>NZ_JAHXYI010000010.1 GCF_019970045.1 Chryseobacterium sp. GVT01B
CAATAGATCCCAATACTCCCAGCGGAGCAAACCACATGATGTACCCAACCATTTTAAGGATTGCGTGAGCGATGATATCAAAAAGCTTCACCACAGGCTTAGAATACTCTTCACCTAAATTGGCAAGGGCAACTCCAAACATCACTGCAAATATCACGATCTGCAATACTTCATTGGTTGCAAAGGCTTCAAATAAACTTTTAGGAATCATATGCTTTACAAAGTCTTCCATGGAGAAACTTTTACTGCTTTTAAGAAGCTCATCAGCAGAAGATACGTCCTGAATCGGTAGTTTTGTGACATGTCCCGGCTCCAGCCAATTAACGAGGATCAACCCGATAAAAAGGGAAATCAGAGATGCGGAAATAAACCAAAGCATCGCTTTTGTTCCTACCCTTCCGATCATTTTAATATCACTCATTTTGGCAATACCCACCACCAAAGTCGTAAACACCAAAGGAGCAATAATCATCTGTACCAATCTGATGAAAACCGTTCCCAGCAGTTTTATGTTTTTAGCAAAAGGTTCTGCATTCTCAGGATATTTCACGTGTACAATACCTCCAATTCCTACTCCAACAAGAAGGGCAATGATAATTGCTATAAAAAGTTTATTCTGTCTTTTCATATATATAGTTTAATTCTAACACTCGGTTGACAATCTTATTTTCCAATAATTTTTTTTAAATATATGAATGCTATTCTATCTTATTCATACCAAATCTCCAATTGACAGTTATTGACAAGTATTGACATTTGTAATCATCCAAATGTGCAACTTCTGACACATTTCAACATTCCCACTATGCTATTAAAAAAAACACAATGCAATACATTTGCAGAAGCTTTTTTAAAGATGACTTTCATTAAAGTTTCCTAACCTGTCAATATTTATATAGGGAGTTCCCAAAACGCTAAAAACAGATACCTGAAAACTTTATATAAATAAAAAACACAATCAAAATATTGATCAGATATGGTTGACTTTAAATTTTAACAACACATTACATGATGAAAAAAACTTCTGTAGAGATTATAAAAATTATAATCTTTACCATAATATTTTGTGGTAAAATTCCGGCACAGATTACCCTTGCTACCATTAAATCTGATGATCAGAGTGACCGGGAACTTTATATAAAAGGATTTGTTCAGGCTGATTATATGGTAAGCTTCCAGAATATGAAATCGAAAGATGGTTTTTCTTCTTATTCGATAGAAATACCACAAAAGAATGCCATAAATAGTAATTTCAGTGTAAAACAAACCACACTTGGAATAGGTTTCAAACAAAAAAATACAAATGATAACAAGACTTTATCTGTTTACGCAGAAATTGATTTTTCCGGACCAAACGGCACAACAGCTCCAAGATTCAGACATGGGTATTTACAATGGAACAAATGGCTTGCAGGGCAAACATGGAGCAATTTTTCTGACATAGAAATTCTTCCCATGATTTTTGACTTTGTACCTCCTGATGGATTATTTCTGACAAGAAGAATACAATTACGTTATACTACCCCAATTTCCACAAAAGGCAGCCTTTCTTTCTCTCTGGAGGACCCTAATACTCCAAGCATAAGACTACCGACCGACTCATTAAACTGGCAAAAAAGGGCTATAATCCCAGCATTTTCAACGTTATATCGCTATGGAAATGAAAAGAACTATATCAAGGCTGGGATTGTTTTATCCCCTATAAGTTATGATATGAAATATACCTCTAAAGAGGATTATAAGACCAATACTATTATAGGCTGGGGTGGAATGATTTCTGGCAAAATACGATTAGACACAAAAAATACATTTAGCCTTCAAAGCTCATTCGGGAAAGGATTTTCAACTTACAATACGAATCTGAGAGAAGAGAGTTATGATGCAGTTCCTAATCTTTATAACAAAAATTTATTAGAAACCTTACAACTGTTTAACATCATTGGTGCTTATGAACATTGGTGGGCATCTAAATGGAGTTCCGTATTTTTTTTCAGCTACTCTAATATTGGTTTTTATGATTTTATCCCAAAAGATATGACGAGAAGATTCCAAAATATTTCATGCAATATTATTTATCATCCCTACAAAAAGGTCAGATTTGGAATAGAGGGTAATTATGGAAAAAAGCAAAATTTCAGAAATGAAAATGCCGACGGGTGGAGAATTCAAGCATCTACAAAGATGTATTTTTAGTAATACCATTGGGAAAAGCAAAACTTCAATGGGTATACTCCATAAAAAGAACTCCTGTTGAAAAAATCTACAGGAGCCTTTTACTATTCTCATTGGATATTCATCGTAAATTTTAATCAATAACCGGAAGAGATCCCAGCGTAAATTGCACGGTTTTTTCCTGATAGACATTGGGATTCATTGCATTAGGCACGACTAAAGTTAAATCAGTTCTTTCCCCAGGCTCATAGTTTTTTAAAGCATCTGTAAAAGTCTGAGCATCATATACGGAATAAGCACCTACTTTTTTAACCAGAGTACCAGCCAGGATATTATTGAGATGTAAAGCTCCGCCTACAGTCGTTGGGCCTATTAATACTCCTTTTACATTCTGAAGAACAGTATTATATCCATTAAAAACATAGAGCTGCACATCCCATGGAATAACATCTATCACTCCTACAGAAGCTCTAAACTTCACATCTTCCTTGGCAATGACAGGTTGAGTAACCGCATGCTGTACTGATATTGTTTTCGTATGGCTGTAATCTTCCACCATCTTCGTCATTTCAGTACTGTTCAGCACCTTTTTAAAGGAAGTGTTACCTTTCGCTCCATTATTCCCCCATCTTACTCCATTGGCTATAAATCCGATATAATCTTTTCTACCAAGAGCCGCTACAGCAGCCTCAATATTAGGAGTTAGATTAGGATCATTTTTTTGTAATGATTCTGCAAACTGTAAATGTAAATTCTGCAATTTATCATTTCCTTCTGCTTTTGCTTTTTCGGCTGCCTGCAGGTGATTTTTAAGGGCTTCCTCCTGAGAGATATCAGGAAAGAATTTTTCTTCAAACTGATAAATCATATCGTCATCTGCATCATACATTTCGATTCTTGTATTATTAATTTTTTCAGCAGTATACTGATTCTCAATCTGCTGATTGAATGAGGACTTCATTGATTTCCGGCTGCTTCCCAACCCAAGAAATGCCCACCCGCTTGATTTCTGACTGACACTGCTCTTTTGAGCATCACTCAAAAATTGATTAACAATAGTACTGCCGTCTATATGTGCATTAATATAACTGTTTTTAGAATTTTTAAATTTATAGCTGACCGATATCTCACCATTTCCGTTGGCCAGCAGATTTTTAACATATTCCGTAGGATTTTCAATACTTATATTTTTAAAGCTTTTATTTCCAACCAGTGTTCCTGGAATTCGTTTGCTGTAAACTGTCTCCCCTCCTGCTTCTACAATGAATTCTACCTCGGTAGGTGAAATGATCTGACTTTGGAACTCTGTATTATAATTTTTAATCAACTGTTCCTGAGGAGCCAGCATCGTAGTTTCATACTGTTGGGCAAGGGAAAAGAAATGGTTGGTTAATGCAGCATTGGTAACCAGGTAAGGCGTTAAAACGGGCTGACCATTTGTATTTTTTAGAATCGGAGGATAAAATGCTGCTATTGTCGTGCTTTTTATTGCAGCACAAATTGATGCTTTCTGGCTTTCATTGGGTAATGCCAGCTCCTGTGTTACCGGAATAATCAATGTCCGGATTTGATCTGAGCTCTTATAGGTTTCATTTCCTTTACTATCTATATATTTAATATTATTGATGTCAAACTTAAGAATAGGCAATATAAACACCCTGGCAACATTACCCTTAGCAACATTTTCATAAAAGCCGTGGGTATTGTAAAGTGTATATTTCCCTTTACTATCTATGGCTACATAATTCTCGACTGAAAATTTGTTAGAATTTGGCGTCACTTGCGACCAGATAACTCCGGTATTGGCAAGCAGCAATACAATGGTTACATAAAAGTTTTTCATGATTAGTCTATTTAAAGGTTACTATAATGTTTTTATCAGGAGTACTGTTAGGATTTGAAGTCCCGTAAAATGCGTCTTTCAATTTACTGTACGCCAGTTTACTGTTCCTTACATTACAATTTTCAATATCTGTTTCCATCCCCACCAAAATACATCCTTTGATCTGCTTTGTATAGTTTCCCATATGAATTTGTACTCCATCTCTGTCCGGTACATTTTCAAGCTGTATTCTCCATCCGTCATTTTTATCATATCTCAAAATACCGTTATAAGATCCGGGAGGAATACAACTGATGTTTTTTGTATTATTTTCCCATGGCAGCTCCAACGTATGGCAGATGACTTTTTTATCTGCAATGAGATACCCTAAGGTACAGGCCGCTGATGATAGCTTTCTTTCAATAACTATTTCAAAATTTCTTTGCCCAAAAAGACTGCCTGAAAAAACAGCGGTCAATACAATTACGAGTAAAGTTGTTTTCATGATTTTATATTTTAAGATTGAAGGTAAACCTGAAGTTCCAGAGATATTGATTGATTTTATGGTAAAATTACATGTAAATCAGATCCTTGCCTATGGCACTTTTGTGTAATATTTCAGCTGTCGGAGTATCAGATTTTCTATGCCATCTATACAGTAAGCCTTTAAACTGCTTCACTTATATAAAAAGTACCACCACTTATTAAATCATGCTTTGTTTTAATTGTCTGATACCCCATTTTTGAATGGTAAATAAGCGGTATCCGAAAAGCTTTCCCTAAAAGAGTAGGAAAATAAAAACATTTTGTATTATGAAAAATCTTAAAAAACTTTCAAGAAACGAATTGAAAACCGTAACAGGGGCAGGACCAATTGGCGGCCCATTTCCGTCAGTTTGCATATACACTCATCAATGGTGTGAAAAAGTAAAAAGATGCATCCCAAAAGTAATCAACTGTGATGATCTTGAGATTCCCCAGCCTATTTAGAAATAAAGGGAAAAACAATTTGCCACAACCTTTTGGCTTATTTTTATAAATCCTAATCCTGCAAATCAATGATTTTGCAGGATTTACTCATTGGCAGAAAAGATAAAAAATGATAATCAATAGAATTACGCATTCAGCGCTGTTACGATTAGAGAGTAATAAATGTAATGAAAATTATAAGATAACTTTCATATAAGGATTATGAAAGAAAATAAAACAGTATAATAACGTAAAATTAATGACAAAAACATAGTTATTTTTATATACATTTATATTAGTCAAATCAGGCTTCAAAATAAGTACCTAAATATCCTAATTATATCATATAGTTTGATCTTTAGGCTCATTTTAGCTGTATAATCCGCCACTATAGGACAACTTTATCATTTTATTGAAGCTTATTAATATGTACGTTATCACAGACCAATTGAAGAATTTAGGATTCAGCATCAACACATTAAATAATATCATACAGAGAAATAATAATAAAAGAAGTTTTAATACCCTTGAGTATTTCTGTATCTACATCATTATAGAAGATATTACTTTGGAAGTTGAAAATATTCCACATCCCATAAAAGGCGGTCATATCGCATTTGTAGGCCCGCAAAAACAAATTGTATTTGGGGAAACCAAACGGGGAGAGGTTTATATCATTGCATTTTCATCAAGTTTTTATGAAAGATCCGGAAAAGACAGCATGTTCATCAATTCAAGGCTTTTTTTTAATTATGATTCTGATGTTTTTATAGCACCTTTTGAAAACATTAAGGAAATGAACATTGTTTTTATGGGAAGAATGCACAACTTTCAGCATAAGGATGAAAGCCTGTACGTTTCTGCTGCCCATAACGCTATTGAGAGATTGATTCTGGATGCATTTTTACACATCCCGGCCGAAACACTGAAAAAAGACATCAAATTTGATTACCTCCACTACGTCAATCGATTTAAGGTCCTTTTGCAGAGAGACTATAAAAAGGCTAAAAAGGTTTCCCACTATGCCAATGAACTGAATATCACGCCCAGAAAATTAACTGAGATGACCGAGTATGTTTTGGGAAAAACGGCCAAGCATATTATCATTGAAAAACTGATTAACGAATGCAAAAAATCCCTTAGTTTCTCAGGCAACAATATTTCTGAAATTGCTTATGAGCTGGGATTCAGTGATGAAGGAAATTTTAGTAATTTTATTAAAAAACATACAGGAAAAAATCCCTCAGAAATGAAATAATGTAAAAATAATATTGTATTTTTGGATAAATAACAGATCAGTGAAAAATTAATATATGTTAAAAAGATATATTTTTTCAGTAATTTTTCTTTTCGTTTCCATGAGTATCTATGCGCAGACAGATGATGTTCAGGTGAATGTAAGACTTTATCCTACCCAAATGCTGGCGGTTGGAGGTGACAGCGAAATGGCTGATGATACAGATGAAAGTATCCAGCCGGAAATAAACTCTGTTATCATTTCAAGTCCATCAGGCTTTCAGTTAGGAATTCAACAGGATGATAAGGACGAGTATAATCTTATTAAAAGTCATGATGGAGTAATCGAAAAAAAATTCATGATAAATCAAAAAATAGATAAAATTATAAAACAGTTTAAAGATAAGTCTACTTTTATGATGTTAACTTTAATCTCTCAATAAGCTGGTCTGAAGCTTATTTACTATGCATTTTATATTATTTTTTTAAATTTCCAGCCTTTTGTTTTTGGTAAATTGATAATAATATAACATTGATTTAACAATATTAACAATATTTCTAATTTTTAATTAACTTAAAAGTTTATTTTCCTTCATAAAATACTATTTTTCAGCAAGATTATTTCCAAAACCAAATTTACAAATCTTTAGTACTTTTTCACAAAATAAGTACCTGTCCCTCTTTCTAAATTTGCACCTGAAAAAAAACAAGAAGTAATATACTATTAAAACTCCCGTTATTTTATGAAGAAATATATTGTAGCCTCAATGTCGCTATTTGGTTTTGTTGCTTTACAGGCTCAGCAAAATGTAACTCTAAATGTTAGATTAAAACCTATCCAAACTCTTATCGTTAATCCTGCTCAAAAGGTTGTCAACTTAGACTATAAAACTAAAGATGACTATGCCAACGGAGTATCCTCTGTGAATGCTGACCATTTAAGCATCTATAGCACAGGAGGTTTCCAGGTAAAAGTAAAAGGTGCCAATGGAGCATTGCAAAGTGGGGCAAAAAATATCCAGGCTAATACCATTCAAATTAAGGCCAGTGCAGGAACTGAAGTTCTTAACGGAGCTCAGTATGCACAGAATGTACAACTTTCTGCTAACGATGCAATATTAGTAACCTCTGCAAACGGTGGTGTAGACAAAAAAATTAATATTGAATATAAAGGAGCAGGAGCTAATGCTTACCTTGACAATTATATTGCAGGTCAGGATCCTACCGTTTATACAACAGAGTTAACGTATACTATTATTTCTCAATAGGTATTTAAATATTATATAAACTACTGCAGATAAAGTGTTACAAATTGTAGCACTTTATCTGTACTTTAACAGCAAAGTATAATAATGAACCGATCTTATATCTTCATTTTATTCTCTTTACTCCTTTTCTGTTCTCAAATCAATGCTCAGACAGGTGTATCTGTATCTCCACCCAGACTTTATTTTGAATCCGATGCAGGAAAAAGCACTACCCAGAAGGTAACTGTAACCAATGTAAGTGCAAAAAATTCTCTGGACATGGCTGTCAGTTTAGGCGACTGGGAATATAATGAAACAGGAGAAAACAAAATGTCTCCTGCCAATACGCTGCCGACATCCTGCGCAAGCTGGATATCAATAAAAAATGAAGATACCTATTTTACATTAGCTCCGGGGGAACGAAAAGATATTGATGTCACTATCACTCCTCCCGCTACATTATCAGATCAGATGTTAGCTCATACCGGTGTATTGTATGTGAGTCAGATGAATCCTGTGAATGATGTAGATAACAAAGGGGCCAATATAAAAGTAAGTATCCGTTCAGGAATTAAACTCTTTCATAAGTTAACTGCCAAAGCCAGTAAAAAAATTGAGATTCATAATCTTACTCTGGCTCCATCCAAAAAAGATCTTACCATCTTATTTGAAAATCAGGGTAATATATGGATCGATGGAAAAATACAAACGGAACTTGTGAATACAGAAAACGGCAATAAAGTATCGCTTGATCAGATTATTTTCTATACCATGCCTGGAAACAAGAGAGAATTGAACATCCCTCTTCCTGCAACACTGTTAAAAGGAAAATATACTGCATCAGTAATGATTGATTATGGGGACAATAATAATCTGGAGTTAGCAGAACTGAATTTTACACATGAATAAAAAACTGTGTCTTATCCTGCTATTGATCTCCGTAAGCTGCTTTTCACAAATTTCATACAGCTCATGGGTAAACAGTTATTTGCAGATTAATTCTTATAACGGCAATACAAATCCGGATGCATACACGCTTACTTTAGCGGGTAACGGGAATATCAACATGCCTTATTGGAGAGTTTCGGTAAGATTGAAGCAGCCTATTGTGTCCAATCAGGGAAATTATATTTTACCTGCGAATAAAATTTCCTTTCAGCCGGTTTCATCATCAGGAAAGGCCTATCCTAACCCGGTTCCGTCTATTCCACAAATCGGGATGCCGCTTAATGTGATTTTGAAAGAAAGTCAGGAGGTTTTCTTAATTCCTCAGTCAAATGCTGCATTATATAATCAGCCAGCACAACCGAATGGTTATTATAGCCTTCAGATTAAATACAGCATGAATCTGGCTGGAGGAACCTATCTTGGAGCCTATCCAGCCTGGATTACTTTTACAGCGCCATTACAGTTTACAGCCTATGATCAGTACAACAATATTATCGGTACTGTAGATCATAATTTCCAGTTTCAGATCGGTACGCTTTCGGGAACTCCTACGGATATTCCGGAGATGTCTATGAAGTTTGGAGCTGCAGCCATGAACGGTAACCTGGAATTTAAAAACATGCAGGATTACGCAAATGGAGCCAGTGTAAGTTATTCTAATGCACTTATTGTAAAAAGCAATACGAAGTATCAGATCAAATTAAAATCCCTTCAGACTCAGTTCAGTTCTTCTTCCGGCAACTTTCTGCCTCTTGATGCTGTACAGCTTAATCTGATTCCTATTTCAGGCAATATGGGAACGGCGTATACTGTTTTGCTAAGTACAGTGCCACAGCTTGTCGCTGCCGGTAGTTCTACACAGAATGCTGATGTTTATTATGACATGAAGTATTCTACCAAACCTAATGATGAAAGATTTATCAATGCCAAAGCAGAAGATTATACAACAACCCTTCAATTCGAGATTACGCCTCAATAATTTATAATGCTTCATAACAGGCTGTTCAGGAAAATAATGTTTTTTATTCTGATCCCGTTTTCCGTTTGGATTTCGGCTCAAACTGGTACAGCTATAAGTATGGAGATCCGTAATGAGCCCAATCGGGCTAATCCTAATATTGTAGAGATTCTGCTTGTTCTGAAAAACAATGAAAACAAACATTTTAAAGGCAAAGTTGAAGTTAAGCCCCCCAAAGGTTTCAGAACAATTTCTGACAATAATGCTGAGATCGAACTGAATCCCGGCCAGAATCTGTTTATTCCCATCAAAATACTGACCAGCAACACTATCATTTCCGGTAAAGCAGATCTCGTATTTACCATTACCGATGAAAAAAATCAACAGGTTGTAAAAAAGAGTCTCTCCTATGTGGTAACGGAAAATAACAATATGAAGATAACAGCTGAAAATCCTGTTATCTACATGGGAACCTCTAAAGATTCCCTGGAAGTCCGGGCAAGGGTTTCTAATTTAGGAAACAAAAGGCAGCATGTTACCATTGTATTTAAAATTCCGGAAGCTACTCAAAAGAACCTTTTTATCGAAAAAAAGGGAACTATCGATGTGCAGAAAGATTCTGTATTTGTTTTTCGCTTCCTGCCTTCCGGAAATCTGCTTAAGAGCTCTCAGTTTACGGTTAATATTGCAGGTTTCAGAGAACCGGACAAGGAAATTTTCGGTAATACTTCTATATCGGTACAAAATGTTTCTTCTACCCAGCGTTATCAGGATATGGAGTTCGATCTGTTTTCAAATTACAGTAAAAATACCATTACTGCCAGTTACAGACGGGTCGGCAACAACACAGATATGTATCAGCTGATAGGATCAGGCGGCTTTAATCTTCCTTCGGGTTATATGTTTATCCGTGGTAATATTTATACGCTGAACAATCAAAGTGATCCTGTTGTGAGCAATACTTATGTGTCTTATCATAGGGAACAAAATGAATTTACCTTAGGGAATATCAGTAAAATTATGGAAGTTTCATTATTTGGAAGAGGTGCAGAATATGCATACACTTCTCCGGATAAAGACAAGAAAATAGAAGTAGGTTTTGTAGATCAGAGTTTCAGCCTTATTGAAAGGAATTCTTTTTTGAAATACGGATACGGGTTTTATGCCAGGGGTATAATGGGCGCTCAAAATACCTCAAAAAATTTCTCAGCAACCTATATTTTTAAAAATGATCCTTATGAAAAAGCGAATCATCATGTATTCGGTACGGATATTCAGTATTCTTTCAATAAGGATTGGAAAGTGAATTCCAAAGTATACAGCGGTCTGAGTTATTATGAAAATACACATCTTACCAAGCCTTCCCTGGCTTTGGAAACACAGTATTCAGGAACCATCAAAAAAGTCAATCTGAATGGGAACTACTTCTACAGCAGTGACTATTATCCCGGAAACAGAAGAGGAATGCTGCAAATACAGCAGAATTTCTCAACCCCCATTTTTGAAAACCATTATTTGTATGCGAATGTGATGGTCTCTAACTTTTCACCAAAATTTTACTCTTATATCAATGATTTTAGATCCAATACGATAAGAGGAGATATTGGAATCAACTTCGCGAAAAGGAAAAATTTCGGATTTGCTGTGGGTACACAATATCAGGAAGAAAGCTCTAACAGCTACAACAACTTTTTTGATACTTCAGGAAATCAGGAATTACAAACGCTGAAAGCCTTTAGGATCAGCCAGAATACAACATGGATCAGTAGTAACAGAAAACATTCTACATTACTTGCTGTGGAAGCAGGAGCAGTTAATTATCCGGATGGCCACAATGCAGAATACCAGATGAAGATCACCGGAAATTACGGCTATAAATGGTTCAACATCAACGGAATATATCAGCATGGAAGCTATTATCTCTCTGAATTTGCTTCATCAAGAAATTTCAATGGAAACGTCCTGTATAAGAAATTTTCAGTATCCGCCTTTGTTAATAAAAACCTGTTAAACGAAAAGCTCAATATTACTTCGGGATTATCGTATACGGATGATGTTTTATATGGGAAGTCTCCTTCAGGATTTGTCAACCTGAAATATACAAAAGAAAGATATGGAGTATTCCTGAATTCTTCCTGGTTCAATTATTCTTCCAACAATTTCAGCAACAATTTTTTCACTGTTGAAGCAGGCGTCACTCTGAACCTGCAGCCTAACAGACTTATTGCCAGTAAAAAGGGAGAAATAACGGCATTTGTATTTTATGATAACAACAATAATAATGTATATGATGATGGCGACCAAAGTGCTGAAAATTATATTATTATGATCAATAATGTCTCTTTCAAAACCAATCAGAGTGGTAAAATTGTGTACAAAGCAATTCCGTATGGTAATTATATGCTCAAGCAGGTGATCCAGCAGGGATGGTATTATAATGAACTGGAGTTTGAAGTAAAAAAAAGCAGTTATTCTCTTCAGGTCCCACTGCACCAAAACGGGACCATGCTGGGAAAAATCACGTATGAGTTTGATCCCAAAAAAGCATTGGAATTTGATCCTAAAACAGCAGGAATTATTTTCAACATCTATGATAAGGATAAGTTTTTACAGCATGTAGTTACCGATGATAATGGCGAAATCGGGTCTTTTATTGGATCTGGAAATTACAGAATTGAGCTTGTAGAAAGTTCATTACCTGCCAACACCTATTCTGAGAAAACAAACCAGGAATTTACCGTTCAGGCAGGAAAAATAATACATCTTGAACCGTTTGTCATCAAGGTTTCAGAGAAAAGGGTGCATGTTAAGAAGTTTGGGAACTAGATGAAGAAAGTTCTGGAGTTCCTGTGAAATTTTTTTTCATATGTATTAGTTGTGTTACTGTTTTTGTTACTGATTAACAAATAAAAAAGGCTTAAACCCTCTGTGAGATTGGTTTAAGCCTTGTGACTTCGGAGGGGTTCGAACCCCCAACCCTCGGAGCCGAAATCCGATATTCTATCCAGTTGAACTACGAAGCCATTTTGATGAGTAATTAATAATAAGCAACAAAT
The DNA here is from genome assembly GCF_019970045.1 of Chryseobacterium sp. GVT01B. Taxonomy (GTDB): domain Bacteria; phylum Bacteroidota; class Bacteroidia; order Flavobacteriales; family Weeksellaceae; genus Chryseobacterium. The sequence goes on from NZ_JAHXYI010000010.1 coordinate 12,409, forward strand.
ATAGTTTATTATTAATTACTCATTATTTATACTAGAAAGTAATTTTCACTCCTCCCAGAATCTGTGCACCCAGGACTTTATATCCTTTGTACGTCTGATACTTTGAGCTCAGAAGATTATTTCCGAGTGCGAAAATACTGAAATTTTTGTGAATTTTATACTCTGCAGAAAGATTTAAATCAGCATAACCACCAACTTTATCGTTTGTATTCTCTGTAGACTGGAAGATGACATTCGGAGCTCCTACTCCTTCGATAGCATAAGAGTTTGTTGTTCTGTCACTTGCGAAGATTCCTTTAAATCCTAACAATAGCTTTTTGTCAAGCATTGTATATTTTGCCCCGATGCTCGCATTGAACAATGGAACGTTATAAATATTGTCATAAGTCTTAAGATCATACTTGGTGAACCTTAATTCTGCATCTAAAATCAGGTTTGCTAACGGGAAATACTGTACGCTACCTTTGATATCGCTTACATTTCCATCGTCATATACTGCTGAGAATGTATTGGCAAAATTGTAGGCAGAGCGGCTAACAGAGGTATTATCAAAAAGACCATTAGCCTTAAAGAACATAATATCTCTCATCTTTCCGTAACCTGCAGAGAAGTCGTATTTCAGCGTTTCGTCAATATCTCCTCTCAATCCTACATAAAAATGATATTTCGTCTCTGTAGGCTTTAAAAACTGGTCAGAAAGGATGAATGGATTCGTCTGCAACATATCTCCGTACGTATTCAGTTTCAGACCGCCGTCTACCCCACCATAGAATTTGAATTCTTTGGCTGCAGCAAACTGAAATTCTGCCTGCGGGAACCAGTAGGTTTTGTTATTTTTCTGCTGTTCCAGCTGATCATTAGAGTTTTTAGCATTCAGGAAAGAGAATGAAGAACCCAATGTCAGATAAGAATCTCCTTTTCTGAATGTCACTTTCGGAGTCAGGCTGGTATTGAAGAAATTGGAAGAGTTTTTATCTCTGATGGCAAAATCTGTCTTCACAGCATCCAATCCTACACCCAGATCAGCATTCAGATTGATTCCTGATTTCCCTAATTCAACCGCATGTTTAGAGAAGTTTGCAAGGATTGAAACCTGGTTTTCCGAAGCATCAAAATGATCTTTCAGGAATGAAGATTTCACTCTTACATCATTTAAGATTTCATTGGAATAAAAATCATAGTATCCATTTACTTTAAACTGATTAACCTTTTGTTTCAGATCAAGCTCACCAGTCGGCTGCATCGCATAGATCCCGTAATAATTATAGTTATCCAAGCCATATTCAGCGTTGATATTGAATTTTCCCTTTTCTCCGTAAGAGTTCAGGAAAGCACCAATATTAGCTGAAGTCTGCCCGGATTTCCAGTCGTACTCTTTTTTAAGACCATTGGTAGAAAGTACGTGAACATCCGCTCCTACTTCAAATTTATTTTCAAGGGTCTTGGATATGTTTCCATCTACTAAGACTTTACCATAATTACCCATTCCGATCTGGAAGTAATTATTCTGAGCCGTTCCGTCAAATTTCGGAGCAACATCTTCCCCCTGAATCGTTGAAGTTTTGAAATCAGAAACTGCCGGAACATCCGTGATGGTATATTTCACAGGCGTCTGCGATTTCTCTTCCGGCGGATAGTTTTTAATGGTTTCCACAGAAGTCTTCTTCTTCTCGATCTTCTTCACCTCCGGCTCTCTCTTTTTGTTAAGAACCAGTTTTTCCTCCTTGATCTGGGAAAACGCCACTGACGAAATTCCTAAAAATAATATGGATAATATTTGAATTTTCTTGTTCATATTTTCTTTATTTGAAAAAAATATATACCGGGTTTTATTTATTGGAAGCAATATAATTGCCTAATAAAGCTTTCCCTGACTGTTTTGAAAAAGTTCTCCCTAGTCTGAATATATTAAACAGCCAAAGGCTTTGATAAACTTGTAATTTGTATTGATAATTTTTCGTTGTACTGTTCTCCGCTACATCATAACTGTAAGAAATATCATACGGAAATCCTGAAGGCAATAACCCCACTGTAAGCATACTTCCTATCATCGGGTTTCCACAAGGAGGTGTACGGGTCAGCATCGGATGCAGTCTGATTTTTGCTGCATGGGTACTGTCTTCCACGATTTCATAAATATCAGAATGTTTTAAAATCTCAAATTCCTTCTTAAGTTCTTTATTCACTACAAAAGCCTTTTGCTTAGGAAAATCAGCTTTTGCGCGGTTATACTCTTTAGGATATGCAGTGTACGCTGGAATGCAGCTCCAGAGTGAAGCCGAAACTAAGAAAGAATAGATAGCAATTTTAAAACCCTTCATGTACTATTTCTTAATCTGTTTTTTAACTTCTTTTGCTTCTGCAACAATTTCAGGGAAATCCTTATAGTTTGCAATGATCTGATCACAGGTATAACTTGCCTGGTAATTATCCTTCAGGCCGATATAGTTTTTCGCCATCAACACCAGCGCTTTTGCTCCCCAGAATTCTTCCGATGCATAGTTATTGGCAAGCTTAAAGATCGTCTCATTAGAAGACTTGAATGCTTTCCCTTTGTTCTGATAGAATGCTTTTGCATATAAAGCTTCCGCAGCTACAGAAGTGTTGGATGATTTTTCAAGAGAAACATAGGCAGACTGTGCCTCTTTATCTTTTCCTGAGTTCATCAGACTTCTTGCTTTGATCACTTTCGCGGTTTCAATAACAGCTGCTGAGTTTTTAGAATTGGCGATTACTGCATTAGCTAATTTTTCAGCTTCGGAGAAATTATTTTCTTCTGCATACAGTTTCATCAATTCAACATTTGCATAATTTTTAATGCTGATATTGGAAGAGTTTTTAATGCCTTCAAGATACTTTTTAGCTTCTGCTGTATTCCCTTGTGCAATAAAGATTTGAGCTAAACGAGTTTGTGCATCATCCTGGTAATCGTTCTGAATTCCAGCAACTTCCTGAAGAACAAGTAAAGCTTTAGTTGAATTATTGGTTTGATAATAACTTTCTCCCAATTCATACTTCGCCTGGTACAATCCTTCCCCTGTTGGGTTCTGTGTCAGATACTTTTCGTAGTAAGAAATTGCGTTTTTATAATCTTTCTTTGCAAACAACTGTTTACCTGTTGACAGATTGATCTCATCAATTTCTGCAGCATCCACATTCACCCCAATATTTCTTGCGAAAGTTTCATATCCTGAAACATCTCCGTTTTTCGTGAAGATAGGTTTTGCAGCCTGCACCACTTTCTGAGCATAGGCTGTATTTTTATACTGCTCGCCCAGAGATTTAAGTTCAGAAAACGCTTTATCATTCTGGTTCTGATCGATGTAGTTCTGTGCTCTGTAAATTGAAGCATTTGCAATTAAATCTTTATCAGCAGATCCTTTAATTACTTTTCCGAAATAATCATTGGAGTTCGTAAAATCATCCTGAGCAGCATAGGCTGTTCCTATTTCGTATTGAGCATCATCGTAATATTCAGAATCCGGATATTTTGATAAAAGATTTTTAAGGTTGTTAATCTTCGCCTGAGTATCTCCTTTGAATCCTAAAGCCATTGCTTTCTGGTACAAAGTATAATCCGTTGCATCTTCGTTTTTATCATAGATGGCAATCGCTTCGTTCAGGTCATTATTGGCATAATGAATATCTGCAAGACGAAGTTCTGCATCATTTTTAAATTCCGGCTTCGGATTGGTAAGATATTGTTTGAAATAAGTAGCAGCCTGATCAAATTTCTTGGATTTAAAATAAGCATATCCTAAATCATATGGCAGCTGCTGCTTTTCAGGGAAGTTTTCCGTAAGAAGCTTTTCATAACGGGCGATGGCAGACGGATAATTTCCTTTCTGGTAATATACCTGTGCCAGCCAATATAAAGCTCTGCTGTTAAATTCTTTATTGATATTGAAACCAAGACTTCTTAAGAAATATTTCTCAGCTTCATCATAATTTCCTTTGTTGAACTCTTCAGTCCCCAATAAATAAGAAACCTCTTGGTCTACTTTGTTGATCTCAGGAGTAGAACTCTGCAATCTGTCAATCGCGTTCAGAGTTTCTTTATAGTTTCCGGAATACAGATATGATTTTACCAATAGTGACCTCATTTCTGTGGCATTGGCACCATTCTGATTTTCGTTGATATAACTTTGAATAACCGCTGAAGGGCTTTCAAACGGGTTTCCGATATCGTAACTTAATTTAGCATACTGCTCATGAGCCAGTTTCTTCACTTTCGCATCATAATCCATCTGGTAAGAAGAACGGAATGCAGAAAGAGCTTCCTGTTTTTTGTCAACTGCCAGATAAGCATTTCCCAACTGGTAGTAAGCATTTTGTGCTAAAGCAGAATTGCTGTTCAGAAGCTGGTTGTAATAAGAAACCGCTTCATCATATTTTTTCAGCTGTGCTGCCACAAATCCCATCTCATACAAATCGTTTTCAGAAGGATTCTGCTGAACGCTCAGATAGTCTTTCAAATGCGGATAGGCCGAGGTATAATCATTCTTCATGAAGTAACTCTCCCCAATGATCTTATGAACTTCAGCTTTATAAGAATCAGAAATATTTTCGTTCAATAGAGCAGTTCCTTCCGTAATTGCCTGATCGTAGTTCTTATCATTGTAATACATCTGCACATAATAAGGACGTACCAGCTTTGAGAACTTATCCTGATCTTTTATAGAATCAAAATACTGGAAAGCTTTATCATTTTGTCTGTTGCTGTAATATAAATGCCCCAACATGTAAGCGATATCTCCTTTTTGGGACTGATCCGCTGTTTTGTAGGCTTCTTCCAGAGCATCGGTAGCTCCTTTAGAATCACCCATCATGAATTTTGCATATCCAAGCTTCAGAATATACTGTGTATTCTCTTCTTTTGAAAGCTGATACTGGTTTACTTTTTTCAAAGTCTCCAAAGCTTTATCAAAATCTTTTTTTGCCAGGTAGTAATCTGCCAATGGAAGATTAGCCTGCGCAAAATAAGCTGAATTCGGATACTCTTTCATGAAAGCTGTTAACCCTTCTTCAGCATGATTTTTCTGAAGAATCACGCCAATCACATTATCAAAAAACTGCGCAGCTTCCTTTTTTGAACGGGACAAATTCTGATTGTAGAAATATTGTCTTGCATATTCGTATTGAGAAGCGTTGTATATTTTGGTCTGATAAAGATTTTCGGCTAGATTAAACCTGTAATTTTCTTTCTGGGTAAAATATTGGGACTGTTGAGCATCGGAGATTCCGAAATAAATGACCGCAGCCGCTAAAAGTATTTTTTTTGATTTCATTCTTCTTGATATAAGAAAATTAGTCTAAATAAGTTAACGAAAATATTAAAAACTTATTGTTTAAGCAAGTTTTAACAGATTTATTAGGCTTAAATAGCAAATTAACAACGATGAAAATTTTCTCACCATTCAATGATAAAATTTACTACTTTCGTCTGATAAAATGTAAACAATTTTAATAATAAGTTATCAAAAACATATTTTAATTTGATACTTTTTCAACAGCAGCTAAAAACATACCATAAACACACGATCTCATGAAATTTAAGATACTTTTAGCATTAATTTTTGTCAACCTGATGCAGGCACAAAAATTTTACTTTCCAAAGACCGCTGTAACAGACTCTCTTATACTGGAAAAACAGATGCCGGGACTTGCACAACAAGTGATCCCCCAACTTCAGTCCGAAAAAAATAAACCGGAAAACAGGGTTGACCTTCTGGACAATCTTTTCCGTTTACAAATGGTAGCTCAGGATTATAAGAATTCGTTGGCTTCTCTGTCGGAAAACCGCAATCTCTTTGCCGATCACCATATGGGAGACTATAGATATATCGGGTTTGAATTGTACAGCATGGCTAAACTGGCACAAAAGGAAAGCAATATCTCTTTTCCCAATGCCATTGAGAAAGTATTTAACCAAAAATATGAAAGTCTTCCGAAAAAACTGATTCCCAGACTGCCTCTTGCGGTTGACGGCAATGTAAGAGAATCCAGAAAACAAATGAAAGAAATACTGGACAAACAAAAAAACAAAGACAGTATTGATTATAAAACCGCTCTATCATTATGTAAAAGTTATCTCAGCTATAAAACGTATTCAAGCATCAAACCTCAGGTAGTGCAACTGCTGGCATCAAAAGACAAAGAAAAATTCATTATTGAAACCAAAGATCTTAAAATAAAAAACGGGAATACCCTGACGATTACAATTGTCCGAAAAAAAGGAAATACTTCCCCACTTCCTGTTATTCTTACCAATAATATCTATGCAGGACTATTTGATGAATTCTTTGGAAAAAGAGCTGCTACTTATAATTATGTAGGAGCTGTTGTCAATACCCGCGGCAAAAGAAACAGTAATAACGTAAATGATCCTTTTGAGCACGAATCAGAAGACATCTATGAAGTGATAGACTGGATAAGCAAACAGCCATGGTGCAACGGGAAAGTAGGAATGATTGGCGGAAGTTATCTAGGTTTCAGCCAATGGGCAGCTGTCAAAAAACTGCATCCTGCATTAAAGACAATCGTTCCGCAGGTTGCTGTAGGAATCGGGATCGATTATCCTGCTCAGAATAATATTTTTATGAGCTATATGCTGCAGTGGATACAGTATGTCACCAACAATAAACTTACGGATGAAGTAGACTTTGGTAATTTTGCAAAATGGAATTTAATTAATACAGAATGGTATAAAAGCGGAAAATCATTCAGGGCTTTGGACACAATAAGCGGAAAAACCAGCAAAATCTTTCAACGATGGCTGGATCATCCGGCATATGATGAGTACTGGCAGAAAATGGTTCCTTACAAAGAGGATTTTTCTAAAATCAACATTCCTATTCTGACAACAACCGGATATTATGATGATGATCAGATTGGTGCCCTGTATTATTTTAAGCAACATCACCAATACAATAAAAATGCAGAACACTATCTGATAATTGGTCCTTACAATCATGGAGGGGCACAAAGTTTCGGCTTTACTTATGTGAACGGTAGTCCTATTGATCCGGTGGCCAGAATAAGCATTGACGATCTTGCTTTTTCATGGTTTGATTATATTCTGAAAGGAGACAAAAAGCCGGAAATTTTAAAAGACAGAATTAATTTTCAGGTGATGAACACCAATACCTGGAAACATGTTGCTGATCTTGATAAAATGCATACCTCAACTGTAAAATTCTACCTTCAGGACAAGAAAAACACAGCTTCAGTGTTTAATAAGCCGGAAACCCAAAGCTTCACAAAACAAATTGTTGATTTTAAAAACAGAGATCAGAAGGACACCTACTACAAAGTCAGCAAAAAAGACAGTATAAAGACGACTACTTCCATTATTTTTGAAAGTGAAGTACTGGATAAGGATATGATCATCAGCGGAAATCTTTCGGGATTTTTCAATGTTTCCATCAATAAAAAAGATTTTGATACGGATACTTATCTGTACCAGATTCAGCCAGATGGGAAATCCTCTCTACTGTCCACTCATATTGTAAGAGCCAGCTATGCAAAGAACAATGAAGTAAGACAGCTTCTTGAACCCAATAAAATGGAACAAATCCCGATTAACAATTCTTATGTTATGAGTAGAAAAATAGAGAAAGGGAGCAAGCTTCTGCTGTTGGTGGGCGTTAATAAAAATCCTAACTGGCAGATCAATTACGGGACAGGCAAGGATGTAAGTGATGAAACGATAAAAGATTCCGGGGAACCCCTTGAGGTAAAATGGTATAATGACAGCTATGTGGAAATACCTGTTTATAAAGACTAAAACTTTTTATTTAAACGAGTTACGGAAGACTTTATACTAAAAAAAAAGCAATGAGATTATTTCATTCTTTAATGATAAAAATTCTTAATTTAGTCGGCTAAAAAATAACCAATGGGCACTCAATGATCAGGATCATATTTTGATGTGGTACTTTTTCATCAGCAGCTCAAAAACACATCATTAATGAAATTTAAAATACTCGTAGCATTAGTTTTTGTTAACCTAATGCAGGCTCAGAAATTTTACTTTCCGAAAACGGCAACAACAGATTCTGTAATTTTGGAAAAACAAATTCAGGAACTAGCATTAAAGGTTATTACAGAACATCAGTCTCCTAAAAACAAACCGAAATCTACCGTCACATTTTTAGACAACCTATTTCGTTTACAGCTCGCTGCAAAAGATTATAAAAATTCTATTACAAGTTTAGCGGATTATCGTAAAGAATATGCAGATCATAATATGGCAGGGAACAAATCTCTAGCTTATGAAATCTACAGCATGGCCAAACTGGCGGAAAAGGATAAAAAAACTTCTTTTTCCAGTGCTCTTCAAACGGCATTTACTACAAAATATGAAAGTTATCCTGATCCACTGATTGCCAAGATCGGGACCATTCTGGATGGTGATGTAAAGGAATATAAAAAATCTCTGAAAGCAGCACTTGACAAGCAAAAAGATAAGGACAGTATAGATTATGCTTCCGCTCTGGCTTTATGTAAAAATTATGTGAATTTTAAGACCTATTCCAGCATCAAGCCTCAGGTAATGCAGCTGATGAAAGTAAAGGAGCAGGAAAAATTCAGCATCGAAAGCAAGAACCTGACCTTAAAAAACGGAACAACACTTACCATTACTATTGTACGAAAAAAAGAAAATACATCTCCCCTTCCCGTTATTCTTACCAATAATATTTATGCCGGAGAACTTGTAGATGCAGGGATGGGAAAAAGAGCAGCGGTTTACAATTATGTAGGAGCTGTAGTTAATACACGTGGAAAAAGAGGCAGTAATGACCCTAATAATCCATTTGAAGATGAAGCACAGGACCTTTATGAAGTCATAGACTGGGTAAGCAAACAGCCATGGAGCAATGGTAAAGTAGGAATGATAGGCGGAAGCTATTTAGGATTCAGCCAATGGGCAGCTGCCAAAAAACTGCATCCGGCTTTGAAAACAATTGTACCTCAGGTTGCGGTAGGAATCGGAATTGATTATCCTGCTCAAAACAATGTATTCATGAGCTATATGATGCAATGGATCCGCTATGTGACTAATAATAAGCTGACCGACGAAGCAACCTTCACCAATTATCCAAAATGGGATTCTATCAATACAGCATGGTATAAAAGTGGCAGGTCATTCAGAGCTCTGGATTCCATCAGCGGGAAGCCCAATAAAATTTTCCAGAGATGGCTGGACCATCCCGGTTATGATAAATACTGGCAAAAAATGGTTCCTTATAAAAAGGATTTTGCTAAAATAAACATTCCTGTTTTGACAACTACTGGCTATTATGATGCTGACCAGATCGGAGCTCTGTATTATTATAAACAGCACCACATATACAATAAAAACCCTAACCATTATTTAGTGATAGGTCCTTATGATCATGCAGGAGCTCAAAGCTATGGATACAATTATGTTTATGGTACCGGGAGTACCCTCATAGATCCTATAGCCAGAATAAGTATTGATGAACTTGCTTTTTCATGGTTCGATTATATTCTGAAAGATGGAAAAAAACCGGAACTTCTAAAGGATAAGGTCAATTTCCAGATTATGAACAGCAATACATGGAAGCATGTTCCTACTCTTGATAAAATGCACTCTTCTACTTTTAAATTTTATCTTCAGGATCGTAAAAACGGTTCTTCAGTTTTTGAGAAACCCACAAGCGAGCAATTTACCAAACAGACCATTGACTTTAAAGACAGAAATCCGAAATATCTTTACCATAAAGTAAGTAAACAGGACAGTGTCTATGTAACGAATTCCGTTTATTTTGAAAGTGAAACTCTGGACAGAGATATTATACTAAGCGGAAATTTATCCGGAGTATTTAATGTTTCTATTAATAAGAAAGATTTTGATCCCAATACCTTATTATATCAGGTGACACCGGATGGGAAGACATTTTTATTATCTACACACCTTACAAGGGCTAGCTATTCAAAAGATAATTCCAAACGTCAGCTTCTTAAGCCCGGCAAAAAGGAGCTGATCCCGATCAAAAACTCATTGTTTATGAGCAAAAAAATAGAAAAGGGAAGCAAACTCGTATTATTGGTTGGAGTTAATAAAAATAAAAGCTGGCAGGTCAACTATGGTTCCGGGAAAGATGTAAGTGATGAAACAATAAAGGATGCTAATGAACCTCTGGAAGTAAAATGGTACAATGACAGCTATGTGGAAATACCTGTTTATAAAGACTAAAGCCTTTTGTTTGAGCATTTTTACCTAAATGTTCTTAACAACTGTTAACATCAAAATAAAAAATCATTACATTTGCTTTTTTTCAAATCAAATATAGTTATTGAATGAGTCAACTTTTTAGAAGAAAAATCTATTCAGATACAGATACTTCAACGGGGCTTTTAAGAGTCTTGGGAGTATGGGACATTGTATTTTTTGGTATTGCGGCTATTATCGGAGCTGGGAGTTTCAGCAGTTTGGGAGAGGCCGTTTTCAGAGGTGGTCCCGGTGTTATCCTTTTATATTTGATTTGTGGTTTTGCCTGTGGGTTTACTGCTTTATGCTATGCAGAATTTGCCAGCAGAATTCCTACCGCAGGTTCTGCCTACACTTATGCCTACGCCAGTTTTGGTGAGCTGATTGCCTGGATAATCGGCTGGGCTCTGATCATGGAATATTCTTTCGGAAATATCTATGTAGCATTTTCCTGGTCAGATTATTTCACAAGTTTCTTAGGCCGTCTCGGAATGCATATCCCTGATTACCTGACCTGCAGCTATACTGAAGCAAGGAAAGCGGTTCAATATGGTTCAGAAAACAAAGAACTTTTAAACGCCTGGAAAACAGCTCCATTGATAGGAAGCTTAAAATTTATTGTAGACATTCCCGCATTGGTAATCAATGGTTTAATCACATGGCTTTGTTATGTAGGAGTAAAAGAAAGTAAAAACTTCAACAACTCTCTGGTTATTTTAAAACTGGCAGTGATCATATTGGTAATTCTTGTAGGCTGTGCCTATGTAAACACTGAAAACTGGACCCCAATAAGTCCAGCTACAGGAACTCCTTCCTTTATGCCAAACGGCTTTGCCGGAGTAATGAGTGCAGTATCTGGAGTATTCTTCGCTTATATTGGATTTGATGCTTTAAGTGTACTTTCCGAAGAAACTAAAGATCCACAAAAGACCTTACCAAAAGGGATGATCATCTCTCTTGTATTATGTACCGTAATTTATATTGCATTAACGCTTGTACTTACAGGAATGGTAGATTATAAAAAGTTTGACGGCGTGGGAGATCCGCTTTCATTCATATTTGAAAAAACAAATGCTAATGTAGCCTGGATGGAACTTGTTGTCTCCTTCGTTGCTATTGTTGCCATTACCACAGTATTATTGGTTTTCCAGATGGGACAGCCTAGAATCTGGTACGCAATGAGCCGTGACGGACTAATGCCTCAGAGATTCCAGAAGGTACACCCAAAATATAAAACCCCTTCTTACGCAACTATCGTTACCGGAATTGTAGTAGGAATTCCAATCCTATTCACAGATAAAACATTTATCCTTGATTTTACAAGTATCGGAACTATTTTCGCATTCGTATTGGTATGTGCGGGAGTACTTATGCTTCCGGCGAAAGAGAAAATCAAAGGCAGGTTTCACCTTCCGTATGTGAATGGTAAAATTATTTTCCCTGTTGTTTTCATTGGAGGTTTACTAGCCTTCTACAAATGGCAGCCGGAATTTTTTGACAATCTGATGAACTGGTCAGATCCTAGCGAAGGAGAATTCAGAGCGTCTATTTTCTTCTTTATCATCATTAACCTGATCTTATGTATAGTTGCTTTTATCAAGAACTTATCATTGATTCCATTGGTTGGATTAAGCTCATGTCTGTATCTTCTTACGGGAATGAGCCATGAAAACTGGTTCTGGTTCGGAATGTGGTTCCTGATCGGTATGGTTATTTATTTCTGCTACGGATACAAAAACAGTAAACTTGGAAAAGAATTAAAGAATAGCTAAAAAAAAATATTAGCAAACTGCGAAAAGGCAAAATGGCAAAAAAGTCGAACATTTAAACAGACTGATTTGCGATTTTGCCTTTTTTGTTTTTACACTCTAAAAAAATCGGCCGAATTATTGCTTTAAGTCCAATAGAATCAATAAACTAACCTACCATGGCTGAAAGAATTAAAACCTACAGAGAATTTTATCAGTTTTATCTTACCGAACACAGTAAAACAGGAACCCGGATTTTTCATTTTATCGGAACACTGCTCGTATTTTTCGTTATAGGATATGTCATCAGTTCCGGAAAGGAAAGGTTTCTGTGGTATATTCCTATTTTTGGATATGGATTTGCCTGGTTCAGTCATGCAGTGATTGAGAAAAACAAACCTGCCACTTTCAAGTATCCTTTATGGTCTTTAATTTCAGATTTCAGACTGTTTTTTGAACTGCTGATTGGTAAGCAGAAATTCATAATGCCTGATAATAAACCTCAGAATCAGGAATAACCTTAAGCATTTCCTTTCCCTTTTTAATCTAAAAGTATGAATTTTGGAAAACGCAAAGGCGCAAAAGTCTATGTGTTGCGTATATTTTAAGGCGCAAGAAAATCGAAGATTTTCAGCAAAAATTATGCGATATCAATTTTATCGAAGATAAAATCCTTGCGTCTTACATGCACATGCTTGTAAGAATCTTAGTGGCTTTACGTTTTCCAACTTTCTGCTTATGAGTACTATTGAGATTGCCTCACCTTCGGCTCGCAATGACTAAACTTTAGTGGGATTTTATTTATTTGGGTAAAGCTTCTTCCCTATAAGATATCCCAATGAGGGTAGAATAAAAGACAATATCACCGGGAATATCAATGACAGACCGGAACCCTCAAGAATAATCGTTAGAGGAAAAAGATATCCATTGTAAACAATGAGTGCCAGTGTGAAAAGAAAGCTGTCACTATTTCCTGTAGAAAGAATATTGAAATCGCTTCCAAACTGATCGAATACACCGGAACAAACGAATAAGAACACATTCACAAAAAATACCCACAGAACCGTTCTGTAAATCATTTTCTTTTTTGCATTCAGATATCCGGCAAAGATCAGAAGTAAAGATAAAATTCCTGAAACAAAAAAATCTATACCGGAAAGATCTGTCTCGCCACCTGTTCTTCCAAAGAAATACATCGCATAGAGAACAATATTAAGAAGATAGATTACCGTTACATAATTCATACATCAAGTTTTACTATTGGCCGTTAGTATTTTTTCTCAAGGATATCATAGTGGATCGTATTTACAACCTTTTCTGCGAGAGCATCTCCTTTTACTTTAATTGGGTTGGGAATATAACTTGAAAAAGTCATGGTGTTATCTTTATTCAGGGTCACTTCAACTTCCTCAAGAATATTCTGCTCATCTACATAAAACTGGATTCTGTTTTCTACGATTCTCCAAAAAGAGAGTCTTGGCTCAGATGGACTGCAGTCGCCTGTTTTCCCTTCTACATAATTATAAATGGCATATCCGTCTTCCCTGATGGCATAATTTCTCATCAGACGGCAGTTATCAAATTCTTTTACCACTTTCTTTTTATTTTCATAAAACCCGGCTTCCTTCAGTTTCCAAAACCCAGTAACGTCTTCTTTCTTTAATTTCTGGGCATTAATACAAGAAACTGTTATAAGAAAAGCAATAGAAAATATCTTCTGCATAGATAAACTTGTGTTTTTTATATGATTTTAAACGAATATACAATAATTAGAATAAAGCAAAAAGTTTCAGCGGGCGGCTTCGCCGCCCGCTGAAACTTTAAACTCCAAACTTTGAACCTTGAACTCAGTTGCTATTTAAATTTCTTCTTAAAACTAAATTTAAGTCTGTTCATCAGCCCCGGTTCTATGATGTCAATTCCAATTCCGAAATTACTGTCTGCAACGGTATGATGGTCTGTTCTGAACTTTTCAAATTCACTTTGAGGAATCTCAAGATTAATCAGAGGATTGTATTCGATGTATACACTTGCTCCATTCCTGCTTACTTTTTTACGGCTTTTATAATCAAAATACGGATTGGCAATGGTGCATTCCTGAACCGTATATTTTTCTTCGGTGTCAATTTTCTGATCCGTATAGAGATTAATCTCATACTTTTCGCTATCGAAATTATGCCAGAACGATAAATCTTTATGCATAAAATCCCTTGCACTTGCCTTTATAACATTTCTGTCAAAATACATAAGGAAACGGTTGTTCTGTGGATCTACATAGTAAGGATTCTCAATGATAGCAGTATATTGAATCTTCACTTCATTTAGTCTTTTATCATCGCTTATCACATCAATGGCTGCATCTTTGAATACATTCCGTACATCTGTACCATTTCTGTCACCTGAGTAATTCAGGGCATAGAAAAGGAAATTATTCCAACTGTCGATAATTTCTCTTTTGTTGGTGCTTTTAAAATACCTTCTCATGGCGTTGGCCCTGCTTCCTTTGTAGGTTGTTGACAAGGTAAATCTACCAACATTTCCCTGTACATTAAAATCTACTTTTTCATCAATACAGAAATAAGGGAATCGATAAGGTTTTCTTACCTGAAGCTCCTGATCTTTTTTCACTTCCAGATAATGCATAAAATACATGAATCCTCTGTTTTCGATCAATCCGAATTCATCACGGATTGTAGCATCTATAAAGTATTCCTGACCGTTATAATTCACTTTTACAACAACATGATTGAAGCTTAACAGTGACGGAAGGTAATACTTGATATAATAATCTGTGTTGAAATTCACCAGTACAACAGAAGCATCCACACCAATATAATCAAGAATCACTTTTAATAAAACTGATTTTGCTTTACAGTCTCCCTGCTTGTTTTCATAAGTTACAGACGGCGCCTGAGGCTTGTGCCCATTCATTTCATCCGCATTGAAGATATAATAGATATGGTTCTGAACATATTCTATGGCAAACTGAAGTTTTTCATCCTGATCCGTAATAGCATCCAGCTTTTCAATCAGATTCGGAGCAAAATCCTTCAATGAAGAGCTATTGAAAACCTCATCATAAAGAGGCACAATATAATTGGAAAGATCTTTCCAGCTGCTTTCTGTAGCAAAATCCACATAAGGGAAAATTTCTCTTCCCGAATCTACAGGATTAATATAATTCTGCTCTTCTATTACAAACCTCTCTCCTTTTTTCAAATGATTTGTTTCCGGTTCCAGAACATTTCCCTGCTCGTCTCTGAAGAATGTCTTTTTATAAGCAATTGTCTGTTCACGTTCATTGATAAAAGTGAATTTAAAATTACCATATGCCCAGTAATTATCCGGACTTACCCATACATATTTTGAGAATTCCTTTCTCAGGAAATCCCGGTCTGTAAATTCTTTAATCCTTGAATCTTCTAAAATCAGTACATCATACAGCCTAAGATCTTTGATGGTAATATTGATCTTTTTATTACTGCTCAAAACACCTCCGCTGCTCTGGTTTTCACTGTCAAGAACTTTGATATTTGTATCCGGAATTTTATCTATCAGTACCCCATCTCTCAAAACACTGATTCTGTGAATCTGATAGACTTCATTTTCTTCCACAATGACGTCAGACACGGAAGCTCTCTCCAGATTTCCCGGCTCGTTCAGCGTATAAGCCATACAGACATATTCACTGTTTTCCGTATTGCTGGTATAGTATTTTTTGTCTAAAAAGTAGCAGTAATCCCGGCCTTCATCAATTTGTTTTTTGGCAAATCCGGAGTCTTTGATTCTGTTTTTTATTTCCTCATCCCCGATATTTCCTGCCCACATTTCAGGTTTTTGAATCCTGTAATTTTCAACTTGCATTTGATTTTCCATATTTATTGTAAGAATTATGTTTTGTGGTTAGTGTTTAAGAACTTCAAATTAAATGATTAAAAAAATAAAAAACAATAGCAGAAGTACTACAAATTCAGGAAAGCCAGTTCGGCATGGTAATTGCGAGGTATGGGGAAAAAATCAAGTTTATGAAAAGTATCGCAACAATTCTAAAAGGGGCGGCACCCGCATTAGCATTATTCGCAATGACGCAATGTACAACAGCAGCAAGTGCATCGGCAGGAGATGAAACAACTTTCATCGTAGGACCACAAACAGCAGACTGTACAGGCGTAGCTCCTATGAAATGTCTGCAGGTAAAAGAAAACGCTTCCGGAGACTGGACCAATTTTTACAGCAATATTGAAGGGTTTACCTATGAACCCGGATATGAATATGTTTTAAAAGTAAAAACAGAAAAAATTGCCAATCCGCCAGCTGACGGATCATCCATAAAATACACCTTGGTAAAGCAGGTTTCTAAAACAAAAAAGAAAGAAATGGCAGCCAATGAAAAAACACTTATCGTAGGACCACAAACGGTAGACTGTTCTGCAGGAGCAGGGCGAATGAAGTGTATGCAGGTAAAAGAAAGTGCTTCTGAAAGCTGGACCAATTTCTACAGTAACATTGAAGGTTTTACCTATGAACCGGGTTACGAATATGTTTTAAAAGTAAAAACAGAAAAAATTGCCAATCCTCCGGCTGACGCTTCTTCCATCAAATATACATTGATAGAACAGGTTTCTAAAACGAAAAAATAATAAAAAAGCTTCTGAAAATTTCAGAAGCTTTTTTGTTATGCAGAAAGCCGGAGGAATGAAGTCTGAAGTTATCTTTAACAATCAAAGAAAATTATTCAATGATTCATCTTTTCAGTATTCATAACCTTTCCCTTATTTTAAAATCCGGCTTCTTTTTGAGGAGGATCCGGATATTTACCTTTACTGGCCTCTCCTACTGTATTTGCAGTTGTCATAGCTACCACAAGATCATTCAGCATGCTGCTGGCTGCCGTTGGTGAATTGGGAAGAAGAACCAGGTTGCTTCTGTTACTTGCCCCTATGGAATGTAATGTATCATAATGCTGTGTCACAACGATAAGTGCTGATGCTTCGTGTGAATTGATCTCTACATTATTCAGCATTCTTACAGACTCTTCAAGTCCTTTTGCAATTTCTCTTCTCTGATCGGCAATCCCCTGCCCCTGCAGTTTTTTAGACTCAGCTTCCGCTTTGGCAACGGCTACAATTCTGATTCTTTGTGCTTCTGATTCATATTCTGCAGCTGTTTTTTCTCTTTCCGCGGCATTAATTCTGTTCATGGCATGTTTTACCTGTTCATCCGGATCAATATCGGTAACCAAAGCTTTGATAATATCATACCCATAACTGTTCATAGCCTCCTGAAGCTCACTTTTTACAGCAATCGCCACATCATCTTTTCTTACAAAAACATCATCCAGTTTCAGTTTCGGAACCTCAGCTCTTACCACATCAAAAACAAATGAAGTAATTTGATTTTCAGGATTTTCCAAGCGATAGTAAGCATCTGAAACCTGATTTCTGATGACCTGATACTGAACTGAAATTTTCATTTTGATGAAAACGTTGTCTAATGTTTTGGTATCAATCATTACATCCAGCTGTTGAATTCTAAGGTTCAGTCTTTTAGCAATCTGATCTATGATTGGCAGTTTAAGATGAAGCCCGGAATGTTTTACAGCCCGGAATTTTCCAAAACGTTCAATAATCGCTGCGGTTTCCTGTTTAACGACAAAGAACGAAGCGAATAAAATGATTAGCCCGAAGAAAATAACGGGTGCTAAATATATTCCCATAGTTTTTAATTTTTTAATAAGTCGTAATAAATCATGTTTTGTTAAAACATTTTTATTGGTATCTGCTTAAATATATGAAAAATAAATGTAAGATTTGACACATGACCATCTAATAATGAAAGTTATGAATGAATCATTTTTAAATTAAAATTATTCCGAAAAAGACTTACTTTTGAATATTCATTATACATCATGGCTGATACCAAAGATATATTAAAAGATCATATTTCAAAATTTACTACTCTTACAGAAGAGCAGTTTGATTATGTTTTTGGACACTTTAACCTGATTACTTTAAAGAAAGGACAAAGTCTGATCTCGGAAGGTGATTTTGTAAATCATGAATATTTCGTTCTGGAAGGCTGTCTGAAAGCTTTTTATCTTAATGACAGCATGAAAATGTTTATCCTTCAGTTTGCAATGCCTACCTGGTGGGTAACAGATTTTGATGCACTTTACAGTAAAACAAGGGCTACCATTAATGTAGACTGCATTACAAATGCTACAATTCTTTCTATTTCCAATGAAGACAGGGAAAAACTCTGCAATGAAATTCATGAAGTTGAACATTTTTTCAGATGGAGAACCAATAAAGGCTATGTAGCGACACAGAAACGTCTGCTTTCTTTCATGAATAATGATGCTAAATTCCGTTATGAGGAACTCTTAGCCATGTATCCCCAATTGTACAATCTGGTTCCGAAACACCTCATCGCTTCTTATCTTGGCGTAACCCGGGAAACCCTGAGCAGACTTCATCAATAATCTACATCTTATCACCGTTTACCTTTCCTATTTTGTGAGGTACATCACGTAACTTTTTCTTCCGATCGGCTGAACTTTGTGTCATTAATTAAACCCAATAAAATGGACACAAAAAATTTTAAAGTCAATAATGAAAAAAGTACGATCGACTGGATCGGAAGAAAAGTAACCGGAGCTCACAACGGAACAATCGGTGTAAAAGAAGGAAGCTTCAGATTTGAAGACGGAAAACCAGTATCCGGAAAATTCATCATTGATACCCGCGCCATCAAAATCCTTGATATTGAGGATGCTGAAACCAATGCTCAGTTTGCAGGCCATCTTACCTCAGACGATTTCTTTAATTCTGATCAGTTTCCTGAGGCTGTTTTCGAAATCACTCATGCTGAGCCAGGTGATCAGAATCTGTATTATGTAACCGGAGATCTTACCATAAAAGGTATTACTCATTCTATCAACACAAGTCTGCAGATTGTAACAACGGACAATACAGCTGTTTTAGAGGCTAAAATTGTAGTTGACAGAACGAAATTCAATATCAAATTCAGATCTTCCAATTTCTTCACTAATCTTGGTGATACGTTGATCTACAACAATTTTGATTTAAATATTCATCTTGTTGCAGAAGCAAACTAACGGAACTCAAAGATCAGTTAACCTTAAAAATTTACCATCATGCCATTCATAAAAGTAGATGTGCTTCGCGAAGATCTTAACCGCGAAAAAAAACAACAATTAATCAGAAAAATAAGTGAAGCTGTAACTTCAGTTTTGAATAAGGATCCTCATTTGACCCATATTGTAATCAACGAAATCGAAGATGATAATTGGGGATATGCCGGAGAACAGGTTTCAGTGTTAAAAGAACAGGGATTTTCAACAGAAAAAAAATAACATACAATGAAAAAGCAAACCGTAATTGTAACAGGAGCCTCTTCGGGAATAGGATTGGAAACAGCGCGCTATTTCTTAGACAGAGGTGATAATGTCATCATCAATTCACAAACAGCCTCTAAATTAGAAGAAGTTTATAATGAACTGGGAGCCGGCGAAAGTCTGGCGATGGTTCCCGGAAATGTATCAGAGAAAGCAACGGGAGAAGCTTTGGTAAAAACAGCACTTGAAAGATTCGGGTCAATTGACGTTCTGGTCAACAATGCCGGAATTTACGAGAACAAACCTTTCCTGGACGTTACCGAAGATTACCTTGACCGTTTTTTAACAACGAATTTAAAAGGAACATTCTTTACGACCCAGGCGGTGATCCCTCAAATGATCAAACAAAATGACGGTGTGGTAATTAATGTAGGAACTCCATTGGTGTATCATGCTATTGCGCAATCTCCTTCTACAGCACCTATTTCAAGCAAAGGAGCGATCCATGCTCTGACATTGCAACTGGCTGCTGAGTTTGGAAAAGATAATATCAGAGTCAATACGATTGCCCCGGGATTGATCAGAACTCCAATGCATGGTGCCGGTCTTGATAACAATGCAGGAATACACCTCATCAACCGTATCGGGGAGCCGGAAGAGGTTGCTCAGATGATTCATGCTGTTGCTAAAAATAAATTAATTTCCGGAGCTATCATCAATGTTGACGGTGGAATGGGTGCCGGACATTCATTATCATGAAACTATTATTAATCTTTGCATGGCTGTTCAGTTTTCCATTGAACGGCCATGCACAAAATAAAAAGGATATGAAAACCAGCTCAACATCAGAAACTGAAATAAGAAATGTTATTGAAAATTATTATTTCAAAGGAATTTATGAAGGAAATACAGAACTTCTTAAAAAAGTTTTTTATAAAGGAGCTTTGCTTTTCGGAGATGTAGATGGAGTTCCCTATTTCAAAACGGCAGATCAATATATCGAGGGAGTCGGAAACCGTATAAGTCCCGAAAAATCCGGAAAAGGTTTTAAAGCAGTGATTATTTCTGTTGATATCATTAATTCGATTGCTACAGCGAAATTAAATGTAAGAATGTATGATTTTAATTACTATAATTTCATAACTTTCAATAACATCGACGGAGAATGGCTCATCGTGAACAAGACATTGACCAACGTACACCCTTAATTCAAATTTTAATTAAAAATCAACAAAATCATGTGGAATAAAAATAGAATTACGGAATTACTGGGTATTGAATATCCTATTCTGCAAGGTCCTTTTGGCGGAGGTCTGTCTACGGTTGAACTGACCACAACAGTGAGTAATCTTGGAGGATTAGGCGGATTTGGGGCTTATACTCTGTCACCGCAGGAAATCTATGACATTCATAAAGAAATACAAACGAAAACGGATAAACCTTACAATCTTAATCTCTGGGTCAATGACCACGATATTATTGATGAAGAACATACAAAAGAGCAGTATCAGAAGGCAATTGAAACTTTCAAGCCTTATTTTGATCTTTTAGACACAGATATTCCTGCCCTTCCACCCTCTTTTGAATCAAGATTTCAGAATCAGTTGAATGTTATTTTTGATATTAAGCCTAAAGTTTTCAGCTTTATGTTTGGATTGATGGACGAAAATATCATCGAAGATGTTCACCAGCAGGGAACTATTGTTTTGGGAAATGCAACTACCTTGAATGAAGCAATTGCGCTGGAAAAAACCGGAGTGGATATCATTGTAGCTTCCGGCTTTGAAAGTGGCGGCCACCGACCTTCGTTTCTGGATCAGGCTGAACTTTCTACAACGGGAACTTTTGCTCTGATTCAACTGATAAAAGATCGTGTAAAAATTCCTGTAGTTGCTGCGGGAGGTATTGCCAACGGCCGTGGAATTGCCGGAGCTTTTCAACTGGGTGCAGAAGCAGTACAGATTGGAACAGCATTTCTGGCTACTGAAGAATCCGGAGCTTTACCGATACACAGAGCGTTTTTATTTTCCGATGCTGCAAGATCTACCGTGCTTACCAGAGCGTATACCGGAAGATTAGGGCGCGGAATTACCACAACAATATCACGAGATGTATTGGCTGCTACCGACAAAACATTACCATTTCCGTTGCAGACTCATTTTATGGGTGCACTGAGAAAGGCAGCTTTAGAGCAGAAAAAGAATGATCTGGTATTTTTCTGGGCAGGTCAGATTGCTCCGCTTTTAAAGCATAAAAAAGCCTCCACTTTAATGAAATCATTAATAGAAGAGGCTTCTGAATTATTGAATAAATAGAACTTACACCGTCATTCCGATGTCTATTCCTTTAATTTTTCTATATAAATCGGTAGCATAATTATCCGTCATCCCTGAAACGAAATCAATGACTCCAAGAACTTTCTGGTAATCGGTACCGTCATTGTAAATGAATTGCTTTGGAATTAATTTCAAAGCTTTTTCATCATAGGATTTTCTCTTATCTTCCGGTTTCAAAATGGAAGGAATAAAATGATCCAGCAATTCATACATTACATTATATCCTGCATTTTCAATTTCTACAACCGCTTTGTGATTATAGATTTTTTCTACGGAGAAACTTGCAATATCCTGTAATGCTTTATTTTCTTTTTTATAAATGTCCAGTAAACCGTTACCCAGATTTCCTTCAAGAATTGTCTCAAAGTTGTATTTGTACATCTCAAGCGACTTATTAATTAAAGCATTAATTACTTTTGCTCTTAAGTAAGAAATCTGTTCGTTTTCGTTTGAAATAGAATTTAGCTTCGTTTCAATTCTCTGAACATCGTCTGTCTCAGATTTTACCAGTTCAAAAAATAAGTTTTTGCAGTCTGCTGTAGAAACAATTCCCAATCTGTGGGCATCTTCCATATCAATGATATTGTAGCAGATATCGTCTGCCGCTTCTACCAGCCATACAAACGGATGTCTTTTGAAAATATGAGGTTCTTCACTTTCAGAAATAAGATGGGTTCCTTTGGCAATTTCCAGGAAAATATCTTTTTCATTTTGGAAAAAACCGAATTTCTTTCTGTGAATAATTCCTTTTTTCCTGGCTACAGCCTCACACGGATATTTTGCAATACTTGCCAAAGTGGAGAAGGTAAGCTGAATACCTCCTGCATCTTTCCCTTGCTGCTGCTGTGCCAGTACTCTGATCGCATTGGCATTTCCTTCAAAGTTGACCAGATCCGCCCACTCCTTTTCATTGAATTTTGACTTCAGGTCTTTTTCATTCCTTTCAAAATAGCTTGCAATGGCATCTTCTCCGGAATGTCCGAAAGCGGGATTTCCCACATCATGACATAAACATGCTGCTGCAATGACGTTTCCTAAATTATAGAGATAAAAATTCTTTGAATCTTCAGTAAGCTCACTTTTAAAATCTTCAGCAATGAATTCACCGATGATGCTTCCTAAACTTCTTCCTACAGATGATACTTCCAGAGAATGGGTAAGCCTGTTGTGTACAAAAACACTTCCGGGAAGAGGAAAAACCTGCGTTTTATTCTGCAGTCTTCTGAAAGCAGAAGAGAAGATAATTCTGTCGAAATCCCTTTGAAAATCAGTTCGTGAAGCTTTGGTCTGTGGATTGTTTCCTGTACGTTGATTGGTGAAAATCTGGTTTAAATTCATCATTTTTCAAAATTACTCCAAATTTTAATTGTACGGAATAGTATTTAGATTTTTATTAAACAGATCTTTCATTCAAAAAATCTATTATAGTAAACGTTTTTTAGGGATCGGAAAGATTAAAGAAATATTCTACATTTGACACAACTAATACAACCGAAGAATACTTATCATTCTTCTTTATCCAAATTTTAAAATTCTTTTACAATGACGGACAACACATGGCTCAACAGATGGGACGAAAGGTATAGCAGCGAAGAGTTTGCCTACGGAACTGAACCCAACAATTATCTGAGAGAACAGCTTAGTAAATTACAACCAGGCAAAATACTGTTTCCTGCGGAAGGAGAAGGCCGGAATGCGGTTTTCGCAGCAACACAAGGATGGCAGGTTTCTGCTTTCGATATTAGTGCCAATGGCAGAAATAAAGCCTTACAGCTTGCAGAGCAACTGGGAAACACAATTGATTATCAGGTTGGGGAACTTTCAACACTGAATTATCAGGAACAACAGTTTGATGCTATAGCTCTTATTTACGCTCATTTTCCGGGAGATATTAAATCTTCCATCCATCAAATGCTGAATCAATATCTGCGTAAAGGCGGCTTTATTATTTTTGAAGCTTTCAGTAAAAATCATCTTGAATATATTGCAAAGAATGAAAAGGTAGGCGGCCCAAAAGATATTCAATCTCTATTCTCTATTGAAGAAATCAAGGCTGACTTTCCTGATTATGATCGTATTGAATTAGAAGAAACAGAAATCGAGCTCAATGAGGGGTTGTTTCATAATGGAACGGGCTCTGTAATTCGTTTTGTAGGACAGAAATTGGTCTAAAAATATTTAAAACAGGTTTGTTTTGGGATAAAAAATTAAGATTTTATATAGCTATGGAATATTATTTGAATCTTTATCCCAAAACAAACGTATGCCTGAAGGTCCATCCATCCTATTAATGAAAGAAAACCTGCAGCCATTTGCAGGTCAGCAAGTGACAGAAGTTTCAGGAAATGCCAAATTCGAGAAAGAAAGTTTCATTGGCCAATCCCTTTTGGAAATCCGAACTTTTGGAAAACAAACTTATCTGGTTTTTGAAAAAGCAGCGATCCGGATTCATTTATTAATGTTTGGTTCTTACAGCATTGATGAACAGACCAAGCCGGATAAAAGTTTACGTTTAGCTTTGTTTTTCTCTACCGGAAGCATCTATTTTTACACCTGTTCTGTAAAGTCCGTAGACCTTGAATTTCTCTCCACAATTGATTGGGAAGCCGATGTAATGAGTGATCAGTGGAATCCCAAAAAAGCAGAGAAAAAACTGAAATCGAATCCAGAAATGATGGTGTGTGATACATTGATGAATCAGGATATTTTTTCTGGTGTCGGCAATATCATTAAAAACGAAGTGCTTTTCAGAATCGGAGTGCAGCCAGAAAGTCTGTTGGAGAATCTTCCCGCCAAAAAAAGAAAAGAGCTTATTGCAGAAGCCAGGAATTACAGTTTTGATTTTCTGAAATGGAAAAGAGAATTTGTATTGAAAAAGCATTGGCTTGTTCATACCAAATCTATATGTCCGGTTTGTGGACAGAAATTGATCAAAAAACAAACGGGTGCGGGAAAAAGGAGAAGCTTCTATTGTGAAAAAGATCAGAAGCTTTATTAGATCAATACTATTTTAAGTTTTGGCTAAAGCCGTTGAAGGGTTTATTTATTTAAAGACCATTTGGCTTCTGTCAATCTGACGAAGGAAGAATCCTACTGATGGTAAAGCATGAGATTCTTCACTACATTTTCATTTCATTCAGAATGACAATTCTGATCTATTTTTTTACAGATTTTCACCGTTGACAATATCTACTTTTTTGCATTACGAATCCCACAAAACACTATTACTCATTGCTCATTACCTATTACTTATATTCTAATCTGAATTCAGGAGTCCTCCTGCAAATCTTGTGAAAAATTCAGCGCGGTATACTTCTCCAAGAGGAATTTCGGAGTCTTCAATGTATATATTATGATTATCAAATGAATCAATATAATTCATATTGACAACGTAAGATTTACTTACTCTGATGAAGGTTTCTCCGGAAATTTTCTGATGAATGGTTTTCAGATTCATTGCAGTAATAAGCTTTTGCTGCTTTGTATGAATGACTACATAATCTTTAAGCCCTTCTATGAATTTAATATCTGAAAAACTGATTTTATAGAATCTTCGCTCTGCTTTGATAAATAAAAAGTCTGCAGTATTGGATTCTACCGTATTTTTCACGGTGTCTTTAGACAAAAGTTCGGTATAAAGTATGGCTTTCTCCACAGCCTTCTCCAGTCTCTGGGGATCAATAGGCTTCAGCAGGTAATCTACCGCTTCCAATTCATAACTTTTCAACGCATATTGAGAATAGGCTGTTGTAAAGATAATCAGTGATTTTTTGGGAAGCATTTCTGCAAACTCAAGACCTGTTACCATAGGCATTTCTATATCGAGAAAAATAAGATCTACATCATTATCTTTAAGAAAATCAAGAGCAGATGGCGCATTGGAAAATTCACCAAGAATATCAATATTGGAAATTTCAGTAATCAGCGATCTCATTTCGGACCTTGCCAAAGGCTCATCATCAACGATAATACAATTCATCACACGGGAATTTTTAAATTTACAGTATATTCTTTTTCATCTGATTCTATTTGCAGGTCAAAAGTGTCGTTATAGAGAAGTTCCAGCCTTCTGATGATATTGGCAAGCCCAAGTCCGCTATTTTTTTTATCCGAAACAATATAACCAGCACTCCTTGAATTGACACACATAAAATGAAGCTCCTTATTCTCAATATTGATCTCAATTTTCACATAAGACTCTCCTCCACTGAGATCAACACTGTGTTTGACGGCATTTTCAACGAAAGTGGTGAACAAATTCGGTGGAATAAATGTACTGCTAATGATTCTTTTATCAACATCTCTATGAATCTCAAAAGAGAAATTATCACGTCTTATTTTTTCAAGGTTTAAAAAATTGGACAGAAAATCAATCTCTGAAGCCAGTAACGTTTTTTCTTCACTGTTTTCGTACAGCTGATATCTGAGAAATTCGGAAAGTTTTACAATCACTACTGAAGCTTTTGCGGGATCTGTTCTTATTAATGCTTTTACATTATTCAGCATATTAAACAGAAAATGGGGATTGATCTGATTTCTCAGTTCATTCAGTTCCATATTCAGGGTAAGGGTACTCAGTTCACTGATCCTTTTATTATCACTGATCCATTTCTGCAGAAGTTTTATAGTGGTAGTCGTGAGAATAATCGGAATACACATCAGAACGCCTTCATAGATCCCTCCTCTTTCATTATCCTTCGGAATATATTGTGTTCTGAAATCCTCAAAAAGATGTCTGAAACTATATCCAATAAAATTAAGCCCTACAACTCCCATCAGAACAAGCAATACAAGGTAGGTAAGGTATTTTGTTTTAAAGAAAAACCGGGGAACCAATACATATATATTAATGTACACCATTGCGATCAGAATAATATACACAAAGAATAAGACATAGTATTGATATATGCCGGAATACCAATGCCAGAATCTCGCACTGTACAGCAGAAAGAAAAAGAAGATGAGAAACAGCAAATGCCTTCGGAATCCATATTTCGCTTCCACCAAAAAATCCATTACAAAGGTTTCTTCAAATTTCTGCGGACTGTATTTCATACGATAGGCTCATTTTATCATTAACAAAAATAGACAATAACGGAATTTACAACTATTTTATTATACGAAACCTGTATTTTATTATACCAATTATTACACCCTCGGTTTTTGTATAAAATCCCGGCCATTTTGTATAAAAACAAATTCACGCTGTATTTTTCTCTATTCCTTTGTGCCTATAAAATGAACACATATGGAATTAACAGCTTTTCACGAATTGACTCAGGAAATATCATTGGAATGTTTCTTTATGACAGAATCTCAACAGGAAGAAAAAGTAATACAGCTTATTGATTTGCACCATTTTGTAGAATGTTTTGATCCGAAGATTAAAATTCTCAGCTATCTCCACCATCCTATTAATATTATAGAACATCAGGGAAATACAATAGGAATCCTGTTTTGTGACCTGAAACATTCTCCAGTGCCGGACAGCAATGCTTCGGAAGAATTCAGAAGGAGATATAAGCTTTCTGAACTCTGGTTTGTCTTTGTAGAGGAAACTTATATTCCGGATACAGCCGGATATGCAGATGCAATTATTGAAAACAGTCTGGATATCTTCTATGAGAGGATTTTCAGCTTTAATTTCTTTCAGTCTATTATTCACCCTTTAAAATAAACTGCCCATGAAAACATTGAGAAGAGTACTTGTCCCACTGGCAATACTCCCTTTAAAGAACATCACCTATGCCCAGAAAAGGGATAGTATTCCTTTGAAAGTGCGTGCTTTTTTTGCCGATAAAATTCCGCAGGCACGAAACTTCAATGTCGAATACACCTTTGTCACCCCATCCTCTTTCTCGTCACAGCTCCAGGGTCAGGATCTGCCGGATAATAAGGTAAAAAGCTTTCAGCAGATGAAGGCAGATGCCAATATTTATTTTATCAAGAAAAGAAACTGGCTTTTGAGTACTACGCTGAACTACCGCTACACTTCAATCAGCAACGAAAACCCTGTAGTTCCGGGAATTGAATCCGAAGAGAACTTTCACTATCATTCGGAAGCGATTAATCTGAGCTATTTTTCAAGGTTATTCAAAAAAACGGCAATATATTCTGCCAGCATTTCTGCTGATGGTAGTGATCAGCATTTTGAACGGATCAGAGGATTGGTAACGGCCTCATTGATTTTAAAAGCAACTCCAAAAACAAAAATGACCCTTGGGCTGGCTGGTATTATCGATCCGAGTTCACAAATACCTGTACTTCCTATCTTCACTTACGAAAACAGATTCAATAACGGATGGGTATTGGATGTTCTGCTTCCGAAAAAAGTATTGATCCGAAAAGATATTTCTTCCAACGGAAGACTCTCTCTGGGAACGGAAATGGACAATACATCATTTTATACCTACCGTAATAACAATACTTATGAATTCCGGCAGGTTGCCCTCAACTCAGGGGCAATGTATGAGCATAATCTTGGAGGAAACTTTATCGGAACTTTTAAAACAGGGCTCAGAGCAAATATCAACTCCAGGGCTTTTAATAAACAGGATTCATTTAATGATTATATATGGAAAGGAACTTACAAACCTTCACTCTATTTCAATGTTGGAATTTCTTATAATCCATTTGAAAGAAAAAGGACAAAATAACACCGAAAAGCCGTTCCTGTAAACACAGGATTTTGATTTTTACAATATCCGAATAGATTGCTGAAGTTCCCTAATCAAGGAGATTAAAAAAAAATTAAAATTTTCTTCCTTCAGCGTTTAACCATTCTTACAAATTACAATCAAAACTACAGAAAAAATACACGTTCGGAGATTCTCTTTCATGAAAAATCTTATTGCCTCCTATGCAAATGACTTGTGAAAATGATTTCGGGATTTTAAATATAAGAATTTACCAAAAAAAGAATATGCCTGTACCCAAACAAATATTTCAGACTTTCATAACTAAAAAACTTCCTCTGATTACGCGTTATCATATCTGGAATATGAAAAGAAAGAATCCGGAATATAAGTATTATTTTTATGATGATCAGGATATAGAAAATTTTCTTGAAGAAGAATTCCCTCCACAATATATTGAAACGTATCGCAAATTAAGAATCGGTGCTGCAAAAGCTGACTTTTTCAGATATGCTGTTTTATATAAGAAAGGAGGTGTATATCTGGATGTAGACAGCAGTATTATCAAGCCATTCAAAAAGTTGATAAAAGATAATGATGAAGCTGTAATCAGTGTAGAAAGACATGAAAATCTGTATGTTCAATGGGCCCTTATTTTCAATAAAAATCATCCTTTCCTAAAGAAAACACTGGAATTGATGATGGATAATATCAACACTCACCGCTATCCACATGATATACATTCTACTACAGGACCTACTGTATTCAGTAATGGAATCAGACAGTCACTAGAAGAAAATCCGACTACTCCCTTTACTTTATTTGACGGTATTGAGTTCCGCGGGTATTTAAAGTTCAAATATAAACTGGGAAAATTTTTCTTATACAAAACAAGATCCAAACATTGGAAACAGATGCAAAAGCATGAGGAGATTATTTTTTAATGCGTTCCCATTTTTGAAAATACATTAATAATAATCACCCCGATAACAATCAGAGCAATACCGATAATAGCCGGAAGATCCGGAATCTGTTTAAAGGCAATGACTCCAATCATTGTTATAAAGACAATTCCTACTCCGGACCAGATGGCATAGGTAATTCCAACAGGAATCTGCCGAAGCGTGAGACTGAGAAAATAAAAAGCACAGGCATATCCTATGACGGTCACTACGGATGGCCATAGTTTGGAGAACTCCTCGGATTTTTTCAGAAAACTCGTAGCGATGATCTCAAATACAATAGCCAAAGTAAGAAAAATATAACTGCGTCCCATAAGTTTATTCTTTGTACAAAAGTAACAAAAGCACTCCGGTAATTCCAAAAAAGAGATAATGGGGAAACTCTCTGTTATTCAAATACGGCAAGTGTTTTTATGACTTTATTAAGGTATAAAAAATTCTATTTTTTAAACTATCAATCCAACAACAATACTTATCACAGGCACTTAATTCAACTTAAGTGCCTTATTTTTAGCTCCATTCAATATTTTAAAGGTTTTGGAAAAGTATGCCATTTTTTTCCGATCTGGCACAAAAAAATTATTTCTCTATGTCATGAAATGTGACACATGACAAAAATTCCGAATGAAAAACGAGGCTAAAAATAAATTTTCTTAACATGAAAATCCTTTTCGCGTGAAAAATTTACATTCAAAAAAAGTGGTTTAAAACAATATTATGCTACACATTATTTATTATTTGTTTTATCAACTCCAATATAGAAGTCGAGAAACGATTAACGTTTTCACATAATTTTACAGAGAGAATAATAAAAGTATTAATAAATTCTCAATAATGCATTAATTTAATGTAAACAAAAATTCACTAATAAATGAACACCAACCACCGTAAAACACTGATATACATCATAAGTATTTACTTTGGCACGTGATTTGAAAGTAGTAATATTGCAATTGAAAGATTGATAAAAAAAAGTCAAATAATTAAAAATAATACAAAATGGTAACTTATATCGGTATCGTAACAGGTTTAGTCGTAATCACTTCATATTTCATGACAGTAAGAAGAGAAAGAAACTAATTTTAAATAAAGCAAGCCTATAGAAATATCTATACTAATTATATTGTTTTATGTTTTTAGTCTGAGAGATCGGATTGCTCTTTTACTCATCGGGTAAAAGGGCCCAAAACATAAACCACAAAATCTTAGTTTCATAACAAATTTTAATATCCAAATGAGAAGAGTCGTTCGTAAGTCCGGCTCTTCTTTTTGTTTTAAGAATTATCAAATGAGCATTAAATTCTCTTGATCACGAATTCTACAATTATTTACCGATGTTTTTTCATTCACAGCTTATTATTTTTTCATACTGGCCTAGCTGTTTATTATTATTCAGGATTTCTTTCGGCATTTAATAAAGCTTTATCTTTGTTTATTCAATAATCATTTTATTATCATCATGAGTCTGTACAATCTTATTATCCAGGATAAAGAACAAGTAAACCTCAACGAAGTATTTCTCGATAAAAATAACAAGGAGCACCTGGTTCAGCTTATCAAGGAACATAATTATATAAAAGAGCTGCAGGAATACGGTCTTCCGGTTAATAATAAGATTTTGCTTCAGGGAAGTTCGGGATGTGGAAAAACAATGACTGCAAAGGCTGTTGCGAATGCTTTAGGAAAAAACATTATGATCCTTAATCTGAGTAACATTGTTTCATCCCGTATCGGCGAAACATCCCAGAATATTAAAATGATCTTTGATAAAGCAGCAAGAGAAAGATCTGTACTTTTTCTTGATGAACTGGATCAGATTGGCAAAGCGAGAGGCAGTGATGATAAAGATGTAGGGGAAATGAGAAGACTGGTGAATACATTAATTCAATTAATTGATTATTATCCTGAACATTCACTTTTGCTTTGTGCTACCAATCATCCAGAGATCATTGATACGGCTTTGCTAAGACGTTTCCAGCTAAAGATCAATTACGAAATGCCTTCCGATGAGATCCTGGATACCTACTACGACCAATTGCTGGGTCAATTCCCTGAAGACATGAGAACCGTTGAAAGAAAATACTCAGTTTCTTTTGCTGAAGCTAAGGATTATGCTTTAACATCGGTAAAAGCTGCATTGATAAAAAAACTGGAAGCCAAAGAAACCATTCCATCATGAAAGAAGACATTCTCCACAATCTCACTATCATCAATAACCGGATAAAAAATGCCTGTGAACAATCCGGAAGAAATATTGATGAAGTTAAATTATTACTGGCTACCAAAACAGTTTCCGCAGAACGAATTAAAGTTGCGCTGAAACATGGGCAAATCTTAATTGCAGAAAACAAGGTGCAGGAATTAAAGGAGAAGTACGATGATTTAAAAGATCTACCTCATGACAATCACTTTATAGGACATCTTCAGTCTAATAAAATCAAAGATATCCTGAAATATGATGTTACCTGCGTTCAGTCTCTAGATCGTCTGGAACTGGCAGAAAAACTTCACCAAAGACTTTTAGCCGAAAATAAAACGATGAATGTTTTAATTCAGGTGAATACCTCCAATGAAGAGAGCAAATTCGGAGTTGATCCCAATGAAGCAGTTGAACTCACCCGAAAGATTTCCCATTACTCTACTTTGAAAATAAAAGGTTTGATGACGATTGGCTTATTCAGTGCTGAAACCGAGAAAGTAAGAGCATGTTTTAAAATCCTTAAAAATCTTCAACAGGAAATCATCCATGAACATATTCCGAATGTGGAAATGAAAGAACTTTCCATGGGAATGAGTGGAGATCTGGAAACAGCCATTGAAGAAGGAGCCACCATTGTACGGGTGGGAACTGCAGTTTTTGGAGCGAGAATATATCCGGACAGTTATTATTGGAACGAGGGTAAAACGAATAAAAAAGCATAAATTATATGTTTCCACTTTATTATACCTTTGAAAGAGAAATAAAGAATAGTAATACATTAAAAAATGTCACTGATGAAATACGCTATTCATTTATGGAAAGAGAAATGGATAATTCCAGCTTTGATGACAATACTATTGTAGGCAAAGAAAAACTCTTTAAACTAGATTTTTCAAGTAGATCTCCATTGGTATTTTCTCCTCGTAAAGAGTTCTTCAATTATAATGAAAATACAAAAATTCTCACCTATAAAATTGAAGCATTTTATTCTCTTCTATTTTTCCTAATTTATTCTGTTATATTTTTTCTGATCTTACATTTCCTGATCCATCATATAGTTATTGAAATCATTTTTTCAACTCTATTTTTCATTCTTAACACAATTCTGAACTATTCCTATCACCTTAAAGTAATTGATAAAATATCCAAAAATTTAAACGAAAATTAAACAGTAAACAGTCCATTACATTGTCTACAAATTCGGTATACTTTTTGCTATAAAACTTTAAGAACCAAACAAATACATGTATGACAAAAAAATTACTCTCGGGCTGTCTATTTATAGCAGTATTATTCTTTTTTTCATGTGAAAAAGAAAACACACAGATGAAAAGTGGAATCTCCATTGAAACTATTTCAATTATAACCTGCGTTACTATGGGCGTAGCTATTTTGCTGGCCTATAGCTTTAAAAGAAGGTAAAGGAATATGACAGAAAACAATAGAACACCTCTCAGTTTTGGGAGGTGGTTTTGTTTTATTTGTTTCAAATAAATAATGAGAATTTCATTAAAATCTAATAAATTGTCATATTATTACTTATAGCCCAATGAAAACACCTCTATTAGCAGCTCTTTCTTTCATGGCTTTTAGCTGTACTCAAAAGAACGAAAAAAAATTCGGGCAGGTTTCAGATTATCCGGTAATTAGGGATTCTTCTTTATTTATCAGAAATCTTCGGCAGACCTTTGATCTTGCTATTCATAAAAGTCCGGAACAGCAGACAGGTGAAAAAATAACGGCATTCAAAAAGATAAAAATAAATGGTTCTGATCAGGATTATTATTTTATTGAATATGACTGGAAAACGGGACCTAGTGCAGGATATCCCTGGAAAAATCAAGTAATACTAACTTCCGATGGAAAACTTGTTAAAACTTTATGCGCTCAACGATATGAATTTATAAAGATCTTCCCCAAACAAAATCCTTTTCTACTGGCAACAATAGTGACAGGCCATGGAAACGGAGGCCATGAAATTTACAAAATCACAGCAGACTCTTTAGTAAATATCTATGATGGAAATGTAAAAACTTATGATACTGATGAAGACAACAAAGTGTATGAACCTCATGAGTTATCATTAAAAATAAAAGATTATAATAATGATGGATTCAATGATATTGCTTTCACTGGAAAACTCGTATTGATCCAAAGGCGAACACCGGATGGGTTCTGGTATGACAACACTACGATAGATGATAGGGAAATCAATTATTCTGTTGATAATCCTTACAAAAAAATTCCTGTAGAATATATTTTTCTTTATGATCAAAAAACGGGACATTTTAAGCCGAAAGGAGATTACAGGGAGAAATATAAGTTATTTAATTAATAGAGTATTATTGATTTTACGCAACTTGAGATTGCTTCGCGTTGCTCGCAATGACAAAAACAAAAATCCCTCTCATTACTGAAAGGGATTTTTTATAGTTAAAACTAAGATTACATATAAGCTTCAATCGGCTCACAAGTACATACCAAGTTTCTGTCTCCGTAAGCTTCATCTACTCTTGATACAGAAGCGAAGAATTTGTGGTCTCTTACCCACTCTAACGGATAAGCTGCCTTTTCTCTGCTATATGGTTTATCCCAGGAATCAGAGATTACCAATTGTTCTGTGTGAGGAGCATTTTTCAATACGTTATTTGTTGCATCTGCTTCACCATTAGCAATTTCATCAATTTCTTTTTTAATAGAGATCAATGCTTCTGCGAAACGGTCAATTTCAGACTTGCTTTCAGATTCTGTAGGCTCAATCATCAAAGTACCTGCAACCGGGAAAGAAACAGTAGGAGCATGGAAACCATAATCCATCAATCTCTTCGCCACATCAGCCACTTCAATTCCTAAAGATTTAAACTGACGGAAATCTACGATACATTCGTGAGCTACTCTTCCGTTTTCGTTTGAATATAAAATCGGGAAATGCTCTGCTAAAATTTCTTTCAGGTAGTTAGCGTTCATGATAGCGTGACCTGTAGCCTTTTTAAGACCTTCAGTTCCCAACATCTTGATGTAAGAATAAGAAATATTAAGGATCAATCCTGAACCGTAAGGTGCAGCAGAAATACCTTCAATAGCTTCTTTAGACCCTATTCTGATATTCGCGTTAGAAGGAAGGAAAGGTACTAGGTGTTTAGCAACACAGATTGGACCTACTCCAGGACCTCCACCTCCGTGAGGAATTGCAAAAGTTTTGTGAAGGTTAAGGTGGCAAACGTCAGCTCCGATGTTTCCAGGACTTGTAAATCCTACCTGAGCGTTCATGTTTGCACCATCCATATATACTTGTCCTCCGTGCTCGTGGATAAGGTTGGTAATTTCTTTAATGTTAGCATCAAAGAATCCGTAAGTTGAAGGATAAGTGATCATTACAGCTGATAAGTTTGCTGAATGAAGTTCTGTTTTAGCTTTAAGATCTTCGAAATCGATTTCACCGTTCTCAAGGTTTTTCACAACTACGATTTTCATTCCTGCCATTGCAGCAGAAGCCGGGTTTGTTCCGTGTGCAGACTGAGGGATCAATACTACATTTCTGTGGTGGTCTCCTCTTGAAATGTGATACTCTCTGATTACCATTAATCCTGCATATTCACCCTGAGCTCCAGAGTTTGGCTGAAGAGAAGTTCCTGCAAAACCTGTAATTTCTGCTAAGTCTTTCTCCAGTTCACGGATCATCTCCTGGTAACCTTCCGCCTGATTTACAGGTACAAATGGGTGAACTGCACCCCAGTTTTCCCATGAAAGCGGTAACATCTGAGTTGCTGCGTTCAGTTTCATCGTACAAGATCCTAAAGAAATCATTGAATGAGTCAATGATAAGTCTTTTCTCTCAAGACGCTTGATGTAACGCATCAATTCTGTTTCCGTATGGTATTTGTTGAATACTGATTCTGTAAGAATTTCGTCTTTTCTTAAGTTTTCTTCCGGAATGCTGTATCCTTCTTTTATTTCTAATTTGAAAGTCTGCTTGTCTTTAAACTGAGCGAAAGAAGCCATCAGATAGTTTAATTTCTCTAATGTTGTACTTTCGTTGATCGCAATACTTACTACACCTTCTGTGAAATAGTTAAGGTTAAGTTTGTGATCAAGCATCAATCTTACTAATCTTCCTTTTTCATCTTCAGCCATTGTGATTTTCACTGTATCGAAGATTGGCTCTTCTACTACCTGATAACCTAATGCTTTAAGACCATTTTTCAAAGCATTGGCTTTAAAGTGGATCTGATCAGCGATATAATTTAATCCTTTTGGACCGTGATAAACAGCATACATCCCTGCCATTACTGCTAAAAGAACCTGAGCTGTACAGATGTTTGAAGTAGCTTTCTCTCTTTTGATGTGCTGCTCTCTTGTCTGTAACGCCATTCTTAATGCACGTCTTCCGTACATATCCTGAGAAACCCCAATGATTCTTCCTGGGATATCTCTCTTGTAATCTTCTCTACAAGCAAAGAAAGCTGCGTGAGGACCTCCGTACCCTAATGGAATACCAAATCTCTGTGTAGTTCCTACCGCACAGTCAGCTCCCATTTCTGCCGGAGACTTTAGTTTTACCAAAGCCATAGGATCACAAGCAACAGCTACCTGAAGGTCAAGTTTTTTGTATTCTACGATATCTTCTGTATAATCTAAAACGATTCCGTTTTTACCAGGATACTGTAATAAAACTCCATAATAAGAACCATCAAACTGGTGTGTTTTATGATCTCCTACTACGATTTCTATTTCTAATCCTTCAGCTTTTGTTTTTAATACAGAAACTGTTTGAGGAAGAACAAGGTCAGAAATAAAGAACTTATTAGCTCCTGCTTTTTTCTGGTTTTTTGTTCTGTTGTTGAAGAACATATGCATTGCTTCAGCTGCAGCAGTAGATTCATCCAGCAAAGATGCATTAGCCAATGCAAAACCTGTAAGATCACATACTACAGTCTGGAAATTAAGAAGAGCTTCAAGTCTTCCCTGTGCAATTTCTGCCTGATATGGAGTATAGGCCGTATACCAGCTAGGGTTTTCAAAAATATTTCTCTGGATTGCTGAAGGCAAAAGTGTATTGTGGTATCCAAATCCGATATAACTCGTATAATCTGTATTTTTAGATGCCAATTCTTTTGAGTGGTTCAACATTTCGTATTCAGAAAGTGGTTCCGAGATCTCAAGATCTTTCTCTAAACGGATAGAAGATGGAATGGTCTGAGAAATTAACTCTTCAATACTAGAAACGCCAAGTTTCTCCAACATCGCCTGTTTATCGGCTTCATTAAGGGAAATGTGACGGCTCACAAACTGTTCTGTATTCATTTTTATTTATTAGATTTTGTTTGTAAAAAGATGTGTAAAATTACATTTTTTTGAATGATTGTACAAGAGCATATCCGGGGTGATAATTCACCAAAATATTTGTGATTTTTATCACACTTTATTTTTAATAAACTTTTAACAAGGTTTATAACAATCCTGACAAACACATCCCTTATTCTATACATAATATGCAACAAAACTATCAAATCACACTCAACAAAATACTGAAATATTATTTGAAATAATGTGAATTATTCACTGGTCTCATCTTACGGGTTAAACTTATCTTTAAAACATTCTACTATTATTAGTTTTATTCAAAATGTAAACTTAAATCTAATTCAAGGAGAATTTAAGAACGATCCAGGCATAGATTTTACGTCTGACAATCCATTAGAAAGCAGGCAATATCTGCTATACATCAGGTTTAAAGAATTTTATGAAATTTTATTAATTATATTTATTCTAAATTAATATATTTGCAGCATGAATATGATTGTCCCTTTTAAAGTTCCGCCTTTGGCACCTTACTCATTCAATAACGAAGAGATGTTCTGTGAAAAGAAATCGTGTTGTAAAAAGTTCAAGAAAGGAAAAAGATGCAAAAAATGCCCGGGAAGAAAGAAAATGGCTTAGGCTAGGCCAACGTTTTTATCAAAAAGTATAAGGCAATTGCCAGTACGATAATTCCCCAAAACAGCATTATAATTTTAGGCTGTCCATACCTGTTCATTACCGTTCTGGGTTGTGGCTTAAACATTTCTTCTACTGAATTTTTGAATTTCTCAGTATCATTTTCAAAAACTTCCGTAATGGTAATTCCCTGAACAACGGTTTTGTGCAAAAGAGAATTCGTTGCATGAAGCAGAAGCTGGAATTTCCCATCTTTAAATTCTGTGATCTTAAAGATTCTCTCTCCATACGGCTTTTCTAACCCGAAAGGCAATACTTTCACCACATCAGCATTACTCGTCTGCCAGTTGATGATAATCTCCTCCCCTTTTTTTGCATGAATTTTATTCGCGGTAAAAGTTTTGATCGCAGGTGGAATATTATACCTGAAACTTTTCTGATGATTTTCTAAATTCTGATCATAAGCGCGCCTTCTGACAGAATCACTCAACGTCTCATAAGCTTCCTGAATTTCACGAAAACGGTCAGCAAAAAAGTCGTCATTGTCATTTTTATCGGGATGATATTTTAAAGACAGTTTTCGATAGGCTTTTTTGACGTCTTCTTCTGAAGCATCCTGTGATATACCGAGAAAATAGTAGTAATCTTTCATTGAGAAATACAAAAATAAGGATTTATTTTTCTTTGCGTCTGATATTTATTACAAAAATTTAGCTGGAAAACGGAGCTCAAAAAAGTCATTGCGAATCGAAGATGAAGCAATCTCAATATCATTTATTATTTTAAGGTTGGAAAACGCAAAGACGCTAGTTCTTTTTCAAACTGCATATTTTAAGGCGAAGATTTTATCTCCGATAAAATTGTACTTCTCAACAAATGCTGCGAATTGAATGAGTTCAACAGCCCCTTTGTCATTCCGAGCATAACGAGGAATCTCAACTTTAATTTCTGCCCGCAGATTTCACCGATTACGCAGATCATTTTGCAGCAACTCAACCATAAGAACTAAACGGTAATAGCTCAACCAATATCTATTTGCGGAAAACCCAATCCTTAGCCGGAACAATCCAATCATTGAGGGCTTTGAAAAGGAAACCATGATTAAGTCCTGTATTAAGCTCTATTTCTTTAAAATCCTTAATACCGGATCTGATCCACCTTTGTTCCTTCGATAACGGCACATGTCCATCATCTGAATTTTCCGTAATGGAAAGAATCCTTCCATAAAGCTTAAAGTTCTTATCTTTTTCCAGAGAATCATCTTTAAAACTCGCTCCAA
The DNA here is from genome assembly GCF_019970045.1 of Chryseobacterium sp. GVT01B. Lineage (GTDB taxonomy): Bacteria > Bacteroidota > Bacteroidia > Flavobacteriales > Weeksellaceae > Chryseobacterium. The sequence goes on from NZ_JAHXYI010000010.1 coordinate 51,100, forward strand.
TGATCACAAATTTCAATTGCGGATTCTTTTCATAATAAGACACATATTGTGCAATATAACCTCCCTGAGAAGTTCCTACCACGGTTATGCTTCCAGCCGGAATTCCTTTTTTCATGAGACTGTCAATCTGCTTCCTTACCTTTTCTGCATAAGCTACTGGATCAGTATCTGCTTTTCTTTTCTCAGAAATCACAACCGTATTTTTATCCTTTAGTTTATTAAGTATTTCTTCATATTCCGCAACCCCATATTTTGGATGTTTCTCCTCTAAAGAATGCCCTTCTAAAAATTTATTATGTAAGAAGAAAATATACTGTTTTGGTTGTGACTTTTGCCCAAACATACTGATTGAGAAAAACGAAGATACCACAAAGAAAATATTCTTACACTTCATCATAGCCGGAAATAATATTTAGTAATAACAAATATAGTATTAAAAGCCTTTACAGGATGTATTTTAAATAAAAATTCCGGCGCGGGAAGCAGAGCTTCCCGCGCCGGAATTAAACAATTTCAATTTAGTCTTTACGTATTATGCTTCGAAGGTATTATCCTTTTTGCAGCATCTTGAATGGAATTCTTTTTTGAATTTCCCTTTCAGTTCCTGATAGTCTTCGTCATTCATTTCTCTGATCTTATCTGCCAGTCCGAAAGGTGATTTTTCCTTGATTCCATACTCATCAAAAATACCTTTGATAAATCTTTTTCTTTGTATTGCTTTTTTAGCGATTAAGGCTACACCTACAACAGCTAATGCTCCCAGAGCTCCTTTTAATGCTGAATTTTTCATTTTTTCAAAATTTTAAATTTTACTACTTCTTGTTTTTTATAGAGACGAATGAATTTTAATTTTACTTTACTACTTCTTAAAATTTTCAAATTATTCGTTGTTTCTGTTGAAGAATCCGCCTGAACATTTATTTCTCCAGACTTCTTTGAATTTTTCCCTTTCTTCAGGGGACCATCCTTCCATTTTTTTTCTCATTTTTCTTTCCTTGAAGTCTTTCATTCCTTTCCCGAAATGGAAACCTCCGAAAAGAATTTTACTTAGGATCAGTATTCCCATTGCCTGCCAGAATGTAATGGCTTTTACTCCTAAAATCTCCGGGAGAAGGCAATTCCAAAGCAGCATTACAATCCATGTAACAGCGGCTAAAATTAACGGCGGACATAACAATAAAAAAATCCAACCCTTTTTGTGTTTATGATTCATAATTTCTTTTTCTAACTTTTTAAATCTTCGTACAGTTTTCTCAATCTGTTTCTCAAATGCTTCACAGCATAGTTTTTTCTACTGATGATGGTTTTGATGTTTTCTCCCTGTTCATCGGCGATCTCCTGGAGGGTTTTGTCGTTCAGTTCATTTTCTACGTAGACCAGTCTTTGTTTTTCGGGAAGTTCGTCCAGTGCTTCAAACAGTTTTTTCCAGATCTCATCCTGAAACATCTTCACCTCAGGACCGGCACTGTCATCCATCAACAAGATATCCTTGATAGAAAAACTACCGTCTTCATCCTCATATACGAAATCTTCAAGATTTTCTGTTTTCTTTTTGCGGTAACGGTCTGTAATTTTATTTGCCGTTACCCTATACAGCCATCCACCAACATTTACGATCTCCGAAATATTCGTAAGGCTACTGAACTGATACCACACCTCCTGCAGAATATCTTCCGCATCCTCCGTATTTTTCACTTTCGGACGAATATAGGACATCAGCTTCCCTCCGTAGTTGGAAACGGTCTGTGAGATGATGCTTTCTTTCTCCTTCTGTGGCATTGTTATTTTTTCGACAACCTCCATATTGCTATGACGGCCAGCCTTTTGGTTTTACTTTAATAAATTTAAAATATTTTTCTTACAATTCAATTTTTCTTTTATTCATCAACATTTTTATCTTCTTATTTTATCAGATTACCCATTGCTTATTACTCATTATTTATTTCTTTAGGAGCTTATTCCCGCTATCCGCTCATACTCCTCACGCCAAACTATCCCCCAACCTTATCCTCCAACGCTCCCATTCATGCTCCGGGGTAACCGCTGCTATCGGGGCTAAAGTAATCAATGATAAATGATAAGTAATGAATGATAAAATCTTTGTATTTCCATATATATTTTTTTTGGTTGGAAAACGCAAGGCCGCAAAGTTTTTATCATTATTATGTATAATTGTAAGGCGCAAGAAAATCAAAGATTTTCGGCAAGTGATATTCTTTTTATTTTCTTGTAGATCAATATAGATCAAAGGTTATTAAAACAGTTTTTTATAAGTATTTGCATAATTAATAAGAGTGACTATTACCGGAGCCTGGATTCCTCGCTTCGCCCGGAATGACAAATGTACCGTGGAAATATCCGTAAACCCTTAGAGCTATACAATTTTATCGAAGATAAAATCCTTGCGCCTTAAAGCACATCACTTGTAAAACCTTAGCGCCTTTGCGTTTCCAACTCTTCCACTGCTTCTAATTTCTTATGAGATTGCTTCGCTTTGCTCGCAATGACTTTACCCATGATAAAAAAGAAACGGAAGACCTAAGTCCTCCGTTCAAATATTATTTAATTAATAGTTTATTTATTAAAATTTTCTGCAAAGAATCCTAACATTGATTTGTAAAGCTCAATTCTGTTCGGTTCTTTTCCAAATCCATGTCCTTCATCATATTTTACCAGGTAAGGAACTTCAAAACCTTTGGCACGCATTGCTTTTACAATCTGATCAGATTCATTGATGTTTACCCTTGGGTCATTGGCTCCCTGAACGACAAATAGTGGTTTTTTAATCTTATCAATCTGATATACCGGTGAAACTTCCTTGGCAATCTTTGCTTCTTCAGGATTATCCAGATCATACCAGATTTGTTTTACCATTTCTTTATAAGGCTTCCAGTATTCCGGGAATGAATCAAAGAAGGTAAAGATATTCGATACTCCTACATAATCTACCCCACAAGTATACAGGTCTGGAGTTTTAATCAAGCCCATTAACGTGGCATATCCACCATGGCTGCCTCCGTAAATGGCTACTTTATCCTGATCTACCCATCCCTGACTGATGGCATATTTTACCCCGTCTTCCACATCATCCATCGCTTTTCTTCCGATCTGTTTGTAGCCTGCTTTCTGGAATGATTTTCCATAGCCTCCGGAAATTCTGAAGTTGACCTGAAGTGTGGCATATCCTCTGCTTGCAAACAGCTGCGCTTCAGGATTGAATCCCCAGCTGTCTCTGATTCCCTGTGGACCACCGTGAGGATTCACAATCATTGGAACTTCTTTACCTTCCAGCGCTGCTTTAGGCAATGTGATATATCCATGAATGGTCATTCCATCTCTGCTTTTAAATTCGATAGGTCTCATTTCAGCCATATCTTCTTCCTTCAGCTGAGGCATCAGGTTGTACAGAAGTTTGGTTTGCTTGGTTTTGGTATCATATTCATAATAGGTTCCGTAGAGCTTATCACTTCCTACCACAACGAGAAGTTTATCATTATTATCATCAGAAGAAGCAATTCCGAATTCCTTGTCTCCAAACTGAGATTTTAATTTATCATGTATTTCTTTATAAAATTTACTTACCGGAACTGTTTCTCCTTTTGTCCCTTCATAGCTAATAAAATCAAGCTCATAATTTCTATTTTTACCCGCTGTGCTTATTGAACTTACATCATATACCGGATTGGAATAAATTTCTTTAATCACAGTATTTTTTTTCAGATCGTAGAGTACAATTCTCGCTTTATCACTATCAAGATTCATTACTACATACGCTTCATCTTTATTTTTAGAATTTTCATTAAACTCTATAATACTGAAAGTATCAGACCAGTCTGCGGATTTGATCAGGTTGAATTTTCCTGTCTGCAGATCTTTATAATATGTTTTTGTTGTTAATCCGTTTTCAAGAACGCTATAGCCTCTCAGATTTCCATCTTTATCAAAAAGATAGTCGTCGATAGGACTGTTGACATCTTTATTTTCATACAGCTGGGTCATTTCCCCTGTAACGAAATTGATTTTAAAAGGTTCAAAGATCTGTTTGTTGTTTTTATTCATAGTAACCACAACGAAATCAGTATCTTTTATAGGAATAATAGACTGCACTTTTACACCGTCAAATGGTGTTAGATCTTTTTGATTGCTTCCATCTGTATCGGTAGCATAAAGGTGAATATTTTCATTTCCTCCTCTATCCTGCGTATAGAAAAGACGTTTTTTATTCAGCCAGCCGTAAGCTTTGATCAGATCATCTTTTTCAACGATGGCCTTAGTGATCTTTCCTGTACTCAAGTCTTTAACGTACACATGATTTTTTTTATCCTGATCTTTTTCTTTGTAGGAAAGATATTTTCCGTCAGGAGAGATTTTAAATACGGAAGCTTTTGGTCTTGCAAAGTAATCTTCAACTTTGTATTTGAAGTTTCCTTTGTCATAAGAAATAAGTTTCTCAAGATTAGCCTTAGAAGATGGCAAAGTAGGATCTCCCGGCAGTTTTGCAGTAGAACTTTGTGCGTTGATCATCATAGAGGATAGTACAATAATGGCTGTACCGAAAATTTTGTGATTTAGATTCATAACTTCTGTTTTTAAGGTTAAAGTTATAGAACACACTTATTTTCAAAACAATAAAAAATAAATGCATTTATACAATAAGACACACGATCCCTATAAAACGTTACACAATATTATCAATTAATTTAAAAAAACAGCAATTATATGAAAAAGACAGCCTCCATGACTGTCTTTTTTATTTAGTGTAAATATATTCCGAAATACCAGGTCCAGACTATCAAAATAATCTGCATGGGAATCCTTTGCATGTAAAGGTATTTCATTCCCGGACCAGTGTAATCTGCTTTAAAAATATTAATCCTTTTCCTGGAAGAATTGATATTGGCAATAAAAACCAATACATAAAAAATAATCAGCAACACTGCAGTAATCTCACGAACAGCCGGAATCATCAGTCCGATTCCTGCAGCAATTTCTAAAACTCCTGTAAAGTATACCCAAAACATTCTCGCGGGAATAAATTCGGGAATCATCATGGCCATTCCTTTCTGAAATTTAAAATGGGCAAAACCTGTAAATATGATAAATACAGCCATTCCCAGGTTTCCTGAAAATATAAAATCCGGCTTTCCCTGAACTAAAAAAGTTCCCAGCAAAGCCAGAATAAATGTTGCGAAAAGTATTACGAGTAGTTTCATATTTTAGGTGGTAGGTAATAGGTAGCAGGTAGCAGGTAGCAGATGATAGGTGGCAGGGATTAGAGACCTTGAACTTGAAATTTTAAACTTTGAACTGCTTTACACAGAATCGAGGCTTACTCCTTCTGCGAGACTTTTCACGACCATCAGACCTTTTGTAAAGCCTGTGTTCATGTGATCTTCCCATTGTTTTTCAACCTGAACTTCGGCATGAAGTTTTGTTTTCCCTCCAAAGTCGATCAGGAAATATTTTTCAAAGCTTCCGTTCCATTCCATTACTTCTTTGCTTTGGGTGTCTTCTACTCCATTTTTATCTACCATTCCCAGATGTTTAAAAACAATCTGATGGGGTTCTTCCAGACTGTCTATGGTTGAAACCATTCCTTCTCCCTCAGCATTAAGAAAATAGGTTTTTCCGCCTATCTTCCAATCGGATTTCATGATAGATCCCGGACCGAAAAACCGAGTCCATTCACTATATGTTTCAGGGTTCCAAAGAATGTCCCATACTTTCTGTAAAGGGGCATCAATTACTGTTTCGTATGATAAGGTTTCCATTTTTATATTTTTTACAGTGATTTGGCTATTGAATTACTTTCAATCTCAGGTGTAATTTAACCTGAGATATTTACAACTGATTCTCTGAAAGGTGCTTAACGATGGTCATCGCTTTTGGAAATTTCTCTTCAAAAAAGTCTTTAAATTCTGCAGGAGTCTGTATTTCTGTTTTCAGTAGTGTTCCTTCTTCATTTTCTTCAAGGAAATAAGCTTCTGTTGCTTCTCCCCAGTCCTGAGGAACTTCAATACCGTCATAAATTTCTCCAAGGTGCAGAAATCTTATTTCTTCATTAGGAATAACCTTTTCTACCCTGCTGTACATTCCGTTGTTTTTGGGGTCAAGAAATTTAACAATATTGTTCTCTTCGAGTGTTCCTTCATAGAAAGAACCTTCTGTAAATGCCGTTGTCCATTGCCTGTAAGTAATATCTGCCCACAGGACACTCCATACTTTTTCAGGTTCGGCATTGATTTCTATTTCGTATGATAATCGTTCCATATATTTTAAGGTTTTAGGTGGTGGTTAATAGGTTGCAGGTGATTGTGTCTGAGGGTTTGAGAGTCTTAGAGTAAGAGTGTATTGATCTGTGATTTTCTAACTTCTAACTTCTTGTTTCCAGCTTCCAGCGTTTCATTCTATCCTCCGACGAAATCACCTCCGTTAATGTGGATAATTTCTCCTGTAATATAACTTGCATCTTTAGAAGCAAGAAAAACATAGGCCGGAGCTACTTCCGATGGTTGCCCAGCACGCTTCAGCGGAGTATCTTTTCCAAATTTGGAAAGATCATCAAAAGCTTCTTTCACAAGCGGAGTCCAAATAGGTCCAGGTGCAATTCCATTCACCAGAATTCCTTTTTCGGCAAGATTATCTGCCAGTGAGCGAATAAAAGACAATACGGCTCCTTTTGTAGCGGCATAGTCAAGTAAATGATCGCTTCCGCGGTATGCTGTGACAGAAGTTGTGCAGATGATTCTTCCTCCTTTTCCAATCAGCGGAAGAAAATTTCTGGTGAAAGAAATCATAGAAATAATATTGGTATCAAATGTTTCCCGAATCTGTTCATCAGAGATTTTTTCCAGACTGCTTTTGGAAGTATGAATTCCTGCATTATTCACGAGAATATCAAGTTTCTTCCACTCTTTTTTAATCTTGTCTGCACACTTGGTCCTGAATGTTTTCCGGGTAAGATCGCCTTTGATGAGGATACATTCCTGTCCTTCTTTTTCAACCAGTTTTTTAGTCTCTTTGGCATCATCGTCACTTTCTTTGTAGATGATAGCAACATCTGCTCCTTCTCTGGCAAAATGAACGGCTACAGCCTGTCCTATGCCACTGTCTCCTCCGGAAATAACTGCTTTTTTACCTTTCAGCTTCCGGCTTCCCTGATAATCGTTCCGGATAATTTCCGGAAACAGCCCTTCTTTAGGGACTTCTGACTTAGATTGTGATTTGTTCTGTGTCTTCATATGCAAATCTTTTCTCTAAATCATATCAAACAATACGCCGAAATAGATTAAGATTGATAAGCATCCTCCAAATCCTGGATGATAATTTTCTGCATTTTCATCATAGCCTGAACTACTTTATAGGCTTTTTCCTGATTGGAATCATTCATTAACTGAATAAGTCTTTTAGGCACAATCTGCCAGCTCAGCCCATATTTATCTTTCAGCCAGCCGCACATGCTTTCTCTGCCGCCGTCTGCTGTCAGCGTATTCCAGTATTTATCAGTCTGCTGCTGGTCGTCCGTCATTACCACCAATGATATTCCTTCATTGAAATCAAACTGGTGATCATAAGAATTATCCATACAGAATACACTGTAATTGTCTATCACAAAATGAGCATGCTGAACATTTTCTGCCGGTTCCGGGATATCATGCCCTTCATTGCCTGCTCCATAGGTCAATATGTTTCCTATGCTTGAGTTAGGGAACGTTTTAGTGTAAAGTTCCATAGCTTCTTTTGCTTTTCCATTATTTCCATGGATGAACATCAAAGTAGGAATTATTTTCTGTTCGCTTGCTTTTTCACCCAAAAACAACTGCCATGTTACTCCATATTTATCCTGAACCCATCCGTATTTTGGGCTCCATGAGTAAGATCCCAGCTCCATCAAAGCCATCCCGCCAACAAGTAACTGATCCCAGTATTTTTGAACTTCATCTTCTGTTTCACAAATCACCATGAAAGAGATGGAAGGATTTTTTTTGAATTGCGGACCGCCATTCAGAAGCATCAATCTTTGTCCAAACAAATCAATATTCATCACCACAGGAGTATCAGCCGTGATCTCGCCTCCAAAAACTTCACAATAAAATTCTGCAGACTGCTTGGCATCTCCGTCATACCAGAGACATGGGAAAATATCGTTATTCATAATTTTATATTTAAATGGATTGATTTATCTTGTTTTACTTTTTTCTTGGGAATAGTATTTATCTGCTGATTAATTTTACAGCAAAAGAAATCTTATGTCTTTGCATTTAAAGAAGATTGTTTCGCTTTATCTGCAATGACACCGTAGAAATGTCTGGTTACACTTTTTATACTTCTTTAAAGCATACCTGATTTTCTTTCATATAATTCTTCAGTTTCACCATCGTATTTTTTCCGAAACCATGAAGCTGCATAATTTCTTTCTCGGAATAATCTGAAAGTTTTTCCAAAGAATTTATTTTTTCTTTTTCTAAAGCTCTTCTTGCAGGTATTGCAATAACCCCATGAAGAAATTCTTCTTTAGGGTCATAATTAAAAGCATAAATGGAATTTAAACTCTTGGACATGATAACTAAATTGATCATGGCTACAAAAAATATTGTTAATGATTCTCAACATACTTGTGGAAATTATTAAGAATAGCATACCAGCCATCTCGCTGCATTTCCACTGAATTTTGTTTTTCCGGATCGAAAATTTCAATAACTTTCGTTGTGTTTTCATCTATTTTATCGAAAACAACTTCTACTTTCCGCCCGTCTTCCATATGATATTTGATAACCTCATGGGGAATAATTTCGTCATAAACTCCTTCAAAATCAAATCCGAAACTTTTGTCTTTAGCTTCCATTCTGTTTTTGAATCTGCCTCCTACCTTCAGATCATTTTCAGAACTAGGGCACTGCCAGCTTTCGTGGGCAAAATTCCATTTTGTGATATGTTTTGGCTCATTGAAATAATTCCAAACTTTCTCAACGGGCGCTAAAATTGTAATGTCTATTTTAATTGGATCCATAGTTCTAATTTTTTTTACAGTTTGAATAAAGAGCTGCCCAAAAAATGGGCATCTCTTTTTATGATTAGTTAAATATAGGATTATTTTGCGTATTCGTCATTATAGTTCACCATCCAATGAACACCATATTTATCCTGAAAGCATCCGAAATAGTCTCCCCAAAACTGATCTTCAATCGGCATTTCCACATTTCCGCCATCAGAAAGTTCTTTAAAGATTCTGTCGGCTTCATTTCTTGAATCAGGGAAAATAGAAACATAATTATTATTTCCTACGGTAAGCGTCTGCCCAAAACCAGGTACAATATCTGATGCCATTAAAAGGTCACCTCCAATAGGCAAAGCAATGTGCATTACCCTGTTTTTTTCTTCTTCTGAAAGGTTTTCTGTACCGGGAGCATTTCCCATTTTATGAATTCCTCCTACGAATTCACCACCGAAAACAGTTTTGTAAAAATTGAACGCTTCTTCAGCTGTTCCATCGAAATTTAGGTATGGATTTAATTTAGCCATGATTTTTAATTTTAAAGTTATTATAAGGTTCTATCGTTGATCCATTAAGGAATAATTAATTTAGTATGAATAGTAAATACAGCTCTGTTTTGAATCATTACAATTCACTTGGCTTGACTCACTATTTTTCAAAGTTCTTAATGGTTTATAAATTTTTCTACTTCTCTGACCGTAAAGTCTATTAAGTTTACATCAATACTTCCGTCAAAGTCAGGCATCATATAAACACCATGAGTTGCGGGAAGTATCATTAACCGGGAACCTTTCACCAGGCGCCACATCGCTGCAGCGTGTTCCGGTTTCATCACATCCTGATCACCACTGATGAATAATGTAGGTGATTGTATAGATATCAGCACTTCATCATCCCAGTCTTCAAACGTCTGCATCCTTGTACAGTCTTTCTCAAAAAGATTTTCCAGTTTTGAAAAATCCGGATTGAGATTTAAAAAATTAATTTTGAAAGGTTCCGGCATCGATTCAAAAGTGGCTTCCTGCATTCCTTCAAAAAAGCCGTCTATCATTCCGCTTCTTTTATAAAATGCTGAGGCAACAACCAGTTTTTCTACGATTCCAGGATGACGGTGGCCAATTTGCATTACCGTACTCCCACCATTGCTGAATCCCCATAAGGAAGCCTTTCCAATGTTTAATTCGGCTAAAAGTCCGGCAACATCATCAGCATCCTGCTCAAATGTTTCAGGAATATCACGGTGTTCGCTACGTCCGTGGTTTTGCAGATCGATCCCTATGAGCTGGAACTTGTCTTCCAGCCTGGCAATGACTTCTTTAAAATCGTACAGAATGGAAGAACCTCCTCCATGAATCAGAACCAATGGTTTTCCGGATCCATAGATCTCATAATACAATTGGATTCCGTTGACTTTTTTATAGCCTTTTTCTACCGGATTCATGATTAGTATTTAAGATTTTCGTCTACATCATACTTCATTCCGGGATAATCCAGAATTCTGCGCATCAAGCCTATCTGCCCGCAGAGATAATCTTCACGGCCAATGCACATTCCGACAAAATTGAGTTTCGTTTCTTTAATAAAAGGAATATTCATTCCTATCTCAAATATCTCATCCAGTTCTTCATCAGTTACTTCATGAAGTCTTTGGAATACTTTAGAGGAAATTTTATGAAAGTTCTCTTTTAATTCAGCTAAAGTTGGATATTTAAAGCCTTCATCCAATGTTTTTCCCTGGAAAAACAAGTCACTGTAAGGGTCTTCTTCCTGTACCCCAAGCACCCAGCCCAAGCCGTAGCGCATGTTGACAAAATTCCCTGCCATCCATACGATATGGTTGGTTTTATTTTCAATTCTTTTCAATGCATCTTCTTCCGAAATGCCTTCCAAAACATTCATAAAGCTTTGGGAATGCATTCTGTAAGCCGGAATAACGAGTTCCATTTTTTTTGATTTTGGTGTGTCCATTTTTAATTAGAGATTAGAAGTTAGAAATTATAGGTTGGAGAAACGCAAAGGCGCAAGATTTCTATAAGCTGTGTGTGTGTGTTTAAGGCGCAAGGATTTTATCTTCGATAAAATTGCACTCTTCTAAAAAGTAATACTAATATTCCAACGATGTACTTGTCATTCCGAGCAAAGCAAGGAATCTATTTTATGGCACCCGGTTTTCCTAAAATTCTGCGGAGATAACCCAGCTGTCCGCTGTGGTAAATTTCATGAAGACTTAGGGTTGAAATATCTTTAACCATTTCAGGTTTAAAACTGTTTAGGGTATTAAGTTTCGCTTCCAGCCCGTCCTGAGATTGTTTCAAATAGGATTTTAAATCTTCAAAGTTGACTAATTCATCTTTCCGGTTCAAAGGAATTTCACCTCTGTTGTAGCAGGAAAACTTTTCACTGTCCCACACGGATTCTTCGCCTAAAATATTCAGAAAGGGATTCCTGATATGGATTAAGTGTCCAAGAATCCAATTCATACAGTTAGCTTCACCATTAGGAAAAATCATTGATTCTTCATGGGTAATGCCGTCAATATTCAAAGAAATCACCTGATAGTTGCTGACAACTTGATTCTTTATTAATTCTATATCGTTTGATGTTGCTTCCATTGGATAAGTATTTAATAAGTGAATGATAATATTATTCTGCAGGCATCTGGGATACATCTCCATGCATCACTTCCCACTGATGGCCATTGATATCAGCAAAACTGCTTTGATACATCCATCCGTAATCTACAGGCTCGCCATATTTTGAACCTCCGTTTCCGATGGCTGTTTTTACCATCTGATCTACTTCTTCGCGGCTGTTTACCCCAATGGCAAGAAGCACCTGTGTGGTATCTCCTTTAGCAAAAGGTCTGTTGGTAAAGGTCTGGAAGAACTCTTCTTTTAGGAACATGGTGTAAATATGATTTTCCTTCATGACCACACATATTGCCTTATCGTTTGAAAACTGTTCATTGATAGAAAAGCCTAACTCTGTCCAGAATTCTCTGGTTTTTTGTACGTCTTTTACGGGTAGGTTGACGTAAATATCAGTAATATTCATTTTGTAAATTTTAGTGGTGAATTTTATCCAAAATTACCAAGGTATGGTAAGAATGAGCTTGTCATAGGACAAGATTTAATTTTTATTTGGACTAACTATTCTGCAGGCATTTGCGACATATCGGCAAACGTCATGTTCCAGCCATGCCCATCAATATCCCAAAAGGAATTCTGATACATCCATCCATAATCCTGAGGTTCTTCATGCTGCAACGCACCGTTTTTTACAGCGGTATTCACTATTTTATCTACGTCTTCACGGCTGTCAAGACCTACTGCTACAAGAACCTGACTGGTATTTTCCTTGGCAACAGGCTTATTGGTAAAGGTCATAAAGTAATCTTCCTGCAGAAACATGACATAGATGGTATCATTCAAAGCAACGCAAGCTGCTTTATCATCTGAGAATTGTTCATTAATAGAAAAACCAACCTTGGTCCAGAATTCTTTTGTTTTCTGTACATCTTTTACCGGAAGGTTTACATAAATTTGATTGACTTTCATTTTTGTAATTTTAGTGTTAATCTGTTATCCAAAATTACCAAGGTGCAATGAAAATCAACTTGTCATAGGGCAAGATTTAATTTTTCTTAGGATGTGAGACAATTTCCTTACGGATACGGCTCAAAGAAGTGTCTGTAACTCCCAGATAGGAAGCAATTTGTTTCAATGGTGCAAATTGTATGACTTTAGCTTTCTGCTCCAGCAGATTAAGATATCTTCTGGTTGCTGAAAGGGTGAACATTTCTACAGATCTCTGTTTGTAGGCAAAAAGTTCCTGAGACATCCATGATCTTCCCCATTCTCTGAGGTTTGGAATTTTATGGAATAATTCCTGAAACGTATCATAATCCATCCTCCAGCATTCACAATCTGTAATACAAACGATATTTTCCTGAGAGGGAACCCGCTGAAACATTGACAAAACCTCAATAATGACTTCATTTTCTACGAAAAAGTGAGTGGTTACTTCATTTCCGTTAAAATCATTAACATAGGAACGCGCCAATCCGCTTTCAAGAATATAATATTCATTGGCCGTTTTTCCTTCCTCAAGGATGAAATCACCTTTCTGGAAAGATGTTTTCTCATGAGCCTGAAATATCTCAGCAAGCTCTTCGGGGAAAAAGAAAGGGAAATCATAGCAGATTTCTAAAGCTTGATTGGTCATTGGTGTCAATTTTTTTAGTCTTTAAAAATAAAATTTTTAATTGAATTAAGAGCAAAAAATATTAAACAAAGAATTGAATATTTTCATCAAAAGCACATATTCTATTGAAATTAAAGATATTTCAAAGCTTATTAATTTTAAACAGTTATTTGAAACATACTATCTCTAACCACCCCGTCAAAAATTCTTTGAATTTTTGCCACCCCTCCGAAGGATGGGAATGACTATCTGCCGATAATAGTAATTGTAAGCTTTTTACAGGAAATATTTTTTTAAAACAGGGAAAGTTGTATTGATTTGGGTGCATTGGGTTTCTGGGCATCACCAAAGACGGTCTTGCCACCAAAACGCCAGGAATTTTGTCTTTCTTCTTCAATCACCTGCTGAATATCAAAATCCGGAGTAAAGTCTTTTTCGGCATTGGCAACGATCTGATGAAGCTTGTTTAAAGAATTCAGTTTATCAGAATTTCCCAGTCTGGACTTTTCAATCCCTTTTCTGAGAATGCTGATACTTTCATCATATGTATTGATCGGAACTGGGAAAGGATGTCCGTCTTTACCTCCATGAGCAAAGGAAAATCTTGCCGGATCGGCAAATCTCGATGGCGCTCCGTGAATGACTTCACTTACCAAAGCCAATGACTGCATGGTTCTTGGTCCTACTCCTTCCAGCATCAGTAAATCTTCAAAATTCTGAGGCTGCTGCTCTCTGGTAACATACAGAAGTGCTCCCAAACGCTTCAGATCTACATCGGAAGCCTGAACGTCATGATGGGCAGGAAGAATCAATGTTGCAAAATCCTTCATTACTTCTGCTGAATCGGTATGGGAGATATCTAAAATTCCCTTTCTGTTCTCTGAAGCTTCGGCATCGGTAAGGTTAAGTATTTTTCCTCTTGAAATTCCGTTGATTCCCGTATGAGGCTGCTCTACAAAGGATTTGATATTTTCGGAATGCCAGTGATACCGCCTTGCTGTTCCATCCGATTCATGCATTCCCTGCTGAATAACGCTCCAGTTTCCATTGTCTGAAAGGATGAAATTATGCAGATACAGTTGATAGCCATCCTGAATTGCCGTATTATCCACTTTTGCCGAAAGCTTGCTGGCTCTCACCAAATCTGTTCCGTTGAGACCTGTTTTATCAGCTATTTTTATTAATTCTGATGGAGTTTCACGGGAAAACTTTCCTTTACCACCACAGATATAAAGTCCCAGAGATTGTGAATTGGGATTAATGGAACGTTTCAGTGCTCCCATCACAGAAGTGGTAATTCCTGAAGAATGCCAGTCCATTCCCATTACAGCTCCAAAGCTCTGAAACCAGAACGGATCTGCCAATCGGCGCAATACCTCATCTTTACCATAATCCATGAGAATTACTTCAATAATGGAAAGTCCAAGCACAGACATACGTTCATACAGCCATGGTGGTACTTTGCCATAGTGAAGGGGTAAATCTGCTGTTCCTGAACGTTTCATTGTTTTAAAAATGTAAAGTTAAGTTTTATTACTCTTACTATTTAATGATCCCGATCATTAATTCTATTATTACGGTTATCGGATAAGGTTTGTAAAAGAGAAACCGGGATCACGCATTTCCAATTCATTTTTACCGGATTCCAGTTGTGCTTCTTTGGCGTAGATAAACATTTTCTGTTCATAGGCATCAATCGATTCATTTATGCTTTGATATTTTTCTTCTGTCAGATTTTCTGATAAAATTAAAGCATCCATCAGCCCGCTATTGACTCCCTGTCCAGCAAAAGGCGGCATCAGATGAGCGGCATCTCCAATAAGTGTTACAGGTAAAGAGCGGTTGTCTTTCCAGGGTTTGTCTAATGGAATTGTCCTTGTTGGCAACCCCACAAAAAAGGAAGTTGATAGGAATAACTGCTGATACAGCTCGTTCCATGCAGAAAATCTTCGGACAAGAAACTGACGAATCTGTTCTGTGTTCTGAAAATCCAAACCAGGGCCATTTTTCCATTCATCAGGCTTTTTGAATATGACTCCATACGTCAACGCTCCGTTATTATAAGGATTGGCGACCAATAGATTACCTTCAAAAGCGGCCATTGGTCTTTTTCCGTCGCACCATTCAAAAAATTCGGGACACGCTTTCTCAGGCTGTGGAATATCTCCCTGAATGATAAAAGTCCCTGTATCTTCTACTTCAGCATCTGTTACATATCTTCTTACTTTAGACATTCCGCCATTAGCGCCTATGACCAGATCTGCAGTTACATCAGACTTGTCCTTAAAATGAAGCAGCCATTTCCCTTCATTTTCTTTCATTCCGGTAAAGTTCATATCCCAGATTACCGAATCATGTGAAAGACTGCCCAGCAACATTTCTCTTAAATGATTTCTGTTGATTTCCGGGTTGTCATATTGATTTTCAGGAGTAATTTCTTTCGTAAAAAGTATATTGCCATGTTCATCAGCAATTTTGATTCCTATAGGCAAGGCAATCTCGTAATATTTATCTAACAATCCAGCCTTTTTCATAGCTTTCTGTCCTGATTCCCGATGAAGATCTAAGGTTCCGCCCCAAACTCTTGTCTGTGCATTCTTATCTCTTTCATAAACATTTACTTCAACGCCTTTCTGCTGTAGTAAAATTGCCATTGTTAATCCAACCGGGCCTGCACCAATGATGGCTACTTTTTTATGTTTCAATACCATAATTTTTAATGTATTTATTATGGTACAAAATTCCGGAATCCCATGGTATCAGGCTTGTACAAATGCGACAAAATCATTGCTTAAGGCTTGTTTCCTTTTTTTGGCTTTCCGTGCGAAAACAGCAGGTGTTGTGCCGCTGTACCGTTTAAATTCTCTGCTTAAATGAGATTGATCTGTATATCCGAATTCCTGTGCGAGGGCTGCAATAGAAGTTTCAGGAGCATGCCACAGACGGTTTCTTATCTGTTCAAAACGCATCACTCCGGATACATCTTTTACGGTGTGGCCAGAGGACTGTTTAAACTTCCTTTCTAATGTCCGGACAGTTGTATGAGCTGAATCAGCCACCTGATTGACAGGAATAGTTCCATTATTTTTTCTCATGGCAGCTCCGGCTTTGAAAAGGAGACTGTCTGCTGTAATAAGTGAATGTAATTTCAGAAAATATTGTTCTACTTCAGAAACGGCTTCTTCTATTTTTCCCTTCGTAATAAGATCATTTAATGTAGCTTGAAGCGTTGCAACGGGATGTTCAAAAGTATGAACTCCGTTTTCAGTTTTTTCTGATGACAATCCCAGCAAATCAAAAACAGCCCATGGGAAACATCTTATTCCAATAATTTCCAATTGATTTTGAGCATAAAAAAGAGCGGGCTGATTGAGTAGTCCCATGATAAACGGAGAAGGTAAAGCCTGTAAAGTTCCGTGATGAGAGATACTGCAGCCACTTCCAAAATGAAAAATAATTTCAGCATAACCATCCGGCATCACCGTAAATCCTGACTGTTGTTCACCATAATCCCTTCTGTTATACCAAAAACATTTTATGGTATCTTTAAGTTCTTCCGGAACCTCAAACTCCTGATGTATATTTGAAAACATGACAATAAGCTATGCAGTTTGTGTAGGATTAATTGTGGGAATAGAATTCAAGATCTTTATGTTTTTCTTCATTATATTCTTCTTCAAATGTAATTTTGTTCCCGAAAGGATCAATTACGGTAAAAGATACAGCACCGTAAAACGTTTTTTCAAGTCCCGGACGATTGTATTTGTATTTTTTGTCAATCAATTCTTTATGATATTGAGGAACGCCTTCTCCCCAGACAGCAACTCTTGTTCCAGGTGTTCCGTCTCCATGGTGTTCGCTTAAATGGAAAATGATATTTTCTCTTTTCACTTCCATATAAACGGGAGTATTTTCATCAAAATAATGTTCCCATACAATCTCAAATCCCAGCCAGTCTACATAGAATTCTTTTGTTTTCTGATAATCAAAGATTCTTAAAACAGGAATAATGCGTTCTGCTTTCATTGTCAGGTAGTTTATTGATGAGACAGTATATTGATCAGTTTTTGAAATGGATCTTTAACAAAAAATCGGCGAACTCCCCATTCTTCATTGGTCAAATCATAAGTGATTTCAAAGCCTGCATTTTTCATTTTCTGATAAATTTCATCTACATTATCTACTTCAATGGAAAGGTCCGGAACTTCAGTATCATTTCCTCCCTGTTCGGCAAAACTGATCTGAATTTTTGCTTCTTCATCATTCCCCAATGTTTTAATCCAGCCATGATCCATCAAAACATCCAGTTCCAGAATGTCCTGATAAAACTGATTGGTTCTGGAAAGATCATCCGTTTTGATATTGGCCACAATTCTTTTTACCATTTTGCAGTAATTTTTTCATTAAAAAAGCCTTGTGAAATTACATAAAATTTCACAAGGCTTAATAAATTATTGTATTATATCTTGTATTAAACGGAGGCTGCAGCTTCTAAAATCAGCTGAGTAACTTCTTCAGGATGTGACGCCAATGAAGCGTGTCCCGCGTCTAAAGAGATTATTTTCTTAGGTTCAAGGCGCTCTGCCATTTCTTTTTCTGTTTCTGCAGGGATCATTCGGTCCTGCAATGAGATCTGATACCAACTTGGGAGTTTTTTCCATGCCGGCTCACCCGCTACGTCACCAAAACACTGACCGTGAATAGGTTTTTGTGACAATGACATTACCAATGCTTTTTCATCATCCAAATCCTGACAGAAAGCAGATTTAAATTCATCATATTTGATCCATAAAAAGCCTTTATCATCCGGATAAATGCTTGCTCCACCCGGCGATTCACGTCTTCCTAAAAGCGATCCCAGACTGTCTCCGGCATCAGGTGCAAATGCAGCAATATAAACAAGTCCGGCTACTTTATCATGATTTCCGGCTCCTGAAATAACAGCACCTCCATAGGAATGCCCTACTAAAAGTACTTTCCCATCCTGTGCATCAATAAGGTCTTTTGTCTTATTAATATCATCCTGCAGCGAAGTTAATGGGTTCTGAACACTTCTTACTTTATATCCTGCTTTTGTCAATGAAGGGATAACGTACTGCCAGTGTGACCCGTCTCCCCATGCTCCGTGTACCAAAATAATGGTTAAATCTTTTTGTTCCATAATGATTGTGTTAAAATTTGATAATGGTAAAGCTACGGTATAAAATTATCTGCAGACGTTAACTTAAGTTAATTAACAATCCGGCTTCTTATCCGGCTGAGTGACTGTTCTGTTACGCCCAAATAACTGGCAATATGTTTCTGAGCTATTTTCTGAAAGAGTGCGGGTTGTTTTTTGACAAGATTGAGATATCGGTTTTCGGGGGAATAGCACAGCAGGTCGTCAATCCTTTTTTTTGCATCCAGATAAATTTTTTCACTCATCACTCTCCCGAACTGCTGCCAGTAAGCCTCTTTTTTGTATAAAGCCCGCAAATGGTCTTTACTTAACAGTAAAATCTCACAGTTTTCCAGGGCCTGGATATTCATATTGGAAACGGTATCACAAAGTATACTTTCGTAATCGGTAAAAAATTCATTTTCAAAGTAGAACCCAAAATTGATTTCGCGACCTTGGTCATTGATATAAAAACATCTGATAGTCCCTTTTTTAATAAAGCCAAGATATTTGCATTTTTCTCCCTGCTTCAGAAAAAAATCAGATTTTAAAAGTACCGTATCATTCAGAAGCGCATAAAATTCATCAAAGTGTTCTGCGTCTACCTGAAAAAGTTCTCCGTATTTTTTACAATTATTTGACATCATTTGGTGTGATTTGATTAGATTTTATATTCAAAAAAAGCCTTGCAAAAATTACATTCACAAGGCTTTTCTACAAAAATTATTTTTATTATTTCAAGGCGGCAAGAGCGGCATCGTAATTAGGTTCGTTTGCTATTTCAGGAACCTGCTCAGTATAAATTACTTTGTTGTTTTCGTCTGTAACGATCACGGCACGGCTCAATAAACCTTTTAAAGGTGAATCTGCGATTGTCACTTCGTAATCGTCTCCAAAGCTGCTTCTGAAATCTGAAAGTGTTTCCACATTATTCAACCCTTCAGCTGCACAGAATCTTCCCAGAGCAAACGGAAGGTCTTTTGAAACATTGATGATTACTGTATTGTCAAGTTTTGAAGCTTCTTCATTGAATTTTCTGGAAGAAGCAGCACAAGTTGGAGTATCAATACTTGGGAAAATATTGAATACTTTTTTCTTTCCGTCAAAAGTTTCAAGTGTTTTCACATTTAATCCTGAATCTACCAATGCAAAATCTTTTACAGTAGTCCCTACAGATGGTAATGCTCCTATTGTGTGTACTTCGTTTCCTTTTAAAGTGATTGTCGTGGACATAATTTTATTTTTTAGTTTTTCAAATTTAATCAAAAAAGAAAATTTTCCCGACTTATTATGGTTAAATTAATCTTAAAGTGAAAATAAAACGTTTTCACCTGCTCATCAGTTTTTCAAACAAAATTACCTGCATGCTCATGACTTTAAAAAAAACAAGCTTTAGACGGCAAAAGTTCAATATCTGAAATTATCCAATTATTTTTAGAATTAATGACAGCATATCCGGAAGCAATACAATTACAACGATATAAAATTAAAGATACAAAAGCCACTTTTTTATGGAAATATCTCAAATAAAACAATGATATTTACTAAATTTGTGGGACTTAAAATTTCAAATAAAAAATAACAGTATAATGTCAGAAAAATCAAAAATCTATTACACACTTACTGATGAAGCTCCAATGCTGGCTACTCACTCGTTTTTACCTATTGTAAAAGCTTTCACAAAATCAGCAAATATCGAAATCGCGGTTCCGGATATTTCTTTGTCAGGAAGAATTCTTGCAAATTTTCCTGAGTTTTTAAAAGACGACCAGAAAATAAGCGATGCTTTATCAGAACTTGGCCAACTGGCTACTCAACCTGACGCTAATATCATTAAGTTACCTAACATTTCTGCTTCTGTACCTCAATTGGACGCAGCAATCGCTGAATTACAAGGTAAAGGTTTCGCTGTTCCAAATTATCCTGCAGAGCCTAAAAATGATGAAGAAAAAGCAATCAAAGCTAAGTATGCCAAAGTATTAGGAAGTGCTGTAAACCCTGTATTAAGAGAAGGAAACTCTGACAGACGTGCTCCAAAAGCTGTTAAAAACTATGCAAAAGCAAACCCACACAGAATGGGTAACTGGGCTTCTGACAGCAAAACTGACGTAGCACACATGAACAATGGTGATTTCTACGGTACAGAAACTTCTACAACATTAGAAAATGCTACAAAATACAGAATCGTATTCAAAGGAAACGACGGTTCTGAATCTGTATTAAAAGACTTCGCAGGTCTTCAGGCTGGTGAAGTAATTGATTCTTCTGTAATGAACTTAAATGCATTGAAAGCATTTGTTCAGGAAGCAATTGAGGAAGCTAAGAACAGAAATGTACTTCTTTCTGCTCACCTTAAAGCTACGATGATGAAAATCTCTGACCCAATTATTTTCGGGGCTATCGTTGAGACTTTCTTCAAAGAAGTATTTACTAAATATGCTGAGACTTTCAAATCTTTAGACATCAATCCAAATAACGGTCTTGCTGATCTTTTTGAAAAGATTAAAGGAAATGCTCAGGAAGCTGACATCAAAGCTGACATTGAAGCTGCTTTGGCAAACGGACCTAGAGTGGCAATGGTAAATTCTGACAAAGGAATTACTAACTTCCACGTACCTTCTGATATCATCGTTGATGCATCTATGGCTGCTCTTGTAAGAGGCGGAGGTAAAATGTGGAACAAAGACGGAAACGAAGAAGATACTGTTTGTATCATCCCGGACCGTTCTTACGCAGGTTTCTATCAGTCTGTAATTGACGATATGAAAGCGCACGGAAAATTAGACCCTACAACAATGGGATCTGTTCCAAACGTAGGTTTGATGGCTCAGAAAGCTGAAGAATATGGTTCTCATGATAAAACTTTCCAATTAGCAGCTGACGGAACTGTAGAAGTTCAGGACGAGGCTGGAAATATCCTTCTTTCTCAGAAAGTAGAAAAAGATGATATCTTCAGAATGTGTCAGACAAAAGATGCTCCTATTCAGGACTGGGTAAAATTAGCGGTAAACAGATCAAGATTATCTGATACTCCTGCCATCTTCTGGTTAGACAAAGGAAGAGCTCACGACAGAGAAATCATCAAAAAAGTAGAGAAATATCTTGCTGACCACGATACAACGGGTCTTGACATCAGAATCCTTGATGTAAAAGATGCTATGACTGAAACTCTGAAAAGAGCTAGAGAAGGTAAAGACACGATCTCTGTTTCCGGAAACGTATTGAGAGATTATTTAACTGACCTTTTCCCAATCCTTGAGCTTGGTACTTCTGCAAAAATGCTTTCTATTGTTCCATTGATGAACGGTGGTGGTTTATTTGAAACAGGTGCCGGAGGTTCTGCTCCTAAACACGTTGAGCAGTTCTTAGAAGAAGGATATTTAAGATGGGATTCTCTAGGTGAATTCTTGGCACTTCAGGCTTCTTTAGAGCACTTGGCACAAACTCAGGGGAATACAAAATCTCAGGTTTTAGCTGATGCATTGGATGAAGCTAATGCTAAATTCTTAGCTACAGATAAATCTCCTGCAAGAAAAGTAGGCCAGATCGATAACAGAGGTTCTCACTTCTATTTAGCAATGTACTGGGCTGAAGCACTGGCTAACCAAACTGCTGATGCTGAGTTGGCTAAACAATTTGCGCCGATTGCACAGGCAATGCAGGAAAATGAAGAAGTAATCAATGCAGAATTAATTGGTGCTCAGGGTAAACCTCAAAACATTGAAGGATACTACAAAACAGATACATATAAAACGTATGCAGCGATGAGACCTAGCACTGTTTTAAATGAAATCATTGACGGAATTTAATTGTTCGTTTTGATATAAATGAAAGCTCCTTTTTTAAGGGGCTTTTTTTGTGGAACCACCTCGTTAAAATATAGCGATAAGACCACCCCGTCAAAAATTCAAAGAATTTTTGCCACCCCTCCAAAGGAGTGGAATATTGAGGACATATTTACTCATCTAGGTCAGCATCTCCCTAATCCCTGCCACCTAACATCTACAACCTATCACCTATTCTCCACAATTACTCTCCTATGCTCTCTCCCCCAGTTGATCATTTCTTGGATAATATTTCCAAAGGTGCGACAATATTCCGTGGGTTCATATTCTATTAAAACAGGAGTTTCCGGGTAAACGGTGCGTTTTAGCAGTTTATTAAGCTCCATATCTTTCAGTTCTTTTGAAAGCATTCTGGTGGTAATTCCGGGAATACTCCGTTCAATTTCCCTGAAACGTCTGTTCCCGTTACAAAGAGAATTGATCACAGGAATTCGCCATTTCCCTCCGACAAAGTAAAGGGTATCCTGTAAAGCTCTAAGTTCTTCTGTCTGATCTCTTTCCATAGTTGCAAAGTTAAGTGATATCACGAATGATACTGGTATACTCTGTGATACTGGTTACAAAAGTATACCATTTCGAAATAACTTTGTCAAAAATTTTACAATGAAAAAATTCAGTAACAAACTGGCTATCGTGACAGGAGGAAACAGCGGAATAGGATTCGCTGCAGCAAAAGAACTTATTTCAGAAGGCGCAACGGTTATCATCACCGGAAGACGAAAAGAAGCTGTAGAAAAAGCAGCTCAGGAGCTTGGAGCAATCCCGTTCACCGCAGACCAGGCAAACCTTAATGAGATTGATCTTTTAAAAGAAGAAGTAGAGAAACAGTTTGGAAAAATAGATATCCTGTTTATCAATGCAGGAATTACAGGAACCCTGACCTCCATTGAGAATATGGATGTAGAAAATTTTGACCAGATGATGAACATCAATTTCAGAGGTGCATATTTTACGTTAAGCAAATTAATTCCATTATTAAATGATGGTGCGTCTGTCATCTTTTTATCTTCTATTGTGGCTTCTACCTATAAACCAAACAGTTCTGCTTATCAGGCAAGCAAAGCTGCGTTGAACTCAATTGCAAAAACAGCGGCGGCAGAATTAGCGCCAAGAAAAATCAGAGTGAATATGATCAGTCCCGGTCCGATAAAAACTGAGATTATGAATAAGGCCGGACTTGATGAAGAGACATTGAAAAATATACAAAATCATCTCGTAGATCAGATTCCATTGAAAAAAATGGGAACAGCTGAAGAAGTTGCCAAACTGGTTAGCTATTTGTCAGATGACCAGATTTCAAGCTATGTCACCGGAACCGAAATTATCATAGACGGCGGTATTACTTTATAAACGTTAGATTTAATCAGATCCCGGTAGTACAATTACCGGGATTTTTCTTGTGTATTTTCGGGGCTCAAAATTCCGGATTCACCTTTTGATTTGTCCGGTTAAGCTTGTTTTTCGTTTCACAACATAGACTATCCATCTACTTTTGATCCAGAAATAAAAACAATACTCATTATGGATACCGTAAAGAAAAAAAGAAACTTCGTTGCCATAGCATTTCTGGTGATATCAGGAACCTTCGGAGGGTTGCAGCTATTCAGCAAACCATTGGAAGGAAAACCGGTTACAGGAAAGATTGAAGCGCCAAGGGAAGTGATCAGTATTCTTGAAAACTCATGTTTCAATTGCCATTCCAACCAGCAAAACTTAAGTTGGTATGATAAAATCGCTCCTGTTTCGTGGGCCGTAAATAAAGACATCAAAAGAGCCAGAGAAGTTCTGAATTTCTCAGAATGGGAAAAACTCTCCCCGGCTGAACATCAGGGGAAAATGTATGCTATCCTCAATATGATGCAGAGCGGGAAAATGCCTCTTCATGAATACACTTTTCTGCATCCTTCAGCTAAGATTACAGAAAAAGATATTGAAATCATCAAAAAATACACTCTTTCATTATCTTCAGTAAATCCGGCAGCACAACATAAAAATGAACCTCATCCGGCTTCCAGTACACCTGCTGCAACTCCAGCAAAGTTTCCGGTTTCTCCCAATGGCGTTCAGTATACGCCTGATTTTAAAAACTGGAAAGTGATCAGTATGAGTACTCTTTTCGACAACTCTATCCGTGTCATCTATGGAAATGATATTGCAGTAAAAGCTGTGGAAACAGAAAACTTTCATCCATGGCCAGACGGAAGTATTGTCGTAAAATCTGTATGGAAACAGGAAGAACTTCCCAGCGGAGAAATCAGACCAGGAAAATTCATCAATGCACAGTTTATGATAAAAGATTCCAAACAGTATAAAGATACTGAAGGCTGGGGATTTGCAAAATTCTCAGAAGATGACCTTCATCCTACAGGAAAAAACACATCTTTTGCCAAAGAATCATGCATCGCCTGCCATAGACAGCTCGCAGAAAAAACAGGATATCTTTTTGATGTTCCAATGAAAGTAAATACTCAAAGATTAATCCAAAATTTACAGAAAAAATGAAAAATACAATCCTGATTTTACTGGTAAGCCTTATTGCTCTTACCGCTTGCAGCAAAGAAAATAACGATACAGATAATGGACTTAAGAGAGTTGTTTTTGATCCTGGCCAGCTTAAATTCATTTCCAATTCTTTAAATCCCAAGAAAGGAACAATGTCCGCTTTATATGGAAACGAAAAAGCGCTGGAATCTTTATCAAAGGAAAATCAGACACCGGAAACAGGTACTGTTATGAAACTGGTTACCTGGAAATATCATGAGAACCCTCAATATATTGGCGGAACTATTACCGGAGAATTGCTAAGTATCGAAACGGTACACTCTGATAACGCTGGAAATATTTCTTATGATGTTAAAAGTGATCTTGCAAAAACCACTTCTCCCAACAAAGATGAAAGAATCCAATATTTCATGAGTTACCGCCCTGTCAGCAGACCTTAAAAGCAAACTCAGGATTACTTTTTATAAATATTTAATCTGATAAATCCAATGAATGGGGAATGAAAATAAAACTCCTCTTTCACTATTTATCATAATATTTTCAATAAAAAGCATTAATTTAACCTTTTCAAATCAGCATATTTCATGCAACAGCAAAAAATAAAAATTTCACAAGCCATTATCTGGATAAGCTCCATTTTTCTGGGTATTTTATCTTCTGTTCCTCAACTTGCTTCTCATGAATTCAACTGGAAAGAAGCGATAGTCAACTCAGCCATTACAGCAGCATTTTCCATCATCATGTGGTATGTCAATATTTATATGTTAAATCGTACCGCAAAACGAAGACAGCATATCTCCTACTCAAGATTGATGTTAGTACTGGCTTTCGGAATGGTAATTATGTTTGGACTTGCCTGGATTCAGCAGCTTATTTTATCTCATATCAATTTTGGTCCGGTAATGCTGATGGTTGAAGTAAGAGGAATTTTAATCAATCTGGTTTGTTATATGTTTTTGACACTTCTTCAGAATAATTATACGGGCCAACAGATACAGCTTGAACTGGAGAAGGTAAAAAGTGATAATTTAGGGGCTCAGTACGAATTACTGAAGCAACAGATCAACCCGCATTTTCTCTTTAACAGTTTGAATACATTGAAATTAATGGCAGAAACGCATGACGAAGAAACGGTTGATTTCATTGTAAAACTCTCAGATTTCTACCGGTTTACACTTGAAAGCCGAAAACTCGACCTGATCAGTGTTCAGGAAGAAATGAAGATAGTAGATGCTTATCTTTTTCTTCAGAAGGCACGTTTTGGTGAAGGGATTAAGTTTACCAACGATCTCGGAAAAGAAACGGATCAAACGCTTATTCCTCCTTTTACGCTTCAACTTTTGGTGGAAAACTGTATCAAGCACAATATTGTTTCACAAAGTAAGCCTCTGCACATTAAAATATATACCGCTGATGGCCAAATTGTGATTGAAAATCCTATACAGCGAAAGATGAATACCGAAGACTCTCTGGGAGTAGGACTTGACAATATTAAAATGCGTTACAAACACTTGCTGGAAAAGGAAATTACTATTAACTCAGACGAAAACAATTTTCAGATAAAACTACCATTAATTCATGAATATCATCATTATTGAAGACGAATTCAGGGCTGCAAAATCCCTTCAGAATTTAATTTCAGATTTAAAACCTGATTCTAAGATACTGGGTGTTTACGACAGTGTCGAAACAAGTATTGAAGGCTTGAAAGACGTGAAACCCGATCTCATTTTTATGGACATCCAGCTTTCGGACGGACTTTCATTCGAGATTTTCAAATCGGTGGACATTACATGCCCGGTGGTTTTCTGTACGGCATTTGATCAGTATATGCTGGATGCTTTTAAGAGCAAGGGCGTTGATTATGTTTTAAAACCATTTTCCAAAGAAGATATTGCTGAAGCTTTGAGAAAGGTTGACGAACTGAAAAAATTCTTTCAGAAGAATGACCTTCCTGACCTGGAATTGTTGATCCAAAAAATTAACCAGCCTGTTTCTACCGGTAAGAGTAATTTTCTGGTTTTTAAAAATCAAAAATACACTACAATTCCTACGGAAGACATTGCCTATTTTTATATCCATAATGAAATGACTCATCTGGTAACATTCGGTAAAGAGCAGTTTTCCCTTAGCCAGCCTTTGGGGCAAGTCGCGGAACAGGTCTCTGATAAACAATTCTTCAGGGTTAACAGGCAATATCTCGTGAATTTCAAAGCGATTAAGGAAATGGAACATTATTTTCAGCGTAAAATATTGGTAAAACTCACTGTTGAAACTCCCGAAAAACTTCTTATTAATAAAGAGAAAACTCATAGCTTTTTTACCTGGCTGGAAGACAGATAAAGAGTAAGGAAGCTGGAAGTACTTGAAGTCATTCTAATATTCAGAACTTTTTAAATAAATTATAACCCTGATTGATATGATCAGGGTTTTCTTTTTTATTCCTTATTTGATTGTATCAATTTCTTAAGCTTCTTCCTGCTTATATCTAAAAAAATAAAACGCTATTCCTTTTCACACTCCAAAAACTTCCAGCCTCCCACTTCCAGCTTCCAGCCTTAAAATCCTTCCCCTTCGCAATTTCCGTATTCACCTTTTGATTTGTCCGGTTGAACCATTTTTGTATTCTTCCGCCTTTCCGTAGTATCTACTTTTGAATCAAATTAAAAGACATGATACTAAAAAACTTAATCACAGTAAGCGCTTTCACTGCGTTATTATTTGCTACTTCAGCATTTATTTATCAAGATAAAGTAGAAAAAACAGCACAACAATCAACTACAGAAAATGGTTTTGCCGTTTTGGAACTTTTCACTTCAGAAGGCTGTTCCAGCTGTCCTCCCGCTGATGAACTGATGGGGAAAATTGAAAAGGAATATAAAGATGAGCCTGTTTATCTTCTTTCCTACCATGTTGATTACTGGAACCGACTTGGATGGAAAGACCGGTTCAGTAGTGCTGAGAACTCACAGCGACAACAGCAATACAGCCGTATTTTAAATTCACAGGTTTATACCCCTCAGTTGGTTGTCAATGGAAAAACAGAATTTGTAGGGTCAGATGAAACCAATATCAAAAATACAATCCGTGAAGTCTTATTCTCCTCTAAAAAAACAAATGTAGGACTATCAGCAAACATTTCTCAGAAGGAAATCAATGTACAGTATAAAGCCTCTGCAACCGACCCTAAGAATATACTTCTTGTTAATCTTGTTGAAAAACATTCTTCTACTCAGGTAGGAAAAGGCGAAAATGAAGGCCGTCATCTGCATCATTGGCAGATTGTTCACAAGCAAAATCAGATCTCATTGAATAAGCAGCTGGAAGGAACAACCACATTTAAACTTCCGGAAGGTTTTTCTCCTGAAAACTGGGAAGTTATAGCTTTTATTCAAAATCCAAAAACGGGAGAGATATCAGGATCAGCAAAAACAATTTTCAAATAATTTTCACACAATATATTAATAATAACAACTAAAAATAATACTACAATGAAAACAAAAACAACAAAAATCATCTATTGGGCGGGAGCTATTTTTATATCATTATGGTTCGGAGCCAGCGGTTTCTTTGAACTTACAAAAAATCCTGTCGTATGGGACATTACTCGGCAACTTGGTTATCCGCCTCATTTTATTTATATACTGGGCGTATTTAAAATTTCAGGAGTTCTTGTTCTCCTCCTTCCCAACAGATTAATGAGATTGAAAGAATGGGTATTTGCAGGAATGTTTTTCGATATTATTTTTGCTTTCTTCTCAAAAATTGCGGTACTGGGTTTTCCAGCTACAATAGATGCAATAGTCGCTTTCTCTGTACTTACGATGACTTATCTGATGTTCAGAAAGCTATATTCTCCTGAGCTGGTTTTTGGAGAAGCCTGATGACTATAAAACTCTAATTTTTTCTTATGTTGAAACCAATCCTCCTATTCCATGGGAGGATCGGTTGTTTTATAAGTTTGGGCTAAAGCCCTATGAATGAGCCTTGTTATGAAAGCGGACTAAAGTCCGCTTCTATTGATTGTGTTATGCGTGTGGTAATTATTTCGTTTAATTAACCACCCCGTCAAAAATTCTTTGAATTTTTGCCACCCCTCCATGGGAGAGGAATATTGAGTACGTATTTATTAATCCTAGTCAGCGAATCCCTAATCCCTGCTACCTATTACCTCTCACCTGCAACCTACTACCTGCAACCTACTACCTAATTCATAAAACTTTCCGGGAACCATTCAAATGCTCCGGATTTTGTTTTTGTAAATCCAAGACCCGGCCAGGGTAAATGATAGGCAAATGCTCTGGTTTTAGTATCTGCCAATTGTTTCAGAAGATCTTTCCTTGAGGCGGTCGCAAGATCAAGATCAGTATCACCGAAGTAACCCCATTCAGGATGTTGGAAAAGAATTACATCGGAATGAATCAAATCTGCAATGTAGATCAGTTTTTCATTTCCTGAAGAAATGGTTGTCACCGTTAAACCCGGAGTATGGCCGGGAGCCAGCTGAAAACCGAAATTGTCATAAAGTGGATTATTCAGGTCATAAAACTTAAGTTTCGGCTGAATGGTTTTAAGAATATTTTGAACAGCAGGAATAATCTGATTGAGTAATTCAGGCTGCTTTTTCAAACCACTATTATTAAAATCTTTGATAGTAGCATTCATCCAAAAGTCATGTTCAGTTTCTGAAATGAAAATACCGGCGTTCGGAAAAACCAGATTCTGTTTTTTATCAATTACGCCTCCAATATGATCAGGATGGGCATGGGAGATAAAAACATCTGTAATATCTTTTGGTGAAAAACCTGCTTTTTGGAGACTTTTTAATAAGAATCCGGTTCTTTCATCAGCAAAAATACCCATTCCGGTATCTAACAGAATGAGTTTATTCGTTGTTTTAACCAACAGAATATTCATGGCCATATCAATGTAATTCTCCGGTCTGAAATTATTTTTAAGAATTGATTTCAGCTCAGAAACTGTTCCTCTGGGAGCAAATGCATTAAGATTTTCTTCATGAATATATCCGTCTGTAAGAACAAAAAGTTCCAGTTCTCCAAGCTTTAACTTTTTAAAACCGGAAAGATCATCACCTGTTTGTTCAGTGATTTTTGGAGTTTCTGCCAATATCCTGGAAAAAGGAATCATGCTTAATGTTCCTGCCAATAAACCATTCTTTAATAGTTCTCTTCTGTTCATAATTTAGTTTTTTTCATTAATTATACATTCTCAGTGAGAATAATAACAAAAAAACTGAGCTCCCATCATAAGCAGGAACTCAGTTTTTGTATCGTAATCTTTAGTTGTTCACCAGTTTCATTGAGCCTTCGGTGTATCTTTCCCCTACATTCGGGTATTTTTTCAGAATGGCATCAATAGTATCCAGATCTGATTGCGAAAGGTCTATATTGACGGCTGCAATATTTTCTTCCAGATATTTAATTCGTTTGGTACCCGGAATCGGGATAATGTCGTCTCCCTGATTCAATACCCAGGCCAGGGCAAGTTGAGTTCCTTTTACACCTTTAGAAGCTGCAAATTCATTAATTTCGTTAGCTAGTTTGGTATTATTTTCAAGGTATTCCTGCTGATAACGCGGTAGTGATTTTCTGAAATCATCATCACCAAGATTCTGTACATCATAAATATTGGTAAAAAGACCTCTTGCCAGCGGTGAATAAGGGACTAAAGAAATTCCCAGTTCTCTGATGGTTGGCAAAATCTCTTTTTCAACATCCTTTGTAAGGATAGAATATTCTGATTGTAAAGCTGCGATTGGGTGGATCTTGTTGGCTTTTCTGATAGATTCTGCCGAAGCTTCAGATAATCCGATATATTTTACTTTTCCTGCTTTCACAAGCTCTGCCATTGCACCTACTGTTTCCTCTACCGGAACATTGGGATCCACTCTGTGAGCATAGTACAGGTCAATAGTATCTATTTTTAATCTTTGAAGACTTAAATCTACTGCTTTTCTGATCCATTCCGGTGATCCGTCAAAATACGTTCCCGGAGCTCCGCTGTGGCTTGCTTTACCATCTTTAAACCTGAATCCGAATTTGGTCGCAATAAAAATTTTATCCCTGTTCGGAACCAACACTTTAGAGATCAGTTTTTCGTTTTCTCCATTGGCATACATATCCGCAGTATCCCAGAAGTTAACGCCTAAATCCAAAGCTCTGTGCAAAGTACTGATACTTTCCTGTTCATCTGTAGGACCATAAGCAAAGCTCATTCCCATACATCCTAAACCAATTGCTGATAACTGTTCGTCTGTGTTTCCTAATTTTTTAAATTTCATGATAGGTATGATTTAATTTTACAAGACAAAATTAGAACATGAAGAAACCAATTCCGATATAGAATTCAAACCAAGAATTATAAAATTCAAACAATGTCCATTCTTAAGGCATTAGGAGTAATTCCGGTTTGTTTTTTAAAGTAATTGGTAAAATAAGCGGGTTCTTCGAAGCCCAATCCGTAAGCAATTTCAGCTACATTCCAATCTGTATGTTTCAATAAAGCATTGGCTTCCTGAATAATCCTTCCGGTAATCTGCTGACTGGTAGTTTTCCCTGTGATCTCTTTTACGGAACGGTTTAAAGAATTCACATGGATGGAAAGACTCTGAGCATAATCGTTGGGCGTTTTTAATTTTAAAAAAGCCTCAGGACTGTCAATGGGAAATTGTCTTTCCAGAAGTTCCATAAATAAGGAAGCAACTCTTTGTGAAGCATTCTGATAAGGCTCAAAACTTTCTGCAGGCTGCATTCTCATGGTTTCATGAATCATCAGGTGAAGGTAAGCTCTCAGCATATCATATTTGTGAATATAATCCGACTGAATCTCCGTCATCATTTTCGTATAAATATCAGAAAGTATCCTCTGCTGTTCTTCATCTACAAAGAAAACAGGTGTCCCTCCAATCTTGAAAAGCGGAGAATCCTGAAGGTTTCCCATGCGGCTTCCGTTATGCAGAAACTGATCGGTAAACAGACAAAACCAGCCTTTCTGATCTTCATCATCTGCCTCCCAGGAATAAGGAATAATAGGATTTGAAAATAATAAAGCTGGCCGGTCAACCTTAATCCATTTATCTGCATAATGGAGCTTTCCTTTTCCTATAATCAGTGAAATCTTATAATAATCTCTTCTGCTATAGGGAGTCAACGGAGAACAGTATTCCCGCGAAAATACATTGAAGTGTCCCATCCTGCTGACCCCAATACACTGTGATGCCAGATTGGGGGCATTCCTTTCATAAAAACCTTTAAGTGATTCGTGTGATTCCATAGATCAAAGTTATAAAATTCAAACAAACTAAATAAAAATAATATTCAAGATTGGAAAAAATAAAATGGCTGACAAAAAGATGCCAGCCATTTAAAAGTGAATATATAGTTGATAGTGATCTAATCCCAATCGTCGTCGTGACCATGACCACGGCCATGGTGTTTAGATTGTTTTTTATAGTATTTTTCCTGATTTTTATAATACTTCTCTTGTTCTTTACGGTATTTTTTATAATCGTTTTTATTTCTACCGTAAACAATCACTGGGTTTTGGCCTCTGTAATATCTCTTTTTAAAGATGATATACTTTTCTCTACCCATGATTCTTTCCAGCTCCGAATACCGGTCGTTTCTCCATCTTCCCGGCTCTACAACATATACTCTATTCCATTTATCATAATCACGATATCGGTCATTGAGTACATAAATCTGATTGGCCTGTGTGGTAGACAGCAACAGATCGGCAACAACTCTTTGCCAGTTAACATCCGAAATACTTCTTCTGTAATCGTTATAATAATCTGACTGGGCATAACTCAAACTGAATGTCCCAACCAAAAATACTGTTAATAATAACTTTTTCATTTCATTCCCCTTTAAAAATTAAACATGATGGCATACTCAATTAAAGTGCCAAGTTTTAATTACAAATACTAATATTTGTTAAAAAAACCATAAACAACTGATTATCTTTGAAATATTTCATGCATTTTAATGAAATTATTACATGTTATTGATCTTAAATTATAATCAGATACAATTTAATTTTATCAAACAGGGGGGGGGGGCAATAAGCAAATGAAAATCAATAAATTGGAATTAAAATTGGGATTTAAAAAGTAAATATTGTAAGTTTTGGCTAAAGCCAATGGATGGGTAATTTATTATCAGGCGGGCTAAAACCCACCCCTATTGAATTTTAACGACAACATCTGTTATCTGTTATCTGTTATCTGTTATCTTTTAATCATTATGTTATAAATTTCGTTAAGATTCCTGAAAACTATTATTTCATATTATTTAATTTCGTAATTTTAGTGGAGAGAATGTTTTTCGGAAAGTTCTCGAAATTATTTTTTATCAACCAAATCTTACATTATCATGGAAAATATAAAGTTTCAGGTATCGCCATATCAGGATGAATTGCAGCTCCTTATTGATGGAAAAAAGGCAGGTTATATGTCCATAGAGGTTGACGGAAGACTGCTTATTGTGTATTATACGAAACTTGATGAAGAGCGTGAAGGAAAAGGATACGCCAAACTATTACTGGATGAGCTTGTACGCTACGCAGAAGAGAAAGATTTGCTTGTAGACCCGGAATGTGATTTTGTACGACAACAGTTTGAAAACCATCCTGTACGATATAAAGACATCTGGCATGCCTGATCAGCTTTCCCACCAGTCTGTAAATTTCTGTTCATGCTGATTCAGATCTACTACCTCTCCAATCATTGGAGTGAGGATATTCAATCCTTTTTCTTTTCCAAGAGCAGTTATCTTTTGTAAAGGTTCATTCCATGGGTGAAGAGCGAGTGCAAATTTGGCTGCATGAACAGGGATGATACGATCCGCTTTGAGATCAATACCAGCCTGGATAACATCTTCCGGCAGTGTATGAATATACCTCCATGCTTCTCCATATTGTCCGTTCTCAAGAATGGCATAATCGAAAGGGCCATATTGGTCACCGATTGTTTTAAAATGGCTGTCATAACCACTGTCTCCGCCCAAGAAAATTTTCTTTGTTGGCGTTATCAAAACATAGGAACTCCATAGGGTATCATTCTGCCTGATTCTCCTGCCTGAAAAATGCCTGGCAGGGGTAAAAACAATTTTTATATTATTCTTCAGATTCACTTCAGTTCCCCATTCTTCTTCAATAAGCGAATTTTCAGCATATCCCCATCTCTCTAAATGTGCTCCTACTCCCAAAGGTAAAATAGCCATTCCCGTTCTGTCTTTGATTGATTCTACAGTCGGATAATCCAAATGGTCAAAATGATCGTGGGTTAT
This sequence comes from Chryseobacterium sp. GVT01B, assembly GCF_019970045.1. GTDB lineage: Bacteria > Bacteroidota > Bacteroidia > Flavobacteriales > Weeksellaceae > Chryseobacterium. Next base: position 85,111 of record NZ_JAHXYI010000010.1, read on the forward strand.
CACCAGGTAATCAATATTGGGAATATCTTCAGGTTTAAAGATATCTGATCCTTTGAACGCCTTGTTAAAATATTTAAAAGGAGATCCATATAAACTCAATACAGGATCAATCAGGAAAGAAATACCGTCTGTCTGCAGATAATAAGATGAATGTCCCAGCCAGATAAATACATCCTGCTTTTTGTCTATGTTTTTTAAATCGGTATGAAGGGATGGTATTTCTTTTAAAGGTTTCAAGAGCGGATCTTTTTTCCCTAAAAAGAAATCGTAAGTCACTTTCGACATTTTGTAGCCTTCTGTAATAGATGGGGTATGGCTGATATTCTGAAACTGTCTTTTTTTATAGAGTTTTGACTGCCTGATCCGCTTCAGCCTCTTTCCTTTTGGCACTCCGCCAAACGCCTTCATATTGATCACTATAAAAAAGGTAACCGTAAGAACAGCTACTGTCGTAATAATCCAATAAATCATCTGTAGAAAATAAATATCAAATGTATTGACTTTTGCCTTTAAATGAAAATTTATTCCGTTTTAGTACATTTTTTAACTAAATTTATCACGTATTTTGGAAAATTTATTATTCATTTAAGTCATGATTAATTTTAAACTTTCTATTTTAGCACCTTAAAAAACTCAGATATATTGAAAAATTATTCGGTAATATTTCTTCTCGCAATACTTTCGTCTTGTGCCTCTATAAGAAAACACAACGAACAGCGGGCCTCATGTATTCCACCGGAGCAACTCAAAGAGGATGTGGACTTTGCTTATTCAAAATTACAGCAAATGCATCCTCAATTATATTGGTATATTCCCAAGAAGGAATTGGAACATAAATTTGACAGTCTTAAACAGACCATCACCGAATCTCTTACTCCTCTTCAGTTTTATTTTAAACTTCAGCCTGTCATTGCAGGAATCCGTGAAGGGCATCTTTCATTGAGAATTCCCAGAAAGAAATTTACCAAAAGAGAGTTTAAAAGACTGGAACATCAGAAAGGCATGTTCAGCCGTTTCGAGTATTATATTTCAGGCGATCAAATGTATATTATTCAAAACAGAGATTCCATTGAGCATATACAACCCGGGACTGAGATTTTATCCATAAACCATGTTCCTGTTTCAGATTATATAAAGAAATACAGAACTCTCATCAGCAGCGATGGTGACAATACGACCTTCCATCCCTATTTTTTAAAAGATCTTTTCTTTAATTTTTACACTGCAGAGAACGGCTTGGGAAGTAAAGCAACTCTTGAAACACTTTATAAGGGAGAAAAACGGACCTATACTTTAAACAGAGAAACAAAATCCGATTCTGATCTTGAGAAAGATAAAGAAATGCAGAAAAAGACACTGGAAAAGAAACTGAACGATTATGTGGCTTCAAGTAATTCTTATAACAGAAGTTTTAAATTTCTGGACAAGGACAGCACTATAGCTTATATAAAGGTACAGAGTTTCTCCAGAGATTATTCTGATAAGTTTTATAAAAATACCTTTGCCAAGATCAATGATGCCAAGGCTCCTTACCTCATCATAGATGTCCGAAATAACTATGGAGGTTCTCTCTATGAGATTAATAACCTGTATTCCTATTTGGCGGAAGCTCCTTTTACCCTGATCAAACCTTCTCAGGTAACGTCAAGGGATACTCCACTGCGTACCAATTACTTCAGAAAAAGCAATCCGTTAGAATATGCTCTTAAAAGTATTGCCTATCCGAGCTATTTCTTTGCACAGGCTTTCAGTACCTATAAAAAAGACGGAAAGGTTTTCTATAAAATGAAAGCTGATAAACCTACAAAACCCAATAAGCAAGCTTTCCACGGAAAAGTTTTTGTATTGATCAATGGAGGTAGCTTCTCAGCATCTTCTATTATTACTGCTAAGCTTAAAAATGATAAAAGGGCAACTCTGGTAGGTGAAGAAACCGGTGGCGCTAACGATGGTACTGTTGCAGGTTTCTATTCTTATCAGAAACTTCCAAATTCTGAAATAAGGTTTCCTATCGGATTACTTTTGGTACAGCCTAATATCAAATTTTCAGACTCACGGAAAGGTGTTGTTCCTGATGTAGTGGTTACGGAAAGTATGCAGGATATCATTGACAAAAAAGACCCGCAACTGGATTGGATAAAAAATGAAATCGCTAAGGAAAAAGACAATAAAGGACAATAATTTAAAGTTTCGGCGGGCTTTCAGCCCGCCGAAATCTTTTCTAACTTTTCAACTCTTCTAAGAGGTTTTCAATATGCTGCATATATCTTCCGTAATAACGATGAAACCAGAATTTTCCGGCCAGATAAAGCAAAAACAATCCTCCAATCACGGAACCTATTAATATTAGTGCAATTTTCAGTTCACTTAAAGGTTTGGGCCATGGGATAAATTCCAGAACAATAAGGATCTCACATACCAGAAAAGGTGCAAAACTTATATAGTATGATAGATAATATTGTTTATTCAGATTCAGCTGCATCACCAGGTCTTTCAGGGAATCGTAGGTTTTGGGCGCGGGATTACTGATTTCGTTATACAGTTTAAAGAACTTGCTGAAAAAGAAAACGGTAACAATAAGCATGGAAGCAATTAAAACCGTTATATATAATTGCAATTTAAACGGTCTGCAGACTGAGCAAACCAAAAATGCAAAAACAAAAATTCCTATCACCCACCAGAATTCCACACGCATGTTTTTACGTATTTTTTCAAGGGGAAGATTCAGTTTATTTCTTTGTTCTATACTTATTTCAGGAGTTTCCTCCATAATATCTTCGTTCCAGGTATTTTTCAATTCATCGATATTCATTGGATTACTGATTTTAATGTTTGTTTGTTTTTATTTGGCTTAAGATATCTTTAAGTTTGTTTTTTGCGCGGTTCATTTTCACTCTTACATTTCCTTCAGAAATTCCCATCTGCTCTGCAATCTGCCTTCCTGAAAAATCTTCCAGATAGTAGAATATAAAAGCTTTATCAATGGGATTGAGTTGATGAATGGCCTTATACATTTCGGTCAGGCGTTCTTCTTTGCGATAATCATAGTCTTCCTGTACAATGATATGATTGGAAAAATCTTCATTAGCAATAAAGCTTCTTCTTTTTTCCGACTTAAGGAAAATAATGGCCGTATTCAAAGCGATCCTGTACAGCCAAGTTGAAAATTCGCTTTCACCTCTGAAACCAGGAAATGCTTTCCAGAGCTGATAGGTAATCTCCTGAAAAAGATCATCCCGGTCATCCTTTTCAGTCATATACATTTTAGAAATCTTAAATAGGATTCCTTTATGCTGTTCAATTTGACTTATAAACTCTTGTTCTAATGAGGTCATGATTTGTTACTCTATAGAGTTAGTTTTCATTTAAAAAAATTGTTACAGTTTTTACAAAAGAAATAAAAAAACCCGACAGTAAAAATACTGCCAGGCTCTCATTGTGTGTTTTTATAAGTTTATTATTTTCTCAGAATACTATTTTATTCAACAATTATTTTCTTAGTGGAAATGATTGTTCCGTTCGAAGTAATTTTCAAAAGGTAGATTCCTTTTTGCGTATTCTCTATGTAAATTTTGTTCACTCCTTTATCTAATTTCTGTGCAGGTTTAATCAATCTTCCTGCAGCGTCAAATATCTCAACAGAAGTATTATCTTTATTATTTTCAATGGTAAATATGCCATCTTTAACTGGGTTTGGATATATTTTCAACTGATCATTCTCTTTACGTACAGATTCCTTTGTTGATAATACACCGTTTCCTATTCCCACAGCATACCATGCATTTACATTCTGCTGCTGCTCATTACTTGCAGCACCATACAAATCCGTCACAGCCTGTTTTGTTGCGTTATAAGCATCCAGATATGTTGTATTAGGAGTCATATAATTCATCAGAGCTCTATAGATAATTTTTTCTGCTTTTTCAATTGTAATTCCAGACACATTATAGGCATTTCCAATATCATTAGTTCCTGAACCGCCTTGTGATAACAGATAAAACCAATAGTTCCCAACTCCACTGTTTGTATGAACTCCGCCGTGATCGTTTGTATCACTCGTATCTGCCGTATTCACCCAATTTGTTCCCAGGTAAGTATCAGGCTGAGGGGTGGGACTTACATTATTCGGGTCAGACATATTTCTCATATAGGGACTTGGGGTAGGATTAAGGAAACTTGCTGTCGGAATCCCCTCACCTATTGTCCAGTTCGGGTTAGCACCTGAATAGAATTCAATGGCTGTTCCCAACATATCTGCAATAGATTCATTAATAGCTCCTGATTCTGCTTCATAATTCAAACCTCCCAGTCCGTTTCTTCCGATAATCAGGTGTGAATATTCATGTCCGGCAACATCTAACCCAACAACAGGGTTCATAAATGTTAACAAACCTCCAAAAATTTTTCCATTTCCATAAAGCATACATACTATTCCTCCATATAAAGGAGTATCTAAAGCGGCTGCATTTGCTCCTCCTGTAAGGCCTCCAAAATCAAAGTTATAATAGTTGTCAATCTTTGCACCATTCCCGTCATAACTGTTTCTGTTATGCCTTGTCATATAATAATCATAGGCATTTTTCATTGCCCAGTGTACTTCTACAGCAGGCTTTGTATCAGCCGCGGTATAGTTAGCTACCGGATTTATATATTCTTCTACATTGATGATCCCTCCGCTTACCGTATCTATATCCAGATTCGTTCCGTTTAGGGTATGGATATTTCTCGCATTATCTTTCAAACGGAATTGCCCATTATAAGAGTCTACAGTAATAGACTGATTGCCTTTATAATATGTTGTACTTGTAGATGGGGTATCTGTATCATGCATCCTTGAATTCTTCTTAACAACCGTTCCTGTTGCATTATCTATATAATAAGTAAACGCCTTCAGGGGTTTAAAAGAAAGTCCCTCTACTTTGGAAGTGTAATACATAGCAGTTTTTCTCCCTTTATTTACTTTCGTAATGACTATTTCAGTATCAGAAACCTTTATTTTTCCCTGTGGATTAAGATCAGCAATAATAATAGATTTGATTTTTTGCGGATTAAGCTTCTGCTGGCTCGTAGAAAAGTCAATATCAGTAATGATTTCTCCATTTACATGGGTAACTTTTCCACCTTTCTCATGAATCAGGATCATATCATCCATTACTTTTATATTTTTATAGTAATGTTCATACACAAGATGTCTGATTCCAAGGTCATCTTTATTCTCTTTTACAAGTTTATAAGAATGATCTCCGTTTGTACCCAACCATTCACCCAAATGTCCAATCAGGAAATCTGATGAAATATTCTGTCCGCTAAAATCTGCACTAAAAATTCCCATTCCTGACGAAATTGAAATTGCAGGAAGGTTTTTAACTGAAATCTCCGTATTGTCTCTGTTTTGAGCTTTGGCAACAGAAACCGGAACAATCGAAATTGCTAACGCCAAGGCCAAAACCTTAGTAATAGTAGTCTTTTTTCTCATAGTATTTGATATTTTTTCACAGTTAGTAGAATAAAATAAGAAATGTTACATTTTTATATAAAAAAAACCTGACAGGTAATCTGTCAGGTTCTTCTGTATTAAATTAAACTTCTAGTTCAGCTTATTTAAGGCTCTTTGCAGGGATTCTATATCAAGAAAATTCAGCTTGGCTCCGGCTATTATGACAATCAAAAAAACGAGTGTCAGAAATAAAATGATAAAAATATACATTGAAACAAACCATATCACGGTATTCAGAATATTTCCTTTGATCCCCATTTTATTCATGAAAAATTTCTGTGACCGCTCAAACCATGTCTTTTTCTTTTGCGGTCTTGGGCTTACTTCAATTTCGTTAAGTTCATCCACCAAACGTACCACATCATCAATATACCTTCCGTACATATAATAGATCCAGTATCTTATAATAAAAGCAATCAGGAGCAAAGTGATCAGAAGGCTGCAACCGAAGATCGCCAGATTATATTCCATCTCAAAATGGAAATTAATTCTGATCAGAGAGAGAAGAAATCCAAGAGGAATATAGGACACATAGTAGGCTATATAAATTTCTTTTGATATGAGAAGCTGGGTTTTAAGATTAAACAAATCATAATTTGTATTAATACTATTCTTTTGAAGCAGCTTGTACAATTTCAGAAAACGGGAATAAAAATAGACGATAATAACAATGGTCAGGATGGTGACAAATGTGGATATGATTTTGATATTAGAATCAGCAGAAGCAAACGGAAAATTGGTTAAAAGTAAAGGCAGCGTTACAATCATCAGCCAGAACTCTGTTTCCATATTTACTTTCAGCATCTGTAACGGGGAATGTATTTCCTTCTGTTTTTCAAGAGAAATTTCAGGAGATTCCTTCCCTGTATCTTTATTCCATAGTTCTTTAAAATTGTCTAGCTCCATCCTTTTATCTTTTAATAAGAACCTGTTCCCTGTTTGGTAATGATCTCTTTCAGCTTCTCTTTTGCCCTTTTCAGCTTTACCCTTGTATTCACTTCAGTAATTCCCAGCTGAACGGCAATTTCTTTTCCGGAAAAACCCTCCAAAAAGAAAAATATAAGCGCTTTATCAATAGGACTCAACTGATGAATTGCTTCATACATCAGCTTCATATTCACATCATCCGTATCATTATAAGGTTCCTGCCGGGCACCCAGCCCATCTACATTCTGATTCTGTATAAAACTACGTTTTTTTTCACTTCGCAGGAAAACAATTGCTGTGTTTAGCGCAGTTCTGTACAGCCATGTGGAGAAATCACTTCTCTTTTGAAAATCACCGTATGATTTCCAGGCCTGGTAGATGATCTCCTGATAGAGGTCATTCTGATCGTCCTTATTATCCATATACATTTTAGAGATCTTGAAAACAACACCTTTGTGCTTTTCAATTTTCTCTAAAAATTCTTTTTCCGGTGAAGACATGATTTACACACTGATCCTTAGATAATATTTATTGAAACATTATCTTATTATAACACAAAACTCTAATTTCCGGCATTAAGTTAAAAAAATCCTCAATAAACGAAGAAGTTTATTGAGGATTTTTAATTATGTTAAATACAATAGGATCAGAAAATATAATCTGTGCTTAAAAAATTGGAATCATGTTCTCTGACAATGGTATTGAGTAATTCTTTATTGGAATCTGTAAGTTTTGCCGCTACCAGAGACCGGATTGAGAATGAACGGAGTGCATCAAAAACAGAAAGTGTGCCTTCCGCACTGTCTTTTCTTCCGGTAAACGGAAAGACATCCGGACCTCTTTGAGCCTGGCAGTTGATATTGACACGGCTTACAAGATTTACAAACGGATCAATCAGCCTTGCAACTTCCTGTGGATCTTCACTAAAAATACTCACCTGCATCCCATGCGAAGCATTCACCTGATACTCTATAGGCTCTTCGATATCTTCAAACGGAACAACAGGAATCACCGGGCCAAACTGTTCTTCATGATATAATTTCATCTCGCTGTTTACCGGATAAACTACCGCCGGAAAAACAAATGACACATCCGTATAACCTCCGTCTTTATTCAGAACAGCTGCTCCTTTCTGTAAGGCATCATCAATGCATTCTTTCAAATAAGGAGGTTTATTCACTTCCGGAAGCGGAGTTACTTTTACGTCTTTTTCCCACGGTAATCCTGGTTTTAGAGCAGAAACCGCGGCACTTAGTTTTTCTGTAAACTCCAAAGCAATCTCTTTCTGAACAAAAATAAGCTTCAGTGCTGTACATCGCTGTCCGTTGAAAGAAAGTGCACCTAAAATACATTCGCTCACGGCTACATCAAGATTCGCATTTTTAGTCACGATGGCTGCATTCTTAGCATCCAGACTCAGAATAGCTCTTAAACGATTCACTTTCGGATGCAGTTTTTTCAAGCCGTTAGCTACTTTACTGGAACCGATGAAGGCCAGAACATTCACTTTTCCGCTTTCCATAATTGGAGTGATGATTTCTGATCCTTTTCCATATAATGTATTCACAGTTCCTTTCGGGAATGCTTCTTTAAAAGCGTTTAATAAAGGATAATGAGCCAGTACACCATGTTTCGGGAGTTTAAACAGAATGGTATTTCCCATGATCAAGGCAGGGATCAATGTGGTAAAAATTTCATTCAGAGGATAGTTGAATGGTCCCATACTTAACACCACTCCAAGCGGAGCCCTTCTGATCTGTGCAATTGTTCCCTCAGCCTGTTGAAAGCGGGAAGATTCTCTGTCTAGATCCTTCAGGGCATCAATGGTCTGGTTGATATAATCTACGGTACGATCAAATTCTTTGGTAGAATCAGCAAGCGTTTTTCCAATTTCCCACATCAGTAATTTAATGATCAGATCTCTTTGCTGGATCATCAGGTAGACGAATTTCTGCATGCATTTGATACGCCCTTCCACAGACATGGTAGGCCATTCACCAAGACCATTGTCATAGGCTCTTACACACGCTTCAAGGACATCCATAGCTTCCTTCGGGCCAATATTCGGGATACTTCCCAAAAGTTTTCTTTCTAACCCGTTTTCTGTAGGAATACACACCGGGGAATAGATTTCGGTAACATCTCCGTCCCACTCTACCAGTTCACCGTTCAGGAGATAAGTTCTCTGGTGGATGACCGGAACTTTATATTCTTCCGGAATTTCATTTTCACTTTTAAAAATGTGATGGAATGATGCAGTGTTTTCTGAACTCATAAATCTTTCTATTTTTTTATGTGATAAGACTGAGACTATCTCAAAAACGTCATTCCGAACCCAGACTAAGGTCTGCAAATGTAGTTCTGATATCCAAACATCAATAAGATTCTTCCTTCGTCAGAATGACAAAAGCCAAACTATTTGACTCTTGAGACGGCCTCGTTTAATAATATAAAGGTAGAAGTAAAATGTTTTGAAAAAAACAATCTGACAATAGATTTGATCTATTTGAATTAAAATTAATCTCAGCTCCTGAAAAAACAATAATTTAGCCTAAAAATAAATTTCATGTTTTCAAAATTAGTTTTCAGTACACTATTATTCTTTTCCGCAATGGGCTTTGCACAAAAATCTAAAGCAACCAACACGGTTTTAATGGGAGGAAAAGAAGTACATACCTATGCAAAATTACCGGCGCTGAATAAGCCAGCCCCCAAATTTACCCTTACAGATGTAAATATGAATGATCAGACGCTGGAATCTTACAGAGGAAAGAATGTGATCTTAAATATCTTTCCTAGTATAGATACAGGCGTGTGTTCAGCTTCTGTACACCATTTCAATGAAGAGGCAGGAAACCTTCCCAATACGGTAGTACTTTGTATTTCCAAAGATCTTCCGTTTGCACAGAAAAGATTCTGCGGTGCTGAGGGAATCAAAAATGTAGTAATGCTTTCAGATTTCCGTTCAGACTTTGGATGGAACTATGGGGTGGAACTGGTAGATTCTGCAATGAAAGGCCTTCTGAGCAGAGCTGTAGTGGTAATAGATCCGTCAGGAAAGATCATCTATGAAGAGCAGGTTGCAGATATTTCTCACGAACCGAATTACGAAGCAGCGATTGCAGCGGTGAAATAATAAGCTTTTACTTTAAAATAAACATAAACTCCGGCGATCGAAGATCGCCGGAGTTTTTTCATTAATTATATAAAAAATGCAATGTTTTTTTTAAAGCACCTGATTCCGTTTAGATTCCTGCGGAATGACAGACTGTATGGATAATCTAAGTGAATAGTATGTATTAATATCTGGACAAATAAATGTTTAGATAGTCTTCCTAAGCGTTCACCTTGTCATTCCGTAGGAATCTAAATTCTTATTTTTTTCATCAATCTAAAAGCTTTTACTGCATAGATTACTGAGAAATAACAATAAGAACGTAAAAAGCCCGCCGATTTGCCGAGTTTTTGTAACGCTTTTGAAAACGCAAAGATCTAATTAAAAATGCTATACTCAAGCGAGCAAAGAAAGAATCAATCAAGATTGATTTTATGAAGCTAACATCTTACATCCCGCTTCATCAGTGGCGCAGCCACAAAACTTTGCTTCCTTTCTAAAAAATAGGATAATTGAAAACTTTGCGTCAAAAAAATATATTTTGTTGGAAAAACGCAGAGGCGCAAATTGTTATTAAAATAAACTGTCTTAAGGCGCAAAGATTTTATCTCTGATAAAATTGATGACGCTTCACTTGCTGAAAATCTATGATTTTCTTGCGCCTTAAAATAACACATCAGGCATAAAAAACTTGCGTCTTTGCGATTCTCCAACAAAAATTTTGCATATTTGTAGAAAATACGGGTCATGCAAAAAGAAAAACTACGCAACGTAAGAAAAAGAAAAGGCTTCACACAACAGCAAGTGGCAGATTATATTGCTACAGATGTATCCAACTACAGCAGAAAAGAAAGTGGAGATGTAAAGATTTTCAATGATGAATGGGAAAAAATTGCCCGTTACCTGGAAGTTCCTGTAGAAGAGATTTATGAAGAAGAAGATCCCAAGCCAATCTTTAATTTTGATAACATTACAGGAAGTAGTGGTTTTGGAAATAATGTAAATGGTAATCTTTATTGTAATGTACCTGAATTTCTTCTGGAAAACCAAAGAGATTATATAGAACACCTGAAAAAAGAAAACCAAAGGTTGCAGGAAGAAATAAAAGCTCTTCAAAATAAATAATCCATTAAGATGATTAAAAGTATTAAGATGAAGCGCACGGCTTAAAAACATCTTTTGATGTTTCCCTTAACCAGCCTTCACTACTTAAAAATCCTTAATGCTTCAAAAAATAAAACTCAGCAAATAGCTGAGTTTTTTTGTACCGTAATTGAAAACGCAAAGATCAAATTAAAAAATATACTCAAGCGAGCAAAGAAGAATCAATCAAGATTGATTTTATGAAGCTACCGTTTTACATCCCACTTCATCAGTGGCGCAGCCACATCCCTTTGCTTCCTTATTTTAAAAAGAATAATAATTAAAAACTTTGCGTCAAAAACATATTTTGTTGGTAAACGCAAAGGCGCAAAAGTATATTAAAAACACCTGCTTTAAGGCACAAAGATTTTATCTACGATAAATTGAACACTTCATTAAAAAAACCATGCTCCTTCGCGTTTTTTCCAACAAAGCAAATACTTATATCTGCGGTGCTGTATCACCACCTTCTTTCTTCCCTAGCGAAGAATTTTTAGCCGCTTTCACCAGCTCATTGGTATCACTATAGAAAAACTCCCAGCCGGGAACATCCTTCATTGCTGTAATCAGACTGAAATAAGATTTCAAAGTTTTCTCCAAACCTTTACGGATGGCAGTAGCACTTGTCATCTGACGAAGGTCTGCATTGGCGTCAGCCTGTTCGGAAAAAAGCGTTTCAAAATCCCGATGTTTCGTTTTCATATCTGCAAATGCTCTATCCAGAGAAAGAACAGATAGTTTCTGTATATTTTCGGGAGCTTCCAGTTCTTCTATCAGCTTTTTCATTTGGGCGGTTTGAGAAGAGTAGCTCAGCCTGTCGAGGTTCAGACCAAACTTCTTAAATACCTGATACAGTTCTTCTGCAGTTTGATAATTACTGGCGGAGGATAGTTTTCTGTAGCCGTTAAGGAAAGCTTTCAGGTTTCTGTACGCCCTGTCCCTTTCCTGATCTGCTGTTGCTACATCTACTCCTTTTCCGCTGTAGATCTGCTTTGTATAGACTTTATCATAGTCGTCATACGAATACTGCAAAGCACTTATAAGAGGATGATTAATAATAACGGGATATTTGCCAGATAGGGCATTGGAAATAATTCTTTGAGCTAAAGTCGCAAGGTCTTTAGTACTCAACTCTGTGAGTGCAATTTTCATACTTGTGTTTTTTGGTTTTAATAAATTAACACTCAAATATATAAAAAAGTTGTTTGGTTACAAACATACTTAAAACAAACCTCCCGACACCTCGGAAAGTTCCTCGCAACTTGCAGGAGACTCCCCGACATCTCTGGAAGTCACAAACATATTTGTTTTTAATAATCCGAGGACTCGAAAGGTTTGTTTCACTATTGTTTTAGATTACCAGAAGTGTCGGGTGGTTGCAAACGGGGGTGTTTTGAAGTGGGGAGATTTTTTGGGTTACGGAAACCCGTAAGGTTTTGAGAGTGATGTAGTTTATATTTGGAGAAATTTCCGTAGAAATACGGAGATTATTGTAATAGTAGTTTTTTAAATTTGAGATATAAAAAATTTAATTATGGAAGCAAATGTCCAATATAATGATTTTAAAGGCACAGCAGCTGCAGATATTTCAGATTCACTTAGTGTAAATTTCAGTGGTGATAGCTTAGAAAGTTTTGCAGATTTTTTTAAACTTGATAAAAATAGATTTAAAATAATTGGCATTTCCTTCTATGGTGGAAAATCACCTAGTATTTCATTATTATGTGTTGATCTAGAAGAATCTACAACTGAAAAAGAATATATTGTAAGTATGAGAATAGATTGGCCTTATGAAGAACATCCTATAGATGCTCTTTTTAAACGTTTTGAAGTTGTATTACATGAGAAATTTGATGAAAAATATTTACATTTAGATTATGATAATGAAGTTAGATATGAAGATTTTCATGAACTGGAAGAAAATAAAAGTAATAAAGATTAAATGAAATTTTCAATATTAAGCAAAAAATTGTTTGATATTGAAAATTTTTATTAATAAAACCATTTAAATGAAAGGATTTTCTTTTTTTTTATTCATATTACTTTCTGTCTGTAGTTATTCTCAGGTATCAGTTCGCGGGTATTACAGAAAAGACGGCACTTATGTTCGTCCCCATGAAAGAACAGCTCCTAATTCAACTATTACAGATAATTATAGCTATAGAGGTAATTATAATCCAAATTTAGAATACAACACAATATCAACTAGAAACTCTTCATCAACGTATAATTATTATGACAATTCTTCTGCTAATTATGATAAAGAATGGGTAAATGGATATTATAAAACTGATGGAACCTATGTGAATGGCTATTATCGTAAAAAGAGAAAAACTACAACATCATATTCTAGTAATTCCACATATAACTATTACAATAAATCAAATTCTACTTATTCGACAAAAAAATATGTAAATACTACTAATGTAAATTTTAGAACTACTCCAGAAGTTAGAGACAATATTATAGCAGAGCTTAGTTTTTCAGATGAAGTAACATTTGTAGAAACATTAGGATATTGGGATAAGGTAAAAGTAAAACAATACAATCCAAACACTTATAGCTATTCTATGATAGAAGGTTATATTAATAGTAGATACTTAACAACAGTTGAAAATACTTATAGTAATACTATCGTAGCTAGCGAATCTAAAAATTTTAAGGTCAGTGTTAATAAAACATATTTCTGTACAACTCCTAATATTAAAGATATGAGAAAGGCATTTTTAGTTTATGGCGACCGAGTTTACGGAATTGCAGAATCGAAATACTTTATTTATACAGAATTTACTAATTCTTATGGACAAAAATCTGTTGGATGGATATTGAAGGATGATTTAATAAGAGAATAATAAAAAATACATAATCAGTTTATCAATATCTATATTGGTTTATTCCAAAGATTAATTAATACTAGGAAATCAAATGAGATTTGAATATAAAATAAAAAACAAAGCTTACAAACCAACAAACTACTGAAATTCAGAATTTGTTGGAAAGTTATGCTCTTTTTGAGAAGAAATATAAATATGCTCATTAGCAGCTCCTGAACTCAGATATCTAATCTCTGTTGAGATTCCTGCGGAATGACATAAAGGACGTGGGAAGCTGTACGTATGATAAAGAGAGCATGGAATTACAGTTGGGTGCTGAATAACAATGAGAATGGGAAAATTATTCTGAAAAAAACGGGCTAAAGCCCGTTTCTATTGATGTTGAGACTCTTCACTCCATTACATTTCATTCAGAATGACAGTTTTCCTTATGAATACCATTTAAGATTTTAACAACACTGCTCCATCCTTCAAAACCATATACTCCTGTCCTACTTCCTCTGAAATACGCTTCATATCATTGTCATCAAAAAGCTGAGGAATATAAAATTTTTCATGAGCAAACAATCCGTAATGGATGGGCACTAGTTTTTTAGCATGTAAAAGATGGGCTGCGGCAAAGGCTTCTTTCAGACTGAGGGAAGCGGGAACAGGGCTGTATTCTAATCCGATGATTTCAAAATTGACCACAACACCGTTTACGGGTAAAAATGCGTAATCTATATTGGGATTTTCTTTTCCGAGCTTCCAGAACTGGTTGTGCCAGATGGTGTCTCCACCATGAAAGATCTTTGTTTCCCCGTCATCCACAATCCAGGAAGACTGTATTTCTCCCAATCCATCCATAGCAAATACGGGTTTGAAGGTGATTTTGTTTTCTGTAAAGGTTTCATTCAGATCAAGAATAATGATCTCTGCGTCAATTACAATTTTTCTTACCACGGCTTCAAGCCCTTTATATACTATCAGTTTTCCGTCTTTCTTCAGGCATTTTCTGATGACTCCTTTATCAAAATGGTCAAGGTGCATATGGGTAAACAGAATATAATCAGCCTTTACATGGTCTGAAAATTCTATAAGATTCTCTACAGCATCTCCCAAAACGGGTTTATAATAAGAGTAATCTTCTACAGCGTCTATTAAGATGGTTTTGTTGTGTGAAGTAAGCTGAATGCCTGCCCAGTTTAGCTTTTGTATTTTCATATTCTTTTTTTCAGCAAAGGAAAAGACTTCCGAAGGGCCAGTCAATAAACAAAAGATAATTAATGCCCTTGTGTGGAAGTTAAAACGCTAGGGGCACTAAGAATTTAATAATGAAAATATTTTTTCGCTCGCAAGTGCATTTCATTCAGCAAAGAATATAACCATTGCTAAGCGATAGCGCCTTTGCGGACATAAAAATAAAATTAAAATCTTTGTGAACATTGCGTTAAAAAACAATGCTAATGAATACGCTTTCTGATTCTGCTTAAAGAGATAGGCGTAATGCCAATGTAAGAGGCGAGATATTTTAAAGGAATATTCTGGATGTAATGAGGTTTGTTCTTCAGAAGATATTCATACAAATCCTGAGGTGTATTTTTCAACAGGAGCATTTCCCTTTTCATAGCAGCATTAAGCTTTCTGCTGAGATAATAATTCTGAACGAAACGGCAGTGCGGGTTTAAAACAAACATATCTTTCACCTCATCAAGGGTGATTTCCCATGCCAGCCCGCCGTTAATAGATTCATAAACAGCATCGGATTCTTTTTCGTCAACGGTAAAAATATCTCCGGGAAAGTAAAATTCTGCACAGATTTCAGTATCGATATCAGTTGTGTTGCTGATATAATATTTACGAACAAGCCCATCTTCTAAAAGATAGGCTTTATTGTTCGTAAACAGAGTTTTTTTTGAAAATTCAACCTCAGCAAATTTCTCCCATACAGGATCACAATCCTCTACGTTCAGGTGTGAAAACAGTTTTTTGTTGATCGTTGCCAATACTGAATATTATATTTTACAGTAAATTTTCGTCTACAAGGTTCGGAAGGGTTACTTTCAGATTAGGTTCTGCTT
Source organism: Chryseobacterium sp. GVT01B (assembly GCF_019970045.1). Lineage (GTDB taxonomy): Bacteria > Bacteroidota > Bacteroidia > Flavobacteriales > Weeksellaceae > Chryseobacterium. The sequence continues at coordinate 100,687 of NZ_JAHXYI010000010.1, forward strand.
CCATCGCTCTTTTAATAGCGAAAACAGCACCTTCGTTTCTTGCCCAGCTTCTTCTTGAGATTCCGTTGTTTACATCCCAGAAAAGCATAGACTTCAGTCTTCTGTCGGCATCATCGCTTCCGTCCAGCAGCATTCCGAAACCACCGTTGATCACTTCACCCCAGCCTACTCCACCACCATTGTGAATCGAAACCCAGGTAGCTCCTCGGAAACTGTCACCAATAACATTGTGAATAGCCATATCTGCGGTAAATCTTGATCCGTCATAGATATTGGAAGTCTCTCTGTAAGGAGAATCTGTCCCCGAAACATCATGATGATCTCTTCCCAATACTATAGGCCCGATTTCTCCGTTTTTAATAGCTTTGTTGAAGGCTTCTGCAATTTTCATTCTTCCTTCTGCATCTGCATAAAGGATTCTGGCCTGAGAACCTACCACAAGTTTATTTTCCTGTGCTCCTTTAATCCATTGGATATTGTCTTTCATCTGCTGCTGAATCTCTTCAGGAGAGTTTTTCACCATTTCTTCCAATACTGCACACGCAATATCATCGGTTTTCTGCAGATCTTCCGGATTTCCGCTGGAACATACCCAACGGAACGGCCCGAAACCGTAATCAAAACACATAGGTCCCATAATATCCTGTACATAACTCGGATATTTGAATTCTCTTCCTAATGTAGGATTTTCTGCCATCACATCAGCTCCGGCTCTGGAAGCTTCCAATAAAAAGGCATTTCCATAATCAAAGAAATAGGTTCCTTTTGCTGTATGTTTGTTGATGGCTGCAGCATGTCTTCTTAATGTTTCCTGAACTTTTTCTTTGAATAACTCAGGATTTTCAGCCATCATTGTATTAGATTCTTCAAACGTCTGTCCTACCGGATAGTAACCACCAGCCCAAGGATTGTGAAGCGAAGTCTGATCTGAACCGATATCAATCCTTAAGTCTTCCTGATCAAATTTCTCCCAGACATCAACAATATTTCCAAGGTAAGCTAAAGAAACGGTTTCTTTATTAGCCTGTGCTTCTCTTACTCTTTTTACCAGTTCGTCAAGGTTTTCATAGATCTCATTTACCCACTTCTGATCGTGACGGATCTTTGTAATCTTCGGATTTACTTCTGCACATACAGTAACGCAGCCTGCAATATTACCGGCTTTTGGCTGAGCTCCGCTCATTCCTCCTAATCCTGAAGTCACGAAAAGTCCTCCTTTCGGTTCTTTTTTGATTTTTCTGAAAGCATTTAATGCTGTAATAGTTGTTCCGTGAACAATTCCCTGCGGACCAATATACATATAACTTCCCGCTGTCATCTGCCCATATTGTGTAACACCTAATGCATTGAACTTTTCCCAATCATCCGGTTTTGAATAGTTCGGGATCATCATTCCGTTTGTAACAACAACTCTTGGTGCATCTTTATGAGACGGGAACAATCCCATTGGATGTCCTGAATACATCACCAATGTCTGCTCATTATTCATTTCCGACAGATATTTCATCGTCAGCAGATACTGAGCCCAATTGGAGAATACAGCTCCGTTTCCACCATAGGTAATCAATTCGTGAGGATGCTGTGCTACTGCATAATCCAGGTTATTCTGAATCATCAGCATAATAGCTTTCGCCTGCTCAGATTGTCCCGGATAGTCTGTAATAGGCCTCGCCTTCATTTCGTAATCCGGACGGAAACGGTACATATAAATCCTTCCGTAATCTTCCAGTTCCTGCTTAAATTCAGGAATCAGTTCTGCGTGAAACTGAGGATCAAAATAACGTAATGCATTCTTCAATGCCAGTTTTTTCTCTTCTTCTCCTAAAATTTCTTTACGCTTCGGAGCATGGTTGATATTGGTCTCGTATGGTTTTGGTTGTGGCAGCTGATTAGGAATCCCCTGCTGTATCTGTTCTTGAAATGTCATATTGCTATTTAAAGGTCTATGTTGAAACAATGTTTGAAGTTTTAAAGATATTCAAAATAGGAAATATAGGCAAGTGAAAGGATGAAAATGGCTTTAGGTTTAAGGTTTAAGGTTTAAGGTTTAAGGTTTAAGGTTTAAGGTTTAAGGTTTAAGCAAAATTATTGAATCCGGATATCTCACAATTTGATATTAATACTATATTTGAATATACACAACTCAATTCCCCTCCTCCGGAGGGGTGGATTCCAAAGTTATCAACTTTGGAAGACGGGGTGGTTAAAAACACAATAATGAAAGAAATCCTCACCGTTATCAACGGAATTCCTATCCGCAGGAACTTCGTAGAAAATCTTCCTTACAATCCCCATTTAAAAATTTTATTAAAAGAAAAACGCAAAGCCCGAATTCTGGGTGAAGTGATCTTCTGGAAGAAAGTTCGTGCAAAGACCTTTCATCATATTGATCTTGACAGACAAAGGATTATTGGAAATTATATTGTTGATTTTTATGTGAAAACTTTGGGATTAATTATAGAAATAGATGGTTCAAGCCATGATGACAAACAGATTTATGATGGGATAAGAGAAGAGTATCTGGAATCTTTAGGACTGTTAGTTTTCAGAATAAGTGATTTTGATGTGAGGAATAATATGAGTGTGGTGATGGGGGAATTGGAGGATTTTATTGTATTTCACTATGGAACCACCCCGTCTTCAAAAATTCTTGATTTTTTGAATCCACCCCTCCAGAGGAGGGGAATTGCCTTTACTAAAAGAAGTTGTTATTCAACATGAAAAAGCCTTACTGAAATACAGCAAGGCATGTTTATTATCGTCAAAGTTTAAGTCAGAACATCATCGTTTTCTTCTTCATGATCATCTTCATTATCGCTGAGACTCCAGTAGTTGTTCTCTTCATCTTCTTCTCCTATTTCTTCCATTTCATCATCGTCATCGGCTCCTGGAATATCTAAGCCTTTATCTATTTTATCCTCATCAAAATCTTCATCTAAAATAGGATTCCCGTCTCCATCGAGCGAAATATGTTTTTCTCTCTTAAATATATCCTCGTTAGGGTTATAATCCATCTGTTCTAACCTCTTGTTTTGTTGATTAATATTTTTCTCTGGTGCCATGATATTTAAGATTTTAGGTTTATATAATCAAAACAAAAATAATTCCAAGTTATGATGAATGGTTAGAATAAACGTCAGGATTTGCACAATTCGGCATTTTTTCATTTTTTGAAAAAGCGATGATATTTCCTGCTGCCACTCTTGCCATCCCGTTTCTGGCTTCAATAGTGGCAGAACCAATATGTGGTAAGATACACACACTTGAAAGTTCAAGAATAGGATCGTCTGGAGACATAGGTTCCGGGTTGGTGACATCAAGACCCGCACCCCATATTTTTTGATCAACCAACGCCTGATACAAATCTTTTTGATTGTGAAATCCACCTCTGGCAGTATTGATGAAAATAGCATTTAGTTTCATCTGTTCAAAGATGGACTCATTGAACAATTCTTTTTGGTCAGGGGTAAAATTGGCATGAACACTCAATACATCTGAGTTTTTGATCAGCTCTTCAAAAGAAACATATGTTGCTCCCAATTCCCTCTCAGCTTCTTCGTTATGATGGCGGTTGTGATAAATGATATTCATTCCAAAAGCTTTCTTTGATTTTTCAGCCATTTCATAACCGATACGCCCGAGTCCGAAAATACCGAGGGTTTTGCCATAAAGTTCCTGTCCTAAAGCATGCAAAGGATCAAATGCGCCCCAGCTTCCGTCTTTTACTTTCCTGAAGTTGAAGCTTGCCCTTCTTGCCACCGACTGCATGAGTAAAAAAGCAACATCTGAAGTTGCCCTGCTTAAAACATCAGGAGTATTACCCACCGGAATGTTCCTTTGGGTAGCTTCTTTGATATCCACATGATCAAACCCCACAGAATATAATGCAATGGCTTTCACGTTCGGGCAGGCTTCAAAGAAGTTTTTGTCATATTTAAATTCTGCTCCAATACTTAAAATAGTATCGGTATTTTTACAGTAATTCAGCCATTCTTCATAAGAAAGGTTTTCTTTTTCCGGAATTGTAATTTCCAGTCCTGCTTCTTTCAGCATTTTAATTCCTGTTTCGGGAATTCTTTTATTGATAAAGACTTTCATTGTTATGGATTAATGATTATAAATAAAAAACCTCACTCGCAAAAAGTAAGGTTCCTGAACTTTAATATTAAAAATTATTTCTTTTCATCTGAATGGTCTTTGTTCTTCTCCCAGGCTTCAGAAGCAATTTCCTGAATCTCGGCCCAAACTTCTTTCGCGGATTTCTGAGCTTGTGTCATAAATCCCTGTTTGGTTGCTTCCTGATTCCTGCTTTTCATGTCATGAATGTAATCTTTTACCTGCTGGGAATAACTTTCTACGCTATATCCCGGATTATTATTCAGGTTTTTCTGAAGATTACTAAAATCATGTGACGCTTTGAATCTGTTCGTGTCCATAATAATAGATTTAGTGATTGGGTTCTCTTATGAATCCAATTTTCATTCCGAAATGAGTTAAAATATTTTAAATTTTGGCTAAAATCAGTTGAATATTTATTATAAAAAAAGGATTAAAGCCCCTTCCTATTAATAATATTAATTAACAAAGGCATTGGTGTTTGAGACCAGTTCTTTTACAATTCTAATAAATAAAATTATTGATTGGTATTTCCAAGCATAGGAACAAATTTATACGCCCCGAATTCCTCTTTTTCAAATTCTGTAGGCCCTATTTTGGTAAACCTGTATAAAACCTGCTCATCAGTAGGTCCTAATGGAATCACCATAATTCCTCCGACGTTTAATTGTTTTAAAAGCTCTGTTGGTAAAGTAGAAGCACCACAGGTTACTATAATTTTATCAAAAGGAGCAAAAGTAGGAAGCCCGGCAAAGCCATCTCCAAAGCTCTGGAATTTTGGAAACAGGTGAAGCTCTCTGAGTTTCTTTTTGGAAAAATCAAAAAGGTCTTTCTGTCTTTCAACCGTGTATACATGAGCTTTCATTGCTATTAAGACAGCCGTCTGATATCCGCATCCGGTACCAATTTCCAGGACTTTTTCGCCTGGTTTTACCTGCAGCAGTTCAGACTGTTCTGCTACCGTGGAAGGATGGGAGATAGTCTGATGCGCTAAGATGGGAAATGCCCTGTCTTCATAGGCAAAATCTTCAAAAATACTTTCGATAAAAAGGTGTCTTGGAACTTCACTCATTGCCGAAAGTACATTTTCGTCCGAAATTCCAATTCTGTATCGAAGGTAATCTACTAAAATCTTTCTTTTTCCTTTATGTACAAACGAATCCTGCATTTGACAAAAGTAAGAAATTAGAAATTAGATTTCAGAAATTGAAGCAAAGAATTATCCACAAAAAGAAAGCAATCAAAAAATGACTGCTTTCTTCTTATTTCTCAATCCCATTTTATTGGATAAGGTCCATAAAAATCGCTGAAGGTATTATCAGCACATCTTTTTCTCACAAAAAAGTTATAGTTCACTGTTTTAGTTAATCCTATGTAAATAGCTTTTTGACCTGAAATCACTAATTCTCCGCTCGCAGGTGGTGCAGAACTGGTTGTCAAAACAGTTTCATATGCAGAAATGCCGTCATTTTCCCAGGTTATTGTAGCATCAAAAGTGGAGGAATAAACGGAAGAAGTAGTCTTTGAATACGTTGCATATCCCGGTTTTATACAGGTTGTTGTATTGCTGGCCAAAACGGTAACAGGTCCCGCCCAGTTGCTCCGGCCATTGTCTATTCCGCAGTTTTTTCTTACGTAAAGATCATATTTATTATTCTTATATAATGGAAGACTATAGGAATTCTTATAGGTTACAACTGTTGTTCCATTTCCTAAAGTAAAACCTTGCTCCCCATACTGTATTTCATAATATCCTTCGCCATGGCTAATCATATTCCAGGAAAGCTGGTTACTTCCTTTTTCAAATATCAAATTTTCCGGAGTTCCACATTTAGCCTGCGGGTCATATGGACTATCTCCTATACATCCGGCAGTACATAATCCTAAGATGAGTAATATCGAAACTATTCTTTTCATCGTTATTTTTCTGACCGTGAATTTACTGTAATTTCTTTAATGAACACATGCGTTCATTCTTAAATATCTCCAAGTGAAAAGTCATGTATTTTATAAATGTACATTCACTATATTTACAAAAATTTAATACAGCTATGTTAAAAGCAGGTTTGGTAGGTGCCGGACACTTGGGAAAAATACATTTAAAACTTCTTAATCAATCAGATAGATATGAATTTGTAGGTTTCCATGATAAAGATGTTGAAAACGGAAAGAAATTAGAAGCAGAATTCGGATATAAATATTTTGAAAATTTTGATGAATTGCTTGAGCAGATTGACATGCTTGATATTGTCACTCCTACAGTTTATCATTACGATTATGCTTTAAAAGCCATTGAAAAAGGTCTTCATTTCTTTATTGAAAAACCGGTAACCCAGACTCTTGAGCAGGCAGAAGAAATTTTACGTTTATGCCAGGAAAAAGGGATCAAAGCACAGGTAGGACACGTTGAGAGATACAATCCGGCCTTTATTGCCACTAAGGAATATATCAGCAATCCGATGTTCATTGAAATCCACAGGCTGGCAGAATTTAATCCCCGCGGGACAGACGTTTCTGTAGTACTGGATCTTATGATCCATGATCTGGATATTCTGTTGAGTATGGCTAAATCTAAGGTTAAAAACATCCATGCAAGCGGTGTTTGTGTGGTAAGCAAAACTCCGGATATTGCCAATGCGAGAATAGAGTTTGAAAACGGATGCGTAGCTAACCTTACCACCTCCAGAATTTCTATGAAAGCCATGAGAAAAAGCAGATTCTTCCAGAAAGATGCTTATATTTCTGTGGATTTCCTTGAGAAAAAGGCTGAAGTGATCAGAATGAAAGATGCTCCTGAAAACCCTACTCCATTTGATATGATTATTGAAAATGCAGATGGAGAAAAGAATCAGATCCTCTTTGAATACCCAAATATTCAGTCCAACAATGCTATTTTGGATGAATTGAATTCTTTTGCTGATGCCATCACAGGTGACAAAAATGTAGAGGTTTCTCTTGAAGACGGAACTGAAGCATTGAAAGTCGCTTTGGAAATCATGAGGCTGATCAGCTAAAAATAAAAATATGCTGTTTTTTATGACAGCCATGCATACAATGCTATCTTATAATCGAAGAATGATTATGAGGTAGCATTTTTTAGTTTCAAATATGTTATTCCAGATATCAGGATCTTTACATTCAATAAAAACTTTTCGTTAAAAATTACTGATTTATCAATTAAAAATCCTTTTCAAAACAAAAAAACAATATATTTGGAGAACAATTCAATAAAGTATTGAAAGATTTTGTTTTACATATATGGATATCTGACGCAATAAATGATGTGAATACAGCATCATCTTATCCTGTCATCATTCATTATAATCTTTAATTTCCCTACTATTTTAAACTATTGAAACCATTATGAAAAGAGCCATTGTAATATCCGTACTTTTATTGTCTCAATTTGGGACATCACAATTATTAAAGACTTCCGGACAAAAAATCGTTAATGATAAAGGTGAAAATATCCAATTGAGAGGTCTGGGTCCGGGCGGTTGGATGCTCCAGGAAGGATATATGCTGAAAACAGCTGACTTTGCCGGTCCTCAGTATAAAATCAAGGAGAAGATTGCTGAATTAATTGGTGAAGATAGCATGAATGAGTTTTACAAGGCATATCTGAAAAACGGGATCACCAAACAGGATATTGATTTTCTTGCGAAATCAGGGTTCAACTCGATACGGCTTCCCATGCATTACAATCTTTACACACTTCCTATTGAAAAAGAGCCTGTAAAAGGTAAAGATACATGGCTGGAAGAAGGCTTTAAAATGACCGATGACCTGCTTCAATGGTGTGCCGATAATAAAATTTACCTCATCCTTGACCTTCACGCTGCACCGGGCGGGCAGGGAAATGATGTCAATATTTCTGATAATGACAAGTCAAAACCTTCGCTTTGGGCCAATGAAGAGAATCAGAGAAAAACTATAGCATTTTGGAAAAAACTGGCCGAACGGTATAAAGACAGTCCATGGGTTGGAGGCTACGACCTGATCAATGAGCCTAATATCAATTTCACAGGTAAAAACCCAAATGGTACTGATGAAATGTCTAATGCTCCGCTTTGGAAACTTCAGAAGGAGATCACTGCTGCTATCAGAGAGGTTGATAAGAAGCATATTATTTTCATTGAAGGAAACGGCTGGGGAAATAATTATAACGGACTGCCGGCTATCTGGGACAACAATATGGCTTTCAGCTTTCATAAATACTGGAATTACAATGATGACCAAACCCTTCAGTTTGCACTGGATCTGAGAAAAAAGCATAATATGCCGATCTGGCTTGGTGAGACAGGAGAAAATTCCAATGTATGGTTTACTGAGCTTATTCAGCTTTTGGATCAACATAATATCGGGTATGCATTCTGGCCGATGAAAAAGATTGATAATATTGCAGGAATCACCAATGTCAAGATCACGCCTGAATATGAAAAGCTATTGGATTACTGGAAAAACGGAGGTGAAAAACCTTCAAAAGATTATGCAAAAAAAGCTTTAATGCAGATTGCTGACAACTATAAACTGAGCAATACGGAAGTTAAAAAAGATGTCATTGATGCAATGTTCAGGCAGACAAAGGATGCTTCAACAAAGCCATTTAAAAATCATCAGGTGCCGGGAAGGATATTTGCTTCGGAATATGATCTGGGAAGAATAGGTTCTGCTTATCTGGATAAAGATTTCATCAATCTATGGGTAAGTGATCCTGCAAAAAGATCAGAATGGAACTCCGGACAGCAGATGAGAAATGATGGTGTAGATATTTATAAGTGTAATGATAAGATTACCAATCAGTATTATGTAGGAAAAACAGAATCCGGGGAATGGCTCCAGTATACTGTTCAGTCAAAAGGAGACAAAAATTATACGTTTGACATCCGGTATGCATCAGCCACTGATTCAAAAATAAGGATTGAAACGGCTTCCGGAAAAGTGTTGGCGACGGTACCGTTAGCTTCCAGTGGAGGAAATGAAAACTGGAAAACGGTTTCTGTAAAAAATATCAGTCTTCAGAAAGGGGAAAACAGTATCAGAATATTCTTTGAAAATGATGGTGTCAATCTGAATTATTTTGAAGTAAAATAGTAATAATTATCTTAAATTGCAGCTCTCTTTTGGTCTTCAAAGGAGAGCTTTTTAATTTCGGTATTATGAAAAAAACAGCATTCTTTTTTCTTCTGATTTCGGCATTTACCTTTGCCCAAACTTCTTTGTTGGAACAAAAAATAAACTCAATTCTTAAAAACAAAAAAGCAACTGTTGGTGTTTCTGTCTCAGGCTTTGAGAACAGTTTTAAATATGATAAAAATGCAGACAAAAAGCTACCGATGCAAAGTGTCTTCAAATTCCATATTGTCGCTGCAGTTCTGAATGCTGTAGATCAGGGAAAGCTTTCATTGGATCAGAAAATTGCACTGAATAAATCAAATTTACTTGAAAATACTTGGTCCCCGCTACGCGATCAATATCCGGGAGGAAACGTTGAAATTCCGTTAAGTGAAGTTATTGAATATACTGTTGCTAAAAGTGATAATAATGGCTGTGATATTCTTCTCAGGCTATTGGGCGGAACTCAGCCTGTTCAGAGATTCATGGATTCCAAAGGAGTGAAGGGTTTTCAGATCAAATATAATGAAGAGGCAATGCATAAAGACTGGAAAGTTCAGTATGAAAATTACAGCACCACAAAATCTGCAGTTGATGTCCTGAAAAAGTTTTATGACGGAAAATTATTATCCAAAAAATCAACAGATTATCTGATGCAGGTCATGTTATCTACTTCAACAGGATTAAACAAAATGGTAGAGCAACTTCCAAAAAACACTACTGTGGCCAGAAAAACGGGAGCTTCCGGAAAAAATAAGGCAGGTTTAACAGGGGCAGAAAATGAAATCGGCATCGTTACTTTACCCAATGGAAAACATTATGCATTAGCTGTATTTGTCAGCAATTCAATGGAAACGGATGCGGTAAACTGCAGGATGATTTCTGATATTTCCAAGGAGGTTTGGGAATATTTTAATAAATAAAATTTTAAGCTTATTTTTAAGCGATTTTTAACATGAAAAAAATAATAGTAACAACGGCTCTGCTGGCTTTCACATTCTTTTACTCACAAAAGAATCAGAATTATCTGGAGATCAGCTATGGAAGTGTATGCTGCGGCCCGCCTTCAGACAAACCTGTCCTTAGCTTTCTGAAGGAATTTAAGAATAAAAGCAGGGTAAAAAGCCTGGAAATTCTACAACAAAAAGGAAGAGGCAGAGAAGGTGAATTCACATTATATGTTGGTACTGACTACCTTACAAAAAACCAGAAAAGCCGTCTTATAAGAGGGCTGACAGCTACTGTTTCTAATCAGAACAACAGTAAGAAAAATCAAAGTACAGGAACCGTTTTCTTTGACTCGGCAACGGTTGTTTCTCAATCGGATCTTACTGACGTAAAAAATTTAACTATCTATAAAAAATAAAGGAAAAATGATCAAAAACATTGTCGTTATCGGAGCGGGAACCATGGGAAATGGTATTGCACATACTTTCGCACAAAGCGGTTTTAAAGTAAATCTTGTAGATGTATCTCAGGAAGCTCTGGACAGAGGTTTGAAAACCATTACTACCAATCTTGACAGAATCATTGCAAAAGGAAACCTTACAGAGGAACAAAAAGCTGAAACGCTGGGGAATATCACTACCTTCACAGCACTGAATGATGCAGCAGGCGCTGCAGATCTTATTGTAGAGGCTGCTACAGAAAATATGGATCTTAAACTGAAGATCTTTGGCCAAATGGATGAACTGGCTCCTGAAGGCTGCATCCTTGCCACCAATACTTCATCTATATCTATTACAAAAATTGCTGCAGCTACCAAAAGAGCTGATAAAGTAATCGGAATGCACTTCATGAACCCGGTTCCAATTATGAAATTGGTAGAAATCATCAAAGGCTATTCTACTTCTAAAGAAACTTTTGATGCAATCTATGAAATGAGCAAAACTTTGGGTAAAGTTCCTGTAGAAGTGAATGATTATCCAGGTTTTGTGGCTAACAGAATTTTGATGCCAATGATCAATGAGTCTATCGAAACGCTTTATAACGGAGTGGCTGGTGTAGAAGAAATTGATACGGTAATGAAATTGGGAATGGCACATCCAATGGGCCCGCTTCAGCTGGCAGACTTCATTGGTCTTGACGTATGTCTTGCAATTCTGAATGTAATGTATGACGGTTTCAAAAATCCAAAGTATGCGCCTAATCCACTGCTTGTAAATATGGTAACAGCAGGGAAACTTGGTGTAAAATCAGGGGAAGGATTCTACGATTATTCTGAAAGCAAAAAAGCTGAAAAAGTTTCAAAAATGTTTTTGAAGTAATTTTAAAGTCAATAATTTTATTTATCTTTGAGAAAGTTAAAACATTAAAAAAATGAAATTACCAAAGTTTTTATTAGCAGATAATTCGGAGTTTCCAGAAGATCTATTCGTAGTTCACACAGAATATCCAAGATTTATCTTAAACGTTGAGGAAGAAGAAGTTGAATGGTTAGATGATCTTGAAGGTGATGATGAAGAAACTATGGCAGACGAAGCTACTAAAGTAGTAGAAGCAGCGTTTAAATGGTGCGACGAAGAGTTGGCTAAGTACGACGAAGAAGAGGAAGATTAATAACACTCTAAAACATAAAAAAGGAACTCAATTGAGTTCCTTTTGTTTTTTTATTCTGATTTAGTGAATTTCAATAGTAGAAGATTGTCTTTATACAATTCTAATGTAGTTCCGGAAATCACATATTTGTTTGCTTTTCCCATCATATCCATAAAGTTCTGCTCTACTCCGATGTTGTTACACATCATTTTTGTAGATCCCATTTGTCCTGCTGTAAATCCTCCTGTAGACGGATCTATTGTAGCCGTTCCGAAATAGTTATTACATCCTGCATTTCCTGTGATTTTCTCTCCTTCAATATTCAATGTCGGAACTTTTCCTTTTACCGTTTCAGCCAGTGTCCATTTTGTATTGGCAAGAGCAGGCTGAGCTTTTCCTACTTTAGAAGCAGACGGGCTTGTCATAGATCCACATGAAGCCAATACTGCAGCTGTACATATGCTTAAAAAAAGATTTTTCATTTTTTTCTTTTTGAATTAATCCAAATTTACGGAAATTATATTATTTAAACGGGCTGCGATGAATTTTATTATTCTTTAACACCCTGTATTTTGAATAATTTTCAGAATTAATTTTCATGCTCTTGACGATCAAAAAAAGGGTTGAAAGCTTTAAGACATAAGAACTTTATTTGCACTAAAGTTGTAACGCTGCCTTTGTCATTCCGAAGGAATCTATACTATAATTGGTTTATAAAAACATACTGAGACTCCTACGGAGTGACAAAGATTGTGGATAGACCAACTACCAAATCATAAGAAAATATACAATAAAGTACCATTCAATAGAACGGATTGTAATCCTGAGCTTAGTCGAAGGGAGCCGTTTACTTAAAAATCAATATCCAGATGGCTTTAGCCGAAACCTATTAATACAGATATATTTTTAAGATTAAAAACAAAAAAACGGACTTTAAAAGTCCGTTTCTATTATATTGAAATATATATTTTCAAGTATTAAGATCTCAACTCAGCGTTGAATTCTTTCTGGAAAGCTTTGATCAGAGAATCCATTACTTCTGTGATCTCTTTTTCTTCCAGTGTTTTTTCTTCGTTTAACAGCTCGAAGCTCATTGCATAAGACTTCTTACCTTCAGGAAGATTTTTACCTTCATACACATCGAATAGGTTAACACTCTTAATGAATGGAGATTTATTCTTTTTAGCAGTCTGATATAAATCCTGATAATTTACATTTTTATCAATCAATAAAGCTAAGTCTCTTCTGATTTTGTTGAATTTCGGAATGTCTTTAAATTTCAATTCATTTTTAGAACGTAGTTCCTGAGCATATTCCAGTTCAATTTCTGCATAGAAACAATCCTGATCAATATCGAAATCTTTTAATAAAGCAGGAGCTACTTTTCCGATTCTTACCAACGCTTTACCGTCAACTTCATATACCAATGCATCGGAGAATCTTTCATCGGACAGAGCTGCTTCTTTATAATCAACAGCAAGTCTTTCCAATAAAACTTTTACATAAGCTTTAAGATTATAGAAACTTACAGCAGACTTAGGCTGAAGCCAGTTTTCCGCAACATCTCTTCCGGAAACCAACAAAGCCAATTGTTTTCTTTCTTCGTATTTTTCTTTTTTGTGGTAAATTTTTCCTAATTCGAAGAATTTAATATCCTGATTCTTTCTGTTAATGTTATATACGGCATTCTGAAGAAGTCCTTCCAATAAAGATTTTCTCATGAATGCTAAATCTCCGCTTAAAGGATTTAACAGTTTTACAGCATCAGTTTCATCTTTTACCGAAGTCAATGAGTTATTCATTACTTCGTTGAAGCCAATGCTCTGTAAAGCCCTTGCCCAGCTGTTTTCCAATTCATCCTGATCGTTAGCACTAAGCTTAACAGGGGTAAACGAAATTTTCTGTGGAGCATCAATTTTATTATATCCGTAGATTCTTAAGATCTCTTCAATTACATCAATTTCTCTTGTTACATCTGCTCTGTAAGCAGGAACAGAGATTTCAAAACCATTTGGAATTTCATTTAAAACCTGAATTTCCAATGCTTTTAAGATTTCCTTTACTTTTTCTCTGTGGATTTTTGTTCCTAAAATCTGCTCAATTTTAGAGAATCTCAGAATCACATAGCTGTCTTCAATTTTCTTAGGATATTCTTCCAATAGATCTCCTACTAATTTTCCTTCAGCAATTTCCTGAATCATTTTAATAGCGTGAGTGATTGCCGTTCTTGTCAGATTCGGGTCTACTCCTCTTTCAAATCTGAAAGAAGCATCCGTATTCAGGCTGTGAGCTTTTGCTCCTTTTCTTACCGCAATGGGATTGAAATAAGCACTTTCAAGGAATATCGTTTTTGTAGTTTCTGATACTCCGGAATTTGCACCACCGAATACTCCGGCAATACACATTGGATTATCTTTACCGTCTTTGATGATGATTTCAGAACCATTCAATGTTCTTTCAACTCCATCTAATGTAGTAAATTTTGTTCCCGGTTTTACAACTCCTACTTTTACTTTCTTATCTGCAATTTTATCTGCATCAAATGCGTGAAGCGGCTGTCCGTATCCGTGAAGAATATAGTTAGTAATATCTACAACGTTGTTAATCGGGCTTAGTCCGATTGCTTTTAGTCTGTCTTTTAACCAGGATGGAGATTCTGCAACTTTTACGTCTTCAATAACGGCTCCTATATATCTTGGACACAATTCAGCATCTTCAATTTCCAGTTTGAAATCATGAACTCCTTCATTATTCAAAGCTTCGGAAGCTACTTTATTAAATTGAGACTTCAGTTGGTTGGTAGAAAGATAAGCATGTAAATCTCTTGCAACACCATAGTGAGACATTGCATCTGTTCTGTTTGGTGTTAATCCGATTTCAAACACCTCATCATTAGTCAGTTCAAAATAGTCCGCAAAGTTTTTTCCTACTTCATATTTGGTTTCATCCAGCACCATGATTCCTCCGTGATCTTCGCTAAGACCTAATTCATCTTCTGCGCAGATCATTCCCTGAGAAACCTCACCTCTGATTTTTGCTTCTTTAATTTCAAAAAAGTTTCCTGTTTTGTCATAGATTTTTGTTCCGACAACGGCTACAGGAACAGTCTGTCCTGCTTCTACGTTAGGAGCTCCGCAAACAATATTCAATATTTTTCCGTTTCCTACATCTACTGTTGTCTTCTTCAGTTTGTCAGCATTCGGATGCTTTTCGCAGGTTAATACTTTACCTACAACAATTCCTTCCAGGCTGCCTCTTACGCTTTCAAATTTATCTATCCCTTCAACCTCAAGACCTATATCTGTAAGGAATTCACCGATTCTTTCAGTTTTTGATTCCGTTTTTACAAAGTCCTTCAGCCAGTTGTTTGATATTTTCATTTGTTAATCTATCTACTTATTTAATTCGTCAAATGAGCCTTTCGGTTTCATCTGCACTATTTTGAAATTTTTATTTGAAATTCCACACCGTATTCAAGTGTGATTTTTCGAGCTACAAATGTCGTGTTTTTTTGAGAAATAGAGAAATTTAGAAGCGATTTTAAGATAATTAATTTTCATTAATAGTTCTGCCTCTTATTAAGGAATCTGTTGGCCAGATGGTCTCACTACTTTCTTCAGGCTATCAGAAAATAATACCAATCCTGCAGCCATCATGATAATATCTTTTAGAACCAAACGCCCTGCTCCGGACATATAGGGAAATCCAAACTCTGGAGTAGGATAATCTCCACCCAGATTCGGCACGTATACTTCGGGAGTAGTTCCTAAAAATGAAAGGGTAACCAATGACATTAAAAATGTTAAAGCCCCTCCTACTGCTCCGATTTTAGGAAACCAGATCCCTAACAACACCAAAAAACCTATTATTACAATCATCGTTCCCAAACCATAAGAAAAGGTGTATGTTCCATTTTCTTTATGCCAATCAATATTTTTCTGGATAACCTTTCCTTCCGGATTTTTATACAGGGTATATTCTGCCACCGGCATTTTTTCTTCATTAAGAACTTTATTCCCAGTATTTTTATAGAAGAAACTCATGAAGGGACTATTGGCGACAAAGGGTACAATTCCTTCAGCTTCGTAATGAAATGCTTTTAAACCTCCAATCCAGGCCATAACAATGAAAATTGAAATTCTGAGAAAATTGAAAAAATAAGCATCCAATTGTAATAAGCGGTGGTAAAGTCTGTTGTTTTTCATGTGATTTCTTTTTAACAAAGGTATTCACATGCCTACAGCGCCAACATAGATATTTGAGGACATTACATGGACATTTTCGCCACCACAGAGATTCCTACCTGTTCTCTATATTTTTTCGGGGAACATCCTACCGATTTTTTGAAATACCTGCTGAAGTAAAATTCATCGGCAAATCCCAGCTCTGAAGCAACTTCCTTTACGGATCTATAGGTTAAATGCAGTAATTTTTTGGATTCCAGAATGATTCTCTCATTGATAAGCTGAGTGGGTGTTTTCGCAAATTCTTTCTTTACAGCCTTGCTTAATGTATTATTGGTTATACTCAGTTTGTCACTGTAAAATGACAGCTCCTTTTCACTTTTAAAATGAGTCTCCAACAGTTTCTTAAATTCTGCAGCATTCTTATTGGGTAGTTTATCATGAGAAAATATACTATTTTCAATACTGCTTTTCTGTTTACTGCCAATAGCAAGGATAAGCTGTATATAAGTTTTGATAATAGATTCTGAAAACTGATGCTTTTCGGATTCTTCCTTTTTGATATGAATAAAAAGCTCGAGAATATAACTATAATTTTCTTCTGAGAGTTCAACCCCCGGATTCAGATAAATATTATTAAAAAGAAGCCCGTTGCATGCCACTTCTTCTTTATGATATTCTATACAGTAATAGTCACCATGGAAGAAAAGTACATCGATATTTTCATCTGATTCCGAAGCCAGTTTCAGTTTTTGAAAAGGGGAAAGAAACAGAATATTATATCCGTTATAAGAATAATTGATGTCATCTACTGAAAAAACACCGGAACCCTTCCATAGAACCACACTGTAATTTTCAGTGGTAAATTCTGATGGAAAATCTGAGGTGTGGTAAGACTGTATTTTTATTTTCATGATTAGTATCTTTTAAACACTAATAACTCTAATGATTCACAAATGACACGATTTGACACTGTTTAATATTCTTTTGAATAGGTTTTCTTTTCTGTCAAATACTCGGTTTTAGTTCCATTACCGGTTCTGAAAAGGGTTTTGAGTGTATTCTTTTGTTTAGGCTTTGAAGGATCGGGAAGAAAGCATTGGAAATGTAAATGCGGACCATTTGTCCAGCCTGTATTGCCGCTCAATCCTATTAAATCCCCTTTTTTAACCTCATCTCCTATTTTAACCTTAACCCCATTTTGTTTCAGGTGAAAATACTGTGCAATGGTTCCATCCGAATGTAAAATTGAAATATAATTAGCCTGATTAGCACAACTTGATGTAGGACATCCTGTATTATTATTCTGAACTGCATCAATCACTTTACCTTCTCTTGCTGCCGTAATTTCGGTTCCTTCAGGCATCACAAAATCTAAAGAGTTTTCATTCTGGTGAGAAAATATTCCATTGTAACCTTGATAAACATTAAAGGATTTCCCTTTTTGAAAAGGAAGATCATATGTATAGTCAGCATCATAGGTCTTTATCGTTGCATCTCCAGCTAATGTATAGTAAGCAGGCATTTTCTTGATTTTCCAACCTTTTCTATTATCGTTGACAACAAAATAAGCAATTTTGTTTTTTATTGATTTAGGAGGCAGCACTCTGATCATTTTAAATGCTTCGGGACTCTTAAGGTTTTCTGTTTCCGGCTGTTCGGAGAACGTTATTGAAATGGGATAGATTTCAATATTATCAGCATAGTAAGTGATAATATCTTTCGTATGTTCATAATACATTTTTGCACTCTTCTGAGAAAAAGCCCATAGAGAGCAGATAAGTGATCCAAGAAATGTTATTTTTTTCATGTTTATTATTTTTTTTCTTCCTATACTTTTGCCTTGAAATCGAAGATTCGACGTAGTCAAATAAAAGTATGCAAAAGTTCAAGACTGGAATTATCCGCTAAAAATTTGAATGCACCTCTAAACTCGTATGGATGATTCTATTAATCCCTAAGTCGATTCCAAATTATTACAACTATGAGTCCGAATGCAGGATTACAAAAAAAGCCGGAAAAATTCCAGCTTTCTTTTATTTATATGGTTAATGTTACAATCCGATTACCGGCATTGATAACATTAAGATATTTTCGTTTTCTTCAAGACCGTCAAGAGGTTCAATGATTCCTGGTCTGTTAGGTTGAGACATTTTCATCGTGATATCGTCAGATCCTAAAATTGTCAGCATTTCAGTTAAAAATTTAGAACTGAATCCGATATTGATATCTTCTCCGTTGTAGTCACAAGGAATCTGCATGTCTGCTTTGTTTGCATATTCAGTATCTTCTGCATGAAGGTGAAGAATATTACCGGAAAGCTTGAATCTTACCTGATTGGTAGATTTGTTGGACATGATAGATGCTCTTTTGATCGCTCCTAATAAAAGATTCCTGTTGATTGTCAATACATTTGGGTTTTCTTTTGGAATTACCGCTGTATAATTTGGATATTTACCATCAATAAGTCTACAGATCCAGATATGCTTACCAAAAGTAAACTTGGCCATATTCTCATTGAAGTCGATCGTAACGTCTTCATTGGAACTTGCCAGAATATTTTTGAAAATGTTCAGAGGTTTTTTAGGCATGATAAACTCCATCGGCTCAGCATTCATAAGGTCTGCTCTTTTGTATACCACCAATCTGTGGGAGTCTGTAGATACGAAATTGGTTTCGTTTTCTCCAAACTGGAAAAGCACTCCTGTCATTACCGGACGAAGAGAATCATTACTTGTAGCGAATAGGGTGTTTGTCAAAGCTTCAGACAAAACTCCAGCCGGCATTGTAACACTTTGTGAAGCATCAAATTCCGGTAATTCAGGATAGTCATCAGCATTGTCTAATGCTACTGCGAAATTATCTTTTTCATCTAAAATCTCAAGCTGGCTTCCTGTACCTTCGGCATTGTCTTTTACAACAAATGTCAGAGGCTGTTCACCATAAGTCTTGATAAAATCCTGAAAAATTTTAGCAGGAACAGCAAATTTACCTGTATCATCAGACTTTACTTCCAGAGAAGTAACAAGAGTTGTCTCGCCGTCAGATGCTGTAATGGTAACATTATTTCCGTCTAATTCAAAAAGATAGTTTTCTAAAATCGGTCTCGATTGAGAGCTTGATATTACGCCACTTACAGTTTGCAACGCCTTCTGCAGTTCACCACTTGAAATAATAAATTTCATAGATTTATAAAATAAGTTTCTACAAATATAATAAATAGATACAATAAAGAAAAGAATAATATGGAGGAGTTTTTCACAAATATCCTTAATCTGTTTTGAGCCTTGATATTATGCTTAAATTTCTTTTGATCTTATAATTTTCTTCAAAATATTCACTTTAATCGGATTTCTATTTGTACTTTTTTTCTTCAAAGCGCATTAAAACATGAGTATTGAAAGTAAAAAAGGATAAATATTGCTCATTTTCTTGCATAATACCCCATTTCGAATATAAAAGATAATCCATACCAATCAAAATACAAAGCCTATCTTTGTGTGAAAAGTTCAGAATTATGCAAAAACCACCCATTCATAAAAGTTTTCTCAATGCTTTCCGGGGTGTTTTCATGATGATAAAGACGGAAAGGAATTTCCAGATTGAGCTTCTGGCATTCTTCGTAAATCTCTTTCTTATTTTTTATTTCAGACTGAGCAATACAGATGCAGCGTTGGTTTTCATCGCTTCGTTTGCTGTTTTAAGTGCCGAAATTTTCAATACAGCTATTGAAAAGATCTGTGATATCATCCAACCTGATTTCGACAAAAGAATTGGCTTTATTAAAGATATTGCGGCTGGTGCTGTTGTTTTGACAGCCATTGCATCGGTGATTGTTGGGGTTTTGGTGTATGGAAAATATATTTTCAGGTAAAGAAATCTGAAATATTGCTGACAAATATTTAAGTTACATGCTTAACCACCCCGTCAAAAATTCTTTGAATTTTTGCCACCCCTCCAAATGAGGGGAATTTCACGTCTCCATTTCAAAAGTTGTGAAGGCAAAAAGCTTTTTACTTTTTTCTCTTATTTGACAGCAATTAAAATATCCACTTCGGCATCTGAAGGATCCTGAGCTTTTTCTCCATAGATTTCAAAATCGGCAGTAAATATTCTTCCGAGATCCATTTCCCAGATTTTCAACCATTCATTGATCACCAGGCCTTTTGAAAGGTCTCCTTTTGTGGTAAATTTCACATAATCTCCACCTTCAAAAGAATAACCTGTCATTCCTTCAGGAATATTGTCAAGGTTTTCCACTTTACACCCAAGAACTGTTGTATAGGGCTTTGTATGGTCTTTTTCGTAATCCGTATAAATAGAATAAAGGGTATTATCTTTTCTATTTGGTATTGAATTGACAATATCTTCGTTTATCATTTTCTCCCATAACACAGGAATATCTTTTGCTGCCTGCCCATTTTCATTGGTTGTTCTTACTGAGATTCCGATTACCTTAAAAGGTTTTATTTTTACGTTATTCATTATTATTTCTTTATGATAGAGCAAAGGTAAGAGAAGGTTGTGACAAGGGGGTGTCAGGAGTTTTTTAAATTGATTGAATAGGATATTGTTTTTAAGTTTTGGCTAAAGCCATTTTGAAGGTTAAGATTTTTACATAAACGGGCTAAAGCCCGTTCCTATTGAATTGAATTGAATTGAATTTCTGCGGCTATTTTCTTTTGGCTTAGCCTATTCCAATTTTGTCACTCCGTAGGAGTCTCAGTATATCTTATAAACCAATTATAATATAGATTCCTTGCTTTGCTCGGAATGACAAAGGTCCCGTTGAAATTTTACAGGAGATAGTGAGATTGCTTCGCTTTGCTCGCAATGATTATTTTCCGACATAGATAAATCCTTTCTTTCCGGATTTAAAAACGGTTTCAATTCTTTTGTAATCATCTACTTCATATTCGTCTGCCTGAAGAATTTCGGCTTCTGTTACTTCAAAAAGTATTCCTTCTATCTGATCATCATCATTCCCAGAAAATTCAAGTACGGGATGGTATTTCTGACCACTTTTTCGCAGTACTTCAGGATCTGTAATTTCAAGCATTCTTAATTTGTATTCTGATAAGATATCTTTTTCACCTTGTAAAAGTCTTCCAAAGGTTTCCATTTGAACCTGCTCTTTCTGTAGGGTTCCGTAAGAAAATAGATTTGGCATTATAAATATTTTTCGATAATTGGTATAGCTACCTCAGCCATCATTCCATAGCCTTTTTCGTTGGGGTGCACTCCGTCTGCAGATAATAGAATCTCTTTATCTTCAAGGAAAGCAGAATAAAAATCAATATACCCCAGTGAATGTTCTGAGGCAAGATCTTTAAGGATCTGGTTATAGATAACAACTTCCCCATTTGTTCTTAATTTGCCTGAGCTTACCACTACTCCATCTATTTTTTGAGAAAAAGGGAGAATGCTCACAAGATAAATTTCGTTGGAAAATTCTTTGGCATGCGCGATGGCAGTAGTCATGTTGTTTTTAAATTTTTCAGGATCTACGATCTGTACTCCTTCTTTTATGGCAAGATCATTGGCTCCATAGCTTAAAAAAACGATGTTTCCGTCAGCAGAATTTCTGGCACTGAGTTCGTGGGGAATTCTTTTCAGTAATCCTTCTGTAGTCTCTCCTCCGATTCCCAAATTGAATAAGATCAGTTCATCTCCATTTCCTTCGTGAAATTGCTGCAAGGCATATCTTTTCAAAATATCTACCCAGCCTCCAAAAACGCCGTCATATTCTCCATAAGTAATGCTGTCACCGAAGAACAGCCCATAAATAATTTTCTTCATTCAATTCTTATTGTTTCCTTTTTGTTAAAGTAAAAATAGTGAGAAAAATTATTAATATCTTTCAACTTGCGTAGTTTTTAACGCAAAAGGCGCTAAGTATTTATATTTAATTCTTATGTTTTCGTTCGCAAAGGCGTTTCACTCAGCAATAGACCAATTTGTGCCCTAGTTGAATAATTTTTTTTGAACCATTAAGATTTTTGAAGGGGTGAAGAATTATGAATGTAATAGTTGAAGCTATTATTAAGCAGACTGCTTTATTCATCGTTAATGAATCTTAACTTTCCTTAAAATCTTTATTATTCATAATGGTTTAAGATTCTAATTACTCATTGCTCATTACTTATCATTCCAGCTTCAATGCAATATTGCTATGTGACTGTATAATTTCCACCAGGATTTCAAAAAGTGTCTGCCCTTTTCCTTCGGTCAAATCATCTAATTTCTGCTGAATCAATTCTATATTGAAGGGTTTTCCCTGTCTGATCTTATTTTCGTAGAATTCCTGAGTAGTCTGAAGCCCTAAATCTTCTTTCGATTTCCCGGATTCTTTCCAGAGGATTTCAATTTCTTCTTTTCCTTCTATTACTCCGAAACCTCCGTAGAGAATATCATCAAAGCCGTCCAATGTTCCTACTTTCCAATCTGCATCCTTCATCAGAACACTTGAAACTTCTTCGTAAAAGCCTGCTAAAGACGAAAAATGACCGCCATGGATGACGATCATTTTTCTTGTATTGTTATTTGAAGTATTCAACACCGTTTTTGAATATGTTGTGATAATTCGCGGTTGGTATATTCTTCATGAGACCTTCAGCAAATCTTTCCGGGTGTCCCATTCTTCCGTAGATCTTTCCACATGGGCTGGTAACTCCTTCGATTCCGAATAATGAGTTATTCGGGTTGAACGGCATCCCGTGGGCGATATTTCCATCAAAATCTATGTATTGGGTAGCGATTTGTCCGTTTTCATACAGCTTTTTGATTTCTTCTTCTGAAGCCATGAAACGTCCTTCTCCGTGGGAAATCGGAATAGTGAAAGTCTGATCTTTCATTCCTTTTAACCATGGGCTTTCATCATTCACCACTTTTACCGTCACCATCTGAGAGATGTGTCTTCTTATCGCATTGTGAGCTAACGTAGGGGAGTTTTCATCCAGATCTTTGATTCTTCCGTAAGGTAATAATCCTGACTTTACAAGCGCCTGGAATCCGTTACAGATACCGATAATCATACCATCTCTGTCTAATAATTCATGAACTGCATTTTTCATTTTCTCGTTTTTCAGAACGTTTACAATGAATTTTGCAGAACCATCCGGCTCGTCACCTGCGGAGAATCCTCCGGAGAATGCAAGAATCTGAGATGTTCTGATTTCTTCTACCCACGCATCAATGCTTTCCTCCAATAATTGGTGGTTGATATTGATCAAAGGCAGGCTGCTCACTACAGCACCTTCTTTCTGGAATGCATTCAGCGTGTCATACTCACAGTTCGTTCCCGGGAATACCGGAGCGAATACTTTTGGCTGAGCAATTCCGTGTTTTTTAATGATGATATTTCTTGGGTGGATTGAGTTTGATTTTTCATCAATTTCAATCGTGATCTTTTCTTTTTCTACTGTTGGGAAAAGGTTTTCGAATGTATTTGTGTTAGCAGATACAAGGTCCACGATATTGGATTCAAGTCCGTTAATTTTTACAATACCTGAATCTTTTACTTCTCCGATAAGGTGAAGAACAGACGAGCTTAATTCTTCTTTCGCTTCAATGATTAAGCTACCGATATTTTTAGCCAATAAAACATTTTCATCAGCATTAACTTCAGCACCCAATCTGTTTCCGAAGCTCATTTTCGCTAAAGCTACTGCAAGACCTCCTTCTTTTACTGTTTTCACAGAAACAATTTTTCCTGCTTTAATATTTTCGAAAATAAATTCAAAAACTTCTTTTAAAGCATCATATTTTGGAAGTCCGCTTTCCTGAGCAATATGATTGAAGAAATACAGTTTGTTTCCTGCATTTTTCAGCTCAGGAGAGATGATATTTTCTTTATCTCCGTTGGCACATGCAAAAGAAATCAAGGTTGGCGGAACATTCAGATCCTGATATGTTCCACTCATAGAATCTTTACCTCCAATCGCAGCAAGACCTAAATTGATCTGCGCATCATAAGCCCCTAAAAGTGAAGCTAAAGGTTTACCCCATTTTTCCGGATTTTGTCCTAGTTTTTCGAAGTATTCCTGGAAACTTAGTCTGATGTTTTTATAATCGCCTCCCATTGCTACAATCTTCGCCACACTCTCTACTACAGCATAAGATGATCCTAGTAATGAGTTTTGTTTTGATATTTCAGCATCAAATCCCCAGCTTGCCAAAGAAACTGTTTTAATATCTTTTGCTCCTAAAATAGGGAGTGCCTGAACACTTCCTTCCATCAGAGTCTGCTGATATTTTCCACCTAAAGGCATTGCTACTGTTGTGGCTCCAATTGAAGAGTCAAACATTTCAAGCAATCCTTTCTGGGAAGCTACGTTTTTATCTTTTAAGATGTTCAGGAAGTTTTCTGCTGTGAAAGCTTTAGTTTCTTCTTTTACTTCTTCAAGGTGAGTGATTTTCACTTCCTGAGATTTTGAACATCCGTTGGTATCTAAGAAAGCTCTTGAAAGGTCTACAATTTTGTCTCCTTTCCAGAACATCTGCATTCTTCCGGAATCTGTCACTTTTGCTACTTCTACCGCAACAATGTTTTCAGCTTCACAGAATTTGATGAATTTTTCTTTATCCTGAGGATCTACAACTACCGCCATTCTTTCCTGAGATTCAGAAATAGCCAGTTCGGTTCCGTTTAATCCTTCATATTTTAATGGTAATACATCCAGGTTTACTTCTAAAGAGTCTGCAATCTCACCAATTGCCACAGAAACACCTCCTGCTCCGAAGTCATTTGATTTTTTAATCAGCTTCGTTACTTCAGGATTTCTGAATAATCTCTGAATTTTACGTTCTTCTACAGCATTTCCTTTCTGAACTTCTGAACTCATGGTGTGGATAGAAGTTTCGTCCTGTTCTTTTGAACTTCCGCTTGCTCCTCCTACTCCGTCTCGACCTGTTGCTCCTCCTAAGATAATGATTGAATCCCCGTTTTCAGGTTTCTCACGTCTTACCCAGTCTACAGGAACAGCTCCGGTAACGAAACCTACTTCCATTCTCTTGGCTTTATAACCTTCGTCATAGATTTCAGAAACCATTGTAGTCGCAAGACCAATCTGGTTACCGTAAGATGAATATCCGTTGGCAGCCTGTTTTGTAATGGTTTTCTGAGGTAATTTTCCTGGTAATGTTTTATCAACTGGTTCCAAAACGTCTGCAGCACCTGTTAATCTCATTGCCTGGAAAACGAAAGATCTTCCGGACAACGGGTCTCTGATCGCACCTCCTAAACAAGTTGAAGCCCCACCAAACGGTTCAATTTCCGTAGGGTGATTATGTGTTTCGTTTTTGAATAATAAATACCATGGTTCTTTTTTACCATCGTACTCTGCTTCGATCTGGATGGTACAAGCATTAATCTCGTCAGAAATGACAAGGTTATCCAGGTTTCCTGTTTTATGGAAATATTTACCACATACTGTTGCAAGATCCATTAGGGAAATTGGCTTCAACTCACGGCCTAAGAATTTTCTTTTTTCGATGTAATCATTGAAAATAGTTTCCAATGTGTGTTTGAACTGGCCTTCAAACTGAATGTCTGACAACTGTGTTTCAAAAGTCGTGTGACGACAGTGGTCGCTCCAATACGTGTCTAGTACTTTTAATTCTGTTTCCGTAGGATTTCTTTCTTCAGTTTTGAAATATTCCTGAATAAATTTCAGGTCATCCAATCCTAAAGCAAAACCATGATTTTTGTAGAAGTTTTCAAGTTCTCCATCATTGAAATTGATGAAGTTTTCGTGGATAATTACTTTTGATGGTGTCTCATCTACAGGAATATCAAGAATTGACAAGTCTTTTTCCTGAGATTCCACTTTGTTGATCAGAAGGTCTTTGATTTTAACCAAATCTGCTTCAGAAACTCCTTCAAATTCGATCAACTTTCCACTTCTTACTTTTGATTTTTCATTTTCTGTAAGCAACGCGATACACTGCTGCGCAGAATCTGCTCTCTGATCATACTGACCAGGCAAAAATTCCATTCCGAAATGAATAGCTTTTGCAGGGTTTTCTGTATGTAAAATATCAGTAACAGGGTCTACGAAAGTGTTATTCACCACTTTTTCAAATTCTCCGTCATTCAAATTGAAAATATCATACACATTGTATACTTTCACACTTTGAACTGCCGGAACAACCGCTTTTACTTCATCAAAAATTTTTGGACTTTCAACATCGAAAATTCCTCTTTTTTCTACGAAAATTCTTTTGTTATTAGACATTAGATGTCAGATTTTTAATATTAGATTTATTTTTTCTTTTTACTATTATGAGTTAAAGTTTCTTTCTTTAAACCCATCTATATTGGAAATTTTTGGAGAGATTTCCTCTCCACTCATTACTCTGTACAAATTTAAAGGAATAAGTCATATCTTTTTCAAATTTGAGCGGTAGAATTTCCAATTTTATTTTTATTTGTTGATAAATTTATTCGGATTGTCCTTATGTTCTTTCTGAAAGTCTTCTGCATTTTTTATTTCTTCTTTCAGCCAGTTTTCAAAAGGAACTTTCTTTTCATTAAAATCCTCGATAGCATAAAATATTTTACCTTCTTCTGAAACCAGAAATTTGAAACGATAAAGCATATCCAAGTCTTTCTTCCTATGATTATAGGTATTCACCTGATAATAAGGAAAGTTTTCTTTTGGTTTTTCTACAATTTCAAAAAACAGATTCTTTTCCTTTTCAGACAGTTTATTGTAAAAGTTTACATAATAAAGATCTGAAAGCTTTTTCTTCTGTTTTTCGAAGAACTGGAGAATATTCTTCTCTTCTTCATTGTATTGAAACGGATTCGGGTAGTATTTCCCGTCTATTTCAACATCCTTTTCTGTTGGTTTTGCCAATGGCTGAACAGTTTGTCCTTTGACGTTCATCACACCCCATTTTCCCCCTACAATTGCTCTGTGTTCATCATTGGTCTTTTCCCAATCACAGCCGTCACAAAAGGTGGCGTATCCGTAATTAAACGGAAATGCAAAGTCATGCTCAGCTTCAATAACAGTATTCCCGTTTCGGTCTGCAAATCCTACTTTACCATTTTTAACCAATCTTCTCAGTCCTTCAGAGAAATAATCTGCTCCATTGTCATAAAGGAATGGCTGATACAGAAATTTACCTTTTCTGTCGTACACATATCCCCAGGCATTTTTCTCTGATTTTTCGCCTTCTTTACTGCCATCAAAAAGGATGGTTTCTCCTTCTACAGGATCTCCATCTTTTAGGAAGGAAAAGATTTTGAACTGTGCAGGAACAATTATTTTTCCTGCTTTATCTTTTACTCCAACTAAAGAATCTTTGGATTTAAAGTAATGTAAATCCTCTTTACTCTGGGAAAAAGAAATGACTGGTGTTAATAGAATGCTTAATAGTAGTTTTTTCATATTAATTGGAGTGGGAAATAAAATATGCAGCCCAAAAGACTGCATATTGTTTTATACTTTAAGATCAGCTTCCAATCCTATTAAGTCTTTGTTTTGGTCTATAATCGGCTGAACTTCATTTTTAATGAATTCCTCCGTCTGGATCGGTGCGAAACCAATAAAGTTTTTAGGATCTAGAACTTCTTTCAGTTTTGATTTGTCCAGTTTTAAAGATTCATCATTCAGGATTCTTTCGATAAGGTCATTTTCTTTTCCTTCTTCTTTCACTTTCTTAGAAGCTTCCATAGAGTGAACTCTGATCACTTCGTGAATTTCCTGACGATCACCTCCTGCTTTAACTTCTTCCATGATGATGTATTCTGTCGCCATGAAAGGAAGCTCTTCCATAATATGCTTATTGATTCTGTTCGGATATACTACGATTCCGTTCATGATGTTGTTCCAGATTAATAGAATAGCATCAACAGCTAAAAATGCCTGAGGAATTGTCAATCTCTTATTAGCAGAGTCATCCAATGTTCTTTCAAACCATTGTGTAGAAGCTACCATTGCAGAACTTGTTGTCAGAGACATTACATATTTTGCCAATGCTCCGATTCTTTCACTTCTCATTGGGTTACGTTTGTAAGCCATTGCAGAAGAACCGATCTGGTTTTTCTCGAATGGTTCTTCAATTTCCTTAAGGTTCTGAAGTAAACGTAAATCGTTTGTGAATTTATGTGCAGATTGTGCAATATTTCCTAATAAGGCAACTACTTTCGCATCAATTTTTCTATCGTAAGTCTGTCCGGAAACTCCGAACACTTTTTCGAAACCGAATCTTTTTGAAAGTTCTTTATCTAAGTGTTTTACTTTAGAATAGTCTCCGTTGAACAATTCAAGGAAACTTGCAGCTGTTCCTGTAGTTCCTTTTACTCCTCTGAAACGTAGGGTTTCAAGGAAGAAATCCAATTCTTCGATGTCAAGAACCAAACTCTGTAACCAAAGTGTAGCTCTTTTCCCAACTGTCGTCAACTGAGCTGGCTGGAAGTGTGTAAATCCTAAAGTTGGAAGGTCTTTGTACTGAATTGCAAAATCCGAAAGATTTTTCATCACGTTCACCAACTTTTTCTTTAAGATTAAAAGTCCGTCACGGATTTGAATTAAGTCTGTATTGTCTCCTACAAAAGCCGAAGTAGCTCCCAGGTGAATAATTCCTTTTGCTGAAGGCGCCACATCACCATAAGCGTGAACGTGAGCCATTACATCATGACGGAATTTTTTTTCGTACTCTGCAGCTTTTACGTAATCGATGTTTTCAGCATTAGCTTTTAACTCAGCGATCTGCTCGTCTGTAATTTCAAGTCCAAGGTCTTTTTCGATTTCAGCAAGAGCTATCCAAAGCTTTCTCCAATTCTGGAATTTGTTATTGTGTGAGAAGTTAAATAACATTTCTTCACTGGAGTAGCGCTCTTCCAATGGATTTTTGTAGGAATTCATTCGTTCTTTTACTTTTTAGATGTACAAAAATACGGTTTTTCGGTGAGAGATAAAAATCCTGCTTTTATGATTTTTCAACCATATTCCGAATCAAATAAAAGATTTTCATTTAAACTTTTGCCTTAAAGGAAAAGTATACAAAAGTCCAAGGCTGGAATCATCTGCTAAAATTTAAATGTACTCCTAAAATTTCCAAACTCGTATGGATCATATGTCTCTCCTTCGGTTCTTTATTATTACCTGCTCAGATAGTGGAAATTTTTTAACGGATTACATTCAAATTTTCTTAACGCTCCTGATTCCTAAGTCGATTGATAAGCAGTGCATCATATTCAGACTTGTTCTTTTTCTCAATTTAACATTGAATTATCGTTATCATATAGGCTAGAAAAGCTCCTAAAACAGATATAATAAAACCTAATATGTTCAATATTAAAACTATGGGATTATCTTTTATCTTTTTAAAAAATGTTGCTATTGCCGGAATTATAAAAAGATTTGAAATCATTAGCATTATTGAAAAATTAAATCCTCCTTCAAATGGAGAAAAACCTTTTTGAATAGTGTATACATTAACTAACAGTATTATCACATTAAGAAGGATGACAACAACAGCAAGTATATAATTTATTCTGGATCGCACGAAAGTTCTGTAATATAAGAATACAAAATAACATTTTTTTGCCTATACTTTTGTCTTAAAACAAAAGTATTCAAAAGTTCAAGACGGGAATCATTCGCTAAAAAATTTGAATGTACTCCTAAAATTTCCAAACTCGCATGGATCACATGCTTCTTCTTCAGCTCTAAATTCCGTCCATGCTCAGACAGTGGAAATTTTTTAACGGATTCCATTTAAATTTTCTTAACGCTCCTGATTCCTAAGTCGATGATGGAGTTGTACAAAAATAGGCTATCCCATTTCTGAGACAGCCTATTTACATTATTTTCATAAATCAAATTAATCAATAAGTCCGCATGATGATCCTACAGGAATACATTTTTTAACAAATGAACACCAGAAATATCCTGGCAGACACATTGGGATCCCTCCCTGAACTGTTTTCAATTCTCTTTTTGAAAGTTTTCTTAGGTTTTTCATAGTTTTATTTTTTGATTTTTCTCCTACTATATATGCTTTTCGGATTACGCTTTAATTTGGTAGTTCCAATATACATATTTTTTGGACAAAAAAACATAACAAATTAATTTTATACGACTTACATTTTAGTAATTTCTAAAAAACAATCATAAACTGCCATTATTAAATAGACAGGAAGTTCAGTTTCTTCTTCTAATAAATCCAATAAAAAAATAGAGACCAATTGACAACACTATTGAAATTCCTAATGTAAAATAAGTTTGAAAGGGAATAGTGTGGCTACTACCAAGTGTCATTAATAAATACAGTACAAGAAACAGAAAGCAAAGAATACTTATCCATTGTAATATTTTCAATATTATTTTTATTTTCCCAGTCATTATATTTAGTCTAATACATTTTTTATCCAGTAAGAATAGGACTGTTGGGATAATGCAAATGCCAAAATAAAAAAACTAATTTTAAAAAATAAATTCTCCTTCCGATAAATAAAAATAGCATAATACATATATGAAAGCAAAACTGGAACAAGATATACAATAATCATCATATTCTCCATTGCGGTAACACTATCTTTAACTTTAGACACATTTATAAGTCTGTCCAGTTTAAAAACATTATAATATACTATTAAAAAATATAAAAGATTTATGCTGAAAATTATTAATGTATGAAACAAAAACCGACTCATCAGTTTTAGAATAAGATGTAGGTTGAATGATATCATTAGTTTATGTGATTATTAGTTTAATTAAATGGATTTAAAATTGGGTTCAAAAATATAAAATTTTACACTTCTGCTTTACTGATAAAGATAAATGTATTCAAAATGGCTACAGACCATTGAAACAACAGTTTGGGAAATTTTTCTTAGGGTAACAATAAAAACTATTGCAGTGCAATGACCTTATTTTATCTATGAACATAAAGAGAAAAGAGGGCTCAAAATATTACTTTTGAAGTCTCCCAGAAAAAATAAATAATATCCAATATAGAAAACCAAAAATAACATCAAATATTATGTTAGCTGATTTTAATTGATGAGAAACTATAATATTATATATAATATCAATTACTATGATAATTCCACAAAATTTCAATAAATATATAATTGCGGTAATACTATTTTTACTCTTCATTTAACACCGGTATTTTAACATAACTATCATTGTACCATTTGATTTTCAAAGGAACGGAAGCATCTTTTATGGTTTCTGTACTGACGTCTTTTCCTGTTCCGTAATTCAACTGTGAAAACGGGTTTTTATTAACATCAATTTTCACTACAATTCTACTTCCTTTCTGAAGCTTTTTGCTTACAAAATGGCTATTGGTGAATTCTATCCAGGTTTTATCTCCAGGCTTCAGAAGATTTCTTTTGGTAATATCTTTTGCATAGCTGACTCTTCCAATATAATATGACAAATGAAAATATTTTCCTTCGGGAGTCAATTCATATAAAGTCACTCCCACATCCACATCTTTTTTATTAATAGAAATATGAAGCCCTCCTAAAAAAGAGCCGTTCACAATCACTGGTTTTTCTACCGGATTGCTGGTAAAAATGAAACCTGAACTTTTATCCAGCTCATTTTTCTCTATTGGAGATGGATAATAATCGCTGTTACCACTCAATTTTCGATCTTTAAAGTCAACTGTTTGTGAAAGGAATGTATTTTTATTGGAAGTTTTCGAATCCAGAAAATACGTTCCACCCTTTTTTTGATTGGAAAGATAAAATTTCAGAACATCATTGTTCATTTTTTCAAAGGAGGGAGCACTGCGCCATTCATTGGCTCCCATTACTTCATAATTGATTTTATTTTTAAGAGCTGATGGTTTCGGCCCATTTTTCAGGATATGATCCAACCATTCGTAGGTGATTTTATTGATATCAAAAAGGGCGACCTCATCTACTTTGTATTCATTCACTTCTTTCTCCCCTCCTTGCTGGGTCCCAAAATGACCGTATGGGCCAATAATCAGATAAAATGGAGTATTTGGGCTATACTTCTGCAATTCTTTAAGATAATAAATACTAGAATTCTGGGAATCGTTATAATATCCGTCAAAAGCCAGAACCGGAATCGTAATTTGTTTAAAATCTTCTTTATAAGGAGCCATTTTCTGCCAGTATTCATCAAAATCAGGGTGAGTAATCCATTTTTGAAACCATCTGTTGGGAGCACCGTCGATAATGTCCATTTTGTTATATGCCTTACCATTATCCCACCAGTTAAACATCATTGCCCTAAACCTCTTCCTGTCATTTCCTGTTTCATTGTCCAGATACTTGTTGTTTCCTACATAAAATGCCCATTCATAATTGGGATTAATAAAGATATTGTTTTCCATAGGAAGTCCCATTCCAGGACGGTTTGCTACATAAGGAACAATCGTTTTCAATGCCGGATGAAGTGTTTTGCAGGCTGCCCACTGGCTGAAACCATTGTAACTGCCTCCATACATTCCTATACTTCCATTACACCATTTCTGCTGACTGATCCAATCTATCACATCATACGTATCATTGGCTTCAAATTCATAAGGATTTATATCATCCGGGCTCAGTCTTTTACCACGGGCATAGGCCATAACCCCTATATACCCTTTATCAGCAGCATTCTTCAAACTTTGAAGATCCCGCCCTGTATCGCGAACATAAATGGTAAACTGAAAAATCACTGGAAGAGGTTCTTTCTCCCCTTTCTTCTTTACAATCATCGCCGAGATCATCGCTCCATCTCTGGTTTTCACCATCACACTATCCTGAATATCATAAGAACTATCCTGATTTTTAGCAATTGTTGAAGTAGTCTGCTGCCCTTGAACAGAAACAACTGTACATAGAAAAAGAATGAACAGGTATTTTATCATTTTTTTATTTTCTAAGATATAAAAAAACCTCCGCTGTTGCAGTGTTTTTTATTGTATCAACTCAAAGTCATAGACTTTGTGTAGAGGGTTTTATATTTGTGGACACGAGCGAGACGCTCGCGCCAGCGGGGTTATTTATAAAGTGATTCACAGTATTTTGATAAGGATGTACAAGGGCCTTTATAAAACAAAACCACTGCAAAAACAGTGGTTTTGTATTTTATCTACACAAAGTCATGGGCTTTGTGTAGTGGGTTTTATATTTGTGGACACGAGCGAGACGCTCGCGCCAGCGGGGTTATTTATAAAGTGATTCACAGTATTTTGATAAGGATGTACAAGGGCCTTTATAAAACAAAACCACTGCAAAAACAGTGGTTTTGTATTTTATCTACACAAAGTCATGGGCTTTGTGTAGTGGGTTTTATATTTGTGGACACGAGCGAGACGCTCGCGCCAGCAGGGGGATTTTTTATTTTATAATCTTTTGATAACAATTTTCTCCATAATAACCAAAGCAGAGAAAAATGTTTTTATCTTTTTTTTTGAAAGAAGTTATATAAGTTGTATTAGTATCCTCTACATCCTCTGGAAAAGCAATTAAATCTTTGTCTAAATTTAGATAAAATTTCGAAAGTGTTATAGATTGATTATCTATTTTATATTTTGAATCATAATCCAATAATTTTTTTCCTTCCCTATTATAAATAACCCTATTGTACACTCCATCTCTGTGAATTGTCAGGGTATCATATGTATTTTTATATGATACAGGCGAATATTTTCCATACACATCTTCACTACTAATATTTTGACATGAAAATAGAAGTGGTAATAAAATTAAACTTATACTTTTTTTCATATTTATTAAATTTAAGTTGTTCGATTTAAAATCTAGGTCTTGTTAGTATAGATGGTGGTGTTACAGCTTGTTTAAAAACGTTCTTTAAGGTTGGGTTAATTACTTTTTTTTGAACTTCGGAATTGCTTTCAGTCCACATATAAGTCTGATATGTATTTCCAAAGCTTTTTAACTTTCCTTCAGTTCTTTCAAAATTATTTACTGGTAATCTATAAAATAATGACTC
The DNA here is from genome assembly GCF_019970045.1 of Chryseobacterium sp. GVT01B. Classification (GTDB taxonomy): domain Bacteria; phylum Bacteroidota; class Bacteroidia; order Flavobacteriales; family Weeksellaceae; genus Chryseobacterium. Next base: position 134,582 of record NZ_JAHXYI010000010.1, read on the forward strand.
CTGAGATTTTGAATCTAACATTAAAAAAAGTGTTTCGTCTCCTAATTTGTACCAAGATACAGTAGATCTTCCCCACATCTGCTCATACCAATCAAAATTTGCTTTTAGAGGATTAGCCTGAAGATATGTCATCTCTACAAAACCTTTTGGATCTTGTGAGTTTAATGATGCTTGTCTTGCTAAAGAAGAATATGGAGACGATGGCTTATCTAGAGAAGCAAAAGGTCCATCATTAGAATCATTAAAATCACTAAATAGACTGCGAGCAGGTCCACTTCCTCCAAAATATTCAATTGTTATCGTTCCCCATCCTATATCTTTTCCTCTATGAGTATAACCTCTAATAATAGATTCTCCACCTGTAATAATATTTGAAGCTCCAGTTTGTCGACTAACTACTTTAGTGTCTCCATTTCTTTGATGGTAAAAATCTATTTTATTTCCACCTAAATTACTAATCATCTTGCCATTCTTATCATATTCATTAAATGGTTCTCTACCATCCGGATCAATAAATCTCAGTGGGTTATTAAAAGCATAATTATAAGGACTATAACGTGTCATCTTTTCTGCCAATGGGTCAACAACACTCCATCTTCCCATATCCGGCATATAAAACCTCGCTCCATAATCATACATTCCACTTTCCTGCAACTCCTTACCGTTGTACTTATAATTATAGGGAACTCCTCCAAAAGGAGCTGGTACAATAAGGCCCTCTTGGTGTCTTAATCCAAAAGGATAATAATTGTTGGCATCAATGACCTCAGCTATACCACTGCCATTACTTCTGTAACTCACTCTTACATTTCCTAGATGATCCGTGTAATTGTAAATATACTTATTTTCAGTAAAATCATAATACCCTTCTGAGGTAGGCACAAATTTTAATACAGGAATGGTATAAAGAGAAGCTGAGGTATCATACGCATGTCTGTTATCATACTGGAAGCCGTCTAGATAATTGGTTTCTATGGACCCGTTTATACTGTATGTTTTAGAAACTTTCGTTCCGTCTGCCCTGTAGGTGTAGCTGGTGTTAGAAATACCTATCAACCCTTCGTTAACTGAAATAGAATTGGGCAAATTCAGGTAATTGTAAATGATCTTCATTTTTCTGTCAGGGTGATCCGTCATATTCCCATTAAGATTATAGGCCATCGTTCCCTGCAAGGCATTGTATCCTGAACGATTGTTAATGACACCGGCAGGAAGGGTAATTTTGTCCAGAGTATTACTTTTGTCTCCATTCTGATAATTATAGATCAAATCATCAATCATTTCTGCTGTTGTTCCTCCGGAAACAGGCCATGAAAATCTTTTTAAGGTTTTTATATTGCCATTGAGATCATAGCTCAGCTCTTCATTAAAGTAATTATTTTGTGCTAAAGAAGCATTGGGCTGGGAATAAGCTCCTTTCAACAATCTGTTTAAAGCATCATGCTGGTAATTGTATCTTTTCAACTCTTCTGCACTGGAAATATTCCAATCAATCTCAGCAATATTCCCATTAAACCTTCCTGTTGAAGTATTGGTATAAACAGGATTGTTATACTTCATTTCATAGCCAAATAATTTCCCGTTCAGATTGGCAGGATCATTAACTTTCGTCATCCAGCCTCTGATATTGTATTGATAAACAATAGTCTGTAATGGAGATGTTGCAGCTATTCCACCTACTTTCTTAGATTCCAGCTGGGAAAGTTCATTATACTTATTCTGGACAAGGTATTCCACAGGATTGCTGCCGATCTGATGAGTATGAGTCAGAAGCCTGTTCTGGGAATCATAGGTGAATTTTTCTACAATGATCTTTTCAGGATCTGTTCCAAGCCTTCTATGGTAAGTATTGGTCTGAAGAACAACCCCAGTATAGTCAAGCTTATTATTAATCACAGTATAGCCTCCAAGATAATTACGACTTCTTGATCCGATATTTCTTCCTTTGGTATCGTACCAGATAAAATTCCTTGTCCAATTGTCATCTTCTATATTTTTGATATAGGAAGCGGTAAGAAATCCTTTGGTTGTCCTTTCCTGAGCAGGATCATCCGTAAGAAGAGGCTGGGCAAAGACATTGGTGACCGCAGGGGAGCCTTGGGGATAGGTATCATAATAATCAACCGTTAATAGCTTAGTGATAGAACCCGGATAACTCGCAGAACCATTATCATAATATACGTCTACTCCGCTATTGGTAAACCCTATAGTAGAAGATCTTGTTACATTATTACTCCCTTTGGCATCTGCTGACACCTGCTCTGCAGCCCTTCCTGCCGTGCCATACACCTGGGTACTTGTGTATATTCCTGTGTAGGCGGCTCTTCCAAATTGGTCATACTTCGTAAAAAGCCACTGTTTTAATGCCCCCATGACGGCATCCTGAGTCATAATCAGCCTATCCTGTTTGTCATACACCATATATTCCCACCCTTTACCTGGAAGTTTCTTTTCTACTAAACGGTTTCGCCCGTCGTATTTATACTGGTAGCATAAATCATTAAGCACCGTATTAGGATCTGCTTCTAAAGAGGCTTTGGGAGGGATTACATAAGCCAATTGGTTATAATCATTGTAAACAAAATAAGTATCTGCACTTTCTGTAGCACTGATTACTTTTCTGACCAATACCACCTGTCCTTGTCCGTTTTTAAATTCAATGGTCGGGTTTCCGTCTTCATCGGTGACTGTATTTTTATAGAGCTGACCTACTGCATAGGAACCGGATGGGATGAGTTGGGAAGTAAAAGTGGTATAGGTAAAAGTAGCTGTATATTTTTTAACCTCGCCATCTGCATTGGCATCATATCCAAATTGTACAGGCTTGTTGTCCCACGCAGTTCCAACTTGTTTTTGTCCTAAAATACGGTCTAATGGTGAGTTTTCAAGAATCTTCTCTGAATAAATTTTCTCTGAACCATAAGGCGTACTGCTCACATTTGATAATGGATCAGGAATAATAGCTCCATTAAGAGTTCCTGCCTGGGGAACAGGAAGATAATCCTGAACCTGCCTTCCGAACGCATCGTATTTAATGGGAGTGACTACATCTTTACCCAATGGGGAGGCTTTTACATTGACGTTTTGTTTAGGTCTTCCCAAACCGTCAAAATACTGAACGGTTTCAGAGGTCTTGACATTGGCAAGGGTAGGATCTGATAAATAGGTCTTTGAATAGACATAGTTTTCTGTATTGGTAAGCTGCGCCTGGGCAGTTCCTATGATAAGAATCCCTATTGGAATTATAAGTTTTTTCATGGATTTGTTTTTAATTTACATCATAACTAAAGCTAATATTATATGGGGTGCCTGTAGAAGGGCTTCCGCTTCCTAGCCATCTTAAAACAGTCTGTCCCGACCCTGGATAAAGAGTAACCTGCCAATTTCCAGAGGATTTAGTAACCGTGGTAGTTGGCCAACATGGTCCAGGTATATTTCCTAATTGTACTGAATCAGACCAATTCACACCTTGGTTTGAAGTAACCATAAAATTTAATTGAGCATTAACGACATTATTTACTTTTTGAAAAGGTGCATATTGTATCATAATATACTGACTTGAAGCCATAGCATTGAAATCACAATATGGATAAAAACAGGTTAAGTTTGAGTTAGCGTAATTCTGCCCATTACTATTAATGTCATCTAAAGCTTTTTGATCAGCATCTGCCTGACTTATGATTGAAAAATGTCTGCCTTCAGGAACTGTATAGGTTATCGAATTGGATGTCATACCCGAGGTACAATTATTTTTTGTAAATGGTTGACTTTTCATAACATTATAATATGCTGTTGGGGCATTATTATATTTATATTCTTTAAGCACTTTTCCATTATTATCTACAACTTTCTCTAATCGATTAGCCAAATCATAAGTATAATTTTCTCTTATTCCACTTGGAGAAGTAATGCTTGTCACCCCGATCAATGGATTATAAGTATAGGTTGTTATGTTGTAGTTAGCAAGAGCAGGGGTTTTTCTGAAACTATCCAGAGCTTCTATCAGCAATAGTTCGGAAGATGTATCTATATCCGCATTAGATTTCAGGAAAATAGGAAGAGTTGTGTATCCTGAAGGTAAACTGCTTACACCTAAAGAGGTCATTACATTACTATAGGTCTCTCCCTCTATCTTAGCGATAGGTAAAGTTTGCCCATATCCCCAAATGATAGTGATTGGTTTACCATCTTTACTTGTATATTGTAGAACATTACCTTTGGGATCATATAAGTCATAACTGATTTCCACAGTTGGGACAGGAGCAGGGCTATTCAAATCTTTAAGGTTATATGATAATACTGATTTAGGTAAAGGCAAACCACTAGTATATGTATTAGCATCTGCTTGGGAAGCAGGATAAACGGTTTCCCACTTAGTCAGAATTTTATTTGTAGGATTTTCTATTTTCGTTGTCTCTGTAACCAATGGAAACCCTACCATATTCTTGTTAATCAAATATTGATTATTTATTGTAACATCATTTGCATAATGATATGTCTTAGAAATTACTTTATTGTCTGGATAGGTAGTTTCTTCTTTCTTCAGAAGATCATCATCAGAGTCATCGTAAAAGTACTTTGTCGTAGTGGTAACGTTTCCATTATTGAAATAATCTTTTCTCGTCTCAGAGTCTAAATAATGATTATAAAAATAAAGTTTATGAGCTGAAACATTAATGACGTCACAGGTTTTGTCTAGAGCTTGACCTTGTCCATTCCAACCCATCGGAACAGGACCAAAAGGGCGCCCATCAATTTCAACTATCCTAGCATGTTGTGAAAATCTTACAGGTTTATTATTATAATTATAAATTGTTTCAGCTAATAATTGCTTAGTGTTTGTATACTCTTTTTTAAACAATATCTTCATTCTTTCTTTTTGGAGAGAGTTAAAAGAATTTATTCTAGTACCAGCATTTTCATCATATTTAATTAGTGCACTGGTCCATATATAATTATTATTTCCTAGTGTGGTCCTTTCTCTTTCTACTTTAGTCATTAGTGAGTTATCAGGTTTTTGATCAATAAAGCCATTATCTTGATTACTGAAAGCATATTCACTTATTCCTCCATTGCTTTTTTCTTCATAAACTTTTGAATATACAATATGTGACCCATTAGTATAATTTAATGGCCAACTTAAAGGTGAGATTTCCCTGTAAGTGTATTGGTTATGATTGTAATCTGTAGTATTTGACAAAACACCACTAGAACTTAAATCACTAGCAATAAGATCTTTATAATAGTAAAACTTTCTCTGGGAAGGCACATTTGAAATATTATAATCGATAATATGGCTCACCCTGAAACCTCCTGCTAACCTTCTTGGACTAATCTGACTGATGAAAAAGTCATTATTATAATTAGTCATTTTAGTATACTCATGAGGTTCATAATAAAAACGAGTACTTCCTCCCGTTGGATAAAAGATTTTTTCTAAAATTTCGTTTAATTTAAAATTAGGTTCTTTTGCTTGTCGATATGCCGCCGCAATAACATTAATATCTGTAGAATTTACTGCATAAAAATTAAATATCTTATCGTTGAAATATCCCCAATGATCAGTATTCCCATTATTAAATTTTGGAAATAAGCTATTATTATACTGAAATTCATATTTGTTGTTTTCTACTTCGCCAATTTTTATTTTTTTTAATTTTAATCGCCTTGCAGGATTTTCGTCATACTCAAAGTATATATTTTCTACATTTTTATTATTTACAGCATAAGAAATATTATCAAGTTTATACCAATGTTTAAGATTATAGTAATTATCAGGAGGTTTGATTTCAAATCCATCAATTAGGTATACATTTTCGTTTGTAAATTCAAGACTATTTGCTAAAGATTTATTAAATTTTATCTCAACATTATCAAAATTAACTTTATCCAAATAGCTAAATTGTCCTTCTTCAAAACTTGAAAGATTGAAACAGTTATTCTTATCAATATCTTTTGCGCAACCACTTAAATCGTAACCACCATACGCAAAACTTTTGTACCCCGAATATGAACTTCTAAAATAGATAGCATCTCCAGATTTACTATAACTAAAGTCAACATTTTTTCCAGTTGAATATTCAATTTTGGTTAAATGCCAATTTTTTACATACTTATAATATTCCGCACCGAGCTTAGGGTTCTGAGTCTTTTTTCTACTTCGATAAATCTCAATTGCTGAATATTGATTTCCAAAAGTATACTTATTCCCCAAACCGTCGGTGATAATAAAGGAATTTATGAAATGCTCCATATCATACTCGTTATCTTTTAATGTATTTGTAACCGATAAGTTAGGTGTGTCAGAGTTTACAATCCATTTTCCTTCATGATTTTTAATAAAAGTACCTGATATACCATTTACATTAAAGCTAAAAGTATCAGGGGTTAATGCTTTTTCATTTTTTTCATATTCAGAAAAACCCGAATATGATTTTAGCTTATCTAACGAATTCCAATCAGCGGAATTTAAAAGGTTATATTTATAATAGTAAGCTTCTAGATCAGACTCATCTGCTAAACCATTCAAATTTCTTGTAATTGTTCCTGAAGTACTTAAATTCCATGCCAAACCCATCCATGAAGGGTAAGTATCAGGCTTATTCTGAGCAACATCATAATTAAGATTTACATCAAACTTGTTTTTATAATCAATTTTTAAGGAAAGCAAACTGATATTAATATCTGGTTTACCCAGTGAATGATTTAAATCAGTTCCTCCATATACTTTAAATTCACTTGAGCTTGGGCTTTTAGAAAATTCAGGGCTATAAAAACCCTCCTCACCATTAAACTGCCCTTTCATTAATGATACTGAAATGATACAAAATAGAAATAAGATCTTCATAACTTACTGTTTAATAATTTTTGCATTAGCTGTTTTATTCGTCTCCGTTTTTATGGTGATTAGATAAGCTCCCTGAACCAAAGCCTGTGTATTAATCTTAATCACTCTATTCTTAGTTTTTATACTCTGAAGCTGTCTTCCACTCATATCATATAGCAGAATATCAGCCTCTTTAAAATCAAAGCCGATTTCTACATATGCATAATCAGATACAGGATTCGGATAGATCTTGATATCATATTTTTCAATTAACTGATCAACCTGTTTATCCCCCAGCTTTACGATCTTCCAGTTTTCTTTTCCTAATTCCTCTGCACTGGTTCCGGCCAAAACAATAGAACCGTCTCTGTTCAGCTTTAAATCTGAAAGTCTTTCTTCTTTTTGTCTGGATTCTCCTTTCACATGTTTTCTCCACTGCTCATTGCCATTCTGATCCAAATATAACATCCAGAAGGTCTCATCATCGGTTTGTATTCTTCCTTCTGCCTGAGTATATCCGCCCAATAAAATCCCTTTGGAAGATTTATCATCTGCAGAATGAAGGACGCTCATTCCCATCAAAATATCACGGTTTTTGAAATTGTAGGATTTCTGCCACTGTTCATCACCTCTTTCATTTAAAGAAATCAGCCAAAGATCTGTTCCTTCTTCAATTCCAACCGTTTTATTTCCTGATCTTTCTGATCTGGATTCTCCACCGATAATAAAGCCATTTGAAGTTAATGCTAGCGTTCTGATATGATCATCACCCTTTCCTCCAAAATTCTTTTCCCATTCTAATTTTCCGTTTTTGTCTAACTTGACAATCCAGTAATCGCCCTCACCAAAGTTTTCAGTTTGTTTCGAGTTTCGGGATACGGGATTCGAATTTTGACCGTTTGACACGGAACCTGCATCTTGCATCCCGGACCCCTTTTCAGATCCCGAAACACGAACCTCGGAACTTCTTGAATAAATTCCCAATAATGCTCCGCCATCTCTCGTTGGAATCATTTTTTCAACTTCATCAAGACCTTTTCCGCCTAAAATTAACTGTGAGAGTTCTTTTCCGTTTTTATCGATTCTGGTAATTAAGACATCTTTGGAACCATAACCTTTTGAAGAGTTTTGAACATTCCCTGCAACAAAAAATCCCAAGTCTGTAGTTTGAATAACAGCTCTTGCTTCTTCATCTGAAGAACTTCCTAATGTTTTCTGCCATAATTCATCGCCAAATTCATTAATTCTGATCAACCAGATATCAGAACCACCTTTAGAATCGTCTTTTTTATCCAGTCCTTTTCCTGAATAAGATGTTCCGGCTAAAAGAAATCCACCATCTTGTGTGGTAACGGTTGCTGATAAATAATCATGATTTGCTCCTGAGAAATATTTTTCCCAGGCTTCTTCTCCCTGTTGGTTCAATTTTACAAGGTGAAAATCATAGCCGTTGTTTTGCTTATTTCCTGGTGTTTGCTGCTTATTGCTTTGAATAGAGCTTCCCGTAATAAGATACTGTTGATCGATTGTTGTAGTGACTTGGCTAAGAAAATCCTGGGTAGAGGATTTGATGTCTTTCTGCCACACCACTTCCTGAGCAGATACGCCCAAGGCTGTGCATAAAGTAAATGCACCGAGATAGAATTTTTTCATTCTATGTTTTTTTGAGTTAGTAATTAGTTTTATTAAAACGCAGCGAATTTAATACTTTTTAAGACACAAAAATCACAAAGTTGCGATTTAACATATATCTTACTTATTAAATTATTATCATAAAGGTTTTTAATTGGTTTTATTCTGATGTAAAATTATCTACACAGGGCGAAAAAAACGTGACGTATTAAAATCTATATTTATCCGAAAAATTAAGTTCCGGAAATAATATAGATCTATTTCAATTTATAGCAAACGAAAAAACCACCCTTCCGGGTGGCTTCTTATTTTTGGTGAATTTTATTTTACTGATAGATTATCTCATCATTCTTCTTAATCTGGTAACTTTTTTTATAAGGAGTCAAAACATAGCTGTCTTTAATATAAGTTCCGCTTTTCCAGATCTTCCCTTTTCCTTCTTTATTCAGGATAATGCTTTTCGCAGCTCCGTCCGGAATAAAAACTTCAGCTTTTTTCATGTCTTTAGTAAAAATTATTGCTGTCATTGAGATATAACTTTTATCTGAGTTTACTTCTTTCAGCTTTATTTTCTGATTGAAAGTCTGTATACAATTATTTTTTAATTGTGAATAGGTGTATCCTGCAGAACCAATACAACCGTGAACATCTCTGTCACCTCCTAAAACAGGAGCTTGTTTTTGTGCAAAAATTAAGGATCCAAGGAACATTGCGCTGAATAAAATTGTTTTTTTCATATGTAAAATTTTTGTTTTCTGGCTGGTAGAACTAAACCCGAAACAGGGTATTAGTTAATTCCTCTAAGGTACAAAAAAAACCACTCTTCTAGAGTGCCCCCAAAAAGTTAGACACTTTTTAGGGGCATTTTTTATGGGCAAATCAAAGTATAGTTTAGCATTTAAAACAGATTGTGTTGTTAAGGTTTTACAAAGACATCATTCGATTTCCGTAGT
>NZ_JAHXYI010000011.1 GCF_019970045.1 Chryseobacterium sp. GVT01B
CAATATATTGACTATTATAATAATGATAGGATAAGAATTAATTTAAAAGGAAAGAGTCCGATAGAATATCGAACTCTTTATTATCAAAAGATTATTTAATTTTGTCTAAACTTTTGGGTGCACTCTACTTAGAGCGGTTTTTTGTATATAAATATTGCAATATTTTATGGTTCTAGGAAACTGTAATCGATAGAAGCAACTAATACTCCTTTTCCTTTTTTCTTAACAGTTCTTGCAACTTCTCCATCTATGTAAAGATTGATCGTTAACTCAGAATTATCATCCGGCATTGACGCATTAGCATCAAGATTCAACTGTGCCTGGCTGGAGTTCACAAAGAATTCCCCACTTGTCCATGGTGAAGTTACCGGTGACTGCGGAGTATTGTATATAGTGTTCTGAGCTGTGCCCACCTGTGTTACAACACTTATAATATTTCCTCCTGTTGTGGTCTTCACTTCAAATTGAACCACATGATCCTTAAATTCTTCATCGTCATCTTTTTTACAAGAATTAACAACGGTAATTACAGAAAATAATAAAACGAATAAAAAAGAAAGTCTAAGTAAACTTTTTGAATTGTAAAATTGCTTCATTTCTCCAAATAGATTTTTTAATGTTTCAAATATAAGTTTTTTATTAATATAAAAATAACTTTTATGAAAATTTTCCAACAAAGATTTCTAAATAATATCAAATCAACAAAAATAAAAACCTACCTCTAAAGTCCAAAAATACACTTCAAAGAACCAATCCTTAAACATAAAGCATCATCCGGGTAAAGTTCATTGTATGAATAATAAAAGTTAAGATTCTGAATGCAATTTAATTATCTTTGCTGTATGAATTTAGATTATCTAGTAAGAGAGCCGGAAAATATTACACCCAGTACCCCTATTCTTTTTATGCTTCATGGTTATGGCAGTAACGAGCAAGATCTTTTCAGCTTCAGGGAAACACTTCCCAATAAATGGATCATTGTAAGTTTCAGAGCTCCACGTGATACTCAGTTTGAAGGATATTCCTGGTATGATATCAACTTCAATGATCCCGAAAATTTCATTGATGTTCCTCAGGCAAAGGAATCTTTAAATGCAGTTTTGGAAAGCATGCTTAAGATCATCAACCATTATGGAGTTACAGAAAGTAAAGCTCATCTGTGCGGTTTCAGCCAGGGAGGAATATTGTGCTATGCTTTAGCTTTAAAACATCCTGAATTGTTCAATTATGTTGCCTGTCTAAGCAGCTATCCTGAAGATAAAATTCTGGACGGTATTGTAAAAGATAAAAAGAAACTGGAAGGACTTCGTTTCTTCATTTCACATGGTTCCGATGATGCTGTGATTCCACTTGAATGGGGAAGAAAAGCGGCTGACCTTCTGTATGATCTTAGCTGTTATTTCACTTTCAGAGAATATATGAGCGGACATGGTGTCAATCAGAAGAACTATATGGATTTGATGGAATTCTTTTCAAAATAATCACGAGCCAATTTAAAATAAATTCAACGAATAAGTCTACTTCATTGTAGTTTATATAAACATTCCAGCTTTTGGAATGTTTTTTTGTTAACATATTGATAATTTCAGTAAATTCAGTAAATGAAATTTAAATTGCTTTTACTGGGATTATTTCTAAGCATTTTTATAAGTGCCCAGAATTCTTTTGAGTTGATCAATGCTAAAAAAGCGGTCATTCCTTTTCAGTTTATCAACAATCTTATCTTTATTCCTATTAATGTCAATGGTGCGGAACTTACCTTTCTGCTGGATACGGGAGTTTCGGAGACTATTCTTTTCAGTCTGGAAAATAAAGAACTGAAACTGAGTAATGTTGAAAAAGTTAAATTTTCCGGTCTTGGAGGCAGTGTAAGTATTGACGGTTTAAAATCCGAGCGTAATTTAGGTAAAATAGGAGATGCAATAATTAATACCTCTATGTCTCTATATATCATTATTGACGAAGAATTTAATATCTCACCTCACGTAGGAATTCCCGTAAATGGAGTGGTTGGATATCATTTTTTCAAAGACCATCCTATTTATATCGATTATTCCTCAAAGAAAATAACTGTTTATGAAAACACTGATCTCTTAAAAAAGAAAATCAGAAGATTTGAAGAATTCCCAATCACGATTGAAAAAGATAAACCTTATTTGTATGCCGGTGTAGAAATGACCAATGAAAAGAAAGACTCAAAATTACTGATCGATCTTGGAAACAGTGATGCAGTATGGCTTTTTCCTACTCTTATTAAAAATTTTGTTTACAACAGGCCCAATATTGAAGATTTTCTGGGTCGTGGTTTCAATGGAGATATTTATGGTAAAAGAAGCCGTATTCATAATTTCTATCTTGGAAGTTTTAAGTTTGAAAAACCTCTTACCGCAATGCCGGATGAGTTTTCTATCCAGCATGTTAATTTAGTAGAAAACAGAAAAGGTTCTATAGGCGGAGAAATTATGCGCCGATTTACGGTTATTTTTGATTATCCTAATAAAAAACTGTATCTAAAGAAAAACAGAAACTTTGAAGATCCTTTTCATTTTAATATGAGTGGACTAGATTTCAGACAGGACGGACTGGAATGGCAACAGGACAGAATAAATATTGAAACTCAAAAATCAGCTAAAGTAGTGAATGAAGTTTATAAAGAAGCTTTTCGATATAAATTCAGCTTGAAACCTATATTTTCCATTGCCGGAGTAAGAAAAGACTCTCCAGCCTATGAAGCAGGTTTAAAAAAAGATGACAGAGTTATAAGTATCAACGGAGATGAGACTTCAGATATGACCCTGGAAAAAATAGTTGAACTCATGAAATCAAATGAAGGAAAAAGAATAATCATGATCATTCAAAGGAAAAATGAAAAACTGACATTAAACTTCACATTGCAAGACCCCATTCCCTATCAAGAATAAAAATATGAATACTGAAGAAAGCACCTTAGACAGAATAAGAACCCGGCCAAGATTTAAAATGTTTACTCATCTCACGAAAGAAGAGTACGCTGAAAATCTGAAAAAATATATGGAGGAGCATAAAGATGAATTTTCAGGCAATATCAATAAAGAAGTTGCTACTATCTGGATAAAAACAGAATACGATAACTACTGGAAACCCTGCCTTGCCTTACGGATAGAAATGGAAGATGAGCATACAGCAATACGCGGGGTATTTGGTCCGAGTTCTGCGGTATGGACATTCTTTATGTTCCTGTATTTTTCTTTTTCTATTCTCTGGATGACTTTCTTCACAATGTATTACGTAGAAAAGCAAATAAAAAGCGCTGAATACCCTTGGGCACTGAGCGCTTCTTTTATCATGTTATTTTTTATTCTTCTTACTTATATCGCTGCAAGATTCGGGCAGCATAAAGGTAAAGATGAAATGCTTAAGCTGAGAAAGTTTGCTGAAGAATCTACTTTACAGTTTGAAAAGAAAATTAATTAGACGGAGATTCTACAGGCTTTTCATTCTGAATAGGTGTAGCCATTGCTTTTGCTGTTTTGATAGAATCTGCTACTTTTTCTCTGTTGCTTTGTTCTTTCAGCATTTTCGGAACTTCAGGCTCAAGAAGCTTGGTAAGTTCTTCAACAGATATATTGTTGGCATTAGGATCATCTAAAAGCTTTCTCCATGGTTTTCTTCCACCCCACTTATAATCCCCGAATACCATTACCGCCGTACCTTTGGCCTTCGTTGTAGCACCACCAGGATTCAGTATCCAGGTATCTGCATAGGAATACAGCCATTGCGCGTCTTTCCTTAGCAATCGAAGACATGAGTGTGAGGCAGGATATCCAGGAAGCGTGTATTCATGCCATCCGATCCCTCCAATATTGTGAATATTGAAATTATACGGAAGTTTCCATTCAGTGCTTACTGTGGAAATAGCCAGTTTCTTTTTCCAGTTGGCAAAAGTAAGTCCTCTTGTTGTCTGAGCTGCCTTTTTACCCATACTTGTAGGTCCCCATTTCACAAGGCTACCATTGGAATATACCGCAAAAGCTTGTATCGGATATGAGAATATGACAAACTTTTTCACTCCGCTTAATACATCTAACTGCATTGGGAATGGTGAATATGCCATCAATGTTGTATCTATTTTCGCCGGAACTACCAGTGTATCGGCATTCCATTTACTTTTCGAATCCAGCCTGTTCAGAGCTAAAATAGCGGTACGTTCTTCTACACTGTATTTCTTGCTGTATTCAGCATAGATAGAATCACGCATCTTTTTATCCTTTGGAAGAACAAAAGCATTATAAAACCCATTCTCCTGCATGGCAGGTGGAATAGATTCTTTTTTTACTACAGGAACAGAATCCTTCTTTATAGAATCCTTTTCTGCCTCCTGTACTTCAGAAGAAGAAACGGTATCTTTAAAGGTATCGCTTATTTTATCTATTTCTTTTTTACAGGAAACAAGAAAAACTGCGCATAAACAAGCATAAAGAAAGGATTTTTTCACAGATATGTTTTTCATAAATAAATCGGCCATTTAGTTTGGCTACCCAGTACAAATATCAGACCTAAAATTGAATCCTAAAAGACATTATTTAAAATACCGTAAAAAAACGGAGGTTTTATCACTGTAAATGAGGAGTTATGACTAAAAAATTTCTTAAGTTTATTGATTTTAAAGGAATTTTCACATATTTAAAAGAAGATTATTCTTCAGACTGTTCCTTCGTTGTAACCCACTCTAAAGTTCCATTTTTCCCAAAACGGTAGATATCCTGATGCCATCTTGCGCCACCTCTGCATCCTGTTTTTAAAAGTTTCTTACTTTTTTCTACAGTCACATCACAAAGACATGAACAGCTTGAGCGGGAATAATCCGGTTCTTTAAGTTTTTCAAAACGTTTGCTTCCCAGATTGTACAAATAAATATCAAACATTCTGTAAACACCCATTCCTTCGTCAGGAACAGAGAATGCGATATCATCATAACCATCGAAATTATAATCATCTATAATGCTCTGTCTGGCAAAAGAAGGTTTATCAGGTGCCGGAAGTTTGATTGCCGTCTTTTTTCCGTCAGGATAAGTAATGTTAAAATCATTATTATAAAAATGATTAAAAGCAAGTAAAGCCCCATGCAGGAAATATTTTCCACTTCCGTCGTATTTTTCATCCTCTACCATTTCCAGCGTAAACTTTCTGTTGTCTTTTGCTCTTGTATAAGTAATGTTTGAAGCATGATGCTGCATGATTTCAAACTCGTATACTCCATTGATCTTCCCTCCTATCATTTCATTCCAGATATAATACTCAATATCCGGTTGTCCGTCACTTCTCCCATCCGTATCAACTCTAAAGCTTTTTACCTGTAAAGGAATGATTTCTTTCTTTCCGAAATATTGTACAAAAGCTCCTTTTCCCTGAGCGCCGTAATAAAGAGTAAGCCTGAACTCTTTTGCTTTTCCTGTGGATTTCAGGGTAAAAGGCTGTGCGGAGTATACAGCGGAGATTATCATAATACAGAATAGCAACAATTTTCTCATAGGAATAATTTATATAACCAAATTAACCACAAACCTTACCATCCATAAGAATACAATCAACAGAAGTATTGAAACCTGAACTTTATTGACGTTTTTATTTCCAAATTTCCATACGAGAATCCGGTCTATGATAATCACAAGTAATATGGGAACCTGGCTGAACAGAATATACATGCCGAATAATCCATCAGCGGCAGAAACTCCTGTCATTAGAATAACAGAAGCAATCAACGCGGCAATTATTGCTAGAATTCCTGCAATAAAAAAGAGAGTCCAGTTTTGAAATTGTTTTTTCATGAATAATATGGTATCAGTGGTTGGATATATTGAAATGGATATTGAATCTGTAATAATAAAACATCCAAAAAGCCAGCCATGGCAGATTCATAATCAAAAAAACAACGACTTCTTCACCACCAATCTTTCCATCTGTAATGGTAAAAAATGAAAATGCAGAAGCTGTAACAGGCAGCAGAAACCAACAGACTATCGTTTGTATTTTCCCATGAAATGGTTTTAAAAGAGAAAGCAGGCTGCTTACAGATAATATACTCAGAAATAATATCCAGAAAATGGTAAACCCATAAACCAGTCCGCTCATATCACAATTTCTGGGCACTTCTTTTACTTCTCTGGTAGTATTTAAAAACAAGATCAGAAGCACAAAGGAAATCAGTGTGGAAATCAGCCAGGTCTTAAGGATTGAGAATACAATAAATTTTCTTTTGGACATGCGTTGTATGCTTATGAGCTAAAATAGGAATAACCACTCAATATACAAAACCGAGAAATCCCTGAAAAGCTGATCAGAATTTATATTTTAATCCCCTGCATATTTCTAGACTCATATTTAATAATTTGTTAAAGATACCATGCCCATATTATCTATAATTTTGGCAAAATATCAGTTATCATGTTATATATCATTATGGTAGTTGTACTACAGGCACTTATCACCCTTACGCTGCTTATGTCCCTCATTAAAAACAGGGAATCTGTACTGAATATGTTACTATTGTACATTGGAGTGGTCGCACTGGATATGGGCTATGAATATTTTATCATCCAAAGATTTGGCTATGAATCTGTTTTATATGAAATTCCGGGAAGCCTTCGTGTTTTTAAAGGTCTTATTTTCTTATATATCACTACGCATTTAATCCATGCAAAATGGAGAGACAAGCTTAAATATCTTATCATTCCGCTAACATTGGTGGTTATTCATCATGCGATTGCAACTTCTGCCAAAATGCTTGATCTTTCCTGGGCGGATCTGGCGATCACATCTTACAAATCTTATTTTGTTTATTACAGTTATTACTGGATCACCTGTCTTGTTTTGTGTATTTATTTACTGACAAGATACCGCAAAAACATTACACATCCTGTAGCCGGTAATTTCCGTTATCTGGTTGGTTATGTATTATTGGGAGTATTAATTTTCTGGATGGTCTATCAATTAGGTTGGGATACTCTGATCTATCAGAAGATCTACAGCCTTCTGTTTCTCTTTCAGTTCGGGTGGATTTTGTACGTTTATATTTTAACGTACCAGCACAAACTGCAGGAACAGCAAAATATATCACATTCTTCCCTACCCAAAGAAACCTATCAGTATAAAGATCTTTCAAAAATAGATTTCAATTCTGTGCAAAGTGCCATTATTTCTTTCTATCAGGAGAGTCACGTATATCTGGATGAGGAATTTACCTTAGACCAGCTCTCACATCATCTGAAAATAAGCAAAGCTGATTTAAGCATCACTTTTAATAAACATCTTCATTCCAATTTCCACGAATATACTAATAGAAGCCGTATCCAGCACTTTAAACAGATTCTGTCGGAAGATCCTTCAGCCAGTGTTACAGATCTGGCGTTTCAATGTGGTTTTAAATCCAAATCTACTTTTTATAAATATTTTAAAAAGGAATTTGACTGTCTTCCTTCTCAGCTTGTTCATTAGTTACAATTATTTAATATTAGCAACTGATTGATTTACAATGTAGTTCATCTCGTACTCAACGGAAGGAGTTGCATAAAATTTAAATGAACGAAAACTTTTGAGAGAGCTGACATCTTTGCACCAAACTTTATAAGGATGTCACGAGAAAGACTTTTTTTAACAAAAGCAGCATTTTTTCTTCTTGGGCCATTGGCCTTTGCACAAACCACCGTACACGGAACCGTAGTAGACAGTCAGGGAAATCTCCCAGATGCCCTGGTTTACATTGAAAACAGCGGACAGAAGGTAACTTCCAATACTGATGGTTCCTTTGTTCTCAATACTATTTATGACGGCAGTTATAAGCTTGTTGTAGAATATAAGGGATATGATAATGTTTATATTCCTTTCACCATTACGGATAAAAAGGAATTAGACCTTGGATTAATTAAATTCGGAGCCAAGTTTAAAGAAAACAACCTTCAGGAAGTAGTCGTTACCAGTGTGTATAAAGCATCACAGGCCAGAGCAATTACCATGAAGAAAAATTCCAATACGATTACTGAAGTATTGTCTGCCGATGCTATCGGAAAACTGCCGGATCGTAATGCCGCAGATGCCGTACAGCGTATGCAGGGTGTTTCCATTGAAAGAGATATGGGTGAAGGACGTTTTGTAGCGGTAAGAGGAACACCTATACAATGGACTGCTTCCACTTTGAATGGTAACAGAATGCCGAGCGCCAGCGGTGATAATGCCAACCGTGGAATTCAGATGGATATCTTCCCTTCGGAACTTATTCAGAATGTACGTTTGTCCAAGGCTTTAACTCCCGATCTTGACGGGGATGCCATTGGTGGAAATGTGGATTTTATTACGAAAACCTCACCCAATAAGGAGACACTGGCTCTAAGTATGGCTACGGGCTATGTCAATATGTCCAAGTCTCCTACTTACAACACCTCCATTGTCTATGGAAATAAAATTACCGATAAGCTGAAATTCATTACCTCAGCAGTGATCTGGGAACGTTCTACCGCCATTGACCAGATGAGGAATATTTACAACTATGGACTGAAAGATAAAACAGCCTCCTACTCCATCAATCAGCTTCAGCTTCGCGATTACCTTGCGAACCGACGAACTTTGGGATTCAATTTAGGATTGGATTATGAGATAGACAGCAGGAATAAATTATATGCAAAAGCATTATACAGCCAGTATAAAGACGGCCAGTCCGTAAGGGAAACCTATTTTAATTTTGACAGCAAAAATGTACTTCTTCAGGCACGTCATGCAGATTATCTTACAGATCTGTATTCTATGCAGCTGGGTGGTAATCATCAGGTGGGACAGCGTATGGAAGTCAATTGGTCCGTATCCAAGGCACGTTCTGAGTTTAAATTCAATTCTCCTGACAACCTTGATCCTCATGAAAGAGGTTATCCTATGGTCAACTTTATGCAGCCAATGACTTATGGAAATCTTTCTGCTGACGGAAGAAAATATATGGCAATGGATGCTCCAGACGGCATTGGTGATACCGGAAGATATACTCTGCCTTATAACCAGCAGACCATCGCAGCGGATAAACTTAAATTGAATCAGATTATTTTAAGCCAGAACCGCAATAGCGAAACAGATCTCAGAGGGCAAATTGATATTAAATATAAAGCAGCTGATAATTTTGAACTTAAATTTGGGACCAAATACAATAATAAAAACAAAATCGTCAACAGCTCTCTGCTTGTCTGGATGCCCAAATCATCATTGGGAATTCCCGGAACTCCGGTAACTTACCTGAATCAGCTTGAGCGTGAAGCTTTTCAGTATAAAGGAGGTTTCATGAATCCATTGGGGAATCCTTACAATGCGGTGATCATCGATCAGATTACCAACGCACAGATTGATCAGATGTACAACCCAGCCACACAAAACAGCTTAGGATTGATGCAGGTAAGCGGTAAAGACAGCAACTCAAATATTACAAGTTCCTACAGAGGTACTGAAAATGTATGGGCGGCTTACCTGATGGCAACCTGGAAAATTTCAGACCAGATTCAGATACTGGGAGGTTTCAGAAATGAATATAATGACGTTACCTTCTGGGGCAAAAAAGTTACCTCTGATAAAGACAGTAAAACGGAAGACATTAAAGATAATAAAACCTATAATGTAGTGCTTCCTATGGTGAATATGAAGTGGAATATCAGCAGTGACAGAATCCTGAGACTTGCCTACACCCGCTCTTTTGCAAGGCCGGACTTCAATGATCTGAATCCAGGAACCATCGTCAATGATATTACCAACACCATTACTCAGGGAAATACCAAGCTGGATCCTACGTTTTCAAATAATTTTGATCTTATGTTTGAAAACTACTTTGGAAAACTGGATCTGATAACAGCCGGAGTATTCTATAAAGATATCACCAATCTTATCTACAAAGACCAGTCTGTAGTAGATCTCGCAGGAAGAACGTATACTTTTACAGCTCCTAAAAACCTTGAAGCAGCCAAACTGTTCGGTTTTGAATTCGGTATCTCCAAACGTTTTGAAAGTCTTCCCGGCTTTTTGAAAAACCTCGGTTTTGAAGGAAACTATACTTATATCTCTTCCAAAATGAATATGCCGGTGTACGAAAATGGCAAACAGACCGGAACGATGTCAACTACGATCCCCAATCAGGCCAAACATATTTTCAATACCATCCTGTTCTATGAAACCAGCAAGCTGATGGTGCGTATTGCCGGAAACTACAAAGGAAATTATGTAAGCGAAATCAGAGCGGCTGCGGGTGCAGATCACTATCAGTATTTTGATAAAAACTTTACAGTAGATCTTTCCACTTCTTACAGCCTCACAAAGAAAATCCGTCTGTTTATAGAGCTTAACAATATTCTTAATGAACCCAACCGCTTTTATATGGGAACGAAAGACCGGGTAGAAAATATCTCTTATTCAGGAGTGCGCGGACAGCTGGGATTCAACTTCAATTTTTAATCAAAAGTTTTTATTCATATGAAAAAGTATATTTATGGAGCTGCATTTTGTATGACAGCCCTGCTGCAGGCACAGGATAAATGCCAGAATGTAAGAATCAATCAACTGCAGATTGTAGGAACTCACAATTCATACGCTAAGCCGGCAGACCCTAAAGTACTGGATTTGGTAACTCCTATCATCAACGGAATGATGCAGAAATACAGCAGTATGATGTCTGAAGAGCAAAAAGCCAAATTTAAAGAGTATCACCCTTACGGAATGGACCTGAAAGAAGGACTGAATTATAATCACCCTGATTTCACAGAACAGCTCAACGCCAATCTGAGAGGTCTGGAAATAGATGTCTATTATGATCCTGAAGGTGGCAGATTCAGTCATCCTGCCACTTATGAGATATTAAAAGCAAAGGGAGTAACAGACCTGGCCCCTTTCAATACAAAAGGGCTGGATCAGCCTGGTTTCAAAGTACTGCATATGGCAGATATTGATTTCAGAACTCATTATCCTACTTTAAAAGATGCACTTACAGCTCTTAAAACATGGTCTGATCAACATCCTGATCACACTCCGGTCTTCATGATGATTGAAGCCAAAGATTCCGGTTTCCCGATTCTTGAAAACAGTACAAAAGTCCTTTCTTTCGATAAAAAAGCTTATGATGATCTGGATGGAGAAATTGTAAAATACCTCGGAAGAGACAAGATTATTACTCCAAAAGAAGTTCAGGGTAAATACCATACACTCAAAGAGGCTGTAACCAATAATAACTGGCCTAAACTGAACGACAGCAAAGGAAAATTCATTTTTATGCTGCTTCCCGGAAGCGCAGGAACTTTATCTTCAAAAAATAATCCTTATCTCATAGATGGTTCATTAAAAGAAAGAGTTATGTTCCTGAACAGTGAGCCTGATGATTCTTTTGCAGGGTTTATACTACGGGATAACGCCATCGTAAGACAGAAAGAGATACAGGATCTGGTAAAGCAGGGTTTTATGGTCAGAACCAGATCAGATATTGAAACCTATGAAGCCAAGACCAATGATCTTACGCGATCTAAAGCAGCTTTCAGCAGTGGTGCTCAGGTAATCTCCACCGATTTTTTCCGCTCGGGAAATACTTATGGAACACCTTATTTTGTGCAACCTCCGCAGGGGAAGGATTATCTTAATAACCCTTTGAATTCTTCATGCAAATAAATAGCAAGCCGGTTGTGAGCAGAACCGGCTTGCTATTTAATAATTATTTTATCTTCGGATAAAATAATTATTAAGTTTTATATCAGACTTTCCAATTGTTGAAAAAGGAAATCACAGGCTTTCCTTTTTTAGTAAGATTATATTCTATGTGCAAAGGTTTCTGTCTGACGACCAATCTCTACGATAATCCCATCTTTTATAAATAAAAAAAGTCTCCTATTTCTAGAAGACTTTTTGCGATCCGGACGGGACTCGAACCCGCGACCTCCGCCGTGACAGGGCGGCATTCTAACCAGCTGAACTACCGGATCAATTTTTTAAAGTAAATTGACAAAACTTTTACAATCCGGACTGAACTTCTGACTTTCAGGAAAGTCCTATCCATCTGCTTTAAGATACTCTCTTATTTAGTAAGTAATCAAATAAATCACTTTCATAAACAATCTAAGAGTGCTTGTTTTTAACTGGTGCAAATATATAGCTTTTTTTAGGTTTTCCAAAGGAACCTATTCCTTTTCTTTAAAGCTGTTTGTAAAATACACGTTTTCAAATATAAAAATTTCAGATATAACTGCTCTGAATATCTTTTTTTAAAGATTTTACTTAGAACATTTAAGAAAGTCGATTATAAACACACACAAAATCAACATTCTTATTATTTTAAAATATAACTCTAAAACATTATTCTATTTAATTTTAAGCGCGGAATTCACTTTCTTTAATCAGTTTCCTGTATTCGCTTAATATAGCGTTCCAAATCACAGACTGCTCGAATCGATCTTCAATCATCGGTCGTGCATTCTTTTTTAATTTCTGATAATAATCTTTGTTTAAGATCATTTTCTCCATTTTTTCTCTAAGACTTTCGCTGTCTTTTACAGGAACAATTACCCCATTCTCGTTTTCTATAATAATTTCATTGCATCCATTGATATCTGAAACTATACTTGGCAATTCCATTGCTCCGGCCTGCATCACTACATTAGGGAAGCCCTCGCGATAGCTTGGAAAAACTAGTGCATCAGAAATTGCAAAATAAGGGCGAACGTCTTTCTGAAAACCTACAGAGGCAATATCCGGGTTATTTTCTATTTCGTTTAATGTTTCCGGATATAACGGATCCAGCTCTTGTTCCAAAGGACCTACCAGTAATAATTTTGAACGCTGCTGATTTTCTTGCCTATTTAAAGCAGAAAATGCCTTTATCAGTTCATTAATTCCTTTGTCTCCCACTAAACGCCCTACAAACACAAAAACAAAATCTGTGTCTGTTATTTTCAATTGTTGTTTTAGAAGAGTTTTCTGATCTTCTGAAACTTGTTCGGGTGAAAAGAATGAAGTATCAATTCCGTTTGATGAACCATTTCCGATTACTTTAAGCTTGTACTTGTTTGTATATTTGTGCTCAATGATATAATCAGACAGCCCTTTTGAATTTGGGTACACCTGGGTCGCAGAAGCATAGGTTAATTTTTCAACAAGATCTAGAACCTGACGTTTCATGCCTGTTACCTCCATCAATGGTAAACCTGCTACTGTATGTAGCCGATGAGGAACTCCTGCCATTCTTGCTGCCAACATACCTACAATACCAGCTTTAGGGGTATGAGTATGAACAATTTGGGGTTTCTCCTTTCTTAAAAATCGATAAGTACTCCATAAAGATTTGATATCTTTAAGAGGAGTAATCTTACGAGACATATCAATCGCTCTTACAGCTATTTCTTCATCTTTTTTCACTTCATCCAGCTCTTTACCTGGTGATGAAACGCCTATTACATCAAAATGTTCTGACATAAACCGATGCTGCCCTTTCAGTAAAATCTTTAAAGAAAGCGGCACTGTTGTAATCCGTATCAATTTAGTTTTCAATTCTTCCATTTTTATTATTATTTCTATATAATCTAGAACTAATTAATAAATTTCTCATAAATCTATTGTGATGTTGTTTTTATTCATTTACTTTCAATTCACTTAATTGTGATTTTAAAAAAGACAATATAATATTTATGAACTGCTATTAATCCAAAACTTGTTTCAAACAGAACCTAGTTTTGGATTAACATTGCATCATTAATGTCCGGGAAAATCATTAATTTTCCGATTTGTTTACGTGTTTTTTGAGATTTGACAGCTTTTTGCGGAGAGATAAATGTGCATCATATCACACCTTCGCCAGCTATTTTTTGGTAATTGAATACCTTGATGTCATCTATTTTACATTAGATGATTTGATTGTTTACAGAATATTTTAGTTTTTCAAGTTTCATAAGCAATTTCATTATATTTTTAATATTTCAGAAATATTAAAAAATTTCTAATTCAATTTTTAAGTTTTTTTAGCAATAGTATCATAGCAAAAATCTTTCCATTATCACTTTTTTGGAAAAAATTAATATTATATAAAATAAATATATTTTATATGCTTTATTTTAAAGCAAAATTAATTATTGATTGTATTTTATTTTTTGCTGTGAAAATTTTTGTAAATCAGTTACGATCCCCTTATTATCTTTATGGTCAGATTTAAAGTCAGTTACCTTCAAATTAATATTATCCAAGGAAGAATTATTATATAAATACCTAAAAGGTTTCGCATTATATTTTAAATCAATATTATTAAGCATAATATTCCCATTTAAAGATTTTTTTGTTTGTGATTTTCGATTGGAATAAGACATTCCATTTGTAGAATAAAAATCTTTATAATCGTCCACCAAAATTTGAACATTGTTGGAAGCCATATCACCTTTCAAATTATCTAAATAAAAGGACAATCCGTTTAATTTATTATTAAATGTTAGGATTGATTTTAATGTAACATTTAGTGTCTTATTCTGCTGAGTATTTGGCTCAAGATCAATACCTGTTTGAGGGTTAGCCCCATTCGAGTTAGAAATCACTAAATTTTGTAGTAATATATTATCGCCACCTATGATTGAAATTCCATTTCTCCTGTTATTATCAATAAGACCTCCAATAACATTTACATTAGTTGAAAAATTCTTACCTCCTACATAAATCCCATCACCCCAACAATTTTTAATAACAGCATTATATATTTTAACATCAACGGCATCATTGATGCTGATACCCATTCCCCATTCGCCATTTGTTCCTAAATGTTCATTTCTATCACCTATAATTTTTGCATTATATATGCTTACATTTTTTTTATTATTAATACTTATAATTGCATACCCCCCTTTGTCAGTCGGCTTTAACTTAATTTGAGAACTACTGTCAAACAACAAAACGGAATTGTTATTAAGTTTTATCCCTTTATCATTTACTAAAAGAGGAAAATTTGGTAATAATACAATTGCATTTTCATCAATTGCTTTCTGTAGATATATAGTGTAATCTTCAGAACCATCCTTCTTGTAATTTGGAGGAAGAATATCAGCAACTTTAAAAGCTTTTTTTTTAAGAAGATTTACTGATGAAGAAATGTCCATTGTTTTTACAAAGGAATCCGGTACTTCTCTATATGTGAATTTGTCCTGAGCACAAGATAAATTCATTGAAAATAGAAAGATTATATAAAAAAATAACTTAATGGTTTTTATCATAATTTATATATTTTTCTGTATTGATTTGCAATTTCTTTAATAGAAAAAAAATTTGATCTTGTATAACAATTTTCTGATACTTCCTTATAAAAAGCATCATCCTTATTTAACTTATTAATTACTTCAGTTAAACATTTTTCTTTACCTTTATCAAATAATATTCCATATTCTGCAACAACTTCTGAAAGCCCTGGTACATTTGAGGCAATTACAGGTTTTTTACAAGCCATACCTTCTACTGCTACAATACCAAAACCTTCATAATGTGATGATACAACGACTACATCACTCATTTTGATGAGTTCAGCGATATTAGCCTGATTACCTAAAAAAAAGGCCCTATTTTCCAACCCATTATTTTTAACAAGTTCTTTGCTGTTTTCTAGCTCTGGTCCATCTCCTATGAAAATTGCTTTTACATGAGACGGTAACAATGTAAGTGCTCTGATTAAGGTAGGTTGATCTTTTGCAGCTCTAAAACTTGCTACCTGTATTAATAAGAAGTCTTTGTCAGATAAATTATATGCAGTCCGGGAATAAGCTTCTGAATTATAAAATCTACTCAGATTGACACCATTATTTATGATCTTCATACTTTTCTTAAATTCAGATCCTAAATGCTGAATAAGATTTTTTTCTGTGGATTCTGAAATACAGATAATAAAATTTAGTTTGGAGTAAATAAATTTTTCTATTCTTTTAAAATACCATTTAGATCTTCTGTTATTTTCGGTACTATGTTCAGTAAATACTACTTTTTGTTTTCCAGAAAAGAAAAGCTTGTACAGCACTCCCCAATATAGTGTAGGAAATAAATGTAAATGAATAACATCCGCATCTGCTACTATTCTACTTATAAAAAAAGGTATCCGGATGTCGTATAGGCTTTTTGAAGGAATTACTTCAATTTTTATATTTCCATTATTTTCTACTTCTTTTTTTAGAGATGTATCAATATCGTCTAATAATAACAAGTGTATTTCGTCTGAACCTCCCTCAGATAATTCAGTGCAAAGATCAACTACTAATCTTTCAGCACCACCAAATCTTAAACTATTTATTATATGATAAATTTTCATTTTCTATTCTAATTTTATATAATGCCAACCAATAAAAAATGAATATTATCCAGTTGATATCTAAAAGACCCTTAAAATTTCCGATTATTAATAAAACAGTTAATGCCCAAAGTAAAAGTTTAAAGCTTTTATCATGCTTGAATCTCTTTAAATTATACCTTAGAATATAAAAATGTAATGAAAAGTAAATTATTATACCAAAAACTCCATAATAGTATACAAGTCTGGAATAACCGATATCCGTATGCATATAAAAAGATCCATTCTCATAATAGAACTGGCCATCCCCTATTAATATACTTTTAAGTTCAGAAGGGAAGATCAGCATCGCTTTTACTCCTTCCGTAGAATCTGTTTTTAATTCTCCAGAAGAAAATAGGTTTATAAATACTTCAAAAGAGTGCCGAAAAGAAT
Source organism: Chryseobacterium sp. GVT01B (assembly GCF_019970045.1). GTDB lineage: Bacteria > Bacteroidota > Bacteroidia > Flavobacteriales > Weeksellaceae > Chryseobacterium. The sequence goes on from NZ_JAHXYI010000011.1 coordinate 16,721, forward strand.
TTGAAGCCATTAAGCTATCTAAATTTGTCAATAAATAGCTAAAAGCAATTACTCCAAACACAGTTGAGTAAATAAAAATTTTAGGTAAATTATTATAATTTTTTTTTAGAATATAACTAATAATCAGGTATGCTAAAGATAAAAAGATTCCCAAGAAAGCTACTCTTGCAATATAAATTCCAGTAATGCAAATAAAAATATATAATAATACCCATAATAATTTCCCTTTTTTTAAAGAATCAATTATATATGCTGCTATTAGCATTCCAATGGATGAGATAATACCGCCTGAGAAAAATGTTCCAGCACCAATTCCGATAAATCTTGTACCAAATTTCACAGCATTTCCTAATGCATATTCAAATTTATCTCCAGTAGATTGTATAGAAGTAACAAACTCTAACAGGCTAGGGTTTAAAAACATCAATAGTGCCAAAAAATTGTGCAAAAAGATTGCTAAAACAATTAATTTCAATGCGTAAAGCCTATTCATATTTACTCGGATTACCATATAATAAGCACCAAATAAATAGAGAATATTCTGTATAGTATTTCCAATAAAACGTGGGTCAAAATAGCTATTAACAACAGTTGTAAGTACTATTAGTAATATTGAGGCGAAACATAAAACGATTATATGGCTAAAAGATTTAGGAATTGTTATTTTGGCCTGAGTCAAAAAAAAAGCAAGCCCAAGAAGCCCAAGAAGCACTCTAGTTCTAAGTATAGATGGCAAAAAAACAAATGATACATTATATACAAAAAGGAAGTATATAAAAACATTCATACCATGTCTAATAATATTATTAGCTTCTAATCTTTTCATTTATCAATTCATATATTCCAAAAAAAGTTAATTTACTAAACGTTAATTTCATTAACTGAGTAAATGGCAACCTTTTTAAGTTAAATAATAATATTTTAAGATATCTTTTACCTAAAACACAATTAACATTAAATTTATTATTCGGATAATTCGATTTCAGAGCTAAAGACAATTTCTTAAAAAAGGAAAGAATAAAATCCACTGAAAAGTCTTCAAAACTGATATTTCTAATCTTATCGGATAAAGACAGAATATAAATAAAATCTAATTCTTTTTGGTCTAAAACAATATTCTGTTGCTGTAAAGCCAGCTGCTGAATATTAGATATTGTTCTCTTTCTCTGTTCTATCTGGCTGGTTCCAACATTGGTTTGGCTATTGGGTGTATCTCTATAATACAACAAAGGCATTCTAAAATTATATCCTTTACCATATTGCAGGATTTTAATCCACAATTGATAGTCCTCAGCATATTTATAATCCTTTTCAAAAAAAAGATTATTCTCTTTAATTATACCAGCCCTGAACATCACTGCCGGATGTGTAAAAGGAGTACTGAAAATTGAATGTATCCTAATTGATGTATCATCAACCGGAAGTACACTAAGATGAAAATGAGAAATAGAATGGGCAAATTCCTTTCTGGATGAACTGCAGATAATATATTCAGGATTCTTCTCCATGAAATCTATTTGCATTTGAAAACGGGATGAATCGCATATATCATCAGCATCCATTCTAGCAATGTATTCACCTTTTGATAATAAGATTCCTTTATTCAAAGTTTCTATTAATCCTAAATTCTTTTCATTTTCAATGTATCTTATCCTTTCATCATTATAGCTTAATATGATTTCTTTTGTAAAATCTATGGAACCATCATTAATAACCAACAATTCAAAGTCTTTGAAACTTTGTGCAAGGATACTGTCTACCGCTGTTCTAAGATACTGTTCAGCATTATATGCAGGTAAAATTACCGAAATTTTAGGACTCATTCTTTACATAAAGTTTAACATTATTAAAATTCTTCAGCCATGCATCGTAAAAATTTTTACTTTTCCCATAAACATTATCTAGGATAACAACCTCTTTATCCAATAAGATACTAAGGATTAAACCATGCAAACGGGTTGTATATACTTTATGATATTGATTGATAAACTCCTTTCCGCGGTTGATATGCAAATCCATTCCATTCTTCTTTTTCAACCCATAAGCATTATCAATTATTAAAGAAGAGGCAGGCAGATACTTGATGACTTTCGAAAGCTTACCATCTAAAGCTTCTACATAATTGGTAATGGTATTCATTCTCTTTGAAGAAGAGTTATATGTCGGCCAGTCTTTTATATCATATTCACCTTCAATAACATTTTGAAAAGAATCTTTGCTTGCTTCGGCATCAGTTCTGTTCAGATATAAGTTCTTTCTCGTTTCAGAAGAATTAGTTGTAATATCAGCATCAAAATCCAGAAAGAAAGCCATATCTGGTGCTAGTTTTAATTTCTCTTCATTAAAATTAGCCTTTAAAGTATCATATGAGGGCTGATCTCTTACCAATACATGAAGATCACGATGATTGTTAAAAATAGCAAAATCTCTTTTTAGATTTGCTTCATTATTATAATGTACCGTTTGAGGCAGAACAATAATTCTGTTATCAGGAAAGTTTTCAATGATGTATCTTTTAAAACTTTGACTTGATTCATATATATCACCAAAGTTTCCTCCTCCATGCAACAGAATAATAGTCTTTTCAGATTTTATATCACTTTTTTTGAAAGTATATCTGTTGTACTGCCCAATACACTTATGGGATAATGTTTTAAAAAACTCTAATTCTCCTTTCCAAATTAAAGAATCTCCAATATTTCTATGATTAGGTATATCCAACAGAATAAAATCATTATCAATGAGAGGAGTAAGCTGAGCAGATATTATATTTTTTAATTGTCTTATATTTTCTTTATTGGAATTCATATTTATTTTTTTAGAGAATTTAATTTATTAAAGACTTTTTTAAAAATATCTTTATTAAAATAACTGAACAGAAGTAAGGACAATACCGTTAATGATATTGAAATTAAATGACTACTATTTACGTATAGCAATATAATTATACTAAAAACTACCAACAGCTGTATGATGAAAGATTTAATATCTATATCTAATTTTAAAATCTCAGCAGTTTGTCTATATCTTATAACAAACATGACGAAGAAGCTGACAAATGTTCCTAAAGCAGGTGCATAAAGACCAATATACTTAATAAAAGCTATTGAAATAAATACATTCACCAATGCACCTATCATACTTGTAATAAAAATTCCCTTCGTTGATTTCGTTTTCAGGTAGATAGCACCTAAAAAGCCGGAAATCGAAGAAAAACAAGATCCTATATACAGGAGAGTAGCATACTTCCAGGATTCATAAAATTTTGAATCAAATAAAACTTCCGTAATTAATGGAGTTGCAGCTATTAAAATAGTTGATAAGCCAATATTTACAGCGATATATTTATTAAACAGCTTTGAAAAAAAAGGATTATTAGGATCATTTCCGGAGATTGCCATATCCTGCCAGGCCAGCATAAAAACGGTATTAAAAATCGTCAGAATAGCGGGAAGTCTTGCAGAAACAGCATAAATACCATTATCCTCTATTGTCAAAAATTTTAAAATAATATATCTGTCTGAAGCATTAATTACCCACCAGCTTATGGAGTTCAATATTAATGGAAGCGAATAAAATAGGATCTGCTTTTGTAATGCATAGTTGATTTTTATACTAACATATTTCTTAAACAGAAAGCTTACTTTGAACAACATCAATAAAATTGCAATAAAATTACTGATAAAAAGTGCATAAAATATCCCCTGTACCTTATCATGAAATATATCGGTTAGTAAGAAAAGTAAACTAAAAGAAAATATAAAAAAACTATTTATAATTCCTATAAATGAATAGAATCTCGTTAACCCTAACCCTCTTAATATTTGTTGAAAAAAGGGCAATAAACATGAACTTATAATCAACAGTGATAATTCTTTCTGGTAAGGAATATGATAAAAAATTCCTGCCAAGTAAAGCAATAGTTCAAAGCTGATAAAAGAAATCAACAATAAAATACTACACTGCTTAAATATATTATGAATGTAATTTTCTTTTTCGTTTTCTTTATCCAGAAACCATCGATAAATGGCCTCATTCATCTGCAAAGAGACAAAAGGAACTAATAAATTGACACTTGTTAGCACTAAGTCATATTCTCCTAATTCTTTTCTGGAAAGATAGTAGGAATAAATAGGAATTAATAGAAAAGATAAAATCTTAGATCCAAAATTACCAACTGTATATATTAATGTACTTTTTAGTAAAGTATTGCTATTCATTATTATAGTAATAAATATTTATTTCAGTTTCATATTTATTTATAATCTTGAATCACTTTCTTCTAAGATTCCTTTTACGTCATAAATGATTCCATTTTCTTTTAAATGATTTTTTAAATCCAGATCATTGAATTGTTTATGAGCAACGGTAAGGATAATAGCATCATATTTTTCCTGTGGAATTTCATTCACGACCTCTAATCCATATTCGTGTTTTACTTCATCAGGATTAGCCCACGGGTCAAAAGTAGTAACCTGTAAAGCATAGTCTTCAAGTCCATGAATCACATCTACTGCTTTCGTATTACGTACATCAGGGCAATTTTCTTTAAAAGTTATTCCTAAATTTAAAACTGTAGCACCATTAATCGTCACCTTATTTTTAATCATGGTTTTCAATAACTGAGAAGCTACATATTGTCCCATGGAATCATTAAGACGGCGTCCCGCTAATATAATTTCAGGATGATATCCTTTTTCCTGAGCCTTCTGAGCCAAATAATAAGGGTCTACACCAATACAGTGTCCTCCTACTAACCCTGGTTTGAAGGGTAAAAAGTTCCATTTAGTTCCTGCAGCTTCCAATACTGCATGAGTATCAATATCTAAAAGATTGAATATTTTTGCCAATTCATTTACAAAGGCAATATTAATATCTCTTTGTGAATTTTCAATTACTTTGGCAGCTTCTGCAACTTTGATTGTCGGAGCCAAATGAGTTCCCGCAACAATTACAGACTGATATAAATTATTTACTATTTCCCCGATTTCAGGTGTTGAGCCCGAAGTAACTTTTAATATCTTTTCAACAGTATGTTCCTTATCACCAGGATTAATACGTTCAGGAGAATATCCTGCAAAGAAGTCTTTGTTAAAGACCATTCCTGAAACTCTTTCTAGAACAGGGATACATTCTTCTTCAGTAGCTCCGGGATATACCGTAGATTCATAAATCACTATATCACCTGCGGATAATACTTTTCCTACAGTTTCTGAGGCTTTATACAATGGAGTAAGGTCAGGTCTGTTATGTTGGTCCACCGGAGTTGGGACAGTAATAACATAAATGTCCGCATCCTGAATATCCTTGATATCAGCTGAACAATATAATCCTTTTTCAATTCCCTGATTAAAAGGATTATTCTGAATTAATACAGATTCCAATACTTCATTTTCCACTTCCAAAGTACTGTCTACTCCTGTATTCAATTCTGCAATCCTTTTCTGATTGATATCAAAACCTACAACCGGATATTGAGTGGCAAACAAACGGGCTAAAGGCAATCCTACGTATCCTAGCCCTATAATAGCAATTTTATGTTCTTTCTTCATAAAGATTCAATTAAAAAATGTTTACTTTAAATTTGTCCAATACCAGTTGATTGCTTCTTTTAAGCCTTTATCTATATTATGGCTAGGTTTATATCCTAACAATTTTTCTGCTTTTTCAACCGATGCCAATGAGTGCGGAATATCTCCTATACGGTTCGGACCATGGACAGCATCAATGTTGGCAATCTCACCATCAAATTCGCTCAGATATTTTTTAAGATATCCGATCAGATCATTCAATGTTGTACGATCACCCACTGCTGTATTATAAACTGTATTCACAGCATCCGGATTTTCAGTAAGCATGGCCAGCTCATTCATCTGAATGACATTGTCGATGTATGTAAAATCACGGGAAAAATCACCTGTACCATTAATTTTCGGTGATTCATGATTGATTAATTGTTTTATGAATAAAGGAATCACAGCAGCATAAGCTCCGTTAGGATCCTGTCTTCTTCCAAATACATTAAAATATCTCAAGCCAATGCACTCCAACCCATAAGTTTTTCCGAATACATCTGCATACAATTCATTCACATATTTGGTAATGGCATATGGTGATAGCGGTCTTCCGATAACATCTTCCACTTTAGGTAATGATGTAGAATCACCATAGGTAGATGAGGAAGCAGCATATACAAAACGCTTTACTTTGGCATCACGTGCAGCAGTCAGCATATTTAAAAATCCTGAAACATTCACATCGTTACTTGTAATAGGATCCTTAATAGATCTGGGAACTGAACCAAGTGCAGCCTGATGTAGAATATAATCTACATTTTCCACTGCTTTCTGACAAACTTCCAAATCACGGATATCTCCTTCGATAAGCTGATAGTTTGGATTTTCAAGAAAAAGTTCAATATTATGACGGTGTCCTGTTGCAAAATTGTCCAAGCACACTACATAATAACCTTTATTTAAAAAATACTCTGTTAAGTTAGAACCGATAAAACCCGCTCCACCTGTAATTAAAATTTTATTCATTTTTATGATTTGAAAATTTTGCTCCACCAACTTTTTTTATCATTTGCTTGACTGTAGCCATATCCATAACTATAGTTGTATCCATAACCTCCTGCACGTTTAGAAACATCATTAATAACAAAAGATACATTCGTCAACTTAGAATCTTTCACCAGATCATTAGCAAAATCGATCAAAATATTTCTTGATACCCCAGATCTTACAACATATAATGTTGCATCTGCCGTATCAACGATACTAAGAGTATCTGAAACCAGCATAAGTGGTGCAGAGTCTATAATTATATAAGCATATTGAGAAGACATTTCCTCAATAAGTTTTTGATATCTTCCGTTAGAAAGCAGCTCCTGAGGGTTAGGAGGAATTGCCCCGGCATAAATGACATCACATGATGGATTGGTAGTAGATGTATGAATAAGTTCTTCAACATTTACAGAATTATCATATAAATATTCTGTAAGACCTTTTCTTTTGGTTGGCTCACTGTCATATCGCTGGATCTGCGGGTTACGAATATCAGAACCTATCAGAAGTGCTCTTGAATTTTTATTGGCAATAGTAAGCGCAAGATTCACAGAAACCAGGGTTTTCCCTTCTCCTTTTACCGAAGAAGTTACCATAACCACTTTAGCTGTATCTTTTACCGGCAATACAAATTTCAAATTGGAAACAAGTACCCTGAAGGCTTCAGCCAACTCGGAAAAGTCGTTTTTCTGTATCAAATGGTTTTCATTATCCTTAAGTGAAGGGATATCTACCAATACACCCAATTCTGAACGTTCTTTAATATCATCTCTGGTATAAATCTTATCATCCAGCATGAAAAGGAAGTATAAAACTGCAAAAGGAAATAATACACCAAGTAATAAGGCTCCTAAAAGGATAATATCTTTTTTAGGGGATACAGGAATATCCTCTGTAAATGCAGGGTTTACAATTTTAGCTTTCGGTACATTTACAGATAAATTGATTGCATTTTCTTCTCTCTTTTGAAGGAGAAATAAAAATAACTGTTCTTTAAGATTTTGCTGACGCTCAATTCCTCTATAGACTTTAGATTGTCCTGGAACTTTCTCAATCATACTGTTGTTAGTATTGATCTGGTTCTGCAACTGAGAAATACCTGTCTGTACTGTCTGCTTCTGCTCACGGATATTATCACGGATTACATCCTTTAAAGAAGCAATTTCCCTGTTCATTTCGATAATAGCAGGGTTTTCATTGGTTGCTTGTTTAAGGGTTTTATTCCTGTTGATAATCAGTGAATTATACTGAGATATTGTTTGTTCAAGAGAAGGATTCAACCCAAGATTGGATGGCATAAGCTGGTTATTACCTTTTGAAGCCTCTCCTGAAAGTGAATTCAGAAGGTCAAGCTGAGCCTGCTGCTGAAGGAGAACTTTAGTATTATCACTTGTATTCTGTAATGCCAGTTCTGCCTGTGCCTGAATGTCTACAATACGATTACGGTTTTCAAAATCTTCTTTTTGATTTTCCACACCTGAAAGATCTTTAGTAATCACTTCCAGTCTTTTATCAATGAATTCCTGAGTATTCTGAGCTTGTAAATTTTTATCTTTTTGACCGTCCAGATTATATTGCTTAGTCACCTCATTAAGAATAGCCTCCGATTTCTCAGGAAGGGACCCTATCAGATTTATCTCCATTAACATTGCTTTTTCATCTGGTAAATTTATCTCAACCTTTTTCTCTAATTTTTTTACTTTCTCAATGGGATTCCAAAAAACTATTTTATATTTTGATTTAAAAGGAAAAGCAGAATTTCTCTGAAACATTACTATTCCAAAATCTAAGTTCAAAGGAGTATTGAATTTACCTTTAAAAGTTACCTTTTTTTCATTCTGAAGCATAAACTCATCACCCTTTAAGTCCATCATTGTATATTCTGAAAATTTAAAATTCTCATTGTTATTATATGATAGTACTTTTGCAACAACTGGGATTTTACTAAATAGTTGTGAATCTTTAATTTCTCCTGTATTGAAATATTCTACACTAAGATTAAGATTTCTTACAACCTCCATGAGGATAGGTCGTGAGGTGACAACAGCTCCCTCACTTTTTAGCTCATCAGCATTACCTAAGCCCATCCCAAGATTCTCCAGATCAGACAATGCCGAGGAAAGATTATTTTCTTTTTTATCAAACTTAAGAGTAGTTGTTGATTGATATTGAGGAACACTGTATCTAAGATAGATATAAGCTCCTATAACAAAAACTAAAATAGAGCCAATAAACCATGGCCATTTATATAGATATTGAGAGATAACTTTTTTTAGATTCAAACTATCTTCCTTTTCCTGAAATTCTATCTTCTGCATATTTTATCTTCGTGTTAAAGCAATAATAAGCGTACCCGCAGTTAATAATGCACCAATGATCTGGAATGTCAGCGCTCTGTTTGGATTCGAGTTAGCCTGAACCTGTTTGTTTTTGTCCGGCTGTACATATAATATGTCATTTTGTTTCATATAATAGTACGGAGAGCTTACAATATCAGATCTGGTAAGGTCAACATTTGCAATTTGATCAGTACCATCATCCCCCGTACGGATAAGCTTTACATTGGTACGGTCTCCGAAATCTGTCATATCACCGGCAAGACCTAATGCCTGAAAGATGTTAATCTTTTGAGAAACACTTTCTTTCTGACCCGGATTTTTAACTTCACCCAAGATACTCACATTGAAATTTTTCAGAGTAATACTCACCATAGGATCTGTAAGATATCTTTTAAGTCGGGCCTCAAGGTCATTTTTCAGCTGTATTTGTGTCATTCCTTTAGCATATACATTCCCTATTACAGGGAAATATATGTTTCCTTCCTCATTTACCAAATACTCACTTGGTTGCGCATATTGATTTATTCCGGCATTTGAAGTGCTCCCTACCTTATTTGTTGTATTAAGATTGAATGGCTTTACTGCAACTTCATCCAGTGCAGAAACAAGAATTAAAAGTACATCCCCTTCCTGAATATGTAAGCCCTGGAACTTTGCTTTTGCAACTTCCTCTTCCATATTATGTTTCGATATATATACCATATTTTGCTTTGGTCTACATGATAGTAAAGTAAGCGATAACAGTAATATATATGCAATAATAGTTTTATTCATATGTTTTTGTTCTAAGTCTACTTGAGTTAACTTCAATTTATTTAAGATTCTATGGTATTAGTTTTTACTGATGTGAAGTGTATTTCTACACCTCTATTTAAATCAATTCTTTTTCTAGCAATTTTCATTCCGTTTGGAAATAAAATAACGAAAAATATTATTTTCCACTATTTTTTTCATTGATTTCATTTATATACTTTACTTATATACTTCATGTTCAGATATTTTATCCAAAACTTCAAATTCAGAATTATTGCTTATAAATTCCGGTACAATGATTTTTAATATTTTCACGATTTGTAAATTATCCTTATTCATTGCTGACATAATAATCTGCTGACACAAAGTATCTATATCTTCAAACTCCATTAATGGGTCTCTGGATATCATAATTTTCTCATGATGAGTAGGAATAGTTGTGGAATTATCAGTTAAAAGCTCTTCATACAACTTTTCACCAGGTCTTAAGCCTATAAAATCAATTTTAATATCAACACCCGGTGTATACCCTGATAATTTGATCATTCTTTCTGCCAAATCCAGGATTTTAACAGGTTTACCCATATCAAAAACATAAATCTCACCGCCTTGTCCCATTGTGCCTGCCTGAAGTACCAGTTCGCAGGCTTCCGGAATAGTCATAAAATAACGAATAATATCAGGATGAGTAATTGTAACAGGACCTCCTTTTTCGATTTGTTTTTTAAAATGTGGTATTACAGAACCATTAGACCCTAGTACATTTCCAAAACGCGTGGTAATAAATTTTGTTGTGTTCCCAGAAGAATTTTGCAATGACTGTACAAAAAGTTCAGCAGCCCTTTTAGAAGCTCCCATTACGTTAGTTGGGTTTACCGCTTTATCTGTAGATACCATTACAAAACGATTAACGTTATATCTTTTTGATAAAAGAGCTAAGTTTTTAGTTCCTCCAATGTTCACAAAAATAGCTTCATGAGGATTATCTTCTATTAAAGGTACGTGTTTGTATGCTGCAGCATGATAAACTATTGAAAACTGATGATCATCAAATAGTTTTTCGATTCTGGAATAGTTTGAAATATCCGCCAGTACAAATTTGAATTTTTGGTTCGGGAATCTCTCCAACAATTCAAGCTGCAATTCATATAAAGGAGATTCCGCCTGATCAACTACCACAATAAGCGATGAATTCAATTGAGATACCTGCCTTACAATTTCGCTTCCTATAGACCCGGCTCCTCCGGTTACTAAAATAGTTTTATTAACATGGAAACTTCTTACCTCTTCCCCTTCTATTTTAATGGCCGGGCGATTGAGTAAATCTTCAATCTTAAGCGGGCGAATACCTCTTACAACATCATCTTCCTTTATTATACTGGCTACAGGCGCTTTTAACACTTTCAACCCATTATCCAATGCAAGGGCTGTCCATTCTTCCATTTCCCGCTTTGTCATCATATCTTTGATCAAAACCGCATCAAACTGTTCTCTCAGATTATCGCTTTTAAGAAACTGCTTTTTATTATAAATCTTATGACCTAGCAGCATTGCTTTCTTAGAATCTGACCTCGCACTAATAAATCCTGCCAGCTGGTATGGATGATCGGGATTATGAATAATAGCATTCGCTAATGAGACAGAAGCACCTCCTATCCCTACAACAGCAACCCTTTCCTTGGACGAAACATCTTTAGAAATAAATATTGAAAAAATCTGTTTGGTTATCATTCTGAAAAAGAACATCAGAAAAATAGAAATCAAGAAAAATAAAAACAGAACCGGATATAAAAAAACAGGCTTACCCAATGCCAGTCCGGATATAAAATTAAGTCCCAGTAATGTAATAAGAGCACAACCCGAAGACCATAAAATTTTACAAAAATCAAAAAAAGTAGAGTGCCTTATAATTCCCGCGTATGTTTTGAACAGGAGTATAAACAGAATATTAACAATAATTACTGAAAATATTTTTTCATTTTGATACTCAATAAAGTTAAGTTTTACCTTCAGACTTTTTAAGAACAAATATGAAATTAAAACAGAAAAGAAAATGACTGAGATGTCGATAAAAAAAACCGACCATCTGGGTATATACCTTAACTCCCTGATTTTAAAAATGTCCCCCATATACAAATAAACCTAAAATACCATTTTCATTAATTCAACACTCAGTGGCTTTTATTATTGGGCGAAGGTAACAATTATTATTAATATTTTTAGTACTACAAGTTAATTTTTATTTAAAATATAAATTAACATTTTGAAACAAATTTCCAAAAATAAAAACATTAAAAAGGTTTGCAAACCAACCGCGATATACGGATACTATTTCCCTTCCAACGTTTTGTACCTGATCAATTTCCCACTTTTTGAACCCCATATAAAACAAAAAAAAATACTGTAAAACATACGTTTTACAGTATTTTATACTACTTTCATATGGTAGTTGCGATCCGGACGGGACTCGAACCCGCGACCTCCGCCGTGACAGGGCGGCATTCTAACCAGCTGAACTACCGGATCAATTTTTTTAAAGTAAATTGAGAAAAACTTCTGCGATCCGGACGGGACTCGAACCCGCGACCTCCGCCGTGACAGGGCGGCATTCTAACCAGCTGAACTACCGGATCAATTTTTTTAAAGAAATTGAGAAAACTTATGCGATCCGGACGGGACTCGAACCCGCGACCTCCGCCGTGACAGGGCGGCATTCTAACCAGCTGAACTACCGGATCAATTTTTTTAAAGGTAAATTGAGAAAACTTATGCGATCCGGACGGGACTCGAACCCGCGACCTCCGCCGTGACAGGGCGGCATTCTAACCAGCTGAACTACCGGATCATTTTTTTAAAGAACGTCGTTTCTTTTTCGTGGTTGCAAAATTACACCTTTTTTTGTTATCTGCAAATTATTTTAGAAAAAATGCCCCCCAATACTGGAAGGCATTCATTATCAAACTTATTTTTTTATAAGTGAGCGCTTAATTTTTCAGCGATTACCTCTTTTGGAGCTACACCTACTAATTTATCTACTACTTCTCCGTTCTTAAAAATAAGAACTGTAGGGATATTTCTGATACCATACTGCATAGAAATCTCCTGGTTGTTATCTACATCCACTTTCCCAACGATTGCTTTTCCTTCAAAATCTGAAGCAACTTCTTCGATGATTGGTCCTAAAGTTCTGCATGGTCCGCACCATACTGCCCAGAAGTCTACTAATACAGGTTTGTCTGATTTTAAAACCGTATCCTGAAATGAGCTGTCTGTAATTTCTAAAGCCATTTTTGTTTCTTTTATTTTAATTAATATTATTTTTCTTTTAATCCTTTATCAGATGTTCAAAATTACGATATTTAGCGCACAAGACTATCTATGCTCAACATTAGTTTTTTCTATAGTATAGTCACTTGAAATTTCTTTCAAAGCATTCACTAATGTATCAATATCCGCTTTAGTCGTCATATGACTGAAAGAAATTCTCAATGGCGTACAATGATCCATTTCGTCTTCAGAAAGCACCATCATCATCACCATTGAAGGTTTTGAAGCTCCTGATGAGCATGCACTTCCCTGAGAAATCGCAATTCCTTTCATATCAAGCTGAAGTCCTATCAATGGATTTTTGTATGGCAATAACGCACTTAAAACTGTATAAAGACTGTTTTCTTTTTCAGCACTTCTTCCATTGAATTTAATTCCTTCGATTTCGGCAGAAAGTCTTTCGATTGCGTAATTTTTAATATCCTGCATATGGTTGGTATATTCATCCATATGGTTCAGAGAAAGCTCTAGTGCTTTACCCAATCCTACGATACCACTCACATTTTCGGTTCCGGCTCTAAGGCTTCTTTCCTGAGGCCCTCCGGTAATGATTCCTTTTAAACCTGTTGCTTTTCTGATAAATGCAAATCCCGCTCCTTTTGGCCCGTGAAACTTATGGGCACTGCAGGAAGCAAAGTCTACAGGAATCTCAGAAAAATCAAGATTCATATGAGCCATAGTCTGTACAGTATCCGAGTGGAAAAGTGCATTATGCTCTTTACATAGCTGGGCAACTTGTTTAAGATTGATGATATTTCCGATTTCGTTGTTGGCGTGCATTAAGCTTACCAACGTTTTTTTATCTGAAGCTTTTAACAGCTCTTCTAATTTCGTAAGGTCAATATCTCCTTTTTCATTCGGACGAATGTAGTTCACTTCTACTCCTTTTCTGCTTTTCATGTCCAGAATACTTTCAGAAACACATTTATGTTCCAGGGGAGAGCTGATGATTCTTTCTACTCCAAGGTGTTCTACCGAGGATTTGATGATCATATTGTTGGATTCGGTTCCACAAGAAGTAAAAATGATTTCAGCAGGAGTTACATGAAGATAGTCTGCAACCTGTCTTCTTACATTTTCAATAAGGATTTTTGCTTCCTGTCCAAAGCTGTGCGTTGAAGACGGGTTTCCGAAATTCATCTTCATAGTGCCCACCATTGCATCTATAACTTCTTCTGCAAGCGGAGTGGTTGCGGCATTATCTAAATATACTTTATCCATTATTATTTTGAATATTTTAATTCTACGGAGGTAAACTTGTAATCTGTGGGAACAGTGAAAATAAACCATGGGCTGGAGATCACCTGAATTTCCATTCCACCAGAAGGTTCTCCGGCCGGAACTTCTACGTAGAGAATCTGATTTTTCACAGTTACTCCTTTGACTTCTTCAATTTTGTGGCTTCCTGATCTGAAGGTTCCCAAATTGTATAAAACGACTTTCTTATTTTTCGGAAACTGAGGATATTTGATATAAGATTCTTTTCCCAGATCTGCGATACCAAAACTTCCCTGGATAATATTACGAAACTCTTTTTCGTCATTGATTATCTTAAAACCAGGTTTATCAGTTCCTCCCTGAGATTCAGAAACAAGGAGTTCAGTATTTCCCTGCACAGCAGAAGACTTCTGAGATGAAGTGCTTGCACAGCTCATAAAGATTACTGCACATGCAATTAACAGGCTTTTCATTTTTTACAATTTTATCTCCCAAAATTAGTGAAAAAATTGGTAATGTCCCTCATTTGCCCATTTCAACATTGGCCGATCTCCTGAGGTATCCCCAAATGCAATAATTTTATCGTACTTAGAATTGTTTATTTCTTCTTTAATTCTTACCAGTTTTTCTTTCCCATTGCAGTTTTTTCCTACAAAATTTCCTGTAAAAATTCCGTTCTTAAACTCTGCCCGCGTAGAAACAAGCTCCATTTTAAGTTCCTCAGCGAAAGGCTTTACCCAAATATCTAAGGAAGCGGTTACCAATAAACTTTGTGTATTATTCCTATCGATATTTTTTATAAAGTCTAATGCATTTTCCCTCACAATTTTAGGATAGTGAAGTTCAAAAAACTGTTTAGACTTCATTTCAATCTTTTCCTGAGTCTGTCCTTTTAAAATAGATCCGATAAAACTTTTTTTCACTTTTTCCGTTTCGGCAAGCTTTAATTTCAACAGGATAAAGAGGGGTACATGTCTTAAAAATTGTATCCGGTATCTTGTAGAATCGTAGAATTTAAGATACATAAACATAGTATCCTTATAGGTCAAAGTTCCGTCAAAATCAAAACAATACAATTTTTTCATTTTCTATTTAAAGCTTTAATTTTTTGAATATAAATTCAGGTATATTTCTGATAATCATCATAATAATACTCCAAACCGGCAAAACATATGCCACGTTTTTCTCCTTTTTAAAGGCTTTATAAATACAGGCAGCCGCTTGTTTCGGTGTTGCTGTCAGTTTCGGATTTAAAGGCAGACCTTCAGTCATTTTAGTTGCCATAAACCCAGGTTTTATCGTAAGAACGTGTACTTTTTTATCAAAAAGGTAGTTTCTCAAACCACTCAGATAGGCTGTAAATGCTGCTTTTGCACTTCCATAGATAAAATTACTCTGTCTTCCCCTGTCTCCTGCTACTGATGAAAGCCCAATGATCGTTCCGGATCTTCTGCTTTCAAATTTATGAGCAAAATAGTTCATTACAGGAACCAATTTTGAATAATTAATGTCTATGATCCGTTCCGTATTTCTGTTATCATACAGTCCTTCTTCCGTTCCTTCTCCCAAATATCCTACGGCACAAAATAATACATTTGAATTGATATTATCAAATCTGTTGTAATCAATTTCTTTGGTCAGATCCAGTTCAATGACTTCCGCCTGCTGCAGAAATTTCACATCAATATGCCTTGCGAACCGTTCTGTAGTTTCTTTATTTGAGGTAAAAAGATAGATTTTTTCAAACTTTTCTCCTTCCTGAAGTGCTTTTTCCACAAAAGCTTGTGCCACTTCAGATGTGCTTCCCAAAACTATCATTATGAGTTGTTGTTTATGATTCTTTTGTGCTGTAAAGACACAAATTTAGGATTTTGAATATTTTTCAGATAATTGGTAAGCGATGATCTGCTCATACTGTCTTTGGTAAGGTAAATTCTTCCTCCGAACTCCTGAACAATTGCATCAAGCTGGTCTACCAGTTTTTTCAGTTTTGAATTGACTTTAAAATCCAAAGCCAGTGTATACCCTTCCACCGGGAATGAGTTGTAAGCCTCCGGATTATGTTTTCCAAAAAGTTTTAAAACTGCTAGGAATGATCCGTTTCCGCTTTTCGCGATCGTCTCAAGGATTCTTTTCATCCCTTCTTTTCCCGCTTCTTTAGGAATCACCATCTGATATTGTATAAAACCGGATTTTCCGTAGATTTTGTTCCAATCATTAATAGCATCCAAAGGATAGAAAAATGTTTCGTAATCAATAAAATTCTTAACTTCCTTCTTGGACTGTTTTTTATAATAAAGCCAGTTGAATATTTTTACCGTAAGGGCATTCAGCACAAATCCCGGAAAATAGAAAGGAACTGTAGGTGATAATTTTTTCTTTAATCTCAAAGGAGTTTTCGAAAACTTCTGGGGAAGCTCATGTTGAAAGGCATGCTCACCTCTCATCAGAATACTTCTTCCAATGTTTTTTCCTTTCTGAAGGCAATCGATCCATGCAACGGTGTAAGTCCAGTTTTCACTTTCATCAAACAGTTTAAAGATTTCATCCAGATTATCTGCTTTGATACTTTCCTGACGAATGTATGCGGATTCTATATTTTTAAGCTTAAATTTTGCCGTAAGAATAATCCCTGTAAGTCCCATTCCACCAATGGTAGCCCAGAACTTCTCTGAATTTTCTTCTCTGGAACAGGTAATAATTTCCCCGCTCTCAGTCATGAGTTTAAATTCAATCACATATTCTGAGAAACATCCTTCTGCATGGTGGTTTTTTCCATGAACATCGGAAGCTATAGCACCTCCTACTGATACAAATTTTGTCCCCGGGGTAACATACAGAAAATATCCCTGTGGGACAGCAATTTCCAGAACATCTGAAAGCAGCACTCCGGATTCACATTCTATCACTCCGTTTAAACGGTCAAAATTGATAAACTTATTTAATTTTTTTGTTGAAAATATAGATTCTCCCAACGAAGCATCTCCATAGCATCTTCCGTTTCCTCTGGCAATAATCTCGTTGTGATTGAGTACAAATTCTTTTATTTTTTTGAAACTGTCCTCTGATCTCATTTCTTTCTCCACTACCGGGAAATTACCCCAGTTTGTAACTTTCTGTGTGAAATTCGGCTTCATTTCTTAAAATAAATTTGAATTAAAAATGCAGCTACCCAGAGTATCAGGGTAACTTGTATATAGCGATCCCGGTACACAATTTTTGTAGGAGATTCCGTTCTGTTGTAAACCAAGGTCTGCTGAAGGTATCTTAATAAGGCAAAAACCACAAAAATCACCGTATAAAAAACTCTTTCATGGAATCTTTCCTGAACTTCCGGTGACAGGGTAAACATCAGGTAGCACACAATAGCCAGTGTAATAGAAATGGATAATGCAATATCTGCAAACTGAACATTATACCCATCCAATGCTTTTCTTGTTTTTCCTGAAACCTGTGCGTTGATCAATTCTCCTCTTCTTTTTCCAATTGCCAGTACAAGTGCCAATACAAACGTTAAAAGAATAGCCCATTGTGAAATACTGATTCCTGTAATATAACCTCCAGCCAATACACGCAGTACAAATCCTATAGCGATAATAAAAATATCAATGATAGGAACATGTTTCAGTCTAAATGTATATGCCAGATTCATCACCACATAGAAACCTATGATGATGGCAAACTTCCAAAGCAACTCATGGAAATAGAGCTGTGTGAAAAATACAAGAATAATGTCTGTAATGACCAGACCGATAAGAATTCCTATAGCTGTTGCTTTTGAAATAGCTCCACTAGCTAAGGGTCTTCTCCTTTTTTCAGGATGTTTTCTGTCTGCTTCGATATCATTGTAGTCATTCAGGATATACACAACACTTGCCGCAAGCGAAAATATAACAAATGCGAAAATGCTTTTGGTAAGCAGATCAATGTTGGTAATATTACCTGAAAAGAAAAGAGGGACAAATACAAAAAGGTTTTTCACCCATTGCTCTACACGGAGCAGCTTTAAATATTTCTTCATTTATGTTGTTTCAAGTACAAAAATAATAAATTCAAAATTTCTAGCATAAAAATACAAAAAAAACCGCCGGGGCGGTCTTTTACGAAAATATTTATATGTAAAATTAATTACTGCCCTTGCTTGGCATCATTAATCATTTTTTCATTTGCAGTGATCGCAAACTCTACTCTTCTGTTTTTAGCTCTTCCTTCATCAGTATCATTGCTTGCAACCGGCATATTTTTACCTTCACCTTTTGTGAACATTCTGCTTGATGCAATTCCTTTTCCTACTAAATAAGTTTTTACAGCATCAGCTCTTCTTTGAGAAAGTGCCATGTTGTAAGCGTCTTTACCTACGCTGTCTGTGTGTCCGTAGATATTGATATTGGTATCAGGGTTGTTTACTAATACTTCAGCCAGCTTATCAAGGTTAGTCTGTGCAACAGAAGTAAGGTTTGAAGAGTCAAATGCAAAGTTAACGATGCTTTCATTCATTGTTACTTTAATACCATCTCCTACTCTTTCTACCTGAGCACCTGGTAAAGTTTCTTTAATATCTCTGGCCTGCTTATCCATTTTGTTACCGATAACATTACCAGCTACACCACCGATAATACCACCTAATACAGCACCAATAGCTCCGTTTCCTCCTTTTCCTACATTGTTACCCAGGATACCTCCAAGTACTGCTCCTGAAGCAACACCTACTGCTGTACCTCTTTGTTGGTGATTTGAATTCTGAACTGCCTCACAGCTTGTCAATAATAATGCTGATGACAAGAAAAGGGCTCCTACGTATGTTTTATTAAAATTCATTTTTTTGATCTTTTATGTTGATAAATTATTTCATTCCTGTTCTCTGGAAGTTGTAAACTACTTTTACATTACCTCCTTCAAAAGGAACATCTTGCTCAAGTGAAAACTGATCTGTAGCCTGGTTGATTAACGTCATTGTATACCCTGCAGTATTTTGTTTTGCTTTAGTACCCGAAGCAATTTTTTTAAACATAAACGTATTACCACCTTTTACTTCAAATTTGATAGGTTGTGTAATTGCCGGGCAATCTCCACCACCATTTAAAGTATACGCTCCTGTCCAGTTATTAGGAATCAGTCTCCAGTGGCTTCCCACGAAACACTGTGCGTCTGCACCTTCGTCAAAAGGTTTAATTTTATAACCTTTATCATAATCTATGCTTACAATCTGCCAGTCTCCTTTCATTTTCAGGAAGTCGGCTCTTTGATTTTGAGATGTAGCTGCTTTGTTAACAGAGGAACACGAAACTGCAAAAAGTGATGTTCCCAACATCCCTGCAAGTAGTAACTTTTTCATTTTGTTGTTTATTATTTTGTTACTATAAAGTTACAAAAAACCGTGCCAAAATTTAAAATAAAAAATAAAAAGTCCGAAAAAATTCGGACTTTTTATGGTTTCTCCTTAAAAACAGGGAGATAAATTATTTTTTAACAGCCTTTTTTACGGATTTCGAAGGCTTAGCAGTGCTTGACGGCTTTCCTTTGTAGAAATTGGTATAGGCATATTCTGCAGCTTTTTTCAGGTCGATAACACCTCCTGCCTGTGATTGGTCTGTGAATCCGTTTGCAGTACTTGCATTGCTGCTTTTCACAAGTGCTTCAATGATCTGATAAGGTTTCAGATCCGGCATATATGCTAATAAAACTGCAGCTCCTCCAGCTACCACAGGGGAAGCCATAGAAGTTCCCTGAAGGTATTTGTATTCGTTTTTAGGAACGGTAGAATAAATTTCTTCACCCGGGGCGAAAACATTCACCATTTTTTTATTGTAGTTAGAGAAATCAGCTCTTAAAGCACTGTTTTTATTGGTACTTGCTCCTACTACAAGAACATTGCTCACAAATGGTTTTTCATCAGTAACATTTTTAAAGTTGGTAGGATATGCCAAATGTTCTGCAACATCTTCATTTTCGTTACCGGCAGCTTTTACTAAAAGCACACCTTTATCTTCAGCATATTTAAAAGCATCCCAAACTACATTTTTACCTGGAGAAACAGGTTTCCCGAAGCTCATATTTAAAACTTTTGCTCCGTTATCTACTGCATATCTGATGGCGTTAGCTACATCTTTGTCTCTTTCATCACCGTTTGGAACTGTTCTTACAGACATGATCTTAGCAACTTTTGAAGCTACACCGTGCTGAATTTCTTTTCCTTGCGGCAATCCTGCGATAATTCCTGCTACGTGAGTTCCATGTTCTGCATCCGGTCCTTCGTAATGATTGTTACCATAGCTTTTTTCAGAATAGTCATCATAGTTATCACCTACAATTTCTTTTCTGGTATCATAGGAAAGGTCATATTGTTTTGCTGCCGGAGCAAAATGGTCTATTGCCTCTTTCATTTCTTCCTTCATCTTTTTTTCAAATTCAGCGGAAGATTTTCCTTTGAATTCAGGGCTTTGAGAAATCTGACCAAGGAATTCCAGTGCGATTGCATCTTTTTGATCTGTAGGGGCTTTAATTGCTGAGAGTGTCTCAGCGGTTACAGGCTTACCTCCTAATAATTTTACCATATTAGGAATCAGCTCGTTCAGCATAGAATAGGTTCTGAAATTCTGTTGAGCCTCGATACTTTTCTTATTGAACATATCTTTGGCCTTCATATACATATCAAACTCATCTTTCATTTGAGCCTGATTTGCTTTATTTTTAGTGGAATCAGTTCCTTCAAAAACAGGTTTGTATTTGGCAACGACTCTTGTGACTTCCATATTATCGATATCAACATCACCGTTTTTACCTCCTATGAAGTTCCAACCGTGTACATCATCAATGTATCCGTTTCCGTCGTCATCTTTACCATTTCCGGGAATTTCATTAGGGTTTGACCAAAGGTTATTTACCAATCCGGGATGGTCTACCTGTACTCCACTATCCAAAACTCCTACTACAACGGTTTTAGGCTTCAGCCCTTTAGATTCTAAGTATTTATAAGCATTTGCCGTATTTACCCCATATACTTTTGAAGTTGCAAAATCTTTATGATACCATGTCATCAGATCTTTATCTTCGTTTGGATCAATACTTTTAGCTTTAGATTCCTGTGCAAAAGAGAAACTAAAACCTGCTAAAAAAACTGCAGCTAATAATACCTTTTTCATATGTTGAAATTTATTTTTTTAAAAAGATACACCAATCACCAACTTCTTCTGTTCTATACTGAAATTTCACTAATAGCGATTGTATGCTAATATGATTGTTTTATATTTTTTATATACACCAGCGATTCAGGACCTTTATTACAAATAAGGTCAAGAACCGAAAGGTCTTCCAAAAAGCCTAATTTATCAGAAAATGTCTGGTAATATTCTTCCATTTGAAACTCTGATGGAAGTTTTGCCGAAAACTTTTCTCTGAAATTAATACTTTCAGGATTTTTGATATATTCTTCATTCAAAGAGTGTGCCTTTTCTGTTTTCAATATCTGTTGGATGATTTCTATCCCTTTAAGGTTAAAATCAAGAAGGTATTTTTCCTGAAGCTCAAATATTTTTCTGAACTTATCTTCATAGTATTCAAAATAAGGAGAACTCTGATATGCCGTCTTGATTGATTTCCAATGAAGGGATCTCCAATCTTCACGGTAAGAGATTTCAACATCTTTAAATTCTCTTTTCCCGTTATGATGGATAGGAATTATCAAGGACAATTTTCCGTTGGCTCCATAGATGTTTGCTCTGTTTCTGTAAGTCTGTTTGGGAAAGTTTTCAAACTGTTCCAATGTAATTTCATTCTCAGGATTTAACAATACTGAAAACCATGAAATTGGGGGCAAATAAAATGCCGGTAATAAAATATTTTGCATAATAATATAATCTAGTTTCTAGGGTAAATTACCCGTCCTACGGCATCTTTCTCATCAATAAAGCCTAAATAACGGGAATCTAAACTTGCATTACGATTATCTCCTAAAAAGAATAATTTTCCACTTGGAACTTTTATTGGTCCAAAGTTATCTGCATTCCAATCTTTATGATAAATTTTGCGAATATCCTGATGTGTATTTGGATTTATAAACCTTTCATGGAAGAAATTATCATTAAGTTCTTTATCACTTAACTGAGTAATGAAGTAATTATCATCAATCTGAAAGACTTCATTTTCTTCAGTACCTTTAAATAGGAGATCATTTGCATAGCCTCTGTCTATTTTATAAGAATGCTTCACATTAAACTGATCTATCAATGTATTATTAACGTATAATTTTCCATCCTTAATTAAAATCTCATCATTTTCCGTTCCTATTAATCTTTGCACATAGACACCTTGAGGATAATCTAAATTATTCTGATTGTAAGCAATCATTTTAAACTTGGCATAAGGAAGGATGTTAGTCATCACAATAAATGACTTTTTTTTGATGGTAGGTTCATTGCCTGCCGTTGGTACAAAAGCATATTGCAAAACCCCGGAGAGTTTTGCAATAATAAAAAGAGTTACAATAAAGCTGCCTATTAAAAGGGCTCTATTAAATATTTTACTTTTAAACACTATTCTTCAGTTTTTTTCTTTCTGAATAATTTCACGAAATACTCCCACCCGAAGAATAAGATTAAGATCATTGCTGCAATCCACCAGTAAGAGGTTTTATTGGCTTCTCCTGTATTGGTTGCTTTGAACATTCTTTCCCAACGGATTTTGAATGGTGCCTGATAAGTAGAACTGCTGTCTGCAAAAGCACCCTGAAGGCTCATCCATGTAAACATCGGCTTTCCTACAATATTTTCTTCCGGAACGAAACCAAAGAATCTTGCATCTAACGAAGCATCTCTGTTGTCTCCCACCATCATATAATAATCCTGCTGAATAGTATACTGGGTTGCTTCTTTTCCGTTGATAAAGATTTTCCCGTTCTTTTTCTCTAAGCTGTTGTGCTCATATTCAGAAATGATCCACTGATAAGTTGGAAGTGTTTCCTGATTGATTGCCACAACATCTCCTTTTTTAGGAATTCTAAGCGGGCCGTACCAATCCTGATTCCAAGGTTTGTTGATCGGGAAAATAGATTGTGTCGTATCAATTTTAGTTTTGGCTTCGTCTCTGTAATATACTGCAGCTTCACCTTTTGCTGAAACTTCTTCTTTCATATCAAGAACATGAGGAAGTTCTTTAATTTCTTTAGCAGTCTTATCCGTTAGACCTTGAAAACCATAAATAAATCCTCCGTTATCCTGTTGAAACTCCTGAACCGGTAAAAATCCATAAGCTTTATATAAGGTTGGGATATCTAATTGAGCATCGGTTGTTACAATATATCTGTGCTGTACTTCCTGATCACCCAAAACAGTTTCCGGCTTTCCGTTTACGAAAAGTCTTCCGGCTCTCATTTCAAAAGTATCACCTGCTGTAGCAACGCAACGTTTTACGTAAGGATCTTTTCTATCGATCGCTGTATGTACAGAATCCTGAGGATAGTTGAAAACAACTACGTCATTTTTCTGAGGCTTGTTGAATTGTAAAATTCTTGTGTAGGGAAGTTTTACTCCGTCTACGTAAGATTTTGGATCATCTTTTGGGTTACCCTTTTGTCCTGTATCCATAATCGTTCCCTGAAGGAAAGGTATTGCTACCGGACGCATCGGAAGTCTGTACCCGTAGCTCCATTTGTTTACAAAAAGGAAGTCACCCACTAATAATGTTCTTTCCATAGATCCTGTAGGAATCCCGAAAGGCTGTGTTACAAAAACGTGGATTATTGTAGCAAAAACTACGGCAAAGGTAATTGAACCTACGAATGTATCTTTCTTTTTATCATTCTTCTCTTCGTCTGTAAGAAACAGGTCGTTTGCATTTTCATCTTCTAACTCTACATCTTTAGAATAGTTAATCACCGCCAAATAAATAAATGGCAGGATCACAGTAAGAATCTGGTCTTTGAAAAGGGTTTTCCCAAACTTTTTCACGAGATAAAGGTGGAAAACAGACATCATGATTGGCCCTACAATCGGAAGATAAGACAGGATCGCCCACCATTTCGGATGCTTTGTCTCTTTCAGAATGATGAAATAGTTGTAGAAAGGGATAAAAGCAAATAAAGGGCTATAGCCCATTTTCTTGAACAGTTTCCAAGATGAAATGCCCATCAATACGGATAGTACGAGGACATATACTGTATAAGTTAAAAAATAATTCATAAATTTTTGTGCCTATTCTTATGATAAAATGATGAGTAATAAATGATAAAAGCAGTCCGCTGTTTACAATTCACTATTCATCATTTTCTGTTTATTGGTCTGCAATTTACAGAATTTGTTACAAATTAAAGTCCCAAAACGTCTTTCATTGCGAAGTTTCCTTTTTTATCTTTAATCCATTCGGCAGCTACCACAGCTCCCAGCGCAAAACCGTTTCTGTTGAAAGCAGTATGCTTGATCTCGATTTCGTCTACTTCACTTCTGTAATATACGCTATGAGTTCCCGGAACTTCATCTTCACGTACCGCAAAAATTCCTAATTGTTTACCTTCTGTCTCTTCCAGCTTCCAGGCATCGAATTTAGGATTGTTCTGAATGATTCCTTCTGCAATGGAAATAGCAGTTCCGCTTGGAGCATCTTTTTTATGGATGTGGTGAATCTCTTCCAGCTGACAAGAGTATTCATCTACGTTTTTCATCAGATCTGCAAGCTTCTCGTTTAAAGCAAAAAATAAATTGACTCCTAAACTAAAGTTGGAACCGTAAAGGAATGCTGTACCGTTTTCTACAGCCAGTTTTTCTATTTCTTCTTTCTGATCCAGCCAGCCTGTAGTTCCACAGATTACCGGAATTTTATTTTCAAGACAAGCTTTGATGTTTTCAAATGCCACTTCAGGCAATGAGAATTCAATCACAACATCCGGATTATTAAGATTCTCAGCAGTTGGGGTTTCCTTAAGACGGGCAACTACTTCATGACCTCTTTTCTGCGCGATCTCATCAATGATCTTACCCATTTTACCGTAACCAACTAATGCTATTTTCATATAATCTTTTTTATTTTTAAATATTGCATTCAACTAGAGCATTCTGCAAATATGTTGTCTTCTAAAATCTATAACTTAAACTGAATCCTGTTTTTGGAGCACTGTACCCATACTGATCCTGAATAACAGATGGTTTAAAAACCAAATCCGGGTCATGACGGCTTTCATAAAGGTGCGCATCTACTACGGCATCTACAATATTCAGAATATAAATAAGTCCTGTAATTGCAATGGCATAATCTCTCTGTCTCTTCGCTCTGTCCTGCGCGTTCCCCAATGCTCTTTTATCTAAAAACGGATGGCTGTCCACAAATTCATTAGGAGTACCATTAAGTTTCGCAATGTAGTATTCACGATATTTTTTGTACTGGTTATCATTCCATACAGCAATACCAACTCCAGCTCCTACCGCTCCCCAGACAATGGGAATCTTCCAGTATTTTTTGTTATAAAACTGTCCCAATCCCGGTAAAACGGCAGAATACAATCCTGCTCTGGTGGGATTCAGTTTTATGGTTTTTATTGTAGGACCATTAGCTTTTTCAAGATCTTCAATGATCTTTGCTTCTGTTTTACCTGGTTTCACCACACGGGGTTCCTCTTTCGGAGGAGTCTGCATCCGAACGGTATCAATAGGGTTTACTTGTGAGTAGGCCAGTGCAGCGATACACAAGAAAAATGTGAAAAATATTTTCTTCATTATTTAATATGGGATAAAATATATTCCAGCTCTTCTTCATTTTTGAAGTCCAGGACAATTTTACCTTTTTTACCATTTCCAGAAGATTTGATTTCTACTTTTACATCCAAGATATCAGATATTGTCTTCTGGGCTTTTTTATAGTTATTGGAAAGCTCCACTTTTGCTTTTTTGGCAGCGGGAGATTTTGGATTCTTCAATGCAGCAGCTGCTTGCTCTGCCTGACGAACGTTTAATTTTTCTTTGATGATAAGCTCAAACAAAACCTGCTGATCTTCTTCACTTTCAAGACTGATGATTGCCCGGCCGTGTCCTGCAGAAATTTCACCGCTTCTGATAGCATTCTGAATATCCGGGTTTAGTCTTAACAGCCTGATAGAATTGGTAATGGTACTTCTATCCTTTCCTATTCTCTGGCTCAGGTTTTCCTGCGTAAGACCTATTTCTTCTAGAAGCCTATGATAAGTAAGTGCAATTTCGATGGCATCAAGATCTTCTCTCTGGATGTTTTCAACAAGAGCCATCTCAAGAAGTTCCTGATCATTCACTAAACGGATATAGGCAGGAATAGTCGTTAATCCGGCAATTTTAGTTGCTCTGTAACGTCTTTCCCCGGAAATGATTTCAAACTTCTCACCATCTTTTCTCAGGGTAATTGGCTGAATTACGCCTAAGTTTTTGATCGACTGCGCAAGTTCGTTTAATGCTTTTTCATCAAAATAAGTTCTCGGCTGCGTCGGGTTCGGATAGATATCTTCAAGTGCAACTTCTACAATATTTCCTACAAACTTATCTGCCCCTTCATCAGTAGCGGAATTGATAGTTGCTTTAGATTCTGCACTTAAAATGGCGCCCAAGCCGCGTCCCATAGCTCTTTTTTTGTCCTTCATAGATATAATTGATAAATGATGTTTGATAAGTGATGGCTAGCATCCACCTATTGGCCATTTATTATTAATTTAATTCTTTATTAAGTTTTCATTCTTCAAAAGAACTTCTTCAGCTAACTGAATGTACTGAACAGCTCCTTTACTTTCTGCATCATAATTCAGGATACTTTCCCCGAAACTTGGTGCTTCACTTAGCCTTACGTTTCTGCTGATAATGGTTTCAAAAACCATTTCCGGGAAGTGCAGGTTTACTTCTTCCACTACCTGATTGGATAATCTCAATCGACTGTCATACATCGTAAGAAGAAGACCTTCAATTCCAAGATCTTTATTGTGGATCTTCTGAACGTTTTTAACAGTATTCAAAAGTTTACCAAGCCCTTCTAATGCAAAATATTCACATTGGATCGGAATAATTACAGAGTCTGCAGCTGTAAGTGCATTCACTGTAATAAGCCCTAAACTCGGTGCACAGTCAATGATGATATAGTCATAATCATCTCTTACACTGGCTAATGCTTTTTTCAGCATATACTCACGGTCTTCCTTGTCTACCAATTCAATTTCTGCAGCTACCAGGTCAATATGTGACGGGATAATATCCAGATTCGGAGTGGCTGTTCTTTTGATACAGACTCTTGTCTCTGCGCTGTGCTCCAGTAGATTATATGTAGAATACTGAACATCTTCAACACCCAGACCGGATGTAGCATTCGCCTGAGGATCAGCATCAATGATTAATATTCTTTTTTCCAATACTCCTAATGCTGCCGCCAAGTTTACAGCGGTGGTAGTTTTACCAACACCTCCTTTTTGATTAGCAATACCTATGATTTTTGCCATTATTAGAACTTTAAGTTTCAAAAATACACTTTTTTCTTTGCTCTCGGTGAGTGGGGAAAATCAAAATTGAGTTAAAATATTGTTAATAAGCAATTTAACGATAAAAAAAATTATCCACAAAAAAAAATCTTTGTGGATAACTATTTGAAATTTACTTTTCCGTATTAATTATCAAACTTCATTGAGATAGGAAATTTGAAATAACTTCTTACGAATTCTCCTTTTTTGTTTTTGGCTGGAATCCATTTTCCTTTGCTTGAGATGTTTTTAATTGTTCTCATGGCCTCACTGTTAAAGTCGGCGTTGGTTCCATTAGCTTTTACCCCTGAGATAGTTCCGTCCATTTCTACAATAAAGGTAACTGTCGTTTTTACAACATCTTCTGATTCAAATCCTGAACCGTCAAAGTTGTTCATTACTTTATTTCTGAAGGCGTCTATTCCTCCTGTGAAATTAGCTTCTACTCCAAGTTCCCCAGACTCTGCAATTTTATTTTTATCTACAGGATCAGAAATTACTGGCGGTGATGTAGTAATTACAGGACCTGTTCCTACTGATACCGTTGGAACATTTGGTGTATTAGGTGTTACCGGATCTCCTTTAAAGTTATCTACAAAACCTGCTACAGCATCATCCGGTATAGGATCTTTTTTTATATCATCTTTAGCATCACTTGATGGCGTAGGCACTGTACTGTCAAACGTTTTCGTGTTTGGAGGTGCAACAGTTTTTACAATCTGTACAGGAGGGTCTTTTTCAGGCGGTTCAACAATTTTTATTATTCTTCTCTCGCCATTATCCTTAATTCCACCAACTGGTACATCTGATTTCAATACAGAAATCACAAACGGCGTAATAGATACTGCAGCCATTAAACTTGCTCCGATAAAAAGCGCTTTGGTTAATATTCTATCTGATTCGTTTCTTAATGCATAGGCACCATATTCTTTATTGCGGTGCTCAAAGAGAACTTCGTTAAAACGAAATTCCTGGTTTTGATTATGTTGTTTCATCACTACTACTTTTTAAACTGTTAAAAATTTTGATTATTAGTTTTGTTAGCTCTTATCGATAAGCAATATTGTAATATCAAAACATCTGCCAATTTTTTAACAAAACAACATAATATTAGAAAAATTTATGACAATGTTTGAATTTTAACATTTTTAAGTAGGAAAAGTCACACAGGAAAACAGAACTATTTCCTATAAAAATAAATAAGGACAACAAACTACAAATAACGGACTGACAGCTTTGTAGAGAAGATTATATAAGCAGGAGAAGAAGAGTAAGGGGTATCAATAATCCCAGAGAATTGATTACTATCAGAATAATTGAACTGATCTTCGTTTTTTTATAACTTTTAGCCGCAAAATAAATCGCGCCTATACTAAAAACCAAACTGCAGACTATAAACAGGATCAGCAAAAAATCTGAACTGACTCCTATAGGCAGCCCTAAATAAACGATCAGCAAAACCGCATAAGCTATTGTAAAGTATAAACTGATTATAATATTATCCAGAAGACGCTGGGGTATTTTATTTTCTTCCATGTGATTGATTTTCCTGTTTATACTTTTGTCTTGAAACAAATGTATACAAAATTTCAAAACTGGAATAAAGCATCCTTGTCAAGGTTTAAAACCTTGACAAGGATTGATTGACAAGCTAAAAGGTAAATTTTTAAACAAAAAAAAAGAGACCATCCAATGACAGTCTCTTTGTTATTTTTATGTTTAAGAATATTAGAATAATTCTTTTCTGATGATGTTCTGACTTCTTTCAGGACCTACAGAAACCAAGTATACATTGATTCCTAAATATTTCTCAATAAACTCGATGTATTTCTGAGCATTGTCAGGAAGTTCATCATAGCTTCTTGCTTTTGTAATATCTTCAGCCCAACCTGGTAAATCCTGGTAGATTGGCTCGTAGTTGTATAATTTTTCTGTTGAAGAAGTGAAATAATCAATGATTTTTCCGTCTTCAGTTTTGTAATGTGTTACTACTTTCAGGTTTTCAATTCCTGTAAGAACGTCTAATTTTGTAATTACCAGGTTATTGATCCCATTAATCATACAAGCATGTTTTAAAGAAACAAGGTCTAACCAACCTGTTCTTCTCGGTCTACCTGTTGTAGCTCCGAATTCACCACCGATCTGTCTGATACTTTCTCCCAATTCATTGTCTAATTCAGAAGGGAAAGGACCGTTTCCAACTCTTGTACAGTATGCTTTTGCCACACCGATTAAGTTCTGAAGTGATGTTGGCGGAACTCCTGCTCCTGAACAAACACCTCCTGTAGATGGAGAAGATGAAGTTACGTATGGATACGTTCCGAAGTCGATATCAAGCATTAATGCCTGTGCTCCTTCAAACAATACGTTTTTACCGTCTCTGATCGCTTCGTTCAGTTCTAATTCAGTATCAACGATTCTATCCTGAAGCTGCTTTCCGATCTCTAAATATTCGTTGTAGATTTCTTCAACGTCTAAAGTTGGTTTTCCGTAATATTTTTCAAAAAGAGAATTTTTAACTTTTAAGTTTTTCTCAATTTTATCTCTTAAAATTTCAGGATTTAAAAGGTCTACCATTCTGATCCCGACTCTTGCAATTTTATCTTCATAACAAGGTCCGATTCCTTTTTTGGTAGTTCCGATCTGAGTTCCTCCGTGTTCCTCTTCACGGTAAGTATCCAAAAGGATGTGGTAAGGCATAATCACATGCGCTCTTCTGCTGATAAAGATATGATCTGTTCTCAAGCCTTTGCTCTCGATCTGACCAACTTCTCTAATGAAAGACTTAGGGTTTACCACTACTCCGTTCGCAATGATACATTTCCCTTTGCATTGAAGAACTCCTGAAGGAAGAAGGTGCAAAACGAATTTTTCTTCACCTACATAAACCGTGTGACCAGCGTTGTCTCCACCCTGGAAACGTACTACATAGTCCGATTTTGCTGATAAAACATCCGTGATTTTTCCTTTGCCTTCATCTCCGTACTGAAGACCTACAACTACATAAGTTGACATATTTTACTTTTGTTTTTAGATTCGTGCAAAATTACTTTTAAAAAATTGGGTGAGCAAATTTGTGGTGGATTTTATTTTTGGGAGGGGTGGAAATCATGGGTTGAAATATTATTTTTATTTTTGACTAATAATAAAATTAAACCTGTGGAAGATAAAATTATTGACTGGTTAAATAAAACTGGCTATCCTTTAGAATTATGGACTGAATCTATTCTATCAAAAAACTCTTTCATTGTTACAAATTCTACATTATATAAAGATGCTGAAAATGATATTTTTCGTGAAATTGATTTAAAAGCTACTCGCACTTGGGCAACCGAAGAATATGATATAGTATTTGCATTGGAACTAATTATTGAGTGTAAAAAATCTGATAAACCTTTTATTTTATTATGTAATGAAGATTCAGAAAATAAGCAAATTAGTATTGGAAGTTATTATGGTTTATCAGATCCTATCATAGCAATGTTATTAAATAATAGTAATACTAAAATAGAATTACCTCAAGAAAGCAATGCAGGTTTTAAATTAATACAAGGATTTGTTAACGGAGATGAAACGATTAATAAAGCAACGAATGCTTTAATAAAATCATATAATGACGCCAGAAATAATGAATTCGAATTTATTCAACATTACATAGATGATAATTACAACTCAATCATTCTACCTATTTTGGTAATTGATGCCCCTTTTTTTGAATTAAAAACAAATATAAATAATGAATTAAAATTAAAGAAAATTGAAAGTGGTATCTTAAATATATCAACAAATTTAAGCAAATACTACCCAGAACCTTTTGAAATTCCAATTGTAACAAAGCTTGGCTTTATCGAATTAATGAATAAAATTCAAAAATTTGGCGACCAAAACATTGAATTTCTTATTCAAAATCCTACTTTAAATATTTCAAATTTTAAAAATGTAAACCTAGCAGTTAAAGAAATAGAAGAAACAAACAATTGATTGGCTTACAATATTTTTACTAAAAAAACACTTAAAATAAAATGCAGAAAAATATTAAAGATGAATTTACAAGAATAGCAAGAGAATATATTTTAAAAGAATTTGGAGATAATTTAGATATTTTAGAAGAGGATACTGAAGAATGTGAAGACACATTTTGTTTTCATTATAATTCTAAAAAATTTATACAGACTAGAAGATTTGAAGATCAATTTGTAGGACCGGGACCACTTTTCATTCTAAAAAGAGATAAAAAAGTAATTTCTTACGGAAGCGCTCAAGGTGGAATAACCGCTCGTGTTCATTTAATTAATCAATTGAATAAGGAAAGACTAATAAGGGTTTACTACAAAGATTATGATATTTGGGATGGGAAATATGATTTAATAATTAATAAAGTAGAAGATGAAGCATGTGGATTGGAAGACATAATCATTGAAAACATAGTAAATATTTTATTAAAGCATAAAATCTGGAAAGCTAATCAATACGACAGTGATCATCCAAACGCACATTATTACACTGAAGAAGAATTAAAGGAAACTCTACTAAAATCTCCATTAATATTAAAAAGAAATTTTTGCGAGAACTTGGAAGATCTTCTTGTGGATATCATTAATAAAGATATTTACCTTGATTGGACATTATCAGAGGCTAAGTAGCTGCTATAATGAAACCTAACAGGTTTTTAAAACCTGTTAGGTTTAAAGTCTGCAAAGAAATATCTTTAATCCTCCTCCAAAACACCAAAAGACAATCCCAAACATGAATCCACTACAAAAATCAGGATACCTATCTGCAACCACAAACGATCAAGCCCAACTCTTTTACACTTTATTTTATCCTGAAGCAACTTCTGTGAAAGCTACGCTGCTCATCGTTCACGGCATGCAGGAACACAGCGGAAGATATGCAGAGATTGCAGAATATTTTGCTTCTCATGGAATTGCTGTATTGACTTATGATCATCTGGGACATGGAAAATCTGTAAAAGAGAAAAAAGATATTGGTTTCTTCCAGCTTGAAAAACCGGATGAAAGGCTTGTTGCCGATGCCGAAATGATGGCTGATTATCTTGCAGAGCAATATCCGGATGTTCCACATTTTATTTTGGGGCATTCTATGGGATCTTTTATTACACGATGTCTTCTTCAAAAGACAAGCAGTAAGTTTGCAGGAGCTGTCATTACAGGAACCGGTGGGCCTTTACCGGGAATTGACTTGTTAAGAGGTTATTTATTATTAGCTAATGCCCTCGCTCCTCATTATCGTACTTTTTTGAATTCCGTTTTTACGGGCGTTAATAACAAACATTTTAAAAAAGATAAAGATTTCAGTGATACCAGCTGGTTGAGTGTAAATCGCAACAACAGAAAAGCTTTTGAACAGGATGAACTTTGTGGAATTCCGTTTACTCATAATGCCTTTTATACTTTATTTACCATTTATAAAAAAGCTACAGCGAGAAACTGGGCTGCAACTATTTCTAAGTCATTTCCTTTCCTGGTAAGCGGGCAGAATGATCCGATCGGGGATTTTGGAAAAGGAGTTATGCATACCGTTGACCATTTAAAAGCTGACGGTTTCCAGCATCTAGATGTGAAGATTTATCCGGAGATGCGCCACGAAATTCTTAACGAAAAAATACGGGAAGAAGTACTGAATGAAATCTATCATTGGATCGTAAAAAATTAAAATACTTTCGCTGATTTTGCGGATCCATAAACGAATAAAGTCATGAGAATACATATTTTCGGAGCTTCAGGTTCCGGGGTTACCACTTTAGGAAAAGCATTGTCTGAAGAACTCAATATTGAATACTTTGACAGTGATGATTTTTTCTGGCTTCCAACACCAATCCCCTTTACAGAAAGACAAAACCCCGAAATGAGAAATTCAATTGTTTCAGACAAACTTCATACTTCTGAGAACTGGATTTTTGGAGGTTCAATCATTCATTGGGGTGAAAATGTATTTCCTGCATTTGACCTCATTATTTTCCTCTATCTTCCTCCTGAAGTGCGACTGGAAAGGCTGCGAAAAAGAGAGCATGAAAGATATGGCGAAGAAATTACCACCAATCCGGAAAGAGCAAAAAAATTTCAGGAGTTTATGGATTGGGCTAAAGATTATGATCACCATACGGGTATTGCCAATAGAACGTTGAAAGCCCATTTGGAATGGCTGTCTGGGATGAACACTCCTTTGATTGAACTTTCAGGAGATTATGACTTGTCTCAAAAGATGGAGATTATTCTGAATACCATAAATAAATAGTTTTTAAAATGCATAGAAAATAAAAACCTGGAATTGATTTCCAGGTTTTATTATAATAGGTTTCGGCTAAAGCCAATGGAATTTTATTGATTTTGAAAGACGGGCTAAAGCCCGCCTCTATTGAATATCTCCTACATTATACATTGTACATCACACAAACAATCCTTAGCCAAGCATCAGTTCCCGATCAGTCCCAATCTCTTTCAGAAAAACTTCGTCGTGGGAAATCACCAGCAATGTTCCATGATAGTCTTTAATGGAATTGGTGAGAATTTCCACATTCTGAAGATCGAGGTTATTCGTGGGTTCATCAAGAATGATCATATCCGGAGCTTTATTGTTGATGGAAAGCCCGCAAAGAAGTAATCGTAAACGTTCACCACCACTCAACATACCACATTTCTTGTCCCAGGTATCTTTACCGAATAAAAATCTGGACAGTAATGTTTTAACCTCAGATTCCTGCAGCGCATTATCATTAAAAGTCTGGACAAAATCATAAAGAGTAGAGTAATGATCAATCAGTGAATATTCCTGATCAATATAAATGCTGTTAAAGTCTGCCCTGTCTATTTTTCCTTCAGAAGGTTCAGTATTTCCCAGCAGAAGTTGTATCAGAGTCGTTTTTCCTGAGCCATTCGAGCCTTTGATTGAAATTCTTTCTCCACTTCGGATCTCAAGATTGAGATTTTCTTTCCATAGATTTCCTTTTCCATAATTGAAGTTAATATCTTCAGCCGTAATTAAAATCTTCCCCGAATGCAGATTGGAATCATTAAAGTTCACTTTCATCTGCTCAGAATTCTTTAGGGAGGAGCGAAGATCTCTCAAACCATCTGAAATCCCACTGATTTTCTCTGCATGCACACTTTTCAGCTTTGAACTGTTTTTTTCAGCATTATTCCGAAGGGTATTCATCATAA
Organism: Chryseobacterium sp. GVT01B; assembly: GCF_019970045.1. Classification (GTDB taxonomy): domain Bacteria; phylum Bacteroidota; class Bacteroidia; order Flavobacteriales; family Weeksellaceae; genus Chryseobacterium. The sequence continues at coordinate 51,558 of NZ_JAHXYI010000011.1, forward strand.
TTCTTGCAACGCCCGATTTTTCCTGCTTTTGCTTTCCTTTTGCATCAAGCTTCTGTTTTCGTTCCAGCGTTTCCCTTTCTTTCTCTTTTGCTTTTTTCAGCGCCCGTTCTTTAGCATGAATATCATTATGCAAGGCTTCCTCCTCCACTTCCTTTTGCTCCGCATAAAAATCATAGTTTCCTCCATACGTGGCAATTCCCTGATTACTTAATTCAAAGATGGTATCAACCAGATTCAGTAAAGTTCGGTCGTGGCTTACGATAACTACCGTTGCATCTGTTTTATCAATAAGTTCATAGAGTAATTTTCTTCCCTTAAGATCCAGATGATTGGTGGGTTCATCCAATATAATGATGTCAGGCTTACTGATCTGAATTCCCGCAAGAAAGACCTTGGTTTTCTGCCCACCACTTAACTCTTTCAGTGTTTGATTTAGATCAAAATCGTCAAGTCCCCAATGTTCCAATGCCTGCTGGCAACGCTCTTCAATGTCCCAGTCGTCATTAAGAATTTCAAAATAAATTTCATCCACCTCTCCATTGGTGATTTTTTGGAGTGCATTCAACTTCTGATCTATTTTCAGACATTCAGCAATGGTAAGATGATTAAAGTTTCCAAACATCTGAGGAACATAAAAAACAGAATCCGAAATAGTAATATTTCCGTTTAAAGGCTGTATTTCCCCCGCGATAATTTTCAGCAGGGTTGATTTTCCCATGCCGTTACTTCCCACCAAAGCAGATTTGGTATGAAATGGTATTGTTAAATTGGTATAATTAAATAGAAGATCTCCTCCCGGAAACCCAAAGGATATATGTTGTAGTAAAATCATGATTTCTTTCTTAAAAAATAGTTGAACACCAGTAACATCTTAGTTACTGTTTTTATTGAATCTGAAAGAAATGATATCCTACATGTCCTTATTTTGGGTTTTAAAAGAACAAAGGTAGTCATTTTTTACCATATTCATTTTTCCATAAATTATTAAGATATTTATCATCTCTTTTTTCTTCCACTCTTAAACACCATGTATTTATTCTCTTCCGAAGAATTCATTTTTCTAAGGCTATACCTTTCTATGTCACTCAATAACTTATACTTATTCTGATTTAAACAGTCTTCATCATAATCCCCCACTTTATTATCCCGAAACCGTCAAACTTTCAAACTAATAAAAACAGGAAAGTATTTTAATCAAAAATCCGTAACTTTGCCTCCTACTAAAAATTTTATGGAAAGCATTAAAGTTCACGACAAAACTTTCGTTCCTTATTTAAAGGATGCCGAAATTCAGGAAATTGTAAAAGAGACAGCGTTAAGAATTTATGAAGATTACAAAGATGAAGTACCTGTATTCATTGGCGTTTTAAATGGGGTGGTGATGTTCTTCTCAGATCTTTTAAAATATTACCCGGGGGAATGTGAAATTGCCTTCATTCAAATGAGTTCTTACGTAGGAACTGAATCTACAGGGATTGTTTATCAGAAAATGGAACTTACCAAAGATGTAAGAGACCGTCACATCATTCTTGTAGAAGATATCGTAGATACAGGAAACACTGTTGAGAGTCTTTTCAAATATTTCAAGGAAACACAACGTCCTAAATCTGTAAAACTGGCGAGTTTCTTACTGAAACCTGAGATTTACAAGAAGGATTTCAAACTGGATTATATCGGAATGGAAATTCCAAACAAATTTGTACTTGGATACGGACTTGATTATGATGAATTGGGAAGAAACCTACCTAATTTATATCAATTGGAAGACGGACAAATCAACCATTAATTATTGTCATTAGCTACCGGCTATTGGCTGTTAGCTTTAAAACTTAATCGAAATAAAAGTAAAATATTAACTTAAAAAAGCTAAAAGCCAACAGTGTATTGTATTACTAATGGCTGGAAGCGTATCAACATTATGATAAACATTGTTCTGTTCGGCCCTCCAGGAAGTGGAAAAGGAACACAAGCTCAGAATCTAATCGAGAAATTCAATTTAAAACAGGTTTCAACAGGTGATCTTTTCAGATACAATATGAAAAATGACACTGAACTTGGGAAACTGGCTAAGTCATACATCGATAAGGGAGAATTGGTTCCGGATCAGGTAACAACAGATATGCTGATCGATGAGATCAAAAAACCTACTGATACCAACGGTTTTATCTTTGACGGATATCCAAGAACAACTGCTCAGACAGAAGCTCTGGAAACCATCGTTAAGGAAGTACTGAATGACAATATTGATATCTGTCTTTCATTGGTAGTAGAGGATAAAATTTTGGTTGAAAGACTTCTGAAAAGAGGAGAAACCAGCGGAAGATCAGACGACAGCAATGTAGAGATCATCGAAAACAGAATTAAAGAATATTATACTAAAACAGCAGAAGTTGCCGAGCTTTATAAGCAGCAGGGTAAATATGTAGAGGTAAACGGTGTTGGAGAAATTGACGAGATTTCCCAAAAACTTTTCGCTGAAGTAGAGAAAATTAAATAATCGGGATACGGGTACGGGATAAGAAATTTCCTCCCGTAGCTCACAACTCGCAACACAAACTATATGTCTAACTTTGTAGATTACGTAAAGATCCATTGTAAAAGCGGACACGGAGGTGCTGGTTCTGCCCACCTTCGCCGTGAAAAGTATATTCCTAAAGGTGGTCCTGACGGTGGCGACGGAGGTCGTGGCGGACACGTCATCATGAGAGGAAATGCTAATGAATGGACTTTGCTTCCACTTCGATATACCCGTCACATAAAAGCAGAACGCGGTGAAAACGGAGCGAAAAACCAGCTTACAGGAGCTGACGGTTCTGATATTTATATTGATGTTCCCATTGGAACGATCGCTAAAAATGAAGAAGGTGAAATTATCGGAGAAATCCTTGATGACAAGCAGGAAATCATTTTGATGCAGGGAGGAAAAGGAGGAAAAGGAAACGAGCATTTCAAATCCTCTACCAATCAGACCCCAAGATATGCTCAACCCGGAATGGATGGCGAAGAAGGCTATGTAGTCTTCGAACTTAAAATTTTGGCTGATGTAGGACTTGTTGGGTTTCCAAATGCCGGAAAATCTACACTTTTAGCATCTGTTTCTGCGGCAAAACCAAAAATTGCCAATTACGCCTTTACAACCCTGACTCCTAACCTTGGAATTGTGGACTACAGAAATTACAAATCTTTTGTAATGGCTGATATTCCCGGAATTATTGAAGGAGCAGCGGAAGGAAAAGGATTAGGACACAGATTCCTGAGACATATTGAAAGAAACTCTATCCTATTGTTTTTAATTCCTTCTGATTCTGAAGATCACTTCCAGGAATTTAAAATTCTTGAAAATGAGCTGAAGGAATACAATCCTGAACTTTTGGATAAGGATTTTATTATTTCCGTTTCAAAATCTGACCTTTTGGATGATGAACTGAAAAAAGAAATTGCAGCAGAGTTTCCTGAAAACAAGCAGCCTTTATTCTTTTCAGGAGTTACCGGAGAAGGTCTTATGGAGCTTAAAGATGCCATCTGGAAACAACTACACGGATAGAAAATGCATAATTCACAAGTTTTATTTTAAAATGGAACTTCAACATAAAAACAGCCTCAAATTTTCTGAGGCTGTTTTTATGTTTACAATTCACTTACTTTTCTATATAATATTTTAAACCATTAAGAAGAATTTAAGAGATAAAGTATAGTTAAGATAAATCATTCTGATTCTTAAGCTTAAAGCGAAGCTTATCTTAATGTCCTTAACATCTTCATCCTATCTTAATGGTTTAAATAAAGATTAAGTAGATTTATTATTTTATATTTAACATACAAACACAGCAAAATGAAGTTTTTGGAACAATTATTGGGAGACTCTCTAAAATTTTAAACTATGAAATATTTATTGGGCCTTTGTGCATTTGTATTTTTATTTTCCTGTACTTCTCAGAAAGTAAACTCTCAATATTCTATTATTGAATATGAGGCTACTCCGTGTTTCGGATTCTGTCCAGTTTTTAAAATGACGATCAGTCCGGACAGAACAGCCGTTTTTGAAGCAGAACATTTTAATTTTAATGATAAGCCTTCAAAGGATGAATTTTCAAAGCCTCGTGAAGGAACTTTTAAAGGAACAATCAAGGAAGAGGATTACAATAAATTAATCAGCTTACTGGATGGGCTCAATGTAAAAAGCTTAAACGATAAGTATGGTGAGAAAAATATCACCGATCTTCCAACCTCTTATTTAAGAATCAAATTCGCTGACGGCACTTCTAAAAATGTGGAAGATTACGGAAAACATGGAAGTGAAAAACTTTCAGAAGTCTATCAATTTTTTGAAAACTTGAGAAAGAATCAACAATGGAATAAAGTGAAATAGTTTCACTAAAAAATATTTAATTTATCTTTGTAACAGTAATTCCTTCATTTGGAGGAATTTTTTTTTGTAAAACTATTAACCATTTAAAATAAACATGAAGAAGAACATTTTTTTCATTGCAACATTTGCTTTCTCAGCAATATTTAATGCACAGGAAACCACAAAAGATCCGGCCTCTGTGAGCTTTGGGGTAAAGGGAGGATATTCCTTATCCAATATGAAGTTTTTCGGAACCGGGCTGGATTCAAAATCCTATTTTTACTTAGGTATCGCAGCAGAACAGCCTTTATCTTCTAAATTTGGCTTACAGGCTGAATTACTGTATACGCAATTGGGTGGTAAAGATGCTTATCCCTGGTATCAGTTGGTAGGCAATGAGGTGGTAAGCATGGGTAACATGAACTTTAATTACAAATTCAACCAGATACAGGTTCCCATTTCAGTAAAATATTATATTGTTCCAGAGCTTTCTGCTTCTGTAGGGATGAACTTAGGATTTAACATATCATCCAAAGTAAAAATGAATACTGTTTTTGATGAGGCTGAAACCCACAATTACGAATCTTTAAAAACCCTGAATTTATTTCCATTTGTAGGGGCAGAATATAAGATTAATCAAAAGTTTTTTGTTGATGCCAGATACAATTTCAATTTTATAGAAATGAATAAAAGCAATGCAGTTCCTGTTAAAATCGGATTTCTGCAGGCTGGTGTAGGATATAGATTTAAATAAACTTCAGATATTTAACAGAAAAAAATGGCGGCTCACATTCGGGTGGCCATTTCTGTTTTTCAATAGGCAATAAGTCTAAAAAAGTGGAATAAGATACTTAAAAATATTTAGACTACCTTTGCAGAATGTAATTCTTTCAGACTGAAGGAATTTTTATTTAAATTTTAAAATAATTCATTTGAATTTTACAGACTTAAACTTAATAGAACCTATTGCAAAAGCAATTCAGGAGCAGGGATACACGACTCCTACTCCTATCCAGGAAAGATCTATTCCTGATATATTAGACGGCAGAGACTTTTTAGGCTGCGCGCAGACAGGAACTGGCAAAACAGCTGCTTTTTCTATTCCTATTCTACAGAATTTATCTAAAAATAAAATTCCCAATAAACATATAAAAGCGTTAATCCTTACTCCAACCAGAGAACTGGCCATTCAGATTGAGGAAAACATTAATGCTTACGGTAAATATCTTCCATTAAAACAACTTGTTATTTTTGGAGGGGTAAAACAAGGAAATCAGGAGGCTGCTTTGAGAAAAGGAGTTGATATTCTTGTAGCTACCCCAGGAAGACTTCTTGACTTTATTGCTCAGGGCATCATCAGTTTGAAAAATCTTGAGATCTTTGTTCTTGATGAAGCAGACAGAATGCTGGATATGGGATTTGTACATGATGTAAAAAGAATTATCAAACTTCTACCTCAGAGAAGACAGACTTTATTCTTTTCTGCAACAATGCCGACTGAAATTCAGAAACTGGCTAACTCGATCCTGAACAATCCAATAAAAGTAGAGGTAACTCCGGTTTCTTCTACAGCAGATACCATTAAACAATCTGTATATTTTGTAGAAAAAGATAACAAGCTGGATTTGCTTTCTCACATTCTGCAAAATGACATTTCAGATTCTGTATTGGTATTTGCAAGAACGAAGCACGGAGCAGATAAGATTGCCAGAAAACTTCAGAAAGATAATATTTCTGCAGAAGCCATTCATGGTAACAAGTCTCAGAATGCAAGACAGAATGCATTAAATAACTTTAAATCCGGAAAAACAAGAGTTCTTGTAGCAACTGATATTGCAGCAAGAGGAATTGATATTGATGAATTGAAATTCGTAATCAATTTTGAGCTTTCCGATGTTTCTGAAACATACGTACACCGAATCGGAAGAACAGGAAGAGCCGGAGCTGAAGGAACATCTATTTCTTTTGTAGACGGGCTTGATCTTTTGAATTTAAAGAATACTGAAAAGTTGATTGGGAAGAAAATTCCTGTAATAAAAGACCATCCGTTCCATACTGATAATTTGGTTGCCCAAAAAAGGGATTCTAACAACAAACCAGTTCATGCAGGTGGTGACAAACCAAGAACAGGCAACAGTAATAATTCAAGGCCAAATAACAACCGTAAAAAGCCTTCTACAGGAGCTTCGGTAGGATTTAAAAAGCCTAAGAATAAGAATTTCACCAGAAAAAAATAAAATAAAAAGTCCTTTTTTGAAAAGGACTTTTTTATTGATAGTTTATGATTATTCTGTTTTTTGTTTTGTATAGCAATACCCGATAATACAAAAAGGTAAACAAGCGGCCAGATAGGTTGTAGAAAAGAAATTATTCTGATAAGAAAATCCTAAGGTAATATACTGCTCACTTACAAAAGTCAACATCACGAAAAAAAGAAGATACGCTGAATAGTAAAATACTGTTTCTATTTTTTTCACATAAAAGGAAAGTATGATCGACAGTATAATAAAGAACAGCATAACAAATTTATTGCTTTGTCCCTGAAGATTAAGAGGATTGTATTGTAGCACATGCTCAATACTTTTACCAGGCAGCAGAACGGATGCCATTAGTAATGCTGCTGTCAATAAAAAGCTTATTCCAAATTGTATTTTATTTTTCCAGCTGGTTTTAAAAAAAGGATTTAATAAAAAAATAATCAAAGGAATAATCACTGCACTTCTTGTAAGACATAAAATTCCTATACATATTCCCAACAGAACAGGTCTTTTAAAATAATTGTCTTTAAACTTTCTGCTCCAAAAAAGAATGAAGGCTGCAACGGCAATAAAGGAAGAGATAAAATCACTTTTACAAACCACTTCATAAATATAGGCCAGGGAAATTCCAAACATTACTATCGCGAGAAATCTATGAAAATTGCCCTTAAATTCTAAAAAAATGACATAGGAAAACAATAAAAAAGCTGCAACCTGAAGATATCCGACATTCCCTAAAAAATAAAAAACACTTGATAAAAGCAATTGTCCGGGAAGATAAGATGATAAATTTCCCATGAAATTTGGAGTATCATAGATGTATTCTCCTTTTGTCCAATGCTTCACAGAAAATTCTAAAGTTGCCCATCTATCGATATTCATTTTATAAGGATCCGTCATCACATGGCACATGGCAATGTAAACAACAGTTATAGCAACGATAAGGAGATATACTGATTTCTCAGTCCATATCTTTTTCAGCCAAGACCATTTTCCTAAAGAAAATAATAATAAATTGCCTCCTGAAAAAAGAATAATTAAAATATTAAGAGGAACAAAAGACTGCCTGATTCCATATTTTGTCAGAAATAAAAGATTGATTATGAAATAAACAGCAAACAGCAATATACCATTCAACCGATTGTTCCTTGTAAAATTTAACAGGGCATTCATTAATTATGCTATTTTAAAAATATTTTTAGCATTTTCTGTAGTAATGCGGTCTATCTCAGAGAAATCTTTCCCATAAATATCTACCAGTTTTCCAGCAACCAGATCAAGATAAGAGCTTTCATTTCTTTTTCCCCTGTGGGGAACTGGCGCCAGATAAGGAGAATCTGTTTCCAGAACAATTTTATCCAATGGAATTTCACCCAGAAACTGGTCTATTTTCCCATTTTTGAACGTTACTACTCCACCGATTCCTAAAATGAAATTAAGATCAACAGCATGGTGTGCCTGTTCAAGATTTCCTGAAAAGCAGTGGAAGATTCCTCGCAACTTCGGGTGTTTTTTTCTTTCCAGCACTTCAAATGTCTCATCAAAGCTTTCTCTTGTATGAATTACAATCGGAAGATCTTTTTCTATGGCCCAGTCAATCTGCTGTTCAAAAGCTTTCACCTGAATATCCAGCGTTGTTTTATCCCAATACAGATCAATCCCAATCTCTCCAATTGCAGGAAAATGTCTCTGATCGAGATAGTTTTTTACGATTTCAAGTTCTTTTTCCCAGGATTCAGGTTTTACATAACAAGGGTGTAATCCCATCATTGAAAAAATCTGTCCCGGATATTCTGTTTCCAGCTGCAGCATCTTCTCATGGGATTCGGAATCAATTGCAGGAAGATAAAATTCTGTAATTCCTTTGCTTAAAGCTCTCTGAATAGCTTCTTTTCTGTCTTCATCAAATTCTTCTGCGTATAGGTGTGTATGTGTATCAATCATTTTTTTAGTATTTTAACAGATCTTCATAAGGGTTTTCAAGCCCCAGCAATATTCCGAAAGCCGGCTCGGTTTTTATTCCCTGTTTTTTTAGTTCTATTATTTTTTGTTTAAATTTTTCTCCTTTTTCCTGTAATATTTTGTATTCAGAAACCATATGAAGGTAGGCATTCTGCTCTGTCGTAGGCTTATTCTGTCCAAAAACTTCGATGGGAAACCCTTCCAGCATAAAATTTAATGTAATACATTTTTCACCATTTATATTGGGATATTCAACTTCTACGTCATGAGGCATAAGCTGACTAAATAGTAAATCATCCAGAAAGTCTTGTTCAAATTTTAAATCCACCTCGAAAATAAGATCCAAATCGCTTCCTTTGACATCAATCTCCAGAGGAACAGTTCCTGCTAAAATTGGTGAATAATCTTTCAGTTTCTCAAAGACACGATATTTTGTAAGAATTTCATAAGCTCTTTTTTGTCTTTCATTTCCATCTTTCAGATAGTCAATTCTGGTAAAATCAAGCATTTAAAATATTTTATGTTTTACCTTTTTACGTTGAATTTCAATTCTTTGATCTAATTTCTCCCTGAATTCTATAAACTTAGGGTCTTTCTTATCACTCGTCTTATGTTCCAGCGCCTTGATAATCTTAAAATTTTCTTTGATAAAATTTTGTGTCTCTCCTGAAAAATAGGCATTTCCAAATTTCTCAAAAATATAATTAACCGCCTGTGTGCTTGGGTGAATCATATCTTCTTTATAAAAACGATAGTCCCGAAGATCATCCATCAAAATCTCATAGACCGGCAGATAATGACAGTCCTCAAAGAGAGAAATGGACTCGTGGATAGCGGTAATTAATTTGGATTTACTTAACTGATTTTCAACCATTCCATCTTTGGTATGTCTTACAGGTGAAACGGTAAACAGGATCTGTACTCCTTCTTTACAAATATCTTTAAGATCGAGAATTGTCTGGTAGATAGAACTCGTAAGCTCCTGATGGGAAAGCAGTCTTTTCTCAAAAAACTTTTGAGGAATTTTGTGACAGTTGGCCACCAGCTTTTTCTTGGGAAGAAACTCGTAAATAAATGAGGATCCGTAGGTAATTATAATCCAGTCAGCTTCCTGAAGAAAGGCATTTCCGGCTTCAATAGCTCCGTTTATTTTATCTAAGGTCTGATGAATATACCGGGTATCAAAACTGGTGTGATGATCCAGAGAAATATATTCTTCATTATAGGTAATCAGCTCCTCCTCTTCGTAAAACGCAGAATCATGTAATCTATTGAGAGCGTTATTGATTGAAAAAGGATTAAATATCGTCCCAAAGGGGTTATTAAGGGTTTGAAGTTGTCCATCCTTAAGTAAATCAGTCATTTCAGAGGCAAAACATGAACCTATTGAAAATATCTTATCTTCAATCTCAATCTTCTTATCTGATGCAGGAATATCAACTTCTGTTCTGAATTTCATCGTATAGGTATTAGGTGGCAGGAAATAGGTAGCAGGTAAATTGCTGTTACCTGCTACCTACCATCTACTACCTCTATTAACTTTCTCTTCTCAACAAATAATTTGCCAGCTCGATAAAAGGTTTTTTCTTTTCCTCAGGAACATCTATTTTCTGAAGATAGCTTTGTCCGATTTCGTTATGTTTTTCGATCAGACGTAATGCTTTTTCATCTACTTTTGTTCTTCTGAATATCTTTTCTACTCCGTATACTTTATCAACGTTTTCCGTCTTTTTAGAATACCAGTAATCCAGTTCTTTTCTTTCTTCATCGGTAGCATGTTCTCTTGCTAACAAATACAGAACAGTTTTCTTATTTTCATAAATATCTCCTGCATGCTTTTTACCGAACTGTGCCTGATCACCGAATACATCAAGATAATCATCCATAATCTGGAACGCAATCCCGATATGTTTTCCGAAATTGAAAATAGCTTTAGCATCTTTAAAATCTGCTTTTGCAATCAAAGCTCCGATCTCAAATGAGGAAGCACTTAAAACTCCTGTTTTATAAGTAATCATTCTGATGTAGTCATCAAAAGTAACGTCTTTCTGAGTTTCAAAGTTGATATCGTACTGCTGTCCTTCACAAAGCAGAAGCCCGGTGTGGGTAAATATTCTGATACATGCTTTAAAGATTTCAGGTTCCAAGTCCTCAAAAAACTTATAGGCTTTAAGCATCAGTCCGTCTCCGGAAAGAATTCCCACATTAAGACCGTGTAAAGTATGAATGGTAGGTTTATTTCTTCTTAAAGGAGCTTCATCCATAATATCATCATGGATCAGCGTGAAGTTATGGAAAAACTCGATAGCCAAAGCCGGCTTAATTGCCTGCTTAAGATCTCCGCCGAACATCTCACAAGCCATCAGCACCATAATAGGACGAAGACGCTTTCCACCATGGGAAATAATATAGTTCATCGGCTCATACAGCTCCGAAGGTTTATCTTTAAAAGTATATTTAGTGATGGCGTCCGCTACAATCTGCTGGTATCTGTCTAAAAATTCCATAAAATCTTTTAATTTGAACAAAAATACGATTTTTCGAGGCTTTATAAAACAAAAAACTTTGCCCAAACGGACAAAGTTTATATAATTATATGATTTGTTTTTAGAAAAGGAAGGTTACCACAAGATAGGTAATTGCTGCTACTATTGCAGAGATTGGAATGGTAAGAACCCAAGCCCAAAGTAAGCTTACTGTGATTCCCCATCTTACTGCTGAAATTCTTTTCGTTAATCCTACCCCGATGATAGAACCTGTAATCGTATGTGTAGTAGATACAGGAATACCGAAGTGGTCTGTAATGAATAAGGTAATAGCTCCTGCAGTTTCTGCACTTACTCCTTCTAATGAAGTTACTTTCGTAATCTTCGTTCCCATTGTTTTGATGATTTTCCAACCACCACTCATTGTCCCTAAAGCAATAGCAATAAATGATACTAAAGGAACCCAGATATAATGCTGTGCAAAATAATCAAAACGTCCTGCAGAAGGAATATTCAAATATTGTGTATCCTGAAGCATATTAACGTGATAATAAATTACCGCTGCTCCAATGATTCCCATTACTTTCTGAGCATCATTCAAACCATGTCCTAAGCTGAACAGAGCTGATGAAGCCAACTGCAATCTTTTGAAAGATTTATCTGCTTTGTGTGGGTTTGATTTTTTATATAGGTGTACAATAATTAATGTGATAATAATAGAAATAATCATCCCTATAATTGGCGCCATGAAAATGAACAGGAAGATAGGAATAACTTTATCAAACTTTACCACACCCTGATGTGTTACCTGGCTGAAAGCTTCTTTAACAGTGCTCCACATTCCAAGTTCTGGCTGTGCTGCTGCCACATCATGATAATCCATCATAAAAGCATGCATAAGAGCCGCTCCAAGGAAACCTCCGATCAATGTATGTGATGATGACGAAGGGATCCCGAACCACCATGTAAGCAGGTTCCAGGCAATCGCTGCCACAAGACCGGAAAATATAACTTCTAAGGTGATAAAATTCTCGTTAACTGTTTTGGCAATTGTATTACCAATTTTGAATTCTCCAATAATGTAAGCAGCAATAAAGAATGCTGCAAAGTTCCAAAGCGCTGCCCAAAGTACAGCCTGGAATGGAGTTAAAACTTTTGTAGAAACAATAGTCGCAATTGAGTTGGCTGCATCATGAAAACCATTGATATAATCGAAGATCAGGGCCAACGCAATAATAACTACAAGTAAAATCGGAAATTCCATTTTTTGCTATGTATTAGGCGTATTTAATCATGATGTTCTCAATTGTATTGGCAACATCTTCTGCTTTGTCCGTTACAATTTCAAGGTAGTTCAATACAGATGAAACTTTAATAATGTTAATTGCATCATTAGTTTCAAATAATTCTACCATTGAATTGGAAAGCAAATCGTCAGCAATATTCTCAATAGAGTTCACTTTAATACAAGCTTCTTTCACCTGCTCCATATTTTTGAACCCTTTAAGGTTTTTCATAGCATTCTGAATTTCAAGACATGCTTTATGGATCAATAAAGAGAAGTCTGAATAAGCCTTCATCTCAGGTGATTTGTATAGGAAAATATATTTTGTGGAAGCGTAGATATAATCAGCGATATCATCCAGTCCTGTTGCCAATGTGTGGATATCCTCACGGTCAAAAGGTGTAATGAAGTTTTTCCCTAATTCTACGAAAATTTCGTGAGTAAGTTCATCATTCTTGTGTTCGAAGTCACTCATTTTCTTCAACATAGAATCGTCATTAAGATCGAAATCTTTGATTCCTGTGTTGAAATCTTCTGACATTGCAACTAGATTTTCAGTTACTTTTTCGAAAAGTACAAAGAAGATTTTATCTTTTGGTTGAAAAGCGTGGAAAATATTACCAATTCCCATTTTTTAGTATTTATAATTCGTGTGCAAATTTCTTAAAAAAGGATTGTACGTGAAACTATATGACATTAAGTTTTGTTAACATTCGCTTAACTCCTGATTATCAAATAAAAAAACCGGCATTAAGGCCGGTTTTATATAGTAATTTGTGAGATTTAGTTTGCTACTTCAGCTCTCATATCTTTTCCTTTGAACTTCATGGATTGAATATTGCTCAAGACATTGTCTTTAAACGATTTTTCAACTTCGAAGAAAGAGAATTTCTCTAAGATTTCGATATCTCCGATTTCAGCTCTTTTTTTGGATTTTCCATCACCAGTGGCCTTATTGATAATATCTAAAACATCAAGCTTCTTCAAATGGTCTTTTTTCCCAAGATTAAAGAAGAATCTTACCATACTCTCATCTCTTCTTCTTGGCTTTCCACCACGATCTCTGTCTCTTCCGCGATCTCTGTCTCTGCTGTCTCTGTCACGTCCGCGGTCTCTGTCTCTATCACGTCCACGGTCTCTTCTTGAGTAATCATCATCTCTGCTGCTTAATTTCTGCTCAACAAGATCGTGTTTATCTTTGTAATATAAAGCAAGATCCTTCAATTGGAACTGTAGCAACTGGTGCACCAATTCTTCTTTTGTAAATTTGCTTAGATCCGGGATTAGGCTATCATCAAATTCGAAAAGATCCTCGTGCTCCGTTAATAATTTTTCGAATACACCTCCTACCTGAGCTTTGATAATATCATCACCCGTTGGAATGAATTTTTCGTTAATTTCAATTTTTGTTGCAGATTTGATCTGTTTCAGTTTTCTGCTTTCTTCAGGCTTTATTAAGGCCATAGAAATACCGTCTTTTCCAGCTCTACCTGTTCTTCCGCTTCTGTGAACGAATACTTCAGGATCATCTGGTAAAGAGAAGTGAATAACGTGTGTAAGAGAGTTTACATCCAATCCTCTTGCTGCAACGTCTGTCGCTACAAGAATATCAATGTTTTTCAATCTGAATTTCTTCATTACTGTATCTCTCTGCGCCTGAGAAAGATCACCATGAAGAGCATCAGCTGCATACCCGTTCTGCATCAGGAAATCTGCAACCTCCTGAGTTTCCATTCTTGTTCTACAGAAAATAATGGAATACTGATTAGGGTTGGCATCGATTAATCTCTTCAACGCTTCTTTTTTCTGACGGTACCCTACTACATAGTATTCGTGAGTAATGTTCTTCTTCACTTCGTTGATAGAACCTACTGAAATACGGTGTGGTTTTGTAAGGTAATTTTTGGAAATTCTTTCTACCTCTTTATTCATCGTTGCAGAGAATAAGAAAGTTTGTTTAGTTTCCGGAGTTTCGCTTAGAATGGTTTCCAATTCGTCTTTGAATCCCATAGAAAGCATTTCATCGGCTTCGTCTAATACTAACCAATGAATCGCAGAAAAGTCAAGTGCTTTTCTGTTGATAAGATCAATTACTCTTCCCGGAGTTCCCACAATAATCTGTGGTTTATCCTTCAGAGATCTCATCTGGTCTACAATACTACTTCCACCATAAACTGCAGTAGTTTTGATGTCTTTCATGTACTTAGAGTAATTCTTTATGTCCTTCGAAATCTGAAGACATAATTCCCGTGTCGGACAAAGCACCAATAATTGGATTTTGCGACTCGTATCGTCAATCATATCCAAAATCGGAAGCGAAAACGCTGCTGTCTTGCCTGTCCCTGTTTGCGCAAGTGCGATCAAGTCGCGAATATCTGAAAGAATAAAAGGGATAGTCTGTTTTTGGATTTCTGTTGGGCTTTCGTAGCCCAGTTCGCCAATTGCCTTAAGGATATCAGGACTTAAATTGGTTTCCGTAAATAAATTCATTAACTATTTTAAAATTTTTGCAAAGATACAACAAATATTTGACTTGTTTTTGAATAAAGTTTTAAATATACAATCTTAAATTCAGAATCTTTTAATATTTCTTTGATTTTTTGAAAATTAAATGTAAAAAAAACAGCCTTAAACTAAGGACTTGTTAAACATTATTTTTTTTTATTAAATTGGATTGATTTTTTCTGTGAAATTTATGAATTTTCAAAAATAAAACCATAGAACGTAAATTTTTCTCTTTTTATATTATTATGCAAAACATTACATCTATCACAAAAGACCACTCTAAAATGACATAAAAATATCGTCAAATGAATAAGAAGAACTTCAGGTATTTGGTACTTGGCAGCGCCTTACTGACCAACCTATTTTAATCACCAATCCGTCACTGCTGATTCCTTTATCACCCAATATCCGGGTATTACCTATAGTGAAAGTTTTAAAACCTGAATAGATTTTGTACATTTGAATTGTGGTACAAATTTCCAATTCTAAATTTCCGGATTGAAAAGCCTACCCAAATCTGACTTAGCAACAACACTAAAAACACCTCACACAATATGTCTGCAAGCATTTCTTCCAAAACATTTGATTTTTTAACCAAATTAAACAAAAACAATAACCGCGAGTGGTTTAATGAAAATAAAAATCTTTACATTGAATCTCAGCAAAATGTGGTGTCATTTCTTGATGAACTGATTAAAGAGATGTCTGGTTTTGATGAAGAACTTGCTAAAATTGACAGTAAAAAAGCGCTGTTCAGAATTTACAGAGACACGAGATTTTCAAAAGATAAGTCGCCTTATAAAACTAATTTCGGAGCTTCACTGGGAATGGGAAAAGGCAATCAGAAAGGTGGTTATTATCTTCACATGGAACCCGGAAAATCCTTTTTAGCAGGAGGGATTTATATGCCTGAATCTTCAGTTCTGAAAGAAGTACGCAAAGAAATATCGTTATATGGTGATGATTTCCTCAAAATTCTCAATAATAAAGATTTTAAAAAGCACTTTCCGGAACTTGATCAGGACGACAAACTGAAAAAAATCCCACAAGGTTTCGAAAAAGAAGATCCTATGGGAGAATATCTTAAACTTAAAAATTTCATTGTAGTATATTCTTTAAAAGACGAGGAAGTACTGGATAAAAATGCAGTGGAAAATATGACTAAAGTTTTCAAGGTGATGAAGCCCTTCAATGATTTCCTGAACACTCCTTTTCTTTAATTAATCTGAAATACAGAGATTTCTTAGCCACAGGTAGTACAGATTTTCACAGATAATTAATAATAAGCTTTCTATTTCTGAATATTTTACAAAGTTTCAGAGGATAAAGACGTCTCTGTGACCAATTTAAAATCTATTAAAAAATAATTGATTACAAAATCAGAAACAAAAGAAAATCAACCTATTATATTTAACATTTTTTAAGAAAAGTTTTACATTTTTGCTTATCTTTGCTGTTCGTCAAAAAGCTTACGATGTCTTTATACCAAAAAATCGCAGAAAAACTACAATATATAAGTCCGAATTTCTATAAAAAAAGATATTTCAAAACGTTAAATAATCTTAATAAAAATAATTTTTCGGAACGCAATGTAGAACCGGAACTGGTATGGATCAAAGAATACCTTCCTAAAAATGCTGTTATATTAGACATTGGTGCGAATGTAGGAACTTTCCTATATCAACTGGAAAACGCATTGAACCATGATAACATTTATGGTTTTGAACCCAATAAAAAGCTTTGCAGACGATTGAAAAGACTGTTTCCAGCCATGCATGTCTTTCCTCTGGCTCTTTCTGATGAAAACAGTATTGCCGAGTTCAAAGTACCTATTATTAACGGAAAAACGGTTGCTTCCCGCGGTACTTTAAACACTTCTTACAAAGAGAAAGGAGAAGAGAAAAGCTATACTGAGAAAGTAAAAGTGATCAAACTGGATGAATGGGCTGCACTTGAACATTTCAACAGACTTGATTTTATCAAAATAGACGTTGAAGGAAATGAAATAAAAACCCTTTCCGGAGCGAGAGAAACTATCAGACAGTTCAAACCAACTTTGATGGTTGAAATGGAACAAAGACACCACCAAACTCCTATATGGAATGAAATATCTGAAGTGATGAGCTGGGGATATGAAGCGAAATATCTGAACAGAAACAGCTTTACCCTGGAAAATCTTACAGAGGATATTATAACACAAAATACAAACGACGAAAAAAATAAAACCCAGTACATCAACAATATTATTTTCATACCTAAAAACATTTAAAACGACTTTATGAGTGTAGTAGCGAGACAAGGCTTCAAATATTCCATTATCGGTTATATTGGTTTTTTGCTGGGCACAGTTTCCGCAATATTCATATTTCCGAATGATTTTGAATTTTACGGAAAGCTTCGCTACATTCTTCCTACCGCAGAGATGCTGGTGCCTTTTGTGGTCCTGGGAATTTCATATTCCAACGTGAAGTTTTTTCACACAGTGGAAAGAGACGGCAAAAAACAAAACATGCTCTCATTGTCGTTGCTCACTGTTTTCATCAACTTTCTGATTTTCACGGTTGTATTTTTTATACTTCCCTATTTTTATCCAAAATTCAGACACTCGGAAGCATGGAAGATCAAAGAAATGATTCTTCCGCTGATTTTAATCCTTTCGTTTTGTGCTATTTTCAATAAATACACTTCCAATTATAAAAGAATTGTGGTTTCAAATATTTTCGACAATCTGTTTCCGAAAATTGCAAATCTGGGAGCTTTCTGTCTTTTTTTCTTTGCTTTATCACAGAATATTACTGCTGCAATATCGCAGAAAATAGCCTTTGCATTCTTTTTTGGAATCTTCTTTTTAATGCTTTTGGGGTATATATACTACACCAACAAACTGGAGAAAATCAAGCTTGATTTTAATACGGATTATTTTAAGAAAAATAATTTCTGGAAAGAGTTCTTCAATTACAGTTTCTTCGGATTCCTGGGAACTTTTGGAAATTACCTGGCCATCAACAGCTTTATGATCGGAGAATTTATGGGAATGGAAGAGGTAGGAATCTATTCTGTTTTGTATGCGCTGATCTCGTTAATCTCTATTCCGCAGCTTGGATTATTTAATATTTCCGCTCCTATCATCAACAAGACTCTGGCAGACGGAGATATGGAGGAACTGGACAGATTTCACAAGAAAACATCTTTAACGTTATATTTCCTTGGTGCTGTCTTATTCTCATGTATTATGGTGGGATTCCCGTATCTGACACAATTTATGCCCAAAAACGGAACGATGCTCAGAGAATATGAGCCTGTAGTATGGATCTGGGGTTCTGCTGTGCTGATAGATCTGGCAACAGGTTTCAACGGAAATATTATTTCGCTTTCAAAATATTACAGATTCAATATTCTGGTAATGCTTTTACTGGCCGGGCTGACTATTGGGCTTAACTATTATTTCATTAAAAATACAGACCTTAAACTGATTGGAATTGCTCTATCTACAGCTATTTCTCTTTCCATCTACAATGTAGTGAAGATTATTTTCAACTATTTTGTATTTAAAGTTTCACCGTTGAGTATTGAAATGATTTTTGTTTCCATTATCTGTACGTTGGCGATTACCGTGGCTATTGTTCTTCCCAACTTCAACAGCAATCTGATCAACCTGGTTTATAAGCCGGCAGTTGTTCTGATCCTGATCTATATCGGAAATTACTTCACCAAGATTTTCCCGATTGAAGATTATCTGAATATGAAGTTTATCAAGAGTGTATTTAAGATTAAATAGTTTTTTAACGAATAAAGCGAAGGCATTTACCTTTATTCTTATTTATATCAGACTGGTTAGGAATTGTTCCAGTTTTTTCTGCACCACTTCTTTGCTGTAAGTTTTATAAAAGTCAAATGAAGTCTCTGATAGAGCTTTTAACTGTTCAAGAACATTTTCTTTTCCTGGAATGATAAAGTCTAGTTTTGAAGGATAATTTCCCGGAAAAACAGCCCATTTTCCGTAAGCGACAGCATCACCAAGATTTCCCGTCATTTTAGTCACTCCATACGTTTCTTTCATGCTGAAAAATTCTGTATCCTGCTGAATCGGACACCATAAAACATCTGCTTTCCGCATCCATTTTTCAAAATTTTCAGAGGAAACTCTTTCGGAGAAATAAGTAATATTGATATTTTCAGCCAGTCTCTGAGACAGTTGTTCAAGCTCTTTTAATTCATGCCCCTTTGCTTTTCCAAGGAATACAAACTCACAACTTTTATCTGACTTCAGATCCTGAATTGTCTTGAAAATATAAGTATAATCTCTTCTCTTCTGTGAAACTCCTCCCGGAATAACGACAATCAGATTATCATTTTTAATTTTATCAAAATCTCTGGTATAAAACAGTGGCAAAAACTGATGTCTTTCTGAAATCAAAGCTTCATCAAGTACTAAAAGTGATTGGGAGACCTGATAAACTTTAGTGTTATAAAACAATCCTTCTTTAAGCCACAATTTCAGTCTGAAAATAACATCTCCTTTGAAGATACTTTTCATCAGGTTCAGTTTTGAAACTTTTGTAAAATTAAGATTATGGGTAATAATTGCTGTATTGTACTTTTTTGTTACTGCTAAAAATGTATTAAAATAACGATGTACAGTTCCAATTACAACCAGATCATATCCTCTTCCCTTTAGCTGGTCCAGAATCATGGAACTGTCTGATAGGAACACAGCTTCATTGCTTTCAATAACCTGATCTTTAATCCTTTTTGAAAAATAATAGTCTACGGCAAAATCCTTAGAACCTTTCATAATATCCATGAAGGACTGAGCAATTTCTGCGTGGGTATCTATTTCTATGTAAGCTATTTTCTTCATGAGGGGGGAGTTACATTCTTAAGTTTCGGCTAAAGCCGATGGATTTTATTTTTTTTATTAAACGGGCTAAAGCCCGTTCCTATTGATTTACAAATAATAAGTTATGTTTTTTTTACATTTTCAGCCATTTCTTTTTCAGCATTCTCCAACGTTGATCATTAACAGCTTTTTGCTCTTCTTTTGTAATTTTAAGCTCCATTTTTTTTGATCTGCAATTTTCATAGGAATTGATAATATCGAAGAAAAATGATGGAGACTTGCTTTTCATCGCTTCTTTTGAGGAGGCAATATAAGCCAGAAGTCTGTTCAGACCTAAGAAATAAAAGTACCTGCCATAATAATCCGCCGGACGGATTGTGTAATCAGCTCCTTTTACTTTAATCAGCTTTACATGAAGTTCAGGAAGAACAACTTCCTTCCATCCCAGATTTTCCAGCAGTATGGAATCTATATTATCCCATCCCAATGTCTCTCTTAAACCACCGATCTGAATATAACACTCTTTACGATAAGCTTTCATAGGGCCTCTTACATGGTGTTTATTGGAATTTCCTTCATAGATCCAGTTTCCGTCCTTTTCTATGTATAAAAGACCTCCTACGAGTCCATATTCCGGATTGTTTGCAAAAGCTGTTTCTACTGCTGACAGATAGTTTTCCGGAAGGATGATATCGGCATCAAATTTACAGATGATATCAAATTCATCCATCGGTTGAGTCCGGAGACCATTTTTAAAAGCATGAACGACTTTCGATCCGGGCTGATGTTCAGATTTCTGAAGATTGATCGTTTCAAAACGGGAATCAGTCTTTGTATATTTCCTGATGATTTCAGGGGTTCTATCTACAGAACCGTCATTCACTACTACTACTTTGAAATCTTTGCAGCTTTGTTTTTGTAAAGAATCCAGTGTAAAGGAGAGGTTATCTTCTTCGTTATGGGCAGGAATTATGATTAAAAACCTCACGGGGATTATAAGTGATTAATGATGAATAATCAATGATAAGAAGCTTTTTAAGACATCAATTATCATTGATTAGTCATCGTTTAAAGATTTTATTTGTTATGCGGTTTCAGCATATTTTTCGGATCAAGGATTTCGTCCAGTTTCTCCTGGGAAAGAATTCCTTTTTCAAGAACAAGGTTGTAAACGCTTTTTCCGGTTTCCAATGCTTCTTTGGCAATCTGTGTAGATTGTTTGTATCCGATATAAGGGTTCAAAGCTGTTACAATACCGATGCTGTGCTTCACCATGTTCAGGCAGATTTCTTTATTGGCAGTAATTCCAACTACACATTTCTCACGAAGGGTATCTAATGCGTTGCAAAGGAAATTGATGTTTTCCATGATCGCATGAGAAAGTACCGGCTCCATTACATTAAGCTGTAATTGCCCTGCTTCTGCTGCAAAGGTTACGGTAAGATCATTCCCGAATACTTTGAAACAAACCTGGTTTACCACTTCCGGAATTACCGGATTTACTTTACCCGGCATGATAGAAGATCCCGGCTGCATTGGCGGAAGGTTAATTTCAAAAAGACCTGCTCTCGGACCCGAAGAAAGTAATCTTAAATCGTTACAGATTTTTGATAATTTCACTGCAAGACGTTTCGTTGCTGAAGAGTAGATTACATAAGATCCTGTATCTGGCGTTGCTTCCACTAAATCCGGTGCTGAAACAATCGGGTATCCTGTAATCTGAGCTAAGTTTTTAGCACAAAGTGTGGCATATCCTACAGGAGCATTTAATCCTGTACCGATAGCTGTTGCCCCCATGTTTACTTCTACAAAAAGACTGGCATTGTTATTCAGTTTAGAAATATCTTCTTCCAATGTAGCAGCATAAGCTTCAAATTCCTGTCCCAAAGTCATCGGAACGGCATCCTGAAGCTGTGTACGGCCCATTTTGATAACATCATGAAATTCCTGTCCTTTTGCGCGGAATGCAGCAATAATTTTTTCAAGCTTTTCTACCAGTCCGATATTCATCTGCAGCAATCCCATTTTGATGGCTGTAGGATAAGCATCATTGGTTGACTGGGAAAGGTTGATATGGTCATTTGGTGAACAGAATTCGTATTCTCCTTTATTTTTTCCTAATTTCTCCAATACGATATTGGCAATTACTTCATTTGCATTCATGTTGATGGAAGTTCCTGCCCCACCCTGAATCATATCTACCGGAAACTGTTCATGATATTTCCCGTCTACAATTTCATCACACGCTTCTGCTATTTTAAAATATAGGTTTTCGTCCAGAAGTCCTAATTCATAATTGGTTTTTGCGGCTGCTTTTTTCACAAAAGCTAATCCTTTTATGAAATCCGGATATGAAGACAAAAGCTGTCCTGAAATTTTAAAATTGTTGATAGCTCTTTGTGTCTGAACCCCATAATAAGCATCTAAAGGCACATTCAGTTCGCCTAATAGATCACTTTCTTTCCTGAAATTTTCCATTACAGATATTTTACTGTTTTTGATCGTTTAAAGATAGCAAAAACGCATCTAACCGATGCGCTTTAATTTGAATTATTTTACTGGATATTTTTGATTTAAAGCTTGCAGTATTGCCCATGTTTCGGCATCCATGATTCCGTCATAATTCTGTGGACGGAAGTGGTACTGAAATGCTTCAATTGTTTTTTTAGTTGCATCATCCCATTTTCCGCTAAGATCCAGTCCGTATCCAAATTTCTGTAATGAAGTCTGAATAAGGAAAATAAAGCTGGGTTCATTA
Source organism: Chryseobacterium sp. GVT01B (assembly GCF_019970045.1). Taxonomy (GTDB): domain Bacteria; phylum Bacteroidota; class Bacteroidia; order Flavobacteriales; family Weeksellaceae; genus Chryseobacterium. The sequence continues at coordinate 74,000 of NZ_JAHXYI010000011.1, forward strand.
TATTTTGCAGTGATGTCTGCCTGTGCTGCCTCAAGATAAGTCTGCTTAGCTGCTTCATCATACCACATCCCAATCTGGTATTCATCATACAGTTTTTTCCATGGGAACATAGGTCCCGGATCCTGTTTTCTTGTAGGAGCAATATCTGAATGAGCAAGCACAAAAGTCGGCTGAATCTGATATCTTGTCACAATATCTTTAACCAATGCGGCCACTTTTTTTACCTGATCATCACTAAAAGGAGCAAAAGTTCTTTTTCCTGCAGCATCTGTAGTATAACCGGAATTGACAATTTCAATACCGATTGAGGTATCATTAAGATTTTTGTCATTTCTCCATGAGCTTACGCCTGCATGGTATGCTCTTTTATTTTCGTCAACCAACTGATAAATCTCGTTATCTCCTGTATTATTTACCAGGTAATGAGCACTCACTGCCTGCTGGGTAAGAACAGTAATCGATTTATCGTCTGCAAGAGCTGTATAATGTAATATTAAGTATCGTTGTCTGAAGTTTTGGGCTACTGCAGGGAAATAAGTCTTTACAACTTTATATCCTGCCGGTTTTGCAGATACAATAGAACCATAACTTACCGTATTATCATTTTTTGTTGGGTCTGCTATATTAGTAGTAAAAAAATCTACTCCACGATCAGATACTACTTTTGGTTTCGGAGCAACCTGAGGGGTTGTCTGAACCGTTGGTTTCGCCTGTGTTATTGGGGTTTTCGGTTTGTAAGTATTTTTTTTCACATTTTGCTGAGAAGTACATGAAAAAACAAAAGTGCTTAATCCGATGATATATAATGTCTTACGCATCAGTTTGGTTTTTGGATGATTTATTACTTCAAAAATACACAAAATTTTCTTGAATTTTATTTGGTAAATAAAGAAATCTGTTCTATATTTGCACTCGCAATAACGGAACAACGATCATTAAAAAATAAACAAAAACGGAGGGTTGCCAGAGTGGTTAATGGAGCAGTTTGCTAAACTGTCGACGCGAAAGTGTCGCAAGGGTTCGAATCCCTTACCCTCCGCTCATTTATATATTCGGGGCGTAGCGTAGTCCGGTCATCGCGCCTGGTTTGGGACCAGGAGGTCGCAGGTTCGAATCCTGCCGCCCCGACTGTTTTAGTAGTTTTCTCAAAACTACTTAATGGGTGCGTAGCTCAGCTGGATAGAGCATCTGCCTTCTAAGCAGACGGTCAAAGGTTCGAATCCTTTCGCGCTCACTTAAAGACTTACTAGAAATAGTAAGTCTTTTTTGTTTTTAGAAGGTTACACATCTTAGTTTACAATCCAACAATATCACAGGAAATCGTACTTTTAATTTAAAACTAAAAGACTTCTGTTTAATCCCTGATAAGCTGCTTAATTTCATTCTGATATTTCTTATTCTGCTTTCTGATCTTCATTACAAAATAGGAAAAGGTGCTTAGTATAAACAGTCCAAGAATAATCATTCCAGCAATAAAATAATTATATCGGGTAATTAGCTTTTTACTTTTCTTTTGAGTTTCTATATTGTGAACATCAATGGCGTGATTGATAGAGCTTAATTCGCTCTGTTCTCTTTTAAATTTTGTTTCAAAGTATTTTCTGCTGTAGACCTGATAAAGATTAGGATTTCCCATCGCCAGATAATTATCCGCTATTTCTTTATAAATCCCTTCATTAAGGGACAGATCACCTACTTCCTTGCCTAGGTTTTCAGCTTTTATTAACAGTTCCAAAGCTTTCTGATTCTGATGTTTTTGCTTATTAATCTCTGCCAGCCCTTTTAAAGCGAACGCTTCCAAACTTTTTGCTTTGATCAAATCTGCCAGATTCATAGATTTCATGAAAGCTGTTCCTGCATTGTCCGGTTGATTCAGAATGAGATAGCAATGACCAATATTGTAATAAATGATACTTTGGTTGAAATAAGTTTTCTCTTTTTTCTCTTTTATTTTTTCAAAGTTTTTGATCGCGATTAAAAACTCCTGAAGAGCAATTTCCGGATTCGACTGGCTTTTATAAATCATGCCGCGCAGCGCAAAGCTTCTGGCTGTTTCAAAATGTTTCAGATAGGAATCTTCCGGGAGCTTTACCAGATATTCATCAGCTTCATCCAGAGTTTCAAGACTTTTACTGAAAAGTTCCATCTGCTGATATTGTATAGCTGCCGCAATCAAAAAACTGGTCTGGATCTTGGGATCGTTTGTTTTCTGAACCAACTCTCTTGCTTTCAGAATATATTGCAGAGATTCATCAAAGTTTCTCTTGGCAATTCCTGCGGTGGATAGAATCAGATAGATTTTAATGGATTTATTGAGGTCTTTTTCTTTTCGGAGCAGTTTCTTTCCAATGTTTATGGCTTTGTCCGGATTGTTATAAATTTCCTGATTGGCAATCTTCATCAGGGAATCATCAGAAATTTTCTGCCCGGCAAGAGGTGCCTGGAAAAGCAGAAGACTCATCAAAATGATATGGATAAAGAATTTCATCAGTTTTTATTTTTTATAATTTCCTGAATATAGGTATTCGGTGACATTCCTGTAATGGATTTGAATACGTTCGTAAATGCACCATGAGATGAAAATCCCGCGTATTCTGCCAGATAGCTTACTTTATAATTCAGATAAGCCGGATCTGTTTTCAAAAGACGCGCAATATGATCAATTCTCAACTCATTAACGTAGCCGTTAAAGTTCTTTCCTTTATTGTTATTAATAACTTCAGACAGATATTTAGTATTTATTCCCGTCTGTGCGGAAAGAATAGCCAGTGACATGTTTTTATTCAGATAGCTGTCAGATTTTTCCCAGTCTTTGAGCTTCTGCAGAATTTCTTCTTCTTTTTCCTTTGAGATTTTAGAAAGATCTTTTTCCTGATTTTTATTTTCTTTTACAGGCTCTTCTCGCGGCCCGTCAACCTCAACACCTGAAGAGCCTTCTTTTGTTTTCAGTTTTTCAAAGAAATCAAGCTGTTTTTTGAGATGCCTGCTTCTTGATGATTCACTCAGAAAATAAGCAATCATTCCCGCAATAAGAATTAAAATAACAATACCGGCAGTTTTAAGCTGTTTCTCTTTATTCTGTTCCTGAAACTCAAGATTTTTATGATGATATGTTTCAAGCAGTTTGACAACATACTGTATGCCTTCTTTTTTACTGGAATCCAGTTTTGCTTTTAAATCTGTATATAAATTATTGTAATAATAGTATTTTTCATCATTATTGAGGGCCAGATAACTTCGGGCAAACAATTCATAAAATATGATTTTCAGATCATTATAAGGCAGGTTTTCAATTTCGGAAAATCCCTTTTCCAGTTGTTTTACAGCTCCATTATAATCTCCTTCCAGAAAGTAATAACGGGACATATTTTCATAGGCAAAAGCCGAGATAAAAGCATTATTTCCATATTTTTCAGTATCCTGAATAACATCATCAAGTAATTTCTTTGATTCTTCAAGCTTATTCTGCCGCATCAGGAAAGCAGACCGGAAAATCATATTTTCCCATTTGATAATTCTGTTCTCTTCATTGTTATTATTAAGATAAGAACCACTTTTATCAATATTCAGCAAAGCGGAATTATAATTTCTATCAATTCCGGCATTGATGGCCTGAAGCTGAAAAAGTTTAGCAAGCACCATCCGCTCTTTGGGATTATTGCTTTTTAAAAGTTCCGGATCTTTTAAAATACCTGCAATGATCTTTTTCGACTGCCCATACAGTCCTAAATTCTGATACTGATCTGCCAGATTATAATCATCAAACAACTGGATAAAATGAGAAAGGCTTCCTTTTTCATCATCTTCTTCTTTCTGATTGGAAATACTTACAGACTGCACATAGTTTCCCTGCAATGCATAAGCCTGGGAAATAATATTCCGGAGAATTACTTTATGCTCAATGTTTTTGTCACTGATCAGAAGACTCTGTGAATAGCTGATACATTCTTCGGGATTCTGATATAATTTCTGAAAAGCTTTGTCGGTTAAAATACTGAAATCAGGAGCTGCCTGCCCATTTATAAAAACCGGGCACCACAAAATGAAAAACAATATTGATATATTATTTTTCAGTATTTTTTTGAACATAAGGATCATTTCCCCATTGTTTTTATCTGATATTCCTATCATTACTCCTTTTAAATCACGAAAACACAATAATTTGATTTACAGTGTTTTAAATTTTAAATTCTTGTAAATTCAGCGAATTATGCAAGCGTATTGCTTGACGAAGGGCAAATATAACGCTAATATTGTTCAAACCTTTAAGTCGATTCAAAATATTAGACTTATTCTCAATTTTCAATGAACCTATCACACTTATTAAGCATTATCATTATAAAAAATCAAAGATAATCTTACAATCACCTAAGATATGATTTTTAAGATGTAAATCAAAGAAACAATATTAATATTCTACCGCTCATTATCAAAGAAAAACTGACAATAAAGCCGGTATATCTAACCCTAAAAAATAGAAACAAAATGAAAAAACACTACTTATTATGGATGCTTTTCCTCCTTTCTGTTTACCAACTGAATGCGCAGACCTATTGTATTCCTACGGCAGGCGCAACCAGTCAAAATAACTACCTGAAAAATGCAATTTTTTCTGACCAGGGGGCACTGTATTATAATGCCGCAGCATATCAGGCTTATACCGATAATTCATCTAGCCAGATGGTAACATCTTATCCGGGAGGAACAGTGAATGTTCATCTGGACTTTGTTGGCTCCGGAGTAAAATCCCATGTATGGATTGACTGGAATGCCGATGGGGATTTCGATGACTTTTATGAAAATCCGCTGACACCATCCGCTTATACATTTGTTGATGATCAATTCTACATTCCTCCATCTCAGGCAGCAGGAATTTACAGAATCAGAGTGCAGAGCGGAACATCATTCCCCAATCCTGTGAATCCATGCGGTCCTAATAATTATGGTAATTTTGTGGATTTCAGCCTGAAGATAGATCCAACACCATCATGTTTTGTTCCTTCAACACTTACATCCAACAATCTGACAACCAGTACAGCAAATATTTCCTGGGCTGCTCCAGCAACAATACCCGGAAATGGCTATGAATATTATTACTCTTCATCCAATGTTGTCCCGAATGCTTCTACTCCTGCATCGGGAAGCACTACTTCTACTTCTGCTCCTCTCAGTGGCCTTGCATCATTTACTACCTATTACTATTATGTAAGATCTGTTTGCAGCCCAACAGACAAAAGTGCATGGTCTTTAAGAGGAACGTTTACAACGAAATGCGATCCACAAACAGCGATGTTTGAAGATTTTGAAAATGCTACAACAAGTGCAAGCTATACTCTAAGCTGTTGGGACAAAATTATTTCAGGAACAGGTTATCAGGCTATCAGTACAGGCAGTGGGATTAACAGTTCAAAAGCAATGTATCAAAGTGCCAATGGTGCTGCCAATATGGTAATTGCTGTTCTTCCTTCATTTAGCAATGTAAATGCGGGTACTCACTGGCTCAGATTTAAGGCAAGAGTAAGTGGTACAACATCAGGGGTACTAGATATCGGTTATGTTACAAACGATACGGATGCTTCTACTTTTGTTAACATTCAGTCTGTTACTATTCCAAATACCGTATTTGATGGTTACGAATATTCCGTAACAATTCCTGCTACAGTTCCAGCTACAGCAAGACTGGCTATAAGACACGGAGGAGTACCTGCAACTGCAATATATTGGGATAATGTTTACTGGGAGCCAAAACCAACGTGTCTCACCCCCAATAATGTCATTTTATCTAATGCAACCAGTTCAACAGTAAGTGCTGCATGGACTGCTCCAGCCACTACCCCTGCAATGGGATATGATATCTATTACAGCACAAGCAGCGCTCCGCCTACCTCATCTACCCCACCCAATATAACAGGTGTTACATCAAATCCTTATACTATTCAGGGATTAAATTCAGCAACAACCTATTATGTATGGGTAAGATCGAGATGCAGCGCTACAGACCAAAGTGCATGGAGCAATATTGCATCTGTATTAACACTTTGTGCGCCTGTAACTACTTTATCTGAAAATTTTGACTCTTATAATGCCGGGCTTCTCTCCAATGCTCCATGCTGGGGAAGAATTACAACAGGAATAGCCAGCCTTAACATTAGCGGAAGCGGAGCGCTTTCCGGAACAAAACATATATTACAACGCAGCATATCTGCAAATGATGTAACCATTGCGGTTCTTCCTGAATTCTCCAACATTAATGCAGGAACCCATTCTTTGAAATTTAATGCCTATTGCAGTGTCAATACCGGAAAGCTGGAAGTGGGCTATGTAACAAATCCTACAGATGCTTCTACTTTTACTGTGATTCAGCAATTAAATATTACAAACACTTCTTATACTCCGGCTACCGGAACCAGCGAATATACCGTTGATATTCCGGCTACTGTTCCTGCAGGAGCCAGACTCGCTATCCGTAATACGTATGCTATTTCAAGCAACTCATTATATTATTGGGATAATATTTCATGGACTCCTACACAGTCTATGGGGGTAAGCGATACAGCTATCAAATCGAAATCCAGCATCTACCCTAACCCTTTTACCGATATCATTACGATTACTGAAAGTAAAAATCTAAAATGGGTAACTATTTATGATGCTTCAGGTAAAGTGGTAAGTGAGATCAAAAATTTTGATACTTCTATTTCATTAAGAGATTTGCCTTCAGGTCTGTATTTAGTAAAAATGATTATGAAAGACGGTACTGTTCAAACCGTAAAAGCAATAAAAAAATAAATGTTGTCTCTGTCATTAAAAGCGGTGAAAATTTGTACGCCGCTTTTATGACAGTTTTTTATCCCCTTAAACTTATTCAATGAAAGACTTTTACTCTGTTTATAAACCTGATACAGCAAGGCATTTGTTTCCCACGTTCAAAAAATTTCTTTTTACCATTTTACTTCTGTTCATTGCCAGCAATCAACTTTTCTCGCAAAGAGATACTGAACATTGGTTTGCACCTATGATGTCCAGAACCAATGATTCCAATAAGCAGGCTTTATTTTTGTCAACAGATTCTATGGTGCCGTTTCCTGTTACTATTTATAACAATAATACAGTGATTGGAACTGTGACAATCAGTAAGGGAAATCCGCAATCTTTTGATATTCCGATGGATAACATGATTACCGGGGCTCAATCAGAAGTCTTTAAGGTAACAGGACGAGGTCTTTATATAAAAGGAGAAAAGCCTTTCTTCTGTACTTTCAGATTTTCTACCAAAAGTCATGGAGAAATTCTTACCTCTAAAGGAAAGGCAGGAATCGGGAATAAGTTTTATGTGGCTTATGGACCTATTTCCAATTCTTCTTCTATCAATAATTTTACTTGTGGAGTTCTGGCAACAGAAGATAACACTGTGGTAACTGTTTCCAATTATGATTCTTCTGTTCAGTTTTCTAATGGTAATTCGGGAGCGTCTACTCCCTCAATGACCTTTATACTGAATAAAGGACAATCTTACATCATTGAAGGCAGAGGAAATCAGACAGGAAATCAAAATGGTTTTATCGGGGCAAAAATTGAGTCCAGTAAACCGGTAACAGTTACGAATGGAAATTTTAATGGACAAATCATCAACTCCAGTAATGGCAGTGATATTTTAATGGATCAGTCGATACCGGTAGAACGTTTAGGGGATGATTTTGTCCTCGTTAAGGGCATGGCTCCGATTGCATCGAATGTAGAGGGTGCTGTAGTAACCGCTACGGAGAATAATACACAGGTATATCTCAATGATGATGTGAATCCGGTTGTCACACTTAACGAAGGACAGTTCTATCGGATCGGCTCTTCTTCTTACATGAATCAAAATAGTACCGGACATTATAACATGCACATCCGGACTACCAAAAAAGTCTATGTTTACCAGCTGATGGCGGGAACAGCAACGTCATTTGTTGAAATCACCATCGGTGCCAATTATATTCCTCCACTCAACTGTTTTCTCCCCAAGAAAATAGATGAAATAGGAATGATCAATGTTTTACCTTATTACACAGCTATCACTCCTGTTGTAAAGCTCAATATTATCACTGAAACAGGAGCTACAGTCACTGTTAACGGAATACCTTTAACAACTGCACAGGGACCTTTTCCTGTAACCGGAAATGCCAATTGGGTTACTTATTCTGTCCCGAATGTTACCGGTAATATTATTGTAGAATCTACTAAAGCTGTGACGGCCGGTATTGCTGCTGGTGAAGGAAATGTAGGATACGGAGGATATTTTGCCGGATTTTCTTCTATCCCCGTCATTTCTAAAAAGAGTGGAGAATGTATTCCCGGAATGATACTGGAAGTAGATGACAGCTATGTTTCCTATCAATGGAACTTGAATGGAAATCCTATCTCCGGAGCGACATCAAACTCTTATACCCCTACACAATCCGGAAATTATACAGCAACGGTATCTGTGGGAGGAAGCTGCCCACCTGCAACAACACCCGTTTATAAGGTATTCAGTTGTGTAACCCACACTACAAAATCTTTAACAATCTGTTCAACAGGAAATCCGGTAACGATCACTCCATCTTTTACCAATTCTTCTCAGGTTCCTGCGCCCGGCAGTGTACAAATCATTACTCCACCAACCAAAGGAGTTCTTAGTGTGAATTCTTCTACAGGGGTGCTTACTTACACAGCTAATCCTGGAACAACTACTGATACATTCACTTATAAATTCTGTGGTAACGTTCCCGAATTTGCAGATTGTGAAGAAGTAAAGGTAAATATCACCGTACAAACGGTAACGGCAACCAATGCAGTCATCAAAACCTGTAATAGTAACGGAAGCGGAATTTTTGATCTGACTTCTGCCAATGTAGGCGGTCCTGCCGGAGCCATAAAAAAATATTATCAGACCCCAGCTGATCTGGCTGCAGGTATCAATGAAATTACCTCAGCCAATGCTTATGTATCTTCTGTTCCAAAGGATGTTTATGTAAAAGTATCAAGTCCTGAAGGATGTTTTACCCAGGCAAAGATCAGCCTTCAATTCAATCCGTCTCCACAAATTCAAAATGCTTCTTTAACTTCATGTTATATAGATGCTGCTCCGGATAAAGGAAGTTTTGATTTAACCAAGGCAACAGTTACCAGCGAAACAGGAATTACCAAAGAATATTATAAAACCCAGCAGGATGCAGTATCAGGAATCAATGCTATCCCGAATCCTATTGTCTATATTTCTTCCAGTGGAACAGTATACATTAAGGTGGTTAATACAACAGGATGCTACACTATTGCAGCAGTAAATCTTACTGTTACATTACCTCATCCTTCTTCTCTGCTTAAAGATCAGTCTATTTGTTTTAATTCTACCACAACACTGGATGCCGGACCGGGTTATCAATCCTATGAATGGAGTACAGGAGCTATAACTTCTTTCATCTCCAATGCAGGTGTAGGAGATTACTGGGTGATTTTAGGACATGACAATTGTTTTACGAAGCAGCATGTTTCTGTAAAAAAAGCCCCTGAAGCAGTTATCAAACAAATAGATTTCGACAATAATAAGGCAACACTCACTGTAACCGGTGGTAATCCTCCTTATTTATATTCCACTGATGAGGTCAACTGGCAAAGTTCAAACATATTTACAGGGCTGCCTAATGGTCAGAATAAGTTTTATGTAAAGGATTCTTATAACTGCGAACCAATACAAGTAGAACTGACGGTTATCAATATCATCAATGCCATTACGCCTAACGGAGACAACGTAAATGATTTTATTTCCTACACAGAGCTTGCTTACAAGAAAGAGCTGTCCTTTACAGTACATGACAGATATGGAAACAATGTTTTTACAGGCACACGTTTCAACAATTATACATGGGACGGCATGTTCAATAATAAAAAACTGTTCACAGGAACTTACTGGTATGTAATCACCTGGAAAGAACCTGCTTTGAAAGATGCTGTCATCAAATACACTGGGTGGATCTTACTGAAAAATTAAAGATTAATCTATACACAATCAATTGTAACAAAGCTTGCTTTCATGAAAAGCTTCATGCCTAATTTAATCTAATCTTCCTTAAAGCTTATGAAAAGGATCTTATTTATTTTTATATTATTATTTGTCTCATCATCTGTTTGTGCACAAAGGGATACAGATCATTGGTTTGCTCCTATGGTTGCGAGCTCCTCGAATGGTTCTCCCAAACAGGCATTATACCTTTCCACAGATAGTACAACCCCGTTTCCTGTCAGTATTTACAATAACAATACCATGATAGGAACAGTGACCATCAGCAAAGGAAATCCACAAACGTTTGATGTTCCTATGAATCTGATGATAGGACAAAATACAACCGATGCGATGAGTGTAAAAACAAGAGGACTTTATCTTCACGGAGATCTTCCTTTTTTTGCCACATACAGGTTTTCGGAAATCAATCATGGAGAAATTCTGACATCCAAGGGAAAAGCCGGAATTGGAACCAAGTTTTATGCGGTGTATGCTCCATTGATGAACAATCAGCCTTCGCAAAATTTTTCCTGTGGTATTCTGGCAACAGAAGACAATACCCAGATCAAAGTTTCAGGATATGGTATGACAACATGGTTCTATAATAATTTTAACGGACTTACCCACCCCAGCATTACAATAACACTGAATAAAGGACAATCCTATATATTTGCCGGGTACGCTAATAAACCTGGCAACAAAGACGGGTTTATAGGTGCTAAAATAGAATCCACCAAGCCTGTATCTGTTACCAATGGAAATTATCATGGTCAGTTCGGAATGACACCTCCTTATAACGGAGAGGATATTATCATGGATCAGTCTGTTCCGGTTGAGCGTTTAGGTCAGGAATTTGTGCTTATTAAAGGAATGGGAAACCTTCTTCCTGAAATTGAAGGAGCTATTATTGTTGCAACAGAGAACAATACAGAAATCAGGCTTAACAATAACCCAACACCTGTAATAACACTCAATGAAGGGCAATATTACAGAGTAAGTGCAATGAATTATGTACTCAATGGACCTTCTCATCACAATATGTACATCAAAGCTTCAAAGAATGTCTATGTCTATCAGTTGTTATCAGGTATTGCAGACAATGATGCTACGGAAGGGTTCAATTATATACCGCCTCTTAACTGTTTTCTTCCTACTGTTATTGATGAAATAGGAAAAATAGGAGAACTTCCTTATTATACGACTTTCAATCCACCGCTCTTTGTAAAGCTTAATATTTTAACTCAGACAGGAGCCGGAGTTACCGTAAATGGAGTAACTCCTCCCTCAACACAGGGACCTTTTCCTGTCACCGGAACTCCAAACTGGGTTTCATATTCAATTCCCAATATCTCTGGAAATGTTACTGTAACTTCTACTAAAGCTGTCACCGCCGGTATTATAGGAGGTAGTGGAAATCTTGGCTACGGAGGATATTTTGCAGGCTTCAATTCTATTCCGGTGATCAGCAAATCTGCCGGGGAATGTGTCCCTGGAATTGTTTTAGAAGTGGAAAGCGGTTTTGACCATTATCAGTGGAACCTCAACGGAAATCCTATTCCGGGAGCTAACGGTAATACCTACACTCCTACTCAGGCAGGAAATCATACGGTATCCATCACGAAAAGCACGTGTACCCCTCTTACAACTTATCCTTACAAAGTATACAGCTGTCTTGTGAATACCGTAAAACCAATGAATGTCTGCAGTGCCGGTACACCTACGACCATCACTCCTGCATTCTCCAATTCTACACAGACTCCGGTACCGGGGACTGTTCAGATTATTATCCCACCTGCCAACGGCACTTTAACAGTAAACCCAACAACAGGAATTCTTACTTATACGGCCAATGCAGGAACAACCACTGATACTTTCACTTATAAATTCTGTGGAAATGATCCTGATTTTACAGACTGTGAACAGGTAAAAGTAAATGTAACCGTTCAGCCTCTGATTTTAACGGATACTACTGTAAAAACCTGCGAAACCAACGGAACAGGTATTTTTGATCTCACTACAGCTGCTGTAGGAGGACCAGCCAATGCCACCAGAAAATATTATCCTACTTTGGCTGATTTAAATGCCGGAACCAATGAAATTATCCCTGCCAATTCTTATCCGTCTGCAGCTAATGCCACGGTGTATGTAAAGGTAACAACGGTAGAAGGCTGTACAGCTAATGCAAAAATAACACTTCAGTTTTATCCGGCACCGAATGTACAGAATGCAACCCTCAACGGATGTTTTGTTCCAAGCAATCCTAATACAGGAACTTTCGATCTGACCACAGCTCTTGTCACTACCACAGCTCCTGTGACGAAGAGATATTATCCTACTCTTACAGATGCCACTAATGGAACGAATGAAATAACCACTCCTACTGCTTATATTTCTCCAAATACAACAGTTTATGTGAAGGTAATTACGGGTAATGGCTGTTTTGATTTTGCTCAAATTACTTTAACGGTGATTCCACCCAAACCCTCTCCTCTTTTAGTGGATCAGTATATATGTCCTGATGCAAGAACCACGCTGGATGCCGGCCCGGGCTATACCTCTTATTTATGGAGTACAGGAGCAACGACACCTTCTATCATTGCTTCCATAGGTAATTATTGGGTAATCCTGACTTCCAACGGATGTGAAACAAAACAGTTTGTAAAAGTAATGTCTGTTCCTATTCCCAAAATCAAGAAGATAGAAACCACAGGAAATACGGTTACCCTCACTGTAGAAGACGGCACACCTCCTTATCAGTATTCAAGGGATGGAATGATGTGGCAGGATTCTAATGTATTCACTGGCCTTCCAAGAGGTAAAAATATTTTTTATGTGAAAGATTCCAGCAACTGTACTCCTGTAGAGACTCAGATCCTGGTTCCGAATCTTATTAATGCCATTACTCCCAACAGTGACGGCATCAATGACACCCTGGATTATTCGGAGCTTGGATTTTTGAAAGGTTTGAAGTTTGGTATTTTCAACCGATACGGACAGCTTATTCATTCTTCGGATAAGAATAATAATTTAAAATGGGATGGTACCATCGGCGGTACTCCCGTGAACAGTGGTACTTACTGGTATGAAATAAAGTGGATGGATCCGGATACCCAAAAGCTTGTTTCCTATACAGGATGGATCCTGGTAAAAAACAGGAATTAAATCAAATACAACTTCCTTATCAGGATTGTAATACTTTTTGTTTAAAGAGACTGTCTCATTTTTTTGAGACAGTTTTTTATTTATTCATCCAACATCAGATTCATATATTTCCCATTAACAGGAAAAACATGACGAATTGACATCATTTATCTCATGGCATTATTTTCGACTGAAACACAAATAGTTTTCAAGAAAAGCTTTTATTTTTTATTAAATTTAAAACTAAATAAGAAGGCGAATAGGCATTTAGCAACTGTATAATTTTGATGGATGAAAAAAATACTTTACACTTTTATAATTTCTGTAATTGCGGTTTTAATCCTGAATAAAATTGTTTTTAAAGATATCCCTGAAAAAGAAAAACAGGAACTTCTGAAAGACGTCCAGCAATATAAACATCCTATAAAAAGTATTTCTATGGCATATCCGGACAACAGTGACCTGAAAGTACTGGATGCTGTGCTTAAAGACAACAGGATCGTCATGCTGGGAGAAAACGTCCATAGCGACGGCGCTACGATGCAGGCCAAAAGCAGACTCATCAAATATCTCCATGAGAATCTGGGGTATAACGTTGTATTGTATGAAACCGGACAATATGATACCTGGATAATGAATGAGGAAATGAAAAACCACAGTCTGAAAATTCCTTTGGCTTCCATAGGAGGATTGGGGCTTTTCGATTTCTGGTGGGACAACAGGGAAACTCAGCCTCTGATCAACTATTATCAGAAAACGAAAACCTCAGCTAGTCCGATAGAATTGGGCGGGTTTGACATTCAATTTTCCGGAATAGAGCTGTATGACAGACGTGGTAAGCTTTTGAAGGATTTTTTAAGTAAAAATTCGATTGACATTAAGCGATTTCCTCTTTTAAACAAAAATCTTAATCAGATCTCTAACTTTATGTATAAAGGGTTTGCCAAAAGAACTTTACCCGGAAATCAGAAAAAAGACTTCCTCAATGAGATCACCCGACTGGAACAGGTGGTTTCAAAGCTTGAAAAGACGACTGAAAACAGAATCTATACCCGGTATTTACATGATATGAGAAACAATTTCGATAAAACATGGAAATATGAACCGGGATCTATGCAAAGTATGCAGTTCAGAGACTCTCTGATGGCCAGAAATCTTATTCATCAGATTGATTTTGTGTATCATGACCAAAAGATTATTGTGTGGTGTGCAAACCTCCATACTTTCGCAAGCCGTTACAGCAAAGATTATTTACCTCTGGGCGCTTATATCAAAAGTAAATACGGAAAGACTTCTTATATGGTTGATTTTTCGTCCTATGCTAAAGATAATAAAGCCGGAACTCCTATGGATAGGCCTGGAAAGCTTGCCATCGAGAATACGTTTCATGCAACGAAAACACCTTATTTTTTTATTGATCTCAGAAGTATTCCGGAAAGTTCTGTCCTGAAGAAAGAGTTTATATCCACCATTAACCAGGGAACAGATCAGAAAAAGGTCTGGGACCGGTTTTTTGACGGAATATTTTATATAGACAACAATACTTTTTTAACCTCTCACGAATAATGGAAAGCATTACTACTAGAAACCTCAGTTATACTATAGGTTCTAAAACTATTCTGAACAATATCAACCTCAATATTCCCGAAGGCAGTATTTACGGATATCTGGGAAGAAACGGCGCGGGAAAATCAACTACGATTAAACTTCTTCTGGGACTTTTGGAATCATCGGCAGACAATATTTTTATTCAAAATAAAAGCTTACAGCAGAACCGGACAGAGATTCTTGCCAGTACAGGGAATCTGATTGAATCTCCTTGTTTTTATACCAAACTTACCGTTTTTGAAAACCTTAAATACCTGGATATTATCTATGGCAAAGGGAACAAAAGAATTGATGAGGTGCTGGAACTGGTAGATCTTCATAATGAAAAAAAGAAAAAGGCAACAGCTCTATCAATGGGAATGAAACAGCGTCTGGGAATTGCGATGGCTATTTTTCATGATCCAAAACTTCTGATTCTGGATGAACCACTCAACGGACTTGATCCTCAGGGAATTTTTGAAATGAGAAAACTTTTCCAGCATTTGAATGAGCAGGGAAAAACGATATTTCTTTCAAGTCATATTTTGAGCGAGCTTGAAAAAACGGCAACCCACATCGGAATTATTGAAGGCGGACAAATGATTTTTCAGGGGACAAAGAATGAACTTTTAAGCAAAGTGAAAAAAGAGGTTGTTTTAAAAGTTAATCCTGTTGAAAAGGCATTATCTCTACTGCAAGACACTTTTTCCGCAACACTGAACAATACGAACAAAATTTCAGTAAAAATCAACAATGACAAAGAATTCAACGGACTTCTCACAACGCTGGTCCAAAACGGAATTGAGATTTATGACATAGAGTCTCAAAGCACGAATCTTGAGCAGATCTTCATTAATTTAATTTCTAAAAAACATGAGTAATACTAATACTTTCTTAAAAGCTTTTTCATCCGAGCAGTATAAACTCTCGAAAAACAAAGAGATTTTCGGAATTCTGCTGCTTCCTGTTCTGATCATCTTTGCAATTGATCTGTACATGGTTTATGATGTACTCCGTTCCGGAGCGCAAGAAACAGAGGGAACAGTAAATCCCTGGAAAATGTCATTGGGAAGGACTGTATTTATGTTTTTCTATCTTCTCTACCCTATTCTGGTATCGCTTTTTGTACACGCCTGCTGTGATGTGGAATACCGGAATAATAATTATAAAATTCTTTTTACCCTTCCGGTTTCAAAGACCAAAATATTTCTTTCAAAAGCTCTGTTTATCCAGATCACGGTTCTCTTTTCTGTGCTTTTTTCTTACCTCACGTTTTTACTGAGCGGATATCTTCTTGGGATTGCCTTTCCAAAGCTTGGATTCCAGAACTATGATTTCAGGGAAGTGATATTTTATATCTTTTTGAAGTTTTTCATTACGCTTTCTGCGATTGCGATGGTACAGTTGACTTTAAGTCTTCTCTTCAAAAATTTCATCTATCCTATCGGTTTCGGGGTATTCATGCTGCTTTTCACAACGATTATTCATCAAAAATCATTTGCAGATTTTCTGATTTACACCGGAGGTTACAGATCACTGGAAGATTTTCTAAACGAAAACATTGCTTTTGAAAGAATGGATTACTGTAATATCGCTGCCCTATTTATCTTCATGGCTACGAGTTTTTATCTTTTTGTAAGGAAGAAAGGGATTTAATAAGGTCGATGGAAGCTTGAGGATGGAAGTTACTATCTTCACGCTTCCTTGCCCAATATTTATGCTACTGCTTTTATTTTTGTTCCCGTTTTGGCGGCCTCAATTTTCTTATTATTTCTAAGCTCACGTTTCATTTTACGGTAGTCCCAGGGTGCAACCGCATTCACATCCTGCCAGAGACCGACTTTTCTATATTGTGCATTTTCCTGAATTTTACCTAAAGAAGCATCTTTGGAATAAGAAAAATACCACCATCCCATTCCGGCTTTAATAAGCTCTTTGGAAAGGTATTTTCCATCATCATAATAAACCTTTGCAATAGATCTCCCATATCGGTCAGTGTTCGTTTCAACAAAGCTTACCGTTTTCCCAAATACCTGGGCAGAAGTAAACTGTTTTGCATTTTTTCCAAATGCCTGTCCACTTTCGGGACAATCGACTTCAGCCAGCCTGATTTTTTTTTGCTGATTGCCTTTTAACAGTAAAGTAATGGTATCTCCGTCTGAAATTTTAATTACTTTTCCGGTTGTTTGTGAGAATAGGAATACAGGGAAAAGTACGTACAGCAGCATTAATCGTTTCATGGGGCAAATATAGGGATTAGTAGGGCTTTTTAATAAAAAAACCTTTTGTTTTGCGAGGTTTCATTAATACAATTTAAAATATTGACTGTCTAAACCAAATTTTTCTTCATAATCAAATTTTTCAATTTTATTAGAATTTTTTATAATTACATCTAAAGAACCTTTTGGTTTTACTATTGAATCTCCTACAGAAATCTTTTCCCACCAATCACTATAAACCACTATACTATCTTTATTGCCATAGACCAAAAATGATATATTGTGATTATCATAATTAACATACTTTTTACTAACTATTGATTTTATATCCTTATCTCTAATTTCATCTAAAAAATGGCCTTCGTTTTTTGACGAAAATATAAATTTATATAAAAAAACTAATGCTGCAACGATTAAAATCACTGATAAATTTTTATTTCTACTCATTTAAAAAATCAATTTTTATATCCTTACAGAAACAATTTCTAACAGACTATATTTTTAATACCATCACCCGTTAAAGGGCATTGCTACATATGTATTTTCAAAAATATTCAAGGGCAAAGTTTCGGTTATTGTTGAGCAGGCTTTATCACTCTCCACAATGCAGATTTTAAGTAATTCTCCACGATGATGATAGCCATTTAAGATCAATGCCTGAATACCATCAGTATCTAAAATCCTGACAACTGCTCTAAATTTATCTACTGTATCCGTTAATTCCAGAAATCCTAAATCAATATCAACAAATGATATATTCTCATCGGTCACAATCTGAACAAAACGTTGTCCTGTATCGTATGCAGTCAGGTCTTTAAATTTTTTATCTGCAGTTATAAGATTGGTTTCTAAGCAATCCAGATATACTTTTCGCTCTCCTGACAGGTAATTTCGGGTATGCAGCTTAGCTTCCTGTAAGATCTCAATATCATTTCTCCTGAACGCTCTTTTCCACTCATCAATTTTTACTAAAATATCTTCATCTGCATACTCCCATAAAAACGAATACACTTTTTGATCAGGAAAAAAATTTCCCATTTGAATTTCATCTTCGCGATTATAAAACAACCAGAAACTTTCGTACTTCAATTCATTATGTTCAAAAAAATTTGACAGGTAATAAGCATTGGTATCTCTATGTTTCTTCATAAAATTAATTGAATTTTCGGCAAGCCTTTTTGCCGGCAATAATTATACTTCCCAATAACCAATATATATCGGCACTGATGAATGGATCTTCATAAAATCATCATATTCAAAAGAGTGAAAGTAAAAATCTTCAATATTGACCTCAATTTTATCAATCTTAATTTCCTGATGTAAAAAAAATGTAAGGAATTCTTTTATAAAATCATTGATATTAATGTCTACACTCTCATCAATATATAATCCTCCATTCATCTGATTTTCAGAATAACCACCTCCCCAAAACACAGAATTATTTTCTATAAATGCAATAAAACTGTCTACAACGTATTCCGACAAATTTTCATGAATCATTATTGTAAACTCAAATATATCTTTCATTATTATTTTGATCAGTGTATAAAGTTGAAATATCAAAAGGAAACGTAATAGATCTGAGGTCCGAATTTTTTGTTTTCCTAAAAATAATATCTGAGCCAACGAATAATGATTCTGTGTCTAATAAAAAAACATTATCATTTTTATTATTCTTTTCAAAGATCAGATTTAAGATATCACAATCCTTTTTAGTAAAAATCTTTTTCTCTATCATATTTCCAATCTGTTTAGACGATTCTTCATCTATTTTTACGCAATAATACGTTTTCTTCCCGCTGATAAACTGTCTTTGAATACAATTAAACAAATACAATTCATCATTTTCAAATGAAATAATTGAGGTTATAATATCATCATACCAATCCACTATATATAATTTAGTAATTGTCATTTCTATTTCATTTTATAAATTATTTTCTATCAGGCTATTTTCGTAAAACTCATAACCATTTGGAACATAAGTTTTTCAATCTAAATCATTTAAATAATCAAACCCTTCTAAACGGCTGTTATATCCTACACTCAAAAGATCATTTTTGATCATTCTGAGAATGTTATCCCATTCATTGATAAAATTATTTTTGTTGATAATAACAACATCCGAAACTTCTCTCAGGTTTTCGACCCTTCTGTTCTCGTAGTGATAAGGAGCAATATCAGTCCATTCAGCTTTAATTTCTATCTCTTCATTTTTTATTGAAAAATGCCAGACTGCTGTAAAACAACTGTCTAAAAAGCTAATCCAAAAGTCATGCTCACCTATTTTAATAAACTCCAGCATATCTACTACATCATTATAAATTTGAGACAGAGAACTCCCATCCACAGGAATATGAAAGCCATTCCAACAGATAAAAATCATAAAATCATAATCTGCTTTATAAATAGTATATATTGCTTCGCTAGTATCCTGATCTTCCGGATCATAACTTCCCAGCATTGCTTTCCCTTTGGTAATAATTTTAAACATCTTTCTTTTTTATTAGAACTGAACTTCAATTTTTATGGACTTAAAGAAAGGCATCAAACCTAATTAATGGAAGCATTCTGAAGAGCTTTCTCAAGTACAGGAAAATAAATTTTATAAAATTTTTCTTTTTCCATTTTTCTATTATTTTAAAAACACAGTACAATGAGCACAAAGTTTCAAATTTCAAAATGAAAAACACGAGAAAAAAATGGTAAAAGAATCAGCATTTTGGAAATAAGTTAAGTCTATGGTTATTAGTTTTGTAAAGGTAACAAAAAAGTATTGATGAAAAATTAATCAAAAATTACCTTATAATTTATTTTTTTATTTAAAAAAGTATTGTACCTTTGCAACCGCAAAAACGAAGAAAAATCGTTTATAGGTGACCATCAATCGGGGCGTAGCGTAGTCCGGTCATCGCGCCTGGTTTGGGACCAGGAGGTCGCAGGTTCGAATCCTGCCGCCCCGACTGTTTTAGTAGTTTTCTCAAAATTACTTATGGGTGCGTAGCTCAGCTGGATAGAGCATCTGCCTTCTAAGCAGACGGTCAAAGGTTCGAATCCTTTCGCGCTCACAAAATGGCTCACAATACCCTGTGGGTCTTTTTATTTCAGATCAAAAGTATGATGCTTTTGAAATCACAAAAACGAAGCAATTCGTTATAGATGATCATTAATCGGGGCGTAGCGTAGTCCGGTCATCGCGCCTGGTTTGGGACCAGGAGGTCGCAGGTTCGAATCCTGCCGCCCCGACTGTTTTAGTAGTTTTCTCAAAATTACTTAATGGGTGCGTAGCTCAGCTGGATAGAGCATCTGCCTTCTAAGCAGACGGTCAAAGGTTCGAATCCTTTCGCGCTCACTTAAAGACTTACTAGAAATAGTAAGTCTTTTTTGTTTTTAGAAGGTTACACATCTTAGTTTACAATCCAACAACGTTAATGAATAAAACAGGATAGAGCATCCCGATTTCAATCGGGACGGCAAAGGTTCGAATTCTTTCGCGCTCACAAAAACCTCACAATTTTATTGTGAAATTTTTTGCTTTTAGAAGGTTACACATCTTAGTTTACAATCCAACAACATTAATGAATAAAACAGGATAGAGCATCCCGATTTCAATCGGGACGGCAAAGGTTCGAATCCTTTCGCTCTCACTTAAAGACTTACTAGAAATAGTGAGTCTTTTTTGTTTTTATTATTTTCATACAAATGATCTACGCGTTTTATTTTACGCGAAAATCATGAACTTTTTGTTTATATTAGTTCTATGTGCTATTGTTATATACTTCATTCTAAATCTTTAGATAAATTCTATATCGGACACTCATGTGAATCCTTACAGGAAAGATTAAGAAAACACCTATCAGACCATAAAGGCTTTACTGCAAAAGCTAAGGATTGGATTATTGTTTATCACGAAACTTTCGATTCTAAAGCTCTCGCCTACAAAAGAGAAAGAGAAATCAAGGCATGGAAAAACAAATCAAAGATTCAAAAACTCATTAATGCCTCAAATGATATAGAGCATCCCGATTAAAAATCGGGACGGCAAAGGTTCGAATCCTTTCGCGCTCACTTAAAGACTTACTAGAAATAGTGAGTCTTTTTTTTATAAATTGACAAAAAAGTTCCAAATATTATTCTTCACTCTTCTTTATAGTTTTAAACAGAAGCCTGGCAATATAAATAAACGATAATAAGCTTATCAAATTTCAATTAATCCCATTATTATAACGAATCATAAGGAACAATTAAAATCAATGCCATTAATAAGGCTTTTCCTGCCTTAATGAAACAGAATACTTATCCGCAAGGCTATCCTATTCGTTTCACTGGTTAAAAACACCGTTTCACCAACTAATTTTGCAGCATCAGCTTATCTTTTACTTTTATAGACGAAAAGACCTGTTACTTTTACATGGTAAATGTTGCCGCAAGGTCACTTAGTTAGTTTAATTAGTATTAAGGAAACATTGATTAAGGATCAATAAAAATCTTTTTGTGCACTTTAATTCCCTGTAGCCTTTATGGCTCAACTATACACTTAATCATGTTTGGTAGGATTGGTTTGTTCCAATCCTATTTTTTTACATTTATACAATAAAAAAACCGCTGTGGTTACAACGGTTTAATTTATTTTGAGATATTATTTTAACTTATAAGAACTTCCGTTCCAAAGATAGGTTCTGGAAGAATGCTTTTTCTTCTCTCTGTCTTTTTCATCTACTTCCATATCTTCTACTTTAAGGATAAATGCATTGGGAACTCCTCCTTTATCATTAGGGAAAACATATTCTTCACTGTGATAAAAAGCTCCGGCATCCCCTACGTTCATCAACTGTGGAAGGGTAATCAGTTTTTTATCTTTAAAAAGAACATACTGATCATAGCTTGCTATTCCACAGGCTTCACCGGAAACCATTGCTTTAAGGGTAAATTCAACATTCTGCAGTTTATGGCTGCTTTCTATATTGAAGGATGCAGAGCTTAGCTCCTCTCCCTTCCCAGTATCAAAATACACCTCATCAATAAGTGTATTTCCTTCCAAAACTTTTATCCCGGCAATATTTTGTTTTTCGATCTGGTTGTATTCTTTATTTTTCCTGTCAATCGTTTTGGAAAGCCCGAAAAGGAAATCATACCCATTTTTGTTACGATACCCTACACAAAGATTACCACCCCAGATATATCCTTCCAAAGTATTTTCTCCTTTCTGATAAGAGATTTTATACCAATTGGCAGCTCTTTCACCTAATTTCAGAACAGTTTCTTCTTTTTTAAGAATCATTACCTGCTGGTTGGTCTGCAATGAATCTGTAATCTGAGCATTCACTCCTGGGTCTAATCTCACGCGGGTCCAATCTGTAAAAATCTTTTGCGCTTTATTTTCTTCAAAACCAAAGACCCCATCTGCATATACTTCATTTTCCTGCGCTGCAAAAAACTGCAGCATCAGTATCAATAAAGCTGTCAATAAAGTTTTCATATTCGTATTTGTTTTTTGTGTGTGTTATTTTTCAAGCAGAAGACTTACCCATTCTTCACGCTGCAGTTGTTTTTTAAGCTCAAGACCGCTTTCTTTACATACTTCAAGGATATCATCTACGTCAAAGAAGCACAGTCCTGAAAGCAATAGTTTACCGCCTTTATTCAATACTGAAACATAAGTTGGGATATCTGAAATCAGGATATTTCTGTTGATATTAGCTAAAATAATATCAAAATTCTCTTTTCCTAAGTTTTCAGCAGTTCCCTGTTCAATATCTAATTCTACACCGTTTCTTACTGAGTTTTCTTTTGAGTTTTCTACTGACCATTCATCAATATCGATAGCTTTTGTATCTCCTGCTCTCTGCTGTTTTGCATAGATTGCCAATACAGAAGTTCCGCATCCCATATCCAATACCTTTTTGCCATTGAAGTCAATATCCATCATTTGCTGGATCATCAGGTGGGTTGTAGGGTGATGTCCTGTTCCGAAAGACATTTTAGGCTGAATGATAATTTCATGCATTCCCGGCACCGATTCGTGGAACTCTGCTCTGATCAATACTTTATCATCAATATTGATTGGAGAAAAATTCTTTTCCCATTCTTCATTCCAGTTGATATTCGGCATTTCTTCAAAAGTGTATTCGATTTTTACGTTTTCGTTTTCAAAGATAGGAAGGGCCTTCAACTGATCTTCCTGAAACAATTCTGTCTGGATATATCCTAAAATTCCGTCAATTTCTTCTGTAAAGCTGTCAAAACCTATTTCTATAAGCTCTGCCATTAAAATTTCATTCCAAGGCTGCAATGGAGAAATTTTGAAATTGAATTCTAAATAATTTTGCATGTGACTAATTTGCTGCAAAAATACTAATGTTATTATTGTTAAAAAAATGATGAGGTAATTTTTGGCTGAAACCGGGGATTTTTTTGATTTCTATCCACAGATTTTTTGAAATGTAGTCTCAAACGTCAAATTATTTGGTTTTTGTCATTCTGAATGAAATGCAGTGAAGAATCTTATATTTTTATTATCTATTTTTTCCCACAGATTGCACGGATTTCAACAGATGATTGCATATACTATATTCAATAGGGGTGAGCTTTAGCCCGTCTTAAAAACAAACACAATACCATTAGCTTTAGCCAAAACTTATTATAAAAAGATATTTCCGTATTATTTTTTTTAAATGTGAAAAATTCCAGGTTTTGGCTAAAGCCATATAGAGCTTACGAAAAGAAAAAGCGGGCTAAAGCCCGCTCCTATTGATTTTTTGTTATCCAAGGAAGATCAAGAGTTCTTTTCTGAAAGCTTTAAACTCTGAAACTTGAACTTTAAATTTTAAACCTCTTATGGGTTTGTAGAGAAGATTGAACCATTTGCGATCAATGCTCTTCTGTTCATTTTCAGGATGTCTCTTACCCATTCTGCAAAATCTTCCGGCTGTAATACTTTATCAGGATTTCCGTCTGTAAGTCCGCCCTGGATGCTCATATCCGAAGCAATGGTACTTGGAGTTAATGTAATTACACGGATGTTTTGTTTTCTCCATTCTGCCATCATGGATTGTGATAAAGATACTACTGCTGCCTTTGAAGCCGCATATGCAGACATATTTGGTCCTCCTTTCAAACCAGCTGTAGAAGCTACGTTGACGATATCTCCTTCTCCTTTAGCTTTCATAAATGGGTGAGCTGCTTTCGCTGCATAATATACTCCAAACAGATTGGTTTTAATTACCTGCTCCCATGTTTCAGAAGGCATTTCTTCAATACTTCCGAAGTCTCCGATTCCTGCATTGTTGATCAGAATATCAATCCCTCCCAATTGTTCTGCTAAAGATTCAATTCCAGCTTTTACTTGAATTTCATTGTCTACAGAAAAAACTGCGTATGCGGAATTTACTCCCAGTTTTTTGATTTCTTCAACCGTTATTTTCAGGTTTTCCTCGTTTCTTCCTGTAATGGCAACGTTTACTCCTTCATTGGCTAATGCTAATGCTACAGCTTTTCCCAGTCCTCTTCCACCACCTGTTACGATGGCATTTTTTCCATTTATATTCATAGTAATGATACTTTTCTTTGTACAAAGTTACAAAAGAACATTTTTACGAAGCTGTGAAAACACAGATTTAACTTATATTTTATTCAACCACAAAAGTCACAAAAGATGATTAACATTGAGAATATTTGAAAGTAACCATCCTGCATAAAAGTTCATATAAGATGAAAAAGTATATTTTTTTATATAAAGCCTAAGTGTACTTCATTGTACTCAAAGTCATAGCTTAAAAAATTGAGTGTTTAAAAACTTTTGTGACTTTTGTGGTTTCCCAGAACCCCATCAAAAAATTAAAACCGGCTCATGGAGAACCGGTTTCAAAATCTAAAAAAAGGTATAGTAAAAAAAATAAAGTTTAAGGAATCTGGATTGAATTCTGTACTTCAAACTCTTCTGAAGCTGAAAATTCATTTCCATACATATCAACAGCCTTCACTTCCACTTTATGCTTTCCTAATGGTAGTTTCTTAGGAAAATCTGCTTCCCAGATGTGCTTTGACATTTCAGGATTGGAAGGTCTTCTTCCCGGAAAAATTTTCTCTGTAGCATCCCATTTGAAAACGGAAAGGGCAAAATTCGGGTCTATAGTTTCATCATATTCCATTTCTTCCCATTTTCCGCCATCTATTCTGTATTCTACCTTGTCTTTTTTGCTTCCCATGAAGAAATTAGCCAATACTTTTGCAGAGGTTCTTGAGGAAGGAATGACTTTCGGAATATATAATTTGATCTGATAATCATCCGGTTTTCCGGCCGTTTTGTATTTTACTTTATACTGATTGTCTTCAAAACTGATGAATGAATATCCTTTTGCTGTTCCGTCTCTCATTGTGGAAGTTGGCAGTCCTGCATCATCCGGTGTTCCTGAGTACCAGTCACCACAAGTAGTTCCTACATTATATTCGTGGAGTTCTTTTATTCCGTTCCAGCCTGCTTTTTTTCCGTAAAAAATCTGCTGTTGGATATGTGTATGTGCTGATAGAAGCAATACATTCTGGAAAGGATTTAAGAAATCAAATAATTTCTGACGGTCCGCATTTCTGAAACTGTCTTCATTATTATGCTCCAGTGGAATATGGAAAGAAATAACGATCAGTTTATTTTTATCAACCAGTTTCAGGTCGTTTTCAATAAACTGAAGCTGATCTTCGCGGAATCCTCCCCAATATCCTTTACCATCTCTCGGATCAGGATAAAGAATATCATCCAAAATAATGAAGTGTACGTTACCATAGTTGAAAGAGTAATTGGCAGGACCAAAATTTGATTCAAATGTTTCATCGGAAAGGCGATCTTCTTTCGCATCATAATTCATATCATGATTTCCCATCACATTATACCAAGGCAGTCCGACTTCTTTCATGACGTCTGCATAAGGCTTCTGAAGACTTAAATTATCTCCTACCAGATCTCCTAAACTGATTCCCAGTACTGCATTTTTCTTCGTGTTCTTCACTTCATTTACGATTCCTCTTTTGAAGTAATCCAATTCTTTTTCTGTGTAAGGCTGTGGGTCTCCGAAAACAAGGATATCAAAGTTTTTATTTTCGTTTTGCTTATAAAGCGGGAAGTTCAGCTCTTTCGGAAGATCTCCTGTAGCAGCAACTCCTTTGTATTTGAAATCTGCAGGAGATCCTTTTGGCTTATGATGATAATAAAATTGTGGAAGGTTATTCGCATTTAAAGCAGTCTGATATCCTGAAGGTTTGATGACAAAAATAGTCTGATCTTCCTGAACCGGAAGACTGTACCGTCCGTTTTTATCGGTAAGAACTACATGAACACCATTAGAAACGGCTACACCTTCAATTCCTTTTTCGCGGTTTTCTTTCTTTTGGTTTTTGCTGCTGTCTTCATATACATATCCTGAAACAGAATTTTGCGGGAATGCCATTGCTGAAACCAGGATGCAAGGCACTAAAAATTTTATATTGATACTCATTATCTTTTAATCTTTAAATTATTTTCAATTTTTTAAATTCAGTCTGTTATTTATTCCACCACATTTTTACGTTGATATTGTCTCCTCCCATCGACTGTACGGCTGCATTATAGTTATCTGTATTCATCACTTTTGTAGTGGTAGGATACATAAATCTTACAGGCATTTGCCCTCCGTTCTGAAGCCCTCCGTTGTTAGGAAGCACAGGCAGTTTTGTACGTCTGTATTCGTACCATTGCTGATGGTCTACAAAAAACAGAGAGATGTATTTCTGAAGCATCAGTTTTTGCAGAGAACCATCATAGGCCACATTATTATTACTGAAATAATTAGCCGGAACTGTTGCTCCCCATTGTTCAATAATAGATTTCACTCCTGTTTCGTAGTAGGTCTGCTGATTTCCTGCGATAATTCCTTTGTTGACCAATTCTGCCAGGATAAACTGAACCTCAGAATAGGTCATGATGAGAATCTTTAATGGTGCCTTCGCCAGGTTTTGGTTGAGGTTAGAAGGCTGATAGTTGAAAGATGTTCCCAAAGCATATCCGGAAGGAACTCCTTTATACCCAAGGTCTTCTCCTGAACCTGCTTTAGCTTTCGTAAAAAACATGCTCAGTCTTGGATCATTGTTATCTTTCATCGCATTTACAAAAAACTCGCCTGCTGATCTGTAGGCCGTAAAATCCTGAGGACGGGCAATTGGAGGTAAATATGGAGATACTCCTGAAAGCGGAAGCACTGCGCTATCTGTATTGTTTTGAAAAACAGGATATTGCGCAGGGTTGTTGACAATTTCCTGGATTCTTTCATGTACATTTACTTCACCGTTTCTGCTTAAAATTCTGGTCAATAATCTTAATGAAAGAGAGTTACAGAATTTTTTCCAACCTAAGATACCAGTCTGGCTGTTGGTATTGGCATTGTAAAACAAATCTGTTTCTGCTAATGCCTGATTTGGATTGAATAGTGAATTGGCTGTCTTCAGATCATTTAACAACTGAATGTAGATATCTTTCTGCTTATCATATTTTGGCCTTAAAATATTTTCTTCAATCTTCACTGCTTCAGATAAAGGTACATCACCAAAAGCATCGGTAAGATTGGAAGCTATCCAGGCATTTAAAACCATTGATATCGCCAGATAATTATTATTCTGTTCTTTCTCTGCATATTTTCTCAGATCACTTACCTGCTTCAGCCATCTATAAGAGGTATTCCAGTAACCGTTACCACTTTTCTCATCCATATAGTATCTGCTGTAGGTATTTCCTTCATTCGGAAAGTCTAAAGCGATCTGCATGATATCAAAAGTGAAATCATCAGCTCTGTTATAACCATAGCTCGCCATTTCATATTGAATAGGAGCAAGAAGACTTCCCACCGAAGGATCTTTTATTTTGCTGGTATCTGTATTGATTTCTTCAAATGTTCTATCGCAGGACTGAAGCATGAAAACAGAAGCGGCCAATGTCAGATTTATGATTAATTTTTTCATTTTTAAAGATTTTAGAATTTAAGGTTTAACTGAAAACCGACTGTTCTTGCGGTTGGAAGCTGTCCCATTTCAACTCCTGGAGTAATGGTTGCATTATCCAACGTAGCGACTTCAGGATCAAACAATGGGAACTTCGTCCACATCCACAGGTTCTTTCCGAAAATGGCAATCGTAAGATCATCCAGACCGATAGATTTTATGGTTTCTTTCGGGAAAGAATACGCAATTCTGGCATCTCTCAGCTTAATAAAATCTGTGCTGAAGCTGTTGGTTTCCACATTGGCTCTTCGATAGTAATCTCCGTAATAGGAAGATACCAACACTCCTTTTGTATTCGTACTGAAAGATCCGTCAGGGTTCTGAACAACACCGTCTCCTACAATCATTCCGCCAGGATTATCTCTTCCCGGAAGGGTAGATTTCAGTTTACCCTGTTCAGACATTTTATGATGTGACTGTGAATAAGCAATACCACCATACTGACCGTCAAATGAGAAACTTATTGTGAAGTTTTTGATTTTAAAATCATTCTGAAGACCAGCTCTCCATTTCGGGAATGCATTTCCTACTTTTTCAATATCTGCAGGTCTCCCCGGAAGCCCATTGTCCCCGTAGATGACTTTTCCGTCCGGAGTTCTTAATAATTTAAATCCATACATGTCACCAAGAGAACCTCCCACTTCCATTTTATAGAAAACGACATCTCCTACATTGGAAACGATTCCGTCAAATCCTTCAGGCAAAGTCATTACTCTGTTTTCGTTGGTAGACCAGTTTCCACCTACTTTCCATGAGAAATTTTCACCTTTTACGGCAAGGATGTCTGCTGAAAGTTCAAGACCTCTGTTACGGATTTTCCCTGCGTTGATTACCCTTTTGGAATATCCACTTTCGTAAGGCAGAGAAACAGGGATAATCTGGTTTTCACTTACGTTCTGATATGCGGTAAGATTAATATTCAACCTGTTTTTGAAAAGACTGAAATCCATACCGGCTTCAATATTTGTATTTTTTTCAGGTTTAAGCGAAGGATTGTTAAAAGTTGTAGGAGCTATTACGCTTCCTGTAATATTACTTCCTGTATAATAATTATCCAAAAGATAAGGATCACTGTCTATTCCTACTTTCGCCCATGAAGCTCTCAGTTTCCATAAATTCAGATTATTACTTTTGAGGTTAAAAATATCTGATAGAATGAAGCTGGTACTCACTGAAGGATAAAAGAAGGATCTGTTTTGCTTCGGAAGTGTAGAACTCCAGTCATTTCTTCCGGTAACGTCCACAAATATTTTATTGTCATATCCCAGAGTAAGCAATCCGTAAACACTATCAACATGTTTATCTCTTGGCGCTGGATATTTAACCGGAATATTAAGCGCATTGGTAAGGCTGTACTCACCGGCAGTTTTCAATCCTATGGCCTGGTAATCAGTCATCAGGTATTCGTTATAACGGATACTTCCCCCTGCAGATGCGGAAATACTGAATTTATTCCAATCTGCTTTGTAAGAGAATAAAAGGTCATTGTTGTATTCCTGATTTTTGATGAATTGTTCTCTGTAGAACCCTTTCAGGTAGTTTGCAGAACTCCATGGTCTTTTGGTTGTTCTTTTTTCATTCAGAATTTCAATACCTGACCTCAGCATTAAACTGAAATTCTTATTAAACTGGTAATCTGCCGTAATATTTCCTGTAATCGTTTTCTTTCTGACCCCATTCAGCATTTCGTAAGCGATCATATAAGGGTTGTCAATAAAGGAGCTGAAAGGATGGATCTGATCAACCTGTTCCTGACCCGGCTTCCAGATCGGCTTATACCATTCCAAATCCACATTGGGATTCTGGAAGATCATAAAATAAGAGATCGACTGGTTGTTGTATCCTGTTGCAGGAAGATTATCACTGGAAGTAGTGTTATAAGCAAATTTTGTAGAGATTTTTAATTTTTTAGTAAGCTGATGAGCAAAGGATAAGGCAAAATTGAATCTGTCAAAGCCGGTATTCGGCATCATCCACTCGTTATTAAGATAGGTAAGTGAAGATCTGAAGCTTGTTTTTTCGTTTGAGCTTTCTACTGAAATACTGTTCGAGTAGTTAGAACCTGTCTGCCAGAAACCTTTGATGTTATTTTCGTAAGGTCTCCACAACTGTCTTTCCTTGCTTTGCCCCAGTACATTGGGATCATACTGGAAGTAATATTGTCCGGCAAATTTAGGCCCGAAAGCACTACTTGTACCTCCGGTACTTGGTCCGTCCGGGGAAAGGCCATATGAGTAGTAAAAACTTCCAGCATTTGTTGCCAGTGTTCCCTGTCCGTATTCATACTGGTAGTCCGGCCATTTCAATACGGAATCAAAGCTTGAAGAAGAATTGAAGGTTACTCTCAGTTTTCCATTCTTTGTTTTTCCTGATTTTGTAGTGATCATTAAAGCTCCGTTGGCAGCACGGGATCCGTATAATGCGGCTGCAGAAGCTCCTTTCAATACAGTTACAGATTCGATATCGTCCGGGTTAATGCTGTTTAATCCGTTTCCAAGATCAATTGGAACATCACCTCCGGAACCAGCTCCATAGGCTGCCGTACCGGAACCTGTCGTAGAATTTCCCATTGGAACGCCATCCACTACAATCAGGGCATAGTTATGATCCATCATAATGGATTTTTCTCCTCTCAAAGTAATTCTGGAGGTTCCAAGCGGTCCTGCTCCGGCAGTCTGGATTTTAAGACCCGCCACTTTACCTTCCATTGATTGTGCCCAGTTGTTGTTCTGAGTTTCTTCAAATGTTTTGGCAGCTACTTTTTCTGCAACATATCCTAAAGCCCTGTCATGTCTCTTGATCCCCAAAGCAGTTACTACTACTTCATCGAGTCCTTTAACCGTGTCTTTTTTAGCTTTCTGCTGAGCTGCCAGATTAGCACTGACAAATCCTAACAGTGACAAAACCAATAGTTTTTGTGTCTCTTTACGCATTTACTTTTTGTTTGCGCAAAATTAGAACGACATTACAAGGATGGCCTTAACACAGTTTTAACGTTTCTTAAAAATTTATTAAACCATATGTTAATCCATTCTTAATAACATTAGATAAATACCTAGTTAATAAATACTTAAGCAATTAAGTATTTTTAATACTATTCTACAGCTATATTTGTTTACCTTT
Source organism: Chryseobacterium sp. GVT01B (assembly GCF_019970045.1). Taxonomy (GTDB): domain Bacteria; phylum Bacteroidota; class Bacteroidia; order Flavobacteriales; family Weeksellaceae; genus Chryseobacterium. The sequence continues at coordinate 105,116 of NZ_JAHXYI010000011.1, forward strand.
ATTGTCTTTCTTTGAGTCAATACCACGTAAATAACATAATAAACTGATTTACAAAACAATAACACATGCTTAATTGCACTTTTTTTAAAATATCCTAGAAAAGTACGGAGCAAGTTCCTAAAAAAGAACAGTCTGCCCCCTAAAAGAGACAGACTGTGTAAATTATTGATTATTGTTGAGGTGGCTGGGAAATACCTTAAACCACCCCGTCAAAAATTCTTTGAATTTTTGCCACCCCTCCGGAGGAGGGGAATATTTCGTCTTTCAGATATACTATTTGTGAAAGATTTCAATCATTATTTATTCTTTAACTGATCCGGAATATTGGTTGTAACAAATCCTATTCCTTGCTTTTTCAATTCATCGTATACGGCAACATCATTTACGGTCCATGAATTGGTAATTAATCCTAATGTTTTTGCTTCAGCAATCCAGGTTGGATTTTTCTGGAAAACACTGTAATGATAATCCATACCATCCAATCCTTCTTTTTTGATCTGTTCAGGAGAAAGCTCACCGTTCAGATACTGAACTTTAAAGGCTGGAGCCAGTTTTTTGATCTCTTTACAGATATTCAGGCTGAATGAAATAAACTCACTCTGAGATTCCAGCTTCATGTCTTTGATCATTTTGATTGTTTTCTGCGTGATTTCATTTTCAATTTCCGGAGTCTTTGCTGGTTTGATCTCAACGATCAGTTTCAAAGATTTATCTTTTTTTCCCTGTTTTAAATAATCTTTTAATGTTGGGAATTTTTCTCCATTGGATAATTTCAATGCTTCCAGTTCTTTGAATGTAGCTTCAGAAATTTCCATTTTACCATGATGTTCATCGTGATTAATCACCAATACACCATCTTTTGTCATTCTTACATCAAATTCAGACCCATATATTTTTAATTTCTGGGCATTTTCCAATGATTGAATTGAGTTCTCCGTTGTAGGAGGCTGAGTCTGGAAATATCCTCTATGGGCAATAATCTGGGTTTGTGCTTTCATCATAACTGTACTTAAAACTGCTAACCCTAAGATAAAATTTTTCATAATATAATTTAAATTATTAAAAATAAAGTTGTGAAACTTCCTGATAAAGGTAGTTATTAATAAATGAAAACCACAAAGACATAAAAGATTTACGGATTACAGCTAAGTGAGATTTACAATAGCTGACTCATTTTCTTTTATGTCTTCAATGATTGAAAAAGATAATTATTAGAAGGAATACTTCGCACCGATCTGAATCTGGTATGGATTTCCAGACATTGGAACCAAACCTCCTCCACTTACGTTTTTGGTATATTCATACTGCATGGTATCCTTGTTAAATCTGGTTACTTTATACAGGGAAGTATTTCCATATGAGTTGTTTACACCCCATTCTTTATTAAGCAGGTTCGCCACATTGAAGATATCTACAGAAAGTTCAAAAGCTCCTACTTTATCAAATTTAATTTTTTTCGCTACACGAACGTCCCAAACTCCATAGAAACCGTTTTTACCTCCGTTACGTTCTGCAATTTTTCCGTTGTATTCGTTGATATAATCTTTCAGAGCCTGTCCTACCTGTGGATCATCCAAAACGGATTGCGTAAGATTCGGGAAGATAAAAGCAAGGTCATTGGAATCTACGAAATCACCATTGATGTTTCCTCCTGTTGTTGCTGAGAAACGGGTTCCTCCGATTCCTGAATATCTGATCCCTAATGTAAATCCGGCGATTGTAGGAGAGTTTCCATAGATCACGACTTTATTTCTGAATTGGTTATCAGAATAGGTCATTCTTAAATCTCTCGGATCGCTCTGAATCATGGTGGATAATGTTGCAGAGTTGGCTACGTTTCCGTTGTAAGAAGTATTGTCTTTGATATCAGACCATGTATAACTTGCGGTGATTTCTCCATCTTTCCAGTAACGGTAACTTGTATCTATTACGAATGAAAACTGGTTTACTTTACCATCACTCACCAACTCCAGTACTCTTCCGAAATTATTATTGATTCTTCCCTGTTTCCAGTCGAAGCTTACACTATTATTGGCATTATTGGTAATAGCACCTGTAGGAATAAATACTCCTCTTCCGCCTTCATTAGCTAATGTGAAGAAAGGATTGGCTACCATGTTTCTGTCATAGTAAAAATAATTATTTCTACCTAAAGCCATATATCCTGCGATCCCTGCTCTGAACCTTTCATTAAAGAAATGGGTATAAGAAATATTGGCTTTATAAACAATTGGGATTTTTGCATCCTTACCCGTATAGTTAATGGTTGGAATCTGGTACTGGGAAAGAGACGGAGCAGAGTTATAATCATTTCTGTAGCTGTTGAAATCCGGGAACGGAACATCTTTACCCGTTACATCCACTGTAGCCAGATGCTTTCCATCAAATACAAGGTTGTTAATGATCATATAGTTGTTGATATCTGAAGAGAAAATTCCGGCTCCGAACTTCAGGAAGTCCTTATTTCCTTCATTGATGTTCCAGTCAAACTGGAATCTTGGCTGGATCACAAATGATTTGATTTGATTATCGGTTCTGATTCCCATTTCATCAAACAGTTTCTGGTTGAATTTTGCTTTCGGATAACCTCCGTAATCTAATCTTATACCAGCCATTAAATCAAGACCTTTGGCCACTTTAGTCTGAAACTGCCCATAAAGACCGATGTTCCAGATATTTGATCTTACAGACGGATCTTCCATTAAAGGAACTTCTCTGTAGAATCGGTAAGGAGTCATTGCGTCAAAATTGCTCATTCCCTGGAAATGGAATCTTCCGTTCACTTCACTTCCATATATAGATTTTGCTGATGTATACATAAGATCAGCCCCAAATGTATATTTTACTTTATCTGTGTTGTAATATAAGTTATCTACAATTTGAAACACATTATTTGTAAAACCTTCCTGAGCAAAGCGGTGCCCTCCGAACTGAATATTCGTAGATCCTGCACTGGAAGATACTCCTTCAACAATAGCTCTTGGAACAGGTTTTCCTAATTGATTATTTTGATAACTGTCCTGGAAAGTATAAAGATACTGCGCCTTTAATTCATTGGTTAAATTAGGCTGCAAATTTGATCTTAAGGTTAATAACAAACTGTTGTCAAGGTTTTTATCATTTCCGTAAGATTCAAAGAAATTGATATTGGTATTATCACCAAGACCGTTTTTATTTAGATCGTAAGTAAAGTTATTCCTAAGCGTTAATAAGTTCTTTTCATTGATCTGCCAGTCAAGACGTAAGAAGGCAGCATCAGAGTTTCTTACTTTATCAAACGTTCCAAATTGCGGACCGCTTCCTACCCCATATTTTGCTCTGGCAATATCCACAAACTGATTAAGCGTCTGCGTAGTAGTATTGAATCTCTTCTCGTCATCCGGAGATTTGATATCTGCAATCACCAAAGGTCTTGAATCCAGCTGATGATCCCATGCTACGAAGAAATGTAATTTATTTTTAATAATTGGTCCTCCCAATGAAAATCCGAACTGAGAAGTAGAGAAATCATTATCTCTTTTGTTTCCTCTGATGTCATACGGACTGGAAAGCCAGTTAGTTCTTAAATATTCCCAGGCACTTCCAGAAAATTTATTGGTTCCTGATTTGGTAACAGCACTTACGGTTCCACCTCCGCTTCTTCCCAATGTCACATCATATTGGTTGGTTGTAATTTTGAATTCACGTACTGCTTCAATAGAAATAGAGAAAGGAGCACCGCTTCGGCTGGTAGTGGATCCTGCAGAAGTTGGATTTTTTGCAGTCATCCCGTCAATCGTAAAGTTGGTGGAAGATCCAAGCTGTCCTGAAAGGTTTCCTCCTTTTCCGCTTAATGGTGACAGTTCAGCAAGGTTGGTAAAGTTTCGGCCGTTCACGGGAAGTATGCTGATGTTTTTTGCAGAGATTGCTGTAGCTGCTCCAAGGTTTCCGATCTTGTTTTTAAGGTTTCCGGTAATTTTTACTTCTTCAATAGTCTTTTCGTTCCCAAGATCCATATTCACGGTAACCTGATCTCCGAAGTTCACATTGTAACCTTCTTTTTTATCATCGTTTACAATAACTGTATAAGGCCCGCCAAGAGGTATTTCCTTAAAGATATATTCTCCTTTTGAGTTGGTTTCCGTTTCCGTTCTGAATCCTGTAGATTCGTTCACGATCGTTACTTTCACTTTTTCCTGAGCCGTACTTCCCGGCCCGGTAACTTTCCCTACAATAGAAGCCTGCGTGGTCTGTGCATACGCCATTGTTCCAAGCCCTAAAAACAATAATCCCAGTACAATCTTTACTTTTTTCATTTCTTCCGAAGATCTTTATGATTAATTTTTTGATGTTCGCCAGGAAACCTCTTTGATTTTCATGTTAATAGATCATGTTGAGGTTTCTTTCAATCAGATGTGCAAAGGTATTTTGACTTTAAGGGCTGGGTGTTTAAGAAAGTTTTAACATTTTTTTAATTAAATCAGAACGTTATGTTAAATTACTTTAAACACACGTTTTATTTCTAACAGAACCAAGCTGTTAAGACATATTACGTATTTTTAATTTTCCTGTACTATTTAATTCTGTTATTTTTTTAATGCAATTACTTTAGTTATTTTTGCTCAAAAGATAGAAACCCAATGTCTGAAAACATTCAACAAAAGATAGAGCAGCTCCGCAAAGAGCTTCACCAGCATAACGAAAACTATTATCAACTGGATACTCCCACTATTACGGATTTTGAATTCGATATGCTTCTTCAGGAACTTCAGGATCTGGAGGCAAAGTACCCGGAATTTTATGATGAGAACTCGCCTACGGTACGTGTAGGTGGTGGTGTTACCAAGGTTTTCCCAACCATTCAGCATAAATTCAGAATGTATTCACTGGATAACTCCTATGATTTTGACGATCTGGAAGACTGGGAAAAAAGAATCATTAAAACGATTGAAGATCCTGTAGAATTTGTTGCTGAGCTAAAGTATGACGGTGCCTCCATTTCTATTCTTTATGAAAACGGAAAACTTTCACAGGCGGTTACCCGTGGTGACGGCTTCCAGGGAGATGAGATTACCCCGAATGTACGTACCATTTCAGATATTCCTTTGACATTAAAAGGTGATTTCCCAGCTCAGTTTTTTATGCGTGGAGAAATTTATCTGACAAGAAAAAACTTTGATAAAATCAATAAGCTCCGTGAAGAAGAAGGCCTTGATCCCTTCATGAATCCAAGAAATACAGCCAGCGGAAGTTTGAAAATGCAGGACAGCGCTGAGGTAAGAAAACGCGGACTTTCTTCTGTACTGTATCAGTTTATTTCTGAGGATATCCCAGCAGAAACCCATTGGGAACTGCTTCAGAAAGCACAAAGCTGGGGCTTCAAAACATCTCAGCAAGCAAAATTATGTAAAACAATGGCTGAGGTACAGGAGTTTATTACTTTCTGGGACACAGAACGTCATAACCTTCCTTTTGAAATTGATGGAATTGTTTTAAAAGTGAATTCATTACAACAGCAGAGACAGCTTGGTTATACAGCCAAATCTCCGCGTTGGGCGATGGCTTATAAATTTAAAGCAGAAAAAGTAGAGACAGAACTTCAAAGTGTTTCTTATCAGGTGGGGAGAACGGGTGCCATCACCCCTGTTGCCAATCTTAAACCTGTTTTACTGGCTGGAACCATCGTAAAAAGAGCTTCTCTTCATAATGAGGATATTATCAAGAAACTGGATCTTCATGAACATGATTTCGTGTATGTAGAAAAAGGAGGTGAAATTATTCCAAAAATTGTAGGGGTAAACACGGATAAAAGAACGAAAGAGAGCAAAGAAATAGAATATATCAAACATTGTCCTGAATGTGGTACCGAGTTAATAAAAATTGAAGATCAGGCCATTCATTTCTGTCCGAATGAACTTCACTGCCCGCCACAGGTGGTAGGAAGAATGATTCATTATGTTTCCAGAAAAGCCTTGAATATTGACAACCTTGGAAGTGAAACCATTGAACAGTTGTACAGAGAGAAACTGATCGAAAACCCTGCAGATTTCTATGTTTTGACGAAAGAACAGCTTCTTCCATTGGAAAGAATGGCTGAGAAATCAGCTCAGAACATCATCTCAGGAATTGAGAAATCCAAAGAAATTGCTTTTGAAAAGGTATTATACGGAATCGGAATCAAACATGTGGGAGAAACGGTTGCCAAGAAACTGGTCAAAAACTTCCCTACTATTGAAGAATTAAAGAATGCTACTGTTGAAGAACTTTGCCAGGTAGAAGATATCGGGACTAAAATTGCAATCAGCATCGTTGATTTCTTCCAGAATTCTGAAAACGTATTGATGATAGAACGTTTAAAATCTTACGGAGTACAGCTTGAAAAAGGAGAAAGTACCAATGAAGTTTTATCCAACGTTCTGGAGGGAAAAACATTCCTTTTCACCGGAAAATTGTCTTTATTCACGAGAGAATCTGCTGAGGAAATGGTAGAAAAGCATGGCGGGAAAAATATTTCTGCGGTTTCGAAAAACCTCAACTATCTTGTGGTAGGTGAAAAAGCCGGAAGCAAGCTGAAAAAAGCTCAGGATATCGGAACAATTACAATTCTGGATGAGCAGCAGTTTCTGGATTTGATTGAAAAATAACAATTATTTTTAATAATTATTTACTAAACCATTAAGATATTCCTCTTAATGGTTTATTTTTGTTTTCAAATTACAACAAATAACCATTAACTAATAATACATGAAAAAAATCTACCTCATCATTTCTATGATGATTTTTGCAGTGTTTCAGGCGCAAAATGTGAATATTCCTGACACGGCTTTTAAGAACTTTTTGTTAACAGCTAATTACAGCAATGGCTATGCAAAGGATCAGTATGGAAACAGTATTCCCGTTGACACCAATAATGATGGTATCATTCAGCAAAGTGAAGCTAACAATGTGGTAAAACTATCTGATCTTTATTATGGAAACAGATCCTATATACAATCTATTGAAGGAATTAAAAGCTTTACTAATTTAACAGAATTATATCTTTTTGGTACTTCTGTTTCTGCAGTTGATTTAAGTAATATGACTAGCCTGATTGCTTTATCAGTAACTACGAATCCGCAATTAGCGTCACTTAATATTTCAGGTTGTACATCATTGGTAACGATGACCTCCGAAAATAATAATATTATGAACTACAATCTGCAGAGCAATTCATTGAAAACTTTATATATCAGCAATTTAAATTCTACTCAGCCTATCAATAGCATTAATCTTAGCCTTTGCCCTAATCTGAAGTCTTTGGAGATCAATAAGACCAATATTCAATCTTTGGATTTTAGTAATATGAGTAATCTGGAATGGCTTCAAATAAGGAACAGTTCTTCAACCAATAGTATTAATTTAACAGGTTGTACGAATCTTAATAATCTGGGAATTTATAGCTGCAGCGCTTTAACAACACTTCAGTTACATAATCTACAAAACCTAGATACTGTATATCTTTCACAAAGCCCGATCTCCACATTATCTCTGGTCGGTACAACGAACATAGAGTCTCTTGGGTTACAATCTACAGGTCTGACAGCTATAGATCTTTCCATTTTTCCAGCTTTAAGACAGTTTGGTACTTTAAATAATAATCTTACAACACTGGATTTAAGTATGAATCCTTTATTGGAAAACATCACGATCTATGACAATGCACTTCTGAAAAATATTAATCTGAAAAGTGGAGGAACTGTATTGAACGTCACATCATGGTTTCATATAAATAATAATAATCCTAATCTTAAATATATTTGCTGTGATGATGGTGATTTCGCAGCGATCAGTAATTATTTATCTTCTTATTCTCTCAATACTATTAATTTAAATTCATATTGTTCATTCACACCGGGTGGTACTTATTATAAAGTTAATGGTACTACAAAATACGATATTAATGGCAATGGCTGTGATCTTAATGATGTTAACAAACCTTTCCAAAAATTTTCGATTACAAGCGGTTCTGTTTCCGGAAATATGATTGCTGATTCATCAGGAAATTATTCTATTCCTTTACAAACAGGTGCTCATACAATTACGCCAATTTCAGAAAATCCAGCCTATTGGACCATATCTCCAAGTACTTTAACAGTAAACTTTCCTGCACAAACAAGCCCTTTGAATCAAAATTTCTGCTTAACAGCGAACGGAACTCATAATGATCTTGAAGTCATGATTATTCCTGTAACAGCTGCTATTCCAGGATTTGATACCAAATACAAAATTGTTTACAAAAACAAAGGAACTGTGGCCCAATCAGGAAATATTGTTTTCAATTTCAACGACAATCTGATGAATTACATGAATGCAACAGTTGCTCCGGATACACAATCTACTGGTATTTTAACATGGAATTTCAACAATCTTCTTCCTCTTGAAACCAGAGAAGTCACCGTAACACTGAAATTAAATACCCCAACACAGACTCCATCGTTAAACAGCGGTGATATTCTGCATTACACAGCACAAATCAATGGAGCTGCTGATGAAACGCCTTTGGACAACAATTTCACGTTGAACCAATCGGTAGTCAATTCTTTTGACCCGAATGATAAGACTTGTCTGGAAGGAACTACTATTACGCAAACCCAGGTTGGAGATTATGTGCATTATCTGATCAGGTTTGAAAACACAGGTACCGCAAATGCACAGAATATTGTGGTAAAGGATGTTATTGATACTTCTAAATTTGACATATCAAGTTTAGTTGCATTGAACGGAAGTCACAATTTTGTAGCAAGAATTACCAATCCGAATACGGTAGAGTTCATCTTTGAAAACATCCAACTGCCTTTTGATGATGCGAATAATGACGGTTATGTTTCGTTTAAAATCAAAACAAAATCTACCTTAAATCTTGGAGACAGCTTCAGTAATACAGCCAGAATCTATTTTGATTACAATCATCCGATTATTACCAATACTTACACCACAAGCGTTCAGAATGTATTAGCAATAGCAGAAGCCAATAAGGAAAATACTATTATTTCTGTTTATCCGAATCCGGTAAGAGATATTCTAAATATTCAATCTAAAAATGAAATTATAAAAGCTGAAATCTATGATGCAGTCGGAAGAATTATCAGTTCAACAAATGTAAAAGGAAACTCAATTCCTGTTTATGGACTTTCTAAAGGAAACTATATTCTCAAAGTTTTCACGAGAGATCATGCAATTGTACAGAAGTTTATCAAAGAGTAAGCTCACGAATGCTATAAAAAAAGCTGCGAATAATTTTCGCTGCTTTTTTTATTTATTAAGAATTAATATTTTCGATTTACTTAAAAACAATAATAGTATATGGAGAACTTTCTCCGGTCTTTGGCAAGATCAGTCTGATATGTTCTTTATTCCTGTAGTAATCCACATAGGGTTCTTTGGTAATGATCTTTCCTTTCTCCATTTCTTTATATCCGGCTGACAATATCAGTTTAAGATATTGATCGTATTCTTTCTTGTCTTTAAACTCAAATTCAATTCTGTCTTCTGATTTTTCTTCTTTGTATTCAAACTTTCCTATTTTCGAGGTATAGTCTGTAGCTTCATATTCGGTTAAAAGGAAGCTTAAGCCTTCTGTTATATCATAAAATTTGAACTGAAGCTGTTTCATTTCCTTTTTAAACTCCTCCATTGTCAGTTTATTGAATCCTTTAAGCTGTTCTACTGTAAAGGTTTGTGCAGAGACCTGAATACTCAGTACAACTGAAAATAATAAGAATCCTAATGCTTTTCTCATTTTTATTTTAGCGTAAATATAAAGAATAGGATTGTCAGTTTTGTAATCTCCAGTTATGAAGGACAAGAGTAATAATAACGTCGTTCCATAACTCAAAGCCTGTCAACTTAGGTTTTACTGGAAGAATGGAGGTTTCAATCCATTTAGGTTCCTTTAAAGTATACATTGTCGCATCATATAAGAGATTTTTATCAAAGGGATTACTTACCTGAAGCATCATTCCTTTATGTTTTCTGCCTTCAACATCCTGCGAAAACTCTATTTCTATGGTCTTTGACGGGTTTACATTCTCTTTAACCACCTTCATAGATTCCAGTTTTCCATCTTTAATATCTGCTTCAATAAATAAGTGTTCACCAGGATAAATTTGCAAAGTATTTTCCTCAACAAAATAGGGAGATTTTTTAACTTCTTGCTGATAGTATCTCACAGAATCCACCGGAAGTTTTAAATTAAAGTTTTCACGAAATTTTTGCTGACTAAAGCAAAAATTTGATATTACTAGTCCCCAAAAAAGAGCAATTGTTTTAATATTCACAGGTTTAGGTTATTTAATTTTATAGCGCTAAAATATAACAAATAACAATAATCCTTACAACTGGTAGTCTGAAATAACTGCTTAAACTACTATTCCTTAATCAAAGCTTTCCGAAACAGCAAAATTTCTGCCTTATTTAGTCCTTCCAAAGAAATTGTGCGCTTTGTATTGGGCATCCAGTCAGGATAAAGAATGAGTTCCACATAATTGTCATGTATATGAAATTCTCTCAGAACTTCCGGATTTTTTGTATTTCTTCTATCTGATCCAAATCTCAGATTAATACACTTACCGGGAACAATGTAAAAATCTTTAGGAAACAAAAATATAGAATTCTGATTCATGAAAATTTCAAAACTACACCATCGAAATTTTTTACTATAGCTAAGACCTCCTTTAGTTACTGAAACAATGGTGCCATGGATATTTTTAAAAACTACCGCATCCGGCTGCTGATATTTTTCAATAATTTTATTTTTCTGCACATAAAAGAAAATTCTTGAGATGATAAAAACTGCTATACCTGCCAATGGCAAATAGAAAAAAGGATCCATGAATAAAAGAATAGAATTACAAATTTTTAAATAAGAAAATCAGATATTTTCCTGTTCAAAGGTATAACAATAATCCTTATGAAACCGGCAGTCTGAAATAAAATGTACTTCCGTTATTCAGAGAACTCTTCACTCCTATTTCTCCATGTTGCTTTTCAATGAAATTTTTTGAAATAGCCAAGCCCAAACCTGTTCCATTTTGGTGTTCGCCGGGAACCTGAAAATAACGGTCAAAGATCTGGCGGTGGTATTTTTCATCAATTCCGCTTCCGGTATCAATAATACTGAACTGAATGAATGAGTTCTGTTTTTCTACCACAATCTTAATATTTTCATCCTGAAAAGAGTGTTTCACCGCATTGGTAAGAAAGTTATTCATTACCCAGACTGTTTTATCAAAATCGGCAGTCACAGCATCGTTGTCTTCCAAAAGATATTCTGTGCTGATGGAGATATTTTTCTGCTCGGCAAGCTTTTCAACATTTTTTACCGCAGTCTGTACAATTTCTTTAGGAGAGCATTTCTCTACAGTCAATCTGATATTCCCGGATTCTACCTGAGAAAGATTAAGCAATTCACCTGTGATATCCAATAACCGCTGCCCGTCTTCATTAATGCTTTTCAATAATTCCTGCTGCTGCTCGTTCAGTTCTCCAAACTTTTGGTTTCCAAGAAGCTGAACACCCATTTTGATTGCAGAAATCGGAGTTTTTAGTTCGTGGGAAATCGTTGCAATGAAGTTGGTTTTAGCAAAATCAAGTTCTTTAAAAGGGGTAATATTTCTCAACAAGATTACCTTTCCGATATATTTTTTTTCTTTTTCGCCTGTCTTTACAATATTGATGGGAATAATATCCTGCTCGAAGTAGTTTTCTTTATTATCACGAACAATTTTAATCGGATCTTTTACCGGATGATCTATATTTTTCAGCAATTCACGCATCAGATCATTGTTAATAGCTACTTCATGGGCCGTTTTTCCAATAATATCTTCCTTATGAAGATTGGTAATTTTCAGCGCTTCATCATTAATCATATAGATAAAATGATTCTCATCTAAACCAATAACCGCATCGTGCATGTTATTGACCAATGTTTCGATACGTTTTTTATCCATCAGCTGCTTGGAAAGTGTACTGCTTTCATACTCCTGAAGTTTCTCCGCCATACTGTTGAAGGACTCCGCCAGGCTGTTGAATTCTTCACTTCCTTTAAAATGAACCCTCTCATTATAATTTTTATCAGCAATCTGTTTGATACTGAAGGTAAGCTGATTGATTGGTTCTGCAATAGTTTGAGGTAAATTGAAAAGCAGAATAAAAGCAATCAGAAAGCATACGGTTCCTAAACTTACAATCCAAAAAGTGGCATTTTCTGCTGTAATAATCGCGATATCACTCTTTCTTTCTATGCCTTTCATATTCAAAGACATAATTTTGGCCAGATCCTCACGGATTAGTTTTTCTTTATGGATATCCGGTGCTTTCAGATAGCTGCTGAAATGCATATTGAGATTTTGAGTGGCTTCTTTTTCTCCAAATTCTGTAAGGTTTTTTTCCTGCAGCTTGTTATTTTTTCGAAAATCTGCTATCGCAACGGTACTGTCTGTACTGATATTATCCAGCGCCAGAAGCATATTCTTGGAAAACTCCAGACTATTATAATTGGCTGTAAGGATCTTTTCAGTATCGGATTTTAATTTATTGATGTATACAGAACCTATCACTGAAAGCAGAACAATCAGCAGAAATAAAAGGCCAACGCCTAAGGTAAGTTTCGTTTTAAGTTTCATTACTTTTAAGATAAAATAATAATATCTATCTGTCTTTCATTCAGCCTGTTCATGAGGGTATAGATCCAGCTGTAACCCAACAGCCGCTGCCAGAAACTGGCATGAGGTTTTCCAATGCAAACCGTAGTGATATTGTGGGCAATCACATACTCAAGAATTCCGTTATGAACACTGCTTTCTTTGATACGGACTACTTTGGCACCCAATTCCTGTGCTAAATTAAAATTATTAATTAAATACCGCTGTTTATCCAACGCTATTTTTTCAGGATTTTCTGAAGGTTTCTGAACGTATAAAACAGTCCATGGACTGTTATAATAGCTGGCTAACCTTGCTGTTTTCCTGATAATCGTTTTGGCAATTTTCTCGTTGCTGCTGATGCAGGCCAGGAATTTTATGGGTTTAAAATTTTCAGTTTTGATCTCTGTTTCTACCTTTCTTTCTACATGGGTGGCTACTTCTTTTAAAGCCAGCTCACGAAGCTGTAGAATATGCCCGCTTTGGAAGAAATTACTGAGTGCCGTCTGAATTTTTTCTTTTTTATAGATTTTTCCTTCTTTCAGTCGAGTAAGAAGCTCATCAGCAGTAAGATCAATATTAACCACTTCATCCGCAAGTGCCAGTATCTTATCCGGAACCCGCTCTGCTACTTCTACTCCTGTGATTTTCTTGACTTCTTCATTCAGGCTTTCAATGTGCTGAATATTCATCGCACTGATAACATTGATGCCGTTATCAAGGATTTCCAGCACATCCTGCCATCTTTTTTTATTTTTGGAACCTTCTACGTTGGTATGCGCCAGCTCGTCCACTAAAACTACTTCAGGATGTTCGTTGATAATGGCCTGAAGATTCATTTCTTCGAGGTTTTTTCCTTTATAAAAAACAGATTTTCTTTCAATTTCTGGAAGACCTTCTACAAGGGCAACAGTTTCTTCTCTGCCATGAGTTTCGATATAGCCAATCTTTACATCAATGCCATTTCGCAAAAGAGAATGCGCTTCCTGAAGCATACGGAAGCTCTTTCCTACGCCTGCACTCATCCCGATATAAATTTTGAATTTTCCTTTACGGGACTTTTGGATCAGTTCTAAAAAATCTTTTGCTGATGACATTGATTTTATTCTTTTTAATTTTACTTTAAACACGTTCAACTGTGGTTAAGCTGATTCTTAAAACCAGGCTGCAAGACTTGTTGTAATGAAGAAATTTCCTTTTTTAAATTCATCATTTTTCGCAAAAATGGCATCTTTGGCAGTAAAACCTCTTGCTTCTGTACGGAAAATCACATTTTTAAAGATCGCATAGTCTACATTGAGGGAATATCCGAAGGTCTGAAATCCATTAGGAGTTCCGGTATTGATAATCACTCCGTTTTTATCATTGTAATATTCCAATCTCCCTGCCAATGCCCATTTGTTATCTAATTGATATTTCATTAATACATTCGGGCTGTACCAGATATTATACTGCTCGCTTCCTTTTGATTTCTGCTCTGCACCAATATCAAATCCTAATACTGCGGAAAACTGATCTGTCAACTGAAAGCTTCCATACAAATCATGAAAGTACCGCATTCTTTTGTCTTCTTTTGCTTTATCATTTCCTATGAATGAACTGCTGTTCAGAGTGATTTTATCATTGGGTTTATAGGTCACCTGATGTCCGAAAGAAATACTCTGGTTTCCTTCCGGTTTGGCAATACGCTGCCAGCCATTCAGTACCAGCCCGCTTAAAAACCATTTTCCGCTATCTGAGGTATAAGAAATTTTGGCTCCTGTTTCAAAATACGGCGAATTTTCAGCAGCAAAACTTCTCGTAAGGTTAATATTATCTTTTCCTATAGCACTTTCCCAACCGATATGTGAAGGCATGATCCCTGCGTCAATCCAGAGGTTTTTATTTTTAGAAATTTTGATTCCTATATTGGCTTCATTTACATAACGTAGGGCATTTTGTTCAGCGGCCATATTATCCTGAGCGTAAGTTCCTGCCATTAAAGCAACATTGGCTCGGATATTTTCACTTTGGTAATTGGCTTTAACTAATCCCAGATTAAGATTCATTTCATTGTGTCTGTTATATGAGTAGAGAAAATTTTGACGCATATGATTTCCAGGTTCATTAAAATCGTAGGTGTAAAAGAGTTCTACATAAGCGGAAAACGTAACTTTATTTCCTGTTTTCAATGAGTCTGATGATTGTGCTTTGGCTAAAAACAGCCCTGATAGTGCACATATAGTTAGATATTTTTTCACTTTATTTTTAAAGATGTATTCATCATGTCAAGGTTTAAAACCTTGACATGATTATTGATTATTAAATTTATTATTTTAATTGATCCAAAGCAATATTAAGCTTCAGTACATTTACTTTTGATGGCCCAAAAAGTCCTAATAACGGCTTCTCTGTTTGAGTATTAATTAAGCTTTTGATCTGCTCTTCTGAAAGGTTTCTCGCTTTTGCAACTCTTTTTGCCTGGTACAAAGCTCCTTCTTCAGAAATATCCGGATCCAGACCACTTCCACTTGCCGTAACAAGTTCTACAGGAACTTTCGTATTTCCCATTTCAGGATTTTTCATTTTTAAAGTATCAATTCTTTTCTGAACTGTTTCCAGATATTCTTCATTGCTGGGACCTTTGTTGCTCCCACCGCTTCCTGCTGCATTATAATTGACTGATGAAGGACGGCCGTGGAAGTATTTTTCGGATTTGAATTCCTGTCCGATATTGGCATAAAACTTCTGTCCTTTATCATAGACAATTTCTCCGTTTCCTTTGTTAGGAAGTATTTTGGATCCTCCATATACAACACCAAGATAAATACCTGTCACCACCAGCATTACAAGAGTTAATCTGAATGCTGAAACAATATGATTTTTCATTTTTTTAATTTTAATAGAATAAACTGATTACCAAGTCAATGATTTTGATTCCAATGAAAGGAACGATGACTCCGCCCAGACCGTAGATCAAAAGGTTTCTTCTCAATAAGGCACTTGCACCGATCGGCTTATAAGCCACTCCTTTTAACGCCAGCGGAATCAGGAACGGAATGATCACTGCATTGAAAATAACCGCTGATAATATGGCTGTTTCCGGGCTGTGAAGGTTCATAATATTCAACTTTTGGAGGGAGGGAATAAAAGTGATAAAGAGTGCAGGGATAATGGCAAAATATTTCGCCACATCATTCGCAATACTGAAAGTTGTCAATGTTCCTCTTGTCATCAGCAGCTGTTTACCAATTTCTACGATTTCGATAAGCTTTGTAGGGTCATTATCAAGGTCTACCATGTTTCCGGCTTCTTTTGCAGCCTGTGTTCCACTGTTCATGGCTACACCTACATCTGCCTGAGCTAATGCCGGAGCATCATTGGTACCGTCACCCATCATTGCGACCAGCTTACCTTCCTGTTGTTCCTTTTTGATGTAATTCATCTTATCTTCAGGTTTTGCTTCAGCGATAAAATCGTCTACTCCTGCTTTTTCTGCGATAAATTTTGCAGTCAGAGGGTTATCTCCGGTTACCATTACCGTTTTCACTCCCATCTTTCTCAGTCTTTGGAAACGTTCCTGAATTCCGGTTTTGATGATATCCTGAAGTTCAATAACGCCCCATACTTTTTCATTCACAGAAACTACCAGAGGAGTTCCTCCGTTTTCAGAAATTTTGGTCACCGCTTCCTGGGTTTCCTGTGGGAAGATATTCCCGGCTTTTTCAGTCAGTTTTTTTATTGTATCATAAGCTCCTTTACGGATTCTTGTTTCGTCAAAATCGATCCCTGAAGTTCTGGTTTCTGCTGTAAAATCAATATAAACAGGATTAGCAACTAATAAATCTTCAGATTTCAAAGCACTTAATTCAATGATTGATTTTCCTTCCGGAGTTTCATCAGCTACAGAACTTAGTGCGGAAGCTTTAATAAATTTCTCAAGTTCGATTCCGTTTGCAGGATGAAACTGAGTTGCCTTACGGTTTCCGATAGTGATTGTTCCGGTTTTATCAAGCAACAGAACATCAATATCTCCCGCTGTTTCTACGGCTTTACCACTTTTGGTAATCACATTTGCTCTCAAAGCCCTGTCCATTCCCGCAATCCCGATTGCAGAAAGCAGACCACCGATGGTTGTCGGAATAAGACAAACGAAAAGAGATATAAATGCCGCTATGGTAATCGGAGTCTGCGCATAGTCTGCAAATGGTTTGAGAGTGAGAGTAACGATGATAAATGTAAGGGTAAATCCTGCCAGAAGTATGGTTAATGCGATTTCGTTAGGTGTTTTCTGTCTTGATGCTCCTTCTACAAGGGCAATCATTTTATCTAGGAAGGATTCTCCCGGTTTTGTGGTTACTTTTACTTTAATTCTGTCTGAAAGAACTTTTGTACCTCCTGTTACAGAACTTTTATCTCCTCCGGATTCACGGATTACAGGTGCACTTTCTCCGGTAATTGCTGATTCATCAATGGTTGCAAGACCTTCAATAATCTCTCCATCCATCGGAATCTGATCCCCGGCTTCACAAAGGAAAATATCACCTAATGTCATTTCAGCAGACATCTTCAATCTTGTTTCTACCTGAAATCCCGGCTTGTTATCAAGTATCAGTTTGGCCGGAGTTTCTTCTCTTGTTTTTCTGAGGGTATCAGCCTGAGCTTTTCCTCTTGCTTCTGCTATAGCTTCTGCAAAATTGGCAAACAGAACTGTGAAAAATAAAATAATAAATACTAAAAAGTTATAGGAAAAACTTCCCTGGGTTTTATCACCAGTCAGGCTGAACATGCTTACTATAAACATGACAATGGTTCCGATTTCCACCAGGAACATTACTGGATTTTTAAACATGATTTTCGGATTCAGCTTTACAAAGGACTGTTTTATCGCTTCGTTTACCAAATCTCTTTGAAACAATGTTTGTGACTGATTTTTCATTTTTTTGAAAGAATTTATATCATTGTAAATCAATAGTAACCATTAAGGTCTGCCAGATCATGAGGATAGATATAGATAATATTAAGTGAACGTTTCAGTAAGTTGTCAGACTAGCTTCCTAACTTTTCGGCTTCCTTAATGGTTGAAAATTGATTTTAATTTTTAATGTTCACATTTTTATTTTGAGAAATACTGAATCTGCTCTGCAATAGGTCCTAAGGTCAATGCAGGGAAGAATGACAATGCTGCTATCAGCAAAATCACCGCCAGGGTCATAAAGCCGAAAGTAGCTGTATCTGTTTTCAGTGTTCCTGAACTTTCCGGAATATATTTTTTCTGTGCCAGTAATCCGGCAATAGCAACAGGGCCTATAATCGGGATGAATCTTGATAATAAAAGAACAATTCCCGTTGAAATATTCCACCAAGGTGTATTATCTCCAAGTCCTTCAAATCCGGATCCGTTATTGGCTGCAGAAGAAGTAAACTCATACAGCATTTCACTGAATCCATGGAAACCTGGATTATTCAATGTCTTTGCTCCGAATTCCGGTAAATAAGCCGTTAAAGCTGTTCCTGCAAGAATTAAGAAAGGATGGAATAAAGCTACAATCATAGCAATTTTCATCTCTTTGGCTTCAATCTTTTTGCCCATGAATTCAGGAGTCCTTCCAACCATCAAACCACTGATGAACACCGCAAGAATGATAAAGATGAAATAGTTCAGGATTCCGACTCCACAACCTCCGTAGAAGCAGTTGATCATCATGGCAAGCAGCTCATTCATCCCCGAAAGCGGCATTGTACTGTCATGCATAGCATTCACAGATCCTGTAGAAATTACTGTAGTGGCAATACTCCAATACCCTGATGCAGCACTTCCGAAACGGATTTCTTTCCCTTCCATAGCTCCAAGACTGCTGTCTGTTCCCATTTGTGTAATCAGAGGATTTCCACCTGTTTCATTCACGATATTCGGAATGGTAAGTGCCAGAAAACCGACTGTCATTACGGTAAAGATCACCCATGACAGCTTTCTTTTATTCAGATAAAAACCCAGTGCAAATACCAATGCAAAAGGAATGATCATCTGAGTGACCATCTCTGTCATATTGGTCATATAATTAGGATTTTCAAGTGGATGTGCTGAATTCGCTCCAAAAAATCCTCCACCATTAGTTCCTAAGTGTTTGATTACAACAAATGCAGATACAGGTCCTCTGGAAACATCAGCCTTTTGACCTTCTAATGTGATAATATGATCTTTTCCTTCAAAAGTCATCGGACTTCCGTTGATAGAAAGAATTAAAGCAACAATTATACTTATCGGAACCAGAATTCTTATCATTGATTTTGTGAAAAAATCGTAGAAATTACCTAATTCTGTGCTTGTTTTTTCTTTAAAAGCTTTAAAAAGAACCGCCATTGCTGCCATCCCTGTTGCTGCCGTTACAAACTGCAAAAACATCAGATAAAGCTGGCTCAGGTAGCTTACTCCTGTTTCTCCCGAATAGTGCTGTAGATTACAGTTTACTAAAAACGAAATGGTCGTATTAAAAGCCAAATCGGGTGACATATTCGGATTCCCATCAGGATTTAAAGGAAGCCAAGCCTGATTGAGTAAAAGAAGGAATCCAATGATGAACCATATAAGGTTAATCGCCAGCATAGCGTACATATTCTGCTTCCAATTCATCTGACGAGCAGGATTAATCCCCGAAACTTTATAAATTAACTTTTCAATGGGTTCAAAGACAGGATCAAGAAAAGTCTTTTTGTATCCATAAACATTAGCTATATATTTTCCTAAAAAAATTCCGATAACTAACGTGACAGCAAACATTGCTATAATGCCTAAAATTTCTGTATTCATGATTGTTTAAAATTTTTCAGGTTTTATTAAAACATAACAGATATACACAAAGGCAAGTATTGAGAGGAAAAATAAACTCCACATAATTTATATTCTATCAAAAAATTCAACTGATTTACATAAAAGCCAAAACAACACTGCAAAAAGCAGAATTAAACTTATAAGCATCATATCTTAATCATTAGGGTTAAAAGAGTCAACAATACATACGATACAATCAGCAGACTAAAAGTAGAATGCTCCCGTTTTTTAAACGTTTTTCTTGAAATTGTCATTTTTAAATATTTTATTCAGAGACTATATGCCAAAACAAGGTCCATTTAAAGAATGAAATATTTAAATAATTAAATATCAATACTTTAAACCACACACAAGCACTCAATAAAAACAGAAAAGCCTATCAAAATGATAGGCTCTTTATTAAAATGATAATCGGTTTATTTTAATCCGTATTCTTCCAGTTTACGGTATAGCGTGGCAATGCCAATCTCAAGTAATCTGGCTGCTTCTGCTTTATTTCCTTTTGTATATTGTAATACTTTTTGAATATGTATTTTTTCCAGGGAACGGATGCTCAGCGAATCACTTTCCGGAGCGGCTTTCTCAGAATAATGAGGAAGACTGTCCGCGTCAAGGATGTTGTTATCCATCAAAATTAAACTTCGTTCCACGGCATTTCTTAGTTCACGAATATTTCCCTTCCAATCGTTTTTCTCTAGCGCTTTATAATAGTCCGGACTTACCTGAACAGACGACAAATGAAGTTTATGAGAAAAAAGGTCAATAAAGTTCTTCGCAAGTGCTTTCAGATCTTCTTTTCTATTGCGCAAAGACGGAAGAGTGATTTCAAATACATTCAGTCTGAAATAGAGATCTTCTCTGAAGTTTCCCTGCTTTATTTCATCTTCAAGATCTCTGTTAGTAGCTGCAATTAATCTGAAATCAGATTTTGAAACTTTCGTCTCACCCATTTTGATAAATTCCCTGGTTTCCAAAACTCTAAGCAGCTTGGCCTGAAGTTCTATCGGCATCTCGCCAATTTCATCCAGAAACAAAGTACCTCCATTTGCTTCTTCAATCAATCCCTTTTTATCCTTAATGGCTCCTGTAAAAGCTCCTTGTTTGTGCCCAAAAAGCTCGCTTTCAAGAATCTCTTTACTGAATGCCGAACAGTTGATTGCCACAAAGCTGTTTTTCTTTCTGTCACTCCCTTCATGAATCGCACTGGCAAAGACTTCTTTACCCGTTCCTGTTTCCCCTGTGAGCAAAACAGCAGCGTCCGTTAAAGCTACTTTTTCAGCCAATTTCTTGGCCTGCAAAATTAATGGTGATTTCCCTATGATCTGGTCAAATCCTTTGGTGACAATCTGCTGTACCGTTCTTGATTTGTTATCTTTTACCTTCTCAAGAGCCTTATATACCAATGGGATAATTTTTTCATTATCATCACCTTTCACCAGGTAATCATATGCTCCATTCTTCATAGCCTGCACTGCATCAGTAATATTACCGAAAGCCGTCATCAGAATAATTTCCAGCTGAGGATATTTGCTTTTAATAGACTTTATCAATTCTACTCCAAAAGCATCAGGCAGACGGACATCGCTTAGAACAACATCAAAATCATATTGCTCCAGCATTGTCATCGCTGAACGTGCCGTAGAAGCTTCTTTTACATTAAAATTTTCTTGGGAGAGGATCATTCCCAGTAACTTGAGGAGTTTGATCTCATCATCGATGATCAGAATGTTTCCTGACATATAATTATTTTTGGAAAACTGATACAAACTTATTGAATTTATTCGAGGAAAATAGGGATTATAGAGAATAGTTTTCTGAACGACTCTGAAATTTCAGGAGCATTTTCCCGCTATCCATTCATACTCCTCACACCAAGGCTTTCCCAGACTATAGCCGAAGCGTTCCGTGCCTGCTCCGGGGTAACCATTACTATCGGGGCTAGGGAAGACGAATTATCAATTATAAATTATGAATTATGAGTTGTGGGTATAGATTAAGAATTATCTGTTTTAAATGGTGAGTTCTAATATCCCAACTATGTCATTCCGTAGGAATCCAGTCGCACTATTAGAGTCTAAAGGATTCAAGGGAGTAGCACAGAGTTTTTAATATTTAAGTGATGTATACTTAGACATACTTGATAATAGAATAAAATGGCTTGTTTAGACTCCTTCGGAGTGACAAGGGAGTGCTATCAATGATAAGTGATAAATAATCAATGATGAAGGATCTCTGGTATTGGTTGGAAACAGGAACCATTAATCATTATTGATTACTCATTGCTTT
>NZ_JAHXYI010000012.1 GCF_019970045.1 Chryseobacterium sp. GVT01B
GCTTCGCTATAGTCTTTATAATCATTATTATTCTATATCCCCAGATAGCATTGTCACTCCGTAGGAATAAGAACAAAACTCTTCTGTAAAATTAAAATAGCAGAAATATAATTCACCTTAATTAAAATGCTTCGACTCAGCTCAGCATGATACTGCTAATACTAACTGATAAAAAAATCTTAAACATTATCCTGCCAGCTTACTTCCTTTAAAGGCTCTCATAAAGAAGTTTGGATTCCTGCGGAATGACACAATGGGAACAGAGGTTTATACTCGCTAGCCTCCTTACATAGAAATCAGGAAGATGAACATTCAACACCAATGTTCCTTTTCTACATAGAAAACCGAAACCCGAAAATCAATAACCCGAACAACTGTACCCTCCTACCCCGAAACTCATCATTCATAATTCATAACTTATAATTCATCATTCGTCTTCCTAGCCCTGATAGAAATGGTTACCCCGCAGCTTAGATTGGAGAGTTGGAGGGTTTGAGTGTAGGAAAGCATCGGTGCGAGGAGTATGAATGGATAGCAGGATAAGCTCCTAATTAAGTTTGAGAGTTTGAAGGTGTAAAAGTTTGAGAAAACTTTAATGTTATTGTGTAGAAGAAAAAGTTTGGGAAGGAAGACCCTCCTTTTTTAAGAGTGGAATTAAAAGAAGTGCTTGATTACTATCTTATATATATAGTATCCAAATAGACATCCGATAGTATCTGCTACAATATCTAATGTTTCCATTGATCTGCCTAATCCCATTTCTTCCTGGAGAATTTCGGTAAGGAATGCATAGATAAGGATGATCTGAAAAAAGTACGAGAATTTTATTTTAGGAAATGCAGCAATGAAAGAGAAACCCAAGGCTGCGAATATGCTTAGATGTAAAATTTTATCAATCCCGCTGAACATGAACCAATATTCATGATTCTCTTCTCCGGGCTTGAGAAGCATATAAGTAAGAAATGCCCAATAAATGGGCAATATCTTACTAAATATTTTTGAAATCTTATCCAATGATAGCTTTGTAATCATCTGCAGAAAGTAACTCAGACTGATCTGCCCCATCAGCAATTTCCAATTTGATAATCCATCCGTCTCCATAAGGATCTGTATTTAACAGTTCAGGCTGAGATTCTAATTCTGAATTGAACTCAATAACCTTTCCAGCAATAGGTAAGAATAGATCTGAAACAGTCTTTACCGCTTCTACACTTCCGAAAACATCTCCTCCATTAAGATCATCATCTACAGTATCGATGTCTACGTATACGATGTCTCCAAGTTCTCCCTGAGCGAAGTCTGTAATACCGATTGTAGCAACGTTACCCTCGATCTT
Organism: Chryseobacterium sp. GVT01B; assembly: GCF_019970045.1. Classification (GTDB taxonomy): domain Bacteria; phylum Bacteroidota; class Bacteroidia; order Flavobacteriales; family Weeksellaceae; genus Chryseobacterium. The sequence continues at coordinate 1,337 of NZ_JAHXYI010000012.1, forward strand.
GATCCATTCGTGATCTTTGGTGTACTTTAATTCTGATGGTGTGTTCATTTTTTAATTTTTATTTTGTACAAATGTATTCAAAAATATAGTAGCTTCAAATATTGGATATAAAAAAAGTCCTTCAAAACTGAAGGACTTTTAAGTTTGTATCATTTTTAGAACCCACCTCCGGATTCACCAAATGTAAATGTGGCAGAAATACCTGCTCTTACTGTAGACAGCGGGAATGCTGTAGAAATCTTATACTTTGAGGTCATCTGTTCATAGAATACTCTCAGGTTCAGATTCTCGGAAACATTATAATCTGCGGAAAGTTTGATGTTCATCAGTCTTTGTCCTCCTGTTACCTGCGCATCATTCAACAGAATATTCATAATGGAAGTCTTGCTGTCTCTTAATGAAATATCACCTCTTATGTTAAGGTCACTTCCTTTTCCTCTTGTTCCTCTACCTCTGATGTTGGCTGTTCCCAATCTGAAGTTTCTGACAATATATCCAAGTCTTACTACATATTCTGTATTAGCATCTTCGGTAAGAGTCTGGTTGACTAATCCCAGTACCATCATTCTTGTTCTATTGTACTGTATCCCGAACTGCATATTGTTTCTCATTGTAACATCTACCCCGATAAGTGGTGAAAAAGATTCTACGTATCCAACCTGTGCGAATGTATATGGGTTAATCTTGTCTCCATCATTCTTTTTCACATTACCAGCATCATCCACCGTTTGATAATATCCATTTGGATTACCATGATAATCAACATTGCTTTGGATACCTGTTGCTGTATAAGTTGCTGTATAACCATGTAAAATATCAAACTTGGTAAACTGTCCACTGATTATAGGTATATTTTTTAATCCCGAGTACGTAATTCTCCAGTTTGGTAACGGGAATCCTGTTTTCTTAGGACTACCCATAGGAGCCACTGATTTTCCTTCCATAGCTGCTTTAAAGGCAGGAATCAATACATAGGCATTTCCAATGCTGTAATGCTTCGCAAACCCATTGTTATCCAATACCGCTCCCGGGCCACCCAACTGCTGTGAAAGTGCTCTTGCATTTTCTCTGATCGCCTGGTAAACCGCCTGCCCATCTTTAAATGATGTATTAAGAAGTACTGCAGAGTTGGAATACGTTATCATTTCGCTGGCAAATGTAAAGTCAGGATCTGCAACACCATTATTTGTATAATTAAATCCTGTATGTGAAAAATTACTATTGTAATTGTGCAACACATTAAGATCAATTCTTAAATCATTCATTGGCATCATCTGTAAGTCTGCTCTCAATTCTTTGGTAGACATTCTTACATATGGATCTGTCATATAGTTGGAGTCGCTCACCCATCCGTTTTCCATTACTGTTCTTCTGATGTCAGCCTGTGATCCAAAAAGGAATCCTAATGTTGGTCCTCCCAATGTCTGTCCGTATCCATAAAAGTTTGGAGCTGATATTAGACCCGGAAGTACTGTTCCATTCGTTTCGTTATAGCTTACGTTCAACTGTTTGAAAGAAGTAAGGAAGAATGCAGCACTTTGAAGTGGAGTAAGCTTATTCTTAAATTTATATTTCTTATATCTGTATCTGTTTTTCTCCCATTGTTTTGAATACACATTATTCAGAGAGTCCATCTCCTGTCTGCGTTTCTGAAGTTTGGCATTAATATTTTTGAAATAGTTAAACTGTCCGAAGAACTTAGGTAGATCCGCTGAAGCTGTCGCCTGAATAACATTGGTATTTTGCCCAATGGATCCTAAACTTGTTATTTTATTATTATTGTTAGGATCTATAAATCCAGTCAACGAAGTAGATCTTGCCGCCCAATTATAGGTAAATCCGTATCCAACTTCTGCATCAATGAAATCCAGATAAGGAAGATATTGGAATGGCAGTTTATAATTTAACTGCGCTCTGTGGTTATACAATACCGGCCTTCCTGCTCTGAATACATTTCCGAAGATCGATTTATTATCCATTGAATTTACATCCAGATTATCATTAAGAGTTCTGGTTGCTGAATTGATTTCCAGTTTTAATGATTTTGTGAAATTGAATCCTAACCCATACTGCCATCCAAAGAAGAAGTTTCTGTTTCTGATCGCATCAAAGTCACTATTCATATTTCCGTTCAGGATCGCTTCAACATTTCTGAACTCAAGTTCGTTGTAATTTCTGTCGATTTCAGTTCTGAAAGATATTCTTGTAGGAATCGGATTAAAGTTGAATTCTTTAACCCATCTTAAATATTTCGTAGACTTCGCAGTATCACTGATCATTTTATTGAAAGGCTTGACTACCCACGGCTTAAACGTATAGTTATAATCAACATATCCTCTCAGATACTGTCTGTAATTTCTCTTGGTATAAATATCTCTGAAATAGTCATCGTTATAAACCGCCGTTACCGAAACGTTTTCGATATCATAAAACTTAGGCTTTTTATTCGGATTTACTCTTTCCTTATGCATATTTACGACTCCTATACTTCTTTGCTGAGTATAGGTTCTCGCTACTTTTTTCAATTGCTCCCTGTTTGGCGCCTTACTGAATTCTACGTCGGTATCCAGAGGATTGTATTTCGGATCTTCAATAGTTTGTGAGTAAGAATAGTTTAAAGGAATCTTTACCCCTGTTTTTTCAGGAAGGAATTTATCTACATTGATCGCCGTATTAATACTAAACGCTGATTGAGTAGACTGAGTTCTTTCCGCAGGTTTTGAATCTATATTTCCGAAACCAACAGATGTATAGGAAGCATTGGCGTTAACTGTTGCCAAATCTCCCATATTAAAGTTTAAGCTGGCATTTCCTGCATATCCTCCATCATTCTCAATTTCAGAAAGCCGGATTTCATTTACCCAAAGAACCCTTGTTATAGTGGATGCATCTCTTGGATCAGAATTTCTCACCCCAATCATAATGGTGGTAATATTTCCTAAACTAGGTCTACCTTTGATATAAATATTTTTAAAAGGTTGCTGATATCCCGGGTCAACCGTTCTATTGGTGATAACAACACCTGATTTGTCTCTTCTGATTTTAGCATCTACAAAGTTCTGAACATCAAAATCGACCTCATTTTCCATTGGCCAGATTTCCATAGGAGCTGTAGCTGTAGTAGGAGTCAAGTTTAATGACGATTCATACTCGTAATAGTTATCAGTAGCATCACTTCCGAAACGGATAAAGAATTTAGTTTTCTCATCCATTCCTATTACTCTGTTCAATGGATCATGAGCGTGTACAAATAACTTAAGCTTTTTGTACCTTCTCATATCCAAAGTCGTGTTTTTGAAAACTCCTCTTGCCTCAGTTTTAAGGTTGGTTACTTTCATGTAAAGTGAAGCTTCATTCTGTCTTTGCGCCCCTGCATTTCCACTTAATACCTGTCTGTCAATTCCCGGTGGCAATACATATGGAGGTTGGTTCAATGCATTTTCTTCAATGTTTACACTTCCTACTTCAAAATTTGGATCTGTCACAGAACCTACTCCTTCGTCAGAACCAGGAACATCATTACTGGCAATTTTACTATCATACTTTCTCCAGTCTGATCTTACAAGATCCATTGTTCCGAATCTTAGAGTAGAGGTCTGATCAAATCCAGCCAACATTAATCTTGCAAACCTTACATTGTTCAATACAGATGGATCTGCAGTACCTTCAGCTAGATCATAATTCGCCACAGGAATTCTAAACAGGTACCATTTCACATCTGCAGACTGCCCGTTCTGGAAACTTGCTTTTACTGTTTTTACATCTACAATATTATTTGATCCAAGTGATAAACTTGGCTGGTCAAGCTTAATCACATACTGATTATAGTTTTCAGTCTGATCAAGGTTATAATCTTTATTGATATCTTCGGCATCCGGGGTTTGTGAAGCTACATTCAGAGAGTTTGCTTCTGAGTTTCCTTCCGGGTTTCTGAAATATTTGTATCTCTCTACAACTGAAGCAGCCTGGCTTCCTGTAAATTTATCTGAAAGATAAAATACGAAGTCATCCACTGCAGGGTCAGCAATATTGGTAACCGGATTTACAAAAGTATTCCCGAATCTCATTGCTTCCTGATCAGAAGTAAGACCATCATATCCGGCATCCTGTACTTTTCTGTCTTCTCCTTCCGTAGAGAATGCATAGAGAATTGGGGGTTGTTTTGGCTGTATTCCCCAGTTTGAATTCGTGGTAGAAGATGGTGTACCAGGAGTTGGCAATCCGTTTTCATACTGCATTTTTCCATCCTTCAATACATCTTCAGAAACGTTTCCTAAGTGAAGTAATAGTTTTGGATCTGTACCCAGTGTTTTACCATCTGCGTATGGGTCCATCATCCAGAATTCCACATATTCAATGTTTGAAGTAACAAAGTTTGGAACGCTGATTGACCTCATGATCCCTGCCCATCTGCTTTGTGCCTGTTCTGTTACTGGGTTTACGTTGTATGGTCCCTTTTCTTTAGGGAAATAAGAGATATCGAAAGTATTGGTGAAAGTTTGTTCACCTGCTACAAAATCTCTGTTGTTATAAATCTCAGAATATTGTACTCTTCTGGAAGCGTGGTTGGATACAGACTGCGGTGTAATTCCTGCAGGTGCTTTACCTCCAACACCCCAGAATCTAGGGTCGATATTATACCATGTTAATAGTCCTCTTCCATATCCACTTGTTATATCGTCATTTCCTGGTACTGTATTAAATGGCGGCAATTTATTTTTTTCCGGTTTTGAAGCTAAGCTCCATGCTGCCGGTTCTTTTAATGATATTTTGGAAGTTGTCTGTTCAAAATCGTCAATGTATGACTGATTATTTGTTCCCTTATTTAATCCAGGCATCAGATACGCAGCTTCCATCTTGAAGTTCAAGTTGGATGGCGCTTCAGTTTTTACCATCGGAAGTTTATTGGTAAGCCTTGTCAGATAAGGAGCCTGATTGTTGTACATCAAGTTGATCCCTGCCATGGTATTGTTTACCGCTTCCTGTCCGAAGTTTACTTTTTGGGTAAGCGGCGACTCTGAATAGTTGATCACCGTTCCTCCTAAAATAAAGTTCTCACTGAATCTTCTTTCTAAATTTAATCCCAAGAACCTCTTTCTTTGGGTATTAAATGTCAATTGGTTTTCCAGTGAAATATTGATTGCCTGTCCGGATTGTTTTACATTTTCATTGATGATGGTAACGGTCCCCAGCATATAATCTACCGTATAGTCTACCCCTTCTGTAAGCTGTACTCCGTTTGCGGCAACTTTCACCGATCCTTGAGGAACGTTTACTGCTCCTAACGAAATACCTTGTCCCTGCGTTCCTTTATAACGGCCTTCCATTGTATACCTCTGTGCAAGGTTACTGGCAGACGCTTGTTGTTTTTGTTTGGTATAAAGATCCTGGAAAACGTATTGAGGATCAAATGTTCCTCCTAAAACCTTTTGCATATAGCTACCAAAAGGCTGTACTTTGGTAAAGATTATTCTTCCGGTTTCCGGTCTGATGGTAATTCCGTTGACAAAGTCAAAAATACCATCTCCTTTGCTTCCGTCTTTATTATTCTGGATGTCTCCGTTCATATTAAGACGGTCCCAGTTAAATAATTTCAGTAAGTTCTGATCTTTTACAGGAGTATCCGGAAGGTAATTTACTTTACCTCCTGTTTTCGGGTCTCTATAGTAGGCATTAAGTATAAACCCGTCCTGTGCTACCTGTCCTGCATCTATCGAATAGATATTCTTCATCATCAGGTCCCACATCGGAGATTGAGTGTTCACTTTATTGTTTACTCTCAATACTTTAGTAACCAATACAGGACTTTCTTCAGAAAATTCCCCTACTTTGTATACTTTGTTACTTCCGTTAACGGTATAGGAATATGAAACTGCTAAAAGCTGTTGGTCATTAAGCTTTTGGTTTAATGAGATATATCCTAATTGCGGCTGAAAAGTAAATTCATTAGCATTCAGCTTTCTGGCTTTTGTATTGTATATGAATTGTTCTCCATTATCATATGGAGTTGGATCTGTACCAATTACTTGTCCCTGGAAAATAGTACCATAGTTTTTCCCGGCTTCTCTGGTTCCGGCTACTGTTGATACAGCATCATATAATCCGTTCAGAGAGTTATCCGGTAAGGTAGCTCCTCCTGCCGCTTCCCCCAAATCTCTGATCCCGATAATACTTTTCTGATAAGCCAGGTTACTGTTCCCTTGATCCAATACCCATACCTCTAATCTGGTAATATTAATGGTTGAATTGATCTGTGGATAGTTAAGTAACGCATCATCATACTTGTTCAGGAAATAGTGTCCTAAAAAGTAGTGCTGGTTTTCTTCATAGTCAATAGCGTTGACTTTAAAGTTATTCATAACACCACCACCCTGTACTACAATATTACGGGCCTCCCCTTGTTGTTGTGAAAGGACAACGGTTCCAAAAGTTTTTCCAAGCTGGAATTCTGTTTTCACCCCAAACAGTGATTGTGAACCACGGATCAGACTGGTTGAAAGCGGCATATTCACGTTACCGAATTCAACTCTTTTGATGATTTTATCTTCTCCTCCTTCGTTAGGTTTATCTACATTTCCAAGGCCTTTGCTCTGAAGATCTTTCCAGCTTCCTTTTGCCTGCCAAACGAGATTCATTCGGTTTTCAAAGGCAAAACCGCTCTGAGTATCATAATTAGCTTTCAGCTGAAGGTTTTCTCCTACTTTACCCAATAGTCCCAACTGAATTCTCTGATCAATATCAAAAGTAAAACTGGTCCTGTTTTGTGGCAGGATCATCGGGTTGTCTATTTTCTGGTAAAGTCCGGCAAAATCCAGAGATGCATATCCTGAAGGAATGATTTCAATTTTATTACCTCCGAAAATCGTTTCAAAGAGCCTGTTATTAATCAACAATGAAGGGATAAGTCCCTTCTTCCTTGCATCTGATCTGTCTTTTCTGAAAAGGAGATTGTATTTATCAGATTTCTCCTTGTAGTAGGCTTTAGTCTGGGTAGCGAGCATATATTCTTTATACTCTTCCGGAGACATGGCTGTAGGAGGGCCTGTGATGGTATTTCCGATTTTGGGATACACATAGTACATCCCGGTTTTTATATCGTAATAGGCTTCATACCTCGTAGGGTCTGCCACTTCGTATTTTTTTCTTATGATCGCCGTATCTTTCTGTACCTGCGCAAAAGCACTGACAGACATACACAGGAACGACAGGAACAAAAATATGTTAAGATGCTTAATATTCGCCACCAAATGTTAAATGTTTTTTAAGATTTGTTTAACCAATTCTTCTACCGAGATGCTTGGATTTTGTTTTATAATTTTATCCGCAATCTTCTCGCTCGCTCGTTTAGGAATCCCTAAAACTTCTAATGCAGATAACGATTCTTCCTTAATTTTATTATCCACCATCACAGAAATATTCGCGTTCGGATCACTGTATTTCTGTACTTTATCCTTAAGATCTACGATAATTCTTTCAGCAGTTTTTGCACCAATTCCTTTTGCTTTTTGAATCAATGCACTGTTTCCGGAAAGGATTGCAGAAGCGATCTCATCAAGGCTCAATGTGGACAGCAGAATCAATGCTGAAACAGCCCCCACTCCGTTAACGCTTATTAACAGATTAAACATTTCTTTTTCTGAACGTGTGTTAAATCCGAAGAGAAGATGAGCATCTTCACGGATGATCTGCTGGATAAATAAAAAAGTCGGCTGATTCAAAACCAGCGTCTGTGAGGTCATCAAACTGATTCCCACGTAGTAACCAACTCCTTGTACATTGATGACAGCGTAGGTAGGCGTAAGTTCTTGAACGTTGCCTTGTAAAGAAAATATCATTATTAATTTTTAAAACTCCCAAATATAGCAATTTAAACTAATTAATGTTTTCATTTAACGTGCGAATGATTTTTAACTTAAATTTTGACTCAATATTCAATCTTTTAATTATAAAGGTAAAAGATTTTAAAAATCAGAAGTTTCGCATACTATAGTTTAGGAATTGATCTCAATTTCGACTATTTATTCTTTTTCTTACCACCATATTTCAAGCTGAAGACCAAATGATATCCCGTTATTCTTTTTTAAAAGCCTTGTATTAAAATCTGAGCCCCCAATCAGCCCGCTAAAATTTTGAGACCAATGGGCATAGGTTATAAAAGGTCTTAAAACAGGTCTTGAGTAATAGCCATAATCCCAGGAAATCTGAGGTGAAAATGTAATTTTCTGCAGACTGCCTTCTATTCCTGATCTATTATTTTTCATATAATCATTTCCTGCCTCCAGAGCCAGATTAAAATGTTTATCAAGGTAATACAGGTATCGAAAGCCTATACTAAACCAATTTCTTGAAATATTATTCAACGCTATGTTGCTTTCATCTGTATTTCTCACGCCTAAGTCTCTGTATTGATAAGTGAGAGCTACCTGTATGGCATGTTTCCTTTTATCGTCATAAACAAAATTATTGATAACATCAAACGAACTGGAACTATCAAGCTGATAAATTGATGTATCATCTATGTTTTCAGGCATTGTTTTTCCGGTATATGCACTTTCTGTAATTGAACTTCCCTTCCTAAATATTACAGTTGAAGTATGAGTAATGTTCTTCTTAGAATATGTCCACCAACCACCAAGTGAATATCCTGAAGATTTGGGTGTTCCTTTTATATTATTACGATTTTTAAAACTAAATTGACCCAGAAAATTAAGTTTAGAATATTCTGAAAGTGGTAGGTCAAGATACCTGAAATCGGTCACATATGAATGGGCATCATTATTCCCATATTTAAATCTCATCAAAGCAAGATTCAGATTACCGGAATTTTTAACCTGATAATTCTCTATTCCAATTCCCAACTGGGAGTTTTGTCCAGAGTTAAGCCAAAAATAATCCAGCATTTCTACGTTTCTGCGATCATAATATCTTTTACCCACCCATAGATTAGCATTTTTAATGACTTTATTTATTTTTCCATATAGCTGTGCCGTTTCCGGAAATTGCTTATAATTATCACTCCCGTAGGGAATAAATTTTGACATCATGTAAGAGACTTCATAGAGATTGACAGAGTCTTTATTTTTATACCTGTAATTAAACTGAAGCTCACCATAGTGATTAGCCTCATTGCCCAATCTGAACTTATGTACACTCTCCGGGGCATTAAAATTTACCATCTGTCCTCCACCGGACCATCCAATGCCCGTTCTCAGATAACCATTCACTGAAAGTTCATGAGAATGCAAATTTATTTTTTGTGACTTAAACAAGACTCCTGTTATAGCAAACAGAGAGAATCCGATCTTTGTAAATATATTGTTTTTCAATAGTTTTATTTCTAAAAGAATCAACTAAAAAACAATACAAATCCTTAACAGATATTTACCTGTTATTGATGAAAGAATAAAATATTACTGCAGTTTTTTATTTAAAGACTTTTCCTTTTGTTCTATCCTTCATTTTATCATAAGGAGACAAACAATAAGCTTATGGAGTTAATGTCTATATATTTGAATATTTTTTCATGCATTTGTATTTCTGTGTTCTAGTATATCTTGTGTTTTTATAGTGTCTAAGATATCAAATAATCCTATTGACATTGAAAAAAACAACACTATTACATTAAAAACACAACACTATTGTAAATTTTACACCTTTATTCATAAATCTTAAATAACAACTAAAAAAACAACGTATAAAAAGTAAAAAGATAAAGCGCTATTTCTTTAGAAAATAGCACAAAAACAATCTAAAAGACTTGTTTTTTACCAGCAAGTAATAAAAAAGCCAGATGAAAATATTCATCTGGCTGTGATCCAGTCCTTAGACCGTTATAATTTATGATTTCTTTTCTCTTCTTTGAGCATCAAGAACAGCAATCGTAGCAAGGTTTACGATCTCATCTACGCTTGAACGCATTTGAAGAACGTGTACCGGCTGTTTTAATCCCATTAAGATAGGTCCGATAACCTGTGCTACTTTCATTCCTCTTAGAATTTTGTAAGAAAGGTTCGCGCTTTCCAGATTCGGGAAGATGAAGGTGTTTGCAGGAGTTGTTCCTAATTTTGAGAATGGATAATCGCTCAGGTGATCTGCATTCATTGCAAAATCCGGTTGAATTTCACCATCTACAACCATTTTAGGATATTTCTCATGAAGGATGCTCACTGCTTTAGCAACTTTCTTGGAAGTTTCAGAAATGGCAGCGAAGTTTTCAAATCCAAGCATCGCAATTCTTGGTTCTATAGCAAACGATTTTACTGTAAATTCTGCCATTTTAGCAATATTCACAAGATCTTCTGAAGTAGGATTCTGATTGATGGAAGTATCTGCGAAGAAAATAGGTTTCTTTTCAGACAGAATCATCATCATTGCCGCTACTTTGTCTACTCCTTTATCTTTTTCAATAACTTCTAAAACAGGACGTAAAACTGAAGTATAGTTTTTAGAGAATCCTACGATAAGACCATCGGTATCGCCATGTTTCAGCATAAGAGGTCCGAAATAATCTCTCTGGCGAACATATCTTTTCGCTTTGTACTCGTTCATTCCTTTTCTCTGACGAAGTTTCCAAAGGGTTTCTCTGTATTTTTTTCTGTTTTCTTTCTGATCGTCATCACTTGGATCAATGATTGGAACATCCAGAGTAATTCCGTAACGTTCCATCTGCTCCTTGATATATTTTTTATCTCCTAAAAGGCTTGGGAAAGCAATTCCTTCCTCGTAAAGGATCTGAGCTGCTTTCAATACATTATATTCTTCAGCATTTCCAAGAGTGATTCTTTTCGGATTAGATTTAGCACGGCTCTGCATCATTCTTACCAGTCTCTCATCTCTTCCCATTCTGTCTAAAAGCTGGTGCTCATATTCCTCAAAATCCGTAATAGTTTTTCTGGCAACACCACTTTCAATAGCTGCTTTTGCTACAGCACTTGATACTTTTGTGATCAGTCTGTTATCAAACGGCTTCGGAATGAAGTAATCTCTTCCGAACTGCAGATTCTGAACATTGTATGCTAAAATTACAGCTTCCGGTACCGGTTCTTTTGCTAAATCAGCAATCGCGTGTACGGCAGCCAGTTTCATTTCTTCATTAATTCCTGTAGACTGTACATCCAATGCTCCACGGAAGATATAAGGGAATCCTAATACGTTGTTTACCTGGTTAGGATAATCACTTCTTCCTGTTGCTAAAATCACATCTTTACGAGTTTCAATGGCAAGATCATAAGCAATTTCAGGATCAGGGTTAGCCAGAGCAAATACGATAGGATTTTCGTTCATGCTTAACAACATTTCCGGAGTCATTACATTTCCTTTAGACAATCCAACGAAAACATCAGATCCTTTTACAGCATCTTCTAATGTTTCAATATCAGTCTGAGCGATGAAGTCTAATTTTTCAGGAGTAAGGTTTTCTCTTTTATGGTTGATAACCCCTTTACTGTCACACATCAGGACGTTTTCTTTTTTCAATCCCAATGAAATATAAAGCTTGGTACATGCAATAGCTGCTGCACCTGCTCCATTGACAACCATTTTCACTTTATCAATATCTTTATTGGCAATCTGCAGAGAGTTGATCAATGCCGCTGCTGAGATAATTGCAGTTCCGTGCTGGTCATCATGCATCAAAGGAATATTCAATTCCTCTTTCAGCCTTTGTTCTATATAAAAAGCTTCAGGAGCTTTAATATCTTCAAGGTTGATTCCTCCGAAAGTAGGAGCAATTCCTTTTACGATTTCAATAAATTTATCAGGATCTTTCTCGTCGATCTCAATATCAAATACGTTGATATCTGCAAAGATCTTGAACAAAAGTCCTTTCCCCTCCATTACCGGTTTTGAAGCTTCAGCCCCGATATCTCCCAGTCCAAGTACGGCAGTACCGTTAGAAATTACTGCTACCAGGTTTCCTTTTCCTGTATAATCATAAACAGTTTCCGGTTTATCATGAATTTCCATACAAGGAACTGCTACTCCCGGAGAATACGCCAATGATAAGTCTCTTTGAGAAGAGTGTGGCTTTGATGGGATTACTTCAATTTTTCCCTTTGGTTCTGCTTTATGATAATCCAGCGCTGCCTGGCTAAAGTTCTTTTCGTCACGATTGTTGTTACTTGACATAAAATTTGGTTTTTTGTTAAAGTATGTATTTAATGTGGTAATCTACTAAGCTTTCAATTGGTTTCTGCACAACATGTCCCACATTTAAATTAAGTTCTGTAGCTACAGAACGTAGTATATTTTCATAATAATAAGCAATAGAGCCAATGAAATTGATCTCGGCATCTTTTGCTTCCTCATAAGGGAGAACCTGATATTCAAAGAAACTTTTCATTTCTTCAAACACCATATCTCTGAAATAAGAATGATCTTTTCTCTCGATCACAAATTTGGTAAAGTTTGCCAAATATGCATTTGGTCTTGGGGTATGATACATATTTTTCAATGCATCTTCTACGGTAAGCTGATAGTTGGCTTCAAATTCTGTATGAAGGTCTGAAGGCAGTTTTTTCATGAAATATCTGCGCACCAATTGCTTTCCGATAGCACTGCCGCTTCCTTCATCTCCGATCAGGAATCCCAGTGAAGGCAATTCTATCTTCAGATTGTCACCGTCAAAAAAACAGGAATTTGATCCTGTGCCAAGAATGCACACGATTGCAGGTTTTCCGCTGTATGCTGCATAGGCTGCAGCCATCAGATCTTCCTTCACAATAATTTCCGCTTTTCCAAAAACTTTTGTCAGTTCTTCTTCTATGGTTTCACAGTTTTTTTTCACACCGCATCCGGAACCATAAAAAAAGACCTTGGTAATTGAATTTTTAACCGACACCAGATTGCTATTTTTCTGTATCTCAGGAGCGATAAGTTCTCTGTTGATAAAATTCGGATTGAAACCGATTGTTTCTGTTTTCAGAAAAACCTTCTTAAAGTCATCAAGTATTACCCAATCCGATTTAGTAGAACCACTATCTACAATAGCAACCATATTTTAGATTTTAATTTAAGGGTGCTAAATTAGGAATTTATCTTCAATTAGCGTTTAAAAACAACCTGGAAGCTGTCTAAAATCATTAATGTTTAATTTGTGTTTTTTTTTCGTTGAATTGCAAAAGCCAATCTTCTATTTCATCTTCCAGATAGGAAGTCTGTAATACCATAGCATTGATAAAATCATCAGGCACTGGTTCTCCGTTGGAGTTTTCAAGATTCCACAATTCATCTGACATATTTTCATATTCTGAATACACTCTTTTGAAGCGGGAATTTTCTTTCTCAAGAGCCTCAATATTTTTCTGTTGAAGCTGGAATTTTCTGTATTTGTTTTGACTTTTCATACAAATATTATTAATAATTGGGTCATAAAATGTAGGGGTATATGCTCTTAATCGCGCACTACAAGATAGAAAAAACCATCAACACAAGAAGTTGAAAATGAATTTATTATCAGGTCATTATTACATCATTCTGAATATTAAAATTAGAAATAATTTTTATTAAAAAAAATATTTTAACAACTTTTTTCAGTGTTTAACATATAGTTATAAATTTGCATATTCATATTGTGAAGGTTTGGTATTATTGACCAACTAAAACGTTTATTAACAGCCGGAATGCAGTAAGACCTTTATATTCTGAGATATAAATCACTTCAGTCATTATACAATATGTATTTATATATTTAGTTTTATAATCATTAAATGAAAGAAATACTCATACGCCAGAAACAGGTTCTGTTCTTCATCATTGCAGGAGGACTGAGTGCCATTGTAGAAATAGGCAGCTTTAAAATTTTCAGCACCTATCTTCCACATTTCTTTGCAAAGGAAATCAACTTCCATGGTGTACATTATCCTTTAAGTAATATTTTTTCTACAAGCTGCGGGATTATTACCAATTATTTCCTGAGTATCTGGTTTGTGTTTGAAAGAGGAAAACACTCGAAGAAAAAAGAGTTTGTTTATTTTATGGTGGTCTCCTTCTTTTCAACGTTACTGAGCTTAGGTTTTTTCCAGATATTTTACAGTTTCATATTTAAAGATAATATCAATTTATTTTTTTATACCTTGAGCCCGGAAATGATTAGCAAAATTGCAGCAATATTGCTGGTTTCCATTCTGAATTATTCGGTAAAAAAGAAAGTAATTTTTAACGGTTAAGCTGTGACAAAAATTTTAAATTATCTCTGGAGATTCTGGCTGCTGCTGTTAGCATTTTTTCTGACAGTTACTATTGGGATCCCTGTTTATATTTTATCTTTTAACAAAAAACATTATAAATACGGTTATAAACTCGTCAGGCTCTGGTGTTTCGGAATGTTTTACGGAATGGGTTTCAGATATGACCTCATTAAACTTTCAGAACAGGAGAAAGACAAAAGTATACCTTATGTTTTTATCTCCAATCATACATCCATCATGGATATTATGCTTACCTGCATTGTATTTCCCGATCATCCGATATGTTTTGTAGGGAAGAAAGAACTGGTAAAGATTCCTATTTTCGGAACCATTTATAAAAGGATATGTGTGATGGTAGACAGAACGAGCGCTAAAAGCCGTGCGGATGTATACCGCAGATGTGCTGAAAAGATGGAGGAAGGCAACAGTATTGCCATTTTTCCTGAAGGCGGTGTACCGGACGACACTTCTATCATCCTGGATGACTTTAAGGACGGAGCGTTTATGCTGTCCTCAAAACATAACTCTCCTATCGCTGTTTATACCTTTATCGGACTGAAAGAAATGTTCCCTTTTGAAAACTCAAAAGGCTATCCCGGAAGAGTAAAGGTGTATTTCAACGGAATCATTGAGCCTACCGATTCGCCAAAAGACTTAAAGGCAGAGGCTTACGAAGAAATAAAAAAAACCTTAATCAGGTATTCCGTTGAAAGGAAATAGTTATATTTGTTTGTGAAATCTATAATAAATATGTCAAATTATTCTAAACAAACCAATTGGGCCCAATTCATTCCATTGGTTACTGTATTCTTCTTTTGGGGATTTGTAGCAGCCAGTAATGATATTCTGATCCCCGTTTTTCAAAAAGCCTTCAATCTATCTCAAACTGAAAGTATGCTGGTACAGATATGCTTTTATGTAGCGTATACTGTAGGTTCTTTAATTTATATGATTGTATCAAGGAGCCTGAAACAGGATTTGATCAATAAAATCGGGTACAAAAACGGCCTTATTGTAGGGCTTCTTATTTCCGCATTGGGAACCCTGTTGTTTTATCCGGCAGCCAATATGCATTCTTTCCCTTTAATGATCTCCGGATTATTTATTGTAGGTTTAGGATTCTCTCTTCAGCAGATTGTTGCCAACCCGCTTGCTATTGAAGTAGGTCCTACAGAAACGGGATCTCAAAGATTAACAATGGCTGGGGGAATCAATAACTTAGGGACTACAATAGGACCCCTTATTGTTGCATTTGCCATTTTTGGTTCTGCAAGCGCAGGCAACACGGAAGCGAGTATAGAAAGTGTAAAAACTCCTTATCTGATATTAGGAGCAGCTTTTGCTCTTGTAGCCTTAATGCTTAAATTTTCTTCTCTTCCTGCTGTAACTCCAACGAATACCGAAAACACAGATGATTCAACTCCTGGAGAGCACAGAAAATCAGCATTTCAGTATCCTCAACTGGTGATGGGAATGATCGCGATCTTCGTGTATGTAGGGGTAGAAGTTTCCACTGCCAGTAACCTTCCGGCTTATATGGAAAAAAACTTAGGATTTGAAACCAAAGATGTAGCTCCTTATATTTCTTTATACTGGGCATCATTGATGATTGGCCGGTGGACAGGTGCTGTAGAAGCATTTGATGTAAATGCCGGGTTCAAAAAGATTTTAAGGTTCTTAGCTCCTTATCTTGCATTTGGTGTATTTCTATTCGTGAATGCTATTGCGAAGCATGATTTGTCTCCATTCTATGTATATGGATTCATTATTATTGCAATGATTATCTGTGATATCTTAAGTAAAGGAAACCCGGCAAGAATGCTTTTGATCTTCTCATTGGCTGGGATTACCGCTTTATTGGTAGGAATGTTCACTACAGGAATGGTATCTGTATATGCGTTTACCAGTGTAGGTCTTTTCTGCTCTACTTTATGGCCATGTATTTTTGCACTTGCCATCAACGGACTTGGAAAACACACCAATCAAGGTTCCGGATATCTTATTATGATGATTATGGGTGGAGGTATCGTAAGTTTTATTCAAGGGTATATTGCTGATATTACAAATATTCATTTCAGTTATATCGTAGGGGTTATTTGTTTTGCTTATCTTGCATTCTATGCGATCCGTGTGAGTGGGATTCTAAAAGCCCAGGGCATTGATCTTGATAAAGTATCTAAAGGTAATGGTCATTAATATAACGAAAACAATATATAAAAAGAAAAGGTTTTGGGCAGGTGTATTACTTGCCCAATTTCTTTTGTTTTATGTCTGCTCAAAATCCGGGGTGATGATCTCGTTTTTTGAAAGCTTTTTTGAACTTCAAAAAGGAACACATCAGGTATTGTTCAGCTGGATTCCAT
The DNA here is from genome assembly GCF_019970045.1 of Chryseobacterium sp. GVT01B. GTDB lineage: Bacteria > Bacteroidota > Bacteroidia > Flavobacteriales > Weeksellaceae > Chryseobacterium. Next base: position 17,886 of record NZ_JAHXYI010000012.1, read on the forward strand.
TTTCTATGGGAGATCTTATATATATTGTATTGGGTGCTTTCCTTTTGTATTATTTCATCATGCTATTCAGAAAGCAGCGAAGACATGATTCTATGCTCAGAATTCTGATCATCATCAATATTTTTTACTTTATCTATCAGATCTTTTGGGGAATGCTGTATTTCCAGACACCTATCATCAAGAAACTTTCAAGCCAGAAAGAGCCGGATGTGGAAAAAGCCAAGAAACTGGCTCTTGCTTATCTTGAAAAATGCAAAGCAACCAGACAATCTGTCCATGAAGATAACAAAGGTGTATTCATCATTACGAACCTTAGTTCTATACAACAGGAAATTCTGCATCAACAGGCAAAATTACCTTCTTATATTTCCAATAAAAAAGCACCTCAGATTTTGGATATTAAACCCAGTTTATTCAAAAATGTAATGAGTTTTACGGGTATTTTGGGATACTACAACCCTTTTACTGCAGAAGCTCAATATAATGCTGAATTACCTTCTACCTTCATCCCTTTCACAACGGCGCATGAAAGTTCCCATCAGCTTGGTTTTGCCAGAGAACAGGAGGCTAATTTCGTGGGGTATTTAATAGGAGTTCATTCCAGTAATAAGGAATTGAGATACAGCACTGAGTTTTTTACTTTAAAAAGCCTTTTAAGGTTTATTGTGGAAGAAGATCCGGAGTTCGTCAAGAATGTTCTTCATCGATATTCTCCTGCCATGAAAAGAGACCGCATGTATGAAAAGAATTTTGTACTCAGTCATCAGGGCTGGCTGGATGATTTTTTTGGATACACCAATAACCTCTTCCTGAAAAGCAATCAGCAGGAAGGTTCTGTCACCTATTCTTACTTTATAGATCTTCTCTTAAACTATGAAAAATAAATAAAAAAAGAATCGTATCAGGCGATACGATTCTAAAAACACAAATGATGAAAAAAAATTTATTACCTTGACTTGTTCCCTCATTCAAGGCGATGTAAAAGTACGACATATTTTATAAATACAAAAACATTTACCTCCTTTTTTAAAACTTTATGAAAACTTTATGACTTTTTAAGTTTTTTTGAGTTTACACCACATCATTACAAATCGCAATCAACACGGGCATTCAATACAAAAAACATCATTTAAACTCTTATAGCCTATTAAATCACCATAGAATCAAACATTTGTTTAGATAAAAAACATTCGGTTTTCACCCTGTTTTCATCGTTTTAAAAATTGGAGTTATCCGCTGTATTTCATGGTATATTTCTACTATTTATATTCAAAAATTTCAGGATATTTTAATCAGAAAATAATAGACTTATTATTTCAGTTTGTCTATTTTTTCAAAAACAGGAATTTCCAGATAACTGTCATTATATCGTTTTATTTCAATGGGCTTTCCGCATCGAATATCTTTCCAATAACATCCTAATGCAGCTTTATTACATGTAAAAACTAAATATACTTTGTTACAAAGCAAGGCTCCATTGTTTCCTGCAGGTGAAATTTTATGTAAACTATAACCATGAAAACTTTAAAATACCTGCCAGCCGGAATCGGGCCTTCTTCTTTTAAAAGCAACTCTTCTGAAAATTCAGTCTTCCCAGCTAAAACTCTTGTTTTATCAAATAATTCTATGAATAAATTCTACGCCGAAGCAGCAATAAAATTATAGGATTGTATTAGAATATCATATCTTAGAATCGAATTTGGAACCCAGATTTTGTGAAATAAAATATTGAAAGTCAAATCAAATCTACCAACAGCCGTTTATATCTCACTAATAAAAGAAAAAAATTTTTGTATATTTAAAACATCTGTGTATTTTAGATAAAAATATTAACATGATTTTTGACAAACTAATTAACCACCTAAAACTCGATAAACAGGAATTCATTTTCCAGTTCAACTCACATCCCAACTATCCATCTGCGTTGGCTTTCAGTGATACGCTTAACTTTATGGGGGTGAAAAATGATGCTTATGAGCTTGACAAAGAATATTGGGACGAACTTCCGGAAGAATTTATTGCCATTGTTGAAAATTCATTCTCTCTCGTAAAAAAGTCAGGCAGCAATTATTCAGTATACTCAGAAAAAGCAAAAACCTTCGGTAAAGAAGAACTTTATACCAAATCAACTGATTTTGTACTGTTGTTTGAAAAAACAGAAAATGCAGAAAATAAACTGGCTTTCAATTTCAAACCGGTTCTTTATTTAATTTTTGCAGCTGTTCTTGCTTATTCATTTATAAGCCAAACCATTTACGAAGCCTTATTCAATCTTCTTTCTTTGGCTGGAGTATATATTTCACTTGAAATCTTCAATCAGAAATTCGGAAATACATCTACTGTAATCGGAAGTATCTGTGGTGGCGGAAGTGCTGCTGCCAACCAGACAGCCAACTCATGTGATAAAATCATAAAGCAGGATAAAACCAGTATTCTGGGTTTAAAATTTGCAGACTTTTCTCTGATTTATTTTGCTGGGCTTGCAGTGCTGGGGTTATTTTTACCGGCTACAGCTTATATTGTAAAAGGATTTACTTTTGTTTCTGTTCTTGCCATAGGGTATTCTCTATACATTCAGGCATTTGTAGAAAAAACGTTTTGCAGAATTTGCCTTTTGATTATTTCAATCCTTGTTGCACAGATAGTAGTAAGCAGTTTATTTTTTGAGAACCTCTCTTTCAGTGTGGGAACACTCTTATTAACTGTCATTCTATGGGCTCTGGTATTCTCTGCTGTTATTTATTTCAATACTCTTCTTGAGCAAAAAGAAGCACTTCAAAAGTCTAATGCAAAAAACCTTAGATTCAAAAGAAATTATGAGCTTTTCAAAAATCAGATGGAACAGAATCCAAAAATTGAATTCCAGAACACAGAAACTTTTGCTGTTGGAAAAAAAGATGCAAAGCTTCGTATCTCTATCGTTTCCAATCCCTATTGCGGTTTCTGTAAAGATGCTCATAAACTGGCAGAAAGTCTCTTGGAAAAATATCCTGATAATATCTCTTTACAGATGAGATTCAATTACAGCCCTGAAAGAGCTCCTGAAAAGTATACACAACTTATTTCAGACTTAACTCATATTTACCACAACAAGCCTGAAAAAGAATTTCTACACGCTGTAGAAGAATGGTTTGAAACTAAGGACGAAAGCAAAATCAATGCGCTTTCCGGAGGAAATGTCACCTCGGAAAACCTGAATCCATTGGTAGAGATGTCTAACGAAAACAGCAATGCAGGATTAAACTTCACCCCTATTTTTATCATCAATGGATACCAATTCCCTGACAAGTATGATCGTGAAGATATTTTGTTTTTTATTGATGAATTAATAGAAGATGATGAGATTTAGTAAATAATATCATTCATTTGAAAATTTCACTATCTTAGGAAAAACAAAAACAACATCTGAGAAGGTGTAAAAGAGCAGAAAAACAGTGACCAATGGGACTATTTGCGGTTTACCATTTCATTGAATTATAATTGAATTAAAGTAAATGTCGTCACGCGCTGACGGCATTTTATAATGAGTAGTAGTTTTGAAAAAAAAGTTTCCTTTTTATAAGCAACCAGATACCAAAGACTGCGGCCCTACATGTCTCAGGATCGTAAGTAAGTATTATGGTAAAAGTATATCCCTGCAGCAAATCCGTAACCTTTCCGAAACAACACGTGAAGGAAGCAGCCTTCTTGGACTAAGCGATGCAGCAGAAAATCTCGGATTCCGGTCGATGGGAGTCCAGATTGATTTCAATACCCTCACAGAAGAGGTTCCTTTCCCTTGTGTAGCACACTGGAATAAAAACCATTTTGTTGTTGTATACAAAATTGACAAAAATAACAAAGTATATATTTCGGACCCCAGTTATGGACTGATCACTTATACAAGAGAAGAATTCATCAAATCCTGGATCGGAGAAAATGCAAACGAAAATACAGAAGAGGGAATCGTCCTGATTCTTGAAACAACACCGGCTTTTTTCCAGACTGAATTTGATGCTGAAGAAAGTAAAGCCAGCTTTACATTTCTTTCCAAATATCTCCTTAAGTATAAAACACTTGTGATCCAGTTGGCCATAGGTCTTTTGGGAGGAAGTTTATTATCTCTGATATTCCCGTTTCTTACCCAAAGTATTGTAGACGTCGGGATCCAGAACCAGGATATTAATTTTATCTATGTAGTTTTACTTGCACAGATTATGCTATTCCTTGGAAGAATGGGAATTGAAACCATACGAAGCTGGATTCTTCTCCATCTTTCGGCAAGGATTAACATTTCCATCATCTCCGATTTCTTTATCAAGCTCATGAGGCTTCCGATAAGTTTCTTTGATACGAGAATGACCGGAGATATCATGCAGAGAATAAATGACCACCACAGAATCGAGCAGCTGCTTACAAGTTCATCTTTAAATACCCTGTTCTCACTGGTGAATCTTATTATCTTCAGTATTGTTTTGCTGTTTTATGATTACAGATTATTCATTGTTTACCTTGTTGGGGCTGTATTGTATATTGGCTGGATCAGTTTCTTCCTGAAAAAAAGAAAAGAACTTGATTACAAAAGGTTCTCTCAGGTCTCTCAGGAACAAAGTAAAGTGATTGAACTTATCAACGGTATGCAGGAAATTAAAATGCATAATGCTGAAAAACAAAAACGATGGGACTGGGAATTTCTCCAGGTAAAACTGTTTAAGATCAGAATAAAATCTCTTTCATTAGAACAATGGCAGTCTGTTGGAGGTAACTTTATCAACCAAATGAAAGATATTCTGGTAAGTTTCCTTTCTGCAAAACTGGTTTTAAGTGGTAACCTGACTTTAGGAATGATGCTTTCTGTACAATATATCATTGGACAGTTGAACAGCCCTCTTCTTCAGCTTATTGACTTTATCAAGCAGACTCAGGATGCTAAGATCTCCCTTGAAAGATTAGGAGAAATTCATGATAAAGATGATGAGGAAGATAAAAATGAACAGTACGTCACAGATGTTCCAAAAAAAGATATCGAGATCAGGGATATGTCATTCCGTTATATTGGTTCCGATGTTCCGGTTTTTGAAAACTTAAGCCTTACGATTCCTTATCAGCAGACTACAGCTATTGTAGGAGCCAGTGGAAGTGGAAAAACGACCTTGTTGAAACTCTTAATGAAGTTTTATGATCCTGATCAGGGTGAAATCAGAATCGGGAGCACCAATATGAAGAATATTTCGCCAAGATACTGGAGAGATCATTGCGGAGTGGTAATGCAGGAAGGCTATGTATTCAACGATACTATTGCCAATAACATTGCTGTAGGTGAAGACCATATTGACAAACAAAAACTGAGACGTGCTGTAGAAATAGCCAACATTAAAGAATTTATTGAAAGCCTTCCGTTAAGTTATAATACGAAAATCGGAAATGAAGGTGTTGGAGTCAGCGGCGGTCAGAAACAAAGACTCTTCATTGCAAGAGCCGTTTACAAATCTCCTGAATATATTTTGTTTGATGAAGCTACATCAGCACTGGATGCCAATAATGAGAAAGTGATCATGGAAAACCTTGAGCAGTTCTTCAAAGGGAAAACAGCGGTAGTTATTGCCCACAGACTTTCTACAGTAAGACATGCGGATAAAATTATCGTGCTGGATCAGGGGAAAGTTGTAGAAGAAGGCAGCCATGCAGACCTTGTAGATTTAAGAGGAGAATATTACAGACTTGTAAGAAACCAGCTTGAACTAGGAAGCTAGTAAACATATAGCGGAACCGAAAAGCTTATAGAGTAGGAAAAACAAAAACTAATTTTAATCATGAAAAATCTAAAAAAACTTTCGAGAAAAGATCTGGCATTTGTCAGCGGAGGTGTAGTTATTCCGGACAACAATTGTTGTGGTTCTTGGTGTCTTGGCAGCTGGATGCCATGCCGTATCCATCATATTGCATGTCCACCGGATGCTGATACTTCACCACCATCGTGGTACGACGGGAATTGCCCATTTGGTTAAATTATATTCCCCCTGAAATATTGGGGGAAATTTTATCTTAGAAAAATGAAAGAAGACGTTTTAGACAATATTGAACTTCGCTCAGAAAGCGTTCAGGATATTCTTACCCAGCCTCCTCATTGGATGATACGCTGGGGAAATACCGTTATATTTATTATTCTCCTGTTGATTCTCCTAATGAGTTACATTATAAAATATCCGGAATTTGTACCGGCACCTATTATTGTAACTTCTCAGAATCCTCCGGAGAAAATCGAAGCAAGGACAAGTTCCAAAATTGAAAAAATATTCATAAAAGACCATCAGGAAGTTAAAAAGAATGATGTTCTGATGGTAATGCAGTCTGCAGCCAATTATAAGGACATTCTAGAGCTTAAAAAGCTGATAGACTCCATTACTCCTGATAATTTATATAACTTCCCTCTGGCCCAGGCTTCAAGGTTCAAATTGGGGGAATTACAGGGTGAATACAACAGTTTTGCAAAAGCATTTCAGGATGAAGCCCTTTTTACAAGATTACAGCCTTATGCTCCGGAAAACCTGGCAGCCAATCAGAGTATTTCTGAATACCGCGTAAGAATAGCTACCTTAAAACAACAGAAAAACCTGGAATCTATAAAATATGATCTGACCAAGAAAAACTTCAACAGGTCTCAGGAACTTTTCAATCAGGGAGTTATTTCAGCTATGGAACTTGAAAATGAAAAGATCAAATATCTTCAGGCCCAGCAAAATCTTGAAAATCTTAACATCACCATTTCACAAATGGATGAGGGTATTTCCAATCTTAACAAGACTAAAAGCGGAACTGCCATTAATACAGAAAAAGACAGAATTACATATTCTTCACAAACTTTACAGCTTCTTGAGCAACTGAGAAAATCTTTAAAACAGTGGGAGCTGAATTACCTTGTCATATCATCTACGGATGGTATTGCCAGTTTCCAGCAGTTTTTTGGTGAAAATCAGTTTGTAAAGGTGAGTGAACCTATCGTTTCTATTCTTCCTAAAAATAAAGAGCAGTTGGTAGGCAGAATGTCTGTTCCTACAACCAACTCAGGAAAAATAATTCCAGGCGAAAAAGTATTGATTAAGCTTGATAACTACCGATTCCAGGAATACGGAATCATCGAAGGAAAAGTACAGAATATCTCTCTTATTCCTGATGATAAAGGAAATTATTACGTAGATGTTATTTTGCCAAAAGGATTAAAAACCAGCTATAACAAAACGCTTACATTCGATAAAGAACTCAGAGGCAGCGCAGAGATCGTAACACAAGATCTCCGATTGATTGAAAGATTCTTCTATCAAATCAGAAAGCTTCTTGGATATCAGGTCTGATAAAGAATTTAGATAAAAAAAATAAAAGCCGTTGTACAGATTGTAGAACGGCTTTTTTATAATGATATCTGAGATTAGTCACACTTTCAACATATCCAATTAGTAAAATTCATTGATTACAGCCTTTACTCTGCAAAAAGAGAACCTAAGATCATAAATAAACAGATCCATCAAAAAAAACCTGTAAGAAAGCGAATACATGGGAAATAATAACCTTCTATCTTAAAAAAATTTCGATAAAGAGTAGGATAAGCTCAAAAGCCGGATCATCCCTTAATTTTCTATTGAAAGACAATAATGAAAAAATTGGGAAGAAATAAAAAGATAGATTTTCAGTTATTCTAAAAAATGAAAACCGCAATCATTAAATCAATGATTGCGGTTTTTTGTAGCGAAGACGGGAATTGAACCCGTGACCTCAGGGTTATGAATCCTGCGCTCTAACCAACTGAGCTACCTCGCCGTTTTGGTGGTGCAAATATAGAAAATATTTCTTTACCTCCAAAATTATTTTAACTTAAAATATTCCAAAACATCTCCAACGTGATCTGGTTTGTTGATAATCTTATTGTTAGCATCTAAAATAAAATACGTCGGAGTTGCATGAATATTGTACATGTCCGTGTAACTGCTGTTCCATCCTCTCAATTCTGAGTCATTCACCCAAGGAAATGCAGCAATCTTTTTAGTATAAGAGTTTTTGTCAACATCTAAAGAAAACCCTACAACCTGAATATTCTTTGATTTCAGCTCATTGTATTTTTCCAGAAGTTTCGGAAGTTCGCTTTCACAGTGTGAGCATGTGGATGACCAAAACACAATAACCTTTTTATCAGCCTTTATATCGTATAACGACTTCGCTGTAGTATTTACAGGCGACTGGAATTTATAATTAGGGAAAGCAGCTCCCATTTCAATATTAGCGTTCGATTTCAATGTAGAAGCAAGTCTGTCATTGATGGTACACTTAAGATTTTTGGCAAGCGACAAATATTTGCTCTTATATTCATCCATCTCATATACATCAAAAATATCGATCAGTTCTGATAAAACAGTCTGACCTCTTGGAGTTTCCACTTTTAATCGGTCTAATAGTTTGTCAACAGAAGCAGTAACATTAGTATTCCCCCCGGAATTCAGGTAAGATACCAATACTGGTCTTAGTAATGATGAAGTTTCCAGCATATCATTTGACTTGTCCAGAAAGTTGATTATTTCCTCCTGATCTACTTTTTTGGCAACATCTTGTGAAGGGGAAATAAATTTACTGTAATTCGTGTTATAATAGGTAATAAATGGATGTTGAGCAGCATCAATAGAGCTGGAAGTACCGGAAAGTCTGTCGATCTCTATTTTCAGTGCTTTTCCAAAGTCTGTATTATCTTTATAATATTCTTTGATCTGTGCTAAAGCCGGCAAAATAAGCTCTTTCTTTTGTGAACCTTCCTGCTGCTTGCTCATCAGGTTATTCGCTTCATCCAGATATGTAACATCTTTAACTTTATTATTCTGGATATCCAGTTTAATATTGACATTTTTATTTTCAGAAATAAAGCTTACGGTATTATTAGAGCCCGGGAAATAGATTTTCATCATTCCCATATAGCTGCTTGGGTATTTAAAAGTCCACGTACTATTCTTACTCTGTTCCTTCGTAACAATAATATCTTTTGAACCGTTTAATGTATATAGAATAGCGTCCTGATCTTTAAAGTCTGCCGGAGTCTGAATGGTAACTGTAAATTGAGCCTGCAGAGCAAATGCGGCCAAAACCGCAGATAGCGTATAAATCTTTTTCATAGAGTAAAAATAAAAAAACTCTCTGATTAATCAGAGAGTTTAATATTATTTTAATAAAATTTTATGCTTTTACGCTCTTGTACTTTTTTGTAAAGTAAACAATAAATGCAATTGCTACAATACCAAGTACATATACGTACATATCAATGGGTGCAGGTGCTCCGGTACCATTCCCTCCATTTCCGGTTCCTGTTGGAGCTGGTTGTGGTGGGGCTGCATTTGCGAAAGTTATAGCAAAAAGAAAAAGAGCTAATACTAGTTTATTAATAGTTTTCATGTGGTTTATTTTAAGATTTTAGTGTTAACAGTTTCTCCCTTATCAGAAACGATTTTTACAACGTATGAATTTTTAACTGAGCCATCAAGCTCGATTACAAAATCTCTGGATGCATCAACCGCCTTTTTAGAGATTACTAGTTTACCGCTCATATCATAAACTTGAATATCTGCTTTTTTCCATTTTGGATCAAATCTTACAATGTAATTTGTAATAGATGGATCATACACTACAAGTGTTCTTGATGCAGTAGGTTTATTTTCTACTGCTAAAGTAATATTGCTTGGTTCTCCATAATACAAATTAGCCTCCTCATTTGTTACCGCTACAACATCTCCTTGTTTAGCTTCTATTAAGTTTCCGTTTTCGGCTTTATAATAGAATCCAACTCCTGAAGATAACTGGTGTGCACCAGCTGGGATTAGCGCTGCATTTTCTCTGATCTCGAATTTATAAGATTTCACCTGATCAAGGTAATAGTTAACTAACTTAACATTTTTACCCTGGAAGTTATTTTCATTAGCTTCGTTAATATATAACCAATAGTTAGTATTATTATTATCATACCCACCATTCAATGACTCTTCAAAAGTACCGATGATGTTTTTACCAGCTGAAGACTGAACTGAAGTTGCTGCAGAAATCTGGTGTCCTGTTGTTAATCCTGGAGAAACAACATAGTATGTTCTGGAAAGTTCTTTTCCATTAGCATCAAGACCGATTACACCAAGCTGTTTTACAGTATTGGTTGTATTCTTACCAGTAGACATTTTAGCTGCTGTTACATCATAGTTGATACCTGCTGTTCTTGCAGTTGACTTGAATCTTCTCAGTGTATTAAAATTTAAAGTCTGAGCTGTATTGTCTCTCAACTTTATTTTAAATGACTGCATAGGTTTGATTACAAGTAAGTCTACGTCACCAATAGCTGGAGCTACTCCATCACCAGTAGGTAAGAAAGTAACTACCTTAGCAGCTGTAGCATAAGTAGAACCACTTGGAAGAGTAACGATGGTACCTGGATCATATTCAATACCCCAGATATTTCTCACTGCATTTCCGTCAGATCCTGTAACACTTTCAGTATATCCAATATTAGCTAAATCTAAATTGGTAAGGAAAGGGTTTCCGAATTGGTAGAAGTTTTGACCAAATGTAGCAGCCCATGGATTTGTAGTAAACTCAAAACTATCATCAAGATAAGTATTGTACTTCTCATTGTATTGGTTCAGAGCATTACCATTCGTTCCGAATACAACATTAGAGGTTCCCAAATTAGACTTCCCTGCGTTCTGTAATGTTACAGCACCCGCATATGGAGCATATGGTTTCCCGTTAATATTGAATACGTTTCCTGTTGCAGGAGCACTTGGATTCCAGTCGTTATTTTTAACCTTAAGCATATAATAACCTGAAGCATCCCAAGTAGTCGAGGTAGGAGCTAGATTCAAAGTAGTAATAGAAACAGCATTAGCATTATCCCACTTAAGAATTGGATTGTCATATCTTCCAGTATTGAAAGTTTTACCAACCTCAGTAGATAATGAATTATAAGCTTTACCAGAGAAAGGCAAAGCAACTTGCTGGAAATAATTACCGCTACCGTTACTTGTAGTTCTGTATTCTTTGGTTACGATACCTGAAATGTTGGATTGGGATAGTCCGTCAATGTACAGCTGACCGTACGTGGAAGTAGCAAAAGAAGCAGGAGTATTAAGCCTTAAGATGATATTTCCACCGTCTGTTTTATCAGCTCCGGCACCATCAATTGTCTTAAAACTATCTGTAGCAGATCCTACCACCATAATATTTCCATGTACATCCAAAAGACCATTACCTTTTGTCTGTACACCTCCACCACTATAAACTAGGGTGCCTTCGCTCACATACATATTAGCATTAGTGTCAACATGACATAGTATCTGCGCCTGAACAGAGTAACTAATTGCTAAAAGACCTATAGCAAATAAACTTTTTCTCATTGTATAAATTATTTGTGTGTTAATACAATCTTCACCCGCAAAGGTATTATTATTTTTCTTAAAAAAAAAATATTTTATCTATTAATCAAAACATTATCTTCCGTCAAAACGATCTCTTTGTCCTCTCCTATTGAAAACATATAGTCTTCTAGAACTTTTTCGGTGGTACCTCTCAACCCTCTTGCGCCTAATCCTTTTTCAATAGTTTCCTCTACGATTTTTTCAATTGCACCATCTGTTATTACCAAATCCGTACCATCCATCTTGAAAAGTTCCACAAATTGATTCACAATTGAATTTTTTGGCTCTTTCATAATTCTTACCAGCGTCTCTTTCGTGAGTTTATCGAGGTAAGTGATGATTGGAAATCTTCCTAAAAGTTCCGGAATTAATCCGAAAGTACGAAGATCAATTGCATTAATATTTGTTAATATATATTCGTCTTCGTCTGTTTTATTGATTTTCTCAGAACTGAAACCTATCGCCTGCTTGTTCATTCTTCTTTCGATAATCTCTTTAATTCCGTCAAAAGCACCACCAGCAATAAACAGGATGTTCTGAGTATTCACCTGGATATATTTCTGATCCGGATGTTTTCTACCTCCCTGCGGCGGAACATTCACGATGCTTCCTTCCAGCAGTTTCAGTAATCCCTGCTGTACTCCTTCTCCTGAAACGTCTCTTGTAATACTTGGATTGTCTGATTTTCTTGCAATCTTATCAATCTCATCGATGAAAACAATTCCTTTCTCCGCTTTTTCCACATCATAATCTGCTACCATCAGAAGTCTGGACAGAATACTTTCAACATCTTCTCCTACATATCCTGCTTCCGTTAAAATAGTAGCATCTACGATACAGAAAGGAACATTTAATTCTCTGGCAATAGTTTTTGCCAGAAGAGTTTTACCTGTTCCCGTCTCCCCAATCATGATGATATTTGACTTTTCAAGTTCCACTTCTCTGTTTTCATCCTGAGCGTGGAGTAATCTCTTATAATGATTGTATACAGCAATAGAAAGCTGTTTTTTTGCCTGATCCTGTCCGATCACATACTGATCAAGAAATTCTTTGATCTCTTTCGGCTTTTTAAGTTCAGCCATACTGTCGGCAGGTGAATATCCTGTTTTGGATGCACCATCTTTTACAATTGCGTGCGCCTGCTCTATACAATTTTCACAAATAAAACCATTCTGGCCAGAAATCAGCATCTGTACTTCATTTCTTTTTCTGCCACAGAAAGAACATTGGTTTGAGTTCATATGATATAATATATATGTATATGTTAAAGAAAATCGTAAAAAATTACTTTTTTACGATTTTCTGATTGTTAAGAATTAATAATTGAGTGTTGAATCTCTGTATATTCTTCGTTCGTTAATTTTAATCTTTCATTTCTAAAATTCATGTCTTCCATCTTGTTTAAAGGAATCAGATGGATGTGTGCATGAGGAACTTCGAGTCCTACTACCGCTACTCCTACTCTTACACATGGAACTGCAGTTTTGATCTTCTTGGCTACCTCTTGGGCAAATCCCCAAAGGTTTTTGTATTCTTCACTTTCAAGATCAAAAATCAAATCCACTTCTTTTTTCGGAACTACTAAAGTATGTCCTTTCACCAAAGGCATTGCATCTAAGAATGCAATAAAGTTTTCATTTTCTGCAATCTTATAAGAGGGAATCTCGCCGTTGATGATCTTTGTGAATATAGTGCTCATTTTATCAGAAGTTAGGGTTAGATATTTAGAAGTTTAGAAATAGAAACCGTATCAGACTATAAAGAAATGTCTAATACTTCAAAAGACAGTTTGTTTCCGTTCGGTAAAGTAATTTCGGCAGTTTCACCAACCGCTTTCCCCAACAGACCTTTTGCGATAGGCGTGTTTACAGAAATTCTTCCTGTCTTCAGGTCACTTTCGTTATCTGGTACCAATGTAAATACCTGCTCTTGCTTGGTAGCATTATTTTTAAGTTTCACTGTTGTTAAGATGGAAACTTTTGAAGTATCTAATTGGCTTTCGTCTATAATTTTAGAAGTAGAGATAACGTCTTTCAGCTTAGAAATTCTCATTTCAAGCATCCCCTGAGCCTCTTTAGCCGCATCGTATTCCGCATTTTCAGACAAATCTCCTTTGTCTCTTGCTTCCGCGATCTGCTGAGTGATTTTTGGTCTCTCTACAGTTTCCAACTGTTCCAGCTCAGCTTTCATTTTCTCTAGGCCCTCCTTAGTTACATAGCTTGCCATAATTTTCAAAATTTAGTTTTAGTATAAAAAAATAATCCGACATTTGCCGGACAATGTTTTCGTGTTGTAATCGTTTAATTTTTACAAATATATAAAAATTTAAATTGAAATGAAAAAAACTTTTTCAATCATATCTATTTTCAGCTTATTGATTTTCAGTAACTTAACTATAAACTCTTGTGGAAGCAGAGAAGATACTGTGAGCTGCTTCCCCAATACTCCCATTAATGTATCTCTTAATCTAAACCTGCCTGCCTACTACGCTTTGAACAATATTAACGGCTGGATTTATGTGAATGAACAGCAATCCGGAACCAGAGGACTGATTATTGTGCGAACTGCAAGCGGGTTTAAGGTATACGACAGAAACGCTCCCCACATATGTCCTGATAACAATACAACCCTTGAAGTAAAGGACAATATTGCTATTATTTGCCCGCAGGACAACACAAAATGGATATTAAGTACAGGACAGCCAGAGGCCGGAGCCAAAACATCTCTGCCACCTAAAACCTACCCTTATAACTATGATGCACCAAGTAAAACTTTAAATGTTTATTTTTAGAATATAAAATGAAGATCGTTATACAAAGAGTCTCTGAAGCCAGTGTAAAAGTAGACGGAAAAATTGTTGGTGAAATCGGGAAAGGATTAATGCTGCTGGCAGGTGTGGACGAAAATGATGAAAAAACAGATGCAGACTGGCTTGTACAGAAGGTTTTAAACCTAAGAATCTTTGGAGATGAAGAGGGTAAACTTAATCTTTCTGTGAAGGATATTTCAGGGGAAATCCTTTGCATCAGCCAGTTTACATTGATTGCTGATTACAAAAAAGGCAATCGCCCATCTTTCATAAAAGCAGCAAAACCTGATAAGGCTATTCCTCTTTTTGATTATTTTAAAGAAGAAATAGCTAAATCCGGATTAAAGACAGAAAGCGGAATTTTCGGAGCGGATATGAAGGTCTCCCTGATCAACGACGGACCTGTCACAATCGTAATGGATTCAGTTACCAAAAGCTAAATTATAGAAGATGAATAACAAAAATATAGTCATTGCTTATCTGGCAGTGACTTTAGTTTTTCTGTTTGGAATAATTTTAAGCCTTAATAATTATAGTTTCGCCGGATATTACATTGATAAAATAATTAACTGGCTCTGGCTGTTGATGACCATTTTCATCATTATCCGGTTTTGGAAGAAAAAAGTGATAAAAGTATACTTTGGTCTTTTGATATCAGGAATTATCCTTAGTATTTTACCCATGATGATTCCATTTTTTGGAATTATTCATTATTTTTCAACCATTGGCTGTGAGCAAAGAATTCAGCTGGATGAAACTTACAGAATAGAAAGAGGTCGTCCGGGAGCACTTTACAGACCGCTTATTACGATTTACAAGAAAGAAGGTATTTTTGAAAAACAAATCTCAAGATTTCCTTATTCAGACATCATAGAAAAAACAGTACAGCCATCTAAGGATACTTATTTAGATGATAAAAAACTTCCAATCCAGGAAGCAAAACTCATTAATGTCAATCAGGACAGTATTGGTATTGAATATGGGATCATGAATAAGCAGAAAGTAATCTACCATAAGAATAAATTAAACTGGTTTGATGATCTTTAAAAATTAAAACCTATATACCTCAACAAAACCATTCAGTGATCTGGATGGTTTTTTGTAATCATACAAAGTATATTTTCCAAACCCCACAGCTTTTTAAAACCAGTGCAGTTTATTATAAAGAATTGATGAAGGTCTTTCTACATAAGGAAGGAATAAAAAAACAAAAAATAAATTCACAAAAATGTGATTTGTTTTCATTTTATTATTATTTTTGGTAGAAATCAAAACTGATTTACAACCATTTAACAAAATCGTATGAAAACAAAAATCAACCTTTTCGCATTGTTTGCGTTCTGCTCTTCCCTGTCTTTTGGTCAGGACAGTCAGCCCAAACAGAATCAGGATCAAAATTCCATCATCTATGTATGCTTTTCAAAGGGCATTAATTCAGAAAAAACCGCATTCAGTAGAAATGCTGATCTGGAGAGATTTTCAAGAGAAAACAACATTTCATTCAAATACGATCTGGATTTTACAGATAATAAACTTGATGAAATGGCCAGAAGCAGCAAAGCAATCGGAAACTCTTCAGAATCTGTAGAAAAACTGAAAAGAATTTATAAGGCAGATCTGCCCCTTCAAAATGAGGAAGCCACTCAGAAAATCATTCATAGCCTTGAAAGGTTCCCTGAAATAGAATATGTATCTGTGATGAGTGCAACTCCTATTGAACCTCCTTTGGTTAATGCTTTTGTAGCAACACCTGATCTGGAAAGCATTCAGACTTATCTGAATGACAACCCGGGAATCAATGCAAAATATGCCTGGTCAAGAGGAATCACCGGACAGAATATTCGTGTAAGGGATGTAGAATATGGTTTTTACAAAACTCATGAGATGCTTAGCAACCAAAACTCTATACAGCTGGAGCCAGGATATTCTCCGAATGCGGGATTAGCCAATAATAACTACCGTGACCACGGAACTGCAGTAGTAAGTATTTTAGGTTCAATAAAAGATAATATCGGCCTTACAGGAGCTGCTTACAATACTTCCGAAATAAAAGGATATATGGAATGGACCACTGTGGGATATAACAGAGCTTCTGCCGTGAGCAGGTCTATTAATGCTTCTCAGGCAGGTGATATTATTCTATATGAAATGCAGACCGGAGGAAAAGATGGCCAATATTGTCCTGCAGAGTATGACAAAGTAATCTGGGATCTTACGAAAGCAGCTACTGATTCAGGAATTATTATCATTGCAGCTGCGGGTAACGGAAATCAGAATCTGGATGATCCGTTTTATGCAACTTATCTTGCCAGAGGAAATAGCGGAGCTATCATTGTAGGGGCAGGATCTCCCAATACAACCCATTCAAAATTAAGTTTCAGTACTTATGGAAACAGAGTGGACGTTCAGGGTTGGGGAAGCAGTGTTCTTGCTGCGGGCTATGGTTCTTATGCCAAATATGACAATGATAACAACAGGACTTATAATTATTTCAGCGGCACAAGTTCTGCAACGCCTGTAGTATCATCTGCAGCTATTTTAATTCAGTCTTTCTATCGTCAGACTACAGGTCAGAACCTGACACCTTCTGCGATGAAAAACCTTTTAATTTCTACGGGAATTCCTCAGGGAGGTACTGTAACCGGTCAGAAAATCGGGCCTCTTCCTAATGTAAAAAATGCGATACTGCAACTGGAAAGTAAATTTGCAACCCCTGTAAAAACATTATCTCCGCTGGAGGTTAAAATCTACCCTAATCCATCCAGCAGTACTATTGCGATTCAAAGTACAGAAAACAAAAAACTGGATTTTGAAATCATCAACCTTCAGGGACGCACTGTGATCAAAAGTTCTGTTTTGTCTGATGAAAAAATTGATATTTCACAACTGCCAATGGGTCAATATATCATCAATATCAATGAAGGCCAAAGAAGAGTTGTTGAAAAATTCACAAAACTTTAAAACGATTTTTATACATTTTACTTCACATCAAACCCTCTTTCAGACTACTGGAAGAGGGTTTTTAATATTATTTTTTTCTCTGTTATTTCGCAGGAACGCTGCTGAAATTCAGGGCTACTTTAATGTTCATGTCTGAAGAAGTCTGATTCTTCAGTTCATACACTGTTCTTATCGTCAATCCTGAGCTTTTTACAATTTCATCAAGGAATCCGGTATCATTCAGGTCCAGATTTAAGCTGGAAGAGTTGGTAGATATATTGGATCGTGATGCGATCAGTCTTTCTCCTGTTCCGTTGGATGAAACGTATATTTTAACGGTTTTGAATGCACTCAGATTTCCTCCTGAAGGGGATGCAACAGAAATTTTAGCATCTGAAATCCTTACGTCTTTAATCTTTGCATTGTTATTTCCTCCGAACCATGTCTGTACATTGGTAGCGGTTGCAGTGGAAGAAACTTCTTTATCTGCAGGAACACCTGTGGAAACTAAAACATTCGTGGTGTATGGAAATGTATTCTGAACCAGCGACTGTACGGTTCCGCAACTTACGAGTACAGCTGAAGCGGCCATTGCTGTTAGAACTATATTTTTCATAATTGTAAATTTTTAAACTTAGAGTTTAGTTTGCAGAAATTGTACCAAATTGATTTGAACTTATTCTACCGTTATGGTAAAGCTTCCCTTAGTATTTCCTGAAGCCATATTACTTTTACCGATAATCAGCCATACTTCACCTTTCCCGGGGGTATCGTAAGTAATCTCTCTTCCGAAAGGCCCGTCATAGTCTCCGTTGGCAAGTTTGATCTGATTGAAACGGATATTAAAATCTTTCTCTTTGGTTGAAATTTTTGCTTTGATATTCGGGCGATCGTAATGGGTCAGCTTTAAAATCAGTTCCTGATCATCTTTTTTAAATTCTTCTCCCAAAGTGAAAGGAAGCTGCGTAGCATCAGCTATTCTAATGATCTGCCCTTCTTTTTCAGTTCTCATTACGCCTTTTCGCAGAACTTCTTTCGTGGCAGGAGCATTGTTAATGATTGAATCTCTTTCTTTCAATGCTACAGAATCTGCTTTTACAACAGAATCCGGCATTTCTGTAACAACTGTAGAATCCTTATCCTGAACGGTTGTCACGGCAGGTTCTTTTTTACATGAAATAATAATCAATGGAATCAACAATAAGCTTTTTTTCATAATAATTAAGTTTAAGAATGTACCAATATATCATTCTGGTGAGCTCTATTAAATGCTAAAACTGTTCCAATTCTATAGAATGATTTATTTTTCCAGCTTCAATTCTCTATCATTATTTGTTTCAACCCATTTAAATGTAAAATACATAAAATTGAGCATAATTCCCATCAAAACAGTGACACCCCATGTCTTGGTATATTCAAGCGGATAGATAAACCGTACTACAATATCAGAGAACAGACCGAAAGGATTATTGAGTACATCCCAACTGTTCCATCTTAAAAATCTTCCAAGATACACTCCAAAACTGCTCATGAAAAGAAAAAAAATAATTACCGCATTGATACTGTTTCTTTTACCATATTCGGAAAGGCTTTTTTCAATATCATTAAGGCTTATAAAACCACAGATCAGTCCTGTCCAGACATAGGAAAGAATAACAATCAGGTCATACCATATCGGTACTGAATTTCTCGCTCTCAGATGAAAAAGGTCTGTGAGAATATAAGGTGAATTGGGAAAGAACAAAATCCAGACGATAATAATAAAGATCAGTGAGATTTTGCTTTTGATATTAAAGGCAAGAATAAAAGAACTTAGTAATAAAGGAATCCATGCCAGAAAAAGATTCCAGTTGAGAAACAGAAACACTTTTGTATCACTGATATAGTATCTGAAAGCTGAGAGACTGAAACAGAATACAGTCATCAATATCAGGAGCATGTTGATTTTAAATCTTGAAGAGGCAACGGGCTTTTTCATGATGGATTATTGAATGGTTTGATAGTAGATAATCTTTGAAAGGAATGTTTTTGAGGTTTCACTTTTCACTTTCGTCTGCAAAGTCTTTTTAAGTTTCTGATCATTTTTTTCGTCCGCATATTTCAACAGGGCTTTTTCGCTGAAATTAACAGAAGTTAAATGATAGTTGACTACAAAATCTTTTCTTTTCATATTCTGTGAAGTGATGAAACCTCCCCAATTGAAGTAACTGCACACTAAAATAGTTCCATAGAAATACCAAACCATTGTGTTGACAAGGAATATGTTTCTTTTCTTCTTTTGAATTTTAAGATAAGTCAAAGCAAGACCCACTATTGATAAAATAAGGAAAGCAAAAACTCCCAATCTTTTATAAGTACATCCATAATTCACGATATACTCATAATTTTTAACAGCAGCTGATATGACAAGAATAACATTGAGGAAGATCCAGATTTTGGCTAAAATTTTCAGCAATCCCGCTTTCGGATCAAAATTGAATCCTGATTTAAAGTAAAACATGATGACCAGAATAGCCATTATGATAGACATAATTACGGCATTCACTCTTTCATGGGTTTCTTCGGAAAGCTGAACGGGAGTTTTCACGGCTTCATAAAACTGTTCATAATTGTAAGTAATAATAAAG
This sequence comes from Chryseobacterium sp. GVT01B, assembly GCF_019970045.1. GTDB lineage: Bacteria > Bacteroidota > Bacteroidia > Flavobacteriales > Weeksellaceae > Chryseobacterium. Next base: position 37,673 of record NZ_JAHXYI010000012.1, read on the forward strand.
AAAATCAGTAAAATATTCAGCAAGACAAAAGAGATCACTCCGCTCATTCTTTCGGCATTGAGATCAAGAAAGGAATAGGTAGCTTTTGGCATCCGGGAATCTTTTTGAAACTCATTATCCAAAAAATGATTGCTTTTATAGATGAGTTTTTCCACAGCATAATTCCAGTAGTTAAAGGCAATAAAAAACCCTAATACAAAGAGACAGAATACCTGCCATAGATTAATATCCAGTTCATAATCTGTGAAAAGAGCGGCAAAATGATTACTTCCTGCAGAATAAATTCCAAAGAAAACGGAAACCAGCACCAGCGGAATTAAAATGAAAGCTAATGTCTTTTGCCATAATCCAGGAACATTCTTTTTGGGCAGCCATTCATCAAAACTGAAAAAGCGGCAGAATGAAGTGCAACAGTTTACAATAAAAACCGGAATCAAAAAGAGGATTTTTAACCTTCTGTTCTTTGATTTATACCCCAGCAAAAGTAATGAGCTTACTACTGCAGTAAATGAAGGAAAATCTCCATACCATGCAAATGCAATACTTGATAAAATGCTTGTTCCCAAAAGAACATATAGGGTTTTGGTTTTATTCTTCTCCGTAGTTTTAAACAGGGTCAATACTGCATAAATGATTCCCAGAATTCCAAGGTTCAGTCCAATATCCTGATCGTAGAAGACAATGACAAACAGGATGGCGGTAAGAAATATATAGTGATGTGTTTTCATGAGATTTGAATATTTAAAATATTGAAAATTAAAAGATTAAAGGAATTAAATTTTGAGAACCTCATCGATCCAGGTGAACTGTGTCATTATATAGAGGTATAAGGCCGTTATCGGAATATTGACAAGCAAAAGGAGAACTGAATTACCGGATGCCTTCTGGTCTGAAACGTCAGTAAGATAGATAATAAGTTCATGCAGAAGGATAAACATATTAATCACGGCGGTTACAAGTACATAATAAAAGCCAAGTTCAATAAAAAATTCTGCTCTTATGAACCAAAATGCGACCAACAGAAGCGTTCCTAACAGAAACGAAAGGAAGAAAGACCTTTTTCCAAGCGGACTGAATTTTATTTTTCCCATCAGATAAATGTTTTTAATGAAGAACAATAGTTTCTTTCTGTTGAATAAAGTCCATTACATGTTCATACTTCTGGCTCAGCAGTTCTTCAAAATCCCAATGATGGAAAGCACGCATATTCTGACCTTTTTTATAGGCTTTGATATAAATTTTCGCATATTCAGGCAGAATAATTGTTCCTAAAATGATTGCTGCCAAAAGATGTGCATTGAGCTTACCGTTTCCTAAAAGAAGATACTGCATGGCAATTTCATCCTCGAAGTTGGTTCCACAGCCGGTGATCAAATGGTGTACATCATGATTTTCCATTTTGGGAATCATTGAAAACCCATGCTTTCTGTAGAATTCTCCCAGTTTTCTTCCAAGAGAATCTTCCTGAAATTCCAGCAGCTGTTTTTCATTGAACTGCCATTGTCTTTTTTTCTTTTTAAAGTATTTTCTGTATAATTTCTGAGTTTTATCGTACACAAAAAGCAGAAACTGAACGCGGATTTTTTTCATAATAGTATTGGTATATTTATGGATATTAATGGAAAAGACTAAGACCTACAATAGTGTAAATGAATGCAATAGGAATGTTGGCTGTCAAAATGAGTATGGCTATCATACATTCTTTGAATTTTGATGTATTTATAACACCATATGTCAAAAAACCAAGTATGCATAATATGTTGACTGGTACTCCAAAAATGATTAACAAATAGCCAGCTCCAGCAAACCAATCATCCTTTGTAACGAGTGCTCCTAAAAGGCAAAGAGTTCCCATTGAAAAAAAAACCAAATACAGCCTTGCCTAGATCTATTATTTCTGAATCTTTTATCATTATTATTTAGAATTAATTAAAAACCAATTTTAGCTTCCCGCAAACGGACTTCCAAAAACCCCTACTGCCAGCTCCATCCAGATCAGTGCAAGAGCAAGCAAAATGAAAATGCAGATCAAAACTTTCTGACTTTGTTTTTTGATTTTGTTTCTGACCAGGTTGACCAAAAAAGCTGTTGTAAAGAGTAAAGCTGCTGCTATCAGAAAATCTGAAACGGACCAGTTCACTTCTTTAGAAAATAGATTTCCCAGCAATGGAATACACAGTAAAACCAATGGAAGGGCATACATTGTAACTGTTTTTTGTTTTTGTGTTATCATTTTATTTAAGTTTTAAATTATAAAGTACTTTGTAATTCAAAGTTAATTTTCAAAAAAATATAGGACTATCGTCCCAGTAGTTTTTCAAGAGCATCCAAATGTTCTGTAAACGCCTGTCGTCCATTTTGCGTAACACGGTAAGATGTCTTGGGCTTTTTCCCGACAAATTCTTTTTTTACTTCAATATATCCTGCTTTCTCCAATGCATTGCTGTGACTGGCAAGATTTCCATCTGTAATTCCAAGCAAGCCTTTCATTTCAGAAAAATCAACCCAGTCGTTAACCATAAGAACGGACATGATGCCCAGTCTTACACGGCTTTCGAATTCTTTGTTGAGTTGATTTATTTTGATCATTTTATTTTAGCTTAATTATTCAGGAAATTATATTCTTAGAGAGCTTTTAATGTATTAATTTTTAAACTCATCTTTTTCAACATTACAAATCTTCATTATTACTTATATTTCTTGTGCATAATCAATCCATATACAATATGCAAAACTCCAAAACCAATTGCCCAGAACAATAATCCCCATCCTAAAAAGAATAAAGAAATAAGTCCTAAAATGATCTCAAAATATCCTAAATACTTTACATCCGTTAATGTATAACGTTCTGCCGATACTAGTGCCAATCCGTAAAAAATCAATGTTGCCGGAGCTATGAAAACAAAAAGATGATGATAAAGAAGTGCAAGGCAAAAAACTCCTCCTGCTACCAAAGGAACTGCAAAAGTAATCAAAAGCCGTTTTGTAGTGGCATCCCAGATCTTCAAACCCTTCTTTTTACTTTTGTGGGCGGTAAAAATGTAGCCACTAAGAATAGCAACCACTAAAATAACTATCCCAATTAGAACAAGTTCTTTAACCAAGGCTGGTCCCAGAATATTTCTGTCTCCATCAAAATAACTGATTCCTTCCCTCTGAAAAACAAAAAAAACATATATAGCTCCAATAATTGCTGTTAATCCGGCAACAACTCCTGACAGACCGCTTAAAGAAATGAATCTGGAAGAGCGCTCCATCATGGAACGGATATGGGATAAGTCTTCGTGATAGTTTTTTGTCTCCATAAAAAGAACTTTGAATTACAAAGTTATAATTTATTTTTAATCTGCCAATTATTTATTTTAAATTTTGAAATAATTTTCATGATTACTTATATGTCAAAAAGAAAACCCCGCTAGAAGCGAGGCTCTCAAAATATATTAAATTAAGAGTAAAGAAAAAATTATTTCGCTCTCAACTTTTCTTTAATGGACTCAATATTTTTCTTGGCAGAATCTTCCAGGATAAGACTTGCACTCATATGAATTCTCGCTGGCATCAATTCATTGAAATGATCTGTTCCTTCCCAAGAAACTTTTTTAATTAAAGCTAAAGCATCACTACTTCTTGACGCCAAGGTCTGTAAAAATTTCTCCAGTTTCGCATCCATCTCCTGAATAGAATCTGATACAGAATGATAAACATTATGCTGCTCAGCCCACTCAGCAGATCTGAAGTCTGCATCAATTGCCATAGCAGAGAATTGTGACTTCCCGATTTTTCTTTCTACATAAGGTCCAATTACAAAAGGGCCGATTCCAAGATTGATCTCAGTAAGTGCTAAAGCTGAATCTTTTGTTGCAAAACAGTAGTCTGCTCCACAAGCAATTCCAACTCCTCCACCGGTAGTTTTTCCCTGTACTCTTACCACTACGATTTTCCCGCAATTTCTCATAGCATTCAAAACTTTTGCAAAACCACCAAAGAATTGTGTGGAAGCTTCCAGTTCTTCAATAGCTAAAAGCTCATCAAAGCTAGCTCCTGCACAGAAAGCCTTTTCACCTGCACTTTTTACTAAAATAGCTTTCACCTCATCTTTCGCACCTTCTTCAAGGATAGTTTCTGCCAGCTTTTCTAAAATTGCTCCCGGAAGAGAATTACTTTTGAGTGTTCCGAAACTGATCTCGGCAATATTATTTTTAATTTCTGATGCTACAAATTCGCTCATTTTTATTTTTATTGGATTCTTACAAAAATACGAAATACAGCTCTTTCAGAGAAACTTAAAGATAATAATTTCCATGATAGAGTTACCTTTTATAAGATTCCCTTTACGTAGAAATACGGAATCTTTAATTTGGTATTTTCTACTCTAGTACTCCCTCATTATTAGTCGTTCCTTTGGCCTAGAAATAATAACTAAAGGCGGAATCTGAAAAGCCCACAACAGAGTAAGAAATTTAAAACTAAATATCATTATCATGGAAGAGTACATTGGAATTGTAAAATTATTTGCAGGAAATTTCGCGCCTAGAGGCTGGATGTTTTGTGACGGAAGTTTAATAGCTATTTCAAGAAATTCAGCTTTATTTTCTATTTTAGGAACAACTTATGGTGGAGACGGTATTACAACTTTCGCTTTACCTAACTTAAAAGGACGTATGGCTTTGGGAGCTGGAAATGTAAATGCTAACCAGTTTTATCCTTTGGGAGTGGTAGCCGGTACTACACAAAATACCCTTTTAACTTCAAATCTTCCAAGCATTGGTGGTGGATTTCAATTGAAAGTTGCTAATAAGAATGCCAACTCATCAACCCCTAATGCGGCGGCATCTATTGCTATCTCAGGAACACAGGTAGGAAGAGATTTCAATGTGGTGTCCAGCTTTATAAATGATACTAACCCTGACACCGTGATTAACGGACAAAGTATTTCTTTTGTAGGACAAAATTTACCAGTGAATAATATGCCTCCTTATCTGGGCTTAAATTATATCATCTGTGTTGAAGGTATTTATCCTCCAAGAGATTAATATTCACAATAACCTAATATTTAAAACAAAAAAATCATGAAAAGCACTACTTTTTTAACAATTTGTAGTCTGCTCATTTCAATTTTCTCATTCGGGCAGACCAGTACAGAACAATTTGAAACGGAATCGCACGGAAGTACAAGCTTCACCGACAATGGAGTCATTTTCAATATCATTTCGCATGTAAGTGTCTTTGATATTCAAGGGAATTACCCGGGAACAGGCTGGAGTGGAACAGCGAATGACAACAGATATATTGATAATTCCAACGATACTCAATTTCCGCCATCATTCAGTATTAAAACCACTTCAAATTTATTTAAGGTAAACAGATTCTGGATGTATCTTTCAGCACTCAATCTGGATCTCAATGTAGCAGGGACACTTACTGTAACAGGAAAATTAAGCGGAGTAACAAAATTTACCCAAACAAAATCCACTGGATTTGCAACAAGTTTAGGCTCTACAAATGGATATACTCTGATTGATCTTACCAACTTAAACGGCCAAAATTACTCTAATATCATTATTGATGAACTGCAACTAACGGTCAGCGGAGCATTCAGATATGTAGGCCTGGATGCTTTCACCTGGGTAAAAGACAGCAACCTGGTATTGGGTACTTCTGAAGCTAAGAGCATTAAAAAAGACCTGGCTGTTTATCCTAACCCAACCAACGGGCCTCTTTCCATTGCAGCAGAGAAAGCGAGTGAAGCTAAAATTTACAGTGTAGACGGTAAAATGCTGAAAACAATACAAACCCAGAGAGGAAATAATGAAATCAATATTTCAGACCTTCCAAAAGGAGTTTATATTATCAAAACAGCAACAGAATCAACGAAGGTAATTAAAAATTAATTTCAGGAAATTATATATAAGTTCCATATCCCATAAAGATTCTAATTCATAAATGACAAAACCCTTAATACAAACATTAAGGGTTTTGTTTTTTCAATGCCATAATATATTTATCTATATACAGCTGTTTTTCTTTTGATTTGTACTGCTGAATGTATCTGGGATGTTCCAGAACAGTCATGGTATCAAACAGCTTTGCTTCTATGTTTAATTTTGAAATAAAGTCAGCATTTTTTTTACCTAGAATAAAGACCTCTGAGGTATCCAGATTGAGACTGATATGTTTCTTCAGAGATTCAATCATAAAACTCTTCACAGCCTCGAACAGTTCTTTATCATCATAATAATTAGCATTAAGCCATCCGTTTTTTGTTTTTCTTACAATAGCCAGCGGAAACGGAGAGTTAATATAAACATCTTCATAAAAAAGATCTGCACCGCCATATTCTTCAATCATATCGTAGATAAAAACAGAAGACACTTCATGAGTACGGGCGGTTTCCATTTTTATACCACAAATACTTTCGAGTCTTTTGGTATCAGTAAACGGAACGCCTGTTACTCCTGCTCCATGACGGCTTGGATTGATTCCAATGATGAATTTTCTCTGTATGGAATCATTATAATATTTGTGATAAAACTTCTGCATAACCGTCAATGTTTCCGGATTATCCAGATAAGGGTTCAGAACTTCAAAGCCGTCGGGAAGATTTCCTCTATAGCTAAGGTTTTTATTGAACTCGATGACATGATCTGCAAAAGTTGTATTCATAGCTAATTTTTAAGGAAAACAAAATTTTCAGGTTGATCGTCATCACCATCCTCGTCTTCGTCTTCGTCCTCATCTTCATCACTTAAAGCCAATTCAATATCGATGAATTGAATGTATAGACCACAAATTTCTTCGTTAGCATCATAAGCAAAGTAAACAGGATAAGTACCATCACCAAAACCACTTGCAAACATTGGAATCTGATAATTTGTATCAGGAATCGTCCAATTGATCCAGTCTCCTGCCTCTCTCTGATTGTTGGGATGAGCTTTATAGCTTTGTGAGAAAAGCTCAGCGAAATAATCATCATAAATATTACTGACATCCATTTCATCTATAAATTTATCCACAAAAGGGAGTATTTCTTTATCAGCAATACACCCTAAACCAGCATCCACGGCGAAACCAAAATAATCATCTTCAGCAACGCCCTCCAATTCTTCAATTCCAACTAAAGCTTCTCTGTAAACAACAGGCTTTTCTTTGGTAAATTCTACTTTTACAACAGCATATCTGTCTCCCCAATCTTCAGATTTTACTACGGCAATAGTCACAGGAAAATTTCCTTTCGGAGCCTGAATAAAATAAGGTGATTGATTCGCATTCAGAAAAACCAGCGGATCTCTTACCACCACTTTTCCAGAAGGAAGGGAAACGTTTCCAATTTCTATCGTCTCCATTTTCTTTCCCAAAATTTCATCCGAAGTAAAATAGGTTTCCAGATCTGTAGGACAAACCATAATATTCTTCACTTCTTCCCATTTTTGCATCCAGCTTTGGTCCATAGTTTATTTTTTTTGAATTAAAAGATTGAAAATAATGAATAAATCCAAGGACATCAAACAGGATAGGATTTTTAACAAAAGATTATAAAAATAAAGCTACAAATCACAGGTAATTGCAGCTTTATGTATTGTTTTAAGTTTAAAAAAATTTAAGAATCGGCACATATATAACATGCTCTTGCAATATCAGGCCATCTTCCAGGGAGGCAACAGCTTCCGGGAGGACAAGGATTAAGGGCACAAGACCAGTTTGGCCCGGCTCCTTTAAGAGATCTCAACTCGTGTCTTGAAAGTTTTTTTAAGTTTTCCATAGTAATCAGTTTTGATATTCTCTCCTACTCTGTATGCTTTTCGGATTTCGCCTATTAAAGTTAATCATTTTTAAGCAAAAAAAATATAACTAACTGAAATAATGTACATTCTCATCTATGTAAAATAAACCTAATTAATATTCTAAAGGTTTGTAGTTTCTAAAAACTTTATAAAGATCATCATCATTTCCTTTGAACAGTTTTTCTTCAATAATTTTAAACTTACCTGTAGAATCTTTTTCTTCCACCACTATTTTATCAGAAACATCTACTCGTGCAAATTCATCTAAGGAATCTTTTTTAATTTTTAAAAATGCCGTTGTGGTAGAACCTGTTAAAATTACAGAATTGATACAATTTAGTTTTGAATTAAAACTTAGGTTCGGATAATTATCTGAATTTTTGATGTGGATAAAATATTTATTTTTCGGATTATATACAAACAAAGTCATCACTGTATTTCCTCCTCTTCCAGCAATTCCGCTTTGATAAGTCATATCATTGAAGCCATCATTATTAAAGTCACTTATCTGAACATCTAAACCGGTTACTCCATCTTTGATAAATTTAAAACTGTTCTTTAATTCCCAGGTATGAAACATTGAACCTTTAGCTTCCACCCAGATATCTTTTAGATCATAAAAATTCAAGGTAACAAACACATCACCATTATTGACATGCCGAAATTTTTCAATCTCGACTTTAGTTTTACCCTTCCTTCCAACATTCAGGCTATCAACAAATTTCTCTTCAGAAAAATAACCTTTTTTATCAGGTTTCGGATTTCCAGAACAAGAAAAAAAGAGTAAAAGTAAAAAAGAACCAAAGACAAGGGAAATTTTTAAAGATTTCATTATTAAAAAATATTCCTGAATTTATATATTTCCGATCACATTTAAAATAAAAATCCCTTTCAATTACTGGAAGGGACTATAATTTATTTTTATGTTGAATTAAATCAATCCGAACTGCTGGAAATGATGAGTAAAATGCTTTCTGTGCATCAGTTCCCACATTTCTTTATTCAGTTTTCCGAATACATAATTCATGTGTTCTGCCTGTGGATTTTCTTTGTAATAGATTACAAATTTCTTCAGGTTATCCATAAACGATTGTTTTGCGGCTTCCAGATTTCTGTGTGTTGATTCCGGAAGTGAGCCATCCTGCGGAAGGAATGGAGCCGTAAATTCTTTTGGCATTGCTCTGTGGTTATAAAGGGAATCCTGCCATTTTTCAAGATTTTCCTCCTGAGTGAAACATTTCTCTGCTTCAGGTTCTCCGAAACTTACCAGAACTGCTTGTTCCAAATGCTCAATCATCTGCTGTGGGGACATTTTTCCCCAAAGTGCAGGAGTACTTTCTGTTAATCCATTCAACATTTTCTGAACATTTTTCACATTCAGATCAATGAATGGAGACTGCTTTGCAACTAATGTTAAAATTGTTGCTACACAAACTACCTCATCTCTTTGGTTTACAACTTCAACCAGCCATTTCACAACACCTGAAGGAATGTTTCTGCCTTTTACTCCTCTGTTGATTTTTTCTTTTGCGGTTAAATAAACAGTGATGGTATCTCCGGCATATACAGGTTTGAAGAAGCTGCAGTCTTCCAATCCATAATTCGCAATAACAGGTCCTTTTTTTCCTGAAACAAACAATCCTGCTGCTGCTGAAAGGATGAAATATCCGTGAGCTACAGTTTTATCGAAGATGGTTCCTGATAAACTTGTTGAATCAGTATGAGCATAGAAATGATCCCATGAAACATTGGAGAAGTTGACGATATCTGCATCGGTAACTGTTCTTCCAGCTGTTTCTAAAGAGTCTCCTACTTCCACTTCCTCAAAATATTTCTGGAAAGGATGCTTGTCTGAGAATTTTTTCTCTGCGCCCTGCTGATAGATCTTAGTAATTGCTTTCAGTACATCCGGTGACCCCTGAATTGCTGTTTTCTGTAAGAAGAAATGAAGACCGCTCAGTCCGCCCATTTCCTCTCCGCCACCTGCTCTACCAGGACCTCCATGCATTAATGTAGGAAGTGGTGAACCGTGACCTGTACTTTCTTTGGCATTATCTCTGTTCAGAACAAAGATTCTTCCGTGCTGGGAAGCCATTTTCCATGAAGTTTCTGCGATAAAGTTCTCATCGTGAGAAATGATAGATCCTACCAAACTTCCCTTTCCTCTTTTTGCCAGTGCGGCTGCTTCTTCAGCATCTTTATACGGCATCAATGTAGATACCGGCCCGAAAGCTTCTACATCATGAGAAATATTTTTTTCAAAAGGCTTGTCGTTCAGGAATAGTTTCGGGCTCATAAATGCACCATTTTCGTAGTCTGCATCTACCAGCTCGTGCTTACCATCATAGACAAGTTCTGTTTCTGATTTTAATAGATTTACTTTTCTTACTACTTCTTCATACTGCTGCCTTCCCACTAAAGATCCCATTTTGGTTTCTCTGCTTAATGGATTTCCGATTTTAGTCTGATCTAAAGCTTTAGACAAAGCATTCTGAACGTCACCAATTAAATGTTCCGGAACGATAATTCTTCTGATCGCTGTACATTTCTGTCCTGCTTTCGTGGTCATTTCATTACGAACTTCTTTGATGAATAAGTCAAATTCAGGAGTTCCCGGTTTTGCTTCCAATCCAAGGATAGAACAGTTCAGAGAATCTGCTTCCATATTGAAACGAACAGCATTACCAGCGATGGAAGGAAGTGATTTTAATTTTCTTCCTGTATTGGCTGAACCTGTAAACAATACAGAGTCTCCATCCTGTACATAATCCAAAATATTACCAGGTTCTCCGCAGACTAACTGTACTGCACCTTCAGGCAAAACTCCGCTTTCAATCATATCCTGGAATACAGCATTCGTAAGATAAGACCCGAAAGGAGATGGCTTCACAATAGAAGGAACACCCGCTAATAATGAAGTAGAAAGCTTTTCCAACATTCCCCAAACCGGAAAGTTATAGGCATTGATCTGTATAGAAACCCCTTCACTAGGTGTTAAAATATGGGTTCCTAAAAAAGTTCCGTTAGCTGAAATTTTCTGAGTATCTCCATCTACCCAAAATGAAGTATTGGGAAGCATTCTTTTTGCCAATCCGGAATAGGTAAAGAAAGTCCCGAAACCTCCTTCAATATCCACCCATGAATCAACATGTGTAGCTCCTGTTTTATATGATAAGTCGTAGTATTTTTTCTTTCTTTCTAACAGATAAAGTGCTACTTTTTTCAACATTTCTCCACGGTCGTAGAAAGTCATTGAAGAAAGGTTTTTGTATCCTACTGTTCTTCCGTAATCAAGAGCCTGCTCAAAATTAAGTCCTTCTGTATCGGAAACAGCTACCTGTTCTCCTGTAACGGCGTTGTACAAAGGGACTCCGCTTCCGGTACCTTCTACCCATTGTCCGTAGATATAGTTTTTTAACTTTTCCATATAGTTTTTTACTTTTTGCTTAGATTAATCTTTTTAATAAAGTTGCTAATAATCAAATAAGGGATAAATAGTATCAGCCAGCCGTCTAAAATGATGACAATTTCAACAAACAACATGTAAAAATTGTCTTTCTGCTTTAATTTAGCAATTGCCTCATCTGATTCAACATGTTCCAAAGCATCTGAAATTCCTATTGACTCTTTTACCAGATAAAGCCCTAGAGCATTCATAATGATTATAAAAATCAATATTACGATCCAATATTTTTTCAGAATGCTCATCAACTGGAACTGATTTATTTCGGTTCCTGATAGGGAAACATTTTCACCAATCCTTCATATAAGCTTCTGTGAAGAATGGTTGCATGATTGTCTGTTTCCATCATTTTATATTCCAATGTCCAGTTTTTCTTTCCTGCTTTTGTCAAAACATCGTAGAAAGCCTCGGCATCTTTTACCATCACCGGATGTTCTCCTTTCCCTACAGAAACATAGACAAACTTTTTAGTATCTGAAGATTTTGAAAGTAATTGAGGAGCCTGCTTTAAAAGACTTTCATCATCCCACCATAAGCTTGGACTGATAATAAAATAGTTGTTGAACATTTCCGGCTTTTTCAGAAGTATTTCTGTTGCCAGAAGCCCTCCCAAAGATTGACCAAACAAATATTTGTCTGTGGTTTTAAACTGACTTTCAACATAAGGCTTTAGTTCTTTTTCAAGGAAAGCAATAAACTTATCAGAATGTCCTGTCGTAGGATAATCTTTCTGTAAATCTTTTAAATCCGTATGAAAGGTAAAATCCCTTTTCCTGTCTATATTAGCAATTCCCACAACAATAGATTCCGGCATGGAATACATTTGATTAAAGAATTGGACTAATCCTGTCACGTGAATAAAATCTTCATTCATACTTCCATCCAACAGATAAATCACAGGGTATGATTTTGTTTTATCATAACCTTGTGGAAGATAAATATTCAACGTTCTGTCTTCATTTAAGGTTTTGGACTTAATAGTCCTCACTTCTCCTATTGTAAGCGGTTTTGTCGTAACAGTTTGTGCTGATACTACACTATTCATCGCCAACACCATGCTGCATATAAGTGCAATTTTTTTAATCATATTTAATTTTAAATGGTCATTATTTTATATCATCCCAAATGCTGTAATCAACAATTTTGGTTGGGATCTGCTGAACATATTCTGTAAAAGGCTCACAAGGCAGAATAGCTTCTTTTCCTTCTCTTGCCAGTTCCTGATAGAGTTTTGTTCCTTCTGTTTTCCAGTGAATCATTTCGTCAGATACATCACGGATAATTTTTGCTGGGCTTCCCACCACTAATTTTCTTGGTTCGCATCTGAAATTAGCCGGTACAAAAGCCAATGCTCCAACGATACTTTCGTCACCGATATACGCTTTGTCCATCACAACGGAATTCATTCCGATCAGACAGTTTTTTCCGATGTGTCCTGAATGAATGATTGCGCCATGCCCGATGTGTGCAGATTCTTCCAGTATGGTTTCTATATTCGGGAAAACATGAAGGGTACAGTTTTCCTGTACATTGGCTCCGTCTTTAATAATAATTTTCCCCCAGTCTCCACGAATTACCGCATTGGGACCAATATATACTTCTTCCCCTATTTCTACATTCCCGATAATGACTGCCTGCGGATGAATGTAGGCAGAAGGTTTTATAATGGGACGAATCCCGTGGTATGAGTAGATGTTCATATTTATTAGAGATCAGATAATAGATTTCAGAGGTCAGACATTTTTCTTACTCTACTATCTTTATCTTTTTTAATTGATTACACTTTTTCGATTACCATTGCATATCCTTGTCCTACGCCGATACAAAGGGTACACAATGCATATTTTTTATCCTGTTTCTGAAGTTCCATTGCCGCAGAACCTACAATTCTTGCTCCTGAAACTCCCAGTGGGTGGCCAATTGCAATAGCTCCTCCATTAGGATTTATTCTTGCGTCATCATCTTTTAATCCTAAACTTCTTGTCACAGCAAGTGCCTGTGCTGCGAATGCTTCGTTGAGTTCAATGATGTCCATATCTTCAAGAGAAAGATTTAATCTCTTCAATAACTTTTGAGTGGCTTCTACCGGTCCGATTCCCATAATTCTTGGCTCTACTCCGGCTACGGAAGATCCCAGAATTTTTGCTTTTGGTTTTAATCCATATTTTTTCACCGCTTCTTCACTTGCTAAAATCAAAGCTGCGGCACCGTCATTCATTCCTGAAGCATTTCCTGCAGTTACCGTTCCTTCTTTTCTGAAAGCAGGACGAAGTTTTGCAAGACCTTCCATAGAAGAAGTTGGTTTAATGAATTCATCTTTTTCAAAAACAACAGGATCTCCTTTTCTCTGAGGAATCTCAACTTTTACAATTTCTTCTGCCAGTCTTCCGGTTTCCTGAGCTTTTGTAGCTTTCTGCTGAGACCAAAGGGCAAATTTATCCTGATCCTCTCTATTGATCTGGTGGATATCTGCTAAATTCTCTGCAGTCTCTCCCATTCCGTCAACACCATATAATTCTTTCATCTTAGGGTTGATAAAACGCCATCCGAAAGTGGTATCAAACATCTGACTGTCTCTTCCGAAAGCTGCACTTGGTTTTGACATCACATAAGGAGAGCGTGTCATATGCTCTACTCCTCCGGCAATATAAATTTCTCCTTCTCCGGCAGCAATAGAACGGAATGCATTCGCTACTGCAGACATTCCCGAAGCACAAAGTCTGTTTACCGTCTCACCTCCAATTTTATATGGAAGACCAGCCAATAAAAGTCCCATTCTTGCTACGTTTCTGTTATCTTCACCTGCCTGATTGGCACATCCGAAAATAACATCTTCAATTTCCTCTACAGGAACTTCAGGATTTCTCGCAACTACTTCTTTGATCACAATAGCAGCTAAATCATCTGCTCTTACTTCTGATAATCCCCCCTGCAGTTTTGAGATGGGAGTTCTGACATAGTCTATGATGTATACGTTGTTCATAATTTTACTTTGAAAATAGGATAATGCATAATTTGAAATTATCAAACTTCCTTTTTCTATTTATTTGTTTTTATTTCTTAGTTCTAAAGCCTGTTTTAAAGTATAGGGTTCGTATTTGAAATCCGATCCGTACATTCTTTTGGCATTTTCTTCAATAGTGGAATCAAAACCTGCTTCTTTTCTTCTTTTATTAACATTTTTGAGATCTTTAACAGGCCAGACAAAATTGACAAAGACTTGTTTTCCGTTCTTATCTTTTGTCATTTCTCCTTTTCCCTGGGTACCGTAGATCTGTTCCTTGTCTTCCTGCATCAGATATCGGTCTTCCATCATCGCAACCCATGTAAAAGGAATTTCTTTCTGTTTTCCAGCTTTTTTTATGAGAGGAAGATATTTTCTAATTTTGGTTGAATGCTGGATTACGTACCATGCGGCCTGGTTTGTAGGTTCTCCTACAAGTGTTTTTCCGGGATAGCCATATTGAGCAATAATATTTTCGATTTTCTGCACGTTCAGACTATCATGTTCTGCAACCATCTGCCAGCCTTTCTTTTTGAACTCTTCTTTGTCAATATTCAGGGTTGTTAGGAGCTGCTCTCTTTTTTCCAGAGTTATTTCGGAATCGAAAAGCATTCTGTATCCCTGATCCACCTTCATAATCTCATCGAGTTCTTTTTTCAATGCTTCATTTACTTTCTGCTGGGCATTCATCAGAAAAGCTGAAATCCCGAAAAGCAGTAGAAATATTTTTCTCATTTTGTTTACTATGGTGTCTGGTTAATGTTTATTATAAGTCGGTGACTTTTTTCCCTATTTTATAGACTGTTCCAACAAATTTTGCAATCAGCTCACTGTTTTGATTGGTAATCTGAATGTCATAAACCGCAGTTTTTCTGGTATCATTCACCAAAATACTTTCGGCTCTGAAAACATCTCCTTCCTTTCCGGCTTTGGTAAAATTGATAATACAGTTCAGCGCTACAGCAGCATCACCTGTATTGTTGGATGAAAATGCCAATGCAGAATCTGCAAAAGCAAAGGTAACTCCACCATGAACTGTTTTAAGCCCGTTAATCATATCTTTCTTAATGGGCATTTCTATTAAACAGTAATTTTCTTTTACTTCAATCATTTTGATATTCATCCACTGGGAAAAATAATCCTGATTGAACATATAATCTGCTACTTGTCTTGGATTCATTTCTATTATATGTTTGTTATTTCTTCATACAGCTCATCGGATAACCTGTCGTAAACACTCATTGTTTTGCCCAGAATGACTTGCTCATATGAAAGACTTTCTGAATCTGATGAGTTTTCAGAGGGGTAGGATTCGTTTAAATCAATTCCATTTTCGTTGGCTAATCTTTTGATCAGTTCTTTATATTTCTCATTAAACTTTCCTAACAACTCAAGCCTTTCCTCAGCATTGACAGAAGAAGCCTCCTGAGTTAAATACTGTTTCTCAATTAAAAGCCTGGTCTCCAGCTCCGCTCTAAATTCTTCTATATCCATGAAGTTTTTTTGATATAATAATCTACTTGAGAAATGCTTCGACTTCGCTCAACATGACAATTCACTAGCAGATTTAAATATTTTTATAGTTTTCTCAGCAAAGGACTTTGTCTATACCTTTCTTCCTGATATTCTTCGTATAGGTTTTGTAGGGTTTCGGAGATTTTTGCATACCCGATTTCTTGTCCCCAGCTTAGTAATCCTTTCGGATAGTTTACGCCTTTCTGCATTGCCAATTCAATATCTTCGTCAGTGGCAACCCCTAATCTTTTAGCCTCAACCGCTTCGTTGATCAGCATGGAGATGATTCTTAAAAAGATCTGCTGATATAAAGCATCGTCTTTCTGAGCAACAGGTTTTTCTGCTCCTTCGTTGTAATCATAGAAACCTTTCCCAGTTTTTCTTCCGTGAAGTTTTGCTTCAGACATTCTTTGCTGAAGTAATGATGGTTTGTATTTTGGATCGTAGAAATAGTCTTTGTAAACTGTTGTTGTTACTGCAAAATTGACATCGACTCCGATAAGATCCATCAATTCGAAAGGTCCCATTTTGAAGTTACCCAGTGTTTTCATGGCATCATCCACCTGTTCCGGTGTTGCGATGTTTTCCTCAACAATTCTAAGTGCTTCCCCATAATAAGGTCTGGCAATTCTGTTGACGATAAATCCGGGAATATCTTTGGCAATAACAGGAGTTTTCCCCCATTCTTTCATGAGGTTGTAGATTTTTTCTGCTAAAGTTTTTTCTGTCAATAAGGATGGAATAACTTCCACTAAAGGCATCAACGGAGCCGGATTGAAAAAGTGAATTCCGATGAAACGCTCCGGTTTCTTTAGTTCTGCACCCAGAGAGGTGATAGAAATAGATGAGGTATTGGAACTAAGGATACAGTTTTCTGAAACATAATTTTCAAGCTCTGTAAACACCTTGGTTTTGATGTCTTTGTTTTCGATAATGGCTTCTATAATCAGCTCACAATCTTTGAAATCCTTCAATTCTGTAGCAATGGAAATATTAGCTAAAATTTCAGTCATTTTCTCTCCTGAAATTTTTTGTTTGTCAACTAATTTGGTCAGGTTTTTTTCCAAACCTACTGTTGCCGTTTCTACTTGTTTTGCATTGGCGTCATAAACCCAAACTTTGCATCCGTTCGTAGCGGCTACTTGTGCAATGCCGATTCCCATTGTTCCGGCACCGATAATTCCAATATTCATTTTTATTTGTACAATGTATTAATGTAAAATGTATTCATGTAAATCGTTTTAAAAATCATTAATACATTTTACATGAATACATTAATACGAAATTTATCTTCCTTTATAATTAGGTTTTCTTTTCTGTAAGAAGGCGTTTACACCCTCGATGAAGTCTTCTGTTTCTGCTGCTTCCTGTTGCAGATCTCCTTCCAGCTCAAGCTGCTCTTTCAATGTATTGGTATAAGAATGTGCGAAAGCTTTTTTGGTAAGCTTAATTGCCGCGGTTGGCATGTTCGACATTCTTTCAAGAATTTCCATTGATTTTGATGCGAATTCTTCCTCTGAGAAAACTTCAGCAACAAGACCATAAGATTTAGATTCTTCAGCAGATAATTTTTTACCTGTAAACGCTAAATAATTTGCCAATTGTCTGCCTAAAAGCTTCGGTAAGAAGTATGTTCCTCCTGTATCAGGAATTAAACCGATATTTGAAAATGCCTGAGCAAAATATGCTTTCTCGTTTGCTAAAACGAAGTCAGAGATTAAAGCCAACATCGCTCCGGCTCCTACTGCAGGACCGTTTACTAAAGCAATAACAGGTTTTTTGCAACGGGTAACCTCTAACACTAAAGGGTTATAATAATCTACCACAATTTTTCTGATGATGTCATGATCATGGTGTTCTTTGCCTACCACAAAAGCTTCGTCCAGATTCTGACCTGAGCAAAATGCTCTTCCTCTTCCTGAAATAGCAACACATCTTACCGTTTCGTCTTCGCTACATTCTTTAACAAAATCCCTAAGATCTGATAAAGCCGGCTTGGTAAGGGCGTTCATTGTTTCCGGTTGATTCAGATATGCAATTTTAAGCTTCCCGTCAAAATGCGTTTCAATATCGAGTTGTGTATACATAGTTTTTATTAATTTATTATTTAACAATGCACTAATTTAACAATATAAATTCATGTAACAACCTAAGATTTTAACAATCTAACAACAGCATCGTTATGCTCTGCATATCCGTTAATTTTATTGATAAATTGTACATTAATCTATAGTTACCCTTAATGACATTTAAAATAATCAAAAGGTTCCAGACAGTCTAAGCATTGATAAGAGGCTTTACATAAGGTAGACCCAAATCTGCTGATCTGCTTGGTATGTTCAGAACCACAGCGAGGACATTTTTTCGGTTTCCCGATATGATGTTCGTCTGCTCCTTTTTCGGGAGGAGTAATTCCGTAGACACGAAGTTTTTCTCTCGCTTCATCAGTCAACCAGTCCGTTGTCCAGATCGGAAACATCTTGGTGACTACTTTGGCATCCCATCCGTTTTCTTTCATCATTTTGATAATATCCTCTTCAATGGTAAACATTGCAGGACAGGCAGAATAAGTAGGCGTAATAATCACTTCACAAGTATTTTCACCTGTGACCTGTGCATCTCTTACGATTCCTAATTCCACGATATCAATCACCGGAATTTCCGGATCGGGAATTGTTTTTAATAAATCTAAAAGCTGATTCATATTTTACTTTTTACCAGAATCAAGAATTATTTTCATTGAATTCTGATAATCCAAATTATCTGTTATTCCGTTGTGATACTGATCTTTTAATACAATCAGGCTATCACCTTTTTTAAAGCTATTTTTTAGTTTTAAGGATGACTTATAATTAATAACCTCATCTTTATCACCATGAAAAATAACGACTGGCGACTTAACTGTTTTTAAATATTTACCAGTCTCAAAATTATATTTCAGTAAAAACTTGGGAAGAAATGAAAATTTTTGAGTCATTTCATCTTCCATACTATAATACTGAGCCTGTAAAATCAATAATCTTGCGTTCTGCGTTGATGCTAATTTTGCAGCTAAGCCCGTTCCTATAGAATATCCTAAAATAATAATTTTGTTCTCCGGATATCTTTTCAAGAGCTCCTTGTAAGCACTCTCAACATCCGAGAAAAGCTGATCTTTATTCTTAATCTTATCTTCACTTTTTCCGTATCCTCTGTAATCCAATATAAATGTATCATAGTTCATATTGGTATACAATTCAGCTACTTCACCCCATTCTTTTAATGAACCTCCGTTCCCATGAAGGTAAAAAATTACTCCTTTAGGGTTTTGAGCTTTAAATAAAACGGAGTTTAAATGTTTTTTATCTTGTGTTGTAACCGTTATTTCTTCAAAATCACCATCAAATTTAAATTTGTAATTCTCCGGTAACTTTTCAGGATAAAAAATAATTTTCTCCTGATAGAAGTAGATTCCCACGCATAACATCACATATGCGATAAGAAAAAAAGCAAATATTCCCAGAAGTAACTTTTTCATACTTGTTACCAAGTACAGCCCGGATACGCTCTCTGCATATACTGAAGCTCACAAAGAATAAATCCGAAATATTCGGTATGATATCCTGTTCTTGATTTTGGCTGCATAAAAGGATTTGATGGATATTCCAACCCGAAATCTGCAAAATCTTTCTTCGTAATAGCAATGAATTCTTCGTAAAGAGCATCTGCATTCGGAACGATGTTCAAGGCAATAAGATCATCTTCACCTTCTGTTTTAGCAAAAAGACCTTTTGTATATTCCCAGATATCTTCAATGGCTTTTACCACACGGGATTTGCTTTCTTCTGTACCCTGAGCGAAAATTTTCATCCATGATGCAGCATGGGTATAATGATATCTTACTTCTTTTAATGATTTCTGAGCAATAGCCGAAAGCTCTTCATCTGTAGAGTTGGACAATGCCTCATATATCAGTTTCTGATATACAGCAAAAACGTACACTTTCAGAATTGTTTGGGCATAGTCTTCATTTGGAAGTTCTGTCCAGTGTGCATTTACATATTCGTGTTCATATCTTAGAAAGGCTAAGTCATCTTCACTTTTACCGTTGTCAATTACTCTTGAAGCATAAACATAAAAGTTATTAGCCTGCCCCAGCTCATCCAACGCAATGTTTGTCAATGCAATATCTTCCTCTAAATAAGGACCTTCACCGCACCATGCAGACAAACGCTGTCCCATAATGAAACTGTCGTCTGCGAGTTTTAATAAATAATTATATAATGGGTTCATTGTTTTATCAATTTGAAGACAGATAGATGATAGATGGATAGAAAATAGACAAGTAAACCTTAAGGTCTTTTATCTAGCCGTCTATTATCTCAAAAGTCTTATTACATATTTTTTACATCGTTTGGAATGTCGTAGAAAGTTGGATGACGATACAGTTTGTCATCAGCTGGATCGAAGAATGCTTCTTTGTCAATTCCTTCCGAAGTCACAATATATTTACTTGGAACTACCCAAACAGAAGTTCCTTCTTTTCTTCTTGTATAAACGTCTCTTGCGTTCTGCAAAGCCATTTCTGCTGTTGGTGCCTGTACAATTCCAACGTGTTTGTGAGATAATCCCGGTTTAGTTTGAATAAACACTTCCCACATATCTAATTGACTCATTATTTTAATTTTTTAATCTAACTTAATATTGAAATTTACTTCAATGTATTTTAAAATTGTCATGAAACTCTCATATTCATCAATTCCCGGAATATTTTCTAAATAACTTTCAGGATTAGAATAATGAAATTCATTCTCTTTATTATTTGACTTGTATTTTACTAAAAAATCAACACCGTCCGTAATACTGTGTTCCCTGGTAAACAATACATACCCTTTTTCATCATTATCATATACTGCTTTCGATTGAGACATTTTATATCTGAAAAGGTCTTCTTTAGGAAGATAACCGATATTCATGGCTTCTAAGGTGACAAAAGCTTTCTCAAGTACATCTTTAGATTTTAGTTGAGTAACTTTACCTGGTATCGTTTTAGATTCACCTTTGTTTATATAGTAAGGTAAAAACCACTGTATCAATTCAGCTTTCCAATCCTCATCTTTTCCCTGATAAATTCTGAAAATTTTTCCTCCGATTGCAGTTCCGGGGCCTTGATAAATTCTTATTTCCTTCTTATTTTCTATTGTAAAAGGGATATTTGCAAGTCTGTCTATATCCTGTCCTTTCAAAACTGAAATAATAAAGAAAAATAATACCTGAAATAAGATTTTCATTAATTTTTTAGTTTACCTTTTCATTTTGTTTTTCCGCAAAAGCTACCGCTGCCTCTTTCACCCAGGAATTTTCTCTTTGAGCTTTTCTTTTGGTTTCAATACGCTTTTTATTGCAAGGTCCGTTTCCTTTTAAGATTTCCATAAACTCATCCCATGGAAGTTCTCCGAAATCATAATGTTGTCTTTCCTCATTCCATTTCAGGTCTTTATCAGGAACAGTTAATCCTAAGAATTCTGCCTGAGAAACAGTAACGTCGATAAATCTCTGACGAAGGCTGTCATTACTTTCTCTTTTTACTCTGTAATTCATAGAGATCTTCGAGTTTGGAGAGCTGTCGTCATTCGGTCCGAACATCATTAAAGCTGGCCACCAGAAACGGTTCAATGAAGCCTGAGCCATTTCTTTCTGTTGTTTGGTACCACGGCAAAGCGCCATTAAAATCTCATATCCTTGTCTTTGGTGGAAAGATTCTTCTTTACAGATTTTCACCATTGCTCTGGAATAAGGACCGTAAGAATTCCCCATCAACATTACCTGGTTCATGATAGCTGCACCATCTACCAGCCAACCGATTGCTCCGATATCTGCCCAACTTAAGGTAGGATAGTTGAAAATACTTGAATATTTCGCTTTTCCTTCCAACATATCATCATAAGTTGCATCTCTGTCTGCTCTGATGCTTCCGTCTCCTAAAGTTTCTGTTGCAGAATAAAGATATAATCCATGGCCTGCTTCATCCTGAACCTTAGCTAAAAGAGCCATTTTTCTTCTCAATGAAGGTGCTCTTGAAATCCAGTTCGCTTCCGGCAGCATTCCTACAATTTCAGAATGGGCATGCTGTGAAATCTGACGAACCAATAGTTTTCTGTAATCATCTGGCATTACATCTTTTGGTTCTACTTTATTTTCGTCATGTACGTATTGTACAAATTTTTCTAAGTCCATTTTTTTGTTTTTTTGTAAAATGTAAAAAGTATTAATGTATTAATACATTAATGAATACAATTTACATTCAATCGTTAATACAATTTAAACATCATAATTAAGCATCACCACATTGGTTGTCGGGTGACATTGACAGGTAAGAACGAAGCCTCTGGCTACTTCTTCTTCGGTAAGTGCGTAGTTTTTCTCCATGAAAACTTCTCCTTCCAAAACTTCCGCTTTACACGTACAGCACACTCCTCCTTTACATGCAAAAGGCACAGGAAGATTGTCTTTCAATGCTTTATCTAAGATACTCTCTTTTTTAGAATTAAGATGGAACGAATATTCATCATCATCGATAATTACCGTTACCATACTTTCAATATTGGCTATTGCCTTGAATTCATCACTCATTTCCTCCGTATTTTCTTCATCCGGAGCGGTAAAATATTCAAATAAAACCTGAATAGCAGGTACTTTTTTATCTTTCTTCAGGTAGTCTGCAATTCCTTTAATCATTTCTGCAGGTCCGCAAATGAAATAAGTAGCTTCTCTTACATCAATATCTGTGTATCTTTCAAATAGTTGCTCTAGTTTTTCAGAAGAAATTCTTCCTTCAAAAACAGGATCTTCATGTTTTTCACGGCTTACCAGATAAATCACCTTCAGTCTGCCATTGAAATGTTCTACCAACCTATCAATTTCAGCTTTTCTTAAAATATGATTCATGCTTCTGTTACTATAGAACAGGTAAGCATTACTGTTAGGTTCCTGATAAAGGCTTTCTTTAATATTGGATAAAACAGGGGTAATTCCGCTTCCTGCAGCCAAGCCAACGTAAGTTTTTACGTTTGTAGGATGATAAGACGTATTAAAACCACCCATTGGAGGCATTACTTCCAGAATTTCATCCATGTGAAGATGCTCATTGAAATAGCCTGATACTTTTCCACCCTCAAGCAATTTCACCAATACTTCCAGTGTATTGCTTTTTTCACTCGGAGCATTACAGATAGAGTAAGAACGTCTTTCCTCATTTCCGTTGATCATCATTCGGAAATTCAGATACTGCCCTTGTTTGAACCTGAACTTATCTTTCAGTTCTTCAGGGATTTCCACTGCCACACTAACGGCCTCGGAAGTATCTTTCTGAACTTTAACTGTTTTAAGTTTATAAAATGAATTCATTATTTTTTAAGTATTCTATTAATTTTTCCACCTTCGCACTTCGGCAGGCTGTCTTGGGCATGAACTTTCACTTTCGTAGTGATTCCTACCCGTTTTTTTATTTCGTTTTCTATGTTTTTTCCAAAGTTTCCGACAAAATTAAAATAATCATCGGTATTTGCTTCTATTTTCTGTGTCTTTACCAGCTCATCATCAATTTCAACATCAATATCCAAAGCGACACACATATGTTCTTTTTCAATAGGCGTCAAATAGTAGTTAGGCACGACACCTTCCACATAGGAAAAAGCATCTTCAATCTGGCTTGGATAGACATTTACTCCTCTTACGATCAGCATATCATCTGCTCTCCCGACAATAGGTTTCATTTTCACCATTGTTCTTTTGGCATTTTCATCATAGTAAAGGCTTGTAATATCATTGGTCCAGTAACGAAGAAGCGGCATTGCTTTTTTCGTTAATGTTGTAATCACCAATACCCCTTCTTCACCGAAAGGAACCGGCTGTTTGGTAACCGGATCTAAAATTTCGGGGTAAAAATGATCTTCCCAGATATAAGAACCTCCTTTTTCTTCGAAATCTTCCATTGAAACTCCCGGACCGATAATTTCGCTCAACCCATAGATATTAGTTGCATGAACACCTAATTTTTCTTCAATATGACCTCTGATAATTTCTGTCCATGGCTCTGAGCCTAACACAGCATATTTAAGACTGATTTCATCTGCGGAAATTCCTCTTTTGGCAAATTCATCCGCAATAGTCAAAGCATAGGATGGAGAGCAGCAAATCACTTCCGGCTTAAAGTCTACAATCAGATCTACCTGTCTTGCCGTCATGCCTCCCGAAATAGGAAGAACACTCATCCCCAGTTTTTCTGCTCCGTAATGAAGACCTAATCCTCCTGTGAAAATTCCATAACCATACGCATTGTGCAGCTGCATTCCCGGTTTAGCTCCTGCAGCATGTAAAGATCTTGCCACTACTTCGCTGAAAAGGTCCACATCTTCTTTGGTATATCCTACCACTGTTGGTTTTCCCGTTGTCCCGCTGGAACAGTGAATGCGCTGAAGCTCATTCTTAGGAACGGTAAATAAACCAAATGGATAGTTATCTCTTAAATCCTGTTTGTAAGTAATAGGAAGTTTCCTGATATCTTCAATCGACCTTATATCCTGTGGAGATATTTGTAATTCATCAAATTTCTTTTTATAAAATTCCGATTTTTCTCCCAAATAGCTGATCAAACTGATCAACCGGTCGGATTGAAGCTGTCTCAACTGACCCAGCTCCAGATATTCAACTGCAAAATCCATAAAACTAACTAACATTTGTTAGGTGTAAATTTAAAAAGATTTTATAAGCTGGCAAAATTTTTATGACTTTTGTCATATTTTGAATGATTCTAAATAACAAGATAAAAGCTTAATGCTTTCTTTTGTAAAATGTATAATGTAAAATGTATTAATGATTTTCCTTGCTAGGGCCTATCAATGTTGGTTTCCCAGCAGACCATATAGGATTTTCTCTCTAATTTCATCGGTAATTTCATCAGTAGAATCGCTGCTTCTTTTGAACCAGAAATAAGAATTGTTTAAAGTATGTAGAATAAATCTTGTGGTAAACGATGGTGATTTCAGTTCCCAGTTTTCTGCAATGTAGATTTCGGAAATCAGTTTTTCAACTTCCTGTTGATAATTTTTTCTTAACTCTACAAATTCGGGAAGCTTTTCTTCCAGATGTCTCCATTCATTAGAATAAATATGAGTAACATCACGGTTTTTAAGGACAACGGATAAATGTTTATCCAGTAACAGATTCAGTTTTTCCCTTGGAGCAATATCCGTATTTTTCACTTCCTGAAGTTCATCGAAAAACTCCTGCGCAATGCCGAAACAAATCCATTCCAGAATTTCTTCCTTTGAACGGATGTGTGCATACAGCGATGCTGCCTTGATATTGAGTTTCGTAGCCAGGTCTCTTACTGAACTCCCCATATACCCTTTCTCTTTGAAAAGCTCTACTGCTACGTCTAATATTTTTCTCTGTTTTTCTTTTAGTTCCATCTGGTAAAATGCAAAAGTAATTATTCTAAAATAAAAAGCTGAATTTTAACACTTACATCAAATAAATTCTCCCATTTTCATATCTGCCCGTTAGAAGTTCCTTCTCACAGTATGACTATTTGGTCATGGATTTCAAAGAAATAATTACGAAATCGGAAATTTTGTCAAGTTAATTTTCCGTTAAAAATACAATATCCGGAAAATTTGTCCTATTTTTTTGTAAATTTAATAATTGAACACTTTTTGCGATATAGTCATCGAATAAATGATTAAATAATTGATGGCATTAAGAGACTGAGCCTCAAAATTTGGTTTCTTGATGTTTTTTAAACTAAACTTTGAACACAATACCAAAAATATATAAAATATGAACTTAAACCAATATACAGTAAAATCACAGGAAGCCATCCAGGCAGCACAACAGCTTGCTATGGAATTGGGCAACCAAAGTATTGAACCTCAACATCTCCTTGAAGGAATCTTTCAGGTGGATGAAAATATATCGCCTTTTTTACTTAAAAAATCTGAAGCAGACGCTAATTTAGTAAGAGAGCGCAACCGTGAAAATTTAGAAAAACTTCCAAAAGTACAGGGAGGAAACATTTACCTTTCACAATCTGCCAACAAAGTATTATTGGACGCACCCAACATTGCCAAAAAAATGGGCGATGAATATGTAACGATTGAGCATTTATGGCTATCACTTCTTGAAACCAGCTCAGAAGTTTCCAAAATGCTGAAAGATATGGGCGTAACCAAAAATCTGCTGGAAGGCGCTATAAAAGAATTAAGAAAAGGAAGTAAAGCAACTTCTGCAAGTTCAGAAGAAACCTACCAATCCTTAAATAAATATGCTAAAAACTTCAATGAATTAGCAGCAGAAGGAAAACTGGATCCTGTAATCGGGCGTGATGAGGAAATCAGAAGGGTTTTACAGATTCTTTCAAGAAGAACAAAAAACAACCCAATCCTTATCGGTGAACCGGGTGTAGGTAAAACAGCCATTGCTGAAGGAATTGCCCACAGAATTATCAACGGTGACGTTCCTGAAAACCTGATGGATAAAACTTTATTCTCATTGGACATGGGAGCTTTGATCGCCGGAGCCAAATACAAGGGTGAGTTTGAAGAGCGTCTGAAATCCGTTGTGAATGAGGTTACCAAATCTGACGGGCAGATTATTCTTTTCATTGACGAAATCCACACTTTGGTAGGTGCCGGTGGTGGTGAAGGCGCTATGGATGCTGCCAACATCTTAAAACCTGCTTTGGCAAGAGGTGAACTGAGAGCGATTGGAGCAACCACTTTGAACGAATATCAAAAGTATTTCGAAAAAGATAAAGCGTTGGAAAGACGTTTCCAGAAAGTAATGGTGGAAGAACCAGATACTGAATCTGCAATTTCGATCCTTCGTGGTATTAAAGATAAATATGAAGCTCACCACAAGGTAAGAATCAAAGATGAGGCAATTATTGCAGCTGTAGAAATGTCGCAAAGATATATTTCAGACCGTTTCTTACCGGATAAAGCAATCGACCTTATTGATGAAGCTTCTGCCAAGCTGAGAATGGAAATCAATTCCAAACCAGAAGAACTGGATGTTCTGGACAGAAGGCTGATGCAGCTGGAAATTGAACTGGCAGCCATTTCAAGAGAAGGCAACCAAACCAAAATTGATCATCTGAAAGAAGATATTGCTAAAATTTCAGAACAGAGAAATGAGATCAATGCTAAATGGCTGAAAGAAAAGCAGAAAAGTGAAGATCTTACCCAGATCAAAAAAGATATTGAATCTCTGAAACATGAAGCAGAAAGAGCTTCCAGAGCCGGAGATTATGCAAAAGTAGCGGAGATACAATATGGAAAACTTCGTGAAAAAGAAGAAGAGCTCAATAAAGTTGAGCTGGAAATGCAGAACCACCAAAACGAACTGATCAAAGAAGAAGTTACTGCAGAAAACATCTCTGAAGTAATTGGTAAATGGACAGGTATTCCTGTAACCAAATTATTACAATCAGAAAGGGATAAATTATTAAATCTGGAATCTGAACTGCACCACAGAGTCGTAGGACAGGATGAAGCTATCCAGGCGGTTGCTGATGCGATCAGAAGAAACAGAGCCGGTCTTAGTGATGATAAAAAACCTATCGGATCTTTCTTATTCCTGGGAACAACCGGAGTGGGTAAAACCGAGCTGGCAAAAGCATTGGCAGAATTCTTATTTGATGATGAAAACAATATGACCAGAATTGATATGAGTGAATATCAGGAACGTCACAGTGTTTCAAGATTGGTAGGAGCTCCTCCAGGATATGTAGGATATGATGAAGGCGGGCAATTGACTGAAGCGGTAAGAAGAAGACCTTATTCCGTGGTGCTTTTGGACGAGATTGAAAAAGCACATCCGGACGTTTTCAACACTTTACTACAGGTTTTGGATGATGGACGTCTGACTGATAATAAAGGCCGTGTGGTTAATTTTAAGAATTCAATTATCATTATGACCTCGAATTTAGGCTCCCACCTTATTCAGGAGAATTTTGAGAATCTTACTGAGGAAAACCAGGATGAAATTGTGGATAAAACAAAAGTAGAAGTTTTTGATCTGCTGAAACAGACACTACGTCCGGAATTCCTGAACAGAATTGATGAAATTGTATTATTCCAGCCTTTAAGAAAAAAAGAAATCGGAAAAATCGTTCAGTATCAGTTGAGAGGGTTCAATGAAATGTTATCTAAACGAAACATTATTATGACTTTCACTCAGGATGCGGTAGATTATCTGATGGAAAAAGGTTACGATCCTGCTTTCGGAGCAAGGCCATTGAAAAGAGTAATCCAGCAGGAAGTATTAAATAAACTGTCTAAAGAGATTCTTGCAGGAAAGGTAAATGACGGAGACAGAATTACTTTGGATTATTTCGTAGAAACAGGTTTGGTTTTCAGACCTACTGAACAATAAAATAGTTTTTTTCATATACATTATTTTTGTGAATAAGTGCTGTAAAGTGATTTGCAGCACTTATTTTTAACATCAGGACCTTTAAGCAATTTATTTTTGATAAATAATGATTTTCATCCAATTTCAGATTTTTAGAAAAAATATTCTTATTAAAAAATCCAATCCATAGTACATTCATTAAAAAACAACACTGAAAATGTAAACTTTACACATAAAACATAAATAATGTACATTTAACATAAAATAATATGTAAATAATTAAATATATCGCATTGTTATTTCTCATATATTCGTTTGTATTAAAAAACGAGATTTTATGAAAAAAACAATTTTAGGAGTTTTAATCACACTCATGGTTTCATGTAACAACAATGAGACAGAAAATGTTACTCCAGAAAACACAAATGTTGAAGAAACTAATATTACAGCTGGCAAAGAAGCTTTTTGCGGCTCTGATATTCTCAGAAGAAAACATCTTGCTGAAGATCCGGCAGCCATGCAGCGAATGCTTCAGATAGAACAACAAACCGTCAGTTTTATTGAGCAGAAAAAAATGGGTAAGATTTTACCTGACGGAAGTGTAGAAATACCGGTAATATTTAATGTCCTTTATACGAAAGCATCTAATAATGTCTCAGACGCCAGAATAAATTCTCAAATTGATGTACTTAATAAAGCCTTTGCATCCACTCATGCTGATATCTCTAAGATTCCTGCAGAATTTCAATCTGTAAATGCGGGTGATACCAAAATTAAATTCAGATTGGCAGGCATTAACAGAAAATCCACAAAGACTTCCAGATGGGCACCGGATGATAAAATGAAAAAAGCATCTACCGGAGGAATGGATTCTACTAACCCTAACCAATATTTAAACATCTGGGTGGTAGATTATATGCCTTATCAGACCGGATATGTTTTAGGATACGCTACTTTTCCGGAAGACGCCGGACTTTGGAACGATGGTGTTGTGATGATGGACGACTATGTAGGAGAAGGAGGTCCTGATGCCACTCACAACCAAGGAAGAGTTACCGTACATGAAGTAGGGCATTATTTGAACCTCAGACACATTTGGGGAGATGCAAATTGCGGAGATGATTTAGCAGGTGATACTCCTCAACAGATTACCAAACACTCTGGTGTACCAACCTATCCCAGATACGAAACATGTGGCGGAGTTTCACGTTCTGTAATGTTTATGAACTACATGGACTATTCAGATGAAACAACGTTATTCATGTTTACACAACAACAAAACAGCAGAATGCAAGCATCCGTTTCAGCATCAGGTCCACGTGCAGGATTAAGAGTTCTGTAAAAAAATTAAAAAAATAAAAGATCGCTTCTTCAAGCGATCTTTTTATTTTAAAGCCCTCCTTCTTTCAGACAGGATTTATATTGAAGGATTTTTTCTGCACCCGCTTATTCTTTTACAAAACATACAATCCGTAAAAACACGGTAAAAATAACAGTATAATTCCCTATTCGCGAATACATTTTCTACCATATTTTTTCCGAGATTTGCATATTAATTGAGTTTCATCCGTAAAACGTTAAGCTATGAATACAGAATCAAACAATCCGCTGCAACCTGGAACAATGTCAAATAGTCTTATCCAGGCTCTGATCGATAATTACCGTCAAAACCATTTAAGTGCAATTAATACTGCTTTAGGTATTCAGGACGCTCATTCTATTTGGTTTGATCTTCCAAAATTGAAAAATTTTATTGCAAAGATTGAAGAAGAGGCTGCCAAAGTAAACCCTGCAACTTCTGACGAAGATCTGGGAATCAGGTTTTATTATGCTACATATCCGAAACAGGAAAACTGGTCTATTATGGACTCACACCCTGTTCCGGTAGAATACGCCGGAAAACATACTTTAGTGATGATTCCAACCGTAAAAAAAGCCAGCGAAACAGGAGAGCTTGTTGATTTTGACTTTAATCCTTTTCATACTGTTGAAGGAAAATCCTTAGCGTTAAATGCACATAAAGCCAAAGGCAAAGGAGAAGACCCTGACACAGGCCTTGGAGAAAACAGTGGAACACTTATTCCACCAGCTCCACCTATGGGCACTTCTTATTAATTATCATTCTTAAACACAGTATGACTGAGATTCAAAAAATTTTTTCGTCATTTATGTATTGGGGAGAAGCCTTTGCTGCTTTAGTCTCTATAATTTATTATAACCGTGTAAAAAAACAACACTGGAAATATCTGGCAATTTATCTCATTCTTATTTTTCTGTGTGAATCAGCTGTAAAATGGGGGGAAAAACCACTAAAAATAGACAGAATAAATTTTTACAACTACTTTGTGATTCCATTACAGTTTATATTTTTTTATTGGCTGTATGCAAAAGAATCTCTAAAGAAAGTAAAACTGTTCTACATTTTGACAGGCATATATATTTTATCATATATTCTCAGGGCACTTTTTTTCCCGGAAAAGAAAGTAGTATTTTCCTTCAATTACAACATAGGTTGTTTACTTTTAATGGGTCTTGTTATTATGGAGTTTTACAAACAGGTTAACTCATCTGAGATTCTCAATTTCAGTAAAAACAGAATGTTTTATATTAATCTGGGAATAACGCTTTTTTATATCGCTAATCAGCCATTTATGACATTTAACTCTTTTCTGTGGAAATATATAGATATCTGGGATATTTATTTTATATATTTCCAGGTTTCAGGAGCAGTGATGTATATTTTATTTGCAAGTTCATTCATATGGGGAAAACAGAGCTCTTAATAACCATTATTTCATTCAACATCTTTTTTCTGATGTTTGTAATAGCCGTATTTATTTATATCAGAAATTACAGACAGCGAAAAAGAGAATATCTGAATGAAATCGAGATGAAAAATGAACTTCATCAGAGAGAGCTTCTGGCCACCCAATTGGAAATCCAGCAGGCCACCATGCAGCAGATCGGAAGGGAATTGCATGATAATATCGGCCAGAAACTAACCCTGGTGAGTCTGTATGTACAACAGATGCTTTACGAGAATAAAGCTCCGGAAGCCAGTGAAAGGATTGATCAGGTTTCTCAGATTATCAATCAGTCTCTGCAGGATCTCAGGAGTTTGTCTAAAACACTGACAGATGACAACATCAATCAAAAGGAAATTGTAACTTTAATACAGGAAGAAGTAGACAATACCAATTCTTTTAAAAAGTGCCATGTAAGCTTTGAACATAATTTTAAGCAGCTGGATCTAGGTTTTGTTCATAAAAATATGCTGCTCAGAATCACACAGGAATTTATTCAGAACAGTATAAAGCATTCCCGTTGTAAAAATATTTTTATATGCCTGAATACTTCCGAAGATATCCTTTGGGAACTTGACATCCGCGATGATGGAATCGGGTTTGATACTTCACAGATCAAATCCAACGGAATAGGCCTTACGAATATGAAAAACAGAGCTGAAATCATAGGGGCAAATTTTCATATGGAAAGCCGGGAAAATACGGGAACCCGAATCAATATTATCTTAAAAAAACAGTCATGAAGAAATCTATTGTAATTGTTGACGATCATATACTTATCGCAAAAGCCCTGGAAGGCATTATTGGTAATTTTACCGAGTTTGAAGTCATCTATGTATGTGAAAATGGAAAAGACCTTATCCAAAAAATCGAAGAAGGAAATACCATTCCGGATATCATTCTTTTAGATATCAGCATGCCAATTATGGACGGTTTTGAAACCGCTGTCTGGCTTACAAAAAATCATCCTGCCATTAAAATTATGGCACTTAGTATGCAGGGTGACGACAACAGTGTGATTAAAATGATCAAAAGCGGAGCAAAAGGTTACCTTTTAAAAAACACCCACCCAAGAGATCTGGAAACAGCGCTTACCCGATTGAACAGCGATGGATTCTTTTATCCGGACTGGGCTTCTAAAATTATTTTCTCCAACCTTAATAAAGAAACAGAATCCGAAATTGCCGTAAGAATTTCTGACAGAGAAAAAGAATTCCTAAAGTATACTGTAACGGAACTCAGCTATAAAGAAATTGCAGACAGAATGTGCTGCAGCCCAAGAACCGTGGAAAGTTATCGAGATCAGCTTTGTGAAAAACTGGATTTAAAAACCCGTGTCGGATTGGCTGTATTTGCTATTAAAAATGGTTTTGCAAACTAAAATTTACCGTGAAAAAATTCTTTTTAAAATAAATTTAAATGAAAAGTATTCACGAAAAATAATCAAAAACAGAAAACACAATAACACATTTCATAGAATTGATTAAAATTCAAAACATTTAAAATAACAATGAATTAAAACCAAATAAATGTGTAAATAATTATCAATTCATTAAGAAAATAAGAAAAATATTTGCATATTAATTTCAAATAATATAATTTCACATTCTCAACCTAAATGATTTTGATATGAAAAAACTATTATTTGGAGCTTTTATGCTCAGCGTAATGTCTGCATGTAACAATGACAACATCACCAATCAAAATGAAAACACAACTGACGAAGCAGTAACTACAGCAGGCTTTGCTCAAAGAGGCTGTGCTTCTGAAGAAATCAGACAGGAAGCATTGAAAAAAAGTCCTGAACTTCAGCAAAGATTTGCGGCATTAGAAACCAATACAGAAAAATTCGCCAATGATATAAAGTTTGGAAAAGTTCTGGCTGATGGTACTGTAGAAATTCCGGTTGTAGTGAATGTGATTTACAAGACTACAGCTGAAAACGTTTCTGACGCAAGAATTGCTGAGCAAATTGCAGTATTAAATGCTGACTATTCCGGCACCAACAGTGATGCCAGCAAAATTCCAACTGAATTCCAGACCGTAAGCTCTGGTGACACAAAAGTAAAATTCAGATTAGTAAATACTGTTAGAAAGTCTACTTCAAAAACCAGCTGGGCTACCAATGATGATATGAAAAAAGCGTCTAAAGGAGGAATTGACGCGACCAATCCTACCAATTATTTAAATTTATGGGTTGTAAGCAAAATGACCAGCCAGGGACGTACAATTCTCGGATATGCAACTTTCCCTGAATCTGCAGGTTTATGGAATGACGGTGTTGTAATTGCTGCTCCATATTTTGGAAAGACAGGAGCTTCTTCACCTTTCAACCTGGGAAGAACAGCAACACATGAAGTAGGGCACTATTTAAACTTAAGACACATCTGGGGAGATGCTAATTGTGGAAACGACCTGGTAAGTGATACTCCTACACAGACTACGGCAAATTACGGAAAACCTTCCTATCCTCTATACAATACTTGCAGCGGTGTACAAAGATCTGTAATGTTTATGAACTATATGGATTATGTAGATGACGCAGCTATGTTCATGTTCTCTTCAGGACAAAAAACAAGAATGCAGTCTGTAGTAGCCTCTTCTGGTGCCAGATCAGGATTAAGAGTGTATTAAAATTTAAATCTCCTTTAAAATATTTAAAATCTATCTCCAATTGAGATAGATTTTTTTATTCATATTCTATTTAGCCCAAACAAAATTATAAAAGATCATACAGGAACGAATCAGTTCAACTACTTTTTAAGATCAATTCTTAGATTAATTTATAAAAAGCCTTCTATAAATCATGAAGAAAACAAAATTATTTACATTAAAAAACACATATAAATGTTCAGCATAAAACAATTAATCAAAATTGATTAAAATTCAAAACAAATCACATTTAAATAACAAATAATCAAACAAAATATGTTTTATATAATTATTTATCAATAATTCAACAAAATAATTTGCATATTAATTTCAAATAATATAATTTCACATCGTAAACAAAAATGATTTTGATATGAAAAAACTATTATTTGGAGCTCTTGCTCTTGGATTAATGTTTTCATGTAATAATGACAACATGTCCAGCCAAAATGAAATGGATCCAGCTACAACACCTTCTGTAACAGCTGAGTTAAATAGAAATTGTTTTTCGGAAGAAATAAGACAAGAAGATTTACAAAAAAGCCCGGAACTAAGACAGAGGTTTACAGAACTGGAAGCCAACACAGAAATGTTCTCCAAAAATACCCAACTTGGAAAAGTTCTTACTGACGGCACCGTTGAGATTCCTGTTGTTGTCAATATTCTATATAGTAATGATGCCGAGAATCTTTCTGATGCAAGAATTGCTGAGCAGATTGATGTATTAAATGCTGATTATAGCGGAACCAATACGGATGTAAGCAAAATACCAACAGAATTTCAATCAGTAAAGGCAGGTGATGTAAAAATAAAATTCAGACTAGCTAATACTGTTCGTAAGGCAACCACAACTACAAGCTGGGTACGAGACACCATGAAAAAATCTTCCAGCGGAGGAATAGATGCCACAAGCCCTTCAAATTATTTAAATATCTGGATCGTAGGTAAAGTAGTAAGCACTGATGGAAGAACCATTCTTGGCTACGCCACATTCCCTGAGTCTGCCGGATTATGGAATGATGGAGTTGTAATTCCTGCACCATACTTTGGAAAAACCGGAGCGGTAACTAATTTCAATCTTGGAAGAACTGCCACCCATGAAGTGGGACATTATTTGAATCTAAGACATATCTGGGGGGATGCAAAATGCGGAGATGATCTTGTAGCTGATACTCCTACACAGACCTCTGAAAATTACAACACTCCAAGTTACCCACTTTATAATCGTTGTAGTGGTAAAAACAGATCGGTAATGTTTATGAATTATATGGATTATGTAAATGATGCAGCAATGTTTATGTTTTCGGCAGGACAAAAAACAAGAATGCAGGCTGTAGTAGCCTCTACTGGTGCCAGATCCGGATTAAGAGTGTATTAAGACATATGTTTAAATTATATTGTAAAAGTCTATCCCAAATTTGGGATAGACTTTTTTATACCCCTTTATAGATTAAAATTCAGAATACCATTCTATTACCAGCTCAGTAATTTATCTAATAAAAAGCCTGGAATAAACTATATTATTTTATTTCAAAAACATATAATCCAGTAAAAAAAACTAAAAATGAGAATAATGCATGAAACACATCACTTTAATTATATTCTTAAGATATTTTCATTAACAGATTTTCAATGAAAAATATCCTACAAATTATATAGAGTATAAAATTATTTACACTTAAAAACACACTTATGCGTGAAATATAAAACAAATCAATGCAATTAATTAAAATATAATAAATACTATAATAAGTTACGATAAACATAATTAAAACAACCTTTGAATAAACATTTGTTAAATATTTTGTAAAATTATTTGCATATCAATTTTAAAAAATATAATTTCACACCCTCAACCAAATTATATTATAACGATATGAGAAAATTCTTATTCGGAGCCCTGGTTCTGGGCTTTATGTCGGCATGCAACTCCGACAACTTAAGTAATCAAAATGAAACGCCTCTGGATCAGGAAGCTTCTGCTCCAAGCGCTCTTAAAAGAAGCTGTCCTTCGGAAGGAATAAGACAGGCAATGCTTCTGAAAAATCCTGCACTAAAACAAAAAATGGCCGATATTGAATTCGGTACTGAAAAATTTACTGAAAATCTTAAATTAGGAAAAGTTCTGGCAGATGGAACCGTTGAGATTCCGGTAGTTTTTAATGTAATTTACAACACTTCTGCTCAAAATGTTTCTGATGCAAGAATCGCAGAACAAATTGCAGTACTGAATGCTGATTATGGTGCTACCAATTCTGACATTAATAAAATTCCTTCAGCATTTCAACCTTCGGCTGCAGGAGATGTAAAAATCCGTTTTAAATTAGTAGCTACCAACCGTAAACAAAGTACAAAAACAGGCTGGAGATCTGATCTTGAGCAAATGAAAAAGGCAAGCACAGGGGGAATTGATGCTACTGATGTAACTAAAAATATGAATATATGGGTTGTTAACTCAATCCTTGATGAGAATAACCAACCAGGAACTTTAGGCTATGCTTATTACCCTGAAAATGCAGGACAATGGTATGATGGTCTTGTAATAGGATACCAATATATCGGAAAAACCGGTGCTTCTGCTCCATTCAACCTAGGTAGAACAGTAACGCATGAAGTAGGACACTACCTGAATCTGCCACACCTTTGGGGATCATCTGATACAGGATGCCAAACAGATTACTCTAATGATACACCTGTGTCTCCAGGCCCTAACTACGGGAATCCTACTTATCCTCTGAACAGAGTTTGTGGAGGGGTAAGCCGTTCTCAGATGTTCATGAACTATATGGATTATGTAGATGACAAATCTATGGTAATGTTCTCAGCTAATCAAAAAACAAGAATGCAGGCTGTGGTAGCAGCATCAGGGCCAAGATCTGGCTTAAGATAATTAGCCAATCAGCTGAATATTATAAAAACATTAAAATAGTCTATCTCAATTTTTGGGATAGATTTTTTTAATATTTTTACGCGACTTAAATTTCAGCACCACTACGATGAAAAAATTAGCATTAGCATCAGGAATACTATTGCATCTATACTGTATAAAAGCACAGGATACTATCCAAATTAAAACACAGGATACTATCCGATCCCGAAATCTTATGGAAGATATTGTGCTTGTCAATTCCACCGGTTGTGTATTTCAGCAGAAAATACAATTTTTCAAAAAGGAGTGGGTGAAAAAGTCAGTGGCTCCTGCCCTTCTTTTCACGGCGGCTGCTGCAACATGGGGAGAAAAAGAGAATATCCGTGAAGTAAGAAACCGCTATCTTCCTAATTTCAAGGTCAAATTTGATGATTATCTTCAGTATGCTCCGGCTGCAACTGTTTACGGATTAAAACTGGCAGGTGTAAAAGGCCGGAATAATATTGGGCGAGCAACTTTGTCTTATGGTACAAGTTTAGTCATCATGGCTATTTTAGTTAATTCTATTAAGTATACAGCAAAAGTTGAGCGTCCGGATGGTTCCAAAAACAATTCATTTCCATCAGGACATGCTGCAATGGCTTTCACCAATGCAAGTTTTTTACATAAGGAATATGGTATGGTAAATCCAGCCTACAGTATTGCAGGGTATGGTTCTGCAGCTATTACCGGACTTGGCCGGAATTTAAATAACAGACACTGGGTTCCGGATATTCTTGCCGGAGCTGGTATCGGGATTATATCCACAGAGCTCGGGTATTTTTTTATTGATAAAATTTATAAGAATAAAGGGGATAATTTAAGTATCTTATCCAGAATACAAGGAAATGATTATCCGTCTTTTCTTACTCTGAAGATGGGAACCGCATTGGGTACAACCAATTTCCTGAGGGAATCTGAACTGGATGACAAAAAACAAGTAGGTTTTGAAGGCGGACTGGAAGGGGCCTATTTCTTTGCAAAAAAATGGGGTGTGGGTGCAGATGTTACCTTCAGCAGCTTCCCTATTAAATCTCAGAGAATAACTTTTGATGACGGACAGGATTTTGGCAACCATGAAATTAAAACACAATCCATGGGCTTTCTGGCTGCAGGGATTGGACCTTATTTTTCTCATGAGTTCTCAGATAAATGGCTGCTTACATTAAAGTTAACCGGAGGATATGCTGCTACTGCCAGTGGAAAGGTATTTGTAAAAGGAGACGATGTAGACGCTCCTAATCACGAACTTCAGATAGCCCGATACAAGCCTAAACCGGCTTTCCGTTGGAATACAGGAGCAGCGATGACTTATAAGTTCAATCCGGGACTGGGGCTCACTTTCTATACAGATTACAATCAGATCAACTCTACAATCCGTTATCACTTCAGTGATGAGATCAAGGAAAGTGCTGAGCTGGATCAGGAGCTTAACAACCTGATTGCCAAAGAAAAAATTAATTATATTACAGTCGGTTTAAGATTAACTGCCTATTTTTAGAATACAAAAGCCTTCAGAATCTGAAGGCTTTCATTTTATAAGTTTTTCTGATTATTTTCCGGAGTATAATCCATAAACAGATCTCCATCCAGCTTTACAGATTTCACTTTCTTCTTAATAGGAATCACAAGATCGGTCAGTTTCTGATCTTTTTCCCAGACAGAAGGAGAGAAATGCAGCTTTTCTGTAGTCCCGTCTTCGTATGATAACAGGGCATCAAATGGGATTGCAAATCCACCTACATTGGCTATGTTTACAGTAAGCATATCATTAATCTGGGATGCACCTGTTACTTTTAGATCAATATAATTATTGGTATAAAACCAATTTTGGAAGAACCAGTTCAGATTTTTTCCTGACCCTGTATTCATAGAGTTGAAATAATCCCATGGAACCGGATGTTTTCCATTCCAGTTGTCCATATAATGATGTAATGCTTTTTTGAAGAGTTCGTCTCCTAAATAATCTTTCAACGCCAGATAAGACAAAGAAGCTTTTACATAGGAATTATTTCCATATCCGGAACCACTCACCTGTGTACTCATCGTAATCACCGGTTGATCCTGCTCTGCAGATGGGTCATTAATCCATTTTTTAACACGGAAGTTTTTATAAAATTCTTTGGCTGCTTCTTCACCATTTTCATCAATTCCTATAAGATATTCCAGAGTAGTTGCCCAGCCTTCATCCATAAATGCATATCTCGTCTCGTTGATTCCCATATAAAAAGGGAAATAGGTGTGAGCAATTTCATGATCTGCCGTCAGTCTTGCATCCTGAAGATCATCAGGAATACTGGTATCATTGATCATCATTGGATATTCCATATCAGCAAATCCTTGAATAGCGGTCATTACGTTATAAGGATATTCTACTCCCGGCCAGTTTTTAGAGAACCAATCAATGTTATAACGCATCCAGTCGACATAATGCTCAAAATCTTTTGCACCGTTTTTATATCCTGCCTGAACGCTCGCTCTTTTCGATTTTAACTGAACACTTGAGGCATCCCACACATAATGGTTGCTCATTGCAAAACAGAAATCTGTAATGTGACTGGCTTTAAATTTCCAGACATTCCATTTATTGGGTTTGGTTACTTTCCCGGATTTCATTTCCTGCTCTGTAGCAATATGCATTACTTTATCGCTTTTTAATGAAGCTTTATATCTTTTTAAATACTCCGGCTGAAGTACTGCTTCCGGGTTCAGAAAATCTCCGGTTGCCCAGACTACAAAATTTTTAGGTGCTGTGATGGCAAAACTGTAGTCGTTGAAGTCATTGTAAAACTCCTGTCTGTCTGAGTGTGGAAGCATATCCCATCCGTTATAATCATCATACACGGAAATTCTTGGAAAAGAATAAGCAACATAGAATGTTTCCGGATCTATCTGACCTTCTCTTCCACTCTGTACTGAAAGCGGATATTCCCATTCAATTTTTACTTCAGCTTTTGATTTAGGCTTTAAAGCTGTTTTTAATTTTACTTTTTCAACGGTACTCCAATCGTCACTGTTGACCTCATATTTTGTTCCGTTTACAATGAAAGATTTAATCTTAAGTCCTGAAGACAGAAAATCTTTAGACACAAATCCCGATCTTGGTGACTGTGGTTTATGAAGGTTATTCACAAATCGAATAGCCAGTTCATTCAGATTATCCGGGCTGTTGTTCGTATAGACAATTGTTTCTTTTCCGAAAACCATTTTGGTATTGGCATCCACTTTCACATCCACATTATATGCTCCCTTATTCTGCCAATAGTTTTTACCTGGTGCTCCGGAGATATCGCGGGTCCCTTTTTCATACGCTTTTTTGATATTCCTCGGCATATAGAGTTCCTGTGCAGACAATTGCAGCAAGGAAACGACCATCAGCATTCCGGAAAAAATTTTCTTCATAATGACCTTTTTAAAGATAGGTGTCAAAAATAGCGAAAATGTGACATCAAGGGATCATTTCTTTTGCAATAATATTTTATTATAGTTCGTTTTATAGTAAATTATTCTACAACCTATCTTGTTCTGCAGTCTTCTTTATTGTTTTGGCATTTTTTACAGACTGATTTCCGAAGTTGAATTTCAGAGAAATTGTAAAACTCTGAGTATCCCGATAATCTATAAAATAATTATCCTGATTGGCATACTTAGTACTTATTTTTTCCTGTGAAGTTTTAAAAATATCATTCAACAAAAGACTCGCTTCCCATTTTTTATTAAAGAATTTTTTATTGACAACCAGATATGTGGAAGAAGATTCCGAGATTCTGAAAGTTCCCTGTATTCCCGGAGAATAGTAACGGTGTCCCATTTCCATTTTCCAATCGCTGTTTTTATCGAGTGTAAAGCTTGTTGAGATATTGGATACCCAGTTCCAGACTTTATTTTTATACAGCATTCCGTCTGTTCCTTTGAAATAATTTTCATTGTGCTCAAGGTTTTCAGACACAATGATGTTCCACCATGGTTTGACCTGAAAATTTTTGTACAGGCTCAATCCGAAGGCTTCTCCTTTTTCAATATTGGTAAAGTAATAAATAAGACTGTTGGTACTTGGCTCCTGGTATGAAATTTCCATAGACGGATAGATTTCTTTCCTGTAATAGAAATCCAGATTCCAGTCTTTCCATGAGTAGGTAAGATTGAGGTTATGGGTGATGGTTGCCTTTAGCTTTGGGTCTCCCTGATAGTACGAAAAGAGATTGTAATAAGATTTTGCAGGGTTCAACCATGAATAGGAAGGCCTGCTGATCCTTTTCCCATAAGAGAAACCGAATTCCTGCTTATTTTCTGTGGTATATTGTGCGTAGAAAGTGGGGAAAAACTTCCAATAGTTGGTTTTATTCAATTCATAAGGTTCAGAGACTACTCCTTCTAGATCCGTCATTTCTGCACGGAGACCTCCTTTGAAATTCCATTTTCCAATATTGTAGGCTAATGAAGAATACAGGGCAAAATTATGCTCCTTATAATCAAATATGCTGCTTTTTTCCGGACGGTATTTCAGTACTCCATTTTCGTTATCAGAAAAATCAAGTTTACTGCTGGTCTTTACAAAACTATATTTTGCTCCGGATTCAAGTTCCAGTTTATCAGTTTTCCACTGATAATCGAATTGAGTGGAATACAGCTGAACATCGGCTTTGTTCTTAGTAAGAAAATTATCTTCTTTTGGAGGCTGGCCTGCAAAGTTCAGATTGGTGATGACATTCTGATATTTATCGGCATTATTTCCGGTAAAATAATTGATCCATGACAGACTGCTTTTCTTATTAAATTTCCGATCAAGCTGAAAGCTTACAGAATTATTAATGGAACGTGAGCGGTGATCGTTGATCGTGGTATAATTAGATTCTACAACATCCTGATTATTATAGATTAATGTAGGAACGTTGTAGGTTCCGAAGGATTTTGGAGAAAAATACCCTGAGTAGTTGAGGCTTGCATTGGTCAAGCTGTCCAATTCATATTCCACATTAAAATTCAGGGTATTCTGGTTATAGTTTTTATCCTTCCTGTTCATCGTACTGACCCATCGGGTTTGGCTTTCCGGGTAGTTCACATAGTCTGTTCCTTCCCGGTAGTACGTTCCCAGCCCTCTATAATAGCTTCCCATAACGGAAAGTTTATCTTTTTTATAATATTGGGAAAGACCAAAAACGCCTTTCGCATATTGTGTCTGTACATATTTGGATGAGAGAATTCCGCGGTAGCCTTCAATTTTATTTTTTTTCAGAACAATATTCAGGACTGCACTTCCCGAAGCTTCATATTTTGCCGGCGGATTGGTAATCACTTCTACCGACTTCACATCATCTCCCTGTGTATTTTCCAAAAGATTTTTGAGTTCATCACCCGTCAGCATTATCTTTTTATCATTAATGGTCACCAAAATTGCAGTACTTCCCTTTACCCGGAGTACATCATTGTTTATTGTAACACTCGGTGTATTTTTTAGAATTTCCCAGGCATTAAGTGAGGAAATATTACTGTTTTCAACATTAAATTCCAGACGGTCCACTTTTCTTTTCACCAAGGGCTTGCGTTTCGTCATTACCACTCCTTCTATTTCCTGAGATTCTTTTTTAAGGATAATATTCAGTGGCTCAAGCTCTCTCAGATCAATTTTTTTCTCAAATAAAGAGTATCCTTGGTTTTTAACTACCAGCTTTACATCCTGTTCTGCTATTCCTTCCAGTATAAATTTTCCGTTTTCATCAGTTTTTAATTCTTTAATTAATATATTCTGAGAATTATACAGCTCTACTTTTACCAATGATAGCTTTTCATTTTCAGTGTTCGTAACTGTTCCTTCAAGTTTTTGCTTCTGGGCAAGAAGTAAAATTGGAAAACACAGAAAAAAAAGAATTTTATACATGGTTATTTTTTTATCCTAACAAAAACACTGTTCTGTTTACGGCTACAAAAATCTGTATTGAAAGGGAGAATTTCGGTTAACGGTGGGTTAATGTCTTTTCTTTAAAATAAGAAAACCTGAATTCGGTAATTCAGGTTTTAAAATCAATAGAGTATATTTTTTTATGGATAAGGAATGGCTTTATCCAGTTCTATCGGATTATAATATTTTTTGATGTCTATCTGTGTTTGTTTAGTCAAACCCGCAAACTCTTCTTTACTTTTGATTTGCCGTCCATTAATGCGGACATTCCAGTCCGGCTGAAATTCGGTTCTCATTCTGGCATATGGATCATTATAAAACTCCAGATTCAGTTTCACCCATTTCTTTAAGTCAATGGCAATAGCATCCAGTGAATAATGTCTTTCAAGAAAGCTTTTTGTATCGTATGTTTTTGGCAGATTTTTATTTCGGGAGAAAGAATATACAAAATCTTTCTTATCATCTTCCACATACAAAACCAATCCCGGCAATCCTCTGAATTTATAAGGTCCTTCAGGAATGTTGATATCCGGCGTAAACCAAGCAGTCCAGTTTCTTCCTCCAAATACAGCAGTTGCTCTTTGTAAATTATAATTATTGATCTTTTTAGTATCAGCCTCTATTTTCCACTGAACATTATCTTCGGTTTCAAAAACATAATAATAGGGCATCATCATGATCTGAACAAAGTTTTTATTTTTATTGGAATTTCTTTTTCGGATAATAGTCTGTCCGGACTGGCTGGTATGTTGGGAAGAAATTCCCCCGTGAAGAATATTCAGAGAATCACTTGCTAAAAATTCAGATTCATAAAACTTTACTTCATCCGGATTAATATCCAGCACCATTTCTTCTTTATCGTAATTTGTCCCGTTAGGTTCAAATCTGTACTGAAGTTCATATATAAAGCGATGGGTTTGGGCATTGATGTGCATCCCAAACATCAGAATAAGAAGAATGAGTATCTTTTTCATTAAATGGTCATTAATTTTCTAAAATTACCAAAAACATATTAACCATCAGGTTAATAAAAGGTTAATGACAAAAATACTATTTCAGTAAAATGTTAAAGTTTTATCTTTGTTTCAATGATAGCCAAGAGTAAAATTCTGATTTCGGTTTTTGCTGCACTGTTCCTGCTTTTACTGGGAATACAGGTTTACTTTATGTACAAGACCTATCAGGTGAAGGAAAGGGACATCTACAGATCTGTGAATGACGGCCTTACTAATTTCACAGACAGCCTTGAAGACATTCAGGAAGTGAAAGAAAGGAATGACGACTCTCTTCAGGAAATCAT
This sequence comes from Chryseobacterium sp. GVT01B, assembly GCF_019970045.1. GTDB lineage: Bacteria > Bacteroidota > Bacteroidia > Flavobacteriales > Weeksellaceae > Chryseobacterium. The sequence goes on from NZ_JAHXYI010000012.1 coordinate 81,392, forward strand.
TATCAAGTACCATAACAAGGAGATCAGCAGAAAGGATTTTCTAAATCACTTCATAGAAAACAGAAAATCGGCCAGAGAAAGACTGGTCCATTATATTGACAGCCGCTATCAGAAAGACGGGTATGAAATTTCTGCAAGAATCAGATACCTTTCCATTGTTCATCTTCCAGACAGCGCAAAAGTAATTACCGAGCCTATTGTTATTTTTGAGACACAGGATAAGCTTAAAAATCCACGCATTGCCAGTAATGGAAGCTGGGAAACCTCAACAACTAAAAGAGATGATACGGATAATGGGCAGGTTGAAAAAAAGAATAGTTTTCTGGTTAAAACGCGGACTGATTTCGAGATTAAAAATATAAAAAGTATTGTTTTCAAGGAGCTTACTTTATTGATTATCTGTTGCATTATACTTCTTTCGGGCGTTCTTCTGCTTTATATTTTCACGATCAGAAACCTGATTCAGCAGCAGAAGCAGGTGGAAGTTCTCCACACCATTGTGGATAACATTTCACATGAGTTTAAAACTCCGATCGCCACTTTAAAAATAGCTTCCAAAGCATTAAAAAAAGAATGGAACCCGGAAACACTGCCTCTTATTGACCGTCAGATTTCCCGCCTTGAAAGTCTGATGGTTCAACTTCATAAGGATGAAATACCTGATGAAATGGCTGAGATACAACCTGAAGACTGGGATTTTTTCATTCAGGATCTTGCGGTTACTTACCCGAACATTGATTTTAACCTTGAAAATACCATCTCACAAAAGCTCCCTTTTGATAAAAACCTGATGGAAACCGTCATTAAAAATCTTTGTGAAAACAGTGTAAAATATGGTGCATCTGTTGTTACAATAAATACCCGCAGCCATTCTCAACATCTGGAAATTGAAGTTTCAGACAACGGGCAAGGCATGGAGCCCAAAGAGTTGAATCATATTTTTGAAAAATTCTACAGAATTCAGAACAATAACATCCATAACAGCAAAGGGCTTGGACTTGGACTTTACTTCGTTAAAAAAATTATTACAAAGTACGGAGGTAAAATAGAAGTTTCCAGCAAACCTCGGGCAGGAAGTACCTTTAAAATATCAATTCCTTATGAAAACTAAAATCCTTCTGGCAGAAGATGATCCGGATTTCGGAATGATTCTGAAGCAGTATCTTGAATTGGAAGATTTTGAAGTCAGTTGGTTTCAGAATCCGGAAGATATTGTTCCCTTACTTCAATCTGATTTTCCTTTTCAAATGGGAATTCTGGATGTAATGATGCCCAATCTCGATGGTTTTTCTCTGGCTAAAATGATTTTAAAAGAAAAAAGCAATTTCCCGCTATTGTTTTTAACGGCTAAAAACCAAAAAATAGACCGGCTGACCGGATTAAAAATAGGTGCTGATGATTATATTGCCAAACCCTGCGATCCTGAAGAACTGGTTTTACGTATTAAAAACATTCTGAAAAGAACGCTTCCAGCCGCTACGGAAAGCCAGATAAAAATCGGAGCATTTTCACTGGACACCACCAAACTTCTGTTATCACATCCTAACGGAAACAACCGGCTGACCATACGGGAACAGGAGCTTTTATTGTATCTTCTGAAACATAACAGGACAATCATCACCAGAGATAATATTCTGGATAATCTTTGGGAAACGAATGATTATTTTACCGGAAGAAGCCTTGATGTATTTATCAGCAGACTCCGCAAGTATTTCAACAGTGATCCTCAAATAAAAATCCAATCCCTGAGAGGAATTGGATTTGAAGTCGATTTTCCAACCAGCTGATTTTTATAGAGACAAATTCACAATCACCGGAAAATGGTCTGATGGATACAACAGATTTTCTCTTCTGTCATTGATATGTCTGTGAGATCTTATTTTAAAGCCTTGTGTAAAGATGTAATCAATTCTGTCTTTCGGAACTTCATTGACATTGAAGCCTGTAAAAGTTCCTACCGGACCGTAATGCTTGGTTTCGGAATGATAAAAAGTGTCTTTCATATTCTGGGAAAGAATTTTAATCGGTTCCGAATCATCTGTCAGGTTAAAATCGCCGCTCAGAGTTACCGGAAGGTTCTTTGGATTCAGTTCTTTGATCTTTTTCAGGATCAGTTCGGAAGATTTTACTCTAGCTACATTTCCTACATGATCAAAATGAAGGTTCATAGCAAGGAATTCTTTTTTTGATTTCTTATCTTTAAATATAGCGTAAGTACAGATTCTGTTTAGTGCAGCATCCCAGCCTTTTGAAGGTTTTTCCGGGGTTTCAGACAGCCAGAATGTTCCTGATTTTACCGCTTCAAGTTTGTTGGTATCATAAAAAATAGCTGAAAATTCTCCTTTTTCTTTACCATCGTCTCTTCCTACTCCTATGTAATCATAGTTTTTTAATCCTGCTTTAATATCTTTCATCTGTTCCGGAAGGGCTTCCTGTACTCCGAAATAATCAGGATGATAATAGGTTAATAAATCTGCAACCTCCTGTTTTCTCTTCGGCCATGCATTGTCTTTATCGGATTCAACATTCAGTCTGATATTGAAACTCATTACGGTAAGGTCCTGTGAAAATCCTAATGCAAAAAACATCAGGAACACCATTGAAAATCTTAAATTCATATGTTATTTTATCAGTAAGAGACAAAAATAAAACTTCTCTGCGACAGAAAAGCTTTATTGATATGATTATATTGTTAAATTATCTTTTTCTTCTTCTATAGATATAAAATACTCCTTAAACTCAGTTTCTGAAACGGGTATATTGCTTTCAAGTTTTACCACCCCAATGGTTGTATAGTGAGCAGCCATCCTGATCTTTTTATTTTTGAGAAGAGCTTCAAGCTTTTTAAAATTTATATCTTTCTTTAAAACGGCGAGATAAGTAATCATAGGTATACCTGTATTAATCCGTTTCCTATATCTCTGTATTTTATGCCTTCAATAGGCCTCGCTTTGTTTTCAATAAGTTCCCATATTTCTTTTGCTGATTTATCAGGAAACTGTTCCATATACAAAGCGGCAAGTCCGGAAACATGCGGTGCAGCCATACTGGTACCGCTCATCGTATAGTAAAAGTTCTTTTTGTTCTTTGCGTTTTTAGGGTAGGCACTGATAATATCTACTCCGGGCGCACAGACATTAATATTTCCTCCTGTAGACGGATTGATTCCAGCATTTGAAAACCGGGCAATCTTCATCTGGCCGTCAATAGCTCCTACCGCCATAATAGATTTTGAATTGGCCGGCATTGAGACAGGCTGTGGAATCTGCGGTCTGTTGCTGTCATTTCCTGCAGCCGCTATAATAAGACAGTTATTTTCCAGTGCTCTTTCTCCAATGGTTTCAAAAAGTACGGAAGGCTGATCATCAAGTTTCACAGGAGATGCTAAAGACAGCGATAATATTCTGAATTTCTTCGTAATCGCCCAGTCAATCGCATCAATCACACTGCTGGTAGTTCCTCTTCCGTTATCCGCGAGCACTTTTGCAATTTTCAGATTGCAGTCTCTGGCAATTCCGTAACGTCTTTCGGTATCAGATCTCGTATTTCCTGCAGCAACTCCTGCACAATGTGTACCGTGCCCATTAGGATCTCTGTTCCAGTCTTCACCATCGATGAAAGATTTCCCTTCAATTTCTTCAGAAGAAAAATCGGGATGGGAAGTTTCAAGTCCTGTATCCAGAATGCAGACATCAATCCCTTTTCCTGTATAGTGAGTATTTCCCAGCCCAATCGCCTGTAATCCCCATTCCATTTCAATGAATGATTTTTGAGGTAAGGGTTTGCTGGTTATGTATTTTTCAAGTTCTGAAATTTTTTCTGAGAGCCCGGCAGACTGTTTTTTAAGCTCATTAATCAACTGCAGTTCATCCGCAGGAAAAAACTCCCGTTCTTTTTCGTAGTAAACGATAGAATTTGATTCATTTTTCACGGCACTTTTCAATTGAACTTCATCCATATTATCCACCACAAGAATGCCCAGGTTTTTGTAAAGCACTCCGTTATCCTGATCAATAATTTCATAGGATCGGTTTTCTTTGGAAAGAAGTTCTGAAGAAGTAATGCTCACTTCCAGCTCTTTCTCTATTTTTTTGAGTGCAGTCTTCTGCTGATCTTTCAGCAAAACGATATATCTTCCGGTTTCCATAATACTATTTTTTAAATTAATTTCAGAAATACTTTTTCCAGAATAAGGAAAATATCCTCAGGAATAATGATCAGTCTGAGCTTTTTATTAATTCCTGATATGGCTGTATTCTGCTCAACGAGTGAAGTCCAGAAACGTTCAATTTTAGGAATGGAATTCATGTCTTTCAGCTTTTCATCATCTAAAATTCCATTTTGGTATAATGACACAATGATTCCTGAAATAAGTTCTTCCGCATCGTCAAGTTTTTTATTTTCCTTTGCGTAGATTTCCATCAGAATACCATACATACTTTCCATTCCATTGAATGAAAATCCTCCGAGAAGTTCCCGTCTTCCTGTCATTATTTTCTCCATTTTAATAGGGTTAAAACCTCTTTTCACCGTGGAAATCATATTCATAATCTTCAACACTTCAGATTCGTGGCTGGTGTTTCCTTTGGTACGGAAATATTCCAGGACGTCGTTGAGAAATACATCCAGCCGGGCATCAAAGTCAAATGATTTTGACAGATAAAGAGCCTGAACATCATTGAAATGCTCCAGCAGTTCTTTAATTTTCTGTACCGTAAAGTGAATAAGTTCCTGCATTACTCAAAAGTTATCTGTTCTATTTCATTACCGTCTTTATCTTTATAGGAGACAATCCTGATTCCTTCTTCCTCCATTTCTACATGAAGATTGATGAATAATTTATCTTTATCTTCTGCTGCACTGGTGTTAGGATCTATGTAAATGCTGTTCAGCTTTGCGTTCACCAAAGTGTATTTATTCAGTAAAACCTTTGAAAAAATTTCTTTCAGCTCATCCGTTTCTTCTTCTGTAGTTCCATCCTGAGGTCTGAATATCCCGGAATTAAGAATTTTTATTTTATTTCTAAGATCCAGTTTCAGCACTTCATTGGCAGGAAGTTTTCCAAATTTCTGATCGTTTTTTTCCAGTTTACTGAACAGTGTTTTAAACTCTTCGGTCTGGAGTTGTCTTTTACTGATTTCAGGAATATTCAGTCTTTTCTCTTTATTTACCAGAAGGATTCTCTCATTTATTTCAGTTACAAACTGATCCTGATTTAGTTTAAAATTATATTTAGGAGCAGAATCTATATCTGTAATCTTGATCGGAATATCCATCTTTACACTGGGCAGCGCATATCTCGGAACCTTAAAATATTTAAGGTATTCATGACGGGCATATTCTTTTGCAATAAGAACTGCATTTTCGTCTGCTTTTTTACGAGCCTGAATTATCTCGTTGTTGAGATAATCCAGGTAGTCTGATAATTTTATCATTTTTCGTAAAATAGATTATTGTGAAAGAAGTCCAAGTACCTTTTCAAGCCCTGCAGGCATTTCGTCATTGGTTGCACGTACTTTTACGCCCAAAGAATATTCTTTTTCCACTTTGATTCCTGTACTGGAAGTTCTTTTATAAGACACATCCACTTTGAATTTTACAGGTCCCCATCCTCCTGAAACTCCGGCGTTGATTCCAAATTCATCACTTACGTCTTTTGTGTATGTAGAATTAAGCTTAACATTAAAGTCAACTTCACAGGTTTCAATTCTGAAACTTGGAACATTCAGCAGTGCAATAAAAGGCACAGAAATTTCTACATCATTCGGAACCGTTTTAGGGTTGGTAGCACTTACTGGCTCATCTTCTTTAAAATCCGGATTCGGAATATTTTTTTTGTATTTGAATTCTGCCATTCTCAGTTTTTTAGGACTGGCAGCATTAGCAGGGTCTGTAAGTTCAAACCCAACTTCATTGATGAAATTAACGGTAGCAATAGAGGCATTAGACTGTGCTTTTACACACGCATCCAAAGGTCCGCCAATAATGGTAGCAAAGTCAATACTTCCTAATTCTGCAGCAAAATCTGCACTGGCAGCATCTGAAGTTTTAAAAATTTCTTCATCGGCAGCAATTTTACCGGCAATCAGTTTCATAATTTCTGAAGAAGCACCAGAGAAAGATTTCTCCCACTTTGCATCGTAGTTCTTTTTGAAGTCTTCTACAATACCCAATAATTCTTTGTTCGTCAATGCACTCAATTCTGAAGTCTCAATTCCTGATACTTTTTCATAGACTGCAGGAGTAAGTACTTTTTCAACTCCTGATAAAAGGTCGATTAACTCATTTTTTGTTTTTTTTACGTGGCTTGCTTCAAGCACCGATTTTAATGTTTCCATGTTGTTTTGTTTTTGATTAATATGGTGAGACAAAAGTAGATCACTGATGCCCAAAAGATTGTAGGGAAACACCTTTACTTACCCCGGAAAAACACCCTAAAACAAAAAGCCTGAACTTACGATTGTAAGCTCAGGCTTTTGTAACAGGTATATTTTGCTGATATATACAGCAGAATTTCTATTCTGGTTTTTTGCTATTGTTTTCCAGATTGATATCAGGAACTACCGAATTCGGATCCAGCTTTACCTCATCTATTTCCTTGTTAGAATCTACTTTGAATGTCCATTCTGTATTTCTTTTCCAAACTTCAACAGGAATTTTCACTGTTTGCACCGTTCCGTCTTTGAATTTCAACTGTACGGTGGTAGGCATTGGCAACTGGCCAAGATTTTCAACTGTGATCTGAACTCCGTTTTTAAAGTCACCATTAATGTATTTTACATTTTTAACGGCCTGATCAATTTTCCATTTATTAAAGAACCACCCTCTCCAGAACCAGTTCAGTTCTTCTCCGGAAACATTTTCCATCGTATGGAAGAAATCCCATGGTGTAGGATGTTTGAAAGCCCAACGGTCTATATAGGTTCTGAATGCTTTGTCAAATTTTTCAGGTCCCAGGATTGTTTCTCTTAAAACATCCAATCCTGTTCCTGGTTTATAGTAAGCCAAAGCTCCGATACTTCTTTCTTTCATATTGTCCGGTCCTACCATTACAGGCTCCAGGCTGTCGGTCAAAAGATAGGTTCCTGATCTTGCCAGATTCGGTTTACGATAATATTCTCCTTTATTGAAAGCTTCGGTGGAAAGTCCGTTAATAAATGTATTGAATCCTTCATCCATCCACGCGAAAAGTCTTTCATTAGATCCAACGATCATAGGAAACCAGTTGTGCCCGAATTCATGATCTGTAACACCCCAAAGATCTTCTCCTTTGGAATCCATATGACAGAATACAATTCCCGGGTATTCCATTCCCCCTTCATTTCCTGCTACATTGGTTGCTGCCGGATACGTGTATTCATACCATTTTTTTGAATAGTGTTCTATGGTTGCTTTTGTATATTCAGTAGATCTTCCCCATGCTTTTTCACCCGCACTTTCTGCCGGATAAGCTGAAATAGCCAGAGATTTCTTTCCACTAGGCAGATCAATTTTCGCTGCATCTAAAATAAATCCGGCAGATGATGCCCACGCAAAATCTCTTGTTTGTTTAATTTTGAATTTCCAGGTTTTTGTTCCGGAAATTTTATTTTCACCAATCTCAGACTCAGGACGAATCATCACCGTTTTATCACTGTTTCTTGCCTGGTTCCATCTGTTGATTTCTTCTTTGCTGTAGACTTCCTTTTCATTCAAAAGTTCCCCGGATGCTACGACATAATGATTGGCCGGAACTGTAATATTGGCTGTAATATCCCCATATTCCAAATAAAACTCTGAAGCTCCAATGTACGGAAGTGTATTCCATCCCAGAACATCATCATATACACACATTCTTGGATACCATTGTGCGATGGTAAAAATTTTGCCATTTTTAGTATCCTGAATTCCCATTCTGTCTGAACCGTAGTCAGGAGAAACAAAAGAATATTCAATTTCTATTTTGGCAACCCCTCCATTAGCTTTGAGTTCCTGTGGAAGATCAATCTGCATTCTTGTATCGGTAATGGTATATTTCACCTCTCTTTTTCCGTCAAGCTTTACTGATTTAATCTTATACCCGCCATTAAATTCTTCACCATGAGCTCCGTTTCTGCTTCCCGAAAGCGGAACTACTCCATTTCCTCTGGAATCTTTCGCAAAGAGGTTCTGATCCAGTTGCAGCCACAGAAAACCTAGTTTATCCGGGCTGTTGTTGGTATAAGTAATTTCCGCAGTACCTGTAATTTCTTTTTTATCTTCATTCAGGCTGACATTTAACTTATAATCTGCTGAATTCTGCCAATACGCATGTCCCGGTTGTCCGCTTGCAGAACGGGTTGCCGTACCTGTCTGCGGATAGAAAAACGGTTTGAATGCTTCTACATAATCATATTTCGGTTTTTCCTGTGCGTATGCAGAGCCTGAAAACAGCAACACTGCAACGGTGGAAACAAGAGTTGGAAGTTTAAAATTCATTTGAAAAATATTATTTACTGTATAGGTAAAAAAAACTCCCGGATTTGTTACACATCCGGGAGCTTTTTTAATATAAGTTTAATTAATTTGATTTTTTTGCTTTAATCATGGCTTCCAAAGCGTCCCACATTTCACTCGGGATTGCTTCAAGCATATTAAATTCTCCGGCGCCCTGAAGCCATTCTCCACCATCAATGGTTACAACTTCACCATTCATATAAGCTGAATAATCAGAAACCAGATAAGCCGCAAGATTGGCAAGCTCCTGATGTTCTCCTACTCTTCTCAACGGAACTTTTTTCTTCATATCAAATTTTTCCTGAAGATCCCCCGGAAGAAGTCTGTCCCAGGCTCCTTTGGTAGGGAAAGGTCCCGGAGCAATCGCATTGAAACGGATTCCATATTTAGCCCATTCTACAGCAAGTGATCTGGTCATCGCCAGAACTCCTGCTTTTGCACAGGCTGAAGGTACTACATAAGCAGAACCTGTCCATGCATATGTTGTTACGATATTCAAAACAGTTCCCGGAGTTTTAGAATCTATCCAGTGCTTTCCTACAGAAAGTGTACAGTTTTTTGTTCCTTTTAAAACGATATCCAGAATAGAATCAAAAGCTGAGTGAGTCAGTTTTTCTGTTGGAGAAATAAAGTTTCCGGCAGCGTTATTCAATAAAATATCAATCTTTCCAAATTCTTTCAGGGTAGCTTCTTTCATTGCTTCCACCTCATCCCAGTTTCTTACATCACAAGCTACACAAAGTACTTTACCACCTGTTTCATCTTCCAGTTCCTTAGCTGTTGCCTGTAGCTTCTCCAGATTTCTGGAAGTAATCACTACTTTAGCGCCCAGTTCAAGAAAGTATTTCGTCATCGCTTTTCCAAGCCCGCTTCCGCCTCCTGTTACAATTGCTACTTTATCTTTCAGTGCACCTTCGCGCAGCATTGGTTGTGTATATAGACTCATAAATTATTTTTTCTTAAAAATAATAAATATTGAAATGCAATCCTTTAAAATAACCCGATAAATAATGCTACAAATAATTATTCTTTAGATTATTGTAAAAACAAATCAAATATTTGAAAAGAAAATAGCCTGATAATAATTACCAGGCTATTTTTTATTTGTTAAAACGATGTATTAAGAAGCTACTACTCCTTTGAAAGAAAGCGTCTTAGGAGTTTTGCTGTCACTTGTAGTAACGTTTACAGTCTTCATGAACGGACCTGCTGCCGCTGCGTTGTAGCTAGCTTCTACAAATCCTTTTTTTCCTGGCTGGATAGGCGTTTTTGTATAATCAGCTGTAGTACATCCGCAAGAAGGTGCTACATTCTGAATAATGATTGGTTTTGAACTTGTATTCGTAAATTCAAATCTGATCAATTTTGGTTTTCCCTGAGGAATATTTCCTACATCTATAGATTCTGATTTCCATTTAATAGCATCTGCAACCATTTTTACAATGGATGGAGCGTCTGCTGTAAGAACATTCGCATAGAAAGGAGAGAAAGCCAAAACAGCTAAAAGAGCGGTAATTTTTAATTTTTTCATGAGTATAAATTTTAATAGTTAGAAACTGATTATTTTCTTTCGATATAACAAATGTAAAACAGACCGTGATTACAACTTGTTAACCGCTGTCAAACATTTGTTAATGAGTTGTTAATAATAAAAGATAAATAGATAATTTTGGATAATATTGTTTCAGGAAATGAAAATAAAAAAACTCAATATTATAATAACACTGGGATTCGTAGCTATTATCGGAATTTTAATAGCTCAGCTGATGTGGACCCGGCAGGCTTATAATCTTGAAGATAAAAAATTTAATCAGAAGGTCAATATTGCCTTAATGGAAGTTGCGGAAAAGCTCTCCGGAGGAAAAACGTCCTATACTGAAAATCCTGTACAAAATATTGCCAATGATTATTATGTGGTTAATATTAATAATGAATTTCATCCTGTAGTTCTGGAATACTACCTGAAAACAGAATTTACCCGCTTCCAGATCAATACAGATTATGTATATGCATTATACAACTGCCACAGTGATAAAATGGTGTACGGAAAGTATATGACTTCGCATCAGGAAAGTCCCAGTAATAAAGTGATCAATTTCCCGAAGCACAAAAATCTGATCTATTATTTTTCTATACGTTTTCCGGATAAAACAACTTATCTGATCAGCTCATTGAGATTCTGGTATCTTCTTACATTTGCCCTGATCATCATTCTTCTGGTGTATGTGTATTCTATTTATACCATTATTCAGCAAAAGAAATTTTCGGAGTTGCAGCGTGATTTTATCAATAATATGACTCACGAGTTTAAAACGCCCTTGTCTTCTATACTTTTGGCCTCAGAAGCTCTTAATAAACAAGATCTGGTGCAGGATAATACCAAACTGCAGACGTATACTTCCATTATCATCAATCAAAGTCATAAGCTCAATAACCACATTGAGAAAATACTGAATATTGCTAAAAATGATGCGGCAGGATTGTCATTAAAGCCTCAAAAAATACTGTTACTTCCTTTTATTCAGGAAATTGCAGACAGTATAGAGCACAAAAATAAAGACCTCAGCATCGAGATTGATATTGAAAACAGTACTTCAGTGATGGCTGATGAATTTCACTTTACGAATATCATTTACAACCTGTTGGATAATTCCATTAAATATTGTGAAACAAAGCCTGTGATTAAAATTTCAGCTGATAAAGATTCAAAAGGCTTATATTTAAAGTTTAAAGACAACGGAATGGGTATCCCTGCTAAAAATATTCCTCATATTTTTGAAAAGTTTTACAGGGTACATACCAAAAGAAGTGAAGAAGTGAATGGTTTTGGGCTGGGATTATTTTATGTAAAAAAAGTAGTTCAGCAGCATCACTGGAAAATTTCTGTGGAGAATAATGAAGATAAAGGAATTACGACTACTTTATTTTTCCCGTTTTCAAATAATCATGTGTAAGTATGGCGAAATCTAAAATTTTATATGCCGAAGATGACAAAACAATAGCTTTCCTGGTTGAGGATAGTCTTGAAAGTTATTATGATATCAGTTGCTATTCTGATGGCGAATCTGCATTGGAAGCATTTAACAGTCAAAATTTTGACATCTGCCTGCTGGATATTATGATGCCTGGCATGAACGGATTTGAAGTAGCCGAACATATTCGCAGTAAAAATTCTGAGATTCCTATTATTTTCATTTCTGCAAAAGCTTTAAAAGAAGACAGAATTAAAGGGCTTAAAATAGGTGCCGATGATTATTTGGTAAAACCCTTCAGTATTGAGGAATTGATGTTGAAAATTGAAGTATTCCTGAAACGTACTAAAAAAACAGACACATCTCCTCAAAAATATAAGGTTGGGAAGTATGATTTTGATCCTAAAAACTATACACTCCAAGGCCTAGAAAACAGCATTACTCTTACCCAGAGAGAATCTGATCTGCTTTTCTATTTTATCTGTCACAAGAACCTGGTTGTAAAAAGACAGGACATTTTAAAGGCAATCTGGGGCGATGATGACTACTTTATGGGACGAAGTCTTGACGTATTTATTTCCCGATTGCGAAAGGTACTTGCCGAAGAACGGAGTGTTTTAATAGAAAACCTGCATGGAATAGGTTTTCGCTTTTCTGAAAAAGAATAAATAATACCCGAATTTCTCTAAAACACAACAGCAAATGATGATTTTAATTAATTTTAAACTTTGAAAAATTGTCATTAATGAAAAATCACAAACCTATTGTTTTTCTTTCTCTAGTATTTTTAAGTGCAAACTTTCATGCCCAAAAATTTGAAAAATTAATACAATACGTCAATCCACTGATCGGCACTGAAAAGATGGGCCATACTTATCCCGGAGCTACGGTTCCCTTTGGTGCGGTACAATTAAGCCCTGAAACAGATACTATTTCTTATGAACTTAACGGAAAATACAATGGTGAGGTTTATAAATACTGCGCCGGTTACCGCTATGAAGATAAAACCATTGTAGGTTTCAGTTCTACTCACTTTAGTGGAACGGGACACTCTGACCTTGGAGATTTTCTGATCATGCCTACTGTAGGAAAACTTCAATTGAATCCCGGAACAGCAACCAATCCTGAAAATGGTTACAGAAGCAGGTTCTCTCATCAAAACGAAACAGCAGAAGCGGGATATTACAAAGTAAAACTGGATGATCATAATATACTGGCAGAGCTTACAGCAACGCCAAGAGTGGGAATCCACCGCTATACTTTTCCAAAATCTGATCAGTCACATATTATTCTGGATCTGATGGCTGGCATTTACAATTATGACGGAAAAAATGTATGGACATATGTTCGGGTAGAAAACGGAAATACCATCACAGGCTATCGCCAGACCAATGGCTGGGCAAGAACAAGAACGGTTTATTTTGCGATGAAGTTTTCAAAGCCTTTTAAATCTTACGGGCAGAAAAATTATGATGAAAAGCAGGTTTATAAAGGGTTTTGGAGAAAATTTGACCAGAATCAGAATTTTCCTGAGATTGCTGGAAAGAACCTGAAAATGTTTTTTGATTTTGATACCAATGAAAATGAAGCAATTGAAGTAAAACTTGCTATTTCTCCCGTAAGCCATACCAATGCTCTGGAAAACCTCGAAAAAGAAGCAGGAGGTATGGATTTTGACCAAGCTAAAACTCAAGCACAAAACAACTGGAATAAAGAACTGAACAAAATTGTCATCAAAGGTTCCGATACCGAGAAGACAAATTTTTATACCGCAATGTACCATACCTTTATCAATCCTACTACTTACATGGATGTGAATGGAGAATATAAAGGATTAGACCAAAATGTTCACAAGGCAGAAGGATTTACCAATTACACTACCTTCTCTTTATGGGATACTTACCGTACTCTTCATCCATTTTTTAATATTATTCAGCCTAAACGAAATGGTGATATGGTAAAATCCATGATGGCACATTATAATCAGTTTTCTATGAAAATGCTGCCTATCTGGTCTCATTATGCCAACGACAACTGGTGTATGAGCGGCTATCACAGTGTAAGTGTTATTGCAGATGCTATTATTAAAGGAAATTATGAAGGTGATCCCGAAGAAGCATTAAAAGCATGTATAGAAACGGCTAACAAAAGAAATTACGAAGGCATTGGACAATATATCGATCTTGGATATATTCCGGCTGAGAAAAGCGGAACCTCAGTTTCCAATACACTGGAATATGCCTATGATGACTGGGCCATTGCTCAGCTGGCAAAACATTTGAACAAAACAGAAATCTATAATCAGTTTATCAAACGGTCTGAAAACTGGAAAAATAATTTTGACAAAACAATCGGATTTATGCGTCCTCGTCTGGCAGACGGAAGCTTTAAGAAAGATTTCGATGTATTAAGTACTCACGGACAAGGCTTTATTGAAGGAAATTCATGGAACTACAGTTTCTTTGTTCCGCAAAATCCTGATGAGCTGATCACTATGATGGGTGGAAAAAAGAAGTTTGCGACAAAACTTGACGAATTATTCACCATGCATTTACCTGATGAATTCTTTGCAGACACTGAAGATATTACCCGCGAAGGAATTATTGGTGGATATGTTCACGGAAATGAACCTGCTCACCATGTTGTTTATTTTTATAACTGGGCAGGACAGCCATGGAAAGCACAGGCACAAATCCGCCGTATTCTTGAAATGCAGTATAAAGCGACACCAGACGGACTGGGAGGAAATGATGATGCGGGGCAAATGAGTGCCTGGTATATTTTAAGTACGCTTGGTTTTTATCCGGTAGCTCCCGGCTCTGAAGATTATTCTATCGGAAGTCCTGCGATTGATAACGCTGTACTGAATCTGGAAAACGGAAAAACGTTTGAAATTGAAGCTATTAATCAAAGTCCGAAAAATGTGTATGTTCAGAAAGTTCTTCTGAATGGAAAAGAGATTAAGAATTATATTCTGAAGCATTCTGAGATTATGAATGGAGGGAAGCTTACTTTTTATATGGGAAGTAAGGCGAAGAAGTAAGAAGACGAAGATTAAAATAATAAGTTTTGGCTAAAGCCAATGGAGGTATATAAAATAAGAGAGCGGGCTAAAGCCCGCTCCTATTGATTATTTTCCTGAACATTTTTCGTTGTATAGTTTGATCCCTTCCTTTTGATCCAGATCTTTTAATTTTTTTAATGCAGTACATGCAACGTCTGTTTTATTTTGAGCTATTGAAATTGAGGCTACATTATACAACGCTTCCGTATTTGTATTATCATCTTCATGAGCCTTATTGAAAAAGTAAACTGCATTATCAAATTTTTGACTGTTGATTGCTTTTAAACCTTTATTAAAATTTTCTGCAGACACAAACTTATCTTTTACTCTCACTACAGTTTTTTCATCTTTTTCAAAAGAAACTTTGCCAAAAAAAGCAATACTACCGGCATCACCATCTTCTAATTTAACCTTGAGATAGTATGGAATAATAATTTTTTCAAAGCTCTCAAACCCTGTCAGATCCCATACTTTATAATCTTTTTCCAGCGTAGATTTAAAAAATTCAATGGCAGCCTGATTATCTTTATTATGCTTTTTAGAGTCGACGGTTACTTCAACCTCTTGTTTTTTAGGGAAAATTCTGATTTCTCCTACTGTCTCAAAATTCAGAGTATATTTCTTTTTTGAATAACTTTCAAGAATTTCAAAATTTATCCCCCTTTTCAATGATGGCATTGCGTTTCGGGAAGTAATTATAATCGAATCACCAGTTGCCTTATCCGTAAAATCTTTTAAAACCTCAGAGGTTTTTACAAACCACCTCTTTCTTATTTTATCAGGAAAAGTAACACCTTCTGGTTTTTCTATAACAATTAATGAATCGGATGTCAACTTTTCAATTTCATAAATTGGTTTATCAGCTACCCTTATTGCATTTTTTTCGATCTTAACATTCACACAACTTTTCCTCTCCGAATACCAAGGATCAATATATTCACAAAGGTTATTCCCATTAATTTTCCATACTAAAAAACTGGATGGTTTTTGGAACAAATTCCTGCTTCCATCCAACATGCTGGATTTTACACTTGTCCAGGATGAATTTGAAAGCAACTGTGTGTTGATTTGTGAACTAAGCTGTAATGAAACTGATAAAAATAAAATCAAAAAGAATTTATACATAGATATTGTAATTTTTTTTCTGCGCGAAACTACATAAATTTTAATTATCTGGAAATCTAAAAAAGTTCAAAAAAGGACTTAGCTCAATCGTTCGCCAATCTGTATAATCTGCGAACCTAATAAGTTTTAGCTAAAGCCAATGGATGATTTAAAATAAAAGAGCAGGCTAAAGCCCGCTCCTATTGAATTATCTTGACAATCTCTGGTTAATCTGAGACTATATTCTTCGATTATATCTTATTAATCTCTAGCTTCAAAAAGCAATCTTTCTCCAAACTTCTCCTTTGCAATTGTACCATTATCATACACCAGATGTCCATTAACAAATGTATGGGTAACTTTAGAATGGAAATTCATTCCTTCTAAGGGACTCCAGCCGCATTTGTACAGTAGATTATCTTTGGAAACCGTCCAGTTTTCATTTAAATCAACTAAAACCAGATCTGCTTTATAACCTTCTCTCACGAAACCTCTTTTTTCAATTTTGAAAAGGATAGCAGGATTGTGAGACATTTTTTCAACGATTTTCTCAAGGGAGATTTTACCGTTTTTATAGTTTTCAAGCATTACTACTAATGAATGTTGTACCAAAGGAGCTCCTGAAGGACATTTTGTATATACATTATTCTTTTCTTCTGCAGTATGTGGAGCATGGTCTGTAGCGATAACATCAATTCTGTCATCTAACAATGCTTCCCAAAGAGCATCTTTATCATTTTGAGTTTTAACAGCCGGGTTCCATTTGATAAGTCCGCCTTTTGTTTCATAATCCTCATTAGTAAAAGTCAGGTGGTGTACACACACCTCAGCAGTGATCTTTTTATCTTTTAAAGGAATATCATTTCTGAAAAGTTCCATTTCCTTTGCTGTCGAAAGGTGGAAAACGTGAAGTCTGGCTCCTGTTTTTTCGGCAAGTTCAATAGCTTTGGAAGAAGAAATATAACATGCTTCTTCACTTCTGATCAAATGATGGAATTTTACAGGAATATCATCCCCATATTCATCCATGTATTTTTGAGTATTGGCTCTGATGGTAGCTTCATCTTCACAGTGCACAGCAATCAGCATTTGGGTATTGCTGAAAATATTTTCCAGGGTTTCCGGGTTATCCACCAACATATTTCCTGTAGATGAACCTAAGAATAGTTTGATTCCGGGAACATTTCTTGGATTTGTTTTTAAAACCTCCTCAAGATTATCATTGGTTCCTCCCATCATAAAACCATAGTTGGCATACGCTTTTTGGGAAGCTATCTCATATTTATCTGCTAACAGTTCCTGAGTAACAGCATTTGGTACTGTATTAGGCTGATCGATAAAGCTGGTTACTCCACCGGCTATAGCAGCTCTTGATTCACTTTCAATGTCTCCTTTATGCGTAAGTCCAGGATCACGGAAATGCACCTGATCATCAATCACACCCGGAAGAAGACACTTTCCTGAACCATCAATAATCTGATCTGCTTCTTCAGAAATACCAGCAGCTATCCTGGAGATTAGGTCATTTTCTATTAGGACATCGCTTTCAAAGACTTTCCCTTCATTGACGATATTTACGTTTTTTATAAGAACTTTCATTTCAATTTATTTCCCCGTAAAATTAAGATTTTATGTTTTAATTCACCCCAAAATCACCAAACGAATACTTAAAGTTTTACATTTGTAAAAAATTTCGACTTTGTATAAGAAACTATTAGGGCAGACAATCATCTATGGAGCGGGGGCTATAGCACCCAGAATTATTTTATTCATCCTGAATCCACTTTTGATCTATAAAATTCCCAATGAAGGTTTTGCGATTTTCACCCAGCTGTATGCGTGGATTTCTTTTGTTAATATCATTCTTTCTTTCGGTTTTGAAACTGCTTATTTCCGTTTTTCAGCGGAAGAGGATAATGAAAAAAGAACTTTCAATACTTCATTCTGGTTTTTGTTTTCAACGTCTACAGTTTTTCTTGCCTTGTGCTATTTGCTCAATCAGCCTATTGCAGATTATTTAGGTTATCATGATAATCCTGAATATATCAGGTGGTTTGCTTTGATTGCGTTTTTTGATAACTTACTTGTGATTCCATTTGCATGGCTTCGTTTTCATAATAAACCTATCAAATACTCAGCTGTAAGAGTCGTTCAGGCTATATTTCAGGCTGTTTTTACAGCGGCGTTATTCTTCTGGATTCCGGAAAACATATCCAAAAGTTTTGGCTTGGACCAAAATGTGGATTATCCATTCTTCAGTAATCTGGCAGGAAGTGCTTTAGGGGTTTTATTACTCCTTCCTATTATATTAAAAGTAAGGTTTCAGTTTGTAACCTCTTTGTTCGGGCGTATGATTAAATATTCTTTTCCACTCATGCTGGCTGGTCTGGCCTTTATGGTCAATGAAAACTTTGATAAATCCATCCAGAGAAATCACATTTCAGATGAAGAAGCTGGCGCTTATGGCGGTTGCTATAAACTGGCTGTACTGATGACCTTATTTGTCACGGCATACCGGATGGGTATTGAGCCTTTCTTTTTTAAACAAATGGATAAAGGTGATGCTAAAAAAACATATGCTAAAGTAGCAGAATACTTTTCCTTTTTTGCCTGTGCCGTAGCATTAGGAATTATCGCCAATATATCCTGGCTAAAAGAGGTTTTTATTCCCAACAAATCTTACTGGATCGCTATAGATATCATTCCGATTATTGTTATTGCCAATTTATGCTTCGGAATATATTATAACTTTTCCACCTGGTATAAAGTAACGGACAGAACCAGTGTAGGAACTGTTATTTCGTGGCTTGGAGCAGGAATAAATATTGGTCTCAATCTTTTAGCACTAACTTATTATCACAGTATGATCGGTTCTGCATGGGCTACGTTCGGTGCCTATGTTATTATGATGATTGTATCCTATCTGCTGGGCCAGAAATATTATCCTATTCCTTACAGAATGAAGAAAATGTCTTTCTTTCTGATACTGCTTGGTGTTTTTAGCTTCATCATTGTAAAGTATCTCAACTATAATATTCTAACAAGTAATTTACTCTTTTTGACCTTTACCGGAATTTTGATTTATTCCGAAAAAAACCTGATTTTATCGAGAATCAGGAAGAATTAAACTTTGGTCTTTATTTTGCTTGTAAACAAACCTATTGTTAATTTAAACAATTATTTAAAAAGATATAAATCATAACTCCTCAAAGGTTTTAATTATTATCTTTAACCTAAATATTAAAAACAACTAACAAAACATCTTTTATACATATAATTTATGAAAATTATTGTCCCAATGGCTGGACGTGGTTCCAGATTACGTCCACATACACTGACAGTTCCAAAACCGCTTATTCCTATTGCAGGAAAACCTATCGTACAGAGATTGGTGGAAGATATTGCTAAAGTTGCAGGAGAAAATATTGAAGAGGTAGCTTTTATCATCGGAGATTTTGGTCCTGAGATCGAAAGATCCCTTATTCAGATTGCTGAAAAGCTGGGAGCAAAAGGAAGCATATATTATCAGAACGACCCCCTTGGTACGGCTCATGCAATTAAATGTGCTGAACAGTCTATGCAGGGAGATATCGTTATTGCTTTTGCAGATACTCTTTTCCGTGCAGATTTCCAATTAGACAAAAATTCTGATGGAGTGATCTGGGTAAAAAGCGTGGAAGATCCATCTGCTTTCGGAGTTGTAAAATTAGACAACTACGGTTTTATCACAGATTTTGTTGAAAAACCAACGACTTACGTTTCAGATCTTGCCATCATCGGTATTTATTATTTCAACAGTGCTGAAAAACTAATGGAAGAGATCAACTATATCATGGACAATGATATTAAAAACGGAGGTGAGTATCAATTGACAACAGCACTTGAGAACCTTAGATCTAAGGGAGCGAAGTTTACTCTTGGAAAAGTAAACGACTGGATGGACTGCGGTAACAAAAATGCCACTGTAGAAACCAACAGCAAAATCCTTGAATATGAAAGAGAGGAAATGAAAAATTTCCCTGCTTCTGCTGTAATTGAAAATTCATTGATTATTCAGCCGTGCTTCATTGGTGAAAATGTAAAAATCTCCAATTCAAAAGTAGGACCTGGAGTTTCATTAGGAAACAATACAACAGTTATTAATTCTAATATTGAAAACTCCCTGATTCAGGAAAACACCAGAATCAATCATGGAAACCTTTCCAATTCTATGATCGGTAATTCTGCACAATATTTCGGAGTAGCCAGAGAAATTTCTTTGGGAGATTATTCCGTTTTAGATTTTCTATCTAAATAAAATAGTAGAAATTATTTCAACTTAAACAAGATATCATCAGGCCACACAAAATGTTTTGTGTGGTTTGGCGTTAATATTGCACCGTATTTTTTAATTAAATATAAATACATGAAAAATTGGATTCCCCTTCTTTTACTGCTTCTTGTCCTATCATCCTGTAAGACCCGTACCAAAGTTCAAAATGGTACAGATCAGACACGGGACAGCATTGCTACAACATCAGATAAAGACAATGGAAATCCAAAAGATGTAAACCAGCCGGTGAGAGACAAACTCACTTTTTTCGAACATGTATTGATTCCACCCAAATTTGAGCAGATCAAGATTGACAGTAAAGTCCGTGTAGAAACAGGAAGTTATGTTCCTACCCTGGATGCCACTGTTTATATCGAAAATGATAAAAAGGTGTGGATGAATCTGAGAGCATTATTCATCAATGCGGCCAGAGGTATTGCGACTCCGGAAGGGATAAAAGGTCAGGATAAGATCAATAAAACCTATATAGATTCTGACTTTGATTATCTTAATAATTTACTGAATGTTAATTTCATTGATTATAAATCTTTGGAGAAAATCCTTTTAGGAAGAACTTTTGTCAAAATAAATGACAGACAATTTGATCTGACACAGAATGCACAAGGCTTCAAAATGGTTTCTAATATCAATCAGAAAATAATGACGGATGAAAAAAACAGAGAGTATAAAATTGCACTTCAATACGACACTAATTACGATTTATTGTCCGTCAACTTAAAAGATATTCTGTCCTCAGACGAACTTGATGTTTCGTATAGTGACTGGAATGAGTATGAAGGAATTCGCCTTCCAAAAAATGTTAAAATAATTATAAAAGGCTCAAAATCTAGTCAGATCTTAATGGAAAATACGAAATTTGACTTTTCGAGGATGGAAACACCTTATTCTGTACCATCCAGTTATAAGAAAATTGAGATTAAATGATTAGAAAATTTAGCTTTTTAATAGGTGTTTTGATGTTTGGACTGCACCAGGGACAGCAGAACAAAGAACAGCTGCAGAAGCAGAATGCCGAACTTAAAAAACAAATTGCACAAATAAATTCAGATTTAGCCAAAACCAGAAGTGAATCTAAGCTTTCTATAGCCTACCTTTCCAATGTGAACCAAAAATTGGTTTTAAGAGAGAAAGTGTATAATAATACTCAGAAAGAAAAAAGATTCATTGAGGATGATATCTATTTACGTCAGCTGGAAATCAATCGTCAGAACAAAGAACTGGCTGTGTTGAGAAAAAACTATGCTGAGGTTTTGGTGAATGCTTATAAAAATAAAGGCGTACAGAACAAAGTAACTTTTATTCTATCTGCCAAGAATTTAGGGGAAGCTATACGTAGAGTACAGTACCTTAAACAATACTCAGATTATCAGGATAAAAAAGCTGCTGAAATTACAGATGCTGCCAACCTGATCAAAAAAACAATTGCACAAAGACAAAACTCTGTAAAAGAGAAAGCAAACCTTCTGGTAAACCAACAGAAGGATTTGGCGACGATCAATGCTGAAAGGGCCCAAAAAGAGCAATTGGTAACTGATTTTAAGAAAAACGAATCCAAACTTACCGCTGAACTTAAACAAAAACAAGTTCAGTCTAAAGCATTGGAAGGACAGATCAGAGCTATTATTGCTGAAGAAATCAGAATTGCTAAAGCAGAGGAAGAAGCAAGAAGAAAAGCAGAAGCAGAAAAAATACGTTTAGCAAAACTAGCCGCTGAAAGAGAAAAAGCAAGAATTGAAGCAGAAGCTAAAGCAAGAGCAGAAGCCCTTGAAAGAGAAAGAAGACTTGCAGAAGCAGAAGCTAAGAGAGCAGCAGAGCTGGCAGCAAAAAGAGCTGAAGAAGAAAGAAAACGTAGTGAAGATGCAGCCAAAGCAGAGGCTAATGCAAGAGATGAATCCAGAAGAATAGCGGCTAAAAAGGCTTCAGACGAAGCCAATGCAAGAGCTAAGGAAGCTGCTGATAAATTGACAGCTGCCAGAGCCGCAGAAGCTGCCCTTGCGAAAAGGAAAGAAGAAGAGAAAAAAGCTGCTGAAACAAAGGCAATGACAAGCTACGGAGTTTCCACCGCTACCGGAAACAGCTTTGCAGATAATAGAGGAAGACTTGGTTATCCTGCAGACAGAGCCGGACAAATCACCCACCGTTTCGGAAGACAGCAGCACCCGGTTTTCAAAAATATCTCTGAAGACAATACAGGTATTAAAATTTCCGTACCTTCAGGTACACGTGCTAAATCTGTATTCCCGGGAACTGTGTCTTCGGTTGTAGCAAGCAGTGATGGTACCAAAACTGTTATAATCAAACACGGAGGGTATTTTACTATTTATTCCAACTTATCCAATGCCAATGTTTCCAAGGGACAGCAGGTTTCATCTGGAACGGCAATAGGTACTATAGCTCAGGATTTTGATGGCGCTTATACCCTTGATTTCCAAGTATGGAACGGAAGTACACCAGTTGATCCATTAGGTTGGATTTCATATTAAAAAAAGTGTAACTTTGCAAAAATTTTAAGAGATGAATACACTAACAATACTTGCCTTATCTTGGCAACATATCCTTATCGTAGCAATACTTTTGGTATTACTTTTTGGAGGAAAGAAAATTCCGGAATTAATGAGAGGAGTAGGTTCAGGAATCAAGGAATTTAAAGATGCAGTAAAAGAAGAAGACAAGCCTGGTTCTGAAAAAAAACCAACTTCGAACGATAATAATTCTCCAAGCAACTAAAATTCCTTAGAATTAATGAAATTTACTGAGACTGCATGGAAAGTCTTCAATCAAGCTATTGAAGACTATCACGTGTCTGATGACGTTAACACTCTAATTAATAACCCGTTCGAAAAAGATACTTTGGAACGGATTTTGTATGCAAAGAACTGGATTGATACCGTTCAATGGCATCTGGAAGATATAATTAGAGATGAAAATATTGATCCGGCTGAAGCTCTTCAACTCAAGAGAACAATAGACGCTTCCAATCAGAAAAGAACTGATCTGGTAGAATATATTGACGGCTGGTTCCTTACTAAGTTTGAAAATATAACTCCTAAATCTGACGCAAAAATAAATACAGAAACTCCCGCTTGGGCAGTAGACAGATTATCAATTCTTGCATTAAAGGTTTATCATATGTCGTTAGAAGCGAATAGAGAATCTGCTTCTGAAGAACACAGAAACAACTGCCAGGCTAAACTGGATGTTCTGCTTACTCAGAAAGAGGACCTTTCAACTTCTATTAATCAGTTGCTTGCTGATATTGAAAACGGTAACGTTAAGATGAAAGTATACAAACAAATGAAAATGTATAACGATGAAAGTCTTAACCCAATCCTTTATCAAAAAGGGCAACAGAAATGAAACGATTAATTTTTCTTGGAGTACTTATCATATTAACATCTTCCTGCGCAACGGAAAAACTAAACCTTTCCCCGTTGTCAAATAATTTTTATAGTGATACCAAAGGTTCTGATTCCGACAGAGGCTCAAAGAAGAATTTTAATATCAATGTTAAAGAAAATGTAAATGCTTCTGAAATTTCAAATATGATCTCCACTTTTCCCAAGTTTAAAAACAATGGGTTGAATGATGAGATTACCAGTTTGAAATACAGCCTTCAGAATTATTTATATGCTATTGATGCCAGTAATTCTGCCGGTAAGAGCAGAGCCCTTAAAAGCTTTGAAAAATCATACAAAAAAATTCAAAAGCTAAGACAGAATCTTGACAGAGATGACGATGAAGTTCTCAACAGATATCTGGTTCGTTTAAAAACCAATATCTCTGTTATTGAAGATGCTTTGCCAGGAAGTTAAAAACTAATTGAACTATCAATGATTAAAATTCAGGCGGAAGCCAATGTTCCTACAGAACACGGTACTTTCCGAATGATAGCTTTCTCCGAAAACGTCAACGACTGGATGCCTCATATGGCTATTGTTGCAGAAAATACAGATTTCTCAAAACCAGTGAATGTTCGTTTCCACTCAGAATGTATTACCGGAGAAGTTTTCCATTCAAAAAAATGTGAATGCGGCCAGCAATTGGATGCTGCCATGAAATACATCCATGAAAACGGTGGAATTATCATCTACCTTCGCCAGGAAGGAAGAAACATCGGGATCATCAACAAGCTGAAGGCATATTCCCTACAGGAAAAAGGGTTGGACACCGTACAGGCCAATCTTGAACTGGGACTTCCTGCAGACGACAGAAACTTTGGTGTAGCCATTGAAATCCTTAATCTGCTGGAGGTAAAAGATATCAACCTTCTCACCAATAATCCTGAAAAGGTAAAATATGTGGTAGACAGCAATATTCACCTTAATTCAAGAGTACCGCTACAGATTCCTGCAAACGAAATAAGCAAAGGATATCTGCAAACAAAAAAAGATTTCTTTGGCCATCTTCTGGATGACAATGATAACTAAATACAACAAAAGCTTCAGAAATTCTGAAGCTTTTTATTTTTACTATTACTGATTGCACGTAAAGTACTCAAATTGTTCCTCAATTGGCTATCCACAACCTTACATCCTTTTTATACAAATACTTGAATTATACGGTTAAAATCATTCATCGATTTATAATCATAACCGGTCATTAAAAATCAAAAGCCCCAAGATTTCTCCCGGAGCTTTTTTAATTATAAAAAACTGAAAAGATATTCTAAATTATTTAGTCTTGATTTTAGACTCATCGATATTGTAATATTTAATTACACTCTTATAATCATTGTAATCTACTACATTACCTTTAGCTGCTTTTGCACCACCAGTACCCGTTCCATTAGCAGGAAGAATAAGGACTCTGAAATTTTTATTCTGATAGTAAGATGGATTAGCTGTTAAACTAAATGCAGCAGTAGAATTAATATTAATAGTAGCAGCAAATTTACTGAATTCAAAAATATAATCTACAGCATCATTATTTGTATTCCCTACATAACGAGTATATGGAAGAAGTTTCCAAGTAGGAGAACCTCCATCAGTTCCAATCTGCATATAAATAAGAACCATATCAGACTGTACTAATGGGCTGTTAAAATCATCGCTCCATCTGTAAAGATTATCATCGACTCTAGTAAAACTAGGACTTATATCAAACGACTGGTTTATAGTATCATAATCTGTTCCCTGTACCACAGTGTCATCACTATTATCACAGCTATAAGCAGTAAACCCTACAGCGCCCAGGAATAAAAAGAGAAGTATTTTTTTCATTTCTTATTAAAGTTTAGTTATTATTTATATTGCGTATTCAAATCATATACCAAAAATCTCAAAAACTTTGTTTTCCTCATTTTTTTAATTGTATTTTTGTTCTTATTCAAAAAGTCATGAAGAAATTATTATATACTTCACTCTTTATTGTCGCATTGATAAGTCCTAAGGTGAACGCCCAATATCAGCCTAAAAATTCTTCTAAGGAAGATTTGAAAAAGGCTCAGCAATGGGTTGACAAAACCTATAAAAATCTTTCTCAGGATGAAAAACTAGGACAGCTTTTTATTGTGGCACTTTATACCAATAAAGGTGAAGATTATATCAGCCAGGTAAGAAATATTGTTGCAAATGATAAAATAGGCGGTCTGATCTTAATGCAGGATGATGCCGCAAGGGAAATCAATCTGGTCAATGAATTTCAGCAGAAATCAAAAGTTCCTTTAATGATTGGTATGGATGCAGAATGGGGACTCTATCAGAGAATAGCCACTGCTCACAAATTTCCATGGGCAATGACATTGGGCGCTATCCAGGATAAAAACCTTGTGTATCAGATGGCCGCAAAAATTGCTGAGGATTGTCACAGAATGGGAATCAACTGGGATTTTGCTCCTGTAGTGGATGTAAATACCAACCCTAATAATCCTATTATCGGTAACAGGAGTTTTGGTTCTGAAGTAGATAATGTAATCAGCTCTGCCCTATCCTATTCTAATGGTCTTCAGGATAACAATATTTTAGCAGCAATTAAACATTTCCCGGGACACGGAGATACCAGCACAGACTCACACCTTGATCTTCCTGTGGTTTCCCACTCGATGGAAAGGCTTAACACAATAGAACTTGCGCCCTTCAAAGCATTGATGAATAAAGGAATCGGAGGAGTAATGGTTGCTCATTTATATGTTCCAAGCTTAGAATCCGGAAAAGGAATTCCTGCTTCTGTTTCCAAAAATATTATTACAGGATTATTGAAAGACAAGCTTGGGTATAAAGGTTTAATCATTACCGATGCATTAAATATGGGTGCTGTAGCCAATAAATACAAACCAGGCGAACTGGATGCTATGGCTTTTAAAGCAGGAAATGATATTATGCTTTTCTCACAAGGCGTTTCTGAAGGTAAAAAATTGATTCAGAAAGCCATTGATAAGGGAGAAATTCCTCAATCCAGAGTAGAAGAAAGTGTGAAAAAAATCTTGTTGACCAAGTATTTCCTTGGCCTTACGCAATACACACCAAAAAATCCGGAAAACATCAATGCTGATTTAAATAATAATTCTCATATTCAGTTGGTACAGAATCTTTATTCCAATGCACTGACTTTATTAAAGGATGAGAAGAAATTACTTCCTCTTACAGGAAAACAGTTTTATTATGTTCCTTTGGAAGAAGCCCCTTATCAGACTTTCGCCAGCAGATTGGGTAACAATGTAATTATCAAAAAAGCGGGTGAAATAAATACTATTCCAGCGGGATCAACAGTAATTGTAGGTTTCCATAAAGATAATTCAACAGCTTACAAACCTTATAAAGTTTCAGCAGAATCTAAGCAGGTGCTTTCTGATCTTACCAAAAATCAAAATGTAATTCTGAATGTATTCGGAAGTGCTTACGCATTAAAAGATATTGATATTTCAAAAGTTTCAACCGTTCTTGTTTCTTATGAAAACAATGATGACTCTATGAACGCTGCAGCTGATGCTTTAAACGGAAAAACAAAAATATGGGGAAAACTTCCTGTGCTGGTTAATGATCAGCTGAAACCAGGAATAGGGATTGATCTGAATGCAGTTACCTCAGCAAATACCAAATAATACAACATCAAACAACAATAATCTAATGAAAATAGGCATACTTTGCTATCCAACATATGGAGGAAGCGGAATTGTAGCAACAGAATTAGGAATGTCTCTTGCCAATAAAGGATATGAGGTACATTTCATCAGTTCTGCACTTCCTGCAAGATTAGACATTACCAACCCGAACATTTTCTTCCACAGAGTAAATGTTCAGACTTATCCGCTTTTCCAGTATCAGCCTTATGATATTGCGTTAAGTTCGATGATCTATAGAGTTGTTAATCTATATAAACTGGATCTTCTTCATGCACATTATGCCATTCCATATGCATATGCAGCTTTTACAGCAAAGCAAATGCTTCAGGAAGACAATAATGATATTCCATTGGTGACTACACTGCACGGTACAGATATTACCCTTGTAGGCCAGCACCCGAGTTATAAACATGCTGTAGAATTTTCCATCAACCAGTCAGATGCTATTACTTCAGTTTCTGAAAGTCTGAAAAAAGATACGCTTCAGTTTTTCAACATCAAAAAAGAAATTCAGGTGATTACCAATTTTATTGATAATTCTGAATTTGATGACTGCTCTGAGTGCCAGAGAACACAGTTTGCCAATCCTGATGAAAAAATCCTGATTCACGTATCCAACCTTCGTCCTGTAAAACGTGTGGATGAAGTTCTTCAGATCTTCAAGAATGTAGAAAAAAAGGTAAAATCCAAACTGATTATCATTGGTGAGGGCCCAGATATGGAAAAAGTCAATCAGTTTTTAGAAGAAAACCCGGATCTTATCTCAAAAATCCGTCTTTTAGGAAAGGTGAATGATCTGTATAAAATCTTACAGCTTTCTGATGTCTTTCTTCTTCCTTCCGAGCAGGAAAGTTTCGGTCTGGCAGCTTTGGAAGCAATGGCCGCTTATACTCCGGTAATCAGTTCCAATGCAGGTGGAATTCCTGAAGTGAATATTCAGGGTGAAACAGGATACCTTGCTGAAATCGGAAATGTGGAGGCTATGAGCAACTACACCATCAAATTGTTGAGCAATGATGAACTTTTAACCAAAATGAAGCAAAATGCGAAAGATCAGGCTATAAAATTCGATTTGAAAAACATTCTTCCTATTTATGAGAAAATGTATAGAACGACTATAGAAAACTTTAATAAGGAGCTGACGAAAGTATAATATTTCTATTATATTTATCGTCACACTTATGACGGAAAAACTACTTCAATATCTTTGGAACTATAAGGTTTTCAAAAATTTTGACTTCAAGGATATTGAAGGAAATTCCGTTGAGATCACCCATTTCGGAAAATGGAATAAAAATGCCGGCCCCGATTTTCTGGATGCTAAAATCAAAATCAACGGCTTACTTCTCGCAGGAAACATAGAACTGCATGTTCGTTCCTCAGACTGGATTTTCCACAATCATTCTCAGGATCCCAATTATCAGAATATCATTTTGCATGTTGTACTTCAGCATGACATAGACATTCAAGAGCTTACCGGAAAGCAGGTTCCAACGTTGGAACTGAAAAATCATATCGATGAAAATATCATCCTGAAATATGAAGATCTCATTAATGGAAATGAATTTATTCCCTGTGAAAAAATCTTTGATCCTAAAAAAGTACCTGTCAACTTCCATGAAGAGAATATCCTGAAAAAACTGGACGAAAAATCTGAAGAACTTGAACAGAGTTTAATCCGGTATAAAAATAATTTTGAAGCCGTTCTATTTCACAGTTTTGCTTATTCATTCGGATTAAAAGTCAATGCCCATATTTTCCGGCAGATTGCTGAAAGTCTGGATTACAGTATTATCAATAAAATCCGCCAGAATCCCCTTCAGCTGGAAGCTTTATTATTTGGAATTTCGGGATGGCTCGAGGATCCGAAAGATGGACAGATGAAAATATGGAAAAGGGAATTTGATTTCATTAAAGCCAAATTTTCGATTTCAGATCTGAAGTTTCATCCTAAGTTTTTAAGATTAAGACCTCCAAACTTTCCTACCATCCGATTGTCTCAGTTGGCGGACCTTTACAAACATCAAAATCTGTTTTCTAAAATCATGGAGGCCAGAAATGCGGATCAGCTGTATGATATCTTTAAATCTATAAAAGCCTCTGAATACTGGGATTTTCATTTTAATTTTGGAAATATTTCAAAAGCACAGCCCAAAACATTGAGCAAGGATTTCATTGATCTTCTTATTTTGAATACTGTTCTTCCTTTAAAATATACTTATCACAGATATCATCGTGAAGAAATTGCTGATGAAATTATTGAGCTATATAAAACTGTTTCTCCTGAAAAAAACACCATCATTACAGGATGGAAAAAACTCGGACTCAATATTACTAATGCTTTGGAAAGCCAAAGTCTGATCTATCATCATAAAACTTATTGTGAAGAAAAAAACTGTTTAGCATGTGGGATTGGATTTAAACTTTTAAAAGAATAGTTCTTCATAGATAGTATCATACAAAAACCTTATCAAAAAAATTCCTTAACTTGCAGTATTGGATTTAAACTTTTAAATAACAATCTGGAAATGCTGAGTAATATCCGTCATAAAATGGAAAGAGAGTGGTTTGGTGTACTGACAAGAACGGGCGCCAAGCTGGGAATTCCAGTTTCAAAATTGAGAATTTTCTTCATCTACTCTACTTTTGCCACAGCTGGCTTCTTCTTTCTGATCTATTTGGGATTGGCATTCACCCTTTGGATTAAAGATATTTTTATCACCAGAAGACCTAGCGTCTTTGATTTATAAATTATGGAATTTTTACCGATCACAACTGCTGAAGATCATAGAGTTCAGGAAATCTATACTTCTTACACCACTACTTTTCCCGTAGATGAGCAACGAGATAAAGAACAGTTTACAAGCTTATTTTCTAATCCGCATGTAAAGTTTATGTCTGTTATTCATGAGTCGGAGGCTATTGGTTACCTCATCTTGTGGGAGCTCAGTAACTTTGTTTTTGTGGAGCATTTTGAAGTATTTGAAGCATTCAGAAGTAAGAAACTGGGTTCTCATATCATCAATCATATCTCAGAAAACTATCCGGGTGTTATTTTAGAAATTGAACCTGCAGATTTGAGTGAAGATGCTGCAAGACGTTATTCTTTTTATCAGAGAAATAATTTTAGTCTGATTGATGACACCCATATTCAGCCGAGCTATGGTGAGGGAAAAAAGTCTTTGAAATTATGGCTGCTCGCCAATTATACTCCTGAAAATATGGAGGAAGCGAAAAAGGAAATTTACGATATTGTTTATCATTAAAAATATAAAACGCCGGAATCTTTCTCCGGCGTTTATTTTTTTAACCACAGATCTGCACAGATTTTCACAGATGGTTGTGTAGTATTTTTGGGTTAAGCTTAATTCTTAATCTGGAGCTGTATAAACTTTTCTGTTAATTTACCTCGTACTCCAGTTTTATTGTAATGCTGGCTTCTTTTTCTTTGGATGAAGTATTGAACGTGCCACCATAGGAATAATCTTCATTAGAATTGGGTGCTGTAATCTGGATCACTCCCATTGTTGCTTTCTTTAGATTCCCCAAGCTGCTCCCCGAATTTTCCGCAATTTTCTCAGCACGTTCTTTGGCATCTTTTGTTGCACTGGCAATCATTTCTTGCTTTACGGTAGCAAGTTTGGTATAAAAATAAGCTGGTGAAGATGAAGTGAATTCAATTCCGCGATTGATAATTTCTGTAATATTTCTGGAAAGATTTTCTATTTTGCCTACTTCTTTACTTTCAATAGAGACTTTTTGGGTAAGATTATAACCGGAGAATTCGCCCTGGACATAGTTTCCGTTGGCATCATTATAACTTCTGAACTGTTTTTGAATATCCACGGAAGAAAATACAATCTCTTTCTGCTGTATTCCTTTTGAAAGCAGATAGTCATTGATGACTTTTCTGTCTGTCGCCAGCTCGTCATAAGCCGATTTCAGATCAGCATTATTTTTTGAAAAACTTCCGGACCAGATGATCAGATCAGATGTAAACTGTTTTATACCGAGACCTGTTACGGAAATCGTATTTTCAGATTTGTTTCTGTTTTTAATGGCATTTCCTAAAAACCCGAGCCCGATTATGAAACCCAGCGCGGCTATAGCTACTGCAAAAATGTTTTTATTCATAAAACTTGTGAATTTGGGTTGTTGTTACTTAGATTGTATCAATTACCATTCCAATATTTTAAGATTTCTTTAACATTTAAACTACTTTTGATTCTCTTTCAATCTTTGTATAAAAAGAGGTGCTGTTTCTTCTAACCTCAGCATTACACCGGAAAGATTTTTTGCTTTTACATACGTTCGTACCTGAGGCTTTGCTAAAAATGAAAACTGTATGAATTCTGAAATTCTGTCGGCTGGAATTCCTGCTTTTACAAAGTAATCATCATCAATCCTGTCCCGAATCCAGGCCACATGTTCCTGAAGATCATCATATCTATATTGTCTTTTCTGTCTTCTGGCTTTACCGCTTATCAGATCATACACTCCCTGAACATTCAGATTTCCTAAGAGTATCGGCAAAAGAACACTTTTCACTTCGGCCGGCTTTTCTCTCATTTTTCCCACCGGCTGCGGAAGTCCTACAGCATCTCTCACCTGTTCTCCTTTATCTACTTTTGCCACAATCCTTGAATCTGTTTCCAGATCTCCCGTAAGTTTTTTTACAATCTTTACTTCCCCTACATCTCTCGGAATCTGATAAAGTGTAATGAATAAGGGAGGATTAATACCATTGATAAGAACTCTTCTGGACGTTCTGTTGAAATCTTCTTTTACAAACCGAAGTTCATCATTAGGATTGGCTTCTATAGAAAACACACCCTCTGAATCAGAATATATTTTTTTGTCGGAAGACATGTTGATAACAATCACTTTACTCAAGTTTTCCCCATTATCATCCACTATCCGTCCTGTTACTGTCTGCTGAGAAAAAATAAAAGTACTGCACAGAAGCATAAGGAAAAGAAAAAATTTTCTCTGCCCAAATGTTTCAATATTTTCTGTCATATACCCCAACTTTTATTATTCTTTAGTTCCTTCTAATTTATTCATTTTACTGTATTCCCCGAATGCTATTTTAAGCTCGTATTCTACAACACTTATTTGAAAATCCTTCCTGTATCTTTTGGCCAGTGAGCGTGTCTTTTCTGCATAGAGGATAAAGGTATCTATCTGCTCCTCATCCATTCCGTATTTTTTCAGGAAATTCAAATTAACCTGAGTTTTTACTCTTTTAAGGAAATCCTGAGTTTCGTTATAATTCGCTTTAGTGACCTTAGGCTTAGCTAATTTCTTTACAACATTAAAGACGCCAAACAGATTGACCTGCCCCGCATTAAAATCATGTCCTGTAAAAGTTTTAGAAATAGCATTGGTAGGTAAAGGCTGATTAAGCGGGCTCTTCATATACTCTTCCATGTCTGATTTTAATGACTGAAGCTTCCTTGATTCATTCAAATGCTGATTATCTTTTGCTAAATTTCCTGTAGGCTTATAGGTAATTTTCACTTCAGGAATCTGAATTTCCATTCTTTTGAGAATAATATTCAATGGAGAATTCATTTCTTCGCTGGTAATCTTCTTATCAACACGGTAATATCCTTCTTTAACAAATCTGATCTCATCATTTTCTTTTGCTTCAATCTCAAATTTTCCGGACATATCACTTAACATGCTTTTACCTTGTGAAATATTGACAACGAGTACTGGAGCTAGGTCCAGTTCATTCCCTGTGATCACTTTTCCCGATATCTTTTGCTGTGCCCACAATCCCGAAGCGAAACAAAAAAGCACAAGGAATAAAAATCTTCCGGTATATATCATCTCCATCTATCTTTTAGTTTGTGGGGCGCGGTATGATGAAATTCTTGTCAGAACAAAACGTTGGAACCTGTTCAGATCTGCATCACTACAGAATCCGTATTTCAGTATTTTTTTTCTTTCAAAACCGCCTGCAAAGACATAATAAATAAAGTGGTCTATCAAAGGTTTTTCGATCTTAAGATTGGTAAAATAATCATCGCCTAAACTTGCTCTGATATAATTCATCAAATCTACATCATCCCATTTGTCTTTCACTTTTCCTATAAAGAATCCCTGCCCTTTAGGCTGTACAAACTCTCCCGGTTTTGCCGCCAATATTCTCGGGTCCGATTTCTTAGCCATATATTGGTCCATATCTTTGAGCAGCTTTTCAACCTTTTTAGGCTTGTTGTAGAGCTTTGAATCTATTTTCAGGTTTCCGGTAAGGCCTTGTTTTACTTCCACTTCAGGAATCTGAATGGTTTGGCGAACAAGGCTGATATTCATAGGAGACTGTATATTTTCCTGAGAAACTTTCCTCATGAGTCTTTCATATCCTGCTTTTATAAAACGTAATTCATCCCCTTGTTTTCCGGAAATCATAAAATGGCCGTCTCTGTTTGAAAGTACAATTTCATCAGTCCGGATATTGATTACATTCACGTCTTCCATTTCAGCACCATTTTCAGAAGTAATCTTTCCGAATATATAACTTTGGGCATGGGTATGGATAAAAAAAATAAAGGATAAAAAAAAGAATAGTTTGAGTTTCACTGGCTGTTTTTTATAGAGCAAAGCTAAAATTATTTTTAATGTATACCATAAGTTTAACCACAGTTAACGCGTTTTAATATTTCTTTTTGATTTTTGCCTTCCAAACTGTTAAATAGCCTGATTAAATTGTTAAAGTTTCTTTTAAATTTTAGCTAACTTGCAGTCTCAATTCTCTTTTTACAATGCAAAATTCTTACACAGTCATCAATGCTTCTGCCGGATCCGGGAAAACCTATGCCCTGGTACAAAGGCTTTTGATGATCTGTCTCCGCTATCCTAATCAACAGCAGTCGATCAGGAATATTCTCGCTCTGACTTTCACCAATAAGGCAGCCAACGAGATGAAGGAAAGAATTTTATCCTGGTTGGGAAATTTCTCCGCTAAAGATTACGCTGAGAATACAGATCTGAAAAATATCCAGAAAGCTTTTGAAGAACAGGGTTTAAAAATTACGATTGATGAACTTCATGACCGCTCCAAGAAGCTATTGGATTATGTTCTCCACAATTATTCCACATTGAATATCGGAACTATTGACCGTTTTAATTCAAGACTGGTAAGAAGCTTCTCTTATGAACTGGGACTGGCTAAAAATTTTAATCTTGAAATTGAAGCTGAACCCTTTTTAATAGAAGCGGTTGATAAAATGCTGGATCAGATCGGAGAAAATGAAACAATCTCCAATTCTTTCATGGATTATGTAGACTACAGCCTTGAAAATAATGAAAGAATTAATCTTAATAAAAACCTTTATGATTCGGCAAAAGAATTTGTAAAGGATATTCACTATGAGCATCTGAAAAGCAATAAAAGTTTTGACGATGCCAATTATGAGAAAATAAAGAATACACTTCGTAAAGAAATTGTTCTCAATAAAAAACAATCTGCAGAACTTGCGGCCAGCTCTATTGAATTATTCAAATCAAGAAATATTGATATTGAAGATTTTGCTCAGGGTAAAAACGGAATCGGAGGTTTCTTTACAAAGGTTATAGATTTTTACCAACAGAAAAGACCCGGATTTCCTTTTCCTACTACTCAGGAAGAGTCTGTTATCAACAATTACAGGAAGGGAGCCTCTTCAAAATCAAAGCATAAAGAATCTGAGATCTTTGAGATTCTTGACCAACTTCTTGATCACAGAATGAAACTTATCCTTCTGTACATTGAAACCCAGAAGAAAGAGAAAGTTTTGTCTGCTCTTCTTCCTTTAAAGGTAAATAAGGATATTCAGGATGAACTTCAAAAAATTGAAGAAGAAAATGATCTTGTACTTCTTTCTAAATTTAATATCCTGATCAATGAAAATCTTAAGAATGAACCTTCTGCTTTTATTTACGAAAAGATAGGGGCACAGTTTCAGCATTATTTCTTTGATGAGTTCCAGGACACATCAGAGCTGCAGTGGCAAAATTTTGTTCCGCTGAGAGATCATAGCGTTTCTACGGAATACACTTCATTTACTTTGGTGGGAGATCCCAAGCAGAGTATTTACAGATTCCGTGGTGGAGAGAGTAAACTGATGCTGGATATTATCAACAAAAAAGAATTTTCACCGAAGGAAGCCGATCTTCTTGTGTTAAAGGACAACTGGAGAAGTGCCAGAAATATTGTAAAGTTCAATAATGAGCTGTACCGTTTCCATTCTGAAGGGCTTTTGGAAGAACATCAAAATATTTTCGGGGAAGATGCTGAACAAAGTCCAAAATCAAAGTTTGACGGACGTGTAAAGGTAAACCTGATCGACAATCTTACGAATGAAGAGTTTTACAATGATACTTCAGAAAGAATGCGGAAAGATATCCAGGAATGTCTGGATAATGGGTTTAAATTTTCTGACATTACGATTCTCTGTCGTGGAAATTTTGATATTTTCAGCTACTCTCAAAAGCTGGGAAGCTTAAAAGTTCAATATCGCAGTGGGGAAACGAATATTAAAACAATTTCCGATAAAGGTCTTACACTGGAGCTTTCCAATACATTAAAGGCTGTGATTGAATTTCTGCGATGGGAACTTAATCCTAAGAATAAGCATTGCCTGATCATGATGATGTATCATCTGAATACATTGGGAAAAATTCATATGCCGGATTTCACATTGGAAATGAAAGAAATTCTGGATATTCAGGGCCATGAAGAAATACTTCAGTTTATTCAGCAGAAATATTCGCTGCAGCTTAAGCAGGATAATTTCCCGAGGTTTAATCTGTATAATTTTATAGAATATTACATCAACGAATTTTCTGTTGAAAAGAAAGAGACCGACTTTTTACTCAATTTTTTGGAAATGCTTTTCAACTTCACACAGAATGCGGGTGCCAGTACGAAAGAGTTTTTGAAATATTGGGATGAAGAAGCTTCTTCTTACACCATTCAGGCTTCGGAAAACATTGATGCGATCCAGATCATGACGATCCACAAGTCTAAAGGGCTGGAATTCCCTATTGTTTTTATTCCTATGATGAACAAAAACAGGGATAATGAATTTACCAACTGGTTTGATACGAACGAAAATGAAGCTTTAAAAGCTGTAAATATCAATCAGTTTAATAAGAATCTGGAAGTTTATGATGAGGAAATCCTGTTTTTCAACAGTAAAAATTCTTATAAAAATATGATTGACAGGTTATGTCTGCAGTATGTTGCGACCACCAGACCTGTTGAGCAGCTGTTTTTCTATCTTCAGAAAGCCAATAAGACCTCTAATAATCTTGAGCTTCTTGAATTCCTTCAAACAAAAAACAAGGAACAGGTTGACGAGTTTGATGTGTATGAAGTGAATCCTGAAATGCTGAAAAAATACTCGAAGGATAAAAGTTCATCTTTTAAAACGCAGAATATTCAGGATCTCAAGAATGTCAATGAAAAAAGTACTTCTATCAAGATTGCTACGCCGTCTAAAAACTATCAGGTACGAAATGAAAAAGTAAGAATCGGGCTATTTGTTCATGAGCTTTTGTCTAAGATCAATACTGAAAAAGATATTTCAAAAGTATTGGAAGGTTACGCACTGGAAGGACAGATTACGCTTGAGGAAAAAAATGAAATACAGCTCACTTTAGAGGAGATCGTGAAAACGTATGCGGAATTCTTTGATGAAAAATGGGAAGTGATCAACGAAAAAGATATTATGATCTCTGAAAACGGAGAAAGTCATATCTTCAGACCTGACCGTATTTTAAAAGGTGAGGAAGGATACATCATTGTTGATTTTAAGACTGGTGAACAAAAAACTAAAGACGAGGCACAGGTGGAAGGTTATAAAAATATACTTGAACGTCTGGGTAAAAAGGTTCTTAAAACTCAGATTATTTATTTATAAATTTTCCAATCCCAATCTTTCGTTTTTAATGGATTTTCAGATAAAAATAAAAACCGCTATTCTGTTGAAAAGCGGTTTTATATTTTAAGAAGTTTAAGTCTTAAGCTGTCGTAGCAGGAACAAATACCCTCTGAGACAATTCCTGGTCAAAAAGGTATAATGCAGATGGATTATCGCATACCATTTTGATTTTCGTTACGTATTGAGAAGCACTGGCTTCTTCTTCTACCTGTTCGTTGATAAACCACTGCAGGAATGACGTAGTTGCAAAATCTCCTTCATCGTTTGCATTTTTTACAATATTGAAAATACTTTTAGTTACTATTTTCTCATGGGCCAAAGCTTTCTCAAAAATATCCGTAGCATTTTCGAACTCATGTGGAGGTTTTGGAATTTCTCCGATGATAATTTCCCCGCCTACATCATTCAAATAATCAAACATTTTATCTGCGTGCATTAATTCTTCTTTGCTCTGTACTCTGAAATAGTTGGCAATTCCATCCAGATCTTTTCCGGAAAACCATGCAGACATTGAAAGATAATATTGAGCGGCGTATTGTTCGTGGGCAATTTGTTCGTTGATTAATTTTGCAATTTTTTCGCTAACCATAAGTATTAAATTTATAGTCAAAAATAGGGAATAAAAGCCCGAAATCAAAAGTTTTAAAGAAAATTAATACAAAAAGGATGGAAAAAAATCCATCCTTAACACATTAAAAAACTAAAATTACAGGCTGTTATTTTACGTCAGCAGCTCCAGTATTCATCGGCTTTTTCATCATTCTTCTTTCTTTCATTGCCATCTTCATTTTTTCTGCTTTTGCTTTTCTGTCAGCCTGCCATTTATCATATTGTTCAGGGTTTAGAATTTTCTTCATGTCAGCATCCATTTGTGCTCTTTTGGCCATCATCTCCTGCATCTTAGCTTGTCTGTCTCCTTTATTTTTCTCGAACTCAGCTTTCCTTTCAGCATTTCTTTTCTCCTGAAGGTCTTTTATCTGAGCTACTTGAGACTGGTTCAGATTAAGGTCTTTTTGCATTTCTGCAAGACGTTCCTGTTGTTTCTGCTCCATTTTTTGCTTCATTTCTACGGCTCTTGCCTGTCTGTCCTGTGGAGTTGTAGTCTGTTGCGCCATGGCAAAACTTCCCATTCCGATAAATGCTATTGCTAAAACTAATTTTTTCATCTTTTTAAAATTTAATTAATTGTTATTTTGTTATTATACCTTTTTGATTATTAATTAAAACACAAGTTAAATTAACAAATTCATAAATAATGTTAAATTTTAACTAAAATAAATTAAAAAACAAACAAAAAAAAGGACAGATTATAAAAACCTGCCCTTCACACCACTTAAATATAATATATGAAAATTAATTCTTTACTAAGCTCCCTCTAAAGCCTCCGTTATTACCACGGTTATGCTGGCTTGGAGCAGAACTTTCAGATCTTTGTCTGGTGCCTCCTCCATTTCCTCTGAATCCACCGTTATCTTCTCTTTTGGGAGCTTCTCTTCTCACTTCACTGTTTCCTCTGAAACCGCCACCGTTATTGGTTCTGAAACCTCCATTATTATCGGAATTTCCACGGGTTCCTCCATTGTCAGAATTCCCTCTGAATCCTCCATTGTTACTTCTGAAGCCACCGTTATTGTCAGAGTTTCCTCTGTTCCCGCCATTACTGCTTCTAAAGCCGCCATTATTATCACGGAAACCACCTGAATTTTCAGTTCTTGTATTTCTGAAACCATTGTCCCTTCTGCTGTCTCTTCTGACAATATCAAAGGTAGGGTTATCCATTCTACGGAATCTTGATCTGTCTACTCTGTAAATATTGATATTGATATTTCTATATCTTGGCATTACAGTGTATCTCGGTCCATAATATGATCTCCTGTAATTCTGGAAATAGACAATAGGACTTGAACCTCTGTAATAGTTATTTTGGAAAACAACAAAAACTCTTGGTCCTAAAATTCTTTCCAGTGCATAAAATCTGTCATAGTACCATCTGTCCGGATTATATCGGTAGAAATTATCCCACGCTGTAAAACTTGCATACAGGTTATTAAGTCTCATGATCTGGTCTACCTGCCAGCGGCTTAATCTGTTCTGTACGAAAAATCCGTTCCAGTCGATATTAATGATACTTCCTCTGTAGTCGTTATAATAGCTTTGATAATAATCACTTGGATAATAATCCTGAGGATAATTGTAATAATAATCGTCAGGGAAATAATTTCTGTCATCTTCATCGCTGTAATAGCCTTCTCCATTCTGATAATAACCATCATTGCCCCAACCATTGTTCGGATAATGCTGAGCCGACGTCAAAACGCCCAACCCAAAAGCTAATCCTAAAAATATTTTTTTCATCTCTATAGTCGTTAATTGGTTAATATATAGCAGAATATCTTAATTCTATCTTTTTGATACAAATAAAAAAAAGAAGTTAAATCATAAGATCAAACTTCTTTTAAATTATTTTTAACCAATTGATAATCAGGTGTTAAATTTACATTCTACCACTATCTTTTATCCAAAAAGCTATCTTTTCATTGAAAGATTCTTTCTTTTTAAGGTCTTCCAGCTTTATATGCATTCTGTATCGCCAATAATGTGGGAAAACCGCAGGATTGTTAATTCTTTCATTGTCAATTTTCTTATTAGTGAGCTCTGCATCCGTTGCCAGAAACTCCTGAATCGGGAAAATAGCCAGCATAGCTTCATTATATAAATGCTGCTTCATGATGATCTCTGCAAGGTGAGGGCTTAAGTCTGCCGGAGCTTTACCATACTGAATCAGCTGCTGATTGAAGTATTTTTGTGTAAGGGCAGGATCTTCTTTCCACCATTGTCTCAGGGTTGAGCTGTCGTGTGAAGATGCTGTCACTACATTCATATAGTTGGCATGCTTAGGATTATAAAACGGAATATTTTCAGAAGGCATTCGCTGTACTTTTAATGCGATGATAGCCAATTCGTCCATTACAACCGGTACACATGCAGGAACCATTCCCAGGTCTTCCCCGCAGATCAGCATTTTGGTAGCATTCAGGATAACTGGGAGTTTTTCCATTGCTTTTTCAGACCAAAGGTGATCCTGTCTTCTGAAGAAATAATCGTGATACAGATCATAAATGTTTTTCTGCTCCAGTTCGGAAAGATGTTTGTAAGACTCTGTATTGTATACATTGAACCTTGGGTGATAAACTGTTTTCCCGTTTCTCTCTTCTGCTAAAAACAAAACATTAGCACATAGAGCGATCAATTGTTCTTCAAGCGGACCGTATGATTTTTTCTTAAAAAAATCAGCCAGTTTTCTCTGGGTATCAAACTCTTCTTTGAATGCATAGGTACCGTCCACATTGCGGTTCATAAATTCAAGGGCTTTTCCGCTATCTTTTCCAAAATAGTCCCATAAAACCTGATTATTGATAAAAGGCTTGCAATACCTGTCAAAATTAAACGGAATCTGCCAGGCTTTAAATTCCTCCACAACAATAGGAACAGCCGGATAAAAGTACCCTAAAATTCCTTGTACGGCAGAAATCGGCATTCTCCATATTCTGAAGAAACCAAGAATGTGGTCAATCCTCATAGCATCGAAATACTGTTCCAATGCTTTAAACCTGTTTTTCCACCATCTGTAATCATCTGCTTTCATGGCTTCCCAATTGTAAGTCGGGAATTCCCAGTTTTGTCCCAGTTCAGTAAATTGATCCGGGGGTGCACCTGCCTGAAAATCCATCCCGAATAATTCAGGCTCTGTCCAGGCTTCTACGGAATATCTGTAAATTCCGATCGGAAGATCTCCCTTCAACGAAATTCCCAGGTTATGAGCGTAATCAACAGCATCCTTCAGCTGTACATGCAATTGATACTGTACCCATGCATGAAGCATAGAGGAATCATAATCTTTACTTTTCGTTGTAAAAAATTGCAAGATTTTTCCTGCAATATATTTTTTATGGGTTTTCCACTCGTTAAAATTGGGTGTCTTATATTTGTCCCTCAATACACAGAATGCAGAATAAGGAACAAGCCAATGGTCATTATCTTTGATGAATTTTTTGAAGTTTTTGTCTTTGTAGATTTTATCTTTTTCTGCATAGAAAACAGCGGTAAGATATTTCCACTTACCTTCGATCATTTTTTCATAATCAATCAGATCCAAAGCATTTAACTCCTCCTTTTCAGTTAAATACATTTCAACTAATTCTTTCGGTAAAGAATAATCAAGCTTTTCTATAGAGATATATTGTGGATGCAGAGCATAAACAGATACTGCTGCATAAGGATAAGAATCTGTCCAGGAATAGTTTGCTGTTGTATCATTGATCGGAAGAATCTGAATAATACCAAGATTCGTTTCTCTTGTCCAATCTGCTAATTTTTTAATATCTGCAAATTCTCCTACCCCGAAGCCATCTTCGCTTCTCAAAGAGAATACGGGAACAGCAACGCCGGCATCATGATACATCTGATATCCTTTGAATCTAAAATAATGATTGGAAACAATCTGTAGAACATCACCTAATGGATTAGCAGCCGTAAATCTGTTTTCTCCGGTTTCCACATCAATGACTCTGTTTTCTTTGATATCGTAAATACAATATTTGAATTGGATCAATTCATCCTCCGGAATTTCTACAGAAGCTTCCCACATTCCGAAATCTGTCTGATGCAGATGAATAACTTTTTCATAACTCCAGTTTCCTAAGGATGCCGTGCTTCCAAAGAGAACAATTCTCCAATCCGGATTATATATAGGTGCTTCTATTCTGAATAAATGGGTATGTTTTTTTAAAACCGTTATTTTTTCGGGAACAAAATCATGAAGCTTATTGTAAAGAATTTTGTTATTTAAATAGTTTTCAGGAAAATTTTTGTTATTCCATTCGTCAAAAACTATAAACTCCTTATAATTATGGGGAAAACTAAGATGATGCGGAACAAATTCCTCTCTTAATACATTGCCTTTTTCATTAACCACCCGATATTGGTAAGAAATGGATTTGGAGAAATTGTCAACTTCACATTTCCAAACTCCATTCTCAGCATAAAACATAGTATGGATATGCACTGCAGCTCCTTCTTCACCAATGACCAACTG
Organism: Chryseobacterium sp. GVT01B; assembly: GCF_019970045.1. Lineage (GTDB taxonomy): Bacteria > Bacteroidota > Bacteroidia > Flavobacteriales > Weeksellaceae > Chryseobacterium. The sequence goes on from NZ_JAHXYI010000012.1 coordinate 123,427, forward strand.
CAAACTTTCTCCAGCCTTTACAATATATCCTACATTAAAGTATAGTTTCATCTATATTTTTTTATAAAAGTACATTTTAATATCGAAAAATAAAACTTATTGAATATCAAATAATCATTAAAAAACCTTCTCAAACTGATTTGAAAAGGTCTTTATATTCTTAATGATATTTTGTAATTATCTTGTTACGAGAATCTTCTTATTGAAAATTGCTTTTCCGGATTCATCAGTAATATTTACTATATAAGCTCCACTCACCAATCCTTTAAGATATACTTTCTCATCCAGTGAAGTATCTTTTACAGACAGATCCTGAGTCATCACATTTTTACCTGACATATCAAAGATATTCAGTTTAATATTACCTTTCACATTCTTATTAGCATGAACATTGATATAATGCTCATCAACCTTTGTAGGATAAATATCCAGGTTAGTTGCCACAGCGTTGATATTGGAGGCTTTATCATTCGCAAAATATTTACTTGCCAAATCATAAATATGCAGCCCCTGTTCTCCCGGAAGCTGCTTTGCCTGTAAAGTTGAAAGATCTACCTCATATAAGGCAGCTCCTTTTGCACTTGCAATCACCACTTTACCCTGAGCGTTCACAGCGGATCCGTTAACAGAATAATTATCTGGAATCCCAGCAATTTTACCAATGAACTTAGCTTTTAACTCTTTTGTCAGAATCTTGAAGACATTTCCTGAAGCTGCGAAAACATAGAAGTTATTATCTGCATCAGCTATCATATCTCCACCAAATCCAGTTTCCATAGCCGTAAATGAATTTCTTCCGTTAGAAGAATCATCTTTGATAATCCCCAGATCATTTACTGCATATTGTCCACTCTTTTTACTGATTTCCAAAAACTGTGTTCCGGCATTATTCACAGCATAAACATTTCCATCATAGCCTGTTGCCATTCTTGTAATATGAGAATTGATATCACATGATGATACCCTAGCAACTGTATTTTCTACCAATGTGATCTCCTTAGTCTGTGGATTTAAAACATAAATATTAGACGAAAACATGGGCATATACACCAGATTATTATTCGAAGAATCATAGGCTAATGCAGCCATCGTTATGGCTTGAGAATTACTGTATGAGCTTTTATCTTCAGCTACAATGCCTCTTCTGGTCTGTGAAAATACCTTCGCTGAAGAATCGGCCGTAAAAATTTTCTCTCCGGAAGTTCCATTAGCCGCATCAATGGTACGGAAATCATTGAAAGTGATACTCTGAGTCTGTTTTCCAGCAATCGCAAAGAAATCTTGTTGTGCCTGTGCATTCACACCGAATAACAATAAAAATAGAGGGAATAAATGTTTTTTCATACTATATATTTTTAGATTCGTAATCATTTTGATATTACTAAGTTACACAATTTTCAAGTTAAAAAAACAAAAATCCCGGGTATTTGAATAAAGTTGATGATAAATTAATGAATGTATACCTATATCATTTATTTCTTCATCCTGCAAAATCAGTTTCGTTGTAGTTCGAGCTATATAAGTGATTAATCGCCTATATATTTCAGGAGCATTCTCCCGCTATCCATTCATACTCCTCGCGCCCGCTCTTTCCCTGACCTTAGCCGAAGCGTTCCGTGCCTGCTCCGGGGTAACCATTACTATCGGGGCTAGGGAAGACGAATTATAAATGATGAATTATAAGTTATAAATGATGAGTTGTGGAAGCTATCCTGTCTATAAGTCACATGATTTAAATGGTGAGTTACAATATCCACGATCATGTCATTCCGTAGGAATCCAGCCACATTTATTAGAGTCTAAAAGATTCAAAGGAGTAGCACAGAATTTTTAATACTTAAATGATTTGATAATCTTAGATATACTTGATGATAGAATCTAAAATGGCTTGTTTAGACTCCTGCGGAATGACAAGGAGTGCTATCAATGATAAGTGATAAATAATCAATGATGAAGGATCTCTGGTATTGGTTGGAAACAGGAACCATTAATCATTATTGATTACTCATTGCTTATGTTTGGAGTTGTGTTTTCTTTCGAGTTGTGCTGGGTTTGCTTTGGATTGAAGTTGTGTATAAAGCAAAAAAAATCCTTTATCATAAGATAAAGGATTTTTAAAAATAAAATAAAAACTGGCGGCGGCCTACTCTCCCGCTTTCGCAGTACCATCGGCGCTGGTGGGCTTAACTTCTGT
>NZ_JAHXYI010000013.1 GCF_019970045.1 Chryseobacterium sp. GVT01B
TTTACGGAGAAGTATTAGGTTTAGACGCAGATCATATCAGTATCCATGATGATTTTTTCCGATTGGGAGGGAATAGTATTATGGCTATTAAACTGGTCAATAAAATTTATCAGCGAACAGGGATACAACCTAAGGTTATCGATGTTTTTAATGAAAAGACGATTAACAAATTAAGTTGGGTTATCAATCACTATGAACCTGAATATAAAGCGGTCATTGCTTTAAACCATGTTACTGATAAACCCAGAGCTTTTATGATCCATCCGGGTGGAGCAGGATGTGAAGTATATAAGGGACTTGCTGAAAAGCTAAAACCTTATTGTCAGTGCTATGGGGTGGATTCCTATAACTTATATAATGATGAAAAAATAAGCAATCTTAATGATTTGGCCATGTATTATCTAAACCATATTGAAGTGATACAGAAAGCCAGTCAGCAGGAAGAGTATATTTTAATAGGATGGTGCTTAGGTGGGCAGATTGCTCTGGAGATTGCTTCGATTTTAGAAAGCAGAGGACACAGAAATATTACAATATTGATGTTGGATACTATACTCAGAGCTGAAGATGCAAAATTGATGGAGCTCTCTTCCATGCCTAGTGATGAAGAAATAAGTGAGGAATTTAAAGCTCCTATCGATAGTGATCTTTTTTTAGCATCAAAAAAGTTTGCATTGGCTGAACATTGTATTGTCGGACAAAAAATTTCTACTCGTTTGAAATTTACAAGAATGGTATTATTAAAAGCCATGGTTAAGGGAGAAAAAGAAAACCAGTTGCTTTTTGATCATATCCATCAGTTGGCTTGCAATAATGTGAATGAAACGACAGCTCATTCAGACTTATTAATGGTCTATCCGGTTGAGGCATCACACCAGGAAATTATAAAAGAAGAGGAGTTTATCATAGATATTATTAAAAGATTAATTTATAATCCCCAAAAAATGATTCCGATATTTTAAAGAAGACTTTTTATAGGTTTTTGATTTGGTTAGGTTGGCAACCAGGATATATTCCTGGTTGCTTTTTTATTATAATTGTAACCATATTCCGTTCTGTTATTTATTTCTTATTTACTCTCAACACGAAATAGAAATGATGTCTGAAAGTATTTATAGTATGAAAACACACTTATGGTAGTGATAATTTTACATTAGATTCTATATAAATCTACATTTATCGCATAGTTTTCATATTGCATAAGTATTAAATTTACACAGATAAGTAGGGGAACTACATTTTCATCGCAAGCTTTACAGTTAACAACAATGGTGGGGTAACTGCCCCATGAATATTTTGTCATTGTTGCTAACCATAACAAATTATATAATGTATTGCCATGAAAAAAAATTTACTTTTCTTTTTAACAATACTGATCTATTCAGTAACAGCGTGTGAACAGCCTGGAAAAACAAAATTATTTAAGGCTGAAAAACAGACTCATTCTAATCATATTATTAAGAACATTTATCTGGACGATCAATTCGCAGAGGATGAAATGGAGGTTATTATCAATAATACTACTAATAAGGTAACCATACATCTGGACGGAGAGACTCATGAACTTACAAAAAGTATAGATTTACCGGAATATACTGCTGAAAATAGTGAATATAGATACACCGATATTAATGGGGAAATCACTTTTTTAAATAGAAATCTTGATATGATTGTTTTTCATCATACAGCGGAACCCAAACGACAAAAAGAACTTAGAAAAGTATCTTACTAATAATTCTGAATAACCATGGAAATAATATTTATGAACAAAGCTTTCAAGGCAACGAAACTGATTGCAATCAAGTTCTTTATCTGCCTTATCATTTTAGGCAGTGGATCCTTTATGTTTTGTCAGATCAGTCCATGGCCTGAAGCTATGCTGATCCGTCTTGCTTTCAACAAAAATGGTAAAAAAACAGCAAAGGCCCTTCAGTCCTTTGTACCTGCCGGGATTGCTACAATAAGCAATCTGCAATATCAAAAAGATGATAAAGACGCTTATCTTGATGTATATTATCCACAATCTCTGATCAGAATTCGTAAAGTGCTACCCACTATTATGTGGATTCATGGCGGGGGATGGGTTTCCGGGAGTAAGGAGAATGTTTCTAATTACTGTAAAATTCTTGCAGCAAAAGGATTTACAGTGGTTGCTATCAATTATTCCATAGCTCCAGAACATACTTATCCTACACCGGTCATTCAGGCTAATCAGGCGTTGGACTATCTTATCAATAATAACAAAAATCTTCATGTAGACCCTGACTCCATCATAATTGCCGGTGATTCAGGTGGAGCTCATATTGCCGCACAGCTAGCCAATATTATTTCTGAACCTTCATATGCTACGGAAATGAAAATATTTCCTTCCATAACAAGAGCACAGCTTTCAGGTGTAATTTTATTCTGTGGTGCTTACGATCTCAATCAGGTTGATTTTGAGGGGAAGTATAAAGGTTTTTTAAAGACGATCCTTTGGGCGTACACCGGCACGGAGGATTTTATGAATGATCCAAAAATTGCTCCAGCTTCAGTTTATAACTATATTTCTCCCACATTTCCACCTGCATTTATCAGCGTGGGAAATGGAGATCCTTTAGCGAATCAATCCCATTCGTTGGTGCGTAAGCTGGCTCAAATGAATGTCAAAGTTGATTCTTTATTCTATCCCAAAGATTATAATCCGGTATTACCTCATGAATATCAGTTTAATTTGAAAACAGATGCAGGAAAAGAAGCTCTGACAAAGGTTTCAGCCTTTTTATCTTCTAGAGCTAAAAAGTAACGAATTTTAACCAACCAGCTAAAAATTATACCATGAAAAAATTATCATTTCTCTTTATTGTTCTTTTTTCAATTTCACAAGCTCAGACATTAGAACTGACGGATGGTGATTACACCTATACCAAAACCATAACTAGTGGTAAACAGAAGAAAGATCTCTATATCATTCTGAAAAAATGGATTATGAATAATTCTTCTCAATATACCCTGAATAAGAATGACCAAAGATCGGGTATTCTTTCGTTTGAAGAGAGGTTACCCTTAGTGCATTACAATGACTCTCAGTCTACTATTCCTTCTTATACCAATATTATTGAGATTACTAACAAGCAGGTAATATACCGAGCGGAACATATAGTATTCCAGGATATTTTTGGTGGAATGACCAATACGCGAAATGATTATCAAAGCCTGCTTAAAAAAATAGCTCTTTCAGTGTCAACAATTAATCAGCTTAAAGAGCAGCTTAACAACGAAAGAAATATTAAAAACAGATTTAATCTTAGGAAGGAAATATCAACAGAAAATGAAAAGCAAAGTAAGCTTAATAACATTAACACGCTTTTAGCAGAACACTTTATCTCTAATGCTGAAGCTATTGCCAAACAAATAAACGGGACATATCAGGAGTAGGCATATAGTGTTTTTTTGACATTTGAATATAGATAAAACTACAGATTATTAGTCTGTTATATGAGATTTAGATGGTACATTTACAATACAAAACATAGATAAAGAATTTCACACTTTTTTTGGTAAGCATTATTTTATAGTTAATTGTATGGTGTGAAAAAACGGGATGAGCGTAGTTTAACATAATTAAAATTCTATTATCATTAATTTGTGGTTATCGCCGGAGAAGTCATTCCACTCCGGCATTTTAATCAAATAACCATACAATTGAAATACAGCAGATAGATTTCTCAGAATCTCCGAGTAAAATAGTATAATATTGGTTTATAAGTAGATGGTTTTCAGTTTTTTTCAGGAAGATAGTTTATCAGGATTTGATGATAAGCTTTGGTTTTCACTTATTTTTTTGCCAGCCGTAATTGATAATTACGGCTGGCTTTTTATATCATTATTTTCTTATTCAGAACAGGATAATATATTAAATATTGTTAATTAAGCCCTAGGCTGTTATAGAGCTGAACCTGCCATATTCCTACTATTTCACTTAACATTAAGGAAGTCATTGTACAGTTATATGAATTGGGAACCGGTGTAAGATGCGTATTCATTAAATCAGAAGGACAGGGTATGGTATTTACACCAAAAGTTTTAAAGAGTATGGCAGATCTTTTGACATGGAAACCTGAAGTTACGAGATATACTTTGGGAGCAGGTAGTTTTTTTATTATTGCACTTGTATATTTAGCATTTTCAAACGTGTTCATACTCTTTTCTTCTTTTATAATATCGGTTTCTGGAATTCCCATTTCGGTAAGAGTCCTGGCATAAAGTGCTGCCTCAGAAACGCCATTGTTATTTCCGTTTCCTGAGGCCAGTATTTTACATGGCTGCTTATTTTGTTTTGCACTCTTATATAGTTTAAAAACTGTAATAAGCCTGGAATAGGAGATAATATGACTTTGCTGAATTTGGTTTAATCGGACAGTACCTCCCCCAAGAATCACAATTACGGAAGGAGAAGAAACAGATGGCAGTTGAGTAGGATATTCCTCCTGCAGATACCTTGCTGTGAGTTTTCCTAAAATACCAGTCATTATTATTAACATAGACGATATAGCTATAGCCACTCCCACCCAAGCAGTCTTATATTTATCCTTTCTTCTTAAAACAATAATAATTGCAGCCATCGCAATAAATAAAATAAAGGGATCAGTTAATATTTTGAGTACTGCAAAAAGAGAATTTAATACTATTTTCATGCTTGATTATTTAAATTAATACTTACAATTTGGAAAAATGATTTTCAAAGTAATTATGGAATCATTTGTAAGTTGCGAAAATACAAAATACACATTGTAATTGAAGTGTATTTAGTTGGTAATCAATAAAATACTAATATTTAAAAATATTGTAGTGATAATTTTACACTATTCTCAATATAAATCTATATTGTTTTTGTTCAAGCTAAAATAGATATGATTTAATTTTACATAATTCTGATAAAATATATAAAATTATACGAAAGTATTTATATAATAAAGAATAATCTTTGTAATAATCATTTTTATAAATAATCATTTTTGAAAACTCTAAATCTAACATGTTATGAAAAAACAAACCATCTTATGGATTTCCCTTGTTGCATTAACTGCATGTAATTCGCCTTCAGGAAATAAAAATTCAGACTCTGCCAAAGATTTTAGTTCACAAAGAACCAAACTTTTAGGGAAATGGCTTCAGCCTATACCCGGTATGGAAAGTGAAAAACAAGGCTTTGAACTTTATGACAACGGAGTGGCTACTTCACTGAATATTCATACTTTACAGTACGATAAGTGGATGGTTGCGCAGGATACTCTTTTCCTTTGGTATCATACAGAAGGTGTTAAACAAGTTTCAAACGGTGTAGACACTTTAATTATCAAAAAACTTGATATTAATAATTTAGTGATTTCTCCAGCGGGAGCCAACAGCACTGAAGAGGAGGCATATACTAAAGATAAATAATTCCAGATTGCAATTGAATCAACCCTGAACATTAGTTAAAAAACTACTCAACACTAGTGATAATGTGACTTTAAATGATTTCATATTGAAAAAACATCGCCTTACATTTGACGTATTGAAGATGTATATAAAAAGTACAAAAATATATAAGTAGAAACAATGCAAAGGATTTACACGCTATCATATTATTAAATTTGGGTACCTGGCAGAGTACAACTTTTGCCAGGTTTTTAATTATTGATTTCTTGAACTAAAATTATTGTAAAACTGAGATAACAAAAAATTGATAAGGTTGAATTTATCATGGGGTTTAAAGAATCGTAAGCACTAAGTATGACACAATTTTTTGTGTTTTAATTGTAAAAATAATTTGTTAGAGCTTCACAGTCATATCCATTTTAGAAATACTAACTTTTCATCCTTAGTGTTTTGGTTTAAATACCCCCGTGCGGCAAGATATTGCCGCATTTTTTTATTATATGACAGTAAAGATGATTGTGCTAATGTATTGATGTAATTAGTGAAAATACTATAATTTATTAGTTATAATATGACTCGTATTCAGTGTTATATTTCACAATAAGCCTTTACATTTGTACCATAACATTGAGTCAAAAAGCAATAATAAATTAATGTGTAGAATTTAATGGGGGCGATGAATTTTTTATAACTCTTTACAATTTAAATGACACAAATATGAAAAAATCAATTCTATTAACTCTTTTTGGCGTAATGACTGCGTGCAGTCCATCTTCCGAAAAAAAATCGGCAATTGGATTTTCATCTACTGCCTCTGTTCTTAACCCCAACAGGGAGAAGCTAGCTGGAAAATGGCTGCGACCTATTGGAGGCCAGCAAAGAGAAGCTCAAGGGTTTGAATTACAGGAAAATGGTACCGCTGCTTCGGTGAATATTCATACTTTACAGTACGAGAAATGGAATGTATCTGATGATACACTTTATCTATGGTATAGTACTGAAATTGTCGATCTGGTTCCCAAAGGAATTGATACTTTCCTTATTAAAGAAGTTGATGATAGTGAACTAATTCTTTCTCCTATTATTAGAGGTAATGTTAGTGATATAGAATCTTATTATAAAGAAAATTAAAAACAAATTTTGAATTAGAATAATAGAAGACACTATGTATGCCTGTTTTATGTAAGATTTGGTTTCGGGTTTGTTTGGCTTTTTTCTCTTAGACCTATTCCTTTATATACCATATTGTGGATAAAACTACGTGGAAATAAGAAAACTTTCTTTATAAAATTCGGTTATAGTGTCAGGATAACAAAACAGTAGATGTATATATTTTTTCATATCAAAACATAATGCTATCCTTATTATTTTATTCCTGAGTGCCCGGCACTGTTCGCGTTTCAGATGCCGGGACTTTTTCTACTACGATATCTTTTTTAAACATCATAGTCAGTAATTTAATTACTATTTTTTTTCATCCTTAGTCTTTTTGGGTTTACCCTTTGTGTGGCAAATATATTTTGCCACATTTTTCATGTTTAAATAGAAAGAATTCCAAGTGCTTAGTAGTTTAAAAACTAGAGTGTATTAGTGATAATACGACTGGTAATCAGTATTTTATTTGACGGGTAGATGTTAAATTTGTGTAAGGGGCTTTTCTTGATTATTTAAAATTATAATTACTATAAGTAAAATTGATATAGAAAATCTAACAAAAAAAGAAATAATCATTAAAATATTTATCAAATGAAAAAAAAGTATTTATTACCCATATTGTTCTCTTGTACTCTATCTTACGGGCAAGTAGGTATCAATAGTTTAACACCAAAAACTACTTTGGATGTTACAAGTAAAACAACTGATGGAAGTGCCTCAGAAGGATTTATGGTTCCCCGTGTGACAGGAAATTCTCTTAAAGCAGCAGACGCTGTTGGTGTATATGCTGAAGCTCAGAATTCTGCACTAGTATTTGTTACTGAAGCTCCTGATCCAAGTAATCGTACAGGACAGGTAGAAGGAATGGATGGACCTGGATTTTATTATTTTGATGCCGGCAGTAACCGCTGGGTAAAGATGATTTCTAGTGGAACAAGCACTGCGGCAGTTACTCAGCTTTTATGTTCTGGTTCTAGTGATATTGGAGTTGTAATTGCTAATGCTCCAGCAGCTGGAGTAAGTACAAGTATCCCTTATACCGGAGGTAATGGAGGTATTTATTCATCGCAGACTGTTAATTCAATTGGGGTAACCGGTCTTACTGCTGTTCTTGCTTCTGGAACATTAAATAACGGAAATGGTACATTGATCTTTAATATTACTGGTACTCCTTCTGCAGCAGGGACAGCTATTTTTGATATTGATTTTGGTGGACAAACTTGTGGTTTTAGTCGTACGATTCAACCTGCTGGTAGTTTTCCTGATGTAGTTCCTGTAATTGTAAATGGTGAGACTCGTCAGATCATGACTCACAATTTAGGAGCAGATATGTCACTAGATCCTAATACTCCTGTACAGGCTATTATGGGTAACTATTATCAATGGGGTAGAAAGAATGTTGTAGCTACTGCTTATACAGGATCAGGTGCAATTTCAGGGTGGACTGTGACTTCGGGAGGAAACATGGCTTGGAATAGCGGAACTGAAAACAGTCCTGTAAAAACTGGTAATGATCCTTGTCCTGCAGGATTCAGAGTTCTCAGTCGATATGAATGGCAAGGATTTAATTCTGCAAGTACAACAACCAACTTGGGAAGCTGGTCAGGAGCAAATAATAACTATAGTACTGCGAAAGTTTTCCATAATAACGGAAGTATTATAACTTTCCCTGCTGCAGGTTATCGTGGTTATTCTGGAGGAGCTTTATACTACCGAAGCAGCAGTGGGTATTATTGGAGCAGTACAGAGTATACAGGGGGAGCCTACAGTCTTTTCTTTAATAATACTTCGGTTAATCCAGGACATAATTTTATTGGTAGCCGTGCAAGTGGTTTTTCAGTACGCTGTATTTCAGAATAATTTTGATATAATCAAATCATTATTAAATCTCCATTTTAAATAATGAGTTCTTAATTTCCTTAACTGTGTGCAGCAAGTGCAATACCATTGCTGCACATTTTATCAAGTCATTATAAAATGATTGATAACTAATTATTGTGAGTAAATATAACCATGTATAAACTAATTTAGATACCTATTGTGGCAATGGTTCTTAGTCTATATTTAAAAAACATAAAGTTTACTAATAGATTGATGTCTATTCTAAAGACGTACCGAAGATAGGAGGAGTATAGTCCGTATTTGCTAGTGAGAACAATTGTACAAGCATTTAATTTCTACTTCAATAACAGTACGACACCTCACTACTATTAACAATAAAATATATAAAACTGCACTTGAAAATTGATTGAAAGTAATTTTTTAAAAAACTATTAACATATTATAATTTGTTAAAACTTATGTATTACACAAACAAACTTATTTGGCTTATCATATTCTCATTTACAGTCACAGGTATTTCTGGACAGTCTATTAATATGTATTTTCCTCAATTTGCCGGAAAGACCTATGACTTCATTACTTTTGTGGGAAAAGATACCAAAGTGCAAAAAGGAACGATACCTGAGGACGGAAGATTCGTTCTGAATGTACCAAAAGAATTTTCTCCTTACAAAGGAATGTCCCGCTGGCTTATTACCAATACCCAGGAAGGGGGAGGTCTTGATATGATTATTCCAGGGCACGACTTTTCTATTGAATGTGTATCTGCTGTACCTGATAATAAAAATATCATTTACAAAGACAATGATGAAAATAGTTTGCTGGATTCTCAGTACAAACAACAGAAAGGTATTGTGGATCAATTTACAGCTATGGCAATGGTCACAAGAGCTTATCCAAAAGATAATAAAAATTATAATCTTTATCAGCAGGAACTTACTTTACAGAAAAATAACTATTCAGATTTTCAGAAAAGTCTTTTGAAAAAAGAGGATTATGCTTCCAATTTTCTCAGGATTGTGAATCTTACTAATGGATTGGGAGCTGCTTTAAAAGAAAATGAAGAAGACAATGGAAAAGAAATCGTACGCACGATCACTAAAGATATTTCCTGGGATGCTCTTTTTACTTCTGGACACTGGGACAGTGTTATCGAAATGTTTACTGCACTGGAAGAAAAAAAAGATGGAGGTACGATTTTCATGCAAGATTTTAAACGTATTGGAGATCGGATTTCTGATGTTAAACTCTATACAGCCTTTGCAGAACGTGTAACTTATTATCTTACCAAATCTGGAAATGATAATATTATTACCAAGCTTTCACCCATTATCCTTAACTCAGGAAAAGTTAGTTCTTATGCTGGTGTAATGGCAGTATATCAAAAAGCTACTGTTGGAGGAAAAGCACCAGAACTTACAATAAGTTCTCAAAAAATTTCTGAGCAGTCACGAAGAATACTCGACTTCACTGATAAAGGTTATAAGAAGACTCTTGTTGTATTTTATGTATCAGATTGTGGACATTGTGATGCTGTAATGAAGGAGCTTTCCACAAAGCAGGACGAACTTATAAAAAGTGGGATACGTATCGTTGCCATATCAGCTGATAGTGATCAAAAGGTGTTTGAAGAAACTTCCAAAAGTATGCAGTGGAAAGGCTTATTATCCTGTGATCTTCAGGGAATGAAAGGCTCTAATTTTATAAACTATGGTGTTCAGGCAACCCCTACATTATTTGTTATTGATCAGCAGGGAAAGATTGTAACACGGGAAAGTACAGTTGAACTAGTATTAAAAGCGCTTGCCGATCCTTCAACAGAATTATGGAGAAAAATTCGCAGGCCTCCAAGGCCTTATGTAGCACCTCAACAATAAAAATGCAAAAGAATAATATGAAGAATAATAAAAAAAGAAAGTCTCCGGCATCCAGAATGCCTGACTATAAGAAAATATATACGGACCTTATCACTTTAAAGTATCCTCACCTGATGGAAAAATGTAGATTTTTTCTTGAAAAAGATCATCTGATGAGTTATGATGTGTTGAAAATCAGTAGTATCATCACCGAGAAGGATGATGTTGAAGCGATATCTTTTAATGCAAAGCATAAGTCTTATGATCCTGTGACAATTTTAAAAATTCTTGACTATCAAAAAAAGTATAAGTGCAGCAATCTGCAGTTAGCAGCATATTTCAAGCTTAGCCGGAATACGGTGACAAAATGGAAAAAATTGTTTTTATAAATAATCAAGTAAGTGAATAAGTATACATAAATATGAGTTCTAATATATTTAAAAACATACATATCGGAGACCTTTTGAAGAAAAGGGTTGTTGAATTAGCTATAAGTGAATCCAGAATCTGTTCCTTTTTATCGTTAAGCCCTGTAGAGGTTTCTAGTATGTACAAAGAAGAAAGTATAGATTCGAAATATCTGCTGTTGTGGAGTAAACTGTTAGAATATGATTTTTTTCGTATTTATTCACAACATCTGATTTTATATGCACCTGCATCTACTATTGCGCAGAATAATTCCAGTCATAAGAGTACAATGCCAAAATTCAGGAAAAATATATATACTAAAGAAGTTATTGATTTTATGATTGAGCTGGTGACTAGTAAGCAGAAAACAATCAATGAGGTTACTCTAGAATATGGTATTCCAAAAACTACCCTGCATAAGTGGGTTACCAAATATACAGCTGGCGTCGGTTAGTTACCTTAACATCTAAAATTTATTTATTAATAAAAAATACAATGATGAAAGAAATAGTAAAAGCTATGCTTTTGCTTATGCTGTCTGTGATATCGATTCAATGCAGCGGAACAAAAAGCGCATATAATATTTTGTCAAGTAATGATATTAGCGAGATTCAGAATTATCTTGACAGGGCTCATCCGGATGATCCAAAGAATTCTTTATTAAAGAAAAGGATCATAGAGCTTAAAAATAACGCCTGGACGAAAAGGTCTGCGGATTCAAGATCCATCGAAGCCAGACCGGTAATGGTACAAAAGAGCTTTATTGAAGATGTTGATTCTGATAAATTTGAAAAACTTTTACAATCTGATAAGATCAACCATAAGGATAAGACTGTAGATTTTTTGAATGAAATGTTCAATAATAATCGGGATTCACCTAATGCAATATTATTTGTTAAAAATCATAGCCACTGTAATACTATTTTGCATATTAAAGAAGGAGTTGAAGAACATGATCTTGCAGTTCCCCATGATGGTGAAAATTTTATTGTACTTGAAAAAGGCAAGTATACTATTAGCGGAAGTATCTGTGGGGCGAAATATGAAAAGATCAAAAACCTTGATCATGGTATTTACATAACACTAAAATTATGATAGAAAGGCAAAAAAAACAAATAAGTACAGAGAGTGAAGATTTGCTATGGGAATATTGTGAAGTTATTAACCAGTATACAATGAGCAGATATAAGAATGGTTCAAAACTTTTCAGAATTTTATGTGTAGGAGTTTTGACGGTACTGGCATTTTCTGCTTTGTCATGTGATCCGAATTTTGAAGCACCGCAGTCAAGGCAGAGAATCGAGAGATTGATTTTAATCAGATTAAAAAAAGATCTTTCTGAAGAAAAAAGACAGAAACTTTTTCGAAAAATCGCGGAATTAGGTAGTTCCTTAAGGAAAGGTAGATCTTATTTAAAAGTTGAATATGGTTTCCAAAATAGTAAAGAAGGACTTTCAGGAGGATATGATGTAGGAATTAGAATTTCTTTCAGGTCTTATGAAGACCGTGATTACTTTGACGGAAAGTTATCAGGATCTGAAATCTCTGTATCTAGTTATGAAAACTTTAAATCTTCCCTTGCTCCATATCTGGATTTGAATAATGAATTATTCAGTTTTGATTTTGCAAGTAATGAAAAAGGGAATGGTGATTTTCCCCGAAAAGGATACAGAGTGGACCATTGGGTCTTGTTTAAATTTCGAAAAACCATTACAGAAGCCGAAAAACAAGAGGTGATCGACCGCTTTTTAAAACTCAAAAATTCCACGAAAAATGGTAAACCTTATATTCAGTTTATTGAATATGGCTATGAGAATAACACGTCAGCGACAGATCTTAATTTTGAGATAGCGTTCCGCGTGAGTTTTCTATCCATTGAAGACCGTAATTATTATGTTGGAAAACCATTCCAGAATGATCCTGGAAATTTTGATGCTATGCATGATGAATTCAAGAGTTTTGTTGGAGCATATTTGGATCCGGCGGGTGGAGCTCTTGTTTTTGATTATAACGTTATAAAATAGCAATGCATTATTTTCAGGAGCTCTATACTAATGAATTAGGAGTTATTTTAATCATATATACCGTTTGCTTATCATCCTCATAAAAACTACAGAATGTATAAAGGATCTGTTTTTATTCTGAAGATAAACACAGCAGAGGTTAAAAATTTATTTAATGAAAATTTCCGTTATTATCCCTGTCTGTAATGCAGAAGTACTTATTGCAAACGCTGTTGAATCTGCTTTACAATTTGGAGAAGTTTACGAAGTTATCCTTATTGAAGATGGATCTTACGATCAGTCATTAAATGTCTGTAAAGACCTTGAGCGAAAGTATGAAAAAGTGAAACTTTTTCAGCATTCAGATCTGCAGAATCATGGTGCAGATGTGAGCCGGAATCTTGGAATTGAAAAATCAAAAGGAGATTATATAGCATTTCTGAATGCCAATGACCACTATCTTCCCAACAGATTTGATGCCGAAAGAGAAATATTTAAAAATGACAAAGTAGATGGGATATATGGAGCTTTGGGGGTTCATTACCATTCAAAAAAAGCAAAAGATAAATATTATCATCTTTATCAAAACCGCCTGACAACTGTTTGTGAAAAATGTCATCCTGAGGCTGTATTTGCTGGGCAGTTAACTTTAGGGAGCCTTTTTGGAAAGTTGCATATTGATACACTTACCTTGCGGAAAAGCCCTTTCATAAAAAAAATGACAGAGTTTTTTAAACCGATACCCTCTTACGCAAATACGGAGTTCCTACTACGAATTTCCTTTTATCTAAATCTATATCCAGGTATTATCAACAAACCCATAGCGATGAGGGGTATTTATGAACCTGATAGAGTTAGTATTATCATTCCAGATAAAGAAAACCCTGCTTCAAAAAAGGTTGTTTTATGGAAGGAACTTCATGAATGGGCTGACAGGGAGGACTCCATCTCCGATGAAATTAAAATACATATCCGAAGAATGTACTATAGCTTTAGTATAGGAGATGCTCCATTTTTTAAAAAGTGGAGAATGATCATAAAATATATGATTACAGATTCTACTATAATTCGAGCAGATATTTATAACAGTAATTTCAGAGATTCTTTATTCATTTTACTGTTAATATTTATAACCAATCTTTTTTCATTCATATAGCACTAATTTTGGTGTATAGTCTTTTTTATTAATCCGGTCTTTTGAGACCGGATTTTTTATTAATAACACTCTTGAACTGGATGATGAATTGTCTGCTTTAAAAAAAATGAACGCTATAATATATTGTAAATCAAGTGTTTGCTATTGTGTATACGATTTGTATATACGGAATATCCTGATTGTATACTAATTGTAATGTCAAAATTTAGATAGAAATGTTTTTAAAATCCAATCTTTGCCCACTGATTTAAATCATTATACAATTATTCGATTGATTCATTTCTTAGCCTTAAGAATTGTTCAAATATAAATTTTTTTATTAACCAATAATACATTACAAATGAAAAAAAATTTGATTGCTATTATTTGCTTTGTTTCCGGGTTAACATATTCCCAACAAAATGGAAGTGTGGGAATCAGTAAGGATGTTTCATTCCAACCGGATTCAAAAGCAATTTTGGATGTCGGGTCTGAAGATGCCGGTGTATTATTTCCGAGGCTTACTACTTTGGAAAGAGATGCTATTGCTGTTTCTTCGCAAGATGACGGTCTTTTAATTTATAACACTGATGAAAAGTGTTTTAATTACTATCATGCTATGTCAAATGTATGGAAGCATATGTGTGGTATGGAAGGTTCTCCGATTCCGGTTCCTCATGGCAAACTTGTTCAACAAACTAAAAATTTAAAAAAGAAAAAACAATGAGAAAAATAGTTTATTTTATTCTGTTACTGTTAAGTTGCATGGGCTTTGGGCAAGTGGGAATTGGTACCACAAATCCTAATGCCAAGTCCATGCTAGATGTTGTTTCCACTGCAAAAGGAGTGCTGCTGCCAAGGATGACTCAGGCGCAGAGAGATGCTATTTCACCTGGAACTATTGATGCCAGTCGTGATGGGTTATTGATTTATAATACCGATACAGGATGTTATAACTTTTGGAATATTGCACAGAACAAATGGGTATCATTGTGCCAGAGTTCATGTGATCCCTCATCATTTGCTGATTTTACAATAGATTGCGGTCAGTTTCCAGCTGCAGATACTAATTCGTATACGGTAGGTAATTCTGTTTCAGGAAATACTATAACAGTGAGTGTCAATGTGACTCATATAGGGCCTTATGCTATAAGTATTACCTCTGATAATGGCATTGCATATTCAGCGGGGGGGACGTTTACCTCGACGGGGGTACAGAATGTAACCATTGCTAATGCTACAGGATCTCCTTCTTCATCAACAATGAATTTTATTGTCAAAAGCAATGGGATATCAGTATGTAATTATACTAAAAATTCCTCAGGGGTTGTTGATGCTTATAATTTTAATTGTACGATGGCAACTGTTACTCCTGCTATGATCCAGGGAGTATCAGGCACGGGAGTTGTTAAAGTACCTGTGGTAGTTACAGGAACAAAAGATATTCCTGCAATTAATCAAACGATCAATGGGGTTTCTTACACATTTGCGGGTATTTCTGGAGCAACATCTGCAACAACTTCAATTAATATTGCCTATAGTGGAACTCCTACTACTGCCAGTACAAGTTTACCAATGACCAATTCTAACGGATCATTATGCAGTATTGAAATTTCTCACCCTGCAGCTGCTGCCAGTGCGGCAATTTTTACCAGTTCAGGAGCAACTGCTTCCGGAACTTATACAGTAGCAACAAACCTTACAACATCCAATAAAGTAAGTGTACCCATCAATGTTAGCCAACCGGGTAAATTAAGATTGGTATCAACAGATAAGAACGGTATCTTCTTTGACAGCGGTGAAATCACCGTAGCTGCGGGAAGCCAAACTATTACTTTGAAGGCTGCTACTGCTACAACAGGTAAGTTTCCAATGACTGCAGAGGAAGTTTCCATGGGAGATAATGGAAGTAATAATCAGAAATCGACTTATTATGTGAGCAATACTATTTCAGGAGGTTCAACAATAAATTCTTCTTTTACTATAGATGTAAAACCAAAAGTATGGGAAACGATGATTCATGGGAAACCAACTTCACTTAAGACTGGTGCTAATAATGGAATGATCAGACTTGAAATTGAGGATAACTACAATTTCCAGGGAGGTATAACCGACTTTTATAAAGTCTGGGTAAGAAATACTTCAGGTGCTGCAATGTCAGCTTCATTATTTATAAGATCAAGTGATGATGATTTGGGACAGATTAAGAAGTGGAACGGACCTATCAACTCTAATGAAACTTTAGGGTCTCTTGACTGTTACTTACAGGGAAATTCAAACAAACCTATTACAACCGGCGAAATCGGTGCGCATGCAGGAGCATTTTCACCTTTAATTCTTCCTGAAGTAAGTGGAGTAGGTGTAACATTTACTTTAAATAATAACACTTCAGGTACTGAATGGTTTAATGGTCTTGGAAATAAAAAATTTAAATACCGTTTTATTTTTAATTCAAGAGATTATGCTAATTCCGGAACAAATCTGGCTGTGGTTCTCTATGGAATTTATGATACTTCAGTTTCAGTGACCAATATCGATCCTGGATTTGGTAGTGACATCCCGAAAACACCGGGGGGAGCTGGAGGAAATCCTCTTACAGGTTATTGGCCTTAGAGATTATAAATAAATTAATTTCACTGTAATAAATATTTTAATGATAAAGGGAGTAATATTTTTATTACTCCCTTTAATTTATTAATGTTTATGATTTCAATTGGCGATTTCTTCTGGCTAACTCTTGATTAATTACTTGAATGAATATCTGATTTAGAAACTCCTATTGAGTCACATTTATTTAATTATTGTTTAATTCGAACCTATTAGGATTAATTATTTACTTATGTATTTTGAATATAACTTATATTATTTCTGCTATGCTTTGAATAAAACCACATAGATCATCCTCTTTATTCAGACCAATCTTTTGTTTTAACCTGTACTTTGTTACTCTTACGGTTTTAGGATCTACTTTTAAAATATTTGAGATCTGAAAATTGTTCATATTAAGATAAATATAAGCAGCATATTTCAAATCCAAATGTGTAAGTTTATTTTTAGAAATTTTTTGAATTCTATTGAAGAAGTTAGGATGAACTTCTTTTGCCATAAGCTGAAGCTCATTGAAATCGTGATCTTTCAACTGGTCTTCTTTTAATATCTTTTTAAGATGAATGTTATTGTTTTCTATATTATTCTTTAGCTCGTTAAGTACCACGTTTTTGGAATTGAGCTGAAGCGATGTTACGATAGTCTGTTTTTGCAATCTTTCACTTTGTAGCGTCAATATCCGATATTGTTCTTTAAGGTATTCCTTTTCTGTAGTGAGAAGATTTGTATTGTGTCTATTAATCTTTTGCTTGTACTGTAAAGTAAATATCAAAAAAAGAATTCCTGCTCCAGAAAATAAGGTCATAATAAGAAAGGTGTATTTTTGTTTTATATCTCTTTTATTTTTTGCAATCAATTCTTTGATGAGTTGGTTTTTCTGATTAATATGATAGAAAATTTCCAGTGATTTGTTATCACTTTCTACATCAATCAAAAGTGGAATTTCTGATTCTACAGCATATTCAACAGCTTTTATGGAGGTTTCTTTTATATCTTTTAAATTCTTTCCTTCATTACTATTAGTATTGATCAAGTATTTAGCTTTAAGATTATAAAACATACTGATCAGAAATTTTTCATTTTTTAAACCTTTGAGAATTGCAAAACCGTTGTCATAATCCTGTAAAAATAAGTCAAACTCTTTTCTACCCAGATGATATTTTGCATAACCATACTCTACATATGCCAGATCTAATGACCTTTTTGTCTTTTTGGCAATTTCATTTGCATCTTTTAATAACTCCATTCTTTCTTGCGATTGATGTAAAGCGTCATAATGTAAGGATAATCCTATATAACCAATCACCTTTTTGGAGTCATCAGAGGAATGAATAAAGTTTTCATCTATTATACGTTCTGCCTTATCAAACTTATTATATTTAAGATAACACATTACTGATTTCATATCCTGATTTGAATCAGTTTGGGCATTTGTAATAAAAAAGGCAAATAAAGAGATAAATAAAAAAAATGTTTTCATCATTGATAATGCTAAATCTTTTTAAGAAAATGTATGTTTTATTATTGGTTTATGGATAAGGGGTTATCATTGAGACTCTTGCTGTGAGGGTCAATTAATTCAAACTCCATTTTTACCTGAAGTCTTATAAACAGAGAGTTTTGTGATTATTGTTTGTTTTAACTGAAAATTTTTCAGCACACCAATTGGGCGAGAAGAAGATGTTTTACAATTGGTATATAAATTTAGTAGACAAATGTAATAAGATGTTTTTTATTATTTACCGGATTAATCGTAGTATTATTACGGATATATAGTCATTTTAATATTAAAATTAAATAGAAGTTTATCTGAAAAGAGCTCTAAAAAAAGCCGGTTAATAATAACCGGCTTTTCTGTATTAAGTGTAATACTTGTTGTGGAGATGTACTAATTCTGCGATCGAATGGACATTGAGTTTTTTAAATATTCTTAGCTTGTGGGTACTTACCGTGGACATGTGAATATTGAGAACATTAGATATTTCGAGAATACCGTTTCCATCCACGAGCCGATGATAGATTTCCGCTTCCCTTTCAGAAAGCATATCCAAAGGTCTGGACACTTTGCTGGAAGGATTAAAATCATTATTTATTACTTCATGCAGTAATGCCTGTGGATAGTAATATCCTGAAGTAAAAATAGAGTTTACTGCTTCAATAATCTTGATGTCTTCACAGGATTTATTTAAGTATCCGTTAGCTCCTGCAGATAGATAAGATATTGCCTGGCTTTCTTTATGACTTGTAAAAATAAGAATATTGATGTCGTCCTGTATTTTTCTTATATCCCTTATCATATGCTCGAAAGTACTTCCTGGCATTTCGAGGTCAAGAATTAACATGTCATAGTCCTTTTCATTTAATTTCTCAAGAACTTCATGAAAGCTTTCTGCATGGTCAATACTAAAATCGGGATGGACGCCTTCAATAATTATAGCAGTGCCCATTCTTACGACATAGTGATCGTCTGCTATCAGAATGTTTTTTTTCATAATGTCAAATTTTTAATTAGGTATTTTAATTTCTATTTTAGTTCCTTGTGGAGTATTATTGTTAAAGGTTATTTGTGATTTAATTTTTTCAATCAAAAGAAGCACAAACTTAAGACCATAGCCTGATCCTTTTTTCTGTAACTGAACATCTTCAATCAAAATCGAATGGAGGTTGTTATAATAGTAAATTTGTTCAGGTGACATACCGTTCCCATCATCGGTGATCTGAATATAAATAAATGAATTATCATAAGTCATTTCAATTAGAATGTGCCCGTCAATGGTATTTTTTACAGCATTGTCAATGATATTATGAATGATTGCCGCCAATACCGATTTATTGGTTTGTATATACAGTTCATCTTTTGGGTTGAATGTAATAGTGGTATTATTGTCCTGTGCAATATTTTCAAAAAATACTTTTTTCTCCATAAGGAGGTCGTTTAAAAGGTATGAAACAGTTTCTTCTACTGTATTAGTAAAGAGAAATGCATAGTTACCCAGCTCAAGGGTAAAGCGATACAGCAATTCTGAAGATTTATGTATGCTATGGAAATACTTTTTTTGGATTTCCAGACTATCTGTGTCATTGAGTTTTTTAGAAAGATGGGAGAGATGTTTTATCGGAGTTGCTATATCATGAGAGATTGCTTCTATAAGCTTCTCACGAATGATATTACTACTATTAATTTCCTCTTTTTGAGCATCAATTTCTGTATTGGCTTTCGCTAAAAGTTCATTTTTTGATTTAAACCGCCTTTCATTGAATTTAACTACTAAAAATGCTAAAAAGAGAGAAGTAGCAATGACTGCTATTTTAAAATATTGACTTTGATAAAAAAAGAAACCAATTTTTACATCGACTGTCTTATAAATATAATTATTATTAGCATCCAGATAACGAAATATGACCTTGTGGTTTCCTGGTGTCAATTTTCCGACTGTATGTTTTCTATGTACCCCCAAATCTATCCATTTACCATTGTCCACTGCTACATGTAGATCTACATTATTAAAATTATTGAAATAAGGAAAATCCACAAATATCTCTAGGACATTAAAATCGTTGTTGGGAATATTGAGGATATTATTTTTAATAGTTATCTGATGACCATCCAGATGAGCTCGGTCAATATAAAAATCAGTGGACTTCAGGTAGAAAGATTTGACTTTGTCTGGTCTGAAAAAAACAAGACCGTTCATCGATGGAAATACCATTTGCCCATTGCTTAGAATATTCCCGTTAGGATTTCCACCTCCATTAAATTCATTAGTAGGTAAGCCGTCTTGGTCAGTGTATCGGTAGTAACCAACGGACTTATTCAAGTGTTTAGAAAACTGCAGGAGATTTTGAATCCTGACTTTAAAAAGGCCATTATTTGTAGAAATCCATAAATTTTGCATATGATCTTCTAAAATAGTGTGTGGGTCGAGTAAATAGGAGTTTTCATCTACTGGCATACGGACTGTCATGTTTTTCCTTAGAAGATAAAAACCATGATTTTTCGTTAAAATCCAGATATTCCGATCAGAGGTCTGTATTATTCTTTTGCTATGATAATTTAAAATTTTTTTAATTTCTTTTTTTGATGAATCCCCTATGTAAAGTCCATCAAACCCAGCAATAAGAAGTTGCTGATTATTGTATTTTTTCACATCGTAAATTGGATAATTAAAGTAAAAGAGTGGAGTCGTTTTTTGGAGATTATCATCGTATTTAGCAAGATAGTATTTGTTATTTTTTATGTATGTAAGGTATATTTGTTCATCTTTGTTAAATATGACATCAATTTCCTCATGTGCAGGAACTTTTACACTTTTATTATAGTTGTATTTTCTAAGCCGTTTATAAAGCATACCATTTTTGATAAAAAATATATCTTTTGCGTTATTGATCGCCAATGAATATTTTTTATAATCATGGTACATATCTTTATTATCTGGTCTGCGGGGGGTAATAATCTGAGATGTGCTGTCATAAATATTTCCTTGCGGAGTCATTACACTGTTACTATTAAACGGAAGCGTTGAATAAAAAACATTGCTGTCAAATGCTGATTCTGTGACTGGAGAACTGAATTGAGGAATTGTAATGACAAAAAGACCTCTTGCTGAACTTCCTAAGAATAAATGTTGGCTTTTCTCATCATAGACCATTGATTTGATTGTGAGAGCTTTGAATTTTTTAATTAGGTTAGGTATTATGGTAATTTTTTCCGCTCCAAGCTTATCATCTTTATAAGTACTTTTATAAATAATGTCTTTATTGATGATATATACCTTCTGATTGCCCTGGCTCCAGTAGATAATACTTTCAGGATCTGTATATATAGAGCTGCACTCAATCTGTGAAAATTGCCCGTTATTGATTTTTAAAATTTTTTTCTGACCGGAAATGGAGACAAAAACAGTGTTATTATGCATGAACATATTTTTCCATAATCTCATGTTAAAGGGAGCTTTCATTTTCTTTCCAGTATTGGTTAATGGATCATGAATGGTTATAAGATTGTTCCCAATAAAGTAGATATATTTACCTATGTTAATAAATAGAAACTCTCTGTCCATTCTAGGGGTGATTGCATTATTTTTATTATAAAGTGCATATTTTACTCCATTATAAATGGTCGTGGTTTTTAAGTATTTTGTAAACCAGACCTTTTCTTGAGGCACTCGTTTAGAGATTAATAAAGTTGTACTTCCCTGTTCGTCAACATTGAAAATAGTATCTTTTTCTATATTCCCCCAAAAATTTCTATATCTCTGTTTGTTATATTGTTCATCTGTTGTCACAAATTGACTTCCGTCAAAGCGGGTAATTCCGTTTTCAGTTGCAATCCAGAGAAAACCATACTTATCAGTGATGATATCTTTGACACTATTTTGTGGAAGACCATTTTCAGTAGTATAGTTTTGCCATACAAGATCAGTCTGAGCGTACAGGGCAAAATAATTGAGTAATAAAATAAATATAAGTTTACCTTTCATACTTAATATATTTGGTTTTCATTTAAATATTTAACGCGGTTATTAGTATTTGTAGAATAAAATTCGTTTTTGATGAATTTTATTTTTTGGCTCCGAATTTATGAATATTTTAAAAAAATAAATTATTTGTATTTAATTTTCTTAATATTATATTAAAATATAATAATATTCGTAATATTGTTATGTATATTTTAATTCTCTATTTGGTGAATATTTTAAGTGTTATTGCTTTTTTTGTTAAAAATTTTCACAAAATAATTGAATATGTTGAATTACTGATTGGATTTATTTAATAATTTGTAATTCCTGATAAGAATAACGGTGTATAACACCTCCAGTTATTAGGGTGAATAGTAGATATTTTCTCATCTCGTCTTTATTTATACAAATGTAGGTCATAGAATTATCTTGTTGTGTAGTTTTACATTTCAACAAGCATAGTATTATGTTTCATTTTGTATAGATTTAGATCTATATCAATGTGTATAGTGTAGTTTTTTTATTATAAGCTAGCTTTATTCCTTTACTATATTCAAGATTATTGAAGATAAAACGTATTGTAGTTATAATTCTGCATTTTTATAGCGATAAAACTATAGTGTATACTATTGTATAATTTTCTAATAAATGTAAATTTAGATTGTGAAAATAATAATAGCCATGTAATAAAAATATGTTCAGAAATCAAAAGAATTGCTGGACATTAGGTTTAATATGAAATGGCTTATGGTTTAAAATTACAACGATAAAGTTATGAATATTAAAAACATTATATCAAAAGAAAACGGGAAGACTATAGTGTTTTATAAGTATGGGGCTTCTTGGATCGCCTATGAGCAAAGTGCGTACTGTTTATGGCAAACAGGTGAGTATGTTCCTGAAATAAGGCATATGAAGTATCTTAGAAAACATGTTGTCAGTATTAACTTCCGAAGTGTGCTTCTGCCTGAAATTATCAATAAACTATCGACTTTCGGTTTAATAGAGGTGAAGAAAGATCGCGTTCAGATTATTTTAAACAAAAATGTGAATGAACGACATTTTATAAATTGGAAGGAAAGTATTTATTACAGAAATCTAAAGGAAAATGTTCTTTCCTTCTCACTAGAAACAAAAACCTCAGTAGAAGCTTACCAGTTTTTACGAAAAGTCCAGCAAAACCTTAATAATCATTTGTAGATTTTAAATCAATCACTTACAATTATATTATCAATGTTTCGCCATTTCTTTACAAAAGGAAATGGTTTTATTTTAATATGTTGATATTAAGTTGTTTAATAAAATATTTAAAACTATAATTTGCTGTGAACAATAATTCCGTTTGTAATGAAAAAACTATATGTTATTCAAGATAATGCTACAGCTTTTGGTGAAAGCAATCACAATTTTGTTCTTATGTTTGTAGAACAGATTTTAATTCATTTTTAGCAAAGTGATGAGAAAAATGATCAAGTTCCCTCACAGGGTTTTATACCTAAAGCCCTGTATTTTTTCTATAATAAAAACTTTTATTTTCATAATTCATTTAATTAAGGAATTCAGATTATAGTTTGTTTAAACATCTGGGTTCCTTTTTATCTGTTTATATACGATTTCTATATAACCCAGATGAAAATTCATTCGTTTATAAATATCTACGAGATTAGCTTTATTTTTATGATGTCATAAAATAACTACGTAAAATTCTAGTTAATGCTACAATACTTTGTACGCATTGTGAAAATTTTGTTTCTACTTTTGTGATGAACATTTTTTACACGCTAATTTTTTGCTAAACATTTAAAAGTTATGTTGCTTAACAAGGGCCTGGAATGTAGGACCCTGTATTTTTTTATTTAGATACTAAATAAAGCAGCTGCAAATAGCGATTGGTGTGATGCGGAATTTAATGGTTTTATCCGCAAAGAAAAGTCATAAATATTGTTATGTACATTTAGTTACATATTCAATCTTCTGCTTTAAATTTTTTCATAAAAACTTAATAATCACAGCCACATGCCGGGTATTGAACAGATTTAATAACATGTGTTATCTGTAAGATTATGGCTGCTGGAAATCTAATGATGGATATAACTGGAAAATTAATAATTCATGATGTATGGTCTATCATAGAAACCATTTAAAAATAAATAGATATGAAACGCTTGCTATTAGTAGTTGTAGGTATTATTATGTTTTCTTGTAAAGAAGATGATTTTCAAACCGGGACACAGAATCTGCTGTATGAGAGAGGAGAAGGATTGGTTAATGTTGATTACAGAGGCAGGAAGCTTAACGCATGGCGAAATAATGAAGGTGATTACATTGTCGGAGATGATATGATTCTTTTTAACAATGAGGTTACAGAGGTGTCTAATTTGGATATATCAAATAAGTTTGCTGCTGCAGATTGGGATCAGATTCTTGACATTAATGTAACGTTGTGGCCAAAAGGACCCATTAGTTTCAAAGTTGATCCTGCTTTTTCGAATTCAGAATTAGTCCTAATAAATAAGGCTGTCCAACACTGGAATGACAAAACCAATCTGCTTTTTGTTCAGGTTCCCGGTAATGAAAAAGTCTATTTCAAAAAAGTTGATTCTGGTTGCAGAGCTACTGTAGGGTACCCGCTAAAAGGAGGGAAGAGTACTGTTGATGTCAGCCCAACATGTGATTTGCAGAGTATTATTCATGAAATAGGTCATGTCGCCGGTTTAATCCATGAACATCAAAAAACAAGCAGAAATGATTATATTATCATGAAACCGGAAACTTTTAATTTTATAAAAAGCAATTATAACTCTTCTGTATATCAGACTATCGTTGACAATTTAAAAATAGAACGATCGAACCTTGGAGATCCTTTTATATTTGACATGCAATCCTCGATGATGTATGGCTCCTATCCAAGAAATAACATTGCTTTGAGAGATCTTTTAATAAGTAAATCTCTTCCATTTTATACAAAAAAGGACGGAAGCATCGTAGAACGTCCTGTCTTAGGCCTAACAACAAAAGATATAATGCTTGTTCATCATTATTACAGCCAAAAACTTATTTTGAGAAATGTTGATTATAATGTTGTCAGGGTAAAAATTAGGCTAGAGGGGAGTGATCCCGGTATTGTGACTTTAAATCCTGAAGAGGAAATTGTGTTGTATTATGATCCTCAAAAAAATAAATATACTTATAAAGGTCACATTGTACAGCAGGTAGGACTCAATAATGGAAATGACGTTACCAATTATATGAAGTTCAGTTGGTCGGGATCCAATGATATTCGGTATTTTATCAAAGTATCCGACCCAATGGATACTGATGGTTCAATGATATTGGTTAAAGATTATACACATCCGGAGAATGCGGTTTATTACCATTTCACCAATAGAGATGGTATAGATGGAGGCAGTGGTAAGGCAATCGTGGAAGCTTCTAAAAAAGATGACTATTCTTCCTATATCTATTTAAAACGGTGGAATTCAAATATTAGTACAGATGGAAAAATACATTCATTTGATAAATATACTCCCAGCACTTTAAAAATAAGAAATATTAATTATGCTACCCTAGGTAATATCGTTATGAAATTTACAGACTGTTCCAATAAAAAAATTTCGTTGGCGCCTGGACAAAGCATTGCACTGGATTACACAGCAAATGGTTTTGCTTACGGTGGTTGCAAGCTTAAACAGATAGATTTCAATGATGGTGGTTCAAGTGATGATCTCAACTTTAGCCAATCATCCTATTCAGGTGAGGTAACATATCAGGGATCTTCGCCCTATATGACAACAATCATAGACCAGAACAGCGCGTATATTTATGGTACTGTAGATGCTGACGGGATCGATGGGAAAGGAGCTAATGTTCAACTTGATGCTTATGCAGCACAAGGGACGATGTTTATAGACATCCGAAAATAAATCAGTTTAATCTACATTTATATGAAAAAACAATCTGTCATTTCTCTTTTGATACTTTCATCAGCATTGACCGCTCAAAAAATCAATTTGGCAGCGGAAGTAGGTTTTGGACTCTCTAATGTGCATACTAATGAAACAACCGGCATCTCAAATACATCAGGATTTAGTACAGGTATTTGGGCTCGTATACCACTTAATCGTAAATTATGGTTTCAGTCGGGAGTCTTTTATTTACCTAAAGGAGCTCAAAAGACGATATCAACGGAAAACTCAACAATAAATACTAAAAGGGTAATCAGCTATTTTGAATTACCTGTGAATGTTGTCTATTATTTTAGTGGAGAAAAGGTTGGAAGACTTTTCGTATCGACAGGTATCTATGCAGCACTTGCCAGTGGAGGTCATACTCTTAAGACGATAACCGGTACAGATAAGGACGTTGAAAAATACAGAAATGATATTGTATTTGGAAAGGATATTAATCAGGTTCGACGCTTTGATTACGGATTAAGTGTCGGTTTAGGTTACCAGTCCCCTCTGGGGATTTACATCAGGGGCCAGTATGAGCTGGGGTTACAAAATGTTGTCAATACAAAATACCTTTACAACAGAAGTTTCCAATTGATGGTCGGATATATTATAAAACATCGGGTAACCCTTTAACGAATAAATACCTGTTATGTTTGCTATAATAATCAAATTGGTGCATATCCTTTCTGTAGGATCTTATTTTTTTGGGATATTTTACGTGGGACAACTGTTCTTAAATTATAAATATACCGAAAAATTTACCAGAGCAAAAAAGAAGATCTTAAGAAGACAATACCTTTTCAACATTGAAAGGACATGGAATATGTTGGTTGTTCCCAGTGGATTGATTATGCTTGTAACTGGCATAATTATGTTTTTTTTTAACAGGCACCTTGTTAAGATGCAGTGGTTTGATCTAAAACTGATTTTTCTCTGTATGCTGAGTACTTACCATTATTGGTTTTTAGAAACAATACGCCATTTAAAAGCCTTACAAGGTTATGATTTTAAAATCACACGTATAAAATTACAGCAGATTAATGAAGTTGGCATTTTACTAATGCTTTTGCTGGGATGCAGTGTTATTTTAAAGTATACAATAATGCTTCATTATGGACTTATCATTACAGGTATTATTATTATAATGATTTTATTGGTTGCAGTTTTAAAATTGCTGAAAAAAGAAAAGTAACATCTGTTTTATTTAATTGATGCTAATGATGATTTACAGAATCAAATCCTATAGCAACATTTCTGCTGATTCTTGTTTTTCTGTATTGAATATAAATTTCAGAAAAAATTACAGCCTGATACTAATTTATTTTAAAGATGAATATTAAAAACGAATTTATAAATTTTATACAGTCACTCCAGGTCCAAATTTGTGATGTGTTGGAGACAGTAGATGGAAAAGCTGTTTTTAGGCAGGATGTATGGAAGCATCCTGAAGGTGGAGGACGTACACATGTTATAGATGGAGGGAATGTATTTGAGAAAGGTGGAGTAAGTACTTCAATAGTTCATGCTAAGCTTCCTGAAATAATGTTAGATAGGGAAGATGTGTCAGGAGGTCATTTTATGGCTTGCGGTATTTCAGTCGTAATTCATCCGGTTAATCCGTTTGTTCCCACCATACATGCAAATTTCAGATATTTTGAACTTTATGATAAAAAGGAAAAGTTAAAAGACTGTTGGTTTGGAGGAGGAGCAGATTTAACCCCTTATTACCTTGAAGAGTGTGACGGTAGATATTTCCATCGTACGTTAAAGAAAGCTTGTGATCCTTTTGGTATGGAGCTGTATCCTTTGTTTAAAAGAAAATGTGATGAATATTTTGTCAATAAGCATCGCAATAATGAGGCAAGGGGTATTGGAGGGATATTCTATGATTATCTGCGCCCGGATGCTGAAACAAACATTGAAGATATTTTTGCTTTTTCCCAATCTAATGGGAATGCTTTTCTGAAGGCTTATATACCTTTGGTTATTAAGAATAAAGATACTCCATATACTGCTGCTCACAAAGACTGGCAAGCTTACCGACGTGGGCGATATGTAGAATTTAATCTTATCCATGATCGGGGAACATTATTTGGGCTGCAAACTCATAGCCGCATGGAATCGGTTCTTATTAGTCTTCCTCCCATTGCAAAATGGAAATATGATTTTCATCCTGTTCCTGGAAGCCCTGAAGCCCAACTGGAAGAATGGCTTAAACCCAGAGACTGGGTTAATGAATAACTCACCGGAATTTTAACACAAATATATTATTATGAAAAATTTAATTGTTATTCCAAGTATTGTTTTTTTTTTCATTACAGCGTGTAAAAAAGCAGAGTCTCATCCTCCGGTAGAGAAAGAAATTTTTGCTATTGATTCTATTAATATCGCAGATACAATAAAAGTTGCGGATTCACTTTCTCTGATCTATTCTTCAAAGCAGCTTTACTTCCCGTTTGTACAAAATACAGATTTGTTGAACAGTATTTATTTCAGGTCTGAAGATTCCACTCATTTTTCGAAAGAAGAATTAAAAATTTCCGTAGAAAAAGATATGCTGAAGCATTATGATCAGTTAAATAAACTTTATAAAACAAAACGACTTAACGGTTTATGGGTATATAAAACTGAAATGCAGGTGAAGTTTTTACTTCATGAGTATATGCATATTCAATATGTTAATATCCGTAATGAGAATGACATGATTAAACAGTGGCTGTACAAAGATAAAATGTTTGATCTTAAGAATAATAAAGAAATGATTCTCAATGATATTACCAGTATATCGAAGGAACAGCTTTTGGCACTCTTAAAAAAGAATATGTACAAAATCTTTTTTAATGTAGCCGGCGAGGTAAGAATTAATGAATTTGATGAAAGGATATTTAAGATGAATGGACTGCGCGAGATTCCCAATATAGATAACTTTTATTTTGATACTAAAGGATTATATTTTCATTATAATCCTTATGAAATTGTTTCTTCTTCCTCTGTTGATTTTGTAATTCCTATTTCCTGGGAACAATTAGAAGGAACCTTAAACCGCGAGTTTAAACAAAGAATGAATATTTCCTAAAGAAAATAACACTAGCGAAATTCAATTAAAATGATGAGTTTCATTGTCAGCTTTCTTTATTCTATTTTTTTTATGTTTTAATAATAAAAAATCAGAGAATCCCATTTTTTCTGATTTTTTACTTCGAATCATCTCTTTTACTCTTTTATCCATATCATGAATTTCTTCACTTTGAACTCAATGGTAATATGTTCAATACAGTTTTGGTGATCTTTTTCTATTCTCAGATGGGTAACCTTTATTTTTTTTCCACTGATAAGCTGGCAAAGCTGTTCGAATGAAATTATTTTTTTGCTGTTGACAACAACAGGAATATCATACTTCCCACACAGATAAGAAGCGAAATCTTCTTTGGTTTTTGTCTCCGCAGCTACCTGCTGCAATAATATACGAAATTTTTCATTAGAGATTTCAGGTAATTTGTTGTGAGAAGTTACTGTATCTTTTTTAGGCGTAGATTTCGGAGAGACAGGAATATATTTTAATGCATCTACCAGTGGATCTTTCTCCGGATTCCCAATGGGTAGTGAAAAAGAGGAGTGAGGTTTTTCAAATTCATAGGAACTGATGTCAATTTTAGGCTTTTCCCGTTTAGGCATGGGAGCGGCATAGATAGTTTTAATTGCAGAATGCTGTACATCACCATTAACAACTAGGGTGATTTTTTTAGGACCTTCTGAGTTAAATTGATACGAGGCTGTCTGGCCTACGGCATCAATCTGATTGGATTCTCCAAAATTCCATTCCCAGGAAACACCATCTTTTTTGATGGCATTAAAAATAACTGTTTTTCCTGCTGTAACGACATTTGGAGCAATAATCAATGGCAGATTTTCACTGTGTTCATCAGTACTGTGTATCGTTACCAGCTTTTGGTGGACACAATTTTTGTTAATAATTAGGGTAACAATATAATCACCTGGTTTTTTATAGGAGTGCAGTGTACGTTGTCTTTTGTCCACTTGTGTGCTATCTCCAAAATCCCATTCCCAGCTTTTTGCTCCGGGTGTAGTATCATAAAATTCTACAACTTTCCGGGTCGCAAACTCCTTAGCGTACACTACAAATTTAGCATTCTCACAATCTATATGCCGGCTGTATTGATAAACTAATAAAATTGTACCTAACGATAAAAGTAAAATGATACTCCAAAAAACTTTGGGATCAAGACTGAAAGAAAAAAAAGATTTCATTGTTTTTGTGTTTATTAGCATGATATAAATTAATGTGATTGCAACTTATTTTATATCAATATTTTACATTGCTATTTTATAGATTTTATTCTATGCCATTTCATGATTTGAATCATGAAAATGAGAAAATTCATCCTATACATTTGTGCATCTCTAGTATGAAAAAGATCATAATATAACATTTTGATTTTGGTGATTTCTGTCTAGTGTCATTACACAGTAACAGGAAGTCTATACTCGTTTGTTAATACCCTAAATAAAAATGAAATTGTACTTAGAACAATATTGGATTGCTATTGTAACTCTTCTGTCAATACTAGGGCTTGTGTCCTGTGGCAGCGGAAGGTATATCGAAGAGCTTCCCTATCTGCATTCTTCGGAACAGTATACTAAAGAATTAGACGGGATCAAAAAACGGACAGACTCTACTTTTGCCATTGAGAAATTTGATGACAGAAAACTCAATGATGAAGAAATGAGTATCAGGGAGAGATATTCGATTATTATGAGAGTAATGCCTAAAAAAGTTATTAATTATAAATTATATTCTTTTATTGATCAGTGGATAGGTTCTTCTGCTAAGCAAATGTCTAATCAGAAAAATGGAACAGATTGCGCTCAGTTTGCATCTTTACTTTTTAATGAGGTATATCATGCGACAATTTCTCCAATCCCTGAAAAAGTCTTTCGTTCAAAAGATATTGAATTATTTACCGGCAGGAATTTTCTGCAGGAGGGGGATATTTTATTTTTCCGATATGATAAGGGGCATCCGATTTCTGATGAGGGTATATACCTTCAAAATAACAAAATAGTTGCCTGTACAGCTGGTGGATTAAATATTTATGATTTTAATGACCAGTATTTCCAGCTCAGATACATAGCTGCGGGAAGATTAAAACCTAAAAGCTGAGAGAATGAAACATTTTGAAAATATTGCCAGACAGATTAACTCTTTGCCTTATGATATAAGGGCAGAGGTAATCATTAATAATTTATTGGAAAATGATGATTTGCAATCTGAAGATTTTATTATAGAAAAGGATGGGCAGTTTTCAAGGGCCTACCGTTATGATATTCTTGACTCGGGGATAAGCAATTACAGCTTTGGAAGTGCTTCTTTTTTTAAGCTTGTTCTTTCCCGTGACAGCATATACGATATGTTGCCTGAAAATATAGTGCATGATATCAGCAGCGACACTGCGGAGAAAAATGTGGATGTCATGATACAGGAATACAGGATAAAAAAGCAGGATCAAAAGAATGCAAGACTTTTTTTTCAGCCATTTGAAAATGAAATTTTCAATTATGGGGTTCGTTTTGAAGCGTTTGAACAGGACTTTTTTTGCCAGCTGCACGGTTCAACTTTTCCCAAGTTGTTTTATGAACTATTCGGTATCAGTACAGATGTACCATCTGAGATGGCTTCACGGTTAATCAGGATATTGCCGTTTGCTTATAAAATTGTAGGTAATACTGCTTTGACCATTGAGGTGTTGTCTTTGCTTCTGGAGGAAGAAGTCAGAATAAGCAAGAAAAGTTGGAAAAAGTACTATGATGATACGCAGTATAGTTTACTGGGAGATTGTAAGCTGGGCCTGGATATGGTGTCAGGTAATAATTATGACCACTATATGAACCATATCCATCTGTCAGTTGGCCCATTAAGAAACAATTGTTTTTCAGATTACCTTAATGAGGGAAAAATGAAGTTGTTTCTGGATTTGCTTTGTGGTTATTTCTTTTCGGCTGAAACTGAAATAGAGATCACTATACTTCTTTCAAAGGAAGCAGAAAGTTTTGATCTGAATGTAGTAAAAGATACTGTTTTAGGATATAACACAAGGATATAATGCTGCTGAAGAAATATTTTATGAATTTAGTGGAGCCCGAAATTTTGGTTTTCATTCTTGTACTGCTTTCTGTTTGTATTGTTCTTACAGCAATTTTCAGACGCAGGATACCCGATTTTAAAAACATTTACGGCACCAAATTCAATTCATATCTTTTGGGAGTTTTGATTGTTGGCTCATTGATTGGTTTCGTGGGATATAATAAACTTTTCGCAGATCATATGCTGCTAGAGTTTATTTTTTATCAGTTGAGTTCTTTAGTTGTGGGAGGTTTACATTGTTATATGTACAGATCCTTTTTTATGAAATTTGGGAATGAAGTAAAGGAGCTGGAATACTTTTTTGTCCTGTTAATGATTGGTTACAGCATTATTCCCTTTGCTTTAATCTATACTTTCTTCAATGGAATTCAGTTTGTTTTTCTAATGTCAGGACATTATGTATTATTTCTTCTTCCCACATTACTGAATGAAACGTTTAACAGGGCGATGGCAATTCCTCCCCATATTTACAGAACCTGGCATTTTCCGGAAAATTATAAAAATCTTCCAGGAGTTACAGATGAGGAAATGAAAGACCTGGTGGTTTTTACCTTACTTATTGATAAAGACAGGAATGCAAAAAATTACAGCGCTTATAAAGCCAAAGGTCCTACGAGGATTGACTTCGGCCGGCTTTTTTACAGCTTTATATTGGACTATAATGAAAGAAATTCTGAAAGTGAGATAAAGGTGGAAGGAGAAAATGGTTTTTACGATTGGGTGTTTTTTTTAAGACCTAAATGGTATCAGTCCACCAAATACGTTGACGCTGACTTACCTCTTTATATGAATGGCATTGAAGAAAATAGCGTGGTAATCTGTGCACGGGCACAGCATATGATTATTGAAGAAAATATTAATGAAAATGATGATCTCCCAGACTTTGAATACAAAGAAAGGGAATACGATGAATAAAAATAACAAATAAAATGATAGAAAAGTTAAAATATTTTCCTGTGCATTGGATAGACGGGATGAAGATTAATAAAGGACATTTCACAGATATTCAAAATTTTATAAGTGATTCTGTACGTGATTCAACATGCATTAGGACATCACTTGTGGATTACGGTATTTTACCATCTGGTGATACCATAATGGTCAGTATGTCTATAGATCAGCACAAATTACTAAAAGTTGTTCTTGAAGAGTGTCAGGCTATCACACCGAATGGCTCCCGAATTGATATCGGTACTCATTATGCTGGATTTTCTGAACATACACTTTTACACCCTGATACGAGCTATTTGATCAATGATGAAGAAGATATCAATCTGATGGTATGTGTTTCTGTAAACCATTTCAACAGGATTCCTTTTGGGGAGCCTGATCCTGATGAAAATCCTCCGAGATATCCTTATACTCAGCCAAAATATTCTTTGGAACTTATTCCCGAAAGTGAATTGAGAGGAGGATTGGGCTTTGGAGCAGAATACCTGACCGTTGGAAGAATAAAAGCAAGTGCCGGTGTATGTACTATGGATGATGATTATATTCCTCCTTGTTTAAGTGTATCAAGTCACCCAAAGTTAAAAAAACTTTATGTTGAAATCGACCGCTTTTACAGTCAGATTGAACTCTTTGCATCCCAGATCAAACAAAAAATCCGTGCTAAAAAGCAGAATAATTTGCTATCGTTAATAGTTGATGATCTGGCAGACAAGGCACTGTGGTATCTTGGGTCGGAAATAAACCGCTACCGGTGGTCTGCCCCTTATGCTTCTCCTATGTACATGCTTTCATCAGTCATTGCTTTTGGAAGGATAATAAAGAATTGTATAGAAACTTATACGGGCTCCGGAAAAGAAGAATTATTGAATTACCTTACAGAATGGTGCAATATAAGTCAGGGGGATTTTGAATCTATTTTTTCAGAAGTGCTGAATGCCGAATATAATCATAATCAAATCGGTTCAGCTATTTTGAAAATAGATCGGTTTATTAAAACAGTGGAAGAGATGTTTTCCATCCTTAATCAGTTGGATTATATCGGTAAGAAACGAGATGGCAGTATTTTTATTTCTGAAAATCCAGGCAACCGTGATGCTATTGTTCATTCCAAGAGGAGCCAGTCATTTTTAGCAGATTAGTAATCCTATGACTATTGTATTATGGAAATTCTTAATAAAAAAGAAAGACTGCGTGCATTTCTGTTTTTCATCCTGTTCTTTTTAGTTGCTGTATTTACCTTGGTTGTTGGCCTTTTTTTTAACACTTATTTCCCATTTAAGGAGAACTCATTGTTAAAGGTTGAAAATAATACTCTTAAAAAAGAAATGGAAATTCAGGATCACTTTTCTTTTCAATTAGAAAAGGTAAAATCTGCTATTGACTCTATAGGAGCTCCGGGGAAAAATGATTTCTTTAATGAAAACCTGGCGTTATCGCTCCTTTCAGATATGTATCAAAAGATCCCGAAAGACAGTGTTAAAAATGAGGTGATGTACAATAATATCATTATTGGTTACAAGGATCTGATAGACCGTAAAAAAGAGATCAGACGGCTATCTACAACCGGAAAGGCAGCAGACAGTTTACAGGCAATCAATAAAATCCTGAGACAGGAATATGATAAGGTAAAAACTGATCTAGACGTTTGTCGTCAATTATATAAAGCTCAGTAATGGACTGGTTTAGAATCTATTTTACCCTATTCTGTATTGCTTTTGGGGAAATCTTTTTACACGCGCAAACAATTACAGATTCTACTTCGGAAGTTGCTCAATTCGATTGTAAAATAATACAGAATAAGGAAAAACTGCAAAATAAAAACTTCATCAGTACTCCGGATTTGAGGCTGAGGGCGAACAATGAGGAATTAGTATATGCAGTGATGAAACTGGGAAAAAGAGGCCATAATATTTTTATGTATATCAGGATTATTGATGAAAATGTATGTATCAAGAAGGATCAGGTTCTGGAGATACAGTATACTAATGGCGAAAAAGTCAGTTATAAAAATGACCATTCCGTGAATTGTGATGGAATATTCGTGAGAAAATTTGATCAGAAAGAAATAAAGAAAATCAGTGAAAACGAAATGACTGCCATCAAAATATATACCTATCAAAAAAACTATGAGTTTTTAGTCAGCAGCACCTTGAATTATGATATCAATAATCAGATTCATTGTTTGGCTGCCTATAAGATGAAATCAACGTAGGCTAAAGAATAAACATTATTAAGAGGAATGAAAAATTATCCAGATTAGTAAAAGTGTAGAATGAATACGTAGCTATCTAAAAACTTATGATTGCTTAAAAGCCATGTGAAAATATCATACAATGAAAGGAATTTACTATAAAACACCTATAGACTTTGCCAGTATAATGGATGAAAGAGGAGCTGAAAAGGTATCCATTGATCAATCTATCAGTCAGTATCTTTTTATTATCATCACAACACCTTTAGGAAGATGCAAGTTTGATGACACGTTTGGAACTGAAATTTTTGAAGTCGACTTTGATCTTCCTAAAAGTGACAATTCCATTAAGGAATTTATCATCAGGACTGTAACTGAATCCATTATTGAGCATGAGCACAGGCTATTACTGGAAGATATTGAGGTAGCAGTTAAGAATGCTGATATTGGAAAAACACAGAAAAAAAGAGTAAAGAAAAAAGTAATGGTATCAGTAAAAGGATTGGTTAAAGAAACTGACAGACCTTTCTTTTTTCAAAAATCATTTTTTATAGGTCCTCTCTCATATTAAGTCGTATGAATCAAGAAAAAATAAAAGATAGAATATTTCGCAGAGCTGCAAAACTCTGGGGATATAATGAACTGGGATCGGATTCTTCTTTTGATCCGATTGTAGGCCTCATGTTATCAGCAACGGCCTCGGAACTTGAAAGGCTAGGGTTTGAATTGGAAAGCTCAAAAGCCCGTATTACGGAACGTGTCCTTGAAGTGTTGTTTCCAGAAGAGATTTCCGGCGTTGTCCCTGCAAGATCTCTGCTCCAGGTGTTTCCTATTGAAAATGGATCTAAAATATCGTTATATGATCATTTTAAAATGGATAAAAAAGGGGCACAGGGGGCTAACCGTCATGAGACGGCAGATAAGGATATTTATTTCTGTCCTACAATAGAAACCACTCTGACTACGGCAAGAGTCAAGTATATTGCTCATGGTAAGGTTATAAAGCAGATTACGAATCCTTTTTCCGGGAGTGTATTACAGAAAAGTGAGAGACATATTCCGGCAGGTGAAATGTGGATTGGCATCCTTACCCGCGATAAGGAACCTCTGGAAGATCTTATGTTTTATATTGATATAGGCAGTCAATATAAAAAAGAATTATTTTCCCATTACATTAAACAAGTCAAGGTATATTCCGGTGATCAGGAATTTGAGCTTACCAGGGGATATAATGCAGGCCATCGAGCAGTTGATTTTGAAGAGATTCTTGTTAAGAATTCTCTGGAGCTTGAGCATATATATCAAGATGTGAATGCATATTATCATTCCCGTTTTTTTACATTAAAGCAAAAAATAAAGCCTACAGCAAACAACCGGAATGAAGAGCTTTTTACCCGATACTTTCCTAATTGCAGTCTTTCCGAGGAAGATGATCTCGTTTGGCTTAGACTTAAGTTTCCGGAAGCTGTTGATGATGAAGTACTTCAAAATATCAGTATTATTCTTAATTGTGTTCCTGTTATTAACATATATAATATTAAGACTTACAGAAGGGCATTAGGGAGACTTGATATTCTTCCGATTCAATCTGAAGATCATTTTTTAGCTTTGGATTATGTCTCAGATGACACAGGGCGAAGATTTGATGTAAAAAACTATTCTTCAGAAGGGGATGGTGTTTCATCTGTTCTTAGAAAAGGAGGAGTATCCAGGTTTGACTGTCGTAATGCCTCGGAGCTACTTCAATATCTTTTAGAAGTAATCAAAGATGAGACTGCTGCATTTTCAGCAATCGGAGGTGATTCAGCAAGAGAGATGCTTGTGCAGATCAGTCAGAATATAGCGGCTTTACATCAGCTTGCTCAGGAAAAGAATTTTTCATACATCAATAACCCGTATCTGATCATAACAGGCAATACTTTAAAGTCTGAAGCTTCATATAATATTTCATATTGGAATACCCAAGCGGAAGAGGCTAATCACATCAGGCCGGGAACTTTGTTTGTTGCAGATCAACCCGGAACTCTGATGTGTGAAAGACATTCAATTATGATTACTACCTCATTGGGTGGAAGAAAGGGCCTCTCACCTCAAGATAAGATTTTAGAATTCAGAACAGCATTGCTAAGTAGAGGGAGAATGGTAACTCCAGCAGATATTAAAGAATCTGCCATGAGACATTTTAAGAATACCATAACAGATGTTAAAATAGAGAAAGGAACCAAAAAAGAAGTTGCTTTAAAAGAAGGTTTTAGCAGAACAATTGATGTTCATCTTTTTAGAAATCACATCCTTAAAGAGATTCATGAAGATGAATGGAAATACTTATGTGACAGTTTTCTACTCACACTCGAAAACAACTCTGTTCACATGCTTCCTTACAGGGTCTTTGAACATTAAGGATATTGTTAATGAAGGGCAGATCAAGATTTAATCGTGACTGTATAAAGATTATAAATATAATAATTAAAAAATACATACTATGTTACTAAACAAAGGAATTGGAGGGAACGAAGTTCCACCAGAAGTAAGTGAATCCATTTTCGAAATTCCTCAGAACAGGACGTTATTGGCTCAGAAACTAACAGCTCATGATCCTGTTAAACCTGAATTGGTTGAAGGGTTAGATACTGTAGAAAAAGTCTTTGAACATTTTAAACCAGAAATTAAAGTTGATTTTGTAGATGAGAATGGCGCTTCTAAAATAGAATCGCTCAAATTTAATAATCTTGGAGATTTCGGAATAAAAGGGATTACCAAGCAAAGTGATTTCTTATCAGGACTAGAAACTGAAAAAAATCAATACCAACAGATTATCAGGCAACTGAAAACCAATAAAATATTAAAAGCAGCCATAGAAGATCCTGATGCCCGAAAAGCTTTATACAGCACTTTGCAATCGTTGATTCTGGAATTGGAAAATAATAAATAAAAATAGGTGTTATGGACAAGCAACAACAAATGCAACAACATACCGGTCAGGAAAGATTTAAAGAGCAATATATTGTATCAGATAATCTGGCAGCCTTAGCCCGCTATGGAGGTTTTGACCTACTGGAAATCTCCATTGACGGAGTACAGAATATTAATCCAGACAGAAAAGCCAGAAAAAGAATTTTTTTAACCGAGCCAGGTAAAGAAAAAGAAAGGGAGACTTTGAAAAAAACTCTGAAACTATGGGAAAGTTTACTTGCTAACAGCGAATCTTTATCCGATATGGTTACAGATTGTGAAGAAAGAAAAAAAATTGCGGAACAGCTGTTGGTAAATAATTTGTCAAAAGCTATTGATGATACTAGAGAAATAGAGGCTAATTACAGGACTGTTGCCTTATTCTACAAAAATACGGAATCGGCTAAGGTAAAAAATATTACCATTGTCAATGCAACACTTGAACAATTAAAAGATCTGGATAATACACGTTTTATCGACACTATACATACTGAGCTTACTGATAACTATGATCGTCTTGATCTTAAAAATAATTATGGGATTTTAGTTATTCCAGGGTATCTGGGATCTAACAAAGTAATAGAGAAATGGGCAAAACTGGTATATGAAAACAAAGTAATGCTTGTTACTGATTTTGAACACCTTGATGAGCCTGATGATGTAATGGAAATGTTTGATCAGGCTTATCTTACGGGAGGAGATGTATTCAGATCAAATGTTCTGATGACCTGCAATTGGCTTGTTGGAAGAGGAAGATTTGAAGAAATTGAGGAGCGTGAAAATATGTATATACCGCCTTCTACTGCATTAGCAGGGAAGATCTATAAAACACTGATGTCACAGGTTACAGCGGGGAAAAAATTCGGAGGAATTAATGAAGTGGAGGGAGTAAAATTTGATCTTAAGAAAAGTGAAATTGCTAATCTTGAGAATCTTGGTCTTATTCCTATGGTCAATGAATATGGAAAGGTAATGGCCTTTTCAGGAAAGACTTTGTTTAATGGAGATAATTTAGGGCTACAAACGTATTCTGTAGTACGGGTTTTTGATTATGTTACTAAAGTTTTGATGGATTTTTTGAACAGAAGAGCCTTCGAAAATTTTACAGCGGTGACCCGTAAAGAGATAATGAATCAGATTGTAGGTTTTCTGGACAGCATTGCCGGGCCTGGAAAATTAATAGAAAATTTTGAAATCAAGAGATTTGAACAGGATCCGGTTCAAAAGGACAGAATTCATCTTGATATTCATATGAAGCCCTATTTCCCTGCTAAAAACTTTTTGATCAAGATGGATGGGCACAAAGGTGACCAGGGTAACGAATGGGATACCGAATATAAACAAAATTAAGAGGACATTTTTCTATTGTTGAATCCTTCCGGAACTTGTCTTGTAGGATGATATGTAATCATTATGAGCTTTTCGCCTCATGATTATAAAGTAATGATTTTTCAGAGTTTCTATCCGAAGATTATTTATTAAACTGATTGATACAAAACACCAAATGTAATTTGGATCTCAAATAAAAATTACAAACTGCCTGAACTTGCTTTAACAACAAATATCTTTAAGGTTCCCGGCCTTCAAAGCTATTGCAAAAGGAGCTTGTTTAGGAAAGTATTGTATTTCAAATATTTATTAACCATTAAATTTTTAACATTATGTCATTTAAAGCTAAGTTAAAAGTAGCTGGTAAAGAGTATAACATACTTAAGGTAAGCTACGGATTATTTCAGGAAACTGATGCAACGGGAAGACCTTCCACTATTACAAGAGGAGGAAAAATTGATATTGTAATAGAAGGAACGGGTGCTACAGATCTTTTCGAATGGATGACCAATTCTTTTGAAAGAAAGGATGGAAGTATTGTATTTGCAAAGCGGGACAGCGATGCAACTCTCAAAGAATTGAAATTCACAGAGGGATATCTGGTAAAGCACAATGAAGATTTTGATTCTAGGGGAGATAATCCGTTGACTGAAGCATTTACGATTTCATCCAGAAAAATCGAAATGGGAACGGGGGCCTATGAAAATGAATGGGTATAAACCCTGAAGATAAGCAGTAGTAATATGTTTACTGCTGCTTATCTTATTACTATACATTTATTATTTTAATCATAAGCTAATCTATTATGTCATTTTTATCCAAATTAGAATTAGATGGTATTACTTATAACATTCTTGAATGTCAATATGGTTTTACCCAAGCAACAGATAATACGGGGAAACCCCAAGGTATACCACAGGGTGGAGAGATTATTATTAAGATTGAGAGTACAGGAAATTCTGAACTATTGAGCTGGATGTTGGATCATGATCAGACGAAAAACGGTAAAATTATTTATTATCGTCGCGATGCTATCAGTAAACTTCAGGAATTGGTTTTTGAAAAAGCTTACTGCATCGGATTTCAAGAAAAATTTGATGCGAACAGTAGCCAGCCTTTACAAATTGAGATGCGCATGATTGCTAGGAAATTCGATCTGAATAATGCAGTCCATGAGAAAATGTGGAAATAACGAGTATGTTGAGTATATGTAGTATTAAGTAAATTTTCAATACAATTTTGTCATGTCTAAAAATATATACAGCCCTGTATCATCTGATAACTCATCAAATGTATCAGATGAAACCTTATCAGCAAAGAATTCTTCCTTCCAGTTGTTGAATTCTGTCATGAAAGCAAAAGAAAGTCCTTTAGTATATTGTACATTAATGCTTAATGGAAAGCCTTTTCTTGATAAATCAAGTTTTTCTTTGGAACTGAATCAGGTTACTAATGATCATGATTGTTTTAACATCATTGTTCCTGATGATGCACTTGATAGTTTTGATGGTTATGTTATGGAAAACTCTAAAAATATCCTTGGGAAAAGCATCACTATTTATTTTCATCGTTTTGGAAATGTAAGGCAGTCTTTTAATGGCATTATTACCAATATTAAAAATAGAAAAGAAAATGGGTACGGTACATTGATAATAACTGGTAGTGCACCAACAATGCTTCTGGAAAACGGTAAAGCTTGTCATAGTTTTGAGAATAGAAAACTTGATGAGATTATCAAAGAAATAACAGAGGAACATTCAGATATCAAAATAGTTATTGAAAATCTGAACACTAAATATACCTTGCCTTATACGGTACAATATAAGGAATCAGATTATCAATTTATCAGAAGACTTGCCCTACGATATGGAGAATATTTTTATTATAATGGGCAAGAATTAATATTCGGTAACAAAGTACAGGCCACTGTAATTCTTGAAGAAAATATTGATCTTATTGAAGTTGAATTTGAGCTAAATATCAAGCCTCAAAAGTTTGAATACACTGTGTACGATTCAAGAAAGGGGGACAATATGAAAGCAAAATCTTCTTCCATTCGTTCACAATATAAAGAAAATTACTTTCAGGCAATTGCTATTAATGCTTCTAAGGAAGTATATAAAAAGGAACAGCAAATGTTGTTCAATTATAGTGGTATTGGAAATGTCACTGAGAAAGAGCTTAAGGAGGCTGTAACGAAAGAGAAAGAAACCCGAGAGAATTTGGTTTGGGTAAAAGGAAAAAGTAAAGACCCCGCGGTAAAGATAGGTGGAAGGGTCCAGTTAATTGATATTAATGGAAAGGCAATGGAAACTTACCGGATTACTGAAATTACTCATTATCATGATGGAAATATTTATTATAATGAATTTTGTGGATCTCCGGATCTGTATATTGCTCCTTATCAGGATGGTGAGGCTGTTCCCGTTGGAGAACAACAATCAGCCAGGGTTGTAGATAATAATGATCCTTTGGGAATGGGAAGAGTAAGGGTTCAGTTTCCTTGGCAGGAGAGCAAAGGAACCACTTCTCCATGGCTTCGTTTGTTGCAGCCTCATGGAGGTGATGGAAAGGGTTTTTATTTTGTACCGGAAAAAGGAGAAGAAATTTCTGTAGGATTTGAGAGTAACAATGCTGAAAAACCTTACGTTATGGGAAGCCATTATAATGGGGCAGAAAAAAGCGGGTATCAGACGGAAAATAATACAAAAAAAGTGATTCAAACCCGGAGCGGAAATCGTATTGAGATGGATGATGAAGCGGGGAGTATCACCATAAGAGACGCCAGTAACAATACTATTGTTATGGATGGCAAAGGCAATATAGAAATAAATGCACCTAAAACGATTCATCTTACGGCAGGAGCGGAAATTAAAATGGTGGCCGGAGCTAAAATATCAGTTGCGACTGTTAATATGGAGCAGGCGATAGCCAATAAACTGGAAACAACTGCTGTTCAGATCAGTTCTAAAGCTATAGCAAAAATCGAACAGTCAGCCTTGGAAATTATGACAAGTGGTGAAAAGAAACTTGATCTAAAAACTAAAGAACTTACACTGAAAGCTGAAGAGAAATTAATGATGCATTCAGATAAGGAGGCTATTGT
The DNA here is from genome assembly GCF_019970045.1 of Chryseobacterium sp. GVT01B. GTDB lineage: Bacteria > Bacteroidota > Bacteroidia > Flavobacteriales > Weeksellaceae > Chryseobacterium. Next base: position 42,514 of record NZ_JAHXYI010000013.1, read on the forward strand.
CAATGGCAAATCCACAGTGGGTATAAAAGGTGGTAAAATCAATATGGATAATAAACCTAAAGGACCAGAAAAAACTAAACAAGAAAAAGATTTGGACAAGGTAAAAGAGATTGGATTGGACAAAATTATTCCCACGAGTGTTGATAAAGGAGTGGAATATGTGGACAAGTATAAAAAATTAACAACGGATTCTACGGTAAAAAAGTAGAATAAGTTTGTAATCGTACTATTGGATTTCTAAAAATTCATCAAAAGTACAAATCAATATATTAAAACTAAATTCCGAGAGATATGCCACAGATAATCACAGAAAAAGCTACTTTATCATGTGATAAAGGAGCAGCACCTTCATCTTTGAAGGTTACAAGTAATTGCTTTTACCATGCAGACTGTAAGCTAATTGCTACAGAAGAGGATAAGCAGACCGAAATCAATATTGGTTCATTCGGGATGTGCTCCGTTACCAAAATAAAATGCATACCTGTTATTGCCAAGTGGGAGAATACAGCGAAGGATTCATGTATTAATAATCACAAAATTCTTACAGATAAAAGCACATGTCATTGTGGTACAGGTGGTAAAATTTCTGTTATGAATAAGGGGCATGGAGAAAAGCATGATGTTGAATAAATGAATACGTTTCTTTTATTTAGAAAATAAAAGACTTGTCATGACTTTTTCCCTTTTATAATGATCAGCTGCTTCTTAGTCTGATTAGTTGAAAAATTACATTTTTTTAGTGATAATACGACCTTGATTCAACAGAATTTTAAAAATGAACTGTTTACATTTGTTGTGTTAATAATCTAATTATTAATTCTTTATTGCAGTATTATGGTATCTGATACAATGATTCTCATTCTGTATGTTCCTCCAGATACGCGGCATCCCCGAAAATACTGAAATAAGAAAGAGATCTGCTTTATCAGCAGATCCCCTTTGCCTGTTTAATAGTACATGTTTTCCAAGCATATACTTTATTTTACTGGCTTTCTTTCAGTATCAAAGCTGATACTAAAACTATAACCTAAGTAATTTTATTCAACTTTTTTAAAAGGAGTAGTATGATAATAGACGAAGATTTGCTTTTAGCAAAGGGTGAAATTAGGTATTATAAACCGAATGAATTGATTTTTTGTGAAGATGAATTTCCTTTTTATTACTATCAAATAATAAATGGCAAAGTAAAGCTCAATAGCTATAAAGAAGAAGGAAAAGAGTTTATTCATAATATTTTTTCAGACGGACAGAGTTTTGGGGAATATACACTTTTTGCTGAAAAGCCCTATCCGATGAATGCAGAGACGGTAACTCAAAGTTGTATTGTAAGGCTTCCCAAACAGGCATTTTTGGAATTAGTTGGACAAAGCACAGAGTTGTTATCGGTTATTGTAAAGAACCTTTCTCATGGAATGTATGACGAGTGCATCATTAAGAAGTATCTTACTTCACTAAGTCCTGCAGTTAAAATCAGAGGATTACTGGATTATTTAAAAAGTTTCCAGAAAAAAAAGTTTCTGTATTCTTTCAAGATACCGTTAACCAGAAATCAGATGGCTTGCTTAACAGGACTTTGTGAGGAAACAGTCATCAGAACATTAAAAAAAATGGAAAAGGATAAAATTGTTACTATCAGGAACGGAAAAATCTTTTACTAAACCATTTGATTGTGGATGTAGAGGTTGTTTCTTCTGAAATTTTTTTCAAAATTTTTATTTTCAACGGTCTTATCTGCATTATGGCTTATTGATATTCATAAAATATATATTTTAACATGTCCAGACTGATCAGTATTAGATTTTACAGACAAATGAACAATGCGAAAAAAGATAAGCTGTTGTTGGAAAAAAACGGAATTAATGGTTTTATAGCCAGTGAAAACTTCGCTAATGCTGATTCTATGCTTTTACAGGCAGTTGGTGGAATACAACTTCAGGTTTTTGATGTTGACATTGAGGATGCTATAAATATTCTAAAGAGCGATCGTACTCATGATGAGCTAGCGTATGCAGGCGATGCAAATATAAAGACTGAAGTGTCAAATCCGTCGTGTAACCGATGTGGTTCTCATCATATATTCCAGATTGAAAAGCTAGGTGGTATTTTCGGTATGAGCCGGCGAATCCTTGGATTTCCGATTGAAATTTCAAAAACGGATTATTACTGTTACTATTGCGATGGTGAGTTTATCTGCTGATACTCTTTAGAAAAGTAGCTGAAGATCATTGAAATCAGGATGACAATAAGATTCAAGAAAAGATATGAGTCTTATACTATTATTATTTGTAATGGCGTAATGAAACTAAAACAGTGTTTTAGTTTCATTACGCCATTACACTATGTTTTTTAGTTGAAAAACTACAGTTTGTTAATAATAATACGAGTGTTATTGAATGAAATATGAAAAATATCTTTTTAGATTTGTAATAAATCTTAGGAGAACATTTATCATATTCAAATATTTGAAATATTTAAGTCTCAAACTGTTTATTTTCATTATCTGGTATTGGGTAAAGCCATCACCGGATTTTATTTTCTTTTTAATTGAACATCAGATAAAAAACATATTATTTCTGTTATTTAATACGTAGGGGGAGCATGCATTTGCAGCATTAAAAAAACACTCAAGAAAGGTAAAATCACAGATTTAAAAAATCAGAGATATTGACATCAATTTTATTAATGTAAAAATCAATCTTATGCAACAACTATGTATTCTTCTTCTATCGAGTTTGCTGGCCTTATCTTGTTCCAATAAATCATGTATCACAGGAAAGTCTCATCCGTCAACGCAAAATTCTCTTGGAACTGATACGCTTAAAGCTATTGAAAACCAATGGGTTGATAGAACTGTCACTAATGAAGTTATTACCCGTGTTGTAGATATGCGTCAGTTTCCTGTTGAAATTCAGGAAGAATTTACTAATGAAAACCAGAAATTGGTAATACAGCTGAGAAACACAATAAAGGCTAAAATTTCCGGCCGTATCATTCCGGATTCGGGACAGGATAATATCCGGTTTAATAATATTGAGCTGAATCAGCGAAGCATTGATGGCCCTTTTGGAAAAGACTTTGAATATAATCTAACCCAGATAGGGGATTACAATCTTGTGATAGAAAAAAGTTTAATGGCTTCCGGAAGCCAGGTTGGAAAATTTAGGGTTGTTCTGAAATAATACTCTGAATCTATTATCCATATTAGGTTCTATCCTAATATATGTTCAATTAAAATATTAATATATGAAAAATGTAAATCAATTTGTCAGTAATGTTCCATTTGACAAAGTTATTGTTTTTGACAGAGAAGGAAATGAAACGATTTTAACAACTTACAAGATTATCATTGAGTTGGGCGGTAAACAATATTTCATTGAGAATAGTCCGCATCCACGAAAACCGGATGGATTAAGTATCTATTTCGATGCTAATCGGGGGAACCCAAAGTATTTTGCAATTTACCCCGGCGGTGGTAATCTGGTGCATTTGTCCATTAATTCCTGTGAAGATTTATAAAACCGTGTTTTTGTTTTTAATGATGATACTGTTTTTTCTAAAAATAAGAAGGAATCCACCTTCTTATAAAGATCATATTCTCAACTTTATTGTGAAATTTACGCAGACTATCTGTAAAATTATCTTTGAAAGACGCAATATGTTTGGTTATGGTAAGTATATTTTAAATTGTAAGGGATTTGATTTATTATTTTACTGGATTCAGGACCAGGACTATTTCTCCTTCTTCTAGCAATTTAATAAAGATCTCATCAATTATTAAAATTGAAAAGCTTTCTGCTTTCTGATATCTTTAAAAAATTATTCTTACCTGCAATTGAGAATCTGATCTTTACACATTCTATACACCATATATTTATTATCGGTTGAAAATTTAATACAGGATTGATCATTAAATTTTTTAGGGTCTTTCCTGTATTCGTCCATATATCTTTGGAAGTCTTCAGCTTTAAAAGGTAAAATCATAATTTCTGCATCATTAAATTTTCTTAATTCTCCCAAACTTTTTAAAATTTCTTTTTTGTGCTGTAATGCCTGATTAAAATTCATGATTATTTTTTTTTGAATTAAAGTTAGAAATGATCAGCTATAGGTAATCGATTGGTTATTGGATCACGTCAGTTTACTTGGCTGATTACATGTAATCAGCTTAATGGTAGAACGCTATTGATTAAAATTTGGGGTAATAAATGTTTATCAAAAATAATTAAAAAAAATGCAAAAAACAAGAGTGTTATGTTTTCTTGCAGGATGTAATGTATTTAATAATAGGTGTTTGTGCCCATGTTGGTTTTTGCAATTTCACCATTTTTTTTTAAAAAATACTAGTCAGCGAATGCTTTTTTATTGCATAAAAAAAGTTGTTTCATTTTATGGCATAAAAATAACAAATAGCCATTCAAAGCGGTGTTTCTTTATTTTTAAAATGTGGAAATTGTAAAGCGTAAAGAATTTCAGAAAGTTTGAAATAATGAATTTAATGTCAAGAAGTTTTATTAACTGGACGATTATTTATTGTAATGAAAAAACTATATATTATTAGAGAAAATACTATATTATATAACGCAATATCCATTGTGAAGAGATACTCAATAATTTTGTTTCAAATGCTATACCTAATCTTGAAATTTACCTTTTTTATTGTTAACTATAAACCGTAAATCAATCAAACTGTGTTATGATTTTCTGATTGTTCCACTGACAATTGTATAGAGCTATGAAAGATATTTTAGAATCAGATTACTGTATTACAGTGTACGAAATTTCTACAGAATGTATGCTGGTGGTATTGCTCAGAATACTCATAAAGAAAATTAAAGGAATATTTACAAAAGTGATTTTCAATATTATAAAATGCAGAAACTTGACAGAAATTGCTGAAAAACTAATCCAAAATCTTTCAAAAAATTATTTTAATAATCCTATATCATTGTGTCTTTATAACTAAAAAAACAAAAATATATTAACTTCAACGGTAATTTATTGTAGTTAAATAACTACAATAAATTAGAAATAATATGACTGCTTTAAAACAGGGGACTTAAAAAACTTCTTTATAAATTTGCAGCCAGACCTGGATAGTATTATCTTGATCGTTAGGATTTTTTTATTATAGGTCTGAATGATATATTATTTTATGATCCGGCTTATTTTGCCGGATTTTATTCTTATTAGATGTTAGCTAATATCTCTATCCAGTTTTTAATGAAAGTTTCCCGCTTGATTTCAGATAATACTTCCAGAGAAAGATAAGGATTAAGGTCTTCCAATTCAACCAGAAGAAGAGAATTATCCGAAATACAACAAGCATCCACTCTTGTTATTCCTCTCTTAAGACTGTTCCACTGAATAAACTGATCTGCAAATTCAATTTCGTTGGCTGAAGGAACGTATTCAATGAGTTCCCATCTTTTATCTTTTTGTGGTGCATAAACAGCGTATTGAAACTGGTTATTGAGATAAATAAAAGAAACTTCGTATTTAAAGTCAATATAGGGCTGTATAATTTTACCATTAAGTTCTATGTTGTGAACATCTCTATAGCTGATTTTTTCCTGACCTATTGAATCTGCTCCATTTTTCATTTTAACCATATAATTTTCAGAAACTCCAAGTGTATTAAGTTCACTTAAGTTTTCTACGGTAGGAATAACAGGAAAATTATTCTTTGTGAGATATAGCAAGTAATCCTTTCCTTTCTGATCACCTTTCCCGTCAAATGAGTTGAATGTTAAGAGATTTTTCTTTTTAACATTGTCAACAAATTCTTTAAAGTAGGGTTCATAATTCATGACGGATCCAGTATTTCTGAAAATGATGATATCTGCATATTCAAGATATGAATTAGCCTGATGAGGATGTCCAATCAGAATATTAAAGTGATCTTTCAGCTTTGAAGATATATAAAGATCCTCTTTATAATAGGCTCTTCCTTTAGCCTGATAATAAAAGTCTGTAAGATATAAGATGTTTTTCATTTTTAAAATGTATCGGACAAAAATAAATGTAATTCCAGGTTGTCTAATACTCTTGTTTGTAGTAGTATTTGGAATTTGATATAAATGTACAGCTGTTATTTTTGTATACAATCTGTTTTTATTAGATAAAAAACTACAGTCTGCTAGTTGTAATGTTACTGATGATCAGTGTTTTATTTACTAATGAATTGTTAAGTTTGTAGTGTTTCCTTTTGTACATTATTTAGTTAATGGTTAATGGTAGTGATATTGTAATGTAAACGAAATATTACAAGGAAGAATTTCTAAAAGATAGAATGTTATCAGGCTATGGTATCTGATTAGATCTATACAGCTGAAGAAAAATTAGGTTTCCTAAATGTATTTATTATTAAGTAATCATTAAAATATTTAACAAATGAGAAAAATGTATTTATTATCAATGTTTTTAATTGGTGCTCTAGCTTACGGGCAGGTAGGGGTAAATAATATAACACCAAAGTCAACTTTGGATATTATGAGTAAAACGACAGACGGAAGTACTTCCGAGGGGTTAATTATTCCCAGAGTGACAGGTAATGCTCTTAAAGCTGCTGAAACTTCTACAGTATACGGTGATGATCAGGATGCTGCACTTGTTTTTGTTACTGCTGCGCCTGATCCTGATAACCGCACAGGCCAGGTTGAAGGAATGGATTCCAGAGGGTTTTATTACTTCGATGCAGGTAGTAATCGCTGGGTGAAGATGGTCTCCAGTGGAACCAGTACTGCCGCCCTCGCTCAGCTATTGTGTTCAGGATCTTCGGATGTTGGGGTATTAGAATCCGGACAGTCAGCGGCAGGAGTAAGCACAACAATTCCTTACAGTGGGGGGAATGGAGGTATTTATTCAGCACAGATTGTTAATTCAATAGGAGTAACTGGTCTTACAGCAGTTTTGACATCCGGAACCTTAAATAATGGTAGTGGTACCTTAATCTATACTATTACTGGAACTCCTTCAGCAGCAGGTAATGCTATTTTTGATATTGATTTTGCAGGTCAAACCTGTGGATTCAGCAGGACGGTTCAACCTTCAAGCAATTTTCCAGATGTAGTACCTGTTATTATTAATGGTCAAACCCGTCAGATGTTGACCCATAACTTAGGTGGAGATACTACTCAGGATCCTAATGTTCCTACTCAGGCTATCATGGGAAATTATTACCAGTGGGGAAAAAAGAATGCTGTTGCTACAGCGTATACGCCTGCCAGTGCGATCTCAGGGTGGAATACATCGGCTGCGGGCAATAAGGCTTGGAATAGTGGTACTGAAGCTGCTCCTGTAAAGACTGCTAACGATCCTTGTCCTTCAGGTTTTAGAGTTCTTACTCGAAATGAATGGACTGGATTTAATACTGCGAGTACAACAACTAATATAGGAACATGGGCTACTACAACTACAAATGGTGCTACCAACTTCAGCGCTGCCAAGGTATTTAGTAATAATGGAAGTACTGTAACTCTTCCTATAATAGGAATGCGAGATAATACTACAGGAGTATTGGTTAACCGTGCTAATATTGGTTATTATTGGAGTAGTACAGAGAATGGTACTCTTTATTCGTATTTCCAATCGGTAACTAGCAGTAGTAATAATCCCTCAGGTTATAATACTCGGCCGACTGGAATAGGGATTCGTTGTATTTCGGAATAAAATTTTGACAAGTATTAATTAGCACATTAATAGGCTATTATAGGGTTTGTTTCTTTATTCAAACTCGTGCGGCAAGATGTAAGATTCCCTTGCCGCACTTTAAAAACTAAAATTTGATTGAGAATATTAAATATGGCTTTTTTGATCATTGTTTCAGTAATTAATTATCTTAAATTCTCATTTTTAATTTCAAAATCATTCTTAAGTATTAAATATAATTTGTTACAACTACTTAAGACAGCCATGATTAATTTGAATTAAAAGCACAAGGTTCCTATATATAATTGTAACTGTGTCTTTAGAAGTGGTAATCATTATTAGGATATGTAACCAGTATATGTACTGAATGTTATTGAGATAGAATGTAGAATTGTACAAAATATTTATATTTCACTTTTGGTGGCAGTTAGGATCCTCTAAAATATAATGGAAACAAATCATCACATACAGACGTGATGATGTATTTGATATTTTAGTTCAACATTTTAATTATCATTATATGGGATTTTAATTTTTAAAATTGGATTAATAAATGATTACCGCAGTAATAGTTGATGATGAACCAATAAACGTCTGCAATTTACAATACTTATTAACATGTCATTGTCCATCGGTAAATATTGAGGGTACAGCCGGCTGTGTAGATGAGGCATATTCTGTTATTAAAGCTGTAAGACCTGATGTTGTATTTCTTGATATAGAAATGCCTAAGAAAAATGGGTTTGAACTTTTAAAATATTTCAAACACTTGCAATTCGATGTTATTTTTGTGACAGCTTATGACTTCTATGGAATACAGGCGATTAAATTTTCTGCATTGGATTATTTGCTGAAACCCATTAATATAGATGAACTAAAGGCTACCGTAGAAAAAATTGAATTTTCGCTTGCAAAAAAATTAGAGAATATAAGGCTTCGTCACCTTATGGAACTATTGGAAGACAAACTGCCTCTTGAAAATAAAAAAATAGCTCTGCCAACCCAAAAGGAAACTCTACTTGTCCCCGTTCAAAATATTTTGCGATGTGAATCATCGAATAACTATACTATTTTCTATTTAATAAATGGTTTGGTACATGTGATTTCCAAACCTATTTATGAATATGAGGAGATGTTCAGATCTTTTGGGTTTATAAGATGTCATCAGTCACATCTGGTCAATAAAAGGCATGTAATAAGCATTTTAAATCAAGATTCAGGATATTTAGTTTTGGCTTTTACAGATCAAAAGATCCCAATATCACGTCAAAGAAAGATCTTGGTAAAAGAGGCATTGAAAAGTTAGGTCATATACTATTGATATTTTGTGTTTTTAATCGTTAAGTACTTTATTATTTGGTTTTTGATGTGACTTATACAAAATTGATCTTATTTTATGTTTTCAGAAATTATATTTACATTATTCCTTATGATTAGAATATATAATTATGGGGATTTATTAGTATTTGAAGCTTCCCTATATCAGGGAAGTTTTTTTTAGCAGATGCTAAAAGTCTTTTTAATCTTTTTTTTGGACACATAAGATTTTAATTGTAGGGGTTTTCTAATGGATAGTTACTCTATCAAATTACCAATTGATTCAGATTCACATTGATTCTATCTGCTTGCACATTGTTATGCTTAACTATATTCATATGTATCTATTTTTACGCAATTAAACAATTAAAATATTTAAAAAATGGAAAATGTAAAACTTACAACTATATTGAGAATGTTGATTGTAATTTTTATCAATATACATGTTCAGTGTCTAAAGAATGATAATGCAATTACTAAAATTACTAAGAAGAAGAAAAAAGAACCAAAGAAATCGGATATTTCAATAGAAACTGGATATCGAAAAATTCGTAGAACAATTTGATATACCGAATGGAAAGTATTATGAAATGTATAGCCTGTATAGATACTCTTGATAAAAATTGCCATGCATAATGTTATGGTAACCCATAATTTTTAACGGTAAAAACTAAATATATAAAAAAAGTAAATGATCGAAAAATGAAATTGAAGACTCAAATTTTACTTTTATTTATCTGTTTTTTTTTAAGTATAATCAGTTCTGCAAAAAATTCTCGGGTAAAAAATACAGATTATATTACTATCGAAGGAATTGGAGTAAGAGACGGTTTAATAAAAGATACACCTGAACATGAATTCGTAATTATAGGTGGGCTTGTCAATATAAAGACTACAGAACTTTTTAACGAATCTAATATCAGAAGCCGGGCTTATTACATCTCTGATTGTAATAAAAATAGACGACAAAATTCTGAGCCCTTCAGCAATCAGATTTTTCTTAATGTAGGAAACGAATATGTTATTGAATTGTCTGATAAAAAGACAAATAAACTTTTGCGGAGATATAGAATAAGTCGTATCAGATCTGTTCCGCAAATTAAAATGCTGGCACCACGAACAGATGATTTAAAATTTAATTTCACTTTGGGTTTCTCAGATGATGTACACTCAAATATAAGTTTATCATCTAATGTAACCAATGTAGAATTGGAGAAAGCTATGGATGATACACTGGATGTCGAGTATCGACTGACTGATCTGAGTACTAAAAAAAAGATATCTTCAGGAGTTCTTCAGCCAGGCGAAATGCTTAACGTAAATTCAGATACAGAATATGAACTAAGGTACAATTACCTTGCGCAACCTGAAACTAATGGAGTGAAATATATCAAGATAAAGCCGCATTGGTACCAATCAATTATTATTTATTCCATATTCTTTTTAAGCTTAACTACGTTCGGGTTTTATATTATTACATGGAAATTCAGAAAAAAAATAAAAAGTTCGGAAGCTCAGCAAAATAAACTAGAGGAGGAAGCTATGCGACTTCAATCCATGTTAAATCCGCATTTTACTTTTAACGCTCTTAATAGTATCCAAGGATTAATGAATACTGGACGTACTGGCGAGGCTAATACTTATCTTGAGGAATTTGGTATGCTTTTAAGAAAATCCCTATCTAAAAACAAAGATTTGTTCAACAGTCTTGATCAGGAGTTGGACATGATGCGTATCTATTTAAGAATTGAAGCCCTTCGGTTTGACTTTCAATGGGAAATCATCGTTTCAGACGTTTTACATATTGCAGAAATAGAAATTCCCACACTGCTATTGCAGCCTCTGGTTGAAAATGCAGTGAAACATGGTGTATCATCTCTCAAGGAACAAGGGCAGCTCATTATTACCTGCAGGGAAGAGAAAAACGATTTGATTATAATGATAGAAGATAATGGGGCATGGAATTCTAAAACATTTGTTACTGGCTATGGGTTGGCACTTACTCATGAAAGAATACATACCATCAATACAATGCAAAAAGATGAACAAATTTTTTTATCTATTGATATGGATAAGGATACAGGTACCCAAGTAATTTTAACTTTTAGAAACTGGCTTGATATATAATCAATGTGATACTACTGGTTAGCAAACCCATCAACATTAATAATTAGCAATCTCTATTGGTCAAATGATATCTCAATATATGAAACAGATACCTATTATTACATTATTACATATATACTTCCATCGTGGAATTCTGGAGTAAAAAGGTTCTTATAAATTCGTTTACAGACTAAATGTTATTATCAATTATTTTGAACGCAAATGTATTTTGGCAGCGCAGTAATGGCTGTTTTTTTTATTATTAATATTTTTTAGTTAAAAAACTACAATTAAATAGTGATAATATTACTAATGTTCAGTGTTTTATTTACTAATGAAGTGTTAAATTTAGAGTAGAATATCTCAAGGAATTAAGGTTGTAGGGTTTACACAAAATATTGTAAGGCGAAACATTTTCAAGAGGAAACAAATTATATGTATATAATATCAAAATTTAGACAAATAGTGAAGGTAGGTTTCATTAACGTATTCAATAGCCAATAAAATATTTAACAAATGAAAAAATGTAATTATTATCGCTGGTTTCTTTGGTGAATTTATCATGAGAAGGTAGAAATCAATAATGTATACTGACAATAAATGTCATCATGAATGGTACAATACTTCAGCAGCTAATCAATATATATGAAATTATCTCATAACTAATTTTAACTATTAAATATAATTTGTTACAACGACTTAAGACAACCATGATTTATTTGAATTAAAAGCACAAAGTTCCTATATAGAATTTAATCCCTCGTCTTAAGAAGTGGTGACTATTATAAGGGAGCACAGTCCGTAACTGCACTGATTGTTATTGAAATAGAATATAGAATTGAGCAAAATATTTATATTTCACTTTCAGTAGCAGTACGGAGCCCCCGCAAAGTAAAATAATATATTTCTCTATATAAGCTTAAATTGCATGCAGGGACTATTTCAAAAAGAGATAGTCTCTGCATTTTTATTCTGGCTATAACATTAAAAGATAATAAATAATATCCTATAAAATTTTATTAAAATTAATTTGGATAATTATTATATTTCAGTGAAATTACATTTATGTTTTTCTATGTATTCCTTATCTAAAAGACTCATTCAAGTTTGCATTCCTTATTGATTTTGATATATATTATAGTTCAATAGGTCCAGATGGAGTCGAAAAAAGATAAGATGATTATAATCATGATTTTCAAGTTTTTATTTAGATAGTTTGGCTGTTTAAAACACAACAAGATAATTATTAATAAAAACATTCAATGATTTTAAAATCTTTACAAATTTCTGAACCAGAACCGGTACAGTCTCTGATATGTTTTATGATAGAACTGGAAAATTTATTTGAGCACATAGGGGAATATCTTCTTTCATCTGGTGAAACAGTTTCCACTGCCGAGAGTGTAACCTCGGGATTTTTACAATTTTCTTTCTCTCAGATGAAAGAAGCTTCCCGATTCTTTAAAGGTGGAATCACCGCCTATGCATTGAGGGAAAAGGTTGGCCTTCTTTCTGTGAATGAAGATGAGGCCCGAAAGTATAATTGTGTATCACGCCAAATTGCCAAAACAATGGCACTAAAAGTTGCAGCTCTTTACAAAACAGACTGGTCGATTGGTATAACCGGGTATGCTTTACCGGTAAATGAATCAAAAGGAAAGCTCTATTGTTATTTTGCCATTGTCTATAAGGGAGAGGTTATCTTATCTGAAAAGCTGGATCTGCATTCAAGAACAAAACCAGGTAATGCCAAGTTATTTTATACCGAATTTGTACTGGGATGTTTTAAATTGGAACTCGATAAGTATCAGAAAAAGAATGTAAGTATGTAATGTTAGTATAGGGTTTTTTTATGTTGATTAGCAGATTTCCAATATGATATATACATAGATCCAGCTCATGATTTTGCACATTTTTTAATCTTTATATTTATTTTATCCCAATGATCTGACCTTGCAGTCATTGGGACTTTTTGATCATTTATGTTGTTAAGCTTCACCTACGGGTGAAGCTTTTCTATTTTTTCTTTGAACGGTTTGTACAGATATTATCAATTGCTAATATGTTAATAAAAAACTGACTTCAGTCATGATTTGTTGAAAAATAGCAGAATACATTTGCTTTTATATATGGTTTAAAGTGATAATAATCGAAAAATAAATATTCACTTAAAGCAAAAGCAAAAAAACACAAAGACTTTTGAAAACTTATTCAGAAACACAATATTACGATGAAAAAAACACAAAGATCTATAATCTTTCTGGTTATGATGCTTATTTATGGCAAGGATCCGGCACAAATTACCTTAGCTAAAACACAAACTACTGACGGTGAGCTTGAGGTTTCTTTGAAACCCTTTATACAGGCCAATTATGGAATTACTTTTCAAAAAATGAATGCGACAGATGGCTTTGTTCCTCAAACTATGGAAGTTCCTCAGAATGATAATTTAAAAGGATATTTTAGTATGAAACAGACCACTATTGGATTAGAAATAAAGAAAAAAAATACAACTACAGAAAATTCTTTTTCTTCCTATCTTGAAATTGATTTTTATGGTAAAAACGGAGCTACATCCCCCAGGTTCAAGCATGGGTTTTTACGCTGGAACGGATTGACAATCGGACAGACAGCAAGTAACTTTTCCGATGCTGAAATTTTCCCCAATATTTTTGACTTCAATGGCCCTAGTGGATTACTATATTCCCGTAGACTGCAGGTGAGTTATTACACTCATATCTCTAAAAAAGAAGTTCTTTCTTTATCTGTGGAGGACCCAAATACTCCGAGTATTTCGCTTCCTTCAAATTCTCCCGGGTGGAGAAAAAGGGCAATACTCCCATCATTCTCTGCTATGTATAGATATGGTGATGAAAAAAGCTATATCAAAGCAGGAGCTATCCTGCTGCCTATCAGCTATGCTATGAAAGAAAATATAGAAGATGAGTATAAGACCCGTACTATTGTAGGCTGGGGAGCTATGATGTCAGGAAAATTAAGACATGATGAAAACAATATCTTCAGTTTTGAAAGTTCTTTTGGAAATGGGATTGCCACATATAATACTGACTTGAACGGAGAGAAGTATGATGCAGTACCTGATCCTGCACATAAGAATCTTCTGGAGACCCTTCAGTTATTTAACATCGTTGGAATTTATGAGCATTGGTGGAATTCAAAATGGAGCTCTGTAGCTTTTGCCAGCTATTCAAGGGTTGGTGGTAAAGATTATATTCCGGTAGATATGACAAAAAGCCTTTGTCATATGAGCCTGAACTTGATTTTCCAGCCCTACAAAAGATTTAAGATAGGGGCTGAAGCCAATTACGGAATAAAGCAGACTTTTGACAATCAGAAAGCTCATGCCTGGAAAATTCAGACCTCTACCTCATTCCGGCTTTAACAGCAACTAAAAAAATCAATTAATCAATTTGTAGCCAGTAGTTATGAAAATTTTCTTAATAACTAATATAATTATAATACCTGCAATGATATGGATTTTACTAAATAGTAAAGTCCTTAGATCCCTTATGAAATTTCCCTGGAAAATTATAGTGAAGTTTCTGCATTTCTTTTTCTTTTCTTTCTTCATTTTCATGATTTTTTTCACAGAAAAGGATATTCTTAGTACGACAGAACTGATCTGGAGTATCATTTTGAATAGTACTTTTACTATCGGGATCTATTATCTGGTGTATTATTATCTGGTTCCTAATTTTTATCTCTCTCAAAAATACTTGGTATTTATTCTTTATTCTTTCATTTGCTTTTTATTATCCTCATTTTTTAGGATCTTGTGGGAGCAGGATTTATTTGCCCTGGATTTTAACCAAGAAGCAGTTTATATTAATTTCTTGTATGACGTGTATATCTATCATGCAGCCGTTATATTAGTTGCCTCATGTCTCGGGATTACAAAAGATAAATTTCTGATGGAAAAGAAAATTACAAATTCTGAAAAACAAAAAGAAACTGATTATTCTATAGTACCCAAATCAAAATTTAATCCTCATTTTTTATTCAGTATTCTCAACAGTATTCATACTGCAAGTTTTAGCGGTTCAACAAAAACTTCAGACTCCATTTTGCAGTTGAGCAGGCTCCTGCATTATCTCTTATACGACAGTGAAAAAGAAAAAATAACCGTAAGTCAGGAATTATCTTCCATCGAAGCTTTAGCATCGTTGTATCAGTTAAGATATAATCATTCCCTTAATCTTGCGGTTGATGTTGGGAATAAAGATGTATTTGACCGCATAGAGATTCCTTCGTCACTTTTTCTCAATCTTTTTCAAAGTGCTCTTCAATGTTCTCAGATTGGAGAAAACCCAGATAGCTTTATAAAGCTAACTTGTAAAACGGATGATATTAACTTGTTTTATGAGATAGTTAATTTTAATGGCAATAATAGTATGAACTTCAATGAGGCAGAATCCGGATTACAAAGTAATACAGCGGTTATCCATATTCTGGAAAAGTACTTTCCCGAAAAGTTTGATTTTTTTTCAGAACAAGAGGGGAATAATCACTATAAAACTATTGTAAAGATTAATTTATACAGCTGAAGGAATATGATAAAAATATAATGTAGTTGTTGGCTCCACTATTGTATGAGATGGGAATAGTATGCTGGTAGTTAAAAAATTACATATTATTAGTGAAAATACTACCTGGTATTTATTGTGGTAAGGAACAGATAGTTTTATTTTTACAATGTTGTCTTTAAAGCAATCATTTCTATAAATGTATTTTTGTTAGGCTCTAAATGATTTAAAGATATTTGCTGAATTATCATTTCATCCGGCCGAGATTAAAATCTTTGTCGGATTTTTTCTGAAGAATATTTTTAAGTACAGTTAAAGGCAAATTGTTTCAGAAGTACGTCCATAATTAAAGTATCTGTTAAGAAAAGGCTGTAATGGTTTCCTTTTTCAGATCTTCATTCTCAAGAATAAATATAAGACCGGGTTATTGATGTTGTTCAAATTCAGAGAAGCTGTTGTTATTTGCTGAAAAGATTACAGATTGTATTCATTTTGTTAAAACATTCGAACAAAAACTAATACCCGATAAATGAAAATTTCAGTAATTATATCAGTTTACAATGCAGAAAAGTTTATTGCAAATGCTGCAAAGTCTGCTCTACAGTTTGAGGAAGTATACGAAGTATTTCTCATAGAATACGGTTCTTCTGATCATTCGCTGGCAATATGTGAAAAGCTTGTGGAGGACTATGATAGGGTAAAACTTTTTCAGCATAATCAAGGCAGATATAAGGCAGATAATATACGTACCAGAAATTTAGGAATTGAAAATGCTTCCGGTGATTTTATTTCTTTTCTTGATGCCAGCAATTATTATCTTCCTAACCGTTTTGATGCTGAAAAAGAGTTATTAAAAAATCAGAAAGTAGACGGTGTCTATGGAGCTGTTGGAATCCATTATTATTCACAAAGAGCAAAAGATAAATACTATCATCTGTACAAAGATAACTTAATCCCTGGCTCTCGGGAATGCCATCCCAAAAGTTTTACTCCAGGGAGGTTTAATAAAGCTGATTTGTTCGATCAATTCAGTATAGATACCTTAACAGTAAGGAAAGACAGGTTGCTCGAAAAAATGCATCATCTTTTTAGTTCCTATTCGATGCAGGGAGATGTAGAATTTCTACTGTCTCTTTCATATTATCTGGAATTATACTATGGAATATTACATGCACCTGTAGCCATGCAGGGAGTTCATGACCGTTGTAAAGTGTTATGGATTTGTCATAAAGAAGTCGTTTCTCCAACAGACAACTCAGAACGTAATAATCGGTTTTTAAACTGGCTTATCAATCTCCAAACACTTAAAGCATTGACCAGGTAATAAGGTTTAAAAATATGTAGTGATTATATTACATTCTTATCTATGGAAAACTATATGATTACAGGGCTTTTAAAAAAAGAATTACAATAAGTTTGCACTTCATTATTCTATAGAAAATAACCTAATATAATTATATAATAAAATGTTGGATTTACGTATTATGAAGAAAAAAAAAGTATTGATCAGAACCCTTTTAATCATTGCTGTCAATTTATTTATTGGATGTAAGACTGATCCTTGGCGTACGCAGAGTGAAAGTAATTCATCTAAGAATTTGTTAATCAAAAAAATACCACAAATCTTAAAAAAGATTAAGTAGAAAAAATGTTTAAAATCTGATGAATGATTAAGAAATCGTAATCATTTAACTAAATAATAGGAAAGGAGAAAAATACTATTTTTTCTCCTTTTTATTCTTATAAAAATTGTGTTGATTATATAATATAATTAAAAATCTTAAACTGTAATCTTAAAAGCCATGATAATGTTAAACACTTGATAAGCTAAATAATTATTTTAATCAATCTAATAAGTCTTAATAGCCATATTAATAAAATCGCCTAAATAGCTATTCAAAACGTATTCATGTAATTTATCCCTATTTGGTGATGAAAATACTCCAGTGTACATATAGGATGTTCCTGCCCCTGTCGGCGTATCTAAATTTTGCCATGTACTGTAGTTTGCGGGTGTAAATACAATTGAATTTGAATAAGGATTATTGGTTCCGGTAGTACTCCCTATGCGATTATATCTTATCGTATAGTTTACAGAAGGAGGATCTAAAAGTCTAAGCTGAAGAGCGAAACCATTAGTAATAGGGCTGAACCTAACCTCATAAAAACCATCAATAATAAGAGTTTTAGTAGCATTTGGTGCTCCTAAATATCTTAGCTTTTGAACTGTTGAACCTTGTGTAGGGCTATTGGTTGAATTAATAGGTCTCCAGGATGTTCCATCAAAATAATAGAAACCAACTGAATCAATGTTAATTCCTACACCGGACTGTGTTCCTGTGGAAATATCATTCACATAGATCATAGTTGAAAGGGGGATAGATGTCATATTTTCTGCTCTTTCCCTGTCTACTCTTGGAATTAACAGTCCATCGACACCTGTACTTGCGGTATTAATGTCTATTTCTAAAGTTGTTTTAGGTGCAGTCGTATTAATTCCCACTTGTCCATTAGTAAAAGTAAAGCCTAACGAAACTAATGTAATAAATAGCGTTTTTCTCATAGTATTGTTTTTGTTATTAAATAATAAATAGTTGAATAAAGCTGCTATGCAATTTTTTTGATTAATCAATTCGTTAATTGCATTTATGTAAAATTAGATATATATATATGATGTTATATGTTGTTAGTATGTAGTACTTTAACTATTGTTGTGTAATTTTATCACTATTACATTAATGGAAATATTTGCTACTAATCCTTTAAAAATTTTAATCTCCTTACTGAAAATCCTACCATTAATAAAGCATGTTAAATAATTGAAATTAGAATATTCGAAAAATCGTCTACAATTTTGAACACGATAAGATGGATTGTATGTTTTAAAGATTGTAAACTATATTGTTTTTACAATTTCATTGTCGCTAACAAACTACATAAAAATCCAGATAATACTATATTTTACTTCCTGTATTACAGGGTATTAGTTGTTAACTTTGTATATCGAATTCATCTTTCATGATATGATAAGATATAAAACACTTTTTTCTACAGTAAAAAAGAGATTACTTTTTCTTTTCCTATTTTTTTCACTGGCAGAACTTTTCGGACAAAGAGATACGGAGCACTGGGTTGCCCCTTACTTTGATAGTATGGGAAGTTCATACATTCATGGGCTTTATTTTTCGACAGATTCTGCTACACCATTTACTGTTAAAATTTATAGTAATAATAACCAGATCGGAAGTGTTACTATCAGTAAAGGCTCACCAGCAACTTTTACTGTCGACCCCAGCTATATAAAATTGACTGCAACTTCTGAGGCTGCTTCAAAGTCTAATAAAGGAATATATACTATAGGGGATAAGCCTTATTTCTTAACAATGCGAATAGCGGCAGGAGCTCATGCCGAGATCATTACCTCTAAAGGTAGAGCAGGTATTGGAACTGAATTTTTTGCAGCAGCAGCACCGATAACTGTGAGTGCCAATAACTATAATTTTACAACTGGAATTCTTGCTACTGAAGATAATACAACCGTGAATATTTCAGGTTATAATCCAAGTATAAGTTTTTTAAACGTCGCTTCAACTCCTTCTGTACTGACGGTTACTTTAAACAAAGGTCAGTCTTATACCCTTGCTGGTATCACCAATACAATACCTAACAGGGACGGATTTATTGGAGCAAAGATTACTTCTGATAAACCAATCACTGTGACCAATGGCAATTCAAATGGTTTTTACGCTACTACAGCAAATGATGGTTCCGATCTGATTATGGACCAGTCAATCCCGGTAGGACGCCTTGGAAATGAATTTGCCATGATTAAAAGTGTTTCTACGAGTCCTTATAATATGGATGGGGGGATTGTTATCGCTACTGAAAATAATACACAGATTTTTCTCAATAATAGTATAAATCCTATCGTAACCATTAATGCGGGGCAATATTATAGAATTCTTGCTAATGCTTATGTCAACCAGGGTAACGGACATTCTAATATGTATGTCAAAACTTCAAAAAATGTTTATCTCTATCAGCTTGTAGGAGTGGGGGACGGAGGGTACACCGGTGGATATAACCTTATTCCTCCTTTAAACTGTTTCTTACCCAGAAAAATTGATGAAATCGGGAAAATCAATGAAATGCCTAATATTTCATCACTATCAGTAAGATTGAATATTCTTACGCAAGTTGGCGCTAATATAACGGTCAACGGAAATGCTCCAACAGCGGTTCAGGGGCCTTATCCTCTTCAGGGAAACAATGACTGGGTTACTTACTCTATACAGAATATTACAGGAAACACAACCATTACTTCAGACAAAGCAGTTACTGCGGGAATTAACGGTGGATATACTAATGCAGGGTACGGTGGATATTTTGCAGGTTTTTCTTCAATACCTGTCATTATGAATAAATCAGGGGAATGTGCCCCGGATATTACTCTTGAAGTTGATGACAGCTACGATACATATCAATGGTATTTGAATGGAAATAGTATTCCTGGGGCCACTTCGAATACCTATATGCCTGCCCAGGGAGGTAATTATACTGTAAAAATAACAGCCGGTTCCTGTGAGCCTAAATTTACTCCTGTTTATAAAGTTAACAGCTGTTTGAAGGAAACAACAAAAAATGATTCTATCTGTGGAGATCATCTTCAAATTGTCCCACAGTTTTCCCAATCTTCACAAACCCTTGTTCCGGGAAGTGTGGTGGTCATTACACCCCCATCTCATGGCACTGCAACTATTGATCCTTCAACTGGGAATATCAATTATATTGCAGATCCGGGATATAACGGCGCAGATACTCTTGTGTATAAATTTTGTGGAAATGATCCTGAATTCCCGGATTGTGAGCAGGTCACACTTCACCTCAATATTTCAAAGGCACCGGCTGCTCAAAACGCATCACTTAGTATATGTTCAGTTACAGATACTGCAGTATTTAATTTAAAAGATGCTGAAACCACTATTTCTTCAGAACCAGGTGTTGGCTTTTCCTATTATCAAAATCTGGCGGATGCTGATGCGGGAAATGCTAATACGTTATCAAATCCTACAGCTTATTCATCAGCAAATACTACAATTTATGTACGTGTATCTTCTGGGTTCTGCTATAGTATTGCAGAGTTACAGCTTATCGTAAACGCAAAACCTGTACCTGTTATCACTGCTTCATCTACAGTAATTTGTCATGATATCCCTGTTGTACTCACTTCCAGTTTACCTATGGGAAATGTTTGGTCTACAGGAGAGACTACGCAATCCATCACCGTAAATTCAGGAGGAGTATATACGCTTGTCAATGATAACGGATCTTGTAAGAGTGATTCTGTAGCAGTTACCATTCTTAAGGGTGAGGATCCTCATCTACTGATTACAGGAAATCTGGTATTCTGTGAAGGAGATTCCACGTTATTAACCGCTGTAGCTGACGGAACAGGAAATAGTTTTCTTTGGTCTAACGGTACTACTGGAAATACACTTACTGTGACCGCAGCTGGAACCTATACTGTAACAGTTACGACTGCTTTAGGGTGTCAGTATCAGAAGACTGTAACCGTTAAGATGGATCCCCTGATCGTTGTCAGTATTGTCCCGCCTACAAAGACTATCACTTGTATTGAACACACTATAACATTGGATGGTACAGGCTCTGTATACCAACCAGGAGCAACTTTCCTGTGGGCAGCTTCCTCCGGAGGAAATATTGTTTCCGGAGGAAATACTTTAACTCCTGTGGTTGACAAAGGTGGGGTTTATACCTTAAGCATCAGTAGTTCTACTCCGATGGGGTGTATAAAGCAGAACTCAGTTACAGTGCAGCAAGATACGACACCCCCTCCTGTAGTGCTTAGTGCAACACAGATAATAATCTGTAAAGGAGAATCTGTTATTCTGACTGCTTCTGGTGCTGTAACCTACACATGGGCGGGGTTACCTGGAAACGGAAATACCCAAACAGTTTCCCCAGCTGTGACAACGACTTATACTGTTGAAGGAACAGGTCTTAACGGATGTAGTGCCGAGGCAAGTATTATAATTACTGTGGTTCCTGCCATTGAGTCTATTCTTCATGATATCAAAGTATGTAAAGGGCAAAAAGGGCTCTTGGATGCCGGATCTGGTCCTAATTACACTTATCTATGGAACACAGGAGAAACAACCAGGACTATCGAAGTCACTCAGGACGGAATTTATACCGTCACTATCAACAATGGCGTCTGTTCAAAACAATACTCTGCTAATGTTTCTTACACTCAGGTACCGGATATTCTGGAAGTAATTTATGAAAATGATAATTTAAAAATTAGGGCAAAAAATAATGAAACCCTTCCACTGGAATACTCTATTGATGGGGGAGTGCTTTGGCAGAATTCTGAGATATTTTATAATGTTAATAAGAATACAGAATATGCAATCAGGGTAAGAAATGTGGGAACCCTTTGTGATACTTCTGTACAATATTATACTTTTTTCTTACCAAATACCTTTACTCCAAACGGAGATGGTATTAATGATGTAATCAGTTTTGCAGGAATTTCAAAACTAAGGAATTTCTCAGCAATTATCGTTGACAGATATGGTCATCAAGTGTTTAAAGCTACAGAAAGTAATCCGGTGTGGGATGGAAAATATTTGAGCAGTTCTGTTCCCACAGCTTCTTATTGGTATACTATTTCATGGGAAGATCCGGTTAGTAGGAAACCATTTATCAGATCAGGATGGATTCTTGTAAAAAATAGAAATTGATGAATTTACATTGAGGCTCAATCAATTTTTTCCTACTATTTATAGCTTGCCTATTCTCGTCTTTGTGGCTGGTCATTATAGAATACTCAATTGATTGTTATTATTCCCCCCTTGCAGTAATCAGCTTCATAACCAATTCGGGCATTTTCCATTGTTTACCTGGTAGAACGCGCGGAAGTTCAGTGCGTTGTGTTTCACAATAATTCTAGCAATGGCAATCATCAGATAATATCTGATGTTGAATTTTTAAACAATAGTTTTGAGTTTTATTTAATGTAAATGGATTATTTTATTTAGTAATCTATTTAAAGTTCATTTGTACAGTTGCTGTAAATTATAACTGCAGCCTTGTAGAATTACATTTTTACGTTAACAGTATTATAATTATATATTATCTCCATTTTGTACAACCGGCTTCCTAAAGTCGGTCTTACAATTTATTCCATAAAGAGAATTAGGTAGTTGTGATTTACTAAATCTTACTAAAGAAGAATAAAACAAATTATACTAATTGAACCAATAAAACTAACCATCAAATATTAAATATATGAGAAAAATGTATTTCTTGCCAATGATTTTTGTTGGCACTTTAGTCTGCGGACAAACCTTCATTGATACTTCCGAAGGTATCATCATTCCTCGTCTGACGGGTAATATCCTTCACAGCTCAGAAGCAAAAGGTATATATTCTAATGTCAAGGATGCTATCTTGGTTTATGTAACCGCTCCTCCTGATCCTGATAATCGTATCGGTCAGGTAGAAGGTATAGATGCTAAGGGGTTTTATTATTTTGACGCATCAAGTAACAGGTGGATCAGGATAATTTCTACAAGCATTGGTACAGCAGCCTTAACACAGTTGTTATGCTCTTCTTCTTCTAATGTAGGCGTTATGGAAGCAACACGTCCTGCTTCCGGTGTAAGTGTTATGGTACCATACAACGGAGGGAATGGAGGTGCCTATCAGGCTTCTAGTATTCCTTCTACGGGAATTACAGGTCTTAACGCAACTCTTTATCCTGGAAATCTTAGCATTGGCGGTGGTTTCTTAGTATTTAACATCACGGGAACTCCTCTCACTACGGGTACAGCTACTTTTAACATCAATCTAATGGGTAAAACCTGCAGTTTCAGTGCTCAGATACAATCGAAGACAAGATTTGATGATGTAGTAAATGTATCGATTAACGGTCAGACCCGTCAGATGATGACCCGAAATCTGGGAGCCAATCCTACGTTAGATCCTGATGTGCCTACTCAGGCTATTATGGGAGATTATTTTCAATGGGGAAAAAAAAATGCAGTGGCTACGCCTTATACTCCTGCTACTGCCATCTCCGGATGGAGCACCGAAAGAGCTGCTGATAAAGCCTGGAATAATGGGACAGAAGCTGCTCCTTTTAAGACAATAAACGATCCTTGTCCATCAGGCTTCCGAATTCCTACCCGAAATGAGTGGGCTGCATTCACTCAAGCCAGTACTGTTACTAATATTGGGATCTGGGCTACTACAAAATCAGATGGAGCTTCTAATTTTAGTGCGGCGAAAAGATTTATCAATAATAAAAATATCATAACTCTTCCTGCTGCAGGACGCCATAGCTCAGGTACTGGTGCTCTTGATAGTCGTGGTTATGGTGCTTCTTATTGGAGCAGTACTGAGTTTAGTGGTACAAATTCTTATAATTTGACTTTTACTGAAGGAGGTGCAATTTATCCTGCATATGATTTCAATAGAGCTGTTGGAATGTCAGTGCGCTGTATTTCAGAGTAAAAGAATCTCCTGTTTATTACTTTTTATAGAGAGAGTGATCAATTAATATAATTTGTTAAATTATTATCAGAGTTTAGATCAATGCGGCAAAGAATATTTGTCGCATTTTATTATTCAAAAGTAATTATCAACATTCTGCTAAATTCTGGTTCTTACTTTAGTAAATGTATACAATATATTCCCAAAGATATAGTTAATGTAGTGATTATTTTACACTCTAATCTATATAAAACTATATAAGTTTCGTTTATGATTTAGCGTATATGCTTTAAGTTTGCAATAGATACTGTTGAATATATATTTAAAATTTTAATAGTTATCGAAAATTTTTCAGAAAATTGTATGACAAGCATTAAGCTTAATATTCAAATAGTATATTACTTCACCTGAACTAAATACTCTGGTTTTTTCTTGCAGTTTTATATCATAATCTAATTTTTCTGCAAGATATATGAATACAGTGTATTGTACATTTGAATATACAACTTTTTATTGTCATTTATTTGTGTGTGTAACCGGAGATCAACTCCGGTTTTTATTTATCCATAAATGGAGTATCAAATATAAACAAATAAATGATGTCCGCTGCCAAAAAACGCTATTCAAAAAATATAATTGTATTTCAGTATTTTTTCCGATTGATAAATCCTGTAGTTTTGACTTTGGAAAAATGAAACAGCTGTAGAATATTTATCCAAAAAAAGCTCTCTGAATAATCAGAGAGCTTTTTAAATAATAATAAAGTCTATATTTTTTTAATTGAGTGTTTCTTTGTGAAATATACAATGAACAATACTGCAATGACACCTAAAGCATACACATACATATCAATCGGTGAGGCAGGAGCTCCTGGGCCAACCGGTCCTACGTCTCCTGGAGTAGGAGGTCCTCCCGGGCCAACTGGCCCTACATCTGCACTAACTAATGCAGCTATAAAAAGAGAAAAAGTTAAAAGTAATTTATTAATAGCTTTCATATATTTTATTTTAAGATTTTTGTGTTAACAACCTCTCCATTGTCTGAAACAACTTTTACAACATATGTACTTTTAACTTGTTTATCCAGTTCAATTACAAAATCTGTAGATGTGTTAACAGCCTTTTTAGAAATTATTAGTTTTCCACTCATATCATAAACTTCGATATCTGCTTTTTTCCATTTTGGATCAAATCTCACAATATAATTTGTAATCTGAGGATTATATACGACCATTGTTCTTGAAGGACGCTTCGTATCATCAGTAGCCAATACCAAATTACTAGGCTCACCGTAATATAAATCAAACTCGGCATCATTAACAGGAATAATGTCTCCCTGTTTAGCCTGTTGGGCTGTGCCGCTTGGTGATTTATAATAGAATCCAATACCGGTTGAAAGAGCATGGGTACCAGTGCTTACCAGTTGTGCATTTTCTCTGATTTCGAATTTGTAAGATTTAATTTTATTTAAGTCATAATTCACTAACTTAATATTCTTTCCCTTGAAATTAAATTCGTTAGCTTCATTAATATATAGCCAGTACTGATTCATATAATTGGTATCATAGCCACCATTCAGGGCTTCTTCAAAAGTACCAATAGCGTTGGCAGAACTGTTGGTAATCTGAGTTCTGGCATTAGGAGAATGTCCTGTTACCCCTTCCGGATAAACTACATAATATGTTCTGGATATTTCATTACCATTCACATCAAGTCCGATAACGCCAAGCTGTTTTACGGTTCCTGTACCATTTTTATTTGCTGCTACACTATAGTCTGTATTTCCTGATCTACTGTAATAATTAAATCTTCTCAGATTGGCAAAATTAAGCTGATCAGCAGCAGTATTATCATTGAGTTTAATTGCAAATGTTTCTAATGGTCTGACCATTAGGTAATCAATATCTCCAGTAGGTACTCCTGAATTATAAGTTACAAATTTAAATGCACCTGTACTTTGTGTACCTCCAGCGGTAGTAACTACTGTTGCAGGCTGTAACCTGATTCCATAAATGTTACTAAGATAAACTCCATCTCCGTTGGCTGCAGGTTCATTTTGTGCAATGTTGAATAGGTCTAGATTAGTTAAAAACGGATTAGCCAATGAATAGATGTTTTTACCGAAATTACCCTGCCATGCGGTACCCCCTGAAGCAATTTCAAAACCATCCTGTACATAGGTGTTATAAGGTTCATTATACATATTCACGGCTGAACCATTGGTACCGAAATTAACGTTGGCAGCTGCGTTTTGTAATGTGACCGCAGATCCAATATCAGTCAACGGTCGGCCTGAAAGAATTCTTGTGTTGGTACCAAGGTCTAAGCCACTTCCACCAAGCATGTAGTATGTACTGCCAGGATTGGTGACTCCTAGTTTAGAGCTTATGCTAAAATTAGTTGAAACCGTATTAACATTATTAGACCAAAGAATCTCATTCTGTGAATACCTTGTATTATTAAAAGTCTTACCTAGCTCCGTGCTTAATGTAGAAGCTGTTTTGTCATAAAAAGGCATTCCGATTTGCTGGTAACTACCATGTTTAATTGATCTGTATTCCTGATCTACAATACCTGTAATATTGGATTGAGGGATTCCGGAAATGTAAAGCTGTCCATAGGTATAAACCGGTGTCGCAGCAGGATTGTTTTCATTAGCTGAAGCATATGCCGTAGGTTCATTAAGTTTATTAACAAAATTACCTGTTACAGTGCCTTCAGCTTTGTCCGTTCCTGCAGTAGTGATTGTTTTAAAAGAATCGGAAGCAGTACCTGAAACGATAACGTTTCCGTGGTTTTCAATAGTACCATTTCCTCTTGTTTGCAAACCTCCACCGTTATAAAGCAGTGTGCCTTTGCTTACGAAAGTGATAGCAGTGTCATCTACATGTAGTAGAATGTTCTGCGCCTGAACAGAACCTATTGCTGCTAATAAACCAATAGCTGATAAACTTTTTTTCATTAGTATGATTGTTTGTGTTAAACAAATTTTTTGAAATAATCAAAATATATATTCATATATATAACAGGTATTTACCTTGAAAGAAATATGATCTATAAATTGTAATACAAATTTAGAAAGTATGTGTATAGGTTGGATTTCAAACTGTATAGTTATTTCGCTAATTTATTGTAGTTTTTTAACTATATATAGGTTATTTACTGTAGTTTTAATAATTATATATGCTTTTTGATGTGTGATTAATGTATGCTTTTATAAAGGGGTGACCTGTATAATAGCTAATAGTAGTAAGGGAAATTTTCGTCTTATTAATTGTTTGCTTAAACAATCTTATAGAAGAGTACAATTAAGTACAGCATTATACGAATTATGATCTTATATTTTTAATAATGCTTGATCAATATTGTATAGCGCTGTTAGGGAATGGTTTTAACTATATGGATTATTGATCAAAACTTAACAGATTATTAAAGATTCGATTAAAAACTATACTCTTATTAGTGATAATATGACTGATATTCCAAGTCAATCTGAAAAATATCTTTTTAGATTTGTAATCTCAAAAAAATTATTTGACATTTCATTCCATGGTGTGGAATATTTGTAAATCTGAGTTATTTGTTTTACATGATCCGGTATGGTTGTAATAGCTATACCGGATTTTTATAAAAAAGATTTGGAGGATTACATTTATAGCGCGGAAATCAATCTTTATTTTGGTGCTATTAAATTTTTCTATGTCAATATTCTTCTGTATTGTAGTTTAAAAACTATACATGATTAAATTGAAAATGACAGATAATCAGTTAGGTAGTGCCTGTTAATCAGTTAAATTTGTTGTACAAAATTGTCATACACTAAAGAGATTGCCATCATCATCAGCAATAGTAGTATAATTTATAGTACAGACTAATCTTTCAGGGTTTTAATTTATATGACTCAATAAATAATAGTATGATGTAGGCAGAATTTATTCATCATCTACAATAATTTAAATATTATAACAAATGAAAAAACTTTATCTATTACCAATAACTTTCTTTGGTATTTTGTCTTATGGACAAACAGGAGGTCATCATAATACCTCAAAACCGACTTTAAATAGAGTTGGAGCTGTCGTAAAAGAAAGAAGTTCCGAACTATCTAAGAGCACAAGTATGTCAGGTAATCCCCTGAAAACTTCTGGGCCACCACAAACTGTAAGTGTTATTATCAATGGTATTGTCCGCCAGATGATGGTATACAACCTTGGAGCTAATACTGAAATGAATCCTAATTCCCCTCAACAGGGTATCATGGGAAATTACTATCAATGGGGTAGACCTGATGCGGTGGCTACAGCCTATACAGATGCTGGCAGTATATCAGGATGGAATGCAACTAATGCGCCTGATAAATCATGGAACACCGGTACTGAAGCTTCACCCGTAAAATCACTAAACGACCCATGCCCTGATGGTTTTAGAATACCAACTCATAGTGAATGGGAATCATTTGACAAGCTCAGTACCTCTAAATATAACATTGGAACATGGGCACCTAATGGTTACGATGGAGCAACGAATTTTACTGCTGCCAAAATATATATAAGTGACGGAAATACCATAACTCTGCCTGCTGCAGGAACCCGTCTATATGATAATAATGGAGCTTTATTGTGGCGTGCTGCAAAAGGATTTTATTGGAGCAGTACTGAAGCACCGTTCAAAAATAGTATTCAGGCAATGGCGTTATCATTTGACCAGGATAAAATTTATACGGCAGCTTCTCCTGTACGTACATCTGGTAATTCTATTCGATGTATTTCACAATAGTATGTTACTCATTGCATTGATTTACTAATAAATAAATTTGTCAATTATTGTAGTGTAGGAGGTATAATTAACATAAAAAATATAGATTAATTTTTATCCGGAGGAATTGTTTTCTCCGGATTTATATTTTATCAATAGCTTGTAAAAGAGTTGATAACAGAGTGCTTACGTGTTTCTGCAAGATGATATCAATATATCCTAAAATTTATCTCTCCTTAATATGCTTCTATTTCCTCAAAATCAATATTTCGGGAATCTTTGTAAATAGATGGATTCTCCTGCTTTAGTATGGTTTTGATTTGTCAGCCGAATGTAGCATTTATCAAAAAGTCTAAATATCATCAAATAAATGACGGAAATAAAGTTCCGGTGATTCTAAAAAACTTTTTGTCAATTGATAATGCTCAGTATTTTTATAATCTGTGAGTTTAATATTGTCATCTAATAAAAAGATGTCAGCACCAGGATAGGACATCAGAATGGGGGAATGTGTAGAAATAATAAATTGGGCTTTACCTTCTCTTTCTAATTTATTAATAATGGATAATAACGAAAGCTGTCTTTGCGGTGATAAGGCCGCTTCGGGTTCATCAAGAATGTAAATTCCCTTTTGAAAATGATTATGAAACAAAGATAAAAAAGCTTCACCATGAGATCTGTGATGTAATGATTTCCCTCCATATGCATCCAAGACCTGTCTGTCACTTCTAGCCACTTCATCAATATAGGTTGCAAAATTGAAAAAACTTTCTGCTCTCATAAAAAAACCTTGTCCTGTTTTTATTTTCCACGACAATGTAAGATATTCTGCCAATTCTGATTCTGTTTTATAAAAAGCGTAGTTATGATTTCGATTGCCCCCAGATAGATTAAAATCGCATTTGTCGGCAATAGCTTCTAGTAAGGTAGATTTGCCTATACCGTTTTCACCAACAAAGAACGTGACATTTTTTTTGAATTTAATGTCTAAACCATTTTTTAGAAAAGGCAGGTTAAAAGGAAATTTTTTTGGTCGTTCATCTTTTAGATAAATTCTTGATAAATAAGACATTGTTAAATTATTGATTATCATTTGTTTGCAAAAATCATGCAAAAAATAGATTAGTGTAGCATAAACTTTCCTTAATGAGGTCCATCTTACGATTTAAAAGCAATAACTTTTTTCGGTACTATGAAAAAGTAGTGATTTTATGCCGTTTCAATTGATCAATTTTATCACATCAACTAATAAAAATCATATTATGAATATTGAAAGAACAGAATTTACTGCCTGGATGGAAAGGATCATGGAAAGGTTTGATATTCTTAGGGAGCAGATGATTAAGAATCAAACCCAGTTTATGGAAATTGACGGTGAACAGCTGTTGGATAATCAGGATGTTCTACAGCTTTTAAAAATCAGCTCACGGTCTCTTCAAAGGTACCGTAGTGATAAAAAATTACCTTATTATACCATCAGCGGTAAGCTGTATTATAAGCTGTCGGATGTACACCAGCTCATTCGGGAAAGTTTAAGCTCCTGATAAAAGAAGACATATGCAGCCAAAGTTGTCAATGTAATTCCACTTTCACATTTCAACTGTCCTCAGCAAATATCTTCACCATAATAAATAAAAAAATGTGATGAAAGATGTAACTATAGATTCTCTGGAAGACCAAGATGCTGAACCAGCAAAAGAAACATTACTTGTTCTGAATACCCATACCAATAAAGTTGAAATGGTAAAGGGAATTGATAAAAATGGAAATCTTCAGAAACTTTCTCCTGATGATAGAAAGGAGAATGATCAGTTCATCCGTATAGATAAACATGGTGACCTATTTTCTAACTTCTTTTCCAATTTTTACCGGCAACTTAAAAACCCCAGTCATTTCAATTTTTTTAAAGTCTCTGAATATGATGCTGTGAACACGGCAAAGGACCTTCAGAAATATGTAGATCAGGCATCTCCTGACGAAAAAGTAAAGCTTAAAGAATATGAATTGCTACCAAGAAACATCAACAACCTAAAAAATCAAAATACAATGGACAACAACACAGAAACTCAAGAGTACCGTTTTAAGCCGGAACAGATCGATTGGAAAACGATGGAGAAATTTGGAGTTAATCAGGAGAAGCTTGAAAAGCTGGATGTGATGGACGCTCTTCTGAGGGGTTTTAAAACTAATACGCTTATTCCTATCACCATTGATCTGGGAACTGCAGTCAGTAAAATGGATGTCAGGTTATCTCTTCAGGCTGGAGATACGGGACAAGTTACTGTTCAACTACATGGCATACGTCGGGAACCAAACCTCAATATGAAATTCTTGGGACATGAATTCAGTGAGGAGGATAAAAAGAACCTTAAAGAAACCGGAAATATGGGAAGGGTAGTTGAGCTGGTCAATCCTAAGACCAATGAAATTATTCCATCGGTCATCAGCAGAGACATGCTTACCAATGAACTCGTGGCTTATAGAGCAGAATATATGAAGGTCCCTGATGAGATCAAAGGGATACAACTCGATGAACATCAAAAACAGACACTGTTAGAGGGAAGGCCGCTTTACCTGGAAGGTATGACCTCCAAAAAAGGAGAGTCTTTTGATGCAACGGTACAATTCAATGCAGATAAACGGTATGTTGAATTTCTATTCAACAATATGCCAAATCAGACTCAAAGCCTAACCCAACAACAAAGCGGGGTCAGTGCACAAGCCCAAAACAAAGATGTTGAAGCACCAAGAACATTCAGGGGCAAAGAACTTGATGATTTACAATATGATAAATTCAAAGCTGGGCAGACGGTTTATATTGACGGATTGATTGACGGAAAAGGTAAAGAATATAAAGGGTATATAACTTTTAACGCAGAAACTTTAAAGACTGATTTCTCTTTTACCAGTCGCAATAGACTCAAAGAAAGAGTGCAGCTTACACAAGATCATAAAACTCAAAAAGCGGTTACCTCTGATGGCAAGACCAATGAAGCAACTAAAACTACTAAAAAAGCACTGGAACCCAAACTGCAGCAGCCCTCCAATAAGCAGCAGAAAAATCAGAAAGAACAGCCTAGCAGGTCTAAAGGACGCAGAATCTAATTAATCTAAACTACAAAAATGAAAGCAGTTATTGCAGAAAAACCTAGTGTGGCAAGAGAGATTGCACAGCTATTACAAGCCAACGACAAACAGGACGGTTATCTGATGGGTAATGGGTATTGCATTACATGGGCATCGGGACATTTGATATCACTGGGAATGCCGGAAGATTATGGGGTAAGAGGCTTTGAAATAGCCTCTTTACCCGTCTTTCCCCAACCGTTTATATTGACTTCCAGAAAAATAAAACAAGCAAACACTTATCAGAAAGATCCTTCCGCGCTGAAACAACTCAAAGTAATAAAGAATGTTATCAGTCGGTGCAGCAGCATTATTGTGGCCACTGACGCAGGAAGAGAAGGTGAACTTATTTTTAGATATATCTACGACTATCTGAACTGCAATAAACCATTTGAAAGACTTTGGATCAGTTCATTGACCGGAAAAGCTATATCAGAAGGCTTTGAAAATCTGCGATCAGGTGCAGCTTTCAATAACTTATATGCCGCGGCCAAGGCGAGAAGTGAGGCTGACTGGCTGATAGGAATCAATGCTACTCAGGCTTTAACTATAGCTGCTTGTAGAGAAATTTATTCCTTAGGCAGGGTTCAGACTCCGACATTGGCTATAATCTGTGAAAGATTTTTAGAACATCAAAATTTTAAAAAACAAAAATACTGGCAGATTCAGTTAAAGCACCGAAAAGAATATCTGGATTTTACCAGTCTGTCTACAGAAAAATGGGAAGATAAAAAGCAGATTGAGCAAATCATAAAAGCCATTGATCGGCAAGGCAGAGCTACTGTAGAGGATGTCTCTATCAAAATGGTACAGGAACAGTCTCCTTTGCTTTTTGATCTTACCGAACTTCAAAAAGAGGGCAACAGAAAACTCGGACTTTCAGCAGATGAGGTTTTACAGACCGCTCAGCACCTTTATGAAAAAAAGTTCATAACTTATCCTCGAACCGGAAGTAAATATATTCCTGAGGATTTATGGACAGACATTCCGGATCTTTTAAGAATTCTCAATACAACCGATCAGTTCAAACTTGCTATATCAAGCTTAAAATTCGGCAATTTCAATAAACGAATAGTAAACAATGTTAAAGTGACTGATCACCATGGGCTGCTGATCACCACAAAAATACCTTCTGCGCTGAATGCTGCAGAAAAATCAATTTATAATATGATTGCCTACAGGTTACTGGAATCACTTTCAGAACCATGCTCAAAAAAGGTCAGTGACATTAGCATCAAAGTACATCACTATGAATTTCATATCAAAGGATCTACAATTATCAACAAGGGTTGGCGTTCTATCCAAGGTATTCTTTCAGATTATAGCAAACACAACAGGAATAACGATGAGAACATAAATAATATTGAAGAACCTTTATTTGAACTTCCCGAATTTAAGACCGGTGATGAACTTAAAATTTCGGAAACAAGATTACTCGAAAAGACAGCAATGCCTCTTCAACTGTATACCGAAGCAGATCTTTTATCAGCTATGGAAAATGCAGGCAGACATACAGAAAATAAGGAGAAAAAGAAAGCGCTTGCCAACATTGGTATTGCTACCCCAGCTACCAGAGCTTCTATCATTGAAACTTTACTTAGCAGAAATTATATCATTCGAAAGAACAAAACACTGCAACCCACAGACAAAGGACTTCAGGTATATCAACTTGTCAAAGACAAAAAAATAGCTGATGTCCGGATGACCGCAGAATGGGAAATGGCTTTGGACCAAATCGAGAAAGGTGAACTTAATGCCAATCAGTTTATGGTGAATATCCAAAACTATACAAAAGAAATCACTCACGAGCTCCTTTCTTTATCCATTCCCCAAGAAAATGGTCCTGAGCTCAAATGTCCCCAATGTCAACATTCCAATCTTGTCATCAAAGATAAAACCGTACAATGTCCAAGTGAGCAATGCTCTTGGATGTTATTCAGAACAATATGTGGTATACAACTCAACATACAGGAAATTACTTCTTTAATAACGGAAGGAAAATCTCCACTCATTAAAAATATGAAAAGCAAAAACGGTAAAACGTTCAATGCCTGTATTGTTTTAAAAGATGATTACAATATTTCTTTTGAATTTAAAAGGTAGTTTAGTTAGATAAAATACAATTCCCTAATTTTTATTTAAATCCATCCATCTAAAACGTTATTAACGTTACATTCAAATACAATACTTGAAATTTACTTTCTACGATTATTTTTTGCCTTTGGTTTTATTTTTAGAATCTTTCTCAACCAATAGACTATATTTTTAAATCTTTGTAAATGAATATTTTCTAATTTTTCTTGATATAAATTTAATTCGTCTAATAATTTTAATTGTTTTCTTATATATTCTTTTTCATTGATAATCTTGTCTTCATAAAGTTTTTCATTTTCTAAAATTTCTTCTTCAATTTCCGTTAATTTCTGAAGTATTATAGATTTTATTTTCATAATAAACTTTATAAGATATTTTACAATATATGGACCTAACTTTTTAATTATGCTAAATAATTGTCCTTCAAATTTAAGATATACTTTTTTGTAATATTTACGGATTCCCATAAACGACAAAGCGGGACTCTTATTATTACAATGAAAGAGAGTTAATAGATCTAATAGAAGATGAGCAGCAGTTCCACTTTGTAAGACTTTTTGATAACTGAATATTTGTCCGCTTACAGCTACAATACAATATCGCAATTAGTAGCTTATAATATATAGTAGTAGTTAATCTATATGATTTTAATTATTTGTAGTGAATCCTACTGGCTGTAGTGATTATCATATATGTTACGCTATATAAAACTACATTGTTTTTGTTTTTTACGATAAGTGGGTATCCTATTTTTGTAAAGCTTTGGTGTTTAAGATAAGATAAATGCATTAGTAAAGAAGTTGGGAAGGGCAGCCAGCCCACATTTGAAAAGATATAATCTTTTTTTGAATTAATGAAGTTGCTAAAAAATACATGACAAATATGAAAAAAAAAGATGAGTACCAACATTATATTGGTATGAGTAAGCAGCAAATGATCACAGAAATGAACAATCAAGCCAATTACTATATGGCGAACAGATGGGAATATCATACGAGTACGAACTGGCTTGGAAAAAAAACAATTTTAACGCTTTTTTTCAGGAATGATATTGTATATAAAATAAGGATAAAAAAAACATATAGAAAAGTAATATCCCAAACATTGTATAATGTTTAAGTTTTATATAATAGAGAGATTTTATAAAATACATTGAGTATGAGGTTGACAGGTTTGCTTTAAATCCGATTCCAATTGGGATGTTATGATGGGAATACTATGAGCTATCTAAATCAATTGAATCAAATACCATATTTAAAAGATGTACAGTAAGGTTTTAATTACTTTTTGGATAATTACAGTTACTAATTTTATTGGACTTTCTTATGCTCAAAAGAAAAAGATCTATGATTATACAGAAGCATTTAAGCCTTTTTTTTATCCTCAAATCAGTTCTAAAACGCGTTCTGCAGATGGACAACCAGGACCTGCGTACTGGCAGAATTCAGCTGATTACATCTTAAATGCTACGTTGAATGATGAGAAGAATGAAATCATTGCCAGTACAGAGATTACTTATACCAATAACAGTCCTGATCAATTAAACTTTCTGTGGCTTCAGCTGGATCAGAACGTGTTCAATAAAGAATCCCGGTATTATGCTGTAAATCCATCAGAAACTGTGGATCCCATTGAAAAGCCTGGTGGGGGATACAAAATTCAAACTGTAAAAGTTGATGGTAAAGATGCAGAATATGTTATTTCTGATACAAGAATGCAAATAGATTTGTCAAAGCAGCTTAAAGGTAATGGTGGGATTGCCAATATTAAAATTGATTATAGTTTTGTTTGTCCCAAGTTTGGATTAGACAGAATGGGAGTACAGCAAACAGCAAAGGGAAAAATATTTGCTATTGGACAGTGGTATCCCAGGATATGCGTTTATGATGATGTGTCAGGCTGGAATACTTTGCCTTATCTCGGGGTTTCAGAATTCTATTTAGAGTATGGGAGTATTAGAGCCAATATTACTGTGCCGGCTGACCAATATGTTGTTGCTTCCGGCGAGCTTCTTAATGAAAAACAAATGTATACCAGAGAAGAGATTAAACGTTGGAAACAGGCAAAAAATAGTGATAAAACGATTAACATACGATCCGAAGCTGAATTTGATAAAAACACATCTTCAGGAACAAAAACATGGAAATTTAAAATTGAAAATGCCAGAGATTTTGCATGGGCCTCTTCCTCTGTATTTGTTATAGATGCGGCCAGGATTAATTTATCCAGTGGTAAAAAAGTCTTAGCTGTTTCTGCATACCCTTCAGAAAGTGGAGGGAAAGATGGATGGGCAAAGTCTGTAGAATATACGAAATCTGTTATAGAATATAATTCTCAGAAATGGTATGATTATGTCTATCCCTCGGCAACAAATGTAGCAGCAACCAGAGGCGGAATGGAATATCCTGGAATAGTATTTTGCAGTTGGGGTGCTAAGGGTGAAGATCTGCAGAATATTACGAATCATGAATTTGGACATAATTGGTTCCCGATAACTGTAGGTTCGAACGAAAGATTATTTTCATGGATGGATGAGGGATTGAATACCTACTTAATTGATTTATTTACAGAAACTTTCAATAAGGAAATATCTCATAAAAGGAAAAATATTGCCCAAACAGGTACTGTACTCATGAATGATACACTAGAACCCATAATGGTTGGTGAAGATAATATGAATATAGATCATGTTGGAATACTGGCTTATCATAAACCGGGAATAGGGTTGAAAATATTAAGAGAGTTAATTTTAGGGCCTGAAAAATTTGATAAAGCATTTAAAGCTTATATAAGATATTGGGCATTTAAACACCCTACACCATGGGACTTTTTCCATACCATGGAAAATGTTTCCGGTGAGGAACTTAATTGGTTTTGGAGAGGCTGGTTTTTTAACAACTGGAAGATTGATCAATCTGTACAAAGAGTGGAATATATAAATGGCAACTCTAAGAATGGGGCCTTAATTACTGTTGAAAATCTGGGGCAATTACCTATGCCAACGACAATCCAGGTGAAATTTAAAACGGGAAATATACAAATTTTTAAAATTCCTATTGAAGTTTGGAAGAAGAATACAAAATGGACAGTTAAAGTTAATTCAGATAAAGAAATAAAAGAGGTTAAATTAGATCCTGCTGATCAAATTCCTGATATTAATCCTAAGAACAATATATGGAACTCTAATCAGCAAAGTGTTAGAAAATAATTAAGCCCAGCCATTTTAATCTATTAACATTTCTATTTATAATCATCAACTTAATCATTAAAGCTCAAGATTACGAGATAAAACTCAGCAGTTTATTAAGTATTATCACCTAATTTGATTGAATATTTATGTTAATCCTGTACATAATTTATGGAAGACAAAAAATTAAGAGACAATAGAACCTGTCTGAATTGCGGACATCAAGTTGAAGAAAGATTTTGCCCTCACTGCGGTCAAGAAAATATTGAAAACAGACAATCTTTTCATTTTCTCTTTACTCATTTTATTGAGGATTTTACACATTATGACGGACAATTCTGGAAAACCATACAATATCTGTTTACGCGTCCGGGAATACTTACTAAAGAATATTTGGAAGGTAAAAGGCAGTTATATGTAGCACCTGTAAAATTATATATTTTTATAAGTTTCATTACATTCTTCCTTCCCAATATTTTACCACATGCCAAGGAGGAAGCAAAAAAATCCAGTCCGCATCTACAAATAAAAGTAGAGCAGAGAGAACTCTCAATAGGTATCTCACAAGAGGTGCAAAAAGAAGAAGCTCAGACTCGTAAAGATACCACTATCACTCAAAAAGCGCTGGACACGTTAAAGATAAAAGATATTGAAGAAAAAAAAGATTTTTTTGACGGCACATCTGATACCAAAGAAGCATCTGTCATGGATGCTTATTCAATAGAACAGTATGATTCTATTCTTGCCAAAGATAAAACAGGAATTTATACAGTAATGAGACCAGTTTCAAAAAAAATATTTGAATTAATGGGAGAGGGATTCACTAAACATCAGATATGGAAAAAATATAAAGAAAATCTTATTCATACGGTTCCTAAAGCACTTTTTGTATATCTTCCCATATTCACATTCTTTTTATGGCTGTTTCACAACAAAAAAAAATGGTGGTACTTTGATCATGGGATTTTCACTCTTCACTATTTCTCATTCCTGTTACTGGATGTGTTGATACTTATTATAGGAGAAAAGATTACCAGTTTTTTACCAGGCAATAATTTATTTACCTTATTGTATAGTTTAGTATGCTTAGCACTTGCAATCTATATGACGGTGTATTTATTTTTATCACACTACAGGGTATATGAAACAAAAAAAAGAACAAGTATATTGAAAGGTTCTTTATTATTTATTATAAACTCTATTGGGTTGATGCTGATGTTTATGATATTGATATACTTAAGCTTTCTTACACTTCACTAGTTTCTAATCTAATTAATTTTAATCCAACCTCTCAATGTGCTTATCAATCTTTCTTTTTTGCACTTCCAGTCGTTGAAAACCTTATTAAAGGTACTTAATATTGTGGAATAAGAGAGCAGTATTTAGCAATTGAAGATATTGATCACCCGAAAACTAAAGCTAAAAGTTCCCAAACCACTGGGTATCTTTGAACCTTTCTATAGGACGATACAGGGAGAGTTTTATGCCACAACTTTCAGAAAAAAATTTATAGGAGCATTGAGGAACTGCAACTGGCCTAAACCGCTGGCTGCTATATTATAACAATGAAGAAATACATACTGGAAAACATTGTTATGGTAAAACATCAATGCAGACGTTTTTGGATAGTAAAACTTATGACAAAAGAGAAATGAAATGTTTGAAATGCTTTTGGAATAACAAAAAATCCTTACTTTTGGAAGTAAGGACAATATTGGATAACTGTCAAATCAAGTCATAGCTATTACATATGATCTTATTCTTAGTGATCAATTTATATTTATAAACTATAAATATCTCAACTATTGATTTTTATCTATTATCAACATACCATGAACCGCCATCGCATATCAGGTCTATAAATCTGAATCTGTTATTGTTTCCAGTAATTGTAAGCACCGTATTATTGTAAACCCAATTTGAAGGCACAGTTGTTCCACTATTAAGGGAAGAGACACCATCTAAAATAAGATTAGGATTAACTCCTCCATATAAATAAAAGCGTACTAATTTACCTCTAAATGAAGAAGTTGGAGGAGGGAGTGTTATTGTATGTGTTTTATCTACAAAATAAAAATCGAATAACTGTGCAGGAGTATAGGTAGACATATTTGTTGTACCATTTGCTGCAAGTGTAGTTACTTTTAGTACATTACCTGCCCTTGAAAAAACATTTCCATCAGTATCTGTTACCATATAGTTGTCACTAGAAGAAGTAGAACTGGGAATTACTCGTATTCTTACATTACCATTGACATCAAGGTTTCTTGTAGGGGTTTGGGTATTAACACCCACATTTCCAGTTTGACATAGTACAATATTCGAAAATATTATCGCGAAAGAAATTAAAAATGATTTCATAGTTTTTATTTTTTGTTTAGTATTGTAAATTTAAGTTGCTAATCTTAAACAAAAAATAAAATAAGTATAGTTTTATATAGATTTTACTATAGGATTAAAACTATATAATTTATGCTATATCTGATATATGAAAGTTAATTTTAAAGCCATGTGCATCTCAATTTGGATATTTTAATTTTAGGAAAAAAGAGGTATTAAATTATTGTAAAATAAATTGATTGATCAATCACTTTAATAGGTTCTTAAAATATTTAAAATATCAACCAATCTAAATTCGTATTTCAAAATACTATTTACTCTTTCTGCTACTATATTTTCATGGTCACTAGTAGTTTTAAAGTTGAGAATAGGTGTGTACTTGCTTGCTGGAACAAGAAGTTGAGGATCATCTTTACATGTGGATGGTCTAAAATTTGTACGTAAAGATATTGCCAATTTTTACTGAGATATTCATTCGGAACCATAATAAAATATAGATAATATGATCATCGATGAAAGTCTTTTGCTCGAAAATGGAGCAGTTTACGAGGATTATCCCGCAAAGGAATTTATTTATGAAATGGGAGGTATTCCCTATTATTATTTCCAGATTGTTAAGGGGACAGTAGAACTGAATAATTACCATGAGGATGGAAAGGAGTTTACTCTGAATATCCTCTCGGAGGGTCAAAGCTTTGGAGAATCTTTACTGTTTGGGAATAAAAACTATCCCATGAATGCTGTTGCAAAAACTGACTGCAGGATCCTGAAATTACCAAAATCCAATTTTCTGAGTATGCTGAGTACAAATACGGAATTGATGTTTACGATTTTCCGTTATCTTTCAGATCGTCTTTTCTACAAATATGTAATGCTGTTTAATAATTCAGCCATTGATCCGATGTCGAAAATAAAATCGTTAATGGATTATTATAAAGGAAGTTCATTAAAACAAACCCCTTATTCTTATCCAGTTCCGCTCACCAGACAGCAAATTGCCAATTTAACGGGTTTACGGGTCGAAACAGTAATACGCACCATTAAAAAGATGGCGGAAGATAATGTTCTTAGGCTTGATGGACGAACGATTTTATATTAAAGTATTTTTACAATAATAATATTTCATGTTGAATAAAAGATAATTCTGTTAACCAGATATTTGGAATATAAAAAAAGGCTGTCTCGTATGAGATGGTCTTTTTTTTATTCAGGGAACATTTTCTAAGTAAGGAGGAAGCCGACCGGTTAAAAGATACACTGCTCAGTACCGCTCCATGGGAACAGCGTACCCAGAAGATGTATGATAAAATGGTATTCAGTTTAATGGAGTCTTGCTGAATCTTTACAGAAACCATAATGATTCTGTTGCCTGGCATAGAGACAAGGAAAGAGCCAGTATGGTAAACGGCCTGTGATTGCCTCTATCAGCCTTGGGCAAACCAGAAACTTTGATTTCAGGAAAAAAGACCATCATGCAAGCAAGTACAGCTTACCGCTTCCGCATGGTTCGCTACTCATTATGAAAGGTTATTTGCAGGAGAACTGGGAGCATCGGATTGCTAAATCTATAGTGCCCATGAAAGAGCGGATTAATCTGACATTTAGATTAGTTCTTGATTCTTAGGTGTATGTAGATGTTTTTTGTATAAGATAACCTGTTTTTCAGAAGTTTACTAGAGTGTTGAAAATATTATAGAAATACGTATTTGAAAAACAGGCTATTAATTTTTTTATGGCTCAAGTCTAGGGCCACCACATGAACTGTACGGAACGCATGTTAGTTTATCATTGATAAAACATAGTCTGGTACAATCTGATCCGCCAACGATTGTTTTTAATTCTGATTTTTTAAGCTTTTTTAAATTTTTCATACTAATATATTTTATGTTCATAACAAATCTCACAAATAATTATTATATAGTAGATGAAATTAACGAATTTTAACGTTCAGGCCTTGTTTGTTACTTGTATTATAAAATTATTGCTCTAAGAAAAGCTTGTTTTCTAAAGTAATACAATATCAGTTGAATTGTTATCTCTTAAAATTCTTTACATTACATTTATTTTTTGATAAATGTATGACGCAGGATTTCTCCATTTTTAGTTTTTGCTGAAAGAAGATAGCTTCCGGTTGCCAGCGTTGAAACGTCAATAGCTTTTCAACTGGCTATAATTAGAAATTGAATAATTTTTAATTGGCTTCAATTCTTCATCCGGCAGATCTCTTAAAAAAGTATGATAAAGAACTTCTTTACGTATCGAACTTCAAATTCAGGAGATGGTTTCATAAGCTAAATTGAAAAAAAATAGATAATACTGACAAAAATAAAAAACTCAGTTAAAAAGAATTTAGATGTGGTATTCTACATCCCTGTATTTTGTAATATAGATAATAGCTACAAAGATAATTTATACTTGCTAAGGAAGTTGAATATTTTTTAAACGAAATGTTTTGTCGTTTAAGCAATATATTTTTGTGAAATAAATATAAATTATATGGTATGAAGCTAATTGTGGATATTTTAATTATAATAAATGTAAATATTTGTCGTTTCTTAAAAAATGTTAAATTTGCAACGTTTTAATAAAACTAATCACTAACTCAAAAAAAAGCAACAATACGGGAATGAGAA
This sequence comes from Chryseobacterium sp. GVT01B, assembly GCF_019970045.1. GTDB lineage: Bacteria > Bacteroidota > Bacteroidia > Flavobacteriales > Weeksellaceae > Chryseobacterium. The sequence continues at coordinate 84,779 of NZ_JAHXYI010000013.1, forward strand.
AAATCTATCTCGGAGCGCTTACCTTATGCGCTTTTCTGGGCACTTCTGCCCAAGAGGTGGTATGGCAGAAAGATATCAAATCCTCTACCCAGGATTTTTTAAGCCAGATTACCACAACTATTGATCAGCAGTATCTTATCACAGGAAGTTCTATACGGTCTAAAAGTCAGTCACAAGCGGCTGGCGGCCAGAAGCAAAATAACGGTTACGATTTTCATCTGGTAAAGCTAAACCAACAGGGAGAAGAAGTCTGGGAAAAGTATTTCTCAGGATCTAATCATGATTATTTGTCAGCAACTGTTACTACACAGGATGGTGGAAGTTTGTTAGCAGGTACTTCTTATTCAGGGAAAGGTTTGGATAAGAAAGATGATTCTAAGGGAGGATCTGATATCTGGCTGATCCGGATCAATGAATTCGGTGATGAATTATGGCAGAAAACATTAGGCAGTTCTTCTGATGAAGAAGCAAGAGCTGTTATACAGACAACAGACCTTGGATTTTTTGTTGCCGGAAATATACAGAATGGCTCAAAAGGATATGGTTCCAAAGATGTCTTCATTACTCGGCTGGATAAAGATGGAAAAGAGCTATCCCAAATAATCTTAGGAGGGAAAGGTTTGGATGAAGTAGAGAAGATGATTCCAACGAAAGATGGCGGAGCATTGCTTGGAATTTATTCCAGAAGTTCACTGGGAGGAACAAAGAAAACTGAAAACTTTGGTGAGGGAGACTACTGGATTGTGAAGCTTGACAAAAACGGAAGGGTAGAATGGGAAAAGAATTTTGGAGGGAAAGGAGATGATCATTTGAGAACCTTGGCATTAACTTCAACTGGCTTTATCATTGGTGGAGAATCCAGGTCAGAAAGATCAGGGAATAAAACGGCAGGCCTCGAAGAAGGATCAGACCTTTGGCTCATATCATTAAATGAAAGAGGTGAAGAGCAGTGGCAGAAATCCTACAATTTTGGGAATCGTGATATCCTGATGGGCATGAATGTAATTCATTCAGCAGATGATAAATCTTCCAAAGGAATTTTATTGGGAGGCTATACCCAGGCAGAAGGAAGAATAGAAACCGATGATGAAACTTTCTGGATGCTGTATTTAGATCAGAATGGTACTGAGCAGTGGAGAAAACATGTCAAAGGAGAATCCAGACAAAAAGAAGAAAGACTTTCTGATTTAAAGCTGAACAGAGATGGTTCGATTATTCTGGCAGGAACCAGTGCAGAAGAATTGGGGAAAGAAAATTGGAAGATAGTAAAACTTGGAGACAAGCAGGTGGATCAGTTAATCGAGAAGTATGATATCAAGATTTATCCAAACCCAGTATCAGATTATGCCTATGTAGAAATTGGTTTTGATTTTAAAGAGGCTGATATTCTGCTGTATGACATGAGCGGAAGACAGCTTCAGAGTATTAAAACAAAGAATAGAGTAACCAAGATTAATACTCAGGCACTTATTCAGGGAGCTTATCTGGTGACAATAAAAACTGATACCAATAAAACAGCGAATGCTAAACTGATAAAAAAATAACCATGAAAAGAAAAATATTAACTGTAGCTATTCTGTCAAATATTTATTGTCAGTTAAATGCACAAACAGGTAATGATTTTAATAAAGATGTAGATAATATTAATAAAATATTTCCAGCAGCTCCTACTTCAAATAATTTAATGAAGTTTGAAGAAGTGCCGGTAAGTTATTATACAGGAATTCCAGATATCAGTATTCCTCTTTTTAATATTCCAACAAGTAACTCTAACGTTAATCTAAATGTCCAGTTAAAATACCATCCATTAAGTGCAAAACCAGATGATAAAGCTGGAGAAACAGGGCTTGGTTGGAATTTGTTAGCAGGAGGAACCATTACAAGAACAGTAAGGGGAGGAGTTGCTGATGGCAAAATAGAATCTACTTTTATGTCTTCTCCTCCTGCAGTAAAATATGGAATCTATAGACATGAAAATAACCCGACCTACAAATTGATATTTGACCAGCTTACCAACTGGAATATCAACGAATATGCATTTTATGTGGGAATTGGTACATATGACACTGAATATGATCTGTATCAGTATAATTTTATGGGTTATTCAGGAAGATTTATCATTAAGAAAGATCCTAATGGTAATTTTATAGCTGAGAAGCTGGATCGGAATAATTTAAAAATTACAAGTACCCATGATTCAGGAGGTGAGGTGCAGACCATTACCATTACAGACGATAAAGGGAATCAATATTTATTTCGGGGAATGGAAACTTCTTCAAAAAATGTATCTACTGTAAAAGTGGGATTGCTTAATGGTTCCAGTGATATAGCCACTAATCTTGGTGGAGGAATATATTTTACAGCATTTCATTTGGAAAAAGTTAAAGATCCAAGCAGTAATGTATTACTTACATTTAACTATGATCAGGCTTCGCAAGTAGAGTATAAAGATCCGGAAACAAGAACAAACAGACTAGCGGGAAATATTACATACAGCTATTCTAACACAACAATGAATCCCGATCCTCAAATGCCTGGAGCTATAGAGGCCCAAACTGTATATAATACTGCTAACACAAAACTTCTGACCAGTATTGTAATAACAGATAAAGGAACAGTAAACTTTTTCTACGAGAAAGGAAGAACCGATTCTAATTATCTGAACGCCTCTAATTTGTATAAATTAAAATCAATTCAAAGCAATATTACAGGACAAAGTAATAGCCAATATGTCGATAAGTATTCTTTTGATTACGATTATTCAAACACATCCTTTTATAACCCTCCCTCTCCTCAGGGTTTTTTGCAAAAACTTTTGCTGAAAAAAATCACAAAATCGAGTTTAGGAAATAACTTGAATGAATATAATATTGCTTATAATAGTTTTGATAAAACTTTTGGAAAAGACAATTGGGGATACTACAAAGGACCAGAACCTTATAAACCGACTTACATTACTCAAGATGTTATCAACTCTATTACTTATCCAACCAAAGGCAAAGTAGTTTTTGATTTTGGAGAAAATATTTATAGCCATGCTGCCGGGTTTAATCAGCCAATGGAGCCTATTTCAGGAGAATGGGTGGATTCAGTTAGTACTTTTACATTGGATATCCCTTCATTTAGCCCCTCGCAGAAAAAAGAATTTTTTACGATACTTTCACCGCAGAAGGTAAAACTGCATCTTGATCTGGGAAGTTTAATATACTCAAACTGGAGATTTGATATTTACCAAAAAACCGGAAGTAACACCTATTCTCCTTCATTACATTTTTGGGAAATGTCATGGCAGTCTTGCTTAAATAATGGTAATGTACAGTGTCCAAGCCATAATCCCGGTGAGAACTCACAGCCAATTACCGAGTTTGATGGAGAAGTGGATCTGCAACCCGGCACTTATTATGCATCATTCACAGGGAGTTATGGATATACACAGATGCCTGTCTCATACAATTATACAGCGACTACGAAAGAGCATTACTTTACAAGTTACCTGACCAAAAAAGGAGGTGGATTAAGGGTTAATAATATTAAATATTTTGATAATCCTGTTTCGACAAATCCGGCAAAGGAATTTATATATGATTATACTGATATTAATGATCCTCAAAAAAGCAGTGGAGCTTTAGTTTTCCCGGAACCTGTTTTCAGATATGAAGAAGGAATTACATATGAGTATCACCCATCTCTTTCCGATGGCTATTTAAATTATAGCTGTACATCTGATACAACCACCAATTTCAATATCATTCCATCTGAAAAAACACAGGGTTCAGATGTTGGATATCAGTATGTAACCTTAAAGCAGATTGTGAGAGGCAGTAATAACAGCATTACGGATAACGGTAAAACGGTTTATAAATTCAGATCACCTATTGATTTTCCTAACCCGGAAATGTTTGTACCAAGCATGCCTATTTTGCCGATTACGAATCATGATTACCTTAGAGGACAGATGGTTTTTGAGAAAAAATACGATATGGATGGTAAGATACTTTCAGAAGTTAATAATGAATATGCGAGCTACGTATTTGAAAAACTTGAAGGAGTAAAGGCAAAGGATAATTTTTATAATAATATTAATCCTGAAAGATACAAGTATAAATACTATAGTGCCTTTCAGCAATATTTTCCTCAGGTCATTTTAGCTACCCCTTACAAATATTTTACAAAATATGGTATCACCTTACCATCGAAGAAAGTTGAGACGTCTTATTTTTATAAGAATGGAGTCCAGAGTTCGGTAACGAGCACAACAAACAGTACGTATAATTCTTTTGATTATCCTTCATTGTCTACACAGCTTCTTGCTGATGGCAGTGTAACAAAGACCAATTACCTGTATGCAACGGAGAAGAATAACCAGAAACTAATCAATGCCAATATGATCAGTATTCCATTGGAAACAGGCGTAACTCAAAAGCTAAATACTGTGGTTGCAGAGAAAGCGGTTGCCAAGACAGAGGTTATTTATGATCCCTCTACCACAAGTCTTTTTCCTGATGCTGTTACTGGATTGAATACCCTGACCAACGTTATGGAAACCAAGATAAAGTATGATAGATATGACAGTAAAGGAAATCTGGAGGAGTATACCTTGAAAGAAGGTACCCCTGTTACGATTATCTGGGGTTACAACAAAACGCAGCCCATTGCCAAATTGGAAGGCGTGAGAAAGTCAGATATCCAGCAGTCGTTAATTGATACTATTGTCAATGCATCGAATATGGATGCATCAGCAGGATTGAATAATGATGAATCTACTTTGTTGAGTGCTTTAGATACTTTTAGGAAAACGGCAGTACCTGGAGCGCTGATTACGACTTATACTTATGATCCTTTGGTAGGAGTCAGAAGTATCATACAGCCTTCAGGATTAAAGGAACTCTATTTTTATGATACGGAAAACAGAATTAAAGAGATAAAGCAGGAGACCAGGGATGCAGCGGGTAACGTATCCTATAAGACCTTAAAAGAATACCAATACCATTTTAAAAACTAAAACTGATGAAGAAACTCATAATTCCAATAGGAATCCTGGTGGCTGGCTCACTGCAAGGTCAGCTTTCACCGGCAGAGAACTATATCTATACTAAAACCTATCTTGACCATACGAACTTAAAAGTAACAGAAAGTGTCCAATACTTTGACGGACTTTCAAGACCTAAGCAATCAATTAATATAAAAGCTTCTCCTACAGGTAAGGATGTTGTAACAAAATTTGAATATGATGCGTTTGGGAGACAGGTAAATGATTATCTTCCTGTCCCTCAGAGCGGGACCTTAAATGGGGGTATTTATGCTTCCCCTCTGTCCAATGCTGTTAATCCCGATATTTATGGGAATGAAAAGATTTATTCCGAGAAAAGACTTGAAAGCTCTCCTTTAAACCGTATTCAGGAACAGGTTCAGGTAGGAACCGCCTGGTCAGGCAAACCTGTAAAATATGAATACGGGACCAATGGAACTGGCGAAGTTTACCATTATCTTATCTCTTCCAGCTGGTATCAGGGAACAACCAAGAGCATTTTTGACCCCGCTTCTGCTATTGCTTATCCTTCGGGGCAGCTGTATAAGAATACGGTAAAGGATGAAGACGGCAATGAGACCCAGGAGTTTAAAAATGGAAAAGGTCAGGTGATACTGGTAAGAAAGGTCATCAGCCCAACATTGAATGCAGATACATATTATGTTTATAATGAATATGACCAGTTAGCCTTTGTTATACCACCAAAAGGTGTATCTGTGTCTATGACGGATTCGTTACTTAATGAGCTTTGCTACCAATACCGTTATGACGGCCGTGGCAGGCTTGCGCAAAAGAAGCTTCCTGGGAAAGGCTGGGAATATATGGTGTATGACAAACAAGACCGTCTAATTTTGACTCGTGATACTGTTATGGAAGGAAAAGGTCAGTGGCTTTTTACCAAGTACGACAAATTTGGACGTGTTGCCTACACCGGGATTATATCTGGTGGAGACCGTGAAACGATGCAGAACCAGCTCGGCAGTCAGAATATTGTAGAAGAGCAGACAGCTACCGGTTTTAACAGGCCTGGGATTATGGTATACTATACGAACAATTTTCTATCAGATTCCCAGACTATTCTGAGCATTAATTATTATGACAATTATCCTCGTGATACTAAGAAGTTTCCACCTTCTGTTATTTTAGACCAGCCTGTGATTAATGCAGCGAGCAGTGTGAGTACCCAGGGAATGCCAACGGCTTCTTATGTAAAGAATGTAGAGGATGATAACTGGACCAAAACGTATTTCTATTATGATTTCCGGGGAAGAGCAGTAGGAACTCATTCTGTAAACCATTTGGGAGGATATACAGGAACAGAAAGTCAGCTTGATTTTTCAGGCACGCCTAAAATGACTGTTACCAGACATAAGCGTTTAGATACCGATGTTGAAAGGGTTATTACAGAAAATTTTGAATATGACAGTCAGAACAGGTTACTGGTTCATAAACATCAGGTAGATAATAATGCTGTTGAATATCTTACGCAGAATAAATACAATGAACTTTCTCAGGTTGAATCCAAGAAAGTGGGAGGGATTGCTGCGGATTCCCCTTTGCAGCAGATGGATTATAAGTATAATATCAGAGGCTGGATGACCAGGATCAATGATCCTTCTAA
>NZ_JAHXYI010000014.1 GCF_019970045.1 Chryseobacterium sp. GVT01B
TTTACGGAGAAGTATTAGGTTTAGACGCAGATCATATCAGTATCCATGATGATTTTTTCCGATTGGGAGGGAATAGTATTATGGCTATTAAACTGGTCAATAAAATTTATCAGCGAACAGGGATACAGGCTACGGGAGGAGTTGTATTCAACCATAAAAGTATTGCAGGTTTATCACGAGCCCTTGAAGGTTTGCCGGAATTTGCTGTTGAAGAGATCAGTCCAGTTATTGTAAAGCATACCAGGGAGCAGTACTTGTCCTTTGGTCAGGAAAGATTATGGTTTATTGAAAACTATGAAGGAGGAAGCCATGTCTATAATATTCCTATGGTGTTGCGTTTGGATAATGAAACGAATATCAATTTTTTACAGGAGGCGTTCCATATGCTTCTTGACAGACATGAAGTTCTTCGAACCCTTATTTTGACTGATCCTAATGGAGGAGGATACCAGTATGTGAGTGATCAGTCTTTGGAATTAACTTTGGTAGAGATCGGAAGCTTTGAAGATTTTATGCAGGTGATCAGTGGGGAACTGAATGAAAGGTTTAATCTTCAGGAAGACTTGCCGATAAGAGTAAAAGTACTGGATTATGAAGGTGACTATTATTTGTCTGTAGTCATTCATCATATTGCGTTTGATGGATGGTCTATAGAAATTTTTTTACGCGAGTTGAACAGTATTTATCAATCTCTTGTTTTAGGTGTTCTTCCTACGCTTCCTTCTTTACCATTTCAATATAAAGATTTTGCCTTATGGCATCGAAAATATGTAACCGAAAAGGTTTTAGACAAGCAGCTGGAATATTGGCTGTGTGAGCTTTCTGAATTTGAAACATTGAATCTTCCATTAGATTTTCAAAGGCCTTCCCGAATGAGCTACGAAGGAGAGACCCTATATTTCAGTATTTCTCCTGAAACAAGTTCCCAACTAAGATCCATGTCTAAAGATTTAGGAGTTAGTTTATACAGTTTGATGCTCAGTGGTTATTATCTGGTGCTGGCTTCATATAGTGGCCAGGATGATCTTATTGTCGGTACTCCGGTTGCTAACCGTCATTATCCGGGGCTGGAGAATATGATTGGCTTTTTTGTCAATACGTTGGTTCTTCGCCAAAAATTGGATTTTAACGCAAGTATTCGCGACTTTATCAATGATGTATCCGCTGGTGTTTTAAGAGGTCAGATTCATCAGGATCTGCCTTTTGAGAAATTAGTAAATGCTCTTAACATTGAACCTGATTCCTCTCGTCATCCTGTATTTCAGGTGATGTTCGGATTTCAGGGTGGGGATTCCGGAGCGAAAGAAACAGATGGTAAAGATTGTTTTTTTCATCCTTACAACAGAGGGATACAGAATGAAACTTCTAAGTTTGATCTGACTATGATGATTGATGATCAGGGAGAAGAGCTTTGTGGAACATTTAACTTTGCAACATCTCTGTTCAAAGATTCTACAATTAAACATATGATCAGCACATATCAGTATATTCTAGAGCAGTTTTCTACTTTGTTTCAGCGGGGATCTTCTGAGGTTAAACTTAGTGAGCTACGCTGGATTAATTCAGCAATGCCCGGTCTTCATGGGATATGTTCAGATTATGACAAAGCCGTTACCCTTCATGGCTTATTTGAAGAACAGGCTTTCAGAACTCCTGATCTTACAGCGCTGGTATTTGGAGATGTACGTCTTTCTTACCGAGATCTTAATGAAAAGGCTAACCAGCTTGCCCATTATCTGATCCAGCATTATGATATCCGTCCTGATGAACTGATCCCTATTTGTTTTAACCGTTCAGAAAAGATGCTGATAGGTATTCTAGGTATTTTAAAAGCAGGCGGAGCTTATGTTCCTCTTGATCCTGGTTACCCTGTAGAGAGGCTGGGGCATATCCTGAATGATACAGGGGCTCGTCTTATTCTTGCGGATAAGCAGACCGTGTCTAAGCTGCATGAATATGTTTCAGCAATTGCTAAGAATGGACCCGTTATTTTGAATCTGGATGATGCAGAGGCAGCAGCTGGAATTCAAAGGTGTTTCAGAGAAGATCCTGTTACCGCAGTAAGACCCGACCATCTGGCTTATGTTATTTATACCAGTGGAACAACAGGTAGGCCTAAAGGTGTAATGATTGAACATAATGGGGTTGTGAATTTAATAGAACAGCAGGCCTCAATATTGGATCTGGAGGAAACATTATATCGATCAGAACAGAAAAATTTACTCTGGTATGCTGATTATGTCTTTGATGCACATGTTTGGGAAGTATATTCGGTATTTGCACTCGGACATATCTTGCATGTTTTGCCAAACGAATCGAGAACAGATTTGGAGATATTGCAGAAATATATTATTCAGCATGATATTAAAGTTGCTACGATTCCTCCAGCTTTATTGGATAAAGAATCAATTTTACCATTAGAGAAAATTATTGTTGCCGGAGATACTACTAATTCTGAAATCATGGAATGCTACAGAAAATATGGAATTGACGTGATTAATGCTTATGGTCCTACAGAAACAACAGTATGTGCTACCTATCATCATTATTGCGAAGATGGTAATTCTCTCAATATTGGCCGTCCGATTGGTAATACTTCAGCATATGTTCTTGATTTCTATTTGCGTGCCGTTCCCATTGGCGCAATCGGAGAGCTGTATATTGGTGGAGTAGGTCTATCCCGGGGGTATCTAAATCGTCCCGAGCTTACTGCAGAACGCTTTTTAGTAAACCCTTTTCAGACTGAAGAGGAAAAAGCATCAAATTATAATGGGAGGATCTATAAAACGGGAGATCTCGTTCGTCTTCTTCCAAATGGTGATCTGGAATATATGGGTCGTAACGATTCTCAGTTAAAGATTCGTGGCTACCGTATTGAGCCTGGTGAGATTGAGGCGGTTCTTGTTGGGTTAAGTGGTATCCACAAAGCTGTGGTGATGTGCAGGGAAAGCAGTCTGGGGTTAAAATATCTTACTGCTTATTATGTGTCGGATGTTCCGTTTGAGTCTGCTGATATTTCAGCTTTGTTATCAGAAATACTTCCGGATTATATGGTTCCTTCGGTTTATGTGCATTTGAATGAACTTCCGCTGACAATAAATGGAAAGCTGGACAGAAAATCATTACCGGAACCTTTGTTTACTGGGGAAACGGAATATGTTGCGGCCAGGACCTGGATAGAGGAGCAACTTGTGTGGATTTATGGAGAAATCCTGGATCTCGATCCTGATCATATCAGCATCTATGATGATTTTTTCCGATTAGGAGGTAACAGTATTATGGCTATTAAGCTGATTGCTAAAATTCGACAGGATTTGGATATGCAGGTTAATGTATCAGCCGTATTTGATAATAAAAGTATTGTCGAACTGGCCACTGTACTTGAAAACTTTACTACTGAAACTATTTGCATAGATCGGGCAGACGTTCGATACGCGGAAGATCAGCTTTTGTCATTTTCTCAGGAAGGATTGTGGTTTATAGATCAATACAAAGGAGGAAACAATTCATATAATATACCGCTTGTGTGCCGTATAGATAAAAGTGTAAATATTTCCATTTTGGCTGAATCTCTGGCAAGTGTTATGCAAAGACATGAAATTCTTCGAAGTCTGATCTTAACCAGCAATGAGGGGATAGGTTATCAACAGGTTACAGATCCTTACTTAGAATTGACTGTTCAGGAGGTAAGCAGTTTTGATGCTCTGGAAACGGAATTAAGTAAAGAAGCAAAGAGAATATTTTGCTTGTCAGAAGAAATTCCTCTTTCTATACGTGTTTTTTCAATGGATGATCATTGCTATCTGTCTATAGTATTTCACCATATTGCTTTTGACGGGTGGTCGGTAGAAATTTTCTTACATGAGCTTTATGTTATTTATCAAGCATTATTTTCAGGTTATCAATATGAGCTTCCAACATTGGAGTTTCAATATAAAGACTATGCGTTATGGCAGCGAAAGTATCTTAATAATACAACTTTAAAAAAGCAGCTTGAATACTGGCAGTCTTATCTAAAGGTTTTTGAAACTTTGAACCTGCCTTTGGATTTTAAACGACCGTCGGAAATCTCATATGAAGGATGTACTATTTCATTTATAATACCTTCACAGATCAGTTCTGATTTAAGATCTTTAGCAAAAAAGCTTGGAGTCAGTTTATATAGTGTGATGCTCAGCGGATATTATCTAATGCTATCTTCTTATTCCGGACAGGATGATATTGTTGTGGGAACACCATTTACCAATCGTCATTATCAGGGACTTGAGAACATGATAGGATTGTTTGTTAATACACTAGTTCTTCGTGAAACAATTGACTATAATACAGATGTCAGATCATTTATCAAAAAAGTTTCTGCTTCAGTTTTAGGTGCACAAGCCAATCAGGACCTTCCTTTTGAAAAACTCGTTAACGCACTTGATATTGCACAAGATTCATCACGTCATCCTATCTTTCAGGTGATGTTCGGTTTTGAAAGCTTTAGCAAGACTCCGGGTAATGTATTTAAAGGAAATTCCTTTCTTCATCCTTTTGAAGGCAGGGTTTCTTATGATATGGCTAAATTTGATATTACGACTATGATTGATGATACTGATGACGTTTTATCCGGAACATTTAACTATGCAAGTTGTCTTTATGCGGAATCAACAATAGAAAGGATGAAATCTGCTTATCTTTATTTTCTAAAACAGATCTCGGCATTACATCTTTCCGGAGAATCGGAAATAAAGCTTTCTGAACTTCATCTATCGGAGACGGAAGATTTTAATTGGCTTTCTGATTGCAATGGAACCTATTCTGTTTATAATAGAGAAGCCACCATTCACAGTTTATTTGAAAGACAGGTGTGCCGAACTCCCAACCAAACAGCACTGTTTTATCAGGGAATAAAATTAACATACCAAGAGCTTAATGAAAGGTCGAATCGTCTGGCTCATTATTTACTTGAAAAATATAAAATAAAACCTGACGAACTTATCCCCTTATGCTTAAGTCGTTCAGAGCAAATGCTCATTGGTATTCTCGCTGTACTGAAAGCAGGAGGAGCATTTGTTCCTTTGGATCCCAGCTTTCCATCAGAAAGAAGGAAGCATATTCTGCCGGATACCGGAGCTCGTTTGATCATTACTGAATCTGCTTCTGTAAGTAAACTTGGATATGAGGTATCGGATATTATCTGTCTTGATGATGAAAAGATGATTAAAGAACTTAGCAGTTGTAGAACTGATAATCCTGAAACTGATGTAAAATCCAGTAATTTAGCGTACGTCATTTATACCAGTGGAACAACAGGTAAGCCTAAAGGCGTAATGATTGAGCATACGAGTGTTGTCAACCTTACAGAAGAAATACGAGGAATATATAACTTTTGTGAAACGGGAAAATTTAGTGCCTATACTTCTTATGTATTTGATGTTTCTGTTTCTGAGTTTTTTAGTGCATTGTTATACGGCAATGAATTGCACCTATTGGACGAACATACTAAAAAAGATATTAATCTGGTTAAGGAATATCTTTTAACTCATGATATTACCCATGCTTATCTTCCTCCCGTAATGCTTTCTTTACTGCCTCGCTGTGATTTTCCTTCTTTACAGACTTTGATGTATGCAGGTGAACCAGGGGATGAAGAAACGGTGAAGTACTGGTCCCTTTATAAGAACGTATATAATTTATATGGTCCTACTGAAGCTACTATTTATGCCACCTATAAACAAATACGACATCATGATAGTAATCCTCTTAATATTGGGATACCTCTAGGTAATACTTCAGTGTATGTTCTGGATTCCTATTTGCGTCAAGTTCCTATTGGAGCTGTCGGAGAGCTATATATAGGCGGAGTTGGAGTATCAAGGGGATATTTAAATCTTACTGAGCTTACTACAGAGCGTTTTTTAGCTAATCCCTTTCAGACTGAGAAGGAAAAAGCATCAGGTTATAATGGACGGATTTACAAAACTGGCGACCTTGTGCGCATACTTCCAAACGGTGATCTGGAATATCTGGGGCGTAACGACTCACAGATCAAGATTCGTGGTTACCGGATTGAGCCAGGAGAGATTGAGGCTGCTCTTCTTGCATTGAATGGTATCCGCCAGGCAGTAGTAGTGTGTAGAGTGAACAAAATGGGTTTAAAATACCTTGTTGCTTACTATGTTTCAGAGAATCCGCTTGACTCCAGAGATATTTCAGTGTTATTATCTGAAGTGCTTCCTAATTTTATGGTTCCTTCAGCTTATGTTCATTTGAAAACTTTACCTGTTACTATCAATGGAAAATTGGATAAAAATTCATTACCTGAACCTTTATTTACAGGTGAAACAGAATATGTAAGTCCTCAAACGCCTTTACAGGAGCAGCTGGTGGAGATTTACGGAGAAGTATTAGGTTTAGACGCAGATCATATCAGTATCCATGATGATTTTTTCCGATTGGGAGGGAATAGTATTATGGTTATTAAACTGGTCAATAAAATTTATCAGCGAACAGGGATACGGGCTACGGGAGGGATGGTTTTCAATCATAAAAGTATTGCAGGTTTATCACGAGCCCTTGAAGGTTTGCCGGAATTTGCTGTTGAAGAGATCAGTCCAGTTATTGTAAAGCATACTAGCGAGCAGTACTTGTCCTTTGGTCAGGAAAGATTATGGTTTATTGAAAACTATGAAGGAGGAAGCCATGCCTATAATATTCCTATGGTTTTCCGACTGGATAAGAGAGTAACTCTCCGTTTTTTAGAGAAGACTTTCCATATGCTTCTTGACAGACATGAAATTCTACGTACTCTTATTTTGACAGATCCTGATGGATCAGGATATCAGTATGTAAGTGATCAGTCTTTGGAATTAACTTTGGTAGAGATAGGAAGCTTTGAAGATTTTAGGGAGATGCTTAGCGAAGATATGAATGAAAGGTTTAATCTTCGGGAAGACTTGCCGATAAGAGTAAAAGTACTAAATTATGAAGACGACTATTATTTGTCTGTGGTGTTTCACCATATAGCTTTTGATGGTTGGTCAATGGAAATATTTTTAGCTGAATTAAACAGTATTTGTCAATCTCTTGTTTTAGGTGTTCTTCCTACGCTTCCTTCTTTGCCATTTCAATATAAAGACTTTGCCTTATGGCATCGAAAATATGTAACCGAAAAGGTTTTAGACAAGCAGCTGGAATATTGGTTGGATGAGCTTTCTGAATTTGAAACGCTGAATCTTCCATTAGATTTTCAACGACCTTCCCGAACGAGTTATGAAGGAAAAAATCTATATTTCAGTCTTTCATCCAAAACGAGTTCACGGTTAAGATCCATGTCGAAGGATTTAGGAGTCAGTTTATACAGTTTGATGCTCAGTGGTTATTACTTGATGCTAGCTTCATATAGTGGCCAGGATGATCTTATTGTCGGTACTCCGGTTGCTAACCGTCATTATCCGGGGCTGGAGAATATGATTGGCTTTTTTGTCAATACATTGGTTCTTCGCCAAAAATTGGATTTTAACGCAAGTATTCGCGACTTTATCAATGATGTATCTGCTGGTGTTTTGAGAGGTCAGATGTATCAGGATCTGCCTTTTGAAAAATTGGTAGATGCTCTTAATGTTGAGCCTGATTCCTCTCGTCATCCTGTATTTCAGGTGATGTTCGGGTTGAAATTTTTTGAATCGGGAAATAAAAGGTGGCATGGTGAAGATTGTTATTTCCACCCTTTTAATAGTGGGATACAGGATGAAACCTCTAAGTTTGATCTGACCACAATTATTGACAATCAGGGAGAAGAGCTGTGTGGAACATTTAACTTTTCAAAATCTCTGTTCAAAGATTCTACGATTGAGGATATGATCAACACATATCAGTATATTCTGGAGCAATTTTCTAGTTTGTTCCAGCGAGGATCTTCCGAGGTTAAACTTAGTGAGCTTCGCTGGATTAAAGAAGGGGATGGAGCAGTATCAGGTCAACATGGAAAATATTCAGGATATGACAGGGAGGCTACCCTTCATGGCTTATTTGAAGAACAGGCTTTCAGAACTCCTGATCTTACAGCGCTGGTATCTGGAGATGTACGTCTTTCTTACCGAGATCTTAATGAAAAGGCTAACCAGCTTGCCCATTATCTGATCCAGCATTATGATATCCGTCCTGATGAACTGATCCCTATTTGTTTTAACCGTTCAGAAAAGATGCTGATAGGTATTTTAGGTATTTTAAAAGCAGGCGGAGCTTATGTTCCTCTTGATCCTGGTTACCCTGTAGAGAGGCTGGGTCATATCCTGAATGATACAGGGGCCCGTCTTA
>NZ_JAHXYI010000015.1 GCF_019970045.1 Chryseobacterium sp. GVT01B
ATTAAGGTTACTTAAAAAACTTTAAAATTTTCTTTCAAAACATTTGGTCATTAAGAAATAAAGTTTTACTTTTGCACTCGCAAATACGGAGCGACACTGACAGAGAAGATTGCTACGTTGAAAAGCGAAAGATATAAAGATCATTGACATACAATATAACAACCAAGTAAGGAAAAACTAAAGCGTTAAAAAACTTTGAGTGAGTCAGACAAACATACAATGGAGAGTTTGATCCTGGCTCAGGATGAACGCTAGCGGGAGGCCTAACACATGCAAGCCGAGCGGTAGAGATCTTTCGGGATCTTGAGAGCGGCGTACGGGTGCGGAACACGTGTGCAACCTGCCTTTATCTGGGGGATAGCCTTTCGAAAGGAAGATTAATACCCCATAATATATTTGTCGGCATCGATGGATATTGAAAACTCCGGTGGATAGAGATGGGCACGCGCAAGATTAGATAGTTGGTGAGGTAACGGCTCACCAAGTCTACGATCTTTAGGGGGCCTGAGAGGGTGATCCCCCACACTGGTACTGAGACACGGACCAGACTCCTACGGGAGGCAGCAGTGAGGAATATTGGACAATGGGTGAGAGCCTGATCCAGCCATCCCGCGTGAAGGACGACGGCCCTATGGGTTGTAAACTTCTTTTGTATAGGGATAAACCTACCCTCGTGAGGGTAGCTGAAGGTACTATACGAATAAGCACCGGCTAACTCCGTGCCAGCAGCCGCGGTAATACGGAGGGTGCAAGCGTTATCCGGATTTATTGGGTTTAAAGGGTCCGTAGGCGGATCTGTAAGTCAGTGGTGAAATCTCACAGCTTAACTGTGAAACTGCCATTGATACTGCAGGTCTTGAGTGTTATTGAAGTAGCTGGAATAAGTAGTGTAGCGGTGAAATGCATAGATATTACTTAGAACACCAATTGCGAAGGCAGGTTACTAAGCAACAACTGACGCTGATGGACGAAAGCGTGGGGAGCGAACAGGATTAGATACCCTGGTAGTCCACGCCGTAAACGATGCTAACTCGTTTTTGGTTTTTCGGAATCAGAGACTAAGCGAAAGTGATAAGTTAGCCACCTGGGGAGTACGTTCGCAAGAATGAAACTCAAAGGAATTGACGGGGGCCCGCACAAGCGGTGGATTATGTGGTTTAATTCGATGATACGCGAGGAACCTTACCAAGGCTTAAATGGGAAATGACAGGTTTAGAAATAGACTTTTCTTCGGACATTTTTCAAGGTGCTGCATGGTTGTCGTCAGCTCGTGCCGTGAGGTGTTAGGTTAAGTCCTGCAACGAGCGCAACCCCTGTCACTAGTTGCCATCATTAAGTTGGGGACTCTAGTGAGACTGCCTACGCAAGTAGAGAGGAAGGTGGGGATGACGTCAAATCATCACGGCCCTTACGCCTTGGGCCACACACGTAATACAATGGCCGGTACAGAGGGCAGCTACACAGCGATGTGATGCAAATCTCGAAAGCCGGTCTCAGTTCGGATTGGAGTCTGCAACTCGACTCTATGAAGCTGGAATCGCTAGTAATCGCGCATCAGCCATGGCGCGGTGAATACGTTCCCGGGCCTTGTACACACCGCCCGTCAAGCCATGGAAGTCTGGGGTACCTGAAGTCGGTGACCGTAACAGGAGCTGCCTAGGGTAAAACAGGTAACTAGGGCTAAGTCGTAACAAGGTAGCCGTACCGGAAGGTGCGGCTGGAACATCTCATTTTAGAGCGTCTTAGGACGATAAAAAATAAGGACACACTGTGTCCAAGTACTTACTTCAAAGTAAAGCTTTAGTTTTTTGTTTGGTTGATTATATTAAAAATACAAAACCCACTAGAAATTAGTAAAGGGATTGAGAGAGACAAAGAAGAGAGAGTTTAGAGAAGGGACGCGAGTCTATTATCTATCAGTCTATCCTCTTTACGTCTAAGAGACAGTCTCGTAGCTCAGCTGGTTAGAGCGCTACACTGATAATGTAGAGGTCGGCAGTTCGAGCCTGCCCGAGACTACTAATTAAAAAGACGGGAAGAGCTCAGATATAAGAGATCAGACATTAAGTCTGGAATCTAAGATCTGAAATCTGAAGTCTACTAGAGGGGGAATTAGCTCAGCTGGCTAGAGCGCCTGCCTTGCACGCAGGAGGTCAAGGGTTCGACTCCCTTATTCTCCACAGTTTTGGAAGACTGATTTAAAAGTTACGGATGGAGCCAAAAACAACATCTGTTCATCAGTTGGACAAGAAGACATTAAGATCATTGACATTAACGGTAAAGACATCACAAAGAGAAAACCGAGCGCATAAAGCGCTTGAGTAACCAATAGGAAAGAAATC
Source organism: Chryseobacterium sp. GVT01B (assembly GCF_019970045.1). GTDB lineage: Bacteria > Bacteroidota > Bacteroidia > Flavobacteriales > Weeksellaceae > Chryseobacterium. The sequence continues at coordinate 2,343 of NZ_JAHXYI010000015.1, forward strand.
GTTAAGGGCGTATGGCGGATGCCTAGGCTTTCAGAGGCGAAGAAGGACGTGGTAAGCTGCGAAAAGCTGCGGGGATTGGCACACACGAATTGATCCGCAGATGTCCGAATGGGGCAACCCAATACATTGAAGATGTATTACCTCGTAAGAGGAGCAAACCCGGAGAACTGAAACATCTAAGTACCCGGAGGAAAAGAAATCGAAGAGATTCCGTAAGTAGTGGCGAGCGAAAGCGGATTAGCCCAAAAGCTGATATATGTTTAATAGAATGTTCTGGAAAGAACGGCCGTAGAGGGTGATAGCCCCGTATATGAAAGGCATATTTGAGTGATAAATGAGTAGGGCGGGACACGTGAAATCCTGTCTGAATATGGGGGGACCATCCTCCAAGGCTAAATACTCCTGAAAGACCGATAGTGAACAAGTACTGTGAAGGAAAGGTGAAAAGCACTTCGAATAGAAGGGTGAAATAGAACCTGAAACCGTACGCCTACAAGCGGTCGGAGCAGCGTAATGCTGTGACGGCGTGCCTTTTGCATAATGAGCCTACGAGTTAATTTTACTAGCGAGGTTAAGGTATTAAGTACCGGAGCCGGAGCGAAAGCGAGTCTGAATAGGGCGTATAGTTAGTAGGATTAGACGCGAAACCTTGTGATCTACCCATGGGCAGGTTGAAGCTCTGGTAACACAGAGTGGAGGACCGAACCGGTTGACGTTGAAAAGTCTTCGGATGACCTGTGGGTAGGGGTGAAAGGCCAATCAAACTGGGAGATAGCTCGTACTCTCCGAAATGCATTTAGGTGCAGCGTCGTATATAAGTTTATTAGAGGTAGAGCTACTGATTGGATGCGGGGGTTTCATCGCCTACCAATTCCTGACAAACTCCGAATGCTAATAAATGTTCTACGGCAGTGAGGGCATGGGTGCTAAGGTCCATGTCCGAGAGGGAAAGAACCCAGACCAACAGCTAAGGTCCCAAAATATATGTTAAGTTGAAGCAACGCGGTTGGACTGCATTGACAGCTAGGATGTTGGCTTGGAAGCAGCCATTCATTTAAAGAGTGCGTAACAGCTCACTAGTCGAGCGGTCCGGCATGGATAATAATCGGGCATAAACATATTACCGAAGCTATGGATTTATATTTTAGATATATCTGGTAGGAGAGCATTCTATTTGCGCCGAAGCAGTATCGTGAGGTATTGTGGAGCGGATAGAAAAGAAAATGTAGGCATAAGTAACGATAAAGCAGGCGAGAAACCTGCTCACCGAAAGACCAAGGCTTCCTCAGCCATGCTAATCAGCTGAGGGTTAGTCGGGACCTAACGCGAACCCGAAAGGGGTAGTGGATGGACAATGGGTTAATATTCCCATACTTGCTCACACTAAAAAGGGGACGGTTGGATGTAGCTGCTAAAGACTGACGGAATAGTCAAGGCCTAGCCTTCGGGCGAAGCTGCTGTAGTGTAATCTGATCCAAGAAAAGCCGAAGTGAAGCAACCCGTACCAAAACCGACACAGGTGGTCGAGGAGAGAATCCTAAGGTGCTCGAGTGAGTCGTGGCTAAGGAACTAGGCAAAATAGTCTCGTAACTTCGGAAGAAGAGACGCCATCAGCAATGGTGGCCGCAGTGAAGAGGCCCAGGCGACTGTTTATCAAAAACACAGGACTCTGCTAAATCGAAAGATGCTGTATAGGGTCTGACACCTGCCCGGTGCTGGAAGGTTAAGGAAGGTGCTTAGGGTTAAACCGAAGGCATTAACTGAAGCCCCAGTAAACGGCGGCCGTAACTATAACGGTCCTAAGGTAGCGAAATTCCTTGTCGGGTAAGTTCCGACCTGCACGAATGGTGTAACGATCTGGGCACTGTCTCAGCCACGAGCTCGGTGAAATTGTAGTATCGGTGAAGATGCCGATTACCCGCAATGGGACGAAAAGACCCTGTGAACCTTTACTATAACTTCGTATTGACTTTGAGTAAGTAATGTGTAGGATAGGTGGGAGGCTTTGAAGCTTGCACGCTAGTGTAGGTGGAGCCAACGTTGAAATACCACCCTTTACTTACTTGGAGCCTAACTTCTTTTAGAAGGACATTGCGTGGTGGGTAGTTTGACTGGGGTGGTCGCCTCCAAAAGAGTAACGGAGGCTTTCAAAGGTACCCTCAGCACGCTTGGTAACCGTGCGTAGAGTGTAATGGCATAAGGGTGCTTGACTGTGAGACCTACAAGTCGATCAGGTGCGAAAGCAGGACATAGTGATCCGGTGGTTCCGTATGGAAGGGCCATCGCTCATAGGATAAAAGGTACTCCGGGGATAACAGGCTAGTCTCCCCCAAGAGCTCACATCGACGGGGAGGTTCGGCACCTCGATGTCGGCTCGTCACATCCTGGGGCTGGAGAAGGTCCCAAGGGTTGGGCTGTTCGCCCATTAAAGTGGCACGCGAGCTGGGTTCAGAACGTCGTGAGACAGTTCGGTCTCTATCTATTGCGGGCGTTAGATGTTTGAGAGGGCTTGATTCTAGTACGAGAGGACCGAATTGAACAAACCTCTGGTGTATCAGTTGTACCGCCAGGTGCACCGCTGAGTAGCTACGTTTGGAAGAGATAAGCACTGAAAGCATATAAGTGCGAAACTCGCCTCAAGATGAGACATCTTTTAAGGGTCGTTGGAGATGACGACGTTGATAGGCTACAGGTGTAAAGACAGTAATGTCATAGCCGAGTAGTACTAATTACCCGTAGATTTATAGCCTATGGTTGCTATATCAAATTATTAATTAATAAATACGACAAGTACTTTATGCGCAGTGAAGGTTTTGTCTTTGTGAAAGTTTTTATCGCTTAAAACAGGTAGCAGATGGTAGCTATCAGGAGTCAGGGAAAACCTGCACCTATTACCATAACCTGCAACCTTATATACCTTCTTTAGGGTGGTTTTAGCGGTGGGGCTCACCTGTTCCCATTCCGAACACAGAAGTTAAGCCCACCAGCGCCGATGGTACTGCGAAAGCGGGAGAGTAGGCCGCCGCCAGTTTTTATTTTATTTTTAAAAATCCTTTATCTTATGATAAAGGATTTTTTTTGCTTTATACACAAC
>NZ_JAHXYI010000016.1 GCF_019970045.1 Chryseobacterium sp. GVT01B
TTGGTTTAAATCATATCTCAGGAGGGTTGAGTAATTCTTATTTCGGAAGTTATAAGTCTTACAAGTATAATGGTAAGGAATTACAGGAAACAGGCTTTTTTGATTATGGAGCAAGGATGTATATGCCGGATTTAGGAAGATGGGGTGTGGTGGATGGATTAGCAGAAACAACAAGGAGGTGGACTCCATATGCATATGGTTTTAATAATCCTTTACGTTTCATAGATCCTGATGGAATGCAAAATCAGGATATTAATATAATAGGTAGTATGGCAAAAGAAGGATTTGATCAGCTAAAATCCAATAGTAGTCTTAAAATGGAAAGGAATGAAGTTGATGGTAAATTAAGCACAGGCAAGTTAAGCCAAAAAGATTTTAATAAATTATCTGATACAGATAAAGTTTTATATAATGGTATTAGAAATCCTAATACTAAATCTGTAATTCATGCAGATAATAATAATGTTACACCAGATGGAGGATTAATACCAGGAGGCTCCTTTGGGGGGGCAAAATATGATGCTGTAACAAAAACGAGTACAGCTACCCAATATACAAACCCTGAAGTATTGGGAGCAGCTGAAAGTTTCTCTGACGCTCCTAAAGGGACTGGTATAACTCATGAAATTGTAGAGAATGTATTGATCGCTCAAAAATCCTTGGAAACTAAAAGCGATGTTTCTATTAGTACTTCAGCTAATTCCAATCCTATTTTTAACGAAATGCATGATCTGACAAGAAAAATGATGCCATATGATAACATTATTATCTCAGCGAGAACAAGAGTTGAAAATACCGCGACAGGCTTAAGAAAGTACTATGAAGGTTTTGCTGGAAAAATAGATCCTAATAATCAAGTTCAAACTACACCTTTATATAAAGTTTATAAAGATGATAAAAGATTAAGAAAATAACATTATGAAAAATATTCTTTTTTTATTTTTTCCTGCTATTCTGTGCAGTTGTCAAACAAATAATATTAAGATTAGTTCAGAGCCAATTGATATTACAAGGAAAATAATTTCTATTAAACAAGATAAAATGGTTAGTGTACTGATAGCAGATAACATGGATATTATAGAGATATTTAAACCGACTAACAATAATACTTGTACTAAAATTGAATTAGGGAAAAAATATTCCTTTAAAGTAACCTCTGTAAGTGGTTTAATTCAGCAAGGTGGCGACTCACCTAAAATATACATTTTAAATGATTCGACTATAATAAAGTATAACAATTACTATACTGCCGAAGAGGATCAGAATATTTGTATCAAATAAAATTCTTTTAACAAAGATTCAATTTTTGTAAATTACAAAAGCATAATAAAGCTACATTGAAGAATGCAGCTTTTTCCCATATTTAAGCTTCAGAAAAAAGAGCAGGTTATTGCTGATGTTCAGTATATAAGGGGAGCGGAGAATTTCATAAGAAGGGAATGGATCTGACGTTTGATAATAATACTGAGAATAACCTAAATATAGCTTTAGCTATACAGATATGAATACAAGAAAATTTTCAGATAATCGTATTAATTTTAAATAAAATGAAAATACTTCAATTTATTTTATTTCTGGTACTTACAGGGATAAATGCACAAAGTAAAGATGCCAGTGATTTCTTTAAGAGTCATTCTGTATCTCGTAAAGTAAATAATGCATTATTATTTATTGATAAATCTAGCACAATTATATTAAATGATTATAATAAATCAGTCATTTATACTTTAGTTGTTCCGAATCAGGAAAATTCTTTTTCTATTACTTTGCAAAACCAGTTACCCATTACAGATAAAAAACAATTGAAATGTTTTCAAATTAACAATAATAAATTTGTGGTTTTTGTTGATAAATCTGAGGAGAATTTTGCACAAAGTGTATCATATAAGAAAAATTTTGAACTTAAAACAAAAGAAGTAATTTCTTGTGATGGTTTATTTAAACAATTAAAATCAAATAAATTGCCTAAAATTCCGGAAAATGTATTTGCATATTCGATTTTTGAAGAAACATTTGTTTATTTAGAAGACCTTGCTACTTTTGATGCACTACAATATTTACAAATAGAATATGATTTAAATAAATAGTCTTTATAATAAAAAGCCCTTATGATAAGATAAGGGCTTTTATTTTATAATACAAACAATTTTAACTTTTATAGTGATTTTTTTTCAAAAAAAGATAGAAAATGGCGCTTCAGATCAATATTAAGAATCTCCATGTAATTAAATATTGAATATTAAAATAATACAATGAACTTTCTCAGGTTGAATCCAAGAAAGTGGGAGGGATTGCTGCGGATTCCCCTTTGCAGCAGATGGATTATAAGTATAATATCAGAGGCTGGATGACCAGGATCAATGATCCTTCTAATCTGAACGGTAAACTTTTTGGTTATGAGGTGAGATATAATAATCCTGTTAATACTCAGTCCGTTGGAAAGTTCAATGGCAACATTGCTGAAATTGACTGGAATAACGGATCGGAAAATCTGCTGAAGCGTTATAATTATGAATATGATGCTTTGAACCGGTTAACCAATGCATTTTACAAAGAACCATCTACAGGAAATACAGGCTATTTTGATGAGTATCTGAGTTATGATCTTAATGGGAATATCCTGACCTTAAAAAGAAATGCATCTCCTGTATCACAAGGAACTACTTTTGTACAGGTAGATGATCTGAGCTATCAATATACAGGTAACCGTTTAGATAAGATTATAGAATCAGCATTGAATGATACGGGATATGAAGGTGGAGATAATATTATCGACTATGATCTGAACGGAAATATGATCACTATGTTGGATAAAGGGATTCATGGTATAACTTATAATTATCTTAATTTACCAGATAACTTTTCGATTATTCAGACCAATTCTGTAGGTGAGATTAATAATTTTGGATTAAATTATCTTTACAAAGCAGATGGTACAAAAGTCCGTAAGACCTATACAAGCGGAGGAGGAAGAGGAACTACAACAATTACGACGAATATAACGGACTATTTGGATGATTTGCAATATGGCTATTCAGAAACTACCATATGTCTTTGGTGTAGAACAAGTGTAGCTTATGAACAGGCTGCTTTTAAAAATGAAAATGATGTGAATGGCATAAAGCCGATTAACCCCACATGGATACTTGATTTTGTATCTACAACAGAAGGCTTTTACAGTTTCGCAGAAAACCGCTATATTTATCAGTACAAAGACCATCTTGGAAATACAAGGGTAAGCTTTGGTAAAGACAGCACAGGCGCTCTTAAAGTTACCGATACCAACAACTATTATGCATTTGGGATGAATCATATTGGTGCCAATAAAGGATTATTGGGAGGTTATAAGAATTATAAGTACCAAGGACAAGAGTTACAAGAGACCGGTTTTTATTCATTTAAGTGGAGAAATTACATGCCGGATGTGGGAAGGTTCTTTAACATAGATCCACTTTCTGAAAAATATGCTTATCAATCTCATTATAATTTTTCGGAAAACAGGGTAGTGGATGGTAGAGAATTAGAAGGGTTGGAGTGGACGGCAAGTAGAAACTTAGAAAGCAAGACTGTTAATTTGCATCTTACCTATAAGCCTGTAAACAATACGGCAGGAGTTCTTTCTAATGCACAAATGTCTACATTACTTCAAGAGCGTGAAGCACAAATTATTTCATCTTTCGGAGGAAAAGATTCAGGGGGAAATCAAGTTAATATTACTTTCAGTCAGAGTGACAATTCTACAATGGTTTGGGATTATAGTGTTGGTTATGATACTAAAAATGTTGATGATTTTAAAAATGGTGCGAATACGGATGCAAAATACTCAACTAATGGAATGACTGATACCAATAACAATACACAGACAAATAGAACTCAAATTAATGTCATTACTACGGACGGACTTGGTTGGGATGAAAAGAAGGATCAATTAAATTTTGATAATAAGAATAGATCTGATGTCGCTAAAACAGGTGCTCACGAAACAGGTCATACATTAGGCATTGGTCATAATGATAAAGCAACTTTAAGATCTACTCCAGATAACTTAATGCGTGCGGGTGGTCCTGGCACAAAAATAACTCCAGAACAAAGAACCAATGCTATAAAGTTAGTAGAAGAACAACAACCAAAAAACTAGATAATGAAAAAACTTAATATAATAATCTTTTGCTTATTTGTTTTTATAAGCTGTTCAACAGTAAAAATATCCGAAACATATGGTAAAGAGATGGAGATTGTTGAAAATGTACGCTCGAAAGTCTTAATTGAAAAGTTTGATGCACAGGATAAAAATAAGTCATTTTTAACTTTTGTATCTGGATTTGATAATTTTATAACTGTTAGAAATGGAGATAGTATAGTACTTAATGAACAAGGGAAGACACTGCCCATGTTGGGTATTACAAGGGCTTGCGTTATTTTTAATAATAAAGAAGTCGCAATTACTCTTGATAATAAACATGAAATAAAATTAAATAGGGAGCATTTGCCAAAATATAAATTTATATATATATGGAAAGTCAAAAATAATTATAAAATTGAATATACTAATAAGGCCCGTTCTTTTATGTAATGTTTAAGAAAAAATAGTGTTTCAGCAATTTTGTAGATGTGTTGATTTCTGTTATTAAATAGATTTAGACAATTAAAAGTACAAGATCCCCACAATTTGTGAGGACCTTGTGCTGTTACAATAACAGCGATGACAATCTACTGAAACGTTATAATTATGAATATGATGTGTTGAACAGGCTAACCAATGCGTTTTATAAAGAGCCTTCGACGGGAGCTAGCGGTAATTGTGACGAATATCTGGCTTATGATATTAATGGTAATATCAGCAATCTTAAAAGAAAGGCTATTCCTGTATCGGGTCAGACTTCGACATTGGTTGATAACCTTGACTATGTCTATAATGGCAACCGTTTGGCTCAGGTGATAGAAAATGCATTGAATGATACTGGATATGAAGGTGGGAATAATGTGATTGACTATGACCTGAACGGAAGCATGACCACAATGAAGGATAAAGGCATCTGGAGTATTGCGTATAACTATTTGAGTTTACCTGATTCTTACTCCATTACGCAGAATAATCCATTTGGGCTTGCGATGAATATTGGATTGGATTATCTTTATCGTGCAG
>NZ_JAHXYI010000017.1 GCF_019970045.1 Chryseobacterium sp. GVT01B
CGTTCAGAAAAGATGCTGATAGGTATTTTAGGTATTTTAAAAGCAGGCGGAGCTTATGTTCCTCTTGATCCTGGTTACCCTGTAGAGAGGCTGGGTCATATCCTGAATGATACAGGGGCCCGTCTTATTCTTGCGGAAGAGCAGACTGTGTCTAAGCTGCATGAATATGTTTCAGCAATCGCTAAGAAAGGACCTGCGATTTTAAATTTGGATGATGCAGATGCAGCAGACGGAATCCAAAAATATTTTAGAAAAAATCCTGTCACCGAAGTAAGATCCAACCATCTGGCTTATGTTATTTATACCAGTGGAACAACAGGTATGCCTAAAGGTGTGATGATTGAGCATAGTGGGGTAGTGAATCTTGTAAGTTTTATGACGCGGTCCCACCGCTTTAATGAATATACAAATGTGGGCTGTTATTCGAATTATGTTTTTGATGCTTTTGTCAATGAGGTATTTCCTGTGCTTTGCCACGGTAATACGCTTTGGTTATTCAGTAATGAACAGAGGACCTCTGTAGCGGATCTTAACCATTATATAAAAGCAAATGGCATCGAGGTGTCATTCATTCCACCTGTATTATTGAAGGATCTTCTTGTTGATACGGAATTAAAATTGATTTTCGCCGGCGGAGAGAGCTTTCCTGATATTGACAGGAGCTGCTATAAGGATATTATTTTCCTTAATGAATATGGTCCTACAGAAACAACGGTATGTGCGACCGTTCATCATTATGATGAAGAAGGTAATCCTCTTAATATCGGGCGCCCTATTGATAATGTTTCGGTCTATGTTCTGGACTCTTATTTACGTCCTGTTCCTATTGGAGCAGTCGGAGAGCTGTATGTAGGAGGAGTTGGAGTATCAAGAGGATATTTAAATCTTCCTGAGCTTACTGCAGAGCGCTTTTTGGCTAATCCCTTTCAGACTGAAGAAGAACAAGTATTAGGTTATAATGGACGGATTTATAAAACCGGTGACCTTGTGCGTATCCTTCCAAATGGGGATCTGGAATATCTGGGGCGTAACGACTCACAGATCAAGATTCGTGGTTACCGTATTGAGCAAGGAGAGATTGAGACAGCTCTTCTTGGGTTGAATGGCATTCGTCAGGCGGTAGTGGAGTGCAGGGAGAACAGTATGGGATTAAAATACCTTGCTGCTTATTATGTTTCAGAGAATCCGCTTGACTCCGGAGATATTTCAGTGTTATTATCGGAAGTTCTTCCTGATTATATGGTTCCTTCGGCTTATGTTCATTTGAAAGCATTACCAGTTACTATTAATGGGAAAATAGACAGAAAGGCATTACCAGAACCTTTATTTACAGGTGAAACAGAATATGTAAGTCCTCAGACGCCTTTACAGGAGCAGCTGGTGGAGATTTACGGAGAAGTATTAGGTTTAGACGCAGATCATATCAGTATCCATGATGATTTTTTCCGATTGGGAGGGAATAGTATTATGGCTATTAAACTGGTCAATAAAATTTATCAGCGAACAGGGATACA
>NZ_JAHXYI010000018.1 GCF_019970045.1 Chryseobacterium sp. GVT01B
TAGAGTGCACCCAAAAGTTTAGACAAAATTAAATAATCTTTTGATAATAAAGAGTTCGATATTCTATCGGACTCTTTCCTTTTAAATTAATTCTTATCCTATCATTATTATAATAGTCAATATATTGATGAATCTCGTCTTTTAATTCCTGTATTGATTTGAACTTTTTCAGATAAAACATTTCGGATTTTAATGTTCCAAAGAAATTCTCTATTATAGCATTATCCAAACAATTTCCTTTTCTAGACATACTTTGGATAATTCCTTTTTGTTTCAAAATATTTTGATACAGCTTCATTTGATATTGCCAACCCTGGTCTGAGTGAAGAATTAGGTTCTGTGTATTTTTTATTTTTCTAAAGCTCTTTTTCAACATATTAATAATTTGTGTAAAAACAGGTTTTTCTGAAAGTTCATAGCTTATAATCTCTCCGTTAAATAAGTCGATGGTATGAGATAAATATAGCTTGTTTCCAGAAACATTGAATTCTGTAATATCGGTAGCCCATTTTTGGTTCGGATGGTCAGTCTTAAAGTTTCTTTTCAGGATATTCGGTGTTATTTTTCCTTGTTCTCCACGGTAAGATCTATATTTTCTCACCCGAATTAAGCTTTTCAATCCCAAGTTTTTCATTAATCGTAAAACTGTTTTATGATTGATAATTATATCCCGATTTTTTAGTTCCAGAGTGATTCTTCTATATCCAAATCTTCCTTTATGCTTTTGATAAATTAATTGTATTAAACTTTTAATATGAGCATATTTATCTCCCGCATTACCCTGAGCCCGATGATAATAAAAACTGCTTCTTGCCATACCTGAACAATTCAGCAATATTGCTAAATTATACTTTGGCCTTAACTCTTCGATGGCTTTTGCTTTTTGCTGGCTAGAGCTAAGGCGTCTAACTTTTTTAGATAATCAATCTCTGCACGAAGCCTTTCATTTTCAAGTAAAAGTTCTTCCTCTCGTGTCAAAACTTTATCAGATTTTCTTTTTTTATCTTTATTATTACTCATTATCTTAGGTCTTCCTCTGGGTTTATTTTCTAAACCTAAAATACCACTTTTCTCATAAGCATTCTGCCAATTTAAAATACTGGATGCTGCTCCTATATTAAACTTTAAGCATGCCTGTTTAATGGAAAGATGACTTTCTGATATGGATTGTAAAACTTTCAGCTTAAAATTGACATCATAAACTCTGTTATGGATACGAAGAAGACCTTTAGATCCATATTGAATATAGTATTTTACCCATTGTTTAACTAAAGATTTACTGATTCCTAATTCTTTAGCAACTACGGAAATCGAATGATGTCTTTGTAAAACCTTAACAACACAATCTGTTTTAAATGCTAAACTATACTTTGATTTGCCCATAAAAAATGCCCCTAAAAAGTGTCTAACTTTTTGGGGGCACTCTA
>NZ_JAHXYI010000019.1 GCF_019970045.1 Chryseobacterium sp. GVT01B
ACTTATCATTGATAGCACTCCCTTGTCACTCCGAAGGAGTCTAAACAGTGCATTATTCTAGTCAGTTACTAAGTATAGCTTATCAGATCACTTAAATATTAAAAACTCTGTGCTACTCCTTTGAATCTTTTAGATTCTAATAAATGCGGCTGGATTCCTACGGAATGACATAGTTGGAATATTAGATTTTAGAATGTAAAAAAATATTTGATAGCTCCTATAACTCCTAATCAACAGTTCGGATCAAACCCCAAATGATTTATAATACATTCAAATGCTTTACCGTTGCAATCCTAATTCAGGAGGTGATGATATTGTTCCTTACTATTCTATAATTCGTCAATTTTACGTTCAAATCTTAACACAAGTTAAATTTCACTTTAATATATTCTAATGTATTATACTGTCTGTTTTGAATTGTAAGATTAAATGAGTTACTATGATTTCAATTCCTTATTTCTGGAAACTTATACATAAGATGTAATCTTGTATACTTATTCCAATATTGTATATTTATAAATACTCATTGTGGATAAGTATAAGTTATATTTAATTGTTTGAATAACAAGAGAATATAAAAATAGTTATCCACTTTATATATTTTTATGTTAAATAAACTTGTTTTGCTTTGTAAGAAGTTGTTATCTTTGCCCCACTGAAAAACGAGAGTAAGACAGTAGCGCAGAAGAGCTTTTAAATAAGCAAAAACATTATATTACTTCAAAAAAGAGACGGACGAAAAAACTTAAAAATTTTTAATAAAAAAAGTTGCGGGTTAAAAAAGAGTTTGTATCTTTGCAGTCCCAAATAAAGGGAGCGCAGGAGTAGGGTGATTGAGGTTAAGAAAGAGATTAAGGTTACTTAAAAAACTTTAA
>NZ_JAHXYI010000001.1 GCF_019970045.1 Chryseobacterium sp. GVT01B
CGCTTTTCAACGTAGCAATCTTCTCTGTCAGTGTCGCTCCGTATTTGCGAGTGCAAAAGTAAAACTTTATTTCTTAATGACCAAATGTTTTGAAAGAAAATTTTAAAGTTTTTTAAGTAACCTTAATTCCTTTCTCAACCTCAATCACCCTACTCCTGCGCTCCCTTTATTTGGGACTGCAAAGATACAAACTCTTTTTTAACCCGCAACTTTTTTTATTAAAAATTTAAAGTTTTTTTTCGTCCGTCTCTTCTTGAAGTATCTTAATGTTTTTAGCTTATCTAAAAGCTCTTCTGCGCTACTGTCTTACTCTCGTTTTTCAGTGGGGCAAAGATAGAAACTTATACGACACCCTGCAACTTTATTTAACATAAATTTTACCTTTCCGTAATATTTAACCCTAAACCATTGAAACAAAGGAGCAAAAATTTTAAACAAATGTTTGGAAGAAGGAAGGAAATCTTGGAGAGTCGGAGGGTTTGAGCGTTGGAGAGGATTTTGGGTCGGTGGAAAGGGATACGAGATACGAGATGCGGGGTGTGAGTCAGAGGGTGAGATGCGGGGTTTTAGGGTTTAGAATGATCAAAATATACATAATTATTATATAGAATAGCTTTTTAAAAGTTTTGGCTTCGCTATAGTCTTTATAATCATTATTATTCTATATCCCCAGATAGCATTGTCACTCCGTAGGAATAAGAACAAAACTCTTCTGTAAAATTAAAATAGCAGAAATATAATTCACCTTAATTAAAATGCTTCGACTCAGCTCAGCATGACACTGCTAATACTAACTGATAAAAAAATCTTAAACATTATCCTGCCAGCTTACTTCCTTTAAAAGCTCTCATAAAGAAGTTTGGATTCCTGCGGAATGACAAAATGGGAATAGAGGTTTATACTCACTAGCCACCTTCCATAGAAATCAGGAAGATGAAAATTCAACACCAATGGTCCTTTTCTACATAGAAAACCGAAACTCATCATTCATCATTCATCATTCATCATTCATCATTCATCATTCATAATTCATAACTTATAATTCATCATTCGTCTTCCTAGCCCTGATAGAAATGGTTACCCCGCAACTTAGATTGGAGAGTTGGAGGGTTTGAGTGTAGGAAAGCATCGGCGTGAGGAGTATGAATGGATAGCAGGATGAAGCTCCTGAAAAAATCGTACTATATACTATATATATGATAAGTATAAAATAACCAGAAGTGGAAAGTTTATTAATGACAACAATATTGAAAAACTGCTGCTCTTTATACTATAATATAATAGGTAGGATTAATCCGGATGTAATGATCAATCAAATAGTCTTAATTGCTGATCGCGGGTTCCGGTAAAATTAGCGGTTGAGAGCTTTGGAAATTCTTTACCGTCAAAAAACTTCTTTCTGCCGATCTTAAAAGTGGTATGAATCATTTCAGCAATGTTTCCCTCTCCTTTCTGTCTTTCGAAATATCTTTTATTTCCAAGCTTTCCGCCCCGCATAGAGCGGATAAGGTTTAAAACTTTTTGCGCTCTGTCCGGAAAATGACTTTCTATCCAATTCACAAAAACAGGCTCAACAGTATCATTTAATCTCACCAGAGTATATCCGAATCCTAAAGCTCCTGCATCGGAAATAGCTTTTAATATATTCAACGGTTCATCACTATTGAGTCCGGGAATGATGGGAGCAACCATTACGTGTACGGGGATGTTGTTTTCGGAAAGAATTTCTACGGCTTTTAATTTATTTTTTGCAGAACTCGTCCTGGGCTCCATCTTCCGTCTCAGTTCTTCGTTGATAGTGGGAATACTTAAAGAAACAGATACCAGATTTTGCTCCGCCATAGGCTTTAAGATATCCAGATCTCTTAAAACCATTGCATTTTTTGTCAGAATATTGACAGGATGTCTGTAATCCAGACATACCTGCAGTAGTTTTCGGGTGATTTCAAATTGTCTTTCGGCGGGCTGATAGCAGTCTGTGTTACCGGATAGCAGAATTGGAGCTGCTTTGTACCCTCTTTTTTGAAAAAACTTCTCCAGTAATTCCGGGGCATTTTTCTTTACCATGATCTTTCTTTCAAAATCAATTCCGGCGCTGTACCCCCAATATTCGTGGGTAGGCCTTGCAAAACAGTAAGAACAGCCATGTTCACATCCCTGATAAGGATTCATAGAATATTCCATCGGAAGATCCTCGCTTTTCACCTGATTAACAATGGTTTTGGGAAAAACTTCAGTAAAGGAGGTTTTTATTGTTTCGAAATCTTCATCATCAGGCTCATAGGTATACCTGTCGAAACGATTGATAACGTTCCGCTGAGCTCCCTGACCTTTTATGAAATTTTCGTTTTGCATTCTGGTGTAAAATTAGAATGGAATTTGCATAAAATAATGAGTTTTAACATTAAAGTTTTCCACAAAAAAATCCAACACTTTCAAAAGCGTTGGATTTTAACATAATTAAATATATTTTTTTACTACTTCAGTGCGTAAAATTCCACTCCATGAGTTTCATCATCCTGATTCTTTTCATCAAAGTGTCTGTGATAGTCCGAATAGGAATCACTATATTTTTTATCTTTTTTAGTCAATATTTTTTTTATGCTTATTAAACTTAATACTGCCAAAAGACCAACTCCTCCTGCCAGTAAAACTCCAACTTCTTTTTTCATATTTTCTTTCATTTAATATTGTTAGCATTGCAAAAAGCATACCTATTTTATTTTTTCAAATTATAAATTTTGTTAACATTGAACTTTATTATTAGGGAAATTACAATCCGATATTTTTATTATATTTAAAAATTGCAATGGTTTAATTATTGTACTTAACAAGAAAAATAACATTATGGAAAATCCAGAAAACATTGACAGGATGACAACCTTAAGCCAAGTCATGAAAACGCTTTCTGAAAGAGGAATACAGCGAGAATTCAGGATGAATGAGAAATGTGAAATGAAGTTTGAAAATTCTGAAAAGGTTTATCAGCCTGAAGAATTGGTGATCTTAAAAACATACCGTTTTGAAGGAGACAGCAATCCTGATGACAATGCAGTACTTTATGTAGTAAAAGATAATGCCGGAAACCGTGGAATGATCATAGATTCTTACGGAGCAGACAGCAATTATCCAGGTGAAGAGTTTGATAAGTTCCTAAGAGATATTCCTATATTGGAAAGCGACGAGTTCAATTTTTAAACTATAACCACTTTATATTAATTCTTTAAACCATTAAGGTTATTTCAATAAAAAGATCGTTGGTTTTATGTAATCATCAATCGTTCTGCTTTAATGGTTTAAGGAATTATTCTCCTGAATTTTCTTTTTTCTTGAATATATTGTTCAAAAAACCTTTCTTTTCCTTTTTTTCTGCTTCCGGTTTGGAGGCTTCTTTTTTATTTTTGATCTCCTGCTTTATTTCTTTTACAGATTGTTTCATTTCTTTCACAGAAGTGACTGCTTCTTTTACTTTCTTTTCCGTCTTTTCTACGTTTTTACCAATGAGCGTTTTCTTCAATCCTTGCTCAATTCCTTTCCAGAAGAGATTAAAGAAAGATTTTGTAGGATCTCGCTCTACATTTTCTACGGTAACAGCTTCGGGAAAACTGCCTGAATCTGATTTCAGAAAAACATTGGCAACAGCTGTGAGGAACCCTTTCTTCTCATGATTATTCTTATTAAGTACTGCAATTTTCAGATCTTTGTGTTTAAGATTAAAGGTTCCGTGTAATCCGGCAGGGTTTCCTTTAAAATTAAAAAGCATTTCCTGGATAGTTCCTGCAGTAGCCGTTACATGAAGGTAAGGCCTGATAAACGGATTGATTCCACTGGCGGGAAGGCCCGTAGTTTTCCCTGCAATTGTAAAATTATCATTGTTATCGGCAACATCGAAGTTCCAGTTTACGGAAAGTGGCGAAAGATTCATGAATGAACAATTGATTTTGATGTCTACCTTTGTGGGTTTTCCTTTTATTTTAGCAGAATTCAGGTTTTTGACGTTCATATTAAAGTTACTGAATATCAATTTTCCGGGTCCCATACTTTCCGGAGTATCCTCTTCATAGACTAATACTGAGTTTTTCAGATCAAGATTACTGATCGTCATCGGAATTTTAATAGAACGCAGCATTTTGGAATACAATGCTTTTATTTTTGGATCGTCTTTCGGAATTTTGCTTCTGAAAATATTGGCATTAGCTGACTGGATTGTGACATGGGAAGCATTCACCATTTTTTGATGGGAAAATAGATCCCATGTTCCTTCTGCCGAGATTTGTCCGGCTTTTATATCATACAGATCCCTTTCAACGGGTATCATTTTGATAAACTGTGCTCTCGAAACGAGAGGTTTCATTGAAAAATTATTGATCTGAACTTTATTTTTATTCAGCTTGAGAAGCTCTAAGTTCATGTTATAGAACTGAGTTTTATATGCAAAGTTCCGGGTGGTGAGATAATAATCTTTAACTTTAAATGATAATCCTGACTGATTGGGCTTGGGCGCTAATTCTATCGCGTTAAGTGTGGCATTCAAATCATGAAAAACCAAGGGTTCTTTCCCATTATCATAAGTAATATTTGAATTTTTCAAAGACATTTTACCTACAACAACAGATTGTATGATTCCAGGGCCCGAAGTTTTATTTTGCTTCTTCTCGCCTGTTTTAATTGTTCCATTTACATTGTCTATAAGGATATCTTTAAGATCAAGGTTCACTTTTTTATTAAGAAATTCTAATTTATTAATATTAAAAGCAATGTGGTTTGTCTTTAGAACTGCAGCCGTTTTTTCTACTGATGGAGTTCCGGGTGTCAGCAGAACATCCATAATTTCTCCGCTTTTAGGGCTTAATGCAAAACTTCTTATAGAGACATTCTGATGATTGGAATATTGGATATCTTTCCCGGCAAGCAGAAAATCTTTATACCCGATAGGAATTACCTGTTGTGAACTTTCTTTATTAAACATCATCTGGTTGATATTCAAATTAAGATTTCCTATAGACAAGAGCTTATTTCCATCTGGTTTGTTGATATGAACTACAGCATTATTCAGTTTAATATTTTTTAAATCAACTTCAAAACTGGAATTTTTATTACTTTTTATCGCTTTTACTCCTGTATTATATACTGTAAAAGCAGGATTTTGAAAATCAGCATTGGTAAGTGAAACCTTATTTTTTGTCAAAACCACATCTTTGAATTCCATTTTTGGAACACTAAATTCAAATAATTGTGGCTTTTTAGGATAAAACTTTTTAAACTGTACAAAAGAAAAAAGTGGAGTCAGTCTGAAATTTTCAACTGACATCTGCCCATCACGTGTATTAATCCTATTAATGGTAATGGCGTAGGTTTCATCGGGACGGAAAAAGAACTTCTCTCCTTTAATACTGTATCTGTCAAAAACTATTGGAAGTTTATTTTCAACAGACTCTTCTGTCATCTGTAAGTTTTCAACGAACAGATCCAGTTGCTGTACAGATAAAAATTTCTGTTTGGTATGTTTAAAAACGGCAATCTTTCCTTCATTGATCCTGATATTTTCAAATAAAAACGGGCTTCTCTTCTTTCCGGTTTTACGATCGACGGGTTTTGCGAGAATGACATTCAGATTAGGTTTTGCCAGTAAGAGGTCCGAGGAGCTTATTCTTTTATTAAAAATAGCATCATAAATTCCAAAACGGCTTATTCTCAGAGTATCAATAGTTCCCTGCAATCCAATAACGTCTGTATTTTGCGGATCTTTGCTGTTAACAGAGATTCCGGAAGCGAAGATATTTCCGGTTCCTAAATCTACATTCAGGGTTTTATAAGAAACTTTATAGTCAGTATTCTTTTTTATATACTCCGGAAGCTGGGTTTTAAGCCATATATTCAGTCCGAAATTCGCAGCAAGAAGAATTCCTGCCAGGATTCCGAAACTTATCAATAGTCTTTTAACCCATTTTCCCATATTTTGCGATTTGGTTTTATTTTTACATCGATCAATTTCTTATTTCAAGATCGATCACATATCCTTCGTGTCCTCTTACATTCATGAAATTTCCTCCTTCAAATCCCAGATACTGTCCTTTGATACCGGAAAGTCTTCCGGAAAATTCAGGTTTTTTATCTAATGTAAATGAAGTAACCTTTTCTGGTTTTTCAAAAGGATAATCGAACATCCATAATTCTTCTCCTTCTCTATAGAATTTCTGAAAATCTTCAGGAAAATATTCTTTGATCTTTTGTCTGAAATCCGCAAGGTCTATTTCTCCTTCAAAATCATCCTGCAGCATTTTTCGCCAATTGGTTTTATCTGCCAAATGTTCTTTCAGAGCTACTTCTATCATTCCCGCTTCATAACGGTTTTCGGTTCTTGCTATGGGTAATGCAAAAGTCGCACCCTGATCAATCCACCTTGTCGGAATCTGAGTATTTCTCGTTACTCCTACTTTTACGTCTCCGGTATAAGCCAGATACACGGTGTGCGGCTGAAGCTGAATTTGTTTTTCAATCTCCAGATCCCGTTCTGCAACGCCTAAATGTGCTGTAGAAAGCTCGGGACGGATAATGGTATCACTTGCATAAGGACTTTCAAAAAAGCAGTTTTTGCAGAATCCCATCCTGTAAATAGGTTTATTTTCTCCACAGTTTACACATTGAAATCCGGTGTGCCTGATACTTAATTCCTTTCCAATCAGCTCATTCATATGGATCAGGTCCCCTGAAAGATTGAGATAGTACTGGATTGGCTTTGCATCATAGCTTGTCATCTTTAAAATTTGCCCTTGAAACTGCATATTATATTTATATTACTTTTTTAAGTAAATTTAATGATTATATTTTTCAAAAAGTAAAATTTATATTTTTGTACCAATAAAAAATACAAATGGTTTATCTTGTAACAGGCGGTAGTGGATTCATCGGATCTCATTTAATTGAACGATTATTAAGAAATGGACATTCTGTCATAAACATTGACAATTTTGATGATTTCTATAACTATCAGGTAAAAATTAAAAATACTTTAGAGTCAATTGGTAAAATTTCGGATTTTGAATACTCAGACAAAGAGACTGATATCCGCCAATTGATTTCACTTACTCATTCTGACCAATATTCCCTCTATTGGCAGGATATCCGAGACATGAAAGGTCTTGAAAACATCTTTAAAAATCACCCTATCGACATGGTGATCCATCTGGCTGCACTTGCTGGTGTACGCCCTTCCATTGAACGTCCTTTAGAATATGAAGAAGTCAATGTAAGAGGTACTATGAATCTTTGGGAACTTTGTAAGGATTTTAATATCAAAAAATTTATTTGCGCTTCCTCATCAAGTGTTTATGGGAATAATGAAAAGGTTCCTTTTGCAGAAACGGATAATGTAGACAATCCGATATCGCCCTATGCAGCCACCAAAAAAAGTGGTGAAGTCATAGGACATGTTTACCACAATCTATACCATATAGATATGATACAGCTTAGGTTCTTCACGGTATATGGACCAAGGCAAAGACCAGACCTCGCAATACACAAGTTTGTAAAGCTTATTTCAGAGGATCAGGAAATTCCTTTTTATGGTGATGGGAATACTGCCAGAGACTATACTTATATCGATGACATTATTGACGGAATTACCAAATCTATCCTTTATCTGGAAAATAATACCGGAGTTTATGAGATTCTTAATCTCGGAGAAAACCAGGTAGTCACTTTATCAGAAATGGTTGCCACTATAGAAATGGCACTTGGAAAATCTGCCATTAAAAAAATTCTGCCAATGCAGCCGGGAGATGTCACAAAAACCAATGCAGATATTACAAAAGCAAAGGATTTAATAGGGTATAAACCGGCCACAGACTTCCAAAATGGCATAAAAAAATTTGTGGAATGGTTTTTGAGAAAACGACATTAAGTAAATTGCTGACACAGCTGCCATTCAGTTTGTGACAGCCATTTATAAGAAAAAATTATAAAAAGAATTGAAAATCAAGTATAAAAAAGTTTATTATACAACCTATTTTTATACTTTTGCAAAAAATTAGAAAATTATGTACTGGACATTAGAATTAGCTTCATATTTAAGTGACGCACCTTGGCCAATGACAAAAGCAGAGCTTATTGACTACGCAATCAGAACTGGTGCACCTATGGAGGTAGTAGAAAACCTTCAGGCAATCGAAGACGAAGGAGAAATTTATGAATCTATCGAAGAAGTATGGAGCGACTATCCTACTGACGAGGATTTCCTTTGGAACGAGGACGAATATTAATAAAGCGATAAGCTTTAGGCTGCGTGCTTAGAGCTTTTTTGCCCTTTTTTATATATTAATTTCACACGATAAGCGTGTCATTTAAAACGCTTAAAGCATCTTGCATTAAGCATAAAGCAAAAAATTTATGAGTTTTTTAAACAAAGTTCTTAAAGGGTTTTTGGGAGACAAAAAAGCGCAGGACCTAAAAGAAGTAAAAAAAGTTGTAACAAAAATCAAGGCTGTAGAACCTAACATCCAACAATTGACGGATGATGGGTTGAGACAAAAAACGGCTGAGTTTAAAGAGAATATAAAATCTGCAACCAGCAAGATCACAGCTCAAATAGAACAGATAAAAGAGCAGATAAAAAATTCAACCAATGTTGACGAAAAAGAAGCTCTTTTTTCAAAAATTGAGTCTCTAAAGAAAGAATCATACGAAATTGAGGAAAAAGTTCTTGTTCAGGTTCTTCCTGAAGCTTTTGCATTGATAAAAGAAACAGCAAGAAGATGGGCACAGAATGGAGAGATTCGTGTAACAGCAAGTGACTGGGACAGAGAACTGGCTGAGGCAGGAAAAGATTTCGTTAGCATTCAGGGAGACACAGCTGTTTGGAAAAACTCATGGGATGCTGCCGGAACTCCAGTAGTTTGGGATATGGTCCACTATGATGTTCAGTTTATCGGAGGGGTTATTCTTCACAGTGGTAAAATTGCCGAGATGGCAACCGGTGAAGGTAAAACTTTGGTAGGAACATTACCTATTTACTTAAATTCACTTCCGGAAAGAGGAGTACACGTTGTAACCGTAAACGACTATCTTGCAAAAAGAGACTCGGCATGGATGGGCCCTCTTTACCAGTTCCACGGAATGTCTATCGACTGTATCGATAACCACCAGCCGAACTCAGACGGAAGAAGAAAAGCATACAACTCAGATATTACTTACGGAACCAACAATGAATTCGGTTTCGATTATCTGAGAGATAACATGGTGACTTCACCTTCAGAATTGGTACAAAGAGAATTGAACTTTGCTATCGTGGATGAAGTTGACTCTGTATTGGTAGATGATGCAAGAACACCTTTGATCATTTCCGGCCCGGTTCCTCAGGGAGACAGACAGGAGTTTGATGTTCTTAAACCTTCTATCGACAGAATTGTTGAAGTACAAAAGAAAACTGTTTCTGCTATTTTCAATGAAGCGAAAAAATTAATCGCTGCAGGAAATACAAAAGAAGGAGGATTCAAATTACTTCAGGCTTACAGAGGTCTTCCAAAAAACAGACAATTAATCAAATTCTTATCGGAAAGCGGAAACAGAGCATTACTTCAGAAAGTTGAAGCACAATATATGCAGGACAACAACCGCGATATGCCGATTGTAGATAAAGATCTTTACTTCGTAATCGAGGAGAAAAACAATCAGGTAGACCTTACAGACAAAGGTGTTGAATACATGTCTCAAGGAAACTCTGATGCGAATTTCTTCGTTCTTCCTGATATCGGGACTGAAATTGCTGAAGTAGAAGCTAAAAACCTTTCTAAAGAAGAAGAGTTTGAAGCTAAAGAAAGACTTTTTGCTGACTTTGCAGAAAAATCTGAGCGTGTTCACACTATGAGCCAGCTATTGAAAGCCTATACATTATTTGAAAAAGATGATGAGTATGTAGTTATTGATGGTGAAGTAAAAATCGTTGATGAGCAGACAGGACGTATCATGGAGGGACGTCGTTATTCAGATGGTCTTCACCAGGCAATTGAAGCAAAAGAAAATGTAAAAATTGAGGCTGCTACTCAAACTTTTGCAACAGTTACACTTCAGAACTATTTCCGTATGTACAACAAACTTGCGGGGATGACTGGTACAGCTGAAACTGAGGCTGGTGAACTTTGGGAAATCTACAAACTGGATGTAGTGGTTATCCCAACAAACCGTCCAATTTTAAGAAATGACAAACAGGATTTGGTTTTCAAGACTAACAGAGAAAAATATAATGCTGTAATTGAAGAAATTGAAAGATTAACTGCAGAAAAAAGACCAGTATTGGTAGGTACTACTTCTGTTGAAATTTCCCAATTGCTTTCAAAAGCACTTCAGTTAAGAAAAATTCCTCACCAGGTACTGAACGCGAAACTTCACAAGAAAGAAGCAGAGATTGTAGCTGGAGCAGGACAGCCGGGAGTTGTAACGATTGCAACGAACATGGCAGGTCGTGGTACGGATATTAAATTATCTAAGGAAGTAAAAGAAGCAGGAGGTTTAGCTATTATCGGTACTGAGAGACACGATTCAAGACGTGTTGACAGACAGCTTAGAGGTAGAGCAGGACGTCAGGGAGATCCTGGAAGTTCTCAGTTCTATGTATCTCTTGAAGATAACCTGATGCGTTTATTCGGTTCTGAGAGAATCGCTAAAATGATGGATAGAATGGGTCATAAAGAAGGTGAAGTAATTCAGCACTCTATGATCAGTAAGTCTATCGAAAGAGCACAGAAAAAAGTAGAGGAAAATAACTTCGGAACAAGAAAGAGACTTCTTGAGTATGATGACGTAATGAACAAACAACGTGATGTAATCTACAAGAGAAGAAAGAATGCTCTATTCGGAGATCACCTGAAGTATGATATCACCAATATGATTTTTGATGTTGCCAATTCTATCGTTGCGAAAGGAAAAGCTACCGGAAATTATAAAGATTTTGAATACGAAATTATTAAAACATTTACCATGGAATCTCCGGTTTCACAAACTGATTTTAATAATAAAAATGTTCAGGATCTGACGAATATCTTATTCAACGCAGCTCAGGAAGATTACAAAATGAAATTGAACTTATTGAAAGAAAAATCATTCCCAATCATTGAGAATGTTTACCAAAATCAAGGTTCAATGTTCAAAATGATCCAGGTTCCTTTCACAGACGGACACAAAACAATGACAATTGTAGCTGATCTTAAAGAAGCTTACGATACGCAATGTGAAAGTTTAGTAAACGATTTCGAAAAGAACATCACTTTATCGATCATCGATGAAAACTGGAAACTTCACCTTCGTGAGATGGACGACTTAAGAAGATCTTCACAAGGAGCTGTTTACGAGCAGAAAGATCCATTGGTAATTTACAAGCAGGAATCTTTCCACTTATTCAGTGAAATGATCGACAAATTGAACAAAGAAATTATTTCTTTCTTATATAAAGGAGAAATTCCAGCTTAAGAAAAATTTAATAATATCATCTAAAAACCGCTATGGCATTGGTCATAGCGGTTTTTTGTTATTCAGGATATAATAATTTTATGATAAATATCAATCTTATTATTTATTTAGAACAGTTAAAAATAATATATTTGCAGAAAATTTGAGTTTCATGAAAAATGTACTGATCTGTGCTTCCGCACTGGGAACAATGCTGGTTTCTGCGCAAAAAAAAGACACCATCAAATCCAACGATATTGAAGAAGTAGTTGTTAACGGAAGATATTATCAGAAGTACAAGCTGAATGAGGTTTCGGGTTCACTGAGAATTCAGACTCCTATTCTTGAGCTTCCACAGAATGTACAATCTGTAAGTTCTCAGGTTCTTGCTGATCAGATTACATTGAACATGTCGGAAGGGATTGTCCGTAATGTAAGTGGAGCAAGAAAAGTAGAACACTGGGATAATGTGTATTCCAATGTATTTATGAGAGGAGCCGGTATTGCCACTTTCATGAATGGAATGAATGTTTCTTCTACCTGGGGACCTATCAATCCTGATGCTTCTATTATAGACAGAATAGAGTTTGTAAAAGGTCCTGCCGGATTCATGGGTTCTATGGGAGATCCTGCCGGGTTTTATAATGTGGTAACCAAAAAACCTACCGGAAAATTTGCTAATAGTGTTCGTTTCACTACAGGAAGCTATAATCTTTTCAGAGGGGAAGCAGATCTTGACGGAGTTCTTGTAAAAGACGGAGTTTTAGATTACCGTATCAATCTGATGGGAAGCTCCAACAATTCATGGGTGGAAAATGATAAAACAAGTAAAATCATTGTTGCTCCTTCCATTACTTTCAGACCTACAAAGACCACTACCTTTACAGCACAATACAACTATCAGTACTTAAAATTCAATCAACCGGGGGCTTACCTGATGTCTAATGACGGATACGCTTCATTGAATGTACATACCAACTTTAATGATCCGAACTTCAAAAAAACTGAAGTAAAAGATCAGAGTTTATTCTTAAGCTTAGACCAGAAACTTTTTAAAGATTGGGTTTGGAGCACACAATATGCTTACATGGACCTGAATTATGACGGAGGTTCATGGTGGGGAACTTTTGATCCAGCCAATAAAAATGTTTTAAACAGGACATTAAGCAACTGGCAGGCAAAAGGAAAAAATCACATTTTCCAGACGTATGTAAGAGGAAAGCTTAATACAGGAAATATTGTACATAAAGTTATTGCAGGATTTGATTACGGAGACAGAAAATACATTGCCGACTTTTCTTCTTATTCAAAAATTGTAGATGGCAAAGAGACCTTACTATTCCCTATCGATATTTATAATGTGAATTATGGAGTGGATGCTACAAAACTTCCTTCTTCTGATTTTTATACTTTAAATACTTCTGCCCCATTTTATAATGATCAGGGAGTAAAATACACTTCTTATTATGCTCAGGATCAGATTGAAATGTTTGATAATAAACTAAGATTAACCTTAGCAGGAAGATATACAAGCGGTAAAACCTATTCCGCATATCCTAATCTGAGCCCGGGAACGCCTATTGTACCTGACACAGCTGGAGAATTTACACCAAGAGTAGGAATAAGCTATTCTATCAATAAAGATTTCTCGGCTTATGGTATCTATGACAAAACCTTCGTACCACAATCCGGAACAGGAATTAACAAAACCAAAATTACAGATCCTTTCAGAGGACAGAATATTGAATTCGGACTGAAGAAAGACTGGTTTGGAGGAAAATGGAACTCTACTTTCGCTGTATACGAAATCAGAAGACAAAATATTCTTGTTGCGGGACCTAAAGAACAAAATGAAGGACAGCCTTTCCAGGTTGCTACCGGAGAACAAAGAGCCAGAGGATTTGAAACTGATATCAAAGGAGAGATCATCAAAGGGTTGAACATTATCATCAACTATGCATATACAGATGCAAAAACAGTTAAAGATACAGATCCTGCAAAAATTGGAATTCAGTCTCCGGGGAATGCTAAAAATGTACAAAATACATGGGTAAACTATAGGTTTGAAAATGGCCTTATGAAAGGTTTTGGTATTTCAGCAGGTTATCAGTATCAGGGAGGAAGACAATCCTGGTATGGGGTAAGTGCCACAAAAGATCAAAGCTTACCTGATTATTTTGATACCAACTTCGGGGTTTCCTATGTTGCTAAAAAATTCGATGTCAACTTTATGTTGAATAACGTTCTTAACAGAAAACTTTACAGCGGATACAGAGGAGATGGAGGAGAATACGCATGGATCTATAATGCTCCGCGTAACTGGAGAGTATCAATAGGATATAAATTTTAAAAAATCAAAGGTTAACCCCTCGTGGGGTTAACTTTTTGCTATGAGAAAAAAGCATCACCATAAAAAGAAAGTTTCGCCAACAAAAAAATGGTCTGCCAAACTCCATCTGTGGTTTGGTCTGTCTGTCGGCATCATTGTATTTATAGTCTCTCTATCGGGGACTTTATATATTTTTAAGGATGAAGTACAAAACAGTCTGCGCAAAGAAGCCATTTATGTAAAAACAGAAGATCTCGGAAAGAAGGCATTGTCACTTAATTTGCTTCGTGAAAAAGTTTCACTGGAACTCAACGAAAAACATCCGCTAAGTTCAGTAGAAATCCCTTTAGACAAAAGCAAATCCTACCGTTTTCTTTATTATGAAAAAAGTAAAAAGGGCTGGAATTATTTTCAACAGGTTCTCATCAACAAGCAGGCATATGTAAATCAGTATACCGGAGAAATCATTGCGGTATATGATGAAAAATATGATGTATTTAATATTCTGAAGTATATCCATTGGGGGCTTCTGCTCAATTCCGAATGGGGACCATTTACTGTAGGAATCCCAACCGTTCTTTTTATTATAATGCTGATTACGGGAATCATCTTGTGGTGGCCCAAAAATAAAAATGCCAGAAAAGGACGCTTTTGGTTCAATTGGGAAAATGTAAAAAACTGGAAACGTAAAAACTATGACCTTCACAATGTATTAGGGTTCTATGCCTCATTCATTGCCTTAATAATGAGTGTTACAGGGATTTATTTTGCCTATCCGTATGTGAAAAATACCTTTAACCTCGCCATATCCGGCTATTGGGAAGCTCCAAAAGAAAAAGAAATCAAGTCTCCGGATTCATTGATGGTAAAAAATGAAGCTGTTTTTGATTTAGCTGCAGCGCAGACCGAAAAATTGTATGCGGGCTCATCCAGTTTCAGAATCAATTTAAACGGAAAGAATAAAAAAGGAAAAGAACTGAAGAACCTTCCCGTTACCATTTACGGAAAAGACGGAAGATTCAGCGAAAGAAATCTGCTGACATTCGATAAATACTCAGGAAAGCTACTGGCCAACAAACCTCATCAAAAACTGAGCAACGCCGAAAAATATGCCAATGCCAATTATGATGTTCATACAGGATCTTACTTCGGTCTGTTTGGAAAAATCATCTGGTTTATTGCCGGCCTCACGTGTACATCACTCCCTGTAACCGGATTTCTGGTTTGGTGGGGAAAAAGAAAGAAAAAAGGAAAGAAAATATAATGAAAAAAGCGCTTTTATCAGCTGCCTGTCTGGGAACCACTACCGTTTTTGCTCAGGTAAAAGATACTCTACAAACCAAAAATGTAGACGAGGTTGTAATGACTGCCTCCAGGAAAAAGGAAAACATAAAAGAAGTTCCAAGCTCCATCACTGTTGTGGGAGAGAAACAGATTCAGTCTCAGCTTACAGTAAATTCTGATATTACGAGCATTTTGCAATATACGGTTCCCAGCTTAGGAACCAATTCAGGGCAGACTTCCAATTCGGGACAGACATTGAGAGGGCGCCAGGTTTTGGTTTTGATTGATGGGATTCCGCAGTCTACCCCACTTCGTAACGGAGCAAGAGATTTAAGGACTATTGACCCTTCAGCTATCGAAAGAATCGAAGTGATCAAAGGAGCTTCTTCCATCTATGGGAACGGAGCAGATGGAGGAATCATCAATTACATTACGAAAAGAAGCAGAACAGATAAAAAAATCTCCGGGGTTTCACAGATTGGTCTTACAGGACAGCCTTACGGAGGGACTTTAGGAGTAAGAGCCAGCCAGCTTTTAACCGGAAAGATTAATAAATTCGACTATACCCTTTCATTAGCCTACGAAAGAACAGGATATACAAAAGATGGAGACGGTGTTTTGATAAGCCCTACTTACAGCATTGCCAAGATGGACAACTACAACGGATTGCTTAAAATTGGTTATGATATCAACGAGAATCAAAGAGTTGAAGCCTCTTATATTGGTTACTCTTCAAGATCAGACCTGAATGTAGGATTAAAAACAGGAAAATACGGCATCACTCCTACCATTGGTGAAGGATTAGGAAAAGGATTGGAAACAACGCCTCAGGGAACTCCGAAAAACCACAACATCAGAGTAAGCTATGACAATAAGAACCTGTTTGCAGGAACTTCTTTAAATATTAATCTTTATTATCAGGATTTTAAAACCGTTTACGGATACAGTGATACATTCTTCAACGGTGGGCAATCCAATGTTATTTCCCAGAAAAAAGGAGCAAGAATCAATTTGGATACCCAACTATGGAACTCCCCGAACTCACAGGGAGAAATCATCTACGGAGCTGATATCCTAAACGATCAGACCGTGCAGAAACTGGAAGACGGGCGTTTCTGGACTCCTAATATGAACATGACCAATATAGCACCTTTTGTATTGGCAAAAATTGATCTTTTCAAAAAATTCACCATCAAAGGTGGATTCCGCTACGAAAATATCAAAGTGAATGTGGATGACTTCAATACGCTTTCTTCCCTTAAAAGTGACGGAACATTTACTAAGAGTATTCCTGTAGCCGGAGGAAAATTAAGCTATAATGCTTTGGTAGGAAATATCGGTGTACGTTATAATATTGAACCTTATATCAACCTTTTCGGAAGCTTTTCTCAAGCCTACTCTATCAATGAATTGGGAAGAATTTTAAGAACCTCAACTTCTGAAACGATTAAAAATCTGGAAACGAAACCAATTATCGTTAATAATTACGAATTGGGAGCTACAGGACAACTTTCCAGCTGGCTTAATTATGAACTGACTTCCTATGTAAGTACATCTAAACTAGGTGCATCATTTGTGCAGAGCCCGGACAGAGCCCTGATGATTCAAAGATCTCCTGAAATTGTATATGGTGTTGAAGGTTTCTTACACTTTACTCCTACAAAATGGATTCAGTTTGGTGGAAGCTATAGCTGGATGGAAGGAATTACTTCTGTAAAAGATGATGGTGATTATTCAGCAAAAATCAATAACAGCAGAATTTCCGCTCCAAAAGTTCTGGCTTATGTACAGGCAAAACCTATTCCCACATTATCAGTTGGTTTAGACATGCTTCATTCTTTCCAGCAAAACAGATTCGAGCCTAACGCTAAAACAGGATTGTATGCTTACGGCGAAGGATATGTTCCTGAGTATACCGTTTTTAATTTCAAATCAAGCTACGAGGTGAATAACAACTGGAGGGTATCATTAGGAGTTGAAAACCTTTTTAACAAAGTATATCAGCCAGCCATCTCATGGTGGACGGCAAGAGACAGTGATTTCACCAATGCTCTTGGGTTGAGGGGAACCTTCATGATCGAATATAAATTTTAATTAAACTAAATAAAAAGTAAAACATATCTTTGCTTTACTTTTTAGCTGTATATGAAGAAAAATCATCATCATAAAAAGAAACCGGGATTCTTTAAAAAATGGTCTGCCAAGCTGCACCTTTGGTTCGGATTGGGAATAGGTTTTCTGATCTTTATTATCTCTATTACCGGAGCATTGTACGTTTTTAAGGATGAAGTTGAAAACATCACCCGAAAAGATGTCATCTACCACCATGAGCAGAATATTGAACAGAAGCAGGTGCTTCCTATCAGAGTAATGGAAAAAGCTGTTGCAGAACAGGTCAAGGAAAAATACCCGATCCACTGGGTCAATGTTCCTATTGACAAAAAGATGTCCTATATGTTCTTCTGGTATGAACACAACACAGATGCCTGGAATTATTTTGATGAATTTCCAATTTATAAACAAGCATATGTAAACCCATATACCGGGAAAGTACTAAGAGTTTATGATGAAAAAAACGGGTTCTTCAATATCGTAAAAATGATCCACTGGAGCTACCTTTTAAAACAGGATTGGGGAACTTATGTGGTAGGAATTCCGGTTATTATCTTTATCATTATGCTGATCTCGGGGATCATTTTATGGTGGCCTAAGAACAAAGCAGCAAGAAAACAGCGTTTTGCTTTCAAATGGAAAAATATTAAAAGCTGGAAAAGAAAGAACTATGACCTTCATAATGTATTAGGTTTTTATGCCTCTATTTTTGCTTTGATCTTTTCTATTACAGGACTTTTCTATGCATTTTTTGTCGTTCAGGCGATGATCTACGTGATATTTTCAGGAGGAGAAACAAAGTACCCGGATTTTTCCCATATCAAGACAAAAGCCCCTATTGAGCTGAGAACAGAGGGCACGCTGGATAAAATCATCAATACTGTACAGACAAAATATCCTGATTCCTATGGTTTTGCTATAGATTTAGGACACCCACACATGGATGATCATGAACACCCTAACTTTGAGGTGTATGTGAAACATCTTTCTTATTCTTACCATAAAAGCAGTAGTTTAATCTTTGATGAAAACTCAGGAGAATTGCTGCACACCCATGATCCGAAGGACAAAAACTTTGGAGAAAAGGCGGTGAGTGCTAATTATGATATCCACGTAGGAGCTATTTTAGGACTTCCTACTAAGATCATTGCCTTTATCGTAAGTTTGATCTGTGCCTCTCTTCCGGTTACCGGATTTATGATTTGGTGGGGGAGAAAAAAGAAAAAACCGTTAAAAACAGCTTAACATATTAAATAAAACCCAGTTAATAATCCATTAATACAATCTTTTTTATAATTTTAGCCCCTAGAATTTAATAATAGAAATGTCATTAATAGATTTATCAAAACAAGTTGCCCTTGGAGTTGACATCGGCGGAACCAATACTAAATTCGGAATCGTAAACCACCGTGGAGAAGTTCTGGATAAAGGAAACCTGAGAACCGATGCTTATGACAAAGTTGAGGATTTCATCGATGCTTTATATGAACATGTTCATCCAATGATGGAAAAATATGGTACTGAAGCACATTTTGACGGAATCGGAGTAGGAGCTCCTAATGCAAATTACTATAAAGGAACCATAGAATTAGCTCCCAACCTTCCTTGGAAAGGAGTAATTCCTTTTGCTGAGCTGATGACAGCAAAATTCGGACTTCCTTGTACAGTGACCAATGATGCGAATGCTGCGGCTCTTGGAGAAATGCTTTTCGGAGCAGCCAGAGGAATGAAAGATTTCATCATGATTACACTTGGAACAGGAGTTGGAAGCGGAATCATTGCTAATGGAAGCTTAATCTACGGACATGACGGGTTCGCCGGAGAATTGGGACATACAATTGTAAAACCAGGCGGTAGAAAACACTGGAGTACGGGTTCTGAGGGGAGCCTTGAGGCCTATGCTTCTGCTACAGGAATTACCATTACAGCAAAGAAAATGAGAGCTGAGTTCCCGGAATCTATGCTGAACCAGTATCCTGAAGATGAGATCAATTCTAAAACAGTATACGAGTGTGCGATGAAAGAAGACCCAATTGCTATTGAGGTTTTCAGATATACAGGTCAGAAACTGGGTGAGGCATTGGCCAATTTTGTGATGTTCTCTTCCCCGGAAGCCATTCTTTTATTCGGCGGAGTAATCAAAGCAGGAGATTTTATTTTAAAGCCTGCTAAGCTTCATATGGAAAGAAACCTTCTTCCTATCTTCAGAAATAAAGTAAAACTGGTATTCAGTGAACTTGACGAGGCTGATGCTGCTATTCTTGGAGCAAGTGCTTTGGTTTGGGAAAAATAAACTGAACACTATTTATATCATACAGAGCATCCTTCTTAGGGTGCTTTTTGTTTTTCCCACAGATTGCACAGATGATTATACTATATTTTCTTATAAGGTATAAACTCAGTATCATAAGATACTTCGACTCCGCTCAGCATGATATTGCTAATACCAGCTGTTTTAAAATATCTCAGATATCTGCCTTTCACATTTTGTATTGCTCTATTTTCTCACAGATTTTCGCAGATGATCGGGTTATATTTTCTTGTGTTTATTTGTGAAAACATTAGTGCTATTTGTGTTTAAAATTCAGCTTAATTGAAATGCTTCGACTCCGCTCAGCATGACATTGCTAATACTAAATGTTTTGAAAACCTTGAGCAATTATCTCTGTCATTTTATATACTGTATTACCTATAAAAACTTTTATAATTGTGTTTAAAAATCATTTGTCACATCTATCACGGCAATTTAAGTTTATAAGGCTAAAATCGTGTTCAAATGAAAAAGTTTTTCCTATTTTTGATTGGTCTTTTCTGCATCAGGAAAGGATAATAAAACAATATAATTACCAACAATGGACAACAATAATTTAGAACAGATTACTTTCGGTGGTGGATGTTTCTGGTGTGTGGAAAGCTGTTTCAATATGCTTAAAGGAGTAAAATCTGCTATTTCAGGATATTCCGGAGGACATAAAGACAATCCGACCTATCAGGAAGTTTGTACAGGAGAAACAGGACATGCAGAAGTAGTACAGATCACTTATGATCCGGCGGTTATTTCCTATGAACAATTGATGGATGTATTTTTCTTCCTTCATGATCCTACCCAATTAAACAGACAGGGAAATGATATCGGAACCCAATACCGTTCTGTTATTTACTATAAAGATGCTGCTGAAAAGGCAAAGGCTGAAGAAGCTATCAAAGTATCTCAGGAATCAGGAAGATGGGCAGGAACTTATGTAACGGAACTGACTCAATTCGATAAATTCTGGCCGGCAGAACAATATCATCAGGGATATTATAATGAAAATCCTACACAGCCTTATTGTAGTGCTGTTGTTGGTCCTAAGATCCAAAAGTTCAAAAAGTATTACGGAGAACTGGGAATGCTAAACGTTGAATAAAACCTTATATTCTAAGTTTTGGCTAAAGCCGGATTGATGATGTATATTGGGTTAAACGGACTAAATTCCGTTCCTATTGATATCAACTGAATCACCACAAACCGATACAAAATAACAGAAGCGAAGAGGAAATCTCTTCGCTTCTTGTTTACGCAAAAATAATTGTTATATGAAAAAAACTAATATCCCGGGTTTTGAGTGAAATCCTTTGAGGCATCAAGGGTTGCCTGAGGAATCGGGAAGATTCTTCTGTAAGGCTGAGTAGCTGCTTTTGCAGTTCCCGGCAAATCAAATTTTTGAAATCTGATCATTGCCTTTCTTCTGTACATTTCCCAATATAATTCATATCCTGATTCTTTAAAAAGCGCATCAGCATCCAGAGAAGTAAGCGCAACTCCCGGAGCATTATTCTTTAAAGCATCATTCGTTCTTGTTGTTCTTAATCTGTTAACATCAGCCAGCGCTCCAGATACGTTTCCGTTTCTGAAAAAGGCTTCTGCTCTCATCATATAGATCGTTCCTAATCTGTATAATGGAACATCCATTCCGCTTGTTCCGTTATTTCCGTAACCTGGATCAAATTCAAACTTAAAGTTTCTTACCCCTCTGTTGATCTGAGCCTGTGTAAATACAGCTTCTGAAGGATTATCAAAATTGAGTTCCGGAGTAAAATCTGCGGCAAGTGTTGTATTTTTTTCGGTGAACAATTTGTATACTTTGATTCTTCCGTCTGAAGTCAGGTCAAAGTTACCATTGGCAAGAATTTTAGGTCCATATTGCTGACCAACCTGTAATCCTCTGTTGAAGTGAAACCATGGTTTTCCTGTTCCTTCCACTTTACTTGTTGACGGTACACTCACATCCGTTCCATCATTTCTGAACCATGTTCCATCCTCATACTGGTAGGTTCTCTGAAAACGCGGATCATCATGATTTCCGTTCCATGAATAATAAAATTCCGGCGTAACACAAGAAGCATTCGTTCCTCTGTTATCCGGCGAAGGCTTCTGGATTCTTTCCATAGACATATAAGCCAGGTCATTGTCCGCATTTCTGTTTGAATTCTTCTTCTGAACAATGGTAAAGATCATTTCCTTACTTGTGTCGTTATTGATATCAAAATTGTGGAAGTAGTTTGATTCTAAGCTAAAAAAGCCTCCATTAATCAGCATATCAGAATACTTGATCACCATATCCATATCATTCCCTCCTCCACTTAAAGCCTGTTCCTTAAAGTTGAAAGTACCTGCCGTCTTGTTCTTTAAAACAGCTCTGTTTAGATACATATCAGCCAATAATGCATACGCTGCCTGTTTTGTAAATCTTCCTGCGTGCGTGTTCTGGGTTTTAATATCTGCCAGGTTTGGAATAAGACCTTCCACTTCAGTAATCAATGCATCAATGGTAGATTCCGCTTTTCTGATCTGAATGGGTGCATTTAAATTATCCGGGTCTCTGTACGGAGCCTGTCCATACAAATCAATTGTTGTATAGGTATAAAAGGCCAGTAACCCTTTAGCTTCAGCCAGAAATAAAGGCTTGTTATTGATATTACTTTTGTTGATACTTCCTATAGCAAAAAGAGATTTCGTAATTCCTGAGTTCAGCTGATTCCAAGTGTTTTTTACAACATCATTATTTGCATCCCAGGTAAATTCGTGCATGGCTCTCCACTTTCCTCCGTCTCCCCAGTCACTTCCTCTTGTTGGCAGGATAGCTTCATCAGTAGAATATTCCTGTAATGCAAACACACTTCCATGATCTACAAAAGTTCCGTCACCAAGTTGTCCGTAAGCAGCTGCAAGAGAAGCTTCAGGGTCTGCATTTTCAGTTCCCATTACCTCATCAATTACTTTTTCATCCAGATTGGTACATCCCACTAATGACATCACAGCGATGGACAAAACGATTTTATTTAGATTTAAAAATTTAGATTTCATAATTTCTTTTAACTTAAATTAAAACTTAATAGTAGCTCCCAGAATGAAAGTTTTCGCAGACGGATAGGTCGTATAATCAATTCCTAAAGACTGATTTCCCTGCACCTGCTTATTAGTATCAACAAGTGGATCGTAGCCTGAATAGCTGGTAATGGTAAACAGATTCTGTGCGCTTACATACAGATTGATACTTTTCAGAAATTTCAATTGATTCATGTCAAAAGTATATCCTAATCTTACGTTGCTTAAACGAATAAAGTCTGATTTTTCAAGATATAAAGAAGATAACTGCGGCTGATTGGCAAAACTTGCTCCTGAATCGTAATATTTCTTCAATACATTTCTGTCTGAAGCTAAGTTGTTAATATTCAAATCTAAAGCTGTATTATTCACAAGATAACCTCCTGTTTGTCCAATGAAAGAGAATGCAAAATCAAACTTTTTGTATTTCATATAAGAATTGATCCCAAAAGTGAAATTAGGAATAGCACCTTCAAAAATCTTTCTGTCATTCGGGTCAATCTTTCCGTCTCCGTTCAGATCTTCATAGATATATTTTCCGTTGGCATCAATTCCTAAGTAATTGTACATGTAGAAGGATCCTGCTTCATAGCCATTTCTATAGATATTTGCAGTAACACCTGAAAGTCCCGGTCCTGAAACTTCACCGGAATTAATTCCTGAAACCGGAAGATCTTTCACCACATTATTTACTGTAGCTCCATTAATGTCAAGATTCCATGTGAAGTTTTCGTTTTTAATAATTTCTGATCCTAAAGAGAATTCAAAACCTTTATTAACGATCTTTCCGTCAGCATTCAGCCAAACAAAATCTGTAGGACTCAATGGAGTGGAAGGAATAAATAATATTGGATTTTTGGTTGTCTTGTTATAGTATTCTAATGAACCGTATAATTTATTACTGAATAGGCTGAAGTCCAAACCAATATTGGTTTGCGCTACAACTTCCCATTTCAGATTAGGATTGGGTGTTCTTACCACCTGAACTCCATTGATGAGGTTTAAGTTATCATATAGATAATATCCTGCATTCTGTGATAACAGATAACTTGCTTTTGTAATTTTATTGAGAACTTCCTGATTTCCGGTTTCTCCCCAGCTTCCTCTTAGTTTCAGCTCATTGATAAATGAAACATCTTTTAGAAAGTTTTCTTTTGAAATGGTCCAGCCTGCAGCAACTGATGGGAAATATCCATACTTATTATTATCTCCAAAACGTGTGGAACCATCAGCTCTTAACGAAGCGGTTAAGAAATATTTTTTGTCAAAATTATAATTTACTCTTCCAAAGTAAGACTGCAGTTCATTTTCCTGAGAAGTTCCCGGCTGAGGAATAAATACATCTCCGGAATATCCCGGATTAATTTCCGGCGAAATCCCGGCTCCCTGATTCACAAAGTTTCTTACACCCAGATAAGTGGCAGTAGCTTTAAACTTCTGATAAGAAAAACCTCCTAATACACTGAAATTATGATTTTTAAAACTAAGGTCGTACGTTAAATAATGTTCCAAAAGAATATTATAAGAATCCAGATTGGCCTGGGAATAGATTCCTTTCGGGCTTCTGTCTGTAATATTCGGGAACATGGTGGTATTTCTTTCTGATAAACTTCTGTCAACCCCTAAATTAAATTTATAATTCAATCCCGGTAAAATTCTCAACGTTGCTTCGGTATTTCCTAATACTCTGAAAGTATTCGTTTTATCTTCGTAAACGCTCAATAAATAAAGTGGATTATAATGGGCGTTCATATTGAAATTGGTATAATTTCCGTTCTGATCGTAAACAGAACGCGTAGGATTTGCCATTAAAGCATGGATAATAAGCTGTCCGTCAGATCCTGCATTTCCACCGTTTGGAATTCCTGTTTCTCTGATATCACTGGCGGTAAGGTTTAACTTCACCTTTAATCTCTTGTTATCAAAGAAAGATTCTTCAGCATTCAAACGGGCTGTTGTTCTTTTAAAACTGCTGTTCAGAACAATACCATCCTGATCCATGTGAGAAAGGGATGCAAAATAATTCCCGGTTTCTGTAGCTTTTGAAAATGAAACGGAATGATTGGATGAAACGGCATTTCTGTAGATTTCGTCCTGCCAGTCTGTATTTCCGCCATGGTCATAAGATTTATCTATGCCCGCAGCTCTGTATTCATCTGCAGTCATTAAATCTAATT
This sequence comes from Chryseobacterium sp. GVT01B, assembly GCF_019970045.1. Lineage (GTDB taxonomy): Bacteria > Bacteroidota > Bacteroidia > Flavobacteriales > Weeksellaceae > Chryseobacterium. The sequence continues at coordinate 24,713 of NZ_JAHXYI010000001.1, forward strand.
TTTTAATCACTGAAGAAAATCCTAAATACGTATCATACGTAAACATCGGCTCTCCTTTCTTTCCTCTTTTTGTTGTTACCAAAACCACCCCGTTTGACCCTCTTGCTCCATAGATTGCTGCAGCTGAAGCATCTTTTAAAACCGTGATAGACTCAATATCACTTGTATTCAAAAAATTAAGAGGATTCTTTGCGGTTGTATTCCCCAGTCCTACATTCGGACTTTGTGCACTTACAGGATCATTATTCAAAGGAATTCCGTCTACAACGAATAAAGGTGTACTTCCGCTTCGGATGGAACCGATACCTCTGATGGAAACATTCACTCCCGCACCAGGTTCTCCATTCGACTGAACGATACGAACACCCGCGATTTTTCCCTGCATCAGGTTATCCACGGAAATATTCATTCCTTCTTTGAAATTTTCGGCTTTCAGCTGGCTTACGGCTCCTGTTAAATCAGATTTTTTCTGAGAACCATACCCTACCAAAGTTACTTCTTCAATGGAAGTTGAACCTTTTTTGGATTCTAGTTTTATAGAAACTGAAGTACTGGAAATTTTCACCATCTGTTCTCCATATCCTTCATAAGAAATGGATAAAGTCTGTCCAATTCCGGCCGAAATTGAGAAGTTTCCTGATGCATCGGTAGAAACAGTGTCTCCGGTTTCTATAACAGTGACTTTTGCGCCTTCTATTGCAGAACCATTCTGATCCGTTACATTTCCGGAAATGGTTTCGTTTACCTGCGAAAACACAGGATAGTTTGAAGTAAATCCTTTAGCATCAGCTTGGTGAGCCACCAAAAAAATTAATGCAATCGGGATTAGCTTTTTAAACTTAAAAAAATTAATTTTGTGGTACATATCAATAAGTAAAGTAATTGCAAGACGTTACATTGCTTATCAAAAAGCCGCTGTTGTTCCCGCAACAGTGGTTTTCTTTTCAGGCAACGGTTAGTTTTTATTTCGGCATACAAAGTAAAAGGATCTACCACAAATCTATTTTAACATAATATTATCTTAAAGTCAACAAAATATAAATATCTCAATTTGAGAGAATAGAAACAGACTAAATATCAAACCCTTATACAACCCTATTTTCCCAATATTCACAGAATTTTAAAAATTACTTAACATAATATACAAGTCATTACCTGCAAAGAGTGATTAATTTTGTATGTAAAATGTATCGAAATGAAAAAGGCGGTTTTTCTTGGCATCTGTTTATCTTCATTTAACCTGTTTTGGTCACAATCTCAGCAACTTGATGAGCTAAAGATCAATGAAATTCAGGTAATAGGTTCTCACAATTCTTATAAGAAAGCCATTCTGCCTGAAGTTTACGCTTATTTGTCACAAAAAGACACTCAGAACTCTTTGCCAAAGATTCAATATGAACACATTCCTATTCCTGAGCAGCTGGATCTTGGACTTAGAAATCTGGAAATTGATGTCTATGCAGACAGCAAAGGAGGAAAATATGCTCATCCGAAAATTCTTGATCTTGTAAAGACCAGCAAATCTTTTGATCCTGAAGGAAAAATGAAAAAACCGGGTTACAAAATGATTCACATTACAGATATTGATTATCAGACATGGTATTATACCCTGGAAGAATGTCTGAAGGATTTGAAGAAATGGTCTGACAGAAATCCTGATCACGATCCTGTTTTTATAACGCTTGAACCCAAAGATGGAAAAGCAAATCAATTCGGGACAAAACCGGAACACTATACCGCAAAACTTTTTGACGATCTGGATCATGAACTGAAAAAATACCTCGGGAAAGATAAAATTATTATCCCTGATGATATCAGAGGATCTTATAAAACACTGAATGAAGCTGTTTTAAATAAAAACTGGCCAAAAGTAAAAGACGTAAAGGGAAAATTCCTTTTTGTAATGGATAATAACGGAGAAAACAGAGACCTCTACGCCAAGGATCATCCTTCATTAAAAGGGAGAATGATTTTCACGAATTCAACACCCGGAACTCCTGAAGCTGCTGTTCTGTTTATGAATGAACCGAAGAAAGATGATACAGTGATCAAAGATCTGGTTAAAAAGGGATACATCATCCGTACCAGAGCAGATGCGGATACAATTGAAGCAAGAAGCGAGGATTATTCAAGATTTGAAAAGGCAAAAGAAAGCGGAGCACAGATCATTACAACGGATTATTATTATCCCAGCAAATTATTCAAATCCAACTATAAGGTAAGTTTTGACAACAACACCTATGAAAGAAAGAATCCTTTGGCAGGAAAGTAGTCCTGTTTTGCTGTTAGATTTATAATTGAGGAGGCCGCCAGACTGGTGGCCTTTTCTTTTTATTTAAACACAAATAACACTAATTCTTTTCACAAATGCCACAAAATACAAGCCGAAGATTTATGAAGTATTATATTTATAGCTTTATTATTTCCTTTTTTTTCAAATCTATTTCAAAATGATCTGCCGGATCTCCGTGAGAAAGTAATGAAAGGATTTTAAAAAATGATTTTAACTGCATAACAAATAAATTCCGAGACTGACTCTTCTCATATAGCTTCTCCAATATTTGATATTGCTCTAGCCGTTGTTTGGGAATATCTCTTTTCGCCAGCTCATCTGCAGATTGAAATTTATATAAATCCAGTAGTAAATCATCGAAAGACCATTTTCTAAAATCCTCAGAAATGATACCTTTCACTTTTAACTGATCTTTATTTTGAATGAGTAACAGGAGATCTTCTCCATTTAAGCTTTTAGTTTTATCAATAAAATCTACTGGCCAGTCATCAGGAATCATTCTTAGCCGAACCAATTCTTTTAAATGAAAAAGCATAAAGTCATGGTAAGATTTTGTTTTTAAAATGTCTTTATTCCAAAGTATTTTAGTTGTATCATACCGTAAGGTTTTATATTCTTTTTCGTACAAAGGAAACAATTCATTAAACCGGGGAACATCATTTACAACTTCGGTTTGTACCTCCATCCTATCAGGAGATTCTATAGTCAAAATTTTATAAGCAGGCAAATAAGCAGCCAGTGACGGAACCTGAACATTAACCAAAACATTCTCTCCAAATTTTCTGATTCCTGTATCATTAATATGCATATGTCCCGCAAAATGAACCTGTAATCCTGCTTCAGCAAATACTTTTGCAACTTCTTCCTGTGGAACACGTTCCAGCTGCCACTTTTTTTCTCTCAACAGGTTTTTAATTTCGTTGGTTGCCCCATCATTGAAATCAATCATCGGATAATGGGTAAATGCAATCAGGGTTTTGTTGTTTTTCTTTGCTTCATCAGCAAGCTTCCTTACCCATTTTATTAAATGCTGTTTGTTGGTCAGTACATTATTATAACCAATACTTGCTCCTTTATAATTAGATGCATTACTTGGATTTTCATTGATGTTTTTGGGAATATAGGTATTTCCGTCTATGGCAATCATCCATACATCCTTCACCGGTTCAACAACATAACTTAAATCAGGAACAGGAAAACCTTTGACCACCTCATACATCCTTTTGGAATACTCTGCGGTTTCCAGACCTTTTTTGTAAGTGTAATTTTTAAAAATATCTTGATCAAAAGGTGTACTCCAGAATAAATCTTCTTTTTTAGGATAGAATCCAAAATCTTTTAATTCATTCAAAATTTCAAGATACCCTGATTCTGCAATATCTTTTGTAATGATCTTATCTGTTGATTTTCCGATATTTTCTCTACTATAAATCCCCAGCGGCTTTCCATTCTTACCAAGAAAATCATCTTTCCCACCATCATTTCGAAACGGTCCAACGGGATCATGATTTCCTGTTGTCAGGTAAAAATTAATGCCATATTTCTGATGATAATTGTCTAAAATTGTATGAAGTCCGCGAAGGTTATAAGCCTGTCCATCATCAGAAAAATCACCTGGCATCGCTACAATTTTAATTCCTTTAGCAGCAATATCATCCAAAGCCTTGAGAAAGGCAAAATAGTTCTCATTAAAAACTCTTGTGGAATGTAATTGAGAATCCATCGTCCTCAGGATCGTGGATTTTCCCGTTTTAGGATTCATAATTCCTTTAAAATCATGATCTGAAAAACTTCCATACAAATCCTGAAAATGTACGTCAGACAGAAAAGCAATCTGTATAGGTTTCTGCGCCGAAAAAAGAGTACTTATAAAAAGTAAAACGGAGACAATTGGTTTATTCATCTTAAAAATAAGACGAAATTACAGGAATGAACGAGGAAATGTTTTAATTGAATTTTAAATTATTGTGAAGGAAATTTATTCTGCCGGCATTATACCGGGTTTCTTTCCTGAATATTTTCTAATGATGTATTCAGTTGATCTTTTTAACTCTTTTTTATTCTCCGGATCGATTCCGTCCATTGTGAAAAATTCGACTTTTCCGTTAACCTTGGAATACCATGTTTTCCCCAGCGCGTTCTCTACTGTAAGTGTGTCTTTTCTCGTAATACGTTTAAAGAATTTAATCTGAACATTATCTTTCGGAATAACATTCAGAACTGGGTTACCTTCCTTACAGTCTGTCAGCCTGTATTCATTATTATCCCAGTACATGCAGTTCTTTTCAATACCTGACAGATTCAAGAGATTGAATGATTCATATGCATTTCTATTTCCTGTTGAACAATAATAATTACCAATAAAAAAACTTCCAAGGATAAACATCCCTACAAGACCAAAACTATTTTGTCTGACAAATTCCGGCATTTTAAAATGCTGTTCATTGATGATATTAATATTAATTTTGGACAGCCTTTCAGATATAATCTCCTCATCCTGGTCCACACTGATTTTTACCGTAGTCAGATTTTTTTTATCATCATTCCTGATAAAAGTCCTGGAAAACTCTGTAAAATCTTTATACCCGATATACTGGCTCATTTTATTCAGTCTCTCCGGTTCAATATTCCTATTGCTATTGCCTTCCACAAAATCTTCATAATATCGTATGAATGTTTTATCTGAAATATCATAGAATTTCAGATTATCAATAAAACAAAGATGCAGATAAGAAGCTAATCCACTTTTTGTGGTTTTCTCTGACTCTCTTCTTGCCTGCTCAAATACTTCATTAATCAGTAGTTTTTTCTTGGACATAAACAGTGTTTTCGGGCATTACAAAGTAGATGATTTTCAATCACACCACATTACGGATTTCCGTAATAACTCCACACTTATTTACTGTCTATTGATGTCTATTCTTTGTCTAACATGTCTATTCTTTTTTGCTGCAAATTTGCTTTAGAAATCAACAAAAACATTAAAAACTGATTTCAAAAAAACCAGAGAAAACAGAGATTAAACTCCGGATAGGGAAGCAGATGTTTTTCCTCCGTTTTTAAAGGTTCACTTCCCAAATAAATTAAGAAGCGCTTCGAAATTTAATAGTGTACAGCTCGCGATAACACTTCGCGAGAGGAAGAAATACGGTTTCAACTTCGAAAATTTTAAAAGGAATGATCCAAATTATATTGATGCTATTAGGCTTAGCATTTTCAGATAATAATGCAAATACGCCAGCAACAGTAAACGGCAATAACATAACCACAATGACTATGCAATCCGAAGGAATATTTATGGGAGAAAGCGGAATTGATGGTGATACGAGTGGAGATAACGGACAACTCCCTCCAAAAAAATAAAAAGACACATCTATATTCAGCGAAAGAGAAATCTTTCGCTGTTTTTTTTTAAATTCGACAAAACAAATAATTTTGAAGTTTTATTTTATTCTATTTTGTCTGATTATTCTATCGTGCTCTAAGAATAAACCTCCGGTTGTTAAACATAATTTAACCAATCTTTTCTATGATAAAGCCTTTGAATATAGAGAAAGTAAACAGCCTGACAGTGCATATTTCTATTTTGACAAAGCTCGTGATTTATTCCTTCAAAGACAGGATAGTTTAGGTGCCGGAAAGTGTTTAAACAATATGGCAATTATTCAAGAACAATTCGGTGATAACTATGGGAGCCAAGAAACTTCATTAGAAGCAACTAAATATTTAAATGAAAGTAATACAGCAAATTATGAATATGTAAAGTCAAACTATAATAATCTCGGAATAACCAGTTATAATCTAAAGGAGAGTGACAATGCCATACGATTTTACAACCTTGCAATAAAATTCTCACCAAGCCCTGACGAAAAAAAAACATTCATTAATAATAAAGGAAATGCATACCGTCAAAAGAAAGACTATAAAAATGCATTACAAATGTATGCCTCAATTTTAAAAGATTCTCCAAAAAGTAAAAAATTATTGGCAATGGTTATTACGAATCAAGCCAGGACGAAATGGCTTCAGAATCCGGCATATGATCCAATCCAAGAATTTAATAAGGGATTAGATATTAGAATTAAAGAGCATGATATGTATGGACAGGTATCTAGCCATTCCCATTTAGCAGATACCTATCAGGAAAAAGATCCTCAAAAAGCCTTATTTCATGCCAAAAAAATGTATGAACTTTCGAGAGAAATAAAAAACCCAAATGATGAAGTTGAAGCTTTACAAAAAATAATCCTTTTAGAGTCGCCAGAAAGAAGTAAATTCTTTTTTAAAATTTATCAAAAACGAAATGACAGCATTGATGCGGCAAGAAAAAAAGCTAAAAATCAATTTGCGTTAATCCGTTATGAAACAGAAAAAAATAAAGCAGAGAATCTCTCACTCCAAAAGGGAATTGCTCAGAAGGAATATCAAATCACTAAACAGAATATTTTAATTATAAGCATAAGTTTAGGGGCACTCGCCTTTATAATCAGTGCTTTCTTTTGGTATAAAAAACGTAAGCAGACTCTACTTCTAGAATCCGACAATAAGTTAAAAGAACAACAGCTAAAAGTTTCCAAGAAAATTCACGATGTGGTAGCCAACGGTATTTATCAGGTAATGACTAAAATCGAAAATCAGGAAGATTTCGATAAAGAAAAAATACTGGACGAACTGGAGTTTGTCTACGAAAAATCCAGAGATATTTCCTACGAGAAAGCAGTCTCCGAAGATAAACCAGAGTTCAGTAAGAGAATATCAACTCTCATTGCGTCTTTTAATAATGAAAATGTAAAGACTTACCTGGCCGGAAATGATGAAAATATATGGAAAACACTGAAAGAATTTACCCGGGAAGAAATCTATCAGGTTATGCGGGAACTTTTGGTAAATATGAAAAAACACAGCCACGCGACCCATGTTGCTTTTAAATTTGAAAGAAAAAATAATAATATACAAATTCAGTATACAGACAATGGCATCGGCATTTCAGAAGGAATTACTTACAAAAATGGTTTAACAAATACGGATTCCCGTATTGAAGCTATCCATGGAGAAATTATTTTTGACACTGAAACCGAAAAAGGGTTGAAAATTTATATTTCATTTCCTGCTTCTTAAAAAAGAAAAAGAATGTTCAAAAAAATTTTAATAGCTGAAGATCACGAAAGCAGCAGTATTTCTGTACAGAAAACATTAGAAGACCTTACTATTTCCACCACAGATTATGTTTATTATTGTGATGATGCATTAGCTAAAATTCAAAAATCCATTCGTGAAAATGATCTTTATGATTTGTTAATTACAGATCTTTCTTTTGAAGAAGACCACAACATACAAAATCTTAAAGATGGAAAAGAGCTGATAAAAACCATTAAAGAGCTGCAGCCTTCTTTAAAAGTAATTGTTTTTTCAGCAGAACATAGGTCCGGAATTATCGATAGCCTTTTCAACGAATATGGAATCAATGGTTTTGTCCGTAAAGCCCGGAATGACTCAAAAGAACTTAAAAAGGCAATTGCCTCAACCTATGTGGATGAAAATTATCTTTCTCTTGATCTTAAACAGGAAGTAAAGAAGCTTAACAATTATGAGTTTTCCAACTATGACATCACTTTGGTATCTCTCTTATCTCAGGGAGTTTTACAGAAAAACATCCCTGTTTATCTTCAAAACAATGATATTAAGCCCAATAGCTTAAGCAGTGTAGAGAAAAAACTGAACAGCATGAAAGAAGATCTTCAGATAACAAGCAATGAACAGCTTGTAGCTTTTTGTAAAGATTTGGGAATTATTTAAATCCATTACGGTTTTCCGTAAGGTTAGTTTTCTTAATTGTTCTACTTTTGGAGTAAGAAATGATGAAAAACTAATAACACCCAATATAATTTTATACAGTTCGAAAAAGGTATCTCGTTTGAGATACCTTTTTACTTTCTTATCATTTCCGTATGCGGAATATCATCTTCCAGATATTTCTTGCCCGTATCTATAAATCCAAATCCACTATAGAATCTTAAAAGATAATCCTGTGCGGATATTTTGATCTCAGAAGTATGAAAACGGTTTTCTATTGTTTCTACAGCATATTGTATCAACTGTTTTCCCAGGCTTTTACCTCTCGCCTGTTCTGTTGTCAAAACTCTACCGAAAGAAGTTTCATCATATTTTACTCCTTTATCAAAAACACGGCAATAAGCAAGAACCTGTCCGTCTTCTTCAGCCCAGATATGAACCGCCTTTTGGTCATAATTATCCAGATCAGGATAAGGACAATTCTGTTCAATAACAAAAACGTCAATACGTGCTTTCAGTACCGAATACAATTCAGGAACTGTTAACTCATCAAACGTTTTGATTTTCCAGATAATATTACTCATCGAAGCTTATATTATTATTGGTTAAAAACTCATTGGTTTTTTGAATAAAATTAAGAATGTTATCTCCGCCCTCTTTCTTTTCTGCTGAGGTCACATATAGTTCAGGAAGATCTTCCCAGGTTTTATGAAGCTCAGCTTTATAGTCTTCAACGTTTTTAACAGCAACGTTCGGTTTTAGTTTGTCAGACTTGGTAAATACAATTGAAAAAGGGATTCCACTTTCACCACACCATTGAATAAATTCCAGATCAATTTTCTGTGGAGTATGTCTTATATCTACCAATACAAAAAGATTAACAAGATTTCTTCTGTTAAGAATATAGTTCGTGATCAGCTTTTCAAAATCCTTTCGCTGAACTTTTGAAACCTTTGCATAACCGTAACCCGGTAAATCGGTAAGGTACCAGTTTTCATTCACTAAAAAATGATTGATCAGCTGGGTTTTTCCTGGAGTTTGTGATGTCTTAGCCAGATCTTTATGGTTCATCATTGCGTTGATCAATGACGACTTTCCTACGTTTGATCTTCCGATAAAAGCATATTCAGGAATATTGGGTTCAGGGCATTCCTGCCATTTTCCGCTGCTCTTTACAAACTCTGCTGTCTTGATAATCATTGTTGAATGTATTTTAGAAAAATAAACCATTAAGAAAAGCTCTTAATGGTCATTTTATGATGTATTTATTAAACTTTATCTTTTATCCAGTTGTACAGGATTTCATTGAATTCATCCGGTTTCTCCATCATGGCTGCATGCCCGCAATGGTCTATCCAGAATAAATCCGAATTTGGAATAAACTTGTGCATATCCTCTGCCACTTCCGGAGGAGTTACATTATCCTGTTTCCCCCAGATCAGACACGTAGGTGTCACAATCTTCGGAAGGTCATTCAGCATATTGTGTTTGATGGCACTTCTTGCCAGCATTACTGTTTTTATTCCTTTCATTCTGTCATTTACCACCGCAAAAACTTCATCTACAAGATCTTCTGTTGCAATCTTTGGATCATAGAAAACTTCTTCCGTTTTCTTTCTGATATAAGACCGGTCATTTTTCCTTGGAAAACTGTCCCCGAAAGTTCTTTCATACAATCCGGAACTTCCTGTAAGCACAAGATTTTTTACCAAATCAGGTCTTGCTAAAGTCAAGATAAGTCCTACATGCCCTCCCATTGAGTTTCCCATAATGGTAACCGGACCTGAAATATGACTTTCTATAAACTTGATAATATATTTTGCGATAGTGGTAAGATTCGTATTGAGTACCGGCAGATCATAGATCGGCAACTGAGGAACATATACTTTAAAGCCTCTTTCCGAAAAAAAATCTACCATTTTATCGAAATTACTCAAACCACCCATTAACCCGTGCAACAGCACTAATGGATGTCCTTCTCCCGCTTCTACATAGGAATATTTCTTTTCTTTTTTTGTACTAAATATCATAAAACGCCTTAATAAAGCCTTGCAAAAATACAAATTAAACCTCAAAAAAATTTTGATTATCCTAATTTAAGATAAAAATAATATAATATTCTCCTTTTTAACTTTTTTTTTCAAACGCGCTTTATTATGGGCCAAATAACACTTTCAGCAACTATCTTCATATCAGTATTTTACATTATTGAAATTCAATCTCTAATAAAACTTATTAACATTGAGTCAAAAAGTGGGAAAAAGTGGGAAATTTTGGAAATTATTATATAAATTTGTCCCAAATGAAAAATTTCATTGGGACATATGAGTGCAAAATTGACGACAAAGGCCGCTTAAAAGTTCCTTCATCTTTAATTAAACAGATGGAAAACTTCGAAGACAAGGCATTTGTAGTCAAGAGATCTGTGTTCCAACCCTGTCTGGAAGTCTATCCTATGAATGCATGGGACAAACTGATGTGCAAAATTAATAAACTGAACAGATTCATAAAAAAGAATGCTGATTTCATACGAATGTTTACGGCAGGAGTAAAAACAGTAGAATTGGATAATGCAGGAAGATTACAGATCTCGAAAGACCTTACCGTTTTCGCAAATCTTCAGAAAGATATTGTGATTACCAGCGCAGGAGAACTCTTCGAAATTTGGGACAAAGATGCCTATGAAAAGGTAATTGCTACCAATGAAGCTGATTTTGCAAGCCTTGCCGAAGATGTGATGGGCTCTTTTGACGAAGAATAATGACAGTAGGTTATTAATTAATAGTATTAAATAAAAAACACAATTAAGCATGTATCATAACCCCGTTTTGTTGAAGCAGAGTGTTGATGATTTGGTGACGAATCCTGACGGAATATATGTGGACTGCACCTTTGGAGGCGGAGGCCACTCCAGGGAGATTTTGAGCAGACTTTCTGACAAAGGAAGATTGTTCAGTTTTGACCAGGATCTGGATGCACTTAAAAATACAATTGATGATCCAAGATTTACATTAGTTAATCAGAATTTCAGATTTCTGGAAAACTCATTACTGATGTACGGAGTTCCTCAGGTAGATGGTGTTTTGGCTGACCTGGGTGTTTCTTCACATCAGTTTGATGAAGCAGACAGAGGCTTTTCTACAAGAAGCAATGCTCCTTTGGATATGAGAATGAATGTAATGCAGAACCTTGATGCCAAAAGAGTGATTAATGAATATGAAGAAAGTGAACTTGCAGATCTTTTCTTTCACTATGGAGAATTAAGAGAGGCAAGAAAACTGGCAAGAGAAATTGTTCACCACAGAAAAACTAAAAGTATAGATACTACGGAAGATCTGAAAAAACTGTTCAGCTATATTCCGCCTCACAAAGTGAATAAGTTCTATGCACAGCTTTTTCAAGCAATAAGAATTGAAGTAAACCAGGAACTTGAGGTATTAAAAGAAATGCTGGTTCAGGCTTACAATGTTTTAAAACCGGAAGGAAGACTCGTTGTTATTTCCTACCACTCCTTAGAAGACCGTTTGGTAAAAAGATTCCTGAAAAACGGAATGTTCGAAGGAGAACCGGCAAGAGATATCTACGGAAATTATAAAAAGGCATTCGAATTGATAAAGAGTAAAGCAATCATTCCTGATGATCAGGAGATCGAAGAAAACTCAAGAGCAAGAAGTGCCAAAATGAGAACAGGAATAAAAGTATAAATGATCAATCATAAGTGATAAACGATATCAATTATCTTTTATCATTAATCAATTATAAATAAAGCTTTGGCTAAAAGAACAACAAATCGCCCCCAGAAAAGACTCACTTTTATAGATATTATAAAAGGAAACTTTCTGAATCGTGATGAGATCAAAATACATTACAAGTATTTTCTCCTGTTGTTTATACTGATGATGGCCATGATTTATACCAACCATCTCGTCAATAAAAAAATTAAAATTGTAAACGCCTTAAAGGAGGAAACAGAAGAATACAAATCAAGAAACGCTTACGCCCAGAGTAAGCTGATCAAAGTAAAAATGGAATCAGAGCTGGGGAAAGAGGTCGCCCGGGATTCATTAATGACCCTGGAAAACCACCCTCACAAATTGCTAATAAAACTGGACAGTACAGATGCAAAAGCAAAATGAATACGACAATAAACGTAAGAAAACGTTACGATGGGGCTACCTCTTTGCAGTGGTAGCTTTGTGCGTGTTTGTAATGTTCTTGGCAAGAATTGTTATTCTTCAGAATACCAATGTTCAGGAAATTAAAGACGATTACATTAATAAAAACTATCGTGAAGCTACTTTAAAGGCTGCCCGCGGAAATCTTTTTGCATCTGACGGCTCTATTCTCGCAACCACAGTGATGCGATATGATATCTATCTTGACTTCAAAACGATGAAAGATACAGTGTACTCCAATAATATCGGAGCGCTGACGGACTCATTGAGCAAAATGTTCGGAAAATCCAGAGGAGAATTCAGACAGAAATTTGACGAGCAGAAGAAAAAGAAAAACCAATACTACACGTTGGTAAAAGGTCTTGATTTTGACCAATACGACAGAATCAGAAAGTTTCCGATCTTTAAAAGAGGCAAAAATAAAGGAGGTTTTATTGTTGACCGAAATTATAAAAGAGAATTGGCTACTTCGGAAATCGGAGGCGGAACCATTGGTATGGATAACGGTGAGCTTAAATCCGGACTGGAAGGTGCTTTCTCGAAATATCTGACAGGAACTGACGGAAAAAGGCTTGAACAAAGAATCAATTCTTCTCAATGGAAACCTATCGACTTCTGGAAAGTACAGGAACCTGTAGACGGAGAAGATGTGTACACTACCTTAGACCTTAGAATTCAGGACATTGCACACTCCGCTCTGGAGAAACAGCTGATCCATTTTGAAGCAAAACACGGAACAGTGATTGTAATGGAGGTTGAGACCGGAAAAGTACGTGCTCTTGTTAACTTAAGAAGAACAGATTCAGGAGATTACGAAGACTCTTACAACTATGCCCTGAAAGATAATATTGAGCCGGGATCGACTTTTAAAACCATTTCGCTTCTGGCAGCAATGGATGACGGTTTCATTGATGAAAACACCACTGTAAACGTAGGAAACGGTGTCTGGACTTACGCAAAACAGAGAATTTCAGACGGGCACGGCGGAGGAACGTATGATATCAGTGATGTTTTAGCTAAATCCAGTAATGTAGGAACTGCAAAACTGATCACAAAATATTATGCAGAAAAGCCTCAGATATTCCTTGATCACCTGAAGCGCTGGAAACTATTCGATAAAATGGATATCGAACTTCCGGGAATCACAAAACCGAAGATTGTCACTCCACAAAATAAAAGATGGAATGCTGCAACACTGGCATCTATTTCTTACGGATACTCTTCCAACGTCAACCTTTTACAATTGACAACTTTCTACAACGGAGTTGCCAACGGAGGTAAAATGCTTAAGCCATTATTCATCGATAAAATCATGAAAGATGGAAAAGTAATGTACAATGCCAAGCCTGAAGTAATGGTTAATAAAATGGCATCGGAAAAAGCTATTAAAATGATGACCAGTGCTTTAACCAAAGCCGTAGAAAAAGGAACAGGACGAAGCATCTTTACTCCTAACCTTAAAATGGCAGGTAAAACCGGAACCGCAAGATTTGAATACTGGCTGCCTGGCCCTATGAAATACAGAGCATCATTCGCTGGGTTTTATCCGGCAGATGCACCAAAATACACCTGTTATGTAATGATCAGCGAACCCAATACATCAATAGGATTTTATGGGGGACCCGTTTCAGCACCCGTGTTTAAGGAAATTGCAGGTAAAACATTCCTGAAAACACCTCAGAATATTGAAAAAGAAATGCTTGTAGACAAAAAGGTAAACCTGAGTAAAATGGTTGAGCCTAATGTAAAAGTAGCAGTAAATGATAAGCAAATGCCAAATGTCGTAGGATTAATCGGTAAAAACGTAATCCCGCAATTGGAAAACTTAGGATATCGTGTCGACTATAAAGGAGTGGGAAGAATTAAAGAACAATTCCCATTAGAAGGCACAACGATCAGTAAAAATCAGAGAATTTATTTATCTCTGCAGAACTAAAACAAAGTCCCGTAAGGACAATTTAAACCAAAATAGGGCAGAGCCTTATTGATAAAAATGATTATAACAGAATTAGTAAACAGAATCCCAGTACTGGAAATTCACGGTGATAACAACCGCGAGGTTACGGAATTGGTGATCGACAGCAGAAAGGTTACAGAAAACTCTCTTTATATTGCAATGAGAGGAACAGTGGTGGATGGTCACTCATTCATTGTATCTGCTATTGAAAAAGGTGCTGCAGCAATCGTTTGTGAAGAATTTCCGGAAACATTGGTTGAAAATGTAACCTATGTTCAGGTAAAAGATTCTTCTAAAGCTTTGGGACATCTTGCTTCCAACTTCTATGGAAACCCTTCTCAGAAAATAAAACTGATTGGCGTTACAGGAACTAATGGGAAAACATCTGTTTCTACCCTACTTTTTGATGTCTTCAAAAACTTAGGATATGATTCTGCATTGCTTTCCACTGTTGAAATCAGAATTGGTGAAGAAATTATCCCGGCAACACACACTACACCTGATGTAATTACGATCAACAGGATTTTGGCTGAAGCGGTAGAAAAAGGATGTGAATTTGCCTTCATGGAAGTAAGCTCACATGGAATTGCTCAAAACAGAATTGAAGGATTACACTTCAAAATAGCGGGCTTTACCAACCTTACTCATGATCATTTAGATTATCATAAAACCTTCGAAGAATATTTAAAAACAAAGAAAAGATTCTTCGACCAATTAGAAGATACAGCTATTGCTATCACCAATGTAGATGATAAAAATGGCAACGTCATGCTTCAGAATACGAAGGCTAAAAAGAAGTCTTATGCTTTAAAAACCATGGCAGACTATCACGGAAAGCTTTTAGAAGTAGATTTCAACGGAATGCTGTTGAACTTTAACGGAAAAGAATTCTGGACGACCCTTACCGGAAAATTCAATGTATACAATTTGCTGCTTGTATTCGGAATTGCTGAAGAACTTGGTTTTGAACAGGACGAAATTCTTCAGGCAGTCAGCAAACTAAAAAGAGTTTCCGGAAGGTTTGAAACTTTCAAATCCGATGGTGGTATTTTCTTTATCGTAGATTATGCGCACACTCCGGATGCATTAGAAAACATTCTGGACAGCATCAACGATATCAGAACCAAAAACGAAAGATTAATCACCGTATTCGGCTGCGGAGGAGACAGAGATCACTCCAAAAGACCGGAAATGGGAAATATTGCCACTAAAAAATCAACACTGGCAATCATCACTTCAGATAATCCGAGAACAGAAGATCCTACACAGATCATCAAAGAAATTGAAGCAGGCGTTGAACCTCAAAACTTCAGCAAATACACTTCAATTCCGGACAGAAGAGAAGCCATAAAGATGGCGATAAAATTTGCAGAACCTAAAGATATTGTTTTGGTTGCCGGAAAAGGCCACGAAACCTATCAGGAGATAAATGGTGTAAAACATCATTTTGATGACAAAGAAGTAATTAATGAGCTTTGGAAATTAATGTCTAAATAGATTGAAAGATTAAACTTATTTAATGATTTAAAAATTTGATAATGACGAAGAATTTTGAAAATTTTCCTGTATATATCAAAAGTTTAGACCTTATTCAAAAAGTTTATGAGTTTCTTCAAAATCCAAGCTTTGAAAAAGAATTTGAATTTAATAACCAGATAAAAAGAGCGAGCTTTTCAATTAGCAACAATATTGCAGAAGGCTCAGAATATAATAACAACAGACAATTTATTAGATATTTAAAAATTGCGAAAGGCAGCTGTGCTGAAGTCAAAAGTATGCTGATTGTAAGTAAAAGATTAAAATTAGGAGACGAAAATAAAGCTGAAGAAATCATCACCCTTTCAAGAGAGGTCTCTTCAAACATATCAAACTTTATTAAGTATTTAAGTGAAAATATTGAGAAACCCAATTTTTAAATCTTTAAATAAATTAAATTTTTAAATAATAAAAAAACAGAAACATGCTATACTATCTATACGAATATCTAACCAGCCATGGAATTCACGTTCCGGGATTAGGATTGTTGAAATACATTTCCTTCCGTGCCGGAATGGCTGTATTATTCTCTCTGATTATTGCTCTTGTCTACGGAAAAAGAGTAATCAATTACCTGAGAACAAAACAAATGGGAGAATTGGTACGTGATCTTGGATTAGATGGCCAAAAACAAAAAGAAGGAACTCCTACCATGGGAGGACTTATCATCATTTTGGCAACCATCATTCCCGTATTGCTGTTTACAAGAATTACCAATGTGTATATTGTACTGTTATTGGTTTCAATGTTTTGGATGGGAGCCATTGGTTTCCTTGATGATTATTTAAAGAAAATCAAAAAAAATAAAGACGGATTAAGTGGTAAATTCAAAATTGTAGGACAGGTCGGATTAGGGCTAATTGTCGGAATTACAATGTATTTCCACCCGGATATTACAGTTAAAAGAAAATATGCCGATGCTAAAGTGGTGAACAGAAACAATGTAGAACAAAACTTTATGCCTACAGAAAAAATTACCGTTTCCACCGTTCCTTTTGCAAAGAACAATGAGTTTGATTATAGCGGAATTTTATTTTGGATGAATGATAAAGATGCCCATGAGTGGGCATGGATTGTCTTTATTCCTATTGTCATCTTTATTGTAACAGCCGTTTCAAACGGAGCCAATATTACAGATGGAATAGACGGTCTCGCCGCAGGAACAAGTGCCATTATATTGCTTACACTGGCTCTTTTCGCTTATCTTTCAGGGAACATCATCTTTGCAGATTATCTCAATATCATGTTCCTTCCTAATATGGGAGAAACCACCATTTTTGCCGTGGCAATGGTAGGTGCCGTGATCGGATTCTTCTGGTACAACACCTATCCTGCACAAGTTTTCATGGGAGATACCGGAAGTTTGATGCTTGGAGGAGTAATTGCCGTTTTAGCTATTATTTTAAGAAAAGAATTGCTGATTCCTGTATTATGCGGAATCTTCTTAATTGAAAACGTATCTGTAATGCTTCAGGTCGTAGTTTTCAAATACAGAAAAAGAAAATTCGGGCTGGAATATGCCCAGAACAATAGACTATTCAAAATGTCACCATTACACCACCATTATCAGAAAGAAGGTTTCCACGAAAGTAAAATCGTAAACAGAATGATCATCATCGGGGTAATACTGGCTATTGTATGTCTGATCACATTAAAAATGAGATAAAAATCAATTTAAAAATTAAAAGATTGAAACATTGAATAATTTTTTTAATCATTAAATCTTTTAATCATTAAATCAAAATAATATGAAAATAGTTGTTTTAGGAGGTGGAGAAAGCGGATGCGGAGCTGCTTATTTGGCTAAAAAGAAAGGTCTGGAAGTATTTCTTTCAGATAAAGGAGCCATTAAGGATAACTATAAGCAGTTTCTTACCGATAATGAAATTGAATTTGAAGAAGGAAACCACGATGAAGAAAAGATTTTAAATGCGGACTGGATCGTAAAAAGCCCGGGAATTCCGAAAAAGGCAGACATCATCAATAAAATCCATGAAAAAGGAATCAGACTTTCCTCTGAAATTGAATTTGCTTCTGAATTTACAGACGCCAAGATCATTGCCATTACCGGAAGCAACGGAAAAACAACCACTACTTCCCTGATCTATTATATCCTGAAAAATGACGGATTGAATGTAGGTTTGGGAGGAAACATAGGATATAGCTTTGCCAAGCAGGTTGCAGATGAAAACCATGAATATTATGTGCTGGAGGTAAGCTCTTTCCAGTTGGATGATATTCAGAATTTCAGACCTTATATTTCTTTACTGTTGAATCTGTCAAAAGATCACCTGGATCAGTACAACTACAACTATGAAGAATATGCGCTGGCAAAATTCAGAATCACTGAAAATCAGGAAAATGATAATTTCTTCATCTATAACAAGGATGATGAAATGAGCAAAAACCTTCTTGAAAAACTTGAAATAAAGGCTAAAATGGTTCCTTTTTCAACAAAAGAGAAGCTACCTGAAGGAGGTTTTGTGAATGAAGATGAGATTGTGGTAAAAATGAAAGACGAATTCTCAATGAAAGTTGATGAATTGTCTCTATTGGGAAATCACAACGTAGCCAATAGCTTGGCAGCATCTATTGCCGGTAAGATATTAAAAATCAACAATGAAAGCATCAGACATTCACTGATGACCTTTCAGGCTGTAGAACACAGATTGGAATTAGTAACTGAAATTGACAGTGTAAAATACATCAACGACAGTAAAGCAACCAATGTGAATGCTACTTACTACGCTCTGGAAAGTATGAAAACACCAACCGTATGGATTGTTGGTGGACTAGATAAAGGAAATGACTATACCGAAATTGAAGATTTAGTCAAAAGAAAAGTAAAGGCCATTGTTTGCCTTGGAGTAGATAACAAGAAGATCATAGATTTCTTTAAAGACAAAAAAGAGGTTATTTATGATACTTCAAGCATGGAAGAAGCCGTGAGAATTTCAAAATCACTGGCTAAAAAGGGTGATACTGTTTTACTATCTCCATGCTGCGCAAGCTTTGACTTGTTCAAAAGCTATGAAGACAGAGGACGCCAGTTTAAAGAGCAGGTATTAAAGTAAAAATGTAAAAAGTATTAATGTATTAACGTATTAATGATCATCAATTTCATCAATACATTTTACATCAGTACATGAATACAATAATTATGGACGAACAGAACACAGAAAACAGATTTGAATTTCTAAAGGGCGATAAAGTACTTTGGATGGTTATCCTTGTGATCTCCATCTTCTCTATTTTCCCGGTATACTCTGCAAGTTCAAATCTCGAATACATTGTTAATAACGGGACCACAACAGGTCACGTGATCAAACATATGTTCTTTGTAGTCTTAGGATTAGCCATTATGAGACTGGTAGGAACCATAAAATATGAATACATCGGAAAGCTCAGCAGTATCCTGCTTGGCCTTATGATTGTTCTGTTGATTGTCACCATGTTTACCGGACAGACCATTGACGGAGCCAGTGCTTCCAGATGGCTTAAAATCCCGGGAACACCGATTTCCTTCCAGCCTTCATCATTTGCTTTTTTAATGTTAATCATCTATCTGTGCAGATATTTAACCAAAAAGATCACCAGAGAAAGGCTTCCGATAGAGAATATCATGTATATTTTCGGACCTATCCTGCTTGTTTTCGTATTGGTAGCAAAGGATAACGGTTCCACGGCATTAATGATTCTAATGGTTTCCGTTGTGGTTCTTGTCATAGGACAGCTTCACTGGAAATACATTGCAGGGTTTATCTCAGCATCATTCGTAGCCATTGTTCTATTTTTATTAATAGCGCTGAATACAAACATGATCGGAGGTAACCGTGTTCACACATGGATGAGCCGTGTAGAAACATTTACCTCAAGCAAAGCAAAATCTGCCGATGTAGATGATGAGAGTGTAAAAGCGAAAAACTATCAGGTAATGCAGGCCAAAGCAGCCATCGTACACGGTGGGATTACCGGAATGGGGCCAGGAAAAAGCGCATTGAAACAAATGCTTCCACAATCTGCCTCCGACTTTATTTTCGCTGTCATTGTAGAAGAATACGGAGTGATAGGAGCTGCTTTTCTAATCAGTTTATATCTGATTATGATGATCAGGATCGTGATGATTGCCAGTAAGATGCCTGCATTTTTCGGATCGTTGCTCGTGCTCAGTCTTGGAGTGATGATCTTCATTCAGCTTTCGGTAAACATAGCCGTTGCTGTAAATCTGATCCCGGTAACAGGACAGCCTCTGCCTTTGATCAGTTATGGAGGAACCTCAATGCTAGTCACCTATTTACAGTTAGGTATTATTTTAAATATAAGCTCAAGAATCCAGATTTATGATGAAGAAGGAATGGGCAAAAAACAAAGTATAGCAGAAATAAACGATATCGCTTAAAATGGACAAAAAATTAAAAATAGTATTATCCGGCGGAGGAACAGGAGGACATATCTTCCCGGCTATCGCCATTGCGGATGAGATCAGAAAGAGATTTCCTGAAGCAGAATTTTTGTTCATTGGTGCCAACGGGAAAATGGAAATGGAAAAAGTTCCTCAGGCAGGTTATAAAATCGAAGGAATTGATATCGCAGGAATAGACAGAGGAAACCTGTTATCCAATCTGGGACTTCCTTTCAAGATTCTGAAAAGTTTATCAAAATCTAAAAGGATTATCAAAAACTTCGCTCCCGATTTTGCTGTAGGAACCGGAGGATTTGCCAGCGGACCAGCCCTTTATGAAGCAAGCAAAATGGGAATTCCGATTTTCATACAAGAGCAGAATGCCCATGCAGGAGTAACTAATAAAATCTTAAGCAAGAAAGCTAAAGCCGTTTTTACAGCTTACCCGAAAGTAGAAGGTTTTCCGGCAGAGAAAATAAAATTCCTGGGAAATCCGATTCGTGAGAACATCGTTTCAGGAATGCAGGAAACCGCTCAGGCAAAAGAAAAAATGGGATTGAATAAAGACAAGCTTACCATTCTTTCTGTAGGAGGTTCTTTAGGATCCAGAACATTGAATAATGCCTGGAAATCTCATTTAAAACAAATTGTAGATAAAGATTATCAGCTGATCTGGCAGACAGGAAAGCTTGATTATAAAGATATTATAAACGAAACAAAAGATATAGCCACCGAAAACATTCAGATCCTTGAATTCATCAAAGACATGGAACTGGCTTATTCTGCAGCTGACATCATCGTTTCCAGAGCCGGAGCAATTGCCATTTCAGAGCTGGCAGTGGCACAAAAACCGGTACTCTTGGTCCCTTTCCCTTTTGCAGCGGAAGACCACCAAACGAAAAATGCCATGAATCTGGTTGAAAAAAATGCAGCCAGAATGATAAAAGACTCTGAAATGCAGGAAAAATTCTGGAATACATTATCAGAGATCTGCGAAAATGAAAGTGTAAGAAAAGAAATGTCCGACAATCTGAAATATTTTGCCAAGCCAAATGCTGCAAAAGAGATTGTAGACGAAATATTTAATAAACTGTAAAAAGTACCATTGTAAAATGTATTAATGACAACAATACTCATGAATACATTGTACATGAATACAACAATACAAAACAAAAAAATGAACATTTTACAAACATATCAGACTTTTTACTTCGTTGGAATCGGAGGTATCGGAATGAGTGCATTAGCGCGCTATTTCAATGCATCCGGAAAAAAAGTATTGGGTTACGACAAGACCAATACAAAATTGACTCAGAATCTGATGAA
This sequence comes from Chryseobacterium sp. GVT01B, assembly GCF_019970045.1. Lineage (GTDB taxonomy): Bacteria > Bacteroidota > Bacteroidia > Flavobacteriales > Weeksellaceae > Chryseobacterium. The sequence goes on from NZ_JAHXYI010000001.1 coordinate 46,195, forward strand.
TGAAGGGATTGATATTGTTTTTGAAGACCTTATTGATGAAAGGATAACTTCTCTTCAGAAAGAAGACACATTGGTGATCTATACCCCGGCCATCAAAACGCTTGGAATATTGGATTATTTCAATGAAAATCAGTTTGAAGTATTGAAACGAGCTAAGGTTTTAGGATTAATTACTGAAAATACAGACTGTATTGCTATAGCAGGAACCCATGGAAAGACAACAACGTCTACTCTTGTGGCTCATTTATGCAAAGAAGCAGATCTTCCTTTCTCATGCTTTTTAGGAGGAATTTCCGAAAACTTTAAATCCAACTTCCTGTACAATGGTTCTACTTATTCTGTAGTAGAGGCTGATGAATATGACAGAAGCTTCCTTAACCTTTCCCCGGACTGGGCAGTGGTAACTTCTACAGATGCAGATCACCTGGATATTTATGGAGATAAAAGTCATATCGAAGAAGGATTCAGACAGTTTGCAGCTTTAGTACCTCAAGACCAACAGCTTTTTGTAAGAAAAGGACTGGAAATTGGTAGAGGGCACCAAACCTATGCAGTAAATGAACCTGCAGACTACTATTCTGACAACCTGCGTATGGAGCATGATAAAATTTATTTTGACTTCCATACTCCTGTTGAAACAATAAAGGATTTCGTTTGGGAAATTCCGGGAATCCATAATGTGGAGAATGCTACTGTAGCACTGGCTATTCTGCATAATTTAGGCGCAGATTTTGATACGCTGAAAAAGGCAATTGCCAATTTTAAAGGAATTAAAAGAAGATACACGAAACATATTTATCAAAATGGTAAAATTTACATTGATGATTATGCCCACCATCCTACAGAAATCAATGCTGTAATGGGCTCAATCAAAACATTTTATCCTGATAAAAAACTATTGGTAGCCTTCCAGCCCCACCTTTTCAGCAGAACCAGAGATTTCGCGGACGGGTTTGCAGAAAGTTTAAGCAAAGCAGATGAACTTATTCTGCTTGATATTTACCCTGCAAGAGAACTTCAGGAAAACTTTGAAGGAATTACTTCAAGTTGGCTGCTGGAAAAAGTAACATTAGATAAAAAAGAAGTATCGACATTATCCGATGCTTTTGAAAAAATAAAAGAAAAAGATTTTGACATCCTTCTTACTGTAGGCGCAGGAAATATAGACACCCTGTATGATGCTATCTGTGAATGGATAAGTAAATTGTAAAAAGTAATAATGTATTTAAGTATTCATGAATACATTTTACATAAATACGTGAATACAAAAAATGTATGAAAAATAAATACAGAATATTAAAAATTGCTGTCACTGTAATCATCCTTGGATTGTTACTGAGTTTCTCGTTGAAGAGATTCAGCCACCAACAGATTACAGACAATAAGATTTCTGTAAAAATGAGTGAAAAAACTCCGGTTTATTTTGTTGATGAAAAAGATATCAGAGAGATTGTAAAAAAAGAAAATCCTTCTGGAAAAGTGGGTGACCTTAATATCCCTTCCTTAGAAAAAAGAATCAATGCACTTCCGGCGGTCGATAGTGCCAATGTCTATCTGAACCTGAATGGAAAACTGAATCTGGATATTAAGCAGAGAGTACCTGTTTTCAGGCTTAATAAAGATGGAAAAGACTTTTATGTAGATGAAAAAGGGATTGAGTTTCCCATTTCAAGAACGTATTCTCATCCATGTATGCTGGTAACCGGAAATGTACAGCCGGATGAATATGAAAAACTGGCAGAACTGGTAGAAAAGATCGATAAAGATGATTTCAGCAAGAAATATTTTATTGGAATTTCAAAAAGCAAAGACAGCTACAATCTTCTGACAAGTGAAGGAAATTACCGGGTAGAAATTGGAGATCTGGATAATATTGACTTTAAAGTAAAAGGATTTAAAACCTTTGTGGAAAAATATCTTGTGTACCAGGATCCACAGAAGTACAGCATGGTTTCAGTAAAATACCAGAATCAGATTGTTACTACTTTAAACCCTTATTTTAAAGAAAACGATAGTATTTTAAAAGCAGGAAAAATGGAACTGGCAAAAGCCCCTACTCCAATGGCAGCAGCAAAGAAGACAGATGCTAAGCCAAAGATAGCGGAAGCAAAAAAGACAAGCCCCACGCCTGCAAAAACAAAAGAAAGCACAAAAGCACATACAAAAGAAGCAAAAAAACCAGAGAAAAAATCAAGTGCTAAGGCTTTGTCCAAGCCAAAGACAAAAGTAAAAATAGAATAAGTCCTTTTGGACATTCAATACACAAATAGGAGATCATCCTTAGAGAAAAAAAGGAAAAAGTAGAAAAAATCAAATCGATATAAAATGGAAAATCAAGAGTATTCAGTAGGTCTGGACATCGGGACAACAAAGATAGTCGCGATTGTCGGAAGAAGGAATGCACACGGGAAAATAGAAGTTCTCGGTGTAGGAAAAGCTAAAAGTCTTGGTGTTCATAAGGGTATTGTGAATAATATTTCACAGACTATTAATTCAATCAAGGCTGCAGTATCCGAAGCACAATCCAGTGCAGGCGTTCCTATCCGCAAAGTTACGGTAGGTATTGCAGGAAAACACATCCGTTCTCTGCAGCACTCCGATTATATTATGCGTGAACATCCTGATAAATTTATTACAGACGATGACATTGAAGCATTAAAAGATCAGGTGAAAAAGCTGGTGATGCTTCCTGGAGAAGAAATTATCCACGTACTTCCTCAAGAATATAAAGTGGATTCCGAGGGTGAAATTCAGGAACCCGTCGGGATGCATGGAAAGCGTTTAGAAGCCAACTTCCACGTTGTAGTAGGCCAGATGGGCAGCATCAGAAATATTGCAAGATGCGTTCGTGAAGCCGGATTAGAAATGGAAGCCCTTACTTTAGAACCATTGGCATCTTCAGAAGCTGTTCTTACAAAAGAAGAAAAAGAAGCCGGTGTTGCCATTGTTGACATTGGTGGTGGTACAACAGACATTGCGATATTTAAAGATAATATCATCCGTCATACCTGTGTGATTCCATACGGAGGCGGAATTATTACCGAAGATATCAAAGAAGGCTGTTCCATTATAGAGAAACATGCAGAACAACTTAAAGTAAAGTTTGGTTCGGCTGTTCCCGAATTAGAAAAAGACAGTACTTTTGTAACCATTCCGGGGCTTCACGGCAGACCGGACAAAGAAATTTCTTTAAAAACTTTAGCACAGATCATCAATGCAAGAGTAGAAGAAGTTTTGGAAATGGTTAATACAGAACTGAAAGCTTATGGTGCTTTTGAACAAAAGAAAAAGCTTATTGCCGGAATCGTTCTTACAGGCGGTGGTTCAAACTTAAAACATCTTCGTCAGCTGGCCAATTATACCACAGGTTTTGACAGCAGAATCGGTTTTGCGAATGAATATATCGCCAACGATAAAAATCAGTACCTGAAAGGCCCTGAATTTGCTACCTCTATCGGGTTACTGATGGAGAGTTTAAAGATCAGAGACAAAAAACAGAATGCTGACGAAATCATAGAAGTTGTTGCAGAACAGCCAAAGCAGGAAACCGCTTCAGTACAGACAGAAACGGTTCAGCAGGTTCAGCAGGCAGCACCTGTTCAGGAGCAGCAGTCTTTTGAGAATGAAAGACAGGAGAACAGAAAGGCGAAATTGACCTTCGGGCAGTCGCTTATGGAAAAAGTAAAAAAATTCTTTGAAGAAGTAGAGTAAATTATAAATGATGAATGATAAGCGATAAACGATCTTTTCCTTATCAATTATCATTGATCAGATATCAATTATAATTATTAAAAGTATAGTTATGGAAAATATAGGTACACAAGGATTTTCATTTGATTTGCCAAAAGGAAATTCATCCATCATAAAAGTAATCGGTGTAGGGGGCGGTGGAAACAACGCTCTGAAGCACATGTACGAGAAAGGAATTCACGGAGTAGATTTCGTGATTTGTAATACAGATGCTCAAACCTTAGATAATAACCCGGTTGCTAATAAAGTTCAATTAGGAACCACAATCACAGAAGGTCTTGGAGCAGGTGCAGACCCTGAGGTTGGAGAGAAATCTGCAATCGAAAGTATTGAAGATATTAAAGCTGCTATGGGACAAAACACCAAAATGGTGTTTATCACTGCCGGAATGGGTGGTGGTACCGGTACCGGAGCCGCTCCTGTCATTGCTAAAGTAGCAAAAGACATGGGAATTCTAACGGTAGGTATTGTTACTGTGCCTTTCAGTTTTGAAGGTAAAAGAAGACTGGATCAGGCTGAAAATGGTCTTGATAAACTAAAAAATAATGTTGATTCATTAATTGTAATCAACAATGATAAACTGAGACAGCAGTTCGGAAACCTTGGATTCAAGCAGGGATTCTCAAAAGCCGATGAAGTTTTAGCCAATGCTGCTAAAGGAATGGCAGAAGTTATTACAGGTTACTTTGATGTAAACATTGACTTTAGAGATGCTAAATCTGTACTTCAGAATTCAGGTACCGCTTTGATGTCTACAGGAACTGCTTCAGGTGAAAATAAAGCCGAAGAAGCGGTAAGAAAAGCTCTTGATTCTCCGTTATTGAATGATAATAAGATTACAGGTGCCAAAAACGTTCTGTTATTGATCAGAAGTGGTGCTGAAGAAGTAACCATGGATGAGATTGGTATCATCATGGACCACATTCAGAAAGAAGCTGGAAACACAGCAGATATTATCTTCGGGGTGGGAGCTGATGAAGAATTAGGAGATGCAGTAAGCGTTCTTGTTATTGCAACAGGATTCTCTAACGAGAACAAGAAATTTGCAGGACCTACAGAGAAAATCAGAATCAGTCTTAATGACAGCTTTGACGCTCCTAAAAACTCTCCTTTCAAAACAAGAGAGGAAAGAGAGTCTGCACCTGATACAACGTATGATTCAAGCAGAGCCAATCATTTCAGATTAGATGATGAAGACCACAGCACACAGTTCAAGGTGACATCTATTGAAAAAAAAATGATTCTTGAAGAAGAACCGGTGAAACCCGAAATTAAATTCTCTGATAAAGAGGAAGATATTAATACTCCCGAACAGGCTTGGAAAAACGAAGAAGAAGTTGAGCAGGAATACAGTTTATTTTCTATTGACGAAGAGAATGAAGATCCAAATGATCTGGAAATTCAGTCTTTCTCATTTGATTTCGAAAATAAAAAAGATGAGCCACAGTCTGGAAGTACTTTCAACAGCTCTTTTGCAGAAGAAAAACCTGTTGAATTCAGTTTCTTTGTAAACGAACCTGTCAGAAATGAGCCTAATACCGATTTCGGACAGCCAAAAGCAGAGTTTAACAACCCAAGCAATGCTGCTGTAGCAGAACCGGCTCAGAAGATTGAAACCTTCTACCAGAAACAGGAAGAACCAAAAGCTGAAACAAGAACTTCTTTTGAGAACAAAACAGAAATTGAAACTCCGAAAACTGAAGAATCAGAATTCACTTTTGTGAATAAAACGATTGACCAGGACAGAGTGATTGAAAGAAGAAATAAATTGAAAGAATTCAATTCCCGCTACCAAAGCTTTGACAGCACGAGTGAATTTGAATCTATTCCTGCTTTCAAAAGAAAAAATATTTCGATTGACGGAACCAATGCTTCAGATCAGAACATCAACACGTATCTGTCTGATAACAATGGCTCTATGCAGATCAGAGAAAACAGATTTTTAAATAAAGACGTAGATTAAAACAAGCGTATTAATGTATTGATGTAAAATGTATTAATGATTTTACATATCGATTCATCTATACATTAATACTTTTTACGTTAGTACAAATAAAAATAACATGAGTTTAGAAAATATAATAAGCGAAGCTATAAAAACAGCCATGAGAGAAAAAGACAGAATAGCTCTGGACTCTCTTCGTGCTGTAAAATCTCAGATTCTTCTTTTACAGACAGAAGCAAGAGGTGCTGAAGTTTCTGCAGAGCAGGAAATTGCTATTCTTCAGAGAATGATCAAGCAGCGTAAAGATTCTTTTGAGCAGTTTTCCGCTCAGGGAAGACAGGATCTTGCAGAAGTAGAAGAAGCTCAGATGAAAGTAATTGAGAAGTTTTTACCTAAACAACTTTCTGCTGAAGAACTTGAAACAGAAATTAAAAATATTATTTCTGAAACCGGAGCCGAATCTATCAAAGATTTAGGGAAGGTAATGGGAGCAGCATCAAAAGCATTAGCCGGAAAATCAGACGGAAAAAGTATTTCCGAGATGGCCAAAAAGCTGCTGTCTTAGTTGAAAGCTAACCGTTGATGGCATATCCATAACCCTTCAACTTATTTTCTATCAACTATTTATATTAGGATATACAACCTTTGCATATCGATTTGATTAAAGAAGCCCGGAACTTTTCAGTTCCGGGCTTCACTTTCTTTTGGATATTAAAGTTTGTTAATCAGTTTTGATTCTAAACTGCAAAAAGAATTAAGATACTACCATATTTCATAGCGTATTTAAGTGATTGATTGCTTGAGGGAAAGCCTTAAATGTTTTTTTCATGGTCGTTTGTTTTTCAGAATCATTTCAAAATTAATAATAATTTTCCATTATTCCTAGTCTTAATTCACATTTTTTTGAATATTATTACAATATTAATATTTGATTAATTTTATATGACTAATCGATTGATAGTTTTTATATATTGAACAAACGCAAAGAAATGCGTAACTTTGTACAGATAAAAACAAAATATATGTACCCAACAGATTTAGTAATGCCTATGAAGGCAGAGCTTACAGATAAAGGTTTCCAGGACTTAACAACTCCAACTCAGGTAGAAGATGCCTTGAAGCAGTCCGGAACTACATTATTGGTTATTAACTCCGTATGTGGTTGTGCTGCAGGTGCTGCAAGACCAGGAGTTGTATACTCTTTGACTGGAGATAAGAAACCTGATCATTTAACAACTGTATTTGCAGGATTTGATACTGAGGCTGTAACAGAGGCAAGAAAACACCTTGCTCCATTCCCTCCAAGTTCTCCATGTGTAGCACTTTTCAAAGATGGTGAATTGGTTCACATGCTGGAAAGACACCACATCGAAGGGAACCCTGCGGGAGCTATCGCAGCAAACCTTCAGGCTGCATATGATGAATATTGCTAAGAAACAATAATCTAAATATCAAACCGTTACATATTTTGTAACGGTTTTTTTATTTAATCCTGTAAAAAATTCTCAGAAAATTCAAATATCATTATATTTGTTGGAATGGCAACCAAAGCACTTTTCAATACCGTAGTTAACTGGTTCATCCGTCAAAGGATAGATCAGATACAGAATTTCATGGACCATCCCATTGAGACTCAGAAAGGTATACTCTTTTCTCAGTTGTTTCATGCTGAAGATACGGAATACGGTAAATTATACGGATTCAACTCTATATCAAGTTATCAGGATTTTAAAAACAAAGTTCCGATCGTTACCTACGAAGAAATGGAACCTTATATTGAAAAAGCAAGACAGGGACAAAAGGATGTAAGCTGGCCCGGGCTCATTAAACATTTTGCCAAATCATCGGGGACTACCAATGCCAAGAGTAAATTCATCCCTATTTCTGCAGAGAGCCTTGAATACTGTCATATGAAGGCAGGAAAGGACATGGTATCCATTTACGCCAATAACCATCCCGAAAACCAGCTTTTTAATTATAAAAATTTACGTTTAGGAGGAAGTTCTGAATTGTATGCTGACTTTAACACAAAATTTGGCGATTTATCCGCTATTTTAATTGATAATCTTCCGTTTTGGGTAGAAATTACCACCACTCCAAGCAAAAAGGTCTCTTTGATGGGAGAATGGGAAAGCAAACTGAAAGCAATTACCTCTGAAGTAAAAAATGAAGATGTGGGAAGTATCCTTGGGGTACCAAGCTGGATGATGGTTCTTCTTCAAAAAGTATTAAAGGAAACCAATATCGGAAGTATTTCAGAACTATGGCCGAATCTGGAGGTGTTTTTTCACGGTGGAATCAGTTTCAAGCCCTACAGGGAGCAATTCAGGCAGATCATCGGAAAAAACATCAATTACTACGAAATTTACAATGCTTCTGAAGGCTTCTTCGGGATACAGGACAGATCAGACAGTGACGAAATGCTGCTGATGCTGGATTACGGTATATTTTACGAATTCATTCCTATGGATCAGTTCCATTTTTCGAATCCAAAAGTGGTAAGCCTGGAAGATGTGGAAGTAGGAAAAAATTATGCAATGGTTATCACAACCAACGGCGGCTTGTGGAGATATCTGATTGGTGATACTGTTGTCTTTACATCAACAAACCCATTCAGAATTAAAATAACAGGAAGAACCAAACATTATATCAATGCTTTTGGTGAAGAGCTGATGATTACCAATGTAGAATCTGCTCTTTCAAAAGCCTGTGAAGTTACAGGAGCACAAATCACGGATTTCACAGGAGCTCCTGTCTTTATGAAAGGAAACGAAGGAGGTGCACACGAATGGATTTTTGAATTCAGTCAGCATCCGGATGATCTGGATAACTTTATTGATGCTTTTGATAAGCATTTAAAGACTATTAATTCTGATTATGAAGCGAAGAGATACAACAATATGACCCTTAAAAGGCCTATCGTACACATCGCGAAAACCAATCTTTTCTATCACTGGCTGGAAGCTAAAGGAAAACTTGGCGGACAAAATAAAGTGCCAAGATTAAGCAACGACAGAGAATATATTGAACCTTTGCTGGAAATGAATAAATAAAGACTTAGAATATCCTTTCTAGTCAATTAATAAAAAAGCCGTAACTCAATTAGAATTACGGCTTTTTTTTATTTACTTAAATCTTCTTTCATTTTTTTCGCAGCTTCCTCTACTTTTGAAGCTCCTTTTTTGGCAACTTCTTTAGCATCCTGTCCTACTTCCTTAGCTCCGGTTTTAATATCTTTACCTACTTTATTGGCTTCGGTTTTGATATCCTGTCCGGCTTTGTGAAGATCCTGCTTCGTCTTATCGGCTGTTGCATCAATTTTATCTTTAGCCTTTTGAGCTGCATCATCAATCTTATTTCCAGCGGCATCTACTTTTGCTTTAACATCTTCTTTTGCATTGTTGATTTTTGCAGTATCAACAGTGTTTGGCGTTTCTGTAACGGTGGTAGTAGTTGTAGTAACTGACCCATCAGCGTTTTCTACCTGTTCTGTTTTTGTTGTTGATTTTGTACATGCTACAGTGAATACTGAGATCACTATTGCGGCAAGAATTTGTTTTTTCATATTATATATTTTTTTAATGATATTGGCATTATTGTGTTTTAGAGTCTGGAGTTGAAGGTGTTTCTGCAGGTTTCTGTTTCTTTTCTGCGTCTGCTTTTAGCTTATTCTCTTCTTCCTGAAGTTTTTTAGCCTGTTTTACAGAATCCAGATATTGAGGAGAAGACATTCTTATCTTGCGGGCAATATCTACTGAAACAGCACCTGTGGAAAAGGAATCAACAGCAACAGTATCATAATTCATCTTAACTTCCTGCTCAGCAGCAAATCCCGGAGTTTCTTTCTTGGAACATGCAGTGAAAAGGATTGTGAAAATAAAAATCGCAGACAGTATATTTTTCATGGAACTAATTTAGCAGAAATTCTGCAATTACAGGATAGTGATCCGATAATTTCACAGACTGGTCTACTTTATAGCTTAAAGGAATAATGGATTTTGAACTGAAAATATAATCAATTCTCAAAGGCACTTTATAGTCATGAAAACTGCTTGCACTTCCCTTTCCCGCCACCAAAAAGGCATCCTGAAGGTCTTTTCCAAGATTATAATATTCATAAGAATTGGGTACAGAATTAAAATCTCCGGCTAAAATAACAGGGTAAGGCGATAAATCTACCATTTTTCTGATTCTTTTCACCTGATCTTCATGAGCCTGAAATGTAGGGGTCATATGCGAAAGCAGTTGAGAAACGTTTCCAAAACCTAAGCCGTCAAGCTTCGTAAACATAGACTTATTAAGTCTGAAAGGTTCAAGATAAACATTAATAATTCTGATTACTTTTCCATTAATATCTATATCAGCATAAAATGAATTTCCTCTTGCTTTCTCATCAATCAGTTCTGCCTGTCTTACAATTTTATGTTTTGTTTTAAGAATAACTGACGGGTATTTTATAAGGTCTCTTTTTATAGCGCGGTTGGTATCTTTTTCCTGTACAAGAATAATATCTGCATCCTGTTCTTTAATGTAATTTTTCACTTTATCCCAACCGTATTCTCCATATTTCACATTAAATGTCAATACTTTAATATCCCGAATTGTTTTCCCATTTTCCGTTTTTGGAGAAAAGTTGATCCATCGTCTGATTGGGTTATAGAAAATAAGTGTACCTAATGCAAATGCGATTGCTATTTTTTGTTTCTTAAAAATCCAGATCAGTGTAAGAATTATATGCGCCAGTATCAGATAGGGAAAACCAAGTGAGAGAAGATTAAGATTGCCCAAAAGGTTAGGCGGAATCCATGCATTCCCTAATGTGCTTAACAGCAACACAGCAATAACGATATGTATAAATAGTAATATCTGATTCGACTTCATGAAAAAACGGTCTTGGTACGGTTTTCTTTCAACAAAAATCCTACCAAGCAGACAATTTTAACTCTTTTTATGATTATTTATTCTCCGCGGAAAATTTCACGATGACAGGATAATGATCTGAAATACTTATAGAACGGTCAACTTCGTAAGATATTGCCTCTAATGATTTTGAAGAAAAGACATAGTCGATTCTGATTGGAAATTTATAATCGTGAAAACTTGTCGCACTGCCCTTTCCAGACGTTAAAAATGCATCTTCAAGCCCATCTGATAAATGGTAATATTCGTAAGAATTGGGGACAGAATTAAAGTCTCCGGCAAGGATGACCGGATAAGGTGAATTTTCAATTACTTTATGAATTAAACTAACCTGTTCCTGATGTTTTTTAAAGGTGGGAATGAGCCTTTTAACAACATCTTTTATTTTTTGTTCGTTGGTGTCGGTATTTCCGTTAAGTTTCACCATATCTTTTTCGAACCGGAAAGGATTAAGATAAACATCAATGAATCTATATATCCTACCGTTAATTTCTATGTCAACCTGTAATCCAGGAATTCTTACATTTTCATCTTGCGGATCTATGATCTGCTGCTTAATGATTTTATGCTTTGTTAAAATCGTTAACCCGCCTCCGGGATTTGCTTTCTGATATCCCTCAAACTGATAATCTTTACCAGCATCTTCTTGTAAAAAAAGAACATCTGCATTCTGAGACTTCAGATAAGGAGCAATCTCTTTGTTTCCTCTGCCACCAGCTCTGGTATTGAAAGAAACTACTTTTATTTCAGAATTTCCTTTTTTATCAGAGTAGTTAACCCAATGTTTTACAGGATTAATAAAAGCAAGACCTGCAAACATAAATACAAACGCTCTTTTTTTCCAGCTTAAAACCCAGAAAATTGTCAGAATAATATAAAGGATCATAAGCACTGGAAAGCCTAAAGAAAGCAGGTTAAACCACGGAAAAACCTTCGGTGGAACATATGCATTCAATAATGTGCCCAGCAGTAAAAATAGAATCCCAAGATGCAGAACGAATAGTATGAGTCGGAAAATCTTCACAATATTATTTTAATTGAAACGGTACAAATGTTTTTTCCAGTTGAGTGCCAATAGCCAACCTACTAAAGCTCCACCTACGTGAGCAAGGTGAGCTATGCCGCCTCCATTGCCGGAAAGCCCGAGATATACGGAAACAACAACAATAATAGGCAACAGATATTTTACTTTAATCGGAACCGGAATAAACATGATTCCAATTTTAGAATCAGGATATAACGTTGCAAATGCCGCCACGACACCGAAAATAGCACCGGAAGCACCTACCATAGGCGTGGCTACAATACCTTTGAAACTTTCCAGTAATTCTTTTTGCTTAAGAATGGAATCTGTATTCCCAGCAAACTCAACACTGGCACCAGACAAATATGCATTTACATTAAATCCAAGCTGCTCCAGCTCACGCGAAAGCTGCTGAACTTCAACAAAATTCCACAAATTAAAAAGGAAAAATGCTCCTAAACCACTAGCAAAATATAAAATCAGATACTTTTTGTCTCCTAATGTCTGCTCCAGAATGGGCCCAAAACTAAAAAGAGTCATCATATTAAATAAAATATGCATGATACTTCCGTGCATGAACATATGGGTAATAACCTGCCATGAATGGAAAAAAGGTGAGAACGGATAAAAGCCCGCGAGATAATCAATCATCTGATTACCCATAAAATAAGTAACAATAAATACTATAACATTGATAATAATAATATTTCTTGTAATCGGCGGTATATTGTTAAACATAATTTTTTAAAATTTGTTTTTAAAATCATTAAACGGAACTTCGTAATAGCATCTTTTTCCATCCGGTAAAAATTCCGGGAAGCCTAATGCTGTAAAGTCTTTAATAAGCTGTTCCGCATCTTTTTTATAAATAAAGTCGAATCTTGACTTCGACTGCATTTTGTTCCATTGATTATGGTAATACTGCAAAAATTCTTCTTCTGTCTTGTATTCCAGGATCTCAAAAAGGTTTTCCAGGAATTGCATTGCCTGGGTTTCTTTCAGTCCTTCAGGAAGAGAATCTATTCGAAGTACACTTTCATGAGCAATTTTCATGTCAAACCCTAATTCCGGAAGATATTTTTTGAACGAATTGTATTTTGCCTTCTCAATTTCATTCATATGGTATTCCAGAGAGAAAAGAAGAGCGTGGCTGTTTGTGTTTGATTTTCTGGTAGATTTATTTCCTTCAGAAACCAATAACCTGTGCATTCTTCCGAGATCCAGCATCAATGTCACATCTCCTTTATTGAAAAGCCAGTAGCCGTTCGGAAGCCTCATCAGGTCTTCATCAAAATCTTCATCTTCAAATAAATTGATCTTTGAAGGCTCAGCAGTAATATTCTGATGATACATTTCCGTAAGGTTCTGAATTTCTTCCGGATGTACCACATTTTTTTCTTCAAGGAACGGGTTATAATCTTTATCTACGATAATTTCCGGCATCTTTACAAAGCCACTTCCACCACCGTTTCCTTTGCTTGGAATGGGTTTATTCATCATTTCATCCAATTCCGGATCTCTGTCGAAATCAAGGCTTGGAGAAACATTATAAATTCCTAAAGATCTTTTGATGGTTGAGCGCAGTAAAGCAAAAATAAGATGTTCATCTTCAAACTTTACCTCGGTTTTCTGTGGATGAATATTCACATCAATTTTCTCCGGATCAAGCTCCAGAAAAAGAAAAAATGAAGGTACATATCCCGGCTGAAGCAATCCTTCAAAGGCTTCCTGTACCGCTTTATTGAAGTATGGGCTTCTGAAATACCTTCCGTTCACAAAAAGAAATTGCTCTCCTCTTGCTTTCTTGGCTCCTTCAGGCTTGGCAACAAACCCATGAAGCTTACACCAGATAATATCTTCTTTAATAGGAATCAAAAGCGGCTGAAGTTTTCTTCCAAAAACATCTACAATACGCTGCATCTGACTTCCTTTTCTCAACCTGAAAACAGCTTCATCATCATGGAAGAGGGAAAATTCCAGATTCTCATGAGCTAGTGCAACACGCTGAAATTCATCAATTACGTGTCTGAATTCAATATTATTGTTTTTTAAAAACTTCCTTCTTGCAGGAACGTTATAGAAAAGATTTTTTACTAAAAAGTTTGATCCGTCTGCTGTCTGAACCGGGTCCTGAAACTGGAAAACTCCTCCTTCAATATAAATGTTGGTACCGATAGATGTGTCTTTCTGTTTCGTTCTGAGCTCCACCTGAGAAACTGCTGCAATAGATGCCAGCGCTTCACCACGGAAACCTTTTGTAGCGATCTTAAAGATATCTTCAGTTCCTTTGATTTTGGAGGTGGCATGTCTTTCAAATGCCATACGGGCATCTGTTTCGGACATTCCTTTTCCGTCATCTACCACCTGAATAAGGTTTTTACCGGCATCTCTGATGATCAGTTCAATTTTCGTTGCATCTGCATCAATAGCATTTTCCAAAAGTTCTTTCACGATGGATGCAGGCCGCTGCACCACCTCTCCCGCTGCAATTTGGTTGGCTACATGATCCGGTAAAAGCTGAATAATATCTGACATAAAACGTAAATCAACTTACAAAAATAGTCAATGGAAACGGGAATTAAAATACCAAAACTGTGATTTAATATTTAATTATCAACATTTTTGCCTGTTTATCCCCAATCAATTTTTTTAATGTTTGTAATGAAGGGCGTTAGCAAGTTAATTGCTTCAATCCGAAAATTTTCATTCCAGCGGCCATGAAAAACAGGACAAAAACAAAACATTCAGAGATATTTAAGTTAATTTTTAAGAAAAATGCCCCTATTCTATAATAAAATAAGGGCACTTACAGCTAGTTTATACAAAAAATTAATAGTGTGTTTTATATTTTAATCCTCAAAGACAAGCTTTCTTTTCTTCTCTCTTTTAGGAATTCCATGGATTTTATCATACAGGTAAGCAAAAAGATTCGGCTTTTTATAAATCCTGCTGTATCTGTACTTTGTATTGAAATGACGGATATGGATTTTATAGGCATCATACCCGATTACGATCAACAAACATATACTGATCACATAGAACACCCTGAATTCCAGATAGTAATAGGTCATTCCTGAGAATACAGCTCCCATTACATAAGCAAGCATAATACTCATCAGAAGTTTTGCTCTGCCAATCAGCTCTCCGTTTTTTCTGTATTTTTTCTGTGTAAACATAGACACCAGAATTCCTAAGTCGGTGGTTGTCCCGGTAAGGTGGGTTGTTTTCACAGAGAAGTTGGAAATACTTGCGGTAAGACCGTTTTGCAGTCCGGTAGCGAAAAGCATCAATGCTACTAAATATTCTGTTTCTTCTAATGTTTTCTGGTAATAAAACTGCCCATATACTCCTACAAACAGAAGACATATGATTTCCAGCACAATGGGCATAGAATGGGCAAAATATTTACTTTTCTTATTAAAGTTGATTACAATAAAGTTAGACAGGAAGCTTCCGAAGAAGAATAAAAAGATCCATCCGCCTACCACAGCTACCTGTGTCCAGTTTCCTTTACTTATTTCTGCAGCTAAAATAGCGTAGTGTCCCGTTACATTCGATGTAAAAGAAAGAAATATCAATAGGGAAGCAATGTTTATAGTACCCGCCGTGAAGGCAGTCAGCGTCCCCAACCTGATATTGTCTCCCAGTGTCCTGCTGTTACTATAATTTCTTAACATTTTTTTATTTTTTAAATTTGTGTTTATTTAGACCTCTACAAAGATCTCTGCCAGTCTTCCTCTTTCCGGAAGTCTCTCTCTTACTTCAACGGTAATTTCATGGGATTGCAGCTCTTTGCATTTTTTGATGTAAGGAATCAGATCAAACTTGCCCTTTCCTTTACTTTTGATAGATGGAGAATAATATGCCTCTTCAATATTTTCTGCTTTTACATATTGATTGAATGTTCTTTGGAAACTTCCCGTAAAGACATCACAGATGATTTTATTAACCAGATGAGGATATTTATTACTGATAATTCCAAAAGCATCACAGAATTCTGCAGGTCTGATTTTATTGAAAACAGATGTTTTGGTAGTGAATAAAAGGTCTCTGATAGAATCTCCGGCATCATATCCGGAAGTCAGGAGGATATTATATTGGTTCTGATCTTCTGATGCATCTTTCTCCTTAAGTACTTTTTTCAATATGTTCAATGACTCAAGAGAGTAATCTGTCGCAATTAAAATTGTTTTAGCCATGTTCTTTATTATTTTGTATTGTGTTTATCTTTTTTGATGATACAAAACTAGAACGACCAAATTAGAAGATCTTTGGAATGGAATTAAAATGTGATTAAAGAGATTAAAATGAGATTAGAAAATTGTTAAGTGGACTTAATATAGGAAAAAATTAAAATCAAAAAAAGGAGACAAACATCTGTTTTTCAGAATAAAACAAATTAAAAATGAGTAAAAAACTAGAATAGAGATTCTTACTTGTTTATTTCTTCCCCTTTCTGCATACTATAGAAATTCGGGAACTTCATCTGTACGGTTGTTCCGTGATTCTCATGTGAACTTACAATCAGTTCGCCATGATGCATTCTTACGATATTTCTGGCCAACGGAAGTCCTATTCCGTAGCCTTCATAGTTGTTCGTATTAGAGGCTCTGAAGAATGGGTCGTAGATTTTGTTCATTTCTACTTCCGGAATTCCGATTCCATTATCTTTTACAATAATATACACATCTGTATTGGTGGCTCCGAGAGAAACTTTAACCTGCTGAAAATTAGAATACTTACATCCATTACTGATGATATTAGCCACTGCAAGATGTAATAACTGTTCGTTCCCCTGAACTTTTAGTTTTTTAGGATTATCGGGAAGCATACTGATATCAAGATAGATATTGTTTCGGGAATCAATTCTCCTAAGTGTTTCAATAACGTCCCAAAGAAGCTGATCAATTCTTACCTTATCCATTTTCTGGATCTTTCCGTCGAATCCGGTTTGGGCAATCATTAATAATGCTTTAATCTTTTTATCCAGTTTTTCGGCTTCGTCCAGAATAATTCCCAGAGTTTCTTTGTATTCATCGGCAGTTCTGCTGATGGAAAGGGCAACATCGGCTTCTCCCATGATGGATGTAAGAGGGGTTCTCAATTCGTGAGAAACATTTCCGATCAGGTGATTCTGGGTTTCAAACGAGGTCTCAATACGGTTGAGCATATCATTGAAGGTATCCACCAATTCATTCAGTTCCTTATTATCAGGCTGTGATTCCAGTCTTAAATGAAGATTTTCAGAACTGATTTCCTTTACTTTTCCTGTAATTTTTAAGATGGGTCTGAATAAGGTCTTGGACAGATAAAAAGAGAAGATCATACTAAAGAATAATGAAAGTACGATACACGTAATCAGTGTTCTTTTTAAAAATCCGAGATAATAAACCACATAATGGTTTTTGGCAGAAGCGATTGCGATATAATCTTTATCATCATACCTGAAACTCTGTCCTATATAATAGAATTCTTCATCATTATAATTGGACTCTCCTTCTTTAATGATATTTTTAAAGAAATAAGCAGGAATATGAACTTCCTGAGATATTTTTTTGAAATTGGAATCGGAAGGGACGGCAAAAACATAATCTTTTTCCATCGGAAGCTCTTCATCATTCAAACTGTTGAGAACATAATTTTCCGGAAGGTCGAGATGGTCTTTGCTTTTCTCAATCTGAACTATGGTAGCTGTCCTGATTTTCAGGAGTTCATAAAACCTCTGATGTGAAAAATTAACGATAGAAAAGTACACCAAACCACTGAACAACAATATGATGGCTGTAAAAACCAACATTAAAAGCACCATCGTTTTGGTCTGATTTGTAATGACTTTATTAAACATCTATTATGTTTTTTTCAACACATATCCCATTCCTATCACGGTATGAATCAACTTATTATCATCCTGGCTATCCAGTTTTTTCCTTAAATAATTGACATATACATCTACCACATTGGTTCCCAGCTCATAGTTTACTCCCCAGACTGCATCCAGAATTTCTGCTCTGGAAATTACTTTTTCAGGATTATTCAGGAAATACAACAGGAGTTTATATTCTGTGGAAGTAAGAGAAATGTCTTCTCCCGCACGGGTTACTTTCTTTGTATAATCATTCACCATCAGATCCGAAAACTGAAAAACATGTTCATTATCCGGCTCCGGTTCAGTGATTTCCTGCGGACCATTGTTGTTACTTCTTCTTAGCAAAGACTTCACACGGGCAACCAGCTCAATAAATTTGAAAGGTTTCACCAGATAATCATCTCCTCCGCTTTCCAGTCCGAGAACAATATTTTCAGAAGTTCCCAATGCCGTTAAAAACAAAATCGGAACACTCTGATTCGTTTTTCTTATTTCTTTACATACATCCAGACCATTCATTTCCGGAAGCATAATGTCTAAAATTACCAGATCAAAATCGTTAGCCTGCACCAACTGTACTCCTGTACGCCCGTCAAAAGCTACAGAAATTTCATATCCATTTTCCTGAAGTCCCTTTTTAATGAAAGATACTACACTGGTTTCGTCTTCGATAAGAATAATTTTTTTCATAAATGAAATAAGGAGTTTTACAAAAATAGGGAAATTTTCCTGGGGAGAAAAAGTGAAGAATCTCAGAGGATCAAGTAGCAAATAATAATTTTCAATGAATTGATTCCCTCCTGTACCTAAACTCTATAGAATAATATTACCTTTGTTTGAATATAATGATGAAAAAATAATTCAGGTTAAATTGCATAGCGTATGAACGACTTTTTAATAGGTATCGGCAAGAGATTAAAGGATATTAGAAAAAAGAATAATTTAACCATTAATGAACTGGCTTTCAAAGCAAATGTAAGCAATGGTCTTGTTTCCAGGATTGAAAATGGGAGAACGATTCCTTCACTTCCTGTTTTATTAGATCTGATTCAATCTCTTGAGATTGATGCCAGTTATTTTTTTGAAGGGGTTGAGAAAAAATCCAATGCCAAATTCATTTATGTTCCAAAAGAAAGCCAGCAAGTCATCGAAAAAGAAGTAGAAGCTGAAGGATTCAAGTATATGCACATCTTCAGCAAAAGTCTTCATTCTTTGGGTTTTGAAGCTGTACTCCTAACTCTAGAACCTAATTCTAAAAGAGAGAAGGTTATTACAGATGCCTGGGAATTCAAATACATTTTGAAAGGAGAAGTGAAATATGTGATTGATAATGAAGAAGTCATCTTAAAAGAGGGTGATTCTTTATATTTCAACGGAAAATTTCCTCACGTTCCGGTAAGTATTAGTGATGAAAGCTGTGTGATGCTTGTTCTTTACTTTTATACTGCTTAAATACATCTTTTTTAACAGATCATTTTTATTATTTTCGCTTTTGTCATTCTGACGAAGGAAGAATCTCTTTCATTACATTTCATTTCATTCAGAATGACAATCCTGAGAAAGATTCTTTCTAAGCGCATGCATATGATAAGCTTCATCAGCAACAACGTCGCAAACTTTACATGCTTATAATATGACATTATAGTAAGTAGTTTTTGCGTTTAAATAATAGTCACTTTATACATTACTATTCAATTTTGGGTTTCTATCCTAATATAAAAGTTTACAAATATGCAACTTTTGTTTTTACATTTCCTTCTAGGATGAACGAAATATTAACTAAAACACATCTATTTTCAGCAGATTTTTATTCCTTTTATTTTTAGGGAATATTTACGAAAAGTGTTGAAATAGTGTATTTAAAACTTATTCCGGCCTATTTTCAAAGGTCAACTCCAATGCGTTTTCAAGTAAAATAGCTGTAACAAATAGTCGTTATTTGTTAAACAATACTTAACACGAAATATTTATATATATTAAAATTATTAGCGTGATTTGCATAAAAAATTTAATATATGTAAAAATGAAAACAAATTTAGAGAAATTACTTACCCTTGTTTTTGTCTGTTTCATTGTATTTGTTTCAGCGCAGAAACAGTTAATTATAGGAACTGTTCTTGACGACAGCCAGCCTCTTCCCGGGGCCACAGTCAAAATAAAAGGCTTATCCAGAAATATAACAACTGATATTGAAGGAAAATTTGCCATCAATGATATCAAAGAAGGCCAATACACTTTACAAATAAGCTATATAGGTTATGAATCTACAGATATTACTATTGACCTGAAACCGGAACAAACAGTTGATTTAGGAATCATCAAACTTTCCCAGCCCCGAAAAAACATCGATGAAGTAGTGGTTACCGGAACGTTGAAAAATACAGAAGCAAGAGCTTTAAACCTTCAAAAAAATGCCATCAATATTACCAACGTAATCGCCTCAGATGGGATTGGGAAATTACCGGACAGAAATGCAGCAGAGACGGTACAGCGCGTACAGGGAGTTTCTATTGAAAGAGACCAGGGTGAAGGAAGATTTGTTTCCCTGAGAGGACTTCCGCCATTCTGGGCGTCTACAACCATCAATGGAAACAGACTTCCAACGGCTGAGGAAGAAACAACTTCCAGAGCTACAGCTTTCGACTTCTTTCCTACGGAACTGATCTCGTATGTACATGTAAACAAGTCTTTTACCCCTGATATGGAAGCAGACGGAATTGGTGGCGGGGTAAACTTTATCACCAAGACTCCGCCAATGAAGACAGAATTCAAAGCAACAATTGGAAGCGGATATAATGCAAAAGCTGACAAAGGCGTTTACAACCTTGGCTTCTTGTATGGAGGAAGAACAAAAGATAAGAAATTCGGGTATTTATTCAATTTCGCTCATTTCATAAGAAACTGGTCTACAGATAATTTCGAGGCAAGAAGAAGTGGAGACGAAGGTGTTTTCAGACTGGAACTCCGTGATTATAACGGGGTAAGAAAGACAACCGGGATCAATACAGCCTTTGAATATGTATTATCTCCAAAAACCACTTTCTATTTAAAAGGAATGTATGGTACATTGTCGGATGACGAAACCCATTACAAACATAGAATTCGATTTGATAAGTTCAGCAGTGCCAATAATACAACAAGAGTTGAACTTCAGAACATCCACAATTTACTGATCACAGAGCTTACTTCGGTTTCTTTGGGAGCGGTTCATCAATTAAATAAAGGAAAAATCGACTGGGATTTATCTTATTATGACAACAAATTCAAGTATGGGAATATTCCTGATAAACAGAACAATTCTTACTATGTCATCAAGTATATCCAATCTGGTGTAGAGATCAATCCTGATTATATTTCCAATCATGGAAATGGCCCAAGAGCTTACTGGAAAGCGGATGGTGGAAAACTAGATTATAAAAATCCGGATGCATTATTCGGCTTTTACAGTGATCCGAACTTTAAAATGGATGCTTCGCAGATGAGATTTACAGATCTTGAATTTTATAAAGTTTTTGTAGAGGAAAAGGATAAAATCGTTGCAGCATTCAACCATGAGATTAATGCTTCTGATAAACTGACTTTAAAGTATGGTTTTAAATACAGAGATAAAGAACGTAATGCAAAGTTCTCTGATATTTTCTACAACTGGAGCAACGGAACAGCCCCGCTTCTGTCTGAGTTTTCACCATATATAACGACACAGCCCAACGGACCGAAATATTTAAGTGAAATGAACGCTCACATCGGGAATACTTTCGGGCCGGTACTTTCCACCAATGGAATGAATCAGTTCTGGTACGATAATCAGGGAAATCTAAAAATTAATACTGCTGATTCTGAAGCACTGGAATATAATAAAGCATTAGGAAGAAACTTTGATGTGTTTGAAAAACATGCAGATGCTTATGGGATGGCAACGTATAAACTGAATGATAAGATCATCATTTTAGGAGGAATCAGATTATCAAATACCAATACCAAAGTAAGAGGATACAGCGTAAATGATAATGTGCTGACTCCTGTAGAAAATACCAAAAACTATCTGGCCGTTCTTCCGATGATTCATTTGAAATATACTTTAAACGATAAAGCCAACCTTCGTTTTGCAGCGACAAGAACTTTCTCAAGACCTAATTTCGGAGATCTTACGCCGGGAGGAACTTATATTGAAGCAGACAACGAGTTCAAAGGAGGAAACCCCAACCTTAATCCTACCTATTCTTTGAATTTTGACCTGATGGGAGAATATTATTTCTCCAACGTAGGGATTTTAAGTGGAGGAGTTTTCTATAAATCTATTACAGATCCTATTTTCCAGGATTCTTTTATCGGAAATTATAATGGAAACAACGGAGTACAGTTTACCGCGCCAAATAACGGAAAAGCAGCATGGTTGGGAGGTATTGAACTGGGAATCAACAAGAGATTTGATTTTCTTCCAGGATTTTTACAGTACTTCGGAGTACAATTGAATGCTACATTCATGACTTCTGAAATGGAAAAACCAAGCGGAAGAACGGTTGCTCTTCCCTATCAGGCAAAGGAATTGTATAACGCACAGCTTTTCTTTGAGAAAAAAGGATTCAATGCCAGACTGGCTTACAATTATAAAGGGAAATATGCTGTAGAATACGCTGAGGAAGACATCAATGATTCTTATTACGGTAAATACAGTAATCTTGACTTCGGAGGTTCTTATCAGTTTACAAAATATCTGACTTTGTATGCGGATGTGAACAATATCCTGAACAAACCTCTGATCTATCACTTCGGTAAAAACGAAGACCGTCCTGAACAGGTAGAATATTACGGAGTACGATTCAATCTTGGAGTAAAACTGAACTTCTAAACCATTATCATGGCCAGAGTAATCAATAAAAAAACATTAGTAACACTGAAGGCCGCTTTTGCTGCTTTTGGTGTTTACTTCTGCATGTACGGCTTCAGAAAGCCTTTTACTGTAGCTTCTTTCGAGGGACTTTCCTATTTTGGAGTAGATTATAAGATTCTGATTATCATTGCACAGGCTGTAGGATATTTTATCTCCAAATTCATTGGAATCAAATTTATCTCGGAGTTGAAACCTCAGAAAAGAATCGCTTATCTCTTTACTTTCATTGCTATTGCAGAACTTGCGTTGTTGGGATTTGCTGCCGTTCCTGCACCTTACAATATTCTATTTATGTTTATCAACGGGATTCCGTTGGGAATGATCTGGGGAATTGTTTTCTCTTATATTGAAGGACGTAAAACCACAGAAATCATTGGTCTTTTTCTATGTTCAAGCTTTGTGGTTTCTTCAGGATTTACAAAGTCGGCAGGGAAATTTTTAATGGATACATTATCAATTTCCGAATTCTGGATGCCGTTTTCTGCCGGACTTATCTTTATTATTCCATTGATTCTTTTCGGACTGCTTCTTGAAAGAACTCCCCAGCCTTCAGACGAAGATATTTTGCTTAAAAACAAAAGGCAGCCATTGAATGGTTCGGAAAGAAAAGCACTGATCCAGCAGTTTTTTGTTCCGATTGTGTGTATCATATTTCTGTATATCAGCTTAACGGTTTTAAGGGATTTCAGAGATAATTTCAACCGGGAAATCTGGGACGGATTGCATTTTAGTTTCGACAGTTCTATTTTTACCTTAACGGAGATTCCGATTGCGGTGATGGTTCTTTTGATCTTAAGTTTTATGGTGAAAGTGAAAAATAACAAAAAAGCATTTGCCTACTATCATTATATTCTTCTCGCAGGAATTCTTACCGTAGGCCTTTCTACTTATCTTTTTCAGCAGGGTTCTTTGTCTCCTTTTTTATGGATGACGGTTTCAGGTTTTGGAATGTATATTTGCTATATTCCTTTTAACGGAATTTATTTTGACCGGATGATTGCCGCTTTTGAGATCAAAGGAAATGTAGGTTTTCTGATCTATATTGTAGATTCATTCGGGTATCTGGGAAGTGTTCTGATTCTTTTATATAAAAACTTTGGCTCTGCCCAGACTTCATGGTTACATTTTTATATCAACTTAAATTATATCATCACCGTTACGGTTTTTATTCTTTCGGTGATTGCTTTTCTGGCTTTCAGGAATAAATCAAAGCCGAAATCAAACTTAAACTCAAATTCTAATCAATTCATCAATTTCGATACGTCGAAAATTTTATAATATATAATACAATGACAACAAAATTTGATTTACTCGTTGTAGGAGGTGGAATTTTAGGAACATTCCATGCTTATCATGCGCTGAAGAAAAATCTTAAGGTAGCTATACTGGAAAGAAATTCTGTTCCTCAAGGCGCTACTGTAAGGAATTTCGGACAGGTAGTACCTTCCGGAATGGATTTGAAATGGCAGAATTTCGGAAGAGAAAGCCTTGCCATCTATCATGAACTTCACACCCAGGCAGACCTTACCATCAGACAAAACGGATCTGTATATATCGCTTCCAATGACGAGGAACTTCAGCTGATTGAAGAACTTTATGAAATCAACAGAAACAATGATTATGAATCTGTTTTATTATCAAAAAATGACTGTATCAAGAAATATGACGGTCTTCGTTCAGATTATTGCAAAGGAGGTTTGTTTTTCCCTCAGGAACTTTCAGTAGATTCTGCAGACATGATTGTAAAACTTCATAAACTGCTTCAGGAAAAGATGGGATTGCAGATTTTCTATAACACCACAGTTCTTGAAACCCTTGAAGATGATCAGAAATGTACTGCAGTAGCTGCCGACGGAGCAGTATTCAACGCTTCGAAAATCATTATCTGCGGCGGACATGAGTTCAAAACTTTATATCCTAAAATATTCAATGACAGTGATCTGGAGGTGAGTAAACTTCAGATGCTTCAGACTAAACCACAGGGGATTTATTCGCTTCAGGGAAATATTCTTACGGGGCTTTCTGTGAGAAGATATGAATCATTCAGTGAGTGCCCTTCTTTCCAGAAAATCAAAGCTTTAGAAGACCCAAATTCTTTTGAAAAGAAATACGGAGTACATATTTTATTCAAACAGGCTCTGGATGGTTCTGTCATCATCGGAGATTCCCATGAATATGCAGATGCTAAAAATGCGGATGATCTTGGGTATGATCTTAATATGGAGATTGACGAATTTATGATTCTTGAAGCTAAGAAAATCATTGATTTGCCCACGTATGAAATCCAGAGAAGGTGGTTCGGAATTTATTCCCAATGCAAAACCAAAGATATTTTTGAGCACAGCCCATCTGCGAATATTCATATTGTAACGGGTATCGGAGGAAAAGGAATGACGGGAAGCGGTGGCTTCTCCAAGTTTAATATTGAAAAAATTTACGCCTAAAATTTAAATGAAAAATATAGAATTATTAGTTCTGGATATGGCCGGAACAACAATTGATGAGGACAATGTAGTATACAAAACACTTACCAGCGCTGTGAATGATTATGGCTATGTTGTAAGCCTTGAAAAAGTATTATCCAGCTGTGCCGGAATGGAAAAACTGGAAGCTATTACAAGTCTTCTAAAGGAAATCAATGGAAATGAAGAAGATGCTCATGTAATTTTTGAAAATTTCTCAGTTCAGCTTAAAGAATCTTACAAAAATCTTGACGTAAAACCCATCAACGGAACGGAAGATTTCCTGCTCAGCATGAAGTCTCAGAACAAAAAGATTGTTTTAAATACCGGATATACTTCTGAAATCGCTCATCAGCTTTTGAATAAACTCAACTGGAAAGAAAGCATTCATTTTGATGCTTTGATTACTGCTGATGATGTTTCGGAAAGCCGTCCAAGCCCTGAAATGATCCTTCTTGCGATGAAAAAATTCAATATCACTGAAGCGCATAAGGTTTTAAAGGCAGGAGATTCTGTCATTGATGTTGAAGAGGGTAAAAATGCAGGCTGCGGGCTGACGATTGCTGTACTTTCGGGAGCTCAAAGCAAGGCAGAACTTGAAAAGGCCTCCCCTGATTATATTCTGAATACCATTTCGGAGGCTGAAGATCTTCTTTAAATACCTCTTTTTCAAACTATTTTTTAGTACTTCTTGGCACAAACGTTTTCATGGATATTTCTATTGAGAATGTTTGTGTTTTTTACCACCCCGTCAAAAATTCTTTGAATTTTCGACACCCCTCCGGAGGAGGGGAATATCGTACGTTTGATTGACTATTTATGAAAATCCGAGATTTCCGAATCCTTTATGAACTTTGTATTCTCAAAGTTTATCACTTAAAATAAACAGGATTTTATTCGCGTTTGTGACTTTTGTGGTTAAACATTTCATCCTTCCTTTTCAGAACTTTTTAATTATCAATTAATTAACTTTCAGTTCATGAATTTTTACAAATAGTAAACTAATTTTACAATAGTTAAAAATAAATTACTATTTGTAAACTTTTCTACTTTCAAAAAACTCTTTTTCCCTATGAAAACAAAACTATTCTCAATGGCTGTTGCAATGAGCTGCTTTCTTGGAGCTCAGACAAAAAAAGTCCTTTTTATCGGAATTGACGGATGTCGTGCAGACGTAATGATGTCTACACCTACGCCCAACATTCAAAACCTCATCAGCCAGTCAATCTATTCTGTTGACGGCCTTTGCGCCGCCACTACCTGGAGCGGAAACGGCTGGAGTACGATGCTTACCGGAGTATGGCACACCAAACACAATGTTCAGGACAATAATTTTACAAGCCCTAACTACGCCAATTACCCCGATTTTATAACAAGAGCGGAAACTTACAATCCGAATTTGAGAACTATTTCCCTGGCCCACTGGGCACCAATCAATGATAAAATCATACAGAATGCGGATGTAAAGACTAATCTGGCAACAGATCTTGCAGTAAAAAATGCTGCTGTAATGGCTTTGCAGAATGATAATCCTGATATTCTCTTTGTAGATTTTGATGATGTAGACCACGCAGGACATTCTTATGGATTCTCATCAAGTGTTCCTCAGTATGTTTCTTCTATTAAAACTACCGACACTTATATAGGAGAGATTGTCGCAGCAATGAAAAACAGGCCTTCTTATAACAACGAAGATTGGTTGGTCGTTTTGACTACAGATCATGGAGCGGTAGACAGTTCTCATGGTGGCGGAAACCTTTCTGAAAGAAATATTTTTACAGTGTATTCCAATCCGGGATTTACTCCTCAGCAGATCAGTAAAACGGTGCTGGAATCAAATAAAACCTTTAATCAGTTGAATTTTCCGGCAGGAACGTATGCAAAACCAGTAAACCAGACTCCTTTTAATTTTGGAGCGAATCAGGATTTTACTGTTGAATTTTGGGTAAAGCCTAATGCATCTTATTCCAGTGATCCGGTGATGATCAGTAATAAAAACTGGGCTAACGGGAAAAATAAAGGATTTGTTTTCTCAGGATATTCCGGGCAGACTTTCAAGATGAATATTGGTGACGGAACGAACAGAATTGATCTTGTGGGCGGAAAAGTGGAAACCAATAAATGGAAACATATTGCTGCAAGCTTTGACAGAGATGGCCTTGTAACTTTATATGAAGATGGTGTTCCGGTAACTTTTGCTAAAATGAATACCATCGGAAATATTGATTCCGGGCTTCCTTTAACTTTAAATCAGGATGGAACGAATGCTTATGGGATTAATCTCGCGGCCTCTTATAAAGATGTAAGAATATGGAAATCTGCGCTTCCAAATGATGTGATTGTGAATTGGGCAAATCAGGATATTACATCTTCGCATCCTTATTATTCTCAACTAATAGCCAATTGGAAATGTAATGGAACTTCAGGAAATACATTGACGGATTCAAGTCCAAATGCAAATAACATGGCCATTATCGGTTCTCCGACGTATAATGCCAATACTGTCAACAATTTTAAAGTGTTTGATTATACCTCTACAACAAGAGAAACAGATCACTTCCCTACTGTATTGAACTGGCTTTGTATTCCGGTACAGTCTTCATGGGGAATTGATGGAACCAACAGAATTCCGGCATGTTCCAAAGAAATATTATCAGCAAAAGAGACGAAGGTAACCGTTGAGGATTTTAAAATCTATCCGAACCCTGTTTCAGCTTTCATCGGAATCCAGTACAAGTCTGAGGATAAAGAAATTAAAGCAGAAATCATTGATAGTAAGGGATCAATTGTTTCCGCTACATCTCTACAGTCTTCAAGAGGATATTACGATGAAAAAATCAATATCGGAAATCTTCCTTCAGGAGTATATTTTATTAAAATCAACGGAAGCAAAAAGTCACTGACCAAGACTTTCATCAAGAAATAAAACAGTAAAGCAATTAGATTTAAATTTGATATTAGAACAAGGATATTCCTATCCGAGTTCTAATATTTTTTTGTTATATGTCCAGATTCAATTCCATCTGTACATCTACACGGTCATATCCGGCATCTACAATGGGAACATGTTTAAACCCCAGCTTTTCATAAAGTTTTATCGCAGGAACAAGAACAGAATTTGTTTCCAGGACTACTTTTTCAGCATGCAGGTTTTTTGCCAGATCTACTAATGCTGTTCCCAGCAAATACCCTATTTTTTTACCCTGAGCTTTAGGACTTACCGCCATCTTTGACAGCTCAAAAGTAAGAGGGTTATCCTTTCTTTTCACCAATGCACAAGTTCCAACCGCTTCATTATTTAACAGCGCAAAAACAATATGCCCTTCTTTATTTAAAATATGTTCTTCCGGATTATCCAGCAGTTTATAATCACTGGCTTCCATTACAAAAAATGTTTTGATCCACTCTTCATTCAAAGCCTTGAAAGCTTCTTTATACTGAGGTTCATAGGTTACGATTTTTACTTCATTATTATTATCATTCATCGCTATAGGGTTTATTTAATTCTGTTTTTTATCATTTTTCCCAGTTTTTCAAGGTCACTTTCCACTCTATCTGTCCATTCCAGTGCATAGTTCAAACGCATGCAGTTCTGATACTGGTTATATTGTGAAAACATTCTTCCGGGTGCAAAGGTTATTTTCTGTTCAAAAGCCACATCATAAAGATCTTCTGTACAAATTCTCTTGTCCAGTTCCAGCCAGAGCATGAAACCGCCTTTTGGTTCTGAGATCTTGGTATTGTCCGGAAAATACTCAATCACGGATTTCTGAATCTGAAGATAATTGGCGTAGAGTTTTTTCCTGAACATTCTCAGATGATGATCGTACCGTCCATGGGCAAGAAAATCTGAGATTACATCTGAAAATAATGACGGACTGGAAACGGTCTGCACGAGTTTCTGACGGATAATTCTGTCTTTAAACTTTCCCGGAGCTACCCACCCTGTCCTAAAACCGGGAGCTAATGTTTTGGAAACGGATCCCACCCACATTACAATTCCTGCTTCATCATAAAATTTACAGGGTTTTGGTCTTCCTGCTCCAAAATAAATATTTCCATAGACATCATCTTCAATCAGCGGAACATTTTGTTCAGTAAGCATTTTTACCAATTCTTTTTTGTTCTCATCAGGCATCTGAAATCCTAACGGATTGTTATAATTGACCACAAAACAGCATGCAGAAAGTTTTGGGAGTACTTTTTTTAAAGCATCCAGATCCACTCCTGTAATAGGATGAGTAGGAATTTCTACTGCTTTCAATCCTAATAAATGAATGGCCTGAAGGATTCCAAAATAGACCGGACTTTCCACCGCTACACAATCTCCCGGTTTGGTAACTGCCATCAGACAATTATATACTCCATTCATGGCTCCGGACGTAATCACCAGGTCATCTTCTGTAATTTTGCCTTCCATTACCATCGCCCATTTGGCAATTTCACGCCGAAGCTGTTCACTTCCCTGCACCGATTCGTAATTGACTCCGCTGTCACTTTTCCTCTTCACTACATCAATCATGCATTTTTTCATCTTGGCTACCGGAAGAAGGCTTTTCCCGGGAATTCCAAGAGCAAACTGCGTTACATCCGTACCGGCAATCGTTCCGAATACTTTATCAAAAAGATCCTGAGGGGTATTTTTCCCTTCCGAAAGCTTCATTTGGGCTACAGAAGGCAGAGCAAGTTTCCGCTGGGAAGTCTGGCTTACATAATATCCGTATTTAGGGCGTGATTCTACCAGAGACCTGCTTTCAAGTTCCATATAAGCCTGTTTGACGGTATTCAGGCTTACGTTGTATAGTTTTTGGGCACTTCTCAGTGAGGGCAGCCTGTCTCCAAACTGGAGGGTTTCACTTTTGATCTGCTCTGTGACAGAGTTGGCTATTTTAAGGTACAGAACATCTTTCGGCATTGCATTACGGTTTTAAGTAAATGTACAATTTTCTCATGGCTTTATTCAAGATTCAGCCAGCCGGTCATACGCTTTATACTGCTTTTCAGTTGTTCCGGATTCCTGAAATTAGGGGTATTATTATTTTTAAAATATCTTTCAGTATTAGAAAAAAAGTTTCTCTTTTCAGCTTCTGACATTCTGTTTTTATCATATATTCTAAAAGAGATTTCATTCTTTTCATTCACAATAAGACTGGCAAAAGCAACGGTCTCAATTTTCTTTTTCACCAACATAAAAGGGAGTCCGAAATTGGAGTCTACTTTCTTTGCTTCCTTCATTTGTAGGAAAATCTTTTTCAGTTCCGGCATATCCGAAATATAAGCTTCGGCATACTGAATCTGTTCCTGACGTTGAACTATTGTTTCCATAAGTACTCTTCTTGCTTAACAAAATTATGGAGTCTTTGAGTTTGGATACAGATACAGAACTATACAATATTGCGGGTACAGATTATATTGTAATGGATGGAATTTTTTATGACAATAGAAGTTTGCACAGTATATTTTGGATTGCAAATATTTTTATCAATCGTTTATACTACATTCTTTATATTTGCAAAAAATTTTAGACAACATGAGCTTCTTTGGAAGTAATATTAAGAAAATAAGACAATTAAAAGGTCTAAGCCAAAAAGCTTTTGCAGACTTGTTTGATTTAAACAGAGGGGTGATAAGCTCTTATGAGGAAGGACGTGCAGAACCAAAAATCGAAACAATACTGAAAGTTGCCAATCATTTCAATCTTAATCTTGATAAATTTCTGACAGAAACCCTACAGGCAGATCAATTGGGAGGTGTTTCAAATACGGATCAACTTATGCTTTTCCCGGAATTTTCTATCCGGAATCAACAGGAAGTAATAACGGAAAGTAATAGCTCTAATGTATCAGTTTTGCAAAAAATATTAGCATCCGTTGATTTAATCTATGAATTTACTACAGAAAAGCATCTATTACCACAATATCAATACGGAGATATTATCTTTCTAAATAAAACCAATCTGAACACAGATCCTATTCATAAAGTACTGGTTTACACAAATGAAAACATTTATTATATAACTGATAATCAAACAATAAACGAAAATATTCAGGAATACTATAAGATTGTGGGATATGTTTCAACGGCTAACAAGAATATCTTCACGGGTATTTTTGAAAGACTGGAAAATCTTGAGAATAAATTCAAAAGTTGATGGGTTATATGGTATGTAACCTTTAATAAGTTTTCTAATTGTTTTTAATCACCATCTATTGAATAATAAAATATTGTGATTCATATAAATCCTATATTTTATCTATGTTTTGCATGCTTTTATTTTGATTCTCAGACTCAAAACTAAACCATCGTGTAGTCAAAATTAGGAGGCATAAACCTATTTTTGTATTAAAATAACAGCAATGGAAGCAAAATATTCTCGAAACAGGTTATACGTACAGGAAGAAGAGCAAAAAGCAATTAAGAATTTTTCTATTCTCCTTGCAGGAAGTGGTATAGGCAGCAATATTGCAGAATGTGCGCTTCGTTTTGGTTTTGAAAATATTACCATTGTGGATGGTGATACTATTGAACAGTCTAATCTGAACCGGCAAAACTACACCCATCAGGATATTTCTTCCTACAAAGCAGAAACATTATACCATCGGCTGAAAAGCATTAATCCAAAGGCCAATATCCGGTATCGGAGCGAATTTATCACACCGGATAACGTTCATGAAATCATTGGTGATCATGATATTGCTATCAACGCCCTGGATTTTTCAAGTAATATTCCTGTGGTATTTGACAGAATATGCCAGGAAAAAGGAATGCATGTTCTGCATCCTTATAATCTCGGGTGGGGAGGTTTAGTGGCAGTAATAGAACCTAATGGGCTTGCACTTGACATCCTTTCTGATGATAATTTCAATGAGCTCAAAATGGTAGAATACATCGCCGGTTATCTGCGATTTTGGAGAACTCCCAATGAGTGGCTTGAAAATATTATAGACGATTATAAGAAGGAAAAAGAAAATCTTCCTCCTCCCCAATTGGCCATTGCTTCATGGATCGTTGCGGGAATGTGTACACACGTAATGTTCAAAATAGCCACCGGAAAACCCCATAAAACTTTCCCACAGTTTTATATGAATGCGATTTCCGAATAGCTACCTGTGCGTTTAAATCAACTTGTAATTTGTCGCATAGGATAATGCTTCAGTAATATTACTTACGCCCATTTTATCAAATAGCTTTCTTCTGTGGAATTTTACCGTATCACCTGTTACGTAAATCTTATCTGCAATTTCATTGATGGTAAGTCCCTGGGCATATAATCTTAATATCTCGGCTTCTCTTTCTGAGAGCTTCACTTTTTCCTCTTTTATCCATCTGTTGTCTTTCAGATCATAGTTCCAGATTTCATCTGTTCCCTGCTTTACAATAGAAATATTTCCGGATGCATGGTTGTGGGACAATGATACAATACACATGGCCTTCCACATTTTACCCTCTGAAGATAAGAAAAGAGGAGTGAGCTTGTGGTTGATAAGGATGGTATTTTTACTTTCATTGACTAAATGAAAATCATAAGAAATTGTATAGAGCTTTCGCTCATGTACGGGCAGATTCTCATAGAATTCAAATCCTACTTCATTGATTTTAAACAGCAAATCCAGGTCTTCTTTTTTCACATGCCTGAAATAGAAGGCATAGCCCATTGTTTCTACCTCTTTGGGAGTATGATCACAAAGGAATAAAGGATTATCCGAGACATATTCAAAATTCTGTTTCTGATAATCTATAACATACAAACTCATATAAGTGATCCTGGCAAATGCTTTAATCACTTCAAGATAATCAGAGGTCTGGTTATTCTCTGATTCTGAGATTGTATCAATACTGTTTTTATTTGAAAAGAATTTTCCAATCTCTTCCATAGTTAAGTTTTTAAGGTACAGTTTTTAGGTTACTACACTTTAGTGTAGACTTTAAGGAATCTACACTAAAGTGTAGCATATCCCACTATTCAGTGTAATAATTTTACTATAAAGATAAAAAAAATATGGAACATCTTAACTTTTATTCTTTAAGTAATAAAAACTTATACGAATTAGCAGAATTTGTTGTTACCGAAAACTTTAATCATCATGAAAGTTATTCTGATACGGATCAGTTTAAGGCTGAAGTAGAAGATATCTATCATGAGGAAAAGAACTTTAAAAAGTCTAAGATTTTTGTTTCCAGAGATCACGAAGATAAGATCAATGGTTCTATAAGAGTTTTTAAATGGAATCATAAGGATGTTCTTCCTTTGGAGAAACTGTTCCATATCAATCCGTCTTCTTTTATCAAAAATAAAACGACCAACATTTGGCATATCGGAAGATTTGCTATTAAGAAAGGAATTGATAAAACAGGTTTCGGAATATTCAAAACACTAATGGCTTATGCAATCAACGAGGTTTGTCAGAATAAAAATTCTGTTGCTATCGCTGAATGTGATGCCAAGCTTCTGAAAGTCCTTAAGCTTATGGGAATAGAGGCTATTACCTTAGCAGAGCCCATTCATTATCTGGGTTCTGAAACAATCCCTGTAATGCTTACTTATAACGGGCTAAAAAAATTCCTTGATAAGAACTATCATTTGATGTCAACACCGGAAGTAAGCGCCCTACACCAAAGTGTAGTATTACAACAAACCGCCTAAAACTACACTTCCGTGTAGCAGCATTCAAAACACAACATTCTACTTTTGAAATATAAAATAACAATCATGACAAAGAAATACTTAATACCGTTATTATCCTTTTTAGGAATGGGCATTCACCTTAATGCTCAGAGTATCTCGGGTAAAGTATCTGATGAAAAGGCAGCCAATATTTCTTATGTGGAAGTAGTTTTGTTAGCAGGAAATGATAAATTCTCAACGATCACTGATGAAAACGGACTTTTCTCTATCAAACTTCCAAAAGCCGATTCTTATAAAATGGAATTTTTCCTGAATGGAAGCAAAGTATACGAAGGAAATGAAAAAATAGAAGGAGAGATTACAAGAAATTATACGATTAAAGAAAACCAGCCGGAAAGTAAAGAAATCCAGGCAATCAGTCTGACAAAAAAGAAAAAACTGGTGGAAAGAAAAATAGACCGTCTTGTTTTCAATGTAGAAAATTCGGTTGCAGCAACAGGAGGCACTGCATTGGACGCTTTAAAAACAACTCCACTGGTTCGCATCCAGGATGAAAAGGTTTCAATCGTTGGAAAGGGGGAAGTTCTGGTCATGATAGACGATCGTATTCAGAGAATGTCTCCGGATGATTTGTCAAGTTTATTAAAATCAATTCCTTCAGACAATATCCAGTCTATTGAAGTCATCACTACTCCACCGGCGAAATACGATGCAGAGGGTGACAGCGGACTGATCAATATCAAATTAAAAAGAGGAAAACCGAATTCCTGGAATGCCAATATCGGAGGCAGCTATACTCAAAAAACATATGCAGGAGGCGGTCTTCAGGGAGCATTTAATTATAACCGTAACAGGCTGTCTTTACAGCTAACCGCCAATACCAATTCTCAGAGACTCCGCACGACATCTGACAGTAAAATTTACTATCCGGATGAGCTATGGATCCTGAATGTCAAAAATAAATCTGAAGAGAATAATCTTGGGTTGGGACTTGGCATTGACTACAAAATATCGGATAAATGGACAACAGGGGCAAAATATCTGGGCAGTTTTACCAGAAACACCTCATCAAACAGTCCTTTTACCTCAAGGTTTAATTCTGCCGGAGCTGTGAATTCCTACATTACATCTGATGTGGATGCCAACAATAAGCCTAATATGAATTCTCTTAACTGGTACAATACCTTTAAAGTAGATTCTGCCGGGACCAAAATCACCACTGATTTTGATTATTTCCACTACAGAAAGAGTGATTACAACTTTTATGCAGGAAATGAGCTGGATCCTCAAAGGAATATTCTGCCGGGAAGCTTTTTCTCAGCTACGAATACCAATGTGAACCGTATTGAAAACTATTCCGGAAAAGTGGATGTGGAAATGCCGTTGAAATGGGCTTCTTTAAGCTTCGGAGGGAAATATACCTATACAAATACGAACAATGACCTTGTTGTTCTGGATCATAAGACCGGTACTCCCGTTTTAAATACCGATCAGTCGAACATCTTTAATTATAAGGAGCATAACGAAGCATTATATGTTTCTGCAAGCAAAAAGCTAGGCGAAAAATGG
This sequence comes from Chryseobacterium sp. GVT01B, assembly GCF_019970045.1. Classification (GTDB taxonomy): domain Bacteria; phylum Bacteroidota; class Bacteroidia; order Flavobacteriales; family Weeksellaceae; genus Chryseobacterium. Next base: position 81,248 of record NZ_JAHXYI010000001.1, read on the forward strand.
GAAACCCAGGCTGGTCTTAGAATGGAAGCAACCCAGACAACCGGATATTCGCATAATCTGAACCAAACCAACAAAAATGATTATGTCAAATTGTTTCCGACAGCGTATGTGACCTATAATCCTGATGACAAGAATTCTTTCTCACTGAACTACAGCAGAAGAATCCGCAGACCGAATTTTGAGTATCTGAATCCGTTTGTGGTGCGTACAAGCCCTTATTATTATTCGGAAGGAAATCCTTTTTTAAAACCTTCTATCATTGATAATCTGGAGTTTTCGTATGTAAGAAATCAGAAATGGGTATCCTCGGTGTATTATTCTCAGGTATCGGATTTCAGCCAGGACCTTGCTATTCTGGACCGGAATACCAATATCACAAGAAGCACACCTTTGAATTATGCCAATACGTATCAGATCGGGGTTTCCACATATTACAATTTTAATAGATGGACCTGGTGGAACAGCTTTACAGGATTTAATGTGAATTATCAGAATGTAAAGTCAAAAACAGATTTCATCAGTTCAATAGATGGCTACAATGCGTATTTCTATTCTAATAACGATTTTACATTGAATGAGTCTAAAACTATATTCTTCAGTGCCAACTACGGTCTTCAGCTTCCGGGACGTTATCAGATCTTTCATATCTCAACCATGAATATTCTGGATGTTTCTATGAAATTCCTGCTGCTGGATAAGAAACTGACCCTGACTGTTACCGGTATGGATCTTTTAAACGGCCAGCGCCCTCTGATCACTTATGAGTCTAATGGTATAAAAACAGACTTCAGCAGCTATGGCGACACAAGAGGAGTAAGGGTCTCTTTAAGCTACAAGTTCGGAAACAAGAATCTGAAATCTGAACAGCAGAGAAACTTCGGAAACGAGGACGAAAGAAACAGAATTAATTAATCAAATATATACTTGCAAGTAGGGTCCAATAAAGGTTTTATGACTTGAAAAGATAACCAAAAACCAATCAACTAAAAATTTTAAAATCATGCACAAAATTAAATTAACAAAAGGATTACAAATCAACAAAGAGCAAATCAGCAAATTACAGGAAGAGCAAATGAACAGTCTTAAAGGTGGGGTTAACAGCCTTCAGGCAGCAGCGCAGTCTTGCGGACAGTGTTCTTGCGGTGGAAACACAATTGTAAAAACAAGAGCAGCTCAATAATCAGCTTCCAAAATCACATTAAAATAAACAATAACAATCTAAAAATCAACTATCATGCACAAAATTAAATTAACAAAAGGATTACAGATCAACAAAGAGCAAATCAGCAAATTACAGGAAGAGCAAATGAACAGCCTTAAGGGTGGGGTTAACAGCCTTCAGGCAGCGGCACAGTCTTGCGGACAGTGTTCTTGCGGTGGAAACACAATTGTAAAAACAAGAGCAGCTCAATAATCAGCTTCCAAAATCACATTAAAATAAACAATAACAATTAAAATCAAACATCATGAACAAAATGAAATTATCTAAAGGACTACAGATCAACAAAGAACAAATCAGCAAGCTTCAGGAAGAGCAAATGAATGGTCTTAAAGGAGGGGTTAACAGCCTACAGGCAGCAGCGCAGTCTTGCGGACAGTGTTCTTGCGGTGGAAATACAGTAGTACAAACAAGAGTTGCTAAGTAATTCTCACAAAAATTTAAAATATTTATATAACAATTTAAAAATCAACATCATGCACAAAATTAAATTAACAAAAGGTCTACAAATCAACAAAGAACAAATCAGCAAGCTTCAGGAGGAGCAAATGAACAGCCTTAAAGGAGGGGTTAACAGCCTTCAGGCAGCAGCGCAGTCTTGCGGACAGTGTTCTTGCGGTGGAAACACAATCGTAAAAACAAGAGTAGCATCTTAATCAGCCCATCACATTTAAAATAAACAATAACAATTTAAAATTAAACATCATGAACAAAATGAAACTAACTAAGGGTCTTCAAATCAACAAAGAGCAAATCAGCAAATTACAAGAAGAGCAAATGAATAGCCTAAAAGGAGGTGTTAACAGTCTTCAGGCAGCAGCGCAGTCTTGCGGACAGTGTTCTTGCGGTGGAAACACAGTAGTACAAACAAGAATAGCGAAGTAATCTTCTCCTATAAAAGAGGGAGCACTTTTGATAAAACTCCCTCTTTTAAAAAAAATTATATAATCTCAAAGCTCTCAGATCATGCAAAAAGAAAAACTAATCATCTCAGAAATAGAAGAATGTATCCGCAAAAAAGATACTTCCCTTACCGGAATCGGTCTTAATAACGGGATTCTAAGCGCTTCAATGTTTTATTATTATCATTATCTAATGACCAAAGAATCAGAATCTTTGGAGTTGGTAACACACTACATTGAAAAGTCTCTGTCTGTTTTAACAGAGGATTATAAAAGTCTTCATTTTAATGATGAGATAAGAGAGCTAGGATTATATCTTATGTTCCTGAAACAGGAAGAAGTTTTAGACAGCGAAATTGATTCTCTACTGGAAAATATAGATGAAATACTGGAAGAAATACTGATCCAGAAAACAGAGCAGGGAGACCTTGATTTAACGAGCGGGTTTCCGAGTTTTGCCAAGTATTTCGTACTGAGAAATCTTAAAGACAAAAAATACCTGATAGAGAAAACCCTGGATAAAGTCATTGAACTTACTCAAAACCATGACAGCGGAAACTACTGGAAGTTTGATCTTCGGGATAAGGAAAATCCATATGTGGAACTGGGCTTAGGACACGGAACAACAGGAGTAATCAACTATTTGTTATTCCTTTATAAAAATAAGATCTACACAAAAGAATCTTTAGAACTCATTCACAAAGGATTATCATTTATCTGGAGCTGTAAAGAAAGCAGTACTGACAATATTACGCTTTTCCCCTTCAATGCTTTTGAAGATGTCTATATAGATTATCACAATCTCGCATACGGAGAAATCGGAATTGGCTATACTTTTTACAACGCAGGAATTCTCCTAGAAAATAAGGACTATTGCGACAAAGGACTTCATATCTTACTCAATACTACAAAATTTAAAGATACTGATCAGTCCGCTATCCTGGAGCCGGGATTAATTTATGGTTCTGCCGGATTATCCGCATTATATAAAAACCTTTATCACCTTACAGAACAGGATGCATTTTTAGAGGCCAAAGAATATTGGCATGAACATCTTCTGCAGTCAAAAAATAATGAAAGTGAAACATGGGCAGGATTCAAAGCCTATTACAATGCAGAATTTGACAATATCAATATGGCCCTGGGCCAGGGCATAGCAGGAATCGGGATTACCCTGATGAACAATGTCATTAAAACCAATCACAACTACGTTTCATTCTATAATTACGATCTATAATGGAAACTCTACAATCTCAAAATATCACGACCATTCTTCATGAATACGATCAAAAACTGCTTGATTTTGATTATGGAAATTTACCTGATGGATTGCTTTATGGAAAACTGGGACTATTACTCTATTTCTTAACACAATATCAAATCTCAGGAAATGACATCTACGTAAACAAAGTCGGAGCTATCCTTGAAGAAGTCTTTGAGAATGGCAACATGCAAAAAGAAAACAACGTATATACGCTCCCGAATCTATCCAAAGGAATGACCGGACTAGGCATTATCCTGGATTTATTAAAAAAAGACGGATTAATACAAGACGATTTTGATGACCAGATTACTGACATCGGAGAACTGATCTTCCAGCAATCCGTTACCATGCTGAAGGAAGACAATTATACTTTTTTTGATGGCCCGATAGGAAATCTCCATTATTTCAACACCATCAGAAACGAACAGTACAGCAGCGAAATTGTAAACATCCTTTATGATGAATGCATTTCCCATCCCACTCCATTTGAAAACAAGCTGAATGACAGCTATGCAGATGGAATTAACTTAGGATTCAACTATGGCTATCTTTCTATTGTTAATAATCTTTTGGGTCTTCCGGTAATGACGGAAAAAGCAAGATACATTATTGACACCTGTTTGGATTTCATTATTTCCAATTTTGATGTCCATGAAGTAGAAAATGCCAGAATATATAAACCTTACAACTACAAAATAGCAGAGAATCTGTTGAAGCCTTTTCACAACAACAGACTTTGCTGGTGCAACAGCGATCTTTCTTTCTCTTATCTCCTTTATAAAACAGGTGAAACCCTGCAGGAAACAAAATACAGAGATATGGCCCATGAACTGGGTTTAGAAACTACAAAAAGAAAAGTAATGGCCAATACAGGTGTAGAATTTATCCAGTATTGCCACGGAACTTCAGGACTTGTACAGCTGTATCACGAGATTAATGAAAAAGACGCCCATCCGGATTATAAACAAGCCAAAAGCTTCTGGATAAAAAGATCATTGGAAATCCTGGGAAATGAATTGGACCAGCCATTCACCGAACAGGACAGTAATTTACTCTTTGGAAAAACAGGAGCCCTGATTGCTCTGAATGACAAAATAGACAAAACTAAATACCTAAAATTTTTACTGTAACATGAAAACAAAAAGCATAGGATTACTAGAACTAGGATACAGAAGCGGCAAAGATTCAATCACAGCTCTTAACGATGTAGTTGATTATGCCCTTCATGCAGAGAGATTAGGATACAGCAGATTCTGGCTGGCAGAGCATCATTATTCCCACCTCAAGAATCTTGCATTTTCAAATCCGGATATCGTGATTGCCATGATCGCCGGAATGACAGAAAAAATAAGAGTAGGATCCGCAGGAACTTCAGTTCCCAGTTATTCTCCTTACGCTGTCGCTACCAATTATAAACTCATCAACAATATATTCAACGGAAGAATAGACCTTGGACTGTCAAAAGGGATTCCTGAAAGTGAGCACACCAAAAACCTTTTGAATCCGGACATCCTTGAAAGAGGTACCGGAGTGGTTTTCAAAGAAAATGCCAATGAAATCCACGAATTGTTTTATTCTGAAGCTGAAAAGAACGAAAAAGAAGGAATTTTAATTCCACCTTACGGCGGACTGATCCCTGATCTCTGGTATCTTTCTTCTTCTTTGAACAACCTGGACGAAGCAATCACTTTACACTCAAACTATTGTGTTTCAGCCTTTCACGGAAGCGGAAAATTCCTTGAAAATCTTGAAGATAAAAAAGAAGAGATCAACAGATACAGGGATTCTTTTGCACAGCAAAACGGATTTGCTCCTAAAATATCACTGGCTCTGGCGATCAACCTTTCAGAAGTCAACGAAATAAAATCCGATGCAGAAGAATCCGAATCTTTCAAAATCCTCAACCTCAACTTTGAAGAGCTTTTTGAACTGATTGAAAAACTGGATGAAAAACTGGCTGTTGATGAATTCATTTTATATGATACAGAACCTGACAGTGATAAGAAAACAGAAAACGCTGAAATGATAAGCAACCATTACAACCTACAATCTATTCAACATGAAAACGCAGTTAGATAACATCAATATTGGTTTTATGAGAAACTCTCTGTACTCATTCAAACAATATAACAATATACCGAAAAATACAGCAGATCTTGATCATTTTATCCTGGAATTATGGAATGATGAGGTCTTCAGAGAATCTATCTTTTTAGCATCTTATGAGCTGTATAGCGAATGGGCAAGATTATGCCAGGATGATCCGTCTTTATCTCTGGTAAAGAGAAACAGAATCAACAATTCTATTCTTAAATATTACATCAGAATTACCACCAGATCTACTCCTTTCGGAACTTTTGCTTCCCATTCTGCTTTTGAACTCAGCTCAGAAAATAAAAATATTGAAGCAGGAAATATGAACGCTATCCACCGGTATACTACGCTGGATCTTTCTTTCCTGTTTCAGGTTATAGTATTAATCAACAGAGACTTTCCAGAGGTTCACGAATATGCGCTTAATGACTCAATCTATAAGTTAGGTGATTATTACCGATATATCGAAACCGCAATACAAAACGAAAAAAGAGTCTATACTTTAAGCTCATTGGAAAAAGATGAACTTCTGGATTTTCTGGTTGAAACGGTGGCTGCCCAATCTTATTCTTTTGACAATCTGGTGGCTCTGGTTGCAGAAAATGTAGAAGGAGTTTCCGAAGAAGATGCAAAATACTATATTTTCAGCCTGATTGATGCCCAGTTCTTTAAAAGTAACTTTGATATCTGCCTGAATGAGCACTCTCCTTTGTCTCAGATCATTGAATATTTAAGTTCAAAAAAAGGAATCTATCCTGAACTTGACCGTTATCTGGAAATCCTGATCAAAATGGAAAACTATATGGAATTGCTGAACTCCGGAGTAGGACAATCTCAGGAATATTACAACGAAATATTTGCACTTGCCAACCAGTTCTCTATTTTGTATGACAGAAAATATCTCATCAATTCATCCTTAAAAAGGAACCTTGACTTTTCACCTGTTACCAGAGAAGACCTTTCCAAAATCAAAAAGGGAATCAATACCCTATCATGCTTTTGGGACAAAGGAAGTGAAACAGTGAATGAAAATTTAGAAAAATTCAAGTCTGCCTTCTATGCAAGATATGAAGAGAGCCTGGTGCCTTTGGTTGAAGTACTGGACAACGAAAGCGGCATTGGATACATCCAGGAACAAAACAGCGAAAACGATTTTTCTTCCCTGTTGGATACGTTGAGCTGGCCCAATTCCAGTAATGATTCATTTTCTATCACTTACAATAAAAAGATCCATGAATTCTGGAGAAGAATCATCAACAAAGCCAACATCAATGGAGATACCGCTATAGACCTTAGCCAGCATGACATCAACAGCCTTCAGAATGCAGATGAGGTAAGCCTTGCAAGATCAATGGCTGTCATGATTGAAAAGGTATCTGATAAAATAGCCATCTCTTCTGTAGGCGGAACAAGCGGTGCCAACCTTATTGCGAGATTTTCCAATGAAGATGAAGAAATCCTGGCTCCGATGAACAGAATCATCAAAGAAGAACAGAATGATAATCACTTTATCTATGCTGAACTGCTTCATTTGCCAGACAACAGAGTAGGAAATATCTTACTGAGACAGGTAAAAAGAGGAAATCAGCTTTCTTATCTTACCAAGTCTTCAGCTTCGGAAAATACCATTACCCTGACGGATCTTTACATTAAAATGATTGATAAAAGAATCGTATTATTCCATAAAGAGCTGAATAAAGAAGTTAAAATTTTCCATTCTACCGCTCATAATTTTGATTATAATTCGCTTCCGGTGTATCAGTTTCTGTGCGACCTTCAGCATCAGGATGTTTCTACTGCATTGGTTTTAAATATTGGAGACACCAACTACCTGATGTATGATTATATTCCGCGGATCACGCATGGTGATGATATCATCTTCACACCGGCATTATGGAGATTATACCAAAATGAAGTATCTGGAATAAAGACCAAAAACAATACTGAAAGCATTAAAACGGTAAAAGAATACCTTTCAGATAAAAAAGTAAACCGGTATTTCTTTATTTCCCAGGGAGATAACAAGCTATTGATCGATACGGAAAATGACAACCTTTTATTATTCCTTATTGATGAACTGAGATCCAAGGAAACCGTAACCCTTACCGAGTGTCTTTACGATCTTGAGACTGATGAATTCAACAACGAGATTATCATTCCCATGATCAACAGAAATTATACAGCATTTAAAACAGAGCTGGACCAGCATCTTTTCAATGTCAATATTTCTGATAATAAATTTATCCCGGGGAACAAATGGTTATACTATAAAATCTATTGCGGCAACAAGTTTTCAGACAAAATATTGCAGGATGTATTTCCGGATCTTTTACCTCACCTGAGTGAAGAAGAGCTAATCAAAAAATGGTTCTACATTCGATACAGTGATCCCGACAATCATATCAGACTGAGGTTGGAAATCAATGATAATAAGCTCACTAACACTGCTCAAATCATTACCACTTTCAACGATTATTTTGATAAATATATCAGCGAAGGAATCATTAATAAAGTGGAAATGGGAACCTATGACAGAGAATATGAAAGATATGAAGGCGAATTTATTGATACCGCAGAGCATATCTTCCATTATGACAGTCAATTAACTGTTAATCTGCTTAAAAACATTCCTAATAATGATGACCTCTGGTTATACTCCATCAAAAGTATTGATACCTATTTCGATGTCTTCCAGCTTGATCTGGATAAGCGATATGAGGTGATCAATAAAATCTACAACCAGTTTCAGCGGGAGTTTAATGTAGACAGCAATCTTAAGAAACAGCTGGATCTGAAATACAGAACGAACCTGAATCTCATCAGCGAGATTGTAGAATCGGATGGCAATCAGTATTTCTCAGAGTTCGTCACTTCTATGAAAGACAACTGCAAAGAAATAGAAAATCTGAAGACCATTCAAAAAGAAAGACTAGTCAGCAGTTTTATTCACATGCATATCAACAGACTGATCAGATCCAGACACAGAATGCACGAACTGATCATCTATGGCATTGTAGAAAAGTATTATAAAATGAAAATCGGCAAAAGAAAATATCTAGTATCATGAAGCTAAAATTTATCCCTCAACACGACCAAATGGACTGCGGTCCTGCATGTATCGCAATGGTGGCTTCCTACTTTGGTAAGCAGATTCCGTTACATTTTTTAAAAGAAAATGCTAATCTATCCAGAGAAGGAGTTAGCTTACTGAGTATCAGTGAACTGTGCGAAGATATCGGATTTGAAACCTATCCTGCGAAACTGACATTGCAGACCCTGGATGAAAATGGCAGCCTGCCTTGCATTCTTCACTGGAATAAAAACCATTTCGTAGTGCTTCTTGATGTAAAGAAAAGCCTTATTTCAGGAAAAAAACGCTATAAAATTGCCGATCCAAGCCATGGAATGATCTGGCTGAGCGAAAAAGACTTTCTTAAAAGCTGGCTATCAGACGGCGAAACCGGAATTGCTCTTTTTGTAAGTCCTACCAACAGTTTTTATCAGCAGACTTTCCCGGAAGAAGATAAACTGAGCATTTCTTTTGCTATGAAATATTTCAAAGAGCATAAAAACAAATTCCTCTTTTTGTCTGGTATGCTTCTTATCGGAAGCTGCCTTAGCCTTGTCTTTCCATTCCTTACACAAACACTTATTGATAAGGGAGTTAACACAAAAGACATAGACCTTATTACGATCATTCTGATCTCTCAGGTTGTATTATATTTAGGAAGCATTACCATAGAAATTATCAGAAACTGGCTGATGCTTTATATTGGGACCAGGATTAGCATTTCCATTATTTCAGACTTTCTGAAGAAAATGCTTCTCCTTCCAATGGGCTTTTTTGATACCAAGATGAAGGGAGATTTTACCCAGAGAATTCAGGATAATGAGAGAATAGAAGATTTTCTTACCTCTCAGAGCCTTATGACCTTCTTCTCTATGGTGACTTTTCTGGTGTTTTTCGGAGTGCTTTGGTATTATAATGTAACGATTGTACTTATTTACTCATCTCTTACTGCATTATCTCTTGTATGGGCGCAGTATTGGTTAAAGAAAAGAGAAATTCTGGATTATTACCGATTCAGAGAAAAAGGACAGAGCCAGGAAAGTGTTTATGAAATCCTGAATGGAGTTTCTGAAATGAAATTAAACCAATTTGAAGACTATAAAAGACAGGAATGGGAAGGGATTCAGAATAAATTATTCAAAACAACCCTTCGTATTTTAAAAGTAGATCAGTATCAGTTTTCCGGATTTGAATTTCTTAACCAATTAAAGAACATTTTCGTTACTTTCTTTGCGGCATTGCAGGTGGTGAAAGGAAATATGACCATTGGTGAATTATTGGCGATATCTTACATCATCGGACAGCTGAACTCTCCTGTTAACCAAATGATTTCTTTCTTCCGGTCATTACAGGATGCAAAACTGAGTCTTTCAAGACTAAATGAGGTTCAGAATCATGAAGAAGAGGAAAAAGAAGGCATGAAAGCACTTGAAATCAACAATACATACTCAGAAGAAGAGAGAGGAATTACTTTAAATAATGTTTCTTTCCAGTATGAAGGTCCAAAATCTCAGTTTGTTTTAAAAGATGTCAATCTGTTTATCCCTGAAGGCAAAGTTACCGCTATTGTTGGTGCCAGCGGAAGCGGAAAGACTACTTTAATGAAGCTGTTACTGAAATTCTACAATCCTACGCAGGGTACCATTCATTATAACGAAGACGATATCCTCACCTTATCTCCTAAAAGTATACGAGAAAACTATGGAGTTGTAATGCAGGACGGGTTTATTTTCTCTGACACCATCGAAAGAAACATTGCTACCAGCGAAGTGGAAATCAACACCAGAAAAATGGAAAATGCGGTAAGAGTTGCCAACATTTCTTCTTTCATTGATAATCTTCCGTTAGGATACAGTACAAAAATAGGAGCTGCCGGCAACGGAATTTCCGGAGGACAAAAGCAAAGAGTTCTTATTGCAAGAGCAGTCTATAAAAACCCTCATTTTATCATGTTTGACGAAGCAACTTCCGCTCTGGATGCTGAAAATGAGAAGATCATTCATGACAACCTTCAGGAATTCTTCAAAGGAAAAACGGTAATTATTGTAGCGCACCGCTTAAGCACCGTAAAAAATGCAGATCAGATTATCGTCCTGAAAAACGGAGCCGTAGTTGAAAAAGGAAACCACCAGGAGTTGGTCAACAAGAAAGCAGATTACTACAGTCTTGTAAAAAATCAGCTTGAATTAGGCAACTAATCACCTCTCAATATATTTTTGCCCGTTTCACGAATTGTGAAACGGTTTTTATGTTTAAACAAAAATCCTCTGCAGCCAGGTTGCAGAGGATTTTATTTGAGTCGGGATAAACTTTATTTAAAATCTTTATCCTGAATATCTTTATTGTAATATAAATCAACAAGTTTAGCTTCCTGATTTCCATCTTCAGAAATAAAAGTAGATTTAGTAGCATACCAAAGATCTCCAAATTTTTTATAATCACTTTGTAAAACCGTAGAGAACGTATTCTTTTCACCATTTTCCACCGTTTCTTCTTTGCTTAGAAAGAATGACTTTACATTGTAATACAGATAAGTCACCTTTCCTGTTACATAGGTTGCTTTTATTTTATAATAGATCTTATCCGGGTTTTCTTCAATAAGTTCAATCTTATACAATTTGGGATCTATATAGGCAAGTTCATTTATAATGTACTTTCTGTCCGCTTTATCTTTAAACTCAGCAGGATCAGCCAATTTTCTCTCTCCGTTGACCAGCTCATAACCCGTTTTGCCATCAAACCATGATTTGTAAACAATTCTTCCCTGATACTCAATTTCAAAACTTCCTTTATTAGGAACCATTTCTTTGGTAATCCAATTCACATTTCGTCCGTCCATTACTGTTTCAGATTTAGAATACAGTGTTTTTATGCTGCTCAGAAGTTTTTTACCGCCTTCTGCCTGGATGGCTTTTTCTATAATTTCTTTGGCTTTGCTTTCGCTGGATGTTTGTGAGAACAATTGGTTAGAAGCTGTTATCATACTAACTATTGCAATTGTATTCAATAATTTCATGGTTATTTATTTTTCTGAAGCAAATGTACCAAAAGACATTTCAAGTCCTTCTTTTTTGAGAGATTATTTTAGAAATATAAATGAGAGATTATACTTGCAAAAAGAGAGGCTACATTTCCAGAGCTATTTTAAAACAAAAATCCCTCCGTAATCATATTACAGAGGGACTTGTACCCCAGACGGGACTTGAACCCGTACGTCCTTGCGGACACAGGATTTTAAGTCCTGCGTGTCTACCAGTTCCACCACCAGGGCATGGTGTGGGCAAAAAAAAAGATCCGAACCAGAGGTTCCAACCTTCTCAATGATTCTAAAATCTTTTAGAATAGTGCGGATGAAGGGACTCGAACCCCCACGCCTCACGGCACCAGATCCTAAGTCTGGCGTGGCTACCAATTACACCACATCCGCTGATTTACTGATCTGAATTTACAGATTCAGGCTATATTTCTTACAAATATAAAAATTTTATTTAAAGAACACTCTCTATTAAAACAAAAAACCCTCCGTAAGATATTACAGAGGGTCTTGTACCCCAGACGGGACTTGAACCCGTACGTCCTTGCGGACACAGGATTTTAAGTCCTGCGTGTCTACCAGTTCCACCACCAGGGCATGGTGTGGAGCGAAAAACGGGATTCGAACCCGCGACCCCAACCTTGGCAAGGTTGTGCTCTACCAGCTGAGCTATTTTCGCATAGTGCGGATGAAGGGACTCGAACCCCCACGCCTCACGGCACCAGATCCTAAGTCTGGCGTGGCTACCAATTACACCACATCCGCTGGTTTTTTTATATTGTAAGTTTTAAAGAGCTTGCTTCGTTTTTGTGAGTGCAAATATAGGGCAATTTCCTTTACTACCAAACTTTTCAAGAAAAAAAATTAAAATTTCTATATTTTTTTTTCACGGCACCTTTTATTACATTTCATTTTCTTACTTTTACATCGTTAATATTTACGATATGGAATTACAAGGAACGGTAAAGAAACTTTTTGATGCTCAAACATTTGCGAGCGGATTTCAAAAAAGAGAAATGGTTATTTTAACTCAAGAACAGTATCCACAGCCGATAAACATAGAATTTTTATCTGATAAAATCAGTTTATTAGATAACCTTAAAGAAGGAGAAAACGTAAAAGTAGGAATCAACATCAGAGGTAGAGAATGGGTTTCTCCTCAAGGTGAAACTAAATACTTCAACTCTATTACAGGGTGGAGAGTAGAGAAAGTTTCTGAAAATGCTTCAGAACCTACTCAGGCAATGTCTCAGCAATCTGCAACTCCAGTGTCAAACGAAAATCCGTTTGCCGGAGATGATGATGATGATTTACCTTTTTAATTAAAGAATATAAGATCAAATATAAATCCTGCTTTTTGAAGTGGGATTTTTTTTCTAAGCATGGTTCGATTAGACGAAAACGAGATTTCATTTCCTGACCCTGAGCTGTATGATGGTCATGAAGGAGTGGTTGCTTTTGGAGGTGACTTGTCTGTAGAGCGCATTTGGTTTGCTTATCAACTCGGTATCTTCCCCTGGTACAATCCCGGAGAAGAAATTCTATGGTGGTGTCCTGATCCAAGATTTGTTCTTCTCCCGGAAGAATTAAAGGTTTCAAAATCAATGAGGAAAATATTAAACAGAAATGTTTTTACTTTTTCAGAGAATAAAAATTTCAGGGAAGTAATCAGAAACTGTCAAAAGACAAACCGAAAAGGCCAGTCCGGGACGTGGCTTTCTGATGAGCTGATGAATACTTTTATCCAGCTTCATGAATATGGCTTGGCCAAAAGTATTGAAGTGTGGCAGGATGAAGAGCTTGTGGGTGGTTTTTACGGACTTCAGATTGGAAACGTTTTTTGCGGGGAAAGCATGTTTGCTAAAGTGAGCAATGCTTCCAAAGCAGGATTTATCCATTTTGTAGAAAGCAATAAAGATACTATTGAATTAATTGACTGTCAATCTCATACGGAGCACCTCGAAAGCCTAGGTGCTAAAATGATTCCTAAAAAAGAATTTCTAAAAATCTTACACGAAAATAATGAACGCGGATAAAGAAAAATGGGTTCTTCTGGTTATCCTGAGTATTATCTGGGGATCATCCTTTATTTTGATCAAAAAATCTCTGGAGCATTTTAATCCTTTTCAGGTAGGATCTTTACGAGTTCTGATTGCCGGGATTATTTTACTTCCGGTTGCGATTTCCAATTATAAACTTTTTCCTAAAAAGCATCTGAAATGGTTAATTCTGGCAGCTTTTACCGGAAATTTTATCCCAATGTTCCTTTTTCCCATTGCCGAAACCGAAATAAGCAGTAGTATTGCGGGGATCATCAACTCTATGATGCCTATCTTTGTGATTATTGTAGGAGCATTGGTATGGAAGTTTGAAACAACCAAAAAACAAATTATAGGAACATTCATAAGCTTCACCGGAGTCTGTATTCTTGCATTCGGAGGTGGTGACAGCGGAGAACTGAAAATGATTCCGATCTTATTGTTATTATTGGCTACCCTATGCTATGCAATGAGTACAACGACCGTAAAATCAAAGCTTATGGAGGTTTCATCTACGATTCTCTCTGCTTTTGTATTTTCATTTGTCTTATTATTTCCATCCATAATAGCGTTGACAAGTACGGGATTCTTTTCTGAATTTAGCTTTTCCAGGGATACTCTGATGGGACTTATGTTTGTGAGCCTTTTATCTGTTTTCGGAACAGGCCTTGCAATGACCATGAATTATCGTTTACTGAAGGTTTCCTCTCCTCTTTTTGCCTCTACAGTTACTTTAATAATGCCTATTGTGGCTATTATCTGGGGCATTTTAGATGGTGAAAAACTGACTTATTTACAATTTGTAGGAGCGGGAATTATTATTGGTGGTCTCATATTTTTAAGAACAAATCCGAAAAAATAAAATCATATTATAAATTAAATTATATTTGACCGATTTAACTTATAACTATGAAAAAAATTCTACTTTGTGGCTCAATAGCCTTATTAACACTTTCGTGTTCTTCTTCGCGTGATGATGTTCCTTTTGACAATAGTGATCCTTCCACTCAAAACGTAATTCTTCCTACAAAAATGATTATGGACGGTATTGTAATGAAAATCAATTACAACGGAACCAAAATCATCAGTATGATTAACAACATTAATCATGGGCAAAGAATTGAATTCGCTTACACAGACGAATATGTTACCGGGATTAAACATTACGAAAACAACGTTCTTGAAAGTACAGTTGAATACGGATATTCCAACGGTCGTATGGCCTCTGCCATTACCAAAGAATATTCTCTTACCGGTGCGGTACAAAACACAGTTACATTTACTTATACTTATGCAAGTACTACAGAAATTAACGTAAAAAAACAAACGAATTCCGGGGCTGCAGGGTCTTCTGTAATCAACAGTGTTTTTACCTACAACAATGGAAATATGGTAAGCAACGTAGGCTCAGGAACTGGAACCGTAAATGGAAATACTGTCAACTACACAGAAAAAGAAACTTACACTTATACGGATAAAAACTATCCTTTTAAGAATGTAAAAGGCTTTGATAAAATCATATTCAATGGAAATGAAAGCGATGGGGTAAGCATGTTATTTTCAAATATAAAGAACAGCTTAAGTACTTATAAAGGACAGTTTACCAACACCACTGCGGGCGGAGGAACCGGAACCGGAACAACTTCACATAAATATACCACTACTTTTAACACCGCAGGTTATCCGTCTGTTGAAGACAGGCAGTCTCTTGATATCAATGGGAACCCCAATACAAGTGCTCCAGATAAATTTATTTACGAGTACAATTATCAATAAAAAAACCTGCATTTCTGCAGGTTTTTTTATTATTTTTAGATTAATCTAGTTCTTTTTCTTCACTTTAGTCGCTTTAACCTTTTTCACTTCATCTTTAATGAACGGATATTTTTTCTGCATATCCTTAACTAAAGACGGATCAAGATCTAACGCTTTCTGAAGTGATTCTGTTCCTTTATCCTGATCTTTCAGATTGAAAAAACAGTTACTCAACTGATAAAACAGCTCAGCTCTGTGATGCTTTTTTATGGCACTGTTCAAAACAGTTACAGCATCTTCGTACTCTCCTACCAACATCAAAACTTCTGAGTAGGCATACCAGTTGTAGAACCTTGTAGGTTCTGCATCCACCAGCTTTTTAAGACAGGAAAGACTTTCTTCAAACTTCCCTGAATCGATGAAAAGAAACGCCAATCTTTTTTGATAGTCAAGGTTGTTTTCATTCAGCTGGGTAGCTTCTTTGGCATAATGCAATGCTTCAGACATTCCGCCCATTTCTTCATAAAGATAGGACTGTTCCATCATTGCAAGATAAAACTGAGGGTCTTCTCTCAATGATTTCTGGAATGCATTTAAAGCTAAAATAGGCTGTTTTAATGCCTTATTGCACAATCCGATCTTATAAAAAGTAAATGCTTTTGTGTATTCCAGCTCCAGCATTTCCTCATAAGTCTCGATAGCTTTCTGGTATTGTCCCATAGCTTCATAACAGGCTGATTTATTAGCATATACCCCTACAGAGTTTGAGTTGATTGCCAATAAATAATCGTAGCCTCTTATGGCTTCATCATAATTTTTTCTGTTGAAATAGAATTGTCCATATTCAAACCAGGCGGTTTCAGAATAAGGGAATTCATCTAAATATTCATTAAGAAAGGCTATAGCCTCCTCGCTCTTATTCAGGTCACTGAAACACACCATACAGTTTTCCAGCGAATATTCATCCGTAGGATCTTCTTTCAGTGCTTTTCTGTAATGTTTAAGTGCGTTAAAAGGATCTCCGAGATTCACATATTCATCCGCAATAAAGTTGTGGAGAAAGTTTTCTTCTTCCTCTAATGTCAAAGCTTTTTTACAAATTTCAATGGATTTTCTGGGATTTCCTAAGCTCGAATAATATTTGGCGTAACAAACCAAAAAGTCTGTGTTCTCCATAGAAGCACCTTTCAGCTCATTGATAAGTTCTTTCGCCATATTATAGTCTTCCCATTCCAAAAGGATCTCAAGTCTTTTGATCTTGATATCCAATGAATTGGGATGAAGCTTTAGTCCATAATTAACAGCCATATCAGCGTAATTAAAATCACCAAGCTCCAAATAATAAACAATAATGTCTTCTAACTCTTCTGTATCAAAGTAGAATTCGTCATTGTTTTCCATCATTTCCTCGAACTTTTTTACAAGTTCATTTCCAAAATACTCTTCCAATAGTGTCCTCTTTGTCGGCCTGATGTCTGAATTTGCTTACAAACCTCGGCAAACGTTTAGTTAATAATACATCTGAAACTGATATTCAAATATTTATGCAAAGTTGCAACTTTTTTTTGAATTTTCCAGTTCATAAATTTCTATTATAAAAATAGTAAAAAAAGAAAACCAATAAAAGGATTGTGGATAAAAAAATGGAAATTGGGGTTAAATTCTTATGACCAGACGTTTTCCGCTTTGTATCTCAGCATTCCATACCGTTTCGATATTTTTAATATCAACCTCTTCCGTTTCTATTTTAATTTTTCCTTCCACAGCTGCCTGATACATTTCCGGAATGATTTCGGTAAATAGAAGTGTAGATTCTTCTTTGGTCCAGCTGCCCAATCCCGATCCTGAAATCTGAATATCAGTTCCTCTGAGAATCTGTGAAGACAGCTGAATGGTATCTCCACTCATTCCTCCTATTGTTACCAGTTTTGTTTTATGGGAAAACGTTCCGTCTCCTTTGAAAGCTGATAAGATCATTTCTACAGAATGGCCCCAGATATAATCCAATACAACATCTATAGGGATTTGCCGGTGAATTTCTTTTATTTTTTGTTTAAAATCATGATCTTCCTGTTTGAGAGAAACCACCTCATCAGCTCCCAGCTCACGTAAAGCCTGTAAGGACTCTTCATTTCTTCCTGTAACGATAATCTTTCGGGCGCCATATAATTTGGCTATCTGAACGGCTATTCTTCCTGTAATCCCTGTTGCTCCATTGATCAATACTGTATTTCCAGGTTGCAATCCCGCCTTGAATTTTAAAGCCATTGCTGATCCCATGACCGCGTTGGGTAATGCTGCTGCTATAGAAAAATCCAGTTCTTCCGGAATCGGGACCATTATTTTTTTATCGGCTACAGCTTTTTCAGCTACGGTTCCTTTCTTACTGAAAAAATAGACTTTATTTCCGTTTTCAAGGTACCCGACACCATCTGAACCGATAATTTTAGGCTGATGGGTTTCATTTTCCGTAGAATAATGGTTTCCACCTGCCCTAGCTTTGTCAAGATTTTTAATAGACGCTGCTTTTACAGATACTAAAATTTCATTTTCCTGTATTGTTTCCGGTTCCGGGAAGTCTGCGTATTGAGGGAGGCTTCCTTTTTCAAATACTACTGCTGCTTTCATTCTTTTAATTTTTATACAAAATTATGAGGGATGAATGCTGTGCAGCAATAACATTTGTTATCAATTGGGAAAGGAAGCTATAGGAAGAGAGGCTGGAAATTTATAAATCTGGAAATAGGATTGAAAGTGAAGGATACTCCCTGCCTATCCCAGTCTCTCTTTCAATATTTTGCTTTTGATTCTGCTGAGATGTACTGTAGTAATCCCGAGATAGGATGCAATATAATGCTGCGGAACCCTTTTAATGATCTCCGGTTTTTGTTTAATCAAATTCAAATATCGTTGCTGCGGCGTGTCTTTAATGAATGAAAAGAAGTGTTTCATATAATCAAATACCCTTTCAAAAAGGGCATCCATAAAAAGGTTTCTGAGTTCAGGATTTTCGTAAACTTCTTCCAGAAAAGCTTCTACATCGGGTTTGTTGATTTTGTACAGGATACACGGTTCTATAGTCTCAAATGACACCATACTCGGCAAGCCTTTTTTGAAACTTTCAAGGGAAGAAAACATCGTATTTTCAAGAAAAAACTGGAAAGTGACATCTTTTCCGTCATTATTATACCAGGCTCTTACGATTCCTTTTTCAATATAATAGGCATTGCAGGAAACCTCATCTTCTTTTAAAAGCAGAGTTTTGGCAGGAACTTCCATACGTTCAAAGCTGCCAAGAAATTTCCTCAATTTTTCTTTAGGAAAAGGAAACCTGTTTTTAATATGCTCAAACATGCCTGATATAAAAAAGAACGGAACAAATGTCCGTTCTTACTATGTTTTAGATTAAACTTTTAATTTTAGCAATGATATCATCACCTAGCTGATCCGCTTCTTCCTGAGACTGAGCTTCTGTATAAATTCTGATAATTGGCTCTGTATTAGATTTTCTAAGGTGAACCCAGTTGTTTTCAAAGTCTATTTTAACGCCGTCTACTGTAGAAACGTCTTCATTCTGATATTCCTGCTCCATTTTGCTTAAGATAGCATCTACATCAATCTCCGGAGTCAGTTCTATTTTCTTTTTACCCATGAAATAGCTTGGATATCCTGCTCTCAGCTCAGAAACTGTTTTGTTTTCTTTGGCCAAATGAGTTAAAAACAAAGCTACTCCTACTAAAGAGTCTCTTCCGTAATGTAAATCAGGATAGATAATTCCCCCGTTTCCTTCTCCTCCAATCACTGCATTTTTCTCTTTCATCAAAGTAACAACGTTTACTTCTCCCACAGCACTGGCAAAATATTCTGAATCATGCGAACGGGCTACATCTCTCAAAGCACGGCTGGAAGAAAGATTGGAAATAGCCGCTCCTTTTTTGTGTTTCAATAAGTAATCAGCAACTGCAACCAATGTATACTCTTCACCAAACATTTCACCTTTTTCATCAATCAGGGCTAATCTGTCTACATCCGGATCTACCACAACTCCTACGTCTGCATTTTCTTTTTTCATTAATTCGCAGATGTCTCCCAAATGTTCTTTCAAAGGTTCAGGATTGTGTGGGAAATGTCCTGTGGGTTCACAGTATAATTTGATGGTTTTACAACCTAATTTATCCAAAAGCATAGGAATGGCAATACCTCCTGTAGAGTTTACCGCATCCAGGGCTACTTTAAAGTTTTTAGCTTTGATTGCTTCCACATCTACCATTGGTAAATCCAGAATCTGCTGGATGTGGATATCAAAAGCATCATCTCTTGTTTCATATTTTCCAAGATCATCCACTTCTGCATAGTTGAAATCTTCACTCTCTGCCAAAGCCAGTACTTCAGCACCATTTTCCCCGGTGATGAATTCTCCTTTTTCATTTAGCAGCTTTAGTGCATTCCATTGCTTTGGATTGTGGGAAGCGGTAAGGATAATTCCTCCGTCTGCATTCAGCTCAGGAACCATTATTTCAACTGTTGGCGTTGTAGAAAGACCAAGATCTACCACATTAATCCCCAATCCCTGCAATGTAGCAGTTACCAAAGAAGAAACCATCTGACCAGAAATTCTGGCATCTCTTCCAATGACAAGGGTAAGATCTTTTTTATTTTTATTATTCTGAAGCCAGGTTCCGAATGCGGAAGCGAATTTTACTACATCCAGCGGTGTTAAGTTATCATTTACTTTACCGCCAATGGTTCCGCGAATTCCGGAAATTGATTTTATTAATGACATGATGTTTTTACTTTTATTTTGTTCTTTCTAAATTTTCCAACGCAAAGATACTTAAAAGACCTTTCAACTTATAAAACGGGAATCTTTTTTTGGATTTTATCATAGGTATTTTTTACAACTTTCGGTGGTGCAAAACGATAGCCTATGTATAACAGTCCATAAAGGTTATTATTTTCTACTGTCTGGTTTTCTTTCTGATCATAGGCATAGGTCTTAAAATTCATTTTGCCTCCGAATAAAAACCGGTCAGTATTGTATCCTATGTGAAGCCCTCCCTGCATTCTTATCGTTGCATACTGGGCATTTTCTTTGGATCCTCCGTTATCAAGATCTCTGTAACTTGAGAATTTCCCTCCTATTCCAGCAGCCAGATAAGGTGAGATATTGACATTCTTTCCAATTACCCAATTATAGAAATATCCGATATTCCCTCCGATATTATATTGTGTTTCTTTGCTTTTTACACCATCAATTTTATTTCTGAAAATAGTAAGGTCATAGTCCACAAAAGGAACCCAGCTTCCGCCGCTTTTATACTGCCATTCTCCCTGCGTGTAGATACTTCTTGCTGAAAAGTTTTTATTGAGAATATAGGAGGTAGATCCTCCAAAGGTTTGTACCCTTAAATCAGGAAACTGAATATAAGGATCTCTTCCTTCCTGCCATTCCGGAGATAGGTCTTTCATGTTTTCTACATAAAAACCACTTACATTTTTATAATAAACATTCTGGATAAATCTTCCGGGAAAAAACCTGAAACTAAAATCGGTATAAGAACTCTCCCCTTTCATTTCATCATCATTATTTCCATCTAAAAATCTGGGAGCAAATGATATAGTCGCACTTATTATTCTATAATCAACTGAAAATGATGTTTTGGTTTTATTGTTGATTGACAGGTCCATTTCGAAGGCATTTTTACCTTCTCCTGCTGAAAAAACATAGTTCTCGATATTGGTATCAAGATTCACACGAATCATTACCTGGTCTGCATAAGACTTGGTATTTGTGGTATCAGATTGTGCTTTACCCTGAGCCCCAAATAAAGAAAATAAGACTAGAGAACCTGTTTTTAAGAAATTCAAATTAATAATTTACATTAGAAAGATGAATTTACTACATTTTTTTCAATTACCCGATGAACCTAATATTAAGAACAGCCACAATCTTTATCGCAGTTTGTTCTTTTGGAGCTGAATTTCTTAGGTGCGAAATTCTTTTTAAGTACTTTAAATAAAGAGTAACAAGCGAATGCTACAATTAATGCAATAAGTACATATTGAATAATTAATGATGAGTCCATTACTTTAAAATCTGATATACTATCATCGACACAAAATATGCCAAACCTGTCATCATGACCACCTGAAAGCCGGTCCATTTCCAGCTTTTGGTTTCTCTGTAGACTACTGCAAGTGTAGAAACACACTGCATTGCAAATGCATAGAAAAGAAGAACCGAGATTCCGGTTGCAAAGCTGAAGACTTTTTCTCCGTTTGGTTTCACATCTCTTCTCATTTTATCAATTACTTTTACTTCCGGAGCATCATCCTCAAGACTGTAAAGGGTAGACATTGTTCCCACAAACACTTCTCTTGCCACGAAACTGGTAAGAATTCCCACTCCCATTTTCCAGTCGTAGCCCAGAGGGGCGATAACAGGCTCAATTCCTTTACCCATTTTGGCAAGGTAAGAATGGTCCAGATGAACGTCCGTAGCGACCAGTTCATTTGTTTTCTGGCTTGGTCCGAAATAGCTCAGGAACCAGATAATAACACTTACAATGAAAATGATTTTCCCTGCTCCCGTGATGAAATCCCATACTTTTCCTAAAACCATTTTAAAGTCATACCCGAAAAGCGGTTTTTTATAAGCAGGAAGGTCCATTACCAAATATGTTTTTCCTTTACTTTTAATAAATCTTTTAAGGATTGCTGCCGAGAATAAAGCAACCAGGAAGCCCAGAAGATACATCCCCATCAGAACCAGCGCCTTATATTTTATTCCTAAAAATGTTCCTTCTGAGATGATCAGTCCGATAATAATACTGTACACCGGAAGT
Source organism: Chryseobacterium sp. GVT01B (assembly GCF_019970045.1). Lineage (GTDB taxonomy): Bacteria > Bacteroidota > Bacteroidia > Flavobacteriales > Weeksellaceae > Chryseobacterium. The sequence continues at coordinate 103,470 of NZ_JAHXYI010000001.1, forward strand.
CTCGCAGAACATGTCATAAATGGTGTTACCAATATCGTCAGCAATCTTTCTTTTACATTTTCAATGTTTCTTGTTGAGATCACAGCCGGAATAGCACAAGCCGTTCCTGATACTAGCGGAACAATACTTTTTCCGTTAAGTCCGAAGGGACGAAGCAATCTGTCCATCAGAAATACAACTCTTGCCATATATCCTGAGTCTTCCAGCAGATAAAGGAAATACAACAGGATTCCGATCTGCGGTGCAAAAACGACAATTCCTCCGATTCCCGGAACGATGCCGTTGGAAACAAGTGAATTAACGGGTCCTTCCGGAAGGTGTTCGCTTGTAAATGCTGCCAGCCATGAGAATGTTTCTTCGATCCAGTTCATCGGATATTCTGCAAGAAAGAAAACGCTTTGGAAAATAATCAGCAGAATAGCTAAAAAGACTACATAACCCCAGAATTTATGTACTAAAACTTTATCCAGTTTTTCGGTTAGTAATTCTTTGAATTGAGCTTTTTTAGAAATTACATCTTCCAGTATTCTGTCTACATTCTGATATCTTCTTACTGTTTCCTGAACCTGTAATCTTTTTGGAACAAGGCTTTTTGTATCTGCTTCATTCAGCTGTTCCATTACAGAACTTATTCTGCCGAGGTCTGTTCCCAGCGAAAGGCTCATCCAGGCTTTATATTCATTATCGAAACCTTTATGTGCTGCCAGTTTCTGAATAAAATCTCTGTGTTCGTTCGGTGTTTCAAAAGAAACTTTATTTGTTGTTACAAACTCATTATTGTAAACAGCTTCTCTTACTTCATCTATTCCGATCTGCTCTTTGGCATTGGTCTGGATAATTTTAATGCCTAATGCTTCGGAAAATTTTTGAATATCGATGGTGATCCCTCTTCTTTCTGCCTGATCAATCTGATTGACAATCAAAATCATTGGAATACCAAGGTCCTGAATCTGCTGAAACAGAAGCAGTCCTCTTTTTAAACTTAATGCTTCAAGAATATAAACAACACCTGCATAGTTTTTCTGCTCATCAATAAGGTATTTGGAAAAAATAGCTTCATCTTCTGAGCTCGGATATACACTGTAAGAACCTGGAAGGTCAATAACCTCAACATCCTGATTTTTATAGGTATAGTTCCCAGAATGGCTTGCAACGGTAACGCCGGCATAGTTTCCGGTCTTCTGCTTTTTGTTGCAAAGCGTATTAAAAACCGTTGACTTTCCTACATTAGGATTTCCGACTAAAAGTATCTGTTTTTTCTTGTTTTCCTGCATTAATTCAATTCTTCAACAATGATGTAATCTCCTTCTTCCTCGCGAAGAGCAATCCGGCTTTTTTCTGCTCCAAATTCTACATACATGGGCCCATTGAACGGAGCCTGATACAAAATCCTGAAAGCGGTTTCCGGAAGAAGCCCCATTTCAATGATTTTATTGGGCATTTTAAGATGGTCATTATCATACCCCAATATCTTCCCCATTTTGTTTTTAGGGAATCCACTTAATTTATGTAATCCTTTCTCTTTCAAAGCCTAATTTTTAGTCCTGCAAATATACGCTATTTAAATTTAATCTAAATAACGTTTTGACATAAAAGAAATCACCCCAAACACATTGCTGTATCTGGGGTGATTCAAAATATAATTTAGTTGATATGAATGCTTATTTTTTCTTCTTGTCAGAAGGCTGTTCTTTTTCTATTGGATTATCATTGGATCCGAAGAAATCTTTCACCTGTTTTTCCAGCCTCTTCATGAAATCTCCTACTGTTCCATCTGTACCCGGCATTGGTCTGCTCATATTTTCAGCGGTCATATATGGGCGAGACTCAGCAAACGGATCCGCCTTATAACCTTCGTAAGATTTAAGGAATTTCTCTTTGCTGGTAGGAGTTACCGTATTGCTCATCATTCCCATCTTAGCATTGATTTTATCAGCATAAGATAATTCGTCGTAGTTCTCTATTTTTTTATTTCCGCTTAGCTGCCATGAGTAGTTTTTATCGGCATCTTCAACTTTTACAATAAGGCCTGGAAGTCCTTTAAATTTATACGGTCCATCCTGAAAAGGGATATCTGAACTGAACCATGCAGTCCATTTTCTTCCTCCAAACTCTGTTGTAGCTTTCTGAGCATTATATTCTCCCACTTTTTGTTTTTCAGGTAAAATGTTCCATTGTAATTTCGGATCATCTTCATATGAGAATAGATTTCTGCTGATTCTATCTACATACTGCACTTTCATATCCGGATAGTTTTTGATGATTTTATAGGAAAATTTAGGCCATTTAATCAGCTTAGTCATGTCCTTAAAAGATTTGGTTTTCTCCATTTCTTCTATCTGTATTTTAATGATAGAATCCTGAGCCGGCATTGTATAATCCTGGTATATTGATTTCTTAGGTGTAATATCGAGAATGGTTATTATTTTATCCATTCTGACTGAATCTTTCTTCGGTTTAAAAGTCAGTTCATAAAAGAAACGGTTAGCTGTTTCTTTTGACTCCTGAGCTCCTGCAAAAGCAAAAAGAGCAATAAGAAATACGGAGAATAACTTTTTCATTGTAGCAAGTTTATATAATTAGTACCGGTTGTTGTGATTTTGTTACAATTTTTTTCAAATTTTATTTTTTAAAGAATCTATCGGTGTATTCCAGACTGTGTAGGGCAAGTGAAAAATTATGATTCTCTTAAAACATTTTCATTTTCAAAACGCTTACCTTTAAGTTTCTAAAAAACAAAATATTATGGATACCTTATCTCAATTAAAATCCGAATTGGAGGGAGAATTTCAAACCACAAAAAAGTTTATTGAATTGTTCCCTGAAGGAAAAAATGACTTCGCTCCCCATGAAAAAAGCATGAAAATGATGCCTCTTGCCACCCATCTCGTAGAAGTTTTTGAATGGCCGAATACTATTTTGAAAACTTCTGAACTGGATTTTGGTAAAGGCGACTACAAACCGACAGTTCTTTCTACAAAAGATGATCTTATGAAAAAACTGGAGGATGATTATCAGTCAGCAAAGACTGCATTGGAAAACAGTACTGAAGACGATCTGAATCCCAGCTGGACTATTAAAAATGACGGTCATGAACTGGCAAGCTGGAGTAAGTATGGAGCGATCCGACATGCTTTAAATCAGATTACCCATCACAGAGCACAATTGGGTGTGTATTACAGATTAAACAATATTCCTTTGCCGGGAAGCTATGGGCCTTCGGCCGACCAGCAAAGCTTTTAATACGTTATTATATCTCAATAAAAAAACCAATCCATTAGGATTGGTTTTCTTGTTATTTAAAATTGAATTTTACGCTTAACATGACCTGACTTGGACGAAGCTGATATCTTGTATACTCAATATTTATAGTATTGATATCATAGGTTTCAAAAACTTTTTTGTTTGCGATATTCATCCATTTCAATTCAAAATCAATTTTCTTTTTGGTCCAGGTAAACTGATATGATACGTCATAGAATCCATTATGGTATTTTTGACCTGCTGCATTTGTATTTACCTGATCCCAATTGAATCCAACAGTATGACTTTCCATAGGATAGAAGAAAACCCCTAGATTATGGGTAAATCCTGTTCTGGTAGCATTTGAGCTTAATTCTCCAACACTTGTTTGTTTTGTTCTGGTAAGACTTGCATTATAATCAACGCTCATCCAACTGAAATAGGTATTATTAAATTTAATTCCAAATGACTGGCCGTTGTTTTTATTGGTATAGGATTTATCATTCAAAAAGGCATCAGATTCTGTCGTATTGTTGCTATAGCTAAGAGATGCATTCGTTTTAAACTTTGGAAAATATTTTCCAACTTCTACGCTATATCCATTATTTAATACATGATTGTCCTGCTCTTTATATTTCATTATGGTATATCCGCCGCCATTAATCACTGGATTCGAAATTAAGTTTCTCTTTGCATCAGAATATCTGTAATTAACATTGAAGAATAAATTATTTAATGGATTTCTGTATTCTATTCTTGTTCCTGCAGATTTATTGTTATTCTGAGGAATTGGATTGTTAACATCCATTGCTCTAATTCCCTCAGGTGACGTCATTAAGAACCCAGAATATGCTGTATTTATTTCTCCAAAATTATTGTTAATATTAGCATTTACGGACGCTTTCCAGAATGAAGCAAATGAATATTGTGCAAAAATATTAGGTTCAAACGTTACTTTATTTACAGATTTTGAAACGAGTCTTAATGGATCTTCCGCTTTAATATTATTTGAGTTTACCGGAAGATTGGCATAGATCATCCATGATTCACTTTTATAATTTATCCCTAGACTTCCGTATGGTGTAGCTATGGTGTAATTTAAATCATTACTATATGCCTCTGGTTTGGGATCTTTATCAGGATTGGCAGATGGAATTGCTTTCACATTTGACAAATCAGACATCAGACCCGTACTTTTAAAATTAAATCCAACTTCAGGAGTAAATGTCCATCCTTTGGCAGAAAAACCAATATTAGCAGAATGATTAGCTTCAAAAGTTTTAAGTCTTAAACTCTGTGTAGCAAACTCTGTATTAGGTACCGGCTTAAATCCAGGAATATCCAAATAAGATGACGGAGAAACTTCCAAAGTCTGTCTATCTGTTTGGTAACTTACATAGGATAAAAGATTTACCATTTTTTCCTTCCACGGAATAATTGTACTCAATGAGTTTTGGAATGATGTTGTAGGAGATTCAACTCCCTCATTGGCGTTTCTTTGTATACCCGTTTTTGCATCTGTTCTGTCAACAATTCCTCTGTCTGCATTCCAATATTGAGAGAAGCTTGTGGTGTTTTTAAAGAATCCTTTTTTGGCATTCTTTGTAAATATTAATTCTCCTTTTGCTTTATCTGTATAAAAATTATTCAGGGTTTTTATAATAGTAGAAGCTCCCCCAAAATAATCTGTCTGACTATAAGACTCTCTTTCTACGGCATTGTTGGTATAGTTTGCATTGGCTTTAAGCTCCCATTCCTTTTTCTTATCAATGTTGGTAAGATAGTTGGCAGATAAATAATGAACATTATTCATGAGATATCTTTTCACCGGAAGATTAGGAGTATCTGCATTCTCTACATTTAGCCAATCATTTTGAGAGGCATTGATTCTTTTTCCTTCAAATCTATTTCCAAATGCAAGAATATTTCCTTCATTTTCCACCTGTTCACCCATGTTATTGGTTTTGTAATTGACTACCCACTGGCTCTTTTGTCCAAAGAACATAGGGGTAAGTTTTACATTCCAAAGCCAGGGATCTCCGAAACCTGTTCCCACTTCTCCTCTACCTGTCATCGTTACAGAGTTTTTAAGCTTTATATTGATAGCGGCCTGGTCTGAAGGGACTTTATCCTGCAGGATTTTTACCGGTTGGTGATTTTCCAGTACTTCTACTTTCTGTACAGCATCTTTTGGAAGGGAATTGTTAATCGTTCCATAACCACCTTCCATAAGGTCTTTTCCATTGACATAGAATTTATTGATGGCATTTCCCTGATATAGAATTGTTCCGTCATTGTTTACTTCAATTCCGGGAATTTTTTTCATAACATCAGCAAGAGTCCTATCATTTTTGGAATTGAAAGCTTTAAGGTCATATGAAATGGTATCACCTCTGGCTGTAATCATTTTTGTTTTCAGCTGAACTTCTTTAATTTCTGTCGCTTCAGACTGCATTTTGAAATTCAGAGTCTGGTCGCTGTTACTGATTTGCTTTGTGAGAGGTTTCTGATTAAATGCTTTCACTTTTAGATCCACATTGGCCTCTCCGGAAGTGAAGGTTACTTTATATTCCCCTTTAGAATTGGTAATTCCATAAGCTAAAATAGCATCTTTGCCTGGTTCTTCTACGGTAACACTGGCGCTTGGTATTGCTATCCCGTCATCATCAGTAATCTTTCCTGAAACAGTCTTCTGTGCAAAAGTGAGCACAGTAAAGAAAAGCATCAGAAATAAGGAAATATTTTTTTTCATACTTATTATTTGCTCAATTAGTTAATCATTGTGGTTTTTTGTTACACTTTTATAAAGATGGCTTTTATAAGTAAAAGTTAAATCTTTTTATCACTACAAACATAGTTATAATTTTGCTTTTTACAAGGATTAAAAAACTAATTGTAAATTCTTTTAAATTATTAACTATAATTAACAAAATCAATGCTTGATTTCTTTGTGTTTTAACAGAAACATTATAGATAAATTATATCAAATTTTATTTTTATTTATTTCATAATCTCTTTGTTTAAAGCTTCTGATTTTATGATTTGTTAAAAAAAACCATGCCTTAAATAAATATTTCATATTAATCAATAATAAAATTGTAGTTTAAAGTTTAATCATTTTTAGATCATTGGTGTCTTATAAAGTCAATTTGATTCTATTTCAATAACAAAAACAGGAATTTGATTAATTAATGGAAAAAATAATATTTTTAACTATTCCAAATAGTAAAATCTGATTTGAATCATAGATTAAAAAAAAATTAAACAGAAGCATCGTTAACATTTATTTAATAATTTTGTCATATAAATTTACTAAAATGGGAATTATTTTAAAGCCTATAGATGTTGTAGATGACATTTCCAAAGAGGAATTCTACGAAAAATATCTGAAGCCAAGAAGGCCCGTTGTCATCAAAAATATGGCAAAAAAGTGGCCTGCTTACCAAAAATGGACGATGGAATACATGAAGCAGGTAGTAGGAGATGTAGAGGTTCCTTTATATGACAGCTCAAAAGCAGACCCTTCTGCTCCCATCAATTCTTCTGCTGCAAAAATGAAATTTGGAGATTATATAGATCTCATTCAGCGGGAACCTACGGATCTCAGAATTTTCCTTTTTGACCCTATAAAATTCGCACCGAATCTTTTGGAAGATTATATTTCTCCAAAAGAGCTTATGGGAGGATTCCTGGATAAATACCCTAATATGTTCTTCGGAGGAAAAGGATCTGAAACATTCCTTCATTTCGATATTGATATGGCGCATATTTTCCATACTCACTTCAACGGAAGAAAACATATTCTTCTTTTCGATTATAAATGGAGAGAAAGACTTTATCAGATCCCTTACGCAACTTACGCATTGGAGGACTATGATATTGAAAATCCGGACCTCACAAAATTCCCGGCATTGGATGGTGTGGAAGGAATTGAATGCTACCTTGAGCACGGAGATACTTTATTCATGCCTACAGGATGGTGGCACTGGATGAAATATCTGGATGGAAGTTTCTCTATTTCTTTGAGAGCATGGGACAAATCATGGGCAGTAAAGGCACATTCTTTATGGAATCTTACTGTACAGCGCAAATTTGATGATGTTATGAAGTCCCAGTTTAAAAGTAAATACATGGACTGGAAAGAAAAGCTTGCCATTGAAAGGGCAGAAATCGCTTTAAAAAGAGGTTTACCAAGATAAATAAAAAGACGTTTCACTTGAAACGTCTTTTTTAATTCTATTATAAAAAGTTTTATTTCTTAATAATTTTATAGCCTTTTTCAGTCTCTCTATCTTTGACCTTTACTATATAATTTCCTGCAGCCAGTTCGCTTACGTTTACAGTTCCGTTTTCTGAATTCATCATTTCTTTTTTCACCAGTTTTCCATTAAAATCATAGATATTGATTTCAGAGATCTTTGTTTTATTTTTGATATATAAGATATCTTTTACCGGATTTGGATAAATAGATGCACGGCTGTTATCCGCTTTTGCATCAGAAACTGATAGATTGTTTGCTGAAATCTGGAAATCATCTATCCCGATAAACCAGATATCGTCTGTAGTCGAATGGAAAGCAATATAAATGGTTTGACCTACATAAGGGGTCAGATCATACGTATACTGATTCCATGAAGTAGGAGGTTTTACCGCAGCAGCGAGCGTATTGGTAAGCCCTGCTACGGTGGGAGTGGTTGTTGATACTTTTATATCCACCGTCTCAGCAAGCCCGGCCCCTCTGTTTCTTGCCCAGAAAGTAAGCTTATCTGATACTCCTGCAGTTACTACTATAGCAGGACTAATGACATAATCATCGTGGGCAGTACTGCCATATTCCAATCCCAGAAAATGCGTTCCTGAATGAGGTGCATTGAATGAAGAATCATAGGAATCCCAGGTTTCCCAGGTTCCGGGATCTCCTCCATTAATTACTGTCCAGTCGGCAGGCATTGTTGTCGAATCAAAACTTTGAGAATATTGTGCCAGCAGACCTATTGGTACAAAGCACAGCAATGTTACGAATTGATAAATTTGTTTCATAGTGTTTTGTTTTGAATACTAATTTAATAAAAAAAACTAACACATTGATTAACAAATCACTATAAAAGTAAAAATAATCTGACTTTTTATGAGAAATTCTCTACAACACCCTATAAACAGGATATTGTCTGAAAGTCTTTTCTTCAAAGTAAGGGGAATGTCTGTACACCCAATCTAATTGTGCTTCTCCATCTTCAGACAGTTTTTTATCAGATGCTTTTGCTGCTTCAAAGGCTTCTTTAAGTTTTTTATCATTTTTCAGCAGTTCTGCAGCCGTATCTTCAAAAATATAGGCAGAATAGTATTCTTTCTGAGCTAAAATCCCATCGAAGAAATTCCAGTTAAAAAAAGAGTCTAATGCCTCAGGTTCAAGGGTTTCTATGATATATTTTGCTCCAGGCTGATTGGAGGAAACCAGATAATCTCCTGCTGAAAACATGATATTCTTTTTTGAAGCATCGACTGTTGTTTCAAAATGCAGATAATGACCTTCATAAGGATTTTTAACGGTCTTAAATTCTTTAATTTTATAAGATTCAACCGCTAAAGTACTGTCTTTCTGAATGGGTTTCATCTGAATATTATTTCTTCTGAATTCTTCAATGACCCGGTACTGTGACTGGGGAATTACATAATATTGAGGAATAGTAATATATCCCGTTGGTACCGCAGTAGTAAAGAGTTTTATATTTTTTGTAAAGGGTTTGTTTCTGTCATAATATAACCTTGGTTTTCCAGAAACATCACTGGGTTTGTATTTTCCTTCATAGCCTTTAAAATCCATGGTAGAGAACTTCGTAGAGTCTATTTTCCAACGGATGCCATATTGTTTACCCGCCTGATATTGTTTTAAATTTTCAATGCGGAGCTGTTTTATCGTACGATAATCTTTATCTAGATTCTGAAGGTTGACCAGCATATATTTGTAAGTAGCATCTACTCTTTTGTCATAAGGCTTCAGCATATGGGTTTCAGGAACGGTTCCTAAGGAATTGAATAGTGATGTATAGCCTGTGGAGTATCTAGGAGAGTCTTCAAATGAAGCAAAGCCTACTTCTGGAACATCACCATGAATATTGACATAAGGTGTGCTTTCATAGCCCAGCTTCTTCATATCTTCAAGGTTTTTAGCCTGATAATCATTATAGAAATAAGTCCCCAGAGTATTTCCAAGACGTTCTTTAAAGGTAGAAATATAGGTAAAAGTATATTGATAATCAGCACCGTTGCTGACATGATTATCAATAAAAACATCCGGTTTTAACCACTGGTAGATCTCCTGAAAACTTCTGGCATTTTTGGAATCTGCCTTAATAAAGTCTCTGTTCAGGTCATAATTTCTTGCATTTCCTCTGAAACCATATTGTTCCGGCCCATTCTGATTGGCTCTGGAGTAAGAACCCCTGTTCAGCATTCCACTCACATTATAAGCCGAAATAGCAGCGATGATAAAGTTCTGCGGAGTTTTAATTTTTTTTGTGGCAAGATCTCTCATCAGCATCATGGTTGCGTCTATTCCGTCCGGTTCTCCCGGGTGAATCCCATTGTTGACAAAGAGAATTGCTTTATCTTTTCTCAATTTTTCAAGATCTTTTTCAGGAAAAGGGTTATAAACAACGATATAAATAGGTTTTCCATTATCATCTTCCCCTTTTTTAAGGTACTGAATGGTATTAAAATTCTTAGCCAAATCCTGATAGTAGCTGTTCATTTCATCATAAGTAACGGTTTGGTTGCCATTTCCTTTTTCAAAAGGGGTCTGAAATGATTTTTGAGCAAAAAATAAAGTAGAACTCAGGATGAATAAAAGATATTTCAGTTTCATTGAAGTGATATTTTCAGACTTTAAAATTAATCATCTTTTATGAAAGAGCGAATGGTTAAAATCTTAAAGAGAAAAATGATAAAAATATTTTACTAAAATAGAAACCCCACAGATTTTGAACATCTGTGAGGTTTATTTGCTGATCTATAATTTATTTGAATATATTTCATCAGTTTCTTCCTTTTTCATTTGGATATAAAGATGGAAGTGGATCGCTTTGCCAGAATTCTTTGGAATTGATATCCATGATGGATAAAGAGCCGGTATAGGCTGCTCCGGTATCCATATTCCAGATATTGGCCTTGTTGGCCGGCGTTCTAATCCCAATTTCAATAGTGGGAGTATGCCCGATGAATATTTCTTTATATAAAAGCAGCCTTTTGGGATACAACGCTGAATTCTTTTCCAGTTTTTTGTCCATTGCTACGGCGGTTTCCCAAAGGGTTCTGTCCCAGCGATAATTACTGGAGTAGACTTCTCTTTCCGGGCCATGCATGGAAGCATATCCGGCATGAATAAACAAGCGGTTCTGATCGTCAATATGATAATTTTTCATCCTTTGAAAGAACTCCAAGTGAAGATCCAGGTCTTCCGGGAGATAATCAGCATAGCTTTCTACAGTGCTTTTTCCGCCGTTGAAAAGCCATACATCAGGATTTTGCCCAAATGCAAGCCAGTCTTCACACCATGCATCATGGTTCCCTTTAATGAAAATACATTCCTGTTTTTGGGAAAGATCCATTAAAAACTGTATAATTTCTGCAGACTCACTCCATCCATCCACATAATCTCCGAGGAAAATCAGTTGATCGTTTTCAGTAACCTTTGCTCTTTCAAGGGCCTGTTGTAAAGCTTTAAATCCTCCGTGAATATCTCCAATTACTAATGTTCTTTTCATTTACTTAGAAATGTATTTTGCATCTACAAAGTCCGTGAGCCAAACTCCATTTGCAGATTGATAGAAAGATAATCCTTCCTGATGCATTGTTCCGGTCCTGATGGTAAGAATCACAGGTTTGCCGTGTCTCATTCCGACCTTTGTAGCAGTCTCTTTATCAGCACTTAAGTGTACATGCTGACGGGTTCTTTTTTCAATTCCTTTTTCCAGAATGGATCTGATATTTGCTTCTGCAGTTCCGTGATAAAGAAATTCAGGTGGTTGTTTTGTTTCCAAAGCCAGGTCAATATCAATAGAATGTCCCTGACTTGCTCTGATCATGGTTTTATCTTCGTTAAAGGCAAAACGTTTTTTATTATTGGTTTCTACTACCTGATCCAGTTCTTCAGGAGTAAAATATATCCTTTTCTTTGCTGATTTTGCTCTCAGCTCTTCTATATCTGCCCAGCCGTTTTCATCCAGCGAAAGTCCAATGCTTTCTGGCTGATGGCGTAAGATCAGGCTTAAAAATTTACTTATTTTTTTCTTTTCTATTTCGTTCATGGTTTGTGTTTTAATTCATTAATTTTTGGTGTAATTTCTCACACAGTGCTTCAATATCATCCTTTCTCACCAGCTCAGCAATCCATTCCTCAGGAATATTTTCAAATCCATAATAAATTCCGGCAATTCCTCCGGTGATGGCTCCTGTGGTATCTGTATCTTCTCCGAGGTTGACTGCTTTCAAAACTGCTTCAGAATAGCTTCCCGAATTGAGAAAACACCATAGAGAAGCTTCCAGGCTGTGAAGGACATAGCCTCCACTTTTGATTTCCTCTTCAGGATATCCGGAAATATCATTTTTTAAAATCCAATTAAAAAGCTCAATTTCTTTTGGGTTAAAACCTTGTTCATCAGCATATTTCAATGCCGATTTTTGTGTATAGGCATATGCTTCTGTTTTGTCTTTACCTTTTAATAATTCGATCGCAAAAAGCACATAGATGAAACACGCAAAAACAGACCGGAAATGACCATGTGTGATTGCTGAGACTTCTTTTACTGTAAGATAAAGCTTTTGAATATCATTTTCATTTTCAAGATAAAAAGCAAGAGGAAGAATCCTCATCAGAGAACCATTTCCGTTGTCTTCTTCAAAAATATTTCCTGAAAATCTCGCCCTTTCACCTTTAATTAATCTCGCTAAAGCATGCCTTGTTGTTCCACCAATATCGAAAAGTCTTCCATGGGCAGTCCAGTGACCATATTTATTCCATTTTACAAAGCTTTGCCCGATCTTTTCCAAGTCATACCCTTTAGTAAGTTCGTCAGCAAGACAGAGTGTCAGAGAGCTGTCATCACTCCAGGTTCCTTTGGGTTGATTCCAGGACATGTATTCCAGCATTTTTGTTACCGGAAAACGTTTTAAATCTTCTCTTCTTTTAAACTCTACAGGAACACCAAGAGCGTCACCGATGCAAACGCCCATGATTCCTGATTTTACTTTATTTTTCATCAGGCAAGGTTTACCAGTTTATCGAACAATAATTTCATTCCCTGGGTTGCTGTTTCTTTAATAACAACAGCTCTCTGTCCGTATCCAAATCCTGTTTCATTAGGATTGATAACGATTAAAAGACAGTCATCTTTAATATCATGAATCAATCCAGCTGCAGGATACACCTGCAAAGAAGTTCCGATTACCAGCAAGATATCGGATTCTTTCACAATTTCTCTTGCCGTTTGATATAAAGGAACATCTTCTCCAAACCAAACGATAAAAGGTCTTAATTGAGCTCCATCTTCTGCTTTATCACCGATATTGATGTCCTCTTTTTGGTCATAAATCAGGTTTTTATTGTTACATGAGCATGATTTGAACAGTTCTCCGTGAACATGAACGATATTGGTAGATCCAGCTCTTTCGTGTAGGTCATCAATATTCTGGGTAATAATCTGAACATCGAAATGTTTTTCCAGCTCTGCCAGTAAGTGATGCGCTTCGTTGGGTTGTACTTCATGCAGCTGGCGTCTTCTCTGGTTGTAAAATTCAAGAACCAGAGCTCTGTCTTTTCTCCATCCTTCCGGACTTGCCACATCCGTTACATTATGATTTTCCCAAAGACCGTCTCCGTCTCTGAAAGTTTTTATTCCGCTTTCGGCACTGATTCCTGCGCCGCTTAATATGGTTAGTTTTTTCATTGGTTTAATCTAATAGTTTTTTGTAAATCATTTCATTTTCATCATCAAAGCAAACAAAAATAACTTTCTCAATAATATCTGACTTAAAATTTCTTACCTCATCTACAGCGATTTTTCCTGCCAGATCTTTTGGAAATCTATATATTCCTGTACTGATATTAGGAAAAGCAATGGTTTTCACACCAAGACTTTCTGCTAATTTCAACGAATTATGATAACAGTCTGCCAGAAGTTTTGATTCTTTTTCTGCATGACCATTCCAAACCGGACCTACGGTATGAATAACATATTTTGCAGAAAGATTTCCTGCACTTGTTACTACAGCTTCACCAGTATTACATTTGCCCTGTCTGTTTCTAATCTTTCTGCATTCTTCTAATATCATTGGGCCTCCTGCTCTATGAATGGCTCCGTCAACTCCACCTCCACCCAATAAGGAAGAATTGGCGGCGTTGACAATTGCATCAGCTTGTATCTTTGTGATATCGCCTTTTATTAATTCAATTTTCATAGAATTTCTTCAAATGGCTTCAGCACTTCTTCTTTTTTCGTCATAACTGCAAAAACCACTTTTTTAAATTTATTTTTATACTTCCCATGAAGATGTTTTTTAAATAATCCCGCAATTTCTTTTGGATCATTTCTAAACACTCCACAGCCCCATGCACCCAGGATTAACACCTCATTTCCTTCATGTAAAGCCAACGAAAGCATTTTATCCATTCTGACATCCATGGCAGACAGAATTTCATTTTCTCTTTCCGGTTCCTGACGTTTTACCACTCCTGCATTGACTGCCGGAGAGGTGATGAAATTACACAGAACCGGTTTTGGCAGCAATTCTCCTTTATCTTTCCTGAAAACCGGAACTTTCGGGCTGTAAATCATCGTGTCTGTATAAAAACAGGATTCCATTGCACGGTGAGTCGTGTAATAATCCCAGGCCTGAAGCAGACTTTCATACAATCCGGAAGTTCTAGCCAGGCTTTCCTCCTGTGCTTCCGCACCGTTGATAAAGCCTCCTCCGGGATTTTTTGCCGAAGCGAAGTTCAGACACATGAGTTTTTCCTGGTTTTCTTCTTCAGCCAATTCTAAAATTGCTTTTAAAGTACTGCAGTTCTTTGTTTCAAACTGTGTTTCAAAAGGAGTTTCCGGCAATGAGGATTCTACCATTTCTGAAAGCTGTTCCGGAGTGAAAAGAGCCGTTTCTTTTTTACTGATTTCCAGCTCGTTTTCTATATTTATTTTCTCGTTATGTTCGTTGATATAATATTTTTTGACGAGGATATCTAAAGTATCTTTTGCCATTCCTTTATTGGTCATTGTTAGTTTTTTTTATGTTTAACATCAAGCCTTCCAACTCAGTATTTCCGGCTTTCTTAAAATCATCTCCTATAAATACTTTGGTTACCTTGATATCTCCTACAATCGCCTCATTAAAACTATTCAGCTCTTCGGAAGGGACCCATAATTCATTGTGGTTCCTAGCTCCAACATTTTGTGCAGGATATTGATCCGCTACTTCTTCCAACACCTCAAACCGGGTTACAAAACCAAGATAATTTCCGGCTTCGTCTCTGGTATTCCATTTTTCAGCAATCTCAGAAGCATATTCTTCATTGAGAACAGGGTAAAAAATAGGCTGCCATTCCAGTCTTGGAGGAAATTTTTTAAATCCGCTTTCTATAATCAATATCATTTCTTTTTCTCCTACCGGTCTGTATAATGTTGTTGTTTTCATCGTGTTTATTTTATTATACTGTAATTCTAATTTTTTTAAGTATTAATTTATTCAAAGTCATATACATACACCTCCACATTCTTTTCAAGCAGTGTTCTTTCAATAATAGGTTCTATTTCTTCCCATTTCCCTCCTGCCAAGCCGCATCCAATTCGTGGCATATGGACGCTTGCATTCAGCAGCAAAGCATCATTGGAAAGTTTTGTCAGGGCTTTTTCAATGGCATCATATCGAACCGGAAATCCGTTACTTCCGGTTTTTATTCCTTTTTGCCCGATTATATTGGCTATATAAATATATTTTTCAACCTGAACCAATTGAATTTCTCCTAACGCAAAATTGTTTTTACTTCTAAAGCGGTGCCAGTTTCTGTATTCTTTTTCCGGAGCTTCCCATCTTCTGGAAACGGCCAGTACAAAACCTTTTCCCCATCCTCCAATATCATTACAGATATGAGCGATAATTTTTATTCCTTTTGCCTGTGGAGCTGTAGCATCTCCTTTTAAATATTGTATCGTTTTCATGGTTATTCACTTTTATTCATTATCAATATTCTGGTTTTGATCCGTATAAAATTAATACTTGTATCTTCAAGATCTAAAAAATCTGCTTAAAATCTTTTGAATAAGGAGAATAAGATCCGTAGACCGCATTAAACTCAACATCAAGGTTTTCTACCTTAAATTTTTCATCAATCTGATCCAGGCAGGTAACAACAAGATTCTTTTTAGTCGGAAATATATATGCTGCATCTAATTTTAAGGCATAATTCAAAAGGTTATAATCTATTTCTCCTGTTCTCAGCTCCTTTTGGTATTCGTTAAATGTACAGGTTTCTTCTTCATTATTTCTGAGGTTCATTTCTTTTTCATTGCTCATCCAGCCGTTTCCGTGGCGGGTTGAATAGCTTCTGGTGACATAATACATCTCAATATCTTCAATTTTTAAAAGCTTACAGATTTCCCAGGCATTTTTTGAAGTGGTATGAGCATAGGTCACATTGGGAAAAACACCATGATCCATATCGAGTAAAATACCCTGGCTCCCTTCAAAAATAAGATGATTGAATGAAGCAAGCCAGATATAATCATTTATTTTCCAATCAATGCTGTCAACAGCTTCTAAAAAAGGATGTAAAAGTTCATCAACTTCTTTTTTATCTACAAAACCGTAATAATAAGCGATACCTTTTAGCTTTTCCATCAGCATTTCTCTCGGCGCAATCAGATCTATGGCAAACAATTTATAAGGGCTTTCGTATCTTTTCATGGTTGCTCCTATTCCTTTTCCACAGGTTCCGTGTTCCAGGTTTCTTGCATTCGTTCTGTTCTGCCAAACGTCAAAAGGAGTAGTAACCTTTGCCAGTGGATGAATATGCAGTTCAATATTTCCGTTCTTTGTTTTTAATTCTTCTCTCTCATTAAGTAGAAAAACCGGATGAACAGTGCAATGTTCTGTAAAATAAGAAGGTAATCCACGAAGAGAACCGCTTGCAAAGCTTGAATGGACATGCTTTCTATCATCAATCATCACTGTATGAGCAGCCTGCTGACCTCCTGAAAACCGGATTACCACCGCCTCCGGATTTTGAGAAGCCAGAAAATCTGTAGTGATCCCTTTCCCTTCATCACCAAAACCAAGTCCTATTACTATTTGCGCCTTTTTCATGTCCTTTTTATTTTTTGAAAGCTTTTGCCAATATTATTTGTGCTTCTAATTTTCCTGATGGCAATTACTCTGATTTAAAGCATTTTAAATTGATCCAAACCTTCCGTTCCTGTTGTTCCAAAGGTTGAGTTTTTAAATCTATCGCAGATGATTCCTTTAATAACATTCGGAATTTCTCTGTGATCTTCTATGGAGATACAATTTTGTCCTAATAATTCTCTCCATCCTCTGTCTGCTCTCAGTGCCTGGTCTGAATGTAAAACGCTGATGTGGTATACTTCATACTTCTTTTTTACTTCTTCGAGCAACTCGATATGAGTATAGGTTTGCTGTCCTTTTCCCATAATTTCTCTGATTGCGGAAGCAGGAAGTATCTTTAAACAAGGCTCATCTCCCACGGTAAACAGCAATCCTTTTTGTTTTCTTTTTTCAAAGGCATCTGTTCTGGTATGGAACGCTGCAAAATACCATGCTAACAGATAGCTTTCTCCAGCATTTCCTCCTCCTCCGGATTCAATATAGGTGCGGGTAAGCCACATATCCAGTTCTGCATCTCCGGACTCAAACTGTCCTACCTGAAGCGGGTAACCATCACATTCATGATCTCCGATTCCAAGGAAAAGCAAAGCCGGATCAGGAACTCCTCCCTGAATAATTCCTCCCATCAGTTTAGGCAATCCATCTCTGATCAGTTCATGGGGAATATGTCCCATACTTCCTGTAACATCAAGTCCTAAAATAATGGGAACTGAGTTAGGATGAACTTCCGAATCTCTGGATTCTCTGAAAGAAATTCCGTGAGGATTCATGGATTCGTGGGCCATTCTTTTCGAATTCTGGGTGAAAATTTCTCCCGCGGATTTTGTTCCGTAACCTGCTTTTCTTGCTCTGTCATAACGAGCGTCTAAATCATATCTTGTACTTCCCATGACTATAGTGTTTTTCCAAATAAATATTCAAATCTCTTTTGGGTTACTTCAAGCTGAATATTCAGATTTCTGATTGTTAATGATAATTCCATGTCTTTCTGAACGAATGCTTCGGGATTGAAATCCGCAAATGTCAGACTGTTTCTGTCCAAAGGACTGATATCAATAAACCCTTCTTGTTCGCGCTCGAGTCTTTTGATTTTTAATTCGATATCTTCAACTCTGCGTCTGTAAATCAATTCGGAATCTGCTCCGATGATCTTTGCTCTATCCTCTCTGATCTGATCATTATTTCTTTGTAATGATTCGATAAATCTGGGTTTTAATTCATCTTCCATGATCAATATTTTATTTGTGTTGATATTACGCTAATTAAACAAGACATAGTAATGCCTTTCTTTTTTAAGAATGGTTAATCTCTGGAATACATGATATCCGTTCTTAAAACATACTTCTGTCCACTGATCAAAGTCTTTCCTTCATGTCTCAAAGGGTGATGAAAAATAAGGGCTGTCCCTTTCTTTGGAGCTACTGTAAACAGGTTTTCAAATTCTGTTTCACCACCTTCAAAATCATCATTCAGGTAGATCATAAAAGTGTAAAAGCTTTTCTCTCTTTCATTTCGGATATAACTTCCATCCCTGTGCATTTTGAATTGCTGACCTGGAGTATATTTATAAATCCTTAGCATTTCATTAAAGTTAAGAATCTGATATCCATCGTGTTCCTGAGGTAGAAATTCGGATGCTTTTTTAAACAGATCTTCAGCCATTGTTTCATCAAAGATCATCAGCCGGTCATTATTTCTGACTCCTTTATTCATCTGCTGGCGTCCAAATACATTAATTTTTGCTTCTTCAAAAACTTTTTCCTGTGAGAGATTTATATAGTGATCGCATTCTGTTTCGGTCAGAAAATCTTCAATCAGAAATATCTGTGGATGCAGTTCTGTTTTTTCCATGATTTCTATTTTGTGTTGATGTTGTTTTTACTTTCTTAATTGATCTCTGACTTCCATCAAAGCAAATCCTAAGAGATTCTCTCCGTTCCAGAGCAAAGGATTTTCTGCTCTGCTATCCGTTTCCAGCATTCCGATACCCCAGATTCTGTCATACGGACTTGCTTCTACCAAAGTTTTATCTCCGGTTGACAAAAGAAATTCTTTAAATTTCTGATTTTGAGAGAATTTCAAAAGGTTTCCTTGGGTTACAATTCCGTATTTATGTTCATCCCAAAGTTTCGGATCAAAGTTTTTTACTTTACGTCCTAAAGCTTTTGCCTGGTTGGGAGTAGCTGCCTTTAAGATTTCTTCTTCCGTTTCAGGATCATTAAATAATCTTGCTTTTCCTGCCATCATATAATGTTCTGCTGTTTTATATATGATCCCGTTTTCTTCAAATTTTCCAGGAAACCATTGACTGAAGCATGATTTGGTTACAACGTCCTTTGCCGTATGTCCCCAGAAAAAGAGAAACTTTATCCTTTCTTTCTTCTGAAAACGTTCTGTAATATTTTGTATGGTGTATTTCATGATTGCGTTATTTCTACACAAATTTAAAATATTATCAGTCTTTGCACCAAATTTATTTGTGTTAATTTTACGCTAATATATGTAATTAATTGATTTACAGAGAGAAAATTTAATCTCATAAAACACGAATAACACTAATTTTTATCACGATTGGCACAGATCTTTAAGATGTTTAGGTTAAAACCAATGGAATTGATCATAAAAAAAACGGGCTAAAGCCCGTTCCTATCGAATGTTTTCAATTGATATTTTATACTGTGGTTTCAAAAATGTCATAAATACTAGTGGATATTTGTGCAAAACATTTGTGAAGTTTGTGTTTAGAAATCTATTTAATTTCAAAATAAAAACCCTGCTCTTCAAGCTCTTTATACTTTTCTTTATTGAAAGTAAAAAGCTTTCCGGGTCTTCCGCTGCCTTCTTTTTTAACATTATTGGTTTCATTCAGAAGTCCGTAGCTCATGATTTTCTTACGGAAATTCCTTCTGTCGATTTCCTGTCCAACAATCGTTTTATACAGGTTTTCAAGGTCTGAAAAGGGAAATTCTTCATTGAGAAGATTGAAGCCGATCGGCTGGTATTGAATTTTGGTACGAAGTCTTTTTAACGCAGTCTCAATGATTGTTTTGTGGTCAAATGCCACTGAAGGAAGTTTATTAATACTAAACCATTGTGCATCTTCCGCATCAGAGTCTGCAAACAGTTCATGATATGATGGATTCACAAGGCCCAGATAAGCTATAGAAACGACCCTATTTCTCGGATCACGACCCAGATTACCAAAGGTATAGAGTTGTTCCAGAAAATCAGGCTTTATGCCTGCTTCTTCATAGAGTTCCCTTTTTACTGCGTCATCTACACTTTCATCATCAAGAACAAGTCCTCCGGGCAGTGCCCAGCCGCCTTTAAAAGGTTCAATGTTTCTTTTAATCAGAAGGATTTGAAGATCTTTTTTATCAAAATATCCGAAAATAACGGCATCTACAGCCACTTTTATATCCTGTAATTTTTTTGGAGACTCCATAAATTAATTTGCGTTACGAATACACAAAGTTACGATTTATGCTCAAATTAAAAAATAATTTCGGTTATAATAAAAGTTCCTATCTTTAAGATATTATTCTAACCATCTTAAAACTAAATTATTATGAAAAATGTATTAACAATTCTCACCATTGCTTTTTTATTAACAGCATGTGAGAAAGAAAAAAAAACAGCGGCCAATGGTTCTGACAAAACAGATTCTACTGCAGCAAACTCTGAATGGAAACCTGTAGATTCTGCAACAGCTATGAAAAACTGGACGGAATATGCCACTCCCGGGGAAATGCAGAAAATGCTGGCAAAATCTGATGGGAACTGGAACGGAGAAACTACCATGTGGATGGAAAATGGAGGAAAACCTATGGTAAGTAAATCCGAGGCTACTAATAAAATGATGTATGGCGGGCGTTATCAGATTACAAACCACAAAGGGAATTTTATGGGAATGCCTTTTGAAGGGATGAGCATTGTAGGATACGACAACGCAAAGAAAAAATTTGTCAGTACATGGATAGACAATATGGGAACCGGAATCATGCATAGCGAAGGAGACTGGAATGCTTCCACAAAATCAGTTGAATTTAAGGGAAAAATGACGGATCCTTCAAGACCTGGAAAGGATTGTGATTTCAGAGAAGTTTTCACATTTGTAGATGATAACAATCAAAAGCTGGAAATGTACGGCCCTGATTCCAAAACCGGAAAAGAATACAAAACAATGGAAATAAAGTATACCCGTAAAAAATAAATCAAGAAATAAAAAAACCGCTTCATCTGAAGCGGTTTTTATTTATAATGAATTAGTCATTTAGCTTTAATACAGCCATGAAAGCTGATTGCGGTACTTCTACTCTACCAATCTGCTTCATTTTCTTCTTACCTTCTTTCTGTTTTTCCAATAGCTTACGCTTTCTGGAGATATCCCCACCATAACATTTTGCGGTAACATCTTTTCTTAAGGCCTTAATAGTTTCTCTTGCGATTACTTTAGTCCCTAATGCCGCCTGAACAGCAATATCAAACTGTTGTCTCGGAATCAGCTCACGAAGCTTTTCACACATTCTTTTACCAATGTAATAAGCATTAGAATCGTGAATCAATGAAGACAATGCATCTACCATATCACCATTGATCAGGATATCCATTTTTACAAGCTTGGAAGCTCTGAATCCGATCGGGTGATAGTCGAATGAAGCATATCCTTTTGAGATTGATTTTAATCTGTCATAGAAGTCGAAAACAACCTCAGCAAGTGGCATATTGAAAATCAATTCAACTCTTTCTGATGTCAGATAACTTTGGTTAACGATCTCACCTCTTTTTTCAATACATAAAGTCATTACGGCTCCAACGAAATCAGATTTTGTAATGATTGAAGCCTTGATGAAAGGTTCTTCTACTCTATCCATCGTTGAAGGGTCCATCATTTCTGATGGGTTGTTGATCAGAATCGGAACTTCAGGTTCTTTTTTAGTATATCCAAAATAAGATACGTTCGGTACTGTAGTGATCACGTTCATATTGAACTCTCTGTCAAGACGTTCCTGAACAATTTCCATGTGAAGCATTCCTAAGAATCCGCAACGGAAACCAAAACCAAGAGCGGCAGAACTTTCCGGCTCAAAAACCAGAGAAGCATCGTTCAGTCTTAATTTTTCAAGGGAGAACCTCAGTTCTTCAAAATCCTCAGAATCAATCGGATAAATACCGGCAAATACCATTGGTTTTACTTCCTCAAATCCATCAATCGGACCATCAGCAGGTTTTTCAAAAGAAGTGATGGTATCACCTACTTTTACTTCACGGGCATCTTTAATCCCGGAAACCAGATATCCTACGTCTCCACATTGAATTGTTTTCTTTGGAACCTGCTTCAGTTTTAGTGTACCTACCTCATCAGCTCCATATTCTTTTCCGGTTGCAAAAAATTTAATCTTCTCGTTTTTAGAAATGCTTCCGTTTACTACTTTGAAATAGGCTTCAATTCCTCTGAACGGGTTGTATACCGAGTCAAAAATCAAAGCTTGAAGTGGTCCGTCAGGATTTCCTACCGGTGCAGGAATTCTTTCTACGATCTGCTCCAGAAGATGATGAACGCCTTCTCCTGTTTTCCCAGAAACTCTTAATACATCTTCATATTCACATCCGATAAGATTCATAATTTCATCGGTTACTTCTTCAGGATTTGCAGACGGAAGGTCAATTTTATTCAGAATAGGAATAATTGTTAAATCATTTTCCAATGCTAAATAAAGGTTACTGATGGTTTGTGCCTGAATACTCTGTGCAGCATCTACGATAAGAAGAGCACCTTCACAGGCAGCAATAGAACGGGATACTTCATAAGAAAAGTCAACGTGTCCCGGTGTATCAATAAGGTTTAGAATATATTTTTCTCCTTTATACTCATAATCCATCTGGATGGCGTGTGACTTGATCGTAATCCCACGTTCTTTCTCCAAATCCATATCATCAAGCGTCTGAGACTGAAGTTCTCTTTGGGTAACCGTATTCGTGTACTCCAATAGACGGTCTGCCAAGGTACTTTTACCGTGGTCGATATGAGCGATTATGCAAAAATTTCGTATGTTTTTCATTTAAGAATCTTGTAATTTGCAAAGATAAGAAAATGAAAGTGAATTTATCACACATAATTTATAAGCATAAATTAACTTATCATTCAACTTAAAAATATTAAATTAAAACTCTTTCGCCCACTTATTTTATCAATGAAAATTTGAACAGAAAAATTGTATAAAAATCCAAAAAACGGAATTATTTTTACTTTGATCTACCAAAATTTTCTGGTAAAATATACTCCCCTGTGAGTGCATCAATTCCAACTCTATAATACTTTGCATTCTGTTTGCGGGCTTTTGAAGAAGCAACATCTATTACAGCACCTATTATACCGCCTATTATACCAAAAGACGCTGCTCCTGCAATGGTCATTGTATTATTCTGTGGAAATAACTCCTCTTCGGATGCCATTATAAAGAAACCATTATTGTCTTTTTCAATTTCAATGAGACTTGTGGGTGTTTTTTTATAGGCAAGTCCATTATCAACAACTGCAAAAACTTCTCTATTTAAATTATCATAATCATCAACTCTTTTCACTCCTTTAATTACACCATCTTTATTCTTTCTTACCATAAGCTCCTTATCCGGCTTTTGCATCGCAAATGATTCATAATCTTTATAAACACCATCTGTAAAAGACTCTGAACTAAAAATTGGCAATTTTTCAGATATTACCTTTTCATAATTTTCCATATCTGTCTCAGAAATTGGAATATTCAATTCTTTTATATCGTAAGAATCCTTTATTATATTAGAAAATTCTGCTGATATACTGGCAGCTATTGCTCTTGTAATATAAGCGTGATCTTTCTGTTGATAATCTTTTGAAATTCTATTTTTTTTAAGAAAATAATATTGATTATTTTTTTTAAGAAAAGTTGCTATCCGCATCTCCAAATGCCCCTTAATTGATCTTTCTGTTGATATATCTTCAACTTTTAAATGCTCCAGCATAAAGAAATATTGATTACTTCCACGCTCTTTATTATATTCTATAAACCAGTCTGAAAATAATTTTTTCAGATCATCCTTTTCAAATTTTACTTCATAGGGGTCTTTTCTATGAGATACAATTCCAATGAATTTATCCTCTCTTCTGTCAAGTAATGTAAGAGATTCGGCAGTATGATTTTTATCTTTTATGCTCTTTCTGAGCTCTATAAATTGATATTTTTGAGCAGAAATAAAGATAGGGAACAGGAAAAATAAGAGTCTTTTTTTCATATTTGTTTTTCAACAAAATTAAAAATTTTGATAAATAATTAAACGGCTCTCACAGAAAGATCTGTAAGAGCCGTCCAACATTAAAAAAATAAACTATTATGGGTTCTGTTTAGGTCCCGAAGCATTATTATGTCCGTGAGGGTTTCTTTCATCCATCTTATCCTTCATCATTTTCTCAGATTGGAACAGCTTCAGAACTTTCTGGCAGGGAATTACCTGCTGCATTTTATCTGCATATTTTTTTCTGTTATCCAACAGTTTTTGTCCTACTTCAAAGCTTTGCTGTAATTTAGCTTTTGCTTCTTCATCCGTTAGGGTTTCAGGATCAAAGCTTGAATTAAACTGACTTTTTATTTGCTTCTGGCTATCCAGATATTCGTTATACAATTGTGTAAATTCGGCTTTATCACCCGGATCGACATTCAGATTATCCATAATCATATTGTTCCTGAATTTCTTCAGCAAGTCTTTTCTCTCTTCCGGAGAAAGATTATTGATGACTTCTTTCCTCTGCTTAGGATCCATCTTTTTCCAGTCGTAATCAGTTCTTTGGGCATTTAATCCAAAGCCATAAATAATCAAAAACGTCAATAATATCTTTTTCATTTTCTTTTAATTATAAATATCCAAATAAACGTCCTGAGTCGAATTACTTGCTAACTCTGCAATTTCAGAGTTAGAAAACGAATCCAGATATTCATTCATTCGTGTTTCTTCTTTTTTCTTCACGGCTTTCACCGGTTTGGGTGTATCAATTGTTTTTTCAGTTTCGTTTACACTTTTATAAGCATAAGCATCATTACTCTTTTGATTTTCAACTGTTTGATTATTATTTTCAACAGAAGTTAAATCAGATTTTAAAGTTTCGTAAGCAAGTTCACCTTCTGTTTTTGGCTCTTTGGTACTGGCAGTATATGTTGTTTCAGAATTCAATCCTTTCTGAGTAGAATCATTATCCGAATTGAAAACATAAGTTGCACCAAAGATCAAAGCCAGTGATGCCGCTGCAGCATACATCCAGTTCAGCTTAAAGACAGGTGCTTTTTTACTTGTCTTTATATCATTCATAACGTTCTCCTGAATATTTTCAAACATATTATCAGGAACTGTGTAAATGTTCTTACGCTCTAATTTTTCTATGTCGAACTCTTTCATCTTTGTTGGGATCAAAAATTATCTTTCGTAATTTTCTTTAATATAATCTTCTATTTTTTGTTTGGCATAATGATAATTCGTTTTCAAAGTTCCTACTGACATATCTACAATTTTTGATATTTCTTCGTAGGGTAAATCATCATAATACCGCATCATAAATACCAGTTTCTGCTTTTCAGGCAGGCTTTGTATAGCGCTCTGCAGTAAAATCTGTATTTCTTCGGCATCTCCTTCCGTATTGTCAGCTACAAGATTCTGCATATGATACTCCGGATCTTCATCAGTTTTCTGCATTTTCTTCATTTTGTTCACCTGCTGCAATGCTTCATTGGTTGCAATTCTGTACAACCAGGTATATAACTGGCTATCATTTTTGAACTGATGAAAATTTTGATAAGCTTTTATAAAAGTTTCCTGCAAAGTATCCTGTGCAAGATCTCCGTCCACAATAATTCTTCTTATGTGCCAGTACAATCTGCTTTGATAGGCATCCATCAAGGCCCGGACTCCTTTATCCTGGGTCCGTGGATTCTGCATCAACGAAATAATCTCCGCGTCCTTAATCTTCATAAGATGCCTTACATTGTTTTGGATTACAAAAATAACTGAAAGTTAAATTAAATCTTCAATTTTCAATTAAATATTTAAAATAATATGAGACACTTACGCAATAAACGTGCCTATATTGAAGTACAGGATTTCTGAGCCCTTGTTCCTTTCCCGGCTCAGCTTAAAATCTTATATTTGTTATATGCAAATTGTAATTATCGGTTCCGGAAATGTAGCCTATCATATGGCAAAAGCTTTTACTTTGAAAAGCATTCCCCTGGCCCAGATTTTTGGCAGGAACGAAAAAGAATTAAGTAAAATTTCAGAAGAATTAAACATTCCTTATTCTACAGATCATCTGGAGGAGGCAGATCTTTATATCATCTGTGTAAGTGATCATTCTGTAGAGGAAGTTTCAAAGATCATTACCAAAAAAGATTCTTTGGTTGCCCATACTTCAGGATCGCTTCCAAAAGAAGTTTTGTCTGGTGAATACAGGAAAGCCAGCTTCTACCCTTTACAGACCTTTTCAAAATCAAAAGAACTGGAATATGAAAAAATTCCGTTTTTTGTAGAAGCTGAAAATGAAGAAGACCAGAAAATATTGCTTGACCTTGCTTCACAGGTTTCAGAGAAAGTAATGGAAAGCAGCCACGAAAAAAGAAAATATATTCATTTGACAGCTGTTTTCGCCTGCAATTTTGTGAATCATCTTTTTTCCAGGGCTAAAGAAATTTCGGATTCTCAGGATATTCCGTTTGATTATTTCTTACCATTGATTGATGAAACGGTTCAGAAAATTTATGAAATTGAACCTAAACAGGCGCAGACCGGCCCGGCAGTGAGAAATGATGTAAGAATTTTACAGCTGCATGAACAGTTATTAAAAGACGAAAGTCTTGAAATTTATAAAACAATGAATCATTCTATTCAGAAAATGTATGAGTTATAAAGAGAAATTAAAAGATATTAAAGCATTTGTATTTGATGTTGACGGAGTTTTCACAGACGGAAGTGTTTATCTGCTTCCCGGAGGAAATATGTGCAGGGTAATGAATGTTCTGGACGGATATGCAGTAGTGAAAGCATTAAAAAATAATTATCTGATCGGAGTGATTACCGGGGGAAATGATGAAATGGTAAAACATAGAATCAATTATCTGGGTATACAGGATTACTATCCGAAATCCCACAACAAAATAGAGGATTTTGAAGATTTTAAGAAGAAACACAATCTTAAAAATGAAGAAATCCTGACTATGGGTGATGATCTTCCGGATATTCATATTATGGAAAGTTCAGCTATTGCGGCATGTCCTGAAAATGCAGTTCCTGAGGTAAAAGGAATCTCTGATTATATTTCCCCTAAAAAAGGCGGAACCGGAGCAGTACGCGATGTGATTGAACAGGTAATGAAAGTTCAGGGAAACTGGCATGATGATAACACTCAATCTGTATAATACGGTATGAAATTACTTTTAGCATCTCAATCACCAAGAAGAAAAGAGCTTCTTTCAAGCCTGGGTTTTGAATTTGAAGTCGTAAAAATAGATTGTGAAG
The DNA here is from genome assembly GCF_019970045.1 of Chryseobacterium sp. GVT01B. GTDB lineage: Bacteria > Bacteroidota > Bacteroidia > Flavobacteriales > Weeksellaceae > Chryseobacterium. The sequence goes on from NZ_JAHXYI010000001.1 coordinate 130,641, forward strand.
AAATTCTTCCGGAACATATAAAAATAGAAGAAGCTGCAGCTTATCTGTCTGATTTAAAAGCAGATGCTTTCAGACGTCTGGAAGGAGATGAAGTTCTGCTGACTGCTGATACTGTTGTGGCTATTGATAATCAGATTCTTGGAAAGCCTAAGGATGAAGCTGACGCGTATAAAATGCTTCAGAGCCTTTCCGGAAAAACTCATCAGGTTTATACGGGAATTACCATCAAAACTGCAGATAAATCCATTACAGAAACGGATGTTGCTGATGTCACTCTTGATAGCCTCTCCAATGAAGAAATAAATTATTACGTTCAAAACTATAAGCCTTTCGATAAAGCGGGAAGCTATGGTATTCAGGAATGGCTGGGAATGGCAAAGATCACAAGTCTTACAGGAAGCTTTTATACGATAATGGGACTTCCTACCCATCTTGTCTACAAAATATTGAAAGAAACCTCTCTGATTTAAAAATTATTAAGGTTCTCAATATCGATTAAAGAAGAAATAAAATGTTTCCGAAAGAAATATAAATATTATTCATTATAAAATTTTATTATTTTTACAAAATCAGCAAACCGCTGATAATAAAAAGCAGATTAGCGAGTTATATTGAATAATGAAAAAGAATATATTGTTCCTTTTAGTGATATGTCTTGTTGCTTCCTGTGCTACCAAAACAAAAAAGCCGGAGCAGCGATCAAAACTATTGAAAGGATTTTCCACATATTACAACACGCTTTTTAATGCGAAAGATGCATTAAACAGTGAATTTACAACCAGAGATAAAGGGCATAAGGACAATTTTTATGCACCTTATATTCCCATTCTTACCTATGAAGAACAGCCTTTGGGAAGTGATCTCGGACAGTCAGAAGCATTTGCCGAAAACTCCATGAAAATGGCTGAAGTAGCCAACAGACCTTCAGGAAGAGGAAATTCAGGAGTTCCCAATATACCGGGAGGACCTCAGGGAAATGCTCCTGCAAGACCTGACGGTGAACAAGGTAAAGGAGCTACTACTCTAGAAATTGCAGAAGCAAAAGCTTTAAAAGCGATTAATAAATATTCTGTAACCAGAAACGGTGAAGAAAAAAACAAGCAGATTTTTGATGCTTATATGATTCTTGCCCAGGCGAGAATTTATAGAGGAAAATCCCTGGAAGCGCTGGATGCTCTGAATTATGTGTTTACTCACATGAAAGATGATAAAAGGATTGCACTGGCAAGAATTTATCAGGGACTTGCTTATAATCAAATCAAAGATTATCACAGAGCTCACGAGACTTTTGCTAAACTGAAAGGAGAAGATATCAATAAGAGCTATGCAAAACTGCTGAGCATTTACTACTCTGAATCTCTGCTGGATGCAGGTAAAAAGGAAGACGCAGCCAAAGAGCTTGATGATGCTTTTGAACTAAACAGCAACAGAAAACTAAAGAGTAGAATTGCTTATCTGAGAGGCCAGGTTTTAGAAAATCTGAACCAGAATGATAAAGCAAGAGAAAGCTATACCGCAGCCTATAAATATGCCAATGATTTTGAATTTGAAGTAAAATCACAAATTGCCATTGCCAAAACTTTTAATGGTAAAGGTGACTATGCAGGAGCCAAAAACTATCTGGAAGGAATCAGTAAAAAAGGGACTTACGGTTCCAGAAAAAATGAATTTTATTATGCTTTAGGTTTAATGGCCAATAAAGCAGGCAAAAAAGATGAAGCTCAGCAATTCTTCAGAAAATCACTGTTTGAAAAGGTTTCTGACCCTCAGATCCGTGGATTGGCTTATTATGAGATAGGAAAAAGCTACTTGGAGAAAAATGATTATATCGGAGCCGGAAGCTATTATGATTCTGCGCTTGCAGTAATGACTTATGAGCCGTCAAAGATTTTATTAAAAGATCAGTCTGAATACATTAAAAAGATTTCCAAAAATTACTATCTGATTAAAAAGAATGACAGTATTCTTTCATTGGCAAAGATGAACGACGGTCAGAAAACAGACTACTTCACAAAATATATAGCCAAATTAAAGATTAAAGAAGAAAAAGAAGAACTGGAAAGAAAACGTGCAGAAAGAAGCAAAGGATTTGATACCGGAGACTACAGCGCTAATTCTATTTTTGCCAATAGTTCTAATGCTTTTGAGGATTTCGGAGTGACTACCAAAGGATTTTACTTTGGAAATACAGGAACTGTAAGCAAAGGAACCTCTACCTTTAAACAAGTTTGGGGAGATCGTGCTCTTGCCGATAACTGGCGTTTTTCAAAGAAAATGGCTTCTATTGAAGATATGAAGAATGAAGCGTTGGGAGTTACTTCAGCACCTAATCCAAGACGTTTTGAACCTTCTTATTATATTGAACAGATCCCTACAGATCAGGGTAAATTATCCCAATTGAAAAAAGACAGGGATACCGCTTCTTTAGGTCTGGGAATCATGTATCAGAACTATTTTACCAACACTCCCCTGGCGACAAAAACGCTGTATGATCTTGTAGATGTAAAACCGGAAGAAAAGGTAATGCTACAGGCATTGTATGAGATTTTTGCCATGAACTATGAGAAAAACCCACAGGCTTCTGAAAAAGCAAAACAAATTCTATTGACGGATTATCCTTACACTTCTTATGCTGAATTTGCCAGAAACCCTAAAAACAAATCGTTCGTAAAATCAACGGAAGAAGTTGAAAATGAATATAAAAAAGCTTATGCCTTATATGAATCTGAAAAATTTGCAGAAAGTAAGGAAGTGATCGATCAGACGCTTCAAAAATTCCCTAAGGATGCATTGGTTCCTAAATTATACCTGCTTAATGCATTTAATGCTGGAAAAGCCAACGGAAAGGAAGTAATGATTCTGCAGCTTGAACAGATTGCCCTGAATTATTCTAAAACTCCTGAAGGTATAAGGGCTAAAGAAATGCTGGTGTATCTGAAAAGTGACCTCAGCTTCCAGGCAACGGATAATAAAGGAAATGCTGTTCCACAACAACCAGGAGGAGCACCCGTACAGCCTAATGCCCAGAATACAGGCATTCCGCAAATGAACAATGGAAAAAATATCAGTACACAAACCCTGAATATAGATCCTGCTCCACAACAGGGAAATCCTGCCCAGCAACAGCAAAAAAATAAGAAACCAGCAGAAACGAAACCTGCTTCAAAGGCACCGCCAAGACCTCAATAAATAAAAAAGCGAAGATGTACTCTTCGCTTTTTTTATGCAGTTTGCTTATTCTTATCTACTACTCTATCTAATAAATATTACGAGCCCTTTTTCTTTACTCCATGGAAATCTTTCAGATAGAAAGGCTCAAAATAAGCCATATCTTCAAATTCTTTATTTTCTATTTTTTCCAATGTCTTTGTGATAAGATATTTTGCAGAAGGATAAACAGTCTCGTTAAAAACAGCATCAGGAAGATTCAATATCTCTTTTGCCTTCTTGGCACCATCTCCTACAAACAATACTTTTTTATCTTTGAATTCTTCAAAAGAAGTTTCATCCAAAATCTTGGCTTCGGTCTCAGATAATTCTTTCCCTGTACTACCGTCATAAACGGCTGTATACACCTCCATTCTCCTTGCATCAATCAAAGGTACTATAAAGTCATAGTTATCGCCTAAAAAAGGCTCTATCATACTTTCAAGAGAATTTACAGCAATCAAGGGAACTTTAAGACCATAGCAGAATCCTTTTGCAGAGGCTGCACCAATCCTTAATCCTGTGTAAGATCCGGGACCTTTCCCCAAAGAAACGGCTTCAATATCTTTAAGAGCAATCCCTGCTCCTTCCAATGCCCATTCCACATAGGTATGAAGGCTTTCAGATTGTTTATAGTTTTCAGAAACTTCTTCACACACGCACAGTAGTTTTTCATTGTCTGATACCGCTACCGAACAGTTTTTGGATGATGTTTCCAGATATAGAATTTTCATTTTTTTGTTTTAAGCTAAACAGCAAAATTGCTTTTAATATTCTGCAAATTTAGTCCATTATTTTGACTATTTTCTATAAATCGTTCTCGGTTCTGCCTGAGCACTTGGGTAGATGGTCATATCTGAAACCATTACGTGTTTCGGAGCATTCACACAGTAAGCAATGGCATCGGCAATATCCTCTGCTTTCAGGGCTTCATAGCCTGCATATACCGTTGAAGCTTTCTCGCTGTCACCTTTGAACCTTACCAAAGAGAAATCGGTTTCTACAGCTCCCGGCTGAATATTGGTTACTTTGATTCCGAATTCGGTAAGCTCCAGTCTCATTCCTTCTGAAATAACGTCTACTGCTTTCTTCGTTGCACAGTACACTACTCCATTGGCATAAGTCTGTCTTGCTGCTACAGAACTGATGTTTACTACATGACCTAAATTTTTAGTTTTCATAATAGGAATGATCATTTTAGAAACATAGAGCAGTCCCTTTACGTTCCCATCAATCATAGAATCCCAGTCGTCCGTCTTACCAGCCGAAAGAGGATCCAGCCCATGGGCATTTCCTGCATTATTGATCAGAACATCAATATCTTTCCAATTCTCAGGAAGCGAGTTAATAGCGGTTTCCACTTCTTCAAGATTCCTTACATCAAATAATAAACTAAATATTTCGGTATACTGAGAAAGCTCTGTTTTTACAGTTTCCAAAACATCACTTCTTCTTCCGCAGATAATAATTCTGTTTCCCTGTTTTGCAAGAAGCTCTGCAGTGGCTTTGCCTATTCCGGAAGTTGCTCCGGTGATTAATATTGTCTTCATAAAATTATTTATTAACGATATGAATGGAATACTTTATTAAGAATATAATTGTTCCTTCATACATTGTTATTGATTTATTAATTGGCATCCAACGCCTGAAAAGCATCGGCTATGTGATCAACTTTTAAGTTTCTGCTTTCATCAGGAAGAACGGAGATAATATCAAATCTGACTTCTTTATCTTTATTAAATTCTTCGAGATAATGATTAGCAGCAGAAACAATTGATTTTATTTTTGTTTTGGTTACAGCTTCCTGAGGCAGCATAAAAGCATCAGTAGACTTTGCTTTCACTTCCACGATAATAATCAGATTATCTTTTTCAGCAATGATATCAATTTCGTTGTGTTTAAAACGAAAGTTTCTGATAAGGATTTTACAACCGTTCTTTTGAAGGTAATCGGCTGCTATATCTTCTGCTATTTTTCCTAAATCGTTATGATCAGCCATATTTTGTATTTAAGAGTTTGAAGATAGGAGAGTAGTTGTTTTTTTAAAATTCGATCTTTACTTTAGTTCCAACCTTCATTTTAACTTGCCCACCAATTAAAAGCGGACGGTTATCTTTAATATGTCCATTCGGGAAACCAAATACTACAGGGAATTTATATTTTGAAATTCGTTCCGAGATCAGTTTATAGGCAAATTCATCAAAGCTTTCTTCATAGCTTTTATTTTCCTTTTCGTCTCCCATATTGGTCATACCACCGATGATAAGTCCTTTGATTTTACTGAAAACTCCTGCCAGCTCAAGACTCATGATCATACGGTCCAGTGCATAGAAGTTTTCTCCGATATCTTCAATAAACAGGATTTTATCTTTAAAATCAAAAGAATATCTGGTCCCTAAAAGAGCATAGATAAGGGCTAAATTCCCTCCGATTAATTCTCCTTCAATATTCCCTTCTTTATTGAACTGATTTGATTCAAGACTGTATTTTGGCGTTTTCCCTTTTAAAATATCAAAGATCAGATCATAGCTTTCATCAGTAACTCCGAAACTTGATGTTTTGATGGTCTGCCCGTGAATGGATACGAATCCTTTTTTCAATAGATAGCTTTGTATAACCGTGTTATCAGAATACCCGATGTACCATTTAGGATTTTCTGTAAAACCTTTCATTTTCAGATGCTGAATCAGGTGTTGGCATCCGTAGCCTCCTCTGGAAGCCCATACCGCTCGGATCTCTGTATCATTTAAAGCCCAGTTGATATCTTTTATTCTTTCCTGTTCTGTTCCGGCATAATTATATCCGTTTGAAAATCTTGTGTAGAGATGTTCCCCGAGAACGGGCTCAAAACCTCTGCTTTTAATCATTTCTATTCCCTTTTCCATTTGAGAGGCATCTACTGCTCCTGCAGGGGAAATAACAGCTATTTTGTCACCTTTTTTAAGGGACTTTGGAAAGATTATTTTTTTCATTCTGTTTTTTGATATTTTACTTCTTTCTTTTCTGCTTCCTCCAGCTGTCTTTCAAACTGATTGAACTTTTTGAAACTCTGCAGGAAGATAAAGAAACTGAAGATAATAAGAATACAGCCAACAACTCTTCTGATTTGGTTGGCCAGTTTTTGTGTTAATTTATCGTGAAATTGCTTGGCAAGAAATATTTTGGCAAGATCTATTGAAAGGTAAGTACCCAGTACGATCCCTATGTATAAAATAAAACTGCTGGTGTCCGGATATTGATTTCTCACAGAAATTACCGTTACCAGCCAGAAAAGAATAACTCCTACATTTAAAAGATTAAAGAAAAAGCCATTGAAAAATGTTTTAATATAATTTTGGCCAATGATCTTTTCTTCGCCGGGCAAATGCATCTTGGTCTTGGTCACCAGCATCACAATTCCATAAACAAAAATAAGAATGGAAGTGATCCTGTAGAAACCGGGATGCTTATCAATTAAAGCTACAATATCTGTACTGGCATAATATGCTGCTACAATACATAATAAATCTGCAGTAATAACTCCAAGATCCAATGACAAGGCATGTCTGGGGCCTCTGGAAAAGCTGGTTTCAATTAACAGGAAAAATATAGGTCCTATAAAAACCAGGCTCAGCATGAATCCTAATATGATCGCCGATAGTACAAGTTCTAGCATTTAATGTGTTTTAAAATGAATAAAATTCATTTCGTTTTATACAAAGTTATACTTTATGATTTAATTATTCAATAAAGTTGTGATTTATCAAGTGGATTTTAAGGAGAGTTTAATCTAAAGTTTTTAAGAAAATAGGAGAGGAGAGTATATTCAAATGTTTTTGTTAAAAAAAATAAAAGGCTGAATGTCCATTAACATTTCAGCCTTTCTATAATTTTATAAAAAATCTATTTCTTATTTTACGATCTGGAAGTCAAGCTGCTTCTGAATCAGATTGGCTTTCACCACTTTGATCTGAACTTCATCTCCTAACTGATACTTGTTTCCATGTCTTATTCCGTATACTGCGTGACTTTTTGCATCATACATATATGAATCGTCTACAAGGTCCCTAAGTTTGATCAGACCTTCCGCACCGTTTTCAGGAATTTCAACCCAGAAACCGAATTCGGCCACTCCGGAAATAACCCCTCTGAAAGTTTCTCCAAGGTGTTTCTCCATGAATTTCACCTGCATAAATTTGATAGAATCTCTTTCTGCATCAGCTGCCAGCCTTTCCATGGCACTGCAGTGTTTTGCCTTATCCTCAAGCTCTCCTCTGTTTGGAGATTTTCCTCCGTCCAGATAATGCTGAAGAAGACGGTGTGCAAGCAAATCCGGGTAACGACGAATAGGAGAGGTAAAGTGACTGTAATACTCAAACCCTAAACCATAGTGCCCGATTGGTTCAGTAGAGTACACCGCTTTGCTCATACTTCTCATCGCAAGCGTTTCGATCATATTTTCTTCACCTTTTCCTTTTACATCATGAAGAAGTTTATTCAAAGATGCTGCAACCTTTTTGGTATTGGCAAGATCCATTTTGTATCCAAAGGTGGAAACAAAGTCTCTCAATGATTCAAGTTTCGCTGGATCCGGATCATCGTGAACCCTGTAGATAAATGTGTTATTCGTTATCTCACCTTTTCTGCTCAGGGATACATATTCAGATACTTTTTTATTGGCTAAAAGCATGAATTCCTCAATCAGGTGGTTGGAATCCTTACTTATTTTAAAGTAAACTCCAACAGGTTCATTATTTTCATCAAGATTGAATCTTACTTCACTTCTGTCAAAAGTAATAGCTCCTTTTCTGATACGTTCATGACGCATAATTTTTGCTAATTTGTCAAGAGTATTGATCTCTTCCGCCAGGTCTCCCTGTCCGCTTTCAATACGTTCCTGTGCTTCTTCATAGGTAAATCTTCTGTCTGAATGAATAACCGTTCTTCCAAACCATTGTCTCTGAATTTCTGCCTCGTCGTTCAGTTCAAAAACTGCAGAAAAAGTATATTTATCTTCGTTAGGGCGAAGGGAGCATACATCATTACTCAAAACTTCCGGTAGCATCGGAACCACTCTGTCAACAAGGTATACTGAAGTTGCTCTCTTATACGCTTCATCATCAAGAATAGTTCCCGGAACTACATAATGAGATACATCAGCAATATGAACACCAATTTCCCAGTTCCCATTTTCCAGTTTTCTAATGGATAAAGCATCATCGAAATCCTTTGCATCTTTAGGGTCAATCGTAAATGTACAGATATTACGCATATCCCAACGTTTTAAAGCTTCTTCGTCTGTGATACTTCTGTCTATTTTATCTGCATCTGCTTCTACTTCGGATGGAAACTCGTAAGGCAGACCATATTCTGCAAGAATAGAGTGGATCTCTGTTTCGTGTTCTCCCGGGGCACCCAGCACCTGAATAATTTCTCCTTCAGGGTTTTTATCTCCCGGTCTCCATTCTGTCATTTTTACAATGACCTTGTCACCATCTTCAGCAGTATTGAATTTTCCTTTTGGAATAAAGATATCTGTGTTGATTGATTTTTTATCGCAAACCACAAACCCAAATTCTTTATGAGCAACCTTCTGAAATGTTCCTACAAATTCAGTTCTGGTACGCTCCAAAACTTCCAGAACGGAGCCTTCCAGTTTCTTTCCTTTATAATGATAAGTTATAATAAGAACCTTATCTCCCTGCAAAGCATCCTTCACATTTTTGGCATGTACGAAGACATCATCTTCCAATCCTTCCACACTTACATAAGCATTTCCGCTTTGGTTGAAGTCAATAGTTCCGGTAAGTGTTCCTGCTATTTTCAGGTTCACTATATATTTTCCTTTTTCCACTTCTTTGATCTTTTCAGATCCCTGAAGTTTGTGCAGCGCCTGGATGACAAGTTCTCTTTGTCTTGGATTTTTGTAATCTATTCCGTCGGCGATTTGTTTATAATTATAAATTTTGGATGAATTCGCATTCATAAAACGGAGGATCAATCTTCCGATCTCCATCATTTTTAAATCATTTTTATGACTTATATATTTTCTTTTTTTTGGCATTTTAATTTTCTTTTAATTAATTTGGTCTTAGTTCAAATAAAACCTTTTTCTAAATCTTTCCCCATTCCTTTTATATAAGGTTATTCAATTTCATCATTAGATTCATTCCGTACATCATCAGAAATTATCTTTCAGTTTACTTAGAACGGGAGCTTTAGTTTTGTATAAATTTAATACAATTCTTGAGAAGAAAAGAGAAAAACCTTCTATTAAATATGTTTCAAATATAAGAAAGGCTTTGGAGAATAATAGAGTGTAATTTCTATTGGACACTGCAAATGTACGAATAAAAAATAAATAAGGCTTGTAATACGATTTACAAGCCTTAGTATATTTAGCAAACTGCAATTTTATCAACTCTGTTCTGGTGTCTGCCACCTTCGAAGTCTGTTGAAAGAAATTTATCTACAATCTCAATCGCCAGTTCCTTTGATATAAATCTTGCCGGTATTGAAATCATGTTGGCATCATTATGCTGTCTTGCCAGTGTTGCAATCTCCGGCATCCAGCAAAGAGCGCATCTTATTTTCTGATGTTTGTTCGCAGTGATCTGAACCCCGTTTCCGCTTCCACAGATCAGAATTCCCAGCTCATTTTCTCCGTTTTCCACAGAGGTTGCAGCAGGGTGTACAAAGTCCGGATAATCCACACTGTTTGTGGAAAACGTTCCAAAATCCTGAACTTCAAACTTTTCTGAAAGGTAGTTCTTAACAATCTCCTTATATTCATAGCCTGCATGGTCCGCTGCGATAGCAATTTTTCTTTTCATAATACTCTTATTAAGCTTTATTAGATTCTATTTCCTTACAAAGGTAAGAATAATAACAATTCGTGTTAGTAAACCCTGAGTTAATTGTTAAAAGGTATGTTAATAACTGTGGAAAACTTTTATCAACTTTCTATTTTTAAACATCAATTTATTTCGTAATAGAAAACCTTTCCGCAATTTTTTACCACAACTTTCCAGATGTTTTCTTCAGCTATCCCCAGAATTTTCCATAATAAAATAACTAATAATTGATTCATCTCAAAGTTACCAACATTTGTTAATAAGTATGTGAAATAGCGGGTTTACAAGGATTTATATTGTGAGTTAAATATGAATTGAATAAAAGTTGAGTGTTACCAACTTTTAGCTTAAAACTTATCCCCGAAACTAACAACACTCAACAACAACTACATTATTCTTTTTTTTAAAAGAGAAAAAATTGTTGATTAATGGGTGATTGGGTTCGGGGAAAGTTTTTGAAAACTTTTATTTTAATCAATCTGTTGAAAAAGTTTAAAACCTTACATTTGTGAAACAAAAATTCAATGAAATTTATGAAATTGCCTTTGCAGGGTTTACGGAAAATCAAACCGGGATCTGGCCAAAGGAGTTTCATCCGACTCAGAAAAAAATAAATCTACGTATGAAAACAATCAATGATTTCAATTTTAAAGATAAGAAAGCTCTGGTAAGAGTGGACTTCAATGTTCCTCAGGACGATCAGCTGAAGGTGACAGACAATACGAGAATTGTTGCTGTGAAACCAACAGTGGAGAAAATCCTTAATGATGGTGGTTCTGTCATCTTAATTACACACCTTGGAAGACCTAAGGGAGAGGTTAAAGATGAATTTTCTCTTAAACATATTCTTGGCGAAGTTTCTGCTGTTCTTGGACAGGAAGTTAAATTTGTTGATGAATGCATTGGGGAAAAAGCAGAACAGGCTGCTGCTGAACTGAAGCCAGGAGAGATCTTATTACTTGAAAATGTACGTTTTCATAATGAAGAAGAGAAAGGAGATGCAGGTTTTGCTGAGAAACTTTCTAAGTTAGGTGATGCTTATGTAAACGATGCCTTCGGAACTGCACACAGAGCTCACGCTTCTACAGCAGTGATCGCTCAATATTTTCCATCAACTAAATATTTCGGTTTACTGATGGCTAATGAGCTTCAGGCTATTGATAAAGTATTGAAAAGCGGTGAGAGACCTGTTACGGCTATCCTTGGAGGTTCTAAGGTTTCAACTAAAATTACCATTATAGAAAATATCCTTCCTGCAGTAGACAATCTAATCATTGGTGGAGGGATGGCATTTACATTTATTAAGGCTCTTGGAGGAAAAATTGGTAATTCTTTGGTAGAAGAAGACAAGCTTCCTTTAGCTTTAGAGATTTTAGGGAAAGCAAAAGAACATAAAGTGAAAGTATATCTTCCTTCTGATGCTATCATCGCTGAAAGTTTTAGTAATGATGTGGAAAGAAAAGAAGCTGATATCTATGCAATTCCTGAAGGATGGATGGGACTTGATGCAGGTCATAAATCAAGAGATCAGTTCAATGATGTATTATTAAATTCAAGAACTATTCTTTGGAATGGACCGATTGGTGTTTTCGAAATGTCAAATTTTGCTGGTGGTACTGTTGCGTTAGGTGAGAGTATTGCTGAAGCAACAAGATTAGGAGCTTTCTCTTTAGTTGGAGGAGGAGACAGTGTTGCTTTCGTTAAGCAATTCGGATATGCTGATCAGGTAAGTTATGTTTCTACCGGTGGTGGAGCAATGCTTGAAAGTCTTGAAGGACTTGAATTACCAGGTGTAGCTGCAATCAACAATTAAATAAAAAATAAAGATATTTTAAAGCCTGCTAATTATATTAGCAGGCTTTTTTTCTTTTTGAAAGTATAAGGAATTCCTTTATTGATCGAGCTTTTCTGGGATTTTAAGATATAACCTGTGGTTATACTTGTTTAACTTGAATTCGCTTTCAGCTACTTAGGTCTTTAATAAATAGTGTGCTTATTTTTTCTTCTTAAAATTGGCTCATTAGAAAGAGATAGTTCTTGTTTTTATACCTAGATTTTTGTGCTAATCAACCATTAATTTTGATATGGATTTGTTCTTTTATGAGATCATGATTTGTCTTTTTTATTATAATTTTCATATTTAATTTGACAGAATTCGGGCCGATAAATAATGTGATTTAAAATAAAATTTATGAAAGATTAGTCAAGAATTTATAATCTTTCTAATTGTATCCTAGAGTTTCATTGAACCTTTAAATTCTTTAATAATTTGGGTAATTACATACAATTTACATTAATCCTGATATCTTCTCATTATGAAGCTGTCATTCTGAGTGTAGCGAAGTGAAATGAAGAATCTAAGCTTTACATGAGATTCTTCATTCGTCAGAAATCGAAGTTTCGACACAGTTAAAGACGATGGTGTCAAATTCTATATTGTCGCCATAATTATATATTTATGAGACTTGTGGTATTTTTTTGAGCTAAGAAACAAGTTATTGACTTTTATTTAAAGTAAATTTCATAATTATTTATTTCACATATTAGTGATAGTGCTGTAAGTTATTGAATATTAGTATTTAAACTTTTTATATCGCTAAATTATGCTTATTTTCTTTTTTTAATAGCAGGCGAAAATTAGAAATTATTCATTTAACATTATAAATGAATGATGTATTCAGCTTTTCAAAAAAATTCAGAATTATTAAAATGCAATCGTTTTACTTTTTTCTGGAGTTAGTAATTTTTCGATGCTTTTATTTTCTATCAAAATTTCTTTTATAATATAGGTCAATTTTTTGATCTAAATTATTCTAAAGAAGTTTCTTTGAAATTTGCTTTTTTAATTTTTATGTAAAAGATAAAATAGAGTAGGGGAGTTTTCTGCCCTGGCTTTTAAATTTTCTTTTTGATAGAGTATAAAAATTTTTTGACTAATCAGGTTTAAATTTAGTATGAAATTTACTATGAATCTTATTTTTTATTAAAAGTCCCTGAAAATTGACCTTTATAAATACCTTTAAAATCGAAAAACTAAATTTTTCCGAGTATTTATATCTTAATGGATTTTGAGCCGGAATTTTTACCTTTTTTGTGAGAATTTAATTTCTAACATCTATTTTTTATTTTTTGGAACCAAATATGAAATATAAATAAATGATTAAGTAAAACTTTAACTGAATAAGGAGGATTCTTTATTTTCTTTTTTTTCTTGAAATGGAGTGGGGAGTATTTATTTTTAAAATTATAGTATCTTAAATTTAAGTTTCTATTTAAATTTTTTTAGCTTCTTTATTAAAAATAAAAAACTCAGGTGAAAAAATCCTGAGTTTTTTATTTTTGAAGCTGAAAATGCTGAAAATCGACCTTTAGAAATAGGTCAAAAATCCATTTTCTATCTTTTTTCGATAATATATATCAAACTTGAAAATTCGTTTGAAAAAAGGGCTTTTACGTTCGAAATCGTTCCGTAAATCATTGCTTTTATCCAAAATAGGGGTGATTTCTTGTATTTTTCGCTTAACATGGAGATGTAATAAGAGTCTAGTACCAAAGGTTTTATTTTTCTCATTTTCCAGTCAGGCTTTTTTGAAATAAGATTTTCCATTCCATTTTTTGAAAAATGATAGATGTGTCTTGGTACATCATATGCTGCCCAATACTCTTTATAATGTTTTGCATCATAAGAAGTAGGATTGGGAACTGCGATAATAAGAATTCCCTTTTCTTTTAATTTCCCATGAAAAGTCTTCAACATTTCATCCTGATTTTCGATATGTTCAAACACATGCCATAGAGTGATCGCGTCTAAGCTGTTTTCTTCAATTGTGTTGATCGTATCCAAAATAGAGGCTTTGGTTATTTTTCCTTGTGCTGCTTTTCTTGCATCGGCATCAGGTTCAAAACCGAAAGTCTCAAAATCATTTTCTATGAATTTTACAAATTCTCCGGCACCGCATCCGTAATCAAGTACTCTTGATCCTTTTTTTATTCTGTCTATCAATACATTTTTTTTGTATTGCAGATTGAAGGACTGAAGAAATTTATAAAGCTTTTCTTTCAGACTTCCGGAGTCCTGATGATGAGAAATATAATCTTCACTTTCATAATATCTTGAAATATTGGATGGAATAGGGGTGGTCTTGAATACCCCTTTGGTTTCTGTTTCTTTAATTTCAAAAATTTCCTGTGAAAGAAAATGATCTTTTATTTTCATTGAAATCGTTGTCTTTTTATATTGTAAAAAAAATTAAGATATTCAGAGCTTAGTGTACGCCCATAAATACCTTAATTTTTGTTTTATTTATTTAAATGTTTCACGTGAAACATATCTTTTATTAACGTCCTAAATAGACTAGTAAAACGTTGATATCGGCTGGAGAAACCCCGCTTATTCTTCCTGCCTGGGCAATAGTCTTCGGACGTACGTTAGACATCTTCTGTTTTGCTTCTGCAGAAAGGCTGGAAAGCTTTGTATAATCAAAATCTTCAGGAATTTTAATGTTTTCCAGACGATTAAGTTTAGCTACATTCTCTTTTTCTTTCTCAATATATCCTTTATACTTGATGTTGATCTCGGCCTGTTCTCTTACTTCATCATTGTACTGGCTTGAAACTTCTTTAATGAAGTCAATTTCATCCAGTTTTCCTAATGTCATATGAGGTCTAGTAAGGATTTGTGCTGCTCTGTACGCCTGATCTACCGGGTTACTTTCTATTGATTCAAGAACTGGATTGATGATACCTGGTTTTAAAGAAGTTTCGCGAAGAAACTCTTCAAGTGATTGGCTTTCAGATACTTTAGTTTCCATTTTTCTTAATCTGTCTTCTTTTGCCAATCCTAACTGATAAGCTTTTTCAGTTAGCCTGATATCTGCATTATCTTGTCTTAAAAGAAGTCTGTATTCGGCACGTGAAGTAAACATTCTGTAAGGTTCTTCAGTTCCTTTGGTAATAAGATCATCTATTAAAACTCCGATATACGCTTCGTCTCTGTTTAGAATGAAATCACCTTTTTCATGAACTTTATTGTGAGCGTTGATACCAGCAATTAATCCTTGGCCGGCAGCTTCTTCATATCCTGTAGTTCCGTTTATTTGTCCTGCGAAATATAAATTGTCAATTAATTTTGTTTCCAGGGTATGTTTCAATTGGGTAGGAGGGAAGTAATCGTATTCAATAGCATAACCTGGACGGAAAACTTTTACGTTTTCAAATCCTGGAATTTGTTTCATTGCTTTGATCTGTACGTCTTCCGGAAGAGAAGAACTGAATCCGTTTACATAGATCTCTACAGTTTTCCATCCTTCCGGTTCTACGAAAAGCTGGTGTCTGTTTCTTTCTGCGAAACGGTTGATCTTATCTTCAATACTTGGACAGTATCTTGGACCTAAGCTTTGAATGGTACCGTTAAACATTGGGCTTCTGTCAAAACCTTCTCTCAAAATATCGTGTACTGTTTCATTAGTATATACGATATGACAGCTTAATTGTTTTGTTAATTTCGGAGTGTCAAGATAGCTGAACTTTTGAGGATTTTCATCTCCTTTTTGTTCTTCCATTTTTGAATAATCCAAACTTCTTCCGTCTACTCTCGGTGGGGTACCGGTTTTCATTCTTCCTGCTTCAAATCCTAAAGTGACCAATTGTTCTGTAATTCCAAATGCTCTAGGTTCACCCATTCTTCCTCCGCCTAATTGTTTATCTCCAACGTGAATTAAACCATTAAGAAAAGTTCCGTTTGTAAGAACTACAGATTTTGCTTTAATCTCAATTCCTAAAGAAGTAACCACTCCGGTTACTTTATTATTTTCAACAATCAGTTGTTTCACCATATCCTGAAAGAAATCAAGATTGGGAGTATTCTCTAATGCTAATCGCCATTCTTCGGCAAAAAGCATTCTGTCATTTTGGGTTCTCGGAGACCACATCGCAGGACCTTTTGAAAGATTCAGCATTTTGAATTGGATAGCGGATTTGTCTGCTACAATTCCGGAATATCCTCCCATTGCATCAATCTCTCTTACGATCTGTCCTTTTGCGATTCCGCCCATTGCCGGGTTGCAACTCATCTGTCCGATGGTCTGCATATTCATTGTAACGAGTAGTGTTTTTGAACCGAGGTTGGCTGCTGCCGCGGCGGCTTCACAACCTGCGTGTCCGGCACCTACTACTATTACATCATATATTTCTGAAATCATTTTTATCTCGCTTGTTTTAAGCTTTAAACCTTATCTTTATAACCAATGTTTCACGTGAAACATTTTTGAAGAATGCACTCTAGGTAAAGTTATATTATTACTAGAATTGAGTACTTTAGGTATAGGACTTTAAGTGATTGTTCAATTTCAAATCTTTAAATCCCTGTATTTTGCCAAGTACAAATCTTCCATTCTCCGCATCTCTTTTTCTTCCTCTTCCGTCTTGTCCTTATAGCCTGCAAGGTGTAAAATACCATGGGCTAAAACTCTTCTTAATTCTTCTTCATAATCTCGGGAAAGGGTAGAGGCGTTATCAGAAATGCGCTGCAAAGATACAAAAATCTCAGCGCTTATTGTCTTGCCTTTTACATAATCAAAAGTGATGATATCTGTATAATAATCATGCTGCAAATAATCCTGATTAATCTTAAGAAGATATTCATCATCACAGAAAATGTAATTGATTTCTCCTAGCTTTTTTCCTTCTGAAAGAATAAGATCTTCCAGCCATTTTTTGTAATCTGTACTTACCGACTCTGGTAAGTTTTCGTAAAAGAACTGTATCATTTTTTTAAAACCAGTGTCCTAAAATAACACTGAATATACCTTTTTGGTTATTTTTAAGTGAGTGGCTGAAGTTGACTTTTATCTGCCCGAAAGGAGATTTGTAACCGGCCGTAATTCCCAGAGAACTATAATTTACTTTAACTGCATCTTCAAACTTGATATCGTTTGATAAGTTAGCAAAGCTGAAGTTTCCACTGATAAAATAGTTTTTGTTAAATTTGAACTGGATATCGTTAGATGCCAATATCACATTATTAGTATAAAGCTGGGCGAAATAAAATCCTCCGAAACTTTTAAAATTCATTAGATTCTGTTCAAAAATTCCACCTAATCTATACTGATAGTAGGCAGGAAGATTTTCTCCAATAGTAACACCTCCAAAAACGTTCAGACGGTAAGTAAATTGTTTGCCCAGGGGGATATTGATTTTAAGATCTGCTTTGATCTGAATAATTCTTTTATCAACTTCAGATTTTAATAGATCTACTACTTTTCCTTCTGCTGCAAAATAAATTCCTTTGGTAGGAAACTCTTTATCATCCTGCGTATCGGTTTTTATGAAGATGTATGGGTTCAGGAAACGGCTGTAGCGTCTGTTGTCTCCATTGCTGTTTTCCGCTTTAAAGTAATCATGGCTGATTCCACCTCCAATAGCGAATTTATCCTTCCATATAGACTGTATATAGGCCTCATTTCTCAGCCATTCCCATCGGTCTACAACATAATTGTCTACATTTTTTATATCAAAGCTCATTCCTGACGAATAAAGCCCAAAACCGGGAATATACCCGTTATCTATAAAATAGTTCAGATAATATCTCACACGGTCGCCCACAACAACATCCAGGGAAAGGTTGGAATTTTTAAATAAAAGTCTCTTTGCAGAATAATTCAAAAGAAGCCCTGTTTTGAAAACTTCGTCATAGTGCAACCCGAATTTCAGAAAATGGCGGGTGTCGTCTTCAGTAACATAAAGCTTCAGATAATTGGCATCATTTTCCTGAACGATATCATAATTAATAAAGCGATAGTTATTTGTCGCAACCAATTTATCTATCATTTTATTGATGCTCCCATAAGTCTGTAAAGAGGGGAGGCGGAGCCCCATTTTCCCCAGCGTATAGTTCTTACCGTATATTTTACTTCCTTCGATAGAAATACTGTCTATCTTGTATACGTTGGAATATATGGGATTTATACGCTGTCTGAGACGGTCAAAAGGACGTTTGGGTAATTGATCCAGTACCTGAGAATATTTAAGCCCTTCTACATAGCCGCTGTCTAGAATTTTCTTTTTATCATCGTAGCTTGTAGCAGACATCCCTTTCAGGTTGGGTTTGATATTGATATCTGTATATTTATACTGTTTTTTTGTGTCTTTTTTTATTCCGAAATCAATAACCTGATTCAGGATGGATATGATGTTGTTTAAATCCTCTCTTTTTGAAAGATCCTGATTAAGGTCCACACCTATAACGATATCAATTCCTTTGTCTTTTAAAGGCTTTGAAGGATAGTTTACCGTCATGGCCCCATCTATATAAATACTATCGCCAATTTTAACAGGATCCATTAAAGAAGGGAATGCAGAACTTGCCATAATGGATTGTACGAGATCTCCTTTTTCAAATATCTGCATATTGCCGCTTTCAAGATTGGTTGCCACACACATGAATGGAATAGGCATTTTGGAAAAGTCTTCAATATTGGAAACGTTTTTAAAAAGTTCTTTCAGAAGATAAACATTTCTCTGGCCGGTACTGATAGAAGAGGGAAGTGTGATTTTTCCGTTTTTCAGAGGAATGGATAAAAGATATTTGTCTACGGATTTGTTGAAAAAAGTAGTTTCCTGTCTCGACTTCGGATCCATAATTAAAGAATAGAAATCCGTATCCATGACTATTTTTTCTATTTCTTTTCCGGAGTAGCCTGCGGCATATAAACCACCTACAATGGCTCCCATACTTGTTCCGGAAACATAA
Source organism: Chryseobacterium sp. GVT01B (assembly GCF_019970045.1). Lineage (GTDB taxonomy): Bacteria > Bacteroidota > Bacteroidia > Flavobacteriales > Weeksellaceae > Chryseobacterium. Next base: position 149,430 of record NZ_JAHXYI010000001.1, read on the forward strand.
TCCACTTTCACCCCCAATGAATCCAGTACTTTAAGAACTCCTACATGTGAAAACCCCTTGGCTCCGCCACCGGCTAGCGACAGTCCAATCTTTGGGTTTTTAGGAATTTTAAAATCTTTTTTTACCTGAGAATGGATCAATAACAGTTGGAATATGGAAAGCAGAATCAGGAGTTTTCTCATAGTTAATCTTTTATATAAATCCGTTTCACCCGAGGCGAAATGGAGGTTAATACTTCATAGGTTATCGTTTTGCAGTAGCCTGCGAATTCTTTTAAACTTGGTTTGGCGTTGAAAACAGTTACAGTGTCACCTTCTTTTACATTCGGCATATTATCTACATTAATCATCATCATATCCATACAGATATTCCCGACAATTGGAGCTAATGTTTTGTTGATTCCTACATTTCCTACCTGATTTCCGATCAGCCTTGGAATACCGTCAGCATACCCAACAGGGATAGTCGCAATTCTTGTTGGGTGATCTGCTTTATATCTTCTGCTGTAACCTACAGATTCACCATTTTCAACCGTTGATATCTGTGAAATTACGGTTTTAAAGCTTACCACAGACTGCAGCTGCTTCTGAATTTCATTATCAGGCGATTCTCCAAGCATTCCGATTCCGATTCTTACCATATCAAACTGATGATTGGTATAACTGGTTATCCCGGATGAATTCAGAATATGGCGGAGAGGAGTATAGCCTAATTTTTCAATAAGATAACTGGAATTCTTTTGAAAAACTTCCAGCTGCCTCAATGTAAATTCTTTTTCCTCAGGCATATCAGAAGATGATAAATGACTGAACATGCTCTGAACCTTTAGATTTTTCTGGCTTAAAGTTTCGCTTAACTGATCCAGTTCAAAATCTTTAAAACCAAGACGGTGCATTCCGGTTTCCAGTTTAATATGGATCGGATATTTCTTATCGTAACCTGATTTCTGAACCGCTTCATAGAATAATTCCAGTACTCTGAAACTATAAATTTCCGGCTCCAGGTTGTATTCTATAATAGTCTGATAACTGTGTTGCTCAGGATTCATTACGATAATTGGAGTGGTGATCCCTTTCTTTCGGAGTTCAACACCTTCATCAACATAGGCCACTCCCAGATAATCTATATGATGGTGCTGAAGAAATTCTGATACTTCATAACTTCCCAACCCATAAGCATTGGCCTTTACCATGGCCATCATTTTGGTTCCCGGTTTCAGCAGTGATTTATGATAGTTGATATTATGAAGAATGGCATTTAGGTTTACTTCCAGTACCGTATCATGTTTTCTGAGTTCAAGAATATCTTTAAGCCTTTCAATCTCAAATTTTCTGGCTCCTTTTAACAAGATAATCTGATTTTCTATTTCAGTAAGGTGCTTGCTTTCAATCAACTCTTTAGTGTCAATGAAAGTATATGTTTTAGCTTTAAATAATTCACTAAAGTTTGATATTTCATCACCAATTAAGAATACAGAATCAAAATGCTGTTCATTGACCAACTCAGAAACTTCTTCATACAATTCTTTAGCGTTGGTACTCACCCCTACAATATCAGTTAAGACCAGCGATTTTTTAGATTTGTTATATTCATTCAAAAACTGGAGGGCAGTCTTCAAAGAATCAAGGTCAAGATTAAAGGAATCATTAATGACAATATTGCCTTTAATTCCTTCAATCGCTTCAAGCCTCATTTCAACGGCTTTTAAAAGGTTGATTTTTTCAACGATCTTTTTATTTTCGATATTCAACTCCTTGAGGACTGTGATAAGCGCCATAGCATTGGTTAATGTCGCTTCGTCTCTCTGATGGGCCGGAAAACTGATTTCTTCACCAAAATAATCAACAATAATGTTGTCATCTTTTGAAATATTGCTTTTGATGAAAACCTGGTTGTCTTTTTTAAATCCGTAAGAAATTAATTTTTTATCAGAATATGATTTTTTGATTTTTTGTTCAACCAAAGAATTGTCACCATTATAAATGATCACTTCAGAATTTTTGAAAAGACTGATCTTTTCATCAATAAGTTGTTCTTCGGAAGAAAAGTTGGCAGCATGAGCGGTCCCGATGTGAGTAAGCAATCCGATCTGAGGATGAAACATGTCTTCAAGTTTTTTCATCTCATGTGGTTTTGAAATTCCCACTTCAAAAATTCCCAGCTTATAAGAACTGTTGATCTGAAGAAGAGAGAGCGGAAGACCGATCTGAGAATTAAAACTTTTAGGACTTTTTACAGTAGGAAATTCATTCCACAGACATTGATATAACCATTCTTTTAAAATAGTTTTACCATTACTTCCTGTAATTCCAATAGATTGTAAGTGAGAATTTTCAAAATGATACTTTGCTAATTTTTGAAGAAACTCTACGGAATTTTCAACAATAATCCAGGTTATATTTTCAAACTCCGGATAATGATGTTCAGAAATAATGACATTGATTCCTCTGTCTATTGCAGATTCTATGAATTTTTCTCCGGAATTTTTATGGGTATTGATCGCGATAAAAGCTGTATTCTTGATAGAATAAATAATTCTGCTGTCATACGCTATATTTTTGATCATTAAATTTCCGTCTCCAATGATCTGTGCATTGGTGATCTCTGCAATGTGTTGTACTGTATAGTTCATTGGTGCCCTTTCTGCTTTATTTTTTGAACGAAACAGCAGAAGTAAAACAGCAAGGAAGCAAGAAACCGATTATTTATACTGATTCTTTTTTCCAGATTTTACCCATTGCTTTCCGCTTTTATTTTTACGAGTGAATATTTTTAGGGGTATTCAGTCCCTTATTTTCTTTTTAAAAGTACTTCGTCAATAAATACACGGCGGCTTACTGCCTCATAGCTTTCGGTTTCTCCCAATTCTACCAGATTATCTCCCTGGGAAATTCTCATAGAATAATTGGCAAGATTACCTGTTCTCTTACAAATAGCATGCACTTTTGTAACATACTCGGCAGTGGCCATCAAATTGGGCATTGGCCCGAATGGTCGACCTAAAAAGTCCATATCCAATCCTGCAATCACCACTCTGATCCCGCTATTGGCAAGCTGGTTGGCAACATCAACAATGCTTTCATCAAAAAACTGAGCTTCATCAATAGCTACTACATCACAATTGGAAGCCAGCAGAAGAATTTCATTAGGGTTTTCTACTGCTGTACTGCGGATTTTATTCTGATTATGAGACACTACATCCTCTTCAGAATACCGTATATCCATTTTTGGTTTAAAAATTTCCACATTCTGTCCTGCCATTTCCGCTCTTCGCAATCTGCGGATCAGTTCCTCGGTTTTACCCGAAAACATAGAGCCACAAATCACTTCCATCCAACCACTTTGTTTGGAATGATTAATTGTATTTTCTAAAAACATTTGTTAAATTAGCCGTATATTTTTAACATCAAAAGTAAGCAATTTTAATAAGAATCTTATTATGCAGAATATCCAAGATTTAAAGGAAAAGATTTTTTTTGAATCCATGAATATCATTGATAATCTGGACAAAATAAGCAACGTAGACGAATTACTTTCCAAGCAAGATCTTGTAGATGAGCTTGCTAACAGGATTTCTTTTTTGAAACTGCTGGAAAAGAATATTGAATATTTCGTTACAGATCAACCGGGGCAGAATCCGGACAATCAGCACATCTCTTTTGCATCCGGAGAAACGGAACATTATGACAAAGGAAATGAGGTAACAGAAGAGGAAGCTATTTTTAATAATGAGCTGAACGAAATTGATGAGAATGAAATTTTCTTAACCGGTTCTGAAGAAGAGGAAGCCGTTTTCAATAACCAGCTGAATGAAATTGTTGAAAATGAATTCCATGAAAATATGGTAAGCTTTGTGGAAGAAGGTTACGAAGAAAAAGTACCGGAAAATACTCAGGAACAGGATTCTGATCATGAAATCCTGGAAGAAGAAGCTGTTTTTAATAATCAGTTGAATGAAATAGATGAAAATGAAATTTCAGAAGAGCAGAGAGCTGTTCTGAGTTTTGTAGACGAAGAAAAAATTCTTGCAGATTCTACCCCGGATTCAGATGAAGATCTCAATGAAGATCTGTTTCATCATGAAGTGACAGAGGAAGAAGCTATTTTCAACAACCAGCTGAATGAAATGGATGAGCAGGAAGAGGAAAATGCTGAGCAAGAATCAAAAAATGAAACTGATTTCGCCGAAGTAAATGATGCTAAAGTTCCTGTGACGGAAATTATTCCAAGTATTTTTGATACAGAAACTCTGGAAGATGAAATACTGATCGAAGAAAATGAGGAGCAGTTTGTAGCTTCTAATGTTTCGATTGAGCAGGGAGAAATGGCCACAGAAACTTCCAATGTAGAAAATATTCTGAGTGAGATTAAAAATGATCATTCAGTAGAAGAGATAAAGGAGGAAAGCATCCTTGCTGAAGTTTATGACAGAAGAAAAATCGTAGAGATCGATAAACCTGCTGCTGAAGAAACAGAAAAACATCCTTCTGATGAAAGCTTTGAAAATTTAGAAGCCTATCATCAGGAGAAAAAAATAAAATTATCCAATATCAAAGGATTGAAGGCCGTTCAGTCACTTTTTGATGACGATCCTTTGGAAAGAGAATTTCCTAACGAAAAAGAGCCTGTAGCAGAGAAAGAAGATAACGGAAGTATTCTGAAGTCTAATATTCCTACCAACTTTATGGAAGCAGACAAACAGAAACCGGAATTTAAACTGGATCTGAATGACAGAATTGCTTTCTCAAAAATGCTCTTTGAAGGAAGTCAGACCGATCTGAATGATACGGTATTCCAGCTAAACCAGTTCAAAACACTGGAAGAAGCCAAAGAATATCTGAGTGATCTGTATTACGAAAGAAAATGGAATAAAGTGGATGAATATGCTCAGAGACTTTGGATATTGGTAGAAAATAAATTCTTATAATTTTGAGCGGAATCTTATATTTTGTTCCCACACCTGTTGGGAATCTGGAAGATATGACTTTCAGGGCGGTCAACGTCCTTAAAGAAGTTGATTATATTTTATGTGAAGACACAAGAACTTCCGGAATACTTTTAAAGCATTTTGAAATCTCAAAGCCTTTAAAATCTTATCATTTACATAATGAACACCAGGCAACTGAGAAAGTGATTACAGACCTTAAAAACGGTCAGAATATCGCTATTATTACCGATGCGGGAACACCCGGTATTTCGGATCCGGGGTATTTGCTGGCAAAAGCAGGAGCAGACAATAATATTGATATGATCTGTCTTCCCGGAGCAACGGCTCTCATTCCTGCACTTGTTGTTTCAGGTCTTCCCAACAATGAATTTTTATTCGCAGGTTTTTTACCGCAGAAAAAAGGCAGACAAACAAAACTAAAACAGCTTGCGGAAGAAAAAAAGACCATCGTTCTTTACGAAAGTCCCCATAAAATCAACACGACACTGGAGCAGATCAAAGAGTTTTTTGGAGAAGAAACCAAAGTAAGCCTGAGCCGAGAGATTTCTAAGAAATTTGAAGAAACCAAACGGGGAACAATCAATGAATTAATTGAATTTTCCAAGAGTAAAACCTTAAAAGGAGAGATCGTTCTTATTGTCAACAATTCTATTTAATTTTTCTTGAAAAAATTAGTTTTTGTATTGTGTTCTGTAGTCTGTACAGCACAGACTAACCAGTATATGAAAGTAATCCTGTCGAAAAAGACTGGGAAGGAGGTGAATTCCTATTCGGACGGATATGGAACGGCTTATGATTCCGGATCTAAAAAGCAGGCAATAGTAGACTCTTTAGGGACCATTACCTTTGAATCTCCCTACAGAGGCGGAATTTTACACATTTTTAAAAACAGATTTATTCTTTATTCTGAAGACGGAAACAATAGAAAATCAGCTATTATTGACGAAAAAGGAAAGGAATTCATTGCTTTGAATGATCAGGAATTCAATACACCCTGGTGGAGTAAAGACCGCATTATTTCTTCAAAACAAGGCAAAGAAGCCGTCTACGATTATAACGGAAAGGAAATTATTCCTTATGCTGAAAAGATCCGATTTTCGGGGAAGGATAGATTCTTTGTTTTAAAAGATAAAAAATGGTTTCTGTATGATCTTAACGGAAAGCAGCTCAGCAGCCGGGAATTTAAAGAAGATTACAACTTTGAAGAGGGTAAAGCATTGATCATTAATGATGACAATGAAAGCGAAATCATTGGAAATAATGGTCAGACCCTGCATAAATTTTCAAAACAGGTAGTAGATATCAATGCGTATCCTTATCTGATTACCAGAAATAAAAGTACAGGAAAATACGGTTTGATTGACACCGAAGAAAATATACTTGCTGAGGAAATCTTTAATGATATCACTCCGGAATACTTTGGCAGAAAAGAATATATCTACCTTATAAAAAACGGAAAAGCAACGGTCTTCAATAAAAAAGATAAGAAACTGTATTCCCAGACTTTTAAATACGTAAACCCTTTATTGAATAATTTTTTCAGTGTCTATAATGATAAAGTAAAGAAATCCGGAATTGTTGATCTGGAGGGGAATATCATTCTTCCTCAGGAATATGATTTTATTAAAGCTTTTACCATTTCCGGGAAAGACTTCATCTACCTTAAAAAAGGAAATGAAGAACAATTTCTGGATAAGGATCTGAAGAATATTGTTGGGGAAGGCGTACAGATTTTAGGCTTTTATCCCGACAATCTTATTATTGGAAAACAGGATCGTTACTATAGGTTTTCTGTAAAAGATGGCTCAACGGCAGAGTTGAAGAATATCAGTCAGATCAGAAATGAAGATGTAGAATATTTTAATCCGCTTAATCAGTATTCAAAACCTTTGGTGTGTAAAAATACAGGCAATCTCTATGGCATTCTGGATGGAAAAGGAACAGAAATTGTTCCCTTTATTTACGAAGATATTATTACATTCGGGAATGCCGAGAACGAAATTGTAGTAAAAAAAGAAGGAAAATTCGGAGTTTCAAACTTTCAGAATGAACCTTTGAAGGAGATTATTTACGACAAATATTTCTGGCAGAAAGAAGTACTGAAGCTGGATAGAAGCAAAAAAACAGACTTTATTTATTTCACGAGATTTAAAAATAATTCTGTTCAGCTGTAATAAAAATCCAAATAATTATCAAAATAATCCAGTATTTTAACAAATTCAATGGGTTGAATAACAATTTATAATATCTTTGCAAACCGTTTAATTCCGGATAGGAATTGTAGAAATTATAAGAGTCAGCTGTCACAAGCTGAATGAGTTAAAAGAAAAATAATTGTCAATAGATATGAAAATATTAGAAGGAAAAGTAGCACTAATTACCGGAGCTACAAGAGGAATCGGTAAGGGTATCGCTGAAATGTTTGCTCAGCAAGGGGCAAAAGTAGCATTTACCTACGCTGGCTCTGTAGACAAAGCAAAAGAATTAGAAGCAGCTTTAAGTTCTGTAACCCAAATTAAGGGATATCAGTCTGACGCATCAGATTATGATGCAGCTCAGAAGTTGGTGGAAGATGTGATGGCAGAGTTCGGGCAGATTGATATTTTAATAAACAATGCAGGAATTACAAAAGATAACCTGTTATTGAGAATGTCCAAAGATGATTGGGATAAAGTAATCAAAGTAAACTTAGATTCAGTTTTTAACCTTACAAAAGCGGTGATTAAGCCGATGATGAAGGCCAGATCCGGATCTATCATCAATATGACTTCTGTAGTAGGAGTGAAAGGAAATGCCGGACAAGCCAACTATGCAGCTTCTAAAGCAGGTGTAATAGGGTTTACAAAATCTGTGGCATTGGAATTAGGATCAAGAAATATCAGATGTAATGCTATTGCTCCAGGATTCATTGAAACGGAAATGACTGCTGTTCTGGACGAAAAAACAGTTCAGGGATGGAGAGAAGAAATTCCAATGAAAAGAGGAGGGCAGCCTGCGGATATCGCGAATGCCTGTGTATTCTTAGGCAGCGAAATGTCAGCATACATTACCGGGCAAACGTTAAACGTTGACGGTGGAATGTTAACTTAGAAAATGAAAAAAGTACAGAATATAGTATTATTCTTGTCGATATTACTAATCATCGGTCTGGCATACATTAGTTTTTTTAATGTATATCAGACCGATGATTATTTTTGTTCTTATGCTACCAGAAAACTTGGACTGATCCAATGTTTTATAGATACCTATACACAATGGGGAGGAAGATATTTCGGATATTCCCTTAACATGTTTAACCCTGTCTTTTATGACAGTAAAACTATTCTTCCGAAAATATATCCGGTATTCTTGATGCTGTCCTTTATTGGAGTTTCAGCATTAAACTTTAAAGAATATTTCAACTATTCTTTGAAAGAATCCCTCAAAAAAGGATTTCTTCTGTTTTTCTTTTACACAGTACTTCTGGTAAGCTTACCAGAGCATTACTTCTGGGTGACGGGTTCCAATATCTATTTCGTTCCTGTCATTTTATCCGGGATTTTACTCTATTTTTTCAAAAAATATGAGGATACAAAACGGAAAATTTGGTTTTACCTTTCAGCTTTGTTGATCATCATGCTGATGGGTTCTAATGAAATTCTGGCATTGATTCTCGAAGGACTTCTGTTAGTCACTTATTATCAGAAACGTAATAAAGAAAACTTGCTTTTGGTATTGATAGGAACTGTTTTTTTACTTGTTTGTTTTCTTGCACCAGGAAACTTCAACAGAATGGGAGAGGTGGAAAGAGGAATGGTAAAATGGCTGAAAAGGATTGCTCTTTTGGGTGCTGATACAACTTATGTAGGATTAAAAGTTATTGCAGTACTTCCATTATTTATTAAAGTTTTTGAAGAAGAGCTTAAAAGGATCACTGTGCAGATAACATTTAAAAAAGCGGTTTTATTTTGGTCTGTTTCACTGATTCCTTTATTATTTACAAGCTATATTCTCACCTCTATTGCAAGACAGTTTGAAAGTATACTCTTTTATTTCCTGCTTACTTTTTCACTGTTGTTATACTTTAAATTTGAAAAAATAAAAAAGTTCTGGTGGGTTTCTCTTTTGATTGTTTTTCTTCCTGAACTTAAAATTTTCCCGGAAAAGTATTCTTATTTTAATATTGATTTTAATGGGGGAAATATAGTTATGGAACTTCTTACTACAGATCTTAAGGAATATGAAAAAGAGATGGATGAAAGGATAAACATCATTAGAAATTCTTCTCAAGACTCTGTTGTAGTGGATAAGATAAAAGAAGTTCCTAGAATTTTACATACCGATGAAATGGCTTCTGTAAAAGAACAGGAAACCTATGTAAATGACCAGCTTCAAAAATATTTTAATAAAAAATATATTAGAACGAAAGAATAAAAAAGGCTTTAGAATTATTATCTAAAGCCTTTTATGTTATTATTTTTTAATCTTTAAAAACCTGATTTTCCTGTTCCTGAACCCGGATAAAAGTGGTTCTCTTGGAAAGTTCTTTAAGCTTTGAAGCTCCTACATAAGTACAGGTAGACCTTACGCCCCCCAAAATATCTTTTACAGTGTCTGCAACAGGACCTTTATACGCTGCTTTCACTGTTTTTCCTTCAGAAGCCCGATATTCGGCCACTCCTCCGGAATGCTTATCCATTGCCGTTTTGGAACTCATTCCATAGAAAAGGCGGTATTTTTTACCATTTTCTTCAATCATTTCGCCGCCGCTTTCATCATGACCGGCAAACATCCCGCCCAGCATTACGAAATCAGCGCCTCCTCCAAAGGCTTTTGCAACATCACCGGGAACTTTACATCCACCATCAGCGATGATATGTCCACCTAGGCCGTGAGCAGCATCAGCACATTCAATAATAGCAGAAAGCTGAGGATATCCAACCCCTGTTTTTACCCTGGTAGTACAAACAGATCCGGGACCAATACCTACCTTTATAATATCGGCACCTACAAGAAGAAGCTCTTCCACCATTTCTCCTGTAACAACATTTCCGGCGATAATAATTTTATCCGGAAAATTAGCCCTTGCTTTCTTCACAAATCCAACGAAATGCTCAGAATAACCATTGGCTACATCAATGCAGAGAAACTCAATTTTTGGGTGCTTTTCAAGAATCAGTCTTATTTTTTCCTCATCAGCTTTTCCGGTTCCTGTGCTTAAAGCAATATATTGATGAATACTTTCCGGCTGGCTTTCTAGAAATTGATCCCATTGTTCAGGAGTATAATGTTTGTGAATCGCTGTAATAATCTTTTCTTTTGCCAGCTCTACAGCCATTTCAAAAGTTCCTACAGTATCCATATTAGCAGCAATTACGGGAACACCTGTCCATTTTTTCTTAGTATGTTTAAAAGTAAATTCTCTTTGTAAATCAACCTCTGAACGAGATTTTAAAGTAGAACGTTTAGGGCGGAACATTACATCCTTGAACCCCAGTTTTATGTCATATTCTATACGCATTTTGTAATTATTTGTCAGAATAAAGGTAGTGAATAATATGAAATAGTGTATTTTTGAAATAATGGATTTTCCTGTAACATTTCATATTTTCGGCAAAACAATCCTTGCGCATCCACTTTTTGAGGCTGTCGGAATGTTCTTGGGTATGAGATATTATTTTTATCTGAAACGAAAGTCTAATGAAAAACTTTCTTTCAATACTTCTGCGGCGGTTTTAATAGGTGCTACTGCCGGAGCTTTGATAGGCTCTAAACTGATCGGTAATCTTGAAAATCCTTATGCATTATTTGACAATTTTTCTATCAGAAAGTTCTGGTCAAGCAATACCATTATAGGAGGGCTGGCTTTTGGCTTATTGGGAGTAGAGCTGGCAAAAAAGATAGTACACCATAAAGAAAGTACGGGAGATCTTATTGTTTTTCCTCTCATACTGGCCATGATTATAGGCAGAATAGGGTGTTTTCTTACCGGTATTGGCGAAGAAACATATGGCATTCCTACTGATTCTGTTTTTGGAATGCATCTGGGGGACCAATATCTCAGGCATCCTGTTGCTTTGTATGAAATAGCCTTTTTAATTTTTCTTTGGATAGGATTAAAGTATATTCAAAATCATAAGAAATACCCTTCCGGTTTTATTTTTCAGCTGTTTATGCTCAGCTATTTTACATTCAGATTCTTTTTAGATTTTATAAAACCAAGGGCAGAAATCACTGCAAATTTGGGTACGATTCAAATGGTCTGTATCTGCGTAATTATTTACTACATTTATAAAATTAAAAATACCAGGTCTTTATATTCAAAATATTCAAGATGAAAACGTTAACTATTTTAGAAGTCGGCAATCTGGCAGGGTTAGTCGTAATTATCGTTGGTGCAATTATTTTGGTTGCACTGGTTTTATCCCTTATTGTCACTGTTATAACAAAACTTATTTACGAAAGAAAGGGAGACCGGAAATTCACCAGGAAACAATTTATTCAGACAATGCTTATATCCCTTCTGATCTGTGGATTGATCAGCGGTTATATTTGCGGAGGACTTTAAAAATTTTGCTATGCCAGTAAGAAATTATACCTATTACGACTATACAATCAGTCTTTGCCCGGAATGCCTTAAAAGGATAGGAGCCAAAATCATTATTGAGGATGAAACTGTTTTTATGACCAAAAGATGCCCGGATCATGGCTTTTTCAAAACAAAAATAGCTTCTGATGTACATTATTATAAAAATATAAGAAATTATAATAAAGCCTCTGAAATGCCCCTTCATTTTGGAACCGATGTAGAATATGGGTGCCCTTATGATTGTGGACTATGCGTAGATCATGAACAGCACAGCTGTCTTTCTATTGTAGAAGTTACAGATCGTTGTAACCTGACCTGTCCAACCTGTTATGCAATGTCCTCACCTCATTATGGAAGTCACAGAAGCCTTGAAGAAATTGAGGCCATGTTTGATGTTATCGTAAAAAATGAAGGTGAACCGGACGTGGTGCAGATCAGTGGAGGGGAACCTACAATTCATCCGGAGTTTTTCAAAATTATGGATATTGCCAAATCAAAACCGATCAAACATCTGATGCTGAATACCAACGGAATCAGAATAGCCAATGATCCGGGATTTGCTGAAAAATTGGCGATGTATGCTCCTGAATTTGAAATTTACCTTCAGTTTGATTCATTTAAGCCTGAAGTCCTGGAAGATTTCAGAGGGAAGGATCTTGCTGCAGTCAGAATGAAGGCACTGGAAAAACTTAATGAGCTTAATCTTTCAACTACATTGGTTATTGTTCTTCAAAAGGATAAAAATATTGATGAAATAGGAAAAATTATAGAATTTGCCCTGAAACAGAAATGTGTAAGAGGAATTACCTTCCAGCCTGTTGAAATTGCCGGAAGAAACCGGGAAGACTCTGCTCATGAAAAAATTACCTTAACTGAAGTGAGACAGGAAATTATCAATCAGTTTCCTTTATTAAATTCTGATGATATTATTCCTGTTCCGTGCAATCCGGATGCTCTGGCTATGGGATATATCTTAAAACTTCAGGACGAAATAATTCCTTTAACCCGATATATCAATCCTGCAGATCTTCTGAATAATGAATCAAGGAATACCATTGTTTACGAACAGGATAAGGGACTGCACATGCAGCTGCTGGATATTTTTAGTACCGGAATTTCCGTAGATAAAGTTCAGCCTAAGGTCAATCAGTTACTGTGTTGTCTGCCGGAAGTATGTGCTCCGGATCTTGACTATGATAACCTTTTCAGAATCATTATTATGAACTTTATGGATGCTCATGATTTTGATGTAAGGGCAGTGAAGAAGTCGTGCGTACATATTGTCAATAAAGACCTGAAGTTAATTCCTTTTGAAACTATGAATCTTTTTTACAGAGATGATAAAAAGGCATATCTGGAAGAGCTCAGAAAAGAAGATAAAGTATTATTTTAACACTATAAAAGCAAAGCGTGAAATCTGATTTCACGCTTTTATTATCTCTTTGGTTATTTTACTTCTTTTACATCTTCAAAAGTCATTACTTCCTCCAGTGTTTTCATGTATTCATATGCCGTAAGGTCAAACTTTACCGGAACAATAGAAATATATCCGTTTGCCAATGCAGTTTCATCAGCATCTTCAGAATCATCCATATTGTTAAAATAACCGGTCAGCCAGTAATATTTTTTACCGTGAGGGTTTATTCTTTCGTCAAAGCTTTCTTCCCATTTTGCGTGGGCCTGTTTACATACTTTTACGCCTTTTATTTCTTCAGCAGGAAGTTTAGGAATATTTACATTCAATACAATTCCTCTAGGCATTGGGTTTTCCAGAGTTCTTCTTACGATATTCTGAATAAATTCCTTAGCCTGGGTAAAATCAGCTTCCCAGCTGAAATCCAGTAATGAGAATCCAATCGCAGGAATTCCTTCTACACCCGCTTCTACTGCAGCTGACATCGTTCCCGAATAGATCACATTAATAGAAGAGTTTGCTCCGTGATTGATTCCTGAAACCACAATATCAGGTCTTCTTTTCAGAATTTTATCAAGAGCCATCTTTACACAGTCTACAGGAGTTCCGCTGCATGAAAAATCTGTCTGCGGGCCATCCAGGGTAACTTCTTCGTAGCTCAGGGTAGAATTAATGGTAATAGCGTGGCCTTTTCCACTTTGAGGAGAGTTAGGTGCCACAACAACTACTTCTCCGATTTCATTCATAAAACTGATAAGATTTCTGATACCAGGAGCTGTAATTCCATCATCATTAGTAACCAGAATAAGCGGTCTTTCCATAAATTATCTTTAATATTTTTATTCAAATAGAGTGAATTTGTTCATTTCAGAATAGAACAAATAGATTTTCAACCCATCAAATGTAGGCAAAAATAAGACGTGATAAAACAGCAGATTTATTATTGATTGTTGTGAAATCGAAATTGAGATTTTCTTATTTTCACCCTGAAATGAGGCAAGATGCATGTAAAGGAAAGAGGGAAAGGAGTAAAAATTAAACTTAAAATAAAGCAAAATTAATATTTGATATAATCCCGGTTTTTTTGAGAATAAGAGTAACCACAGTACTTACAGATGCTTTTCAAGACAAAATATATTACAACTTCGCTAAAAAGCATCTGTTAAGCCTGATGGTTGTTTTAATTTTAAGTGGTTTTACAAAATAATAAACTAGTCGAGAGGTTTTCTGCCGGAAATGATATTATAAAGAATAACTATAATGGCAATGACCAGTAAAACGTGGATTAAATAACCCGTGCTCATTCCAGGAACTATTCCTAACATTCCTAAAAGCCAAACAACGATGCAGATGACTGCTACTAACCATAATAAACTTTTCATGACTTAATATTTTGAATTTGTATGTTTAATTCTCTGCATATTTTATGCCTTTATGGGCAAAAATTGTTTTTTGTGGTATGTGTTTTTAGTTTTTGATGAAAAATAAATACTGAGTCTATATCTTGAAAACAGAATGATAATTATTTCATTCAGGAGGTAAACTGCCTGATAATCGGAAATGGCTAACACTGTTATTATTATTTGTAAGTCTATTTAATAAAAATGGTTAAAACTATCTGATAATTGCAAATAAGGTATTAAATTTGATCATTTGTAACAGTACCAAACTTACTGCTACTAATTATTATACTTATTTTAAAAAAATTAATAAATAAAGACAGTTTATGTGGAAAAATTTCAAACTGAATAAATTTTTACTTCTTATTCCATTAACCAGTCTAATGTTTTGTTTCAACTCGCCAAAGAATGACGATGAAAAGATGCAGACGATTATGGTGAGCGTAAAAAACACACTTTCTTATCTGCATTATAGCCCCAAGACTATCAATGATGCCTATTCGAAGGACGTTTATAAGCATTATTTCGAATTGGTAGATCCCGCTAAAAGATATTTCCTGCAATCTGATATGGATGAATTCAACAAGCATGAGACAAAGCTTGATGATTATATCGGTCAGGGTGATCTTACATTCTATAAGCTTACGATTGACAGACTATACCAGAGAGTGGATGAGATCGATAAAATAACACAGGATATTTTCAGCAAGCCAATTAATCTTCAGGAAGATGAAACGCTTACTCTTGAGCCGAAGCTTAAAAAGGTACCAGCCAACAAGCAGGAACAGTATAATGAGTGGAAAAAATTCATCAAGTACAATATTCTTCAGGAAGTAGAGTCGATGAACAGCAAAGAAGAAGCTCAGAAAGAAAAGAAAGACTCTGTTCAGAAGTACAAGCTGAAAGATACCATCAAGTTTAAGCCGCTTACTCAGGACGAAAAAATCAAAAAAGCGACTGATGAAGTAAAAGACCTTGTAAAAGATACCTTTACGCGATTCAAAAAGAGAAAGAAAATGGATTGGTTTACCGTGTATATGAATGCATACACAGAAGTATTCGATCCGCATACGAACTATTATTCTCCAAAAGATAAAGAAGATTTTGATACTCAGTTTACTGGAAAAGTAATCGGTATCGGAGCTTTGATCCAGGAGAAAAAAGGAAACCTTTACTTAGGAGCTCTTACCATTGGTGCACCGGCATGGAAGTCGAAACAGCTTTCTGAGGGTGATAAAATCCTGAAAGTAAGATCTAAACCGAAAGAAGATGCCGTAAATGTAGTAGGAATGCTTTCTGATGAAGCAGTACGTTTGATCAGAGGTGAAAAAGGTACTCCGGTAACACTGACGGTTCAGAAAAAAGACGGTACCATCAAAGATGTAACAATGATCCGTGAGGAAGTAGCTATTGAAGACACTTTCGCAAGAAGTATCGTAGTGAATACTCCAAACGGTAAGAAATATGGTTTTATCAACCTTCCAAGCTTTAATGCTGATTTTGAAAATGCAAAAGGAAGAAATGCTTCTGATGATATCAAAAATGAAATCATTAAACTGAAAGAACAGAATATCCAGGGAATCATTCTTGACCTTAGAAATAACGGTGGTGGTTCTTTAACAGAAGTAGGGGATATTATGGGACTTTTCATGGAAGCCGGACCTTACGTTCAGGTGAAAGACGGAAACGGGAAAATACAGACTCTTAAGAATAAAAATGAAACTCCGATCTGGACTGGTCCTTTGGTAATCATGCAAAACGAGCTTTCAGCTTCAGCTTCAGAAATCCTTGCAGGAGTAATGCAGGATAACGGAAGAGCAATGATTATCGGGTCTCCACAGTCTTTTGGAAAAGGAACCGTTCAGACTTTTGTTGACCTGAACAGATTCCTGAATACAGAAGATGATTTCGGATCTTTAAAACTGACTATCCAGAAGTTCTACAGAATTACCGGAGAATCTACACAGAGAAAAGGGATCGTTTCTGACATTCAGATGAAAGATTTCTTTACCTATGCTGAAGTAGGAGAACGATATGATGACTATGCATTGGCATGGGACAAAATTCCACCTACGAAATTCCAGAAACTGAACTATTTCAATATTCAGGCACTGGAAAAAGCGAGCGCAGACAGAATGGCTAAAAACAGCAATTATCAGTTGTTATTAGAGTCTGCTCAGTGGAGAGAAAAACTTGATAAAGAAGAAAATATTACGTTGAATATCACTAAGTTTAATGAGCTGATGAAAAACAGAAAATCTCAGATTGAAAAGTTCAAAGCTTTGACAAAATTTGAGAATGGCCTTCAGTTCATCATGTATCCAAGTGAAGTTGAAAGAGAGAAAAAAGATGAAGCTTTCAAGAAAAAATCTGAAATGTGGATCAAGAATCTGAAAAAAGATCTTTACCTGCAGGAAGCAATGAATATTGTATCAGAGATGGGAGCTAAATCCTAGACATAAAAAAACCGCTAATGAAAATTAGCGGTTTTTTTATTGAATAAAGTAGATTATTTAATTTCTACACATCCCACTCTTCCTCCGGCATTTCCGGTAGGCTGAGTATGGAAATCATCTGCTGCTGCGTGTACGATAAGACCTTTTCCGATAATGTTTTTAGACTCATCCGTACAACCCAGGCACCATTTGTCTGTTTTGAAAGTCAATGTTGCAGTTCCGCTCTGATCAGCAACCAGGTTTCCTATATCTCCCATGTGGAAATGTTCAGCACCCCATTTACCATGATCATTCTTTGAAGGATTCCAGTGGCCTCCGGTAGAAGTTCCGTCTGCTGCAGAGCAGTCTCCTTTTTCATGAATGTGTACTGCATGGATTCCAGAAGTAAGATTGGTGATATCCAGCTTCATCGTTACCTCATTTCCGTTCTGGGTAAATTTCGCTGTTCCTCCTGTTTGTGTTCCGCTTTTGGCATTTACAGAATACGTTTTTGTTGTTCCGCATGAAGTTGCTAAAAATGCAAATCCTGCCAATAATGCTAGTGTTTGTACTTTCATTTTTTAAATGATTTATAGTGATTTTACCCTAAAATTATAAAAGATTTTCCAAAGCGCTTTATGATTCCAGTCTTTTTTTCAAAAGATACCGCGCAGGATAGCCGAAATTCAATACGTTTCAGCCTCAGATTCTGCAACTTTGACCAGAAGATGAATTGCTTTAAAAAGGGACGAAAAAAAGCTTATTTTTAACGTGAAAGTAATGATCCCATATCAAAGAAGAAATAGAAAATGATTATTCTGTATACATTTATCAGCGAAGAAAGGCACCAGTTCCTCCTTGACCGGTATCTGCCTGTTTTTTCTGATGATATTAAAAAAGATATTCTGAGATACAGAAGATGGCAGGATGCACAGCTTTCTTTAATGGGAAAAGTACTTCTACAGCACGGATTAAGAACTTATTACAACATTCCGGATGTGGAGATTGGCATTCTTCCCAATAAAAAACCTTATTTGAAAGGATATGACCTCCATTTCAACATATCACATTCCAAAGAGCTTGTAGCCTGTGCCATTGCAGAATATCCTTTGGGAATAGATATAGAATACAACGACCCGAAGATCAGCTACCACGATTTTACATTTCAGATGACTTCTGATGAGATTCAGGAAATTCAGGATGCTGAAGATAAAATGAATGGATTTTTTACCTATTGGACAAGAAAAGAAGCTGTAATAAAAGCGCATGGAGCCGGGATGATGCTTCCGTTGGATGCTTTTGAAGTCATAAATGATGAGTGTATCATTGAAGATGAAAGGTTCTTTATAAAAGAGGTTTTTATTCACGAAGATTATCATAGTTATATAGCTTCTTCAGATCCCAAGATTAGAAATATAATTCCTCTTTTTAAACATTTTGAAGAAGATATCCTATAGTAAAAACGAGTGGATTATCTTGATTATAGCAATAATAGACAACAGATTTTCATTCTGGAAAAATATCTTTGTAAACTAACAACTTTGAATTGGAAGAATATAAAAAACGGATTGTAAAAACAATTCAATATATTGATAATCATATTGATTCTGATTTGTCTCTGGAGAAAGTTTCAGAGGTAAGTGCCTATTCGCCCTTTCATTTTCACAGAATATTTAAGCTCGTTACCGGAGAAACCCTTCAGAACTATATCATCAGAAAGAAAATAGAAAAAAGTGCTCTGCATCTGGCATTACATAAAAATATGGAAATCAAGAACATTTATTGGGATCTTGGGTTTTCTAATCATTCTGTTTTCTGTAAAACTTTTAAAAAACATTACGGTTTGGCTCCCACAGAATTCCGGAAATCAGCGCCGGAAAAATTTCACAAGATTTTACAAACACATCGCAAGAACGGACAAATTGATACGGTTTTCAGCCAATACATTTGCAACATAGAAAACCTGTTAAATTGGACCAACATGAATTTAAAAATCGAAGTAAAAGAAATGCCGGAAATGAATCTGGCGTCAGTAATGAGCCTTGGAATTGCAAACGTAGAACCTTCTTTCAACGTATTAATAGGCTGGGCGGTTAAGAAGAATCTTTTTCCAAGGGAGAATGTGAAAATGATCGCTGTATACCATGACAGCTGTAAGATTACCCCTCTTGATAAAGTCAGAATCCATGCCAGCATGCTCCTGGATGAAAAACTGAAGCAGCAGGAGGGCGAAGTATTTGCTGAAACCTTAGATGCAGGAAAATACATTGTGGGAAGTGGTGAAGTTACGTTGGATGACTTTGAGCAATGCTGGGTTTCTCTGTTTTTATGGATGAATGAAAATAATTATACAACAAGAAGAACCTTTCCTTACGAAATCTATCATTCCAACTTTAAAGATCATCCGGAAGGAAAGATGATTGTAGATTTTTGCATTCCGATTCACTAATTTCCCATTCGGTAGCAAAAGAATGCCTTTCGGTAACAATTTTTTTATCGGAAGGCGTTTTTCATTCTATTTTTGAGCCAGAAAACAATAAAAATGAAAACTCAAAGACAAAACATACTGTTTCTTATCTTCCTGATGGCTTCCATAATGGGGTATTCACAGGTGAAGATTTCAGGAAAAGTTTCCTTTAAAAACAAAGGAGTGAGTGAAGTAAACGTTACTCTGAAAGACACCTATGACGGAACAACCACAGATGCCCAGGGTAATTTTTCTTTTGAAACTTCAGAAAAAGGAGCACATACCATAACGTTTACCCATCCGAAATATGAGAATGTAGAAAGAACAGTTTCTATTGAAAATCAGGAAATTTCTTTGAATGTCGATCTTAAAGAACAGATCAGCGAGATTGATGCAGTAGTAGTTTCTGCGGGATCTATTGAAGCAAGCGATAAGAAAAGAGCAACAGCGCTGCTTTCTCCAATTGATATTTATACCACAGCAGGTGCAGACGGGCAGATTTCTTCGGCTTTAACGTATCTTCCGGGTGTACAGAAAGTAGGTGGAACTGAAGGTCTTTTTATCAGAGGGGGAACAGGTACGGAATCTAAAATTTTTATGGACGGAAGTCTTATCAACAATTATTTTTCTAATTCTGTTCCGGGAATTGCAGGAAGAGATCAGTTCAATACCTCTCTTTTCAAAGGGAATATATTTTCAAGCGGTGGATACTCTGCATTGTACGGACAGGCTCTCTCAGGAGCTTTGATGCTGGAAAGTGTTGATCTTCCGGATGAGAGTTCTTACAGTTTAGGAATTTCTCCTATTTTTCTGAGTGCCGGATTTCAGAAGCTGGGAGATAATAAAAACTATTCTTATGGAGCTACAGCAGGATATTCTCTTTTAACGTTGATGCAGAAAACCTTTAATTTTAATACAGACTTTGTTGAAGCACCACAGGGACTTAACGGAGATCTGAATTTCAGATTTAAAACAAAATCAGGTGGCTTTTTCAAATACTATGGGATGTTCAACTCCAATAAAATGGGGGTTAGGTCAGAAAGCCTTGAGCCCGGATATGATTTCAGCCTGGTAAAGCTTAACGGAAAAAATACATTTCATAACCTCTCTTTTAAGCAGAAATTTGGAAAGTATCTTTTGAATGTTGGAGGGTCTTATTCTTACAACAGATCCGATCTTCATTTTTCCACAGAAACCAATGATATTGAATCCAACAGAAACCAGCTTTTGACAGACGGAAATTACTTGAACTTCAAAGCCGTTCTTGAAAGAAAGATTAACAGAATCAGTGCCCTGAGAGGAGGATTTGAGTTGAATAATACGGATGAAAATCTGAATTTTGAAGCAGTACAGAAACATTATAAGGATTTGATATCTTCAGTTTTTATTGAAACAGATCTGGGATTCAGCAATGCATTATCAGCGAAAATAGGAGTAAGAGCAGAGCATTCTTCTTTTTTAGGAAAGAATAATATTGCCCCTCGTTTTGCGATTGCCTATCGTCTGGCAAAAGACTGGACTACTTCCTTAGCTTATGGTCTCTTTTATCAGAATCCGGAGAGTAAATATATCAATGGTCCTGCAGACCTTGGTTTCCAACAGTCCCAGCATTATATTTTTCAGGTTCAGAGAGCTTCAGAAGGAAGAACGTTACGCTTTGAAGCATTTTATAAAAAATATGACCAGCTGATTAAAACATTTAATATTAATCAGGATAAAGAGCAAAATCAGCAGACTCAGGCTGCTTTAAACAACAATGGATACGGATACGCAAAAGGAGTGGAGTTTTTCTGGAGAGACAATAAAAAAACATTTGAAAATATTGATTACTGGATCAGCTACTCCTACCTGGATTCCAAAAGAGATTTTCTTAATTATCCTGTCAGTCTGCAGCCAGGTTTTGCTGCTGAACATACCCTTTCTGCAGTCGCAAAAAGATTTATTCCGGAATGGAAGCTTGGGGTAAACTTATCATATACCTATGCAAAAGGACGTCCTTATTATGACATTGCCTCTACGTTTGAGAATGAGAAAGCAGTGAATTATACAAGAAATGAAGGAAGATTAAAAGATTATAACGCTTTGAATTTCAGTATTAATTATCTGCCCAATATTGGTAAAAAAGATGCGAAAGCTTTTCCGGTGTTCGTATTAAGTGTCAGCAATATTTTAGGATCAAAGAATGTATACGGCTACAACTTCTCTGCGGACGGATCCAGAAGTTCTGCTGTAGTGCCGCCAGTCAATACTTTTGTGTTCATTGGAGCATTTATAAGCTTCGGAGTTGATAAAACGGATGATGCAATCAATAATAATTTATAAAAAAACATATCTTAGAACAAACAAATAGACTAACTTTTAAAATTTGATATCATGAAAAAATACCTTTTAAGCTTTGCTTTAGCTTTTATGAGTTTAACAGCTTTTGCACAGGCGGATTACGACAAAATAATGACTGAAAAAATCGGAAGAATAGAAGTCTGCAAAACATCGGAAGATTTCCAGACCCTGGCCAATGATTTCCAGAGAATAGGAAGCAAGGAAAGCACAAAATGGCTTCCGGCATATTATGCGGCATTTTCTTATATCCAGAAAGGAAGAACCTTGATGAGAGATGGAAAAATGCAGGAACTGGATGCTATTGCAGATCAGGCTGAGAAACAACTTTCAATGGCACAGAATCTTGCCGGAGCAGACAATGCAGAAATTCACTTGTTGAGAAAAATGTCTTACTCCCTGAGAATGATGGTAAATCCGGCACAGCGATATATGACAGACGGTGCCAGAGCTGCCGAAGAACTTAATACTGCAGAAAAATTAGAGCCGGCAAATCCAAGAATTGCCCTTATCAAAGCAGAAGATGTTTATTTTACTCCAGAGCAGTATGGAGGAAGTAAAACCAAAGGATTGGAAATGTTTAAAGACGCACAGGCAAAATTTAAGACCTACAAACCTAAAACAGCTTTAGATCCTAACTGGGGAAGAGGTGAAGCCGATTATTTCCTAAGTCTTCCGGCAGAAAAAGCGAAATAGGGCTTTTCTCTACTTTACAAATAAATGAACCTTCATTCGTGAAGGTTTTTTTATACCATTCAGGGAAGAAAATCAGCCCTTCGGTAAGAATAAATTTTTGATAACTTTAATAAAAACTAATTTTGAGTCAAGAAAACAGATCATGAAACGTAAATACTTTACAATATTACTTTGGACGTCGTTAGGAACCACTTTGTTTTTCTTTTTGTTTTTTAATAATGAAAAGACTCTGAATACATTTCTGATCACACTGCTTCTTTCAACGATGTATTCTTTTGTACTGGGATTTGGAAACGGATTTATCAATGAATTCCTCAACAGAAAATTTCCCTGGTCCGAAGCCACCCGCACGAGAGCCGTATTAAGCATCATTTCCATTATTATCGGAAACTTTATTCTGGTCTATTTCTGTAATTACATGAACTATGTTGTGATTCAGAAAACAGCTACCATACAAGAATTTTTCTCTGCAAAATATGGCGTAACCAATTGGTTCATGATCAATATTGCTCTTCTAATCTCAGCCTTCCTTCATGCAAAAAGCTTTATGGAAGAGCTGAAAAAGACTTCCAGAAAAGAAGTGGTAGAGCAAAAGCTTATCGCAAAATCAGCAAATGCCCAGTTTGAAAGTTTGAAGAATCAGCTGGACCCTCATTTCCTTTTCAACTCTCTGAATGTTTTAAGCTCACTGATCGATGAAAACCCTCGTCAGGCTCAGAAGTTTACCGCTTCAATGTCAAAGATTTACCGGTATGTACTTGAACAGAAAGATAAAGAGCTGGTAACGGTGGAAGATGAAATAGAATTTGCCAGAACATACTGTGACCTTTTGAAAACAAGGTTTGAAGACAGTGTAGATTTTACTTTTGATGTTGCCCAGGAAGATTACCAGAAATATGTTGTTCCGCTGTCTTTACAGCTGCTGTTGGAAAACTGTATCAAACATAATTTTGCTACTTCATCAAAACCTTTGGTTATAAGAATTTTTTCTGCCGGAAATATACTTTGTATTGAAAATAACTTACAGGTAAGAGAACAGATCAAAGAAAGTTCAGGAATTGGTCTGGCGAATATTGTACAGCGTTATTCTCTGCTTACAGACCGAAATGTATTCATAGAAAAATCGGAGGATCATTTTAAAGTAAAACTTCCGATGCTTTTGAATAAACCACAAATTTCCAGTGTGAAACCTGAAGATGATTCTGCCGCTTACAAACGTGCGCAAAAGAGAGTAAAAGAAATGAAAAGCTTTTATATGAATCTGATTTCTTACTGTACTGTCTGCTCCTTTTTAATCTTTATCAATCTTTACACCAGCAGCAGAAATCAATGGTTTTGGTTTCCGGTATTGGGGTGGGGAATTGGGGTCGCATCCCATGCCTTTCAGGTGTTTGGAGTAGGAGAATCATGGCAGGAAAAGAAGATTCGTGAAATTATGAACAAACAAAAAAAATAAAGCGATGGAAAGATTTGACGAAAATGATATTGAATATCAACGTGCCAGAAGGCAGGTAGAAAGGTTACGAGGTTTTTACGGACATTTATTCGCTTATATCGCAGTGAATGCCATGATCGTGGTCTATAATTGTATGAACCTTAAACCTGGTGAAAGTTATTTTCAGTTTAAAAACTTTTTTACAGCCACTTTCTGGGGAATAGGACTTGTAGCACACGCTTTTACGGTTTTTCTTCCTCGTGTTAATTTTATCAGGAAATGGGAAGATAATAAGATTAAGGAACTGATGGATAAACATAAAGATCAGTAAAAAAATTACTTTTTTCTTTTTGGCCAACATTTTTAACTTTAAAAACTGATTACAAATGAACACTTTATCAACTTTGTTCTACATTTCAATGGGAGCCTGGTTTGTCACTGAATTTCTTTACAAAAACATGCTAAAATCTGGTAAAGAAGATCAAAAGAACAAAGACAAATCAACTTTGAATATTCTGTGGCTTGCCATTCCTTTTTCTATCATGAGTTCGATATTCATCTCTTATAACACTCATTTTACGATTGTTGGCGGAAACTGGATTCTTTATCTTGGGGAATTCCTTATTCTTACCGGAATTATTTTCAGATATATTATCATCAGATCTCTGGGAAAATACTTTACGGTAGATGTTACTATCAGACAGGATCATAAAATCAAAAAAGAGGGGTTTTATAAATACCTGAGACATCCTTCTTATGCCTTTTCTCTGCTGACCTCTCTTGGGTTGGGTTTGTATCTCAATAACTGGCTGTCTTTAATCTTTGCTTTTGTACCACCGTTTCTGGCTTTTGCCTACAGGATTAAGATTGAAGAGCAGGCTTTGGTAGAACAGTTCGGTGATGAGTATCTTGAATACAGAAAAAGTACAAAGAAACTGATCCCGTTTATCTATTAATTAACTGTTTTTACGATTCGGATAGCATAATCTACCATTCGGTAATATAAAATTGATTTGAGCCCTTTTCCTGAGCTACCTTTGACTCAAGAAAAAACAAATTAACCTTTTAAAAATAAAATATTATGGAAATTTTACCAAATAAAGAGACGATTGCTTACAGAAAAGCATCAAGAAGAGTAAAGGAATTAAAAGAGTTTTATGGAAATCTTACTTCTTACTGTATTGTTATTCCATTTCTGGCAATACTGAACCTACTGACTGCTCCGGGATACTTATGGTTTTTATGGCCGGCGCTGGGCTGGGGAATAGGAATTGCGTTTCATGCAATAAATGTATTCGGAATTGGAAAAAGCTGGGAAGAAAAAAAGATAAAAGAGTTGATGGAGAAAGAGGAAAAAAGTAAAATAAAAACATTCTAACATTAATCATAACTAAAAAACTTACACGATCATGGATTACGAAACTGCAAGCACAAGAACGAACAGCATCAGAAAATTCTATAAAAGCATTTTTATATTTGCCATCTTTGCTGTTCTCATCATTCCGGATGATATTTTTGGCGAAAAGATGATTAATTTTCGATTATTTGACAGATATACCATCCTTGGGATCTGGGGATTTATTATCCTTGTTAAAGCTGTAAAACTGTTTCTTTTTGATTCCGAATGGGAAAGAAATATGATTGAAAAAGAGCTTGAAAAAGAGAAAAAGCCGATAAAATATTAAAATATGCCCGCTTTTATCTAACTTTATTTCCTAAAATCTATAACCAAAATTAAAACTCAATGATCAAAACTGTCATTATAGAAGATGAAAAACCTGCTTCAAGGAAATTGGAACGTATGCTGAATAATTTCCCTGAAATTGAGATCGTTGCGAAAATAGAATCAGTAGAAGAAGGAGTAGCCTGGTTTTCTGAAAATGAACATCCGCAACTGATATTTTCTGATATTGTTTTAGGTGACGGATTGTCTTTCGACATCTTTGAAAAAATTCCGACAAAAGGGTTCATCATCTATACCACAGCTTTTGATCAGTATACCCTGAAAGCTTTTAAGCTGAACAGCATCGATTATCTTTTAAAACCTATTCTTGATGAAGATCTGGAAGGAGCGGTAGAGAAGTTTAAATCTTTTATTCCTGCCAACAATACGGATGGCTCTCAGGATATTAAACAGCTGATCAGAAAAGAGAAATCTACGCTGTCCAGAGTTCTGGTAAAAATCGGGTATAACCTGAAAATTATCCAGACTCAGGAAATAAGCTGCTTTTTCAGCGAGAATAAAATCGTTTATCTTCAGACGGAAGACCGCACCTATCCATCAGATTTTACGCTTGATGAGCTGGAAGATGTTCTGGATGAGAAAAAGTTTTTCCGGGTAAACAGACAGTTTATTGTCAGTTCGGATTATATTAAAAACATCCATACATCACCTTACTATAAAGTGGATATGGAGTTTCAGCCTGAAGAAGAAATTACCGTAAGCAGAGACCGTGTCAAAGATTTCAAAGACTGGTTGGTCAGTTAATAAATAAGGAAGGATTTTGACTTACTCATCATACAAAAACAAACACCATGGATCTTATATTATTAATTTTTAAACTATTCCTTTCTCTTTTCTATACCTGAAAAAGGAATAATCAGGAGTTATAAAAGTTGCTGGCAGATTGTACAAACTGGTGAAAAGCTTCCGTAACTTCTTTCTTGTGCTTGTGGGCAAGAGGAAACGGAACCATATGGGAATATTCATACGGGAAATCTTTAATTTCTACATCTACATTGATATTCCTGTAGCCACCGCGTAAAGTATTCAACGCTTCCATTGGAGGGGCAACACTGTCTTTTTCTAATACATACGCTTTTATCTGGGACTGAATTTCATGAATTCTTTCTTCCCTTTCTTTTTGAAAATAATTGTAGCGGAGCATTTTTTTGAACCAGCTTTCCTGTGGATGAAGATCTTCATTCTGATAATGTTTCAGACGGGTATCTGATTTAAAATCAGAACTCAAAAGTTCTGTGAAAACGGACTGCATTTTAATAGTGGCCTGGGTGTCCATGATGTATTTGGAGATTGGAAACATACGGTCGATAGTCATCCCACCACAAAAACAGAAAACTTTAGACCGGGTAAAGTAATGGTTGGGATCTGCCATTTTAATGATCATTGAAAGAAAAGCCCCAATAGAGTAGCCAAATAAATCCAGATCTGCTTCCGGAGAAATCCCTTTTATTTTATTGTTTTTAATGTCTTTTACCACTTCAGTAATGTCAGAATAAGTCTGCAGTCCGGACCAGAATATCCTTTGAGGGTGGGCTTCCAGTCTTGAGCTGATGGCAGCATTCACATAGGAGAAATTCATGTTTTCCGGATATTTTTTCTTTCTGAAACGAACCACTTCCATCATGTGATGCCGGTCACTCCAGATAGGTTCTGCACGATCCATATGAAAGGCAATAGGAAACAGAATAACAGCTTTCTGTGTTCTTTGGGCGAGTTCATATGCCCAAGGCAGATATTTGTCCCATTTCTTTTCGTTCAGGCCATGAAAGAAAAAGATGCATCCTTTGGCTGTTTCTATATCTGCACTCTTTAGAATATAATAGGTAAACCTGTTATTGCATTCAATATCAAAATCCTTGATGTCTACAGCGGGCTGGCCATAAAAAAGATGCCCATTTTCATTGATTTCCAGTGATTGCTGATGTTTGCTGCAATGTTGATGTTCCGAACCATAAAGAAGATCAGAAACCTTCGATTCAAAAGGAAGAGATTCAATGGTTACATTCAATTCCTTGATTTCAACCCTGTCTTTTCCGGAATCAAAGTGACTTTTCAAAACTTCATACAATTCATAATATTCCATAGCAAGACAATTGAAGGGTTTATATTTATAACTATCAATTTAGAAAATTATTACTGTAATGTATTGATTTTTAATAGTTAAATGTATTCTAAGCATAGGAGAAAAGGTAAACCCCGGAATATAATTGTTCCAGGGCATCAGATATAGAAATTGATAAGGATGTTTATTCTTTTACTTCAGCTTTTTTGTTATATTTCTGGATGGTGACGGCTGTAAGGGCTACCATTATAACACGCAGGATAATATCTGCTTTTTCGGGGTGAAAGATTTCCTGATAGATGTTATATCCAACAAGCATGGATACAAAAAAGATAAGCGCATTGTTAGCAGATGCATATTGATTTTTAATCGTTGTTTTCAT
Organism: Chryseobacterium sp. GVT01B; assembly: GCF_019970045.1. Classification (GTDB taxonomy): domain Bacteria; phylum Bacteroidota; class Bacteroidia; order Flavobacteriales; family Weeksellaceae; genus Chryseobacterium. The sequence continues at coordinate 177,318 of NZ_JAHXYI010000001.1, forward strand.
AATGATATTTTTTATTGTTATCCAGTAAGTATGACAATTCAAAATACGTTACAACAATTTCAAAAAAAGAATCAGTTATTTCCAGGCATCAGAGATTTTTAACTTTATATAATAACTATCTGTAATCTATTCTGTTAGATTCAGTGTCTTCAAGCTGTTTAAGGATAGATTCCGGAATTTCATCGCTGTCAATGGGGAAGCTGATAGAGTCGGAAATAAAGTTCTTTCTGTCTGCTTTTCTGAAGATTTCAAACAAAGCTATCGGTTCCTGATTGAAACTGATGCAGGTACTTATGAAGTGGATTTCGTGGAGTTTATAGTCCGGATTCTTAAGCTTTTCTTTAATATCTTTAATTCTTGAAATAAAATGCCGCTGACGGATAAAAGTATTGCTGTTCATGATGATAAAAACATAGTCGGAATAAGCCGTTACCTTACCAAAATACTTATGCTTGTCGCCACCGCTTCGTTCAATAAAATATTCTCCGGTTGTTTCTGACTTATAAATTTCCATTGCTGAGCGCCATATGCGGTCTTCTTTTGCCATTAAAGGATTATCAGGTAGATTTCTGTTATAAGAATACCAGCAGCCTACTAAACGGTCTAAAAGAGTTGTATTCAGATTTACATTATTCATCTCAATTCTGAGGTCGTTAAAATTGAATGACTCCGTAGTGGAATTGATGAAATCGATATAATTGGAGTAGCCCAGAACTTTTACAATAAGACTTAGCTTTGCCAGGTTTGGCCTGCTGAGAACTCCATTTTCATTCTGCCTGAATTTTTTCAGTTTATTGATGATCAGGTGTTCATACAAATAATTGGTTCCCAAAAGATCCGGTTCTTTTTTTATTTCTTTCTCTGAATGATCATTGATAATGAGTTCGTTGAGTTCTGCGCTGATGTAAGACCATTCCGTTTTGGTGACATCTTCCCAATGATTTTTCTTTAAAAAGTGACGGCTTAAGAAATTCATCAGCTTTCCAAGATGCAGTATATCTTCCTTTTTCATCTGTTTATTTTTATGGTCAGATTAATTTTAGTTTTATAAGACTAATTTAAGATTTTTATCAAACCAAAAAAGATTTTTGAGAGACTTTTATATTTTAAAATCAATTGATATTTGAATAGAAAAACAAAATTTAAAACAATGGAAACAAGAATGTTATTAAAAGATGAATCCCTCTGGAACCGGATACAGGGATTTTCTCTGGATGCTCCCAACGCTGCTTTCCCTTTTTCAAAAAAACTCGCAAAAGAAGAAAGCTGGAGCCTTGATTTCGCAAAAAAAGCGATTGAAGAATATAAAAAATTTGTCTATCTCTGCTGTATTCTTCCCAATGGAGCTTCCCCCAGCGAAATAGTGGATAAAGTATGGCATATGCACCTGATCTATACCCAGAATTATTGGGAAGAATTCTGCCCGAATATTTTAAAAAGAACGCTTCATCATCATCCTTCTCAAGGTGGAAACAAGGAGAGAGTGAAACATGAGAATTGGTTTGAAGATACAATGTCTGGTTACAGGAACATATTTCAGCAGGAAGCACCTGAAGAAATATGGAAAGGGAAAAAGAAAAAATCTAAACTTAGACTCTGGATGAGAAAAATGGCTTTTTTTGCTCCAATCTTTATTTTACTGCTCCTGTTCTCTTGTTCAGAAGGAGGTAGTTTCACCGGATTGTTGGTCACAGCAGTGGTTTTTGCCATTATTTTTATTCTGGGGATAATAACCTCAATCATAGGAGATGGCGAAATCTCCGATCCCAATAGAAAGGATAAGCAAAGCAATGATGGTGCTGGTGGAGGAAGCTGTGGAGGATCAAGCTGCAGCGGAGGAGGTGGTTGTGGCGGAGGCTGCGGCGGTTGTGGGGGATGTGGAGGATAAAAAATAATGAACATGAAAAAGCTAATCATTCACTCAGCTCCCGTTGTAGTAAGCTTTATGTGGCTTATGTCAGTATGCCAGACATTGAATCCCATTATTATTAAAGGTCCGGACTTTCTGAAATTTTATCTCATCCTGGTTCTTGGATTCTATGCTTCAGTTTTTATTTTAAATTCCTGGAGAGAAGCCATTTCTAAAACAACATTGTATTTCACAGGCTTCATTTTTTTACTGGGAACTATAAAACTGATAAGAGGAATCATGTTGGGAAAGCCCGTTGGATTTCTCATTATGATTTTAATTCTGGAATGTATTGTGGCAGTGTTTCTTATCATGAGCCATGTCAACAAAAAGATAAAGTAATTGTTTCATAAAAAACAAACCCGAAACAGAACTGTTCCGGGCTTTATAATAAGGTATTGAGATTAAATCTCTTACTTTTTTTCTTTTATGGGCCTGTAGCCATATTTTCGAACCATGATAGAGGTGATTACCACTAAAATAAGGCTGATCGCGATATTCGAGTTTTCCGGATGTACAATTAACTGATAGAAATTATAGCCAAAAACCGCAGATACAATTGCGATCAGGATATTATTTACATAAGCATACTGGTTTCTTGTCGTTGTTTTCATAGTAGTTTTTTTATTGCTATTTACTCAGTAAGTAAGACAACTTAAAAAACGTTACAGAAAAATTTTAAAAAAATATTTTCTTTAAAAAATTCCAGTACCTAATTCCACAATCCCGAAACACGAACCTCGCATCCCTTATGCAATCACACCGCTTCCGATAAGTTCATCATCAATATACCATGAAGCAAACTGTCCTTCCGCAATAGCAGACTGAAGTTCATCAAACTCAATATATAATGCATTTTCAAACTGATACAAAGTGGCTTTCTGCAAAGACTGTCTGTATCTGAATCTGGCCATTACTTCCATAGATTCTCCATTCTGAAGTTTCATATCTTCACGTACCCAGTGCAGTTCAGAATTATCAATTTTCAATGCTTTTTTGTGAAGGCCAGGAAAGTGACTTCCTTCTCCCACGAAAATGATATTGTTTTCCATCTCTCTGGAGATGATAAAGCAGCTTTCTTTGTGGCCGCCTATTCCAAGGCCACGGCTTTGTCCGATAGTGAAAAACTGGGCTCCCTGATGTTTCCCGATTACTTTTCCGTCAGATTTTTTATAATTGATTTTTCTGGATAAAAACTCAAGTTCTTCTTCTTTAGAAGCGAATTCAGGTTTTTCTTCCGAAAATAAAGGCGAATCTTTGAAAATTTCTACGATTTCTCCTTCGTTAGGTTTCAATTGCTGCTGTAAAAACTGAGGAAGGCTTACTTTTCCGATAAAACACAATCCCTGAGAATCTTTTTTATCAGCAGTTACCAATCCGATCTCCTTGGCGATTTCTCTTACCTGAGGTTTTGTAAGTTCACCGATAGGGAATAACGCTTTTGAAAGTTGATCCTGGCTCAGCTGACAAAGGAAATAAGACTGATCTTTATTGTTATCTTTTCCGGCAAGAAGATGGAAAATTTCTTTCCCGTTTTCGTCAAAAGTAGAGTTTACTCTTGCGTAATGTCCGGTTGCCACCTTATCTGCACCCAAAGACATCGCCGTCTTCATAAATACGTCGAATTTTACTTCTCTGTTACACAATACATCCGGGTTGGGAGTTCTTCCTTTTTCGTATTCGGCAAACATATAATCAACAATACGTTCCTTATAAAGTTCACTCATATCGATCACCTGGAAAGGAATTCCAAGCTTTTGTGCCACCATAAGGGCATCATTACTATCCTCAATCCAGGGACATTCATCTTCTAATGTTACGGAAGCATCGTTCCAGTTTCTCATGAATAAAGCCACTACTTCATGGCCTTGCTGCTGCAGCAAATACGCTGTAACACTAGAATCTACACCTCCGGAGAGGCCTACTACTACTTTCATTATATTTCAATTTTACGAAACTCTTAACGGGAGTTCTTAGTTTGATGCGGCAAAAGTACAATTAATAATGTCGTAAAAAAACCATAATTTTAAACATTGATAAAAACGATGTTAACCGTATTTGCCATTATAGCGAACTATTAACAAAGATAGAAGCATATAATATCATCACAACAAAATATATCTACATATGAAAAAAATTATTATTTCAATGATGCTGATCATCTCAGGGTCGGCGTTTTCCCAGGTTTCAGTAGGAGCTCCGGTGCAGGAAAACAGCAAGTGGACCTTTGGAGGTGGGATCGGATTAGGATTCGGAAGTAACAGTGCTTTTAATCTGTCTGCCTCACCAAGAGTGGGGTACAGGCTTACAGATGATCTTGAAGCAGGAGTTGTAGGAAGTGTATCGTGGCAGACTTCCGACTATTATAAATCTACTATGTTTGGAGTAGGACCTTTTGTGAATTATTATTTTGCCAGATCATTTTATGTGGGAGCAAACTATCAGCATTATTTTGTTGATTATAAGGATAAATACTATGATTATAAATACAATACAGAAGAAAATGCATTATATCTTGGAGGTGGATATATGCAGAGAATCGGAAATAATTCTTTTATGCAGCTTGGGTTAATGTATAATGTACTTTGGAAGCAGAATTCCAGTGTGTTTTCAAGCGGCCTGATTCCGAATATCGGATTTGTGGTGGGACTTTAATCCCGTGATTTTTCAATAGGAGCGGGCTTTAGCCCGTTCAATACAACATTCAATACCATTGGCTTTAGCCAAAACCTATAAAACAAAATCCCCGGGAAATTTCCCGGGGATTTTCTATTTGAATTTAAATTATTTATTCAATTAAGATTGAGAAGATTTCTCAGCTGCTGATTTTTTAGCCTTCTGCGTTTTTCCAATCAATCCGTCTTTAGCTTCATTAAGGTCAAGAACTACGGTTTCTCCTTCATTCAATTGCTTGTTTACCAGCATTTCTGCCAATAAGTCTTCAATATATTTCTGGATGGCACGTTTCAATGGTCTTGCACCAAAATCTTTATCCCAACCTTTTTCAGAAATGAAGTTTTTAGCATCTTCAGTTAAGTCAACTTTATATCCTAATTTTTCAAGTCTGCCATACAATTTGTTCAATTCAATATCAATAATTTTCTTGATATCATCCTGAACAAGAGAGTTAAAGATCACAATGTCATCAATTCTGTTTAAGAATTCAGGAGCAAATGCTTTCTTAAGGGCACTTTCTATAGTGCTTCTCGCTCTTGTATCTGAGCTTGTCTTTTTAGCTGAAGTTCCGAATCCTACACCATCTCCAAAGTCTTTAAGATCTCTGGTTCCGATATTGGAGGTAAGAATGATAATTGTATTTCTAAAGTCGATCTTTCTACCTAAACTGTCTGTAACGTGTCCTTCATCAAGGATCTGTAACAGAATATTGAATACATCCGGGTGAGCTTTTTCAATCTCATCCAAAAGTACCACAGCATAAGGTTTTCTTCTTACTGCTTCAGTCAACTGGCCACCTTCTTCATATCCTACATATCCCGGAGGCGCACCCACCAATCTTGATACGGCGAATTTCTCCATGTATTCACTCATGTCAATTCTGATCAGAGACTCATCGGATTCAAATAGCTCTCTCGCCATTACTTTAGCCAGCTCGGTTTTACCAACCCCGGTTGTTCCAAGGAAAATAAATGTACCGATAGGGCGGTTCGGATCTTTAAGACCTGCTCTGTTTCTTTGAATTGCTTTCACAACTTTTTTCACAGCATCTTCCTGACCGATTACTTTTCCGTTCAGTTTTTCATCCATCTGGGCAAGCTTGTCAAGCTCGTTCTTGCCAACTTTCGTTACAGGAACTCCACTCATCATAGAAACCACTTCCGCTACATTTTCTTCCGTTACTGTTTCTTTTTTCTCTTTTACATCCTTATCCCATTTTTCCTGAGCGGCATTTAGTTCCATCTGAAGACGTTCTTCTTCATCTTTAAGCTTTCTTGCCTCAAGGTAATCCTGTGCTTTTACAGCTTTCTGCTTCAGTTCTTTGATGTCTTCAATTTTCTTTTCAAAATCAATGATTTCGGTAGGAACTTTCATGTTCTTGATGTAAACACGAGATCCGGCTTCGTCCATCGCATCAATTGCTTTGTCTGGTAAGAAACGGTCTGTAATATATCTCGATGTCAGATTCACACACGCCAGAATCGCTTCCGGAGTATATACTACATTATGGTGCTCTTCATACTTATCTTTGATCTGGTTCAGAATCTGAATGGTTTCATCAATAGAAGTAGGCTCTACCATTACTTTCTGGAATCTTCTTTCTAAAGCACCGTCTTTTTCAATATACTGACGGTATTCATCCAGAGTAGTTGCCCCAATGCATTGAATTTCTCCTCTTGCCAAAGCAGGTTTGAACATATTGGAAGCATCTAAACTTCCTGTAGAACTTCCCGCTCCTACAATTGTATGAAGCTCATCAATAAATAAGATGACATCTCTGTTTTTTTCCAGTTCTGTCATGATAGCCTTCATTCTTTCTTCAAACTGACCACGGTATTTAGTTCCGGCAACTAAACTTGCCAGGTCTAAAGTGATCACACGTTTTCCGTAAAGAACTCTTGACACTTTTTTCTGTTGAATTCTTAATGCTAAACCTTCAGCAATGGCAGATTTACCAACTCCCGGTTCTCCGATAAGAAGAGGGTTGTTTTTCTTTCTACGCGATAAGATCTGAGAAACTCTCTCAATTTCTTTTTCACGGCCGATTACCGGGTCTAGTTTTCCATCCCTTGCCAAAGAAGTAAGGTCTCTACCAAAGTTATCCAAAGTAGGCGTTTTACTTTTTGCAGAACCTAGATTTCCTGTAGGCTTTCTCATCTGCTCAAATTCTTCTCTCTCATCATCATCGTCATAAGCACTCATCTGTGGAGACTGGCCTGAATTTTTAAGCATAGTCTGGTATTCTCTTGAAACTCCTTCATAGTCGATGTCGTAAGCTCCCAGAATATTTGAAGTAGGGTCCTCATATTTATAAAGAATACCTAAAAGCAGGTGAACGGTATTAATCTCATTGCTTTTATATTGTCGGCATTCTAACTCCGCACGTTTAATGGCATGATCTGCCATCTTGGTGAAAGAAATATTGGTAACCTCCTCAGAAATAGGATTTAGACTTGCTGTATTTAAAGTTTCAATTTTTCTTCTGATTTGTGTTAAATCCGCATTAAGGTTTTGAAGGATTTCTTTTGCAGAGTTTTCCGTTTTTATAATACCTAAAAGTAGATGTTCTGTATTAAGAAATTCACTTTTCAGCCGTTTAGCTTCGCTTTTGCTTTGTTTGAACACCTGGCTCAAACCTTGTGAAAACTTATAATCCATAATATATCTCATTAGAACAAAGGCAACATTACCTTTTATTCATTATCTAAATTACAAATATTTTACCAAAAATCAATTAATGACTTTATGGCAGTAAAAAATTTTATTATCTTATTGAAAATGATTAAGTTTGTTATCCTTAAAAATTTCTCATGAGCCCCGAATCTACTACTTATATCGGATATTCTGCCTCAGTTTTTATCGTGCTGAGTTTCATACTGAAAGATGTAAGAAAAATTAGAATTGTCAACATGATTGGCTGTTTTTGTTTTGTCATTTATGGCTTTTTTAGTGGGCCGTTATGGCCGGTTATCATTCCAAACGGATTGATCTGTATTATCCAGATCTATCATTTAATACTAGGCAAGAAAAAAGAATGAGGAAAAAAGTAATTACTTCAGCTTTTAGCAGCCTATATACCGATCAGAGAATAGAAAAGGTATGCAAAACCCTTTTTGACAACGGATATCGCATTGAACTCATCGGAAACGATTGGGAAGGAAATGAGAAAATGGAACGTCCTTATCCTTTTTCAAGAATAGAACTCACGTCAAAAAGCCTAAAGACAGCTTATTTTGAGTTCAACTGGAAGTTATACCATGAGCTTAAGAAAAAAGCGGACAAAGATACTATCCTTCATGCCAATGACATTGACGCACTTCTGCCAAATTATCTCATTGCCAAAAAACTGAACATTCCATTAGTCTTTGACAGTCATGAAATTTTCACAGAAATGCCATCGGTACAAAACAGGTTTTCACAAAAATTCTGGAGGGTTCTGGAAAGAAAGCTGGTTCCTCATGTGAAATTTATGATGACAGAAAGTGAAAGCTACGCTGAATGGTTTCACGAAAAATATAATGTCAACCCGGTAGTTGTCAGAAATATCCCGAGAAAAATTCTTTCTGCTCCCGAAATTCCTGAAAATCATCCTAAAATTATTCTATATCAGGGAGCGATCAACCAATCCAGAGGAATTGAAAAAATGATTGCCGCCATGCATCATATTAAAGATGCTGTTCTGAAAATTGCCGGTGACGGACCGAAGAAAAGAGTATATGAAGAACTTGTTATTCAGGAGAAGCTACAAAGCAAAGTCTTTTTCCTTGGTAAACTGAAACCTGAAAACCTCAGAGAAGTGACCAAAACAGCAGATATGGGTTTCAGTCTTGAAGAAAATAACGGAGTTAGCTATTATTATTCCTTACCCAATAAAGTTTGTGACTATATTCAGTCCAGAGTGCCACTTGTTATGATTAATTTCCCGGAGATGAAGCGGATAAGAAATCAATTCAATGTAGGGGAAATTATTTCGGATCACAAACCTGAAACTATTGAAAAAGCAGTTAACCTTGTTCTTGAAAGAGGAAGGCTGTATTATCAGAGCGAACTTAACAAAGCTGCAGATGTATTTTGCTGGGAGAATGAGGAAACAAAAATCCTTCAGCTTTTTGAAAAAGCATCCCGGTAATAAATTTTACAAAATTGGTTATCTTTGCAAAAGAAATTTGATTAAAAATGACCATTAAAGAAAAACAGCAGGAAATAATAGATGAATTCGCTTTTCTTGACGATTGGGAGCAAAAATACGAGTATATCATTGATCTCGGAAAAGAACTGAAAGGCTTACCGGAAGATAGAAAAACAGAAGAAAATCTGATTAAAGGCTGCCAGAGTAAAGTTTGGATTGATGCTGAATTTAAAGATGGGAAACTTTTCTTTAATGCAGATTCTGACGGTATTTTACCCAAAGGAATTGTTTCTCTTTTAGTAAGTATTTATAGTGGGCATTCCACTCAGGAAATTCTGGATTCTGATTTTGATTTTATTGCGGAAATAGGATTGCAGGAATTTCTTTCGCCATCCAGAGCTAATGGATTGATGGCAATGACCAAACAGATCAAGTTTTATGCAGTTGCTTACCAACTGAAATCATAGCCGTGACAAAAATTTTAGCATATCGTTTTTCCGCATTCGGAGATGTTGCGATGACTGTGCCTGTTTTCAGAGAATTTCTGGAGCAGAACCCTGGCGTGGAAATTATTATGGTGTCCAGAAAGAATTTTGAAGCACTGTTTGCGGGAGTTCCCAATGTTACTTTTAAAGGAATTGATCTTGATGACTATAAAGGTCTCTTTGGATTGAGGAAACTGAGCAATGAACTGATCCGGGAGTTTAATCCGGATTGTATTGCCAATCTTCATGACGTAATACGGACCAAGGTTTTAGACAGAATATATAGAAGAAAAGGACTTAAAGTTTTCAAAATAGATAAGGGTAAAGAGGAGAAAGAGCATCTTACAGATGTATGGAACCTTGAGAAAGTACAATTGAAGAAAACCGTAGAGCGTTACGCAGACGTATTCCGTAAAATGGGATTCAAGCTTGAGCTTTCACATCAACTCAGACCGACTTCGGAACAAAAATCAGGAATTGGCTTTGCCCCTTTTGCCCAACACAAAGGAAAGATGCTTCCTTTGGAAAAATCCTATGAACTGGTCAGAATTCTGGCTCAGAAACATACGGTATATTTCTTTGGTGGAGGTAAAAAAGAAACTGAAACCCTTGAAAGATGGGAGAGCGAGATTCCTAATACAAAAAATCTTGCCGGAAAATTAAACCTTACAGAAGAACTCAATCATATTGCCGGCCTGGAACTGATGATTTCCATGGATTCTGCGAATATGCACCTTGCAAGTCTGGTAGGAACAAGATGTGTTTCTATTTGGGGAGCTACTCATCCTTATGCCGGATTTTTAGGTTTCGGGCAGCGTGAAGAAGATGTTGTTCAGGTAAAAGATCTTACCTGCAGGCCATGTTCTGTTTTTGGAGATAAAGAGTGCTACAGGGGAGACTGGGCTTGTCTTGAGGAGTTCAATATTCAGAAGGTGATAGACAGGGTTAATTTTTAAAAATAATCTTTACCATCTCTTCGGCTTTAGCATAATCCGAATGTGTTTTTTCTAAGATTTGCTTTCTCTTTTCAGAATCAGCATAGTCTTTTTCAGCTGAGATGATAATCTGTTGGCGAATTTCGGCCATATTACCTCCATACAGGCATAAATTTGTCAAAACAGGATCATCTGTAACATTTTCATTAATAATCACAAAACGGCTGTTATAAAGGGTGTTGAAAAGCTTCACCTTGGTTCCTGAATTCTGGAAAGAAATCAGAATATTGGCATGGGCATTTTCCAGAAGATTGTGAAGGTTTTCCGTGGTTTGGATAGGAGTGAGGGTAATATTTTCGATCGTTGAAATCCTCTTTTTAATGTCTTCACCGGCGCGGTCGGAGGCCACAAGAAGTTTATACTGTGGAAGAGTTTTGAATAAATCAATAGTCTCAATCAGTGCTCTTTTGTTATCGGCGGTGGTAAGGTCTCCATGAAAAAGAAAATAATTTCCTTTTTTATCCAGTTGCTTTACCCATTGATTGCCGTGGAAAATATGAATTAACTGTGCGTTTTTCGAATAAGTTTCCACTTCATTATATTCCTTTTCAGACAGACAGAATATAGCTTCAAACTTCTTTAAAAGCTTTTTTTGATATCCTTTATATTTTAAGGATTCAATTCTGTAAACAATCTTTTTAAAAATATTTTTTTCTGATAAAGAAAGCCCTTTATAATACTCCGTTTCGTTGTTGTGATGGCGGAGATATAGTTTGTGCCTGTTATCTTTCAAAAACCTGATGATGGATGTTGTCTGCAGTCCTTCAAATAATATAGGAGCGTTGGTCTTTTCCAGATTTTTAAGTAGGAGCTCAGAATTTCTTATTACGACAGCAAAAGGAATTCCTGAAAAATAGAGGAGTGGATTCTTTTTCTTTTCATAAAAAAAGACATTTTCAGTAATTTCCTCAACTTCCGGATCAATCTTTACAGGAATTTTGTCTACAAAGCAATGAAGGTGGATTTTTATTCCCGAATCAGATAGAGCCTTAATCTTATAATACACATCAATGATCCCGCCATAAGAAGGAGGATAGGGATAGTTGAATGATATGATATGGAGTTCCTTCACGTCACGCGAATTCAGTTGCGTGCAAAGGTAAATAAATATAAGGAAAGGAGGTTAGGAAACTCTTAAATAGCTTAGGAATAAAAAAAAAAAAATCTCCCAATTTCTTGAGAGATTTTTGTGGGTCCTGAGGGATTCGAACCCCCGACCCTCTGGGTGTAAACCAGATGCTCTGAACCAACTGAGCTAAGAACCCGAATTTTTTTGAAAGGTTTCGTTTCCTTTTCTGTGGGTCCTGAGGGATTCGAACCCCCGACCCTCTGGGTGTAAACCAGATGCTCTGAACCAACTGAGCTAAGAACCCTCTAGACTTGTTCTCTTGTTTAGAGTGGTGCAAATATACGACTTATTCTTTAATCTCCAAATTTTTTTTCTAAAAAATCTCCCACTACGAAGTTGCTTCCGCCGATAAAAATCATTTCTTCATTTGTACATCGTTCTTTTGCAGTAAGATACGCTTCCTCTACGGAATCAAAAATTTTATAAAAAATTTTCGCCTCCTGAAGCAGATTTTCATAATCTTCCGGATGTCTTCCCCTGTTGATGGATGGTTTTGCAAAATAGAACTCAGAATTTTCAGGAAGTAATTTCATCACATCATCTATTTTTTTGTCATTCACAAACCCCAAAATGACATGCTTGTGTCTGTCAATTGAGTTTAATTGTGAAAAAACATACTCCAAACCTGCCTGATTGTGCCCCGTATCACAAATCGTAAGCGGATTTTGTGAAAACTCAAACCAACGGCCAATAAATCCTGTATTCTGATGAACATGGAGCAGACCATTTTCAAGATCTTTGTCGGAAATATGCACTTTCAGTTTTCTCAATTCCTCTACTGCAGCCAATACGACACTGATATTTTTCTTCTGATAATTTCCTTTCAAATCAGATTCAAGATTTGTATGAATAAGAGTGGCATCTATAAACGGTGCATTTTCTTTAATCGCTTTCTCTCGGATGATATTTTTGACTGCTTCATTCTCGTCACCGGAAATAACAGGGATATTACTTTTAACAATTCCTGCTTTCTCGGCTGCAATCTCTTCAATGGTATCTCCCAAAATATTCTGATGATCCAGCTGAACATTCGTAATAGCAGAGATCAGGGGTGTAATAATATTTGTTGAATCCAGTCTTCCTCCCAATCCTACTTCGATAATGGCAAAATCTACCTGTTGCTGATAAAAATATTCAAAAGCCATAATTGTGGTAAATTCAAAGAAAGAAGGTCGGATATCTTCCGGAAGTGTTCTTAGTTTTTGAATAAACTCAAAGACAAATTCTTTATTACAGTTTTTGCCATTGACTTTAATACGCTCTGTGAAGTCTATCAGGTGCGGAGAATTGTACAATCCGGTTTTATAACCAGCCTCCTGAAGAACGGATGCCAGCATATTGCTTGAAGAGCCTTTTCCGTTGGTCCCGCCGATATGGATACATTTTATTTTATCCTGAGGATTTCCAAAGAAAGTACAAAGCTTTGTAATATTGTCAAGCCCGGGTTTATAAGCCTTCTGTCCATCTATCTGATAGTTGGGCATCTGCACGAAAAGCCAGTCAATAGCTTCCTGATATTGTTCATTTGTCATGCTACAAAATTCCCAAAAGTTTTCTTAAAAAAAAATATAATTTTTCAATCTGTAACTTTTTTATATTTAATTCGTCTAATATTGAAAAATCTTAATATGAAGTCGCTGTGATTTGCATTTACAATACTGATGAAGATGACACGATTCCATATGACCATTAAAAACAAATAAACATCTACATAATATGAAAAAAGTTTGGATCATCGTTTTTGGATTAGGTTATCTGGGTTTAAGCGCTCAGAAGAAATGGTCCTTAAAAGAATGTGTAAGCTATGCAGTGGAGCATAATCTTCAGGTTATCCAAAATCAGTATAACAAACAAAACCAGGAATACAATCTTAAAGCCGCCCAAAAAGAATACTTGCCTTCTGTATCGGGAAGTATGACGAATGGGGTGAGCTTCGGGCAAGGGTCATTAGGAGCCGGAAGTTTTAGAAACGATAGATTCAATAACAATATTAGTCTAGGTGCTGAGATTTTGCTCTATAATAATGGGAGATTAGAGAAAAATGTAAGAAAGGCCCAGTTTGATGTAGAAGCCAGTCAATATGACATTGAAACCATTAAAAATGATATCTCTCTTCAGATTGCTCAACAATATCTGACTACTTTGTTGAATAAAGAGATTGTTAAAATCTCTCAGAGTGCCGTAGATAATGCTCAGAAACAGTTTGACAGAGCTAAAATCACCACTCAGGTTGGAACAACAGCCCAGACGGTTCTGGCGGAGGCTGAAGCTGCACTGGCAAGAGAAAAACAAAATCTTAAAACTGCAGAAGTAAATGTTGGTCGTGCTTTGTTTGCCATCGTTCAGCTTTTACAGCTTTCAGATTATAAGGGTTTTGATGTGGAAGATGTGAATATTCCGGAAAAACTTGATTTACAACTTACTACTGCAGATGAAGTGCTTACAACGGCTTATGAGATACAACCGCAGATCAAAGCAGCTGAAAGCAGAATAAGATCTGCCGAAGCACAAACTGAGGTAAGCAGAACAGCATTCTGGCCAACGCTAACAGGCAGTGCAGGGCTTATCACTTTCTATAACAGGCAGTTTGATCCTGTGCCAGGTGTTGTGCAGGGAACTTTTTTTGAACAATATAAAGATCAGTTTGGACAAAATGTAGGGTTATCACTTAATATTCCTATCTTCAATAAGGGGAAAACAAAACTTCAGGTAGAACAGTCTAAAATAAATGAAAGTTTAGCCAAGAATTCCTTGGAACAACAGAAACAGACCGTAAGACAAAACGTACAGAAAGCTCAGTTTGATGCTGACGCTAATTATGAAACCTACCTGTCAGCAGTAGAAGCAGAGAAAAGTTCGAAACTGGCTCTTGATTTTGCTGACAAAAGTTATACAGCAGGAAGAACAACCATCTATGACGTCAATGTGGCGAGAAATAATTATGCAAATGCACAGGGATCAGTAGCGCAGGCAAAATATAATTATCTTTTTAGTCTTAAACTATTGAATTTCTATGCAGGAATTCCATTAAGTTTGTAAAATGCCAATTCAATCATTAGAAAAATATTTACCTAAAAAAAACACTCTTAAATATTTAAGAATCTGGTTTTCAGATTACTATATACATATAAAGGTTACTAGAAACAGGAATTCAAAACTGGGAGATTACAGAAAGCTTCCGGACAATTCCCATGAAATAACGGTAAACTCTACGCTTACTCCGCAACTTTTTTTCTTTGTACTGACCCATGAGCTTGCGCACCTGATTGCGTTTGAAAAATATGGACGAAAAATATCTCCTCATGGCAACGAATGGAAAGAAACTTTCAGAAATATGCTCCTTGAAAGCCTTGAAATTTATGATGACGAGTTAAAACCCATCATCATAAAGTTTTCAAAATCACCCAAAGCAAACTTTATGGCAAGCCCTGATCTGGTAAGGTATTTTCATACTGAGAAACAAGATGATACTCTTCATTTTATCGAGGAACTTCAGAAGGGGGAGTTTTTTATATACCGCAACGAAAAGTATTTATTAGAAGGTCTGGTTAAAAAAAACTATCTTTGTAAGAACCTGGCTACTGGAAGGAAGTATTCTTTCAAGCCATTAGCTAGGGTAGAAAAATGTAGTTAAGAATGTTAAAATCAGATAGATACTGCGTTATAATGGCGGGAGGAATCGGGAGCCGGTTCTGGCCGATGAGCACGCAGAAATTTCCAAAACAGTTTCAGGATATTTTAGGTACCGGGCGTACTATGATTCAGCAGACCTATGACAGAATCAGCAAGGTAATTCCTAAAGAGCAAATATTCGTGATTACGAATAAAGAGTATGTGGCTCTTTCCCATCAGCAGCTTCCGGAGATTCCTGAAGAAAACATTGTGGGGGAACCGCTTATGAAAAATACGGCTGCATGTAACTTATACATGGCCAACAAGATTGCTGAGATTAATCCGGATGCAACAATGATTGTGCTTCCGGCAGATCACCTGATCCTGAAAGAGGATGTATTTTTGGAAAAAGTGGAGCTGGCATTTGAGGTAGCTTCAAAACATGATTATCTGGTAACATTAGGGATTACTCCAACAAGGCCTGATACGGGCTACGGTTACATTCAATTTGTAGAAAAAAAGGGTTCTGACTATTTTAAAGTTAAAACATTCACAGAAAAACCTATTCTTGAAATTGCCCAAAGCTTCTTGGAAAGTGGCGATTTCCTTTGGAATGCCGGTATTTTTATTTGGAATGTAAAAAGTATTCACCATGCTTTTGACCTTTATCTTCCTGAAATGATGCAGCATTTTATGGCTTGTGAATACAATTCTGAAAAGGAAAAAAGCTGTATTGAAACTATTTATCCAAAAGTTCAGAAAATCTCTATTGATAACGGGATTTTGGAAAAAGCAAAGAATGTATATGTGATTCCATCAGATTTAGGATGGAGCGATCTGGGAACATGGACCTCTGTTTACGAAAATACAGAAAAAGATAAAGACGGAAATGCTGTAAAACTAAAGCACTTACTTTCCTATAATTCAAAAGGAAACATTATCCGTCTGAGAAATAATAACAAGGCGGTAATCATTGACGGCCTTGAAAACTACATTGTTGTAGATACCGATAAAGCACTTCTTATCTGCCCGCGGGATAACGACCAGCTTATAAAAGATTATGTTCTGGACTTAAAGAATTTTAAGAAAGGAGATAAGTTTATGTAAAATTTGGTATATTTTCTGCTGATTTTTAAATTATGATTAAAGCTGCAACCCGATTTACAATTCTTATATTTTTACTTTTGGGAGTCTTAGGATTTTCTCAGGAGAAGAAAAAATTTTCAAGCATTCCGAATATTTTACAGCAGATCAATCCAAGTAATAGGGTAGATTCATGGATATTGGTATACAACAGCTATGGAAAAGGTGAAGAAATAAAAATTTCGGGTAAGGTGGATTATACCCCTCAGTTCTCCGGATTTAATCTTTTTCCCAGTGAAGACAGCTTTTATTATATTGCTTATTCAGAAGCTGGAAAAGTTAATTATGTTACCGATATTGAAGGACTTAAGAAGTTCATAGACCGGATTGATAATGCCCAGGAAGCCGCCGTAATGCTGGCTGCTGAAGGATATATGGTGGATGAGGAATTCAAAGACCTTGCAGGTAACTATCATGAAGACAAATCGAATTATTATCTTGACCTTGGAAAACTAACCTCAAAGGAATGTCCTTATCAGAAAACGCATTATACGGTGACTGTAAATAAATCAACAGGTGCTGTAGGTAATGTGAAGGACAATGGAACCTATATCGAGCTTTACAATAAAAAGTGTGCTAATAACCCGAGACTTTTAAAAATCGAAAAAAAAGAAGAACCAAAGAAAGATGAGCCTAAAAAAACACCCAAGCGCAGATAACACTTATGAGACTGAACGATTAATACTTCGTCCAATGTCCCGTGAAGACAGAGACTTTGTTTTTGAGCTTTATAACAGACCAAAATTTATTCAACATATCGGCAACCGTAATGTTAATAGCATTGAAGATGCAGAAAATTATATCCTAAACAGATTTGCTCCTCAGATTGAAAGACTTGGATTTGGAAACTATCTTTTAGTGACTAAAGACGGAAATGAAAAAGTAGGCGCAGTAGGAATCTTTGAAAGAGAAGGATTGGATATTGTAGATATAGGATATTCTCTGCTGGAAGAGTTTGAAGGTAAAGGATATGCTTTTGAAGCGGCTCAGAAGGTCAAATCTATTGGAATGGATGATTTTGGATTAACAAAAATATCTGCCATCATTTCAAAAGATAACGTTCCTTCCCAAAAACTAATCGAAAAGTTAGGACTAAGGTTTAAAAAATATGTCACTCTTCCCGGAGAAACTGAAGAATTAAACTATTACGAAACAGAATAATAAATTAAAAAAATATTTTCACAAATAATACAACCTGTGTTATTTGTGAAAATATTCGTGATATCCGTGTTTGAAAAAAGAAGTTATCCCTCCAGAATCTGCTCAGCAGCAGTCTTTGAAGTCACTTTTTCAATTACTCTTGTACAAATGCCATTTTCATCAAAGATAAAAGTGGTTCTTACAATTCCCATATAGGTTTTTCCAAACGTTTTTTTCTCCTGCCATACCCCGAATTTCTCAATGATGTTATGATTTTCATCCGCAATAAGATCATAAGGAAAAGCAAATTTGCTGTGGAAATTCTTCTGCTTTTTTACTGAATCACCACTTATTCCCAATAATTGAAATCCCGCTTTTTTAAGCTGAGTATAATTATCACTCAGGTTGCAGGCTTCCACCGTGCAGGTTGGTGTATTTGCTTGCGGATAAAAGAAAACCACTAGTCTTTTTCCAATTAATTTTGATGAGGTTACTGTTTCTCCGTCCTGATTGAGTTCTTCAAATTCAGGTAATTTATCTCCAACTTTCAGCATAATGATTTAATTTTGTTCAAATTTAAGGGTTACATGACAAAAAAACAAAGAGCTGAGCTCGTTCAGATAGAACTGGAGAAATTATATCCCACCACACCTATTCCGTTAGATCACACCGATCCCTATACATTAATGGTTGCCGTAGCACTTTCTGCGCAAACTACAGATAAAAAAGTAAACCAGGTTACGCCCGATCTTTTTGCAGTAGCAGGAACGCCGCAAAGAATGGCTAAGCTGGAAGAATTTGAAATCAAAGAACTGATCAAAGAAATAGGATTATCCAATACAAAAGCCAAAAACCTGAAGAGAATGGCTGAACTTCTGTTAGAAAGACATAATGGTATTGTTCCCCAGACTTATGAAGAATTGGAAGCTCTTCCGGGCGTAGGACACAAAACGGCTTCAGTAGTAATGAGCCAGGGTTTCGGATTTCCTGCTTTTCCTGTGGATACCCATATTCACCGTCTGATGACGCAATGGAAGCTTACGTCAGGAAAAAATGTAGTAGAAACAGAGCGTGATGCAAAAAGTTTATTCCCTGAAGAAGTATGGAATAAGCTTCATCTTCAGATCATTTTCTATGGAAGAGAATATTCTCCGGCAAGAGGAAAAGGAGAGAAGGATTTTATTACGAAAATGATGTTTGAGAAATAATTCAATGATTATAGCGCTACGTTCGCAAAGATTTTATAAAAATTACGTTGAAATAGTTTGCAAAGGCACTTCGTTCAGTTAAGACAAAAGTTTCCTCGCTAAGTGAAACGCCCTTGCGAACTAAAAATAAAACGCAACAATTACTTTATTATCGCTGCGTTTATTAAAATAAACCATGTCAAGGTTCAAAACCTTGACATGGTTTAAAAAACATCATGTAAGAGAAATGTATTTAATAATCCAATAATCTCCTGTGATAATTGACCTGTCCCAAGTGATAGTCCAGATGAGCAATCAGGTGAATCAGAAAGTAATCTGTAGTCATTTTATTTTCAAAAACAACCAGAGGATATTCTTTTTTCAGGTCGTCTTCTGATAATTGAGAAAGAGTAAAATCTATCATTTTTGTAGTTGCCTCTATTTTTTCAATAAGTTCGGATCTTGGAATATCTTTTAAGGAAAACTCCAGGTCACGTTGTCTTACATATCCTGTGTTTCCAAGATGCGTTCCTATAAAATGGTTGAGGTTTCCAACCAAATGAAGAACCAGATTACCCGCAGAATTAGCTATGTTTTTATCAATTTTCCATAGATTTTCTTCATTTTGATAGGCTTCTACCTCTGTTTTTAGTTTGTTTAAATCTCTGCTGTAAAGAGATCTAAGGCTTTCTGTGATCATATCAATTTTGTTTATTTAGAAGAGTAAATAAAAAAGGGTACTTTTTTCAATGTACCCTTTTATTAATGTAAGTTTATTTCTGTTTTTGAGCCCAAAGCTCCATTTTCCTGTTCAGAACGTCCAAAGGAAGACATCCCTGGCTTAATACTTCATCATGGAAGTTTGCCAGGTTGAATTTGTTTCCAAGTTCTTTCTGGTATTTTTCTCTCAGTTCACGGATTCTTAAAGAACCTATTTTGTAGCCTAAAGCCTGTCCCGGCATCGCCATGTATCTTTCCACTTCTGCAGTGGCAGATCCTTCATCGTAAGAAATATTGCTTAAGAAATATTTAATGGCTTCTTCTCTTGACATTTTTCCGGTATGAAGTCCTGTATCCACTACAAGTCGTACCGCTCTCAGCATCTGATCGCTCAGATACCCCATTTTCTGGTAAGGATCAGTATATAAACCAAATTCAGGACCTAGCGTTTCACAATAATGTGCCCATCCTTCACCATAGGCTCCAAACCATCCGAATCTCATGAACTTTGGAAGCTTAGTATTCTCCTGTTGTAAAGAAACCTGATAATGATGTCCCGGAATCGCTTCATGAAGGAAAAGAGACTCCATTCCTGAAGTAACATTGAATTTCGTAGGGTCAGGAAGAGGAACATAAAATATACCCGCTCTTTTTCCGTCAGGAGTTCCCGGTATATACTCTGCACTGGCACTTGCCTCTCTGAATTTCTCCGTTTGTCTGATTTCAAACTTTGTTTTTGGAGTTACGTTAAACATTGTTTTCAATTTCGGAGTAATCTTCGTCAGAATACCGTTGAAGGCATTTAAAACTTCCTTAGAGGTTTTATAAGGCATTGCCTTTGGATCTGTTTTCACAAAAGTGATAAACTCTTCCAGACTTCCGGTAAAACCTACCTGCTGCTTTACTTTTTCCATTTCTGCACGGAGCATAGCTACCTGCTGTAACCCAATTTTATTGATCTCATCAGGAGATTTCTTAGT
This sequence comes from Chryseobacterium sp. GVT01B, assembly GCF_019970045.1. Lineage (GTDB taxonomy): Bacteria > Bacteroidota > Bacteroidia > Flavobacteriales > Weeksellaceae > Chryseobacterium. The sequence continues at coordinate 197,423 of NZ_JAHXYI010000001.1, forward strand.
AGTTGTCCAACTTTTTACATAATAGCTGTAAATCTCATTACCGTTGGGAAGACTGTTGTATCCGTCTGTATCTCTGGCTTTAGGAAGATAATCTTTTTCTAAAAACACTCCCATTTTAGTATAAGCCGGAATAATTTTTTTGGTGATTGTCTCCTTATAAAGTGTTGAAAATTTATCTTTCTGGTCCTGAGTGAAACTTTTCGGGAAATCTTTAATCGGTCCGTAGAAAATATTCTTTTCCATATCAGACGTTGTGATTTCCTCGGCTTTCATCTGGGGAATCATTTTGATAACCAGTTTTTTAGGAAGTACAACCTTATTGTTGATTCCCTCACGGAAGTTATCCGCTGCAGCATCCATCCATTCCGGAAATTTTTCCATTCTTTTCAGCCAATCGCTGTAATCCTTTTCAGTTTTGAAAGGCTGGCTGCCCTGTCCGCTTCCATACAGCGGAAAAGTAAGCGGAAGACCTCCGAATTGTGTGAAAGGAATATATTCCGGATGATAGGCATAGGCCTCAATTTTATCTTTTAAAGTATAATCCAGCACATCATACACCACTTTATCTTCATCAGAAAGAGTTTTGTAATCTACATGCTCCAGCTGTTTCTGAACAGAATTATAAAAAGCCACTTCTCCTGAAATAAAATCCTTATCAATATTGATGGGAAGCTGGTCATTGTATCTTGTATCTCCCTGAGATGTAGCGTCTAAAGGGTATAGCTTAAGATATTGCTCATAATAGTTGGAAGCAATAGAATCCAGGTTGCTGGGAGTCACTTTGGTAAGAGGAGAATCCGATTTTTTGCATGAAGCAAGCGCGATCATCAGCCCTAATCCAAGAATCCCTTTTGATAAAATGTTTTTCATTTTCAGAATCTTTATGAAAACAAAAGTAAGTATTATTGGGATATTCAGACTTATGGTATGAGTTGATTTTAAAAAATTATTTTCAAAATCCTTTCAACTTTGAATCAATTTTTTATCTTTGTCTAAAACGTTTAACAATCATATTATTACAGTTCTTTTTTAAGAAAAAATGAAAGGGATTTTAAAAATTTACCATCCGGAGGAAACGCTAAAATACAATATCAGAAATACTTATTGTAAAGCGGTTTACAGTAACCAACAACATTTTTTAGAGGTTGAAGTTATTACGGATGACAGTTTGGATCACGTGGACGATGATTCACTACAGTACAACTTTCCGCAGCTTTCACTTGAAGTTTTTGATTTTCCTATAGAATCAGCGGAAATAGAAGGAAAAACTATCACAATCAATGACTCTGATGAAGAAACCTACACAGAAGTAGACCTTTTCGACGACGAAGATGCCTATATCTATGACAATGAGCTTCTTTTCGAAAAAAATGAGGAAGGAGAGCTTCAGGTCATTTGGAAGGGGACCATTGATGATTTCTATACCGGATCTGATACACCGATTCCTTTTAGATTAAAATGCGAATTCAGTCAGGATGATATTGAGGTAGACGAGGATTAACAATCGTCTTCATCCTTTTATAATACCGAATTTCTTTTCAAAATTATTTTTGGAAAGAAATTTGCTATTGGTAAATAATAACAAATTTTAAGTTGTTTTTAAGCAATTTTTAAGAGTTCAATTCATAATATTCTACTACATTTGTCGTTGAAAATTTAATAAAATTCACATTTAATGCTGTTAACGGAACTTTCTCAGATTTTATTTGCACAAATCGCCACACCTGCAGTTGCTGCGGACAACTTAGAGTTCTCATTCTGGAAAATTATGTTCCACGGAGGAGCGTTCGCTAAAATAGTGATGGTCACGGTATTGCTGTTGGGAATATTTTCTCTGTATCTATTTTTTGAAAGATTTTTCTTTATCAAAAGACTGACTTCAAAAACGGATTCCAACTTCATGAATAATATTGAAGACTTTATCAAAGCTGGAAAAATAGAGGCTGCAACAGATTATTGCAAAACACAGAATTCTCCGGAAGGAAGAATTTTAGAAAAAGGAATCTCAAGACTGGGACGCCCTGTTTCTGATATCGTAAGTGCTATGGAGGCTCAGGCTCAGGTAGAGGTTGCCAATATGGAGAAAAATCTGAACCTTTTGGCTGTAGTACCGAGTATTGCACCGATGTTAGGACTTTTGGGTACAGTAATCGGAATGATTATCGCTTTCTTTAATTTATCTCATGCCACAGGATCTTTCTCTCCGAAAACACTTTCAGAGGGTATTTATACGGCATTAGGACAGACCGCTGTAGGTTTGGCAGTAGCCATTCCTGCCAACTTCTGTTACAATATCTTATTGACAAGGATTGATAAGTTTGTATTGAAGGCTCAGAATATGTCAGGAGAATTTTTAGACCTTATCAACAAACCTTTATAAATCTTTCTTACGATGAAAATTCAGAGAAGAAATAAAGCAAACCCGGAATTCAGTTTAGCAGCGATGACAGACGTTATCCTGTTGATGCTGATTTTCTTTATGATCACCTCTTCTGCCGCCAATCAAAGTGCTATTGATGTGAACCTGCCGAAAGCCGGAGCTGTTGACGATAATATACCTAATCCTGTGACAGTAAGCATTAAACCGGACGGCTCATTTTTTGTAGATGACAATCCTGTTAATAAAGGAGAACTTGAGAAGAGTATTGTAGATAAACTGGCTGGTCAGACCAATCAATCATTCACAATCAGAGCTGACGAAAACACATTGCATAAAGATGTTGTTTTTGTAATGGAAATTGCTGAAAAACATAAGTTTAATATTGCAATTGCAACCGTTAAAGATAAATAACAAATCCGGATTTCCGGAAAGAATTACCTGTTAAGATGAGAAGCTATACAGCAAACAGAAACGAAGAAAACAAAGATAGAATAAAGAGCGCCCTGCTTTCTGTTCTTATCTGGGCTGCTATTTTGCTTTTTGTTTTTTTGTATAAACTAAAACCTGAGTTGGATAAAGATCCTGAAGTGGTTACTACCATGTTGGTGAACTTCGGCGACAATAGAAATGGTAAAGGGATTGAAGAACCTGCTGAACAGCCAGGAAGTCTTGCAGCAGCTACAGAAGAAGTGACGCCTGAGCCTGCAGAAACACCTGTTCCAGAAACAAAAACTATTGTAAAACCAGAACCTGCACCTGAACCAAAGAAAGTAGAGGCAAAGGAGAAAGTCATCACAGGAAATAATTCAAAAGCAACAGTTCCTAAAAAAGAGGAATCTAAAAAAGCAGAGAAAAAAGAAGCCACCAGTATAAGTGCTTCAAAAAATACGAAGAAATCCGGAGCTACTACAGCCAACTCAAAAACAGGGAATGGAGACGGAAAAGGAAATGCCGCTATTGGAAACCTGATCAAAGGAAGAGGAACAAAAGCCGGAAGCCAGGGAACAGGTGAAGGCATAGGAAACGCTGGAGATCCTTTAGGAGGTGACGGAAACGGAGATAGCAAAGTCGGAATAGACAGAAAGCTGGTAGGCTACATCCCAGGAACAATGGGAAGGGGTGGTGCACAGCCATCTCACAGCTGTACAGCAAGCGGATCAATTACCATTGCTTACACAGTGGATAAAGCTGGAAATGTTGTGTCTGCAAGAAGATTGGGAGGTGTTTCAGATCCTTGTGTATCATCCACATCAGTAGCCTGGGTAAAGAAATATGTAAAAGCAGAGAAAGCCAGTACTTCTTCTACAGGAACTTATAAAATTACATTCTAAAAATACAAAAGCACTTTATTCAAGTGCTTTTTTTAATTCGTTGATTCTGTTTATTATCGGAAGTGCAAAAATACCACTGGTCTGAAGATACAGCTCGTAGAAAGTCTTTGCTTTATCCTGAAAATCTTTGTTTTCATCATGCCTGCTGTTGAAGTAGAAAAGATTTCCCAGCATTTCATAATAATCTTTGTGATCCCTTTCCTGTCTTTCATTAACAATAGCGATCATTTCTTCCTTTGTTTTAGAAGAAACTTCTGTAAAACTCATCTTGAAAATGTCTCTCATCAGGGTATCAAAATCAAGTTCTTTCTGCATTAAACTTTCTTCAGGTTTATCCAGGATAAGTTTTTCCAATGCCTGGGTTAGCTGACGGATGAGTCTTAGGGTAAATTCTTTATCTGTAATCATAATAGGGTATTTTGTTGCTAATTGCTAGTTGCTAGTTGCTAGTTGTTGGTTTGGATTAGGTTCGCCAGCTTAATTGGACGTATTTTATAAAGTTATTGATTTTTCCTCCTAAGAGTTTGTATTGTTCTGATTTTTCTTTAAAGTCTGAGCTTAAATCCGGATAGAGACGGTCGATTTTTGACAAGTGACAAACTGTTTCGTCACAACTTGCCTGAGAATAAGTGAGAAATCTAATAAAGTCACCTTTGTAATTGTTTCTTCCATAACCTTCTGCAATGTTCGTAACAATAGAATCTGCAGAACGTCTCAATTGGCTTCCTAATTCATATAATTCATAGTTGGGTAGTTTGAGCGATAATTTATGTGTTTCAATAAACAATTCAAAAGCAATATTATAAATGTCAAGTTTTTCGTAGCTCATTAATATCTTTTTTCACGGTTAAAAAACTAGAAACCAGCAACCAGCAACTTTTTTATTATGCAAAAAATAAATAAGCTAATGCAATTGCAGTAATAACGCCTACTAAATCAGCCAGAAGCATGGCAATTACCGTATATCTTGTATTCTTAATGGCAACGGCGCCAAAATAAACTGCGATCACATAAAATGTTGTATCTGAGCTTCCTTGAAGTACTGCCGCTAATTTCCCCTGGAAACTATCTGCTCCGAATGTTGACATCGTATCCACCATCATTCCTCTGGCTCCTGAACCTGATAGAGGTTTGATTAACGCAGTTGGAAGTCCGTCCACAAATCTCGGGTCCATACTGGCCACGTTGGCTATCCATTTCATTCCGTCAATAATTACATCAAATACACCGGAAGTTCGTAACAGTGAAATGGCAATCAGCATTCCAACCAGATAAGGAATAATCTTTACACAGGTGGTGAAACCTTCTTTTGCGCCTTCAATAAAGGCATCAAAAACGTTTATCTTCTTATAAACGGCTCCTAATACAATCGCAAGGAAGATAAACAGGATTAAACCATTGCTTAATACTTTACTGAAGTCATCCAGTTCATCTTTACTCAATTGCACAAGGTATACTACCAATAAAGCAATAATCGCTGAAATTCCTCCTACATAAGCTATTACTACCGGACGGAGAAGATTGATTTTCTGATATAAAGAAACAATAATCATTGCCGCCAAAGTAGCTGCAAAAGTGGCAATCATACAGGGCAGGAAAATATCTGTAGGCGTTTTGGAACCCATTGATGCTCTGATGGCAATAATGGACACGGGAATTAAAGTCATTCCTCCGGCATGGAGACACAGAAACATAATCTGTGAATTGCTGGCCGTATCTTTATTTGGATTTAAAGTCTGAAGGCTTTCCATAGCTTTTAGTCCAAAAGGAGTCGCTGCATTATCCAGTCCCAGAAGGTTGGCGCTGAAATTCATCAGCATATGCCCGAAAGCGGGATGGTTTTTAGGAATATCAGGAAATAATTTCGAGAAAAAAGGTTGAATCAGACGGCTTAGAAGGTTGATTCCTCCTGCTTTTTCTGCAATACTCATGAAGCCCATAAACAACGTCATAATCCCGATAAGACCAAGGCAGATTTTCACCGCAGTTTCTGAAGTTCCGATAACTCCATCGGCTTCCTGAACACGGTAAACGTTTACATTCTGTTTTAAAGAATCTGTTTTATAGTGAATTCTGCTGTCTGCAAAATCATTCTTTTTCATCAGACTGTCTCTTACAACAGGAGAGAGGCTGTTCATCGGCTGTGATGCAATCTTCACTGTATCACCTCCTTTTCCCACTACCATATCATTGAAAATGGTTTTGTAGTGACCTGACGAAACGTATTTTATACTGGCAATGGCAATGGCAATAATAATGAAAGCCGACCAAATTCTGCTGAGAACCATCTGATTGATTTAATTGTTTAAACTTATCAAAAATACTTTAAACCACAAAAATAACTAAAGTCTTTTGTTATTCTGATGTGAAATAGAATTAATGATAGTTTCAAACCTTAAACCTATTTTAACGCAGGGTACGCAAAGGTTTCTAATAATGAAGTTTGATTTTTTTCGTTCGCTAAGGCGTTAGTACTAAGCAGAGAAACAGAGACATTGCTGAATGAAATGCCGTTGCGGACGAAAATATGCATGAAGTTTTATGTTTTCTTTGCGAATCGTGGCGTTTAAATAAAGAAATTATTCTTTCAAATAGACAAGATGCCCTTCAAAATCATCATCAAGATGTTTCAGAACCTTAGCTTCATCCATTTTTTTGATTAATGCGTCTACAAAAAAGCTTTTTTCAAAAAACTGACGGTGGATTCCCGGTAAAATTTCCATGAAATAATCCATTCCGATTTTGTTATTATGGAGATCCATTTTGGTTTCCAAAGGCTCATTCGGAAATAGTTCTTCATGCATGTCTGTGATTCTTTTGCAAAAATCAAGTGCTTTTTTAGGAGAAGAAATTTTACAGCAGTACATCATGATGAAGCAGCACCATAGAGCATGTCTGAATGCATTTCCAATTCCATTCGTGGAAGCTGTCTTAGGAAATTTTTTCTGAGCTATGGTAAACGCTTTTACCGTGGCATGAAAGCTCAACAGGGCAAAAAGAGGATGGGGAAGGATAAGTGATAATAGACGTATAATCTTTTTAAAACTCATACTTCTGATGGTATTGAAAAATATCTTAAAAGTCCTCATAAATAAAAATCTCTCCCTAATTAGAGAGAGATTGTATTGTTTTTGTTACAGATACTATGCTTTTACAGCTAATAAATTAACTGTTTTTGCAACAGTATCCTGAATTTCAGTTCTTTTTACGATGAAATCTACAAATCCTTTTTCCTGTAAGAATTCTGATGTCTGGAATCCTTCCGGTAAGTCTCTACCAATTGTTTCACGGATTACTCTTGGTCCTGCGAAACCGATTAATGCTCCCGGCTCTGCCATGATGATATCAGCAGTCATTGCGAAAGAAGCAGTAATTCCACCGAATGTAGGGTCGCAAAGATAAGCGATGTATAAAAGTCCTGCTTCAGAAAGCTGAGCCAACTTAGCCTGAACTTTTGCCAGCTGCATCAAAGAGTAAGTGGCTTCCTGCATTCTTGCACCTCCGGACTGACAGATAATCATATACGGAAGTTTGTGCTTGATACAGTAGTCTACTGCTCTTCTGATCTTTTCTCCCATTACAGAACCCAAAGATCCACCGATGAAAGCAAAATCCATACAAGAAACTACCATTTCAGTTCCTTTTACAGTTCCTACAGCATTTCTGATAGAATCAGTAAGCTTGGTCTTAGCTTTTACTTCTTTCAGACGGTCTTTATAAGGCTTTGTATCTTTGAAGTTTAAGATATCAATACTTTCAACATTGGCATCCAGTTCGGTAAATTTACCACCGTCAAAAAGGATGTCAAAAAATTCCGCACTTCCTATTCTTACATGAAATCCGTCTTCAGGAGAAACATAGTTATTTCTCTTCAGTTCATCATGTTCCACAACTTTTCCGGATGGAGTCTGATGCCAAAGGCCTTTGGGAACGTCCTTTTTTTCATCAGTAGAAGTGGTAATGTTTTTTGCTTTTCTTTTAAACCAGTCGAATGCCATTTTTGCTTGTATTAATGTATAAATGTAAAATGTACCAATGTAAATGCATTCCTATGAATACTTTTTACACCGGTACAAATGTACAGTTCTTATTTTAAAGTATCTACGTTATTTAAATCTTCAAATGCTTTCACCAATCTTGTAGAGAATGTTTCCTCACCTTTTCTTACCCAAACTCTTGGGTCATAGAATTTCTTGTTAGGTTTTTCTTCTCCTTCAGGGTTTCCGATTTGAGCTCTTAAATAATCAATATTGTTTACCATATAATCTCTAACGCCTTCTGTATATGCAAACTGAAGGTCAGTATCGATATTCATTTTGATCACTCCGTAGTCGATAGCCTCTCTGATCTCCTCTAAAGTAGATCCTGAACCACCATGGAATACAAAGTTGATAGGTTTAGCAGCTGTTCCGAATTTCTCCTGAACATATTTCTGAGAATTGTCAAGGATCTTCGGTGTAAGAACTACGTTTCCTGGCTTGTAAACTCCGTGTACGTTACCGAAAGCAGCAGCAATGGTAAAGTTGTCAGAAATAGCTTTTAGTTTTTCATACGTGTAAGCTATATCTTCAGGCTGAGTATATAATTTAGAGTTATCAACATCTGAGTTGTCAACACCATCTTCTTCACCTCCTGTAACTCCGATTTCTACTTCAAGAGTCATCTGAAGCTTAGCCATTCTTTCGAAATATTGAGCTGAAATCTCAAGGTTTTCTTCCAAAGATTCTTCAGAAAGGTCTAACATGTGAGAAGAGTAAAGAGATTTTCCTGTCTGCTTGAAGAAATCTTCGTTAGCATCCATCAGTCCGTCGATCCAAGGAAGTAATTTCTTTGCACAGTGGTCTGTGTGTAGAATTACTGTTGCTCCGTAAGCTTCTGCAAGCGTGTGGATATGTTTTGCACCAGCGATAGATCCTAAGATGGCAGCCTTTTGTCCGTCATTGTTTAATCCTTTCCCTGCGTTGAATGCAGCTCCACCATTTGAAAACTGAATAATTACAGGAGAGTTCAATTTCGCTGCAGTTTCCATCACAGCGTTTACGTTGCTTGATCCAATTACGTTTACTGCAGGTAATGCAAACTTGTTTTCTTTAGCATACTGAAAGATATCAGTAACTAACTGACCTGTGGCAACTCCTGCCGGAAAAATTCTGCTCATGTTTTACTTTTTATTATAAATTTATTAGGTGTTTTAATTTCGTGTAAAGGTAATCATTTTTAAGAAATCACTAATTTCTTTTATCTCTTCCCCAAAGTAGCTTCTGACGGATCGTCTCATAGAAACTCAAACTGTTGGGCTGTACCAGAAGAAGCTGGAATGCAGCCTTTTTGATGATAATTTCCTTATCGGTTTCTATGTGGATCAGTCGGGAGTCCAGAGAAAGGGAATATTGAGGGACACGACTTTCCACCCTGAATTTTATTTCTACTTTGTCATTGACCACTAAAGGTCTCACATTCAGATTGTGAGGCGCAATTGGAGTGATGACAAAATTTTCGTTGTTTGGAGAAATGATGGGCCCGCCACAGCTCAAGGAGTAAGCGGTAGAACCTGTAGGAGTTGATATAATAACACCGTCACCCCAGAATACATTCAAAAATTCATTATTGATATAAGAATCTACTGTAATCATTGAGGTGGTTTCTTTTCTGGAAACGGTAACGTCGTTCAGGGCATAAGGGAAAGACCCTTCAAGCTTTGGAGAAACAACTTCAATTACCGATCGGCGGCTTGTTTTTACATTTCCTTTTAAGATGGAATCCAGTTCCTTAAAGGCTTCTTCTTTCGTGAAAAAAGCTAAAAATCCCAGTCTTCCGGTATTCACTCCTACAACAGGAATTTCAAGATCTTCAATGAATGTTAAAGAATTTACAATGGTTCCGTCTCCACCGAAAGTGAAAAACAAATCGACTTCCTTATCCAGAAGATCCTGCTTACAGTTGAAGGTTTCGAAAATTTTTGAGAACTGAAGTGCTTCAGCCATTTCATCGTACAGAACAGATTTTACATCTCTGGCTTCAAGTTCAGAGATAAACTTGCTTAAATATAAAAAAGTATCAAGATCTTTTTTCTGAGAATATATGGCTGCCTTCATGTTATATTTCTATGAATTTTTGTAAAAAACCAAATCGGTCTTTAAACAGATCGGATTTCTCATCAGAATAGTATTTCTCAACAATTCTGTAGTCATACCGGTCAAAAGTTGAGTCTATCGAGGCCAGATTTTCATTGCTGATCTTTATGGTGATTTGAACCACTTCTTCAGACATAAAGCTTATAAACCCTCCATAAAACTTCGAGTTGTTGCTTTCTACGATATTGGTAATTTCCGTCATGGAATATTTTCTGGCAGGAGTTTCTACAGTAAGAATGGCACCTGTTTCTGAAAATAAAGGATAACGGGAAAGGTCCTGGAAAACATCTTCACAGGTAATATACCCAAGATATTTTTCATTTTTATTAATCACCGGGATCACATTGCTGCTGAAGGTATAAAACAGACGGATGCTGTCCATAATATTGCTGTCCTCCAGGATGGCAAACCGCTCAATCTGATGCTCAAGGTCCTTCAAAGTCCCGCCATCTTCCTCATACAGAAAATCCATTGCAAGGGCTCCGTAGAAGTGGTGGGATTTTTTGATGAAAACATGAGAATATCCAAAATCTTCCAACATATTTCTGGCCGACTCTATGGAGTCAGACAGGCTAAAACATGGAAAGTCTTTTGAGATATAGTCCTTGATAAACATTGTGCTAATTTATAAAAAATTAAATGAAACTTTTTCTGAAAACCCGACTTTTTTTAAGCTGAAACAAAAAAAATGCCATCAAAATTTGATTGTAAAGAAAAATAAAGTACCTTTGTCGCCTTTCATTTTTACTTTTTATTAGATTTATTTCAAACTGCACTGTCTACTAAGGACATATGCAGTTTTTTTATTTTAACGCTTTAGCAAATTCCCACATCACAATTCCCGCGCACACACTTACATTAAGAGAATGCTTGGTTCCAAGCTGTGGAATTTCTAAAAACACATCAATATTTGGGAGCACATCATCACTGATTCCTTCCACTTCGTTTCCTAAGATCAAGGCATATTTTTTCGATCTGTCAATCGTAAAATCGGTAATAAGCTGGCTGCCGGTAGTCTGCTCAATCCCAATGATTTCGTATCCTTTGCTCTTCAGGTCAGAAATCGCTGTATTGGTTTCTGCTTCATGAGACCAGTCAACACTTTCTGTTGCTCCCAATGCCGCTTTATGAATCTCACGGTGGGGTGGCTGCGGTGTGATCCCGCAAAGGATTATTTTTTCAATTAAAAAGGCATCTGCTGTTCTGAAGGCTGCACCTACATTGTGCATACTTCTGATATTATCTAAAATGATGACCAACGGAATCTTTTCAACCTTCTTAAATGTTTCTACATCTATTCTGTTAAGTTCTTCCAGTTTTAGTTTCTGTACCAATTGTATTATTTTGTTGAGATTAATTTTCCGTCTTGATAGACCTCTGTTTTTTCTATGCTTCCGTCTTCACGGTAATGAACTCTGTTGCCGTTTCTCTTGTCGTTGGCAAGCTCAGTTTCACGTTGTAACTTTCCTGATGGATAAAATGCTTTCCATTTTCCGGTCGCAAGGCCGTTGTCATACTGGCCGATGTCTTTCACTGATTTTCCATCTTCATGGAAGGTTTTGCTTTCTCCCTGTAATTTATTGAATTTATAATTCGAAACTTCAGTTATTTTACCGGCTGGAGAATAAAAAGTAGCCGTGAGACTGTTATCATAAACATTCTTTTCTCCGTTTCTGAAGGCCTCTCTAGAAGTAAGCACTCCGTTTTTATCAAAATAGGACCATTCTTTTATTTTGAATCCTTTCTTATATTCTCCTTTAGACTGTATTTTTCCGTTGTCATAATAAAAAACAGCATCCCCGTCCAGCTTTCCTTTTTCCCATTCTACCATGTTTTTTACCTGCCCGTTGTCATAGAATTCTTTGCAGGATCCCTCCTGTAATCCGTTTTTATATCCACATGGTTTCTGCGCCATAATCATGACAGAAGTGGAAAAAAACAATAGAAACATGTACTTCATAGCTATTTTTATTTCAAAAATAGTAAAATACTTATATTTGACTCAAAAATATACTATGAAAAAATTATTCACCTTATTCATATTAATATGGGGATTTATCTATCTGGAGGCACAAAACACCTATTATCCTCAGGCTTTTTTTGATAAAAAATTAGCCAGAGACATGCTGGGATTCGGGAATTCTACCATTGAAGGCGTTGCTTCCACCAAACAAAAAAACAATTGGGGCATCAAGCCATTGCTTGGAGAAAAACATTATGCACCGAAAGGAACTGTTATCATGCTTTTTCCTGTAACGCCTTATTTCGAGGAATTTTATGACATGAGAAGGAAGTATGAAAACAAAAAGACAACAGTGTATATGTCCGAAGAAGCTTTTAAATATAGAGTGGAAGCTTTAACGGATGATCACGGCAGGTTTAAATTCGAAAAACTGAAGCCAGGTAAGTATTATCTTGAAACGATCGTAAATTTTACAGCAACGGCAAGTTATCAGCAGCAGACAGGAACTTCAGATGCTTATAACGGTTATGGAGCTTATATGTATTCAACACCGATATACAGTACGTTTTTCTACGGATATTCTGCAGCCAACAGAGAAAGCAAGTTTGTAGAGATAAAACAGGACGGCGAACTCAAAGAAATCAAGCTTTAAGAGCTTGATTTCTTATTTTCTGATCATAATCTGATGCACATTCTTCTCAATATTCTGCGCTAAAGTCTCCATAGGAATATCATTTTCATCATTGTTGAAAGGATCTTCAATTTCTTCCGCAATCAGCTCAAGACTCATTAAAACATAATAGACGAAAACGGTAAGCGGAATCATGAAAAGACCAATAGTGATCACATAAGCAATAGGCAGTGCAAAAACGTACAGGATAATAAATTTTTTGATGAAAGAAGAATATGAATAAGGGATCGGAGTGTTTTTGATTCTCTCACAGCCTCCGCATACATCAAGAAATCCTGAAAGCTGAGTGTCTAAATACAGCATTTCAATTTCTGAGATTTTACCTTCTTTTTTTAATAAGTTCAATTTATGGGTTAGCAGAATAACAATTTCACTAGGGCCATGGTTTTTTAATGAACTTTCTATTTCAGAATAATCTTCATCCAACGCCAATCTTGTAGATTCTTTGGAAAGATGTTTGGCTAAAAAGTGAGGAAAATATTTTAAATATCTTGCAATCTGCTCAGCATCCTGACGGTTGTCACCAAGAATAGTATTGATTTTTACAGCAAAATTTCTTGTGTCATTGACCAATTTTCCCCAAAGTTTTCGGCCTTCCCACCATCTGTCATAAGCCGTATTGGTTCTGAAAACCAATAAAAGCGAAAGTACAAAACCTAACAGAGAGTGAATCATTCCCACGTTACTGATTCCTGATTTTGAGGTAAGGTGCAGATATTCCACTTCCAGATACTGAATTCCCCAGGAATAAAGTCCTATAAGAACCATGCTTGGAAAAAGAATCTTCAGTGTATCACTTTTGTGTAAACTGAAAAGGATTTTAAGGAAATGTTTGGTATTGTAGACTCTCATAAATTCACTTGTTACCACAAATATAAATTTTTCATCTGAGCTCTGCTAATAAAGCAAGGAAGTCTGAAGCTGGGAGAGAGACGGTATTGAAGCCGAAGAATGGGACTAAGTTTTTCATAAAAAGATTTTTATGGAACAATGTATAGACGTTTGCAAACAACAAATCTTAACTTCCATCACTTTTAATCTTAATTTTCTCAGGTTTCAAAAAAACACTATTTTTATTTCGCATTAAATACAAAATACATGATCCTCGAAAACGTAGATATTGTAAATGATATCAGTAAAGAAGATTTTCAGAAAAATTATTTTAAAAAGCAAAAACCTCTTTTAATCAAGAATTTTGCCAGCAGATGGGATGCTTTTGACAAATGGAATCTGGCTTACATCCGGGAAAAGGCGGGAGATCAGGAAGTTCCGTTGTATGATAATAAGCCCGCAGATGCTGCCAAAAGTTCTGACGCTCCGGTAGCCCAAATGAAAATGAAGGAGTATATTGATACCATAAAAAGTAAGCCTTCGGATCTTCGTATCTTTTTCTATATCATTACAGACAGACTTCCTGAGCTGCTGAAAAACTTTACATATCCGGATTTGGGAATGAAATTTTTTAAGAGACTTCCAACATTATTCTTCGGGGGAAGTGATGCCCATGTTTTAATGCATTATGATGTGGATTTGGGCGATTTTATGCATATCCATTTTGAAGGAAAGAAAAGAATCCTGTTATTTGACCAGAAACAGTCTCCTTTTTTATATAAAGTACCTTTGTCTGTTCATACTGTTTACGAGGTCGACTACGAAAATCCGGATTACGAAAAATTTCCGGCACTGAAATATGCTAAAGGATACGAAATTTTTATGGAGCATGGCGATGCTCTCTTTATTCCAGGGGCTTTCTGGCACTTCAACAGATATCTGGAACCAGGTTTTTCTCTTTCACTGAGAGCCCTTCCCAATAAACCCAATGTTTTTGCCAGTATGCTGTATCATGTCTTCATTATGAGGTACACGGATAAACTTATGCGAAAACTTTTCAAAGCTAAATGGGTAGATTACAAACAGAAATGGGCCTACAAGAAAAGTTCAGATGCTTTGGAAAAACATCTTAGACCTGAAAGATAAAAATTACCATTTAGATAATTTTAACGCAAGGACGCAAGTTTTGGTTGATTGCTGATAAAAGTTCGCAAGGGTGTTTCACTCAGCGAAGACATGTCGCCAATTGCTAAGTGAAACACCCTTGCGGACCGAAATAAGAAGAGCCAATATCAATTGGCTTTGCATTTTAGCGTTAGATTTTGGATTTATTTATTAATCAGCCCGAAGATGGTTGCGTCTACGAATTTTCCTTTTTCAAAAAAATAATCTTTCAACGTTCCTTCTTTGTTGAAGTTTAAAGAAGTTAACAGCCTTTCGGAAGAAATATTGGAAGGATCTATGAAAGCATCCACACGGTGAAGCCTCATGGTTTCAAATCCGAAAGTCAGGATGGGAAGAATAGCTTCTTTCATATAAGACTGCTGCCAGAATTTTGGATTGAGCTCATAGCCGATTTCAGCTCTGAAATGTTCTCTGTACCAGTTGTGATAACCACAGGTGCCGATCACTTTCTTCTCAGATTTCAGTTCCAGTGCCCATCGGAATCCTTTCCCTTTTTCAAACTCATTGTTAAAATGTTGAATAATGTGCCGGGAGTCCTCTTCTGTTTTGAAGGTTTCCAGATCATAATATTCCATGACTTCATCCAGAGAAAAGTACTCGAACAGGTCTTGGGTATCATTGAAAGTGAGCTGACGTAGAATAAGCCTTTCAGTCTCTAAAACAGGAAATTCCATGAATGATGTGATTTGATGGGTGAAAAGTACGATTAATTACTGATAAAGAAAAGTATAGAAGATTAACCCCTAAACAATTCTCTTACCCTGAATTTATTTTTCTAAATTTGGGGCTCATTTTTTACTATGGCAAAAGCAGCGAAGAAAGAAACCCCATTAATGACACAGTACAATACCATCAAGGCGAAATATCCTGATGCGCTATTATTATTCAGGGTTGGGGATTTTTATGAAACTTTTGGACAGGATGCTGTCAGAACTTCTCAGATTCTGGGTATTGTGCTTACCAAAAGAGCTAATGGTGAAGGGCATATAGAGCTTGCCGGATTTCCTCATCACTCTGTAGATTCTTATCTTCCAAAATTGGTAAGGGCAGGTATGAGAGTAGCGATCTGTGATCAGCTGGAAGATCCTAAAATGGTGAAGGGTATTGTGAAACGTGGTGTTACTGAGTTGGTTACGCCTGGAGTTACCTTTAACGACCAGGTTTTAAATTCAAAAAAGAACAATTTCCTGCTTTCTTTACACAAAGAAAAAGAGAAATATGGAATCGCTTTAGTGGATATCTCTACAGGAGAGTTTCTGGTAAGTGAAGGAAATCTGGAAAAGTTGCTGCACATTGTCAATACTTTTGATCCCAGTGAGATTATTTACCAGAGAAGTGTACAGATTCCGGAGCAGATTAAAAATAGAAGTGCCTTTAAACTGGAAGATTGGGCTTTCCAATATAATTTTGCCTACGAAAAATTAACGAATCACTTCAAAACCAATTCATTAAAAGGGTTTGGTGTAGAAAACCTTCCGCTGGCCATTACGGCAGCAGGAGCTATTTTTGCGTATCTGGTGGAAGATACCCATCATAATCTGCTGGCCCATATTACAAAGCTTCAGATCATTCCACAGGAAGATTATCTGATGATGGATAATTTTACCCTGAGAAACCTTGAAATTGTTTATCCAAGCAATCCACAGGGAAAATCTCTGCTGGATATCATTGATAAAACTTCCACTCCGATGGGAGGAAGGCTTTTGAGAAGAAGAATCATTCTTCCCTTAAAGTCAGTGGACGAGATTATGAGAAGACTTTCTCTGATTGATTTCCTAAACGAAAATGATCATCTGAAATATGAGATCTGCCAGCTTCTGAAATCGATTTCTGACCTTGACCGATTAATGGGAAAACTGGCGGCAGAAAAAATTTCACCTAAAGAACTGGGGTATCTTCGTCAAAGTTTAATTAATATCCATAAAATCAAAGCATTATTGCATCCTCATGCGGATGTGCTGGCGTGGCTGGAGCCATTGTTTGATCTTGAAGAATTGATTAAGTTTCTGCAGAATCATCTTAATGAAGAACTTCCGGTAAGCATTGCCAAAGGAAATATCATTAAAGAAGGTGTTTCTGAAGAGCTTGACAGATTGAGAAATCTACAGAATAAAGGACGTGGATTCCTGGATGAAATGTGCCAGCGGGAAATTGAAAGAACAGGTATTACAAGCCTTAAAATTGATTTTAATAACGTTTTTGGGTATTATATTGAAGTCCGGAATACACATAAAGATAAAGTTCCGGATGATTGGGTAAGAAAGCAGACTTTGGTGAATGCTGAAAGATATATTACCGAAGAATTAAAGGAATACGAAAGTCAGATCCTTGGTGCCGAAGAAAAAATAGGCGTTCTGGAAAATTCGCTGTACAGAAACTTATGTGCGGAAACGATGGTTTATATTGACCAGATCCAGGGAAACTCCAATATCATTGCCCAGCTTGATGTGGCTGCAGGATTGTCTGAACTGGCTGTTGCTGAAAGTTATACAAGACCTGTTTTGAATGATGGGTTTGCTATTGATTTAAAAGAAGCCAGACACCCGATTATTGAGAATGCACTTCCGCTGGGTGAAAAGTATATTCCGAATGATATCTTCCTGGATAAAGATTCCCAGCAGATTATTATGGTGACAGGACCGAACATGGCTGGTAAATCCGCCATTCTGCGTCAGACGGCTATTGTATGCCTGTTGGCTCAGATCGGAAGTTTTGTGCCTGCAAAACACGCTGAGATCGGGATGTTGGATAAAATCTTTACAAGGGTAGGAGCTACAGATAATATCTCTGCAGGTGAATCAACTTTCATGGTAGAAATGAACGAGGCAGCGAATATTTTGAACAATATTTCAGAGCGTAGCCTTATTTTGCTGGACGAAATTGGTCGTGGAACATCCACTTATGACGGGGTTTCTATTGCATGGGCAATTGCAGAATACCTTCATCAGCATCCTACACAATCCAAGACTTTGTTTGCTACGCATTATCATGAACTGAATGAAATGACTGTCAATTTTGAAAGGGTGAAAAACTTCCACGTTTCTATCCAGGAAAATAAAGGAAACATCATTTTCCTGAGAAAACTGGTTCCTGGTGGAAGTGAGCATAGTTTCGGTATTCATGTGGCAAAACTGGCGGGAATGCCTGCCAAAGTGGTTAACAGAGCAAATGAAATTCTTAAAACCCTTGAAGCGAGCAGGACTCAGGGAACCGGAGGTACTTCTGAGAGTATCAAAAGAGTGACAGAGGAAAATATGCAGCTCTCTTTCTTTCAGCTGGATGATCCTGTTTTGGAAAATATCCGTGAGGAGTTGACGAAAATAGATATTAATACATTGACACCTATTGAAGCTTTAATGAAACTGAATGCAATAAAAAAAATGATTGGAGGGTAATCCAATCATTTTTTTTAATAATGTTAAAAGTTTGATTAGCAGCAATAGCCGTCTTTACCTCTTGGGCCGATAATAAGGAAGTGACTTACTCCTCTTAGTTTACATAGACCTTCTGCGCAGGCTGATACACTTCCGTTGATTTCTTTAAGCTCAGCTTTGGTGAGTCTTCTTGTGTTGAGGTTTGAATTTTTCATATTTTCCCTGTTTACATGGTATAAACTTGGTTAACAGCAAAATCCATCCTGCATCCCGGGAACTCCGGAGCGCTCTTCTCCGGTATGGGGATCTGTACAGCTTATCACTCTTGGACAGATAGGTCTGTTGACTCCTCCGCTGATCTCTTTAAGCTCACTCTTACTAAGCTTTCTTTTTTGATTCTTTGAATTTTTCATAATAATTTTAATTTGGTAAAAGCTAATTTACACTTTATTTTTATTGATTCAAAATATTGTTATTCAAATTGTTAAGTTGTATTTTTTATAATGTCTTTCTTTCCTTTGAGGAAGCATTGTTCAATAAAAAAGATTGAGGGGCTGCCTCAATCCTTTTTTATTTATCTAATAAGTTTGCTGATATTAGCAGCAGTACCCATTCTTGTCGCCAGCGCCAAGCTGCCATTCTTCAAATTCTCCCATACGGCAGAATCCATCAAAGCATAATCTTCCGCTTCCTTTAATATCTTTCAATTCACTTTTTGTCAATTTTCTTTTTTGAACGTTTGATTTTTTCATGATAATTTAGTTTGATTAGTTTTTAGTAATAATGTTTGATTAACAGCAGAAACCATCTTTTCCTACAAGACCTGGAGTCATTTCACCGGAGTCAGGCATCATGCAGAACCCTCGCAGGCATCGTGGAGGAAGTGCTCCACCATTAATTTCCTTTAATTGGCTTTTAGTAAGCTTTCTCTTTTGAGTGTTTGAATTTTTCATGGTATTTTTAGTTTTGATTCTGAGCTAATTTACATTTTATTTTTATTAATTCAACAGTTGGTGAAAGAATATTGTGCAATAAATAGAATTCTTAACAAATTTTAACAAGTTGATTCTCATTGAGAAAGAATGCATTTATTAATTTTGAATATGAAGAATTTAATAAAGATACTAGCTGTATTTATATTTTGTACGGTTTTTAAAGCTCAGCAGACCGAAGTTTCTGTGATAAAATATGAAGATCTGGAAAAGCGGATCCAGCAGGAAAAAAATAAATTATTGGTTGTCAATTTTTGGTCAACCACCTGTGGCCCATGTGTAAAAGAGCTTCCTCATTTTATGGAAGTGAATGCTGAGTTTGAGGATAATCAGAAATTTAAAATGATCTTAGTTTCACTGGACGGGCTTGCAGATAAGGAAAGGGTATTGAAATTCATTAAAAATAAAAACCTTACTGCTGAAGTTCTTTTGCTGGATGATATCAAAAGAATGAATACCTGGATTCCAAAGTTTGAAAAAGAATGGGATGGGAATATTCCTATAACGCTGTTCTATAAAAACGGAGCAAAAATTCATTTTAATGACGGTGAAATGAGCAAGGAAGACCTTGAAAAAACAATTAAAGAAAACCTACAATAAATAATCGATTATGAAAAACCTGAAAATTTTAATGACCGCATTCATCGTTGGACTCGGATTGCTGAGCTTTACAACGACGGATCATGATAGAAACAAAACCCAGAAAGAGAATATTTCTGCAAAAGGCTATGAGGTAGGAGATGAAGCTGCTGATTTTAAGCTTAAAAATATTGATGGGAAAATGGTTTCCCTGAGTGATTTTAAAAGTGCCAAAGGGTTCATTGTAGTATTTACCTGCAACCATTGTCCTTACGCCAAGAAATACGAAGACAGGATTATTGAGCTGGATAAAAAATATAAATCTCAGGGATATCCCGTCATTGCAATCAATCCAAATGATCCAAATGTACAGCCGGAAGACGGCTATCAGCAGATGATTGAAAGAGCAAAGCAGAAAGGATTTACTTTCCCATATCTGGTAGATGAAGGGCAGAAAATTTATCCGCAATATGGGGCTACAAAGACACCTCACGTGTTTGTGCTGAAGAAAGAAAACGGGAAGAATATCGTGAAATACATTGGTGCTATCGACAATAATTACGATAACCCGAATGATGTATCCGAATATTACGCTCAGGATGCCGTAAATGCCCTGATAAAAGGTGAACCGGTGAAAATGACAAAAACTGTAGCCATCGGATGTACAATTAAAGTAAAGAAATAATATATTTGCTCTTAAAAATAAAATCGGTGTTCCTTGAATACCGATTTTTTATGCCTAATTCCCTTTTGAAATGAAATTACAATTCAGCCTGAAATATCTTCTTCTAACCATATTTATTTTTCTGGTGGAAGTATTAATTGCCACCAAATTAAGTGGTGTTTTCTTCGTAAGAGCTTATCTCGGGGATGTTATTGTGGTGATGCTTCTGTATACTTTTGTGAAAAGTTTTGTAAAAGTAAATGACCAGAAACTGATTCTGGGAATTCTGATTTTTTCATTTCTGGTAGAGTTTGCCCAGTATTTCAATATTGCAGAAAAATTAGGCTTCCGCCCTGGAAGCCTGATGTATATTGTGATCGGAAATTCTTTCTCCTGGATTGATAATCTGTGTTACGCTGTAGGCTGCCTGTTGCTCTATCTTTTCGTAAAGATGACAAAAAGTGAAAACTTAACCTCAACTCCTAATCCCTAACGCCTGCAACCTGCCACCTATTACTTATCTCCCAAAACTGTCATACTTATCCTCTGCATACTTGGTAAAGCGGTTCAATAAAGCAACATTTTCCTTTTCCATAGGAGAAAGATCATTGTCTACATTGCTGGAAACAGGAATGTACCAGTCTGTTTGTTCAAAGAAATTTCTGTAGGTTTCTTTTTTGAAAGAATAGCCATGTCTTGCAAATACAGAATTTTTGATGATCTCAAGATCAAGTTTTCTTAAGTTTTTAAGATCCTTTTCCGTCAGTTTCTGCTTAGAGGCATTCAGTTTGAATATCGCCTCTGAAGCAATACGGTTTTTAGATGTTTTATAGCTTTCTGTCTTTCCGGTTTCTTCATCCGTGTACTTTTCTGTAAACTCCTTAGGATTGGACCAGTCTACCAGATCAGAATCTTTATTCAACATAAAATTAGGATTGTAAACAAACTCTTTTTTAGTCAGTTTAAGTGTTTTTGAAGGTGCTTTAACGCTTGTTTTATCAAATGCGTTCCATTTTCCGGTTAAGCTGTCTCCCTTCAGTTTTACTTCAAATCTTCCGTCTGTTTTGTCATTGCCAGGTTCATCCAGTATAAAAGACGCTGAAGCCTCATTGAAAACTCCTCTGAATGGACGCTGATTGCCATTCACAATACTTTGTCCGTAAACGCTGTCTTTGGTAATTCTGTTGATCTTTAAAGAAATTCTTTTGTAATTATCGACATCATATTCCGAGCCATCTGTTTCGTCAACTATCTTTTCCATCCCGGCAAACTCACCGGTATAAATTCCGTAGTATTCTTTGTGAACTTCAGGAATAACTACAGAATCTTTCTTTGCGGTCAGGGAATCTTTCCCTGATTCATTGGCTTTTCCTTCTTTTTTACAGCTTGCTAAAGAAACTGCCATCAAAGAAATCAATGTGTAATTTACAATTTTCATATATGTTTTTTTGTGATTAAATATTCAATAATAAGGATATTGGGAATCCAGCCCAGCCATGCAATGATCTGATATACATCCATAGGATTGGGATGAAATAAATATACAATAATTACTTTCCACATTCTGAGGGTAATTGCAGACAGTGTAAAAGCAAAACTGCGCCACATCCATTGCTTGTGTTCTTTAAACTTTTTGTGTCTCGCCAGCTGATATGCTTTAAAAGTTGAAAACCACCATAAAAAGCCTAAAATGACAAACGACACCTTTGATAAAATACCTCCGTTGGCAAAGGTTCCCATATAAATTCCTGATGACGCCGCGAAAATCAGAATGAGAAAAATATACACTTTCCCCATATTCCGGTGGAAGTTTTTTAATCCAAAATTCCGTCTGAGAATGGACAGAAACCCTGAAAGAAGAACAAAGATACTTGTATAAACGTGAATATAGAAAAATGTGAGATATTCAGGTCTTTCTACCACTTCCGTCTGCTTAATCATCAGGAAACTGACTTCAGGATTAAAAGGAATATATTCTAAAGTAATTTTTAACATCAGCCAAAAGAAATACCAGAACCCTAAAACTAAAAGGATTTTAAAGAAAAAGGAACTACTTCTTTTGACTGATAGCATTTTAATAATTTTTAAAAGTCATAGGAACGTTATATGTTGATTTAATGGCTTGCCCATTTTTAGTGGCGGGTTTCCATCTTTTTTTTAAAGCATTCATTACACGATCCATTTCTTTATTCAGAGCAGGGTTGTTTCCTGTTGTTGAAATAGAACTTATGCTTCCGTCAGGATTAACATCAAAAGATGTTAATGATTTCGATGTACCAGATGCTTTCTCCATACAGGAAAGATCAAAGACTTTACTGATATCCTGCCTTAGGGTAGTCATTCCTCCTGGATATTCAACAGGTGTAGTAACTGTGTTTTCTGTATTATTGTCTGTATTATAAGTAGTTTCTGGCTGGCTGGTTTGTGAAAATGCGAGTCCAAAACCAAGACACAAAGCGAAGGTTACTATTTTTTTCATGGTTTATTTTGTATTCAGATTATTTATTTTCAAAGAAATCAATCACTAACTCATTGAATAACTCTGGTTTTTCTTCGGGAACATAATGATTGGCATTGGGGATAATAGCTAATTGTCCTTTTGGGATAGATTCTGAGATTTTTACCGTATGTTCTGTTTTTATAAGATCATTATCACCAGCAATAATCAATGATGGACACTGAATTTTACTCAGGTCTTCATACTTCCATTGAGGATACTTCAAATCCAGATTGAGAAGATCAATAAAGATATCATTTTTATGGTCTTTATTCTCTTGAGTAAGGTTCACGAGCATTGCCTTCATGGATTTTAAATCATTATCTTTGACTCCTTCCGGAAATATATTGGCTCCTGAACAGGCAATTTTGTCTACCATTTCGGGATATTTCATTGCCATAGACAGTGCGAGAATTCCTCCGTCACTCCAGCCAAGAATTTTTGTTTTTTTGATGTTCAGCTTCTCTAAAAACTGCTTAAGATCCTCTGTCTGAATATCAAAAGTAAGTTCTTTCGTTTTGTCATACGTAGATCTTCCCCGTTCACGGCAATCGACAATGATCACTTTATATTTTTTAGCAAATGTATCTTTTTGGTTCATAAAGGCGCTGATGGATTGACCATTGCCATGAAGCATAAGAACCGGCTCACCTTCTCCATAGATTTCATAGTATAATTTGATACCATTAACATCCATAAATTTTCCCTCCGGCATTGCTCCGATAATACCACGACCTTTGATCAACAAAGATTTGTTGCCACTGAATGGTTTGTAATCTGAAGTTGCAATGGTAAAATGTTTTACGTGCTTTATTTTCTGAGAACGGATTCCTTCAAACCAACCATTTGAAGATGCAATCTCTTTTTCAAAACCTGAATTTTCCAGTGGAATTTCAGTCCATTTTTTTGACTTTCCATCATTGACTTCCAACTTAAAATCGTCAAAATAAAAATCCCCGTTGCTTTGTGCAAAAGCTCCGATATTCATGGTCTTCGCAGATGGATTGATGGTTCCTTTTATTTCGTAGGTTTTCCATTCATGGGTTACCTGGATTCCATAATATTGATTTTCAAAGAAACCAGTAGACTCATCTTTATTATCTATTCTGCACCATAACCCACAATTGGAACCATTATCCTCATTATCTTTTCTGATTTTTGCCGTTATACGGAAGTTCCAGTTAGGTTTATTCTCTATATTGACAGCCTGTGTAAGTGAAGTCCAGTCAGAAACAATTGTTTTTTCCTGGCTGTATCCTAAAAAGAACCAGAATAAAAGAAAGAAGGCGAAATTTTTTTTCATGTGTTTAGTTTTTAGTAAAAGTAATATTTTTTTATAAGCTGTTGAGATCCTGTGCAATCAGCCATCCCTCACTCCAGCATGCCTGGAAATTGAATCCTCCGGTCACGGCGTCAATATTCAAAACTTCTCCGGCGATATAGAAATTAGGGAGGAGTTTTGAAGACATGTTTTTGAAGTTAATTTCCTTTAAATCAACACCTCCAGCTGTCACAAATTCATCTTTAAAAGTTGATTTTCCGGTCACCTGGAACTTCTTTTTGCAAAGATTTTCTAATATTTTCTGCATTTCTTTTCCGGAAATATTAGCCACCTGTTTGTTGAGGTCAACTTTTGAAATATCTAAAATTTTCTGCCAGAACCTGTTGGTAATATCAAAGATCTTAGACTGTCCGATAGTCTTTTTAGGATTACTTTGTTTAAAATTATGGAAGATTTCTTCCGCTTCGTCCATTTCTATGGAGATAAAATTAACTTCAATTTCAAAGTTATATTTAAGTTTTGCCAGACTTATGGCTTCCCATGCAGAAATTTTCAGAACAGCAGGCCCGGAAAGTCCCCAATGCGTAATAAGTAAAGGTCCGCTTTCTTCAGTTTTGAGTTTAGGAATAGAAATTCCTGCATTTTCAAAGCTTGTTCCCGGAAGGTCTTTCAGCAATGCATCTTTAATATTAAAAGTAAAAAGAGAGGGGACAAGGTCTACAATCTTATGTCCCAGATTTTCAACCATTTTCAAAGACTTTGGAGAGCTTCCGGTGGTATATACGATATAATCCGCCTCAAAATCCCCTGAATTGGTTTTTACGATATATTTTTCACTCTGTTTTTCAATCTCTTTTACCGTACATTTTGTTTTTATAGAAACATTTTTCTTTTGCGCTTCGTTCAGAAAAGTATTGATGATCGTCTGAGAAGAATTACTTTCAGGGAAAGTTCTGTTATCATTTTCAATTTTCAACGTAACATTACGCTGGTCAAACCACTCCATCGTATCTCCAGGCTGAAATTTACTGAAAACACTTAGTAGTTCCTTGTTTCCACGAGGATAAAACTGAACAAGTTCTCTTGGATCAAAACATGCGTGAGTCACATTGCAGCGTCCGCCTCCGGAAATTTTAACCTTCTGAAGGACATCAGAGTTCTGTTCTAAAATCGTAATTGTATATTTCTTTTCGTCAAGATTGGATGCACAGAAAAAGCCTGCAGCACCGCCTCCGATAATAATGATTTGTTTCATGTATATGTAATCCTATGCGGAAGATTATTTTTTCAAAAGTACAATTTTTATAAACCATCTTATTTGAGTATTTTTGAAGATTATTATTTTATAATACCCAAAAACGATTTTCAAATGATTTTCTACCATAAATTTGAAGTGCGATGGAGCGATCTTGATGCCAACAAGCACTTAGCCAATTCATCATATGTACAATATTGTGCGCAAGCCAGAATGGCTTTTATGACTAAAGAAAAAATGGGGGTTACCCAGCTGAGCAGATGGGGAATTGGTCCTGTGATCCTGCATGAAAGATATTCTTTCTTCAAAGAGATCTATGCCGATCAGATTGTAATTGTAAGTGTGGAAATAGACGGATGTGCAGAAGATTCTTCTATCTACCGTTTCGTACACAAATTCTATACACCGGATGGAATGCACTGTGCCACTGCAGAAGCTACAGGAGTATGGATTGATATGATGCTTAGAAAAATGACCACTCCACCCGATGATGTAGTGGAAGCAATGAATAAGTATAAAAGCCCGGAAACTGTTGTATTATCGAAAGAGGATTTCAAAAAATTTCCTTTCCATCCACACAATATCGACCCGGCAGAAATTAATATATAAATGATGAATGATGGTTGATCAATGATATACGATGAAAATCTGTGTTCTTGATAATCAACTTTCATTTATCAATGATCACTTATAAACAGAAATTATGTTTGAAGATAAATCACAGGAGCTGACGCCCATTTCAAAACTAGGAGAATTCGGTCTTATTAAGCATTTGACAGAGCATTTTCCGTTATCCAATGAATCTTCGGAACTTGGGGTAGGAGATGATGCAGCAGTTATCAATCCTGATAACAAAAAAGTAGTTCTTACAACAGACGTACTGGCTGAAGGAGTACACTTCAATCTGGGGTATGTGCCGTTGAAGCACTTAGGATATAAAGCTGTCGTGGTAAACCTTAGTGATATTGCAGCAATGAATGCAACGCCTACACAGATCTTGGTTTCCCTTGCGGTTTCCAACCGTTTTCCGGTAGAAGCTTTAGAAGAAATCTATTCCGGAATTCAGGCTGCCTGCGGAAGATATAAAGTTGACCTTATAGGAGGAGATACCACAAGTTCCAACTCAGGGCTGGTAATGAGTATTACCGCTGTAGGAATTGAAAATGAAGAAAATATCGTAAAAAGGAGTGGTGCAAAACCTAATGATCTTCTTGTGGTAACCGGAGATTTGGGTGGTGCTTACATGGGGTTACAGATTCTGGAAAGAGAGCATGCTGTATATCTTGCAGATCCAAATATGCAGCCGGAAATGGAAGGCTACGATTATATCTTGGAAAGACAATTGAAGCCTGAAGCAAGAACAGACGTGAAGGCAATTCTTGAAGAACTGGATATAAAACCAACTTCTATGATTGACATTTCAGATGGCCTGGCTTCAGAAATCCTTCACCTTTCAGATCAGTCAAAAGTAGGCTTCAGATTGTATGAAGAAAAAGTACCATTGGATAATCTTACGATCTCTACTGCAGATGAAATGAACTTGAATCCGGTAATGACTGCTTTAAGTGGTGGTGAAGATTATGAACTTCTGTTCACGATTTCGCCAGATGATTTTGATAAAATTAAAAATCACCCGGATTTTACCATTATAGGACATGCCGTAGAAAAAGAAGATGGAAACTTTATGGTAGCAAGAGGATCTAACCAGTTGGTAGCATTAACTGCTCAAGGTTGGGATGCCTTTTTAAACCAATAAAACCGAAAAATTATATTTAATTTTAAATATTGTAAGAAAACCGCAGCACTTTTTTTGCTGTGGTTTTTGTTTATCACTGATTATTTTGCAATAAAGTAATGTTTACGCCAGAAAAAGAAATCCCGGTTCACCATCTCACTTCTGAAGAATTTCAGATGAGCACGCTGAGTGCAGCTGGCCCGGAGAATTTTCATGATGTTCACCGGCATAATTTTTTTGAAATCATCTGGTTCAGGAGCGTGTATGAAAACAGCCGTTTAGAACTGGATTTTGAAAGCTATCAACTTGAGAATAATCAGATCTGTATCATTGCACCGGGACAGGCATTCAACATGAAACTGGAAGGAGAAGAGGGATATGCAATGGCCATAAGCAGGGAAATTTTTAATGAAGCCTGTGATATAGAATCGGTACTTACAGGAGGTGAGCTTCCCTTTTTTTTAAATCCGGAAAATGAAAAGATCTGCAGTACCCTTATATCACTGATTGAGCAGGAATATAAAGCTGCATCAAGGACGGAACTCTTAAAGACATATCTGAAAGCATTCTGTATCATCATCGGAGAGCAAATTCATCCCCAGGAACCTTTATTGAATGACCGTCAACGCATTCAGGAACTGGTGGGGCTTATTGAGAGGCATTATATAATGCACAGAGAAACAGGTTTCTACGCTGGTCAATTAAAAATAAGTACACACCATCTTAATGATATTGTGCGCCTTTTGAGAGGAACAACAGTCAAAAAAATGATTTCCCAGCGTCTTGTCCTGGAAGCCAAAAGAGAACTTAGCTTTGGAGCTCTCACCGTGAAGGAAATTGCTTTTAAACTCGGTTTTAATGATGCTTCATATTTTTCAAGGTTTTTCAAGAAACATACTAACCAAAATCCTGACAGCTTTAAGAATAATGAAAAAAGATAATCCTCAATATTTACTATAATGATTGGCTTAAATTAATATTTTTCATTTATTTTTTTTCATTTAAATCCTCAGTTTGTCCTATACTTCCTTCAGTTCTTTTATTGAAATATGACGCTTTTTAAAGCAACTTTGCAGCTGAAAAACCGCCTGTGAAGGCTTATATTATTTATGAAGAAGAATTTGAATATTGTAGTGTTTATTTTGGCACTGCTCAACACCTTGGAGTCGCTAAGTATAGATCTTTATCTTCCCGCTTTCCCAAGTATGGCTAAAATCTTTAATACCGATATCGGCCATATCCAGATATCCATTTCGGTGTTCTTTGCCGGATTTGCTTTCGGACAATTATTATGGGGACCTTTATCAGACAAAAAAGGAAGAAAACCCATGTTGTATTGCGGGCTTTTACTTTTTATTATAGGTGCTACGGCCATCTATTTTACCTCAGATATTTATGTTTTATGGGCAATGCGTTTCTTGCAGGCGTTCGGAGGAAGTGCTGGCATTGTAATTGGCAGAGCGATCATTATTGATCTTTACGATAAACAAAAATCGGTAGCCATCTTTTCCCAGCAGTCTCAGATCAGTGGTATCGCTCCCATTGTGGCTCCGTTACTGGGAAGTGTTTTCCTTAAATTCTGGGGTTGGAACAGTTCTTTTGCCTTTTTATGTATCATGGGACTCATCACGTTTTTCATGGTATACAAATATGTGCCGGAAACGAATAGCAGAATCAATCTTCCTGACGAAGAACTGATGAATGAAAAAGGATTAAAAGATCAGCTTAAAATGATTATTTCCAACAAAGATTTTATCAACAGTACGATGGTGGGAAGTATTGCGTTTGCATCCCTTATTATTTACATTTCAAATGCACCGTTTCTATTCATGGAAATTCATGGGTTTTCGAGCAGTACATTTAGTTTTATATTTGCTTTTAACTCCCTGGCATTGATCACGGCTGCCTATATTACCCCTAAGCTGATTAAAAGGATAAGCAATTCAACACTGTTATTTACAGCTACTATTGTATTACTGGTGGTATGTTCGCTTCATATTCTGATTGCCGCTGAAAATGTTTCTGTAGCCCTGGAAATTGCAATGCTGTATCTGTCGTTACTGGCCATCGGTATTTTATTTCCTATCACGTCAGCTCATGCACTTTCTCCATTTAAAGAAGGAAGAGGAACGGCAGCTGCTTTACTTGGATTCATGCAGTTGATGGTTACCTTTTTAATTTCAGGACTGATAGGACTTTTAGAAGCAGAATCTATCATCCCGATGGTGGTAACACGTTCCGCAATGGCATTAATCGCGGTTGGGTTCGGATACCGTATTTTTAAAGCTCAAAAAGTAACATCTTAAATACCTGTTTTCATATATACAGAATAATGTACTGGAAAATTAATCCTCTTATTTGATCCTGTTGTCATACGATCCGGACACTTAATCAAGTATTTTTTGTGAAAAATCACCAAAGGGTTCTCTTTGCATAAAATTTAAAATATGAAAAGAACCCTTTCGACGGTTTTATGTTGTTTATTGCCACTAGGATATTGGGTAAATGCACAATCCGGAATCTCTGCAGAACTGAAAACAGAATATATTCCGGGTTCCAATTATATCCGCCCTGAAGACAGCACAAAGACGAATTCTAAAAGTGATTTTAAAAGAATAGATCTTAACCTGAGTATTCCGTTATCCGTAAAAAAAGATACTGATGGGAAAGTAAGATCGTGGTCTATGCTGCTGAGCGGATCTTATGCAAAGATGACCCACAAAAATTACGAAACCCAGTTATTTCCGAATGAGATGCTGAATGCGCAGGTGGGAATACAGCATATGAGACCTTTAGGCAAAAAGTGGAGTATGATGCTGAATGCATCCGTGGGAGTGTATACAGACCTGGAAAGAGTTAATTTTGATGATGTGCTGGGGCAGGGAGGAATTTTGTTTATCAGACATTTTAATCCTAATCTTTCATTGGGAGGAGGGCCGGTGCTTACCACGGCTTTTGGAGTTCCCATGATTTTACCATGGATTTATTTTGATTGGAAAACCAACGGAAAAATTAAATTCAATATCAATTTCCCGCAAGGCATGGAAGCCGGGTATCTGTTTTCAGACAAATTTGCTTTAAAAGCTGTTGTAGATCTTAACGGGATGACGGCAGAGAGAAATGTAGGCGGAAAATCTATGCTGCTGGGGTATCAGCAGATCACTGCAGGGCTCAGACCTGAATTGAAAATCAATGATAAACTTACGTTACGTGTCACAGGTGGAACGGCAATACTGAGAAGTTTCAGCGAAAACGACAGGAAAATCAGCAGCATTTTCAGAGACAAAAAAATAGCGGATCCAAGATTTGCAAGTACATTCTACGCTGCAGTATCACTGCGCTGGAATCTGCCATAAATACTAAAAGGAAGGCGTATAAAATTTTATACGCCTTCCTTTTTTATGATAAGTTATTTATTTACTTGCTGATCAGTTTCTTATACACTACCTGATTAAGCAGTTCTTCTTTTCTGGTACGGGAAATAGGAAGCTCAATTTTATTAATGAAAAGCCGTCCTCCGGAGATCATATCGATATGGGTGATATTGATGAGGTAAGATTTGTGAATCCTGAAAAAATGATCTGAAGGAAGGGATTCTTCAATCGCTTTCATCGTCTGATGAATAACCAGTGACTTGTCTTTAAAATGAAGTTTGGTGTAATTCTGCATACTTTCAATGTACAGAATATCTACCCAGGAAACCTTGATAAAGGAGTCAGACTGCCTTACATACAGAAAGGGATCATCCAGAGGAGTATTCTTTTTCAATTTTTCACTGATGATAAACTGTTGCTGGGCCTTGTTTACCGCCTGATAAAAACGGTTAAAAGCAATGGGTTTTAAAAGATAATCTACAACCTGCAGACGGAATCCCTCCAAAGCATATTCAGAATAAGCTGTGGTAAGGATGCATAAAGGTGGATTT
Organism: Chryseobacterium sp. GVT01B; assembly: GCF_019970045.1. Lineage (GTDB taxonomy): Bacteria > Bacteroidota > Bacteroidia > Flavobacteriales > Weeksellaceae > Chryseobacterium. The sequence goes on from NZ_JAHXYI010000001.1 coordinate 228,241, forward strand.
TCCAGCTGTTCCAGAAATTCCAGACCGGTAAGATATGGCATGTTGATATCCAGGAAAAGAAGATCTATTTCGCTTTCCTTTACTTTGGCATCTGCTTCCAGTGCGGTGGCACAGGTTCCTTCAACTGATAAAAAATCAATTTGACCAGCCAGTTCCTTAAGATGGAATCTTGCAAGAGGTTCATCATCTATAATCAGGCATTTCATTTTTGGAATATTAGAGCTCATGATGGTCAGATAGTGTTAGTAGTAAAGTTATTTTAAAGATATGATCATTCGTTTCAATTTTCAGATCGTGGGAGTCAGGATATTGCAGCTTTAAACGTTTTTTTACATTTTGAAGGCCAATTCCGCCCGCTCCGTCTTTCTTTTTGTAAGTTGTCATATCAGAATAGGAATTTTCAACATAGAAATAGAGGTGGTTGTCTTTTTCTTTACAGGAGATTTTCACATACCCTTTATGCCCGGGAAGCCTGCAGACATACTTAAAGGCATTTTCGATAAAAGGAACCAGAAGCAAAGGAGCAATGAAAGCTTTTCTGTTATCCACTTCCCATGAAGCCTTTACATCCAGTTCATTTCCCCATCTCAGTTTTTCTACCTCAACAAGATTCTGAAGATATTCAATCTCTTTATCTAAATGAACCAGAGGCTGATTGCAATGATATAGCTGATACCTCAGAATATCCGAAAATTTCATCAGTAAAAAATCTGCAAGCTGGGTATCCGTTTTCATCAGAATATGGATATGATTCAGGATATTGAATACCACATGCGGATTGATCTGATCCTGCAGAAGTTTAAGCTGGTTTTCCAGATGTGCCTGCTGAAGAAGAATATGATCACGCTCTATTCTTCCGTGTTCATTATAAAATTTTACCCCACATGCTGCTCCGTTGATCAGAAATGAGGCAGGCAGAGACATATAAAAGCCCTTCCATAAAAAAGGCAACTGATCTATGAAGTTTTCCGGAAGATGATCTTTAGGCTCCACTTCAAGATAGGTGAATATAACGGAGAAAACCAGACTAAGCAAGAAAATAACGATTATCAACTGTATCAGAAACCGTTTCATTTTCTTTTCCCGAAGAGCTTTCGGAAGAAGCTTATTGGTTAAAAAATGAGTAAATGTAAACGAGAATGCTGCAATAATCGCAGCCTGGATCATCGCAAGATAAGTTTCTGTGGTACTCTGGAAATTAAACCACAATACAATAGCCAATACAAGCCAGAAAATAAAAGTAAATATGTATTCTTTAAAAACAAAAGATTTTGTCATGGAATAGGAAATAATTTGATAAAAAAATTAGAAACTGCAGGGAAAACAGTTTCTAATGGGTAAAGATAATTTAAGTTTTTTAGAACAGGAAATAACCTATTCCGAGGGAAAAACTGTGGGGTTTGGACTTAAACTCTTTACTGATACTGGAAAGACCTGTTTCATATCTAAGATCTACGGTGAAGTTTTTATAATCTACCCCGATACCTCCTGTAATTCCAATATTGGATTTGTCGAACTTTTTAAAACCTTCCTGCAAAGCCTTGGAAGAAGATAAATTATTATTAAAGGCATAGCTGTAAACACCTCCGGCAAATGCTCTTACATTAAAATCATCGGTTTTAATGAATTTATATCCTACTACTACAGGAATATCAATAGCGTTCCAGGAAAGTTTTGAAGAGCTTCCGTCTTGGGAGGTGTATGATGTCTTCTTTTTGTTGAACAGAGCTTCTCCCTGTACATACAGCTTTCCGAGATCTACTCTTGTCATTATTCCTGCCTGATAGCCTAGCCCGTATTTCCCTTCCAAGGAAGAAGATGCCGTTGATGTTTTTGTAAAATTTGTTCCTCCCTTGACCCCGATGTGAAAAGCCGGTGTCTGCTGTGCTTTTGTTTCTACGGTGCAAAAAATGCATAATAACAGAGAACTCAGAGCTAAAAATTGCTGCTTCATAATTAATTGTGTTAAAAATCTGATGCAAAACAACAATGATGAAGCGCAGTATGAAATTTTATTTGATGAATGGCAGAGATGCTTGGACCAAGACCCGTTTCCGGATGAAAATAAAAAACCGGAAGTATTATTACTCCCGGTTTCTGTTTATTAATAAGGCTGCTCTTCACAAATGGAAGGAGGATTGCATCCACCGCCGCCTGGATTTCCGCCACCACCTACAGCGATACATTGTCCGGGATTTCCGTCTTCATACATTTCGCATGCGTATCCCCAGGCACATTGGCAATCGTCCTGACAATTATAAGAGTTGCCTCCCATATGACAGCCGTCTATTCCGCTGCCCAGAATTGTAGATAAGTCTTTTCTCAAAAGTTTTTTGATTTTTTTCATGGTTTAATTTGGTATTAAATGTTATCGTTTAATTTGTATATCCTTGTAAATATAGTAAAATTGTCTTAATGTATTGTAAATGAATTATATATAGATTATATACAAAAAGAAGCCATTTTCAAGAATGGCTTCCTTATGATGTAAAATATTCTGTTTTAGAAGCTGAAATTCTTTTGGTACAGCATATATTCTTTTTGAAACAGAGGAATGGTGCCTTCATATCTGAGAGGAGCTATTCCAAAACCATAAAACATATCAGCCTGGATTTTACCTTTTACAGAAATAACCCCTTTCCTTTCAGGAACAAATGTCAATCCTAAGGACGAAAGGGCAGAAGCTCTTCCTCTTAATCCGGAATTGGCGATAGGAATAGAAATAAACATCAGTCCTACAGCTCCTTTTGCCTCTAAGCCGGCTTCAGCAGATAAGTTTCCTTCTGCACTGGTGATGGCAGGTTCTGATTTCTTTTGAAGATTAATATTAATCGCCGGATTTTTACTTACAAGAAAGTTAGCATTTCCTTCAAGATCCAAAAGTTGTGCCTGTACTTTTCCTGTAGCCTGTACTCCAAGGAAAGGACCAGCAGAAAGAGTAGGACTTAAAATCAGTCCTGTAGGTCCTAAAACGATTGGAACAATAGGAATATTCAGGTAGTCTGTAGTACTTGCCGTATAGCCCAGACTTCCCACAATACTCGCAGTGCTCTGAAGCTTGATGTCATCCATAATGAGGTTAACATAGAAGTTGGATAAGTGTCCCCATGAGAATGTGATATTATAATCAATCTTTGGAGTAAATCCTCCTTGTACATTTACAGAGGATGTACCTGATGAAGATAGAGGAAATGAAAAGGTTTTATTGAAATTATAACGGTTGAAAGTAATTAATTTCTGGTTTTGAATATTTTTTGCTTCGATAGAAAGTATTTTTTGGTTGATTTGCTCAGAGACCATACCTTCTACAGGGATGTAATTAACCATTCTTCCATCAATATTAACGGGAGCTTTACCGGATGGATCATACACTCCGCTCAGTGTTCCGCTATAGATAAATTCTTCAAGTTTGGCACTGGAAGTTTGCACTTTAAATTGGTTATTCAATTTTGAAACAGCGCTTACTTTTGAAAGAATGGTATTCACCTGATCACCTTCTATTTTAGTTCCTACAATAACGGTTCCTACCGAAATACTGTCTGTTTGCGGGGTCATACGGCTAAATGTGATTTCTCCTTCATTATGGGTAGAAATTGCATTGACCGATTCATCATTCAGAATAATGACATTCTTCTGTAAAGTCAGATTTCCCAAAGTCTTCATTTGAACAGACTCTGCGGGTTTTTCAGCAGGCTGATCGGCGGGATCATCCTGAGAACAAGACGTTAAAAGAAACAAACAGAAAATAGATAAAAGAAAAGTAAAGTAAAATTTTCTGTTGATTTTGAAGTGGTTAGATTTCATTTTCATATACAGTGATTTTAAGTTTTATCTAAATTAGGTGAATTATTTAATACATACAAAAGAATAATGTTAAATTAGTATCAATAACATAATGAATTCAATGATGTTTTTTTAATATAGAAAAGAAAAACCCGCTATCACTGTAGCGGGTTCTGTATATTATTTTTTAAAAGTCAATGTTAAAGGAACAGAAACATTTGACGAAATTGGTTTTCCTTTGTCTTCTGCCGGTTTCCACTTGCCTTTATCTTTCATACGGTAAAAAGCCGCTTCAATAAATGCATTTACATCTTCATTATTTCCTTTTACATTAGGATCCAGAGCATTTCCTTTAGAATCAACAACAAAAGTGATTGTTGCTTTGTAGGTATCCGGAGAAAAGTTTAAAAAATCAAGTTCCACAGCTTCATATAATAATTTTTGAAAGCCTGCTTTGCCTTTATCATATTCAGCTTCTTTAGTGACTTTTACTTTTGACGGAGGATCTGCAGCGATCATTTTCTGATCTTCAAGAGAAGCTTTATCCAAAGCATCTTTGTAAGCCGCTATCTTATCTTCTGTCAAAAGCCATTCTTTCTTCGTTCTTAAATCATTAGGCTTAGGATATTTGTTATACAGAGCTGTTTTCTTTCTTTCATAGCGTGAATCTGCCCGTTGAAATTCAGAAATCTGGGCATTGCCGAAAATAAAAGTGAAAATGAATGCTGATGCTAAGACCTTTTTCATGATTTATTAAGCTTTTACAATATTAATAATTACTTCAGTTGCTTTTTCCATACTTTCCAGAGCTACATATTCGTATGGTCCGTGGAAGTTGATTCCTCCTGCGAAAATATTCGGGCATGGAAGTCCCATATAAGAAAGCTGAGCACCATCCGTTCCACCTCTGATTGCTTTAATCTTAGGTTCAATACCAGCTTCAGTCATTGCTTTTGCGGCAAGATCTACAATATGCATTTTGCCTTCAAACTGCTGCTTCATGTTTCTGTATTGCTCTTTGATCTCCACTTCAGCAGTTCCCTCACCGTGCTTTTGATTGAATTCAGCGATTTTCCCTTCCATGAATTTCTTTCTCGCTTCAAATTTATCTGCATCATGATCACGGATAATGTATTGAAGTTTAGCCTCAGAAATATCTGCCGTGATATCCATTAAATGGTAGAATCCGTCAAAACCTTTTGTTGTTGAAGGCGTTTCGTTAGCCGGAAGCATTTGAGCAAACTCAGCCGCTAAAAGCGCTGCATTGATCATTTTTCCGTAAGCATAACCCGGGTGAACGCTCAATCCGTGGATTTTTACCACAGCTCCCGCCGCATTAAAGTTTTCATACTCCAATTCTCCAACTTCTCCACCGTCCATGGTGTAAGCCCATTCTGCGCCAAATTTAGCTACATCAAATTTATGCGCTCCTCTTCCGATCTCTTCATCCGGAGTAAATCCTATAGCAATTCTTCCGTGTTTGATCTCAGGGTGAGCGATAAGATATTCCGCTGCCGTTACAATCTCTGCACAACCGGCTTTATCATCAGCACCAAGAAGCGTATTCCCGTCAGTAGTAATTAACGTCTGGCCAATATATTTTTTTAAACTTTCAAATCTTGAAGGGGATAATGTGAATCCCGTAGTCTGGTTCAAAAGAAGATCATTTCCGTCATAATTTTCCCAAACCTGAGGCTTTACATTTTCTCCACTGAAGTCCGGTGAAGTATCATAGTGTGAAATAAATCCGATGGTAGGTCTGTCATCATTTTCAAGGTTAGAAGGAACATATCCCATAATATAACCATGCTCATCAATTGAAACATTTTCCAGACCGATGGTTTTCAGCTCTTCAGTAATGTAATTGGCAATATCCCACTGGCGAGGAGTAGAAGGTGTTGTTTCGCTCTCTGCATCGCTGGTTGAATATATTTTTACATAGCTAAGAAAACGGTTCAGTAATTTTTCTTTCCACAATGGGTTGAATTCTATTGTACTCATCAGATAATCATAAATTTTAACAAAGTTAGCAAATTTGATGCTGAGAATACGTTATTTGCGATTTAATATCAGTTATTGAAATTATTAATCAGAGATAAAACTTTGAAAATCAAAATAATGTTAGCTTTGTGTGTACAATATACTAAGTAGTTTAGTTTTATTATATTTGAGAAAATCAAAAAGTAACAATGTTTCTTACCGAATGTCCTAGAGATGCAATGCAGGGATGGGGAGAATTTATCCCTACCGATAAAAAAATAGATTATATCAACTCCTTGATGGATGTTGGCTTTGATGTATTGGATTGTCTGAGTTTTGTTTCCCCTAAAGCAATTCCGCAAATGGCTGACTCTGATGAGGTAGCCAAAAATATTGACAAATCACGCTCCAAAACTAAAGTTTCCGCAATTATCGGCAATTACAGAGGTGCTGAAAAAGCATTGAAACACCAGTCAGTGGATATTCTTGGTTTTCCGTTTTCTATTTCCGAAACTTTTCAGCACAGAAATACCAATAAAAGTCAGGAGGAAGCTTTCGATGAAATCATTAAAATGCTTGAACTGGTAAAAAGTGAAGGGAAACAACTTAATATCTATTTCTCTATGGCTTTTGGAAATCCATACGGTGAAATGTGGAAGTGGGAAGAAGTTGACCAGTGGGCACAGAGATTTTCAGATATCGGAGTGAAAGATATTTTATTGTCAGATACTACCGGAGTGGCAACTCCCGAAACGATTGCTCTTTTGTTTGAAAAAATACCTTCAAAATACCCTGAAATTAACTTCGGAGGACACTTTCATAACCGTTATGAAGATTCTTATTCAAAATTAAAAGCGGCTTATGATAAAGGTTGCAGAAGATTTGACAGTGCCATCAAAGGTATTGGAGGATGCCCTATGGCTAAAGATGATCTTGTAGGAAATATGCCTACTGAACAGGTGATCAATTTTATGAGTGTTGAAAAAGCAGAGCATAAGCTGAATCTCCTGAACTTTGAAAGCTCTTACAATAAAGCAAAGGATATTTTTCATTTTTAAGAATAAATCTCACAGAGAAAAAGAGGTCCGCTCAAATTTCAAAATATGTGAGAAAAACATTAATAGGAGCGGGCTTTAGCCCGCTTTATTATATTAAAATACAAATAGGCTTCAGCCAAAACATATTAATCTTAAACCCAAAATCAACAAAATGTCTCCAATAATCTCCCCATCCGAACTTAAAAATATCCCGGCAGAAAACCTTGTCATTCTTGATGCAAGAACAGGAAAAGAGGTAAAGCAAAGCTACCTTGAAAGACATATTAAAGGAGCCAGATTCATTGATCTGGATAAAGATTTAGCTGAGATTGGACAGGATGCTGCTTTTGGAGGAAGACATCCGCTTCCTTCCGTAGAAAAGTTTGCTGAGACACTTTCAGGTCTTGGAATCGCTGAAAACTCTCACATCATTGTGTATGATGATAAAAATGCTTCAAATGCAGCAGCAAGAGCCTGGTGGATGTTAAGATCTTTTGGATTTGAAAAAGTTCAGGTTCTTGATGGCGGAATGCAGGCTGCAGAAAAAAACGGACTGGAGTTTTCTTCAGGAGAAGAGATATTTGATAAAACTTCTTTAATAAAAAAGAAACAATGGCTTCTTCCTGTTTCCAGTTTGGAAATTGTTGAAAATGAGCTTAAAAACGATTCTTCGACTGTTGTTGATGTAAGAGATGCCTATCGTTATAAAGGGGAATCTGAACCTATTGATCTTGTTGCCGGTCATATTCCGGGAGCAATCAATATTCCTTTTTCTGAAAATCTTAATGAAAACGGAGATTTCCTTAGTCCGGAAATTTTAAAAGAAAAATACAGCCAGTTGTTAGAAAATAAGCCTGAGCATTTGATCATTCACTGTGGTTCAGGTGTTACTGCATGTCATACGATCTTAGCGCTGGATTATGCGGGGTTCCCGATGCCGGATCTGTACGTAGGTTCATGGAGTGAATGGAGCAGGAGAGAAGGAAAAGAAATAGCAAAAGAAATATAATTATAGAAAACAAGAAAGGATGTCCGATAAGACATCCTTTTTTATGGGTACATGTTACGTTGTACTTATTTTTTATTCAAGTGAAACAGAGAAATAATGATGAAGCCGATTCCTGTGATAAAAGGAGGCTGTGCTTTCATCTGCGCTCCTAAATAGAGCATATAAATACCGAGAAAAGCAAGAACTATCGCTCCAATTTTCTTTGCCATTATTTCCTGATTTATAGCATTCCTAATTCAAACTTCGCCTCTTCACTCATCATATCCTTGTTCCAGCTCGGCTCAAAAGTAAGCTCTAAATCTACACTATTCACATGTTCTACTTCAGCCACTTTATCTTTTACTTCCTGAGGAAGAGTTTCTGCAACAGGACAGTTGGGAGTAGTAAGGGTCATTATAATTTTTACGTCAGCATCATCGGAGATCTGAACATCGTAAATCAGTCCTAATTCGTAAATATCTACCGGAATTTCGGGGTCATATACGGTTTTCAGTACACCAATGATTTCCTCACCAATGTCAGCAATTTGATCGTCTGTAAATTTCATTTTTTAATCTAGATTGATATTCCTTTTCAACAAATCTTCCTGACGCATGCGCCGGAAAATATTTGCCAAAGTTAAGACATCTTTTTCACAATAGTCTACAATTCTCTGCAAGTCTTTTTCTATGTAGTAAATTGATGAAACCATTGAGCCGTCAATATCATCTTTCGGGGTGGGAATTCCAAAGACATGAGCCAGTAATTCCAGTGATACAAAACTTTTATAATCCCCAAACTTCCACAGTTCCATCGTATCTATGTGAGGAACCTCCCAGGGTTTCTTTCCAAACATCTGAAACGGAGCCGGCGGGAGGATCCCGTTGATAAGATATCGTCTGGCAATCCATGGGAAATCAAATTCCTTTCCATTATGAGCACAGAGAATAACATTGTGAAGCCTTGGACTGTTGAAGATTTCGCCAAATTCCTGAAGCATTTTCTTTTCATCGTGCCCTGAAAAGCTTTTTATTTTAAGAGTTTCATTCTTTTCAAGCATTCCGATGGAGATACAGATGATTTTTCCAAACTCGGCCATAATACCGGCCCTGTCATAAAACTCTTCTGCGGAGATGTCTTCTTTTCTTTGAAATCTGGTCTTTTTATCCCACAGATATTGCTCTGTTTCAGATAAGTTGTCCCAGGATTCGGCCTGTGGAACGGTCTCAATATCAAGGAATAAAACTCTTTCTAAAGGGATGTTTTGTATCATATGTGTTTTTTATTTGCTGTCTATCCTACCTGCATTCCATTTTTTGTAGGTAATGAAGGGGCTAAAAGAGTGACATCTTTTTTGTCTTCACCATATAATCCCAATACCAGACACTCACTGAAGAAGTTGGCGATCTGTTTTTTAGGGAAATTGACTACCGCTAAGATCTGCTTTCCGATAAGTTCATCTTTTTCATAAAGAGAGGTTATTTGTGCAGAGGATTTTCTGATTCCTAAATCTCCAAAGTCTATTTCCAGCTGATAAGATGGGTTTCTGGCCTTTTCAAAATCATTTACTGAAAGGATAGTCCCACATCTGATATCTATTTTTTCAAAATCAGCCCAGGTGATATCTGGTTTTATTGTCATGGTAATTCGTTGATTAAATGTTCTACTTCTGTTTTCTGTTCTGCATATTTTTGTTGTAGTTCTGAACCTTCACCCATTCTTCTGTAATATTCCAAGGCTTTTCCCCCAAAGAATTTTTTATGGAAATCCGAAACCTCGGGAATCTGTGGAAAGACTTTATGAAAAAGCATTTCATAATAGGCCTGGAATTCTCTTTCATTTTTGTCTTCAATTACATGCCCAGGGGCTTTCTGTCTTACATGAAGCATTTCATGAGCCACCATATTAAGGACGAGATTTAGGTCAAAATCAAATAAATTTCGTGGGATCATGACTGTTTGCGGTCCTCCCAATTCACCTTCTGCGGTAAGAAGCATCGAGGTAGGAGAAAGTTCTTCTCTGAAGCCAAACCCTGCAAAGTTTTCATGCTCCAGTTCAAAAGAATGAATCAGATATTTTGCTGCATCCAGAATCTGATCATGTTCTTTATAAGCTTCAAGGTGTAAGTTGATCTGTTCGAAATTCATCTGAAGTATGTTTTAAACAAATGTATTAAACATATTGATAATACTAAAGTTTTTCTTCCAAAGGATTAATATAAAAATAATCTTTTTTACACGTCAAGTTCTGTCGCTTCTGGGGATGATCTTTGCTTTTAGGAATGTTTCAAGAAAACACACAACTAAACATGAGTATATGAAAAATATTTTAGATGAATTTAACGATTTTGACGAAGAAAGCAAACGGATACTTCGAGGAAGTCGTATTATACAGTTTGCAGAGCTTGAAAAAGGAATTTATGGGAGTGGCAAAGACCCTTTTGAGGGAATAAGAACTAATAAAACATTTGATGAAATCTCCAATGAGTACGCATTAAGTACGCCTTTTGGAAAGAAAAGTGCTTTTTATAAACCCACAACAGAAGACTATGATGCTTTATCTGAAGACTTTTATACAGGTGGTATTAATTACGAACTTCTTGCAAAAGATTTAAAAGAAAAGTTAGGACTAATAAAAAGCTTTCTATTTGAGCCAGAAAAGTATTTGTTGGAAGATAAAACAATCTATTCAGGCTTATCTTCATTTGGTACTCCTGTATTCAATAGTATTAAAAATAACAAACCCTTTGTGTATAAAAAGAATGATACGGAAATTCAGGTGACTTTTGATTTAGCCAAATTAAACACTAGAAAGAATTTACTGAGTAATTCTTACAATTTTGGAATTTATTTTGACAATTATAAAGTAATCTATAATCTCAATTTTATATATAAAGATGGAGAGGACAAGAAATTTTCTGATGCACAAACAGATGCAACTGAAAGTCCATATGATTTCAAATTGAATGATGAATACATTGCAATAAAGCTTTATACAGGGAATGCAGAAACTTTCATTGAATTTTTAAGAATTATAAAAGGTAATTCACAAGCCCAGCAAATGAAAAATGATATTATCAGGTATTATAAACATTTTTTTGCAACCTCTAAAAGCAACCCTGATATTATTGATGCCTTATATGAGAACATTCCTGAATTTGTTTTGGAAGCTCTTACAGATGAAATGCTTTGGAAGGATTTTGTTTCTTTTTCTAAAAAGGCTATTGATACAATTGGTACTAATGAAAATATTTCAATTCTTAATTTGTTAAAAGGGGTAAAAAATGCGAATTGGTGGTATAATCAAATCAATAAAAATCCTGAGGTTGTCCGCCAAGTATTTGAAAAATTCAGTAATAAATATATAGAAGAATTAATTACAATTTTTTCAAGAATTGGTCTTAAAAACTGGACAAATAAACAGCTTAAACAAGCATGGAAATTTGATATTGATTATGAGGAATACAAACTTTCTAATGAAGTTAATCATCCATTTATAAGATATACTGGTTTTGCTTATTATTTAGAAAAAGAAAAAAAGTACAAGGTAGGTACAGCGTTATTTGCCCATGATCAAGATTCTTTTTCAATGTATTATGCTCAAAATGAAATTGGAAATAAGATTGAAAGTCCTTTCAGTCCTATGAAAATTGTAGTTAAGGAGGGTAAAGAGCTATATATTCCTTGTTTTGTTGCTGAATATTTTACTAATAAAAAAATAGACGAAGAATTTTGGATAATTCTGAATAATATTGCGGCAGGACTGTTACCTGAATTTGGAGCAGGAATTGCGAGAGGAGTAGCCATTTTATCAAGAATTTTAAGCGGTAGGAAAATAAAAACTGTAGAAGAACTTATAGAATTCTTAGGAAAAGTAGATCAGAATGTAATGGCAGAAGATTTGGAGAAAGTAGGAATACAAGCACTCTTCAGAGGAACAACAAGAAGTATAAATGGAGAACTCTTTACAGGAAATATTAACTCAATAGAATATGGAGCTTCAACTTCAACAGATCCGATCAGAGCAGTGATCTTCGGGATAGAATCCTCATCTAAACCTGGAACAAAAGGTGTTTTGCAAGTTTATGTACCAAAAGATTTAAAAGGTCTAAATTTACAAGCCACTAACTATCGAGTTAGTAAAGAATTAGAAGTTATTGTTAATACTTCACCAGAAAATTTATCTAATTTCGCTGTAAAGGAGATTTCAATAGAGGATGCAAGGAAATTAGTTAATGAATTATACGGAATTGATATTCCTAAAACAATTACAAGTAACTCTATTCCTAACAGTAATATGCTATTAGAAGAGACTAAAAAATTAACACCTAAAGAAGCACAGGAATTCTATAAAAAGATTATTAAATTTAAAAAATAAAATTTATGAATATATTAACTAATGAAGTTTTTGAAAAGCTAAATGAAAAAAAGTTAGTTTTTAATCCCTTTCTTTTTTCGCACAGAGCACATTCAGAATCAGATATTAAATATTATGATTTGCCAACAATAAATAAAGAAAAACAACTTTATTTAGATAATAATAGAAGTGATTTTGATTTTGTTATTGGAACAAAATTTAATATAGCTTTTAGAAGAAAGGATGTCAAAGGCTATCAAAAAATTGATGCAGAATTAGATTTTGTTTCTTTAAAAAAAGGAGATAATATTGGTGTTATCCCAAAAGGATATGGGGGTATTGTTCGTTTAACATTCACAGATACAGTTCCTGAAATAACAAAATTACTCGTTCAAAATGAAAATGAAAAGTATGATGATTCAAGAAATGATGTAATTTATTTTACTACACAAGAAATAATGGATAAAATATTAGAAGAATTGGAAAAAGCCTAGAATACTCAAAATATAGAAAAAGCTGTTTCAAAAGATAGTCTCTTTATTTCTTAAATCATATCTTCAACAAGATCATATATAGAACATACATTTTAAACCACCTATTTGGTGGTTTTTTTATTGTTGTGAAAATTTTACCTAAATATTTTTATACGTCAAGTTTTGTCGCTTCTGGGGGTGATCTTTGCTTCAAGAAAAAAACACAGGAATGAAACTTGACTTAAAAAGACCTGGTGGAAATCTTTAGCCGGAAACCACCTAAAAAAATAAGGCTAAAACCTGAAGGCACTCTACTAAAAAGAACTTCAGATCTCAACCTATTTTAATCTACACAAAATTACACAAAATGAACGAAATGGAAAATAATACTACAGGCGCACCTGTAGAAAACACACCTTCACAAACGCTTTTCAGATTTGTAAGCCTAAGAAGTCCAGAATTATCGGATGATACCCAACAAGATAAAAGATTTATTGTTATTCCTCAGGATCTTAAAAATGATAATGCTTTTTATGTTCCGGTTGTTAATGGAACCGGATTGAAACAAAAATTACTACAAACGTGTGCAGCTAATTATGTAAATAACCCTGAACGTATTTCAACAGATCCAAACAGCTTAAATAGTTTGGAAGGTTTCAAAAGAACCTATAAGGCCTATTATGCATTTGGAACCTGGTTAGCAAAAAATAAAAATACATGTACATATGAGGAGGTTATTGCTAAAAAAGCAGTGTTAATTGATCCACAGGCAGCTCCTGTAGCGCCACCCATGATTGGTTTATGGAATAATTTAATTTACCAGGTGGTAACTCAGAAAGATTTTTATGTCAAGGAAGTTGTCATGCAACAGCTATTGGCTCATCATATTATTTCTGTATCCAATGAAGAGCAAATGAAAACGGCCCTTGAAGCAAGAGTTGTTCTACCTAAAGAGCTTATGATGGAAGATGAGATTATTTCTACGTCGCAAGCTGTTTCAAGAATGGTAGCTGACGGGCCTAAAGAAACATTTCCCACAGAAGAAATGAAAAGACAACAATTTATTTCTGCTGCAAAAATTAAAATTGACAAATATGAAGCTTTAAAGAAAAACCTTTCGACTATTGAAAGATTGTATAAGGCAGAATATCAAAAAGAATACACAGCCAGAGAAGAGGCTTACCAAAACGAAATTGCTCCTATTATTGAGGAATACAATAGGGAAGTGATAGCAAACAGAGATAAATACTGTCAGGTAAGAAATCCTGATGTAAAATATGATCTTGCAGATCCATGTCAGCAAATTCCAAGTATTCCTGAACCGGTATTACCAAAGTTTAATTTTCAGTTCAGGCCGGAAATAGAAGCAGATTCTTTATTAAGAGCAATAAAACCAGAAAACCTGGATGCATTGTTTGATGTGTTGGGATATAATTTCCAAACAGATCTGGAAAAGGCACGTTCTGCAGAATCAAATTCTTTGAATCTTAACAATTTATTAGAAGGAAGAAACACTTTTTCAGAGATTGATTTCTTAGTTAAAGAAGCGGTCGAAAGATCTAATAATATAATTGTTGAAAATACTGATACGTATAATGAGGCCTATAGTAGCATAGGAGGAGTTTTTATTCCTGTAGCAAGAACAATTGCAGTTCCTTTTACCTACCAGATTTGTCCAAAGTATGTTCATCAGGGATTTACATTTGATATGGCACTTACAGTTCCGGATTCATCCTGGGAGGTGAATAATATCTCTTATACTTTAACTCCTAATAATGGCTCATCAGATTTTAATAGTGATTATTTTATGAAATCCAGATCAGGGAATACTATTTTCTTAAATGATCTTTGTATGCCGGGATTAGATTTAAATACGATTCAGGATGCTTCTTTAAGTATTAAAATTATGTTCACTAATGGAAAACTGGCAAATATTTATGCAAATAAATTACAGGCCAGATCTTGTTTGTCTGACAAATTTTTGCTTGAGGTGGAAGAAGATGAACCTGTGAAGACCGATGATGAAAATAATTTTATTCCTTCAGGATTTGGGTTCAAACAAATTGGTATTGCAGATTATTTGAAGGTGGAGCAGACTACTCATGCCTATGTTGAAGGGGAAGTGGCTCATATTGAAAATATTATGGCTCGGGAATATCGTGAGAAATCTACCAGAAGATTAAGAAGAAGTGAAAATACAACGACTACATCTTCTGATACAGAGAGAGAACAGCTTACTGATACTACAACAGCTACCCGTTTTGAAATGCAGAATGAGATCGCTAAAATGATGCAGGAAGCATCAGACAGTAATACTCAGTTTGGAGTAAATGCCAGCTATGATGGAGGTAGTTATAATATTAACACAAGTATGGCATTAGGCAACGCCAGTCATAGTTCCAGAGATGAGAGCACAAGACAAGCTACTACTCAGGCTCAAGACATTACATCAAGAGCTATGGACAGGATTGTCACAAAAGTTCATGAAGAAAGGATTGAGAAAATTATTGAGGAATTTGAAGAAAATAACACTCATGGTTTTGATAACAAAAAAGGAGATAAACATGTAGTAGGTGTTTACAGATGGGTAGATAAATTGATGAAGAATCAGATCTATGATTATGGTAAACGTATGATGTTTGAGTTTATGATTCCAGAGCCTGCAAAATTGCATTTGTTGGGAATGACAAAAAGTAAGTTTGTAAAACCTGAAGATCCGAGAACTTCTGATGTAATGCCTATGAAAGATTTCAGTGCGCTTTCCAATGAGACAACTTTGAAATACTGGATCAGCAAATACAATGTGGAAATTGAAAACTTTCTACAAAACAATATCAAAGTAACCAAAGGTTTTGCATATGGTAGAGATAAAGCTCCCGATATGAGTGAAACTGGGGGAGCATCAAGTGCTATTGGATTACAGGATGTTGTAAAAATTCCGGAGGGATATATCAGTACAGAATATTCAATCAGTGGTGGAGGAAAAGAGTATGTCAGTTCATTATTAAATATTAATATCGCAGATCAGCGCATTGTTAGTGGCATTACAACGCCAGGTTTTAGCAAAACGGGAACTTTTGTGGGATACACAGGAGATGTATCAGTCAGTATTTCTACGGATAGATTTTATTCTTTTGAAACGTCGCTTTCTATCACATGTATACTTACAGAAGATGCTAAAAAACAATGGCAGTTAAAGACTTTCAAGGCTATTATTGATGCTTATGAAGTGGCTTTAATAGAATATAATAACGCGGTTTCTGAAGAAGAAAATAAAGCCTCTGCAATTAAAGATTCAAATCCTAATTTTTACAGACAGATTGAAAATACTGTTCTTAGAAAAAATTGTATTTCCTATATGTCAGACAGAGCTGCAAATTCTATCCATGGTTATGGTTTGTCAGGTTTGACACAAGGAAGTTCATTCACAGATTATGAAACCAAGTTGTTTAAAGATCTTGATCAGTATGCAGCTTTTGTAAAATTCATGGAGCAGGCTTTTGAATGGGAAAACTTATCCTATTATCTGTACCCTTATTATTGGGGGAATAAGCAAAACTGGTCAGATTTATATAAAGCAGAGAATACAGATCCTGTTTTCAAGGCATTTTTACAAAGTGGTATGGCCAGAGTGGTTGCTACGGTGCGCCCTGGCTTTGAGACTGCTGTACAATTTTATTTAGCAACTGGAAAGATCTGGAATGGTGGAGAAGTTCCTGTAATCGGAAATGACCTTTATTTATCAATTGTAGATGAAATGAAGCAGCCAAAAGGGAAAAAACATGGAAAACCATGGATCACCAGACTTCCTACTACTTTAAATATTCTTCAGGCAGAAAGTATTGGACTGAAAGTCGCTCACGCATTGCCATTTACTACCGAGAATCCAGATGATTTTGAAGTGCCTTCCGAAGTAATTACTGAAGACAGATTCAATTTCGAACCTAACAATAACCTCCTTGGAGTAGAATCACTGGAAGGACAGAAAGTTATTTCAGGAGACTGGAAATAAAATAGTTATTAACCTAAAAAAAATAAAAAAATGCCAATTATAGGAAAAATTATACGTGTCAATGAATTACCTCCCATTGGAGAAAGGGAAACGAATGCTATTTACCAGGTGGCAGCTCCGGGTTCCCTGTCTTATACGGATTATGCCGTTGATGAAAACGGAGATTTAAAAACCCATGCCGTTGTTGATGGAACTATTCCTCTGGAGTTAGCTGATAGCCATGTCAGTATTTCAAATGCTGACCTTTTAGCAGAAGGAATAGCAAGCCAGGCTCAGTATAATATCAAAACAACAGAGAAATTAGCTAAGAAACTAGAAATTCCTCTGACAGATGGGAATGCCCAGGATTATCCTAAAATCATAGGATTGAATGATAATGGAAATGTTGCCAAACTTCCGGCAGGTGATCTGGGAAAGAATATGATGAATGCAAACCTGTCCAACAGTGCAGCAAGAAGTCATACCCTTAATGCTTCATTTTCAATCAATACCTTAGGAAATCCCTATGTATTATCTGGGTTACCCAATAAGAATTCTGATACTGCCAATTTTCAAAAAGTTATGGTTCAAAATACCAGTGGTTTAAACGCTGTGGTAGACAGTAAAAACCTACTGTTGGAAATGCCCAATCAAATGACGGAAGCTGAAAGATTAGTATGGAAAACGAAAATGAACGGAGGTTGGAGCACTGACACGATGAGTGTAGCTGTTATATCACCACCAATTGTGGATAAAACAGACAGACCGTTTTGGATCAACTTAAAAGGAGCGAATTTAAACCTTCCATCCACCAGCTTTAAAGTGGAGTTATGTACCCAGGATAGTGTTTCTGCTGATACAGCTACTGTTGTTACCGCAATCCCAGGTTCCCAGGTTCAGTTGTACACCAATGGAATTGACTTAACATTCTATTACAATTTCAAAAATATTCCTGTAGGAGAATATAAAATCAGATTGTGGAATGGTGTAGCGTGGTATCTGACAAGCTTTACCATCCGTGTAGTAAGCCAGATACAGCGTATTGCTCTCAATAACATTGTTTGGGAACAGAAAATATACAATAATGCAGTATCGCCCGCCATTACACAGGCAGGAGCTGCTGTAAGCTATAGTTCTGACAGTAATGTTAAGGAACTTGCCGATGATTCAACTTTCATTGCAGCCAGAAAGACAAATCAACTGATTGGGGCAGATGAAGATTTTTACATGAGTGTTGAAATTACAGGTAAAACAGCAACAATTGGCGGGCCTAATGGTTTCGGAACAATGACTCATTTTGTTGGATTAGTAAATGCAGCCAACGGAGTAGACTTATTAAATCAAACAGTTGCAAACGTTAGGCTGGTTCAATCTTACTGGTATCCTATGGGAAAAATATTCCCTGATAATTCAGCCGAAGCAGTCACTACTGCGGAGCCCACTTATGCCCTTAATGCAACATTTATAAGACGTGGGGGAAGCTGGACGGTTATTGTCAATTTCAATAATAAGACAGTCACCTATACCAAAACAGGATATACAGGCCCGGTTGCCTTTGGAATGTACAATATGAACACAATGGGAAATACAGGGGTAAGCGCTAATATCGTTGAATTGTATAAACTATAACCTATATCAAACTTTTGAGATAAAATCAATAAAAAGGCAGAGCCTTAAAATTCTGCCTTTTAATCAAACAGGATCTATGATTTTATAGACACTATTATTTAACAGCAAAATTTTAAAACAATGAAAGAAAAATTATTAATACCTCAGCAGGTACAGCAACTTTTAAACGAAATCGAAGCTACAGATCTTAACTTAGGGGAAATTCAGATCACTGAACATCCTTTACTTCCATCTTTTAACAGGTTTATCAGAATCAATAAAATGGTAGTAGACACAGACCTGCCAAGAACCTATCTTTTTTATCAGCAGATTTTAAGAAATAAAGAAACCAATGAAATAGAACCTTCCAACCTTCCAACTCCGGAATGGATGATTGGAGAAGAAGAATGGTCAAGCCTTAGAGATGAAAACTTTGACAGAATATTTGTTCCTGTAGTAGAAGAAGAGACACAAAATCCTTTGCTGGATGAGGAAGGGAACCCTAAAACCACTATCCTCAAAGTGAATACTCATCATTACATGCTTTGGCTTGTTAAGAACAATAAAGTAGGTTTTCTGGATCTTCTGAAAAGCTATTTACAGGAATTTGTAGAAACCAAAAGTATTGAGCTGAACAGGCTTTCTTAATACATTGATTATTAAATGATCATTCTACTGGCAGGGCGTTAAAGCCCTGCCTTTATTCACCTTAAAAATCACAAAATGAGTTTAGAAATTTTAAATAATCCTCTATTGAGGAACATCACGGATTTCGCAAATAATCCTGATTCCTCCGGGACAATTTTTCCGAATCAGGAATCTCCTCCAGAATTAAAACAAAAAACCTCAAGGCAAATTGCCAATACCTACTACGGAGGAAAACCCGTTGTAGACGGTAATGGATTTCAGATCTATTCGGATGATCCTGTATTTGGAGGAAATATCGAAGAAGTTGTTGTGTACAAAAGCAGATTCAGCCAGACCATAGCCGGAGTTGATGTTGTTCTTTTTGCCAGTACAAACGGAGCTTTTCTTTTGCAGCGTTATTTGGAAGCATTACCCAATAGCAATGAACTGATTCTATTTTTAGAAATTGATGACCGTTACAATCATAATACGGTAATGCGTGCTGTAGCGGGAGCAGGGCTTACAAATAAAAAGGATATGTCTTTTGCAGACATTCTCAGTTTTACAAGAAAACATGAGGTAACCGTTACGCCAAAATCACTCAAAAATCTTATTGAAAAAGGTATTTACAGAAATAAAATAGATTTTATAAGCTGGTTTCTGGGTTTGAAAGATAAAAGCATTGGAGAAATATTCAGTTTTTTTAAGCAGGAAGCTTTAGAAGCAGCTTCAACTTTTTTTACAAAAGGTATTGCCGAAAACATAGTCAAACTAAGGATCTCAGAAAATGGATGGAATCCCAGTCCCAAAGAAGGAGAATACGATCCTGCTTTTATTCCGGAGGTATTTTATAAAGAGATAAAAGATTTTTATGAACATAAAGCCTCTCAGAATCCTTATGAAAATCTTGCAGGGCAGAAAAAAATAAATGCCAAAATTGTAAAATCTTTTTTTGAAAGCATCAACGAAGCAAAAGAAGTTTTTAATAGTCTGCTGAAAAACGCTGAAACTTTCTTCCCCGCTTTTATCTATAAAAGAATCAACAAATCCCTGACCTTCTTTTTTAACCAGATCAACAAACTGGAGAAATTCATTGCAGATCCGCTCACCGGAATGCAGCATATTGTTTACAGAAACTATCAGATTGCCAATGCTTTTCTTTGTGGAATCTATAACAGTTTGATTGATATTATTGCGGGAATTTTCTCCATCATCGGCTTTATCTTCAAAGCAGTCGCCGCAATGGATAAAGTGAATGACAGAAAAGTAGAATACGGTGAAATGTTTCTGGAATTAATGGAAGACCTGTTTGAAGGTATTCTTACCTTTGATTATGTAGAGTTCTTTAAGCAATGTATTACCTTCCAGCTCAAAACCATTATCCGTCTGGTAAAGTGGGTGGAAGAAAAGATTCCTCAGATCATGCTGGAAAAAGCAGCTTACTATTATGGCTATATCATTGGGATTATTATTGATATTATTGTGGAAACACTTCTTACAGGTGGAACAGTAGCAGTCGCCAAGCTGGCCAAATCCGTAGAAAGCTTTATCCTAAATCCGCTGGAAAAGATCACCAAGGCGATTACAACAGCTGAGAACGCTCTCAACAGGATTATAGAATTTATTCGAATGATTCTTCGTGAATTTAAAAAAGGATCAAAAGAAATTTTTTCTAAATTAGAAAAGATTTTAAATGAGGTCTTTGGCTTTGGAGAAGAGGTTGCGGATCATGGTTTGTCTCCTAAACAGAAGATGGCGAAGGACAAGCAGAAGAGGATTCAGGAGAAAATAGACAAAAAGAAAAATGTAGAAAAAAAATCTTTAGATGAAATAGAAGGGGGCGGAATAAGTAAAAAATTATTTTCTATTTGGAAAGTTAATTTGCAGGAAGGAAAATTTAATTGTGCAAACTGTGCTATTGCAACAGATGCTATATTAGCAGGAAAGCCAGCATCTGCATTACCCTATACAATTCAGAAACGATTTAGAAATGGGAAATGGGAAAATTATGTTTCTTTACATGAAGGTACAAAGCCTATAATTTTAGAGAAAGAATTCGGAACTAAGTTTTCAAACTGGACAACTAATTTAAATGACTTAATAAAAGATTTAAAACCAGGTAGAAGAGGAATTATTTTTGGATATAAAGAAGGAACAAATATGGGACATTACTTTAATGTAATTAATGAAAACGGAGTGATTAAATTTCTTGATGGACAAAAAGGGAAAAGAGCAAAATTAATATACGATTATTATCAATTTTTACCAACAAACTAAAATAAATTATGTATACAAAAGAAGAAGCAAAAGCAAAGATGCAACGCTTTGTTGATTATCAAAATAAGTTAATAATATGGAATGATATGGGAGAGCCTGATATAATAATCTATGACCAACTTACAGAAGAACATTCTTTTGGTTGGATATTTTATTGGCAGGTAAAGGATATTAAAGATAATTTCTCTAATGTCTTAGCAGGAAATGGTCCTATTATTATTGAGAAAGATACACTAAATGTATATAAAATGATGACTGCTATTTCTGTGGAAGAAAATATTATGCTTTATAAAAAGGATAAAAATAAATTATTACAGTTGGAAGAAGATCAGGATGGATTTTTTGATCCGGTGAATTTGTAAACGCTAGAACTGCTACTGAAACAAGTTGTAAATTTTCAGTTTAAACAGGTTCAATTTAAAATAAGTTATGAAGAAAATATTAATACTATTTATTTTACTGTCATTTAAAGGTTATTCAGCAAAAATAGATTTTAATGACCCTAATTTTAAAAGTAAACTTTTACTTGAAAAAGTAGCCAAGGATATAAATGAAAAATATATCATTATTGATCAGAATAATGATAAAGAAATAGACGAAAATGAAGCCGAAAAAATATTTTATTTAGATATTTCCAATTCAAAAATTTAATCTATTTGAACTGTTCTAATAATTCTATTTATCGAATTGATGAGTTAAATTATTTGGAAAACCTGACCGATTTAGAAATAGAAAATAATTCTATTGAAATGTTTAGTTTAAATAATAAACAGAAACTGAAATCAATAATGGCAGAGAAATCTGGTATTAAAAATGTGAAATTAAAAAATTGTCTGTCGTTGGAAATAATTTTATTTGCCAATAATCGAATTGAGAATATAGAAATTTCTTTCTCTCCACTTTTAAAAGCAATTTCTGTTGAAAATAATAAAATTAAAAAGATAGAATTAACTAATTTTCCGGTTGTACAAGATGCTTTTTTACACAACAATGAATTGAGAGAAGTGAATATCTCAAATTGTTATTATCTGCAATCATTAGATATTGAAAATAACAAGGTAGAAAAGATAATTTTTGAAAATAATTTTAAGCTCAAATCTATACTTGCTGCCAACAATCAATTAAGAGATTTAAATATTACAGAATTGTCAGCATTGGAAGACTTAGATTTGGATTCAAATATGATATCTTCACTCGATGCAATAAAAAATACACGATTAAAAAATATTTATTTAGATGAAAATAAATTAAAATCATTGAAAATCAGCTCGGTAAATATTTATGGGATTAATTTTTATAATAATCCTTTGAAATCTATATGTATTGATCCAAAGATGAAAAAGAAAATAATTTCCAGTTTAAAAGAAAATGACATAAAAGATTGTGAGATTATTACTACGTGCAATTTTAAAACTGAAGAACCTAATGAATATGAGGTTTTTAGAACGACTATAAAATCTAAATAAACAACATATTTATTTATCTACAACACAAAAATTATAAAAACCCCGCACGCCTTTAAAAGGGTCGGGGTTATTTAAACTAAAAAAATAAATTAAGGATGTTCATTTCTAGCTCTGATGACCAGATTGACTAAATCTGAGCCGCCACTTGCAAAATTATCGCTTGGATTATGCGCGCTTTGAGTAGCTACAGCATACGGAGAGCCGTCCCAATATCCCCAAAAAGGACCTCCGCTTTGTCCAGGCCAGATATCTGCTTTATGGCTCATGCTTTCGTTGTCATCAGCACTCCAGAAATCTCCATCCAGTGCGATACCTGTTTGGTACGTTGGTCTTTGTGTTCCTGTAAGGTCTCCCGGGTATCCTGCGTGAGTCCAGTAAGCTCCTCCATCCCATGAATCAGAATATGATTTTGATCCTAACCAGCCTGTGCTGTTTCCGATAGGTCTGTCTAATACAATCACTACATAATCGTATTGTATCTCTGTTGAATCAATAGATGGGCCTGCCACTTTATATTTGTAATAAGTCAATGTTCCCCAGGCCGTTCCGTAAGGAGCACTGCCGTTATAATACATTGGAGTGAATTTCAGCCATCCTGTAGTATTATTAGGTTGCCAGTCAACAATATGAGAACAGGTAAGAAGGTGTCTTGGTCCGATCATTACACCGCTTCCTGAGCCTAAAGAACTTTCCACTCTGCCAACACATCTCCATGGATAGGCGGTAGAATTATATACTTTTCTCTGATCTGCTCCAAAAATAGTTCTTGCATTTTCCGGAGTCAGGAAAGAATCTCTGTCAATGAATTTTGGTTTACGGTCTCTTTTCGGTTCAAGTTTTGGATTGTATTCAAAATCAGCATGGGTAGGATAGAAATGATCAGTTTCCAGAGCTCGGATTTCCGCTGTTTTTTCATCCATAGGCATTCCTATTGTTTTCATCCCTTTAGGAAAAGTTCTTCCGTTGATGGTTTCCATAGCGGGAGCCTGCTTAAATAATTTTTCAACTGCTTCTGGTTTTTCAGTTGATTTTGCTTTAACAGTTCTAAGTCTTAAAACTTCTTCTGCTGTCATTGGGTTGTTGTTTTCGATTTTTGACATGATTATTATTTTTAATCTAGTGTTTTCCTACTCTTTTAATGGCTTTTCGGATTCCGCCTCTAATAATGATATGATTAAGTGAATATTTTTTGTGAAAATTCTGTAGTGATGCTTTCTGTCTGATTGATTTGCGCTGCTCCCATAGCTGCCAATGCAATAGCAACCTGTTTATCAAGCGTTTTTCTAACAATATTCCCATTGGTAGCACGTAATATTTTGCAGAAATGGTAGGTGAAATACCCACGTATCTGTCCGCTGATATTCCCTTCCATAGAAACCTGATTGTCTTTAGCTGCAGCCCATAAAGTATGATTCATTCCGGCCACAGGAACAAGAGCTTTAGTAAGAACAGTTGATTTTTTTGAACTTTTAGAAGTTTCCATTTCACTGGCATACGTCAGGTAAAATTCATCTTCCAGCATTGGTGGAATATAACGGGCGGTTTCGTTGAGAAGATCCGCTTCCAGTCCCAGATCCATTTTTCGGGTTCCTGTTCCGGAATAACAGCAGTCGAAGATCACTTCCATATTGACTCCCGCTTTCAGTTTGCTGAGAACTGTTTTAAAATCATCATCGCGAATAACACCGTTATTGGCATAATCATGTGGACAAATAGCTTCGTCCAGACCATCCAGTTCCAGATCCGATCCGATATTAGCCACTCTGGTTCCGTGTCCCGAATAATAAAAAACAAGAGAATCACCTTTTACACTGGTGCTGATCATGGATTTCAGATAGTTTAATATATTCGCTCTTGTGGCATTCTGATTGGTCAGGATTTTAATCTTTGCCGGGCTAAAACCACAGATTACCAATGTATTTGCCATATCTCTTGCATCATTTACACAGCCATTAAGATCCGGACCTCCGTATCCGATGGGTGCATAATCATTAATACCTACGATAAGTGCTTTTTTCATTGTATTAGTTTTAAAAATATTCCCTACTCTGTTTCGGCTTTTCGGGTTCTGCCTTTCTGTTTTTTTCTATGACAAAATTCCTTTATTCTGCAGGACGAAAACAGAGGAGAAAACCGTATTTTGAAAAAGGTAAAACACCTTTTTATCTGTTTGTGAGGTTGTTATGAATTAAAAATCCGGCAGCTTGAAAAGCTGCCGGATACGTAAATAGAATGTAAAGATGTTTATTTTATAGTATAAGAAATAAGATTAAAAATGAGAATATTCAATCAACAAAGATCATGTTTCAAGGCAAAAAGTACCAGACCTGCTCTGTTTTTTATATCCAGTTTTACAAAAACCGAATCTCGGTAGCCATCTATAGTTTTCGGACTCAGGCACATTTTGTCGGCAATCTCTTTATAGGTAAGTTCACTGCAAGCCCACTTTATAAACTCTTTCTCTCTGTCTTTCAGTTCAGAAAGAAGAGAAGCATTTTTCATTTCTTCTGTTTTTACTTTCAATAATTTCTGGGCAACAAAATCAGTATAGAAACTCCCTTTTTCAAATACAGTTTCTATGGCCTGGAAAAGGATAGAAGGCTGCATATCTTTCAGTAAATACCCTTTAGCACCTGCCTTAAGCATTCTGATAAGAACTTTTTCATCATCATCCATGGTAAGGGCAATGACTTTGATATCGGGGTAATGTTCGGTAAGCCATTCTGTAGTTTCTATACCATTTTTATAAGGCATATTAACATCCATCAGGACTACGGCGGGTAATTCAGAAGCTTTTTCCACACCTGCAATAAATTCTTCTCCGTTGGGATGATTCATAATGACCCGATATTGAGTGTTTTCTGTGATCATATTTTCCAAGGCTTTGGAAATTAAAGTATGATCATCAACGATCGCTATGGGAATAGTTTTCATAATAAATTTTTATGATAGGTTATCAGAGTTTGTGTTCCTTTATTTAATTCTGAGTGTATAGAAAGTTCGGCATGAATCAGTTTTGCTCTCAGTTCCATGTTTTTTAATCCTGAGCCATCCTGAATAATGCTTGTATCAAAGCCTTTTCCGTTATCGGAAATGCTGATGTGTAATTTTTCACAGTCATCTTCCATTTGTATGGAAACATTTTTGGCTTTGGAGTGTTTTAGAATATTGTTGATGCTTTCCTGGATAATTCTGAAGAGAATCAACCCATGTTTTGGGGAAATATCAATATCCTGTTTCTGAGTAATGAATTCTATTTTTAATAATTTCAGTTTTTTGATCCTATGAACTTCTCTTTCAACAGATTCTGCCAGTCCGAAATGAATGATCTGTTCAGTAATTAATGTTTTAGACAGGTTTCTTATATCCTGTATACATTCTCCCAACAGTTCATTGAGCTCAATCAGGTCCTCTTTTTCGTTGTTTTTTAATTTGGTAATCAGCTGATTTTGACGAAGACGTACAACAGAAAGTTTTTGTCCCAGATCATCATGTAATTCCTGTCCTATATAATTCAGGGTCTGCTCCTTCATTTCTACCTGAGAAGTGGCAAGTTCCTTTTCAAAACGCAGATCTTTTTCCTTTTGTTCTATCAGCAATGTTGTTTTTTTCTTGATGAAAACAGCATAGATGAAGATCATTGTCAAAACAACGATAAATAAGGTAATTGTAAAGATGATGACCAAATTATTCTCTTCCATATCTAAGAAGTTTTATCTGATTTTCTCCTGTTTGTTCCAAATTAAACCTAAGATGAGTATACCGTTACTGATCAGATTCAGCATAAATAAAATGAAGAAATATATAGTCTCCGAAACAGTAGTTCTGAAAAAGAGTATTGGAATACTTCCAATAAAAAAGATCAGTAAAGCCACTGATATCCAGAATGGTAAATAGTTTTTGATTTCCAGTATTTTATCAGAGTTAAAGGTTTGGTACAGGAACAAAATAATTGAAAATAACAACAAAAGAATATCTACATACAGCATATTAAAAGAAAAATGATGGAGCAGATCATCTTCTGTGTAAAACATTACAGCAATATTAAGGACAAAAAGAGCCAGAATGACGGTCTGTATCTTTTTGAGCAACGGAACATACAATAATTGGTAATAATAAAATAAGTACAAAAAGAATACAATCATCAAAAAACCAATTACATAAAATATGTCCGTAGGCAGCCTGGTCAGGTCGAAGTAGAAATAACAAAAAATATCAATCAGGGAAAACAACAGATATCCAATAATAAAAAATAAATTTTCCTTTCCGGTTTTTCTATATTTTATGACCATTAAAAGCATCACTATGATGGATAGGATCATCGATATCTGTTTCCCTGTTTCAATATTCCAGTTCATAATTTTGTGTTTTTAAGGCATTGTTCCTGACAAGGTTTTTGGAGGAGGCGCCAGATTGGTCATGTTCATAGATTCTATGGATGGTACATCTGTATTTTCCTCAGTGGCGGCTGATCTGGACATTGCATTGGTTCTTTCTCTTTTTTGGGCAGTAGGAACTAAAAATATAGTCTGATAACCTGCATATTCCGGTTTTGCCATTCTGTTTTTAGGATGATTCATAGGATATTTTCCCATATAGATCCTGATTCCCGGATTTTTTAATTTCTGTTTTTTTGCATTTTCTTTTACATACTTAATATATCCTTCCATGTCTTCCAGTGAAAACCAGTACCACCGGGAGTCTGGTTCTCCGTTTCTGTACTTCATGAGAATTTCATGATTGGTTCTGGTGTATTCATCAAAAAGGACCCGGCCTTCACGATAGCTGATCAGTTTCTTTTTATAACTGTTACTAACGGGTTCTTGAGGAGATTCAGAGCAGCGGGTGCAGCTTAATAAACAGAGTGTTAGAATAAATGCTGCACAGAGCAAACTTAAAGTCTTAGTAAAAAAGGAAGTTTTCATTTTTATGGTTTTTAATTTTATGGAACAAAATTAGCTAACGGCACAACTATAAAAAAGGGTGAAAACACTGTTTTTATCCTTTACTAAATTTACGACTTTTTGATATTCAGATGAATATGAATTGCTGGTTTGTTTTTTTTTAATTAAAAATATCCAGTGGTGCCTCTTTATACATAAAATTAAAACCATGATGATCATTCATGGTTTATATGGAAATTAAAATATTAATCATTGAAAATATGAGGACAAAGACAATATCATGCTGCAGCAAAACGAACAATACATAAAATCACAGTAACCGTTCTCTGACTGAAACGGGTCTCTGTTTTAGCCTTTTATTCTCTCTTTTTCAATCTGATTTTCACCCCAGAGTCTAAGATAATCAATAAAAGGGATGAGTTCGGCACCGGTTCCCGTTAAAGAATATTCTACTTTCGGAGGAACTTCATGATAGACTTCCCTGTGGATGAGTCCGTCATCTTCCAGCTCCCGGACAGTCTGAGTAAGCATTTTAGGGGTAATGTCAGAAAGTGTTTTACGAAGTTCGCCGTAACGCATAATCGTCTTCAGATGAAGATACCATAAAATACGGCCTTTGTACTTTCCTCCAATCCGTTTAAAAGCGTAGTCAACAGGACAGGACGGCTCATTGGTGACTTTTTTTATTTTTAACATTTTTTCAATGGTTTGATAATCAGTATTAGTATGTTTTTGGTATGTAGATTACTAAAAAGTACATACTTGCTGTAAAGATATGATGAGACTACATTTGTTCAACAATTAAAATTAAAAAAAATGAAAGCTGTTATTTTAAACGAAGCAGGAGGTGTTGAAAATCTTCAATTTGCGGAAATAGAAAAACCTGTAATAGGAAATGATGAGGTATTGGTAAAAGTAGTATCTGTAAGCATTAATCCTGTAGATGTAAAATCCAGAGCTTATGAAGGAGTTCTGAATTGGATTTTTGAAGAAAAAAGACCTGCTATTTTGGGATGGGATATCTCGGGAGAAGTCGTGGAAACCGGGAAAAACGTAACTGATTTTAAAAAAGGAGATGAAGTCTTCGGGATGGTTAACTTTTTTGGAAGGGGAAACGCGTATGCAGAATATGTTGCGGCTCCGGCGGCTCATCTGGCATTAAAACCTCAGAATATTACTCATCAGCAGGCGGCGGCAGCGTCAATGGCAGCTTCAACAGCTTATCAGGCGCTGGTAGATGTTGCTAAAATTAAAGAAGGAAATAAAGTCCTGATCCATGCAGCTTCAGGTGGTGTTGGCCATTTTGCTGTTCAGATTGCGAAGCATTTCGGAGCATATGTTATCGGCGTATCATCCGGTAAAAACAGGGATTTTGTTTTATCGCTTGGAACTGATGAGCATATTGATTATACAACGGAAAACTTTCATGAAAAAGTGCAGGATGTAGATATCGTGATTGATACCCTTCAGGGAAAAACGCTATCTGATTCGGTAGATGTTGTAAAAGAGAATGGAATTATCATAACGCTTCCTACTCCTGAGATTCCTGAGGATGTTGCAGACAGAGCCGGGCAGAAAAAGGTGAATATTGAGTTTATGATGGTACAGTCTAAAAAAGAAACTATGGAAGCAATTGCGGGCTTATTGGGGCAGAAAGTATTGAAACCATTTGTTTATAAAACATTTCTGTTTGAAGATATTGCCATAGCACATTTGGAGGTGGAAACCAACCGTGTTGCCGGAAAAGTGATTGTAAATCTCTAGCAATAAAAACAGGACCGGAAAGAAATTTCTGGTCCTGTTTTATTTTCAAAAGAGCATCCCAGTCGAAGATCCTTTAAAATAAAAAACCAGGAAATAATCCTGGTTTTTATTTATTGAGAGATAACCTTTACAATAGCCGGGGGAATGGCTTTTTTTAAAATAAAAGTTTCGTAGCTTGGATTTTTGATATTTTTAGCGACGGCTTTTAGATAGTTCAATTCAGGATAAAAGTAGGAATTGAAATCCTGAATCTCTATATGTGCCGGTATTGCAACAGAAGAAACAACAACTATTTTATCATCTATCAATGCGCAATAATGCTTGTCTATGTAAAAAGAGAAATAATTCCTGAATGCATATGTATAATCCAGCGGACCATTTTCAGGCATTTTACTGTCTATGGAAAGGTATCCGGTAAGGCTTTTACGGTCTCCATGTTCAGCTTTATCATTCTTTTCATCAGGAAGCTTAAAGCTATATACAAATTTCCCCTTATAGTAAACATCAAAAAGCTGAGTTTCTGGAGTATTTTTAAAATCAATGAGCTGCAGGAGGTTTTTATTCCCATCATTCTCAATAATCTCTTTTTTAAATTGGAAAACAGGGTGAATGATAACTTCAACATGATCCATATTTGTTATCAAGCCTGTTTTATTTTCTCCATATTTTACATTAGCATCTATCATTTTTCTTACATACGATAGGGCCGCTTTATTATATTCCTCTTTGTTGTATTTATAGACAATAGTGTCTGTTTTATCTTGTGAAAAGCTAAAAGAGCTTATCAATAAACAAGAAAATAAGACAATCATATTTTTCATATTTTATGGTTTTGAAAGTGAGAATATATTATAAACAGTTTCTGATAAATTATACGTGTTTTGGAAGCTATTCAGCTGGCCATTGCTTCTTCCTGAATACGGATCAAAAAAGTTGATATGTTTCATTCTTGAAAAATCCTCACTATATTTTAT
Organism: Chryseobacterium sp. GVT01B; assembly: GCF_019970045.1. Taxonomy (GTDB): domain Bacteria; phylum Bacteroidota; class Bacteroidia; order Flavobacteriales; family Weeksellaceae; genus Chryseobacterium. The sequence continues at coordinate 258,469 of NZ_JAHXYI010000001.1, forward strand.
TTCAGTAACCAGAACGGCGTGCCCTTGTCTGTTCCCGGCTGCTTCTGTGGTGCTGAAACCAAGATATACAGGGTGACCTGACTGTAAACTTTCCACAATGAATTTAACAGCCTGTTTTGTCAATGCTGAAGGAATTCCGGAATGGAAATAATAGTCGTTCTTTGCTTTAGCTTCATATAGGGCATCTACTTTCAATCCGAATTTCTCGAAATACTCTTTGGTTTGATCGGCACGTACTCCTCCAGATTCATTGGCTGCTTTTTGCTGAACAGAAACATCAAGATCTATACCTAAATATTTTGCTGCGGCCCTTGCTACCGTAGGTACACAATCTGTTTCACCGGTCTGCGGCTTATCAGCAGCAATATCCATAGATGCGGTTTTCCAATCTACAGCTTCTGCTCCTTCATGAGCTAAGTGATTCAACCCGGAGGTTAATAATCCCTGTTTTAGGCCATCCCAGAAATTACCTCCTGCAATGGAAGAGGAAAGACCTCCGGAAAGACCACCGGAAGCAAGCATTAGAGCTTTTAATAATCCTACATTTCTGGAACCAAAAGAACTGATCGAAATAGAATTCCCTTCAACGGAGAATTTATATCCTGATTCGCCTAATGCCTGTACTCCGCTGGATACTACAGAAGAAATAGCCCCACTCATAAATCCTGAAATAAATTTTCCTCCTCCTATTTCGGACATTGCTCCTCCTGACAAAGCATGCATCCCCGCCTGGAAGGCAGCCTTACCGACGGTCAGAGTCTGTGAAAATATAGAGGTGGCGACACTTCCGATTCCAAAGCTGATGATACCACTTGCAAGCCCGGTTGTAATGGCTTGTCCCATACCATACCAATATGGAACTCCATTGATGGTGTTGATGACAGCGTGTGTTACGGCAGACACTACTACAGCAATGATAAGAACGGCACCTAATCCTATATTTCCACTTGGATCAGTGTACAATAAAGGATTATTGGTTACATAACCAAATTTATTATAACTCTGTGTATTAAAAGGATCCTGAATAATAGTATCAGGACTAAGGAATCTTCTCATGATAGGATCGTAAATCCTTGCATTCATATGAATAAGCCCGGCTCTCCACAGATGTTCATGTCCGGTATATCCTCTGTCAATAAGGAGAGTTTCCCCATTGAACTGCTGCAGGTCTACAATTTGTCCATCCATCATTAATCCTTTAAGATTTCCCCACGCATCAAAGAATCGTTTTTCAACAATAGAACCATCATCTTTTGAAATGGCTAAAATACTTCCCAAATGATCACGATGCAGATAGTAGTTTTGAGACTCCTGAGATCCGTTCAAAAAGCTTACAACATCTTTTTTAATATAATTTGCAGAATAAGGATCTCCTGTAATATAGGTAACGATTTGCAGTGTGCCACCTCCTTTTCCAGATCTTCTTGTAAATTCTATGGCACCGTCGGCAGAATAATATTTTCTTTTTCCTGAAGCTGCTGAAATCATTGAATATCTTGATTTCATTAAGTTGTATTCAAAACTTAAATCTTCTTTGTTAGGAACCTTAACTGTTAATGGCGAATTGAATGCATTGTATGTTACTTCGGCAAAACCTCGGTTCGCATTTACTTGCTGACCATTCGCATTAAGAGCGATATTGTTTAGTTTATAATCAAACTCGCCATTGTAGTTATAGTAACCAAGGTCAAGATTTGCAGCCATTCTTCCTCTTTTATCATAAGAATACTGATTGGTTACAGTGCCATTGGTTGTTTCCTTTAATAGTCGGTTTAATTTGTCATATTCAAAAGTTTCACTTTTTCCAAAATCATTGCTGTTTCTGGACCTTAAAACTTCTTTATTGACGTCAAAATCATACATCATGTCCAGTGCAATCAGACCTCCTTTAGCATGATTCGTTCTAAGAAGAGTTCCATCCTGCGGGCTGTAGTAGTTATTGATAATATAACCATTGCCATATTCCATTTGTGTAGCCTGATTCAAAGCATTCACCGAAGATGTATGCCATATCATCTTATTGGCATTAACGTCGTTCTGCTGTGTCAGGATACCATTACTGTCATATACATTCTTTGTTTTTGAGGTGGTTGTATAGGCATTCTCATTCCATACGGCAGAAATAGCTGTTTCATCTACTCTTCCAAAGGTGTCGAAAGTCAGGTTACTACTATAAATAAACTCCGGAGTTTCCTCCTTCTTTCCTTTGATACGATAATACTGGTCATATTCTGTGGTATAGGCAAAGTTTTTTCCGTTGCTTGTTCCATAGATCTTTTCCAGAAGCTTACTCGTTGGATTGTACTGATAGAACTTTTCTATAGAAGTATTTTCTGCCGGGGTTTTACCGTATGTTTTTTCTGAAATAGTTTGTCCAAAATCATCGTACTGTAATACGGTATACCCTTTAGGATTGTCTTCACGAAGTAACCTTCCCAGAATGTCATATTGATAGGTATATGTACCTGAGGATGGATCTACAATTTTTTTCTTGTTACCCCAGTCATCAATTTCGAAAGTGGTTTTGCTGCCTTCATAGTTGGTTTCTTTTAAAGATCCATTAGGGTAATAGGTATAGTTAATTGTTCCACCATGATCCTGCTGAACAATCGTGTTACCGAAAGGATCCAGTGTTTTGGATATTTTTTTATGGCCATCATCAACGGTTACTTTTAATCCTTCGTAGCAGGTAATAACTGTTTTTCCTGTGTAAGTTACATGCTTTACCGCTCTGTTGTAGGCATCATATTCTATTGTATTCCATTTCGTCTGCTCACCTTCAAATAAAGGTTCAGATTTCTTTATTAATTTTCCGAAAATGTCATATTCGCTCTTTTTTACAATCCATTTACCATTTGTACTCTGGGTTTTGGTTTGTATTTCTCTGTCGAATTCATCATATGCTGAGATCGTTTCTACTCCTCCTTCTCTCTTTTTTGAGATCTGATAAATTCCTCCCGGAATTGCTGAAGCAGAAGATTTACTGATGGTAGTTTTCTTACCCAGATAATCAGTAAATGAAGTGATATTACCCCAGCCATCATAAGTATAATAAGTCTTTAATCCTCCAATTGCGGCTGTTTCTTCTAAAAGTCTTCCTATTGTATTTACTACCGTGGAAGCTATTAAGCCATCAGGTGTTGTTGTAGAAGTTCGGTAACGATTGGTTGAGTCGTAATCATATGTAGTAGTCTGAGAGGCAATTCCTGCGGAAGAAATTGTTTCCTGCTTCAGATTCCCAATATTATCATAGACAAAGCTCTTATTTAACGACTGAGAATTTTGGCTGAATTTCTGAATTTCTTTGATTGATCCATTTGTTGGATAGTAAGTACTTACTTCTTTTGCGGTAAACAAATCACCTTGTCTAAAAGAATTATTAACCTGCTCACTGATTTTCCCGTAGAAATAATGAAGACCATTTGTGAATTCCGGCTGATAAGTAAAGTTGGAATGTGTTATCGCATAATCCCCATAATTGATCCATGTTTTCTTTAATTTAAGATCGTCGGCTTCATCATAGGTATATCTTTTAATGACATTCATGTTTCTAAGGTTATCAGTCGTTCTTTCCTCTGTGCTGAGAATAAGGCTCTGATTTCCTTTTATGAATTTTTGATTGATGAAATTGGTTTCTGTTAAAAACTTGGAGATTCCTCCGTAAGTAGTTTTTAATAGGACGTTATCTAATAAAGGATCTTTGGTATTTACTGTCCAGAAAAGAGCATTAGCAAGCTTTTTATTTCTGAATTTTCCATTTTGCAAAACCGATTCATATCCGTCCGAAACGTAGGTTTTTTGGAATCCTAAAAGACCTCTTCCGTCAAGACTTTGTATAGCATTTTCATAACGGTATTCTTTTGAAAGAATTTTTCCACTGAAAAGAGTATGAATCTTATTAACCAGATATAATGCTCCGTTGGTCTGATGGGTATATAATGGATATTTTAAATCATTATCCTTGTGTACGTAGCAGATCTCTTCTTTCGTATCAAGTTTCATCATCTGGCGGTATTCAACTTTTTGCATAACAGTAGAACCGTTATTCACCTCCTGAATTTGTTTTTCCAGGAAATTATTGTTGTTGAATGTGATCTTAAATTCAGACCCGGTAGTGATGTCAAAATTACTGATAGAAGTCTTGTAGGTATTTAAGAAATTAACCTCATCAGAAACTGTGAAAAGAGAGAACGGGGTTATTTTTTCGTCTTTTAAATCAATTTCCTGATTTAGCTTGGTAAACGAGGTATTTCCGTTGTTATCTGTAGTATTGACAAAGAATTTAACCTTATTAAATCCAGGCAGCAGGGTCATGTAGATTCCCGGAACATCTGTATTGGTAATGCTGAAATGCGTTGGCCCTACATATTGAGGAAAACCAGGAACCAAACATTTATATCCCTGTTGAGCGTTGATATATATGGCTGGTACAGCTTGTGCAGTAGCATTATAGCAGGAGTGTGTGTATACCTGCTCAGTATATAAATCACCAATATTTTCATAGGTAAAATTGCTGATCAAAGGGTTCTGATCATTATATTGTATTTTACCGAACTTTGTGATGGAGACAAGGTCAGATTTCCCATCATTGTTGATGTCTGTTACAACTACATTTCCTACGGCAAACCCTTTCATTGAGTTGTCAGGTCCCCATAAAAATAAGTCCCATCCGGATTGCTTAGGAATTGTTTCATCCTGTGAAGGTTTAATATACGCTAGTTTTTGAGCTGTAAGATCAAGCTGGCTCGGGATAAATTTTTTACCATCCGAAGTGTACATCCACCATATAAATTGCGGTGTGTTTTCAATAGCAATCCTTAGTTTTGAGAAAGGATTCATGGTATTAAATACAAACTGTGGAGTCATAAAATCCGTAAGGCCATCTCCGTTGAAATCTCCTAAAAGAATAGGAGTAATAAGTTTTCCGTCACTATTATAGCTGAGATCATTTAAAATATTTGTTGAAGACTGTCCTGCAATATCACCATATGGCTTTATGGTCATATCATTTACATTGATCTTATAAATACCATATTGGTTACCAGATATAATCATAATTTCCGGTACTCCGTCACCATCCATTTCCAAAAGTCTGTAATTGTCTTCTGTAAGCAGAAGAGAGGTTACTGCAAACTCCTTTCGTGTAATGACATCCCCGGTTTCTTTACCTACTTCATATAAATAGATTTTTTGATTAGCCTGTGTATTTCCGCTGATATAAATAAGATCGAAAAGACCGTCATTATTAAAATCCCCCGGAATAAACATTTTCTGGGCTATTCTGGGAGGAGATGTATAGGTTTGCTGTCCCTGAAAACCGCTGCTAATCCATGGGATAGAAGGACCACCAGAAATAACTTTTGTTTTTCCTGTTTTGAAGTCCCGGATTTCTATCTGTCCCTGTAACGACTCGTGTGTTTTGGAAATAGTATTGACAATGATCAGCTGGTCATTAGTTGTAATTTTACTGTCATTAATTAATGTTTTTCCCGTAAAGATTCTGGTATGGGCATTAACATAGGTGCTGGGAGTTATCTGGCCATAAGGGCTGTTAAGATAAAATATAGGATTTCGTATACTACCTGGCTCTGGAGGAGGAGGGGTAGATCCGCCAAAACCTCCGTTTGGCCCGCTTCTGAAATCAGTAACGGTAGTTGATACATAGAATATATCGTTTCCGCTATTGTTATAAAGGTTACCTGCAGTTACATCTCCTAAACGATAAGTACTTGCAGGAGTAGTAGCAAGCTGACGCTTTGTTACCTCAGCAGTACCTGTGGAATTGGGAGAATTATAATTGAAGTTGAGCGGTCTCAGGCTTTCTCCGGTTTCATTGAATACATTGATGGTACGTAACCTTTCGTTACTGTCCGCATCTACAAAATCATAGCTGAAAGTGTACTTCCTGTAATCGCCGGAATAAGTAGATCCAGTGACAATTTCAGAAATGACTTTACTGTTGATATACTGCTGTCCGTTTCTATAAATTTTTGCAATTTTTTTACGGTCTTTGTATAATACTTTTAAATAAAATTTATCCGTACCGGTGTCTGTTCCTCCATAGGATATTTTATCCAGTCTTGGAGTATTGTTTGTAATTACATAAGTGTAATGGATTTCATTATCAAATGAATCCGCCATTTTTACAATATAGTGCTGCCCTGGTGAAAGCTCATTATACCAGGCAATTTTTCCATCCGTATACTGAATAATGAAACTATATGTTCCAGAGGATTTTGTAATCTTAATCTTGGAGAAATTTTTAGTAACATATTCTGTATCTGATTTTTTAAGGAGCCTTTGGCCATCTAAATAATAAGGGTCGTTGTCATCAAACTGCGGACCTATGGTGATCCCGTCTACATTCTGACTTTTTCCTCCTCTGCTGATAATAGAAAGGCCTGTGAAACTCCATCCCCATCCGGCATTTCCGTTTCCTGCCTGGCTATTGTAAACCAAGGCTGTATTGGGCTGAAAATTATTTAACCCTTTTAAGGTTTCCAAAGGAACAGTATAAGTAAGTGACCCTCCTTCGCTGACAGACATTTCTGATTTTATAGAAGGGATAAGAGAATAGTCTGTCGAAATGGTCTTTGAAGAGTTCTGCTGGTTTTCTTTATACCCTGCAGTATTATACTCAAGAGATACAGATGTTGCTTGCTGAGCTCCTACAAATTGTGCTAAAGAGAGAAGCGCAAGAACTCCAAGAAATTTTATATTTTTTATCATATGAATTGATTATGATCTTATATCGATACTATTAATAGCACAGGCCATGAAAGAATATGGCCTGTCAATAATTTTTTATTAGCGCTTCATAACATTTTTACCTACAACCTGTCCTGTGTTTAGCGTAAACTTAGCTACATAGATGCCGGTAATCTGGTTTCCTAAGCTGAAACTGAAATTGAAATTCGCAGGATCCTGCAAATTATTTTTGGTAAATAAAAGAGCCCCCGCTCCGCTGAATACTTGAACTGAAGTTACTTTTCCTTGGGCAACACCTGTAATACTTACATTGGCGATATCTGTGGTAGGGTTGGGGGATAGCTGGATAGCCATTTTGATTTGCTCCAGATTATCCTCTGCATTAACTTCTTTGGCCATAGCTGTTTCAGATAATTCCGTATTGGCTTTTAAAAGTCCGTTGTTAATAGCAGAGCTGTTTCCTCCCTCATCAAAGCTAAATCTTTTACTTCCGGAAGTAAGTCCTACGTTAATAGATTGAGTAACATAAGGAATTGTAATATCACATTTATTATCAATAAGATCTCCCGCGTTTGAGTCCCAGGTCAGAATATCGTAATTTTGAGCTAAGATATTTCCTACATAGTCCTCCAGAGGTTTAACAGGAGGCATAACAGTGGCAACTAGCGGATTGGGAAACTGAGGAGTATTATAATCATACTGCCAGTCTTTAACCTCATAAAATACACTAGGATTGGAAACTGCATCAAAACCTACAGAAACTCCCATACCATTGCCGTTCTGCTGGAAAGAAACCCCGGAAGCTACCATTTCCTGCTGTAAATTATGGCCGGCAACCTTTTTAGCAATAAGCTCTATTGTCTCGTCAGTATTGCTTAACTTGATGACATTCTGATAGATAATCTGGTCCTCTTTGCCCTGAGTGGTGGAGAAAAAATTAGGAAAATAATCACCTCCTGAGTTATTATTGGCAACGACGACCATGAATTGTTTAGACTTTATGATTTTATCAGGCAGATCAAAACTTCCTTCATTATCCCTTAATTTCCAGTCTTTAAGATTAAGATCTGTATCGCTGGCATTAAAAATTTCAATAAATTCCCCACGATGTCTTTTTCGTAACTTTTCAAATAGTTCAGGGGTAGGATTTTGGTAAGGACCATAGTTTACATCTATGTATTCCGAATAAGGGGTATCTCTGTAAACCTCAGTGATGACAAGCTGAGCAGAAGATAGAAGGGGGAATAATATAAGTACCCCTCCAAATAATTGTTTTTTCATGGTTGGTTAGGAGAAATTATACTTTATTTAAAAATTTTTGCAGTTTCTCAAGATGAGAAGATTGGGAAAAATTTCTGTTTTGATTAAGCTGTGCTATTTTCTGTTCCCAGGGATCGGAGCTGGTAGTAAGATCTTTTGCATTGATGACCAGATAAAGATATTTTTGGGTTAAGTGTTCCTGATTTGTTTTTTTTAGATATTTAATAACAAGAATATTAACAGAGTCTATAACAGATGTATTCCTGATTCCTGATTTTTTGTTAAGTAAAGAATTAATATTGTTTTCGGCCTCAGTGGTTTGATTTTGTAGCAGATAAAAATCTGTTTTTTTACATTGAAGAACAAATTCCTGGTTTTCATCTGTTTTCTTTTGCTCCATTTCAGAAAGAAGTATTTGGAGCTTTTGGGTATTTGATGGCTGATGCTTTTTTGCAGCATTAAAATATGAAGTGGCACTCCAGAAATTCTGTCTTATTTGATGGTTTTTTTCTTCCATGGATAAGAGGGTTTGGAAGTCTCTCTTTTGTTTACCCAATCTTCTTGTCCAATAAACTGCTGAACGGTCTTTAGGATAGAGGCTATGATATTCTTTAGCAAATTGAATAGCTTGATCAGAGCTATGATTTTTTACATTCCTTTTAATAAGAATAAGATAGAGTTCTCTTATATGGTTTTCTCTTTCTTTTTTATAAGGTTTATTCTTAAGTAGAGTAAGTTTAGAAGAAAGCTCATCATTGGTTAACTGATCAAACCGGGCTTTAAAAAGCTTTTGGTTCTCCTTGTGCTGCTGCTTTATGTTGGGGTTTTTCTTGTGATGAATCTCTCCGGCTTTAAAGGAGATAAGTTTATTCACCTTGGCAAGCTGATGTTGAAGTGCTTGATCCTCAGGATACCGAGAAGCAAGCTCAGAAAGCTTATTTTGGGCAACGGAAAGGAGGTTGCTGTTTTTTAATCGGCTTACTTTTTTATTTCCTGTCGCCATTTTTATATACTGGCTGTATAACCTTTGTTTCAGGTCTTTATTATCAGGATACTTTTGGACGGCATTTTCTAAAATCTCAAGATAAGCAGATTCCTGTTTAGGCTTTTGAAAAATACATCGCCGTAATCCGTCATAGGCTCTTGCCTCCTGTGGTCGGCTGGATATTATCTGTTCATATTTTCCTTTTGCCTTTGCCCATTTTTTCTCTTTGCAGAATGCCTTGGCGTTCTTAAGAAGAGTGTTGACATCATCATTAGTTAGAGAGTTTTGTGGACTGGGAGAGTTTTTGGAAAAAAAATAAGAAGGAATAAGCAACGCGCCAGCACTCAATGCTGAAAGTTGCAAGAATCGTTTTCTGGAAACCATGGATTCGTGGAAATTAGTGTTTCTTAAAAAAAATAAAGGGAAGGTAGGTTACTACTACTAAATAATAGGCCTCATCTTTCGGTTTAACTTTAATAAACTCTAATCGTTTGCCTTCCCTTAACGGTGACAAATGTAGTAAAAAATATTAATCTGCAAATAGTATTTTGAGAAAAAAATATTGTTTAGAGATTGATTATGATGGGTTTTTATTGATGTAAAACAATTGTTTTTGTATTATAAAGATTGATATAAAAATTATAAGTTTATTTTGTTTTATAATTTTTAAAATATTTCAATATATATTAAAAATTAAATATTGTGATTTTTTTTCATTTGTACCTCCGAATTAGGATAATATGTATTTCAGTTTAATCATAAAAGCTAAAAATTAAGGATAAAAACAGGGCCGGAAATTATTTTTCCGGTCCTGTCAAACAAGATTAAGTGTAAAATTTAGCCTTTAAAGGCAAAAAAGGATAATTTAAATGTGTTCAGATTTTTATTGATCTTAATCTATATTGAGTGGAATTGATAGTAATGGTACTTTGTTTTTATAGGCCATAATAGCTGTTTTGCTACGATGGAAAAGAGATTCTACAAGATTGTATTTGTAGGGAACCATCGTAAGCAGATCCGGATTTGTCAGTCTGATTTCCTCCTCAATAGCCTTGATGACTTCGATGGATTGAATCATTTTAAAACTGTATTTAATATCATCCAGATCATATCCGGAATTCAGGTCAATATCATGAATAACCTCCGTGAAATCTTCTAAGCTTTCACTTACATTGAATACCTCGATCTCGGCATTAAACTCATTAATGAAATAATAAATGTCGTTCATTGCGGTCCAGGTCATGCTTTTATGAGTATCATAGGCAAAAAGGATTTTCCTGATTCCTGTATATTCTATGTGGGAAGGAACAATTAATATTGGTCTTTTAATTCTGTGAATAGCTCTTGTTACGCTGTTGCCCAAAAGCTTTTGTTCCAAAGTTTTTTCGGCCATTCCCATGACGATAAAATCACATTCGTGGATCTGCATGCAGTTTTCAAGCTCTTCCATGAAATTTCCGGAAGCCAGATGATGCGTTGCTTCTATACAATAAAGTGTTTTAAGTTCGGTTGCCTTGTCTTCAAGTTTTTTCTGATTTTTAAGGGTCTGGGTGTAGAAAAAATCTGCCGAAGCCTGTGCATTCAAAGCATGTATAGAAATGGTTTGCAGATTAAAAAGTACGATTGTGTATTTATTTTCTTTAGCCATAGATGCTGCATAATGAGTAGCATTTTCAGCTTCGTGAGAAAAATCTGTGCAGACAATTATTGTTTTCATTGTACCGGATTTAATACTGCAAAACTATGATAGGCAGATGTTGTCTTATCGTAAAAATAGGGTGATGTTGCATAAAATGATGATGAAATGTCTTTTTCAGGTGATGAACCGTAACATTCATTTGAACGCTGCTATTTTACGTTTCAGGGGCGGTTTTGGCGGTCTCGTTTAAAATAGAGAATACTCATATAAAATCTATTTCTATATTTACATTCACAACTCCCGGATATGAATAGGATTTCTACCATCAGGAAAAATATAGTACGGAATAAGAAGATTCTTTCTACCATGAAAAGAAGGCTCGTGATTTGGGCAGTAGCAGTAGTCACTTTCTGTGTTTTTTCCTACCTTATTGATCCCTTTGATCCCGTTTGGAAGGGCTATCTTGATGCTCCACTAAAGATGATTCTGGAAGATGCTTCATGGATTATCTTTTTTTCTATACTCATTTCCGAGGTTAGTATATTTATTGACAGAACACTTAATAAACTTTTGCCTTGGAGAGACAGAACTATAAAGCGACTGCTTATTCAGTGCTTGCTTCAGATTGTGGGAAGTGTCATGATTGTGATTATCATCAATGCAATTGTAGACGGTACCTCAGTCACATTACCCGAGATGGACTCCCGAAAAGAATATACTCTGCTGGGACAGTGGATCGCAACAAATATTGTGATATCATTGATTATCAGTGCATTTAATACCGTGGATTATTTATTGGAAAACTGGAAAAAAACTGCCGTAGAAGCCGCTCAGCATAAAATAAGGGCATCTAAACATAAACAGGCTGCCATGGCCGCAGAACTTCAGGCGCTGAAGCTGCAGATTGATCCTCATTTTATTTTCAACAATTTAAGTGTACTGTCCGAACTTATTCTGGAAGATCAGCAGTTAGGCTATGAATATTCAGAGAAGTTTGCAAGAGTATACAGATATCTGTTAGTCAATTCCAAAAAAGACATCATTATAGTAGAAGAGGAGCTGAAATTTTTAGAATCCTATATCTTTCTGATCGAAAAAAGAATTGGTGAAGGCGTTGTCTTTAAAATAGATATTAAAGAAGAATACAGATCCATGTACACCCTTCCGTTATCTTTACAATTATTGGTTGAAAATGCCATTAAACATAATCAAACTTCAAAGGTGAATCCTTTGGAAATACAGGTTTATACAAACTCTGATGGCGAGCTGGTGGTATCCAATACATTTCTGCCATTGATCAATAAGCCGGATTCCTCGGGAGTAGGGCTTACCAACATTGTTGCGCGATACGAAATCTTAGGATATCCTAAACCTGTGATTGAAAAAACTGAAGATAAATTTATTGTAAAACTTCCATTGATATGAAGATTAATAAGATTTTAATAGTTGAGGATGAAAGACCCAATGCCGATAGGTTGAAAAGACTGTTGTTGAAGTTAAGACCCCATATCGAAATCCTGTCTGTAGAAGACTCGATTACCTCAACAGTACACTGGCTGGAAAATAATGTCGTTCCGGATGTCATCATGATGGATGTCCGTCTTGCAGATGGGCTCAGCTTTGAAATATTCAACAAGCATGAGGTGAAAAGTGCAGTTATATTCACTACAGCATACGATGAATATGCAGTACAGGCATTTAAATACAACAGTGTAGATTACCTTCTGAAACCTATTGAAGAAGAAGAGCTGGATGCTGCTTTAAAACGCTATGAAACCTTTATGGAAGCCGTTCCGGTAGTAGGAACAGCTATAGAAGGTCTTCTTAATTATATCCAGCCTAAAGATTACAGAAAACGTTTTCTCATCGCCCACAGAGACGGATATAAAACCGTTCTGGCAGAAGATATCCTATACTTTTATACCGAATTGGGAATCAGTAAAGCCATGCTGAATACCGGAGTTGTAGAGAATGTTCCCCAAACGTTGGAAGAACTTGAAAAACAGCTGGATCCCAAATTCTTTTTTCGTGCCAACAGGCAATTTATCATTCACATCAATTCCGTGAAGCAGATTTTTAATCATTTTAACGGAAAACTGAAGCTGGAATTGAGAAAGCAGCCTGATATGGAAGTGATTGTAAGCCGTGAAAAAGCTTCTATATTCAAATCCTGGATGGATTATTAATCTCAAAAATACAAATGAGACTGCTTTGTCTAAAAAGCAGTCTTTTTTTGCTTTACTTATGAAATAGGTTAATTTATCTTTAGCAATTCAGCACTTATTTTATCCCAAAAATCTCTTTTTCGTCACAATTATAGGAAAAAAAAGCTGTTTTCCTTTCATTTTTACTATCATACGCTTCACCCCCGATTAACTACGCTTCACCCAACTTCTGCATGAATATCCTTATTATATGAAGTTATTTTGCTCCTGTAAAATTTAAAAACTCATATTATGAATTACAGAAAAGGATATCTGGTACTTTCACTTATGGCAGCAGCAATACTGTATTCGTGCGGTTCCGGGAATGGTCAGGAAAATGCCCAGCAGATGCAGCAGGCGTTACCTACAGATTTTATCCAGGTGAAATCCGGAGATGCAGATGTGTCTACAGGATATCCGGGAAGCATAGAAGGGCAGGACAATGTTGATATTAAAGCACAGGTGACAGGTTATCTGGAAGCAGTATATATCAAAGAAGGTCAGTATGTAAGTAAAGGACAGACCCTTTTCAGAATAAATCCTTCAGTATACAACGAGCAGGTAAACACCAATGAAGCCGCTCTGAAATCAGCTATAGCAGCACAGGAAACAGCAAGATTGGAAGTTGAAAAGCTAAAACCTCTTGTGGAAGGAAAAGTAGTTTCAGATATGCAGCTGAAAACAGCTCAGGCAAGCTATAAAGCTGCTTCAGCACAAGTAGCGCAGGCACAGTCTTCCTTAGGTTCATCAAAGATCAATGCTAATTTTACCTATATCAAAGCTCCTGTGAGCGGATACATAGGAAGAATTCCAAACAGATTAGGAAATCTTATCAGTCCTTCTGATGCCGCTCCATTGACAACGCTTTCAAGCATAAACAGTGTGAACGTATACTTTTCAATGAATGAGGCTGATTTTATCGCTCATAGTAAAGCTGCAGTATCAGGAAATAATACAGAAGATGTAGAACTTATCCTTGCAGATGGTTCCACCTATTCTCTTAAAGGAAAACTGGAAAATGCCAGTGGAAACTTCGACAGAAATACAGGAAGTATTCAGATGAAAGCCGTTTTTCAAAATCCGGATAAATTATTAAGAGCCGGAGGAACAGCTAGAGTAATGATTCATAATGCGTTGAATGGTGTGATCAAACTTCCGAAAACATCGGTGAAAGACATTCAGGACAGATTCTTTGTCTATAAACTGAATGGTAAGGATAAAGTTAAAATGACTCAGATTACCGTTTCAGGAAGTACGTCTCAGGATTATTTTATCAAAGAAGGAGTGAATGCAGGAGATAAGATTGCCGTCAACAGAATTGATGCTCTTACCGATGGAGCACAGGTTGTTGCCACAACAGTTCCTTTGAAATAGTTGTATAACCATTCTTAGAAAATTCAAAAATGTTAAAAAAGATAATAGACCGTCCGGTACTGGCGACGGTAATATCCCTTATCATTGTTATTTTAGGGATAATAGGATTAAACCAGCTGGCGGTGACCAGATTCCCGGATATTTCTCCGCCTACCATCACCGTTTCAGGATCTTATCCGGGAGGAAACAGTGAGACTGTGATCCGTTCCGTGGTAACTCCATTGGAAGAACAGATCAATGGAGTAGAGGACATGGAATACATGAAATCTACTGCGAGTAATGACGGAACATTCTCCATTTCCATTATATTCAAGCAGGGAGTGAATGCCGATCAGGCGGCTGTAAATGTACAAAACAGAGTTCAGCAGGCCACCCCGATACTTCCCCAGGAGGTAGTAAGAATGGGATTAACCACATCCAAACAGCAGAACAGTATGGTATTGATTTTCAATATTTATACTGAAGATAATAAGCAGTATGATGAAACTTTCCTTCAGAACTATGCGAATATCAACCTTATTCCGCAGGTTAAAAGGGTAAAAGGAGTAGGACAGGCCATGGTATTCGGATTGAAAGATTATTCCATGAGAATATGGCTTAACCCTCAGAAAATGTCCTCTTACGGACTGGAACCGGCAGATGTTTCAAGAGCAATTGCAGACCACAGTTTGGAATCTGCTCCAGGTAAACTTGGAGAAGAATCTGATGCGGCCTTAGAATATGTAATCCGATACAAAGGGAAAAAGAATAAGCCGGAGCAATATGAGAATATTATTGTTAAAAATACCGGGAGTCAGGTCATCAGGCTTAAAGATGTAGCCCGTGTAGAATTCGGAGCCATTTCAAATACCGGAGATAACCTTTCCAATGGGAAAAATGCAGTTACTGTAGCCATCATGCAGACTACAGGATCCAATGCCAATCAGATTGAAATAGGGGTAAACAAAGCCCTTGATCAGCTATCAAAATCATTCCCTCCAGGTATCAAATACACAAGTGTAATGAGTACCAAAGAAAGATTGGATGAAGCCACAGGTCAGGTAAAATCTACTTTAATAGAAGCATTTATCCTGGTTTTTATCGTAGTATTTATCTTCTTACAGGATTTCAGATCTACGATTATCCCTGCAGTGGCGGTTCCGGTAGCAATTATCGGTACTTTCTTCTTCCTTTTAGTCTTAGGATTTACCATCAATGTACTGACGCTTTTTGCCCTTGTACTGGCCATCGGTATTGTCGTCGATGATGCCATTGTAGTAGTGGAAGCCGTCCACAGTAATATGGAGGGAACAGACCTTTCAGGAAGAGAGGCTACCCATAAAGCAATGAGTGAGATCACAGGAGCGGTTATTTCCATTACTTTAGTGATGTCTGCAGTATTTATTCCAATCGGATTTATGTCCGGTTCAGCAGGATTATTCTATAAGCAGTTTGCATATACATTGGCCATCGCAATTATTATTTCGGCTGTCAATGCCTTGACATTAACGCCTGCTTTATGTGCTGTATTTTTGAAAAATAACCATGCCGGAGAAGGAGGAGAAAAACCAAAAGGATTCGGGCAAAGGTTTGCAGTAGCATTCAATGCCGGATTTAATAATATGACGAACCGTTATGCGAAAGGAGTTCGGTTTTTAATAGGACGTAAATGGATTGCAGGAGGATTAATTGTAGCGGTTATCGGGGTTGCAGGATGGCTGATGTCTAGCACTCCTAAAAGTTTTGTGCCGATGGAAGATGACGGATTCTTTATGTATACCCTAAGTATGCCTCCGGGAACAGCATTGACAAAAACTACGGAAGTTTCCAACAAGATCAATGAAATCTTAAAAGGAGTAGATGCAGTGAAGGAAAACACTTCCATTACAGGATATAATCTCCTTAGTAACAGTGCAGGACCGGCTTACGCCATGGGATTTGTTAAGCTGAAACCTAAAAAAGAAAGAGGTGAAGTACAGGATATTCAGGAGGTGGTAGATATGGCCAGTGCAAAATTAGGCGTAATCAAAGAAGGAAGTGTGATGACTTTCAGAATGCCTCCGGTAGAAGGATACGGAATGACGAATGATGCAGAGATTGTACTTCAGGACCGTATGGGAAGAGATCCTCAGGTTCTTAAAGCTAAAGCAGATGAATTAATTGGTCAGCTGATGCAGGTTCCGGAAGTAGCATTTGCCTACACGATGTTCAGAGCAGATTATCCTCAGATGGAGCTTGAAGTAAATGAAGATAAAGCAAAACAATTAGGAGTAAGCATTTCAAATCTGTTGGGAACTGTTCAAACGTATTTTTCAGGAGACCAGTCTCAGAATTTCTCAAGATTCGGGAAATTTTACAGAGTGAATATTAAAGCGGACGGTGTTTTCAGAATGGATGAACAGGCTTTCAATGATATTTTCGTAAAGAATGAAAAAGGAGATATGGTACCTGTAAATACCTTGATTACATTGAAAAAAGTATATGGCCCGGAATCCGTTCAGCGTTATAACCTTTATAATTCATTAAATATCAACGTGTCTCCAAAGCTAGGAGTAAGTAACGGAGAATTGATGGGTAAACTGGAACAAACCTTAAGCAAATTACCTTCTGACTACAGTTACGAATGGACAGGATTGAGTTTGGAAGAAAAATCGGCAGGAAATCAAACGATCGCTATCTTCGGTTTATGTTTGCTTTTCGTCTATCTTTTGCTGGCCGCTCAATATGAAAGTTATATCCTTCCTCTGGCAGTAATGCTTTCCATCCCAACGGGAATTGTAGGGGCGTTTTTAGGAATAAAAGCCATTGGTTTGGATAACAATATTTATGTACAGGTAGGATTGATTATGCTTATTGGTTTATTAGCCAAAAATGCAATTCTGATTGTTGAATTTGCCATCCAAAGGAGAAAAGCCGGACTTTCAATCCTTGATTCTGCACTGGAAGGAGCGAAGGCGAGATTACGTCCGATTATCATGACTTCATTAGCCTTTATTGTAGGAATGGTTCCGCTGATGATTTCTTCAGGAGGAATGGCTTCAGGAAACAAATCAATCAGTACAAGTGCAGCCATGGGAATGCTGAGTGGAGTGGTTTTAGGAGTTTTTGTAATTCCTGTACTTTACATGTTTTTCCAGTATCTGGATGAGAAATTCTCTACCAAAAAGAAGTACAATACGATAGAAAATCAATTGACAAATGAGAATATTTAATATAAAGAACTTCCTTATTTCAGGCGCAATGGCATCTCTGCTGATGTCTTGTGCCGTAGGGAAAAAATATACAAGAACAGATCTTCAGGTTCCCGAAACATACAAAGAATCTGTACAGGTAACAGGAGATACGGTACTGCTTCCATGGAAAACCTTTTTCAAAGATCCTAAACTGATTGGATTAATAGACAAAGCCCTTTCCAGAAATAATGAAGTGAACGTTGCTCTGAAAAATATAGAACAGCTCGATCTTATCTATAAACAGGCTAAGTTAGGACTGATGCCAACACTGGACCTCACTGCAGGAGCCAACAGAAGCTGGGCTTCCAAAAATACCCTTAACGGTTCTCTGAATGAGCAGTTTGTGGGGACAAAATACATGGATGACTTTAGTGCTGCCTTAAGACTTTCCTGGGAAATAGATATCTGGGGAAAAGCTAAAATGCAGAAAGAATCCGCAGCAGCAGAATATTTTGGACAGAAAGAAAACCTGAATGCAATAAAAAGCAGGATTGTAGTTCAGGTTGCTCAGGCGTATTACAACCTTATCAGCCTTGATGAACAGCTGAAAATAGCTGAGCAGAATATTGAGCTGAGTGACAATACCCTTAAAATGATGAATCTGCAGTTTACAGCTGGACAGATTAATTCATTGGCCGTTCAGCAGTCAGAAGCTCAGAAGAAAACCGCAGAACTGTTGATTCCTTTGGCAAAACAGAATATTTCCATTCAGGAAAATGCATTGAGCATTCTTTGCGGAGAATATCCGTCGAAGATAGAAAGAGAAGGAAACCTTAAAACAATGATTCCTGAAAATAAGCTATCAGAAGGATTGCCTGCACAATTATTGAGCCGCAGACCGGATCTGAAAATGGCAGAATTTAATGTTATCAGCCTGAATTCAAAAACCGGATTAGCAAAAGCAGCTATGTATCCGAGTATCAGCTTAAGCCCGCAGATAGGAGTTAACTCCAATAAGTTCAGTTCATGGTTTGATATTCCCGGATCTATTACCAAAGCAGTTGCCGCTAATCTTGCAGCTCCCATTTTTCAGAAAAAACAATTGAAAACAGCTTATGAAACCGCTTTGATTGAACAGGAAAAAGCAGCGATCAACTTTAAGCAATCTGTAATGACTGCTGTGGGTGAAGTTTCCGATGCCATGGCCAAGTCTAAAGGCTCTTCAGACAGACTGCAGCTTTTAGAACAGAGAACAGCCATTCTGGATAAAGGAATCAATGATGCACTGAAGCTGTATAAAAGCGGAATGGCAACCTATCTTGAAGTGATTACAGCTCAGAATAATAAGCTTCAGAATGATCTGGAAGCCATTAATGTAACCCTTGAAAGGTTAAATGCAGAAGTAGACCTGTACAGATCGCTTGGCGGAGGAGTACAATAAAATGTAAACGATAAATAGTAAAGGAAGCTACATCATATAGCTTCCTTTTTTGTTATTTCTAAAGGTAAATACAAATCAATTTTAACATGAGGTCCGGAATTTGCAGAGGAGTGATGAATTTTTATATTCATTAAATCAGTGGTTTATGAAAAATTTTATCTTTTTTTTTAAAAATATATGCAAGATTTTTGAAAAGTGAGATTTATATAGATGAGTACTCGAAAATAATTAATGTTTAACGAAAAAAATAATGCAATGAAAAGATTGACAGTACCCCGATTTTTTATGACAGTTTTAATGGTTTTGGTAGGATTTGCCCTATCCTCATGTAATGATAATGAAGGACCGGATATTCCACCTGTAAAAATGGAAAACTTACCAGGGAACTATAAAGGAAAACTGATTATTATACAGGGAAGCAGTAAAAGAGAAGGGATAAAAGAGTTCAAGGTGAAGAAAGATACCATCTCATTTGCTGAATTTCCAATTACAGAAATTGTAAAAACAGTAGTGAAAGACCCGGCAAAAGCAGAAGCAGCTTTGAAAACAATGGGAAAAGTAAAGTATGATCTTAAATATGCTGCAGTGATTAACACAAGCAATAATGTGATAGAACTGACTTTTGCTCCCAAGACTATGGAACTTCAGATTCCTGTAGACGGTATTAATAAAAAGACTGTTGTGGAATTTGTAGCAAAGCAAAAAGGATATTATGTAGGGTTGGATCAGACGCTTAGGTATGCGCTAACAGCCGAAAAAATTACAGTAGATGGTACGTTGGTTACCCCTTATACTGTTATTGATTATAATTTTCCATTCTGTATAAAAAATTAATTAATAGATATTATCACAAATGGATTGCACTTTGATAAGATGCAATCTATTTTTGCCTGACAGTTTTATAATATCCAACAGGATACGGCAGCAGCAGCATTATATGGAAGAAAGTAAAGAACAGATTTTGGTAAAGCACCTTTTGAAGAAGGAGGAAGCCGCCTGGAAAGAGCTTTTTGGAGCTTATTCCGGAAATCTGACCTATGTATGCTCCCGTTATGTAGCTGAGAGAGAAGATGTTCATGATGTACTCCAAAACAGTTTTATCAAAATGTTCCGTTCGATAGAATCTTTTGAGTACAGGGGAAGCGGTTCTTTGAAAGCCTGGATGACGCGTATCACTGTCAATGAATCTTTGAAACATATCAAACAGAAAGGAGATTTCAAATCTGCGGTAGAAGTAGATGATCTTCCGGATATTCCTAATGAAGAAGAACCGGACTTTGAAGAGATTCCGCGGGATGACATTATGATGATGATAAAATCTCTTCCTGATGGGTACAGAACTGTTTTCAACCTGTTTGTATTTGAGAAAAAAAGCCATAAGGAGATTGCCGGGCTGCTGGGAATTGCAGAAAATTCTTCTGCATCTCAGTTTCACCGTGCAAAAGGACTGCTTGTTCAGAAAATAAAAGAATTTAAAATGTCAAAAAAAGCACAATATGAATAATGAATGGCTAAATAACCTGCGTAGCCGAATGGATGACCATGAAGAGGACGTTCCGGAAGGATTGTGGGATGACATCAAAGGTGAATTATTCTCCGAGGACGAAAACAACAGCATTCCAGGGTTTATTCCTGAAATTCATGAAGGCGGAGCGGGTAAGAAAGAAAAAGGAGTGGGTGCAGGACAAAAATCTTTATTCTATCGTCTCGGAGGTATTGCTGCAGCCATTGCATTACTCTTTTTACTGACGAAAATACTGCCACAGAATGATACAGACAAAACCCTGTCTCAGAAACCGACAAATGCTAAAAAAGAAAAGGAAAAGAATTCTTTGAATCCTCTGGAAACGGAGAACATCTCAGGCAGTAAAGCAGAATCCGGAGTGGAATCTCCTTTAGCTGAAAACATATTGAATACAGGTGTTTCCAAGAAAATGCCGGCACAGAAATATTTTAATACTGAAGAAAAAAACAGAGTCGGGAATTATCAGAATATTCAGGAAATCATCAAACTTCCGGCTGCTGCGGAATCTTTTCATCAGGAGAGCAAGATCGCTCAGAAATCATCTCCTGTTGATGATACAGTAAAAGAACCAATCATAGAAAAGATTCCTGATGAGGTTCTTTTCAAACAGGAAGAAGCAAAAGAAGTGTACGCTGAGAATACAAAACATACTGCAAAATCCCGTGACAAAAAATCATGGATGTTGAGTATGCTTACAGGGAATGTTGCTTCCAACTCTGCAGAGCAGCAGTTTCCGGGGTATGCCTCCATCACTGGAAAAGCAATGAATGTGGAGCAGGTATGGAGTACTTCCGAGTACCATGATGATCCTCTGACTGCCATATTACTGGCAAATCAAAGTCAACCGGTAGAAGCAAGGATCAGACATAAAGTACCGGTTACGTTCGGATTATCCCTTTACTACAATTTAGGAAAAAGGTGGGGAATAGGAACCGGGTTGAACTATACCAAACTGGCTTCCGAACTGCATTCAGGAACGGAAAACAATTATATTAAAGGAGATCAGACGGTTCATTACATAGGAATTCCTGTTCAGGTCAACTATAATGTCATTCAGAAAGGACGGTTTACAGGATATATCACAGGAGGAGCACTCGTGGAAAAACCTGTGTCGGGAAGTGTTACAACAACCTATGTAGTGAATGATGAAATAAAAGATAGTTCAAAAGAACGCCTTGATCATAAGCCGTTACAGTTTTCTGTTAACACCGCAGTAGGATTTCAGCTGAAGGTCATAGACAAAGTTGGAATTTATGCAGAGCCGGGAATAGGATATCATTTCAAGGAAGAAAATGCTCCTAATACCATTTATAAAGAGAAACCTTTTCATTTTAATATGAAATTCGGGATCAGAGTGCTGTTGGATTAATGTAGAAGATTTTTAGACCAAATCACACTTAATAATCTAATATATGAAAACAAAACTAATTTTTTTAGTGGTTTTATTATTCAGTATTCTGGATATAAAAGCACAGTGTACCCCTACAATTACCAGCCCGAGACTTGGACAGAAATATCCGGGAACTATCTTGTTCTGTGACGTAGAAGATGAAATAATTTCTACCACACAGACGTATGGAACTTATCAATGGTACAAACAGGAATGGACCTGGCAGACACCCAATAATAACCCGTGGGTAGCCATTCAGGGAGCCACATCACAGCAGTTAACCGTTAGTGGGAATGACCAGCTGAATTATTTTAAAGTTAAAGTTACAGATGGTGACTGTATCGCGGAAAGTACTGCGGTATTTGCTGATGGATTTGTATATGGTCTTCCGGCTATGATGACTACTTATACTCCCGGAACGTATCAGGATAATGGAGGGATAGTGAATGTGTGCAACGGTGCTTCTGTACAATTTGATAATATATTTCCGGTTGTATACGGTAAGCATACCTGGTTCAGATGTGTACCAAGCAGTAACCCGCCGGTATTAGGAGATCCTTGTATTATTCCTGGAGTGGTAGGAGATACTTATGTGGCTACAAGTTCCGGGAAATACGGATTTTATGCCTGTACAGAATATTGTCCGGATCAATGTCAGATGCTTGATCCGTTTGCTTTTGTGGAAGTGAATTTCGGGGACTGGGACTTCTGCAGCAATCTGGGAACAGGAGAGGTGAAGACTAAAGACAATAATCTGAAAATCTATCCCAATCCTACAGCGCAGCACCTTTATATCGGAAAAGAATCAGATAAAATCTATAAAGAGGTCATCATTATAGATATGTCCGGAAAATTGGTTCTGAAGAAAAATGACCATCAGTATAATCAGCCAATTGATGTAAGCCAGCTGGTACCAGGAAACTATATTATTGTTTCTAAAAGTGCAGATGGAAAAGAATATAAAAATAGATTTATAAAGAAATAGGATTACATAGTCTGAATGTGCTAAAATATTGATTGTGGGAAGGAAGATTGGATGTCGGAGGAGGGATTTGCCTTGTATTGAAGAAGAACTAGAGTAATTTATTTTAATACTTTACGCTCAATAGATACATTTCATCCTTGTTAATCTAATGACGTCATAATTACCCCCCCCAAAAGGAGTTCTCTCTTTCAGGCATCCGGCTTCCTGACTCACACTAGGTATTTTATCCGGAATTCAGATGAAATAATCTCTTTCGTTAGTTTTTAATAATGGTTGGGTCGGTACAAATTTATTTGTACCGATTTTTTATTATCATTTTACCCAGCTGACATAGAACTTAAGCACCTGTTTTCGTAATATCTTTTTTAATATATCCAATCAGCTAGAATATCATTCATGTAAATATCAGATTTTCAAAATAGTATATTGATTATTTTTACTTCAAAAACACACGATGCTGATTAAAATTTATGGAAGCGCCATTCATGGAGTGGCTGCACAGACAATAACAATCGAAGTGAATGTAGATACCGGCGGAGTAGGATACCATCTGGTAGGTCTTCCCGATAATGCGATTAAAGAAAGCAGCTATAGAATCTCAGCAGCACTGAAAAACGTAGGATATAAAATTCCCGGGAAGAAAATTACCATCAATATGGCTCCGGCAGATCTCAGAAAAGAAGGTTCTGCCTATGATCTGAGTATTGCGATTGGTATTTTAGCGGCTTCAGATCAGATTCTGGCAGAGGAAATTGAGAATTATATTATTATGGGTGAGCTTTCTCTCGATGGAAGCCTGCAGCCCATCAAAGGAGTTTTACCCATTGCTATTCAAGGAAGAGAAGAAGGTTTTAAAGGAATTATCCTTCCCATACAGAATGCCAGAGAAGCAGCTATTGTAAATGATCTTGAAGTATACGGAGTAGAAAATATAAGAGAAGTAATTGATTTTTTTAATGAAGGAAAACCTCTTAACAGAAGCGTTTTGGATACCCGGAAAGAATTTCATGAGAAGATCAATGATTTTCCTTTCGATTTCTCTGAAGTTAAAGGTCAGGAAACAGCCAAAAGAGCCATGGAAGTAGCTGCAGCAGGCGGGCACAATATTATTCTTATCGGTCCTCCGGGAAGCGGGAAAACCATGCTGGCTAAAAGAGTTCCCAGTATTTTACCTCCATTGACTTTGAAAGAAGCTTTAGAAACAACAAAAATTCACTCCGTAGCCGGAAAAATTGGAACCGAAGCTTCACTGATGACTGTTCGTCCCTTCAGATCTCCTCATCATACAATTTCAGATGTTGCCTTAGTAGGAGGCGGAAGTTACCCGCAGCCCGGTGAGATTTCCCTTGCACATAACGGCGTCTTATTTCTTGACGAGATGCCGGAATTTAAAAGAACAGTACTGGAAGTAATGAGACAGCCTCTGGAAGACCGGGAAGTAACCATTTCAAGAGCCCGGTTTACCGTAAATTATCCTGCAAGTTTTATGTTGGTCGCCTCTATGAATCCAAGCCCAAGCGGATTCTTTCCCGATGATCCTAACAATACCTCATCTGTTTATGAAATGCAGCGGTATATGAATAAGCTCTCAGGGCCGCTTTTAGACAGGATTGACATTCATATTGAAGTACAGAAAGTAGAGTTTGAACAGCTTTCTGAAAAAAGAAAAGGAGAAAAAAGTAAGGACATCAGAAATCGTGTACTGAAAGCCAGAGATATTCAGAATAAAAGATATCAAAACCTCAATATCAGTAGCAACGCCCAAATAGGACCTAAAGAAATTGAGGCCTTTTGTGAATTGGATGAAACCTCTTTCGGGCTCATCAAGCTAGCAATGGAAAAACTTAATCTTTCAGCAAGAGCTTATGACAGAATCCTGAAAGTTGCCCGAACAATCGCTGACCTGGAAGAATCTGAGAATATTCTGTCCCATCATATTTCCGAAGCCATACAGTACAGAAGTCTGGACCGGGAATTCTGGAATGGATGATGATCCTATGCTTTTTTCTATAATATGTCAGATTTTCAAAATAGTATATTCGCTATTTTTACTTCAAAAAAACACAGTAAGGATTAAAGTTTATGGAATGAATGTTGATTCAAAGATTATAGGCTATAAAGGCTTAGCAAAAGCATTTATATGAAAGATGAAATTAAAAGATATCCCTTTAAAGCAGGTCTGCCTGTTGAATTTGAGATTGTTCAATTGAAGAATCTATACACTACCAGTAAAAAAATGTTAATCGTGCCACACAGAACAAACTTTTATCATATTTTTTGGTTTAAGAGTGGCGGAAATACTCATTTGATTGATTTTGAACCTGTAAAAACCAGTCCCAATACAGTCTTATTTCTGAGTAAGCACAAAATCCATAGCTTTGATGAAAGCACAAATCTAGATGGGCTGGTTATTCTTTTCACAGATGATTTTTTTTCTAAAACAAAGGAGCAGGCCAGATATTTACAGAGTACGATGCTGTTCAATGACTTGAAGTCTATATCAAAGATCAGGATCCAAGACAATATAAAAACATTCACAGACATTGTTGAATTGATGGAAAGAGAGCTTTTGCAGCCTGCAGACACTTTTCAGCCAGACCTTTTGAGAAATCTTTTATATAACTTCCTTTTATTGTCTGACCGTGAAAGGAGTAGCATGGGTTTTAGTGAACCCAAAAAGAATGCGGATCTGGATTATGTCATCAGATTTAAGGATATCCTTGAAGAGAATTATATGAAACGTAAACAAGTCAGCAGTTTTGCAATAGAAATGTATATTACTGATAAGCGCCTGAACAGGGCAACTTCTAAAATACTGGGCAAATCACCCAAACAGCTCATTGATGAAAGAGTAATGCTTGAGGCTAAAAGGCTGCTAGCCTACACCAATGAAAGTGTTAAAGAAATCAGTTACAGACTTGGGTTTGAAGAGTTAACAAACTTTATAAAATACTTCAGAAAACATGATACCCGAACTCCTGTAGAGTTTCGGAAATCTTTTACAATAGAGTAAAAGTATCATTTAAAAGACCATATCTACCTTTTGGAAGCGCTGTGAAAATCAGAACTTTGTATTAATAAAATCAAAGAATTATGAAAATAACAGTCTTACTGTTAGTTGCCGGATTAGGATTGATATCATGTGACAATGAAAACACTTTAAAACAAGAAAAAAATATGGAACCTTCAAACAAAGACAAAGTCGTTGCACTTTTAAAAAGCATTGAAACAGGAGCAACAGAACCTGTAAGTTACATTAACCCCAATAAATATATTCAACATAATCTGGCTGTTGCTGACGGATTAGCTGGTTTTGGAGAGCTTTTGCAGCAGTTACCTCCTAATTCTGCCAAAGTTAATACCGTACGTAGCTTTCAAGATGGAAACTATGTTTTTACTCAGACAGACTATAATTTTTTTGGTCCTAAAATAGGTTTTGATATTTTCCGTTTTGAAGACGGTAAAATCGTAGAACATTGGGATAATCTCCAGGAAACACCATCAAAGCCCAACCCTAGCGGACACACAATGATAGATGGAACTATTGATGTGAAAGATCTTGAGAAAACAGAAGCCAATAAAGCTCTTGTAAGAAACTTTGTTGACGATATCCTTGTAAACAGTAAAATGGATAAGCTGGCAGGTTATTTTGATGGTGACAATTACATTCAGCATAATCCCAATATTCCGGATAAAGTTTCTGGTTTGGGAGCGACATTACAAGCATTGGCAGAACAAGGAATTTCCATAAAATATAATAAAATCCATCAGGTTTTGGGACAGGGAAATTTTGTATTGGTAGTAAGTGAAGGATATTTTGGTAATGATTATGATGCTTTCTATGATCTGTTTAGGGTTGAAAACGGCAAAATTGCTGAACATTGGGACGTAATAGAAAAGATTCTGCCGAAAGAACAGTGGAAGAATAATAATGGTAAATTTTAGCATTAATATTACACTGTGTAGGTAGCACTTGTGTTGCTTACCTGTTAAAAAAAGAGGCTGTTTCAAAAGTGAGACAGTCTTTTTTATATTCGGACATTCCCCAGCCTGGAATCTTGGAAAATTCGGGTACATCGACTATCAACAAAGGAAGTAAATAAGATAGTGCCATCTTTAAAATCATAACAAATTAAAAATCAGTCTTTTTATTGTTTGATTTCTTTTACAATATCAATTTCAGGATGTGACAGATAATAGTAATTATGTAACACATAGGTTAATTTATTATGTTAAGTTTGATTACCAAATCATTAAAGATATTTAATTATGAAAATAAAATATTTAAATACAGGGTAGAGCCATCCTTAACTTCAAAAGAATAGGCTAAACCTTATTCTTCCATCTTTTCGATTGAAATACATAACGTTTAAACGTTACTTACGCTCGGCTCATTGAGCTAATCGTTTCAAGCTTCTGTATTATTAAGTTTTTTTAAACTGTTATAAAAACATATTTAGCAATAAACTGTGGCTATCTCGTATGCTCTTTTGTTTCAGATTTTTAACAGTTTCAAATTACCTATGGAAGACAGAAGCAGTTGATTGCAAAATTTTTAACCAAATTACATTATTACTATGTCAAACACAATTCCCTCATTAGAAACCTTGTCAATAGGTACAGCGATATTACTGTCATCTGAAGACAGAGAAAAACTTTTAAATGGATTCAATAAGACCGGCTGGGACTATCATCATGAAGAAACATTAGAGTCTCTTTTTCGAAAACAGGCACTCCTTCACCCCGATAAAACAGCCGTTGTTTATCAGGATCAGGAAATTACGTACAGTGATTTAGATCAGAGAAGTAATCAGATTGCCAATCTGTTATTGAGTAAAGGAATTAAAGAAGGTAAATATGTTCCTATCTGGCTGGACCGTTCTCTAGAATGGATTGTTGCTGTTCTTGGCGTGATCAAAACAGGCGCCGCATACGTTCCTATAGACCCCGCTTATCCTGCTAAAAGAGTAGAATTTATTCTTTCAGATACCGCTGCTGATACGATCATTACAAATCAAAATCTTAAAAACCTTCTACCTGAAACTGAAAGATCAAAAGTCTTTGACCTGAGCAGTATGGAGAATCTTAATCATTGGTCTTCAGCTTATCCGGAAATTGAAATTCATCAGAACAGTTTAGCCTATACGATTTATACTTCAGGCTCTACCGGAAAACCAAAAGGGGTAATGGTAAGTCATCTGGCTATCCAGCATTTGGTAACCTGGCACAACCATCATTTTCACGTAGATCACAGTTCAAAACTGACTCTCGTAGCAGGACTGGCATTCGACATATCCGTTTGGGAAATCTGGTCGGCACTTACTGCCGGAGCTGCTTTGTTTATAGCAGATAATGAAGACAGAACTGATGCTCATGCATTGGTGGATTTCTACAGGAGAAATCAGATTACACATGGTTTTGTTCCCTCTGTTTTAGGTCCGCAGGTTGTTAACGATACCAGAAATTATAATGATCTGAAATTGAAGTATCTCTTTACCGGAGGTGAAAAACTGAAACCTGTGCTTACTACGGAATTAAGCTATGAACTGATAGACTATTATGGTCCAACGGAATGTACTGTATTTGCAACATTTAAAAAAGTGAAAGATATCAATGGGAAATACGTCTCTTCAATAGGGAAACCCATTGCCAACGCAAAAGCCTATATCTTAAATGAGAATATGGAATTGATGCCGGTAGGGGCAGTAGGAGAATTGTGCATCGGGGGAAATATCTTAGCCAATGGATATCTTAATAATAAAGAGCTTACAGATTCTAAATTTATTGATAATCCATTCCGGGAAACAGAAAAACTGTACCGTACAGGAGATCTTGCCAAATGGAAACCTGATGGTGATATTGAATTTCTGGGAAGAATAGATAATCAGGTGAAAATTCGTGGATTCCGTGTTGAGTTAGGAGAAATAGAACGTACATTGATTCAGCAGAAAGAGATCAATGAGGCTGTGGTCATGAGCAGGGATACAGAAGGCAACAGTAAATATCTGATTGCTTTTATCGTTTCAAAACCTGATGCAGAGAAAGATATTTCATCAGTTAGAAATGCATTGAAAGAAGAGCTTCCGGGTTATATGATTCCTGCCCAGATTATTTTTATAGATAGAATTCCATTAACGGCAAATGGTAAAACAGATACCCATGTTTTAAAAGATCTGGCAGATAAAGAAGCAAAAGAGCTCATTTCATTTGAGCCGCCTACCAATGAGACAGAAAGAATTGTTGCAGATGTATGGTCTTCAGCTCTGGAGCGTTCTATTATTAATATTACAGATAATTTCTTTGATATCGGTGGAAACTCCCTTCTGGTAGCGGCAGTTGCCGTGGCATTGCAAAGAAAACTGGATGTAAAAGTATATCTGAGGGATATTTATCAGTTTCCGGTATTGCAGGAGCTTTCAGAAGTTCTTATCGCGAGGTCAAGAGAAACAAGAGAAGCCGACCCAAAAGAAGATGTTGAGCCTTACGTTGCCTTGCAGAAAGATGTCTATCTTGCTCCCGGAACTGTTTTTGCAGGAGGGTTTGATCCTAAACAAGTAGAAAACCCCAAAACAATATTTTTAACAGGAGTAACCGGATTTGTGGGAATTCATCTTTTGCAGGAACTTTTAGATACTACAAATGCTGAAATCTACTGCCTTGTAAGAGCTCAGGATCAATTTCACGCGATGGAAAAGATAGACAAATGCTTTAAACAATATCACATTCCTCAAAAAGAAGTACAGAAATCGAGAATTATTCCAGTGATCGGAGATCTTGCATTGCCGGCATTGGGGCTGTCAGAAGAAATATTCACAAAACTGGCAAAACAAACGGATCTGATTTACCATTCAGGAAGTTCGGTAAACTTCATTGAGCCTTATTCTTACATGAAAGCCCCGAATGTAGAAGGATTAAGAGAAATTATCAAATTGGCCGGAGCAGAAAGAACGAAGTGCCTTGCTTTGTTGTCTACCATTTCGGTATACAGCTGGGGGCATGTGTTTACAGGAAAAACGGTAATGCTGGAGTCCGATGATATTGAACAGAACTTAATGTCTGTAAGCAAAGATATTGGATATGTAAGAAGCAAATGGGTAATGGAAGCTGTCGCAGACCTGGCCGCAAAAGAAGGCTTGCCGTTAATTACTTATCGTCTTGGATATGCAATGTGTCACAGTGAAACAGGAGCAAGTGCTTCCTATCAATGGTGGTCAGGCTTGGTGAAAAATTGTATAGAATTTAAATCTTATCCAGCATTGACTGAGCTTAGAGAAGGCCTTATCACAGTAGATTATATGACGAAATCTATGGCTCATATTACAAAAAATAAAGAGGCAATAGGTAAAAAATTCAACCTGATTGCCCGTCCGGAAACCAATCTTACGCTGGAAGGATTCTTTGGACTCATGAAAAAGTATTATCCTTTTACCCTGAAAGATCTTCCTTATAAAGAATGGAGAAAACAGTGGGAAGATGACAGTAAAAACCGTTTATATCCATTGACAAGCCTTTTCAGGGACAATATGCATGAAGGTTTATCTACCGTTGAGCTTTATCAGAATACTTACATATGGGATTGCTCCAATGTGATTCAGTTTCTGGAAGGTTCAGGTATTCAGGAACCTGTATTTGATAAAAAAGTACTGGATTCCTATTTGACATACCTTGGAATTCGGGTTGAATAATATTTGATTGTTGAAACAAAGCCCAAACAGATTCTGTTTGGGCTTTTTCATATTATGGTAACCAATGATTTAGGTGTGAAAGAAAACTATTTTATATTCCCTTTTTTCCATCCAGAATCATCTGAATCATCTTTATCTTCCTGTTTTCTCTTGTTTCCGGTTTTTTAGCCTCTTCTATCCAACGGATATATTCCTTTTTATGGGTATAACTCATTTTGTCAAATAAAATCTTTGCATCCGGATTTTCATTAAAAACAGAGACGATATCTCCTGCAATATCAACCACTCTCTCTTCTTTATCTTCTGTAAGAGAAACAGAAACCTCATCTCCGAAAGTTTTCCCAAGCTGTTTCCTGATCTCTTGTGTAAGGCCTAAAATATGACAGTCTGATTTCATTTTGGCAAGGCTTCCACGATATTCAACGTTACCATCAAATAGAGCTTTAATCTTTACCTGTCCTTTTTTATTAAACAGTTCTTCTGTAGAAAAAGGAAATTCTACAAACGCTGCATTCATTTCTCCGTTTTGCTTAATAATAGCTGAGAATTCGATTGTTTGAGGATTCATGATGAAAGATTTTAATAGTCAAAAATAAAAAAACCGTGAAAGTAATTTCACGGTTTTAAAAATAAATCAAATAAGATTATTATTTTTTAGCTTTCTTAGGCGTTGTTGTAGTACCTGAGTTTTTAGTTTTTGTATCAGCTGGAGTGTTTTCACCTCTTACAAGCTTCAATTCATCTACTAATCTTCTTGCACCAGCAAACTTATCAATTGTCCAAAGAACGAAACGAACGTCTACGTTGATTGTTTTTTGCCATTCCTGCTCAAATACGATATCACCGCTTAACGCTTCACTGTTACCATCGAAAGCAATACCGATAAGGTTTCCGTCTCCATCAATTACCGGAGAACCAGAGTTACCTCCTGTAATATCGTTATTAGAAAGGAAGTTTACAGGCATATAACCTGCTGCATCAGCATACTGACCGAAATCTTTAAGGTTGTAAAGGTCAATCACTCTTTGAGGAAGATCAAACTCTTCATCACCTTTCTTGTATTTTCCAACAAGACCAGTCATATCAGTATAATAGTTATCAGTAATACCGAAATAGTTTCTGTCATTTCTGATAGGTAATTTATCTACAGTACCGTAAGTTAATCTCATGGTAGAGTTAGCATCCGGGTAGAATTTTTTCTCAGGCATAGCCTTCATAAGACCTGCTAAAAACAGACGGTTATTTTTTGCAAAATTATCATCTATTTTTACGAATCTCTCAGTGCTTATTTTTTGATCAGCAACAATTCCGTTAGCAGCTTTCCAAAGCGGATCAGCATCAAGTTTTAATGCATCCGGGTTTAATAAGAAGTTCGTTGCAGAAGTCTTGTTAGCAAAGATTGAAGAATAAGCCAAATTAGAAACTGTTTTAGCATCCAACCCTAAAATAGTAGCAGAAGCAACCTCAGGGTTTTTAACTCTTGCTTGGTAAAGACTTGTCATAGCGGCAAGCATTTCACCTTCCAAAGATGGATTGAAGTTTTCATAAGCCGCTTTGATCGCCGCTTCAGTTTTAGGCTTCATTGCCAGTCTTCCCTGCATATCCTGAGCAGCATAAGCTTTCAGTACAGAACCTACCTGCATAGCAAGAGTAATGTATTTTGCATTTCTTGAAAACTGTGAAGCATAGTTTCTTTCAACGTTTCTATCAGAAACTTGCTTGTAGTATATACCAATGTCTTCTAAAACACCATTGTATTGATCATTTCCTGGCATTGCAGCCCACTTATTATAAGTTTCCTCAATCTTTTGTTTGTCAGAAATAGTTCCATTTTTCTCTACTGCATCAATAGTCCCTTGTCTGTTTTTCCAGTAGTTAGCTACAGAAGCATATTGAGAAGCATAGTTAAGCTGAGTTGCTTTATCCTTATCCATGTATTTTTTCATAACATCCATGGCAAGTTTAGAAGCCTCAACCCAAGCCGGGTAATCTTTAGTTACCATTTGCTGAATTCCGTAAGAAGTCAGGTAACGGTTTGTTCTTCCAGGGTAACCTAAGATCATTGAGAAATCACCAGGTTTAATTCCCTTAAGAGAAACCGGAAGGAAATGCTTAGGCTTCAAAGGAGTGTTGCTTGGAGAATATTCAGCAGGGTTTCCTGCAGCATCAGCATATACTCTGAAAACTGTGAAGTCCGCTGTATGTCTTGGCCATTCCCAGTTATCTGTATCACCTCCGAATTTTCCTAATGATGAAGGTGGAGCACCTACCAATCTGATGTCTTTATAATCCTGATATACGAAATAGTAGAATTCATTTCCGTTGAAGAAATCTCTTACTACTACAGTATATTTCCCGTTCTCAGAGTTTTCTGTCTGGATTGCTTTAGTTTCAGCATCAATAACAGCTTTTCTCTCTGCTCCGGTCATATTGTTGTTTAGTTTAGAAGTGATTCTCTGCGTAGCATCATCCATTCTCACTAAAAATCTTACATAAAGATCCTTTGCATTGAATTCGTCTTTCTGTTTCATTGCCCAGAAACCGTTCTTCAAATAATCTTTTTCTGGTGTAGAAGCCGCAGCAACAGCACCGTAACCACAGTGGTGGTTAGTAAATATAAGTCCTTTATCAGAAACAATTTCACCTGTACAGAAACCACCGAAACTTACGATAGCATCCTTTAAGCTTGAATTGTTCACAGAATAAATTTCCTCAGGCGTAAGGTGCAGACCCTCTTTTTGCATATCAACACCGTTAAGTCTTTTGATGAGCATTAGCAGCCACATCCCCTCATCCGCCCTCATCTGAGCAAAGCCCAGTAAGAAAGTGAATAGTAGAAATAGTCTTTTCATTTTATAAAATAATTTTTGTGTCGCTAATTTACTAATTTTTACGAGATTCTGTCCCGGATTGGTATGAAAATGGGATGATAATCCACATGAAAAAGATCCTCTTATCAATTTTTGCAGTTTTACTTTTAGGACTTGTTCTGAATTGTTCCGCAGTGCCGGATAAAAATCCTTCTCTTCAAAGGCAATGGATGCTGGTTTCCTTTGATGGGTTTTTAAAAGAACAGCTTATTACGAATAAAGCAGAAATTAATCTGACAGCCAATATCATTGATGGTAAAATTCAAGGGAATGCCTATATGGGATGCAACCAAATGTCTTTCGTATCCGAATGTAAAAAAGGAGGGAAGGTGAAAATCTCAAACGGAGTAAGTACCATGAAAGCCTGTCAGGATATGAATCTTGAAACCTCATTTCAGAAGAAATTTGAAACCATGACAAAATATTCGGTAGAAGGGCATTTTCTTACTTTAACAGATGATAATGGAAATTCAATGAAATTTGTGGCCGCCGATTGGGATTAATAATATCCGTATAATATAAAAGTCCGCTTTGCAGCGGACTTCTTTGTTTGAAAAATCTAGTTTGGTTATCAGCTTTTTTTGAGAGTTATCAGTTTTTAGGAATAGTTTTTTTAATTTCTTCCAGGGTTGCCGTATTGGGAAGCCCGATAGTTGTTGTCTTTGTGTTCCTAGAATTTATAGTATTATGATATGCCTGTCTGTTGGGAATAGTTTTTTTGATTTCTTCAAGACTTGCTGTGTTGGGAAGTAATTTTCCCGAATTGTCAGCAGCTGCCTTGGGCTTAGTTTCCTGTTTTTTAACGGCAAGACCATGATCAGAAGGTAATCCGGTATTTACAGTTGTCTTTTCGTCTCTTTCCTTGGCTTCCTGCATTTGGATTGCCTGTTTTACAACGAGTGCCTGATCTTCCATCGGAACAGCCTGCTTATTTTCCTGAGCATAAATAATAGTGCTTAAAAATAATAACGGGATAATATATGCTATTTTCATGACGGTTTATTTTATGTTGACTAATACTTGAATTTTTCCGATCTCTTTTTGGTCATAATCCTGAAGTGCTTTTCCGATTACCTGTCCTATTCTTACCTTTTTGATATCCGCTTTCATGGCAACACCTGCTTTAGATGAAGTTACCAAAAGGTCTCCTCTTTTTATTTTTCCGTTCTCAAGACATACTTTGGTTGGAATTACTCCAATGACGCCCATTGGTGCTTTATTGGAAATATCAGTGTCAATATGTTCTTCCGTAAGAAGTACACCAGGTTTTGTGGCATACACTCCTGCAACAAGAGTAGAATAAGGAGTTGAGGATTTTTCAACAGTTCTGTCTGCTTTTGTTGAGATGACAAGGATATCACCAGGTTCATATTCAGAGATACTTCCGTTGACGTCAAATGCTTCTGCAACGTCTGCACCGCTGTTTTGTGTACCTCCGTTAAAAAATCCACGTCCGGCAGAATTGATTCTTGCTACATTCACTGTACCCGGATTTCCGGATTTAAATAAAGCAATAGATCCGTTGCTGTGGGTTTCTACTGTCAGGGCTGGGTTGGTATTGCCGGTATTGTAATTTACAAACCTTGCGGCGCGTCCTTGTCCGAAATTCGGAACCCAGGCATAGATTGCGCTTCCTGTTCCGTCTGCAGTCGTTTCTACACCGTCTCCTGTGTTTGAAGCATTAGCTGTTATACCATTACCATTACCATCTGCAATAGCAATCAGTGCAGGACCGTTTCCGGAAGGGTTACTGGCATGGAATAAACCTGCGTATCCTCCTGTACCGGAAGATATTCCATAGATTCCAGCTGTTCCGAAATTGGCAAACTGAGAGTTAACTTCACCTCTCACCGCTGCTGAAGTTCCGGTAACTTTATCTACTTTAAAATTTCCTGCAATACCATTTCCCACCGTAGTTACAGTGATAACATCACTGGTGTTGGATTCGTTAAAAATATTGAATCTTCCGGCACGTCCGGTAGAAAAAGTAGGTACCCAAGCATAAAGGGCATTCCCGGCTCCATCAATGTTGGTTTCAACTCCGTTACCATCTTTTCCTGCATTGGCAGTAATGGCATTCCCATTTCCGTCTGTAAGAGCAATCAATGAAGCTCCGTTTCCTGCAGGGTTTGAGGCATAGAATAATCCGGCGCGTCCTCCGGTTCCTGAAGAAATTCCAAAGATACCTGCTGCACCAAAGTTCCCGAAAATAGTATTTACTTCACCTCTTACTGCAGCACCAACACTATTGGTGTTGTCAACAATAAAAGAGGCTGCATTTCCTTGCGTATTATCAGGAATATTCCCGTTTCCATTGGTTGCTACCTCAACGGTATTTCCTGTGGTATTCGTTTGGTTAAAATTTTCAAATCGTCCGGCACGGCCTGTACTGTTATTCAAACCTACTTGTCCATAAACACCGATACCTGTTCCGGATGTATTGGTAGCAACAAATCCTCTTACTCCATATCCTCCTCCGTCATTACGGCCTACTACCGCTCCGGCAATGTCACTGGTTGTTCTACCAACGACAGCTTCACCTGCTCCGGTGTTATCACCAACAACACCTGCAGAAGACTGGGAAGAGGTGGAACCATGTACCCCAAATCCCGCTCCGGTAGAACTTCTTACTCCGGCTCCGTTTCCTGAGGTCGTAACATTTACTACTGTACCATTTCCTACGGTAGATGCACTAAGAGCAACATTATTATTCGCGTTATTGAAGATTGCAATATTCGCAGGGATTCCATTATTACTGGTAGCATTGAGACCGGTTCCTGTATTACTGTTTGCATATACTCCATAACCGTTTCCACTGGAATTTCCGTAAACTCCTAAGCCATTTGGTGTTGTACCATAAACTCCCCATCCGCTTCCGGCCTGGCTTCCGTATACTCCAACGCCAAGTCCGCCGGTTCCGTTATTAATACCACGTACAGCACTCGAAAATCCACCAGGAGAAGCACTGCTTACAATTCCTCTTACTGCAGAAATATTTGATGTAGCTGTGTTATTTACTCCTTCCACAGAAGTACCATCTCCATCGTTGATCAATGAAAATAGAGTAGAAGCATTATTAACAGTCGTGGTATAAGGAATCGTAAAACTTCCACCGCCTCCACCTGCAGATTTGGCATACATGGCATAAGGAACGCTTAGCAGCTGGCTTGTTCCTACTATAGTATAGCTTGTTCCTCCGGCGGGGTCAGTTTCTGTTTTTAAATAATAGCTTCCTGCGGGCCAGTCGATGGTGGCAAATGTCCCTGTAAGTACAGTTCCTGTTCCTATTTCAAGGCTGATAAGCCCGTTGGCATTGGTATTCCCGGTGAGTCTTTCTGAATAGACTGCGGCGCCGGCAGGAGATCCCTGTAATATGCTTACCCTCACGGCTATACCTTGATTGACTAAGAGTTGTCCGGAACCGTTTCTCATGACAGCTTGGTAGCTCATTTTTTCCGGAGCCTGAGAAAGTCCCATAAAGAAACCGGTCAGGATCCAAAACAGTAATAATATTTTTTTCATGGCATTTTATTTTTTGATGATTTTAAATGTTTTAATATTTTCTCCATTTTGAGTAATCCTGATAATATACATCGCAGAAGGAAGTGAGGAGAAATTAAGCTCAGATTTTGATTGTGAGATCTTATCTTTTTTTACCAGCTTACCTTGGGCATCGAATAACTGATACTCTGATCCTTTAAAATTATTTGAGGTAAAATCTAAATACAAATAATCTCTGAAAGGATTAGGGTAGAGCAAAATACCTGTGAGTTCAGAAGAAGTTTCAAGGGAAGTAAGAGTAATAATTTCGTAAGGCTGTTGAACACCTTCGAGAACCTGTCCTGTTCCTTTTTCGAGATAGGTCATCTGGCCTACACTGTAAGAAACAAAACCATTAGCTGCTGAAGCATCCAGTCCGGTTGCCAAAACTGCAGATTGTGCGTGCAGTATGGGGACGGAAAAGACAGACAGAATAATACAATAAATAGATATTCTTTCCATGGATAACAGTTTTGGTGATTAATAGATGTGTTTTTTCAAAGGGAATTTGGGAAGACTAAATTACCACCTATCTCAATCGAATGGTAGGAAAATAGACCAACGGCAGAAATAATCGACCAATGGCATTTTGTGAATTACTGTAGAAGTTTGTTTAGTCTTTTTTAAGGATTGAAAAAAGAAAGATTATCCTTGTAGGTACGTCCGATAGGAAGTTTGATATGATGCGCCAGTTCTATTTCGTGACAGCTTTTTCCGCGGATGAGGTGGCGGGGAACCGCATAGCTTCTGTGTATTCTAACAAAAGAATCAAAAAAGTTTTTTTGCAGGAGGTTTCCCAGAGAATTTAAAATACAGTGATTTTTTTCAAGGGTAATGATCCTAGTATAATCTTTCAAAGCTTCCAGATACAGGATGTCTTTCATTTTGATTTGAAAGATATTTCCGCCTTCTTTTATTTTAATACAGTTTTCTCCTACCATGGCATCATAGCATTTGCACTTCTCTTTTACTTCAAAAAAATCGAAAAGTCTTTCCATAGAATAATGAAAACGTTCTGCGGTAAGTGGTTTGGTAATAAAATCTAAAGTATCTGTCTCAAAAACTCCGGCAGCTAGTTCCGGATGGGAGCTTACAAAAATACAGGCAGGAATCTTATGAGCCAGTTTCCGGAATTCGAGTCCGCACATTCCACTTAAATTGGTTTCAGTGATCAGAACGTCTGTAGGGAGATCAAGATAAGGAATAGCCTTTTCTGCAGAATCAAAAGAGGCAACAATCTCAATGTTTTGGTATTGTTTGATATAATGTTGAAGAACCAGTCTGTCCAGTTCATCATCATCAATAATCATACATCTAATATGGGTAATCATGATATTCCGGAGATTAGTTTTTAGGTTAAATATTTAACAATCAGAAATTTATTACATAAAGTTATTGATTTTTTACAAAACCTTCACCAGTAAACTTAAATTTATATTAAAATATGTTATTAAATAAAAATTGATTTTGTTTTTTTTCTGAAAAATATTAACTTGTAAAAATCATAAACATAGACAGAACTTAATGTTAGAAAAGAAAGAACATAACTATGAGAAAGCAGTCTTGGTGGGTGTTATTACCCAGAATCAGGACGAAGAAAAACTGACGGAGTATCTAGATGAACTTGAGTTTTTAGCTTTCACAGCCGGAGCAACCGTACAAAAGCGTTTTACCCAAAAACTGACTCAGCCGGATTCCAAAACCTTCATCGGAAGCGGAAAAGCAATTGAGATAAAAGAATATGTAAAAGAAAACGAGATCGGAACTGTAATTTTCGATGACGAGCTTTCTCCTTCACAGCTTAAAAACCTGGAAAGAGATATGGAGGTTAAGATTTTGGACCGAACTAATCTTATTCTTGATATTTTTGCCCAGAGAGCCCAGACTTCTTATGCGAGAACTCAGGTAGAACTGGCTCAATATCAATATCTTTTACCTCGATTGACGAGAATGTGGACCCACCTTGAGCGTCAGAAAGGGGGAATTGGAATGAGAGGTCCCGGGGAAACAGAAATTGAAACTGACCGCCGTATTATCCGTGACAGAATTACATTGCTGAAAGAAAAACTAAAGACCATTGACAAGCAGATGGCGACCCAGCGTAATAACCGTGGGAAAGTAGTTCGTGCAGCTTTGGTAGGATATACCAATGTTGGAAAATCTACTTTGATGAATTCCATTTCAAAATCTGAAGTTTTTGCAGAAAATAAACTATTTGCCACTTTGGATACCACAGTAAGAAAAGTGGTAATCGGAAATTTACCGTTCCTGCTTACGGATACGGTAGGGTTTATCAGAAAATTGCCTACTCAGCTGGTAGAATCATTCAAATCTACTTTGGATGAGGTTCGTGAAGCTGATCTTTTGATTCATGTAGTGGATATTTCGCACGAAAGTTTTGAAGATCACATAGAATCTGTAAATCATATTTTGATGGAAATCAATGCTCATCAGAAACCAATGATCATGATTTTCAATAAGATCGACGATTTCAGCTATGAAAAAAAGGATGATGATGATCTTACCCCTTCAACCCGTAAAAATGTATCTCTGGAAGAGTGGAAGAAAACATGGATGGGGAAATCAAAATACCCAACGGTATTCATTTCTGCTTTAACGAAGGAAAACTTCCCGGAAATGAAGAAAATGATTTACGATGAGGTAATGAAGATTCATATTTCCAGATTTCCATACAACGATTTCCTTTTCGAATATTTCGATAACGACGAGGAAGAAGAAAGCAACAATTAATGAAATATCACTTTTTCCTTTTATTCATCATGTTTTCTGTTTTTGGTTTCAGCCAGAAATCAAAACTTGATTTGAAAGCTGTTGAGAAAAGTCTCAAAAATTCTGATTCTCCTTATAATTACGAGAAGCTTATTTTTAAATATAAAGGATATCCAAAGTCTCTGGACAGTATAGAGTCACAATATCTTTACTATGGAAGAAATTTCAGAAAAGATAAGGTAAGTACTTCAGATGATAGCTTTAAAAGCCTTGCTGAAGCCTTTAAACAGAACAATTTTGCAGACTGTATCAAGCAGGGAAAAGCCTTGTATGATAAAGATCCTACTAATCTGGATGTTTTGCTGATTCTTCTCAGAGCCTATGATTCTGTGAAGGATGGCAACAATTTTATGCATCACCTGAATCAGTTTCGTTCGCTTACGGAAGGAATAAAAGTCTCTGGAGACGGGAAATCTGAAAAAACAGCCTATATCGTCAATTCTGTAGGAGATGAATATATTCTGCTGAACATTCTGAATATAGGAAAGGATTATACGAGAAGCTCAAAATCTGCTAAGGATGGCATGTTTGATGTTTGGGAAAAAGAGGGGCAGCAGCTCTATATTAAAATACTCTATTTGGAACTTACCAATTAATCATAAAATAAAAAACACTTAGTGGAATTATATTATTCATTTTCAGCGTTAATCGTATTAGCATCAATATTCGCATATCTCAATTACAGGTTTTTAAAACTTCCAAGTACCATCGGAATTATGGTGATTGCCATTGTGGTGTCTATTTTCCTGGTAATGTTCGGAGAAACAGTACTTCCGAGAACTTTCGGACATCTTCACAACCTGATGAACAGTATCGACTTTACGGAGGTCCTGATGGGAGCTATGCTTAATTTTCTTCTGTTTGCAGGGGGAATTCATATTAATATTAATGACCTGAAGGAACAGTTCAGACCTGTAGTGATATTTTCCACAGTAGGAGTTGTAATTTCTACTTTTGTGGTAGGTTTTGGAATGTTTTATCTACTGCCTTATGTTGGCGTTAAACTTCCATTCATCTACTGTCTTGTCTTTGGAGCATTGATTTCGCCTACTGATCCTGTGGCGGTTCTGAGTGTTCTGAAACAAGCTAACGTATCCAAATCACTGGAAACAAAAGTTGCCGGAGAATCTCTTTTCAATGACGGTATGGCGGTTGTAGTCTTTACAGTGATCCTGCAGCTTGCCGTTGGAAAAGAAGTGGATCTGAGTGTTGAAACAATTGGATTGCTTTTGCTTAAAGAAGCAGGAGGTGGTCTTTTACTGGGGGTCCTGTTAGGATGGGTTACTTCAAGATTAATGCGTGAAGTAGATGACTATATT
The DNA here is from genome assembly GCF_019970045.1 of Chryseobacterium sp. GVT01B. Lineage (GTDB taxonomy): Bacteria > Bacteroidota > Bacteroidia > Flavobacteriales > Weeksellaceae > Chryseobacterium. Next base: position 299,336 of record NZ_JAHXYI010000001.1, read on the forward strand.
ATCTCGGTATTAGTAACACTTTCTGTAGTGATGGGAGGTTATCTTATTGCAAGGCAAATGCATATTTCAGGACCACTGACGATGGTGGCAGCAGGATTGTTTATGGGGAACTTCAACAGAAGTTTCAAAATGAAGTCTGTCACTCAGGATTATCTTATCAAATTCTGGGAGCTTATTGACGAAATTCTGAATGCCGTATTATTCCTGTTCATTGGATTTGAACTTTTGATGATTAAAGATCTTAGACATTTCATGATTCCTGGCTTAGCTGCTATTGTGGTCGTGCTGTTTGCAAGATTTATTTCAATCTGGGGACCTACGAAGTTTACCTCTTTGAGAAGAAGTTTCAGCCCACAGACGGTAAAAGTTCTGGTTTGGGGAGGAATCCGTGGAGGTGTTTCCATTGCACTGGCAATGTCTATTCCTAAAAGTGAGTACAGTGAGATTATTCTAAGTATTACCTACTGTGTCGTTGTATTCTCGATTATTGTTCAGGGGCTTACCATTGCCAAGGTGGCCAATCCTAATAAGATCGCAAAAGAAGAGAAAGAACAGGAGAATATTGTCTTAGAAGAGAAAGCTTAAATTGCAAATAACAGTCGTTTCGGATATGAGTATCGTTAAAGAAATACAGGAGGCACTAGCTGTTTTGTCCATTCCTGAGAAGGCAGAATTCTTTCCAAGGTTTTTCAAGACGGGAAAAGGAGAATATGGTGAAGGCGATTTATTTCTGGGAGTGAAAGTTCCGGATCAGCGGTCTGTTGCCAAAGAATATTATCCGAAAATAAATTGGGAAGAACTCAGCATATTACTCTCTTCCAAATACCATGAACATAGGTTGACTGCACTTTTTATACTGATTTCAAAGTTTGAAAAAACAAAAGATAAAGCTGTAAAAGAAGAAGTGGTTGCGTTTTATCTTAATCATCTTTCTCATGTCAACAATTGGGATCTGGTAGACTCAAGCTGCTATAAAATTTTGGGTAGATATTCTTTTGAAAATCAGAAAGAAAATCTGCTTAGAGATCTTTCGGAATCTGAGGAAATGTGGCATAAAAGAGTAGCTGTTGTAGGGACGATGCATTATATAAAAAAAGGATCATTTGATCTTACTAAAGAATTCGTAACCAGAAACCTGAAACATCCTCATGATCTGATGCATAAAGCAAACGGATGGCTGTTACGCGAAATGGGAAATAAAAATGAAGGAGAATTGATAAGCTATCTGAACAAATATTATAAAGAAATGCCTAGAACCTGTCTTCGGTATGCTATTGAAAAGCTGGACGAAGATCTTCGTCAGGATTATCTGAAAGGACGTATTTAAAAAGTATAAAAAAATAGTGAAGAGTTTCTCTCTTGAAAAAAGTACCTGAAAACAGCTATTTATGCTCAAAAAATCAAAGATTGTAAGGTTTTAAGGTCAGAATTGAGTAATTTTGTGGTTTTAAACCCAATCATGAAAAATTTTCTCAGATTATTTCTTCTATGTATCCCTTTGCTGCTCCTGACTAGCTGTTTCGACATTCTTGATAAAGTAAATGTAAAGGCAGACGGTACGGGAGAGTATACCATTATTTTGAATGGCAGCAAAAGCAAAACAAGGCTGGCTTCAATCTCCAAAATGGAAACCATCAACGGGAAAAAAGTTCCAAAAAAAGCTGATATTGAAAATAAGATCAATGAAGCTGCAAAAATTTTCAAAGGAACTCCCGGAATCAGCAACGTAAAAACCTCCATGGATTTTGATAATTATATCATCAAACTGAGCTGTAACTTCAAAAAGATTGAAAACATCAATGCCGGACTGGAAAAACTTAAAGCTCAGAATATATTGGGTAAAATGATTCCTACTCAAATTTACAGCCAGAATCTTGAGAAAAAGACATTGACAAGAAATAAGGTCAATACTTTCAAAGCAGATTACGAAAAGATGAGCAAGGCGGATAAAGAAGTCTTTAATGATGCCAGATATACTTCCATCATGCAGTTCGAAAGTACGGTGAAATCACAAACCAACAATACTTATGTGCTTTCACCCAATAAAAAAGCGCTTAAACTGGAGGCTGATATCCTGGATCTGATTCTTCAGAAAAAACAAATACAAAACACTATTCTTTTTCAATAAATTTCTAAACTATAGTCATGAAATCTATCTTATTAAAAACACAAAAAATTATTTTTGTACTCTTTGGTTTTACACTGGTTTTTGCCCAAAATAGTATGAAAATTCCTGCTGATGCCGTATTTTATATGGAAGTCAACGGGAAAGAGCTTAATAACAAAATCAACTGGAATAAACTGAACCCCTTGCTGCATGAATTAAGCAAAAAGAACAAAGAAACCAAAGAAAACCTTTCATGGACAGATTATTCCAAAACCGGAATCAAATACGATGCTGTTCAATACCATTATGCAAGTTTTAATGATTCTATAAAAGCATACAATACCCATTTTATCATTGATAATAAGGAGAAGTTTCAGGAATTCATCAATTCTGTCAAGAAAAAAGGACAGGAAGTTTCTAATAAAAAGAACTATTCCTATGTAGATATCAATGACGATATTTTTGTTGCCTGGAACGGAAATCGTGCGGTTCTTAGAATGATAAGCTACACTAAACCTTATAAGGATCTTTGGTCAACAGAAGCCGTTGCAGACAGTACCGCTGTTGCCGTTGACTCCGTTTACGCAGAAGAAGGAGATACTGCTTATACTGATGAGCCGGAAAAACCTTTTGATTATAAAGAGGAGATCAAAAGCCTTAAAGACGATATTAAGTATCTGAAAGAAAGCATCAAAGATAACAACAATGAGATTGCAAGAATTCAAAAAGATATCAAATACCTTCAGAAACATCATAAATATCCTGAAGAGAAGGAAAGTGCTGAAAATGAAGAGGAAATGCCTAATGATGCTTATGCTTACGATGAAGAAGAGGATTTAGCTTACAAAAAAGAACAGGATTCTATCCGTAGAGAAAACTTCAAGATCGTTAAAAAGAATGCTGAAGATCATTTTGACCAATACTTCAGTTCAAATCTGGAAATTGAAGTTCCTAAAGAAATGCTGTCATTCAGAGATGCTAATTCCGATGTTTTTGTCTACACAGACTACGGAAGAATTGTAGAGGAAGGAATCTATGGAAAGATGACGAAATTCTATAGTTATGGGCAGCTCTTTAAGAATATGTACAATTCCAACTATTATTATAATCTATATTTTGATAAAGATAAAGTAAGGCTGGTTAATAATTATCAGCATAAAAATTCTGACATTCAAAAGAATGTATCAGCTATTTATAAAGGGAAGAAAAATAAAAAACTGCTGGAACTTATCAATGAAAAAAGCGTTGGTTACTATGCAATGAATGTAAATGGGGCGAAATGTTTCGACATGATGTACAGCCTTCTCCAGGATTCCGGAGAAAATGAGTATAAAAAAGAAATGGAACTCATTATGGAAACCATGAAAATTGTTCTGGATGAAGAAGCCATTGCCAAAATAGCACCAGGAAACGGAATCTTTGTTTTAAATGAATTGAAATCTAAAAAAGTAGAGTACACTGATTATGAATACGATGCTGATTTCAACGAAAAAGAAGTAAAGAAAACCAAAGATATTGCTGTCCCTAACTTCACCTTTGCTTTTGCAACAGAAAATGAAGGGTACTGGAACCGTATTTTTGATTTGCTTACAACCAATAAAAAACTGTCTAAAAGATTCTCTAAAAAAGGAAATCTTTACACCTTTAAAGACGAAAAAGACGGTGGATATATAGATCAATTATTCTTTACAGTAAAGGATGGAGTAGTATATCTGATGAGTTCTGCTGACAATATCTTATCAGTAAACCAATCTGATGTTTCCAGAAAATGGGCGAAAGATTCAGCAAAATATCCTTTGTCAGGAAGATTGGATATTCAGAAACTTTTAACTGGTTTAGATAAAGAATTCAAAACCCCTAAAGAGAGAAAGGCATTGGATGCCATCAGAAAAAATGTAGGGGAACTGTATTATAAGACAGAAGTGAAAGGAGAGAGTATTCAGACTGAAATGAATTATAATATTAAAGATTCTTCAGAAAATAGTTTAATGTATTTCTTTGATGTATTCGATCAGGTTTTTAAAACAAAAGAAACCGAAGAAAAACCACAAATCCTATAGATGAACAAAAAGAAGATTATTGTCCCGTTAGTTTTATTACTCGCAGTTGCAGCATATTTTGTGGTTTTTCATAAAAATAAGAACCTCAGATATATTCCTGAAAGTGCAGATGTGGTAGTTTTAATTGATATTAAAAAAGTAACGGGACAATATCTCTTCAGTCTTGCAGCACATCCTTCACATTGGTCAGGAAACAAAGCTAAAGGTAAAAGCGCAGGCTCACTGAAAGATTCAGGAATCAGAATTCCTGATTTCCTGCAGATTTTCCATATTAAAGACACAAAGTTTTCCGAATGGTACAGTGTTTTAGAACTTAAAGATTCCCAAAAATTCATTGCTTTTTTAAAGAAACAGAACTTTTTAGATAAAGGAAACAACCGTTTTCAGAAAGATCAGATTTTTCTTATGATCAATGGGAATCATTGTATTGCGGGAACTTCAGATTTGGCACTTGAAGCCATCCAAAAAGAGATTCAGACTTCTTCAAACTCTGTCAGGGACGCAGATCAGTTTATTCATAACACGGCCGGAAGCATTTCTTTCATTTCCGGAAAGAAAATTCAAAACTTTTCTATTGAATTACATGATGATGAAATTGAAATTAAAAACAATTCAAATCCTGAAATCCTTAATGCTGTCGCTTCCAAACTCCAGAAGGGAAATCACTTTCTTGATCTGGAATTAGACAAAGAAAACATCAGGAATTTCAGCCGTTTTTTCAATAAAAGTATTGCTGATTCTTCACAGGCTGTTTACCTTAAAGCAACGGCAGATCTTGAACAGGTCAATGACACGATTGTCAGTTATGAATATGATGATAATTTCAATGAGGTTGAAAAAAAGTCCTTTCAAAAAATCATTCAGCCTGATTATACCATTGATATTAAAAGTGCTGATGCCAATAAAACCTGGGCGTATTTCGAGTCTAAAAAGTGGATCAACAGTGAAAATCAATTTACCGAAATTCCCTTCCAACCCAATCGAATCAGCAGAAATAACAATGGTGTTGTGATAAAATCAACCAGAAAACCAATAGTATTATCACCACTTTTAAAAGAAAACTATATTTTCATCAGAAACAGTGCTCTGTTGTATTCTTCTTTGAAAACGCTGGGCAATACTGAAAAAAGAATCATTTCAGATATAGAATATGTGTTGTATGGAAATAAGTCGCAGGAGTATTGGGTGAAAATAAAAGCGAAAAACGGAGAATTACCCTTAATTTTACGCTGGTAACCATAGAAACCGAATAAAATTATCTATTAATGGCTCCATCAGACATTGCATTACTCAAAACCTTTACACACTATTTCCTGCATTTCGTTTTTCCGGTCTTTATTGCATTGATTTTTTATCGTAAAAACTGGAAGAAAGCTTATTTTATTCTCCTTGCTACAATGCTGGTAGATCTGGACCACCTTTTTGCTACTCCTATTTTTGATCCGTCAAGAGAAAGTATAGGTTTTCACTTCTTACATTCTTATTATGCCATTGCGGTGTATTTTTTGCTGGTGTTCTTTAAAGGAAATATCAGAATAATAGGAATCGGGCTTCTGTTTCATATGCTGACAGATTATCAGGACTTTAACTTCTGGCCTCATTAAAATATTATTAATATTTTCTTTTAATATTGAAATTTCTATAGATTTTTTGTATTTTGTAGTCACTTTATGAGACCTAAAGAATTCTTACACTACACCTATATTTTTCCTCTCCTTGCGGTAGGGTACTACTTTTCCGGAATGATGGGAACGGGAGTGCTTTATGATATTCTTGCAGGAATTTTATTGATTGGAAGTGTATTATCAGCAGTACACCATGCAGAAGTAGTGGCTCATAAAGTAGGAGAGCCTTTCGGAACCATTATTCTTGCCCTTTGTATCACCATCATTGAAGTTGCGCTTATTATCTCGCTGATGGTGGCCGGCGGAGATCAGGCGATCACGCTGGCCAGAGATACGGTTTTTGCCGCTGTAATGCTTATTCTTAACGGAATTCTGGGAATATGTATTCTCGTAGGCGGTGTTAAATATCATGAGCAGTTTTTTGCCAGAACTTCAGCAACTACTTATCTGGTAAGTATTGTTTCAATCCTGGTGCTTACCCTTGTTCTTCCCAATTTTACATCAAGTGTCAACGGACCTTTCTATAACGAAGCTCAACTTATTTTTATATCTATTGCCTGTCTTGTCATTTACGGTATTTTCCTGATGGTACAGACCGTTCGTCACAGAAGCTATTTTATTGTTCCTGATGAACATCCGGAAGAACATTATATCCCGTCATTGACAAAAACGCTTATCAGTTTTGGTTTTCTGGTGGTTTGCCTTGTTATTGTAGTGCTTATGGCAAAAGGATTATCTGATACAATAGAAGGAATGGTACAAAGTCTTGGAGCTCCAAAATCTTTGGTAGGGGTTATTATTGCAGCCGTTGTTCTTCTTCCTGAAGGTGTAGCCGCAATCCGTGCAGCCAGAGCTAATCAGATTCAGTCAAGCTTAAATCTGGCATTAGGTTCTGCATTGGCAAGTATTGGATTAACGATTCCTGCGGTGTCAGTGGTCTGCATTATGTATGATATTCCTCTGGTACTTGGATTGGACAAAAAAGACATTATCCTGCTTTCTTTATCCGTATTTATCGTAATGCTTTCATTAAGCCGCGGTAAGACCAATGTTCTGTACGGAACCGTTTTACTGGTAAACCTGGCCGCATATATCTTTACCGTAATAGTTCCTTAGATAAAAAAGGAAACCTGATAAAATAGATTCTGAGAATCCCGCATCCCGTAACTCACTACAGCCTTCTTGCCAATTCCATCTTGAAAGCCATTAGTTTTGCTATGTTTTCCGATTTGTAGATAGCCATATCTGCGTTTTCACCTGCGAAATTCTCCTCAATAGTAGTACGCCAAAGCTCTAGCCATCGGTCAAAATGTTTCTGTTCCATAGCCTGTATCTCATTAATCGGGAAATGAACGCCCATTGGATTTCCTTTATAAGACATCTGCCCGAAAAGAATAGATTCCCAGAAAGAATACATTTTAGGAAGATGTTTATCCCAATCTACTTTAGCAACATCATTAAAGAAAAATCCTATGGTTTCATCTTTAATTACCTTTGTATAAAATGCGTTGACAAGGTGCTCAATGTCCTCTCTTGACTCCAGTTTTTTCATACCTCAAATGTACTCCAAAATCAAATTAAAACTCAAATGAATCAATTGATAAAATTCATCAAAACAATATTTTATCTTTGCATCAGAATTAGCAGAAAGACGAAATCGTATAACCAACTCAAAAACAAATGAAATAGAATGACAGGAGGATTCAGAAAAAAGATCCGTCAGAAAAATGCGGAGAATAGTGGCTTCGGAACTAATGCCTCCGGAAGATTTATCAATAAAGACGGCCTTCCGAATGTTCAGAGAAGAGGAGTAAATGTTTTCAACAGGCTAAGTTGGTATCATACCATGCTGAATCTTTCTTCATTTCGCTTTATCTCCTATCTGGTTATAGCTTATATTCTGATCAATCTTCTTTTTGCAATGATCTATTATCTGATTGGGGTAGAGCATCTTACCGGAATAGATAAAAGTGATCCGTTGAATGAGTTTATCGACGTTTTTTTCTTCAGTTCCCAGACCTTCACAACAGTTGGATACGGAAGAATTGCTCCGGTGGGATTTTTGGCCAGTCTTGTGGCTACTTTTGAAGCGTTTTTGGGATTGCTTACCTTTGCCATTGCAACGGGACTTTTTTATGGAAGATTTTCAAGGCCGAGAGCATATTTACGATTTTCTGATATAGCAGTTATTGCCCCTTTTCAGGAATCCTCGGCATTAATGTTCAGGCTGGCTCCCTATAAGAATAATGCATTGACGGATGCAGACGTAATTGTATCTGTTGCCATTGAAGTGATAGAAAACGGAGTTGCAAAAAGTAATTTTTACAGGCTTACTACTCAGATGAGTAAGATTAATACATTGGCTCTTAACTGGACTGTAGTGCATAAAATAGATGAAAACTCCCCATTTTATGGTTTTTCAGAGGAGGATTTTAAAAATACCGATCTCGAACTTATTGTGCAGGTACGTGCATTTGATGAAGTATTTTCCAATACAGTAGTCCAGCGGTCTTCTTACACCACAAGGGAAATTGTGTATGGAGCTAAATTTGTCCCTATGTACTATCCTAACAAAGAAAATCTCTCAACGGTTCTGGACCTGGATAAAATAAATGAATATAAGAAAGAAGAACTTCCGGATTCAACTGGAAATAATGAATAAATGGATTTAGATTTTTATAAAAAGCAAGCAATACAGAAGCAGAAAGAGCACAAGAAATTTCTGGACGGATTAAAGAAAAAACCGCCCAAAAACCTCGATTATATTGTACAGGAAACCCATGATGAAGTTTTTGATGAAATAGATTGTTTACAATGTGCCAATTGCTGCAAAACAACAGGTCCTTTGTATACTGAAAAGGATATTGAGCGTATTGCCAAGCACCTCCGGATGAAGTCTGCAGATTTTGAAGCCAAGTTTTTAAGAGTAGATGAAGACAATGATAAAGTATTGCAGAATCTTCCCTGTTATTTCCTGAATAGTGATAATACCTGTTCTATCTATGAAGTAAGGCCAAAAGCCTGCCGGGAATATCCTCATACAGACCGTAAAAAGATCTACCAGATTAATAATTTGATGCTGAAAAATACAGTGATCTGTCCGGCCGCCTTTGAATTCGTAGAAAAAATGATGAAAAATATAGCGAAGTAACTTTAAAAGATAGAAGAAGGAAGATAGATGGGAGAAGGAAATTATTAAATTAAAGAAATGATGGTTCAACTGTGATAAACTTCCAGCTTCCAGCCTCGGTCCTCCAGCCAAATTCGTTAGAATTATTTTTTGCAAATTCCTCTTAAATAATTATAAAGTACGTTAAATTAGCTTATTACACATAATTTTATAAATGGTGCTTCGTTTAAGTTAAACAATCATTTAAATATTACATTATGAAAAAGTTATTTTTAACGGCAGCGTTTACATTAGTCGGAGTAATCGCAGTATCAGCACAATCAACACCGCAAAAGCCAGCCGATACTTCTACTAATAACCCAACGACAACTCAAACACAACAACCGAATACACAGACTACAAGTCCATCGGATCCAAAGACTCAACAGGAAAAAACACCTGCTACTACAACGGAAACTGCTCCTGCAACTGACCCAACTGTAAGTACAACACCTACAGATGCTACTAAACCTGCGGATGCACCAAAAGAAGAAAAGAAAGACAAAAAGAAGAAAAAGTAAAATCGCTTTAGCAAACACTAGTCGGAATCCTGAAATCTTGTATTTCAGGATTTTTTTTGTTCAATTTCCTCAACTTTGAACCGGACAATCTTATTGACTAAGTCCAGCGGGAGATCACCAGAAATCGGAAACTGTACAGCTCCTTTGGAATATGCATATTTTCTTTCTTCAAAATCTGCTTCAAAATTGCGTACCCCTTCAGCTCCGGGATAAAAGCCAATGTGTTTTTTATACGCTGCAAAATAAACCAAAGGTTTTCCTTTATACCTGAAAGCCGGCATCTGATATCCAATATATTCTTCCAGATCAGGAACCTGTGAATGGAGATGGCTTGTCTTAGTTCAAGCAGCTTTTTCTGTACTTCTATCGGGAACAGAAGGATATATTCATCAATATTTTTAAACGTGTTTTTCATGCTATAAAAATAAAAAAAGCGCTGCTAAATGCAGCGCTTTCTCCTTTCACTTTTTACTTTTTTCCCATTATCCCGGGAACAGGCTATATCAAAAAAGGTCGGGAATTTTTCCCAACCTTTGTTTTTTTCTGTTACACAACTCCTTGAGCCAACATTGCTTCTGCTACTTTTACGAAGCCGGCAATATTTGCACCTTTTACGTAGTTTACATAACCATCTTCGTCTTTTCCGTAGTCTCTACAAGCTTTGTGAATACCAATCATGATTTCCTTTAATCTTGCATCAACTTCTTCAGAAGTCCAGTTAAGACGGATAGAGTTCTGAGTCATTTCTAATCCTGATGTAGCAACACCTCCAGCATTGGAAGCTTTACCAGGAGAGAATAATACTTTATTATCTAAGAAATAGTTGATTGCATCTAGTGTAGAAGGCATGTTAGCAGCTTCAGTTACACAAACACATCCGTTTTCAACTAATTTTCTTGCATCATCTAAATCTAATTCGTTTTGAGTTGCAGAAGGGAAGGCAACGTCACACTTCACATCCCAAGGACGTTTTCCAGCGTGGAATTCAGCAGAAGGATATTTTTTAGCATAATCTTCAGCTCTGTTGTTTCCTGAAGATCTAAGTTCTAATAAATAATCGATCTTTTCTCCGCTGATACCATCTTTATCATAGATATATCCATCTGGTCCAGAGATTGTTACTACTTTAGCACCTAGTTCAGTTGCTTTTTTGATAACTCCCCATGCTACGTTTCCGAAACCTGATACAGTTACTGTTTTACCTTCGAAGTTTTGTCCGATAGTCTTAAGCATCTGCTCAGCAAAATATACTACACCGTATCCTGTAGCTTCAGGACGGATTAATGAACCTCCGTAAGCTAGACCTTTTCCAGTAAGAACTCCGGTAAACTCATTTCTGATTTTTTTGTACTGTCCGAATAAATATCCGATTTCTCTTGCTCCAACACCGATATCTCCTGCAGGTACGTCTGTTTCAGGACCGATGTGCTTGCACAATTCTGTCATGAAAGCCTGGCAGAAACGCATTACTTCCATATCAGATTTTCCTTGTGGATCGAAATCTGAACCTCCTTTACCACCTCCCATTGGAAGAGTTGTTAAAGAGTTTTTGAATACTTGTTCAAAAGCTAAGAACTTAAGAACTGATAAGTTTACAGTAGGATGGAAACGGATTCCTCCTTTATATGGTCCAATAGCAGAGTTCATTTGGATTCTGAAACCTCTGTTAACCTGAATTTCTCCTTTATCATCAACCCATGGAACTCTGAAAATAATAATTCTTTCAGCTTCAGCCATTCTTTCAAGCAGCTTCATTCCTGTGTATTCTTTTTTAGTAGCAATGAATGGAATTACAGTTACGGCAACTTCTTTTACAGCCTGTAAGAACTCCGGTTCGTTAGGATTTTTTGCTTCAATTTTTGCAATAAACTCTTGGATTTTCTGGTCAATATTATATTGTTCCATATATTAAGGTTGAATATTATTGTCAACAAATTTAATTTTTTTTTCAAGATTCACAACACTGTATTTCAACATTGTTAAAAATTAAATAATAATGTTTCGTAATATTATTAAATTGATAATTTGTGTTCAAATTTTATTAAAAATGAAATGTTATGTGTGAAATAATGCAATATTAAGAAATCATTAAATCTTAAATTGCCATGAATTGCCTCCCGGAAAATGATTTTACTTTCCCTAAAAGTTCCAATTCTAAAATTATTGGTAAAATTTTGTGCGTGGCAAGCCCAATTTTCTGAGATAGATCATCCAAAGAAATCAGAGGCTCTTCTTTAATGGATTGATATATTAAATTCTGATTATCAGGTAATTGTACTATGGTCTCGCTATAAGGAAATAACTCTCCAATTTTTTCTTTAGGAGCATTAAACCCCAACATACCGATAAGATCTTTTATGGTAGAAATGGCTGTTGCTTTGTTATGGAAAATCAGCTGATTACATCCCTGGCTGCAGAGATCTGTAATTTTCCCTGGAAGGGCAAAAACGTCCCTATTATAATCATTGGCAAAAGCGGCGGTACTTACAGAACCTCCTCCAAAACCGGTTTCCACTACAATGGTTGCGGGGGACATTCCTGCTACAATTCTATTTCTCTGAATGAAGTTTTCACGGTCTGGTTTTTGGGAAGAGCTGAACTCTGTGATTAATGCTCCACCTTCCTGAAGAATTTTCTCAGAAAGCTTCCTGTTTTTTGCCGGATATAAATATTGAAAGCCGTGTGCAAGGACAGCTATTGTAGGTTTCTGATGAAGAATAGACTGCTCATGAACCTCTTTGTCAACTCCTAGAGCAAGGCCGCTTACCGATAGATAAGTAGAAGATTGAGAGGCTTCAAACAAGTCTTCAATAAACTGCCGGCCATATGACGTCATATTCCTGGTTCCGACGATACTGACTTTTGAAATTGAATCATCAATGTTTCCTTTTTGATAAAGAATAGCAGGTGCATCATTACATTCGTTAAGCAGAAAAGGTGTTTCACCAAGATGTTTCAGCCTGACCTGAATATTATTCTTTTCGCAAAAATTTAATTCTTCTTCTGCGAATTCCAAATGCTTATTATTCCCAATGTCTGAAACTGTTTTTTGTCCTATGCCTTCCAGCTTTTTGTATTCTTTCTTTGCTCTTCTCCAGGCTTCCTGGGCACTTCCAAAAGTACGGACAAGTTTATGAAAATGAATGTCGCCTATCTGGCTGCACTCGCGGAGGGCGATTGCATATAAGTATTCTTGGGAAATCATGTGTGTTTTTTTTCAAATGTAGTGAATTAAGTGTTATCTCTTCCTCAATTCATCCAAATGATCCCAGATATCATCTCTTTTTTTATACGGAAGTTCCATAAAATCTTCCGGATGGTTTTCTTTGTATTCCTGCCACAGTTTATCATCCTTTTCACTATAATAATTAGGGAATTCCCAAATGAACTTTTTCTTCTTTTCTCCAACATTTTTGAAGGCAAATGCAATAATACTTCCGACTACAGCTCCGGAAAGATGGGCCTGCCACGAAATTTTACTCGGCTCCTGCATGTTATAAAACAACTCTTCCGGCAGCATTCCCCAGACTAAACTTCCATAATATAGGACAACAAGCATTGAAATGGTCAGAAGTTTTGTATTCCATTTAAATACACCGCTAAAAAAAAGGAAGAAGGCAAGTACATACACTACACCACTGGCTCCGATTGTACATGTGTACATATATTCACCGGAGAGAATGTCGATTGGAGGAAGAAGCCATACCAAAAGCCCTGTTGCCAGCCAGCCGATAATAAAAACTTTGTTAGCAACCACAGGATAAAACTGATAGAGCAAAAACATAAGTGCAGCTATCGGAATAGAGTTTCCTATAATATGATCTATATTTCCATGTAAAAGAGGAGAGGTAACGATACCGAGCAGTCCTTCAGGCAAAAGTGGAATGATCGCTCCAAAGCAGCTTTGAAAAAAGCCCTGCATTTGTAAGAAATACCCGAACCACATCGCAGAAAGCATCAGCAAAGGGTATATAATCGCTCTTTTGGAAATTGCATTTTTAAACATGAGGATTTTACGTCAAATCAAAAGCCAATGATAAATTTCGGAAAATTTGTCGATGAATCAGTTTCTACCTACCTGATTTTAAGACAAAAGGTTTCAAATTTATTTTTTAAACTTATTATTTTGGCATTGATTTTATAGAGATATCTTATTGTTAGGTAATTAATAGCATTCTTTAAAGCTGAATTTACCTTTAAAAAAAATTATATTAATACTTTTGCAATGAAAATTATTTGAGTAATGAAGAAGTTTTTATTGATTCTTTCCTTTTTTATGGGGATTTATGCAAGTGCACAAGAAGAATTGAAGAAAGATTCTGTTGTGGCTGATACAGTAAAATACTGGTCGGTGATAGGAAAAAACACATTAATGATCAATCAGGCTGCCTTTTCAAACTGGGTAGGAGGTGGAGCCAACAACGTAGGATGGCTTGCCGGGATCAATTACAATCTGACGTATGAAAAAGACAACGACCTCTGGGAGAATATCATTATTCTGGGGTATGGACAGAATGATACCAAAGGATTGGGAATAAGAAAAACGCAGGATGTGATCAACGTTTCTACCAATTATGGGCGAAAATTCTCAAAAAGCTGGTATTTCTCTTTAGGTGCGGGATTGCAATCACAGTTTGCTGCAGGATATGAAGATGGAAACAACCCTGAAGCCAAAAAGATCTCAAATTTTATGGCCCCGGGCTACCTGAACGTCGGGATGGGTATCACCTATAGACCCAATGATGATCTGACGGTGACTTTACGTCCTACCAACGCCAGATGGACATTTGTTTTGGATAAAGACCTTCAGACAGCAGGAAGTTATGGTTTGAAAAACGATGGTGATTCTTCTTTATTGCAATTCGGTTTTCTTGGAACGGCCATTTATAAGCTGAAAATAATGGAAGATATTTATTTGACAAATACGGCTTCAGTCTTCTCGAATTACCTTGACCGTCCGGACAGGCTGGTTCTTGCTTATGGAGCTCTGTTGAACCTTAAAGTCAACAAATATATTTCATCCAATGTGACGGTTGATTTACTGTATGATCACAACCAAATCGAGAAAACGCAGCTGAAACAAACCCTTGGAATTGGGTTCGCTTATACCATTGATAATGGTGTGAAGCGTTCTGATCGTAAGGACAGTCAATGGTGGATTAAAAAGTAATATGAGAAATCAATTTTAATATAAAGACACTTCAGAAATGAGGTGTTTTTTGTTTTGAAAATACTGTAGTTTTAAGTTGACTTAAGTTTGGGGTGTAATAGAGTTTTGTTTAAATGATTTATTTTCATTGTATTATAAGCGAAAAATCAACTATGTTAAATTCATTTTAAAGTGAATTTTCTTCTGACGTAGATTATTATTTATACATTTGTAATAAATCGACATTATGAAAAAACTTTTATTGATCGGTTCCATTTCTTTTGGAGCGATAGCTTTGGCGCAAGAAACTAAAACAGATGCTCCTGCAGCAGACACCGTTAAAGCCTGGTCTATTCAGGGACAAAATACATTAATGCTTAATCAGGCTGCCTTTTCAAACTGGGTAGGTGGTGGAGCCAACAACGTAGGATGGCTTGCCGGTGTCAATTACAACCTGACTTATGAGAAGGGGAAAGATCTTTGGGAAAATATCATTATTCTGGGTTATGGACAGAATAATACCCAGGGAACAGGAGTGAGAAAAACTCAGGATGTTATTAACCTTTCTACAAACTATGGTAGAAAATTTGCCGAAAGCTGGTATTTCTCCGCAGGAGCAGGCCTTCAGACTCAGTTTGCTCCGGGATATGAAGATGGAAACAATCCTGATGCTAAAAAGATTTCCAATTTCATGGCTCCCGGATATTTAAATGTAGGTGCAGGGGTTACTTACCGTCCTAATGATAATCTGACCGTAACATTGCGTCCTGCTAATGCGAGATGGACTTTTGTTTTAGACAAGGATCTCCAGACTGCCGGAACGTATGGCCTTAAAAATGATGGTGATTCATCACTTTTCCAGTTCGGTTTTCTTGGAACAGCCATCTATAAGATCAAAATCATGGAGAATATTAATCTGACGAATACAGCGTCTGTATTTTCAAATTATCTGGATCATCCGGATAGATTGGTACTGGCTTACGGAGCGGTTTTAAATATGAAGATCAATAAATATATTTCATCCAATATTACCCTGGATCTTCTGTATGACCACAATCAGATCTGGAAGACACAGTTGAAGCAGACGTTGGGCGTAGGTCTGGCTTATAATTTTGATAATGGTAAGAAACGTTCGGATAATAAGGATAACCAAGGCTGGTTAAAGAAATAAGAGAGAACTCGTAAGAAATAAAAAAAGCACTTCAAAAAGAAGTGCTTTTTCGTATCAATATATATAAGTCTTAGAATTCTATATCTACTCCTAGTTTTTCAGCCAATAGCTTAGAAATTTTTTCCTTTAGAGGCTCAATATCAATGTTCTGCATGGCATCATTTGCGAAAGCATATAAAAGTAATGCCTGAGCTTCTTTTTTAGAGATTCCTCTTGCTCTCAGATAAAATAAAGCATCTTCATTCAATTGACCTACGGTACAACCGTGAGAACATTTTACATCATCTGCAAAGATCTCCAACTGAGGTTTTGTATCAATACTTGCCCCCTCACTTAGCAATACGTTGTTGTTTTGCTGATAAGCATTTGTTTTCTGAGCAATTTTGTCAACGAAAACTTTTCCATTGAAAACTCCATGGGCATTGCCATCAAAGATTCCTTTGTAGTTCTGATAACTTTCACAGTTCGGGAAATTGTGGTGAACTGCCGTGTGGTGGTCTACCAACTGATCTTTCCCAATGATTGTGATCCCGTTCATGAATGAATTGATATTAGATCCATTATGAATAAAATCAAGGTTGTTTCTTACCAGTTTACCTCCGAAAGAGAATGTGTTTACAGTCGTTAAACTGTCTTTCTCCTGTCTTGCGAAAGTACTGTCGATAAGATAGGTTGTGTTGTTGTCATTCTGAAGTTTGTGCCAGTCTGCTTTTGCATTCGGATAAGTAAAGATCTCCGTTACAGAGTTTGTCAATACATACGTGCTGTCAAAATTATGGTGGCTTTCAATCACTTCTACTTTGGCTCCTTCTTCTACAATCAAAAGATTTCTTGTATTGTAGAATGTGTTTTCCTCCTGATTTTGAGAAATATAGAAAACGTGGATTGGTTTTTCAATCACTACATTTTTAGGAACCTTAAGGAAGAATCCATATTTGCAATAAGCAAGGTTCAGGTTAGTAAAAGCCTGTTCTTTAGAAGCAATCGTATTGAAATATTTTTCAAAAACCTCTTTATGCTTCTCATCGTTTAATGCATAGTTGAATGAAAGAAATTCTACATTTTCAATAGAAACTTTAGAAAGCTCTTTGTGAAGTTTACCGTTTACAAAAACAATCCAATCAAAATTTTCTTCCCCAAGGTGCAATTCATCAAACTGCTCCTTAGTGATATTGTGGTTCTCTTTCGGGAAGAAGTTGTAGCTTTTTTCCGTGATTTCCTTTAGATTGGTATATTTATATTCTTCGTCTTTTTTAGTAGGAAAACCAAGGTCTGCAAATCTCTGAAGAGCTGCTTTTCTTTCATCATCCAGAAATCTGTGACGAAGACTCTCCAAAAATTCATTATGGTTCTCTGTAAGTTGTTCTTTTAATGCCATTACTGGTATATCTGTGGTTTGCACCATTTTTTCTTTTTTTTTGAACTAAAATATTGTTATTCCGAGGAATAGGGAATCCAATTTTTAATAGTAGAGATTCTTTATTTTGACAGGCTTCACGAATGAATGATTGCTAAAAATTTTAATCTCTGAAATAATATATTCTTCTTAGTTAAGAAGCCAGTCGTAACCTTTTTCTTCAAGCTCTAATGCTAAAGATTTATCACCGGTTTTGATGATTTTTCCATCTGCTAAAACGTGAACGAAGTCAGGTTGAATATAGTTAAGCAATCTTTGATAGTGCGTAATCAAAAGAACTGCATTTCCTTCATTTTTAAAGTGGTTTACTCCATCTGCTACGATTCTTAAAGCATCGATATCCAATCCTGAATCAGTCTCATCAAGGATAGCTAATTTAGGATTAAGCATCATCATCTGGAAGATCTCGTTTCTTTTCTTTTCACCTCCGGAGAATCCCTCGTTTAATGATCTTGAAAGGAAATCTTTCTTGATACCCAGTTTTTCAGATTTTTCACGGATTAATGCAAGCATTTCTTTTGCCGGCATTTCTTCCAATCCATTTGCTTTTCTTGTTTCGTTTAAAGCAGCCTTGATAAAGTTCGTTACAGAAACTCCCGGAATTTCCACTGGATATTGGAAAGAAAGGAAAATTCCTTTGTGTGCTCTATCTTCAGGAGCGTCTTCACTGATGTCTTCTCCCTGGAAAAGGATTTCTCCACCAGTCACCTCGTAATCCTCTTTTCCAGCGATTACAGAAGAAAGGGTAGATTTCCCGGCTCCGTTCGGCCCCATGATAGCGTGAACTTCACCTGGCTTTATTTCAAGATTAATACCTTTTAATATTTCTGCGCCATCTTCAATTTTGGCGTGAAGGTTTTTAATTTCTAACATTTTATTTGCTTAAACAAATTATTTTTGAATTCTATATACTAAACTTTCAGGTTGACCAGGAACATCATTAAGAGTCCCGATTTTGATCATACCTGCCTTTTCCAAAACTTTAACAGAAGCTATATTGGTAGGACGAACAATTGCGAATATTTCTTCATTGTTCTCCTTAAAGCCAAAATCTATAGCTTTCTTTGTGAATTCTGTGGCGTATCCCTTCCCCCATGCCTGGGAAGCAAAACGATAGCCTAAATTCAATTTTTCTTTGTCTCCGTAGAGTTTGTAGCTCAGTCCTCCAAAACCTATTATATTTTCAGGGCTTTCCTTTTCAGCAATAGCCCAGCTTCCAAAATGATGGCTGTCCCAATGATCAAGCATTTTTGTAAATGTATTCTCTGCTTTTTCAAAGCTCATGGGTCCGCTTGGGTTATGAATATTGGTTTCAGGGTCATGATTAATTTCAAAGAAACTTTCAAAATCTTCTTTTGCTGGTTTTCTTAAAATTAATCTTTCTGTAACTACCATATTTATTTTATCCTACTGATCCTTCTAATGAAATCTCAAGTAATTTCTGTGCTTCAATAGCAAATTCCATCGGAAGCTTGTTTAAAACTTCTTTACTGAAACCATTTACGATCAAGGCAATTGCTCTTTCCGTATCAATACCTCTCTGGTTACAGTAGAAAATCTGATCTTCTCCAATTTTTGAAGTCGTTGCCTCGTGCTCTAACTGTGCCGTAGGATCTTTGATTTCAATATAAGGGAAAGTGTGGGCACCACATTCATTACCCATCAATAAAGAGTCACATTGTGAGAAGTTTCTTGCTCCTTTTGCAGAAGGCATTACTTTCACCTGTCCTCTGTATGAATTTTGAGATTTTCCTGCAGAAATACCTTTTGAAATAATGGTTGATTTGGTATTCTTCCCTATGTGAATCATTTTTGTTCCTGTATCTGCATACTGGTGGTTATTGGTTACCGCGATAGAGTAGAACTCTCCGATAGAATTGTCTCCTTTAAGGATACAAGACGGATATTTCCATGTTACTGCAGAACCTGTTTCAACCTGTGTCCATGAGATTTTTGCATTTCTTTCACAAAGTCCTCTTTTCGTTACAAAGTTGAATACCCCTCCTTTACCTTCTTCATTACCAGGATACCAGTTTTGAACGGTTGAATATTTGATTTCAGCATTGTCTAAAGCGATCAGTTCCACTACCGCAGCGTGAAGCTGGTTTTCATCTCTTGACGGTGCTGTACAGCCTTCAAGATAAGAAACATAACTTCCTTCATCAGCAATAAGCAGCGTTCTTTCAAACTGTCCTGTTCCTGCCTGGTTGATACGGAAATAAGTGGAAAGCTCCATTGGACATTTTACCCCTTTTGGAATATAACAGAAACTTCCGTCAGAGAATACTGCGGAATTCAATGCTGCATAGAAATTATCTCCTCTTGGAACTACTTTTCCAAGATATTTTCTTACTAAATCAGGGTGGTTTTTAATGGCCTCAGAAATTGAGCAGAAAATAATTCCTTTCTCTGCCAATGTATCCTGGAAAGTAGTTTTCACAGAAATTGAGTCCATTACGATATCTACAGCAACTCCTGAAAGTCTTTTCTGCTCTTCGATATTGATTCCTAATTTTGCAAATGTTTTCAGCAATTCAGGATCTACCTCGTCAAGACTAGCTAGCTCCGGCTTTACTTTAGGGGCAGCATAGTAACGGATTGCTTGAAAATCCGGTTTTTCATATTTGATATTCGCCCAGTTAGGCTCTACCATTTTCAACCAGATTTTGAAAGATTCCAAACGCCATTCAGTCATCCATTCCGGCTCTTCTTTTTTAGCAGAGATGGCACGGATGATATCCTCATTTAAACCGATCGGGAAATCTTCATAATCAATTTTGGTTTCCCAACCGAATTCATATTTTTTATTTTCTAGATCGACTCTTAAATCGTCTTCTGTATATTTACTCATTACTTTTTTTTAGATTTCAGATTTTAGATTTCAAAATTCAGAATGATTCTGAGATCTGAAGTCTAGGATCTAAGGCCTTTTCTTAAAGACTAAATGATTCTCCACATCCACATGTTCTGGATGCATTCGGGTTGTTAAATACAAACCCTTTTCCGTTCAATCCTCCTGAATACTCAAGAGTTGTTCCTGCCAAATAAAGGATGGATTTTTTATCTATAATAATTTTGATGTTATTATCTTCAAATATCTGATCTGTGTCTGTTTTTTGGTTATCAAACTTTAAAACATACTCTAAACCAGAGCATCCGCCGCTTTTCACCCCTACTCTTATATAATCTTCAGCAGGGTTAAAACCATCTTCAGTCATCAACTGAATGGCTTTCTCCTTTGCATAGTCTGATACTTTTATCATTGTATTTATTTAGAATGATTTAATGATGCAAAAATACGAACTAATTTCCGCAATCTCAAATCGAAGATATCTATTTTAATGATTCTGATATTAATAGCAAGATTGAAAAGGGTTATTTCTGTTAAAATTAGATAAAATTGTTATGCTTATGTGAAGATTTTATTTCTCATTTTAACCTTGAAACGTATTTCATATCTATAAATAAAATTGGTAATGAAACAAAAAATAACTGCTTTTTTTGTGTTGTTTCTCACTGCAGTGTCTTACGGACAGACCACAAGATATGTTTATGAAACGCTGGTAAACCCGGATTCTATCAATCTGGTTAGCATGAAAAGCGAAAGGACTTTTCTGGATGTAAAAGGAGAAAGATCTTTATTTATCAGTGAAAATAAATTGAAAAGAGACTCTCTTTTTATTTCTCTAAGATCAGAAGCGAAAGAAAATGATAAAAAAGAGGAAAAAGATTTATCAAAGTTGGAAGGCAAGAAAAATTTTGAACCTACTTTCTTTGAATATTTTATTACGAAGAGTATTCCGGAACAGAAAGTGTATTATTATGAAAGAGCAGCCGGAAAACAAATTTACTATCAGGAAGACAGACCTGTAAAATGGAATGTAACAGATATAGTTGATAAACAAAATGGGTATCCGGCTCAAAAAGCAGTTGCCGAATTTGGCGGCAGAGTCTGGACAGCCTGGTTTACAAATGAAATTCCAGTTTCTGACGGCCCATATAAATTCTCAGGATTACCGGGATTGATAGTGAAGCTGGAAGATGACAAAGGAGACTATAAATTTGATCTTGTTAAAAAAATTACCGTTAAAAATGCTTTTGAAGAACAGTTAAATTCCGATGCTAAACAAAGCACAAGAGTTAATTTTCATGGTGATAAAGCTGCATTGGAACTGGAGTTTGGTAAAAACAGAAAAGCTATAGCCGGAAATACAGGAAGTGGAAATATAAATGCCGGAGGAAGACACAGCGGTGGTATGAACGGAGGCGGAATGAGAAGTGGCGGCCATGGAGGTGGTGGAATGCATCGGGGAATGGGTAACGAAAATCAAAGTTTCCCTATGCAGCAGAATTCTTCTACAGAAAACCATTCTTTTACCGGAAGTATAGATCAGAATCCAATTGAATTAAAATAAATAAAAATATAAATGAAAAAATTAGGTATTATCGCATTGGCACTCTTCATACAGAATGTTTCTGCACAAACTAACAGGTTTGTGTATCAGGTGACTATGAAGCCTGATGCAGAAAATAAAACAGACATCAAGACTGAAAATGCTTATCTGGATATTTCTCCGGAAAAATCTGTGTTTTATTCTGAAAACAGAATCAAAAGAGACTCTATCATGCAAAAAGCCTTTCAGGGCGGCGGCGGTAGAGGAAGTATCAACAGAGATCAGATGGAAAGTCTGAGAACGAATATCAACTATTCCGTGGAAAAGGATAAGACCAATCAAAAGACCTATTTCAAAGACAGAATTGGCCGTGATATCTATTCGTATGAAGAGGACAGGCCGCTGAACTGGAAAATTGAATCAGAAACGAGAAAAATAGGCGAGTATAAAGTTCAGAAGGCTGAGACTGATTTTGGAGGAAGAAAATGGACAGCGTGGTTTACAACAGATCTTCCTTATCAGGATGGGCCTTACAAGTTCGGAGGGCTTCCGGGACTGATCGTAAAAGTGGAAGATGATAAAGGAGATTATTCTTTTGATTTAATGAAAAACTATAAGATTGCCGAACTCCCTGCTTTAAATCAGTTTGGAAATACATTAAAAGTGAAAAGAGCAGATTATTTAAAGCAGCAGCAGAAATTCAAAACAGATCCAATGTCATTTATGACCCAAGGAGGTGGCGGACAAGGTGGATTCTCGACTACTGTGAGAGTGGGAGGAGGAAGAGGCCCGGGAGGCGGTGGAGGAAATCAGAACCCTGCGGACATGAGGAAAAGAATGGAAGAAAGAGTAAAGGAAGAAGCTAAGAAAAATTCTAATCCAATCGAATTGCAATAAATAAAAATGCGGCCTTAAAGTAAGGCCGCATTTTATTTTGTATAATCTGAATAATTCTGATAAACTATTTTAATAATTGGTTGAAAGTATCTCCCTGTCTGATATCTCCGGTGTTGTAACCTTTCATAAACCATTCTTTACGCTGTGCAGATGATCCGTGAGTGAAGCTTTCCTGATTAACATATCCCTGGCCTCTTTTCTGAATGTTATCGTCTCCAACGGCTTCTGCAGCATCTATGGCAGACTCAATGTCTCCAGGTTCCAGTATATGCTTACTGTCATTGGTTCTCTTTGCCCAAACTCCGGCATAGAAATCAGCCTGTAATTCTGTGGCCACAGATACTCTGTTCATTTGTTCTTCAGAATATCTTCCGCTTCTTCTTAACGCATCTACTTTTTGAGTGGTTCCTAAAAGAGTCTGAACATGGTGTCCTACTTCGTGGGCAAGAACATAAGCTACCGTAAATTCAGTTACTTTCGCCCCGAATTTTTGCTGAAGCTCACCGAAAAAACTCATATCCATATATACCTTCTGATCTGCCGGACAATAGAATGGTCCCATGGCAGATTGAGCTGTACCACATGCTGAAGAAGTTGTATTTTCAAAAAGAACAATACCCGGATCTGTATAGGTCATTCCGTTTTCAGTGAAAATCTGATTCCAGGTCTGGCTATTCCATGCATCCATCATTTTTACCATTTCCCCGATTTGTTTTTCACCGGATGTAAGCTCTCTCTGTTCTCCGGAATTTCCGGAAGGCTGTATGCTGCCGGAATTTAAAATACCGGATGGATCACCTCCCAAAAAGAATACAATGGCTGCTATAATTAAAGTTCCAAGTCCTCCGCCTACGATCATACCACCACTTCCTCCTCCGGAACCACGGCGGTCATCAACGTTTCCGCCTCTGTCGTCTGTCCATTTCATAGTAATAAATTTATTCGTTAATTTAAATATTTTATGCCAAACTATACGCTAAAAATATTTAGATATTTATCTGTTAAGTTGTTTCGTTTTCAGCCAGTAAGATGTAGACTGATAGGCTGACACAGCATCATCTACCAGTTTCTGGTCTGGATTTTTTAATAATTTTTCGTCGTAATACAGTTTAAAGGCTGGAGCCAGATCGCTTTTTTCCAGTTCCAAAGAATATTGTTTTACCTTTTTTACCGGGGAAATAATAGTCAGACGTTCGTCTTTTATAAATCCAAGATCCTGATACGTTGCAACATAAGCTTTAGGCTGAAATTCCGGTTTGAATACATCCTGACCTAAAAATTTAGATGGGTAGCTGAAGTTTAATAGTCCTAAAACGGTTGGCATTACATCGATCTGAGACATCAGTGCATCAAACTTCTGAGGCTGAATAAATCCTTCTGAAAATACCATTGCAGGGATTCTGTATTTATCCATTGGAAGCTCGGTTTTTCCTGCACTCGAAGCACAGTGATCTGCAATGATAACAAAAACAGTGTTTTTATACCAGTCTTGTTTCTTAGCCATATCAAAGAACAATCTGAGGGAGTAATCGGTATATTTTACACCTCCTTCACGGGATTTTGCCGTTCCCGGAATATCAATTCTTCCGTCAGGGTAAGTAAAAGGTCTGTGATTGGAAACTGTCATCCAGTGATTGAAAAATGGTTTTCCTGACTTAGCTTCAGTATTCATCACCTGAATTGCTTTTTTAGCCATATCTTCATCAGCAACTCCCCAAACATTGGCAAAAGTGATTTCTTCCGGTTTAAAATTATTTCGGTCTACAATTCCGTAGCCATTTCCACCAAAGAAGTCCTGCATATTATCAAAATAGCTGTATCCTCCATATAAAAATTTGACATCATACCCTTTGGATTTGAATACACTCCCGGTTGTAAATTTGTTTTTATTGTCATCTCTTTTGATAATACTTTCTCCCGCAGTAGGCGGAATACACAGTGTTAAAGCTTCCAGCCCGCGTACTGTTCTGTTTCCGGTAGCATACAGATTGGTAAACATCAGAGACTTATCTGCGAGGCTGTCAAGGAAAGGAGTGATTTTTTGTGTATTTCCGTAATGTTCCATAAAGTCGGCAGAAAGACTTTCGATAGAGATGAGTACTACATTTTTCTTCATTTCAGGCTGCTCAGCAACAATATTTCTTGATAATGTCTGCTGGGGATACTGGCTCAGGAAATTCTTTTCGGCCTGCTGTTGATTGATCTGTGAATAGAACTGGAAGTAATCCAGCTCATTATGAGTAAAAGCCCAATAGAATTTTGGAAGTCCGTTGGCTTCAATTTCATCCGCAAATACATTATCTGACCTGATTTGCATTAAGGAAGGAATCGCAAGTGCACTAAGCGCACAAAGTACAATGAAACTCCCCAGAAGAACCATTTTTTGTTTAAAATCCGGAAGTTCCAGCAGTTCATCTTTTGTTTTCTTATAAATGAACCATGTGATGGTAAGCGTAACGATCATAATCCCGGAAAATAAAGGAACCACAGGATAACTTTCCATAATATTTCCAATGACTTCATTGGTATAAATCAGGTAGTCTACTGCAATAAAGTTATAGCGAACTCCGAATTCATTGTAAAAGAAGTATTCACTTACTCCGTTGAAAATAATCAGAAGAACATATAATAATAATGTAATGAAGTACAGAATGTTGCGAATCTTTACTCTTTGGGTAGGAAGGAAGAGCATCAATCCGAAGAAAAGTGTTTTTATTCCAACAAAAACAAGCGCTATCTCCATGATAGAACCTCCATATTGCTTGAAAATGTTATTCGGAATAAGCCAGATATAAAGGAAGAACAGAACCAACGCTCCCAAAATAATGTAGCCATAAGGTTTTTTATATTTGGAATTGGAAAGGAAGAGAAAATAAAGTGCGAGAATAGCACTGGCAAGAACGAATACAAAAATATCATTTACCAGACCTATCAACAGTACTTTCACGACTTCAAAAAATCCAAAACTAGCAGTAGTGATAGGGTGAAAAAAGAATACTGTTCTTATTATCAATGAAATAATAAGATAGAAAACTCCTAAGTATAGGAACGGTTTTATTTTTTTTAAAAACATGTATTTACTGTCTTTATTAGTTTTCACAAAGATAGTTTTTGTACAGAACTTTTGATAGAAAAAAACAAAAACATCCTGTTTATTAGCAAGATTTATGATTTAAAATAACCCAATAAAAAAGGACTATTAAAAAATAGTCCCAATATATTGTTAAGGTAATCTGCGGTTAAGAGTGTCCGAAACCGATATTTCCTTTTTTGTCGGATAATTTCTTTTTGAAATCAATCATTCTAAGAGCTGTAACGGCTGCTTCAACTCCTTTATTTCCAAGATCACCACCGCTTCTCGCGATAGACTGTTCTTTGGTATCATCTGTCAATACACAGAAAATTGTAGGAGTGTCCGTCATAATGTTACAGTCTTTGATTCCCTGCGCTACTGCAGAACATACATAATCAAAATGAGGTGTTTCCCCACGGATTACACACCCGATAGAAATTACTGCGTCATATTTTCTCTCTTTGCAAAGCTGCATGCTTGCATAGTTGAGTTCAAAAGCTCCGGGAACAGGGAAAAGTTTGATGTTTTCAGGTTTTACCCCTTCTTTTTCAAGGATTTCCAAAGCTGCATCACGAAGATTGTACGTTACAAAATCATTCCACTCAGAAAAAACAATGCCGATAGAAAAATCTTCGGCATTAGTTATATGAAGTGGCTTGTAATCGGAAAGATTAACTGTTGCCATTTTTTAGTAATATTTAGTCATTTCAATATAAGAATCAGACATTCCGTTGTCGTAGTCCTGATATTTCTCGTCAATTGCAGAGAAGTATTTCTTAGCTTCTGCATTTTTCTTCAATCCTAATGCAACGATACCTGCTTTTCTTGTAAAATAGTATGCTGTATACGGATCATCAGAAGCTGTTGCTGCTTTGTCTAATAAAGCTAAAGCTTCATCGTTTTTGTTAAGACCTGATTTAGCATCTGCCATAGCTCCGTATTTCATTGCTACTAAAGTTTTGTTGTCAGATGAAAATTGATCTAAAAGATCATAAGCTTCCTGGAACTTTCCTTCCTTGAACTTTAATAAACCTGCATTATAAGATGAAAGTTTACCAATTTTAGTAGAAGAATATTCGTTATATGTACCTACAAAACCTGGGTTAGCTGCAGATTTTCCACCCAAAGCATCTTTATCTTTACCTTCAGTAAGACTTTTTTGAGCAGAAAGGAAACTTTTCACAGCTTCAGCATTCTTTGGAGCAATTACAAATTGCTTGTAAGCGAAGAATCCTAACACTGCTAAAATTAATGCCCCAAATACAAAACCTAGAGGTTTTGAATATTTTTCAACAAATCTTTCAGTGTTTAAAGCTTCTCTGTCAAGGTCTTTAAAGAACTCAACCGTTTCTTTACCTTCTTGCTCGTTCTGAGCACTCTTTCCCAATTTTGCCATAAGTTTTTAAAAATTGAAATGCAAATTTAATTGTTTCTGAGAGATTTACAAAATACTTTCTGAGTATTATTGATGAAATTTTGTGAATTGCTAATCGGGAATGATGAATTTATTAAAAAAAGAAGCTTCGACAAGCTCAGCGTGACACTTCTAATACTATTTGTTCTAATCCTACAGTAAATTATTAGCATTGTCATGCTGAGCCTGTCGAAGCATATATATTATATCTTAATATCCTAAAATATGATACACTTCTGCACCAAATTTTTTCAGCTTTTCGTCACCATTCAAATCTTTTAATCCGATAAGGAAACTGAATTGGGAAACCGTTGCTCCCTGTTTTTCTACCAATTTGGCTGCTGCTTCAGTAGTTCCTCCGGTTGCTAAAAGATCGTCATGAATCAAAATTCTTTGTCCCGGTTTTATCTGTCCTTCACGGGTTTCGATAATGGCACTTCCATATTCCAGATCATATTTTTCTGAAATGACAGGAGGAGGAAGTTTTCCGGCTTTTCTGATTAAGATGAATGGAACTTCCAATGCTACGGCAATTGCAATTCCAAACAAATAACCACGGCTTTCGATTCCGCAGACTGCATCTACTTTCCCTTTACTGAAGGCTGCAAGATCTGCAATCACGTCTTCGTAAAGTTTCGGGTCTAAAAAGATGGGTGAAATATCCTTAAACTGTATTCCCGGAATCGGAAAATCAGGGATATTCTCAATTGTTTCTTCTAATTTTTTGATCAGTTCTGCTGAAGCCATTTATTAATTGATTTTATAGCTGGAAATTTTCCAGTCTCCGTTTACATTTTTAAGCCCGAAAGTTACTTTTAATGAAGTTGTCTTCCCGCTTTTATCCGTTACATCATAGGTAGCATTTACGCTTGCACTGTTGGCTGTGGCACCACTTGTCGTAATATTTTTTACGCTTACATTTTTCACAGATCCGAAACCTGAAGTAGGATTTGAGAAAGACTCATAACTTCCCCAGCTTGGATTGCTGGCCGTTTCGTAAGCTGCTTTTAAGTTTTGTGAACTTACGCTGTTCAAAAATTTACTTACTGTATTTTTAGGATCTGCAGTTGGCTGTTTTGGAGCAGCTGGTGCTGATGGAGTTGCTGTTGCAGGATCTGTAGTTGTTCCGGTGGTTGCAGATGGGTTATTAGGATCTATTACAGCACTCGGTTGGTCGGGTACAGCTGTTGTGTCGGTTTTAGGAATGGCAGGGACTTTCAGTGCTGCTTCATTCACATCAAGACCGATTTTTGACATTTTGAAAGTTTTTGCAGTTGTTTTTACCGAAACTGTGATATCGATTTTGTTATCTACAACTTTTGCTGCCGGAATAGAGGAGAACTTTAGGTTGAATCCTTTAAAGTTATTATCCTGCATCAGGTTTTTAGCGGTAGCAAGTCTTACACCGTTACTGAATACTTCAAGGGTTGCTTCCAGACCTGCTCCTGTAAAAGATACAGGGTTTCCTGCAGCATCTACAAGTCTTGGTACAATTTGAATGGCAGTAGGAGCTCCGGTTCCGTCATCTCCTGTAGGTCTTGTTATAAGGCTTAATGATCCTGCTTTTACGTCATTAGGATCGCTTTCTTTAGCTTTATCATCTCCGAAGATATTCATTTCTCCAAGTGATGGTGGGGCAGTACTGGCCCATTCTATTCCGTTTTTCTGCGCAACTTCGTCTGCCAGCGACATAATCTCAGGAACTTTTTTTCCATTAATCAGTTTTCCAAGGGCTTTTAGTTCATTTACATCACCATCAGCTTCTACGCCAAATGTTTTAAGGATGTAAAGAGCCTCATTAAACTTAATCTGTTTAATGGTTGGTAAACTGGAAGTCATATCATTGATACTTGACTGCAGTGTTTTAGTATTCGTAGCATCTACATGATCTTTCTTACATGCTGTAAAAAGCAACAGACTGAAAACAAGTAGAAAAGAAAACTTTTTCATTTTTATTTGGTTTGTTGCAAATTTAATAAAACCTTTATTAATACTGGATTTTATTTTTTACTTTATGTTTTTTGCTTATTTATTATTTTTTTCCGGAAATGGATGATGTTCTTTTAATTTCAGAATTCAATAGTAATATTTATAATATGGAAAGCCTTTCTGAACCGAGTTTTCATTATTTCTTATTGGTCTGTTCTTTTAGATCACCTTTGAAAAAACTACTGAAAATAGTCTGCATATTAGGAAATGATGAATCCTGCCAGTAAGATGTTTTGTAATTACTGTTGTCTTTATCAAATTTCACTTTCTCAATATCACTGTCATTGCTGAAATTAAGTTCTGTTGGATAGAAATTAGTATACACTGCTATCTGATTGTAATTGGGTTCGCTTTTGTGTTTCAATTTTACAAAAACAAGTTCATTATACTCCAGAAAATCTTTGAGTGTTTTTTCTGATCCTTTTTCAAAGGACATGTTTAGAATTGTTTTTATATCGTAAAATCTATATCCAAAGAATGAAAATTCTTTATCCTGAAGGAGGCCACCAGTTACTTCGATCTGATCTTTGCGGTCACCTTTTAATTCTTTGATGATATTTTTTGTTGTTTTATATTCTTCAGGATTGCCTACGTTTTTAAGTTTTGGAAGCTGTAGTGAATTTCCATAATCCCATGATGAAGTTTCTTTTTTCTCATTTTTAGATTCTGCCAGTCTGAAAACTCTGTACTGTTCTACATTGGCGCTTTTCAGCTTTTTGGACTTATTATCAAAAATATAGGTTACAATTCCGTCTGCATAACTATTCAGTTTATTGTTTACGGTTACATAAGCGTTAAAATTTCCTTTGATGAAAATGTATTTGGCTGGCTTATTATTTTTAATAACAACGGTTTCAATTTCTTTTACCTGATCATTGATTTTAATGATTGGCTGATCAAAATCTGAGTAGGATAGTGTGGCAACCGGAAAGTTATTATAAACCAGCTGAAATTTTTCCTGAGCAGGTGACAGTGACTGTTTGTCAATTTTGCCATCAATATCAGAGTAGGCGAGAATACTTCCGTCTTTGCCAAATACGGAAACTCTTGGAAGAGGGTTATTATTTTTTTCAGAAACAAAAGTAATGACCTGTGCATTCGAGAATACAGAGATCAGAGTGAATAGAAGGTAGAAAAAGTGAATTTTTTTCATTGCAGTATTTTGTTTTTGGTGTTAATAATACAACAGACTTTTATATAGATGAGAAAAAGAGAAAATGGTTGCCTGAAATTCTTATTTGCGTCATTGCATAAAAAAAGACTGATTGTTTAACAATCAGTCTTTTATAATATTATTTTGTTACAAGTCCTTAGAAAGGATACTCATAAATTTCAGATTCGTGTAAGAATGGGTTTCCTGTAGGAATCAACTTCAGTTTTGATAAAGCTGAAAGTACAGTAAACATAAATAGTCCAGCTACGAATAGAACTGCTCCAAGGATTAACAAGAATACTTCAGGAGTGTTCCAGTATGGTCCTACCGTTCCAGGCATTACCATGTTGAAGTAATCTAAAAGGTGTCCTAAGATAACCACTACTGCCATTGTTGTTACAACTTTGTAGTTTCTCTTGATGCTGCTGCTTACTAATACCAAAAGCGGTAATAAGAAGTTTACAATCAGCATTGGTAAAAACGTAGTACCATAGTGCTGGAATCTACCGAAGAAGTAGTTAACCTCTTCCGGAACGTTTGCATACCAGTAAAGCATGAACTGAGCAAACCATGTATATGTCCAAAGCATACTTGTAGCGAAAAGGAAAACTCCTAAGTCGTGTAAGTGGTTGTCATTGAACTGTGGTAAGAAACCATTTTTCTTAAGATAAACACTTAATAAAATTATTACAGCAATACCACTTGAAAGGCAGCTAACCATTGAATACCAGATGTACATTGTAGAGTACCAGTGAGGGTCAATAGACATCAACCAGTCCCAAGCCCAAGCTGCAGAAGCAAATCCGAAGAATACGATATATCCTACTGCCCATCTGTAAAGAAACTGATATTCCACTTTTGATTTTGTCTCGTCTACTTTTTTAGACTGAGCTTTCAGTTTCCAAGCAAAGAAAGAAGCACCAATCACGTAGATTAAAGTTCTGATTGCATAGAAAGGAATATTTAAGAATCTTTTCTTTTCAAATAGGATCACGTCAAAATGAGCAGACTCTGGATTTGTCAATTCAGGGTCCATCCAGTGGAATAAATGACCATTATGAGTGATGTTTAAGATCATTAAGATAACCAGGATTGCACCACCGTAAGGAATATAAGAAGCAATAGCCTCCATTACTCTTGTGATGATAATAGGCCATCCTGCGTGAGCTGCGTGCTGAATACAGTAAAAGAACAGTACAGCGCAACTTACTCCAAAGAAAAAGACAGCTACAAAGTGCAGCGATGCTAATGGCTGATTGTGAACCTGAAGCTCAGCATGCTCTAAATGAGCTGCGTGATCCTGTGGTCCAACCATTTCACTTGAGTGTGTAGGAGCATCATGACCAGAAGCATGAACAGCTTCCATCATGTGTTCTATTTTCTCAGTAGAAATTCCTTTGTTCATAAAGAAACCAATACCGAAAAGAACTAAACCTACAACAAGAAGTATTATAGAAGTTGATTTTAATTTTGGTGAAAAACTATACATTTCTTTTCTTATTTTTTAGTTTCGGTAGTCGTTTCAGTTGTTGCTGGTGCCGCCGCTGTAGCTGCTGCCGGTGCTGCTGCTCCTTTTTTGAAAGCACTCATCACATACAATGCTACTCTCCATCTGTCTCCTGCGTTCAGTTGTCCCGCATAAGATCCCATGGCATTTCTACCGTTTGTTAATACATAATGAACAGATCCTACAGTGATTTCTCTGTCTGCATAGTTAGGTACTCCAGAGAATGCCCCACTTTGTACAATAGGTCCTTGTCCATCACCTCCTGTTCCGTGACATGCCGCACAAGTGTGATCAAACAATATTTTTCCTCTTTCAATATCCTTAGCTGCATTAGCTGGGTTCAAAGGAGATACTGTAAGTTTTTTAGAAGCGTCATACCCAGCGTTGTACTCGTCAACATTCTTAGGTAGTAAGCTTTCTTCAAAAACTCCATCTTTATTTTGAGAAACTGATCCTTCTACAGGAGCAAGACCTGTTGCTCCACTATTTTTAACAAAAGCAGGAATTTCATTTTCATGATCTGAATAAGCATCCTGTGCTTTCATCAATGGATCATAAGCTACCGGAAAATACATATCCGGGAAATATACCAACGGAGTATTCTCCTTTGGTCCGCAAGAGTTAAGTAAAACTGTTGTTAAACCTAAAACTGCTGTAATTTTTAATACATTCTTTTTCATTTTAAGCGTCTTTAACAGTTATTTCTTCAACTCCAGTTTCAATAAGCAACTGCTTTACAGATTCTACATCTTCAGTTACAAATTCCATCATGAATTTATCATCAGTAGTTCTCGGGTCTGGGTTCTGAGCAGGAGCTCCCGGATACATTTTGTTTCTAACCAAGAAAGTTAAAGACATCATGTGAGCAGCACAGAATACCATTAATTCGAACATTGGAACTACGAATGCCGGCATGTTATGTGCCCAGTCAAAAGCTGGTTTACCACCGATATTCTGCGGCCAGTCATGATTCATCACATACCAAGTTACAGTAGCACCGATAGTAACACCGTAAAGAGCATATAAGAATGCGGCATCAGAAATTCTAGTTTTCTTTAACCCTAAAGCCTTGTCTAGCCCGTGAACCGGAAACGGAGTATATACTTCGTTTATAGCGATTCCTTTATCGTTGAATGCCATAACGCCGTTCATTAAATCGTCGTCGTCAGCATAAAGTCCGTATACAATTTTAGTGGTGCTCATCTCCTTCTTTTGCTTTATAAGTTTCACCTGAGATTTTCAAAATCGATTTTAATTCAGCCTGTGCAATTACAGGGAATGTTCTTGCGTATAATAAGAATAATACAGAGAAGAATCCGATAGTTCCCAAATATACACCCACATCAATGATCGTTGGCTTAAACATTGTCCATGATCCTGGTAAGTAGTCTCTAGAAAGGTTGATAACGATGATATCAAAACGCTCAAACCACATACCGATGTTGATGATCAATGCAACGATGAACGTCCAGATAATGTTCGTTCTCGCTCTTTTGAACCAGAAAGAAGCAGGAATCACAAGGTTACAGATGATCAATGACCAGAATGCCCACCAGTAAGGTCCTACAGCAGCACCTGGAGAAAGATATGTGAAATCTTCAAATCTAGATCCTGAGTACCATCCGATGAAATATTCAGTAGCATAAGCTACAGTTACCATACCACCTGTAAGAACGATTACGATGTTCATAATTTCGATATGATACATTGTGATATATTCTTCTAAGTGACAAACTTTTCTTGCAATTAACAATAGTGTCTGTACCATTGCAAATCCTGAGAAGATCGCACCAGCTACGAAGTAAGGAGGGTAGATTGTTGAGTGCCATCCTTTAATAACTGAAGTTGCGAAGTCAAAAGATACAGTAGTGTGTACTGAGAATACAAGTGGAGTAGCCAAACCTGCAAGAACCAAAGAAAGCTCTTCGAATCTTTGCCAGTGTTTTGCTTTACCACCCCAACCGAATGCAAGGAATGTATAAATTTTCTTAGTCCAAGGAGTTTTCGCTCTATCTCTGATCATTGCAAAGTCAGGGATTAGTCCCATGAACCAGAATACAGTTGATACTGAGAAATATGTTGAGATCGCAAATACGTCCCAAAGTAGAGGAGAGTTGAAGTTCCCCCAAAGAGAACCAAATTGGTTTGGTAAAGGGAATACCCAGTATCCAACCCAAACTCTACCCATGTGGATTACAGGGAAGATTGCTGCCTGTACAACCGCAAAGATCGTCATCGCCTCTGCAGATCTGTTTACAGACATTCTCCATCTCTGTCTAAATAATAATAATACTGCTGAGATTAGGGTCCCGGCGTGACCGATACCTACCCACCATACGAAGTTGGTAATATCCCAACCCCAGTTAATAGTTCTGTTAAGCCCCCATGCTCCAATACCTGTCCCGATAGTGTAAGCGATACAGCCGAATCCATAGAGGAATAGAACTAGTGCAGCATATAATGAGATCCACCATAATTTACCTGCTCTTTCTTCGATAGGTCGTGCGATATCTTCTGTAATATCGTGATAAGTTTTGTGACCAATAATTAGAGGTTCCCTTATCGGAGCTTCGTAATGTCCTGACATTTTTTACCTATTTATTATTTAAACTTTATTTTTCTACTCTGTTTCTTACTTTAGTGTGATAGAACACGTTTGGTTTTGTTCCGATCTCCTCAAGTAAATAATATCTTCTGTTAGAAGCATATTGCTCTCTAATTGCAGAATCTTTATCATTCATGTCTCCAAATGTCATTGCTCCGGTAGAACAAGCTTTAGAACAAGCAGTCTGGAATTCTCCATCCTTCACTTTTCTTCCCTCCTTCTTAGCCTCAAGAATTGTATTCTGAGTCATTTGGATACACATTGAACATTTCTCCATTACCCCTCTAGTTCTTACAACTACATCCGGGTTAAGTACCATTCTTCCTAAATCGTTGTTCATGTTGAAATCGAACTTGTCATTTAGGTTATAAGTAAACCAGTTGAAACGTCTTACTTTGTACGGACAGTTGTTTGCACAATATCTTGTACCGATACATCTGTTGTAAGCCATATGGTTTTGACCTTGCTTACCGTGTGAAGTAGCCGCTACCGGACATACAGTTTCACATGGAGCGTGGTTACAGTGCTGACACATTACAGGTTGGAAGATTACATCCGGGTTGTCTGCAGGGTGATTTAATGCACCTCCGTCTCCGAAAGCAGTACCGTACAATTCTGGTACAGCCATTCCTTCTTTCAATCCTTCGTATACTTCTACTTTTTGTCTTGAAGAATAGTAACGGTCAATTCTTAACCAGTACATATCTCTTGACATTCTTACCTCTTCTTTACCTACTACAGGAACGTTGTTCTCTGCCTGACAAGCAATAATACATGCTCCACAACCAGTACAAGAGTTCAAGTCGATAGATAAGTTGAAGTGAGGTCCATCTGTATCATCGAAAGCATCCCAAAGGTCGATTTTTCTCGCCGGAAGTGCTCCGCTGATTGTGTGGTATTCCAAAGGCTTATTCCATCCTTTGTGCTCATCATCAAAAGCAACGTTAATGAATTCAGCTA
This sequence comes from Chryseobacterium sp. GVT01B, assembly GCF_019970045.1. GTDB lineage: Bacteria > Bacteroidota > Bacteroidia > Flavobacteriales > Weeksellaceae > Chryseobacterium. Next base: position 334,547 of record NZ_JAHXYI010000001.1, read on the forward strand.
AAGGAACTTCCTTCGCGATTTCATAACGACCCATTAATGTATTTTGAAGCTGGATCCCTGCAAATTCGTGATCTTCTCCTGTTTTTTCGATTTTAACACCTGAAAGTACAAGGTTAGAACCATCAAATAAAGGATAAGCATTTACACCAGTATCTGCAGTTGCTCCTGAGTTTTTCTTACCATAACCAAGTGCAAGACCTACAGATCCTTCAGCTTGTCCTGGCTGTACGAATACAGGAACGTTTTCTATTTTTACTCCGTTTACAGTAAGGTTTACAATAGAACCATCTAACTGCATTCTTGCGTTAAGATCGTTATCAATTGCAAATTTCTCTGCATCTTTAGGAGAAATTGTTAAGTAGTTATCCCAAGACATTCTTGTAATTGGGTCTGGTAACTCTTGCAACCAAGGGTTGTTTGACTGAGTACCGTCTCCCATTGAAGTCTTAGTGTATAATACTAATTCTAATTCTGAAGCTTTGAAGTTTCCTAATTCAGCAACAGCCTGTGCAGCGTTTCCACCTGCGTAAGATAAAGTTGCAGCGTTTGTAGAAGCGTTGATACCGTTATACAATGCTTTGTTGAAAGAAGTACCACCTAAAAGTGAAGCTGAGCTTGCTTTTAAATAATCGTAGTAGTTGTTTGCTGCATTGTTTTTACCATTCTTCCAAACCAATAGAGACTCTTCAATCTGTCTTGATTTGTAGATTTTCTGAATAGTAGGCTGCATCAATGAATATACTCCCGTCTGTGGTTCGATATCTCCCCAAGACTCTAGCCAGTTAGCTACAGGAATTACAGCTTTTGCTGCTTTGTACATTTCATTTTTCTTATCTGCTACAGCAACTACGTAAGGAACTTTTGATAAAGATTTTTTGAAATCTTCTCCTTTTGGATGAGAGTAAATAGGGTCTACATTGTTTGTAACTAATACACCAACTTGTCCACCGTTTACCCATCCCAGAAATTCTTGGTATCTAGCACCGTTAAATTCTTTAAGGAAGTTTGCTTTACCAGTGAAAGCTACTGAACCTAATTTTTGGTTGATTAAGTGTGCTAAAACCTGTGCTCCTTTAGAACCGTCAGCAAAAACAACAGCTTTGCTTCCTTTTGCCTTCAATTCGTTAGCAATTTCAGTAGCAGTCTTATCAGAAGTACCACCACCTACGATTGCATTGTAAACTTCCACTAAAGTTTTGTTTACAGCACTTGGTTTTAATCTGTATCTTGAGTCAGCATTAGCACCAGTTAATGACATGTTAGATTCCACCTGGATGTGTCTCAACATGCTTGCTCCCGGTTTTCTAGCAGCCGCATAAGAAGTTTCTAAGCTTGAAGCGTTATAGTCTCCTAAGAAATCAGCCTGGAAAGATACTACCAATTCAGAACCTTTAAGGTCATAAACAGGTAATGCTCTTTGTCCGAATACTTCCTGAGCTGCATCTAATCCTGCAGAGTAAGGGAAAGCATCATAAGTTACTAATTCAGCTGTAGGATATTTAGCTTTGAATTCAGCGAATAACTTTTTGAAAGTTGGTGAAGCAAAAGAGTGTGATAAAACCACAATCTTTTTGCCAGACGCTTTAGCTTCTTCCAAACCTTTAATAACGAAACTGTCTACTTTATCGAAAGTTTCATCTTTACCGTCCAGTTTAGGCTGTTTTACTTTATCATTATCATAAAGAGAAAGTACACTTGCCTGAGCTCTTGCATTAGTTTTACCTAAATCGCCCCCAGCTGGGTTTGGTTCAATTTTGATGGGTCTACCTTCACGGGTTTTTACTAAAACACTAGCAAAGTCGAAACCGTCAAAATATGTTGAAGCGTAATAATTAGGGACTCCCGGAACAATATCATGCGGCTTTACCACATAAGGAATCGTTTTGATTACCGGAGCTTCGCAGGCAGCTAATGTAACTGCTGCTGTAGAGAATCCTAATAATTTCAGGAAATCTCTTCTTGAAGTACTAGATCCGTTTTTCTCAGCATCTCCAAGGAAATCTTCTACCGGAATTTCTTCCTGAAACTCTTTCTGAGCCAGCTTATTATTCAAAGCTGGATCTTTAAGTTCATGAATACTTCTGAATTGTATTTTGTTTGAAGCCATTTATACTTCTAATTTTTTAGTTATTAATAATGACATTTACCACACTCAAGACCTCCAATTGCATCTACAGTGATCTTACCTCCATCTTGTGGATATTGTTTTTTCAACTTGTCATGTAGATTTTTGAAGTACTCTTTATTATAACCGTTGTTCATATCAACTTCAGTCGTTCTGTGGCACTCGATACACCATCCCATAGTAAAGTCGTTAGCCATTTGAACAACATTCATTGTATCAATTTTACCGTGACAAGCTTTACATACAACATCAATTTTGTTGGTAGGATTCTTTTTGTTGAAAGAATTGATGATCGCTTGTTCTCCAGCAATTACGTGCTGAGAGTGGTTGAAGTAAACGAAGTCTGGCATGTTGTGGATTCTTGTCCATTCAACCGGTTGTGTTTTTCCTGTGTACTGTTGTTTTGCAGGATCCCAACCTGTTGCAGCGTAGATCTTCTGGATTTCTCCGTCATAGAATGCCTTATCTTTTCCTGGCTCCATGTAGTGATCTGCGTTGTATTCAGAAATTGTTCTGTGACAGTTCATACAAACGTTCATAGAAGGAATTTCAGATACCTTTCCGTATTTAGCACTAGAGTGACATAGCTGGCAGTCAATTTTTTGTTCTCCAGCGTGAATTTTGTGAGAGAAGTAGATAGGCTGCTCAGGTTTGTACCCTTTGTAAACCCCAATCCACATCAACCAGTTCCATACCCCATAGGCAGCTAAAATAGCAAGGATTGCTAATAAACCTTTACCAATGTAGTGGAACTTCTCATACATTTCACTGAAAGAACGAACTCTTGTTTCGTTAAGTCCAGCTAAATCTTCTGATTGCCCCAGTTTTACCAATTGTCTTAGTTTTGCTAAGATCCAAACCAGTAAACCTGCGATCGCTAAAAGTGAAATAATAACAACGTTTGTAGTAGTTTTGTCTGCAGGTGCTGCCGCAGTAGCGTCAGCTGCAGGAGTTGCTTCCGGCTTTTTCTCTTCCGGAGCAGGAGGATTAGTCGTGAAAGCTAAAATGTCGTCAATATCCTTATCTGTAAGATTTGGAAAGACCTGCATTTCAGTCTTATTAAACTTTTCAAAAATCTCATTGGCGTATTTATCCCCAGAAGCTCTCAGAGCTTTGTTATCTTTGATCCACTTGTGAAGCCAATCTTTGTCTACACCACCTTCTGTCTTTACTCGTTCTACAACCCCCTTTAATGGTGGTCCAACAACTTGTTTGTCCAGCGCGTGACATGCAGTACAATTCGCTTTGAAAAGTTTCTCTCCGTTTTTAGGATCGCCGTCTTGCCCGTAAAATGAAGCACTGGTTGATAGCAATAAGCCTATCGCGATCAACGTTTTTTTATAATGCTTTCTCCAACTAATCATTTAAATTATCTTATGTTAGTAAATTATTGAACATTCAATCAATTCCGCAAAAATAATATTTTTAACAGGAATTTAACGGTATATCGAAAAGGGAAAATATCATTTACGTTTAATTTGTATTGATTCTAAATAACCTGTTTGGTATAGTTTTTTAATTTGTATAAATTTGCGAAAACAAGTTTAAATGAAAAATTTGATTAAAATATTTTCGATATTATCATTATTTGGTTTTTATAGTATTGAAGCCCAGCAAGTTGTTAAAAAAGATACCCTTTCGGGTACAGAACTTGTTATGACCATGGATTCCAAAATAAATGCAGCTTTGGAAGGAATTGAAGGAAAATGTGCTAAAGTCGCTCCCACAAATTCTCCTAAAGATTCCGGTTCAAGTGATAGTGGATTTTCTACAGGGATAAGTACAAAACCTCCTAAAATCTTTGTGCCGAGCAGAGAGCTTACCAATGCTGAAATTTGTAAGAAAAATCCTAGAATTTTAGGTTTTAAAATTCAGATTACCACAGTGAAAAGTAATGAAGAAGCGAATGAAGTAAAATCTTATTTCAGAAAGAGATTCCCTAACCTTAAAGTGGAAACGGATGCTTCTTTAAGACCTAATTATAAGATCCTGGCAGGAAGTTATTTCACAAAACAGAGTGCTGCAAGTGATCTTTCAAAAATCAGAGAATATTTCAAATCTGCAGTTGCAGTACAGTACAGAATTTTCTGTGCAGAAGCAAAATAGAATTGATTCCTTTCAATATAAAAACAAAGAAGCTGAGAAATTTCTCAGCTTTTTTTATTGGTAATAAGTTTCCATAAACCAGAAAAACTCTGCCATTCGGAATAAATTGTTCGCGAGTAGGTAAACAAACAATAAAAGCACAGTTAATGTTAAAACCGACATTATTTTCGGTGATGATCTGTAAGCGTAAAAAAGCCATCCCAAAAGAAGCGGATAGACGAAAACAAAATGTCCTCCATAGATAGATGAAGTATGAAGTCCGAACCTCATTACACAATGGATCACGATGTCAACAAAAAATGAAATGGCAATAACCTGAACCCATTTGTTTCTAAAATTTTTACAATAACTCCAAATTATAAGTGTAAGTAATATGGCTACAAAAAAGTAGGGAAAGGTAGATGAATAAAGGTCCATGTAAAGTCCTTTAAAGTCGAATCCCTTCATATTGTGCTTATCCGAAATAATAAATCCCGGGAAAAGAATGTTCCCTCCGAAAAAGAAGGACAGAATCATGTCCCAGGTCGGCATGGATTCTACATTTGAGAATTTCTCATACTGCTGGTTAGTCTTGGAAAAGATATTCTGATATTTAAAATCAATTCTGTTTAGATAAAGCAATACAAAGCAGATCGTAGCAACAGTTATTCTAAATACTGCATTTCCGAATTTTCTCCAATCTCTGAAAAGGTTTTTTTCAAAAAGAAGCGGAATGAAAACTTTTACAAAATTGGTAATAGTAAGTCCGCCAATAGTAATTCCTGCGAGTGAAAGAGCAATAGCAGGTGTTTTTTCTTCCTTTCTGAGTTTTATTGCTGCGTAATAATTGTATAATGAGAGTAAAAACAGCGTATAGGTGAAATTTTCCGGAGTAAATGATAGTATGATATTGGTTGAAAAAACTCCAAAGAACAAAATAATTAAGACGCTTAGCCATAGTGGGACACAAATAATGTTCTTTAGATATTTAAATACCTGAACAATGTTTAAGCTGATGATAATATTGCTGAGCCAAGCCAGTGTAAGCCTGAAGTTGGCATCCATTTTTCCGCCTGAAATAAATAATGAAAATTCTCTTATCCAGTTGAAAAAATAATAGGATAGAGGGTGTCTTTCAAAACTTCCTCCTGTCATAAGGATAGATTTGTTATCAAAACTGAAATAAGCATCCCATGGAATTCTGCTGTCAAAAATGATTCTGTAATGAAGGGCAATATATGAACCTAAAATTCCATAGCAGATTATAAAAAAGAGAAAAACTGCCAGCTCGGTGGAAGTGGAAGGGAAAATCAGTTTAAAGAAATTGATGATTTTTGTTTTGATAAAAGACACGTGTCAAATTTTTTGCAAAAGTAAAATAAAAAAAACCACCAAAGATGGTGGTTGTAAAAGTTTGTATAAACGTTATTATTGTTTGATTACTTTTTCTGTTTTCGAAGTTCCATCAGAGAAGTCCACTTTTAATAAATAGATTCCTTTTGGAAGTGAAGAAATATCTAATCTTTCAGACGTATTATTGAGTAGAGATTTTCCGCTCGCATCAATCACTGTGGCAGATTTGATTTTTTTATCTGTTTTGATGTTAATTTCTCCTTTTGTTGGGTTAGGATAGATGTTAGTGATGTCTTTTATTTTAGCACCTGCTTCCTGTGTAGCTAGTGTGGCACTTGATAAAACCTGTACATCATCTATTGAAAGACTATCTGCATCATTGGCAACATAGTGGAATCTGAATTTAACGTTTGCCTGTCCGGCATATGGTGTTAAACTAACTGTAATTGCCAATGTTTCATAATCAACAAATACTCCATAGTTTTCTTCAACCCATACCTGGTTCCATGTAGTTCCTCCATCTGTGGAGACTTCTACTTTTAAATCTCCGTTAGGGTTAGGATCAACCATGTATTCGTATCCTATTTTGGCATTAAACTTTAATACTGGGTTTGTTGTTCCTACTAAGCTGAAAGAAGGGCTTGTTAAATGAGCGTCCTGTGCCTGAGCAATCCATCCGATACCAGCGGATTTTCCTCCATTGATATTAAATGTAAGCTGCCCGGATGCATTGAAGATGGTTGTTGTAAAACCCCAAGGTCTGGATGCTACATTTGTACCTGTTGTCCATCCTGTAGGGGGAAATGTTGTACCTTGGAAAGTCTCTGAGAGAATTTGCGCATTCCCGAATATAAAAGAGACTAAGAACATGAATAGTAATTTTGTTTTCATTTGTTTTGGTTTTAAAGTTATTGGTAAATGTAATAAAAAAATGAAAATAATTACTTGTTTTTGTATTATTTATGAATATTTATTAATTACGAACTACATGAAAGTGTGGAACATCCTGCAGTATCATCATATCCGGATGGCCTTTTGACGGAGAACTCAGGATACAATTCCTGGTAAGGAAACTCTAAAGCTTTGGTGAGTTTTTCAAGCATTTCTTTTTTGCCGTTATTGATCTCTTCAATGCATTCGTAAAGAAGATAATTTCTCAGGATGAATTTTGGGTTTGTTTTTTTCATCATGGCCAATGAAGCCTCTTTTGATATGGAATTTAAGTCTAATCGTGCGTTATAGCTCTTAATGAAGTTGCTAAGTTTTGCCAACATTTGTTCATTCAAAGCAATATAAGAAACCTCTTTAAAATGTTCTTTGATATCAGTACCCGGATTTATTTTTTCCAGTTGAATGAAAAACAGGGTGTAATCTAGCTGAAGCTCCTGCATTAATCCCTGCCAATTGGTGAAGAAATCCTCATCTTCTTTTTGAAGCTGATCAAATCCGAATTTTTTACAAAGCATCTGATCATGAGCTTTCCAGAAATAAGTTCCAAAATTATTTAAAGTGTCTTCTAAAAGCTTTTCGTCCTTAATTAAGGGATGGAGTGCATTAGCAAGCTGCCAAAGGTTCCATTGGGCAATCTGTCCCTGTTTTCCGAATGCATATCTTCTTCCCGGAAGGTCTGTGGTATTGGGGGTGAAATTCAAATCATATTCATCCATCATGGAGTAAGGTCCATAATCAATAGTTAGCCCCAGAACAGACATGTTATCTGTATTCATCACTCCATGTACAAATCCTACTCTGAACCATTCCACCATTAAGTCTGCGGTGCGGATGCATATATTTTGAAAGAAGTCTTTATATTTTTGAGTATCTGATGATATTATTTCCGGAAAATAATATTCAATAGTAAAATCAGCAAGTTCCTGCAGGCTGTTGTATTCCCTTTGAGCAGACATCAGTTCAAAATGTCCGAAGCGCAGGAAACTTTCAGCAGTTCTGATGACCACCGCGCCCTTTTCAAGTTGAGGATTTCCACTGTACATAATATCGCGCATTACATCTTCGCCCGTAAAAGCCAGACTAAGTGCTCTTGTTGTAGGAACTCCTAAATGATACATCGCTTCACTCATCAGATATTCACGTACAGAAGATCTCAATACGGCTCTTCCGTCAGCATGTCTTGAATAAGGAGTTGCTCCGGCTCCTTTCCATTGGATTTCTGTCTTTTTTCCTGTGTCATTTGTGATTTCACCTGCAAGGATTGCTCTTCCATCCCCGAGTTGACCTGCCCAGTTTCCAAACTGATGCCCTGCATAAGCGGTAGCGTAGGTTTGAACATTTTCCGGAAGGTTATTTCCAACCAGAAAGTCCAGATCTTTATCTTCAAATTTTCCTAATCCTATTTCTTCGGACAAGACTTTATTAAAAGCAATCAATTCAGGTTGACCAAAACCAGCAGGTTTGATGGTGGCAAATAAAACTTTTGGGGTGTTTCTCTGCATAGGATTATTTGAAAAATCACCCGGAAAATTCTCGATGAAAGGTTGGCTGATGCGTTCGATATTCATACTTCAAAGGTATTAATTATAAAAGAAAAGACCTTCCAAATTATTGAAAGGTCTTGTGTATTTATAAAAGAGAATTTATTTATTGAAATCTACTTCATCATTGGAATGAAGATTTTCATTAATGTTGTCCTCTTTCTTTTCTGTTGGTTTTTTAGGCGTAGGATCTGCCGGCCTTGGATTTTTGATCTCATCGATCGTCTGAAGGCTTCCGTCATCTCCATATCCTCCGCTTAATCCTTTAAGGTTTGAACAGCCGTCTTTCCAATCGGAAGGTTTAACAAACTTATCATCAGGGGTAACTCCTAAACTTTTATCTGCCCATACTTTCTTCATGAAGATCGCCCAGATTGGTAATGCCATTTTTGCACCCTGACCTTCACCGGTTCCAAAGAAGTGAGTTGCTCTGTCTTCCCATCCAACCCATGCTCCGGTTGCTAATTTTGGAGTGATTCCCATAAACCATCCGTCGGAGTTGTTCTGAGTTGTTCCTGTTTTGGCAGCAATTTCTACTGCTTTTGAAATTCCTCTTCTTCCTAATTCTCCGGAAGCGGTTCCGTACTGTGCAACACCTTTCATCAGTTCGATCATGGTGTAAGCGTACATTGGGTTCATTACCTCTTTTGGCTCTACATTTACTTCTTTAATTACTCTACCGTTGGCATCTTCAATTCTCCAGATCATTTCAGGTTTATTGTAGTTACCATAGTTGGCAAAAGTACTGTAGGCACCTAGCATTTCATAAATAGTAATATCTGATGAACCTAAAGCAATTGTATTGTTTCTCGGAATATCTTCTGTTACTCCAAGATCTCTTGCAGTCTGGATAACAGCATCTACTCCTGTCATTTCAATAAGTCTTGCAGCGACAGGGTTTTGAGAGTGTGCCAATGCGTCTTTCAAAGTAAGCATTCCTCCTCTTCCCGGCACATGCCATCCGTTGTGGTCATAAGTTCCGTTAGAAACCGCTGAACAAGGAGTCATTCCCAGTTTCATGATAGCTGTTGCATACACGAAAGGCTTGAAGGTAGATCCTACCTGTCTCTTTCCTTGCTTGATGTGGTCATATTGGAAGTGCTGCCAGTCAATACCTCCTACCCATGCTTTGATCTCTCCGGTTCCCGGAACCATAGACATCAGACCTGCTTGTGCTATCTGTTTGTGGTATCTGATAGAATCCCAAGGAGACATTTCAACTTCTTCCTCTCCATTCCATGTGAATCTTGAAGTTTTGATAGGTTTCTTGAATTCCATCATAATGGAGTCTTCTGGCATTCCGTCAGCTTTTAACAGCTTGTATCGGCCGGTTCTTTTCATTGCCTGAAGCATCACATCTTTGATCTGTTTGTCATTAAGATAGTAGAAAGGTCTGTTTTTTCTTCCTCTTTGTTCTGCATCAAACCTTTTCTGAAGATCCGTTAAGTGTTCTTTGATTGCTTCTTCTGCATACTTCTGCATCTTAGAATCAAGAGTAACATATATTTTTAAACCGTCTTTATAAAGGTTAAGTTTTTTACCGGTTTCTTTTTCATGAGATTCAAGATACTTATCAATCTCTTTTCTCAGATAGAATTTGTAATAAGCCGAATATCCGTCAGTAATACTTTTAATAGGGTGGAAGTCTACTTCAATAGGAGTATTGGCTGCTTTTTCGTAAGTGGCAGCATCAATATATCCGGTTTTCTGCATCTGATCTAGTACTACATTCCTTCTTTCTTTTGCCTTTTCAGGGTATCTGTAAGGATTGTTTTTTCTTGGGTTCTCAAGCATTGCTACAAATGTTGCAGCCTCAGGTAATGTAAGTTCCGAAGTCTTTTTGTTAAAATAAACTCTGGAAGCCATTTCAATACCGTTAGCATTGAAAAGGAAATCAAATTTATTGAAATAAAGAGTAACAATCTCTTCCTTGGTATACCTTTTCTCAAGGCTTACCGCTACTACCCATTCTTTTAATTTCTGGAATGCTCTTTCAAATTTATTTTGGGAAGCATTTCCTGTGAAAAGAAGTTTTGCCAGCTGTTGGGTGATTGTAGAACCACCACCACGGCCACCACCATATGCCACGGCTCTGGCAATAGAATATAAGTCGATTCCTGAATGTTCTTTGAAACGCTCATCTTCTTTAGCCTGCAGGGCATAGATAAGGAAAGGAGGAAGATCCTTATAAACGATAGGCTGTGTTTTTTCCTTTTCGAATTTACCCAGCATAACTCCGTCTGAAGAAATGATTTCTGAAGCGACAAAGATATCAGGGTTTTCAAGTTCTTTTACATCCGGCATTTCCCCAAGGAATCCCTGAGAAACTGCAAAGAAAAGTCCCGAAATTCCCAGAACTACCGCAACAAGTCCAATCCAGATAAATGAGACCCATTTTTTCCAGGAGGTATCTTTCTTTTTTTTAGGAGGCAGAGGAAATGTTTTCCCCTTATTTCCTGCATTTTTTTTGTTTTCTTCCATTTATGGTTACGGTTTAGCCGTTTCTATTTTTACCCCAATATCCTCAATTCCCGAAAGATTGTCATTTCTCATCGCCTGGGTCAGACCGATTTCATATTTTCCTTTTCCCGGAAACTGATAATTCAATTTATACTGAAACAAAGTTTCCTTTGTATCACCAAAGCCTGTACCAAGCCATTCTCCATTTGGTTTTGCCAGCACATAATTCAAGGTATCTGTTTCCTTTTTCTTATTCTGGAGATTGGTGAAATTCACAATAAACCTTATATTGCTGTAAGGATAACTATTATTATTTCTTACAACAAATATAATATTTTTAGGATTCTGCGGATCTGAAATTTCAAGATTAAATTTTTGCTCATTTTTCTTATTCCATTTGTTATCAACGGAATTCATGATGATATCTCCCCCAGAGGAAGAGTTACAGCTAAAGAAAAGGATAAGGGAAAATAATCCTAAAATTTTATGCATTATTATCTTTTTTTGGAGGATATTTCTTTTTAAATTTCTTCTTGTTCGGGTTGTTTTGTGGCTTCTTATCATCGCCAGAATTACCTTCTACTTTTTCCACGGGTGCTTTTTGCTGTGGATTTTGTTTCTGAGGTCTGGGCTGATTTCCAGATTGAGCATTAGGGTTTTCGGACTTTTCAGATCTTTCAGGTCTGTCTTGTCTCTCCGGTCTGTTTCTTTTTTGACCTTGTGGCTGTCCTTGTTGCCCCTGTTGATGGTTGTTTGGCTTATTCTGGTTGTTTCTGTTCCTGTTTCCTCTGTTTTTCTTTTCAAAACGATCTACGCTGTTTTCCTGAATCAGATCAATATTCTGAGCAGAAGCTTCAGGTTGTTTCAGGTCTTCAAGAGGAAGTATTTTCTCTCCTCTTTTATTTTTTGAAATCAGCTTTTTAACAAGATCAATATCAAAATCATACCATGCGATGGAACTGTCTACATAAGCAAACCACATTTTCTTTTTGAATACATCAATTTTGATACAGAATGCCTTTCCTTTCTCTGTTTCCAAAGTGGTTGAAGAAGAAGGGAAATTGCTTAATGCATCCAAATAGCTGTCTAGCTCATAGTTAAGGCAGCATTTAAGTTTACCACATTGCCCAGCCAGTTTTTGAGGGTTAATACTCAATTGCTGATATCTTGCCACATTGGTGTTTACCGATCTGAAATCCGTAAGCCAAGTAGAGCAGCAAAGCTCACGTCCGCAAGATCCTATTCCCCCTACTTTTGCAGCTTCCTGTCTGAAACCGATCTGTTTCATATCGATCTTAGTACGGAATGCCCCGGCATAATCTTTAATTAACTGTCTGAAATCCACTCGGTTTTCAGCAGTGTAATAAAAGGTGATTTTTGAAGAGTCACCTTGATATTCCACGTCAGTAACTTTCATTTCAAGGCCTATTCTCTGAGCAATTTTTCTTGCTTCAAGCTTTACGCCATCTTCTTTTTTTCTTGCTTCCTGCCATACCTCAAGATCTTTTTGGTTGGCCTGTCTGTATATTTTGAGTGCCAATTCTTCAGAAAACTTTTTCTTTTTCATCTGAATCTTTACTAATTCTCCCGTAAGGCTTACAACGCCTACATCGTGTCCCGGACTTGATTCTACTGTAATTACGCTACCAATATGTAAAGGAATATTATTTACATTTTTATAAAACGATTTTCTGTCATTTTTAAATCTAACTTCTACAAAATCACACCTGTTAGGTGCAGGATTGTTGATGTCAGATAGCCAGTCAAAAACACTTAATTTATAACTATTCCCGCAGGTATTTACGCTTTCACAGCCATTTGCGGTTTTTTTAGGTCCGCAAGAATGTGCAGAATCGCCGGATGTTTTACATCCACAACTCATATTACTATTATTTATAATCTGCAAATTTATGTATTTTTATCTTTATGCAATTCTAAAATACTTAAATAACCTGAATTCGGGGCAAAACATTAATGTATTTTAAGTAAGAATGGAAGCTGAAGACTGAGGGAAGCCTGTTATAAGGGAAATAGTTGAAGAGAAGATTTTTAAACTTTAACATTTATTACCATTTGTTTCCCTGTTCTGAATTTTTGAAGTAAGATAGTTTAAAGGTTAAACAATTGTTTAATATTAAACGCACAAGTATGGATTATTTTAAAATGTTCTTAAATGTTTAATAATGAAAATCTTGGCTTTTGTTTGTGTGAAGGTGTTATTTTAAACATAGTTTTCTTTTAAGATATTGTTTAAAATATTAGCAAATATTAACAGACGTATTCAAAATAATTTTATATTTGGCTTATATAATAATAGTCTATGAAAAAAATATTAGTATCAACTGCTTTATTGGCGGGAGTTCTATCTTACGCAGGAGGCTTCAGAGTTTCCCTGCAAGGGGTAAAACAATTGGCAATGGCGCATACTAGTGCTCATGCCGAAGACGCGAGTGTGACATTCTTTAACCCTGCGGGTATGTCATTTATCCCTTCCAAACTGAGTGTAGTGGCAGGAGGGTTTGGTGCAAGTAATAAAGTTACTTTTCAAAACTTCAATACTTTACAAAGTGCAGAAACGGATAACCCTATAGGGACTCCTTTCTATGCAGCGATTACTTATAGACCAATAGAGAAACTTACCGTAGGTCTTAGTGTTACCACACCTTTTGGAAGTACAATAAAATGGCCTGAAAACTGGGAGGGTAAAGAACTGGTTCAGAAAATGGAACTGAAAAGTTTCTATTTCCAGCCAATGGTCTCTGTAAAACTGGCTCCTTGGGTATCTTTTGGTGCCAGCTATATCTATGCAAGAGGAAAAGTAGATTGGGACAAAGCGGTAACACAATTTGACGGGAAAGTTAATATTAATGATGAAAATGCAACCGGACACGGATACGGATTTGGTTTCTATTTCAGACCTGACCCAAAATTGGATGTGAGTATTGCCTACCGTTCAGCGATAGATATGAAAGCTAAAAGCGGAACGGCAACATTCCAGTTTCCATCACAATCTGTTTATACACAGTTGAAGCTGAATGCAGCAGGACAAGATGGTTTCTCAGCAGTTCTTCCATTAGTTGAAGAATATACTATAGGTTTAACCTATAAAGTGACCCCGAAATGGCAGGTTTCTGCAGACTTTAACTATCATGGATGGGAAAGATACAGCAAACTTACTTTAGATTTCGAGAATGCTCCTATTGGAAACAATCCATCGGATCCTACTATTCTTACCAATCCTAAGAACTTCAAAAACTCCAAAACATTCAGACTGGGGACTCAGTATGCGTTCACTGATATGATCTACGGACGTTTGGGAGCTTATTATGATGAAGCACCCTATACAACAGATAACTTTATTCCGGAAACCCCTTCATATGATACTTATGTAGTTACAGGTGGGGTAGGCTTTAAACTGAAACACTTCGGAATTGATGTTGCCGGAGGATATGCAATGCCTCAGTACAGAAAGGTAAACAATGTTAATATAGGGCTTAACGGACAGTCAAAAGCAACAGCTTTCTACTTTGGTCTAGGTTTCTCTTATAATCCATTTTAATTTTAGAAGACTATGAAAAAAATTATAATATCGACAATTGCAGTTTCTGCACTTCTTTTTACAGTAACAAGCTGTAATACGGATTTCGATACGGATGTGAAAGATATCCAGGTGACAAAAGGAGATGCAGACTTTACAAAATATATTTCTTTAGGAAACTCTCTTACTTCAGGATATCGTGATGGAGCATTGTACAGCAGTGGCCAGAATGAATCTTATCCAAGTATGATTGCTGCGCAGATGAAACTTGCAGGTGGAGGAGACTTTAAACAACCGTTGATGCCTAATGATGTAGGCGGATTTAATAATCTTCCTGGTTTTCCTGGAAAATTGAATCTTCAGGTTGTTAACGGGGCTTTAGCGCCTGTGCCAAGTGGGGCAGCGGCTGCACTGGATGTTTTATCCGGGGGAGGTACTTATAATAATATGGGTGTACCTGGTGCAAAGTCATTTCACTTGGTAGCTCCGGGTTATGGCAGCCAGGCGGGACTTTTAACAGGAACTGCTAATCCTTATTTTGTAAGATTTGCTTCTTCTGCTACAACAAGTGTGCTTGCTGATGCTATGGCTCAGAAAGCTACATTCTTCTCTCTTTGGATAGGAAATAATGATGTATTATCATATGCTACCAATGGAGGTACAAACTCTCAGACTGTAGGAGGAGTTACTACTTATACGCCTGCTACGGTTCAGACGGGAAATACAAATCCTACAACTTATAAATCAAATGATATTTCAGATCCTGCACTTTTGGCTGGATCTATCAAAGCTGTTTTAGATGGACTTAAAAGTGTGGGAACAACAAAAGGTGTTATAGCCAATATCCCTTCTGTTACTTCAGTTCCTTTCTTTACTACGGTTCCTTATAACCCTTTGACACCGGCTCTTTTAGGTTCAAATTTGACAACTCTTAATACGAGTTTGTATGGTCCTTTAAAGCAGGCTCTTACCGCTTTTGGAGCTGGAGATAGAATTAACTTACTTTCTGCAACGGGTCCAAATCCTGTCTTAATTAAAGATGTTGCTCTGACAGACCTTTCAGCTCAACTTACTGCTGCACTTACTCCTTCTTTAGGATTACCTACAGCAACGGCTTTTGGACAGATCTTTGGTCAGGCAAGACAAGCGACAGCAGATGATTATATCTTGCTTACAACAAGTTCTGTGATTGGAAGTACTGCAGCAGGAGTTCCTGCTCCGGTAAATATTTATGGAATATCTTATCCGTTACAAAACCAACATGTATTAACAAAAACAGAAGCTGGCTATGTAAAAACAGCAACCACTGCATACAACTCCTCTATAAAAGGGCTTGCTGATTCTTATGGGCTTGCGTTTGTAGATGCTAATGCGAAGATGCTTGAGCTGAATTCACAGTCAGGAATCGTATTTGACGGAGTAAAGTATACTGCAACATTTGTTAGAGGGGGAGCTTTCTCTCTGGATGGAGTTCACCTGACAGGTCGTGGATATGGTGTAGTTGCCAACGAATTTATTAAGTCTATCAATGCGAAATACAAGTCTACACTTCCGCAGGTAGATCCGAACAAATATTCAGGAGTTAAATTCCCTTAATAATTGATAAAATAAAAACTTAGAAACCACAGGAGTAAATCTTGTGGTTTTTTTTTAAATTTGCAAAATCTTTTAAAAAGTAAAAATGGCCGATCAGTTAAGTTATCTATTTTGTACAAGAACCAGCAGGGACTTGGCAGAGAAAATTGCCCAGAATTATGGGAAAGAATTAGGGAAAATCAACTTTCAGGAGTTCAGCGACGGGGAATTTGAGCCTGTTTTGGACGAATCTGTAAGAGGAGGAAGAGTTTTCCTGATTGGATCTACATTCCCTCCTGCAGACAATCTTTTGGAACTTCTTCTAATGATTGATGCAGCGAAAAGAGCTTCTGCAAAGAGCATTACCGTTGTAATTCCTTACTTCGGACTTGCCAGACAGGACAGAAAAGACAAACCAAGAGCGCCGATCGGTGCGAAGTTAGTTGCAAACCTTCTTACAGCAGCAGGAGCAACAAGAGTGATGACAATGGATCTTCACGCAGATCAGATCCAGGGGTTCTTCGAAATTCCGGTAGATCATTTATATGCTTCAAGTATTTTCGTGGATTATATCAGATCTCTAAATCTTGATAGTCTTACCATTGCTTCTCCGGATATGGGAGGTGCGAAAAGAGCTAAAAACTATGCAGGTCATTTAGGTGCTGAAGTAGTAATTGCTTATAAGGAAAGAAAAAAGGCAAATGTTGTAGAAGAAATGTTCCTTATCGGTGATGTTACAGGTAAAAACGTAATCCTTATTGATGATATGATTGATACTGCAGGGACACTTTGCAAAGCTGCAGATATCTTAATTGAAAAGGGAGCAAAAACAGTAAGAGCTATGGCAACTCACGGAGTGCTTTCAGGAAAGGCTTACGATAATATTGAGAACTCAAAATTATTGGAAGTTATTGTAACTGACTCAATTCCTGTTAAAAATAATTTGTCATCTAAAATAAAAGTGCTATCTTGCGCCCCGTTATTTGCAGATGTTATGACCATGGTTCATGAGCATAAATCAATTAGCAGTAAGTTTGTTATTTAATTGATTTTAAATAACTTGCAAAATAAATAAGAATAATTTTTTAAATTTATTATAAATGAAATCTATTACAATTCAAGGTACAAAAAGAGAAAACGTGGGCAAAAAGTCTACAAAAGCTTTACGTGATGCTGAATTAGTTCCTTGTGTTGTTTATGGAGGTGAAGCACCTTTAAACTTCTCTGCTGAAGAGAAAGCTTTTAAAGGATTAGTATACACTCCTGAAGCACACACGGTATCTATTGAGGTTGACGGAAAAACAATTCCAGCTGTTCTTCAGGACATTCAGTTTCACCCAATCACTGACAAGATTCTTCATGTAGACTTCTATCAACTATCTGACGATAAGCCAGTAGTTATGGAGGTTCCTGTAAGAATTACTGGACGTTCAAAAGGTGTTGTAGCTGGTGGTGTTTTACGTCAGTCTTTCAGAAAACTAAAAGTAAGAGCTATTCCTGCTAACTTGCCAGATGAGATCGTTGTAGATGTTACTCCATTAAGAATTGGTAACAAACTTTACATCGGTGGTATCAAAACAGAAGGATATTCTTTCATGCACCCGGACAATGCAGTAGTAGTTGCTGTTAAGATGTCTAGAAATGCAATGAAAGGAGGTGCAGCAGCAATGGATGATGAAGATGAAGAAGAAGTTGCAACTGAAGAAGGAGCAGCTCCGGCAGAAGAAACTGCAGCAGAATAAGAATTGCTTATTTAAACAATATAAAACCCGTCATTTTTTGACGGGTTTTTTTGTGCAGGGGCTAATACAGGAAAATTTGCTCGTTTACCTATAATCTCATCAGTTTTTTTAGCTATACACTATTGAATATTTCTATCAACTGATAACTATCAGCTCTCAGTCTCATGCTTCCTTTCGGAAAAAAAGCCGTAAATTTGAAGTGTTCTAAATAAGGACGTCTTAATTTAAAAAATAAATAAATGTTTGACATTCAGGAAATAAGAAGCCAGTTTTCTATATTGGACAGAGAAGTGAATGGTAAACCATTGGTTTACCTGGATAATGCAGCTACATCTCAAAAGCCAAATTCGGTTTTGGAAGTCTGTCACGCATATTATACAGAGCTTAATGCCAATGTTCACAGAGGAATTCATACTCTAAGCCAGCTGGCTACGGAAGAAATGGAACTTTCAAGAAGAAAGATTCAGAAATTCATCAATGCTGAACACGATTTTGAAGTAATTTTTACAAAAGGAACAACTGAAGGGTTGAACCTGATCGCTTATATTTTAACACAGAAACTGCAGAAAGATGATGAGATCATTATTTCATATCTGGAGCATCATTCCAATATTGTTCCATGGCAGATGCTTTGTGAAAGAACTGGAGCGAAACTTCGTGTAATTCCTATTGATGAAAACGGAATTCTTCAGATGGATCATTTTGATCAGTTTTTAAGCGAAAAAACAAAAGTTGTTTCTGTAAACCAGATTTCCAATGCTTTGGGAATTGTAAATCCTATTGAAGAAATTATATCAAAAACAAGAAAGCATACAGACGCTTATGTTGTAATTGACGGGGCCCAGTCTGCTCCGCATTTCAATATTGATGTACAGAAGCTGGATTGTGATTTCTTTGTGTTCTCAGGCCATAAAATGTATGCTCCTATGGGAACGGGTATTCTGTATGGAAAACGTGAAATATTAGAAGCTTTGCCACCATTTCATGGAGGAGGAGAGATGATTGCAACATGTTCTTTTGAAGGAACTACTTATGCAGGTCTTCCATTTAAATATGAAGCAGGAACACCCAATGTAGGAGGAAACATTGCTTTAGGAGCTGCTGTTGATTTTATCAACAAGATAGGTCATGCCAACATTCAGAATCATGAAAATGCTTTATTGGAATATGCCCAGAAGCAGCTTTTGGAAATAGAAGGAATTAAAATCTATGGAGAAAAAGCAAAGAGAACTGGTGTTGTTTCCTTTAACCTTGAAGGTGTGGGAATAGCGTCTGATGTAGGAATGATTCTGGACAAAATGGGAATTGCCGTAAGAACAGGACATCATTGTACACAGCCGATTATGAACTTCTTTAATATTGCAGGAACGGTAAGAGCCAGTTTCGCTGTTTATAATACTTTCGAAGAAATTGATAGTCTGGTAGAAGGGGTTAAGAAAGCCCAACGAATGTTGAGCTAATTAATTCATTATCATATAAACTAAAAAGCAGCTGTTGAGCTGCTTTTTTTTATTATTCCCATGAAATGCAATAACACCGGCCGTCAATAATAACCTGGTAGTATCCAATAGCGCATTCAAGGCAGATTTCTCCACCCGCCATGATGCTTTTCATCTTGTCTTTGTTTAGTTTTTTCATTTGATGTGATTTAAAGGTTACGTCTAAAGGTATAAATAATATGCAACATTTCTATTGTTTTATCTTGGGTTTGTATTGGATTTATTTTTATATATAAATATATTATGTAAAATATTATTTCATAATTTTGCGTAAACACCAAATATTTTACCATGAAAAATTCATTTATTTTATTTCTGTGCATTTGTGGAATATGTAATGCTCAAGTCTATTCTGAAGACTTCAACGGCAATGGTTTACCAGCCGGATGGACGGTAGAAAATCCGGATACAGCTTTTAATTGGAATGTGGGTGCGCAGAATGGCTTCGCAGGCTTTCCTGATGGAGCCGCTTTTTTTGATGATGACGATGCAAGTCCAACCGGAATTAATACGAATGCCAGACTGATTTCTCCTGTAATTAATCTTACCGGAGTTGTAAACCCAAAACTGTCGTTTAATTATGCCAATATGATTGATAATCTTGATTCTACTTTAAAAGTTGAAGTTTTCAATGGGACATCCTGGGTTCAAGTTTTTACTTTTTCGGGAGAAGCAGGGGTATGGGATCTTGATTTTAATACCTTATCATATGTGGTAACGTCTTATGCTTCGGCTGTAAATATAGATTTAACACCCTATGTGAATCAGGCTTTTAAAATAAGATTTGTTTATGACGATGCTGGTGATTATTCTTACGGTGTGGTGGTAGATAATTTGAAAATTACAAGCGGAAATGTTCTGGCTGCTTCGGAGGTCTTACATTCTGATAATATAGAAATATACCCCAATCCGGTAAAGGATAATATTCATATTAAGCTTGATTCCCGAAATAAAGTAGAAAAAGTTAGTCTCGTTGATATGTCCGGAAAGCTTGTGAAAACTTTTGATAAAGAATCGAGTTCATATGATCTATCAGATATTCCCAAAGGGGCTTATATCATAATAATTACAAATAATAACCGGAAAGTGATTAAGAAGAAAATAATAAAGAAATAAGACTCATCAATAAACTATTAAAACAAAAAACCTTATAGGATATCCTATAAGGTTTTGTATATTTTCAAAAGAAATAAACTTATAAATTCGGTTTCCAGTCAACAACTGCTCTGATGAATGCCTCAGCATTTTCTACAGGAACATTAGGTAAAATTCCGTGACCTAGATTGGCAATATATCTGTCTTTTCCGAAACGGTTGATCATCTCATTCACCATTTTCTTGATCGTCTCAGGAGTGGAGTGAAGTCTTGCAGGATCAAAGTTCCCCTGTAACGTCATTGTGTGATTGGTAAGTGTTCTGGCAAATTCCGGCTTAATAGTCCAGTCTACCCCAAGAGCAGAAGCTTTAGACATTGTCATATCTTCCAATGCGAACCAACATCCCTTTCCAAATACAACCACATGAGTAAGCGGGCTTAATGCTTCAACAATCTGGTTGATGTACTGCCAGGAGAATTCCTGATAATCTGTAGGAGAAAGCATTCCTCCCCATGAATCAAAGACCTGTACTGCAGAAACTCCTTTTTCTACTTTTCTCTTTAAATAAGCGATTGTAGTATCTGTAATTTTTTGCAGTAATAAATGAGCCGCTTCAGGTTGTTGGAAACAGAAAGACTTTGCAATATCAAATGCCTTGCTTCCTTTTCCTTCTACACAATAACAAAGAATCGTCCATGGAGAACCTGCAAAACCAATCAATGGAATATCATTGTCCAGTTTTTGTAGCGTAAGTTCGATAGCATCAAAAACGTAGCCTAAAGTATCATTCACATCCGGAGTTTCAATATTCTGCACCTGTTCCATTGTTCTGATAGGAGTATCTAACCATGGTCCAACAGATTCTTTCATTTTGAAATCAATCCCCATGGCCTGTGGCACTACCAGGATATCAGAAAACAGAATCGCTGCATCCAAAGGAAATCTGCGGATAGGCTGTAATGTAATCTCAGCCGCAAGCTCAGGAGTCTGACATCTTGTAAAGAAATCATACTGATCTCTCAAGGCAATGAATTCCGGCAGATATCTTCCAGCCTGCCTCATCATCCAGACAGGAGGTCTTTCAACGGTTTCTCCGCGAAGTGCTTTTAAATATAGGTCGTTTTTTATCATAATCTATTTAAACTAATAGTACCGGAAATATTTCGGTAACAAATATTCTAAATTCTATTTCTGATTTCTCTTCTTATCAGTTCAAAGATTGAAGTCAGTGTATTTTCTTCAGAAGTAAAAATGTCTTCCTGCGTATAATTTCTCAACTCGCCGGAAGTGGTTTCGCCAATCGAAAACAGCTTCATGCCTTCCAGAGAATTTCGCCTTGCAAAACTACGAACTCCGCTCGGACTAAAAAATACTGCAGCATGATATTTTTCATTTATTAAAGGATGAGTTTCCTCAGTATTGTATATCGTAACTTTTTTGTACTTAATGTTTTGTAAAGGAAGCTCTTTGTCCAGAACATTGATGGCAAGGTTGCCGCAGAAATGAAGAAATTGTTCATGCTGGCATTTTCCGATAATGAATTTCGAAAGAGTGTCAGCATTTTTCAAAACCTTAAATGTTCCGAAGCCGTGTTTTCTTAATTCTCTCTTCGTTTTTTCGCCAACACAATAGATCTTGTTGTAATTTTTGGCTGTAAAATCCTCATTAGGCTTAAACTTGTTTTTAAAAAATGAAATGACTCCATTAACACTTGTAAAAATCAATGAGTAATTCTTCAGATCAAAAGGACTGATCATAATGGGTTTTGTCTTAATTACCTCAACACAGTCAGCCAACATATCCTCTCCTAATTCTTTGGATATTGTTTTCTGGTCTATATTTTTGGTAAATAAGATTTTCATGTCTGTACAATTAAGAAGATGAAAAAGGGGCTGAAGAAACGGAATCTGAGATTAGATCTGGCTTTTGATTTCTGCCATTAATTCCTTTCCTCCATTTTCAAGAACGACTTTTGCAAACTTTTCTCCAAAATTCTCTGTTGGAGTATATACAAAGTTTTCATCCACAGCAATGCAGTTCTTCCCATCCAGAGAGCAAAGTGCAGCCTTGAAGCGGATCTGATCCCCGATGATTTCAGCAAAAGCTCCGATAGGGGCAGTACAGCCGCCTTCCAAAGTACTTAAGAAGTTTCTTTCGATCTCTACGCAGATCTGGGTAGGATTGTGGTTGATCTGACGTACAATCTCGTTGATTTCAGGTTTGTCGGTATGTCCTGCAACGGAAATTACTCCTTGTGATGGAGCAGAAATCATTAATGGAAGCATCTCGTAATCGATTTCCATTTTCATTCTTTTGATTCCCGCCAGAGATAAAATAGTCGCATCAAAGTTTCCGTCTTCCAGTTTTTGAAGTCTGGTTTGAATATTTCCGCGGATATCCGAAAAATCAGTAGTCGGATAATTTCTCAGCCAGAAAGCTCTTCTTCTCAAGCTGCTGGTCGCCAGTTTAAGCTCATGGAATTCTTTATTCCTTGCAGATTCTTTTCTGATCAGAATATCCTGAGGATAATCTCTTTCCAGATAAGCGATCATCTCAATATTTTGAGGTAATTGAGTAGGAACATCTTTTAAAGAATGTACGGCAATATCAATTTCGTCATTCAATAAGGCAATATCAAGGTCTCTTGTGAAAACCCCTGTAATTCCTAAAGAATATAAAGGTTGATTAAGATTCTTATCGCCAGAAGAAACGATAGGAACAATCTCCGTTAAATAATTGTTGTTTTGAAGGTGCCTTGCAACCTCTCTAGCCTGCCAAAGTGCAAGTGCGGAATTTCTCGTTCCGATTCTAATGCTTTTCATTGAATTCGTTGTTTGGTTGTTCAACTAATATTTCGTGCATTAATTTACTAATTTCTTCGGCTTTCAAAGGATTGTCAATGATGTATTTTGCAAAACGGTTGGTAATTTTCTGGATCATTTTGTCAGAAAGTTCCATGTCCGTGATGTTTATGTATTTATTTTTTTTGTAAAAATTATGCATTTCATTGCGTTCCATGTTTTTTAAAACGGCTTTGAAATGGTGGATGTTCGGTGCCAGCTTTCTCTTTTTCTCCCATTCAATAAAGTCTTTCATCAGCTCCTTGATGATTTTTTCAGCTTTCGGGATTTCTCTTTCACGCTGTTGAATCGTTTCCTGGATCTGTTTTGAAAGCTCATCAACATCAATCAATGTTACGTTTTTATTTTCGGTAACATTCTTTTCAACGTTATGAGGAATAGAAAGGTCAATCACCAATGTTTCTTTTCCGTTCGGGAAATGAGACTGGTTGACAATAGGATGTTTGGCTCCTGTTGCCACAATAAGAATATCAGTGTTTTTTAATTCCTGGTCAAAATCAGAATAATCAACGTGAGGAATATTATATTTCTGGGAAATCTTTTCAGCTTTCTCCTGAGTTCTGTTTGCAATTTTAATTTTTGGCTGATAGACATGCTTTACCAGGTTTTCAACGGTATTCTGTCCTATCTCACCTACACCCAAAAGAAGAATGTTTTTTTCAGCAATTCTTTTCTGGCTGTTTAAAATATAATGAACCGCCGCATAAGAAACAGAAGCTGCACCGTTGGAAATTCCGGTTTCATTTTTTATTCTTTTCGAAATCTGAATAGCTGCATTGATAGCTCTTTCAAGATAAGGATTAGAATTCTGTCTTTCTTTTTTGAAACGGCTGTATGCTTTTTTGATCTGTCCGATAATTTCAAAATCTCCGATAATCTGACTTTCAAGACCGGCAGCAACTCTGAAAAGATGAATCAGAGCCTCTTCCTTGGTCAGAATATTGGCAAACTGAAGGAAATCCGTAAGATGTACTCCAATGGTTTTGCAATATTCTTCCGCCACTAAAAGGTAATTGGGAGAAGTCGTATAAATTTCGGTCCTGTTACAGGTGGAAACCACAAATGCATCCCCAAGGTCTTCCTGGTGGACCCTGGAAACAAAGTTTTTGATGTTTTCATCAAAAAATGCAAACTTTCCTCTCGTTTCTACGTCGGCTTTCTCGTAGCTTATAGAAAGCACGGCAAAATTTGACGTTCGATGAATGTTGGAATACTGTAACATAAGCAGTCGCAAATTTACGCTTTTTTTAATTAATCACTCTCAGATAGTGTATATGATAATTATCGTAAAAAACTATAAGATGATAATGGAGAAAAGAGCAAGACAGCAAAAAAATGAGTTTGTCTCTATTAGTGGGTTTCTTTAAATTTTACTATTGATTATTTTTCTTTGTTAATTTTTTTAAGAAACCCTGAAAATTTTAAATGCACTGCAGGGTTGCTTAGAAACCCTTTTGTCTGTTGTATGCAGGCCTTTTTACCTGTCGGTGATTTCGCTTTTTCGCCCTTTTAACAACCCATTAATTTTAGTTTAACTCAAAGTCTGTAAACATCTAAACTGAAAGTTAATAAAGAATTATAAATTTTAATAAAATTTTAACCAAATTAAGTTGGTGGGAAATTTCTTTACTAGTCTTAAATTTATATCTTTGTAATCTTAAAATCAGAAGAAAAATATGAGTTTATTTGATATGTTTACGCAAGAAATTGCGATAGACCTGGGAACGGCTAATACCCTTATTATCCATAATAATAAAATTGTTATAGATCAACCGTCAATTGTTGCAATTGAACGTTCTACGGGTAAACCCATTGCTGTAGGTGAACAGGCTAAGCATATGCAAGGTAAAACTCACGAAGACATCAAGACTATCCGTCCTTTGAAAGACGGGGTTATTGCTGATTTCCATGCTTCTGAACATATGATCAAGGAATTTATCAAAAAAATTCCTGGAATCAAAGGTAAATTCATACAACCGGCATTACGAATTGTAATCTGTATCCCTTCTGGTATCACTGAAGTTGAAAAAAGAGCGGTAAGAGACTCTGCTCAGAAAGTAAACGCAAAAGAAGTAAGATTAATCTACGAACCAATGGCAGCAGCAATTGGGGTGGGAATAGACGTACAGAAACCTGAAGGAAATATGATCATCGATATAGGTGGAGGTACTACGGAAATTGCGGTAGTAGCTTTAGGAGGTATCGTATGTGATAAATCTGTGAAGATTGCCGGAGACGTATTTACCAATGATATTGCTTATTACTTACGAACTCACCATAACCTTTATATCGGAGAAAGAACTGCTGAAAGAATCAAAATTGAAGTAGGTTCTGCAGTAGAAGATCTTGATGTAGATATCGAAGATATCCCGGTACAAGGTAGAGACCTTATCACAGGGAAGCCTAAAGAAATTATGGTTGGATATAAAGAGATTGCACGTGCATTAGACAAATCCATCATCAGAATCGAAGATGCTGTAATGGAAACACTTTCTCTTACACCACCGGAGCTGGCAGCCGATATTTACAAAACAGGTATTTATCTTGCCGGAGGAGGAGCGTTATTAAGAGGTCTTGCGGACAGAATCCACAAAAAGACAGGTCTTCCTGTATTTGTTGCGGAAGATCCGTTGAGAGCTGTAGTTCGCGGAACAGGTATTGCCCTTAAGAATATGGATAAGTTCAATTTCTTAATTAAATAATTTTAACTTTTTACGACTTTATATCTGAATGGGATTTTTGCTGAGATTATTTTCGAAGAATACTCTTTTCGTCTTCTTTATATTTCTGCAAATTATTGCTCTGGTTTTGATATTCTCCAGAAATGCCATGCAGAAATCCTGGATAGCGGGGCAGACTGCTGCGTTCAATTCCTGGGTTTCCGGATATATTGATGAAGGAGTTTCCTATCTGAAACTAAAACAGATCAACGAAGATCTTGTGGTTCAGAATAAAGCCCTTATGACTGAACTCTACGGAAAAGACGGAGCAAAAAAACCTGTTTTCAAAAGAGTTCACGATACCATTGGTGGCGGGCAGATCTATACTTTTGTTGATGGTGAAATTGTTTTCAACAGTATCAACAGAAGAAACAACTATTTTACAATCAACCGTGGCCGTAGAGACGGGGTCTTTCCTCAGATGGGGGTAATGGCACCAAGAGGTATTGCGGGAATTGTAATTAATTCTACAGACAGTTATGCATTAGTTCAGTCGGTCTTAAGTGTTAACAAGATCAGAATTAATGCAGCACTCAAAAATTCAGGATATTTCGGTACTTTAACGTGGAATGGTGATAATTCCAGAGTGATGCACCTTGCAGATATTCCAAAATATGTTGCGTTAAAAGTAGGGGATACGGTTGTTACAGATGGTAAATCCGCAATCTTTCCTAAGGGAGTAACGATTGGTACTATTGCAGGATATTCTGTAGATAATAAAACCGGTTTCTGGGATATTTCCGTTGAGCTGAGTGAAAAAATGGGAGCGTTGAACAAAGTATATGTAGTGAAGAATCTTAAGAAAGCAGAAGTGCAGAAGATTCAGGACACTATGCAGGCTGTAATAAAAAAAGAAAATGATTAGCAGGACTTTATTTACTGATATATTGATCATGATTTTTCTTGTAGCATTACAGATATTTGTATTGAACAGGATTACGCTTTTCGGGAAATATACTCCGGTATTATATCCTGTATTTGTCATGTTCTATCCTTTTTTCAGGAATAAATTTCAGTTCCTGGCATTGAGCTTTTTAATAGGGCTGTCAATTGATGGTTTTCTTTATTCGTGGGGAATCAATGCATTTGCAACAACACTGATTGCTTATTTCAGAACGTTGATCTTCAGGACTTCTACCGATACATCTACGGACTTTTTCTCATTTCAGTCCCTTCAATGGGCGCAGTTTTTGCTGTTTTTATTCTCAAGTATTTTTCTGCACCAGCTTTTAGTACAGTATATCGAATTCTTTAAGTTTAGCAGATTTTTTGAAATATTGTTTAATGTGTTGGTGACTAGTGTAATTTCATTTATATTTATAGTCATTTACGCATTAATATTTAAAATCAAACAAAAAGTTTGAACACACGTTATTTTAAAATTTTTTCCATCCTCGTTGTCATCGCCCTTATTTTTGTGGCGAGGCTTGCCTATTTACAGTTGTTTACAGACCGTTATGCATTAAATGCAGCGAATACCTCCATCAAAACCGAATATGTTATTCCACAGCGTGGAGTCATTTTTGACAGGAATGGTAAAATCATGGTAGGAAACCAGCCTGCTTATGAAGTCTCTTTTACACAGGCTTTAATGCGGCCGGATTTTGATACGCTCGGATTCTGTAGTCTTATGAAGATTTCCAAAGCGGATTTTATCAAAAGAATTGATGTTATTAAAAAGGAAAAATACTATTCCAAACTGACTCCGATGACCTTTCTGAAGGATCTGAGCAGAGAAGATATTGCAAGAGTTCAGGAAATTATTTTTAAATATCCGGCTTTTAATATTGTACAAAGACCTCAGCGTCAATATGAAGTCTCTACTTCAGGTAACCTTCTGGGATATACCAGTGAAGTAAATGAGCGTGAAATAAAAAAGGATTCTATATACTATTTACCGGGAGACTTTATCGGAAAAACCGGAGTTGAAAAATCCTACGAAAAAGAACTTCGTGGAGTAAAAGGAGTAAAATATATCCAAAAAGATATCAGGCTCCGAAATATTGGGTCTTATAAAAACGGATCACTGGATAAAGATGTGATTACTGGTAAAGACATTACATTAACTATTGATTATGATCTTCAGAGAACTGCTGAAGAAATGCTGGTGAACAAGCACGGAGCAATTGTAGCTTTAGACCCTAATAATGGGGAAGTGTTGGTTGCCGCTACCGGACCGGATATTGACCCGAATCTTTTCACCGGACCTTACAAATCAAAAAATTTATATGCCCTGTCAAAAGATACTCTTTACGAGAATAAGCCCACTTTTGACCGTTCCTTACAGGCGGGATATCCTCCGGGATCGACATTCAAATTGTTGACTGCCTTGGCTGCTATGCAGATGGGAGTAATGGATGAAAAGACTATTTTCCCATGTGGCGGTGGGTTTTTCTATAAAGGAAAAAGAATTAAAGGACATGGTGGAGCAGATCCGTTGATTCCTTCTATTCAGGTTTCAAGTAACTGCTTCTTTACCTATGCATTTATCGCTATCATTAAAAAATATCCTGGAAATCCTTCAAAAGGTGTTGATGAATGGAAGAAGATCATGAGCAGCTTTGGAGTTGGAGAGTTTTTAAATAATGATTTTGCTGTAGGAGCAAAAGGAAGAATACCTTCCGGAGATTTTTATGAGAAAAGGTTCAAAGCCATCATGAAAGCAAGCGGTTCCAAAAGAACTGATTTTAAAAACTGGGATGAGATGTCAACCGGAGCTATTTATAATGGAATGGGTCAGGGAGATGTTTTGGTAACTCCTATTCAGTTGGCCAATTATGTAGGTGCTATCGCTAATAAGGGATGGTATTATACCCCTCATATCGTTAAAGCAATTGATGGAAAACCTAATCCTGATCCAAGATTTAAGGTTAAACATAAAACATTAGTTGATCCAAAGCATTTTGAACCTGTTTTAAAAGGTATGGAAGCTGTGGTTTTGAGAGGAACGGCAAGAGGATTGAAATCCAATGACTTTACACAATTAGCTAAAACAGGTACTGCACAGGTTCCGCAAGGAAAGGATAATTCTATCTTTGTATTGATTGCCCCTGCGGATAAACCTAAAATTGTGGTGGTTGCCGTAATGGAGCATGCAGGATTTGGAGCTACTTGGGCTGGTCCGGCCTGTACAGTAATTGCTGAAAAATATATCACAGGTGATCTGAAGCGTGAGAATCTTTATAAAAAGATGATTACCTCCAGCTTTATGCCGGAATATAAAAGGCAGTGGATTTCAGATTTGAAACGTAAAGGGTTATACGTTGATCCTAAGCCGGATTCTATTAAACAAAAAAGAATAAAGGACAGTCTGGATCTTGTTAAGCAACAAAAAGCCAAACTGCAAAAGAAAATAGAAGAGGAAACTAAAAAGAATAACACTGTTAAAAAAACTGTCAAGCAATGAAATGGACGGAAGGAATAGATAAATTAGGCCTTGGGCTGTATTTCCTGCTTTGTGTTTTTGCCATTGCAAATATTTACAGTGTTGACCAGAAACTAGGGGAAAAGCAATTGATCTTTTTCTGTATTTCGCTGTTTGTGGGACTTATCATATTTTTCAGCAGAAGTAAGTTCTTTGAAAATATGGCCGGGATTATTTACATTGGCGGAGTCTTGCTGCTTATCGGACTTTTTCCCTTTGGAAAAGAAATTTTAGGACAAAAGAACTGGTATAAATTTGGAAGTTTTACCATGCAGCCTGTAGAATTTGCGAAGATAGGAACGGCGCTGATGCTTGCCAACTATGTTTCAGGACCTGATTTTAATCTTAAAAACCGGAAGTCTTTATTGACTACTTTAGCTATTATCGGCGTTCCGGCGGTTGTAGTTCTTGCTATTCCGGATGTAGGTTCCATGCTTGTATTTATTGCATTTTTCATTGCCTTATACAGAGAAGGACTGAGTGGTCTTTTGTTTGGGATAGGATTTCTTTTTGCCGGGGTTTTTCTGATTTCATTAGCTGTTCCTCCGATTTATGTTGCAATCGCTGTTCTGGTAATTGCCGGTATTTTGATTGCGATGAACTATCATAGAATGTCCTGGGATGTGATTTCTATTTCGGGAATTTCAGGATCTATCCTTCTTCTGTGTGGACTGGCTTTCGCATCTCCGACTATTTTAGAAAAACTTCCTAAGCACCAGAGAGAAAGAATTGATGTTCTTTATAAAGGTGAAAAGGCATTTAGGGATACTTCAGGATACAATTTACTATATTCCAAAACAGCTATCGGATCCGGTGGACTCTGGGGGAAAGGATATCGTGAAGGATCTGTTACCCAGGGAAAATTTGTACCCGAGCAGGAAACGGATTATATATTTTGTACGGTAGGAGAAGAGTGGGGCTTTTTAGGAAGTGCAATTCTTATCTTATGCTACATGGTGTATATCGGAAGGATATATTATCTCGCAGAAAGGCAGAAGTCTACTTTTAACCGGGTCTTCGGATATTGTTTTGCCTCGATTCTTCTGATGCACTTTTCGATCAATTTAGGCATGGTTATGGGGCTTTTCCCTACGGTTGGGATCCCTCTTCCGTATTTCAGTTATGGAGGAAGTTCTCTGTTGGCATTCTCTATGATGACTTTTATTTTCTTTAAACTTAATTATTCGGATAAAAACAGCTTGGTGTAATGGTCTTTTAAGATCAAAAAAATCAACGGCTAAAAGCTGAAATTTTTATTCTTAATTTAAAATCCGCCCATGGGTGGAGTATATAATCATGAAAATATGAAAGAAGCTTATTTCCTGGATCAGGATTTTGAAAACACAGACTTTTCTCAACTGGAAAAAGGAGAGTATGAAAACTGTACTTTCCGGAACTGTAATTTTGAATATGCAAACCTTTCCGGATTTAGCTTTACAGACTGTGAATTTATAGAATGTAACCTCAGCATGGCAAAGCTTGTGAGAACCGCTTTTCATAGTGTGATTTTCAAAGAATGTAAAATGCTTGGCCTTCAGTTTAATGATTGTAATGCCTTCGGTTTATCTTTTACATTTGATGGGTGTGCTTTGAATAATTCAGTTTTTTATCAGACCTCCATTAAGAAAACGATTTTTAAAAATTCGAGGTTAATTGAGGTAGACTTTACTGAATGTGATGCATCAAATGCTGTCTTTGGTAACTGTGATCTGTCTGGCGCTGTTTTCGATACTACAAATCTTGAAAAAGCAGATTTCAGAACTTCTGTCAATTATTCAATAGATCCGGCTTTAAACAGGCTTAAAAAGGCCAAATTTTCACTTTCTGAAATATATGGACTATTGTACAAACTGGATATTGAAATTGATAAGAACAGCTGATTTCTTCTGCCATGTACTGATTGCTTATAAAAATATCAATATTGAATCAATAGAGCGGGTTTTAATCCGCTTTTCTCTTTTAATATACATTCACCTACCACAAGCTGAAACTTAGTGCAAATAGGGTGTATAAAAAAGCCATCAGAATTCTGATGGCTTCATTATTTAAATCAATTATTTATAAAATTAAAAATTTGCTGGTGTAGCGGGAGTGATTGCTGCTAAGTTATTGTAAGCTTCTCCTTCTTCATTGATCACTCTTTTAGCGAATCTGAACTTAGGTCCCCAATAAGAATCATTCAGTGAAGAAATCATTACTCCTTTTGATGTTGCTGCGTGGATAAACTTAATCTCACCCTCTTCAGTAACACTTTCTACAATACCTACGTGAGAAATTCTTCTTCCGTGAGAAAAGAAAATCAAATCTCCTTTCTGTAGATCTCCTTTTTCAATTCTTTCTCCTTCCTGAGCCTGAGATGCTGCTACTCTAGGTAAGCTAAGCCCTGCTGCTGCTCCGAATACAGAAAGAACAAAAGCTGAACAATCTATACCGTTTCTTGTAGTTCCTCCGTATCTGTAAGGAGTTCCAAGGTATGTTTCAGCTTCTTCAAGGATACCGTCAATGGTTTTATTATGTTTGATTACTTTCGCAATCTCAGAATTCTTAACTGCTTTTTTAGCACTAGCGATAGATGCAGCCTTTTCAGCTAAGAAAGAGTCGATAAGTTTCTGCTTATCCTGCTCCATTCTTTTGTTATCTAAAGAAGCTAGTTTGGCATCTGTTTTGTATTCTTTTGTGTAAGTTGCTGGTTTTGAAACCACATAATTTGTAGCGCACGATTGCAATGAAACTGTAGTAACTAAAGCAACTAAATAAAACAAAACTCTTTTCTTCATATATATTTGATTATCCGTGTTAAAAAGGAATATTTATTTTCAAAAGCAATACAAAAGTAAAGATTCCGAGTAAAAGACCCCTGATATGATAATTGTCAGGATCTTACTTTAACACATTTTAACATATTATTTACATATGTTAAAGAAAAATAAACCGCAACGGCCTATTTTTGGTAAGTATGCGGTTTTTTTTATTAAGATTCTTTAACAAACGATGTCGATTTTCTTCTATATATCAGGTTTTACAATTTAAAAGCTCCATTTCCAGGTATGTTAATAAAACAAAAAAAATTCCCCGGAAAACCGAGGAATTTGAACTAATATGGAACTTTACAGGTGTTATTTTGTGAACAACATTTCTCTGTATTTTGTCATCGGCCATAGCTCATCGTCAACCATCATTTCCAATGCATCAGAAGCATCTCTGATAGGATCAAATAATGGTTTTACTTTGTTACAATAAGTTTCTGCCTGTTTTTGGCTGTCTGATACACTTTTTGCTGCTTCTCTGGCTTTGATAAGATCTTCAACACCAAGTTTAATTTTAGAAACATTTTCAGAAATGCTCGTAATTAAACTCATTTGCTCTTTTGCCAAAGATTTGAATTCTTTATCACCAAAGATATCTTTAAGACCTTTTACGTTTTCAATTAACCTGTTCTGGTAATTTAATGCAGAAGGAATGATGTGGTTTCTTGCGATATCACTTAATACTCTTGCTTCAATATCAATAACAGTAGAGTATTTTTCTAATTTAATTTCGTTTCTTGCCTCAACTTCTCTGTGGTTGAAAATTCCCATCTCTTCATATAGATCTAAGAATTTCTTATCCATTTCCTGCTTTAATGCTTCTGGAGTTGTTTTAAGGTTGTTCAATCCTCTTTTTTTAGCTTCTTTTGCCCAGTCATCAGAATATCCGTCACCTTCAAACATAATGTTTTTACACTGCTTGATGTACTCTCTCAATACATTAAAGATTGCTTCGTCTTTCTTAAGACCCGTTTCAATTAAAGCATCAACCTCTTTCTTGAAATCATTAAGCTGTTTTGCTGCAATGGTATTCATTACAGTCATAGATTCCGCACAGTTTGCAGAAGAACCTACCGCTCTGATCTCAAATTTATTTCCTGTAAATGCAAATGGAGAAGTTCTGTTTCTGTCTGTGTTATCTAACAGGATTTCAGGAATTTTCCCAACTACATTTAATTTTAATTCTGTTTTTTCCTCCGGAGATAATTTTCCGTTGGTTACTTTCTCAAGTTCTTCCAAAACGCTGAACAGCTGGCTTCCGATAAATACAGAAATAATTGCTGGCGGCGCTTCATTAGCACCAAGTCTGTGGTCATTACTTGCAGAAGCGATACTTGCTCTTAAAAGATCTGCATATTCGTGAACCGCTTTGATAGTGTTAACAAAGAATGTTAAGAACTGTAAGTTTTTCTTTGGGTTTCTTCCCGGGCTTAGAAGGTTTTCTCCGGTGTCTGTTGCTAAAGACCAGTTATTGTGTTTCCCGCTTCCGTTTACTCCAGCGAATGGTTTTTCGTGGAAAAGAATGTGGAAGTGGTGTTTATGAGCTACTCTTGCCATGATGTCCATCAACAATGAGTTGTGGTCTACAGCAACGTTCACTTCTTCAAACATTGGAGCAAGCTCGAACTGGTTAGGCGCAACCTCGTTGTGTCTTGTTGTTGCAGGGATTCCCAATTTCATACACTCTATTTCCAACTCTTTCATGAAGTTCATTACCCTTGTAGGAATGGAACCGAAATAATGGTCATCTAATTGTTGTCCTTTTGCAGGAGAATGTCCTAATAATGTCTTACCTGTTAATACAAGGTCCGGACGTGATTGGTATAATGCTGAATCAACAAGGAAATATTCCTGTTCCCAACCCAAAGTAGGAGTTACTTTCGTTACGTTTTTGTCAAAATACTGCATTACATTCGTTGCAGCTTCATCCACAGCGTTCAAAGCTCTCAAAAGAGGTGCTTTATAATCTAATGTTTCACCTGTATAAGAGATGAAAATAGAAGGAATACATAATGTAGTTCCCATGATGAATGCCGGAGATGTAGGATCCCAAGCTGTATAACCTCTTGCTTCAAAAGTATTTCTGATACCTCCGTTAGGGAATGATGATGCATCAGGCTCCTGCTGGATAAGCATGTTTCCGCTGAATCTTTCGATAGCTCTACCCCCTTCGATAGGAGTGAAGAAAGAATCGTGCTTTTCTGCAGTAGTACCTGTCAAAGGCTGAAACCAGTGAGTATAGTGGGTTACCCCTTTGCTCATTGCCCAGTCTTTCATAGCTACAGCTACCTGATCTGCAATATGCCTCTGGATCTTAGTTCCTTTTTTAATAGCATCCATAATAGAACCGAATGCTTCTTTAGTTAAATATTCTCTCATTGTTTCTTCTGAGAAAACATTTTTACAGAATAGCTCTGATAATTTTGCAGGGATCTCAACAGAGTTGTCTTTTCTGAAATCCTTAAATGGAAGGGTTTCTAGTGCTTTGAATCTTAAGGTTGACATAATTGGGTTGATTTTTTACACGGCAAATTTACAAAAAAAATGAATTGAAAATATTTTAACCCTAAAAATTTTAGGGGTGTTTTGAAAATTTATACAAATTAAACAATTGTTTGGGTGTTTTTGTTAGGGTGAATTTGTGAATTTTGGTTAAAAGTTAACATTCGCAGGCTTGAAAAACCAGAGATGTTAACTTTAGCTGTACGAAAAGAGAATATACAGTCCGATATAATAATGGAATTGTATACCATTAAAATTACAATTATTTTAGACTAGTTCTTGATTTTTTTTCTGAAATAAATAAAAAGATGAAAGAGAAATAGAAAACAAATACAGGAAAGGACCAAAGTAGTACCACAATAAGTATCAGACAAAATGATATAACAAGTCAAAGGATTCCCAAATAAACCCCGCTTATCTATAGGTTTTAAACAACTTATTAAAAGATAGTTAAAATAAGTTGAGCGGAGATTTTGTATATTTGTGTGAAATTTATTTTATGACAAATTCTAGAGCAAGAGAAACAACAGAGGCTATTGAAAGACTATACATCTCTATGAGACACTTATTTTATAGAGGGTTTTTCAAGCCGGGAGGAGTTTCAGGAGAGAGTATCAGAAGTTTGTTAAAGACCATCAATCCGGAAATTTATGGAACCATGAATATTCCAAGCAAATTGGAACTTGACGGGTTGATGTATGTTTTGGACAGACTTCCGGAAGGAATTGAGGAATGTGCTTTTATTCATCTTACATCAGATGAAGGGTTTGATAAAGGAAGTTTCGAACCAATTGTTCCAAAGAAAAGAAGAAGAAACTGTTATAGAATAGACGAACACCAGATGAATATTGAAGTTCTTTTGGGACGTTCCGAAATTTATGACATTCTTACCCACCTGACATTCCTGTTTATAGAAGCTGATAAAATCCGCAACCTGGCATTTATCCAAGATGAAAACTGGAAGCCGACACGTGCCTTTAAGATTATCGAAGAGGTTGTGAAAGGGGAAAAGAAATTCAGCAGAAAAGAAAAAGAAGTGGCACTTATTCATCTTTCTTCTTTAATCGGAAGATCATTTGATGAAACTTTAAGAGCATATAATACTTTTGGTGACGATCATAACCCTGACCGTTTATTCAAAATCATTTACAACTTAGGGAAAGTAAGCCTTGATGATGCAAAAGGAAGTAGAGAGAGAGAAATTCATTTCAGTTCTATACTAAAGGAAAGAGTAGGTCACCATTATTTTGGTGAAAAATGGGCGAATAAAGTGAAAGAGGTTTTATTTGAAAATGATCTTCATATGAGACCTTTACATATTATTTCTGCCAATATGCACTCGGTGAAAAATATGCTGTACGCTAATAATGCTCTTAAAAAGAAACAGCATCATGAAGTGGA
Organism: Chryseobacterium sp. GVT01B; assembly: GCF_019970045.1. Lineage (GTDB taxonomy): Bacteria > Bacteroidota > Bacteroidia > Flavobacteriales > Weeksellaceae > Chryseobacterium. Next base: position 370,227 of record NZ_JAHXYI010000001.1, read on the forward strand.
TTATAAACTATATGAAGAGATATCGAACAAAAAAGAACTTCGTGATAAAGTTTCAAAATACGCTTTGGATGAAGGGATGATTCATATCGCTGATAAAAGCGGAAGTAATATAGATGTTCAGATTATAGACCTCAGCAAAACAGATCTGAAGAATACACCGTTTGCAGACAGTAAGTTTACAGGAGATGATGTGATCATGGTATTTGATTATGCTTTCGGAGAGCAGGCTTTTGAGGTAATGGATGAGCTTTTAAGACCTTTTGAACATAAAGGAGAAATCTATATGATGAAAGTGAAATCTGTCTCTATCATGGGTAAAGCGGGAATTCTTACAGGAGAAAAAGGAGATATTATGATTCCTACTTCTCATATTTTTGAAGGAACTGCAGACAATTATCCATTTGAGAATGCATTGAAGCTGGAAGATTTCAAAGATGATGAATTAAAAGCTTTTGAAGGTCCAATGATTACTGTTCTGGGAACTTCACTGCAAAACAGAGATATCTTATCCTACTTTATGAATACTTCCTGGAAAGCGATTGGGCTTGAAATGGAAGGAGCACATTATCAGAAAGCGATTCAGGTAGCTTCAAAGATCAGACACCATATTTCACCGGATCTGTTTGTAATGTATGCTTATTATGCTTCTGATAATCCGCTGGAAACAGGAAGTACACTTTCTTCAGGAGGGCTAGGTCTTACAGGAGTAAAACCAACTTATCTGATTACTTTAAGAATCCTTGAAAAGATTCTAAGAAGCGGAAAGAAAGAAGTTTCTGCGAAAAAATAATTATAATTCAATATTTATAATATCAACCTCAGGTGTATTTTGCATTTGAGGTTTTTTGTTTTTGAGAGAGCCTTGCCAAGGTTTTACACCTTGGCAAGGCTCTGTTGTAAAAAATTCTTACATTGTATATCTTCAAAAAACAAAAGATAGCAGCTTATGAGTTCAGTATCACAATTATCAAAAAGATTCAGAGAAGTACTGTTTGATGGCCTTTGGATTGCCAATACCAATTTTAAAGACCAGCTTTCAGATGTTACCTTGGAACAGGCAGTAAAAAAGATAGATTCTTTAAATACCATTGCTATGCTCACTTTTCACATTGATTATTATATTGCAGGCATTGTCAATGTTTTTGAAGGAGGTGATCTTGAAATCAAAGATAAATTCAGTTTTGATCTTCCTTCTATAGACTCTCAGGAGCAATGGGAGGGGTTGTTACATAAACTATGGATGGATTCTGAAAAATTTGCAACATTACTGGAACAGATGCCTGATACTAAACTTGATGAGGTTTTTGTAGATGAAAAGTACGGAACCTACCAAAGAAATATCGATGGAATGATTGAACACTGCTACTATCATCTGGGACAGATTACTTTACTCAAAAAACTATTGAAGGACCAGTAAAAATACTTCTAAAATAACTTCACCATGCCAAGGTTTTAAATGGTGAAGTTAAAATAAAGCTTTCTAAAAAATTTAACAATTCTGATTAAAATTCATCTAAAACCATATTAAACAGAATAAAATCTCAAAATAACTCCTATTTGAGGGTCTTGTTTAAATTACCTACCTTTAAAAAAAATAAAATTTTAAATGAGAAAATCGGCTGCAATCATTTTTGCGTTTATCATTTCACAATTTCAGGCTCAGCAAGGAGCTTATTATCAGCAGGCTGCGAAGTACAAGATGGATATTGATGTCAATGCTGAAAAATTTACCTATCAGGGAAAACAGACTTTAGAATACACCAACAACTCACCAGATGAGCTGAATGTGGTGTATTTCCATCTATATTGGAACGCTTTCAAACCTAATTCCATGATGGATCAAAGAGTGGCTTCCCAAGGCAAGAATGGTGACGGAAGGCTGCAGAAAGACGGTATTTCAAGGCTGGCTTCCATTCCAAAAGATCAGGAAGGAGCTCAGAATATCCACTGGATTAAACAAAATGGAAAAGATCTGAAATTTGAAGTTCAGGAAACCATTATGAAAGTTTATCTGGCAGAGCCAATTAAACCAAACTCTACAACTACTTTTACAATGGACTGGGATTCTGTGATTCCTCAACAGATCAGAAGAAGCGGTAGAAATAACAGGGAAGGTGTAGATATGACAATGACGCAGTGGTATCCAAAAATTGCTGAGTACGATTATGACGGCTGGGCAACTTTTGATTATTTGGGAAGAGAATTCCACGCTCCATTCTCTGACTTTGATGTTACGATTAAAATCAACAAAGATTATGTTGTAGGAGCAGGAGGTATCCTTCAAAATCCTAAAGGCGTGAAAGGATATGAAACTAAAAGTCTGCTTGTAGTAGATAAAGATAATAAGGTTACATGGAAATGGACTGCAAAAAATATTCTTGATTTCGCATGGAGTGCAGACAGAGATTATTCTGTAGAAAGCTTCAATGTTCCGGAAGGTCCAAAAGTATATCTGGTTTATCAGAAAAATGATAAAACGAAGGCATGGGGAGAATCACAACCTTATATCACCAAATATTTCCAGATCATGAATAGTCACTTTGGAAAATATGTATATCCTACTTATGCATTCATTCAGGGAGGTGACGGAGGAATGGAATACGGAATGTGTACCATGATTTTAGGTGAAGCAAAAAGCGTTAAAGATTTAATGGGTTTAATGGCACACGAAGGATCTCACTCATGGTATCAGCAGATGTTAGCTACCAATGAATCTGTACGTCCATGGATGGATGAAGGTTTCACAAGCTATGCGGAAGGGTATACCATGTATCAGCTATTCCCTGAAGACCTGCCGAATCCATTTGCCAAAACACTTGATGCTTACAGAAGCTTTATTAAAAAAGGAATCGAAGAACCTGCCGTTTGGTTAGGGGATCACCATGATAACGGTACAGCTTATACATATGCATCTTATGTAAAAGGTGAATTATACCTGGTACAGCTTGGATACATTATGGGAGAGCAGAACCTTGCGGAAACCCTGAAACAATATTATGATCAATGGAGCATGAAGCATCCTTCAGACAGAGATTTTCTTCACATTGCACAGAAAGTTTCCGGGATGGATCTGAAATGGTTCCATAATTATTGGATCAATACGACAAAGACGATTGATTACGGGATTAAAGATGTAAAATATGATGCGAAATCTACAACCATTACTTTAATCAACAACGGTCAGGTTCCAATGCCGATAGATTTTGGAGTGATGACAACGGATAAAAAAGTTGTTACTTATCAGATACCATTGAATATGACGCATACATGGAAACAAAAGGATATTTATGGAGATCTTAAAACAGCGCCTTACTGGCCTTGGACCCAAAAAGAATATACCCTTACCATTCCTTACACCAAATCTCAGTTATCTGTTTTGGGAATTGATTTCAGCCAGAGAATTGCAGATATAAACATGGAGAATAATTTTGTAGAAGTAAAATAATAAATACAAAATAATATAATAAATAGCGCGGAAATTTTATTTCTGCGCTATTTATTTTAAAGAAAGAGGTAGCTGGTAAATGTTGATGTGGATTTATTTTAAAGATAGACTTAATTTATAAGAGATTCAGAGCTTGTTTTTATAAAAATGATTAAATTTAATCCCTCAAAATCAAGCAGGAATTTCAATCATAAATCAAGAATTTCTTCTGAAAAATATGTCAATGAATTCAATCGTAATCAACGTAGGAAACAGCAATATCAGATTTGGTCTTTTCAATGGCGATAATTGTGATATTTCGTGGGTAATCAATACAAAACCTTACAGAACGGCAGATGAACTTTATGTACAGATGCTGATGCTTTATCAAACCTATAAAATTGAACCAACAGAAATTGATAAAGTAATTATCGGTTCTGTAGTTCCGCAGCTTACCAAAGTAATGAGCTCGGGAATCAAGAAAATTCACGGAACTAATCCTGTGATTGTTGATAGATCAACCCCTTCAGGCGTTCAGGCAAAATCCAAGCAGATGGGAACAGATATCTATGCAAATCTTGTGGCAGCACACAATCTGTATCCGAACAGGAAAAAAATTGTCATCGATTTCGGAACTGCTCTTACAGCCAGTTGTGTAGCAGAAACAGGAGAGACTTTGGGAGTGATTATCGCTCCGGGAATTGTTACTTCATTAAATTCGTTGATCAACCAGACTGCACAGCTTCCGGACATTGAACTGAAAAAACCGAAATCTGTTTTGGGGCTGGATACGGTAACCTGTATGCAAAGCGGAATGGTGTATGGTTTCCTGGGAATGGTAGAAGGTTTTGTGAATCGCATCAATGAAGAGGTGAATGACGAGTGTTTCGTGGTAGCGACAGGAGGGGTTTCCCATGTCTATAAACCTCTTACAGATAAGATTCATGTGATGGACAGACTTCACACATTGAAAGGTCTTTATTTCCTGGGGAAAGATTTATAATATATTAAAGCAGGTTTCAGCCCAAGTACTATCTTAACTTTCAACTTTAACCTTAATACAATGGAAAAATTTCCCATCATAGAAACGGAAAGACTTATTCTCTCTCAACTGGAAGAAAAAGATATTCCTTTTATTGTTGAATATCTTCAGCATAGGATTTTTTCTGATCTTACCTCTAATATTCCTTACCCTTATGTTGAAAATGATGCCAGATCATGGCTGAAAATGTCAAAAGAAGCTTTTGATAATAAAACAGGATATACTTTTGCTATCCGGAATAAAGAAGGACATATCATAGGTGCTATCGGGCTGCATGACAGGGATGATGATAAAGCAGAGCTGGGATATTGGATAGAAATGTCTTACTGGAATAAAGGATATGTAACAGAAGCCGCAAGAGCAATCGTAGATTTTGGTTTAAATGACCTGGGTTTCAATAAAATTTTTGCTACTCATTTTCTTCACAATCCGGCATCCGGAAGAATAATGGAGAAAATAGGAATGGAACAGGAAGCTGTTTTAAAACAGGAAATAAAGAAAGACGGAGAATATTTTGATATAGTAAGATACACTATTTATAAAGACTGATTGTAAGGAATATGGATTCCTGATTCTATAAAAACAAAAGCCGGAGGATATTTTAATTTTCTCCGGCTTTTTATACTATTATTATTTTCCAAACCCTTAGACGAGGGTTAAAGTCTATAAAGACACAAATCAAATTTCTTCAATGGAAGGGTTTATCTTTTACTTTTAAAAAAATCTTTAACAATAGAAGAGCATTCGGCTTCCATAATGCCTGTAATAATTTCTGTTTTCGGGTGCAGGGAAAGATTTTTATTGATAAAACCCCTTTGTTCATCCCGTGCACCAATCACTACTTTTGAGATCTGAGACCAGGAAAGTGCACCTGAGCACATTACGCAAGGCTCCATCGTTACATAAAGAGTACAGTCTTTTAAGTATTTCCCTCCAAGAAAATTTGCCGCTGAGGTGATGGCCTGCATTTCTGCATGAGCGGTAACATCATTCAGTGTTTCCGTAAGGTTATGGGCTCTTGCGATAATCCGGTTATTGGAAACCACTACACATCCAATAGGAACCTCATCTTTTTCCAAAGCGGCTTCTGCTTCCTGTAAAGCCATTTTCATGTAATATTCGTCAGTAAACATTTAGTCGTTTATCGTTAAAGTTAAAGGAAGTTTAAAACGGTAGGTCGTAGGATCACCTTTTATCATTGCGGGAGAAAACTTTTCTGCCAGAGAATATAATGCAATTTCCGCCTGCCTGTTGAAAGTGAAATTATCGCCCTGTGCATGAACATTGCTGACCGTTCCATCTTTTTCTACAATAAAATCAACATCTGTTTTTATCATTTTTTCTACAGAATAGACGCCATCAACGTATAGCAGATTGGCAACTTCTTGTCTCAAAGAATTAAGTCCTCCGGGATAATCTGCAATCTTTTCTGCGTCTGAAAATTTCACAGAGGTTAATTTAGGATTTTTGATGGTTTGGAGGTCTTCGAGATTTCTTACTTTTAATAAAGCTCCAATCAAGGCATTGTTTTCAATGCTGTCCATCTTTTTCATAAAAAAGAGAAAATCTCCTTTTATTGCCACCTTTTTATCTGTACTTGATTCAGCATCAAACTTTTTTTTGAACTCTTTATTCAGCATATTTCTGTGCTGGTTGTAATAGCTCTTTACAAGCCGGAATTCTTCCTTCTGCTGTGCCAGAAAAAAGGTGGAGATAAAGCAGCTGATGCCAACAAATAAAGTTTTCAATAAGGGTATATTTATGTAAATATAACAAAAAATATGAAATATATTTTTTATAATCAGCTTTCAAGATAGCGGTTTAAGGATTCCTGCAAATGGTTACGGATATCATCAACTAAACCTTTAGGTTCAAGAACTGTAACTTCCTTACCGAAAGAAAGAATCTCCTGCATAAAGTCGTAAGTAGGATGAAGGAAGAACTCAAAATAAATTTCTTCCGGAGTTTCTTTGGTCTCTTTCTGTGATTGATGAAGAGGGAAGCTTCTGATATATTCTCCCTGATGACGGCTGCATTTCAATACAATATTCTGTGGTTTCTGCTCAGCCAGATTCATCACTCCGAATGCATTTTTAAAATGCTCTCTGAAATTATATTTATACTTCTCTCTAAACTGATTTTTGGCTACGTCAAGATAGTTGATTCTGTCAAGCCCGAAGGATTTTAAAACTTTATCTTTTGTATCAATAGCAATAAGATACCATCGGTCTTTGGATTCTTTTAAGGCTAAAGGATGAACTTTTCTGGACGTCATCAGTTTGTTTTTGTAATTGTAGTGTTCAAAACTTACAACCCTTTTATTTCGGATGGCAAAGAACAGGTCATAAAAGTGTTCCACACCGGTTGGCTTACGGCTTTCAAAAAAGATAAAATCTGAAAAATCAGGGTGAAGATTCAGAGCGTTACTCACCTGAAAAGATTCCAGTAGTTTTTGGTTATATTCATCCACTTCCATAATGGGGCGGCTCTCAATATAGTATCGGTTGTCACCCTTTTTCTTGTTGTGAATGGAAAGATTGAAAAGATCGGAAATTTCCCGGATGTCCCTTTGCAGAGTACGGATAGAGTAGCTCTTAATCTCAGCGTCCTGAAATTCAAAAGAGTTTAAAAGATAGTCCTCCAGCTGGGAATAGGTAGCTGGAGAACTTTCTAATCTTTTTATAATTAAGGCATATCTTGTCAAATAAAAATCTTTCTTCATTTCTTTTTTTTAGGGTGCAGCAGAACTGCGTTTCAGGGTAAAGTTTTATAAGACAAATATATGCGGTTAATGCGACAAAATGTGTCGTGTTTTATTTTTTATCTAAAAAGTATCTTCCTCAAAATCTTCTCTCCAGCATTTTTCAATAGTGTTGAGATAGTTTTCATAATCCATCTCGGCATTTTCGATATCGCTCCATTCTATAGTATAGAGGTTTTCATCGAAGAGTATATCTGTTTTGTGATCTGGTGTTTCCATGTTTTGTATTCTGATGTCTTGGTTATATTTTGAACATATTTCAGGCTGTTCAGCATAATTGCATGTTGAATTCAATAGCTTTTTTAAATTTTTATAGATGGTTGTTTAGTGTCTTTAATACTCCAAAGGTAATGGGGCAAAACGACAGAACTTGACGTGTTAAAAACTAATTTTAAAATATAATCTTAAAAGCTTATATTGGCTGGTTATAAGGTTTAAAGCTTATATTTTATTTCTGATGAGTTTTTGAACAATCTGATTCAGGATTTCTCTGTTATCATCAATATAGCTTAATCCGGCCTGTATCAGATTTTCAATATTAGACCTTCTTACGTTATCCATTGCAGGAGAAGCGTTTTTCAGTGAAGGATTCACACGGTAATAGTTTTTCTGATTTCTCAAACCTAGCGTCTGAAACATCTGCTCCAGCTGATAATCTACTGTTTCTGCATTGGCAGACATTAAAATATCAATTATAGGGCTTACCCAGCCAATTTTCCCAGCTTTTTCAAGTTTTTTAAAAGGATAAGGTCTGGCTTCAATTCCTGTTCCGATAGAAACAATAATCATATCATTTACACTCGGATGGTTGGCTTTCTGATGATTTTTCAAAACTTCTGCAAAAGGAATTTTTCTCGCTTCCGCATAAACACAAAGAGCGGGATTATTAGCAAACATTCCTCCATCAATCAGGCTGAAGATCTGTCCATACATCGATTTGATCTGTACCGGACTAAAATATGTTGGAGCAGCTGAAGTCGCTCTGCAAATATCTTTTACATAGAAGTTATCTGTGCTGAGGTTGGCTTTCCATGAATTGAAAAGTTTTGCTCTTCTGTTTTCAATGTCGTAACTTGTTATTAAACATGGTTTTATTAATTCTTTTAATTCTAAATTTCCAAAAAAGTCATTTAAATTCCTTTCAAGAGATTCCTGTGGAATTTTTTCATTCAATAATCCGAATGGATTAACCAGTTTTTCCCAAAAGGAAACCTGGAAGATATCGCCGCCCTTTTCCGCATATAATTCTAATCCTTTCTGAATAGAATATTTTGCTTTTCGGGTTTCGTCGGGACATAGAATAATAGAAGCAATCAGACCTCCGGTACTGCTGCCTGCCACCAGATCAAAATAATCCCCAAGCTTTGCCGTGGGCTTATCATAATACTGGAGCTGTTCTTCTATGTAGCGTAGAATAATGCAGGTGATGATTCCTCTTATTCCGCCCCCGTCCAAAGAAAGAATGGTTGTCTTTTTCATGTTATTTTTTCATTTTTTTTAAGAAACATCTGGCAGCTTTAGACAAGTAAAACCAATAGATTTTCGAAAAAATGTCTATTGGTTTCAGCTTATTATAAAGATTGCTTTGGTGTTTTCTTATAAAGCAAAGATAGATGGAGGAAGCGACAGAACTTGTCGTATTATAAATGATTTTAATTAATTTTATTAAAAAATAGAGCTTTAAATCAGTTAGTTAGGTTTGTTTGTGTGTTTTTAATAAAAATTAAAAAACAACATAATTTTGTTTATCTCTCGGCATCTTCAATAGTGTCCTCCAGCTGGTTTTTACAGGTCCTTTCTTAGAAGGAATACTCTTTTTTTCAAAGTGCGGAAGATCCTTGAATGTTTTCCAGTTTCCACCCCAGTCCCAGCCATGACGGGCAAAGATCTTTACACACTCATACCAGTCAGCAACTTTGTCATTATCCCAGTCTTTTACCGTATCCCAGCTTGCTGTTTTACCGCCAATCATCAGGCAGATATCTACAGCAAGACCATAATTGTGGATGCTTTGTCCTGCCTTAGCGTTGGTCACCTTTTTTCCTGAAGTAATTCTTCCGATCGCATACAGTTTTTCCTGCTCCTCAAAAGATCTTAGTCCCTGAGTGATCCGTATCCTGGCTCTCCCGGTAAGAGCTTCATCACATTCCTGTATAATTTGCTTTACTTCATCTCTTACCATCGGGTGAAGTTTCTGAATTCGTTCTAAGGTTACTTTGTCCATATTTCTTATTTTGTATGATAACAAAAGTATAGAACAGAAGCGACGGAACTTGACGTGTTTTATTTAATTTTATTAAAAATTCTACTGTGTTCAACCTGGCTGTTTCAGGTATTATTGAGACTATAAAAAGGGATTAGATAAAATGTTTTTGTGAGCGAAATTATAATGCTAATACGACAAAACATGTCGCATTTAAAAATTTCATTCGTTTGTTTTTCAGACTGTTAAATATGATGTTAATTATAGTCTAAAAGCTTATTTTATTCTTTAAAAATTCTAATTTTGTAGAGATATTTTCTGTACAATTGTCATGTATGCACTCGTAGATTGTAATAACTTTTTTGTTTCCTGTGAAAGGACTTTAGATCCTGATCTTGAGGGCAAACCCGTTGTGGTTCTTTCCAACAACGATGGGTGCGTTGTATCCAGAAGTAAAGAGGCAAAAGATCTGGGAATTCCTATGGCAGCTCCGGCATTCAAGTACAAGGAGCTTTTTCAACAACATGATGTAAAAAGTTTTTCTGCAAAATTTGAACTCTATAACTATAAAAGCCAGCAGGTCATCAATATTGCCAAATCCTATGTTCTTGATCATGAAGTCTACAGTATTGATGAGCTTTTTCTTGATTTGACAGGATTTAAATACATTGATATGTATGAATATTGTCTTAAGATCAGAAATGAGATTAATGAGAAAGAAAATATTCCGGTAAGTATCGGAATTGCTCCCACTAAGACTTTATGTAAAGTAGCGAATAGAATTGTAAAAGATTTTCCGGATAATTTTAGTGGAGTTTATATTCTGGATACTCCTGAAAAAATTGAAAAGGCATTGAAATGGCTTAATATCGGAGATGTTTGGGGAATCGGAAGAAGGCTGGCCGTCAAAATGAATGACAATGGTGTTTATAAAGCTTGGGATCTTCTTCAGAAACCTGAAATATGGGTTCGGAAGATTATGGGAATTCATGGAGTAAGAATGATCAATGAACTGAAGGGGATTCGTCAGCTGGAGCTGGATTCTCCTTCGCCTAAAAAATCCATAGCTGTTACCCGAAGTTTTATGCAGATGCTTGCGAAAAAAGAAGAAGTAAGAGAAAGGGTAGAAACTTTTGGAATGTATTGTTCAGAGAGATTAAGAAAGCAGAATACCTGTTGTAAAATGATTACTGTTTTTGTACAGACCAATCGTTTTAGGAAAGATTTGCCTGAATACAGAAATGCAATGACCCGGATTCTTTCCAATCCTACCAATTCATCAATTTTAATAGGAAGAGTGGTGAATGAACTTTTTGAAGCCATTTACAGAGACGGGTTTCATTACAAAAGAGCAGGAGTTATGGTGAATGATTTTGTTCCCGAAGATCAGAGACAGATCGGTCTTTTTGAAGAAGATATACAAAACCAGCACCTTCCCGTGATGAAAGCTATGGATGCCATGAACAGGAAATATGGTAAGGATAAAGTGCGTCTTGGTAGTATGAGCGGTGAGAATACTTTCGGACGTGCAAAGCTATCTCCGGAGTATGAGGCTTTCCTGAAAAAAAATACCTTGCCGGAAGCTAATTTCAGATTTCATTAAAGCTATTCCTCATTCAAAAATTCTGCTTATTTTTCGTCTTTCTTTCTGAATGAAAAATAAAACGACTGAAATCAATAATTTATTAAAGCAATTGTCCCGGGAAAATTTTTTCGGATATGAGATAGTTGATTATTGGGATGGCGATACTACAGCTTTAGGATTACAGAAAGAAAATATTGTTGTCTATATTTCAACATTTCACTGTCCTAAAAGTAATTACTATGACATCATTATTGAAGAATTCGAGACAGGTAAAATATTGAAATCAGGAGAAAATAAATCCTATGGTGAACTTATTCATGACCTTCAATCTTTTTTCTAAATAGGTTTTCGGAATAATAATTTTCTTTAAAAAGTAAAAATCCTATAAAAATTTCCCACAAAATAGGACGGTAGTTTTATTTTAAATAGTAAAATTCCGTATTTTGACAATGTAAAGTAAAGGCTTATTTGATTTGTTATCAGTTGGTTATGTGTTTTTGGTCTAAGGGCAGCTATTGTATGCGATGTGCTTTTGCATTTATCTTTGACCGAGAATTGTACACGTTTAAAAACCACAGATCAAATGAAAAATCTAAGTATTTGGATGAAGGGAATACTGATTTCCTTGTGCTTTACAATAAGTTACTCAAAAGCGCAGGTTGGTATTAATACCTCAAACCCTCAAACCACTTTCCATGTGGATGGGGCAAAAGATAATCCGACATCCGGAATTCCTTCCGCAGCCCAAGCAGCCAACGATGTCGTCATAACTTCCACAGGAGAAATAGGAATCGGAACATTATCTCCTGCTGTTAAGATAGATGCACGATCAGCAGTTAACACAGATAATTCAATCGGAATAGGAGAGACCAGCCAGGCAGCCTCATCAGCAGGTGGAGGTGCTGTAAGATATAACCCGCTGAATGGCGGAAAGATGCAATACTCAGATGGTATTGTATGGCAGGATCTTATTTCTTCTCCTACCAAAGCTGTAGTGGTAGCCAATCTTCAGGCAGCGAATTTCGCCGTTAAAGTTCCCTATCAGGTTTCTACGGGTATTACCGGATGGACGGAAATCTCTGATCCAACAGCAAACTTCACTCCCGGAACAGGTATTTTTACAGCACCAAGAACCGGAGTGTATCTTGTCTCTTTTACCTATGATTTCGTAAGAATCCCTATCGCCTCAGGCTATTTCTCGGAAGCGAGATATGTTGTGAACGGAAGCAATACTGTTAAGAAATGTGTGAAATCTTTCTCGAATAATTCTAAACAGGCACAAGTTGCAGGTTCTTGTGTTGCCGGAGTTCAGCTGAATAAAGGCGACACTCTTCAGCCTTATATCTACCAGTCTGTTTATAATGGCAATCTAAGTTTAAGAACAGATCTTACTTCTGCAAGTAATGATTATGGCTTTGTAAACCTTTCTATTTTAGAACAATAACACATTTGATATGAGAAAAAAATTAAAACTGGCTTTATTCATTTGCTGCGGTATGTGGATGCACGCTCAGATAGGAATCAATATGTCTGCCCCGGAAGGAACGGTGCATATAGATGGACAGAAAAATACAAATGTCTCAATACCTTCCAGTTATTATGATGATGTAGTTATTACTCCCACCGGAAATGTAGGAGCAGGAACAAAATCCCCCAAAACCAGACTGGACCTTAGATCCAATGAACGTTTAAATGCAATCGGAATTGGAGGAACTTCACAGTCTGCTTCTGCAGCAAAGGCCGGAGCGTTGAGGTATAACTCAGGAACTCAGGATCTGAGCTATTCTAACGGAACTTCATGGATTACACTGGCTCATAAAATATCCAATGATTTTGTAGACGCAGAAAACTCTTCGGTACAAAGCTTTACTGATGGCGTGCAGACCGCTGTTACCGGCTGGACTAAAAAAACGGATGTGAATAGCAGCTTCAATGCTGGCACAGGAACCTTTACTGCTTCAAAAACAGGAGTGTATATTGTATCCTTTACCTTTTCATTAGCATCGGGAAGTATTGCGAATGATTCAAGATATGAAACTTTAATCCAAACCAATTCAACATCTTCCACTACCAATAAAGTGTTCAAATGTGTAGGAAGTTACCCCGGAACCAATACCATTGGAAACCGTGTTGCAGGGAATTGTTCAGGAATTTTTAACCTGAATCAAGGGGATAATATTACCGTAAGTCTGAATCAGAAACTGGGAAGTTCAAAAACTTTGGATACTGATGCTACACTTACTTCTTTAAGTATTTTCGGATTATAAAAAGAAAGATGATGAAAAAAAATTGTTTACTGATTTTAATGACTTTAAGCTTCCAGTGTGTTTTTTCACAGATTGGAATCAATACTCCAAATCCACAGGGTATCCTGCATACTGATGGACAAAAAGATAATCCGGTTTCAGGACCGACATTTACCCCGGCCCAGCAGAGTAATGATATTCTTGTGAACAGCACCGGAAAAATAGGAGTGGGAACGCTCGTCCCGGTTACGAAAGTTGATGCCAGAAATTCCGGAAACGGAGCCATTGGCTTTGGAGCTTCTTCACTCACTGCACTTGCCGCTGATGAAGGAGCAGTGCGTTATAACAATGGAGTGGAATATTCTAATGGAAATGAATGGCTTCCTTTGCTCACCGCACAACCCACGAATAATAAAGTAATCGTTATTGCAGCCAAAACCAATAATAATGTAAAGCTGGCAACTCCGTCTATTCCGACAATTACTGCAGGATTACAAAACAGAGCAAGTAACTATCTTGTAGACTGGAGTAAAACTTTTGAAAGTAATTCCGGCACGAGTTTTAATGCTGCCACTGGTATTTTTACTGCACCCCGCAATGGAATTTATGTAGCTTCTTTCACAACAGATCTTGCTCCATTAGCAATTAATTATACTACGGATCCTTTAAATCCTATTCAAATAGAAGCGATCTGGCAGCTTTATGACAATACAACGGGATTAGCGGTTACCAATATTGTAAATACGGTAAAATGTGTTAATACAATGTCTTCAAACAGTGTAGGAAATATTGATGCAGGAAGCAACTGTACCGCCTCATTTTACATGACAGCAGGGCAGAGACTGATGCCTTACATCTGGTTTAATTTAAATAATTCAATCGTTGCCAATTTTTCATTAAATAACACCGGCGGCTATAATAACTTGACAATAGCAGAACAGTAGTCAGGAGATTTCATCCAGTGTTTTGATAAATGCAGACGGATGCAGCCCTGTGATCTTCTTGAATTCAAGAGAAAAAGCACTGTGAGAAGAATATCCCGTGATTTCAGAAAGGTGATTAATCTTGTACTTTCTGTACTGCGGTTCGTTTTTTAGTTGGTTGACAATATAATTGATCCTCAGGTGATTAATGTATTGATTGAAATTGAATTTCTTATGTTTCTTAATAACCGCTGAAAGATATTTTGTGTTGATATTCAGGGTGTTTGCAAGATTATAACGTGAAATATTTTTGTTGTTAAACTCAAGGTTTTCTTCAAATATTTTTAATCCGTGTAATATGTTTTCCTCTACTTCCGGTGAAATTTTTATTTCTGTGGGAGTAGAGGTATTTTTATTTTGGATATCATCAGAAACTTCCTGGGGGTCTTCTTCATAAACCACCGGAGAAATACCTTCTTTGTAAATTTTGGCAACAGCTTCTTTATGCTTTTTGCGGAGACGAATGCTGTTAAAAATGACAATCCCTAAAACAATGATTAAGCCAAGACACACTATAATAAGCCCTTTCGAAATGGAATGGCTCTTATTGAGCTGCTGATCAAAACTTTCCTCTTTTTTGGATAAGGTTTTGTTGACCGCCATTGCTTTGTTGTAAGCGATACTGTCTTTTAATTTAAGATTTTCAAGTTTATATTTCACCGTATTCGGTTCATCATGAAGCTGAGTGTAGGCTTCCTCAAGGTTTTTCGTGATCTCAATCTTTTTTTCATTGAAGCCATACTGATCTACAATAGCTAGTGCTTTCTGATAATAAATCACAGCACTGTCCGGTTTATTCTGTTTCGATAATGAGAACCCAATATCATTCAGAATATTAGACTGCAGATAATGATTGTTTTCTCCTACTAAAGAAAGGGCTTTTACGAAATAGTATTTAGCCTCTTTAAATTTTTTTACTTCCGATAAATTATATCCCATATTGGTATAAGCGGAGATCAGCAGTTCGTTTCGCCGGGCTGTATTTTTAAGCTTCTGAAATTCCTGAATGGCATTTTTAGAATACAACTCTTTTTCTTTATACTGATTCTTATTGAGAAGGATCAAAAAAGAATTAAAGATCATTCCTTTCAGCTCATGTCCTTCCTCTGTATTGTTATTTTTTACTTCAGACAGGGCATTGCGAAGACTTGTAGAAGATTCTTTAAGCAATCCGAGCTTTGCATATTGGGTTCCCTGCATTCTGTAAGCCAGAGCTTTCCCGATAGCATAATCATTTTGGGTAGATATTTTTAGGGCTTTATCTGCAAAATCAAGACTTTTTTCAGCATCAGATTTTAAATAACTGTTGAATGATTTTAAATAATAAGCTTTAGCAAGAAACTCAGGGAGATTTCTTCTCTGCGCTGAATCTATAATCTTATTCAGAACGATTTCCGAACTGTCCGGATTCCTGGATGAAAGAGTACGGGCATATTTATACTGTCTCTCAAAATCAATTGCCTGAGAGAATGTAGAAACCGAAATAATAAGGAAGAAAAAGAGAATAATTTTTTTCTTCATTGTGTTTTTTTTGTGTTTATTTTTTTTGGTATTTCCAGTTACGGCCTCTACCTTCCGCTATCCATTCCAAAGACTGTTCCAATCTTTTATTTCTGGTAGCTTCTGTTTTGGCTTCTGTAACCCATGCAATATACTCTTTTCTGAATGATGGTGAAGCCTTTTCAAAAATATCCGAAGCCTTTGGATGAGCATGTAAAGCAGACTGAAAATAATCCGGAATTTCCATTTCTGTTTTGGAAGGTGAGGCTTTCTTCATTGTGACACCCATATCCGTAAGTTCCATGGCTTCTTTTATTGCTTTCTTCAGCTGAGGTTTGGAGGGAAGATCTTCCATTCCTGTTATTTTTCCTAAGCTGAACATTGAATTCTTCTCAATATTCTGAGTTATCTCCTGCATGGTTTTCATTTCCTTTTCCAACCAGAATCCAAAAGTACAGTGTTGTTTGAAGGAAGCCATAGCACACAGGTTTTTTCCTTTATAGATAAAATGAGGAAAACTCCATTTCATGGTTTCTTCAGCATCAGGGCAGAATTCATGAACCGTTTCACGGATATAATGCAGGATAGGCTTAGCAAAATCCTGTGATTTTTCAATATAGGTATCTATTTTCGGACTGTATTTTTCCATAGCATTTATTGGAATAATTGTACAATTTCATTCACGAGGTATTTTACCTGATCAGGTCTTCCTCTGTCATTTTTAGGGTTGTTGGAGTAACTTCCGGTTTTTACAATAACGATATTGTGCTCCGGAACCATAATAATATACTGCCCCTGTAATCCCAGGAAATAATAATGTTTGATAGGGTTGTCATGATTGATCCAAAGCCCCATTCCATAAATGTTTTCAGACTTTTCTGTTGGAGTTCTCATCTGTTCAATAAAGTCAGCATTGAGAATCTGCTGATCCCCGGCTTTTCCATCATTCAGAAACAGCTGCCCGAGTTTAGCAAAATCTCTTGCATTGGAATGAATGCAGCAATAAGCTTTCTCCATACCATTGTCGTCTGTGCTCCATTTCGCATTCTGCTCCATTCCCAAAGGAATCCAGAATTTTTCTGATAAATAGCTCGATAATGGTTTATTCAGAGCTTTTCTGAGGGCAAAACCAAGAAGTTGCGTAGAGCCGCTTTGATATTCAAATCTTGTCCCCGGTTCTTCTTTAAATTTTCTTGAGAATACAGCTTTTACAAGGCTTTTCCCATAATAGGCCTTAGCATTGGGTAAAAACGGATTATTGTAATTTTCATCCCAGTCCAGCCCGGATTCCATTTGAGCCAGATTTTTAAGGGTTACCTGATTTCCGAATGTTTTATTTTTAAATTCCGGATAAAAATCAGAGAATTTTTCATCAATATTAGAGATAATGCCTTCTTCCAATGCTTTTCCCAGCAACATGACAGTCATTGCTTTTGCCATCGAAAAAGAATTGGTCTGTGAAAGTTGATTATATCCTTCCCAATATCGCTCATGAAGAATTTTTCCATTCCTTATTACGACAAAAGCAGCTGTTCTGGAATGTTTTAAATTATCAACTAAATATTTAGGTAAATCCTTTTTGTTGTAATCCGGATCTTCTTCCCAGAGTATGGGTTCTTCTGTGGCAATGGGATTGCTTGGGAAAAGATTTCCGTCATCAATAGATGCACTTGATTTTCCTTTAAGATAGGTTTTGGAAATACCACTAAATAAATAATCATATCCCAGAAAATAAGCGGCTGCCGCACCAACTACCGCTCCGCCTATCATGTACTTTAGTATTCTCATTTTTTTATGAATGGTCTTTAACAAATTTAGAATAATTTGGCTATAAAATTTAAAATGAATGAGCAAATAAGTTATTTTTGTTCTTATTGATGAAAACTATGACCAGAAAACTTATTGTATTGGGGTACTTCCTATTTTCAATCATGGGAATGGCCCAGATTTATAAACCGATAGACACTGCAGATTATATACAGAGGAAAACCTTTTTAAAGAGTTTTGAAGGAAATAATGAAGCCACTGTAAAGAAATTAAAATCTCAGTATTCCGGGAAAACCGGCTCAGAATTATCCAAAATCTATAAAGAATTCGGAACAGATTTTCAAAAGCAGGTGAAGAACAAGGATTTTATCTTTAAATCTGAATTTGAAGCCAGCATACAGTCTATGATTCAGCGTCTTAAAAAGAACAATCCAACCATTCCTCAGGATTTGAAAATTCTGATCGCAAAAGACAATACTCCCAATGCTTACTGTCTTGCTGACGGAACGTTTGTAATCAATATGGGGCTTTACAGCTGGCTCAATAATGAGGAGCAGATTGCAGCCGTGATTTCCCATGAACTGGGACATAAAATAGAGGAACATTCCCTGAAAACCTTTTTAAAAATTATCGAACAGGATAAATTGGATAAAGTATTGGTTGAGAATATCAAATCAACTACCACAAGCCGAAGCCAGAGTCAGAATCAGAAAGCTTTCGATATCTTTAAAAATACAGTGTATAAAAAAGGGGTGGAAAAAAGACAAAGCGAAATGCAGGCAGATTCTTTAGGATATGTCATTTTCAAAAACAGCGATTTTAAGAAAGCAGAATTTGTAAATGCGCTTCAAAGATTGCAGGATTTTGATACCATTTCACCTAGAGCACTGAAGATGGAAACCTATAAAAAACTTTTTAATCTTCCAAAGCAGGCGTTTAACGAAAAATGGATGAAAAAGGAAGACTTTTCACTGTACAATTATAATTTCTACAAAGAAAAACTGAATAAAGATTCCCTCGCATCACATCCTGAAGTATCCAGAAGGATTGAGATGCTAAAAAAAACGTTTACAGAACTTAAAAGTCCAATTGCTCCGGAAAAACCTTCGGACCTGTTTGTAACATTAAAGAAAACAGCAAGAATGGAAATTTTACCCAACTATTTCCACTCAGAAGATTATGGGCAGGGGATTTATGCGGCTATGCAGTTTTTGCAGGATGAAGAGGAAGAAAAATATTATAAAAGCTGGTTGGGAAGATGCTTTTCCAAAATATATGAAGCCAGAAAAAACTATAATCTGAACCGGTATCTGGATAGAATTGAACCTAAGAATCAAAGTGAAAGCTATCAGCAATTCCTGAACTTTATGTGGAACCTAAGTCTTGATGAAATAAAAAATATTGCAGACTATTATCAGGCTAATGAAGCCATAGCAAGGGCAAACTGATTTATTATCAATGATTGAAATATCAATAGACACGGGCTTAGCCCGTTGTAAAATAATAAAAATTCCACTGGCTTTAGCCAAAACGTAAAAGAAGAATCCTGATGACACATCAGGATTCTTCTTTTATACTAATAATTTAATTTCTCCAAACGGATTTTATTAAATTTTTCTTTTTCGTTATACTCTCTAAGAAGAATATAGCCCTCTTTTCCTACATAAGGTGTTACCGCATAATTGTCTTTTTCAGAAATAGGAATGATCTCCTGTTTGAATTTTCCGTCAATAATGGTATTGATGAACAAATTCCACCTTTTCTGCTTGGTTACTTCATCTTTCTGATAGTCGCGGTAGAAAAATACTACGTCTTTTCCTCCGTTGAGGTATTGAGAAAACAGATAATCACTGTTTACCCATTTTGATTTTTCTTTTTCAAAGACCTGTACATTTTTCACTTTGAAATCTTTGTCTGTGTAGATGTAAACAAGGTCTGTGGTTTTGGGAGCATTATACTGTCCTGCAGGTTTATATTTTTCAGACAGGATTCCTACACTTCCGTCATTCATAAAATACATGTCTTTGGTCTGAAGCATATATCCGTTTTCTACTATTCCGTTTTTATTCACTTTTGGAAGGAAAGCTGAGATATTCGGCTCATAATTGATTGTTTTAGTATCCGCCGTAAAGTTTTTCTTGTCCACCATCATTCTTGCAAATCCTACTGATTCGGAATCATCATAGTTTCTTCCCAGCAGAACTACTTTATCATCAAAATTTTTGTCATTGTCAAGCTTTCTGTAATTGGAGTAGAAGGATTCAATATTGTCTATGGTATCATCAGATAACCCGGTTACCGGCTTATTGGAAGTTTCTTTTCCGGTTTTCATATCAAGAACAAGAAGACTGAATGTTTTCTGTTTTTCATTCACTTTCTTCATGATGCAGTACATGTAATTTTCATCTCTTTCCAGAACAGATAGGGTAGAATAAATTTTCTTGCTTCCGTCAGTATTGTATTTATATCTCCAAACCTCTTTCTTGTTTTCATCAAATTTCATGAGGCTGTTGTTATTTTCATACTTTCCGTAATCTTTATACTCTACGGCAAAATAACCGCCTTCTTTTAGTTCACCTACGGCAGAAACGTAGTTGTACCCTTTGTCTTTTTTTTCATCACGATTTTCCTTACGCTGTTCTTTCCAGCTCTTAGGTTCGTTGATTTCTTTGAAAGTACCGTTTTCCAGATAGTCATAATATATTTTTCTGGTAATAGAGTTTGTCTTCGGATCAATCACCATAGAAACAGGAGTAAATACTTCTCTGCTTTTTACCAGAGAATAATCCATCATTGAAGGTTTTAAGATAATCTGCCCTTTAAAATCAACATATCCTAAATAAGATGCGGCAGTGATGTCTCCTTCAAACTCTTTATTGGCAACAGGGTTGAGGTTTTTGTCTAATATTACATACTCAAACTTTTTGGTCTTGTCACCGGATTTTCCGTAAGAATATAGAGAAACATAGCCGTAAAGATTGTCTTTATCATCGAATAGAGCATTCATTCCCACGTGATCCCCGGCGGCAAGTGTTGTCAGATCCTGGGTTTGGGAAAATGCAAATGTCTGGATCAGTCCAAACACTATCAGTGTTATTTTTTTCATGGTTAAAATTTGAGGGATAAAAGTAATAAATTAACCCATATGTTGATAAAAATAAAAAAGCCCTGAAACCAGGGCTTTTAAATTATAATTGAGAAAGTAAATTTCTGAAGTTCGTTTTTTCATCGATGATTCGTCTCAACTCTGAAACAGGAACTCTTTCCTGCTGCATCGTATCTCTGTCTCTGATGGTTACTGTATGATCTGTCAAAGAGTCGTGGTCAATAGTAATACAGTATGGAGTACCGATAGCATCCTGTCTTCTGTAACGTTTTCCAATCGCATCCTTCTCCTCGTAAAATAAGTTGAAGTCATACTTCAGATCATTGAAGATTTTTTCTGCATATTCTGCTAAACCATCTTTCTTCATCAATGGAAGAATAGCCGCTTTAATTGGCGCTAATGCCGGAGGTAAAGATAAAACCGTTCTTTCTGAACCGTCTTCCAATACTTCATCTTTTAAGCAGTGAGAGAAAATGGATAGGAATAATCTGTCTAAACCTACTGAAGTTTCCACTACATAAGGAACATAGTTTTCGTTTCTTTCAGGATCAAAGAACTGAAGTTTTCTTCCTGAGAATTCTTCATGCGCCTTTAAGTCGAAATCTGTTCTTGAGTGAATACCTTCCAGCTCTTTAAATCCGAATGGGAAGTTAAACTCAATATCAGCCGCAGCATTCGCGTAGTGAGCCAATTTCTCATGATCGTGGAATCTGTAGTTGTCATTTCCAAGACCTAAAGCTCTGTGCCAGTTCAGACGTTTTTGTTTCCACTGCTCATAGAACTCAAGCTCTGTTCCCGGAGCAACGAAGAACTGCATTTCCATCTGTTCAAATTCACGCATTCTGAAGATAAACTGTCTTGCCACAATTTCATTTCTGAATGCCTTACCAATCTGTGCAATACCGAAAGGAAGCTTATGACGTGAAGTTTTCTGTACATTCAGGAAATTAACGAAGATCCCCTGAGCCGTTTCAGGTCTAAGGTAAAGATCCATCGCACTGTCAGCAGAAGCCCCAAGCTTTGTTCCGAACATCAGGTTAAACTGTCTTACCTCTGTCCAGTTTTTAGAACCAGTATCAGGATCTGCAATCTCAAGCTCTTCAATCAAAGCTTTTACATCAGCAAGATCTTCATTTTCCAGAGATTTTGCCAGTCTTGAAAGAATAGCCTCTCTTTTTGCTCTGTATTCCAGAATTTTTGGATTCGTGGCAACAAACTGATCTTTATCAAAAGCATCCCCGAATCTTTTCGCAGCTTTTTCAATTTCTTTGTTCTCTTTATCTTCAATTTTAGCGCAGTAGTCTTCCACCAAAACGTCAGCTCTGAAACGTTTCTTAGAATCTTTATTATCAATCAATGGATCGTTGAAAGCGTCTACGTGGCCTGATGCCTTCCATGTTGTCGGGTGCATCAAAATCGCCGAATCAATACCCACAATATTTTCGTTAAGCTGTACCATAGCTTTCCACCAGTATTGTTTGATATTATTTTTAAGTTCGGCTCCGTTTTGTCCATAATCATAAACAGCGGATAAACCATCATAGATCTCACTTGATGGGAAAATAAAACCATATTCTTTAGCGTGAGAAATCACTTTCTTGAAAACATCTTCTTGCTTTGCCATAATTTTTTTACGTCTGAGATGCAAAAATAGCAATTTGGATCCAAAATCATGAGATTCAATAAAAAAAGCAGTTAATAAACAGACAAATATTTACAATTTAATTTTTCAGAAGCCGGGAACCTGCTTTCCACTATATCTTTTGCTTTGCAAAAGGATGCCGTTACAATCAGGGCTAGATCAATCGAAAATTTCTACTTTTGCACCATGTTAGAAATTCTTTATCGAGATGAGCACCTTATTGCAATCAATAAACCCAGTGGATTATTGGTTCATAAATCCTTCTATGCAGGAGAAGCCGATACCTATGCTATCCAGGAGTTGAAGAAACAGATTGGACAAAAAGTTTATCCTGTGCATCGGTTAGACCGGAAAACTTCGGGTGTTCTTCTGTTTTCTTTAGATAAAGATACCCTTAGGAAAATGAGCGAACAGTTTGCATCACGCGAAGTGGAGAAAAAATATTTGGCCATTCTTCGGGGTTGGGCTAAAGAAGAAGAAACCATCGATTACGATCTGGTTAATGAAAATGAAGTCAAGCAAAATGCTGTTACGTATTATCGTCGTTTGCAGACTTCGGAAATAGATTTACCCTTCTTAAAACATCAGACTTCAAGATATTGTTTGGTCGAAGCTATTCCTGAAACGGGAAGGTTTCATCAGCTGAGAAAACATTTTAAACATATTCTGCATCCTATTTTAGGCTGTCGTAAGCACGGCTGCAATAAGCAAAATAAATTGTGGCTTCAGACATTTGACATCAATAAAATGACGCTCCATGCCCATCAATTAATTTTTAATCATCCTGTTTCTAACGAAAGAATTACGGTAAATGCCACTATAGATGAAGAGTTCAAAAGAATAGGGGATATCCTGAAATTTGATCTGAGTGCATATTCTTAATTTTTAAACCAAAAATTTGCTAATATACATCACCTTGTCAAGGTTCCAAACCTTGACAAGGTGGATAGTATAGATGCTATATATCAAACATTTCGATAAAATATCATAGGTTAATCGAGCATTAATTTTAAAATGAGTAATTTTGTAAAACTTTTTTTCAATGTACAAATCGCTCATTCGTCCGATTCTTTTCAAATTTGATCCTGAAGATGTTCATCACTTTACATTTTCAATGCTTAAGAATTTTGGATTCCTCACAAAATTATTTTTACCAAAACCTATTGAAGACAGACGTCTGGAAAGAGAAGTTTTCGGATTGAAATTTAAAAATCCTGTAGGATTAGCTGCCGGTTTCGATAAAAATGCAGTTTTGTTCAACGAATTGGGAGACTTAGGTTTCGGATTTGTAGAAATCGGGACGGTAACCCCAAGAGCTCAGGCCGGAAATCCAAGAAAAAGATTATTCCGTTTGATAGAAGATGGCGGAATTATCAACAGAATGGGATTCAATAATGAAGGTCTTGAAGCGGCTATTGAAAAACTGAAATCCAACAAAGGAAAAATAATCATCGGTGGAAACATCGGAAAAAATACAGATACAAGCCCGGAAAACTATACCCAGGATTATCTGGACTGTTTTGAAGGTCTTCACCCTCATGTAGATTACTTTGTACTGAACGTAAGCTGCCCCAACGTAGGAAGCCACGCCAAACTTGAAGATGTAGAATATCTGAGAGAGCTGATTACAGAAGTGAAAAAGATCAATCAGTCAAAATCTGTACAGAAGCCTATACTACTAAAAATTGCACCGGATCTTAATAACAATCAGTTAGACGAAATCATTGAGCTGATCGCAGAAACAAAGATTGATGGTATTGTAGTTTCCAATACTTCTGTCAACAGAGAAGGTCTGAAAACCTCTCCGGAAGTTTTAGAACAGATAGGAAATGGAGGTTTGAGCGGAAAGCCTATCCGTGAAAGAAGTACAAAAATGATCAAATATCTTTCCGATAAAAGCAACAGAGCATTCCCAATCATTGGAGTAGGAGGAATACATTCTGCAAAAGATGCCATGGAAAAATTGGATGCGGGAGCCAGCCTGATTCAGCTGTATACAGGCTTTATTTATGAAGGACCGGAACTGATCAATGATATAAATAAGGAACTTCTGAAAAGAGCAAGCAGATTACCGAGATAAAATAAAAGAGAGTTTACACAACTCTCTTTTTTATTTTGACTTTATAATGGAAGCTTTTTTAATATCTACAGTAAATGTATAGGCGGGAGAAGAGAAAGATTTACCTACTTTATATTGTATCGTTTCTTTATCCTTTGATTTTGTTTTCGTCGTATCATAAATATTTTCCCAGCAGCTTTCAGTCAGGAATTCTTCGTAGTTTTTATAATTCCAGTCTTTTGTAAAATAAAGAACTCTGTAGCCTTTTTCACCATCACTTGCCCCACACTGTCCGCAGAAATTAAAATTTGAAGTCTGTTCAAAATACAGAAGAACCCTGTTCCCGTTTTCTCCTGAAGAGTAAGAAATCAGTTCATTTCCTCCGGCTTTATTAATGAAGTCGAATGTATTGATCTTTTTATTATTGGGCAGGAACAGATAATTGTTGAGACGATAGATCATTGCGTTCCCTGTAAATAATTGTACAGGCAGATTTTTTTTACCCAGATAAAAATGTCCAGATATCGGGTTGTTTTTCATGCTGATTTTTTCCAATATAAGAGATTCCAGAGGAGCTAGCTTTTGTGCTATTTCATTCGTTTTTTCTACTTTTTGCAGGGATGTGATCTGATCTTTTAAAATTCTGGAATTCTGTTTCTGTTTAGTCCCGAAATTATATAATGACAGGTCACCATAATAATCATATATTCCGGTGAGTGGAATTTTCTTTTTGTATTTATCATAATAATACCATCCGTCAACGTAATGCTGATACTGATCACAATCTACAATGCCTGTATAATTAAGTTGCATGGTAATAGGTATTCCTCCAATCTCTCCAGTGAAAATCTGTGAAGAATCAGTTACTTTCTTTAATTCAACTTTTTGACTGAGAAAAAATGTAAGACTTAAAGAAAATAATAAAGTAAATATTTTTTTCATGATTGGCTGTCTTAGTTTTTAGAGGAAGAAATGGGCGATGGTGTAGATAATAAGCCCTACCAGACCGCCGACCAGCGTTCCGTTGACCCGGATAAACTGCAGATCTTTTCCCACTTCCAGTTCCAGTTTTTCACTAAGCTCTTTTCCCTGCCAGTTTCCAACGGTTGTACTGATGAGGTTCCCGAATTGGTGGGTGTTTTTCAGAATATATTTATAGGCCGTTACCCGAACCCAATGATCTATTTTGTTCTGAAGGTTTTCATCCGTCTTTAAGTTCTGTGCAAATTCATTCAGGTTTTTAGAAAGATAGTTTTTCAAAGCGGAATGTTCCTCCTGAAGCTCTTTCATCAGCGTTTTTTTGATAGAAACCCAGATGTCGTTGGAATATTCATCCAGTTTGTCATTTTTCAGAAGTCCGTTTTTGATGGTTTTAAATTCTTCATCCCATTTCGGATCTTCTTTCAGGTCAACGGAGAATTCATGAATTTTTTGCGTAATCAATCCTCTTACTTCATGCTGAGGATCTCCTTCTATTTCTTTGAAAAAATCAGAAAGTCCGTCGGCAATTTTATCTGCAATTTTATTATCTACAAAAGATGGAATGAACGAATAGCTGCCTTTCTTTACTCGTTCCTGGATCATTTCATCATTTTCAATAATATATTCCTTGATCTGTTTTGAAAGGTTGGTGATGATTCTCTGATGATCATTTTTTTCCAGAATATAACCAATTCCGTTTCCAACTACTTTATTAAGTTTGATATCATCCGTCATTTCAGATACTTTTTTGCTGATAAACTGGCTTACTGTTGAATCATCCAGTTTATTAAGAATATCAAGTACAATATCTGAAAGGTTTTTAATCAAAATCTCCTGACTTTTTTCCTTTACCAGCCATTCACCTACAAAATTGGAAACTTTAAGTTTTTGGATATAAGGACGTATATTCTGGGGAGAAAGAAAGTTACCTACTACAAAACTTCCAAGGTTGTCCCCCAATCTCTGTTTACTGTTCTCAATCAGGTTGGTATGGGGAATCGGAAGCCCGAGAGGATGACGGAATAATGCGGTTACAGCAAACCAGTCAGCCAAAGCCCCAACCATAGCAGCTTCGGCAAAAGCACGAACGTAGCCGATCCAATGAGAGCTATCAGACTTCTGTAAAATAGTGGTAACAATGAAAATAACAGCCATCAGAACGAATAATCCTGTGGCAAATGCTTTATATTTTCTCAGTTGTTTTCTTTTTGCTTCGTCATTCATATTCTCAAATTTACTAAATTTGGTTATGAAACCGTTTAATCTTAATAAAAGCTTTTAAACCTCAAAACTTTTGTGGTTAAAGAATGAAATTTACGATGAAATTTTTAGTTTCAATCATCCTATTATTTTTACTGCAGGCATGTACGCAGAAATACGAACCTATTAAAACCTCCTCTATGGAAAATACAGAAGCAAAAAACAATCCATACTATTCCAGAACAGATACTACAAAACTTAATGTTTCCAATGATGAATGGAAAAAAATACTCGCTCCGGACTTGTATGCAATCGCCAGAGAAGCGGCAACAGAAAGAGCTTTTACCGGAAAATATAATGAGTTTGATGAGATTGGAGAATATTATTGCGCGGTGTGCGGAAATCACCTGTTTCGTTCTACATCCAAATTTTCCAGCAGCTGTGGCTGGCCAAGTTTCTTTGAAGCGGATAAGGAAGGAGTCTATTATGTGAGAGATCAGTCTTATGGAATGGATAGAGTAGAGGTTCTTTGCAAAAGATGTGACTCCCATCTTGGGCATGTTTTCGATGATGGGCCGAAGCCTACAGGACTGCGTTACTGTATGAATTCTGTGAGCCTGGAATTTGTGGCGGATGAGCAAAAATAAGACTTTTAATTCACAGAATCAGGACGTTAAAGTTTCTTAAATAGCGTTAAACTTTTTAGAGTTATAACCCCCTGGTAATTATGTTTTTATAATTTTGCCCCACTAATTTGGATTTACATATTATTGAATGAAAGGATTTTATAGCGTATTAGGCCTTGTTTACATGGTGACGACTTCATTCTACATTTCTCCAAGAATGGCGGTGAAAAGTGAGAATGTCAATACAACGAAAACAGAAAAAGTAGCTGAAACGAAATCTGAGAAGAGCACAACAGCTGTATCTTCATCAGAAGCACTATACCAATCAATTGCATTTGATCCTGAACATGAATTGAATTATGAAGTGTTCTCAAAAGCATTGACTGGGTATGAAAATTTAAAAAAAGCAGGATTGCTTACCCAAGACTCGCATTTATTAACTATCTGCGATTTTTCTATGTCTTCTAACACAAAAAGACTTTGGATCATTGACCTGGAAGACAAAAAAGTTCTGTTCAACTCATTGGTAGCACACGGAAAAAATACAGGCGAAGAATTTGCGACGAATTTTTCTAACAGGGAAAGTTCGTTACAGAGCAGCTTAGGATTTTATATTACAGATGCAACCTATCAGGGTGATAACGGATATTCTCTGAAGTTATTGGGAATGGATAAAGGGTTTAATGATGCGGCTTACAGAAGAGCAATTGTATTACATGGTGCTGATTATGTAAGCGATGCATTTGCAGCCATGCATAAAAGAATCGGAAGAAGCTGGGGATGTCCCGCGGTTCCAAGAGAACTGACACAGTCTATCATTAATACAATTAAAGGTAAAAACTGTCTGTTCATTTATTACCCAGATCAGAATTATCTTTCTTCCTCAGAATGGTTGAAAGCATAAAAATAAAAAGCAGTCAGTTTTTTGACTGCTTTTTTATTTTTTGGAGGGAAATGTTACAGTAAATACACTTCCTTTTGACACTTCAGAATCGATCGTCAATTTGCCTTCGTGTATTTCTATAATCCTTTTTACAATGGAAAGACCGATGCCGTTTCCTTTTTCGAAATTCTTATTGGAACCCCGGTAAAACAAATCAAAAATTTTCAAAAGATCCTTTTCTGAAATACCAATCCCATGATCAATAAAACGGATTTTTATATGGTTCGAGTTGGTCTCTATTTCAATATGGCAGCTTTTGTCTGCTGAATATTTACAGGCATTCTCTATCAGGTTAGAAAAAGCAACCTGCAGCAGGTAAGGATTACCATGAAAATCATAATTGTTTTCATCATCATCTGACGCATTACCCATATAATTGATCCCTATTTTGTAGCTGACATTTTTTTGCAGCAATGCAAGCTTGGCTTCTGCCAAAATCTCATCCAGACGCAGATTGGTAAGACTGATCTGTGATACATCATAGCTGGCTCTGGCGAAATCCAGCAAAGCAGAAGAAAGCTCCGATGCATCATTGGCATCCTGAAGAGCATTGTCAATAGAAAGCTTATAGTCATCCAACGTTACATTCAGTTCCTTGGCAAGCTCCAGCTCTGCAATTAAAGTGGAAAGAGGAGTCCGGAATTCATGGGAAATAGTGGTGACGAATTGTTTGTGATTATTAAAAGATTTTTCCAGCCTGTTGAAGGTAGAATTAAAAGTTTCAGTCAGTTCATAAATCTCATCTTTTGCTTTGGGGATATCCAGCCGTTTATTCAGATTATGCTCTGAAATATCGCGGATCTGGAGGATAATATCCTTTAAGGGCTTAAGGGTATAGTATGAAAAAAGAAATCCTATAATAAAAATGATGACAATGGAGCTGATATAAATGATGATGATATCTTTTTTAAACTCAGAAATATGGGCCTTTCCTGTGACGTCTACTGCACTTCCAATGATATAATATTTTTCTCCGTTTGATTGAAACTGAATGGCAATATACTGACGGTCGCCCTGCTGCCAGAATATTCTGTTTTTATTGGATCTGATAATTTTATCCAGATATTTTTCATTGCTTTTAAGAGGAGGAACATCCGTGAAAGTAAGTTCTTTTTTACTGTTATAAACACTGATGTCTGCTTCATTCAGCAGTTTTTGGTTACGCTGGTGAAGCTCACGGATTTTTTCATCACTGATTCTGACATCGAAGATAAATTCTGACCTCCAGATCACCTTATATCCTAAACGGTCGTTAAACTCATCCTCCCTGTTCTTTTCAGATACAAAATAGAGAACATAAGCAAACAAAAATAAGATGCCTGCAGTAAGGATAGAATAGATAAGTGCTGTTCTGGTTGCTATTTTCATAATTGTGAAGCGAAAATAAATCCTACTCCGGGTTTGGTGTGAATCAGTTTATGATCAAAATTTTTATCAATCTTTTTCCGTAAATAAGCAATGTAGACATCAATATAGTTGGTTCCTGTGTCAAAATGATTTCCCCATACATTTTCTGCAATCTCTTCACGGGTAAGAATTCTTTCAGCATTGTTTACCAGAAATACCAGGAGTTTAAATTCTTTGGGAGTGAGTTCTATTTCCGTTCTGTTTCTGAAAACCCTGTTGAATTTTTTATCAATCTTCAGATCATGATATTCCAGATCAGTCAGATATGCTTCTTTATTTCTGGCTGATCTTCTTTGCAGAATAGCTTTGATTCTTACGTAAAGTTCCCTGATTTCAAAAGGTTTTACCATATAATCATCCGCTCCGGCGTCAAATCCTTCAATTTTTTCATCAATCGTGCCCAGAGCGGTGAGCATAATAATGGGAAGATCAGGGTATTTCTCTTTGATCAGTTTGCATAGATCAATACCGCTCATTTTTGGCAGCATAATATCTGTAATCGCCAGATCGAAAGATATTTTATTCAGCAGGACAATAGCATCTTCTGCATCTTCCGAAATATACACCTGATATTCCTGGCTCTCCAGTCCTCTTTTCAAAAGACTTGAAACACGCGAATTATCTTCTACAATTAAAATTTTCATAAAGAAATACTATGGGCTATATACCTTGGTTTTCAAATGTTTTTTTGATTTTAAAAGCTTGATTTTCATCTGTCCCCAAAGCACTGTACAAAGGTATTTCATATTTTTCTTTTATCAGAAAACATTAACCCTTTTAATAGTTTTCTATAAGGTTTCTAATAGATTTCTAATACCTGTCCAGACATTCCCGATCTAATTTTGTCCCGTTGAAATCAACAAAAAGATAAGAATAGAAAAATATGAAGACTACCTCTTTCAAAACAGCAATTGCTTTGTTTTCCTTAGTGGGACTCATGGGAAAATTAGAAGCTCAGAAAAAAAATGACTTTAATAACCCCGGATTGACCCATTACTTCAATGAAGAACACTCACGATATATTTCTCTTAGCGGATATGCAGAATTGTGGGCCAGATATACACAGCTTAACCCCGGAAGCCTTGTCAATAATGAGGCAAAATCGGATTTGTCTGACCTCTCTCTTCGAAGAGTTCGTGTAAAAATGACTTATAAGCCCACCGAAAAGCTGATGTTTGTTTTGCAGGGAGGAACCACCAATGTGAATGTAAATGCTAAAGGAAGTAATTACTTTGACCTTCTGGATGCTTATGCTGAATATGCTTTTAATGATAAGATTGCTTTTGGTGCAGGGCGTTCCACATGGCGCGGTCTTTCAAGATTTACCACAGGACCTCTGAATACGCTGTTATATGATCTGCCGGCTTATGCAACATCCAATGCAGGGACTACAGATTATACAGTAAGGGAACTGAGTGCCTATATTAAAGGGCAGCTTGGAAGATTTGATTACCGTTTGGTGGTAGCCGATCCTTACACCATGGCAACTTCAGATCCGAAACTGAATGTAGCTTCCTTCAGTAAAAATTCTCCGGGAAAAGACTTCTCCGGGTATTTCAGATATGCTTTTTTAGATAAAGAGAATATTTCTACACCTTTTAATTCTGGAACCTATGTAGGAAAAAAGAATGTACTGAGCCTGGGAGCTGGTTTTGATTACATTCACAATGCATTATGGCATCTGGATGCAGGCAAAAATACAGTGAATGATGATATGAAAAGCTTTGCGGTAGATTTATTTTATGATGCACCGCTGAACAAAGAAAAGGGAACGTCAATAAGCGCATATGGAATGGCGATGCACAACGACTATGGACCCAATTATATCCGGTATGTAGGAACCAATAATCCTGCAACTTCTGTAGATGTTACACAAGCGAGTCTTAATGGAGCAGGAAATGCAATGCCTGTTATCGGAACCGGAAATACGTATTATGTGCAATTGGGAGGTACACTTCCTTATCTTGATAAAGAAAAGAAAAACCTTCAGCTTCAGCCTGCAGTAGGAATGCAGCTGTCAGACCTGAAAGGACTTCATGACAATGCAGTGATTTATGATGCCGGAATCTCTCTGCTGATGAACGGAATGTCTTCCCGGTTAACTTTTGATGCCCAGAACAGACCTGTTTATACCAATGATCCCTCAAACAATGCTGTAGTTTCTGACCGGAAATGGCAGTTTGTCCTTAAATACAGAATAGATTTTAATTAAAATAAATGACAATGGAAAGAAGAAAATTTTTATTCCGCTCAGTCCAGGCTTCCGTCCTGCTGCTGGTTTCAGGAAATATGTTTGCCTCTGCTTTACCCATGTTTAACCCTATAAAAAAGAAAAAGATGTACTTCCATTATTTGTTGTTCTGGCTTAGAAAAGATCTTTCGGAGTCTGAAGTAAAAGAATTTGAAAATTTTTTTGAAGGTCTTAAAAAGCTTCCTTATCAGAAAAATCTCCGTTATGGAAAGCCTGCCGCTTCCACCCCGAGAAGTGTTTTAGACAGCACATTTACCTATAATGCTTCTATGGAATTCGATACTCTGGAGGAGCTTGAAGCGTATGGAAAGCTTCCCGAACATCTGGCTTTGGTTCAGAAATATAAACCCTTTTTTGAAAGAATGCTGGTTTACGATACTGTTTATAATTAAAAATAAAAAATTAAATTTATAATGAAAAACATCATGAAAGGCTTAAGCCTTGTTTTAGTAGTAAGTACTGTAGGATTTATGAATGCACAACACAAAAACCATAAAAATGTAAGTGTCACTGCGGAAACCTCCACTGAGTTTATTCCTGCCATAAGACTAATCAACCATCCTGACGGATCATGTGCTTTTGAGAAAGGAAAAATACCTACTCTTAAACATATGAATACCACTACATTCTGGATGAGCAATAAAACGGAGGAGTGGGAAAAAAATGCACATCCGGCGCCCAGAAGACAATATGTGATTACCATCAAAGGAAATATAAGATTTAAAGTAACAGACGGTTCCACTTTTATAATTAAACCTGGCGTGGTTCTTCTGGCTGAAGACCTTAAAGGAACCGGTCACAGCTGGGATATGGTGAAAAGCAAGGAGTGGGAGAGACTTTATATTCCGATTGCTGAAAATGCCGATGATTTTTTTATCCCGGATGCCCAATAATTACAAGTCATTTTCTTTTTGGGAAAATATATAATTCGTTATGTTTTGAAGCAGTCAATTTTGGCTGCTTTTTTTAGATTTAAAATCAGTTATAAAATAAAAAATCCCTGCATGATTTTCATACAGGGATTTTTATTATTATTTAATCAAATTAACTGAACTTCTTAAATACTATGGTGGCATTATGACCTCCAAATCCAAAGGCATTACTTAAAGCATAGGTAATATTTTTTTCCTTTGCTTCTCCAAATACAATATTGATATCCTGCGGAATATTCTCATCAATGCTGTGAAGATTGATTGTTGGAGGAATAATTCCGTTTTGAATGGCTTTAATAGAAAGAATGGCCTCTACAGCTCCCGCAGCTCCCAACAGGTGTCCTGTCATGGATTTTGTGGCACTGATATCCAGGTTTTTACTTCCTTTAAACAATTTATTAATTCCATTGAGCTCAACCAGATCTCCAAGAGGAGTAGATGTAGCATGAGGATTAATATAATCAATATCATCTGTGTTGATTCCTGCTTCATGAAGTGCTAATTGCATAGCTTTGATTGCGCCTACTCCGTCCGGATGAGGTGCCGTCATATGATAAGCATCCGCTGTCATGGCTGCTCCTACCAATTCTGCATATATTTTTGCTCCCCTTGCTTTAGCGTGTTCATACTCTTCAAGAATCAATGTTCCCGAACCTTCACCCATTACAAAACCGTCTCTCTCTGCATCGTAAGGACGACTGGCTGTCGCGAAATCATCATTTCTTGTAGACATGGCTTTCATAATGGAAAATCCACCGATAGAGGCAGGAGAAATAGCAGCTTCAGAACCACCGCTTACAATGACTTTTGCTTTTCCAAGACGGATATAGTTGAAAGCATCCATCAACGCCGTATTTCCAGTTGCACATGCAGAAACTGTAGTATAATTAATTCCCTGCAAGCCATATTTCATAGAAATCATTCCTGATGCCATATTGGCGATGAATTTTGGCACAAAGAAAGGATTGAATCTTGGCGTTCCGTCACCGGCAGCAAAATTCATGACCTCGCTTTCGAAAGTCCACATTCCACCTTGTCCTGTTCCCCAGATAACACCTACATCAAACGGATCCATATTTTCCAGTTCAAGTCCGGAATCTTTAAGAGCTTCCGCGGTAGAATACATTGCATATTGTGAAAATAGATCACTTCTTTTGATTTCGTTGTGTGTTAAATGGAGTTTTGGATCAAAATTTTTAACCTCACAAGCAAAATGTACTTTAAATTTTTCCGTATCGAAATGGGTAATCTGATTTGCTCCACTCACTCCGTTGATACTGTTTTGCCAAAATTCTTCGACATTATTTCCCAAAGGCGTCACTGCGCCAAGACCTGTAATGACAACTCTCTTCATACTTAGTTA
Organism: Chryseobacterium sp. GVT01B; assembly: GCF_019970045.1. GTDB lineage: Bacteria > Bacteroidota > Bacteroidia > Flavobacteriales > Weeksellaceae > Chryseobacterium. Next base: position 404,248 of record NZ_JAHXYI010000001.1, read on the forward strand.
TTGATTTTGAATAAATTCGAGGTTCCTCTTGCGATTAATCGTGTTTTATCTGCATTCCATATTTCGCATTGTGCATTTACGAATTGCTTACCTCTTTTAATGATTTTAGTTTCAGCTACAATATTATCATTTTCTTTTGCAGTTGAAAAATAATCTATGACATTATTTATAGTGGTAATGAAAGAATTTTCATTTAAAGAAAACATGGTGGCGCCAATAATATCATCAACAATAGCAGCGGTAACGCCGCCGTGAAGATTACCTATAGGATTCAGCCACTCCGGTCTTACCGTATATTGAAATTCCAGTTGACCTTCCTCGGCGGAAAGAACAATTGGGTTCAGCCATTTCATAAATGGAGATGGTGACTGATCGAATTCTTTTCCGATGAATTGCTGTAATTGTGCTAATCTATCCATACTTTCAATTTTATTTCTCTAAAATCATGGTTACTCCCTGTCCACGTGCTGCACAAATGGATATGAATCCTTTCCCGCTGCCTTTTTCATGAAGCAATTTTGCCAGTGTAGCGATAATTCTTCCGCCTGTTGCTGCAAAAGGATGGGCTGCTGCGAGGCTTCCCCCTTTTACATTCAGCTTGCTTCTGTCAATCTTACCCAGCGCCTTTTCCAACCCGAATTTTTTGGCAAGATCATCGTTTTCCCAGATTTTTATGGTGGCCAAAACCTGTGCAGCAAAAGCTTCATGGATTTCGTAGTAATCAAAATCTGAGAGATTCATCCCTGCTTTTTTCAGCATTCTCTCAGCAGCAAAAACGGGTGCTAAAAGTAAATCCTGTTTATTTTCAACATATTCTATCCCTGCCAACTCTGAAAAGGTGATATAGGCTAAAACAGGAAGATTGTTGGCATTAGCCCATTCCTCGCTGGCAAGTAAAACTGCCGAAGCTCCATCCGTAAATGGTGTCGAATTTCCTGCTGTTAAAGTTCCGTTTTGCTTATCAAAAGCAGGTTTCAGTTGTGACAGTTTTTCAATACTGCTGTCACGGCGAAGGTTATTATCTTTATCTAAGCCAAAAGCTGGAGTGATCATATCATCAAAAAATCCTTCGTCATAAGCTTTTGCCATATTCTGATGACTTTTCAAAGCTAATTGATCCTGTTCCTCTCTTGATATATTGTAATATTTTGCAGTGATTTCTGTATGTTCACCCATTACCAGACCTGTTTTAGGTTCCTGTCCTTTGTATGGAATTGGCATCCAGTCTTTCAGTTTCGGGCTTAACAGTTGTTTTAATTTCCCGAATGCTGATTTTTCTTTATTCGCTTTTAACAAAGCTTTTCTTAATCGAGGTGAAGATTCAAACGGGATGTTGCTCATTGCTTCCACACCACATGCAATACCGCACTCTATCTGGCCCAGAGCAATTTTATTTCCAATGTAAATGGCAGTTTCAATTCCTGTATCGCACGCCTGCTGAAGATCACATGCAGGAGTTGCAGGATCAAGAGTGGTATTCATTACGGTTTCCCTGATGAGGTTGCTTTCAGAAATATGTTTGATAACAGCACCTCCGGCAACTTCTCCGAGCCTTTTTCCTTTAAGATGATAACGATCTATCAATCCGTTCAGAGAAGCGAGCAGCAGATCCTGGTTTCCCTGTTCTGAATAAGAGGTATTCATTCTGGCGAAAGGAATTCTATTGTATCCTATGATGGCCACTTTTTTTGTTTCCATATTGTATAGTTTATGATGGAAGAATATTGAGTTCATGATCAATCATGTGGGCAATTTTGTCTAAAGCGTGGTTTAGAAAGCTTTGATCACCTATTGTTTTTGAAAGCAGTATTCCGCCTTCAATAAGCATAATAAATAAGGAGGCATATTGCTCAGCATTGATTTTTTTATCAATTTCCCCATTCTTTTGTCCTTCCAGAATAGTGGCTGATATTTTGACCATCCATTGTTCAAAGGATTTTTTAACCTGAGTTTTTAATGCCGGGAAAGAATCATCTGCTTCTGTTGCAGCATTCATTAATGGACATCCTCCATTGGAAAATACAAACTTCCAGTTTTTTCGGTAAAACTCTACAAAAGCATGAAGCTTATCCACGGATTTAGGATATTCATCACCAAAAGAACGGCTAAGGGTTCTGCTCAATAGTCCGGCATTGTATTTATAGACTTCAATCGCTACTTCATCTTTGTTTTCAAAATTTCCGTAAATACTTCCTTTCGTCAGTCCGGTTGCCTGGGTAATGTCGGACAGCGAAGTCGAGATATAACCCTTTGTATTAAAAAGAGTTGCTGTTTTCTCGATGATATGCTGTTTTGTTTTTTCTGCCTTCGACATTATTAAGGATTTAAAAATATATGCAAATATACAAAAATATACCACTCGGTATATTTTATTTAGGGTTTTACCAATACAGATATTGTGGGCTTTAAATTTTGGCTAAAGCCACTGGAATTGTTTTTAAAATAAAAAACGGGCTAAAGCCCGTTCCTATTGATGTTAAATGAAAGCTTAGTTTAGTTTTCCAAAGTAGCATTCAATGTAATTTCAAAGTTGAATGCTGCACTTACCGGACATCCTTCTTCAGCAATTTTAGCAAATTTCTGGAATTCTTCTTCTGAGATTCCCGGAACTTTTGCCGTTAAAGTCAGCTCAGATTTTGTAATCTTTCCGATATTTGGGTCAAGAGTGATTACAGAAGTTGTTTTTAACTCTTCAGGATTGTATCCTGCCTGTGAAAGCTCTGCATCTAGTTTCATCGTGAAACATCCGGCATGAGCTGCTGCCAGTAATTCTTCAGGGTTAGTCCCTACACCATCCGCGAAACGGCTGTTGAAAGAATATTGAGTTTGGTTTAAAGTTGTACTCTGAGTAGTTAAATGTCCTTTTCCTTCTTTGATGGTACCGTTCCAAACGGCTGTTGCGTTACGTCTCATAATGTTTGTTTTTGTATTTAATGTTGTTTGATTTTGATGATACAAAGATATATCTGTGGAATGGCATATTCAATAGATAAAAAGACTTAAATATTGTACTTTTTTCCCGAGGAGTAATTTTTCTTAAAATTAGCCGGTGTATTTCCTGTTTTGTTGGTGAAAAGCCGGTTGAAATAGGCGGGATCTTCATAGCCCAGATCATAAGCAATTTCTTTTACAGGTTTATCTGTATAGAATAATAACCTTTTTGCTTCTAATAAAATTCTGTTGATGATAAACTGATTGGGAGAATCCAGATTTAAATTTTTAAACTTATGCGTTAAGGTTTTCGGGGCAATGTGAAGCAGGTCTGCATAATCTGCCACATTATGTTTTTCTCTGAAATGAATTTCCAGATGTCTGCTGAAATCTCTGAAAATATCCAGCTCATTACCTGGTATTCTGAGAGTTTCATTATCTAAATTCTGTTTTTTCCATTTTCGGGTAGCTCGGATAATGATCTGTTTTACATAGGTTCTGATCATTTCTTCGGCAGAGGAATCTTTCCATTCAAGTTCATCTTTAATATTCTGAAAGAGATCTTTTATAAGATTTGTTTCGGAAGGATCTAGTTCTACAAAGGGAATTTCAAATACATTATGAAAGAGCAGCCCATCACAAGCCACTTCCTTATCATGAATCTGAATGCAGTAAAAATCACGGTTGTAAAAAAGAAGAATAGATTCATCTTTACCTTTTTGTATGCTTAGATGCTGGTTAGTCAGGAAAAAGAGTGAAGGTTTCTTTGTTTTATAATGATTAAAGTCTACCGTAAGTTCGTATCCTGAAGGAATGAAAAATACTTTGATATCAGTTCTGAAATGGTTCCCGTTAAAATTCTCCAGATTTTCTCCTGAAAATATTTCCAGTCCGAGTCTTTTATAGTGATCTTCAAAAATAAGCTGTTGGGGCATACTTTAACTTTAGTTTAAAGATACAAAAAAGCATGATTTGAACTGTATTAAATTATTGAAACCCAAATTTCTGATGTCTGACATATAAAATTTGGAATAAAATAAATCGGAAATATGTTTTTACATTGATATTATTTTATCATTTTTACAAAGATTTGTACTGCGATCTATATTATTAACCCTTTTTTCATAACTCCCTGTATGAGCGAATTAGAAAATATTCTGAGAGAAATAACTCCACTATCTCCTGAGGATAGTTTTCTCGTGTTTGACAGGATCAAAGCATCATTCGACTTTCCGTATCACTATCATCCGGAAATTGAAATCAACTTCATCTACAAAGGGAAAGGTTACCGCAGAATGGTAGGAGATCACACCGGAGAAATCGGGAATATAGAACTGGTATTGGTAGGGCCAAATTTACCACATTGTTGGGCGAATTACAGATGCAAAAACAGGAAAACCCACGAGATCACAATACAATTTAACCAGGATTTCTTTCAGCAGTCGCTCATGGAGAAAAATATTCTAAAGCCCATCAATAATCTGATGAAAGATTCTATCAGAGGGATTCTTTTTTCTTCTGAAACCGCTGAAAAACTAAAAGATTCGTTTCTCAACCTGTCAAAGATGAACAGTTTTGAATCTTTCATAGAAATTATGAAGATTCTGAATGAACTGGCAGTGGCAGAAAACAAAACACTTTTGTCATCGTATAGTATTGAGCTTGAAACCTTTGCTGATAATGATAAAATGAAGATTATCCACGACTTTGTTCATAAAAATTTTGAAAATAAGATTACGCTGGATAAAGTGGCTTCCATGGTGAATATGAGTAATGTAACATTCAACAGATTCATTAAAAAAAGAACAGGAAAAACTTTCATTAATTATCTTAATGAGATAAGAATCAGCTATGCTGCACGCTGGCTGATGGAAAAAAACCTTACTGTTTTTGAAATTGCTTTTGAAGCAGGCTTTAACAATATTGCCAACTTTAATAAGGTATTTAAATCAATCAAAAAGACAACTCCAACTGAATTTAAGGAGCAATTTAAAGGAGTGAAAAAAATTGAATAATGTACTTTTGAAATTCACTCTTTTTGTATAGTCAGCTCAAAATAAAATAAAAATCCGGGTATTCATATCCGGGTTTATTATTGTTAAAACGATGATAAATCCTCTTTTTTTGATTGATTTTAAAATGATGTATTTTATTGATATGTAATGGTTTAATTGGTTTTAAATGAAATTGCTGAAAAAATAATATCGTTTTATGATAAAATAGTATTATATCGGACTGGCTACAAAATTTAGATTTGTGAATGTGAATTAAATCTTAACAAAACTTTAAATAATTTAATACATAAACGGCAAATTTTTGCTGAAAAAACAATAATTTTTTTTGTATTGAAAAATAAAGCAATGTATTTGATTCTCAATTAAATCTAACGAATCTAAACCTTATGAGAAAAGCAGTTATACCTGTTCTGTTCGTTTTTTCACTTTCTGCAAATGCACAGGAGAAAAAATCGGCCGACACTACGAAGACAAACAGTATTGAGGAGGTCGTAGTCACCTCTTTGGGGATAAAAAGGCAGGCCCGCTCTTTGACGTATTCCAGTCAGCAGATTGGTGGGGATGAGCTTACAGAAGTGAAAACTCCCAATCTATTAAATTCGATCAATGGAAAAGTTTCCAACGTACAGATCAACAGAACCAATGGTGTAGGTAGTTCCGTAAGGGTAGTCATGAGAGGAGATAAGTCTGTCAACAGTGCACAACCACTGTATGTAATTGATGGTATTCCTATCATCAATGGAACTGGAAAATCAGCAGATATCGGACAGTATTCCAATATGCCGGATCCCGGAGATGTACTGAGCTCTATCAATCCTGATGATATTGAAAGCATTAACTTCCTGAAAGGAGCTTCTGCCTCTGCATTGTACGGTTCTGCCGGAGGTAACGGGGCTATTTTGATTACGACTAAAAAAGGACGTGCCGGGAAAAGTTCAATTACTTACAGTTCGAGCCTTACCGTAGACAGAGCATACAGTCTTCCAAAACTGCAGCACAGTTATCTGTCTTATGACCCTTCTGTATCGGGATCACAGCCGGGACAGTCAACAGAAAGCTGGGGAGCAAAAGGAGCTTCCAAGGACTATCTTAAAGATTTTCTGCAGACAGGAACGACATGGGTAAACAGCTTGTCTTTCCAGTCAGGAAATGAAAAATCAACAAGCTATTTCTCCATTGGGAATACCACCAACAAAGGAGTTGTTCCCATGTCTTATTTTGATCAGTATAATGTTTCTTTCAGAAATTCAAGTAAGTTTCTGGACGATAAATTAACATTAGATGCCAACTTCATAGGTTCATTACAGGAAAGTAAGAACAGACAGACTCCTGGAGCATCTTTTTCTCCCTTGACAAGTTTGTATTGGCTGCCAAGAGGGGTCGATTTTGATCAGTATGGTCCAGATAATTATACCTACTTAAATAAAGAAAGATTTTTACCTGCTCAAAACTGGTGGGAGGTTAATCCGGATGGAAGTTTTAAAGGAAACCCGCCAACACAGAACCCTTATTGGATTTTAAACCGTAATCCTGTTACTGTAAGCAATAAAAATACCTATGGAGCGCTTTCACTATCTTACCAGATTAATCCCTGGTTAACAGCAAGAGTAAGAGGGAATTATAGCTGGAATATTTCAGACAGTCAGCGTGATATTGCTGCTTTTTCAGCACCTACTTTACTGGCTGTTAATGAAGGAATTAATGGAAGAATGCTTAAAAACACCTATGAAAACTCTTCTACATACGGGGACGTGTTGCTTATCGGTAGTCCTAAAATAAGTGAGTCTTTCTCTTTAGATTTTACGTTAGGAGGAAGTATTAATACCACAAGAAATAAAATAGGACAAATTGATAATGCTTATCTGACAAACCCTAACCTTTTCACTGTAAGTAATCTTGAATGGGGTAAAAAAAGATCCCCTGGTGATGGATATCATAATATTTATACCAATATGAAGAAGCAGGTGCAATCCGTATTTGCCAGTGCTACAGTAGGGTATAAAAATATGTTTTATGTGGACATGACTTTTAGAAATGATTGGGATTCCAGTTTGGCCTTAACCGGAAGAACAGGATTTGACTATGAATCTGTAGGGGCTAATGCTGTATTATCATCTGTTTTCAAACTGCCGGAAGTCATTAGTTTCTGGAAAGTAAGAGGATCTTATGCAACTGTAGGATTAGGGTTGCCTACCAATATCTCCAATGCAATGATTGAATATAATAAAGGATATACCTTTGGGGTAGATGCGGGAACACTTGTTTTTCCAAAAAGTTCATTCATTACTGATCCCAAGTATAAGGACCTGTTTCCAAAACCTGAATTTAATAAAACTTTTGAAGTTGGAACAGAGCTAAGGATGTTTAATAATAAATTAAGTTTTGATATTACTTACTACAACTCCAATACGAGCAATCAATTGTTAGAGACAAAAATCGATTCTTATTTTGGAGGGATAGCTCCTGGATCATATTATATTAATGCAGGGAAAATCCGAAATACAGGTTTTGAATCTTCATTATCCTATAAGGTCTTCAGTTCAGAAAAATTTGGATGGACAACTACATTAAATGCTTCTGCCAACAAAAACAAAATTGTTGAATTGTTTCCATCAAGTTTACCTATATCAGAAAACCAACTTTTCTCATTAACAGGAGGAGGGGATTATACAAAACTGAAATTAGGAGGATCTTTTGGTGATCTTTACGGAATTAAGTTTAAAAGAGACGATCAGGGACGTATTTTAGTGAATGAGAAAGGAATCCCATTAGCAGAAGGTACTCCTTCTTATCTTGGTAATCCGAACCCTAAATTTATTATGGGATTCAATAACTCCTTTAACATTGGTAAGCTGGGAATATCTTTCCTTATTGATGGTAAATTTGGAGGGAAGGTACTTTCCCTTACAGAAAAAGCAAATGATATCTATGGGGTAACTCAGTCTACAGCTGATGCAAGAGATGCAGGCGGTGTATCTATCCCAAATGCAGTGTATGCACCTGGAACTCCAAATGCAGGACAGGCTTATACAGGTTTAACCAATGCAAAAGATTATTATAAAGCAGTAGGAACAACAGAAGGATTTGGAAAAGGTATTGATGAAGCCTATCTGTACAGTGCTACAACAATACGTTTACGTCAGGCTTCCATTTCATATACTTTCGATATTCAATCTAAATATATGAGAAATGCAACGGTAAGCTTAGTAGGAACCAACTTATTTTTCTTTTATAAAAAAGCACCGTTTGATCCTGAGCAAGTATCAGGGAATACACCTGGTGGAGTGGGGGTAGATTCATTCGGATTACCGGTTACCCGATCTATTGGATTATCATTAAAAGCTAACTTTTAACTTTTACAATTAAGAAAATGAAAATCAATCATATTAAAATATTGGCATTCGGAGCTGTATTATTGTTTTCCGCTTCAGGATGTACTAATGACTTTGAACAGTATAACCAGGAAAAAGCGGGAGGTCCTGAAAATTTTTACGCAGATTTTATCGCTGTTGTTGATCCCATGAAATCCATGCAAAGAGGATTACAGTCAGATTATCAGCTGTACCCTAACCTGAGTGCAGATATGTACAGTGGAATGTTCAGTACAGCAACACCATTTAATGGAGGAGTAAATAATCTTACCTATTCAATGATGGATGGATGGAATAATAGAATTATTGCCAGACAGCAGGATATTTTCAATTACTCTCTTATCATAGATAATACGGCTAAGGAAATCTATAAAGGAGTAGATTTTACGGGAACATTTGCTGTTAAAAAAATTCTGAAAGTCATTACGGCTGCGAGAGTTTCAGACAGTCATGGGCCCGTAGTTTACAGCAAATATGAAAAGCCTAATCCAAATGGAGTAACTGATTTTGATTCTCAACAGGAAGCCTACAACTATTTTATTGCTGACCTTACTGCAGCTATTAACGATTTGCAGAAAGTAATCACAATGTCGGCAACACAGAATGTAGAAGATAAATCGGCATTGAAAAAAGCAGATTTAGTATACGGTGGAAATATGGCTCAGTGGGCAAAGTTTGCCAACTCACTAAAACTGAGATTAGCGATGAGAATGAGTTATGCTGATCCGGCGAAATCTAAACAATATGCTGAAGAGGCACTAGCTTCAACAGCAGGATTAATCACTGACAATGCAGATAACGCTTTAATAAGTGTAGGACAGTCAGAATTGAGTTTTATCATTTATTCTTGGGGAGACTGTTTGATCGGAGCACCTTTGATGGCTTATATGAACGGATATAATGACCCAAGACTTCCTGCATATGCTATTCCTGCATCTGACCCAAGCTTACAAGGGAAATACATAGGAATACGTCAGGGAATTGATTTATTAAATGGTAAGTCAACTTACGGAGGATTCTCACAACCACAGGCAAAATCTGCCAATGGAGATTATTTTTCCGGTACTGATGGTAAAATGAAATTATTCACCGCTGCAGAAACATGGTTCCTGAAAGCTGAAGCTGCTTTGAGAGGATATGCAGGCGCTGGAGATATTCAAACCAACTATACAACAGGAGTTCAGCAATCTTTCGGAGAATGGGGGAAAAGTGCTAATGTTGCTGCTTATCTTGCCGATAATACTTCTACTGAAGCACCTTATCTTGATCCGAAAAATGCAGACAATAACGTACTTGCTGGAAACCCTCAGTTAAGTACCATTACGATCGCATGGAATAACGGAGATACCAACGAAAGAAAGTTAGAAAGAATTATTACCCAGAAATGGCTTTCTCTTTATCCGAACGGACCAGAAGCATGGGCTGAGCAGAGAAGAACAGGATATCCGGTTCTTTTCAAAGTAAGAAAAAATGACAGTGGCGGAGCCATCAGTACAGAAGCAATGATCAGAAGAATTCCTTTCACTATTGATACCAAAACTTCACTTTATAATTACCAGCAGGCTGCACAAATGCTTAACGGACCTGATACCGGAGGCACTAAGCTATGGTGGGATAAGAAATAAAAAATATTCAGAATCACTCATCAGTAAAGAGACATCTCAAGATCAGATTTATTTGATACATTCATTGAGGCGGGAGAATAAAGTAGAATCTCCAAAAAATTTATAGTTTCGTTTTTTTTTAGCCTGAATGAATCCTTGAGATGTTCTCTTTTATTTAGAATCTTATTTTCAAATATGGGAAAAAACAACTCCGGAACCCGTCGGATCCAGCCAATTCTTTGGATTTCAACATTATATTTTGCAATGGGTGTTCCCTTTGTAACCATTAATGCGGTTTCAGGAATCATGTATAAAGATATGGGCGTTTCAGATTCACAGATTACATTCTGGACAGCCCTTATCCTGTTCTCCTGGACATTAAAACCACTTTGGAGTCCATTCCTGGAGATCTATAAAACAAAAAAATTCTTTGTTGTTTCTACTCAGTTTGCCATAGGAATTCTGTTTGCATTAGTAGCTTTAAGTCTGCCAATGCATGATTTTTTCAAATACAGTATTGCACTTTTTGCAGTAATAGCATTTTGCGGAGCTACCCATGATGTGGTAGCAGACGGAACGTATATTGGTTTTCTTACCAATAAAGAGCAGGCCAAATATATCGGCTGGCAGGGTGCTTTTTACAATCTGGCGAAGATTATCAGCAGCGGCGCGCTTGTTTATTTTGCAGGTGTTTTAGAAAAAACAAAAGGAGTTACCAATGCCTGGATGATTATTATGGTGATCTATGCACTATTGTTTTTTGTATTGGCTATTTATCATTATTTCATTCTTCCAAAAGAGAATAAAGAAAAACCTAAAGATGAGAAAACTGCCGGAAATGTTCGTAAAGAACTATTGGAAGTTATTACCTCTTTCTTTACCAAAAAGAAAATTTTATGGTGTATCCTTTTCATTATTCTGTATCGTTTTGCAGAAGGATTTGCGATCAAAATTGCTCCTTTATTTTTTAAAGCTCCAAGAACTTCAGGAGGATTGGGACTTTCCACGTCTGACATCGGACTTGTCTATGGAACTTACGGTTCTGGTGCATTCATTTTAGGTTCTGTACTGGCAGGATATTTTATCTCAGCCCGCGGACTGAAGAGATCTTTGATATGGCTGTGTTCTGCATTCAATATTCCATTTGTGGTATATGCATTACTCGCTTATTATCAGCCATCAGATCTTTTGCCTGTAGGAATTGCAGTGGTAGTGGAGTATTTCGGATATGGATTTGGTTTTGTAGGTTTAATGCTCTACATGATGCAGCAGATTGCTCCCGGAAAACACAAAACCGCTCACTACGCATTTGCAACAGGAATTATGAACCTTGGAGTGATGATTCCGGGAATGTTCAGCGGAATGATCAGTGACTGGATTGGATACAAAATGTTCTTTATCTGGGTGTTGATTGCTACCATTCCTGCATTTTTAGTCACTCTATTCGTTCCTTTCCCTTATCCGGAAAATCAGAAAGAACAACAAATCAATTCTTAATAATTAAAAATAAAAAGTAAAAAATACTTTATGACAGCTCAATCAGTAATGATCCCCTGGCAGGATCGCCCGGAAGATTGCAATGATATCATGTGGAGGTTTTCCGAAAACCCGATCATTAACAGATATGCGATACCAACATCCAACAGTATATTCAACAGTGCAGTAATTCCTTTTGAGGATGGGTTTGCCGGAGTGTTCCGCTGTGACAACAAGGCCGTACAGATGAATATTTTTGCTGGTTTCAGTAAAGACGGAATCAATTGGGACATCAATCATGACCCTATTGAAATGCAGGCAGGAAATACAGACATGATTGAATCCGATTACAAATACGATCCCCGCGTAACATTCATAGAAGACCGTTACTGGATCACATGGTGCAACGGATATAATGGTCCTACCATCGGAATTGGGTATACATTTGATTTTAAAGAATTTTTTCAGTGCGAAAATGCCTTTCTTCCATTCAACAGAAACGGAGTTTTGTTCCCTGAGAAAATCAATGGTAAATATGCCATGTTGAGCCGTCCGAGTGATAACGGACATACGCCTTTCGGAGATATTTATATCAGCTATAGTCCTGATATGAAGTACTGGGGAGAACACCGTTGTGTGATGAAAGTAACCCCTTTTGAGGACAGTGCATGGCAGTGTACAAAGATCGGAGGCGGCCCTGTTCCTATCAAAACAGAAGAAGGATGGCTGCTTTTCTATCATGGAGTGATCAATACCTGCAGAGGATTCAGATATTCAATGGGAGCAGCTTTGCTTGATCTTGAAGATCCTACAAAAGTATTGTACAGAACGAAACCTTATTTGTTGGCGCCGGCAGAATTGTATGAACTGACAGGAGATGTACCGAATGTGGTTTTCCCTTGTGCAGCATTGACTGAAGGAGACAAAGTAACAGTATATTACGGTGCTGCTGATACCGTAGTTGCGATTGCCTTTGGATATATCTCAGAAATCATTGATTTTATGAAAAAGAATTCAATTTAATACAGTAATATAAAGTTTAGGAAAATAGGTTAATCATCTTAATTTTCCCTTTTACTGGGAATTTTATAATGGTTTTCCTATTTTTAAACCAACTTTTAAACAAAAAAATCTCCGATACCTCTCTTATCATGAAAAAAGAACTGCTAATCTGCTTTTTTACCACTCTGATGTCTGTAGCCAGTGCCCAACAAAATAAAAATGATGTTTTATCCTGGGTTGACCCTTTCATAGGGACAGGAGGCCATGGGCATACATTTCCGGGGGCAACTACACCATTTGGGATGATACAGTTGAGTCCGGATCAGAATACGAAAAGCGGCGACTGGGACTGGTGTTCCGGATACCACTACAGCAGTAAGACGATCATGGGATTCAGTCACAACCATTTGAGTGGAACAGGATGGGCAGACCTTGGAGATATTCTGGTAATGCCAACTGTAGGACAGGTAAAAATGGTCCCGGGATCAGAAGATCAACCGGAAACCGGTTACCGTTCAAAATTCACACACGATAAAGAAGTGGCATCTCCGGGATATTATTCCGTAATGTTGGACAGCTATGGAATCAAAGCTGAACTGACCGCTTCTCCAAGAGTAGGATTTCATAAATATACTTTCCCAAAAAGTGATGAATCTAACATCATTATTGATCCTACCAATAAAATCTTCGGAAATATCTACCATACTTTAGTGAGTGTGGAAGGCAATAATAAAATCAAAGGTTACTGTTACAGCAATGGCTGGGGAGGTAAACGATTTGCTTACTTCGTAATGGAGTTTTCCAAACCGTTTAAGTCTTACGGTGTTTATGCTGACGGAAAAATCAAAAATGATGAAAAAATTGCCCTTGCTAAAGACGCTAAAGCATTCGTAAGATTCTCCACAGAAGACCAGGAAAGTATTGAAGTAAAAGTATCTTTATCTCCGGTGAGTACAGAAAACGCACAGGAAAATTTCGATACCGAAGCAAAAAATATTGACTTTGCAAAAGCAAAAGAAACGGCCCAAAAAACCTGGGGAGACCTTATCGGAAGATTCCAGGTAACAGGAGGTACAGACAGCCAGAGAAAAATTTTCTACACGGGAGTTTACCATACTTTCATTGCTCCAAACCTTTATATGGATGTGAATGGAGATTATGTTGCCGCTCAGGAAAACATGAATACCAAATGGTTCACGAACTACAGTACTTATTCTTACTGGGACGGATTCAGAGCAACACACCCGCTTTTGACCATTATGGATCAGAAACATACAAAAGAATTTGCCAATTCTCTGATCAGCAGATATACGGATCGTAAAGACCACATGCCAATCTGGGAGCTTTGCGGATATGATAATTTCTGTATGCTGGGCTATCACAGTGCTTCGGTAATCTGGGATGCCATTTCCAAAGGAGTTCCGGGTATTGATGGAGAAAAAGCATTTGCAGCAATGAAAGATGCTTCTTTAACGGACAAAATGAGCAGCAGTGACGGAGGCGGAGGTCTTAATGATTATATCAAATTAGGATACACCCCATCAGAAAACGGAGCTTCTGTTTCGGCAACACTGGAATATTCATATGATGATTGGTGTATTCAACAGCTTGCTGAAAAATTAGGTAAAAAAGAAGAATCGGAAGTATATAAAAAACGTTCTATGAACTTCCTGAATACCTTCAATAAAGAAAATAATCACTTCTGGCCAAGACAAAAAGACGGGAAATTCTTAGCAGATTTCAAGCTTAACGATTGGAAAAAACTCCAGCCACACTGGGTTTCCGGAAATATCTGGGCCTATGATTTCTTTGTTCCTCACCAGATTGATGAAATGATGAATCTATACGGAGGGAAAAAAGGATTTGAAGAAAAACTGGATAAAACCTTTACAGAAGCGCTTCATATGGAAGGAGAGCAGCACGTAGATATCTCAGGATTCATTGGATCTCTAGGATTTGGGGACGAACCGGGGCATCATGTTCCATACCTGTACAACTATGCAGGAAGTCCTTATAAGACTCAGAAAATGGTAAAATATATCCGTGACAATATGTACGCCGCTAAACCTGATGGAATCGTTAACAATGAAGACTGCGGTCAAATGTCAGCATGGTATATCTTCTCATCATTAGGATTCTATCCTGTGACACCGGGAAAACCAGTTTATGCTATCGGAGCACCACAATTCCCGAAAGCATCATTAAAATTAGAGAATGGAAAAACGTTCACCGTGATCGCTGACAAGATATCTGACAAGAATATTTATGTTCAGAAAATGTTCTTGAACGGAAAAGAATACAAAAGCTGGGAGCTGAATCACAGCGATATTATGAACGGTGGCGAACTGAGATTTGTAATGGGAAGCAAGCCGGTAAAATAAGACTATAAAAATAAACGAAACAAAAGTATCAATGGAAAGGAGAAATTTTATTAAAACAAGTGCACTGGCAGGAGCCGGATTGCTGTTTACTCAAAATGTTTTTGCTAAAAATTTAGTGCTGGATGATTTTCCTGTTGTCCGTGTTCCTAAAGAGAAAAGACATTTTACCAGCGAATCCGTAGAAAATGCTATCGCTGCTTTTAAAAAGAAAGTTAAAAACAAAGAACTCAGCTGGCTCTTTGAAAACAGCTTTCCGAATACATTAGATACTACTGTTTTCTATAGTGAAGCCAACGGAACGCCGGATACTTACGTCATCACAGGAGATATTGATGCGATGTGGCTTCGTGACAGTTCTGCGCAGGTATTTCCTTATCTGCAGTTCTCTAAAAAAGATGAAAAGCTGCACAAACTGATCTCAGGAGTAATTCACAAACAGACGACTTTCATCCTGAAAGATCCTTATGCAAACGCTTTCTATAACGATGACCAGAAGATCAGTAAATGGAAAGAATATGACCATACCGATATGAAACCGGGAACCCATGAAAGAAAATGGGAAATAGACTCGCTTTGCTATCCTATCCGTCTGGCCTACCACTTCTGGAAAACAACAGGAGACACAAAACCTTTCGATGCCAACTGGCTGAAAGGAATTAAACTTACTCTGCAGACTTTCACAGAACAGCAGAGAAAAAATGATCTGGGACCTTACAAATTTGAACGTACAACAGCGTGGGCAACAGATGGAGTTCCTATGGGAGGATATGGTTATCCAACAAAACCAGTAGGTCTTATCAGCTCTATGTTCCGTCCAAGTGATGATGCTACCATTTATGGATTCCTGATTCCATCTAATTTATTTGCTGTCGTAAGTTTACGTCAGGCAGCGGAAATGGTTGCTCAGATTAAAAATGAAAAAACGTTGGCTCAACAGCTGAACAGCCTTGCTGATGAGGTAGATGCAGCCATCAAAAAATATGGAATTTACAATCATCCTGAATTTGGAAAAATCTATGCTTTTGAAGTAAATGGTTTTGGAAGCTACAACCTGATGGATGATGCGAACTGTCCAAGCTTGCTGGGACTGCCTTATCTGGATGCGGTGAAAGCTGATGACCCTGTGTATTTGAATACAAGAAAATTTGTGTGGTCAGAAAATAACCCGTTCTTCTTCAAAGGTAAACTGGCAGAAGGGATAGGAGGTCCACATATCGGACTTGACATGATCTGGCCAATGAGTATCATCATGAAAGCACTCACTACAAAAGACAAAAGTGAGATCAGATGGTGCATTGATACTCTACAGAAAACGCACGGCGGGACAGGCTTTATGCATGAATCCTTCCATAAAGACGATGCCAAAAAATTCACCAGAGAATGGTTTGCATGGGCGAATACGTTATTCGGTGAATTGTTATGGAAAACCTTTAACGAAAACCCTGAGCTACTGACATAGCCCTCCCTTTTATATGGCTTATTTATCTAAGGTACTTTCCTGAAAAGAAGGTATCAGGGGAAAGCTATATAAAATTCAGACACCAAAGCACCTTAAAAAAATTATACAATGAAAAAAAAATCCATCCTTACCGCACTGATGGCAGTGATGCTTCAGTCAGGTTCTCTGATTAACGCACAACAGCTTAATCCTACAGGGATTTGCTATGTGGAAGTGAATAACAACAACCTGCTGAATGCAGGAGCGTACAAACTGCAGACATCGAACAGCTATCTGTTCAATGTGGTGAATATTTTTGCGGCTAATATTAATTATGATACCAGCCGTGGAAGAGCTTATCTGTATTCCAATAATAATGTTACGAAAGTGCTTACCAATGCGGATACTTACATAAAGCCACTTCAACAAAAAGGAATGAAAGTAGTCCTGACTATTTTAGGAAACCACCAGGGAGCAGGGATCTGTAATTTTCCTACCCGTGAAGCAGCAAAAGATTTTGCACTACAGCTTGCCAATACAGTGAATACCTACGGTCTTGATGGAATTGATTTTGATGACGAATATTCAGAATACGGAAATAACGGAACAGGACAGCCTAACGACAGTTCTTTTGTAATGCTTGTTCAGGAGCTTAGAGCATTATTGCCCAATAAGATTATTTCATTCTATTATTATGGTCCTGCTGCTTCAAGACTTTCATGGAACGGAGCCAGAGTTGGAGATAATGTTAATTACAGTTGGAATGCAATGTACGGAACATTCTCCGCTCCTAATGTACCTCCTCTTACCAAAGCACAAATCTCTCCAGCCGCTGTATGGATGGGAAATACGTCCAATTCTACAACAACCAGCCTGGCCACCCAAACTAAAAATGGAGGTTATGGAGTATTTATGTGGTATGATCTGCATGGAACTAATGAAACATCACAGCTTTCAGCGGGAACTCAGACGCTATACGGAGAGCCGACCGTTTTAAGTGGTACTTTACAATCCTGGACACAGGGAACCAATTGTGATGCGCCTATCGGACTATACACAAGCAATCTTACCGGAACAAGTGCAAAACTGAACTGGTCAGCCGTAGGAACCAATACCTATGATATTGATTATAAACCGGCTTCTTCAACAACATGGACGAACGCCGTATCTGCAACGAGCGCTACTTCTGTAACTGTTTCAGGCTTAACAGCCAATACTGAATATGATTGGAGAATCAGAACCAACTGCAGCGTGAAAAGTGCTTACATGTTTGCACCAAGATTTACCAGTACCTCAGGAACAACCCCTACAGGTTCTTATGCATTATCTCTGGATGGAAGCACTGAATCAGGGGCTGCCGGAAGTATGAACTTGAGTGGTTCCGCATTATCTTTTGAAGGCTGGATCAAACCTTCATCATTTAAATCAGCATCTCCATATATTTCTTCTATCATGGGAACTGAAGTAAGCGACAGTAATTCCGCATTCCTGCGATTAGGGGATGCCAGCCTGGCCAATAATAAGCTTCAGTTTGTAGTAAGTATTAATAATGTTCAGCAAAAACTGGCTTCTGCAACCGCTTTGAATGCCAATACCTGGTATCATGTGGCAGCAACATATGACGGAGCCAATATGAAACTCTACATTAATGGTGTTCTGGATGCAACTAAAGCACAGACCGGAAGTGTAAATTCAACCGGAGCGTTCAATGTAGGCTATCTATACAATACTTCCCGAAATTTCAATGGCAAAATAGACGAAGTAAGAGTTTGGAAACGTGCATTGAGCCAGACGGAAATCAGCCAGAATATGTGTAATGTATTGGTTCCGGCAACATCATTGGCTGCTTATTGGAAGTTTAACGAAGGTAGCGGTTCTACAGTTCAGGATACATCCGGAAACGGAGTGACTTTAACCTTAACAGGTGTTGATGCTCCCAATTGGGGAACAGATCTGCCATGTGCAACAGGAAGTTCATTATTGGCAAGAAATGCTTCAAGCCAAAAGGCAATAAGTGCAGGACAGACCAATATTAAAAATCAAATCAAATTGTATCCGAATCCGGTAAGTAAATCTTCATCACTTACAGTTTCTGTTCCGGATGAATACAGCAAAGGGAAATTAACGGTTTATGATTTTAATGGAAGAATCGTAGACACAAAATCACTTAATTCCGGAGATAATCAAATTGAATTGACAAGACTTTCAGCAGGAAGCTATATTGTTCAGTTTGAATCTCATGACGGAAGTTTAAAACAATCCGAAAAACTAATTGTAAAATAACAAAACCAGTCATTGGGCTTCGGCCCAATGATTTTTTCTACTACAAAATTGATATACTATGAGAAAAAAATCCTTTTTTATTCCCTTAATGGCACTCATGCTCCAGACTGCTCCTCAACTCAAAGCACAGCAGCTTGATCCTTTAGGAGTCTGCTATGTGGAAGTGAACAACAATAATATGCTGAATGCAGGTTCTTATACTTTGCAGAATACCAACAGACAACTTTTTGACGTTGCGATTATTTTTGCAGCCAACATCAACTATGATGTTTCTAAAAACCGTGCTTATATCTCAAATAATAACAACGTTACTAAAGTCCTAAATGATGTCAATACCTACGTAAAACCTTTACAGCAAAAAGGAATAAAAGTACTTCTGGATCTTTTAGGAAACCATCAGGGAGCGGGGATTTCTAACTTCCCTAATCGTGAGGCGGCAAAAGATTTCGCTTTACAGGTAGCTCACACTGTTTACACTTACGGACTGGATGGAGTAGACCTTGATGATGAATATGCAGGCTACGGAAATAACGGAACAGGACAGCCAAATAACAGCTCCTTCGTAATGCTTTTGCAGGAATTGAAAACAGCAATGCCAGATAAACTGATTACATTCTATTATTACGGACCCGCTACCACAAGACAAACTTACAACGGAGATCTGGCCGGAAATTATATCGATTACACCTGGAATGCAATGTACAGTACATACAATGCACCTGTAGTTCCTCCTCTTAATAAATCCAAAATCTCAGCAGCTGCTACATGGATTCAAAACTCGAATCCAAGCTCAACTTCTGCAACGACATTGGCAAACTTAGCGACCAATACAAAGAATGACCAATACGGCGTTTTCATGTGGTATGACCTGGCAGGAACAAATGTTGCCAGCTATCTGAGTACAGGTTCCAATATCCTTTACAACGAAAATACGCTCTTAAGCGGTCAGTTATATTCATGGTCTCAGGGACAAACCTGCGATCCGCCATTGGGACTGGATGTTTCCAATGTAACAGGAACTTCAGCAAAACTGAACTGGACTTCCAACGCTTCCCAATCTTACAAAATTGATTACAAACCAGCCAATTCAACGGTATGGACGAACGCGGCGAATAATTATTCAGGAAATAATATTGTAATCAATAACCTTACACTGAATACAGACTACGACTGGAGAATACAGTCCAACTGCTCACCGACATTAACAAGTACTTATATTTTTGCACCAAGGTTTAACTCCGGAAGTGGCTGCACTACGCCATCAGGATTAACTTCCGGAAGTTTCCTTGGTAATACTGCCCAGCTGTCATGGGATGCAGGAAATGCAACTTCATATACATTACAGTATAAAACTACTGCAGCCACAACATGGTCTGAAATCCCGAATATTACCACCAATTCCTATTCATTACAAAACCTGACACCAAATACAAACTATGTATGGAAAGTGCAGGCAGGGTGTGCTGGAGGAACTACAAGTACCTATTCAGGAGAAGGATCATTCAACAGCGGTTTTGCTCCTGTTACAAGTCCTGGTGCAAGATCTCTTTCTTTTAACGGAAGCACACACTATCTGAATGCAGGCCAATTTAACCTGAGTGGAAATGCGATGACATTTGAAGGATGGGTAAAAGTAAATGCCTTCAAAACAGGATTCCCTTATATTTCATCAGTAATGGGTATTGAAGTGGGAGATAATAACTCGGCAATGCTTCGTTTCGGAGATGGAAACCTGGCCAATAATAAGCTTCAGTTTATTTTGAGTTTTGGTTCATCTCAGGTGAAGCTTAACAGTAATACAGCATTTAATACCAATACATGGTACCATATTGCAGCCACTTATGACGGTGCAGCAATGAAAATTTATGTCAATGGAAACCTGGATGCAAGTTCAGCAGTGACGGGTAATTTCAATGCCAACGGTATTCTTTATCTGGGTAGAAATTATGATAATTCCCGTACAATCAACGGATTCCTGGATGAATTCAGAGTTTGGAAAAGAGCCTTGACTCCTCAGGAAATATTAGGTAACAACTGTAATGTTCCAGCCAACTCCACAGGTCTTGAAGCCAACTGGAAAATGGATGAAGGAAGTGGTTTAGGTGCATTAGATGCTACAGCAAATACTCACTTTGCAACCCTGATCAATATGACAGATGCGAACTGGAGAACAGATGTTGCCTGTGCTTCATCTCTTGCCGTGAAAGATATTGAATCTGTAAAAGAGAGCAGCGCTGTCTATCCGAATCCTGTGAAAAGAGGAAATAATATTCACTTTGTTATCAGCGATAACTCTGCAAGTGAAGTGGCATTGTATGATGCTTCAGGAAAATTGTTCAAAAAACAGAGTATTAATCAAAATAATAACGCAGTTAATACACAGGATTTAATCAGTGGTACTTATATTTACAAAATTACATCCTCAAACAGTAAAGTACTATCGACTGGTAAGGTGATTGTGAAGTAAGGTTCAGATAATGAAGTAGTTATCAGAATTAATAATATAAAGTCTGAAATACAAAGCAGACAGACAGGTGATGTACTCCTGTTTGTCTGTTTTTTCAGTCAAAGGATGTTTGAATTTAAAATAATAAATAATGCAGAATATAGTAGGAATAGATATCGGAGGATCACATATCACGCTGGCTCAGGTAGATCCGGAAAAACGCGAAATCATTTCATCCACCTATGTAAGAGAACATGTAGATGCTTTTGAACACAAAGAAGTTATTTTCTCCGCATGGGTTGCGGCCATTCATAAAGTGGCCCATGATCTGGTAAAAGAAGATCTTTTAATTGGGGTTGCAATGCCAGGGCCTTTCGATTATGAAAATGGAATATCATTGATGCAGCAGGGAAAATTCATCGATATCTATCAGGTAAATATCAAAGAAGAGCTGGCTACAAGACTTTCTGTTTCTCAGGCACAGATTCATTTTGTAAATGATGCTGCAGCTTTTATGGAAGGAGAAGTATTCGGTGGATGCGCTCAGGGATTCAGCAGGATTTTTGGAGTGACACTCGGTACAGGATTGGGAACTACATTCTTCAATGGTGAATTCGCTACCGATGAAGACTTATGGGATTCTCCTTTTAAAAACTCTATCAGTGAAGATTATCTGGCAACACGATGGTTTGTGAATCGTTATAAAGAACTCACCGGAGAAGAAATTTCGGGGACTAAAGATTTGTTAGATAAACCAGCAGAAATACAAACCCAAATATTTGATGAATATGCAGATTCTTTCTCTGAATTTATTGTGAAATATGTAGATCATTACAAACCGGAAGTTTTAGTTATAGGGGGTAATATTGCGAAGGCATACCCTTATTTTGAACAAAGATTTATTCAGAATTTAATAAAGAATAATATTAACTTGCAGGTTAAAATTTCCGCTATATTTGAAGATGCAGCCATTCTTGGAGCGGCCAGCTATGCATTAAAAAAGCTTATATAAATTAACAAACGAAACGATACAATGAAGTTTATATTTTCTACTTGCTTACTGCTGTTACAGGCGTGGGCCCTGGGTCAGAACATATCTCCCGTAGATTATGTGAATCCTTTAATGGGAACGCAGTCCAAGCCTTCCTTATCCAACGGAAATACCTATCCGGCAGTCGGACTTCCCTGGGGAATGAATATCTGGACGCCGCAGACCGGTAAAATGGGTGACGGATGGGCTTATACCTACGATGCAGATAAAATAAAAGGATTTAAACAAACGCATCAGCCTTCTCCCTGGATGAATGATTACGGCGCATTTGCCATCATGCCGGGAGTAGGAAAAGTGAAATTTAAAGAAGACGACAGAGCGAGCTGGTTCAGTCACAAAGCTGAGGTTACAACTCCTTATTTCTATAGTGTATACCTTGCGGACATCAATGTAACTACAGAATTTACACCTACAGAAAGAGCTTCCTATTTTAAATTTGATTTTCCCAAGACAGACAGTGCTTACATCGTCGTAGATGCTTTGAACAAAGGTTCTTACATCAAAATTTTACCTAAAGAAAGAAAAATTATTGGGTATACTACAAAATATTCTACCGGGAAATATGATAATTTTAAAAACTATTTCGTCGTTCAGTTTGATAAAGATTTTGAACTGACAAAAACCTGGAAAGACGATAAGCTGGTTAATGACCAATTAGAAATTACCAGCGATCATACAGGAGCTGTCGTAGGTTTTAAGCTTAAAAATAAAGAAACGGTTTATGCAAAAATAGCCTCTTCATTCATCAGTTTTGAACAGGCAGAACTGAATCTGAAAAGAGAAATCGGAGCCAAAAATTTTGAACAGGTAAAAACCGATGCTAAAAATATCTGGAACAAAACATTAGGCAAAATAGACGTAAAAGGAGGTACAGATCAGCAGATGAGAACCTTTTACTCCTCTTTGTACAGAACTTTATTCTTCCCGCAGAAACTCTATGAAGTGGATGCTCAGAATAAAATAAAACACTGGAGTCCTTACAACGGTAAAATTGTTGACGGAAGAATGTTTGCAGGAACCGGATTCTGGGATACTTTCCGTGCTTTGTACCCTTTCCTTAACCTTGTTTACCCAAGCATCAATGTAGAAATGCAGGAAGGATTGGCTAATGCTTACAAAGAAGGCGGATTCTTACCAGAATGGAGCAGCCCGGGATATTCTGATATTATGATTGGAAACAATTCTGCATCCGTTGTTGCAGATGCTTACATCAAAGGACTTCGCGGATACGATACGGAAGCTCTTTGGCAGGCGGTAAAACACGGAGCGAATAACGAAGGTCCTATAGAAGCAGTAGGCCGTGCAGGAGTAAAGTATTATAATGAATTAGGTTACGTGCCTTACGATGTGAAAATCAATGAAAATGCGGCAAGAACATTAGAGTATGCTTATGACGATTTTTCAATTTATCAGCTAGGAAAAGCATTGGGGAAACCCGCTTCAGAAATTGATATTTATAAGAAGAGAGCTTATAATTATAAAAATGTCTTTGACAAGGAAACAGGTTTGATGCGTGGTAAAAATAAAGACGGGAACTTCCAGAAACCTTTCAACCCTTTCAAATGGGGTGATGCGTTTACAGAAGGAAACAGCTGGCATTATACATGGTCTGTTTTCCAGGATATTGACGGACTGTCAGAACTGATGGGTGGAAAAAAGAAATTTGAAGCCAAACTCGATGAGGTTTTCTCATTACCTCCTGTTTTTGATGACAGTTATTATGGTGGTGTTATCCATGAGATCAGAGAAATGCAGATCATGAATATGGGTCAGTATGCCCACGGAAACCAGCCTATTCAGCACATGATCTATCTGTATAATTATGCAGGAGCACCTTACAAGACTCAATATTGGTCAAGACAGGTAATGAATAAATTATATCATGCCACTCCGGATGGATATTGCGGAGATGAAGATAACGGACAGACTTCTGCATGGTATATTTTCTCAGCGCTTGGGTTTTATCCGGTAACCCCGGCAACAGATCAGTATGTGTTGGGAGCACCATTATTTAAAGAAGCCACCATTCATCTTGAAAATGGTAAGAAAATTGAAATAAAAGCTCCGGAAAATAATTCCGAAAATCTATATGTAAAATCACTGAATGTAAACCAACAGCCTTATTCCAAAAACTGGTTGAGCCATAAAGAGTTGATGAAAGGAGCTGTGTTAGACTTTAAAATGGATAACAAACCAAATAAAGAAAGAGGTTCACAGGAAAAAGATTTTCCATATTCAATGTCAAAAGAAGAATCAAATAAATAATTTTAATTTAAAAATATAGCTGTATGAGTACAGAAAAAAAAGAAATATTCGATAGAGTAGAGAACATGCTGCAGACACAAGGTTTTACTATTGCAGCTAAAGATGATACAAGACCATGGGGTGGTTTTTTTGTAATTGATGAAACACAGGCGCAGGATTTTGCCAATCAGTATTTTGATGGGATTGATGTAGACAACTTGAGAATAGGAGGGAAGCTAAGCCCAAAAATTCTTATCGTGGCTCCGGAAGCAAGATTAAGCTGGCAGTATCACCACAGAAGAGCCGAAATCTGGCAGGTAGTGGAAGGAACTGTAGGGATCAAAAGAAGCAATACCGATGAAGAAGGAGAATTGGGAGAATATGGACCAAAAGATCAGGTAAAACTTCAGCAGGGGGAAAGACACAGATTAATTGGTCTTACAGGCTGGGGAATTGTAGCCGAAATCTGGCAGCACACCGATGCGTCCAATCCTTCCGATGAAGATGATATCGTAAGAGTACAGGATGACTTTGGAAGATAAATAAAAAGAATCGGCTTCAATATCGAAGCCGATTCTTTTTATTAGTAAGGAATCTTGAGGCTGGAAGAAGGAAGTTCCTGTAGGTTTACGTAACTTTTAGATTTCCTCCGTTACTACTGATGAATTTCAGAGAACATATATCAGTAAGGTATCCCTAATAAGAAATTTACCGACTAATAGTACTCCAGGCTTCATTCTTCCAGCTTCCCGCCTTAAAACGTCACATCCAGTCCTACATAAAAGTTGGCCTTCATAATCGGTGCGTATACCATTCCTCCGTCAAAATAATTTCCGAAAGGATTTTTAAAATCAACAATCGCATTTTTCTGATAATAAGAAGTAAGGTTTTCACCTCCTACATAAGCTCTGATCTTTTTATTGAAGTTTCTTGAGATCTGAGCATTAAGAACCGCATAAGATTCCGAATACGTTGGCAACTGAAACTCTGCCGGATTACTTGAAGTATCAGGAAGTCTCTGTTTTCCTACCCAGTTTAAAGTCGTATCAAAGCTCCAGAATCCTCCATTGTTATTTTTATTGGTAGAATAGGCTAAATTCACAAATCCTCTGTGCTTTGCCATAAAAGGAACTTCTCTTCTTCCTCCGATATAATCTGCCTGTACATCATAGTATTTGTAAGCAAGTCTTACATCAAAGTTTTTGAAAGGAGTGAAATCCCACTGAGTCTGGAATGAGTTTGCAAACGATTTTCCTTCCAGATTATAGAATGTCAGCTGCTGAGGAGATTTGTCAAGATCCACTAATACCTGATCCTGGAAATCTGTTCTGAAGAAATCAGCGATGATACTGGATTTTCTACCGAATAATTTGAATTCCTGTTGTAAACTTGCACCGTAGTTCCAGGCAATTTCAGGTTTTAGGCCGTAAATATTTCCTCCGTTGGATAAAATGTTAATAGCTCTGTTCGATGCAAAATATTGCTGGCTTTCCGCAAATACATTCGCTGTTCTGAATCCTCTTCCCGCTGAAAGTCTTAAAATAGTCTGAGGCGTGAAATCATACTTGAAATTTAGCCTTGGGGTAAACTGAGTTCCTGCCAGATTATGAAAATCCACTCTGGTTCCCGCTACTAAAGTATATTTTAAACCTGTTAAAGTATATTCCGCAAAGATTCCCGGTACAATTTCATTTCTTTTCAGGTCGTTCAACAAATAAGTTTCCTTATAACCGTCATACAAGAAACTTGCTCCAGCTTTGTACTTATGATTGGTATTCCCGATAATGCTTTCAAAGATTAAATTGGAATAATACGTGTGCTGCTGTCCTGCATAATTTCTCAGTCCGAAGAAACTATCCTGCTGGTGATACACATACTGGTTCATCCATCCGATGCTTTGGTATGGTTTTCCTTTAAAAACGTATCCGGTTTTATTCCAAACCTGGAATCTTGAAATATCAATTCCTACTCCATAAAAAGGCTGTTTGTCCTGAGCCAGTTTTTTATTAAAACCAATTTGTCCTGCCGTTCTTTCATCTCTGATAAAATTAATTCCGAAGTGAGATCCGAATCCTGATTTTTCAAGATCATTATAATTCAATAAATAGGCGGCATTGATCTGAGTTCCTTTCGGTCTGTCCAGAAAACCGTCATCATTCATATCCGTATTCCCGAAAGTTCCGTTCCCGTGAAGAAGGAAAGTTTGTGACCATTTATCGTTGATAGGAGAAACATTGGTAATATTCACTTCCGCTCTTCCATTGAAGTCAGAAAAAAGGTTCAGTGAAGTTTCCGGAGTTTTTGCATTCTTCAAAAGTTCGGTATTAATCTGGCCTGTGATGCTTTCGTAACCATTTGTTACAGTACTTCCTCCCTTAGTAAGCTGGATACTTTCAATCCATCTTCCCGGAATGAAATTTAATCCATAGGCAGAAGCCAAACCTCTGATTTCGGGCAATTGTTCTTTTGTTAAGCTGGTATATTTCTGATCCAATCCAAGCATTTTCAGCTGTTTTGTTCCGGTAACGGCATTGCTGAAAGAAACATCAACTGTTGCATTGGTTTCAAAACTTTCAGACAGATTACAACAAGCTGCTTTTAAAAGTTCTTTTTTATCAATATTAAAAACAAGACCTGCTTCTTTCTTGCTCAATGAAGTTGCAGCTTTAGAACCTGTTACCACTACACCGTCAATGTTTTTTTCATGTTGGGAGTGGTCTTCTTTAGCTGGTGAAGTCTCGTGGTCTTTATGATCTCCCTGCTTTGTTTCTTCTTCATAATGTACCTTTGGATTGGCTTCACCAAAAGTAAAATCTCTATCATAGAGGCAACATCCCGGAAGCCCATTGTACGTTGCATCCGAAGTCTTGTATTTTTCATTATCATGACCTGCATCGGCAATCGCTTTTAAGATCTTATCTGCTGAAGTTTTTGACGGGTCAAAATTTAAAATAACGGTTTGTTTTTCTGCATTCCATTCTGCAGCAGTGGCTCCTGCATCTTTTGATGCTTTTTCAATTCTTGCTTTACAAGAAGAACAGTTTCCTCTAACATAGAATTCATTTTCTTTTTTAACAGAAACATTGGCATTTGTATGGTGTTCGTGATGAGTTTCCGCTTGGGATGGCTGCAAATCTCTATTATACAGACAACATCCCGGAAGGCTATTGTAAACAGCATCTGAAGCTTTGAATTTTTCATTATCATGGCCTGCTTCAGCCACTTTTTGAAGAATATCATCTGTAGATACCTTGTCCGTTTCTAAAGTTAAGGTTTGAAGATCAACAGAGTAAACTGCTGTTTTAGCTCCTGCTTTTTTGGCAGCACTTTCAATTCTTGTCTTGCACATTTCGCAGTTCCCTTTTACCTTGAACTGATTTTTTGCAAGTGTCTGAGCAGATATAAATTGTGTAAATAGGAATAATGCACCAAGTATAAACCTGGAAATTGGTAATTTCATTTTGTTTAAAAGTTTAAATTAATTAAAAATCAGTTCATTATAGAGTATAATGAACCCATGGTATTTTAATTAACCTATCTTAGGCGGCTGCCAGATTTCCTTTAAACGGTCTGAAAGATAAGGATCTGAATATCGGAACTGGGCATTCTTATTCGCTTTGTAATAAGATAGTTCCAGACGTAGATTTTTTGAGAAAGGAGTTTCAATAAAAGTATAGCAGGCAACACATGATGAGCAGCAGTCATCATTACATGATTTTGTTTTGTCATGTTCGCTGTCTTTTTTTGAAGAATGATTTTTGCAGCAGTCACTTTTTTTCGAAGATTCTGCTTTACAGCATGTTTCCTGCATTGCCTGTGCATAGAAATTGTCCTTGGGAATTAAAAAAAATCCCAGACAAAATACAATTACAAGTAGATGAAACAGCTTCATATCTGCAAAAATAAGAAATTTATGGCAAAGGATCACCAACTTTTAGAGAACAGCTGTGCCAAGGTTCTCCGTGTGCCGGGTTTAACTTAGGTTTTTCTCCCATTGCCAGATTCTGTGCAGCAGGTGCTGGAGCAGGAGTTGTTACATCTTGGGCTGGTTGAGGAGCTGGTGCAGGTTTGCTGTTTAATGGCTGCCCTACAGGAATGTCACATCGGTGTCCGGGCTGTCCGTGTGGAGGATTCATCCCCGGAGCAGTTTTTGCCTGCTTCCCGTTATTATCAAGAGTGATTTTTCCCGGTGCTACTGCATTCGGATCAATCTGAACAATATTATTTCCGTTTGTATTTATATTTTGTGAAGCTGGAGCAGCAGCAGATTTACTGTTCAGCGGTTGTCCTACCGGAATGTCACATCTATGGCCAGGTTGTCCATGTGGAGGGTTCATTCCTGGAGCGGTAGCCATCGGAGCAGGAGTAGAGGAAGATTGAATACCTGCCTGATCCATCAGTGATGTTTTTGAGGTTGTATTAAGAGCTACGCTGGGTTGTCCGGCGTTGGCTTCTTCTTTTAAATAAGTTGCTTTTTCATCCTTCTTACAAGATGTAGCTAATAGTGATACGGCGATCAAACCTATAAATGTATTCTTCATATCCATGGGTATGAAACAAAATTAGCAAAACATTTTCAATTGTTTTGCTAATTTTATATTTATAATTTGATTTTTAGATTAATTTTTTACCAAAAGTCTAAATCCTTCTCCGTGGACGTTGATGATCTCCAATCCTTCGTCGTCTTTTAAGAGCTTACGAAGTTTTGCAATATATACGTCCATACTTCTTGCTGTAAAGTAATTTTCCTTTTTCCAGATTTTTCTTAAAGCAAGATCTCTAGGCATGAAATCGTTTCTGTGGATACAAAGAAGCTTCAGTAATTCATTTTCTTTAGGAGAAAGTTTGTATTCTTTATCACCTACTTTCAACTGTCTCAGCATAGAATCAAAGAAAATGTTACTGATTTTAAACTGCTCCTGTTCCTCATTTTCCAATGTAGAACTTCTCTGCAGAATAGCCTTGATTTTGTATAAAAGAAGCTCAGTATCAAAAGGTTTTGTGATATAATCATCAGCTCCCAGCTGGTATCCTTTCAAAATATCTTCTCTCATATTTCTTGCTGTAAGGAATATGATCGGTGTATTTTTATCAATCTTTTTTACATCTTCAGCTAATGAAAACCCATCTTTTTTAGGCATCATTACGTCAAATATGCAGATGTCGAATTCATTTTCTGTAAATTCTTTAAGTCCCTGCTCCCCATCAGTAGCCAGTGTTACTTCAAAATTATTGATGGTTAAATAATCTTTAAGCACCGCCCCGAAACTCTGATCGTCCTCTACTAATAATATTCTGTTGCTCATAACTTTTAATAATTAATAATTAACATTAAGAATGAACTTCCTCACTCTATCTTCTATATTTTGATATTTGGTTTAAACTTTATAATTGATAAATGATGGTAGATATGAAAGAAATCTTTTTATCATTTATCGCTTATCATCTATCATTTATTTTTCTAGCTCATTGGCAGTTTTATCGTGAACGTACTTCCATTTCCTTTATGAGAGTCTACGATAATCTGTCCTTTGTGCAGTTCTACAATTTTCTTTACATAGGAAAGGCCTAATCCCTGTCCTTTTACGTTGTGAATATTTCCGGTTTCTTCCCTGAAGAATTTTTCGAAAATTTTGGTTTTATTCTGAGTATCCATTCCCATTCCCTTATCGGAAATTTCAATGATATACCAGTGTCCTTCATTTCTTGTTTCCACATGTATTTCCGGTGCTTCAGGAGAATATTTATTGGCATTATCCAGTAAGTTGACCAGCATGTTTGAAATGTGGAATTCGTCTATTTTAAAATTATAATGGGTGGCGTTGAATTTCTGGGTAAGCGAACCGTTTCTTTGCTGTACAATCAGATTGAAAGATTCTGTGGTTCTTTTGATCAATTCTCTTACATTGGTTTCTTTTAAAAACAATTCCACTTCATTTCTTTCAAGCTTGGACATATTAAGTACGTTTTCCACCTGTTTTTTCATCCTTAAATTCTCCTGCTTGATGAGTTCTGAATAATATTTTACCTTATCCGGATTGGTGGCAATTTTATCATTCGCTAAAGAATCCGTTGCTACAGAAATGGTTGCCAATGGTGTTTTGAACTCATGAGACATGTTGTTGATGAAGTCTGTTTTTACTTCAGCAAGTTTTTTCTGTCTCATCATATAATTGATGGAAATAATATAAATTCCAAGAATAGTAAGAAGAGAAAGAAAAGTTCCTAAAAGCATTGGCCAGTTGTTCATCGCCAGTGAGTATTCTTTTTTAGGGAAAACCAATGCGAGGCTGTACAGTGTATTTTTTTTATCTGCAAAAAGTGGAAAACTGTAGATGTTACTGTCCTTCTTCTCTTTGTAAGCTTTATTCACAATGCTTGTAAGCTTGTTGTTGCGGTCAAGAACTCCATATCCGAATTTGGCAGATATTCCTCTTATTTTAAGTTCTTTAGCAATCACGGAATCAAGCGTTTTCGGATCCACTCTTTTGGTGATAGGGAGATTATTACCATATACTTTCACAAATTCTTTCATGGAGTAATCTCCGGTTTCAATCTCCTGATTGATATCTGTGGTAAGAAGCTCACGATTAGTGGTATCTCTTTTTATTTTATAGGCTGCCTCGTCTGTATATAATGTTGTCAGCTTGATAGAATCTCCTTTTTGAGAAATCGGCAGCTGCGTTTTTTCAATAATATTTTTGGAGTAAATAATCTGTCTCTGAGTACCGGAGTCTTCAACCTGTTGAATAGTCGTTAAAGACGGCTGTTTGCTGTTCGCAAGAATATTTTTTCTGAAGTCCTTATAATCCTGATTCAGATATTTGTCGGCTTCAATCTCTTCAATACTTTTTGAAGTACTTTCCAAAACTGCATACACTTTATTTGAAAAATCCTGTTCCAGTACACCGTAATAGCCTTTCAACCAATAAAATTGGAGCGTCACAAAGACAATCAGTGAGATCGTCATAAACACTGAAATTATTGGGATGAATTTGTTATTCATTATTTAATTATATATGTTTTGGAAAAATGAATGTTAAAATTAATTGTTTTAAGACTACATAAACAAAAAACGAGCCAAATAATTGTTTTATTTTTCTTAAAAGAGTGTTTTTTAACAATTATTTATGAATTATCTTTTACTTGTCATATGAAAAGTCCCTTTCAATAAATAAAGTGCTAACTTTATTAAAAATAAAAATATATGGAATCTAATATCATTTTCAACAAAGATTTTGATGCAGCCTCTATTTATGTCATGAAAATCTATAAAGCTGATGTTTCAACAGTATGGAATCACTTTACCAAATCCGAATTATTGGATCAATGGTGGGGACCTAAACCCTGGAGATGTCAAACGGTAAAACAGGATTTCAGAGCAGGTGGAATCTGGATGTACGCCATGATAGGACCAAACGGTGAAAAAGGACCTATGTATGCTCAGTCTCAGTATGGCGAAATTACGGAACACAGAAGTCTTGACTGGATGAGTGCTTTCTGTGATGAAAAAGGAAAAATCAATGAAGATTTTCCAAGGTCAAAATGGCTGCTCGGTTTTACCGGAGTAGAAGAGGGAACCAAAGTGACGATCAATATCCATTACCATTCTGAGGAAGTTATGAAAAAAATCTTGGAGATGGGATTTGAAGAAGGTTTTACTATGGGACTCAGTCAACTTGAAGAACTGATTGGATAAAATTTGAAAATGTATAGAATACAGTTATTTATAAAAAAGAGGGTTTTTCCATAGAAAAACCCTCTTTTTTATTTATATACAGTTATTAACTTCCTGCTTCTTTCTTCCAGCTTCCAGCTCTTACAAAAGCTCTTCTTCCTGGAAGTAATGAATAATCGCCTTTTTCATAAGTAAGCTCTGCTCATTGGGCTTTAATTCCGGAAGGTCTTCCAGTTTGTCAAACTGAGGCCATCCGTCTTCATAGTGTGTGAATTTATAATAGCCAAAAGGCTCAAGCAATCTGCACACAGCAATATGAATCAGGTTTACCTTGTCTTCTTTAGTATATTTCTGCTGGCCGCTTCCCAACTCCTGCAACCCGATCAAAAATAAAAGGGTTTCTATGGGCGGGTTCTTCTCAGTCTGGAAATTGTCTTCGAAGAACTGTTCTATTTTTTTCCAATATTCGGACTCGTTGATCATAATTTGATAAATAATAAATAATGATTGATAAATGATAAAGTCATTCCTTTAGCATTTTTCTGTACGAAGAAGTTACTTTCAGTATTTCTTCAGTGTTTGTTTTTATATCTGTTAAAATTGTTTTTTGAACATATTCCAGTTCTTCCAACATTTCAAGCCAAAATAAAGTTTCATCAGTTTCCTCTATCACTATGGATATTTTAGAAAATCTTTCAGCTTTTGATCTTGCTCTACACATGGCTCTGTAATTGGCTGCCATGGATGTAGAAGATCTGTATATTTGCTTTCTGATAACTGAAAACGCTTCGTTATAGGGCTGTTTAGATAATTCCTTAATAATAGTGACGGCTAGCTGCTTTGTTTTAGAAGCAAAAATTGTGTTATAATCAAGGCTATCCATCATTGATCATTTATGAATTATCATTTATTTTCAACAGAAATGCATACTCTAATGCATCTTCCTTCAGAGATTCAAATCTTCCGCTTGCTCCTCCGTGTCCGGAACTCATGTCAGTTTTAAAGACTAAAATATTATTGTCTGTCTTTAGTTCTCTAAGTTTTGCCGTCCATTTGGCAGGTTCCCAATACTGCACCTGAGAATCGTGGAATCCTGTTGTGATCAGCATATGTGGATAATCTTTAGCTTCTACATTATCATATGGAGAATAGTCTTTCATATAATGGTAGTATTCTTCATCATTTGGATTTCCCCATTCATCATATTCTCCGGTAGTCAAAGGAATCGTATCATCCAGCATTGTGGAAACAACGTCTACGAAAGGAACCTGTGCTACAATTCCGTTGAATAACTGAGGTTCGTAATTGACCACAGCGCCTACCAACAGACCTCCGGCACTTCCTCCCATCGCGTACATATGTCTCGATGAAGTATAATTTTCTTTGATTAAATGTTTCCCTGCATCTATAAAATCAAAGAATGTATTTTTCTTGAATAACATTTTTCCGTCCTCATACCATTCTCTTCCCAAATATTCTCCACCACGGATGTGGGCAATAGCATAAATAAAGCCTCTGTCAAGAATAGATAATCTTACATTTGAGAAGCTGGCGTCAACGGTATGTCCATAACTCCCATATCCATAAAGAAGAAGTGGCGTATCAGCCGATTTTTTGGTGTCTTTATGATATACTAATGAAATAGGAACTTTGGTCTTTCCATCCCTCGAATCTGCCCATATTCTTTCTGAAATATAATTTTCAGGAACAAATTTTCCACCCAGTACTTCCTGTTGTTTCAGCAGTGTTGTGGTTTTGTCCTTCATATTATACTCATACGTAGAACTAGGTTGTGTAAGAGAGGTATAACCGTAGCGTAAAATTTCCGTATCAAATTCAAGATTAATTCCGATATAAGCTGTATAAGTAGGATCGGAGAATGGTAAATAATAAGATTCCTGTGTCTTCTCATCAATAATTTTGATCTGAAGCAATCCTCTTTCTCTTTCCTCAAGAACCAGATAATCTTTGAAAATTTCAAAGCCCTCTAACAAAACTTCAGCACGGTGTGGAATAACATCTACCCAGTTTTCCATACCACAATTATCAATTTTAGCTTTTACAATTTTAAAATTGATCGCATCGTCAGCATTGGTAATGATGTAAAATTCATCTTCATAATGCTCTACTGAATATTCAAGATCATCAATTCTTGGCTGTATTACCGTCCATTCTGCAAATACATTGTCAGAAGGAATAAAACGATGTTCATCAGAAATAGTACTTGAACTTGCAATGAAAATATATTGTAAAGATTTTGTTTTAAATACGTTGACATCAAAAGTGTCATCCTCTTCATGGAAAATCAGTATGTCTTCTGAAGAATCAGTTCCTAATTGATGTCTGTATACCTGGAATGCACGGAGACTCTTGTCTTTTCTAATGTAAAAAACATGCTGGTTGTCATTCGCCCAAACTGCTTTTCCTGTTGTATTTGGAATAGTGTCCGGTAAAATTTCTCCTGTCTTTAAATTTTTAAAATTAAGCGTATAAATTCTTCTTCCTACGTCATCAGAAGAAAAAGAAGCCAGTTCGTTACCGGGGCTTACCGCTACACTTCCTACTTCAAAAAATTCTTTGCCTTCCGCCAGTATGTTAACATCAAGTACAATTTCCTCCTCGTTGTCAAGGCTTTTGTGCTTTCTGCAGAAAATAGGATACTCCTTGCCTTCTTCATAACGTACAATATACCAGTATTCATTAAAGAAATAAGGCAGAGATTCATCATCCTTTTTATAACGGGCTTTCATCTCTTCAAAAAGCTCTTCCTGAAGAGCCTCTGTATCTTTCATGATGAATTCTTCGTAGGCATTTTCTTCTTCAATATATTTGATGACTTCAGGGTTTTCCCTTTCATTCAGCCAAAAGTAATTATCGATCCTTTTATCGCCGTGGGTTTCTATTATTTTTTCTATTTTTTTTGCCTGTGGAGCTTTCATCCGGATATTTTGATTTTTTATTGAGCAGAGTTTGTCTTTATACTTTCCTTCTGAAAGTAAGCAATTTATGCAGACGTCTCATTCAATGTTAATTTTCGTTCAAATTTAGGTAAAAAAAAACCATCTTTCCTTTATTGAAAAGATGGTTGATGGTATTTTTATAATTAAAGACTATTTATGAAGTGCTTTAATATACTTTTCAAGGGCCATTGTCATAGAAGGAGTCTCCTTCGTAGGCGCCATTAAATCTACTTTTAATCCAGCTTCTTCTGCAGCAGCCAACGTCGTGTTTCCAAAAACTCCGATCTTGGTTTCATCCTGCTTGAAGTCAGGGAAATTTTGTTGTAGCGATTTGATTCCTTGTGGACTAAAGAAGATCAACATGTCATAATCTTTAATGTTGATGTCTGTAAGGTCGCTGCATACGGTACGGTACATGATTGCTCTTGTCCAGTCTGCATTAGATGCATCCATGGTTTTCACAATATCCGGGCTTAAAACATCTGAAGATGGCAACAGATATTTTTCAGTTGGGAATTTTTTGAAAAGAGGAAGCAGGTCTGAGAAATTTTTCTCCCCAAAGCTGATTTTTCTTTTTCTGTACACAATATGCTTTTGAAGGTAGTTGGCAATTGCTTCCGACTGGCAGATATATCTCATTGTATCCGGAACGGCAAAACGAAGTTCTTCCGCAAGTCTGAAGTAATGGTCAATCGCATTTTTACTGGTAAAAATAATACCGGTATACTGCGTCAGATCTATTTTCTGTGTTCTGAGCTCTTTATTGTCAACTCCTTCGACGTGGATAAATGGACGGAAATCAATCTTTATTTTTTCCTTCTTCGCTATATCCAAATATGGAGAAGACTCACTAGGCGCTGGTTGAGAAACCAATATAGACTTTATTCTCATCATTGACATTTATTAAAAAAATAACAACTTCCAAAGCAATAATAATGGTGCGATTTGGAGGGTGCAAATATACAAAAATTTATAATACCATTTTTCAGGAAGAATCTTGTTCTTGTGAAATAAATAGAAAAAAACTTTGAAAATGAATACAAAAGAAAAGAAACACAAATAATACAAGAACATTTTATTTCTGTCGATAGGGAAGTAATAATGGGCTACACAAAGAATTATTAACAAAAATGTAAGGATAAAATAAAATTTTGTGGAGGTAAAATAAAAAATAGTCCATTTTTTTCCGTCCCCTATACTTTGATAAAATAAAAAACCAAATGTTGATTTTATTAAATAAAAAAACAACACAGCCAGCAAAGTATACCCAAATTTATTAAGCTGATACCCCAAAAGCTGAAGATCGGCAATGTATTTCGGTACAATAGGAATATACTGTGAGATCAGAACAGATAGGGTGAGGGTCGTCACACAAGAAGTGATAATCCAGCTGGGAAGGTTGTTGCTGGCATCAAAATACTTTTGAAGCAGAAAATCCCTGAGACTGGCATCCCTTTCTATGACGTTCATCATAAAAACATATAAAAATATACAGCCCACGAGGATAAAGATTACCCAGTCATTGTTCTCAGGTATTCTTACGTGATTGATGAAGTGTTGTGATGATGGCAAAATTTAAGTTTTTATTATTTATTATTTAACTTCTGATAGCACAATCCGGCACAGATTTTACTTTCACCTGTTTCATGTATCCGCAGTTAAAATATTTGCTCTCATCGATTTTACGTATTGTTCAGATCCGTTGAATAAAAGTTTCTGTTTCATCCGCTTAATCCCTGAGAAATATTTTTGCAAAATTATAGATTATTTTGTATAAAATAAAAAGGTTAAATAAACTATCTTTGCAAACTGAAATGAAAAAACTCGTCATTATCCCCACATACAACGAAAAGGAAAATATTGAAAATATTATTTCCGCGGTTTTTGCATTGGAGGACGACTTTCATATCTTAGTTGTGGATGATACTTCCCCGGATGGAACAGCAGAGGTTGTAAAAGAATTGCAGAAGAAACATCCGCATTATTTGCATCTTTCAATAAGACATGTGAAAGACGGGTTGGGAAAGGCATATATTCACGGATTTAAATGGGCTATCGAAAATAAATACGATTATATTTTTGAGATGGATGCCGATTTTTCCCATAATCCTAATGACCTGCCGAAATTGTTTGAAGCATGTATGAATGCCGATATGGCCATCGGTTCCCGATACTCAAAAGGAGTGAACGTGGTCAACTGGCCCATGGGAAGAGTCCTGCTTTCTTATTTTGCCTCAAAATATGTAAGATTTGTACTAGGTCTTCCGATTCATGATACTACAGCAGGATTTGTTTGTTTTTCAAGAAAAGTATTGGAAGAAATAGGATTGGATAATGTAAGATTGAAAGGCTACGGGTTTCAGATAGAAATGAAATTCAGAGCATTCAAGAAAGGCTTCAGAATTGTAGAAGTTCCTATTATATTTACCAACAGAATTTTAGGAGAAAGCAAAATGAACGGTGGAATTATTCATGAAGCGGTTTTTGGAGTACTGAACTTAAAATGGAAATCAATCATCAACAGATTATGAAACTGATGAAAAAGTTAATCTTTATTTTCGTTTTGCTGAGCCTGTTTTCGTGCAGCGATTATATAGATAAGCCTAAAAATCTGATCGATAAAGACCTAATGGCAGAAATCATTGCAGATCTTGCGATCAACGATCAGGCGATCTTTGTATATCCTGACAAAAATATGGAAGCCGGTACAAGAGCTGTCCTGAAGTCGCATAAAGTGAAATCTGAAGACTTTGTAGAAAGTTTCAAATACTATGTGATCAAAGAAGAAATGGATGGGATTACCAATGATGCACAGCAAATACTGCTGAAAAAAGATCCCAAAGCAGATAAATACGTGAAGGATAAACTGAAACAGAACGCTGTTGTGCCCCCTTTGGTGAGATAATGCGGACGGAGTTCTAACCTATAAGGAATCACTGATAAAAAGGTGAATTAAAAAAGTAGAAAGATGAAATTTTTTAATATAGAAAAAACCTCTGAAGGAAAAGCAAGAGCAGGGGAAATTACCACAGATCACGGGAAGATTCAAACTCCTATTTTTATGCCTGTGGGAACTGTTGCAAGTGTGAAGACAGTTCATCAGAGAGAATTAAAAGAAGACATTAAAGCACAGATTATTCTGGGAAATACTTACCACCTTTATCTTCGTCCGGGAATGGAGACGATGCAGGATGCAGGAGGTTTACATAAATTCATGAACTGGGATCTTCCTATTCTTACCGATTCAGGAGGTTTTCAGGTGTTTTCACTGGCGAGTAACAGAAAAATGACAGAAGAAGGTGCGAGATTCAAATCTCATATCGACGGAAGCTACCACATGTTCTCTCCGGAAAGATCAATGGAGATTCAAAGACAGATCGGAGCCGATATTTTCATGGCTTTTGACGAATGTACTCCTTATCCTTGTGATTATAACCAGGCGAAATCATCTATGGAGCTTACACACCGTTGGCTGAAAAGATGTATTGAATGGACAAATGATAATCCTGAATTGTATGGGTATAAGCAAAGACTTTTCCCAATTGTTCAGGGGTCTACTTATTCTGATCTCAGAAAAATTTCTGCAGAAGTTATTTCTGAAGCAGGTGCCGAAGGAAACGCCATCGGTGGACTTTCCGTTGGAGAGCCTGAAGAAGAAATGTACAGAATTACAGATGAAGTGACGGATATCCTTCCAAAAGAAAAGCCAAGATATCTGATGGGAGTAGGAACTCCATGGAATATCCTGGAATCTATCGGATTAGGAATTGATATGATGGATTGTGTAATGCCGACAAGAAATGCAAGAAATGCAATGCTTTTTACATGGCAGGGGGTGATGAATCTTAAAAATGAAAAATGGAAGCGCGATTTTTCGCCTTTGGATGAATTTGGAACAAGTTTCGTAGATCGTGAATATTCAAAAGCGTATCTTCGCCACCTGTTCGTATCTAAAGAATATCTGGCAAAACAGATTGCTTCGATTCATAATCTTGCATTCTATCTTGATCTGGTAAAAGTAGCCAGAGAACATATTATTGCCGGAGATTTCTACGAATGGAAAAACTCCATAGTACCGGTTCTTAGACAAAGATTATAAGAGAATATGCTTAAAATTGTAGACAGATATATCATTAAAAAATACCTTGGAACTTTCAGTTTCATGTTGGTGTTATTGTCTATAGTCGTATTGGTAATCGATGTTCAGCAAAAGATTCCAAGGATAGAAAACGCCAAAGCCATTGATCCGAAACTGGATCTGATGTATTTCCTGGTACATTTTTATCCCTTCTGGATTATTAATCTTGTAGTGACTTTCCTCTCCATTCTGGTATTTATTTCGGTGATTTATTTTACCTCCAGAATGGCAAATAATACCGAAATTGTTGCTATTATCAGTAGTGGAGCCAGTTTTTACAGGTTTTCCAAGCCCTATCTTGTAACATCCATTTTTATTGGTTTGATTGCCCTTGTGGTATATCATATGGTCCTCCCTTGGGCGAATATCAAGAAAAATGAACTGGAAGCATACACTTATAATGCCGCCAATAAAGAAAAGATTTTAGGAACAGCTCCAGCCTCTTCACAGCTGAGCAAAACAGAATATATCTTTGTTGATTCCTGGAATAAAAGAGAAAAAAGAGGATCTAGTTTCGTTTATCAGAAATATGATAAAGACAGAAAAATGACCTATGAGCTGAAAGCAAGCGAAGTGTATTGGGATCAAGCCAAAAAACAGTTTGTTCTCAATAATTATCTGGAAAAAACAATCAATAAAGACAATACAGAGAAGCTAGGCAACGGAATAGAATTAAGGAAAAACTACGGACATTCGCCGGAAGAACTTTTCCCTAACGAACTTTTGGGTCAAAATAAAACGACACCCGAACTTCTGAAATTCATTGAAAGAGAAAAGGCAAGAGGAAACAGTAACCTGAATTCTTATCTGAATGAACTTCATCAAAGAACTTCAATGCCAGTTTCTATCATTATTCTGACATTCCTGGCGCTTTCCCTGTCATCACAAAAGAAAAGAGGAGGATTGGGAATAAACCTTGCAATAGGAATCTCATTGGCCTTTATTTTCGTGTTTTCATTTGAAGCCTTGAAAGTAGTTTCAGAAAATAAAAGCTTGTCTCCTGCTGTAGCCATGTGGCTGCCAAATATGGTGTTTTTACCGCTTACCCTTTATCTGTATATCAAAAGAGCCAATCAGTAAAGTAATTTTACTTCCTTGTGATAAAAGGAATGCATTCCGTCTTCCAGTTCGATCCAGAGTTCACCCTTTTCGTCTGCATTTCGGATGATGCCATTTTGTCGCTCTTTTTCAATTTCAAAGACAGAGATCTGATCTTTTCTGAAAAGGTTGGCATTGAATCCATTCATGATTTCCTGGTCAGAAGGAATGTTTTTCAGCCTCTCAGATACATATTCATGAAGGTTTAATGAAACTTCTTCCAGGTCGAATAGGATGCCTGTCTGTGTCAGGAGCGATCCTGCATTGGATATTTCATCAAATTTGTCCTGTAGAATATTGATTCCGGCTCCTATGATAAAATAATTATTTTGATTAATTTTTTTCTTTTCTATTAAAATTCCAACGATTTTTTTACCTTTAAGGATAATATCATTCGGCCATTTTATTTTTACCTCTGATTCAGACAATTTGGCAAGGAAATCCCGGATAATCATTGCGGTATAATAATTGAATATAAAGTCGGAGCACAAGATGTTCTGGGTATTGACTGCCAGCGTGTAAGCCAGGTTTTTTCCGGCAGTTTGAGTCCAGACATTTCCATACTGACCACGACCTTTAGTTTGATTAAAAGTATGCAGTCCAATAAAATCTGAATTTTCGTAAAGTAAAAACTTTGATATTTCGTCATTAGTAGAAGAACATTCTTTCAGATAGAAGAGTTGGCTCATTTAAGAAAACTTTAAGACATTAAGAGGGTAAAAGTAAGGTTAAAGTAAAGAAAAAACAATAAATTTGCAGATTATAGTATTTTTTTAATGAATAAAACAGCAGAAAAACAAGCGTTAATAGATAAAATCGTTGAAGCTATCCAGGATGTAAAAGGAGAAGACATTATGATCTTCGATCTTTCCAACATCGAAAACTCCGTAGCAGAAACGTTCGTGATATGTAGTGGAAACTCAAATACACAGGTAGCTGCATTGGCGGGAAGTGTTGAGAAAAAAGTAAGAAACGAACTGCAGGACAGACCTTGGCATGTAGAAGGTACTGAAAATGCAATGTGGGTATTGGTAGATTACGTTTCAGTGGTGGTTCATATATTTCAGAAGCAGGTACGTGAGTACTATGATATAGAAGAGCTTTGGGGTGACGCAGTCATTACCAAAATTGAAAATCAATAATAAAAATTTTAAAAAGTCTAAATGAATAATAAAGGATTCAACTGGTTCTTTCCAATTGCAATCATAGCTCTTTTGCTCTTCTTTGGCTCCAATTTCCTTGGAGGTGACAGTGCAAAATCTATTGATGAAGATGGTTTCTTTAGAGAAATGCAGGCGGGGAAAGTCCAGAATATAATTATATACAAAGACATAGAGAAAGCTGATGTTTTCCTAACAAAAGAAGCAAAATCGGCAATGGTTTCCAAAGCCGGAAAAGAAAATAACCCTCTTTCTGCCTTTGAAATGGCTCCTAAAGCAGATTTTTCTGTAAAATATGGAGACCTTCAACTTTTCCTTCAGAAATTTGAGCAGGTGAAAGCCAGCAATCCGGTTATTAAAACAACAAAAGATTACGGAACAGGAAAAAGTGCATTAATGGACATCTTAGTTCCTGCACTGGTCTGGATTTCGATTCTGGGATTATTCTACTTCCTTCTTTTCAGAAAGATGGGTGGTGGCGGAGGCCCTGGCGGACAAATCTTCTCTATCGGTAAATCTAAGGCAAAGCTTTTTGACGAAAAAGAAAGAATTCAGGTGACATTTAAAGATGTTGCAGGATTGGAAGGAGCTAAAGAAGAAGTTCAGGAAGTTGTGGATTTCTTGAAAAACTCTGAAAAATATACAAAACTGGGAGGTAAAATTCCTAAGGGTGTCCTTTTAGTAGGCCCTCCGGGAACGGGTAAAACGTTATTGGCAAAAGCCGTTGCGGGTGAAGCTAAAGTTCCGTTCTTCTCACTCTCAGGTTCTGATTTCGTTGAAATGTTTGTTGGGGTAGGAGCTTCCAGAGTAAGAGACCTTTTTGCTCAGGCTAAAGCAAAATCTCCGGCGATCATCTTTATTGATGAGATTGATGCTATCGGACGTGCAAGAGGAAAAAACAACTTCTCTGGCGGAAATGACGAAAGAGAAAATACATTGAACCAGCTTCTTACTGAAATGGATGGTTTCGGAACAGACGTCAATGTAATTGTAATGGCGGCTACCAACAGAGCGGATATTCTTGATAAAGCATTAATGAGAGCAGGTCGTTTTGACCGTTCTATCTACGTGGATCTTCCAGAGCTTCACGAAAGAAGACAGATCTTTGATGTTCACTTGAAAAAGATCAAGCTTGATGATAATGTAGACAGAGATTTCTTAGCAAAACAAACTCCTGGATTCAGTGGGGCAGATATTGCCAATGTTTGTAATGAAGCAGCATTAATCGCGGCAAGATATAACCATACTTCTGTTACAAAGCAGGACTTCCTGGATGCGGTAGACAGAATTATTGGTGGACTTGAAAAGAAAAATATGGCCATCAAGCCATCTGAAAAAAGAAGAGTTGCTTATCATGAAGCAGGTCACGCTACCATCTCATGGCTGGTAGAACATGCATCACCACTTTTAAAAGTAACGATTGTTCCAAGAGGACGTTCTTTAGGAGCAGCATGGTATCTTCCGGAAGAAAGACAATTGACCACTACTGAGCAAATGTTGGACGAAATGTGTGCAACATTAGGAGGTAGAGCAGCAGAGCAGGTAATCTTCAACAATATCTCTACAGGAGCACTTTCTGATCTTGAAACAGTAACGAAGAGAGCACAGGCTATGGTGACTATCTACGGATTAAGCCCCAATATTGGTAATATTTCTTATTATGACAGTTCAGGACAGTCTGAATATTCTTTTGGAAAACCTTATTCTGAAGAAACCGCTACTAAAATTGATGCGGAGATCAAATTGATTATCGAAAATCAGTACGAAAGAGCAGTAAGGATTCTTGAAGAAAATAAAGATAAACTGGATGCTCTGGCCAATAAATTGTTAGAAAAAGAAGTGATCTTCCGTGAAGACTTAGAAGAAATATTCGGAAAAAGAGCATGGGATCCTGAATTGACAGAGAAGCCCGTTACCAATACGATTCCTGAAAAAGATCAGTCGGTAGTAGTGGAAACACCTCAGATCAAAGATAAAGAAGAAGAAAGCGAAATACAGGCTCCAGAAAGCCCGACACAGCTTTAAGATTCTTAAAAAATAAACCTTACCAAAACCTGACAACTCCAAAATTGTCAGGTTTTTTCATATTTAAAGAGATATTTTGGACTCTATTGTAATTTATTTTCTATTTTTGTATAAAGTTGACTAAAAATAGATTAAGTTGAATTTATTCAAGAGGATTGTAAGCAAACTTACCAACCAGCCTGAAGAAGAGGACAAACAGAGCCTGGAGAAGCTTGGGGATTCGCTGAAAAATGCGGATCTTGACTATAAGTTTGCGCAATTATTTACGCATTCGGGGGGATTTTTTAATTATTGTGCAGATGAAGCGGAGGCTCTACAAACTTTAAATCAAATTATCAAAATAGAAGGTATCCACAATCTTTTCTGTTGGGATAAAGAACTTCATAACTTTTTGAACGTTGTGAAGACTTCTTACACGTCAGAACTGCAGCCATCTAATGACGCTGCATTCATTACTTGTGAATACCTGATCGCCTATGATGGCAGAATCATGCTTTCACACAATAATATTCTTCATTATCATTCTTCAAGACTTCCCGATAGAATTATCATCATTGCCAATGTTTCTCAGATTGTGAACAACCTGAATGATGCCATGGGAAAAATAAAAAGAAATGGAAATATCAAGAACCTTACTTCCATCAGTGGAAGCCAGTCAAAAATGGACAGTTCTTCCAATTCCAATACAAAACTGTTTTTATTATTGCTTGAAGATTAAGCAAACCACTTCTAAATTTTAAATTTTGGATAAAAATCTCATTCAAAGAACCGTATCAGGTATAGTTTATGTAGCCGTCATTATTCTTTGTTCGACTCCGCTGGGAGCGCAACTGTTGAACAGCATTGCCCCGGGCCTTATCAAACAACAGTATCTTTTTTATGGCTTAATGAGTCTGTTACTGATTGTGGGAACATGGGAATGTGTCAAAATAATGAAGTTTGGAAACGGCTATGAAAAATGGATCGTATATCCATTGGTCATTTTTATATTCTATATTTTTTCCAAAAGATATTTCAGCCACGATTTCTTTTTTGATTTCAGACTCAGTGAAATACTGGCGCTGGCTCTAATTGGGATTGCTGTGGTTACTTTATTCAAATATCCCAACGAATTATACTTCGACAGCGGGAAACTTATTTTTACCGTTATTTACGTAGCGCTCCCATTCAGTTTTGCATTGGGACTGCCAAAGTTTTCGAGCTATAGTGATACTTTCTCACTGGAAGTTTTATTCTTGTTTATCCTCATCTGGAGTAGCGATACCTTTGCTTATCTGGTAGGAAAGTTTTTTGGTAAACATAAAATGGCTCCTAAAATTTCCCCTAAAAAAACATGGGAAGGATATGCAGGAGGTGTAGTGTTAACATTGGTTTTATCCTACTTTATTGAACATTATCAGCCTGAATTGAGAGGGAATTGGATGGTTGTAGGATTTTTGGTTGCTGCTTTTGCTCCATTAGGGGATTTGGTAGAAAGCCAATTGAAAAG
This sequence comes from Chryseobacterium sp. GVT01B, assembly GCF_019970045.1. Classification (GTDB taxonomy): domain Bacteria; phylum Bacteroidota; class Bacteroidia; order Flavobacteriales; family Weeksellaceae; genus Chryseobacterium. The sequence goes on from NZ_JAHXYI010000001.1 coordinate 449,038, forward strand.
AAATTTCGGTGTGAAAGACAGTGGAAACATCATTCCAGGGCATGGAGGAGTTTTAGACAGACTGGATAGTTTTATTATCTGCGTTCCTGTCGTATATTTGTACTTTATTTTAGAAAAATTTATTTAGTCTCATGAAATTACATAGAGAATCAAAAGGAACAATTACCGTTGCGACCATACTTTTTATTATTTTGGGCGCTTTAGCAATTTATTTCCTTAAAATATGGTCCCTGCTGATCATTATGCCCTTGTTGGTTATTTACAGTTTAGTTTTCTGGTTTTTCAGAGTTCCGGATCGTAATATCTTAGATCACAAAGAAAACGTGATAGCTCCGGTGGACGGAAAAGTGGTAATGATCAAAGAAGTGGATGAAGATGAATTTATAAAAGGGAAAGCTATTCAGGTTTCTATTTTTATGTCACCGCTAAATGTTCACATCTGTAGATATCCGGTTTCGGGTGAAGTGATTTACAAAAAATACCATCCGGGAAAATATCTGGTAGCATGGCATGAAAAGTCTTCTACAGAGAACGAAAGAACTACTGTAGCTGTACAAACTATGACCCATCATAAAGTGGTCTTCAGACAAATTGCCGGATATGTGGCCAGAAGGATTGTTTTCTATTGTAATGAAGGCGATAAAGCAAAAGCCGGACATGAGTTCGGATTTATTAAATTCGGTTCCAGAATGGATGTATTCCTGCCTTTGGACACTGAGATTATCTGTAAGATCGGAGATATTACAAAAGGAGGTTTGGATGTTATTGCCAAACTGAAAGAAAATTAAGAATCTTATCATATATAAACTGAAAAGAGAGCCTTCCTGGCTCTCTTTTTTATTTGAAGGATGAAGGGACTAAACTGCACATTTGAGTTTAACTACGCATGAGTAATATTGCGTATCAAGGAAAGAATACCTTTTTGTTTGTATTTATAATTTTGCATATTAAAAAATACACAAGCTATTTAAACTTTTAAAAGAGGTAAAATAAACAGACATTAATTTTTATGAAAATGTCTTTTGTTTGATAATTTAAATGTTGGATTTTAGTAAATTGTAACTGGAAAACACAAATCATATTCTTTTATCGCTAAAAATTACAAACCTATATTTTGTTTTGTGAGTTTTTATTTAAAAGCTATTAATATTGGGAAATTTATGCTGTCAGTAGTACAAATGCCAACTTGAGCTTGTGAAAACATAAAAAAACAACAAGATGATTTATAAGTTTTTCTTTAAGATGATTAATGATGAAACGGAGAAAACGGATGATGACTTTGACAGCAACTATCTGAATCTTATTAACCGTTACCTGCTTTTATTGTTTCTCATCTTCCTGTTTTATTCCGTTTTTATTATTACTTTTTTCGGGGATATGCTGATCTCAACATTTCTTACGGTTATTACCTTTTTCTGGTTGTTTCTAATGGCGTTAAAAGGGAAGACAAAACGGTTTAGAAATGTCTTGAAAAGTTCCATCCTCTTTATATTTGTCTTACTGACTTTTATAGTGAGTTTCTTTAATATTTATACTTACAAAAATGCGGGAGTAGAGTATTTTTATTTTTGTCTCTTGTTTGCCGTTCCGTTCTTTCTGAACTATAAAAAAGACGCTTTTGCTATTTTTTTCATTACGTTTATGATCAGTATTAATTTTATTGTATGTCTGTATTTTGATTTTGACTTCCTGCCTAAGAGTCAATTTATAGAAGCCGGGGATTTTAAAACAATAAAGTTGCTGAATATTTTATTTTCCATTGCCTCTTTCCTGATGGATATTGTTTTTATTACTCAGAAAGATGCACTGATTCATGGCTTGATTTCTGATAAAAAAGAGAAAGATTCTACCATTAAAGATCTGGTAAAAACAAACACGGAACTGATGAAACATCAGATGCTTATCAACCATCTTTCAGAGGAAAATATTGAGGAAATTTTAAATCTGGCAGAAAGTAATTCTCCCATTTTTTTTGAAAAATTCCAGGTGTTTTTCCCTCATTTTATACCGGGTGTTTTAAAAATAAATCCTAACCTTATTCATTCTGAGCTGTATTTCTGTGCTTTAATGAAACTTGATTTTGATACCAAGAAAATAGCGCAGTGTACCAATAACAGTATTCGGGCAGTAGAAAGTAAAAAATACAGGATTAGAAAAAAACTGAATATATCCTCTGATATCAATATCAACAGCTTTTTGATTAAAATTTAAACAAAATTCCGATTTTTGTTACTCATACGTAGTGTTGAGTACCGATGGGTGGTATTTTTTGTTTTTCTTGTCAATATTTTTACTTAAAAATATTGTGATGAATATTAAGAACATTCATATTGGAAGCCTGATAAGATCCAAAGTAGTGGAACATCAGATTTCAATAGAAAGGATCTCCCGATTTTTAGACAGAACAGAAGATGATGTAGAAATGATGTATCAGGCAAAAAGTATTGATACGGATATATTGATGAAATGGTGTAAGCTATTAAAGTTTGATTTTTTTAGATTTTATACCGGTCATCTTATTTTGTATGCTCCGCAGTCAAGAATTGATAATGAATTCAGAGAAAAGGGGAGTTCCATAGTTTTCAGGAAAAGTATTTATACCCAGGAGGTAAAGAATTTTATACTTGAAAAAATAGAAATGGGAGCAATGACTGCCAATGAAGTTGTTGAAAGATATAAGATCCCCAAAACAACTTTATACAAATGGATGAAAAAACTATAATATGATACCTGACTATAAGCAGATCTATACCGATATTCTTAAGGAAAAGTTTCCGGAAAAACTAATAGATATAACCATCAGGAATAAGTTGGAAAGATTACATTCAGCGATTGATATTCTAAAGTTTAATCAATTGATTTTTGGTGATCCGGAATATGCAGTTGGATTCAAAAGTCAAAGACTCCGCTCTTATGATGAAGAATCCATTTTGGAAATTCTCAGATATCAGAAAAAAAACGGACTTAGCAATTTTCAGCTTGGCTGTCATTTTAAAATAAGCAGAAATACCATTGCCAAATGGAAAGCTGTCTTTAAAATATGAAATGACATTGTAGTTCATTGGGCTTAATTAAATTATTTTTTTTGATAAGCAAATAATAATTGTTTTTGTGTTTGGTTGGTTGTAATTTTTTGAATTTATTATTGAATTAAATGAAATAACTCAACTTTCTATCTGTATTTCCATGCGCTCCGAATTTGCTGTGATTTTGTGAGTTTTACTACGCGTGAGTAGTATTGCGTAGTGAAAATTAATTTGTAATTGTCTGAGGGTGATAATTTTGTGACGGTTAAATGACTTGGTCAAAAATTTTAATCATTAAACAATTATAACTTTAAAATGATGGAAACAAAATTTACAATTCCCCCAATCAAAGTCTTGCTGATAGCACTGCTCTTTGCCTTTGGAAAATTTTATTCACAAGCCAATAATGGCGCGGTAGGAATTAACACTACTACACCGAATGATAATTCTGTTTTGGATGTCATCTCAGGAAATAATAACAAAGGAGTGCTGATTCCGCGGCTTACAGAAGCACAGCGAAATGCCATTGTAATTAATCAATCCAAAGATGACGGACTGACAATTTACAATACTACAGAAGATTGTTTCAATTACTGGAGTCTTGCGGATAACGAATGGAAAAGTGTTTGCGGACAAATGGGGAAAGCTGTTTTTACTATAGATTGTTCTACTTCCAAAGCAATGGGAAGCTATGTAAAAGGAAAAGAACTTACCAATTCTAATTACCTGAGTATCGCGGTAAATGTTACAAAAGTGGGTAACTACACTATTTCCGGAACTACGACAAACGGGTATAACTTTTATGGAACGGGAGTATTTTTGAATACAGGAACACAAACGATACAGATTCCTGGGCAGGGAACTCCTCAGAATATCCAGACAGATGATGTATCACTTGAAGCCAATGGAACTGCTGTTACCTGTACTCCGGCGATCTCTATTACAGTATTAAGTCCTGCAGGAACATATACCATGAGCTGTGGAAACGCAACGGTAAATGGCGTGTACAAAGTAGGAACGGCTCTTACAGCTTCCAATACCATTACGTTACCGGTAAATGTTTCAGCATTGGGAAGTTACACGATTACATCCAATACAGTTGACGGGATTTCTTTCAGTGGGTCAGGAACATTTACAGCGACAGGAAATCAAAATATAACATTAGGCGGAACAGGAACACCGTCTTCTACATCAGTGAAAACAATTACTATTACTTCAGACAGCCAGGGAGGAGTATCTACAACCTGTTCTGTAAATGTAGTGGTTGTAATTCCGAAGAAGACAGTACTTCATATCGGATTAGAAACAGCGTATGGCTATAGTGCTTACACCGGTCCTTCACGAAGTCTGATGGATGCTCCGACAAATTTTGGAACAACGGCCTCAAGTATTGTTAAATATGAAGGTTTTACCCATATATCTTTAGGAAACTCACCTTCATCAGCAGCTCTTCAGACAGCTCTTAATAACAAACCTGATATTGTTGTCATTGGTTACAACTATACCCCTAATGCTACAGAAGCCGGTTATATTGCTTCTTACCTTAATAAAAAAGGAGTTGTAATTGCTATGACAGATGATACAGGTACAGCACAGAATTTATTCAGAGGAATATTCTCTGATCCTACAATCTCAGCTTCTTATGGTGGCGGTGCAGGTTCTGTTTATGCTCTTACCAATTCTGATGATCCTATCCTTAACGGACCTTTTGGAGATGTAAGAGGTAAAAACTGGGGGGAAGATGCCTCTACAACAGTAAATATTTCCGGATTGACAAGTGGATTTGTTCCTTACAGCTATGCACAACCCATTAACAGCACCACTGCAAGAACAGGAATTTCGGGATTAAGAAATACCAGTTTAAACTTTATATGGTTTGGTGACGGTGGTTTTTTAAGTAATGAAAATGCGAACGGAAATCAATATGCAAGCAATACCATTGAGCCTTTTGTAGCACCGAGTTCGGGAGGATATTTCCCGGTTCAGAAATCTTCTTACGGATATGCCGGAAACGGATATGCAACAGGATCAATGCAGGTTCAGAATTCGATTCTTTTTGCCAATATGATCGCGTGGGCAATCAAACAGGCGGAATTCAGCGGAATAAACACACAATGATAAAGTTTTTTAAAGAGGGCTCCGGTACGATGATTCGTGCCGGAGTTTTTTATTTTATATGCTTTTTAATCTCTTCCGTGAGGTTTAATATGAATTCTACGGGAAGATCTTCTTCAGGATCAATTAAGAGGATTTTAAACTTCTTTCTGCCATCCATTATCAGCTCAGGATAATCCAGTCTGTCACCGTGGTAAAAACTGATATAATGTTTCTTATATTTTTTGCTGTAATAGAAATAACACAGCATCTTCTTTTTGTACTTGATAAACGGAAGCCCGAAACTGAATGTTTCCGTAATATTTTCGAGATCGGAAGCTAAAATAGAATCACGTAAAAATACAAGAGTACTTCTCTCAGGCTCTTCGATTCTGTAGAAATACTCTTGTATGGGATTCATTTTAATTGAATTAAAATATTAGTCGAAGTTTTGAAGTTCAACAAGTTTATTATACATTCCTTTTTTAGCGATCAGGTCATGATGTGTTCCCTGTTCTACAATATCACCTTTTTCCATCACCACGATCCAGTCTGCTTTCTGAATTGTTGAAAGACGGTGGGCAATTACCAGAGAAGTTCTGTTTTCCATCATTTTCTCCAGTGCATCCTGTACAAATCTTTCAGATTCCGTATCCAATGCAGAGGTTGCTTCATCCAGAATCATAATTGGTGGATTTTTCAATACAGCTCTCGCAATAGAAACTCTCTGCTTCTGACCTCCGGAAAGCTTACCGCCATCATCTCCGATATTGGAATCATATCCTTCAGGAAGCCTTGTGATAAATGCATCTGCATTGGCAATTTTTGCCGCTGCAATCACTTCTTCTCTTGTAGCATCAGGTTTACCCATCAGAATATTATTGTAAACGGAATCATTGAATAATACAGATTCCTGGGTTACCATACCCAGAAGCTTGCGGTATTCATTTAATTTTAAATGTTTAATATTCGTGCCGTCAATCATGATTTCTCCTTCAGAAACATCATAGAATCTAGCTAAAAGATTGGCAATGGTTGTTTTACCACTTCCACTTTGTCCAACAAGAGCAACCGTTTTTCCTTTTGGAATAGAAAGTGAGAAGTTTTTAAGGATCGTATGGTCTTTATCGTAGTAAAAACCAATATTATTAAATTCGATTGAACTATTTAATGTTGAGATAGAAACAGGATTTGCTATTTCATCAATTTTTACATCAGCATCCAGAATGGCTAATACTCTTTCAAGAGAAGCTTCTCCTTTCTGTACATTCGAAATTGACTGTGATAAACTTTTCACAGGAGGTAAAATCTGGAAGAAAATACCCAGGAAAACCAAGAAGTCAGCTGGTGAAATACTTTGTTCTACAATAATTTGTTTTCCACCGTACCAGGCGATAATTAAGAACGTAACCGAACCTAAGAATTCGCTCATCGGAGATGCCAGTTCTTTTTTTCTTCCTAATCTTATGGAACTGTTGATCCATTTCTGCATTGACTGCATAAAACGGTTGTCCATTATTTTTTCGGCACTGAAAATCTTAATCACTTTTGTAGATTTCAATGTTTCATCTACAATTGAGAAAATAGTTCCCATTTCATTCTGAGCTTCATGAGAGTCTTTTTTCAGGCTTTTCCCTATTAAAGCAATCATCGTCCCCATTACAGGCAATACCAGAAGTGAGAAAAGAGTCATCTCTGTACTTAAGAAGAAAAGAGTCACCAATGTGCTTATCAACATGAAAGGTGCGTTGATTAATTCCACTAAACTTCCCAAGATATTACCTTCTACTTCACCCACGTCATTTGACATACGGGACATCAGATCTCCCTTTCTGCTTTCCGTAAAAAAGGAAACAGGTAAAGCAAGAATCTTTCTGTACATCGCTCCACGAAGGTCTTTAGTAACACCTACACGATAATTGATCAGTAAAAACGAACCCAAATATCTGAAAAGGTTTCTCAGTAAAAACATAAAAGCCGTTATCACGCAAAGCCAGGCCAAAACGTTAAGGGCTCCATGCTCAGTTACTAAAGTCTGAACATAATAATTGGCGTATTCTTTTGCATAAGAGAAAAAATCTAAAATCTCTCCTGAATAAACAGGAGGATGGCTGTATTTTTTAGCCTCTATGGTTCCGAAAAGCATTCCCAAAACCGGTAGAATAGTCCCTAAGGAAGCAATCTGAAATACAGAATACATAAGGTTGAAAAACAAACTTCCGTAGATGTATTTTTGGTGAGGTCTTGCGAACTTCAGTATTTTAATATATTGGTTCATTCAATGAAAAAATTGGATAGCAAAATTACGTAAAATTAAAAGATAAGACGTTCTTAATCCTGTTTTACTTTAATGGATATGTTCCAAAAAATGTCTTTTTGTTACAACTCAGGAGTATTGTACTTTATTTTTTAGTAAATAATTGGACACTGAAACTCAATATTAAAAGATATAAGGCTGTGGCTGTTTAACAAAAAAACCGCTGAAAAAGCGGTTCTCTATAGGATAGTTTAATTAAAATTTTACCTGATCGTTATACTTTGGATTGAAATTTTTAGGATTCAGTTTATCCAGCGTTTTTCCAAAATTATTGATAATCTGCGTCATATTATCGAAATCTACGATGTTGATATCATCATTTTCGTGGTGATAATGAGAAGCTTTCGTCATATCAACGGTAGAGAATGAATGGGCAATGATTTTCTTTTTTACAAAGCTGACATTGTCTGAACGGTAAAACAGCTGCTGTTTTGCATAGGGATCTGCATTGATTTTTAATCCGTTTACAGCATTTTGATTGAAAAGTTCATCAAGATCTGAGAATCCGTCTCCGGTCATATATAATGCATTTTTTCCCCATTGCGATTCTGTAGCTACCATTTCAAAATTGAAAAGGGCAGTCATCTTATTATAAATAGGATCCAGATTGGTGTCTGTGGAAATAGCTCTTGACCCCAGCATTCCTTTTTCTTCTCCATTGAAGGCCATGAAAACCATTGAGAATTCTGGCTTTTTATTTTTAAAATAGTCGGCAATACCTACAAGAGTTGTAATTCCGCTGGCATCATCATCTGCTCCGTTATAAATGTTGTCACCACTCTTGTCACTGGTCCCGATATGATCAAAATGCCCTGAAAATCCAAGATATTGATCTGTCTTTCCCTTTTTAACCCCGCAGACATTGTATACCGTTTTCCCATTATAATCAAATGGTACCAGATATGATTTTCCGGTACAGTATTCCAGATTATTTTCTTTGAAGAGCTTAGCAATGTAGTTGGCAGCATTTTCATTTTCCTGAGTTCCGATTTCACGGCCCTTCATTTCGTCTGAAGCAAGAGTGGAAAGAACTGTTTTTATTTTTTCTTTGGAAACCTCCTGTGCAAAAGTAAATACAGAGAATAGTGATAAAGTAAGGTATGTTAGCTTTTTCATTGTCTTTTATTAAAAGTTATATGATCTGTCGTGGTTTTGATCAAAAAGTTGCATTGAATTTACAGAATATATGGTAAATAAAAAAACAGCTCCTTAAAAGAAGCTGTTCTCACTCAAAAAATCGTTGTAAGGTTATCGAAGTCTGTCTACAGATTTTACGAGCCTCTCATCTTTACGGATATAGATGTTTGCAATAAGCAGACATATTACCGCAATCAATGGGAAAATTGGCTCAATACCCTTCTCAGGAATCTGAATTCCTCCGGATAAGTTGAGTAACCAGTACGCCAATACACCAATCAACAAAACGTTTATAATGATGCTGATGGTATTCAGCAAAATTTGTCTTTTTCTGTTTTTGAAACTAAAAATACTTAATGCTCCAATGATTACAAGCACTATACTGCCAATATTAAGTAGAGGAATACTGTCGGAAATGACAACATCCTGTCCTGTTATAAAAAGGAAAACAGCAGCTAAAACTGCCAATAACGTCCATATAGTTTGTATTCTCTGTAGCATTGAATATTAAATTCTTGGCAAAAATAACATAAATTTTGCACAATTCAAAAATAAGTGTAGATTTGCATTATACAATGTACTTGAAAACAAAAGTCACCGGACTTACTTTTCTTACTCACAATTAATTACATTTTTACATAAATATGTTTAACATAGAAACGTTAAGGTCAAAATCCGTAACGGAACTGACTAAAATCTTAAAAGATTTGGGCGTTAAAGTTGCAAGAACCAGCAATGAAAATGACAAGATCTTTGCTATTCTTGACTTTCAGGCTTCTAACCCTAAAGTTGCAAAAGATTATTTCAACGCCACAGAAACCACCAGTATAAATACTGAAGAGGCTCCAGCAGAAAAACCTGCTAAAGCCCCGGTAAGAAAAGCTGCTCCGAAAAAAACGGCAGCAAAACCAAAAGCCAATACAAAAGCTCCGGAAGAACCTAAAGCAGAGGAAAAAGTAGAAGAAAAGGTACCGGCTCCTGAAGAAATAAAACAGGAAGAACCTAAAGCAGAAGTATCGGCAGCGGCCACCACAGAAGATGTATCAGCCGCAGCTCAAGCTAAAAAGAAAAGAAAAAGAGTTTCTACCAATACAGGTAACGCAGAAGTATCTCAGGAAAAAACAGAAGCTCCAAAAAACACAGAATCTCAAGAGCCTGCTCAGGCCGAAGAAAAGCCGAACAATCCCCCTCAACAACAGGCTAACAGACCTCAAAAAGGACACAACCATCCACAGAACAGTGGAAACCAACATAAAAATCAAAACCAAAACCAGCACCAGCAGCATCAAAACCAAAATCAGAATCAAAACAGGCATTCTGAGAAGGCAGAGGAGCAGCATGACCATAAAAAAGAATTTAATTTCGATGGGTTGGTAAGTATTGAAGGGGTTTTGGAAATACTACCGGATAACTACGGATTTTTACGTTCTTCAGATTTCAGTTATATCTCTTCTCCTGATGATGTGTATGTATCTACTGCTCAGATTAGAAATTATGGGTTGAAAACCGGAGATACTGTAAAAGGAATTGTAAGACTTCCAAAAGAAGGAGAGAAATATTTTTCACTATTAAAACCTACAGAAGTTAATGGTCGTGATCTTGCGTTCATTAAAGACCGTGTAGCTTTTGAATATCTTACACCGCTTTTCCCTGAAGAGAAATTCAATCTTGCAGGAAGCGAATCTACAGTTTCTACAAGAATTGTAGACCTATTTGCTCCTATTGGAAAAGGACAGAGAGCCATGATCGTGGCACAGCCTAAAACAGGTAAGACGATGTTGCTGAAAGATATCGCCAATTCTATTGCTGCCAACCACCCGGAAGTATACATGATGGTTCTTTTGATTGATGAACGTCCGGAAGAGGTTACTGATATGGAAAGAAGTGTAAATGCAGAAGTTATTGCTTCTACCTTTGACGAAGCAGCTGAAAAACATGTGAAAGTAGCTAACCTTGTACTGGCGAAAGCACAGAGAATGGTTGAATGCGGACACGATGTTGTTATCTTACTGGATTCAATCACAAGATTGGCAAGAGCATACAACACCGTTACTCCTGCATCTGGTAAAGTTCTTTCCGGTGGGGTAGATGCCAATGCTCTTCACAAGCCGAAAAGATTCTTTGGTGCAGCAAGAAAAATCGAAGGAGGAGGATCTCTTACGATCATTGCCACTGCATTGATTGATACAGGTTCTAAAATGGATGAAGTGATCTTTGAAGAATTTAAAGGTACAGGTAACATGGAGCTTCAGTTAGACAGAAAAATTGCTAACAGAAGAATTTATCCTGCTATCGACTTAATTTCTTCCAGCACCCGTAGAGATGATCTTCTTCTGGATGAAGTAACTTCTCAGAGAATGTGGATCTTCAGAAAATACCTTTCTGAAATGAATCCTGTGGAAGCAATGGAATTTGTAAATAAAAACATTAAAGGAACTCTTAATAATGAAGAATTCCTGATGTCTATGAATAAATAAATTAATTTAATTATTGTTTAATAGAAAGCACGGGCCATTGGGTTCGTGCTTTTTGTTGTCATGTAGATAAATATTTTAAAACGTAATTCATTCTAAATCAATATATCAATGTTAAAGATTTATTAAAGTAATATTCAATCCTTGATAATCCCTTAAATATTGGCTAATTTTGGAATATAACATTAAAAATAAAGATTATGTCATTTGAATTACCAAAACTAGGATATGCATATGATGCATTAGAGCCAACTATTGATGCAAGAACTATGGAAATCCACCATACAAAACACCACCAGGCATACATTGACAATTTAAATAAAGCAATTGAAGGAACTGAACTAGCAGGAAAAACTATTGAAGAAATCTGCCAGACAGGAACTGATAAGCCAGCAGTAAGAAATAATGGAGGAGGACATTTCAATCACTCATTATTCTGGGAAATTTTAACTCCGGGAGGAAGCAAAGAGCCTGTAGGAAATGTAAAAGCAGCTATCGAAAATTACGGAGGTCTTGAGAAATTCAAAACTGATTTTTCTGATGCAGCTAAAACAAGATTCGGTTCAGGATGGGCTTGGTTAGTAAAAAATGCTGACGGTTCTGTATCTGTTTCTTCTACACCAAACCAGGACAACCCATTAATGCCTGTAGCAGACATTAAAGGAACTCCGGTTTTAGGATTAGATGTTTGGGAGCATGCTTATTATTTAAACTACCAAAATAGAAGACCTGACTATGTTGCTGCATTCTTCGATGTAGTAAACTGGGATAAAGTAGAGGAATTATTCAATAAATAATTTACAGGCTATTATAAAAATAAAAAGGTTCAGAATTACTCTGAACCTTTTTTTATAGATGTTGTAAAACTATCTTATAGCATCACTGCCGGATAATCCGTTCATTCTGAGCTTATACTTCCAGTTTACATATACGAAACCTGGTATAATTTATATTCAAACTTGATCCCATAATTTTCCTGAGGATCATAATCTATCCCGGATTCTATGATATTTCTGTACCTCCCGGAATTATAATAACTGTTCCATTCGTTCACCAAAAATGTGTTTTTTGTCTTCAGATAAGATTCTGTATACTGGCTGATGGGTTTGGCAACAGCACTCAAAAAATAATCAAATTGCGTGTCAATAACCGTAAGATCCCATTCTCCGTCTTCGTTTTTGGAAGGCTTCATTTCATGTGGTTCTTTATCTTTCTTTGGTGTTTCCTGAGAAAAACAGCTGTAAGGTATTAATGCGATCAATACCAATAAAATAATATTTTTCATGATTAAGGTATTTACATAAAAAAAGCACTCCAATAAGAGTGCCTAACTTGTTTATGGTTCTTTCTGAAGAACTACAAATGCCGGAAAGTGATCACTGTAGCCTCCTGTAAATTGATCTCCATTCCAGGATCTGAAAGGATATCCTTTATAATTTCCTTCTTTATTGACTAAATAAGCCGGGGCAAAAATTTCGGTTTTGTACACCGAATATTCTTTAGTTACCTGATCTGAAATTACGTTTTTAGAAACAATAATCTGGTCAAACAGGTTCGGTGCATCCTGATAAGCAAGAGATGCCACCCCTTTCTTATATAAAGGATACATCAGATTCAGGTAGGGTGTTTCTTCACTTAAATCTTTAGGTGCTGCCTGTGCTTTCAGGTGGTTTTTTAAACTTGGGCTTACAGGATCATCATTAAAGTCACCCATTGCAAAAAGCTTCGTTGCTGGGTCTGCGGCTCTTATACTGTCCATTTGTTGTTTCAATAAAGCTGCTGCAGCATTTCTTTTCGGTAAAGAAATTGCTTCACCTCCTCTTCTTGAAGGCCAGTGGTTCATAAAGAATGCCACTTTTTCATTATCTAAAAACCCTGTTACAACAAGGATATCTCTCGTATATTCTCTTCTTCCGTTGTCACCGTATATTTTCAGTTCTTTTTTTAATGAATTGGTAGGAGTGAATCTTCTTTTCTGATAGATCAATGCAACGTCAATCCCTCTGTAGTCATAAGAGTTGTAATGAATGATTCCGTAATCATATTTCTTTAAAGCAGGTTCGTTGATCAGATCCTGGATAACCTGTCTGTTTTCAACCTCAATTAAGCCAACTACTGCAGGAGCTGTTTTGGTATATTGGGCTCCCATTTCGGAAATTACCTTCGCTTCGTTGGCCAGTTTTGCTTTATAAATTTTAGTCCCATAGTTCTTTGCGCTTTTGGGGGTAAATTCTTCAGAACCACCTTGTTCTCTAACTACTTTTTTACCAATCAGAGCACCGTCGCTCCATGGTCCGTCATATTTTTCAGCCTCCAGAAATTTGATAGAATCTATAGGAATACTTCTGTGAAAAGCAGGATTTTTAATGTCTTTGGTCCCATCAATATAATCCGCTGAACGGATAGTGTCCCAAAGGTTTTCTACGTTTAAAAAACCTACGGTAGCTACTTTTCTCAGTTTTCCCTGTTGCTGTGAAAATGCCATGATCGAAATAATGATGGCAAACAGACTCGAAAATCTCTTCATCCTCTTTGAGTTATTATTAATACTATTTAATTTACAAATTTACTTTTTTTAATTCACTACGTTTTAAATATTTGTAAATTTAAAAGCAATTGTCTTATTGTCAATTATATAATGATTCTTAAAACCTTGCAGTGCTAAGGAAAAATATGGTTAAAAAAGTTGTGAATTATAAAATTTGATTAAATTTGTGCCCCCAACTTTTAAACTGTTGAAAATTAATAAGAAAAGTATTAAAAAAATAAACATACTCATGATTAAAAAATTATCATTGATCTCTTTATTTACTTTGCTGCCTGCTTCATATTATTATGCGCAGACAACAGTGTTTGCGTATCTTAAGGATGCGGAAGGAAAGCCTGTTGAGCAAGCAAGTGTAGATTTAAAAGGAGCAGGAAATGATGCAAAGGCAGACAAAATCGGATATTTCCAATTTACGGATTTGATGCCAGGACATTATCAGATTATGGTTACAAAACCAAATTTCGAAACTAAAATTTTTGAATTTGATGTAACCAGTGATGAGAAGAGAAAAGATCTTGGAGTAATTACTCTTTATTCTGCATTGAACGGTGCAGATCAGGGACTGGCTATCATAGAAGATTCGGGAGAAAGTGATAGCGGTGGTGCACAGCAAACAGCCACTGTAGGATTACTGCAGTCTTCTCAGGATGTATTCAACAGAATTGCAAGTTTCGATTTAGGACCGTACTGGTTCCGCCCAAGAGGAATTGATAGCAGAACAGGGGAGAATATGATCAACGGGGTTTCTATGGCCGCTGCAGATAATGGAGATGTAGATTTCAGTACCTGGGGAGGATTGAACGAAATCACCCGTTACCCGGAAATTTCAGCTAATCATGCACCTTCTGAATATGCTTTCGGAGGAACTACAGGTGTATTTTATAAGAACACCAGAGCCAGCGAGTACAGAAAGGGAAGTCAATTGACATACTCTCTGACCAACAGAAATTATACAAACAGATTGTCTTACAGATTCTCTTCCGGAATGAATAAGAACGGATGGGCATTTACAGGAATGATCGCAAGAAGATGGGCACAGGAAGGGATTCAGGATGGTACTGCTTATGATGCATACAGTGGATATATTGGTATTGAGAAGAAATTCAGCGACAGCCATACAATGACCTTAAATGCCATTGGTTCCAAATATTCAAGAAGCTCTTCAAGTCCAAGTACTCAGGAAGTATATGATTTCAGAGGAGTTCATTATAATTCTTACTGGGGATGGCAAAATGGAGATAAAAGAAATGAAAGAGTAAAAAGAGGTTTCCAGCCCATGATTCAATTGCAGGATTTCTGGAAAATCAATAAAAACTCTCAGTTATGGACCTCTGTTTCTTATCAGTTTGGTAAAGAATACAGTTCGAGACTGGATTGGTACAGAGCTAATAACCCGTCTCCGACCTATTACCGTAACTTACCAAGCTATTGGTTAAACTATACAAATCCGTCTCCGGAACAGGCTGCCAATATCGGTATTACAAGAGACTGGTGGACTAATGATGATCAGTCACATACACAGATCAACTGGGATAATCTTTATAATGCCAACAGAAACGTAGAGTATAATGCTATGTTAGGGGGTAGAAGAGCAGCTTATTATCTTGTGGATGACGTAAAAGACGATAAAGTATGGAATGTCTCTACACACTACACATATAATTTTAGCGATACCTCCCGTTTTATTTTAAACTTATCTTACCAGAATTACAGATCTGAACAGTACAGAGAAGTAAACGATCTTTTAGGTGCTGACTTTGCCCTGAATATGGACCCGTTTGCCTCCAATACAACGGCAGGCAGTGTTTGGGGTAAATTTAATACAAGAGAAAATGATACGGATGTTGCCAAAAGAGAAGGTGACAAAATCGGGTACAGCTATATTTTCAGAAGACAGGAATTTAAAGTAAATCCTGCTTTCAAATTCTCGACAGGGAAATTTGATGTTTTTGTTTCCGGATTATTCGGATATACGACGAACAGCAGAGAAGGGTTGTTCCAGCATTATCTGTATGAGTCTTCTTACGGAAAAGGAGCAGACCAAAACTTCTGGAATGCAGGGGTTAAAGGTCAGGTTACGTATAAAATCAATGGTAGAAACTTCCTGGTTTATAACGGAGCTTACTTTTCACAATCTCCTTTCTTAAATGATATTTATTTTAATACAAGAGTAAGCGGTGTTACCACTCCCGGAATCAAGAACGTTGTTGTTGATGCCAACGATCTGAGTTATGTAATTTCTACTCCGATTGTAAAACTTAGATTAACAGGTTATCTTGTTAACACTCAAAATGAAACAAGTGTACAAAGATACTTCGCACAGGGAGTTAAGCTGACTACTCTGACTGAAAGCGGAGATCAGACTCCTGTTCAGGATGGGGCTTTCATTACTCAGGTACTGGCAGGTGCTAATAAGAGAAATATGGGTATCGAGCTTGGTGCACAGGTGAAAGTTACGCCTACTTTAACAGCCAGCGGATTATTAAGTGTAGGACAATATACTTATATTAATAACCCTACTGTTTATTTTGCATCTGATGCTGTAGGAACGTTCAGAGAGCTTGACGGAAACGGAAATATCGTATCAAGATCTTATACCAATATGGGAGAGGCTACCCTTAAAAACTACAGACAGGGAGGAACACCTCAGGAGGCATATACATTAGGTCTTCGTTACAGCAGCCCTAAATACTGGTGGGTAGGAGCTACATGGAACTATTTCGGACATTCATTCCTTGATCCGTCTCCGGTAACCAGAACAGAAAGATTCTATACGAACCCTAATACACCGGGAGTACCTTATGATAACGTAAGTGCAGAAGAACTTGCAAGAATTCTTACTCCTACAAAATTACCTTCAGCATTCTTCTTCAATGTGAATGCAGGTAAATCCTGGATGATTGGTAAGTATTATGTATTGGTGTCTGCATCGGTAAATAATATCCTTAATAACAGAAACTTTATTACAGGTGGATTTGAGCAGACGAGAAATGTTAACTATACTGACTATGCTAATGATTATGACAGCGGAAACATGGTATTCGCTCCTAAATATTGGTATAATCAGGGTAGATCTTATTTTGTTAACCTTCAATTCAGATTCTAAAAAATTAAAATTAAAAATCGAAAACAATGAAAAATATATATTTTAAAGCGGCGATCTTTAGTGCCATTTCAATGCTGGCAATCTCGTCTTGTGTAAAAACTGATGATTATGATGTGCCGGAAATCAAATGTACCAACAAATTTGCAGCAGCTAATCACCAGTTATCTGAAATTACAACCATTGCAAAAGCAAAGCCCGTTGAAGCTGATATCATTAAAGAAGATTTTATCGTAGAAGCTTATGTTTCTTCAAGTGATGAATCCGGAAATCTTTACAAAATGATGTTCCTTCAGGATAAGCCTGAAAACCCGACACAAGGTATTGAAATTGATATTGATGGTGCAAGCCAATATCTTGATTATCCGGTAGGAGCTTTAGTAAGAATCAACCTGAAAGGATTGATCGTTCAGGGAGTTAATGGAAACATTAAAGTAGGTACTTATGATCCTAACTATCCTATCGGTAGAATCAACCCAAATAAAGTTTCAAATTACATGGCAAGAGTTTGCGACGGACAGAAGCCTGTAGTAGCCGCAATGAAACCATTAGAGTTCAACTTTATCTCTGATGCTCTGAAAAACGGTGCACACATTAACCAGCTTGTGAAAATAAAAAACGTTCAGTTTGAAGAGCCTGAATTGACAAAGAACTTTGCTGACGAATCAGCTACAGGAGATCGTTATATTACGGATAAAAAAGCAGGCAGATTAGATCTTCGTTTCAGTAACTTTTCAACTTTTGGAAAATCTCCGATCGCTCCTAAATATGAAAAAAGTGGTGATATCGTTCTTGTTTTAAGTCGTTTTACAAGCTCAAATAACGCGACAGTTTTCACAGATCAGGCTTATATAAGAGATCTTAATGATATTAATTTCCCTAACGCCAGATTCACGCCGGGGGAGCCGGAACTTCCTTCTGCTAATGCCGTAAATCTTTTCCCGAGCTCTGATTTTGAAAACTGGACATCTTTTCTGTCAAGTTTAAATAGCTTTGGGCTTATGCCTTATGCATCTCAAGGTAGTGGGTTGGGGTATAACGGTACAAATTCTCTTCAGATTAAAGGTACACCTGCCAATAATGACTATGTATTTACAGCGAATGCTGCGTCAGGAATAACAGCGGCTCCAAAGAGAATTACAATGTATATCAAAGGTACCGCGTCAGGGAAATCACTTTCTTTCAATGTATATAGAGCAACACCACTAGCTCCTAATACATCTGCTTTCTATACATTCAATTTAGGAACATTCTCTACTGGTGCTACTTTAAGCCCTGAAAGTACTAATTCATATACCGGGTCAATCAATACGAACGGACAATGGAGGCTGATTGAACTTACCCTTACAGGTCTTACCGATCTTAACATTACTTCCGGAAAAACTATGTTTGCCCTAAAAACAGGAAAAGATGGAATATATGACCTTCAGATTGACAATATCAAAATTGAGTAATACATTAGGATAAAATATATTCTAATATACTTTATAAAAATCGGGCAGCTCGTACGAGCTGCCCGATTTTATTTTATAAGAGGTTTTATTTTCGTTTACTTAACCGTAATTGTTGGATCCCAGTAAAAGTACCCGTACAAAATTTGTTTGTTACTGTCATTCGGGTCTAAAATGTAAAGTCCAAACTGTACATAGAAGTTCTCTTTTCCAGTAGATCTTACTTTTGAGTCAATACTGGCAAAGCTGATATCTGCAGAGGTGGCAGGGAGGCCGTTTAAAGAATTTACATCTGGTACAGCAGCTTGCTTTCTTCTCACAGAATTGTATACGAAATTATTAAAAACCTGATCTCCTGACCAGTATTTAATATTATAAATAATAACTGCGTCATCCGAATTCTGATAAATTGAAGTTCCTCTGAATGAAACTGTATCTCCGGCTCTTGCGCTGAAGTTCAGGTCAGCAGAACCTTGTCCGGAAATAGCGTTGGCATTGGAAACAATCATATGCTGGCTGTTATGGTCAATTCCTACAGGCTTATTTGGATCCGTACTGGGGTTTTTATAATTTGCTCGTACATAATCCGTGTCAATTACAATCAGGACATCTATTGCCTGACTCGATGATTTAAGTGTTACGTCGTCCATGATATTTGGTTTTAGTTTGGTGTTTCTTACTCATTTGGCTTTTCAGATTCTGCCCCGTTATTAAAGTGATTCCGGCTTCACGTTTGGTTGTAATTACAATACAAATGTACATTCCTGATAATGAAAATATTACAGTGTAAATGCTGAAATTTTCAGATAGGTATTTTTACGTAATTAATCTCTTTTTCGTGATTTGTTTGATTTGGACAAAAAAATACCCTGAAAAGTTTTACTCTCCAGGGTACCCATTTTATAATGGTTAAATCTAATTCACGTTAAAAAGAAACCTCATTCACTTCTTTTCCTCTTTGAAAATTCATTGTTTTCTGGCTGCCTTTGTAGGCGATGTTCACCAGATTGATCTGCTTAGGAAAAGCGCTTAAGAGGATCGTATTTTTAATCTTTAAGGTGTTGATATCTGAAACACCTCCGGTTTCAAAATACACCCATACAGTTTCTCCACTGACCTGACTTCCTGTGAAGGTTATCGTTTTAGGAGTACCATTGACAAACACATCAAAATTATTGTTCACATATTTTTTTACCTCTGCTTCAAATCCAGCCGTGTTGGGGTTGATCTTGATCGCGTCAGAGATGTGGCTTGTATTCATTTTTGTGGTAAACTTCAATGTCTTGCTTCCATCAACATAATCCACTTTGGTCATTGAAGAGAAAAAGTCTACATACATAAAACTCATTAACACAAAAAATGTTAAAATTCCTGATATATATAAAAGTTTTTTCATCTTAATTAATAGATTTACAATCATACTTGTTAGTTATAAGTCACAAATAATATGCCAATTAAAAATTTACATTCACAGAATATTTATCATAAAAGGCTTTAATATGTGCTACAGCCTCGTCAGCGGTATCTACCACACGATAAAGATCCAAATCATCTTCCGCAATCATTCCTTCTTTCAACAAAGTTGCCTTGAACCAGTCTAATAATCCTCCCCAGAATTCGCTTCCTACCAGAACAATTGGAAATTTTCCTATTTTGTTGGTTTGAATAAGAGTCATCGCTTCAGTAAGCTCATCCAATGTCCCGAAACCGCCAGGCATTACCACAAACCCCTGAGAATATTTTACAAACATTACTTTTCTCACGAAAAAGTAATCAAAATTCATAGAATAGGATTTATTGATGTAAGGATTAAAATGCTGTTCAAAAGGAAGATCAATATTCAATCCGATCGATTTTCCTTTAGCATTGAAAGCTCCCTTATTTCCAGCTTCCATAACACCCGGACCACCTCCGGTGATGATTCCGAAGCCTATTTTGGTAATCTTCTCCGCAATATCTACAGCCATTTCATAATACTTGTTCTCCGGCTTCAGTCGGGCAGAACCAAATATAGAAACACATGGTCCAATCTTGGCCAGTTTCTCATAACCGTCTACAAATTCAGCCATGACCTTGAAGACCATCCAACTGTCTTTGGCAATTGTTTCGTCCCAGGTTTTTTGTCTGAAACTGTTATGCAGTTTTGTTTCGTTAATGTCAAGTTCCGGATTTACTAAACTTTCATCCCTAGTTCCATCAATTTCCATTGCAAAATTTATTTAAAGTGTTTTTCGGCTTCTGTTACAGATGAAGGTCTTCCGACGTCGATAAGAATACTGTCATGTACAAAACCGTGTATATGCTCGGTCTGCATAAGGTCCAGATATTCTTCCATAACAGAAAATTTGCCTGTTCTTTTTATTTTTTCGAAGATCGTAGGATTGATACAATGAATTCCGCTGAAAGCAAGCGCTTTAAAGCCTTTATTGAATTCTGCCAGCCTTTGTTCACCAGTTTGGACATTCAGCCAGCCTCTCAAAACCATATCATCATTGAAGAGGAGCTTTCTCGAGCTTTCTCTGTCGGAAACCGCTAAAGTAGCAAAATCTTTTATCTTTTTGTGGTATTCTACCAACGCATTGATGTTCAGGTCGGTGAGAATATCCGCATTCATGATTAAAAAATCTTCTCCATGATCAAGAAATTTTCTCGCAAAAATCAAGCCACCGCCTGTTTCAAGAAGCTCGTTGGTTTCATCAGAGATTTCAATCCTGCATCCGAAATTATTGTTTTTATTTAAGAAATCAACAATCTGTTCTCCAAAATGATGAATGTTGATGACAAAATCCTTTATTCCGAAACTTTTCAGGTAATTTATATTTCTTTCCAGAAGTGGAATTTCGTTTACTTTTGCCAACGCTTTTGGATGGTGATCGGTAAACGGTTTCAATCTGGTTCCTTTTCCTGCTGCGAAAATTAGAGCTTTCATTTTTTATAATTGATAAATGATAGTTGATGGATGATAAAACTTTTATAATTAATAAATGATCATTAAAATAACATTGGAAAATAATCATTTATCAATCATCGCTTATCTTTTATGAATTCAGTTGCGGTTGTTCATCGTGTTGAAGGGTGATCTCAGTTCCTTCAGGATATTTTTCTTTGATAAATTCAGCAATTTTTATGGCACAATATACTGATCTGTGCTGTCCGCCGGTACATCCGAAGTTAATCTGCAGATGTTCAAATCCTCTGTCAAGATAGTTGTCGATATTGATTGAAACAATGGATTTTACCAGTTCAAGAAACTTTGGCATTTCTGTTTTTGTTTCCAGATATTCCTGAACTCCGATGTCATTTCCGGTCTGAATTTTATATTCTTCAATTCTTCCGGGATTTAAAATTCCACGGCAGTCAAAAGCGAAACCTCCGCCATTTCCTGAATTGTCTTTAGGAATTCCTCCTTTCTTGTATGAAAAACTGTGTATCTCGATGTGTAGCATATTCTTTCTTTTAAATTTTTAAACCATTAAGGTTTATTTAGTGATATTGAAGTGTTTTTTATTTCGTTTCAGTCAGTCTCAGCGGAGTCGAAGACTTAGTTATTTAATATTTCCTCAATTTTTTGCTTTGCTCTGTCTGAAGTCAGCTGCTGAATTACTTTTTTCAGTTCTGGGTAATTATTCATTTGTCCCCATGAGTCGGCAAATTGTGTAATATTCTGAATTCCTTTTTCCAGACTGGCCATGAAATGTTGTTTTCTCTGAATCAAACCTCTGAATCCATAGGCTCCCAATACCTGTAAGAATCTCATCATCTGAATGGGCATTACCGCATCTTTTAGTTGAATCTTTGTTTCAGGATTTTCAAACTGCTGAATATAAAATTCCAGCATTTCCTGTTTGAAGTCTTCTGTGAAGTTGGCTTTGGCCTGAAAAAGAAAAGAGATGACGTCGTACATTAACGGGCCTTTCATTGCAGACTGGTAATCGATGAAAGAAACTTCATTCTTTTCATTCACCATGATATTTCTTGCCTGGAAATCACGGATCATAATTCCTTTAGGCTCAATGTTTTCAATGAGTAAAGCGATTTTTTTGAATTCCTTTAAAAGTGTTGATTTGTTGTATTCAAGTTCCAGGACATCAGCCACAAAATTTTTAAAATAATAAAGATCATGAATCACAGGAAGCTCATCATAACTTTCGTATTCAAAGGTTTTTGAAAAATCAATTTTTCCCTGTGTCTGTGTCTGCATTTGGAAAAGTCTTTGCAATGTCTGCTGTACCAAAGCTCTTACAGTGGAAGATTGCTGTTCTTTTGTAATAACCTCCGAAAGAGTGTGCTGTCCCAGAAATTCCTGGATATACATTTTTCTGTCATCAGAAACGGCAAGAATAGTAGGAGTATTGAGTTTCAAATTTGAAAATAACTCAGAATAGTAAAGGAAACTTTCATTTTCCGGGATATTTTCATTGTAGGTGATGATATATTTTTCAGTGCCTGCAGTGGCCAGAAAATTTACCCTCGCAGAGCCGCTTTGAGCTAATGTGACGAATTCGGAAGATTTTTTCCCCAAATGGTTTTCAAAAAATCGTTTTGCGTTTTCAGAAGTCATAATATGGAAACAAATATACTAAATAAACGTGAGTTGGGAATTATAGTTTAAAGAAGTGAAAATGTGAAAGGAAGAGACCGTTGTAATGAAGGTGTAAAAGAAGTGTTGAATATTTATTTTATGAAAGATTTTAAAGAAAATTTTACAGTATTATATCCCATAATCGAAAGATCTGATGAGTGTTTTTTAAGTTTCTTGATTCAAATTCAGGATATTACAGGCTAATTTTTATCTTTGCAGAATGTTGAAAGACTTTAAACCTGTTTTAGGTATTTTATTGCGTTTCATTATTATTTACCTGGTATTGCTTTTTGCCTATCAGTTCTATCTGAATAGTGGTAAAGATGCCGGGTTAGATTCTTTTTCAAGAATAATTGCCAATCAGGTGGCTGCTCTGCAAAATGCAATAGGTTATCCTACGGAGCTTTATGATGATGTAAAGAATGAGCAGGTTTGGTTTTATGTTAAACAACGGTATGAGACAAGAATGGTGGAAGGCTGTAATGCTGTTTCTGTCATCATTCTGTTTGTCTCTTTCGTTTTTGCTTTTTATAAAGGAATGAAAACTTTTGTCTTTGTTGGGGCAGGGTTGATTATCCTATACATAATGAATCTTCTAAGAATTGTAGGCTTGAATATCGTCATGACAGATCATAAGGAATATGGTAAAATGTTCCATGATTTTATTTTTCCTGCCATTATTTATGGAAGTGTCGTTGTGCTTTGGCTGGTCTGGATTAAATTTTTTGCTTTAAAACATGAAAATTCTTAATTGGCTTCTGGTTATAGCAGGAATCTGCGGATTGATTGGGGTGAGAGCTCTGGAGGATACTCTTTTTTATGATCCTTTCCTTGGTTATTTCCATGAAGCGAATAAACATATTGAATTCCCTGCATTTGAATGGGGAAAACTGATTGGAGGACATTTGTTTAGATTTATCTTAAATCTTTTGTTTTCCTGCCTGATTATTTATGGTTTATTCAAAAACAAACAATGGACATTGCAGGGCGCAGTAATGATCGTTGTTGTCTTTGCTATTACATTACCAATTTATCTTTACTGTATTCATGATAAATTTGAAATAGGATATCTTTTTTCTTTCTATATGAGAAGGTTTGTAATCCAGCCTTTGATTATACTGCTGATTGTTCCGATGTTTTATTACAGAAAGCAGATGATGGATAAAGAGGGAGGATAAGTGAATGTATTATTCTACGGTGTGTTTATCTACACTGGTTACATTCTCCGGAGTCCATTCTACTCGTTTGATAAAATCTTTTTCGCGGACAGGGCAGTCTTTGATCTGGCAGACCGGGCATGAAATCGGTTTACAATCATCCATATGAAAATTGAACTCAATGTTTCGTTTCATGTTTCTGGCAAGAAGGATAATTACCTTTTCCATTTCACTGTGGGCATCACGAAGGTCATAATACCATGGCAATGTTATGTGAGCATCAATATGCAAGGAAGAACCAAACTGCTGTATTTTCATATTGTGTACATCAATCCATTCTATCTGTCTGTTTCCTTCAAGGATTCTGATGACCTGATTCAATATTTCGGGATCCTGTTCATCCATGATACCGCTTAAAGATTTTCGGACGATTTTATAGCCAACAAATATGATGTAAAGCCCAAAAGATAGTGCTACCGCTGAATCCAGCCAATAAATTTTAGTAAAATAAACAATCACTAAACTGATAACTACTCCAAGGGTGGTAATGGTATCGGACTGAAGATGTTTACCGGATGAAATAAGAACCAGAGAGTTTTCTCTTTCTCCCTTTTTTATAGAAATATATCCCAACAGATAATTAATGATTGCCGTGGCAGCAATGATCCATATCCCAAGATCTATTTTACTCAGTGTTTTTCCTACGATAAGACTGTGAACCCCTTCATAGATAATCATAACACCGGCAATAGCGATAAGAGCTCCTTCAATACCGGAAGTCACAAATTCTACTTTCCCGTGGCCGTATGGATGGTCTTCATCTTTAGGCTTGGCTGCAAGATGGAGTGAATAAAGCCCCATGAATGCACTGATGACATTGACGATACTTTCCATGGCATCAGAAAATACGGCATCAGAGTTGGTGAGTTTCCAGGCAATAATCTTTCCGATGAAAAGGATGATCCCGAATATAGCAATGAGCTTTTGAAATCCTATTTTCTCTTTGTGGGCATTTTTCTGGGTATTCATATTTGAGTTTGATAAAAAAAAGAATCTCAATTTTGAGACTCTTTTTTATTTTGTTAGTTTATACTAAGTTGTTTGCTACAAGGTATTCTGCGATTTGTACAGCGTTGGTTGCTGCTCCTTTCCTCAGGTTGTCTGCAACGATCCAGAGGTTGAGCGTTTTGGGCTGTGACAAATCTCGTCTGATTCTTCCTACGAAGACTTCATCTTTTCCTTCCGAATATAAAGGCATCGGATACTGGTTGTTTTTCACATCATCCATTACAATAACACCGGGAGTTTCGGATAAGATTTTTCTTACTTCATCTAATTCAAATTCATTTTCGAATTCAATATTTACACTTTCAGAATGTCCTCCCTGAACCGGAACTCTTACAGCTGTTGCTGTTAAGTTAAAGGTATCGTCTCCTAAAATCTTTTTAGGCTCCTTCATCAGTTTGATCTCTTCTTTGGTGTAATCATCATCAGCAAATACATCACAGTGCGGCAATGCATTTTTGAAGATCTGATAAGGATATACTTTTGCGATAGAATCATCTCCACTGATTTCACCGTTTAGCTGGTCTACAGCAGCTTTTCCAGTTCCTGTTACAGACTGATACGTAGAAACAATTACTCTTTTTAAATCATATTTTTTGTTCAAAGGTCCTAGAACCATTACCAATTGAATGGTAGAACAGTTCGGATTTGCAATGATTTTATCTTCTTTCGTTAAAACATCAGCATTGATCTCAGGAACTACCAGTTTTTTATCAGGGTCCATTCTCCATGCGGAAGAATTATCAATTACTGTGATTCCTGCTTCTGCAAATAAGGGTGCAAATTCAAGGGAAGTAGATCCACCTGCAGAGAAGATTGCAATATCCGGTTTGGCAGCTATAGCGTCCTTCATGCTTACGATGGTAAATTCCTTCTGTTTATACTTCACCTTCTTGCCTACAGATCTTTCGGATGCTACCGGGATTAATTCTGTTACAGGGAAGTTTCTCTCCTCCAAAACTTTAAGCATAACTTGTCCAACCATTCCTGTTGAACCTACTACAGCTACTTTCATTGATTTAATTAAAAATTTAAGATTAAACTATTTATAAATTATAACGCATATAATTTCTTTGTCTTTTTTAAGCCCCAAAGACTCTTGTCCAAGGGAACGCGAATGCAAATAAACCTACTGCAATCAGTCCCATGATCACTACTCCTAAAGAAATAGTATCATTGGATTTTACTTTTTTGTTGACAATAGTCATCAAAACTGCTGCAATAAGCATAGAGAATGGGTGTTCAACATATTGAAATCTCAATGCTGCATTTTTCATTACTTCTCCCATGTTTAAACCTTTGCTAAAAGTTGTGATCAACATAATGATTCCCAATAAAAACTGAACATGGAAGAAAATCATCGTGAAAAGAGTTGTTTTCTTCAAAAATTTGTTCACTTTTCCACTGAAACCGAACATGGTAGCCAAAAGTGCAATGATAAATAATGTTACCAAAAGAATTTCAAGATACCCGAAACCTTTGTGGGCATTAAGTAAAATGTTGTAAAAATCCATAATCCTATTTTTTTGTACACAAAGATAACAAAAATCCCGGCTCAAAGCCGGGATTGATATTTATAAAATCTAATATTGTGATATTATTAGAAGTTGAATGATAATGTTGCTGCCCAAGTAGTTCCGAAACCGAAATACGCACGGTTACCTGTTGCTATTCCATTGTACATCATACCAAGTTGCTCGTAAGTCTGCTTAGCAGTGTTGTTTGATCCATCAGCAAGTTTAGTTGGAACATCGTTAGCAAAAACACTTGTAGCTGAGTCAGAGATATAAATTTTATCAAACAGGTTATAAACGTTAGCTCCGATAGTAAAGTATTGAGCTTCGTTTTGTAATCTGATCTTATAAGAGAAACCTACATCAAATAAGTTGAAATCTGGTAGTTTCAATACTCCTCTGTCTTGAGCTGCAATATTGGTAAATGTTCCAGCGTCAATTGTAGAATAAAGTTTACCTACATATCTCCATGTTCCAAAGATGTTAAGGTCTTTTACCGGTTTTACAGTAAGTCCTAATGATGCAGTCATCTGAGGGATACTGTTGTTACTTGAACCTCCTACTTTTACTTTATCTAAGTATAGTTCGTTTCCTGATGAACCAGCTAAAGTAACAGGGTTGTTGTTATCATCGAAAGAAGCTACGCTAGCATTTCCTTTATAATAGTAATCTCCCCAAGAGAACATACCCTGAATTTCTAAGAAACGGTTTGGTTTGTAAACTCCATCAAATTCAACTCCCTGGTGAACTTCAGTAATACCATTGATTTCAGAATAACCTGTAGTTGTTGTACCGTCTGCTAAAGTGAAAGTCTGACCTGTTTTTCTCAACCATCTGTCTTTCCACTGTGTTCTGTATACGTTAACATTTGCAGTGAATTTTGCAGATCTGAATCCATAACCAATTTCAGCAGAAGAAATCTTCTCGTTAGTTAAATAAGGGTTAACAAGTTGTTGGTTACTTGGATACACTGTGTTAAGGAATGGTTGTTTGCTATAATAACCTAAGTTAGCAAAAACGTTATGTTGCTCGTTAATGTTATAGTTAGCACCCCCTTTAATATTATATCCGAAAATGTTTTTAAATCCTGTTTTCGTGTTTACTGTTTGTCCTTTTAATGTACTTCCGTCTACTACGTAGTTATCAATTCTCTGATAACCTTGGTTAGATACGGAACCTTGTAAGAATGCAGATAGATTGTCTTTAGTATATTCTACCTGTGCAAATCCACTGTACCAAAGTACTTCTCCATCATTGCTGTATCCTACCTGATCTTCAGCAGGGGCTAATTTTCCTCCGAAAGGATTCCAAGTAAGTTTTTTGTAATCATAAAGTGTGTTTACGATTCTTGGAGCAGGTAAGTTTTTATTAGCTGCATCTTTATATCCTTTAGCTCCATAAAGATCTGTAAGAACCTGATAGTGGTAACCATAGTAATATCTGTCATCTGTACCTATTGAGAAGTTCCAGTTGTCATTAATTTTGTGTTGGAAGTTAGCCAAGATACCATACCAGTTGTGAGAGTTGATATTTGATCTACGAACTAAAGTGCTTCCAGCACCTGCAGTATTTAAGTTAACGGCTGCGTTAGCTGCGAAAATAGCATCATAGTTGAAGTGACCTGCTGCATCATAGAAATCAGTCATTCCTTTTCCTCCTACTCTACCTAAGTCACCTGTTCCACCACCTCTACCGTTAGACATGTATAAAACTGTACTTAACTTAGATTTTTCGCTCATTGTCCAGTCCCAGTTTAACATCATTACCGGCTTAGCATAGTAGTTTGATCTGTTTGCCAGAGCAACTTTGTTTCCGTTAGCATCCGTGTAATATCCATAATCTGAATTATATCTTCTGTAAGGAGATCCGTCATGATCCGGGTTATAGTTGATATAGTTTTGGATTGTTGGAGCAAAAGTTCTTTGATCGTGCCACTGAGGGGCAGATGTTATTGTAAACTGTAAGTTATGTTTTTTATTGATTTCATAACCTAATGCAAAGAAATATGCATAAGATTCGTAATCTGTATTTTCAATATAAGTTCCTCCGGCTTGTCTGCTCATTAAGAATGATGCAGATACACCATCTTTAGATTTTCCTGTATTATAAGAAAATGAAGTTTTTAAATAATCGTTGTTACCAACTCCTAATCTGATTACCCCTCCTTTTTTCATATCAGCAGAACGGGTAAGGAAGTTTACTGTTCCTCCTACAGAAGCAATAGCCAATTTAGAAGAACCCAAACCTCTCTGAACTTGTAATGTACTTGTTACATCAGATAAACCAGTCCAGTTTGAGAAATAAACAGCACCACCTTCCATATCGTTAACTGGCATACCGTTTACCATTACAGCAATGTTTCTAGATTCGAAACCTCTGATTGTAAGACCTCCATCACCAAAACCACCTCCGGATTTTGTAGCATAAACAGATGGAGTAGTGTTCAAAATCTCAGGTAATTCCTGGTTACCTAATCTTTCTGCAAGTTGTGCTGCTTTAATGGTAGAAGCAGCAACAGGTGTCTTTCTATCTTTAGCGATATCCGTAACACCTCTTAAGATTACCTCGTCAATATCTTTGGACTTAGTTTGCACTGTGTCCTGAACTTGTTGAGCGTAATAAACACTAGCTGTAGATAATGTAATAACCGCAGTTAGTATCGATTTGTTGATTAATTTCATAATCGTTAGTAATAATTAGATTTAATTTTCTGCAAAATTCGCAAAATAAAATTTAACTATTATTAACTCAATGTTAATTTTTAATCAGTCTTAATAATGTTAATGTGTTAAAAATCAGTGTTATGGCTAAAAATTGAATTTTTTTATGAAAAAAGTCATGTTATTGAATTTTTAACAAAGTGGGGGTGTTTTTGTTAAAAATTCAACGCTATTTCACTGCTTTGAGACTCAAATCTATATTCTCAGCAGAGTGTGTAAGGGCTCCTACAGAGATGAATGTAACCCCTGTGGAAGCAATTTCTTTAAGCATATCGCGGGTAATTCCACCTGAAGCTTCAGACTCACATGAACCGTTGATCATTTTTACAGCTTCCTTCATGGTCTTTACATCCATGTTATCAAGCATAATTCTGTCAACCTTTGCATTGATGGCTTCCTGAACTTCCTCAAGGTTTCTTGTTTCAACCTCTATTTTTAACTTTTTTTTGTTCTTTTTAACGTAGTCTTTGGCCATTGTCACTGCATTGGTAATGCTTCCGTTGTAATCAATGTGATTATCTTTCAGCATAATCATGTCATAAAGGCCATATCTATGATTAGTACCGCCACCTATTGCAACTGCCCATTTTTCACACATTCTGAAGTTAGGAGTTGTTTTTCTTGTATCTAAAAGTTTAGTTTTTGTACCTACCAACCTTGAATCCCAGTCGTGGGTAAGGGTAGCAATACCGCTCATTCTCTGCATGCAGTTAAGAACGAATCTCTCTGTAGAAAGAATAGATCTGGCACTTCCTGTTACAATAAGAGCTACATCTCCGAATTTGCAAGGAGTTCCATCTTTAATGAAAACTTCTACTTTCAGATTTTTGTCAAAAGTCTTGAAAATGATTTCCGCCAGCTCAACTCCTGCAAGAATGCAGTCCTGTTTTACTAAAAGCTTTGCACTTTGTATAAGATCTTGGGGTATGGTAGACAGGGTGGAGTGGTCTCCGTCCTGAATATCTTCCTCAAGTGCGTTTTTTATAAATGTCTTTAATGCTTTATCTGTTACGTATGCTGGTCTTTTCATAATTTTGATTTTAGTAATAAAAGGAGGATCTTTTTCCGAATAATAAATCGTGAATAATGAAGAGCAAAAGAACTTCATTTTGCTTTGCGTCTATTTTTTCAAAATCTATATTGTCTTTTATTTTTACGTTGTTTTGATTAATGGCTTGAAACTCCAATACCTGTTTTCCGTTTCGTCCTTGTGGTATGATTTTATAGTTCCATTTAAAATTATCCCAATTATATTCCTGAGTGTAGTAAGTGATTTTTTCTCTATTGAATGTTAAAATCGGATATTGAGAATTATTG
This sequence comes from Chryseobacterium sp. GVT01B, assembly GCF_019970045.1. GTDB lineage: Bacteria > Bacteroidota > Bacteroidia > Flavobacteriales > Weeksellaceae > Chryseobacterium. The sequence goes on from NZ_JAHXYI010000001.1 coordinate 479,543, forward strand.
ATATAGTATAGCGTTAAGCGTAACTTATTATCTTTAATTATATTATTTAAATCAAATTTTAAACTTCCATAATAATCTGGTTTTCCCAACCCTTGCATGTTGCATAAAAGATTTAAAGCTAAAGGGTATTTGGATCTGGGAACAATAATCTTTTTTAATAATGTGACACCATATAATGCGAAAAAAATTCCCAAAAGCATTATTCCTGCAAGGATGGCTATATTTGAAAAAGCATCAATTTTTTTATCTTGCTCCCAAAAATTTAATAATACTAAACCACAAGTCAATGAAAGTATCATTCTTGAATAGAATAAGATATTGACTGTTGTAAGAATATTTAAATTCAGGATTTTCATTTGTTTAAAATTAAACCAAATCTTTATTATAAAATGCTCCTTTATTCTCTGTCATTTCCATGGATTGGGTAATGATGAGGTGGGCAACTGTTGTAAGGTTTCTTAATTCCGATAATTGTGGGGAAAGAATAGAGTAGTGATAGATCTCATCTACGGCAGCAGCAATTTCCTGATGCTTTTGTAAAGCCATATTCAGACGTCTGTTGCTTCTTACAATACCTACCAGGTCGCTCATCATTTCCTGAAGTTGTTTTCTCAGGTAACTGACAATTACCATTTCGTCCATTATCTTCATTCCTTCTTCATTCCATTCCGGAACGGCTTTCAGGTCGTCAAAGTTGAAATTGTTTTCATTCAGAAGTTCTACTGTTTTCATAGCAGCATTGTGCCCGAAAACCAGGCCTTCAAGTAGAGAATTGGATGCAAGTCTATTGGCTCCGTGAAGTCCTGAGTTGGTACATTCACCCACAGCAAAAAGATTTCTGATGGAGGACTGTCCGTCTCTGTCAACTTCAATACCTCCCATTAGATAGTGACAGGCTGGTACAACAGGGATTAACTGAGTGAAGGGATCAATTCCTTCGTCTCTGCATTTTTTATAAATATTGGGGAAATGTTCCAAGAATTTTTCATGGTTCATTTCCTTGCAGTCTAAACCGACAAATTCGTCTCCTGTGATTTTCATTTCGGCGTCGATGGCTCTTGCCACAATATCTCTGGATGCTAATTCTTCACGCTCATCATATTTATGCATGAATTTTTCGCCTCTTTTGGTTCTTAATTTTGCTCCGTCTCCACGAACTGCTTCTGAAATTAAAAACAACATTCCATCCATTTTGCTGTACAAAGCTGTGGGGTGGAACTGATAATACTGCATATTGGAAACCTTTCCTTTTGCACGGGCTACAAAAGCAATTCCGTCTCCTGTAGCAATGGTAGGATTGGTTGTGTTTTTATAAACATGTCCTGCGCCTCCTGTTGCAGCCAATGTTATTTTGGATGTGATTTTTTTGATGGTTTTGGACTTTTCATCCAGGATGTAAGCGCCATAACAATGGATATCACCTTCGTTGAGTTCTTTTCCGGGAACATGGTGCTGTGTGATGATATCAATGACATAATGATGGTCAAGAATTTCAATATTCGGACTGTTATTGGCTGTTTCCAGCAAAGCCCGTTCGATTTCAAACCCTGTAATATCTTTGTGATGTACGATTCTGTTTTCAGTATGGCCTCCTTCTCTTCCTAAAGCGAATTTGCCATTCTTCATGTCAAACTGAGCGCCCCATTCTACAATTTCGTTGAATCTTGCAGGAGCTTCTCTTACTACCATTTCTACGACATCGCGTTTGTTTTCTCCGTCACCGGCACGCATCGTATCGTCAATATGTTTTTGGAAATTGTCATTCTGGAAATCTGTAACAACAGCCAGACCGCCTTGTGCATATTTGGTATTGCTTTCGTCTTCGTCAGATTTTGTTACAATAATGATTTTGGCATCAGGGAGCTGTTCAGAAACTTTAATGGCATAGGAAAGTCCGGAAATGCCGGAACCGATTACTAATACATCCGCTTTTATCATATGCTTGCTTTAGGTACAATCGTTTAAAACGATTAAATAAATTTAAACAATTTTTCGTTTGGTTTCCTTACTTTTTTCATGTGCTGAAAATGGTCTTCTTCAGAACGGTAGCCTAAAGCGAGGGTAACAGTTACTTTTTCTGTTTCGGGATTGATGTTCAGAATTTCTTCTATAAGATCCTGACGGAAGCCTTCCATAGGACATGAGTCTATACTTTCAATAGCAGCGGCATACATCAGATTGGCCAATACTATATAAGATTGTTTTTCTGCCCAGTTGAAAATTTCATCCTGTGTTTTCTGGGTGATATGCTGATTAATACTGTTTCTGAATGGATCCAGTTTTTCAACAGGAGTATCTCTTACTTCAGATATATGATTAAAATACCCCCGGATATAGTTCTCTTCAATGATTTTCTTTGAAATAATAACAATAAGATGAGAACAGGTAGATATCTGAGAAGGATTATAGAAAGCCGGGATTAATTTCTGCTTCATTTCCTCGCTCTCAACAATAACCATTTTATAGGGCTGAAGTCCCAGAGAACTGGCAGACAGCTTTCCTGACTCAAGAATATTGTGAAGAGTTTCCTGAGGAATAATCTGATGATTGAATTTTTTTACAGAATATCTTCTGCTTAAAGCTTCCAAATAATTCATAGGACAAATTTAAGAATTGAATATGAATAAAGAGTCTTTAAAATGAAATATCTCCGCCCTGTTAATGCAAAAAATCACCCCGCCAGCGGGGTGATTCTTTTTGATAAGATGGAAAGTGTAATTATTCTCTGTTTTTTACAACAATCCAACCTGAGAATTTTATCGGAGTACTGTTTTTATTATTTTCATTCCATGAAACAGAATACCAGTAATTTCCTGTAGGAACTTTTTTGCTTCCATTAGTGGTACCTGCCCATTTGTAGCCATTGGTTTTATCTGCCTGGAACATTTTGTAACCATATCTGTCGAAGATTCCTATTTCCAGATTCTGTTTATTGGCAAGTGCAGAATAATCAACAAAATCATTAATACCATCATCATTAGGAGTGATCACGTTGATCAGATTAGGTACCGTAATATTAACTTCCACAGGAACGCAATTATATCCGTCTCTTACATATATTTTAGCTTCGCCTCTGGCAATATTGGTAAAGATATTGGAATCCTGCCAGTTGATATTATCCATAGAATACTGGTAAGGAGGAGTTCCGCCATTGGCATATACTGTCACTGTGCTTCCTGAAATGTCAACAGTGGTAACAACCGGATTATCGGAAGGATATACTGTTACTTTTTGTGTGGCAACACAATCTCCGGTTTTAAGTTTTACCCAGTAGGTGCCTACTCCTACATTTTTGATCGATTGAGTGGTAGCTCCTGTGCTCCATTCATAGCTTTTGAAACCAGCTCCAGCATCTAATGTTGTTGTATTTTCTATACAGATCGTCTGATCAAGTAATGTTCTTGAGAATACCGGAGGAATGACGGTTAAAGTAACTTTAGCAATTGAATAACATCCGTTTGCGCTGAATACTTTAATGTAAACAACTCCATTAGGGGCGATGTATGCCGCAGGAGTTGAGATTGCATTAGTTCCGCTGATGGCGTCAGCTAATGATGGGTAGTATTCTTTTGTAAGTGCACCTTGGGAAACGATAGCTCCAGTAAGATTAAAGGATGCCATAGATGGATTGGTTTCTATAAAGCATGATTTTATTTCAACATCATTGACAACCACAACGGGATAGATGTTGAGTGTAATTTTAGCTGTACTTACACAACCCTGAGGAGTAGTTACCCTTACGTATATTGTAGCTGCTGCAGAAGCATAAGCAGAAGGGTTTGTTATCTGATTTGTACCATTATTCATATCGTATAAGGTAGGGTAGAATTCCTTGGTAGCTCCGGCAACAGTGGTTACAGTGGCAGTGTTAAGATCAAATGTTGCCGTTCCCGCATTGTTGTTATTACAACCTGTAAGGCTGGCATCTGTTGCCGCAAATGGAGTAGGATTAAGCTGAATGACTCCATCACCATTATCACAAAGAGTAGAAGTAGGGTCTTTTACAACAACCTTAATGGTAGTGTTTCCTGAATATTGGAAACTTGAAGGATTGGCAATAGGCGTAGAACTTCCCAAAACATAATAAGTGAAAACATAGTTTGCAGGATTATTTACAAATTGAGAGTTGAAAGAAGTAAGATCCACTACACCATTTCCGGTAGCTGGATTTGTACATACGAAAGGAGTTACCGTATTACTTAAAATAGGAACTTTATCTACGAATACTTTAACATCTTTAATAGAGTGTCTTGCACTGGCACCTCCGGTTGCTGCTGAGAAACCGAAATACCCCTGTGACATTCCTACTGCACCTCCGGAAGGAGCAAAAGACTGATCTACGATAAGTACACCATTGATTCTTACTTTAATAATCCAGTTTGTAGGATTGGTAAGATCTGTTTCTCCGTTTACTTCAACGTGTCTGTAGGTATCTCCTACAAAAGGCTGAGTGGCAATAAGGTCCTGAGAATGGAATGTACTTCCCGGAGTGGTATTGAATTCGATATTATTTCCAGCTGTATTATTGGTACCATAAAGAATGTGAACTTTACTCATCTGTCCCTCAGTAGTATTGTTGAAGATGTCAAAACCAACCATTAACCCGGAAGCATTCGCGGGGATACCAAGTCCTCCTCCTGAAACGAATCCTGTAGGTGGATTGGCAAGATACCAGAAGGTAAAACCATCTCCTTTTCCAAACTGAGTAGTTCCGTTTCCGTCAATTCTGAAATCGAATTCCACTTTCCATTTATCACAATAGCTCAGGGTAATAGGAGTGGATAATTTTACAGCCCCGTATCTGCTGGTCTGATCGGTGGTAAGCCTCACAAAGTCCCCGCTTACTATAGCATCAGAGACAAGATCCCAGCCCGTTGTATTTACAGGGTTTCCGGTAAGCTGGTATGTTTGTGAAAATACCCTTCCCGGCAAGCATAATAAGATAGTCAGTAAAAAAATGAGTATATTTTTTTTCATAGTGGATGGATTATGATGTTATTTGTTTTTTTGATATAAAATTGATTTGTTACATGTTTAATTTGATTATAAAAGCAATGTTTAATTTCAAATTCAGGAGCAGAAAACCCTTATTTTAATACCAAAACTACCCCATATGAGGTAGTTTCGGATACTAAATTTATTCTCTGTTTTTAACCAATACCCAGCCTGAATATTTGGTTTCTGTATTGTCTTTATTGTTCTCATTCCATGAGATCGTGTACCAGTAAGTTCCTGTAAGAACTTTTTTACCGGAAGCTGTTCCGTCCCATGTGAAGTTTCTCATTTTTCCAGCCTCATACAATTTATTACCATATCTGTCATAGACGATGAATACCAGGTTTTTCTTGTAAGAAAGCGCTGAGTAGTCAATGAAGTCGTTTACATTATCGCCGTTTGGAGTGATGGCGTTAATCAGATTAGGTACGGTAATCTGAACTTCAACAGGAGTACAGTTATAGAAGTCTTTTACATACACTCTTACTTCTCCTCTTGCGAGTCCGGTGAAAATATTGCTGGTTTGCCAGTTGACTCCATCAAGAGAGAATTGATACTGAGGTTTTCCTCCCGCTACATTTACCGTGATTGTGTTGTTGTCAATATCAATGCTGGAGATCACAGGATTTGCAGATGCATTTATTTTTACAATCTGTGTCGTAATACAGTTCCCTGTTTTAAGTTTTACCCAATAAACACCTACTCCCAGATCTTTAACAGATGAGGTAGTTTCTCCTGTGCTCCATTCATAGCCATCAAATCCAGGACCTGCATCCAGATCTGTTTTTTCACCAATACAAATGGTTTTATCTTTTAAAACCGAAGAGGTTACAGGTGGTAATACAATAAGATTGATTTTAGCAATATTGAAACATCCGTTGGCATCTGTTACTTTCGCGTATACGGCAGTACTCGTTGATAAGTACTGAAGAGGATTCATGATCTCATTGGTTCCGTCTAAAGCATTCGCAATGGAGGTGTAATATTTTTTTGTTGCACCGGTAGTTAATGTAGTAACATTCGCAGTGGTCAGATTAAAAATAGCACTGGTAATATTGTTTTCAATAAAACATGATCTAAGTGTAGCTTCCTGCACAGGAGTGTCGGGGTAAAATGCCAGCGTGATTTTTGCTGTACCTGTACATCCCTGAGGAGTTGTTACTTTTACATATACTTCTCCGGGAGCAGAGAAGTAACTGCCGGGATTTTGAATTTCATTCGTGTCTGCATTAAGGTCTGCTAACGTTTTATAATATTTTTTAACAGCACCGGGAACACCTGTAACATTTGCTGAATTCAGGTTGAAAGTGGCTGTTCCTGCTTTGTTGTTATTACATACGGTAATTGTTTTATCCTCAGCTTTAAATGGTGCAAGAACCAGTAATATTTTACCATCCGGATTGTCACAGAGCAGTCCGGCATTATCTTTAATAACAACAGTAACCGTTGTGTTTGCATTGAATTGATAATTGGCAGGATTAGCAATTGGAGTAGAGCTTCCCAGTGGATAATAAGTAAATGTATAGTTTGAAGGATTGTTAACAAATTGCGAGTTGAAAGATGTCAGGTTTACAGACCCGTATCCGGTAGTAGGATTGGGACAGAAAGACTGAGTCGCTGAGTTTTGTAAAATAGGAACTTTATCAGTATAGATTTTTACATTTTTAATAGAGTGTCTTGATCTTGCACCTCCTGTAGAAGCTGAGAATCCAAAATATCCTACCGTCATTGCAGCAGCTGTCCCGGAAGGAGCAAAAGACTGGTTGCAAATTACATTACCGTCTATTGTGATTTTTAAGATCCAGCTGGTAGGAGCCGCGGGATTTACCTGCGCAGTTACTTCAACATGTTTAAAGGTGGTGCCCTGAAAGGGTTGTGTAGTGTTTAAATCTGGTGAGTGGAAAGAACTTCCTGCAACATTGAAAAATTCAACGTTATTGGTATCACTCGTATTTTGAACTTGCCCGTAAGCAACGTGAACCTTGCTCATTGTAGCAGTTGTAGTATTGTTATAAGTGTCAAATCCTACAACAAGACCTACTGCATTTTGAGATACTCCGAGCCCGGATCCCAATACACTGGCGACAGGAGGATTGGCCAGATACCAGAAGGCAATTCCGTCTCCGTTGGAGGTTTGGTTGGAATCCATTCTGAAATCAAACTCCACTCTCCATTTATCACAATATTTTAAATTGATAGGGTCATTCAGTCTGATAGAACCGGATTGATTATTGGTATCCGGAGTAAGCTGAATAAAATCTGTGTTTACCTGAGTAGGGGAAACCATCGTCCATCCAGTAGTAGTCACCGGGTTTCCGATAAGCTGATAAGTCTGTGCAAAGGACTTTCCGGCTATACAGAGTAAAAAAACAGATAAATACAATAATAGATTTTTATTCATTTAAATGGGACTTTGATTAATGTGTAAAGATATTAAATCCCGATTAAATAATATGTATTTAGTGTTAATTTTGCTAAAATTTTAATAATATTTTAAAAAAATAATACTTATTATGATGTAATGGTGAATATTGTAGTATTGATTACGTTTTTATATGAATTAAATTAAAATAAGGAATTGCTATCCAAACCCTCAAAATAAGTATCAATTTCGAGATCGGAAGAATTGGCTGCCGCAACCGCTAATTTGTCGCAAAGTTCGTTCTCAAAGTGCCCTGCATGGCCCTTTACCCAATGCATTTTAGGGGTGTGTTTGTTGTATAACTCAACAAATTTTTTCCAGAGATCGGGGTTCTTTACATTCTTCCAGCCCCGCTTGATCCATCCTGCAATCCAGTTTTGGTTTATCGCATCAGATACGTACTTGCTGTCAGTATATACATGGATGTCATTTTCTGTAGATTTCAGTTTTTCCAATGCGGTGATGACTGCCAGAAGTTCCATTCTGTTGTTGGTGGTTTTTCTAAACCCTTTGGAAAATGTTTTCTGATAATTTTTTTCAGGAACGCGCATGAGAATTCCATATCCGCCTTTTCCCGGATTTCCGCTGCAAGCTCCGTCGGTATAAATTTCGATTCTCAAATCTGCTTTTTAAAAAATTGAATTATGGGTTGTGAAAACTGAATTTGGTTTAAGCTTATTTAAAACGGAAAATCGTCATCATCATCAAAGTCATTCATTGATGAGCCGGAAAGTTTTGAGTTGTCCGGAAGATCAAATGCTGCTCCTGGCTGAATGGTAGTTTTGATTTTGTCAAAGCCACTCGGTTCTCCAAAGTTGGAAGGGTATCCTCCTCCGGCTCCGTCCATTGCTGCTTCAATATCACCAAATTTAGCAAAATGTTTTAGGAAAGACAGTCGGACATCTGCCGTGGCACCATTCCTGTGCTTTGCAATAATCAGCTCGGCCTGGTTTTCAGTAGAAGTTTCCTGTCCTTCTTCATCATTATCCCAAACGGTAATTTTATAATATTCTGGTCTGAAGATGAAAGATACAATATCCGCATCCTGCTCAATCGCTCCGGATTCCCTCAAGTCAGAAAGCTGAGGTCTTTTTCCCGGACGGGCTTCCACACTTCTCGAAAGCTGGGAAAGAGCAATCACCGGAACGTTAAGTTCTTTTGCAATAGCCTTTAATGAACGTGAAATCATGGAGATTTCCTGTTCACGGTTTCCAACTCCTTTTCCATTGCTGCTTCCTGCTGTCATCAGCTGAAGGTAGTCAACCATGATAATTCTTACTCCATGCTGCATGACAAGTCTTCGGCATTTTGCACGGAAATCGAATATTGAAAGGGAAGGAGTTTCATCAATATATAAAGGAGCGTTTTCCAATTCGGATACATTGGAGAATAGTCTCTGCCATTCTTCGTCATCCAAAGTTCCTTTTCTTAATTTTTCAGAAGAAATTCTTGTTTCAGAAGCAATCATCCTGGTGATAAGCTGTACTGATGCCATCTCGAGAGAGAAAAGGGCCATAGGAACTTTGTGTCCTACTGCAATATTTCTTGCCATTGAAAGAAGAAATGCTGTTTTTCCCATCGCCGGACGGGCTGCAATAATGATAAGGTCAGAGTTCTGCCATCCACCGGTTTCCTTATCCACATCTCTGAATCCTGAAGGAACTCCTGAAAGACCTTCCTTATCTTTTAAAGATTTAATCGTATCAATAGCCTGCTTTACCAATGAGTTGGCGGTATCAAATCCCTTCTTAATCGTTCCGTTGGTGATTTCGAAGAAAGATTGTTCTGCTTTATCCAGAAGCTCAAAAACATCTGTTGATTCCTTATAAGAAGAGTCGATAACATTCGCAGAAACATTGATAAGGCTTCTTAAAATATATTTTTCAAGAATTACACGTACGTGATATTCAATATGGGCAGATGAACTTACTCCCATCGTCAGATCAATGATGTAGTGATCACCACCGGCCTGGCTTAGCTTGTCTTCTTTTTTTAATTCCTGAATAATGGTCATTAAGTCTACCGGATGGTTGCCTTCATAAAGCTTTAAGATGATAGAAAAGATGACCTGATGTCTCGGATCATAGAATACTTCTGAGGTAAGAAGATCAATGGAATGGTCAAGACCTTTTTTGTCAATCAAAAAAGTTCCGATAACAAGTCTTTCAAAATCCACTGCATTGGGAGGCATTTTTCCATCCGCAATAGACAATTCTTTTGCAAAGTTTCCGTGTGTCAGGGATGATAATGTTTCTTTCTGCGCCATGGTGCAAAGATAGTTTATTTAAAAAATAATAAAAAAATAGTATTCAACAATTTATTGGCAGTCTTTCGGAAAATACTGTAAACAGGAGATTGATCTTGTTGATAAAAAAAATCACCTCAGTCTGAGGTGATTTTTTTTAAAGAGTGATTATAACTTATTCTTTATTTTTTACCAATACCCATCCTGAATATTTGGTTTCTGTATTGTCTTTATTGTTTTCGTTCCATGAGATCGTGTACCAGTAAGTTCCTGTTAGGATTTTCTTACCGAAAGCAGTTCCGTCCCAAGTGAAGTTTCTCATTTTGTTGGCTTCATGAAGTTTGTTTCCATATCTGTCATACACAATGAAGATAAGGTTTTTCTTGTACGCGAGAGCAGAGTAGTCGATAACATCATTTACGTTATCTCCGTTTGGAGTGATCGCGTTAATAAGGTTCGGAACAGTAACTGTCACCTGAGTAGGTGTACAATTATAAGTATCTTTTACATATACTGTATTCTCACCTCTTGGAAGTCCTGTGAATGTATTGGAATCCTGCCAGTTGATACCATCTACAGAGAATTTATATGGAGGAACTCCACCTGTAGCGGTAACAGTAATGTTGTTGTTTGAGATCTCTATTCCTGAAATCACTGGCTGCAGGCTTGCATGTACACGTACCTCCTGAAGAGTGAAACATTTTCCTGTCTGAAGTTTTACAAAATAAACTCCTACTCCTACGTTATTGATAGATTGTGTAGTTTCTCCTGTGCTCCATTCATAGCTGTCGAATCCAGGTCCGGCATCCAATGTGGTTTTGCTTTCAGCACAAATCGTTTTATCTTTTAATACTGCTGATTTTACAGGAGGTAATACTTTCAGTTCAATCTTAGCAATTGCATAACATTGTTTATCATTGTTTACTCTTACGTATACCGTTGTGCTTTCTGAAAGATAGTTAAACGCTGCCAAAATTGGGTTGGTCTGAGCTTTGGCATCAGCTATCGATGTATAATACTTAATGATAGTTCCTGTAGGTGTTGGTACAGGTACTCCGATATCAGCTTTAGAAAGATCGAAAGTTGAACGGGTAACATCGTTATCAATATAACAGTTTTGAAGTACAGCATCTTTTAATACTACTGTCGGGTAGAACAATAGTCTGATAGTAGTAGTTGCTTTACATCCGAAAGTAGAAATTACTTTTGCGTATATAGTTGCTTCCGGAGAAATATAGTTAACAGGATCAGTAATCTCGTTAACTTCTGCATTCATATCATCAACCGTAGTGTAATACTTAATAGTTGCTCCGCTTCCCCCGAAGATATTGGCCGTTGTCAAATCATATTTAGCTGTACCGGCTCCATTGTTATTACAAGAATATAAAGTAGCGGTATTGGCTGAGATGCCTACATTAACAAATTTAAATTTCCCGGTTATGAAACATCCGTTGATAGGGTTCGTTGGGTTATTAGGATCTTTATATACAATTCTGTAATAATATGTTGTTGTTCCATCTACAGTTGCTATTGTAAGAGGGTTTTCTCCTGTAAGGGCATCATTGGTTGTTTTATGATAAGTAACCTTGAAGTTAGAACTGTTACCATTAATGATCCCTGCTGACAGGGTTGTAAAATCAAATTGTGAAGGCAATGAACAAACCATTACCTGCATTGGGTCATTAGGAGTTGCTCCAGGAATTCCCGGTGGAATGAATGGGTTCGGAGAAAGAACAGGATCGTTAAATGCAGAACTTAAACTCGCAGTACCTGACCATTCCATAGAAAAACCATTAACTGATCTACTGAAGTTATCAATAACCAAATAATAGGTTTGTCCTACCAATACATCCATATAAGGGCTCCATTTACCATTGTTCATACTGGCTGTAGTGCCAGGAGGATTGGTAGGGAATACTGCAGGTGGAGCAAGAGTAAGATCCAGACCTGTGTCTCCCGGAGTACCGCTATAGTTACATCTTATAGGCTGTATGAAGACGTGATCTGCATTCTGTAAAGAAGCACAACCGTTTGCTGTAGGTCCATAGACTGCAAAATCATAATCATCGCCCTGATCGTTAGGTTTTATTTTAAATGCAAGGGTACCTGGTGTAGATACAGTGAAAGTATACCAAACAGTATATCTTTCATTGGTGCTAAGACATCCTCCGTTTGCATTAAGGATTTCTATAATATTTCCAGGTCCTGAAGGAGTGTAAGAAATGTCAGAGTTACCACAGATAGGAATGGCTGTGATACAATCTGATTGTGAGTAGACTATCTGTGTTATCAATAAAATAAAAAGAAGTAGTATTTTTTTCATTGTTAAAACGATTTTTGTTAAACAAAATTGGGATCAATTAATTTTTCATGGTTTAGTTAAAAGAAAAAGCCGCCAAAGCGGCTTTTTCATATTATATAAGGGTTATTCTCTGTTTTTTACAACGATCCAACCTGAAAACTTGAACGGAGTATTCTTCTTGTCATTCTCATTCCATGTTACAGAATACCAGTATGTACCTGTTGGAATTTTCTTCCCTGCAATGGTTCCGTCCCATTTGTATCCATTGGATTTGTCTCCCTGGTGGATTTTTGTTCCGTATCTGTCAAAGATACTCAAAACTAAGTTTTGTTTGTCAGCAATTGCAGAATAATCTACAACATCATTCACACCATCTCCGTTTGGAGTAATCATGTTGATCAGGTTAGGAACTACTACCGTAACTTCAATAGGGTCGCAGTCATAAGCGTCTTTTACATATACTTTGTATGTTCCTCTTGCTACATTCGAGAATGTATTGGAAGGCTGCCATATGATTTTATCCATAGAATACTGGTAATCCGGTGTTCCTCCTATAACATTGATGGTTAGTGTAGTGTTAGAAACATCAATGCTTGCTACAACCGGCTGATCAGAAGGGTATACTGTTACCGTTTGAGTAGTAATACATTCTCCTGTTTTTAATTTTACCCAGTAGATTCCAACTCCTACATCTTTGATAGACTGGGTTGTAGCTCCTGTGCTCCACTCATAGCTTTTGAATCCAGGTCCGGCATCTAAAGTTGTGGTGTCTTCAATACAGATGATTTTGTCTTTCAGAACATTAGATTTTACAGGTGCAAGCACTGTTAAACCAATTTTTACAACTACAAAACATCCTCTGGTATCAGATACTCTTACATATACTAAACCATTAGGTGCAATATAATTTGCATTTAAAATCTCGTTGGTTCCATCCACTGCATCCGTTAATGAAGGGAAGTATTTCTTCGTAATACCAGCTTGAGGTGTGATCACAGCAGCATTATCAAGGTTAAATAATGCTGTAGAAGGATTTGCTTCAATAAAACATGATCTTAATTCAGCATCTTTTGCAATAATCGCAGGGTAAAACTTAAGGGTAATCTCTGCAATATCAGAACATCCGAATACTGAAGTTACTTTTACGTAGATTTTACCTTCTGCTGAAACAAACTGATAGATGTTGGTAATCTCATTGATTGAGTTATTCAGATCATATAAAGTATAATAGTATTTTTTTGTAGCCGTAGGATCTGCAAAAACATCTGCTGTTGTAAGATCATAAGTTGCTGTACCAGCATTGTTGTTATTACAGCTTGTTAAAGTAACACTTGTTGCCTTGATCGTACCATCTTTAAATTTAAATTTACCAGTCTGTCTACATTTATTAATTGGACTGTTGGGATTAGTAGGATCTGTGTAGTTGATACTGTAGAAATAAACACCTACAGGAGTAACCGTTTGAGGGCCAACAAGAGGGTTGTTGCCTGTTAATGCATCATTCTGGCTTGTATGATAACTAATGCTGAAGTTCGGGTTTCCATTAAGAATTCCTGCCGTTAATGAAGAGAAATCAAAACTTGCAGGATTTGCACACACCACTACTTCTCTTGGGTCTGCAGGTGTTGCTCCTGGAATTCCCGGTGGAATGAACGGGTGAGGCTGTATATTCGGATCCGTGAATGGCGAAGATAAAGTAGCTGTTCCACCCCATGACAATTTGAATCCGTTAGCGGTCTCTCTGTGGTTATTTACAATTAAATAGTACGTCTGGCCAGGTAATACATCAAGGTATTTCACCCATTTATCTCCTGAAGCATCCTCACTAAGGTCTGTAGCCGTCATGTTAAGGCCTGTGTTTCCAGCTGTTCCGGAATAAGAGCAGCGGATTGGAGTTCCAAGGTTACCACATGATTTGTTTGGACCATATACACCGAAGTCATAATCATCGGTCTGATCATTAGGAATGATTTCAAAAGTTAGGGTTCCGGCTGTAGCTACCGTAAACGAGTACCATACAGAGTATTTTTCATCGGAACTTAAACATCCGCCGAGGTCTTCGGCAATGTCTCCGTGTCCGCCCGGAGTATATGAAATATCCGAGTTACCGCAGACTGCCATTGCAGTAGTACAGTCTGATTGGGCAAATAAGAAATGTGAAAATATAATTGAGAAAACAAGTAATGCTTTTTTCATAAGAGTTGATTTTAAAAACAAATAGTAAAATTGTTTAATTACTAAAAAAATGCAGTGCTTTATCCGAGACAAAAATGTTTCTGTGAACATGATATAGTATTAAAGTATTTTGTATCAAAATAAAAACTGACCGCCTGATTTACTCAGGAGATCATGCATTCTCTTATTGTTAATTTGTTCCGATCAGCTGTTTTCCCCAGTTAGGTGAACTGGATGAGACGTTTGATGTTTCGAATTCTTTGACTGCTTTTTGATAAAGCTTGATGGCTTCCGTTTTGTTGCCTTGCTTTTCAGCCATTTCAGCCTTTAAGAAAGAAAGTCTTGGATTGTTCTTTAAAGTGGTCTCCGCTTTCGTCATGAAGCTCGTAGCTGTTTTTAGTTCCTTCTGAGGATCTGCAGCTGTTTTTATCCTGATTTTCTGAAAGTGGATAAGACCAAGAAGAATATTGATTTCTCCGTTATTCTTTTCAGAAGCAAGGGCCTGCATAGCCAGTTTTCTTGCAGATTCATTGGGTTCTCCAAGAGGGCTGTTCGGGCTGTTCTTTAAAAGGAAATTTGTTTTAAGATACAAAGCTGCAGCGGCATAATAATTAGCCTGCCATTTTTCTGAAGTTTTAGCCTCTGAAAACTTAGAAAAAAGAGTATCATAATCGGTTTCTGTTTTTGCACTATTCAGTTGCAAAACAGACTGCTGTAAGGATTGATCTGAAAAAAATTGGGCATTCATCAGCGAACCTGTGACGAAAAAACTCAAAATTAGTAAAAGTTTATACATAGGGGGATATTTTATCAAGCAAATATAAAAAATTATTAACGTTAAATTAAAGATTTTGAGATATATTTAATGAAAGTAATATATTGATTTATAATATTGTATTTTATTGTTTAAGTTAAATTATATAGAGGTCGTAAAGGTATTAATGATTTTACTGAATATTTGGGATGTAATCCTTTGAATAATTTTGAAAAAACACCTATAAAAGTAAAATCAGAATAGAAAACGTTCTATTCTGATTTTAAGTATTTCGAATTCTTATTTTTTTGTATCAGATTTTTAAATAGACTGATAAACAATAAATTAATATTGCATCTTTCTCAATTTAGGATTGGTGCTTCCTACAAGCAGGGCAACTAAAACAGTCATACAGCCACCAAATACAACAGAACGCACAACTCCTAGTAATTTAGCCATAACACCACTTTCAAATTGTCCCATTTCATTGCTGGACATAATGAAAATTGAATTTACACTGAGAACACGTCCTCTTATATGATCAGGCGTCTTTAACTGTACAATGGTACCTCGGATGACCACAGAAATTCCATCAAGCATTCCGCTCATCACAAGGAACATGAAAGACAGCCAATACAATTTCGATAAACCAAATCCAATGATGCATAGCCCGAATCCGGTAACAACTGCAAGAAGTATTTTTCCCTGATTTTTTCGAAGAGGAACAATAGATAGAATAGTAATGATACACATGGAGCCAATATCAGATGCCGCGTTCAGTAATCCGAAACCTTCAGCCCCCGAATTTAGAATATCAGTAGCAAATACCGGGATCATAGCCACTGCACCCCCAAAAAGTACAGCAAACATATCAAGGCACAATGCTCCCAAAATTTCTTTGGTTTTAAAAATATAAGAAATTCCTTCACGCATGCTTTCCACTACATTTACAGTTTCCTTTTTGTACTCTGAATGCTGTTTGTGAAGCTGCCAGAAAAATAATGAAGCCACAAATATTAATGCTAAAATAGCAACCAATGTCCATTTTACACCTATAAACCCAATAAGAATACCACCTACAGCATGTCCACACACAGAAGATATCAGGAAAGTGGCCTGATTCAAAGTAACTGCGTTGGGAAGGTTTTCTTTCTTTACAATTTTAGGAATCATGGAAGGAACAATAGGGCCAATGAATGCTCTTGCTATTCCGGTAAAAAAGATAACACCATAAATGTAATAGGTAATCTGATGCCCTGTGAAATGCATTTCTACATCAAAAAAGGCAGGGATCAGCAACAGCCCGATCAGGAAAATATAAGCATAATTACAGATGAGAAGCAGTCTCTTTTTCTCATTCATATCAATAACATGTCCGGCATACAACGCACAGCTTACAGCAGGAATTACCTCTGATAGCCCGATAAGACCTATTGAAAAAGGATCTTTTGTTAATTGATACACCCACCATCCTAATAAAGTGGCCAGCATTCTGAAAGCTAAAACAATAAAAAATCTCCCGGTGAGAAGATTTCTGAACTCAACATTTTGTAATGTTTGTAACGGGGTAAAGGAAATCATGAACAAAAATAGCCCTAAAAATTTATTTAGGACTATCCATATGACAATTTTTGAAAGATATATTAAATATACCTCAAAAGATAAAATCTATTTTAGTCAGCTCTTGAAGAACTGATTACGATGGCAGCAACACCTGCAGCCCCGATAAGAGTAGCCCCGGCAGCAATTCTTGCCTTTCTTCTGTCTTTTACAGCTGCTACATTGGATTTAGGGATAACAACTTCCGTACTGTCTTTCTTACCTGCTGTACCTACAAGATTATCACCCACCATGTTTCTGAATAAGATGGTCTGTTTCGGAGAGCCGTCTCTCATCGTTACTTTGTATATCTTTCCGGCTTCAAGATTGGAGTAATTATTTTTTGAAATATCTTCGCTGTATTTTGTAGTAGCACAAGATGTAATAACAAATAAAGATGTTAGTAAAGACGATTTCAACAGTACAGATGCTTTCATTATTTTCTTTTAGTTTTTCAAATTTATAATTTTTTTCGGATATATGTTTTTGGAATTGAAAAAATATGATTATTTTTTGTAAATTTCTAAGATATCTGCAATGTTTCTGTCATTAGCCAATCTCGGAGTCTTGTTTTGGCCTCCCAATTTTCCCTGGGATTTGGCATATTCATGAAAGGCATTCTTTTTAAGTGTGGAGATATGCAGCTTCTGTAAAATATTTCCGGAAATAAGATCATCATAATAGGTATTTCTTGCTCTCAGCTGCAGATCCAGCTCATCTCTGAATACTTCTAAATCCTCTGGCTCCTTTTCAAATTCAATCAGCCATTCGTGATATGGAAGTCCTTCACCCGGATTTACCTGCGGGGCAAGATGAAATTCTGTAATCTGTGCAGGGTATTTTTCAAGAGTAGCTTTCATTGCTTCTTCCACCTCAAAAGCAATCACGTGTTCCCCGAATGCCGAAGTAAAATGTTTGGTCCTGCCACTTACCAGAACCCTGTAAGGATCTTTGCTGATAAATCTTACAACATCTCCGATAGAATAAGCCCACAGTCCGGAATTGGTGGTAAGGATCAGTGCGTAATCTTTCTGAAGTTCGATTTCTTTCAATGTTAATCTTCTTGCGCCAGGCTTGCCATATTCTTCCAAAGGAATGAACTCATAGAAAATCCCATGATTGGTCAAGAGCAGAAGACCTTCTTTTGTATAATCATCCTGAAAAGCAAAAAAGCCTTCAGAAGCGGGAAATGTCTGGATAATATCTACTTTTCCTCCCAGAAGATCCTCCATTTTATCACGGTAGGGTTCGTAATTGACACCTCCGGTAACGATAAGCTGCAGATTCGGGAAAAGCTGTTTAATCTTTTTGCCGTGTTTTTCTGTTAACTTCTCAAAATACATGATCAGCCATGGCGGAATTCCTGAGATCAAGGTCATGTTTTCGCGCTCCGTTTCTTCAATGATTTTATCTACTTTGGCTTCCCAGTCTTCCATAATATTGGTTTCCCAGCTTGGTAGACGGTTTTTCTGCAGATAATTAGGGATATGATGCGCTACAATGCCGGATAATCTTCCTGTTTTTATTCCGAAAACCTCTTCCAGCTCAGGGCTTCCCTGTAGAAAAATCATTTTTCCGTTTACAAAGTCTGCATTATTCTTTTTACTTATATAATGAAATAGGGCACTTTGGGCACCGGCAACCTGAAGCGGCATTCCTTCTTTGGAAATCGGAATATATTTAGATCCGGAAGTTGTTCCTGAAGTTTTGGCAAAGTATTCAGGAGTTTCTGTCCATAAAATATTGGCCTGCCCTTTTTTTACCCGCTCTATATAAGGTTTAAGATCTTCATAATCTGCTACCGGAACTCTGTCTTGAAAATCTTTCACAGAACGGATGTTTTCAAAATCATGTTCCCGGCCAAAAAGTGTTTTTTGAGCCGTATTAACTAGAGAAAGTAATAAGTCCTCCTGATTTTTCTCTGCATTTTTTTTGAAATCCTCCGCTTTTTGGACGTGTTTTTTTGCCCAAATCAAAGCCGCATTTTTCTTGAAGAAGTTTAACATGGGTCAAATTTATAAATAAGTAGAGAATAATGGAATCATTTTTTACGAAGCTTCACATAAAAAAACCGATGGAACAAGTTCCACCGGCTTTTCGAAATTTGATTATGAAAATAACAACTATATGTTAATGTTATGCTTATTTATTCACCTTGTACCTTTTATCAGGAGTACCATCTTTTTTCAGGTGCTTGTTTTCTTTATATCTCTTGTCAGGTGTGCCGTCTTTTTTCATTTTGGCAGCCGGTTGTGCAGGCTTCGCTGCTTTTGCATCCATTGCTGGTTTTGCAGCTTTTACTTCTGCAGGTTTAGCGGCTTTCACTGTAGTTTTTACAGGTGCATGAGCCTGAGTGCTTGTAGCGGGAGCAGTCTGCTGAGCAGTTGCAAGTCCTAATCCAAGGATCAATGACATTGCAGATAATAATTTTTTCATAAGAATTACTGTTTGTTTTTTGTTGAATAAAGATATGCAAAAAGCAGGCTGGAAAAGTTGGATTTTTAAACTTAACTAAAGTTTATTACTGCTTAAAAAAAAATTAAAACGCTTCATTTACAATAGAAAAGCCTGTCTTCAGATGAAAACAGGCTTGCAATAATATATAAATAGACAGGAGGTTAGCGCGTACAGTTGGCTGTCCACGTTTTACCATCCTTTGCGTAGAGTATTTTTAACGTATTGTTGTCAATTCTGATATAAGAGGTTGCTGTAGAACCAATCATAACAAGAGTATGATCTCCTTCCTGGTTAAACTCAATTCCGTTAAGATCCGGAATGCTGTTTGAGAAAGCGAAATTATACTTGGTACCACTGGCGATTTTCGTTACAAAAACACTCCCGTTATCTGTGCTTATATTGGTAGAGCCGCCATCTTTATAAGAAACACTGCCTTTGTATGTTCCTGCAAAGAATTCATTGTTTACCGGATCATCATCCTTACTGCACGACGAAAAAGATAATGCTGTAAATACCAACAGCATCATAACTCCTAAGATTTTAATTGCTTTTTTCATAATACTTAAATGTTTGGTTAGGCTTAAATTCCCAAACACTATGCCATGGGGGAAAAATTGGGGTTTTTTAACGGGTTCTTAAATAAATTTGTAAAAAATTAAGATTTATTATGCTAAGTCGTTCATTTTAAATCCGAAAGTATCCGGTTTTTTAATGAAAGAAAAAAATATCTGTACCTTTGTGTATCATAAACGGTTTCGGAAAACTCCCGAAATCGCTTTTGTCGTTTATACCAATACTATTTATGCAATTAAAATCCATCAACGAAAAGTTTCTTCCAGATCTGATGCAGAAAGAGTTCGGGAAAGAAATTTTCACCCAGTTAGAAAACAGTCAGCATATTGCCGTAAAGGGAAGTGCAGGATCTTCAGTTTCTATTTTTGTGGCTGAGCTTTTTTTAGTTCAAAAGAAAAATATTCTTTATCTGGTAGATGATAAAGAGGATGCATTGTATGCCAATACTGAGATGGAAGATCTTCTTGGTAAAGATAAGGTGCTGTATTTTCCAGCTACTCACCTTGAGCCTTATCAGGTAGAAAAAACACAAAATGCCAATCTGGTTTTAAGAACTGAAGTTTTAAATAAAATCAATTCCGGAAGATCTCCGAAAGTCATTGTGGCTTATGCCGGAGCTTTGTCTGAAAAGGTGCTGAAAAAAGAAGATTTTAAAGCCATCTCTCATCACATAAAAGTAGGGGACCAGCTGGACTTCGATTTTGTAGACGAACTGCTTACTCATTACCATTTTCAGCAGGCAGATTTTGTTTCAGAACCGGGAGAGTTTTCTGTAAGAGGAGGAATTGTAGATGTATTTTCTTATTCATATGAAAAGCCATACAGGATTACATTTTTTGGTAATGAAGTGGAAAGCATTAAAACTTTTGATATCGAAACCCAGCTTTCTGTAGATAAGGTAAAGGATTTTCAATTGGTTTCCAATATGAATTTCTCTGTTACAGGAAGCAGAGTGTCATTGTTGCAGCTATTACCAAATGAAAGCTTTGTAGTTTCTAAAAATGGAATGATAGGAATGCAGAAGATCAGAACATTCTATGAAAAGTCTTTGGAAAAATATGATACATTAAGTAAAGATATTTCACACAGAACTCCTCAGGAGCTATTTATTTCTGATCAGGAGTTTTTATTCGATTATAAAAAATTTAAAACAATTGATTTTGGAGGATCAGTGATTGAAGGTGTGAAGGAAATTACTGAGATTAAGATGGAACAGCTTCCTCAGCCTTCTTTTCATAAAAACTTTGAACTGCTGATTGAAGATATTGAAGAAAAACAGAATAACGGATTTGATACGTGGATTTCCTTTTCAACAGAAAAGCAAAAAGAAAGACTGGAATCTATCTTTGAAGAACTGGAACATGAACTTCCGTTTAAAAGCTTTAAATCTGAACTGCATGAAGGATTTGTAGACAACGGACACAAGCTTCTTGTGTATACAGACCACCAGATCTTTGACCGTTATCAGAGATATAAGGCGAAGAATACTTTTGCGAAATCAGAACAACTTACACTGAAAGATCTGATGTCTTTGAAAATTGGTGATTATATTGCCCATATTGATCACGGAATCGGAAAATTTATGGGGTTGGTAAAAGTAAATAATGATGGTAAGATTCAGGAATGCTTCAAACTGACTTATAAAAACGGAGACTTATTATATGTAAGTATCCACTCCCTGCATAAGATTTCGAAATACAACGGACCGGATGGAAGAGAGATTGTTTTGAGCAAACTTGGTTCTCCTACCTGGAAATCCCTGAAACAAAAAACAAAAGCGAAGGTAAAACAGATTGCTTTTGACCTTATTCAATTATACGCACAGCGAAAAACGGCAAAAGGTTTTGCTTATACTCCGGATTCTTATCTTCAGAATGAACTGGAGGCGAGCTTTATCTATGAGGATACTCCAGATCAGGAAAAAGCAACAGTGGATGTAAAGAAAGATATGGAAGCTGATACCGTTATGGACAGGTTGGTTTGTGGTGATGTAGGGTTCGGTAAAACGGAAGTTGCAATCCGCGCGGCATTTAAAGCGGCGACAGACGGTAAACAGGTTGCTATATTGGTTCCTACAACTATTCTTGCTTTTCAGCATTACAGAAGTTTTAAAGAAAGACTTAAAGATTTTCCTGTAAATGTAGGCTATGTCAACCGATTCAGAACGGCGAAACAAAAATCGGAGACCTTAGATGCTTTAAAGAATGGAAAAATAGATATCATCATTGGAACACACCAGTTGGTAAGCAGTTCTGTGAAGTTTAAAGATCTTGGCCTGTTGATTATTGATGAAGAGCATAAGTTTGGAGTTTCAGTAAAGGATAAGTTGAAAACACTTAAAAATAATGTGGATACACTTACACTGACAGCTACTCCTATTCCAAGAACTTTACAGTTTTCATTAATGGCGGCAAGAGATTTATCTGTTATCAAAACACCACCACCGAACAGACAGCCTGTAGATACACAATTGATAGGGTTCAATGAAGAGATTCTTCGTGATGCCGTTTCTTATGAGCTTCAGAGGGATGGGCAGGTTTATTTCATTAATAACAGGATTGAAAATCTGAAAGATATTGCAGGGCTTATTCAGAGATTGGTTCCGGATGCAAGAGTGATCACAGGACATGGGCAGATGGAAGGTAAACAGCTGGAGAAGAATGTTCTGGATTTTATGGAAGGGAAATATGATGTTCTTGTATCTACGACCATTGTAGAAAGTGGGGTGGATGTTCCGAACGCCAATACCATTTTCATCAATGATGCACAGCGATTTGGGATGGCGGATCTGCATCAGATGAGAGGAAGGGTAGGACGTAGTAATAGAAAGGCATTCTGTTATCTGATCACACCTCCTTATGATATGATGACTTCCGATGCCAGAAAACGTTTAGAAGCCATTGAACAGTTTTCCGATCTGGGAAGTGGTTTCCAGATTGCAATGAAAGACCTTGAAATTCGTGGTGCCGGTGACCTTTTGGGTGCTGAACAAAGTGGATTTATCAATGAAATGGGGTTTGAAACTTATCAGAAACTAATGCAGGAGGCACTGGAAGAATTGAAAGATGATGCTGACTTTGAAAGTCTGTTTGAAAACGAGGAAGACAGACAAAAGCTTTTCAAATCTGTGAAAGATGTCAATATCGATACTGATCTGGAGCTGATGTTACCTGATTTCTATATTTCCAATACGGAGGAACGATTGATGCTTTACCAAAAAATTGCTGAAATTAATAATGAAGCGGATCTTCATCAGTTTGAACTTGAGCTGATTGACCGTTTTGGAGCATTACCGAAAGAAGCTGTCAATCTGTTGAAAAGTGTTTCTCTGAAATGGCTTGCAGCCGATATAGGTTTTGAGAAGATTGTTATGAAAAATGGAGTGTTCTTAGGATACTTCCCGGGAAATCCTCAGGATAAATTCTACCAGACGGATAGATTCAGGCATATTATTAATTATTTAACCCGAAATCCAGCCGAAGCACAGCTTAAAGAGAAGTCCGGAAAAGAAGGTAATCAACTGATGATGAGGAAGGAAAGGGTGAAAAATGTAGATGAGGTTAATATGCTGCTAAAAGCTATTATTGAACATAATTAAATTATAGGTTTCATTTGTTGTAAACAAATTTGTAAAAGATGTGAAAAGCGTATAAAAATCTTAAATTTTTATACGCTTTTTTGTGATTGTTATCATGTTTTTATTGGCTAATATTCCTTTAGGAGGGAATTAAGGCCGTTTTAAGGGGGTTGAAGTCACTTTTCTATGATTAAAAATATCCTGTAAATTCCCGTACAGTAAGGGTTTGAGACATTAATAGATCTTTTTTTAACGTAAAAAGTGGAGTTACGTAGTAATAATTCTACTTTTGTGTGTGATTAATTCTATGTTGTAATATGTTTATTTCTATAGGTTTATGCATGTATAACTGGAATTTTTAGGACTTCATTATGTACCTTTGCAGTCCTTATTATGAAAAAAATTATATATTGCTGCGCGGCTGGACTTCTTTCATTCTGCGCTAACGCACAGGTGGGAATAGGTACTGCAAAACCTAAATCTGTTCTTGATGTGAACGGAAAAACCACCTTAAGAAAAGAACTTAGAGTAGGCGGGAATTCAACTCAGGCTGGAAATGCCGGGTTAAACGGCCAGGTTTTGGTTTCTCAGGGTGAGGGTTTGCCTCCCGTGTGGAAGTCTTTGAACATTTCCTTTATGGAAGAGGGACAGTATAAGTTGATTAATTCTTATCTGTCATCGGATCAAGCGGGTATTATATCACTTACAGATGGTGTTGCCGGTGATGGTATCTATACTAACAAAGTTGGAGATAATATTACTGATATTACGAAAGGCAACTGGAAAAAGATTGGCGGGCTTGACAATACTTTTACCATCAAAAATGGAAAGAACAGACTTACCTATCAGTTCCAGACAGGAATTGAAATGAAAGCATCCTCTTCTACGACGATACAGAATGTGAGATTTGCCTGCGGTGTTTTCAGAAACGGTGCATTGGTAGCGGTACGTCCGGATAGAATTGCTTCTAATAATAACAGTGGAAAAGCTGGTCTTCAGGATTATATTTTTACTCTTAATTATACAGAGCAGAACGTTCCTGTAGGAGTTCACAATATTGAAATTGCGTGCAGAAAGATTGATACTTCAAGTTCTACTTCACAATTTGCCATCGGACGAAATGTAGAGGCCTCAAATGGTGCTTCCAGTGCATTTACGCTGGAATCTACCATGAAAATGGATGTTATCGAATATGTGAGCTATAAAAACAACTAATGATGAAAAAACTATTATCAACGCTGCTTCTTACCATAGGCCTTTTCGCAATAGCTCAGGTAGGAATAAAAACAGAGACTCCCAATGCAAAACTTGATGTAAACGGAGATGTGAATTTCAGAAATAAAATTGCTGTCCTTAATGCTACTGATAACAGCATATTTCAAGGAAATAATGACCAGCTTCTTGTTTCCCAGGGAGAAGGCTTTGCTCCGATATGGAAATCACTCCGTATTCCTGAATATGAACCCAATAAATTTTATCTGATCTATAACAACTCCTTTTCTGATAAAGTAGGAGTCTCCTTTTCTTCTTCAGAAAATTCTTCGGTAGGGTTGGCCTCAAGAGGAGGAACCTTTACGAAGGGAAAGGAGTATAGCACACTTACAAATTTTAAAAAAATAAACGGACTTTCACAAACCATCACTGTTTACAGTACTCAAAGTAAGGCATACTTTCAGTTTGAAACAGTAGTACAGGCAGATTTTATGGGTGCAGGAAGTACAGATAACTCCATAGATTATGCATGCGGTATTTTTGTGGATGATAAACTGGTGAATCTGAGACAGAGAAATCTAAAGGCCATTACCACTTCATATCCGTTTCTTACGCATACCCAGATCGGAATTGTAGATAATCTTTCCCAGGGAAATCATTCGGTTTACGTTGCCTGTACTAGATTGGGCTCTTATGGAGCTTCAGGTGCAGGAAATACCCTTACTATAGGAACTAATGTGTATAGCAATATCAACAGCTTTATCTCACAGTCTTCTCTTAAAGTAGATGTATATGAAGTTCCGGAAGTATTTAACACCATTATAAACTAAGACGGATTATGAAAAAAATAATATTTGTAACAGCAATCTTATTAGCTGTTGCAACAAATGCTCAAGTGGGTATTAATACTCCTAATCCGACTAATATGCTGGATGTAAATGGAGATCTCAATGTAGGAAAAGAATTAAGAACCGGAGGGACTGATCTGCTGAAAGGTTCTGCCGGAACAGCGGGTGATATATTTCACAACAACACGGATCTAGGAACAAATGACTGGAAAGCCATTAAAATTGCAGATGGGCAAGGAAGTATGTCTGTTTTTTCCATCAACACTGTTTCGGACAAAACCGGAGTAAGTTTTTCTGGAAGTAGTGGAGCAACTAACCCTTATAATGATGGAGAGGACCTAACTGGAGGCTGGACTGTAATTCCTGGAACTGTAGATACATTCTCCGTAACCAACGGCACGAATAAGGCTACTTTCTCATTTCAGACAACTGTTCAGAAAACGGGAACAAATTCTGCGAGTTTTGCCTGTGGTGTTTTTGTGGATAATGCCCTTAGAGCAGTGAGAACGGATGTGTTATTGGGAGACAGCGGTGCTTATAAGATTTTCAACCTTAATGCTACTCTTACTAATCTTAATCCTAAAAATCAGTATTCCGTTAAAGTTGCCTGTATAAAAAGAGCCATTTCAGGAACAACTCTTGGAATAGGAAAAGCGGTTGATACAGCCTTCCTTAATAGCGATATGTCACAATCTGTTTTGACAACATCCATATTGCAGCCTTATTAATTTTCATCATCATACAATAATAGGAAATCTAAAAACGTTATGTTTTTAGATTTTTTTTGTTTATTAACTCTATTTCTTGTGAATTTGTCCGTATAAATTGAAGTGTATTATCGAAAATTGAATTATATTTGGACAAGCTAAAAAAATTCTATATGGTAAAAAACTATTTTTTAAAAATGTTTGCCGGTATTGCTTTTCTTGGGCTGCTGGCAGCATGTAATACTACCTCAGATCCCACAGAATCTATCCCGAACCCGGATGATGGGCCGCCGCCTAAAAAGGTTTTAGCAAAAGTGAGTGCTAATAATACTTCTCAGGAAGAATATGCTACAGCAGCAGTAACCGGAGATTTACAGACTGCGGTTTCTAAAGATGAATCTGCTTCAGGTGCTTTTTATACAGCAACAGTAACGTATACCAACAAGGATATCACAAAAATTAAATATGTAAGCTCTGTAACATCCAGCCTGGTTTATGAATTTAATATTGTTCCTGATCCTACAGGTAAAAAGATTTATAATGCCACTTCTACTGCAACGGGAGCCACTCCATCAGCATCTGTAATAAGTGACTATACTTTTACTTATAATGCAACGACCAATAAACTTACTAAGATTCTAGAGAAGAGAAAGGAAGGTGGAATCAGTGCTTATAACAAATTTATAGATTATAGTTTCGTGTATAACGGAGAAAATGTTATTCAGGTAGTTTGTTCCAAAGGAATATTGGATATCAACGGAAACCCAAATATGGGGACTGCAGTAGTAAGTAAATATAGCTTTCAGAACTATGACGCTCAGAAAAGCCCTTACTCTACACTTTCACCGGTTTATTTCATCACAAGAAGTCTGATAAATCCAGCTCAGTTCTATAAGATTTCTCCGAACAATCCTACTTCAATGTATATAGAATTGCCGCCACCTGCTCCTTCAGTGAATACAGCTCAGAGTTATTCTTATGATAATCAAGGGTATGTGGTTGTAGAGAAAAATCAGAATGCTGTTTTCACCTATAAAAATTTATAGGAGAGAGATAATCATTAATCTTACCAGAATATAAAATAATCATATAATTTTTAGGTAAAAAAAATTATATTTGTCAAAAAAATAATCAATTACAAGGAAATGAAGCAAATTTTCTATTTTATTTTACTAATCGCAGGATTCTCCTCAATACATTCCTGCAAGGATATGCTGGATGAGGATGGAAATCCATTGTTGGATCTTAACAATACAGGGGGATTAAGCGGTCCCAGAGCATTATACAGAGAAATTACAGATAAAGATACTATCGCAGAATATCAGTACAGTGGACTTCTTGTAACTAAAGTGCTTACAGACAGTGCTTCAGTTACTAATATTATGTACAGTGGAGATAAGATCAGCCAGATTAATTTCAACGGCTTTTTGGATCTTGACGGAAACGGAAAGCTTGATAAGGACAGTGTATCATACACTCAGTTATTTACTTACGTCAATAACAATAAGCTTCAGACTATTTCTGAAAACCGTTCTATCTTCAGAAGACCTCCGCCTGTAATACCTGGAGATCCGCCGGGACCACAGACATTACTGAAAAAAGAGAAGAGTCTTTACAGTATCAAATATAGTACAGCTACAGGAAAACTGGATTCTATCATCATGAAGAATGGTCCGGACGTAGCAGGAGTGCCACTTGCTTTCACAGATTACTCCAAAACAGCTTACACGTATGTAGGAGATAACGTATCTAAAGTGGTAAGACACTACGGAACAATGACAGGAGGTGCATTCGGTGCTGTTACAGGAAAATATAACTATGAGTATTATGCATATGATGATCAGGTAAGTCCGTTCACATTATTGCCACACGTATATAAGATTTCAAGACTATTATCTACAGTAATCAATGATAAAGAAAGTCTTATTTTATCTCCAAACAATCCTAAGAGATGGTCGGTGACAGATCTTTCGCCGCCAATTCCAACTCCAATTGTAAAGAGTACCAACTACGTTTATGATCCTCAGACTTACATGACAAAAGGATATGGCGTTAATTATATCTATAAACCACAATAGAAGACTTTTTTAACAATATTCAAACTCAATCTTTCATAAGGTTGAGTTTTTATTTTTTATACCTTAATTTTGCAAAAAATTTCTGATGAAATATTTAATTGTAGGGCTTGGTAACAAAGGCTCTGAATATGAAAATACACGACATAATATAGGATTTAAAGTAGCTGAAAAAATAGCCGAAACACTTGAAGTATCATTCAATACCTCCAACTTTGGCTGGCTGGCAGAAGGAAAACATAAAGGCAGAAAAGTTTTTATCCTTAAACCTGATACCTATATGAATCTTTCCGGAAATGCAGTGAAATACTGGATGCAGAAAGAAAATATCCCTTTGGAGAATGTATTGATTGTAACAGATGATCTTGCTTTGCCATTCGGGACTTTAAGATTGAAAGGAAAAGGTTCTGATGCAGGCCACAACGGGCTTAAAAATATTAATGAAGTATTGCAGACTCAGAATTATGCAAGGCTTCGTTTCGGAATCTCTGCTGATTTTTCTGCCGGACGACAGGTAGATTATGTATTAGGAACCTGGAATGAGGAAGAAGGAGCAAAGCTTACCGAGAGAATTGAAACTTTTTCAAAAGCGAGCCTTTCTTTTGTTTTTGCAGGATTGAATAATACGATGTCTGCATTTAATGGGAAATAGAAAACAGGCAGCAGATTCCAGATGGCGGGTTACAGGCGAGTCTGAGCTTTATTTGTTGGGATCTAAATTATGATAAAAAATAAATGCCACCGGATTCCGATGGCATTTTCTGTAAATTATAATTGAATTTTAATGAGTTTCATCTTTTATAACCAGCTTACTGCACCTGTTTCAACATCATAATTGGCACCAACAATTTTAATTTTACCTTCTGCTTCAAGGTTTTTAAGGGTTGAGCTTTGCTTACGGATGTCTTCAATAGCGCTTTTTACATTTTGATGGTTAAGCCTTTCAAGAAGAGAACTGTTTTTTGATGAACGTTCTTCATTTTCTTCAATGATCTCATTGATGATAGGATTGAAATGATTGATCAGGTGGTTAAGGTTATCCATTCCCAATCCTTCAATCTGCGCCGCATCAAGGCCTCCTTTCAAAGCACCGCATTTCGTGTGGCCTAAAACTACGATAAGCTTGGAACCGGCAACATTACAGCCAAATTCCATAGATCCAAGGATATCCTGATTAACAAAATTACCGGCAATTCTGATACTGAAAACGTCTCCTAATCCCTGGTCAAAGATAAGCTCGGCAGAAGTACGGCTGTCTATACAGCTTAGAACTACTGCAAATGGCCATTGCCCTTCACGGGTAGCATTCACTTGTTCAAGAAGGTCTCTGTTTGCTTTAAGATTGTTTACAAATCTTTGGTTTCCTTCTTTTAAGAATTCTAGTGCTTTCTCTGGAGTGATAGTAGACTGGGTTTCGTATGTATGTGCTTTCATATTATGTATTGTTTTCGAATTTAAAGTTAAAAAAATTAATTGTAAATGGAGATTACATGGCTCTTTTGTGAGTAACCAGAATATGGGAATCCTCACTTCTTTCGTAATCTCTGTATGAAGTTTTAAAGCCCAGAAGTTCTACATTGATGTCCTGTTCCTTTGCACGGATATTGGCAAAATCCTGAATCATTTCCAGTACATCCGTTGCGATGTATGAAGTGCTTCTGGCATCAATGATCACCGTTGAGCTTGGTTTTATATTTTTAAGTGTTTTTTTGATCGCTGCTTTATTTAAAAATGAAACTTCTTCAGCTAGTTTTATGTTAATTCCATCTGCATCATCCAGCCTTTCTCTGCTTAAATAATAAGCTCTTTTCATATTTCCCTGAAGAATATAGAAAACAGAGATGGTAAGACCAATTCCGACTCCTTTTAATAAATCTGTTGCCACTACCGCTACCACTGTTGCTACAAACGGAATAAACTGGAATTTTCCTAACTGCCAGAAATGTTTGAATGTAGCGGGCTTTGCCAGTTTATATCCTACTAAAATTAATACCGCAGCCAAGGTAGCCAATGGGATTAAATTTAAAACAACAGGAATAGACAACACACAGATCAATAAAAATATCCCGTGAATAATAGCCGATACTTTAGATGTTGCTCCTGCATTAGCATTAGCAGAACTTCTTACCACAACAGACGTCATTGGGAGACCACCGATAAAAGAACTGATAAGGTTCCCGATTCCCTGAGCCTTAAGCTCAAGATTGGTATCTGTAATTCTTCTCTGTCTGTCTAGTCGGTCTGATGCTTCAATACAAAGTAATGTTTCAATAGAGGCTACAATAGCAATTGTTGCTCCCACGATCCATACTTTGGGATTTGTGAAACCATTAAAATCCGGAGTGGTAATCAGGTTTTTGAAATCATCAAAAGTCTGTGGAACTGGTAAAGAAACCAAATGCTGGGTTTGGATAGCCAGAGAGCTTCCGGACATCTTAAAAAGTTGATTTAGAAGAATGCTTACAATTACGGCAACCAGTGCTCCCGGAAGCATTTTCATCCTTTTCAGAACGTGGATTTTATCCCATGCGATAAGAATTGCTACTGAAACTAAAGTAATAACAATGGCACCCGGGTGGATAGCCCCAAATAATTCTGTAAAATATCCGAAGTTTAAACCATTATCAAAAATAGATTCATGACCTTCATAATCTTTATCAAATCCTAAAGCATGCGGAATCTGTTTTAAAATAATAATGATTCCTATGGCAGCAAGCATTCCTTCAATCACGTTATTGGGAAAGTAATTGGAAATACTTCCTGCTCTTACAAATCCTAAAACCAATTGAATAAGTCCTGCAATAATCCCTGCACAAAGGAAAAGCTCAAATGCGCCAAGATCTGTTATAGCTGTTAAAACAATTGCCGTTAAACCTGCTGCAGGCCCGGAAACTGAGATATTAGAATTACTGATTGTTCCTACTACCAGACCGCCTACAATACCCGCAATAATACCGGATAATGGGGGAGCACCTGATGCTAAAGCAATTCCTAAACACAACGGAAGTGCTACTAAAAATACCACGAGTCCTGAAGGAAAATTCTCCTTGATTCCTCCTATTAATGATGTCTTTTTCATAATGTGAAGCTGTAAAGTATAACCGGCTTATTTGTTTTTAAATAAGTCAATTATAAAAAGTTGAGAAAAAATAATTTTTAAAGTACGTGTGTATCCGAT
The DNA here is from genome assembly GCF_019970045.1 of Chryseobacterium sp. GVT01B. Classification (GTDB taxonomy): domain Bacteria; phylum Bacteroidota; class Bacteroidia; order Flavobacteriales; family Weeksellaceae; genus Chryseobacterium. The sequence continues at coordinate 510,662 of NZ_JAHXYI010000001.1, forward strand.
ATCAAAAAATGATATGGAAATAGTATCAAAAAAATCTAACTATAGGAGTTACGCTTCCGGAGGGGGAGAAAATATAGTAAGTAAAGGTGATAAATGAAAAGAATCATCTATCAGTACAAAAGAAACGCCCTGAAAATCAGGTTCGGAAAACTTCAGATAATCGAAAACATCCAAAGGTTTCGGAATAGTTTTTTCGTAAACAATGAATGAAGACGGGTGAGAATGTGGTTCTTCTTCGTTGATTATGATATTCGTTCTTGCAATATCCCAGCCCGCTACCGCAGCAATGCCTGGCAGCGCTGTAAAATTCAGAAAAAACGTTAATACAATAATACTCCAGAATTTCATTTTACATTCTTTTTAGAAAAACTACTTGGTCTTTCTGCTCATTACCCAATCTGAACCTGTAAGATTGTAGATCTTTTGGATGTCTTTTAAGGTTTTCTCAAAATCAATCTCCAGATCAATGATTTTACCTGTTCTAAGGTCAAATACCCAGCCGTGTACAATAGGTTGTTCTTCTAAAATATACCTTTCCTGTACGCAGGCCATTTTGATTACGTTGATGCACTGTTCCTGAACATTAAGTTCTACAAGTCTGTCATAACGCTTGCTCTCGTCTTCAATAGAATCCAGCTCTGTCTGATGCAATCTGTAAACATCACGGATGTTTCTCAGCCATGGATTCAATAATCCCAGATCCTGAGGAGTCATCGCTGCTTTTACACCACCGCAGTTGTAATGTCCGCACACTATAATGTGTTTTACTTTAAGATGTTCTACAGCATATTGAATAACGGCTGTGGAACTCATATCTAAAGTATTGACAACATTGGCAATGTTTCTGTGAACAAATACTTCGCCCGGCTTTGCTCCCATCAATTCTTCTGCTGTGGCTCTGCTGTCTGAACATCCGATATAAAGGAATTCAGGGTGCTGAGTTTTTGCAAGTTCTTTGAAGAAATTCGGGTCTTCAGCTACTTTGGATTCTACCCATTTTTTGTTGTTTTCGAAAATAACCTCGTACGATTGTGACATAATTTTAAATTTTTAAAAGTTTATAATTATTTATTTCGTTTAAATTATTTCCAAAATCAATAGACTAAATCAATAATTGTGCAAAAATATACTTTTTGTTAAAAAGTCAATCACTTTTAACAAAGTTTAATATTAAATATGCTTAAAATCATATCTAATATTCCGGTATACTTTGTTTTATAAGGTAATCCAAACGTTTAAAACCATGATAAAATTACGAAGTATAAATTAAAATTCGAGATTTGTGAATTAAAATATTCTTAATTTATTTGTCTGATCATGTAGCTGTTGCAGGAAAACCTATTAAAAACAGTCATATATGTTAAAAAAATGAATAATTTAACGCCTTGATAATCTATCTATTTGATGTCTGATCTTGGTTTACAATCTTTATCATCAATATTTTATTGGGCAGGAATTTTTATTGCCTTTTTTTCATCTTTTCTGATATTTGGGAAATCTAAGAAGGTGACTGCAGACTATGTGCTGGCAATATGGTTTATGATCATAGGAATGCATCTTATTTTCTTTGTTTTGTTTCGTGGAGATGGTTATTTGAATTTTCCTTCTCTCATTGGTTTCGAGATTCCATTTCCTTTTATGCATGGTCCGATGCTGTATTTGTATATTTTGTGTGTCACCAACCATTCAGGTAGAAAGATCTGGCTGCTGCATTGGTTTCCGGTTCTGCTGATCTACATCGCTTTAGCTCAGTTTTTACTGCTCTCTCCTGAGGATAGAGCAGCAGTATATCAGAATAAAGGAAAAGGATATGAAACATTGAGCGAGGTAATCAAAATTCTTATGATTCTCTCGGGGATTTTGTATGTAGGGTTAAGTCTTCTTGCAGTCACAAGATATAGAAAAGAAATCTCCGACCAATATTCAAATACTGAGAAAATCAATCTGAACTGGGTGTATTATCTTATTATTGGCATAGCGTTGATATGGATTGCCGTTATGATAAGAAACAATATTCTTATTTTTTCTATGGTTGTTTTGTTTATCCTGGTTGCAGCTTATTTTGGAATCAGCTGGGTGGGGATTCTGGATTATTCAGAGGTAAAAACCGAGGGTGCTATTGAAAAGATTACAGTTGAAAATAATCCCGAAGTTCCAAAATATGAGAAAACCTTTGCAGGGGAAGAAGCAATACAGGATATTTATAATAAGCTGGTGATTCAGATGGAGAAGGAAAAACTGTATAAAGACCCTGAATTGAACCTTAATTATGTTGCAAAACTTTTGGGTGTTCATCCGAATATACTTTCTCAAACCATCAATTTTGTTGAAAATAGAAATTTTTACGATTATATCAACAGGCAACGGATTGAAGAATTCAAGAGAATAGCAGTATTACCTGAAAATGGAAAGTTTACAATTCTTTCATTGGCGTTTGAGAGTGGATTTAACTCAAAAACATCATTTAACCGGAATTTTAAGAAATACATGAACTGTTCGCCGAGAGAATTTTTAAAAAGTCAGAGTATTAGTATGGAATAACTTTACTTATTGATTTTATTAAAGGTAAGTTGTTTTATTTTATTGACTTAAAGATTTGTTCCACCTTTCATTTTGGAACAGATGAAGCATTTATAATCCTCATTTTTACAGAAAAATTGAATCAGACTTCTATGAGAAAATTATTATTTGTAATCATGTGTGTGTTGGCATTGCTTATTGGTGCTTATCCTCTTCTTTATGCTTTTGTAGAGCATAAACATACCTTTTTAGGTTCCAAATCTCCAGAGATACTTCATAATATTATCTGGAAAACTGCATTTTTTGCCCATATCATTTTCGGAGGTCTGGCACTTTTTATTGGCTGGCGTCAGTTTGGCAGTTCATTCAGGAGTAAATATCTCAAGATCCATAGGAAACTTGGAAGTATCTATGTGATTGCAGTAGTCATAAGTTCCGTTTCAGCTGTTTATATGGGCTTTTATGCCAATGGCGGACTGATTTCCTCAATAGGGTTTATCAGTTTAGGATGCATCTGGCTGATAACGACTCTTATGGCAGTTTGGCAGATAAGAAAAGGAAATGTTGTGATGCATCAACAGTTCATGATTTACAGCTACGCCTGTACTTTTGCCGCAGTGACACTGAGATTGTGGTATCCATTGCTAACCAATATTACCGGTGATCCTGAGAATTCTTATATTGCTGTTGCCTGGTTGTGCTGGGTTCCTAATTTGTTGGTTGCTTATTTGATCAATAAAAGAATAGTTGTGGTATAGATTTTCTTTCAAAGGAAGATTATATTCTATTCCGGCAGCTTTTCATACTCCATACTTTTCATTTCTAAATTTAAATATTTATTTCCTTCATTTTTATAATGCTGAGGGGCCTCAAGACCCATGTATTTCATAATCAGAGGATAGATGTAAGTCGTTTGGGTCTGTTTGGTTTCATGTCCGGTGATTCTATACGTTGCAGGAACCTTATCACCATACCATACAAAAAACGGAACCTGAGTAGATTCTTTAGAGTCTACGTGAAGTAATTTGTCACCTTGTATTTTAATTCCATGGTCTGAAGCATAGATGACTACAGAATTGGTATTTTTTAATGTTCGGAAAATATTATTGAAAACATAATCCGTGTATTTTATAGAGCTGTCATAGCAGTTTAAATTCTCAGAATTCCAGTTGGGAGGGAGTCTGTTGCACGGATTCGGATGGCTTCCCATGATGTGGAGAACCACAAATTTATCTTCTTTTTTCTGAATCACCTTCTCCAGTTCCGGAACAATCACTTCATCATAGCCATTTACCCATTTTTTATTTTTAGACATTGATGCGATGGCTGTTATTCCTCTTGCGCTCGCCTGTGTGCTAAGCCAGAAAGAATTGTATCCGGTTTGGTTGGCCAGATTAATGATATTGTAGGATAGCTTGTCATAACGGTATCTGAACTCATCCGGATGAATGCTGGACAGCATTAAAGGAACGCTCAGATTGGTAATTCCTGCAGGAGAAACAGCATTGTCGAAAATCATCATATTTCCGGCCTGCTGATCCGTAAAAGGAGTAGTTTTCTTGTTGTAGCCGTATAATGACATGTTTTGTTTTCTCTCAGACTCTCCAATGATCAAAATTACATTTTCTATTCCTGGCTGTATTTTTTTGATATTAAAAACCGGAATATTCTTTGTGAGAGCATTGATATCTTCCTGAATATCTTGTGCAATGCGGAAATCAGTATAATGATAGTATACATTTTTAATCATGCTTCCTCCACCTTTATTACTTACATATCTATGTTTGAGGAAAAAAATGAATGGCATGATAAGCCACAATAATGCAATAAATATGAACTTGAAATTGAAAGTAACTACGCTTTTTCTCAGATAGTTGATCGTATATAGCATTATACCCCAAAATAGTAAACATAAAATACCAGGTAGGATAAACATATAAGACATACTCATAGCCTCGTTCACATTAGACTCTACAATACTTATGGCCATTCCTATATTGAATCCGGAATGATAAATAAGAAAGCAGGAGGCTGAAATAAGAAAATTAAGACTTAATAATAAGCATAGGATAACTGCAATAATGGATGTATATTTATTTTTAAAGAGAAATGCATTGAATACAAGAAACGAACAAAACATAATTCCATACTCAAAAATATTCCGGATACTATCCAATTTTTCAGGACCAAATAAATTATCAAAGATATAAGGAAATGAAATCAAAAAACCTGTTAGGTATATTATAATGAGAAGAATTGGAACTATTTTTTTGAGCATGATTGTATATATGTTTTCGGGGCTGTTAAGATCATTTTTTAATCATCTTTCTTAAGTGTCTTCCGGGTAAGAGCCTGCTGAATATCAGAATCATGTGTTGCATGAGAAGAATTATTATCAGATAACAATTCTTAGAGATTAAAGATATTGTATCAACTCAAAAAAGAAACTTTTGAAAGATAAATTGCTACAGTTGCATGACGGAGCGTTATTTCTGTCCGTTTATATTTTCAATGATGGTAGAAAAAGTAACTATAGAGTTGATATTGCAGATAAAGAATGGGAATAATGAGGGTGTGTTTCTTTCATCAAAAATTATTTTTTTAAATTAATAATAAGCCTGGGTTGTGTTTTTAATATTAAGCGATTTTTTTCAGAACAAGTGACATTGGAATCATCCGGATTATACAACATAATATTGTTTATAAAGCCGGTTAATTGTATCGTTATTTTCATAACCAAACAATGCCTTTTTTACAAATGTACACGAAATTACCGATAAATACAAGTAGAATTTTTACGATAAGTGGCTGAAATTACTACATTTTATGGTTGATATAATCCATTGTAGCATTTGGGATAGGGATGATTTTTGTTGAATTTTCTATTATAATTAAGAGAATTTGAAATTTTAATATTTTTAAATAAAAAAAACGGCCCCAATTGGGACCGCTAATTTTAGAGTAAGAGATGATTATTCCTTGATGATTTTCACCAATGCTTCAGAATTGTTGATTCTTACTAAATAAGCTCCGGATATCAAAGATGAAAGATCTGTCTTTTCATTTTCGAATTTGCCGGACTTGATAAGTTGTCCAGACATATTGTAAATCTGGTAATAATATTCCTTCACCTCGTTAGGTTTTATATACAGAATACTTTTTACTGGATTCGGGAAAACAGTCAGTTTGTCCTTTACAACCATTTCCGTAACCTTGGCTTGTTCAAAGGTATTGGTTGCTTTTCTAAAGGCATCCTTAGGTACAGCAATCGCATTAGGGTTGTATCTCGGAATCTCTTTTCCTTCAGCATCATATTGAATCTTAGCGCAACGGCAAGACATTCCTGCCTGTGGTGAGAATGCAAAGGAAGGATTCAGGAAATACAACTTATCATTTGTACCGGTAGTAATTTCTATATTGAAATACATTCCTGCTGCTTGTCCCGCTGTTCCTAATGGGGAAGAAGTCCAAATACCTGACCTTCTAAGATGAGCTGTTACATCTGGAGTTACTATTTCGTCAAGTGTTTTCCCTCCTAAGAAGCCTCTGATACCATTGTTGGCATAGTTTCCAATGTTGTATTCAGGTCTGTTTAGAATGAATCCATATCTTATAGGCAGCTTATTGGTAGGTATTACCCTTACATATCCACCTAGATAAGTCATTTTATTGATATTATACGCCTCATTGCTTACGAATGCGTTAACATCTGAAGGGTCTATTCCATACAGGTTTTTATAAACTCCTGATTGTAGGATGCTAAACTTGGCATTATAGAACCAAGGCGAATTACCTTTAGCATATGCTAAATATCCATCAAATATATTGACTCCTTCTGTGGATGTACCTTGCAAATCTGGTATTCTCCACCCTTCAGGGCAAGGGTCATAAGGGGATTTTTCGGTAGCATGTCCCCAACGATTTGAAAGCAGCCCATTCTCATCAGATAACCAATCTTTAACTGCATTGGTAGAATTATTATACATGAATATGAACGGATTGTTTACAGAATATTTTATGATTTTTTTTATTCTGTCGGATGTAGTATCATTCGAATTGACTACACTTGAATACGTGGAATATTCTTTAGTATAATTTGCTTCGTAGCTTGTATTGTTAATTGCGGCAGAGTATATTGGGGTAGTGCCACTTAAACCTGTTTGTCTGAAAACAGTATAGACATTGAATGAACGGGATGTATTGTAAAAGCCTCCGGGATTATAAAATACTGGGATTGGGTCTTTTCTTCCCCATTGGAAGTGCATACCACCACTGTTTTTTATCTGCAATACCCTTAAGCTATTGGCCGCCGTTGGGTCAGCTGGATTGTATGATAGAGGGTCAGTGGTTGTTTCTGCAGGCTGTGCCATATGTGTATCAATAAAAGGCATTTGTGCACCTAAATCCCTATCCATTAAAATGGTTTTTAAAGGTACTCCATAGTAGCTGTTCGTAGGGTTCACGATCTGGTTACTTGTGTCAGGTTTAATGCCTTCGTTGGCTACGGTCTCTGTCGTGAATTCAGCTTGCTGTTGTACGATTGATTGTGGAGCCCATATATGCCAGCTCCAGATAATAGGGTCACTGTTGTTATTGTTTGCCCACTGTCCTGAACTTCCAAGATGGAATGCAACTACCGCATTACCCGTTTTGTTTTCGTTAAGCGTTACTCTTAATATTGCATTTTCTATAGAGCCGTCTATTATTTCAACTTTTGAAATCAAAGTTTTATCCGTTGTCCAAACAATGGAAGTTGATTTAGTATTTCCAGTAGGGAAATCATTATTCTCCGATAAGTATAGTTTATACATCGCATAGGCTTTTCTCAAAGGGATATCGATGATTCTATCTTTATCGGCTGGATTAGCAGTGGCTAATGTCGAGTTGGTATACTCAATGTAGCTATTAGATTCCTTTGTCCATTTCTTTAATTCCTCCAACGTATATTGTGTTGGAGAAGCGGTCACATATTCTGTTTCAAAGGAAGTTGGCATATAGGCGTCATTTGGGTCCTTTATACAACGTACAGCTCTTGTTTCATAGGTGTTTCCTTCCAGAACACGATTGTACGCTATATTATGCCACCCCACATTTGAATGTCCAGGGACATTTCCAGCATCAGATATAAGGAAAAGGCCTCTGGCTCCTGTAACAGGAGTTTCTCCTGGACTGATGGAAGAGAAGAACGTGGAAGCGTGGAGTGCTCCATCACTGTGCTGATCCTGAAAACCTATGATTGGCTGTTTGTATAGTTTGTTCCCATCCCTTAAGCCATCAATCTGTGCACTGGTACGATTGGCCAGAGTCATTGGTTGAGGGTAGTATTCATAGTTCCCAGTGATTGGCAACATTCCTAAATTTCTATCTGCAACATTGCTCAGGTCAAATCCATAACCAGGATATACCTTTATTCCTGGATATTGAACATTTGGAGTATTAGGAAGAATATCCACATTACCCAGGCCTCCGGTTTTACCCCATGGGCTGGATTTAGGTGAGGCATCTACAGATGAGTAGAAAGAAGGAACCCTCCATCCACAAGGGCATGGGTCATAAGAGGATTTCATTGCATATTGCTTACTTTCCTTAGCAACGGTTGCATCAGAAGTATTCATGTTCACCCATTTTCCACCACGGGTATCTCCCCACAGATCCCAGGTTTCATTATCGTAATGGTTGTTACTATTGAATACCTTATACTTGTTTTTTGAGAACCATGTGGTTTGCTCCTTTCTTTCCCAATCATTGGTACCAGGACCTTGAATCAAGTAATTTTCTCCATTGTTAACAGGGGTTTCCCCTATTTTATACACATAAACCGGTGGAATAATTAAGTTGATTGGGTTGTTGATGGAATATCTGATGTTTCCATTAGGTGAATCAAAACCAGTATTGTCGGTTGCTGCATAAAGATTTCCTCTATATTTTGAAGGAACAGAACCTTTCAATGTTCCTACTTCTCCTCTGATGGTATATAGGGAAAGATCCTTATAATTGGATGGGAACGGGTCTTTTCTTCCCCACTGATATTGCAACCCTCCTGATTTGTGGAAATCATGGCCTACAAGGTTGGCATTGGTTGCTCCAAGGTTTCTGTCCATCCATTTCCAGTCCGTTACCAGGTTGTTGTTTTTATCAGCCTCAAATCCTTGATGATAAGTGCTTCCATTCGTTGGATCATCTGTAACCCAAACGTGCCATGTCCAGTATACCTTGTCATCGATACGATAAGAAACAACGGCATTTCCTTCCTTCAATTTATTGACAAGTACTTTAATCTTGGCATTTTCTCCTGTTCCTTCCAATGCCACTGATTTTATCAATCCCACTTCATCTTCCCAATATAATCCGGCCTTGGCAATTCCTACATCCGGAATTTTGGTGTAGCTGTTTTGTTCATCCTTCATGAGATCTCCTCCTTTTGCCCACATTTCGTATGCTTTTTTGACAGGAATATAAAGACCATCCACATTATTACCATTTTTATCTTTTCCTGTAAAAATGTAGCTGTTGGGGGCTTTGGTCCAGTCTATCGCGTTATTGTCCGGAAGAGCTCCTGAGTTTATTGTGAAACATGAATTTACACATTCTCCAACATTATAAGGGATATTGAAAATTCCTACATAGTTGATGAATTTTGATATTTCCGATTCAATATCCTGTAGTGAACGTACGGGTTGATAGAAACTGGTGATATTATTTCGAAGGGCACCCATACCATATAAAGTCATTTCCGGTGTATTAGAAATAATCAGGTCTTCAGAACCCGGTCCCCTGCGGGCATTTCCTTCATTATTGGTATAACCGAAATAAGGATCACCATAATTACTGTGAGCCGTAAGGTTGGTAATGTTAATGTAGGATCCATTACTTTTGTATACCCTGAATCCTGTAATATAGCTGGATACAATTACGATAGGTTCCTGGTCAGTCATGAAGTCAGATAGTTTTTCATGGATGGTGTTGTACATGTTGAAGTATCTGCTTTCCAGATTGTTTGGATTCTTAAAATTGTGATAACCTGGTCCATTGGGTTCTCCTGGCCATTGGCTGAACTTCATCATCAATCCGTTGATTGAATATTTTCCTGCAAACATATATACAGGATCATCATAGCTATACAAATAAGGGATTGGATGTCCAGGCATTTCGTTGTAAATGAACTCTGGAGTGGCACCCAATGTATCGCTTATAGCTCCTGTATTAATCATTTTCACGGATTTACTTCCATTTGTATCTGTAAGGAGATCCGAAGGATTCGTTGGAGAGAATACAACATCATCTTTTTTATTGTTCATGATGACATTGCTAAGTTTATTCCAGGCATGGGCTGACGTTACTCTGTCTTTGATACCCGTAACTTTTCCTGTATTGTCTAGGATCAGCGTTCCTTCTTTTTTGGGTGTCAAAAGAATGGTGTATTCATTTTCGTCAAGGTCGCAGTTGGTAGGGTTGTAATCTCCTTGTTTGTAATGGCTTACGGACTTGTTCCATGCCACGCTATTGAAATTGCTGAGGTTTGAGTTGGAATTCAATTCAATCTTCAGGTTGTAGATTGCTGTAGTTGTTTCAGGCAGTTCAAAAACAGCTTTAAGATTTTCATTGTACTGATTGTAGGAATACAGAATCTTGCACCAAGCGGTGACCCAGTTGCCTTGCGGGGTCTGGTACTTAATCTCCATTCGGACATCGTCGCTGGTAAATGGTTTTGTAAATTTTCCTTCAATAACTACCAACCCTTTTTGGTTGACGTTCTGCTGAATGGTAAAACCTGGATCTAAATCATAGACATAAGGCGGCGTATAACGATTCACCCCTGGAGGTTTTTCTTTTCCATAACTGTACTCTGCCGGAATGGAAGAGAGTCTGGAAAAAGCTTGGCTGGGTACTATACAGAATAGTACGGCAATAGCTCTGAGCATAGACTTTTTTTTCATGGTGTTTAGAATTTATTAAACGTTGTGTTTTTTGGAGTTTTAAAATATTCAGATTCACAATAAAAGACCAGCTTGCTTTCTTCATTTATTGTGAAAAAAAAGCAAGGTCCATAAACATGAGTGTTTACAGGTGTTCTGATTTTAAATACTGATGCTGTGTTTCTGAAGTGTAAAAGAATGGGCAGTCGTAGTTTTTCAACTACCCGGTTGAATTTGAGTGTTTTTTTTCATAGTTGTGTGTTTTTTAATTTTTTAAAAATGAATTATAGTATTACTGTTTTCATTTTTTTGTAAAAATAGAAAAAAATAATAAATTCCAAATAGTATAGCAGAATTTTATGATTGGTTCTGTTTTAGACTATGTTACGCCAGACTTTTCAAAAATCTTCAGACGTTGGCAGGTTTATATCTTATTGTTGATATAGCCTTGTGTTGCTTTTGAATTTGGAAAAATTTTTCCGGGGTTTCCCATAACTATAGAATCCTGTGGCACATCAAAATTAACATAAGAATTAGGAACAATCAATACATTATTGCCAATAGTAATACCTCCTACAATTACAGCATTGGTGCCTATCCATACTTCATCACCAATAACGGGAGAACCTTCATTTTTCCCACGGTTTTGCTGGCCGATGGTAACTCCTTGCGCGATATTACAATTTTTTCCAATAACTGTTTTCGGATTGATGACAAGACTTCCCCAGTGTCCCAGATAAAAACCTTCCCCAATCTGAGTTTCAGGATAAATCTGAAATCCGTATTTGATCTGATAATGTCTTAATACAATTCTCCAGAACGTATTCAAAAGAGGGCTTTTCTGATACTTCTGAGCCTTTCTCAAAATGTAAACAAAATGAAGATTAGGATTAATACATTTTTTCCAGATCTGAAATGTTGAAAGCCATTTTCCGCTTTCCCGGTAAAAGTCTTTTTGAATGATAGAATAATCAGCCATTGTCAATGTTTTTATGCTTCATCAATTATTTTCTGAAGATGTTCCACAGATTTTTCCAATACAAATGGTAGCTCTGTTTGTGAAATCTGTTTTTTGTATTCCTCAGTGATATTTTTATCAGTAAGAAACTTTTTCATTCCTTCATATATTCCTTCTTCAGAGTTTTCTGTGATATTTCCCAGTTTTCCGTTTTGCAGAAGGTCTTTGATACCAGAAATATCCGTTGCAGAAATAGGTTTGTTAAGAATAAGTGCTTCGGCGATAATCGTAGGGAATCCTTCATGTCGGGAAGACATAATATAAAAGTCTGCTTTTTTCATATATGGATACGGGTTACTGCTAAAGCCAAGCATTTTTGCAGTATCCTGAAGTCCTAACGTATTAAGCTGATTCTGAATAGTCTCAAAGTCATAGCCATCGCCAATGATTAGCAATTGATGTTTGAATCCTTCATCTATCAATTTTTTATGAATATTCAATAACCTGTCATACCCTTTCTGTGGATATACGGTTCCTACAGTTACAAAAGTGGGAAAGTCACTACTGAAAGGATAGTCGTTGATTTCAACATCAGCCTTTTTTAAAGTATCATTTTTATCTATCGGATTAAAGATTTTGATCACGTTTTGTTTCTCCTCATCATTCTCTGCAATCTTGAGCATTTCTTCTTTCAGTTTATCTGAAATTACCAGTATTCTGTCGAATTTAAAAAGCTGTCTGATTACATCGTGTGTATATTCTTTCAGATTAAAAATATCATTCTGAATCCAGATTATTTTTTTTGAATCCTTTTGCGGACTGGAAAGCAGCTCTTTATACATCCCATGAATAGCCGCTATTTCCACATCATATTTTTTGTTTTTCAAAACAAATCTGTAAAGAAGTGATGGAAACCATAAAAACATTTTCTGATACAATACCCTGAATGCCTTCACCGGAATTTCATGAGGCCTGTTGGTGGTAATCATTTCTCCCTTAAGTAAATAATGCAGGTTGACCCATGACGGAATTTCCTTGATATACATTCCCGTATACAGGTTGATTAGAAGATCTATTTCATATTTATCCTCTGGAAGGTTTTTGAGAAAGTTGACAAGAACTTTTTCTGCACCGCCATGACGGAGGGAACCGATACGTATAAGAATTTTTTTCTTCAAAGGAGTAGTATTATTTATTTAGATTTCTTTTAAGTTTCAGGAGCAACTGAAATTGTCCGGTTTTGAGAAGTAAAAATAAAACTTTTCTATAAACCCCGATGTATATAAAATAATTAATATCCATGGATGATTTTAAACGGCTCAGATTCTTATGCGCTTCTTTTCTGTTTAAATTTTTACCAATAATTCCTTGATCTATGCTGGCTTCAATAATATCCCAGTTTACCTGATATAGATATTTTTTTATTTCTTTTCCGGACTGCTGTTTATGCAAAAAAATAAAGTCCTTAATGGCAGTATGTAATTTGAATAAGGATTCAAAGGAATGTTGTGATCTGCTCAGGGAGCTTTCAGTAAACTCATAATGATAAAGCGATGCGTCAATGATCTTTATCGCTTTAATTTGTTTTATATATTCCAAAAAAAACATCAAATCTTCACCATAGCTAACTGCCTTGTTGAAAGTAATCATATTGCCTGTTATTATTTCTCTTTCAAAAAATTTAGCAACAGGTCCCCCGAAATACAATAAATTATTTCTGACAAATAATTCTGTAAAATCTTTTTGTAAATCATAGGTTTTATAATGAAGATCTCTCGTTTTACCTCTTATAATATTTTGAAGCAGTAGAGTATCAGATGATGTATAATTATCAACAAAAACCTGGAAATAATTTTTTTCAATCCAATCATCAGAATCTATAAAACAGATTATTTTTCCTTTTGCATGAGAAATGCCAATATTTCTTGTATCGCTTACTCCGCTGTTTTTAATTTTATCAATGGCTTTGACTCTGTGATCTTTTTCAGCAAATGAATTCATTATTTCTAAAGAACGGTCTACAGACCCATCATTAATTAACAGCAATTCAAAATCTTTATAGCTCTGTTCTAAAATAGAATCAATACATTGATGCAGGCTCTCTGCAGAATTGTATACCGGTATGATGACAGATATATGTATATCGTGCTCTAAAGTATCTTTTCCCATTGCGGTATTATTTTTTCTTTACTCCATTTCTCTGATTCTGTTTTACTGGATATCATGAGTTCAGTAAGTTCCTGTGGATTATTAATCAGATGTTTTAACTTTACGATAAAATTCTCCTTATCATGCATCTTAATCAAATAACCATTATTAGTATTGATGATTTCAGAAGGGCCTGTAGGACAATCGTAGGCTATAAGTGCATTGCCGCAGAACATAGCCTCAATAAGAACGGTAGGCAGCCCTTCGTTTAATGAGGTCATGCAAAAGATTTTTGATTTTTTGTATAGCTGCAGTATTTTCTCCTGAGGAATGCTTCCCAGAAATTCAATATTTTGAAGACCAAGGTTTTGGGCCTGTTCTTTTAGTAAGGTTCTTTGAGTACCATCTCCTGCAATAATGATTTTCCAATCTTCTCCTATTTTACATTCTTTGATAATGTTAATAAAATCTTTTACATTTTTTTCAGGATCCAGCCTGCTTACTGCGCAAATAATATTCTCTTTGCTCGTAATGTCCAGCTTAAAACTTTCATAATTATCCCCAATAATATTGGAAATAACGATTGAATTTGGATTTATTTTTTTGTAATGTTCCAACGATGTATGAGTCAGAGAGATAATGGAGCGTAGATTTTTATAATACTTTCGCAAAATATTATAGTAAACCAAGCCGCCGGTCTGGTAGCTGATATGTTCCCACGCAATTGTTTTCTTACCTATCTGGCTATTGATGGCCAGCATTGATGAAATTTTATACCAGCAGGAAACAATAGTATCATAATTCTGATGGTTTTCCTTGATCCATTGGTTTAAAACCCTGTATGTTCCAAAATCATAGAAGTAAGAGTAAATATTATATATTTTGGGGATTTTATTATATTTTTTATAAATAGAGGTTCCAAATCTGGAATATTTGTCGCCAAAAGCATTGATGTAGTGCTTTTTTACTTTAGGATGTATGGGGTAGAAATCCTGATGAGCTTCCAATAGGAAAAGAATTTCGATATCATAATTTAACTCTGCCAGTTCTGAAGTGAGCTGAGACAGTACTTTGGCTACACCTCCGGGCTTAGTATTCTGATAATATATAAATAAGATTTTTTTTCGTTCCATTTGTGTTTATTTAATTCTCCTTGCTTTTTTGAATTTATAAGGGAGATTTTCTTTGATATAGGCATCCAGCTTTTTTCTGTCTTTCTCTAGTTCACGGGGATATTCCGGGTTGTTTTTAAGGACAATATCACCATAATCTTCAATGGTGCACAAGAATTGGGCCGGATTTCCAATAAACACGGTATTGTCAGGCATAGATTGTGACAGCACAGAGTTAGCTCCCAGAATACAGTTGTTTCCAATCTGTACATCCTGCATGATTACAGCATTGAGACCAATTGTACAGTTGTTTCCAATCTTTATTCTTCCAAGAATTCTGGCGTCTTCATATCCGGGAAGTCTTCTCAGTAGAGTAGTGGTTCCGCCGTGATTTACAAACCTTACATCACCTGCAATATTCACATTGTCTCCAATCTCGATAAGGTAAGGTTCAGTTCCAAAATATACCTTATCGGGCATATTGAAGTTTTTTCCTACCTTCATACCTCTATATTTAGCCACTTCAAGACTGCCTCTATTCATAAAAGAATGATAAAGAGCGTCTATTTTTAATAGGATTCTGAATATAAAAATCATCACAAGTGTAAAGTTGTTTTTGTTACTTTTGCAAAGAAAGAGAATTTATTAATATGATGAAAATTTCAAAAATAGAATATTATCTGCCTCAGCAGGTGTTAACTAACGAGGGTCTTGAAAAATTGTTCCCTGAATGGAGTTCAGAACGTATCAAGGAGAAAGTAGGTATTTCCCAACGTCATATTTCTTCAGACAATGAAACGGTGCTGGATATGGCTGTACAATCTTCCGAAAAGATTTTCGAAAACTATGACCGGGACAAAGTAGATTTTATTTTGTTCTGTACCCAAAGTCCGGAGTATTTTCTGCCTACAACGGCCTGTATTTTGCAGGACAGATTGGGGCTTAGAAAAAATATCGGAGCTATAGACTTTAATCTTGGCTGTTCAGGATTTGTGTATGGACTGGCTTTTGCGAAAGGACTGATTGCTGCAGGAATTGCAAAGAGTATTCTTTTGGTTACTTCAGAAACGTACACCAAACATATTCATCCCGATGATAAAGGAAACCGAAGCATATTCGGGGATGCCTCAGCTTCAGCAATTGTTGAAAAAGCAGAGGGTAATGACTATCAATTCTGTCTGGGAACAGACGGAAGCGGTGCCGAAAACCTTATCGTGAAGAAAGGGGCTTTCAAAAAAGACTTTGAACTGAATCCCGAGCATGAATTCAGCCCTGAAAATATTTATATGAATGGTCCTGAGATTTTTAATTTTACGATTGAAAATATCCCGGGATTGGTAAAAGAAACCCTTGAAGTAAACGGAATGACGATGGATGATATTGACCATTTTGTTTTTCACCAGGCCAATTCTTTTATGCTGAATTATTTAAGAAAGAAAACAAAAATACCGGCTGAAAAGTTCTATATTGATATGGAAAATACCGGAAACACTGTTTCTGCAACTATTCCTATTGCTCTTAAAAATATGATGGATAAAGGAATGCTGAAGGAAGGAGATAAAGTTTTAATGGCAGGCTTTGGAGTAGGATATTCTTGGGGAGCTACCATTATGGAAATTTAAGATAACAAACATTTAAAATTATAAAATATGAAAACATCCGTTTTTTTAGAAAAATTACAAGAAGAATTGGAGGAAGATGAAACATTGACGACTGAAACGAATTTAAAATCTTTGGAAAGCTATGACTCTATCAGCTTACTTTCTGTTATTGCATTTGTAGACGAAAATTTCAGCAAAAAAATTGATACCAAGCACTTTAAAGATATCGAAACCGTTTCAGATCTGATGAATGTTATAGGAAAAGAAAATTTTGAAGATTAATGGATGCTTTCTCATTAAAAAATAAAATTATTCTCATTACAGGCGCTTCTTCCGGAATAGGGAGAAGCTGTTCTGTAGAATGCAGCAAAAGCGGCGCAGATCTGATTCTCGTGGGAAGAAACCAGGATGAACTGATGAAAACCGTTGCTCTGCTGAATCCTGAAACGAAAGTTGAGATCATTGCCGAAGATATTACCCAATCTGAAAACCTTGAAGCAATTATTGCGGATAAAGTTTCAGTTTTAGGCAAAATTTCAGGATTTATACACTGTGCCGGTATCGAGAAAACATTACCGTTAAGAAAGCACAATCCTCAGTTGTACCAGGATATATTTGCAGTGAATGTCATTGCCGGACTTGAAATTGCTAAAATCCTTTCTCTAAAAAAGTATAAAGAAGAGACTTCGAGTTTTGTATTTATTTCTTCCGTTGCAGGAATGGTAGGAGAGGCTGGAAAAGCGGCTTACTCTGCCAGTAAAGGGGCTGTCATTTCAGGTGCCCGTTCGTTGGCAATGGAACTTTCCAGAAGTAATATCCGTGTCAATAGCATAAGCCCTGCGATGGTGAATACCCCGATTCTGGAAAAAATGTTTGAAGGTATTGGTGAAGAAGCTTCATCCGAAATCATAAAAAAGCATCCGCTGGGAATAGGTGACCCTAAAGATGTAGCGAATGCTTGTATTTTTTTATTGTCCGATGCCTCAAGATGGGTTACAGGAACTAATCTTGTAGTTGACGGAGGATATTCTGCACAATAACTTATTTTTTGTACAGCGTTTCTATAATATTTTCTACGCTGTCAAATATTTTCTTATTGTCGAACTGACTTTCAATATTTTTAAGATTTTCTCTGATATGGAGAACAAGGCTGGGATCGGTAAAGAATGTCTTCATTGCCGTATACATTTCATCAACTTCATAACTAATGAGGTATCCCGTTTCCCGGTCTTTGATCATCAGCCCTACATCACCTACATTCGTTGCAATAATAGGCTTCTGAAGAATTAATGCTTCAGCAATTACCAAAGGCCATGCTTCAGATTCGGAAGGAAGGATAAAGTAATCTGCCTTTTTGATGTACGGATAAGGATTCATCTGATTTCCGGCTAAAATAAATGTTTTTTCAACATTGTTTTTTGCGACCTGAGCTTTAAGGTTTTTCATTTCATCACCATCGCCAATGATAATGATGCTGTGATGGAATCCTTCGTTGATAAGCCTTGTATGGGCTTCAATAAGTTTATGATATCCTTTTCTTGAATGAAGTCTCCCGATAGATGCAAAAACGGGTCCTTCAGGGAAGTTGTCAAGCTTTTCTTCCGCCTTACGTTTTATTTCTTCGATAGGAATAGGATTGATAATAACGCTCTCAGCAGGATAATTGAGATTCGGATAATACTGATGCATCATATCCTTTATTTTGTGAGAACAGTACACCATATGATCAAACTGAGGAAAACTCTTTAAAATATCAGGAACCAAAGGCTGAAATTTTGGAACATTGATTTCAGAGTGAAACCATCCGATTTTTTTTGAATTTTTATGGGTAGAACTGAGAATAGCATCATAATCCCTGTAATCCATCCCGATTTCTATATCAAAGGTATCATTGATTAGCCTGTCAGCAATGGCAGGGTTATTTTTAAGTTTACGAAGCTTTAACCTTCTCTTGACTAGTTGAACTTTCTGTAAGAGAGTATTGTCGGAAAAGTCTTCTTTTCCATCCGTAAGGTATATTTTTCTGATATGTTTCGGAAGCTCATCACGCAGCTTACCTTGGTTAAGAGTAAGGCATACCGTCATTTCAAATTTGTCAGGATTCAGATTGTTGAGAAGTCCCAACAGTACTTTTTCTACGCCTCCCATTTCCATGGAGCGGTGTCTGAACAAAATTTTTATTTTTTTTTCTATCATTATCCGAAGATTGATTGTAAAGTAATTTTTATTTTTTTCTTGATACGGAAAGGAAGCTTGTGCTGATATTGCAGCAGTCCAAATATTTCATCCGCACCTGTATAATGATCAGGAATTTTCTGGCCATTGATGGTTGTAAGCCCTCGGCGCTTCATGGTATTGAAAATCACTTGAGCAAAATACTCATGGGATTTCTTTTTATTGTCATTCTGGGAAATTCCACCCTGGTGGGTTCTATACAGATAGTTAGTGTCATTGATGAACTGAACTTTCCCTTTTTCATACATTTTAAGGTACAGATCCTGGTCTTCTCCGATTTTCAAATCCGGATTCATTTTTTCAGTCTGCTCATACACTGCTTTTCTGAAAGTTACAAAATGAGCAATCTGAATGGGGAAATTAAAAAAATAAGGATCACCATTCGGTACCTGCATTGCAGATCTGAACGGAGAAATAGGTTTCAGATTCTGATCACATGTCATAAACCTGGAATAGGTAAGGACTGTATTTTTTTTAGCCTGAAAGATCTCCATACATTTTTGAATGGCTGTAGGGTTGATAGCATCATCAGGATCTAAAAATCCACAGATTTCCCCTTCTGCAAGCTCAATCAGTTTACTTTTTGTAACGCCTACACCGGAATTTTTTTCATTTTCGAAAAATTTAAACCTTTTATCATTTGAAATCATTTCCCGGATCATTGCCTTTTCATTTTCAGTGGAGGCATCATCCAGAATAACCGCTTCCCAGTTTGTATAGGTCTGCTGAAGAATACTTTCAAAGCAGTCTTTGAAAAAATGAGCGTTATTATAATGGGCTATAAGAATAGAAAACTTCATGAATGTTCCTTAAAGATTAATTCCTGATGATTGATCACGGTCGTATTGGGAGGTACGTCTTTGTAAATGGTACATCCTGCCCCAATAATACAGTTATCCCCGATAGTAACTCCTTTTAAGACGGTAACATTACTTCCGAGCCAGCAATTGCTTCCGATTCTGATGGGAGCTGTGGTAAACTCAGCGTGAGACAGTTTAAAATCCGGATGGGTCTGATATGCATGGTTGTGATCATACAGTTTTACATTTTCTCCGAATAATGTATTGTCACCTATGGAAATGCTGTCCAAACAGTTGATGGAACAGAAGTTATTCATGAAAAAATTGTTTCCGATTTCTAAAGTGGCATTCTGCTGTACAAGAATATGTACATAATTTCTGAAACTGACCCCATTGCCAATGGTCACTTTCTTTACATTTTCATGCAGAATGAAATGATCACTGATCCCAAGCTTTATCCCCTTGAAAGAAACATTAGGGTGTTTTTTGAGAAGTGAAACCTGGCTTTTCCGTTGAAGTTTTGCTAAAATTTCATAAAGCATACCTGAATTTATTTTCACATTTGTAGCCTACAAATATAATTTGTTTTACATAATTATAATAATAAATCTTATTTTTGTGCCTTAAAATTAATACTTTATAATAAATAAAAACAGTTCTCAGCGTTGAGTCTGCTGTGTTTTGATAAAGTAAAGCATTTTGCGGTTCTGTGAAGATAAGTCAGATTACATTTACCAGGTTTGTTGCCGCTATGGCAATTGTCATTTCCCATTTCAATAAAGATCTGTTTTTATATAAGATAGATTACATTTCCAATCTTTTTTTGAGAGCGAATGTAGGAGTAAGTTATTTCTTTATTCTTTCAGGATTTATTATGATTATTGCTTATCATAAAAAGGATAAAATTGATTATCTGGAGTTTTATAAAAACAGGTTTGCCAGAATCTATCCGCTTTATATGCTGGGACTTCTGCTGTATTTTATGACCAGATATGAAATGTTTGATTGGTATAAGCTGGTTTTATACGGATTGGGCATTCAGAGCTGGATACCGGGAGAAGCCATGATTCTTAATTTTCCGGGATGGTCTATCTCTGTGGAGTTTTTCTTTTATCTGCTTTTTCCGTTTTTATATAATTATTTTTACGCGAAGAAAAATAAAATGATCTGGGTATTTGCCATTGGACTCTGGCTGATTACTCAGGTGTTTTCAAACCTTTATCCTATGTATGGAGCCTATGAAGGGCCACACACGAAAAGTCACGAGTTTCTTTATTATTTCCCTTTCTGGCATCTTAATGAGTTTCTCATCGGAAATCTGGCAGGAATATTTTTCGTGAGAAATTATAAGCAGAAAAATTACGATCGTCAGGTGATTGCGGTCTTTCTATTGATCCTCGTGTCGCTGATGTTTGTTCCTCTTTTTTACCACAACGGTTTGATGGCTTTACTCTTTGTTCCGGCAATTTTTTTGATTTCTGCGAATAACGGGAAAGTAAGCAAGCTCTTTTCGTTAAAGCCTCTGGAATATCTGGGAGAAATAAGTTATGGTATATACATCACTCATATTCCTGTTCTTTATCTGGTAAGGGAGTTTTTAAAATGGCAGGAATATACGTTCAGTATTGATATTGTATTTGTGATCTACATTATTGTTATGCTTTTTAGTTCTGCGGTTTTTTATCAGTTTATTGAAAAACCAATGCGTGATCTTTTACGGAAGATTCATTTTGGTAAACGATGAAAAATTAAAGATTTGTTTTTAAACTAAATGTTTAGTTTAATTCTATTTTTAGAACAAATCATTTCTAAAATTAATATTATAAAGCCCTGAACGTATACTTTTATAATCCGTAAGAAGATACTTCATTATCATCCCCCATTTTTTGAGTAGAGGAGCATTGGCGATCTGGAAACTTCTGTAGACTCTTTTGATATGAACCTTAACATCATCGGGAATGGTATTTTCATTTTCTGCCCAATGATTGACCTCTTTCCACAATACAACTCTTGTGGAGGCAGGTTTAACTTCTCTGGAATCTATTTTGGTAATTCTGTTATTCTCATGAACTCCTCTTACGGCTACTGCCTTATCAAGAATCCCCGGATATAAATTCAGATAGTAGGAGAGTCTGAAAAGAAATTCAGTGTCCTGATGAAGCTTTAAATGAGTTTTAAAGAAATACTCCATATTTTTTAAAGAACTTTTACGGATGGTCAAAGCATCAATGCTGAAAAGTCCGAAAGTTCCTATCATATTAAGTTGCCCAGGAAATACATCTTTTGGAGGATATTTCTTGTAAACCGTAGTCAGACGGTCTCCAAAGACCTTATAATACTGTTCTTTTGCTTTCTCCGAATAATAATGAACCCCGATTGCACCGTAAACTCCTTCCACATCTTTATTGACAAACAGTTCTTTTTCTGCATCAAAACGGTTGGGAAGATAGTAATCATCTGCATCCAGGAAAGCAATAAAATCTCCTTCCGCTTTTTCCAATCCTAAATTTCTGCTGGCACCCGCTCCGTGATTGCCTTTATCAGGATGCTGAAAAAGCTTTACTCTACTATGTTTTTCAGCAAGTTCCTTACAAACCTGCAATGCATTGTCCGGAGACTTGTCTTCTACCAACACCACTTCATATACCTCTTCAAACTGAAGCGCGGAATCTACAGCCTGGGAAACATATTTTTCGGCATTGTAAACGGGAATAATTACTGAAATTTTCATTTGTATCGGATTATGCTTTTAATTTAATTTTTAAATAATTGGTGACTCTTTTCTCAACAAAATAATACAGAAGTGATGCCACTATAATAACCACGGCAATCTTAAATATAAAAAAGGGAAAGCTGAGGTAACCTTCAACTTTAAATCTTTTTAAAGCAATTTCTACAAAAGGATGTGACAGGTATAGTGAATAGGAAATGTCTCCCAGAAAAATAAAGGCTTTGTTTCCTTTAAACTGAAAAACATAATCAAAAGTTAAGAAAGAAAAGACAAACAGAGAGATAATAGCCAGCTTTATCATATCATTATCTATCGGGATAATGCTAAGCAGGACCAATGTAAATAATACGATTCCTGTTACAGAAAGTAATGCTGCCCAATTCTTAGGAATTGTATATTTGTTCAGTAAAAGAGCAAAAAGAATCCCCACAACAAAATAAAGATTCAGAGAGTGGGTTACCATTCGCAGATAAGGGCTTTCAAATTGAATAAAAGAACCTAAAATTGATGTAAGGATGAAAAAACCTGCAATGAAATAATATCTCTTTTCCTTAAAAAATAATGAGAGCCCGAATATAAGATAAAAGAACATCTCAAAATTTAAGGACCAGCCTAAGAAAAGGACCGGAAATTCTTTCTTCGTTGGAAGGAATAATAATGAATGGATAAGCTCATAAAGGCCTGCCCCATGAAAATAAAGGAGAAAACTCCCTCCTGGTATCATCGCAGCGAAAGTCAAAAGATAATACAGCGGAACAATTCTGATCACCCTTCTTTTGTAAAATAAAGTGATCTGCTGAAAAGAATTTTTACTGAAATTTATTTTTTGAGTGGTGAAAGCCATGATAAATCCACTGATAATAAAAAATACGGGAACACCGATACTCCCTTTTTTAAAGAGAATATCACCAAGATCCAGCCCAGGTAGATTTATTGTTTCACGAAAATGAAAGCAACATACCAATAAGGCTGAAATCCCTCTTAATATCTGGAGGTTGTTAAGCTTCATGACTGACTGAACCTTATTTTTTAAATATCTTTTTCAAAATAAGTCCCATTACAAAAGGCACTCTGGCAATATTATGCTGAAGTGTTTTGAATCCGTCTATTGTAAATTTGGTGTCTTCTGTCATTCCATATTCTGAAAAATCTACTTCAGGAACAGCTTTATGTTTAAAGGTGACATTCATTAAGTTGTACTGATGGATAACCTGGATGTACATCTCTTTACTGTCTTCCACAGAAAAATCAGGGTAATGGCGATAGCTGTTGTGAGCCCTTTCCTTTAGCATTGTTTTGAAATTGTCTACACTTTCCGCTAAGCTTACAAAGGGGTTTACTACAGCGTTGTAAACATTCACTACAGCTTTACGATCCGGAAGCATGGTAAGCTGGTATCCTCTTCTTAAATCTATGACCAGGTCATGAATTGGTTTGAAATGCTCTTGTACCGTTTTTATATAATCCTGATGAAGCATATCATCATTATCCAGTTCGCTGGTGATCACAAATTTTGTGTCAGAAGTGAAATATTGAGGGATTATTTCTACTGCTTTTGTTTTCATTACATCAAAATCCTCTACAAATACCGCTTTGAAAGTTGGATATTCCGTTTCAATTTCTTTAATGATTTTTCTAAACTTATCAGATGTATTGGTGTCGAAAAAAGTAAGCCAGACGTAGTTTTGATTGGTTTGATTTTTATAAGAAGGAAGCACGTAAGTTCTGAATAATTTGAAGCGGTCATCCAGCCATTCTTCAGTAAGAGGTTTATATCCTGAACGTGTTTCGTTCCAGCCTTTTGTAGGAACATTGAATCTTGTCATGATTACGTGTACAAATTGACTCATCTAAATAAATTTTATTTAAAGTTATATAATTTTTCAAGGTTTCCGCTGTAAATCTGTTTTGACAGCAACCTAGCTCATTTGTGTAGTTTTATGGATATATAGTGTTTTTCCAGAGGCATTGAAACCTAAATTTAGCCATCTGCATTCTTTCGAAAAAACTTGTAGTAAAATCTTTTAAAAGAAAGATATTTAGCAACTACAGCCAGAGGAATCATTTTTTGAAATTCCTTTCTTTGCTGTACAAGCTGGGTTGTACGAACTTCTATGATATAATAAGCAAGCTTGTCATGAACATCTTCGCCGTAAAGTTTTTTTAAGGTAGGTAAAATTTTAAGGCGCTGTTTCATGATTTTAAGCGGATCAGCGGACATATTATCATTGACGTCTTTTCTGTAATGAGCGAGAGGTTCATTGATCAAAAGAGCCTCAGGATTATCTTTGGTGATATAAATCCACATTACCCAGTCTTCACAGCTGGTAAGGGTAATATCAAAAAGAAAACCTTCCAGAAGTTTTTTATGGATTAAAGCGCAATGGATAGGAATAGAAAATCTCAGATCCCAACCATACACAATTCCATCAAATGTCAGGAAACTCTGCTCAATATCTTTATATCCAGGAAGATGAGCTTGGTTTCTATAGATTGTGTACTGACTTACAATCAGGGGGTATTCTTTATCTCCGGAAAGACTTTTTGAAAATTTTTCACGGTGGATGAGGTCATCAGAATCCAAAAACTGTATATAATCTCCGGTCACGATTTCCAGGGCTGCATTTCTTGCAGAAGATAAACCTCCGTTTTCTTTATAAAGATATTTGAAGCGACTGTCTTTTTTTACCCATTTATCAGCTACTTCGTCAGTATTATCAGGTGATCCGTCATTGACAATGATACATTCCCAATTTTCATACGTCTGGTCCAGTATAGACTGCAGACATTCGTCTAAAAACTGAGCCTGTTTGTAGCAGGGGACAATTACGGATATTTTGGGATTCATTTTCATTTTTTATTCAATAGGTTTAATGTGTTTTTTATGCTTCATCTGGTCGTAAAACCACTACTTTTTAATTGTTTTTTTCTTGACCTTAATACTATCTTAAGCTTTCTTGTCGAAGGTACAAAAATTATTTTTTCCGGTACAGAATGGTATCTTTCAGGACAATCATAAATAAGATGAATAGAGTTTTTTCAGATATTCATCGGGAGAGAGGCCTGCGAAAAAATCTTCTGTAAGGCTGTTGAATTCTATATTATAAAAGGAACCTTCATCCACCGTTTCATAATCTGCATTTTTGGCAAGATGATTCTCCAGCTGAGACAAAATTTCCGGTAATGAATACTGGTAAGGATAGGCCAGATTAACAATCTCATTGTTGAGGTCTTGCATGTACTTCCCGACAAATGATGCAATATCATCTGTACCAATCAGAATTCTTCTTGCATTGCTGTGAATCGTAAGTTTATTTTCCGATAGAATTGAGTTTTTAAGAAAGTTGATCAGCGTATTGGGATTTCCTCCGCGACCTACAGCATTTCCTACTCTGAAAATAACAAAGCTTGAACAATGCTCAGCTATTATTTTTTCAATCGTAATTTTATGAATGACATAAGGGCTG
Organism: Chryseobacterium sp. GVT01B; assembly: GCF_019970045.1. Taxonomy (GTDB): domain Bacteria; phylum Bacteroidota; class Bacteroidia; order Flavobacteriales; family Weeksellaceae; genus Chryseobacterium. The sequence goes on from NZ_JAHXYI010000001.1 coordinate 536,150, forward strand.
TGGGTTTTGGTGGGATCATAAATACTACATGTGGAGAAATAGATCAGTTTTTTATCCGGATTTTGGCTGATAACCGATTTCAACAGGGATATTTCTCTTTCAAATTCAGCAGGAGCCTTTTCCAACGAATTGGAAACTCCTGATGCAAAAAAAACAACATCCTCTTTATCATAAAGTTTTACGGCATTTGCCAGGATTCCACTACCAATAATCATATGCTTCTTTTCTAATTAAGATGTTAGTTTTTAAATCTTTTAAGTACATCAACAGATTTAAAGTTTTTTAAAGATTTTAAAAAGTCCAATTGTATTCCCCAATTTTGCCCATCTTGAATTTTTCACGTGATTCAATTGGTTGAGCGCCTGGTCATATTTCTTTTTCGGAACATAGCTCTGAAGAAAAAGTTCTTCAACACTGATGTTTCTTCTTTCTGCCATTTTGATCAGGGCAACCCAGTGCCAGAACAATGCTTTTTCTGCATTTTTGGTCGTAGATATCCCACTGTCATGGATCCTGTATAAATATAAATCTTCATCTATATATTTCACTGGAGCTATCTCGCACATTTTCATGTACCAGTCTTTATCTTCAGCAATTTTTAAAAAAGGATCAATGCCTGACGTTTTTTCATAAATCTTCTTTTTGAAAGTGACAAAATGTGAAATTTCTGCATTGAAATTATAGTAAGACTCGTCCAGTTCTGTGATTTGTTTGGCTTTATGAACAGACAGAGGATTAAGGTTTTCATCACAACGTACAAAATTTGAGTAAACCAGACCTGCTTCCGGGTATTCGGAATGTGTTTTTAAAACAACTTCCAGAGCGTGAGGAGCCAAAGCATCATCAGGGTCCAGAAAACCGCATACTTCTGATTCAGCAAGATCTATTAATCTCTTTTTTGTATATCCGATTCCTCTGTTTTGGTCATTCTGATGTATTTTAAACCGGGAATCATTACCTATGATTTTTTTGATAACTTCAAGAGAATCATCGGTAGAGCCGTCATCCAAAATTACCGCTTCCCAATCTGTTTCAGTCTGCGCAACTAAGCTTTGGCAGCATTTTTCAAAAAAATGGCCATTGTTATAGTTGGCAATAAGTACACTGAATTTACTCATTTCGACTGTGTTTATTCAATATTTTTTTTAATGCATTCAGATATCCGAAACCATGTTTTCTATCCGGTTCCAGAATATTTCCTTCTGCCCATTCGTTCCAGGATTTAACAATTAAAAACTGTTCAGGATAGTCTTTTTTATCTTCAAGATATTTTGCTGCTTTTTCAACCTGCTGTTCAAATATTTCCGGGGAATTATTAGCAAGTATAATGCCTCGATAACCGCTTCTTGGAGTATTGTCCCAATTAGGCAGGATACATGGATAGGTAGGAACGTTGCTTTCTTCAAACTTTAAGTCGTTTACAACTGCCTGTGCATCCTGAATTCTAACTTTAGGCTGTTCTTTTTTCTTAATTCCGATTAATCCTTTTATCCTGTTTTTATAATATTGAGAATGAGAGATATATTCTTTTTTATCAATATGAGGGATCCATGCTTTTTGAAAAGCGTTAGAAATCTTACTGTCATACCCCATAGACTGAAAATCAAGGTCATCACGGAGTTTATTGGATGCCATCACATATAAACCATCAAATCCGTTTTCTTTTGCAAGCTCTCTGAATCTGGAAATATAGTGAGGATCTCCATCATTCAAATGGTTGGGATCATAGATAATGAGAAGTGGTTTGTTATCCACTTTTATATACCTATCATCCTTGAAGAAAGGAAGAAGATATTCAAAATGAGCAATTAAATCCTGCTCATTAGGATAAACCTGTTGAGCCAGAATTTTTTCTGATAATCCGTGCCATATCCCTGACCATGTTTCATTGGCCCAGCAGAAGCAAAAAGGAAAATCCGGTTTCCCTGATTTTAAAACATCGTTGGCAACACGTTCCAATAGCTGTTTGCCATTACCAAACCAGTAGTGATAATAGATAAATCCGTGTACTCCATAGTCTTTCGCCATCTGAGCCTGCTGTTCTCTTACTTCGGGAACCCTCAGGTCGTAATATCCAAGATCTCCCGGGTATATAGGTTGTTCGTGTCCTTCAAACAAAGGTTGGGCTTTTCCTACATTCGTCCATTCTGTAAATCCTTTTCCCCACCATTCGTCATTTTCCGGGACGGGATGGTATTGAGGGAGATAGAATGCAAGGGGTTTTATTTTTTTCATAATTGATTTAAGAATAATGTTACCAACTTTTATAATAAACTTTTTGAAGATAAAGCATTGTATTGTAAGTAAACTTACCTACATTCTTCAGAATTAACTTCTCGCTAAGTGTTTTATTATCAAGTTCTCTAAGGTATTTTTTATGACTTTCCGTCAATTTGTTTTCTTTATAAGCCTCATGAATAAGTTTTAGAATTTTCTTTTTCATTTCAGGCTCTTCTTTGTGTTTCAGATAAATATCAAAGAATGATACATCTAAAAAGTTTTTCTTTTTATGAGAATTAGTGGCGTGCATTCTATAGCTGCAGGATTTGGTGTCATCATAAATGAAGTCATATTTCTGGCTTAATCTTAACCACATATCGTAATCCTCAAAAGTTAATGTTTCATCCCATCCTCCAATCTCTTTTATCAAAGAAGATTTGGTGACACATGACATTGCAGGAAGAAAATTATCTTCAAGTAATCTTTTATAAAAGTTTCCAGATTCAATACTCAGATATCTGTGAAAATAAGGAATAAAAGTATTTTGAAAACGTACTGAATTATCATCTATAATATGAGCATTTGAAAATACCAGAGCTTCGTTAGGAGAAGATTTTTCAAGAATAGCCACATGTCTTTCTATTTTATCAGGCTCCATAAGATCATCAAGTGCTATGGTTATAATATACTTGCCTTTTGAGATGTTCAGGAGTTCATTCAAAGATTTGCAAATTCCTTTATTCTGAGAATGAGGAATAAACTGAATATTCAGTTGGGGATTATCTTGGATCCAATTATTGATGACTTCTACAGAATTGTCTTTAGAGCAATCGTCACAGATCAGAATCTCAATATTTGTATAATTTTGAGATTTGAAACTTTCTAAAGATTCTACTACAAACCGTTCCTGATTGTAACTAAGGCATAAAATTGAAACCAGAGGCAATTCTGTCATGATATTTTACTTTATTGAATTCAAGCTTTTTGATCAAAAAACTTTAAAATCTATTTACAATTTCTATTACTTTTTCAACTTCTTCCTCTGTCATTACAGGGGAGATAGGCAAACTTAATACTTCCTCATGGATTTTTTCACTGATCGGGAAAGACTGGTCATTCCATTCTTTATAGGCTTCCTGCTTATGAGGTGGGATCGGATAGTGTATCAGTGTTTGAATACCATTTTCAGTTAAATACTTTTGAAGTTCATCACGGTTTTCTGTTCTGATGACAAATAAATGCCAAACATGCTCATTTACATTTGCCGGGTTTTCAGGAAGAATTATTTTTGGGTTTGATATTTCTGCAATATACTTTTTCGCAATACTTTTTCTTACCGTATTTTCCTCATCAATATATTTTAACTTAACATCCAGAACTGCAGCCTGAATTTCATCTAATCTTGAATTGAGTCCCTGGTAAATATTGACATACTTCTGATTAGATCCATAATTTGCCAATGCTCTGATTACTTTTGCTAAATTATCATCATTGGTTGTGATGGCACCTGCATCTCCAATAGCACCCAGATTTTTTCCAGGATAAAAACTGAAGCCGGCCGCATCTCCCAAATTGCCTGTTTTTTTTCCATTCCATATTGCACCGATAGCCTGAGCATTATCTTCTATTAATTTTAACTGATGTTTTTCTGCTAAATCTTTAAGTTGATCTGAGAAAACAGTTCGTCCGTATAGATGAACAATCAGGATTCCTTTTGTTTTTGAAGTGATTTTTTCTTCAATTTTTGTGATGTCAATATTATAATTATTAATATCAGGCTCTACAAGAACAGGAATCAGGCCATTGTCTGAAATTGCAAGAATGGAGGCAATGTAGGTATTGGACGGTACAAGGATTTCATCTCCACGATCCATAATTCCCATTTCAATATATCCACGCAGAATAAGGCGCAAGGCATCTAAACCATTGGCTACACCAATAGCATGTTTAGCTCCTATATATTGAGAAAGATTACTTTCAAAAGATGAAAGCTCCTGCCCCATAAGAAACCATCCGGAACGGAAAACCTGAGAAAGTTTTGTTTCTATTTCTTCTTGGTGCTTTAAATTAACTTTTTGTAAGTCTAAAAATTTAATCATCTCTTTAATTATGTGTATTTGTGTTGAAATTCAGTGTTTTGTATATTTTCTGTGATATGATATTTTTATATTGTTCCGTTCCAAATAGTGTTAAATGGTTGGTGTCATAGATATAAGGAAAGTTTTCTGAAGATACTTGATTAACATTTGTGTTGAGCAAATCAATATACTTATCCCCCAAATAGTTTGTTAAGAAGGTATTGAATTTTTCAGTCTCACTGGATTTTTTTGCTTCCGTATACATATTTGCATTATACTTTTTCTTGATGTAATAATACGTCGGAAAATCGATCACATAAATATCGGTCATGCCTATATAAATAGTAGGCACATTATATTTTGAAAAATACTGTTCGGTTATTTTTAGGTTACTTTTTATCTCTTTTTCAGGATACCCGGAATAATTGGCATTAATGATAATAAGATCTATATCCTTATGATATTTTGGGAAATATTCCCTGAATATATAATTGAAATAGTTGATAGGATTAGGATAAATCCCTTTAGAATTTTCCATCGGATACGTAGCATCAGCAGTAATCTGAATGAGATTAACATCTTTTTTATCAGAAAAAATATTATGTACTGTTTCCGAAAACATTCCTGCATGGCTGTCTCCTAAAAGAACAATATTTTTTTTATCAGAAACAGGAATATCTAAATTCTGTATAATTGTTTTATAGTCTTTTTTGTGGGTAAGGTGTTTTGTGTCAATTTTATATTGGTCTTCAGCTTTTTTACTATACTTATAATTTGAGGTAGTATTGATCAGATTTTTATTTTCATCCGTATAATTCTCAGCATCTACTTTTGTAATGGAGAATGAAAAAATAAATATAATCAGACTCACTGTCAGAACTGACTTAGCCTTATCAGAATAATTTCTTTTTTCAATCCCCTCGTAGGAAAGTATAGCAAGAATAAATGAAACACATATTGCCAGAACCCTATATTTCAAACTGATATCCACTTCAAAAAACAGGATCAAAACATACAAAGGCCAGTGATAGAGATACAGGGAATAAGATATATTTCCCAAGTAGGTAACTACTTTATTTTTGTACGCTATGAATTCATAATTCAAACTAATAAGCAGTGCCGTAAAGAACACCGGAATTGTTGTGTACAATGATGGCCATGAAGAAGCATGAAATAGAAAAATAAAAGATATTATTGCTGAAAGAGAAGCCAAAGCCAAGACTAGCTTTACTTTTTTCTGAATATGCTGCATTTTATCTTCCAATAGAAATGCAAGTCCACCCAACATCATCTCCCAGGCCCTTGGATAAAAAATATAAAAAGAAAAGTCAGGATCATAACTGCTATGAATGAGCATAGCACCAAATGAAATAAAGGCTAATGCTAAAAAGACTGCAATAAAACTGTTCTTTTTAGTTGTATATAGTTTTCTTAGGAGAAGTAGTATGAGCGGATAAATTAAATAAAACTGCCATTCTACGGAAAGTGACCATGAATGTAATAGAAAGTTGTATTGAGAGGACGAGTCGAAGTATCCGTTGTTTAAGTAATAATAGATATTAGAAAAAAACAGGACGCTGGAAAAAGCACTTCTGAAAAAATTGACAATCTGCGGTTGAAGGAAAAAGAATATTACTAATGAGAAAGTAACAACTAATCCCAAAAGTGCGGGAATAATCCTGATAATTCTTCTTCTGTAAAAATCTAAAATATTAAAACTTCCTTTATCAAAAGAAGACAAAATAATTTTGGTCATTAAAAAACCTGAAATAACGAAAAATATGTCAACACCGATAAATCCTGACTTAAACCAGTGGAATTTATAATGATAGAAAAGAACTGCGAGTACAGAAAATGCCCGCAGAAAAGAAATATCATATCTGAAACTATTGGTTTTCAATTGTTTTATTAATCGTTTTCGTATCCGTTTTCTTTTTTCCACACATCAAATCCTTCGTTTTCCCAAGGTAAGCCTCTTGAAAAATTATAAGGCCACGGATAATGTGATTTTCCTGTTTCTCTCGATTTCATTTCTCTGACATCCTTGATTTTTTTTCCAGGATTTCCAAGAATTAAGGAATAATCTTCATAATTACCTCCTACCAGTGATTGGGCTCCTACCAGGCAATGTTTCCCGATTGTTGTTCCCGGAAGTAAAACAGTGCCTACTGCTATCTGAGAAAAATCCCCGATGGTAGCACCTATACACACATCAGAAGGAGGAGTAGGATCATTAGTAAGCACTACATAAGGATAAATAAAAACAAAGTTTCCTATGGTTGACTTTTGACCTATATGAACATTGCTGTGAAGCCAGCAGTTATTACCAAAAGTAACATGTCCTTGTATATCTGTTACCGTACCCAATCTACAGTTATTCCCGAAAACAGAGTTTTCTCTTATTGTAACTCTGTGTCCGGTAGAAAAATTATTACCAAAACGGGAACCTGCATATAAAATCGTATGGCTTCTTATTAATGCATTTTCACCAATTATAGTTTCAGGATTTACATAATCATCTTTAAAATAATAATCATTAAGCGGCTCTCCAATGACGCAATCATTCGCAATAATAGAATTATCACCAATAATAACGTTATCGTAAATTACAGTATTGTCACCTATTTTTACGTTTTTGCCTATTCTGGCTTTATCACTTATAGAGACATTTTTATTATTAAATTTCATTTGGGTAATTTTTAAAATCCTGATAATTTCTGAAATAGTCATCCTCATCGTATAGTTCGGATGCCAGACATAATAATACAGCACTGTGGCTGAACTTTATATCTCTCCATATTAATTTGGGAATATATAAACCTGTATTGGGGCTGTCTAATACGAAGACCTCTTTTTTTCCATCCTTATCTTCTGTATTGAATGTAATTGTTCCTGCTACGGCAACAATTAGTTGTTGAAGGTTTTTATGGGCGTGTCCTCCCCGGCTGACATCTTGTGGCGTGTAATAAGTCCAATATACCCTTTTAATATCAAAAGGTACATCTTTCTGTGTTTCAGAAATAGTAATATATCCGAGTTCGGGAGAACCTATTTTATTCAAATTTATTATATGAGGGCCTGTCATAAAGTTGTTTTTGATAAGATGATAAAACGAATGTTAGAAGCAATTACGGTGTTTGTACTTTATATTCAAATTGAGGTCTGGTTACTCCAGGATAGACATACATGATGTCTCCTACTTTTACATTTTCTACTTCAAATCCGATAAAATTATCAATTCCGTATAGAAGTGTTTTCTGATCTTTCCCAAAGTAAAGTTTGAAATAATAATTTCCTGCATTCAAAAGTCCTGTCGGAATATCAAATTCTACAGTGTATTCACCTACTTTTGAATCTCCTTTTGCTGAAACAAATTTTCCAACATGGAATATCACCAACTCATCGTAATTTTTCAATTCAAAGGTGGTGTCAAGTGTAATATCAGGGCAGTAATTATGAAAAGTAAGTTTTACATGCACCCCGGAATCTATATCTAACAGATTTCCTTTAATTGGAGATACTGAAAATTCTTTTATTCTGATATTTTCGTTACCTATAGCTTCATCAAGATTTCCATTATAAATATAAGAGCTTTCTCTTGCGCTGCTTTTTTGGTATTCTATAATTGTGCTAAGAATATCACCTTGGTAATCAATCTGCCCATGAGTTAAAAGAATTCCTTTTGTACACAGTTCTTTAACGGCTGTCATATTATGGCTAACGAAAAGGATAGTTCTGCCTTCTCCTCTCGTTACGTCATTCATTTTACCCAGACATTTTTTCTGAAATTCTGCATCACCTACAGCTAAAACTTCATCTACAATAAGGATCTCAGATTCAAGATGAGCTGCAACAGCAAAAGCTAAACGAACATACATTCCTGAAGAATATCTTTTCACAGGAGTATCTATGTATCTTTCAACACCCGAGAAATCTACAATTTCATCAAACTTTCTTTTGATTTCCTTACGGGTCATTCCTAAAATGGCTCCATTAAGAAAAACATTTTCACGCCCAGTCATTTCGGGATGGAATCCTGTTCCTACTTCCAATAGAGAGGCAATTCTTCCATTGGTAGAAATATGACCTGTTGTAGGTTTTGTAACTTTGCTTAAAACCTTTAGTAAGGTTGATTTCCCGGCTCCATTTCTTCCGATAATTCCAACAGCATCTCCTTGTTCGATCTCAAAATTAATATCACGAAGAGACCACACATAATCGGATAGTCCTTTTGTTGTTCTGTCATTGGCTTCTCCAATTTTCAGATAAGGATCTTCTTTTCCCCTTACCTTATACCAGAATCTGTTAAGGTCATGAGAAAGGGTTCCTGTACCCACTTGTCCCAGACGGTATTGTTTTGATATATTTTCTGCTTTTAAAGACAGCATATTCTTAAGATTTAAAATTAATAAAAAGGTACTAGTAAATATTATACAGTATCCATAAAGCTCTTTTCAACTTTATTGAAGATAACAATTCCTATCATTAAAAGGATAAGAATAATGCCAGTACTGATTCCAAGCATGGCCGGAGAGAAATCTCCCACGCCGATCCACGCATATTTGAAACATTCAAAAATACCTGTCAATGGGTTGTAATAAGCTAATTTTTTAAAAAAGCCAGGCAATGAAGATACCGGGTAAATTACCGGTGTAGCATACATATATAAACTTACCCCAAAACCTAATAGCATTGCCAAATCTTTATATTTCGTAGTAAGTGAAGAAAATATCATTCCAACACCTAATGCGAAAAGCGCCATCAGAAGTATAAGAAATGGAGTTGCAAGAATCCAGATGTTAGGATGAACTTCCCCTTTATAGTAATAATATGCCCACGCCAGAATGAATAAGACAAACTGTACTCCAAATCGCATAAGATTAGAAATGACAATTGAAAGCGGAGTCACAAGTCTTGGAAAATACACTTTTCCAAAGATTCCGGCATTTCCGGTAAAAGTAGATGATGTTGCCAGCAAAGACGAAGAAAAATAATTCCAAAGGGTAACACCTGCCAGATAAAAAAGAAGAGGCGGAGCTCCATCTGTTGGAAGTTTGGCAATTCTGCCAAAAATAACCAGATATACGATGGTCGTTAGAATAGGGTTGATAAAAAACCATATAGGTCCTAAAATAGTCTGCTTAAAACTGGATACAAAATCTCTTTTTACAAACATATAAACAAGATCTTTGTATCTCCAGACTTCTTTTAGCTTCAAGTCAAATAACGAATGATCTGCATCAATCGTCTCAGTCCACTTCTGTTGTGGTTCATTCATCTGTGTAAGTTTTTGCAAATTTATAATAATTAATTCTTACTCTGTCTCTTCGTTTATAAATTTTCATGGTAAATAAAACTAAAAATCAACAACTAATATATTGATAATTGGTGGTATGAACAAAAACTATTGGCCATAAAGCCAATAGTCTATGAATTTTATAAATTATAATTGTTATTTTCCGATAAGTTGTTTCAGATATTCACCATAACCGCTTTTGCCATATTTTGCAGCAGTTTCAAGCAGTTTTTCTTCATTAATGAATTTGTTCCTGAAGGCAATTTCTTCAATACATCCGATTTTAAATCCTTGTCTTTTTTCTATAACACTTACAAATTCTGAAGCGTCATGAAGAGAATCAAAAGTTCCGGTGTCCAGCCATGCAGTACCTCTGTCGAGAACAGCTACTTCAAGCTTTTCATTTTTTAAATAAACATTATTGATATCGGTGATTTCCAGTTCGCCTCTTGCAGAAGGCTTGATGTTTTTAGCAATTTCTACCACATCATTATCATAAAAGTAAAGACCGGGTACCGCATAATTTGACTTAGGGTTTAGAGGTTTTTCTTCAATAGAAACTGCTTTTAAATCTTTATCAAATTCTACAACACCATATCTTTCCGGGTCAGCAACGTGATAGGCAAAAACAACTCCTCCATTCGGATTGGTTTTGTTTTTCAGTAAAGTTCCCATTTCGGAACCGTAGAAAATATTATCGCCCAGTACCAGCGCTGCAGAATCATTGCCGATAAATTGGTCTCCTAAAATAAATGCCTGTGCTAAACCATCAGGGCTTGGCTGTACAACGTATTCTATATTACAGCCAATTTGTGAACCATCTCCCAAAAGTTTGATAAAACCTTCCTGGTCGTGTGGTGTAGTGATAATCAGAATATCTTTGATTCCTGCTAAAAGTAGTGTGGAAAGCGGATAGTAGATCATGGGTTTATCGTAAACAGGCATCAGCTGCTTACTTACTGCAATGGTAAGAGGGTAAAGTCTTGTTCCGGAACCTCCGGCTAATATTATTCCTTTCATTTTATTTTGTGGATTTGTCTTTTAAAATCTTATTGACTTCAAGGCTGATTTCGTTGTCCAGATTATGAATTATAATATCTGAGGAAAATATATAATTGCTGGATTTCAAATTTGGATTTTCGTTATAAAATTTAATCAAACTGATCAGATTCTCTTCAGTCAGATTCATAAAATCAAAATAGAGTTTATCTTTTCTTGAATAACTATGTCTTATTCTATCAAGGATGATTTTCTTTTCTTCTTTATTTAAAATTTCGAAATTTTTACCATTTTCATGTTGCATGGATTTCCTGAACAATAATAAGTTTCCTGTTTTTATCAATGAGTCATTATATCCAGAAACTTCAATAAGTTCATCAATAAGTTTCTTTTGGGTTTCAGTGGGAAACTTGGTCTGGATGACAGATTGAGAATATGACAAAACTGAGAAGATCGCGAAAAATAAAAAAAGATACTTTTTCATATTACGAATATTGCTTTTCGTAATACTTTTGATAATCTCCGCTGGTTACATTTTCAAGCCACTCTTTGTTTTCAAGATACCAGTCAATTGTTTTTCCCAGTCCTTCTTCAAAGGTTACCGATGGTTTCCAGCCTAAATCTTTATTTAGTTTTGTTGCGTCAATAGCATAACGTTTGTCATGGCCCGGTCTGTCTTTTACAAACGTAATCAGTTTTTCAGAATAACCTTCCGGTTTTTCAAGTTTAGCATCCATTTGCTTGATCAGCTCTTTTACAAGATCAATATTCTGCCATTCATTGAATCCTCCGATATTGTAAGTCTCACCAGTTTTTGCTTCTTTAAAGATTTGATGAATCGCTTTGGCGTGATCGATAACAAATAACCAGTCTCTGGTATACTTCCCATCACCATAAATAGGAAGAGGTCTTTCATTGATGATATTTGAGATACAAAGAGGGATCAGTTTTTCAGGAAAGTGATTGGGTCCATAATTGTTTGAACAATTAGAAACGATAAACGGCATTCCATATGTATTTCCATAAGCTCTTACCAAGTGGTCAGAAGCTGCTTTTGAAGCAGAATACGGAGATTGAGGGTCATAGGATGTCGTCTCTAAAAAGAATCCTGTATCCCCTAGGCTACCATATACTTCATCAGTCGAAATATGGTAGAAAAGGTTAGTTCTTTTTTCATTTGGGAATCTGCCATGAGTGTGGTCAGGATTTAATGTCCAAAACTCCTTACAAAGATTCAGAAGATTAGCTGTTCCGTTTACATTGGTGTTGATAAACGCCATAGGATCAGTAATGCTTCTGTCTACATGACTTTCTGCTGCCAGATGTACTACAGCATCAGGATTGTATTTTTCAAAAACTTTTCTAAGTTCTTCAGGTTGGGTGATGTCTGCTTTCTCGAAAACATAATTAGGTTCATTTTCTATGTCCTTTAAATTTTCCAGATTTCCGGCGTAGGTAAGGGCATCAAGGTTGATGATCGTAGTATCCGGATTGTTTTTTACAAACTCTCTTACAACATGAGAGCCGATGAAGCCGGCACCTCCTGTAATGATAATGTTTTTCATTGATTTATTTTGAGATGGTCTTTCTTCCTATACTTTTATAATGAAATCCATTTTGTCCAGGGATTTCCAGCGGATACATATTTCTGCCGTCAAAAATGACTTTGTTTTTCATTTTTTTAGCCATAAGCTCAAAATTTGGATTTTTGAACTCCGGCCATTCTGTAGCGATAAATAATGCATCAACATCTTCCAGTGCATCATACATTCCTTTGGCATATTGTATTTTGCTGCCAAGGAGTTTCTGAACGTTGCTTTCGGCAACAGCGTCATATGCTATGACCTCTGCTCCCTTTTCTAATAAAAGAGCAATATTATCTAAAGATGAGGCTTCTCTGATGTCATCTGTATTGGCTTTAAAGGCAAGTCCCCACATGGCAATTTTCTTTCCTTTTATATTTCCACCGAAATACTTCTCTATTTCCGAAACTAAAATTACTTTTTGAGCGGTATTTACATTTTCAGTAGCTTCAAGAATCTGAAAGTTAAAATCTTCCTGCTTGCCGGACTTTATAAGAGCTTTTACATCTTTAGGAAAACAGCTTCCTCCATATCCGATTCCCGGGAATAAGAATCTGTGCCCGATTCTGTCATCACTACCCATTCCCAATCTTACTTTATCAACATCTGCACCTACTTTTTCGCAATAGTTGGCAATTTCGTTCATAAAAGTGATCTTTACTGCTAAAAATGAATTCGCAGCATATTTTGTAAGCTCCGATGACTTCTCATCCATAAAGATGATTGGAATTCCTGTATTGGTAAAAGGCTGGTAAATTTTAGACATGATGTCTTTTGCTCTTTCTGAGCTGGCGCCTACAACTACTCTTGAGGGATTCATAGAGTCTTCAACGGCAAAACCTTCTCTTAAAAATTCAGGATTTGAAACTACATCAAATGGAAGGCTTGTTTTGGAAGAGATGGTTTCTCTTACTCTGTCCGCAGTTCCTACAGGAACAGTGCTTTTATTGACAACGACTTTGTATTCCGTCATCATTTCACCAATGTTATTGGCTACCTGAAGTACATAAGATAAATCTGCAGAGCCGTCTTCTCCCGGAGGAGTGGGTAATGCCAGATATATAACTTCACTTTTGTCTAAGGCTTCTTTAAGATCGGTAGTGAAAAATAATCTTTCAGACTGGATGTTTCTTAAAAACATTTCTTCAAGGTTCGGCTCATAGATGGGAACAATGCCGTTTTTCAAACCTTCTACTTTTTTTTCATCAATATCAACACAGTATACTGAATTACCAAGTTCTGCCAGAGTAGTTCCTGTAACTAGTCCTACATAACCTGTTCCTACAATCGTTATGTTCAAAATGTTTGTTTTAAAATTCTAAAGACAAAAGTAATAAAAATCCTGTGACATATTCCTTTAATTTATTGTAAATGAATCTGACGCTATTTGCTTGATACTTAAGATAATTTTGTGTTTTTGGAAAAAATGCGTATATTTGCAATGGATTTACGGGAAAAAATGGGAAGGCTTCGGAAGAAAGCCTTTTTTCGTACTGTAAATCAAGATAAAATTATATGGAGTTTAGAAAAAGAATTGATGAATTATTAAATGAATTCCTTGAAACCAGAAAAGATCTGTTTCTTATTGATCTTAAAATTTCTGCAGGGGATGATATTACAGTGATTTTAGATGGTGATAACGGAGTTTCACTGCAGGACTGCCTTGATGCAAGCCGTGCAATAGAATTCAATATGGATCGTGAAGAGCATGACTTCAGCCTTCAGGTGATGTCTGCCGGATTGAGCGAACCATTATCCACACCAAGACAGTTCGGTAAAAACATTGGAAGAGAGATTGAGGTGATGCTGGAAGATTCTTCTAAAATAGAAGGAGAATTGTCAAAAGTAGATGATGAAAAGATCACACTTACTTTGCGTTACCGTAAGCCGAAAGATATCGGAAAAGGAAAAGTAGATGTAGAAGAGGAGAAAGAGATTTCTTACTCCGACATCAAGAAAGCATTAGTAGTAATTAAATTTTAAAAAGAAAAAAGAATAGATGGATAATATAGCGTTGATTGAATCCTTTGGTGATTTTAAAGACGAAAAGGGGATCAGTAAAATTGATCTTATGGCAATTATTGAAGATTCACTGAAGACTCTTTTGAGAAAAAGATTTGACTCAGATGATCATTTTGATGTGATTGTAAACCCGGATAAAGGAGATTTTCAGATATTTTTAAATAAAACAATTGTAGAGGACGAAATGTCTGAAGATGATGATTTGGAAATTGAAATTTCTGAAGCAAAGAAGATTGATCCTACCTTCGAAGTAGGTGAGGACTTTACAATGGAAATTCCTGTTGCACAATTGGGAAGAAGAAATATTCTTACCCTTAAGCAGATTCTGGCTACAAAACTTCAGGAGCACAATAATGCAATGCTGTACGAGCAGTTTAGAGATAAAATTGGGGAAATAGTTGTGGGAGAAATCCACCATATCCGTCACAAGCACGTGATTTTGCTGGATGATGAAGGAAATGAATTTATTTTGCCAAAAGAAAACCAGATCCCATCCGATTTCTTTAAAAAGGGTGAGAATATCAGAGCTATTGTTGAAACAGTAGACTTTAAAGGTTCTAAACCACAGATTATTATTTCCAGAACTGCACCTAAATTCCTTGAGAAATTATTAGAGCTGGAAATTCCTGAAATCCAGGATGGAACAATTATGCTGAAAAAAGTAGTAAGAATTCCTGGTGAAAAAGCGAAGATTGCAGTAGATGCTTATGATGACAGAATTGATCCTGTAGGTGCCTGTGTAGGTGTTAAGGGATCCAGAATTCATGGGGTTGTAAGAGAGTTGAGAAATGAAAACATCGATGTTATTCAGTGGTCTAAAAACCCTGAGATTTTGGTGAAGAGAGCTTTAGGAAACGTTACTGTCAATAAAATTGACATCAATGAGGATCAAAACTATGCATTAGTATATACTCCTGTTGAAGAGATTTCTAAAGTAATTGGAAAACAAGGACAGAATATTAGACTGGCTTCTTGGTTGTCAGGATATGAAATTGATGTATACAGAGAGTCCAGCGAGGATGACGATGTTGAATTGAGAGAATTTAATGACGATATCGAGCAGTGGATTTTGGATGAGTTTAAGAAAGTAGGACTTACAACTGCAAAATCAGTATTGGATAAAGAAACTGAAAGTCTTTTAAATATGGTAGACCTTGAAGAAGAAACAATTGAAGAGGTAAAACGTATTTTGAGAGAAGAATTTGAAGATTAAGATTTAAATAAATTTTAATAAACAGTAAAAAGGAAATACTTTAATTTTAAAAATTAAAAAACAGTAAATAATATAGATGCCAAAAATTAGATTAAATAAAGCGGTTAAGGAATTCAACATTTCGATGTCCAGATTAGTAGAATTTTTACAGTCAAGGGGTTTCGAGGTTGAAGGCAATCCTAACGCTCAATTGGAAGAATCGGCATATTCTGCATTGGAGGCTGAGTTTGCTAAAGACGGCGAACAAAGAAAGGCTTCCCATGAGGTGGTGATCACTAAAGTTCCGGAAGAAAAACTGGAAATTGAAGAAAAGAAAACCCCTGAAGTGATAAGAGCTAAAGCAAATAAACCAGAAACTAGAATTTTAGGTAAAATTGATCTGGAACCTAAGAAGCCTGAAGTTGAGGAAGCTCCTGCAGCTCCCGTGGCTCCTGTTGCAACACCGGTTGAAGAAAAGAAAGAAGAAATCGTGAAAGAAGAACAGCCGGAAGTTAAAGCAGCTCCTGAAAAGCAGGAATTTAAAGTTTTGGATAAAATTGATTTGTCTCAAATAGAATCTAGAAACAGACCTGTGAAAAAAGACAAGCCAAAAATGGAGGAGAAAAAAGAAGAAGTGAAACCTGTGGAACCAGTAAAAGAAACTCCAAAACCTGCTGTTGTAGAGGAGAAAAAAGTGGAAACTCCAAAAGTAGAGGCTGAGCCCGAATCTCAGGAGCCTCAGAAAATTGAGACAGTGTATCAGAAACTTGATGGTCCTAAGATCGTTGGAGAAAAGATCGACTTGACTCAATTTGCACCAAAACCAGGTTCTGGAGCAAAAAAGAAAAGAAAGAGAATTGAAAAACCTGGTGGCCAGAATAACCAACAAGGTCAGGGGAACAATCAAAACTCAGCAAATAATAATAACCAAGGTGGACAAGGTCAAGGCCAAGGAAACCGTCCACATAATAATGGTGGACAAGGTGGAAACCGTCAAGGTCAGGGAGGACAAGGAAATCGTCCTCAAGGTCAAGGTGGCCAGGGTCAAGGCGGAAACCGTTTTGGAAATAACCAAGGTGGTGGAAACCGTCAGGGACAAGGTGGTGGCGGCTTCAAAAAAGGCGGCCAGAACAACAGACCTGGACAAAGAGTTATGCCAGTTGAACTGACTGACGAGCAAGTTAAAAACCAGATCAAAGAAACTTTAGAAAAACTTACTAATAAAGGAGGTAAATCTAAATCTGCAAAACACAGAAAAGACAAAAGAACTTTCCGTAGAGAGCAGGATGAGCGTCAGCAGGAGCTTGAGGCACAAGACAGAACTCTTAAAGTAACAGAATTCATCACTGTAGGTGAATTGGCGAGTTTGATGAATGTTTCTCCAACTGAAGTAATCTCTGCTTGTTTCTCACTAGGTGTAATGGTTACCATGAACCAAAGACTTGAAGCTGATACCTTATTATTGGTAGCAGATGAGTTTGGTTATAAAATTGAATTCTCAGATGCTGATCTTGAAGAAGGTGATAGCGAAGATGAAATCGACAGTGAAGAAAGCTTAGTGTCAAGAGCACCGGTAGTTACTGTAATGGGACACGTTGACCACGGTAAAACTTCATTATTGGATTATGTTAGAAAAACTAACGTAATTGCAGGTGAATCCGGAGGTATTACACAGCATATTGGTGCTTATAATGTGAAACTGGAAAACGGCCAGAGAATTACATTCTTAGATACTCCTGGTCACGAAGCCTTTACGGCAATGAGAGCGAGAGGTGCACAGATCACGGATATTGCGATTATTGTAATTGCTGCCGATGATGATGTAATGCCACAAACGAAAGAAGCAATTGCTCACGCACAGGCTGCACAGGTACCAATGATTATTGCGATCAATAAAGTTGATAAACCAAATGCAAACCCTGATAACATTCGTCAACAGCTTTCAGGCTTAAATCCACCGGTTTTAGTTGAAGAATGGGGAGGAAATGTTCAGGCGCAGGAAATTTCAGCGAAGTTTGGTAATAATGTAGACGTATTATTGGAGAAAGTTTTATTACAAGCTGAAATGCTTGAATTAAAAGCGAATCCTGATCGTTCTGCAAACGGTGTTGTTATTGAAGCATCTTTAGATAAAGGTAGAGGTTATGTTGCTACAATGTTAGTACAAACCGGAACATTAAGAGTTGGAGACTATGTAGTAGCTGGTAAAAACCATGGTAAAGTAAAAGCTTTACTAGATGAAAGAGGGAAAAACCTTGCAGAAGCAGGTCCTTCAATTCCTGCAACAATCTTAGGTTTAGATGGAGCACCAACAGCTGGTGATAAATTCCGTGTATATGCTGACGAAAGTGAAGGTAAGGCTATTGCTAACAAGAGAGAACAGCTTCAGAGAGAACTTTCTATCAGAACGAAAAAACATACAACGCTTGAAGAATTAGGTAGACGTATTGCTTTAGGAGAATTCAAAGAATTGAATATTATTCTTAAAGGTGACGTGGATGGTTCTGTGGAAGCGCTTTCTGATCAGTTACAAAGATTGTCAACAGAGGAAATCAGCGTGAAGATCCTTCACTCAGGTGTAGGACAGATTACTGAATCCGATATCAACTTAGCAGCTGCATCAGATGCAATTATCATTGGATTCAATGTGAGAGCAGGCGCTAATGCAAAAGAACTTGCAGACCGTGAGGAAATTGAAATCAGAACATACTCTGTAATCTATAAAGCTATAGATGAGGTAAAAGAAGCAATGGAAGGAATGCTTTCTCCAGAAATTCAGGAGCAGGTAATTGGTAATGTTGAAATCCGTGAGGTATTCAAGATTTCTAAAGTTGGTTCAATTGCCGGATGTATGGTTCTTACCGGAAAGGTTACAAGACAATCAAAAGTACGCCTATTAAGAGATGGTATTGTTAAATTTGATGGTGAACTTGAAAGCTTGAAGCGTTTCAAAGATGATGTTAAAGAAGTTACGAAAGGCTACGAATGTGGTCTGAACCTGAAAGGTTATAATGATATCGAAATCGGAGATATTCTTGAAGTTTACGAAGAAGTAGCGGTTAAGAAGAAACTGAAATAATAATTTCAGATAAAATATAAAGCAGGCATCTCAGATGCCTGCTTTTTTAGTATAATAGATCTAAATATTTTAATTCTGATTCAAAAAAGTAACAAGTTTTATCAAGTCTTCGTCTTTATCAAATTTTATTTTATTGGATTTAAAGAAACTGGTTAAGCTGTCTTTTTGATCTGGAAATTGATTAATAATATCCTTTTGGTTTTTAGGCTTCTTGATAAAGCCATTTTGTGTTTTAATGTAGTACACTGTGGGTAATGTTCTAAAGTTAGCAGGTTTTTCACTTGCGTAAGAATTTGCGGCAGGCACTACATCTGTAAATTTGGTTTTGATCTTTTTGTATAAAGTGTTTTTTCCGTTCACCAATTCAAAGAAATATCCATTTAAATCATCTGAAGTGTCGAGTAAAACTATCACTTGTTTAGGAGAGAGAACTTCAATTCTTGACAAATCAGTTGTTTTTGGAAGAACCTGAATATTTCCGTCTTTCTTAAATTCAATTTCATCAGTGTAGCTGTTATAACGTATAGGAACTTGTTCATAATTAATAGCAATCTTTGCATTGGAAAACTCTTTCCCAATATATGGGGAATCTCCTGCAATCTCATCGTATTTAAATGTTTTACCTGTAGTTGAGTTGATGCCATCAAATACAGATTGTGCTCCTGTAGCACCATTTACTGAAAGTGTATTTTGTGCAAAGCTAAAACTAAAGCTTGCTATGGCTAATGTTGTTAAAACAATTTTTTTCATGTTTAATTTTATTTTAGGATATAAATATATTACTTTTAAAAGAAACCCGGGTTTATTTTTTAAGTTTAATGAATGAAGATATTTACATTGTTGGAGAGTAAAATTAAAGATAGTACAAAATTAAAAAAAATACCTAGATGCTTGAAAATTAGCATCGTTGCAATTTAGATTGATTATAAATAATTATTTTTGGATTGTTTTGAAAGTGTTAAAAAGCAGGTAATTTAAGTTTTTGATTTAAATTATAATAATTTTTAATGGCTAATATTATGAATTATGATGTGTGTGGTGGGTTTGAACTGGTTTATCATGAATATATCTAAGATTTGTGAATCTGAAAAATTTGCTAGTGTTAATATTTATTAACATATTTGCTCCTAAAATATATTAAAATTTGTTAATATGAATGTTAAATTACGTGTATTAACGGCTGGTGTTTTGTTTTTTACAGGACAGGCTGTATTTGCTCAGGAAAAAGACTCCAAGGACAAAAAAGACAAGGAGACAAAAATTGAGGAAGTAGTTGTCTTAGGATATAGTAAGACCGCTACAAAAGCAAAATCTACAACTTCTTCAGTGACAGTAGGCGCTGAAACCTTGGAAAACAGACCTAACATTTCTGTTCTGAATTCAATTCAAGGAACAGCACCAGGTATTGTTATTAACTCAGGATCTGGTTCTCCGGGTTCTGGTAAATTCAATATCTTGATTAGAGGTATGAGCTCTTTGAATGGTTCAAGAGATCCATTATATGTAGTAGATGGTGTTATTACTTCAGGTTCACAGTTTAGAAACTTAAACTCTTATGATATTGAGACATTCAGTATCCTGAAAGATGCACAAGCTACAGCAATTTATGGTAACAGAGCTGCAAATGGAGTTGTTGTAATTACAACAAAAGGAGGGAAATTTAATTCTGGATTGAAGATTTCTTATGATGCATTGACCTCTTTCTCAATGATACCTAAGCCTGACTATAATATGTCAAGCGCTAAACAACAGTTACAAATACAAAAAATTTATGGAGGTGGGTACGCTGCAGATCAGGGCTTATCTCAGGAGGATATTGATAACTGGTCAATAGATACTGACTGGAGAAAACAATTTACTCAGGTAGGTATTTCCCAGCAGCATAACCTAGCTATTACAGGGGGAGGTGAAAATATAAACAACTTCTTGTCTTTAGGGTATTTAGATAGTGAAGGTACTGTAAAATCTACTGATTTCAAGAGATTTACCTTAAGAAATAACTTAAGTGGTAAGTCTAAAGATGGTAGATTAACTTTTGGTACAATTCTAGGTTTAGGATACTCTAAAAGAAACCAGTTAGATGATGAAGAAAATACAGGAATTAGTTCCAATGTAATCCAAAATGCATTATTTGGAAGTGTGCTTTCACCTTCTTATGTAGCACCTAATCCATATTCTAATGGAGTAGAGCTATTTAATGCGATTGGACAAAATAGTGCAGGAAATAGAGCTTGGATTCTTCAGGATAACATTAATGGAGGAGTAAGAAACAGATTTACTGAATTAAGTATTTCTGCTAACGCGAATGTAAATTATAAAATTACTGATTATCTAAGTGTAGGTAACAGAACGGGTATAGAGTATAAAGAATACGAAAGAGTTTTTGCAAGAGGAGCTCAAGGTTATTTATCTACAGCTGTAGCTGCAGGAGCAGGTGCTAAATATGGTGGATCAGAAAGTTTTACTACAACTCAAGATCTGACATTTAACAGTATTACAAATATTACTTTCAACAAAACATTTGGTGATCATACTATTTCAGTTGCTGCTTACATGGATTATATCAAAGCTCATGTAAATACAAATACTCAAACTCAAAATGGATTAAATCCATTACAATGGCAGTTTGGTGCTGGAACAGGATACATTCCTTTTAACCCTGATACACCGAATATCTACAGACCTACTGTAGGTGCTTCAAAAGTAACAGCTGGAACCTTAGCTTATTTTGGAACAGTAGACTATGACTATAAAGATAAATATGGAGTAAGTGGAGTTATCAGAAGAGATGGATCATACCGTTTCTTACCTACTAACAGATGGGAGACTTTCTGGTCAGCGGCCGTAAGATGGAATATTGATAAAGAAGATTTCATGGCTAACTCTGGATTCAGATTGCTTAAATTAAGAGCATCTATCGGTACTACAGGTAACCAGAATTTAGGAGTTGCATCTAATAACCAAAACCCATTAGCATTACTTCCAAATAACTTCCTTGATTTATATTCAGGAATTTCAGGATACCAAAACTTGTTAGGATATAACTTTGTGAATTTATCGAATCCATATTTGAAGTGGGAGCAGGTAAAACAAACAAATATTGGTGTTGATTTTAACTATAAAGGTCTTGTAGAAGGTAGCTTTGACTACTATCAAAAGAGAACTACAAGAATGTTCAACACTTTACAAAGATCAGCTGTTACAGGTACTTACGGTATTAGAGGAAATGACGGAATCCTTGATAACAAGGGAGTTGAAGGTTTAATCAGGTTTAATGCAATAAGAACAGAAAACACTAAGCTATCAATCTTTGTTAACGGTGCTTACAACTCTAACAAAATCGTTTCAATGAGTAACGAAGATTTGTCAGGAGATGTTGTTAATGCTATCGGAGGTCCTGCTAGTCAGTATCAACTATATCCATACGTAGGAGTAAATGCTGCAAATGGAAATATGCAATTCCTTGATATCAATGGAAATATTACAGAAAACCCACAACCTTCAGATAGAAGATTGACAGGGAAATCTCCATATGCTAAATTTACAGGAGGTTTTGGATTTAACTTCCAATATAAAGGATGGTTCCTTGATACATTATTCTCATACCAACAAGGAGGATATATTTATGACAATTTATACTCTTGGGTAATGAATCCTGATTATGCGGCTGCTAATATTAATGTATCTGCTAATTTATTGAATGCTTGGACTCCGGAAAATACTGGATCTGACGTACCTAATTTATTTGCTGATAATGCTGGTACAGATGGTTCTTCAGATAGATTCTTATATAAATCAGATTTCATAAGACTTAAAAATGTTTCTTTAGGATATTCATTTACTAAAGATCAGTTAGGAAAATTACCTGTTAAAGGAATTAAAGTATTTGTTCAGGCTGAAAACCTATATACATGGAGCAGCTGGAAAGGATTTGACCCTGAGCCGGTTACTACGTACTCGTTAAATGTATATCCTAACCCTAAAACAGTATCAGTTGGGTTAAATGTTGATTTTTAATAAAAAAGAATTATGAAAAGAATTATAAATACAGTTTTAATTTTAGCAACTTTATCAGCAACAGGATTTGCTTTAAATAGTTGCCAAGATGCACTAGATATTAAACAGGCTGGAGAATTGAAGCCTGAAGAAGTATTTACTAATGTATCAAATTTAAACGAAGCTTTAAATGGATCTGTTTATGCCCTGTTGGATCCAATAGATGAAATATATTTTACTGCCGTTTTCACAGATGAAGTTAAGCCTGGAAGTGGAAGTGGAGGTCAGGAGTATGAACTACACAGATTTTTCCTAGATCCATCTACTCAAATTGTTGGAGGAGGTTCTGTAAGTACTGGTTCAAGTGATGGAATCTGGCTTAACAATTACAAAGTAATTAACAGAGTTAACAGATTATTGGAAGGAGCTAAAAATATCACTCCTAGTTCTGGTGAAGTTGCTCAATATAACAGTATTCTTGCACAGGCAAGAGCGATAAGAGCATTTTGCTATATTCAATTGGAAACTTATTTTGCTCCTAATATGAAGGACCCTAATGGATTAGGTGTTATTCTTATTAAAGATGTACCAGCAACTGATGCCAAGTTACCAAGAGCTAAGAATCAGGATGTTTATGACCTTATTAATGCAGATTTAGATTATGCTAGAAATATTTTAACATATTCTAATGTTGCAGCAGCAAGATATACTGTAGGTAAAGGATTCGTTAACGCTCTTTCTGCTCGTTTTAATTTATATAGAGGAAATACTACACTGGCTAAACAATACGCTCAGGATGTAATTAATAATTCTCCTATTTTGGATGCAGCGACAGGTTCTAAATTAACTGTAGCAAATCCTATTGTAACTAGTACATCTCCAGCAATTGACCTAACTAATGGTAGTACTTGGAGAAGTGAATTTTATGGTACTGCTTCTTCTTTCAATCCATACAGAAACTTATGGAATGATTCTTCAAGAGGTGAAATTATTTTCTCTCTTAACAGACTTCCTTTAGGTGCTGGTGCGACAATTGGATCAAGATGGAATACAAACCAATCTACAGTATCTGGAGTTCCAATGTGGTTCTTGGGTAGAAACTTGTTTAATTTAATTTATACTCCTGCTGGACAACCTGATAAAGGAGATATTAGACGATACAATTATATTGACCCAACATCAATCATTTCGGCAAATTACCAAAACGTTGATTCTAGAAATGATAGATTAGTTATTGATAAGTATCCTGGTAAAACAAGTACAGCTACAAGAAATGACCTGAAAGTCTTCAGATTGTCTGAAATGTACTTCATTTTAGCAGAAGCAGAAGTAGCTGCAGGTAATTTAGCAAATGCTCAGGCTCTTATTCAGCAGGTGAGAGTTGCTAGAAACTATTTAGGTACTGCAACAACTCCTGTATATGGAAATGCTCAATCTGCTTATGCGGATATCTTGAAAGAGCGTAGAATTGAACTTGCTCTAGAAGGTCACAGATATATCGACTTAAAAAGACTTGCAGTTGTTGCAGGGGTATCGATGGACAGAAATATAAAAGATGATTTTATCACGTTGCCATCTCTTAACCTGCCAAATGATAGTTACAAGTATACATTACCTATACCTGTACAGGAAACTTCTGCAAATCCAAATTGTCAGCAAAACCCTGGTTATTAATCATACAATAATCATTTGATATAGAACCCCTGCTCAAAGCAGGGGTTTTTTATGTCCTTTTATTTCTTATTTTTGCTGTACAATAATGAATAATGAAGTACATCCTTTTCATACTCTTCTCTTTAAGTTTTGTAGCCAAGGCTCAGGTCGTTAATAAAGCTGATACAAAGCCTCAATCTAAAAAAGAAGACACTCTTGTAATAGATTCCGGGAAAAAAGATTCCCTAAAAATTTTCAAGCCTACTATTAATGATTATCTGTATCAGACTCAGTTTTCTGAAAAAAAAGTTTTTGATACCGTAATGACTTTTGATAAAACCTATATCTTTTCACAACAAAATAATAAAGATAATTTTGGGAGAGTACAGACTGCCAATATAGGATCAGGATTCAATCCTCTTGTATTTGAGGTAAATGATGAGCAGAACCTATCTTTGCTGCCATCCAATAAATCGTATATGATCATTGGGGCCAATGACGTGAAATACTATGATGTAAAAACACCTACTGCTACATTTGTCTATCATAATGCAATGCGAAACGGGGCGGCTTTAACATCTACTTATACCCAGAATATTGGAAAAAGATTCAATTTTGCTCTTGAGTATATGGGACTTCGTTCTCAGGGACTTTACAGAAACTCATTAGCAGCTAATAATAATACTTTATTTTCAGGGCACTATATTTCAAAAAGTGGTAACTATGAAATCTTTGCTCACTATCTTCACCAGAATGTAAACAATCAGGAAAGTGGAGGTATTACAGAAGATAACCTTTTTATGAATGGTGACAGTAATTATAGCAACAGGCAAAATGCTCAGGTGAATCTGGCATCCAGCAGTTCACAGTTTTCTTACAGAAGATACTATCTGAGCCACCAGTTCACTCCATTTAATTCCGGAAAATTTCCTTTCAGCATAAGACATATTATTTCTCATCAAGGGAATAAATATTATTATAACCAGTCAGCTTTAGAGTCTTATTGGTATGATGCTCCCACTGAATTGGTTGATGGCTTCCCATTAACTACAAAAAAATATTCTGAAAACTTCAGCAATACGGTAAGCTTGATTTTTAATAATGAGAAATTCAAACTTGATGCTGGTGTACGTTATCAGATGATCAAATTGGGAATAAGAGATGTTGTTGCCCTAAATGGTGTTCCTTTTCCTGGTGAACTTAAAGAAAACAGAATCGGAGCGGTAGGAAATTTACAGGTAAAACTTTGGGATAAAATCCAGCTGAATTCATTCCTTGAATTTTCAAACGGGAGCCAGTTTAAAAGCTACCTTAAAACAACCAATAATCTGAAGTTTGAGCCTATTAAAGATTATTTTGTTAATGCCAAAGTAAATTTCCAAAGTGCCTATCCTTCGTTTAATTACTTGTTGAATACTTCGGTTTACAACAATTTCAATTATTATCTTGAAAATGCAAAGAACCAGTCTGTAATGGAAGTGGGAGGAAGGATCAACTTGAAATGGTTTAAAACAGAGATTTTTGCCAACTATTTCAGAATAGATAACTTTACTTATTTTGATAACAACGGAAATCCGAAGCAAAGTGATAATTCTGTGAATATCTCTCAGATCGGAGGTGATGCTACATTCAGCTTCAACAAATTCCATCTGAATACAAGGGTACATTTCCAAAATACTTTAACGAATAAAGAATTGCTTACCATGCCAGGTTTTATTGGTAGAGCTAATTTCTTCTACCAGACACAGGCATTCAAAAAAGCTGCGGAAATCCAGGCAGGTATTAAAGTGTATTACTTCTCTAAGTTTGCATCAAGAGATTATTTCCCTGTTCTTAACGAATATATCCTCCCAAGAGCAGATTCATTTTCAATTGGAGGACAGCCTATTGCCGATATCTATATCAATATGAAAGTGAAAAAGATGTTTTTTTTCATAGAAGGTCAGCAGATAGGAACTGTTATTTCCAATAACAAAGCATATGCATTTCCACATTATCCGGTATATGATTTCAGATTGAATATCGGGATCGTGTGGTATTTGTTCAACTAAAAACTGTACAGGTTGAAAACAATAAATAAAATATCATTCAACGATATAGAAAGTATTCCTCAATTGGTAAAAGATTTTTTGACTCAGAAAATTGAGGGTTTTGAAAATAATACATTTTCTTTAGATCATTTTAAACAACAGATTCATCTGAAAAAAGACTCTTTTTCATCAGGGAAGAGAGAAATTTTATCTGAGGTATTCGCAGACCAGCTTTCAAGCTTGTCCCTTTCTTCAAAACAGAGAGAAAATCTTGAAAATCTTAGACAACCTAATACATTTACCATTACAACAGGACATCAATTGAACCTGTTTTCGGGACCTGTTTTCTTTGTCTATAAAATTCTCCAGACGATAAAGACATGTACCTATCTGAAAGAAAATTTCCCGGATTTTAATTTCGTTCCGGTATATTGGATGGCTTCAGAAGATCATGATTTCGCAGAGATCAATCATTTTAAAACCGAGAATAATTATTACGAGACCAATGAGAAATCAGGCGGTCCGGTTGGAAGAATTCAAATCAGTGATACCTATTTTATCTCTGAATTTGAAAAAGAATTCAAAGACTCTATTTTTGGAACCGAGCTGATTTTAATGATGAAAGAAGCTTATAAAGCTGGAAACACTTTAACGGAAGCTATTAAGATTCTTGTCAATCGTCTTTTTTCAGAATTTGGGCTTTTGATTCTGGATGGAGATTCTAAAGAACTTAAAAATCAGATAAAGGAGATCTTTAAAGATGAACTTCTTCACTTTGGTTTACAGAAAACATCTAAGAGTAAAGTAGATTTTCTGACAGAGAGATATGGGAAGGTTCAGGTAAATCCTCGCGAGATTAACCTATTCTATCTTTCTGAAACCAGAGACAGAATAGAATTTAACGGACAGAAATACATCATCGTAGATAAAACGATTCAGTTTACAGAAGAAGAAATACTGTCTGAATTGGAAAATCATCCGGAAAAATTTAGTCCTAATGCTTTAATGCGGCCAGTGTATCAGGAAAATGTACTGCCGAATCTGGCTTATATCGGAGGAAATGCCGAAATCATGTACTGGCTGGAACTTAAAGACTATTTCTCAAAAATTAATATTCCTTTTCCTATACTTATCCCAAGAAACTCTATGCTTTTCCTGAAAGAGAAAACATTAGGGAAAATTGAGAAACTGGATCTTAAAATAGAAGATTTTTTCCAGAATTTTACCGTACTTACCAATCATAAAATTTTAAAAGACAATCCGATTTTACAATTACTTGATGAGAAAGAGGAATTGTTGGTTAGCAATTTTTCTGCATTGAGAGCTTCAGCAGAAACAACCGAAAAATCTTTCGGAAATATGGTAAAGGCAGAAGAAGTACGACAATTAAAATCATTCAAAAGAATGAAAAAACGTCTGCTTCATGCTGAAAAAATAAAACAGAATGAATTGCTGGAAAGACTTGAAAATCTGTTTTTAGATGTTCATCCCGCAAAAACATGGCAGGAAAGAGTGTATAACTTTAGTGTATTCTTTTCAGATTATGGCTATTCGTGGCTTGAAAATTGTTTGGAAGAAATGGTGGTTCAAGATTCAAAATTAATAATTGTTGCCATTTAATTTTAAAGAAGTATTTTTGTAAATTATAATTATCGAATATGATAAAGAGGTTTTTTATTCTATCCAGTTTATGTATGGTTTTGGGAGTTTCAGCCCAGAAATCACATACGGTTGTGCAAGGTGATAATCCTTACAACATTGCAAAAAAGTATGGAATGACTGTAGATGAATTGCTGAAGCTAAACCCAAAACATAAAGATGGCAAACTGGCGATCGGAGATGTTTTAACTATAAAATCAGATAAAGCAGCTACTCCGGTTGTGACAAAATCGGCCCCAGCAGAAAAAGTAACTTCAGCAACAAGTACTTCTTCTCTGGGTAAAATTGTTTTGCTGCCAAAACAAACGATTTATGGCATCACAAAACAATACAGAATTTCTGAAACTGATTTAAGAAAGCTGAATCCTGAACTGGATTCTCATATGAAAATCGGAGATGAGATCACATTACCTCTTGCCAGCATTAAAAAATATGGAGGTGAGCAACAGGCTATAACAGCAGAAAAACATGCTGAACCCGCTGTAGAAAAAAACATAACGACGATTACACCTACAACGGTTACGACTGCTGTAGAAGGAGAATCTTATGTGATACAGGCTAAAGATAATTATTACAGAATTACAAAACAGTTTGGCATCAGCCAGCAGGACCTTTATGCTTTAAATCCAGGGTTGGAAGAAAAAGGCCTTAAACCAGGTGAAACCATTAAAATAAAAACATCCCATACTAATACAAACACAGATAGCGTTGCTGAGCAAGCAAATCCAAAAGCAAAAATGGATTCAGGTAATGAGAAATCGACTGCCTCTTCTAATGTTGCTGCAGGAGATGATTATGTAACCTATACCGTTCAACAAGGAGATACTGTATTTTCCATCGTGAATAAATTCGGTGTTTCTATCGATGAACTTATTGCTCTTAATCCGGACCTTTCTCATGGGTTGAAAACCGGAATGGTTTTAAAGATCAAAAAGCAGGACGCAGCATATATTAAGAAAAATGGTGATGCCCTTAGTGTGATCCTAATGCTTCCTTTCGGATACAGTACAAACGAAACCCAGTACAGAACAATGGCACTTGACTTTTTAACAGGAGCTAAACTTGCTATTGAAAGAAATGCCAGAGGTGGACAAAAACTGGATATCAAAATCGTTGATTCAGGAAATGAAGCGTCATTCAAAAACTCTTTGACGCAAATCAATCCAGATAATACAGATCTTATTATAGGGCCTTTCTTTAAATCTAATGTAATTGATGTTCTTGATTTTACCAAAAATCAGAAAATTCCTATTGTAGCACCATTTGCCAACACTCCGGAATTATATAACTACAGTAATCTTATTATCGTTGAAACCAACAATCAGACGTATGCTGATAAGATTGTAGAAGAAGTAAAAGGAATTTATTCTGACCAGAAAATATATGTAGTGGCAGATGCTAAGAAAGAAAATGCCAATTACATCAAAGCAGGGCTTGAAAAAGCGGTAAAAAACCCTAATATTATTATTGTCAACTCTCCGGCAGATATTCAGCCCGATCAGAATATGATGACAGGTCAGTCTGCACCGGTTATTGCCATTCTGGCCAATGATGATAATGCAGCAGGAGATGCTTTTGCCAACAGGATTATTGCTATTTCTAAAGAAGTACAAGGAGTGAAAGCGTTCAGTATGTTCTATTCTCCGACTTTTGAGAAAAAAGTTGACGAGCTGAGTCAGGCAAGTCTGGTATATCTTATGGACAGAAAGATCAATACAGAGGGTGGTTTTGAAAAAGAAATTCTGGCTGCTTACAAAAGCAAATACTGTAAAACTCCTCCAAAATATGCTATCGTAGGTTTTGATGTAGTCAACGACATGTTAACCAGAGAAAATAAAAAAGGCGAGATCTTTAAACAGATGAATAAAGTTCAGACTCAGCTTGCTACAAAATTTGAGTTTGTAAAATCTAAAGCTAATGGTGCTTATGTAAACACCGGTTACAGAGTAATCAGGCTGGTACCTTAACATGATTTATAGCTCTTTAAAAGAATATTGTTAACATTATAGTTATATTTGCATAATATTTAATTCAATACATGAAAGCACTTGTATTTCCAGGGCAGGGTTCTCAGTTCGTAGGAATGGGAAAAGAATTGTATGATTCTAGAAAAGATATTAAAGATCTGATGGAATCTGCCAATGAAATTTTAGGTTTCGACATTCTTTCCATTATGTTTAACGGAACGGATGCGGATCTTAAAAAAACAGAGGTTACCCAGCCTTCAATATTTATACATTCAGTAGCAGCATTAAAAGCCGTAAACGGTCTTGGTGCTGAAATGGTTGCAGGACACTCTTTAGGAGAGTTTTCAGCCTTGGTTGCCAATGGAGTTTTATCCTTTGATGACGGTTTGAAATTAGTTTCCGAAAGAGCAAAAGCTATGCAGGACGCTTGTGATGCCAATCCAAGTTCTATGGCTGCTATCTTAGGATTAGATGATGCTAAGGTTGAAGAAATCTGTGCACAGATTAGCGGAATTGTAGTTCCTGCAAATTATAACTGTCCGGGGCAATTGGTGATCTCAGGAGAAACACCTGCAGTAGAAGAAGCTTGTGCAAAATTAAAAGAAGCAGGAGCTAAAAGAGCATTGTTACTACCGGTAAACGGAGCTTTCCATTCACCATTGATGCAGCCTGCACAGGAAAGACTGGCAGCAGCTATCGAAAAAACAAAATTCAGAAAAGCAACGATTCCTGTATATCAGAATATCACTACAACAGCGGTAACAAATCCTGACGAGATCAAACAAAATCTGATCGCTCAGCTTACCGGTCCTGTAAAATGGACACAATCTGTTCAGAATATGATTAAAGATGGTGCCTCTAACTTTGTAGAAGTAGGACCAGGAAAAACCCTTCAGGGATTGATCAAAAAAATTGACGGATCAGTAGATGCTGCTTCGGCAATCTAATTAAAAATATATGAACGCGATATTTTCACCGGGCAAGCTTATGCTTACTTCAGAATATTTCGCAATCGATGGAGCTCTTGTCTTAGCGGTACCTACCAAGCTGGGACAAGAGTTTTTCTTTGAAGAAAAAGAAGATGACAAGTCACTTATTCTTTGGGAAGCTTATCATCAAAATAAACTCTGGTTGAAGGCTGTCATTGATTATAAAAACTGGCAGATCTTAGAAACCAATATTCCATCAAGCGCTGAATTTATTCTTAAAACATTAAAGAATGTTCAGCAGCTTTCTAATATTAAATTCAACTCCAATTTTACTTATCATTTAAAAACCAATCTTCAGTTTCCTGCAGATTATGGCCTTGGAAGCAGTTCTACTTTGATGAACAATCTTGCAGAATGGGCAGAAATTGATCCTTTTCATCTTAATACCATTAGTTTGGGAGGGAGTGGATATGATATCGCAGTTGCAAAAGAAAAGTCTGCAGTTCTTTTCCAAAGCAAACCTGAGATTAAATATGAGAAGGTGGATTTCAATCCTACATTTAAAAATGAACTGATTTTTATTCATTTAAATCAGAAGCAGGATAGCAGAGAAGGAATCAATTTTTATAAATCAAAAAAGAAGTCTCCGGAATTGGTAAATGAATTTTCAGATATCACAAAAAAAATAATGTTATGCAATGAATTGGAAAAATTTTCCGAATTAATGATAATTCATGAGCGTAAAATTGCTAATTTTCTTGAAATATCCACAGTTAAAGAAAAATTCTTCTCAGATTGCCCTTCTTTTGTCAAAAGTTTAGGCGCATGGGGGGGAGATTTTGTAATGAGTGCCAAATTTGGGGGCTTTAAAGACTATTTTTGGGAGAAAGGTTTTACAACTATTTTTGAGTGGGAAAATATAATTGATTTATAATCAGACCCTTACGATCCTGTTTTTTTATTTGTCATTCTGACTTATATCAGTATATTTAAACCACCTTTAACAAATAATTAATATTATTTTTGTTGAAGTCAATAAAGAAATAGAAAATATAAGTAAAATGAAAAACACTAAAATCATCCAGGATTTAGAGAAATTAGGGATTAAAGGAAACTATGAAGTAGTGTACAATCCTTCTTATGAAGAATTATACCAGGCTGAAGTTTCTTCTGAAAATCAGGGATTTGAGAAAGCTGAACTTACAGAATCTGGCGCGGTATCAGTAAAAACAGGAATTTTCACAGGTCGTTCACCTAAAGACAGATATATTGTTCAGGATGATGTTACAAGAGATACAATTTTCTGGGATGGTAAAGTAAACTTACCTACTACTGCAGAAATTTTCGGGTCTTGTAAAGAACTAGTGCTGAACCAGCTTGCTGAATCTAAAAAGATTTATGTAGTAGATACATTCTGCGGAACGAATGCAGATACGAGGCTTAAAGTAAGATTTATCGTTGAAGTAGCATGGCAGGCGCATTTTGTTACTAATATGTTTATTCGTCCTTCTCACTATGAGCTTGAAAACTTTGGAGAACCTGATTTCACAGTAATCAACGGTTCTAAAACAATCAACCCTAACTGGGAAGCTCAAGGATTGAATTCTGAAAACTTCATCATGTTCAACCTTACTGAAAAATTACAGATCATCGGAGGTACATGGTACGGAGGTGAGATGAAAAAAGGGATGTTCGCGATGATGAACTATTACCTTCCATTAAAAGGGATGGCTTCAATGCACTGCTCTGCTAACGTAGGAGAAAAAGGTGATGTAGCTCTTTTCTTTGGTCTTTCAGGAACAGGAAAAACTACTTTGTCTGCAGATCCGAAAAGATACCTTATCGGTGATGACGAGCATGGTTGGGATAATAACGGAGTATTCAACTATGAAGGTGGATGTTATGCTAAAGTTATCGACTTATCAGAAGAAAAAGAACCGGATATCTTCGCTGCCATCAAAAGAGATGCGCTTCTTGAAAACGTTGTTGTGAACAATGGAGTAGCAGATTATACAGACGGATCAATCACAGAAAATACAAGAGTTTCTTATCCAATTTATCATATCAACAAAATTGTATTACCATCTAAGGCTGGTCATGCGAAGAAGATCGTTTATCTTTCTGCAGATGCATTCGGAGTACTTCCTCCGGTTTCTATCTTGAATGAAGATCAGGCTCAATACCACTTCCTTTGCGGTTATACATCAAAATTGGCAGGAACAGAAAGAGGAATTACTGAACCTCAGCCATCTTTCTCTCCGGCATTTGGTGAAGCATTCCTTACATTACATCCAACAATGTACTCTAAAACATTGATCGGTAAAATGCAGGAACACGGAGCTAAAGCTTATTTGGTGAACACAGGTTGGAATGGTACCGGAAAGAGAATCTCTCTGAAAGATACAAGAGCAATCATTGATGCAATCATTGATGGTTCTATCGATAATGCTCCTAAAACTCAGGTTCCAATTATGAACCTTGAGATTCCTACTGAATTGCCAAATGTTTCTACAGGTATTTTAGATCCTAGAGATACTTACGAGAGTGCTTCAGAATGGGAAGAAAAAGCAAAAGATCTTGCTTCAAGATATATCAAGAACTTTGAACAGTACTGTGATACTGAGGAAGGTAAGAAATTAGTTGCTTCAGGACCTCAATTACAGGAACAAACTATCTAATAGTTATTAATAGCATACAAAAAGCCTCATCATTGATGAGGCTTTTTTATTTTTTATATATGCTGTGCAATCTATAGGAAGAATATAAATCGAAAAATTATTTTAAACTTAATAAAGCCAATCTATATCCGTCCATTCCAAAACCAGATAAAACTGCATCCGTATTAGCTGCTGTCACAGATTTCTGCCTGAATTCCTCTCTTTTGTAGATATTACTGATATGAACTTCAACCTTTGGTTTTCTAATGTTTTTCAAACAGTCAGCTATTGCATAAGAATAATGGGTAAAAGCTCCTGGATTAATCACGACGGCATCAAAGTCATCTTCCTGAAGCCTGTTGATAAGCTCTCCTTCAATATTTGACTGATAATATTTTAATTCATGAGATTGAAACTCGGATTTTAAAATTTCCAAATAGCTTTCCATAGAAACATTTCCATAGATTTCAGGTTCTCTGGTGCCTAACAGGTTGAGGTTAGGTCCGTTTATAATCAAAACTTTCATACTATAAATTTAGAAACTTTTTTTAATTAATGATCAGAAATTTCAGCATAGATTGACTTTTATTGAATTGAATTATTAATAATGATATTTGTCATGTTTGATAAAATGACAATAACTACAACTCCTTGCAGTAATGGGTTTTATTAAAATCTTATGTTAATTTTTGAAAAATTATCATGAAAAAACAATAAGTCTACTTGTTTTGTAGACTAAAAGTTTTTAGCTTTGCAACCATATTTCGATCGGCTTATAAAGAAAGATGGAGGGAACTGACCCTATGAAATCTTGACAACCTACCTATTGGGCAAGGTGTTACGTTCAGCCTATTAAGGAAAAATAAGCAATTGGTTAATCGTATTTATCGATGCCCTTTGCTGACTTTTCTGCAAAGGGCAAAATTTTAATATATGATAAATAAAATTGATTATGATTAGCAAAAACCTATTCTCTGCTAAAGCCTGGATTCCTCCGGTTGCTGCATTTTTTCTTGGAGTTACCGGTGTACATGCACAGAATTCCAAGCCGAAAAAGGATAGCCTTCATGAAAAAGAAATTGATGAAGTTGTAGTGGTAGCCTATGGAAAAGCTAAAAGAAACAGCTATACCGGTTCCGTTGCTACAATTTCAAGTGATAAGATCAATAACAGACCTGTAACCAATATTACCAAAGCATTGGAAGGGCAGGTTGCCGGGATTCAGACAACAAGTGCATCGGGACAGCCTGGTGCGGTTTCTACCATCCGGATCAGGGGGATTGGTTCAATAAGTGCTTCCAGCGATCCGTTATATGTGGTAGACGGAATTCCTTTTGACGGAAATATTAACTCTATAAGCCCAAGTGATATTGAATCCATCAGTGTTTTAAAAGATGCTACAGCAAGTGCGCTTTATGGATCAAGAGGAGCAAACGGGATTATCATCATTACCACAAAATCAGGTAAAAAAGGAGAAGCGAAAGTTAATTTTAATATCAGTCAAGGATTCTCTGGAAGAGCTGTAAAAGATTACGAACAGGTAAATACAGATCAATACTTTCAATTATATTGGGAAGCCTTGAGAAACGGATACCAGTCTGGAAAAGTATCTTCTCAGCAGGCAGCTCAGATGGCAACAGATAATCTTGTTTCGACTCTTGGGATCAATCCATATGGAACTGCTTATCCAAAACCAGTAGGAACAGATGGAAAACTATTACCAGGTGCATCACCACTTTGGAATGACGACTGGAGAGATATCCTGCAGAGAGTGGCTTCAAGAAATCAGGTGGATCTTGATATCAGCGGAGGAAGTGAAAAAAGTAATTATTTCTTTTCATTGGGGTATCTGGATGATAAAGGAATGGCGATTGAATCAGGATTTAAAAGGTATAATACCAGATTAAAGATCAATTCTGAAGTAAAAAAATGGCTGAATGTTGGGGTGAACTTAAGCTATACAAACAGTATTCAACAGGCGCCGACTTCTTCAGATTCTAAGGCCAGCAATATTATCAATGCTGCAAGATTTATTCCTTCATTCTATCCTTATTATGAAAGAAATGCAGACGGAACTTATATTCTGGATGCTGATGGAAATCCGATTTATGATTTTGGAAAGTATAGACCTACCAATGCACTTCAAAATCAGAATGCAGCTGCAACTCTGCCATTAGATAAAAACGAAAATAAAGAAGATAATTTCTCAGGAAAAGGATTCATGGAATTCACTTTCTTACCGGAGTTGAAATTCAAGACGAGTTTTTCTGTTGATTTGGTGAATTACAACGGACATTATTATTCGAATCCATTGCTGGGACAGGGCGCTGAGATTGGAGGTTCAGTAACGAAAACCAATACCAGAACACTTTCTTATACAACCAGCAATATTCTGACATACGATAAGAAATTTGGGAAACACCACGTAAATGCTCTGGCAGGACATGAATTCTATAAATACGATTATCAAACTATTTCAGGAACAAGAAGTCAGTTCTCACTGCCTTATTACTATGAGCCGGATGCTGCTTCTCTGCTTGGAAGTTTCAGTGGAAACAGTAATAAATTAAGCTTATTGAGTTTCCTGGGAAAAGTAGAGTATGATTATAACAATACTTACTTTTTATCAGCATCAGGAAGAGCAGACAGTTCTTCAAGATTTGCGAAGGATAACAGATGGGGGAGATTCTGGTCAGTGGGAGGTTCATGGAAGATTTCAAATGAAGAATTTGTGAAAAGCCTGAATGTCTTTAATCAATTGACATTGCGTGCCAGCTACGGAGGACAAGGAAATGATAAATTACTTAGACCTAACGGGCAGCCGCTTTATTATGCTTATCAGGAGTTGTACAGATTTATCAGCCTTGGTGGAGAACCGGGAACAACCCTTGAAAAAACGTCTACCAATAATGTAAAGTGGGAAACGAACCTTAATTTGAATGTAGGATTGGAGTTCGCGATTCTGAATAACAGAGTTAAAGGAAATATCGAATACTTCAAAAGAAAAAGCCAGGATCTTCTGTTTAATATGCCGGTTGCGCCGTCGTTGGGAATCAGTGATTATCCGGCGAATATCGGAACAATTCAGAATACAGGATTTGAATTTTCATTATTCACAACTCCCGTTAAGAATGATAATTTCCAGTGGAATGTAGATGTAAACCTGAGTACTTTAAATAATAAAGTGACCAAATTACCAGGAGGTTCTCTTGTGGTGGGTAGCAAGTTATTAACGGTAGGAGGTTCTGTATATGATTTCTTTATTCCGGAATGGGTGGGTGTAGATCCAAGCAATGGAAAGCCATTGTGGAAAACGGTCTCTACAGATGCCAGCGGAAATTCAGTTGAAGGAACCACTTCGGAATATTCAAAAGCTACAAAACTTTTACAAGGTTCCGCATTACCTAAACTGACCGGAGGTATCAGTACAAGTATTACCTATAAGAATTTTGATTTTTCAGGATTACTGACATTCAAGATCGGAGGGAAGATTCTGGATACCGACTATACTTCCATTATGCACAACGGAAGTGCCGGCGGACGTGCATGGAGCGCAGAAATGTTAAACAGATGGACCCCAGAAAATCCTTATACGGATGTTCCGGGATTGAGTACCACAACGAATAACTGGACCTCAACATCTTCAAGATTCCTATACTCCGGAACGTATGCAAGACTTAAAAATGTAAGCTTAGGATACACGCTTCCAGAAGATTATTTTGAGAAAATAGGATTGAAAAAGTTCAGAATTTATATCCAGGCAGAAAACCTTCTGACCTTCTATAAACATAAGGGAATGGATCCTGAGCAGGCATTGGACGGAACAACATATTACAGATATCCTGCAATGAGAACGATCACTTTTGGTCTTCAGGCAACACTTTAACCTTTAAAATTGAAAGAATGAAAAAATTAAAATATCTATCGTTTGCTCTTATCGGATTTTTGTCGCTGACAAGCTGTGAAAGTGAGCTGGATACGGCTCCGACTGATCAGGCCAGCAGCGTAGAAGTTTTCAAAACAGCCGAAAGTGCCGAAACAGTGGTGAATGGTACCTGGGCAAAATTTAATAATGATGGAACAACCTATGCCAATATCGGGTATTCCACTGTTTTAAGAGCCAGTGATGCCATGGGAAGTGATGTGGCGGTACTGACCAATAAATATGGTTTTGCTTCTACCTATGCTTTTACAGAAATGGTGAACAGTACGGCAAGCAGACCTTTATTTATCTGGACGATGTTGTATTCAACCATCAATAATATGAATAATGTTATTACAAGAATTGATGGAACAGAAGGAAGTCAGGAGAAAAAAGATCAGGTGAAAGGACAGGCAAAAGCATTGCGTGCTTTCTGTTACCTTAATCTGGCGAGTTTTTATCAGTTCAGCTATCTTAAAGATAAGTCGGCTTTGACGGCTCCGATTTATACTGAACCTTCTACAACCAGTACGGTAGGAAAGAAAAGAGCAAGTCTTGAAGAAATGTATACTTTGATCAAAAGTGATCTTACTGATGCAGATAACCTGTTGAAAAGTTATACAAGAAACAATAAGGATAAGATCAACCGTGCTGTAGTCAACGGACTTCTTGCCAGAACTTATCTGAATACCGGTGAATGGAGCAAAGCTTCAGCATCTGCAAAAATCGCAAGAGAAGGTTTCCCTCTGATGGCTCCGGAAAAATATAAAGACGGCTTCAATGATATCAACAATGCAGAATGGATCTGGGGACACGGTCAGACACAGGAACAGTCCGATGAAAGTTATGCCTTCCATTATCTGGATGTTTCTTCATCAGGAAGTTATTATTATAGCTTTATGGCGGATCCTTATTTTAAAAATCTTTTTGATGCCAATGATATCAGGTCCCAGTTGTTTTCATGGGATGGACAGAAAGGAAGAGAAGGATTGCTGAGGTATGCTAAGTTTAAGTTTAAACCAACTCTTATTGCAGATATTGTCTACATGAGAGCTGCAGAAATGTATCTGATTGAAGCTGAAGCTGAAGCCAGAAACGGAAATGTATCTCAGGCAGTAACAGTCTTGAACCAGTTGAAAACAGCAAGAAATGCCAATATTTACAATGGTTCCTTATCACAAAATGACGCTGTAGCAGCAGTTTTGATTGAAAGAAGAAAAGAATTATTTGGAGAAGGGTTTTCCCTTTCAGATATTATCAGAACGCAGGGAACAGTAGTAAGAAAACCTTTTGTAGATGCTGATGGTAAACCTATAAAAGTTCAGATCACTACACCGGAAGGAACAGTGAAAACCGTAGATGGTAAAGGACATTCTGTTCTTGATTTCCCTAATAAATCTGCTTTCACTCCAAATAGCAATT
Organism: Chryseobacterium sp. GVT01B; assembly: GCF_019970045.1. Classification (GTDB taxonomy): domain Bacteria; phylum Bacteroidota; class Bacteroidia; order Flavobacteriales; family Weeksellaceae; genus Chryseobacterium. Next base: position 574,854 of record NZ_JAHXYI010000001.1, read on the forward strand.
ATTATTTATTCAGTATTCCACAGAGAGAAGCTGAAAACAACCCAAACTTATAAGGAGACATACTTATAATTAGATTTGATTTTTTAAGCCACTGCTTTTGCGGTGGTTTTTTTATTTCAAAAAACTGTAAAAAACAAAATCAGAATAGAAAATTCCTACTCTGATTTAAATAGATTTGAATTATTAATAAATTAGTCAGTCTTTTTCATGACTAGTCAATGAGATGAAACCCATAGATTACAAATTTATAGTACATTCTATTCAACCAGTAAATGCTTGATAAGTAAAAAAATAAACAAAGCTACAGGAAACCAGAGGATAAAACCTGTGAACACGTAAGCTATTTTATATTCAAAGTCATTAAATTTTATGGTATCTAATCTTTTTTTTCTGATAAAGGCAAAAAAGGGTATTGTTAATATAATGAAAAAGGCATATTTCACCAACTTATTATTCGTTGAAAATCCCAGAATAGTAGAAATTTTATTGATTATAATAAATACAAAATCTACACTTTGAGGGATTAAAAAAAAAGTATAGAGGAATGTATAGATAAAAAAAACAAGAATGCTATTCATATAAGCATCACTATCAGTTTTATTTCGCTTTTTTAAAAACTGATAGATCATAAAAGGTATAAATAAAAAGTATTTCATTTAGTATGCAAAATTAAGCTTTTGATTACTAATTAATGGGCCTTTAAAAGAGAACCTGTTAAGATGAATTTCTGTTTTATAAAAAATATTTATTGATATTGTTTAACTTTTGAGTGATTTTGCTTTGAATTTCAACTTTTAAGATGAGTGGCTACCCATTTTAGAAAAAATCTCTACCTTTGTAACAATGAACCTCTTAAGATGGATACTGGCAATTTATTTCATGGCACTCTCATTGATGCCATGTGAAGACACATCCCATCCATTGAATACAGGTGATAATAAGGTTTCATTAAGTATTAATAGTGCTCATTCTACAGAAAAAGGAGATATCTGTTCTCCGTTGTGTGCCTGCAGCTGTTGCCAGATGACGGTTTCAGCATTTAAGATGAATCCTTTATTAGAAATTCCGGATCAGATTCCTGCTTACTTTTCAAAGAAGATCCTATTCCACAAAAACGACTTTGCCTACCAGATTTACGATCCTATCTGGCAGCCTCCTAAAATTTAATTTTTATTGACTTTTAGAAAGTTATGCTTTCTAATACTTAACTGTGCTTGAAACTTTGCAATACCATTGCAGAGGTTTTCAGGATATTTTTGCTGCAGTATTTTATACTGTGTGCATTCACTTTTCAATAAAAATTAAATTAAATCGTGTTAGATAAAATCATAAAATTCAGTATTAAAAATAAGGTGATCATTGGATTGATGACCCTGATACTAATCATCTGGGGAACATGGAGTGCCACCAGATTACCGATAGATGCTGTGCCGGATATTACCAATAATCAAGTGCAGATTATTACTGTATGTCCTACATTGGCGGGACAGGAAGTGGAACAGTTGGTTACCTTTCCCATTGAACAGAGTATTGCCAATGTTCCCGATATTCAGGAGACAAGAAGTATTTCAAGATTCGGGCTCTCAGTGATTACAGTGGTATTCAAAGAAAATGTAGATGTATACTTTGCGAGACAGCTCATTAATGAACAGCTGAAAAACGCAGTAGAAGAAATTCCAAAAGGAGTGGGAACTCCGGAGCTGGCTCCCGTAAGTACAGGTCTTGGAGAAGTGTATCAGTATATTCTTCACCCTAAAAAAGGAAGCGAAAAGAAATACAATGCCAAAGAACTCCGCACAATGCAAGACTGGATCGTTCGCAGGCAGTTGAATGGAACTCCTGGAGTTGCGGAGATCAATAGTTTTGGCGGAGAATTAAAACAATATGAAGTAGCTATCGATCCCAATCGGTTAAAAGCAATGGGAACAAGCATTACTGAAATATTTACAGCTCTTGAAAAAAACAACCAAAATACGGGAGGAGCTTATATTGATAAAAAACCCAACGCTTATTTCATCCGTGGAATCGGATTGGTAACCTCTCTTGAAGACATTAAAAATATTGCGGTTAAAAACGAAACAGGAAGTGTCCCTATCTTTATAAAAGACGTTGCTGATGTTCGCTTAGGAAGTGCCGTTCGTTACGGAGCATTAACGTATGACGGAAAAGTAGATGCAGTAGGTGGAGTAGTGATGATGTTAAAAGGAGCCAACAGTAATGAAGTGGTCAGCAATATCAAAGCAAAAATTCCTACTATTCAGAAGTCTCTTCCGAATGATGTCATTATAGAGCCATTTCTAGACAGAACCGATCTTGTAGACAGAGCAATCAATACCGTACAGAAAAACCTCATCGAAGGAGCTCTGATCGTTATTTTCGTTCTTGTAATTTTCCTGGGAAATCTGAGAGCCGGACTTATCGTAGCTTCGGCCATTCCACTTTCCTTGTTATTTGCATTAGGAATGATGAATGTTTTCGGAGTAAGTGCCAATCTGATGAGTCTGGGAGCGATAGACTTCGGGCTGATTGTAGATGGTGCCGTTATTATTGTAGAAGCAACCCTGCATCATTTAGGCATAAGAAAATCTGCCCGGGCATTGACACAGTCTGAAATGGATGAAGAAGTTTTCCTTTCTGCATCGAAGATCAGAAGCAGTGCCGCTTTCGGAGAAATTATTATCCTTATCGTATACATCCCGATTCTTACATTGGCAGGTGTGGAAGGAAAAATGTTTACGCCAATGGCAAAAACGGTAGGATTTGCTATTCTGGGAGCTTTGATTTTATCCCTGACTTATATTCCAATGATGAGTGCCTTGTTTTTATCTAAGAAAATATCCCACAAAGAAACCTTCTCCGATAAAATGATGAACCGTCTGCAAAAAATATATCAGCCATTATTACAGAAAGCAATCAAATTAAAATATATCATTGTTTCGGCAACAGCTGTCGTTTTTCTGATCTCCGCTTTTATTTTTAAAAATATGGGTGGTGAGTTTATTCCACAGCTGCAGGAAGGAGATTTTGCATTTCACTGTATTTTACCACAGGGAAGTTCACTCAGCCAGAGTATAGAAACTTCCATGCAGGCATCAAGAATTATCAAACAGTTTGATGAGGTGAAAATGGTCGTCGGAAAAACGGGTTCCGCTGAGGTTCCTACGGATCCGATGCCTCCCGAAGCTACGGATATGATCGTTGTATTAAAACCGCAAAGCGAATGGAAAACTAAGAAGTCCTACAACGAACTGGCCGATGAGATCAGCGAAAAGCTGGAAACGATTCCTGGGGTATTCTTTGAGAAAAACCAGCCTATTCAAATGCGTTTCAATGAGTTGATGACCGGGATCAGACAGGATGTTGCTGTGAAAATTTTTGGAGAAAACCTGGATTCTTTATCAGTATACGCGGATAAAGTTGGGAAAATCATTCAGACAGCGGACGGAGCTACAGCCCCTCAGATTGAAAGAGTAAGTGGCCTTCCACAGATCAACGTACAATATGACAGAACAAGAATTGCCAATTACGGATTAAATATTGAAGATGTTAACAATGCGGTAAGTACAGCGTTTGCAGGGAAAGCTGCCGGACAGGTTTTTGAAAATGAAAGACGCTTTGATCTGGTAGTCCGTCTGGATAGTCTTCACAGAACAGATATTTCAGATGTGAACAACCTGATGATTACTTCCGGTACAGGAGCACAGATTCCATTATCACAGGTCGCTAATATCAGTTATAAACTTGGACCTGCACAGATCAGCCGTGAGCAGGGAAAACGTAGAATTGTAATCGGATTCAACGTAAAAGACCGTGATGTGGAAAGTGTGGTGAAAGATATTCAGGCAAAACTGAATAAAGTGAAACTTCCTTCCGGATATTACTTTACCTACGGAGGACAGTTTGAAAATCTTCAGGAAGCAAGCAAACGTCTGATGATCGCTGTTCCGGTATCACTGCTTCTTATTTTTATGCTGTTGTATTTTACTTTCCGCTCATTCAAACAGGCTGCATTGATCTTTACAGCCATTCCTATGAGTGCAATCGGTGGTGTATTTGCGCTTTTAGTGAGAGATATGCCGTTCAGTATCAGTGCGGGGATCGGGTTTATTGCTCTTTTTGGAGTTGCAGTGCTGAACGGAATTGTTTTGATCGGAACATTCAACCAATTAGAAAAAGAAGGGGAAACCGATATTCTGAAAAGAGTATTTGAAGGAACAAAAACCAGATTGAGACCAGTATTAATGACAGCAACAGTAGCTTCTTTAGGATTTTTACCAATGGCTATTTCTACAGGTGCCGGTGCTGAAGTACAGAAACCGTTGGCAACAGTGGTGATTGGAGGTTTGGTAACAGCTACTTTCCTTACGTTATTCGTTTTGCCGATGCTGTATATCATTTTTAACACAAAGATTTTGAAAAGAAAAAATAACAATACGGGAATGTTTACAGCGGTTCTTGTTGTAGGATTTATGATGCTGGGACAGACTTTTAATGCACAGTCCAGACCTATCTCTGTGGAACAGGCGATAGAGCAGGCGGTGAGTAATAATTTAACCTTACAGTCAAAAGATCTGAGCATTAAATCAGCTGAAGCATTAAGACCCACCGCAAAAGAACTTCCCAAGTTAAGTTTTGAAGCCCAGCTTGGACAGTACAACAGCCCGAAGTTTGACCAATCGTTTACTATCTCACAAAGTATTCCTTTTCCCACGCTGTTTAAAGCAAGAAAAGATTTAATCAATGAAAATATTAAAAGTAAACAGATTGATAAAGAAATCACAGCCAATGAACTGATAAAACAGGTTCGTACTTATTATTATCAGATTGAATATCTCCAGTATAATAAAGCCCAATTGACCAGTCTGGACAAATATTATGAGGAATTTATCAGAATTGCAACCGTAAGATTCAAAGCCGGTGATATCAAAAAGATCGAAATCAGTACTGCAGAAACTCAGAAAGGAGAAATTGATCTGCTGCTCAGACAAAATGAAGTTTTTCTGAACAACGCCTACAAGAATTTAAAGACCTTGATGAACACCTCAGAAGATCTTGAAGTTCCATTTAATAAAGATTATGCTCCTTTAAAAGCAGAAAATGTACTAGACAGTGCTGTGGTTGCCAACAATCCTACAGTAAAAGCTTTTTATCAGGAAATGGAGATTGCAGAAAAAAATAAGAAAGTTGAAAAATCTCTCGGACTACCGGATTTCAGCTTAGGATATACCAATCAGTCCCTGATAGGCCTTCATACCATCAACGGACAGGAAAACTTTTATAACTCAGGAAAACGTTTTCAGTCGGCAACAGTAGGAGTAGCAATTCCTTTGACATTTGGCGCTACGAAAGCAAGAATCCAGGCATTGGAATATGAAAAACAGGTTGCCGAAACCAATGCTAAAATGCAGCAGAAACAACTTTCTGCCCAGTTGGAAAATGCTTTCAGCCAGTATCAGCAGGATTTACAACAGTATGATTATTATACAAGTCAGGCATTGCCTAATGCTGAGAAAATTGTAAAAGCAGCCCAGTTAGGATATAAAACAGGAGAAATTTCCTATGTGGAATATCTTTTTGCCCTCCAGACGGCTACCAATATTCAGTTGAAATACCTCGAATCTATCCAGCAGGTGAACCAATCTGTAGTGACCATTAATTCAATCATTAATAAATAATATGAAAGCGCTGAAATACAGTATCAGACAAAATACATTCTTAGATATGAAACTCAAATATAATATCATACCCCTTATCCTGATTTCACTATTACTGACAAGTTGTGGAAAAAAAGGAACTGCAGAAGAAAAGGCTCCTGAAAAGACAGAGCAGAAAGAATCTGCACATGAAGAAGGTCCACAAACTATAGCCTCACTTACAGAAGATCAGATGAAGTCTGTAGGAGTTGCATTGGGAACAGTAGAAATGAAAGAGCTCACTTCTACCATAAAAGCAAATGGTCTGCTGAGTGTTCCCAACAGTAATAAAGCAACCATTACTTCGTTGTACGGAGGAATTATCAAAACCATCAATATTCAGGTTGGAAGTATCGTGAAAAAAGGACAAGTTATCGCTACCATTGCCAATCCTGAGTACATCCAGCTTCAGGAAGATTATCTGACTACAAACAGCAGAATTACGTATGCGGAACAGGAATACAGAAGACAAAGAGAGCTTTTTGATAATGATGCAGGAGCGAAGAAAAACCTTCAGAGTGCCGATGCTGAGCTTAAAACATTAAGAACAAAAAGAGCTTCCCTGTTGAAACAGCTTCAGATGATGGGAATAAGTCCTGGGAAGGTAAACAATGGAAATATGAAGTCAGGTTTGGTGATCACAGCACCTATCAGCGGAACGATCAGCAGTATTACAGCGCAGATCGGAAGTTATGTAGATATTTCTTCTCCTGTCGCTACAGTAATTGATAACGGTTCTATCCATCTCGATCTTCAAGTGTTTGAAAAAGATCTTCCTAAAATGAGAGTAGGGCAGATTGTTCATTTTAAACTGACTAACAACCCGGAAACTGAATATGATGCGAGAATTTACAGCATAGGATCTTCTTTTGAGAACGAAAGTAAAACTATTTCTATGCATTGCGAAGTGATCGGAAACAAATCCGGACTGATTGACGGAATGAATATCACCGGAATCGTAAGCCTTGATAAAAGTACAACCCCTGCAGTTCCTACAGAAGCTATTGTAGAAGCAGACGGAAAATACTACGTGTTTATTCAGACTGATAAAAAAGCGGAAGAAGAACACGAGGAAAAAGGAAAACCCCATCCGAAAACCTTAAACTTTGAAAAAATAGAAGTGGTAAAAGGAACTTCCGATATGGGATATACCGCGATAACTCCGGTAGGAAGTATTCCGGACAATGCAAAAATAGTAGTGAAAGGAGCATTCTTTGTCAATGCGAAACTGGTAAATTCAGGCGAGCACGAACATTAATGAAACCAGCCGGAACCAGTAAAATGTCGATTTTTATCCTTAAATTAGAGCTGTTTACGGAATTTTTTATTGAATAAAAGCGGCAGGAAAAGTAAAGATTATCTCACCGAATTTTAATAAATGACCTGATTATGTTACTGAACAAAAAAATATCAGTCTGGTATTTCATCCGTGAAATAAAAACCCAAATTCTGTTCATCGGAATATTTGCCATTGCCATTGGTCTTCTGGACGAATTGCCGTGGTTTCGCAAAATATCACTGCCGTTGAATATTCCTGCATTATTGGGAACAGCAGTATCCTTGTTGCTGGCATTCCGAACCTCCCAATCCTACGAAAGATGGTGGGAAGCCAGAACCGTTTGGGGAGCCGTTGTCAACGATTCCAGAACGTTTGTAAGATTGATTATTCAGTTTATGCCTGCCGGAGATGATAAAACAATAAAAGATTTTGCCGAAAGACAGATCACCTGGACCTATGCCCTTGGAGAATCACTGAGAAAACTTCCGTTTTCTGAAAAAGTTCAGCAATATCTGGATCAACATCAGATCAAAGGAGCCAATATTCCCAATGCTATTCTGGACGAACACTCCAGAAAGTTGAAGGAAATTGCGGCTTCGAAAGGACTGACGGATTTCCAACAGATGCAGCTCAATGATATCATCACAAGGCTCTGCGACAGTATGGGAAAATGTGAAAGACTGAAGAATACGGTTTTTCCGCGTTCTTATAGTGTTTTAGTTCATATTTTGATCTATGTTTTTGCGGCTATCCTTCCGTTTGGGCTTGATGATTCACAGTTGTTGGTAGAAATTGCAATCACTTTCCTGGTTCCGGTTACATTCATTGCTATTGAAAAAACATCTATCATTATGCAGGATCCTTTTGAAAATGGCCCTGTAGATACTCCGATGACTTCTCTGGCACAAACTATAGAGATCAATATCAGACAAATGATCGGCGAACAGAATGTTCCGCCCAAAAAAGAAAATACATCCTATTACGAAATGTAATTAAACCATACATACAATATGGAAAATATACCAATACAAACTGTTTCTGCAGGAAGCAGACATAAAAAAAGCTTACTGATTGTTCTGTGCCTCAGTGGAACTTATCTTATTGCTGAGGTTATTGGCGGAATCATGACCAATAGTCTTGCATTATTAGCAGATGCGGCTCATATGCTCACCGATGTGGTAGGATTATTGTTGGCATTTATAGCCATCAAAATTGGAGAGAGAAAAGCAGATCCTTCCAGAACATACGGATATTACCGTACTGAAATATTGGCAGCCGTTGTTAATGCTGTTGTTTTACTTGGAATCTCAATCTATGTTTTGTTTGAAGCTTATCAAAGGTTTCAGAATCCGCCGGAAGTACAAAGTAAATCAATGCTGATTGTTGCAGGAATTGGGTTGATTGTTAATATTGTCGGAATGATGATCCTGAGAAAAGACTCGGAAGGCAGTCTGAACATGAAAGGCGCTTATTTTGAAGTGCTTTCGGATATGCTTACTTCAGTAGGCGTAATGATTGCTGGAGTGATTATGCTGACAACCGGATGGTACTATGCCGACCCGTTAATTTCGGCAGCAATCGGACTGTTGATCTTTCCAAGAACATGGAGGCTGTTGAAAGAAGCAATCAATGTTTTACTCGAAGGAACACCAAAAGATGTTGATATCCATGAACTTCGTACATCTCTGGAAAAAACTCCAGGGGTAAAAAATGTTCATGATCTGCACGTTTGGTCACTGACATCCAGTGTGAATGCAATGAGTGCACATGTTGTAAAGGAAGCGGAGTATTCTCAAAATCAATTATTAAAAATATTAACGGATACCACTGTTAATAACTTTAAGATCAGTCATACCACTTTTCAGATAGAGGAGGAAGGCTATGAAGAAAATGAAGTACATCTGTAAAAATTTAAAAGCGTACAATGAAAAAAGATATAGAACACAAACTCATTGATAAAAATACCAAGCCCACAAGTATGAGGATTCTGGTATATGATTTCTTAAGCTCTCAGGAAGCAGCTTTATCCCTTTCTGAAATAGAAAATCATTTTGATAATGCTGACAGAATTACGATCTACAGAACCTTGAAAACCTTTGAAGAAAAAGGAATTGTTCACAGCATTCAGGAGAACACCACCACAAAATACAAACTTTGTGAAGACGATTGTGATGAAAAAACACATAAAGACTGGCATCTGCATTTCTACTGTAAAATATGCAAGCAAACTACCTGTAAAGAAGATATTTCTTTCCCTGAAAATATACAGACCAATTTCAGGATAGATGAAATAAGATTGTTTGCTAAAGGAATCTGCGAAAATTGTCTCGAAAGTTTGCAATAGCATTGCATCAGTCTCATCTTTACATTTGTATAAAAATATTCAGTTATGGAAAAATGCTGTAGTACAACCCCGGAAAAACCAGATACAAAAGGACACAAACATAATCACGCAGAAGGAGACGGACATGACCACGATGGCCACGATCACTCTCACGACTCCGGAGATCAGACGGTCTTTCAGATGTTTCTTCCGGCCATTATATCTTTCGTCATTTTATTATTGGGAATCGCCTTTGATAACTATATAAAACCCGCATGGTTTACAGGCTGGGTACGTTTGGTATGGTTCCTGGCAGCTTACATTCCTGTAGGATTTCCGGTATTGAAAGATGCTTATAAAAGTATCATCAAGGGAGATGTATTCTCAGAATTCTTTCTGATGAGCATCGCAACTATCGGAGCTTTTGCCATTGGGGAATATCCGGAAGGAGTCGCAGTAATGCTTTTTTATGCGGTAGGAGAAGTATTCCAGTCTATGGCAGTTACCAGAGCTAAAGGAAATATAAAAGCTTTATTGGATCAGCGCCCCGATGAGGTAACGGTGATGGAAAATAATCAGCCTAAAACAATAAAAGCGAAAGAATCTAAAATCGGAGATATAATCCAATTGAAACCCGGTGAGAAACTGGCGCTGGATGGAGAATTGCTTTCAGATTCAGCATCATTCAACACGGCTGCTTTAACGGGAGAAAGTAAACCCGATACCAAAAATAAAGGCGAGGTTGTTCTTGCCGGAATGATCAATATGAACAGTATTGCTTTGGTTCAAGTAAATACAGCCTATGAAGACAGTAAACTGAGTAAAATTCTGGAACTGGTTCAGAATGCCACAGCTCAAAAAGCTCCGACAGAATTATTCATCAGAAAATTTGCCAAAGTATATACTCCAATTGTTGTATTTCTTGCCATTGGAATCTGTTTGCTGCCTTATTTCTTTGTAAATGACTATCAGTTCAGAGACTGGCTCTACAGGGCATTGATCTTCCTTGTGATTTCATGTCCTTGTGCCTTGGTAATCTCTATTCCGTTAGGATATTTCGGAGGAATTGGTGCCGCAAGCCGAAACGGGATCTTATTCAAAGGAAGTAATTTCCTGGACAGTATTGCAGAAATCCAGAATGTAGTGATGGATAAAACAGGAACGATGACTGAAGGTGTATTCAAAGTTCAGGAAGTAAGTATGAGCCCTGAATTTAATAAAGAGGAAATCCTGCAGATGGTGAATGTTCTCGAAAGTAAAAGTACCCACCCTGTCGCAACAGCTATTCACAATTATGTAGGCGATATTAATCACGCCATTCCTTTAGAAAATGTAGAAGAAATTGCCGGCCACGGATTGAAAGCGACAATTAATGGTAAAGAACTTCTGGTAGGAAACTTTAAGCTGATGGATAAATTCAACATCAGCTATGATATCAACCATGCCAACATTGTGTACACGGTGATCGCAGTAGCTTACGACAAAAAGTTCGCAGGATATATCACGATTGCAGACAGTATAAAAGAAGATGCCAAAGAAACCGTAGACAATCTGCATAAAATGAAAGTAAAAGCTACCATGCTGAGCGGTGATAAAGGAACTGTGGTAAAATATGTAGCAGATCAGCTGGGAATTGACAATACATTCGGAGATTTGTTGCCTGAAGATAAAGTAAATAAGGTTAAAGAAATCAAAGCTAAAAACCAGACTGTAGCTTTTGTAGGAGATGGAGTGAATGATGCTCCTGTAGTGGCTTTAAGTGACGTGGGAATTGCAATGGGAGGTTTAGGAAGTGACGCAACCATTGAAACAGCGGATGTAGTAATCCAGGATGATAAACCAAGCAAAATCCCAATGGCGATCAATATAGGGAAACAAACGAAAAAGATAGTTTGGCAGAATATAATCCTTGCCTTCGCGGTAAAAGCTGTCGTTCTGGTCTTGGGAGCAGGAGGACTGGCAACCATGTGGGAAGCCGTGTTTGCCGATGTAGGAGTGGCATTGCTGGCTATTTTAAATGCGGTGAGAATCCAAAGAATGAAATTTTAAGAAGCAAATAATAAACACAACTCAATTATATTCAATAAAAGCTCTGCTGAATTTCAGTGGAGCTTTTGTTTTTAATTACACATTATACCAGTGATATCATTGAAATCCATATTAGGCTGTTGAGACTCCTACGGAGTGACAAAGAGACTGGCTTTACTTTTCGTATAAACTATGACTGATAATTACAATTAGTATAAAAATGATACACTCAGTTTGTCATTCAGAAGGAATCTAATGACCCAGTCTCATTATTAGTTTTAAATTTTATCGGAGATAAAATTTTTGCACCTTAAAACAGTAAGCATTAAAAAAAACTTGCGTCTTTGCGATTTCCAACAAAATAAAGAATATAAAAAAAGCTCTGCCAAAACATCAGCAAAGCTTTTATCAACAAGATTAAATTGTATATAAAGAACTAAATTTTTATTTAGGTCTAAAGTCTTATTCAAAGTTCGGAATAATATTATACCGGTGACAGGCACAGTTTTGTGATTTTTATGGGTAACAGTAGATAAGCATAATGACATTCATCATAAATCCATTATAAAACAATTTTGAAGTAGTATATTTGTAACAGAGAACAAAATCGTTGAGGTTATTCATTTCCATATTCATCATTTTTACCGTTGCAATACGTCCTGTTTTGCCGTTGGTAAATTATGCTGTGAACTATGAGTATATTGTAAAAAACCTTTGTGAGAACAGAAATGTACCACAGTCGACCTGTAAAGGAAAATGCTATGTGGAAAAAGAACTGGCAAAAACAGAAAAGCAGTCCAATAGCTCTCAAACGATAAAGATTGCAGGATTAGATGTTTTTATTTCTCATGATATCCTTTCCTTCTCCTCTCAACTGAACTCGGAGCTGCTTACTGAAGTTCCGGATTCAAGTTATTTCAATTCTCACTCCTCAGAATACTTTTCCAGGATATTTCATCCTCCTTTAGCTTAATTCTCACCGTAAACTATGTTTTTAGTTTATGGAAACGAAAGTTTTAAAACTATTATAATTAAGTTATTATAGGCATCCCGTACAATTAAATGAATAACGATAAACACCTGAATTCTTATCAAAAAATTCTGTGTTTTAGAATTGTGGTTCATTAATTGAAACCCGGACCTGTTCCTAACCTTATTTAACATTATTAATTTCAATTTAACATCAAAATGAAATCTCCTATTATTTTGACTGCTTTGCTGTCAATCTCACTACTGTCGTGTGCCAAGGAAACACCTCAGGTAAAGCATTCAAGCCACATGAGTTCTTCCGCAAAAAACATAGAAAATGTACAGGTAGTGAATGAAGAAGACCCGATCTGTCACATGAAAACAGCCGGATTTACAAAAGATACAGCTGTATATAAAAATAAAACGTATGGTTTTTGCAGTTCTTACTGTAAAGATGAATTTAAAAAAAGCCCTGAGAAATATGCCCAAAAATAAGAAGACCACTAATAAAAGTAAAGTAATCATACCCATTGCGGTATTTGCATTGCTTTTCCTGGGAATCGGGGTAGGAATGGGATACTTTAAAAAGAACCTTTATACCGTGATGAAAGTTCCTGATTTTGAACTGACGGATCAGAACAGTAAAAAGATTACCAATAAAGACATGCTGGGAAAAGTATATCTGGTAGAATTTTTCTTCAGCAAATGTCCTACAATATGCCCTGTAATGAATACCAATATGAAGGCTATTCAGAATCAGATCAATGATCCCAACTTCGGTATTGTCTCCATCAGTATTGATCCGGAAAATGATACTCCTGCAGCATTGAAAGAACATGCTCAAAGGATAGGTGCAAAATCTCCCAACTGGCATTTTCTGACCGGAGACCGTACAGATATTGGTAACCTTGCTGATAAATTTAATATCTACGTAGGTGACAAGGAAGATGAAGGAGAAAGCCTGAACCACAGCGGTATGATTGCACTGGTAGATCAGGACGGAAATATCCGATGCAGATACAACAAAGAAAATATGCCGATTCTGTATTATTCAGGATTGAATTATGATGATCCGGTAGGGAAAAACCCAAGACTAAACGGGAAATATCATCCTGACAGAGAAATTCTGATTGAGGATATTAAGAAATTATTGAAATAGAGAAGAGGGAAGCTGGAAGTTTGAACTGGAAATTATTCCAGACGATGCAGCTCCGGCGATTTTTGAGATGGCTATAAAGGTAAATAGAAGTTGAAGAAGTTATACATTCAAGAGAATTACTTCCAGCCTCCATCTCCAATTTTAAGAAGAAAACATTGTTCAACCATAAACAAAAAAGTTATGAAGATTATGAAAATAGCTGCCTTAAGCGCAGTTTTCGCGGCTCAGTTTGCACTGGCTCAGTTTAAGCAGACTCCTCTGCCGTATGCTTATAATGCTCTGGAAGGGAATATTGATGCTCAAACGATGGAAATTCATTATTCAAAACATGGTGCAGCTTATGCAGCCAATTTGAATAAAGCAATTGCAGGAACTCCACAGGAAAAAGAAACGTTGTTTCAGATTCTTTCCAATGCTTCAAAACTGCCTGCTGCAGTGAGAAATAACGCGGGAGGGCATTACAACCACGAATTATTCTGGACGGTTCTTACCCCTCAGAAAAATACACAGCCTTCTGCAAAATTGGCAAAAGCCATCACTGAAACTTTCGGAAGTATGGATGCTTTTAAAGAAAAAATGTCTAAAGCCGGAGCAGACCGTTTCGGTTCAGGATGGGCCTGGCTTTCTGTAGGAAAAGACGGGAAACTGTTTGTTTCTTCTACTCCTAACCAGGACAATCCTTTGATGGATGTAGTGGAAGAGAAGGGAACTCCTATTTTCGGAATTGATGTCTGGGAACATGCTTATTATTTAAAATATCAGAACAAAAGAGCAGATTATCTTACCGCTATCTGGAACGTTACGAACTGGAAGGAGATCAGCAGAAGATATGACGAAGCTATAAGCAAAAAGTAGTCTGATGAAATTATTTTACAGCATACTTTTCACTCTTTATATGGTGCTAAGACCTTTGGTACCATTGGTAGAGTATGCTGTAAATTATGATTATATCGTTAAAGTTCTTTGTATTAATAAATCCAGGCCGGAGATTCACTGTAACGGAAAATGTTATCTGAGTAAAGAATTGGCTAAAACCAATGACTCAGAATCTTCACCTTTTCAGAAACTCAAAAACTCAGGACAGAAAATTCTTGATATCTATATCCTGCCTGAAGCCATAGAGATCACTACCACTGAAAAACGACCGTTTTTCAATTTCAACTTCACTTACGAAACAGCCTATTCTTTTCTGTTTCTGACCCATATTTTCAAACCACCGGTTTTTTAAGGTATACCATCACTATTCAACCACAAAAGTCACAAAAGCTTACATCAATTAAGAATCAAAGATTTTTAAAAGCTTAAGTGTTCTTATTGTACATAAAGCTTATCACTTAATAAACTTAAGTGTAAAAACTTTTGTGCCTTTTGTGGTAAAAAAAGAATGTTTTTGCATTCAAAAATTATAATTCAACTTTAAAAAATCAACAATGAAAATTTCTCAATTTTTATCACTATTCTTTATTGCCTTTACTTTATTCTCTTTTGTAGCCTGCGAAAGCAGCAGGGATGATGATCCGCAGGATACCACTCCCGGAAAACTTCAGATCAAATTTGAAAACGGATTTAATAATGTAGGAGATATTGTCTTAAATCAGACGGTCCAGACTTCTTCCCAAGGACAAAAGCATAATTTTTCTGCTTTAAAATATATCATCAGCAATATCACATTGATTGACGAAGGCGGAAATGAATTTAAATACAATGAAAACAATCCTGATAAAGGTGCTTTTATTGTAGATCAGGCCGATGCTGTAGCCGGAATCATTTATCTTAACCTTGACGGAGTTCCGAAAAACAATTATAAAAAAATAAAATTCGGATTGGGAATCAGCCAGAAAGCCTACTTGCTGGGACAGGACGGACAAGCTGAATTCTGGACAAGAGCCAAGCAGAAAGGATTGACATGGTCATGGGCTGCCGGGTATGTTTTTGTAAAACTGGAAGGAAAATATGGTACAGATACTCCTTCCAAGGAATTTATGAACCATACCGGAAATATGGGAAATGTTGTTGCTAATGAACAGGCTGATCTATACCGTGAGATCACATTGAACCTTCCGACGACAGCAAGAGTAACGTCACAAATTCGTCCTTCTGTTCATATTCTGGCAGATCTGAACCAGTTTTTGAGTGGAGATAAACCTCTTACACTTACAACAGCCAATGATATGCTGATGGGCTCAAACCAACATCTGGTAGACGTTACCAATAATCTTACAAAAATGTTTAAAGTAGACCACGTTCACAATGATTAATGTTTTTGTTAAGACGATATTGGTTCTGCTTGTATTGTTCCTGAGCTGTATATCCTGTTCTGATGAGGTGATCCAGCCGTTGGAAAAAGATGAAGCGTACAATCTGCAGTTTCCTTCTTATTTTCCGGAAATGACTTTTGATAAATCAATCAATCCGGTAACTAAAAATGGAGTAGAGCTGGGAAGAAAATTATTCTATGAAGGGAGACTTTCCAGGAATAATACTATTTCATGCGGGTTCTGCCATATTCAGGAAAATGCATTCACCCATCACGGGCATACCGTAAGTCATGGAGTAGATGATAGAATAGGAATCCGAAATGCACCACCCATTCAGAATATGGCTTTTTTGAAAAGATATATGTGGGACGGAGTGATTCACAACCTTAATGAACAGCCCATCAGTCCTATTACAGATGTCAATGAAATGGACAGCTCCATACCGGATGCTATTTCAAAGATAAAAGATGATCAGAAGTATAAAAAGCTCTTCAGAGAAGCATATGGAGATGAAACCATTACTGGCGAAAGAATTTTAAAAGCATTATCACAGTTTATGGCTTCTTTAATTTCTGCAGATTCAAAATACGACAGATTCAAGCAGGGAAAAGAACAATTGACTTCAGCGGAATCTCAGGGAATGGCATTATTTAATCAGAAATGTGCTTCTTGCCATAGCGGAGAATTATTTACCGATGAAAGCTTCAGAAATACAGGAATGTATTACAATACGGAGTTCAAAGACGCCGGACGGTACAGAGTTTCTCTCAATCAGGTTGATTGGATGAAATTCCGTGTTCCAAGCTTGAGAAACGTAGAATATACAGCACCTTATATGCATGACGGAAGGTTTTACACATTAGAGGCTGTGCTCAATTTCTATTCAGATCAGGTAGAAGATAATCCTAATCTCGATCCCCAATTGAAACAGAATGGCCATACGGGAATTGCTATGAACAGCCAGGAAAAACAATCCATCATTGCCTTCCTGAAAACATTATCAGATAAAAGTTTTATCTCCAATCCAAAATTTGCAGAATAATTTATAGAAAACATGAAGAAGATTATAGCAATACTAAGTTTAATGGTATTTAGCCTGAACCAGGCCAATGTGATTAGAGACAGCGTGTATATTGCACCGGAAAGCTTTAGCAGATTTGATTTTGACGATGATTGTGATGCTTGTGGCTGTGCAGCTGGTAACGGATCTTCCGGTTTTGAATCTTTACTGAATCCACAGTTTATCGGAATCAAATACTTTGCACAACATTACAAAGCAAAGGAGAATTTATTTGTAAAAGACCTTACACAGGATCAATACTTCAATACTTTACAGCTTTGGGGGAAAATTCCCTTGACTAAAAAACTGAGTGTTTATGCAAGCCTGCCCTTTCATTTCCATGAAAAGAAAACCATGCAGGGAGATATCAGAATCAATGGAATCGGAGATCTGAATCTGATGGGAATTTACCAGCTGATGAATTCTAAAGATAATTTCCATCACATAAGCGGAGGCTTGGGAGTGAAAATTCCTTTGGGAAAATTTGATGAAAAAGGTGCATCCGGAGTCAATCCAAGTTTTCAGTTGGGAACCGGCAGCTGGGATTACCAGGCAGCTTTGAATTATAAATTTCAAAAAAATAAAGTGGCTGTATTGGTCAATACAGACTATACGATCAAAACGGAAAATAAGAAAAATTACCGTTTCGGAAACCAGTGGAACTACGCTGCGACAGGATTTTATCAGGTTGCCGGAAATGAAAAGTCGATCTTTTCTGTAAAAACCGGAGTGCAGGGAGAAGTGTATACACAGAATAAACAGTTTGATGAAGCGCTGCCCAATACTGCAGGAAGTGCATTGTATGGGAAACTGGGATTTGAAGCTTCTTATAAAAAACTGAGTCTGGGAAGTGAACTCATGCTTCCTATGTATACCCATTTGGCAGGTGGTGATATTGAAGCAAAATCCAGATTCAGTATTTTCCTGAATATCGGAATTTAAAATAAAACCCTTTTTAATAATGTTAAAGCTCCTTCGGGAGCTTTAATTGTTTATGAATCATGAATTTAATTGGGGGTTAGGAATAATTTTTTATCTTTGCCCGAAATTTGGTGAGCCATAAAAAGCTCTTAAAAGGGAATCCGGTGAAAATCCGGGACAGACCCGCTGCTGTAAGCTCCACACCAAGATTTTTGAAGAATATATCCACTGTTTTTTAATGGGAAGGATTTCAAAAATGGAGTAAGTCAGAAGACCTGCCAGAAAATAATCGTTTGACGCTTTCGTGGAATAAAGCTTAGGACATCAATGATTCTGTACAGTGACAGCTGTGCTTTGTCATTGTTTTCTTATACCATTAGCGTCATCATTATCCTAAATGAGCTAATGGCGGCAAAACTAATTACTTCTACAATTTATAAAGCTGTTTTCACAATACTGGTGATGACATCTCAGCTTTTATATTCCCAAAAAAAGAAAAATGATACGCTGAAGGAAGAATCCATCAAGGTGATCAGTCTCTACAAAAAGAATTTTAAAGAAATCATTCCGGCACAAACCATCCAAGGGGAAGCACTTGAAAGACTGAACAGTCATTCTGTAGCAGATGCGCTGCGGTATTTCTCCGGAGTTCAGATTAAAGACTATGGTGGAATAGGAGGACTGAAAACCATTAACGTCCGAAGTCTCGGAAGTCAGCATGTAGGAGTCTTTTACGATGGAATTCAATTAGGAAATGCACAAAACGGCCTTGTTGACCTCGGAAGATATTCTTTGGATGATCTTGAAGAAATATCATTATACAACGGGCAGAAAAGTGAAATCTTCCAACCGGCAAAAGATTTTGGTTCGTCGGGATCTATTTATTTACAACCTAAAACTCCTGTGTTTAAAGGAGTAAGGAGAACCAATCTTGTAATAAGAGCAAAAAGTGCTTCCATTGATCTTTTCAACCCGTCATTCCGATTGGAGCAGAAAATTTCAGACAGAGTTTCAGCCAGTTTCAGCGCAGAATTTATGCAAAGTGACGGAATTTACAGATTTCGATATGCCAAGAAATATCCTGATGGACAGCAGGCTTATGACACGATCGCAAAAAGACAGGATTCAGATATTAAGGCAAAACGTTTTGAAACTTCTTTAAATGGAACTTTAAACAACGGAAGCTGGAATATCCGTGGTTACGGTTATATTTCAGACCGCGGAATGCCGGCACCTATTGTGAACGGCCGTTTTGGAGGAAGAGGAGCGAGACTTTCCGATGAAAATTATTTCGTACAGGCCAATCTTCGGAAAAAACTGTTCCCAAAATTTGAAACACAGCTGAAAGCAAAATTTGCCTACGATTATACCCATTTTATGGATACCGTTCGTTCGCAATCTATTATGTATACGGATAATGTCTACATCCAAAGAGAAGTTTATCTTTCTTCATCCAATATCTATTCAATTACTCCCAACTGGGATGTGAGCCTGAGTGGAGATTTTCAGTACAATAATCTGGACGCCAATCTGGATAACTTTTCTTATCCTACACGTTATACAACATTAGTTGCTTTGGCAACAACCTACCAGTGGAACAGGTTTAAAATTCTGGGAAGCCTTTTGGGCACATTTACCTTTGAAGAAGTAAGAAAAAACAAAAGACCGGGAGATAGCAGAGAATGGACACCCGCTGTATTTATGAGCTACCAGCCTGAAATAATTCCTGAGCTTACCCTCAGAGCTTTCTATAAAAGAATTTTCCGACTGCCTACTTTCAATGATTTATATTACACGAATATCGGAAATACTTATCTGAAACCGGAATTTACCAATCAGTATGATGTAGGATTCACGTACCAGAAAAACTACAACAATCATTTCTTTAAATCCTTTTATGCTAAAGTAGATGGTTATTACAACAAAGTACAGGATAAAATTGTCGCTGCTCCTAACGGAAGTATGTTCCGCTGGCTGATGATGAACCTTGGTATGGTTGAGATTATTGGTGCTGACGTGAATGTTCAGGCAGAAATGCAGTTGGGAAAAGTAAAACTGAGGCCATTACTTTCTTACACCTATCAAAGTGCAAGAGATATGACCGATCCTGAAGATACATTCTACAAAAATCAGATTCCTTACACACCATGGCATAGTGGATCATTTGCACTGATGGCCGATTATAAAGACTGGAGTTTCAATTACAGTGCAATGTATGTAGGAAAGCGCTATGATGTGAATCAGGATAATATTCAATACAATTATGTACAGCCTTGGTATACTCATGATCTCTCTGTTCAGAAAAAATTCAACTGGGCGGATCATCAGTTTAAAGTAAGCCTTGAAATGAATAATATCTTCAACCAATATTATGATGTAGTGATCAACTATCCGATGCCGGGAAGAAATTTTAAACTTATTCTAAACTTCACCTTATGAGAAAACTGAACTTTTATTTTCTGTTTCTTGCTTTAGCTTTTCTTACCTCATGCCGTACAGATGATATTATCGTCCGTCAGGAAGTAGTGGAAGGACTTCCTTCAGAAAATACAGCAATAAAAGGATTCTATATGCTGAACGAAGGGAATATGGGAAGCAACAAATGTACACTGGACTTTTTTGATTATACAAAAGGAACCTATTACAGAAACATCTATGCAGAAATTAATCCCAATGTGGTAAAAGAGCTTGGAGATGTAGGAAATGATATCAAAGTTTACGGAAGCAAACTGTATATCGTAGTCAATGTTTCCAATAAAATTGAAGTGTTAGATGCCAAAACGGCTAAACGTATTACTTCTATTCCCTTACAGAACTGTCGTTATTTAACCTTTAAAGACGGGAAAGCATATGCCAGCAGTTATGCAGGTCCGGTAGCAATTAATCCAAAAGCACCCAAGGGAAAAGTGGTGGAAATTGATACTACTTCTCTTTCCATCCAGCGTGAAGTGGTAGTAGGATATCAGCCGGAAGAAATGGAAATTGTAGGGAATAAATTGTTTGTTGCCAATTCCGGAGGATACAAAGCTCCCGATTATGACAATACCGTTTCCGTAATAGACCTGAACACTTTTACTGAAATCCAGAAATTAAATGTTGCCATCAATCTTCATCACATTAAAAAAGACAATTACGGTGATCTGTATGTAAGCTCAAGAGGAGATTATTATAACATTCCTTCCAGCTTATACCTTATAGATGCGGCAACCGGGATTGTTAAGAAAGATTTCCATCTCGCTGTGAGTGAAATGACAATTGTGAATGATAAACTCTATTTCTACGGAAACGAATTCAATTACAATACCCACAGCTATAAAAAGAGCTTTGGAATCATTGATGTAAAAACAGAACAGATCATTGCCAACAGAATTTTTGATAAAGAATACGAAACTGCCATTAAAACACCTTACGGAATTGCGGTAAATCCAATCACAGAAGATATTTATATCACAGATGCCAGGAATTATGTTTCTCTTGGATTTGTGTATTGCTTTGATAAAAACGGACATTTTAAATGGAAGACAGAGGGCGGAAATATTCCGGCTCACTTCGCTTTTTTATACAAATAACCAAACTTTAAGAAATGAACAGAAATACCTTTACTTATTTAAAAACCGGAGTCTTATCATGTTTTCTGGTAGGAATGATCGCCTGTAAACATGATGACGCAGATGAATTTACCTTTAATGGTCTTGATGATTCCTATACCATTGAGCGTTTGAGAGTGTTGAGTATTCCTACCAATGCTTCAGGATCGGTTACATGGAGTATTAACGATTCTATTATTTCTCAAAATTCAGAACTTGAATTTATCAGTCCTACTGCAGATGCTTATCCTTTGACTTTAAAAATTAATAACAAAGGGAATGAGCAGGTTTATCACTCTAAAATTATCGTTACCAAAGAAAAAACACCTTACAGTAAATATATCGCTAAAGTATTGGAGTTCCGTCCTGCTGTAGGACAGTTCATGAATGAAATCCCCGAATATTTACCTGGAAATACAGCGGCAAATATGCTTCAGAAAGCAAATGAGTCATTGGTGGGAGGCAATTCTACCATGATCAGCCTTGGTGGATACGGTGGATATGTGGTTTTCGGTTTTGATCATACTATTCCGAACCTGAATGGAAAAGATTTTAAAGTGCTGGGAAATGCATTCTTTGGAAATGATGCCAGCGACCAGCGTTCCGGCTCTTGTGAACCGGGAATTATTATGGTAGCCTACGACAGAAACAAAAACGGAAAACCTGATAATGATGAATGGTATGAAATTGCAGGCAGCGAATATTTTAAAAACGCAACCGTAAGAGATTACAGTATCACCTATCATAAGCCTGACGAAAATAAAACTCCCGTACCCGGAATCGAATTCTGGCAAACCGATGTAGAATATATAAAATGGAGCGACAATCTGGGGAATCAGGGTTTTAAAACAAAAAATACCTTCCATGCACAAAGCTATTATCCTTTATGGTTTACCGATAGTTCTTACGGATTTTCCGGAACAAGGCTGGCAAATAATTTTTATGATCAGAACGGGGACGGATCCTATTGGGTAGGGAAATCATATGATTTCGGATATGCTGATAATGCTCCGAATAATGATGAAGCTTCCAATATTGATATTTCCTGGGCCGTAGACAGAAGCGGGAAATATGTAAAACTTCCCGGCGTAGATTTTATGAAAATATATACAGGAGTCAATCAGGAAGCTGGTTGGCTGGGTGAAGTTTCTACAGAAGTGGCAGGAGCTTACGATTTACATTTCAAATAATAATTCAATCTATTTAAATTAATAAAAAATGAAAAAGTTTTATCTTTTTATGATGCTTTTTCTGTTTGCATGCCTATCAAATGCACAGATAAAAGTTCAGGGTGTTCCCAGAAATGATATTTCAGGGATCAGTAATCTTAATACCACTACGATCAGTTTTTCTGATATCCAGTATTGGGTAGGATCAGGAGCCAATCAGGCTGCTTTTGTAGTACAGTGGAACGACAGTAAAAATCCTGATGCGATGGTTTGGGGATTCAAATGGGACGGAAACGCTACAGGTGAAGATATGCTTAAAGCGATTGCTAAAGCAGATCACAGATTATACACATTGCTGTATCAGGGAACACAATTTGGATCAGCTGTTGGAGGAATAGGTTTTGACCTGAACGGTCAAGGGACCAATGCACTGATCAAAAGTGGAAATACCACTTATCCGTTATATCCGGTAAATGGTTTTGTTAACACTACAGCTTATGATTTTGACAGCTATACGATTGTAGATGCGGCTAATGATCACTGGCAGTCCGGATGGACGGTTAACGGATATTGGTCTTATTGGGTAAAGAATCCTGCAGATGCTGATTTCGGATATTCTAGCGTAGGAGCTTCTTCACGTGTATTGGAAAACGGATCATGGGATGTATGGAACTTTAACGTAGGCTTTACTCAAACACCTGTATCCTCTACCATCACTCCCGTTTCTCCATACGTAGCTTCCAACAACTTTACCAACGGATATTTTATGGTGAATGAAGAATGGTTTGGTCATACCAACGGTTCTGTAAACTTCATTGATAATAACGGTCAGATCAATTACCGTGTGTACAGTAACGCAAACAACAATCAGGCTTTCGGTGCAACTACACAATACGGAACAATCTATGGTGATAAATTCTATTTTGTATCAAAACAGGCTGCCGATGGAGGAGATACTCAATATACTCCAGGTGGAAGACTTGTGGTTGCCAATGCGCAGACTATGCAGAAAATTGCCGGCTTTAATACAATTGGTGGTGGAGACGGAAGATCATTTGTGGGAGTGAACGAACATAAAGGATATATTGGTACTTCTACCGGAATTGTTCTTTTCAATATTGACAACCTGCAGGTAGGTTCTCTGATTGCCGGAACAGGTGGTAACGGGCAGATTGGAAATATGATCCGTACTTCGCAATATGTATTTGCGGTGAAACAGGGTGTTGGAATTTTAGTCATTAATCCTAATACAGATACTGTGATCAGTACAATTGCAGGAAGTTTCTACTCAGTGGTTCAGGCAAAAGACGGAAGCGTATGGGGAATTCAGGATCAGAAGCTGATCAGTATCAATCCTACTACTTTTGCAACGCAGGTTTATAACATTCCTACGACCAAATATATCGGAGATTGGGGAGCATGGAATGCAGGGAGATTTACAGCAAGTAATAAAGAAAATGCTTTATACTGGATTAATTCAATCAGCAGTTGGAGTTCAGGAACACAGATTGTAAGATTTGACGTAACAACGAAAACATTTAACGAAAACTTTGCTGCTATCCCGGGGCAGACAGGACAGTTTAAGCAGATTCCTTATGGTGCGGCACTTCGTGTAAACCCTGTTACCGGAGAGCTTGTTCTGAATACAACAGAAAGCGGATACGGTGCACACTATCAGAAAAACTGGATCCATACTTATAATATGGCCGGAACTCTTATCAATACAAAAACATTGAATGATTATTACTGGTTCCCTTCACTGACAGTATTTACCAATAATTCGGTTCCTGTGGTAAGCAATACTTTACCTTCACAGCTTACAGCTGCAAGTACTACTGCAATTGATCTGAAAACAATAATTTCCGATGCTGATAACATGGCGGTATCCGTAGTGAAATCTATCAAATCAAACAGCAATCCTACAGCAGTTTCCGCAACGATTAATGAGAATGATGAATTGGTTTTGATACCTCTTGTTTCAGGAACTTCTGATATTGTGATCAGCTTTAACTCAAACGGTAAGCTGGTAGAAAAAACGGTGAGTGTAAACAGTTTAGGAACTACTTTGGCAACTGCTGAAGTGAAAAAACTTGAATTCGGTATTTATCCGAATCCGGTTACCGATATCCTTACTCTTAAAACTCAGGAGAAAATCCAGAATGTTTCTATGTATGATGCTTCAGGAAGAATGGTTAATGTACAGCTGAACAACGGACAAATCAATGTAAGTGCACTTCCAAAAGGTATTTATATTTTGAAAGTAGTTACAGATAAAGCAGTATATCAACAAAAAGTAATCAAAAACTAATACCATTTTAGATAAATCTTGTTAATATAACCCTGGCCAGTTTTGGTCAGGGTTTTTTTAATGAAGTGATAGAAATGTTTTTATCATGCAGAATAATAATTACCCCTATAAAAAACCCGGCAAGCTTGAAAAGCTTGCCGGGTTTGATCTGTTATGGATCTACCTTATTTGATGATCACTTTTTTAGAATATGTTTTTCCTTCTTTTGTAGTAAGGTTCATAATATATACTCCTTGTGGCTGCTTTGTTTCAAATGTATTGGATGTCAGTTTGGAACGGAATACCTCTTTTCCTGAAGTATTGGTCAGACTAACCTCTGATCCTTGTGCAGAAATATTTTTATCAAGAGTAAACTGTCCATTCTGACTGTGTGCCATGAAATTGATAAACGGATCTTTGTACTGATATCCGTAGTATACTCTAAGTTCTCCACCAATATTCAGCAATCCTGAATTCACATTGATTTTGATACGGTCAAAAGGAATGTTCATTGTAAGCTCAATCTCACCTTTGCTTGGATCTCCTGCTCCTAGGTTGATCAGACTGTTGGTAAGACTTTGGCGATCATTATTGGACACTTCTCCGTTGAATGTCTCAATTGACACACCTCCCAATACCTGAGCAGATAGTGGAGTACCATTGGAACCAATACCAATGACAAGCTTATTGGTGTTGTTGGCGATATTGGTCGTAGGGAAGATCAATGTCTGTTCCGTTCTTGCCAGAAGACCTACTGAAACCTGGATCGTTGAGTAGTCGTTTTCGTTACTTCCTACTGCATTTTGAGGATTCAATACTCCACATCCTAAGCATACTCCCAATACCTGATTGGTTTGGCTGCTTGCATAGGTTTTCACAATCTGTGCAAAAGACATTGTGCTTGTTAAAAATAAGAATGATGCCAAAGCTGCAGCTTTCATTGTGCGTTGGCCAAGTAATAAATAAGTTTTCATATGTAGAAAAATTTTGGGTTTTAGCTTTATGTAAATTTATAAATAAAATGATTATGTTGCTTATTTTATTTCATATTTATGTGAAATGTTAATAATTTGTTGATATTTGTTATTATGAATTTGTTTTATTTAATGAATTGTTTTTTCGTATTTCTCTGAAAATGAATACAAAAAAAGCGACAACTCAAAAGTCTGCCGCATTTATTGTATCGTTTATTTGATTATTTAATTAAAATTTTTCTCGAATATGTTTTTCCTTCCTTAGTTTGCACATTCATAATATAAACACCTTCAGACTGTCTGGGTTCAAAAGTGTTTGATTTTAATGTAGAACGGAATACTTCTTTTCCGGATGTGTTGAATAATGTGACTTCTGAACCTTCTACCGGAATATTTCCACCAAGAGTAACCTGGCCGTTTTGGCTGTGAGCCATAATGCTGATCAATGGATCCTGATAAGCATAATAAATTCTGAATCCTCCGCCCAGGCTTAATACACCTCCTGTTAAACCTATTCTGATCCCGTCATAAGGTTTTGTCGGCTTGAATTCTACTGTCCCTCTGTTGGGTGTTGCTCCCAGTTTAAGAAGACTTACATCTATCGTTCTGCGGTCATCATTAGAAGTGCCTCCATTCATGGTTTCAAGAGTTACTCCGCTTAATAACTGTACAGATAACGGGATGTTGTCTGTTCCGATTCCTACAACCAGTCTTGTGTCTGATCTCAGGTCAGGGAAGATCAGGGTTTGTTGAATTCCTCCTAACAAAGCTGTTCCCAACACCATTGTTGAATAATCATCCTCGTTATATCCAACTGCATTTAAAGGATTATCTATACGGCATCCCAGACATGCAACTCCAAATACACCTGAGCTCTGAGCGTGTGCATAAATTCTGTTTTGCGCAAAAGATAACGTGCTTGCCGAAAATAGAAATAAAGCCATTAATCCGGCTTTAAAAGAGAATTGTTTTCCCAAAAGTAAATTAATTTTCATGTTATTTATTTTATTGTGAATAGTTTTAGCCAAATTTAAGGATTAATAGACCAAGTAAAAAATAATATTTCCATTATTGGTGATATTTTTAATAAAATTTAATATACCCCTGTTATAGGGTAGCACAGCCTGTTGATTTAATTGGATTGTATAAAATATAGATGTAAAATTGAAGAACAGCTCTTATTGACATTGTCAGGTGTAATTCAATGAAAGATTCCCAAAATGGGAGGGTAGTGGAGTAATTCAGAAGTTCCGGTGATAAAAAGAATAAGATATTGTCGGATAAAATTTGTCTGAATGTATATATAAAAACGAAAAAAGGACTTTCGAAAAAGTCCTTTTGTAGCCCGTAGGGGAATCGAACCCCTCTTACCAGAATGAAAATCTGAGGTCCTAACCGATAGACGAACGGGCCCTCTATCTTCCATTACCGAAGTAATGTGTTAGTTTTGTTTTTGTAAGTATCAACTCTTAATCTTGTAGCCCGTAGGGGAATCGAACCCCTCTTACCAGAATGAAAATCTGAGGTCCTAACCGATAGACGAACGGGCCGGTTAGATTTATTTTAATATAGCTTTTTTCTACTGTGATCTTTATAAAACCACCGTTGTTACAGTGGTCTTATAAGATGTAAGTAGCCCGTAGGGGAATCGAACCCCTCTTACCAGAATGAAAATCTGAGGTCCTAACCGATAGACGAACGGGCCAGCTATGTTTTTACGCTAATTTATTAACGTGCTTTGTCAATTTGCTTTTCAAGTTAGCCGCTTTGTTCTTGTGGATAATGTTTTTCTTAGCTAATTTATCCAATAAAGCGATAACTTTTGGCAGTTGTTCTGTAGCAGCAGCTTTGTTCTCTTCATTTCTTAAAGCTTTTAAAGCTGTTCTAGCAGTCTTGTGGTAATATCTGTTACGAAGTCTTCTAGTTTCGTTTTGTCTGATTCTCTTTAGTGCTGATTTATGATTTGCCATATCGTTTAAATGTGAGTGCAAAACTATAAACTTTTTTTAAAACTACCAAATTTATTTTCAAAAATTTTAATTTTCTTCTGAAAGGTACTTTCTTAGTTTATTTATTGCTTGTTCTATTTTTAAATTTTCTTGTTCTTTTTCTAATTTTTTGATCGTATTTCCCAGCATGATCAATGCATTATTCCATTCTCCAGTCGTGTTGGTGAAAGTGAGTCCGTCAATTGTTACTTCAAAAGCAACCCTCTCTCCAGTCCTGTAAAGTCTGAAACTGATTTTATCATCTCTGCCTGTAATCCCGTCTTCATTGATTTGTAAATCGTAACTTTTTGGGTTAGAGTGGATTTTCTTAAAAAGCAATTTTGCTTCTTGTATTTTTAAATCCGGCATGATATAAAATTTGGTAGCTTGTAGAAAACTACAAACAATGATTTATCAATATTATTTTTCATCAGTGCTGCCATATTTGGGTGACCAACCATGGCTAAAATTTTTGCAAATATAATGCTTTTGTGACATATAACATAAATGGAATGAATTTTTACGATAAAAGTAAAGGTTCTATATTATAATGATAGTAATTTTCAGGTTGTTAGAATGTCTCAATTTCTAATAATTCTGTCAGAACATTGTAAAAGTCCTGAGAATTTTAACCTTAAAAGAGTTGTTAAAAATATCCGGGTTAATTTTTGAAAGTAAAATACAACGAAAAATAAACCATAAAAAAACCTTTAACGACTCCGTTAAAGGTTTGTAAATTTGTAGCCTATAGGGGAATCGAACCCCTGTTGCAAGAATGAAAATCTTGAGTCCTGACCACTAGACGAATAGGCCAAATTTTGAGGTTGCAAAAGTAATCATTAACTTTTTAACTTCAAAATTATTTTTTTTAATTATTTATACACTTTTTGTATCACCGTGTTTTTGATACCTTTAGCTTCAAGTTCCTTTTGAAGTTTGGCTGCATCTTCTAACGTGTATACTTTTCCATAGGTATAATAAAAAACGCCATTGTCTTTTTCTCTTTCTACGTCTTTCAGGTTCTGAAGGATATAAGAATTGCCATTCAGCTTATCCCCGGAGTATACCTCTATGGTGTAATATCCCATATTAATCCTTTGATTAGGCATAAATCCTACGGCAAAAGCATTTCTAAAGCCTGCATCCTTGGCTGTTTTAAGATTAATATCTTTTACGGAAGCCATATTGGTTACAGCATAGTAATACTTGTATTGTCCGTTCTCCTTAAGAGTAAGAATATAGTTCAGTCCTTTCAGGGCAGGATCATTTTCATTGTATTTCGTAGGCGAACTCATCAATAGAATTCTGAAATCATTTTTTAAAGGAACTTCTGCCGGTTTTTCAGGCTCTGGCTTTCTGACAGCAATAGAACCGCCGGATTTTCTGTCAACTGCTTTTTTATAATCAATAATCGCATTGTAAATACTTTCTGCAATTTCAGTCTGTCCTTTGTCTGAAGCTATGTAGTGGCTTTCTTCCGGATGGTTAATGAAACCTGTTTCTATCAGTACAGATGGCATGGCATTCATACGAAGAACGTGAAGGTTTTTCTGGAAAACTCCTCTTGAAGAACGCTTATCTTTATTCACGAAGTTATCCTCTACCAATCCTCCCAAAAGAAGACTTGACTCGAGATACTTGTTCTGCTGAAGTTTTAAGGCAATCAATGACTCCGGAGAATCAGGGTTATAGGATCCGAAGGTCTGCTTATCTTTTTCATCCAGGAAGATCACGTCATTTTCCCTTTTGGCTACTTCAAGATTTTCATTGTTCTGGTTAGGTCCCTGTACATATGTTTCTGTACCATAAGCTGTAGGTCTTTGTGAAGAATTACAGTGAATCGATACGAAAAGATCTGCTTTGCTCCTGTTGGCCAGATTGGTTCTGTCAGATAAAGAAGGATACTCGTCAATCTTACGGGTATATATAACTTTGAAATCTCTGTTTTTCTCTAACATTGCGCCTACTTTTAATGTAATGGCAAGTGTAATGTCTTTTTCCGCGACTCTTCCGATATCAGAATAGGTCCTGTTGGCCCCATGATCACTTCCTCCGTGTCCCGCATCCAGAACGATAGTAAACTTCTTCTGAGAGAAAATAAAGTTGCTGGTAAGGATAAGAAGAAATGATAAAATTATTTTAAAATTTTGTTTGTGCATCTTACAGTTATAAAAATTATATTAATTTTGGGCCTTAATTATATATAATAAAATTGGCCAAAACCGTCCTCAAAAATATATTACAAATTTTAATTATCCTAATTTTTAACAATTTTTTAGCACAGAAAACTCCTGAAAAATTGCCTAAAAATGCGGTTAATGATACTATTTCCAAAAAGGATACCATAGTTGTAAAAAAAGAAACTTTGGATGATGTTCTTCGCACAAAAGCTGATGATCAGAGAAGAGACATCCCAAAAAAAATGACTTTTCTGAACAAAAATGCGCAGGTGAAGTATCAGGATATGCAGATTGATGCAGACTATATTTCAATAGATGATAATAAAAATCTGATCTACGCCAGAGGAAAGCAAGATTCTTTAGGAAAAATTATAGAACCTGTAATCACCACACAGGCCGGGAAAAAATACGAAACCAACGAATTCAGCTATAACACAAAAACCAAACAGGCCATCGCCTTCAATGCAAGAACAGAAGAAAGCGAAGGAGTAATTATAGCGCAGAAGACCAAAAAATATAACGACTCCGTATTCGCGATGAGAAAAGCGGATTATACCACGGATGATTATTTCATTAAGAAAAAAGATACGGCTGCGGATTATTTTATGAGAGCTTATAATATCAAGCTGATTAAAACTAAAACAAAATCCCAGATTGTAACAGGACCTATCCAAATGTTTATCGAGCAGGTTCCTACACCTCTTTACCTTCCGTTTGCTATTTTACCGTTTTCAGATAAAAGAGCAGCGGGTATCCTGATTCCAAGTTTCGGGGAAAGGGAAGATGTGGGGTTTTTCCTTAACGGAATAGGGTATTACCAACCCATTGGAGAACACTTTGACGTAAAGGTTCTTGCTGATATCTATACGAAAGGAAGCTGGAACTTACGTCCTCAGGTAAATTATCAGAAGAAGTACCGTTACTCCGGAAACTTTACAGCGGATGTCGGAACCATGGTAAGAGGTATCAAAGGTCTGGACGATTATACTAAAAACAGTACCTATAGAATCAATTGGACGCATTCTCAGGATTCTAAAGCGAACCCTTTCCTGACATTCAGTGCCTCTGTAGATATCGTAAGTACAAAGTTTTATAACAACCCGCTTAACAACAACTATATTTTCAACCAGAATGTATTGAATACCCAGCAGAATTCTACGGTAACCCTTACCAAAAGATTTCTGAAACTTCCGGCAACAATTACAGGGACGGCTTCTTATTCACAGAACTTTGCAACAGGGCTGGCAGACCTTCGTCTTCCACAGATGAACGTAGCGATCAATCAGTTTTACCTGTTTAAATCAAGAACGGGAATAAGACAGGGACTTCTTGAAAATATTACAGTGAATACAGGTTTCAATCTTACCAATTTTGTTAATACTCAGGAGAACGAACTGTTTAAAAAAGAAATGTGGGACAAAATGCAGACGGGACTTAAAAATAATATCGCGTTGGCTACCAATACCACCGTGGCAAAATATTTCACGTTCAGTTTAAGTGCGAATATCGATAATGCATTGACTACAAAAACACTGAACAGATTCTATGATCCGGTAAAGAACGTAACAGTGGATGAGATCAATAAGAATTTTACAGGATATTCTACATTCTCTACTTCTGCCAGTCTTCAGACTACGCTTTTCGGAATGATGAAATTCAAAAAAGGGTCTGCAATAGAAGCGGTACGACATATGATGACACCAAGTGTCAGCTTTACATACTCTCCGGATTTTTCAAGTCCAAATTTCGGATATTATAAAAATTATTACAATGCAACCGGAGCGTTGACTCCTTATTCTATTTTCGAGAAAGGAATCATAGGAAGTCCGTCAAGTGGAATGCAGGGAGCTTTAGGTTTCAATATCGGTAACAATATCGAGATGAAAGTAAAATCTAAAAGTGATTCTACAGGAGTTAAAAAAATCAAGATATTTGAATCTTTAAACCTTTCAGGAAGCTACAACTTTGCAGCGAATGATCATCCTTGGTCTGTGTTCTCAATCAACGGGCAGTCTTCATTCTTTAATAATAAGCTTACGGTAAATACCAGTCTTGCACTGGAACCTTATAAAATCGATTTCTCTTCCGGCCAGGATACTGGGGTAAGAACAGAGCAGTTCGGGCACTTCAGTGTACAGGGATTCAATGTTCAGTTATCTTATCCTTTAAGCAGCGAAATTTTTGGAGAGAAAACAGATTATGCTAAAAAATATTCTTCAAAAGGAGAGGTCCGAAATGAAAATTATTATTTTGATGATGATCATTATGCTCATTTTGACCAGGCATGGACTTTAAATATCAGTGCAAACTATGCCTATTCAAAAGGACTGAGCAGATTTGCCAATAAGATTGCTTCCATAGGATTAGACGGAAGCCTTAAGCTGACTCCTTTCTGGAATATCACAGGAAGTACGCATTATGATATGGTGACTAAAGAATTGGCGTATACAAGAATTGGTTTCTCAAGAGATCAGCGAAGTTTTACGATCAATTTCAACTGGGTTCCTTTCGGACAGTATAAAGTGTATGACTTCTTTATTGGTATCAAAGCCAATATCTTAAGTGATGCATTAAAGTACAAAGACAGAAGCTTTACCCAGCCTAATGCACCTTTCTAATATCAGATTGGCATTTGAGAATATAAATTTTATATTTGCAACCAAAATAAATTCTAATGAAATCACTAAAGCTGAAATTTTATTGCCGGCAAAAGTGATGACATATGACCTTAGAAAAAAAATAAATATCCGCTATGAAACAAATAATCAACACAGTTAATGCACCTGCAGCAATCGGCCCTTATTCACAAGCTAATATGGCAAACGGAGTTTTGTATATCTCTGGACAGATTCCTGTAGATCCTGCAACTGGTAAACTGGTAGAAGGGATTGAAAAAGAAACGCATCAGGTAATGAAAAACCTTGAGGCAATTCTTACTGAAGCCGGCATGACTTTCAAAAACGTTGTAAAAGCGACAATCTTCCTTAAGAGTATGGATGATTTTGCTGTAATGAATGATATCTATGCTTCTTACTTAGATTCAGAAAGCTATCCTGCCCGTGAAACAGTACAGGTTTCTTGCCTGCCTAAAAATGTGGATATCGAAATTTCTATGATCGCACATCAGGATTAATGAATTTTATAAGAAATACAATTGCGGTTCTGGTAGGTCTTGGTATTGCAGGACTTATTATTACTCTTGGTATAAGGGTTTTTCCGCAATGGGTTACTTTTGAGGCTTTTGCTCCGTTTGAGCACTGGCAGAGGTTTCTTTTCAGTATGAAAGATGATCAGGCGTTCTTCGGCTTCCTGTTGTTTATTTCCGGATTGGGAACTACTATTGGGGGTGTTGCAACAGCTATCATCGTTAAATATGCTAAAGTAGCTTATGCCATCCTGATCGGTTTTATTATGCTGTTTATCGCGATGCTGGATGTAATTATATTTCCTTACCATCCTACATTTTATAAGATCTCTATTTTCCTTACGTTCTTTCCGTTTTCATGGATTGGGGGTAAGATTGTAGAAGTTATTTATGAGCGGAACAAGCAGAAAAGAATTGCTGAAAAAATGAATAAGCCTAAATAAATAATAAAAAAACGCTGCAGATCTTTGCAGCGTTTTTTGTTGATATGAAGAATTAATTTTGTTTTTCTGATTAAGGCATTTTAAATCCTTTTGTATAGATTCTTCCGTAGTCATCTACAAATTTTACCTGTACATTTCCTTGGTATTTATCCAGGATCTTTTCTACATCTTTCTGAGAATTTACAGGCTTGCCGTTTACTTCAATGATGATGTAGTTGTCTACAATTCCGATTTTAGCCATTTCGCTGCCTTCAGATACGCTTTTGGCAACAACACCACTGTTCAGCCCGTATTCTGTTTTGAAACGCTCTGTAAGAGGCTCAAATTCAGCTCCGATTTTTTCAGTGACGCTCAGGTCAGCTTTAGTTCTCGTAGAAGTACCTCCTTTCTGGTCTCTAAGTGTTACAGTAGCAGTACCGTCTTTACCGTTTCTTGAATACGTTACCTGAACTTTATCGCCAGGACGCTTGCTTCCGATTGACATTGAAAGATCAGCAAAATCTGTTATATCGTAGTTATCTACTTTAGTAATAATATCTCCTTTTTTCAATCCTGCATCTTCAGCACCGCTGTTGTCACCGAATCCTGTAATATAAATTCCTGAACCAACTTTCAGACTCGTCTTGAACTGTTTGTTGTATGAAGTTACCAACTGATCGTTTGAAAGGTCTAAAGACTGAACACCTAAGAATCCTCTCTGTACAATTCCGAATTTCTTGATATCCTCAACAATTTTTCTGGCTAAGTTAGAAGGAACTGCAAATCCATATCCCTGATAATATCCTGTAGTAGACTGGATGGCAGAGTTGATCCCGATAAGTTCCCCATTTGTATTCACCAAAGCTCCTCCTGAGTTACCCGGGTTGATTGCAGCATCCGTCTGGATAAAACTTTCAATAGGATTAGCTGCTTTCCCCTGGCTGCTTAAAATTCCGATCCCTCTTCCTTTAGCTGAAACAATACCTGCTGTTACCGTTGAGTTTAATCCAAGTGGATTTCCTACTGCAAGCACCCATTGTCCTACATCGATATTGTCTGAATTCGCAAAGTTTAAATAAGGAAGACCTTTTTCTTCAATCTTTAATAGAGAAATATCTGTATTTGGGTCAGTCCCTACCAAAGTAGCGATATATGATTTTTTGTTGCTCAATACTACTTCCAGTTTATTGGCACCTGCAACCACGTGGTTATTGGAAATGATGTAACCGTCCGGAGAGATGATAACACCTGAACCCATTCCCGATGGCATATTGTCAGGAGCCTGTTGTTGCTTCTGTCTCTGCTGGCCCTGGCCTCTTCCCCCGAAAGGATCCCCGAAGAAAAAGTCAAATAAATCCTGCTCAGAAGCTCTGCTTGCTGTTCTGCTTTGGTAATTTTTGATGGTAACTACAGCTGGAACGGTTGTTTTGGCTGCTTTCACAAAATCGTCGCCTACTGCTCCTGTATTCATTCCTGCGAATGAAGTATTAGGTGCGGACGTTGTGAAGTAAGATTGATCTCCATTGTTGGAGTTGTGTCCTAAATATTGTATGGCTCCAACGGTAGTAGCTCCGGAAATTACTCCTACTACTGCAAATGGTAATAGTTTTTTTAAAGTACTCTTCATTGTATATCTTTCTTGTTTATTAATTAATTTCTTTTTTATGTTTTTGAGTAAACAAATTTAATGTTAAATAAGTAAGCAATTAGTATGCTATGTTTCAATTTTAACTAAAATTTAACGGCTATTATGTCATTTTATGCCTTATGTCATAATTGTTAATGCCAAGGTTAACAAAACTTAAAAAAATATTAAAGAAAATATGTCAGGTTATAGGGTGTAAAATACATTCTGTTTTCCATTATTTATTGCCAATTATTCAATGCTGGCCGTTCATTATTCATTACCTGTGATTTGTGTCATAAATATACTTAATTCAAAAATTATTATCTTTGCAAAAATTTTATTCTCACTTAAAACGTTTATAGCATGCAACTGTATAACACCTTAAGCGCAGAAGAAAGAGCTCAACTTATTGATGAAGCCGGTAAAGACCGTCTTACTTTGTCTTTCTATGCGTATGCCAAAATTGAAGATCCCAAAAAATTTCGCGACGAATTATTTATAGCCTGGAACGCACTGGATGCGCTTGGCCGTATTTATGTAGCAAAAGAAGGAATTAATGCTCAGATGAGTGTTCCTGCAGATCAGTTTGAGGCTTTCCGAAATACGCTGGAAGTCTATGATTTTATGAAAGGAATCCGTTTGAATGTCGCTGTTGACCAGGATAACTATTCTTTTTTAAAATTGACAATTAAGGTTAGAAATAAAATTGTTGCTGACGGTTTGAATGATGAAACTTTTGATGTTACCAATAAAGGAATTCACTTAAAGGCTCAGGAGTTCAATAATTTACTTGAAGATCCGAACACAATTGTCGTAGACTTCAGAAACCACTATGAAAGTGAAGTAGGCCACTTTGAAGGGGCGATTACTCCTGATGTGGAAAATTTCAGAGAAAGTTTACCCATTATCAATGAACAGTTACAAGACTTTAAAGAAGATAAAAACCTTTTGATGTACTGTACCGGAGGAATCCGTTGTGAAAAAGCCAGTGCTTACTTCAAACATCAGGGCTTTAAAAATGTTTACCAATTGGAAGGGGGAATCATTGAGTATACCCGCCAGATCAAAGAAGAAGGAATAGAAAGTAAGTTTATTGGTAAAAACTTCGTATTTGACCACCGTTTAGGGGAAAGAATTACAGACGATATTATTTCACAATGCCACCAGTGTGGAAAACCATGTGATAACCATACCAACTGTGCTAATGATGCATGTCACCTTTTATTCATCCAATGTGATGAATGTAAAGCAGCAATGGAAAACTGCTGTTCTACAGAATGCCTGGATACAATACATCTACCTTGGGATGAACAGGTGAAACTAAGAAAAGGACTGCAGGTTGGGAATAAAGTATTCAGAAAAGGAAAATCTGATGCCTTGAAATTCAAAAATTCAGGCGATTTATCTGATAAACCTTTGGCAAAAGCTGAAACAAAGAATATCCGTCAAAAGATTGCTGTTAAAAAGGAATTGATTGGAAAAGCAGAGCATTATTTCTCAAAATCAAAAATTGCACAGTTCTTAATTGAACAAAAAGATTTGTCAGTTGGAGATAAAGTATTAATTTCCGGTCCTACAACAGGAGAACAGGAAGTTACCATTACTGAAATCTATGCCAATGGCGGTCCTTGTGAAACTGCAAATATAGGAGATCAGATTACTTTCGAACTTCCATTCAGAGTTCGTTTATCTGATAAACTGTACAGAATTGTGCAAAACGCATAATCAATAATAGAACTTCAAAGCCTGTCGGTAACAATTATTTCAGTCAAAACAACTTAATAATTATGCTAAAAGCTGAGCTTAGAAAAAAATATACTCAAAAAAGAAAAGCCTTGTCTCCAGATGAGGCTTTCTTGTTATCTGAGAAAATTTTTGAAAATTTCATTCATCATTTTAACCCTCAGGAAGGAGAGAAGGTACATATTTTCATCCCGATTCCGGCAAGAAAAGAAATTGATACCCAAATCTTCATTCACTATTTTTTAGAGAAGAATATCCGTGTGTATGTTCCTAAAATTGTTGGTGATAAGCTTATTAGTATTGAAATCTTTGAAGATACTGTTTTTGAAACCAACAGCTGGGGGATTTCAGAACCTGTTTCCAATGAAAATTCGGGTGAGAATAACTTTCAATATGTGATTACTCCATTGCTGTATTGTGACAGAAAAGGAAACAGAGTAGGGTATGGAAAAGGTTTTTATGATGGGTTATTCCAGGATATCCCGGTAAAGACCAAAAAAATCGGAGTCAATTACTTTGACCCCGAAGAATATGTTGATGATGTCTGGGAAAATGATATTCCCGTCGATTATTTAGTTACTCCTACTGAAGTACTGTCTTTCTTAAGCGGTTGGGAATAGAAATCTAAAAAGTAGAATTTAAATTCCTTTTTGAGCTTGGAAGTAGACAGCAATATGTATTGTGCATTCTTTTCAAAGCTTCCCAAAGATTTGTTTTTACTATCAAAATATTCCACATTAAACTTGGCATAGTCTAATGTATCTTTTTTATAGAACTCTTTATAAACATTCAGGTTACTCACCTTTGCTGTTTTCACTTTCATGCTATCCAGTTCCTTCAGTAATCTTTTAAAGGTCACAGAATCCGGTTTGTGGAAATAGCTTTCCATTTGTGAATAAATAACGGTGTCTATTTCTGTATTTCTGTTTCCGGATAGGTAAAGGGTAGACAGGTCAAAAAGTTCCTGAACTTTCTGTTTGGTAATGGAATTAATCGCCTGCATGCTGTCCATCTGTACTGCAGGATAACTCTTTTCATTGTTGCTGTTTCGTAGCTTATCTAGGTCGCTTACCTCTGAAGTTTTATTATTACAGGCAATAAATAATGCCAGAAGTACGGTAAAAATTAAAAAATTACTTATTCTTTTCATTTGTGGTAGCAATTTTAAATTTGATGGATACAATCTTACCTTTGTTATCCTTTTTCATTTCTATTACATTCAGGTTTTTCAGTGAAGTCGTTGGAGTGGTTACCAGAGTAATGTATTTCTGTTTATCCAGTCTTTCTATTCCGTAGGTATCATTGTCATATACCTGGTAGATCACTGCACTGCTGCTGATCAGATTCTCCAGCTGACTTCTTTTCTGCTTAATAAGAGCAACTTGTTCGTCCGGATTTCCTCCTTTGATATCTTTTATCGAGAAATAATACACTGCCATCTTATAATCATCCGGCTTTAGTTCTATTTTTTCCTCTTCAGGCGCATTCTCAAGGTTTCTATTGACTTCCAGAGGCTCATAGAAAGGAGCGCTGATACGCATTTTTAAATTTTTATCCTTAGTAGAATAATAAAAACACTCACCAGGTTTTATTTTATACATCAATGGAGATTCGTTTTCCTTCACCACCATTATTTCTAAAGTGTTGATTACAGAAACTCCTCTGTCCTTGTCAATGAAACAATATTTATAAGTTTTAGAAAAAAGAACGTCTTTAAATCCTAAAAGACCAGTGATTGTAATTAAAACGGAAGTAACCAATGCCCAGGCGTTCTTTTTAAAGAAATTTTTCTTAGGCGGTGCAGATGAAATTTCAATTTCCTGAGTAGTATTTTTATTTTGGTTAACTTGTTGATTTTCAGTAATTGATTTTTGTAAATCAGTGTTTTCTGGGGTGGTGTTTTCTGTTTTTTTAGGCTGAAATTCAGTTTTTGGAATTTCAGGGGCTGCAGAAACTGTTTTCTCAAGTTCATTGATTTCTTCCTCCTCCAGATTTTCATTTTCCTGCAGCAGTTCACCCGCGAAAAGGTGCAGTTTCTTAAACTCATACCAAGAGTCGTAACCTGCATAAATACTCAATAAATTGAGCATGTCTATCCTTGGTAATTTAGTAACCGGTGAACTTTTGAAATAGGTATAAAATGACTTTTCACTGATGTTACCTTTTGCTTTTTTGCGCAGGTCTTCCTGAAAATATATTATATCAATACCCTTCCACTTGGATATATCATCCTGCGAAGGGGTATGTTCTTTTAAGTATTGACCCTGAACATCCTTTTTTAGCTGCTCAAAGTGTAATAGATCTAAATCTGTCAATTTTTCAAAAAATAATTAAATTGTTGATTATCAGTTATGTTTTTTTGTAAAACTATTTTACAAAGGTATTACAATTATTTTTCATAAACAAATTTTCTAACTGCTATACCTTTGTCTTGTTCAAATAACAGAACAGAAGAAAATTTTATAAAACAATATTAACAAAATTAAATTTAATTTATTATGAAAAAGTCATTATTCGTAGCTGCTATCGCTGCAATCTCTCTAGTTGCTTGTAAAAAAACTGAAGCTACTTCTACTGAAGGAGCAACTGATTCTGCTGCTGCTACTGTAGCTGATTCTGCTGCTGTAGTTTCTGATTCAGCTGCTAAAGTTGTTGATTCTGCTGCAACTACTGCTGTAGAAGCTACTAAAGATGCTGCTGCTGCTACTACTGCTGCTGGTGCTGAAGTTGCTAAAGATGCTGCTAAAGGAGCTGGAGAAGCTGCTAAAGGAGCTGCTGATGCTGCTAAAGGTGCTGCTGACGCTGCTAAAGATGCTGCAAAAGACGCTGCTAAGAAATAATTCTAGCATACGCTTAACAATAAAAGAACCGTTTCACTCAGTGAGACGGTTTTTTTATGCTTAGTCATTGCGAGCCGAAGGTGAAGCAATCTCTTTAATATAAAATGAGATTAAGAATAGTTTATCCTTTCTTTTGCTTTAAAGATTCATAGCAGGTAATCGCTACAGCATTGCTCAGATTTAAAGAATCAATACTTCCGGCCATCGGAATCAGTGTGTTTTTTCCTTTTCCAATCCAGAAATCACTCAATCCTGAATGTTCTGTACCAAATAATACTGCTGAACGCTGTCTGAAATCCCTCTTATAAAGATCTTCAGCACTTTCGTCCATAAGCGTAGTGTAGATATTGAAATTGTTTTTTTGCAAAAATTCCAATGTTTCTTCATTTTCAGCCTGGTATACTTCCATTCCAAAAAGACAGCCTACGCTGGATCTGATCACGTTAGGATTGTAGAAATCAGTTTTTCCGTCAGCAACAATCAGTGCATCTACACCAAATGCTTCACAACTTCTTAAAATAGCTCCAAGATTTCCAGGTTTTTCTACTCCTTCAACAATAATTACTGTTGAATTTTCTTTAGGAATAAATGATGAAAGAGGGGTTTCTTTTGCATGGTAGATTCCGATAATCCCTTCGGAACTTCCTCTGTAAGCGATTTTTTCATATACTTTTTCACTCACATGATGAATTTTCCCTTCCGGAAGAGTTCCTTTAAAGATATTTTCACAGATAAAGAACTCCAGCGGTTCGAAATCATACTGCATGGCTCTTTCATTTTCCTGCTGGCCCTCTACTACAAAAACTTTTGATTTTTTACGAAATCTGTTGTCAGTAAGGAGCTTAGTGACATTTTTTATTTTTTCGTTTTGAAAACTTTCTATCAACATTCCGCAAAATTATGCAAAATTTATCATTGAACTTCTCTGGTTTTGATAAAAAGGCTTTTCCATGTAACTTCAAATGCGATTTTATTTTTTCTTTTTAAATAAATAACAATGGTTATAATAGCAGCAATGGAAAAGAATTTGTAGAGATTTCCATAAAAATTGCCTGAAACATTCTCTGAAACAGTAAAGATTTCCCAGTACAGGTTCATAAAGAAATGAAGAAATATAGCAGTCCAAAGATTATATTCCGATTCAAAATATACCCAGACAAAGAATAAAGACCCAAGAAATGTAATAGTGAATATTTCTATAAGCTCTGTTATATCCTGGCTTTGGTATAAATGGACCTGTGCAAACAATAGAGATCCGAACAGGGCTGATGATAAGAAACCCAGTCTGGTAAACCTATATAATATTCCTATAAGAAAAGCTCTGAAAATAATTTCTTCAAAAAAGGCTGAAGATAATGTGTTGATAAACAGGGACTCAAAATCTATTTTTCCAGCTGTTTTAAAATGAATCAGATATCCGATAAGCATGGGAAGGGTTCCTGTGAAAGCTAAGCTAAATCCCTTGATAATGGATTTGTTCAG
Source organism: Chryseobacterium sp. GVT01B (assembly GCF_019970045.1). Taxonomy (GTDB): domain Bacteria; phylum Bacteroidota; class Bacteroidia; order Flavobacteriales; family Weeksellaceae; genus Chryseobacterium. The sequence goes on from NZ_JAHXYI010000001.1 coordinate 615,988, forward strand.
AGAAAAAAGATCCGAAGTACTTCTTTTAGGTAACAGAATTTTTAAAGTGATTATCAATGGAATTAAGGTCATTGAATAAGCTATCACATGGGCGATTGATTTGCTGTGAAATACGTTTTTTGAAAAGACCTGAATGCTTTTGAAATAGAATAGATCAAAGAAATAATAGGCTGTAAAACCCAGAATAAAGATTGAAAAGAAGCGGATGTTTTTACTCATATCATTAAATTTTGAGCAAAAATGTAGCTTTAAATCAGTACGTTCAAGTTAATGTGATGAATGACAAAGAATAGTGACGAATGACAAAATTTATGAATTTTGTCTTTGCAGCTGTGGGATAATTTTGGAAATAAAACTTCTTGAAACAGGGATTTCAAAATCAATTTCCGGGAGAATTAATTTATATCCCTGAGCATTTCCTTTAAGGTTCTTGACCTTTCCAAGATTGACAATGTAAGAACGATGGCATTTTTTAATGGAATTGGTTTCGATCTGCTGTAAAGCGTTGGATAAACTGATTCTGACCAGTAATTTTTTTACAATATTATTTTCTAAAAAGTAAAATGTACAATAGCTTTCCATTGACTGAACGCATATAAAATAGTTTTCATTAATGCTCAATTCGATATTCTGTGCTGATATCTGTAATATATTTTCCTGTAATTTAGGAACAGAAACAGGAAGATGCTGAGAAATATTCCGGGCAGTATTTTCATGAATATTTTTTAAATAGATATACCGCGATAAAATATATATGATAGAAATTGGGATGCCGACTGCCAGAGAATAAAGCAACATATAAAAATAATTACCCAGATCAAGTTGTACATGACTCAGAAATAATGAATTATAAAAGTAGGATAAAACTGATTCTAAGAATAAAATGAAAATTATTTTTAAAAGCTCTGCTCCAATATTCCAGTTACTAAAACGGGAAGTCATAAGATTAGCTATGAAAAATGTGGTTCCGAAAATAATGCAATAGGGAAAAAGTAATAAAAACTTATAGGGATGATGAAAGGTTTCCGTACCAAAAGGTTGAAAAATAATCAAAAACAGATACACCAAAATGCCTGCCCCCAGAGAAGAAACGAAAATTTCTTTGAAAGATTCGGACTTTGGATAAGGGTATGATGTAAATGAAAACATAAAATCGGAGATTTAGCTTTCTGATGGATCAATGAGATTGCTGTTGTCAATAAGGCTTTGTGGCAGATCTTTTTTATTTTTGATTCCCAGCGATTTCAATTTTTGAGTCTGGATCACAAGGTTGTCGTTTCCGGCATGAAGCTGTTTGTAAGCATCGTTATAGACGTTTTTTGCCTGGTCAAGATTTCGTCCTACTTTTTCCAGGTTTTCTACAAAACCTACAAATTTGTCATACAATCTGGCACCGCGTTCCGCAATTTCTATGGAGTTTCGGTTCTGATATTCGCGTTTCCAAAGATCAGCAATCAGTTTAAGAGAAGTAATAAGATTACTTGGATTCAGTAACAAAATTCTTCTTTCGTAAGCATAGTTCCAGAGATTCTGATCGGCCTGCATTGCTGCAATATAAGCGGGTTCACTAGGAATAAACATCATCACGAAATCTAATGATTTTCCATAGTCATCATACGCTTTTTGACTCAGTTGATTAATATGGTTTTTAATTGAACCAAGATGCTGGCTCACTTTTATAGCATAAATATCAGCATCAGTTTCGTCTACCAGTTCTGTGAAAGCTGTAAGTGAGACTTTAGAATCGATGATGACATTTCTTTCGTCAGGATATTTTACAACAGCATCCGGACGCATTTTTTTACCGGAAAATTCTGAGAATAAAGCCTTGTTATCTTCATCACGTAATTCATGTTCAAGGAAATATTCCCTTCCTTTTACCAAGCCTGATTTTTCAAGAATACTTTCCAGGATCATCTCGCCCCAATTTCCCTGGGTTTTGCTTTCTCCCTTCAGAGCGCGGGTTAGTTTTTTTGCATCATCAGAAATCTGTTGATTCAGTTCTGCCAGTTCTTTTACTTTTTCAGCAAGAGAGAAACGTTCTTTATTTTCCTTTTCGTAGGCTTCGTTGACTTTGTTTTTTAAGTCAGCTATTTTCTCCTGGAAAGGTTCAAGGATGTTTTTTAAGTTATTTTGATTTAAAGCAGTAAACTTTTCTGTTTTTTCTTCTAAAATTTTATTGGCAAGGTTTTCAAACTGAAGTTTGGAATCTTCCTGAATTTTGATAATTTCTTCTTTTTGGGTATCAAGAGATTTTTGCAGCCCTTCATTCTTAGCAGAAAGTTCAGAGTTTTTAGCGAAAATGTCCTGTTTTTCAATAATATGAGTTTCTATTTGAGATACCTGTCGCTGATTGATTTGCTTCAATTCCTGAAACTGGATGTTTAAGGAAGAATATTCTGCGGAGATTTTAGAAAATTCATTTTTCAGATCATCCAGAAGATCCTGTTGCAGCATATTGGTTTCTTTCTCTTTGCTGATGTTTTGGTTAAGTTCCTGAATTTTCAGGTTTGAATTTTCAAGATCAGATTGATTTTTAATGGATAAGGTATTCAATTCGTCATAAGAACTTCTTGAAACCATAGATGATTTCAATGCAAAATATAATATAACAGCGCCCAATATACCACCGGCAACAAATCCAATAATTAAATATATCATCTCCATTTTCCAAAATTATGAAAAAAGGCTGGAAGCTGCATGTGCAATAATCGTTGTTTGTTCTACTATTTTTAAAGGAGAAATAAACGTCTGGTAATTGTTTTATTGCATTCAATTATTTCCCTCTTCCATTATCTCAGGTTCCTTTCTGAACAAGAATGCCTATATTTATGGGAAATTTCAGTGACTTATGAATATTTTGTTGGTAGAAGATGATCAAAGAATCAGCAATTTTTTGATAAAAGGCCTTTCTGAGGCTGGATACAATCTGACCCTTGCCGACTCAGGAGAAAAGGCTCGTGAATTTCTTCATACCTATGATTTTGATATTATTTTAATGGACATCATGCTTCCCGGTTTGGATGGGATGCAGCTTACGCAGATCATACGATTTAAAGGAAATTATACTCCGATTTTAGTTTTAAGTGCATTGAATAGTCCGGATGATAAAATCAAAATGCTTGATATGGGTGCTGATGATTATCTCTCAAAACCCTTTCATTTTGAAGAACTGATTTCAAGAATTAAAGCGTTAACCAGAAGAAATAAATTAAGCTATCAGAAGGAAGATCAATATTTGTCGTGCGGAAATATTGTCATTGATACGGATCTTCACAAGGTAACGCAGAATGATAAGGAAATAGAATTTTCCCCTACAGAATATAAACTTTTTACTTTCCTGATGGAGAATAAAAATAAGGTATTGAGCAGGACCCAGATTTTGCATAAAGTTTGGGGAATTGATTTTGATAACACCACCAATGTTGTGGATGTTTATATTTCCTATGTCCGAAATAAAATTGATGAAACAGAACAGAAAATTATTCATACCGTAAAAGGAACCGGATATTTAATTAAAGACTGAAAATGACGCTCAGAAATAGATTTACCCTTATTTCAAGCCTTTCATTCGGCATCGTTTCTATCATCACATCTGCGGTGATATTTTTTGCTTATTATGACAGTACTAAGATCTTTTATTTCGAAAAGCTAAGGAATACAGCTCTTATTTCTGCTATTTATTATCTTGAAAAAGATGAACTTCCAAAAGACAGACATGCCCAGATCAAGAAAGAGTACAATCATCTGATTCAGAATAACAGGGTAGCGGTTTACAATCAGAATAACGAAGTTACTTTTGGACATAACCTTAATGATAAGAATATAAAGCTTTCCCATTTGCAGTCAGTCCGGGCTAATAAAGGAATCCAGTTTATGTCTGATAACCAATTCTACTATGGAATTTTTTATCCGGACAATCAGGGGGATTTCGTAGTTTTTGTAAAATCATCAAATGATTCGTTTCAATCCCAGATATTGAGGCTTGCCATTATTATGCTTTCTGTATTGCTGATTGGTTTGCTGGCCATTTATTTTCTAAGCCGGTATCTTTCAAAGGTGGTTTATAAGCCTATTTCAAATGTTGTAGAGCTTATCAATAAAGTGGAGTACAACAATATTTCTACAGCAATTACTTCTACGAATACCAATGATGAGATTGAAGATCTTATTAAATCGTACAATAAACTGCTGGGAAGAATCTCAGAAAATGTGCTTTTACAGCAGAATTTTATCAATTACGTTTCTCATGAATTTAAAACTCCTTTGGCTGCTATCTCCGGAAACCTGGAAGTATTTGCCCAAAGAGACAGAACTCCGGAAGAGTATCGGGAAGTAGCGAAAGAATCATTAGAAAATGTGTACGAGATTGAAAATATTCTCAACAATCTTTTGCTGATGTCCGGAATGACAAAGCTTGAGTCTTCTCATAAACAAATGAGGGTGGATGAGCTCATCTGGAAAATTTATGAGAAATTGGAACCTAAGGCAAAAGAAAATAATTCATCCATTAAAATACAGCTTTGGGTAACAAAACCTGCTTTGCTGGAATTTCCCGGAAACGAAACACTGCTTTACCTTGCTATATATAATATTGTTGAAAATGCGATTAAGTATTCTTACGATAAACCTGTAGTGCTTACTTTGTCTGAAAAAGAAAATCATCTGTATATTGAAATTCGTGACGAAGGACGAGGAATTCCTACAGAAGATCTTGCTAAAATATCCGAAACTTTCTACAGGGGAAAAAATGTAGATACAGTGAAAGGAAGCGGAATTGGTTTGTCTCTTTCAAAAAGTATCTTCGATCATCATCATATTGTTATGAAGATTGATTCTGTTGTCAACACCGGAACAACTGTACTTCTTAAATTTTCGGCTCATTCATAATTGTGTTATTTGTGAAATTATTCGTGTTTTTCGTGTTTTAAAAAGTTCTAATCAAACTCTAATGTTGAACTAACCGAATTCTAATTCTGTTTAAAATTCCCTCTAATATTAGACGAATAGCTTTGTGGTCTTAAAATAAAAGATCTTGAAGAAGCTATTTTTAACCCTATTTTATATTCCCTGTTTCAGTTTCTTTTCAGCGCAGATTTCAGATACTATGAAAATCAGCAGAAAGGAAGCTGAAACTATTTTTCTGGCTAAAAACCTTGACCTTATTGCACAGAAGCTTGAAATTTCACAAGCAGAAGCAAGAACTGTTCAGGCTAAATACTGGCCAAATCCCAAATTAAGCATCAGCGAAGTCAATCTATGGAGAACGTATGACATAGAAGAACAGCCTGCACTCATTGGAAACTGGGGGAAAAATACACAGATCTCTGCTGAAATAGAACAGGTGATTCAGACTGCGGGAAAGAGAAGAAAAAATATTGAGCTTCAGAAAATAGAAGTGGAAGGAGAGAAGTATGAACTGCAGGAAGTATTGCGTGAGCTTAAGAAAACACTGAGAAATACAATCACCGAAATTCTTTACAATCAGGAACAGCAGAAAATCTACCAGGGCCAGATTGCTTCCATTGAGAAATTAACAAAATCCTATAACAATCAGTTAACGCTAGGAAATATCAGCAAAGCCGAATATGTCAGGCTGAAAGCACAGGAAATTGAATTCAAGAAAAAACTGATTTCATTAAAACAGGAAATTGAAGATCAGCAGGTAGAGCTGAAGGCTTTATTGATGCTGCCTTCTCAAACATATCTGGTGATTTCAGACTCATTTGTCATGCCGGAAAAACAACTTTCAGAGCTGGAAGTGAACCAATGGATGGAAAAGGCAAAAGAAAACCGCCCCGATATCATGATTGCAAAAAATAAAGAAAAACACGCTGTCAAAAATCTGGAAATTCAAAATGCCATGAAAACACCGGACGTAGCTGTTTCTATTGGATACGACCGTGGGGGAAATATCATGAAAGACTTTATAGGACTGGGAGCTTCTATGGATTTGCCCATTTTCGACAGAAACAAAGGGAATATCCAGGAAGCGAAACTTGAAATCGAGAAAAGTAAGCTTGAGACTCGTAAAAATATGCTCAAATCAGAAAATGAAATTGTCTCTGTTTTCAGAAACTATATCAGAACACAGCAGGTTTCAGAAGAAATCGATGAAAGCTATGAATCTACATTGGATGGTTTGCTGGTAAGTCATGAGAAAAATTTCAGACTAAGAAATATCAGCATGCTGGAATACATGGATTTTCTGGATACCTATATCGGAAACAAAATGATCATACTGGATACAAAAAAAGAACTTAATCAATACTACGAAAACCTGCAGTATGTTGTGGGACAAGACTTATAAGATATGAACAAAATGATTACAAAATACATTGCTGCGGCCTACCTGTCTGCCCTCATTATTTTTACAGGCTGTGCCGGAAAAGAAGAAAATAAGGAAACTGAAAAAAGCTATTGCATCAGTAAAGAGCTTAAAAAAGATATTAAGCTTGTTAAAGCAGAAATGCTTCCCATAGAAGAAAGTATCACGCTCACCGGAGAAGTGGAAAGCAATTCGGATAAAACAGTTCCTTTTGTAAGTCTTGTAGACGGAGTTGTGATGGATACCTATTTCTCCCTCGGAGATTATGTAAAAAAAGGACAGACGCTGGCGAGTGTAAAAAGTACGGCTGTCAACGAAATGCAGGATGATACTCAAACTTTGCAGGCTCAGCTGGCAGTAGCGAAGAGAAAGCTATCTTCTGTAGAAGCGATGTATAAAGATGATATTGCCTCTCAGAAAGATTTGCAGGAAGCAAAATCGGAAGTCGCCATTTTGCAGTCTAATATTTCCAAGACACAGAAAAATATGCAGCTGTATTCAGCAGGTGGGAATACCATTCAGATCAAAGCGCCTGCAGACGGATATGTTATTTCAAAAAATATTTCCAAAGGAATGCCGGTTACAGCAGGTGGAGACCAGCTTTTTACCATTTCCAATCTGGATAAAGTATGGGTAATGGCGAATGTTTACGCAACCAATATGAGACACGTTTATGTAGATCAACCCGTAGTGGTGAAGACTCTAGCTTATCCGGATGACAGTTTTTCCGGAAAGATTGATAATATTTCCCAGGTTTTCAATGAAAATGAAAGAGTACTCAAAGCGAAAATCATTATGGATAATAATGGAATGAAGCTAAGACCGGGAATGTCCGCAGATGTTGTATTGCCGGTGAATTCACAAAATAAAAGTGCATTGGCTATTCCTGCCAAAGCTTTAATCTTTGATAATAACCAAAGCTATGTCGTAGTCTACAAAAAAGACTGCGAGCTTGAGATAAGACCCGTGACAGAGATTGCTTCCAATAGCCAGTATATTTATGTAGAAGGCAATTTAAAACCAGGTGAAAATGTCATTGCTTCCAACGGACTGCTGATCTATGAGAACCTGAAAAACCAATTAAATAATTCCACGAAGTAATGCGAAAATTTGTACAGAATATAGTTTCCTTCTCTTTAAAAAACTCATTGATTGTTCTTTTGGGAACTTTTCTATTGCTTGCCGGAGGAATCTATTCCTATATACATACTCCTATTGAAGCATTTCCGGATGTTACCAATACCAGGGTAAGAGTCATTACCCAATGGCCGGGAAGAAGTGCTGAAGAGATAGAAAAATTTGTCACCTTACCCATTTCAAAGGAAATGAATGCCATCCCGAATAAAACATCGGTGCGTTCTATTTCCCTTTTCGGATTATCTGTGGTTACTGTGATTTTTGATGACCATGTCAATGATTTTTATGCCCAGCAATACGCGTCAAATAAACTGGGAAATGTAAATCTTCCCGCAGGAGCCGAATACAGTATTGAGCCTCCTTCCGGGGCAACCGGTGAAATTTACCGGTATATCATTAAAAGTAAACTTCCGATCAAAGAAGTTACATCCATTCAGGATTGGGTAGTAGAAAGAGAATTGCTGGCCGTTCCTGGTGTAGCAGATGTAGTGAGCTTTGGTGGAGAAGAAAAAACATATGAGATAAAAATTAATCCTACGGAATTACACAATTACGACCTTTCCCCTCTGGATGTGTATGAAGCAGTTTCGAAGAGTAATATCAATGTAGGAGGAGATGTAGTGGCAAAAGGAGATCAGGCTTATGTAGTGAGGGGGATTGGTCTTTTAGAGAAAAAAGAAGATATTGAGAATATTCAGATCGAGGTGAAAGGTTCTACGCCAATTCTGGTAAAACACGTTGCTGAAGTAAAAGTTTCCGCAAAACCAAGATTGGGACAGGTAGGATATAACAAGGAAAATGATGTTGTAGAAGGAATTGTCATTATGCTTCGAGGTGAAAACCCAAGCGAAGTGATTGCAAGACTGAAAGACAGAATAGAACAGCTGAATGGAGGAGAACTGCCGGGAGATGTTCAGATTGTTCCGATTATTGACCGGACAGAACTGGTCAATACAACTGTTCATACCGTTTCCAAAAACCTTATTGAAGGAGTTATTCTAGTTTCCATCATTGTATTTATATTCCTTTACAACTGGAGAACAACCTTTATTGTAGCATCGGTAATTCCTTTGGCTTTCCTGTTTGCTATAATTATGCTCAAAATTCAGGGTTTGCCGGCCAACCTGATTTCAATGGGAGCGCTGGACTTCGGACTGCTTCTGGAAGGAACACTCGTCATTGTTGAACACGTCTTTGTTGCCCTCGAGGTTAAGGCCAAGAAAATAGGGCTGAAGAGATTCAACAAAATATCAAAACTGGGAATCATAAAGAAAAGCGCAGGAAGCGTAGCAAGTTATATTTTCTTTGCCCTGTTGATTCTTATCGTTGCCCTGATGCCGATTTTCTCTTTCCAGAAAGTAGAAGGTAAAATGTTTTCTCCTTTGGCATTTACACTTGGATATGCTTTATTAGGATCGTTGATATTAAGTTTAACGTATGTTCCGGCAATGTGTAAACTTTTACTGACGAAAAATATTGAAGAAAAAGAAAACTTTATTTCAAGATTCTTCAGAGTCAATATCTATAGAATTTACGAATTCAGTGACCGTCACAAAAAAGGATTTATCATTGGTTTTGTTGCTTTGCTTGCAGTCTGTGGATGGAGATTCTCCAATTATGGATCTGAATTTTTACCTAAACTGAATGAAGGTGCCATCTATGTAAGAGCAACTCTGCCGAATAGTGTCAATCTGGATGAATCTGTGCGGTTAACCAAAGAAATGAAAGAAATTCTCATGAAATATGATGAAGTGAAATTTGTAATGACTCAGACAGGCCGCCCGAATGATGGTACCGACCCTACAGGTTTCTTTAATATCGAATTTAATATTCAGCTGAAACCGGAAAATGAATGGAAGAAAAAAATATCCAAAGACGAACTTCTCGAAGAAATGAGAGTTTCCCTGGAAAAATATCCGGGAATCAATTTTGGATTCAGCCAGCCAATTCAGGATAATGTGGAAGAATATGTAGCAGGGGTAAAAGCTCCGTTAGTCATTAAAATTTTCGGGAATGATTTATTTGAACTAGAAAATTACGCCAATAAAGTGGCCAATTCTATCAGAACGGTTCCGGGGATATCGGACGTCAATGTGTTCAAAAATATCGGACTTCCGGAATTAAGAATACAGCTTCATGATTCCAAAATGGCAAAATATGGTGTTTCCACAGCAGATGCGCAGGCCGTGATTGAAATGACGATCGGAGGACAGGCTGCAACCAAATTTTACGAAGAAGAAAGAATGTTTGACGTCATGCTTAGGTTTGAAAAGCAATACCGTGATACACCGGAAAAAATGGGAAATATTCTCATCCCAACTCAGGATAATAAAAAAGTGCCGTTGAAAGAAATTGCCACCATAGATTATCACACCGGACCGTCATTTATTTACCGCGAAGGAAACAGCAGATATATCGGAGTCGGATTTAATATTGAGGGACGTGACCTTGGAAGTACTATTAAAGAAGCCAAAGCGAAAGTAGATAAAGAAGTAAAGCTTCCGAAAAATCATAAAATGACGTGGGCCGGAGAATTTGAAAGTAAAGAAAGAGCGGCAAAACAACTGGCTATGGTTGTACCGATTTCTTTAGTTCTTATTCTGATGCTGCTGTATTTCAATTTCGGAAACATAAAAGACACGCTGATCTCTTCCATTACACTGGCATTTGCGTTTATCGGAGGATTTTTATCCCTTTGGTTTACGGGAACCATCTTCGGAATCTCAGCCGGAATCGGGTTTATCATCCTTTTCGGAGTGGCAACCATAGACGGTATCGTCCTGATTGGGGTAATGAAAGAGAATCTGCAAAACAGAATGTCACTCAAAGAATCCATTGCAGAAGGAGTGAAGAGCAGGATCCGTCCGGTAGTAATGATTGCCTTAATGGGATCTATGGGACTTCTCCCTGCAGCGATGTCAAACGGAATGGGTTCGGAAATCCAGAAACCTTTAGCCATCATGATTGTAGGAGGATTGATTATCTGTATGCTGCTGTCATTTACTGTGTTACCAATTATTTTCCATTATGCTTATCGTAAAAAGCATAAGGAAGCAATATAGTTTCTTTTATTTTGTTCATTATGAGCCGGGATCCGTGAGGAAGATCCCGGCTTTTTTATGAGTTTTTTGTAGATTCTAAAATTTCAATATTTTTCACTACATCACTGCTTTCACATTTTTTTAATTCTTTTAAAAGGGAAGGAGTGAGTATTTTTGGATTCAGTATTTGTGTAGCGACTTTTGCTGCTGCATAATCTACAATGTCTATCACGGATTCTCTTAAGAAATTGGGAGTATTGGATGCAATGACTGCAGTTGCCCAGGAAGTATCCCTTGCTTTGGAAATGGCAAAATCAAGTACGGCATTGTCTTTCCCATTGGATAGTTTATCAATAAGATCTACTGGATAACAAATTTTGTTTAAAGAGTTTTGTACATTCTGATTAATGGAAGCAATGATAGTATTGATGTTTTCAAAATCTTTTTTCAAAGGATTTATTTTCCGGTAAGGCATGATTGAAGCTGCAGAAATACCAAGGTCGAGATTGATGTGTGCATTCATTCCCAAAAATATATGCTGTAGGATCAACAGGTTTTTATTTTTGCTGGCTTCAAAGGCAATATACCATGAATTTGTACATTTCTCTCCTTTACTGTAACTCACCCATGCCTGAATATATCTCTGTGCAAAAGCGAGATCCAGTAATGTCATTCTTGGATTGTCTTCAAATTTTTTTTGTTGAATACCTTTCAGAACCTGTGCCGTCATAATTCTATAGGTACATGCAAAATATCCTGCCGGACTTTGATTTTCTTTACACCAAATGATAATTTCATCCAGTTTTTTAAGAACTTCTTCAATGGTTTTCATGGTGGGTTTTATTTATTTAAAGATACTAAAAAAGTGAGCCGAAAAGCTCACTTTATGTATTGTTCGTTCAGATTATGGGGTGATTATAATCGGATCTGGAAAAGGTTCAAGAACCAATGGTTTACACATTGCTGCCGGTTGGCAGGTTCCCCCCATGCATATAAAATTAGTCATGGTGGTAGTGCCATCAGGACATCTGATCATGCCTTCACCGTGGCATCCTCCGGGACATTCTGCCGGATAGAGTGTTCCTCCAAATACATCTTTCAAATCTGTTCTTAAAAGTTTTGTTAAGTTCTTTTTCATGGTTTAATTTTTTTTGTTTAGTAAATTAAATTCTTAACACTCTTATAATTAAATAAGTATGTTAAAAAATATTGAACTAAAATAGTAAATTATTCTATGATGATTGAATTAATTGATGAGAAATGTTAAAATGGAGGTTAGATTTTTTAAAATGCCAAATAAGTTTAAAATAAAAGAATCTCAATTAGATTTGAAATTTAGCTATGAATAGTATAGCGATGTGATTTCTGTTTATTTCTGCTTTATTTTTGCCTCCAGTTTAGGCAAGTCTTTTTTATATTGTTCCGCATCCCATTTCATTTGCCAATTCTTTACATATTCTGCCAATGGAGGAAGTCCAACATCTGCGCGTCTTTTATCTACATTTTCAGGATCTTCCAGTGGAGATACATAATATACTTGTGTTTCAGGATCACGTCCAATCTGACTGCCGTAAATTTGTCTTTTGCCTTGCCTCAGGGCCACCCTGTCTTCGAGAAGGGCCAGACTGCCGCTTTGTGCTTTACCATTTTTTACAGCATCTCTCATCATAGGTAAATATTTTTCCTGTGTTGCCTGATCTGCATGTTGGATAACAAGAAATAATGTAACGCTTCCCTGTCCGCCCACAACATCAGGACCCAGCCAGCCATATTTATCAAGAATGGCTTTTACCTCAATAAGATTTAGTGAATCTTTTTTATTGATAAGCCGCCAGTGCTTGTCCATTTCTTTTGAATTTCCACCGTATTTTTTTTCAATGCTATCGATTTGTCGTCTGTACTTTTGGTCTTCATTATAAATATTACCAAGCTTTGCTACCAAAGGTTTATTCAGATTTGCTTCTGCTTTTTCCTGATTATGTTTGATTTTTTCGATGAGAGGCTTCCATCGTTTATCATTATGTAAAGAGCTAAGGTCTGTATCCTTAGTTATATGGTTGTAATTACTGAATTTTGCTGCAATCCTGTCAAGTTGGAAAAATGCGCTGTCTGGCACTGATGCCATTGCCCAGGAGCATGCTGCGTTATACCTGTCATTTAGAGATGCTTTCCAGCCGTTAGATTTAAATGCTTCTGAATAGTTGCTGGCAGAGTTTTTGAAATCCTTGGCTTGGTAAAGAGATTCAGCCGCTTTTACTTTATCAGTGTATTCTTTGGGAACAGCTTGTCCGAAGAGTAGTTTTGTTGATGCTAGACACAGCAAAACGAATAGTCTTATTTTCATGGTTATTATTTTTTTTGAGTTTGGTAATTTCTGGTTTTGTTGGAAGAAGTATTGAAATAGTTATTTTTTGTCTTCCTTTAGTCTTTTAATTTCTTCTTTTAATAAAGTCATATGTTCTTAAAGATTATCATTTTTTTAAGGTGATATCACGGGTTTTCCTTTGTAATCTCTTCGTGATGCTTTAAATACAATGGTAAAGCAGCAGAACCATACCATGGGAAAATTTCATAACTAAAGACTCCGGCTTGTACAGCGGGATCTGTTTTTACCCATTGCTCAGCTTCTTCCTTAGATTTGGTATTGAAAATAAACATTCCGCGGTAGTTTTCTTTATTCTTTTCAAGGAAAGGACCGGCTACTATAATTTTGCCTTCATCTGCCAGTTTCCCAATATTAGCCATATGACCTTTCATGAGTTCGCCCATTTTGGCTTTGTCTTCAATCTTAACAGAACCTGTTGTCAGCATGACAATAGTATAGGGTTTCATCCCATATTGATCAGCTCCTAATGAAGTTGCCAGTTCCTGATTATATTTAGGTTTTTCTGCTTTCTTTTCCTGTGCAAATGACAATGCTGATATGAGCAGGCATGCGGTTAATAATGGTTTTGATTTCATCTTGTTTTATTTTGATAAATATAATAAAAAACCTTAAAGATTTATGAGCGCTGAATTTCAAAAATGATATGATACAAAAAAACCTCGATGGTTACGAGGTTATATATAATTTTTTCAGATGGGTTTATTTTAATCTTTTATTCTTAGAAATTCTTTGGCCAGTTCAATCATCTTGGGATCACCTGTATACTTTCCATGTTCATCGGAAAGTTTTACTGTAGGAATCCATTCTTTATTTGGAGCCTGTACACCAATAAGTTTCATTACGATGTTCATTGGTTTTAATCCTACATCATTGGTAAGATTGGTTCCTATCCCGAATGAAATACCAATTTTTCCTCTGCAGTAATTGGTAATTTCTTCTACCTTTTCAAGATTTAAAGCATCCGAAAAAATAATATATTTAAACATAGGATTGATGCCATTCTTTTGATAGTGAGCAATAGTTTTATCTGCAAATTCTAATGCATCTCCACTGTCATGACGAACACCGTCAAAAAGTTTTGCAAATTTTTTGTCAAATTGCTGGAAGAAAACATCCGTAGTATAAGTGTCTGAAAGAGCCACTCCAAGATCCCCTCTGTATACATCTACCCAATGTTCCAGAGCCATTTCGTTGGCCATTTTGAATCCGTATTCAGCAGCATGGAACATAAACCATTCATGTGCATGGGTTCCGATAGGCTTTACACCGTATTTCATCGCAAAATGTACATTAGAGCTTCCGATAAAGGTTGAGTCTCTTTTTTGAGTTAATGCTTCCATTACCAGATTCTGTACCTTATAAGAATGTCTTCTTCTGGTCCCGAATTCTGCAAAAGTTACTCCAAGTCTGCCTAATGAATCTGCTTTTTCAATCGTTTTACTCATCACCACCTCATTGGAATCTCTTTCCATATGGTTCATCTCATAGTGAAGCTCACTGATCAAGGCCAGTAAAGGAACTTCCCATAGAATTGTTCTGTACCAAAGTCCTTCTACAACAACGGAAAGATCGCCTCCTTCCTGATGTATTTTTACTTCAGACGGGTCATAATGATACCCTTCCAAAAAATCCAGATAAGGAAGATCAATATAAGGACATGTTCTTGCCATGAACTTTTTCTCGTCTTTCGTAAGTTTAAGTTCAGCCATTTTATTAACAGCTTCTCTTAAAGCAACGTCAAATCCTTCCGGAAAGTGGTGTTTTCCCCTGTTGATAAATTCGTATTTTACAATAGAACCAGGGAATAGTTTTACCACTGCATTCTGCATGGTTATTTTATAAAAATCATTATCTAGGATAGAGTTCAGTCTTACGTCGTTCATGATATGTGTAATTTTAACGCAAATGTAAAAATAAATAATAAAATCGCCTAAATGTAAGGCGATTTTTTTGAAATATTTCAATGCATTTTATGGAGTTATTTTCCAAGATAAGAATTGTACATCCAAACTTCCTTCTCCTGTTCTGTAATATAATCGCTCATTTGCGAATTGGTACCTTCATCTCCTGCTTCATCTGTAATATCTAAAAGTTCTCTCTGCAGATCAATTACTACTTTGAAAGAGCTTAAAATCAGCTCAACACTTTTGGTGCCATCAGTTACTTCTTTGCTTTCTTTGATGGTTGCTACCTTTAAATAATCTGAGTAATTGTGTGCAGGAATAGCTCCCAATGTCAGGATTCTTTCCGCAATCTCATCAATCTTTAAAACAAGACTGTTGTACAACTCCTCGAATTTTGGATGAAGGGTAAAGAACTGCTCTCCTTTGATGTTCCAGTGAGAACCTCTTGTATTCTGGTAAAACACAGAATAATTGGCTAACAGTACATTTAATTTTTCTGAAATCTTTTTACAATCGGCTTCTTTAAGGCCAATGATACTAGCATTTTTCATATGTATATATTTATTTTTTTAGGATTATATACAATCACCGCTTCTATGAAATATAACGAAGCTTTATTGTTGTGATTGATAGTCTATCATTTTGTATATCCCAAATTTACGAAATATCGTGCCGAACTCCCTGAATTATTAATAGATGATAACTATAAGAAAATTTTTTAAAATAGTTTGGAAGTATTAATATTGCGTTGAAAGAATCGACAGCGGAAATTTTATACATATGTTTTTTGACAACCTTATCAATATATCTGAAAATAAAAGAATATCACTGGTTAAATATTTCAGTATTGGAATTGTATTGATTTATATTGGTGTTTTTATAGCATTATATCTTAAAGCAGAAGAACCGTTTTCAGTCTGGACTATTTCTGACTGGCTGATAAATTACACGGATGGCGGTTTTAAAAGAAGAGGTCTTTTGGGGGATGTGTTTTTTTATATACAGGATGTAACGGGAGTGAAGTTACAGTTTCAAATCCTGATTTTTCAGATCATTGGTCTTTCAGGAATTGTGTATGGGACGTTTCTATACATAAAGAAATATAAAGTTGATCTTTTTTATCTGTGTATTATGGCCTCTCCTTATATTCTGCTATTTCCTGCACTAACTGTCAGAAATGCCGGCAGAAGAGAAATAATATTGATTCTTATAATGCTTTGGTATTCTTTTGCAAAAAAATCGAAGCTTAATGATGCTTTATTGTGTTTTTTTTATATCACTTTTCTCTTCATCCATGAGGCGGGATTTTTTTTCTTACCCTTTTTAATATGGATTAATTATTCGAAGTGGCAGAAAATTAACCTTAAATATATGCTGTCTATAACAATAGCTGCTTTTGCAGGTATTGGTATTATATATTTTTTTGGCGGAAATGTTAACGAAGGGGAAAGTCTATCTATTTTGAAAAGCAGGGGAGTCGTTTTTCAGAAAGAGAATATTTTCGATCTGGAATATTATTTTGATTTTAATTATGTCCTTCAGTATAAATTATCATTTCTGGTTCATGCTATAGAATTCCTCATCATGATATTTCAAATGGGTTTTTATGTTTACCTGTTTAAAAGAAGATCATTCTATACCTATGTTTTCTGTAATATAATCTGCCTTCTTTGGGCTGCCCCTTTATACTATCTTGGTATTGATTGGATGAGATGGAATTATATTTACTCTACATTATTATTTATTGTCTTTACATTCCAGTTAAATACGAATGATTCTGAAGCGATATCATTTAATAATAACCCAATACAATATTCGTATCTTCTCTTTTCCTGTATCTTTTATATGTTGGTTCTCTTACATCTTCAGCATGATACCATGATTGAATGGATTCAAAACTATCTTATTCGGAGTTAAAAGTGAAATCGTCAGAATTATAAATTTCATAATTATTTAATACTCATTTTTTCATATGGGAAATTTCTGTTTTTCTGTTCCTTTTCCGCATGTTTATTATGCTTCTCTGATTATCATATAGAAACGTGTTCGATTTCGGATGTAAGTATTTGATTTTAATTTTTATATAAGTGTTTGCAGATTAAAAAAATATTACTATTTTTGCACCCTAAAATAAAAAGCAATTAAATGCCTACTATTCAACAATTAGTAAGAAAAGGAAGAGCCACGCTTGCCAAGAAGAGCAAATCGGCTGCCCTTGATTCTTGTCCACAAAGACGTGGTGTATGTACGAGAGTATATACAACTACACCTAAGAAACCTAACTCTGCACTTAGAAAAGTAGCAAGGGTAAGACTTTCTAACGGTAAAGAAGTGAATGCCTATATCCCGGGCGAAGGACATAATCTACAGGAGCACTCGATAGTATTGGTTAGAGGCGGAAGGGTGAAAGACCTACCGGGAGTACGTTACCACATCGTAAGAGGTGCATTAGACACAGCTGGTGTAAATGGAAGAACTCAGAGAAGATCTAAGTACGGAGCTAAGAGACCTAAACCAGGACAAGCAGCTGCTGCTCCTGCAAAAGGAAAGAAAAAATAATCATTAAATAAGGTACAAAAGCAATGAGAAAGACAAAAGCGAAAAAAAGACCGTTGTTACCAGATCCGAAATTTAATGATCAATTGGTAACGAGATTCGTAAACAACTTAATGCTTGACGGTAAGAAGTCAATCGCATTCAAAATTTTCTATGATGCATTAGAGATCGTAGAAACTAAAAAAGGAGATAACGAAAAAACTGCACTTGAAATCTGGAAAGATGCACTTACAAATGTAATGCCTCACGTAGAAGTACGTTCTAGAAGAGTAGGTGGAGCTAACTTCCAAATCCCTATGCCAATCAGAGCTGATAGAAAAATTTCTATGGCAATGAAATGGTTAATCAAGTATTCTAAAGCTAGAAATGATAAGTCTATGGCTTTGAAATTAGCTAACGAAGTTGTAGCTGCTTCAAGAGAAGAAGGTGCTGCTTTCAAAAAGAAATCTGATACTCACAAAATGGCGGAAGCTAACAAGGCTTTCTCACACTTCAAATTCTAATCTGAAATGGGAAGAGATCTTAAATTTACAAGAAATATTGGTATCGCTGCTCACATTGATGCAGGTAAGACTACCACTACAGAAAGGATTCTATTCTATACAGGGGTAAACCACAAAATTGGAGAAGTTCACGATGGTGCTTCTACAATGGACTGGATGGAGCAGGAAGCAGAAAGAGGTATTACTATTACTTCTGCAGCTACCACTTGTTCTTGGAACTTTCCAACAGATCAAGGAAAAGCTTTACCTGAAACTAAGCCTTACCACTTCAACATCATTGATACACCGGGACACGTTGACTTCACAGTAGAAGTAAACAGATCTTTAAGAGTATTGGATGGATTGGTATTCTTATTCTCTGCAGTAGATGGAGTAGAGCCTCAGTCTGAAACAAACTGGAGACTTGCTGACAACTACAAAGTTGCAAGAATGGGATTCGTAAACAAAATGGACAGACAAGGTGCTGACTTCCTTAACGTGGTAAACCAGGTTAAAGAAATGTTAGGATCTAACGCAGTTCCAATCGTTTTACCAATCGGTGCTGAAGAAGATTTCAAAGGTGTTGTTGACTTAATTAAAAACAGAGCTATCATCTGGGATGAAGCAGGACAAGGAGCTACTTTCGAAGTAGTGCCAATTCCTGAAGATATGAAAGATGAAGTTCTTGAATATAGAGAGAAACTAGTAGAAGCTGTTTCTGAATATGACGAAACTTTGATGGAGAAATTCTTCGAAGATCCGGATTCAATTACAGAAGAAGAAATCAATGCTGCATTGAGAGCTGCTACTATCGATTTATCTATTATCCCAATGACTTGTGGTTCTTCATTCAAGAATAAAGGAGTACAGTTTATGTTGGATGCAGTATGTAAATACTTGCCTTCTCCATTGGATAAAGATGATATTAAAGGTACAGATCCAAGAACTGACGCTGAAATCACAAGAAAACCATCTGTAGATGAGCCTTTCTCTGCATTAGCATTTAAGATTGCTACTGACCCGTTCGTGGGAAGACTAGCATTCTTCAGAGCATACTCTGGAAGACTAGATGCAGGTTCTTATATCTTGAACACTCGTTCAGGAGATAAAGAAAGAATCTCTAGAATCTATCAGATGCACGCTAACAAGCAAAACCCAGTAGAATATATTGAAGCTGGTGATATTGGTGCAGCGGTAGGATTCAAATCTATCAAGACAGGTGATACAATGTGTGACGAGAAAAACCCAATCGTTCTTGAATCGATGGTTTTCCCTGATCCGGTAATTGGTATCGCTGTTGAGCCTAAAACTAAAGCTGACCAGGATAAAATGGGTAACGCTTTAGCTAAATTGGCTGAAGAAGATCCTACGTTCACGGTTAGAACTGACGAAGCATCTGGACAAACGATTATCTCTGGTATGGGTGAGCTTCACTTAGATATCATCGTAGATCGTATGAAGAGAGAATTCAAAGTTGAAGTTAACCAAGGACAGCCTCAGGTAGAATACAAAGAAAACTTAACAAAAGTTGCTCAACACAGAGAAGTTTACAAAAAACAATCTGGTGGTAAAGGTAAATTTGCTGATATTGTATTTGAATTAGGACCTGCTGAAGAAGGTAAAATTGGTTTAGAATTCATCAATGAGATCAAAGGTGGTAACGTTCCTAGAGAATTTGTTCCTGCAATTGAAAAAGGCTTTAAAGCTGCAATGAAGAACGGTCCTTTGGCTGGTTTCGAAGTTGAAGGTATTAAAGTTGTTCTTAAAGACGGATCTTTCCACGCGGTGGATTCTGATGCTCTTTCATTTGAAATGGCTGCTAAATTAGGATTTAAAGAAGCGGGACGTGCTGCTAAGCCAGTAATTATGGAGCCAATTATGAAACTGGAAGTTGTAACTCCGGAAGAATATATGGGTAACATCATTGGTGACCTTAACAAAAGAAGAGGTACTATCAGTGGTCAGGAAGAGAAAAATGGTGCTGTTGTAATCAAGGGTTCTGTTCCACTTTCTGAAATGTTTGGATACGTAACTACTCTAAGAACACTTTCATCAGGAAGAGCTACTTCTTCTATGGAATTAGAGAAGTACCAGGCTACTCCACAAAACGTTGCTGAAGAAATCATAGCTAAAGCAAAAGGTTAATTTTTAAATTAAAGAAATGTCACAAAGAATCAGAATAAAACTAAAATCTTACGATTACAACTTGGTAGACAAGTCTGCTGAGAAAATCGTAAAAACGGTAAAGGCTACTGGTGCTGTTGTAAACGGTCCAATTCCATTGCCAACGAATAAGAGAATCTTCACAGTGTTGAGATCTCCGCACGTAAACAAAAAAGCAAGAGAGCAGTTCCAATTATCAGCTCACAAGAGACTAATGGATATCTACTCTTCTTCTTCTAAAACTGTTGATGCTCTAATGAAATTAGAACTTCCTTCAGGTGTAGACGTTGAAATTAAAGTGTGATAAATGCATACTTTGCAATGATTATACAAACCGTTCCTTTTTAAGGGACGGTTTTTTTATTACTCGAAAAGCAGATTTGATACATCATCAAATCTGCTTTTTTTTTGAATTGAACTTTCTCCAACCATAAAAACCCTTCACGGAATTACTCTTAATGATAGCGTACATCTGTTTAGGGATTGTAAAGAGTCCTCGGCAGGGATTAATGATCTGATATTATTACTTCTTTTTCAGGTGACATATGTCACTCTCGTCTATTTATTTAGAATGAATAAAAATAATAATTTTGCTAAAAATTATCAGATGAATAAAGTAGTATCCTTTTCTCTGCTGTTGTTAGGTGGGGTTTTTGTAAATGCACAGAAAGTTAATGATTCTATTAAAAAGTCGAAAGAAATTGACGAAGTAGAATTATTCGGTGAAAGAAAAAAACAACCACAAGGTTTGGAAGCAATCACAAGATTGCCTTTGAAAACCAGAGATCAGATTCAGAGTATTTCAGTAATCTCCCATAAAGTAATTGAGGATCTAGGAGGGTTAACAGTTACAGATGTAGCAAAGAATGTTCCCGGAGTAACTCAATTCGGTAGTTATGGAGGAACCAGAGAAAGCATGTCTATCAGAGGATATAGAGGGGTTCCGGTTTTAAAGAACGGGGTTCAGATGGATTCTGATTTCCGTACCGCAGGAATGCTTACTGATATGCAGGGAATAGAAAGTATTCAGATAATTAAAGGATCTGCTGCTGTTACACAGGGAATAGGTGACGGTTTAGGTTCTGCAGGTGGAGTGATTAATGTGGTCACTAAAGTTCCTAAATTTATCAATCAGACTAATGTTGGTTTCAGATACGGAAGCTGGGATTTCTATAGACCAACAGTTGACTTCCAGAGAGTATTGGATTCTCAGGGGAAAGTTGCTGTCAGACTAAATGCAGCTTACCAAAATAATAATAGCTTCAGAAGATTTATTAATACAGAACGTATTTACGTAAATCCATCCATTGCCATCCGTCCGGACGATAAAACTGAGATTGTTGTGGAAATGGATTATATGCATAACAATACTACACCAGACAGAGGTACTGTAAATCTTGCTAAAGGAGATACCGAGGCAATATACAGAATGCCGGGAAGAAAATTCCTTGGATTTTCTACAGATAAGGCAAAGACTGAAACATTCAACTTCTCGACAACTGTGACACGAAAGCTGACTGAGAAATTGAAATTAAGAGCTGCTTATATGAGCTCATCTTATCAGACTGAAATTGTAGGTGCGGCTCTGGCTCCTTTAAAGAGAGATAATCCGACAGAGTTCCGTAACAGAACATTGACGAGATCTGAAAGAGAGGATTTAAATAAAGTATTTCAATTCGATTTTATCGGAGCTGATGTAATGACAGGATTCATGAAACACACTTTTCAGGTAGGTTTTGACTGGAAAGAATCTGATGTTACAACTACTTCCTATAAGGCTAAAGACGTTGATCAGATTAATGTTCTGAATGAAATAAATAATATACTTCCTGTCGGAGTTAACATAGATTTATCAACGGCTAGTTCTATTAACACGGTAGCACCTACAATGGGTCTAATGGCACAGGATGTCATTACTTTTAATAAGTATATTAAAGCTCATTTGGGAGTTCGTTACAGTAGATTAATTGGTTCAGATAAAGAAAAAGACTACGCTTGGAACCCTTCATTGGGAATTATGATCTCACCGATTGAAAATATGAACATATTTGGTTCCTATACAAGTACTACAGCGCTTAGAAGTTCAAATAATGTATTATTCAGCGGAGGAACTGTAGGAGCATCTACTACAAAACAATGGGAGGCTGGAATTAAATCAGACTGGCTGAATGAAAGATTAAGATTTAATGTAACCCTCTTTGATATCAAGACAGATAATTTATCATATGAACTTCTTGATGGTGGAAATCCTACGGGAAAATACGCATTTGCGGGTAACTTAAAAAGACAAGGTGTTGAAGTTGAATTGATAGGTAAAATTCTTCCAAACCTGCAAGTGATGACAGGATGGGCCTATGTGGATGCACAGTATCAGGATAGTCCTTCATTTGTAAATGGTTCAGCGCCTATTAATACACCTAAGCATTCTGCCAATGCATGGCTGAATTATAAATTCGACACAGGGATGTTGACAGGTCTTGACATAGGAGCCGGAATCTATTTTGTTGGAGAAAGACCAGTGGATGACTATAAACAAATATATACCAATACAGAAAACGGTCATGTGAATGGAACTCAACCAGGTGAAAAGCCTTTCTTTATGCCACAATATACAACGGTAGATGCCCAGATAGGATATTCCTTCAAAAATGGACTGGGATTAAGGGGGTTCTTCAACAACATCTTTGATTCAGTAGGTTATAATTCTTATTTCAGGGGAGGATATATCGATCAGATACAGCCTAGAAACTTTGCTGTACAGGTAAACTATAAATTCTAATCAACAAAACCATTCATTATGAAAAGTATTAAAACAATATTCTTCGCATTGGCACTTGGTGCAGCGGCTGTCTCGTGCTCCGGAGACAAAAAGAAAGGAATAGATTACAACCAGTTTAAAACAGAAGTGAAACTTACTGCTGAACAGGAGAAAAACTTTAATGAAATTACTGCAAAATATCAGCAGCTTCAGGAACAGAACTTCCAGGCAGCAAAAGCTCAGGGTGGTAATATGGACCGCGTAGCTTTAGGAATTAAAAATGAAGAACTGAGAGCACAGCAGTCTATCGAAATGGCTACAGTTTTAGACGGTCCACAGATGGAGAAGTTCAATAAGTTTGTAGACGAAAATTCCAGAAAAAGACCAAGATATGACAATGCATTACTAGAAAGAATCAAGACAGAAGCACAGCTTTCCGAGGATGAGTTCAAAGTAGTAAATGCAGCTAATGATGCCTTTGAAAAAGCATTCAATGATGCACACGATGTATATCACGGAAACAACGATCTGGCCAAAGAATACTGGGAGAAATTTGATACCCAGAGAAAAGCTGCTATTCAGAAAGCACTAAGTCCTGAACACTATACGAAATTTGAAGTAATCGTAAAAGATGTTCAGTTTAAAGGAAGAAAATAAACGACATTGATACCAGTAAGGGCTGGAAGCAGGAAGCGGGAGAAGGATATGATATTGGGCTAAAAGTTCTTACTACTTTTAAGTAAACATATTCAATTTGGTGAATGTAGATTAAAGTTCAGTGGTAATCTTTTAGACTAAGATAATTCCATTAAAAGCTTCATGCTTCCTTACCCGAATTTGTATTAACTTTTTTTAATTTATTCATATCAATTTTAATTTAAAACATTAAGACAGTACTACTGTCTTAATGTTTTTGCTGTTAAACAATGAGACTATTATTCAAAAGCCTTTACAGAAAAAGAAGAAAAAACGAATCGGTTACAAAATACCTGATGTGGATTACTCATCTCTGGTTGGGACTTGTATCAAGTGTCATTGTTTTTATCATGTGTCTTACCGGTTGTTTGTATGCATTCAAAAATCAGATTATTGATTTCAGCAACAGAGATAAAGTATACATAAGCCCAGGCTCAGTAAAAGCGATAAATCCTGATCTGATCCAGGCAGAATTATTAAAGCACAATAAAGAGCTTACCTCTTTGATGATTCCCGATAATAAAGGGAAAAGTTATGTGATTGGTTACCGTGAGAATAATCTGGATAAAAGTACCTACTATAACCAATATACAGGAGAAATTCTCGGACAGCCGGATGTTGGCTCGGGGAGATTCTTTGAAACTGTTCTGGATCTTCATAGAAACCTGATGATGGGAAATGCAGGAAGGCAGATTGTTGGAGCTTCAGTTCTTATGTTTTGTATTCTGTTGATTTCTGGATTTATTCTCTGGCTCCCGAAGAAACTGAAATTTTTGAAACAGGGCCTCACTGTTATGTTCAAAGCAAAATTTCAAAGGGTCAATTATGATCTGCATAATACACTGGGATTTTATACTTTTCTGATGCTCTTCTTTATTGCCGTTACAGGATTGTATGTGACCTACCCATGGGTGAAGAATGCTCTTATTATAAGTCTGGGAGGATCGTCAATAGATAACATTTCAAAAGAAAAAGATAATGGAGATGATGCCTTCGTAGGACTTCTGGAAGATATGCTTCAGAAACAGGACGAAAAGAAAAATCTGAAAGATGTTACTTCTGCTTCAGTGGATCAAATTGTAAAGCTGGCAGATCACCACCTTGCTTACACTGCTGTTACTAGTATAGAACTTCCCAATAAAGAAAATCCGAGGTATGTTGTTATCAAAACCAACAGGCAAAACTGCCTTGGAATGATGTTCCCGGATGAAGTGACATTTGACAAAACCGGAGTTTTCAAAACAAAAGAACTGTTTTCAGACAAACCTTTGAACAAACAGTTTACTGCTTTGGCAAAACCCTTACACACAGGAGAGATCATGGGGCTGCCCAGTATTATTCTCTATTTTGTAGTTTCTCTTATCGGCTGTTCATTGCCGGTGACAGGGTTTGTGATCTGGTGGCATAGATTCAGAAAAATGAAATAGAAACAACCCAAAGTATTTAGATACCTCATATTCTAAACCCTTTCATGATTTCAGATTAATTTTTATACATTTATTATATATAAAAAAAGAAGCTATGAGTCATAAAGGTCATCATATTTTTGAACAATTTTCAAATTGGGCTGTGAAGTTTACCGGAAGTCCCATTGCTTTTATCGGAGCTTTCCTGATCGTGGTAATATGGGCAGTTACAGGTCCTTTTTTTGACTATTCAGAAACATGGCAGCTTGTTATCAATACCGGAACTACAATTATTACTTTTTTGATGGTATTCCTTATTCAGAAAGCTCAGAATAAAGATTCAAAAGCAATACAGATCAAACTGAACGAAATTATTGCCGCCCACGAAAAAGCCAGCAACCGAATTGTAGATATTGAAGATCTTACAGAAGCAGAGCTTGACCAGCTTCATCTTTATTACGAAAGACTAGCTCAGCTTGCTAAAAAAGATGCGGATATTCATACTTCCCATTCCATTGACGCCGCACAGAGAAATCAGGATTACAAATACGAATTCTTCAAAAGAAAACATGAAGAATGGATGCAGAAGAAGGAACAAAAAAATAAATAGGGTTTTGGTTTAAAAAATTCTTTAAAATTTAATTATTGCAATATTTTTTTAACATTATATTGTTGTAATTTATGTTTTTGCTGTTGTATTTAATTTTATGTTTGTTTTTTAGTGTTTTTTTTGTCAAATATATAAATTTGTTAAAAAATATTAAATGAAAACAAAATTATTTTGTTTGCCGGTATTATTTTTAGCAATATCAGCAAATGCACAATGGAGCAGAGGGCTGCCAGAACAAAAAATCATTAAGAAAAGTGATCATTCAGTTTATTATAAACTCGATATAGATCAGATAAGAACTCAACTTCTTAGAGCTCCTAAAATAGGTGAGGGTGCTCCCATTACGATCAGTATTCCTACTCTTGAAGGAAAAATTGAGAAGTTTACAGTAAACAGTTTTCCGGTGATGGATGAGACTCTGGCTAATAAATATCAGTTAGGGTCGTATATAGGAATCGGCACTGATGATCCTTCCAAATATATCAGATTTAGTGTCGCTCCCAATGATTTCCAATCTATGATTATTGGTGCTGATGGTAAATATGAATTTATAGAACCGGCAACTGCTGACAAATCTTATTATTCTGTGCACGGAAAAACCAATAAGAGTGGACATGCATTTGTATGTAACACGAAAGAGGATAAAGAAGCTGTTGCTAGGATACAGAAGCTGATGAATTCCGGAGTTGCAGCAAAATCAGGTAATAAAACTTTTCATACCCTTAGACTGGCAATGTCTGTAACAGGAGAATACACTACTTTCTTTGGAGGAGTAGCAGGTGCTCTTACACAGATTAATGCAACGCTGTCAAGAGTGAATGGAGTGTTTGAAAAAGAATTCAATGTACATGTCAACGCAATCAATGCTCCGGCACTTATATTTTCGGATGCTGCTAATGATCCTTACAGTACTTCCAATCTTATGTGTAAATGGAATAATGAATTGATGAATACATTACATGGAGGAGCGTATGGCGTTACAGATGCAGATTTTGATATCGGGCATTTGTTTGGTGCAACAGGCGGTGGTGGGAGTGCCGGCTGTATTGGGTGCATAGGAAGTAATGATATATCTACAAGTATAGATCCTAATTGTGCAAATTCACCATCTCCAGATAATTATAAGGGCAGCGGATATACCTCTCCGGGAATTAATTATTATGTTAGTGGTACATGGGACTCAAACAGTACAGCTCAATTACCACCAAGTGGAGATGCTTTTGATATTGATTTTGTAGCTCACGAGATGGGACACCAACTGGGAGATTCCCACACGTACAGTTTCTACGAAGGCTTTTTGAATCAGGAAGTTGAGCCCGGCTCAGGATCTACAATTATGGGGTATGCGGGAATTACCGGCCCAAATACAGATGTCCAAAAACATTCTGATGTTTATTTCCACAGCGTGAGTATTGATCAGGTGCAGACGAATCTTGTAACAGTAACTGCTGATGTAGAAACACCGATTGTTAATAATCCTCCTGTTGTAACAGCGATGAATACAGTATATACTATTCCAAAATCTACTGCGTTTGTATTGACAGCATCAGCCACAGATCCGGATGGAGATGCTTTGACGTATTGCTGGGAACAGGTGAATCCAAGTAAATTAGGTAATGGAGTAACCAAAAATAATATCGGAAATACAGCCACGGGAGCTAATTTCAGATCATGGGCGCCTACTATCAGCCCTACAAGATACTTCCCTAAACTGGCGACTGTTTTGGGAGGAGCTGTAAAAAATACTGCTGAATTTGAAGCAGCGAGTACAGTGGCAAGAACTACAGATTTCAGAGTAACGGTAAGAGATAACAAGCCTGGAGGACAGGCGCAAACTGCTCATGCAACACAAACTATTGTGGTAGGATCTGCAGCTGCATTTACTGTCAATACAACATCACTTAACCCTAATGTCAATTCTACGATTGCATGGACAGTTTCCGGAACTGCAGTATCTCCATACAATGCAGCCAATGTTAAGATTGATTATACAGAAGATGGTGGATTAACCTGGAATGATCTTGCAGCATCAGTTCCGAATAATGGCTCGGCCAGTGTCTTCATTCCTGCGTCATTGGCCGGTAAGACGATTCATTTAAGAGTGTCGGCTATTGGAAATGTATTTTATGCAGTGAAACAAGCTGTAGTATCCGGCACAATGGCTGTCTCTGAAGCAAAAAATGAGATAAAATCAGTTAAGATCTATCCAAATCCTGTAGAAGATGTGTTGAATGTTCTGAATGTTTCTTCAAATGCATCATATGAAATTTTCAATGCTCCGGGGCAGTTGATTTCAAAAGGAACTATTGGAGATGGTAAAATTAATGTCAGTGCTCTTGTAAAAGGAATCTACTTTATTACAATTAATAATAAAGACGAAAATAGCAAAACCAAGTTTGTTAAAAAATAGTTCAATAGAAGATAAAATAAAAAACCTCTGAGTCATCAGAGGTTTTTTTATGAATAATATTATCTCATAAAATAGCTGAAATAACTACAGCTTCCCATCAGGTTCTTCGTTGTTTCCGTATCAGAATACTGTGCTTTCAACTGAGCAAAATAGGTTCTGTATTTTTGATTTTTAAGATTGTCCATCTCCTTTTGGCGGGCATCTTCTTTCTCAGACCATTTCGGATCAGAATAATCAAAATCTTTTGGAGCCTTCGCTTCGTACTGATAATATTTACCTTGTTCAGCACTTGCCATCTGGAATAAGATTCTTGCTTTTTCTTCCTTATTGCTTGAAAGCTTAAGAGCTTTTTGATAATAATTGATTGATAGATCAAAGTTGTCAGGTTCAATATAAGAAGTGTCCAGGAAGTTCTTATAATAATACTTGTAAGGATTCTTTCTGTCAGTATTCCAGAAGTCATATTTACCTCCGTTACTGTTATCAATATCCATTACAAACAATTCACGGTAATATCCTAAAATAGAGGTATTGTACAATAGGTTTCCGATAAGCTGATTGGCTTTTGCGGCTTTTTCACCCGTTCCGTTTCCGATTTTTTTAAGCTGAATCAATACATCTGCTAACTCAAGCTTGTCCATGCTGGTTTTAATGAAAGGGAAATCAGCATAATTTTCAGCTTTCATACTTTCTGTATCCGCACTTCCGAAACTTTCCCAAACATTATGTCCAAATACAAGGTTTGAAATATTTTTGAATCCGTCGTATTCAGTAGGAGTGTATTGTTTGGTAGTAATGGTCTGGCCGTTCTTTTCGGTCCATTCGTAATTCTGTCTTGGGATACCGGCAAAGCTTTTGGCTTTCTCATAATAAGATTTCGCCTTTTCAAAATCAGCCAGTCTCATTGCTCTGTCTCCGTAAATGGTATTGAAGAATGCATCGATATTACCTACGCTATCCATGTTTTTAGCAATGATTTGCTGTTCAAACTGGGTTTTATCAGGCTTTCTGTAAAACTCTTCCACGCTCTTTACAAGGGTAGAATTCGGGTTGTACTGAAGATCCGAAAGCTTATTGTTCATCAGGAAGGATTTTCCGTCTTCACCCTGAAGGAAATAACGGTTTGCCATGACATCCTTAAGGAAATCGGCAGTAGACGGCACTTCACCATAATAATCAAAATTATCTGTAGTGGCTGTGTCTTTCTCTACCTTTTTCTCAACGAAATATTCAGCATAATCTTTCATCAGGTGATCTTCATAGGCAGCATCAATTCTTGGCTGGGAAACAATATCATTCAGAACTTTCATTCGTTTGATCTCTTCCAGATATTCAGGGTTTGTTGTTTTAATATCTTCAAGGATTTCTGTACTTCCTTTGTAATCTTTTTTCAGGAATTTCAGATAGGCATCTGCGATCTGCCAATATTCATCCTTAGACTTTTCTTTCGTTTTGTCTGTGAATTTCTGGAGGTCGTCAAGATAATCCTTCATCTTGTCATCATAGCCATAGCCGGAAGTAGTATAAAATGGAATCCGGTTTGGATTGTCCAGCAACTCATCATCGCTTTGATCCGTTTTCTTTCCATCAGCAGACTCTTTAGATTTTGAACCTCCGAACAGGTTTTTAAAGAACCTTACAATTTTTTGCCAGAAAGAAAGCTTTTCTTCCTTTACCTCAGTGGTGGTGGCTTTAGTATCCTTTGCAGCAGTATTGTTATCGGCTTTTCCTCTTTGTATATACGGACTATTGGCTGCGTCTGAAGTGTAATAATAAGTAGGCAGATAGCTTCTTTCCAGTTCATTAATGCTTCTTGCAGCCATTACCTTCAGGATTTCAGAATCAGGATTGATTTCATACATCTTTTCCATAGTTGGAATCGGATTGTTGAAGTCTTCATACCCTAAAAGGAAATAAGCCATATTCTTTTCTTCGTTCGTATTGGCTCTCTTCATGATATTGCTGAAAGATGCCGTGTCAGAAAGTTTCATAGAAACAAATGCTGATTCCTTGCGGTCTTTGCTGTTCATGAATACCTGAAAGAAATTCCAGTTGGCATCACTGTTCATTTCCAATCCTCTCTGTGCTCCGGCTAATTGGTCCAGAGACATGAAGTAAACAGTTCCTTTCAATTTGATCGGAGCAACATAGGTTTTGAATGCCTGCATTGCAGAATCATAGTTTCTGGTATAATGATTCAGACGTACAAGCTGATATCCGTAACGTTGCTTGATCTCAGGGTTTCTTGCTGCATTGTACAAAGAAGTTAAAGCAGCAATGGTTTTGTTATAATCAAGTGCTGTAGCATTTTTTCTGTTGGCATCTCTGTCGTAATAAAATGAATTTTCATTTTCAACATAATTAATGCTCATATAAGGTTCCAGATACTTGGCTTCAATCAGATAATCAAGACCTTCCTTATATTTTTGGTAGAACCCTGAACCCAGCTTTTGTAGAAGAGGATTTGTCGGACTTCCATTCTTTAAGGCATTCAGGTCGTTCATACTCATCTTATACACCAGATTCTGCGTCTCGGTATAGCTAAGCTGATTATTAAAGAATTTTTTCCATGTTTCAATATTGTCATCAGGAATCAATGCAGGATTGTATCCTCCATAAAATCTGCTCGAATAATTGTGCAAAAAAGGAAGATAAGCCTTATCCTTGATGATGGTTTGCGTAAAAAGGTTGAAGTAATCATAATCAGGATCTGACCATGCACAGGCGTCAGATTTTGTATAGAAAAGTGATACAACCGCAAGTGAAAGAATATACTTTTTCATAGGGTTCGTAGTGTTTTTTTAATTTTGTGTAATAGTTTATGGTTTGGTCTAGACAGGTATGCCTCTATCTCCGAGAGATTAAAATTTCCGATCTAACACAAATTTACTATCTAATTGATAATAAATAATATTAAAATGCGGGATTTTTTTCTCTAAAAATGAGATAACGTCCTGAAGCTGTTCTTCAGAAATTTCTTCTGCCTTTATTTTGAAGCCTTTGTTTAAATAACTTCCAAAATAGAATCCATCTTTCAACACCTGAATTTCGTGTTCGGATATCTTTTTGAAATTTGGGTTTTCAAGATCTCTTTTGGATAAAGCATTGATTAGTTTATGTTTGCCCAAATGATTGGTGACAATTCCCCAGGAATAAATAGGAAGGGCTACTTCAATTTTTTTGATAGGGTAGTCTTCCATTTTTGAAAGATAGCTTTTTAGGATGTTGATATCCAGAATGGAATTCTTGTCAGAATTTTCCAGTGGCGATGAAGTGGAGTAGCACATCAGATACACTTTTTCAACAGGAGGAATTCCGGTCTGCTTTTTATCTTTCACCTGGTGAAGACGAAGGGTACAGGTGATTTCCTTGCCGGAGATCTTTTTGAGCTCTTTCAGGAATTTAAAATAATCATTTCGTGTTCCCGCTGTCCAGTCACAGTCGATCTGAATTTCATTATTGGTTTTCAGATGATACTCTTCCGCCTTTTTCTGAATTAAAAGATGAACACTTTCCGCAAGGAATTTGATCTCTTCTGCAGAAATGCCCAACAAAGTCTGATTGGTGATAAAAACAGTGGGAACAATCTGTTTATTGGTCTGAAAACTTTTGTCTTTTGTAATAACAGCTACCGGCTGAAATTTTCCGTTCACTTTGTCTACATCAAAAAATCTCGTGTACAGGTAAGGAACGGTTGCCTGATCTAATGCTTTCTTTTCTTCGTGATCCAGCTTCAGATTGGTTTTCCAGTAATAGAATGTGTATGGATGATTTTCTTTCTTATTGCATGATACTACAAGAAAGAGAAGAAATACGAATAAAATTTTAAAATGTCTCATTGATACAAATCACTCTTGAAGCCACAATTCATTATAGCTATATGTTTTTCAAAAATAAAGATATTTAAGCAAAATATAAACCGTAAAATCCCGGTGATTAATTTGGCGGGATCGCTTTTTACAACAAAAAAGCCGCCCCGGATGGAGCGACTCTCTATATATACTGTTTTACTACTTGTAAAGTTCACTTTCGCACTTACAGGTTTCCTTATCAATGCTCTCTCTGGAAGAGCAGCATCCATCAAGATGTAGAATATTTCCCCTTTCATCGGTAAGGTAAATCTTGTCTTTGTCGAATTTCACCAAAAAAGTCTCCTCATATTCTTTGAAAGCTACTTTCATGACTTTATTAGGAGCATATTTTCCGGCATTGATTTCCTCTGTTGTTTCTTTTCCGTCTGCCTGATTCACCTGAACGTATCCAAAATGAACATCACCATTCGATTTTATATCCAGATAATAGTGGGGAGTACCGGTGCCGCTATATCCTTTCATGATATCAAAACTTCTGTGTCCGGTAAAAGGAACCTTTGCCTGCTGTGCCAACGTAAAAATACTGATAAACAGGATCATTAAACTGAAAATCTTTTTCATTACTCTTTTTTCCAAAATTAAAGATATTTAAACAAAATATTCTCCGTAAAAACCCGGTTATTGATGGGATTTTTACCCTACTTTAAATTCACATAATCCTTCTTCTTTTAGGAAGAGCATGTAACAAAAAACCACCCCAAAAGGAGTGGCTCTTCTATAATTTAGTTTCATTCAGATTAAAAAACGGTTGCAGCAAGCTGAATTCTTGCATACTTATTAGACGGATTCCACATCGCCATCATAGTTACAGGAAGGCTGTAGTGATCTGTGATCTTAACTACTTTTCCTGCTTTTACCCCTACATTTACAATGTCGAAGCTGTTTTTGCCATTACCATACAAAAAGGTTTTGTCGTTGAGAGCAAATCCGGCCCCTACAAAAGCATCCAGGTTTACTTTCTGTCCACTGATGACAGGATAGCTTGCCTGAACATACGTAGAATATCTGTTTTTCTTATAACTTCCGTCAGCTTCCAGAATGACTTCTCCTGCATTGGCTCCTCCATACAGCATAATGTCAGCTTCAATATTGATCGGGAATGAAGGTCCGAAAGTATAATTTGTTCTTAAATCAATAATATGAGCTGTTCTTCTCTGTGAATAGCTGAAGATATCATCAGCGGCTACTGCAGTATTGATATTTCTGGAGTTATAAAGATCCCATAATCCAATATAAAAACGTCCGTCAGAATACTGAACATAATAATTGATCTCCTTGTAGTGGGTATTATCCTTATCATCCGCTAATGCAGAAGCTCCCCAAATTCCTACTTTCCATTTCTTTTCCGCATCCAAAGCATAGGAAAGATTTCCCATCACAACAGGCTTGTCTGTAATAATAAGCCCTCTCCATAAGTGATTGTTCTGAATGTTGGCTGTAAAATCAAGCCTGCCTTCTTTGGTTTCCTTGGTTTCACCAGTTTCCTGTGAAAATAACCTTCCTGTGCCCAAGGCAAGAAGAAAGATTCCCTTTAAGATTTTTTTCATCATTTGTTTTATTTTAAAAATCCATATATAACTGCTGCGATTATAGCCCCTGTAATTGGGCCTATAACAGGAATCCAGGCATATCCCCAATCACTACTTCCTTTTACAGGCAAGATGGCATGCATGATTCTTGGGGCAAGATCTCTTGCGGGGTTAATTGCATATCCTGTTGTTCCTCCTAGCGATAAGCCAATTGCCCACACCACAAACGTAACAGGAATAGCCCCGATAGTACCTAATCCTACTTTAGCGGTTGGATCTGCCTGTAAAGAAATACTGGGTTCTGCGAAATAGAAAACACAGAATACCAATACAAATGTTCCGATAACTTCACTAATCAGGTTAGAGGATGTCTTTCTGATAGCCGGACCAGTACTGAAGCAGGCCAGTTTAGCTCCTTCATCTTCCGTGATGGCAAAATGATCTTTATGGAACAGCCACACCAAAAATGCACCCAACATTCCTCCAATCATTTGAGCTGCGATATAAGACGGAACGAGATCCCAGGAAAATTTTCCTGCAATGGCCAGTCCAATGGTTACAGCTGGATTCAGATGGGCACCACTTATTGGCCCTGCAACGGTTACTCCCACAAAAACGGCCAATGCCCATGCGGTAGTAATAACGATCCACCCGGAATTATTTCCTTTCGTATCTTTTAAGACAACATTGGCTACAACACCGTTGCCTAGCAATATTAGAAGCATCGTCCCGATAACTTCTGCGATAAATGGAGTCATATAAGTTTTTTTTTATGAGTGAGTTAATCTTCTATCCAGCTTTGAGCGCTTTTTACAGCTTTCTTCCAGAAGTGGGTCATTTTATCCACTTGTTCTCTGTCCAGTTGAGGATGGAAATCTTTGTCCACAATCCACTGTTCCTGAATTTCGTCTACATTTTTCCAGTATCCCACTGCAAGTCCTGCCAGATAGGCTGCACCAAGAGCTGTAGTTTCCAGTGTTTTGGGTCTTGTAATTTTAAATCCGAAAAGGTCAGACTGTATCTGCATCAAAAGATCGCTGGCAGATGCACCGCCATCTACTCTTAATTCAAGACTGGCTGTTCCAGAATCAGCTTCCATAGCTTTCACAATATCATATACCTGAAATGCAATTCCTTCCAGTGTGGCTCTTGCAATATGTGCATCAGTGGTACCTCTGGTAATTCCTACAATTGTTCCACGGGCATACTGATCCCAATAAGGAGCACCAAGACCCGTCAATGCAGGAACGAAATACACACCGCCATTATCTTCTACAGAAGCAGCTAATTCATTTACCTGTTCAGATGAATGAATAAGCTTAAGCCCATCTCTTAACCATTGAATGGCTGCGCCTCCTACAAATACACTTCCTTCAAGCGCATAGTTCACTTCTCCATTGATTTTCCAGGCTACAGTTGTAAGAAGATTGTTTTTGGAAGAAACTGCTTCTGTTCCTGTATTCATTAATAAGAAACATCCTGTCCCATAAGTATTTTTTACCATTCCCGGAGTGGTGCACATCTGACCAAATAATGCAGCCTGCTGGTCTCCTGCAATTCCTGCGATCGGAATTTTGGTAGAGAACAGAGTAGTGGCAGTTTCACCATATATCTCACTGCTTTGTTTTACTTCCGGGAGAATAGCTTTTGGAATGTCAAATAATTCTAATAAATCATTATCCCATTCTAAAGTATGAATATTCAGAAGCATTGTTCTGCTGGCATTGGAAACATCCGTGATAAACATTTTTCCGCGGGTAAGTTTCCACACAAGCCATGTGTCAACCGTTCCGAAACATAATTTCCCTTCTTCTGCTTTTTGTCTTGCTCCTTCCGTATTATCGAGAATCCATTTTAGCTTGGTTGCTGAGAAGTAAGCATCCAGAACAAGTCCTGTTTTTTCTTTGATTGTTTCTGTGTGCCCTTGTTCTTTCAGTTCGTCGCAGTATTTTGAAGTTCTGCGGTCCTGCCATACAATTGCGTTGTAAATAGGTTCACCGGTTTCTTTGTCCCAAACGATGGTAGTTTCACGTTGATTCGTAATACCAATAGCGGCAACTTCCAGTCCGGAAATACCTGCTTTCGCGATTACTTCTGCAGCTACGGAGATCTGTGAAGACCATATTTCATTAGGATCATGTTCTACCCATCCCGGAGTAGGGAAGATCTGTCTGAAATCTTTCTGAGATACATATTTTATTTCTCCACTATGATTGAAGAGAATCGCTCTGGAGGAAGTCGTCCCCTGGTCTAGAGCGAGGATAAGTTTTTCATTCATGTATATAGTGCTAATTTAGGTTGATAACTTTAGGTGAATAAGGAGTTAATAAATACCCTCTTGCTAATTCAATGAATTCATTTTCCTGCTGCTGAGCCCATTCTTCAGAATATCCTTTTTCCTCAGCAATGATTCTTGCTACGTTATGTGCGCTGTCTATAGCGGCTCTTGCATCAAGAAAAAGTAAACGTACCCTTCTTGCCAGGATATCCTCAATAGTTTCCGCCATTTCCGTTCTTACAGCCCAAACTATTTCTGCTACAGTAAAAGGATGCTCCGGATGAATTTTTTGAGCATAACGAGGGTTGCTTTCCTGCAGTGCTTTGATAGAAGGGATATCAGATCCGTAAACGTACAGGTGATTCGTTCTGTCTACCTGTTCTGGTTTTACATTTCCATGGATGGAAAGATGTTCGGTCTTAGATGGGCTATTTCCCAACCTGTGAACTTTCATAGCTTCGTCTACAGTATCTTCCGCCATTTTACGGTAGGTGGTCCATTTTCCTCCGATAATAGAAACCAATCCTGTTTCTGATGTAATCACTTTATGGCTTCTGGAAACTTCTTTTGTACTTTTGCTTCCGTCTTTAGGAGCGGCAAGAGGACGAAGCCCGGCGAAAACAGATTTTACGTCTTCACGGGTTGGTTTTTTAGCTAAATATTGTCTCGCAGTATTTAAAACAAAGTTGATTTCTTCTTCCAAAGCACGAGGTTCGAAACTTTCGTCCTTTAAAAGAGTATCTGTAGTTCCTACTAATGCTCTGTCATGCCATGGAACAACAAATAAAACCCTGCCGTCTGAAGTTTTTGGAATCATGATTGCATCATCACTTTTCAGGAAAGATTTATCTAATACAAGGTGAATTCCCTGGCTTGGTACTACAAGTTTACCATGCTTAGGATTGTTCATATTAAGAATGTCATTCGTAAAGACACCGGTTGCATTGATGACTACTTTACCATGAATCTGATATTGCTGTTTAGAAAACTGATCTTCTGCCACAACCCCGATTACTTTATCGGAATCATCTTTTAAAAGATTGATGACTTTTACATAATTCACAGCACTTCCACCTTTTTCAATGATAGTCTGGGTAAGATTAATCGCAAGTCTGGCATCGTCAAATTGTCCGTCCTGGTAAACAACACCACTCATCAGGTGATTTTGTTCAATAGTAGGAAGCTTTTCAACAGTTTTTGATTTGCTGATGTATTTTGTTTTTCCCAAACTTAATTTTCCGGCAAGGAAATCATAAACGGAGAGTCCTATTTTATAGTAGATTCCTCCCCACCATGTATAGTTCGGAATAATGAAAGACTGATTTTTCACGATATGTGCTGCATTTTTTGCCAGAAGTCCTCTTTCTTTCAATGCTTCTTTTACCAATCCGACATCTCCCTGGGCAAGATATCTAACTCCGCCGTGTACCAATTTGGTACTTCTGCTGGATGTTGCTTTTGCAAAATCATGAGATTCAATCAATAAAGTTTTGAATCCTCTGCTTACTGCGTCTAATGCTGAACCTAAACCACTGGCTCCTCCTCCTATGACAATAAAGTCCCATTCTTTTACATTGGTTAACTTACTGAGTTCTTCGTTTCGTTTCATAAATGTTTCGTTTATGTTTCGTTTTCAAATATATAAATTAAAAATGAAAGCAAAAAGAAAATAAATGAAATTTTAAGAAGTGAAAAAAAAACGGTATTTTTGATGAAACGAATAAAATGGAAAAGCTAATACCAAGACAGGATGAAATATTGAAAGAGCTTGATGAAAAAGGACACGTTCTCGTTCAGGATCTGTGTGAAAAACTCAATGTTTCCTCAGTTACGATCCGAAAGGATTTGAACTATCTTGAAAGTCTGGGGCTTCTTTTCAGAAATCATGGAGGGGCAAGTAAGCAGGTAAGATATGCTTATGAAAAAAATGTAGTGGAGAAAGAAAGTATCAATGTGGACGCAAAGCAGGCGATTGCCAGAGCTGCTCTACCATTGATTCAAGAGAACGACTGTATTATATTGGCGTCTGGAACGACGATGCATTATCTGGCCAGGATGTTAATGAGCTTTGGTTCACTTACAGTATTGACATCTTCACTCAGGGTAGCAATCGAACTTTGTAATAATCCTAATATTAATGTGATCCAGTTAGGTGGTGAGGTGAGAAAAAGTTCTACTTCTATCGTTGGATCTATTTCAGAAGCAATTCTTAAGCAGTTTTCCTGTAATAAACTTTTTCTTGGGGTAGATGGAATTGATCTGGAGTTTGGGATCAGTACTTCTAATGCTGCAGAAGCGCATCTTAATCAGGTGATGATTGAATGTGCAGATAAAACAGTAGTTCTTGCAGATTCTTCCAAATTGAACAAGAAAGGTTTCGGTAAAATAGCTTCGTTGGATGAAGTGGATTATTTGATTACCGATGAAGGTATCGGTAAGGAAGATAGGTCTGCATTGGAGGAAAGAGGAGTTACAGTTATTGTAAAATAGGCTGTATTTAACCTATTCAATTATTTCAATTTAAAACAGAGACAGTCTGATTTCAGAAAGTCTCTGTTTTAAATTGAAAATGAGGTAATTTATACCTTCCAGAAAAATCTTTCTTTGCTTTTTCTTTCCGCTCCAAGCTGTGAGTAGAACTTAATGGCTCTTGTATTAAAGTTTGGGGTTTGCCATTGAATTACCGAGCAGCCTTCTTCTTTTGAAAAAACTCTTATTAATTCCATAATTTGCTTTCCCGTTCCTTTTCCTCTTGCGCTATCCTTGAGGAATAAGCAATCAACATAAATATAATAACCGACATCCCAAGTTGAAAACTGTTTGAAAAAAGTTGCATATCCTATTATTTCAGTATCGGATTCAGCAATGAGACATTTTATATTTGAATCCGGATTGAGAATATGCTTAGAGAGTAATTTTTTCTTGTTTTCTTCTTTAAAGGAACTCCTTTCGTAGTGGGCATGAGCTTTACATAGTTCAATAATTGAGGTAAGGTCTTTTTCCTCAGCAAATCTTATTTTCATATTGCTTATTAGTGATTTAACATGCACATACAAATGTAGATCCTTGGGTGGGATTTGTTCCTTCCGTGGCATAGCCGTCAAACTTCCACCATTCAATTCCTCCCATTAATTCAATGACCTTAAATCCTAATTGAGTCATTTTTAAAGCTCCTTTTGTAGAGGCATTACAGCCGATACCGTCACAATAGCAAACGTATATTTTCGATTTGTCAAGATGTTGGGTTTTCTGTTCTGTCATTTCCCGATGAGGAAGATTGATTGCGGATGGAATATGTTCTTTGTTGTAGCCGATTGGTT
Organism: Chryseobacterium sp. GVT01B; assembly: GCF_019970045.1. GTDB lineage: Bacteria > Bacteroidota > Bacteroidia > Flavobacteriales > Weeksellaceae > Chryseobacterium. The sequence continues at coordinate 654,864 of NZ_JAHXYI010000001.1, forward strand.
TTCGGGTATCAACTGCTATATAATCTGTACTATTTTGAAACATATCATATAAATCTGAAGGGTCCATTTCGTACGATAATTTTTTTTGATAGAATTCAATTTGTTCTTGCATAATTTTAGAATGTTTATAATGCAAAGCTATGCTCGGACATCTTTTTTTTTCAAGATTTAAATTGAATGCTCTGCAGTTGTAAATGAAATATTTTCAGACATTATTTTTTTGTTATATTGTTAACTTTGCACGATGGAAATCAAGTTTTTAAAACTTATTAAAACAATTGCGGAAGAAGGAAGTATTGCTGGTTCTTCTGAAAAACTATTTTTGACACAATCTGCCTTAAGTCATCAGCTTAAGGATCTAGAAATTCAGCTTGGTTTTAAAGTATTCTACAGAACACGGAACAAATGGGAGTTAACTGAAGAGGGGAATGTGCTCTATAAAACTGCGTGTACGGTAATGGATAGTATTGGGAGCGGTCTGAATGCAATTCAGCAAATAAGGTCAGGAGCGGCAGGTACAATAAAAATCAGCACAGAATGCTACTCATTCTATCAAGGGTTGCCGCTATTTATTCAAAAAATGAAAGTACTGTATCCTGGAATTGATGTAGATCTGGTGTTGGAAGCAACTCATAAGCCTGTTGTAAAAATTATATCGAATGAAATAGATATTGCTGTTGTTACCTCAAAGCCTTCTGGTAATAAAGAATTGGTAAGTGTTGAAATTTTTGACGATGAAATTTTTGCCGTCATGCATCAGGAAAATATTTTGAATGATTCGGAATACTTGATTGCTGATGATTTCCTGCAAGCCCATCTAATTATTCATTCTTTTCCTTTAAAAACAGTTTCTGTTTACGAAGAATTTCTAAATCCGAACGGGATATTGCCACTGAAGATTTCTGCAGTTCCCTTAACGGAAGTCACTTTGGAAATGGTACAGGCTAACATAGGGATTACCTGTATGCCGAAATGGGCATTGAAGTCTTTCAAATTATCTGATGAACTGAAGTTTAAAAAAATTGGAGTTAACGGTTTGAAAAGAAAACACTATCTGATCGTAAGGAAATCTGACATTGGAAAAAAGTATGTTAATGACTTTCTTTTGAACTTCAAAGAGTATTTTCAAAATTTCGGATAGTTTTTTGTCTGAGATCGCTAAATGATTAAAAATCAAAATATTTTACTCAAAATATTTGTCAGTTATAAAATAATTCATAAATTTGCACACTCATTTTAGGAGCGTAGTATGCCTATATCAAAAGTAGAAATTACTTCAGACTTCCGAAAAATGGTGATAAATAAAGGATAAATTTTATTATAATATAAACAATGTCAGGTATTATTGGTAAAAAAATCGGTATGACATCTTTGTTTAACGAAGAAGGGAAAAACATTCCTTGTACAGTTATTCAAGCTGGTCCATGCTCGATTTTACAGGTCAGAACCTTAGAAAAAGACGGTTATACAGCTGTTCAATTAGGTTTCGATGACAAGAGTGAGAAGAACGTTGGTAAAGCGTTAGCAGGTCATTTTAAAAAGGCTGGTTCTGCTCCTAAAGCTAAATTAGTAGAATTCCATGATGGATTTACTGAAGCAAAAGTAGGAGAGGTAGTAAGTGTTGATCTATTCATCGAAGGTGAATATGTAGATGTAACAGGAACTTCAAAAGGTAAAGGCTTCCAGGGTGTTGTTAAAAGACACGGATTTGGAGGTGTAATGCAGGCAACTCATGGTCAGCACAACAGACTTAGAGCTCCAGGTTCTATCGGTGCTGGTTCAGACCCTTCAAGAGTATTCAAAGGGATGAGAATGGCTGGAAGAATGGGAGGTGAGCAGGTAACTGTTCAAAACCTTCAAGTGTTAAAAGTTGATCAAGAACAAAATCTTTTAGTAGTAAAAGGTGCTGTTCCGGGAGCTAAAAATTCTTATGTAATTATCAGAAAATGGAACTAGTAGTATTAAATACATCAGGAAAAGAGACCGGAAGAAAAGTAACTCTAGACGAAACAGTATTCGGAATTGAGCCAAATCAGCACGCGGTTTACTTAGAAGTTAAACAGTATCTTGCTGCACAAAGACAGGGTACTCATAAAGCGAAAGAAAGAAGCGAAATTACTGCTTCTACTAAGAAGCTTAAGAAGCAAAAAGGATCTGGATCTGCTAGATACGGGGATATCAAATCTCCAACTTTCAGAGGTGGAGGTAGAGTATTCGGACCAAAACCAAGAGACTACAGATTCAAATTGAACAAAGCTCTTAAGAGATTAGCTAAAAAATCTGTTTTATCTCAGAAAATGAGAGACAACAGCATTAAAGTTTTAGAAGATGTGAGCTTTGCTGCTCCTAAGACTAAAGATTTCATCAATGTATTAAATGCATTGGAACTTAACGGTAAAAAATCTTTATTCGTTCTTCCTGAAGCTAACAAGAATGTGTATTTATCTTCAAGAAACTTGCCTAAAACTAAAGTAATGAACTTCAACGAGATCAGTTCTTACGATTTAGTAAATGCAGGTGAGATTATTTTCTTCGAAGGTGCAGTTGAAAAATTCCAGGAAAATTTAAAGAAATAAGTCATGTCTATTATTATTAAACCAGTTATTTCAGAAAAGGCTAATTACCTTACAGATTTAAGAGGTTCTTATTCTTTCTTAGTTGATCCTAAGGCGAATAAAATCCAGATTAAAAAAGCTGTTGAAGCAGCTTACGGTGTAAAAGTAGCAGACGTTAACACAATGATTTATGCTCCGAAGGTTTCTTCAAAGTACACTAAAAAAGGTCTTCAAGTAGGAAAGACAAACAAATTGAAAAAAGCGGTAATCAAACTTGCTGAAGGTGAGGTTATCGATATTTTTGCTGTAAATTAATTATTAATTATAAATAATAGTAATGTCTGTTAGAAAATTAAAACCTATCACCCCGGGACAGAGATTCAGAATTGTAAACAATTTTGAGGAAATTACTACCAACAAACCAGAGAAGTCTCTAACAGTTGGTATTAAAAAGTCAGGTGGACGTAACCAAACAGGTAAAATGACCATGCGTTACACCGGAGGTGGACACAAAAAGAAATACAGAATTATTGACTTCAAAAGAAACAAAGCAAACGTTGAAGCAACTGTAAAATCTGTAGAATACGATCCAAACAGAACTGCATTTATCGCTTTATTAGAGTACGCAGACGGAGAGAAGAGATATATCATCGCTCCAAACGGTATCAAAGTTGATCAGAAAGTAATTTCTGGAGAAAGCGTAGAGCCAAATGTAGGAAACGCAATGAAGTTGAAAAACATTCCTTTAGGTACTGTTATTTCTTGTGTTGAAATGAAGCCTGGTCAAGGTGCCATTTTAGCAAGAAGTGCTGGTTCTTCAGCTCAATTGACTTCAAGAGACGGAAAATACGCAATCATCAAATTGCCTTCAGGAGAATCAAGAATGATCCTTACTGAATGTTATGCAATGATTGGATCTGTTTCTAACTCTGACCACCAGTTAACTGTATCAGGTAAGGCTGGTAGAAGCAGATGGTTAGGTAGAAGACCAAGAACTAGAGCAGTTGTAATGAACCCGGTTGATCACCCAATGGGAGGTGGTGAAGGACGTTCTTCTGGAGGTCACCCGAGATCTAGAAACGGTATGCCGTCTAAAGGTTACAAAACTAGAAAGAAAAACAAAGTGTCTAACCGTTACATCGTATCTAAAAGAAAATAATTATGGCAAGATCACTTAAAAAAGGACCGTTCATTCATCATACTTTAGATAAGAAGGTTCAGGCAAATATAGAAGCTAACAAGAAAACTGTTATCAAAACTTGGTCTAGAGCATCAATGATCTCTCCAGACTTCGTAGGACAAACTATTGCAGTACACAACGGGAAATCTTTTATCCCAGTTTATGTTACAGAAAACATGGTTGGTCACAAGCTAGGCGAATTTTCTCCAACAAGATCTTTCAGAGGTCATGGTGGTAACAAAAACAAAGGAAGCAGATAATCATGGGATCAAGAAAAAGAGAAAGTGCATTAGCACGTAAATTGACAAACCAAGACGTAGTAAAAGCAATACACAATGATTGCCCGTCTTCTCCAAGAAAAATGAGATTAGTAGCTGATATCATTAGAGGAGAGCAGGTAGACAAAGCTTTATACATTCTAAAATATTCTAAAAAAGACGCATCTAACAAGTTAGAAAAAGTATTGCTTTCTGCAATGGCTAACTGGCAAACTAAAAACGAAGGTGCTGATATTGAAGAAGCAAATCTTATCGTTAAAGAAATTTTTGTAGACAGTGCTAGACAATTGAAGAGACTAAGACCAGCTCCACAAGGTAGAGGGTACAGAATCAGAAAAAGATCAAACCACATTACATTAATCTTAGGTAAAAAAGAAAATTAATCAAGGTATGGGACAGAAGACAAATCCAATTGGTAATAGATTAGGTATCATCAGAGGATGGGATTCTAACTGGTTTGGTGGAAACGATTATGGAGACAGAATCGCTGAAGACTACAAAATCAGAAGATACCTTGAGGCTAGATTATCTAAAGGTGGTATTTCAAAAATTTATATCGAAAGAACACTTAAATTAGTAACAGTTACAATCACTACTGCTAGACCGGGACTTATCATCGGTAAAGGAGGTCAGGAAGTTGATAAATTGAAAGAAGAATTGAAGAAACTTACAGGTAAGGATATTCAAATCAACATCTTCGAAATCAAAAGACCTGAATTAGACGCTGTATTAGTTGCTGATAGTATTTCTAAGCAAATTGAAAACAGAATTTCTTACAGAAGAGCTGTTAAAATGGCAATGGCAAGTACTATGAGAATGGGTGCTGAAGGTATCAAAGTTCAAATCTCTGGTAGATTGAACGGAGCTGAAATGGCAAGATCAGAATCTTTCAAAGAAGGAAGAATTCCATTGTCAACTTTCAGAGCTGATATTGATTACCACTGGGCAGAAGCTCACACTACTTACGGTAGACTAGGTGTAAAAGTTTGGATCATGAAAGGTGAAGTTTACGGTAAAAGAGAACTTTCTCCACTAGTGGGACAACAGAAAAAAGGAGGTCAGTCAGACAGAGGAAACAGAGGAGGAGACAGAGACAACAGAAGACCTAGAAAAAACAACAACAATAACAATAATAATTAAAATTTTAGATTAGAAATTTTGAATTTTAAATTACCGTTACTTTTTTAAAATTAAAAAAAATCTAAAATCTAAAATCTAAAATCTAAAATTTAGAAATTATGTTACAACCAAAAAGAACCAAATTCCGTAGAGTTCACAAGATGAAGATGAAGGGGAATGCCCAAAGAGGTAGTCAACTTGCTTACGGAACTTTTGGGATCAAAGCAACGGAAGGAGCTTGGATCACTGCAAGACAGATTGAAGCAGCTCGTATCGCTGCGACAAGATATATGAAGAGAGAAGGTCAACTATGGATCAAAATCTTCCCAGATAAGCCAATTACTAAGAAACCAGCGGAAGTACGTATGGGTAAAGGTAAGGGTGCTGTTGAATATTGGGTAGCTGTAGTAAAACCAGGTAAAATTATGTTCGAAATCGGAGGTGTACCTTACGATATCGCTAAGGAAGCTTTAAGACTTGCTGCGCAAAAATTACCAGTAGTTACTAAATTCATCGTTGCTAACGATTTTGTTAAACCTCTATAATCTTTGAATACAATGAAAAATGCTGATATTAAAAATTTAAGCGCGGGTGATATTCAAGCTCAATTAACTGAAGCAAAAGCTCAATATTCTAAATTGAAATTAGCTCATGCAATCAGCCCAATTGAAAACCCGATTCAAATCAGAGATTTGAGAAAAACAATCGCAAGACTAAACACTGAGTTAACTAACAAACAATAATTTCATTTTACAATGGATAGAAATTTAAGAAAAGAAAGAATCGGAGTGGTTTCCAGCAATAAAATGGAAAAAACTATTGTTGTTAGTGAAACTACAAGAGTAAAGCACCCGATGTACGGTAAATTCGTTTTGAAAACGAAAAAATATACTGCACACGACGAGAACAACGAATGCACAGAAGGTGATACAGTTTTGATCCAAGAAACTAGACCTTTGAGCAAGAGCAAGAGATGGAGATTAGTAAGAATCATTGAAAAAGCTAAGTAATAATGTTACAAACAGAATCAAGATTAAAAGTTGCTGATAACACAGGTGCTAAAGAAGTACTAGTTATTAGAGTTCTGGGAGGAACCAGAAGAAGATATGCTTCAGTTGGTGATAAAATCGTTGTTACTATCAAGGATTCTACACCATCAGGAAACGCTAAAAAAGGTCAGGTATCTAAAGCTGTAGTAGTAAGAACTAAAAAAGCAGTAAGAAGAAAAGATGGTTCATACATCAAATTCGACGACAATGCTTGTGTATTACTAAACGCAGCGGGAGAAATGAGAGGAACGCGTGTTTTCGGACCCGTTGCTCGTGAGTTGAGAGACAAAGAATATATGAAAATCATTTCATTAGCTCCTGAAGTACTTTAATTTTAAAAATTTTTAAAAGAAATGTCAAAGTTAAAAATAAAAAGAGGAGATAACGTAATCATTACTACTGGTAAGAAAGATATCAAAGGTAAGACTGGTGAAGTTATTGAAGTGATCAAGAAAGAAGGAAAAGACCCTAGAGTAATCGTTGCAGGACTTAACATCGTTAAAAAACACGTTAAGCCTTCAGCTTCAAATCCTCAAGGAGGAATTACTGAAAAGGAAGCTTCTATTCATATCTCAAACGTAGCTTTAGTTGGTAAAGACGGAAAAGCTATCAAAATCGGTTACAAAATCGAAGGAGATAAGAAAGTGAGAGTTAACAAAAAAACGGGTGAAACTTTATAATTTGAATTAACATGGAATTTATAGCAAGACCCAAAAAAATATACAAAGAGCAAATTGTTCCTGCAATGATGGAAGAATTTGGGTACAAGTCAATCATGCAAGTACCTAGATTGGAGAAAATTGTTGTATCACAAGGTTTAGGAGACGCTACTGCAGATAAGAAAATTATCGATTATGCTGTAGAAGAACTTACAAACATCACAGGTCAGAAAGCAGTAGGTACAATCTCTAAGAAAGATGAAGCTGCATTCAAACTAAGAAAAGGAATGCCTGTAGGTGCAAAAGTAACTTTAAGAGCTCACAGAATGTATGAGTTTTTAGACAGACTTACTGCTTCAGCTTTACCACGTATCAGAGATTTCTCTGGAATCAAAGCTGATGGTTTCGATGGTAGAGGTAACTACAACTTAGGTATTACTGAGCAGATTATCTTCCCTGAAATCGTAATTGACAAAGTGAAAAAAATCCAAGGGATGGACATCACTTTCGTTACTACTGCGAAAACAGATAAAGAAGCTAAAGCATTACTAACTCACTTCGGTTTACCATTTAAAAAGAATTAAGAAATGGCTAAAGAATCAATGAAAGCGCGTGAGCGCAAAAGAGAAGCACTAGTTGCTAAATACGCTGCTAAAAGACAAGCTCTTAAAGAAGCTGGTGATTACGAAGGACTTCAAAAATTACCAAAAAATGCTTCTCCTGTAAGATTACACAACAGATGTAAACTAACAGGTAGACCAAGAGGATATATGAGAACGTTCGGTATTTCTAGAGTAACTTTCAGAGAAATGGCAAACAACGGTCTTATCCCAGGTGTAAGAAAAGCTAGTTGGTAATAATTACTAATTAAAAATCGGGACAATTAAGTTGTCGAGATACTAAAGAACAATAATATCAGACTGAAGTTTTCTGAAGTCTGATATTTTTCTCTTCAAGTCTTTTCAATACTGATTGTTCTTTAACCAATAATTTATAAAAGAAAAATGGTAACAGATCCAATTTCAGATTTCCTAACAAGAGTAAGGAACGCACAAAGCGCAGGCCACAAAGTGGTGGAAATTCCTGCATCGAAAATCAAAAAGGAGATTACTAAGATCCTATTTGATCAAGGGTATATCTTAAACTTCAAGTTTGAAGATAACGCTGTTCAAGGAGTGATCAAAATCGCTTTAAAGTACGATAAGCAAACTAACAAACCTGCTATTAAGTCTATTCAAAGAGCTTCTAGACCAGGTTTGAGACAGTACAAAGGTTCTACTGAACTTCCAAGAGTACTAAACGGTTTGGGTATTTCTATCATCTCTACTTCTAAAGGAGTAATGACTGACAAGAAAGCTAGAGAAGAGAAAGTAGGCGGTGAAGTAATCTGCTATGTTTATTAATTTTTAATCAGAGGAAAATGTCAAGAATTGGTAAAGCAATTATAACAATTCCAGCTGGAGTTACAATCACTGAAAACAACGGTGTAGTAACTGTAAAAGGAGCGAAAGGAGAACTTTCTCAGGAGCTTACGGCAGGAATTACTATAGAACAAAAAGATGGTGAACTGAATGTAAACAGACCATCTGATTCTAAACAACACAAAGCGCTTCACGGTTTATACAGAGCGTTAATCAACAACATGATTGTTGGTGTAAATACAGGTTTCGAAAAGAAACTAGAACTAGTAGGGGTAGGATACAGAGCTTCACACGCAGGTCAAAAACTTGAGTTAGCTTTAGGATTCTCTCACGGTATCGTATTAGAACTTCCAGGTGAAGTAAAAGTTGATACATTGACTGAAAAAGGTAAAAACCCAATTATTACTTTAACGTCTCACGACAACCAACTTCTAGGAATGGTAGCTGCAAAGATCCGTTCTTTCAGAAAGCCTGAGCCATACAAAGGAAAAGGTGTAAGATTCGTAGGAGAAATTGTTAGACGTAAAGCTGGTAAATCTGCTTAATAAATTATAAGTATTATGGCATTAAGTAAATTAGAAAAAAGAATAAGAATCAAAAGAAGAGTAAGAGGGAAAATCTCTGGATCTTCTGAATTGCCAAGATTATCTGTATACAAAAGTAATAAGGAAATTTACGCTCAGTTAATCGACGATAAAAATGGTAAAACTTTAGCATCAGCTTCTTCTAGAGAAAAAGGTGTAGACGCTAAAGGTACTAAGACTGAAGTTTCTGCTGCTGTTGGTAAAGCTATCGCTGCTAAAGCTATCGCTGCAGGAATCGAAAGTATTGTATTTGACAGAAACGGTTTCGTATATCACGGTAGAGTAAAAGCTCTAGCTGATGGTGCGAGAGAAGGTGGACTTAAATTCTAATCATTAAATTTCGGAAAATATGTTAGGACTAGATAATATAGAAAGAGTAAAACCGGGAGGATTAGAATTAAAAGATCGTCTCGTAGCTGTTAACAGAGTAACAAAAGTAACTAAAGGAGGTAGAGCTTTCGGATTTTCTGCTATTGTTGTAGTAGGTAATGAAGAAGGTATTATCGGTTTCGGTTTAGGAAAATCTAAAGAGGTTGCTTCTGCAATTGCTAAAGCAGTTGAAGACGCTAAGAAAAACCTTGTGAAAGTTCCTGTAATGAACCATACTATTCCTCACCAAACTACTGCTAGATACGGTGGTGCAGATATCTTCTTAAGACCTGCTTCTCACGGTACAGGACTTATCGCCGGTGGTGCGGTAAGAGCGGTATTGGAATCTGCTGGTATTCACGATATCCTTTCAAAATCTAAAGGATCTTCTAACCCTCACAACGTGGTGAAAGCTACTTTCAAAGCGTTATTGGATATCAGAAGACCTGAAGAGATCGCTAGAATGAGAGGAGTTTCTCTAAGTAAAGTGTTTAACGGTTAATAATTAAAACAATGGCAACAATTAAAGTAAAGCAAGTAAGAAGCGCTATTGGTAGAACAAAAACCCAAAAGAGAACGCTTGAAGCATTAGGATTAAAAAAACTTCACCAAGTGGTAGAACACGAAGCTACTCCTTCTATCTTAGGAATGATAGCTGCTGTAGGTCACTTACTAGAAGTTCAAAAATAATTTTATAAAAGAGAAATTAAAATGAATTTAAATAATATACAACCTGCTGCAGGATCTACTTTCAACTCAAAAAGAATTGGTAGAGGTCAAGGTAGTGGAAAAGGAGGTACTTCAACAAAAGGACACAAAGGTCAGAAAGCTAGAGCTGGTTATTCTCAGAAAATCGGTTTCGAAGGTGGACAGATGCCTTTACAAAGAAGATTACCTAAATTCGGTTTCAAAAACGTAAATAGAAAAGAGTTTAGAGGAGTTAACCTTGATACTATTCAAACTTTAATCGAGAACAAATCCATCACTGGAGATATCACGAAAGAAGTTTTAGTAGCAAACGGGATAGTTTCTAAAAACGAATTAGTGAAAATTATGGGTAGAGGAGAATTGAAATCTGCGGTTTCAATCTCTGCTGACAAATTCACTAAATCTGCTGAAGAGCTTATTGCTAAGGCAGGTGGAAAAGCAATTACCTTATAATACTTACTAATGAAAGAATTTATACAAACACTTAAAAATATATGGAGCCTAAAGGAGTTAAGAGACAAAATTCTCTTTACGTTAGGTATTATCCTTGTGTATAGATTCGCATCTTATATCTCACTTCCGGCAATTAACCTTGCAGAGGTGGGAGATCTCTTAGAGCATTATAAAAATCAAGGCGGTAACAAGCAAGGAGCAGGTCTCCTTGGCTTGCTTTCGTCGTTTACGGGGGGAGCTTTCAGCCACGCTTCCGTAATGGCGTTGGGTATCATGCCTTATATTTCTGCTTCTATTATTGTTCAGTTGATGGGAATGGCTATTCCTTATCTTCAGAAGCTTCAGAAAGATGGAGAGTCAGGTAGAAATACATTGAACCAAATTACAAGATGGTTAACAATTGGAGTTTGTCTGGTACAGGCACCTTCTTATTTAACTTCTATTACTCAATTATTCTTACCGTATGCTCAGTTCCAATCTGCATATTTTGTAGAGCCAAATTCTATCATGTTCTGGTTGCCAAGTATTGTAATCCTGGTTGCTGGTTCAGTATTCGCAATGTGGTTAGGTGAAAAGATTACCGACAAAGGAATCGGAAATGGTATTTCCATCCTTATTATGGTTGGGATCCTTTCAAGATTACCTGAAGCATTCGTACAGGAGATGGCCGTGCAGAACGGAAAAGGAGGAATGGGATCTATCATGATCCTTATTGAAGTATTATTCTGGATGGTAGTTGTTCTTCTGGCCGTGATTTTATCTGTGGCTGTTAGAAAAATTCCAATTCAGTATGTAAGCAGAGCTCAAGCAAGAGGAGGTGTAAACAAGAATCTTATGCAGGGCGCAAGACAATGGATTCCATTGAAAGTAAATGCTGCTGGTGTAATGCCGATTATCTTTGCTCAGGCATTGATGTTCGTACCAGGATTATTAACAAAATTCGATGAGTCTAACACTTTTCTTGCAGGTTTCAAGAATGTTTTTAGCTGGCAGTACAATGTATTGTTTGCGCTATTAATTATTATCTTCTCGTTTTTCTATACTGCAATTACAATTCCGGTAAACCAGATGGCTGATGATTTGAAGAGAAATGGAGGTTTAGTACCGAAAGTAAGACCAGGGAAAGAGACAGCAGATTACTTAGATGATATTTTATCAAAAATTACCTTGCCAGGTGCAATTTTTTTATCTATCTTTGCAGTCCTTCCAGCAATTGTGCATGGAAGCTTTGTTCAGACAGATGCGTTTGCCCTATTTTTCGGGGGAACGTCACTATTAATTATGGTAGGTGTAATTTTAGATACTGTTCAACAGATTAATACATATCTGCTGAATCATCATTATGATGGCTTAATGCAGTCTAAACTGTCTAGAACGACTGGATATTAATTTATGGCAAAACAAAAACATATTGAACAAGACGGCGTTATAACGGAAGCACTTTCGAACGCTCAGTTCCGTGTAGAACTTGAAAATGGGCATATTCTTATTGCTCATATTTCCGGTAAAATGCGAATGCACTATATTAAACTTTTACCTGGTGATAAGGTAAAACTAGAAATGTCTCCCTATGATTTAACAAAAGGGAGGATCACATTTAGATATTAAAACAATTAGCCAAATGGAATACACTTTCCATTTGGCATTTGTAAAAAATAAATACTATCAAAATGAAAGTAAGAGCATCAATTAAAAAAAGAAGCGCTGATTGCAAAATCGTACGCAGAAAAGGTGTACTGTTCGTAATCAACAAGAAGAACCCAAAATTTAAACAAAGACAAGGCTAACATTAAATTATGGCGAGAATTGCAGGTATTGATTTACCAAAAAACAAAAGAGGTGTTATCGGTTTAACTTACATCTATGGAGTAGGAAGAAGTACTTCTTCTGAAATCCTTAAAGCTGCCGGTATCAGCGAAGACAAGAAAGTCAACGAATGGAATGACGATGAATTGGCTGCAATCAGAACATATATCTCTGAAAACGTTAAAGTAGAAGGAGAGTTAAGATCTGAAGTGCAATTGAACATCAAGAGATTGATGGACATAGGATGCCAACGAGGAATACGTCACAGACTAGGATTACCTTTAAGAGGCCAGAGAACGAAAAACAACTCTAGAACCCGTAAAGGAAAGAGAAAAACAGTTGCTAACAAGAAAAAGGCAAGTAAATAATCGTTAGGAATTATGGCAAAACAAAGTAAAGTAGTTAAAAAAAGAAAAGTAAAAGTTGAAGCTATTGGTGAAGCACATATTCAAGCTTCTTTCAATAACATCATCATTTCTTTAACAAATAAAAGTGGAGAGGTTATCTCTTGGGCATCTGCCGGTAAAATGGGATTCAGAGGTTCTAAAAAGAACACTCCTTTTGCTGCTCAAATGGCAGCTGAAAATTGCTCTGCTGTAGCTCATGAAGCTGGATTAAGAAGAGTAAAGGTGTTTGTGAAAGGTCCAGGTGCAGGTAGAGAATCTGCTATCAGATCTATTCACAATTCAGGAATTGAAGTTAGCGAAATCATTGATGTGACTCCAATGCCACACAATGGATGTAGACCACCAAAAAGAAGAAGAGTTTAATTTTTAGAATTTACCCATTATGGCAAGATATATTGGACCTAAAACTAAGATTGCTAGAAAGTTTGGTGCTGCAATCTACGGAGATGATAAAAACTTCGAAAAAAGAAAGAACCAACCGCCAGGACAACATGGTCCTAACAAAAGAAGAGGTGCTAAAAAATCAGAATATGCAGTTCAGTTAGCTGAAAAACAAAAAGCTAAATATACTTACGGTATTTTAGAAAGACAGTTTGCTAACTTATTTGAAAAAGCACACAGAAGCAAAGGTGTAACAGGTGAAGTTCTATTACAACTTTGTGAATCAAGATTGGATAACGTAGTTTTCAGATTAGGTTTTGCTAAAACTAGATCTGGAGCTAGACAATTAGTTTCTCACAGACACATCACTGTGAACGGAGAAATTCTTAATATCCCTTCTTACTTGGTAAAAGCTGGTGATGTAATCGCTGTAAGAGAAAAGTCTAAGTCTCTTGATGTTGTTACCAATGCATTGGCTTCTAAGTCAAACTATGAGTGGTTACAATTCAACGATGAGAAGAAAGAAGGTACCTTCATTTCTGCTCCTGAAAGAATCCAGATTCCGGAAGACATCAAGGAGAACCTTATCGTGGAACTTTACTCTAAATAATTTTTTAATCAAATTTTTGCTCAACCCAATAATATGGCAATTTTACAATTCATAAAACCCGATAAAGTAATTTTACTTAACTCTGATGAATTTAAAGGTCAATTCGAATTCAGACCTTTAGAACCAGGTTTCGGGCTTACAATCGGTAATGCTTTGAGAAGAGTGTTGCTTTCTTCTCTGGAAGGATACGCTATTTCATCTATCAAAATAGAAGGTGTAGAGCACGAATTTTCAACTATTCCAGGAGTAATCGAAGACGTTACCGAAATTATTCTTAACCTTAAGCAGGTAAGATTAAAAGCTGCAGCAGAAGGCCAGGCTAACGAGCAGGTTGTTGCTAAAGTTTCAGGTCAAACGGTTATTACTGCTGGTGATTTAGGTAAGTCTATCAATGGATTTGAGGTTTTAAACCCGGATCTAGTGATTTGCAACCTAAACAGTGATGTAACTTTCGAAATTACTTTCAATATTGAAAAAGGTAGAGGGTATGTGCCTTCTGAACAAAATAAGTCAAACAATGCTCCTGTAGGAACTATTGCTATCGACTCTATTTTTACGCCGATCAAGAAAGTACAATATAGCATTGAAAATTATCGTGTAGAGCAAAAAACAGACTACGAAAAACTTGTATTAGATATAGAAACTGACGGGTCTATCAGCCCTCAGAATGCTTTAACTGAAGCTTCTAAGATATTAATTTATCACTTCATGCTATTCTCTGATGAGAGAATCACGCTTGAAACTGAAGCTGTAAAAGCATCTATCCAGTACGATGAAGAAACTCTTCACACAAGACAACTTCTTAAGTCTAAATTAGCAGATATGGATCTTTCTGTAAGAGCCCTTAACTGTCTAAAAGCAGCTGAAGTAGAAACTCTTGGAGAATTGGTTTCTTACAGTAAGTCTGATTTGATGAAATTCAGAAATTTTGGTAAAAAATCTTTGACAGAACTAGAAGAATTAGTGCATTCAAAAGGTCTTAACTTCGGTTTCGACGTTGCAAAATATAAGTTAGACGCTGATAAATAATTAATAATGAGACACGGTAAAAAATTCAATCACTTAGGAAGAACAGCTTCTCACAGAAGTGCTTTACTTTCTAATATGGCTTGTTCTCTAATTGAGCATAAAAGAATCAACACTACTGTAGCTAAAGCGAAAGCTTTAAGAGTATATGTTGAGCCTCTATTAACAAAAGCAAAAGAAGATACTACACACAACAGAAGAGTAGTATTCTCTTACCTTCAAAATAAATTTGCGGTTGCTGAATTATTCAGAACTGTAGCTCCTAAAATCGCTGAAAGAAACGGTGGTTATACAAGAATCATCAAGACAGGATTCAGACCAGGTGATGCTGCTGATACTGCTCTTATCGAATTAGTAGATTTCAATGAGCTTTACAACCCTAATGCTGAAGAGAAAAAAGCTACAAGAAGAAGCAGAAGATCAACTGCTGCACCTAAAAAAGCTGAAGCTGTAGTAGCTGAAGCACCTGCAGTAGAAGAGAAAGTAGAAGAAGCTAAAGCTGACACTACTGAAGAAAAAACTGAAGAATAATATTCATTCAGATATATAAAAAAACCATCCGGAATCCGGATGGTTTTTTTATTTCCTTTAATATACTTACAAAATAAAATGTCCCTCAATATTGAAGGACATTGCTATTTTAGATCTTTGTTCTTTTCAACTCAATAATATTATTACCTTGTTCAAGGTGAAGGCTGTCTCCTTTTACCCTTGCGGTCATATCATCTTTCTTGTAAATCGTTTCATCACCTTTGGATTCTGTCTTAGGTAATGTAAAAGTTTTCTTGTTGCTGGTAATAGCTACTGTACTCTCTTTTGGATCGTTTTTGAATACAACTTTCACTAAGGTTCCGTCTGTAGCTTTATAAACAAAATCTGTTTTTTCAATTTTCTGACCGTTTACATCTACCGTTGAAGAACTTTGTGTTACCGAATCTATTTTTCCGTTGTTGTCTGTAACTACAGTTTCCGAACTGTCTGTTTTGATAACGCTTTTATTTCCGCTCTCATTTTTTTTACAGCCGATAACTGTTAATGCAAGTACAGCACCGAGTGCTAAAAGACTTTTTTTCATGATTATATTATTTGATATTCAATTGATTTTTATATTTTAATTTTACAAAAATCATGCCTTACAATATGAGAAATTTTAGCCGTTATTTATGTATCATTCTTTTATTTTTCTCCCTGAATACTCTGTTTTCTCAAAAAGGAAAATTTGAAATTAAACATGGGAGTTTTTTCTTAAATGATAAACCATTTACAGTGTATTCCGGAGAAATGCATTATCCGCGAGTTCCGTCAGAATATTGGAAGCATCGGTTGGAGATGATGAAAGCAATGGGTTTAAATACAGTTACTACTTATGTATTTTGGAATTACCATGAAGAGGCCCCGGGAAAATGGAATTTTTCTGGCGAAAAGGATCTGAGAAAGTTTATAAAAACAGCACAAGAAGTTGGTTTATATGTTATTATTCGGCCAGGACCTTATGTTTGTGCTGAGTGGGAATTTGGTGGATATCCTTGGTGGCTGCAAAAAAACAAAGATCTTGAGATAAGAAGAGACAATAAAGCTTTTCTCGAAGAATGCCGGAAATATATTAATCAGTTGGCAAAGCAAATAGTCCCCTTGCAGATCAATAATGGTGGTCCAGTGATTATGGTCCAGGCTGAAAATGAATTTGGATCTTATGTCGCTCAAAGAAAAGATATTCCTCTCGAAGAGCACAGAAAATACAGCCATAAGATAAAAGAGATGCTTTTGAACAGCGGAGTTTCGGTTCCGTTATTTACTTCAGATGGAAGTTCGCTTTTTAAAGGTGGTTCTATTGAAGGAGCGATACCAACAGCAAACGGAGAAGGTGATATTGATATTTTAAAGAAAAGTATAAATGAATATAATGGAGGGCAAGGTCCTTACATGGTTGCCGAATATTACCCCGGATGGCTTGATCATTGGGCAGAACCCTTTGTTAAGGTTACTACAGAAGAAGTGGTAAAGCAAACAGAGACGTATATAAAAAACGGAATTTCTTTTAATTATTATATGATTCATGGCGGAACCAACTTTGGATTTACAAGCGGTGCAAATTACGATAAGAATCACGATATACAGCCGGATATTACAAGCTATGATTATGATGCTCCCATCAATGAAGCAGGATGGGCCACTCCAAAATATAATGCGCTGAGAGAAATTTTTCAAAAAATATATCAGAATACACTTCCTGATATTCCAAAGCCGATGAAGGTCATTACTATCCCCTCCATTAAATTTTCAAAAATAAATTGCATTTTTGATCTTACCAATCGTCAAAAACCTGTTGTGAGTGACAAACCACTCACCTTTGAAGATCTGAATATCGGAAACGGATATGTTCTCTACAGAAGAAAATTTGATAATGATAAGAAAGGTAAATTAGAAATAAAAGGATTACGTGATTATGCCAATATATACATCAATGGCAAATGGGAAGGAGAATTGAACAGGGTGAACAAAAAATATGATCTTGACATTGAAATTAAATCAGGGGACCGATTGGAGATTCTGGTTGAAAATATGGGCAGGATTAATTATGGAGCAGAGATTGTTAATAATTTAAAAGGAATTATCAGTCCGGTAAAAATCAACGGAACTGAAGTCTCCGGAAACTGGGAAATGCTTCCAATGCCTTTTGATACTTTTCCCAAACATACTTTTAAACAAAAACACATTGCCGTTCACTCACCCGTAATTCAGGAAGCTGAATTTACACTGGATGAAACAGGAGATACTTTTCTTGATATGAGAAATTTTGGAAAAGGAATTGTTTTTATCAATGGAAAAAATGCAGGAAGATACTGGAGTACTGCAGGCCCTCAACAAACACTTTACATTCCCGGGGTATGGTTGAAAAAAGGTAGAAACCTGATTCAGATCTTTGAGCAAATTAAATTTCATAATACAGTAAGCGGTATTGAGCATCCTATTCTTGATCAGCTTACGAAATAAAAATTAATTTTTAAATATAAGTTTAAATTTATTTGACTTTTCTTTAATTTATTGTAAAATAATTAAATTATTGTTGTTTTTAAAATGAAAAATTGATTAAATTTAATAACAGCTAAAAACTAAACCATAGCCGTAACTCAAATACTAATATTACCCGAAGGTGTAATTGATTTCAATTTGTTTTCTGTTGAAATTTGCTACAAACAAAATAAGTCATGAGTATTTCCATCGCCATAGTAGAAGACGAAAAAAACTACAACAACGCGTTGAAGAAAGTAATCAATTACCAAGATGATATGAAGGTAATTGCTCAGTTCTTTGATGGAAATGATGCCATGCAAAACCTTCCTGCTATCTCCCCCGATGTCGTGATGATGGATATCCAGTTGCAGGATATGCTCGGAATTGAAATCATAGAAAAACTGCGAAAAGAAATGCCGAATACACAGTTCATTATGTGTACCAGTTTTGAGGAGGATGAAAAGATCTTTAATTCTTTAAAAGCTGGTGCGATGGGCTATCTAGTAAAAGGAGAAAGTATGGACAAGATCCTCTCATCTATCCGGGATGTTTACCAGGGTGGAGCTCCTATGAGTTTTTCCATTGCCAGAAAAGTTCTCAAACATTTTGAAAGAAAACTTCCGGAAATAAAAGGGTTTGATGAACTTACGGAGCGTGAAAAGGAAATTCTTGAACTTCTTTCTGAAGGACTTCTTTACAAAGAAATTGCAGACCAAAAATGTATCAGCATTGATACCGTAAAAAAACACGTTGGAAATATCTACAGAAAACTTCACGTAAATAATAAAGTGGAGGCTATTAATAAGTTTAACCAATCAAAAAACTAAGAAATCATGAACACAAAAGAAACAGAAAGAATGGCATCATCTCAAATGTCTTTATCTAAGGCAAGAAATTTTGGTACAGAAATGATAAAAATACCAAGATTAATAGCTGATAGGATGAAAGAAAAATTTAGACTAAATATTGCTCCTGTCTTTAGAGGTAAAAACGTTGGTTTTAAAGAAACTTACGCTTTAAGTTTAGACAATTTGGAAGATATGCTGTGGGTTGTAGAGAAAGACGAAGATTCTTACAATCATATTAGAATATATTTTACTCATTATAAGGATGAGTTTAGTGGGAGCTATTCTCAGTTGAATGGATTTGAAAATTCTTTGTGTCTCATGTATTCGAGAGCAATGGATAGAACTGAATTGAATGAGTACAATGCGATATACTCATCATATAATCAAGTTCATGTAAGAAAAGCAGACTTTGATGTGGTAAAGCAAAAATTTGAAGCTGTATTTCAGTCACTAGTTGGAGGTATAACAACTCAAGAGCAAGGATATACAAATTTTGTAATGATCCCCAGAATAGAGTTATTAGCATATTATTCTAAAATTGTGCTTTATAATAAATACCATAACGATAATAAAATTGTTACAGTTAATGTTTGCTTAGCGAGCACTTTAGATGCAGCAGAAATAAGAGCGCTGGAGACTTATGGTATTGAAAATGGTGAAATTGAGGTGTCTTCATTAGAAGTCAAAAAATTAATTGATAGAGCTTATTCGCCTAATCAGTTAACAGTAGTTTTTGATTCTATTGATGAAAGTAATAAAGTTGTGGATAATGTTTCAGATTATGATATGAACTCTCTTTGTCCAAATCAGTGTCCATGATTCTGAACTTAATTTATGAAATTGTTGTTTTGATAAGTTTTTTTTATTCATTATATATTGGATTAATTAAAAATAAATCCAAACAACAATTTTATTTTTTTTTATATCTATTGATGGTCATATTAATAGATATTATTCCTGTAAATATACATACTCTGATAGCATTTAATAGGAACCTGTTATTCACAGTTTATATTATTTTATCAATACTTTATTTTGGTTGTATTTACCAGATGAGTATAAAGAATAAAGTTTTTAGAGTTTTAAATCTTCTACTTTCCATAATTTTAATTTCCTTTATTTTTTACAAATCACAAATCCAGAATGTTGAGAAATTAGAGTTTATTTCCATTATAAGTCTTCCTGTCTTTTTTATTTTTATTTCAATATCATGGTATATTTTTAAACTGAAAAATGTAAACGAAAAGACTATTGTAAGTGATTTTTTATTTTGGATAAGTTCTGCCATTTTAATCTGGTCTGTAGTTTTTATTTTCAGGGCTATTCCCATGTATTTTCTTCAGGAAAATGATTCTGGTTTACTAAATTTCTTAATATCAGTTTTTTCTTTAATCAATATAGTAACGTATCTTTTATTTCTAGTAGGACTAATATTTGTTAATAATGAACCAACTTCCAGAAGAATTTAAATTTACTTACATACTTGCTGCTATCATAATGTTGTTCTTTGTAGGCTTCATTATTTTCGTCGTATTGATGTACAATCGAAAGCAGCTTTTATATCTCAAAGAACAACAGCTCAAAGAATCTGAGCACCAAAATCAGCTTCTTCAGAAAGAACTCGAAAAACAAAAAATTCTTGAGCAGGAACGCGAACGTATTTCCCATGATATGCATGATGATCTGGGAGCCGGAATTTCTGCATTGAAACTACAGGCAGAATTTCTAAAGCAGAAAGCAGAAGATGATGATCTGCAAAGCGATATTGATGAACTTTTGAAAACCTCTGAAGAAATGAATATTTCTATGCGGGAAATGCTTTGGAGCCTGAACTCAGGAAATGATACATTAGGCAGTTTTATCGATTATGCGATATCATATACAGGAAATTTTTTAAAAAAAACAAAAATAGTGCTGCTTTCAGAATGTGAAGATATCACCGCAGAAACTTCCATTTCAACTGAAATGAGGCGTAATCTTTTTCTCTGTTTAAAAGAAGCTGTGAATAATGTATACAAACACAGTCATGCAAATACATTGAAACTTTCATTCTCACAGGAAAAAAATAGCTTTTCTATGAAAATATCAGATAACGGAGTCGGGATTTCTGACAACGAAAAAGAAGGAAATGGCCTCCGAAATATGAAAAGGAGAATGAATGAATTATCCGGTGAATGTCATATTTTATCCGAAAACCCCGGAACATGCCTGATTTTTAAAATAATAGTATAAAAACTACCCCTTTGTGTAATTGACTGGTGTGTTTTTTAGAGGGAAATTTGATCTATAAAAACTAAAAGCCATGAAAACTCTTATTAATGACAGTATTGGAGATTTGGAAGCTGCTTTAAAAAACAACACAGATCTTCAGGAAAAATTTAAGACTAATCCTATAGAAGCCTTAAAAAATGTGGAAATCCGAAATGGGAGAGGTACAGATTATTGGATCTATAGAATTATAGTCATTATGCTTGGTCTGGCAATTATTGGAATTATTGCAGGACTTATTCTTATTTCCGCATGGAGTAATGGGCAGCCCAAAGATAATCAGCTGGTAACAATCTTTGCAACCATTTCATCAGGAGCTATTGGAGCTTTGGCCGGCCTTTTATCTCCTACACCGAGAAAATAATAAACAAATAACTTTAAAAAACCAGATGCCATGAAAGCTGTAAAATCATCAAAAACCTTAAAATTTGACCTCGCAGATAATCAAGACGTATTTTTAGAAATCACTGTATCATCTACAGGCACCTGCAGTACTCTTGTCACTATTCCCGGAGTTAAAGAATTTGATTACGAAAAAAGAGAGAAAATAGGATCGTTTAGTGATCTTAAGGGAAAAACTATTGAAATTAATCATGAATTTTCTTTTGAAGGTATACCTAAGAAAAATTTAGATAATGCGATTCAGCAAACACAGATTACATACTCTCTTCTTAATGTAATTGGTCCTTTGCAACCTTTTAAAAAGAAAACAAGCAAAGATTTGGACAGTGAGGATAGGATCAGTTCTGTAAAATTTATAACCATTGAACATATTACCTTATGAAAAATTTTATTCTAATACTCATTTTCTTTCCTTTGGTCTTTTATGCACAGCAAAAAAAAGACATTAATATTGAGTTGAAAGAATTAGAAATTACAACAGCACCTTCTGTTGTACTTTTAGGAGTTTCCCCATCAGAGCTTGAAATTGTCAAATCAAAAAAAGCAATTGTTCTGAGTTTAGTAAATTCTTTTAAAAAAAGTGAAGGTATTCCAGACAGTTATGCTTTTGAAATTACTCCATTCTGGCTATTACCATCAAGTAATATGAATTCTTCTAAATATGCAGGATATAATACTGTAAAGGGAAGTGATAATGAAATGAAATATAAATGGAATGCTTTCAGTGAAGTTAAAAAAGCTTCATTTTCATTAGGATTTGTAAGAGATTTATCACTAGGCACCGGGGACGAAATGAAAAACCCTTCCTTTGCCTTCAGTGTTAGAAGTACTTTGATAAGAGTTCGGACAAGGAAGAATAAAGATTCAATACTGGCTCATGATGCTAGACTGAAAGGCGTTTTGAGTAATATCAACAAAGATTGGGTACATTCAAATGAACATAAATTATTAAGTGATTCATGTATGAGAGCTGGTGTTAAAGATGATGCCAAAGCAGAAATTTTTGAAAAAGGCAAAGCTCGTTTTAAGAAAAAATTTGCTGAAAAGTATAAAAGCTCAAAAGAAGCGGACTATTACAGGAATCTGCTGGAAGCACCACCTCTCATTTCTGCAGATTTTGCAGGAGGTTACAGTACTTTTTTCTCAGATAATAAATTTTCAAACAATCATTTTGGAAAATTAGGATTTTGGTTAACCTTAAATACAGGTTTTGATTTTGCTAAAAGTGATGAACCAAATGTAGAGAAAAGACTCAATTTCTACGGTATAGTCAGATATTTAGATGATGGAACAAATTTAGATGCTAATCAACAGTTCCTAAGAACAAAAAACTGTGATTTAGGTGGGAAAGCTGAATTTACCTATAAAAGGTTCTCTATTTCTTACGAATATATTTATCGTATTAATGATATCGAAAATACCTTTCGTTCCAGTGGCTTGATTGCTTATAAGGTTTCAGATAAAGTATACATCAATGCAGCCTTTGGGAAAAATTATGGAGAAAAAGATAATCTTATTTCATTTTTGGGCCTTAATTGGGGATTGGATTCTGAAAAGAAGAGTGTTTTTGTAGATCCTGCTGATGAAAAGAAAATTCAATAACTACATCATAACTTAGAAAAACCTTTTTGAATGTTCAAAAAGGTTTTTTGTTCCTTTTAAAGTTGGAATTATCATAATATAAATTAACGAAAATTTAACTTGGATTTATTTCAAAAAAATCCCTCGAAATACCCCTAAAAGTTAAATTTTGATTAAATTTGTCTAAACTAAAAAAAATAAAAAATGAGTGCAATTTCTTATATAGAAGCAAGACAGATTTTAGATTCCAGAGGTAACCCTACAATCGAAGTAGATGTATTTACAGAAAGCGGTGCAATGGGCCGTGCTGCTGTACCTTCAGGAGCATCTACAGGAGAACACGAAGCGGTAGAATTACGCGACGGTGGTTCAGAATATCAAGGGAAAGGAGTTCTGAAAGCTGTTGAAAATGTAAAAGAAGTAATTGCAGAGAATTTAGTTGGACAGCCGGTTTTTGAACAAAACTATATCGATCAGATTATGATTGATCTTGATGGAACGGCTAACAAAGGAAATCTTGGTGCTAATGCTATTCTTGGTGTTTCTTTAGCCGTAGCAAGAGCTGCAGCTGCGGAATTGGGAATGCCACTTTATAAATATGTAGGAGGAGTGAATGCTAATACACTTCCTGTTCCAATGATGAATGTAATTAATGGTGGATCTCACTCAGATGCTCCTATCGCATTCCAGGAATTTATGGTTATGCCGGTAAAAGCAGATTCTTTCTCTCATGCGTTGAGAAAAGGAACTGAGATTTTCCACAATCTTAAATCTATTCTTCATTCAAGAGGTCTATCTACTGCGGTAGGTGACGAAGGTGGTTTTGCTCCTACTTTCAAAGGAACTGAAGATGCTTTGGATACCTTACTTCAGGCGATCGAAAAAGCAGGATACAAGCCTGGTGATGACATCATGTTGGCATTAGACTGTGCTGCGTCAGAATTCTACAAAGACGGAGTTTATGATTACAGAAAATTCCAGACTCCGGATGCTGCTCAGTTTTCAAGCAGTGAGCAGGTTTCTTACCTTGCTGAACTGGCTGCTAAATATCCAATCATTTCTATTGAAGATGGTATGCAGGAAAATGACTGGGAAGGTTGGAAAATGTTAACTGATAAAATTGGTGACAGAGTACAGTTGGTAGGAGATGATTTATTTGTGACTAACGTAGAGAGATTATCAAGAGGAGTAAAAGAAAACATTGCAAACTCTATCCTTGTAAAAGTAAACCAGATTGGTTCCCTTTCTGAAACAATGGCAGCCGTACAAATGGCTCAGAACAACAAATTCACTTCAGTAATGTCTCACAGATCAGGAGAAACTGAAGATTCTACCATCGCTGATTTAGCAGTAGCAATGAACTGTGGACAGATCAAAACAGGTTCAGCTTCAAGATCAGACAGAATGGCAAAATACAACCAACTATTGAGAATAGAAGAAGCTTTAGGCGAAACTGCGATTTTCCCAGGATTGGAAGCTTTTAAAATCAAAAGATAATTAATCGAATTTATAAATAACGGCAAGCGAAATTTTTAGTTTGCCGTATTTTATGGAAAGTGGTATATTTAAAAAAAATAAATAAATAATGTCAGACAACAAAGTAATATTGAATTACGACGGTAATTCATATGAATATCCAATCGTGGATAGTACTATCGGAGACAGAGGGATTGATATTTCAAAATTAAGAGACCAGACAGGTTTGATCACTCTGGATTTAGGTTACAAAAATACAGGAGCTACTATTAGCGACATCACTTACTTAGACGGAGATAAAGGAGAATTATTCTACAGAGGTTATCCAATTGAGCAGATTGCTGAAAAATCTAACTTCACAGAAGTAATGTATCTTTTATTACATGGAGAATTACCTACTCAGGATCAGTTTACTTCATTCGACAACAATATTAAAAAATATAACTTCATCGCAGACGAAATGAAAAAGATCATTGATGTTTTTCCTCGTTCTGCTCACCCTATGGGAGTTTTATCTTCTTTAACTTCTGCTTTGACAGCTTTCAACCCGAAAGCAGTTAACGTAAACTCTAAAGAAGAAATGGATCACGCAGCTGAGCTGATGATCGCTAAGTTCTCTCACCTTTGTGCCTGGACTTACAGAAAAACTCAAGGTTTACCATTAAACCACGGTGATAACAACCTAAACTACGTAGAGAACTTCTACAAAATGGCGTTCAGATTACCAAACGCTGATTTCGAAATCGATCCGGTAGTTGTAAATGCTTTAGATAAATTATTAATCCTTCACGCAGACCACGAACAAAACTGTTCTACTTCTACAGTAAGAATGGTAGGTTCTGCTCACACAGGTCTTTTCGCTTCTATCTCTGCTGGGGTATCTGCACTTTGGGGACCACTTCACGGTGGTGCCAACCAGGCAGTAATCGAAATGCTTGAATTGATCGAGAAAGATGGTGGTGATGTATCTAAATATGTTGCTAAAGCTAAAGATAAAGCTGATAACTTCCGTCTAATGGGATTCGGACACAGAGTGTACAAAAACTTCGACCCAAGAGCGAAAATCATCAAGAAAGCTGCTGACGATATCCTTACAGCATTAGGTATTCAGGATAAAGCTCTTGACATTGCAATGCAGTTAGAAAGAGTTGCCCTTGAAGACGAGTACTTCGTAGAAAGAAAACTATATCCAAACGTAGACTTCTATTCAGGAATTATCTACAGAGCGTTAGGAATCCCTACAGAAATGTTTACAGTAATGTTTGCATTGGGAAGACTTCCGGGATGGATCTCTCAGTGGAAAGAAATGAGACTGAAAGGAGACCCTATCGGAAGACCAAGACAGGTTTACCAAGGTGCTCAGGAAAGAAACTACATCGACATTGCAAGCAGATAATATTTGCTTATACCATAAAAAATCCCAAAGCTTGCTTTGGGATTTTTTATTTAAAATGTTGCCTGAAAAAAATGAAATGATGCTCAATGGATTTTTTCCAATATTCTGTATTATGATTTCCCGGTTGAGAAATAAATGTAATGTGAGTTTTCAGACTATCGGCAATATCTCTAATTTCAATCGTGGAAGGATAAAGTATATCTTCCGTGCCGCAATCTATTAGAAAAGGATTTCCTTTATTATAAGCTTTTAAAAGTGTTGAAATATTATATTGACTCCATTCTTCCGGTGAACCTAATGTTTTGTTCAGATCATCAGTAATTCTGGTTGTATTAAAGAATTGTAAACTTGCATTTCGCATAACATTAGGATCTAACGAAAAGGCACCACTTGTACTTCCGGCAGTATTGAAATAATCCTGATGAAGCAAAAAATATCGGATAGCACCATATCCTCCCATGCTCAATCCACTGATGAAAACATTTTTTTTGTCGATGCTGAAATTTTTATGAACCTTGGGAACCAGCTCCTTAAAAAAGAAATCTTCAGCTCTTGACCCTTTATCATAAGGACTGTTTATATACCATGTTGTAAACCCATCCGGGCAGACAATAATCATTTTATATTGATCAGAAAATTTCTGAAGGTCTGTTGTTTGTGACCATTGACGATAATTTTGACTGTACCCATGCAGTAAATATACTAATGGATATTTCTCTTTCATATCATAGGTTTTAGGTTTGAAAATAAGTACCGTATCTGGTTTTGATATAAATCTGGATTTTAGAATCCATTTTTCCTGCGCTTTGAATAGTTGCAGGTTTATTAGGATGGCAATAATCAACAGAATGTTTTTTGTATACATAATTTTGTAATTTTGAGGTAAATTTCTGCAAGCTGTCTGTGAATTACAATAACGAACAAAATTGTGAGTGATCATTATGAGAAAAGAAACTTCAACCAATGCGGCAAACGAACAGTTTCTGTTCGGTATCTGTGAACTGAATTCTGCTGTAAGCATTATCAGCGGACGCTGGAAATCGCAGATTATTTATTCGATATCGGAAGGAAACAACAGGTTTCATCTTTTGAAGAAAGAATTACCTAATATTTCTGAACAGGTTTTAGGAAGACAGCTAAAGGAATTGGAAACCCATAAGATTATTATTAAAAAAGACATTCCCGATACTATTCCTTCCGGAATTGAGTATATACTGACAAACAAAGGCGAAGACCTTATCCCTATCCTGAAAAGCTTATGTGAATGGGGGAAAGAATATGAGAATGGGAAAGAAATAATGATCTGCAATATTTCTTAGAAAAACATATATGTTGCTGAAATTGAATCCAATAATTTGTTAATTTTGCTTTTATGAAATTATTGATATGCTCAGAACTGAATGATTGAATGACCAGACCTTATAATAAACTGCGAACTCAAATGTTTCATTATTTAAGAATAAATTAATTATCATGACTTTCGGACAACAGATGTTATTTTTCTTCAGTGCAGTAGGAGCATTCAACGGACTTCTGCTGGGAATTTATCTGTTGTTTGTTAAAAAACTGAAGTATCTGCCGGATTTTTTCCTGGGTCTTCTTCTTCTCATGCTAAGTTCAAGAGTAGGAATTTCCGTATGCATTTACTTTTATCCCGACTTGCCGAGAATTATCCCGCATTTGGGGCTTTCAGCCTTATTTTTCACCGGACCAGCTCTATATTACTATGTGAAATCTTCCTTTCAGCAAGACCAGTTTGATTGGAAAAACTGTCAGAAATGGTTTGGAATACTAACACTAACTTTAGGAGCTGTCGGTTTATTATATCTGCTTTTCCCTGTTACATGGGAACATTATTTTGGAACATTTATTTATACCGTTTGGTCTATATTTGTATTCCTTACAGTTTACCAGTACTATAACTTTTCAAAGCAAAACCATAAGAGCCCAAACAAATTTGTTCTTCCGGTACTGATCAGTAATGTGATTATCTTTTTGACTTATCAGTTGATTTCAACGGGTTGGGTACAGATATATTGTGCAGGAGGAAGTCTGGTATTTTCATTTGTACTGTATGCCAATTTTTTAATTCTATTCAATAAAAAATATCAGCAGCTTCCCGTAAAAGAAACAGAAAAATATTCCAATAAAAAGATTTCCGGAGAACAGGCGGGTAATTTTGTATCAAGATTACAAAGATTAATGGATACAGAGGGGCTCTATAAAAATCCGAATTTAAAACTGAGTGATCTTGCTTCAAGAATGAATATGTCAACTCACCAGCTTTCCCAATTGCTGAATGATAACTTGGGAAAAAGTTTTTCTACCTGCATTAATGAATACAGGATCAATGAAGCCTGTGAAATGATAGAAAACGGATCTTATTTAAAGATTGAGGAGATTGGCTATGAAGTAGGATTTAATTCCAAGTCAACTTTCTTTTCAACTTTCAAGAAAATTAAAAATACAACCCCTCTTTTGTATAAACAGACTCAAACCCTTACTGAGCCTAGGTTTCAGAGTTCAAATTTATAATTCAGTACTGCGGAATTTCAATTTCAAAACCGCTTTTTTACGACAAGCCGATACTTTTGATTTCATAAAATTTAAAATCTATGATCATCAAATTGTGGCTTTTGTTATTCCTGCTGTTTCTCTCCATTTTTGGTAAAGCACAGGAAATTGTAAAAAATAAATTTTCGGATTCTCTGACTCAGGTAAGATCTTCCACCACAACTATTTCTGAAGTCATTCTTCAATCAGCTCCGCGAAAGATGAAATTAAATGATGGAAACCTGATAGTATCTGTTGCCGGAAACAGAGACTTTAAAACCTCTACCCATCTTCTTGATGTTTTAAGAAAAACACCCGGCGTTACAGTAGACCAGGAAGACGGAATTTTTATTGGCGGAAGAATTGCTCCGGCTGTTCTTATCGATGGAAAACCTGTTGTGATGAACAATCAGGAATTGCAGGCCTATTTGCGGTCTTTATCTCCAGATATGGTGGAATCTGTAGAAGTGAATACCAATCCGTCTTCAAAATATGATGCCGAATTTAAAGGGATCATTGATATTAAATTAAAAAAGAATATCAGTCTCGGCTGGAAAGTAAGCTATAATGGTAATGTGTATATCAATAAATTCAATTACAGGGAAAATGCATTCAATACATCTTATCATACGGGAAAAGTTACATACAGCCTTCAGGCAGGTTATAATGAAGGGATTTCTACCTATCGTTATCAGGCTTTGCAGCGGCTGGCAAATACCAATATTATGCGTACCCACACCTACCAGGAAGATTTTGGGAAGATGTATAATATTCAGGCTGGAGCTGATTTCAGAATGAATGATAAAAACAGACTTGGAGTCAATCTGAGAGGTAATTTCAGGGATAATGACCGTACACGGGACGGCTCTCTTTTTACTACCGATAAAAATGAAACCCAGACAGTATTGAATACCGCCAGTGAAAATCCCACCCGTTATTCACAGGATAATTATGGAATTACCACCGATTATTCTTTTCAAAACAAAGGATTTAAAATCAGTTTTTTAGGAAACTATCTTTCAGTTAAAAATAAACAGAATGATGATTTTATCAATAGAGATAAGGCTACATTAAATCTTCTGTCTTACTGGAAATCTGATTTGATTAATAAAATTAATATCTATACTGCACAGATAGATGCTTCACAGAAAATTAATCATGTAGATCTTGAAGCAGGATTCAAATACAGCAGTTCAGACACTCAAAACAATATCAGGTATGATACATTGTCTGTCGGAAATCAGTTTGTCTTTGATCCTGCGAGAAGTAATGTGTTTTCATATAAAGAAAAAATCTGGGCAGGTTATCTGGCCTACAGACAGAAAATAGGAAGTTTACAGATCAATGCAGGACTAAGATTTGAAAATACCAACAGTATTTCCAATGCAGTTACCGTGGATTCCGTTGTTGCAAGAAACTATCTGAAATGGCTTCCGTCGTTAAGTGCAAATTATACTTTTAACAAGTCCAGTGAACTTTCTCTTTCTTACAGCAGGAAAATAACTAGACCGGTTTTCTCTCAGCTTAATCCGTTCCGGTTTTATTTCAGTCCGCTAAATTACTGGATAGGGAATCCTTATCTGCTTCCTTCCTTTACAAATCAGATCAAAGCAACCTATCGCTATAAAAACTGGATCACCAGCTTTACAGTTGGAAAAGAAAAAGATGTGATGACACGTTATCCACTGTACAATCCGGAAACAAATGTATTGGAGTATCTGGGAACGAATCTTCCGTACAGGAACTTTGCTGTTTTGGAAACCAGCTTTCCAGTCAGAATTACAAAATGGTGGAATATTACCAGCCAGATCACAGGATATTATAATGATGAATTCAGGCCTTATCTGGATGAGGTTTTTGCATTGAAAATTTACAATTTTGAAGTAAGGCTAAACCAGGTGTTTTCCCTTCCAAAAGGATTTACCGTAAACGTATTTGCTAACTATGAATCAAAAACGGGGAACAGCCTTTACATTATCAAACCAAGGTATACCGTAGAGGTATCAGTGCAAAAGTCGTGGTTTGATAATCAACTAAACACTAAATTGGGTTTTAATAATCTCCTGGATTCCTATGAGCAACGACTGGAATTCCGGCACAAAAAGATTATGGATAATCGTTTTACCCATTGGTGGGATAGCAGCCGATTGGTATTTTCACTCAGTTATACTATAGGAAGTTCAAAATATCAGGTTAAAGAAACCCAGAAGACAGAAGAAGAAAACAGAACGAGATAAGAAAGCCTGCTTGAAAAAGCAGACTTTCGTTTTTATTATGGACATTGACATCTGTCGCATGTCCAGATATAACAATTTCCTGCATCATCCCACTCGCAGCATCTTCTGCCTGTTGAGATTGGAGCACCTCCCATTACAGATTTTTGTTGATCTCTTCCTAATTTTTGTGCATTTTTAAGCACTGGATTGTTCTTGTTCATAACTTTGATTTTTGGTGTTAATAGTTAAGTTTTATGGATTATAATTTCGCGAAAATTATATCACTAATATAGGAAATTAAATAATAGAATTATCTGTTTTTTTGTTCTTATGTAGATGGAAAATAGTAAGTTGTAGATGTTTTTGGAGCTATTCACTACAGTTGGCTTTACAGACAAGGAAATTTTGTTGAAGGGTGCTGATTTTGGAGATCAAATTTAATGCATAAAATAATCCAAAAGTTTTACAGATAGAGACCTTTACTTATATTTGTAGTATTGCATAAATCTTTATGAGACTAAACATTAAAAACGAAACGGGTAGGCTGAAGTCAGTAGTTCTAGGCCAGCCTAATTCACTGGGAGCAGTTCCCACACTAGAGGAAAGTTATGACGCAAAGTCATATTACTCAATCGAACACAACATTTATCCTAAAGAAGAGGATATTATCAATGAAATGAACGCTTTTGAAGCAGTTCTGAAAAAGTATGACGTTGAAGTACTGCGTCCAAGTATCATCAAAGATTACAACCAGGTTTTCTCAAGAGATGTGGCCTTTGTGATTGACGATAAGATGGTCATTTCCAATGTGATCGCGGACAGAGCAGACGAGCAGGAAGCATACAAAAGCGTTTTTGAGAAAGTAGCATGGAGAAAGATCATCAACCTTCCGGAAACAGCTCATATTGAAGGAGGAGATGTGATCGTATGGAATGATTTTATTTTTATCGGAACCTGTTTCAGCGAAGATTACAGAAACTACAAGACAGCAAGAACAAACGAATACGCCATTGAAATCTTAAAAGAATATTTTCCAAAGAAGAGAATTATTGACCTGGAGCTGAAGAAAAACGATAAAGTTCCGTTTGAAGGTATTCTGCATCTGGATTGTACATTCAATCCCGTAGGAGAAGACAAATGTATCATTTATAAAAACGGATTCGTTGATGAAAGTGACTACCGCTTGATTATCGATATTTTCGGAGAAGAAAACTGTTTCCATATCAATGACGAAGAAATGTTTGAAATGTTCCCGAATATCTTCTCAATTGCACCAGATGTGGTAGTTTCAGACAAAGCATTCACAAGAATGAATGACCATTTGAGAAACGTATGGGGAATGACCGTTGAAGAAATCCCTTACAGAGAAATCTCTAAAATGGGTGGTTTGTTGAGATGCTCTACAATGCCGCTTGTGAGAGAATAATGGAGTAGGAGTGGTTTAGGGTTTGAGAGTGGGAGAGTTGTAGTCTTTCAATCTTCAATCTTTTAATTTTTTAAATCAAAAACAATGCAAACAACAGATACAGTATTAATGATAGAACCGATTGCATTCGGTTACAACGCTGAGACAGCAAAAAACAATTACTTTCAGGTAGAACAGACAGGTTCCGATATCCAGTCAAAAGCTTTGGCTGAGTTCAATACCTTTGTTGGAAAGTTGAGAGGTAAAGGAATTAATGTGATCACAATAAAAGATACATTAGATCCTCATACTCCTGACTCTATTTTCCCAAATAACTGGGTAAGCTTCCATAAAGATGGGAAGGTGGTTTTATATCCGATGTTCGCTTCCAACAGAAGAGTAGAAAGAAGAGATGATATTATTGAAAGTATCAAAGAACAGGGATTTGAAGTTGCTGAAATTGATGACTGGTCTTTTCCTGAAACTCAGGGACATTTCCTGGAAGGGACAGGAAGTATGATTTTCGATCACGATAACAAAATTGCTTATGGCTCTGTTTCTTTGAGACTGGATGAAAAACTGTTCAGAGAATTCTGTGCAAAATTCGGATTCACTCCGGTTGTGTTTCATTCATTCCAGACGGTAGGTACAGAAAGGCTTCCTATCTATCACACCAATGTAATGATGTGTGTGGCAGATAAGTTTGTCGTAATCTGTCTTGATTGTATTGATGATGAACTGGAAAGAGAAAAAGTAGTTGAAACTATTAAAGGTTCCGGAAAAGAAATCATCGAAATTTCAGAAGAGCAGATGCAGCAGTTTGCAGGAAATATGCTTCAGGTTCAGAATAAAGATGGTGAAAAATTCCTGGTAATGAGCCAGACAGCTTACCAGTCTTTAACTACAGAACAAGTTGAAGCTATTGAAAAATACTGCGAAATTATCTATTCAGACCTGAATACCATTGAAGTAAATGGAGGAGGAAGTGCAAGATGTATGCTTGCTGAGGTTTTTCTTCCAAAAAAATAATATATTTACGAAAAAATTAATTGAACCCATTATCAAGTAAAGGTTTACATATTCTTCTGACTTTGGAAACAGAGTCAGAAGATTTGTTATTAGACAGCAAAGGTTTTCTGGCGTTTACAGAAGAAATTCTGAAGACAAAAGATGTAGAAATTGTAGGAGTAACCAATCATATTTTTGAGAATGATAGCTTTACTTCCGCAGTGATCCTTAAAGAGTCTCACCTTTGTATCCACACGTGGCCGGAATTTAAACAGCTTACTTTTGATGTTTTCCTTTGTAATTATACACAGGACAATACCACAAAAGTAGAGCAGATTGCAGATGAAGTGGTTCAGTATTTTAAAGCTAATACCATTCAAAAACACAAAATTTACAGATAAAAATGTACTATGTCTGCCCAGCATGCGAATCAGAAAATAAATTAGATCTCACTTTTCCTGTTGAAGAATATGTTTGTAAAACCTGTTCCCATCTCATCGATGTTGCCGGAAACAAACAAATCAAACATTTGAAAGTCCCGACAGAAAACGTTGTCTTGGACGTCGGACAGAAAGGAGAAATTGACGGTGTAGAATATACGGTCGTTGCAATTACTGTCAAAAAATACGGAAACAGTATTTTCTGGCGGGAATATTCTTTAAAAGACAGCAAAGGAGGTGATGCTTTCCTGAGTGAAAGTGACGGACATTGGGTTTTCCTGACCTCAATGCACCCTGATGATTTTAAAGGTAAAAATTCAAAATTACCAACCTACCTCGGACGAACTTATCGCTGGTATGAAAATACTCAATGCAGTATCGATTCGGCAGCTGGATTTTTTGATGAACATCTGGACTTCAGTATTGCTACTTATAAAGAATACGTCAACGGAACCCGTATGATCTCTCAGGAGAAGACCAGTAAAAAAAGCCAGTATTTCTATGGAGTTCATATTTCAAAATATGATGTGAAAAGAGCTTTTAAAATAGCTCATATGCCTTATTATACGGGCGTTGGGATTGTTCAGCCTTATTATTTCGATATGAGACAGGCGGTGAACATCTTTTGTATCGCTGCATTAATGATATGTCTGTGTCAGCTATATGTTTACACATCAAGAACTAACGAAACTGTTTTTACGGAGACCATCAATTTTACAGATGTAAAAGATAAGGAATTGGTCAGTAAAAGTTTTACCCTTTCAGGAGGCTCAGCACCATTAAAAGTTAATGCTTTTTCCGGAGTTGATAATTCCTGGGCGAATATCCAGCTGAGTCTTGTGAATGAAAAGACTAATGAAATTATCTATACCTCCAAAGATATCGAACAATATCATGGTTACGAAGATGGAGAAAGCTGGTCAGAAGGAAGTCAGTCCGAAGACTTTAACCTTTGTGGAGTAAGTTCTGGGCAGTATCACTTTCTTATTTCTGCAGAGAAAGATGGCGCTTTACCTGCCTTTTCCAATCTTCAGTCTCCGGATTCAAAGGTGATCATATCTCGGGATAAATCGGGAACTGTCGAGATCAATGATCTGCTTAAGGGCCAGACCACAAGCTTTACAGATGGAAAAACACTGGAAAAAGATACATCAGAAGTTGCGAGACTTGCTAAAACGTCTTTCGGGACTCAAAAGCTGGATTCCCTGATTAATGCTGAAGCACCTAAACTCACTACAGATCCCATTTCAAGCAATACCTATGTACAACTCAAAGCAACCTGGCTTCCCGTTTCATTCTGGA
Organism: Chryseobacterium sp. GVT01B; assembly: GCF_019970045.1. Classification (GTDB taxonomy): domain Bacteria; phylum Bacteroidota; class Bacteroidia; order Flavobacteriales; family Weeksellaceae; genus Chryseobacterium. The sequence goes on from NZ_JAHXYI010000001.1 coordinate 689,379, forward strand.
ACTTCGGATTTATTTTATTCATAATGATTGTTCTCTTTGTAGCTATGTGGATAGGGAGACATTTCTTTAATGTGAATAAATGGAAGAATAGCTCAAACACTCCTTATCCCACATCATGATGACTAATATTTTAAACTATATAAGACAAAACTGGATACTCTGCATGATCGGAGGACTTTTCATGACCTGGTTTGTATACCTTACTTATCAGGGAAATCAGGTCTGCGACTGTGCCAAGACGGAAACATACCGTGACGGAACTACAAGAAGTCATTCCAGAGTAGGATTCTACAGATACTATCACAAATAAAAATATAAAACTATGGACAACATCAATTTATTACCAATATTTAACTCGGTTCTTTATTCACTATTAGGAATCGCTATTCTTCTGGTGTGCTATTTCGTTATAGAAAAACTTACTCCGGAAAAAACATGGCATGAGATTGCTCAGAACAAAAATATAGCACTGGCTATTGTCTTCGGAGCATTTATCATAGGAATTTCAATGATTATAAGCGCTGCAATTCATGGATAAGAAGAGGATTCCTCTTGAGCTGCTTTTATTGTTTTCAGTATTCGTCATTGCTACATGTGGATTGATTTATGAATTGGTGGCCGGAGCCCTGGCGAGCTATCTTTTAGGAGACTCTGTAAAGCAGTTTTCCTTTATTATCGGGGTGTATTTATTTTCAATGGGAGTAGGTTCATATTTTGCGAAATTCATCAAGGGAAATCTGATCGATAAATTTATTGAGATCGAGATTCTGGTGGGAATCGTAGGCGGAATCAGTTCTGTTGTGCTCTTTACTTTGTTTAATACACTCGCACATTTTGAAAGTGTTCTCTACCTTTTTGTCTTTTTCACCGGATGTCTCGTTGGAGTGGAAATTCCGCTTTTAATGAATATTCTGAAAGACCGGGTACAGTTTAAAGATTTAGTTTCAAATGTCTTTGCATTCGATTATATCGGAGCTTTATTAGCCTCGATTCTCTTTCCGTTGGTTTTAATTCCAAAGCTGGGAATTGTAAAGACACCTTTATTTTTTGGTCTGATTAATATCTCTATTGCGATATTTTTATGCTATTACCTTAGAAAGGAATTGTCAAAACCCCTATCATTAAAAGTAAAATCTATTGCTGCATTTGCTTTTCTGTTGGGGCTTTTCTTTTTTTCAGATACGATTCTGTCTTATTCTGAAGAAAAATTGTACGGTGAAAATGTAGTTTATACCAAAAGTTCTCCCTACCAAAGGATTGTTCTTACCCGAAATACTCATGAATTCCGTCTGTATTTAAATAACAACCTGCAGTTTTCTTCCACCGATGAATATCGTTATCATGAAGCTTTAGTACATCCCGCAATGTCTATGGCAAAGAATATTGATAATGTCCTGATTTTGGGAGGTGGTGACGGTTTTGCAGCAAGAGAAGTGTTAAAATATAAAGACGTTAAAAAAATAACGCTTGTAGATCTTGATGGGGAAATGACACAGTTTTTCAAGACCAACGAAACCATGCGCAAACTGAACCAAAGTTCTTTTTCCAATCCGAAGGTGGAAGTGATTAATAAAGATGCTTACATTTGGGTAAAAGAGAACAAAAAAAAGTTTGATGTCATCATCATAGATTTTCCGGATCCATCCAATTATAGCTTGGGAAAACTCTATTCCTTGCAGTTTTATAAAGAACTGGAAAGACTGACTACCCTTGATACAAAGATTGTGGTTCAAACCACCTCTCCGTATTTCGCGCCTAAATCTTTCTGGTGTATAGAAAAAACTATCAATCAGATTTTTCCTTTCACAGCAGCATACCATACCTATGTTCCCTCTTTTGGAGAATGGGGGTTTTCTATGGCTTCATTTGAGCCCATCAACAACAGGGTCTACAGAAAGCTGCCTGGGTTAAAATATTATGATTATAACTTTTCACAGATGTCTTATTTCAGTAAAGATATGAAAGTGAAGGACGTAGAAGTTAACCGTCTGGACAACCAGATACTAGTTCGTTATTTTGATGAAGAGTGGGGGAAAGTACAGTAGAAAGGATTTTCTTAAAACTATATTTTTAGGTAGTCTTATGCTTCCCTTTTTGCAGTATTGCGGAAAGAAAGTAAAATCATTGCTGCTGAAGATTACCGGGACAAACCATGTGCTGGGGCATAAACTGTGGGCAAAAGATTTTCCACAATTTTCAGAAGTTATCCACACCCGATATCTTATCGTAGGCGGTGGGATTTCCGGACTTTCAGCGTGCAGGTTCTTCAGTCAGCATCATGAACAGAACTATCTTCTCCTTGAAATGGAAAACCATCTTGGAGGAAATTCTTCTAATGGACAGAACACATTCTCAAAATTTCCTTTAGGTGCTCACTATTTACCATTACCGAACAAAGAGAATATAGAAATTATCGAGTTTCTGAAAGAATGCAAAATCTGCCTTGGAATCGAAGAGAATGGTGAACCCGTTCTTGATGAATACCAAATGACTTTCCCACAGCAGGAAAGGCTGTTCTATAAAAACTCCTGGCAGAACGATATTGTTCCACAAAGAGGAATTTCAACAGAAACCCAGCAAGAGCTTAACCGTTTTTTTAAGTTGATGGATGAATTTCGTTTAAAAAAAGATGCAGGGGGAAAATACTGGTTTGCCATTCCTGTACATGACTCCAGCAAAGATGATGAGGTTTTGACATTTGAAAAAATCATTTTTAAAGACTGGCTCAAAGAAAATAAATATCACTCCGAAGAGCTCCTTTGGCTGCTGGATTATTCCTGCAGAGACGATTTCGGATTGGGAATAGACTATGTTTCTGCATGGGCTGGAATTCATTATTTCGCAGGTAGAAAGAACAATTGGAGCACGAAATATAAAGATCAGGTTTTCACATGGCCTGAAGGTAATGCCAGATTAGCAAAACATTTTTCAAAATATACAGAAGGAAAGCATATGTCCGGAAATCTGGTTTTTGATGTGAAAATCAATGATAAAGTTGAGGTTTTAAGTTTTGATAATACTCAGAAAAAAACAAAAAAGATCATTGCAGATAAAGTACTGTTTGCATCACCGCAGTTTGTCAACGAAAGGATTTTCAATCATCAAAAAGCAGCTTCATTTAACTATGTTCCCTGGCTTTTAACAACAATTACTCTGAAGAATGAATTCGGAGGGGATGAAGAGTTGGCCTGGGATAATGTGATTTATGGCTCTTCGGGATTGGGCTATATCTTTGACCAGCATCAGAATCTGAACCAGGTTATGGGTGAAAAAGTGATTACCCATTATAAGAGCTTTTCAACCGGAGATTGTAGGAAAGCAAGGAAAAAGCTGTATGCAATGAAAGATGCTGAACTGAAAAATTTAGTTTTGGATGATCTGAAGAAAGCTCACCCATTGATAGAGGATTTTATTCTGGAAATGCAGTTTCATAAAATAGGACATGCCATGGTTGCTCCGGTACCTGATCAGATTTTTGGAGAAAAAACCAAAATGGCAAAAGAACCTATTGAAGATAAAATATTCTTTGCCCATTCCGATCTTTCAGGAATATCTATTTTTGAAGAAGCTTTCTATCAGGGAATCCGGACTGCAGAACGAATGATTTAAAATAATACAATGAAACAGCCGTGGATACATAATGCAAAAACAGACTGGTGGTTTATCTTATCACCGCCTTTTGTGGTATTGCTGATTATCTTTCTCTTTCAGAAACAGATTCAAGGGTTAGAAAATCATTATTCTTTTTATACATGGCTTTTCCTGATTGTTTTCGTGGATGTGTCTCACGTGTATTCTACACTGTTCAAAACTTATTTTGTAAAAGGAGAAGTTCAGAAAAATAAGCTGCTTTATCTCGGCATCCCTGCTGTAAGCTGGATTTTGGGAATTATTCTGTTTCAATTTGGGAGTCTGACATTCTGGTCGGTGCTGGCTTTGGTTGCAGTTTTTCATTTTATACGACAACAGTACGGGTTTATGAGAATCTATGCCCGTTTTGAGCCGAATAACTGGAGTAAGAAAATAGATGAAGTGGCTGTTTATTCTGCAACTATTTATCCCATGTTGTACTGGTTTAAAACACCTCGTGCCTTTACATGGTTTGTCAATAATGAGTTTGACTGGCTTAAAAATCTTCCGGATTATACTCATTTGATTACCATTGTATACTTTGCAATTCTGATCATTTGGCTTGTTAAAACTGTTTTTGAAGTTTTTAAAACAAAAGATATTAATATCCCAAAAACTGCTTTGATTACCGGAACTTTCCTTTCCTGGTATTTCGGGATTGTCTACTTTAATAATGATCTTCTTTTCACTTTTCTGAATGTGGTTTCCCATGGGATTCCTTATGTCGCATTGATTTATATCCGGGAAATACATCAAAAGGAAAACAATCAGCTTAACAGAATGCAGGTTTTTAAATCTTTTTCAGGTGTATTTTTATTTGTGGGTATTATTTTAGGATTTGCCTTTGTAGAAGAATTCTTATGGGAAACGTTGGTTTGGAATGAGCATTTTTCCCTGAATGTGATGCTCTCAGAAAAATGGTTTCAGTTTCTGGTTCCGTTATTAGTCGTGCCTCAGCTCACTCATTATCTGCTGGATGGCTTTATTTGGAGAAAACCAAAAAAAGTTAGCTAACTTTGCGGTAATCTTTAAAATCTAAAAATGAGACAATACTTTCTCTTATTAGCAGTTTTTCTCGGAATCATTGCAGGGGCACAACAGAAGACTTTCTGTAATCCCATCAATATTGATTATGGTTATACGCCTTTTGAAGTTTTTTCAAAACAGGGAAAACACCGTGCTACAGCAGATCCGGTGATTGTTAATTTTAAGAATAAACTGTTTCTTTTTTCTACCAATCAGGAGGGATATTGGTACAGTGATGATATGCTGGACTGGAAGTTTGTAAAAAGGAAATTTCTCAGAGATAATAAATACACCCATGACCTTAATGCTCCGGCAGTTTGGGCCATGAAAGATACTTTATATGTCTATGGCTCTACCTGGGAACAGGATTTCCCGATCTGGAAAAGTACGAATCCTACGAAAGATGATTGGAAAATTGCAGTAGATACTTTAAAAGTAGGAGCATGGGATCCGGCATTTCACTATGATGAAGATAAAAATAAACTGTATCTGTACTGGGGTTCAAGTAACGAATGGCCATTGCTGGGAACCGAAGTGAAAGTGAAAAATCTTCAGTCTGAAGGTTTCGTGAAACCTATTATTAAATTAAAACCAGAAGATCATGGCTGGGAACGTTTCGGTGAATACAATGACAATGTTTTTCTTCAGCCTTTTGTAGAAGGAGCGTGGATGACAAAGCACAACGGAAAATATTATATGCAGTATGGTGCTCCGGCAACAGAGTTTAGCGGATATTCTGATGGAGTATATGTGAGTAAAAATCCTTTGGAAGGCTTCGAATATCAACAACATAATCCGTTTTCCTATAAACCGGGAGGTTTTGCCAGAGGAGCAGGCCACGGAGCTACTTTTGAAGACAATTATAAAAACTGGTGGCACATTTCAACCATCTTTATTTCTACTAAAAATAATTTTGAAAGAAGACTGGGAATCTGGCCGGCAGGTTTTGATAAGGATGATGTAATGTATTGTAATACGGCTTATGGGGATTATCCTACATACCTTCCGCAGTATGCACAGGGAAAAGATTTTACAAAAGGTCTTTTTGCCGGATGGATGCTGCTGAATTATAACAAACCGGTTCAGGTTTCATCTACTTTAGGTGGATATCAGCCTAATTACGCAGTAGATGAAGATATCAAAACATATTGGAGTGCCAAAACAGGAAATTCCGGAGAATGGTTTCAGACAGATCTTGGTGAGGTTTCTACCATCAATGCCATTCAGATCAACTATGCTGATCAGGACGCTGAATTTATGGGGAAAACTTTAGGGAAAATGCATCAATACAAAATCTACGGTTCCAATGATGGGAAGAAATGGAATCTGATTGTGGATAAAAGCAAAAATACAAAAGATGTTCCTCACGATTATGTAGAACTGGAACATCCTGCGAAAGCCCGTTTCCTGAAAATGGAAAATTTGAAAATGCCGACAGGGAAATTTGCATTGAGCGGTTTCAGGGTATTTGGAAAAGGAGCAGGAAAACAACCCGCTAAGGTGGAAGGTTTTGTACCTTTAAGAGCTGATCCAAAGAAATATGGTGAAAGAAGAAGTATCTGGATGAAATGGCAGCAGAATCCTGATGCAGACGGCTATGTAATCTATTTTGGAAAGTCTCCTGATAAATTGTACGGAAGCATTATGGTATACGGAAAAAATGAATATTTCTTTACAGGTGCAGACAGAACGGATGCTTACTATTTCCAGATTGAAGCTTTCAATGCCAATGGAGTTTCGGAAAGGACAGCCGTTGCAAAATCTGAATAAATACAATTAAATTATAAAAGAATGACACGTTTTGAAATATCAGGACGTGTTATTTTTTGATGGAATTTATAATAAAAATCCGCTGAAAAGAATCAGCGGATACTGTAAAGAATAATTAATTGAATATGAAGAAAGATAAATTTTATCTCGTTCTGCTTTTGATAGCATCTGATGCACCTTCGATGTCTCTTACTTTTTTCACTTTCTGGTTTCCAAAATTGTAGGTAAGACTTACCGTAAAGTTTCTGTTGTAACGGTTTTGGTGGATGTAATTATAGTTGCCATTCTCCTGGAAGTCTTCAATTTTAACGATGTTGGTATTAAGGATGTCATTCACATTTACCGCAAAAGTCCAGTCGTTCCACATTTTCTTAAGGCTGAGGTCTAAGCTCATTAAGCCTTTTAGTAATCCAAGTTCAATCTGCTGCTTGTCTACGAAGAAATAATTAACACCAAAGAACCATGTTTTCTTTTTATCAAGACGGATCGTGTTGTTGGTCTGAATCAAAAGACTGGTAGAATTTGTTTTGTTGGTGTATACTATGTCTTTACCATCCTGATTTCTGAATCGGTCTCCTGTTGTAGGATCAATATCAAGACTTCCATTATTGATGTTATGCTGTACTCCGATATTGAAGTTGGTTGTCCAGTATTGTTTGAAGAATGACTTCTGAATACCTACCATGGCAGACATTTCCTGTTTATTTCCAAAATTGGTTCTTATATATCTAAGAACAGGATTTTCTCCTACTTTACCGTCAGGTGATACAGGATAACCCTGCAGTGGAACCTGAGTGATAGCATCCTGAATATAAGAATGGTTTAAAATCAGGAAGTATGAATTTTTGTACATATAAGTCAGCTCCTGATTATAAGTAGATGAAGCCTTTACAAATGGGTTATTTTGAGTATAATTATCATCTGTAAGAATATTTCTTACCGGATTGATTTCCCAAAAACTCGGTCTTCTCATCCTGCTTGAAAAGGAATAGGAAATATTATTTTTATCATTGATTGCATAGTTGAAACTCAGATAAGGAAGAATATTACTGTAATTTCTTTCAATCCTTTTAAGTTCATCTGTAGGAGCGTTGTCAGAAGTTCCAAGACTGCTGGTGATCTCATATCTTGCTCCTACTTTTCCGGAAATTTTATCCGAGAGTTTCTTTTCAACGGTCACATACATGCCGTAGATGTTTTCATCGTAGATAAAATGATTGGGTCTTGAGTCTGGAGCTTCTATGGGATTAAAAGAATATGTAATGTTTTTAGAATCGTTGTCTGTTTTGGTTTTGTTATAATTTCCTCCTACGGAAATTGTCAGGTCATTTTTAAATTTCTGATTGTAATCCACCATTCCGGAGAAGTTATTAATGATCTGGGGAAGGTCCTGAATGACTTGTCTTGTTCTTGATCCTACAACTCTGTCAATATCTGAAGCGAAGGTTTTGTTATCGGTGTACTGAAATCTTCTGTAGTTAAGATAAGCTGCATTTACATTCAGTTTGCTGCCTAATGAGTCTGTTTTTAATTCATAATTTAAATTCACGGAATTGTTATAAGATCTTGCATCTTCTTTATTTTTGGACCATGTATATTCCGGGTTTTCTGTACTTGCTTTTTTTATGGTATTGAACAAATCTACCGTTGAATTATAGCTTTTGTTGGCCCAGGTGTTCCATGATAAAGCCAGATTACTCTTCTCATTCAATTGATAGTCAATATTCAGATAACCTCCGATGTTTTTGTTCGGATCGTCAACATCTCCTGTAGATTCGTTAGAAGTCTTGGCAGTTCCGTTTCTTAACGTGTAGGTTTGTGCCTCTATATTTTCACCACCGCTAAGGTTGGCGCTCACTCCCAGCTTACCTTTTCTGTAGTTGGCAGAGAAGCTGGCCTGGCTTCCGTTGTATTTACTGGTTGTGTTAGACATTCTCATATTTCCGTTGAGACCGTCACTCATTTTTTTCTTTAAAACGATATTGATGATCCCATCTGATGATTCAACCTGAAATTCACTTCCCGGAACGGTAATGACTTCAATTTTCTGAATGTTTTCTGCCGGAGTATTTTTCAGGAACTGAGCCAGGGATTCAGAATCCATATTGCTTTTTCTTCCGTTGATATAGATCAGGGCATTATTTTTTCCAGCGATTTTTAATGTTTTATCATCTGTGGAAGATAATAGAGGAGTCTGCTTCAGAAGGTCGAAAGTGGTATTTCCTTTAGCTACGGGAGATGCTGCCACATCATATACAAAACGGTCACTTTGTTTTTTGAAAACCTGTTTTGTAATGGTAACTCCTTCTATACTTTTTGTTTTTGCCGTATCAGATTTCTTCTCCTGGGCAAATGCACAAGTACCGAATACGATGGCCATTGACAAAATTATACGTTTCATGTTGTTTTTATTTAAGAGTGGTTGAGTGATATAAGTTTTTATAGATTAGGTTCTTGATTTTACAGCATCATTAGCTGATTTCATTTCCCTTGTCTTTTTCAGTTTCTGGTTTCCGAAATTATAAGTAACTCCGATGCTCATGAGCCTTGGATAGTTGAAGTTGGTAATATTGTTATATTTTCCGTTTGGCTGTACTCCTTTGACTCTGTAAAAGCTTTGGTTAAATAAATCGCTTACTTCCGCTACAATGGTCCAGTCGCCCGCAATTTTTTTCAGACTGAGATCGAAGCTTTGTCTTGCTCCTATCATACCTCCTTCCATTGCTGTCTGGCTTGCAAAGAAGTAATTAACTCCTAAGAACCAGTCTTTTTTAGATGAAAGTCTGATGATATTATTGATGGTTGCAGACATATTGTAGTTTTTTACATCAATGATATAAGGATCCAGTGACTCAGATTCGTACTGACCTAGCTGAGAAGTTGGATCTTCCCATACTCCGCCTTTGTAGGTAACATAACCCAAATTGACAGAATAGTTGGTTGTCCATATGTCTTTGAACCATGATTTGTTCATTCCCAGCGTTAGAGCAAGCTCTCTGTTTTTACCGTAATTGGTTCTTATATATCTTAGGAATCTAGTTGTTCGCATGATCATATTTCCATCTGGGCCATAGACTATATTTCCATTTTTATCCCTTTCTGGAGCTGTTAAAGTCCCTTGTAACGGAAGCATATCAGAAGCAGATGCATCTTCCACCATATTAAAGCTAAGATTGGCGTAGAATGCATTTTTGTACATATAGTTCAGTTCCTGATTATAAAATTTTGAAGCAAGAACAAATGGATTGTTCTGTGTATAATTCGTAGGAGTGAAATACGTTCTGGATGGGTTAAGTTCCCAGAACCTTGGTCTTCGGATTCTGCTCGAGAAAGTATAGCTCAGGTTGTGATCAGAATTGATGGCATAATTTAAATTCAGATAAGGTAAAAGATTGTTGTAGTTTCTTTCGAATCCTGTTTTTTTCAGAATCTCTCCCGTACTTCTGGTCATTTCATATCGGGCTCCTATTTTTCCGGATATTTTCTCAGTCAGTTTACGTTCATAGTTCAGGTAAATACCTAAAATATTTTCTTTATAAATGAAGTGATTGGTTTGTTTGGGATCTATCACAAAATCGGTACCTATTAATTTGTCTTGTTTGGTATCATTATCGGTGTTCGTATGATTGTAGCTGATTCCCATTAACCATGTTGCACCTTTAGCCGTTTTTTTCAGATAGTCTATATTAGCTGCATAATTGTTAATGATCTGGGGTACTGATTGATGAAGTGCAGAATACTTATTAATGGTATCATTAGTTAAAGGAAAACTTTCATTAAAACTTACTTTATCTCTGTTGAACCATAGGTAAGAAATGTTTGAGGTAAGCCTGCTTCCCAAAGAATCTGTTTTCATTTCATAATTTAAATTGAATGAGTGATTTCTGGTTTGTGCATCTTCATTATTGACCGTTCTGTTATTTAAAACTCCGTTTTGCCAGTTGGTAATATCCAGTACAGAATTGAAACTTTTATTATATCTCATGTTGTAGGAGAAACCAAGACTGTGCTTTTTATTGATCTCATAATCAACGTTAAAGCCTCCTCCAAAATTTTTATTAGGATCATCATTAAACCCGTATGATTCATTTCTGAAAGTAGGATCTCCGTTAGACAGCGTATATCTTTGTCTGTCTGTCCAGCTTCCTGTTCTGAAGTTTGAATTACCAGACCACTTTCCTTGTCTGAAGTTAAATGAAGCTCCGGCATTAGGGTTATTGTAAAAAGCCTGCTCGTTCTGCATTTTCAACGTTCCGTTGTAACCGTTGTTTTTGCTTTTTTTCATGACGATATTAATCACCCCTTCTTTGGATTCAACCTGGAATTCACTTCCCGGAACCGTAATCACTTCAATTTTCTGGATATCCTCGGATGGAGTAGACTTCAGCATTTCAATCAGTGCCTCAGAATCCATATTTGTTTTCTTATTGTTGATGTAGATCACCGCATCATTTTTTCCCAAAATCTTCAGTGTTTTTCCGTCTATGCTGGAAATCATTGGAGTTTGTTTTAAAAGATTAAAGGTGTTCGTTCCTTTAGCGATAGATGAAGAAGCTACATCGTACACTAAACGGTCTCCTTGTTTTTTGAAAACCTGCTTCTTGATATTCACTGCATCAATAGCATTTACTTTCAAACTGTCTTTTTTCTGCTGGGCAGTTACAAGTCCACCGAAAAATAGTGCTGCAATAAGAATTTGAGTTTTCATGATATTATTTTTTAATTAATAGCTTGTATGGTTTGTTATTTTACATTGCAAAGATATATAATAAATTTAGTATCATGCAATGCAAAGTACTTAAAATGTTTTTAATTAATATTTAAGTTATTGATTATCAGTAACTAAAATTTTACATCAATTTTAAGGTTTTAATGACTTTGTTCCTTAATTAGACAATTTAAAGTTCAATTTTGTTACATGACGAAATGAAATAGATGAAAAGTTGTAAAAATATTTGATGAGAAATCAGAAAAAGTAACAATGATTGTGTTTCATTACTATGCTTCGGTAAAAGAAAATTTTGCCCATATTAAAGTGATAAAATCTGGCTATGTGAATGCATTAAGCTTTGGTGCTTACCAACGGAATAAATAGAACAACGACATCTGCAATCAATGTAATAGATTTCCAGAAAACTCAAACGTAGCAAGAAGACATGTAAAAGGGACACGTTATAACTATAAAAACTAAAAGGACCGAAAAGGTCCTTTTTTTGTGAGTATTATATTATTTATTCTCTGTCAAAACGGGCAAGTTTTTTATCTACCCAAACCGTTGCAAAAGGGAAGAATGCGGATAATAATGCAAAAACAAAATCTTCATCATCCCAATTATAAATTTTTCTTGCAGGAAGGCAGAGTATAAGGTAAAGTGTAAAAAATAATCCGTGTAAACTGCCAATAACACTGATGAAGATAATAGAATATAAATTTTCATCATATCGGATCCAGATCATCGCAACACAATACAGTAAAAGACACGAAACAGCTTCCGCAACACAAATCTGTTTAAACCATTTGATGATTTTTTCCTGAGAATATTTTGAGAAAAATTTTTCGATGAAGTCCATTCCTTTAGTTATGAGTTGAGAGTTACTAGTAAAGAGTCTTTCTCTAATCTCTCATTTCTGATTACAAAATTACTTATAAAAACTACTACCATCCAAATATTCAAAAACTTCAGGAGGTAACATAGGCCTTACATTTTTGCCGTCTTTAATCATATTACGGATTTCTGTGGCAGAAAGTTCTATGACCGGCGCTTTTATCATAGAAATATTTTCATGCTGTAAATATTCAGAATCTGCCTTTTCTCCTTCAAATACTCTTGGATAAACAATGATATGATGATTTTTGATCAGAACATCAGAATTTTTCCACTTATGAAGACTCTTCAGATTATCTTCCCCCATAATCAGGCTGAAAGAATATTCAGGATACTTCTCATGGAGATAAGTAAGTGTATCGATAGTATAACTTGGCATTGGAAGAGAAAATTCTACATTAGAAGCTCTCATATTCGGATAATGCTTTACTGCGAGCTGTACCATATCAAGCCTGTTATGATCTTTCAGTAAAGATTTTTTGTCTTTAAATGGATTTTGTGGGCTCACTACAAACCAAAGCTCATCCATATCAGAATTTTCCAGAATATAATTTGCCAGAATAAGATGTCCGATATGAATTGGATTGAATGATCCGAAAAATAAGCCGATTTTTTTCATTGTTTGTTAGGTAGTAGGTAGCGGGTGATAGGTGGCAGTACTGTAAATATTGGTATCAGGATTCTTTTTAAGATTTACGGGGAATATTTGATTCTATTACCTGCAACCTAGATCCTACAGCCTCTATCAATCCCTGAATTTCACATCCTTAATATTTAGATAATGAGTGACATTGCCCTTCCAGTGATTTTCTTCAAGGGTAAAAGCAAGGTCGAAATTTTTATTTTTAAAATCTTCAACAAATGGTCCAAGCTTGAATCCTACGCACTCAATGTTTCGTCCTGTAGATTCCTGCTTGATATAAAATTTAAGGTGGTTATTATCTTTTCCCATAGTTTTTACATAGCCTGACAATTTCTGATTGGTCAATGTAAAAATAGGTTTCATATTGTGAGGTCCGAATGGAGCCAGTTTTCTATGGAAATTGATAAACTCTCTGTTGATTTCATCAACTGCAATTTCAGTATCAATGGCGATGGAAGGTTCTTTTTGATGGTCTTTGATTTTTTCAGAAACAATTTTTTCAAACCTTTCTTTGAAAGCATCAAACTTGTCTTTTTCCATAGAAAGTCCGGCAGCAGCGTGATGGCCCCCAAATTTCAGGAAATATTCAGAACACATATCAAGGGCTTCATGCACATCGAAATCAGAAACAGATCTTGCAGAAGCTACCATTTCCCCGTTATTACCATCTGTAAATACCAGGGTAGGTTTATAATACGTTTCAATAAGTCGGGAAGCTACAATACCAATCACTCCTTTATTCCATTCAGGATGATAAACGATGGTTGTGTGCTTGGTTTCCTGCTGAGACTCTATAATTTGGTTCAACGCAGAAAGAGTGGAGTTCATATCCAGCTCTCTTCTTTCATCGTTGAGGTTCATGATGTCGCTTACAATCTGGTTGGCATGTTTCAGATTGTCAGAAACCATAAGTTCTACGGCCGCTTTACCATGAGAGATTCTTCCGGCTGCATTAATTTTAGGAGCTATTTCAAAAACAATATTTGAAATTTCAAAATGAGAAAGCTTATCCTCAGGAATCAGCAATCTTAATCCCAGATTTCTGGTTTTTCTAAGGGTTTTCAATCCCATTTTAGCCAGTACTCTGTTTTCACCCGTCATGGAAACAATATCGGCAGCAATAGAAATGGCCAGAAGATCAGTAAGTTCAAATAATTCCGCTTCCGGTAATTTATAAATTGTATTTAATCCCTGGCAAAGCTTAAAACCAACGCCACATCCCGAAAGTTCTTTGAAAGGATATCGGCAGTCATTTCTTTTAGGATCAAGTACAGCTGCTGCATCAGGAATTTCTTCACCCGGAAGGTGATGGTCGCAGATAATAAAATCTATATCCAGATTTTTGGCATAGTTGATCATATCAAGAGCCTTTATTCCGCAATCCAGAGCAATGATTAATGAAAATCCATTTTCTTTGGCAAAATCAATTCCTTCAGTAGAAATTCCATACCCTTCAGAATTTCTGTCAGGAATATAATAGTCTAAATATTTTTTCTCAACAATTTTGCTGAGATAAAGGTACATTAAAGCAACGGCTGTGGTTCCGTCCACATCATAGTCACCATAGACCAATATTTTTTCACCATTTTCAATAGCCGTTGCAATACGCTCTACAGCTTTTTGCATATCTGCCATTAAAAATGGATTATGTATATCGTTAAGGTTTGGTTTGAAGAATTCTCTGGCCTTTTGATAGTTGTCAATCCCTCTTAAAACGAGGATTTTAGATTCAAAAGTACCAAAACCAAGTGACGAACTCAGTCTGTCCACAACTTCCTCATCGGGTTCAGGCTTATAAATCCATTTTTGACTCATTTCACAAAAATAAGGAAAAAAAATAGCATTCCAGAAAGAACTGGAACGAAGTTTCGACTTAATAATTGTTAAAAAAAGGCTATCTTCGTGCTCCAAAATTTTAAATGACTATGAAAAAAATTACTGTATGCCTTATGTTATTTGGGGCTATGTATTCGATTAATGCACAAAAAATTAACCTCGGGAAAGCTGCCGGAATGGTTTCAAATGGTGCAAAAGCTCTAACATTTACGAACGAAGATGCGGTTAAACTATCCAAAGAGTCAGTAGACTGGATGGATAAAAATAATGCTGTAGCAGGACCTAAAGACCCATATACTGTGAGACTGAACAAACTGTTTGGAAAACACAAATCTCAGGACGGTCTGAATTTGAATTATAAAGTTTATAAAGTTAAAGATATTAATGCGTTTGCCTGTGCGGACGGAAGTGTACGTGTATTCTCTTCTCTGATGGATATCATGACAGACAATGAATTGCTTGCTGTTATCGGGCATGAGATCGGGCACGTGAAAAATCAGGATACAAAAGATGCTATGAAGTCTGCTTATCTGAAAGCGGCGGCATTAGATGCTGCATCATCGGCTTCTTCTGCTGTAGCTACTCTTAATGAGAGCCAGGTAGGAAAGATGGCTAATGCATTTTTGGATGCTTCACACAGTAAAAAACAGGAATCAGAAGCAGATACTTATTCATATGACTTTATGAAAGCTAATAAATATGATGTTGTAGGAGCTTATACAGCTTTCAAAAAGTTAGCACTGCTTTCAGAAGGAAGTACACAGAGTAATTTTGAGAAAATGTTCAATTCTCACCCTGACAGTAATAAAAGGGCAGAGTCTATTAAAAAACGAGCAGAAAAAGATGGTCTTTGGAAAGATCCGGGAACAGTAACTTTGCCTACAGCAAAACTTACGAAATAATTAATTATATATTTTCAACAAAAAAACCTCAAAGCACTGCTTTGAGGTTTTTTATTGGTTTGATGAAAAAATTTAAAATAATGTAATGTATAGAAATTGAAAAAAAAATTCATTAAAACTTAAAATAAGATTTTTTAGGTTGTATTAAATTTCAATTATTATAATATAATTTTTATATCATTTGTTTGGTTTTAATTCGTTAATTTTAGTTAATTTGATAATTTTTAATTTTTACATTTGTGTTGAATAAAATATAAATAATGAATAAAAAAATTACATTTGTCTTACTTGGCTTAATGACTGCTTTTCTTTGTGGTAAAGTCAATGCTCAAAACTATCAAATCTTAAATGTTACAAGTGGCTATAATGAAGATCTTGTAGCAAACGGTGCAGGAGTGGCTTCTTCTAGTACCTCGCAAAGTGTGGATGATCCAGCCAACGGGTATGTGTTTATGTCAACGGATTTTGTTAACGGTTCGGGGGTAAGTCCAGTTTCAGGATTGCCAGTTAATGGTTTGATTAATTCAGCAAATACATCAGGGTTGTCGTTTCAATTAGGCTCTTATAGCTCTAATAATTCCTTAAGGCTTTTAAATGTAAGTGATTCAGGAACTTTATCATTTAGTTCTAGTCCAAAAGCTTCTAAATTATATATACTGGCAACTACAGGAAGTGGAAGTTCTACAGCCGATATTCTTGTGACTTTTACAGATGGGACAAGTCAGACATTTACTAATAATACTGTGAGTGATTGGTATGGAGGGTCTTCTTTTGCTATCAAAGGAATTGGTAGAGCGAGTAGGGTAAGTGATGTTATTGAAAATAATATCAATGATCCGAGGTTGTATGAGATTGTCTTGTCAATGAACGCTGTTAATCAGGCTAAGAATATTTCAAGTGTTAAAGTCACTAAAACTTCATCAGGATCAGGAATTTTGTGTGTTTTTGGCCTTTCTTACCAAGCTGCAAATTCATGTATCGCATCGGATTCTATTACGGCTGCCAATTTAACTCCAAATTCTGCAACGGTTTCTTGGACAGCTGTTTCGGGAGTTTCATCTTATGAGCTATACAGAAGCACTTCAACGGTTGCTCCTGTTGGTTCTACTGCACCAACGGATACGGGAATTGGTACTACTTCAAAAAATATTACAGGATTGTCGCCAGCTACATCATATAATGTATGGGTAAGATCAAACTGTGGAGGAGGCAGTGTGAGTGACTGGAGCCCTGTAAAGGCGAACTTTACGACATCTTGTGCTTTTGTAAATGCTCCATATACAGAAAATTTCGATTCCACCACACCCGGAACTCTACCAATGTGTACCTCGCAGCAAATCATAAATGCAGGAGGAGATTGGACTATTGGGGATAGTGCAGGATTATCCGGATTTTCGTCCAATATAGTTTATACTTCAACCAATGATATGACGGATGCAGATACCTGGTTTTATACAAATGGTGTTAATCTACAGGCAGGAACTTCCTATACCTTTACGTTTGATTATGCTAATTATGATCCTCAAAATTTTAAAGTTGCATATGGTACTTCACCAGTAAATACTTCAATGACTAACATGATTAATGATTATTCTAACGTAGATATAACTACCTATGCAACGGGATCTTTTACAATTACACCTGCGACAAGTGGAGTTTATTATTTCGGATTTAATGTATATACAACCGCAGCTATGAGTGGAGGTTTTGGACTTATGATGTTTGATAATATATCATTAACTACAAGTTCATTATCTACTTCAGAAAACTTGTTGTTGAAAGGGATGCAGGTTTATCCAAACCCAACAAGTGATTATCTAAATATTAAAGGAGCTAAGAACGTTTCAGGAATTAAAGTTTTGGATGTTTCAGGTAGAGTCGTTTTATCTTCAGACAAAGCTGAACAAAGAATTGATGTTTCACAGTTAGTAAGAGGAGCTTACATCCTTACTGTCAAAAATACAGACGGAACTTCTTCAACTCATAAGTTTATCAAGAAATAATTTAACGATTAAAGTCGTAATAAAAATAGCTACTCAAACGAGTAGCTATTTGTTTTTTTATGAATTAAAATTCTTAATGATTAAGAATACATTTTTTCTCTTAATTCTTTTACCTTTTTATCAGCAAGGTATTCGTCATAAGTCATTTCTCTGTCGATAATTCCTGTAGGAGTTAGTTCAATGATTCTGTTACAGACTGTTGAAAGCATTTCGTGGTCATGAGATGCTAATAAAAGATTTCCTTTGAAGTTCGATAAAGAGTTGTTCAAAGTAGTGATACTTTCAAGGTCTAAGTGGTTGGTAGGTTCATCTAATAAAAGGACGTTTGCTTTCTGAAGCATCATTCTGCTGAACATACATCTCATTTTCTCACCTCCTGAAAGCACTTTACAAGATTTTAAAGCTTCATCACCAGAGAAAAGCATTCTTCCAAGGAATCCTCTTACAAACTCTTCGTGACGCTCTTCGTCATTTTTGGTAAATTGTCTCAACCAGTCAACCAGACTTAAATCTTCCTGGAAGAAGTTAGTGTTGTCCAAAGGCATATGAGATTGGTTAGTTGTAACTCCCCAAGCAACAGTTCCTTTATCAGCTTCTACATTCCCTGCTAAAATTTCGAAGAATTCTGTAATTGCTAAAGAGTTTTTGGAAAGTACAGCTACTTTATCTCCTTTCTTAAGATTCAAATCAATATTAGAGAATAGTAATTCTCCATCTTTTGTTTTCTCAAGACCTTTTACATCTAGAATCTGATCACCAGCCTCTCTTTCCATTTCGAAAATAATAGCCGGATATCTTCTTGAAGATGGTTTAATATCGTCAATATTTAATTTGTCGATCATTTTCTTTCTTGCAGTAGCCTGTTTGGCTTTAGCTACGTTAGAGCTGAATCTTGCAATGAAGTCCTGAAGTTCTTTTTTCTTCTCCTCAGCTTTCTTATTGGCCTGAGCTCTTTGTCTTGTTGCCAATTGAGAAGCCTGGTACCAGAAAGAGTAGTTACCTGTGTAAAGATTAAGTTTAGCATAATCCAAGTCACCAATGTGTGTACACACTGTATCAAGGAAGTGACGGTCGTGAGATACAACAATTACTGTATTTTCATAATCAGCAAGGAAATCTTCCAGCCATGAGATTGTGTCAATGTCAAGGTCGTTGGTAGGCTCATCCAGAATCAACACATCCGGATTGCCGAAAAGAGCCTGAGCCAAAAGAACCTTTACTTTGTCTTTGTTCTCAAGTTCGCTCATCATCTGCCAGTGCATGTCATCTTTTACTCCAACATTTGAAAGCATGGTCTGTGCATCAGATTCTGCAGTCCAGCCACCCATTTCATCATAGATTACGCCTAGTTCACCGGCTTTAATTCCGTCTTCGTCAGAGAAATCTTCTTTTGCGTATAACGCATCCATTTCCTCCTTTATTTCAAATAATTTCTTATTACCTCTTAAAACTGCCTCAAGAACAGTATACTGATCATAAGCAAAGTGATCCTGCTCCAAAACTGACATTCTTTTCCCTGGTTCCAGAGATACATGTCCTGTTGTAGGATCCTGCTTTCCTGTTAATATTTTCAGGAATGTAGACTTTCCCGCACCGTTTGCTCCGATGATCCCGTAGCAGTTTCCTTTGGTAAACATAATATTTACCTCGTCAAAAAGAACTCTTTTCCCGAATTGTAAAGATAAGTTAGATACTGTTAACATATAGTTTTGTAAATTTGGCGCAAAAATACGAAAAGAATTTGGGTATTTTGTAATAATATAATAGTCAAGTTTTTAATTGTATGGTATTTTTTATATATTTCATTAACGAAATTTTAAAATGATGAAGATTGAGAAAACAGTTAGCATATTAAACAGAAGAGCCCGTTTTGAATATGAAATTCTTGAAGAATATGAAGCAGGAATGGTTTTGACGGGTACCGAAATAAAATCTTTACGTTCATCCAAAGCATCCATTACAGAATCCTTCTGTCAGTTTATTGATGGGGAATTGTACATCATCAACATGATGATTGATGAGTATAAATTAGGTACTTTTTACAATCATAAAACAAAAAGGGAACGGAAATTGCTCTTGCACAAAAAAGAATTACAAAAACTTGAAAAAAAGTTAAAGGATGCTGGGAACACCATAATACCTTTAAAATTATATATCACTGACCGAGGTAAAGCAAAGGTGCTGATAGCGCTGGGTAGAGGGAAAAAGCTTTTCGATAAAAGAGAGGCGATAAAAGATAGAGAAAATAAACGGAACCTGGACAGAATATTAAAGAAAAGTTAAAAATCATTTGAAAAACTTTGTATATAAAGAAAAATTATATTTATTTTGCATTATCAATTATTTAATCATTTAATTCTATGAAAAATCTAAAATTAGGAATTTCAGCATTGGCGCTTACTGTTGCCTCTACTGTTTTCGCACAGACTACCAACAATCCGTGGTTAATCGGAGTTGGTGCTCATGCTGAAAACCACGTAGCAGCAAGAGGTAACTTCAGTAATACGTTCTCTGCTAACAATTTGACGAAGAGTATGTTCAATGTGAACAACTTCTCTATTACTCCTCCATTATCTAAGTTAACAGTTGCTAGAAATGTTGGTAAAGGTTTAGTAATTGACTGGCAGACTTCTGTTGGGAACGTTGAAAACAAAAGATTCAACATGGGGAAAGAATTTTTCCTAATGACAGGTCTTGGTTTCCAAGCTCACGCTGCAGGTCTTTTATGGAACGAAGAATCTTGGTTTGATCCATATTTAAGAGTTGGTGCTAACTACTTAAGACATGACTATACAGCTCTTACTTTCCCTAGAACATCTGTTGACGCTAACGGTAATCCAATCGAAGCTGTTGTTAATGGTAAGGATGGTAACGAAAATGGTAAAGCTAACCACTTTACTGTAGCTACAGGTGCTGGTGCTAACTTCTGGGTAACTAAGAACTTCGGTCTTGGTGTTCAGGGAGATTATGTATCAACTCCAGGTGACAACTCTACAGTTGCTAACTTCTGGCAAGCTTCTGCTTCTATCTTATTCAGATTTGGAAACAGAGATAGAGATAAGGATGGTATCCTAGATAAAGATGACCTTTGTCCAGATACTCCAGGTTTACCAGAATTCCAAGGATGTCCTGATACTGACGGTGACGGAGTTCCAGATAAAGACGATCAATGTCCAGAAGTGGCAGGTCCAGTTGAAAACAATGGATGCCCTTGGCCAGATACTGACGGTGATGGTGTAATCGACAAAGATGACGCTTGTCCTACAGTAGCAGGTCCTGCTGAAAACAACGGTTGTCCTTGGCCAGATACAGATGGTGACGGTATCTTAGATAAAGATGATGCTTGTCCTACTGTTCCAGGTCTTCCTGAATACAACGGATGTCCTAAGCCAAAAGATGTTATCGCTAAAGAAGCTACAGGTGCTCTTAAAGATATCTTATTTGATTTCAATAAAGCTACTATCAGACCTGAATCTAGCGGTAAATTAGATCAAGCTGCAACAATCATTAAGCAGTCTAACGACGGTACATTCTTAGTAACTGGTCACACAGATAAGAAAGGTGCTGATGCTTACAACTTGAAACTTTCTAGACAAAGAGCTGCTTCAGTAGTAGGTGCTCTAGAAGCTAGAGGTGTTAGCGGTAATCAGTTAAAATCTGTAGGAGTTGGTGAAAGAGACGCTACTGTTTCTGAAAAAGCTTCTGACGCTGAAAGAATGGTTGACAGAAAAGTAGTTGTTGAGGCTATCAACGGTGCTGCTTGGGATGCACTTAAGAAATCTGATCTAGAAGTTGTAGAGAAGAAGACTGTAGTGAAAAAAGCTAAAAAAGCTCCAGCTAAGAAAAAAGCTGCTGCTAAAAAGAAAAAATAATTAATTTTTCTAAATAATGAATACCTCCAATTTAATTGGAGGTATTTTTTTTTTGTTGACTTTTGAGTAATTTTGTTGGAAATTTAAAAATTAAAATGGGAAGAGCATTTGAATATAGAAAAGCTTCTAAAATGGCCAGATGGGATAAAATGGCCAAAACATTCTCCAAAATAGGTAAAGACATTGCATTAGCTGTAAAGGCTGGTGGAACAGATCCGGAAGCAAACCCGGCCCTGAGAAGATGTATCCAGAATGCGAAGGGAGCAAACATGCCTAAGGACAACGTAGAACGAGCAATTAAGAAAGCGAGCGGTGCTGATGCAGAAAACTATGAAGAAATCACGTATGAGGGCTACGGGCAAGGTGGTGTTGCTTTTTTTGTAGAATGTACTACAAACAATACAACAAGAACTGTAGCAAACGTGAGAGCTGTTTTTAACAAGTTTGACGGTAACCTTGGGAAAAATGGTGAATTGGCATTCATCTTTGATAGAAAAGGAATTTTCACAATCGATTTGGCTCAGATCAAAATGGATTGGGATGATTTTGAAATGGAAATGATTGATGGAGGTGCAGAAGATGTAGAAAAGGACGAGGAAGAGGTGATGATTACAACTGCTTTTGAAGATTTCGGTTCTTTATCTCACAAATTAGATGAACTTGGAATTGAGGCAAAGAGCGCAGAACTTCAAAGAATTCCAAACAATACAAAAGAAGTAAATGCAGAACAGTTCAAAGCTAACATGAAAATGCTTGAGCGTTTCGAAGAGGACGATGATGTTCAAAACGTTTACCACAATATGGAAATTACAGAAGAGTTGATGGACTCTTTATAAAAAATAATATAGCATTCATATACAGTTAACTTTCAATTAGTTTCTTTGTACAAAACTATGAAAAGAAACGTTGAATTAGTTGTTATATCGGATGTTCATTTGGGAACTTATGGATGTAAGGCTAAAGAATTGTTGAGATATCTCAATTCTATCCAGCCTAAAACTTTAGTTTTGAACGGTGATATTATTGATATCTGGCAGTTTAAAAAGTCTTACTTCCCTAAACCTCATTTGAAAGTAATCAGAAAGATTCTTTCATTGGCGACCAAGAACACAGACGTCTATTACATCACGGGCAATCATGATGAAATGTTTCGTAAGTTCACAGATTTTGAACTTGGAAAACTTAAAGTCTGTAATAAAATCTGCCTGAATATTGATCAGAAAAAAACCTGGATATTTCACGGTGATGTTTTCGATGCATCCGTCCAGCATTCAAAATGGATCGCCAAACTTGGCGGAAAAGGCTATGATCTCCTTATTATTATCAATAATGTTGTAAATTGGTTCTTAGAAAAAATGGGTAAAGAAAAATATTCATTTTCCAAAAAGATCAAAAACAATGTGAAAAAAGCGGTAAAATATATCGGAGATTTTGAACTTACAGCTTCAGAGCTGGCTATTGACAATAATTATGACTATGTAGTTTGCGGACATATCCACCAGCCACAGATCCGTGAGGTTGTTAATAAAAAAGGATCTTGTACTTATTTGAATTCAGGAGACTGGATTGAAAATCTCTCTGCCTTAGAATACAACAATAAAGAATGGACAATTTTTTATTATGATGAACATAAACATTTGCTGAAAGATGATGAAGTGGAAGAAATTCAGGAAATGGATAATTCTGCGCTTTTAAAAATCGTAACCAATTTTTCCTAAATGAAGATTTTGTATGCATTCCAGGGTACTGGAAACGGTCATGTTGCCAGAGCACAGGAAATTATTCCTCTTCTCAAAAAATATGCATCCGTTGATACATTGATCAGCGGACATCAATCGCAATTAAAGGCTGATTTTGACATCAATTTCCAATATAAGGGTATTTCCCTTCTTTATAATAAAACAGGCGGTTTATCCTATCGGAAAATGTTTACAGAGAATAAGTTCATTGAAGCAGCCAAAACAATCAGAGAGCTGGAATTGTCACAATATGATTTAATCATTAACGATTATGAGCCTTTGACAGGCTGGGCTTCCAAACTGAAGAACCTTCCCATGATAGAGCTTAGCCATCAGGCTTCCATGAGTTTTCCGGAAACGCCCAAACCAAAGAAAAAGGACTTTCTGGGAGAAATGATTTTAAAATATTATGTTCCCAGTGAAAGGAAAATAGGGTTTCATTTTGAAAACTATCATCCACAAATCAAAAAACCTGTGATCAGAAGAAAAATCAGAAATCTTAACCCTTGTAAACAGGGATATTATCTTGTCTATCTTCCCAGCTTTGCGGATGAAAATATTATCAAGGTTTTAAGAAAAATTCCTGTGGAATGGAAAGTGTTTTCAAAATACAGCAAAGTACAGGTCAAAGTAAAAAATGTAGAAGTATTTCCTATTGATGAAATACAATACCTGAAATACTTTGAAGGCTGTGACGGAATTTTGTGCAACGCTGGTTTTGAAAGTCCGGCAGAAGCATTATTTATGGACAAAAAACTATTCGTAATTCCTATCCACAATCAGTATGAACAGGAATGTAATGCATGTGCCCTTGATAAAATGGGAATCCCCAATTCGAAGGTTTTAAATCTTCAGGAAATTATGGAATGGGTTGCTTCTGATCATCATCTTAAAGTAGATTATCCGGATGATATTGAAGATATCCTGGTAAACGAGGTTTTAATTCTTTAAAAAAATATCGTCCACATCACTCATTCTCATCATCACAGATCTTGCATAGGAACAGTGCGGATATACTTTCCAATTGTTTTCTCTGGCAAATTTGATGGCTTCTTCTACCAGGAATTTTCCCATTCCTCTCCCTTCAAATTCAGGATGTACCAGAACAAATGAAATGATCAGTTTATGGTCTTCAGGGAAAATGGTATAGGTAAGTCTGCCTACTTCTTTTATTTCGTTGTTTAGGGTAAGGACCCCGCCGTTTCCGGATTTATTGTTTTCAAATTTCATGATTCTGAACTTTAGGTTTAAACATACAAAAATTGCACCGACCTTTGCATAAGCAACAAGCAACAAGCAACAAGCAACAAGCAACAAGCAACAAGCAATAAGCTTCGCTATGAATTTTTCAACATTTTTTAAATTGACCATTCACTTGCGAAGCAAAATTCACAATTGACTCTCTTAATTATCTTTTCCCGTGTAATAGTTGTAATCTTTAATAATCACATTGATAAACTGTCTTTCTGTCATTTTAGTAGCATCAATTTCCAGTTTCAGAATGCTTTTAATTTTCTCAGAAAGCTTACTGATGATCTGGCGGTCGTCTACTTTCAGTGCTTTGGTGTAATTATCTTTGATGATTCTCATGTCATTATCACTCAAAGCAATGACTTGCGGAAAAGAAGGGATGTAATTTTCGTGGATATTCTCCAGAATTGTATGCGAAATATTGATGTTGTTTTTCAAGGAAATGACAGCGGTTCCGGAAGCAATATCACCTAGACGCTGGTTGTTTTTAGAGACAATCATAGAGATCAGTCCTATAACTCCGGCAAATGATACATCAACAATCCTGAAAACCCAACGGATCATATAATCTGCGAAACTTGCCTGATAACCGTCAATCTTTACCACTTTGATTTTCATTAGCTTTTTACCGGGTGTCTGGCCTTCCATTAAGCTTTCCAATACAAGCGGATAGATGTAAATAGGAAAAGTAAGGATAAGATATACCGCTCTTATTGACCATTCATCAAGGCCGTCTAATAAATATCCCAGGTCAAGAATATTGAAGAATAAATACAGGATGATCACCACATAAGCGATCCTGATCAGAAGATCAATTATGAAGGCAAGCATCCTTTCTCCTACGCCTGCAATATTAAAATTAATATTTACATTTTGTGAGGTATTTATCGCAATTTGAGACATATTTTTTATTATTTTAGCCTTAACAATTATGAGAGAAGTTTATTTCATTAAACAAAATAAAGAAAAATGGTTGGGAATAGAACAGGTTATTCAAGGGAAAATTAAAAAAAATCCTGATGACCTGTCTTCGTTATATATAAATCTGATCAATGATCTTTCTTTTGCCCAGACTTATTATCCGAAAAGTAACACCACAGTTTATCTGAACCATTTGTCTGCCCAGATTTTTCAGAAGATCTATAAAACAAAAAGGGTAGAGGAAAACAGGCTGGTTTATTTTTTCAAAACTGAAGTTCCATTGCTGATGTATCAGTACAGAAGGTATCTGATGTATGCGTTTCTCTTTTTTATTTTGTTTACCTCAATAGGAGTGCTTTCTGCCATTTATGATAAAGACTTTGTCAATATCATTCTGGGGGAAGGTTATGTGAATGAAACCATTGAAAATATTAAACATAATAATGCAGTAGGAGTTTACCAGAGTGGCAGCACATGGGGAAGTACTATCGGGATTATTTTTAATAATATCCAGGTGGGAGCAAAACTGTATATTTATGGAATTGCCGGAGGAGTGGGAACTTTGTTTGCTTTGCTTTCCAATAGTGTGATGCTGGGTGCTTTCCAATATTTTTTCTATGATTATGGGGCTTTGAAAGACAGTGCAAGAGGGATATGGCTTCACGGAGTTTTTGAGATCTTTGCCATGGTGGTGGAAGCGATGTGTGGATTGATTCTTGGGGCATCTATTTTATTTCCGAGAACGTTTTCAAGATTTAATTCTTTTAAAAAAGGATTTAAAGATTCGTTTAAAATATTCTTAAGTACTGTTCCTTTCACTATTTGTGCAGGGATTATAGAAGGGTATGTCACCAGACATGCATTGAAGATGCCTTTAATTTTGAACCTAATCATTATTTTTGGCTCACTGGCAATTATCGGATTCTACTATTTTGTGTATCCGTCTATTGTTTACAAAAAAACTAATAAACACATCCATGATACAATTTTATAAAAAAAGAGATTTTGGAACTTTTATCAGTGATAGTTTCAATTTTTTCAAATTATACGGGAAGAATTATTTTAAGAACTATATTCTGATCAATGGCCTGCTTTTGATCTTAATGGTAACCGTTGTGATTTTCGGATATAAAGAACTCTTTTCGCAGATATTCGGGTCCAATCTTGGTGGGGAAACGTATTATTTTGAACAGTATTTTTCAGATAATTCCGGCATGCTGATTACAGTAGGAATACTTACTTTTCTGCTTTTCATGATTCTGATGATTGTCAATTACCTGTATCCCGTTTTTTATTTAAAAAGAATTGCACAGGGTGCAGAAAAAATAAAAACGGATGAAATTCTGAATGATTTTAAAAGCAATGCAGGAAGAATCGGGAAGCTGTGCCTTGGAATGATCTTTATCGTCACACCGGCGGTTTTGTTTGTGGTAGGATTTTCTTATATTCTGATTTTTATTATTATCGGATTTTTTTTGATACTGCTTCTCTATCCCACGATATTCAATTTCACTACATTTTTGATGTATGATTATTTTAATTCAAACAGAGGTTTCTGGGAAAGTTTGAGCTACGCATTAAGATCGCAGTTTTCCTATCCGAACGGGAGTGAGAAATCACCCTACTGGAAATATTGGGGATCTGCATTTGTGATGTTTATTATTATTTACATGATAACATCTATATTCACATTTATTCCGATGATATTTTTTTACGGATCGCTTCTTACATCAACACCGGACGGGAATTTTGAGCAGAATCCTTTTACCGGAGCTGCCGGAATTTTGTTTTTTGTATTCTATGGAGTTTCAATGCTGATTTCGTTTTTTCTTTCAAACCTGATGTATGTAAATGCAGGATTGATGTATTATGACAGCAGAACAGATCTTCACCAGAAAGTAGAACTTGCAGAAATAGACACTATTGGAATCAATGAGTAAAATTTTCCTTTTCATATTGCTTTTTCTCTCTCTTGGGCTGGTTCAGGCTCAGGACGATAATCCTACTTCTGATGATCTGGTAGATTCTCTATATACAACCGGGCATTACAGAAATATGCTGCGTGCTGATTCTGTACTGATGAAAAATCCGGTATCTGAGAATACAGCTTATCCGAAAGCATTCAAAGAAAATATACCATCAAGATATAAAGGAAATGAATTTGATTATTCTGTATCAAAGCCAAGAGAGTCTTTCTTTCAAAAGCTGATGCGGAAGCTCAATCAAATTATACAGGGAATTTTCGGGGAAACAGCATTGACAAAGTCCGGGGAATTTACCGCAATCCTTATCCGTCTGTTTGCGATCATCCTGGTAGGTTTTCTATTGTATTTCATCATTAAATATATCATGGGAAAAGACGGGAACTTTCTTTTTGGTAAAAAGAATAAAAAGCTGGATCTCAATGTGCAGGAACTCCGTGAAAATATCCATGAAATCAATTTCCCTGAAAGTATCGCAAAATTTGAAATGGCGGGAGATTATCGTTCGGCAGTCCGTTACCAGTTCCTGTTTATTCTTAAAAAACTGAGTGACAAAAAGCTGATCAACTGGAATCCGGAAAAAACCAATAAGGATTATGCCGTAGAGTTGAAAGCCCCTCATCTGAAAAATGACTTTTCTGACCTGTCTTATATTTTTGATTATGTCTGGTATGGAGAATTCAGTATTGAAGAACAGAGCTATCAGAAATTTAAAAATCAATATCAGGCATTTAAACCCTAACAATAGTAACCATGAATAAAACTTTCAAAACATATGCTGCAATTTTCATCATTGTGATGATTATTCTGGCATTGCTTGAAGTTAACAAAAAAGAAACGACAGACTGGCGCAAGAATTTTGATATCAATGAAAAGTCTCCGTTCGGACTATTTGTTTTTAATAATGAAGCTAAAAATCTTTTTAAAAACAATCTGAAGAAGGTTGAACAGATTCCTTACGAATACTATAATCAGCATAAAAAAGATGCTCACAACATTATCGTTATTGAAAATAATTTTGACAAAGAATCATGGAATAAAATCCTGACGCAGGTATCTGAAGGATCGGATGCATTTTTAATGGTAGCCCGTATGCCGAAGGAAATTTCAGACAGTATCGGATATTATGATTCCGAAATCTCTTTTGAAGAAGAAAATGTGCTGAAACTTACCGATAAAAAATATCAGAATGATTTTGTTAAATTAGATAAATTTCCATCAGGAAGAGGATTTTCATTCATTAAACCTAACGTTGAAGTCCTTGGAAAAACGGTAGAGAAAAAGAATACGGATCAGGCCAACTTTATCAAAGTAAAGTTTGGGAAAGGACATATTTACGCTCATACTGAACCTCTTTTTCTGACCAATTATTATCTTCTGAAACCCGGAAACGTAAAGTATGCACAAGATGTATTTTCATATCTTCCGGATAGAGAAACGCTTTGGTTTGTATCCAATAAAAGTTCTGCATCACGTTTCTTTATGAGATTTGTACTGTCGAATCCGGCTTTAAAGTATGCGTGGTGGGTATTTTTGGGAGGATTTATCCTTTTCATTTTCTTTAATGCCAAAAGAAAACAGAGAATAGTACCGATAACAGAGCCTCTGAGGAATACTTCTCTGGATTTTGTGAAAAGTATTGGAAATCTGTATCTTCAGGAAGGTGATTTTCATGATATGATGGCAAAGAAATCGCAGTATTTTCTGAACAAAGTGAGAATGGATCTGTTGATAGATACTCAGACTTTAGATGAAGAATTTGCAAAAAAGCTACAATTGAAAACCGGGAAAAATATGGAAATGATTAATGAAGCTATTGCGCTTATCAAAAAAGGGCAGGATCCTTATGCCAGTGTAATAAAAGAAGATCTTACAAGGATCAATAAACTCCTTGACGAAATATTTAAATAATATAACAATATAATAACCTAATGATGTAGCAGTTTTTCAATGCTGATAACGACAATTCACAGGAAAGAATACCGTTGTTCATTGTCAGACTGACCAAATAAAATGTATTATGGAAAACTTTGATAACCCCAATATAGAAAACCAAAGCTCAATCAATCTTAATAAACAGGAAGAGCAGTTTCAGTCGAGAATTGATATGATTGAACTTCGTGCGAGTTTAGAGAAAGTAAAATCTGAGATTGGAAAAGTAATTGTAGGACAGGAGAAAATGATTGAACATCTTTTGGCTGCATTACTTTCAAACGGACACGTTTTGATTGAAGGCGTTCCCGGAATAGCTAAAACGATTACGGCAAAATTATTGGCTAAGACAATTGATGTAGGTTTCAGCAGAATTCAGTTTACACCGGATCTGATGCCTTCTGATATTTTGGGAACATCCATATTCAATGTGAAAAATTCAGAATTTGAATTTAAAAAAGGACCTATTTTCTCCAATTTCATCCTGATTGATGAGATCAACAGATCGCCAGCAAAAACACAGTCAGCATTATTTGAAGTCATGGAAGAAAGACAGATTACCATGGACGGTACCCGTTATATTTTGGAAGAACCTTTCCTGGTGATAGCTACACAAAACCCTATAGAGCATGAAGGAACGTATAGACTTCCGGAAGCTCAGCTGGACCGTTTTCTATTCAAAATCAATGTAGGATATCCGAATCTTGAACAGGAAATTGCAATCATTAAAAACCAGCACGAAAGTAAAAAAGAAGATAAAACAGAAGGAGTAAACCGAGTGATCACAGCTGAACAATTGAAAAACTACCAGCAGCTGGTAAAAGAAATCATTGTGGAAGCTCAGCTGATGGAATATATAGCTAAAATTATCATCAACACAAGAGAAAACCAATTCTTATATCTGGGTGCCTCACCAAGAGCTTCATTAGCACTTCTTACGGCATCAAAAGCATTTGCTGCTCTGAGAGGAAGAGATTTTGTAACTCCTGAAGATATTAAAGAAGCTAGCTACGCAGTTTTGAGACATAGAGTTATCGTATCTCCGGAAAGAGAAATGGAAGGTCTTACTGCAGATGAAATTATCCGCCAGATTTTAGAAGGAATAGAGATTCCAAGATAGGTAGTAGTTAATAGGTGGCAGGTAGCAGGTGATAGTGGATGAATGTTTAAATAGTTACAAAATTATTATATATGGCAAATTTTAAAAAAACTTTTAGTTTGGCAGAAATCTATTGATTTTGTTACTGAAATTTACAAAATCACAGAAGCTTTTCCTAAGGATGAACTCTACGGATTAATATCACAAATCAGACGAACCGCCATTTCTATACCCTCCAATATTGCCGAGGGAAACTCAAGAAGAAGTAAACCTGATTATCTGCAATTTTTAAAAATATCAAGGGGTAGTTGTGCAGAATTAGAAACACAATTAATTATCTCAAAAAAATCTCAAATTTTTAAATGAAGACAATTATTTAAAACTAAATGAAAGGATTATAGAAATATCCAAAATGTTAAACGGGCTCATTAATTCCCTACAATAATAATGAATGTGAAAAAGCTAATATACGACCACCTAAAACCTTTCATCTGCAACCCGCTACCTAAATAATGAAAAACTTATACATCAATACACGTTTCTTTTTTACACTCATCGGAGTGGGGATTGTGTATGTCCTGGCATTTTTCTTCCCGGTGCTGATGTGGGTAGCCCATATTGCACTGTTAATCTGTTTTTTGGCTGCAATGGTAGATTTCCTATTGCTTTTTAATCAAAAGAATGCATTACAGGTTCAGAGAATTTTGCCGGAAAAATTGTCCAATGGCGATGAGAATTTTGTTAAAATTGATATTAAAAATAATTACAATTTTACAATAGATGCTAAAATTATTGATGAAATTCCGTTCCAGTTTCAGAAAAGAGATTTTCTGATTGAAAAACAGATTGCTTCAGGGGCGAATACATTCTTTCAATATTCATTAGAACCTAAAGAAAGAGGAGAATATCATTTCGGGGGACTGAATATTTATGCATCTTCACCATTGGGATTGATATCAAAAAGATTTATTTTTCAGAAGGATGCTGCATTGCCTTCCTATCCGTCTTTTATCCATCTCAGAAAATATGAACTCATGGCCATTCAGAGTGAATTTTTATTGGGCGGAATTAAAAAGGTCAGAAAACTGGGACACACCATGGAATTTGAGCAGATCAAAGAATATGTACCTGGAGATGATATCAGAACGATCAACTGGAAAGCAACTTCCAAAACGAACCGTTTGATGGTAAACCAGTTTCAGGATGAAAAATCACAGCGTATTTTTATGCTGATTGATAAAGGAAGAACCATGAAAATGCCTTTCAATGGATTAAGTTTACTGGATTATTCCATCAATGCAACCATGGCGCTGTCTCATATTATTTTGAGAAAAGGGGACAGAGCCGGGATGATGACTTTTTCCAAGAAAGCTGAAAATAAAATTGCCGCTGATAATAAATCCGGACAGCTGAAAAAAATCTCTGAAGCACTTTATAATATCAAAACAGATTTCTTTGAAAGTGATTTCAACCGTTTGTATCAGGATGTAAAATATTCCATCAATCAAAGAAGTTTAATTCTGCTTTTCACGAACTTTGAAACACTAGACGGATTGAATCGACAGTTGAAATATCTTCGAGGTATTGCTAAAAACCATTTGTTGGTTGTTGTATTTTTCAAAAATTCAGAACTGCAGACAATCATTAACAAAAATCCTGAAAATATGCAGGAAATCTATGATGAGATCATCGCTGAGAAATTTGAGTTTGAAAAGAAACTGATTATTCAGGAACTCCGCAAATATGGAATTTATACGGTATATACCCTTCCTGAAAATTTGAATATTGATGTTATCAATAAATATCTGGAGATAAAAGCGAGAGGAATTTTATAACTTTGCAGAAGCAATAAGCAATAAATAATGAAAATTACACTTAACAGAATAAACGACGATTTTTTATTTGAATGTACCAATGCGCAGGGGAATTCTATTCTTTTGGATAATACTTCCCAGCCGGGTGCCAAAGGAGTTTCTCCAATGGAAAGTGTGTTGATGGCTGTAGCAGGCTGCAGCGGAATTGATGTGGTTTCTATTTTAAAGAAGCAGCGTCAGAACATTACAGGCTTCCAGGCAGAGGTAGAGGGAGAAAGAGTACAGGTAGAGGATGCAAAACCATTTAAATCAATTAACGTTAAGTTCCTTTTAGAAGGAGAAATTGATCCTAAAAAAGCACAGAAAGCAGCAGAACTTTCTTTTGAAAAATATTGTTCCGTATCCAAAACCTTAGAACCGAATGTAGAAATCGGATATGAAGTCTATGTGAACGGAGAAAAAATTTGATCTCTTATTTAAAAATAGAAAAGCCGGATGACTCATCCGGCTTTTTTTATTACTTATTACCTATTATTCATTGCTTATTAAAAGGTAAGTCTTGGTTTTATCAGTTTCGCTACAGTGGCAGTCCATCCCGTCTGATGGGAAGCTCCTACACCACGGCCATTATCTCCATGGAAATATTCAAAGAAGGTGATGTAATCTCTGAAGTGTTCATCATAATTGAATTTAGGATTTCCTCCGTTGAAAGCGCGCTGCCCATGTTCATCCTTTAAAAATAGAGAACAAAGTCTTTTGCTGATGTTTTGAGCTACTTCATCAAGGTTTCTTTTATCGCCACTTCCCGTTGGAAGTTCTACTTTCAGGCTATTTCCATAATAATAATGAAAACGCTGCAGGCTTTCCACGATCAGGAAGTTGATAGGAAACCATATCGGTCCGCGCCAGTTGCTGTTTCCGCCAAACATTCGGCTGTCACTCTCTGCAGGAGTGTAATAGACCATATTCTGATTCCCATGTACAGAAAATACAAAAGGATTCTCTTCATATACCTTAGACATAGCCCGGATTCCATAAGAACTCAGGAACTCATTTTCATCAAGCATTCTGGTCAAAACCTTTGTCAGTCTGTTTTTACGGAGGATACTCATCAGGTGTTTTCTGCCGTGTCCTTCCTCGTCCCAGTGAGAAACAAGTTTGGTGAGCTCTGGTTTATTTTTTAAGATCCATTCCATTCTGCTTCTGAAATTTGGCATCTTTTCCAGTAAACGATGGTCTACAATCTCAACAGCAAACATCGGAATTAGACCTACAATACTTCTTAATCTTAAAGAAACACTGTCTCCGTTGCCAAGCTGCAATACATCATAGAAGAAACCGTCTTCCTCGTTCCAGAGTCCTTTCGTTCCTTCACCCAGGTTTTCCATAGCTTCAGCGATATAAAGATAATGTTCAAAAAATTTGATCGCCATATCTTCGTACACCTGATAATACTGGGCTAGCTCCATTGCAATACGCATCATATTCAGTGCATACATTGCCATCCAGCTTGTTCCGTCTGCCTGCTCAAGATGCTGACCGTCCTTTAATTCCATATTCCGGTCAAAAGCACCAATATTATCGAGACCAAGAAAGCCTCCTCCAAAAATATTTTTTCCGTTTTTATCCTTTCTGTTCACCCACCATGTAAAATTCAGCAGCAGCTTCTGAAATACTTTTTCTAAAAATAATAAATCAGGCTTCCCGTTATTTTTTTCATCAATTTTAAAAACACGGAAGCAGGACCATGCATGTACAGGTGGGTTTACATCACTCATATTCCATTCATAGGCAGGAAGCTGTCCGTTGGGATGCATATACCATTCTTTCGTAAGCAATAAAAGCTGTCCTTTGGCAAATTCTGCATCAATAATAGAAAAAGGAACACAGTGGAACGCCAGATCCCAGGTAGCATACCATGGATACTCCCATTTATCAGGCATAGAAATAATATCCTTATTGTGAAGGTGGTTCCATTCCGTATTTCTTACATACTCACTGAAATTTCTCGGAGCTTCAAAATTGGGATCACCTTTCAGCCATTTTCCGATATTGTAGTGATAGAACTGTTTATTCCAGAGAAGTCCTGCAAAAGCCTGTCGCTGAACATTTCTCTCATCTTCATTTACCGTATCATTCTGAATATCGTTATAAAACTCTTCCGCTTCCGTTTGTCGTGTACTGAAAATAGTATCAAAATTTTCAAAAGGTTCATCCGTTTCATCGGGACATAATCTGAATTCAAAAATTTTAGATTCTCCTGCTCCTACAATTTCATCAATCAGAAAAGATGCTTTTGTTCCCCTTTTTTCGGGGTTTACAGTATCTCCCTGATGAATAATAAAATCATTGATGCCATCTTTGAAATAAGTATTCTCTGTTTTAGGAGTTCCGTAAAGCTTAGAGGTATTGGTCTCGTTATCACAGAATACACTTTGTGCATTTGTATTTCGCGAATAGACTTTTTTGATCGAAATACTGTCGTGGCCTATATTGATACTTCCGTTATGAGAAGCATTGAGCTCTGCCTTATAAGTGTTATATCCCCATTTCCAGTTATTTCTGAACCACGCAGTTGGTGCTACGACAATAGGAGCATCATGCTGGCTTCGGTTACAGACGGTGACTCTGGCCAGGATATCGTTGTGATCAGCTTTACAGTATTCAATGAAAATATCGAAATATTCATCATTATCAAAAATTCCGGTATCGAAAATCTCATATTCAGGTTCCTTTTTGCTGCGTCTTCCATTTTCAGCAAGAAGTTCATCATATGGAAACTCGTTGATGGGGTATTTATACACCATTTTCATATAGCTGTGAGTAGGTGTATTATCCAGATAATAAAAGATTTCTTTAATGTCTTCACCATGATTCCCCTGTGGGTTACTCAATCCGAAGAACCGTTCTTTTACCATTTTATCTTTCTTGTTCCAGAATGAAAAAGCAAAACAGAATAACTGTTTTACATCAGAAATTCCGGCGATGCCTTCCTCACCCCAGCGGTACGCATAACTTTCAGCGTTATTATGATTGGTAAAATCCCAGGCATTCCCGTTTGAGCTGTAATCCTCACGTACATTTCCCCACTGCCGGTTGCTTACATACGGGCCCCAGTTTTTCCATTTGGTATCTTGTAATCTTTCTTTTTCGGCGGTCATATCTCATCATTTTTCCATACGAAGTTAGTTTTTTTGAAAAATAATTCCAATTTTTTTCATCTGAACAATTATTAATATGCTCTTGGAATACTTGTATTTAAGGGCTTTTTTAAATATTAAAATAATTTTTTTTTGAAATTAAAAGAAAAGAACTACCTTTGCACCATTCGTTCATTTAAATATTGAAAATGTTATCAAGAAAGGTTGAGGGATTAGACCCTATGAAACCTTAGCAACCCTTTGCGCAAGCAAAGAAGGTGCTACGTTCTACCAAAGTATTTTGGACAGATAACTTACTGAAGTTCTTTTCAGCCATTTCCTGTGGCATTTTCAATTGTATTTGTATTAAAATATAATAGAATTGAAAACAGAACTAAACTATATAAATCTTTCGTATCAAACCAATTCTCAAAAGGAATACTATATCCCGTTAAGCTATCAGCTTTTTGGGAAAGATCTGTTTACAGCACCCATTATTTTAATCAATCATGCTCTTACCGGAAACTCAGAGGTATCCGGAGAAAAAGGCTGGTGGAAACAATTGGTGGGAGAAAATCAGATTGTTGATACTGATCAATACACTGTTCTGTGTTTCAATATACCCGGAAACGGTTATGACGATTTTTTAATTGAAGACTATGAAGATTTCACACCTTCAGATATCGCAGCGATATTTTTAAAAGGACTTGAAACTTTACATATCAAAAACTTATATGCCATTATTGGAGGCTCTCTGGGAGGAGGGATTGCCTGGGAAATGCTTGCCAAGCAGCCGGATCTCGCAGAAATATTTATTCCTATAGCCTGTGATTACAGGACACATGACTGGCTTCATGCACAGTGTCTGGTTCAGAAATTTTTATTGAATGATAAAGAGGAACCATTACAGAAAGCAAGAATTCATGCCATGCTGTGTTATAGAACTCCACAATCACTCAATGACAGATTTCAAAACCAATATAATCAGGACAAACAACGCCTGGAATCTGAAGACTGGTTGGTTTATCATGGTAACGCGCTAAACGAAAGATTTAGTTTAAAAGCGTACAAACTGATGAATCATCTCTTGATGAATATTAATGCTGATGAAATGGCACTGGAGAACATACAGGCACGAATGCACATGATCTCTGTAGATACAGACTTATTCTTCCCGGCTTCTGAAATCCGAATGTGTTTTGAAAACTTAAAAGAGAAAAATAAGAATGTTTCTTATCACGAGATCCAATCTATACACGGGCACGATGCCTTCCTAATGGAATATCAACAATTAAATAATATCATTAAAAACATTTTACAGAAGTAATGAAAAATGCTAACGAAATAAAATTTTTGAAGAACAGATCAATCGTCAAATTTGAAGGAGAAGATTTCCTGGGAGAAATCGGGATTGACGGACGAATTTTTAAAGCGCTTACTTTAGCGCGTATCAGTGTGGGAGTAATCTCTCAACAGGCTATAGAAAACGGAATTTCTATTCTGGTTCAGGAAAATGATGCTGAAAAAGCAGTCGCTTGTCTTATTGATGAATTTGAAGCAGAAAGAAAATCTGGAAAAGTTTCCCAGATCTACAGTATCAATAATGTTTCTGTCATTGGTTTTGTGGCAGAAGATTTCAATAAAGTTTTTGCTGAACTGGCAAGAAACAATGTTTTCCCATTATTGCTGAATCAGGTTGCAGGAGAGAACAGAGTAAACATCGTAGTAACTTCTTCACAGGACGAAAAAACAAAAAACATTATAGAATCTGAAATTTTCAAGAAGCCAAAGACCGTTCATCTGGCGATCATAGGACATGGAAATGTAGGGAAAACCTTGATAGAACAGGTACTGGAATCTTCTGAAGAGATTAAAAGACGTAAAAAAATAGACCTTAAAGTAGTGGCGGTGGCCAATTCAAAGAAAATTGCCTTCAACAAAAAAGGATTTGATGCAAATTGGAATGATGAAGTTTTGACTGCAGAACATCCTTCAAGTGTTCAGGAGCTTATTAATTTCTCCAACGAAAACCAGCTGGAAAACCTTATCGTTGTGGATAACACGGCAAGTAAGGATTTTGTGAAAAACTATCACGCTTTGGCAGAAAACGGATTCGATCTGGTTTCCTCAAACAAGATTTTTAATACCCTTCCGATTGAAGAATACAGAAAACTAAGATATACGTTGAATAAAAACAACAGACGTTATCTCTATGAAACCAATGTGGGTGCGGGATTACCGTTAATTGATACCATCAAATTATTACACCTTTCAGGAGAAAATATCACAAGAATTAAAGGAGTATTCTCCGGAACATTAAGCTATGTGTTCAACAATTTTTCTTTAAGAGACTATAAATTTTCAACCATCATCAATGAAGCTTTGGAGAAGGGATATACAGAACCGGATCCAAGAGAAGACCTGTCAGGAAATGATGTAGCAAGAAAATTATTGATTTTGGCCAGAGAATTAGACTTAATCAACGAATTCGGAGATATCAATATTCAGAATCTTGTTCCGGAAAGCTTACTTGAGGTTTCAAAATCAGAATTCCTTTCAAGACTTGAAGAACTGGATGAAGAATATCAGAAAATAAAAGAAAATCAGGAACCCGAACATGTATTGAGATATGTGGGAGATCTGCACGGTGATCTACAGAAAGATAAAGGAGAGTTGGATGTGAAATTGATTTCAGTTCCGGCAACATCTGCATTAGGACAGCTGAAAGGTTCAGATTCAATCTTTGAAATTTATACAGAAAGTTATGGTGAAAATCCAATTGTGATTATGGGAGCTGGAGCCGGAGCACAGGTCACAGCAAGAGGAGTATTCGGAGATATTTTAAGAGTAAGTGAAACGAAATAATATTTAACTATAACAATCTACCAGTTTAGCAGTGTAACAATTACTGCAATTGTCATTCTGAGCATAGCGAAGAATCTGATGGTTACACTGCCAAATTGCCAAATTAAAACTATATGGGAAATTTTGAAACATCAGCAATAAGAACCCAGACTGAAAGAACCCAGTTTGACGAGCATTCTACACCATTATACCTTACGTCCAGTTTTATATTTCAGGATGCTGAGGATATGAGAGCAAGCTTTGCTGAAGAAAAACCTAAAAATTTATACAGCCGTTTTTCCAATCCTAACGTAACAGAGTTTACAGATAAGATCGCTAAAATGGAAGGCGCAGAAGCCGGATATGCTTTTGCAACCGGGATGGCAGCCATTTATTCTACATTTGCAGCTTTATTGAATGCCGGAGATCATATCGTAAGCTGCCAGTCAGTTTTCGGTTCTACGCATACATTATTCACTAAGTATTTCCCGAAATGGAATATTGAAACCTCTTATTTCAAAGCAGAAGATGCAGCGAATGTTGAGCAATATATCAAACCGAATACTAAGATCCTATACCTTGAAACGCCTACCAACCCGGCTATTGAAATCCTGGACCTGGAGTTTTTCGGTCAGATTGCGAAAAAACACAATCTTATTTTTATTGTAGATAATTGTTTTGCAACACCTTATCTTCAGCAGCCCATCAAATATGGTGCAGATATTGTTGTACATTCAGCAACGAAATTGATTGACGGACAGGGAAGAGTTTTAGGAGGAATAGCAGTAGGAAAAGAAGACCTGATCAGAGAAATTTATCTTTTCGCAAGAAATACAGGTCCTGCATTGTCTCCTTTTAATGCGTGGGTATTATCAAAAAGCCTTGAAACATTGGCCATTCGTGTAGAAAAACATTGTGAGAATGCATTAAAGGTAGCCGAATTTTTAGAAAGCCATCCGAACGTAGAATTAGTAAAATATCCATTCCTGAAATCCCACCCGAGTTATGAAGTTGCCAAAAAGCAGATGAAACTTGGAGGAAATATCGTGGCATTTGAAATCAAGGGCGGAATAGAAGGTGGAAGAAACTTTTTAGATAAGATACAAATGTGTTCGCTTTCTGCCAATTTAGGTGATACAAGAACGATTGTTACTCACCCGGCATCTACAACACACTCTAAACTGTCAGACGAAGAAAGAAATGAAGTAGGGATTACAGCGGGATTAGTACGCTGCTCAGTAGGATTGGAAAATATTGAAGATATCATTGCAGATCTTAAACAGGCCTTAGACTAGTTCAATAGGAGCAGGCTAAGGCTTATGATGACCAAAATAGATAAAAATGAAAAATTCAGAACAATTATATAAAGCGTTATCCGAAAGAATTCTAATTCTTGACGGTGCAATGGGAACGATGCTTCAGAGATATAAGTTTGAAGAAGAAGACTATCGGGGAGAGCGTTTCAAAGACTGGGAGTATCCGGTAAAAGGAAATAATGACCTTCTTTCTCTGACGCAGCCTCAGGCCATTGAGGAAGTTCACAAGAAATACCTGGAAGCAAGTGCTGATATCATAGAAACCAATACCTTTTCAGGGACTACCATTGCTATGGCAGATTATCATATGGAAGAATTGGTGTATGAACTGAACTATGAGTCTGCAAAGATTGCCAGAAAAGCCTGTGATGAGTACACCGCAAAAAATCCGGATAAGCCGAGATTTGTAGCAGGATCTATCGGGCCAACGAACAGAACAGCGAGTTTAAGCCCTGATGTCAATGATCCCGGATACAGAGCCATTACTTTTGAAGAACTGAGAGTGGCTTATAAACAGCAGTGTGAAGCTTTGCTGGATGGAGGTTCAGATATCCTTTTGGTAGAAACCATCTTTGATACACTGAATGCGAAAGCCGCTTTGTTTGCCATTGATGAACTGCAGGATGAAAGAGGAATCAAAATTCCAATCATGGTTTCAGGAACCATTACCGATGCTTCAGGAAGAACTTTGAGCGGACAGACGGCAGAAGCTTTCCTGATCTCCGTTTCCCACCTGAATTTATTAAGTGTAGGTTTCAACTGTGCACTGGGAGCAGATCAGCTGACTCCTTATCTTGAAACACTGGCCCATAACTCGGAATTCTATGTTTCAGCATATCCGAATGCAGGTTTACCCAATGCTTTTGGAAAATATGATGAAACTCCTGAAGATATGGCAAGACAGATCAAAGAATATGTTGAAAAAGGATTGATCAATATTATCGGAGGATGTTGCGGAACTACTCCTGAGCATATAAAGGCGATTGCAGATTTGGTGGAAAAATATCCGCCTAGAAAATTGAGAGAATTTGTCTGATTTGATAGATTTTTTTAATTAAAATCAATAATGAAGGCTCGGTTATAAATATTATCTTTAAATAAACCACAAAATTTAATGTAATGGAAAAGCCGATTTACTTAAAAGATTCAGAAGACATCAAAC
The DNA here is from genome assembly GCF_019970045.1 of Chryseobacterium sp. GVT01B. Classification (GTDB taxonomy): domain Bacteria; phylum Bacteroidota; class Bacteroidia; order Flavobacteriales; family Weeksellaceae; genus Chryseobacterium. The sequence goes on from NZ_JAHXYI010000001.1 coordinate 729,866, forward strand.
TCTTTAATGAATTGAGAAAGAAAGTGAACAAGAGAGTGGAAGCCATTTCTGAAAACAGAGATATCTATATTCAGATCAAAGCAGTTATTCTGCCGATGGTTTATCTGGGATTATACTTCCTTGCTCTTTTTAATGCTGAAAAGCACTGGATCTATATATTGAGTTTTGTGTTAATGGGAATCTCCCTTGTTTTAATTTATTTGAACCTGATTCATGAAGCAGCCCATAACAATATCTATAAAAGTAAAAAGCTGAATAATTTAGTCCTTCATATTTTTGATTTTATAGGAGCTAATTCCTACATCTGGAAGAAAAGACACATTGCAAGCCATCATGCCTATCCGAATGTGGACGGATGGGACACGGATATAGAACAGAGCGGATTGCTTTTAATTGTACCGTGGATCAAAGCAAAAGGAGTACAGAAGTATCAGGATAAGTTTTTCTTTTTAGTTTATCCGTTGTATTTGTTCAACTGGATGTTTATACGAGACTTTAGAGATTTCTTTGATAAGGAAAGGGTGATTTTAAAAACTCAGGGACAAATACCTGTTAAGGAAAAAATAAAAATGATCAGTTATAAGCTGTTCTACTTCTTTTATCAGATTGTGATTCCTATTGTGTTCTTTAAAGTATCAGTAGGATTGGCTTTGGGTGCGTGGTTTTTACAGGTGATTTCAGCAAGTATTTTTGCATTGTTTGTTTTACTGCCTTTGCATCCGCTTCCTGATAATGCTTTTCCGAGATTAAATAAAGAGAATGGTCTTCCATTCAGCTGGCTTCGTCACCAGTTTGAAGTGACGAACGATTTAAAAGAAAATAACTGGCTGGTAAGAAATATGTTGGGAAATTTCAATTTTCATGTGGCCCATCACCTGTTTCCAAATTACAGTTATATGTATTACAACGAGATCACAGAGGAGATTGAAGAATTTGCCAGAGAATATGATCTTGCTTATAAAAGATTTCCACTGTTGACTGCTTTAAGCAAGCATAGGGATTTATTGAGGCAGAATGCAAATAATGCCTACTATATTTTAGAAGAATAAAATGAAATATTTAAGATTATCAGGCCTGGAGCCTCTTATCATAACCCCGGAGAGTAATTTCATCAATGTTGGTGAAAGGACCAATGTTGCCGGTTCCAAAAAATTTTTAAGACTGATCAAAGAGGAGAAGTTCTCTGAAGCATTAGATATTGCCCGCCATCAGGTAGAAGGAGGCGCCCAGATCCTGGATGTCAACTTCGATGATGGATTGATTGATGGAAAAGCATCCATGATCAAATTCCTGAATTTAATTGCCTCTGAACCGGACATCGCAAGAATCCCGATTATGGTAGATTCTTCTAAATGGGAAATTCTGGAAGCCGGTCTTCAGGTAGCGCAGGGAAAATGTGTGGTAAATTCTATCAGCTTAAAAGAAGGTGAGGAAGAATTTATCAAACATGCAAAAGCAATTAAAAGATACGGAGCAGCAGTCATTGTAATGGCATTTGATGAGGTGGGACAGGCTGACAATTTTGACCGGAGAATTGAAATTTCAAAACGTTCTTATGATATCTTAGTCAACCAGCTTGGCTTTCCGGCAGAAGATATCATTTTCGACTTAAATATCTTTCCTGTGGCAACGGGAATGGATGAACACAGAAGAAATGCCATCGATTTTATAGAAGCTACACGCTGGGTAAGGCAAAACCTTCCTTATGCATCCGTAAGTGGAGGAGTGAGTAATGTTTCTTTCTCTTTCCGTGGAAATGATACAGTGAGAGAAGCCATGCATTCCGTATTCCTTTACCATGCTATTCAGGCAGGAATGAACATTGGTATTGTAAACCCGGCGATGCTGGAAGTTTATGATGAGATCAATAAAGAATTACTGGAGCTTGTAGAAGACGTGATCCTGGATAAAAGAGAAGATGCTACAGAAAGACTTCTTGATTATTCAGAAAAACATAAATCAGTCAAAAAAGAAAAGACCGAAGACTTAGAATGGAGAAACAATCCACTACAGGAAAGAATTACCTATGCCTTGGTAAAAGGTATCGACCGTTTTATTGAAGAAGATGTAGAAGAAGCTAGACAATCAGCAGCAAGACCACTTCATGTTATCGAAATTAATCTGATGACGGGAATGGGAGTGGTAGGAGATTTATTCGGAAGTGGGAAAATGTTCCTGCCTCAGGTAGTAAAATCTGCAAGAGTAATGAAAAAAGCGGTAGCTTATTTACAGCCTTTCATTGAAGCTGAAAAAGACGGAGCAAAACCTGCCAATGGAAAAATCCTGATGGCAACTGTAAAAGGAGACGTTCATGATATCGGTAAAAATATTGTGAGTGTTGTTTTGGGGTGTAACAACTATGAAATCGTCGACCTTGGAGTAATGGTTCCTGCTGAAAAGATTATCCAGACTGCTATTGCAGAAAAAGTAGACGTTATTGGACTGAGCGGATTGATAACACCAAGTTTGGATGAAATGGTGTATATCGCTTCAGAATTAGAAAGACAAAATTTGGATTTTCCTTTATTAATAGGTGGTGCTACAACTTCAAAAGCACATACCGCGGTGAAAATCGATTTAAAATATAAAAATGCAGTCGTTCACGTAAATGATGCCTCAAGAGCTGTAAACGTTGTGAGCTCATTGTTGGGTGACAGAAATAAAGAATACGTTTCGGATTTAAAGAATGACTATTCCGATTTCAGAGAAAAGTTCCTGAACAGACAAGTGGATAAAGATTATGTCTCCATTGAAGAAGCAAGAGAAAATCATTTTAAAATTGATTGGGAAAACGAAGATATCTTCACTCCGAATACTGTAGGAATAAAAGTAATCGAGAATCAGGATTTAAGAGAACTTCTTCCTTTCATCGACTGGTCTCCGTTTTTCAGAAGCTGGGATCTGCATGGGAAATACCCGAATATCTTAGAAGATGAGGTGGTGGGCGCTCAGGCAAAAGAATTATTCAAAGATGCTCAGGTAATCCTGAAAAGAATTCTGGATGAGAAACTGTTGACGGCAAAAGCCATCTTCGGAATCTTTAAAGCCAATTCCAATGAATCCGATGATATCTTAATTTTTGATGAAAATAACACTGAGCAGGCAAAATTTTTAACCCTTAGACAGCAGGCTCAGAGATCAAAAGGAAAAGACTATTTAGCTCTAAGTGATTTCATCGCTCCTCAAAGCTCTGGAAAAACCGATTATGTGGGAGCATTCTGCGTAACCACCGGATTTGGAACTGATGAACTGTCTGCAGAATACGAAAAAGCCAATGATGATTACAACTCCATCATGGTAAAAGCCTTGGCAGACCGTTTTGCAGAGGCCTACGCTGAATTTTTACACAAAAAAGTAAGAACGGAATATTGGGGGTATGCCAATCAGGAAACCTTAAGCAATGAAGAGCTTATCGCTGAAAAATATAAAGGAATCCGTCCGGCTCCGGGATATCCGGCTTGCCCTGATCATCTGGAAAAGAAAACAATCTGGGATCTTTTAAAAGTAGAAGAAAATACAGGCGTTTTCCTTACAGAAAGCCTTGCGATGTTCCCAACCGCATCTGTTTCCGGATATTATTTCGGAAGCCCGTATGCCAAATATTTCGGATTAGGAAAAATTACAGAAGACCAGCTTAACGATTATGCAGCAAGAAGAGGTTGTAGCATCCAGGAAGCAAAAAAATGGTTGTCACCAAATTTAGCAGATTAAAATTGACATGAAGATAACAGAACACATTAAAAATGCAAATGGAAAAACTTTATTCTCCTTAGAAGTTGTTCCGCCACAAAAGGGAATAGGTATTGAAGATCTGTATACAAACATAGACCCATTGATGGAATTCAAACCGCCCTTCATTGATGTTACAACATCCAGAGAAGAATATATTTATTTAGACAAAGGAAATGGTTTGATGGAGCGTCGTATCACGAGAATGCGCCCTGGAACTCTGGGAATTTGTGCTGCTATTCAACATAAATATAATGTAGATACAGTTCCACACCTTCTTTGCGGAGGTTTTACCAAAGAAGAAACAGAATATCTGCTGGTAGATTGTATGTACCTTGGGATTGATAATGTAATGGCTCTAAGAGGAGATGCTATGAAAGGACATCAGTATTTTGAGCCTACTCAGGGAGGGCATGCGAGTGCTATGGATCTTGTGGATCAGATCAATAACCTGGGAAGAGGAAAATACCTTCATAATGAAGAGCAGGTTTGTGATGAGCTTAACAAGTTCTGCATCGGTGTTGCGGGATATCCGGAAAAACATATGGAAGCTCCTTCCATGAATTACGACCTGAAATGGTTGAAACAAAAAGTAGATGCCGGAGCAGATTATATTGTTACCCAAATGTTTTTTGACAATAAAAAGTATATAGAATTCGTTCAGAAAGCAAGAGAGATGGGAATTACGGTTCCTATTATTCCCGGGATTAAGCCAATTGCTACAAAGAAGCATTTAAAAATACTGCCTCAGGTATTCAAAATAGACCTTCCCGAAGAACTCATCAATGAAGTGGAAAACGCAAAAAATAATGAAGCAGTGAAGCAGATCGGAGTAGAATGGGCAATTGCCCAATGCAAAGAATTGCTGGATTTTGGAGTTCCTGTTCTGCATTTTTACTCCATGGGTAAGAGTGATAACATAAAAAAAGTAGCCGGTGAGCTATTCTAATAAAAGTACCAAAATGAAGGAACCCCTGTGATTTTCACAGGGGTTTATTTTTTTATTGATTTAGGAATTTAACCAGCTTAATGAGGTCTTCTTCTTTATTTATTTTAATATTATTAGATTTCGCGAATTTTTCAATTTCATCCTTTTTTGCTGGAAAAGCATCAGCGATTTCTTTTACTTTCTTTGGCTTCTTAATATATCCTGATTCTGTCTTGATATAATAGACAGGATCTAAAGTTTTAAAAAAAGCTGCTTTATCAGTTGCATATGAATTGGCTGCAGGAATGGCATCTTGAAATTTAACCTTTATTTTTTTGTACAGAGGGAGTTTACCATTAATTAATTCAAAAAAATAACCACTCAGGTCATCATTAGTTTTTAATAATACTATAGTACTTTTAGGCGAAATAATTTCAATTCTGGAAAACTGTTCTTCTTTAGGTAGTACTAATGGTTTACCTTCTTTCTGAAATTCTACTTCATCTTTATAACTATTATATCTTACAGGTACTTTTTCAACATTTTCAGCTACATTAGCAAGGTGAAATTCAGCATTGTAATAAGGAGAACCGGCTATCTCATCATACTTTAATGCTCTTCCAAAGTTTTCTGATCGTACTCCAAATACTGCATGATCTCCTCCAAGACTATTGACGGACATTGTACTTGAGTAGCTGGATGAGTAGTTGTTAGGTGTGAAATCTTGTGCATATGCAATGCATGAAGCAACCAGTAAGGCACTTATAATTACTTTTCTCATTTTGTTAGTTTTATTTAAAGTTTTCAAAAGTTATTTTCAAAAATACAACTATTATTCTTAAAGTAATAAAATTTTATTGATGTATTTAACTATAAGCTTGGATGCCTTTCAAACTCCTTATTCCTGTCAAACAAATACCGGTAAGTAGCCAGCTTTCGTGTTACTGAAGTATCCAGAGTTTCTGCAATCTTGATCATTTTGGGATTAAAATCACCAATCCACTGTAGTTCTGTGATCTTAAAATCCGTATGTTTCCTCAAATGCTGGGTTCCTTCCCAGATCATATATCCGTCAATACCTTTCTTCTGCCATTCCGGAATAACCCCGAAAACAAGCCCTACCATTTTTTCATTCTTCTTAAATCGTTTTAGAAACAAAAATTTAAGTTTTTCAAAAGGTCCAAATTTTCCATTCAAATATTTAAACCATTGGTTGAGGTCCGGAATATTAATCCACATGGCAATCGGTTTCCCATTTTCATATACAAACCATGAAATATGCTCATTGATAATAGGTTTCATGGTATTGAACATCTTCAGTACTTTTGCTTCTTCCAGATATTTTCCTTCCCCGTGGCAGGCCCACGCTTTATTATAAACTTCAGTAAAATCTTTTGCAAACTTAGCAAGGTTATTCTTTTTCATAGGCTGGGCTGAAATTGCAGGATTTCTTCTGTTCCTTTCATGAGCAATTGTAAAAATTCTTGAAACTTCTGCAAAAATAGGTCTGGTAAAACAAAGCTGCTCAAAATAAATCTGAAAACCATAATTTTCAAAAAGGTCTTTGTAGTAAGGCAGATTGTAATTCATACCAAACAAAGGTTCAATAAAACCATCAATTAAAAGTCCCCAGAATTTGTCCCGTTCCCCAAAATTGATTGGCCCGTCCATCGCTTCCATTCCTTTTCCCTGAAGCCAGTTTTTACAGTGGTCAAAAATAAAATTAGCAATTTGCTGATCATTAATACAATCAAAAAAACCAATTCCTCCTGTAGGTTGATTCTGCTCGTAACTATCATTGATAAAAACAGCTACTTTACCAACCGTTTTGTTATTCTTTTTAAACAGAAATCTTTTACACTCACCGTTTTTAAAAAATTTATTCTTTTCAGGATCAAAAATCTCCTCAATATGCTTATCTAAAGGCCGGATATAATTTTTGTCGCGTTGATAAAGCTGCGTAGGGAATTCAAGAAATTCCCTTTTATGGAGTTGGTTTTGTACTTCTTCAACAATAATCATAGGCTTTTTAATCAGAAATGGCTATAAAAGATAATGTTTTTCATCTTATTTGAAATAGAGAAATAGATATTATCCGTATTTTTGCTGCAAATTAAATAAAAATGGTTGATTTTACTGATAACGACGATGATATTTTCACTGGAAAAGAACATACGCCTATAAGGGAAGATGCTTTTGATAAATCGCCACAGGAAAAAATAGAAAAAATTACTGAGCTTTTTGGTGAGATTATGGAAACATTGGGAATGGATATGACGGATGACTCTCTGAAGGATTCTCCAAGACGTGTTGCCAAAATGTACGTGAACGAGATTTTTGGAGGACTTCTTCCTGAAAACAAACCGGGAATTTCCACTTTTTCTAATAAATACAAATACCGTCAGATGTTGGTGGAGAAGGATATCACGATATATTCTTTCTGCGAGCATCACTTCTTACCCATCATAGGAAGAGCCCACGTAGCTTATATTTCCAATGGTGAGGTAATAGGTCTTTCAAAAATCAATAGAATTGTTGATTACTATGCGAAAAGACCACAGGTTCAGGAAAGACTTACGATGCAGATTGTAGATGCTTTGAAAGAAGCTTTGGGAACAAAAGATGTAGCCTGTATTATTGATGCGAAACACCTTTGTGTAAACTGCAGAGGAATAAAAGATACTGCAAGTTCTACCATTACTGCAGAACTAAGTGGTATTTTCAGAACAAACCCTATTACAAGACAGGAATTCCTTCATTATGTAGGAAGCCATGCAAAACTGGATTAATAAACAATGAACTACCAAATTCTTAAAAATATTATTGATACCGAACTTCAGAGATTTCAAAATATCCCTGAAGAAGAATGGTCATACAGAAGTGCCCCCGAAAAATGGTCTAAAAAAGAAATTATAGGGCACCTTTGTGACAGCGCTTTTACAAATATTCGTAGATTTGTTGTCACTCAATATAAAGAGAACGAAAATATTGTATATGATCAGAATATCTGGGTAAAAGCTCAGAACTATCAGAATGTTCCTGTTTCGGATCTTATTGATCTTTGGAAATCTTTGAACTATCAGATTGTTCATGTAGTGGAAAATATCCCGGATGAAGCATTACAGAGAACCTGCGATACAACCAAAACAGAGCCGCAGGTTTTTACATTGGAGTTTATTATTAATGATTATGTAGACCATTTGCAGCATCATTTAAAAGCGATTTAATTATGATAAAATTTAAAAAAGTTTCAGATAAAATTTTTATCACGACAATTATTTGTTGTGACAGAATTATTTTTTAACTAATTTTTGAATCTTTAAAATCATTGAATCTTTTAACTTAAAAATAAATGCAACTAAAAATATATAACTCCCTTACAGCGGAAAAAGAAATATTCAAACCTATTTTAGACGGAAATATCGGGATGTATGTCTGCGGGCCTACAGTGTACAGTAATGTGCATTTAGGAAATGTGAGAACTTTCCTTTCCTTTGATTTTATCTACCGTACCTTAACACATTTGGGATATAAAGTAAGATATGTAAGAAATATTACCGATGCAGGTCACCTTACCGATGATGGGAATGTAGATAATGACAGATTCGTAAAGCAGACCAGACTTGAAAAACTGGAACCTATGGAAATTGTACAGAAATACACTGTTGATTTCCATAAAGTATTGGATATGTTCAATCTTTTGCCACCCAATATCGAACCTACAGCTACAGGACATATCGTAGAACAGATCGAATTGACTCAAAAGCTGATTGAAAGAGGATTTGCTTATGAAAGCAACGGTTCAGTTTACTTTGATGTATTAGAATACAACAAAAGAGGACTGAACTATGGTGAACTTTCAAAACGTAACATAGAAGAACTTTTCGCCAATACAAGAGACCTTGACGGACAGGGAGAAAAGAAAAATCCACAGGATTTTGCATTGTGGAAAAAAGCATCACCTGCTCACATCATGAGATGGAATTCCCCTTGGGGAGAAGGATTTCCGGGATGGCACCTTGAATGTACTGCAATGAGTACAAAATATTTAGGAGAAACTTTCGATATCCACGGAGGAGGAATGGACCTTAAGTTCCCTCACCACGAATGTGAAATTGCCCAGGGGAAAGCTTGCAATGATGCTGCACCCGTAAATTACTGGATGCACGCCAATATGTTGACGATGAATTCTCAGCGAATGAGCAAATCTACAGGAAACTATATCCTTCCGATGCAGCTGGTTACAGGTGATAATGACTTCTTTGAAAAACCTTTCCATCCTTCAATTGTACGTTTCTGCTTCCTTCAGGCGCATTACAGAAGTGTTCTGGATATTTCAAACGATGCAATGATAGCCAGTGAAAAAGGATTCATCAGATTAATGGAAGCTGTAAAAGTATTGAACTCAATCACTCCTGATGATACAAAACAATCTGGTTTCAGCCTGAAAGAATGGAAAGATAAAGCATATGAAGCTTTAACAGATGATTTCAATTCACCAATCCTTATTGCTCACCTGTTTGAAGCCGTGAAATATATTTTTGCTCTGAATGACAGTAAAGAAACGATTTCAACGGCAGATCTTGAAGATTTAAAATCAACTTTGAATGCTTTTATCTTCGACGTTTTGGGATTACAGACTGTAGAGGAAAATAATAATGAAAAGCTTGATCAAACTTTAAAAGTCTTAATTGAATTGAGAAATCAGGCAAGAAAATCCAAGAATTTCGACCTTTCAGATCAGATCAGAGACAAACTGCTTGCAGAAGGAATCGAATTAAAAGACGGAAGAGACGGGACATCATACGTTCTGAACTAAAAATATAACTTCGTTTTATACCCATTCCGTAGGAGTCCCACACTTAGGATTCTTACGGAATGTTTTTTTGGACCATCTGAGAAATACACTTTATACATTATTATATATAGTACGATTTTTTCAGGAGCTTCATCCTGCTATCCATTCATACTCCTCGCACCCGAGCACTCCCACGCTCACACCCATCTGCTCTCCTACATATGCTGCGGGGTAACCATTCCTATCAGGGCTAGGAAGACGAATGATGAATTATAAGTTATGAATTATGAATGATGAGTTTCGGGGTAGAAGGATACAGTTGTTCGGGTTATTATGTTTCGGGTTTCAGGTTTCTATGTAGAAAAGGAACATTGGTGTTGAATTTTCATATTCCTGATTTTTATGTAAGGTGGCTAGTGAGTATAAACCTCTGTTCCCATTGTGTCATTCCGCAGGAATCCAAACAGCCTTTAAAGGAAGTAAGCTGGCAGGATAATGTTTAAGATTTTTTTATCAGTTAGTATTAGCAGTGTCATGCTGAGCTGAGTCGAAGCCTTTTAATTAAGGTGAATTATATTTCTGCTATTTTAATTTTACAGAAGAGTTTTGTTCTTATTCCTACGGAGTGACAATGCTATCTGGGGATATAGAATAATAATGATTATAAAGACTATAGCGAAGCCAAAACTTTTAAAAAGCTATTCTATATAATAATTATGTATATTTTGATCATTCTAAACCCTAAAACCCCGCATCTCACCCTCTGACTCACACCCCGCATCTCGTATCTCGTATCCCTTTCCACCGACCCAAAATCCTCTCCAACGCTCAAACCCTCCGACTCTCCAAGATTTCCTTCCTTCTTCCAAACATTTGTTTAAAATTTTTGCTCCTTTGTTTCAATGGTTTAGGGTTAAATATTACGGAAAGGTAAAATTTATGTTAAATAAAGTTGCAGGGTGTCGTATAAGTTTCTATCTTTGCCCCACTGAAAAACGAGAGTAAGACAGTAGCGCAGAAGAGCTTTTAGATAAGCTAAAAACATTAAGATACTTCAAGAAGAGACGGACGAAAAAAAACTTTAAATTTTTAATAAAAAAAGTTGCGGGTTAAAAAAGAGTTTGTATCTTTGCAGTCCCAAATAAAGGGAGCGCAGGAGTAGGGTGATTGAGGTTGAGAAAGGAATTAAGGTTACTTAAAAAACTTTAAAATTTTCTTTCAAAACATTTGGTCATTAAGAAATAAAGTTTTACTTTTGCACTCGCAAATACGGAGCGACACTGACAGAGAAGATTGCTACGTTGAAAAGCG
>NZ_JAHXYI010000020.1 GCF_019970045.1 Chryseobacterium sp. GVT01B
GGTAAGATCAAAGCAATTCCTTCCGGCGGAATACCAAACATGGAACACGTTGCTACAATAATTACCAAAGAAGCTCTCGGAACACCGGCAATTCCTTTTGAAGTAAGCATTAATACCAATAGCATGGTGATCTGCTGTCCAAGGCTCATTTCGATTCCATAAATCTGTGCAATAAAGATGGATGCAAACGTCATATACATCATACTTCCATCAAGGTTGAATGAATATCCTAAAGGTAAAATAAAGGATACTACCCTGCTGTTGCACCCGAATTTCTCCAATTCTTCAACCAGTTTCGGGAATACAGCTTCTGAACTCGTAGTAGAGAAAGCAATCAGTAAAGGTTCTTTTATTCTTTTTAAAAGGTCAAAAAGACGGTTTCCTAAGATAAAATAACCTACCAGTAAAAGTACCAGCCAAAGAACTCCTATAGCAAAGAAGAAGTCTCTTAAATAAATAGCATATACTTTAAAGATTTCAAAACCATTGGTCGCCACTACTGCAGCAATAGCTCCCAATACTCCCAGCGGAGCAAACCACATGATGTACCCAACCATTTTAAGGATTGCGTGAGCGATGATATCAAAAAGCTTCACCACAGGCTTAGAATACTCTTCACCTAAATTGGCAAG
>NZ_JAHXYI010000021.1 GCF_019970045.1 Chryseobacterium sp. GVT01B
GGCATATACATCCTTGCTCCATAATCAAAAAAGCCTGTTTCCTGTAATTCCTTACCATTATACTTGTAAGACTTATAACTTCCGAAATAAGAATTACTCAACCCTCCTGAGATATGGTTTAAACCAAATGCATAATAGTTGTTGGTATCAGTAACTTCAAGAGCACCTGTGCTGTCTTTTCCAAAACTCACCCTCGTATTTCCAAGGTGGTCTTTGTACTGATAAATATAGCGGTTTTCTGCGAAACTGTAAACTCCTTCCGCAGTATGTACAAAATCAAGCTTCCATTGCGGGGTAATTGTACCGGGATCAATAATACCTTTGTATGCCTGCTGTTCATAAGCATTCTCCGTACGGCACGTGATACAGATTCCCCCTCCCTCAAAATAATTATACTGGAAACCATCAAGATAATCCGTGATCGTAACGCTGGCCAGACCACGAGGTGGTGCACTGGAATACGTCTTACGTACTTTTACACCATCTGCACGATAAAGATAATCCAATCCAATATTCATCGCAAGCCCAAATGGATTATTCTGCGTAATGGAGTAAGAATCAGGTAAACTCAAATAGTTATACGCAATACTCCAGATGCCTTTATCCTTCAT
>NZ_JAHXYI010000022.1 GCF_019970045.1 Chryseobacterium sp. GVT01B
TATGAGGTGAGATATAATAATCCTGTTAATACTCAGTCCGTTGGAAAGTTCAATGGCAACATTGCTGAAATTGACTGGAATAACGGATCGGAAAATCTGCTGAAGCGTTATAATTATGAATATGATGTATTGAACAGGCTAACCAATGCGTTTTATAAAGAGCCTTCGACGGGAAATACCGGTTATTTTGATGAGTATCTGAGTTATGATCTTAATGGGAATATCCTGACCTTAAAAAGAAATGCATCTCCTGTATCACAAGGAACTACTTTTGTACAGGTAGATGATCTGAGCTATCAATATACAGGCAACCGTTTAGATAAAGTGATAGAATCATCATTGAATGATACTGGATATGAAGGTGGGAATAATGTGATTGACTATGACCTGAACGGCAGCATGACCACGATGAAGGATAAAGGCATCTGGAGTATTGCGTATAACTATTTGAGTTTACCTGATTCTTACTCCATTACGCAGAATAATCCATTTGGGCTTGCGATGAATATTGGATTGGATTATCTTTATCGTGCAG
>NZ_JAHXYI010000023.1 GCF_019970045.1 Chryseobacterium sp. GVT01B
CAAGTGTACTATTTATTTACAAACAGTTAAAGCCGCTCAAGTTTTTACGTGCTTCAATTGAAACAGCAGCAGCAGGAGATTTAACACAAAAAGTAGAGGAGAAATATATTAAACAAGATGAAATTGGGGCAGTCGCACTGGCCTATAATAATATGTTGGAAAAAACTAATAGTGCTATTAAAGCCGTGTTAAACTCCACGACTCTACTGAACCAATCTTCTAACCAGGTCCATGAGGCGTTTACTGAAATCGTGTCCTCTAGTCAAGAGGTATCAGGAGCCATTAATGAAATTGCACAGGGTGCATCGAAGCAATCAGAGGATACTGAAGAAACAAACTATCGTATGATGGATTTATCGGAACAAATAGACGCCATTACTTCACTTTCGAATGAAATGGACGATTTATCTAACAAGACAAATGTGACAACAGAAAAAGGCATGCAAGAGGTTCAAAGTTTACATGAACATAATAT
>NZ_JAHXYI010000024.1 GCF_019970045.1 Chryseobacterium sp. GVT01B
CTATTTGCCACAGTTACATCTTCCATTTCCATGTTAGAAATTGTCGTGGCAATTGCAATTGGAGATAAACCAGAAAAAAGAAAAAAAATTGCCTGGATTGGTGGCATCATTATCTTTATTGTTGGTATTCCTAGTGCGCTGTCATTTGGTATACTATCAGATGTGAAGATGTTAGACCGTTCTATTTTTGATTTTGTTGATTTTATGACCAACAATATCGGAATGCCTATTGGCGCTCTGCTAATCTCAATTTTTGCAGGTTATTATTATACAAAAGATATTTCTCGTAAAGAGCTAGCCGCATCTAATTGGATGTTTACAATTTGGTACATGTTAATTCGCTATGTGTCCCCAATTGCTATATTAATTATTTTCATTCAAGGTATTTTACCAATATTTAAATAAGGATATAGAGCCTCTATCATGTCAATGCAAAAAGAGGTTGTCGTAGGACAACCCCTTTT
>NZ_JAHXYI010000025.1 GCF_019970045.1 Chryseobacterium sp. GVT01B
CCCTAAATCCCCATGTAATGGTTTATTAATATAGTCCACGTATTGTATGTACCAAGGCCTGTCCAACCCCAGTTGTTTCGATAATACGGCAATGGCTTCTTTTGTTGCCCTTTGACCAAGGATAACCTGCGCAGGATTTCCCGGGATGGCATGAATAATGCCAAAAACAACTAAAGTCATCCCGAACAAAACCGGTATTAATGAAAATAAACGTCGAACCGTGTATGTAAACAATTTTATCACCTCTTTGTTAAAACTGATTCGTTAACAAAAGGGGAGGCAATGCTCCCTCCCCTTTTGTTAATTATTATTTAAAATCTACTTTTGTCAGAGCTTCAGAGCCTGTTGGGTGTGGTAAATAATTTACTACATCCTTAGAGGCGGCTAACAATGGTGTTGAGTGAACAAGTGGTACCCATGGAGCATCATCATGGATGATTTCTTGAGCTTGCTTGTATAG
>NZ_JAHXYI010000026.1 GCF_019970045.1 Chryseobacterium sp. GVT01B
CAGTGAGCGCGATGCGGTCTTCGGCGATGGCTTGCGCGGAGGTCATTGATTCCGCCGTTGCCGCAGTGGCCTTGCGCGCCCTCATCGCGGCGGCAGGAGCCGCAGGTGCGGCTGCCGCCGCAGGCGCAGGCGCCGAATAGGCTTCCGGTGCGGGTGGCGCTGCAGCAGGCATCGGCGGCGAGGCAAAGGCGGTGTCGGCTGCGGGCGCAGGTGGTGGTGCCGGCGCCATCATCGGGGCAGGCAACTGCCGAGGTGCGGCGGGCGCGGGTTTCGGCACGTCTGCGATGGCCGCTGCCGAAGCAGGTGCTGCCTCAGCGGCCGCAGGTGCTGCTGTTGGTGCAGGTACCGGTTCGGTGGCTGCGACATCAGCGGCCGTGCTGTCGTAGGCCATGCCTTCGGCGTTCGCATCGGCCGCCATTTCCTGTGCAGCCGGCGCGGTGGCAACTGCCTCCGCTGGGG
>NZ_JAHXYI010000027.1 GCF_019970045.1 Chryseobacterium sp. GVT01B
GGTCTGCTCGGCGACGGTCAGTTCGGCCTTGGTTTTCACACCGTCCTGGGTCAAGCGTTCGCGTTGCTGCTGCGCGTCGAGCTGGCGTTGTTGCAACTCGGCGCTGCGCTTGTCCAGATCCTGCTGAGACGCCCACAGGCGCGACAGGTCTTCGATTGCGCGCAGCTGTTTGCGGTTGTCCTGCAGCAAGGTGCCGAGCAGGCCGATCTGTTCGGCGACTGCGTCCGGCTCTGCGCCAGCCTCTTTGAACAGCACTTCCAGTTGCTGTTTGTGCGAGGCCAGTTGCTCAGCACTGTGCGCGGCGTTCCGTTCGAGGGACGCCAGTTCGCTCTGGCCCTTGTTCAAGCGGTTGCCGATCAGCATCAGCTGTTGCAGACGATCGCGATAGGCGCTCCAGGCATCGCTCAACGGCGCCAGATGGGCACTCTGCTCAAGCTCAGCGGCGATGTGTTGCAAA
>NZ_JAHXYI010000028.1 GCF_019970045.1 Chryseobacterium sp. GVT01B
GGACATAACGCCCATAATAGATTTTAAATTAACAGTTTTGCCTTTGTATTCTAAATTGATTTCTGAATCAAATCTGCTTGCAGTTTGCACTAAAAGTGTTGCCTGTCTTGCATGAATTCCTGTTTCTGCTGTTACCTTAAATTGTTTTTCTGCCATTTAATATCAAACTCCTTTTAGTTTAAATGTAGTAAAATGATGCTTATGATAGCCTTTACAATATAATCCTTTTAGTCATTTTTCTTACAAATAGACCTGTAATATTTTCCCCTAAAAGGAACTTAAGTATGTAAGCTTTAAGCCTCATTTATAGTTAATAAATATTAATACAATTGCTAGAATAACATGTTCAAACACTACAGACAACTTATAAACTAAAATGTAAGCGCATTAAAAAATGACAATTTATTTTTTTTACAAATTTCATAAAATAGACATAAAAAGCTGTCTTTCTAGAC
>NZ_JAHXYI010000029.1 GCF_019970045.1 Chryseobacterium sp. GVT01B
GCTTTTAAACCGTCTGTCTGACTGGTTGTTTGTCGCATCTCGCGCTTTACAACGTGCTGAAGGTGGACAAGAAGTGCTTTGGCAAAAAAATATTAATGAAATTATTTAAAAGTAGATTAGATTAAGAATGGTCTCTGCTCTTTTGAAGAGACCATCATTAAAAATAGTTGATAGAAGAAAATTATGCGCATTATTGGTCATCGTGGTGCACGCAAAGAAGCTCCTGAAAATACACTAGGTGGTTTTCAGCACTTAAAAAATCTAGGTATTCGTGGTGTCGAATTTGATATTCGTCAGCTTCAAGATCAAGAATTAGTTGTTATCCATGATGACAACTTTTTACGTACCGCAGGAATAGATCAAATTGTTGAGCAATCTAATTTGTCTCAAGCATTATCATTTGATCATCGTCAAAACTGGCCCAATTGGCCAAACTCTGAACCAACACCTACAC
>NZ_JAHXYI010000002.1 GCF_019970045.1 Chryseobacterium sp. GVT01B
CAATATATTGACTATTATAATAATGATAGGATAAGAATTAATTTAAAAGGAAAGAGTCCGATAGAATATCGAACTCTTTATTATCAAAAGATTATTTAATTTTGTCTAAACTTTTGGGTGCACTCTATTTTTTTTGAGGTGCTTTTATTTTATTCAGATGGTTTATCTTCCCATTCATACTTTTGCTCTACAGAAAACCTCTGATTTGTAGTCACTCTGGCTTTATAGTTTTTGGGCAAAGCATCTGTAAGCTTAGCAAATATTTTATTCATGTGAGCTTCTTTTGCTGCAACATAATCCTTTAAACTAATTTTTTCTTTTTTTAAGAATTGAGGTTTAAAAGCAATATTTGATTTATCATTTAAGTCTACCGACTCAGCTTTCCATATGTCATAATCTTTATTATCTACTCTAATATCAAGAATTAATCCTGGAAGCCCATAAAATTTGAACGGCCCCGTAGAGTAGGGCAAATCTTTAGTAAAATAAGCAGTTACCTTTGAGCCTCTAAACATCGTTGTCGCTTTTTGACACTTGTAACCAGCTATTGTTTTGGTTTCTTTTTCTTCAATATTCCATTTTGGTTGTGGAACTTTGTCATAAATAAAAAATTCTCTACTATCTACATTAGAAGTGAAAAAGAAGTTTCTTTCCACTTCATTATTTTTATCTAAATCAGAAACAAAGTATTGTTTTGCTGGTTTTTTACCATTATCTAAATTCACACCCAAAGTCCAAGAGTCTGTTAATTTATTATTAATGATAATTGAATCTTGAATTGACAACACTTGATTATTTTTTATATACAGATCTTCATGTGTTGTTGTAAAAGAGGATAATACTCTTAGATATTTTACATGGACTTGTTGAGCGAAATAAAACCCACAAATTAAAATTGAGGATAATAAAAGTATCTTTTTCATAAATTATCTTTTTTAAAATCATAACCCTTTCAACATCTGCTGAAAGGGTTAGAAGCATTAAATCAACTTAATTAACTTAGCCAGAAACCAGCTGCCCATAAAGCGACTTTAACTCCTGTTTGGAAGTTTTGGCAACTCTGTAAATCGGGTTGATCTGATGTTATCGTTTCTTGTCCTACTATTTGGCCACCTGACCAATAAGTAACAACAACACCACACTCTTGATATGCAACAGTTTTTTGCACAGTTACAGTTTCAGCGCTTTCATCAATTTTGATCATTTTTCCAGTGTCATTGCCTTTAGCGTTAACAAGTCCAGCTACGCCGAAGGTAGCTAATAAAATTAATTTTTTCATAATAAATTGTTTTTTTTATGTTAAGTTGCTTTGTTGTAAGCGTTTACGCATATTTAAAAATAAAGATTGTAACTTTATTACGGAAATCCGTATTGTAATTAAGAAAGATTTTTTAAAGAGTATTTAAATAGTATTTAAATGGCATTGAAATAAAAAAAAAACATCCATCAGGATGCTTTTTTTATCATTGCATTACTCAAAAATTAAGACGTTTGAATTCGCGATTATAAATGTACAGAAAAATAAACTGTTTTAATAATCAACTTTATCGAAGATAAAATCCTTGCACCTTTATACCTAAAAAAATATCCTGCATCTTTTCGATTTCCAGTAAATACCATCAGTTTTTGAAAAAAAATCTATTCCAGGTACCACATTTTATTGCCTTTTGGTCAGGTATTTGAATAATTTAGTTTACACCAATCATTTAAAATATTATATTATGTCAACACAGAATCTCAGCCATCTCGAGGCGATTAAAAAAATCAAAGAACTTTCAGAAAGTGCAAAAATATGTATGTTCTGTACAGAATTGGAAACTGTTCCTGTTAATTCAAGGCCTATGACCCTTCAGGAAACAGATGACAGTGGAAATCTCTGGTTTATCAGCAGTGGAACCAGCAACAAGAATTTTGAAATCAAAGAAGACAGAAGAGTACAGTTGTTTTTTATGAATAACAGTGATTCCCAATATCTTTCAGTGTATGGAGAAGCTTCTGTTTATAAGGATAAGGCTACCATTGAAGAAAAATGGTCTCCTTTAGCGAAAGCCTGGTTCGATGGAAAAGACGATCCTAATGTTACCATTATCCGTGTAGAGCCTAAGGAAACCTATTATTGGGATACCAAAGCTGGAAAACTTGTCAGCTTGTTTAGCTTTGTCGCTTCTGCAATCACAGGAATTAAAACTAATAATTCTGACGGTGTAGAAGGAAATGCAACCATTTAGAAAATTCTGAACAGGTAATAAATTCTCTCAAAGATTTTACAGATAAATGTTATGAGGAAGAAAACAAAAAACGAGGCTGTTTCAGAAAGTCAAATAATTGGCTTTTGTCATTGACTACGTCGAATCTTCGATTTCTGACGAAGGAAGAATCTCATTAATAACTAAATACACGAGATTCTTCACTACACTTCATTTCGTTCAGAATGACACTTCTGAGACAGCCTCGTTTATACAACAAGATTAATATTCTATTTTTTCACATCTTCCATAGATGCTCCAAAATTGATATGAAGTACGTTTCCGTTGGGTGTTACTAAAGCAGGTACAGACTTTACGCCTTCCTTTTCGGCCTCTTCAATTTTGTTTCTGTCATTTCCTAAATGGACAATTTCAACATTTTCCAAACCTATAAGGTTGATAATATCATGTTCTGCACTGATACATACAGGACATCCTGCGTGATAAAAAATGGATTTTTTCATAAGATTGTATTAATTAACAAGGGTTTTAATAATATTTTTTAATTCTTCAGTTTCTTTTTCCTGAAGAGGTTTTAAAGGACTTCTCAAATTTCCGCCGTCTTCACCCAGAATTGTAAGCCCTGATTTTACAGCTCTTGGCAGTCCTTTATTCACAATAAATTTTAAAAGATCGAACTGTTGGTAGAAAATAGCTTTTGCTTTTTCCAGATTTCCTTCTTCAACGGCATTATAAAGGCTGATGGTAAGTTCGGGAATAAGATTCGGGGCCGCTGTACACCAACCTCTTGCTCCGGCAGAAAAGGCGGCCAAAGCCAAAGGATTAGAACCATTATAGAATGCCACTTCTTCTCCCAATTCTCTTCTCAAAAAGTGCATTCTCTGAATATCTCCTGTACTTTCTTTGATCATGGTTACATTAGGAATTTCCAGAAGTCTTTTCAACAAGGCTGGTGACATATCTACTCCACTTGTTGCCGGATTGTTATAGGCCATAATCGGAATTGAAATCTTCCGGGCTACCGCATCATAATGCGTTACAATCTCATCATCTGTAAGTTTCCAGTAACTCATCGGGATAATCATAACCGCATCAGCACCTGCTTTTTCTGCAAACTGAGCGTGACGAATGGTTTTCTCCGTTGTAAGATTGGAAACCCCTACAAGCGTTGGAATTCTTCCTTTTACCTGCTGTAAAGTAGCTTCCGTCACTTCTTCTTTTTCTTCATCAGATAAATAAGGCATTACCCCGGTACTTCCCAACGGAGCAATTCCATGGTTTCCGGAAATAACCAGTCTTTCAACCAAATGTTTGAAAAGAGGAATATTGACTTTTTCATTTTCATCAAAAGGTGTTATGGGATAGGCAATAATCCCTTTAAATGGAACATTTTTCATGTTTGCTGATTTAAAAATTTAAAATAATTCTAAACCATTAAGAGAACCTAAGCTGTTAAGAATATTGAGTTGAGAAAGCATCTTAATGGTTTACTATTTATTATTAAAGGTCTCTGCCCTCTTCTTCTCTCAAAGCAACTCCCAGATTCTGCAGCTGAGGAGCATTTTCGCAGGCAATATACTTGGCGGGTTCAGTATCGCTGAGATTCTGATGCTTATGCCACGCCCATGAAGGAATATATACGGCATCTCCTGCTTCCCAATGCACTCTTTCATCTTCTACTTCTGTCCAGCCTTTCCCTTCGATCACAAATAATACGGTTTCGTAGGTGTGACGGTGTCTGTTGGTCTGCTGTCCGGGAGTAAGTCCGCCAATCGTCATGCTAACATTCTTACTTGGTAGATCTACAAAGAAAACGGGATGTTTTCTTTCTGTTGAAAATTGGTTGTGTTCTCCTGCATTTTCAACATTTTTATGAATCAAATGGCTTGGCTTTACATACTTGGGTCTTGCAAAAGTTTCGTGGAAATCTTTAGAACTGAATTGTTTCTTATCCATGATTTTAAAATTATTATGGTTTTGTGCTTTATTGCATGACAAAATTATTTTATATTTGGACCATTCAAATGATTCAGTTTTTACATAAATAGATAGTCCAGATGTTACGCCCTTGGAAATTAGAATTGGAAATTGATAAAAAGCTTGATAAAGCCGTTTATCTACAGATTGCAGATACCATTATCAATGATATCCGCTCAGGAAGATTGAAAGCCGGAAATGCACTTCCCGGAAGCCGGAATCTTGCACAAACCCTGAAAATCAACAGAAATACCGTAGTAGAAGCTTATCAGGTGCTGATCAATGAGGAATGGGTCATTTCAAGAGAAAGGAAAGGCATTTTTGTATCAGAAAGACTGCCTCTTTTGCATGAAAGAAATGCTGAAATACCCCATCACTCTCACCATCACTCGGGAAAAAACGGTACTATTTTAATTAATTTTGATGATGGTCATCCCGACAGCAAAATTGCCCCTGTAACGGAACTGGCAAGGGCATACAGGCAGATTTTCAGCATTAAGGCGAAATGGCAGATGATGGGCTATGGAGATGAACATGGTGACAGGGAGTTTCGCAAAATGATTTCTCAAATGCTCAACCATCAGCGCGGAATGCATATTCAAGAAGATGAGATTTCTATTACAAGAGGCAGCCAGATGGGCATGTTTCTGACCGCTCAGACTCTTTTTACTTCCGGTGATGCTGTTATTGTAGAAGATCCGGGATATCAGCCTGCGTGGCAAGCTTTTGAGTATGCGGGAGCACAACTTTTACCTGCACCTGTAGACCATGAAGGAATCAGTATTAAAGCTATTGAAAAGCTTTTAACAAGGCATCAGAATATAAAAGCAATATACATTACCCCTCACAGACAATATCCTACTACTGTTACCCTGAGTTTATCCAGAAGATTAAAATTAATAGAATTGTCAAACCAATACAATATCACGATCATTGAAGATGATTATGATAATGAGTTTCATTTCGGTTATCGTCCTATTTTGCCGATTTCAAGCTTTCCGGAGCTTCAGAATTATGTTTATATCGGAACTTTGAGTAAGGTGGTTGCACCTGCTTTGAGAATTGGCTATCTCGCCACTGCCAATCAGGAATTATTGAAAAAAATAGGAAATCTGAGAAAGATTATTGATGTACACGGAGATGTCATTATGGAACAGGCCGTTCTTCAGCTGGTAAAAGAAGGCGCTGTAAAGAAACACATCAGAAAAGCAACCGTTCATTACAAAAATAAAAGAGATTTTGTTTTTGAGCTTTTGAAAAAATATATGACTGATATTGCAGATTTTACGCTGCCTGAAGGTGGACTTGCTTTTTGGATTGTGCCTAAAGTAAAATTAGATTGGGATGCCGTAACCGCTCAGTTATTGGAAAAAAATATAAAAATCATTCACCCGAAACAGTACAGTCAGCATCATGTAAATGGATTCAGATTGAGCTATGGTGCGCTTTCCGAAGAACAACTGGAGCAAAGTATTCCTGTTATTTCAGAAGTTTTTGCTCAGTTTTTTTAATATTTGAATAGCATAAAATGAAAAAATCTGTGGTCAAATAGTAACCACAGATTTTATTTTTTTGAAATCTATTCTACTTCAAAAACCGCCTGAATTTCAACAGAAGAATTCACCGGAATTGAAGAAGCTCCAAAAGTCGCTCTCGCATGTTTTCCTTTGTCTCCGAAAACTTCAACGGCCAGGTCTGAAGCAACATTCATCAAGTCTGCATGTTTTGTATAATCATCTTTTGTATTGAAAATTCCTGTAAGCTGCACACATTGTTTTACTCTGCTCAAATCTCCTCCTACCGCTTCATTCAATACAGAAATAACGTTTAGCATGGTCACTTTTGTAGCGTCTTTTACCTGTTGTTCATTTACTTCAACACCCAGTTTTCCCGGATTGAAAATTTTCCCGTCTTTCAAAGCAACCTGATTAATAAATACCAGATTTCCGGAACGCACAAACGGCTGATAGTTTCCTGCCGGCTTAGGAACCTGAGGAAGCAGAATATTTTTCTGTTTCAGTATTTCATTGAAGTTCTGATGAATTTCAACGATAGGTGTACTTTTTTTCGGACGGGTGTCTTTCAGTGCCAATGCTATTTTTGCAAAGTTTTTTCCTTGAAGTTCAGCAATATTCCGTTCTCCTTTGGTAGGTCTTTCCACATCTTTTAAAGAAGCCATACTTGTTACTCCTAAAACGGTATTTCCCTGCGGAATAGCTTTGTTCAGCTCTTCTGTTCCACGAATTCCGTTAGGTACCAGTACCATCCCGTGTACGGCAAGGCTGTTCCAGAATGCCTGAAGAGCAAGCTCCTTTCCTGCCCCGCTTCCTGCTGACATAAAAACAGTAGCCGGAACTCCTTCTAAAGCATGACTGGTCCAAAGCTGAACGGTTTTGGATAAAAATTCACTCATTCCCGTACTTATATTTCCAAAATAAACCGGTGAGCCAAAAGCAATTCCATCATAGTTTGTCAGTTCATCTGCCGTTGCTACAGGCAGGTTTTTCAGATTGGGATGTTGGGAAGGTTTGACTAATTTGATATAAGGAACCGCATTATTTTCGCTTTCAATGCCTTTGGCGACCTCTTTGGCCAGTTCGTAAGTTCCGCCATTATCAGAATGGATAAGAACCAGTATTTTAGCTTTATTTTGTGCCATGATATGGGTGGTATTAGATAATAAAATTAAAATAAAAAAAAGACATAATTTTTTCATTCAGAATAAGATATAAGTTAATATTTTTTGTTGAGACTATTGATTTTTAATGTCTGTTATCTTGCTCATACAAAATTACCATTGTCGTTTTTATTAAATTTGCCAAAATATACATACAAAACGACAATATGAAATGTGGACTGATTGAAAAAACGGAAAGCCAGTTTGTAGATTCCATCGAAAAAGAAGCTTACGTATGGTGTGAAAAAAACTGGAAACATGACGATTATGAACACCAGCATAACCGTGCCCAGCTCACCTTTGTGGAAGAAGGATACCAATATTTCCATATTGACCGGAAAATCTATCTTGTCCCACAACATCATGTCATTTGGATTCCCTCACAAAAAGCCCACAAAATAACGTCTGAAGCACAAACGGTGAATCTAATGGTATTTCTGTTTAAAAATGTTTTTGATGATGAATTTTATCAGAATGTACAGGTGTTTGCCGTTCCTCCTGTTCTTAAGGAGATGCTTTTGTATGCGTCAAAGTGGAATCAATCATTGGATGAAAACGAAGAACAGGATATTTTCTTTAAAGCGATATTAAAGAGTCTCCCTAATTTCTGCAAAGAAAGCAGCGGACTGGAAATTCCTGTTCCTACGGATACCAGATTGATTCCTGTATGTAATGATATCAATGCTCATTTTAAATATAATCTGGATATAGATTCGTTAGCTGAAAAAGCGCAAATGTCTGTGAGAAGCCTTCAGAGAATTTTTAAAAATGAAACAGGAATTACGCTGCAAAAATATCTTCAGCTGACAAGGATTTTAAAAAGCATAGAGCTGATAGACACCAGACAATACACCTTGAGTGAAGTTGCTTATAAAGTGGGCTATCAAAGTCTCTCCGCATTTACATCATCCTACTTTGCCATTATGCAGGTAAAGCCAAAACTCAACAAAAATTAAGGGGTTTCATCATGAGGCATATCAACCGGTTTTGATTCCGGTGAGCCTTTTTCACGAAGCCAGACAGATAAAAGAACAAGGGAAGCTACAGCCAGAAATTCACTTTGCCAGTTCTGAAAAGATTCAAACCAAAACCTTGATTCTGAAATATACTGCATTGCTGTTATGGCAGGTTTGCTTTTCATCATCTGTTCATCATTAAAATCCTTAAGACTTCCATAGAAATGCAAAATAAAACTTGTCAGGAAAAGGATTGCAAACGCAAGTGATAGTGAATGTTTATAGATTTTCAGCCATATTCCTCCTTTTTTAACGGGCCATGGCGCTTTGGAATGTGCTATGGGTTCTCTGTCAACATCTTCTTTGTCTGTCAGAGATTTTGATTCGCTGGAGCCTTTTTGTCTGAGCGAGATGGTTAACAAAACATAAAGCATCATCTGAAGAAATTCACTTTCCCAATTTTCAAAAGTGGCCTGTATAAAATGACCACTGTGGATGTATTCGCCGATCTTTAAAGCAGAGCGGCCGTTTTCAATCAGTTCTTTATTTTCTGTTCTCCAACCCATAAAAAATTGCCCTGCAAGAAAAATAATCATCAGGGTAATGAGAACAATACTTAAGCTGTTGCGATAAAAGAAACTGGGGCGTGACATGGGTTTGGGTTTAAAGTTTATAGTTCAGGGTTAAAAGTTTATGGGTTGCGTTTTTGATATGGAAATATCTTCTGCAGGTTCTTTGTGGTAGGTCCGGTAAGAATTTTTCCGTTGACATTGAAACGGGATCCATGACATGGACAGTCCCAACTCAGCTCGGCACTGTTCCACCGGACTTCACAACCAGCATGCGGACAGGTACTTTTGAGCAGATGCAAAGTCCCGTCATTTTCTTTATAAAGCGCATAGGATTCTGATTCGTAACGGATCACTTTCGCCTCACCTTCTCCTACTTCTGAAAAGGAATCAATTTTTTCGGTTACAATCTTATCTTTTATAAAGTCAAATGCTACGGTTGCAGCTTCTTTTACAAAATCCGAGAATCCGGCAACAGGTTTGATTCTTGAAGGATTGAATAAGTCTCCGTATTTACTTTTTCCGGTAACAATCAAATCATGCAGAATCTGTGAAGAAAGGGTCCCGAATATCATTCCATTACCCCGGAAGCCTGTTGCTGTAAATATTCTTTCTTTAGTTCCCGGAAGCTTTCCTATATACGGCAGTCCATCCACAGGTTCATAGTATTGACTGGACCAGGTGTAGTATACTGTTTCCACCTCAAAATATTTTCTTACATAGTTTTCAAGCTTTGAAAAACATTCTCCGGTATCGTCTGCATGCCCTGTTTTGTGATCTTCACCACCGGCAATCAATAAATTTTCCCCATTGAGACTCTGAATTCTGTAATAATGATAAGGTTCACAGAGATCATAACCAAGTTCCCAGGGATATTTATCATTTTTCATTGTAAATGCCATGGCATAGCTTCTGTAAGGAGCATTGGTAAAGTGAAGAAGGTTGACACCGGGCGGAATATGGGTGGCATATACTACATTTTTTGCCTTTATCTCTCCTTTTGACGTTTTTAAAATCACATAATCTTCATGTTCATCATGACTTTCACATAGACAGTTTTCCTGAATAGAACCCCCAAGTTTTATAAAAGCGTCACAAAGTCCTTTGATATATTTTATAGGATGAAAATGCCCCTGTCCTGGAATAAGCACCGCTTCTTTGAATGGGATCGGAAAAGGAATTTCATTTACATAACTCATTTCATGGCCTACGTTGGCTGCTCCTTCTACAATATCTTTCAAACGATCCTCCTGTTTTTCATCCAAAGCAAAAAGATAGGCTGATTTCCGTGTAAAATCACAGCTGATCTTATACTGATGGATATTATTTTCAATAATTTTAATAGCATCAACTCCTGATTGTGCATATAATTTGGCATTATCCAATCCAAAATCACGGATGACCTGATTAAAGGTGGTATCAAAAAAATCATTTAAATGGGCTGTTGTACCTCCTGTAGTACCAAATCCTATATTGGAAGCTTCCAGGATAATACACCGCTGCCCGGATTCCTGAAGCTTCAACGCTGTTGAAACTCCTGTAATTCCGCCACCTACTATGGCAACATCAAATAGCGGGCTGAGATCAGCTTCTGCAGAAAATTTTCTGACCTCTTCCTGCCATATACTTTTTCTTGCACCGTCTCTGTACATAACCAGAATATTTTGTTGTTAAACTTATCTGATACTCAAGGTATCGCTTTCGGGCAGACCTGTTTTACCAGCATTGGCCTGGTTATTCTTTTGGTCTCTTTTTTTGTTTTCATCTTCATCAATATTACACCTGCAGGAAGTAAAAGCAAATAAACTTATCACTCCCAAAATAAATGCTGTAGTTTTCATATTCTAATATTTTGTTGGGTTTATAATTTTAACCGTTTACGATCAATCCTCCATTGGGATGAAGTACCTGTCCCGTAACCTGTGAGGCCTCAGTACCTGCCAGAAATAAAAAGCTAAACGCGATTTCTTCCGGTGTGGCATTTCTTTCCAGAGGAGGTTTGTCAGGATTCTCTTCTTTTTCGTCAAATGTTTCTTCAGTAAGCGGAGTTGCAACCGGGCCTGGAGCAACAGCATTGACACGGATTCCTTTGGTTTTTGCCTGTAATGCCAGCGAACGGGTAAAGGAAACAATAGCGCCTTTTGTTGCTGAATAATCTAGCAATTCAGGGTGTCCCTGATAAGCAGAAACGGAGGTTGTATTGATGACAGAGCTTCCTTCTTTCAAATAAGGAAAAACGACTTTCGTTAGTAAAATCATTCCAACAATATTAGAATCAAAGGTCTGCCTGATGTTTTTCTCTTCAAGATCTTCAATTCTATCGGCAGGAAACTGAACCCCTGCATTATTGACGAGAATATCAATTTTCCCGAATGCGGAAATGACTTCTTTCACCGTTTCTTCACAGAATTCATAATCATTGATATCACCTTTGAAAATAATGCATTTTTTATTCAGACTTTCAATTTCTGCTTTTGTTTTTCCGGCATCATTATCACTGGAATGGTAAATAATTGCAATATCTGCTCCTTCCAATGCAAAAAGAAGAGCTACTGCTTTGCCAATTCCACTGTCTGCTCCGGTAATCAAAACGGATTTGTTTTCTAATTTTCGCATCTCATCATTTTTTTATTTTTCTCCTGTAGATTTCTGAATTTCTTCCATTTATTTCAAGATTAAAAGCCTGTTGAGCTCACTTTTAAAACAGCCTAAAATAAATTCCGTATAATACAGCTGGGCATTCAGGGCCTGAGTTTTGGGATGTAATTCCAGTTTTTTAGTCAGAATGATCTCCCCTTTATAGGAAAATGAGAAATACGCAAAAATTTTATACCCGGAATTCCGGATGGGTGTGCAGTAGCCGGTGGTAGCAATAGACCAGTCCGATTCGTAGAGCTTTGCAACATTTAATGCCATGGTTTCTGCAATATTTTCTGAAACACAGTCACATTCTTCAGCTTCCTGTCTGTTGACTTTTAATAGTCTTACTTTCTCTGGTAAAGAATAAGTTGTCATGCCCCCCTTGTAAAACATTGAGGCATTGGGCATCTGTGAAAAGGCCAGCTGCAGACACCCTGAAGTGACACTTTCAGCAATTGAAATGGTCTCATCGGTAGTCATCAATGACTGGCTTATATATTCTAAGAGATTTTGTTGAAAATCCATAATATTAATATTTTGAATGAGGTTTAAAATGAATTGGGAAAAACGAAAAAGAGAGGTTTAAAAAGCTGCTGAATGAATGCAGCAGCTTAACATTAATATTTAAATTGGTGTGAAAGGTGCTATGATGATGTGTTTCTCTCTATTTCAAGATCCCAGACTCTGTGTTTGGCAATAGCATCAATAAATTTATCTGCCGGATTTCCATCTTCCCAAGTAATAATCCCCGGATCATCATGTTGCTTAGCTGATACATTGGAATTATGATAAAGTGCCTGTGTATCTGTACCGAAATAAATGGCCTTACAATGCTTATAAGCTTCATTGATAAAATGCAGGACATGATGCTTATTTTCCGAAATCATCAGTTCTTTTACAGATTCTGCACCAGAACAGATGAATAGTGCATCGAAACAGACACTGGCAGTATTGGTCAGAGAATATTTCGGGATAAGATCTGTACCATCATTGGTTTTTACAGGAGCAAGACTTGGCGCGATTAATTCAACTTTAGCTCCTTCTGCTTCAAGTTTTGTTTTAAGATCGCTGACAGCTCCACCATCAACACCGTTGGCCAGGATAAATCCTATTTTTCTGGTTTTAATGGTATTTTTAACGGTATGTCTCATGCTTAAGGCGTCAGAAATCTTTGTATTAGGTTCCCTTTCTTCGCTCTGAAGTTCTACGATATTACTATCTGCCGGCAGACTTTGGTTGGGCCATTCTAATTTTTTGACTTCTACCCCTAATTTTTCTGCAATTCTCCAGGCGAGAATCATGTCAATATACGCCAGCTGCCCTACCACCCTTTCTCTAATTTCAGGACGGGTCACTTTAGACAATTCAAAGATCAATGCATTCTGAAGGTGAGTTTTTTCAGGTGTCGACTGACTGTTGTAGAATAGCTTAGCCTGCGAATAATGATCTACAAAACTTTTACTTCTTTCTCTGATCTTTACCCCGGAAACTCTTTCCTGCTGGGAAGTAAATCCACCTTCAGACATCATCGCCTGAAAAGGACACCCACCGCCTATAGAATTGGGTTCATAGCTCGTTTTTCCTTTAACAATCTGCTGTCTCATATGCCCATCCCGTTGATTATTATGAACGGTATTGAGAGATCTGTTAATCGGGATTTCATGGAAATTGGGCGATCCCAGTCTTGACAGCTGAGTATCGGTATATGAAAATAATCTTCCCTGCAGCAGCGGATCATTCGTAAAATCTATTCCGGGAATGATATGTCCGGGATGAAAAGCTACTTGTTCAGTTTCTGCAAAGAAATTATCCGGATTTCTATTAAGGGTTAATGTTCCTACTATTTCTACAGGAACTTCTTCTTCAGGAACCAGTTTGGTAGGATCCAGAAGGTCAAAATCAAATTTGTGCTCGTCTTCTTCAGGAATTAATTGTACGCCAAAATCCCATTCAGGATAGTCGCCGTTTTCAATTGCTTCCCAAAGGTCTCTTTTGTGAAAATCAGAATCTACTCCGGAAATAATCTGAGCTTCGTTCCAGGCTACGGAATGCACTCCCAGTTTTGGTTTAAAATGGAATTTTACGAAATGTACTTTTCCTTCCTCATTAATGAATTTAAAAGAATGTACTCCAAAACCTTCCATCATTCTCAAACTTCTGGGAATAGCTCTGTCGCTCATCACCCACATAATCATATGCATACTTTCCGCCATGAGTGAGATAAAATCCCAAAAAGTATCATGAGCGGAAGCGGCTTGCGGAATTTCATTATCCGGTTCAGGTTTTACCGCATGTACCAGATCGGGAAACTTCATAGCATCCTGGATAAAAAAAACAGGTATATTGTTGGCTACGAGATCATAATTTCCTTCATCAGTATAAAATTTTACAGCAAAACCTCTTACATCTCTGGCCAGATCTGTACTTCCTTTACTTCCTGCTACAGTTGAGAACCGAACAAAAACGGGTGTTTCTTTTCCCGGTTCCGTTAAAAATTTTGCTTTGGTATAAGCTGCAAGGCTTTTGTTAAGTTTAAAAACTCCGTGTGCACCGGAACCTCTTGCATGTACTACTCTTTCAGGAATCCTTTCATGATCGAAATGAGTAATCTTTTCTCTAAGGATAAAATCTTCCAATAATGAAGGACCGCGCTCTCCGGCTTTTAAAGAATCCTGATTGTTATTGATCTTTAAGCCCTGATTGGTAGTCAGTTTTTCATTTTCATTGGAAGTGCTGTGTACATCCAGTTGTTCTGCTTTTTTGTTGTGTTCGTTGGTTTTCATATTCATAATCTTTTTGTGGTTGGTGTAAGGTTGAAAAGCAGTGAGATGAGATACTCTGAAGAATTAATCTGCTCTTTTCTCCAGAATTTCAAGAAGTCTGTTGATATATTCTTCCTCCTTCAGCACCTTATAGTAAGCCGTTTTGGCATACAAAGTGAAATCCGGAGATTCAAATCTTATTTCAGCATCCATATCAGTAGTTTCCGTACTGTTTTTAGTATGAAACTCCCGGATATGAAGGATATATTCTTCTATGTAAGCATCTATTACTCCTTTCAGAATCTCGCACTGAGCATTATTTTTAATCTTTTCCAATGATTTGATCAGAAAAGCAGTCACTCCGTAAGAATTGATAATAAGCGGAAATAAAGATTCATTCTCTATCGCGTTATTTTTATCATTCAACCCGGAATGTTGTAAAGTGTCGTTTTCAAATATCATGTTCAAAAAGGGTATTAGTTATGGGAAGCTTTTAAATATTGCTCAAAATAGTGGAGGTCGTTTTTATCCTTGATGGACAGATAAAACATGATCTGTTCCGGCTCTTTTAATCCAATACTGTTGAAACAGTCAAAATGAGCAATTAATGCCTGTATATTTTCAATATCAATATCTTTCAGGATAATGAATAAAAGAAAAATGTTTTCTTTGATCTCTTTGGCATAGATCGCTGCCCCGTCCTCAAAACACTCCCCTGCATGAGGTATTTTTATAAAATCTTTGTGTCTCAGCGTTTTTATTATTTTCTGACCGTCCATATATATTTTGATTTCATGGTTAAAATAAGCCATATAGAACAAGCTACATGGCTTATTATGTGTTTTTAATCTTCCTGTTCTGCATCAAAATTGATGGATGTTTCCGCAATATCTGTAAGATGCGAATCAGTGTTTTCTTCTTCCTGAAGTGTTCTCTCAAGGAGATCGGCGGCTTTATCATGTCCCATGGTAATTGCAAGCTGTGCAAGCCCTCCATACGTTGCAATTTCGTAATGTTCTACTTTTTGTGCAGCAATAATCAATGCAACATCTCTTGTTGCAGAGCCGTCTTCAGTAGATTTAATGACTTCTTCACCTTCTTCAATGATTCCTTTTATAGCCTTACATTCTTTTTTTTCGGGCTTTTCGTCAATAAGTTTGAAAACTTTTTCCAGACGTTTTACATGCTTTTGGGTTTGAAGATGATGATCTTCAAAGGCATCCTTCAATTCTTCGGTGGTAGCAGCTTCCTGCATTTTTTCCAACGCATCAAGAATGGCATTTTCAGCATAATAAATATCTTTCAGGGCACTTACAAAGAATTTGTGAAGCGGGGCATTTTTCATCTCATCCTTGTTGATAATCTTCTTGTCCGCAGTTCCTTTCTGGGTGACAGAAACTGCATTATTGGTTTCTAATATTTTATTTGGCATGGTGTAAAATGGTGTTTATTTTAAAAGGATTACCTCTTTATATAGGTCTAAAGAGGTAATCCAGGAAAAAGAATTATGAATTACGTCCGCCTGAAATATCTCGTTTCCTGAACTACGGTTTTTTGACTTTCTAGTGTTCATAACTGAATTTTTATATTAATATTTAGTGATGTGTGTTGCAGTCCGTGACTAGTATTAGACGGCAACAGTTGGGTGTCGGTAATTTCAAAATGATTATAAAAGCAAATGCTTTTGTGTGTGCCTTTTACTAAGGTCTTAAGTATGTATTGAAAAACTTATATATCAAATGTACGTCAGAATAGCTCACTTTTTTATGACCTGAGTCATGTTAAAGCAGATTAATACAAAATTTTTTGGTCTTGTAAAGTAATGCTGCCTTCTTTCTCCATTTTTTTTAAGGTTCTGATGACAGTTTCGACACGCAGACCCGTGAGATTGGCGATCTGCTGTCTTGTAAATGCTATATGAAAGCAGTGATGACAGTCTTCATCGTGGTAACTTTTAAGGTAATCCAATAATCCTATCAGTCTTTGCATAGGATTTTGAGAAGCCAGGCTCTGCACCATTTTAAGTTTGTAATAGATTTCCTGTGAAAGACAGGCATTCATTTCCAAAGAGAGATGAGGATGCTGACTGATCATTTCAAAGAAATTATTTTTAGGAAGTCTTATTATTCTGGAATCTTCAAGAGATACAGCATTGATAGGATAATTATGGCTGAGGAAAAGCATTGCTTCTCCAAAACTCTGTTTTTTGCCTAAAATATTATGAATAAACTCTTTTCCGTCTTCATTATAATTATTAAGTTTTACTCTTCCCTCATTGATCTGAAAATAATAAAGTGCATGATCTCCTTCCTTAAAAACCGGCTCCCGTTTTTTATAATCCCTTCCTTCCGCACCAAAAGAGTACAGAAGGTTTTCATCAATATTCATGCAGCTTATTGTTTTCATAAATTCATTAGGTTTTAACTAAAAAAATCACAAAATCATATACCTGAAATTGATTCTAATATAAGATTTTGCGATTTTCAATTCTTAGGATTTTATCCCTTTCCATATGTTTAATGGTCCTTATAGCGGTTTCCACACAAAGGCCTGTAAGACTTGCCATCTGCTGCCTCGTTAAAGGGATCAGAAAAGAATAAGGAGTTATATCCTTCTGAAAGCTCTTAAGATAATCCATCAGTCCTTTTAATCTCGTAGAAGGATTTTGAGATGAGAGATTCTGCATCATGACAAATTTATAATAAAGGCGTTCGGAAAGAAAATTGCTTACCTCCATGTATAATTCAGGAGATTGATTCAGTAAATTGAAAAATAAGGATTTATGAAGTCTTAGAACAATACATTCTGTAATGGCTTCAGCATTCATAGGATAGGGTTTGTCTATGAAAAGGATAGATTCTCCACAGCTTTCTCCTTCGGATAGGATATTTTGAATAAATTCTCTCCCTTCCTCATTATAATTGTTGAGTTTCACCTGCCCTTTAATAATCTGGTAGTAATAATTACAAGTATCCCCTTCGCAGAAAATAGTCTCTGAAGGGGTATAGTGTCTCGTTTCTGCTCCCGCTGAAATCAAAATATTTTCGTCGATAACCATAATAGTTGCTTTTGGCGTTGTTTTCTTCTTCTCTTCTTCTTAGTCTTAGTAAAAATATCATTGGGAACTGATAGGATATGCATGCAAAAAACGAACCTTAATAATCATTAAAAAAGTTAAATAATGTTAATTTTTTATTAATTATAACTCCTTTTATTCTTATCTGGCTACATTTAACAACAAATCCATTTTATATTCATTATTCCATAATGAAATGAAAAAAAATATATTGCAACATTTTGATTATGAAAGCGAAAAGCCTCATTTCTAGTTGAAATGAGGCTTCTATAGGCATTTATATGAATTTTAAATTTTACTTATTTCGCAAATTTTTTAGTTCCTGCAACACACAGGATAACTCCTATTGTCACTCCCAACATTCCCATACTCACCTGCTCATGAAGAAGCCAGGCAGCCAATGCCAATCCAAAGAAAGGCTGAAGCAGCTGCAATTGCCCCACTGTAGCAATACCACCCTGCGCCAATCCTTTATACCAGAATATAAAACCAATGAACATACTGAAAAGGGAAATATAAGCCATCCCAAACCATCCCTGAAAACTCACATTTTGAATATCATCAGGAAAATAAATAAAAAATAAAGGAATCATAATTGGTAATGCCAGCACCAATGCCCAGGAAATCACTTGCCAACCCCCAAGTGTTTTAGATAATTTGGCACCTTCAGCATAACCCATACCGCATAAAATAACAGCAAGCAGCATCAGAATATCCCCAATCGGAGAGGCAGATATTCCTTGTGAAACGGCATATCCAATCACTAAAAGACTTCCAACAATCGAAAAAAACCAAAATACAGGATGAGGTCTTTCGCCGCCACGCATTACTCCAAATACAGCAGTTGCCAAAGGAAGCATTCCCAGGAATACTATAGAATGGGCCGAAGTAAGGTATTGAAGAGCCAATGCCGACAAAAGAGGAAAACCTACCACACAACCAAGAGAAACCAACAACAAAGGAGTTAATTGTTCTTTAACAGGACGCTTTTCTTTACCCAGCCATAATACAATAAGAGCTAATATCCCCGCCACGGCTGCACGAACGATCGTTACAAAAGTAGGACTCATTTCCATTACAGCTAATTTGGTAGCAGGTAAACCACCACTAAATAATACAACTCCTATAAAGCCGTTGATCCATCCGCTTATATTTTCATCTTTTGATATCTGTTTTGTCATCATCTTATTAAAGCTTTTAATTGATGGTTCAAAATTAGAAAGGATAATTAGATAAACACAGTATCAGTTTTGTATATTTGCATGAGCACAGTTGAAAATATGAGCAAAGAATTTTTATATACAGAAATTGCAGACGGTATTGCAGGACAGATCAGGAATGGTATTTTAAAGGCCGGAGACAAACTTCCTTCGGTAAGAATGCTATGCCAGGAACATCAGGTAAGTATGAATACAGCCAAGCGTGTTTTCCTGGAACTGGAATCCCAGTCCTTGGTAGAATCTAAGCCGCAATCCGGTTATTTTGTAAGTCAGTTATTATCCGCAAAACTTCCATTGCCGGAAGTGAGCCGTCCGTCATTGATCGCCAATAATGATGAACCGGATGAATTGATCAGTAAGGTTTATGAAAATATGGGTAAAAAGGATCTTACTTTTTTTTCTATCGGAATTCCGTCCGGAGATCTACTACCTCAGGCAAAACTGAAAAAAGAAATCGTAAATGCCATCAGGGAATTAAAAGATGGCGGTACAGAATATGAGGAGCTTCAGGGAAATCTGAAGTTAAGAAGAATGATTGCCATACGTTCTTTGCAATGGGGAGGAAATCTGAGCGAAAATGACCTGATAACGACGAATGGCGGAATGAATGCTTTATCTTTCTGCTTAATGGCCTTAGGAAAACCAGGTGATACAATTGCTATTGAAAGCCCTTGTTACCCGGGAATTCTACAGCTGGCCAACGGATTGGGCTTAAAAGTTCTGGAACTTCCTACGCACCCTACTACCGGAATAGAAATTGAGGCTTTAAAAAAAGTAATACCCCAAATAGATATCTGCCTGCTTATTCCCAATTTCAATTCACCTTTGGGAAGCTGCATACCTGACGAAAATAAAAAAGAAATTGTAAAAATTCTTTCGGAAAATAATATTCCATTGATTGAGGATGATGTGTATGGAGATCTGTACTTCGGTTCTACCCGTCCGAAATGCTGCAAGTCTTTTGATAAAGACGGAAATGTATTGTATTGCAGCTCTATTTCAAAAACTTTGGCTCCGGGGTATCGTGTAGGCTGGATTGCTCCCGGAAAATATAAAGACAAAATCATGAAGCTTAAGCTCCTGCATTCCACTTCCTCTATTTCGATTGTCAATGAAGCTGTAGCTAACTTTCTGAAATCCGGTAAGTATGAAAAACATCTTCAGCAGCTGCGCCGGACTTTGCAAAATAATTATCAGAACTATGTTCAGACTATTGCAGAATCTTTCCCGGAAGGCACCAAAACCAGCCGTCCCCAGGGAGGATTGTCTTTATGGATAGAATTTGATAAGAAAATACGGACAACTGAGTTATACGATCTGGCCATCAAGCAAAACATAAGTATTGCTCCCGGAAGAATGTTTACCTTTCAGGAGCAGTTTGAAAACTGTATGAGACTCTGTATAGGACTTCCCTGGTCAGAAGATACGCAGACAAAGCTCAGACAGATTGGACAGCTTGCCAAAAAGATTTATTTGAAGTAAGGAAGATAGAGGCTGGAAGATAGAAGCTATTAGGGTTTTAAGAATAGATTATGTCAATTCTTATTAATAACGATGTTTAAATAATAACGATCAAGTTCTTTTTGTCTTCACCAGAACTTCAAGCTTCCCTCTCCCATCTTCCTGCCTTTTCTATTTGTTATCCGGAACGAAATTTTTTCTCGCCAGCTCTTTTCTTACACGGCTAAGACTTTCAGGAGTAATTCCAAGGTAAGAAGCAATCATCCATTGCGGCACTCTCAGAAGCAAATCCGGATACATTTTAATGAATTTCATATATCTTTCTTCTGCCGTCTCACCAAGCAAAGAGTTGATTCTGTTCTGAAGACTTCTGATATGTTTCTGAAGCAGGAAATCACTTCTTTCAATACTGTTCGGAAACTGTTCCACCAATTTATTAAAGAAATCAGGATGCAAAAACAGAATTTCTGAATCTTCAACCGCTTCTATATAATAAATGGATTTTTCATTGAAATAGAGACTGCTTCGGTCGGAAATCAGCCAGCTTTCAGGGGCAAACTGTATAATGTGTTCTTTCCCATTTTTATCAATGGAATACATCTTCAACAGCCCTTTTTCTACAAAGAATATATGCCTGCAAATTTCACCGTACTGAAGAAGAAACTGATTTTTAGGAATTTTCTTTACTTCATAGTGCAGGCTGCAAGTGTTCACATTTTGGAGGGGAACATTTAAAACTTTGGCTAAATAATCATTTATATTCTTCATGATACAATCTGGCTTAAAGAAATATCCTGGTGTGAAGCATTGTTCACAGGTTTTCCGTTCTCTATTACAATCAGCTGCGGACTTTCATGTCTTATTTCAAAATCTGAGGCTATTTTATTGGAAACAGGTCTGTAAGCCAATAGATCAAGGTAGTATACATTGACTGGCTGATCTGAATTTTCAACTTCTTTTTCAAAGTTCTTCAGTACAGTTCTGCTGATAAAACAGCTTGTTGAATGTTTAAATATAGCAATCTTATTCTGAAAAGAGTCTTCTATAGCTTTTGCAAGGTCTTCTTCAGACTCTATTTTTTTCCAGAATGTTTTTTGGTCAGGGGTTTCGTTTTTTCCACCGAATATTTTATCAAAAAAACTCATACATTAAATTGTTTTAGATGGTGATCAAGATGTTTGTATTCTAAAAATGTCCAGTCTTTTTCAGTCATGTTTCCAAATAATCTGTGATAATCCGGCAGGCTGTTTTTTTCACAGGCTTCCCGAAATTCCTCCAGCGTTTTCAGCAGATTGGCTTTTGATACATCAAAATCACACTCAAAATTAACGATTAGTTTTTGAAAAGTAGGCATGTTTCTGGGAATTCCATTATTGAAGACATACATTTCTGCTTTCGTGAGTATTCCTATTGCCTTATACAGGATATTAATATGGGGTAATTCCACTTTTATCAAAGCTACCTGAAGAACCAGGTCACAATGCTTTAGCATTTGACATACGTTCATTTTCCCCCATTTTACAGGGGAATTTTCAGACAACATGGAAATTCGGTCTACAATTTCCTTATAGTATATGGGATTATTAAGACGCTTCCTTACCAACCTTTTTCTATCTTCAGATTTTCAATATGAGCAAAATGATGATTACAGTGCCAGACGTATAAAGCAAGACTTTCTCTTAAATTATAATTTTTATTATGCTCCGGATGATGAAAGGTTCTTTCAAATTGTTTATTCGTAAGGCTTTTAAGGAGTACAA
The DNA here is from genome assembly GCF_019970045.1 of Chryseobacterium sp. GVT01B. GTDB lineage: Bacteria > Bacteroidota > Bacteroidia > Flavobacteriales > Weeksellaceae > Chryseobacterium. Next base: position 21,306 of record NZ_JAHXYI010000002.1, read on the forward strand.
CCCATCTTTGGTGTGTTCCTTTCAGCATTCTCATAGCTGGTTTTACAGGCATATGGAAACTGTCCTGAAGCTCAGCCCATTTGGCTTCATCATAAGGTTTTATGGTAGGATTATCTTCGGTAAGAGTCAGCTTAAAACGTATAAAACTATTCATATGACTGTCAGAAAGGTGGTTGATAACCTGCCTCACAGTCCAGCCTCCTTCTCTGTAAGGAGTATCCAATTGATCGTCCGTAAAATGTTCAATGAGATTTTTTAGCCTGCCGGGAAAGTCTTTGATCACTTTGATATAAGTATCCAATGTAGTATCGCAGATGTTTTCCGGAACTTCAAACGGGCCTATTGGAAACTTTTTATTCTCTAAATCACTCATTGCTCAAGGTTTTAATTTGTAATTATTGCCGATTTGTCCGGTTATTATAGGTAAGAACAATGTAATATCAGCTTGTGTAAATTTATCAAAAATTCAAGAAACTAAGGTGAATAAAGCATTAATTATAGAGATAATAATTTTTGTGGTACCAATTGTTCATAAAAAAGGCTTCACGGATCAACTGAAGCATTTTATAAATTATATTGAAAGATTAATAACCATGCAGATCAATACCTTCTGTTCTTTGTAAGGTTACTTTTTTCCCCATTTTCTTTTGAATCACTCTGAAATGCTGCAGTTCATCATCCGTCAGAATACTGATTGCTGTTCCTTTCTCATTAGCACGCCCCGTTCTTCCGATACGGTGAATATAATCTAAAGGAGAACGCGGCAGTTCATAATTGATCACACATGGTAATGACTCAATATGAATTCCACGCCCAATCAGGTCTGTTGCTACCAAAATCTGGGCTCCGTTTACTTTAAACTCTTCCAGGTTATTTCTGCGCGCACCCTGCGATTTCTGACTGTGAATAGCCACCGCTTTAATTTTATTCTTTTTAAGTTTTTCCACCAGATTATCTGCAGACCTTGTAGATGAAACAAAGATCAAAGCCTTTTCCACCTTTTTTTCTTTAATCAAATAGCGCAGGAAAGGACCTTTATTTTCAGGAGAAACATGATATGCAAGCTGCTCGATATTATCAATTTCAACTTCTTCTTTTTTAATTTCGATAATAGTGGGATTGATGGACAGGCGTTCTTTCATTTCAGAAACCTTATCATTCAAAGTTGCTGAAAATAAAGTCGTTTGTTTTACCACAGGCATCATTGCGAAAAGTTTATTCATTTCTTCTCCAAAGCCCAGCTGAAACATTTTATCCGCTTCATCAATCACCAAATGCTGGATTCCGGAAATACTCAACGCATTATAATCAATTAAATCTAATAAACGTCCGGGAGTGGCAATAAGAACTTCTACCCCAAACATCCCTTTCATCTGCGGATTGATAGAAATACCTCCATAAACCGCCATTGTACGAACTTCACGCTTGAGATTTTCTGTAAAAGCTCTGAAAACTTCATCGATCTGAATGGCCAATTCACGGGTAGGAACCAATATTAAAACCTGAACATTACGGTCCTTTTTAACTTCAGAATTCTGTAATTTTTCTAAAATCGGCATTACGAAACAAGCCGTTTTTCCGGAACCTGTCTGTGCAATTCCCATCAGGTCTTTTCCCTGCAGAATAACAGGAACTGCCTGCTCCTGGATTGGAAATGGTTTCAAATACCCCAGTTTATTTACAGAACGAATAATATTGTGTGATAATCCTAACGATTCAAATGACATAAAAATACTTATTTATTGCAAAGATAAGCTATTGAGATTTAGTTTCAGATAAAAGGTCAGAAGCCTGAAGGTGGAAGAAGGAAGTAATGATAGGCATAGAAACAATGATACTCTCTTTCATCATTTTAAAAGAACTGTTATATAAAGGCAGTTATTTTTCTTGCCGATTTGTCCGATAATTAGGGTTTGGACAAATTTTTGAAGATTAGTTTTGTAAATTTATCAAAAATTCGAGAAATCAAAATATGAAAAAAGCGTTAATAATAGTCGATGTACAGAATGATTTTTGTGAAGGCGGAGCACTGGCAGTCCCTGGATCCAACGAAATTATCCCGTATATCAATCTTCTGATGGAGGAAAATGCATATGATCAGGTGGTTCTTACACAGGACTGGCATCCTGCAGGCCACAAAAGTTTTGCAAGCAGCAATGGCAGACAGGTTGGAGAAAGTATTATTTTAAATGGTGTTCCACAGTTTATGTGGCCGGATCACTGTGTTCAGGGAACTTTCGGGGCAGAATTCCACAAAGATCTGAACAGAGACAAAGTAACTCACATTGTACAAAAAGGTAAAAATATTGAGATAGACAGCTATAGCGGTTTCCAGGATAATAACCATTTTATGAAAACCGGACTGGATGATTTCTTAAAATATCATGATATCCAATTGGTAGAAATCGTTGGATTGGCATTAGACTATTGCGTTAAATTCACTGCTCAGGATGCTGTAGCTAACGGATATGTAACATGCCTTCATTTCAATGGAACACGTGCAGTAAACGTAAAACCAGACAACGCCAGAGATGCCATCTACGAGATGATTGAAAAAGGAGTGACAGTTTTGGGATAGTTCTTTTTTAATGATGAATTACAAATGATGAGTTATGAATTCTGGAATTCACAACTTAATACAAAAAAAGCGCAGAAAATAATTCTGCGCTTTTTTATTTTTTACACTTAAATGTACTTTTCAAAATAATGGAATAAGTTACAATCCTGAATCTATAATTCATCATTTATAACTTATAATTCATCATTATATTAAAGCATTTTAAGGTTGTTTACTTCCAGTTCTGTAAGGATTCTCCAGTGCCCTCTCTTGATATTCTTCTTCGTTAATCCTGCAAACATTACTCTGTCTAAAGCTTCCACTTCGTACCCTAATCTTTGGAATATTCTTCTGATAACACGGTTCCATCCAATATGAATCTCGATTCCGATCTCATTTTTAGGTTTTCCTTCAATGTACGAAATCTGGTCAACAACGGCTACACCTTCATCTAAACGGATTCCTTCTGCAATAAGACGTAGATCTTCACCCGAAAGCTTTTTATCTAACGTTACATGATAAATCTTTTTAGCATCAAAAGATGGATGCGTTAATTTTTTAGTCATGTGTCCATCATTGGTCAATAGAATAACCCCCGTTGTAGAACGGTCTAATCTTCCAACCGGGAAAACTCTGTAAGGAGAAGCATTAGCTACAAGATCCATTACTGTTTTTCTCGCTTTGTCATCTTTCGTCGTAGAAATGTAACCTTTTGGCTTATTCAAAAGTACATAAACCGGTTTTTCAGGAGTAATATTTTGTCCGTCAAAAACTACTCTGTCAGTTTTCTGTACCTGATAGCCCATTTCGTTGACTACTTTTCCGTTTACTTCTACCAATCCCTGAGTAATAAGATCATCCGCTTCTCTTCTGCTGCAGATCCCTGAATTGGCAATATACTTATTGAGACGGATAGTGTCTTTATGAACATCTTTGTCAATTTTGTTTAACCTTCTTTTTTGTACAAAAGATTTTGCTCTGTCATCTCTTTCATCTCCATTAGAGGGCCTTCTGCCATATTTCAGACTACCTCTTTCATATTTATCTCTTGTATCAAAGCTTTTTCCTCCTCTTTTGGGTTTTCCGAAAGATTTTTTCTCAAAACTCTCACTTTTATTCGTGATGTATGGTTTTCTTTCAGATTTTGAACCCATATCTTCGTTGGAACCTTCAGAGCTGTCAGTATTTCTCTTGAATGGTTTTTTATCGAATTTTGAGTTAGACCCTCTATGTTCCGGAGCTGTTCTGCCTCCGTCTTTAGAAAAAGGTTTTTTAAAAGGTTTTGATCCTGAAGAATTTCCAGATCTGGAAGCACGAGAATCATCAGAACTTTTCTTGGTTGAAATTCTTGGTCTCTTTGATCTGTCTGAATTATTATTATCTCTGCTCATTCTAAAAATTTCTGCAAAGATAGTAATTTAGTTACGAGTTAAAAATTAAGAATCATAACTTTGCACTATAGTTTACATTTTAACTTTACAAATATTAGAAGATGATAACAATATTAAACGATAATTTTTCTCAGCTTAACGAGTTTCTTCATGAAAAATCTTTCAGTAAAATTTTCATTCTCGTTGATGAAAATACTCATGAGTACTGCCTTCCTATTCTTTTGGGAAATATGGAAACAGACCTTGGCTTTGAAATTTTAGAGATTGAAGCCGGAGAAGAAATGAAAAATATCCAGACTGCCAATCAGCTTTGGGAAATTCTTACGGAAATGCAGGCAGACAGAAAAGCGCTGGTTATCAATCTTGGGGGCGGTGTGATTACTGATATGGGAGGATTTGTGGCATCTACTTACAAAAGAGGAATACAGTTCATCAATATCCCTACTACTCTTTTATCTATGTGTGATGCTTCGATAGGAGGAAAAACGGGTATTGACCTGATGCATTATAAAAATATGGTGGGAACTTTCGCTTTTCCTGAACAGATCTTTATTTTTCCAAAATTCTTAGAAACATTACCATTTAAAGAATTGAGAAGCGGATTCGCTGAAATGCTGAAACACGGATTAATAGCTGATAAAAATCATTGGGATCAGCTGATTCAGGTTCGTAAACTGGAGGTTGATACAGTAATTCCACATATTCAGACTTCTATGAATATCAAGCAGGACGTTGTAGATAAAGATTTTCATGAACAGAATATCAGAAAAACATTAAACTTCGGGCATACAATAGGTCACGCCGTAGAAAGTTTATGCTTACAGCAGGGAAATCCTATTCTTCACGGAGAAGCCGTTGCCATGGGAATGATTGCAGAAGCTCATCTGGCTTATCTGGAGAATCTTATTTCTGAAACAGATGCAGATATGGTCATCGAAAATGTTCAGAGATACTATCCTTACCTCGATATAAGTGATTTTAAAGACGAAGATATCACGGCATTATTACTGAATGATAAAAAGAATACAGACAGTAAAATCAACTTTTCATTACTTTCCGGAATAGGTTCTTGTACTTATGACCATCAGTGCAGCCAGGAAAATATCCTTGAATCGCTGTCTTTTTATAGAAAATTGAATAATGCTTAACGATTTTTTGGAAAGATAAACCCGGTTTGAAAGGTTATTTTTAACAAAATTGTCAATTTAGACCTCTTCTAAACAAATGTTTATTTAAATATGTAATAAACTGCAAATCAACTATATATTTCCAATACCACTTATTGTCTAAGTGGTATTTTTATTGATTTTAATCATAAAAAATATTTTTGGCAAGCAATTTGAAAGATACTCTGCGTTCAACTGAAAATGCTGAACAAGTAGTAAAATTTAAAATTAAGAAAGAGTAAAATTAAAAAAATTAAAGTTATGAAAAAGTTAATTTTAGGATTAGCGTTAACTGCAGGAACATTCGCATTCGCTCAACAGACAGGAAACACATCTTCTAATCCAGTAACATTTGGGGTAAAAGGGGGAATGAACGTATCTTCACTTTCAAAAGACAGTGGTCTTGATGATCAGAAATCTAAAATTGGATTCAATGCAGGTGTATTTGCCAACATTCCGTTAGCAGCTTCATTCAGCGTTCAACCGGAAGTATTATATTCTCAATATGGTAACAAATCAGATTTCACCTCATTTGGGACGAAATTTTCGGCTTCTACTAAATTAGATTATGTTACTGTACCGGTAATGTTCCAGTACAACCTTATTCCTGACCTTTATGTTGAGGCAGGACCAGAATTCGGTTTCATGGTAAGTGCTAAAAATAAATTGAAAAATGAATCCAACGGAGATTCTACTACATCAGACAATTACAAAGATAATTTCAATACATTCAACTTTGGTATTGGTCTTGGTGCCGGGTATTACTTTACTCCGAACCTTGGACTTACAGCAAGATATGTTGCAGGTTTAACTGATATCGCAAAAAACAGACCTAACGGTTCTGATGCGGTAAGAAACAATGTATTCCAGGTAGGTTTAGCTTATAAATTCAAATAAGCTTATACATTCACTAACAAATTTTATATTCAATAGAAAAGATCAGATTAATTTTTTAATCTGGTCTTTTTTTTATAGGTAAAGCATTGATCCTTTGATAAAACATTAAACATATATCCCAAACCATTGATTTTTCAATCTGTTAAAGATATATAAAGTCTTTATTGAAGGGAGTTCACGGCATATTGTTTGTTGCTTTCCGAGCGTTAAACAACTTAAATTAAAACTAATCTATGAAAAAGATTTTTCCAGGCCTGGCACTTATCGCAGGTACTTTTGTTTTTGCTCAGAACACTTCAACTGATGCTACTCCTCCATCCACATCTTCTTCTTCTAAAATCAAATTCGGTTTGAAAGCAGGACTTAATGTTTCCACTCTTTCCAATATGGATATGAAATCAAAAGCTGGATTTTATGGTGGTGTTTTTATGAATATTCCTGTCGCTAAGGATTTCTCTGTTCAGCCTGAAGTATTATACAGTAATGTAGGAGCTAAACAGAAAGGAGACAGTAATGCAAAACTTGAAGTAGAATATATTTCCATTCCCGTAATGTTTCAATATAAAGTACTTCCTAATCTTTATGTAGAAGCCGGACCACAATTTAGCTTCTTAATGGATGCCAGATTAAAGGACGATGTAGGGAGTTTACACCTTAAAAATGCAACCAGAGGCTTTGATTTCGGAATCGGCTTGGGAGCCGGTTATAATATAACAAAAAATATTGGTGTAAATGTGAGATATACTGCAGGCTTATCTGATATTGTGAATGCAAAACAACAGAGATATCTTTATGGGTATGGCAGACCAGGATCTGTAAGAAACGGTGTATTCCAGGTAGGAGTAAATTACAAATTCTAAAGCTTATTAGCTTTTCTCGTTAAGTTTTTATAATTAAAGTGGAGCCGGATTAAAATTAATCCGGCTTTTTCATGTAAAATAAAGATTACTTTTTCCAATTTATAGCATAAACACTGGATTTATAATATGTTTTAACTTTGGCACGCAGTTTGATTCTTAATGAAATGTTAAATAAAACTTAAAAACTATTAAAATATAAAACTTATGAAAAAGATTCTTTTAGGTCTTGCCCTGGTAGCAGGTACTTTCACTTTCGCTCAGAAGACTTCAACTTCTACTGCTTCATCTTCCCCAGTTAGATTTGGTGTAAAAGCAGGTCTTAATATTTCAACTATTTCTAACAGTGATTTGAATTCAAAAGCTGGATTCTACGGTGGTGTTTTTGCAAACATTCCAGTAGCACAGGATTTCTCTGTACAACCGGAAGTATTATATAGTGGGATGGGTGGTAAAGCTAAGTCTAACAGCAATGTAAAACTAAATACGGATTATATCGCAGTACCGGTAATGTTGCAGTACAATCTGATTCCTAATCTATATGTAGAAGCAGGTCCTCAATTCGGGTTCCTTATCAGCGCTAAAGGAAAAGCTAATGGTTCATCTGTAGATGTTAAAGATAATTTGAAAACTTTTGATTTCGGAATTGGTCTTGGAGCTGGATATTATTTCACACAAAATATTGGAGTGAATCTAAGATATACCGCAGGATTATCTGATGTTCCTAAAAACAACCCAGGTGATGCTTCTAGAAACGGAGTATTTCAGGTTGGTTTAGCTTATAAATTCTAAGAAATCAGATTAGCTTTAAAGCGAAATTTCTAATCAATACAAAGCCGGATTATATTTAATCCGGCTTTTTTATTTGGCAGATGATTTTTGGCAAGAAATTTGCGTACTGAGTAATGATTGTACTCTATTCCGGAAATCCCAACACATGATTCCGTTTTTACAATGAAGCAGGTATTGGTTCAGTTGATCAATCAATTGAATTTTAATACTCAAACGTAACTATTACCATTATAAACTTTTAACGGGAACAGCATTGGGTTGATTAACACTAGAATGCAAGGCAGGATACAGCAATGTATGTTGTTCAATAATTAGATACATTTTGATTTCAATAGAAAAAGTCAGGTTTATTAGTTTAGGCCTGACTTTTTCGCTTATTGCATGATTTTTATCACTTCTCCCGCTTGTGGCAGATATTTTGTCGCAATGAAGAGAAATTAAATTAAACTTTAAATCATGAAAAAACTCTTTATAGTACTGGCAGTGGCGGGCGGCATTTTCGCGAATGCACAGGAAAAAACTCAATCAAAAACTTCTTCTCCTGTTACTTTTGGTGTTAAAGCAGGTCTGAACGGATCTACGCTTACCAGAGGAGACGGTTATGAATATGATAATAATGAAAAAATGAAAGTAGGTTTTCATGCAGGGGTGTTCGCCAATATTCCGGTTTCTGAAAAATTCAGTATCCAGCCTGAGCTTCTTTTCAGCCAGCTGGGGTCAAAATCAGACTATAACTACAGAACAAACTCAGGGAACTACAGAAGAACACAGCACTATGATTATAGTACAACATTAAATTATCTTTCTCTTCCTGTAATGGTTCAATATAATATTCTTCCTCAGCTATATGTAGAAGCAGGCCCTGAATTTGGATACCTATTGGGAGGAAAAACAAAAGGAGATTTAACTACTATTGAAACTACCGGGAATTCAATTACAATTGATCATACGGAACATATTTCAAAAAATATTTCAACAGGTCTTTTTAACCGTTTCAATCTGGGATTAGGTATTGGTGCCGGATATTACTTTACTAAAAGCTTTGGGGTAACCGCAAGATTTACTGCTGGTATTACTGAAGTTTACAAATATAACGATGATGATAAAGTAAGAAATAATGCACTTCAGATTGGAGTTGCTTATAAGTTTAAATAGGGATATTTATTATTTTCAAAATGGTACCGGGTCTATTAGGGTCCGGTATTTTTATTTCAGATCCTGAAAACAATCCGGATACTCCATTTTTTTAGAAAAACAGCTTCTGCTTTTAAATTTTTTATCATTTCAATTATCTACAGTAATATTTTTCGACTCTTCAACTCTTTTCATAAAATATTCAGTTTGGGATACATTTATTCATCAAAAAGGGATAAATGATTAAGAAAAATATTTCTGAAAACCCCTTTAAAACCCCTGCAAATAGGTATTTTTCAACTTTGGCAAGCAATTTGCAAAATAATTGGAGTCTGATTGAGAAATCATCCGACACACAAATAGTAAAATTAAAAAAATAAAATTATGAAGAAGTTATTTTTAGGATTAGCATTAACTGCTGGTACATTAGCTTTTGCTCAAGAGACAGAAACAAAAACAGTAAATGCATCACCACTAAAAAAAGATGTTCAACCCGTTAGATTCGGGATTAAAGCAGGAGGAAACTCTTCTTATTTCAGTCAGCAGAAGTTTGGGATCAACACCCAGCAATTAGGTTTCCATGCAGGTGCATTCGTTAATATTCCAATTTCAAAACAATTTAGTTTCCAGCCAGAGGTTTTATTCAACCAAATGGGGGCTAAAGATGTAATGTATTCTACAGAAACTGACAATGGCGTTACGAATGTGAAGACTAAAGTACAGAGCAGAGTACAAATGAATTACATTTCAGTTCCATTAATGGTTCAAATGAGACCTATTGACAAGTTTTATATTGAAGCAGGACCTGAATTCAGTTATTTCCTTAATGGTAAAAACAAATCAGAATCTACTGTAGCAAGTACTACAGGAGGTATTACTACAACTACTGCAAGTTCAAACTCTCAGGATATCGATAAAGATATGATCAACAAATTCAATTTCGGATTGGGTCTTGGTTTAGGGTATGATATCACTTCCAACATTGGTGTAAGTGCAAGATACGTAAACAGCTTAACTAAAATTGATAAGAGCAGACCTGCTGCTGAAAACAACAACAGAGTATTTCAGTTAGGTTTGAACTATAAGTTCTAATTAAAAAAAACAATTTTTTAACCGAAGTGCATTAACCAGCACGTATAAAATAGCCGGAAGATTTTTCTTTCGGCTATTTATATTTAAAAATAGGGCAATTATATACAATTTTATATTAATCCTGCTATCTCATTATTATGACTCTGTCATTCTGAATGTAACAGTGAAATGAAGAATTCAGGCTTTACATGAGATTCTTCCTTCGTCAGAATGACAATGGTGTAAAATTCTATAGTCACCCAGAATATTTATTCAAATATTCTGGGATCATCACTGATTACCCCGTCTATTCCCATATCCTTTAATTCCTTCAATCTTTCTTTTGTATTTACAGTCCATGGGATTACTTTCATTCCTAATGCGTGACATTCCTGTACTAATTGTGGGGTCACAAGATTATGTTCGGGGCTGTAAATGGTAGGGGTAAAACTCAAAAATTTCATATCTCCTGCCACTCCACTTAAATGATCAGGATACATTTTGAATTTCTCTGCAGGAATGTTTTTAAAATAAGCCTGTTGCTGAGCCAGCTTTTTATCATCTACTTTTTCTACCAGAAGAGCTGTCATAATTTTAGGATATTCTTTATGAAGGATTTCCAGTGTTCTGGGATCAAAAGACTGGATAATCACTCTGTCCTGAATTTTTTTCTCTACAATAATCTTCATCATCAGATCTACAAATTCTTTGGGTTCCGGATGAAATATATTATCAGAGAAAGGACGTGTCTTTGTTTCTATATTATAAAAAGGCAACGGTCTTTTCAGCTCACGGGCATAAGCCTCACATGCATCTATGATATCGGAAAAAAGAGGTTTTTGAACCTTCATTTTCTTTTGATCAGGATAATTACTCAGTTTCTTTAAACCTACATCAAATGTCTTAATTTTTGCATAAGGCATTTCATAAATCTTATAATAAAAACCTGAGTCTTTTGGAATGTAGGTTCCATCCGGCTTGGTAACCAACTCCGGCGAAAGGAATGCATCATGGGAAAGAATCACCTTTTTGTCCTTTGTAATAGCCAGATCCATTTCCAGGGTCGTTATATTCATTTTTAAGGCATTCTTCATTGCCGGGATGGTATTTTCCGGATAAAGAGATTTCCCTCCGCGGTGTGCCTGTTTATCGAAAGATTGTGAAGTGTAAAGCTGGGTAAATACCAGAAAAACACCCGTGAAAAATGCATTTTTCATATCCTGAAGTTTTAATCATACAAAATTAAAACTCTATTGTATATTGTATAATACAGGAATATTAAGCTTCTGCTACATTTATAACAAAAAGAGCCAGGTGATAGCCCGGCTCTTTTGTTTTTATGATTTTAATAAAGAGATTAGTTGAATAAATCTACCTCTTCTCCTTTTCCTACAGGATATTCTTCTGTAAAGCATCCGAAACAGTGGTTGGCAGAACCTAAAATGGTTTTCAGGTTATCTATGCTTAAAAACTCCAGGGAATCTACTCCTAAATAATTTTTAAGTTCTTCTGTCGTCATGTTGGCAGAGATCAGATCATCTTTAGACGGAGTATCAATTCCCAGATAACATGGTGCAATGATTGGCGGAGAAACACTTCTGAAGTGGATTTCCTTTACTCCTGCATCTTTTAGAATTTTAACAAGTCTCTTAGATGTTGTCCCTCGAACGATAGAATCATCAATGATCACTACTCTTTTATCCTTCATCTCAGAGATGATCGGGTTCAGTTTAAGGTTCACTACCCTTTCTCTCATTTCCTGTGTAGGAACAATGAAACTTCTTCCGATATATCTGTTTTTAATCAAAACAGGACGGAAAGGGATTCCTGAAGCTTTAGAGAACCCAATGGCAGCAGGAACTCCGGAATCCGGAACTCCAATAACCAGATCAGCCTCTACAGGAGCCTGTTCCCAGATTTTCTCCCCGGATTTTTCTCTGATTTCGTATACATTGATGTTTTCTAAGGTAGAGTCAGGTCTTGCAAAGTAGATATATTCAAAAGAACAGATTCTTTGCTTTCCTTTCGCCTCATCCATCATATAAGAATGAAGTTTTCCAGGTTCGTTTTCATTGGTATAAATGATCTCACCAGGAAGTATATCACGTACATATTGAGCTCCTACAGCATCCAATGCCACAGATTCTGAAGCTACTACATAAGATCTTTCGTCTATAGCTCCTAAAACCAATGGACGGATTCCGTTGAAGTCTCTGAATGCAAAGAATTTATTTCTTGTCATTCCCACTACGGAATAAGCTCCTTCGATCTTTTCCATGGTTGCTTTAATAGCTCCGCGAAGACCTAAATCAAGGTTTTTCTGGATCAGTCTCAGGATCACCTCAGAATCGGATGTCGCTCTGAAAACCACGCCTTCAGCCTCTAATTCTGCTTTTAATTCTTTTGCATTGGTAAGGTTACCGTTGTGTGCTATAGAAAGTATAATCTGGTCATATTCGTTTTTCGCGAAAAATGGCTGGAAATTATATTTCTTCTTATCTCCTGCAGTGGTATAACGGGTATGCCCAATTGCAGAATTTCCCATAAAAGTTTCAGGTTCCTGAATTTCTTTATAAACATCTAAAACCAGTCCTTCATCTTTCATATTGGTGATTCTTCCATCTTTTAAAACGGAAATACCACAAGCTTCCTGGCCTCTGTGCTGTAATGCAAAAAGACCAAACTGTGAAAGAGAGAAAGTATCCAGATCATTATCCGAATACATTCCGAAAATCCCACACTCTTCATTGGGAGCATCCAGTCTTTCCTCTTCCTGAGTTCTGAAAAGATTTCTTCCGTAAGTCTGGGTTTCAAACTGTTTTAAATATTCACTTTTATGAATGTCTAAACTTTTCATTTCTATTTTTTCTAATTGTAGATCTTAGAAGTCAGATTTCAGATTTCAGACTAAAAGCTAACTTCAAATTTAATTTTGTTTTAACCAACAAAGTATTTTCAGTATCAACATCTGATATATGAAATCTGGTATCTAAAGTCTTATTTCTGTAAAAGATTTTTAAGACGGTTGTAGATTTCTACATAAGCCTCAGTAACTTCTCCCAAGTCTCTTCTGAATCTGTCTTTGTCAAGCTTCTTCATAGTATCTTTGTCCCAAAGTCTGCAGGTATCCGGAGAAATCTCGTCAGCAAGGATAATTTCACCGTCTGAAGTTTTACCTAATTCGATTTTGAAATCTACAAGGATAATATTGATTTTATCAAACAGGTCGATAAGGATTTCGTTGATATCTGAAGTTAACTCATACATCTCGTCAAGCTCTTCATAGGTAGCAGCTCCTAAGAAAACAGCGTGGTGATCATTGATAAGCGGATCTCCCAATTCGTCTTTTTTGTAGCAGATATCGAAGATGGTTACCGGAGATTTGATTCCTTCTTCCACTCCTAATCTTTGTGCCATACTTCCTGCAGAGTAGTTTCTTACCACCATTTCCAAAGGAATGATAGATACTTTTCTTACCAACTGCTCTCTTTCGTCCAATTGTTTGATGAAATGAGTTTTGATTCCTTTTTCATTTAAGTATTCAAAAATAAGGGTTGTGATAGCATTGTTCATTTCCCCTTTAAGATCAACCTGACCTTTCTTTTGAGCGTTAAATGCTGTAGCATCGTCTTTGAAACGTACTACTACTTCATCAGGATTATCGGTTGCAAATACTTGTTTTGCTTTCCCCTCGTACAACATTTCTTTCTTTTGACTCATAATTTTACTTTCTAAATTGTAGTTAGATTTATTGATTTATTTTATAATTATTCCTGTTAAGACAGCCAGTCCAAAACTCAGCAGTGTACCAATTAATACATATTCTGTAAGTTTTCTCTGTTTTGCCTGTGCAAGGTCGCTAAACCTGAAAACAGATTTGGCAGCCACCATGAAACCTACGCCTTCCCAGTGATTCACCATGATAAAAGTGAAGACCAGCAGACGTTCTAAAATTCCGATATATTTTCCGGCACTTGATAAAGATTCGGTTTGAATAGTGTTGGGGCCATCTGGAGCGGGTGTCCATGATGACAGTAATATTTTGATAAAAATAGATGCGGGTGTCGTTAAAAACAACGCTGCCATAAGTATCTTTAAAAATTCCTGATTCTGTAAAAATGCAAAGCTGAATTCCTGGAAATAAAATGAAACTCCGATAATCACAAGAACATGCAGCAGCTGATCAATGAAAAACCATCTTTTTTTAGTCTTTACATTTTGAAATGTCAGTTTGGCGGCATCAATAATAAAGTGAGTGATCCCTACCAAAACGGCTACCCACCAAAGTTTCAGATCCCAAAGAAAAATAAGACTTAATACAGTGTGAATCAGAACATGAAAGTATAAAAACTTACTTTTTAGTTTATAGTTCTCCTTATCTGCAACCCATGAATTTGGCTGAAGTATAAAATCTCCGAGTAGATGTGCCAATATGAGTTTGATAAAGATCATGCCTATAGTTCTGAGATTTTCTTTCTGAAATACTGGTTGGTTTCCACGATGAGCTCATAGTTGGCTCGCTTCAGTCTCTGACTTACCGAAGACTGTGAAATAGCAAATCTTTTAGCAAGATCTTCCTGGGTAATATCCTGATTCATGATCATTTCATGAATAATCTCTGCCGTAGCCATAGTCCAGTTGTCAAAATCTTTGGAAGACCATTTCAGCAGGATATTAAGATCCCTGTCCACCGGGTCGCTGGATGTTTTGATGGCAACGGTGTGACCGTCATTTTTAAGGTCATTAAGCAGTCTTCCGGAATGTACATAAGCCGTACCATTGGATTCTGTGATTTTCTCAGAAGAGAAACTTTCTTCACCAATGCCTATGGCTATTCTTACATCTAAATTTTCCAGACTTTTAATAAGAGATTTTATGGCTAGAAAACGCCAGAAAACGTCATCAATATTGCATTTGAACTGGAACTCATCTCCCCTGTAGATTTCCCATGTGCCAGGAGCGCTTCCCCATCTTTCGAGAAGATTTTTAAGTCTGGTAATCCAAACTTCAGTGTCCGCATGCTGTGAATTTATAATATCACCGGTAATGACCGCTATCATACTGCAAATATAAGCATAATTACTTATAAATAAAAAATATAAGCAGAAACACTTATAGATATTGATTATTAGTGAATCTGCTTATATCGATTATGCAGTAACCATAAGGTTTTTAGGCTTTTAATGAAAAACTTAAATTTATGAAAATGCAAAAAACTGATGAAATTTTTATCATTACATTTATTTAACTCTACATTTTTAACTTTATTTTTAAGCAAGAAGCTATTCCTGCTATCCACTCATACTCTATCTTTTAATAAACTGATGGGCCTTATCATCAAGCTGCAAGAAATAAATTCCCGCCGGAATCCCCTGGACTGAAATATTTTTCTTATTTCTGAAAGGATCTTTCTCTGTGTAAATCACTTTTCCGGAAAGATCTATAATCCGGGCTGTTTTTACCTGTTCAGCAGTTCCGCTTACATAAAGATCATCGTAAACCGGGTTCGGGTATATTTTAAATTCACTGGCAGAAGTAATCAGTTCCGAAGACGACAATGTACCACCAAGATCCTGACAGTAATTAGAAGGATAAGAATCCCATTGGTTGATATTAAAGCTGCTTGCCGGCTGATTAACCGTACTTTTTCTGTATAAAGAGACGTTTCCATTATTATTAGTCGTGTATTTTACGCCGATAGCATCTATCGTAACCGTTTTATTATAAGCAAGCTCCACATAATTCTGTCCTGCAAACAACATAGGATCAGAAGCCGTTACAAATCTTGCCTGATCATTGGTATAACATGATAAAGTCGCTTTTGGATTCAAAATAACAAAAGTTTCATTATTTCCTACTTTTCCTTCCAACTCATAGGTATCTCCGCTATAAATAGCTCCTGACGAATTGTTTTTAAACTGGATATTGATCCTGTAATTATTTAAATTGACTTCATGCCCTGTTTTATTAACGATTTCCAGGGCATTATTCTTAACGAAATCTGTATTGGTTCCTGAAATATACTTTGTAATCATAAGATCCTGAGCATATGAATCTGAAGCAATTGTTGAAGTTGTAACCGTATTACTGAACGCAGATTCCAGATAAGCTTTGTCAAAAGCTTTCACTGTAAAAGTATATGTTGTAGACGGACTAAGGTGGTCTATGCTTATAGAAGTTCCTTTTGTAACAGCTACAGGTGTTGCTGAACCATTCATATAAATTCTGTATCCTAAAACATCAGTATCAGGAGAAGCCGTCCAGTTCAGATTCACAAAATAAGCATTCTGTTGTGTTGAAACCAGAGATCCGGGAGCTGTTGGTGTAACATTGTCAGGTGTTTCAGACCAGATCATATCAATCCACTCAGGATGGTCAATAAATGGATTTCTGTTTTTCTGAATGGTATAGATAGCATTATTCCTGTCGATTTCTCTCTGCGAAACAGGATCTGCAGCGCTCCATTGCTTCAGCATGGCAACATAGGGAAGATCAACTGCTCTTTCTTCCGTTCCGTCAAGCGGACACTGATCTGTAGCCGGTGTTAAGTTGGCTGATGTAGTATAGGCTGTATTAAACGACCCCAGTTTCCCTTCATATCTTACGGCAAAATATAATAAGGTTCTTGCAATATCCCCTTTAAATTCGTTAATGGGTTCGTAAACTCTTCCGGTATAAGGATAATTTGGAATTGCAGCATTGGACATCCTCGAAGTATTGCTGAAAATATAATGATTGGTATTATTTCCTATTCCATAAGGATAATTATTCCTGCGCTGGTTGATATAGGCATCAACAGGAATAATGAAGTTCAGATCCGAATACATAGGATAATCACTGATAGAAGAACTTGTACTGAATGTACTTTGAGGCATCATATGTTCTCTGTTGTAGCCCAGTCCTTCTCCGGATGCACCCGCTATCAACTGATCCGATTTGTATTCATAAGCATCCGGTCCAGAAGGTATTTCCGAATAGATATCCAGCATGTACTGTGTATTGGAAGCATCATGATCATAATATTTATCGAGGTCAGTCTGGTTATAAAGTGTCTTCAGATCGTCATAATGCCAGTTGACCATTTTATCCGAAATAATATCGTGCAGCTTCGACTTTAGGGCGTACCCCGTCAATCCGGCTGTTCCGTCATAATATCCGGCAGGTGCCTGCGCAGAAATATATGATGAAATTAAAATGATAGGAAGTAAATTTTTTTTCATGCTTTAAAAATTGGGGAACTAAAATAGTGAAATAAAAAACGGAAAAGATTGAATATTTTATTAAGAAAACATTAATTCTGAAAATATAAAAAATTGAAAATTAAACGCATTACCGCTTAAATATTACGAATGAAATAATTTATTTTAGCATTCCATCAATTTGGTTATCTTTGGGCACTAACTATTATTATATGAATACAGAGACTATTGACAACATCAAAATGATAGCGGAGACGGCTAGAGAATTTGCAGAAAAGAATATCAGACCGAACATTATGGAGTGGGATGAAAGCCAGACTTTTCCAAAAGACTTATTCCACCAGTTAGGTGAGATGGGTTTTATGGGAATTGTTGTTCCTGAACAATATGGAGGTTCTGGTTTAGGTTATCATGAGTATGTGACTATTCTGGATGAAATTTCTCAGGTTGACCCATCTATCGGTCTTTCTGTAGCAGCGCACAACTCTCTTTGCACCAACCATATCTATGAATTTGGAAATGAAGAGCAGAGACACAAATGGCTTCCTCAGCTGGCTTCCGGAAAAGTAATCGGAGCTTGGGGTCTTACAGAACACAATACAGGTTCAGATTCAGGAGGAATGTCTACTACTGCTGTAAAAGATGGTGATGAATGGATCATCAACGGAGCTAAAAACTTTATTACTCACGCTATTTCAGGAGATATTGCCGTAGTAATGACAAGAACAGGAGAAATAGGTGCTAAGAACAACTCTACAGCTTTTGTTTTAGAAAAAGGAATGCCTGGGTTTACTTCCGGGAAAAAAGAAAATAAATTAGGAATGCGTGCTTCCGAAACTGCAGAACTCATCTTTGATAATGTGCGCGTACCGGATTCTCACCGTTTAGGAGAAGTAGGTGAAGGTTTCAAGCAGGCTATGAAAGTATTGGATGGTGGTAGAATTTCTATCGCTGCTCTAAGCTTAGGTACTGCGAGAGGAGCTTACAAAGCTGCTCTGAAATACGCAAAAGAGAGACATCAGTTCGGAAAGCCTATTGCAGATTTCCAGGCGATCAACTTTATGTTAGCAGATATGGCAACAGAAATTGATGCTGCTGAACTTCTTATCCAGAGAGCTTCTACTTTGAAGAATGCAAAACAGAAAATGACAAAAGAAGGAGCTATGGCAAAACTGTATGCTTCTGAAGCTTGTGTGAGAATTTCTAACAATGCTGTTCAGATTTTCGGAGGATACGGTTATACAAAAGATTTCCCGGCTGAAAAGTTCTACAGAGACTCTAAGCTTTGTACAATCGGAGAAGGTACTTCTGAGATTCAGAGACTGGTTATCGGAAGAGATATTACAAAATAAATCTTTAAATCCCAATACAAATGATTAAACAGGCACTTTTAGGTGAATTTCTGCACGAAGCGGAAAACACCAGAAAAATTTTACAGGCAATCCCTGACAGCGCACTGGACTGGAAACCGTCCGAAAAAAACTGGACAACCGGTCAGCTGGCCTCTCATATTGCTGAAGTATACAATTGGTACGAATCCACTTTCAATGAGGATACTTTTGATATGGGTGCATACAAGTATGACAAAGGAGACATTTCCAAAGCGGAAAATGTCCTTGCAAAATTTGAAGAAAATGTTGCCAACGCACAGAAAGTTCTTGAAAACTCGGATGAAAACACTTATTTTAATGAATGGAAAATGGAAATGAACGGAAATGTAATTTTCCCGCCATCTCCGAGAATTCAGGTGGTAAGAGGCTTTCTTTATAATCATCTGTACCATCACAGAGGCGAATTGGTTGTTTATTTAAGATCGACCGGGAACAAAGTCCCTGGACTTTATGGTCCTACTGCTGATGATAAAATGTAATTAAGAATTATATAAAAAAAGCTGTTTCATTTTGAAACAGCTTTTTTTATACACAAACGTAGAGCTATGTAGTAACATTTACTAAAATTTAATTCACTAATACTATTCACATATAATTAAATAATTAATAAATTATATTGTCTCATTTTAATAAATTAATAAAAATATACATCTATTTCATTTTTTTCAAAATTAAAATTCATTTCATTGCTTTTGCATTTCTTTTATTAATAAGCTTTTTCAATTATATTCAATGTATTGCATAGTATTTTAAATCTGTATTCTAAATTTCTCTTAAAAAATTTTGTTTTTGATAATATATTTTTCATTAGCTTTGATATTCCACAATCAAATTTAATATTTAATATGAAAAAACAATTAACGCTGATTGGAATGCTCCTTATCTCGGGTATTTCTTTCGCACAGACTGACCGTCTTTGGTCTGAAGGTTCCAGAAAAACTTCATCAGAGGTTTTTGAAAACAAAACCGGTATCAGCAATCCTAAGGTTTACAACCTAAACATCGACGGATTGAAAAATGCTTTAGCAAAAGCTCCCAAAAGACTGGCTGCAGGCGAAAAATCAGAACTCATCATCTCTTTTCCAAACTCTGAAGGCAGAATGGAAAATTTTAAAGTGAGGGAGAATTCCAATTTTGCCCCTGAACTGGCAGCAAAATATCCGGATATTAAATCCTACGTAGGACAAGGTCTGGATGATCCTAATTCCACAGTCTATTTCAGCGTTTCTCCGCTTGGACTGTCATCAATGGAAATCTACGGTGATAAATCTGCCGTTTTCATTGAACCTTACACCAAAGATCTTTCCACTTATGTAGTGTACAGAAAATCTGACAAAAAAGACGATCTTAACAAGTTTGAATGTACAGTAGTAGATGCTGCACAGAAAGGAGTTTCCAACTCTGCTCTTGCGGCAAGACCTAATGCTGATGATGCCAAACTAAGAACGTTCAGATTAGCCTTATCCTGTACCGGAGAATACACTACTTATTTCGGGGGTACAAAAGCTCAGGCTTTAGCTGCAATGAATACCACAATGACCCGTGTAAATGGTGTTTTTGAAAAAGACTTCGCGGCAAGAATGGTTCTGATAGCCAACAATGACGCTGTAATCTACACCAATGCTTCTACAGACCCTTATTCTGCGGCTTCCGGAATGAGCAGCTGGAATTCACAGTTACAAAGTACTTTAACTTCTGTCATTGGTGAGGCCAATTATGATATCGGACACTTGTTCGGTGCTTCCGGAGGTGGAGGAAACGCAGGCTGTATCGGCTGTATCTGTACAAACGGATCAAAAGGAAGCGGATATACTTCTCCGGCAGATGCTATTCCTTCAGGAGATAATTTTGACATCGACTACGTGGCTCACGAAATGGGACACCAGTTCGGAGGAAATCATACATTCTCTATGAATAATGAAGGTACTGGTGCCAATATGGAACCGGGATCAGGATCAACCATCATGGGGTATGCCGGAATTACCAGCCAGGATATTCAGCCGCATTCTGATGCATTTTTCCATGCGATAAGCATTCAGCAGATCACTAATAATATCAAAGCTAAAACTTGTTCTGTCAATACAAATACAGGAAATTCAATTCCGACAGCAAGTGCAGGCTTAGACTATACAATTCCAAAAGGAACTCCATTCGTACTGACAGGTACAGGAACAGATGCTGACGGAGATTCTTTAACTTATATCTGGGAGCAAATGGACAATGCTTCTTCTTCTCAAACAGGAGCAAGTTCAGCAGCCAGTGCAACAAAAGCTTCAGGGCCAAACTTCAGATCATGGACTCCTACCACTGCTCCTGTAAGATACTTCCCAAGAATGGCTTCTGTATTAACAGGTGCAACAACTACAGCAGGTTCTGAAATCACTGTAGAAGCTCTTTCTTCAGTAGCAAGAACATTGAATTTCAGATTTACTGTTCGTGATAACAAAGCCGGAGGCTCAGGAAACAATTCTGATGACGCTGTAATTACTGTTAACGGAACTGCAGGACCATTTAATATCACTTCACAGAATTCAGCAACAACGTATGCCGGAGGAAGTTCTCAAACGATCACATGGAACGTTGCAGGAACTACAGCTAATGGTGTAAATGCCGCTAATGTAGATATCCTTTGGTCAACAGACAGTGGAAATACATGGACTACCTTATTGGCAGGAACTCCGAATGACGGTTCACAGGCAGTGACCATTCCTAATGCCAATACAACGACAGGAAGAATTATGGTAAAAGGATCAAACCACATTTTCTTTGATGTTAACAATGCTAACATTTCTGTAAATGCTGGTTCCGGAACTCCTGACACTGTTGCTCCTACAGCTCCTACCCTTGCAGCTTCAGGAACTACTGCTACAACGACCAACCTTTCATGGTCTGGTGCTACTGATAATGTAGGCGTTACCGGATATGACGTATATCAGGGAGCTTCATTAATTGGTTCTACAGCTACAACTACCTATACTGTAACAGGACTTACTCCATCAACAACGTATTCTTTCTCTGTTAAAGCAAAAGATGCAGCAGGAAATGCTTCAGTTTCCAGCAATACAGTAAGTGTTACCACTCTTGCAGGAGGAAGCGTTTCATATTGCTCTTCTTCAGCATCCAACACCGCTGATGAAAGAATTGGAAATGTAACATTCGGATCTATTAATAATACTTCTACTGGAACTGCAGGTTATGAAAACTTCACTTCAGTTTCTACCAATGTAACCAGAGGAAGCGCTTATACAATCTCGGTTACTCCGGTTTGGACATCAACAAAATATAGCGAAGCATACGCTGTTTATATTGACTACAACGGTGATGGAGACTTTACAGATAGTGGAGAATTAGCATGGACAAAAGCTGGTTCTACAACAAGCCCGGTTACAGGATCTATCACCATTCCGGCTACAGCAACTGTGGGGTCAACAAGAATGAGAGTAATGATGAAATACAGTTCAATCCCTACTTCATCATGTGAAGCTTTCACTTATGGCCAGGTTGAGGATTACACCCTTAATATCGTTTCTTCAGGAAAAGGAGATCTTCAGAATACAAAAGATCTGATCACAGATATTAAGCTTTATCCAAACCCTGTAAGAGATATCCTTTATATTTCCAACACAACTTCAGAAGACTATAAAATCTTCGATATGGGTGGAAAACTAATTGATTCAGGAAAACTTCAGAGAGGGTCTGTAAATGTAAGCAATCTAATTAAAGGGGCTTATATGCTTCAAATTGGAGAATCATCTAAAAGATTTATTAAAAATTAATAACTTTTAAAATTAAACGATGTGAAAAAACTGCCCCTAATAGGGCAGTTTTATTTTTTACAAAATGTAAAATATTATATTAAATACATTTATGATTATAATTAATTTCATAAAAATATTTTATTTAAAATAAAATAACTAGTATTTGAGTTTTTTGATTTAAATTTATCGCACAATAATATTCTTTTATTGTACCGTTTACCCCAGTTTGTATTTAAGGGAGCTCAAAGTTGTTTTTAAACGTCTGACAGTTGCTTCTCTCGACCCGTTTTATCCAATTGATTTTTAATAATATATACTGCCAGAAAATCTATTATCAAAGCAGATTCCGTTTATTTTTTGATTGGAAAAACATTAATACTATTTATATCAATATTTCCACTTAAGATTTTTGTAAAGAATGATGTTTCAAAAAAGGTAGCCCCTTCTAATACCTCCTATTTTAAAATAATTTAAAATTTTTTATATGAAACATTTATTTAAGTATCTCTTTTTTTTAACTATTACTTCGCTCTCAGTTGCCTGTAGCTCAGACAATGATGATGTAATAGACATCAATCCCGATATCACTACGGTATTCTACAAAAATGCAGATGAACTGGCAGTAACTTATGACCCCAATAATTCGGTGAGCCAGGCGCTTAAAAATCAAGCTTACGATTTATACAAAAGAGGAAAATGGAGTGAACTGGAATCACTTTTTAAGGCTAATAATTTAAATGGCGGATGGCCACCTGCTAATGGAGGCTACAATATAGTTGATGATGTTGCTTTACAGGTTGGGCAGAAATTTGATAGATACAGCGGAGCTGTAGGCAGTTACAACGGAACAGGTGTTCCCACTTTGGGAGGAAGTTTCACAAGTCCTATCATCAACGGATATACTTATACGTTTACCCAAAGAGCATTAAACCAGCCTGAAGACAAATACGATTTCTATTATGAGATTGATGTTCTGAACAATTCAATGCAGTTTAAAACTCAGACAGCAGACATCATTCCATGGTTTAGCCAGGCGGGTAAAGGAAAGCAAACCATGTGGAAAATTCCAATTGACATCAACACTGGTTATCAGAAAACATGGAATAAGCTGGCAGAAGAAGGTTATATAAAAGTCACTATTAAGAAAAGTCCAAGCGGAAAATACCCTAACTTAGTAGGCACAGTTATTCAGCCATAAATCAACTCAGATGTATTCAATTTCAAATAAAATAGACATTACTAAAAAAGCTTCTGTTACAAAAAGTACTTTCATTAATGATGAAGCTCTTCCCTCAGCCGTTACTACTTTTAACTGCTGTAATTGTGGTCATGAAAATACCATTGAGATAAAGCCTTACGAATCAGGATTTCCCATCTTCCAGTTGTACAATGAAGATAAAGTAGTCTCCAAAAGTGAATTGTTAAAACATGAAATCGTCAATGTAACCTCCCAAAGAATGCTTCATTTAGGAGAACTGACCGTTAATGATCTTCCCACTTTATATTTTGGGACAGATTGTTCTTCCTGCCATTCAAAATACATATGTGTATTCAGCTATGGCGAAAAACAGCCGGGATTGATGATATTGAGTATATCAGGTATCTGGAAATACGGATAACTGAAATAATGTATTGAATACAAACCAAAATAAAAAAGCAAAAGTCCACAACCTGAAAATTGTGGACTTTTTATGAAAATGTATTATTTAAATATATTTTATTCGACGAATTCATATTTTTCCACATAAATAAAGGAGATCAAATCCTTTAGCAAATCTTCTTTTCACCTAAATTTACTCCATGAAACTAACTTTTTCTGAATCAATCAAACTTTAGATGGAAAGATTACCTAAGAAAACTCTGATTTTAACAATAATTTGGATTGCCTACAGTTTTACAGATTATTTTATTCTACCCTATTTCTTTAAACCTCTTTTATGGCTTTTAGCATGTTTGATACTATTGATTTTATCTTTACGACAAATCGTAAAACGATTTAAAGAACGCACAAAAATAACATCAACCGGGATTATTAGTTTTTTAACAACTATTGTTCTTTTCTTTTTAACCTTTTATAGATTTAATAAAATTCCAAGCTCCATAATCGAAAAGTTAGACTGGAAAATTTCTTATTGTAAACGCCATCAAATAGTAAATGAAATTTTAAAGGAGACTATAAAACCCAATACTTCAATGAAAAATGGAATACATAAGCTTTCATTTGACTTTCCAATTATTTCAAATGGAGGAAATGACATTTGGATCTATGAGAATAAAACAGAAAATACAAAAACAATTAAATTTTGGATCTCCCGTGGTTTTTTTGAAGCACCACAAATCTACTTTATATTCACCAACGATCCCAAAACTAAAATGAGTTACGAGAAACTTATAAAAAATGACCCTGAACTTAATTGGAAATTAGAAGATCAATGGTATCGAATAGTGGAACGATATTAAAACCTCTCATAAATTTCAATCAGAGCTTTCCAAAAACATGATATTAGAAAGCCTAAAATTCTGAATTGTTCAATTCCCTCCATCATTACATTTTCCTTCTGTACATTTCACATTTTACAAATCCTTTTCTATCTTTGTGGGAAATAAAAAAATTCATGGATAAAATTGATAGTCTGAACCAAGTAGCAGAATTCCATACTACTTTCAAAGCCCCTATTTTAGATACCCCACAAATTCCTTCTCCGGAAAGATGCAATCTGAGAGTAGAACTTTTACAGGAAGAATTAAATGAACTGAAGCAGGCGATTGCAGATAATAATATTGTAGAAATTGCAGATGCATTATGTGATCTTCAGTATGTTTTGAGTGGTGCTGTGCTGGAATTCGGACTTGGCAGCAAATTTGTAGAGCTATTCAACGAAGTTCAGCGTTCCAATATGTCGAAGGCATGTGATAATGAAGAACAGGCAAAAGAAACTGTTGAATTTTACAAAGAGAAGGAAGTAGAATCTTTTTATGAAAAGTCTGGAGAAAAATTCAATGTTTACAGACAGGCAGATCATAAAGTATTGAAAAACAAATACTACTCTCCTGCTGATTTAAAATCAATTATCGAAAAATAAAATATGAAAAAATTTATTACCAATATTGTTGCCTTTTCAAGTCTGTTTTTAGCTGCACAACAGCTTAGCGCTCAAAAAGTAGTGGTAAACCGTGAAGTTGAAACTCAGAAAGACGGCAAAATGCTTTTAGGAAACCAATTGAAAGAGCAATTTTTAAAAGCTCCTTATGCAGATTGGTACGTAAAGGAACATGATGAATATGCCCTTGACCAAAAAGCAGTCAGTGAATTAAAAAAAGAGAAAATCGGGACCTATGACATTATTGTTTTCATGGGAACATGGTGTGAAGACAGCCACAGAGATTTTCCAAGACTGATGAAAATATTGGAAGCCGTAAACTATCCGGAAAATAAATTAAACATTATTGCTGTAAACCGTAAGAAAGAATCTCCTACCGGGGATGAAAGTCTTTATAATCTTCAGAAAGTCCCTACCATTATCCTTAAAAGATATGGAAAAGAGATTGGAAGAATCGTAGAAATGCCTACTACAGGCTATATTGAAAGAGATTTAGTTGAAATCCTTAAAAAGAACGATTCCTCAGTTATTAAAGAAATTTTTAAATAGATTTGAGAAATTATAGAACAATCCTGTCCTTTGCAGCCGGTGCCGGCGCTATGGTGCTTCTGTTTTTTGGTCTGAAGTCCTGCCTGAACCTTGGAACTAAAACTGAACAGTCGGATTATTATATCCTGACCAATCAAATTTCCAAGATGAATAAGATGGTGGTGCTGGAACAGAACACTTCCAGTATGCAGAAAACCAAAATGGGCTATGAAGTATTCGGGAAAGAAGTTTCCAGCAACAGCATTATTACGTATACAAAGACTAATGCACAGGTTTCTTATGATCTTAATAAAATGAAGATCGAGGTAGATTCCATCAACAAAAAACTGGTTATTACAGAACTTCCTGACGCTGAGATCAGAATCACACCTAGTGTTGAGATTCAATCTTTAGATGATTCTTTCATTAACAGAATTTCAGAAAAAGATATTAAGAATGTTACCGCAAAAGCTAAAGAAACGGCAGAAAAATCAATTGATCAGAATCAGTTGAGAAATGAAGGCCGTAAACAGCTGATGGAAAACCTGAATAATGTTTTTGTTTTGGCGAAAGCTCTGAATTACACCATTGAGGATAAAACCGGGAAAATTGGTATTTTAGGACTTTAGGATAAAATATTTCCGTTTGGCAAACACTTTGAATGATACTATCCATATTCTTGAAATTAAAAATTTAAGTCATGGATACAAAAGGAAACACCAAAAAGAAAGAATCTGCCAATACTGCAGAAACTAAACAGCAAAATCAGGATTTCCAGAACATTCCTGCTGCATCGAAAAAGTCTAATCCGCCTGATATTGACAAAGAAGATATTCAGAAATCTTCAAAGAACAAATCAGGAAAAACGGATAATACAAAAAAATAAAAGAGCCATCAGGCCTTTATAATTGAAAAGTTCCGTCTCATACGAGGCGGAACTTTTCTTTCTAACTATCTAAATGAACTTATTGTTTTCTATACAATCGTTGATTTTCCGATTTTTATATTTTCAAAATTATAATACGATTTCTCGGAATATCTGATATGGTCTGCAATAAAGCTTCCCACTTCACTTGTTGAGTAATATTGCTTGGTATTAAGATCAATAGTAACATATTTGTTCTCAATAGCATGTTCTACAGATTGTCTTAATTTCTCAGCGGCAGCATGTAAATTAAGATGATCCAGCATCATAGCAACACTTAAAATAGAAGCAACAGGATTTGCAATACCTTTTCCTTTGGCTTGTGGATAAGATCCATGGATAGGCTCAAATAAAGCATTCTTCTCTCCTACCGAAGCAGATGGAAGCAGCCCGATAGAACCACCAATCACACTGGCTTCATCCGAAATAATATCACCAAACATATTTTCAGTCAAAATAACATCAAAATGTTTAGGATTAAGGATCAACTGCATGGCTGCATTGTCTACAAACATATAATCAAGCTGTACATCCGGATATTCCGGAGCAATTTCCTGGCATGTTTTTCTCCACAGTCTTGAAGTATCCAGAACGTTCGCCTTATCAATAAGAGTAAGCTTTTTATTTCTTTTCTGAGCTTCCTGAAATGCCATATGCGCAATTGGAATAATATCTTCACGGCTGTATTTGCAGACATCATAAGCATAATTACCTTCCGGATCTGTAAATTTTTCACCAAAATAAATTCCACTTACCAATTCTCTGAAAATCTGGATATCTGCTCCTTCAATAATTTCTCTTTTAAGCGGACTTTTATCAATCAATGATGGATATGTTTTCAAAGGACGGATATTGGCGAATAAACCCAGTTCTTTACGGAGTTTCAACAACCCTTGTTCAGGTCTTACTTTCGCTTCAGGATTATTATCAAAAACCGGATCACCAATGGCTCCGAAAAGTACGGCATCAGATTCTTTACAGATCTTTAATGTTTCTTCAGGTAGAGGATTTCCTGTCTTGAAAATAGCTTCTGCCCCGATTAATCCATAGTCAAAATGGAATTTGCATTGAAAAGCTTCAGCAATAACATCTAATATTTTAATGCTTTCACTGATGATTTCCGGGCCAATCCCATCTCCGGGAAGAACCGCGATTTTAAAATAATTGTTGCTCATTTGTTTTTTGTGTCTTTAGTTCAAAATTTGTGATCGTCTGCTTTCTGCTGATTAAAAAATCAATGTCATCATAACCATTCAACAGACATATTTTTTTATAGGAATCAATCTCAAAAGTCTCCGTCGTATCTTTAAAGCTTACGGATTGTAATTCCACATCAATCGCGATCTCATTGTTTGGATTTTCATTGATTCCTTCTAAAATTTCTTTTAAAAATTCTTCAGAGACTTTTACCGGAAGAAGTCCGTTATTTAAAGCATTTCCTTTGAAAATATCAGCGAAATAACTGGAAATAATTACTTTGAATCCATAATCTGTCAAAGACCAAGCTGCATGTTCACGGCTGCTTCCACAACCGAAATTGTTTCCTGCAACCAAAATTTCACCACTGAATTTAGGATTATTTAAAACAAAATCAGGATTGGGTTCTCCTGTATGGATATTGAATCTCCAATCTCTGAACAGATTTTCTCCAAAACCTTTTCTGTCTATACTTTTCAGGAATCTTGCCGGAATAATCTGGTCTGTATCTATATTTTCTGCCGGCAATGGAACTGCACGGGATTTTAAAACAACTAATTTTTGCATGTATTCTACATTGTTAGACTTGAACCACAAAAGTCACAAAAGTTTTTTCACCTCTGTTTACTTAAGGATGGATAAAAGAATCCATATAAGAAGTTCGCAAAAGAATGAAAATCAAAAATTTTCATAAAGCTTAAGTGCTCTTTTTATGTAAGCAAATGATAACTTCTTCTTACAAACGACACAACCTTTTGTGCCTTTTGTGGTTAAAATAAATTTAAAATTACTTTTAGTTTAAACTTTCAAGGGCTGATATTTTACCTTCTATTGCTGCTTTTGCTGCGGTAAGCGGGCTGGCAAGAATTGTTCTTGAACCTTGTCCCTGTCTGCCTTCAAAGTTTCTGTTGGAAGTGGAAACACAATATTCACCTTCAGGAATTTTATCATCATTCATCGCCAGACATGCTGAGCATCCCGGCTGACGGATCTGAAATCCTGCATCATTGAATATTTTATCCAGACCTTCCTCATAAATCTGTTTAACCACCTGTTGAGATCCGGGAACAATCAGAGCTTTTACAGCCTCGGATTTGCTTTTCCCTTTAATATATTGAGCTGCAGAACGGAAATCCTCTATTCTTGCATTGGTACAGCTTCCTATGAAAACATAATTAACCTTGATGCTGTTAACCGACTGTCCGGCTTCCAATCCCATATATTGCAGTGCTTTCTGCTCCGATTCATTTTGAGGAACCGGAATCACTTCACGGATAGAAATCCCCATTCCAGGGTTTGTTCCGTAAGTAATCATCGGATAAATATCTGACGCATCAAAACTTAGTTCTTTATCAAATGCAGCTCCTTCATCCGTTTTCAGAGTTCTCCAATACTCTACTTTCTCTTCCCAATCTTCTCCTTCCGGAGCAAATTTTCTTCCTTGAACATATTCAAAAGTCGTTTCATCGGGAGCAATCATTCCTCCTCTGGCACCCATTTCAATGCTCATATTGCAGACAGTCATTCTTCCTTCCATAGACATTTCTTCAAATACATTGCCTGCATATTCACAGAAATATCCTGTTCCGCCATCAGTTCCTATTTTTGAAATGATATAAAGAATCACATCTTTGGACTGAACATTTTCATTCAACGTTCCATTGACTGTTATTCTCATTGATTTTGGCTTGTTTAATAACAGACATTGGCTGGCAAATACCTGCGCAACCTGGCTTGTTCCGATTCCAAAAGCAATAGATCCGAATGCGCCATGGGTAGATGTGTGGCTATCTCCACAAACAATACTCATTCCCGGCTGGGTAATTCCTAATTCCGGAGCAATGATATGAACGATTCCCTGATATTGGTGTCCCAATCCGAAGAGTTCGATATTGTTTTTCTTACAGTTTTCCGTTAGCTGTTCTACCTGGTTTCTTGAAAGTTCATCCCTGATAGGCTGTTCCTGGTGTAGAGTGGGCACATTATGATCAGCTGTTGCTACAATCTGTTCGGGTCTGAAAATTTCCAGATTTCTGGATTCAAGTTCTGCAAAAGCCTGAGGACTGGTTACCTCATGGATAAGATGTTTGTCTATATAAATAATCTGAGGTCCGTCAGGAATGGTTTCTACCACATGAGCGTCCCATACTTTATCAAAAAGTGTCTTTTTACTGTTGTTCATTTTACTTTTATGTTGATTTAAAAT
This sequence comes from Chryseobacterium sp. GVT01B, assembly GCF_019970045.1. Taxonomy (GTDB): domain Bacteria; phylum Bacteroidota; class Bacteroidia; order Flavobacteriales; family Weeksellaceae; genus Chryseobacterium. The sequence goes on from NZ_JAHXYI010000002.1 coordinate 51,476, forward strand.
CAAACCTATCCTATTTTTCTGTTGAAAGAATCCATCATCATGCTCAGATCATCGTTTCCTATTTCCTTTTTAAGATCAGCAATTTTCAAAAATTCCTGATACAGATAATCAAGTTCGTTTTTGGTAACCTCATAGCCGATATGTTTGAAACGATACGCCAATGCTGAACGTCCGCTTCTGGCGGTAAGAATGATTGAAGAAGCATTCACGCCTACTTCTGCCGGATCAATGATTTCGTAAGTTTCTCTGTTTTTAATCACACCATCCTGATGAATTCCTGAACTGTGAGCAAAAGCGTTAGCTCCTACAATAGCTTTGTTGGGCTGTACAGACATTCCCATCAGGTCGGAAACCATTGTACTCATTTCATTCAGCATTCTTGAATTGACATCCGTATGAAGATTCAAGTCTTTATGCTGTTTTAAAATCATGACAACTTCCTCCAAAGCCGTATTACCAGCCCTTTCTCCTAGCCCGTTGATGGTACATTCAATCTGGCGTGCTCCATTGATAGCTCCCGCAATTGAATTAGCAGTAGCCAGCCCCAGATCATTATGGCAATGGCATGACAACACTGCTTTTTCAATTCCTTTTACGTTTTCTCTCAGATACTTTATTTTCTGACCATACTCTTCTGGCAGACAATAACCTGTGGTATCGGGAATATTAAGAACAGTTGCTCCAGCTTTGATAACAGCCTCACAAACTCTTGCCAGATATTCATTATCCGTTCGTCCCGCATCTTCAGCATAAAACTCTACGTCTTCTACATACGTTTTAGCATATTTTACCGCTTCGGCTGCTCTTTCAATAATATCTTCTCTTGTTGAGTTGAATTTATATTTAATGTGAGAATCAGAAGTTCCGATTCCGGTGTGTATTCTTGGTCTCTTTGCAAACTTCAGTGCTTCTGCGGCTACATCAATATCTTTTTTATTCGCTCTTGTCAGCCCGCATACTTTAGCTTTTCTTACCAATTTTGAAATTTCTGAAACAGATTCAAAATCTCCAGGACTGGAAATCGGGAATCCTGCTTCAATGATATCAATCCCCAGCTCATCAAGCCTTTCAGCAATAATCAGTTTTTGTTCCGTATTCAGTTTACATCCCGGAACCTGTTCCCCATCTCTTAGTGTTGTATCAAAAATTTCAATTTTTTCGGAATTCATAAGTGAAGATTTTTACTTAATTTTGGTTCAAAACTACGGGTTGCAATATTTTTTCATTTTCAATTTTTCTGAAAATTACAATACTCAACCGTTGAAAAAATAATCATATCCATTTATTAATCAGTATTTTAATTTATAAAAATTTACAATGGCAGAATTGCAGAAAGATTTTTTGTTTGTATTGGTAAAGTCATTGACCACCTCTGAAAAACGACAGTTTAAGTTGTATGTAAACCGTCTCGGAATTAATGTAGATGCTAAATTTCTATTGTTATTTTCTGAAATGGATAAGATGAAGGAATATGATGAAAATATAGTTATTGAGAAAAAAATCTCTACCAAACAACAGCTTTCCAACCTTAAAGCCCATCTTTACAAACAGATTCTTGTAAGCCTCCGTATGAACCCAAGTCATCAGAACTATAGAATTCAGCTTCGTGAACAGTTGGATTTTGCTAATATTCTGTATCAGAAAGGACTTTACAAGCAGGCTCTTAAAATACTGGACAAAACCAAACAGTCTGCATTGGAACTGGATGAAAAAAGTATTGCTTCTGAAATTATAGACCTTGAAAAAGTAATTGAATCACAATTCATTACCCGAAGTATTGAAGGTCGTGCCGAAGAACTTATCAAGCAATCTCAGGAAATAAGCAAACAGAACCGTTATACCACAAAACTGTCTAATCTTTCTCTGAAATTATACAGTGAAATGCTTACTCACGGCTATGTAAAAAATGATGCAGACCGACAGGAAGTGATGGATATTTTTAATGCTCAGATTAAAAACATAAACCCAGAAAAGCTAAACTTCACAGAAAAACTCTGGTATTATAAAGCTCATGTCTGGAAAAACCAGCTTTTACAGGACTATAAATATACCTTGAAATATGCTTATCAGTGGGTAGATCTGTTTCATAAAAAGCCTGAAATGATCTACAGCCACCCGGTTTGGTACATTAAAGGGAATACTTATCTGCTGAAAATCCTGTTTTTGTATGGAAATATTGATATTCTCGAAGAGCATTTTGAAAATTTCAATAAAATGGTACATGCAGAGAATTTTGTGCAGAATGAAAATCTTCAGTCTCTTATTTTTCTTACCCATTACAATACACTGATGAATATTCACTTTGTAAAAGGGGAATTTTTCACAGGAACCAAGCTAATTCCTGAAGTGGAATTAAAAATGGAAAAACTCAGAGAAAGAATAGATGAGCACCATTTTATGATTCTCTATCTGAAAATGGCCGCTATGTTCTTCGGCAGTAAAATGTTTGACAAATCTATTGAGTATTCTATGAGAGTCATAGAATCCAAAGGAAATGTACAGGAAGATCTACTGTTTCATACCAGAATTCTGATCTTAATGGCAAAATATGAGTCTGGAAATGATGAAGATTATGATGAATTTATTGCTTCTACTTTAAAGTTTGCTAAAAAAATGAAAAAGCCGGAAGAGTTCCATTTTGAAAGCATTCAGTTTTTCAAGAACCAGAATAATCAAGTACCGGATCAGAGACAGAAAACCTTTGAAGCCTTTGATAAAAAGCTGGAAGAGTACTCCAATAATGAATACTATAGACGCTCATTATTCTATATTGATATTCATGGATGGATTAAATCTAAAGTCCAGAATGTAGATGTGATCGAGATTATTAAGCAAAAAGTTAAATATAAAAGAAAACATTAAATAAAAATATATAAACACTTAATTTACAAAATATTATTGAATTTACCTCATGTGAAATAAAACACCCAATAAGTTGTTTTATTTTTAATATACTCTCACAGATTTAGTATTAACAGGTCACTCCTCTGGAGCTTTACTTTTACGGACTTAATTTTTTTCTATTAACAGTAGATCCATCCAGCTCCAATGGGAGCTAACAGTTAATAGAAGTATTTGTTTTAAAGTGATAGCTCCAGAGTAGCGACCTGTTAATTATGATTTTATTTATACATATTCTTTATAAAGTTCAAAGCATTTTTATGACTGATTTTTTCAACCAGCTCCGATGAAAACCGTTCCTCAATTTCTTTATTGACTGCCGGATATACTGCAGCGTTAGAATGCTCGGGAAAGAAAAAAGGATGACGGGATTTGTCCGGGTGATCCTTCCAGTAAAAATAATCTGCACCATAGGCTATGCTGTCTTCTCCACCAAGATCCAGTCCGTATTGAATATGCTCATAGAGTCTTTCGGGATGTTCAATATCAACATAATCTTTGATAAAATTCAGGCCAATCAATCCTTTTCTGGAAATCACTTCTTTCGCCAGTTCATCAGGAAGGTTTCTATTATTTTTGTAAACAGTTCTGTAGTTGGAGTGGCTTGCCAGAATAGGAATTGAATAATTTCTTTGATCGATATAAGTGAAAATATCATAAGCCAGCTGATCGCTTGTATGGGCTAAATCAATGGCAATTTTCCGGTCAGAAATATAGTCGATCAGTACTTTTCCATCTTCTTTCAATCCTGCTGTAGCATTATTTCCGCCTCCAAAACGGTTTTCCAGGTGATGGGTAATCCCAATATAAAATACTTTTTCAGTATTTTCAATAATGGTCTCCAGATTTTTGAATCCGGAATCCAGACTTTGGTTTTCATCGCAGAAAGCAGATGCGTTTTCAATAGAAGCAATGACTCCTACCCGGTTTTTATTTTCCGGAGCGTTGAAATTATCTTGATTAAAAAGGAAAAAATTCTCGTTTTTGATCAGTTTTGAAAACAATTTGCTTTGTTCCAGTCCGTGAGCTGTGCTATCAGCTCCTGTTCCCGCATACATCGCCATCACCTGAAGTTTTACATTTCCATCCTGTAAATAAGGCAGCGAACAACCTAATTCTTTATCATCAAGCGCTGAATCTGATCTTAAAAGATAATATAGAAGATCACAATGTAAATCAATGTTTATCCTATTCATAGGGATTGTAATTTTTGAAAATTTAATATTTATTGGATTCTAATTGAATATGGATATTGTATTTCAGAGATTTATAAAACCATCTTATTTTCAATTATTAAAACTTTTATTATTGCATCAATATCCTGTATTCATCGGATTAAGATATTACTTTTAATCTTCTGAAACTTATATTTTTATTCTTTTTATAAGATTTAAAATTTCTATTGCTTTTTTTGTAATCTATTTAAAAACAAAACCAGGAAAGTGATGAATTCCAGCTCTGTTAAGGTCATAAAAGTAATAAAATTCTTTCTTGAGAACACTGTAATATAAACTCTATAACTCCCAAACGTTAAAAATCTTTCTATTTTCGATATTAATTCTCATTCTAAATACAGATGGATATAGTATTTTATCTAAAAATTCCGTATTTTTGCCTCTTAAAATTTCTTAGTAAACAATGATAAAAATTACACTTCCAGACAATAGTGTCAAAGAATTCGAGGGAGCAGTGACTCCTCTAGATGTGGCAAAATCTATAAGCGAGGGATTGGCTAGAAACACCATTTCCGCAATTGTTAATGACAAACAAGTAGAAACAACCACACCTATAACCACGGATTCTACGGTACAGCTTTTGACCTGGAATGACGATCTTGGAAAGAAGGCTTTCTGGCACTCTTCTGCCCACCTTTTGGCGCAGGCTATCCTTGATTTTTATCCTAATGCTAAGTTGACCATTGGTCCAGCTATCGAAAGCGGATTCTACTATGACGTAGATTTCGGGGATGAAAGCTTATCTGAAAAAGATTTTGAAAAGATTGAAAAAAAGATCTTAGAAAATGCGAAGAAAGGTTCTACCTTCTCTCTTTATCCGGTTTCTAAAGAAGATGCTTTAAAAACATACGCAGACAATCCGTACAAAGTGGAACTGATCTCTAATCTTAATGATGGAGAAATTACTTTTGTAACGCACGATAACTTCACAGATTTATGTCGTGGTGGTCACATTCCGAATACTGGAATTGTAAAGGCAGTTAAAATTTTAAATGCAGCCGGAGCTTACTGGAGAGGTAATGAAAAGAACCCTCAATTGACAAGAGTATATGGTATTTCTTTCCCTAAGCAGAAAGATCTTACTGAATATCTTGAAAGATTAGAAGAAGCTAAAAGAAGAGACCACAGAAAATTAGGTAAAGAACTTGGAATTTTTGCATTCTCTGAAAAAGTAGGCGCCGGGTTGCCGCTTTGGTTACCAAAAGGAACTGCTTTAAGAAGAAAGCTTGAAAATTTCCTTTCTGATGCTCAGAAAAAAGGAGGTTACGAATTTGTAATGTCTCCACACATCGGGGCAAAAGAATTGTATGTAACTTCAGGACACTGGGATAAATATGGGGAAGACAGCTTCCAGCCGATTAAAACTCCGAATGAAGGGGAAGAATTTTTGCTGAAACCAATGAACTGTCCTCACCACTGTGAAATTTACAAAACTTCACAATGGAGCTACAGAGATTTACCAAAAAGATATGCAGAATTTGGTACGGTATACAGATATGAGCAAAGTGGAGAACTTCACGGTTTAACGAGAGTTCGTGGATTTACTCAGGATGATGCTCACCTTTTCTGTACTCCGGATCAGCTTTCTGAAGAATTTGAAAAGGTAATTGATCTTACCCTTTATGTATTCAAATCTTTAGGGTTTGAAGATTTTGTAACTCAGGTTTCTTTGAGAGATCCTGAAAACAAACAAAAGTATATCGGTTCTGATGAAAACTGGGAGAAAGCAGAAAGTGCCATCATCAATGCAGCTCAGAAGAAAGGATTAAAAACAGTGGTGGAATACGGTGAAGCGGCATTCTACGGTCCTAAGCTTGACTTCATGGTGAAAGATGCTTTAGGAAGAAAATGGCAGCTGGGAACAATCCAGGTAGATTATAACCTTCCTGAAAGATTTGATCTTCATTATATCGGAAATGATAATGAAAAACACAGACCGGTAATGATCCACAGAGCACCATTTGGTTCTATGGAGCGTTTCATTGCTATTTTGTTGGAAAACACTGCAGGTGATTTCCCATTATGGTTAAGCCCGGATCAGTTTATTATTCTACCGATCAGTGAAAAATATGTAGATTATTCAAAAAAAGTTTCACAATTTTTGGAAAATCACGATATTAGCGGTCAGATTGACGACAGAAACGAGAAGACAGGTAAAAAGATCCGTGATGCTGAATTAAACAAAATTCCTTTCATGCTTGTCGTAGGAGAAAATGAAGAAAATGAAGGCACGATTTCTGTAAGAAGACGTGGAGAAGGAGATCTTGGAGTCATGAAAATGGAAGATTTCGTTGCTTACTTTAAAAAAGAAGCAGCCATATAATAAATTTAAAATTAAAAGATTGAAGGATTCAAGAGTTAATACAATAACAGAATCTTTCAATTTTTAAATATTTGAATCAATTAAATTAAGTAATTAACCAATAAAATTATAATACAATAGCACAAAGATTTAACAACAGGGGCCCACAAAGACGTCCGGTACAAGAGGACTTACACTTGATCAACGATAAAATTCGTGTGAGAGAGCTTCGTTTGGTGGGCGATAACGTAGAGCCAGGAATTTATCCAATTGACAAAGCAAGACAGATTGCTGCAGATCAGGAATTGGATTTAGTAGTAATTTCTGATAAAGCAGAACCTTTTATTGCAAGAGTATTAGAATATAAGAAATTCTTATACGAGCAAAAGAAAAAACAAAAGGAACTTAAGGCTAAGCAAGTAAAAGTGGTAGTAAAAGAGATCCGTTTCGGACCTCAGACTGACGACCATGATTACGAATTCAAAAAGAAGCATGCTGAAAAATTCCTTGAAGAAGGTTCTAAATTAAAGACCTACGTATTTTTTAAAGGACGTTCGATTATCTTTAAGGACCAGGGAGAAATTTTGCTTTTAAAACTTGCTCAGGAACTAGAGCACGTAGGAAAAGTAGACCAGCTTCCTAAACTTGAAGGAAAAAGGATGATTATGATGATGAGTCCTAAAAAACCAGCAAAATAATTAAGTCATTATTTTAATATAAAAAAACCTCAAATTACTTTGAGGTTTTTTTATGCTTTAATTTTAAGAAGAGAATGCCATACTACTCTACCGTCTATCCTTCAAAATCACCACAATCATGCTCTGTGAAAAGAGGTAAAGCTTTTTCGGTAGTAAAATATTTGGATATTCTTTTGTTTTTTAATTCCAGTTTTTTGCCTTCTATTACGAGTTCATAAACGGGTGCTTTATCTATTTGGGTTAAAATATAGGTTCTTTCCGGAGTTTTAAAAACAGTTTTGTTTCCTTCATTAGAGTATGAAAAATCATCAATTATAAAAGTATCTTTTTCATCACAGACATTCGTCCATCTGATTTGCTTCTTTGTTATAGACAGGCTTGTCAGATCGCATGAATAACAGTTTCCGGAGAACTCTATACCATATTTATCATGTACATTGGTACTTTTACTATTCAACAAATCAATAGGAACTAATGTTGAAAAATCACCTGGTATTTCTAATGTTGCCGGATCAATCTTCACTGGTTCTGGTTTAGGTGCTGCAATTTCTTTTTTGGTGTCCGGAGAAATATTTTTTTCCACTTTTTTGTCTGTAGCGGGTGAACAGGATGCCAGTAAAGCAGTCACCACCGAAAGGCTGATTATTAAGTTTTTCATGTTGATAAAAGTAAATTACAATATTGGGTTTATCGTTTTGTAAAATTGTCCAAATTCTGCCACTTCATATATCCCTATTTTCAGCCATTTATTGCCCATATTCAGGCGTTTTTGTTGGCTGCTGGTACGAATACCGATACATTTGCCCCAAAATATAATAAATGAAAGTCATCAATCAAATCTTTATATCGTCAATGATGGTTCTTGCAGGATGCAATCAACAGAATAAAACATCAGAGAGTAACAAACCCGAAACTGAAGTTAAGCAAAAAACAATAACATTATCTGATTTCAAAAAAATAAAAGGTGTGGATAATGTTCAGGAAGTACCATTTCAATTATTTACCAAGCTGGATTCTATACAGTTTTTTATAACGCCGAGTAAAGATGCCGCTCATTTGAAAATGGCATATAATAAGCTTGATAACTATTACGGATTTGAAGAGTTTGAAGACTTCTATTCTATCCATTACAGCATTAATAACAATATTTCGAACAGTATTGAAGCATTTGTCCTGAAATCAGAATTCACTCCGGCATATGAGCTTACATTAAAAGGTGTGGATCTTTATGAGATCAGAAGCAGTACATTTAAACAATCTGATGATTTTAAGAATAAATCTTTTAAGAAGTTTGGAACTATTACTGAGATTTCAGAACAGGAATTTAAAACCAGTTCAAAAAATAGAATCAACGAAACATTGGTAAAAAATCCAAATATACAACTGCAGGCAGATAACTGGGTATACAAAGAAAATGGCAGAGAAGAAGTGATTACACAACATGAAAGCATCTCTACAGAAACGGGGCCGCTTGCCAATGAATATGTAGGAAGATCACCTTACTTAAACCTGGAAGTATTCAAAGAAAATTCTGATGAAGTTGTAGATTCCTATTATTCCTTTTTCAATATAAAAAACGCAGTTATGTTTGAACTGAGTACAGAAGGCTATCCACAAATCCTTCCTTCCAAAGGCTGGGTTACCTTTGTTTCATCCAATAATGATGTGGGGAGTAATTTTGTGATTTCCAAATATTTTCCACAAACCAAAAAATAGGACAATCTTTTGTATGTGAATTTCACTAACTTCAAAATAGCAGATGATAAAAAAGCATTCTGGACAGATCATGATACTTTTTATACAGAAGTCTACCCGCTGAATTCCGCTTCGGCTAATGGTAAAAAGCAGAAAACGGCTTATATAAAAATTCAGTTGAAGGCTGATCTGTTTTAGGATAAATTAAAAAACCCCTGAAATCAGCCAGTGTTTATGGGAATAAAGTCCAATATCTTTGCTGCAATATTTAAAGAGATACAATGAAAAAATTAAGTTTGACCTTCCTTTTTTGTTTATTAAGTTTTATGACTTTCGCGCAATCGTTGAAAGTGGTTATTAAGCAGGACGGAAAAGTGATTGAGCCTGTGAATGATGTTTATGAACTGAAAAAATCTACTTTTCAATTTGAGATTACGTCTACCAACCTGGAAGGATTTTTAATAGGTGCCACTACGAATAAAGACATCTATGCAGGAGCTCTGGGCGTTTTGAATATGGATGTGCCATGGTTTCAGAATACAGGTATGGCAGAAGAGCTATATAATAAGGACAAAGAGATGTTTCTGATGGATTCTGCACCATCGTACTGGTACTATACAGATGCGAAGGATCACAGATTTGATAAAAACCCTAAAGGTAATGCCAAACAATGGACAGCTACCCGTACTATTACAAGGTTTTATGATATCATGGTAGATCAGCCCATCAATCTGAAAGATTTTGACGGCAGCGTTTTTATGCTGATGTATCAGCCTGAATATAATGATGAATATGATTTAATAGGAAAGAAAAACCTGTTTCAGGCTGCGTTGAAATTCAAAGACTAAGAGAACACACCCGATTATTTGATTATATAAAAAAAGGTCTGCTTTTACGATGTAAGCAGGCCTTTTTGTTGGATGAATATGTTATTCGATTACCAAACCGTATTCTATAGCCAGCTTAATGGCAGAACTAAGATTAGAGGTTTGAAATTTTTCAATAAGATTTTTTCTGTGGCTTTCTACCGTGTGCGGGCTGATAAAGAACTTTTCTGCCATTTGATTGGTTGTAAGTCCTTTTGCTGCCTCGGCTAAAATTTCCTTTTCTCTTCGGGTCAGTTTCGGGACATGATTTAATCCATCTGCAGATTTTTTTTCCAGAACAGATCTGGTTTGTGAGCATAAAAATCGGTTACCGGCATTTACGGCTGTAATTCCTTCAAGGATTTCGGAAACTGAAGCATTTTTCTGAATGTATCCCAAAGCACCTTCAGCCAAAGTACTGTTAATAACAGGCAGCTCATTGTGAACGCTGAGAATGATAATCTGAAGGTTACTGTACTTTTTCTTTAAAGGCTTTATCAGCTCGATGCTGTTGATATCTGCCAGATTGATGTCCAACAGTAAAATATCAACTGCTTGTTTTGCCAGACCTGCATTCATTTCTGAAACGTTTTTGAAACAGTCTACAACATCTATCGTATCGCTGTTTCCTAAAATATTTTTCAGTCCTTCCAAGAGAAGTGGGTGATCATCTGTTATGGCTACTTTTATCATGTTTAATGAATAGGAATTTGAAGTTCTATACTGGTACCAATATTCAGTTCGGAGGTGATATTCATTGTTCCTTTTAAAAATTGGACTCTTAATTCTATGTTGTGAAAACCTGCTGTTTTTCTCACATCCAGGTTTGTATGATCGAAGCCTTTACCATTATCTTCTACTGTAAGATTTAACAGATTTTCTTCTTCGCTTACCTGAACAATAATCTCTGAAGTATCGGCATGTTTTATCGCGTTATTCACCAATTCCTGAATGATTCTGTAGATAATCAGCTGCTTTTCCTTTGATATTGAATTGCTGTAATTGATAAATTCGGTATGGATTTCTAATGCGTTATTGGATATACGGGAAGCAAACTCCTGAATGGCTACTTCCAATCCGTATTTCGTTAATAAATCAGGCATTAAATTATGTGCTACTATTCTTAACTCTTCTACAGCTCCATCAATTTGCTCAATCGATTTTGAAATTCCTTCTTCTATATTTTCGGACTGATGAGGATTTAAATAAGACAACTGATGTTTCGTTCCTGAAAGCAAACCTCCCAATCCGTCATGAAGATCACGGGCAAGACGGCCACGCTCCTGCTCCTGCCCTTCAAGCAATGCGGTAAGTGTAGATATTTTTGAGTTTTGTTTCTCTTGTTCCATGGCTAAAGCATGCAGCTCGTCTCTTCGTTTAATAGACTTTGCACGCTGTTTATAGGCATAAAGCAATAAGAGAATCAGAACAATGAAAAAGATAATAAAAAAGATGTAGTACGTATTGATCTTTTCCTTGAATGCCAACAGCTTTTTAAAGTTGTTGATATCGTTATTTTTCTGCTGGGTTTCCAGTTTTGCCAAACGAAGCTGCTGTTCTTTTTTCTCTGATTCAAGTTCTGAAAATTTCAGTCGCTCACGCTGGTTTTCTTCTACCAGTTTTAGGTTGTTGTAGACCTGCTCACGCTGTGCACGCAAAATGTTAATCAACTTAATTTCCTGTGCTTTTTTATCACTTTCCAGTTGTAATTTGATGTATTTCTGCTCCTGTCGTTCTTTATCAAACTGCGATTCTAATCTTTTGGTAATATCAAGTTTTTCCTGATCGTAAACACTTTTGTATTGATCAACATAGCTTTTATAATAAGTCAATGCTTCTTTGTAATTCCCTTGCTCTTCACTGATTCTGGATAAAGACTCAAGAATAGACAGTTCAATATTATGATCTCTCACCGGACTTTTTCCAATTTCCATAGAGGCTTTTAGAAAATAAGATTTGGCTAAATCATAACTCTTATTCTGCAGCGCCAGTTCTGCCAGAATCCCAAACGAAGAAGCGATATGAATGGCATCACCGGTTTCCAGACTTACTTTATTAGCAAGCTGGGCATATTGCATCGCCTTATCACTGTCAAATTCTGTATATAAATTGGCTAAATTAATGGCCGCATAAGAAAGACTGCTTCTGTTAAGCATCCTGTCTTTATTTTTGTTGAAAGTCGCAATAGCCTGCAGATAATACTGCTCTGTTTTATCTCTTAACTCTGTATTTGATGGATTTTGAATGTATTTTTGTTCATACACATACCCCATTCGCATATAGGCATCGAAGATAAGATTTGGATCATTTTGCCTGGATGCCAGTAATAGAAACTGTTTACTATATTTTTCTTCCAGCTGGTATTCATTGAGATTAGAATAAATAGTGGATAATTCTTTTGCTACATTGCCAAATCTCCCGTACAGCGTAGAAGTTGTTGGTGAGTTTTCGTAATAATCAATCGCTTTCAGGTAAGCAGAAACAGCATCGGTCGTTTTATTATTACGGGCAAGGATCCAGCCTTTTGCATATTGTACATAACCTTTTGCTTCATTACTATTCGTTTTTAAGCTATATGCCTTTGCGATGTCAAGACTTTTTGAAGACTCCGCTGTTTTATTATCCAGCCGATAGTTCATGGCTTGCACCGCGTATAAAATTGTGGCATACTTTCCGTCTGTCTGTCTTACAGCAATGGAAATATTGGTTTCTAAAATCTGATAAGATTTAGGTTTAAGGTTATGAAAAAATAAGGCAGTCGCGTATTTGGGAGCCAGGTTGAGCTGTTCTGCCGTATTGCTTGATGCATGATTGTATTCTCTTTCTAATTTGCTTAAAACATCCTGCGCCTGAACAAAAAACGGACAAATAAGTAAAATAAATATAAATAATAGCCTGTGCATCAAATCCTTATCTTTATTAAATTGCATTCCATTAAGGAACGTAAATATAGGTAAATCCCTGCTAATCTATCTCGAAACCATGTCTTTCGGCAAAAGATCTCCATTTCTGAAATTTCTTTTCATTTTTAAAGACCGGATCTTCACCATAGTAATACACCAAACGTTGAGTTGCATATTCGTAGGCACTGTAAGCATTGGCCTGTTCAAAATACTTAATGGCTTTCTTCACATCTGTTTTTACACCCATACCGAATTCGTAGATAATACCATAATAAATACCTGAATATGACTGATCATAGTCTTTCTTTAAGTATACCAAAAGGTTTTTATAATCTCTGAACTGGTAATAGATTTCTGAAATTTTATCGTAATTATAGGAGTATTTTTTTTCGGCTTTCTGATAAAAATCCAAGGCTTTATTGTAATCCTGAAGCACATGTTCTCCAAAATAATACAAATCACCCAGGTTGACAAGTGCCATTTCGTCACCAATCTCAGCACTTTTTCCGTATGCCTGAATTGCTTTTTTGATATTAAAAGAATATCCTATTCCGTTGTGATACAAAGCCCCGATATTATTCCAGGCTACAGGATGGTTTTGCTGTGCTGCTTTTTCGTAACAGATGATTCCTTTTTGTGGATCAAACAGTGATTCTATTTCAGGATCGGTAAGCAGTATTCCTATTTCTACCAGGCTGTCTGTGTCGCCTTTTTGAGCAGATAATTCAAACAAACGAAGGGCTTCATGGTAATTTTGATTTTCTTTTGCGTCAAAAGCCATTTTTTTAATGGTTCCGACTTCCATGAATTGTTCGGCGTTTTTACCTGCCTGACTTTTCCAATGGTTATAAAAGAAAGTAAAGTATTCCAAATCTTTTCCCCGGAACGAATACCGGTCCAGATAAATGGCTCCATATTCGGAAACCTCTACCCTCTGAATACTTCTGTCTTCATCCATTCTAAACATATTTTCATCCTGATACAGAAATAACAAACCTTCTTCTGTTCTATAATTCAAAGGATTGGAAATGTAATTGTATAATTGGGCTGACAGACCATTCTCAAAATCAAACAATTGATACCCTTCATTTTTTTGAATAGATAAAAATCCATTTTCCACATAATGAATTTGTTTAATTTCTGATTGGGGAACGATTAACCAACTTTCGTTGTCTGTATCAAAAAGTCCTGTTCCTGTTTGGGTTTCCAGAATAAAGACATTGTTTTTGTATCCGGCATTAGATTGTGCCTTTACCTTAATAATAGATTCATTTTCTAAAAGAAACTGATGTTTTAAAGTGTGATACATCTGCCAGTTTTTATCTTTACGAACAGCCAGAGTTTCAAAATTATCAATTAGAATCAGCTGATCTGCTTCGTCAATGATAAGGTTTCCTTTTTCATCTATTAATTTTCCTTTTTTATCAAATTTGTTTGGTTTAATCCAGAAACAGACACTTGTTTTTACGATACTTCCTTCTAAAAAATCACCCAGATAGTTTCCTTCTTTCGTATAATATTTACGCTTGCTGGTGCCTTTTTGTTTGGTGAAAAATAATTCAGGGAAATAATCGTACTCATAAGAGCTTTCATTTTCTACAGGGATAATAAGTCCGTTCTCATCACTGTAAATTCCAAACTTCCCGTTATTCTCTACGCCTAAGAATCCATAGGCTACTCTTTCAATAGCATCATAGCCGGGAGGAACCATCCAGGTGTTTGAATAGATTTTTAAAATTCCTGATTTTCCATTCACTTTTACTTCGCCTAAAGGCTCCTGCGCAAAATCAAATACATCAAAGGCTTCTTCATACACCGGAGAAACCCATTCTTTTCCGTTACTTTGCAGATAACCGAATAAACTATCTTTTTGAATCACAGATATACTGTAATTATAGTCTGCTTCAAAAATATCATCATAAATGGCTGGGGCTAAAATACTCCCTTTTGCATTCTTCAAGCCAAATTTTCCATCTTCTTCAAATATGGAGGATGCGGCTTTTTTATAAGCAAGTTCCTCAAAATAGCCCAATCCGTAATCAATCCAGTCGGTTTGTAAAATTTCGAGAAATGAGGAATATCCTATCTGCGAGAACAGGGAATCCAGCAACGAAAGATTTTGAGTTTTTACAGCCTTTTTATAGAGTTTGCTTTTCTGTTGAATTTCCATCAGCCATTCCTTTGCCTGTACCTTATGCTTTTCTTCGTTCATATTGAAAACATCCGTTGCATTCAATACAAAAGAGTCATAAGGCAGAGCTTCCAGGAATTCAAACATTTTATTAACAGGCTCGTAGTAAGCTTTCTTGTAATGCAGCTGGTAAGTATCTGCCAGCAGGTTGAAAAAGTAACGCAACTGAACAATTCCCTGGTTTTTATCTGAGAAAAACTCAACGCCTTCCACTTTGATGTCTTCCGCCAGCAAAGGATACAGCAATAATGGAATTTCATAGTTCCACTCGCCCAGATAGGTATCGAATGTCTGATTCGATTTTTGATCGTAATTATATAAATAAATCCGGTGTGCCATTCATTAAATTTTATCCGTCGGAAAGCAGTAAAACGTTTTCCGGTTACAGGGATTGTTATTGAAATTAAATATTAGTATTTTGTGAAGCTGTCATCTGTAATTTGTTATTAAGTATTCTTGCAGCTGGTGTACGTTACCAAAAGATACTCAGCCCTATTACTTTTACAGCTTCTTCTTCACTCAATTTTATTTGGCTAGTGTTTTTACCCATTCGTTTTAGTGTTTGCTCGAAATAAGAATTTATTTGTTAATTGGGCGTGAAAAAGAAAGCTATAAAAGTTATAAAAATATTTATATAAGTAAATGTGAATGACTTTAAATCACGAGGTTCTTCATCGGATTAGTTTAATATTTTTCCGGATTAAAGGTAATAAAAGGGGTTGCATGAAAATATCCCTGATAACAGTGGTTTTTTGTTTATTCATTTTTAGAATCTATTCCATCATATCTTTTAAGGCATATAGACTTCAGCCTGTTCAAATAGTATCATATAACAATAAAATGCGGTTAAGACTACTCCAATAAGCCCGGAAATAAGAAATCCGAAGATATAATATCGTCCCGTTTTATTTTTCTTTAGTATAGAATTGATAATAAAAATGATGAGCGTACATAAAAATCCTGTTCCGAAAAACAGAATCAAAACAGCAATAAACAACGCTCTTTCCAGGTGTAAATCTGCAGATGACAGCATAATATAATTTAGTTTATAATGAAATCTTATTCATCGTATTCAGCAATATTAGAGAGAATTGAAGAACATTGCAATCCCGATTATCAGCTATATTTTAAAGTAGATATCACCTTTCAAAGGTTACCAAATATATTATCTGCAAATTTCAAATAATACTGAGGTTTATATTCCTCTATACTTTTAAAATATTAATGATGTATTATTTATTTACATTTTGTCAATCATAATTCCATCACACTATTATATTATAAAACTACAATTTGTTCTATTATGATTGTTTTACAAATAAACACTAAATAGTGTGTTAAATAAAATTAAAAAATACCGTAAATAAACATTTACATTAAATATCAAATTCTTTAATATGTGAATTATATTAGAAAACTATTATATTTGCCTCGTCAAAAAATAACCTATGAAATTAAAATTATTGACTTTTTTAAGTCTTTCGATGCTATTAGCATCTTGTGCTCAGGACGAAAATCGTGATAATACAATGCCTGCCGAAAAGAAGATTGGTTTACAAAAAAATAATACTTCCCGCATTGGAAATCTTACGACTGTAGAACTCTTACAGGAAGTATATAATCCTTCGGTATTAAATGCAGGGGAAGCCATTACTTTGGTGCAAAACGACAGAAAATATCAACTCATCATGCAGCCTGATAACAATCTGGTGCTATATATGACAAGATTTGGGCACACTTCTGCATTATGGAGTTCCAACTCTTATTCTGCCCTTGGCGGTATAACGCAACTTATTGCACAAAATGACGGAAATATGGTCATTTATAGAAATGGAATTCCTCTATGGAACACCAATAAAACGGTTAACTTTTATGTGAATGATCCGCACATGAAGCTTCAGCTTTTCTCCAGGTCCGGAACACTGATTACTCCAGGATTCAGAATGAAATTTGTTCTGGGAGGAAATAATCAAAATATAAATGATGTCTTCGAGGTGGATTTCGATTAAAATTAAACTTATTACTTAACCGTTTCTTTGAAACGGTTTTTTATTGATATGATAAAATCAAGATTATAACCCTTCGAATTGATTTTTTTCGTATCTTTGCGCACTATTATTCCTAATGTCCTTAGGAGTAACCAAAACAGATATTGATAACAAAAACAATAAAAAAGCAGAACAATGCCAAAATTAAAAACGAAATCAGGTGCTAAGAAACGTTTTGCTCTTACCGGATCTGGTAAGATCAAAAGAAAAAACGCTTACAAAAGCCACATCTTAACTAAGAAAGAAACTAAGCAGAAGAGAAATCTTACTACTACTTCTTACGTAGCTAAAGTGGACGAGAAAAGCGTACAACGTCAATTAGCAATTAAGTAGTTTTTATAAATCTATATTCGGTTTATAAGAATTCAAACAAATTCAACATTTTAACCCTGAAACGGTGCAAATAAGAGTAACATCAGTTGCCGCCCTTTTCAAAAAAACAATTTAAATTATGCCAAGATCAGTAAATGCCGTAGCTTCAAGAGCTCGCAGAAAGAAAATTTTTAAGCAAGCTAAAGGTTTTTTCGGTAGAAGAAAGAACGTTTGGACTGTAGCTAAAAACGCGGTAGAAAAAGCAATGCAATATGCTTACCGTGGTAGAAAAGAGAAAAAGAGAAACTTCAGAGCACTTTGGATCACTCGTATCAACGCGGGAACCAGAGAGCACGGAATGTCTTACTCTCAATTTATGGGAGCTCTTAAAAAGAACAACATCGAACTTAACAGAAAAGTTTTAGCAGATTTAGCAATGAATCACCCTGAAGCTTTCAAAGCTGTTGTAGATCAAGTAAAATAATGTAGAATAGATTTTGTTATCAATATAAGTCCCGGGTTTTTCCCGGGATTTTTTTTGCTTTATACTTTTCAATTCTGTGTGTTTTCAAGTTGAAATTCAGTTTCAGTTACTTCAGATTTCAGAGGCATTTGATATATCATTAATAAAATTCATCTAATCATAAAGTAGAATACTGAATTTTCAACATAAAATATTTAAAATAACAGAAAAATATACATTAAAACCAATTCATTAAATGAACATCAGCCTAACATAACAATAAACTGTATAAAAAGTTATATTATTATTAAAAAACTAATTAATTACATTAAAACAGATTTAATTATTAATAATAAATCATGATTTATTGCTATATTTACAATCTCTAAATAAAATATCAAAATGAAAAGAGCTGCAGTTTTTTTGCTGACTTCCATTGCACTGCAAAATATAAGTGCACAAAGTTTTATTCAGGCTTATAAAAACCGGGCTGATATGGTCACGCAAGCTAATATTAACACCAACCTTCAGGAATTTGCAGCCTTTGGAATAAAAAAAACAGGGACAACAGCTAATAATAATGCGCTGGACTGGCTAAAAAACAAATACCTGTCTTATGGATATACAGCCAATGATTTCTCTGAAGATGCTTTCACCTATGGAGGCAATGCATCAAAAAACCTGATCATCACCAAAACCGGTACTTTGTACCCTAACAAATATGTTATTATCTGCGGGCATTACGACACCATCGTAGGACCTGGGGTAAGCGACAATGGCAGTGGAACCTCTATCATCCTTGAGGCGGCAAGAATTCTGAAAGATATTCCAACAGAGTATTCTATTAAGTTTATCCATTTTTCCGGAGAAGAACAGGGTTTGGTGGGAAGTAATCATTATGTAAACAATGTAGCATACCAGGGAGGTACAAAAGTTCTGGATATAAAGCTGGTTTTAAATATTGACCAGGTTGGAGGTCTTATAGGAAATAATAACAATACCATCACCTGCGAAAGAGATACAGGAGGAATGTCTTCCAATAACGCAGCATCCAATACTGTGACTCAGGAATTGATGACATGTACAACCCTCTACTCTCCTCTTCAGACCAATCTTTCCTATGCTTACAGTTCTGATTACATGCCTTTTGAAGCTAAAGGATATACGATCACAGGGTTTTATGAATATATCAAAAGTAATAATGAGCACACTGTAAGTGATACCTATGCCAATATCGACCCTGTATATGTTTTCAATGTAGGAAAAGCGGCTGTGGGAGCATTACAGCACTTTGCCGTTGCCACAACATCAAGTAATCTTTTAAGCACCCATGAGACCACAGCACAGAAGCCAGCAGAAGAAATCAGAATTTATCCCAATCCTGCAAAAGATCTTATAACGGTAGAATTTCAGCAAGAAGTAACATCATTCAAAGTTGAGATTAATGACATGGTAGGAAATATAGTCTTACATGCTGAAAACGAGAAAAAAATAAACACATCCGGTCTTACAAACGGAGTTTATATGGTTACTATCAAAACGGATAAAGGAAATACAACAAAGAAAATAATCATTAATAAATAATGTCAGACTTGAGATATAGATGAATGTTAGATTTATCTGTACTTCAGTATTACAATCATAAAATGAAGAAAATCGCTACTTTTTTACTGGCTTCCATCGCCATGCAAAGTCTTGGAGCTCAAAATTTCATTCAGGCTTATCAGGACAGAGCGAATATGGTAACCCAAACCAATATAACAACTTACCTTCAGGAGTTTGCCAATTTAGGAGTAAAAAAAACGGGTACAGCAGCAAACAATAACGCTCTTGAATGGCTTAAGACCAAATACCTTTCCTATGGGTATACTGCCAGCCAGATGGCAGAAGATCCTTTTACTGCAGGAAGTTATAATTCTAAAAACCTGGTGATTACGAAGACAGGAACTGTGTATCCTAATAAATATGTTATTATCTGCGGCCATTTCGACAGTATTACCGGTTCGGGAGTCAATGATAACGGAAGCGGAACTTCTATTATTCTTGAAGCAGCCAGAATCCTGAAAGATGTACCAACGGAATATTCTATAAAATTTATACATTTTTCCGGAGAAGAACAGGGACTTCTGGGAAGTACTCATTATGCCAATACGGTAGCATATCAGGGAAGTAACCGTGTTTTGGATATCAAACTTGTCTTTAATCTGGATCAGGTGGGCGGTGTGATGGGAAATAACAACAATACAGTTTACTGTGATCAGGATCTCGGTGGGCTTACCTCCAATAATGCCGCTTCTGCTGTTGTGACTCAGGAATTAAGAAACTGCACAGCACTTTATTCTCCTCTTCTGACTGCTGTAGATCCGGCTGAAGATACAGATTATATTCCTTTTGAGCAGAAAGGCGAAGTGATCACAGGATTTTTTGAAAGAATCAGAAGTACATACCCGCATACGGTAAATGATACTTTTGCCAATACGGATCCCGTGTACATTTATAATATAGGAAAAGCATCTGTGGGGGCACTTCAGCATTTTGCTGTTGCTACGGGTACATTGGGTACGCATGAAGCTGTGGTAAAAAATACATTGGAAACTGTAAAAATTTATCCAAATCCGGTAAAGGATATCATTAATATTGAACTTCCTGATTCCGGAATTAAGAATTTTACTTTTGAAGTGACCGATTTCCAGGGAAGATCTATTTTCAAGAAAACAAATGAAACAAAAATCAATGCTTCGGGATTGGAAAATGGCGCTTATCTTGGAATTTTAAAAGCTGGAGATCAGACTGTGGTAAGAAAAGTGATGATTGAAAGATAATTTGCATTGCATATCATAAATTATAAAACCTTTGAAGCTGTTCAAAGGTTTTTACTTTTTAGACAACTGCACATATTAAGCATCTGCAACACATCAATGTCTTTCAATGCGAAATCTATTGATAACATAGCAAAAATTTCATTTTATTTTAAAATATTAAACACTTCGTTGTGATTTATTTACTACATTCGTGTTACCAAAATAATATCATATATGAAAAAATTTACAACAGTTTTATGCACTGCACTGATGATGCAGAGTATAGGGGCGCAAAGTTTTATCCAGGCTTATAAAGACAGAGCGGATATGGTTACTCAGGCCAACATTACTACAAATCTTCAGGAATTCAGTAATTTAGGAGTAAAAACTACAGGTTCAGTAGCCAACACCAATACATTGAACTGGATTAAAAACAAGTATCTTTCTTATGGTTATACTGCCAGCCAGATTGTAGAAAGTCCGTTTACTTTCGGAAGCACCAGTTCTAAAAACCTGATTATAACTAAAACAGGAACACTCTATCCCAACAAATATGTTATTATCTGCGGGCATTTTGACACCATTTATGGCCCTGGAGTGAATGATAACGGAAGCGGAACTTCTATTATCCTTGAAGCGGCAAGAATTCTAAGAAATGTCCCGACTGAGTATTCCATCAAATTCATCCATTTTTCCGGCGAAGAACAGGGATTAAAAGGAAGCAGTCACTATGTAAATAATGTGGTGTATCAGGGAGGTGTACGAAAATTAGATATAAAGCTGGTCTTTAATCTTGACCAAGTAGGCGGAGTAAAAGGAAACAACAATAATACAGTGTATTGTGATGAAGATCAGGGAGGTCTTTCCAGCAATAATGCAGCTTCTGCAGCAGTAACTCAACAGCTGAGAAACTGTACAGCACTCTACTCTCCTCTTCAGACTGCCGTAGATCCGGCTGAAGACACAGATTATATTCCTTTTGAACAGAAAGGTGAAGTGATTACGGGCTTTTTTGAAAGAATCAGAAGCACTTATCCTCACAGCTCCAAAGATACTTTCACCAATATGGACCCTGTCTATGTTTATAATATTGGAAAGGCTACTGTGGGAGCTTTACAGCACTTTGCAACAGCTTCCACTACACTGAGCAAACCAGCATCTAAAAACGCTTTGGAAACAGCAAAAATCTATCCCAATCCTGCCAGCAATGTTCTCAACATTGAATTGCCGGATTCCAAAGAAACAAACTTCAGTTTTGAACTCAGCAATGCGATGGGAAGATCAATACTGAAAACAACTAATGAAAGAAAGATTGATGTTTCCAGCCTTCAAAACGGAGTGTATATTGGAGTTTTAAAAGTAGGAGATCAGACTCTTGTTAAAAATATCATGATTGAAAGATAAAACATCTTCATATTCAGAATAAAGAAAACAGCAGGGGACTCTCCTGCTGTTTTGTATTTCCAAGGTACCTCATTTTACTTTACACAGTCATTTTGTAATGCTAATTCCTTAATTTTAGAAATTATATCTTCATCATTAATAAATCCCGCTCTGATATCTGTTAGTAATTCTTCTAATGTTATTTTATAATGATCTGCTTTATTATATGATAAAAAACCTATTATTTCATCAAAAGCACTGTCATAGTCTTTTAATTTACAATAAGATAGATATTTAATTTGAGAAGCTAATTCATTTTTAGGATTTTTTTGCAGTAATCTATCAGCAATTTCGATTGCCCAATCATACTCTTCTAAATTAAACCAACAATTTGACATGAATAACAACCTGTAGTTCTCAGACTTTAAGGATAAACCATTTAATGTCTCTAAAATAGTAAGTGCTGGGATGTACTGTCCAACATCCATCAAATTTTTAGCTTTTTGTAGGGGAGTCATGAGTTAAAAGATTAGTTTATTTTTTAAAATTAAAAACATCTTTCATTTTGAAGAAGTACAAATTCCTTTTTCCTATCAAATATTCAAAGGTTTTATTTATTTCTGTTTTGAAGAATCTCCTCTATCTCTTCCATTGAAAACCCTTTCGCTTTTAATAAAATCAAGAAGTGATAAAGCAAATCTGCGGCTTCATTTTTAAAAAGATCATCGTTATTGTCTTTTGCTTCTATAACCAGTTCTACGGCCTCCTCACCTACTTTTTGAGCCATTTTATTGATTCCTCTCTGATATAATGAGTAAGTATATGAGTCTTCAGTCTTCATATCTATTCTCTGAGATATTTTCTCTTCCAGCTCATACAGAAACCCTTTTGCATTTTTTTCACCGAAACAGCTGAAACTCCCTGTGTGGCAAACTACATTTTTAGGAACAGCTTTAATTAAAATGGTATCCTGATCGCAGTCTATATCAATACTTTTTACCGTTAAAAAATTTCCTGATTCTTCCCCTTTGGTCCACAATCTGTTTTTGGAACGGCTGAAAAATGTAACAATGCCTTCTTTTTTTGTTTTTTCAAAGGCTTCTTCATTCATGTAGCCCAGCATCAGCACCTGCAATGTTCTGCTGTCCTGAATGACCACCGGAACAAGGCCGTTATCTTTATTAAAATCTATTTTCATCGTACTTCAATTTTTTGAGTTTTTAACTGTTGTTTTAAATCCTGAATCTCTATTTCATTAAAATGGAATATACTGGCTGCCAATGCTCCTGTAGCCTTTGTTTCATTAAATACTTTAACAAAATCATTTGCAGCACCAGCTCCTCCTGAGGCAATCACCGGAATATTGACCGCTTCAGAAACCAGCTTTGTGATCCTGAGATCAAACCCATTTTTAGTACCATCACCATCCATCGAAGTCAGCAGAATTTCTCCTGCTCCCAAACGCGCTGCTTCCTGTGCCCATTCTATAGTAGTAAGCTCAGTGGCTTCTCTTCCTCCTTTGATATGCACAAGATCAAGATCACCAACCTGCTTTGTATCAATAGCTACCACAACACATTGGCTTCCGAATTCTTTAGCCAGATCAGAAATAAGTGCCGGATTTTTTACAGCCGAAGAGTTGATGCTGATCTTGTCTGCACCCTCTTCCAAAAGCTTCCTGACATCTTCTACAGATGATATCCCACCTCCTACTGTAAAAGGAATACTAAGCTCTTTGGCAATATCTTTTACCAGCTCTACAAATGTTTTTCTATCTTCAATAGTTGCCGTAATATCCAGAAAAACGAGCTCATCAGCACCTTCCTGTTCATACTTTTTGGCCAATTCAACCGGATCGCCTGCATTTTTAAGGTCTTCAAAATTGACTCCCTTTACTGTAGATCCATCTTTAATATCCAGACATGGAATGATTCTTTTCTTAAGCATTTTCAATAAAGTTTTGAAGTTGTTGCAGGCTTATTTTACCCTCATAAATTGCTTTTCCGATAATTGTACCGGCACAGCCGATATCTTTCATTTTATAGACATCAGCGATGCCTGAAATACCTCCGCTTGCTACGAGCTGAACAGATGTTTTATATAAAATCTCAATATACAGTCCTGTGGACGGGCCTTCCAGCATCCCATCCTTTGAAATATCGGTACATATTGCTGTCTGCATTCCTTTTTCCTGATACTGAAGAATAAAATCAACAATATCATGATTGCTTTCTTCCAGCCAGCCGGAAGTTTTAATCTTCCTGTTTTCACAGTCTGCCCCCAGAATAATTTTCCCGGAACCGTATTTTTCCAGCATTTCGAAACAGAATTCAGGATCCTGAACCGCAATACTTCCTAAAGTAATCTGCTTTGCTCCGGAATTAAAAGCCGTTTCAATATCTTCCTGAGTTTTTAACCCTCCTCCAAAATCAATATGCAGTGAAGTTGAAGCAGCGATATTTTCTAAAACCTTTTGATTGACAACATGTTTCGATTTCGCCCCGTCAAGATCCACTAAATGAAGATATTGAATCCCAAAGCTTTCAAATTCTTTTGCCACTTCTACAGGATCTTCATTGTATATTTTTTTTGTACTGTAATCTCCTTTTGACAGACGGACACATTTCCCGTCGATAATATCTATAGCCGGAATTATTTTCATCATTATAAATTTATAAAGTTACTGACAATCTGATTTCCTACCATTCCTGATTTTTCAGGGTGAAACTGCACTGCATAGAAATTATCTTTCTGCAAAGAAGCACTGAATGGCAGGATGTAATCACAAACAGATGTTGTAAAGTCTGAAAGCTCACAATAATAGCTGTGAACAAAATACACATCATTATTCTCTTCTATCCCTGAAAATAATGGCGATGTCTGTTCTGAAAGCGTATTCCAACCCATGTGTGGAACAATATCCTTTGCCGGAAATTTTCTGACATTGATATCAAAAATCCCCATTCCTTCGGTATCTCCTTCTTCATTTCCTTTACACATCAGCTGCATTCCTAAGCATATTCCTAAAACAGGCTGTGTAAGGCCAGGAATCAAGAGATCAAGTTCTTTTTCCTTCAACAGTTTCATCGTTGAAGAAGCCTCTCCAACACCTGGAAAGATCACTTTATCTGCTTTTAAAATCTGTTCAGGATCATCTGTGATCACAGAATCAACATTCAGCCTGTTGAGTGCATTCTGAACAGAATTGACGTTTCCTCCGTTGTATTTTATTATAGCAATCATATTTATAAACTTCCTTTTGTAGAAGGCAAACTGTAATTAGTATCTGATTGGTTTACTGCCATTTTAATGGCTTTCGCAAAGGCTTTAAAGATAGATTCAATTTTGTGGTGTTCGTTATCTCCTTCTGCTTTTATATTCAGATTGGATTTCGAGGAATCTGTAAATGACTTAAAGAAGTGAAAAAACATTTCTGTTGGTACATCTCCTATTTTTTCTCTTTTAAATTCAGCATCCCAAACCAACCAGGGCCTTCCTCCAAAATCAATAGCCACCTGAGAAAGACAGTCGTCCATCGGAAGCAGGAATCCGTATCTCTCAATCCCTTTTTTCTTTCCTAAAGCTTTTACAATAGCCCCTCCCAGCACAATCCCGGTATCTTCTATCGTGTGGTGCTCATCTACAGTAAGATCTCCATTAACTTTAATCTTAAGATCCATGTTCCCGTGTCTTGCGATCTGGTCAAGCATGTGATCAAAAAAGTGAAGCCCTGTTGTAATATCTGATTTTCCGTTTCCATCGAGATTGACTTCAATTTCTATATCGGTCTCATTGGTTTTTCGGGATACCTTAGCCTTCCTCATTCCTGATTTTAAGAACTGATAAATCTCTGCCCATCTCGTTGTAGACAGCTCTGCTTCTTCATTAAAGTTTTTGTTAAGATAAATAGCTTTAGCACCCAAATTTACAGCTAATTGAACATCAGTACTTCGATCACCAATTACATAAGAATTTTCAAGATCATAGTTGCCATAGATGTATTTCCCCAGCATTCCGATTCCTGGTTTTCTTGTCGGGAGATTTTCGTGTTCAAAACTTCTATCAATTAAAACATCGCTAAAAATGATCCCTTCATTTTCAAATGCTCTTATCATTTTTTCCTGTGGTTTTATAAAATTTTCTTCAGGAAAACTTTCAGTTCCCAACCCATCCTGATTGGTTACTATTACCAGTTCATAATCCAGTTCATTGGCAATTTTTGAAAGGTATTGGAAGACTCCCGGATAAAACTCAAGCTTTTCCAGAGAATCAACCTGAAAATCCGTAGGCGGTTCAATAATCAATGTTCCGTCACGGTCTATAAAGAGTACTTTTTTCATTTTTAGATACGTTTTAAAAGATTAATTAGTTTTTCATTTTCTTCACGGTTTCCCACATTGATCCTGATGCATCGCGGAATAGCCGGATCTCTTCTGCTGGTCAAAATTTCCTCTTCCAGCATTTTTGAATACACATTGTCAATATTTTCCATTCTGATCAGAAAGAAGTTTGCATCTGTGGAAAATACTTTTGAAATGCATGTAATTCCTTCAAACTGCTGCTTCAGCCATGTTCTCTCTTCCAAAATGCGGTTTACGTTTTCCTGAAGTCTGCTTTCATCATCCAATGTCTTTAAAATCAATTCCTGGCTCAATACATTTACGTTATAAGGCGCTTTTACCGTACTGATCAGGTTGATAATTTCCTCGGATGCGTAAGCCATTCCTACTCTTGCTCCTGCAATTCCCCATGCTTTAGAAAATGTTTGCAGTACGATCAAGTTAGAATATTGATCCAAAAGCTCCAGGCTTGATTTTTTTCCTGAGAATTCTATATAAGCTTCATCTACCACCACAATTCCTTTGAAATTCTGAAGGTAAAATTCAATATCATCAATACTATTTCCGGTAGGATTGTTAGGCGAACATAAAAAGAAGATTTTAAGAGATGGATCTGCTGAAATTTTTAAGAAATCACTTTTGATGATCTCAAAGTTTTCATCCAGATCCAGTTTCAAAACTTTATTTTCATTAATAGTTGCATAGAAAGCATACATCGCGAAAGACGGATTCATCATCAGAATGGCATCTTTTTTAGGCTCACAGAAAATTTTAATGATAAGGTCTATCAGCTCGTCACTTCCGTTTCCTATGGCAATCTGTGAGGGTGAAAGGTTTTTAAGACCCGCAAGCCTGTTTTTAAGCTCTTTCTGAGTGGAATCCGGGTAACGGTTGCATTCCCCAAAAGGACTTTCATTCGCATCCAGCATAACGGGTGCATTAAATTCATTATGATCCCTGAAACTGCTGTAGGGCTGTAATTGTACTATATTTTCTCTTACCAGAGTCTTGATACTGTTATTTTTCATTGTATTGTTTATTTAAAACTATTTTTAAACCATTAAGATGAATTGAATTATTAAGGATATTGAAGAAAATATATTCAGATCTTTATTAAGCTGTGAGCTAAATTCAAATGTATTTAAATCTTAATTTTACTTAAAAGTTTCATTTTCTTAATGGTTTAAATTCTTTTTTTGATAAACGCAAAGGCGCAAAGTTTTTAATTCTTTTGCTTTTTTAAGGCGCGAGAATATCGAAGATTTTCAGCAAGGGTCTGAATTTTATTTTGTTTTTTATATGCATTATTCAATTTTATCGGCGATAAAATCCTTGCGTCTTAAAACATGCTCCAATTATATCCTTCTTGCGTCTTTGCGTTTTCCAACATTTATTATTTTAATCTTATGGATACTGCATTTTTGTGGGCAAACAGGCCTTCTGCTTCTGCCATGAGTTCTATTGTTTTTTCTAAATTCCGGAGACCTTCTTTTGAAAGATGCTGGAAGGTTATTTTCTTCACAAAACTATCCAGTGAAACTCCGCTGTAGTTTTTTGCATATGCATTGGTAGGAAGAGTGTGATTGGTTCCACTGGCGTAATCTCCGGCACTTTCACAGGAATAATTTCCAAGGAAAACTGAACCTGCATTCTGAATTGCCGGGATATATTTTTCAAAATCGGCAATGGCCAGAATAAGATGCTCAGGAGCATAGAGATTGCTAAACTCAAGAGCTTCTTCTAAAGTATTCACCAAAATAAAAGAGCTGTTTTCCAAGGCCTGAGCTGCAAATTCATTCCTTGGTAATTCTTTGATTTGCTGCTCAACAGCACTGATTGTTTCATTAAAAACTTTAACATCAGTCGTAATAAAAACAACCTGGCTGTCACTACCATGTTCCGCCTGTGAAAGAAGGTCTGCGGCACAAAATTCAGGAACAGCTTGTTCATCTGCAATCACGAGAACTTCACTCGGACCGGCAGGCATATCGATCGCGATCCCAAAACGCTGAGCATACTCTTTAGCGGCTACGACAAACTGATTTCCCGGGCCGAAAATTTTATTAACCTGAGGAATACTTTCTGTTCCTAAAGTCATAGCTGCTACAGCCTGGGCACCACCTGTTTTAAAGATTTTTGAAACTCCGCAAAGGTCTGCCGCATACAGGATCGCAGGATTGACATTTCCATTTTTATCCGGCGGTGTACACAGAACGATTTCTTTACAACCTGCGAGGTTTGCAGGAACAGCAAGCATCAGCACTGTAGAAAATAAAGGAGCAGTTCCTCCGGGAATATAAATACCCACTCTTTCAACTGCACGATTCTCGCGCCAGCAAACAACACCTTTCGTAGTTTCGATTTTTTGAATCTCCTGTTTTTGTGATGCGTGAAATATTGAAATATTCTCTTTTGCCTGTTGAATCGCCTGTTTCAGTTCATCTTTTACCTGCTTTTGTGCATCTTCAATTTCTTCTTTGGAAACCGAAATGCTTTGAGTATCTGCTTTATCGAATTTTTTATTGAACTCTATTAGAGCTTTATCTCCGTTTTTTTCAACTTCTGCAAAAATTTCTGTGATGAGCCCTGAAATTTCTTTCTGCTCAAGAACAGGGCGCTTTACCAGGTCTTTCCAGTTGTCTTTTGTGGGAAATCTGTATATATTCATTGTACTATTTTTAATTTTAACAAACTATTACACTGTTGACTTTTAATTTTTTTTTACGCAAAGTCGCAAAGTTTTTAATTCCTATATCTTTTTAAGGCGCAAGAAAATCTAAGATTTTCAGCAAGTATGTGAGTATTTAAACAGTATTCAATTTTATCGCAGATAAAATATTTGCGCCTTACAACAGTCTTAATTTTTATTCTTTTGCGTCTTTGCATTGGCCAATATTTTAAATAACCATTTTATCAATTGGAATGATTAAGATATCCTGTGCTCCGTTATCTTTCAGCTCATCAATTACTTCCCAGAATCGTTCTTCATCAATTACAGAATGAATGCTGCTCCAGCCTTCTTCTGCCAACGGAATTACTGTAGGGCTTTTTAATACAGGAAGAACTTCTGATACTTTCTGAATTTTTTCATTGGGAACATTCATCAGAATATATTTTGAGTTTTTTGCTTTTAAAACAGCTTTAATTCTGAATACAAATTTTTCCACAATCGCTTCTTTTTCAAGGGATAATTGTGGGGTCTGAGCTAATACTGCCTCGGATTTGAGTAAAGTAACCGTTTCGCGCAATCCGTTTTTGAACAATGTGCTTCCGGAGCTGACAATATCACATATCCCGTCTGCCAGACCGATATTAGGAGCTATTTCTACGGAACCTGAAATAACGTGAATGTCTGAAGTGATTCCTTCTTTTTCTAAAAAGCTTTTAAGGGTATTTGGATAAGAAGTGGCAATTTTTTTACCTTGAAAATAAGAGAGTTCATCGGTTTCCACTTCTTTGGGAACAGCCAATGAAACGCGGCATTTTGAAAACCCAAGCTTCTGGATTGTTTTTATATTTTTACCTTTTTCAATCAGGAGATTTTCGCCTAGAATAGCAACATCCACCACTCCATCTTCCAGGTATTGCGGGATGTCTGAATTCCGAAGGTACATGATTTCCATCGGAAAGTTATCTACTGAAACTTTGAGTTGGTCTTTCCCGTTGTTGACGAAGATTCCGCAGTCTTTGAGAAGCTGTAGTGATTCTTCGTAAAGCCGGCCGCTTTTTTGGATTGCAATTTTTAATTTACTCATTTTGCCTTTTTTGGGTCCGAGCAAATAAAAACTGATCTATTGAAATTTCTGAGGAGAATTCAGGAAACAAAAAAACCGCCTATTTACTCAGACGGTTTTAATTATTTTTGATTTTAGCACATACTTATATCAATCAATTCCGCCTAACAGAGATGATGATAATGATGTAATGCTAAAAAAGTTGGTTTCATTGTATTGAATTATGATGCAAATGTAGGATTTATTTTTAAAATGCAAAGTTTTTTCAGATAATTTTTTGATAAAAATTCATCAACTGTTTTGCAATAGGTTCGTCATTAAATTTCTGAACAAACTCGAAACCCTTTTCCTCACGGCGTTTTCTCTCAGATTCATTTTCCCAGAGAAATTTGAGTTTGGCCCGAATATCAAGATCATTATCCGGATTGATATAAACAGAGTCTTTTCCTCCTGCTTCGGGCAGACAGCTTGTATTGCTTGTAACCACAACAGTTTTGGAGAAAAGTGCTTCAATCACAGGAATTCCGAAGCCTTCAAAGAAACTCGGATAGACAAAAATATCTGCCAGTTTATAGATCGCAGCCAATTCATCTATAGAAACTCCCTCCAGAAACAGCACCTGTTTTTCCATCTTGTTTTTTTTAAGGAAACTCTCTATTTTCTGATAATATTTGGTCTTCCTTCCCACTACTACAAGAGGAATTTCTGTACCCTTGATTGCTTTTACGACATTTAAAAGATTTTTACGGTCTTCGATGGTTCCTACGTTGAGGATAAATCTTTCAGGAAGATTATATTTGTCCTTTACAGCCTGCATCAGTTCAGGAGACTGCTGTTCTTTAAAAGCATGATGGCATCCTTGATAAATGACTTCAATCTTAGTCTCAGGAACTTTTAAATACTGAATAATATCTCTTTTGGTCTGTTCTGAAATAGCAATGATTTTGTCGGCCATATCAGCTGCTTTTTTAAATTTCCAGAAATGTATTCTCCTGTCAAAAAAAGAGTAATACTGCGGATATCTTACAAAGATCAGATCATGAATAGTAACCACCTTTTTAATAGGTTTTGGGTCCCATTTTAAGGGAAGTTCGCCGGATAAACCATGGAAAATGTCAGCTCCTTGCTTTTGGGCGTCTTTACCCATTTTCAGCTGGCGTGAAAAGTTTCCTTTTGAGGTTTCAATACAATGAACATTCGGGCGCTCAAGGATCTCTTTTCCGCGTTCCGATTTGTTTTTATTAAGCAACAGATATTCGTTATCCGGTTCATACTCAGAAAGTATTCTTACCAGATCTCTTGAGTAATTTCCCAATCCGGATGTGTTATGGAAAAACCGTTTTGCATCAAAAGCAATCTTCATCGTTGTATCTGTTTTTGAAATTCCTGAAATGTACCGAATGTATGTCCTTTCGCTTTCAGCCAGCCTACGAACGAATCAAATCTTTCCACCATTTCTTTTCCTGAGTTTTTTACTGTAAATCCAGGAAGTTTAAAGGCTTCATCTTTAATCTCTGCAAATTCCCACGGATGGAAATAAATATTAAGATAATTGTCCTTTTTCAAGGTATCTGAAGCCAGTTTCTTGTATAAAAACAATGGAAAGTTATGGAAACTTAACCAAAACAGTGGAATTCTGAAGTTAGGAGAAACCGAGGCCGGAACCTGAGTTACACCCCCTTCTTTGAAATAGGTTCTGGAAACTTTTAAATTATTATATCTTCCCGGTAAAAACGTAGGATTGATGGATGAATTGTAGGAATATCCTGCCCTTTCAACTTCTTTTTCGTCTACGGGCATCATTCTCGGCATTCTCAATCCGGTTACTCTTGTAGAAAATAATTCTTCCAGTTTTTCTCTTGATTCTTTCAGGTGTTTGTCTTCAAATTCTGAGTGAAACCACGTGTGAGAAGCCAGTTCATGACCTTCGTTCAATAGTCTTTCAATAAGATGTCTGCTGTTTTCTGCAAAAACTACGGTAGAAAAAAAAGTAGCTTTTGCATTATGTTTTTTAAGGATATCGAGTATTCTCTCTAATCCTGTCTGTGAAATTGAAATCTGCTTTTCAAAGGGAATTTCACCCTTATATTCTAATGGCATATCAAATTCTTCAATATCAAAACTCAATAAAACCATTCTAAAAATTTTTGTTTTTAATAATATAATTAGGTCTGTCTTTCACCTGTTTAAATATTTTACCTAAATAAATCCCCATGATTCCGAGGATGATTAACTGAAGTCCTCCGAAGAAAACAATCGTCATAATCAATGAAGCCCAACCCGAGATCTCCGTTTTTGCAATAAAGGAATGAACTACATAAGCACCATATCCGATTACTGAAAGTGCTGAGAATAAAAAGCCCAGATAAGCCGCCAAATACAATGGTTTCACACTAAACGCTGTAATTCCCGTAAAGGCAAAGGTGAACATTTTTTTAAGATTATAGCTGCTTTTTCCTGAAAGTCTTTCTGCAGCGGTAAAATCAATTCCAATCTGTTTAAACCCCATCCAACTCGTCAGGCCTCTGAGAAATAAGTCATCTTCGTTAAAGTTTCTCATTACATCAACTGCTCTGGCATCCAGCAATCTGAAATCTGAGCCGCCGCCTTTTGTTAGGTTAACGTCTGACAGACTTGATAAAAGCTTATAAAATAAGTCTGATGTTTTTCTTTTAAAAAGGGATATCTCTTTAGGATAAGTCCTGAAAGTAAAAACCACATCATAGCCTTCCTCCCATTTCTGAATCATTTCAGGAATAATTTCCGGCGGATGCTGAAGATCTCCGTCCATCGAAATAACTGCATTTCCCTGTGCACTGTCCATTCCTGCTTTCACAGCGGGCTGATGCCCAAAATTCCTCGAAAACTCAATGAATTTCACTTCATCGTACTGATTGGAAAGTTCTTCTAATTTTTGTTGTGTATTGTCTCTGCTGCCATCATTTACAAATATGATTTCAAAGTCGTAATTAGGTAAGCCATCAAAAACTTCTTTAATTTTCTGATGGATCATTGCGACATTTCCTTCTTCGTTATAGGCAGGAATTACAATTGAAATTTTCTTCATATTTATTAATTCAGGCTGTAATTTTTCTCAAAATCTTTAGTCAGAAGTTCATAAGTTACTCTCAACCAGATTACAATACAAGGTACAGCTTTTAATGAATATTTGATGATATAGTTTTCTTTTACAAATTTCGGAAATAGGTCCGAAGTGGAAAAACAGGTGAAAATAATAACGAAAACAAGCAATCCTATAATAAGCGGTGTTCTTTCTTTCTGCAGAAAAAACCATATCAGCACTCCTACAACCGCAATAATATAGGTTGGAGATTCTGAACTGGAACTGAACAATACCAAAAACAGTAATGTTGAAGCCAGAATCATCAATTGGAATGCATAGTGCTTATACTGCTTAATTCTGATATATGGTAAAGCAAAAAGCGGTAATCCGCCGGCTAAAAATACAAGATTGGAAATAGAAGCATCTCCTAAAATTCTTCTTACAAAGCCCATCAGTGAAATGTCCTGCATATTTCCCAACACCTGATTTTCACTGTTTTTTTCTACAATAGACCGAAACCAGTCAGAGTAACACTGAATCACAAACTGAGGGCTTGAATAGGCCATTGGAAGTACAAAAAACAGTACTGCAACAGCAATTCCTGAAAGAATAAATTTCGCTTTATTTTTAATGAAGAAAAACTGTGTCAATCCTACAATTCCGTAGATTTTCACAAATATTCCTATTAAAATTGCCGTTACAGATTTTACCTCTTTTCTTTCGTAAATATAGACTGCAGATAAGAGTAAAAGGCCTGTCAGTGCTACGTTAAACTGTAAACTTAAAGCTGCTGTAATGTATTCCTGAAGGCAAAGCAGTCCGAAAATTGCTTTTTTACTGTCTGAAAACGGCAGTTTGTAAATACCATAAATGAAGATAAAAGTATTGGCAATATTCCATAGTGAAATTCCCAGCCAATCCGGCATCATGGCAAACGGAGCAATCAATGCACTGAAAAATACGCCATAATGGTTTAAATCAAAATAAAGATCGGGATAATGGATAAATAAGTTTTTCTGATTGACAGTATTAAAAAATACATTTTTAAAAATCAGATAGTTATTGATCGCATAATCTCCTCTCAGATATTTGGAAATTGCTGTAACAACGGATATAATAAGATAAACCCCAAATATATATTTAGGGTTTAATAATATTTTAAGAAATTTTTCTTTCAAGATTGTAGTTTTAGTTTAAAGTATTAATCTTAAACAGCTACATTATTCTCCCTCAATGCATCATTAAGAGATGTTTTCTTATCTGTAGATTCCTTTCTCTGACCAATGATCAAAGCACATGGAACCTGGTATTCCCCAGCAGGATACTGTTTTGTATAGCTTCCAGGGATTACTACTGAACGTGCAGGAACTCTTCCTTTGATTTCGATAGGTGTATCTCCTGTTACATCAATAATTTTTGTAGAAGCTGTCAATACTACGTTTGCACCCAGTACAGCTTCTTTTTCTACGTGAACTCCTTCTACAACAATACATCTTGAACCGATGAAGCAGTCATCTTCAATGATTACCGGAGCTGCCTGTAACGGCTCCAATACTCCACCGATACCTACACCACCACTCAGGTGAACATTTTTACCGATCTGCGCACAGCTTCCTACTGTTGCCCATGTATCTACCATTGTTCCTGAATCTACATAAGCACCAATATTTACGTAAGATGGCATCAAAATCACTCCCGGAGCAATATAAGCTCCTTCTCTTGCCACTGCATGTGGTACAACTCTCACCCCTTTTTCAGCATAATTTCTCTTTAAAGGCATTTTGTCATGAAATTCAAACGGACCTACTTCAATAGTTTCCATTTTCTGGATCGGAAAATACATTACTACTGCTTTTTTCACCCATTCATTTACCTGCCATCCGTTTTCAGTAGGCTCTGCTGTACGAAGTTCACCTTTATCAACCAAAGAAATAACCTCCCTAATCGCCTTCTGGCTGTCTTCATTCTGCAATAAATCTCTGTTGTCCCAGATATTTTCAATAGTTTGTTGTAACGACATGTTTCTTATTTAAAATTATACCGGCCAAAGATACAAAAAAGTTCAGCAAAACGGGTTTTAACATCATGCTTTTAATAAAGACTCAACATGCGCTTCACCCTCATTTTGTAGGTCAGGTAAATTTGCCCATGTTCTTTTAGGAGATACTCTTCTTCAAGCCTGATCTGGATCTGGATCAAAATACTTCCTATCAGAAAAAAAGCAAGCGCAATGACAGTAGGAAAAACAAGGCAAAATCCGATAAGACTGATGGTCATTCCCAGGAATATGGGATTTCTTGAAAATCTGAATAATCCATGGGTTACCAAATCTGTTTTCGTTGTACTGTCAATCCCGATACGCCATGAGTTTTTCATTTGTAACTGGGCAATAACAACCCAAATCAAGGCCATCATCATTAAAACTAAGCCTGTGTATTGAATGAGATTATATTCCAAAACATTGATTTTAAAAGCAGGGAAAATATCTTTCGGAAAAAATAAAAGAAGTATCACATAGATAAACAAAGCAAATAAAACCAGCTTAAAATAAAATCCGACAAGTCCATATGCGGAATCATCTTTGGGAAGAACATTAGGATTTTTACCTATTTGCTTAGCCACTCTGTAGCTGATACCTACAAAAGAGACCAAAAAGAAAATAATAAAGTAAAAAGGGATAAAAAATCTGATGAAATCTGCCATATGATAATAGTTTTAGGCAAATTTGCTAAGTTTCGTGATGCAATGCTATTGCAATGATGAATAGCAGATAGATGACAACGGAAACGTAAAAATTTCCCCTCCTCCGGAGGGGTGGCGAAAATTCAAAGAATTTTTGACGGGGTGGTTTGTAAAGACTAACGAGATAACTATAAGTTTTGGCTAAAGCCAATTGATTGATTGCCATTTTATTGAACGGGCTAAAGCCCGCTCCTATTGAATATTTCACTCGTTATGATCTCGCAGATTGAGGAGATTACGCAAGATTTTAAATGTATTTACTCCAAAATAATAAACTCCATCGTTTTTACTACATGTTTTTCCTGAATAATTCCCCGCGAATATTGAATATTATGATCACTGTTATATTTTGTCAGATATGCCTGATTAATTTCTTCAGTAAGATCATTTACATCTTCAGGAATCATAGCTTTTATGGAATAAACTGTTTCGCCACATTGAATCTCTCCTGTGGAATCTTCTAAAAAAGTATTGTACCAGCTTTTTTCGGCAAGTCCCCACGACCTTGCAAATATTCGGTTTTGGACTACAACCATCCATATTTCCAGAAATTCAGGTCTTTGATGTCCGGCTTTTATTCCGATAATCGTATGATTTTGAATATAATCTAATGCTTTTTCTTTATTCATTATCTTAATTTTATGTAAAACTAAAACATTAGTAGATGAATCAAAAATTATTTATGTACAAGGCAGGAAATATGATCTAGTTGAACGCTTTTCTGATGTAAAGAATATTTTAAAGCATCATGTTACCAAGAGCTGTCTGCAGACATTCTTTATAGCTTTTGGCGACTGTAATTTTTAAATCACCGCAGATTAAGTGATTGTCTTCTAAAGATTCAATATTGGTGAGATTGACGATGTATGAATTGTGAACCCGCATAAATTCTTCCGGCAGGGTTTCAATGAGATCTTTAAGTGTTTTGTAGTAAATATATCTTTTATGATCTACGGTATGAACTTCCACATAGTTTCCGAGCCCCTTGATGATAATAATATCTTTGAAGAAAAGCTTGACCAGCTTTTTATCTGTTTTAATGAAGGCAAAGGTCCGGTTTTCTATCATTTAAAGATTTTTTACAGAACTCTTTGGGCATGAAGGTAGGCCTTATTCCAATATTTTTCGTTCAGGGATGAAATAATCACCCCTTTTGAGGTAGAAGCATGGATAAACTTTACTTCTCCGTCAGGCCCAATATCATGAACAATTCCTACATGAGATACTCTGCTTCCTCCTGCTGTGGCAAAAAACAAAAGATCTCCAGGTTTTACGTCTCTGATATCAATATTTTTTCCGGCTTCAGCCTGATCAGAAGATCTTCTTGGGAGGTTGAAGTCGTTTTCTTCAAATACTTTTACGGTAAATCCGGAACAGTCAAATCCTGATGATGTATTTCCCCCGAATTTATAGGGTGTTCCGATGTATTTTTCGGCGTCCTTCAGAATATCATTAATTGATCTGGATACACTTCCGTCAAATTTTGAATCCAGTTTTCTGAGGTTCTCAGATTTTGCAACTGTCTTTGTATTTGATTTCTTACTGCCGGAAACACTTTTCGATGACCCACAGGACACTACAAAAGCAGATGCAATCAGTAAAACAGACCACTGCTTTATTCTCATTTTTTGTTCAAATAATCCCAATCCCATATTCGTCTGATTTTTACTCGGTTAAGTAATTCTTCAACAAATATACATTTTATATTTTAATTACGATATAACTATACTACAACTATATGATAAATATATGTTAAAATTTTATTTTCAAGTATTTATTGGTATATTTGATTTCTATTTTGAAGATATGGCAACATATGAAAGTCTCATTAAGATCACCGGGGCTGTAGGTGACCTTGTATTTTATAATCTGAACGGCAAAAATGTGGTTCGGAAGAAAAGCGGGTTTAATAAAACAGCTTTTAAAAAAAGTCCGTCGTATGAGAAAGTGCGGCAGAACAGCTCGGAATTCGGGCATTGCTCTAAAATTGGGAAGATTATCCGGAATACTCTGAATCTCTACATCAAAGAAGCAGGTGATCCCCTCCTCTACCAGAAGTTCGCAAAGGTTATGACAACGATCAAAGATCTGGATATGATTTCCGAAAGAGGAAAACGAACAGTTGAAAATGGTTTAATGACTGAAGAAGGAAGAAAGCTTCTGAGAGAATTTCAGCTGGGTACAGTTCCTAATGTTTTAGATTGTATAAGAATTGAGAATCATATCCTATATAAAAACGATGATTGTATCACTGATAGAGCCGTAATTGCAACAATAAAATTAAATTCTGAAAATTACAGCACAGAATATGCTGAAGAAATAATCAGCTGGAATCAGCAGCGAAGGCCTTTTAAAAAGTATTTTTCAGAGAATGATCTTCTCCTTTATTTTATAGTTCTGAAGAATGATCACGATGAGATTACCCGAATGGGATTTGTTTAAATAAAAAAGTCTGCAGAATTTGCAGACTTTCTTGTTTTATTTCTTCTCTCCTTTCCAGCTTCCTGACTGTGCAGGTGTAGGAAGTGAGTTGGACCAGTTTCCGTTTCCTTTTTTTTCCGTTGTTAACGTTCCTTTGAAATCTCCTTGTGAAGGAAGTCCTACTCTTGCGTTAAGATCTCCCGATTCACTTAAATTTCCGGAAATACTATAGTTTTCATTATTAACATCGGAATGCATTGTTCCTACCACTTTACCACTCTCATCTACCACGAAGTTCCAAACTCCTTTATCATTTCCTTCATAAGAACCTGACCATGTTCCTACATAATCATAGATGGTATCATCATTAGAGCTGCAACCGATAAATAAAAACGCCGTTAATAAAAGTAAAAAAAGTTTCTTCATAGTTTCAGTAGTTTTATAACCTAAAATCCTGTTATTCTCGATGGAATTCCCTTCTAAAAATCCGTCACAGAGAATAGTGCTTAATATTTATTATTTTTTGTTCCGTGCAAATCTACTAATTTTTTCATTCAAATTATCTGAATTTTAATTAGCAACCAATATGTTTATTAAAAAACAACATATTTTGGCTAAAATACAAATATTTTTCAAACAAATACAAGGTGTATAATTTTTGAGTTATTTAAAAAATGATACATGAAATCTGATATTACTCTACTCAATATTTGTTTACAATTAGTTTACATGAGATTTCAGGCAATTTTCACATCCGTTTTAAAGTTATTTCATATCTTAGTGAAAAATTTAACCTTTTTCAAAAATAACATGAAAACAAAAACATTCTTTTTGGCAGCACTTGCTATTGGTGGGAACTTGATAGCCCAGGTAGGGATTAACACATCCACTCCTTCTCACACATTAGATGTCAATGGCCTGGTAAGAGTAAGAGGACTTTCAAATGCTGAAAAAAAAATTGTTGCGGCGGATGCACAAGGAGTTTTAACTCTTATCTCTCCTGAAGAAATTTTCGCTCCGAAAGCTTTATTGAACACTTCTACCTCTTCCAGTGAACAAAGACTCACAATTTACGAAGGAAAATGTTTCCAACCTGGCGATAATGCTTCTTCCTGTACCGTTTCTGTAAACCATTACTCCTCTTGTGCGGGGTTCAGTAATCCTGTAGATACTCAAATTATAGTAGGGCAAGGAATTAACACAGGAAATGGACAGTTTCTAGGAATATGGACAGCCCGATATGTTGATAATAAAGGATTTGCAAACACAACTCCTGTTGCTAATCAGACAGCGCCTGACTATCCCAGAATCTCTTACCCAAGTACCAATACAGTGAACTATTTAGGAAGTGGAAACTTTGCGGGCCAATGTAATACGGATCTGGTGACTACCATCAACCAGGCCACCGGAGATATAAAAGTAGAGTCTGTAAAACGAAGCATGTTTGCACATCTTGTGTATCTTATCAACATCGCCCGTTCCAGATCTTTATAATAGTCGATATTTGATTTCAAAAGAGACAGCCACAATTGAATTGTGGCTGTTTTTGTTTTTACTAAATAAAATCCTTTTTTCAGAGGGTAAAATAATTTATTTTTATTGGGAACGCATTCACATGAACAATCATATAGTATTGCATTTTATTACTAAAAACACTCTAAAAATGAGTTTAAATGATATTCAGATTAGCTATATTTGGTTTAAATATTAAAATATGAAAGTAGTTTTTGTATCGGATGATTTAAAGGAAATTGAGATTACCATTCCAGCGGTTGAATTTGATATATTACCCGTTGTAGGTGACTGGATTAATATAGAATCCTATGTAGATGAAATACAGTGGCAGGAAATTGAAAAGTATTTATATTCAATCAATAAACTGGCATTTGGAATGATTAATGGCAGAACCTGGACCAGAGAAGATGATGAAAATATCCTGTATGCTCACTTAACATTCAGCTCGCTCGATGAGTAAGTAAAAAATAATTATACCTTTTAAAACTAACTTGTTGTTAACTTCTTTACTTTCATAATAATTACGAAAAAAGATGCCAGTAAAAACAGAACTCCTGCGGCCATAATCGCTGCAGAGGGATTGCTCTCCAGAATATATTTATAAAATGCTCCAAAAGTCAAGGTCTGTATCAGCATCGGAATCACAATCATCATATTAATCACCCCCATATAAACTCCTCTTTTGTTCGCAGGGATTGATGGAGATACCATGGAGTAAGGAAGCCCCATCATGGCAGCCCATCCGATTCCAAAGAGAGCCATAGGCAGCAGTATTATATTTTCATCCGTGATAAACGGAAGTACCAGCAATGATATTCCTGTAATCACCAGACAAAATGCATAAACACTTTTGGCAGAATATTTCAGCGCAAAAGGAATCAGAAGAAGTGCTGATATCAGAGTAATAAAATTATAAAAACCATTCATAAGGCCTGTCTGCCCAACTGCTTTTTCTACCAGACCGAGTACATTTTTTGCCCACAGCAGATCATTCTGAGACACAACAGATCCATTTTTTGATAGTCTGATAAGTAAGTTTGCTTTTTCTTCATCTGCTTCCGAAACATGATAGAGAGTCCTTTTGATCATAGGGGTAACAAACTGCCAGTAACAGAAAAGTGCATACCATTGAAATAAGTAGACCAATGCCAGCTGCCAAAGTATTTTTGGCATATTAACAATAGATTTAAAGATATCGATGAACGGTGTAAATAGTGTATCATTCTCTTTTTCAGCTTTTAACTGAATAAGCTCTTCATCTGTTGGAGGAATTTCCGGTGTCTTGTATACAGACCATAGCACAGAGATAACAGAACAGAATGAACCCAGAAAAAATGAATAATAAACCCATGCAGGAATTCCCCCTGCTTCACTATTTCCTCCAAAATATTTCTGAAAAATAAAAAGGGAAAGATTAGCCAGTGTAATTCCGCCACCTACAAAGAGACTCTGCATCTGAAAGCCAAAAGTCTGCTGCTCTTCCGGAAGTTTATCTCCAATGAAAGCTCTGTAAGGTTCCATAGCTGTATTATTGGCGGCATCCAGAATCCAGAGAAGTCCCACTGCCATCCAGATCGAAGAGCTGAACGGAAAAGCAAATAATGCAAGACTACATAGTACCGCTCCCAATAAGAAAAAGGGCTTCCGGCGTCCCCATTTTACGCTCCATGTTTTATCACTTATTGCTCCTATCAGCGGCTGAATAAGTAATCCCGTAACAGGACCTGCAAGATTAAGAATAGGAAGCTGATCTGTATGAGCCCCTAAAAAAGAATACAACGGATTGACAGCGGTCTGCTGCAACCCAAAGCTGTATTGAATGCCGAAAAAACCAACATTCATATTCCAGATCTGCCAAAAACTCAGTCTTGGTATTATTTTCTTATTCATAGCTCAGACTTTATGATTTGATAGTTCTTATCCAGTAAGAGATCTGCTTTTTCTTTGAACTGATGAATAATCTTATGTTCGATCTCTAACACTTTTTCAATAAAATCACTTTGTTCGTCACGATTTCTTTTCATCCGGTTTTCAAAGGTATCTTTATAAGTACGATCTATGAAGATAGTTAAATCAAAGTCATCAATACTCAACACATAAGTACCCTCAACAATAATAATCTGAACACCTTCTATCTCCAGGGTTTCCTCAGTTATAGAGTTTTCAGCATAATGGATTAAAGGCTTTGTAATAAAAGGTTCTTGCTCTTTAAACTTTTTTATGTTGTCCTGAATCTTATTCAGATGTACTTCATGAATACCTACATGTTTAAGATTCTTTTGCCGGTTTTCATGGTTGCTTTTAGGAGGAAGCTTAAAATAATCATCCATTTGTATCACCAGACTTTTTATTCCGTTTTTCTCCAAAATTTCACTTAAAGCAAAGGCCGTGACCGATTTTCCACTGCCACTTTCTCCTCCAATTCCAATAGCCCATTTTTGAAACGGCTGCCGTCTTTCCCTTATTATCTGGTAAATATTTTCAGCCGTGTCCAAATGTTTCTGCTCTAAATGTATGACATCTCCAATCATCTTTTAATCCGTTTTAAAAATATATAAATTGTATTGTAACCTGATCCTGATCTTTGTATCAGATCTTCATCAGAAGGTAGCCGCAAGCTGAAAAGCAAAGAAATTCAGTTCCTGAAGGGATCAGCTGATCTGTAGAATAATATTCGTTGAAATCTGCTCCTTTTTCTGTGAAAAGTTTTTCGTATCCAGTTACAATTTTCAGTGGTATTTCATCATGCTTTCTTTTTTTCAATCCCAGGCAAAGCCAACCAAGATATATGGGCCATGATCCGCCATTATGAAAATGATAAGGCTGATTTTTAAACTGATAGCTATAATTATTTTCTAGTAAATTCCAATCCGGATCTTCTGGGAATACAATCGGATAAAATACTGGCAGCATCCAGTGACCGAACTCGATTTTTAACTGTTCTAAAAAATGAGTAAAAGCACTTAAATCTAAATCCAGACCTAAAAAAACAGCCAATGCATTTCCAGCAAGATCAAATCTTTCATCATATCCATTTGCGTTCAATGATGCCCAGAAATAGGGTTTTTCGGTTGCTTTCTGATAAGCATTTTCATGATATCGGTCTGCATCAGTACTGCTTTTCCTGAAATTGTTTTCTATCAGCTCTTTTGTTTTTTCAGCAAGAGATTGCAGACTTGCATCTTCATATACTTTCGCTGCACTTTTGAACGCCCAATAGCGAAGTACATTATCGTACAGAACATAACCTGAGGTGACATATTCATCTGCCCAGTTCCCTCCCAAAGGGCTATACACCAAACCTCTCTGATTGAATTCCCAGGTTTTCAGACAGGAAAATGCCTTATCTATTTTTTCTTTTAAAGCTTTTTTAAAGTCTTCATCCTTTGCATACATGATATATTCGCAAGCCCCGATAATCCACCAGACTGTTGCATCTGTTCGCCCTACAAGTGTTCCGTAACTAACTTTTTCACCATCTACATTAGAAGGAATCTGACCGTTTTCAGCCTGATGCTTTGCCAATGTTTTCACCGATTTCCTCAGTCCATCCACAATTGTTTGATTTTTGATTAAAATCCCCGTAATCCCTGTCATCATTGAGTCCCGGGACCATACTCTGGCATAGTTATCTTTTCTTTCGCAAGAGGCAAGAATTCCCTGTTCTGAGATGGATTGCTCTATAACCTGTAAAGCTTTTTGTGTAAACATATTATTGAATAAGTTGTTTTTATAAATCACCGTAATGATTTTCAATGAGATATCTGTTAATAAAATTAGAAATCAAATTTCACACTTGCACCAATTGTTCTTCCCGGCAGAGTTCTCGCTCTGACAATTCCATTGGTTCCCTGTAATGATCCTTCTTCTGCTTCGGTGATAGCAAGCGCATTAAACACATTATTAGCATTCACATTCAGTGTCAGATTATTGAGCAGTCTGTATGAAATGTATGGATTTATAATTAT
This sequence comes from Chryseobacterium sp. GVT01B, assembly GCF_019970045.1. Lineage (GTDB taxonomy): Bacteria > Bacteroidota > Bacteroidia > Flavobacteriales > Weeksellaceae > Chryseobacterium. The sequence goes on from NZ_JAHXYI010000002.1 coordinate 95,058, forward strand.
ATAGCCCGGCATAATCAGCTTATTGCTATCCTGAGTAAATGCTTTTGTAGAGCCCACAGCAAAGAATCCAAAGCTCAGCTTTTCTATATTAACATTAGGATTGAATGAGTACATCAGCTTGGGAGTCCTTCTTGGCATATTCCCTATTATTGTCGGATCGATTGCATTTTTAATTTCGGCATGAGTATAGGTAAGACCTGCTTTGATATCAAAATTTTTATTGATCTTATAGAACCCATCGAACTCAATTCCCCAGGACTGGTACTTGTTTTCTGTTCTTATCTGGGTGGTTGCTTCGTAATTCGCCTCGATGGTTTTTGCGTAAAAGAAAGTTGTATTCAGAAAATAATTGGCTCCTCTTAGTTTATAACCGGCTTCAATCTGATTGAGTTTATTCACTTTTACAGCATCTAAGGCCGGGTCATCATTATTAGTATAATTGTATCCGGCAAAAAGAATTCTGTCGGCTGACGCACTTCCCCCCTGGCTTACTCTGGCAAAAACGGCATGATGAGAATTTAAGGTATAGTTTGCTCCAAATGAGTATCCGAAAATACCATATTTATAATCAACAGGAACAGTGCCATCTACTACAGCCACTGAAAGTTCAGGAGTTTCAATAATTCCGTTTTGATTCACGTCAATGATACGTGTTGTATTTTTTGTTCCGGAAAAACTTCCTGATACATTTCCAAAATCATATCGTGCCCCAAGATCCAGAGTTAGGTTCGCAATCGGATTAATTTCCACCTGCGCATGAGGTGCAATCACGGAATACTTAGTATCGTAATTTCTATTTACGCCTCCCCAATCCGGAACTCCATAGTGAAGCAGACCATTGTCTGTAATTTTAGTTCCCGTATTGCTGATGATATCTACCAATCTTGCATTATTATCGGAAACTTCCATCAGATAAGTATTCCAGTTCCAGAATAAGTTGATATTTTGAGTACTGTTGTACACTCCGGCATTGAGTTTTATCTTATTCCACTTTTTACTGATATTCAAATCGCTGAAAAAGTTGTTTAGATTATTCAGTTTGGTATTGAATAACACTGTTTTCATATACTTTGTATCGTTATCTACAGCATTGCTGGTTCCTGCATAGACTGCGTTTCCATACCCGGCAATAGATTCCAAAATTTCAGATCTACTGCCAACAGCTGCAGGAAAAGGTGCTAAAAACTGTCCGTCATTTGCAGCATATCTTGCCTTCGCATCTAATTTCCATCCGGCACCCAGATCATAATTAAATTCCATCCCTACAGTTTTGGATACAGAATGCATCCCGTCACGGATATCACTTTTCAGAATCTGTCCATTTCCGCCAAACGTAATATCATTCTTAAAATTAGCAGACTGAAGAGCTCCTGTTAAGATATTGTAATGGGCCAGAGAGCTGTAATCAGGGTTGGAATCTGAACCTGAAACTGCGACAGGCATTGGCATATATGCTGCTGTTCTGTCATCGAGATATTTACCATAAATCCGGATACTTCCTTTTTCGAATTTCTTTAGTAAAGATAGACGAAACTGCCCTCCGTTATTAGAGGTATATCCTGTCTTTCTGGGACCGTCTCCACCTCTGTAAAAACCACCTACTCCAATATAAAAGTCTTTCCCAAGAGGTGTTCCATAGTCTACATCTGTTCTGAAGTTATTATAATTCAAACCTACCTGCTGGGTAATGCTACCTCCTTTCTTTTCTCCTGTTTTTGTAATGAAATTGATAATACCTGCGGGTGAGTTTGATGCAAAAACGGATGCAGAACCTCCTCTCAGGGCCTCAACTCTGGATACAAAAGAATCAAATCTTGTAAACTGATCCTGCGTTCCAAAAGCAATATCTCCAAACTGCATTACCGGAAGCCCATCTTCCTGAATCAGAAGATATCTTGATCCTCCTGCAGAAACAGGAACTCCTCTTACCGTAATATTTGAGTTTCCTTCACCTCCTGAAGACTCACTGCGGATTCCCGGAATTGTCCTAAAAATTTCAGCTGTAGTCCTGGGTGCTGCATTGATGATATCAGCTTGTTTTAGAGTTGAAATTGAAGTACTTGTCTTAATGGAGGATTTAGGATTGGAATTACCTGTAATAACAACTTCATCTATGACCTTATTTCTGGCTGATATGGTATCATGAACAGTATCCTGAGAGAACATAAAAGCGGCTATATTAATAGTCCCTAAAATCAGCAATTTCTTTATTACTTGTGCTTCCATAGCATTTCTAAATTTTTGTTATGTCTCAAAAGTATTTTTTTTAGCATCTCAAAAAGGGATTTTGAACAGGGTATTAACGCTATGTTAATTTCAAACGGTTGCGCAAACGGTTGCGGTTGATAAGTTTTCGTAACGTTAACTTTTTCTTAACATATTAAAACTATTTATTTAACAAATATTAACAAAATATTTTACTACAATTATTCTTAATTTCTCCCAATAATTGACATGAACTCTTAAAATGAAAAGAACGACCATAAAAGATCTTGCGAAAATGCTCAACATTAGTACTTCAACAGTTTCCAGAGCATTAAAGGATCATCCTGATATAAGCAGTTCTGTTAAGCTCAAAGTGAAGGAAGCGGCAGAAACGTTTAATTATATTCCGAATGATTTTGCCATCAGTTTCAGGAAAAACTCTTCTAAGGTGATTGGTCTTATTGTTCCGGAAATTTCCATGTTTTTTTTACCATCAATCATTAATGGTATTTCATCCATTCTTAATAAAGAAGGATACCGTTTTTTTATATTATCATCCAATGATTCCTTTGAGACAGAAAAGGAACATATAGAAACCTGCATCAATTCCAGAGTGGATGGTATCCTGATTTCATTAACAAATGAGACCAAAAATGGTGAACATTTGAAAAAACTGAAGGAAATGGAAATTCCGGTTATTATTTTCGATAAAACGATTCCTCAGCAGAATTTTGAATCTGTAATTTTTGACAATATAAAAACAGCCGAACAGTGTGCAGAAAAATTAGTTGACCAGGGATGCAAAAATATACTGGCAATTTTTGGCGATGAAAATCTTGAAATCACACAAAGCAGGCTCAAGTCATTCGAAAACAAAATCAGACAATTTCCTTCTATCCGATTGAAGATTATATTCTGTAAATCTGCTGATATTGTGAAACAAAAACTGGATCTTTTGTTAGATGACCATTCATTTGATGGATTTTTTGCCATGAGTGATGAAACTTTAATGGGCCTCCATAGTTCATTAATCAAAAGAAACCTAAACAACACGAATAAGAAAGTAATTGCTATAAGTGAAGGAACTTTACCGAAATATCTGGATGAAACATATGAATATCAAATCAATGATGGATATAAAATGGGAACATTTGCCGCTACAAAACTAATGGAAAAAATCAAAAAACTCAATCCTAACTCTCCAACAAATCCCGATAATTGTTACTATTTATAGCTTAAAAGAAAATAGAAGTACATTATTAATATGAAACAGTTACCGATTGAAGAAACCTTTTCCTCACCGCAATGGTTAAAAATAATCTGCTATTTTTTTGGACTTCTCTTAGGTTTGACAGGATTTGGGCTTCTTATGCAGAAAGATCTTCCCCGGGAAATTATTTTTTTGGTACCATTCATTTTCCTGATTGCTGTTAGTATGCTGATGTATACCCGGCTAAGACTAATCATTTCAAATACAGAAATCCTCTTTACAGGAGGTTTGAGACAACATCAGTTTCTTTGGACTGATATTACAGGAATAGATATGAAAATTGTTGGAAAATATCAAACCCCAATCTGTATTGTACATTACGGCAAGAAATCACTGGAACTTCATAGAGGTTTTTACTTAAAAGGACAGTTCAATAGAATCTTATCATTGTTGGAAACAAAAGCCGCACCGGAATTATTTTCTGAACAATATCAATCGATCCGTCATCACCTCAGTTAATTTGTTAAAACTACAATAAAAAAGCCCCCATCGGGAGGCTAAAACTATTGGATGAATGAAAAACTTATCCCAAATGTAGGAAATATTCATTCTGTCATTTATGCGTACAATCATAATCAGAGATTTTTCTATTAAAATAAAAATCTCTGAGAAAAACAGTTTGTGACATCATTTTTTATAAAGGAATATATGCTCTCAATAAAAAAGCTGCAAAGAATTAACTTTACAGCTTTGATTTTCATAGTATGTTTTTAGAATCTTTTTTCTAGTCTGATAATTATCCTGAATTTAGTTTTGGAACTTTACAAAATCCAGATAAAAAGAAGGGTTGCCTCCATTAAATCCGGTCGGAACTACTAAATTGGTTTTATGAGCAACTATAGGATAAACTCCGGGAGCAGCAAAGTATAATACTCTGGTCTGATCTCTCGGCACAAAATTAATAGGATCAGGACTTGCAGTCCCACAATATGATTTCCATACTTCACCTATCCCAGGAATGTAAAACCAGTAATCATTACAGGTAGAAGTTATAGTAATTCCTGAACGGAAAAAATACCACCCTTTGGCAGGAATATTCACAGAAAGTCCTGTTGGCAAATTGTCTCCGCCTGAGTTTCCGGTAAAAGGATTAACCAATGTTCCTGTGTAAGATGTCCAGTTATCAGCAAATGCCGTAGTAACAGTAGAAGACCATGTTGCCAATCCGTTTGCATCACTGGTCAGTACATAACCCAGCTGCTGGGTGCCGTCTTTAATCTGAAGAGCCCCATTGGTAGTTCCGTTATCAATAACAACCTTTGCACTGGCAGCTCCTGCCGGTACTGTATTGGTTCCTACCAGAACTTTTCCTGTACCGTTGATGCTTAAATTGTTACCTGCCGTTGCAATATCAGTTGCCTGCGAAAGGGTTCCTCCCAATTTTACATCTGTACCGGATAAAGTAAGACCGTTACTTGCTGTGATATTATTATTAATGATTGTTGTACCGCCATTTCCATTACCTCCTGCAAGCTCGGTAACCGTCATAAATCCTATTCCCGGATTCAGCTGTGCAGTTCCGGCTCCTCCCAATCTTACCTTTACAGAGGTATCAACTGTAGGTCTGTAAATAGCATAGGCTTCCGGCTGACCGCCAATAGATGTTGCCGGATAATTATTGATGGCATCCACAACTCCTGTTGTACTGGAAGGAAGAACAGAGTTATTGGAAGCGTCTACCCATTCATACACAAAGAATCCTCCTGCCAGCGAAAAATCTGTGGCATGCAGCTGACAACGGAGCACATAGGTTTTACCTGCTTTCAGATTGAAAACACCTGCGCTGTAAGTAATATTATTGGAGGCAATGACAGATCCAAATGTCACATCTGATCCTGTAGATACGGATTGGGCTGCGTTTGGCTTCACAATAATATAATCCCCTGTAGCAGATGTTCCCGTTGAGAGAAGTTCCCATGTAGAATTCGTTCCGGTAAGTCCCGTACTCACCAGCTCCACGCTCTGATTGGCTGGTACTGAAATACTGGTATTTCCGTTAATTGTTTCCGGAGCCACGGCATTCACGGTGATCTTAAAGTTTGTGTTGTTTTTAATTCTGTAAATCCTCCCTTTGAAGTTTCCAATCCCACTGATGGAAGGCGGTAAACCGAATACGGCATCTGAACTTCCATTGTATGAAACGTGGAAATCTGATAATGCTAAATTATAAGTGGCTGTAGTGACCGCTTTATAATTAGCAGCCAATGATCCGTTAATATCCATCGTAGAACCGGGATTCACTGTGTTGACCCCAACATTTCCTGCCTGGGCAAAAGCAATAGCCGGACTCAGGGCTATCATTGCAAAGATTAGTTTTGTAGAAATTTTAACCATTTATCATTAATTTATTTACATTAATAAACCCGATTGTTTAACATAATGTAAAAGTATCAGAATAAATTCTACAGAAAACATCACCATGCGTAGAAAAAAACTAAGCAAATTGTAGAAAATTTTCTACACTCAAAAAATAGCTTTTATTTACAAAAATCAGTATTACGACATATAAGCTTCATACAGTTTAATAAGATCGGCCAGATTACTTGTTTTCAGCTTTTTATGGATTCTTTTTTTATAAGTGCTGATTGTGGACATCTGAATATCCATCTCATTTGAAATTTCCAGATTACCGTTTCCTTTTACCATGAGCATAAAAATTTCATACTCTCTTTCTGATAAACTTTTTATAGCATCAAGGGTGGAAGGCTGTAAAAGTCTGTTGACTATACCGTTTGGATAATAATTTCCTTCTGAAAACATTTTCATCACGGCTTCAGAAATGATATCTACCTTACTTAGTTTATTAATATATCCATCTGCCCCTTCCTTGATATACTGTATGGCAATCTCATCTTCATAAGCCGAAAAAACAAGTATTTTCAAGGCAGGATCAAGCAGTTTGATTTCTGAGATCATTTTTTTATTTCTGCTTTCAGGCATATTGATATCCAGAATAAGCAGATCAAATTTTTGCCTTGAAATTTTATCGAAAGCTTCAGGATAATCAGAAGCTGTATCTATCAGTACATCAGGAATGCGCGATTCTAAAATGATGGCGGTTCCTGTTAATACAATATCATGATCATCTGCTATAAGGATCTTTTTAACCATTTTTAAGATTTTTTAAGAATTAATTGGAAAGAAGTACCTTTTGTTTCGTTTCTTCTGATTATAATTTTACTTTCTAACATTTGGAGCAACTGAAGTATCAGATGGAGTCCCATCCCGTATTTTTGTAATAACAGCTTCTCATTTTCAATATTCTCCTGAAGCTTGGTGTAATATTCAATCTTGTGCTCATCCATGCCGATTCCTGTATCTGTAATTTCCAGAATAACAGCTTCCTGTTCATCCGATCCGGTTATGATAATATTCCCGTTTCGTGTATATTTTACAGAGTTATCCATCAGGTTATGAATAATAACAGCCAGAATATTTTTACTGATCTGTATCATTAGTTCTTTATCTACATTATTAACAATTGCCGTGTTATGATTAGCTGCAATCTCATCAAAAAGGATTTTCTTTTCCTCCACCAGGTCATAGAAGGAATACAATTCTGTTTCGTCAGTCCTGTATTCATTGTATATATCAGCATATTCTTTCAGTGTTTTCGTGAAATTGTATAACTGGTTGGATGATTTATAAATAGAATTCAGAATCCTTTCAGTGCGGTGCAAACTCATTTCCTGATAATCTAAAGCTTCTTTGCTGGTCAAAGCAATAAACTTCAACGGTGTGGTAATATCATGGGTAATGGTCCCGATGAGCTTTTTCTGCTGTTCGATTTCCTTTCCCAGTTTTGTTTGAGTAATTTCCAGGTTTTCCACAGTTTCTGAAAGAGTTCTGGTTCTTAAACGGATTATTTCTTCCAGTTCACGGTTCTTCTTTTTATGAAAGCTCATCCGCCATCTTACGGATAAATAAAGCAAAAAAAGCAACAGAAAAATGATAAACAGTTTAAACCATAGCGTTTGATAAAAAAAAGGAGGAATGATAATTTTAATTTTCTTAAAAACATATTCCTGCTTATCAGAAACAAGCATTCTAATGGTAAGAACATGGATACCATAGCCAAGGTTATTGAGTAAAAACTTCCGGTCCTTTCCTACAGACATCCATTTACCGGTTCCATTATCATCTAATTTTGTTTCAATGACAATATTATCAGGGTTTGCATAGTAAGGGACATCAATAAACAATTCAACCCGTCTGTTTTCCTGGCTCAGCATTAATGTATTTGTAAACAATCTTTCCTTATCATCAAACAAAGCCCTTTCTATACACATGTCTGTGGGATAATAACTTTTAACTTTCAAGGGATTAAAAAATACAAGCCCATTTAATGAGGGTAAAACAAAATCGCCATTTTTCAATTTGTTGCCATTTACATTACTTCCGCCATTAAATTCGTTGGTGTTAAAACCTGCTTCTTTTGAATATCTGTAATAGTTCAATTTTAAATTCCGGTTTTGTACATATTTCAAAAGCATGTTTTCTCTTATCTTGTACAAGCCATTGTTGGTTGGAATCCAGAAATAACCATCCTGATCTTCCAGCAGTGTGTGGGGAGACAAAAGATTCCCTTCCGGATCACTGGGCATTTTTATAAGCTGATTGTTTTTTATAAGATAAAAACCTCTTCCCAGAGTGGTTACCCATAAATTTCCATCTGTAGTATATACAATATCACGGATTGACAATTCATTTTTCCCGGTTAAATCGTAGATTTTATTATGATTGACTGATATTTTGTACAATCCTTTTATTGTACCAACCAAAATATCACCCTTTTCTGTTAAAATAATCTTAGTAGGTTCATTTGCAAACAGATATTTTTTCTTTAAAGACTTATAGGGTAAATCTTCATAAATGCTTAGTGTACCTGTGAATTCTGTATTTCCTTTTTTTTGTTTCGCTGCCAGTACATAGTATTTTCCATTGGCAAAGAAGAAATCTTTCACAGTGTCTTCTCCCGTGGAAATACTTTGGAAATCTGTAAAATCAGAATTTTTATTGTATACAAAAAGAGTTTGTTCTCTTCGGGTTACAATATTTCCCTGCTTGTCAAAATTTAAAAAATAGGATATATTTTTTTCGAAGTTTTTGCTTTTAACCAGTCCGTTCCTGTTATAAATTTCTCCTGCGGGGTTAATTACACATGAATCATTATAAGGTTGGATCGCATAAAAGACAGCTGATGATTTTGGAGTACTCTTTTTCGAAGAGGTAAAATCTGTTAAGCTCACTATTTTGAGTCCGTCTGTGCTGCTCCCAATATAAAGCTTTTTATATTTTTCATCATAATAAATGCTCATCAGGTTACTTTCGCTTATATGATCCAGCTGAACCAATTTTAATAGCTTGAGTGTTCCATCATTGTAAATACATCTGTAAAGAATATCATTATTCAATATAAATCCCTGCCCATTTGTTCTGTTCCAGAAAATTTTGCTTCTGACATCCGCTACAAGGGGTAGATCATAAGAACCTGTAATTTTCCCTTCTTCTATTTTTTTTACTTTTTTAGTATTCCGATCAATATAAAACAGGATATCTCCTATTGTAAAGGCATTTGGATCATTTTTATAAAGCGGTTTTACATCAAGTGTAACCTGTGATTTCGAAAGAAAATCTTCATAAACAAAGGAATTCTGTGTGATAAAATATCTTCCTTTTTTGAAGTCCATAAAAAAATAAACTCCCGGAGATGGGCTGTAGCTGTAGTTTGAAATACACAGATGATAATTGATATTATCTTTAACAATAATTGTTGGAAATCTTTTTATACTTTTAATAACTTTGGGGACCTTTTGGTGTATTAAAACTGTTTTTCCATAATCTCCTGCTGTAAAAATGCTGTCTTTTTTAGAATCACCGTAAAAATAAGTAAACCGCTGGCTGTTTAATGGGAAATTTTTACGAACAAAAAAATTGAGTCCGTCATATCTTACGATTCCATTTTCTGTTGTTAGCCAGATAAAACCATATTTATCTTTTATAATATCTTTTACACTATTCTGAGGGAGTCCGTTATCTGTATTGAAAAGCTGCACAGTATATTGCTGAGAGTAAATCAAAAGAAAAGCAAACAGAAAACCAACTGTAAGAATATTTCTACACAAACCAATCATTTTTTACCAATAGTGTAAAGATAATTTATTTAAACACATTATTTGCCAAAATATGTCTCATTGAGTTTTTATGTCAAATATTTCCTATTGGTTTAATATTTAATTCATAACAAAAGTAGGTTTATATGTATTTTTTTCCTTTTTGATAAAAATCGCAAGTCATTAGAATGTAAACCATTAAAAACAAATAAGGAGACTAATTGATGATCTCTCCTTTGCTATCATCTAATTTTTCACGAAACTTCTGAAGATCTTCAGGGTTAGGTTTTGTCCATTCTTCAGCTTCACCGATAATTTTCAAAGGCATTTCTGAACGATAAGAACGGGTGGGATTTCCTGGAAATTTTTTGTCTGTTACATTGGGATCATTTTCATAAATACCTGTTGGTTCTACAATATATACACGCTCTGCTCCATCTCCTTTTGCTAGAGCAGCGGCAAGCCCTGCGCCGTTAATCAAAGCTGTGAAATAGATATGATTCATTTTTAATTCTGACTTATAATTTGAGATTCCGCCAGACGTCAGCAGATCTCCAACCTGTAAATCTGCTTTTGTTCCATGGTAAAAAGGTCCTTTATCAGAAGGATGATTTTGTAATAACAGTGCCAGTTCGGAGTTCTTTTTTGATGTTTCAAGATCTCCTAATTCCTCATAGCATTTGGAAATATTCAAATAAAGAGAAGGCAAGGCACTTTTAACCGTATCATCATTTATTTTTAAAGCAAATTCCAGAGAGGTTTCAAGCCACTTCAACCGATCAGCAGGTGTTTTTTGATGACGAGATACATAATGAGCTGCCAGAAATTTTTCATGATCGTCTGCCGCTTCTTCCCAGGCTTGTAAAAACAGTCTTTTGGCCTCCTCAGGCATGGCTTTATCTTCCATATTCATCCCCTGAAGGCAAAGTTTGATAACATTATTAAATGGTGAAAACTCCATGTTTTATTTTTTTATTATTTCTGAATGTACTGTACGCTATTGAGCAAATTTATACAAAATAAAAAAAGGCTGGTTGCCCATTGGCTGAAATTATTTTAATGTTCTCACTGATAACACCATCACTATAAGTAATCCTATCTGATCTGAATTTACAGCTATTAATAATCATTTGAGAAACGGAGCTTTTCAACGATTGTTTATGCCTGTTTATCGAAAATCAGGACTGTTTTACAGTATTATGAATGAACTTTACATCAGCAAAAGAGCAATAATACTCAACTATAAATACCATTATTATGAAAACAAAAATCGGAATTACAGAAAAAAACACAGAAGCCGTTGCAGAACAACTGGCAAAACTATTAGCTGATGAGACACTGCTTTACATCAAAACAAGAAATGCACACTGGAATGTAACCGGAGACAACTTCCACGCCAACCACATTTTCTTTGAAGAACAGTACAAACAACTGGATGAACTGATGGACAGCGTTGCAGAACGCATGCGAAAAATAGGACATTATGCTCCGGCAACTATGAAAATCTATCTGGAACTGACTCATTTAACTGAAGATAGTGAAAGAACCAATGACGGAGCCGGTTTTATGAAAGACCTTTTGAGCGACCACGAAAGCATCATCGAGTTTCTCCGTGGAAACATCATTCCTTTTGCTGAAAAATACAAAGATTACGGAAGCAGTGACTTTATAACGGGTCTGATGGAAACCCATGAAGAGATGGCCTGGATGATCCGTTCATATTTTAGATAAAAGATATTTTTAACTTAAAGAAATTAATATGAAAACCAGATTTAAACATCTGCTAGCCATCCTGTTTGTTAGCCTGGGGGTCTTAGGAAATTTTGTATATGGACAAAAAACACCTGTCAAAAACATTGTTTTGGTTCATGGAGCTTTTGTAGATGGCTCAGGCTGGGAAGGAGTATATAAAGAACTTGTGAAAAAGGGATATCATGTCTCTGTAACCCAACAGACTTTGCTATCTTATGAGGATGATGTGAAGCAGGTAAACAGAATTATTGACCAGCAGGACGGTCCCTGCATCCTGGTAGGTCACAGTTATGGCGGTGCCATTATAACCACCGCGGGAAACAATCCAAAAGTTGCCGGACTGGTATATCTTGCTGCACATGCTCCTGATGAAGGCGAAACTGAGGCAGACAACGGAAAAAAATATCCGTCAGAATATAAATCTCTAATTAAGGGAAATGACGGATTTGATTATATAAATCCAGTCAACTTTCCTGCAGACTTTGCCGGAGGTGTAGCTAAAGAAAAAGCAGATTTTATGGCTTTCTCACAAACGCCTACGCAGGATTTGGTTTTTCACGCCATTATTCATCATCCGGCCTGGAAATCAAAACCAGTCTGGTATATGGTTGCTAAAGCAGATAAAATTATAAATCCAGACTTGGAACGTTTCTATGCAAAGCGGGCCAATAGCAAAAAAACAATAGAAATTGCAGGTGCAAGCCACTGTGTCTTCATGACCCATCCTAAAGAAGCTGCTGAACTTATTATTGATGCCGCCAAAGGAAGTGAATAAAATTTGATACACACAATATCTTATTAGTTTACAAAATCAAGCATAATGAACGAATGTCCGAAAATAATTAAGTAGTATATTTGTGTAAACAGAAAGAATTATACCTATGAAAGCTTTAATCGTGGATGATAACGACATTGCAAGGACAACTTTAGCACATCTGGCAAAACAGATTCCTAATCTCACGGTTATTGATGAATTTTCCAATGCGATCACCGCTTATAATTACCTGCAGTCCAATCCGGTCGATTTAATTTTTCTGGATATAGAAATGCCTGAAATGACAGGAATTGAACTTACGAAAACACTTTCAGGTAAAGATACTATTATCATTTTCACAACTTCCAAAAAAGAGTATGCACTCGAAGCTTTTGAGCTCAATATTGCAGATTATCTTTTAAAACCCATTATGCCGGCAAGATTCCTGCAGGCGGTAAGCAAAGCACAAACCATTCTCGAAAGCAGAAAAGAAAATGTGGAAGTAACCAGAGATGAGTTCCTTTTCGTAAGAGATTCCAATGTTACCAGACGCTTAAAGCTGGATGATATTTTTTACGCAGAAGCCATGGGCGACTATGTGAAGTTTTATACAAAAGAGAAAATGTTTGCCATTCATGGTAAAATGAAAACCGCTGAAGAACGTCTCCCGAAAGATCATTTCATAAGAGTTCACCGCTCTTATATTGTTTCTGTAAGTAAGATTGATACGCTTCAGGATGGCGGGATTATGATCAACGGTAAATTCATTCCCGTAGCGGATGCCTATCGTAAAGCACTTAATACAAGAATGAACGTTTTTTAGCAGTCGAAGATCGATGACCTTCCTACTACTCTATTTTTGATCTTAATCCCTCAATAAACTTAGGGTTATCTTTTTCTTTTACCGATACTTCCACCTTTAATCAGATCGTTATTTATGAAAAAAACATCTTCAGTAATGAATAGTAAACGGTTCAGTTATTTCATTATCCTGGCATTTATTGCAGGTTCGCTCCTATTGATCATTGTTCAGATCAATTCGGCAAGAAATACCAAAGCTCTTATTCAAAATAACAATACCCTTCTGAATGAATTACGTTCAAGCAACCATTTACGGGAGATTGACCGTGATATTCTGGGAGTGGAAAGCAGAATCAGAGCTTCAATTGCCACGAATGACATATCGCATCTGGAAGGTATTGATCAAAAAATCAATCAGATTGAAAATTTTCTGGACTCTCTCTCCAGAGACAATGTAAATGCCGAAGAAGAAAAGCTGATCCACAGGTTAAGTGTTCTTGCCATGGAAAAGAAAACAACCAAAGACAAATTAATGCAGCGTTACAGGTCTTTGGGAAATATGGATGACAATACCTCAATTGCCAATCCACGCGCAAGAAATATTTCTAATGAAATCACCAGGATTACTGCCAAGATCTATGAGAGCAGAAGGCTGAATATGGTTGAGCTCAGTCAAAAAAGTGGAAAAATGGGACAAAAAGCAAGGTTCTATGATATTTCATTGCTGGTTTTGCTCATATTAAGCGGATCCATTGTAGGATATCATATTCTTCGTCAGTTTAACCGTCAGAGATTATTGATCAGTGAACTTGATATTGCTGAAAAAAAGGCATTGATTGCCGCACAAACCAAGGAAAATTTTCTGGCTAATATGAGCCATGAAATCAGAACGCCTTTAAGCGGAATTCTGGGATTCACCAATCTGCTTCAAAAACGTCCACTGGATGAAACATCCGCAGAGTTTGTCTCTTCCATACAGCGTTCCGGAGAAAACCTGATGACCATCATCAATGACATCCTTGATTTATCCAAAATAGAAGCAGGAATGATGCGCATCACACCGGGAATTTTCAGCATCAATGGACTGGTCAATTCCGTTGAGACATTCTTTACAGAACGGACAAAAGAAAAAGGCCTTATTATTTCCAGTGCTATCGAGTCCTCGATTCCTGATACGTTGGTAGGAGATGCAACAAGATTAACTCAGATTCTGGTCAACCTGATCGGAAATGCTGTGAAATTTACCCAGCAGGGAAATATTACTATTGAAATTTATAGTAAACAGCAGACTGAAAAAGAAGCTGTAGTCGGATTCAGGATTTCAGATACCGGCATCGGAATTGACAAAGAAAAGCTCAGTGAAATTTTTGAAAGATTCAATCAGGGAGAAGATTCTACAACCCGAAATTACGGAGGAACCGGATTAGGATTATCTATCGTGAAAAGTTTAATTGTATTGCAGAATGGAGACATTGAAGTAACCAGCGAACAAGGTAAAGGCACAACATTTCATTTTTACCTACCTTACGGAATTGCTGAAGAACAGCTTACTGTACTTCCGGAAGCTGATCCACATTATTTTAAAGATAAATCGAATATTCCCCTGAAAGTTCTGGTGGTAGATGATAATACGATCAATCAAAGCCTGATGAAACATTTACTTTCCCAGTGGAATATTGATTTTCATGTGGTGTCAAACGGTCTTGAAGCAGTCAATTATCTCAGCAGTAATGAATGTGACCTTATATTAATGGATATACAGATGCCGCAAATGGACGGATATGCTGCCACACAAAAAATAAGAGAAGAACTGAAACTTAATATTCCAATCATCGCAATGACTGCCCACGCTCTTCCAGGTGAAAGAGAAAAATGCCTGAGTCGTGGTATGAATGAATATATTCCGAAGCCTGTAAAGGAAGAAGAACTGTTTACGCTGATTTCAAAATTAGGATTGAAAGAACACAACAGAACCGAAAAGAAAACCGAAGATACACCATCTGATTATCAGTACATCAATTTAACTTATATGCACACTGTAAGCGGTGGCGACAAAAGCTTTGAAAAGCTGGTCACCCAACAGTTTACTGAGAATATTCCCAATCATTTACAACAGCTGGCAACAGCATATAAAAATCAGGATTTTGCAGCTATGAAATTATGGGCTCATGACCTGAAATCAAGTATTTCCATAATGGGACTACACCCTTTATTAAAAGAAAAACTGGATATTCTGGAGACAGCTTCAGAAGAAAACCCTGAGTTGAAAAAAATACTGACAGAGGTACAGGAAATTCTGTTACAGGCTGTTTCCGAAGCTGAATCATTTTCAAAATCACTTTAAAAACTAGAAAAAATGAACTTATTTTCACCGATACACATCCGCAGTCTTACGCTAAAAAACAGGATTGCATTATCTCCTATGCAGCAATACAGTGCTAAAAACGGAATTCCGGGCAACTGGCACTTCGTTCATCTGGGAAGCCGGGCTGTAGGCGGAGCCGGACTGATTCTCACAGAATGTACTGCTGTTTCAGAAGAAGGTCTTGCCACATTATACGATGTAGGAATCTGGAATGAAGAACAGAAAAATGCATGGAAAAACATTGTGAATTTCGTTCACGAACAGGATGCAAAAATAGGCATTCAGCTGTGGCATGCCGGAGGAAAAGGAAGTCTGAAGCATCCCAATGAAAGGATGAAACCTCTCACACCGGAAGAAGGAGGCTGGACTGTAAAATCGTCTTCTGCAAGAGAATTTAACGGCGTTTTTGCTGAAGAGCTTACGATAGATGAAATCAGGGGGCTTACCGCTAAATTCGTAAAAGCAGCACTCCGCTCTGTTGAAGCAGGTTTTGATACCATTGAACTTCATGCAGCCCATGGTTACTTATTTCATCAGTTTTATTCCGCCGTGATCAATAAAAGAAAGGATCAATATGGTGGAAGTTTTGAGAACAGAACCCGGTTTCTGATAGAGACCGTTCAGGAAATCAGGAAAGTGATTCCTGCTGCAATGCCTTTGTTCGTAAGAATTTCTTCAGTTGATTATATAGAATCAGATGAAGCCTGGACCTTGGAAGATAGTATCAGACTTTCAAAA
The DNA here is from genome assembly GCF_019970045.1 of Chryseobacterium sp. GVT01B. GTDB lineage: Bacteria > Bacteroidota > Bacteroidia > Flavobacteriales > Weeksellaceae > Chryseobacterium. The sequence goes on from NZ_JAHXYI010000002.1 coordinate 111,056, forward strand.
GTACTCAAGGAAAACGGTGCAGACTTCATTACTGCATCCGGCGGCGGATTTACCAATGTAAGCAAGGACAAGGTATTTCCCGGATATCAGGTTCCTTTTGCAAAATCAATTAAAGAACAGACGGGAATTATGACCGGAGCTGTCGGAATGATTACAGAAGCAGAACAGGCCAATGATATTATTTCCAACGGAAATGCAGATCTGGTTATTATTGCCAGAGAGCATTTGCGGGATCCTTATTTTGCAATTCACTCTGCTAAAACATTAGGTGTTGAAACAGAGATTCCATGGCAGTATAAAAGAGCATATTAAATCAAACAGAAAAAAATATCAGTTATGGAAAATCAGGGCGCCTCCGTTGTTATTACTCATCATATTCAGGATGGAAAACAGCAGGAATACGAAAAATGGCTGGACGAAATTGTTCCGGTTACCAAGCATTCAGAAGGATTTATTGATCTGCAGATTGTACGTCCTATTCCTGATCTGACTTTTGTATATACTGTTATTATCCGTTTTGATACCATTAAAAACCTTAGAAACTGGATGGAATCAGATGACCGGGAAAAACTCATTGAGCAAGCTAATCCGCTATTCACAAAAAATGACAATTACCAGATAAAATCCGGACTGGATTTCCTTTTTAATTCAGAAAATGAAGGCAATAAAGTTCCTGTCCGCTGGAAACAGTTTCTGGTTACCTGGTCTGCCATTTATCCGCTATCAATTCTTATTCCTGTTGTCATCCTTCCCTTTTTAAGAATATTTTCAATTCCTGCCAATCATTATTTCGACGGATTTGTTAATTCAGGGATCATCGTTTTTCTGATGATATTCTTAGTAATGCCTAATTATACCAGACTGATCAAAAAATGGCTGTATAAATAACCTATTTTTAAAATTACTTATTATCAATCACTGTAACCCACAGTGATTTTTTTATTTTCAATACCATTCATCCTGTTACCATTTGAACTTCCCCGGCTTATTCAACGATACTTTTCGCCTGTTTACCGAACAGCAGTAAAAATTAAAACTGTCGGTTGGTAGCTTTACATCATCAATAAAATAAACAATCAAAACCAACAGCTATGGAAATCGTACAAATACCCGAAAATGCACTATCTCATTCAAGCGTAAGCGTTATCATTAATGCACCCATTGAAAAAGTGAATATCGCAGACTGGCTGCTTAATCTGCCTGATGCCGAATATCAACGTTGCTCAACCCAGCATATTGGGGCTGCAATTTCAACTACTTTTGATGGTAAGCCAGTATCTTTAAATGTCGAAACCATTGGAGATGCACTAATGGTTCAGCATTATGTTGCAGATGTTCACCGTCCTGATTATTGCAGAATGCTTTCCACCTCTGATTCAATTACCAAAAACGGACGTACAAAAGTACAGGTTTTATGGGAACTGAAAGTCACGAAGATTGATGAAAACACCTGCCTTTATACCAATGAAATTCATGCAACAGCTACTCCTGAAATGTTTGAATATCTTAAAGAACACGGCATCAACCTTACAGATGCCGCTGCATCAAGACAAGCCGCTTCTGATACTCACAATCATGAAGAAACTCCAAATTTTGCAAAAAGCATTGAAAATAAAGCATTAACAGGTCAGTATAACCAGCCTTTTTAACACTGGTGGCACCTCTATATTTTTTCAACGACACTTTTTGCCTTTTCACCGAATGACACCTAAAAATAATAGGGTTTCTGGGTAGCTTTACAATAGCAAAAACAAAGAAAATTAATCACTAAAAAATAATAATATGAACTCAACATCATTAAGTTTCAGATACGAATTAGAAAAAAAGGAACCGCGTACCAATGATGGCGGCACAACAAGAGGAGCTTCTGTAAAAGAATTCCCTGCGTCTATAGGTATTGCCGGAGTTTCCATGAGACTACAGCCCGGAAGCATGAGAGAACTTCACTGGCATGCCAATGCTGCAGAATGGGCTTATGTGATTTCTGGAACGGTACGTACAACGATCATTCATCCGGACGGTCACAGTTATACGGATAATTTTGAGCCCGGTGATGTCTGGTATTTTCCAAAAGGTTATGGCCATTCTATCCAGGCTACAGGAACAGAAGAATGTCATTTTATCCTGATTTTTGATAATGGTAATTTTTCAGAAGACCATACGTTCAGCGTTACAGATTTTGTTTCAAGTATGCCCCCTGAAATCGTTGCACAAAATTTAGGTTTGAGTCTTGAAGAAGTAACAGCACTTCCCCAGAAAGAGGTTTACTTCGCTGCAGGAGTTGTTCCTGACGAATTATCCGCTAATGCTGCAGCCCGCCCTGAAGAATCAGATATTGAGCTGACAAGTCTTCACCGCTACCCTTTGCATTCCCAACAGCCAAGAATTATTCCCGGCGGAGGTTTGCAGAGACTGGTTACCCGTAAAGAGTTTCCTATCAGTACAACAATGGCAGGATCTATACTGGAACTTCAGCCCGGAGCATTACGAGAAATGCACTGGCATCCCAATGCTGACGAGTGGCAGTATTTCATTTCAGGACAAGCAGAAATGTCGGTGTTTTTGGCAGAAGGTGTTTCTGTTACAGAGCAGTTCAATGCAGGTGATGTGGGTTATGTGCCTATGGGAGCAGGACATTACATCAAAAATACAGGAGACACGGTCTGTAAAGTACTGATCGGATTTAATAACGGCACCTATGAATCTATTGATATCAGCGAATGGCTTGCAGGAAACCCGAAAGATGTAGTCATAACTAATTTCGGACTGAAAGAAGGAGAAATAGAAAAATTTCCTGAAAAGAAAGTATTTATTAAACCTGGAAAATAAATACTTTGGTTCCGGAAACACAATCTCTTATTTCTGACGGATCTGTCAGAATACAGGAGAAACTTGCAATATTCCTGGCTTTTATCGCAGGATATACCGATGCCACAGGACTGATTCGATGGAAAACCTATGTTTCTTTTATGAGTGGAAATACCACACAGCTGGGAGCCGCTTTTTTCAATGAAAAATCCGGTATAATCATTACTTCTGTTACAGTTATCTTATTTTTTCTGACCGGAATTTATACGGGTACCTGTTTATCTTTATGGAAGAGATGCAGGATTAAAAATATTACCTTCTACATTGTTTCAGGAATCATGATCTTTTACAGTATCGCTGATTATTATGAACATATTGCGAATGTGGTATCCATCGCAGTGATCGGTTTTTCGATGGGCCTTATGAATACGATTGTAACATCAGTCGGCAGCCAAAAGATCAATACCGATTTTGTTACAGGAACTTTAAACAGCCTCGCAAGAGCGGCAGCCCTGTTTGTAATGAATGATAATAAAGACCAGCGCAATGAATATAAAGCGAATATCTTTCATTTATTATTCTTATGGCTGGGTTTTCTCTCCGGTGCTTCGGCGGCTCCTTTCCTACTCGCTTTTTCAGGAAACTGGGCACTGATTTTTCCGGCAGCTTTACTGCTGATCTGCGCATTAACAATACCAATTTCAACTCTTAAAAACTAATTCAATGTTACAAAAAAATACAGTTGCTCCTGATTTTACATTATTTGCAACTCCTGATCAGAAAATCACCTTATCCGAATTCAGAGGCAGAAACGTCATCCTTGCTTTTTATCCCGCAGACTGGAGCCCGGTTTGTAGTGACCAGATGGCTTTGTATAACGAAATGCTGAAATATTTCAAAAAATATGATGCTGAGATTTTCGGAATCTCTGTAGACAGTAAATGGTGTCATCTGGCATTTTCACAATCCAGAAACCTGCACTTTCCATTGCTGGCAGATTTTGAAGCAAAAGGAGAAACCGCAAAGAAATATGGCGTTTATAATTATGAGGAAGGGGAATGCAACAGAGCGCTTTTTGTCATTAATAAAGAAGGCATCATCCAATGGAGCTATCTCTCACCCACGGCGATCAACCCAGGTGCGGACGGAATTTTAGAAGCTTTAGAAAACCTTAATACAAAATAAATATGTCATTAAAACCATCAGTCAGCAATGCTGACCATACCCAGGGCAATTTGGATGCCGATTTAGTCATTGTAGAATACGGGGATTATCAGTGTCCTTATTGTGGAGCCGCCTATCCGGTTCTTAAAGAATTAATGAAAGAATATGGAAATCATATCAGGTTTGTTTTCAGAAACTTTCCTCTGTCGGAAATGCATCTTTATGCAAGGCCGGCAGCGTTGGCAGCAGAAGCGGCAGGATTACAGGGAAAATTCTGGGAAATGCATGATGCTATTTATGAAAATCAGGAATTTCTGAATGAAAACCTACTATTAAAGCTGGCAGAAAAACTGGATTTAAATATCTCTCAATTCAAAGCAGATATTCAAAAGCAGACATTGGCAGAAAAAATAGATACCGACTTTGAAAGCGGTATTGTCAGCGGAGTGAACGGAACTCCATCTTTTTTCATTAACGGAAATAAATTCAATGGCAGCGCTGAAGATCTTTTTCAGCTGGTACGTGAAAATACCATTAGCTAAACAAAATCATTTTTAAAATAAAATCAATTCATAACATTAAAAATATAACAACAATGAGCACATTAACATTAAAAGACGGAACAGAAATTTTTTACAAAGATCAGGGAGAAGGACCAGTACTGATGTTTCACCACGGATGGCCTTTATCATCTGATGACTGGGATGCGCAGGTAATCTTTTTCTTACAGAAAGGATACAGAGTCATTGCCCACGACAGAAGAGGACACGGACGCTCCAGCCAGAATATTTACAATCATACCATTGAACAATATGCTTCTGATGCAGCCGAACTGGTAGAATTTCTTGATCTGAAAGACGTAGTTCACATCGGACACTCAACAGGTGGTGGTGAAGTAATCCGCTATGTGAACAAATATTCTAACGGAAGAGCTAAAAAAGCAGTTCTGATCAGCGCCATTCCACCGGTAATGGTAAAAAGTGAAAGCAATCCTGATGGGGTTCCGATTGAAGTTTTTGACAATATCAGAGACCAGACCCTCAACAACAGAAATCAGTTTTATATTGATTTGACATTTCCTTTCTACGGTTACAACAGAGAAGGAGCCAACATCAAGGAAGGTATTCAGAGAAACTGGTGGAGACAAGGAATGATGGGCGGTATCGTAGCACATTATGACGGTATAAAAGCTTTTTCTGAAACAGATTTAACTGAAGATCTGAAAGCCGTTGACATTCCTGTTTTGGTGATGCATGGTGAGGATGATCAAATTGTTCCTATTGCAAATGCAGCATTAAAATCAATTAAATTATTAAAGAACGGAAAACTGATTACCTATCCCGGTTTCCCCCACGGAATGCCTACCACAGAGCACGAAACAATTAACAAAGATATCCTGGAGTTTATCAGATCTTAACCTGATCTTCTCTTACTTCTATACTAAGATGAGCCTTTTATAAGACTCATCTTTTTTATTATTTTCAGAAAAACATGATATTTTCATTCCGAAACCCCAGCATATCAATAATATACAGAGCACAAAATCAGTTTTGTAAGTAATCTTTAATCGTTTTCAATACTCCAAAACTGTCATTAGTAGAAGCTTCAAAATTAGCTGCCTGCTTCACATTCGGGTGAGCATTTTCCATAGCATAGGAATATTTTGCATTCTTCAGCATTTCTATATCATTCATATAATCCCCGAAAGCCATTGTATTTTCAGGAGAAATCCCAAGTGACTTCTGAAGTATTTTCAGAGCGTTTCCCTTATTGATATCTTTATTCATGACATCCAGCCAATGCGCTCCGGAAACAACAACTTCAAGTCCCTGATCTTCAAATTTTTTAAGGGCAGGATAAAGATGCTTTTCGGAACCATCCGGATGATAAACTGCAATTTTAAAGGCGGTATCATCAATTTTTTCCGTCAGATCATCTTTCTTCATGTTTTTGGTATAGTACTTTGAGAAAAAATCTACGAACTGCTGATCGTCGGTTTCATAATAAGCATATTTCTTAGCGGATAATACAGCTTTAGCACCCGGTATTTCACGAACTGTCTTGATGATCTCAACAATATGTTTATACTCCAGGGTATCAGCAAAAAGTTCCTGATCTTTATAGATTATATAACCTCCGTTTTCAGCAATAAAACCGATCTCGCTCTCTATATCTCCGAAATAATGGGTTATCCCGGGCATCTGCCTTCCGCTTGCCGGTACAAATAAAATGTTTCTTTTTTTCAGTTCCTTATAAACATCCGAAAACTCAGGGCTCATTTCATGGCTGGAATTAAGAAAAGTCCCATCCATGTCCGTAACAATCAATTTAATATGCTCCATAATTTTTAGTGGGAAAAGCTACATTCTGAATGAATCAGAATTACAATTGGTTTATTCTTTTTCAAAGATACCGATTTTATTATTTTTTCTTGCAATGAATATTTCTTAATATTTTATTTTGCCCTAACTTTTTAATACCTTGAATTTTTCTTTTGCTATGTTCCCTATTCAGTAAAAACAATTATAATAGTCATTAGTGACAGCCCATATCCAAATTTGAAAAAGTAAATTATTATTTAGGCAATAAGTATAAAATTGATCATTACCACAAAAAACATTCAGTATATTTGTAATAGGACTCATCGTATTTAAAATGTTGACAGATAAATTTGGAAGGAATATTAATTATCTCAGGCTTGCAATTGTAGACCGTTGTAATCTCCGATGTACATACTGCATGCCGGAAAATGGTCTTACCTGGATCAAGCAAAAGGAATTAATGACTGATGAAGAAATGCTCAGAATCTGTTCTGTATTTACAAAAATGGGAGTAGATAAAATCCGGATCACCGGCGGAGAACCCTTTGTAAGAAAAAACAGCATTGAACTTATCCGGGAAATATCACAATTAGACGGCCTGACTGATCTCAGTTTAACAACCAATGGCCTTCTTACCGAGCCCTATATTCCGGAACTTAAAAAATTTGGGATAAAATCTGTTAATCTAAGTCTTGATACCCTTGATAAAGACCGATTTTTCAAAATTACCAGAAGAAACAGCTTTGATAAGGTCATGAAAACGTTAGAAGCTCTTCTTCAGCATCATATCAAAGTAAAAATCAATACGGTGGTGATGGAAAATGAAAATATTGAGGATATTATTCCTTTGGTGGAACTTACGAAAGATCTTCCCGTTGATGTGCGTTTTATTGAAGAAATGCCTTTCAATGGTGGTGATACAGATATTTCTCTGAAATGGAATTTCTCACAGATTTACAACTATATAAAAGAATATTCCCCTGAAATACAAAAGATTCAAGATCCTAAACATTCAACGGCATATAATTATAAGATTCCCGGCTTTACTGGAAATATAGGAATTATTGCAGCGTATACACGTTCATTTTGCGGAGATTGCAACAGAATAAGAATCACACCTTCCGGTATTCTCAGAACCTGCCTTTATGAAGGTACCGGTGTAAATCTCAAAGATGAGATCCGGATGGGAAAAACAGATGAAGAGCTTAAAGATATCATAATCAACAGCATAAAAAACAAACCAAAGGACGGATGGGAAGCTCAAAAAGAGAGTCTTACCGCATCACAAATTCATCAGTCTATGGCAACAATCGGAGGATAATTATGGAAATGATCAGTGTACAACAGGCAGAAGAAATTATACTTTCTCAAATCAAAAACTTTGGAACCGAAGAGATTTTCTATGAAAATGCTTTAGGAAGGATTTTAGCTGAAAGTATTACAGCAGATTCCGATTTGCCACCCTTTGACAGATCTACGGTAGATGGAATTGCAATACATTTTAAATCATATAAAAATGGAATTCACACCTATAAAATAAAAGCTGTACAAGCCGCCGGAGAACTTCCTGTTTTTATTGATACTGAATACGAATGCATTGAAATCATGACCGGAGCCGCATTGGATTCTTCTGTAGATACCGTGATTCGTTATGAAGATATTTCGATTAATAATAATCTGGCGGGCTTTACGATTCCGATAAAAAAGGGACAGAATATCCATCTGAAGGGAAAGGACAAAAAAGCAGGAGAAATATTGGTAAAAGCCAGTCAGGTCATCACCCCCTCCATTCTCGGGATTGCTGCATCAGTCGGAAAAACATTGTTAACCGTAAAAAAACTTCCTAAGGTTGCTATTATTTCCACCGGAGACGAAATGATATCCCCTGAAGACCAGCCTACTCCATTTCAGCTAAGACGTTCTAATGGAATCACTATAAAATCCGTTTTGGAAAAATATAAAATCAGCGCAGATCTGCTGCATTTGAGTGACGATTTTCAATTAATAAAAAACGAGCTTTCACGATGTATCGAAACATATGACATCTTGCTGATGAGCGGCGGAGTGTCTATGGGAAAATTCGATTATCTGCCTAAAGCCTGTGAAGAAGCGGGAATAGAAAAACTTTTCCACAAAATAAAACAAAGGCCTGGAAAACCTTTTTGGTTTGGAAAAAGCCAGAATGGAAAACTGGTTTTTGCCTTTCCCGGGAATCCTGTTTCCGTATTGATGTGTCTTCACCGATATTTTATTCCCTGGCTGGAAAGATCTTTAGAGATTCCGGAAACTGCCCAATATGCGGTTTTGCAGAATGACCTTGATTTCTCTTTTCCATTACAGTATTTTGCTCAGGTAAAACTCAGTGTTAACTCATCGGGGCAGGTCATTGCAGAATCTGTCAATACCAATGGTTCCGGAGATTTTTCCCATCTTGCGGAAACCGATGCATTCATAGAACTTCCTCTGGAAAAAACGGAATTCAGAAAGGGTGAAGTCTACAAAGTCTGGAAATATAATTTTTAATCTAACACATGACAAATTTTTCACATCTTAATAAAAAGGAACAACCGGGCATGGTAAATGTCGGGCAGAAAAAAATTACGCACCGAAAAGCAGTAGCTAAAGCGGTGGTAATACTTCCTGAAAATATTTTGGCTGCACTTCAACAGGAAGATTTCAAAACAAAAAAAGGCTCGGTGTTTCAGACCGCTATTATTGCCGGAATAATGGCCGCTAAAAAAACAGGCGAACTAATCCCACTCTGCCATCCGATTGGTATGGATAACTGTGAGGTAGAGATTGATATCAATACTGAAAACGAAATTGAAATCTATTGCACTGCTGAGATTGAAGCTAAAACAGGTATCGAAATGGAAGCTCTTACAGGAGCATCTGTTGCCGCCCTTACCATTTATGATATGTGCAAAGCGATGAGCCATGATATTGTAATCAAAGAGATAAAACTAATCGAAAAATCAGGTGGAAAAAATGACTTCAAAAGAGACTGATTTTCCCCAGTTAAACGGACTGGTACTTGCAGGGGGAAAAAGCCTGCGAATGGGAAATCCTAAAGATAAAATCAATTGGCACGGGAAAGAACAGCGGTATTATGCAGCTGATCTTTTAGCTCCGTTTTGTGAGAATGTTTTTATTTCCTGCAGACAGGACCAATTGGAACATTTCGATACGGATTATAACGCCCTTACCGATACTTTTTTAAATATGGGCCCTTTCGGTGGAATACTTTCTGCCTTGCGTACCCAAAGAGATAAAGCATGGCTGGTGGTAGCTTGTGATCTTCCCCTGCTGGATAAAAATTCATTAGAATTTCTGATCCGGTCCAGAGATATTGAAAAGGCCGCCACAACTTACGAAAGTCCTTTTGACGGTTTGCCCGAACCTTTGATCACCATCTGGGAACCTAAAAGCTATCCATTACTCCTGAATTTTTTAGGCTTAGGAAATACCTGTCCCAGAAAAGTTCTGATGAATAGTGATACATTAATCCTGAAACCCAATAATCCTGATGCTTTGATGAATGTAAATACACCGGAAGAAATGACAAAAGCAAAGGAAATTCTAAAGAAATCATAAAAACATGCCTATGAACGATCCTTTTGAACGCTATCACTGCCAGATCTCTTTACCTGGATTTGGTATTTCTTCCCAGGAATTGCTTCATCATGCTAAAATTCTGATTGTGGGCATGGGAGGTCTTGGCTGTCCTACGGCACAATATCTCGTTTCTTCAGGAATAGGTACGATTGCTCTTGCGGATGATGATCTTGTCTCGGAAAGCAACCTGCACCGCCAGATTCTATATACTCCCCAGGATATCGGAACGTATAAAGTAGATGCTGCGGCAAAAAAACTACAACAGCAAAACCCAGCCGTTTCCATAATTCCTTATCGTTTGAAAGTAGCTTCCTCCAATGTTATGGATTTGATTTCTGAATTCGATCTGATTGTGGAAGGAACAGATAATTTTGAAACGAAATGTCTGTTGAATGACGCCTGCGTTCTGGCTGGAAAACCTTTAGTTTATGGTGCTATTTACCAATATGAAGGCCAGGTAAGCATCTGGAATGTCTTACAGGAAGATGGCACCTACTCCCCCAATTACCGTGATGTTTTTCCTGATGCTGAAGAATCTCAGGTTCCCAACTGCAGAGAAGGCGGTGTACTTCCTACGTTAGCAGGCATTATTGGATGTATGCAGGCCAATGAAGTTATAAAATATTTTACCCAGCCACAGGATGTATTAGCCGGAAAATTATGGCTGATGAATGTTCTGAACGGCAAAACCCAGGTTATTAAATTAAGAAAAACATCTGCACAAATTACATCTTTGCCCCAGACTGTTCAGGTTATTACGTTTGAACAGCTGATGCAGGAGAAAAATCATTTTGAAATTATAGATGTACGTTCTGTAGAAGAACATCAACATTTCAATATCGGCGGAACCAATATTCCTGTGGAAGAACTACAACACCATGTACATTCCTTTTCCGGTTTGTCAAAACCTCTTTTGGTGTATTGTCAATCCGGGAAGCGTAGTGCACAAGCTGTAAAAAAGATAAAAAAGGCTTTCCCTGACAAAGAAGTGTTTTCATTAAAAGGCGGTATTAATACCATACAGCCTTAGGATTACAGACTCAATTTCCGTGAGTTCAGATTCTTTACATTTATCTTTTAATCAAATAAACTTTCATCGGAATAAAAAACCTTTCCATCATATACTCTTGCTGGTGAGGTATAAGGATGTTCTTCTATTTTTCCGACATTCATAATATGCTCTACTTTCCAGCCTCTTGCTTTAAGATAATCAGAAACCATAGATCTGTGGCAACTCCACCATACCGCCTCAGAGCACATAAAAGCTGTTGTCTTTTCCCTGGCAATGTGTTCCAGCTTTTCAACCGCGGTTACAAATTCTGAGGTTTGCATATAATCAGCATATCCCCGGAAAGATTCATTCCGCCATCGGCTGTTTACTGAACCGGGCTGTACCTTTCTCCTGCCTCCCAATTCTTCAAGATGGACATATTCAATATTATTTTCAGGGAGTATCTTTTCCAGATTTTCTTTATTGAACCACGGATATTTTTTTGATCCTGGAAATGTCCGGATATCTGCTAAAAATTTAACGTTAAACGAATTAAGCATTTCAATGAAATCATCCAATGAATGAACAGAATGTCCGATTGTATAAATCACTTTTTTTTCTGAAACCTTCATACAATTACCTTTTAGCCCTGTCAATCAATAATATTCTGAGTTATTTTTTGAGAAGCAGCAATCTGTTCTCCTGCCATCTCATGAATCGTTTCATCAATCATTATGCACATACTATTAAGAGCCAAATCATTGGCATCTGTTCCAAAAGGCTCTTCAATCTCATCCGCTATTGCTTCAAACGCAACAAAGGTATAAGCCACAAATACCACAATAAGCGGTGTAAACCATCCTAATGAATCTACCAGTCCAAACGGCAGCAAGAAACAATAGATATACACCGTCCGATGCAGCAAAACCCTGTAGCTATAAGGAATTGGCGTTGAAATAATTCTTTCACATCCTCCCAAAATATCAGAAAGCTTATCAAAATTTTCATCAAAACGTGCCTGCTGAATAGAATCCAGACCGCCTTCCTCTTTTGCTTTCTGAACCCATTCTGCAAGCAATCTCATAATAACTGCCGGTTTATATTTGGATACTGCTACAATTTTCAGTTCGTCTTCATTAAGCCTTACCTGTAAATCTTCATAAGCATCTGTTCCTCTCAGCTGATGTTTCAGCGCAAAGACAAAAGCACTAAGTAACTGAACAAAATGATGAACTGAAACCTGATTATGGTCTAGATTTTTCAAGGTGAGTGCCTGGCGGGTCAATGCGCGGGCCGTGTTCAATAAAGCTCCCCATAACTTACGTCCTTCCCAGAACCGGTCATAGCTGGCATTGTTTCTGAATCCGAGAAATAAGGCCAATACAAAACCGAAAAGCGTAAGGGGTGCAGGATTTAACGGAACCTTAAATGAAAGAATCGTTCCATGGAAATAGGTCACCAATAAAGAAAGCATTAAAAGCAATCCCAAACGGGGAAGCAATGCAGGCAAAACAGAACCGTGCCATACAAAAAGCATTCTGAACCAGTGTTCCTTTTTTCTTATGATCATTGTTAAACTCTAAAATATTATGTTGCATCTCTGCATCAAAATCTAATTGTAGAAAATATTTTCTTCATGATTATAATTTGTTGCATTACAATGGTTCCAGACCTGTTCCGGCTGCTGCAATCACATGGTCATCAATCTTTTTAAAAATATCAGGGCTGTGTTTCCGGATTTTGATACGGACATATTTGGAAGCAGGCATATTAGCTCCATTTACTACATTATTAATGGATACCAAAACATTGGTTTCCGGAAAATAAGTCATAGTACTTTTCTGCGGAATAGGATATTTTACAACAATAAAAAGAGGGGCAATTCTTTCAATTCCATCATCATAATTGAAAAGATCTACGTGATCTCCTTCTTTGAGGCCGGCTTTTTCAATATCTTTTTCGTTCATCATGACAATCCTTCTTTCATTGAAAATCCCACGGTAACGGTCATTCAAGCCATAAACAACAGTATTGAACTGATCGTGTGTTCTGGTGGTTCCCATCAGATATTCATCATCGGCAAGCGAATTGTCAGGCACAGCTGTTATATTGAAAGCTGCTTTTCCCGGATAAAATTCACTGTTGAAGATACCATCTCTTGGTCCGTTCGGAAGGTAAAAACCTCCTTTCTGCACCACTCTTTCGTTATAATTTTCAAATCCCGGAATACATTGTTCAATATCATTACGAACGGCATCATAGCTATTAATAAATTGATCCCAATCTACCACAGAACGTTCACCCAAAACAGCTTTTGCCATTTTGCAGGCAACATGCGTTTCGTTGATGAGGTGTTTTGAAATAGGATCGAGAACACCTCTTGACCATTCTACAACACCCATTGAATTTTCTGTACTTACATGTTGAAGTTCTCCATTGATCATATCTTTTTCACTTCGGGAAATTACCGGTAAGATCAAAGCTTCTTTCCCATGGATAAGATGGCCTCTGTTAAGTTTTACAGAAACAATCACAGACATTTCCAGTTTTCGCATGGCTTCTGCGGTAAAGGTTGTATCCGGTGCTGCCGAAAGGAAATTTCCACCCATACAGAACATAAACTTTACTTTTTCCTGATGCATTGCTTTCAATGCGTTCACAACATCGTAACCGCCTTCCCTGGGAACTTTGAAACCGTAATATTCTTCTAATCTGTCTAATTGTTCAGTCGTAGGATGATGGTTAATCAGTAATGTTCTGTTTCCCTGTACATTGCTGTGGCCACGAACAGGACAGGCTCCTCCACCCTGAATTCCTATGCTTCCTTTCATCAACAGGAGATTCACAATATTATAAATCATTTCCACACCATTATGCTGCTGGGTAATTCCCATACCCCAACAAATAATAATGCGTTTTTTTGAAGCAATCATCTGTGCGGCTTCTCTTAGATTTTCAACCGAAATGCCACATTCTTCTGATAAGAAATTGAGGTCATAGCGTTTCAATTCTTCAACCAATTCGTTGAAACCTGCCGTTTTGTTAATTATAAAATCCTGATCTAAAACTTTCCCCGGATTTTTAGCTTCTTCTTCCAATACCAGAATCTGAAGGGCTTTTAAAAGTGCCATATCTCCATTGATCCTGACGGGAAGGTATAAATCTGACAATTCATAAGGCTTATTCAGCAAAGCACGAACTTCCTGAGGATTTTTGAAACCCTTTAAACCAGCTTCAGGAAGCGGATTGATGGCCATAATTTTTGCTCCGTTCTTTTTCCCTTTAGTCAAAGCGGAAAGCATTCTCGGTGAATTCGTTCCTGGATTTTGTCCTATAATAATGATGAGATCCGTATCATAAAAATCTTCCAGCTTTACCGTTCCTTTTCCAATCCCAATACTTCTGGAAAGCGCATAACCAGAGGTTTCGTGGCACATATTGGAACAGTCCGGAAAATTATTGGTTCCGAATTCACGGGCAAACAGCTGGTACACCCAGGTAGCTTCATTACTGGTTCTTCCTGAGGTATAGAATATGGCTTCATTAGGAGAATCCAAAGTGTTCAGTTTTCCGGCAATTTTTGCAAAGGCATCATCCCAGCTTATCGGCTGATAATGTGTTCCTCCTTTCGGCAGGTACATGGGTTCTGCAATTCTTCCCAACTGACTGATTTCAAAATCTGTTAGTTTCGCTAAATCATATACTGAATTTTCTTTGAAAAAATCTGCTCCTATTGTTTTCGAGGTTGCTTCTTCCGCCAGGGCTTTTGCCCCGTTTTCACAGTATTCACCCAACTTAGAACGTTCGTCATCCGGATCCGGCCAGGCACAGCTCGGGCAATCGAAACCGTCAAACTGATTCATACTGAAAAGTGCCCTTCCTCCACGGAGAACAGAAGCGTTGAGCACCAGCTGGTCCAGTGAATGGATAACAGCCGGAAATCCTGCTGCCCAGAGTTTTGGTGGTTTCAGTTTCAAATCCAGCAATTTATAAGGAGGTTCTGCTGAAGGTAACTGGCCTTTGTCCTCTCTTATTGTATTGAATTCATCTCTGTTTTCCATGATTTTTTAATTTAAAAAATTAGCACTTTAAACTTGGGTTAGGATAATTGTCGCTTTGATCTTCCAAAGTATTATCAATGCATACAAAATCCTTTTCTATTAAAATTTTCACCAGCCCGGATTGTCCGTCAAAGCCGACTCTGTCTGTGGAAATCCATTCTGTGATCATTGTTCCGGGCATTTTCAGAACAATTTTATTTTCAATAAAAGTCGCAGAAAGCTCTGAATCGTCAGTTTTTTCGATAGTATAAATAAACGGACGGTCTATAAATTCTGTAAAGCTTGAGATGACTCCGCTCTTCCCTAGTTCTGCAACTTCAGACTGTGTAAGACGAAATCTTACTGAATTATCTTTAATTCTTATTTTCATAATAAATTTTCAATTTTAAAATGGCTCCCGTTATGGTAAATATTAAAGCGATTATCCCGTAGAAAGCCCAATAAAGTCATATCAAATTCTTTTGCGAGATCTACTGCCAGGCTGGAAGGTGCTCCTATTGCTGCAACAGTAGTAATTCCTGCCATTGCCGCTTTCTGAATAAGTTCAAAACTGGCCCTTCCGCTTAAAATCAGAATTTTATCCGTAAGAGGAAGAAGGTCCGCAGACATGGCATGTCCTATAAGTTTATCCAATGCATTATGTCTTCCTACATCTTCCCGTAAAGCAAGCAGATTGCCTTCCAAGTCAAAGATACCGGAAGCATGTATACCTCCTGTAGCACTGAAATTATTCTGAAAAGAACATAGTTTTTCGGATAACTGATAGATGGTTTCAAGGGAAACAACCGTATTCTCTTTTTTCTGATGAAGGAAAGGGCTTACGGTTCGTATAGATTCTATGGAGCCTTTTCCGCATACGCCACAACTGGAAGTCGTGTAAAAGTTCCGGTCGGCTTTCCTGAGTTCAGGAACAAAATTATCGACAAGCTCAACGATTACAACATTTTCATTGTTTCTGGAACATTCAGATTCAGGGTAATGTATATTTTTAATCTGATTCCGGTTGGAAATGATTCCTTCGGTAAATAAAAAGCCTGCTGCCAGTTCTGCATCGTTTCCGGGAGTCCGCATGGTTACTGATATATTTTTAGATTCTTTTTGATCTGCTGCAAGATATGAAACCCTTATTTCCAAGGGTTCTTCTATAGAAATATCATCTGTAAAAGGAAAACTGCTGTTCCCATTGATTTTGACAATTTCTATCTGTTTGACTGATTTATTGGATAACAGATCGGCTTTCATGATTTAACAACTGGTCTAGTAAAGGTACAAAATTTTATTCCTCAAATCAGGGATGTGCAGAAACCCATTCTTCTCCGTTTTCCAGCACTTCTTTTTTCCAGATAGGAACCGTTTGCTTGATCGTCTCAATAATATAGCTGCACGCATCGAAAACAGTATTTCTATGCCCATCGCTTACAACGATTATTACCGCTGTATCACCCGGAAATAAAGTTCCGGTACGATGGTGAACTACAATATTTTTCACTGAAAATAAAGAGATAGCCTTATCTGCAATTTTCCGCATCTCCTTAACGGCCATAGATTCATAGCACTCATACTCCAGTCTGGTAACAGTTTTATCTTTGGTATGATTTCGTACTGTTCCTACAAATGATGCAATTCCCCCGCATGCCGGATCGGAAGCAAGGGTAAAACACTCTTGGATATCTAGTGGATTCTCTGTTATTTTTATATCAATCATATCTGTTATCCGCCGCTTACCGGAGGGATTATTGCTATTTCGTTAGAAACTGTTACAATTTGACTGTCTTCTGCATATTCATCATCAACGGCAATAAAATAGGATTTCAGTTTTTTCAGTTCCGGAAAATCTTTTTCCAGCAATGTTTTCAGTGCTTTAACATCAGCACCTTCATCTATTTCTATTTCTTTTTCCGAGGTTCCGAAAATGTCTTTCGTGATTCCGAATGCTAATATTTTGAGTATCATTTTTACTTTTAGCTGATTAACATATTATATAAAAACATTTAGGATAATAATCGTTCTTTAATAATTTAAAAAACTCAATGCTCCGTAAATATTGCAGAATATTATTTTCTTACAATAATACTGATTTTTAAAGCGGTATTTGAGCTTAGGATAAAAAAGTTAGCCCTGCAATTTGTAAAAAGAATGTTCTAAAGTGGTTAGGGAATAAAAAAATCCTGCAAACTTTAATTTTTGCAGGATGTATACATCTTTTTAGTAGATTCTGAAGATTTTATCAGATACATAAAGTGGAGAATACGGGATTCGAACCCGTGACCTTTTGACTGCCAGTCAAACGCGCTAGCCAACTGCGCCAATCCCCCATATTTTCTTTAATCGCGAAGCGGGTACAAAAGTAAGTATTTAAATAATATATGCAACTATTTTGTGGTTTTTATTTCATAAAAATTTGAAACTCTTCTATAGTTCTTTCTGACCATATTAAGTTATAGACAAAAAGTAAAAGAATCCAATAACTATAGGGCTATAAAAAAGGCCGATAACCGGCCTTTATAAATTAATGAACTTCTTTATCCCATGGTGCTTTAATAAGAACACTACAAGCAAAAGTACAAGATGCGATTGAGCTAAATTCTCCAATATATCTGGTTCCACAGGTACATGAGAAGCCTCCTCCAATTGTTTTTAAGGCATTTCTTGATAATTTTTTCATAATAAATTTTTGATTAGGCTGTAAAATTAAAGATGGATAAAATCCAATGCAAGGAAGAATTAGTAAGTGTGCATGAGTAGAAAATAAGTGTAGAAAGAATAAAAATCACTTCAGGTATCAAATATAATGTTCATCCCCTATTAAGAGGTTTAACATAAAAAGATAATCGTTACGGGTTTCCGTAAATAAAATTCAGCCTATAAAAGTATCTTAGAAGTATGAAAGAATTTATTAAAGATTGTCTATTATTTCAAAGTTCGGATTGGCCTGTAAAAATAATCGGAATGATCACCTGGCTATGTATAACAGGATGGCTGGTTTTGGTTTACCAGATCTTTTTTAAGTAGCTTTATTAGTTTTTGGAAAATATCCAGGAAACAGAAAGACAGAACTGGAGCTTATAAAAACTCAGCACGAAAGAGACAACAATAAATGAAATGAATTCCAGAAGTTCGACCACATACTCAAACCTGGTAAACGAAGCGTTTCTCAATAAATGACAAAAGAAAAGAAGATTTGCATTTTACTTACTATGGATGAATAATATAGCGTATCAACACTACAACACCGTATATTTTTCATAAAACGGAGTAATCTTAGTCTTTACAATAACTAATGTAACTAAGTCATTACATATCAGACAGGATATAATCATTGTCCTGTACCATCTTTTAATTGTAAAGGTAATCCAGTTTCCCTTTTCGATCAATTGGTACATTTTTTTCTTAAAATACCTCACAATATGATCCTTCCTCTTTCCTTTTAATGAAAATAAGTCTTTCATAATCTTTGATAATCTTTAATAATTTTTAGTTTAACAAGTTTTTATGTTATCCTTATTTCATGGTTAGTTTTATTATTCCAAATATAGTGAAATACAAGAATTGCCATTATGATTAAGATCATAAAACTTATGTTAAAATATCATAAATCCCTTATAACAGGGAATTTTTATTTACAGATGATTGGTAAAGGAGTAAAAAAACAAGCAAAAAAATGTGGTACTTTTTTTTATAAAATTTACTGAATATGGTTTATTTTTTGTTGTGCGTTTTATAAATTTTTAAACATAATTCATTATTAACTTATAAAATTTAAAGACATGATAATAAGTGAAGATTTATTATTAGCCTATGGTGCAAATTATGAAAGCTTTGAAACGAATCAAACGATTTTTCATGAAGGAAATTTGCCAAAGTTTTATTATCAGATTATTAATGGTATTGTTGAACTAAACAATTATCACGAAGACGGTAAAGAATTTATTCAAAACATTTTGTATGACGGGGAGAGTTTTGGAGAATCATTTCTTTTTGATGAAAAGGTCTACCCTACCAACGCTACCGCTAAAATGCCCTGCACTGTTCTCAAATTATCCAAAACAGATTTCTTCAGCTTACTGGATCAAAATCCGGAAGTTTCTTCCAAAATGTTTAAATGCCTGGCTGAGCGGTTATATTACAAGTATGTGATGTTATTTAATGTTTCCTCACCGGATCCCTTAAATAAGCTCAAAACAGTAATGGACTATCTGAAGGGCAATAATGACAATAACAAATACTCATTTCAGATTCCTCTCACTAGACAGCAGTTAGCTAATTTAACAGGGCTGCGCGTGGAAACAGTGATCAGAACAATTAAAAAAATGCATAATGCGCATTTAATAAAAGTTCAGAACAGAAAGATATTTTATTAAAAATCAGGAATTCGGTAATAGCAGACAAAAAACTGAGAAACTCCCTGAAAAAGGGAGCTTCCCAGCATATATTAAGACATTTGTGTATTGCTCGTACAAGTTTCGGGTATCAATAAGTTGCTGTCAATCAAATAATGATAAGACAGAAGGATTCCCATTATTAAAATTTATATTTTCTGAACCTACTTATGAATCAATATCATTATTGTTCTACGATGGTCAGAGAATTGTATGCTCCGCTTCCTGATATATCAAATTGGCTTATTGTACCGTCAAATGCTACTGTGATCCAGGTAAAGGGTCTTAACTTATCTCCTTTGTTCAAATAAACACTTACGGTACATGCAGAACCCACAGGTACGGCATTAGGACTAGCTCCTGTGTCTGAAGCATATCCGTTATTAGTTTTTACCCTTTGAGTGATTGTACCTCCGGTATTTCTAACCTCCCAAATGGCTTCTGTCTGGTTATTTCCTCCGGTATTTACCTGGCTGGACTGCAGAGCAAAAGTAAAGGTTGCAAAATATACTCCTGTTCGGGGAGCAACAAACTCTCCTGTGGCGGGATCAAAATTGTTGGTAGGCACTCCAGAATCTGAGTCAAGTTTTTCAACCCAATTGGTTAAATAAGAGGATCTACGTTGTACAATACCAGATTTAGTTCCTATTTCTGAGGGTGTTGCACTTTCAAACACATAGGTATCCTGAGTGATCTTATTAGCCATCACGACAATACGGGGCTTACCTTTAGGAAAAAAACTTACCCAGTTTATACCGTCAGAAAACTCTAAATAACCTTTTACTCCAATGGCAGGACTTGCAACATACCGCAAAGCTCCTGCTCCAGCCTGGCTCGCAGTTTTATCGGTATTGCCTATCGCAATTGAACCATTATTTCCACTGCGTAAATCTACAGCAACCTTAGGGCTGGGAACTAATACTCCTAACCTACCCGTATTGTCTATAACAACCTTACCTGCATCTGTACTGATTTCAACGGGATTTATCGGATTTCCTACTCCAAATCCTATTTGTGCATTAACACGGAGAACTCCTAAAAGCAGAAGAGTAAAAATTAAGAGTGCTTCTTTGATTTTATATAGCTGTATCATCATTATATTTTTTTATAACTCACTAATACTTAGATTATTTAATTTTCCATCATTTAAGGTATTCCTTGCAGCACCCAGATTATGTTTAACACTGAATTTAATCGTGTTACCTGTCTTGAGGTTGAAGATTGCATTACAGTTTCCGCTTATAAAATTGCTTACAGCTCCTGCCTGAAATGCAGGATAAGAGTTTACTGTTTTAAATATGGGAATATTCTCAGCACTCTGATTACTTTCTATTGCCGTTTCTATAAAGGTATTCTTAGGGATATTGCCACTAGCTAGCGTAATATTAAATGACACCAGATAAAATCCGTCACGGGGAGCTGTAAAAGTACCGTTGGAAGGATCAAAGTCTCCATTTGGAACTGCCGTGCCTAGATCAACGGTCTCATTCCAGCCTGATATTGGAGTGGTTGTATTGTTTCCAATACTTTGCGCAGAGGTTTTATTGGCATTAACAAGTGCTTTGGTTGGAGCTTTAAGGGGAAGCGCAATCCATTGTTCACCATCTGAATATTCTAAAAATCCACTTGTATTATAACGTATAGCACCGGCACCAGCCTCAATTGGCGTTTGCACACTTGTTCCCACCCCGATAATTCCTTTATTGTCTGCAGAACGAAGATCAAGTTTGGTAACCGGATTCAGCAAGCCGATTCCAAGGTTGCCTGTTGTACCTACCACAATATCATTAGCTGCTTTCAGAGCATTCGGGGTATCACCGTTGTCTTTTGCTGCATCTATGTGTAAAGTCTGCGCAGGATTATGAGTAAAAATACCTACCTGCGCAAAAATGTTCCCTGAGGAAAAACATAAAATATATGCAAGCAGTGTAAATGGTATACTCCTATTCTTTTTCATCATATTGAATTTTTTAATGTTCGATAATTGTTAAATTATTAAACCCATCATCCGGATTAGTGGGATCTGTAGAATTACTTGTGACCCTAAGCGTAACAGCACCACTCGAGATGAGATTATGCCAAAGCCTCGTCACTACTTTTGTACCTGCATTCAATGTAAGGGTAACTGTACTTGATCCTCCGGCCTGAGTAGATCGTGTTGCATTAGCATCATCGGGAGTGCCTGTCATCGATTGTCCGAAAGTTTTATACACACTTGCCAGCACTGTGTTTGTTGTTGTATTGTAAAATTGTGATTCAACTCTGGAACCGTCATTTATAACGACCCCATTAAAATTAAAGGTTAATAAAAAAGTATATGTACCATCACGGGGAGCTGTAAAGACTCCTAAAGTTCCATCAAAACTATTGCTCATATCACGTACTACATTCCAGTTACCGATATTGGTTGCTGAGCCCTGTGTTATTGACTGGCTTGTAATTTTACGTGCAACAACAACCGACTTCTGGGGAGCAACATAGGCCTTGCTCCATACTGAGCCATCTGATACTTCAATCTTTGGCCCTACAGGTGCATTGATGACATCATACCTTACAGCTCCTGCTCCTGCCACAGACGCACTCATCGTAGTTGTATTTAAACCCATTGCATTTTCCGGGCCCGAAGACCTCATATCAAGCTTTACCTTAGGATCAAGAACTCCTAACCCTAAAAAACCTGTAGTCTTGTTGATAATAACATCGTTTGCAGCCTGAGCAGCTGTTGGTATTCCGGTCGCAACATTATCTCTTGCGCCATCTACATGTAAAATACCCTGAGGATTTGATGTTCCAATCCCTGTTTGGGCGTCTAAGGGAGAAAAAAGGCCATACATTCCACCCAATATTACTATGGTCATTTTTTTATTCATCTGTTGCATATTTTTAATTGAATGATGATCTATAAGAGATCTTTCAAAAGGTTGAGAACTATTTAGATAGGAAAAAGACTTTTCCATTTAGTAACAGTATTCCTGCTTAGTTTAAAATGCTCGGCAAGTTGGGAATTGTTCAGCCTATTTTTCTTTTGATATTCTAATATTTGATAAATTACAGATTCATTATAAGAGCGGTGTTTCTGATTAAAAACACTGTTTTCTTTGGAACTGTTTCTGAAAAGAAGCTCATTAAGGTCTATAATATCAAGCACTGATAAATTTGATTTATCTAATAAATGGCTGCATATTTCTTTTTTTTCAGGGAATTTTATATTGATGATATCATTAAAAATTTTTTTATAATCAGGCGTGTTTTTCATTCAATTAATCTTTCTTTTTTGATTGTGCATATTTGTTCACCCATTTGTACAAGGTAGATCTCGGAATTCTGTACTCCTGTACAATTTGCATTTGTGTTTTATTTCCATTTCCAATTTGTTCCAGAATAAAGTCTACCATTTCTTTTGTATAGATATTTTTCCGGTATTGAGGAAGAGAGGTTTTCTTTTCAGAATAATTTGAAATCGCTTGTGGAGCATAAAGGATCAGATACTGAGAATAAAGTCTGAAAAAATCATATTCCAGCAGTGTACTTAGTTTCAGTATGATTTCAGAATCCAAAGACTTTTCAGATAACATAGAATTCAGTTCGTCTTCTGTACATTTTAGAAATTTACATATTCGGAGTATATTGATATTCCGTTCTTCAATACGCAGTTTTATCAGAGATCCTATATGAATGTTCTTAAGATCAAGGATCATTGGCGTAAAGCTTTTACAGTTATTTTTTTCATCATTCAGGTTTTGTGTTTAAAGTTTTGTGTTCACATCAAAAGTTGTTTTATTCCATATCTATTTAGATTTAACTGATATAATTTTTTTAATCCTTGTCACAGCATAAAGCAATTCTTCAATCGCAAATGTAGATGATTGACATAGACCAAATGAGAGTGTATGGTAAGAAATTCGGTTTATATTACTGGAAAATATGTCGTAAAATATCCATATTATAAAGTAGTTGATGCTCTTTAACTTTTATGATTGAGAAAGTTTTTTTAACAGTAAATACATTCTTTTTAAGCTATTCATTTTTCCTGCATTCTGCATCTTTTGATGTCTGAAAATCTATTGAAGGAAAAATAGTATATGACCGGAACAGGTAAAATCTAGGTTAAAAACACATAATAGAATAAAAAGAAAGTACGATGCATGAAAATGCCTATTAATACAGATCAAATTAATAATCAAATATTTATCTTAAAAAACAGCATTATAATTTCCGAAATAATTACATTTAA
The DNA here is from genome assembly GCF_019970045.1 of Chryseobacterium sp. GVT01B. GTDB lineage: Bacteria > Bacteroidota > Bacteroidia > Flavobacteriales > Weeksellaceae > Chryseobacterium. Next base: position 134,629 of record NZ_JAHXYI010000002.1, read on the forward strand.
ATAACAGATAAATACTTAAAATAACGCTAAAATTGCAAACAGAAAAAACAACGTAATTAGGATGAAAAACAACATTATTCTTTTGCTCACCTGTATCATTTTCGGTTTTTATCACGCACAAATAAATAACCAAACTATTACAAAACAAAGCATAGAAAAGAAACTAGCATCAGCTAAAAATACATCTCTGGATCCCAGGAAAAAGATTCAGCTTTATTTACAGATATTCAAAGATGCTAAAAACATTAATGACAGAGAATCTATCCTTACCAGTGGAAAGAACTTAATGATGCTTTATTATAATACCGGTGAAAATGAAAAATCTATTGAATATTCGTATCAAGTAGAAAAGGCGGCTAAAGAAACTGACGATAACGAATCTATTGCTATGGCATATATTGAGAGAGGAAATGCTCTTTCTGCATTGGGCCTTTTTGATGAAAATTACAAAGAACTTCATAAGGCAGAACATTATGTCAATAAACTTACCGATGAGAACAAAAAGCATTTTAACAGGGCACATATTTACCAAGGGTTAACGGCTGGCTATTATATTCCTAAAAAAGCCCATCAGGACACTATTTTATTGTATTTCAAAAAAAGTCTGCAGGAAGCAGAAAAAATAAGCGATGTTGAGAATTCACGGCAGACAGATGAAAAGTATGACATGATCTCCTACCTTTATATGAATATAGGAATGCATTATGCGATGATTTCAAAGCCCAAACGACTGGATATTGCTGAAGAATACCTGCAGAAATCATTAAAGATCATGAATCAAAGGAAATTTACCCAGATGAAAGTTGATAAAATTCCTATATTAAATTATTTGGGAAATTTCTATTCGGAACAGGGTAAAAATAAGGAAGCCATTGAGTACGCACGGGAAGTTTTACAATTAGAAAAGAGAACCCATTCTCCTGCCAGCAGAGTGGCTGCGTATGCTACTATGACAAATTCTTTTGAAAGCCTTAAAAATAAAGATTCTACCATCAAATATATGGCTCTTTATTCAAACCTTAGCGATAGTTTAGCCCATTCCAATAAAATGTCTGCTGATAAAACTATAAAAAAAATAAGCCAGCAAAAAGATAAAGTTCATCAGGATAATATCTTACTGTTTGCAGCCGTTTTTTTTGTCATTGCCCTGATTCTTGCTACAGGAGGATGGTGGTACTGGAAACGGAATCAGAACAAACTTCATCAACGATATGAAACAATTATTGAAAATCTTAAAAAAGAAGTTCAAGTCTCTGAAAAGCAAGACACTGAAATCAAAATAGAGAATAAAGGAGCAGAAAATAATCTAAGCATCTCAGAAGAAACTACAGCCTTATTACTAAATAAGCTTTCAAAATTTGAAAAATCCGAAAAGTTTCTGAAAAAAGATCTGACCCTAACTTCTTTATCCAATTCACTGGCTACCAACCCAAGATATCTTTCAGAGATTATCAAACAATATAAAAATAAAAGCTTCAATAATTACATTAACGGACTTCGGATTCAATTCATTACAAACAAGTTATATGACACCCCTATTTTCAGAGAATATAAAATAAGCTATCTGGCCGAGGCTTGCGGTTTCTCTTCAAGAGAAGTTTTTGCAGTTATCTTTAAAAAAGAAACAGGGGTAAGCCCTTCATATTTTATCAGCCAGCTGAAAAAAGAAAATACCGCAGAATGATGAATCTGTCAACAATGTCTGAAAAATAAAGTATCTTCGTTAGAGACAGAAATTTTTATCAATTATGAAGTTAGAATTATATCAAATAGATGCATTTACTGAGAAAATTTTCCATGGAAATCCAGCCTGTGTCGTTCCTTTAGAAACCTGGCTACCCGATGAGCTCCTTTTAAAAATTGCCTGTGAAAATGCCGTAGCAGAAACAGCTTTCTTTATCAATAACGGCAGTACGATTCATCTGAGATGGTTTACCCCTGAAATAGAGATGGATTTATGCGGACATGCCACCTTGGCCACAGCGCATTGCCTGATCTCAATCTTAAACTATCAGAGCAATAGAATCGTTTTTGAAACTAAAAGCGGTGAATTAACAGTTGAGGTTAAAGATGGTGTTTACTATATGGATTTTCCTTCAAGAATGCCTGAAGCTGCTGTTCTTCCGGAAATCTTGTCCAGATCGCTCAATATCCAGCCCAAAGAAGTTTTCAAATCAAGAGATTATATTCTGGTATATGATTCTGAGGACGACATCAAAAATATCAACATTGAAAGATCTGTTTTTGACCTTATCAATCTGGATCCTGGTGGTCTTGTGGTAACAGCTGCCGGTACAGACAGTGATTTTGTTTCAAGATACTTTACGCCGCAGTCATCTATTCTCGAAGATCCTGTAACCGGTTCTGCACACTGCTCGCTTATTCCGTTCTGGTCTTCAAGATTAGGAAAAGATACGCTTTTTGCCCGTCAGCTGTCTGAAAGAGGCGGACAGCTCTATTGTGAAAACAAAAAAGAAAGAGTGATTGTGGCGGGTAAAGCCAAAACGTATTCTATGGGACATCTGTGGATAGAATAATATAATCCCAATTAAACTGAATAGTCAAGCAGCTCGTTCTGGAGAAGGATACATATATATTGGAATGACAGTAAAAAAGGCATTAACTATCTTTGGTTAGTGCCTTTTCTGTAAAAATTTGGTTCTCCAAAAGAATGCAGACAAAAATCCCAATAAAAATTTTTTATTAAATATGAACGAAATTAAACTAGATTAATTTCAATGAACTCAAACTGTCCTACATTTGCTAAAGAAATAAGACAACAAAAAATTATCACATAAATCAACAATTAACATTAAAAATTTAAAACTATGAGCACATTTACATTAAAAGACGGAACTGAGATTTTTTACAAAGACCAAGGACAAGGACCAGTATTAATGTTTCACCACGGATGGCCATTATCATCTGACGATTGGGATGCACAGGTGATCTTTTTCTTACAGAGAGGTTACAGAGTAATTTCCCATGACAGAAGAGGCCACGGCCGTTCAAGCCAGAATATCTATAACCACACCATTGAACAATATGCATCTGATGCTGCGGAACTTGTAGAATTTCTTGATTTGAAAGATGTAGTTCATATTGGACACTCTACAGGTGGTGGTGAAGTAATCCGATATGTACATAAATATGCCAATGGCAGAGCAAAAAAAGCGGTATTAATCAGCGCTGTTCCTCCGGTAATGGTAAAAAGTGAAAACAATCCTGATGGCGTTCCAATGGAAGTTTTTGATGGAATCAGAGAGCAGACTCTGAACAACAGAAACCAGTTTTATTTTGATCTGACGTTTCCTTTCTATGGGTACAACAGAGAAGGAGCCAACATCAAAGACGGAATTCAGAGAAACTGGTGGAGACAAGGAATGATGGGTGGAATTGTTGCTCACTACGACGGCATTAAAGCATTTTCTGAAACTGATTTCACAGAAGATTTGAAAGCCGTTGATATTCCGGTTTTGGTTTTACATGGAGAAGATGACCAGATTGTTCCTATCGAAAATTCTGCTATAAAATCAGCAAAATTATTAAAGAATGGTAAATTGATTACTTACCCAGGTTTCCCTCACGGAATGCCGACTACAGAGCATGAAACTATCAATAAAGATCTTTTGGAATTTATCCAGTCTTAATAACAGAACATACTTATTATAAAAAAGGTGGACTATTTCAGTCCACCTTTTGTTTTTGTCATATTATAATCTTTTTGTGCTATACCTTATTAATCAATAATAAAGATTTTTACGTTTCAGATAATTGATAAGCTCTTTCGGACGGTCGGTCTGAATAATGTTGACTCCTTTATTAATATACCAATCATAAACATCAGGATTATCCAGGACCTGATCATCATTATTTCCGGCATTATGATGCGGCCACAATGAATTGACCCATACTTTGATCTTTTTTTCTCTTAAAGGTTTAAAATCAATCAGATTCTTTTCCGTTGTTCCTACTGTAAATTCAAAGCCATAAATTTTATAGTTTTTGATATAATCTGATATTTTTTTAAGATCTTCACTTTTACCTAACTGGATAATCGGCATATAATGAATATCATTTTTAATGTCGCCATATTTCTGATTGAATTCCATGTAGGATTCATGACCTTTAAACAAAATCTGATCAAGCATATTTCGTTTTTTCACCAAGGGATATACCTGTTTGATGTAATCAAAACCTTTATCCAGATTCAGAAGAATTTTTCCGTTTGAGATTTCCAGAATTTCCTGTAACGTGGGAACTTTCATTTGCGTTTCCACTCCAAGTCCGTCTCTCAGATGCAGTTTTTTGATTTCTTCCAGTGTAAAATCAGACGGTTTTCCTTTTCCTGTTGTCGTTCTGTCGATCGTATTATCGTGCATCAGGATCAAAATACTGTCTTTGGTCATGGCAAGATCTATTTCAGCCATATCCACTCCTTTTTCGATAGCCTTTTTTATGGCCCATACTGAATTTTCCGGAGCCTCTCTCCAATCACCGCGGTGGGCAACCACCATTACTTTATCATCAGGAAAATCAGAAAGTAAAATTTTCTTTTGTTGCGCAATGAACAGTGAAGAAAAACTCAGAAGAAATACTTGTAATAATTTATTGTTTAGCATAATTTCAAATGTTTAATTAATATCCGGGATTTTGTTTAATGGCTGGATCTGTATTGATCTGCCCCTGCGGAACAGGCATAAGAAGATGATAGGGTTTAATCTGTGCGGTACTGTAACCCGGATTATTAGCAAAATGAGCAGTCATCACCGGGATTGCTTTTCCTGTTCTCAAAAGGTCAAACCAACGGTGGCCCTCTCCTACAAACTCAAGTCTTCTTTCGCGGTCAATTTCATTCAGGAGAAGGTCTTTTGTTGAAAGGTTTACAGCAGCAATTCCTGCTCTGGTTTTAATTTTATTCAGATATAAATTCGCATTGGAAATGTCATTCTGCTCTGCAAAACACTCTGCCATCATCAGGAACACATCGGCTAATCTCAGCACCACAAAATTGCTTCCTCCATCTGCAATGGTATTCGATGTTTTCACCAATTTCTTACTAAAAGGAATTCCGTTTGAAGTAAGTCCGATATATGCAGAACGTCTGGTATCTCCGGCTGAGTAAAGATTGTAGACTTCTTTGGTCGGAAGATTGTGTCCTTTGGCCCCGGAAACCGATCCGGAAGGGCTGAACATCTGAAACGCTGTACTACCCTCCGAATTTCCATTCAATCCGGAAGTAAACTGTACATCAAAAATAATTTCAGCATTATTTTCATTAGTAACATCAAAAATTTTATTGACATCTGGTAAAAGCTGGTAACCTAACGATTCAATCTGATTTAAATAAGTCAATGATTCAGCAAATTTCTTCTGTGTTAAAAGCACTTTACCCATAATTCCCAACGCAGCTCCTTTAGTTACTCTCCCCTTTTGTGAGGTTGTTGCCGGCAAAAGATCAATAGCTTCTTTCAAATCCTTTTCTATAGCAGAATACACCTCAACAACAGGAGTTCTTGGCTGCCCGAAATAATCGTTAACATTCGTAGTTTCTTTTAAAACCAACGGAACATCACCATAAATTCTTACGAGGTTAAAATACATCAACGCCCGAAGAAATTTCATTTCGCCAATCCTTGTATTCTTCAGGGCATCCGTCATATCAGGAATTTTTCCAATCCTCGTCAGAATAATATTCGCCTGCTGAATACCGATATAATGATCTTTCCAGGCACTTGCAATAAGGCTGTTATTAGGCTGAATTGTAAAAAAATCAAGTTCACCATACGTAAAAGAATCATTGGCAGGAACCTCATCATAAGTATTATCTGAAGGCAATTCTCCCAAAGCCGGCATTGCCAGCTGATATTGTCCTGTATACTGAAGAGCGCTGTAAACTGAAATGATACCCTGCTCAATTTCAGAAGAATTGGTATAAAATTGTGATGAAACTTTCTGTGCTTCAGGGTTGACATCCAAAAGATCAGACGAGCACGAGCACATCACCGAAAGGCTGAATATTGTAATGAATATTTTTTTCATGATTTTAGAATTTAAGGTTAAAGCCCATAGAATAAATTTTAGCGACCGGATAATATGCCTGATCAAATCCCTGTGTAAGAACATTGTCCGAAGTAGCATCGATGTTCATTCCCTTGTATTTTGACAGCGTGAAAAGATTGTTTCCTACCAGATAAATCTGTGCGTTTTCTATCCCGATATTTTCAAGCATAGATTTAGGGAAATTAAAAGCCAGTCGAAGCGATCTCAGTCTCACATAATCTGCATTTTTAAAGTATAAATTTGATGTTCTGGCCTCTTTCCTGTTGTTCGAGAAGTTCATATTCGGCATCCCGAAAAAGCCATCAGGATTGGTAACTGCGTTATAGCGGTTGTCAAAATAATACTGTGAAGCCATTCCGAAGCCTTCTCCTGATTCTAAAGTGGTTACGGCATCCGCATTATAGATTTTCTTACCAATTTCGCTGTACAATGAAAAGCTCAGCTCAAAAAGCCCGTATCTGAAATTATTATTAAAGCCGAGAATGTATTTCGGAACACCGCTTCCAAAGCTTCTTTTATCGTTGACGTCAATTTTTCCGTCACCATTCAGATCTTCCATAATATAATCCCCCACCATCGTTCCGGTAATATGTGGCGAATTGTTAATCTGATCCTGAGTTTTATAGATTCCAAGGATATTGTAGCCGTACATTTCACCTATTGAACCTCCTACTTTGGTTACAGAGAAGTTATTCTCACCCGTGATAATCTGGTTCTGGCCGTTTGCAAGCGCTAACACTTCATTTTTATTGGTGGAAAAATTAAAACTCCCGGAATACGTAAAATCTTTAGCAATAGTAAACGTTTTTGAGGCAATCTGTAATTCAAAACCGGAATTTTTGATCTTACCGATATTCTGAAGTGAGGTACTGAAACCGGATTGCTGCGGAACGGGAACATCCAACAACAAACCGTCTCTGTTCAGGATATAATAATCTGCAGAAATGTTCAGGATATTTTTAAACAAAGAAAAATCGATCCCGAAATTGTTTGATCTGGACTTTTCCCAGGAAATATTCGGATTGGGAGCTGTTGCCGTTGTATATCCCGGCACTAACATTCCTCCAAAATTATAATTATCAGGATTCATCAATGAAAGTGCCCCGAAATTAGGAATCTGATTATTTCCGTTGCTTCCAAGACTGTATCGAAATTTCAAATCTGTCACGAAATTATTTTCAGGAAAGAAATTTTCATTACTGACGGTCCAGCCTGCAGAAAATGCATAGAAATTTCCCCACTTAGAGTTTTTTCCGAAACGTGAAGAACCGTCTCTACGATAGGAAGCCATCAGGTTATACTTATTGTCAAACGTGTAATTAACTCTGGTAAAATAAGACATCAGCCGCCATTTGTATTGCGTTAATGTATTTTTAAATGAAGTTCCGCCTGCAATATTCCGGATGCTGTTATCAGGAAATGCGGTAGCTTCAGTTAAAAGCTGTGTATTATCTTCCTGCTGGAAAGACTGCCCGGCAATGGCATCCATCCGGTGGGCACCCCATTTTTGATCAAATGAAAGTAAATTTTCTATTAAATAATTTTTGCGGATATATTCTGTTCTGTTGGCAAAAGTCACATCCGGAGCTGCTGCCCTGTACGCTCCTACCGAAGAAGGATCAAAGAAATTGTATTCGTAATTGGAATAATCTCCGCCTACGGACAATCTGTATTTCAGACCTTTTAACAATTCGAGTTCAGTGAAGATATTCCCGAATGTTTTAAATAATGTATATTTTCTGTTGGTCATTTCCTGAACGGCCACAGGATTTTCTACCAAAGCTCCATCCGTTGCTGTATTTCCCAGAATCTGCTGAGAAATGGCAAGACTTCCGTCATTATTATAAGGTTTAAAAAAAGGATACATTGCCGTAGCCATCTGCAAAGGATTATAACTTCTTGAATTTTCTGCAGCATTGATCGTACCCGTTGCATAAGACGGCGTCATTGTTACCCCTATTTTCCATTTATCTGTAAGCTCAGTTGAAAGGTTGATACTGGTGGAAAATTTTTCGTAATCTGTCCCGATAACGAGTCCTTTTTGTTTAAAATAACTCATGGTAAAAGCATATTTGCTCTTATCACTTCCTCCGGTAATATTCAGTGAAGTCTGGCTGATGGGTGCTGGTTTCATCACAGTATTCAACCAGTCGGTATCTGTTAACCCGGGCTGCTTTGCAAGGTAAGGTGCTAAATAATAGGGAATTAATTCTCTTAAAGAAGCCCCTTTGCTTATTCTTGTGGCATTATTATCAGAAATGCTTCTGTTACTCCCTTTAGAAAGATAATTGTTGTCTCTGGCTTCCTTCAGAAAAGTGGCCATATCATAAGCGTTGACCAGTTTCACATTATCGCTTCTCATCTGCATTCCGTAATAGGAATCGAAAGAAACAGCCATTCTCCCCTTTTTTCCCTGCTTTGTTTCAATGATAATCACTCCGTTTGCTCCTCTGGAACCATAGATTGCGGCTGAAGCGGCGTCTTTTAAAATATCAATTTTGGCAATGGAATTAGGGTCAATAGCATTCAGATTAGAACCTTCAGTTAATGGCAGCCCGTCCACAACGATCAAAGGATTGGAACCTGCCGTCAATGTTCCTATACCTCTCACCCGTATTGAAGGCGAACTTCCCGGACTTGCATTGGCCTGGGTAATCTGAACTCCGGTTGCTTTTCCTGCAATAATATCTCCAAAATTACTGGAAGCCACTCCTTTCATCTGCTTCTCATCAATAGAAGAAATAGAGCCGGAATTGTTTTTCTTACTCTGCTTCCCGTAGCCCACCAAAACAACCTCATCAATATTTTTTTCTCTTGATTTTACCGTGTCTTTAATTGAGTTTATATACTCTGCAGACTGTTGAGCATTGGTTCTCTGAATTTTTGCCATCGCTCTTGCATTGAGACGAACCGTCACCGTTTTTTGATCTACATTAAAATCAAGACCGATATTCTTCTTCAGATAGTCTAAAGATGCTGATAATGACTGATAGTTGACTTGTGATTCATCCACCTGGATATCTTTCAGATCTGAAACCGAATAAAAGAATTTTACGCCATGCTCTTTTGAAAGTTTTTCAAAGATTTTAATCAAAGGCGTTTTCCGCTGAATAACGGACTGTTGAAAACATTTGTTAGCTTCTGCGTAGGTAAACTGTGGTGCACACAAAAGACCCAACAACATCATGCTAATTGTTGTTTTTTTCATAGCTTTGCTGAAATTAGTTGTTATTGACTGATTTATTTTCAATGCATCGGTAACCCCAATTACTGGTGCATTATTTTTCTAAAATGATATGATTTGCTGATTGTTTTCCTGCGGTAAGATTAAATGGAAATCCTATTGTTTTAATAACTTTATCCAGATCTCCGGTGATGTTTCCGTTTATTACATTCTCCTTGTAATGCTGAGGATAGGCTATAGAAACATTGTAGGTCTTCTCCAATTGAGAAATGGCCTCCCCGAATTTCATTTCATTAAAATCAAATGTTCTTACAACATCCTGATCGTAGAAATGTTTCTCGGCTCCGTCCTTGTCAGCAAGCCAGGTTTCTTTGGGCAGAAGGAATGTTGTATTTCCTTTGTAATCAATTTTTACTTTCCCTTCTTTCAGATAGACTTTCTTGTCTGCGGATCTCTGATCAAGCAAAAATTGGGTTCCCAACACTTTTACTTTAAATCCATTGGCATCAATGATAAACGGCAGCGCTTTATTTTTAGCAACACTGAAAAATGCTTTTCCTTTAAAAGAGACATTCCTGGATTTATTTCCGAAATCATCCGTTAGTTTCAATTCACTTTCAGGTTCCAGAGTAATAATACTTCCGTCAGATAGTATAAATTCCTTTTGAACCTTTTCTGTTCTGAAAACCATTTGCTGTTGATCCGGAGATTTCATTTCATTCCCAGTAGAAAACAAATTAATCAGTGTAAATAAAGGCAAAAGAACAGCCGCAGCCCATAAAACCCGTTTTGTATTCTTTCTGAATCTGATTTTGCTCTCAAGTCCATTCCAGATTCGCTGATCTGCCGAATCTTTCATTTTCCGGTTTTCTTCTTTAACTGATTTCCATTGATTGTCGAAATCCATAAACTCTTTTTTGATCTTTATTAGAGAATACGCAGGAAGTGTAGAATCGTCAACCTCTATTTTTTTGATTTAACGATTTGTTCATATGGGTTGATATTCCGTTAAAGTTGAAATTGATTTTATTTAAATTAATTAAGGTAATTATATACGATTTTAAATTAATCCTGCTATCTATTATTATGACTCTGTCATTCTGAATGTAACGCAGTGAAATGAAGAATCCAGGCTTTACATGGGATTCTTCCTTCGTCGGAAAGAGATTTGAAATGAAGCTTGTTATCAATATAACGGAAAAGGTTAAAACCAAAAATTCAAGTTGGTCCTTAGAAATTTCAAAACCTTATTAACATGTTTTTCAACGGCAGTTTTAGAAATATCATTTTCCTGAGCAATCGTAAAAAGACTGAGATTCTGGATTTTATTCTGTATGAAAAACTCACGGCTTCTTTCAGGAACCTGTTCCAGAAGACTTTCTATTTTTTTTAATTGATCTTCCTGCTGCAGTTGCTTTTCGATTTCAGAACTTTCTTCATCCTGATTTTCCGGGGAATTTTCCAGTGGAACGAAGATCATTTTTCTTTTACGGTAGAAGTTGGAGATTTCCTGTTTGGCAGATTTAAAAATAAGTGCTTCAATTTCTGAAGGTGAGTGGGTTTTGGATAAGTACTTCCAGACATGCATAAAAATATCCTGAACAATTTCTTCTATATCTTCTTCTTCCGAAAGGTATTTTGCCACAAAAAAATACACCCTGTGCTTGTAACCGGAATATATTTCTTTAAAATGATCCATCCTTTAAATGTCTTTGAACCTATAACTCAATGATGCAAAAGTATCTAAAAGGGATGTCAATCATATTAAATTCATATTAAGTTTAAATTCATGACCATAATGACTAAAGAGTGACTGTCTTTTAACAGGCTTAGATTACCTCAAAAAGAAAAATCTAAATCATCAGCTGAAGGCCTGAAATTAGAATGCATTGCTGCTGTAAAATAATCACAGAATATCTGATAAATTACAGAATCAGTAGCTGTTGCCCGGATTCCAAGCTGTGTATAAATTGTAAGGATTTGGTGAGATAACTGACTTGTCAATTCTGTTCCATAAGTATGAATCTCATTTTGCTGATCCGCTGAAATCTCTTTATTATCAGCAAGAATATTTTCAATATTCCGGGCAATATTTAACACCTTTTCCAGATGCTTTTCAATAGATTCTGCAAAGTTTTTGAAATGGATCTGAGGACGGATAAGTTTTGCCTCTTCAATAAAATGAGAAGCCATTCCAAGGTAATTCACCAAAAGGGTCAGATCAGCAAAAACCCGAAAAGGAACGCTGTCCAGAATATCATCCGTGAAGAAATGGTCGTACACAAAGCTGTAATCTTCGTTGACCACAACATTCTCAATGGTAAATGAATAAGTACCGCTGGCTTTCATTCCCATAGATTTCCAGTTAGGGATGATTTCAGCCTGCTCTCTCGGAATAATAAAGGAATGAATCATCTCATTGCCTTCGTGATCTAATAAAGGTTTGCCCTTTTCTGTAATTGTGGCATTCAGTGTAAAATGCGTCAGATGGGGAGCTCCTGTGGCAAAATTCCATAATCCATTAATAATATAGGTGTTATCATTTTGCTTTTCTGCAGTTCCGCCAACCATTCCGCTTCCTCCAAAACAAATGTCAGAATTGGTAAACAGTAATTGAGCAATTTCAGGTTTTATGTTTCTTGAGAAATAATTGGCTCCGGCACAGAGTGTCAGCATCCAGCCAAAGCTTCCATCGGTTTCAGCCCAGCCAAATAATGCTTTAAGGCCTTCTTCAAAACGATATCCTAAACCTCCATATTTTTTCGGCACCCAGATCTTCAGCAATCCTTTTTCATGAATATGCTGTATCACCTTATCAGAAATTACAGAAGCTCCCTGAAGTTCTTTTCTGATGTCTTTAATATTGAGCATTAGCTTTGGTTTTAATGATTTTTTGCCATTCCATATACCCGGAGATTGCTACTAAAAATAAGAATGATGTTAATACCGCATATAGATATAATTCTTTATGCAGCAGCAAGGGTATGGAAATAATATTACTGATATTGAGGATCACCCAGTTTTCAATTTTTCTTCTTGCCATCAGCCACATTCCTGCCCAGGCAAAAGCACTTACTAACGAATCCCAAACGGGAACATCCGAGTCTGTAAAATGAGTAAGAAAAAACCAGAATAAGCTAAAAGTTCCCAACACAATTCCTCCGGCAATCCACTTTTCAGAAGTTGAGGTGACAGAGATCTCCATTTCAGATTTCTGTTTCCCGAATTTCCAGTACAGCCATCCGTAGATGCTCATGATCAGATAATAAAGGTTTAAGGTAAATTCAGCATACAGTTTTGAGGTAAGCATCACATACAATGTAAGCAGAATACCGGCAATTCCGAAAAGATAGTTATTGACATTGTTTTTACGGGCCAGTAAGACCTGAATTACTGAAAATAAGACTCCGAACCATTCAGGCAAGGTAATCTGTTTTAAAATTTCCTGCATCATATTAATTTAAAAATCAAATGATGAGATGATAAGTAAGCAATCCCTACGCCGGCATTATCCGGATCAGGTGTGGAAGTACATTCCTGGGTATCATCTCAGCCACTGTTACCAGCAGCACCCCATTGTTGGGGGCAAAGGTCCTGTTTTTTTTCCGTAAAAAGAAAGAATATCGGAATTTTATTTATCCTGTTAACCCATTTTTTTTATTAAAAAATAAATAAGCTCATATAAGAAAATCATCCGCCAGACTATATGACCAGGATTATAAAAATGCTGCTGGGTAAATGATAATTTAGTACAATATTATGTTTAATCTAAAAAGTATATATTATGGATAATCGACAAGAAATATCGGTACTGAACGACTTGCTTCACATTACCAATGACAGAATTGAAGGTTTTGAAAAAGTTGAAGGAAAAGTATGGGAAATGTATCCTGATGTAAAGGATGAATATGACCATATGATTTCCCAGTCGAAAATTATGAAAAATGAACTCATTAATCTAATCACTGAAAGAAAGGGCGTTCCGGAGGACTCACCATCTATCGCAGGAGCTATTCACAGAACATGGATTGACATTAAAAATTCTTTTACCATGGGAAATCTGGTAGAATCTACATTGGAAAATGTAGTCTTTGGAGAAAAAGCAGCCATAGAGACTTATGAGAATGCTCTGGGCTATGGTAATCTTAGTGAAAAGAGTAATAAAATTGTATCCGAACAGCTTCGCAATCTAAAAAGCTCTTACATCCAGTTTAAGAAAATTGAAGAATATAAAAAGAAAGAATAATTAATAAAAAACTCCCCTTACAAAAGAGGAGCTTATTAATCAAGAACAAAATAATATTTAATCCTTTTCAAAATTATCAAATATCCTGTATCTTTTTTATGATGCAGGTCATATTATTTCACAGCATTTTTAGCTTTTTCCGATTCTTTCAGATGATGCTCCAAAGTAGGAAGCGTCTTACCGGCAAAGGATTTCAGAGAAGATTCTTTTCCTTCTGCAGCTTCTTTTTTGAATTCTTTTATGTCTTCTTTATGATCACTGACCATAAGATCCGTATACTTTTTGTCAAAGTCTTTTCCTTTCTTAGCTTTCAGATCATCATACATCTTCTGCTTTTCAGCATCCAGACCTGCAGGTAAGGTATAGCCTGTTCCCGAAGCCCATTTCTTAAGCTCATCGTTCGCCTTGGTATGATCTGTGACCATCATCGCTCCTAAAGATTTTACAACTGGATTTTCAGCATTGGTTGCTGCCAGATCTCCCATCATCACTTCCATCAGCCCTCCTTTTGCTGCTGCATCTGCAAATTTTTTATCCTGATCACTGAGAGAGGTGGTTTGGTCTTTTGGTTCTACCATTTTGGTGGAATCACTCACTGTCATGCCGGATTCAGCTGGAGGAGACATTGTTGTGCTTTCCGGGGAGTGGCTGGACGATGTCGGTTCATTTTTTTTGCAGGCCGTCAAAGCAGCCACCACAAAAAGTGTTACTACAAGATTTTTCATAATATTAAATTTTAAATGGTGATATAAATAAAGCCAATAAGGACTTCTTTTATAAATGCAACAATTTATCTGCCAAAAGAGATATTGCAAACACACTCCACCAATCATAAAATACTATAAATGAATATTCTACAATTGACGAACCAACCGAAATGTAAGATTGATACGCTGCTTCATCGAGGTTACAGATTTAGCAATCCGATGTTCCCAGTTCTCCTGCAGATCTCCTTTCATAATCAGTAATGAACCATGAGGAAGGGGCAGGCTGTATTTACTCTGATGATGATCTTTTTTCCGGAAATCAAAGTTTCTGGTCTGTCCTAAACTTATTGATGCAATCACCGGGCGGCTTCCATATCTGCTTTCCTTATCCCGATGCCAGGCAACAGAGTCATTATGATCCCGGTAAAGATTAAGCAATACGGAATTGAACTGGTAGCCAAATGTTTTTTCTATTCTTTGTCTTAAAGAAAGAAGTTCGGGAGTCCACGGATTAGTCTCCAGCTCACCATTACCCGAAGGATAGGCATTTTCCTGATCTCCATACCATGCCGTTAAGCGCGGTGTCAGCACCATCTTATCATACATTTTTTGGGTTCTTTGTTTCCAGGGAGCAGTTTCAAGCAGATGAGCTTTAAGCCGGTCAGCTTCTTCCTGATCCAGAAAATGTTCTCTGTATTCAAGAAGATCTTTTGGAAATTCATACAGGTCTTCTGAATCGAACAAACTAAGCTGGGTCATATTTTTTTAACTTTTTAAATACTGGAATTATATTTCTCTTTAAAGCATAACAGCTATTACTCACTTTTGGTTTTACTGAGATTTTTACCGGATAAATTTTTATTGTTCTTTGAATTGTATGCTATAGGAGAAAATCAAATTGATACAAATAATATCTGCAAATATATTAAAATTGATACAAAATCAATCAAAAGCTAAAACAGCTTTTTTAAAATCTCCTGAGATTTCCACAATAAAAAGGAGACCAAAAATAAATCCGGTCTCCTTTTTATAATGAATACATACTTTTTTACATTGCTTTGCTGTTGAGATTGGTATCCGCAACTTTTGTTAACAGCTCGTCACATTTTTTCTCTTCTTCCAATGTGCTTAAAAGATGTTTAAGGCAATCCTTCTCTTTCAATACTTTTGCAAATGCTGCAAGGGTACCGTATGTGGCGATTTCGTAATGTTCAACTTTTTGTGCCGCTGCAATGATTCCTGCATCTCTTACTGCTCCCGGCTCTGTCTCTTCAAGGATACTTTTTCCTTCATCCAATAATCCCTGCATAGCATCGCATTTCTTTGCCTGGGCTTTTTTTCCTAAAGCTTTAAAACATTCTTCCAGTCTTTCAACGTGACCTTCTGTTTCAGTAATATGCTTGTCAATAGCTGTTTTAAGCTTTTCACTGGTCGCATTTTTCATCATTCTTGGCAGTGCTTTCAAGAGTGCCTTTTCAGCCCAATAAATATCTTTCAGTGAATCTTCAAAAAGATCTTCCAAACTTTTGGCTGCATTTTTTTTAGCCGGAGTTTTTGCAGATGTTTTCGCGGGTGTTGTTTTTTTAGCCGGTGATTTTTTGGCTGCTGTTTTAGTTTCCATAATATAATAATTTAGTGTTTGATTGGTGATAAATCTGCAACTATAAGACCATTTTTGCCTTAAATGCTGAGATGTGGTATCTAAAATTCTTGAAGAGTATAGTTATTTTAAGGCTTATATTTCTTTACCCACACGCTTACAGATCCCGGATTGACACAAAATATGGCTTTCCCATTTTCATCAGTGTGAATTTCTTCATGGCGGTTCTTTAAGAAATCAATATAGGTTGAATCTGCATGTTCTTTTCCCAATTCTATTTCTTTGAAACCCTCATCACTATTAGACATAATCACAATACATCCCGGATGCTTTTCATTTCCGGTCCGTACAAAAGCCACACAGTTGGGATGATCAAAATAATCGATCTGTTTCCCGTATGCAAAACGTTTTCTCACTTCAAGAAGGTCGGGAAGCTCCTCCACTTTTGATATGATAATATGTACTTCCTGGTCTTCTCTTACATCGATATATTCTGCTCCAAAAAGATCGGGATAGAATACACAGGGATAAGCCTCATCAGAAAGGAGAATAATTGCATATGCTATAGGCTTAAACCAATCTTCTACTGAAGACTCAAGTGCTTGGAGCTGTTGTGTGTCATGGTTTTCTACAAAAGAAACTGAAAACACGGGTTTCTTTTCCAGAAAGCTTCCTTTTAAAATCTGGCTCAGATCATAGTCTTTCCCTTCTTTTGAAGCCGTGAAAAAATTATAATGCAGCGGGGCATCAAAACAAGAGATAAGATCATTCATTTTATCTGAAAAATATTCAATTTTTTCTGCTTCGTCTTTCCAGAATTCTCCCAGAATATAGCAATCAGGATTCAATTCTGTTTTAATATAAAAGATCCATTCTTTCAGGAAATCTGAAGAGATGTGCTTTAAAGCATCCAGCCGAATGCCATCAACTTTCGTAGTATCCATATACCATTTGATCCACTTTTTCATTTCCTCTACTACATAAGGGTTGCGGTATTCTATATCAGCACCCATCAGATAGTCATAATTACCCAACTGATGGCTTACAGCATCTGTCCACTCTTCACCATATTCATTATGGATTTTATAGCTCCCCTCCTTCTTTGATGACATAATCAATACCGCTGAAGCATTGATGATTCCAGATAAAATCTGAATAAACCCCTTTTCTTCCCGGAAAAACAAACCTTGTGTATGCTGTAACTTCTAAGTTCTCAACAATTCTCTCATTACGGTTTTCTTCATTCAGCTGGTGTACCATAATCTTTTCTTCTTCATCACCTCCCATCCTGTGGTTCAAAACAATATCTGCATACACAGCCATTCCCACTTCATGGGCTTTCTGTATTGCCAGTAAATATTCTGCTTTTGTACCATACCGGGTAGGTATACTTCCTTTCTGATCAAATTCACCCAAATCATAAAGATCATAGACATCATAGCCACGGCCTTCAATGCTCAGGCTGCATTTGTTAGCTGGAGGAAGCCATACGGCAGTAAATCCCAAATTCCTCAGATATTCTGCTTTTTCAATAAATTCATTCCAAAGATTTCCCGGATGATACCAATGGAAAAACTGAATAATAACCCCGTTCATATCCAGTTTTTTAACCGTTAACAATTAAACCACCGTTTGGATGAAGAACCTGCCCCGTTATCTGTGCCGAAGCATCTGTAGCAAGAAATAAAAAGCTTGCAGCTACTTCTTCTGTGGAAGCATTACGCTCCAGGGGCGGCTTATCCGTATCTTCATCTTCTTCTCCGAATGTTTTTTCCGTAAGCGGTGTTGCTACCGGGCCGGGTGCTACAGCATTTACACGTATCCCTTTGGGTTTAGCCTGAAGTGCCAGTGAACGGGTAAAAGAAACTATAGCTCCTTTGGTTGCAGAATAATCAAGTAATTCTTCGTGCCCCAAATAAGCGGTTGCAGAAGTTGTATTGATAATAACATCGCCTTTTTTTAAGTGGGGAAATACGGCTTTTGTCAATAGTATCATCCCGATAATATTTGAATTAAAGGTCTTACGGATATTTTCTTCCTGAAGATTTTCTATAGTATCACAGGGAAACTGAGTTCCGGCATTATTAATCAGGATATCTATTCCTCCTAATCCGGAAACGACTTCATCAACGACAGATTCACAGAATTTACTATCATTAATATCTCCTTCAAACGAAAGAACCTTTCTTCCCCGCTCTTCAATTTCTTTGCTTGTTTTTTGAGCATCTTTAGCATCATGATAGTGTATAAATGCAATATTAGCTCCTTCTTCAGCAAATAAAAGCGCTATTGCCTTACCAATTCCGCTGTCTGCTCCTGTAATGAGAACAGACTTGTCTTTGAGTTGTAAATTTTTCATAGTTATTCAGTATTTGCAGATATCCTCTGATACGTTAAACAATTTCCCATTCTGGAAGCAACTGATTATTTATATCGGTGCTGCTTTCCTGCAGAATCTGAGGAGGGTTTTGATTCATTGGAAAACTTACCTAATTTTTCATAATACTTATGAAGTTGGTCCAGTTCTTCTTCCGTTAAATCTTCAATATCAACCAGCCGGTTGCTGGCTTTTTCATAGGATGCTATAAGCTCATTCAGCTTTATCTGAATTGCTTTTGAATCTTTATTCTGAGTCTTTTGAATCAGAAATACCATCAGGAAAGTTATAATAGTAGTACCGGTATTGATAACCAGCTGCCAGGTTTCGGAATAGTTAAAAATAGGTCCGCAAACTGCCCAGATAACAACAAGCAGACTTGCACCGATAAAAGCCCCGGGACTTCCGGTAATATAAACCACACGATCTGAAAACCTTTCAAAAAAATTCTTTTTCATAATAATCTCGGTTTTAAATAAATGATAATACAAGGTATCAAAACAACAGTATAACGTTTATGACTCTAGTCAATTACCAAACGTTATATCAGCAAAACGATGAATAATTAGAATATTTTAAATAAACAACAATCATCACAATGAAAAATATAAAGAAGTGCATAATTATTTTATTCATTTAAAAATATTTCCTGTTTATGATAATTCACTTTTATAACAAATTGTAAATTAAAGAACTGAATTAATTAATACACACAAAAAAGCAAGTAATAATGGATCATTCGTATGCTGTACGAAATCACGTAATGAAGATTTAATACTTTATTAAAAAATAAATATCCATCTTTGCAGCCTTAAATTCAAAAACGCTAGTTTATTTCATGAGCATTATTTTTAAAAAGCGACTATTTATAGCGCTTGTTTTACCAACGGCCGCCCTTTATTACGGGCAGAGTACGAAGGATTCTTTAGAGAAATCAAAATCTCTTGATGAGGTGATGTTGGTAGGTAGAAACCTTTCCCAAACAGCCAAAGAAAGAAAAACTCCTGTTGCAGTTTCCACCATCAAGGCTGCGGAAATTCAGGAGAAGCTAGGAAACAGAGAATTTCCTGAGATTATGAAGTCTACTCCATCCGTGTACGTAACCAAAGTGGGCGGAGGTTTTGGAGACAGCAGAATCAACATGAGAGGTTTTGATGGGGCTAACATTGCAGTGATCATCAACGGACAGCCGGTGAATGATATGCAGGGAGGTACTGTTTACTGGTCTAACTGGACCGGATTAGCAGACATTGCAAGCAACATTCAGATCCAGAGAGGTTTGGGAGCTTCCAAATTTGTAGTTCCTTCTGTAGGGGGAACCATCAATATTGTGACCAAAGCTACCGATTCTGAGCAGAAAGCAATGATCAAAGGAGAAGTAGGTAACGATAACTACTCCAGAATATCTGCGATGTACTCTTCCGGGTTAAAAAACAAATGGGGAACAACTGTATTGCTTTCCCGTTGGCAAGGTGATGGTTATATTAACGGGACACAGGGAGAAGGTTATTCCTGGTTTTTCTCAACAGGATTTAAGCCTAATGAAAAGCATGCGTTCAATTTAATTGCAACCGGAGCGCCTCAGGTACATGATACAAGAAGGTCTTCTGCAACCGGAGCGAATGTGGCTACTCTACAGCAATTGGATACGTATGGAAGAAGATACAATCCTCAGACAGGAATGTTGAATGGTTCTCAATTTAATTTGGCTCCTAACTTCTATCATAAGCCTATTGCATCATTGAACTGGGACTGGACAATGAATGATAACCTGAAGTTATCTACCGTTCTTTATGGTTCATGGGGACGCGGTGGCGGTGGTACCGGACTGAACGGTTCTATCAAAAACGGCAGCGGCCAGACTATGAATTTCATGAATTATGGGGCAGGTGGAGACGGTACTATCAACTGGGATATGATTTATCGTTACAACAGAGGCGGTATGGTAACGGATTATAACGGAAATTCTTTCCAGAAATCTACCTTTACTGCACCTGCAGGCTCTCCTGGTGATTATAACGGGCAATATGTAGCTACACTGAACGGAACCAATGGTATCGTAAGAAAGCAAAGTATTAATGCTCATGACTGGTATGGTGTAATTGCAGATCTTAATTACAAAAAGAATAACTGGACCTTTAACGGAGGTATTGATCTTAAAACTTACAAAGGGGCACTTTACGATATTGTAACCGATATGTTGGGATCTGATGCACTATTTGTTTCAAGTACAGCAAATGCTCCAAAAGGATACTATATCAACAATACGGTAAAACCGGAGCCTCTTACTAAACTTAAAGATGCTCAAAAAGTATCTGTACACAACGAAGGTCTTGTAAAATGGGCAGGTTTATACGGAATGGTTGAATACAGCTCTGAAAAACTAAGTGCATCTGTTCAGGGATCAGTTTCTGAACAATACTACAAAAGAAGAGACTATATGCTGTATACGCCAGGAAACCAGGAAACAAAATGGTATCACAAAACGGGGTATATTGTAAAAGGAGGTGCTAACTACAATATAGATGAGCATCATAATGTATTTTTCAATACAGGAGTTATTTCAAGACAGCCATTATTCAACGCGCTGTTCCCTTCCAACCAGAATATTTACAACGATGCAAAGAATGAAAGAATCTTCTCTGTAGAGTTAGGATATGGTTTCAAATCCCGTTATGTAGATGTGAATATCAATGCTTACAGAACGCAGTGGGATGACAGATTTATTTCAAGAACCTTTAATGCAGGAGCTGCAGATGTAGCTAACTTCTCTCAATTACAACTTGGAAATGCATATTTCTACAACGCTCTGAACGTTGGACAGATACACCAGGGTGTTGAATTGGAAGCGAAGGCAAGACCATTTGCCAACCTTAGACTGAGAGGGATGTTATCATTAGGAAACTGGAAGTACAAAGGAAATGCAAATTTCAATATTCTTGATGTTCAAAACAATCAGGAAGTGGCCGGAGCTACAGGAGTTATCAACATCAAAGATCTAAAAGTTGGAGATGCTGCACAAACTACAGCAAGTCTGGGAGTTGATTATAGCATTACCAAAGCTTTCAGTATTGATGCCAACTGGGAATATTATGACAAGCTATATGCACAGTTTAACCCAATCAATTTCCTTACTGAGGCAGCAAGAGAAAAAGGAATTGTAAAATTGCCAAGTTATAATTTATTTGACGTAGGTGCTTCTTACAAATTCACGCTTGACGCGAAAAAATCTTTAACATTGAGAGCGAATGTATACAACTTATTCAACAAATATTATATTTCTGAATTAAGCTCCAATATTTTTGCAGGTGACAAAATTGCCAGCGGTCCAAATGCCGGAAAAACTTACCAGGAAACCGGAAGAGTTTATCAGGGTATTGCTGATGGTAACACAGGATTCCTTGGTTTTGGAAGAACCTGGTCTGTTGCAGCGACTTTGAGATTCTAATATAATTTCATTTCAATAATGAATTCAAATAACCCGCCAGTATTTGGCGGGTTTATTATTTTTATACTGATAAAATTTTCCAATCATTATTTTACTTAGAATTCTTCACCTGCAGCGCCCTCTGATAAAAAGACTGGCTTGCAATTTTCTCCTCAGCCTCATCAATAGCTGCCAGCAGATTATTATTGTTATCGGTAATTTCTCCCAGAATCTGTGACATCAATTCCCAAACGGGTTTCATTTTTTCAATAAGTTCCTGTCCTTTAGAAGTTAATTTAAAAAGCCTTTTCCGTTCATCCTGTTTGTCTTTTTCCCATTGTATTAACTCCAACTTTTCGAGTTCTTTGAGCAAAGTGATAGTGGATGGATGGGTGTACCCTATTTCATTGGCAATTTCGACAACGCTTGCTATCTCTTTTTTATAAATGGTAAAGATCACCGGAAACCATTTCAGTTCAAAATCAATTCCAAATGCTTTATAGATCAATGCTCCATCTTTCCTCAATTGTTCACTGAGACGGTGTAATCTGGTTGATATAGCAAGAATTCCTGCTTCGTTGATCACATTCATATTCTATCAATATTTAAATGGTAAAAAATATCATCGGCACTCATTAAAGGAAATTTTACAGGGAGATTTCTTTTTTCAACCTTCACAAACTGATTCCTTTCGTAGAAACGCTGTGCGGCTTTCAGTACCGTTATGGTTCCCAAATATAAATCATCAATTCCGTTTTCGCGGCAGAAAGAAATTAAAACTTCCAATAATTCCTGAGCAATATTCAATTCTTTGCCTCTGAATTTTTTTTTAACAAACATTTTTCTGATCGCTCCTGCCCTTTTGTCAAACTTAACCAAGGCAATAGAACCTACCAATTCGTCTCCCACAAAAGCACCCCAAAAGTTACCGCCTGCTTCTGTATAAAAACTTTCAATCTGTAAAAGATCAGGCTGGTCTTTAATGGTGATCGGAATATTAAACTCTTTCTGCTGAATATTCAAAATCAGGTCAATCGCCTGTTCCGAATAAGAATTTCCTATGGGTTGTATCTGTAATTTCATAGTGGCTGAATTTTAAAGTATAAAACTACGTAGTTAAATACATATATCCAAATTGATTTTGCCTATTAAATAATTTTAACATGATCAATAATTAAAAAAACGTATGCCATTACTGACATACGTTTTATAGTTTATATTGAAGAATACGGTTATTTCCAACCTCCTCCTAAAGCCTGATAAAGCTCTACGGCAGCTTTCATTTTACTGTATCGTGCATTCGAGATGTTAAGTTCAGCATTCAATGAATTCACACTTGCATTCAATACTTCAAGATAGTTTGCCATACCATAATTTACCAGTTCCTGAGAATAGTCAACCGATTTTTTGTAGGCATCCAGCTCATGTTGTTTTAATTCAATAAATGAATCCTGTACAGAGAAAACTCTGATAGCATCTGAAACTTCTTTACCAGCAGTAAGAACGGTCTTTCTGAAGTTCAGATAAGCAGTTTCCTGATTGGCAAGACTTACATCATAATTTGTTTTGATCTGTCTTTTGTTCAGAATTGGCTGAGCCAGCCCTGCTACTACATTCGCAAATAATGAATTTACACTGAATAAGTGATCAATATCCACAGACTGAAGACCACCACTCCCTGTCAATTTTAAAGTAGGGTAAAACTGAGCTTTGGCAGAATTCGTCAGTTCGAAAGCATTCATCAAGCTGTATTCTGCTCTCATTACGTCCGGACGGTTAGCCAGAAGCTGAGTAGGATATCCCAATTTTAAATCAATCGGAAGGTTCTGTCCTTCTAATGTAGATCTTTCAATAGAATGAGAGGGTTCTCCCATTAAAAGACTCATGGTGTTTTCAAGAAGCTGGATCTGTGTATCAATATCAATCAGTAATGATTTTGCATTGAACACAAGAGCCTCACTCTGCTGTACCGCTACTTCAGTAACTGTTCCTGAAATTTTTAAAGCCTTTGTTGTTTCTAAGTTTTTCTCTCTTACCGCAATGGTTTCTGTAATAATCCTCTTCTGTGCATCAAAAGTTAACAATTGATAGTACGCAGAAGCGATGGACGATACCAGACTGCTTTTAACTGCTTTATGGGCTGCAACAGTTCCTAAATAAGTGGCAAGCTGTGCTTTCTCCTGTGCTCTTAATTTCCCCCAGATATCTGCTTCCCATCCGATACTTGCCGTAATATCAAACTGGTTTACATATCGTCTTTCTCCAATGATCTGCCCAAACTGAGTATTGATAGACTGGGTTTGGAAAGTATAGTTGGGTCCGATAGAAAGTGTCGGCTGATAGGCAGCTTTACTTTGCTTCAGATAAGCTTCTGCGGAATTAATACTTTCTAAAGCAATTCTGATATCCAGATTGTTTTCCAAAGCTTTTGAAATATGTCCCTGCAGTATAGGGTCTGTAAATATTTCTTTCCATGAAATATCCGCAATGCTGGTACTGTCTGAAGGAAGCATATCTGTACGAAACAGCTTTTCGTCTACCACGTTCTTCGGTCTTTCATATTCTTTTCTTGCCATACAGGATGATATGGCTCCGAGTATGAAAACTGAAAAAGTGATTCCTTTTATGATGTTTAATAAACTCTTCATTATAAAAAATTAGAAATTAGATGTAAGAGACCGGAAGTTAGATATGGTTTTAGAGTAATTGTCTAAGATCTAACTTCCAGCTTCTCTAATTAATTTTATTCTGCTAAATTGATATCTTCTTTTTTGATAGGTTTAATTTTTTCCTGCAGTGTTTCAAAAATCACATACAGAACCGGAATTACAAATAATCCCAAAACAGTTCCTATCAATAGTCCGATGGCCGCACCTGTAGCGATAGATCTGTTACCTACTGCTCCGATTCCGCTTGCCAGAACCAGCGGCAATAAACCGAAGATAAAGGCGAATGATGTCATTAGAATAGGTCTCACCCTTGCTTTCGCTGCATTGATGGCTGACATTACAATGGTTTCTCCATGATGTCTCCTCTGAACAGCAAATTCGACAATAAGGATCGCATTTTTCGCCAGTAATCCCACGAGCATGATCAGGGCAATCTGGAAGTAAATATTATTTTCCAGTCCCATGATCTTCTGTCCGAAATAAGCTCCCATTACCCCAAGAGGAAGAGAAATAATAACGATCAGCGGAAGGATATAACTTTCATACTGTGCAGAAAGGATAAAGTAAACGAAGATCAAACTTAACCCGAAAATCAGAAGGGTCTGAGATCCTGAATTTAATTCTTCTCTGGTCAACCCTGTAAATTCTACGGCATAGTTTTGATTCAGTGTTTCATCAGCTACCTGCTGTACCGCTGCAATTGCGTCCCCGGAACTGTATCCGTCAGAGTTTGCTCCTGTTACTTTTACTGAAGTAAAGAGGTTATAACGGCTTACAGATTGTGGTCCGTATGCTTTTGTCAACGTTACAAACTGAGAGATCGGAGACATGATACCTGATCCTGTTCTTACGTAGAGCTGATTCAGATTTTCAATATTTTTTCTGTTTTCAGGAAGAGCCTGAACCATTACCCTGAACTGTTTTCCATACTTGGTAAAGTCTGCAGTATAAATACCTCCGATATACCCCTGCATGGTAGCCAGAATGTCATTGACAGAAACTCCAAGCTGCTTGCTCAGCGGAACATTAATTTCCATCTGATATTGAGGATATTTAGTATTGAATGAAGTCTGTGCAAACTGAATTTCCGGTCTCTGCATAAGCTTACCGATGAATTCATTGGTTTTCGCATCAAGATCAGCATATTCTCCACCTGATTTATCCAGCAATACCATTTCAAAACCTGCACTGTTACCAAAACCTGGTACACTTGGCGGCTGGAAGAATACTACTTTAGCATCAGGAACAGCTCCTACAATTCCAAATAATTTTTTGGTAATATCTTCAGAAGTCTGTCCGTCTTTTTTTCTTTCTTCAAATGGTTTCAGTTTAACAAAGGCAAGACCGTTGTTACTTCCGTTTCCGGATAAAAATCCTCTCCCGGTAGAAATCGTTACGTTCTGTACACCCGGAACTTTCAGTGCCTTAGCCTGAAGCGTTTTCAAAGCGTTGTAAGTTCTTTCCATAGAAGCTCCCGGAGGAAGCTGAACATCTGTAAAGATAATCCCTCTGTCTTCTGTAGGTACAAATCCTTTCTTCATACTGCTGCTTGCCCAGAATAAAATTCCTCCGGTAACAGCAAAAATAATAAGGGTTACCCATTTATGTCTTAACAGGAATACAAATCCTCTTCCATAACGTTCAGTAGTTGTTTTAAAAGCAATATTAAACTTATAGAAAAACTTCTGTAACAGATTTAAGTTTTTATACTCTTTATGGTGCTCTGCGTGAGGTTTTAAGAATAATGAACATAAAACCGGACTCAGCGTTAATGCATTAATAGCAGAAATGATGATGGCTATAATCAGCGTGATACCAAACTGCTGGTAGAATACCCCTGTAGGTCCTGTAATAAAGGTCACCGGGATAAATACTGCTGCCATTACCAACGTAATAGAGATAATAGCCCCTGTAATCTCATCCATCGCTTCTACCGTTGCTTTTTTAGCATCTGAAATACCATGCTCCATCTTGGCATGAACGGCCTCGACGACGACAATGGCGTCATCCACCACAATACCAATCGCAAGTACCAATGCAAATAAGGTCAAGAGGTTTAATGAATATCCGAAGAGATTCAGGAAGAAGAAAGCCCCCACGATAGATACCGGAACCGCAATGGCCGGGATCAGCGTAGATCTGAAGTCCTGAAGGAAAATATATACTACAATAAATACCAGGATGAAGGCTTCGATCAGGGTATGTACTACCTTTTCAATAGAAGCTTCAAGGAATTCGTTGGTATCAAAGTTGAAAGTATACTTTACACCTTTTGGAAAAGTTCCCTCAGCTGATTTCAGATAAGCTTTGATATTTTTAATAATCTCCTGTGCGTTAGATCCCGGAGTCTGGAAGATCCCCATACTGATGGAAGGATTGTTTCCGTTCTCCCCGATTCCTGTATAAGACTGTCCTGCCAGTTCTACCTTAGCAACGTCTTTCAGCATCAGGTTTTGTCCGTTTGCAAGAGATTTGATGATAATATTATCGTACTGTTCTTTATCGTTGAATTTACCTACATATTTGATGATATATTCAAAAGAACTTCCGCTGTTTTGTCCTATAGAACCTGCTGCTGCTTCTCTACTCTGCTCGTTGATCGCATTGGTAACATCAGTAGGAGTTACGCTGTAGGCAGCCATTTTTGCAGGATCCAGCCAGATTCTCATCGAGTAGTTTTTACCCCCGAAAACGTTGGCATCCCCTACACCATTTACCCTTTTCAGGTTTGGAATAATGTTGATGTTCAAAAAGTTCTGAAGGTATACATCATCCAGATCTTTATTTTCAGAATAGAAAGACATATACATAAGGGCACTGGTCTGCTGTTTCTGGGTTACAACCCCCGAACGCGTTACTTCAGACGGCAAAAGAGGTGTTGCTCTGGCCACACGGTTCTGTACGTTTACCGCTGCAATATCCGGATCTATTCCTTGTTTGAAGAAAACCTGGATCTGGGCAGAACCGTCATTTCCGGCACTGGAAGTGATATAATCCATACCTTCCACCCCGTTGATCTGTTCTTCCAAAGGTACTACCACACTTTTCATCACCGTTTCAGCATTGGCTCCCGTATAGTTTGCAGAAACACTCACTGTAGGTGGTGCAATATCCGGATACTGTGTAACCGGTAACGAGATCAGTCCCAGCACACCGAGAATCACAATCAGGATTGAGATTACGGTAGATAAAACCGGCCTGTTAATAAAGTTTTTTATCATTAGAATTTCGGTTTTATTGATTGAACAAGACTATCCATTTTGATTGGCTTCGGTTTTACTGCTGTTCCAGGTTTCAGACCTCCGATACCAGCTGCAATAACTGTTTCACCTTTGTTAACTCCAGATTTGATAAGCGCTAAATTGTCGATTCTGTCAATAACATTTACAACAACATTTCTCGCAGTATCTCCTTTTTCTATTTTGTAAACGTAAACAATACCCTGTTGCTCGTAAGTAGCACTTTCAGGCACTACAAGAACATTATCATATCGCTGAGGGAATCTGATCGTTCCACTGTTACCATTGCTTAATAATTTCTGAGCATTCGAGAAAGCAACTCTGAACTGAATAGTCCCTGTTGTAGGATCAATTTGTCCGGTAATGGCTTCAATTTTTCCTTTTTCAGGATAAAGACTTCCATTAGCAAGTTGAAGCTCAACCATCGGTAAGTTTTTAATTTTCTCAGGCATAGAAGCTCCCGGAGACTTTTCAAGGAAATCAAAATACTCTTTTTCATTCATTGCAAAGTAGGCATAGATCTCAGACGTATCAGAAATCGTTGTCAGAGGAGTCTGATCAGACGGTCCTACCAAACTTCCTACTTTTAAAGGCAGTCTTCCGATCACCCCTGAAATAGGCGCACGAATGATAGAATATTCGATATTGGCTTCTACTCCCTTATAATTGGCTTGTGCCTGTCTTTTAGAAGCGTTGGCCTGTTGTAACTGTGCCTGTGCCTGCGCCAGCTGAGCCTGTGCAGTCTGCAGCTGTACGTTACTGATGATGTTTTTCTGAACCAAAGGTTTTAGTTTATTTACTTCAACCTGAGCTGCATTTACAGAAGCCTGAGCTGCAGCAATACTGGATTCAGCAGCACCGATTCCTGCTTTGGAAGCGGCTGCATTTTCGTTCAGGATATTGGTTTCCAGACGGAACAAAGGCTGTCCTTTTGTAACATATTGTCCTTCATCTACCAATACCTGGGTAATATATCCCTGTATTTTTGCACGTACATCATTGTTTACCCTACCCTGGATAGTAGCCGGAAACGTCTGATAACCCACTATATTTTTTGACTCCACGGAAACAACAGGGTACGGCTTGGCACCATCCTGTTTCGGAGCTTCTTTTTTGCAGGCAGTCAGTGAAAGCGCTGCAATGGAAAGTATAACTAGCTTATTATTCATTTTATAGTTTATTAAGAGATTCCTGTATATTTTCTATGTTTTTGTTTAAGAGTGCTTTGTAAACTTCTATTCTTTCATTGTATCCATCGTCTTTACTTGTTTTAAAATTGTTTAAATCATCTAATAGCTTCAGTTCGTCCTGCATTTTCTGGACAATTTTCTCGAATCGTATTTTTTTGTATTCATCATTGATGAAAAAATACCGTTTCCTCTCGTCCATTTTGTTATGATCAACAATAAGCTGAGCATTTAACAATAATGAAATACTGGTAGAAACGGAGCTTTTGCTCGCGGAGAGCACTTCCACAAATTCGTCAAAAGTAATTCCTACTTTCTCATAGTCAAAAAGAAGGTAGGAATAGATTTTTGATGCTAAAGGAGGTAAGCTGAACACGGTGCCATAAAATCTTACGGCATCCTGAAAAATTTTCTCATCAATTTCTATACTCTGGTGCATATATAAAAATTTGAACAAAAGTAGAAATTAGTTCAGAACCAAACGAACAAACCTGATAGAGTTTATAAATACAGGCCGTTTTAAAAATTCAATGAAAGATGATTTAACTTTTTGCTTAAATTATAATCTTCTCAAAAGCCTTTCTCATGCCGTCTCTCAAAAGAACCTCTCCACAATAGGAATATCCTCTGCCTTCAAGGATTTTTAACATGGCAATATTATCATGGTTGGTATCTACTTTAATACTCTGAATGTCATGGGATTTAGTAAAGTCTTCGATATGATCAAAAAATTTCTTCACCATTCCCTGTCCTGCAAATTTTTCATCTACAGCCACTCTGTGAACCACTACAAATTCACCGTCGCTCAGCCACGCTCCTTCAATGGTACTGTAAGCAGGTTCATCATTCAGAATCAAAGCTCCATACACTGCAATTTCTCCATCTACTGTTAAAACATGTCCGAAACCTTTGGCAATATCACTTTCCACCGTTCCCAGATTAGGATATCCGTTCTGCCATTGGGTACTTCCGTCTTGTCTTCTTCTTTCAATAGATTGCTGGATAATTTCCCAAATCCTGTTTCTGTCTTCAATTTCCGCTTGTCTTAGTTTAATCTCTGGATTCATGTTGTTTGGTAGATTTAAAAAATTAAAAGATAGAATGATTTAAGAATTGAAAATCAGAATAGCTGCTCGTTCAACCTCTGAAATATTCATCTTTTTAATGGTTTGTAATTAATTAAAAAACCGAAAATTAATCTTAATTAATTTTCGGTTTGAAGTAGTAAAATTTAAAATTATGAAATTGTTTATTGATTTTCACTTTGTTGAAGGTAAGCATCAATAATTTCAAATGCTTTTTTTTCTTCTTCCAGATCTACCATTACTTTCAGCGAAGTTGCTGTTGGAGTTGTGGTAAACGTAAGATAGTTATTTTCAACGGTATTTGCAATTTGCGCGTCATCCAATTTAGACTTAACCAACTGAATTTCTGAAGGGTTATCACTTACATAAACTGATACTCTCGTACTTCTTTCCATATTCTAATTGTTTGAGTATCTAAATATACGATGTTTTTTTTAAAATTACAAATCCCGGGTTTTAAATTTTATTAATATTGTTTTCAATTTTATTTAATGCAAGCTGGATTTCTTCTTTAGTAACATTCAAATGAGGTCTGAAACGAAGAGACTGATCTCCACATGGAAGAATGATTAATCCATCCTTGAAAAGCTCGTTCATCAGATGATTTCTCTGTTCCGCAGATGGCAGATCAACGGCACACATCAGGCCTCTTCCTCTTGCATTTGAAATTTTTTCAGGATATTTTTCAGCAAGCGCTTTTAAGCTTTCCAACAAGAAATCTCCCACTACTCTTGCATTCTCCACAAGGTTTTCTTTTTCGATCACTTCCATCACCAGCTGGAAGCGAAGCATATCAATAAAGTTTCCTCCAAATGTAGAATTGATTCTTGAGCTTTCTCTGAAAACATTGTTCGGAACTTCATCAAATTTTTCTTTATTGGCTAAAACACCACAAACCTGTGCTTTTTTACCAAAAGAAATAATATCCGGTTTTGCTGTAAAATGCTGGAATGCCCACATTTTTCCTGTAATGGCAATCCCTGTCTGAACTTCATCAAAAATAAGTAAGATTTCGTTGTCATCACAGATTCTTCTTAATCCCAAAAGGAATTCGTCTCTGAAATGATTGTCACCTCCTTCTGCCTGAATAGGTTCTATGATGATACAAGCCACTTTATCAGGGTGCATCAAAATAGCTTCTTCAATCTGAAGTAAAGCAAGGTTTTCATTTTTGATGGTTTCTTCAAGGTTTTCTTCTGTAATCGGGAACTTTAATTTCGGATTTAAAATTCTCGGCCAGTTGAACATTGGGAAATATTGGTACTTTCTTGGGTCAGAAGTATTGGTTAAGCTCAAAGTATAACCGCTTCTTCCATGAAAAGCCTGTTTGAAGTGAATGCAGATTCCAGCTTCAGTGTCTAATCCTTTTGCAAAGTTTTTTCGCGTTTTCCAGTCGAAGCATGCTTTCATAGCATTTTCAACGCCCAGAGATCCACCTTCGATAAAGAAAGCATATTGTAATTCTTCGGGGATAACCACTCTTTCGAATACTTCAAGAAAATGAGCATATTCTTCTGAGTAAACGTCAGCCAGAGTAGGTTTATTTACAGCCATTCTTCCCAGCCATTCTGATCTTTCTAAAAGATAAGGATGATTGTATCCGATAGATGCTGATGCAAACATAGAGAACATATCCAGGTACTCCTTGTCTGTAAGTTTATCATAAAGCCATGATCCGTGTGATTTTTCAATATCCATCACAAAATCGAAACCGTCTGCCAACACATGTCTTCCTACTGTTTCTTTTACTTTATTTGCTTTTATATCTAATGTCTGTTCCATAATAAATTGTTGTGTGATTTAATAAATGAATGATTAAATGATCCAAAGAATGAAGCATTTAATCATTCAGGTTATTAAGTTTTATGTTTTTTGAGTGCTTTAAGTAAAGCTTTTATAAATCAAATTTAATTCCTTGTGCCAAAGGAAGTTGTGCGGTGTAATTTATAGTATTGGTTTGTCTTCTCATATAGTATTTCCAAGCGTCTGATCCAGACTCTCTTCCTCCTCCGGTTTCTTTTTCACCACCGAAAGCTCCACCAATTTCAGCACCGGAAGTTCCGATATTTACGTTGGCAATACCACAATCTGAACCTGCGTGAGAAAGGAATAATTCTGCTTCTCTTAAGTTCTGGGTCATGATCGCAGAAGATAGTCCTTGAGGAACATCATTCTGAATTGCTATAGCTTCTTCCAGTGTTTTGTATTTGATCAGATATAAGATAGGTGCAAAAGTTTCATGCTGAACAATCTCATAAGAGTTTTTCACTTCTGCAACACAAGGTTTCACATAGCATCCGGATTCATATTCTTTTCCGGTTAAAACTCCGCCTTCAACAACGAATTTTCCACCTTCTTTTTTACATTTCTTGATGGCTTCTTCGTATTGGTTTACTGCATCAGTATCAATCAAAGGACCTACGTGATTATTTTCATCCAATGGATTTCCGATTTTCAGCTGCCCGTAAGCTTTTGTTAATCTTGTTTTCACTTCATTGTATACACTTTCGTGGATAATCAGTCTTCTTGTTGAAGTACATCTCTGGCCTGCAGTTCCTACAGCTCCGAAAACGGCTCCAATGATAGACATATCAATATCAGCTTCTTTTGTAATGATAATAGCGTTGTTTCCACCCAATTCAAGGATAGATTTCCCGAATCTTTCTGCTACTTTAGAGGAAACCATTCTTCCCACTCTTGTAGATCCTGTGAAAGAAACAAGGGCTACTCTTTTATCATCTACTAATTTCTGTCCGATTTCGTGGTCTGATACCAATACACTTGAAACTCCTTCAGGAAGATTGTTTTCCTTAATTACTTCCATCATGATATTCTGGCATGCAATGGCACAAAGCGGTGTTTTTTCTGATGGCTTCCAGATGGTAACGTTACCACAGATCCAAGCCAATGCCGTATTCCAGGACCAAACGGCTACCGGGAAGTTAAATGCAGTAATGATTCCTACTACTCCCAGCGGATGGTATTGCTCATACATTCTGTGTCCAGGTCTTTCAGAGTGCATGGTGTACCCCTGAAGCTGTCTTGAAAGTCCTACAGCAAAGTCGCAGATGTCTATCATTTCCTGAACTTCTCCAAGTCCTTCCTGTAATGATTTACCCATTTCGTAAGAAACAAGTTTACCAAGATCATCTTTATATTCTCTTAATTTTAAGCCCAGCTGTCTTACGATCTCTCCTCTTTTGGGAGCCGGGATCAGTCTGAATTCCTGAAACGCCTTTTGAGCTGTTTCAATTACTTTGTCATAATCACTTTCTCCGGAAGTTTTTACTTTAGCGATCAACTTTCCGTCCACAGGAGAAATGCTTTCTATCACCTTTCCTGAAGCGAAATATTTGCCGCCTGTTGAGGTACCTTTGTTCTCTTCTTTAATACCTAAATTTTTAAGCGTTTTTTCGATTCCGAAATCCTTTACTTTTTTTGACATAAAATCTTACTTTTCGTTCTCTCTAAAGATAAAAATATTATGTGAACCTCAAAACTTTAATTTTTAATGTGTTTTTTATTTGGACTAATTATAAACATGCTTATCTTTGCAGGGTAATCATTTTGATAATCACCAATGGAAAATTCACAAGAAAATAACTCAAAGCTTAAGAAGTGGTTCAAGCGTGTGGGATGGGCAGGACTTGCTTTCTTTACCATTAAAGGCTTGATTTGGCTCGTCATATTCTACGTTGGAGCAGATAGTCTCCAAAGTTGTATAAAATAAAAAAGCAGAGAAATTTTCTCTGCTTTCTTTTTTGGTATAAGGTTAATTGAATTGTTATTTATTTATTGAAAAGCTAAAAAAAGAATCCTTTTTTATATTTTCTGTAATTTCAAAAAGAGAAGAAGTACCGTCTTTTAACAGCTATATTCCCTGAAAATAGCATGTATACTCCACAATTCATCTTTTTCAAACTACTCTTTCTTCTTCCTCCCTGCATTAACCAGGCTCTGATGCAACAGGTATTCTATCTGTCCGTTCACACTTCTGAAGTCATCATTGGCCCACTTTTCGAGGAGTTTATAAGTAGACTCATCTATCCTTATCACAAAAGATTTTTTGCTTTTGCTTTCTGAAGAGTTCTGAGCTTTTTCTGATTTCATTTTCTAAATTCTCTAACATTATTCTGACTATTGTAGTGTAAAATATCTGCACTACGATCTACTTGTTAATTTTTCACTTTTAATTGTAAAGTGTTCCTGCATTTAATATCGGTGTTGCAGCTTTTTCTCCGCAAAGAACCACCATTAAATTGCTTACCATTGCTGCTTTTCTTTCATCATCAAGCTCAACAATATTCTCTTCTGAAAGTTTTTTCAATGCAAGGTCTACCATTCCTACAGCACCTTCCACAATCTTGGTTCTTGCCGCTACAATAGCCGTTGCCTGCTGTCTCTGAAGCATAGCTCCTGCAATTTCCGACGCATAAGCCAGATGCGAAATCCTGGCCTCCTGAATCACAATTCCAGCTTTTGAAAGACGGTCTGTAAGTTCCTGCTCCAAAATAGAATTGATTTTATCTCCACCTTCTCTCAGGGTAATCGGAGCATGATCGTCTTCTAAATTATCATAAGGAAAGCTCATTGCCAAATGACGTACTGCTGCTTCACTCTGCATTTTTACGAAATCAGAATAGCGTTCTACATCAAAAGCCGCTTTATAAGTATCTCCCACTTTCCATACGATGACAACCGCAATTTCAATTGGATTTCCCATTTTATCGTTTACCTTCAAAGTCTGCCCCTGTAAATTCTCAGAACGTAAAGATATTTTCTGTGATGAATACAAAGGATTGATGAAGAATAATCCGTTTTCTTTTACGCTCCCTACATATTTTCCAAAAAAGTTCAGCACTCTTGAGTGATTGGGTTGAATAATCATTAAGCCTTTTAAGAAAAAGCACGAAAGAAGAAAGCAAAGCATGGCGATAACCACATAGGCTATACTTTGATCTACTCCACTAACAAAAAAGTAAACTGCTGCCACAAACAAGGCAAGGCAGATGACCAGTGTAAGGTAACCCGACATAGGTTTTAATGTTTTTTCCATGATTGAATTTTAATTTGATATTATTTTGATATCATAAAGATGGTGATAAATTTTGAATTATGAGTTATGAATTGTGAGTTTTTTGATGCGGGTTTCGTGATTCGAGATATTTAACTAAGCGCAAAGTTCACGAAGTTAATTTATTATTAGTGCTTTACTTTGTACTCTAAGGCACTTCGTTTAGCTAAGACTCTCCTCATTTTGCTGAGTGAAACGCCTTCGCGAACAATATTCATCATACTATACATCATTGCGAACTTAGCGTTAAAACAGCTTCCCAAAATGCCAAAAACAACAGGAAAAAAAAATCCCGGAAAATAAATTCCGGGATTTTAATTGATATGTTGAATTTTTTATTTCTTCGTTAAGGTTTTAAACTTGAAATAAGAAACAGCTGATAAAAGAATCATTGTTCCTATTCCGATGTATACCCAAGCCGGCACTGGTACCGGATCTCCCGCTGCATAGGAGTGAAGTCCGCTTAAGTAGTAGTTTACCCCAAAATAAGTCATTACCATTGAGCAGAATGCAAACATCGTTGCTACATGGAATGCCCATCTGCTTCTCAATCCAGGTACTAATCTCATGTGCAGTACAAATGCATATACCATGATGGAGATAAACGCCCATGTTTCTTTCGGGTCCCAGCTCCAGTATCTTCCCCATGATTCGTTTGCCCAGATTCCTCCTAAGAAGTTTCCTACAGTTAATGCAAACAATCCGATGGTTAATGACATTTCAGAAACGATTACCAATTCCTTTAATGTAGTATCGTGGTGAATTTTATAAGTTTCTTTATTGGATATAATGTAGAATACTAATGAGATCACAGCAATAATCATCGACAGTGCAAAGAATCCATAACTGGATGTAATAATCGCTACGTGAACAATTAACCAATAAGATTTCAGTACCGGAACAAGCGGCGTGATCTGTGGATCAAGAGCTGAACCTCCGTGAGCAAATCCCATCATAATAACTGCCACCATAAATCCGGCTGCAGGAATTAATGCATTGGAATTTCTGTATAATAATAAACCTGCCGTAATACCTACCCAAGAGATGAAGATAATAGCTTCATATCCGTTACTCCAAGGTGCGTGTCCTGAGATATACCATCTTGCCACAAGTCCTAAGAAATGGCAAAGATATCCTACTAAACCAACCGCAATGATTACTTTAATGATTTTATTTAAAACTTTATTGGATTTAAACAGCTCAACAAATCCTAAGATTAAAAGGAGTCCTCCGATAATAGTATAAAAAATCAATAGTTTAAAGTTAATATCTGCTTTATTCATGAAAACCTCAAGATCAACTTTAGATTTTGCAGGAACTACTGCTTTACCCCATTTCTGCTGGTATTCTGAAAGTTTCGCTAACTCAGCATCCGCCTTACTCCAATCACCGGTTTTCTGTGCGGTAAGAGCTTCAGCAAAATAAGGTCCCATCACCTGCTGAGATTCCATATCCGGTTCAAATTTTTGATCTAACCATGAATGCCATGTGTGGTTGGCATCATTTTTCACAGGAACAATTCTCATAAACTGACCGCTGAAGAACTCATTGAAGATCTGTACCCTTTCGTTTACAGCAATTACTTCTTTATCATAGTTCGTTTGTTCAGCTGGTTTTTTACGGAATGCCGTATTATAATCATGCTCTAAAATATAATTTAGATTACCATTGGCATCTGCCGGGAAAAGGTTCATCAGTGAAGTATACCCGTCTTCATCTGCCTTTGTTTTATTTTTCAGTTCATCACCTCCTTTCGTTCCCACTTTGATCATCGGAACCATAGTCCAGCTTGGAGTGTCTGTATTGATTGAAAGGAACCATTGGTTGGCAGTCAGATACTTTCCGTCTGTTCCTTTAAATTCGTCTTTTTTGTATAATTTTCTTAAAACATCCAATGCTTCTGTATTGATAGGAACAATTCTTCCTTCAAAACTTTGTACCAAAAGATATCCGAATTTATCAGCATGTTCTTTACTGATTTTGTTTCTGGCAATGATTTCATCCGGAGTGATAGATCTCATTTTACCCATCGGTGTAGCCAGAGAATTCTGCTTTGGAGCAGCGCCATCAAGCGGTTGAGCAGATGGAGCCGGAGTATGGGTATGATTATCACCTTCCACATGAATGTGTTCTCTGCTTCCGTCTGTAGTCCCGTGAGTTTCGATTTTTTGTGCATTTAAACCTAAGCTTAAAAACACTAAAAGTATTGTTGCTGCTTTTGTTTTCTTTTTGTTTGCATCAGTCAGCATTTTATTCAGTTTCCAGAAGTGAGTTCCTTTCCAGAAGAAGATCACAAACATTCCTAAGAATAAAAGTCCGTATCCGATATAAGAAATCAAAGTTCCCCAGTAATCATGGTTTACAGAAAGAACTGTTCCCATTCTGTCCGGATCAAAACTTGACTGGAAAAAACGGTATCCTTTATGGTTAAGAACGTGATTCATATAGATTTTATAAGGGGTTTCTTTACCCTCATCAATGATTTTCACGTGACTTTCATAAGCACTTGGAGATGAGCTTCCAGGATAAGTTTCCATAATGAAGTCATCCAGTTTCAAGGCGAAAGGAGTATTGTATACTTTAGGTCCGAATCCAACCATGATGTTTAAACCATCCATAGTCACCTGCTTGTAAGCATTAGGATTTCCTTTTTCAACAGAAAGGTCTACCAATTGTTTTGTTTTTGGGCCCTGAAGCTCAATCTGAAGCATATCAGGAACATTGGCATCTTTCTTTCTGTCACCTTCAATCGCGATCAGTCTTCCTTTTTTAAGACCTTCAGGTACTACAAGCTTCAATTCGTTGATGGTATATAAACTTCTCAGTGCCAAAGGCTGAAACTCATTTTTCACAGTACTTCCTGTTGCCTGAGTAGCCATGGTCATATAGCTTGCATCTACAGGAGTTTTGATGAATAATTTTCCTCCTTCATTTTTGAATTCAACTGCTCCTTCAATCGCTCTGTTGAAAGTCACCAAAGTCCCGTTGATCGATTTTGTCTCACCCGGTTTGATGTAAATGTTCTGTCTTCCGGTGTTTCCGGTAGAAACCAGATGAAGATATTCTGCACCGTTTGGCTCAGCGACAAGACTGTCTTTTTTTCTTTGAATGTATTCTTTAGCAAACACCTTCACTTCTTTTCCGTGGAAGTCATACGTTGCTTTTAAATCTTTGTTCAAAGGAGACATCAGATAAGGAACATCCTGGTAATTCAGCACATCACCTTTCTCTTCGATCTGAATTTTAAAGAAATTTTTATCCGTTACGATCTCATTTGAAGTTTCACCTTCTCTGATGTGCATAGTACCCTCAAAACTGATGTATCTTGTGATGGCACCACCGATAAAAATAAAGATAAAGGCAAGGTGAAACACAAGAACCGGCCATTTCTCTCTTTTCCATAGTCTGTATCTTCCGATATTTCCTATGAAGTTAAGAATGAGCAGGACCATGATCAGTTCGAACCACTTGGCCTCATAAATTAATGCTTTTGCTGTAGGAGTTCCGTAGTCGTTTTCTAAGAACGTTGCATAAGCCATTGCAAATGCGTACACCAGCAACAATACAGCCATTGTCCTGGTTGAGATAAGAATATCTTGGAGCTTCTTCATGATTTATTGTACTTGACATGCAAAAATAAGCATGATAAACCACAAAGAGCTTAAAAAAAGCTGTTTTTTGTCACTTTGGCCTCTGTTTCGCTTATTTTGAAACGTTCTTAATAAGCCTGAAAACATTAGGAAAAATTCAATTTCCAAAACCACAGAAATAAAGATTTATAATACCTATATCCACGATTGAAGGCTTCTATCTTTAATCTCAGCAATTGACCCTGAAACTTCCAAAAATGGTCAATACTATTAAAGAATTTTCTTTCTGATTTTACTTAAAAATTCATGTGTTATTCCCAAATAAGCTGCAACCTGCTGCTGGGTAAGTCGTTGTTCCAATCCGGGATATTTTTCAAGAAATTCAAGATAACGTTTATCTGCCGTTTTACCCGTTAATGAAAGTATTCTTCTCTGCAATGCTACTGAAGATTTCTGGTTCATGATCCTGAAAAGTTTTTCTATCTGAGGCATGGTCTCATACAAATGTTCTTTATCTTTTTTGGAAATCATCAATACTTCGCTTTCTTCAAGAGCTTCAATATTCAGAATACTCGGAACATTATTGATTAAACTGTCGATATCCGTGATCCACCATCCTTCTACTGCAAAATACAAGATTTGTTCAAATCCGTTTTCATTCAGGTAATAGATTTTGAAACAGCCACTCAAAACAAATCCTTCAAAATTACAATAGTCCCCTTCTTTGAGAACAACTTCTTTCTTTTTAAATTTTCTGTATTCAAAAGGCTTCATAAACCGGCTGAAATCCTCTTGGGAAAGATGTATATATTGACTGATATTTTTAAGAAGTAAATCGAACATTGTTTTATTTAAGCAAAATAAAGGTATCAAAATTATTGACACCTTTATTCAATTAAGTTATGTTAAGTTATTTTTGTTCTTAAGCAATGGAACTTCATTTTTTTTGTTGGGTAAACGCAAAGACGCAAGGTTTTATCATTCGTATTGTTTATTTTAAGACACAAGGAAACCGAAGTTTTCAGCAAGATAACCTGTTTAAATTTTATCGGAGATAAAATCTTTGCGCCTTACAGCACAATTTTTAATATCATTTTGCGCCTTTGCGTAACCAAAACAGGTTCACTTTAAAACCTACTTACTTAAAAATTCTTTTGTATTTATTACATGGGCATACAGGTTCCCAAGAGCAGAGATTCCTGCTAAAAAAGATCTTTGAACTTCTGCAGCCTTTACCACTTCCCCATTCAATTCCCGGTTTCTGGTTGCTGTAGCATCTCCAATAATTGTATTATTAAATCCAAAGTCGAAAGCAGCTCTCGTAGTGGCTTCTACACAAACATCCGTCATCATTCCTGCAATGACCAGATTTTTGATTTTGTTCGACTGAATGTAGCTCAGGAGATCAGTTTCCCGGAAGCTGTTGGGAAAATGCTTGGTGATTACTTTTTCGTCTTCTTCAGGTAAAACCAGCTGATTGATCCTGGCTCCATCTGTATCCGGAAGAAAAAAAGTGGCTCCTTCATTCGTTGAAATATGCTTAATATGAATGACAGGAAGATTATTTTTCCTAAAATATTCTAAGATCCTTTTGGTGTTTTCTCCAGCCTGCTCAGCATTTTCCAATATCATTTTTCCTCCTGGGAAATAATCATTTTGTACATCGATAATTAATAATGCGGTGTTTTCCATTTTTTGTTTTTGTGCGTTGATTGTAATCATTGAAATAAATATCAGACCTAAGGTCAGAATAATTTTGAATCTGTTTTCCATACATGAAATTTTCTGAGACAAAATTATAACTGTTTCAAATCCTGACCTTTGAACTAGTTCAAAAAACACATCTGATCTTAATAATGTCAATCATAATTTTTAATAGTATTATTTTTTTCATTCCTTTATATTTAAATCAGAAATTTTATTATCTTTTTTAAATAAAAACAAATATGAATGAGTTAATATAATTTAACAGCATCAGATTTGCATAAACAAAAAAAATAGCCCTATTTTTATTTATTATTGCAAACAATATTTTTTAATCAAATTTTAAATAATCGTTGTAAAAATCGGGGATTTCCAAAAAGTTTTTTGGAGAAAAAAGATTCTTTTAGTGTTGAAAAAACATTAAATTTGCGACATTGATATTATGGATAAAAAGACACAAAAAAAACAGACTGAATCGCCTGAAACAGGCAAAATTTTATCTAAGCCACGTATTTTTTCCGGGCTTACTTTTATACTTTTATCGGCTGTTCTTGCATTCTCATTCATTTCTTATTTAATGAACTGGAAAGCAGATCAAAGCCAGGCCGGAACAATGCTTGACAAGAGTATAAAATCTTCCAATATCTTTGGCAAGGCAGGTGACTGGCTGGGGAATATTTTCATTTTCGAAAGTATCGGTATTGCTTCATTCATCATTGCATTTTTATTTCTTGTTGTGGGTACGCTGATCCTTAAGAAGAAAATCTTCAAACCATGGAAAACCTTCGGGCACTCTTTGTTTTTTATCTGCTGGCTTCCGATTTTTATGGGAGCACTTACTAAAGGACAAGGTGTTTTAGGTGGAGTGTATGGGTTTCAGATCATGGATTATCTTAATTCGATTATTGGAACGGTAGGTCTATGGACTGTATTGGCAGCAAGTATCCTTTTATATTTTATTCTTGAATTTAATCTTCGTCCAAGTTCTATCAAAGCAAAACTGGATAAGATCAATGAAAATACTATTGGAAAAGTAAAATCTATGATTCCTGATTCTGATGATGACTTCGAGGCAGATGAGGAATTGAAAGAAGAAGCTGAAGAAATTGAAGAAACAGCTCCATCTCGTGTTACGGTAAGTGATGTTACCAATAGCACTTCCAATAATTCAATCCATACAGTAAAAGAACCAGAACCTGTAAGTGTTCCGAAAGGATTTCCGGAAGTTCCGGTTTCAACCGATATAGAAACCATTACGACTCCAAACCACACTTCTTTTGAAGCGGAGCCGAGAGAGGTTGCCCAGCCGGTAAGTTTAAATCTTTCTACAAAACCTATTGTTCCGGTTTCTTCTCCGGAAGAAGCATTTGATATCAGACCATCTGCTCCATCTTCTGCTGTAAACACTGCACCGGCACAGGAAAACATTAAATTCAATGTAGAAGTAGCTCCCGTAATTGACATTCTTGATGATTCTGATAAAAAATCTCAGGAATTGATAGAAAAGCATGGTTTATATGATCACAAGCTTGATCTGGCTAAATTCCAAATGCCGCCTGTAGAATTACTGAAAGATTATGGCAGTGAAGAAATTTCCATCAATAAAGAAGAATTAGAAGAAAATAAAAACAAGATCGTTGGGCTTCTGAAAAACTTCAACGTCGGAATCGCAGAGATCAAGGCAACAATAGGTCCTACTGTTACATTATATGAAATTGTACCGGAAGCGGGAATCAGAGTAGCAGCTATTAAAAAACTTCAGGATGATATTGCATTGAACCTTTCTGCTTTAGGAATCAGGATTATTGCTCCGATGCCAGGGAAAGGAACAATTGGTATTGAGGTACCAAGAAAAAACCCTACCATGGTTTCTATGCGTTCTGTAATTGCTTCTCAGAAATTCCAGAATACAGACATGGATCTTCCGGTGGTTTTCGGAAAAACGATTTCTAACGAAATTTTTATGGCCGATCTTTCAAAGATGCCTCACTTACTGATGGCGGGTGCAACAGGTCAGGGCAAATCTGTAGGGATTAATGCAATCCTTACCTCACTTCTTTATAAAAAACACCCAAGTGAACTGAAGTTTGTTATGGTGGATCCTAAAAAAGTGGAACTTTCTTTATATTCAAAAATTGAAAGACATTATTTAGCAAAACTGCCGGATGCAGAAGAAGCAATCATTACAGATACCAATAAAGTAATCAATACACTGAACTCTCTTTGTATTGAGATGGACACACGATATGATCTTCTTAAAAATGCTTTCTGTAAAAACCTGAAAGAATACAATAAGAAATTTGCAGAAAGAAAATTAAATCCTGAAAACGGACACCGTTTCTTACCTTATATTGTATTGGTAGTAGACGAGTTTGCAGATTTGATCATGACTGCAGGAAAAGAGGTAGAATTACCAATTGCCAGACTGGCACAGCTTGCAAGAGCCGTAGGAATTCACCTTATCGTAGCAACACAAAGACCGTCTGTAAACGTAATTACAGGTATGATTAAAGCCAATTTCCCTGCAAGAGCAGCCTTCAGAGTAATCTCCAGTGTAGACTCCAGAACGATCCTCGATTCTCCGGGAGCAGATCAGCTGATTGGTAAAGGTGATATGCTTTATTTCAATGGAAATGAGATCCTGAGACTTCAATGTGCTTTCGTAGATACACCAGAAGTGGAAAGACTTGCTGAGTTTATTGGAGAACAGAAAGGATATGCTTCTGCATTCTTACTTCCTGAATATGTTTCTGAAGACTCTACAAGTACAGTAGGTGCTTTTGACCCGAACGAAAAAGATGCTTTATTTGAAGAAGCAGCAAGAATTATCGTTTCTACCCAACAAGGTTCTACCTCAATGCTTCAGAGACAATTGAAACTGGGATACAACAGAGCCGGAAGAATTATGGATCAGCTTGAAGCCAGCGGTATCGTGGGAGGTTTTAACGGAGCTAAAGCAAGAGAGGTCCTGATCAGCGATCTTCATTCTTTGGAACAGTTTTTGGAAGATTTGCGTAGTTAAGGGAAAATTGAATGATTTAACCTTTCAAAATTTAAAATGTCTAAAGATTATTAAATAAAAAAATGAAAAATATTATTTCAAAAGTTATATTAGGAAGTTTTGTTGTAGGTGCAGTAGGTATAGCCAATGCTCAGAAGATTGATGCTAAGGCTAAAAAGATATTGGATGATATTACAGCCAACTACAATTCTAAAAAGAATTCTTACTTCAAATTTTCTTTTGGAAGCGGCCTTAACGGGCAGGTGACGAAAACTGAACCAGGTATTTATTATGCTGCGGGAGAAAAATACAAACTGAAGATCATGGATACGGAACAGATCTTTGATGGAAGCAAGATTTACAATATTAATGCAGATGATATGGAAGTAACAGTCGCCAAGCCTAACGGAAGCGGCACCATGTTCTCCCCTATCAACTACCTTACGACTTACAGAAACGATTATAATGTAACATATAACGGTAAGAAGATGGTAAATGGTGTGAATGCTGACTTCATTAAACTGACACCGGTAAAAGCAAACGGAATACAGTTCGTATATCTTTTTGTAGATTCTGCTAAAAAACAAATGGTAAAACTGGAACAACACGGAAACAACAAAGATGTGGCCGTAATTGCGATTAAAGAATACAAAGAAAATCAGCAACTGGACCCTAATATGTTTGTTTTTGACAAGAATAAGTTTAAAAATTACGTAATTACGGAACTTTAAAAAGCTGAAAGTGAATTGGCAAATGAGCAAATTTGCTTTTTAAGTTAAAAAAATAACAAAATATAAAAAGCCACAAGTAAACTTTGTGGCTTTTTGATTAATTTTGGCGCATGTTAAAAATACTAGACCGATATATCATAAAAACCTTCTTTGGACCGTTTTTCTTTATATTCAGCGTATTGTTTTTTATTTTTATTGTAAACATTATCTGGGTTCAGTTAGGACAGTTTATGGGAAAAGGATTAAGCTACTGGCAGATCCTTAAACTTCTTTTTTATCTTGGGGTAAACGTCATAAGTATGGTGTTACCGCTTACTATTCTCCTTGCGAGTATTATGTCGTTTGGAGAATTTGGAGAACGGTATGAGCTCGCAGCAATGAAAGCGGCAGGAATTCCTTTGACCAGAGTAATGACTCCCCTACTGGGAATTTCAACAGCGCTTGCCATTATGTTGTTTTTCTTCTCCAATAATATTATCCCGGATTTTCAGAAAAAGGCTAAGAACATGCTTTTTAATATTGCCCAGACAAAACCGGCAATCAACTTTACTCCGGGCCAGTTTATTGACCAGATCCCCGGTTATATGGTAAAGTTTGACAAAATATACGGAGAAAACGGAGAAAATATTGAAGGAGTTTTTGTACATAAAAAAGCCAATGCTTACGAAAATCAACAATCTGTTGTAGCAGAAAAAGGAAAATTTGTTCCTGCAGCTAATAAGAATTTCCT
Organism: Chryseobacterium sp. GVT01B; assembly: GCF_019970045.1. Taxonomy (GTDB): domain Bacteria; phylum Bacteroidota; class Bacteroidia; order Flavobacteriales; family Weeksellaceae; genus Chryseobacterium. Next base: position 179,243 of record NZ_JAHXYI010000002.1, read on the forward strand.
GAAGCTTGTTTTATATAACGGATATGTATTTGAAGATGCCTTTGCCGGAAAAGGAGACAATGTAAGACAGAAACAACCTGATCAGGCCATTAAATTTGACACATTGGTTTCTCACTTTGACATCAGTGAAATCATTAATAAAGCGATCGAAAAAGAGCAGATCACGGATGACTACCGTTTTCAGACTTACAATCAGCTTGACGGAACAATTAGCAAAAACAAAAAAGATAATAAGCAGTTCTTTGATAATATCGGCTCCGAGGTTCTTAACCAGACCAATTCCGTTGTGACTTATATGGATAAAGGCAATAAGCATAAAGTAGCTCCAAAAACACAGATCAAGTTAGATACGGTAAAAGGAGAAAAAAAGCTTGAAATCCTTTATAATTCGTACACCAGACTGGATAACCTGAAGTCTACACTGGAGTCTAAGAAGAATGAATATAGTTCCAATGTAAAATATTTCAGCAAGGTTGTTATTTATCAACAGAGAATTGTAGCGTATTCGGTGACCTGTATTATCTTCTTCCTGATTGGAGCCAGTTTAGGTTCTATCATCAGAAAAGGAGGAATGGGGCTTCCGGTAATCATCGCTATTGTGATTTTCATTATTTTCTATGTAATGAATGTTGGGGTAGAAAACATGTCATGGAGCGGAAAAATGAATCCTTATCTTGCCGCGTGGCTTCCTAACCTGATCCTTCTTCCTTTTGGAGTCTGGATGACGTATAAAGCCCTTACGGATTCACAATTATTTGATGCTGAAAAATACAAAGCACTATTCAAACCTATAACTAAAAGGTTTACCAAAAGTAAAGAACATCAGAGATATCAATAATTCTGATATCAATAATAAAAGTAAAAAGCTCCGATTTTTTTTCGGAGCTTTTTTGTTGAGTTATTTTGAATATAAAAAATTATATTTGCTGGAACTTAAAAACAATACCATGAAGAAATTACTACTTATTGGCCTTTTCGGTCTTGTATCCCTGAATGCTTATGCTCAAGATCAGGATGAAAACGGAACCTACAACGGTGAAAAATACGGCTACATCATTGACAAATCCGGAAAAAAGACTGAAGGCGTTGTCCATCTGCACGGAGGATATTCCAGTCCGTGGCAAAATCAGTTAAAAGTAAAATTTGCAGCCATTGCTGATATTGACAAAGTAAAAAACAAGATCAAATTCAAAACCTACGACACAGGCGATATTAAAGAATATATGGTGTATGAAGGTGATACTCCAAGAATCTTTAAATCGGTTAAATATTCGAACATGAGAGAAGCTCTAAACAGTTCTGAAAGCTTAACAGGGTTGTCAGCAGGTTTTAAAGCGATCAATAATCTTTCAAGAACAGATCAGTTCGCAGAAGTAGTGACAGAGGGTAAAGTAACCGTTTATAAACTCTATGGTTATCCTACAGCTCTTTCTCCCAATAGCACGCAGGCAATTACACAGGCAGAAACAGACCGTTTAAGAGAAAATCCCAATTATATCTTTTCTAAAAAAGGCGGAAAAGTGGAAGAACTCACTCCTGCAAAAGCAAAAGTCATCCTTGCAGACTGTCCATATGTAAAAGCAAAAATAGCAAAAGGAGAATATGGTTCTCTTAAAAATGAAGAAAAGAAGAGATCCGGTTTCGGGAAATTTATCAGGGATGAAATCAGCAATGCTACAGTAGATAAACTTTCAATTATCAATGAAGTGATTTATGATTACAATGAAAATTGCAAATAAAAACTAAGGCTTTCAATCGAAAGCCTTTTTTGTGACATTTTTTGTATTTTTATTCACCACCAAACCATTGATCTTATGAAAATTCTATTTCTCACAGCAAGTTTATTTCTTGTTATTTCATGTAAAAATGATAAAACAGTTCATAAAAAATCTGCTTCAATGGACAGTTCTGTCGTAAAAAAAGATTCTGCACAAACCAGCACTGCGGAAGATCCAATTGATCAGATTAAAAAAAGGTATGCTGCCCTTCAGACTCAACTGGAGGCTAAAAAACTAAGTCAATCAAAATTTACTTATGATTGTAATGATGAACCTTCAGGGGAAGTTACTTTCCATTCGGACAAAAATGAGATCAAAGTGATTGAGCATTTTTACGCAGAACACAGCCATTTCTCCGGATCTGAAAAATACTTTATAAAAGATGGAAAGCCTTTCTTTATATTCAGACAGGAAACCGTATGGAATTTTGATGGTGGTACTCCCGAAAAACCTGTTACAAAAGATGATATTACAGAAACCCGTATCTATCTTCAGAATGACAAACCCTTGAAATGCCTTGAAAAGAAATACAGCATAAAATCTGATCAGAAAGAAAAAACAGCGGATAACATTCCAAGTAAAGATATTCAATGTGATACAAATGAATTACTTAAAACATATCAATTACTGCTAAAATATAAAGACCAGAAAGAACCTATAAAATGTCTGTAAAAGCAAAAGAGGCTTCCAATCGGAAACCTCTTTTTTATTTTTAGTATTGAAATTTCAATTTCTAAGCTTAAAACTTATATACAAAAGCATTGATATTCATTCCTGCCCCTACAGAAGCAAATAATACCACATCATCTTTCTGTATTTTATGATGTTCAAGCTCATCCTTTAAAATCATAGTCAGCAAAGACGGAATGGTCGCCACACTGCTGTTTCCAAGTTTATGAATGACCATAGGCATTATATTTTCAGGAACCGGTGTATTATACAATTGGTAAAATCTGCTAACAATAGCCTCATCCATTTTTTCATTAGCCTGATGAATGATAATTTTATTCAACTGACTAATGGAATATCCACTGCTGTCCAGGCATTTTTTCATGGCATCAGGAACATTTACTAAGGCAAATTCATAAATTTTTCGCCCATCCATTTTGATGTATTTTGTATCCGGGCATTTATCATTGTTATAAGATTTCCCAAAATACAGATAATCTTTCTCCTCAAAGGTATAAGAAGCTGACAAGTGGGCCTTTATTCCGGAGTCATCATCGTTATTTACTTCCAGCACAGCCGCTCCTGCTCCATCAGCGTAGATCATACTGTCTCTGTCATGAATATCGGCTACACGGGAAAGAGTTTCCCCGCCAATCACCAGACATCGTTTTGCAATACCAGCTTTAATAAATGCATTAGCCTGTATCACACCTTCAATCCAGCCGGGACATCCAAAAAGGACATCATACGCCACACAGAAGTTATTTCTGATTCCTAATAAATGCTTTACCCTTGCCGCAAGGCTTGGAACCGCATCCGATTGAACTGTTCCAAATCGAACATCTCCAAAATTATGGGCAAAAATAATATAGTCCAGTGTTTCAGGATCTATTCCTGCATTTTCAATGGCAGCCTTTGCTGCAATAAATCCAAGATCTGAAGTAACCTCTGTACTATGAGCGTATCTTCTTTCTTCAATACCCGTAATTTTTTTTAATTTATCTGTAATAGATGTATTATTTTCTTTCAATAATATACCCTTTTCATTAAGAAAAATATGCTTATCAAAAAACAGATTGGTTATCGTTTCAGATGGTATGTAGTTGCCTACACCAATAATCTTCGTCATCACTTTTAAAATGTTTAATTTCCTGTTTTAAGTTAAGTCTGCAGGAATAATTCTATAAATATAATGAATTAACGCAAATACTCATCAATATATTATGGAATGATACCTCTTTACGATAAAGTTCTAAACAAAAACACCAAATACATAGTTTAAAAGCAATAGAACAAGCTTATCTGGAAGAAAAAAAAGAGGCTTCCCATCGGAAACCTCTCTTTTATTTTCAACAACTGAAAATTATACTTTCATAATTTCAGCTTCTTTTGTCTTAAGATGCTCATCACAAAGCTTTACATATTTGTCTGTATAAGTCTGGATTTCTTCTTCCACTCCTTTTACAACATCTTCAGAAACACCGTCTAATTTTTTAAGTTCTTTCAAACCTTCTTGTCTTGCGTTTCTTACTGTTACTTTAGTATTTTCAGTTTCCACTTTAGCCTGTTTTGCAAGCTCTTTTCTTCTTTCCTCTGTTAAAGGCGGAACATTCAGAATAATGTTTTCTCCGTTGTTAGAAGGTGCGAAACCTAAGTTTGAATTGATGATCGCTTTCTCAATCGCATTGATTGCCGTTCTGTCCCAAGGTTGAATAGAGATTGTCATTGCATCCGGAACAGAAACATTCGCAACCTGGTTGATAGGAGTCATTGCTCCATAGTATTCTACCATTACATCCTGAACCATTGATGTAGAAGCACGTCCTGCTCTAATTCTTTGAAATGCGTGATCCAGGTGCTTTACAGCTGCATCCATGTCTTGTTTTACAGATTCTAATATAAGATCTAATTCTTCCATTATTATATTAAAGTTTGATAAATTACACATCTATTAATTAATCTGAATATCAATTAGTTAAAACTCAAAAACCCTGTAAACACTAGTGTTCTTTCACTGTTTTAAACTATTTTTTTCTATTCAGTGCTGCAAAAATAATGATTGTTTTTGAATAATAGGTATTTCACAGATGGATTTTGTGTACTTGTCCCTGCTTAAAAAAAAGAAGATGGCTTTTAATGGTCCTAAATGAAGTCTTCCGGTACAAATACCTATAGGATATTTTGGTTATTTCTACTGATTTACAAGCCATTTTTTATGACTTATTTTACTTTATCATTTAGTAAAGTTCTCAACAGAGATTATAATATCACACAAAAGAGAATTTTATGTAAAAGAATTCATAATCACTTTATAAACTAATTTAAACCAATCACATTATGACAAATCCATCTTTAGATGCCTATCAACAAGTATTTGGTATGGCAGGTCTTGCCAACCGCGCAGGAGGCTACAACGGTTTTGGTATCCAGCTACAGCAACAGCTTCAGTATGATTTATCCTATTATTTTAACAATGTTCCTCCGGTTAAAATAATGGATCAGAAAACACCTTCCACAGCTAATCCTTCAGTTCTATCGGAATTAGGAAGCTGGGATCTTGTCTGGGGGCCTGCCCTGATCGAAGAAAAAAATGAAAAGGGAGTTCCTACGGGAGTTGCAGATAATGCATTATACGTAGTTAAATGTGACGCTGTTGCATTTCCGGGAGGTCCTACATTGCCCACTTATGTTGTTGCTATTGCAGCAACTAATCCATCATCCCTTTACGATTGGGAAACAGAAGATTTCTCAGTTTCAGAAGTGGTAAACTGGACGACTTATAACCCTTCCAGTTTTGCTCCATCAGCTTATAATGGCACTGATCCTTATATTTCAAAAGGTACCGCTACCGGTGTAAGTATCCTTCTCGGACTTGAAAGCCCTGATTCTGCTGCTTCACCTAAAACTACACTGCAGCAGTTTCTTGCAGGCTTAAATCCGGAACCGGGTACAGCTATTATATTTTGCGGACACAGTCTTGCAGGAGCATTATCACCTACCCTTGCCCTTTATCTGAAAGAAAATAAAGATCTGAATGCATTCGGTGTAACACTTGTATATCCTACCGCCGGACCAACTCCGGGTGAGGCAGCATTTGCCAGCCTGTTCAACAGCAAATTCCCGCCATTGCCACCCGGATGGCAGCAACAATCAGGCACTTACCAAAGCTGGAATACCATGCACTGGAATGATCTGGATGTTGTGCCTCATGCGTGGCCGGTATCAGAACTGGAAAAAATTGCAACTATATATGGACAGGCCACTACCAATATGACGGCTTCCATATTAAAAGCTTTACAGAAGATGGCTATTGATGATTCTTCAAAATCAGGAGCCAGCTATACAAGAATACAAAACCAATCGCTTCCGGGCCAACTGCAACACTCAAGCAGTTCCTCGATCAGCATCAAAACACCTCCGGCAACCTTACAAGATTATATGCTTCAGTTATCAGTACAACATGTGGGCATGTATAATGGTATTCCTGCAACCGGATCTGATCCTCAGGTGACTGGTCTTATTCTACCAAAGCCATTGCCCAAACCGGACGTTGTGAAGCTGGTACCGGGAGTAACTGCTGTCACCGAGTTTGAAATGATCATGAAAATAATAAATCAGATCATTGAATGGGTTTTCTCCCACTACACTCTGGTTGAAAAGGAAAATGCCACGCAAAATATTGAAGCAGACAAATAGGTGTTAAAACTGCTATAAAAACAAAACACCTGTCACGATAATCGTGGCAGGTGTTTTTTATATTTTTTCTAATAAATTGATTATAAATCAACCAAAGTACCTACATTTTCTCCGTCTACAATTTTTGACAGGTTACCGTCTTTATTCATATCGAATACGATGATTGGCAATTTATTTTCGTGGCTCAAAGTAAAGGCAGTCATATCCATTACTTTAAGATTTTTTTCAAATACTTCATCGAAAGATAATGAATTGTATTTTACAGCATTAACATTCTTTTCAGGATCGCTGTCATAGATACCGTCTACTCTTGTTCCTTTTAAGATTACATCAGCTCCAATTTCGATTGCTCTCAAAGTAGCGGCTGTATCTGTAGTAAAATAAGGGTTTCCAGTTCCTGCTCCGAAGATGACAACTCTTCCTTTTTCAAGGTGTCTTACCGCTCTTCTTTTGATGAAAGGTTCAGCTACTTTATCCATTTCAATCGCAGACTGAAGTCTTGTCTTGATGCCTGCATCTTCCAACGCCCCTTGCAATGCCATACCATTAATGACTGTTGCCAGCATTCCCATATAGTCACCCTGCACTCTGTCCATTCCTTTTGCAGCTCCTGCAACACCACGGAAGATATTTCCTCCTCCAATCACGATCGCAACTTCACAGCCTTTTTCAACTACTTTTTTAATTTCAACAGCATATTCCTGTAGTCTTTCGGTATCAATACCATATTGTCTGTTTCCCATTAAGGCCTCACCGCTCAGTTTCAGAAGGATTCTTTTATATTTCATCTTTTATTTTTAATAACTTTTTACTAGTAGGGTTTCCCCGGAATTTGATTTTGCAAATATAATCATTAAAAATTTTGATAAAAGAAAAATATTAAATAGAAATAATGTAAGAAATATTTTGAAAAGTACGAAAAAGGATTATTTTTGCATTAATTATAAATTGAGTTGAAGAAAATTATCATTTTTTCATTATTTCTATCAGGAATTGTTTCTTATGCGCAAACAGGAACAAATGTTTATCCGTTCTTAAATGTACCTGTATCTGCAAGACAGGCTGCTTTGGGTGGCGATGCAATTTCGATAAGAGATTATGATGTTTCCTTTGCTATTGCAAACCCTGCCCTATTAAATAAAGATTCTGATAAACAGCTTTCTGTAAACGCAACAGCTTATCTTGCCGATTCAAAATACGGAACTATTGCTTATGCCAAAGACTTTGATAATGGCCATATGGCTACCATCAATGCCAGGTATATGAGCTATGGAAGTACACCGAGAACGGATGAAAGCGGTTTCGAAAACGGAGAATTCAAAGCTTCGGATGTAGCCATTGGCGCAGGCTATGCCTACCAGTTTGAAGAAGACTGGACAATTGGTGGAGGACTTAATTTTGTTACCTCAAAAATTGACAACTATACTTCTTCCGCAATTTCAGGAACAGCGGGAATTACCTATCATAATAAAAAAAACAAAGAAGTACTTTCTTTGGTGATGAGAAATTTTGGTTTCCAGCTGAAGTCATTCAATGGGACAAGAGAAAATCTTCCCTTCAGAATTGATCTTGGATATACCAGAATAATCAAAAACTTCCCTCTTGCGATTACCATTACAGCGCATGATCTTCAGAAGTTTGACATTTCTTCAGAATATAATCTGGACGGACAGAAAGTGAATGCCGGCAGAAAAATTGCAGACCACTTTTCATTGGGAGCTGAATTGTTTCCGGAAAAGAATTTCAACATCCGGTTGGGTTATAATGTAAAAAGAGGAAATGAACTGGCAGTTGCAGATCAGAGAAACTTCTCAGGACTTTCTGCAGGATTTGGAGTTAAAGTTTCCAGATTTCGTATAGATTATGCACACGTAAGATATCACAACTCTTCTAATGTCAATCAGATAGGAATTTCCATGGACCTTTCAAGCCACAGAGGAGAGTAATCTTTCCGGCTTAAATTTTCTTAATTATTCTGAATTTTTCTTACTTCCTCTTGATTTTTAAGAAAAAATCTTGAAATTTGCAGTATGAAAAAACCTGTAATTGCTATCGATGGGTACTCGTCTACCGGAAAAAGTTCTATCTCCAAAATCATTGCAGATAAACTGGGACTTATTCATATGGACACAGGAGCTCTCTACCGAGGAGTTACCTGGTATGCATTGCAGCACTGTCTGGACGAAAATGAAGGAATTGATCTGAATACATTATTCTCTTCTTTAGACCAGATCAGCCTTGAGTTTAAAAATAACGACGGAGCACTTATCCTTTTCCTTAATAACACGGATATCTCCAAAGAAATCCGCACCAATATAGTATCTGACAATGTAAGCCTTGTTGCCAAGCAGAAAGAAGTAAGAGACTTTTTGCTGCAGTCACAGCGCACTTTGGCAGAAAAAGGAGGTGTCATTATGGACGGACGTGACATTGGGACAGTAGTTCTGCCAAATGCTGACTACAAATTCTTTCTTACTGCCAGTATTGATGAAAGGACCAAAAGAAGGTTTCTGGAACTACAAGGTTTGGGAATTGAAGCAGATAAAGAACAGGTAAAACAAAACCTTATAGAACGTGATAAGATTGACAGCGAGCGTGAAATTGCCCCATTAAAGCAGGCTGAGGACGCCATCGTTATTGATAATTCGGAACTGACCAAAGAAGAAACAATAGAGCTTATTTTATCTCACATCGAAAAGATTTAACAATTTTTAATAGGCTTAAAGCCTCCTTTGGTATACAAATTGTAAGTTTTATTACTGTAAAAACTAATCTATTATTAATTATTAAAAAACTTAAAATGTCTAGAAAAGGAAATAATACAGCAGGTATATTGGCAGGACTTCTTGCAGGTGCTGCGGCAGGTGTAATCTTAGGAATGCTTTATGCACCGGAAGAAGGTAAAGAAACCAGAAAAAAAATCAAGGATAAAGCAAATGATCTTAAAGATCAGGCTAAAAATAAATACGGAGAGGTTTCTGAAAAAGTAAAAGACCAATATGGCAATATTTCTTCTACTTTCAAAGAAACGGCAAGCAGCGTAGCTCATACTGTGAAAGACGGATATGACAAATATAAAGATCAGATTGTTTCTAAAACTGCAGATTTGGCAAAAGATGTAGAAGCAGAACTGAACGATCTAAAAAAATAAGTAATTTATCTTTTTAAGTAAATTACAGAAAGGAACTTTTGTGCAAAAGTTCCTTTTTTTGTAACTTTAAAAAAAAACAATGATAGAAACTATTAAAGAATACGCCTCCAAGAGAATAGATCTTCTGAAAATTGAAGCGACTGAAAAGTCGTCTCTTTCTGCCGGGCTCATTACTTACTTTGTAGTACTGCTTGTTGCTTTTGCTTTTTTTATTATCCTTTTCAATTTTGGAATCGCTTTCCTTATCGGAAAAGCACTGGATAATTACTCTTACGGATTCTTAATTGTTGCTGCATTCTATGCACTGGTAATGGCATTCGTCGTTGCCTTCAAAACTAAGATCGTAAATACTGTTGCAGATCAGGTTATTAAATTTTTAAATCATTAAACTATGGGCAGAAAATACGAGAGCATAGAAGAATTAAGAAGAAAGAAAAAACTGCTTCAAGGTGAAATAAGTGATCTGGAGAATCTTCTTACCTTCAAAAATACGAAGGAAAGCCTGAGTGCATTTACCAACGGATTAAGTGATCAGTACCTTCAGGAAAAAATAGATGAAGACGGTGATGAAAAAGTAGTTCTCAGAAAGGACATCATTGCCAAGCAGCTTACCTCAGAAGTAAAAGATTTGTTGATTAACAAAAATACCGCTGTAGGAATTGCAAGCTCTGCTTTCAAAGGTGGAAATATTACAGACAGCCTTGTTAAACTAGGAGTTACCGCTATTGTAGGAAATTACGCCAAAAAGAACATGAAAAGCTCCAACTGGAAGAAAAAGCTGATTGGTGCTGCATTGATCTACCTTGCGCCTATAGCATTGAAGTATGTCAGAAAAAAAATGGAGGTTTATCAGAAAAATAAAAGTGTTTCCAGTATGGAACAACTGATTTAAGGAATTAGGGCTTAGGATTTAGAAAATAGTTTTACATTTTCACCTCCTAGGCCCTAATTTCTAAATTATTTTGAAAATAACTGACCTAAAATAATCCCCGCAGCCATTGAAACATTCAGGCTTTCTGTAGACTGGGATTTTCCAAATCTTGGAATACTGATACTTTTTTGTAAAAGCTTTTCAGTTTCCGGTCTCATTCCATTCCCTTCATTTCCTAAGATCAGATTGATTTTTTCAGGTTTCTCAAACGTGTAGATGTTCTCCCCTTCCATATCGGTTCCGATATTTATATTTTCCGTTGCAGAAAGATATTCCACAAGATCAGTATACACTACATTAACCCTTGTAAAAGAGCCCATAGTTGCCTGAATCACTTTTGGATTGTAGACATCTACGGTATCTTCACTGCAGATGATTTGTTCTATCCCGAACCAGTCTGCCAGTCGTATAATGGTCCCTAAATTTCCGGGATCCTGTATTCCATCCAAAACCAGCTGTATATTCTTATCCGTCAATTTTTCTTCCTCGGCAAGATAGCATACCGCTACGGAATCTTTTGGCGTTTTAAGAAAACTGATTTTTTTTAATTCATTTTCAGAGATATGGATAACGGGAATATCAGTACGGTCCAATTTTTGTGGATCGGTTGAAAATATTTCTTTAACTTTAAAGTTAGAATTAAAAAGTTCACAAATGATTTTATTACCTTCAACCAAAAACAAATTGTATTTTTGTCTGAACTTCTTTTTATCTAAAGATTGTAAAACTTTTATTGTATGAGCTGTAAGCATTATAAGAATTCTCCTCAAAAATATTATAAAATTATCTCATTTGCAACATTTGTTGGTCTCCTTTATGCTTGTAGTACGACAAAAAAAGTTCCTGAAGGCGAATACCTGCTTACCAAGAACACATTAGGGTTCGAGGATAAGAAAGAATTTTTCGATGAGGAACTGAAAGATTATATTCAGCAAAAGCCCAATAAAAAGCAATTCCTTTTCATGCCATTAAGTCTTCTTCTGTACAATATGGCTGATCCGAAATATGATACGATACTTAATGAATACATGACTTATCCCGGTGAGATGAGAAATCAGAAGCTGAGAGACTCTTTATTCCTTAAATATGATATGAAAAGCAGTGTCGGAAAAAGCCTGCTGTTTGATCGTTTACTGCATAATTGGGGAACACCACCGGTAATTCTTGATCAGACCAGAAGTGAAAAAAGTGCTGAGTCTATTAAAAAAAGACTTACTTACAGAGGATATTGGGATGCAGACGTAACCTTTAAACATAGCCTGGACTCTGTTTCAAAAAAAGCAACCGTTAATTATTCTATTAAACATAACGATCCTACCATGATCAAGGATTATTTTTACAATATTCCGGATCAGGGTATCAAAGGCTACTACAACTATAATCTGAACAAAAGTCTTGTGAGATCCGGGCAGATACTTGACCAGACCGTTCTTGAGAGAGAGGTAACCCGAATTACTGATATGATGAGAGAGTTTGGTTTCTACAGATTCAACGCCTCGAATGATGAGGTATATTTTGTGGCAGATTCTCTTAAAAGCAGAAAGCAGATTCCTTTAACACTGGAAATCCATAAAGACTCTCTGGATACACCTTATAAGATTTCAACTTTCGGAAATATAGATGTTGCCATTGTAGATGAGCCTGGTGATTACCCTAAAAATACAAAAAAAGACAGCTTAAGAAGAATAAGGTTCCATACGATGAATGACAAATATAAACTTTCATCTATATGGAGAGCTATTATTCCGGACAGTAAAAAGGTTTTTGATCAGACTAAGCTTGATGTAACCAAGAGAAACCTTTTGGCCATGAACAATTTCAGCATCGTTAAGGCCAGAGATTCCCTGAGACAAGGAGGAATGTCTTCACCTAACGACAGTATTGTTGATTTATTATATGTATTAAAACCGCTTCCGAAGTACGAATTTAAACTGGGAACAGATATCAATTATTCTCAGGTCTTGAATCTCGGTATCTCTCCTTCTGTGGACCTTACTACCCGAAACGTTTTCAGAGGGGCAGAAAACCTTTCCACAAGCCTTTCAGGGACATTTGGATCGATCAGAAGTACCAAAGATATTGATAAAAGAGTTGCCGCTTATGAGATATCAGCTCAGGCATCTTTGAATTTCCCGAGGCTTTTGCTTCCTTTTAATTACTATAAATTCATTCCTAAGCGATATACGCCTACTTCATCTATTTTGTTGGGGGCATCCATACAGAATAATATCGGTTTGGGAAGGCTGATTTTCAATACGGGGCTGAACTATCAGGCAAGTGTTAATGATCAGGTGTATCACAAGCTTACTTTATTCAATACTCAGGTCAGTCTGACAAAAAATAAAGATGCCTACTACGATTACTTTGTGAATGACGGAAGAGTAAAAGATGAAGTTTTCGGAAATTATTTTATGTTTAACCCGGAAACTGCGCAAACCGGACAAGATTATAAAGATGGAAAACTCAGTGTAGATGAAGTTTCCAAAAAGATTATTGAGAATGATGCTTACCGTGGAAGTCTCGATCAGCAGGGAAGAGATCTTTTAACAGCATTTACAGGAACTTTGGTGAACAAAGACAGACAGACGCAGGATGTGCTTATTTCTTCCATGATTTATAACTTTGTATACAGTGAAATCGGGAAAAAAGAATATCCAAATGCCTTTTATTTCAATGGGAAAGTTGAGCTTGCAGGTAATATTTTAAGCTTATTCAATAAAAAGGATAACGACGGAGGTGTTGTTACCGGTCCTCAAAAAACCATTTTCGGACTTCCATATGCACAGTTTATAAAATTTGATATTGATGCCAGAAAGTATTTTAAATTCAATGGAAACCAGACATTGGTACTTCGCCAGTTTATCGGGGTTGGAATACCATATGGAAATTCTCAGGATATGCCTATTATCAAATCATATTTTAATGGAGGTTCCAACGATATCAGAGCCTGGGTGGCATTTGGAGGGTTAGGTCCTGCAGATTCTCAGGTGGATGAAAGAGTACGTACTTACATGACAGATAATTTGAAGCTTACCACCAATATTGAATACCGAATTCCATTCAATAAGACTTATGAGGGAGCTTTATTTACCGATATAGGAAATACATGGAGTCTTCGTAACTATAATGACGGATATGGGGACGAGTTTAAATTCAATAAGTTCCTGAAGCAGGTAGGTATCGGAAGTGGATTCGGATTAAGGGTTAATATCGCCTATGTAACGGCCAGAATTGACCTTGCTTATAAGATCTATGACCCGAATAAACCTGATGGAGACCGATGGAGATTTAAATATATCCAGCCTTTTAAACCTACTGTTAATATCGCGTTCGGATATCCTTTCTAATCTGGAGAAACGCCTAAAATAAAATAGACTACAGCAATCACACGGGCGAGGATTTCCCTCGTCTGGTTTCTGTAGAAACTTTCGGACTTTGTGACATCCTGAGCATCAAATCCCAAAGCATTCATATCATTATTTCTCGCAAAAAACAAAGCCCTAAGGTTGTGATATCCCTGAGATACAATAATGACATTCTTCTTTTTATATACATCCTTACAACGGAGAATACTTTTATAGGTATTGAAACCTTTCGGGTCTTCCACAATAATATCTTCAGGAACCCCTTCCAGATAAACCAGATAATTTTTCATTGCTCTCGGCTCATTGTAACCTGTACTCTTCTCCCCGCTCACTATAATTTTCTTGATCTTCCCATGATGATAAAGAAGAGCCGCAGCATCCATTCTTTTCGTAAAATAGGGATTAGATTTTCCGGATCTCATTTTCGGAGATGTTCCCAAAACCAATGCTACTTCTCTTGGTGGGATTTTTGAGATTTTAGTATAGGTTCTCCCGTTGGTAAGCCCGAAAACCCACACATTACAGAAGCATATCATCAGAATTCCTAATTCCAATGATATAAAGCCCAGGTTAAATATGTTCCTAATAACTCTCAACTAAGATCAAAGTTAAGCTTTATTTTTTTACTTTTCACAATAGACATACAAGCTAATATGTGCCCCTGCTCTTCCTCTTTTTCAGTAAGATATTCATTTTCAAGAAGTTCTACTTCACCTTCTTCCAAAGAACATTCACAACTTCCACAAATTCCGGACTTACACGAATAAGGAACCGGAAACTTTTGAATCAAAAGCTGCTGCAGGATTTTATCCTTGTTATCAGGAAGATGAGTAGTATATTTTTTTCCAAGCATGGTAAATTCAACTTCTATATCTTCAATCAGAGGAAATTCTTTTTCTACAGGATAAATATCATCATTGAATTCTTCAAAAAGTTCAAAATGGATGTTCTTTTTCGGAATTCCATGGTGATAGCAGGCATTGGCCAGTGTTTTTATCATTTCTCCTTTCCCACAGATCAGCACTTCGTCCACCGCATCCCAGATCGTAGATTCTTCGTCTGTATCATCCAGATGAAGAATCTGATTAATGATAAGATTTAATTTCTTGGCATCCAATCTGCCATAAAAAAACTGATCTCCTGTTTTCTCCTGCGAGAAGAAGTAAAAAATCTGAAGTCTGTCACCACAAGTTCTGGCAAGATTATCCAGCTGGTCCCGATACACCAGATCGTCAGAACTTTTATTTCCAAAAAATAAAAATAACCGTGTTCTGGGTTCGTTGTGAAGAATATTTTTAAAATGGCTCAGAATCGGGGTAATTCCAATGCCGGCAGCAAAAGCTACAATCGTCCTGAATTCACTGGGTTTGGATACGATGGTAAATCTTCCTGCGGGTTCACTCACCCATAGTTCGTCACCAGCGTTATAGTTTTGAAATAATTGCGAAGTAGCCCCTTCAACGGAATTAACTTTTATCCCCAGACATATTTTACCTTCATAGGGAGCCGAAGTCATTGAATAATCATTAATAACCTCTTTACCATGTGCCTGAAATCTTATACTGACAAACTGCCCGGCTTCAAACCTGAAATTTTCCTTTAAATTCTCAGGAATATCAAACTCCAGAGAAAAAGTATTTTTGGTCAGCTCTTCCTTTTTCGCTATTTTTAACGGATGAAACTGTATCAGTTTCCCTTTATAGATTTGTTGTTCCATAACTTCAATTCAAAAATAGATAAAAAATAATTTATGAAGAAGATAATTTTATCCACGTTACTCCTTACTGCATTGTACAGCTGTAAAAAAGAAGGTCAGAAAACCGAAAATACAGCAGCTTCAGATTCTGTTTCTGTAGCCCAACCTACGGGTGCTGAGGAAAGTACGTATGTTCCCAAAGAACTTTCTCCTGAAAATGTAAGTCAGTATTTAGCAAAAAATAATGATACTTTATATGTCACTAACTTTTTTGCAACCTGGTGCGGACCATGTATGAGAGAAATTCCAAGTTTTAAAAGTAAAATGGAGGAACTGAAGGGTAAACCCGTAAAATTCACTTTCATCAACCTTGATGATAAAGCTGACTGGGCTGATGCTGTAAAGAATTTTGCAACAGAAAATAAGCTGGGAAAAAGTGTGATCTTACTGGATGGACAAAAACTGGATCAAAATTTCTTCACTTCCAATTTCAAACAATGGGACGGAGGTTCTATTCCTTTTACTTTTATGAGAAAAGGAGATAAAACCGATGAATATCTGGGAATGATGACGGAAGATGTATTAAATTCAAAAATCGATTCTTTCTTACAATAAAAATAGACTGAACTCTTTCTGAATCATGTCAAAAAGATTTAAAATCCTGTGTTTGCTATTCGTGATTGCCATTATTATGAGTGCGGTCATCAATCTGAATACAGGATTTTTAAGTTTAGATTTTCTGGATTTTTTCCAGAATTCTGATCATAATCAAATTGCTGAAATCCGCATCAATCGTGTTCTTGTAATGATGTTAGCCGGAATTTCAATTCCTACTTCAGGTTTTCTGATGCAGGAATATTTTCAAAATCCGTTGGCAGGACCTGATATATTGGGAATTACTTCGGTAGCCAGCTTGTCTGTCGCCTTTTATATTTTCTTTTCCCACGATATTTTACTTCCAGAGTTTTTACAAAACAGTTTCCTCAGTTTATCAGCTATTGGAGGAAGTTTACTTCTGATGCTGATATTATTGTCGATGTCTAACAGATTTCAGGACAAATCTTATCTTATTATTTTTGGATTTCTTGTCTCAGCTTTTGCCGGAGCCATTGTATCATTACTTCAGTTTTATGCAGAGAATCAAAGCTTGAAAAACTATATATTATGGTCTTTCGGAGCCAATAACATGGTGACCAGAAACCAGATCTATGTATTGTTTGTTTTGGTGTTAATTGGGACATTTATCTGTTTCAGAGCCATAAAACCACTTATTGGAAACTCTCTCGGCAGTTCCTATGCACAAAGTTTAGGTGTAAATCTGAAACAGCTGAAGCTTTTAATAATAGTTGCTTCTTCTCTCCTTTCAGCTTCTATTACGGCATTTCTGGGACCAATTCTCTTTATAGGAATTATTGTTCCTCACTTCTGCAGACTCGTTTATAATCCTTCAAAACTTTGGCAGCAGTGGATTCTTAATATGTTTCTGGGAATGCTGATCATGCTGCTATTCTCAGTTATTGCGGAAAAAACACAGATTCCTCTGAATGTGATAAGTTCTGTATTTGGGATTCCTGTGATTCTGATGATGCTTCTGAAACAGAATAAGGTATAGGTTTTTTGTTGGAAACGCAAAGACGCAATTTACTTACCCACATCATGTTTTAAGGCGCAAAGATTTTATCTACGATAAAATTTAACACTGCATATTCTAGACCATAAACATCTTTAAACACTTGCTGAAAATCTTTAATTTTCTTGCGCCTTAAAATATGCAAATTGCATTAAGAAATTTTGCGCCTTTGCGTTTACCCAACATTTCGCATCAATAGGCATACAAGCCACACTTTATAAGAACAATTATTTTTTACTACGTTCTAAAACGCAAATCATTAATAAAAGTCATTGTAATTATTAAACAACTATTCATATATTTAAACTTAATAAAACACCACAAATGACAGAAAATGAATTATCAAAAGTAGTTTTTGAAGCAGGATTAAAGATTCATAAAAAGCTTGGAGCGGGGCTATTTGAACATGTATATGAAGAATGTATGTTCTATGAACTAACAAAATCAGGCATTCATGTAGAAAAGCAAAAATTACTTCCTATTATTTATGAAGATTTGAAAATAGACAATGCTTTTAAACTTGATCTAATAGTTGAAAGCAAAGTAATTCTGGAGATAAAAACTGTTGAATATATATCGCCCGCTCACAAAGCACAGCTTTTAACCTATTTAAAAATGACAAACTGTAAATTGGGGCTATTGCTCAATTTTCAATCTGATATTTTCAAAAATGGAGTAACAAGAATTGTAAACAACTTATAAAATAAACAGGATAAAAATTTAACAAAGTCAAATTCCTTGCGCCTTAAAACATTATTTTTGTAAAACAATTTGCGTCTTCGCGTATAACCAACAAAAACATGCACCTACAGATCAAACAGGCAAATATCGGCTACAAAACAACTTTAATCTCCAATGCCAATGCGGACTTGAAGCTTGGTGACGTATGCCTGCTGATTGGAAATAATGGTGTAGGAAAAACAACGCTGATCAAATCTATTCTGCACCAACTCCCTTTACTGAATGGGGAAATTTCTATTAATGGAAAAAATGTAAAAAGTCTTTCTGTAAAAGAAATTGCTGAGAATATTGCTATTGTTTTTTCAAAATCAATTATTCCGCAGCATTATACCGTTGAAGATCTTATTTCTCTTGGAAAATACATCTACTACCCTTTTTATTTTGAGCTAAAAAAAGAAGACCGTGAGGAAGTTGCACACATCATTGAAGAACTGGATTTAAATCAATACAGATATACCCTTCTTAAAAACCTGTCGGACGGAAACCTTCAGAAAGCTTTTATCGGACGGGCGATAACCCAGAATTCTCCCATTATTATTCTGGATGAACCCACTACCCATCTGGACGAAAAAAACAAGATTATTATTCTTAAAACCTTAAGAAAACTTGCTAAAGAACAGAATAAACTTATCCTGTTTTCTTCCCACGACTGGAGATTGGCCAAAGAGTTTGCAGACAAAATATGGTATGTAAAGGAAAAACAGCTGTATTCAGGAATTGTTGAGGATATTCTTCTCCAACATGATGAACTCACCAATGCATCATTATTTCAAATCAATGAGACTTTTATTCCGCCATTCATCTCGGCACCGCAGTTTCATAAGGAAATGCTGTATTCTCTGCTTCAAAAAAACTTCCCAAAAGACCTATCCGCCCTTAATTTTGACTTTCAGAATGCTTTTTGGGTAATTACTAAAGATTCATCCCAATACCAATGTGAATCTTTTGAAGAAATCATTAATTTAATTCCAAACATTCATTAATACTAGGTTTTCTTTGATTAATCCACATACTATGCATGCATAGTATTATGCTAATCATACAATTTAATCTATTTATTATCAGGTTATTAACAAAATTTAACGTTAATAAATACTATGCATGCATAATATTTATTATATTTGGGTAAAACCATTGGCGCAAAAATGATGGATAATAATAAGGAAAAAATAGAAAACGTAGATTTAATTTTAAAGCAGACCTGGTTGGCTGTTTCTAAAATGTACACAGAACTCGCTCAGGAACATGATTCCACAGCGGTACAGGCCCTTACTCTTCTTAAAATTGACCCTAAAGAAGGAACCCGAAGTACCAATCTTGGTCCCAAGATGGCTATTGAACCCACTTCATTAACGAGAATCATCAAACTTCTGGAAGATAACGGATATATCTATAAGGAAAAGACAACTACTGATAAAAGAGAGGTTATCATTAAGCTTACAGATAAGGGATTAAACTCCAGAAATATGTCAAAAGAAGTTGTTGTCAACTTCAACAAGAAGGTGATGGAAAAAATTGCTCCCGAAAAGCTGGATGCTTTTAAAGACGTGATGACCGAAATCATGAAAATAGCAAACGAATTATTAAACAACAGAAAATAAATTATGATGAGACCTTTGGGGATCATATAATCTTATAAAAATAAAAATTTACATATGAAAAGAAGAATCAAACATGTAACGGTTCTTGGTTCAGGAATTATGGGAAGCGGTATCGCTGCTCACTTCGCCAACATCGGTGTTGAAGTATCACTCTT
This sequence comes from Chryseobacterium sp. GVT01B, assembly GCF_019970045.1. GTDB lineage: Bacteria > Bacteroidota > Bacteroidia > Flavobacteriales > Weeksellaceae > Chryseobacterium. The sequence continues at coordinate 198,656 of NZ_JAHXYI010000002.1, forward strand.
GGATATTGTTCCTTTTGAACTTACTGAAGCTGAACAGAAAAAAGGTTTGACCAAAGATGACAAAGTAGTAAGAAACAGAATTGCTTCCGAAAACTTTGAAAAACTTAAAAAAGCAAGTCCTGCACTTCTTTATTCACCAAAGTTTGCAGACAGAATTAAAATCGGAAACTTTGATGATGATTTGCCGAAAATAAAAAATACGGACTGGATCATTGAGGTAGTAGTAGAAAGGCTTGATATCAAAAAGTCTGTTTACGAAAAGATTGAACAGTTCAGAAAACCGGGAACATTGATTTCTTCTAATACTTCCGGTATTCCTATTCACTTCCTGACAGAAGGAAGAAGCGAAGATTTCAAAAAATACTTCGCAGGGACACACTTCTTCAATCCGGTGAGATATCTTCCTCTTTTAGAGATTATCCCTACTAACGATACAGCTCCTGAGATCATTGATTTCTATATGAATTACGGAGCAAAATTCTTAGGTAAAACAACCGTTTTAGCAAAAGATACTCCAGCTTTTATTGCCAACAGAATCGGAGTATTCTCTATGATGGACCTTCTTCACAATGTACAGAAATTAGGACTTACCGTTTCTGATGTTGATAAATTAACTGGTCCGGTGATCGGACGTCCAAAATCTGCTACATTCAGAACAGCTGACGTTGTAGGTCTTGACACTTTGGTAATGGTTGCCAATGGAGTTCGCCAGAGCGGCGCTGAAGCCAACGATTTCAATGATGGATTTGCCCTTCCAGGTTATATCCAGAAAATGATGGATAATAAATGGCTAGGTTCAAAAACGGAACAAGGTTTCTATAAAAAAGTGAAAAATGCAGAAGGAAAATCTGAAATTCACGGATTAAACCTTGATACTTTAGAGTATGAACTTCAAGGAAAATCATCGTTCCCTACTTTAGAATTAACAAAAGCGATTGACAAACCAATCGACAGATTTAAAGTTCTGATCGGAGGTAAAGATAAAGCGGGTGAACTGTACAGAAAATCTTTAGGAGCATTATTCGCTTATGTTTCGCACAAAGTTCCTGAAATCTCTGACGAGGTTTACAAAATTGACGACGCGATGAGAGCTGGTTTCGGATGGGAAAACGGACCGTTTGAAATCTGGGATGCTGTAGGTGTTGCCAAAGGTATAGAGCTTGCGAAAGATGCAGGATACGAAGTTTCAGACTGGGTGAAAAACGTAGAAACCTTCTATAAAGTTAATGATGAAGGACAAAGTATTTATGTTGATAAAAACTCAGGAGAATACAACAAAATCCCGGGTCAGGATGCATTCATCATCTTAGACAATATCAGAAAAAATAAAACGCTTTGGAGCAATTCCGGTGCTTCTATTGAAGATTTAGGAGATGGAATTATCAACTTTGAGATCCGTTCAAAAATGAACTCTCTTGGAGGCGAAGTCCTTGATGGATTAAACAGAGCGATTGATTTAGCAGAAAAAGAATACGATGGATTAGTTGTAGGAAACCAGGGAGCTAACTTCTCTGTAGGAGCTAACCTTGCCATGATCCTTATGATGGCTATCGAGCAGGATTGGGATGATTTGAATATGGCGATCGCTTATTTCCAGAAATCTATGATGAGAGTACGCTACTCCTCTATTCCTGTTGTAGTTGCTCCTCACGGAATGACGCTAGGTGGAGGATGCGAAATGACGATGCATGCAGACCGAGTGGTTGCAGCCGCAGAGACATACATCGGACTAGTAGAAACCGGAGTTGGTGTAATCCCTGGTGGTGGAGGTACTAAAGAACTGACTTTAAGAACTTCCAGAGAATTCCACAACGATGATGTGAAAAATAACAGACTTCGTGATGCTTTCATGAACATCGCAATGGGTAAAGTAGCTACGTCAGCATATGAAGCTTATGATATGGGAATCCTTGAAAAAGGGAAAGACATCGTTTCCGTAAGCAAAAACAGACAAATTGCCGAAGCTAAAAAAGTAGCAAAGCTATTAGCAGAACAAGGATATACCCAACCTATCGAGCAAAAAGTAAAAGTTCTTGGTAAAGATGCATTAGGAATGTTCTACGTAGGAACTGACCAGATGTTAACCGGAAACTTTATCTCTGCACATGATAAAAAGATTGCAGATAAACTTGCCAACGTAATGGTAGGTGGAAACCTGTCTGAGCCAACAGTTGTTACAGAACAATATTTATTGAACCTTGAAAGAGAAACCTTCCTTCAGCTTTGTGGTGAAAGAAAAACTCTGGAAAGAATTCAGTACATGTTACAAAATGGAAAACCGCTAAGAAACTAGATTTTTTTGTAAAATGTAAAAAGTATTAATGTATTCACGATGCATAATTTTAGAGATTTAGAAGTCTGGACAAAATCAATGAAGCTTTGTAAAATATTTTATCTGGCTTCAATCAATTTTCCAAAAGATGAAATGTTCGGATTGACATCCCAGTCAAGAAGAAGTTTATATTCAATTCCTTCTAATATCGCTGAAGGAGCAGGCAGAGATACAGACGCTCAGTTTTCACATTTCTTAAATATAGCATTAAGCTCCTCATTTGAATTTGAAACCCAGATATTAATTGCAAATGATTTGGACTTCTTTAAAAATGATGATTTTAATATTATTTATTCAGAAATTAAGCATATACAAAATATGCTGGCAAAGTTGAAGCAGAAATTCAATACTTAAACATTTTAATCATAAATACATTTTACATAAATACTTTAATACAAGAAAAAATGAAAACAGCATACATAGTAAAAGGTTTCAGAACTGCCGTTGGAAAAGCTCCAAAAGGAAGTTTAAGATTTACAAGACCTGATGTCATGGCGGCTACCGTTATTGAAAAATTAATGGCCGAGCTACCACAATTAGATAAAAACAGAATTGACGACCTTATCGTAGGAAATGCAATGCCTGAAGCTGAACAAGGGCTGAACGTTGCACGTCTGATCTCCTTAATGGGATTAAATACAGATAAAGTTCCGGGAGTTACCGTAAACAGATACTGTGCTTCCGGAAGTGAGGCGATTGCTATTGCTTCTGCAAAAATTCAAGCTGGAATGGCGGATTGTATCATCGCTGGTGGTACAGAATCTATGTCATATATCCCGATGGGAGGTTATAAACCGGTTCCTGAAACGGATATCGCAAAAACAAACCCTGATTATTACTGGGGAATGGGTTATACAGCAGAAGAAGTTGCAAAGCAGTATAACATTACAAGAGAAGAACAGGATCAATTTGCTTTTGAATCTCATATGAAGGCTTTAAAAGCAAATCAGGAAGGGAAATTTGCCAACCAGATTGTTCCGATTCCTGTAGAATATAATTTCCTGGACGAAAATCAGAAACTGCAGACTAAAAAGTTTGATTTTTCAATAGATGAAGGACCAAGAGCTGACACTTCATTAGCTGGTTTAGCAAAATTAAGACCTGTATTTGCCAACGGAGGAAGCGTAACAGCCGGAAACTCTTCTCAGATGAGTGACGGAGCAGCTTTCGTAATGGTAATGAGTGAGGAAATGGTCAAAGAATTAGGTTTGGAGCCTGAAGCAAGATTAGTGGCTTATGCTGCTGCCGGACTGGAGCCAAGAATCATGGGTATGGGACCTATTTACGCTATTCCAAAAGCTTTGAAACAAGCAGGATTAGAGTTAAAAGACATCGACTTGATCGAGCTTAACGAGGCTTTCGCATCTCAATCTGTTGCTATCAAGAAAGAATTAGGTTTAAATCCTGATATCCTAAACGTAAACGGAGGAGCAATTGCCCTTGGTCACCCACTTGGATGTACAGGAACAAAACTTACGGTTCAGCTTCTTGACGAAATGAGAAAACGCGGCAACAAGTACGGAATGGTTTCTATGTGCGTAGGAACAGGACAGGGAGCGGCTTCTATTTTTGAACTACTTTAATAGAGAATAGAGAATAGACGGATAGATAATAGAAGGTAAAAGACACAAGAAATGCATGAATGATTTTAAAAGGCACAATTTTAAGAAGCTTAAAATTTGGCAAATGAGTATGGAGTTATCAAGATTAACTTTAGATATTACAGATACTTTTCCAATTTATGAAAAATACGGTTTGAAAAGTCAAATGGACAGATCTGCAATCTCAATTCCATCAAATATAGCCGAAGGTTCAAGCAGAACAAATAAGTCTTTTAGTCATTTCTTAGACATTTCTTTGGGTTCTTCATTTGAATTGCAAACACAAATATTGTTGGCAAATCATAGAAAATATTTATCTGTTGAAAAAACCGAAATCTTTGAAACTAAGATTGAGGAATTTCAAAAAGCAACAATGGTATTTCAGAATACTTTAAACAGGGACTAAGAAAAAAAGACTAAGAGATAATAGACCGAAAGAAAATAGACAAGGATGAAAAGTCTATCATCTATCTGTCTATTATCTAAATGTCTCAAAAATTAAATAACAAAATAACATATGGCTACATTAAAAGGCGGGGAATTCCTAATCAAACAAATTCCTGCAAACGAAATTTTCAGTATTGAAGAACTGAATGAAGAGCAAAAGATGCTTCGTGATTCAGCAAAAGAATTTATAGACAGAGAGGTAGTTCCTCAGAGAGAGCGTTTCGAAAAGAAAGATTATGCATTTACTGAAGAGACGATGCGTAAATTGGGTGACATGGGATTGTTGGGAATCGCTGTTCCTGAAGAGTACGGTGGTCTTGGAATGGGCTTTGTAACAACAATGCTTGCGTGCGATTATATTTCCGGAACTACGGGTTCATTAGCAACGGCTTATGGAGCGCATACGGGGATCGGGACTCTTCCTATTGTTCTTTACGGAACTGAAGAGCAGAAGAAAAAATACCTTCCGGATTTAGCAACAGGAACAAAGTTTGGTGCTTACTGTCTGACAGAGCCGGATGCAGGTTCTGATGCCAACTCAGGAAAAACAAGAGCAAAACTTTCTGAAGACGGAAAACATTATATCATCAACGGACAGAAAATGTGGATCTCTAATGCAGGATTTGCAGATACATTTACATTATTCGCGAAAATTGATGATGATAAAAATATCACAGGTTTTGTAATCAACAGATCAGAGCTTGAAAACCCTGAGAGTTTAACTTTCGGAGAAGAAGAGCATAAATTAGGTATCCGTGCTTCTTCTACCCGTCAGGTTTTCTTCAATGATATGAAAATCCCTGTAGAAAATCTTTTAGGGGAAAGAAACAACGGTTTCAAGATCGCTTTAAATGCATTGAATGTTGGCCGTATCAAATTAGCTGCTGCTTGTCTTGATGCACAAAGAAGAATCTTAAACCACTCTATCCAGTACTCTAACGAAAGAAAGCAGTTTGGCGTTTCTATTGCTACTTTCGGAGCGATCAGAAAGAAACTGGCAGAAATGGCAACCGGAGTTTTCGTAAGTGAGGCAGGTTCTTACAGAGCGGCTAAAAACGTTCAGGATAAAATAGACGAATTGGTAGCAGGTGGATTAAGCCACCAGGAAGCAGAATTGAAAGGTGTTGAAGAATTCGCGGTAGAATGTTCAATCCTTAAAGTATTTGTTTCTGACCTTGCTCAGCACACTGCAGACGAAGGAATCCAGGTTTACGGAGGTATGGGATTCTCTGAAGATACGCCAATGGAAGCTGCGTGGAGAGATTCAAGGATTTCAAGAATCTACGAAGGCACCAACGAAATCAACAGATTATTAGCGGTAGGAATGCTTATTAAGAGAGCAATGAAAGGTGAATTGGATCTTTTATCTCCTGCAATGGCAATCAGCAAAGAATTGATGGGTATCCCTTCATTTGAAGTTCCTGATTACTCAGAATTCATGAGTGAGGAAAAAGCAATTATTGCAAATCTTAAGAAAGTATTCCTGATGGTTTCCGGAGCTGCACTTCAGAAATTCATGATGGATATTGAAAAACAGCAGCACTTATTATTAAATGCTTCTGAAATCCTTAACCAGATCTATATGGCAGAATCTGCAGTATTAAGAGCAGAGAAACATTTCTCTCCTGATTCTGTAGAAGCAGCTATGGCTCAGTTGAACCTTTACAAAGCTGTTGAGAAAATCATCACTGCGGCTAAAGAAGGAATCATTTCTTTCGCTGAAGGAGACGAGCAGAGAATGATGCTTTCCGGATTAAGAAGATTCACGAAGTATACCAACCACCCGAATGTAGTAGCGTTAACTGAAAAAGTGGCGGCTCACTATATCGAGAAAGGGGCTTATTAGTCTTTAACAACATAAATTTGATTCAAAACGCCTCATCTTGGGGCGTTTTTTATATATTTAAATGATAAAACCAAACATTAAGTATATCAGACCATGAAACTTAAAAAGTATTGGTATGATCAATTGAAATTAAAAAAAACTTTAAATTTCAATAATTTTTGCTAATTTTAGTATAACTAAAAACCATAAAAACACGAAAACATAATATGAAGACATTATTTCCCTTACTCCTTTTATCTGCTGCTCTGACAGCACAAAAAAAGGAAAACTTACTTTCAACTCCCAAAACAGATACCGTAAAAATAATCAGCAAAGGAAAATTTCCCGGATACTTTGCGTTAAAATCAGATCAGCCCAGGACAGAACTTTATAAGATGTTGATTAAGAAACCTGATGATACTATGATGTATCTGGCTTTGAAAGAACCTGCAAAGGACTATTCGCAATACAAAATTTTAAACGCTATTACGCCTGATAAGTTCCAGGTAAGTCCGAAGAAACTCACACCCTCCAAATAACACAACACAAATTCAAAAAACGATAAACATGGGAAAATTTATTATCTCTAAGAGAACAAACGGAGACTTTCAGTTTAACCTCAAAGCAGGAAACGGACAGGTTATTTTAACCAGCCAGGGCTACAGCACTAGGCCATCCTGCGAAAACGGAATAGGATCTGTAAAGACCTATTCACAGGAAGATTCAAAATTTGAAAGAAATACAGCCAATGACGGCAGATGCTATTTCAATCTAAAGGCTGGAAACGGACAAATCATAGGAACCAGCCAGATGTATGAATCTGACAACGGCATGGAAAACGGAATAGAATCTGTAAAAAACAATGCTCCACACGCCCACGTAGAGGATGAAGCGGATCTTTAAAATGAATTGAAATAATCTTAATAAAAATGTCTTATTTTTTTAAGGCATTTTTTATTTTTGTACTCTATTTTTCATTAGAAATGACAAAAGAAGAATTACTGAATAGAGCAATCAAAATTGCCGACAAAGCCCATAAAGGACAAACCGATAAATACCATGCCCCATACATAGCCCACGTAATGCGTGTGATGAATTATGGTAAAACACTGGACGAAAAAATAGTTGGTGTACTGCATGATGTAGTAGAAGATCATCCGGAAGAATTCAGTCTGGATTATTTAAGGTCTGAAGGGTTTCCAGAATATATCATTTTCGCCATCAGCTGTCTTACCAAATTTGATCCAGAAGAAGAGTATGATGATTTCATTAAAAGAACAGAAAGATCTCTGCTCTCTGTTGCGGTAAAGCTGAATGACCTTCGTGACAATATGGATCTTAGAAGAGTCAACAGGGAACTTACGCCTAAGGATATTAAAAGATTCAACAAATATCTGAAAGCGTATCGTTATCTGATAGAGAAATATTAATAAAAAAACACATGACTAATAACCTACCTAAAATTTCATCAGCTTATCAATCCAAGCTGGTCTCTGCTATTGTATCTATTTCAGTTTTTTTCCTGATCTATCTGATACTTATACTCGCCTCACTCCTGATGATATTCTTATTAGGATACGGGGCAATAAAGCTGTTAAGTATTTCTCTCAATTACTTTACAGTTTTTGGTGCAGCAGGATTGCTAAGTGTTGGAATTTTTGTATTTATATTTCTTGTTAAATTTATTTTCAAAAAAACACATTACAGTACCCGTCATCTGATAGAAGTCAACAGATCCCACCAGCCGGAGCTGTTTGCCATTATTGATGAAATTGTAGCTGAAACCAAAGTAAAAGCGCCGCAGAAAGTTTTTCTTTCACCCGATGTGAATGCCAGTGTAAGCTACAATTCTATTTTCTGGAGTATGTTTTTGCCGGTAAAGAAAAATCTGACGATTGGAGTTGGACTTATCAATTCAACCAGTGTAGGAGAATTAAGATCCGTTTTAGCCCATGAGTTTGGACATTTTTCTCAAAAAAGCATGAAAGTGGGAGGCTATGTGAATCAGGCTGAAAAAATAATCTTTGAAACGGTTTACAATAATAAAGAGTATGAAAATTTCATATTGGAATTTTCAGGAGGCAATGCTGTTTTTAAAATTTTTGGTCTGATATCGGTCAGTTTCATCAATGCATTTCAATCTGTTCTTAAAAGTATATCAAATTTTCTTTTCAAAAACCATGCTTCTCTCCAAAGAGAAATGGAATACCATGCAGATGCTATTTCAACCTTTATTACCAATCCTGAAGAGCAGACTTCATCCCTGTTAAGGCTGGAATTAAGTGATGCGGCTTTTAATTATTCTTTTAATTTTTATGTTGAAAGCCAGCAAAAATATCTTCCAAAAGATCTTTATAAGAACCAGATTTCTTTAATGAAAATTTTATGCGAAAGAAACAATCATCCCTACGTAAACGGGCTTCCTAAAATAGATCCAGAAGATCTTACCCGATATAATAAATCCAGAATAGAAATTGAAGACCAATGGACTTCACATCCGGATATCTTAAAAAGAATTGAACGGATTAAAACAAACGAAACCAGGAATACAGCTGCAGACCACAGGTATGCAAAAGAGATCATCAGTGGCTTTGATACTATCTGCGAAATCATGACGTCAAAATTCCTCACTTTACGCAATGTAAAAAATGTAGGAGAAGTGATAGATGATGAAAGCTTTATACAACTCTATCTGGACGATAGCACCTATAAAACTTTCAGTTCAGATTTTAACGGATATTACGAAAGGCATAATCCTATTGTAGAAAATATTGAAGCTGTAATTTCAGGTTCCTCACCTCATCATGCATCAGAACTTTTCAGTGACAAAAAAGTATCTCTGGTCCACGAAAAATCCGGAATAGAGAGTGACATACAGACTCTGCAATATCTGGCGACCTATCCGAAAGAAATAAAAACCTTCAGATTTGATGGCAGTCTATACAAAGCAAAGGATGCCAGAAAACTTATTCCTGGTCTTGAAAATGAACTGAAAAAGGTACAGGAAGAGCTTCTTGAAAATGACAAAGCTATCTTTCAGCATTATTACCATATTTCTGATGAGGATCTGAAAAAAGACCTGCTTGCCAAGTATAAGAAACTGGCAGTTATTGACAGAGAATTTGACGATTATCAGAAAAGTCTTAATGAATTTACGGTATACCTGCAGTTTATGGCAGTCACTTTACCCTTTGAAGAAATCCGTAAACATAGAGCTAAGTTATTAAAAGCAGAAGAACCTTTTAAACAAAAAACCAGAGAACTTCTTGAAAACTCAGCTTATAAGGAAGCCTTAAGTGATGAAGATAAAATCCTTTTCCAGGAATTTGTAGATTCCGAATACATTTACTTCAATAAAGACAAATATCTTGAACATGAGGTAAGTGCTGTATCCCTGCTGATTGAAAAATACCGGGCATTACTCAGCGATCACTATCTTAACTCTAAGCTGGATTTATTAAATTTTCAGTCCGGTTTAAATAAGAATTAATCCGCACCAGGGAAATCGTAAGTCTTCGTATGATGATCCGTTCCATCAATGTTGATATTTAACGCAAGGTAAACGAAATGTAAATTTTTGTTCCCTTTCGCTTCAAATTCACGCTGCCAAAGATATCCGCTCACGATTCCAAAATAATCATCAATCTGATAGCCAAACCCGCCATACACTCTGTTTCTGGCAAAACTAGGCTTCATTGGGCTTACAAAGAAGATTTCGTCATATGCATTAGCGAAGACCGTTCCTTTCTTAATTGTTTTGGAATTTAAAGGAACACTTACATTCAAACGGTATCTGTAACGCATTCTCTGGGAAGTAACATCTGTCTTTGGCTCATAGAACCAGCTTTTTTCAACACGAAAACGGTTTTCAAACTTTACGATGCCTTTTTTAATATCAATGACATCCTGAAGCCATACTCTGAACTCTTCTCTGCTTAAACTGTGCTCTTTATAGTTGACATATCTTCCCAACCCAACGAAAGGCTTATGGTTTTTGGTAAGATTATACCCTATTCCCCCTTTTATCTCGTAATAATCAGGGTAGGTATAATCTTCATTACCACGCATCTGCCCTTCTGCGTAAAGGAAAAATTTCGGATGAAACTTATAGGTCAGAGTCACTGCATTGAAGCTGGAAATATGTTCCTGTGCTTTAAAAAAAGAAATTCCAAGTAGTAAACCTAGGCCTATAAGACGTTTCATAAAAAATTTTTGCAAATGTATATTTTTTAACAATTTGTTAATATTAACTTTCATTAATATTAAATTAACACCTACTTAATATTAATTGTGTAAGAAAACCCAATGTGGAACCACCTTTGCGGCATTGCCACTCCAAATGCTTCCGTGTAGTTTGTATTGGTAATATTGTTAATCAAAACATACACTGAGTAGTCTTTTTTAGCAAAACTCAGCTTTTCATCAACAAGATTATAAGTTCCAAGATTCACTCTTTCATTATAACGATAAACAAGCTCGTTGGTAAAGTTTTTCAGGAATTTCACCTCTAATTTGGAAACCAGCTGGTGCTTCAGATTATCCAGAATATATCTTGAAACCAATCCGATTTTCTCTTCATATTTACTGTCGATATAAGTATAACCAATCGTGTATTTCAGCCAGTCTACCGGCCTGTGGCTCCACTCTGCTTCTATTCCTTTGGTTTTAATATCTCCTACATTTTCTGCAAACCATACTTTTTCACTCAGGTCATTTTTAACCCAGTCAATAGAATTGCTGGAGTTCCTTAAAAACCCGCTTATTTTAGCTAAAATTCTGTTATTCTGATATTGATATCCTACCTCGGATGAAAGCGCATTTTCAGGCTGTAAATTAGGATTTCCCTGTTCTGTTCCGCTTACATAATAAAGTTCGGTAAAAGTGGGTATACGGTGTACTTTTGCAATATTTCCATAGATTTTACTATTGGGATTAAAGTTATAACCGACATCCAAACCAGGATAAAAGAAATTTCCTTCTTTAGAATAGTTGGCCCATGAAATTCCCGGACTGATGTTCAGTTTTTTATCCAGTAATGAAAAATGATGTTCAAAGAAAACCTGAGATACAAAACGGTTTCTATCACCCAGATTACTGCTCACCAAAAATTCTTTTCTAAGCTCTACTCCAATTCCGGTTGCACCCAATCCCCATTGGTAGCTGGAATTCACCTCGCCGCCTACATTATTTCCAATATGCATATTTCTGTAAAAATCAGGATCCCATCTGTTATAAAGGTACATATCCTGCCCTCTTCTCCAGTATACATTTGAATTAAGTTTCAACTTTCCAAAAGTCTGCTGATGAGCTACACTTACAATAGATGCCTGTGTTTCCTCATACTGTTTTGTTGCAGCACTGGAAGCATAAAAACCATTGGCTCCGAATTTCTTTTCTGAAAAACCAGCCTGTACTCTTACATCCCCGTTTTTGATATTCAGTTTCCCTTGATAAAATACATTTCTGATCTCATAATCTGTATTAAACATATATCCTTCCGAAGAAGCAGAATTGGCCTGAAGGGAATTGGTAAACTTTTCATTTCCTATCTGCGCATTGAAACCAAGACCATACGTACTGAAATCTCCTCCTTCTGCACTGATCTTCACTTTTTTTCCCGGAACAGCTTTGGTAATAATATTAATAACACCCGCATAAGCATTCTGCCCGAAACGTCTGGCAGCAGGCCCTTTTATGATTTCAATCTTTTCTACCTCATCCAAATCAACCGGAATATTCATATTGTTGTGTCCGGTCTGGGAGTCATTCATTCTGATTCCGTTCAGAAGCAGAAGAACCTGCTCAAAAGAACTTCCCCTGAAACCGATATCACTCTGCACCCCATTGGCTCCTCTCCTTCTGATATCCATTCCGGGCACCTGCTGAAGAATTTCGTCTATACTTTTAGCAGGAGAATTTACAATATCTTCTCTGCTGATAACGCTGATATTCTGGTTGGCACTTTTATAAGGTGTAGAGATAAATTTCCCCTGAAATTCAATGCTTTCAATATCTGTTGTCTTTTCCTGTGCATTTACCCAAAGTAAAGATCCCAGAAAAAAAGCACTTCCTATCTTTTTGATCATAATCGTTTCCGTAGTTTTTTATAACAGATCCCAAAAGTAAGGGAGTTCACCAAGACAGGCAAATGATAGTTGTCATAAAAAAAGATGCAGCGTAATGCTGCATCTGTGTTAGGGAGTAATTCTATCTTTTCTTCATTAAATGTGTAACCAGATCTCTGAATAATTTTCTCATTTCTTATTACATATTTAAGGGTACAATTTTAAATAATTTTGAAATACAAAACAATAGTTTCATAAAAAAAATTAACATAATTTCTAAAACTATACAGAATGCTGTAGAATAAACAGTAAAACAGGAATAAATCACAAAACCAGCTTCATTTTATCATTTTCCGATGATTATTTTCCAATTTAAGTCGTGTGATTACCATTTATAATAATAATTTTTAACAATAATATATGCATAAAATTTTCACTAAAAATTCGTAATTTTGTGGGTCTTAATTTTATGATGAAACTATTCTGTTTCAACTGTATTTTTTTAATGTATTCTTTTAAAAAATGAAGCTAAAAAGATCAGACAGATTCAAGAATAGAGGAAAAATTCAATTGATGACAGCCTTGGAATATTCTGTGGCAAAACACCATTATACTGGCAGCCTTAATGCTGTACAGTCACTTTTATGAATAAACAAAATATGGCTAATACAACAGAAATAGACATAAAACAACAGATTTTCGTTAAGAATGCCCATCTTAACAATCTGAAACATATAGATGTCCTGATCCCGAAGAATAAACTGATTGTTATTACAGGAGTTTCAGGAAGCGGTAAGTCATCTCTGGCCTTTGATACCATTTATGCTGAAGGACAGAGAAGATATGTTGAAAGTTTAAGTTCTTATGCACGTCAGTTTTTGGGGAAATTAGAAAAACCCAAAGTAGATGACATTAAAGGACTTGCGCCGTCTATTGCGATCCAGCAGAAAGTAATATCTTCCAATCCGCGTTCTACAGTAGGAACATCTACTGAGATCTACGATTATATGAAACTTCTTTTTGCCAGAATCGGGAAAACGTTTTCTCCTGTTTCAGGGGAAGAAGTAAAAAAAGACTCGGTTTCTGATGTGGTAGATTTTATCAAAGCATCCAAAAAAGATACGTCTTTCTTATTAACAGCTCCTTTGGAATATGATGCTGACAATTTTAAAGAAACACTGAATATTTTAAAACTGGCAGGTTTTACAAGACTGGAAATCAACGGAAACTTAGCAGGAATTGAGGATCTTGAAAGCTTTGGATTTACTCCGGAAAAAGGAATGGCGATCAATCTTGTCATTGACCGTTTCTCTTATGAAGAAGACGAAAGCTTTTTGCAGAGACTTGCGGATTCTATTCAGATGGCATTTTATGAAGGGCGCGGCTACTGTTCATTAAAAAATACAGATACTGAAAAAGTAAAGGAATTTTCCAATAAGTTTGAACTGGACGGAATTGAATTTCTTGAACCGAATGTTCATTTTTTCAGCTTTAATAATCCATACGGAGCATGTCCTGCATGTGAAGGATACGGAAAAGTAATCGGAATAGACGAAGATCTTGTAGTTCCCAATAAAACATTATCCATCTACGAAGACGCCGTTGTCAGCTGGAGAGGTGAAACCATGAGTGAATGGAAAAAAGACTTCATCAAAAAAGCAGGTGACTTCCCTATTCACAAACCTTATCACCAATTAACAAAAGAACAGAAAAGTTTCCTTTGGAAAGGTGATGGAAAAAGCAGTTTCCCATCCATCAATAATTTCTTCAAAATGCTTGAAGAAAACTTATATAAAATTCAGTACAGAGTTATGCTTTCACGCTACAGAGGAAAAACCCTTTGTCCTACGTGTGAAGGATTGAGACTGCGTGAAGAAACAAGCTGGGTAAAAGTTGACGGACATAATATCCAGTCGATGATAGAACTTCCTTTGGATGAGCTGGCTCCGGTAATCAATGGACTAAAGCTTTCAGATCATGACAAAGAAGTTGCCAAAAGACTGATCTATGAAATCACAACCCGTCTGGAATTTTTATTGAAAGTAGGATTAGGCTATTTAACATTAAACAGAACGTCCAATACGCTTTCAGGAGGAGAAAGTCAGAGAATCAACTTAGCAACAAGCTTAGGAAGTTCTTTGGTAGGTTCAATTTATATTCTGGATGAACCTTCTATCGGTCTTCACTCTAAAGATACGGAAAACCTGATTGAAGTATTGAAAAATCTTCGTGACCTTGGAAATACCGTAATTGTGGTAGAACACGATGAAGATGTAATGAGAGCCGCGGATTATATTATTGATATTGGTCCGGAAGCAGGTTACCTTGGCGGTGAACTGGTATTTGCAGGAGATTATAAAGATCTGAAAAAAGCCAACACTCTTACTTCAGAATACCTTACAGGAAGACTGGAAATTGAAGTTCCTAAGAAACGAAGAAAGGGAAAGGAATGGATTCATATTAAAGGAGCCCGTCAGAACAACCTTAAAAATATAGATGTAGATGTTCCTCTGGAAAGCCTTGTTGTTATTTCCGGGGTTTCAGGAAGCGGAAAATCTACGTTGATGAAGGAAATCCTTACCAATGACATTCAGATCCAGCTTGGAATGGGTGGTAAAAAAGGAGACTATGATTCTGTAGAATTCCCAAAAAAACTGATCAAAAATATTGAATTGATTGACCAGAATCCTATTGGAAAATCATCCCGTTCAAATCCGGTAACCTATTTGAAGGCGTATGATGACATCCGTGATCTTTTTGCCAAGCAGAAAGTAGCGAAAATGATGGGCTACAAACCTAAACATTTCTCCTTCAACGTAGATGGCGGAAGATGTGATGAATGTAAAGGAGAAGGTGTTATCAACGTTTCTATGCAGTTCATGGCAGACATCGAGCTTGAATGCGAAGTTTGTAAAGGAACACGATTCAAAAACGAGATCCTTGAAGTGAAATTTGATGAGAAAAACATCTCGGATATCCTTCACATGACTGTAAATGAAGCATTGGAATTCTTTAAAGATAATAATGAAGAGAAGATCGTAACAAAACTGAGACCTCTTCAGGAAGTAGGTTTAGGGTATCTGCAACTGGGCCAAAGCTCTTCTACCCTTTCCGGTGGTGAGGCACAGCGTGTAAAACTGGCTTCATTCCTTGTAAAAGGGGTAACAACGGATAAAACCTTGTTTATTTTTGATGAACCTTCCACAGGACTGCACTTCCATGATATTCAGAAGCTGTTGAAATCACTACAGGCATTGATTGATCTTGGACATTCCGTGATTGTTATTGAACACCAGCCGGATATCATCAAATGTGCCGATTATATCATTGATATCGGTCCGGAAGCAGGAAAACATGGTGGTGAAGTTGTATTTGCAGGAACTCCTGAAGATCTGACAAAAAATAAAAAGTCTTACACCGCAAAATACATCAAGGAAAAACTTGAACAATAAAATTAAAAGCGACCGTTTTAATAACAGTCGCTTTTTTTATGCTGATTTAAATAATAACGGGCCGTATTCTCACACCTGCTTTAAAATAGATTCTTTACCTTTATATATCATTTCAAAATTATTTTTATGCCCTGGAATCCCGAATTATACGATCAGTACAAAGATGTACGCTACAAACCCTTTTACGATTTAGCAGCATTAATCAAACCTGAAAACAATATAAAAGCCATTGACTTAGGCTGTGGTACCGGCGAACAAACTTCCATTTTAGCCGAAAAACTGACAGGTTCTACATTTTTAGGAATTGATTCATCAGCAGAAATGCTCGAAAAATCGAAAAAGTTTGAAAATGATAATTTACACTTTAAGCTTCAGAGCATTGAAGAAACAGCACAGTCTGATCAAAAGTGGGATCTTGTTTTCAGTAATGCGGCTTTGCAGTGGGCAGACGATCATGAAGCTTTATTCCCTAAAATCATTGGACTGCTAGCACCTGCAGGACAGTTAGCTATTCAGATGCCTGTTCAGAAAGAAAATGTTCTCAATCAAATTCTCAAGAAAATGGCAGATGAAGAACCTTATACATCACAGCTAAATCATTTCAACCGTGATTCACCGGTGCTTTCAATGGATGATTATGCGCAGATTCTTTTTGATAACGGAATTCAGGATATAGAAATTTTCCAGAAGGTTTATCCTATTATTGCAGATGATCATGAGGCTTTATATGAGTTTATTTCAGGAACAGCCTTATTACCTTATCTGGAACGTCTGGAAGGAAATCAAAAAGAAGATTTCATTACCGAATTTAAATCACGTATCGCACAAAGGTTTACAAAATATCCGGCCATCTATGCATTTAAGCGGATACTGATGTATGGCCGTAAAAAATAAAAAATATTAAAAACAGAAATAGCTGTCTCAGAATTCAAATAGTTTGAACTTTGTCATTGACTACGTCGAATCTTCGATTTCTGACGAAGGAAGAATCTCATTAATAACCAATATATGAGATTCTTCACTACATTTCATTTCGTTCAGAATGACATTTCTGAGACGACTGCTTCTGTTTATTAATAAAATAGTTATTCTTTCAGATTATACAAAAACGGACTTTTCCTGATATACTCAGAATTTTCAATCTGAGAAGCCAAAAACTCAGCCAGATCTGTGGCACTGATGCTTTCTCCTTTACAATCTGTAAGACTTGTTTCAGTTTTAAAACTTTCTTCTGTAAGATGAATTAATGGTAATCTTACCAATGTCCAGTCCAGATTGCTTTCCATAAGAAGTTCATACTCTTTTTGCTTATCAGCTGTTGTTTCAGGATAATTCTGATACATCCAGTCTGTAGCCATTTTTACTCTTTCATTTTTTTGATCGGATGCTGTATTCACACTCAAACCTGTGGTTACCATATAACGACTGATCCCATGATGATGCATCGCCCTGATGATATTTTTCGCAGCATCACTGAAAATAGATTTCTCTCCTTTGGGCTGCCCCAGAGTGCTCATTACAATATCAGTCTCTTCAATTAATGAACGGACAGCTGCTTCATCTCTTACATCTCCTTTCACCACCTCAATTAAGGAATTTTGAATGGTAAAATTTTCAGGATGTCTTAACAAAAGTTTAAGGGAATATCCTTTTTCCAAAAGGGTTTGAACCAGATATTGACCGGATTTTCCTGTTCCTCCGATTACTGCAATTTTATAGGTATTCATAATGATTTTTTTTAATATTAAACATCAATAATCAACAGCAGATTAACCGCTGATGACTGTTGATACTACAAATGACGTATTGCCTTTGCTTTTTAGATATGATATAATAAATGTATAGGGTTCAGAAATTGAACCTAAGATTTTCAGGCTAAAAATACACCTGAATAATAGTAATATGTATTACGAGATTTTAATGAATTAAAGTTACATTTTTTCATCATTAAAAAATCAAAAAATTTATGATTTTGACAACACTTATTAAAAGAGAAAGTTTATAACTTTGATAACGATCTTATTATCAGCAACTTTCAAAATAATCACTTTACACCAATATAATCTATTAATATGGAACCATTTACTGTTAACATTCCTGAATCGGTGATAGCCGACCTGCAAAACCGTATCCAAAATACCCGATGGCCCGAAGAACCTGAAGGCTCTGGCTGGAACTACGGCACCAATGAAACTTATCTGAAAGAGCTTACCAACTACTGGGTAAATGATTACAACTGGAAAATGCATGAGCAGCAGTTAAATCAACACCCCCAGTACACAACCCGTATAGACGGAATTCTGATTCATTTTCAATACATCAGAGGAAAAGGTTCTAATCCCAAACCTTTAATCCTTACCCATGGCTGGCCGGACAGCTATTACCGTTTTCATAAAATTATTCCTTTGCTTACCGAAGGCGAACAGAGTTTTGATCTGATCATCCCATCTATTCCCGGGTTTGGTTTTTCTGATAAAACAGCGGTAAGTAGTGCAAGAGTTGCTGATCTTTGGAAAAAGCTGATGACTGAAGTGCTTGGATATGAAAAATTCTGTGCTGCCGGAGGTGATATAGGTATGGGAGTCGTAAAAGCCTTAATTTCAAAATATCCTGATGTCCTGGAAGCGGTGCATCTTACAGATGTTGGATATCCAACCGGGCAGGAAGATCCGGCAACAATGAGTGAAGATGAGAAACAGTTTGCACAGTTTGTTCAGCAATGGTGGTACAGTGAAGGAGCGTATGCAATGGTACAGTCTACAAAGCCTCAGTCTCTTGCTTACGGACTGAACGATTCTCCTGTAGGGCTTGCAGGCTGGATTATCAGCTTTATCAACGCCGGAGCGCCACCGGAATTAATAGAAACAGTGTTTGGAGGAAGGGATGAAATGCTTACCAATATTATGATTTACTGGGTAACTCAAACAATAGGATCTTCTGCGAGAATGTACAAAGAAGATGCTGCGGCTTTATGGAGCGGAACGTATGTTCATCAAAAGAGTAATGTTCCGGCCGGAGTGCTCGTATTTCCTCGTGAGGCTCAGTTTCCGAAAGAATGGGCAGAACGTTTCGTGAATGTGACCAGCTTTAAAAAGATGAATGAAGGCGGTCATTTTGCCGCCCTGGAATTACCTCATATATTTGCAGATGAACTAAGATCATTCTTTTATTCTGTCAAATAAAACCATTCATGAAGAACTTCTTTACTCTCCTTTTTTCTATTCCTCTTTTTATAACCAGCTGTGCTGTACAAAATAAAAATACTGAAAGTCGTGATTATGAAGTAAAACTGGATACTTTAACGTTTTTTGATCAAAGCAGAAACCGCAAGATTCCTGTTGCTTATTATTATCCAAAAACTGATAAAAAGATTCCCAACCAACAGGTTATTATTTTCAATCATGGCTATGGTTTCAATAAAGGCGGAGATTACTTTGTATATTCTTATTTAACGGAAAAGCTGGCTTCAAAAGGCTATTTTACAGTAAGCATTCAACATGAACTAACTACAGACAAAGCACTGCCAACAGAAGGAAATTTGCAGCTTGTAAGAAGACCTTTCTGGCAAAATGGTTCGGATAATATTCTGTTTGTACTTAATGAACTGAAAAAAACAAAACCGAAACTGGATTACCAACATCTGACATTAATAGGCCATTCCAACGGTGGTGATATGGCAGCGTTATTCGGCAATCAGCATCCTGATCTGGTATATAAACTGATTACAATGGACAACCGGAGAATGTTCCTGCCGAGAACTTCAGTTCCTAAAATTTATACTTTACGTTCTAACGATTATCCGGCTGATGAAGGTGTGCTTCCCAATGAGGAAGAACAAAAAAAGTATTCTATGGCAGTACAAACAACTTCCATCAATCATAGTCACATGGACAATAAAGGCAATGATGAAGAGAAAAAAATCTTAACTGATTTTGTTTTACAATACCTTTCTGAGAACTAATTTCAAAGAACCTCACAAGTTATCCACAACAAATTGTGGATAACTTGTGAATTTTAACATTAAATTCATATTTCGTATTAAAATAATTACTACATTTACTATGTAATAAACATCGAAGTGGAAACTTTATTTGCTTTTCTTACTACTATTGAAATTGCAATTAAATTTGAAATAAAAATTTAAGCACAGCATTGTCGGCTGTGCTTTTTATTGTTGTCTAATTAAAAAAATGAGATGTATTTATCTATTGGATCTGCCCCTAAAGGGCAGATTCTTTTACCCATATACCCTTTGTAAATAAAACTTTCTGAATAGTATTTGACGCAGTCAAAATCTGAAAAAAGTATTTTGTATTGCTTACTTTTTACGCAAAAGTTTAATATATAAATTTATATTCTAAATGTAATCAACTTTGTTGATTCTTTATAAGCCAATGCATAGCTTCATCAGCGACATTGTCGCTTTCTTAGCTTCTTTATTAACAATGTATTGAATTTTGTCTTTGTGTTAAAAAATTTAAAGAATATACGACAAAGCTTCATTTAAAACAGGCCTCATAGTTCAATGGATAGAATAAAAGTTTCCTAAACTTTAGATTCAGGTTCGATCCCTGATGAGGTTACATTTCATATTAAAGTCATTGCTTAAAGGGTTATTGGAGTATTCGAAAAAAAATGGTGGCCGCCATCAGCTTATCAGAGTTAAGAATAAAGATCTGATCAAGGCAAAAATATCGAATACAAGCCTGATATAACGATATGATTTTTATGCTCGTCAAAAATTCTAAAATTGGGTTGAAGCATACAAGATTTAGATATATAATTGCATTAATCTAATAATAAAAAATACTTACAAAAATGAGCTTTATAACTTTTGCTTAATTTGGCTCAGGTGAACCAAATCATCAATAAAGGGCTTGAGAGTACCGTAGAGGTCACAAACGATAATATGCTCAAATTTTGGAAAATTTGAGCATATTTTTTCATATCGTTAGTTCTCAAAGAATTAATGTAGTCAAAATTAAACGTAAATAGATACCCGCATTCCTCTGCAAGATAGATTTTATAGGTCATAAGCAACAACCTTCCTCTTTAAAATAAACCTACCAGCTATCTAATTATAATTCCTGTACTCCTGCGGTGTATTGCCTGTTTTCTGCTTGAAAAGTTTGCTAAAATACTGAGGATATTCAAAGCCCAGCTGATAGGCAATTTCGCCGATGCTTTTGTCACTGCCAAGTAAGATATTCTTCGCTTCTTCCACCAGAAAATAATGGATTTGGTCTTTGGCGTTCATTCCTGTTTCTTTTTTGAGAAGGTCGCTCAGATAATTTGGAGAAAGGTTGATCTTTTCTGCCAGATAGCTTACTGTAGGAAGCCCTTGCTCTTTGATCGCATCAGAATTGAAATAATCCTGCAAAATACGCTCGACCTGCGAGACAATATCACGGTTGGAAGTTTTTCTGGTAATGAATTGCCTTCCGTAATATCTTGTACAATAGTTCAGAAGCACTTCTATATTGGATACGATAAGGCTCTGGCTGTAGTTATCGATATTCTCTTCCAGCTCATTCTGTATCTTCTGTATGCAGTCGAATAATGTTGTCTTTTCTTTATCAGAGAGATGGAGAGCTTCGGAAGATTCATACGAGAAGAATGTATATTCTTTCATTTTCGCTCCCAGAGAAGTTCCCCTAACCAAATCCGGATGGAAAAACAAACCCCATCCCATCATATCTTCTTTTTTCTCAATTTCACTGTCCATCGTGAGCACCTGTCTTGGCCCAATGCAAATCAGGCTTCCGTCCTGAAAATCATAAGATTGCCTGCCGTAACGCAGATTATTGGCACAGTAATTTTTGAACATAATGGAGTAGAAATCACAGCTTACACGTATATCTTCTTCAATCAGCTCATCCACATTGCTGAAGTCAATTACAGCAACCAGTGGATGTTTCGTAACACCTTTTACAAAATTGTTGATCTCAGAAATGCTTTTTAAATGAATAATTGGTTGCACTTTATTGATTTTTTGGTTAAAGTATTTGGCCATAAGTTTGAAGTTTTAAAAATCTTAAATATATTTTTCAGCCTTACAATTTTTGGAAAAAGAATTCTTCATTAAATATGAGAATTGATCCTCTCTACCTTTGTAGTTCTTAAT
This sequence comes from Chryseobacterium sp. GVT01B, assembly GCF_019970045.1. GTDB lineage: Bacteria > Bacteroidota > Bacteroidia > Flavobacteriales > Weeksellaceae > Chryseobacterium. Next base: position 220,502 of record NZ_JAHXYI010000002.1, read on the forward strand.
TTTGAAAAAACTATCACTTTCGTATCTCAATTAAAATCGCTTTGTAATAAATATCTGCCCTTTCCTGCGAAAAATAATCTACGACGAGACCTGCCAATGCGAAATAGGTCAGCGCAATACCAATGCCCATCCACGTTGGGTTTCTGGTGCTCCAGAATATCAGAAGGGTGGCAAGGAAAAAGACCGTTGCTACAATTTTTGAAACTTTGTACCCATACTGGAAATCATCTACCCGTTTTTTTTCCAGTTTCGCAAACTCCACTTTATCTTTCTGATAGATTTGCGGTAGTTCCATCATACGTTTCGGGTTGGAGTAAAGCATGCCGCCACCAATAGCGGAATAAATTGCCCCCGCAACGAGTAAAGGAATGAACAAAGCTTTTGCATTAGGTGTAGTACCTGTTTTCCAAAAAAGAAAACCTGCCATTATTGTTATAATGCCGAATGCTACGATGAGTTTGGCTTCAAACAATTCGCCTTTTATCCAGTTGATGGTGTGTTGTATCAATTCCATAATATAATTTTTATATTTTTATTAATTGTATTTCGTTCAAAATTCTACCTGATTCCAATATATCTAAGCGTTCTGCGGGGTTTAATGCATAATCCAGCATCAAATCAGCAAGGTCACTCACCGGTAAAGGTTTCATTTTCCTGAAAAGTCCTAATTTATTAAAAAAGCAAATGACATTAACCCCTATTCTTTCTCCAATTCGATCAGTATTTGGGCGGATCAAAGGACCGGGGCGGAAAACCACAAGATTTTTAAATTTCAATTCTGTAATAGCTTTCTCCAGCTCACCCTTCATCCTTGAGTAAAAGATCGGCGATTTGTGATTCGCTGTAGATGAGGAGACCAATATAAAATAGGGTATTTTATTAGCTTTTGCGATTTTGGCAAATTCATACTGATAATCATAATCCACCCTGTGTTGGTTCTTCTTGCTTCCCACATTTCTAAGAGTCGTTCCCAGACAGGAAAATGCCACATCACCGTGAACGACATCTTTCCATTGCCAGCTTTCTTCAAAATCTACGATTATCGTTTGTAATTTTTGGTTTTTCACCGGCAATGGTTTCCGAACGAGTGCCACGACCTCATCAAAAGCATCATTATTTAAAAGCCGGTTCAGCAATTCTTTCCCAGTGGCTCCGGAAGCTCCAATCAGAATAGCTTTCATAATTCTCCTTTTTAAATTTAAACAAAATACAAACAACTCAGAAAGAAGAAACGGGCTAAGCCATTTTTGTAATCATGCTATCAAACATCCTGTCACTGAAATATTTACGCATCCACAATACAGGACCTGCGAAATATCCTTTGGCATAGCGGGTTTTAGGTTTTGCTACTGTTGCTGCCTTCACAATTTCTTTAGCCAGCAATGCGGGCTCGGAAAGGTTTTTTCCGGAAGTGTACATTTGCTTCATGTTATCAGCGGTTTTATTAGCTCCTACCGCATATGCTCCGCTGCCTGATGTTTTCTTGAGGTTATCTGCCGCAATGCTTCCCCACTCAGTCTTGATTCCGCCCGGTTCTACAATTACCACATCAATCCCGAAAGGTTTGGTCTCGATTCTCAGACAGTCTGACCAGCCTTCCAAAGCATGTTTTGTGGCGTGATACCAGGCTCCGTAAGGCGTATAGATTTTCCCGCCAATGGATGAAATATTGACAATGCGACCAAAATGCTGTTTTCTCATAGAAGGAAGAATCAACTGGGTAAGACGTGCCAAGCCAAATATATTGACCTCGAACTGTCTTTTTGCTTCTTCAATAGAGACATCCTCCACAGCTCCGTAAGAACCGTAGCCTGCATTATTGATGAGGATATCGATTTTACCTTCTTTCTGAAGTATCGTATTGACACAGTCGACAATGCTCTCGTCTTTGGTCAGGTCAAGTGAAATTACCGAAACACCTTTCGCTTCCAGAGATTTCATTTTATCTGTTCTTCTGGCAGCGCCATACACCTTATATCCTTTTTGACTTAATAAAACGGCTGTAATTTCTCCCATTCCGGAAGAAGCTCCTGTTACTAATGCTACTTTACTCATAGTATTGATTTTTATTGGTACAAAGTTCTGATTTATTAAGATCATCTGATAAGACAAATCCACTATTGTTGTATACAAATCCATTATGCTTTTGTAGAAATTCCTTTGATTTTGATCAAAAATTAAATAATAAAACCTCACAAACTAAAAAGTCTGTAAGGTTCTATTATTATAAAACGAAATATTTTTTAAAAATACTTCAAAGCGCCCGTCCTTTTCAATAATTCCCCACTACCAGCTGTTTTCAATAGCAAACTGAGCCATATTCTCGAGCTCATCATACAAAAATTGGTTTCTCTACATTTTCAAACTCAGGGTATTCCCAAAATCACCGAATCACGAAGTAATAATAACTTAATTATCAGTGTTTTGATTTTCATGTAAATCTATTTTCTATGAATATATGGAACCGCCTTTCTTCATTAGCCTTTACTTCCGGATTCTACCAATGACGATTCCATAATTTGAATTAATTTTAAAATTTTTACTTAATTCTGTGGAATGTTGCTGTCTTTCCAAGCAATGACACTCCCATAAAGCCACGAAGATTCATCTTCCCATCTTTAACCCAGGCTTTACATTTGTAAGTGTCTCCGCTTGGTGCATTGTATATCTTACCGTCCACATACTCTTCTCCGTCCCATATAAGTCCTGTGAGGCTGATAATTCCTATCAAATCTCTTGAACGGAGTTTTACATCCGGATTTTTGGTGTCTTTTTTAGAGGTCACCCCATCTTTCTCAACAATCTGGTTGCCCCAAAGGTATCTGCCATAATATTTGTCACCTTGTTTAAAGATTTCCATCTTCACATCTTTTTTGTCAGACTCCCATTTTCCCAATATGGCATCCGCTTTGTCCTGTGCAAAAGTTCTACCGGCAAAAGCCAGCATCAATACGAATAAGATTTTTAATGTTTTCATTGCTATAAAATTTAATGGTTAAAAATTGGTTGATTAATGTAAAATATCCATTGCTTCAACATACTGATGCAAAGATGACAATAACAGTATTGAGGGAGATAATACAAATCCACGGTTGTTGTATACATTTTACAGAAATGCAGCGGTTTGAAAAAGGGTATTTGCGTTCTATATGAGTGTAAAAGAATTATGAAAAAAGATCCCAGATTATATATGGCAAAAAATCTTAGCCCGAAAGAGTTAATCTTTCAGGCGATTACAAGAGATGGAATCAGACTAAACCATGGATAATGACTGTCGAATATTTGACCGAATATGATTATTCAGGACACAGAAGTAATATATTTCAGTTACTATTGAAATATCAGAATTTATAAACTTTCAACAAGGGTAAAATGATACTAATTAATATTTAATGATTTGCTCTGTCCAGGTTGGACCTGTAATATAGAACATTCCACCTTTATAATGAACGGGTTCGATTCCCATCTGATATAATTTACTTAAGGAATAACCACAACCACTTTACCAACCGTCCTACCCGACTCCAATTGAAGATGTGCTTCTTTCATTTCTTCAAAAGAAAATATTTTAGAGATATGTGGTTTAATAGCTCCACTTTCTAAAAGAGATGCAATTTCTTTCATATGTTCACCGTTGGATCTTACCAAAATGAAATAGCCGTTTATACCTTTTGATTTAACTTTTTCTATAATTTCTTCATTCAGTCCCGTGGGAATACTTATGATAGTTCCACCCGATTTAGTGACCTCAGTCGAATGATCAATATTATTCCCTCCAATAGTATCCAAAACAAAATCATATTCAGGTTTTTGTTTAGACCAATCATAAGTATGATAATCGATATAATGGTCTACTCCTAAACTCAATACAAAGTCTTTATTTTTTTCAGATGATGTTCCGGTAACTGTTGCTCCCAAATATTTTGCAAGCTGTACTGCGAAATGTCCTACTCCTCCGGAAGCAGCATGAATGAGTACATTCTGCTTTTTTTGAACTTTCCCGTTAACGACTAATGCCTGCCAAGCCGTTAGTGCCGCTAAAGTTGAAACAGCAGTTTCTTCAAAGGAAATATTTTTAGGTTTAATAGCTAGTTGAGAAGCAGGTGCTGCAACATATTCTGCATATGCATTACCATTTCCCGGAAAATTGACCATTGCAAAAACCTCATCTCCGGTTTTAAAATCCGGGCTGCTGCTTTTCTCCACAATACCCGAAATATCCCACCCCAAAACAAGAGGATCATCTTTTTTCATCAGATTATACATCCCTTCTCCTTTTCTGGTTTTTGTATCTACAGGATTGATACTAATGGCTTTTACTTTTATCAAAACTTCATCCGAACTAATCTCAGGAATCGGGAGTTCTATGTATTCCAATTGGTCAACATCTCCAGTTGCTTTCAATATAATTGCTTTCATTATAAATATTTACCTAAGTTTAATTCAACATCACCATACGTCTGTAATCCCTGATCCAGCAGATTTTTGATTCTGCCTCTGGCTTCTGGCTCTGTAAGGGAAGCAAAAAATTTGGTTTGGGTTTCCATTATGTGCTCATTTCTCGGAATAATTACCCTTTCATTCATAATAGATTTTATGCTTGTAATAATTTTCTTATCGAAAGAAGCAATCCTATTTGCCAGATTTTCTACAAATGCATCCAATTCATTATCTGGAAAAGCCCTGTTAATCCAGCCGTAATCTGCGGCTGTTTCCGCATCAAAATCATCACCACTCAGGATAATTTCCAAAGCTCTGGCTTTACCGGTAAGAAGATGTAATCGCTCTAATCCACCACCTCCGGGGAACGAACCAATTCCTATTTCCGGCTGTGCAAAGAATGCTTTTTCCTTGCTTGCAAAACGCATATCAAAAGCCTGAATAAATTCACTTCCAAGACCTCTTGCCCGTCCTCTGATAGATGCAATACTTACAAACGGAGCCTGCTCAAGACGCTTGGCAACATCCGGCCAGGAAATAGACAGTCCAGTTTCTCCGGTGCCTTTTGGAAATTCAAAAATATTGATCAATTCTGCGTGTGCCACATAGAAATCCGGATTTGCACTTTCGAACACCACAACCTTCAGATTTTCATTGGCTTCCAATTCACTCATTAATTCTCTTAATTGGACAGAAAATTCAGGGTCGAAAATATTTACCGGAGGATTATCTATTGTTACTTTCCAGTAGCTCTCACTTATTTTTTGTGTAGTAAAAATCATAGTAATAATTTTAAATGATGTAATCTTAAAAACATTTTTTTGTCTGTTCAAAATTAATTGTACAAACACTGGATTTTTAACACAAATCGGGGAATATCTTATATTTTTCTCTGATTTCTGATTTCTGTTGGTGAGATGCCTTTGATATTTTTAAAAAATCTTGAGAAATATGGAACGTTTGTAAAACCCAATTGATAAGCCACATCGCTAATATTCATATCTGTCTGAAGTAATAAAATTTCAGCCTGCTCAATCATAAACTCCTGAATAAAACTGATTGTACTTTTCCCGGTTTCTGCACGCATAAGGTCTGTAAGATAGTTAGAAGACATGTTAAGCTCTTCGGCAACAGATGAAACAGTAGGAAAACCAGAAACAGGTTTTGATAAATCTTTATAACGGTTTTGCAGTAAGCTTTTTAACTTTGAAGAAACCGAAACAGCCTTTGTTGCTTTGTTTTTAAATTGTCTTTCATAAAAAGCATCTGCATATGAAAGAACAACATTTAATAGTGAAAGAATAATATTGATGTTTGCATTAACTTTATTTTCAAGCAGCTCTATATGTATTCTTGTAAAAAGCCAGGTGATAATCTCTTCTTCCTCCGCTGTCATAAATAAAGCATCATTAATCTCATAGCTGAAATATTTGTACTGATGGATCTTGGCTGCAATTGGATTTTGTTTGATCAGATCAGGATGAAAGACAAACGCATAACCGTCCCAGAAAGTCAGGCTGTCCCAGGAAACAACCTGTCCCGGTTCACTAAAAAGCATTAACCCATTCTCGGTATAATATTTACTATTTCCGTAATTGATGTCTCCGGTAAAATTTTTCTTTAATGAAATTTTGAAGAGATTTACCTGTATCTCGTCACTCGACTGTGGAAAATTCGGGATCGCCTGTTTACATACTCTACTATCCATCATTGGATGCAAAGGTTCAGTAAGATTAAGATATTTATTATAGGTTGTTAAATCACTAAAGGTTTTCATTTAACAAAAATGCGAAATTGTTATGAATTTTAAATTGAGCTGAGTTATTTGATTTCGTTTTTTTGTTCTTTACAAGACAAACACTGGCAAATAAAGAGTTATTGTTCCGGTATGGCTAAATTGCAATAAGTTTGCAATACAATAGCTTGCAGAGTTTATAAAATACTTTTAAGTAATGTGTTAACAAGTAATTTATTATTGATACGATTCCCAGTCAATATTATCTTTTGCCCATTGCTTGGCAGAGGTTGTCGGAATCTGTTTTTGCCATTAAATGTCTTTTCTAATGGCCAGGAAACACCTCTTCCCGCTCCAAATATGGAACGGTATTTTTTAACGAAATTGGTGGGATCATTTTTAGATCATTGGCTATTTCATTGATATCATTTTTGTGGAATGCACTGATACTTACCAAAACCGTCTCTCCTTTTGAATAGTTTCCCAATACTCTCTGAATTCTTTTAGATTGTAAAAAAGTGCGGTAGAGAAAAGGTATAGAGCATAGTGCCAATATTATTAATCACTTCTTTTGTACTATGATTAATATTAAGCTTTCAGAAAACCCTGCACATATTTTATGGCATCCTTACCAATTTCTTCAGGTGAATTGTGTCCGCTGTAATCAAATTTTACTTTGATGTTATTTTGAAACACACTACCCCATTTGGCAAGGAAAGGTTCCGGAAAGGCTTTATCTTTCATTCCCCATAGTAATAGTACAGGAAGCTCCTTGATTCGGTCTCTTTTATTCCATAAGCTACTCAACCATTCATCTTCAGCCAGGAAGGATCTTGGGAAAATCCAGGTTCCTTTTCTGGTTTTAGCATAAGGGAATGGCTTAACATAATGCTGATGAATAGCTTTTGAATAGTTTTTTTATCTCCGAGATCCATCTTCATTAATACCTTCGGAAAGAAGTTAAAATATCTGCAGAGATTCCTTCCCAAAGCTGATCCCATAAATTTACTAAAACCACTCAGGGTTTTATCATCTTTGACTGACCAAAACCAGCTGTTGAAGACAATAAACCTTCTTATATTATCAGGATGATTCTGTGCATAATCCATTCCTATCGGGCCACCCCAATCATGAATTATCAGGGTGATATCATTCAGCTTAAGTGCAGAGATAACGGATTCTAAATTTTCAGCATGAAACTGCGGAAGGTAAGATACCTGATATGGCTTATCTGAAAGCCCAAATCCAATATGATCAATTGCGATACAACGGTGTGTTTTGCTAAAGTGTTTAATAAGTTCACGATATCCAAAAGACCAGTTGGGATTACCATGCACAAACAAAAGGACCTCACCTTCTCCCTCATCAATGTAGTGGATTTTTCCATATCTGGATTCAATAAAATTAGAATGGAAAGGATATTCTTCCTGATTTAACCAATCCGTATTCATTATACTTTTCATTTTTAGTTTTTTTTAAAATAAAATTTTAGCGAATTCGTCTGCAAACTTTTTAAAGCCGGTAGCCCCGGGCAATACACGCTGACTTTCTTTAAAATAGGCTCTCAGCAAAACTCCTTCCCTTAAAGCAATTCCCATATCTATAATATATGTATGGGCCATTTCAGGACTCATTCCCTGCTTTAAAAGACTTTCAAGCAATTGCTGATCGGGAAATTCAACCCATCGCAAATCCGGAATATTTATGGTCTTTCCCAAAGTTTCTGCAATTTCTTTTCCTGTAATTTCATCACTTACTACATACAAACTACTTTTCTTACTAAAATTACGATGATGTAATGCTTCAAATGCCACCTGCGCTATATCATGAGGATGAGAAAGAGGCAGGATGATATTTCCACCGAAATTATTGCCGATGATATGTTGCTGACATATCATATCGGCCGACCCATAAAAATTGGAATAAAATAGTCCTGGCCTTAGATGCAATACGCTGGTTCCGTCAATAGAATCAAATTGCTTTTCGTTATGGTAATTGGCTCCCGCCGGACCAGGTCCATCCGGGAGATGGGAACCGATACCACTTAAGTTAACGACATACGGAACACTATTTTCCTTAACTGCCTTTACATAGACATCTCCTACTTTCTTTATTTCTGCCGCTGTTCCATAACTTGGCGGAACCATTGTATATACAGCATCTGAATTTTTAAATGCATTATTGATAAAGTGCTCATCATCCAACCTGCCAACAAGGGCTGTGGCTCCGAGGGCCTTGATTTCCCTTATTCTTTCCTGCCTTGAGGAAATAACATATACATCATGACCAGCATTGACTAATTTTTCTGTCAGAATTCCGCTGATGTTTCCTAATGACCCTGTGACTGTAACTTTCATATTATTAAAGGTTTAAAATTATTGTACAAATCTAATTTTATACTTACTTTTGTACAAGTACTGACCCCATAGTAGGTATAAAATGACAGCAATAAAAAAGACTTCCGTTATACAGGAAAATAAGGGTAATGCCCACATATCATGTCCTGTCACTTTTGTTATGGAAAAAATTGGTGGCTATTGGAAACCGATCATTATGTTCAATCTTTTATCTGGTGAAAAAAGGTACAGTGAGCTTAAAAGGTCAATTGATACCATAACAGAAAAGGTTCTGATCCAGCAATTGAAACAGTTGGAAAGCGATGGGCTCCTGATCAGAAAGTCAAGACCAGTAGTACCACCACACGTTACCTATGAGCTCTCAACGGCAGGAAAAGAACTATATCCTGTGCTTCGTGAAATGGCCATTTGGGCTACTAACCACGGGGAATCTTATCAATCGCAGTTTAGAAAGCAAATGAAGGATTTTCCAGAAATTGAATCGGTATGATTGCTGATCTTTGTTCAGGCATCTTTTGCCGATGACGATATACTTAAATGCACCGGATCATATTTATATAAATTTTGGAATTAAAACAGCTTATCTCCCGGTTCAAAATATTCATATATACTTTCTATTCGCAATAAATCTTCTTTAAAAAAATTCGAGAAATCACCCATTGGGCCCACCATAAAATGACAAGCTGTTTTCTTATCATTTTTCTTATCACCCACATTACATAACCTGCTGGTCACTTCATGGGTAACCAAAAGGTCAACACCGATTTTCTTACAGGAACTTTAAACAGCCTGGCAAGAACGGCAGCGCTGTTTGTAATGAATGATAATAAAGACCAGCACAATGAATATAAAGCGAATATCTTTCACTTATTATTCTTATGGCTGGGTTTTCTCTCCGGCGCTTTGGCGGCTCCTTTCCTACTCGCTTTTCAGGAAACCGGGCACTGATTTTACAGGCAGTTTTACTGCTGATTTACGCATTTACAATACCAATTTCAACTCTTAAAAACTAATCCAATGTTACAAAAAAGATACCCAACCTGTTTTCTTTAATTCTTTAATGGAAAACGGCTCTTTCTCGAAGAAACATTGCGTTGGTAAGTTTTTTTCTTAAGATTTAATAATTTCGGTCTGAGGATTTATTCAGACTTTTTTTATTTGAATAAAACTTTGGATAAGATTGGAGAGATGTTCCATAATTTTATTGGAAAAAGCAATGTTCTGCGTATATCAAAATTACAATTTGCATATTCTTTTTCAAAGATATTGAGATTATTGTTTTTTCTTATAATGAATGATAGGAAGACTTCTTAATATAGCTGCACTTTGCTCCGGGGTGATGTCCCGCTGAGGCTCAGCCAGCATTTCATAGCCTACCATAAATTTTTTAACTTCCGCACTTCTGAGCAAAGGAGGATAAAAATGCATATGAAAATGCCATTCCTGATGTTCTCTGCCGTCTGTAGGTGACTGGTGGATTCCCGCAGAATAAGGAAATGATGTTTCAAAAAGATTGTCATATATCGTGGTTAAATTCTTAATAATGACAGCAAAAGATTCTTTTTCCTCTTCAGAAAATGCAGCAATATTTTCTCTTTTCTGCTTACTGATAATCATCGTTTCATAAGGCCATGATGCCCAAAACGGCACCAATGCAGCAAAATGTTCATTTTCTGTAACAATGCGTTCCCCTGCCTTGATCTCCTGATCAAGATAGTCTTCCAGTAATGTTCTTTTATTTCTGTCAAAATAAGTTTTCAATTGATCCTGAGTTTTCTGAACCATCACAGGAATTGACGACTGCGCCCATATCTGACCGTGCGGATGAGGGTTGCTGCACCCCATGATGCTTCCTTTATTTTCAAAAATCTGAATATAGTTGATATAGTCCAAAGCGGCCAGTTCATTGAACTGCTCCTGCCATACATTCACCACATTTTTTATTTGCTCCACAGACATTTCCGGCAAGGTAAGGCTATGATTTTCAGAAAAGCATACTACCCTGTTGATTCCACGTTCCGGAAGAAGGGTAAAAAATCCTGGCTGTTCCTCGGAAAAATCAACTTCTTCATTCAACAATGCTCCAAAATCATTATTAAAAACATAAGTTCCTTTATATGAAGGATTTTGGGCTTCGTTAGCCCGCATATTTCCGGAACAGAGATAGCAGCTTGGGTCATATTCAGGACGGTTTTCTTCTGTTATCTCTTCTCTTTGCCCCTGCCATGGCCGGTTAGCACGTTGTGGAGAAACCAGTATCCATTCATTCAGAAGAGGATTATATCTTCTGTGAGGATGCTTTTTAGGATCAAATGATATATTCATTGGTGTATTCTTTTATCCCATCAGAAATTTTAACATCATAAACTTTCAGCTGAATATTAAAATTTTCCAGATATTTTTCACTGATAGTCCGGATCACTTCCTCAGCTTTGGTTTCATGAATAAGGTTAATACTGCAGCCTCCGAAACCGCCTCCCATGATTCTTGCTCCCAATACTCCTTCCTGTTGTACTGCATTTTCCACTAAAAAATCAAGTTCATGACAGCTGACCTCAAATTCTGTTGAAAGCCCGGCATGGGTTTCTGTGAGGAGTGTTCCCAGATATTCAATATTTCCTTCTGAAATAGCTCTGGCAGCCATTTCCACTCTTTGGATTTCTTTAATAAGATAGAGACATCTTTTATATGAAATACTTCCCATCTCTTCTTTTACATGATCAAGCATCTCCAGCGTAACATCTCTGAATTTTTTGATTTCCGGGAAATTTTTTCTTAAAACTTTTTTTCCGTGTTCAACATCTTTACGTCTTTCATTATACCCCGAAGTCAGATGAGCATGTTTTACACAGCTATCAAAAAGCAGCAGACTGTATCCTTTAAGGTCGGCATCAAAATATTGGTGCTCCAGGGAATTACAGTCGAGCATAATTACTTTATCTTCCTTCCCGAATACAGAGGCAAACTGATCCATAATTCCGCATTGAACTCCGGCAAAAGAATGTTCTGATTTTTGCCCGATCACGGCAATTTCTTTTTTTGATATCCTAAGATCAAAAAGTTCATTGAGGATATAGGCAAAACCACATTCAAGGGCTGCTGATGAAGAAAGTCCGGCTCCCATCGGAATGGTACTGCTGAAGACAACTTCCATCCCGCAAAACTGATTTTCCGGTTTCTGCAGCTGGCTGAAAACACCCAGAATATAGTTCATCCACATCTGCTGAACCGGTTTTATTTCCATCGAGACATCAAATGTATATTTTTCTCCAAGATCTTTGGCTATGATGGTACAAAAATTTGTCTGAGGGAGTTTACGGACAGCAAAACAGATGTATTTGTCTATGGCAGCAGGAAGTACAAATCCATCGCTATAGTCTACATGTTCACCGATAATGTTAATTCTTCCGGGAGAAAGGAAAATATGTTCGGGTTCTGATTTGAACTCGGTTTTAAATTTCTCTATGGTTGGGTTGATTAAGTGTTCATCCATATCAATCTTTTATGATAAAACATATCCTGGGAGATCTAAAGTATAAAACTACTGAATTCAAAACAGATTTATACTTTCTCTGCCTGATCTTATCTCATTTTTTGTGAATCCTTAACAAATTGGTCTAACCCTGAATCTGTCAGCGGATGCTTAAGAAGAGAAAGTATAGGAGCAAGAGGACAGGTCACAACATCAGCGCCAATCTTTGCACAATTAACAATATGCATGCTGTGTCGGACAGAAGCAGCCAGAATCTGCGTCTGAAAACCATAATTGCCATAAATCATTCTGATTTCTGATATCAGCTGAAGACCATCTGTTGAAATATCATCCAGTCTTCCCAGAAACGGAGAAACGTAGGTAGCTCCGGCTTTGGCAGCCAGCAATGCCTGGCCCGATGAGAAAACAAGAGTACAATTGGTCTTTATTCCTTTTTTAGAAAAATACCTGATGGCTTTAATTCCATCCTTAGTCATAGGAACTTTTACAACAATCCTTGGATGTAATGCAGCAAGTTCCTCTCCTTCCTTAATCATTTCTTCAAAAGTAATTCCCAATACTTCAGCACTGATATCCCCATCCACAATATTACAGATTTCAAGGTAATGATGATATATATTCTGTTTTCCAGAGATCCCTTCTTTCGCCATCAATGAGGGATTAGTAGTTACTCCGTCCAGTACTCCAAGGGCATTGGCTTCTTCTATCATCGCCAGATTGGCGGTATCAATAAAAAATTTCATAGATTATCGCTTTTATAAGTGTTAAATTTACACTTATATTTTAATAAATCATAATCTAGAGGTGAATTTTCAGATTTTCATAAAAATTACTCCATAAAATAATTAAATTCTTTCCGATATTGAGAAGGGCTTTTTTGGATGTAGTCTTTAAAAGTCCTGTTAAAATAGCTGAAGTTATTAAACCCTGATTCAAAGCAAACTTCTGTGATACTCAATGGCTGTTCCGCCAGAAGTTTAAGGGCATGGGTAATTCTGTATTCGTTAACAAACTGCGTAAAGGTTTTATTGGTAATTTTCTTAAAATAGCGGCAGAAAGACGGTACTTTCATATTGGCCAGACCAGCCACTTCTTCCAGGGTAATGGATTCTTTGAAATGATCTTTGACGTAGTTAAATATAAGATTGATTCTTTCATTGTCTTCAACCTGAGTCTGAAGATAATATTTTCCTGCATTTAAGATCCTGTAGTCCTGAGTAGCAGACAGTTCATCTAATATTTTCAGGAATCTGCAAAGTCTATCCAAAGAAGAAGCTTCATGCATTTCAATAATATCTTTTCCTATTGCTTTTTTCACCTCTTCTCCAAATACAATTCCTGCCTTAGACTTTTCAAGCAGTGCAGAAATCCTTTGCATTTCCGGTATATTCCAGACTGGTTCTCCTAAAAAATCAGGCTTAAACTGAATAACCATTTCATAATCATTATGGGTACTCTCATTGGTAAGTCCGCAATGCGGAAGATTACTTCCTATCAAAACAAGATCACCATCTGAAAAATAAGAAATACTGCTTCCGATCTGTCTTTTCCCGGAACCTTTGCACACAAAAATCAGCTCAATCTCAGGATGGTAATGCCAGACATGGGATTTTATATTCTCATTGGTAAGAAATTTCAGGCTGGTAAAACTGCTTCCTATAGTAGGTCTTATCGCTTCAAAAGAAGGGCTTATATGTTTCATAGGCCAAAATAAAATAATTTCATATGCAAAATTAACAAATAAGATACCAATAGCATTAAACAAAGTTAATATAGTACATAAATGTGAAAATTTAATTATAGCCTGAGAACAATTGCTGCCATAGCTTTGCAATATCAATTCTAAATAAAAGCCTTAACCCATGAGTACATTATTAAAAGCAGTATTTTTTGCAGGAACCTTATTGTTTTCAGCAAATGTAATGAGTAAGGACAGAGATTTTTCCCTTTCCTTTGGAAGCATACAAGCCAAAACCTTAAATTTTGAGCTTTCTAATGCTAAAAGCGTGTCTGTTTTTGTTTACAACAATGCGCATGACGAAATATTTTCCGAGAATCTTGCAGATGGAGATCATGTAATGAAAACTTATGATTTTCAGAGTTTTGCACCGGGAACTTATTATCTGGTAGCGGAATCTGAAATAAAGATTGAGAAATACAGAATAAAAATCAGTAACGGAAATGCAATGGAAGTCGAAAAGACACCTGTGAGCGCAGTCAATAAACCCCAATATACCATCTCAGGGCATATCGCAAAACTTCACATGTCTGATGTAAAGGGCCCTGTAAGTATTTCGGTATCTGATCTTTCCAATACAAACTATTATACATCAAAAAGAAAATACGCTGATGGCAAAGTGGATATCACTTTTGATCTTGACCCTAAAACGGCAGATCAATATATCATACAGGTTGAAGAAAACGGAAATGTGTTTAACAAAATGATTTCTCTCCGATAAACCGGAATATATACAGATAGATTGACATATCGATCAATCCAAATTATTTGGATTAAAATTTTACTTACAGTTTATTGTTTTGAGGCAGCTCCATTTCCGATCAGGAAAAAGAGCTGCCTCATTTTTTAATTGTGATGCCCCATGTCCAATTTAATATTTTTCAGATCTTCCAGTTCATGAACAGGACGTTCTATGTCGTATGGAATCGGCTTTTTGGAAAAAGTCTGGAAATACAGCAGGCAGGCATCTTTCCACCATACCGCATCTTTTGACTGAATTCTGAGCTTTGACTGAACATCTGCAAACCTCTGTTCGTCTATATAAGGTTCCATTTTATCCCAGGTTTTCTGATAATCCCTTACTTTTTTCACCCCGGAATCATACGTATAGCACAGCTCATCCCACAGGGTTTTCCCGTCTTTCATTGTATAATCCCACGGAACATGGTGAAACCAAAGGATAAGATTTTCCGGGCAGGTTGAGATATTCCCGTATCTTTCATTCAATGGTGGAAAATATTGTGAAACAGCGTTACTTCCGGTTTTTGTTCTGTTAAAGCCCAATCCCTGAGCATCAGCCTGATGGTAATAGACTGGTGACCAGTCCGGTCTTCCGCCTTTATAATCGCCCCACGGTTCAGGGCCATAGTGATGTCCACCTGCAAAAATATGGTGTAACCCTAATGGCATCATATAATCCACAGCGGTTTCCCTAGAAGAAAGCATGATTTCTTTTACCGGATTCAAAAAGTTCTGATCATCGGTAAAGGTCATTTTAAGCCATTCATCTGCAATCCGCTCTGAACTCAGCTGATGGTTCCATGCTAATCTTCCAAATGCATACCAGTTGGCCTGTGCAAAATGATGTCCTGTCCAGTTGGTATCTTCCCCGATATTGGCAACCGCTGAAATAGCTGTAATTTTTGCGGGTCTTAAAGTACCGTCTGTTATTTTAGCGATTGTGGAGCCCTGGCCGTCAGAATAGGTGTCACTATCCAGTGTTTCCTTGAATAAAGGAGCCAGAAAAACGAGATGATTTGAAAAGCCCAGATATTCCTGGGTGATCTGAAATTCTACCATTTCGGAGGTCTTTCTTAAAGTTCCGAAAAGAGGATTAAACGCTTCACGCGGCTGAAAATCAACCGGACCATTTTTAATCTGAATAATCACGTTATCCCTGAATTTACCATCCAAAGGAACAAACTCAAGGTAAGCCTGTTTGGCTCTGTCGTCTTTGCTCGGACTGTAGACAAATGCTCTCCACATAACGATTCCGTTGTAAGGTTTCAGGGCGTCGGCCATCATATTGGCTCCGTCTGCGTGGGTTCTTCCGTAATCCTGAGGTCCAGGCTGCCCTTCGGAATTCGCTTTTACCAAAAATCCGCCAAAATCAGGAATTAACCTGTAAATTTCAGCAGCTTTGTCTTTCCACCATTTCTGTACGTCTTTATTCAACGGATCTGAATTTTGTAATCCGCCCAGCACTTTAGGTGAAGCAAAATTCACGGAAAGATATACCTTAATGCCATAAGGCCTGAAAACATCAGCCAGAACCTTTACTTTTTTAAGATAGTCTTCCCTAAGCATATTCGGCGATGCGTTCACATTATTCAAAACAACGGAATTGATTCCTACAGAAGCATTTGCTCTTGCATATTCTTCGTAGCGCGGAGAAATTTTCCCAGGTAAATCTTCCCATTTCCAAAGTGATCTTCCGGCGTATCCTCTTTCAATACTTCCATCAAGGTTATCCCAATGGTCCAGAACTCTTACATCATATGATGGTTTTTCAACAGTATTTAAATGAGACAGATCTGTCTTTGTCTGCTGCAATCGTAAGATATGATAGACTCCGTACAACAATCCTATTTCTTTGCCTGCAGAAATAACGATTTTTTGAGGCGTGGAAACAATCCTGTAACCGTCTTTCAGATTTTTGTCTTTGTTTTCGGTACGAAGTTCTACCGCCTGTCCCTGCCAGTGGCTGTTCAGCTCTTTTCTGGCAATATTCAGGGTTGGACTGCTGCCTTTGGAAATAATTTGATCTGCCGATATTCCGTTTTTTGCAGGAAACCGAAGCCAAAGCTGACTTCCGTCCTCCGCAAAAATCAGCAAAGGAATCATCAGAAAAAATAGGATGTAAAGTCTCAGATATTGCATTGATAAATTTTAAATTATTAAAGATGGCTATGACTGGTCTTCCAAACCATCAATCGTCTTGATTTTCCCTTCATGATCGTATTCCAGTTCAACAACCTTCATACTTCTCAGCCATGTTTTACCGCCACTCGGAACAGAATCATGGAAAAACAGATACCATTTTCCTTTGAATTCCACAATGCTGTGATGGGTTGTCCATCCTACCACCGGAGTAAGAATTTCACCCTGAAAAGTAAACGGCCCGTAAGGGTTATCCCCGGTTGCATAGCAAATCAGGTGGGTGTCTCCTGTTGAATAAGAGAAATAATATTTACCGTTGTACTGATGCATCCATGATGCTTCAAAAAAGCGGTGCTTATCGCCATGAAGCAGTGGTTTTCCGTTTTCATCGATGATAACCACGTCTTTAGGAGCTTCAGCAAATTCAAGCATATCATCGCTCAGCAGAGCTACCTTTGAGTGAATTGCAGGTTCATTATTTTCAGGGATTACAGCAGATTCAAGCGCTTTATTATCTCTGTAGCGCTGCAATTGTCCGCCCCAGATTCCTCCGAAATACATATAATATTTTCCTTTATCTTCAAAAATGCAGGGATCGATGCTGTAACTGCCCATCATCGGATGTTTCTCAGGAATGAAAGGTCCATAAGGTTTGTCACTCACTGCAACCCCGATTCTGAAAATATCATTCTGATCCTTCAGAGGAAAGTACATATAATATTTGCCATCTTTAAAGGCAACATCGCAATCCCACAACTGTCTCCCCGCCCATGGAATATCTTTTACCGAAAGGACTACGCCGTGGTCTTTTATTTCTCCGCCGTCCACATTATCCATTG
Source organism: Chryseobacterium sp. GVT01B (assembly GCF_019970045.1). Classification (GTDB taxonomy): domain Bacteria; phylum Bacteroidota; class Bacteroidia; order Flavobacteriales; family Weeksellaceae; genus Chryseobacterium. The sequence continues at coordinate 237,984 of NZ_JAHXYI010000002.1, forward strand.
AAAAGACATGGTAATCATTCATATCAAAATGATCTCCGTTATCGTTTTCTTCAATTCCGCTTTCGCGGTCGTGAGAAGGATAGATATAGATTTTATCTTCAAAAACGTGAACGGAAGGGTCTGCCATATAATCTTCCGGGAATAAATATTTTGATTTTTTCATTAATTAAAAATTCTATTGAGTTTAATTTTTCTCTGCCAATTTTATTATTTTTTGTACCACAGGTTTCTCCTGGTCTTTTCTGTCAAAGAGTAATGGATAATCTGTTCTCCCTTTTACCGGAAAATCATTTTTCCAGGATTGTTTGTCGGTAACACCCCATAAGGTGACCCTTCTTATTTTATCTTTATGTTGTAAGAACAAACCAAAGAAATCAAGGTAACGCTTTTCCCATTTCGCTTGTACTTCATTGGGAAGACCTTTGGTGTAAGGATTCATTTCTTTCTGATAGGCAACCGTATCTGAAACATTGGCAGAGCTTCCCCACGGAGAAGGCAGCGCACTTATTTCCAGTTCTGTTATATTGACCTTAACTCCGGCATTGGAATATGCCAGAATCGCTTTCTCATATTCATCCATAGAAGGAGTATCCATCCCGACGTGGGACTGCATTCCTACTCCGTCAATACGGATTCCTCTTGATTTAAGTTTTTCAACCATTTTAATGACTGCTTTCACCTTTTCAGGATACCATTCATTATAATCGTTGTAATATAATTCTGCATTGGGATCGGCTTCCTGTGCATACTGAAACGCCAAAGGAATAAAATCTTCACCCAGGATTTCGTAAAATTTACTTTTTCTGTAGGATCCGTCTTCAAGAATGGCTTCATTCACCACATCCCATCCTTTTACTTTTCCTTTGTAGCGGGAAACTACGGTTGTAATGTGGTTTTTCATGCGCTGTTTCAATACTTCAGGAGAAACATCTTTTCCATTTTTATCTGTAAAAAACCATTTTGGAAGCTGGGAATGCCAGATTAACGTATGTCCGATGATGAACATCTTGTTTTTTATTCCGAAATCAACAAATTTATCAGCATCATCAAAAAAGAACTTCCCTTCCTGAGGCTGCAGAAACATCGATTTCATGCAATTTTCGGCCACAATAGAGCTGAATTGTTTTTTTATAATCGCTGCTGCTTTCTGATCTGTCCCGTCAATCTGAGGAAGACTCATAGCGGTCCCGATATAGAATTTATCCTGAAATGCTTTTTTTAAAGTACTGTCAGACTTCTGCGCCGACAGCCCGGAAGCGGTAAGAGCCACCAAACCAATTAAAATACGTTTCATAGTAATCGTTTTATTTTCTTCTTTCAGCCAGATCTTTTTCAATCTGAACTTCCATTTTTTTGTTGATTTTGTAAAATAAAAGCAGTCCGCACGCAATGAAAAACGGTATGGACGGGAAAATACTCACAAGCATTTTGGCTCCTGCCGCCACTGTTTCAGGCTGAATAATCTGCTCATTTCCATGTACAGAAATATATCCGTATTTTCCTATAATCAAAGCTACCAGAGAGCTTCCGATGCTGAGGCCTACTTTCAGTCCTACCATCATGGCTGAAAAGATAATAGCTGTAGCCCTGCGATTGTTCTTCCATTCCGAATAATCGGCAACATCAGCAATCATAGCCCATAAAAGCGGTGTGCTGATTCCGTAAAAAAAGCCGTGTAAAATCTGCGACAGGAACATGATTCCCACTGCTTTCGGAGGATAGAATATAAAAGCAAGGATAAACAAGGTAGAAATGAATAATGACGCAATAAAAGTGTCCCGTTTTCCAAATCGATCTGCCAGTTTTTTAGAGAAGGTAATACCTACAATCATCATCACAATTCCTCCTGCGTTAAACAATCCGAATCCAGCAGACTTTGGATCTTCTCCGAAGAAATTCATCCCGGCAGAATTAAAAAATGCTGTAATGGGTGAAATAAAACTTTTGAGTGCATTTTCATCCACATAGTTGTTGAAATAGTATACATACGATCCTCCTTTCATGGCCAGCGTGATGAATATGAATGCTGTAACTGTAAGCATAATAATCCATGGTCTGTTCTGGAACAAATCTTTTAAATCCTCTTTCAGACTTGATTTCTGCTCCGGCTTGGGAATGATTCTTTCTTTGGTCGTAAAAAAGGTAATCAGCAGCATGATAGATCCGATCACCGCCAGCCATGTCATAACGGTTTCAATTCCCTGTGCTTTGTCTCCGTGTCCTACGTATAAAATGATGGGAAGCATAAATACCTGTACAAAGAACTGTGCAAACATCACAGCCACAAATCGGTACGAAGAAATACTATTTCGTTCTCCCATATCTCCTGTAATAACACCACTCAATGCAGCATATGGTAAGTTATTGGATGCATATAATAACAATAATAATGAATAAGTAACTGCAGCATAGATCATTTTACCCTGATAGGTAAAGTGAGGCGTGCTAAAGGCCAACAGGGCTGCAATACCAAGCGGTACAGCGGTAAATAGAATCCATGGACGGAATTTTCCCCATCGTGTGCCTGTACGGTCTGCCAATGCTCCGATAAGCGGATTAAAGCCAAAGCCGGCAATTAAACCTACGGTAAGGGTAATGACAGAGGCATCCTCTGCTTTGAGTCCGTAAATATCTGTATAAAAATAGGTCAGGTAGGTCACTAATGTCTGAAAAACAAGGTTGGCCGCCAGATCTCCCAGGCTATACCCCACTTTCTCCATTACCGATATTTTTTGTGGCTGATTATCCATTGATTTTGATAAGGTTTTCTATGTTAAATTTAATTTTTTCCTGTCGTAAAAGGTGAAGCCGGAAGACCGCTTTTATTTTTAAGATTGCCGTCCGGGTTATCTGCCCAATCGTAGCGCACATTAACAGGATTAGCAATCTGATCATTCCATACAATGACTTTATTGCCTTTTGTCTTGGCTTTTGCCCATTGGTAGCTGCCGTCTTTCTGCTGTATGGCAAAACCTTTAAGGCTTCCCTGTACCAGATCATCTGTTCCGGGTTTAAAGGAGAGAATAATGGTATTCCCTTCTGTTTTCATCGACTGATAAACGGGTCCGTCAGCAATGATTTTTTTGCCTTCACCTATTTTCAGGGCCTGTAAAGCAAGCCTGTCACCCACTGTTTTCTTATTTAAGGGATGAATGTCATTCCATTCTCCCAAATCAATAGCTACAGCAAGTCCCGTATAAGGAACATTAAGGGAAACCTGTCTCTGCTGCTCTCTCAGCTCGGCCCAACCACTATCCAGAGGTTCATCTTTTTTCTCCATGAAATTGGCCAGCTGTACAATAAGGAATGGCATATCTTTTTTGTTCCATTTTGAACGCCAGTCTGAGATCATCGTTGATAATAAATCTGCGTATTCTTTTGGAACTCCTGTATTGCTTTCTCCCTGATACCAGATAAATCCTTTAATCTTATAATTAATCAGCGGGTTAATCATCGCATTGTAAAGCCCTACCGGTTTCCAGCGGATAAATGTTTGTCCGGGAGCCATTTTTTCCATTTTTGCTCCTATTTTATATTTCCACTCGCCTTTAAGGTCTGTTTTCTTTCCGTCGATTTCAAAATAATACGGTTTATCAGCAATAAACTGCCCTTTTCCGCTACCGTTGATGACTCTTACCGTAATGATATTTTTTCCTTCTTTTAAAACACCTTTCGGAATGTCATACCAGCGTGGCGGATATTCATAAGTTACATTTCCTACTTTAATTCCATTGATGTAAGTAATATCAGCATCTTTTATCCTTCCCAGATTTAAAAATGCTATTTTCTGGTCTACTCCTTTGGGAAGAATAATTTCTTTGCGCAACCATACCGAACCGTCAAACGGACCTTCCTGATCTTCCCATGATCCAGGTAGCATTATGGTTTTCCATCCGGAATCATTTCCGTTATCTTTTTCCCAATGCTGATTAAAACCAATGTCACTCTGATCCAACTCCGCATACCATGCTTTGCTTAACGATCTTTCCTGGGATTCTGTAGATTGTATCAGGTCATCATTTTTCCATTTTTCTGCTTCAGCAAGGTATTCCGGATATTTTCTCAGTGATTTTTCATCCATCCAGGCCTGAGCCGGAGAGCCTCCCAGACTGGCATGAATGATTCCTACAGGAACTTTATTTTTTTCATTCAATTCTTTGGCAAAGAAATAAGCAACCCCTGAAAAATTAAGAATGGTCTGAGGGTTTGTACTTTCCCACTTCCCGCCGTCAAGATCATCTTGTGGAGCTTTAAAATTGTATTTCTGCGGAACTGTGAAGAATCTTATATTCTGATTATTGGCGTTTTTAATTTCATCTCCATACAAAGGTGTGAGCCTGCGCATCGGAAGTTCCATATTGGATTGTCCTGAAGCTACCCATACATCACCAATAAGAATATCTTTAAGAGTGATCTCATTAATCGTCATGGTATATGGGCCTCCGGCATTAAGCTTTGGAAGCATAAGAGCCCAGTTCCCATTCTGGTCAGCGGTGGCATTATAGGTTTTATTGATAAACTTAATCGTAATTTTTTCTCCTGCATCTGCATATCCCCAGATCTTAAGATCCTGGTTTCTCTGAAGGATCATTCCGTCTGAAACCAGAGCAGGCAGCTTTACTTTTGCATCAAAACCGCAAATGGCTGCAAGAAAAAATAATAAGTATAGAATTCTGTTTTTCATGGGAAAAATCTGTTTTTAAATTTGGTTCAGCTTTATTTCTTTTCGTAATTATCTGTAAGTAAACGTAATTCAATGACTTTAGCGGTCATCAATTTTTCGTCTGCCAGGAATTTTACGGTAAGGTTTTCTTTATTCTTTTCTGAATCCGGTATCGGAATGACCAAATATTGAGGTGAAGTTCCGGACTTTCCTTCCAGATTTTGAGCAATATTTTTTTTACCATTGATCTCAATATTCAGCGTGCGGTTGGCATTCGCATCAAAATAAAGCAGGTAAAGGTATGGAGCATTTTTTTCGTTATTTTTCATCTGGTAACTGAACCAGCCTTTAGCATCACGGAAATGGAAGTCTTCCATATATCCTGCACCGGAATCTTTGCTTTCTATAAAATGATCTGATTCCGGCTGCTGTTCGCCCAGCTGAACTTTATCAGCAGTGATCATATCCAGCTTTCTCGTTTCTTTTTCTTCTTTCGCTTTCTGCTTCAGCATATTTTCTATCCCGTTTTTGTCTGCCTGCGGCCAGTACATAATATATCTTTCTGCCTGAATACTGTAAAATGGCACAAGACAGAGTCCTTCTCCGAATTTTTCAGATGGATAAAGACCTTTTACAGCAAAGTTTAGCGGTTTATTGTTCAAAGGTGTTACATGGCTGAGAACCTCAGATGGATTTCCAAGGATAACGGGAATTTCGTTTAAAGGGACCTGCGGACCATGAGCAATATGGCCTCCTCTGCTATCGTCCGCAAGGAGTCCCTGTTGATTTTCGGTCCCGTATTTTGCTGCAAGCACTACAGGTCCGTATTTAAATGCATAATAATTGGAGTTGTCAGGCAATTGTTCTGCAAAAAGATGCATGGGTAAAGTCATTTTAATAACGTCCCCTTTTTTCCATTTTTTAGTCAGTGTAAAATAACCATCGGAACCACACACTGCTTTTTCCTGCTTTCCGTTGATCAGGATTTTTACATCCGAAGCTGTTGCCCATTGCGGACATCTCAGTTTTAGATTAAATTCCGACTTCCCTGCAGAATCAAAAATCAGCGTTGTTTCAGGAAGTTCAGGAAAGTTATTGATCTGGCGGACCACTATTTTCTGCTGTTTCCATGTAAGAGTGGAAGGAATAAATAAGTTGACATATAAATCTTTATCCGACCGGGCATAAATCATTTCCCCATACTTGGCATGATTTTCCATTCCTGATCCCACACAGCACCAGAAACTGGTCTGAGGCTGTGAATAAACACGGTAATGTCCGGGACGCATTGGTGTAAAGTATATGAAGCCTCCCTGATCATGATTTTCTGTGGAAAGGATATGATTGTACAGTGCTTTTTCATAATAATCCATGTAATACGATTCGGGCAATGTTGCAAACAGTTCTTTAGTCAGCTTGAGCATATTGTATGTATTACAGGTTTCCGGACCTTCAATACTTTTTATCATACTGCTAAAATCATTTACAGGATTAAAATGCTCACTGACGCTATTTCCGCCAATAGCAGTTGATCTTTTTTCCGTTACGTTATGCCAGAAAAAATCAGCAGCATCGCTCCATGACTTATTGTTTTCAAGATCAGCAATACGCTTATATCCGATCACTTTAGGAATCTGGGTATTGGCATGGAGACCTGTAAGCTTATCTTCCCCTGACAAAAGAGGAGTAAGAATAGCCCGATGAGAAAACCTATGAGCCAGCTGCAGATATTTTTTATTCCGGGTAATATCATAAACATCCGCAAAAACTTCGTTGAGCCCACCATGTTCACTGCGCAGCATATCCTGTATCTGTTCGTCTGAAAGGGATGAGACTTCATTTATCATCCAGTCTGAAAGTCTGATAAGTATTGCTTTTGCTTTTTCACTTTTTGCATACCAGTAAGCATCGCGTAATCCTGAGTATAATTTGTGAATATTATACAAAGGTACCCAGCGGTCGTTCAAACCAAAACCTGTGGCCTTGATGTTTCCTTGTTTAATCTCTTTCCAGATTTTATTTCCATCCGGAACTCCTGAAATATATCCATCCTGAGATGCTCTCTGGCAGCGCTCCAGCTCACTGATCATATAATCAATCCTCTGCCTGATCTCTGGATCTCCTGTAGAAGCATACATTAATGATAATGCTGAAATATAATGTCCTCCAATGTGGCCATTCAGACCTGTGTTTTCCCAATTGGGATAATTATCTGCTTTGGAGCTCAGTCCGGCTTCTTTAAGATAGGGAGCCAACAGTCTATCCGGCTCCATCGCCATCAAATATTTCCGGTCTGCCATCATGGCTTTGTTGAAAACACTCTCAGACAACTTTACAGTTTCCAAAGGAAAATAGTGAATTTTCTTCTTCACCTGTGCTGAGGTAAATGAAAAAAAACACAATAAAAGAACTGAAAGTTTTGGGGTCATGGATAAATGTTAATTCAACATTTCTAAAGTAATGGAAAGAATCTATATACGAAACAATTTTTGAGTCCGATTTATTCATTTTTTTATTTAAAACCTTTCACAAAGCCTTAAAAACAGACAAAATCGTAACACCTTATCATAAAAAATAAGATAATCAATTTACAAGAAAGCGAGAGTGTAAAATCATACGATTCCCTATCAAAATGAATTCAGGATACGTTATAGTAAAATTTTAAATAATATTGCTGATACCTTATCGTATTTTTAACATTAAGCCTATTTACATATCAATTATTAATCTTACTTTTAATTTTAACATAATTTTAACATTAAATTCATAAATAATTAAACAGATTTCAGTGATATTCTTCAATTTTGACAGCTATTTTACCTCCCAAAATATCCACAGAGAATAATTTTATTGAAATAAATGAATACTTATTAAAAGTGTATGAATCACATTTACATAAAATTATATCCATAAAAGCTTTACCTTTGTATAAAATATAAAAGATGACTGAGGATTACTCCCAATATCCCAAACACCTTGTTGCCGTTGACTGTATAATTTTCGGTTTTGATGGCGAAAATCTTAAAATCCTTCTCGTAAAAAGAAATTTTGAACCACAGATGGGCCAATGGTCACTCATGGGTGGTTTTATTGGCAGTGAAGAGACTTCTGATGAAGCGGCCAACAGGGTTTTGTACACATTGACGGGCCTTGAAAATATTTATCTTGAACAGCTGAAATGCTATACTGAAGCTAATCGTGAGCCTACAGCCAGAATCATGTCAATTTCTTATTATACGCTGATTAATATTGAAAAAGATATTCAGATCAATGAGCAGTACAGTGCAGAATGGGTTGACCTTCAAAAAGCACCTACCCTTATTTTCGATCACAATGAAATGGTAAAAGATGCCGTAGCCAGACTGAGAAGAAGAGCTTCTACAGGACCTATAGGGTTTGAGCTTCTTCCTGAAAAATTTACAATGAAGGATCTTCAGAATCTTTATGAAGCTATTTTTGATGAAAAATTCGATAAGCGGAATTTTACCAGCAAGATCAACAGTATGGACATCCTTATCAATACCAACAAAAAGGATATGACCTCATCCAGAAAAGGCTCTTTTCTTTACCGATTTGACGAAAAAAAATACAACAAAAAGATATCACAGGGATTTATGTTTAAGATGTAATACTTACAATCTGTATAATTTTAGAAAAAACTTTTTTAGAAAATCAACAATTTAGAGTTGTAAAAACTCCGCATACCCTTATTAAAATCTCACTTATGTGAGATTTTTTTTGTGTTCTTGCAGGAAATTTCAAGACAGGCAAACAGTTATTTCGCTTTTTTCTAGCATTATCGTAATAAAAATTTATGATAAGGTTTTTTCTTTTCCCCTACCACAAAAAGCATTATAATTATATGACTTACAATTTTATTTATGATATGTAATTTTTTGTTAATTTTTAATAAAATATTGATTTATATTTAATATTATATGTATTTTTATACAAAACTAATAACCATACTCAATAGTAACTCTAAATTTCACAAACCCCACACTTACATACGTAAGAAACCAGAAAAAGAGAAGAAAAAATTTCAAATCAGCAACTGAATAGAAATGGTTCCATTGTTCTACCGAAACAGATATTGAAGAATTAAGTAAAGAAAGTCGGGAGACAAGCATATTAGTCAGTTTAATAGAAAATATAGCAATATTCTTATTCAAATCCAACCTCAATAAAATTAAGAAGTTTTACTTATCTACCCAATACTCCTATATAGGTTATCGGGATATTGATGGCTGAAAAAAGACCAAACCTTTAAATATATAAATTATGAGAACAAACAAAATTTGGCTACTGGCCTTTCTGTTAATCATTCTTTCCAGCTGTTCTACGATGGATGAAAAAAATTTACTCGAAGAATCTGAAACCAACTTAAGTACCGGCGCTAACGCAAGAGCATTGGCTGCAACACCAATGCTTCATGTTGGAGGCAGATACCTTAAAGATCCCTGTGACAATAACGTTGTCTTACATGGCGTTGCCATAACTCCCAGCCCCTGGTTCAATGGCTGTCAATATGGTGCTAATTCCGGCTATTGTACCTGGGATAATTACAATGTGCAGGGTGCTCTGAACTATAATAAAGGTGTCATGAACAAGCTCAGCAATGCTGCCGATGGCTGGTATCTCAATTACATCCGCCTTCACATTGATCCGTACTGGACTAATGATCCCGGACCAGCTATCCCTGAGAACGATATCTCAAGATTCAATTATAACCGCTTGGTTACTTATACGGATCAGGTGATTATCCCACTGATCAACCATGCCCGCAGTCTGGGAATGTATGTCATCCTACGCCCACCAGGCGTATGCCCAAATCGTATTGCAGTGAATGATGCGTACCATAGCTATCTTAAAACGGTATGGACCTTTTTGTCGCAACATCCGAGCCTGAAGAACGCTGACAATGTGATGTTTGAATTAGCTAATGAACCTGTTGAAATCCTGGGAACAAATGGTACTTGGGGGAGTACAGGAAATGAACATTTTGCGGCACTCAAAAATTTCTTTCAGCCATTGGTTAATATCATTCGTAACAACGGAGCCAATAATGTTTGCTGGATTCCAGGTACAGGCTGGCAGTCTCATTATCAGGGCTATGTCAATAATTCTATCACAGGTGGTAATATTGGCTATGCAGTTCACATCTATCCGGGTTACTGGGGTGGTGTCAACAATTATCAATCCTTTCAGAACGCATGGAATATCAATGTTAAACCAATTGCAGATATAGCACCCATCGCCATTACTGAAACCGACTGGGCACCTCAGGGATATGGTACCTTCGGAGTCGGCACAACCGGTACGGCAGGCGGAAGCGGATTTGGCGCCAATTTAAAATATATCGTGGATCAGTCAGGCAATGTAAGCTGGAATGTTCTTGCCCCGGATAATCTCCTCCACAAAGGTGATCCTAATGCAGGAACAGCCTACAACAACGATTGGGAAGCCTGCGCCGCGCCAGTTAAACAGTGGTTCCAGCAATATGCATCCTCTAATTATCCTGTTGGAAACTGCAATACAAACAGCAGCCTTGTTAACAATGGTATTTATGAGATCGAGTTTCAGACCGATGCCAATAAAGTACTTGATTTAAAATCAGGAGAAGATGCCAATGGCGCAGTATTAAGGCCATGGACAAGAAATGGCGCTTCTGCACAGCGGTGGGTTGCCATTGATGCAGGTAATGGCTACTGGCGTTTTGTATCCAAAGCGAGTGCGTCTAATCGCTGCATTGACCTGACAAGTAACAGCAACACACTGGGAACTTCAATCCGGCTTTGGCAAAGCTATAGTAATGATGCACAGGCCTGGCAGGTGGTCGCTGTCTCCAATGGTTATTACAAAATCCTATCCAAGGTGGATCCTACACGTGGCTGGGATATCCCGAGCTGTACCATGGATGGCAACTCTAATTTACATCTTTGGGATTATTACGGGACTTCATGTCAATTGTTCAAGTTCAAATATATTGGAATGAACTGATCCTAATAAAAAAATAGGATGCTTTTGGGCATCCTATTTTTTATTATGTGTGAAAAGTCAATTTGCTTCGCAAGTCAATGGTGAATTTCTAAAAATTGACAAGTGAAACGGATTCACTATTGACCTTTTACTTTTCCATATAATCAACGTTTACCAAAACCTTACTACAAGGCAGTCAGTAAAAGCAACGTCACACGATTAAACTAAGGCTCAAGTTCAAATTTATTGGGATAAGCTAAGTGCCATAGAAATGCATAAAGTGCATATAACTAATTCTCAAATAAAAAAAATAGGATGCTGAAAAAAGCATCCTATTTTTTTATTATATGTGAAAAGTCAATTTGCTTCGTAAGTCAATAGTGAATTTCTAAAAATTGACAAGTGAAACGGATTCACTATTGACCTTTCACTTTTCCATATATTCAACGTTTACCAAAACCTTACGTACAAGGCTGTAAGTAAAAGCAATGTCAGCACAATCAAAACTAAAGTTCTGTTGTCCACTTTAAACATCGTCACATCAATGGCAAAAGCTTTAGGATTTACTTTCGGGCCTGCAAGGCTGATCAGTATCATCGCGATTATCGTGATAAAGAATGACCATCCCATATTGATCAGGAAAGGAATCTCGGTAATGGTATGTACTACTCCGTTCTCCAGCTTTTCATAAGTGAATGCAGTATACATCCAGGTTTCTTTTCCGAAAATTTCTACAGCAAAACTGTTGAAGAAGATCGCCAGCACAAAGCCTAAGATAACCCCCACCAAAGCAGCTGTACCCGTTGTTCTTTTCCAGAACATCCCAAGAAGGAACATGGCAAAAACTCCAGGACTGATAAAGCCTGTATATTTCTGGATGAATGTGAAACCTCCTTCACCACCAATTCCTAAAACGTCTGTCCAGGTAAAAGCCAATGCGACCATCATCGCAATAATAATGACCCAGCGACCTGTTCTCACCATCTGGATTTCGGTAGCATCTGTTTTAAGGTATTTTTTATAGATATCTAAAGTAAAAATGGTTGAGATACTGTTTACTTTTCCAGCCAGTGAAGCTACAATTGCTGCTGTCAACGCTGCAATGGCCAATCCTTTTAATCCTACTGGTAAGAATCCTAATATTGCAGAGTATGCTCCATCTTTCACTCCATTGAATCCAGGAAGGTGTCCTTTAGAATATAAAACATAAGCAGCGATTCCCGGAAGCATTACAATGACAGGCATGAATAGCTTCAGAAAACCGGCAAATAAAATTCCGGTTCTTGCCGTTTTCAGATCTGCCCCCAAAGCTCTCTGGGTGATGTATTGATTACAGCCCCAATAGTTCAGGTTAACAATCCATTGCCCGGCAAAATACATCGCCAGACCCGGTAGAACAACATACTTCTGTACATCAAGGTTCTGAGGCATATCCAAAGTAGTGGTGGTTGTTTTTGGTTTGTCAAGAATCAGTTTAAAATGCTGCGGAGCCTCATTAATCAGAGTATTGAATCCCGCTAAAGCATTCCCTACAGCCGCCCCGTTGATTCTCTGGTCTACAATCTGCAACGCCATATAAACCGTTGCAAAACCGCCAATAATAAGAACTGCAACCTGTATAACGTCTGTATATCCAATTACTTTCATTCCTCCAAGGCCGATCAGAAGGGCCATAAGCAAAAGAGCAATCATAATACCGTGAAGATGTTCTCCACCTAATAAAGTATCAATGGCAAGAGCTCCAAGGTAAAGAATGGAAGTAAGATTAACAATAACATACAGAAACAGCCAGAATACTGCCATAATCAGTGAAACCGATTTATTATACCTTCTTTCAAGAAACTGAGGCATGGTATAGATCTTATTTTTAAGATAGATTGGAATAAACCAGACCGCAATAATGATCAGTGCAAGGGCAGCAATCCATTCGTAAGCGGCAACAGCAATTCCGACAAAGAAACCTTCACCACTCATTCCGATAAACTGTTCAGCAGAAATATTGGAGGCGATTAAACTGGCTCCGATCGCCCACCAGGTCAAAGATCCTTCCGCAAGGAAATAATCCTTACTTCCTGTAGACTCAGATTTTTTCTTTTTGTAGATCCATAATCCGTAAGAAGCTACCACCACGAAATAGATCAGAAATATAATGATATCAATAGTTGCTAATTTCCCCATAGTTTACTTTTTAACTGAGAATTTATAGATGGTTTTAGACTGGTACTTCTGTCCTGGCTTCAGTTCTGTAGAAGGGAAAGAAGGCTGGTTTGGTGAATCCGGGAAATGCTGTGTTTCCAGGCAGAACCCTGTTCTGAATTCATTTTTGCCACCGGTTTTGGTATCAAACTTTCCGTCAAGAAAATTTCCGGAATAAAACTGCACACCAGGCTCATCAGTGAAAACTTCCATAAGCCTTCCTGTTCCCTGATGATATACTTTGGCGATACTTCTGAGTCCTTTTCCATTCAGAATCCAGTTATGGTCATATCCTTTTCCTTTTTTCAGCTGATCGTCATCTGCGCTGATATCTTTTCCAATAGGTTTTGAAACTGTAAAATCAAAAGGAGTCCTTTTTACCGTTTTCTGTTCACCAGTCGGAATCAGAGTTTCATTGACCGGAAGAAAATGATCTGCATTAATCTGCAGTTCATGATCGGTAATCGTTTTTGTAAAATTTCCTGACAGGTTAAAATATGAATGCTGGGTAAGATTTACCACTGTAGGCTTATCGGTCTCTGCTTCATAAGAAATTTCCAAAGCATCTTCGTCTGTAAGGGTGTAGAAAACAGTTGTTGTTAATTTCCCCGGATATCCTTCTTCACCGTCTGCACTGGTATAAGATAATTTTAATGTGGGAAATTTTGCATCTTTTACTGCCTCAATATTCCAGAATCTGGTATGAAATCCTTCTTTTCCTCCGTGAAGGCTGTTAGGACCATCGTTTTTGTCAATTTCGTATGCTTTGCCTTCCAGTGTAAATTTTGCGTTGGCAATTCTGTTACCATATCTTCCGATCAACGCGCCGAAATAGTAAGGATTACCCTCAAAATATCCTTCGGGTTTTGTAAAGCCCAGAACTACGTCTTCATATTTGCCGTTCCTGTCAGGTGCTGTTAAAGAAGTAATAATTCCACCGAAGTTGATGACCTCAACTTTCATCCCGTTTTTATTGCTTAAAGTGTATTTTTTAATAGAATCGCCCTTGGGCGTAACTCCATAGTCTGAAGTATGAACATGCTCCATTTTTCCTGAAATATCCTGTTTGTTATTTTCTTTTCTGCAGCCGAAAATAATTAAAAATAATAAAATAAAAATGCCGTTATATGTTGTTTTTTTCATAATTATTTACATATTTTTTAAAATTAGTTAACGATAATACATTTCATTCCAACGAAGTGTATTTTTAAAATCACGCATTCTGGTATCTTCATCAATGACTAATGATTCCATGCCTGCTATGTCAGCAAAATCTTCTAACTGTTCTGCTGAAATATTTTCACTATAACACGTATGATGTGCACCTCCTGCCAATATCCAGGCCTCTGCAGCCGTATATAAATCTGGAAGAGGTTTCCATAAGACTCTTGCTACCGGAAGTTTGGGCAGCTCTTCTGTAATTTCCAATGCTTTTGTTTTGTTGATCAGCAATCTGAAATGGTTTCCAAAGTCCATCAATGCAGCGTTCAGAGAATCAATATTTCCTCTGGAATTGAATACGAGACGAACGGGATCTGCTTTTCCTCCTATTCCCAGCGGATGGATCTCACATAATGGTTTTCCGGCAGCCAGAACCGGATCTACTTCCAACATATGGGAGCCTAAAATAGAAGGGTTGGAAGGATCAAGATGATAGGTATAGTCTTCCATAAAAGCATTTCCTCCTTCAAGCCCCTGCCCCATTGTTTTCATGGCGCGTACCAACGCTGCTGTTTTCCAGTCTCCTTCTCCTGCAAATCCATATCCTTTCTGCATCAGGCGCTGTACGGCAATTCCAGGCAGCTGTTCCAGCCCGTGAAGGTCTTCAAAGGTATCGGAGAATCCTTTAAATCCACCATCTTTTAAAAACTTTTCAAGCCCTAATTCAATTTTGGCGGCGGTGTGCAGAGACCTTCTGTTTGTTCCTCCTTCCAAGAGAGATGCTGCCATATGATAAGAAGATTCATATTCTTCCATAAGGCTTTTTATTTCTCCTTCACTTACAGAATTGATAACTCCTACAAGATCACCGATTCCCCAGGTATTGACTGAGAAACCAAACTGTGTTTCAGCTTCCACTTTATCACCATCTGTAACGGCTACAAACCGCATATTATCTCCGAAACGGGCAAATTTAGCCCCCTGCCAGTCATCCCAGCCTGCAGCAACACGGCTCCAGTTACCAATCTGCTTCTGAACTCTTTCTTCTGACCAATGCCCTACCACTACTTTTCTGTTTTTTCGGAGTCTGCTTACCATAAAGCCAAATTCACGGTCACCATGAGCAGCCTGATTGAGATTCATAAAATCCATATCCATTGTAGACCATGGGATGTCTCTGTTGAACTGGGTATGCAGATGTAGAAGAGGTTTTTGTAAAATTTTTAATCCTCTGATCCACATTTTAGCGGGTGAGAAGGTATGCATCCATGTAATAACTCCTATACAGTTTCTTACCTGATTGGCTGCTGCAATGGTTTCAAATATCTCTTCTGTAGTTTTTACGGTTGGTTTTACAATGACTTTTACCGGGATAAAAGAAGATTTTTCAAGTTCTTTCACAATTTTCCGGCTGTGTTCTGCAACCTGAGCCAGTGTTTCGGGCCCGTATAAATGCTGACTTCCTGTGATGAACCAGATTTCTTTGGTATTGAGAGGTGTTAACATAATTTTATTGATCGTTAATAGTTGTTTTTGTTGAGTGTTTAGTGTTTAAATTCCTGTCCGTAATAAGCATTCTTGCCATGTTTACGTTCGTAGTGCTTTTTAATGAGTGATTCTTTCAGGCGTTCTGCATCAGGGTTTATCTGTCTGGTGAGATAAGCCATTTCAGCAATGGTTTCCAGTACTTTGCTGTTGTAGACTGCTTTTTCTGCGTTTTTCCCCCAGGTAAAGGGACCGTGATTGCCAATCAGAATCATCTCTACTTCTTCCGGGGATAGCTGTTTTTCTTTAAAGCATTCCAAAATCTGTATTCCGGTATTGTATTCATAATTTCCTTCAATGAGATGATCATGCATCGGTGGTGCACAGGGAATATCTGTCGTGAGATGGTCAGCATGGGTGGTTCCGAAAACAGGAATATCCATTTGTGCCTGTGCCCATGCTACGGAATAGATCGCATGTGTATGGGAAATCCCACCGATATTTTCCCAGCACTTATAGAGATAAGCGTGTGTTCTGGTATCTGATGATGGTCTGAGACTTCCTTCAATTACATTGGCATCAAAGTCTAAAATCACCATGTCTTCAGGCTTTAAAATGTCATAGGGAACACCGCTTGGCTTTATGGCAAAAACACCTTTATCACGGTCTACAGCACTTACATTTCCGAAGGTATAGACCACCAGCTTCAGGGCATCGAGCTGCATATTAGCTTCATAACATTCTCTTTGGAGTTCTTTATATGTATTCATTTTGAGTGTCATTCAAAAAGTTAAAAATGAACAATCAGGAGTTCTGAAGTTCTTTCCTGTTGTTTTTCAGTTTGGTATTATATTCTACAAAATCAGCGAGCTTCTGGTATTGCTGCATTAATTCTTTGTAGTGCTTTACTTCTTCAGCTTTGGGTTGGTATTCCGCTTCAAATCCAGATCCCATTTTCATGCTTGCTTCCTGCACTGTAGGGTAAACTCCTGCTGATACGGCGGCATAAACAGCAGCTCCCAATGCGGGAGTCTGGTCTGAAGCAGCTACTGCAATAGGCATATCCAGAACATTAGCAAGTGTCTGCATGATAAATGGAGATTTCCTTGCTACCCCTCCAATTCCAATTATTTTATTGATTTTCAGACCTTCTTCTTCAAAACGGTCAACGATCTTTTTAGCTCCGAAACAAATGGCATTAACCAAAGCTTTGAAAATATGGGGAGCTTTTGTTCCCAGAGAAAGTTGACTGATGGCTGCTTTTAGCTCCTGATCCGCATCAGGTGTTCTTCTTCCGTTTACCCAATCCAATGCAATCGGAACACTATCTGAAAGAGGAATTTTTTCTGCTTCATGGGTTAATTTTCTGATAAGATCATGTTCCATTTCATCTGCCAGCTTTTTCTTCAGCTCTTCTGAAATACTTTCGGAATGCATCAAAACCTGATAAACAGGCCACATCAGGATATCTTTATACCATGCCAGAACATCTCCAAAGGCTGACTGTCCTGCTTCAAGTCCTATCAATCCGGGAATTACAGATCCGTCAACCTGTCCGCAGATTCCTTTTACGGTTGTATCCCCGATGGTTTCTCCTGAAGCCACCATGATATCACAGGTAGATGTTCCCATGATTCTGATCAGTGCATTTTCTTCCACCCTGGCTCCTACCGCACCTGAGTGGGCATCAAAGGTTCCTACAGTAACTATGGTTTTGGTGGTAAGACCGGTTTTTGCAGCCCATTCTTCATTCAGGCAGCCGGCAATTTCATCTGAAGTATACGTTTCCCTGTATAATCTTCCTCTGAGTTCCCCCAGAGAAGGATCTAGCCTGTTGAGAAATTCTCCGGAAGGCAGCCCGTCCCATGTCTCATGCCACATGGCTTTGTGGCCGGCAGCGCAACGGCTTCTTTTAAAAGTTGTCAGGTCTTTATGATCGGATAAAAGATAGGTCAGATAATCACAGTGCTCCATCCAGGTGTACGCCGCATTTTTTACTTCTGCATCTGCTCTACTGATGTGCAGTATTTTGGCCCAGAACCATTCTGAAGAGTAAATACCGCCTTCATATTTTGTATAATCTTCGCCACCCCAGGTTCTTGCAAGGGTATTGATTTCTTCGGCTTCGCGGATAGCGGTATGGTCTTTCCATAAAACCATCATGGCATTGGGATTTTCTTCAAATCCCGGAACCAATGCTAAGGCTACTCCGTCACTTGTTAGTGGTAACGGTGAAGAGCCTGTAGTGTCAATACAAATACTGACGATCTGCTCTGCCGGTATTCCGCTTTCTCTTACAACTTCTGAAATGGTTTTCTCCAGACCTTCAATATGATCTGAAGGATGCTGTCTGAAACTGTTGGCTGAGGGATTACAAAATCGGCCTTCCTTCCATCTCTGGTAGTAGCTGACTGAAGAAGTTATTTCGGAACCGTTTTCAGTATCAATAAGGACGGCCCGTACGGAATCTGTACCGTAGTCCAGCCCGATAACATATTTTTTCATGGTGGTAAACGTTTTTGATGATTGAGATTTTTATTTCTCCTGATGAAATAAAAACAAATATAAGATTCTATTTTAAATAAATGTAAAAAATACACTTATTTTACATAACAACTTAATTAACAGTTTATTAAATTAGTTTTAGCTTTAAAACCACTAAAGAACTGGCAGGAATTTCAGTGAATATTTTGCCATTTTTGGCTTCAAAAATCTCTTCTTTAGGTTTCACTAGTTCAGCATCGAAATTATTTTCACTGGAAAGCTGAGGCGCAGACAATAATGTTTGGGTCAGTTTTTTACCAACTTTCAAATTTCCGGGATTAATGGTGATTCTTTTACCCTGAGTATCAGTATTAACTATTTTAATAATTATTTCATTCCCTTTTGCATCTTTCACTGCTGTAGCATATAAATTTTCCTGCCCTGATAAAGCTTTTCCTTCATTTTCTATTTTCAGTAAATCTGTTCCTTTATTGTTGGAAAATAATTTTTGCACATAATAATTAGGAGTGGCGTAAGATTTCAGATTATTAAACCAGATAAGATCAGGTGTCCACTGCCACCCTTCGGCATGAGCAAAAAGCGGTGCATAAGAAGTCATATAGACAACATCTGCATTTCTTTCGAGACCGGTCATGAAAGCAGCTTCTGAAAGTGCTGTCAGCCAGCTATTCTTATTATCCGGCTTCACTACACCTACAGACTGAGCGGCATATTCCCCGGCAAAAACTTTGGGTCCGGAACGGTCATAATGGTCATATCTTCCGGCATTTTTCATGACCCAGTCGGGTGAATTGTAATAATGCTCATCAACAATCTGTGCGTTAAGCTGTTTCAACTCTTTCCAGCCATATTCAAAGAATTCGCCATCAGGTGATGGTCCGCTTCCTGAAATAATCTTAATGTCAGGGTATTTTGTGTGGATAGCTTTTTCAAAAACTTTATAACGTTCAATATAATCTGCTCCCCATTGCTCGTTCCCAACTCCGATAAATTTTAAATTAAAAGGCTTTGGATGTCCCATTTCAGTTCGGATTCTCCCCCATTTTGTTATTTCGGGATCTCCGTTGGCAAATTCAATGAGGTCCAGAGCATCCTGAACATAAGGATCAAGGTCCTCCATTTTCACCAGCTCTGCCGTATTGAACTGACATGCCATTCCACAGCTCAGAATAGGGATGGGTTCTGCGCCCAGATCTTCGGAAAGCTGAAAATATTCAAAAAATCCCAACCCGAAAGACTGTCCGTAATCCGGTGTAAGCCTGTGCGGAAATCCAGTGCTCCATTTATTGATAAGATATTCACGGTCTGCCACATTTCCTACTGTTTTTTTCCATTGATACCGTTCTGCCAAGGTTCTTCCTTCTACAATACAGCCTCCCGGAAACCTCAAAAATCCGGGCTGCAAATCATATAATTTCTGAACGAGGTCTTTTCGTAAGCCTCCTTTTCTGCCTTTCCAGGTATCCTGCGGGAAGAGGGAGATCATATCCATATTCACAATTCCGTTTCCGGTAAATGTAATCCGGAGTCTCGCTTTCTCAATAGTTCGCGGGGACTGTAAAACAATATTGTATTTTTGCCATCCCTTTTCTCTTATGAGCGTGGAAACCGAAGAAATTTCTTTTCCTTTTTCATCAACAAGACTAGCCTTTACTGCCGAAATATTTCCTGAAACATTCTCCAGATCAAAACTGAAATCATATTTTTCACCTTCATGAAGACCAATTCCCCTGAAACCTTCATTTTCCAGAAGATAATTTTTATTATTCAAAACCGTAATCCGGGCGTAATTTTTATTGGCTCTGGAAGGATTGGAATAAATTGTCAGAAATCCGGAATCAAGATTAGGAGAAAGCGTTTTTGTATTGGGCTGTATCCATCCTGTAAAAGGTTCATCAAATTCAAAGCTTCGGTTTTTAATCAATTCAGCATATATTCCTCCGTCTGCTGCAAAATTGATATCTTCAAAGAAAACCCCGTACATTGTAGGCTGTATTTTAATATTGGCGGAGTTTTCTTTTATGTCAAGGTTATAAGTACGGATGGCATTATTCTGAGCCGAAAAGAAAGTGGCACTCAGAGAAATCACAATGGAGAATATTTTATTTTTTGTTGTCATAGATCGTATATTTTGAAAGCTAAAGCATGTCTCAATTTATCCTGAATCAATTTTCATTTTACTTTTAACGAAATGTTTTTCAATCCTGCATCATCAGAAGTTCCGCCATAAAAAATGGTATAGTCGCCGGGTTTTGCAACCAGATCATCTGCTTTTTCATCGTAGAACGCAAATGAGTCTTTAGAGAGAGTCAGCTGAATATTTTTTGTTTCTTTGGATTTAATTAGAGTTCTTTCAAAAGCCCTTAACGTTTTTACCGGTGCCTGGGCATCATTATTTCTTTTGATATAAACCTGAACGACTTCTTCTCCATCCCTTTCTGAAACATTGGTTACGGGAATTGTGATCGTCACATTTTCGCTGGTACTGATCGTATTCTTGCTCAGTTTAGAATCTCCGTAAACAAATTTGGAATAGCTCAAGCCATGCCCGAACGGATAAAGAGGTTTTTCCTTCATATAACGGTACGTTCTTCCCTGCATATCATAATTTTCAAATCCTTCGTGCTTGCTTGTCTTTGAAAGAGCATTGTCCAGCTGTTCAAGGTTTTTGTAAAAGGTAATGGGTAATTTTCCGGAAGGGTTATATTCCCCTGCCAAAACATCTGCTACGGCCGTTCCTCCGGACTGTCCGCCATACCAGGCGTTCAACAGGGCATCATAATTTTTCTCATCCTGTTCCAATCCCAGAGCGCTTCCGGTGCAAAGAACAAAAACAACAGGTTTGCCGGTTTTTCTAAGCTCCGCTAACAGGTCCCGCTGGACTTTAGGAAGGGCAATAGAAGTTTTGTCACCGCCTTTGAAGCCTTCTGCATTCACCATCATCTCTTCACCTTCCAGACTTGGAGAAAGTCCGCCTGCGAAGAGAATGACATCTGCATTTTTCACCTTTTCTCTCACCGAAGCAAAATTAACAGGGTCTTTTCTGTAGACCTCAAAGCTGATGCTTACATATTTTCCTTTTTGTGTATGACGCAGTTCTATCTGGTATTCTTTTCCTTTTTCCATTTTTACAGAAAACTCTGAAGGATGTCTTGCGTCAGGTCCTTTCCTTGTTGCGATTTCTTTTCCGTCCACGAAAAGTGTATAGATATCAGAAGTGGAAGCAGAAAACACAACCTCCCCTGTATAAGTACTTTTGAAAATGCCTGAAATAATAGCTGAGGTATTTTCTCTTCCTACATTGGGTGCAAGTTGAGTACCTCCAAAGCTGTTGTAGCTGATCGCAGTGGAATTTACGGAAGTATTAGCCGACTGCCCTTTGAATTCATTATTATTGAAGAAATCTACTTTCATTCCTTTTGCACCGTTTTTCTGACTGATAAAATTCTGGTATAATGACTTTCTGGACGAAGGATCTGTTACTTCGCTTCCTTTTTCGTAGATAATTTCAGCATTTGGAAATTTGGTTTTGATTCCGTCTAAAATCGTTACAATGGAAGAAGGTGTTCCGTTATAGTTTCCTAACTGCATCAATCCGTCATCAGCATTCGGGCCTACAACGGCAATTTTTTTAATATTTCTGCTGAGAGGCAGAACATTCTTTTCGTTTTTCATCAGCACAATTGACTTTTGTGCCATTTTCAGTGCCTGTTTTTTATGATCTTCAGAATCTACTACAGAATACGGAATGGTATTCCAGTGAACGGAAGATTTCGGATCAAGCATTCCCAGCTCAAACCACCCTTTCAGGATTCTGCGCATCGACTCATCAATATCTTTTTCG
This sequence comes from Chryseobacterium sp. GVT01B, assembly GCF_019970045.1. Lineage (GTDB taxonomy): Bacteria > Bacteroidota > Bacteroidia > Flavobacteriales > Weeksellaceae > Chryseobacterium. Next base: position 259,817 of record NZ_JAHXYI010000002.1, read on the forward strand.
GTAATCAGTCCGCTTGCCAGAGATTTATTCAGATTGTTATAGGTATCTCCGCATTCCAGATCCGTGGAATGTTTCAGGGCATCTGCTGCGGTTGTTTTTTCGTCAGGATGAGTGCCATGGTATTTTTTCTGAAAGAAATCGGCCAGTGCCCAGCAGTCTGAGACCACCATTCCGTCATACTTCCATTTTCCACGGAGAATTTCAGTAAGTAAAGTGTTGTTTGCACAACATGGCTGCCCGTCAAAAGCATTGTAGGCACACATTACTTCTCTTACATTTCCTTCCTGAACCAATGCTTTGAAAGCGGGAAGATACGTCTCATACAGATCTCTTTTTGATATTTCTGCGTTATAGGAATGGCGGTTCCATTCCGGTCCGCTGTGTACCGCAAAATGTTTGGCGCAGGCGTGGGTTTTAAAAAATTTCGGGTCGCTTCCCTGCAAACCTTTTACTGCAGCAACGCCCAGAACGGAGGTAAGATAAGGGTCTTCACCATAGGTTTCCTGACCTCTTCCCCATCTTGGGTCACGAAAAATATTGATATTGGGTGTCCAGAAGGTCAGTCCTTCGTATCGTCCTGTTTTCATAGCTTCATCAAAAGATCTGTTGTATTTTGCCCGTGCTTCATCAGAAATCATTTCAAAAGTTTTAAAATGCTCCGGAACATCCCATGTAGCAGCCATCCCGATAGCCTGTGGAAAAACAGTAGCTGTTCCTGCTCTTGCTACCCCGTGAAGAGCTTCATTCCACCATCCATAGGCTGGAATTTCCAGACGCGGAACTGCCTGTGAATTATCCATCATCATTCCTATCTTTTCTTCTGTTGTCAATAAGGAAAGAAGGTTTTCTATTCTTTCATTAACAGGAAGATCAGGATTCCTGAACGGGTATTTATAATGGCTCTGGGCAAAAAATAAAGATGCTGCCAGGGTTGTACATAAGGTTAATACAATTCTTCTCATAAAGATTATGGTTTCAATAAAATCTGAAAACTCTAGAAATTTTTGTTGTTAATAATTTTACCTGCAGATTTTGCGGATTTCACAATTGACTGTATATATTTTAAATTTTGTCTGTTTTAATCTTTCAATACATCATCGATGGTAGTAAATGAGCCATCATAAACTGACTTATGATGGCTTTGAGTTCAATTTATTCTTTAACAAATTTTTGTGTGATCACTGTGTTATTCTTATAAGCAACTTCAATGAAGTAAATACCAGCCGGGAAATCTCCTACATTAATTTGGTTTTTTCCTGAGTTTATTTTCAATCCGGAACTGATGACACTTCCTCTCTCGTCAAAAATAGTGGCAGCTGCTTCTGACAGATCAGAATCAATGAAAAGGTCTGCTTTTACCGGATTAGGATATATTTTTACACCCTCTTTTTTAGCTTCAGCAGAAATATTTCTGGCGCTTAATGATCCAAAATTTAAAGGAAGAACGTTGGCAGAATATGTATTTTCTTCTGTAAGATAAGCTTTAAAAGATCCTATTACAGGCTCATTTCCTGCAGTTACCTTATAGAAACCTGTTATGCCGTTTTCTGTTTTCAAGACATAGGCATTGGCGGGGACTTTGATACTCTGATAGACTCCGTTCATCTGATTGACAGTGATTGCTTTGGGTGTGGAAACATTTCCTGAGCCGTTGAAAGTAATATTTCCTGCTGCATTGATAAGCACCGGAGTATTTGCAGGAATAATTCCGTTTGAAATTGCGGTACTACTTATACTGCCTGCTCCGGGTGACAATGTATAAGCAGTAACTCCGGACGGTATATTAGCCTGAAATGGTAAGATCAACATGTCATAACCGTTGAATGTACGGCTGTAAGAAGCGTTATTAGCTGTAAAACTGAACGGTACCTGAAAATCCATACCCTGGCCGGAGAGAACAAGATTTGAACATGCAGCACCTGAAATCACATTATTGACCGACGAATTTACATTTGAATTGATGTAATAGATGCTGTTAGTATCCGCACTCATAGGCTGCCAGTTGTTTGAGGAAGTAATGCCTGCAGTATTTCTGAAATCGACTGATGTATAGTAGCCATTTTCCAGCGCATCCATCAGATAGCTGTCACTTGCGGAATAAGTTCCTCCGAATTTTGAAGCATTTTCATTTCCTACATTAAAATAAACGTCTCCAAGATTAAGGGTTAGTATAGAGCTGTAGTTTGAATTTCTCAGTCCCAGAATCCCTTTGCATCCGTCTGTAAGAACCTGTCTTGAAATATCGAATGTCATATCAAAATTTCCTCCCTGAGGAAAATTAATCTTTCCATAGTTATAAGATTTCGTTACGCCCTGGCTGTTGATATAGTATAAAGTTGTATTGTCCGAATAACTTTGTCCTGCCGTTGTATAGCTGTTTACATGCAGGACCAGTTTATTGTACCTGTCGTTAAGCTGTAGATATCCGTTAGCCGCGGTCATATTATTGCTGATAAGAGGACTTGGATTGGAGAACGTCACTGTTGTATTGCTTATATTGAATCCCGTACCAAAAGCTGTATTGGTAGCAGACTGTGTTTCAATTTTATTATAATGAATATCACCACCTGTCATCAGAGAAGCAGGTCTGTCACCGCTTTTATTAAAAACGAAGGTTATGACACTGGAAGGGCTGATATCAGCCGTAGGCCGGAATGTTGCCGTACCTATAGAAATAGGTGTACTAACCATATTGGATTGTGTATTGGTAAGGACTTTTGTTCCTGAAGTTGTGTAAAAAGGGAGATCAACCTTCAAACTATAAGTATTCTGAGAAGGATTAATGATCATAAGAACAACCTGATTTCCATCCTGGGAAATATAGGAAGAACCTTGTAATACTCCGGTTTTGTCATCCCATTTCGCGTCTATTCTTGTTTTTCCCGTTGTATATTTGGCATAATGTGAAAGGATATAACCTCTTTTGGTCATTACTCCTGCGGTAGTTCCGTAAGTTCCGTCCCCCATTAAACCGTAATAACGTTTGGCGGAATAATGGATCCATGCATTGATATTGCCTAATAAAGCATTGTTGACGCTACTGGCAAAGGTAAATGCATCTGTATTCCAGCTGAAATCACGGGCCGGCTGAGTGGATGAAGAATTCCAGTTGATCAGATATTCTGTCTGCCAGATTTCTTTATTGTAATTCTGAAACTGCTTGTAGGTAGACTGGATAAGGCCATACTGATGTCCTCCATATACTTCAAAATTAGCCATTGCCGTGGGATCCAGCAAAGCACTGGCAAAATTATCCGTAAATCCCACACTTTCCGGAGCAATAACCTTACAGTTGATGAGATGTCCATAATTTTTGATAAAAGTGGCAATTTGAGCCGGTGTCCAGATACAACCCTGGTACTGAGCCATTTCATCCGGTTCATTTTGAATGGAAATATAGTCAAGATCTACTCCGTTATTCTGAAGATAAGTAACAAAGCTGTTGAGATAAAGGGCATAGTCCTGATAATTTTCGGTTTTCAGATATCCTATCTGCTGTACTCCGTTGGTATCCGTGTACACGGCATTTACATGATTATTGGTTTTCCAGGCTGCAGGCATTGTCCACGGTGTAGCAAAAATGGTAAGTCCCATTGATTTGGCAAGCTGTGCAGTAGCCAATACAGAACTCCAGTTACTGCTGTTTTCAGGAATATATAGTCTCATAATGTTATATCCACCTTCACTGGAAGCTCCCCAAAGATTCTGAATCTCCGAAGTTGACATATGGTTATAAGCAAACTGAGGACTGCACACAAACCCTCCGAACCCTCTTACTTTCTGATAAATAATATTTTTGTCAATTTTTACCGTTGTAAGCTGACCTTGCAGCATGCCGCTGAAAAATAAGACCATAAAATGAATGGCAACAAGACTTAAAAATTTTTTCATAATGTTTTGGTTTAAATATTTGTGATTTTGATGTAAACAATTAAAATAAGGGCAATATATACCCCGTCAAGACAGTTAATTTTCAAAAAACCATCAGGAAAATGCATTGAGTTATCAGACAGCGATCCGTTAAATACAATTACTTACAGATATCCGCTGTTCTATTTCTTTACGCTCTGTTTTGGAACTGTATTTAAAATTGAATGTGAGTTAAGATTACTGTTTCATGGCTAAAGTGTTGTTTGTTATGGATACTGGAGTATTCAGTGAAGCATTTCACTTTCCGGAGCCCCCAGGTAAGAAGGTTTTAGACCTCCGGTATTGATCAATATTTTTTCCAGAACAATGCCAGGTTCGAGCACTCTGAAACGTAATGTGTGTTTTCCTGTCTGCGAAATTGCGTGTTTTGTAATAGATTTAATAATATGCTCTGACTGCCATTTTCCCAATTCTCCTTTGTAATGGCCATTGAAATTCACAATCTGCGGAGTTTCGTTGTCAAAAGAAATTTCGTAGCGAAGTCCTTTATTATGATTAAAATTTAAAGTCGGAGCTAATAATAATTGGACATCAAACTCACCTTTTGATTCAAAATTTATATCATATTCCAGCCAGATACTTTCATCGTTTTTAGGATAAGCATTCTGTGGAAAGGTTGTCACTCCTGATTTTGTCTTTCCAAAATCAGGAATTACTTCCCAATAGATTTTTTCTGATTGATGCATTCTTGCAAAGTTTTCCGCTTCAATAGATACATAACCGTTTTTTTCCTGAAATACTTTTTCTTTGAGAGCCTCAGATTCTGAAATATAGGTGACTTCGGGCATTATATTTTCTTTTCCATCCGCCCAGCTTTTGTACCCTATTCTCATCTGATCCATCATATGCTTCCATTTTCCTCCGGCTATTACATTGTTGTATTGATGGTCCAGATACGTGTTTCTTTCAAAACATGCCTTCACTTTATCTGCATAAAGATTGGCTTCAGGGTCTTTTTTTACTGCCAGTTCCCTGTTTTTTGCTACGGCATAATACATTTCATATAAATTACTGCAGGCATCAATAGGATACAAAACCAACTGATAATAGGCATCCTGATATTCTGAAGAGATCTGTTCTTTTAGACGTAAGGCTTCTACTACTAATGCCCTGTAATCATTGAGAACTGTTTCAAATTCATGATAATTCTCTAGGCTGTACGTTTTGCTGTCAAGGGTTTCAGGCGTTACTCTCCTGTTGTATTTGGCATACAGATTAATCATCCTGGCAATCTCTTTGGCGTGTTTTTCTCCAAACTGCTGAGCAGACCATCTTTCAGTATATTCCAAAAGATTTTTAGCGTTAAACTGCTTTGGATTCCAGGCCATTTCCAGAAAAAAGCTGATGGGAAATTCCATGGGCTTTAAATCTCCTACATTCACTATCCAAAGTTTGTCCACCTTGTGTTCATAAGAAAGATTCATCTGTTCCCATACTCTCTGGATGGGGCTGATGTTGATCCATTTAGAATTTCTCGGTCCCCCCACATAATCGAAGTGGTAATACATTCCATATCCTTCTTTATGCAATGGTTTTGAAAGATCAGGAAGCTTTCTTACATTTCCCCAGTTATCGTCACAGAACAGTAGAATAACATCATCCGGAACCCGCATTCCTTTATCATAATAGTCCTGAACTTCTTTATACAATGCCCAGACCTGAGGAGTTTTTTCTGCTTTTTTACCAGTAACATCCGCAATGATTTTACGCTGGTCTTTTACAATTTTCTCCAGCAGGGAAATATTGGTTCCATCCCCCATTGCTTCATCGCCATCACCCCGCATTCCCACTGTTACCAACTTTTCCCAGTTTTTGCTTCTTTCTATTCCTGACTTCCAGAATTTCTGTAGCACTTCTGCATTTTTACTGTAATCCCAGACATTCGGAAGATTATTTTTTTTGATATACCTATGCCAGTCTGTTTGTGCCAAAGCCATAGGTTCATGGTGAGAAGTTCCCACCACAATCCCCATTTCATCAGCCAGCGGACCGCTCAGAGCATCATCGTCATAAAATGCTTTTCCCCACATTGCCGGCCAGATATAGTTTCCTTTCAGGCGCAGGATCAGATCAAAAACTTTTTCATAAAACTGACTGTTTATTCCTCCGAAAGTTGCCCTTGCCCAACCTCCAAGCGAAGGTTCTTCATCGTTAAGGAAAATACCGCGATATTCTACAGCAGGCTCACCATCGGTATACATTCCTTTTTTGAAATATAAATTTTCCTTTACCGGAACCGGAACATCCGCCCAATAATACCATGGTGAAACACCTATCTGCTGAGACATTTCATAAACTCCATAAATAGTTCCTCTTTTATCACTTCCTGCAATCACAATGGCTTCGGTAACTCCTGGAAAAGGATTGCTGACATTCTGAATGATATACTTTTCTTTTTTCCCAGTTAATGCTTTTCCATCAATTTTTTTTTGCCTGATTAAATCATCAATGACAGATTTTGTCCCTATAGTTCCGATAATTATTAAAGGTGACTGCAATCCTGAAATTTGGTTAAGAATCGCCGGCTGTTCTCCTGTCACTTTTTGAAAGTCAGTCTGCAGATTTTTCACCGCTCTCATAACCCCCTTATCTGTTCCGAAGTTGGTAAAGATCGAAAGATTGGTTGCTTTTTCTTTTAAAATAATACTTTCCGGGGTCTTTTCAGTATTGATGAACGGTTCTGCTGCATGAACCTGCAGACCAAACCCAAACAACACAACAAAGACAAATATTTTCAGATGATTCATAATCAGTTTTTTTATTTTAAAAACTTTGTAGTCTTACTCAATTCAAACCTTACAGGTTTATTTCTTTAATTTCTCAGTACAAAACCACCCTGTTGCTGCACCTCAATACTGAAATCCCCCCTTCCATTTACTTTTACTTCTTTCTCTGAGGTGTTTCCTTTTGCATCATCATTGATAAATTTTACGGTTTTTCCAGCGAACATCGGAAGTTTTATTTTCAGTTTCCGGGATTGTTTTTCTGCATTCACGCCAGCTATATACCATTGATCTGCATGTCTTCTTGCAATCACTACATATTTCCCGGGATAACCGTCTAAGAAGATTGTTTCATCCCAAAGTGTAGGAACTTCTTTCATAAAGCGGAGCTGAAATTCCGGAGCATCGGTCAGGTTATTCGGCATTACGGCAAACATCTGAACGGGATTCTGAAACAGCACTGCTGTAGCCAGCTGAAAGCCGTCCGTGGTATGCCTTTTATTTTTATCCCTGTTTGATTCTGTTAAATATCTATTAAGGAAACTTCCTCCAAATTCCATACTTCCCACTGTATTTCTGATGAAAGGATGAAGTGTAGCAAAAAAAGCTTCCTGCTTACGTACATCTTCTGAAAAATAAAGCATTTCTGAAGCCAGAACAGCTTCACTCCCTGCATAGTTCGGGTACATTACTTCCCAGCCTCTCGGTACAGTGGCTCCATGAAAAATAATGGTTAATCCATAATCGTTGGCATCGGATAAAATATCTTCATAAAGACGCATGGTTTCCTGTTTGTCTCCTCCGAAAAAATCCACTTTGAGTCCTTTTACCCCGACATCTTTCAGCCATTTCATTTCTTTTTTACGTTCAACAGATGAGCTCATTTTGTTTCTCGGTCCCATCGGTGCGTCATTGGCTGCTCCATTGGAATTGTACCAAAGTAATACGCCTACATTTTTCGATTTTGCATACTGAATGAGAGTTTTCATTCGTTCTTTTCCAATATTTTTATCCCAAAGCGCATCCATAAGAATAAACTGATATTTCAGCGCGGCAGCAAGGTCTATGAATTTTACCTGATCATCATAGTTCATACTTTTGTCCTGCCACAGAATCCAGCTCCAGGTGGATTTTCCGAACTGATACTCCTGTGAAGGCTCATACATCGGATCTACCACATCAAAAGGAATGGTGGTTTCCACGATGGGTTTCAGAGAACCTCCCACAGTAATTGTTCTCCACGATGTTTTTCCGGGAAGTGAAACGGCTGCTCCGGTACTTCCGAAACCGTTATTTTCAGCAATATTCGGATAAGCTACTTTATAAAGACTTTTTTCTGCTGTGGTTTCAAGATGAGAAGCACAATACATACTGTTCACTCCTGTCTCGGAAAGCAATACCCAACCCTCATTTCCGATATGGAACAGACCAGGGAAAACATATCCGTAATCAGATGATATTCCCAGCTCGGCATCGGCTTTATAACCACTTTCATAGCTTGGTGCTGTACGGGCGAAACCTGTCATTGGCTTCATCATAGGGGAAAGAAAAGTAGTCGTCTGTGACGGGAACCTGTAACCAGTAGTTTCTGACTGAACAACAACACTCAGGCGTTCTTTCATGGGTAGAATATTATATCGGAAAGCAATATTATTATTACTCACCTGGAATTCGATGCTTATCTGGTGCTGGTCCGCATTGGTGAAATTAACGGTTAAAGTATTTGTATTATAATGAATCTCGGATATTTTGATTTTCCGGTTTGTATATTTCTTAGAAATCACGTCTTTTTGGCTGTCAGTAAATTTCAAATTCTTGGAAAAATCTGATTCATTCGTTATCAGGCCTAACGGAGATTTTTCAAGCATTATTTTCCCTTGAAAAGTCACATCATACAAAGCCTGCCCTCCTTCTGAAAAGACATGAAGCTTTATTTGGCCGTCAGGACTTGAAACTTCTGCTACCTGCGCAAAACTTTTACTTATTAGAAACAGGCTGAATACAATATATAATGCTTTTTTTCTCATAATTCATTATTTTCAAGAAAAGTCCAGTAATCGAAATACATAATATCTGTTGAAGCTTTTCCGCTGAATACAAAATACAGATCATGGATACCGGTAATCTTTTCAGAAATCTGCACTTTTACCGTTTCCCAGCGGTCATCACCACCAGTCATCGGAATCTTTACTGTGGTGGCTACCGGACCGTTCACAGCATCTAAATGAATGGCCATCGTTACGTCACTGTTGTGAGTAGTTCCTACCCTTGCGGAGAAAGCTGCGGCTCCTTTTTTTCGGAAATCCACATTTTTTACACTGGTATAAGCCCCATTTTTCTTGGCTTTGATGAAGACACCAGCCTCTTTATTCTGATAGGATTTTACATTTTCCGACCAGGCAATCATTTCCGCCTGATTGAACGAATAAGGATTAACTGTTGCGATAGCTTTTGTAATTCCGCTGGTCATTTTAAATGGTGAAATGGAGCCGTCTTTATTGAAGGTAAGCTCTTCCAGACTTACTGATCTTGTAAACCCGCTTCCGTTCGGCAATGCACCATTGTGATAAAAGAAATAAGTTTTTCCCCGGAAATCAATAACGCCGGGATGATTGGTGAATGACTTTCCTTCCGCTGGCATGATAATTCCACCATACTTCCAGGGTCCCTGTGCATTTTTACCTGTAGAATATCCTATGAATTCCGGAAGCGGACCACCCGGCCAGAAAAGATAATACAAATTTTTCCTTTTGTACAGCCACGGCCCTTCCTCATATTTTGTTGGTCTTTCCAGGTTGGCTTTCCCATCTCTTTTACCAAATGATTCTTCTGTCATTGGAACTTCTACAATATTTCCGGAATAGGAAATCATATCTTCATTAAGCTTTACGTATTTAAGCTTAGGATTTCCCCAATACATATGAGCCTGTCCATCATCATCCACAAAAACCGTTGGATCAATATCACCCCATTCGCTCTGAACCATAGGCTTTCCCAGCGGATCACGGAAAGGTCCCAACGGACTGTCACCTACAGCAACACCGATAGCTCCTTTATTATTGGTTTTTGACCACATCGGAACATACATAAAAAATTTTCCGTTTCTTTCTACACATTGTGCGGCCCAGGCATCGCGCTTTGCCCAGTCAAAATCTTTATACGAGAGAATTGTTCCGTGATCTGTCCAGTTGACCATATCATTGGTAGAATATACTTTCCAATCGTTCATGGTAAACCAGGTAGAATCATCTTCATCGTGTGTGGTGTACACATACAGCCTATCATTGTAGACCATCGGTGCAGGATCTGCAGTGTAATTGGTCTGCACAATAGGATTCTGTGCAAATCCCACTTGGGAAAAGCCTGCCATTAGAATTAAACTGACATATATTTTACAGATACTCATAGAATTGGAAATTTGGATTTAAAACTTTTAAGCCTGATATTTTATTCTGACTTCAGAATAAGATTAATGTCTTCTTGCTTTATCGGCTTGAAAAGCAATTGTGAAAACAGGTACAGATCATTTTTCCAGACTTTAAAATCGTGGCCACCCGGTTCTACATAAAAAATATGGGGAACTTTATTTTCTGTAAGATAGTCGCTTGTTCTTTTGCTGAAAGGTATCAGTCTGTCCTGATCTCCGCACGAAATCCAGAGAAGCTTTAATTCTTTAGCTTTGGATGGATCCGGAAGAAGTTTCTGAGGTTCTTTGGTATTCGGAGCAGCAGAGAAAGCGCCTACCCATGCGAACTTGTCGATATTTCCAAGTCCGAAATTCAGGGTTTGTCCACCTCCCATAGAAAGTCCGGCAATAGCTCTGTCATTTCTGTCTTTTTTAGCTGGATATTTTTTTTCTACAAAGGGAATCAGATCATTCAGCAGATCTTTTTCAAAGATTGCAAAAGCTTCCACCTTGTCCTTTGCCATGATGTCTCCGGTAGCCCTGTCGTCTTTCATCGCCCGCCCGTTGGGAAGTACAACGATCATGGGAATAAGCTTTCCTTTGGCATATAAATTATCTAAAATAATTTGGGGAGTCCCATTTTTGAGCCACTCTTTTTCATCTCCGCCAATACCGTGAAGCAGATATAAAACAGGATATTTATTACTTTTTTTAAATCCGGGAGGTGTATATACCAAAGCTTTCCGTGTAGTTCCAACCGTTGATGACGAATACTGTATGGTATCAATTTTTCCGTGTGGAATTTCTTTTTTCTCGACATCAAAATCCTGTGGTGCTTTTTTCTCAAAAGCCTGTGCAGAAATAAAAACTCCTGACAGCATAAAACCTAATGCTATTACAATTGATTTATTCATGATTTTTTATTTGTAGTTTTAACACTTATTATTTTAGATAAAAAAATAATAGCAAGCTATTTAAAGTTTTATATTGATTATTTTTAACCACAAAAGGCACAAAAGTTTTAAACACTTAAGCTTTTTCAGAGCTAAACCTTATGCGTAATAAGTACACCTAAGTTTTGGGAAAATCTTTGATTTTCATCTTATGTGAACTTTTCTACACAATCATTTTAAACTTACTTAAGTGAGCTCAAGTATTTTAGAATGAAACCCTTTGTGACTTTTGTGGTTAATAAAGTTTAAACATCTGAATACTTATTTTATTTATCTGTTTACAGCAAACTTTTCCCTGCTAATTTTGTTATTTTCATTCTCGGCTTTATTGACTCTGAAAAAATCTACATCTACAAATCCTCCGGTATTTTTTGTAGCATAATTAAAAACTGCGAATTTTGATCCCATAAAAAATCTCCGGTAATCAAAGATCATTTTGTAGTCTTTTGCCAATTCTGTCCAGTTTTTCTGATCTGTGCTGTAATAAAAGTCCGCAAGATCTTTCCCAAGGTTAAAATTGGCATCAATACGCAGGAAAACCTTATCTGAATCGAGAGAAATCCGTTTTTTTTCTTCTTTTTTAACTCCTGTAATCGCTTTGGTTTTACTATCCAGGCTTACTTCATTTGTTGCAAAAACAATGAATTTTTCCTGTCCTTCCTTTACTATTGACAAAATCCCTGAATCCCCGTTGAAAGCACTGAAGCCTGCAACATCTCCATCTTTCATTCCTTTGAGGTCCATTGCAACAACTGCTGAAGAAGTTGGTCCTTCCATTCTCTGGGTCAACGTATTGGGCGCTGCGTACAGATTGTCTGCTACTCTGCTGGTCTTTAGTCTCAGAAATCCTTTTCTTTCGGATAAAGACCATGCTTCATTCACCGGATTATGATTCCATTGCCATTGGATTTTCATCTTTTTATCAGAAAACTCATCACTTTCCACCAGATGATTTTTCGCTTTGAATGACGGAAGTGGAACTTTTCCCTTCAAAGGAACTTTTCCTTTATCTCCCAGTATCGGCCAGTCGTTTTCCCATTGAACTGGTAGCAACAACGGGACACGCCCCACTCCGTTTCTATCCTGAAAAATGAGGGAATACCAGTTCCCATTTTCATCATCTATCAAAGCACCCTGACCTGCATAGGAAAATCCTAAAAAATTATCTTCCAGTATTACTTTTTTCTCATACGGACCTGTCACTTTATCAGCTCTGTAAACTACCTGGCGGCGTTTTCCATTTCTGGGCCACGAGATCATCATCATATAATATTTTCCGTTTCTTTTAATGATCTGGTTCCCTTCCAGAAGTCCGGTTTCCGAAGCATCTTTCTGAAACACCTCGGTTCCATCCGGATTTCCGATTACCTCATTAAAATCAGAACTCAGTTCAAAAACTTTGTTGGAAGTGAAGACATATACTTTATTATCATCATCGAAAAACAGTGAAGCATCGTGAAAATGCCGTGTTCTTGTGATGAGTTTCCATTTTCCTTTTTCGGGATTATCAGTCACATAGAAATAAGATTTGAAAGGTTCATCATTCGGAGAGAACAAAACGTAATACTTCCCTTTATGATAGCGTATTGAAGAAGCCCATTGACCTCTGCCATAAACGGTTCCGTTCAATAAATCATATTTCGGGTTGTCATTCAAAGTATTGAAAACATATCCGGACATTTCCCAATGTACCAAATCCCTGGAATGCATCACCGGAGCTCCCGGCATCAGATGCATGGTTGTACTGATCAGGTAAAAATCATTTCCGTTTCTGGTAATGGATAAATCCGGCGCATCTGCCCAAATGATGGGGTTTGTAAATGCCGTACCCTGTTTTCCGGAAGGATTTACCTGGGCTGAAAGAAGATTCAGCCCGATAAACCCCAATAAAGAAACTATATAAGATTTTTTGATTTTCAAAATGTACTTTGATGTTTGGTTTTACTTTTTTCAATTTTAAAAGGAAACGCTTCGACAAGCTCAGTGTGACATTGCTAATACTAACTTAATTCGGTATAATATCATTGGAAGAAGTACTGTACAGCCCGATAAGGCTTCCTGTAAAACCTCCTGCAACATCCGTAGAAAGAATATCTCCTGAAACAGGTCCTCCAAGATTTTTATAGTTTTTACCATCCAGTGAATAATTAAAGCTATGTTCATCTTTATCAGCAACCACCTGCAGTTTAACAGTTTTGGATAATGAAATCTTCTCGCTGGCGATCAGCTTTGATTGTCCTTTTTCTGTTCTTTCCAATACGATGTAGAAATCTTTATCTTTTTTCGTTATTCCGAAAACATAATTGAATGTTTCACTTTGATAACAGGTAATTCCTGCCAGTTCTTTTTCTGATTTTGGCTTAAAATCCAGTGTTACAGAAGTTTCAAATGATTCATGCTGCAATTTGTGGAACAGTGCCGAAACCGGAGCCAATGCCTTGATATTGGTTTCAAAAGGGTTTACTTTCACACCATTTTTTGTAACTGTAATAAAGCTTTCACGAGGTCCACGCATGGCAATCCATCTGTAGTCAAGGTTTTTATCGGTCAGCTTATCAGAATAGGTGAAGTTTCCGTTGGGAAAAAATCCGTTTTGGCCGTTTTGATTCTGAACTCCAGCAGGTAATTTCAGTTTTGGTTTCATCGGAACCAGTCCATTTTGGAAAACCGGGTATTTTCCGCTCCAGTCAACCGGAAGGATAAATGTTTCACGGCCTTTGTTGACTCTGTTCTTCTCATTCGGGCGTATCGCCAGAAATACTCCATAATATTGGCCATCCGGTGTTTCTATAAGATCTGCGTGGCCTGCCCAGTCTACTTTTTCCTTTCTGTCTTTCGGGAAATAGCGCTGTGTCAGAATCGGGTTATTGCCAGCCGGAACGTAAGGTCCTTTCGGGGAATCGGACATAAAGATAACTTCACTGTGATTTCCTCCGGTTCCTCCTTCGGCACACATCAGGTAATATTTACCGTTCTTTTTGTAAATATGGGGACCTTCGATCCAAATGGGCTTTTGGGAAAGATCCACGCCACCGTTTACAATAATCTTATCCGAGCCCGCAACTACCTGGTCTTTTTCGAGGTCATAGTCCCACATCTTAATAACACGGTGACCATTGTACTGTTCAGTACCTTGTGGCGGAGCATCGTTGTGAACGATATATGCTTTTCCGTCATCATCAAAGAAAATAGCAGGATCAATACCTTCAAAATTCAGTTTTTGAACTTCGCTCCATCCTTTTGACGGATCTTTTGTTTTTACGACCATATTTCCAATACCACCCGCAAACTGGGTAGTAATCATATAAAAAGTATCGTTGTGCTTATTGTATTTGATGTCCGGAGCATAAATTCCATGGGAAACGCCTGATTTTTCAACCTTAAGCTGGGAAGGTCTGTCCAGAACGTGTCCCACCTGTTTCCAGTTCACCAGATCTTTAGAAGTAAAAATCGGGACTCCCGGAAACATTGAAAATGAAGAATTCACAAGATAATAATCTTCACCTTTTCTGGTAATACTGGGATCAGGATAACAGCCCTGTAAAATCGGAGAATAAAACTCATCCGGTTTAAGAGGATTGTCATTATATATTTTATCGTTTCCACGGTAAGTAAAGTCTGAGAATGTCTGGGCAGAAATAGAAGTCACCGAGAGCAAAGCAGCTGCTGCCAGCACATTCGTTTTATTCCTGAAGAAAGCTAAATTCATTATATTCTGTCTCATTATTATTCTTTTTTTATAGTTTTTAAAATGTATATTTTTGAAAAGGTGTTGTTCTTTTTAACGCTGAGTCCGCAAGTTTTTTAACTACTATCTTTTTGAGGTTCGCAAAGGCATTACACTCAGCTAGGATAATTCATATTTTATCATTATAATCGTTTACCGATCGTTACATATTTTAAATGGTTTTCTTCCGGTTGATTATTTTAATCAATCCCCAGGCTGTAACATAGGATATTCCAGCAATGAAAAATATAATGTTGTAGCCTCCGTTGATATTTCCTGATTTTTTAAAAGTATCGAGAACAATTCCGATAAAGAGCGGAAAAATAATTCCTGCCGCTGAGCCGAGCATTCCGCCAAAACCAATGACAGAACTGACATAATTGTTAGGCAACTGATCTCCGACCGTGGTCATAAGATTGGCTCCCCAACCCTGGTGTGCAGCTGTTGCAAGGGCAATAATAAGGGTAATTACCCACATATTGTCTACATATTTTGAGAACATGACCGGAACTACCATCAAAGCAAACAATAGCATGGTAAAGCTTCTGGCTCTTCCGATGGCCCAGCCTTTTTTAATCAGAAGGGATGAAAGATAGCCTCCGCCGATACTTCCGATCGTAGTTCCGCTGTAAATAATAATCAATGGAAGGGATGGTTTTGTTAAATCCATTTTGAATACATCCGAGAAATAGGCCGGCAGCCAGAACATGAAGAAATACCAGATAGGATCGGTTAACATTTTACCAATGGCAAATGACCATGTTACTTTATATTTGAGTAATTCTGATAAAGGAATTTTGTTTTTTTCCTCTGTTTTTTCATCCTGATCACTTTTTATGTATTGCAGTTCTTCTTTGCTGAGATTTTTTGTTTTTTCGGGTATGGCATAGAATTTCCACCAAAGGATAATCCAAACCATGCCTAAGGCACCAATCCATACAAAAGTCTGTCTCCAGCCGTAATGTCCAAGAATGAACGGAACCAATAGCGGTGCTAAAATAGCTCCCACCGTTGCTCCAGAGTTAAAAATCCCTGTTGCCAGCGCCCTTTCTTTTTTAGGAAACCATTCAGCCACAGATTTGATAGCAGCAGGAAAGTTTCCTGCTTCACTAATTCCCAAAGTGCTTCTCGCAATGATAAACCCGATGGTACTTTTCACAAAACCATGTCCTATAGAAGCGAGACTCCATACAATAAGGGAAACCGCATACCCGATTTTGGTTCCTACCCGGTCTATAAATCTTCCCATGGCCATGTAACCAATAGCATACGTAGTGGTAAATGCCATGACGATATAGCTGTAATCTTTTTCGTCCCAGCTGAATTCTTTTTCCAGTACAGGTTTAAGCAAGCCCATTACCTGACGGTCAAGATAATTGATCGTAGTGGCGAGAAAGACGAGAGACAGCATCCACCATCTTATATTGCGGTTTTGAGGAGCCTGCATTAGTTATGATTAAGTTGTTGTAATAAATTCTTTGTCTTCAGAGTCAGCTCTTCTCCATTAACATCTTTTCCGATGATTGAGCTTCCCAATCCTGCCGCTACAGCGCCACCATTAAGCCATTCTCTGATATCTTCAAATTCTGCATTGATCCCTCCGGTGGGCATGAAATTCATTCCGGGGAAAACAGGTTGTACCGATTTGATGTATTTCTTCCCTAAAGCATCAGCCGGAAATATTTTAACGAGTTTTAAACCGTTCTGATAGGCAATATTGATATCGGAAGGAGTAAAACAACCCGGAATCAAAAGGATATTTCTTTCAAGTGCATGTTTTACCAATGCTTCACTGATGACAGGTGTAATGATAAAATCTGCTTTTACACCCGCATAATCATCCATTTCCTGTATATTTTTTACCGTCCCGATTCCTAACAGAAGACCAGGAAATTCGATATGGGAAATTTCTTTCAGCTTAGTGAAGTTTTCCAATGCCTGCTGACCTCGGTTGGTATATTCTATCACACGGATTCCTGCTTCGTATAAAGCTTTTACGATATTTTTTGAGACTTCAAACGATTTGTTGTAAAACAGCGGAACGATTTTCTGGTCTTTTATTTTTTGTAGTATTTCACTCATAGTTTTTCGATATTAATGCTTTCATCAATGGTGTCTCCCTTTACAAATAGCTTTTTAAAAGCAACTTTTGCAGCATCTTCCAGGATCTGTTGTTCAGAATTACCTTTTACAATTCCATGGATTAAAGCCGCCATAAAAGAATCACCGCTTCCTACTCTTTCTTCAATTTTGTCTGAATTATATTTTTCTGAAACTAAAAGCTGCTCATCAGCCAATAAGGTGGCAAAATAATTGACCTTTTCTCCATTTGTAAAGCGGAACGTATTGGCAATCTTTTCTACATTTGGGAATTGTTTCTTGATTTCTAAAGCTGTTTTCTTTGCTTGTTTCAAAAGATTTTCATCGTCAAAGCTTCCGTTAAGCTTATATTCAACAGGAATATTCAGGAACTGCCCAACAGACCAGATATTTCCCATGAGAACGTTGACAAAAGGCATCAGCTCTTTAATTTTGTGAGGAGTCTGGTGTTGCCAAAGTAACGCCCTGTAATTCAGGTCAAGAGAAACCGTAATATTTCTTGTTCTGGCTTCTTTCATGATCTGTAAACATTTGCGAAATGCGTTATCACTCAAAGCCGGTGTGATGGTACTGATATGCAGCCATTTTACTCCTGAAAATATTTCATCATCACTGAAAGTTTCAAAATCCGACTGAGTAAAAACAGACGGAAATCGGTCGTACACCACTGAAGCATTCTGCATATCACCATCGGAGGAAAGATAAAATGTTCCTATTCTCCCTTGAGTTTTTTCTGCAAGGACTTCTATTCCTTTATGCTTAAGTTGAATTTCCAGCTGGTTTCCTACAAAATTCTCCGGTAAAGCTGATAATAGTTTCACAGAATTCTTCCATTGGGAAAGCGCTGCTGCAACATTGTATTCTGCACCTCCCAGGTAAATCTTCAGAGATTGCTCATGGAGCCAGTTTCCTTCGGAATCCGGGGCAAAGTGGAGAAGCAATTCCCCGAAACATAGTATCTTAGACGAATCCTGCATGGTATTAGATTTCAAAATAATTTTTTGTATTGTGATAACAGATATCCTGAATGATCTTTCCTACCCATTTTTCATCATCAGGCAGCAGACCTCTTTCCATTTCGCTTCCGAACAGATTGCATACAAGCCTTCTGAAATAATCGTGTCTTGAGAATGACAGCAGGCTTCGTGAATCAGTAAGCATCCCGACAAAAGTGCTGATCAGACCGATATTTGAAAGTGTATTCATCTGTTTCGTCATTCCATCGAGCTGATCCAAAAACCACCAGGCTGCTCCGAACTGTACTTTGGATCTGATTCCTCCTTCATTGAAGTTTCCGGCAAGGGATGCAAGAACTTCGTTAAATGCCGGATTAAGATTGTATATAATTGTTTTGGCCAGTTTTCCTTCTGTATTCAGTGCATCCAGCAAAACGCTCAGTCTCTGTGCATAATAGGGTTCTCCAATGGCATCATATCCTGCATTGGCACCTATTTTTCTGAACATTTCTGAATTGTTGTTTCGGGTTGCCCCCACATGAAACTGCTGTACCCATTCTTTTTCTGCATACATTTTGCAAAGCTCTTTCAGCAAATAGCCGCATAATGCATCCGGATCGGAAAATGTTGAGAGATTGCCCTTCAGAAATTCGGAAAACTCTTTTTCAAGGCTATGATTCCATTTTGTGGTATCCGGAAAATATTCAAAGCCATGATCAGCCACTTTTGCTCCTGCTTCCACAAAATAGTTGATTCTGGACTGAAGTGCATTCAACAAGTCGGAAGCTGATGTGATTGAAAATCCGCAGACTTTTTCAAGCTTTTTAATTCCTGAAAGATATTGTTCAGAATTAATAATATTAATATAGGTATCAGGGCGGAAAGCCGGAAGAACAGCTGTGTTAAATCCACTGTTTTTTAAAGCCTTGTGATGAATCAGATCATCAGCAGGATCATCTGTAGTGCACAACGCTTCTACCTTAAAATTCTGAATGATGGATTGTGGTAAAAAGCCGGATGTCTGCAGACTTTCATTCATCTGATGATATAAAGTATCTGCATTATTGGGTGATAAATATTCACTGATTCCAAAAGGATTTTTGAGCTCCAGATGCGTCCAGTGAAATAGTGGGTTACGAAGGGTATACGGCACCACTTCTGCCCAGTTCATAAATTTTTCCTGATCTGAAGCATTTCCGGAAATAAACGATTCATCAATGCCAAAATTTCTCATAGCCCTCCATTTGTAATGGTCACCATCCAGCCAGATAGCCGTGGGAGAACGGAAATTCTGATTAGCAGCAATAACATCCGGTTCAAGATGATTGTGATAATCGATCACGGGCATATCTTTGGCATATCCGAAATAGAGATTCTCTGCCTTTGCTGATTCAAGCAGAAACAGTTCTCCGAAGACTTCTTTATTTTTAATGGAATTACTCATTATTTATTTTTACAATCCTGGATTTTTAATTCTCTTTTTAGTTCTGACTTCATGAAAGCCAGCATTTTAAAAACAGGACCTTGTATGAAACCATTAAGGTCCTGTCCAAATTATTATATATGAAGAAATTAGTTTTTTATACTCCGCTAAATGCACTGAAACCTCCGTCAACGGGAATCAGGGCTCCTGTAATGAAGCTTGCTGCATCCGAACATAGAAACTGTACAACACCGTTCAGCTCTTCTACTTCTCCAAATCTCTGCATTGGTGTTTTGGCCATTACTTTTTTACTTCTTTCCGTTAAGCTTCCATCCGGATTCAAAAGAATTGCCCGGTTCTGATCACCAATGAAAAATCCTGGTGCCACGGCATTTACGCGTAATTTATCACCGAACTTCAATGCGAGATCAGAGGCCAGCCATTGGGTAAAATTGGTAATTGCCGATTTGGCTGCAGAATATCCGGCTACTCTCGTAATCGCTGAATAGGCAGCCATGGAAGAAATATTAATAATGTTTCCGCTCCCCTGCTCAGCCATTGCTTTTCCGAAAACATAGCTGGGATAAACTGTTCCGTTGATATTGAGATCGGTAACCTCAGTCCATCCCTTCATATCCATATCAAAAAATGACTGTTCGGGAGATAAAGTGGCTGCCGGAATATTTCCACCGGCTATATTGAGCAGAATATCAATGCTGCCATACTTTTCTTTTATTTTCACAGAAGCAGCTTCAAGACTTTCAATATCCATCACATTGGCTTCTACAGCGAGTGCATCACCTCCCAAATCTGTAAGCTCTTTTACACGGGCATCCAGTGTTTCCTGGTTTCTTCCCAGAGCCACAACTTTGGCGCCGGCTTCTATAAAACTTTTGGCAAGGCTGCCTCCTAAAACGCCCGAAGCCCCTGTGATGACTGCGACTTTGTTTTTAATACTAAACAGTTCTTTCATTTTACTTTTTATTATTTTATTACAAACGCAGATTAATTTTTCTGTAATTCTGACTGAACGGCAGCTATTACTCCTTCGATCTGTCCCAATGCCAGCATTCTTCCTAAAAATGAATAACCTGGATTATACCCTTTGTCAATATCTTCTGTCAGAAGCCTTCCATGGTCTATTCTCATAGGCAGATCAGGGTTTTCCTTTTCAAATACACGGATTACTTCTATGAGCTTTCCTCTTCCTCCCAGATGATGAGCCTCGATGAAATCACCATTTTCAAAGACATTTGTACTTCTCAGGTGAACGAATTTGGTTCTGTAGGCAAATTTCTCAGCCAGTTTTGGAACATCATTCTGAAGATTGGCACTTAGAGATCCTGTACAGAACGTTAACCCGTTGTGAGGGTTATCAACAGCTTTCAGAAGCCAGTTAATATCCTCTTCATTGGTTACTATTCTTGGTAAGCCCAATAATGAAAACGGAGGATCATCAGGATGTACACACATCTGGATATTCCATTTTTCACAGACAGGCATTATTTTTTCAAGGAAATATTTCATATTCTGACGAAGCTGATGTTTATCTATACCATCATATAATGCCAGTAAACTTTTAAACTTTTCTACAGGATTCAATTCGCCTTCTCTGATATTTCCATTCACGAATCCCTGTGTTTTTACTATGACCGAATCGATGAGGTCATGATTATCTTTTTCTGTTAATATATTTTTTAATTCTTCTACTTTTTGAAGGGTTTCCGAACTATAATCATTTTCTGCCCCTTCTCTTTTAAGGATATGAATTTCGAAGTACGCAAACTTGGCTTTGTCAAAATAAAGTGAGGATGAACCGTCTTCCCATTCGTGAAAGAGGTCGGTTCTTGCCCAGTCGAGAACAGGCATAAAGTTGTAGCAAACTGTTGTAATACCTGCTTTACCCAGATTTTCAAGGCTTATGATATAATTTTCTATTAAAGAGTCACGGTCTTCACCTCCGTATTTGATCGCTTCACTTACGGGAAGGCTTTCCACAACAGACCAGCGAAGTGCGTGGCTTTCTATATAGTTTTTATAATCAATAATGGCCTCTGAATTCCAGATTTCTCCGTTTGGGATATCATGCAGAGCAGAAACAATTCCTTCTACTCCAATCTGACGGAGCATATTGAGTTTTATTTTGTCTTTTTTGCCAAACCAGCGCCAGGTTTTTTCCATATTTTTTTTAGTTTAATTCAGTTAAACAAAGCAGGTGCTTTCACACCTACTCTGTTACTGATATGAATGTTGAATGAAATTAATTGTATCCGGGATTCTGGTATTTTGCCTTAATATCTGCAGATACTTCCATAGCATCAATCTGGTTCTGAGGAATAGGTCTCAGATAATGAAAAGGCTTTATCGTTCTTGTAACCGTTTGCGGATTGTGGTCTCCATAAGAAGCTCCCCCAATCTGATAGGTAGCCGCATAATCTCCCCACTTCTGTGTACGTACAAGATCATACCATCTGTAGAATTCCCCATAATATTCGCGGGATCTTTCTGCAAGGATATAATCAATGGTAATTACAGATGGTGTGGCAGTAGTCATGGCTACACTGTTATCTGCTACATAAGCGGTATTCTGGGCATTACTGAACTTCCATTTTCCGGCACGGGCACGAATGACGTTGATAAGGTCTCTGGCTGTCATAGCTCCTGAAGCTCCTTTTACGGCTGCTTCTGCTGCGATAAAATAGAATTCTGAGAATTTGGCAACGCTGAAAGGACGGGTTAATCCTGCATTTGGATATCCTAAACCGTTTGGATCATCAGTACGGTAAGTTCCGATTTTCCATAAGCCAGGGTATACAATTCTGCTGATACCGTTCGGTGCAATTACCCAGTCTGCTCTTCCCGACAGAGTTCCTGCTCCCACACCACTTTGTCCTGCCCCTGAAGGGTAAGAAGGAGTCTGGCTGTCATCATTCAGAAAGCTTAAAATAGCGCCTCCAGGCTGTACAGGCAGATTATTTGCGTTATAAAGTACAGGAACCGTTGTAAGCCCAGTTCCGTTTTTGTTCCAGTTTCCTCTGTAAGTGGTTACAAAAGTCCCATCATAACGGGAATCGTTGGTTTTATCTGCAAAAGTATTTTTAATAACTCCCAAGGTAGGACACATACGAACCCACGGACGTCCCAGTGGCTGTGCCGCTTCTCTCTGTACTCCACTTACGACGTCTGCCCCAGCCCACGCTGTTGTTTTGCTGCTTTTGATAGCAGTGTAGTTCCAGGTCTGCATCCATGCTGCAAAATTATCCGGTGCCCAGCCTGATCCAAATCCTACAGGATCACTTTCATTATAGTATGTACTTGACTGCGTATGGTCTGCATAGAGCATAGATTCAGTATTTCTGTCATTTGAACCTACATTGACATCGTAAAAAGTAGGCTGAAGCGCATAGGGTCCCGGATTATTGATTCCTTCCATCGCAATATCATAAGCCTGCTGGAAATACCATTGGGCATTATGTCCGTCAGGATCTGTTCTCGTCACTTCAGGATAAGTTGGAATTCCGTTTGGATTCTGCAACCACCATCCATAAGTAAGATAAGCTTTGGCAAGCATTAGTCTTGCTACATTTTTGGTCACGCCTCCGGTTACTCTTGGTGAGGCAGGTAGATTTTCTATTGCTTTTTTAAGATCAGCAAAAACAGTTTTTGTATATACTTCCGGCACGGTATTTCTTGCAGAAGTTGTAGACGGAAGAGTGTTATATTTTAATTCTCCTGTACCTAAATCCAGAGGAACACCTCCATAGGTCTGCACCAGCATGAAATAATAAACCCCCCGGAAGAAACGGGCTTCAGAAACCATAGATTCGGCAATTCCGAATCCTGGTCCTTTTTCAATAATACCATTGGCCGTATTGATATATGGGAACACTGAATTCCAAACCATACTTGTAGGAAAAGTATTGGAATTGATAATACCGTTTCCGGACATATCAAGTTCTTTAAAGTTACCATCTGCACTTTGTGCCCAGGTAGACTCGTCAGTTCCGTTCTGGCAATTGCTCATAAAGTAGCCATTACCATACAGTAACCTCATCTGTCTGTATAAGGCTGTAAACCCCTGATTAACTCCATCCGGTGTATTAAAATAATCAGCTGTATATATTGCTCTTGGCTGTTCATCAAGAATTTCATTACAACCTGTAAATGTTAAGGATAAAAAGATTGCTCCTAATAGCAGTTTTTTGTTAAAATTTATCATGACAGTACAGTTTTAAAAGGTTAAGTTAAGTCCCATTAAGTAATTTCTTGTAGAAGGGTTGTTGGTTCCTATGACAAGCTGACGGTTTTGATATCCGCTTACTGCCTGGTTTTCATTTCCGAAAGAGTTTGGCTCCGGATCCATTCCTGAGAACTTATGATAAGGTGAGAATAGTACAACAGGGTTGGTTACCGTAAAGTAAATTCTTAAGCTTGTAATTTTTAAATCCTTTAAAAAGTCCTTATTGACATTATAACCTAATGTAATGGTACGAAGCTTAAGATAAGAAGCATCAAACATCGCTAAAGTAGAAGAATACTTCGGATTATCACCACTCAAATGACGTCCCGGACGCGGAAAATAAGCACCGGTATTATCTTCTGTCCAGTAATCTACGTCTACGTTATTCCCTCTTCCCGTTAATCTGTTAAGATAACTTGCAGATCCATAAATAGTACTTACCAGGATTCCTCCTTGCTGGAAAGCTCCTACCGTACTCAGTTCAAAATTCTTGTAGGCAAAGCGCATATTGAATCCTCCCTGAAATTTCGGAGCGGTATCAAAGATCTGTCTGTCGTCCGGGCCAATTGCTCTTACCGGTGTTCCGTCAGCATTGTAACCTCCGGTATAAAGAACTTTGATAGATCCTACAACATCTGCAGCTGTTCCCGGCTCAAGAATGTTCTGATAAGGATCTCCAGCCTGCCAAAGACCGATGTATTGATAATCATACAATGAATTAATATTGTGACCTACAAACCATAAGTTATTTACGTCACGTTCTGTTCCGGATGCAAGCGATAAAATTTTGTTTTTATTGGTATAGAAATTAACTCCCGCTTCCCATGTAAACCCATCCGGGTTATCAAAAATGACTCCGTTTAAAGAAACTTCCAGCCCTTTATTTTCTGTTTCCGCTACATTGGAAACAATGGATGACCATCCGCTTGTCGCCGGAAGACTTTTCTGGGTCAACAGGTCATAGGTATGGGTCTTGTAATATTCCACGCTTCCGGTAAGGCGGTTGTTCAGTATTCCGAAATCTACTCCATAGTTTTGTGTTTTTGAATACTCCCAACCAAGACTTGGATTAGGTGGCTGATTTCCATAGATACCTGTACTTCCTGCACTTCCGTAGTTATAAGGAGCGACGTTAAATCTTCCCATCGTAGAATATGGATCTACTGCCTGATTTGAAGTCTGTCCCCATCCGGCTCTGAACTTAAGGAGATTAATCACCTTGATATTCTGCATGAAAGATTCGTTGGTAACATTCCATCCTAATGATAATGCGGGATAGGTATGCCATTTATTACCCGGAGCAAGTCTGGAAGATCCATCGGCACGAAGTGTTGCCGTTAGCATATACTTATTATCATATGTATACATAATTCTTCCCATGGCTGAAAGAAGGCCGGTTTTCCAATAAATTTGGTCTTCAGGTCTTACGGTGATATCAGCCTGAGGCGACTGTCCCAGGTTGTAATACTGGAAAAAGTCTGCAGGGACATTCTTTGCACTCATGTATGAGCTTGTATACTTATTCTGTTCTGCCGAATATAATGCTACAGCATTTACTTTATGCTTACCAAATGTACGGTCATATGTTAAAAGGTTTTCCAATACCCAATGATAGGTCTGGTTATTCCCTCTTCCTGCAGCTGACGGGCCTAAAGGATTTGTATTAAAGACTCCTACACCGGAGTAATTCCCACTATTTGAAGTACGGTAATCCAACCCTACATTTAATCTGTATTTCAATCCTTTGATTGGAAGGCTGGCTTCCCCATAAAGATTGTTATAGGATGCAAAGGCCTTGGTCTCGTCGATATATTTATCTCCCAGATTCCCAAGGCTTCCCCTTGTATAAATCCATGTCTGATCGATACCGCCAGCTGTACTCATTACTCTTTTCGGAGTTCCGTCTGGATTGTAAGGATTGGCAATAGGAGAATACCCTAAAACAGCTCCCGGGTTTACCCCATTTCCTTCAGAAACGGAATAGTTTGTATTGGTAGTGAAACCGAACTTAAAGATAGATCCCACCTGCTGATCAATCGCCATACGAAGAGCAAATCTTTCATAACTTTGAATAGGGATTAATGCATTTTGCTTGAAGTATGACAAGCCTACATTATAATTTCCACCTTCTGTTCCTCCTGATACGCCAATATCATGACTGGTCATCATGGCAGGTTTATAATACAAACTTTGCCAGTCTGTATTAACACTGCTATTTTCATCTGCCCCGTTGGAATACAAAGGTGTTGTATTTCCTGCTGGAATGGCATAAGCACGCAACTGCGCAAATTTAGGACCATCCATCATCGGATATTTTGAAAACAAGGTCTGAACTCCCGTAAAGGTGTTGTAACTGAATTTAGGTCTCTGCCCTTTTGCCCCTCTGTTGGTTGTAACGAGAATCACACCATTTGCCCCTCTGGATCCATAGATTGCTGTGGCAGAAGCATCTTTCAGGATGTCAATACTTTTGATATCACTTGAGCTTATATCTCCCAGTGATCCCACAAAAGGAATACCATCCAATACGATTAATGGGTTATTATCCCCTGTCAGAGATCGTGTTCCCCTGATACGGATCTGCATAGCAGCACCCGGTTTAGTAGAGGTTTGCGAGATATCTACCCCTGCCGTTCTTCCCTGTAATGCCTGGGTAATGTTGGCAGAGGGTACTTCACGCAGTGCATCTCCTTTTACAGTGGCTACAGAACCTGTCACAGCTTCTTTTCTCTGGGTTCCATATCCTATCACAACAACTTCATCTATTTTATTTTCTTTAGCTACTGTATCTTTCTTAACCTGTGAATATGCTATGCCTGAAGGCAATAAAGTCATTGCAAAAAACAATGCTGCTCTATTGCTTTTATTGAAATAAAATCGGTTCATAATTATTATTTTAGTATTAGTTGTTGAATAAAAGGCTGTTTAATAATTATAGTTTATAAAATCCTTAGTGTTTATGAGCCTTTTATTTTTTTATTATATATGCATATTCACGATAGCTTCAAACAATTCCTGTTTTCCGCTTTTTGGCTGTGGTTCGCCGATTTCGTGTGCAATTCTCTGAAGATCTTCCAATGTAAGAGTACCTTCCTCAAATGCTTTTCCGTTTCCGTTATCAAAAGAAGCGTAGCGGTTTGTTCTCAGCTTTTTGTAATCTGAATTTTCAAGAATATCTGCAGCAGCAAGAAGTCCTTTGGCAAAAACATCCATTCCAGAAATGTGAGAAATGAATAAATCTTCAGCATCAATAGAATTCCTTCTGATTTTGGCATCGAAGTTTACACCTCCGGTTCCCAAGCCTCCCGCCGGAAGAAGTACAAGCCATGCCTGAACCATGTCGTAATAATCGATCGGGAACTGATCCGTATCCCAGCCATTCTGATAATCACCTCTATTGGCATCAATACTTCCTAAAAGTCCAGCATCAACTGCAACCTGAAGCTCATGTTCAAACGTGTGCCCTGCCAACGTAGCGTGATTTACTTCAATATTCAGTTTGAAATCTTTGTCTAATCCGTAGTGTCTAAGGAATCCGATTACCGTTTCAGAATCATAATCATACTGATGCTTGGTAGGCTCCATTGGTTTTGGCTCGATCAGGAAAGTACCTTTAAATCCTTGCTGGCGTGCATAGTCTCTTGACATAGAAAGGAAACGGGCCAGATGATCTTTTTCACGCTTCATATCAGTGTTTAAAAGGCTCATATATCCTTCTCTTCCACCCCAGAAAACATAATTTTCACCTCCTAGTGCTATTGTAGCATCTATTGAATTTTTCACCTGAGTTCCTGCACATGCCACAACATCAAAATTTGGATTGGTAGAGGCACCGTTCATGTATCTTTCATGGGTGAAAACATTCGCTGTTCCCCATAAAAGCTTAATTCCTGTTTCCTGCTGTTTTTGTTTTGCATACTCTACAATAGTCTGCATATTCTTCTCATAGTCTTTCCAGTTACCGGCAGGATCTACCAAATCGATATCATGGAAACAGTAATAACTGAAGCCCATTTTGGACATGAATTCAAAACCTGCATCCATTTTATGCATTGCTCTTGTTACTGCATCATTTCCGATATCCCATGGGTGATGGATGGTAGGTCCTCCGAATGGATCGCTTCCGTTTGCACATAAGGTGTGCCACCATGCCATCGCAAATCTTGTCCAGTCTTTCATAGGTTTTCCCATCACGGTCTTTTCAGCATCATAATAACGGAATGCCAACGGGTTCCTGCTTTCTTTCCCTTCAAACTTAATTTTTTCAATACCTGTAAAAAACTCTTTTGTACCTGTTAAAGTGTTCATATTTATTTGATTATTTTTAATTTGTTTTTTTAATTTTTGCGTAGAGATACCCTTCTCACTGATTCTTAAAAGTCAGTAAGCGGATAAAAAAACTGTTGTAATTGTTCTAGATTATTTCTTTAAGATGATGTTTCCATCTGGCATAGGCTTCTAAATATTGTTCTTGTTTTTCATGTTCCGGCTCTATTACCGCTATTTTTTCAAGTGAAGAAAATGCTTCTCTGGAATCTGAATAAAATCCTATTCCCATCCCGGCAGCTCTTGCAGCTCCTACTGCTCCATCGGTATCATAAAGTTCAATAACCGCATTGCTGACACTGGATAGCGACTGACGAAAAATTGAACTTAAAAACATATTAGCATTTCCTGCTCTGATAACCTGGATATTCATTCCGATATTTCTCATGATATCCATTCCGTATTCGTAGGAGAATACAATACCTTCCTGTGCTGCACGCAGAATATCTCCTTTAGAATGTATATTAAAATTAATTCCATGGATAGAACAGCTTGTATCTTTATTTTCAAGCACTCTTTCAGCACCGTTTCCGAAAGGAATTATACTTAATCCTTTTGAACCAATAGGTGAAAGTGAAGCCATATCATTCATATCACCGTAAGAAGAAAGAGAGGTTGCGAAATTATGCTTCAGCCAGGAATTTAAAATACCTGTTCCATTGATACACAGTAAAACACCCAGTCTGATCTGTTCCGGTGTATAATTGACATGGGCAAAAGTATTTACTCTTGATAACTTATCATATTCCAGCTGGTCCAAAACACCATATACCACTCCGGAAGTTCCTGCTGTAGAGGCAATTTCTCCAGGATTAAAGACATTCAGAGACAACGCATTGTTGGGCTGATCTCCTGCTCTGTATGAAATAGGTGTACCTTCTTTCAAACCTAATTCTTCAGCTGCTGCCCTAGAAACTGTAGCCTGAATACCAAATGTAGGTACAATTTCCGGGAAAAAACTTTTGGGAATTCCATAGTGGCTAAGGATATCTTCTGAAATGCAGTTATTTTTAAAATCCCAGAAAATTCCTTCTGATAATCCCTCAATAGTCATCCCTATCTGTCCTGAAAGTCTCATGGCAATATAGTCTCCGGGGAGCATTATTTTATCTATCTTTTCAAAAATTTCAGGCTCGTTTTCTTTTACCCAGGCAAGCTTTGATGCGGTAAAGTTTCCCGGTGAGTTTAAAAGATGTGAAAGACATTTCTCTTCTCCTATGGTTTTGAATGCTTTTTCACCATAAGGTACAGCACGACTGTCACACCAGATAATTGACGGTCTTAAAAGATTCTGATCTTTGTCTACCAGAATCAAACCATGCATCTGCCAGGTAATTCCAATTCCTTTAATATCTTCAGCATGTACACCAGATTCATGCATAACAGCTTCATGTGCCAACTTCAGATTGGTCCACCAATCAACAGGATTTTGTTCTGCCCATCCCGGATTTATAGCAGTGATTTTCATTTCTTTTTTTGGAGAAAATTCAGAAGCAATCACTTTTCCACTGGATGCCTCTATGAGACACACTTTCACAGAAGAACTGCCAATGTCATAGCCTAGTAAGTACATAATTTTTTAAAGGAATTATTTTATAAGTTTTGTATTGTTTTTCTTGTAAATCTTAGCATCAAACCTGTAATATCTCGCTGCACGGTGTGATACATCTTTTTGAATTTCATCCAAGGGAACAATATAGGGGAATGAAGATATTTTTTTATGAAAATTCTTAATATCAATATTCTTTTCATTTAAAGCGCTATAGAGCTGATAGAGCTGTCTTATGGTGAATCTTTTTGGCAGCAGCTCAAAAATAATGGAGAAATCAGATTCAATCCATTTTCTGATCTCCATTAAAGATTCATTGATAATCTTGTTATGATCAAAAGGCAGTAAAGGAACTTCATCAACAGGATACCAGTCTACGGTTTCATATTTTGTACTGTTGATCTTGTGATCTATTTTACAAAGGGAAAGGTAGGCAACTGTAATAATCCTGTCTATATGATGTTTATATTCCTGGTCCATCCATTTGATATCATGCGCATTGCTTGCTCTCATAGGATCGGCAAAGCATTTAAACTGCTTGAGAACCATTTTTTTTATCCCTGTAAGTTCATGAAGTACTCTTTGCGCAGCATCGTCTACATCTTCATCACTGAAAATTAAACTTCCTGGAAGTTTGATCTGTTTTTCCAACGGTACATCATCAACATGGCGTTGTACTAGTAATATATTCAACCGGTTTTCATGGTCAAATCCAAAGACAACACAATCTACAGAGACATAGGTATGGATAAAGTTCTGATTCATTAGTTCGTTAACATTTTGGTAACATTACAAATATAAAAATTCATCTGAATAAAAAAAATAAATCATCCATTATCTACTGCCTATCAACACATTACATATCGAATTTTTATGATATCAATTGTATAAAAATTATGATAAGGTTATCATTAATATTACACTTACTTATTTCATAAGACATGAATTCACAATTAATTGCAATGTTATCCAGCATTAAAAAAAAATTCCATTTTCAGAATAAATATTATGATAAGAAGAATCAATTTTTTTTTCATTTTGTCTGAAAAAAAATGTAAAAAACACACTTTTTATTATTAAAAAAGAAGTAAATCATTATTTTCGTTTACCATTTTTCACACTCTAACTACAAATAATTACGAAACAGTCAACTTAAATAGTAATATGATGTCATAATGCGAACATGAAAAAATTCAATATATATACGATCGGTTTATTTGAAAATTTCGAGAATCCATGAAAAAAATGAGACAAATAAAAAAAAATAGATTTATTCCAATAAGTGCTGAGAGGTGCAATTTTCAGACTCCTTTATAGAGGGCATAGTAAATTTGCAGCAAACAAACTCCAAAAAAAAGATACCATGAATGAGTATAAAAATGTGCTTATGAGTTTTATCCCGTATATTTTAATAATTTATATCTTTATGAGCGAGATAGCCTTATTTATAAATCTCTACAACAAAATTATAACCTGCAAAACCATCAACAAAACATTATGAAAAACAAGTCAATAAGCGAATACACAAATGAAGAACTCATCAGCAATGAAAAGAAAATTAAGATTATTACTATCATGCTGGGCATTGCGATCCTCTTATTATTCCTAAGTAATATAGTCTTAACATTCAAACGTGGATTTAGTGCAATGAGTGTAATTCCTATCGCTCTGGTTCCAATCCTCATTCTCAATATTAATAATTGGAATCAGTTAAAAAAAGAGAAGGCAAATAGAAATTTATAAAGATAAAAGTGAGATTCTTTGCTGTTTATCTTCTAAGCTTGATTATTGGAGTAAATCTAAAATACCACCAGAATCAAGATCCAAATAAGCCGCAATTCCATTTCCCAATAACAATACCTTAGCTGGGTTATCATGGAAAATATTTTATAACAAGTGAAAAACGCACCCCATCTATAGTCGTTTTATAAGATTAATGGGGAAGTTTACATATAGCCATATTTTATAGAAATCAATATTTATATAAATTTTGGAATCAAAACGGCTTGTCTCCCGAATCAAAATATTCATATATACTTTCTATTCGCAGTAAATCTTCTTCAAAAAATTCGAGAAATCATCCCGTTGGGGCTACAATTCACACTTAGAATCTTCAGATGATATCGCTCTTTTAAAAGAAAAATCCCTGGATTTCTCCGGGGATACAAACTTATAATAAAAAATTTTATTAACATTTCAAAATTAATAAATCTCTATTAATTGAATTATGATTAGAGTCATAAAAAAACCTCCCGTGTCAATAGGGAGGTAAAAGTGCAAAATGATATAAGTTATAATGATGTGGTGTTAAATAAAGTCTTTCTTAAAAACTCTTTTTTATCATTAACAATGCATATGCCATAAACTTCACTGTTTAATGAAATCGTTCTTTTTGTGGTACATTTTCTTTTGACGCAAAAATCCCCGGGAAACCGAGGACATTAAAAAAACTTTGACTTGTACTTTTAGTTTATACAAACACCGTAAATATACGGAGAGACTGTAGTCAGATCTATACGGGAAACCGTAATTACAATATATTAGCTTTTTTTATATTAGCCGGATAATCTAAAATTTATTACCATGTATTTTCCAATTTTAACAGCAAAACAAAACGAGGTTTTTGCATTAAGCGAATTACCTGACACTGCATTTAGTAATACTATTCCAATTCTTATCCCACCAAACAGTAAAAATTTGATTGTACAAATTACAAAATTGGTTGATAAGAATATATACTTTATTCTTGTTGTAAACCCTCAAAAATCTTCATATCCTAAAATGAATGTAATTCAACACGAGTTTATTCAGGGTGTATTAAAAGATTACAAGAACTATTCTATTGCTTTTATTTTAGACGACAAAACATCAGAGTATGATATTTCTGATTTTTTTGCTTCAAATCCTAAATTAGAAAAGTCATTAATGCATTTTGGTAAATTTAGCAATAGAGAATTTTTAAGAAAAAAATCAAAATCAAAATATGATATTTACCTTGAAAAAAAAGTAGATCAAGCATATATAAATGATACAGCTAACGGTGAAATTGTTTTGATTGAGGATGGATTTAAAAAACAAGATAGAAATACAGATTATCCTTCAGATTCTAAGTTTTCTGATTTAATATTCAGATATGAAAACGAAGGAATATTTGGCTTTGGAGACTTTACAATAGTTGGTAAAGAAGTTTCAGATACTGGTGGTTCTCCTTTCGCCATAGCCCTACATTTGTCGCAAATAAAAAATCCTAATTTTGATATTTATCATTTTGTATCAGACGACGCAGAAGACAGAAAGAACCAAGCAGGAAAATTTACCCAGGCGCTAAATAAATTAATTATGCATATAGACGTAAATCCGATGCATGAGGGATCTGGAATAAGAGATTTTAGAGACAGGCATGCTGATGGACACTATCCAGGTTTAGGAATATGTAAAAGAATGTCTATAAAAAATCATATCGAGCAAGTAAACAATGAAATTTCCATTATATAGTATCCTTTCTTACGATATAAATTCCCCGCTACATAGTGGGGAATTTTGTATATATAATCCATTTTTAAGAGGAAAGAACATGAACTTTTTCAATATTTTCTAAAACTGTCTCACACTTTTTTTTGCTGTATGAAGATTTTATGGTTATGCATTTTAGACTTGTAGGCAAATTATCTATTAGATCTAAATGTTCATTTCTTAACACTCTTTTCTTTAAATATGAAAGAGTTAACTTATATGCATCCAGAATATCTATCTTTAAAAATAAATCAAAACAATAATCAAATATTTTAGTATTTGGCATTATTGGAATTAATCCGTAGACATCTTTTATTAAACCTATATATTCTTTTTTCCTTAATGAAAAGAATAAAGATTTATGCGTTATATTCTCAATGTTGGATAAGGCTTTTTTATACTGAAACAATTTATTTTTTTCGTCTAGAATAAAAACACCTACATTTTCTGGAATTATCTTTTCAACATTACGAATATGCTTTTCACTAATAACAACATTTAAATATTCAAAAAATGTCATGTAGTCTCGAATCTGCGAACTAAGCCTACCTGTGGTGTCAATCTCCGATTTAATCTCGTATACTGTGGAAGCTCCATTAAAGACGGCTAAATCAGCTTTTGAATTCCCAATATTGAATTCGGGTATAGTAATACAATCATTGATCTTATGATTTTTTAAAATCAGTTCCTTAAATACTATGTTTTTAAAAACATATTCATTTTTATATTTCTTTAATAAAATTTTATAGAAGTCAGAATATGCTTCTGTTAGAGTAAAGCAGTCCACATCAGAATACAAGTTTTTAAATGTTTCAACTACATAGTTGATGCGCTCTTCATCATTTGTTGCTAATGAATCGAAAATTGGTGCGGAAAATAACCTTGATATATTAATGTAATCAGATTTGGAAAGTTTTGATTTAATTCTCATATTTCTTAATCTCGTAACAAATATACACTTATTTACAAAATGCGACATTACGGAAAACCATAATGCTATTTTGCAAAGAACACATCAGCTTCTGCCTTCCTTCTTCGGATGAGCCCATTTAATATTCTTCCGCCAGCAGTAATATATTTCGTGGTAAACCAATTTCTGATTACCTGCTCTTCTGCTTTTTTATTGACCAAAGAAAACAAAGTCTCAGATCCTCCGGTATTGTAAGAATGAGAAACCAAAGCATCAAACTGATTCTGATTAAGTTCTATTTTCACTTTTGAGTTCACGATGTTTTCATAAATTGGCAAAACTGTAGCGAATAACTCTACTCCTTGTTCTTTTGTGATCGCTGGATCTTTCATGGTTACTTTCATTCCTCCGGGATAATAAGTGTTGCCATACCCTATTGTCGGAATTCCCGCAGAATCCAGATAAGGCTTAGCACTGAAGCCTTCAAATGATACGATCAGGTTGATTCCTTTTTGTGAAGTTTTCATGTATTTAGTTTTATGTATTGCCCAGCAAAATTAAAATTGTAAATCCCAAAACAGTGAGGAAAAACACCTATTTTTATCAAGTGTTATTATTATTTTCATTTTAAGTCCTGACTTTCTTTTTTATGCTCTAAGGATATTTTTGCTTGTTTTTTATCTTCGGCGTGTTAGCGGACATTTACTGAATTTGTTCAATCTCTGAATGTATTGAGGCTGTAACAAAAAAAACCTCCCGAATCATCGGAAGGTTATACTGTAATTTGTCAGAAATATGAAATTTCAATGGGCCAAATATAACAAGTGTTTATATCACAAAATATGATCCGGATCATACTGCTGCGGAAAATATTTCCTGAGCCCAACAGAAGCTATAATCATTAGGTTTGAAATCACATCTTGAAAAATATCTGTTACTTTTTCTTCATCATCCCTTTTTTATCAAATTAAATTGTACTTTTGTTTTTCTATTATGCAAAAATTTCTCAGAGTCTTTTTTGTTTTCTCTTTACTTCTGATATTTGTTTCTAATGTCAGTGGCATAACAATGTGTTTTGATCACGCTAAACATGCTAAAAGTAAAGTGATTTATAAAAAAGGTTCCAAAGAAGAGAAAATCCCTACCTTTTCACAGGACGACGAATGTCAGTGTGCGCTTCATATGCACATGAACAATGTTCTCCTTCCTGAACCTTTGAACATGGATTTTGCCATCAATAGTACGAATGACAACGAAATGCCTCAACCAAAAGCCATTTCATACCGTTGCCTTCTCGACTTCTTCAGCTCCCGGGCTCCCCCATCCTCATTTTTCGCGGCAGCTTAATCTATACTGCCTTCATTTTTTGTATACAGATTTCTTAGTCTGTACTGTTATTCCGTGGATACCTGTGTTTTCACACAATTAAGGATATCCTTTTATTAATGGGCATTTTCATTGCCCGTACATCCCTTTTCATGATTACCAGTAATTTTAATTATTCGGGAATAATTCATTGTATTTCCCCAAATTCTGTGAAACTTTTAAGTCTAAGTTTCCTTACCGCATCTTCATTTCTATATGCTCAGTCCCGTTTTGATGATTCTTTATCTACAGTGGTACAAACGGTTGAGATCATCGGAAGAAAGTCTAAAGATTATACATCGGACTACTCTTTCGCTGCCACTAAGATTGCTATGAAAAATAAAGATCTTCCTTTAACTCTTAATACGGTTACCAAGGAGCTGATCACCGACCGCCAGGCCTTTCAGCTTGGAGAGGTTATGAAAAACCTGAACGGAGTCTCTCCTTCCAGTTATTACAACCAATACAACATCCGTGGCATCAGCCAAAATGAAGAAGGACAGATTATCAATGGAATGCGCACAAGGCAGTATTATTTTCTACAGCCTATGACTTCCAATATTGAGCGTGTGGAAATTTTCAAAGGTCCTGCAAGCATTACCATGTCCAGTGTAGATCCCGGAGGAACAATTAATATGGTTACCAAAAAACCGTTGTCAACTTCCCGTCACGAGATCAGTTCATCAGGAGGCAGTTTTGATACTTACCGTATTACCACAGATCTTACAGGTCCTTTAAATAAGAGCAAAACCCTGTTGTATCGCTTCAATGGAGCTTACCAAAATGCTCATTCGTTCAGGGATCACGTCAAAAATAGTGGGATTCTGATCTCTCCTTCCATCACCTTTGTTCCCAATGAAAAAACATCTGTGAATGTAGAAATGATTTTCAATGATCTTTATGGAAATCTGGACAGAGGGCAACCTATTTTCGGTGCTGTTGCAGGAAAAACAGATTTGTACAGTACACCAAGATCTTTGAATCTGGGAGCTCCCGATGATTTTTTTAAAACCAGGGAATTAATTTTAATGGGAAGTGTTGCCCATCACTTTAATCAATTTATCAGCTTTAATGCTTCTTATATGAAGCAATACTGGAGAGAAAATCTGCAGGAACACCGAACCACCAATTCTTTTGTCCCCGATATGGATAACAAACCGGTTTCCAGTCTTGCAATGATGCAGTTTGTACAAAGGAATCAAAACTGGGCAACAGATAATATCAATGCTTATTTTAATTTTAAATTCAAAACCGGTGCTGTTCAGCATCAGGCTTTGATAGGCTATGACAGTCAGATCTGGGAAAAACGCAAAGGCGGGCAGCAAAATGCCGCAAGAGGTTTTCTTTTAAAAAACGGTGCTGTAGCTTCTTCTTACAAACCAGCCAATGCTGCTGATTATCAGACTTTCAATTACAACGGAATACTCATTCCAAAGCCCAATGTTACTCCTTTTGATCTGAATCCGGGTGCAGAAAATTATCAGGGTAATGATTTTAATACTTTGAATATCATGACTCCTCTGCCTTCTGCTCTTACAACCACACATGCAGCTTATATCCAGCATTTTTTCACGTGGAAAAAGTTCAAAATTTTATCAGGAATACGTCAGGAATGGTTTCAGGACATTACCAATTTCAAGGAATCCAATGAGTCTTCATTCCGGAATAATAAACTTCTGTACAGATTCGGGATCACCTATAGTCTTACGGATAACATTAATTTTTATGGAACTTACCTTACCGGATTTCAGCCACAATCCAATACGGTGACATTAATGCCCAATACCTCCAGCCTTACAGGATCTGCTGCCAGATTTAAACCTTTGACATCAGATCTTAAAGAACTGGGAATGAAAGCACAGCTTTTTGGAAAAATCTCATTGAATCTTGCTGTGTATGAGATCAATCAGAGAAATATTTTAATCAATGCCAACAATCCTTCGGAACCTGATGAACTTGTACAGCGAGGGGCCGACCGGAGTCGGGGATTTGAAGCTGAGATTTCGGGGCAGATTCTTCCTCAATGGCATATTTACGGAGGTTACAGCTATATTGATGCTAAAATACTGGATGATACGAATCCTGATCTTGTGGGGAAAAGGAAAGAAAATACTTCTAAAAATTCTTTCAATATCTGGACACGCTACAACTTTTCAACCATAGAGCTTATAAAAGAATTTGGAATTGGAGCGGGAATGCTTTATCAAAGTTCAAAAGTACCATGGTTTACAAGAAGTTTTGAGCTTCCGGCATATACTACCATAGACGCTGCATTGTATTATACTCCGGCAAAATCTGTTCAGCTAGCTTTTAACCTGAATAATATTACCAATAAGGTCTACTGGATCGGCGCTCAGAATTACTTAAGACTATTTCCAGGCACACCAAGAAACTATTTACTAACTGCTACTTATAAATTTTAAATTATGGCTATTTCAAACTTACAACTGATTGTGAGAAAGACCTGGCAGGACCTGTTCAAAGGGAAACAGAACCTGCTCATCACCATCACTGTACTCCTCTTCTGTATGTTGAGCATCGGCATTGGGTTTACAAAATACACCGATTCTTTTTCAAAAATAAAAGAATACCGGGAAGAAGTCCGGGAACACTGGGAACACAGACCTGATAAGCATCCGCACCGTATGGCTCATTATGGCTATCTGGTTTTCAGAATCGGGCATCCACTGAATATTTTTGACAACGGATTAGATGACTATCTTGGAAATGTAATATTCCTGGAAGCACATAAACAGAATACAGCCAATCTTTCGGAAGCCGGAAGTTCAGGTACTTTGGTAAGATTCGGGGCTTTCAGCAGTGCTTTTATTCTGCAGAGTATTGTCCCTCTGATTATTCTTTTTTTAGGGTTTGGATTAATAGTACAGGAACGTGAGAACGCTACCTTAAAAATTATCAGTGTACAAGGGGCTTCGGGAAGAGATATTATCTGGGGAAAAGTTCTGGGACTCTGGCTGTTTTCTTTATGTTTCCTGATCCCGGTAATTCCTGTTGCTTTCGTGGCTGCATTGATGTCACAAACTACAGATTCTGCTGATATTTTGATTCGTTTGTCATTGCTCCTGCCCGCTTATATGATCTATTATTTTTTCATCAGCGTCTTAACGGTTATCGTTTCTGCGAACAGTAAAAGTACCTCTTCAGCACTGATCGGTCTTATCGGGTTCTGGCTTCTGTTCATTATTGTTTTGCCAAAAGGAGTTCAGTTTGCAGCACAAAATTTATATCCGGCTCCTTCCCGTATTGCTTTTGAGACCAATCTGGAAAAGGATATTTTAAAATCGGGAGACAGCCACAATCCTGATGATCCTCATTTTAAGAAAATAAAAGATTCATTACTTGCACATTATAAAGTAAAAACAACCAATGAACTTCCCTTCAACTATGGCGGGTTTGTCATGAAGGAAGGGGAAAAGATAAGCTCCCGGATCTACATCAGGCATCAAAAAGAATTGCAGACCATTTACCACAAACAACAAAATCTCACAGACATTTCGGGATTAATCAATCCTGCTATTGCCATTAAAAATTTTTCAATGATTGCAACAGGCACTGATTTCTTCTCTTATACCCAGTTTCAAAAGCAGGCTGAAGAATATCGCTATCAGATGGCTCAGCATTTAAATGATCTGCAGATAAAGCATATCAGCAATATAAAACCGGAAAAAGGAGGTCCGCCTGCTGTGATTGATAAAGATAACTGGAAGAAATTCCCGGACTTTAATTATCAGTATACGAACGTTTTGGACAGCTTGAAAGAACAGTCAATACCTGCTGTTGCTTTACTTCTTTGGTTCGCAATAGGTATCGCCGCAATTGAAATAAGTGGAAGAAAACTAAAATTAATCTAGATGAATCGTTATTTATACATACAATTTTACCGTAACAAAGCCTATATCATTGCATTATTATTCTTATTCTTGGCCGGGATGATGGCTATTTATACCGGGAAGAAATTTCTGGACCGGAATGAAGATATTATTTCTAAAAGCGGAGCATTCCAGAAAGAAAGCATAGAAAGGAACACGAAGTTTCATAAAGATGATCTGGGATTGGTTCTTTATTATATTAAATTTAATCTGGTGAATGAAACTCCCAGACTTGCTGCCCTGAATATCGGAATGCGTGACTTAAATCCTTCGATACAGGGAGTAACCATCCGGAATCTTGAAGAGCAACGTTATAATTCTGATTTTTATAATCCAGCCAATGCAGCCGTCGGAAACTTTGATTTCAGTTTTGTGATTGTATTCCTTTTCCCATTGGTGATTGTCGCTTTTTGTTATAATCTGATTTCTGAGGAAGAAGAAAGAGGAACCTGGAAGCTGCTGTCAGTTCAAAGTGGTAATTTACAAAAGTTTTTGGATCATAAAATGCTCATACGACTGAGTGCTGTAACGGTGGTGTATCTGGCATTAATGATTATTGCTTCGTTATGGATAAAGATTCCTTCAGACCTTTATTATATTGCGTTTGTCATCAGTGGATGGCTTTATATTCTGTTCTGGTTTGTGCTTTGCAGATGGATTATTTCTTTTCGGAAATCATCAGCTCAGAATGCATTGATTCTTCTCATTGTATGGGTAAGCATTAATTTTATCATTCCGATGAGCAGCAATATTCTGATCCAAAAGATCTATCCTGTTCATGAATCCCTGAAAGCGGTTATGGAACAGAGAGAGGGCTATCACAACAAATGGGATGAAGCCAAACGCCCGACTATGGAAAAGTTTTACAAAGCATATCCTCAATACAGAAATTTTACGGTGGAAGAGAATGATACTTTTACCTGGACCTGGTATTACGCCATGCAGCATATGGGAGATCTGGAGTCTGCAAAATCTGCAGAACTTTATACGGAAAAAATGCAGAAACGAAATCAGGCGGCAATTTATTTAGGCTATCTTCTTCCGAATCTCCATACTCAGCTCACAGAGAGTCATCTGGCGAAAACTGATATGAGTAATCAGCTGCAGTATGCTTCTTCGCTCAAAAAATTCCATGAGGAAAAACGGTTGTTCTTCTACCCGCTTATTTTCTCGGGAAAAAATGCCGAATCTGTCAACTGGGCACAGCAAACGATAGAAGTATTCAGCTTGTCCGAACATTTGAAATGGTTTCAGCTATTGCTGCCCTACCTCATCTTCATTGCTTTATTCATGATTCTTTCACAAAACAAATACAGAAAACTATGTTAAAAACAATCAACTTACATAAAAAATATAACGATTTTACAGCGCTTCATTCTCTTAATCTTGAAGTAAAGAAAGGGGAAATTTTCGCTCTTTTAGGACAAAACGGAGCTGGAAAAAGTACAACGATCAATATTCTTCTGGGACTCATTAAAGCCACTTCCGGAGATGCTTTCATTAATGAGATTTCTGTAAAAGAGCATCCTCAAAAAATAAAAAAACACCTTGCTTATATCCCTGAAACCGTTCTTTTGTATCCTCATCTCACCGGAATAGAAAATCTGGATTTTTTCTCTAAGATCGCAGGATTTGATTATCAGAAAGATGAGCTGTCTGCATTATTAAAACGAACAGGATTGCAGGAAACGGCACACCAAAAACCCCTTGGAGGATATTCCAAAGGAATGCGCCAAAAAGTAGGTATTGCTATTGCCTTGGCCAAAGATGCAAAAGTCCTTCTCCTTGATGAGCCCACCAGCGGACTGGATCCGATAGCTACAGCGGAGTTTACAGAAATTGTGCGCCAGCTGGGTAAGGAAGGCAGAACCGTTCTAATGGCTACTCATGATATTTTCAATGCCGTAAGCGTAGCCACTAATATTGGTATTATGAAGCAGGGAGAACTTGTACAGAACCTACCTTCCAAAGCATTTACCGCACAGGAATTACAGGAACTGTATCTGAAAACAATTTAATGATCCGATTACTTCAATAAGTAACTTTTCATATTAATATCAATTGGTTGATGCTCAGTGGCTTTTTTGTCACTGGGCATTTTTGTCTAAGATGGTTTATGTCAGGGCTTTCTTATATTCGGATAAAGCTCTTTCTCTGGCATAGGCATGTTGTACTATGGGTGCCGGATAAGCGGATGTATTCCATTCTGGCAGCCATTTTTTAATATATGAAAAGTCTTTATCAAATTTCTCAACCTGAGCTGTCGGATTAAAAACCCTGAAATAAGGAGCTGCATCACAGCCGCTTCCTGCCGCCCACTGCCAGTTTCCATTGTTTGCTGAGAGATCATAATCATTCAGCTTTAAGGCAAAATAAGCTTCCCCCCAACGCCAGTCGATCAGTAAATGCTTACATAAGAAACTCGCCACAATCATTCTTACACGGTTATGCATATAGCCTGTCTGATTAAGCTGTCTCATTCCCGCATCTACAATAGGATATCCTGTAGTTCCTTCACGCCAGTGTTTAAATTCTTCTTCATTGTTCCGCCAGCTGATATTATCATATTGCTTTTTGAAAGATTGATGAACCACCTGTGGAAAATGAAATAAAATCTGCATAAAAAACTCGCGCCAGATCAATTCTGAAAGCCATGTTGCATTATGCTTCAATGCAAAAGCTACACATTTCCTGATACTGATTGTTCCAAACCGTAAAGCAATTCCCAACTGTGTGGTATGCTGTAAGGCTGGATAATCACGGTATTTATCGTAATCATCAATAATAGAAGCATCCAGAACAGGTTTTGTAAAATCAAAATCTGTTTTTCTGAAACCAATCTCTTGTAATGTAAGGATAGCAGAATGTTCCTGTGAAAAGAAATTTTTAAAGTTCAATTCCACAGATTTATAATGTTCCTGAGTTAATGCTTCACGCCATTTCTTTGCAAAAGGAGTATAAACGGTATAAGGAGAACCATCTTTTTTAACAATCTGATCTTTATCAAAAATAACCTGGTCTTTATAAGCTTTAAATGGAATATTTTTTTCTTTGAAAAAATAATAGACTTCCTTATCTCTTTCAATTGCCTGAGGTTCATAATCCCGGTTACAGAAAACGCCTTCAATATGATATTCTTCGGATAATTTCCTAAGTATTTCTATGGGTTTACCATAATAAGTATTGACTTTTGAATGATATTTTTTCAGTGAAATATTGATATC
This sequence comes from Chryseobacterium sp. GVT01B, assembly GCF_019970045.1. Taxonomy (GTDB): domain Bacteria; phylum Bacteroidota; class Bacteroidia; order Flavobacteriales; family Weeksellaceae; genus Chryseobacterium. Next base: position 302,052 of record NZ_JAHXYI010000002.1, read on the forward strand.
TGTCAAAGCCTGATGGATATAATCTACCCTGCGGTCCTCTTTATCTTCCAGTTTCCCGAGAATATCAGTATCAAATATAAAAACAGGCATTACCGGAGCATCCGACTGGAGAGCGTGGTGAAGCCCGATATTGTCTTCCAACCTCAAATCACGTCTGAACCAGAAAAGAGTGATTGTATCTTTCATAATAGTTTAATTCAAATTCATTGATCATTTCTGCTTTGAAATGACTTCGTAACTAAGGAATAAATATACATATTTTAGCACATAAATATTTTCCAAAATTCGTATTATTCGGCTTTATCATTATATTTTGTATGATGATATGAAGTAAAATTTTCCGACCTTTGTCTGGAATTTAGCATGAATAGAAACTTACAATAATGGAAGAATTTGAAGTACCTGTAATCTATAAAGGTAAAGAGCTGTTTTTCAATGGAAAGCTTGCCACCTTCTCATACGGCTATAAACTGTATGTAGATGTTGACGGAATAGAAGTTGTTATTGAACGTGATGATCACGGTGATTTAAGGGCTCTTCTGCCGGATGTTGCTTCGGAAAAAAATATAGACAAAGGGCTTATTGAAGCCATTATTGAAGTATTTAAAGAGCTTCAGGTTTTGTAATTTTCATTAATTAAGATCAGGCAAAAATCTATTTGAAATTCTTCCTGTATTCACCGGGCGTCACTCCCCTATATTTTTTAAACAACTTAGAAAGATGGCTTTCATCACTGAACTGGAGCTCATAAGCGATTTCACTTAAGCGTACACTGCTGTATTTTAAATAAGTTTCCACCAGCTTCAATCTATAATCCAGCAGATAATCCTGATAGGAAACGCCTGTCTGCTGTTTAAAATACTCTCCGAAATAATTCCCGGAAATCCCGAAATGTTCAGCAATAACCTGAATTCCGGTCTTCTCACGGTCTTTTATATGCTGTTGAATGTAAGTGATGATCTTCATTATCGAAAAAGCCTTGCGGTTTTCCTGAAGGTCTGAAGTTTCACTCTGAATGATATTTCTGGCAATCAGGTTGAGAAGGATCGACATACAATTGCGAATGATAAGATAATCCTCAGCTTTGTTTTTGAACTCATTCGTGATCTGCAGAATTAGGGTTTCCGCAAATTGTTCATCATTTTTATTCCTGAAGACACAGCCGGCCCTCCCATGATAATTATGGCTGATGTACTGGAGTTTATACAAATTCTCACAGCTTTCAATACGATCTGCCTCCAGCCTTATTTTATCAATAAAATCAACCGGACACTGAATACTGATAAGCTTAGCAGTTTCACTCTCAAAGCGGTATCCTTCCTGTTGAGGAATAATGAAAAGCTTACCCTGAGAAAAATTAATACTGCGGTCGTCATATGCAAGCGTACCTTTTCCTTTGACAATATAAACGAATGAAAGAAAAGCTTTTGTTTTAAACATGACCTCTTCTTCTTGCAGTTTTATTTCTCTTACTTCAATCCCTTCAAGTGGCAATCCCTTCATGACACACAGTATTTTCCTCCAAAAGTACAATTTTAACAGAATAAAAAGCTGGTAATTTTGCATAAAAAAACATGAACACATATCCGAAACGATGGCAGGCACTCAATTTTCTGATTGCAGGTGCTTTTCTCTCACCGCTGGATTATTTTATTGTCAATATGGCTTTGCCTTCTATCAAAAAGGCATTCAGCGCCAGCGATCATCAGCTTCAGATGGTCATTGCCATTTATGGACTTACCTATGCAGCACTTGTTGTTTGTGGAGGAAGATTGGGTGATATTTACGGCCGTAAAAAAGTATTTATATCAGGATTATATACTTTCCTGTTCTCATCTCTGGCCTGTGCCTTCTCTCCTGATGTTACATGGCTGATTATTTTCCGACTGTTTCAAGGCGTTGGAGCATCATTGCTTGCACCGCAGGTATTGGCTTCTATAAAGGATCTTTTCAGCAGTCAGGAGCAGCCTAAGGCTGTGAGCCTTTTCAGTTCGGTATTTGGGCTTGCTTCAGTGGCAGGACAATTGCTTGGCGGAGCTCTTCTAAGTATGCATTGGGGAAATTTTTCCTGGGAAATGGTTTTTCTTGTGAATGTACCCATTACTGTGATCTGTATTCTGGGAATCCATTTTACCATGAGTGACAGCAATAAGAAAGAACAGACAGGTATTGACTTTACAGGAGCTTTATTATTAATTCTGGCTTTACTTATGCTCATCTGCCCTCTTATTTTCGGACAAAAATTTGAGTGGGCCTGGTGGATTTTCGGAGTTATTCTTTCCGGAATCTTATTATTAATCGTGTTTCTGAGATATGAGAAAAAGCAGCTGCAAAAAAGCCGTCCGGTACTTATAGATCCGGCACTGCTGCAATATAAACCTTTTGCATTAAGCCTTCTTATTATTTTCTTTTACAATTTCACCGCTGGTTTATTCATTTGTTATCCTTATTACCTTCAGCAGTTTCTTCATCAGAACTCAATGCAGACAGGATTGGCTATCGTTCCTTATGGACTTGCATTTTTTCTGGCACCATTGATCACTTCACGGACAAAACTGGCCACTGACAAAATGATCTACGTAGGATTGGGATTATTGTTGTTCGGATTTATACTCAGTGCAGCAGCTTTCTATTTTCAGCAAAAACCATCTTTTATTACTCATATTACCCTTTTTATTGCCGGATTTGGGCACGGAACCATTATGCCGGTTATGATGCGCACAGCTATTTCTCTGGTTTCTAAAGATAAAGCAGGTCAGGCTTCCGGTCTGGTAAGCATTGGAATTCAAATTGGCAGTGTAACCGGAGGGGCTGTTATCGGGACTTTATTTTTTAATCTGATCCCTATTCTGGGATTCAAAGAAGCATTTGTGGCAGCGGTAGGAATGATTGGTATTTTTCAACTTATTGGAATAGGAGCAGGAAGCAGATTGAAGAAATTCATTGATTAAAAGACATTTAAACAACAAAAAAATTATACATTTAAATATGAGCAATACAGAAAAAATTATTTGGGAAATAGAAGAGTTTCACAGGAATATTGAAAAATGGTTTCAGGGTAAAACAGATAATCAGGAAAGTCTTTACAACAAATTATTATCCGGATTCTCACCGGATTTCAAATTGATTAATGGAAACGGAGATACTGTTACGCTATCTATGCTTGGAGAATGGCTTCCCACCGTATTTGGAAAATTCCCGGAACGAAATATTCAGGTTGAAAATATAGAAGTACATTATTCCGATTATCACGGTCTTGCCACCTATATTGAGACTCAGATTACGGGAAAAACCACAAACAGGAGACAATCGTCAGCTGTTTTTCTATTAAATGAAGAAAAAGCGTTGTGGTTTCATCTTATTGAAAACTGGATATAAATATATAACAGCCCTGATCATCTAAGAATGTTCAGGGCTGTTTAATTGTAGATTTTCTTTTACTTATTCAGACCACGGCGAATGTAAGATACAATCACAGAAGTTTCTCCTTTGGAAATTCGGGATCATGAAGGCACAAACATCAGCTTTTATATTTCCAAAAGTGGTTTCTGTTTTATGTTCAAAACCACCGAAAAAAGTAGGAATAATCTTCTTTTTAAAATCATTTCTCGGAAAAGCCCTGAGAATTTCCTCCCGATGTTCTGTACTCAGGTTTTCATATCCTTCTCCCATCACATCCAATCCTACTCCGGAATACATTAAGGCTACTTCATTCTCTTTATGTTCTGCAATTCCAATGGTAGTGTGAAGCGCAATGGTATCCCAAACCAGCTGGAGTTTATCCTGAGCAATCCCATGTCCTTTCAAAAAGTCTCTTGCAGCATTGGCTCCGTCTACCTCAAACCTCAGGTCAGAACTGCTGTAATGAGCAACAAGTCCCAAATCATGAAAGACCGATGCGACGTATAATAACTCTGTATCATGAGCCTTGTTTTCCCGTTTGGCATTCAGTGATGAGAATAAAAAAACACGCAGAGAATGATTATAAATAAATTCTGTTCCGTGTTCCAATAGCAGTTCTGTGGCTTCTGTTGCGATTTTACTGTCCGGAATGATGATTCCGGCAACTTCTTTCATACGATGTACTGACATAGCTTTATGTAATTTTATCCAAAGGTATCCTGATTACAGGTACCTGAGAATATCAATAAATACTGATGACATGTCAAAATTTCAAACTGTTTTACACCCCGAGGTGGATGAAATTACTGCGATAGTTCACCGGAGATATTTCCGTGTTTTTTTTGAAAAAGTGGCTGAATTGTTCCGAGGTCCCGAAATTAAGCTGATAAGCAATCTCTTTTACAGTATAAGAGCTAAACTGAAGAAGTCTTTTCGCTTCCGCAACAATCTGTCCGTTGATGATCTCTTTTGCGCTTTTATTACTGCATCGTTTACACAGGTCGCTCAATCTTCGTGGGGTAATATTCAACATATCTGAATAGTCGTTTACTGCATGCAGATTATGAAACTGACTGCTCAACAGCTCCATAAATTTGCGGTAAATGATATAATCCTGGCTGTCAAAAGTTTCTTCCTTTACGATTTTTATATTAGCTAATTTGATCATAATGATCTTTAAATAGGCAGCCAATACATCCATCTGATTGGTATAAGACTCTGCTTTGTATTCTGTCAGTAAGATCTTAAACAAACTTAAGAATTCGTCTGTTTCAGTCTGATCCGGTAACAGCTGTTGATTCGCTGCGGCATTATTAAACAAAACCGCTTTACAGTTACTGGCACTGGAAGGCACTCTTTCCCAAAAACAGTCTCCAAAAGAAATAAGATAACCACAGATATCAAAATGATTTTCCAACTTACAGATCTGTCCTTTAGAGAGTAAAAATATTTTTTGACCTGCAATATCAAAAGTATGTTCATCTACGGTCAGCACACCTCTACCGTTCTCAACCATTAAAATATGGTGATAATTGAGTCGTACAAAGTTTTCGGAATAAGGAATTTCATCCTCCAACCGCTTTACGGAAAAAGAATGATCAATAACAGATTCGGTTAAAATTCCTGAGACCTGTTTCATAAGGAAATTTTTAATAAAGATAGAAAGATTTTGAAATGCAAGATTAACAAGGAATAATGAACTTGAAAATGTCAAAAAACACCTAACGGATGTCAAAATTCCCTGAAAAATTATAATTTCCTGAATACTTTCATCTGTCCGGCCATAACCGCCAGTAAAATCCCGAAACAGGCAAAAAGACTGTATGAATACCTGAGATCAAAACTCTCAGCAATGTATCCGATAAGAGGCGGCCCCATCAGAAATCCTAAAAATGAAATACTGGATACAAACGATAGTGCAATACTTGGTGCAACAGTACTTACCTTTCCCACAGTGCTGTAAACTGACGGTACGCTCAGGGAACTTCCAAGACCAATAATCATAAAAGCAATGATACAAATCCATAATTCCGGGAAGAAAACGCTTAGAAAAAGTCCTCCGCTCATCAGAATACCACAACATTGCAAAACGATCTTTTTGCCATACTTTTCTATGATTCTGTTCCCGATAAACCTACCTAAAGTCATCATTAAAATAAAACTTGTATATCCCAGTATCACAAGGTTTTCAGGTGCTTTAACTATAGTTTGAAAATAAACCCCGCTCCAGTCGAACATGGCTCCTTCAATCGCCATACTCAGAAATCCTATGATTCCCAAACCAAACAGTGTAGGGTTCACAGATTTAAAAATTGACCGGGTTTGCGGCTCTGCTTTATGAATAATATTAGTCAGATTTCTTTTACTATAGAACCAAAGTACTCCTACCAGAATAAAAATAGTAACAAAATGATAGAAAGTTCCCACATGAAGGTTAATCATCAATAAACCAACAACAGCTCCCGTAAGACCAGCAAAACACCAGGCTCCGTGATAGGAAGAGAGAAGAGATCTCTTGGTAATAGATTCTATTTCAATAGCCTGCGTATTGATCGCTATATTGCACATATTTCCGGAAACCCCAAAGAAGAACAGAACAACTGCCAGCGTCCAATAAGAAGGTGATAAACCAATCAACAAAAGAAAAAAAGGATATAATAAAAAAACTCTTTTAATAATCCAGCTGCTTCCATAGATACTGATCAGTTTTCCAGCCAAAACCATCGTGGAAAGCTGTCCTATCGGCATCAGAAGTAATAATGTTCCCAGTTCTGCCTCATTGATGGAAAGTGCATTTTTAATGATAGGAATCCGGCTGGCCCAGGAAGAAAAAACAAGTCCGTGGGCAAAGAAAAGTAAGAAACAGGCTGTTGGCATTTTTGCATTAAAAGATTCTCTCTCGTTCATTATAACAGGTAATAAAAATTCCTTTTGCAAAGGTAGACACGCTCCCCTATTAAAATCTAGTTCATTTTTGTCATTTTTATGTTCCATTTTAACCAATAACAAAAAAACACCCGGTCTTTGAACCGGGTGTTTTATATCTAATTGAAAGATTGTCTGTAGCTCAGAGGCGTTTTATCTGTTTTCTTTTTAAACAGCTTATTGAATGACTGCGGATGCTCAAATCCTAGCGCATAGGCTACTTCAGATACAGAAAAACCTGTGGTAGTAAGATATTCTTTCGCCTTTTCAATCAGTTTTTCATGAATATGCTGCTGGGCATTCAGCCCGGTAAGGTTACGAAGCATATCACTCAGGTAATGTGGTGATAAATTAAGAGTGGAAGCCAGAAATTCTACTGTAGGAAGTCCTTTATTCAAGGTTTCCTGCTGATTAAAATAATTTTCAAGCACAGCATCCATCTTCGTCAACAGATCACTGTTTACAGCTTTTCTCGTGATAAACTGTCTTTTATAGAAACGGTTACTGTAATTGAGAAGAACATCCATATAAGAAATGATAACATCCTGGCTTACTTCATCAATCGTTGTATTCAATTCATTTTCAATAGTATTCAGCAGTCCTGTTATCGTTGTTTTTTCCTGATCAGACAGATGCAGTGCCTCATTCGTATCGTAAGAAAAGAAACCGAAGTTTTTGATATTCTTTGCTAAAGGATAGCTTCTGATAAAATCCGGGTGTACCAGTAACGTATAACCGCAATATTCTGCATTCTCATCAGTGGAAAGTACCTGTCCGGGTGCAGTGAACATCATTCCTCCTTCATTGAAATCATAATATCCCTGCCCATAGCCCATTTTCCCGGTGGTAGAATATTTATACGAAATTTTATAAAAATTCAGGATAAAACTTCTTTTCAGCATATCCTTTTTAATGCTCATTTTCGTATTATCCACAAGGCTTACCAACGGATGAAGCGGTTTTGGGAGCTGCAGCATGTCGTGCAGTTCTGATATGGATGAGATTTTCAGAGGAATGTTATCTTTCTTTTCCATGATATAAAATTATAAATTATTTGATTGAAAAGACAGTATAAATGTGATTTACTTTATACTGCCTTCCAAAAAAGCTGATTAAATAAACTGTTTGCCAAACTGTTCTCTGAATGCTTCATCACCTAATTCAAGGCGCTGTGCATAGATTGCTTTAGCATCTTCTCCTGCTACATATCTCAGCTGTTTTTTGCCATCTGTAGCAGCCTCGTACACCACTGCTGCAATCTGCTCAGGAGTAGAAGCAGCTTCCATCATTCCTTCCATTTTAGAAAACAGAGAATTCGTCATGTCTTCATACGCCGGACTGGATGCTGAGTCCAGAGAACGGCTTACAAAATCTGTTTTGATTCCTCCGGGAGAAACAGTTTTAACACCTATTCCAAAGGTATTAAGCTCAAAAGCTAAACTTTCGCTCCATCCTTCAAGTGCCCACTTGGTAGCATGATAAGTAGAGCCTAACGGGAATGCAACCAGTCCACCTATAGACGTTGTAGAAATGAACATTCCTTTTTTCTGTTCTCTGAAGTAAGGAATAAATGCCTGGGTAACGCGTAGAACGCCTAATAAATTCGTGTCAAGCTGTTTTACGATCTGCTCATCCGAAAGAGCTTCCAAAGGGCCTATAAGCCCATATCCTGCATTGTTGTAAACCACATCAATATCTCCCAGCTCAATAACGTGTTTAGCGGTTGACTTTATCTGCTCCGGATTAGTAACATCCAGTGGAAGTACAATCACGTTCTCCAGAGCCGCAAGATCAGTTGCTGCTTCGGGGTTTCTCATTGTAGCGATTACTCTCCATCCGTTGTTTTGAAATAATTGGGCAGTTGCTTTTCCTAATCCTGTAGAAGCACCTGTTATAAAAATTGTTTTCATTTTTCTTTGTTTAAAATTACAGGACAAAGTTCAGTATTACAACAAACCCGGGAGTTGCCAAAATGGGGTAAGCTGTAGCCAAAATGGATTCTCAAATACATTTGTTTTTTGTAAGTTTGCCCTCATCAATTTTTATGGCAGAATATATTCTTGACAACGTTAATATCAGTACACTTTCCGCATATGACCTGCTGAAACATACCTCAGACAGTGCATTCATCGGAATCAGAGATTTCCGCGAAATCTACCCTGCTGCTATTGAAAACAATACAGGAATATTTACAAAGCAATCTTCATTACAGGATTTTCCAATGGTCAGCATCAGCAAGGTTGGCAGTTCACTACTCTGCTCCTGCACGTGTGATGATCAGAAAGACAAGCTTTGTTCCCATCAGGCAGAAATCATCCATTGTATCATAGAGGATAAAAATTACCGCTTGTTTTTTGATGATATGCTTCGCAAAAAAGCCATTCTTCCCAAAGCCAAAGCATATGGATTGGAAAATGAACCGGATCTGGATCAATATTTTCAGCTTGAATACAGCGATGGTAAAATTGAAATTCATCCTAAGATCAAGGAAATGCTTCCTGTAGATGAGGTGATGCTTCAGAGAGATCTCCTTCCACAGCTTCCCTCAAAACTGGATGAATTGGCTGTACTGGAAACAGGAAAAAAACAGATATTGGTTATCGGTAAGCACCGCTATTATAACCATATGACCTTCTCCCTGATGGAAGCGGAAATAACGCAGACAGGCAAGCTCAAAAATCCGGTGACTCCTGTAGATTCCATGCAGCTGATCTGGAGAGCCGAGAAACCGGCAGAAATTAAATTTTATACAGCCATTACCTCTTTTCAGAATAATTATAATGAAGATTACAATCCTTCAGAACTGGAAGCTTTAAAACTTATTGTACAAAATCCTCTTGGATTGGATGTCTATTATCACGACCGGGAAATTGCAGAAACGGTGTCTGCAAAATCACTTTCTCAAGTTGAATTAAATACTTTAGATGCCGAGGTTCAATTATCTGTATTTAAGAAAGATCCGTTTTACGAAATAACAGGAGAATTGTTATTTAATGATATTTCTGTTCCTTTCAAAAATATTGTTCTCAGAAATGAATATTTTGTATATAACCGAAACATTTTCAGCTTTGTAGATCATCCCGACATGCTCAAAATCATCAGGTTTTTTAAGGCTAATAATGAAATTTTACTGATTCATTCCTCAAAATATGAGGCATTCATGAAGGACATCCTCTCTGCTATAGAAGAACGTATTCATATAAATTACAACTACATACAAGTCGCAACGAAAGTACAGCTTGAAGATAAGAATTATCACACGAAAAGAATAATTTATCTCCGTCAGCAGGAAAATTATATTGGTATTACTCCCGTTATGAAATACGGAGATGTAGAAGTTCCGGTGTATTCCAGGAAGCAGCTTTTTGATACGGACCAAAATGGAAATCCATTTAAAATAGAAAGAAACGAACCTGCAGAGGCCCGCTTTACTTCACTGGTCATGCAGCAGCATCCTGATTTTGAAGAGCAGATGGACGGATATCAGTATTTTTATCTTCACAGGGATAAGTTTCTGGATAACAACTGGTTTCTTGAAGCATTTGATACATGGAGAAATGAAGGGATAACCATACTGGGCTTTAATGAATTAAAAAATAACAAATTAAATTCCCATCGGGCTAAAATCAATATTCAGATCACTAGTGGACTGGATTGGTTTAATGCTAAATTAAAAGTAGGTTTTGGCCCTAAAGAAGCCTCTTTAAAACAGCTTCACCGCTCAATTCGCAATAAAAGTAAATTCGTTCAGCTGGATGATGGCAGTATGGGAATTCTCCCTGAAGAATGGATGGAAAAGATAGCCGCATACTTTCATGCAGGAGAAATTGACGAAGAACTTTTAAAGATTCCGAAAATCAGCTTCACGGAAGTTAGCTCTTTATTTGAAAAAGAAGTCCTGAGCCAGGAGGTTCAGGAAGAACTCACCACTTATTCCACTAAGTTCTCAAAAGTAAAAAATATTCCCAAAGTCAATATTCCGGCAGCACTGAATGCTGAACTCAGGGATTATCAGCATGACGGACTGAACTGGCTTAATTTTCTTGATGGATTTAACTTCGGAGGGTGTCTTGCTGATGATATGGGACTTGGAAAAACTATTCAGATCATTGCTTTTATTCTGTCACAGAGGGAAAAACGAGGGCACACCACGAATCTTATTGTAGTTCCTACTTCCCTGCTTTTCAACTGGCAGGAAGAGCTTAGCAGATTTGCACCTTCTATAAAAGTCCTGCTTCATTATGGTGCAGACAGACCCAAAACAACTGCTCATATGCAAGACTATGAAGTAGTTCTTACCACTTACGGAATGATGCTTTCGGATGTCCGTTTTCTGAAAAATTTTAATTTCAATTACGTGTTTCTGGATGAATCACAGATTATTAAAAATCCAAATTCGGAAAGATACAAAGCAGCACGGCTGCTTCAATCGAGAAACAGGATTGTATTGACTGGTACTCCTGTTGAAAACAGTACTTTTGACCTTTACAGCCAGCTTTCTTTCGCTTGCCCGGGGCTTTTGGGAAGCAAGCAGTATTTTAAAGATATTTATGCCATTCCTATTGATAAATTTGAATACAGTAAACGGGCGTTAGAACTTCAGCAAAAGATAAAGCCTTTTATTCTCAGAAGAACCAAGAAACAGGTTGCAAAAGAGCTGCCTGAGAAAACAGAAACGGTCATCTACTGTGAAATGAATGCAGAACAACGCAAAATCTATGACGCCTATGAAAAAGAGCTTCGTGAGTTTATTGCAGCCAATGATGACGATGATCTGAATAAGAACAGCATGCACGTCCTTACGGGTCTTACAAGACTCAGACAGATCTGTAACTCTCCTGTGTTGATGAAAGAAGGATATTCCGGTGCAAATGCTGTTAAAATCGAGATTTTGATGGAACAGATCCTTGGGAAATCTCAAGATCATAAAATTCTGGTCTTCTCACAGTTTGTCGGAATGCTTGATTTGATAAAGACTGAACTGGAACGCCACAATATTCAGTTTGAATATCTTACAGGGCAGACTAAAGACAGAGGAGAAAAGGTAAATAACTTCCAGAAAAATGATGACATCCGGGTCTTTTTGATCAGCTTAAAGGCTGGCGGCGTTGGTCTCAACCTAACGCAGGCGGATTATATTTATCTGGTAGATCCATGGTGGAATCCTGCAGCTGAAAACCAGGCTATTGACCGAAGTTATCGTATGGGACAAACCAAAAATGTAATTGCCGTCCGGATGATCTGTTCCAATACAGTAGAGGAAAAAATACTTACCCTTCAGAAAAAGAAAAAACAACTGGCTCAGAATCTGCTTACCACAGACGGAAAGAAACTTCAGGGACTTTCCAAACAGGATCTTATGGATTTACTGGAATCCGGATCATAATATCTAAAAAAACTGAAAATAAACCAATTACACCAATAAAAAAAACCGACAGGTAAAGGACCTGTCGATTAAAAACAAAAATTGATATGGATATGATTTAGATATGATGTGTCTATTTTTTGATAATTTTTTCTGTGACTATTTTTTGATTTTTTGTCAGGATTTTAATAAGATACGTTCCCGGAACAAAATTGTTCATAGAAACTGCCATCGAACTGCCTTCCAGCATCTTCTGCCCTGACATATTATAAATTTCATATTTCTCAAGCCCTTCTTTCATACTGATTGTTACCGAATCTGCTGTCGGGTTCGGATATATTTTAACACTGGCTGAAGCATCTTTGGAAACCTCCATTGTTGAAAGACTTTCCGGCTGAATATTAATCGTATAATCTTCTGCCTGTCCGATAAACCATCCTGAAGGACAAGGAAGATTCTCCAAAGTTCCCATCCATGAATTTGATTCATATGCTTTTACCAATCTGAAACGGGTTTCTCCAAGCTGTGCTCCTGCCGGAATGGTAATACTACCGGATGTAATTCCTGATTCTGTAGTAGTAACCGGATTGGAATTGTCCAGATATCCCAGGTTAAACTTCTCATCCGCATCAAACTGATTATTATGGTTAAAATCAATATAAGCATACGCTGATACGGTATTCTGTCCGTGTGTACCTCCTGTTACCGTTATAGGATAGGTATTTCCACGATTAACAGTAAATACAGTCGCTGTAAAATTTTCAAGAACGTCTGAGTTACCATCAATAGCGCTGCTTCTTACGGTTCCGGCAAATTCTACCTTGCTTATTTCGCTTACTGTAAGACTGGTTACATTTTCAGCACCGCAGTAAGGAGCCGGGAAATTCACTGCATTTCCTACAATATTGACGGTATAATCTTCAGTCTGCCCTGCTCTTAAACCATAACCACAAGCTGAACTGATAGAATTGGGAGCATTAGGATCTGAATAAGCCTGGACATTTGTATTTTTGAGAACACGCATTCTTGTACTTCCATTCGCTGCAGTAGCAGGAACCACTATTATATTGTTGATCGTAAATGCATTGGCCGGATTGGCCGCTTCAAGTCTTCCAATGTAGAAGCTTTCTCCGGCATCATCAAAATTACCATTCTGGTTAAAGTCTATAAAAACAACTACATCACTCGGAAAAGTACTGGAAGGACCCGTTACAGATATATTATAATTACTTCCGGGCTGCAAATCTGTAGACATTGATGTAAAATTCTCATAAATTTGTGCATTTCCAGACTGAACAGGCGATGAATTATTAATGTTCCCGAAAGTAACATTACTGATCATATTGCTGTCAGCTCCATACTGAAACACAGGCATGCAATATTGCAATTGGGCGTTCGCCAGTGAGCAAAGTACAATACCAGAAAGAGTAGTTATTTTTTTCATTTTTTGTTTAAATTTCCTGGGACAAATTTATATTTATTTAGAATGAATAAAAATAACAATGTAATGATATTTGTCAGTTTAATAAAAATAGATATTTAATGAGCCAACGATACTTATTAAATAACTCCTTTTACTAATGGATAATCAATCTGTTATAAATAAAAAGCTGTTTCTCAAATTTATTTTGAAAAACAGCTTTTTGTTATAAAAGAATAAATCTAAGGAATTTTATATGTTTTAATTTATATTTTCAATAAGAACAGCAGACGCTCCTCCCCCTCCGTTACAGATGGCAGCTATCCCCAATCTTCCTTTTTCCTGACGAAGTACACTGACTAATGTTGTGACAATTCTTGCTCCTGAAACACCAATCGGGTGTCCCAAAGCAACCGCACCACCATATACATTCACTTTATTCAGGTCATAACCCAAAATCTGCTGATTGGATAAGATAACAGAGGAATAGGCTTCATTAATCTCGAAATAATCAATATCAGATAAACTGAGACCTGTCTGTTTCAATAACTTTTGAATGGCAACAGACGGAGAAGTGGTGAACCATTCCGGAGACTGAGCCGCATCTGCATATGCTATGATTCTGGCTAAGGGTTTCAAATTATGCTGCTGAACAGCTTCTGAAGATCCTAATAGGATTGCTGCAGCTCCGTCATTCAGATTACTTGAGTTTGCAGCTGTCAATGTACCGTCTGCTTCAAATGCAGGTTTTAAAAGAGAAATTTTCTCAGGAATAAGTTTGTCAATATCTTCGTCTTTATCTACGATTATAGCACTTTTCTTTCCTTCAATCGATATTTGGATCAACTCATCATTGAATTTGCCGTTTTTTGCCGCTTCCTGAGCCCGATGGTAGGAAAACAAAGCATATTCATCAAGCTGCTGACGCGTTAATCCATATTTTTTTACACCCAGTTCAGCTGCACTTCCCATATGGAAATCATTATACACATCCCACAACCCATCTTTGATCACGCCATCAGTAAGATGAGAGTCTCCCAGTTTTGTTCCCTGGCGAAGCTTAACGTAATGGGGAACATTGCTCATACTTTCCATTCCACCGGTCATGACAATATGTTCCAGACCAAGCTGAATCTGCTGAGCACCGATCATTGCAGACTTCATACCCGAAGCACAGGCTTTATTAATCGTTGTGGCATCTTTATCTACAGGAATTCCTCCAAAAATAGCGGCCTGCCTTGCGGGAGATTGTCCCAACCCGGCACTGAGTACATTTCCCATGTACACACTGTCTATATATTCCGGAGCCAATCCGATGTTTTCATAGGCATTTTTAATTGCTACTGCTCCCAACTGAGGAGCGGTAAATCCGGATAGGCTTCCCATAAAGCCACCTACCGGAGTTCGTTTTGCAGCTAATATAAATACTTCTTTCATAAGATATTATTTTTTAATACCAATCGGTATATTTTTGGTTAAAAAAAATTCCCTCATATTCCACAAGGGAATAATACAAAGATAATTAAAATATACCGATTGGTATATTAAAGATTTAAAAAAAATCTTACTTATTACAGCAAGATTTTAGTTTTTATGTTCTACTTAGCTGATCCAGTTTTTTAAGCAGTGTGGGCATTCTGTAAATGCCATGCATTTGTTCTACTTTCAACTGAACTTCATCTACATTCATTCCTTTGGCTGTAACAAAAAGCGGTGTTTTACTTTCTCCACGGAATACGCTTCTCCTTTCGGAATCGGGAGTTGTAAATTCATTTTTTGCGATCCCAATAATAGGATACTTCTCTTTTAATTCTTCGTAAAGATGGCCACCCAGTCCAATTTTCCCACTGTTATCCAAAGTAACATATCCGTCAACAATGATAATGTCTTCCGGTTTTAATACTATTTTCGTCAGCAAACTTAAAATGCAGGGTAATTCTCTTTTGTAAAATGCTCCGCTTTCATATTCTGAAGTTACAGATGTTTGTTCTATAAAAACTTCCACTTCTTTTTCAGATGTCCAGTCCTCAAATGCAATACACACGGTATTGGCATAATTCTCATAATAATAGGTGTCAAATGCGTAAATCATATTTTATTCCTTAAAAAACTCACCGAAATGCCACAAAATCCCCGAAGGATCATGCACAAAACACTCTTTCCCCCATTCCATAGTTCTTACAGGCGTAAGTCTCACATTTTCATAGGTGTCTGTAAGCTTTAAAGATAAAAGTTCTTCCCAGAATTCATCTGTATTGGCCACTTCCATGAAGATCATGGTATTATCAACCCAATCTTTTGCATAATAATCCTGAAGGTAAAAGCCTATTTCCTCACGTATAAACAGCGATAGTTTGGGCTCAAGAACAACTTCTTCAAATCCGAGATCTTTATAAAAGTTTCTGCTGATCTCAAAATTCTGTGCTCCTATAAAAGGCCTGATGGATTTTAATTTCGGTGTCATACTATTTTATTTTTCCAGTATTCATAGGTCATTTCAAACTTTATCTCTCCTTTTCCATGGGTTCCTGTTTCCTTCCAACCAGATTTTCTGTAAAAATTCTCAGCCCTTGTTCCGGGTGAAGTACCAAGCCACAGATCGTCTTTCTTTTGTTCAAAATACCAGTCGAGCATGATGTCATGAAGCTTTCTGCCGATTCCCTGGTTTTCAAAATCAGGATGTATAAACAAAGCCCAGATATTGTTTTCTTTGAGATCTGCAATGGAAAAACCAACAATCTGTCCTTCTGTCTCACCTACCCATCCTTTTCCTCTATGAAAAAGAAATTCCTCACAGTCTTTATCTGTAACCAATCCCGGATCTGATAGTGTATTTTCTTTCACCGAATTTCTTACAACCTGTATCTGTGGAATATCTTCCGGTCTTGCTTCTCGAATTACTATATTCATGGTAATTTGTTGATAACTGCTAAATCTTTTTACTCTTAATCCTTGTCAAGGTTTAAAATCTTGACAAGGATGATATCTGATTATTTTCTGTCAACCACAATTCTTTCTTCTCTATTGGCAATATCCCAAGCTGTAGTAAAGATAAGCTGGGTTCTTTTCTCCAATAGTTGATAATCAATCTTTTCAGGATCATCGCCTGGTTTATGATAATCTTCATGAATACCATCAAAGAAGAAGGCTACAGGAATGTTATGTTTGGCAAAGTTATAGTGATCTGAACGGTAATATAATTGTTCAGGATCATTCAAATCATCATACTTGTAATTAAGTTCCAGATTATTGGTTCTCTTATTGGCTGCTTCATTGATTACTTTAAGCTGAGAACTTAACATTTCAGAACCAATAACATACACATATTGCTTTCCTCTGTTGGCAGGATCATCACGCCCTATCATATCAATATTAAGATCAACAACAGTATTGGCCAATGGGAAGACAGGGTTTTCGGAATAATATTCTGAACCAAACAATCCGTGCTCTTCTCCTGTAACATGCAGAAACAGGATTGATCTTTTGGGTCCTTTTCCTGTTTTTTTAGCCTGCTGGAATGCTTTTGCAATTTCCATTACGGCAACAGTTCCGCTTCCGTCATCATCAGCTCCGTTGTACACCACTCCATTTTTTGTTCCTACGTGGTCATAATGTGCTGAAACTACAACAATCTCGTCTGGTTTTTCACTTCCTTCAATAAAAGCCAGAATATTTTCAGAATCAGGGAGATTACCTCCACCTCTTTTTTTCATAAACTCAGACGGAACTTTCTGATAGTATGAGCCTAATGCTTTCGGTCCGGAAATACCAAGATTTTTATAGTAATTAATCATATACTCTCCCGCTTTCTTCTGTCCTTTACTTCCTGTATCACGCCCTTCCATATCATCTGCTGCAATAACATACAGATTTTTCTTTAAATCTTCAGCATTAATTACCTTGTATGCATTATTAAATGCCTTGTTATGTTTTGTAGAAACAGGATGTGAAGAATTTCCATCAGCTATTTTTGCCGTTCCACAACTGGTCACTACAGCCATGGCCAATAACGGAATAAGTATTTTTTTCATAAAGAATAAATTTCTTAAAAATAACAAATTTTATTGAAACCCAACATGAGGGATCAAAATCCCAAAATCGTATGTTACTCATTTTAAAATTAACAATAATTCAATGCAATGTCAATTCCAGTGTTAATTTTTTATTATATTTGATTACAATACAAAAATAGGTGGACAAAATTTACGGATTTACTCATTATTCCTTTTTTACAGAAATGTCCGAGCTGGCAAACAGGCACGGAAGCTTTGATCTTTCTCTGGGCCTTCCCGATTTTGATATTGATGAACGACTTAAAATATTTTTAAAAGAAGCCGCCGAAAAAGAGACTTATCATTATGAACCTCTTTCCGGCAATCCTCTCCTGATTGAAAGTATCATCCGATTCAATGCAAAACGGACTAACAAAATACCTGTGACCACTAAGGAAATAACCATTGTTCCGTGTGCAACCTTTGCTTTACATACTTCCCTCAAATCCATTTTAAATCAATATGATGAAGTGATTATTATTCAGCCGTCATATTACACCTATGGACCTGCTGTTGTAATGAATGGAGGAATTCCTGTTTATTATGATCTTGACGGTGATTTTACCATCAACTGGGATTTGTTTAAAAACTGTATTACTGAAAAAACCAAAGCTGTCATTGTCAATTCTCCCCAAAATCCAACCGGAAAAGTATGGAAAAAAGAAGACTGGAATCAATTGTATGAACTGATTAAGGACCGCAACATTTATTTGATTTCTGAGGAAATATATGATACGTACTGCTATGATGAAGCTGAGCATTACAGTTCTTTTATTCATCCGGGGCTAAGGGAAAAGACGTTCTGCATTTTTTCTTTTGGCAAAATGTTTCATACTTCCGGATGGAAAGTGAGTTACATGCTTGCTTCTGAAGCTTTAACGGCAAGATTTCAGTGCCATCAGCAGTATATCTCTTACAGTGCCAGTGCCCCGGCACAATATGCTATCGCAAAGTATCTGGATGTATTTGACCCGGCTATCAATAAAGAGATAATGCAGAATAAAAGGGATATTTTTAATCAGTTGATTCAAGAAACTCCCCTGCAGATAGAGCAACAGGCAGAAGGAAGTGTTTTTCAGGTGGTTAATTTCAGGAATATTTCATCAACAATGACGGATGTAGAATTTTCAAAATGGCTTACGATTGAGAAAAATGTATCCTGTCTTCCACTTTCGGCTTTTTACAATTCAAGACACAATTCAGATTATATAAGGTTCAGTTTTGCTAAAAAGGATGAACTGATTATTCAGGCGTTGGAACATTTGAAAAAGAATCTTTAATTTTTCTACATCTTTATTTTTCCCGCAAATTATACGAATTTTCACGGATGATTGTGGATCTCCATTTCTTCATGCTATCCAAATAATAACAAAAGCACCGCCAAGGCAGTGCTTTTATTGTATTGTAATGATTTTAAAGAGCCAGAACTCTTACATCAATTCTTCTGTTTTTTGCTTTACACTCATCGGTGTCATTGGCTTCGCAAACCGGATGCTGTGATCCGTAACCTTCAGCTTCTACTCTGTCTGCAGCAACACCAAGTTCAAGTAATTTAAGTTTTGCTGTTTGTGCTCTCAGATTTGATAATTTAAGATTACTATCTTCATTACCGCTGTTGTCTGTGTATCCGCCTAATTTTATTTTCAAATCTGGATAAGCATTTAAGATTTCAGCTAAAGTATTCAGCTGGAGTTCATAGCCTGCTTTCAAATCGCTTGAGCCCGTTTCAAAATAAAGGTTTTCAATGGTGTACCATTTATTAGGATCTAAAGCTGATTTATCTTTTTGTTTCACCACATTATAAAGTTGGTAAAGCTGACTTCCATCTCCTATAGCAATTGTTTTTCCTCCCTCTAGTTTTACTTTCTGAGCATTTCCTGTTTCATATACAAAATCTCCGTTTTCATTAAGATGCCCTTTAATTTCTCCCGGAGCTACGGCAATTATTTTGGTATCAGCACTTACACCTGTTGAAGTACTGGTAATCCCTGTAAGACTTTCAATCTTTGCTTTTCTGTTGGCTTCAATTTTATCCTTGTGCAATACTGCTAAAGTAGGTGCAATAACCAAAGAAACAATAGACATTAATTTGATCAGAATATTCATGGAAGGTCCGGAAGTATCTTTAAATGGATCTCCAACCGTATCTCCTGTTACAGATGCTTTATGGGGTTCTGAACCCTTATAATAGGTCTGTCCATTGATATCCACTCCTTTTTCAAATGATTTTTTAGCATTATCCCAGGCACCTCCTGCATTATTCTGGAACATTCCCATCAAAACACCACACACTGTAGCACCAGCAAGGAATCCTCCCAATACTTCAGGCCCGAAAATAAATCCGATCAAGAGTGGTGAGATGATTGCGATAGCCCCTGGCAGCATCATTTTTCTGATGGAGGCATCTGTGGAAATAGCAACACATTTTTCATATTCAGGTTGTGCTTTTCCTTCTAAGATTCCGGGAATTTCACGGAACTGTCTTCTTACTTCTTCTACCATGGCCATAGCAGCCTGTCCAACAGCAGTGATTGCCAGTGATGAAAAGATAAACGGAATCATTCCGCCAACAAATAGCCCAGCCAGAACATCTGCCCTGTAAATATCAATTCCGTCAATTCCTGCAATTCCAACAAAAGCTGCAAATAAAGCTAATGCCGTCAATGCTGCTGAAGCAATGGCAAATCCTTTTCCGGTAGCGGCAGTTGTATTTCCCACAGCATCCAGGATATCTGTTTTTTCACGTACCTCTTTGGGAAGTTCACTCATTTCGGCAATACCGCCGGCATTATCTGCAATAGGTCCAAAGGCATCAATCGCCAGCTGCATCGCTGTAGTAGCCATCATTCCTGCTGCGGCAATGGCAACACCATAAAGTCCGGCACATAGATAAGATCCATAGATTCCGCCTGCCAGCACAATAATCGGAAGTAAGGTAGATTCCATACCAACGGAAAGTCCTCCGATAATGTTTGTCGCATGGCCTGTAGAAGACTGTCTCACAATACTGGAAACCGGTCTTTTACCCATTGCAGTATAATATTCTGTTATGATACTCATTAAAGTTCCCACAACCAATCCTACCATGATGGCTCCGAATACTCCCATTTTAGTAAACTCATGGCCTCTTAGAACCATTTTTTCAGGAAGGATATAGGTTACCAGGAAGTAGGATGAAATGGCTGTAATAACAATACTACCCCAGTTTCCAAGGTTTAACGCATTTTGTACACTGGAAGTAGATGAACCTTCATTATCATTAATTTTCACAAATAAAGTTCCGATCATTGAAAATATAATTCCTGTTCCTGCAATCAGCATCGGTAAAAGGATTGGAGCAAAACCTCCGAAAGCGTCATCAGAAACAGTTTCTCTACCTAACACCATGGTTGCCAGAACTGTTGCAACATAAGACCCGAAAAGATCGGCTCCCATTCCTGCTACATCCCCTACGTTATCACCTACATTATCTGCAATCGTTGCAGGATTTCGGGGATCATCTTCAGGAATACCTGCCTCAACTTTCCCAACAAGGTCAGCACCTACGTCTGCTGCTTTTGTATAAATACCACCTCCTACTCTTGCAAAAAGCGCTATGGATTCTGCCCCTAAAGAAAATCCTGTAAGAATTTCAATGGTCTTTTCCATTTCGTGAGAATCTACTGTGGCATCAGGTGCAAAAATTTGTTTAATGATTAGAAACAATGCTCCTAAGCCTAAAACAGCGAGTCCGGCAACTCCCATTCCCATAACAGAACCTCCTGTAAAAGATACTTTAAGCGCTTTCGACAGTGAAGTTCTTGCGGCTTCTGCCGTCCTGACATTGGCTTTGGTAGCAATTTTCATCCCGATAAAACCTGCTAATGCGGAAAATACCGCTCCTACAGCAAAGGCAATACCGATACTCCAATGTGAATTGGCATTGCTTGATCCCATTACGGCAAGTAAAATAGCGACCACCACCACGAAGTACATTAAGATTTTATATTCAGCCTTTAGAAAAGCCATTGCACCGTCTGCAATATGACCGCTGATTATTTTCATTTTTTCATTTCCGGCATTCTGTTTATTGACCCAGTTGCTCTGAAGAAATGTATAAAGCAAAGCTATGACACCAAAAATTGGCACTAACATAAATAGATCCATAGTTTATTATTTTATATTAAAAAATTGAGATTAGTCTTATAAATATAATGAAATTATAAACACATAATAAAATTCACTAATAATAATCTATTATTTTGTAAATTTGTTTCTCACCATGATTTGAATTAATTATTTATGAAAAGGATACTATATACTCTTTTTTTATCTGCAGGCATAAGCAGCTGTCATCATAAGATTCCACAAGAAAAAGCTGAGATACTCTATTTTGGAGGTCCTATTATAACAATGGAGGATTCTTCTCCCCAGGTTGAAGCTGTAGCAGTTAAAGATGGTAAAATACTTTTTGCCGGAACAAAATCGGATGCGGAGCGTTTTTCAGAACCAGCCACCAAAATGATTAATCTCAATGGAAAAACTCTTCTTCCCGGGTTTATAGATGTTCATGGGCATCTTACTTCAAGAGCCGGAACTATGGATGCTGTAGATCTCTCTCCTGAACCTTATGGTACCGTGAATTCAATTAAAGATCTTCAGATTGCCATCAAAAATTACATTAAAGACCATAAAATTCCAGACAGCCAACCTATTATTGGAAATGGTTATGATGATGCTATCATGATAGAACACCGCCATCCTACCAATACAGAACTGGATGCAATCAGCAAGACCAATCCTATTATTGTTATTCATGCCTCAGGTCATGCCAGCGTAGCAAACAGTACAATGCTACAACTTCTGGGAATAACAGAAGCATCAAAAGATCCTGAAGGAGGACACATCGGCAGGGATAAAAAAACAGGAAAACTGAATGGGAAATTAGAAGAAAACGCGAGTTTCACTGCTTTATTGACTTTAACGGAAAAAATGAATAAAGGTAAAGACACCCAGACTCATGCAATGGAAAATCTGATGAAAGCCCAGGATGAATGGCTCAGCTATGGACAGACTACTATTTGTGATGGAAGAACTATGGGAGAAAGCGTTGCTCTGTTAGAAAAAGCAGCGTCTCAACATCTTTTTAAAGCCGATGTCGTTTACTTTCCCGACTATGAATATTTCAAAAAGGATTTCAGTCGCTTCAAACCAAAGTATATGAAATATGAAAATCGCTTGAAACTGGCCGGGTTCAAATTTTCTGATGATGGTTCTCCACAAGGAAAAACAGCCTGGCTAACTCAGCCTTATTTAGTTCCACCTGAAGGCCAGTCTAAAGACTACAAAGGATTTCCAATCTTTACGGATGAAACGTTATATAACGATCTGAAAACACTTTTCCAAAATCATATAACCGCACAGCTTCATGTAAATGGAGATGCTGCAATAGATCAGGCTATACGCGTTATTAAAAGGTTAAAAAATGAAAACATTTACAAACCGGAATTGCGAGCAACATTAATTCATGTACAAAACAGCCGTCCTGATCACATTCAAAAGATAAAAGAATTAGGTGTAATTCCTTCTTACTTTTCTACTCATGCGTATTTATGGGGAGATTGGCACTATTCGAGTGTTTTTGGACCTGAAAGAGCTGCTTTTATAAGTCCGGCCAACTCAGCATTAAAAGCAGGAATTACGTTTACCATCCATCATGATTCTCCGGTTACCCCACCCGATTTGATTACCGCTGTCTATGCTGCGGTGAACAGAAAGACAAGGTCAGGAATGATTTTAGGACCCAATGAAAGAATCACTCCTCTTGAAGCCCTGAAAGCTATTACCATCAACGGAGCTTATCAACTGCAGGAAGAAAACAGAAAAGGTTCTATTAAAGCAGATAAAATAGCTGACTTTGTCATTCTGGATCAGAATCCTTTAACGATAGATCCTGAAAATCTTAGAAACATCAAAGTTCTTGAAACCATAAAAGAAGGAAATTCCGTATACAAAAGGAACTAAGTCTTTTGAGACAGAATAAAATATTCACAAAGAAAAAGCAGATGAAGATTCATCTGCTTTTTTGTATGTTTTGGGAAGGAATTCTTATCCTCCGAATTTATCTGCGTAGTCTGTCTGAGAAGCTTTAATCACTTTTCTTGCATGCTCAGCTCCGTAAACCTCCTGAATTCTACATTTTGCAGGCTCATCCGGTAGGTTTTTATACGTAAGGAAATAGTGCATTAATCTTCTTACTTCAGCTTCCGGTAATTCAGCAATATCTCTGAAGTGTCCAAAAGCATGGTCATTGATCATTACTGCAACAATTTTATCATCAGCTTCTCCTCCGTCGATCATTTTGAAACCTCCGATTGGAATAGCTTCCATCAATAAACCTCCAGCATGGATATTGTGAGAACTTAAAACACAAATATCAAGAGGGTCATGATCTCCCATTGTAACATCCGTAGCTCCTGACTCTACAGCAAGTCTCATCACTTCTTTATCACAGTATGTTCTTGGAACAAAACCATATAAAGCAGGGATAATGTTAGAAAATTTCTGTGGCCTGTCTACCTTTAAATATCCTGTTTCTTTATCTACTTCATATTTAATAGTATCTGAAGGAACAATTTCCACAAATACGTTTACAACATTTGGCGCATCTTCTCCTGCAGAAATTCCGTGCCATGGATGTGCTTTAAAATTTGGAATCATTATTTATCTGTTATTTTTTAAGTTATTATTAAAATTTCTTTTCTTAAATCTTCTATTGTTTCCACAATATAATCGTTGCCTTCCATATAGTTCATGATGAAAATCGTCTTGAATTCATCCAGCTGAACCTCTCCTTTCAATCCGTCATAAGTTTTGTGAAGCAGTTCTATGATGGCGTTTTTAGAGTCAACGATGTTCTTCCATGAATTTTTTGTGATGTATAACTGCTGTGAAGAGTTATATTCAAATTCTTCATTAATTGTTTTTTCAGTAAGGAAAATAAACTCATGAACGGCTAATTCTCTATCAAATCTCTGAATAAGGTTTGATGGCTTCATTCTGTCCAGAAACAAAGTCATTCTTTCGTAAGAATGTGCTTTATTCTCTGAATTTGATTTCACGGTGAGTAATTTGATTTCCTGGTTTTTAAGGGTAATGTACGAGTGTACAAATTGTCTGAGCAAAACCAGAAAAGGAATTGCAATAATCAATGCAAATGCATACGGTAGATATCCTGAGAGACTCGTCATAATTTTAGACTGCAAAATTACTAATTATTTTCCGTCTTCTAAAGAGTTTTTAAAGATATCCACTTTAGAATTTTGTATATAAACTAATGCCAATATAATTATAAGGTAAAAGCCCAGCATCATCCTGTTTGCTAAAGACGGGAAAACCAGGAATCTCATCATAACAGTTCCATAAATAATTGCAAAAAATAAGACCTGAGCCTGTTTTTTTTTATTATAAAATGAAAAATTATTTGCCAGAATAATGATTATAAAAATCAACAGAACCGGAAAATAGGAAGCGTTGAACTCCAGCATCATTTTACTTTTAATAAAATGAATATAATCTGAAAAGATAAACGGATCAGGCTGTGACACAGGATAAATCTGAACTTTAATAAACTGATTCATAAAAAGTGCAGACCATGAAACCTGGTTAAAAGCCTGTATTAAAAAGAAGGAAAGAAACAGATATCCGTACGATATCAATAATGGAGCTGTTTTGACCTGAAGCCTGTTTCTATAAAGATAAATAAGGACATACAGGAAAGAATAAAAAATAAAATACTCCGGTCTTGTCAGAATGCACAGCATAGCAAAGATACCTGCAAGAAATAAATTTCTTCTAAATAAAAATACATAGAAGCTCAAAAGCAGCAATAGGCATGATAAAGAATCTGCAGAGACATGTCTGGCTGCCTCCGGAAAAGGTTTGAACAGTGAAATTAAAATCGTAATGATAAAAGCAAGAGGATAATTTTTCAGAATTTTAATCAAAAAACTAAAAATCAGGATAAGAATCAGAGCGTAAGAAATCACTGAAATTAAAGAGTTGGAAGCAGATGCACTAAAACCCAATTTAAAAAATGACCAATTGATGAAGTTATAAAAAGGTTTCACTACAAAAAGCTGTAATTCTTCTTCATAAGCTTTAGGATTTTGTGACAATATCTTATAATAAGTACTTTCGCCTTTCGCCACTTCTTCCACCATTGGATTTACAGGTCCTAATCCGGCAAAATCAGGATTCTTTTCCCGCAACTCATCATATACTTTCTGATGAATTTCCTCAATTTTCATATCGGGAAATTCTGTTTTATAAATCAACCCCATATAAGCTTCCATATCCGTATTGTAATAATGGTTGGTATATAGGTAGTATGACATAAGGCATACATAGATTGAAAATATAAAAACAAGAATATTTTCCCTTTTTTTCATACGTTGATATTATAAGTATACAAATGTAAAAAAACTATCATTTAAACTTATATTCTTATGAAAAGCTTTTATAATAAAGGATAATCTGTATTAAAGTTCAAAAAGCGCCGGCCTTTGGGTTACTTCATGATAGCACACACTATTTTCGTCAAAGAAATGATATACAAGACTTTTTCTCGTTCTGTTTTTATCAGTATGAGGCTCTCCTCCATGAAGAATATTGGCATGCCAGATTAATAAATCTCCTTTTTTTGCTTTAAAGATTTCTTTTTTCAATCCCAGTTCTTTTACTTTATCTTCAAGGAATGTTTCATAAGCTCTGTAGCTTTTCTTACCGATTTTCCAGTCTGTACCTTCATTATCGTAATCAGAATTCAGGAAATAAGGCAATTTATGACTCTTGGGAATGTAATGAAGAGCACCATTGGTTTCATCCACATCTTCCAGGGCAATCCAAACTCCCAGCAATCCTCCCAAAGGATAAGTCGTCATGTGTATACTGTCAGAATGGGTTTTCTGCTGGCTTCCGTTGATGAAGTTGATACTTTGGAAAAGTTTAGATTTCCCATCCAGTAAAACAGATAAAAAGTCTAGCAATTCTTTGTCACTTCCGATATTTTTAATGATTTCCGAATGATGAATAGCAAACATCAGTTTTCCTCCGTAAATAAACTTCAGTGTACCATCCTCCATCAGCTTATCAATTTCAGTATTGATTTGATCTGCCGTTTCCGGAGTCAGGTAGTTTCTCAGAATCATATAACCATTGCCATCATATTGCAGAGCACTTTCTTTATTCTCTTCCGTCAGCTTCTTAAAAAATGGAGTTTCTGTCAGTTTTGCATAATCTACTCCTCTATTGTTAGTGGGAAGATGAGCAAAGTCTTTGCTCGAAATACTTGAAAAATAATTCTTATTAATACCGTATTTCTTATACAGTGGGATATTATGTTTTAACTTATTCTTTTTAAACAAGTTATAAAGCATATATGATAGTTTGTACTGACGAATCTGTTGTAACATAACTGTTTTACTAAAGATTTTATAAAGTTACGCAATATTACTTAATTAGAACCAATCTAAACAATGCTTTTCATCATAAAAATGATTTCCCTCTCATGATGAGATATCCTAATTTTTTAAAAAGGTTCTTTTTAGAATTTTCAATAATTCCATAAGGTCTCAATTCCGGGCGGAAGCCTCTGAAAAACTCTTCAATATTGGGCAATTCACCTCCTTCGAAATCAAAAATATGAGTTTCTATATTTTCTTTAATGATATGGTCAATCAATACGGATGCTCCCGATAATTTAACATACTCTTTATCATTAAAATTACCTAAAAGTGCTACCATATTGCTGTCTGAATATATTGCAATCACATTAACAATTTTATGCTGATAATAAAAAGCAGTGAAATTCAGGTAATTCAGCTTGTGAAAACTTTCAAAAATCCTCATGAATTCATGCAGGTCGTTGTCTTTGCTCAGCCCTATCGTATTGGCTTCTATAAAAGTTTTTGCTTTGTCAAAAGAAATGGTTTTGATTTCTGATTCTTTTAAAACTTCTTCATCTAAACGGAGCTTTCTTTTTCTTTTGGGAGAATAGTTATTGCGTACTTTCTCATAAGGTGCAGGATATAATAAAAAGTTCTTCTTGATTCTGATCTTTGTACGAAGCCGGTTTACATCATTAAATGGATAGGCTCTGATCATATAATTCTTTTCCAGATATTCTAAAAAAGCCTCATTAAGGTTTACATCGTCTTTAGCGGAAAAAACACCGAGCTGCTGGCACAGTTTCGGGTTGTGAACAATTTTCATCCCATATTTTTTCACAAAAGGGACGGGCATCACAGCCTCATAATCTTTATAAACCAGAATTTCCCACGGCATTGTCGAAGTTGTATCTAAAAAATCTTTTGTAGCAGAATATTTTCTTTGTTCAGAGTTTTCTAAACATTGAGCATATTTTACAAAATCAATTTCATGGTATTTTAATCTTCTAATCATAGTAATCCGGCGTCAGAGAAACTAAAATAGGTATCCTGCGTGACAATAATATGGTCCAGAAGCTGGATACTTAATGTGTTTCCTGCTTCTTTTATTTTTTGTGTAATATTGATATCTTCCCGGCTTGGCTTTAAGCTGCCGGAAGGATGATTGTGGGCAATGATAATGCCTGTTGAGAAATGCTCTAGTGCTGTTTTATACAGAATTCTGACATCTACGATAGACTGACTGATTCCTCCTTGTGTAAGCTGTGAGACATGAATCACTTTATTACTGTTGTTAAGGAAAATAGCCCAGAACTCTTCTGTTCTTAAGTCAGAAAGCTGGTTTTGAAGAATAAGATAAGCATCGTTACTGTTACCTATCACAGTTTTTTCAGGAATTTCCTGCAGTGATCTTCTTTTCCCGATTTCTAAAGCTGAAATGATAGAAATAGCTTTTGTAACTCCAATTCCTTTGAATTTCATCAGATCTTTTACGGAAAGCAAGCTCAGCTGATGCCAGCTATTATCTACAGAGTTTAAGATTTTTCTTGCCAGCTCTATGACATTTTCATCTTTATTTCCACTTCCCATGATAATGGCTAACAGTTCAGAATCAGAAAGTGAGTTTTTGCCTTTCTGCAAAAACTTTTCTCTGGGTCTGTCATCTTCTGCAAGAAATTTTATAGCCATGGAAAAGAGATTATGAATTAATAAAATGCGTACAGGATCACCGGCTTTGTCGATTGATCAACATATTTCGCTGTTTCTTTAAAAGCATTCACCGAAAGCATCGGACATCCCAAGCTTAAACAGGCCGGAGTCTTGGATTCCACATCTGGAATACATCCGTAGGAATGAAGGACAATTGCCCTTTGCATAGCATTGCTGTTGGTAGAATCAAGACCTTTTAAACGGTAAGCTTTACCAAATTTCCCCATATAGCTTTCTCCTATGGCATATTTTCCCAGAGACGATTGATAAGACCCTTCAATATTACTGAATTTTAAAGCAGCTGACTTTGGAATGACAGAACCTGAACCATGAGATACAATGGCCTGTTGTACTATTGTATTATTTTTCAGGTTATAGATGAAGTAACGGTATTTCCCGGAAGGGAGTTTAAAGTTGATAAAAACAGCCAGTTCCTGATTATACTCTTTTCCTTTGATATACTCTTTAATCTCTGAAATCTTTGCCTGAGGCACATTCAGTGAATTCAACTGCTGGGATTCAGCTTTTGAACAGGAAATTAAAATTATAAAAAGAAAAATAAAGTGTTTCATCATCTGGCATTGTAAGCTTTTATTCTATGATCATTCCGTCTTTCATGATGAGCTTGCGGTCTGTAATTTCTGCAAGATTAGGGTTGTGGGTTACAATTACAAATGTCTGGTTGTATTTATCTCTCAGATCAAAAAATAGCCTGTGAAGATCATCCGCGTTCTTGGAATCCAGGTTTCCTGTAGGCTCATCCGCAAAAATAATTTTGGGTGAATTGATTAAAGCCCTTGCTACAGCTACCCTTTGTGCTTCTCCTCCTGAAAGCTGGTTGGGTTTATGATTCAGCCTTTGTTCTATCTTCAAATCTTCAAACAAAGCATATGCTTTTTCAAGCGCTTCTCTTTCATTAGCTCCGGCTATTTTTGTTGGAAGCAATACATTTTCCAGCGCTGTAAACTCCGGAAGAAGCTGATGAAACTGAAATACAAAACCGATATTCTGATTTCTGAACTTTGAAAGTTGTTTGTCATTCATATTAATAAATGATTCTCCTGCTATCTCAATTTCAGTATCATATTTGTTTGATTGGCTCGGATGATCCAGCGTTCCTAAAATCTGCAGCAATGTCGATTTACCTGCTCCTGATTCTCCCACAATAGAAACCACTTCGCCCATTTTGATGTGAATATCAACTCCTTTCAGTACTTCTAAATTCCCATAAGATTTATGGATATTTCTTGCTTTAATCATGATTCAAAAATAGTAATTTGATTTTGAAATTCCATCAAAAAATGCGGTGATAATTTTTAATTCTCAAATTGGTATCATGATCAAAATCTTCTAATAATTTCGAAAGACCATTATATTTTAATGAATTTTATAAAATTTGTTCCTGATGATTATGAGAAACGGACATTGATAGTATAAATTCAATCCCGTAGCTTTCGTATTTATTTTATACTTATAAGATTTATGAAACATCACAGATTTTTTTCATACTATGGACATTGCCATTACAAAACGAAAAAACCTCCCAATTTGGGAGGTTTTAATATTTTCAATTCAGAAAATTACAGTAACAATGTTAATGGACTTTCTAAATATGTTCTTAATGTTTGTAGGAATTGAGCACCTGTAGCGCCGTCTACCACTCTGTGGTCACATGCCAATGAAAGTTTCATTGTGTTTCCAACTACGATCTGACCATCTTTTACGATTGGTTTCTCAATAATTGCTCCTACTGAAAGGATAGCAGAGTTTGGCTGATTGATAATACTTGTAAAGGTTTCGATTCCGAACATTCCCAAGTTAGAAATAGAGAATGTAGATCCTTCCATTTCGTTAGCTTTAAGACCTTTACTCTTAGCTCTTGAAGCCATATCTTTTACAGATGCAGAAATCTGAGTATATGTCATCTGATCTGTATTTTTCAATACTGGAACTACCAATCCGTCTGGAATAGCTACTGCTACACCAATATTGATATTTCCTCTGTGGATGATCTTATCGCCTGCCCAGCTTGAATTCACCTGAGGGTGTTTTCTTAAAGCAATTGCAGTCGCTTTAATAATCATATCATTGAAAGAGATCTTGGTATCAGGTAAAGAATTGATTTCTTTTCTTGCTTCAATTGCTTTATCCATGTTGATCTCAACCATCAGATAGTAATGAGGAGCAGAGAATTTACTTTCAGAAAGACGTTTTGCAATAATATTTCTTACCTGAGAGTTTGGAGTCTCTGTATCTTCACCCTGCACGAAGCTTAATGCAACCGGAGCAGCACTTGCTGTTGGAGCTGAAGCAGCAGGTTTCGCAGCCGGCTGATAGTTTTCAATATCTTTTTTAACGATTCTTCCGTTTTCACCAGATCCCTGAACACTGTGGATATCAACTCCTTTATCCTGAGCCATTTTCTTAGCCAGTGGAGAGATTGCTACTCTGTCAGAAGATGAAGAGTCTGCAGCAGGAGCCGCTTTTTCTTCTGTTTTAACTTCTGCCTTTTGTTCAGCTGGTTTTTCAGTTGATGCAGCTGCAGCTTTCGGAGCTCCTACAGCGGAAACATCTGTTCCTGCAGGGCCAATGATTGCTAATACTGAATCAACCGGAGCAGCACCACCTTCTTCTACACCTTGCTTCAATAATACTCCATTGAATTCAGATTCAAAATCCTGTACCGCTTTATCTGTTTCGATCTCAGCAAGAAGATCTCCTTCTTTTACTGTATCTCCTACATTTTTGTGCCATTTAGCTACTTTACCTTCTGTCATTGTATCAGAAAGTCTTGGCATTGTAATAACTTCTACTCCAGCCGGAATCTCTGTTGCAGCAGGTGCAGCAGTTTCTGCTTTAGGCTGTTCTTCTGATTTTTTTTCTTCAGTTCCTGCAGCGGGAGCAGCAGCTCCACCTGTCAATCCTGAAATATCTTCTCCTTCATTCCCGATAATAGCCAAAACAGAGTCTACAGCAGCAGCACCTCCTTCTTCTACGCCAACGTATAAAAGGGTACCTTCTATTTCAGATTCAAAATCCTGAACGGCTTTGTCAGTTTCAATTTCCGCTAAAATATCTCCTTCTTTTACTTTATCTCCTACTTTTTTATGCCATTTTGCCACTTTACCTTCCGTCATAGTGTCGGATAGGCGGGGCATCGTAATTACTTCTGCCATAATCTATATTGATTTGAGATTCGAGATTTGAGATTTGAGATTTCAGAAATTTCAAACTTCAAATTTCAAATTAATTTTTTATTTTTTAGTTTTCTAATTTGTCAAGGAATGGATAATTTTCCTGAGCATATACATACTCATAGATCTTTTCTGCTTCTGGATATGGAGAGTTTTCCATAAATTCAATACACTCCTCAACGAAGTCTCTTGATTTATTATCCATAGTTTCCAATTCAGCTTCCGTAGCCCATCCGTTTTCTAAAATCCTGTGTTTTACAAGCTCGATTGGATCATCATTTTTATGAATAGCCACTTCTTCTTTAGATCTGTATGGCTCAGCATCAGACATAGAGTGTCCTCTGTAACGGTATGTTCTTGCTTCAATGAATGTAGGTCCGTCTCCTCTTCTTGCTCTTTCAATAGCCTCATAAGCAGCTTCAGCTACTTTTACAGGATCCATTGCATCTACAGCAAGACAAGGCATTTCGTATCCTAATCCTAATTTATAGATATCTTCGTGGTTGGCAGTTCTTTTTACAGAAGTTCCCATCGCATATTGGTTGTTTTCTACCACAAATACTACAGGAAGTTTCCAGTTCATTGCCATGTTGAATGTCTCATGTAAAGAACCTTGTCTTGCAGCTCCGTCTCCAAAGAAACAGATGTTCACTGCTTTTCTGTCGAAATATTTATCTGCAAAAGCAATACCTGCTCCCAAAGGAATTTGTCCTCCAACGATACCGTGTCCTCCGTAAAAACGGTGTTCTTTACTGAAAATGTGCATAGATCCACCCATACCTCCGGATGTACCTGTAGCTTTACCGCAAAGTTCAGCCATGATTCTTTTAGGATCTACTCCCATCGCCATTGGATGGATGTGGCATCTGTAAGCAGTAATCATACTATCCTTTGTCAAATCCATCGCGTGCGTGAATCCTGCAGGGATAGCTTCCTGACCGTTATACAAATGTAAAAATCCTCTGATCTTTTGTTTTAGGTAAAGAGAACGGCATTTGTCTTCAAACCTTCTCCACATTGTCATATCTTCATACCACTTCAGGTATACCTCTTTAGAAAATTCTTTCATGTGTTAGCTCTTGCTTTTTTATGATGAAATAGTTGAGCAAAATTATGAAAAAAACTTCGTTTTTATTCTATACATAGATAACTTTTCGTTTTTTCTGTAAAATCTATTTGCAGGCCGAATGGATTATTCTTAATTTTCGACCCTTCGAAAGACTCATAAAGTTACATTTTATCTTATATTTTCTAAACTCGATATATCAGGAATCAGCCTGTTTATATGGTTTTTCTGAAACAATACATTATTCGGAGATATCAGAATTCGGTACTTTTTATAATCCTATTTCTTTCCTCTTTAATTATTGTTAATATATCTTTTGGTTATTTCAAGAGCTTCTTTTCCGGAGAAAAATCTGTAAGTTTCAGGGTTCTGTCTTCAATTTCATTAACGAAATTACCATATTGTTTTGCTGTTCTGGCTTTAATCTCCTTCCATTCTTTATCTGCCATAAATCCATCCCACGCTGTTTTCATTGTTTCTTCGTTTTTCCACTCAAGCAGGTAAACAAATTCTGTTTTTTCCCTGAATTCCGATTCCCATATCGATACAATAGTAAAACCATATTTCTTCATTATTCTAAGCGCATGATCCCTGAAACGATCCAGAAAGACCTGCCTGTTTTTTTTGGGAATTTCATAAATTCTTAACTGATGTACAGGAGTTGGCAGTCAGAAGTATTTTCCTGAGAAATCTTTTGTCCAAAGGTAAAATAACCTGTAATGATAAAAAGGAATGTGAATAAATGTTTCATGATACATGATATTAAGATTAAAACGGATCAATTAAAGGTATATATTTTCGGCAAAATTTAATATTAATTTAAAATAACTAAAAAAACACTTTATCACAAACAGCTGATATTGAATTGTTTTCACATGACCCGCCGTATTCCCCTCCTCTCCTTTTCGTTTGTTTTTTGAGGTTATAATGGTATATTTGGTTTTTAAACTTGATTATGGAAGAAAAGCAATCTTCATTACTACACAAAATTTCAAAAGTCATCTCTGATTTTTTCAATCCTCTGGTCTCTCTGATCATTTTCTTCATCTATATGAGCATCAGGGAATACACCCTTAAAGATTCTATGATGTACTTCATTCCCATATTAGCAATGATTATTATTCCGGTTGTCATTTGGCTGGTATGGAATGTGAAAACAGGAAGATATACCAATATGGATGTCTCCAACCGGGTTCAAAGAAAAACACTGTACATATTTATTGCTGTATGTGTGATTGCTTATCTTCTTTTCCATTACATCAGAAACGGATCAGTCGATCTTGTCATGCTGTTTATTTTAATTCTTCTTTTTGCCTTACAGATCAGCAATCTTTTCATCAAAAGTTCGATGCATACGGCATTTAATATATTTGTAGCAGCCTTATTTTTTAGTCTCGACTGGAAAATGGGTCTTCTATGGCTGGGAATTGCAGCTTTGGTCGGAATTACCCGTGTTATTTTAAAAAGACATACCGTAAAAGAAGTATTTATGGGAGCTGGAATAGCTTTTATGGTATCTTTTATCTATCTTTATTGCAATATTCAATTTCAACATTAGAATACTCTATGAAAATAAATCATCTTACTGCCGCAGAAGAAAACTTTATGAAGCTGTTTTGGAAAATGGAATCTTTCTATCTGAAGGACGTTATGGAGCAGCATCCGGAACCTAAACCACACCAGAATACGGTTTCCACTTATTTGAAAATACTGGTTGAGAAAGGCTATCTATCCACCGTAAAAGAAGGAAGAATTTTCAAATACACAGTACTTGTTCCACTGGAAGGATATAAAAAATTTCTATTGAAAGAACTTTCGCATAACTTTTTCAATAACTCAGGGAAGGAAATTCTGGAGCTTTTATTAAGCGAAAAATTAATTTCTCAGGAAGACATGAAAGGTCATTTTGATCTGAAAATCGAAATAAAACCAGCAAAAATTGAAGAACCAAAGTTTGAAATTGCTGAAGAAATCTTAAGTCCTAAAAAAGAGAAGAAAGCCAAAGGAAAAGAGAAAGAAAAGGAGAAGGAGAAGGACAAAAAGAAAAAGAAGAAAAAAGATTAATCTTAATCTCAAAAAAACACCAAATCATGAAAACAAAATTCCAGGAAACATTAAGCCGGGCTAATGAAGTCATTTTCCGCTATCCTATGGTTCTGACAGTGGCTTTATTAGCTTCAATCGGAGCCATCTGCATTGCTGAAACAGAGCTTGAAGAAGTTACAACGTATATTAAATTCACGATTTGTGCCTGCCTCGGAATTTCACTGATGTTTGCTCTGAAAATGGCATCACAGAGAGTCGGAAAAGAATTACTATTACAATTATGTGGTGTTGCTTTTCTCATTGGGTTCTATTGTATCCTGCCCGATAAAAAGAATAATTTCACCGAGGTCTATGCTTATATCATTGCAGTTACGGCTCTTCTCTCCCATTTATTGGTTTCGTTTGTTCCGTTTCTTGAAAAAGACAGAGAACTCAGATTCTGGCAATACAACAAAAATCTTTTTATCAATTTCTTTCTTACTCTTGTATTTACAGGGGTTTTGACCGGCGGAGTTGAATTAGCTATTCTAGCCGTTGATAAACTTTTTGATTTTCATTTCCATCACAGGATTTATACAGATACATTTTTCGTTCTGGCTATTTTTGGGAGTAGTTTTATTTTCCTTTTGTTTAATGACAAAGGTTTGAATAATCTTGAAAAAGATGGGACATACCCTGTTGTTTTAAAGTTTTTCACCCAGTTTATCTTAATCCCGCTGCTTCTTATTTATGTAGCAATTCTTTATTTTTACTCTTTTAAGATCCTGATCAACTGGCAGCTTCCAAGAGGCTGGGTTTCTTATCTTGTTCTGGCCTACAGCATTGTTGGAATCCTGGCGTTGCTTCTGGTGCATCCGTTAAAAGAAGAAAACGCAAAATCATGGGTTAAGGTATTTTCAAAAGCATTTTATTATACCATTGTTCCTTTGATCATCCTTCTTTTCACAGCTATTTTTACAAGAATTCTGGAATATGGCTATACAGAACCGAGATATTTCGTTTTCCTTCTCGCTCTTTGGCTGCTCAGCATTGTTGTTTACTTTATTTTTAGCAGAAAGGCAACCATAAAGTTTATTCCGGTCAGCTTATTTTTATTTGGAGCTTTTGCTTTAATATTTCCTTATCTCAATGCTTTCAGTGTTGCCAAGAGAAGCCAGAAAGCAGAACTGATGAATATTTTAAATCAAAATCAGTTAATCAGTGCCGGTAAAATTAATTTCAATAAAAAAGTTACAGATACAGTCCGTAATGAAATTGCCAATAAATTCCAATTTCTGGCAGAGAGAAAACAAAGTGAGTTTTTATCAGATCTCCTGAATCAGAAAGATCAGGCTGAATTATCAGACAATATTGAAAAGGGCACATTTTATAGCATTAATTATACTATTCAAAATAAATTTTCAGATGTAAATATCACCGTTAAAAATAGGCCTTATGAACTGAACAGAATTGTTCTCGTTCCTGAAAAGCAAATTATAGGAATCGAAAACTATCAATACTTACTTTCTTTCCACCGTTACAGCAGAGATCCCCAAAAACTGAATGAAGATCAGTTTGAACTTATCGATCAGCTGACTGATAAATCTTCGTTGAGATTGAGATTAAATTCTAAAGAAGAAGTAGATTTCGGACCACAGATCATTCAACTGTTTGAAAAAAACAAAAATAAAAACGGCACCGTAAAAGTCCCTGATATAGCAATGGAGTCTGATTTAGGCAAATACCATGTCAAGCTTATTTTCAGTGAAATTACAAAAGAAAAATATTCTGATAATGAACTTGCCAGCATTTATTACGAGAATGTTTACATCCTGATAAGATTAAAATAAAGATCAAAAAAAGACTGCCGCAAGGACAGTCTTTTTTTATTTTATATAAAAAACGGTTATCTATTGGTTCCGGAGCTCCATAGTGGAGAATTTCTTCCGTAGATCACAAGGTTTCCATCATTTTGTACTGTAAGCTTTGTAGCTCCTCTGTTCTCTGTATTTGAACTCCAAACGGCTCTGTTATAAGAATCATATACTACAAGATTTCCGTCACCTTGAAATTCAGCTTTGCTTCCTCTATTATCAGTTGCCGTAGCCCAGATAGCATTCCCGTTTCTATTAGCCAAAACAAGGTTACCATCATCCTGAAATACCAGATAATAGCGTCCGTCTGAAGAATACAGTTTTGCATCCTTACGGAATCTGTAACCTGTTGATACATAATCTTTGCTGCCGTAACGGTCACGATTACCCCAGCCATTATTATTCCTGATGCCACCTTTAGATGCCCACACAGGGTTAGACCCATTATAAATAACAAGATTTCCATCATCCTGAACGGATAATTTGTTAGCTCCTTTACCATCAGTATTTGAACTGAAAGCAACTCCGTTTCCACGTGAATATACTACCAGATTACCATCTTCCTGAAAAATTGCTCTTACGCCTCTGTTGGTAGTTTTTGATTCCCATGCAGGTGCACCGGATCTGTTATAAAAAACCAAGTTTCCATCATTCTGAAAGATCAGATAATACTCATTATTATCTGCCCAGTATTTTTTGTCCTGTCTTAATGTCTGTCCTGCATAAATGCTTTGTGCATTGATTAATAATCCGCCAAACACCATCATTAATGCTAATAAATGTTTTTTCATTATAATTACTTTTTGATTGATTTATAATTTTCTAAAATTATGCCAAAACACTTCAATATTTCAATACAAAACTCTAATCAAATGATTTACTGGAAATTAAATTGCATAAAAAAAGCGGCTTAAAAGCCGCTTCATATTTTTACCAACGATTTCCGCCGCCTCCGCCACGGTTGTTGTTACCACCACCATAGCCTCCGC
Source organism: Chryseobacterium sp. GVT01B (assembly GCF_019970045.1). Taxonomy (GTDB): domain Bacteria; phylum Bacteroidota; class Bacteroidia; order Flavobacteriales; family Weeksellaceae; genus Chryseobacterium. The sequence goes on from NZ_JAHXYI010000002.1 coordinate 339,499, forward strand.
CACGGTTGTTGTTACCACCACCATAACCTCCGCCACGGTTGTTGTCGAAGCTTCTTCTTGGTTTTTCTTCTCTAGGCTTAGCCTCAGATACGTTTAGAGCTTTTCCGTTGAATTCTTTTTGATTAAGAGCTTCAATAGCCTGCTGTCCTTCTTCATCACCCATCTCTACGAAACCGAAACCTCTAGAACGACCAGTTTCTCTGTCTGTAACGATTTTAGCTGATGATACATCACCAAATTCTGCGAATAGATCGTGCAACTCATACTCTTTAGTTGCGTAATTGATGTTTGAAACAAAAATGTTCATTTTGAATAAATTAAAAAATTAATAAAAATTTGGTATATAAAAGAAAAACAACATAAATTAATGAACAAATATTGATTCCAAATATAAACGTATGCAAGATACAATTAAAAATTTCAAATCAAAGCTTTTTTTTAATATTTCTCACATTATGTTGAATCTCTAAAACCAAAAACAGTCTAAACACAATAAAACACACTGATTTACAGTTGGTTATATCTGTAAATTCATTATTATAAAATTAGTTAATTTTTTCTAAATAAAAAAGATATTTAACATCTATAACTTTGATAATCCATAAGATAGTATCTGATTTATAGGATTTCCTACTATATGAATTTAATAAAATATCAATTAAAAGCCAGAAAATGAAACAGCACACTACTAATTATGTCAACACCCTTATTGAAGTAGCCGAAGATTGCCCTGTTTCCCAGGCTCAGATTCCCATTGAGAAAAAAGAAAAAACAATTGCCAGTATTCAATACGAGAAACTGATAAAGCATCCTTATCAATATTCATCGGATGATATTATTTTTGAGTGTTATGTCATTAAAAATGATATTTCAGAACACGAAAAACAGAAAGAAAGAGAAAAATTCTTTTCCAAAGGCCAGCCATGTCTCCGCTGCTCTCCCCTGGCGAAGAAATATGGATTGGGATTCCATCATAATTCAGAAGGGAAAGTTGCCATGATTCCCGTAGAAAGTAAAGAATATCAAACATTATTGAATGACTCTTCCATTACAAAAACAAAAGCAATGCGTTCCAAACGAAAATGATTGAGAAAATGAATCAGTATTTTCAGATCAATAAATATGATTCTTTTGAAAACATCAGCTTTTAACACTAAATTTGTGCTGCAAATTATTAAAGATATGAACTACCATACAAGAAAATGGGTAAAACCCGAAGACTTAAATCCTAATCACTCACTTTTCGGAGGAAGACTCCTTCAATGGATCGATGAAGAAGCGGCATTATATGCTATTATCCAATTGGAAAATACAAAGGTGGTGACCAAATTTATTTCAGAAATTAATTTTGTAAGTTCTGCCAAGCAGGGTGACATTATAGAAATAGGGATTGAGGCAACTCATTTCGGATCATCTTCTGTTACTTTAAGATGTGATGTAAGAAATAAAATGACCCACCAAACCATTATTACGGTAGAAAAAATCGTAATGGTAAATCTGGATGCGGAAGGCAACCCTTCTCCTCATGGCAAAACCCAGATTGAATTCGTAAAAGACAGGTTAAACAACGGTCTATGAAAATTTTTATAAAAAACATGGTCTGCAACAGGTGCATTGCGGCAGTAGAAAACATCTTCCATAATGCAGGTGTAAAAACAAGTGCCGTTTTATTAGGTGAAGCAGAAACTGAAGCTGATGTTTCTCCTGAAAAAATGCAGGCCATAGAAAAAGAGCTGCTTGATACAGGCTTTGAAAGAATCATGGATTCTGCACATCAGGTTGTTGAAAAAATCAAAAACCTGATCATTATAAAGATCAGCGACCTTGATATTGCTGAAGACTTTCTGCTTTCAGAATTTTTAAGTTCAAAACTTCATAAGGATTACAGTTCACTTTCAAAAACATTTTCACAAAACGAAAATATCACCTTAGAACAGTTCTTTATTCTTCAGAAAATTGAAAAGGTAAAAGAACTTCTTCTCTATAATGAATTCAATCTTACTGAAATTGCCGGAAAACTTGGCTATAAAAGTGTCCAGCACCTTTCTTCCCAATTCAGGAATACAACCGGATTTACCCCTACTGAATTCAAAAAACTTAAAGAACACAACCGCAAAGCACTTGATAATCTATAAAGTAAGAGTGTTTGTGAGTTTGTGAGTGAAGGATTTAAATATTCCTATCTTTCTTACAAATTCTCATACTCTCACACCCTCATACTCTCAAACACTAAACCCTCATCTTATTCTCGCCTAATTTTATAACTATTATCCTTAAATTTATAACAACCTTAGACTTCCATTTTGGAAATTTGTAGTATAAATTTAAGAATCATGGAACAACAGTATAAAATACTCGGAATGACCTGTTCCGGCTGCCAGAAAAAGATTTCAAATCAACTGAACAGTGTTGAGGGTGTTCAAGCCGATGTCAATCTGGAAAACAATACCGCAACAATTACTTCCGATCATGGAGTACAACTTTCAGTTTTAAATGATGCTTTGGCAGAAATAGGAAAGTACAGACTTGAAGACCCGAATAACCCTGAGAAAACCTTTGTAAAACCTCAGGACCGTGTATCTCCGTCTTCAGTATACTATTGTCCAATGGAATGTGAAGGCGATAAAGTATATTTCAAACAAGGTGAAAGATGTCCTGTCTGCAAGATGTATCTGGTACCTATTGAAGAGAAATTAGCCAAAGACCCCAATCATAAGCCCACCTTTTCGGCAACCAACCTTCCCGTAAACTTTAAAGACAATATCGGAAAACACTATTGTCCAATGTTTTGCGAAGGAGATAAAGTGTATGATGAAAAAGGAGATTGCCCTGTCTGCCATATGCATTTAGAGCCGATCACTGAAGGGCTTGTTCAAAAAGGAAGTTCACACCAGCATCATTCTCATTCCCACGCTCACCATCATGATTACCACAGCCATAATCACCAAGCACCTAAAGTAACTGATGAAATGGCAGGCAGATATTACTGTCCGATGTATTGTGAAGGAGATAAAACCTATGATTCCAACGTTGGATGTCCTGTCTGTGGTATGGACCTGGTAAAGTATCCTGAAAAGAAAACCGCAAAATACACATGTCCTATGCATCCGGAAATCATCCGTGACGAACCTGGAGACTGCCCGATCTGTGGAATGGATCTCGTAAGAATGCCGGACAGCGGTGAGGATGAAGAGGATGAAACATATAATATATTAAAGAAAAAATTCATTACTTCATTGGCATTTACCATTCCGGTTTTCATTCTGTCAATGGGTGGCATGTTTATCAATTTTCCTTTTTCTCACAAGATTCAGGGATTTATTGAACTTGCTTTAACTCTTCCGGTGATGTTTTATTCCGGATGGTTCCTATTGAAAAGAGGCTGGGTTTCTTTCAAAACCTGGAATCTCAACATGTTCAGCCTTATTGCGTTGGGTGTGGCTGCCGCATTTATTTTCAGTATTGTAGCTTTAATATTTCCGGACATTATTCCACATGAAATTCGTGGACACAATCATGAAATCCCGTTGTATTTTGAAGCTGTCTGTGTGATTTTAACCCTTGTTATTTTAGGCCAGTTAATGGAAGCTGCTGCTCATAAAAAAACAGGTAACGCTATCAAAGAACTGATGAATCTTTCACCGGACGAAGCCAACCTTATGGTAAACGGTGAAGAAAAGAAAGTGCTGCTTTCACAGGTGAAAATTGGAGATTTATTAAAAGTAAAACCGGGAGAAAAAATTCCTGTAGACGGAAAGATTACCGAGGGAAATTCTATCGTAGACGAAAGTATGATCACAGGTGAACCTATTCCTGTTGAAAAGAATGTAGATGATAAAGTGTCTTCGGGAACGATAAATGGTAATCAGGTATTTATAATGAAGGCTGAAAAAGTAGGTGACGAAACCCTGCTTTCACAAATCATTAAAATGGTGAATGAAGCCAGCCGAAGCAAAGCGCCAATCCAGAAGCTTACTGACAAAGTTTCAAAAGTTTTTGTTCCAGTAGTAATTCTTATTGCTGTACTTACTTTTATCCTGTGGCAGTTTTTCGGTCCGGAAGGAAAAAGAACTTTATTTGCTTTCGTTAACGCTGTTGCTGTTTTGATTGTAGCATGTCCTTGTGCCCTGGGGCTGGCAACTCCTATGTCCCTAATGGTAGGAATCGGGAAAGGTGCCAAAAACGGAATCCTGATCAAAAATGCTGAAGCTCTTGAACAAATGAATAAAGTAAATGTTCTGATCACAGATAAAACAGGAACTTTAACGGAAGGAAAACCTTCTGTAGAATATATTGAAACAACAACCGGAGATCAGCATCAGATTTTAAAACTGGCCTTTTCTTTGAATCAAAACTCAGAACATCCGCTTTCCAACGCTGTCATAAAAAGAGCAAAAGAAGAAAATATAACTTCTGAAAAAGTGGATCAGTTTGAAAACATTTCAGGAAAAGGAGTAAAAGGAAATATCAACGGAAAAACAGCTTATTTAGGAAACGAAAGTCTGTTAACCTCACATCAGATCGCCATTCCGGAAAGTTTAAAGCAAAAAGCTTTGGAAGTACAGTCAAAAGCACATACCATTTCTTATATTGCACAGGATCAGCAGGTGCTAGGGTTCATCAGTTTTACTGATAAGATAAAGGAAAGCTCCAAAAAAGCAGTTAAGCAGCTGATGAGTGAAAGAATTGATGTGATTATGATGACCGGAGATAATGAGCATACAGCCAAAGCAGTAGCTGATGAGTTAGGAATCAAACATTTCAAAGCCAATTGTCTTCCTGAAGATAAACTGAATGAGGTAAAAAAACTGCAGCAGCAAGGCAAGATCGTTGCTATGACCGGAGATGGAATCAATGACTCCCCTGCCCTTGCCCAATCTAATGTAGGAATTGCCATGGGAACAGGAACGGATGTTGCGATTGAAAGTGCTGAGATTACCTTATTAAAAGGAGATATTCTGGGGGTTGCAAAAGCGAAATTATTAAGTGAAAAGCTTCTCAAAAACATCAAAGAAAACCTGTTCTTCGCGTTCATCTATAATGTACTGGGAGTTCCCGTTGCGGCAGGATTATTGTATCCATTCTTTGGAATTCTGCTATCACCGATGATTGCCGCTGCAGCAATGAGCTTCAGTTCCCTGTCTGTGATTCTGAATTCATTGAGACTAAACTCCGTGGATCTGGATATAAAATAACATTATGATAAAAGAAAATCTTTACATAGGATGCTCAGGATTTTATAATAACGACTGGAAAGGGTCTTTATATCCTGAAAATGCCCAAAGTAAAGATTTTCTTTCTTTATACTCAAAAACATTCAACTCGGTAGAAATTAATTCTACTTTTTATAGAAAACCGACTTCTAAGACCTTGTTGAAATGGTATGACGAAACACCGGATGATTTTAAATTTTTCATTAAAATTCCAAAAACTATTACCCATATCAATCGTCTTGAAAATTCAAAAGAAGAAATTGCACTCTTTTGCGAACACATTCAAAGTAATCTGAAAGATAAACTGGCAGGATTTCTTTATCAGTTTCCTCCTTCTTTTAAAAATACAGCAGAAAATACAGAACGGATCATCAAAAATATTGATCCTACATTTCTGAACGTTATTGAATTCCGACACATCTCATGGTGGCAAAAAGAGATATTCGATTTTTTAAAACAATATAATATCATCTTCTCAGGGGTAAGTTTTCCCGGTGATCTTCCTGAAGATTTTATTATTAATCATCCGGAGATCCTCTATTACAGACTTCACGGAAAACCTGTTCTTTACAAATCTGAATACAGTAAACCCTTTTTGGATGAACTTGCAGGGAAAATCAGAAACTCTCAGCAAACCGCTTTTATATTCTTTAATAATACCTGGGGTACATCAGCTATTACAAATTCTCTGTATTTAAAAAGCATCTTGGAATAAAACCAATGTATGACTCTGATTTTGTTAAAATTAAATAATTCCCCATCACATGAAGAATACTGAAACCTTAATAAAAATAGAGAAAAGCTATTGGTTTCGCATTTGTAAATGTTAAAATTTAAAGAAAACCAAATCATAACTTCACAATTCATCAAACAAAGGAAATATCCCTTAAAATAAAGTTATTAAAATAAACTTAAAAAGAAAAAAAACATGCACAGCATGGCATGTAATTTGTTAACTTTCAACTGTTATTTTTAACGATTTTTAACAAATTAAATTCCATTATTTTTATGAGAAAAATTTTTGCGGGAAAGTCAACAAATAAGACTTTTCTCGGGATGTTTGCATTGATGAGTGCAACTTCGGCTTTATTGTACAGCTGTAATTTTAAAAATGAAGTGAATAATGACCCCGTCGTCAGTTCACAGGAACATCCTTCCGCAGAAATAGTCCCTAAAATGGATGATGAAAGCGTAGATCCTGATAAAAGAGTGATCTACCTTACTTTTGATGATGGTCCTAATCAGGGAACCGAAAATCTTTTAAAAATCCTGGATAAAAGAAACGTTTGTGCAACTGCCTTTCTGGTAGGAAAACATGCCTATGGAAGCAAAAAACAAAAAGACGATTTACTCCTTCTGAAGCAAAATCCTCTTGTAGAATTAGCCAACCATAGCTTTAGCCATGCCCATAACAAATACACAGATTTTTATAAAAATGCTGAGTCTGTAGTACACGATTTTGATATCGCCAAAGACAGCTTAAAGCTTTCTGACAAAATAGCAAGAACTCCGGGAAGGAACATCTGGAGACTTAACAATATTAATGTAACTGATATCAAAAGCTCTACTGCAGCCGCTGATGGTCTTAAAAAAGCAGGTTACAAAGTAATCGGCTGGGATCTTGAATGGAGACCTTCCCAGAAAATGACTTTAAAAGGAAGCCATGAAGCGATGGTCAAGAAAGTTGACAGTATTTTCTTTAATGATCTTGAGAAAACATCAAGACATCTCGTTTTCCTGACTCATGATCAATATCTAAGAGATACAGATTCTATCAATGAGCTGGATCTGTTTATTGAAAAACTGCAGAAAAGCAACAAGTTTGTTTTCAGAAAGATTTCTCAATATCCTAAGATCAATGAAGTTTTGAATTAATTTTTCCATAAAAAGGACCATGTAAAATGTATTCTTCGCTGGCAACTGTCAGGGAATTTTCGGAAATTTGCATCTATGAGTATTAAAGAAAATTATAAATCCATAAAAGACCAGCTGCCATTCAATGTTCAGCTGGTTGCTGTTTCGAAAACCCATCCCGCTTCTGCAGTACAGGAAGTATATGATCTGGGACAGAAAGTTTTTGGAGAAAACAAGGTTCAGGAACTGATGGAGAAATCCCCTCTCCTTCCTCAGGATATCCAATGGCACCTTATTGGCCACTTACAGACCAATAAAGTAAAATACATTGCTCCTTTTATAGATACGATACAAAGTGTAGATTCTGAAAAATTATTATCAGAAATCAACAAAGAATCTGGAAAGAATAACAGGATCATTAAGGTTCTCCTGCAGGTAAAAATTGCGGCTGAAGAAAGTAAATTCGGGCTGGAAATTGCTGAAGCGAAAGATCTGTTTCAGCAGTATGTTGAAGGTCATTTCCCTAATGTTGAAATCACGGGTTTAATGGGAATGGCAACATTCACAGATGATGAACAACAGGTCAGAAATGAATTTTCAATCCTAAAGGGACTTTTCGATGAATTAAATCAATCAAAAACGTTAAATACATTATCCATGGGAATGAGTGATGATTTCCCGATAGCTATTGAGTGCGGTGCTAACTCTGTGAGAGTTGGATCGGCAATTTTCGGAAGAAGAGACTATTCAAAATAGAATATTTAGGTACAGTTTTTGCTAATAATTGAAACAAAAAATTTAAATTTGCAACTATGCAAAAAATCCTTATAGTAGAAGACGAAAAAGCAATCTCGGGAGTACTTCACAGTATTCTTTCGGATGAACTAACCGATTATGAATTTGTTATCGCTGAAGACGGCCTTGAAGGTTACAAGCAGGTAGAGAAAGAAGATTTCGCACTGGTGATTTCTGACATTAAAATGCCTAAGCTTTCAGGAACTGAACTGTTGAAGCAAAGTCTCGCATTAAAACCAGAAACTACTTTTATCATGATCTCAGGCCACGCAGATATTGACTCTGCTGTTTCCTGTTTGAAAGAGGGCGCATACGATTTTATCTCCAAGCCAATTGATATCAACAGATTGATTACAAGTGTGAAAAACGCTTTGGTGAAGGAAACCCTGAAGAAAGAAAACAAAAATCTTCAGACTGAAAACAAAACCTTAAAGAGAAAAGTAAATAAAAAATACCAGATGATCGGTGATTCTCCTGCTCTTCAAAAGATTCAGGATATGATCGAAAAAGTAGCCGTTTCTGATGCCAGAGTTCTGATTACAGGACCTAACGGTGCCGGAAAAGAATTGGTAGCCCATGCCATTCACAACCAAAGTGAACGTGCAAGAGGCCCTATGATAGAGGTAAACTGTGCTGCAATTCCGTCTGAACTTATTGAATCTGAACTTTTCGGACACGTAAAAGGATCTTTTACAGGAGCTATTAAAGATAAGCAGGGAAAATTTGAACAGGCTAACGGTGGTACCATCTTCCTTGATGAGATTGGTGATATGAGTCTTATTGCTCAGGCTAAGGTATTGAGAGCTCTTCAGGAAAGCAAAGTTTCTCCTGTAGGAAGTGATAAAGAAATAAAAGTTGACGTAAGAGTAATTGCGGCAACCAATAAGAATATGCAGAAAGAAATTGAAGAAGGGAAATTCAGAGAAGACCTTTACCACAGACTTTCTGTTATTGAAATCTATGTTCCGCCATTGGACGACAGAAAAGAAGACATCAAATTGCTGGTTGAACATTTTTCAGGTATGATTGCTGATGAGCATGGTACTGCTGTGAAAAAGTTTGACGATAAAGCTGTTGATGCTTTAAAAGCGCTTTCATGGACTGGAAATATCAGGGAGCTAAGGAATGTTGTAGAAAGATTGATTATTCTTGGTGGAAACACTGTTTCCGAAGGTGACGTTGCAAGTTTTGTAAGGAAATAATAAAGCTATTATTTACGATATTATAAAAAATTGCAGTGTTACCACTGCAATTTTTTTTTGCCCTATTTGAATTATAAACTATATGAATCTTAAAATATTATGAAATTTTTAAACAAAAACTATACAAAAGAATGCCTGACTTTGGCTCTGCCTGTGATGCTTACCCAGGTGGGGCAGGTTTCGGTAAACTTATTCGATAATATTATTGTCGGAAAGCTTTTGGGTGCTGATGCGTTGGCATCCGTTTCATTGGGGAATGCCGTGTTTTTCTCCATATTTGTTCTAGCGCTGGGCTTTTCATTTGCCATTCCGCCATTGGTTTCTGAAGCACATTCAAGAGAGGATCATGCGACGATTAATTCTGTTTTCAGCCATGGGTTTATCATCAACATGTCTGTTGGGGTGATTCTGATGGTAATTTTACTTTTAGGGATGCCACTACTCTATCACTCCGGGCAGCCGACCAAGATTATTCCTGATACAGTAGGGTTCTTAAGTATAATGGTAATCAGTATGATTCCATTTATGGCATTTCAAACCCTTCGCGAAGTTTCTGAAGGTTTATCTTATACCATTGGAGTTACAAAGGCAACCATTATTGCAAATATCATCAATATTGCCTTAAACTATGTTTTTATCAAAGGACTTTGGGGAATTCCTGCAATGGGAGTACAGGGATCTGCTCTGGCAACCCTGATTTCCAGAATCTTCATGGTTGTTTTTCTTTATTTTGTTTTGGTGAAAGAAGAAAAAACAAGACGTTACATCAAAGATTTCTCTTTAAAAATTAAGGATTTCTCAAAGCAAATGTTCGATAAAATGGTGAAGTTGGGATTACCTACAGCTTTACAGATGTTCTTTGAAGTAACCGCTTTTGCCGGAGCAGCATTTATCTGTGGATTGATTTCTGCTCATGATATTGCTTCTCACCAGATCGCATTAAGTATGGCTTCTTTCACCTTTAACTTATGTGTCGGGTTTAGTGTTGCTTCTACGGTAATGATTGGTAGAAAAGTTGGTGAACAGAACTTTGTAGAACTTAGAAAGGTAGGAATCAACAACCTTAAGATTGCTTTTATTTTTATGTGCATCTGTGGATTGGTGTTTATTCTAGGAAGAAATATACTTCCCACCTTCTTCACGAAAAAAGAAGAAGTGGAAGTGATTACACTGGCTGCAAAATTAATGATCATTGCTGCTTTATTCCAGCTTTCTGATGGAATACAGGTAACTGCTTTAGGAATGCTGAGAGGGTTACAGGATGTAAAAATTCCGTCTATCTATACCTTCATCGCCTATTGGGTGATTACCATCCCATTGGGATATTTCTTCTGTGTCACTTTGGAAATGGGCGCATTCGGGATGTGGATTGCTCTTGGACTGGGTTTGACGGTTTCCGCTGTTTTCCTGGTAAAGCGATTCCTGAATATGTCTGCGAAAAAAATTAAGCAGAATTCATAAAAACAAAAAGGCTGTTTCAATAACTGAGGCAGCCTTTTTTATATTTGTTAATTTACAGCAGAACATTGATTTATGTCCTTTCTCAGATCTACATGATTATGTATATTTTCTAAACATAAATTGCACAAATTAAATTCACAAATAGACACAATTTTCTACTCAGCTTAATCTATTCTCTTTCCTAAGATCTTCAGGCTTCTTTCAACACCATCCAAAATTGCTACATTAGGCAGATTTCCCCAGTCTTCAAATCCGAAATACCTAAACAGTTTCAAACTTGGCTCATTATGGAGGAAAATAAGAGCTACCAGGTTTTTCACCCCAAATTTACCTGCATTATCAATACAATACTGAAGAATGGTTTTTCCATATCCCTTTCCCCTACAGGTTTCGTCCAGATAAATGCTTACCTCCACCGTTCCACTGTATGCTGCTCTTTCATGGAATGAACTGAAGCTTACCCATCCGATCATCTCATTTTGTTCATCTTCAACCACCCAAAGAGGTCTTGTCTGAGGATTGTGTTCTTCAAACCATTTTAGCTTGCTTTCTACAGAGACCTCTTCCATATCTGCAGTCACCATTCTTGAGGCAATTGTTGAATTATATATAGCTACGATTTTATTTAAATCTGCCAATTCAGCATTTCTGAACTTTAATTTTTCCATTGATGAATATTCGACTTAATTTTACACAAAAGTAATAAATTTTAAAAACACCCCATAAAAACCAATACTCAATTATTAAATTTTAATATCTAAAGCAAACACACCCTAAAAAAAACACAATTATTTTTTAAACAAAACGCAAAGACGCGATAGAATTGAAAATCCAATATTTTAAGGCGCAAGGATTTTATCTTCGATAAAATTGAATGCTGTATATTTTTTAATACCCAAAATGCTGAAAATCTTTGATTGTCCTATGCCATAAAATTATAAATAATTTAAAAAAAACTTTGCGATTTCCAACAAAGAATAAGAATATTCCTTATATATTTTTTCAACAAAATCATTTCAGATCCTTTAAGATTCTATTGAGACTTCTGACTGTTATTCCCAGATAGGCCGCCATATCTTCTTTTGAAATCTGAATTCCCTGTTCAGATTGCATGTTCATTAATTGTGTTACCGTATGCTCTACTGTATAAAGCTGTTGATAGGAAGCTCTGCTGGAAGTATTGATAATTCGTTCTGCAAATGAATCCAGCAATAGATGATTTAGGGACAGGTCATTCTTGATTAAAGATTTAAAAGAAGAAATAGAGGTTTCATAAACGATTACCTCAGATATTGCTTTTACCCCGCATAAACAGCTGATATTTTTAATCAATTCTACTTCTCCAAGGATTTCGCCGTTTCCCAGAAATTCGACAATATACTCCTTTCCGTTTTCTTCGGTGAAATAGCATTTGGCAATCCCTTCTTTGATCAGCATAACCTTTGACAGCGGCTGATCCTGAACCAAAATATCTTCATCCCTGGAAAAAGACTTTAAAACGACTTCCTCTCTACCCTCCTGCTTATGATAAAGCTCTTCAAAATAACTTAAAAATGCCTGATTTGTTCGTAACATATGGATCCGGGACAAATGTCCTTTGCTTATTGAGTTTTTATACTGAATTTTGAGAACAGAAAATTACAAAACAAAAATGAATAATCATATTACTACGATTGCCTTTGATGCAGATGACACGCTTTGGATCAACGAACCTTATTTTCAGGAGGCAGAAAAAGAATTCTGTACACTGCTTGAGGATTATCTTCCGCAACATTCCGTATCACAGGAATTATTTAAAACAGAAATGCAGAATCTCCATCTGTACGGTTACGGAGTAAAGGGATTTATGCTTTGCATGATTGAAACCATTGGCAGGGTTTCCAATAACACCGCTCCGTTAGAAATGGTAAACAAAGCCATTCACCTAGGTCAGAATCTTCTTCAGAAACCAATTGAATTATTGGATGGGGTTACAGAAACTCTTGAAAGTTTAAAGGGAAAATACCGACTGGTTGTTGCTACAAAAGGAGATCTTCTGGACCAGGAGCGGAAACTGAAAAATTCAGGATTACAGGACTATTTCCATCATATTGAGATCATGAGTGATAAAAAAGAAAATGATTACATAAAGCTTCTGAAACATCTGGATTGCAAACCTGAAAACTTCCTGATGCTTGGGAATTCTATAAAATCAGATATCCTTCCGGTATTAGAAATCGGAGGTTTTGCCGCTCATATTCCTTACCATGTCACATGGAGCCATGAACAGCATGATATAAACCTGGAGCATCAAAATTTTATGGAGCTTAAGAATGTTGATGAAATTCTGAGGCATCTTTAAAACCCGATAAATTTTAAACCATTAAGATTTATTAAGCTAATAAGATCATTAAGATGAGCTTCGCTTTAAGTGATAATATCTATAAAGTTTTCGTTAATTCTTTTAACTTCCTTATTATATTTTTAAACAAAAAAAAGAGACTGTTTGTGATAAACAGTCTCTTTTGTAATTTATTTCTTCAAACACTTTTCAAGGAACTGATCCTGCTCCCATAAAAGGTGTAAGATATTTTCTTTAGCCTGATATCCATGAGCTTCTTTTGGAAGAAGAACCATTTTTACCGAAGCACCAAGATTTTTCAAAGCCTGGAAGTATCTTTCTGTCTGTAAGGTGAAAGTTCCCGGGTTGTTATCTGCATCACCATGAATCAGAAGAAGTGGTGTTTTCATTTTATCTGCGTTCATGAACGGAGACATCTTGTTGTAAATCTCCGGAATATCCCAGTAATTTCTCTGCTCGCTCTGGAACCCGAATGGTGTCAACGTTCTGTTATAAGCTCCGCTTCTTGCAATTCCACATGCAAAAAGATCAGAATGCGTCAGAAGGTTAGCTGTCATAAAAGCACCGTAAGAATGTCCTCCTACAGCTACTTTCTTTCTGTCAATATATCCCAGGTGATCTACTGCATCAATTGCTGCCGCTGCATTTGCTACCAACTGAGGAATGAAAGTATCATTAGGCTCTGTTTTTCCTTCACCAATAATCGGGAAAGCTGCGTCATCCAGAACTGCATATCCTTTCGTTGTCCAGTATACAAATGATCCGTAATAAGGGAAGGTAAAGTCGTTCGGGTTTTGGGTGTTTTGTCCTGCTGTATTTTTATCTTTATATTCAGTAGGATAGGCCCAGATCAGCAACGGAAGTTTCTCTTTTTTCGCTTTTCTGTCGTAATTAGCAGGAAGATAAAGAGTTCCAGTTAAAGTAACACCATCATTTCTCTTGTAAGTAATCACTTCTTTGTAAACGTCTTTGATGCTTTCAAAAGGATTGGCGAAGTTAGTTACGGCTTCTGCTTTATTAGATTTAATATTCTTTTTGAAATAATTAGGATAAAGGCTTGGTGACTGTTGAGTCGTAAGAATTTCACCCTTTGAAGCATTAAGAATATCAATGATCTCTTCTTTACCGTTTTTTATAGTAGAGGTATAAAGTCTTTTCTTTTTCAGTGATTTCACATCCATTTCATCAATAAAAGGATGCTGTCCGTCTTTGGTAAATCCGTCTCCGATCAGATAGGCTTTTCCTCCTTTCATATCGATTACATATCTTCCGTACTGGTTTTTTGTTGTGTTAAAATGCCCCGGGTCACTGTAAACATCCTGATAATTTCTGTCATCAAACACTTTAAATTCCCCGTTGTTAGTATCTATCAGGTAAGATTTTGTATTTCTTGTGTCATACCATCCTTCAGAAACAATGGCATAATGATCATTGGTCCAGACTACGTCATCATATCTCTGCTTCGTTTTGAAGAAAGATTTTGGTACTGCTGTAAATGGTGCTTCCCATGTAAATATTTCGTCTCTGTAATCCGCTGTTTTAGACTGATCTCCTCCATCCAGAGCTTCAGCATAAGTAAGCGTAGCAGGAGCATCACTTCTCCATCCCATATCTCTTTTTCCGGTTCTTACCGATGAGAATCCTTTCGGCATGATTTCATTCAAAGGAACTTCGTTTACTGTTTTTACAGCATTTCCTTTCATATCATATATAACTGTTGTAGATGGAAATCTGTTGAGCGGAACGATATAGGAAAACGGCTTTTTAATCGTCGTAGCCATAAGATAATTTCCGTCCGGAGAAAAACTCAAGCCGGCATACATATCCTGATCTTTCAGTTTCTTAAGATTTCCTGTAAGATCTACATTATAGATTTCAGAAGCAGTAAGCGTTTCGAAGTTTTTCTCGTCCTGAGGATTTTTCAAAAGATCCTGATACGTCCTGTTTTGAGAGACTTTACCATCTGCTGTTGAAACAATCGGGCCTGTCGGAAGATCTTTGGCTGCATCTATAAGAGCAGGTCTGTTTTGTGGAAGTGTTCTGATCAGGAAGCTTTGAGAATCACTATACCAAACATAAGGCATTCCCAAGTTGGCATTCAGATTATCAGCGGTAATTTTTTTTGCAGAAGCAGTTTCCATATCTACGATCCACAACTCTACTCCTTTATTTGTTGTATTGGTAAAAGCCAGTTTCTTTTCGTCCGGAGAAAACGAAACGTATGCAATTTTTGGATTGGAAGGCAGGTTTTTTACCTGAATCTCATTTTTATCATTGATCTTTCTGATCTTCAGATCATTTGAGTAGGTCATGCTGCTCGAAATATTAGTAACCGGATTGATCCTAAGTCCGCCAAGCTTCATTTCACTCTGACTGAGATCTTCCAGTGTTTTATATGTTGGACGATAAGTAAAAACTACCCAGTCTTTTTTGCTGTTCATCAGAACACTTGGAGGTCTTTGATAATCTGCAAGTTTTAAAATTTCAGCAGAAGGCTTCTGATAAGTAATATTTTCCTGTGCATCATAAAAATTGAGAAATGCCAATAGGCAAATAGTCAGTTTTATCTTCATATAAATTCATTTTCTACGAATGTAGTGAATTTTAACATATTTCTAATATTAAAAAATAAGACTCTTTTCAGTGTCATATTTGTTTTTTTATTACTTTTATCTTACAAATTAAAATAATATGAAAAATTTAAGAAAATTATCAAAGAGCAATCTGAAAACAATTAAAGGAGGAAGTGCACCATTATGTGATCCGGGATACATGGCTTGCAGAGTAGGTAAAACTCCAAGTGGTGCTCCTATCTGGGATTGCTTGCCAAATTGCAGATCTTAAAAAACAAGAAAGGCACTTCATGTTGAAGTGCCTTTCATATTTTATATTCTTATAAGATTACCAGTCTGATGCTCTTTTTCGTCTTTCAATCATATGATCTACTGAAACTTTACCAGCTCCGATTACCATGAGTAAAAGATAAACGGAAAGATAGACAAGTGCCATTTCTCTTTTTTCAAAAGGATCTGCTCCATGTACTGCAAAAGCAGCGATAATCATGGTAAAGATCAGAAAACCTAAAGAAACTCTTGTAAAAAGCCCTAATATAAGTAGTATTGAACAAACAAATTCAGCAAAAACCGTAAGAATCAGAGAGATCTGAGGGCCAAGTCCCATAAAATCGAAAAACTCGATTTTACCGCCCTCCAATAGCATCTGAAGTTTTGGAAAGCCATGAGACAGCATTGCAAAACCAACAAACACTCTCACTGCTAATAAAATAACATCTTTAGGTATTGAGCTCCAATTTGAATTATTATAGTTCATTTACTAAAAAATTTATACTAAGGTAATAAAAATCTTTTAATACAACGGGATTCCGGCTATTTTAGTTTATCTGTAACCGAAATTTTTAAGATCTCTGTCGTTCTTTCTCCAGTCTTTTTTCACTTTTACAAATAAGTTTAAATGAATTTTTTTGGTGAAAAACTTTTCCAGGTCTAATCTCGCTTCAGTTCCTACTTTCTTGATAGCTTCTCCTTTGTGCCCGATAATAATTCCTTTCTGGGTATCTCTTTCTACATAAATAATTGAGTCTATGAAGATAATTCCTTCTTTTTCTTTGAACTGCTCAGTCACTACCTCTACTGAGTATGGAATTTCCTTATCATAATTTAAAAGGATTTTCTCACGTATTGCTTCGTTTACAAAGAATCTCTCGGGTTTATCCGTATATTGGTCTTTATCGTAGTAAGGAGGATTTTCAGGAAGCAGAGATTTTATTTTAGGTAAAATGACTTCTGTATTAAAGGCATTTAAAGCAGAAATAGGCAGAATTTCAGCTTTCGGAATTCTATTGTGCCAGTCTTCCACTAATTTTTCAAGGCCTGCCTGATCGGTCTGGTCTACTTTATTTAATAAAAGAAGTACAGGTACAGGGATTTTATTCAGTTTATCAATTAAAAATTCTGATGGTTCCGCTTTATCGGTAACGTCTACAATAAACAGGAAAACATCGGCATCCTGCAAAGAATCCTTTACAAAATCCATCATTTTTTCCTGTAATCCGTATTTTGGATCCAATACTCCCGGAGTATCGGAAAATACAATCTGAAGGTCATCTTCATTATAAATACCAAAAATTCTGTGGCGGGTTGTCTGAGCTTTCTGCGTCACAATCGCCAACTTCTCTCCCATTAATTGGTTAAGCAAGGTCGATTTTCCCGCATTGGGCTTTCCAACTATATTTACAAATCCAGCTTTGTGCATAAAAATAATATTACGAACTGCAAAGTTACTAAAACAAAATTGGTCTTTACGGTTAATCTTAATTTTTAAAGGAAAAAAGAGAGTTATACTTTGAAATATAGCATGAGAAAAAGAAATGTACAGAGGGATGATTGCTTGGCTAACCACCCCGTCAAAAATTCTTTGAATTTTTGCCACCTCTCCGAAGGAAGGGAATTTTTGCTCTTTCCATTGTAATTTTGACGATAAATAACTTTAATTATGATCACATTCACTACAAGATTTTTGATAAAAATTATAAGATAATTTTGTATTGCATTGTCTAAAACTGATATTTTTGAATATTAGAATTCATCTTTATGAATATAGACCAGATTCTTGACAAGGTTTACCTTCTTCCTGAAGCATCAAAAAACAGTTTGAAAGAGCATATCACCGAGATTTCACATCCTAAAGGATTTTGCCTGATGGAAGCTGACAAAGTGATTCCTTATTTTTATTTTATCCGTAAAGGGATAGCACGTGCCTATTCTTCAACTGCCGATAATGATATTACATTCTGGTTCGGTAGTGAAGGACAATGCATTCTTTCTATGAAAAGCTATGTGGAGGACAAACCCGGCTATGAAAGCATCGAATTGCTGGAAGACTGCGATCTGTACAGAATGGAAACGGAAAGCCTCAGAAAACTGTTCAATGAAGATATTCATATTGCCAACTGGGGCCGAAAACTGGCAGAAGCCGAGATGATAAAATCCGAGGAACTGATTATTTCCAGACAGTTCAAAACATCTTTGGAACGTTATAAAGATATTATGGCTTATCAACCTGAACTGCTAAAAAGGGTTCAGCTGGGGTACATTGCGTCGTACCTTGGGATTACACAAGTAAGTTTGAGTAGGATACGGGCCGAAATCAAGTAGATTAAAAAATTGAAGGATTAAATGATTTAAAAATTCTGTGATTCTTAATTTATGTTTTGGCTAAAGCCAACGGAATATTTTTTTATATTATAAGCGGACTAAAGTCCGCTCCTATTGATATGACAACCCTTTTACTTCCATCTTCATTCTTCCAGCTTCCATCTTCTTTTTCATTTTTTAACAATTGTAAAATTTTTTTTCCTGTCAAATTCTGAACTTTGCCGTAGAAAAATTTAAAAAAATGAATTGGTTAATATTAGTTATCGCTGGATTATTTGAAGTTGCCTTCGCATCATGTCTGGGAAAGGCAAAAGAAACATCAGGAACTGAAATGTACCTGTGGTATGCGGGTTTCCTGATAACCATGACCATCAGTATGGTTTTATTGATTAAAGCGACCCAAACCTTACCTATTGGTACTGCATATGCGGTATGGACGGGAATTGGAGCGGTAGGAACGGCTTTAATGGGAATTATCTTCTTTAAGGATCCTGTAAGCTTTTGGAGAGTTTTCTTTATTGTAATGCTTATTGGTTCTGTAGTAGGTTTGAAAGCCGTTTCTTCATCGCACTAAAAGGCATAAATTTCTATCTATATTTAAAAATGGAACCGTCTTCATAATGAGGGCGGTTTTTTTAGATTATACTTTGATCACAAAAAAGACCTGCCATTTTCTGACAGGTCTTTTTTATTTTTTATAAACTATAGGTAAGATTTCATTGTGTCTTAACCCATATTTTTTAATTTCTTCTTCTGAGAATTTCTGTGAATAGAAGTTCGGATCTGTTTCAAAGCCAGCTTTTCTTAAGCGGTCAAAATAATCCATTCCGTACCAACGTACATGATCGTATTGGCCAAAGTGTTTCTGACGTTCTTTCGGATCTTTAATGGTAAAGTCTTCATAGGTTTTCTCCAATGAATTTTTCATCGGAACCTGAAGAATTCCCCATCCGCCGGGCTTCATTACCCTGTATAATTCACTTATTGCTTTGGCATCGTCTTCGATATGTTCCAGAACGTGGTTACAGAAAATAATATCAAAACTTTCGTCTTCAAAAGGTAAATCCAGGATATCAGCCTTTACATCTACAATCGGAGAATATAAGTCTGCCGAAATATAGTTCAGGTTACTCATTCTTTTGAATTTTCTTAAAAATTCCTGTTCGGGAGCAATATGCAGAACTTTATAATTCTTAATAAAAAAATCAGTTTCATTCTGAAGATACAGCCACATCTGGCGGTGTCTTTCCAGACTTAAAGTTCCGGGAGAAAGAGCATTTTCCCTTTGTTTGCCATATCCATACGGAAGAAATTTTCGGTAAGATCTTCCATCAATAGGATCATAAAACTGATCTCCTTTGAAAAACTGGTAAATAAGCGGTCTTGCCCAAATACTCATTTTAATAAGCATAGGGCGTGGAATTTTATTCAGTAAAAGTTTCGTTACCTTTTTCATTAAAAATCCAGTTGGAACTGCTTTTCTTCGTCACTTACAATCCCCAGAGCTTCATAGACATAGTCAAATGTTGAAAGCAATACCGGCTTACCATTGATTACCGCTACATCATGTTCAAAGTGGGCAGATGGCATATTATCAAGAGTCGTTACTGTCCAGCCGTCATTATGGAACTTCACTTTCTCAGTTCCCATATTAACCATCGGCTCGATAGCAATCGCCAAACCGTCTTTAATTATTTTTCCGCTTCCCTGTCTTCCGTAGTTAGGAACCTGTGGATCTTCATGCATTTTTCTTCCTAAACCGTGTCCTACAAGCTCTCTTACTACTCCATATCCTTCTTTTTCACAATGTGCCTGGATTGCATGGGAGATATCTCCTATTCTTTTTCCTCTGACAACCTGCTCAATTCCTTTGTATAAAGATTCTTTGGTCACCTGCAGTAATTTTTTAACCTCAGGCTTCACTTCCCCGATTTCAAAAGTGTAGGCATGATCTCCTACGAAACCGTTAAGAATAACTCCACAGTCTACGGAAAGAACATCTCCTTCTTTTACTACATCCTTGTTTGGAAAACCATGAACTACCTGCTCATTCGGAGAGATACAAAGAGAATTCGGGAATCCTCCGTATCCTAAAAATGCAGGCTCAGCACCATGATCTTTAATAAAATCATGAGCCAGTTTATCTAAATATAAGGTCGTAATGCCTGGTTTAATTTCTTTTGCCAACATTCCCAATGTTTTAGAAACCAGTCGGGCACTCTCCTTCATCAGACGTAATTCGTCTATCGTTTTTAATTGAATCATTATTGTATAGATGTTAGATATCAGATGTTAAAAGCTAGATTACAGCATGATGTGTATTTCTATATTATAACAATCTACAGACTTTCTCTGATCAAAAATAGAAGCTTTGATTTGGTATTATAAAACTAATTTCTAATATCCGGCTTCTCATTTTTATCCTACCAGAAAAGTCCTTTTTTCTTTTCTTTTTTTAGTTTTGAATAGGCAAGAACTTCTTTCCCTTCTACACGGAATTCTATTCTTTCCTGAATAATATTGTAGATCTCACCCCATCCCGGGAATCCTCCTAAATTTCTGTCGTCAATAAACCAATCTGCATCTAATTTTCTGGATTGTGTTTCATGATCAAAAACTTCTCCTTCAAAACTTGAATTCACGGCGTAAAATTCTATTCCGTTTTTTTGACAGAATTCTACAGCTTCATCTAATGTTTTTCCATGTCTGTAAGTCCAAAGTATAAGTCTGAATCCTTCAGCCTGAAGTCTTTTCAATGTTTCGAATGCAAAAGTTTTTGGTTTTCCGATTGCCGGGTAAGCATCATCAACAATAGTCCCGTCAAAGTCAACAGCAATCTTTTTATTATTTAACATTTTGTTGTTTTTTTAGCTTTGCAAAGATAAGAAATAAAAAGAGTGCCCAAAAGAAAGGCACTCAATACTTTTATATTTTAAATAATAATGTAAATTTCATTAGCTTTTTACCCAGTTAAACTGGAACTGAAGATCCGGAGTAGAAACTCTGTCTGTGATCTTCTGAAGCCTTGCAGGAAGCTTCATCAGGTATTCCTGAGCTTTTTCTGCTTTTTCTGTAAGTCCTTTCACATGCTCAATTTTCCATTCATCTAAAAGGTCTTTCATAATATTGATATAATCCTGACCTGTGTATACCATACATCTTTGTGCAGCATCTGAGAAATGTCCCCAAAGCTCTCCGGCTTTTTGTCCGGACTGTCTCATAAGGTGAGCAGGCATTACGATCTTTTTACGCATCATATCTTCGAATGCAAGAATCATTTCTGAAGGGTCTACTTCAAGGATTTTCGCTACGAAATGCTTGTATGCTTTAGCGTGTCTTGCTTCGTCTGCAGCAATTACACCACACATTTTTGCCAATTTTCCGTTTCCGGATTGTTTAGCCAATGTACCTACTCTTCTGTGAGAGATATTGGTAGCTGTCTCCTGGAAACTTGTATAGATAAAGTTTCTGTACGGGTCCATACTTGTTCCCAAATCGAAACCATCATTGATCAGGTATTGAGTGGTAATTTCAACTTCTCTCATGTTTACTCTTCCGCACAGATACAGATATTTGTTTAATAAATCTCCGTGTCTGTTTTCTTCAGCAGTCCATGCTCTTACCCAGTTGGCCCAGCCCAGTTTTTCTTCCTGATTGATTCCGTCAACTCCCATTAACCAAGACTCATAGGAAGGAAGAGCTTCTTCTGTGATACAGTCCCCAATCAATGTTACAAAAAGATCGTAAGGCATTTCGCGGGCAAAAGTCTGGATTTCCTCTAAGTCGTGTTTAAATTCTTCGCTTGAAGGATCTGGTAAATAATCGGAAGGCTGCCATATTTTTTCAATTGGCGTTAAAAATTTATCAAGAAAAGAACCTACTTCCTTTTCCAATAATCCCATTACTTCTTTCCTTACAAGCTTTTGATACATTTTACTATTCAGTTTTAATTTACAAAGATATGATTTATTTATTATTTGGCGCATAATAAAGTATGCAACTCATACTTTATCTGACATAAATCATAAAAGAATGCCGCCATACAAGGTATAACGGCATTCTTTTGACAATATTATTGAATTTTAATCAACTAAAACATCTCCGGTCATTGCAGCCGGTATTTCAACGCCCATTACTTTAAGGATTGTAGGCGCTACATCCCCCAGTTTTCCTGGTTTCAGATTCCAGGTATGGTCTTTATCCATTACAATGAAAGGCACAAGATTGGTTGAATGCTGTGTATTAGGAGTTCCATCCGGATTCATCATCACATCTGAATTTCCGTGATCGGCAAGAATAAAAACAGCATATCCGTTTTCATAAGCAGCGGTTGCTACTTTTTCGATACACTGGTCTACTACTTCGGCAGCTTTTACAGCGGCTTCAAAAACTCCTGTATGTCCTACCATATCTGTATTGGCGAAGTTCAGACAAACAAAGTCAGCATTTCCCTGTTCCAGTTCCGGTACGATTGCATTGGTAATATCATAGGCTGACATTTCAGGCTTCAAATCATAAGTAGGAACATCTTTCGGGCTTGGGCAAAGCAGTCTTCTTTCTCCTTCAAATTCTTCTTCTCTTCCTCCTGAAAAGAAGAAAGTAACGTGTGGATATTTTTCTGTTTCTGCGATTCTGATCTGAGATCGTCCATTTTTTTCAAGAATTTCCCCCATTGTTTCCGTCAAAACGTTTTCGTCAAAAACAACCTGTACATTCTGGAATGTTTTATCATAATTCGTTAGCGTAATATAATAAAGGTTCAGTTTCTTCATAGAATATTCCGGAAAATCCTTCTGAGAAAGAACTTCTGTAATTTCTCTTCCTCTGTCTGTACGGAAGTTGAAGCAGATCACTACATCATTATCAATAATTTTTGCTACCGGCACCACATTTCCTGTTGCAGTAGTATTCATTAAAATGATGGGTTTCAGGAATTCATCTGTAACATTATTATCATAGGAAGTCTTGATCGCTGCCAAAGCATCCGTTGTTGGTTCGCCTACTCCTTCTACAAGGGCATCATAAGCTAATTTTACGCGTTCCCATCTCTTGTCTCTGTCCATCGCATAATATCTTCCTACCACTGTTGCCAGCTTTCCGGTAGTAGCATCCATATGCTTCTGAAGTTCGTCAATAAACCCGAATCCGGAATGAGGATCACAGTCTCTACCATCGGTAAATGCGTGAACAAATACGTTCTCATTTAAACCGAATTCTTTTGCAGCCGTCAGTAATCCTTTTAAGTGATTGATATGTGAGTGTACTCCTCCGTTGGAAACCAACCCTATGAAGTGTACTTTTTTATTTTCTTTTTTTGCGTATTCGAAAGCATCCTGAATCACTTTTTCCTGACCCAGTGTTCCGTTTTCAACCGCCATATTCAGTTTCACCAGGTTCTGGTAAACCACTCTCCCTGCTCCGAGGTTCATGTGCCCAACTTCAGAATTTCCCATCTGTCCGGCAGGAAGACCTACAGCCAGTCCACTCGCTTCAAGCGTAGTATGCGGAAATTTTTTGTAACAGCTGTCTATGAATGGTGTATTTGCTTTATCTATTGCAGAAACGTCCGGGTTTGTTCCCAATCCCCATCCGTCAAGAATTGCCAGTATTGCTTTTTTTGACATTTTGTAAAACTTTTGTTAGACAAATTTACCTAATTTCCTATGAATAGAAGAATTTGAAGTCTTGAATTTTTTTGATTACTGATCATCAGGGTGATATCGCAGATAATCAAACCCTGTCAAGGTGTAAAACCTTGACAGGGTTGAAAAATTGAAATTTCATTGATTATTTCAGTTCATTAATCCGTAAATCTTTTTAATTTTGCGGTATGGATTTACGAGATCAATTGAAGAATCTTTTTCCTGATCATGAAGAGCAGGATTTTGAAATGCCTGAAGAGCAATTCAAGCAGAAAGAACCTTTGGTATGCAAGTTTGAGAAAAAAGGGAGAAACGGCAAGCCTGTAACTATTGTTGAAGGCTGGGAAGGCAGTGAGGAAGACCTGAAAAAAATCTCAAAGAAAATAAAAACCACCTTAGGTATAGGCGGTTCTGAGAAGGATGGAACGATTATCATTCAAGGAGATAACCGTGATAAAATAATGAATATCCTTAAAGAAATGGGATATAAAACCAAACGTGTTGGCGGATAGATCTAGAAGTAGATCTGCGTATCCGGCAGTAGGGTTTTTAAATTTTCAATTGTAGATTTTTCTATAGGATTTCCTGTAAGAATCAAAGTTTTCAGATTTTTCAACTGCTTGATTTCTACAGGAATATATTTCAGATTATTGTTAGCAAGATTCATACTGACTACACTTTTCAGCCCTTTTACTTTGGGTGAAATTTCCGAGATATTATTTCCACTTACATTCAGAAATTCAAGATGCTGAGCTTTGAAAAGGTTTTCCGGAAGCTTGTTGATGGCATTCTGCTGCAGTTCAAGATATTTTAAGTTTTTAGGAAAAGACAAATTACCAAGGTCATTAATCTGATTATCAGAAAGATTCAGAAATTTAAGATTTTTGATCTGATCCAGTCTGTCAGCAATAAAACTGATCTGATTTCCCTGAAGGTTAATTTCTTCCAACGCTGCAATTTTCATAAGTGCTTCGGGGAAGGTATTCAGATTGTTGGCATCAAAATGTACTACTTTTAAGTTCTGGAGCTTTGCAATATTGGGATTAATGCTTGTCAGACTATTCAGATTCATTGAAAAAGTCGTCAGTTTCTTCAGCTTGCTTACCTCATCCGGGATGTATTTAATGCTGTTTTCATTCACATTTAAAATCTCCAGTTCTTTCAACTCAAAGAGTTCCTGATCCATTTTCTCAAGCTTATTGGCCATGATATTCAGAAAGAATAAGGAATCAAGCTTCACGATCTGAGGAGGAAGATTAAACAATCCTTTTTCTCTGAAACTCATACTGTACACTGCTTTTTTACTGCTTAAAGCATCTTCAATATTGGTAAAAGTAGGATATTTCACAGGATCAATCTGTGCATTGATCTGAGAAAGTGATAGTATGGAAATAAGTAAAAAAAACTTTTTCATAAACATAAAAAGGTCTGCCAGCGACAGAAGCCACTGACAGACAAGAATTATAAATAATTTATTTCTTTACAAGTTTGACTGTTTTCTGGAAACCTCCTTCAGCTTCAATATTTAAAACTAAAACACGAGATCCTTCCAACTGTTGTGTGAAATCCAGGTCCAATACTTTGTTTGTCCCGTTAAACTTCTTCGTAAATACGATTTTTCCGTCCATGCTGTAAGCGGTCACTGAAATATCTTTCAATCCTTTTACTGAATTGATTTTTACAATTCCTGAAGTAGGGTTTGGCGCTACCGTTACTATATTTTCTGCAGTTTTGTTGTCGATAGTACCTAAAGTTCCTTCAGTTCCTAAGTTATTTTTAAGTGCAATTACGATGGTTGCCGATTTTCCTTTATAATTGATTGTATTTCCTGTAGCATCCACATCTGTAGAGATTGTTGAGTCCGGGTGCTGAATAGAGAAGAAACCAAATTTATGATCAGGCGTAAATGTAAGTCCTGTAGGCTCTGAACCTGCCGGCATAGAAGCAAATAATTTCACTTTAGGGTTAGCCTGTGTATGATCCGGAGCAATTACCCAGATGTAGTTTTTACCTCCATCCTGAAGTACCCAAAGGTTTCCAAGTTCATCAAAAGTAAGGTTATCATTTCCGTCTCCCCAAGCTTCAGATTTCATTCCCTGAGCTGTATTGAAAGAATATACAGAAGAACCTCCTCCTACGAATGTTTCTACCTGAGAAGCTGTAGTTCCGTTATCCTGTAGACGGTATACTCTGTCTAATCCTTTTGCTGTAAAATAGATTTTTCCGTCCAATGGGCTGATGTCAACATCTTCTACTCCATTAAATTTTGTTCCGCCCAATGACTGTGCAAGTGATGCCGTATTATTCTGGTCTGCTTTGGTTTTATTAGGAACCTGAACCCACGTTGCTGTAGTTCCTACCGGATCTCCCGCAGTTGATAATCCCTGATCTAATTTTAAAACATACAGATTTCCTGAAGAAAGGTTATTCGGAGTATCCATTACATATTTATACACCATGTGCGTTCCACCGTCTTCCCCATAATAAGCAGTTGTTCCTGTATTATTCACCACTACATTTTCGTGGTTCATGATTCCCATCTGCCAAAGTTTTCCTTTAGATCCGTCAGTATTTTTAGAAATCACCTGAGCTGTTGCAGGATCAATTTCTACCAACCAACCGTAATCTTTGTATCCGTCATTGTTCACATCATTGGAAGTCACAGACTCTTCAGCGGTTACTACGGTTCCCCAAGGTGTAATTCCTCCTGAACAGTTTCTGATGGTTTGTACCAGACTTGGATCTGAGAAACTTACCGCTCTTGATTTTGTCAGTTGCCAAAGCTTTGAAGTTGCATTATAATTGATTTCTGCCATGGTAACTCCTCCTGGATTCGTTTCATGGTTTACAGAAAGATATCCGTTCGTACTGCTTCCTGTTTTTGGAACATAAGCTGTAAAGTCATTCTGGCCTCCCACTAATCCTCCTCCTTCTGTATAACTGTCTCCTTCTTTTAAAATAAGCTGGTATTTGTGTTCAGCAGGAATGATTAACTTATCAGTCTGTGCTGTAGGAACAATTGAAGTAAAGCAGCTGATGTGTGTTCCGCTACAAGCAACAGGAATGGTTGTGTTAGGTGTAGTTTTCAGGTAAGCATCAATTCTTAAATCTGAACTGGTTGTGCTTCTGTTGTGCAATTCTATAGAAAGTCTGTTGACACCGTTTACAAATTTTGATTTTGGAATCGTGAAAAGGTTATAAACACTTTCTGCTGCTCCATCTATAGTTGTAGATGAAAAAGTATTGAATGTAACAGCACCAGCAGGCATGTTGTCTCTTACTACTTCCTCTCCGTTAAGGTATACTATAATACCGTCATCTCTCATTATTCCCAATTCCATATTATCGGAAAGCGTAGAAAGATCTACTGTAAAATCTTTAGCAAAATAAGCTGTAGTAAGCCCTGAGTTGATGGTTGTAGTTACAGGATCTCCATATCCTAACGGACCGTTTCCTACCGCCCATGTTGAAATGTCATAAGTCTGGGCATTCCATCCGGCAGGCTGAGCCTGATTGTTATCTTTGTAGCTCCAAGATGCATTCTTATTGAATATCAGAGTTTGCGCCTGAATACCAGAACTGGCCAGTATAGCCAAAGCTCCCACTGTTAGTAGTTTTTTCTTCATTTTTTATTTGATTTATTAGACACTGCAAAACTATTTTTTTAGAGCTTTTACTCTGTTAATAGGATTTTAAATATAAATCAGCAAATATTAACTTATCAAAAACCTAATGTTAATGGGATTAATTTTTTGTTAAATGATACGGATTACGGGGTGCGGGATTTCGGGATGTGGGTGCAAATACAGAAATTCAGGGATGAAATAAGCTGAGCAGCTGATGTGTTTTTTTGCGTATTTTCAATTATAACACATTATAATCCGAACCTCGTACCCCGGAACCGCATTTCAAAACCCCGCATCTCGAATCCCGCACCCGCCTATTTCGCTTTACTCACATCTGTAAGGGAATTCAGAAAGGCTATAATCTGTTTTATTTCTGTTTCGGTAAGATTTAATTTATCCGGTGCAAGGGTTTGGTTTTTCATTTTTAATCCTAATCCTTCTCCGCCTCCTTCATTATAAAAGTCAAGAACTTCTTCTAATGTATTAAAAGCTCCGTTATGAAAATAAGGTTTGGTAAGAGCAATATTTCTAACGGTTACTGTTTTAAAAGAATAATCATAAATCCATGATTTTTCCTTTTTTACAGGACTGTTTCCTCTTCCAAGATCCTGATCAAGCTCCACAGGAAGCTGTTTGATTGGTCTGCTAGGTATTCCCAGTACTTCAGATTCATTTTCATTAAAAAACGGCGGCACCAATCCGGAAAATGTGGGTGTAAAGTGACAGGTTGCACAATTGGCTTTTCCCATAAACAGGTTGAATCCTTTTTTCACATCTTCAGAAACATTTTTTTCATTCCTCATAAAACGATCGAAATCGCTGTCAAAGGAATATAATGAAGCCACATAAGAGCTTAATGCTTTTGAAAAATTTTCTTTGGTGATCTTTCCATCCTTAAAAGCTGCACGAAAAGCCTTTTTATATTCAGGTTTTGTTTTTAATTTCTGAATAATACTTTCATAGCTTGTATTGAATTCCTGTTCATTATAAATGACGTGTTCTGCCTGCTGTTCCAGATAAAAAGCGCGAAGGTCATAGAAAAATCTCTTGGCAAAAACAGCATTATATAAAGACGGTGAGTTTCTCAGTACTGTTTTTCCTTCTACATTGCTTTGTGATTTTGCCTTAAGGTCTGTAAAAGCATTTTCCTGAAGATGACAGGTGGCACAGCTCATCTTTGCATTACCGCTTAAGTTCTGATCATAGAAAATGGATTTCCCAAGGCTGCGGAGTTCTGGATTATCTTCTGAGGATTTCAATAAGGTATAAAAATACGGATCTAAAAAATCACTGCTGAAAAAGTTCTTATTTCCGACATTCCAACCAGAGAATTCTTTAAGATCATCAGGCCTTCCATCCCATTTCCCCAACTCTTCGTATAAAGGCTGTATGTATTTTTTGTAAAACTCAATTCTGTCAAAAGTTTCAAAATCGGTATTTTTTGAAAGATAATTAATTGCGTTTGTTAAAGTCTGATTGGCTTTCTGCGTATTATAATTCTTAAAATAAGGATCATCATTAATATATTTCTGCATCCCTGAAAAAGCATGACTGGCTTCTTCGGAAACATTCAAAGAACCTGGAGTATCAAAACCTGTCACTCCGAGAGAATAGATTCTGATCAGCTCAATACGCAAAGGTAATGTCTTATTATTTCCTTTGCTCAAACCATTTTTCAAAGCACTTAGATAAAACCCGGAATAGCTGTTGTATAAAAAGGTAGTAATTGTTTTGATCTTTTCTTTTTCATTTCCTGCTTCATCTGAAAATATTAATTCATCCAGCACCTGCAATCCTTCAGGAGGAAGTGTATAAGCAGACGTTCCAGCGGCTTCAATATGAAACAATGGGGCTGCATTCAGATGGGTTTTGGTGAATTCAGGATAATGATAAGCCACATAAAATTCTATTTCTTTGAATGAATTTCTGGTACTGCTCAGTGATTTCTGTAATTCTTCAAGGGAAATTTGGTCTTCTGAGAACTTATCAACATCTGATTTCAGCTGTTCAAGCTTAGTTTTGAAGTTGGACAACCCTTTATTGACAAATGTATTTTCACTTTCTTTTCCTTTATAAACAGGATTAAAAGACATTACTGCAAATCCTATCAGAAGGACGATTACAAGCAGTGGATAAGATCTCATGAATTTTTAGCGGCAAAAGTATTGATCTGATGTTATCTCAGTTTTAATAACAGATTAAATAATGTTTATATTTCTGATATCATATTTTTCACTAATTTTAAACCCCGAAATCAAATTCATTATTCTAAAGGAAACGGTTATTCGAAATACCGGTAAAAATAATGGCGGGAGATTATTGGGCGAGGATTTTTTTAAATTGGATTCAACACATCAAAAAAAACTAAAATAGTATTATGAAAACAAAACTATGGTTTGCTGTTGCAGCAAGTTTCCTTTCTCTGACGGCATTTTCACAAAAGAAAAAGCAAACGGAAAACCAGTCCGTAAAGCCACAGGAAATGGCTGTCTATGCAGAAAAAAAAGGTTCTGATTATTATCTGGTCCGCCTTGAAAAGGATAAAAACATCCCCAATGTTTATGTATATTCCAACGGTGTTACCAAGCCTTATAAAAATTATTCTGATCTGAAAGATATTGTAGCAGAATTCCCGGGAATGATGACTTCCAACAATTCCACAAAGGAAGAACTGATTTCTATTCTTAAAAAAGATGAACATTTCTACGAAATCACCTCACAGAGGAAAGATCCTAAAAATATTGAAAAAACTGTCATTACTGTGTATGAGGTAATGAACGGCCAGAAAAGAATTGTAGAAGAATACAATGATATCTATGAAGTGATGGCATCTCCTTATAAAGAAGCCATTATGATTAATTAAAAAAACAAAAAATATACATATTATGCTAAACAAACTTGCTGCCTCAGAACTTGTTCTGAATGAAGACGGAAGTGTATACCACCTGAATCTTTTACCTGAAGATATTGCTGACAAAATCATCCTTGTGGGTGATCCTGACAGAGTGGCAAAAGTTTCAAAATACTTTGATACTGTAGAAATTAAAAAAAATAAAAGAGAATTTTACACGCATACAGGAACGCTTCGTGGAGAAAGAATTACTGTAATGTCTACGGGTATCGGAACTGAAAACATCGATATCGTAATGAACGAACTGGATGCTTTAGTGAACATCGATCTTAAAAATAAAGAATTTAAGACTGAACATAAAGCTCTTGAGTTATTCCGTATGGGAACTTGTGGAAGCGTAAACCCGGATGTACAGGTTGATAATATGCTGATTACCCAAAATGTAGTAGGATTAGACGGATTGATGCATTTCTATCAGGATTATAACTTTGAAAATGAGTTTTCCAAAAACTTCTTAGAAAAATTCCCTTACGAAAGAATCAAGCCGATGCTTTATTTCTCAGACTGGGCGGAAGAAATGGGAGAATATTACAAAGATGCCAAATACCACGGGAATACGGCAACATTCCCAGGGTTCTATGCTCCACAGGGAAGACAGCTTCGTCTAAAGGCAGTAGATGACAAATTCTTAGAAACATTGAATGATCTTGGAATCACCAATTTCGAGATGGAAACCTCTGCAATCTATGCACTTTCAAAATTATTAGGACACAAAGCAATTACTGTAAACAATGTTATTGCCAACAGAAGACGCGGTGAATTCTCTGCAGACCACCATGCTTCTGAGAAAAACCTTATTGATTGGGTATTGGAAAGAATTATTAAATAATTATTTTATTGATATAATACAAAACCTCTGGAAGTTGTTTCCGGAGGTTTTTTTATAATTTTTGGCTAAAGCCAATTGAATTTTCATCTGTTAAAAAACAGGCTCCCTTCGTCTACATTCAGGATATTAACCCGTTCCTATTGAATTTTGCTGAATTTTGATTCTTCCACGATGAGTAGAACTCACCACTCATTTTGTCATTCCGTAGGAATCTAAATATAAGACTTTAAAAAGCAGCGTAGAGATTCCTTCGGAATGACAGAGGTCTCAATAGAAATGTCGTAAACAAAAATGGATTAAAAACTGATGATAAAAATTACAAATGAAAAATTCCTGGATCAGGATACTGAATTTATTTTAACAGGCTAAAGCCATTCTCATTGAATTTTACTGAATTTTGATTCTTTCACGATGAATAAAACTTATCACCCATCCTGTCATTCCGTAGGAATCCAAATACACAAGTTTTTAAAATAACGTAGAGATTCCTGCGGAATGACAAAGGTGTCAATAGAAATTTTGTATGGAAAAATAGATTAAAAACTGATGATAAAAATTACAAATGAAAAGTCTTAGGATCAGGATACTGAATTTATTTTAACAGGCTAAAGCCATTCTCATTGAATTTTACTGAATTTTGATTCTTTCACGATGAATAAAACTTATCACCCATCTTGTCATTCCGTAGGAATCTAAATACAAGACTTTAAAAAGCAGCGTAGAGATTCCTAAGGAATGACAGAGTTGTCAATAGAAATTTTGTATGGAAAAATGGATTAAAAACTGATGATAAAAATTACAAATGAAAAGTCCTAGGATCAGGATATTGAAATGTATAATCCAGCTCTGAAATTAATTTTGAAGACAGCACTTTCTTTCCTTTTACTTCAAAAACTTCCTCGTCAGGGATATTTTTCTGTGCGTTAATCACCTGGCTTTTTGCCGGATGAATCGGAGCCGTAACATTATAAAGTTTTGCTTCTGTTTTACTTTCAATCATTTGTGTGATAATGGCACTGATATCAGCATAGTGAATATGATTCACGGCATGATCAAGATTGCCGACATTATAATTTTTCAAAAGCCTGTTGTCTCCCATCAAGCCTCCTAATCTAAGAATATTGAGCTGAGGATATCTATTTCTCAACATTCTTTCTCCCGATACATTCTCCAATGGAACATCTTCTTCTGTAAAATCTTTTGGAAGATCCGGATAAACTCCTGTGGAACTCATCAGAAATATCTGGCCTTTAAAATCTCCGATAAATGCTGATAAATTTTGAATTCTGTTATATAAAGAACTTACACAACAGCTTTTTTCAGAAACCGGAATGGTAATAATTAAAACATCAATATTTTTAATTTCCTCCCATTGAGAAAGAGGTTCTGTCAGCTGATAGTCCGGAAAAGAAGCTAGTACTGCATGAATTCCTTTGCTGTTAAGATCATTTACTTTATTATCTGTTGTTGTCGTTGCAGATATTGTATATTTTCTGGATAAAGAAGATGCAATTTTTTCTCCCAGCCAGCCATAACCTATAATTCCTATTTTCTTCATATTTCAACAGAGCTTTTCATTTTTTAATGGTACAAAAATATCAATAAGTTATGAAACAAAGTATCCATAAGCCTTTCAAGATTTTTTATTTTGTAATTTATTTTACTGGAATTTGAATCAGTACCTACAATTATTTTCTGGTAAAGCAGTCCTTTATGTGGTCATTTACCATGCCGGTAGCTTGCATATGGGCATAAATTACTGTAGAACCCACGAATTTAAATCCTCTTTTTTTAAGTTCTTTGGATATAAGATCGGAAATTTCTGTTGTGGCAGGAACATCAGCTAAAGTCTGGGGACTGTTATCAATCGGTTTTCCGCCTGTAAAGTTCCAGATATAGTTAGAAAAACTCCCGAATTCTTTCTGAATTTCCATGAATTTCTGAGCATTGGTAACAGCTGCCAGAATTTTAAGCCTGTTTCTGATAATTCCCGGGTTGTTCATTAATTCTTCGATCTTCTTCTCCGAATAAGCGGCTACTTTTTTATAATCAAAATGATCAAAAGCTTTCCTGAAATTCTCTCTTTTAGACAAAATAGTATACCAGCTCAGTCCGGCCTGAAAGCTTTCAAGAATAAGGAATTCAAATATTGTTTCATCATCATACACGGGTCTTCCCCACTCTTCATCATGATACTTTCTGTAGAGATCATCTTTTTCGCACCATCCACACCGTATTTTTTCCATAATTATCAAATTTTATCTACTAAAGATACTGCTGATTTGGAAAAATATAACAAAAGATTATGAAAAGTTTAACAAAGGCGTTCTATTTTAGGAATAGTTATTGTTTAATTACTGATACCAAACTAAAATTTATACTATTATGAACAATTCAGAGTACAACAAAGCGGAAAATGCAGTAAACAATGTAGAAAATTCTTTACAGAATGCAACGGACAAAGCCAAATGGAAAATCAATGAATTGGCAGATAAGGCTAAAGATTATATTAATGAGAAAAGAGATAATGATCAGGAAGCCAGCCAGGAAGACTGGCTCGACAGGGTAAAAGCTAATGTATCCGATGCCTGGGAGGATATCAAAGATAAAGCAGATGAGGCATGGGAAAAAACCAAAGATGCGGCAGAGGATGTAAAAGCAGAATGGAATAAGAAAACCAATTAGTATTTCAGTCATATAAATATTTTCAATAAAATGGAGTCTTAAATTGATAAGGCTCCATTTTTTATTATGTCATAACCACAATTATTGCTACATTTGTATTATAATAAACATTAAAAAATTATGTCATACGGTTTACTTAAAGGCAAAAAGGGAATTATTTTTGGAGCCCTTAATGAACAATCTATCGCATGGAAAGTTGCTGAAAGATGCCATGAGGAAGGTGCTGAATTTATCTTATCCAATGCTCCTATTGCTTTGAGAATGGGGGAACTTAATGGATTAGCAGAAAAAACAGGTTCTGAAGTAATAGCAGCAGATGCTACTTCTATAGAAGATCTTGAAAAACTTTTTGATGCCGCTGTTGCAAAATTTGGAAAAATCGACTTTATCCTTCATTCTATCGGAATGTCTATCAACGTAAGAAAAGGAAAACATTATACAGAAATGAACTACGACTGGTTGGAAAAAGGTTGGGATATCTCCGCTGTTTCTTTCCATAAAGTAATGCGTGTAGCTTGGGAAAAAGACTGTATGAACGAATGGGGAAGCATCCTGGCGCTTACTTATATTGCTGCTCAAAGAACATTCCCGGATTATAATGATATGTCTGATAACAAAGCTTATCTTGAAAGCATTGCAAGAACTTTCGGAAACTATTGGGGTGAAAGAAAAGTACGTGTAAATACCGTTTCTCAGTCTCCTACAATGACTACTGCCGGTAGTGGTGTGAAAGGTTTCGGAGGATTCCTTGGATATGCAGAAGATATGTCTCCACTAGGAAATGCTACAGCTCTTGAATGTGCAGACTATTGCGTTACCCTTTTCTCTGATCTTACGAAGAAAGTAACGATGCAGAACCTTTTCCATGATGGTGGTTTCAGCAGCTCAGGAGTTACTCAGAAAGTGATCAGCAAATATGATGTTGAATAATCATTCATTAAAAAAATAACGAACAAAGTTCCGTTCAAAAATAAATAAAACCCATGAAAAACTTCATGGGTTTTCTGTTTTTATAATCCTGAAACTCATCATTCACAAATAAAACCCGGCGGCCTCAAAGAGGCCGCCGGATCTGTCAAAAATAATATTAATATGTAATATGAAACTATAAAATTACAGTCTGTATAGAGTGTGCAGGAGCATTCAGCTTGGCGGCCATTCCTTCTATCCATAGATTCGTTTCAATATCATTGTCTGAATCGTTCATAATAACAGTTACCAATTGTCCGTTTTCATTCATAAAAGCGGAAGATGTCAGCGCAGCTCTGTTGGATGAGCTGCCGATTCTCTGAGCATTTGGTTTGATATATTTTGAAACGTGGCCTATATAATAGTATTCATAGGTATAGAACACCTCACCTGTTTTTGTGTCTGCAATAATCGGGGCAAAGCAGAAGTTTCCTTTATGGTTAGGTCCTCCGGTTTCATCCAATAGAATATTCCAGTCAGTCCATAATGCATTTCCCTTGTTGAAATCGTTCAGCATATTTTTGCTGTAAAGCTCACCCAGGCTTACATCATAGATCTTATCCATACTGAACTGTTCTTTACAACCTTCCGTGAACGCTAAGAATTTATCCGGAAAAGCTCTGTGCGTTTCTGCTAAATTGTCAAAAAGCTGGGTTTTATTGTTCCATGTTTCATACCAGTGATACCCGATACCGCTGGCGTATTTTGAAGTTTCAGGATCGCTTAATGTAGTAGTGGCTCTTTGATAGATAAGGTCTCTGTTGTGATCCCAGATCATTATTTTTTTATCTTTATATCCGTTTTTCCAAAGCGTTGGTCCAAGGTTCTTTTTCAGGAATTCTCCTTCTTCTTCAGCGGTGTAGATGCATGATTCCCAGCTTTGGGTAGCCATTGGCTCGTTTTGAACGGTTAGTCCCCAGATATTGATTCCTCTTTTTTCATATTCTTTAATGAATTTGATATAGTAATCGGCCCACGTCTGATAGTACTCATTTTCTAATCTTCCTCCTTTGTACAAACTTTTATTAGATTTCATCCAGGCAGGCGGGCTCCACGGAGAGAAATAAAAAGTAAAATTATTTCCGATCGCTTTCTGTGCTTCTTTGATCATCGGAATTTTATACTTCTCATCATGAGCAACATTGAACGTTTTCAGGGAAGTGTCATTATCTTCTACATACGTGTAAGAATCACTGGAGAAGTCACAGGAGTTCATATTGGTACGAACAACAGTGTAACCCAATCCGTTTTTTCCAAAATAAGCATCCAGAATTTCCTTTTGCTTGTTCTTTGGCATTTTATAAAAAGTTTCTGCTGATGCATCTGTGATGGCACCGCCAATTCCTATCAGTTTCTGATATTTAAAGTTGGGAGCTACAAAAATACAGGCTTCCGTTTCCTTGGGCTGACCAAATTGTTCAAATTTAACGGCTCCTTTATCCGCCATCTTCTCATCCGCCTTCGAATTGGTAAGGATCACCTTAGCTGTTTTTCCTGCATTCTTTTTCCAATAATTCTGAGCATTGACATTGATGACAACGCCTACTAAAAAACAACTTACAATTAGTTTTTTCATGATTTTTTTATTTTGGACAATTGTGTCCCCTATTCATTATTTATTCTGGTAGACTCTTACGTAGTCTATATAATATTTCTGTGGAAAAATAGAATCATCAATTCCTTTTTGTCCTCCCCACATTCCACCTACAGCGAGGTTTAAAATGATAAAATAAGGTCTGTCAAAGGGCCATGCTTCATTACTTTTCTCTTTATTCACATAGGTGAAAAATTTTTGATCATCGATATACACATCAATCTTTTCCGGTGTCCAGTCTGCTTTATAGACATGAAACTTTTCGCTGGCATCTTTTACAAACAGTGTATCTGTTTTCTGTGTTCCCTGAATATGATTGTATTTTTTTGTATGAACGGAAGCATGTATAAATCCCTGGTTATACCCAACATGTTCCATGATATCCAATTCACCGTCATCCGGCCATTTCTTCATATTTTCACTCATCATCCAGATGGCCGGCCATGTTCCACGACCTTTGGGAAGCTTTGCTCTGACTTCTACTGTTCCATATTGAAAAGCAAATTTCCCTTTGGTTAAAAGTCTTGCAGAAGTATATTTATTGTTTTCCCAATTTTCTTTTTTGGCTTCAATGATGAGGTTTCCTTTTTCCATTCTGGCATTCTCAAGCCTGTTTTTGGTATAAAACTGAGCTTCTTCATTTCCAAAACCACCACCTCCTACATCATAATTCCATTTTAATGAATCCGGAAGACCTTTACCATTAAATTCATCATTCCAGATCAGGGTTCTGTGTGAAGCACAGTTGAGAGCCGAAAGAAAGAATATTCCTATTACACAGATATTTATTGTATTTCTGAATTTGATTTTCATGTGTATTAAGTTTTGGCTAAAGCCGTTCTTTTTATATTTTCATAAGTGGGCTTTAGCCCACTCCTATTGAATTGAATTGAATTGAATTGAATTTATTTTGTCCAGGTGATTCTTTTGGTCTGAACATTTTGAGAATCAGTTCCTATCATAATGTCAAATTCTCCGCTTTCCCAATCAAAGTTCAGATTGTCATCAAAAAACTTCAGGTCTTGCGGTGTCAGCCTGAATTCTATCTTTTTACTTTCTCCTTTTTTGATAAGTACTTTCTGGAAGCCTTTCAACTCTTTTACCGGTCTTACTACTTTACCGAAAAGATCCCTGATATAAAGCTGAACGACCTCTTCTCCATCATATTTTCCTGTATTGGAAACGGTAACACCGATATTCAGACTCTGATTTCCTGTAAGACTTGTTGAACTTAATACCATATCGGAATATTTGAAATCGGTATAGCTTAAACCATATCCAAACGGATATTTCGGGTCATTATCAAGATCTATATAGGCTGAAACATAGTTTCTGTCTGTGTTATTTTTTGCAGGTCTTCCCGTATTATAATGATTGTAGTATACAGGAATCTGGCCCTCTGTTCTCGGGAAACTCATCGGAAGCTTTCCTCCGGGATTCACGGTACCAAACAGAACGTCTGCAATAGAGTTCCCTGCTTCGGTTCCCAACCACCATGTGTATACAATTGTTGGAATATTATCTGATGCCCAGTTGAAAATAAGAGGTCTTCCTGCATTAACCATCAAAATGATTGGCTTTCCTGTTTTCGCAATTTCTTTCAGTAAATCTTCCTGTACTCCTGTAAATCCGATAGCACTTCGGCTTTTTGCTTCTCCACTCATCGCATGGCCTTCTCCCAGCGTCATAATCACCACATCTGCTTTTTTTGCCATTTCTATGGCTTCTGCAAACTGGGTTTTATCCTGATCATCTACATTACAGCCTTTTGCATAGAGTAAAGTAGAATTTTTATCCAGTTGATTTTTAATTCCGTCAAATTGTGAAACGATTCTTTGATTGTCATCTTTGAATGCAACAGACCAGAAGCCGTGATTAGCTACAGTTTCTTTACCGAAAGGTCCTATCAACGCTACCGTTTTTGTAGTTTTTGAAAGGGGAAGAATATTTCCCTGGTTTTTAAGAAGAACAATACTTTTTGAACCAAATTCTCTCCCGAATTTTCTGTTCTCCTGGTTATTGGTCTGTTCTTTTTGTCTTTTTTCATCGCTGAATCGGTAAGGATCATCGAAAAGACCCATTT
The DNA here is from genome assembly GCF_019970045.1 of Chryseobacterium sp. GVT01B. GTDB lineage: Bacteria > Bacteroidota > Bacteroidia > Flavobacteriales > Weeksellaceae > Chryseobacterium. Next base: position 377,878 of record NZ_JAHXYI010000002.1, read on the forward strand.
CAAATTTCTTGGTTAAAATTCTTCCCGTTGCGTCATCTACCAATTTAGGATCTACTTTTCCTTCTTTAACCAACTTGGGAAGTTCTGCCATGTAGACACGGCTTTCCATATCCATATCGCTTCCGCCCTGTATAGCTCTTTCTCCCGCTTCATTAGCATCTTTGGCATAGCCATGAGGAACCATTTCCCCGATGCTTCCCCAGTCTGAAACCACAAAACCTTTATAGTTCCATTTTCCCTTTAACAGATCTCTCTGAATATATTTGTTAGCCGTTGCCGGAATTCCGTTGATATCATTGAAAGAGTTCATAAAAGTGGCCACTCCTGCTTCAGCAGCAGCTTTGAACGGAGGAAGGTATGTTTCATTCAGTTGTCTGAGACTCATATCTACTGAATTATAATCTCTTCCACCTACTGCTGCTCCATATGCTGCGAAATGTTTTGCACAGGCCATCACCGCATCAAGACTTCCCAGACCTCTGCCTTGAAATCCTTTAATCCTTGCCAATCCTATTTTTGTTCCCAGGTAAGTATCTTCCCCGGAACCTTCCATCACTCTTCCCCATCTGGGATCTCTGGCAATATCCACCATTGGAGCAAACGTCCAGTGAATACCATAAGCAGCGGCTTCTGTTGCAGCGATTCTTTCCGATTTTTCTATCATCCCAAGATCCCAGCTTGCTGCCTGGCCCAGATTTACAGGAAATGTGGTACGGTATCCGTGAATAACGTCCTGCCCGAACAGCAAAGGAATTTTCAGCCTCGACTGCATCGCCAGTTTCTGAAATGATCTGGTTTCTTCTGATCCTGCCACATTCAGCATGGAACCTACTTTACCTTTTTTAATTTCTTCTAAAACGGCTGCCGAATTAGATTTCTGAGGTCCTGTAGCATATTCAAACCCACTGTACTGGACCATCTGCCCTACTTTTTCTTCAAGGGTCATTTTAGACAGCAATTCTGCTACCTTCTGATCAATTGTTTTCTGTCCGTAAGCATTCAATCCCAATGCGGAAAATGCCAGTAAGAAATAAACTCTTTTCATAGTATCAAATTAAAAAATATAGGTTGCTGTAGAACGTCCTGAAATTGTTACAGCAGCGGTTTTCCCGGCAAATTTAATATTAAAATTCTCATCTGAAGGGTTATCGTTCTGCACAATTAAAACTATTTTCCCAAATTGAGTCATAAAGGCGGCAGTGGAAAGTTTATCAGTCTGTGTGGAAACGATACGCTGAGCACCAGCCGGAACAAATTTCGAAGCGTGTGCAATAATATAATAGGAAACATTTCTGGTGAAATTTTCACTGTCAGACACAGTAATCGCTCCTTTACATTCTGTGCATCCTCCATCTGTATGCGGAGCATATTTCGGATCATTGGCAAGATTCCATTCAAGCGCAATTTTACTCCAGTTTCTCATAGACCCAATGATTACATTTTTTGTATGCCAGTTCAGGTCTTCGGCAAAAGTTCCTTTGGATCCGGTCCATTGTTCGGTAAAGTATAAATTCTTATCCGGAAAAGCATCATGTACCGTACTTAGTGCTGAAATATCCCCTTCATATAAGTGAAAAGCAGATCCATCAATATACGGATTGGCTTCGGAATCTTTTAGAATATCAATGGCATATTCAGGTTTGTTACAATTGTGATCATAGACAACAATTTTAGTGGTAATTCCATTTGTTTTAAAAACCGGACCTAAATGATTTTTGATAAAATTTCCCTGCTGTTCAGAAGGCATGTATAGACTAGGATTATTTCCCGGATGTAAAGGTTCATTCTGAGGGGTTACAGCATCAATGGTAATGCCTTCTTTTTTCATTCCCTGAATGTATTTTACAAAATATTGAGCATATGTTCCATAGAATTCAGTTTTCAAGCTTCCTCCTTTTGACTGGCCATTGTCTTTCATCCAAACAGGTGGTGACCATGGTGCTGCAATGATTTTAACAGAAGGGTTGATTGCTAAAATTTCTTTTAACATAGCAATCAGATTTTTATCTTTTGCCAAACTGAATTTTGAAAGAGAAGGATCAGTCTGTCCTTCCGGCAAATCATCGTATGAAAATACTTCACCATCAAGATCGGAAGCTCCTATACTTAATCTTAAATAACTGATAGAAATTGAGTTTTTGCCATTTCCAAAAAGCTCACTAAGCAGTGCCTTTCTTTTGGAAGGCGACAATCTGTTGATTACCTCAACACTTCCTCCTGTTAATGTATATCCAAAGCCATCAATATATTGAAACTTTTGAGAATCGTCAATTTCAATATTCTGAAAGCTGTTGGTGTTATTTGCAAATTTAACAGAGGTTTGCTGTTGTAATTTTACACTTCCATCACCTTTTGTAAGCCAGTACTGAACTTCATTTCCTTTGTTGGAAGCAACTGATGTACACGACAAAGAAAAAAGGGCCACACCACTAAGTAGTGCGGCACCTCTAAAGAAACTATATAAGTTGTGAAACTTCATATTTAATATCCAGGATTTTGCTTGATCTTCGTATTAAGAAGTTCATTATAAGGAATCGGTAAAAGCTCATTCTTATTTGGTTTAAATCCTCGCAATGCTAATTTGGAAGGTGCTTCTCCCCATCTTACAAGATCAAACCATCGGTGTCCTTCACCAGCAAGTTCACGTCTGCGTTCATCTTTGATAGCTTGCAGTGTTACCGGTATTGAAGCCAGTCCAACTCTGCCTCTTACTGCATCCAATAGAGCCTGAGCTCTCGCACCTGACCCGTTTAATGCTTCTGCTTCCATCAAGTAAGTGTCTGCCAGCCTGATTACAATGTAATTCCTGCTGTAGTTAAGCTCCGGAGCTCCGGGAAGATTGGAAACTTCATCTCTTCTGGGAAGATATTTATTCAAAAAATAACCGGTATCATTATGAGCGGGTGAATATTTGATCTCTGCATTTGCAGTCAGCTGTTTTGCGTTCAGGATAGTTGCATTAACTCTCGGATCGTCTTTCAAGAAATTATAAAGATCTTCTGTTGCAGTATTAAATGCCCATCCTGAAACAATATCAGGTGCTGTAGTCTTTAACCTATCGTATCCTCTCGGTCCTATCATTATACAGATAGAGTTTCCTTCATCCTTCCCTTGCCCCCAGAAGCCCCAGTCCGAATTTCCTTTATTAGTATGCATTACTTCAAGAATAGATTCCGTGGTGAATTTATTGTCCGTTCTCCACAGGTCATTATAATTGGCAATTAATTTATATCCATACTGACTGACTTGTCCTGGCGTTCCGTTTACTTCGGCAAATTGAGCTGCAGCAAGGTCTTTTTTATTGTTATACAAATAAATTTTTCCTAAAATAGCTCTGGCTGTCCCCTGACTTATTCTTCCCACCTCAGCCTTGTTAGTAGGTGCGATAGATAGTGGAAGATCATTAATGGAAGTTAAAATATCTGATTCAATCTGCTCATACACTTTCTGAGGTTCTGCCTGAGGAATATTATAATAATCATCGGCAGCTGTAATAGGCTGTAAAATCAGTGGGATATTACCAAACATTTTCAGCAATTCAAAATAGTAAAGAGCCCTCAGCGTTTTAGCTTCAGCAATAAATCTCTTGCGTGTCTGATCATTCATCTTAGCATCCGGAATTCTCTGAATAAGAAGATTTGCTCTAGCTATTCCCTGATAGAAATCATTCCAATAGGTTTTAGGAACTGTGATCTGATCAATAGAATAGTTGGAAAAACTTTGTATCCCCGTACCGTCTGTAGGACTTCCACCTCCAGAATAGAAATCATCGGAAGCTGCGTTAAAGAAAGTTACTGTATTTTCAAACCCGCCAGAATATTTTCTTAGCAGGTCATACACTGATACCAGCGCACTAAAAGATTGTTCTTCATTCTGGAAGTAGTTATTGGAGTCAAAAGCTCCTTTATTCTGTACATCTTCAATGAACTCATCACCACAAGATACGGAACTGAATCCAACACCTGATGTAAGGGCGATCACTACTATTGCTTTATAGAATCTATTTTTCATGTTTGTTTTTTAGAATTGAATGTTAGCACCAAATATGAATGTTCTGGCCTGTGGATAATAAGCCCTATCTATACCATAGGAATCGTTAACTGCAATTTCAGGATCATATCCTGTATACTTTGTAAAAGTGAAAAGATTTTCTCCTGTTACATAAAACCTTACCTTATTGGCACCAAAGCGTTTGGAAATATCTCCCGGCAGCGTATATCCGAGCTGAACCAGTTTAATTCTCATAAAATCTCCTTTTTGAAGATAATAGTCAGACATTTTGGTGTAATTCTCATTTTTATCATCAGCATCCAATCTTGCCACCGTATTTGAAGTACCTGGTCCTGTCCATCGATCAAGAATTGTAGTTTGATAATTACTATAGAACAAATCAAGTCTTCTGAGACCCTGGAAAATCTTATTTCCTCCCTGTCCTTGTAAAAATATCATCAAATCAATATTTTTATAATTAAGATTTAATGTTAAACCATAAGTAAACTTAGGTACAGAACTTCCCAAATATTCATAATCATCCTGATTAATTCTACCATCACCATTTACATCAAGTCTTTTGAAATCACCAGGCTTAGCATTAGGTTGTATCAAGTCACCATTGGCATTTCTATATGCATCAATTTCCGCCTGTGTCTGGAAAATACCCAGATTCTTATATCCGTAAAAAGCTCCATAGGGTGACCCTACTTGGAATCTTGTTACAGGCCCCATAGACTGGAAGGATGCAAAGTTTTCGTAGATTTTATCATCTTCAAGTCTTGTTACTTCATTCTTTAAATAGGAGAAGTTCCCATTTACTGAAATTCCGAAATCAGACCAGGTCTTTTTATATCCCAGATTAACTTCAACTCCGGTATTGTTCATATCCCCCACATTTCTCCAAGGTCTGTCCGGAGCACCTACATATCCTGGAATATCCACCTGGCGAAGAATATCCGTTGTTTTCTTCTTAAACCAATCCACTGTCAAAGTAAAATCATTTAAGAATTTCAAATCAGCAGCAATATTCAACTGAGAAGTCTCTTCCCAGCGAAGATCCGGATTTTCAAGAGTAGTTGGAGCATACCCTATAATAATATTATTATCACCATATGTATAATTGCTTCCTGATTTAAGGAAGTTTGCAAATCTGAAGTTTTCAATAGCATCATTACCTAAAACACCATATCCTCCCCTGAACTTCAAGGTATTAACAATCTTATTTTCCGGCCAGAAGTTTTCGTTGGAAATATTCCATCCCAGAGAGAAGGCAGGGAAGTTTCCCCAGTGTCTATTTTTTGCAAATTTAGAAGAACCATCTCTACGGATTGTACCAGTAAACAGATATTTATCTTCATAATCGTAAATCACTCTGGCAAAATAAGAGGCCTTATGGGTTTCAACACCATCATAAGCTGATGTTGAACGATTTTCCTGAGGAACATCAAAATTAAAGGAAGCGTCCTCCCAGTTATTAACCGGCAGGTTGGTATAAGTGGTATTATTTCCGGAACCTATATTATAAAAGTAAGCTCCCTGTCCGATTAATACACTTAAATTATGATTTCCCCATTTATTCTGATAAGTCAATGTATTTTCCGTATTCCATTCGAGCTTCCTATTACTTTCCCTTAAAAAGCTATTAAATACTGTGTTTCTTGAATTGGTATTCAGATAAAATTTAGGCGTAAACTGTTCTTTTCCCCAATAGGATAACTTTCCGTTAAGAGTAGTTTTGAAAGTAAAATGTTGCAAAAGCTTTAACTCTGCAAATATATTCGCCACAAAATCATCAGACCAGTTGTATCTTCCAAGCTGAGTTTGTCTGAATGCCAATGGATTTGTCATCTCATTCTCTACAATAGTTGATACACCATAAGGATTTCCGAAAGCGTCTCTAATCAGATAAGGAGAAATACCTGCATTATTATATGGGCTTGTATTCAATAAGGCAGGATCTGTAACCACTACCTGTGTTATAGGATCTAAATTGATAGCTGAACTTAAAGGTCCACCGAACTCATCATTCGCATTTACCCCTTTCGTCTTTTGATGAGTATATGAGAATGTTTGTCCAATGGTAAGGAAATCAAAAACTTTATGAGTAGAATTTAACCTTACATTCATCCTTTTATAATTTGAAATATCTTTCAGGACAATTCCATCCTGTTCATAATATCCGAAAGAAGAATAAAAGGTAGATCTGTCATTCCCTCCACTCAAACTGAATTCATGAGATTTTCTTTCAGCAGTATTGAAAACTACATCCTGCCAGTCTGTACCGGCGCCAAAAGATTGAGGATTAGTAAAACGCGGAGCTTTTCCTGCATTGGTTAAAGCTTCATTAATAATAGTTCCATATTGGCTTGCATTCAAAAGATCCAATTTCTTTGAAGCCGATCCCACCCCGTAAAAACCGTTATAGGTTAAATTCATTTTTCCCTTCTTCCCTTTCTTGGTCGTTACAAGGATAACACCTTTTGCTGCAGAAACTCCATAAATTGCTGCAGAGGCACCATCTTTCAGAATTTCCATATTTTCTATATCAGACTGGTTGAGCCATGCAATATTATCCACCACAATTCCATCTACAACCCACAAAGGATCATTACTTCCCGCTCCAAAACTTGTAACACCACGCACCCTCACAGTAGCTGCGGACCCAGGTTGTCCGGAATTGGTAACCACAGAAACACCAGCTGCTCTTCCCTGAAGGACCTGTTCAGGTTTCCCTGAAGGAATATCCTCAATATCCTTAGCCCTCACGCTGGAAATAGCTCCAGTTACATTACTCTTCTTCTGAGTACCGTAACCAATCACTACAACTTCGTCTATTTTGTTTTCTTTAGCAATTGTGTCCTTCGCCTTGGTGGTCTGGGCACTGAAGTTGGCCGTAAAATAGAGGACGGCAACCACTCCTACGCTTCGTGATATTCTTACATTCATATACAGTTATTGTTTAATTCTCAAATTGAGACAATAAAAATATATTTTTTTTCAATTAATTAACATTCTATTCATAAATATTTTAATTTTTCTTTTATTTTTCAGGGTTAGAAGCCCTATCTTCGCATCAATATTTCATAAAATTTCACAAAAAAACAAAAAAGAAGTCCCCCAAAATGATCATCAAGCTTTCTAAAATTTCTCTTCCGTTAAAACTTACCTTTCTTATTTTTTCAATGGTTTTGAACTGTATGGGACTTATTATTCTGCAGCTGTCTGAAGAGAAAATCACCTACGGAGAATTGGGTTTATTAGAATCTTTTAAAGACTTACCCATTGCCTTTATCTCTCTTTTTGCAGTAAGTTTTATCAACAAAACGGGAACAAAAAAAGCTTTGATTTCGGCTTTGATAGTTGTCGGCTTTTGTTCTTGTCTGTTGCCGTTTGTTGAGGTTTTCTGGTTTTTCAAACTATGGTTTGCCATCATTGGAGCCTGTTTTGCGATTGGTAAAATCTGTGTTTTCGGGATTATAAGGAACAATATTTCGGATGAGAAATCGCTGGCAAAGACGATGAACAGTGTAGAAGCTTCTTTTATGATCGGAATCTTTGTCGTCAATACCTGCTTTGGATGGGTGGTATCCAGTGAATACTCTGAATATTGGAAATTTTGTTTTTTATTAATTGCTTTCTTATCGGCATTAACGATATTCCTGTTATCAAAAATTACAATTTCTGAAGCTAAACCTTTGGAAAACAAAAGTGTATTCTCTGAGCTTTCAGGGTTTGTAACTCCTTCAATATTACTATTCCTTGGGGTAATATTTTTTATCGTTTTTGTAGAACAGGGATTCAACTCCTGGCTTCCGTCTTTTTATAAGAATCACCTGAAAGTCAATTCATTTTTTGCTCTTCAGGCCACCTCTTTTCTGGCGGTATTTTCTTATGTAGGAAGAACCATAACAGCCAATATTATCCGAAGATTTTCATTGCCAGGTTACTACCTTTCATGTATGGCTTTTATTATTTCTTTACTGATAATTATTATAGGCGTACAGTATTTTGATTCTGTAGATTCAAGGGTAATTCTCTTCTTATTTCCTGTGATCGGTTTATTTTTGTCACCGCTCTACCCTGTCATCAATTCAAAAATGATTGCACAGATGGACAAAGAAAAGGTAAACTTATTCACCTCTCTTATTGTTATTTTTTCTTCTCTGGGCAGCTCTGTAAGCTCAATTATTATGGCTGTTTTATTTGAAAAACAACTTTTAAACTTTTACCCATTATATATATTATTTTTCGTTATTATTCTTTTTGTTACCAGTTTAGTATTTTTTAACGTTTCAAAAAGAAAATAGTTTTATTTTTACTGCCATGAAAATCAAAGACACAAAAAGTAAAGAAACACTTCGGGAACTTATCGATACCAAAGATTTTGTTGCCCATATCTCTGTGGACTGTACTATATTCGGCTTTCATAATAACATTTTGAAAGTTCTTCTTTTGAAGTATCACGATCTGGATTTATGGTCACTTCCGGGTGGTTTTGTTTTCAATGATGAAGATTTAAGAGAAGCTGCAGCAAGGGTTTTATTTGAAAGAACACACCTTAAAGATATATTTCTGAAACAATTTCATACATTTGGGAGAATAGACCGTACAGAAAATAACGTTCACCAGATTCTTCTTAACAATAAGGGAATTGAGGTACCGGAAGATCACTGGATTTTTCAAAGATTCATTACAGTAGGATATTGCAGCCTTATTGATTTTTCAATGGCCAACACTTTCCCTGATGCTTTCAATGAAAGTTGTGAATGGTTTGAGGTAAACAATCTGCCCAAGATGGCTTTTGATCACGACAGAATCATAGAAACAGGGTTAGAATACCTGCGGATGAATATCAATACAGAAGTGGCGGCCAGCAATCTGCTTCCTGAAAAGTTTACGATGAAAGATCTTCAGTCTCTTTATGAAACCATTTTGGGCCAAAAATTCAGAAGAAATAACTTTCAGCGCAAAATTTTAAGTTTAAATATCCTTGACCGACTTGAAAAATTATATGATGGCTCGGCTAATAAAGCTCCTTATCTGTATAAATTTAAAAGCAAGGTCCACAATTCTACCAATCAGTATCCTATCTCTAATGATGAGGAGGCTTAAAACAAAGAATTTATCTTATAAACAAATAAAAAGAGCATTATCTGTCTGAAAACCAACTGAAAGATAAGTTTTCAAAAAAATTTTCAAGACACCACGAAAAATGTTACTTTTAACCAAATCAAAAAATCATGTCATATTATCCTCTTACAAGCATCCCTGATTATTATGGAATTGATGCTTTACTTACTGAAGAACACAAACTAATCCGCCAATCTGTAAGAGACTGGGTTGAAAGTTTTGTAATGCCGCAGATTGATCAGGCCGCTCAAAATCATACTGATATACCTAATCTTATGAGAGAATTAGGGAAAATCGGGGCATTGGGACCTTATATCCCGGTTGAGTATGGCGGTTCAGGATTAGACCAGATTTCTTATGGTCTGATTATGCAGGAGTTGGAAAGAGGAGATTCAGCAGTACGTTCTGCAGCTTCGGTACAAAGCTCTTTGGTGATGTTTCCTATCAATGAATTTGGTTCTGAGGAACAGAAAAAGAAATATCTTCCTAAGCTTGCTGCCGGAGAAATGATCGGATCTTTTGGATTGACAGAGCCTAATCATGGTTCAGACCCGGGTTCTATGGAAACGTATTTTAAAGATATGGGAGATCATTATCTTTTGAATGGGGCTAAAATGTGGATCACCAACTCTCCTCTATGCGATATCGCTGTAGTATGGGCAAAAAATGAAGAAGGAAAAGTACAGGGATTGATCGTTGAAAGAGGAATGGAAGGTTTCACCACTCCTGAAACTCACAATAAATGGAGCTTAAGAGCCTCAAAAACAGGAGAATTGGTATTCAATGATGTAAAAGTACCAAAAGAAAACCTTCTTCCGGGAGTAACGGGACTGAAAGGACCTTTATCTTGTCTGAACTCTGCACGATATGGAATTTCATGGGGAGTAATCGGTGCAGCTATCGACTGCCACTGTACTGCTGTTCAGTATGCTAAGGAAAGAAAACAGTTTGGAAAACCAATCGGTTCTTACCAGCTTCAGCAGAAAAAACTGGCTGAATTCTTAACTGAAATTACAAAAGCTCAGTTATTATGTCTTCAGTTAGGAAATCTTAAAAATGCTCACAAAGCTACTCCGGCTCAGATTTCTATGGCTAAGCGTAATAACGTTAATATGGCTATTGAAATTGCCAGAGAATCAAGACAGATCCTTGGTGGTATGGGAATCATGGGTGAATTCCCAATGATGAGACACGCTGCTAACCTGGAATCTGTGATCACTTACGAAGGAACACATGATGTTCACTTGCTGATCACCGGATTAGACATTACAGGAATCAACGCTTTCTAAAAAATTCAAAATATATAAAAATAAAAAGAGTCTGGCCTTCGGTCAGACTCTTTTATTTTACTCACATTACAGAGAATTGATATTCAATGAATAATTATTGATGTCATAATATTTTATGGGATTTATTAAAGTTATTACCTTAATACCATAGAAAATACATCAATATGAGAAAAATTACAACTTTTTTACTAGGTCTTGCCGCTCCATTCTACTTTGCACAGCAGGCTGGAGATGTCGTAAGTGCAGAACAGAAACTGGATTTAACGCCACAGGGAGTCATCAATTTTATCTCCAATAACCTTGGCGATCAGGATGCTCCGGAATTTGCCAACTACCTGAACAGCTTTAATGTCGGTCTGAAAGGCTACAAGATTACTTACTACACCAAAAACGAAAACAATGTTCTTGTAAAAGCTACCGGATTACTCATGTATCCTAACGTACCGTTTAAGCTTTCAACAGTAGTTTCTGACCACGGAACAACAGACAGCAGGAATAATGTTCCGTCTAATTTCAAAGGAGCATTAACAGCAGGGTTTGTTGTTGAATTGTCTTACGTACTCAATGGCTATATTTTAATGGCTCCTGATTATGTAGGAATGGGAACCGGAGACGGAGTTCACCCATATGTTGATTACGCTACCGAAGCGGGAGCTACCATCGATTTCATTACTGCTGCCAATAAAGTCCTCTCACAACAGGGTATTAAACGGTATGACGAATACTTTTTAGCCGGATATTCCCAAGGGGCCCATGCCGCGATGTCTACTCTAAAAAGATTAAGCATCTCGAATCCCAATAATATCAAATTCAAATATGCATATATGGGCGACGGACCTTATGATTTCTCGGGAGTGACTTTGAATAAAGGAGTTCTTGAAAAAGATATATATCCGTTTACCTCATTCCTGGCCAATGTCCTTCATACCTGCAACAATACGGGATACAAAACATATAATAACAACATTTCAGAAGTCATTTCCGCAGAATATCTTGATAAATATAATTATCACGTTGTTCAGGATAATGGCGGACTTTTATGGGGTCCTGTGATATGGAGAAAACTCTTTACTACAAATTTCGTGAATGATGTTACCAATAATCCCAATAACAAGCTCAGACAGTGCATGAAGCCAAAGGATGTGTACGACTGGTACAACAAAACTCCAATGACATTAGGCCATTCTACGGTTGATTTAGCTATTCCACCTGAAAATACTTCTAAAACTATTGATGTTCAACGCGGCTATTATGCATGGTGGGATCTGAATAAATACAAGCTGGATTCCTTTTACTGGGGACCGCTTGGGCATGTAGGGGGAATTCTACCTTTCACTTTGGCTTCAAATGCTAAATTCAATACATTGAGAAGCGGCGGACTTCTTAATGAATGGGCAATTGCAGGATCTATTTTTGGAAAACAGTCAGCTGAAAAAACATCTGAAAAACAGGTTCTTCTATCCTCACAAATAAAACCGGATCTGGGCAATATGCAGTTGGTTGAAATAACAGATTTCAATAAAGAAAAAGCTCAGAGCAGAACAGCCAGTGAACAAAATTTATCCACTTTAAAAGACGGGGTTTATTTATTAAAAGTATCGGAAAACAATGAAAATAAAATAATTCCATACATCAAAAACACGCCTAAAGAAGTTCCTGAAAACGAAATCATACAGTCTGTCAACTCTTCGGTTTTGCAATTAAAAGTTAATCAGGATGAACTTAGTGCTGTAAACGTTTTTGATGAAAATAAAACACTGATCAAAAGTATTTCTCAGCAACAATACCGTGAAGCCGGAGGAATTAATGTACAGGATCTCGAAAATAAAAACTATACGTTTGAAGTAGTAACTCCATATTATAATCTTCAGTTCAGCAAAGCAATTGGAGGTAAACTTTCTTCTGAGAACAATGCCGATATTTTCACTCAAAAGCAGCAAATTATTGCAAAAGCCGGCAATGATATTAAAAACATCAGCATTTATAGTATTTCCGGTGCTCTGATTGTTCAGCAGGAAGTTAACAGACTACAGTTTGAATCCCGAAACTTAGAACCTGGAATTTATCTGGTACAGGTTACGCTTTCTAATGGTAAAGTCATTAATAAAAAAGTAAAACTTTAGAATCAATCACTCTTATATATCTCATTTCAAGTTAATTTTTGGCACTTCAGCAATGAAGTGCTTTTTCATAGCAAAATCATTGATATAATGAACAATAAACAACACTATCTAAATTAATAATTCAAGTATAAAATTCTATTTATACTTAAAACTTAAAACCAACGCTGAAATAGATTCTTGAAAAATCAAGCTGGCTGTTTCTGGAAACATTGATACTTATAGGGCCGATGAGAGATTCGTATCCAAGGTTTACTCCATACCCGAACATATCAAAACTTTCATTAAACGGAGAAAGCTCTTCACTCACTTTTCCATAGCTGAACGAAGGAGTAAGATAGAGCTTTTTCATAATCCTGTACTGAAGTGAGATTGCCGTTTTGGCAACAGAAGTCATAGGAAGTTCTTTCTGACGAAGACCATTGAATTCAGGGCTTAAGAGGTCATAATTATATTCACTTCCTCCAAGGTTATATTTCTGATTCAGGAATAGATAAGGAACCTGATTATCTCTTTTTGATCCAAAACTTGCGCCCAAAAATACATTCGCTTTAACTGTGAGTCTTCTTGTAATCGGATAGAAAAAATTCTCATTCAAAGTAAAAGAAATAAGGTTTTTAGGTTCGTAATAATAGGAATCTTTAGGGTTTAGTATCAGATACAGAAGAGGCTGCACGGTATTCAGATCGTAAAGTTCATACTGATCTCCGTAATAAAATCTTGTACTCACCTGAAGATGATTCCCTTTTGTTGTGAAGTATCTTTTGTTGAGGCTGTTCTGTTCAAACTTCAGGAATGTGTTAAAATTACTGTGGTTATATAGTTTTTTACTGTAATTATCCACTTTTGACTGATCCACTTTATCCAGTAAACTGTACATTCTTTCCGTACTGAATTCTGTTCCCAATGACAGATAAGCATTTGGATTAATATTATAGTTCAATGCAATCTTTCCTGTTATATTACGGTACATATGGTTCGGAAAACGGTCGCTGCCATCATCATTTACATCATACAATCTGAAATTCAGATCATTACTTTTAAGATTAATCATCTTGGCTTCCAGATCCAGCCACAAACGTTCTCCGCTGTCCAGAAACTGCTGATAAGCCAGTTTAGCCTTAAAACGTTCTGAAATATCTACAGTTGCTAAAAATCTGGACCTGTTCAGGAGAATATTCCTGTAGGTATAATTAACAATAATCCCAACCGACTGTTCTGTATCGTAGTGCAGAGCCAGCTTAAAAGCCCCTTTTTTTGCTCTTTTCACAAAAACATTCATCACAAGACCTTCATTTTCATTGGTGTACGTATAATACACCTTTACATACTGGCGCATTCCGAATACCCTGTCTATTGCTTCGTTTACTGTTTTTGCATCGTAATACTTCCCTTCCGTCAGTCCCATTTGCTTCTTCAGCACCTCAATTTCTGCTGCATCGGTAATAGGAGTTCCATCTTCTTCATTGAAAGTAAATTTTGTAGTAGGCAGTTTTACCTCTTCAATCATCTGATGTTCATATTGGATTCCTGCTTTTCGCTGAGCTTCCGCCAGGGCTACAAACTCAGGAAGGTGCTTTCTGGCTTCTACCTCTCCAATTTTGATGATCCTCCTGAATTTGGCAAAATCCTTCGTTGTAATCTCTCCCAAAGGATCTACAAAGTCTACCAATACGTTAGACAGCTCCTTCTGATGTTTAAAATCCTCTACCGAACGGATCGCATGAGTCTGATAAATCATCTTCATCGGATTTTCAATTTCTTTTTTGGTAAAAAGCCTGAAGCCCGTATATCCTCCGATCACAAAATCTGCTCCCATTTCCCGAACCTCATTGGCCGGATAATTACGATCCAATCCGCCATCTACCAAAAGCTTCCCGTCAATATAAACAGGTGCAAAAGCTGCAGGAATTGCCAATGTAGCACGAATAGCCAGCGGTAAAGAGCCTTGCTTCTGCATCACCAGGCCTCCGTTTTCGATATCGGAAGAAGTAAGCTGAACAGGAATTCTCAATTTGCTGAAATCATTGATATGTTTTGCATTGAAAGTAAGTGTATTAAGAACTTCTCCCATATACTGCCCTTCAATATACGAGCTTGGGAGAGTCGGAAATCCTTTGACTACGGGAAATTCAAGAATGTATTTGTCATACTCATCTTTTTCACTGATATTGACTTTGCTGTAAGGAATTTTATTACTCAGAATCCTGTTCCAGTCCATTTTATAGATCGTATGCTTCAGCTGGTCCGCATTGTACCCCATCGCATACAAACCGCCCAGAATCCCCCCCATACTGGTTCCTGTGATATAATCTACCTTAATCCCCAATGAATCAATCATCTTCAGAATCCCAATGTGTGCAAAACCCTTTGCTCCGCCACCACTGAGAGCAAGGCCAAATTTAGTGTCTTTGGTCACATTCTGAAGGGCAATATTCAGAGAATCATTCTTTTGCTGAGATTTGATAATAAGAGAGAAAGCGATGGCAAAAAATATCAGGATCTTTTTCATTGGTGATGCTTAATGTATCTGATTTAAACTTTGAAAGCTTTTAATAAGTAGTAAAGATACACAAAAAGTTACCTGCTTTATGGCTGTTTTTACGAAGTAAATCAATGTATTTCAGCCTGTCGATTTAAATAATTAACCTATTGATTTCCAAGCAAAAAAAATATCACTTCATCAATATTAAATAATTTTAATAGGTTTTTATTGTTTCCACAAAATTGACATCCGGATTCAGAATTTCAAGGATCAGACTTTTGACTGATTTCATGGCATCATCAATATTTCCTTTGTCAAACTGCAGGGAAACCATTCCTTTTTTAGCATCTGCAAAGCTCCAGATTCCAGTTTCAATCGGGTATCCCCAAAACTCAGGAAGATGCTGCACCACATAATGATAAATACAAAGCTGAAGCGCCTGTTTTCTTTCACTGTTGTGGAAATATTCAGCTACGTTATCTCCATCAATTTTAACGCTGAGATTTTTGATCTTGGCTGTTTTATAATCGATGATTCTTAAAGTGCCGTTCAGTTTATCAATCCGGTCAATGAATCCGAAGAAAGAAATTTTATCATTTCCATCCAAAGGAAAATCAATGTTTTCAAACCTTCTTTCGATATCAACAATCTCCAGTTTGTTTCCTTGTTTTATCAATTCAAGATCATGGGTAAGAACATTTTCAATCACTTTTTTAGCAATGGCTTTATGAATATAATTCATTCCCTTCTCATAGAATTCCGGCTGATGTTTCAGCTTTTCAATGGCAATATTTATATAGTGATCTATCGCTTTAACTGAATCTTTTAAATCGCTTTCTTTTAAAACTTTACCCTTCAATACCTCATACACTTCTTGAAGTGAATAATGGACGAGATTTCCGTAATTTTTCACAGACAGCTCTTCTTCAATCTCATCCGTTTCCGAGGTATTCAAAATCTTGGAAAGGTAGAAATCAATCGGATTATAGAGGTAACTTGTAAGGTGGGATGCAGATACTTTTTCCTTCCATTTCTGAAGGCGGTCCTGTACAATCTGCGTCTTGGAAATTTCTATAGGTTTGGTGGTAATAGGCTCAGAAGAATTTTCAATAATCAGATGTTCGATCTCATGGGAACTCTCCATTTCAATCTGTGTAATGAAACGGCTCTTCTCCCCTGTATTCACTCCGGAACTTAGAGCATTATATAACAAGTGTACATTCTTCGCATCCTGAATCAGCCTGTAAAAGTGATAGGCATAGATGCTGTCATTTTCCAGAAAAGTATGAAGATCAAAAAACCTTCGGATGTCAAAAGGAATATAGGTATTCTGAGAGTTTCCAAGAGGAAGTTTTCCTTCGTTGACAGAAAGCAGAATAACGTTTTCAAAATTCAGGAGACGCGTTTCCAGCAATCCCATGATCTGCAGTCCTCTCAACGGTTCCCCCTGAAAATCGATACTTTCAGAATTAATATGCTGGTTGATCAGAATTTCCAGCGTTTCCATTTTGATCTCAATATTGTAAGGAGTCAGCTGATTTTTGATGATCCTGAATGCATTTTCAAAGTGTGAAACATTCTCATACTGGATATCGTCTATTTCAAGCCATTTTACCTGCTGGCAAAACGTAATAAGCATATCCAGATAAACATTTGTCCCCTGGGCTTTCTGAAGAAGGTTAAAATACGACAACCCACTCAGAAGTTCATGCAGAAGCTTATTAGAAATATAAACAATATTCCGCTCCTCTACTTTGGCTTTAAAATCGTTGATAAGAAGCTCGTCTTCATCAGATTTGGGCAGTTCTTCCAGAATCGGAAAAACGTCTCTGTAGTAATAGGAAGATTTATTTTTTTCAAGTTGTTTCTGCAAATAGAACAGACGTTTCACAGCATTGGAGAAAGACAGGTTCTTCAATGGGAATCCCATTGTGATATTCAGATTATCCACACCATGCATTACATCCAGACTTGCGGGAAGAAGGTTTTCATCCAGCAATACCACGGCTGTATTGGAATAGGTTTTATTATTGATTTCCTTAAAAATTTCCGGCAGTACTTTCGTCTGAGTCACATTTCCGGATACTTCATATACTTTAATTTTTTTTGGTTGATTAAAATCGTCTTCTATCCATTGAAAAGTCCTGTTATCATCAAATTCTTTCCAGGTTTTATGGTTTCTAAGAAACTTTCCTGCTTCCTGTCTTTCGTCATTGAAATAATAACGGTCTGCCTGAAAAAAACATTGTGCTTTATTCCATTTCAAAAGATTTCTTACCAGCTTTTCCTCTACCGGAGTAAAGGCATTGAATCCACAAAAGACAAATTCTTCTTTGGTATCTTTAGCAAAATCAGCAATCTTAGCTTTAGCCGCCTCATGAATCATTCCTGAAGTCGCCCAGTTTTTTTCCCGCAGTCTCTCTTTTAAAACAGGGAGAAAAACGTTCATATTCTGCCAGAAATTAAGAAACTTCTTTCTTGGAACATCCTCATCATCCCCAAGGTTTTGAGCCCATTCTTTAATCCTTTCCTCATCAAACATATACTGCAGAACTGCCTGATCACTGTCTGAGAATTTGAGAATATCATCCCAGTCCTTCTGCAGCGTAGGAAACCACTTCAAAAAGTCCGAAAAATCATCTCTGGGAATAAGATTCAGACTTCTGTACACATCGAATGAGAAAAGCCACAATGGAATTCCCTGAATCGGCTGCTGATCAGAAATTTTATTGATAAGTTCTTCTATGGTAAAAAAATTGGGAAGAAGCCCTGAATAATTGTTTTCCTCCAGAATCTGTCTGATAAACACAATGGGACGTTTTCCGGGCAGAATGATATTAAACGCAGAAAGATCCGGGTTTTGCGCCAGCAGTTCGTGAATGATCTTATTGAGGAATTTCAAGGGGCTTGATAGCTTTTTAGGTTGTCTAGTTGTTCAGAAATCGTATTATTATATTCTGCCTGTTTTTCTTTATTGATTCCATGACGGGTTTCTCTGTCATAGGTCATCTGGAAGTCTTGGTAATCATTGGATATCCCGTCATAAATGGCTTTGAAATACTTGTTATAATCACCGGAAGTCCTGATTTTTTCAGCGACTGCCTTTCTGAATTTTCTTACAAATAATTCTGCAATATCAAAGTGCTTCTGCTCATGAAGAAGAATGTAATCATCCATCTTTTTCACGTCTTTCCAGGATTTCTCTTCGTTAAATATGGTTTTGATGGTAATCGTAACCGGCGCTTTTGGATTGGAAGATTTTATAGAGGAAAACTCCCAGCCACAATGGGTATATGCTGCTACATCGGGATTTTTTTTCTTATTAACCGGGCTTTTAAAATTATCCCAGGTCAGCTTTCTGCCTTCCTCCCAGGTAATTTTTTGTCCGAATACCAACTCAGCTGCCAGTAAGCACAATACAAAAGTCAATCTCATTATTCTACCACAATTGTTTTCGTAATCCAGTTATTTCCTCCGTTCCAGAATTTAAAAGTATAGGTTCCTTTTCTCTGCGGACTGAAGTTGATTTGATTGCCTCCTACATAATTTCCCTGCGCACAAGGTCCGTTTGTGATATATTTGTAGGAAGTAACCGTTCTGTCAAGATCATTATTGTAAACATAATCATAGCCATAAAAACCCTCACAATGAGATGGATAGGTAGAATAAGTTTTTATGCTCTGTATTGCGAAAACATCCATGGTATCATTGACAATTTTTACACTGTCTATTTTGATTTTATCGATAGATTCGATTGTATGGTAATCGTCATCATTACACGAAACCAGAAGCCCGCCAAACAGCAATACTGAAAATCCAATATTTAAAAGTTTTTTCATAACCTTTACTTTTCTGATTATTAACAAATATTAGCAAAAATTATTCCTTATTTACATAAAAATCAGGAATTAAAATTACCTTTTGATACATAAACTACTTTCTTAGTATCAAAAAATTTTTCATCAAAATAGTGTTTAAGATTGAATATTTCACATTTAAGTCCGGCCAGTTCTTCTGCAAGATCACCACCTTTTAAATATAAAATTCCGTTATGTTTAGAATTAAACTGTTCTTTTTCAAATTTTCCTTTCAGCCATCTTAAAAATTCAGGCATCTGGGTTACCGCTCTGCTGACTACAAAGTGGAATTTTTCTTTCAGCTTTTCTGCTCTTCCGTGGATAGCCGTTACATTCGTCAATCCTACCCCTTCTGCCACTGCCTGTACTACACTGATTTTCTTACCGATAGAATCAATCAGAGTAAATTCTGTCTCAGGAAACAGGATCGCCAGAGGAATTCCCGGAAAACCACCTCCGGTTCCGATATCCAAAACTTTTGTTCCCGGCGCAAATTCCATCACTTTTGCAATTCCCAAAGAGTGGAGAATATGCTTTTCATACAGCGACTCCATATCTTTTCTGGAAATTACATTGATTTTTTCATTCCATTCATTGTACAGATTTTCCAATTGCGAAAACTGTTCTTTCTGTTTTTCAGTAAGATCCGGGAAATATTTTAATAGTAACGATGCAGACATGTGAATTATTATAAACCACAAAAATAAGTTTTATTTCTCTTGTATTCAAATCTACTTTTCCCGGCAGCCCCCTGATCCCTTGTTTTCAACAGAGATCATTACTTCGCAATTCCCGGAATTACAGGCACGTTCAGGTTTCCGGACTGACTGATGGTCTGTACGGCAAAAATATAATTGTCTTTGGAAAGCGGAACTTTAATGGAAAGTGCTGTTGTAAATATTTTTTTCTGCCATACCGGACTGTCTGTTTCCCGTGCCAGCACATAATAACCTGCCGGAGTTCCTGACTTTGGTTTTTCCCAATGCAGGGTTGTAGAATTGGTAAGTTCTTTAACGTCCATTTCCACTTTTTCGGGTTTTGACGTGGATTTCGCAAGATTGGCAAGTACCGCAATATTGGCAGCCGCATTCTTCTTCAGGTATTTAAAATCTATAAATTCCGGAAGGTCACCATATTGCTTATTGTTTTCTATTCTTATATCCTGATGCTGATGGTCATAATTTTCATAATACTCGGTCAGTCTTACAGAAGGAAATCCGTTGTTAACAAAGCTGGTATGATCTCCTCCACGCAAAAACCTGTCATTTCTGTAGATCAGTTTTATTTCAAGTCCTTTGATATATTGTTCTGTGATTTCTTTGATATATCTTGCCAGCTGTCTGGATTCGCTGTCATTTTCAAAACCAAGATTTCTGATTGCCATTGCTTTTTTGTCAAGATCTTTATACGGCAGACCTTCACTGAATACACGGAGTATACGGGTATTGACTTCTCCTGTTTCTCCTGCTTTAGGATTGCCAATCATATCATTGTTCAGGACGGCTTCCAACTGCAACCCTTCTTTCTTAATTTTTTCAGCCAATTGTTTAGAGCCCAACAGTGATTGTTCTTCTCCGGAAAAAGCAACAAAAATAATGGAGGCAGGAAATGAAGATTTGCTTAATATCCTTGCAGATTCAATAACAGCGCTTACTCCACTGCCGTCATCATTGGCTCCCGGTGCTTTTGAAGTTCGGTTCATCACATCTGTTACTCTTGAGTCAAGATGTCCGCCGATCAGGAAAATCCTTTTATCATCAGGATCTGTGCCTTTCAGAAAGGCAACTGCATTTGCAAGACTGACTGCTTTATCAATTCGTTTTCCATCCGGCTGAAGATCCTCCTGCTGCAGATAAACTTCCATTCTTCCTCCGGAATTTTTAGCATAATCATTGAATTTTTCAATTACCCAATTCCTTGCGGCCCCAATTCCGTGCTTTGGATCATCCACCGTGCTTAAGGTATGTCTGGTTTCAAAGCTTACCAACTTACCAATGTATGATTTCAATGAATCTTCACTCACCTGCGAGACATATTTCTTCACTTCATCATCTTTTGAATGTTTCTGAGAAAAGACAGTACAGGAAATCAGCAATAAAAAAACGGAATATTTCATAGAATAATGATCTTGATTGTTTAAAGATACGAAACCCTTAACTTCGGAAGTATTTTTTATTTAATCAAAATTTCCATTTATCCTTATATTACTGATTGTTATTTGGCCAAAACACGAGTCAACTGTTTATCTCTGTTCAAGTAACATAACAATTCCAAACAGAGAAAATATATTCAAAACCTGACAAAAATCTTTTAAGTACCCCTACTTTTATTACCCCCAGAAGACGTTTTTATTATATATTTGTTAAAATTCAAAAAATAGATGGATAAACTTTCAGATAGAGTAAAAAGATTAGGATACTCACAGACATTCGTAATGTCAAACAAAGCCAGAGAAATGAAAGCCAACGGAATAGATGTAATCAGCTTAACTCTTGGCGAGCCGGATTTCGATGTTCCGGACAATATCAAACAGGCAGCTTTTGATGCCATCAACCAAAACTACAGCCACTACTCTCCTGTTCCGGGATTTCTGGAACTGCGTGAGGCTATTGCTTATAAATTAAAAAGAGATAATAATCTGGAATACAAACCTACCCAGATCTGTGTTTCAAATGGTGCCAAACAAGCTATTTTAAACGTTCTTGCATCTATTATCAATGATGGTGATGAAGTTCTTCTTCCTGCTCCGTATTGGGTAAGCTATGATGAAATGGTAAAAATGATGGGTGGAAATTCTGTAATGCTTCCTACCTCTTATTTAACAGACTTTAAAGTAACAGCAGAACAGCTTGAAGAAGCTATTACAGATAAAACCAAAGCGGTACTTTTCAGTTCTCCATGTAATCCGTCGGGGGGGTATTACACTTACGACGAATTAAAATCCATTGCAAAAGTTATCGCCAAATACCCTCAGGTAACGATAATTTCTGATGAGATTTACGAGTATATCAATTACGAAACAAAAACAACTTCTATTGCACAGTTTCCAGAAGTATATGAACAGACAGCGGTAATCAACGGAATGTCAAAAGCATTTGCCATGACAGGATGGAGAATTGGATATTCTGCATGTCCGGAATGGCTGGCAAAAGCTTGTGAAAAAGTACAGGGACAGATGACCAGCGGAGCTAACACCGTGGCACAGAGAGCCTCTATCACTGCATTGAAAACAGACCCTTCTGAATACAGATACATGATTGATGCCTTCAAAGAAAGAAGAGATCTTGTATACGAACTGATCCAAGAAATCCCAGGATTCAAAGTATTGCTTCCAAAAGCTGCATTCTACTTCTTCCCGGATATTTCGCACTATATCGGAAAAACCCTGAACGGAACTGAAATTAAGAACTCTGATGACTTTGCCATGTTCCTTCTGGAAAATGCTCATGTAGGATGTGTCGGCGGATTCTCTTTCGGAAGCCCGGAATGTATCAGATTCTCTTACGCTGCATCTGAGGAAGATTTGAGAGAAGCAATGAAGCGAATCAAAAATTTATTGGAACAATTCAACTAACAAATTAATAACCCAAAATAAAGCACAACAGCAATGAATCTGTTAAAAAAACTAACCATCGCAACGAGTATTGCCGCTGCAAGTTTTGCAGGACATGCTTTTGGCCAGGATTTCCAGTGGAAAGAAGGAAATTCTAATGGCTATAAGTATAAATACGTTACCAACGACCCTACTTCCGCAAGGTATTATACCTTAAAAAACGGATTAACAGTTATTTTGAGTCCAACAAACAAGGACCCAAGAATTCAAACGTATATCGCCACAAAGGCAGGAAGCAAAACCGACCCTGCAGATCACACGGGTCTTGCCCATTATCTGGAGCATATGCTTTTCAAAGGAACCAATCAGTTTGGATCTAAAGACTGGGCGAAAGAAAAACCTCTTTTAGACCAGATTGATGCTCTTTACGAAAAGTACAACCAGACTAAGGATGAAGCTAAAAGAAAAGAAATCTATAAAGAGATTGACAAGGTTTCCGGAGAGGCTGCAAAATATGCAATTGCAAATGAATATGACAAAATGATGGCCGGTATGGGAGCTGACGGAACTAATGCCTTCACTTCCTTTGAGCAAACGGTATACACAGAAGATGTACCATCCAATGTTCTTGACAAATTTCTTGCTGTACAGGCTGAAAGATTCAGGGAGCCTGTTTTAAGACTCTTCCACACAGAGCTTGAAGCAGTATATGAAGAAAAAAACAGATCTCTTGATGATGATGGGGACAAAGTTTTCGATACGATGTTTGCCAACCTTTTCCCTAACAATAACTACGGAAAGCAGACAACCATCGGAACGATTGAACATTTGAAAAATCCTTCTCTACACGCTATCAGAGAATATTACAATAATTATTACGTTCCCAACAACATGGGAATCATCATGTCCGGAGATTTTAACCCGGATGAAGTGATTGCAAAAATAGACAAGGCTTTCTCATACATGAAGCCTAAAGCAATTCCTGAATACAAAGTTGGACAGGAAAAAGCAATTACAGCTCCAATTGTAAAAGAAGTTACAGGGCCTAATCCTGAAAATGTAATGCTTGGTTTCAGATTTCCTGGTGCTTCCACGAAAGATGCAAGAATGCTGAACCTTGTTGGAAACATGCTGACCAACGGACAGGCAGGATTGATTGATCTTGATCTTGTAAAAAAACAAAAGTTACTGGGAGCCTATGCAGGTTCTTATGCTTTAAAAGATTATTCAGTATTACTTTTACAAGGTAAACCCACTGAAGGACAATCTCTGGATGAAGTAAAAAATCTTCTTCTTCAGGAAATTGATAAATTAAGAAAAGGAGAATTCTCTGATGATCTTATTCAGTCTATCGTGAACAACGAGAAGAAAGGTATTATTCAGAAAGATGAAAAATATTCGTCAAGAGCAAGCATCCTGATGGATGAATTCACTTCAGACGTTGACCACAAAGCGACACTTGAATATGTAGACGAAATTTCAAAACTGACGAAAAAAGATATCATGGATTTCGTATCCAAATATCTTCAGAATAACAACTACGTTGCGGTTTACAAAAGAAAAGGTGAAGACAAAAGCATTGTAAAAGTTGACAAACCAACAATCACTCCGGTTTCCGTTAACAGAGAAGATCAGTCCCCTTTCCTTAAGAAGATTGATGAAATGCCTGAAAACCCTATTGCTCCGGTATGGTTAAATTATGATAAAGACATCGCTAAAAACAAATTAGCCGACGTAGACGTACTTTCTGTAAAAAATACAGACAATGCGCTATTCAGAATGTATTATCACTTTGATTCCGGAAAATGGAACAACAAAATCCTTCCTATAGCTGCAGAATATCTTCAGTATTTAGGAACTAAGGACAAATCTTCAGAAGTTATCAGTAAAGAGTTTTACAAACTTGCTTCAAGCTTCAATGTAGGTGCCGGAAATGAAGAAACCTATGTTTCTCTTGAAGGTTTAAATGAAAACTTCGATAAAACGATTGCTTTATTTGAAGATCTGATTAAAAACTGCCAGGCAGATCAGGCAGCTCTTGACGCTTACAAAACAAGATTGAAAAAAGCCAGAGCGAATGCAAAGCAAAATAAAGGAACCATCATGGCCGGACTGAGAAGTTACGCACAATATGGCGCACAGAATCCATTCAACAATGTACTGAGCGATGCTGAACTTGATGCATTAAAGGCAGAAGACCTTATCAATGTACTTCACGACCTGTTCAATTTCAAGCATAAAGTATTGTATTACGGTCCGAAATCAGGAAACGAGGTGGTAGCATCTCTTAAACCTGTTCACAAGCTTCCTGCAACCTTAAAAGATCTTCCTAAGTCTAAAACTTTCGCTCAAATCCCGACGGATAAAAACAAAGTACTATTTGCTCATTATGACATGGTGCAGGCAGAGGTTTTCTGGGTAAGAAACGCAGATCAATACAATCCTTCAACGACTCCTACTGTAAGCCTGTTCAACAACTACTTCGGAGGTGGAATGGGATCTATTGTTTTCCAGACGATCAGAGAATCTAAAGCACTGGCTTATTCTACGTACTCTTATTTTGCACTTCCCAGCAAGAAAACAGACAAGGATATGATTATGGCTTATGTAGGAACACAGGCAGACAAATTCAATGAGTCTACAACGGCAATGAATGAGCTTTTAACTACCCTTCCAAAATCTGAACAGTTATTTGAAACCGCAAAAAGCGGATTGAAAAAATCGATTGCTTCTGAAAGAATCACTCAGGACGGAATCATCTTCTCTTATCTGAAATCTCAAAGACTTGGAAACAACTTTGACATGAGAAAGAATGTCTATGAACAGGCACCAAAACTGTCTTTCACAGACATCAATACATTCCACGATAAGGAAATGAAAAACAAAAACTACACATACTGTCTTGTCGCCTCTCAAGATAAAGTAAATGAGGCTGATATGCAGAAATTAGGTGAGGTAAAAAAACTTAATTTAACCGAAGTATTTGGTTACTAAAATAAACAAAAAGCCCTGTTGTCAGGGCTTTTTTATTTAACAACACGTCAAAAATAATTATAGATTTTATTTATCAATATTTGTTTGTTCGATAGATGAATCTTTCATATCTTTGCCATAGAAATTTAAATATAAAAACAGAAAATTATGTCTTTAGTAGGAAAAAAATTCCCAAATTTAACAATTGACGCAATGTCGGAAATGGGTGACGATCTAAGAATCAACATCCTTGATGAAGCAGTAAACAACCAGCAAAAAGTTCTTTTATTCTGGTACCCTAAAGATTTCACTTTCGTATGCCCAACTGAGCTTCACGCTTTCCAGGAGGCTTTAGGAGAGTTCGAAAAAAGAAATACTAAAGTAATCGGTGCATCTTGTGATACTAACGAAGTACACTTCGCATGGTTGAACACACCAAAAGATAACGGAGGTATTGAAGGAGTAACTTACCCACTTTTAGCTGATACACACAGACAATTAGCAAACACTTTGGGTATTGTTGACCAGGATTTCGAATATGATGAAGATGGAAACGAAGTTTTCACAGGTTCTAACGTAACTTACAGAGCAACTTACCTTATCGACGAAACTGGAAAAATCTTCCATGAAGCGGTAAACGATATGCCTCTGGGAAGAAACGTAAAAGAATTCTTAAGATTAATTGACGCTTACACACACGTTCAAAAACATGGTGAAGTATGTCCTGCAAACTGGGAAGAAGGAAAAGATGCAATGAAAGCTGACAGAACTTCTACAGCAGAATACTTAGCTAAGAACTAATATAATGTGTTAATTTGAAAATGAGATAATTTGAAAATTAATCTCAGGATAGTTAAAAATTATCTCATTTTCTTCTTTACAAAGCATTGACACATTTTTCAAATTAATAAATTTTCAAATTACAATCATGTACACAGAATTAACCGAAGATACACTACAAAATATAGTTAACGACAACGAAAAAGTAGTTGTTCAGTATGGCGCAACATGGTGCGGAAACTGCAGAATCATGAAGCCGAAATTCAAAAAACTAGCATCTGAAAATGATTCTATTCCATTTTTATATGTAGATGCTGAAAAGCTTCCTGAAAGCAGAAAATTAGCAAAAGTGGACAACTTACCTACTTTCGCGATCTTTAAAAACGGAGAATTGGTAAACCAGGTTCAATCTAACCAGACAGAAAGTTTAATTAACCTTTTTAACGAATTAGCATAATGAAATTACCCGTAATCAGACAGTTTTATCAGAATCAGACTCCTGAAAACCTTGAAAAAACATTAGAGGTACTGGAAAGTTTTTGCGAATTCAGAGGAACAAGCGAAGAAGACTTAAATGTTGCAGGAGAATTGATTACCAACATTTGCGGAGCTTTAGAAGTTCACGCCAATGTACAAAACGGAATGAGTGAAAAAGATGCTTTAAACTCTTTTGCTCAGAAAGTTTTAGGATCAATCGACAAATAACATCTTTTGATTATTTTTAATTAAAAGATTGTAAAAAACACAAAATACAATACCTGAGGTTTTCCTCATTACTATACTTTTTCTATTCTTTAAGAATCTTTTTCCATCAACAGTAAAACTTACTTCAAAGGACCTTAACCAGTCTCATGAAGCTGCTAGTTGCATGAAAACTTTTAAAGAATATCCAATAAAATCCGGTGAAATTTCATTTGGATTTTTTGGGTTTATGGTTTAAAACACAAATTTTCGCACAAATTTCACAAATAAATATTCACAATCATCTGTGTGAATCTGTGAAATTTGTGGTTATAAAAAAAATTACAATCACTATAAGTTTTGGCTAAAGCCATCGGAAGGTAATCACAAAAGACAAACGGGCTAAAGCCCGTTCCTATTGAATCAGTGTTATTCGTGAAACCATAGTGACAATTTGTGTTTAATCTTAAATATCACAAATATTTTGATACAAATTTCACAAATAGAAGGATACAAAATTCATTCATCAAAAAATATACGCAATCATCTGTGTCAATCTGTGAAATCCGTGGTCAAAAATAATCTCTATAAGTTTCGGCTTAAGCCTTTGGAAAAGATTCATTTAAAATAAACGGGCTAAAGCCCATTCCTATTGATATTATTGAATTCGTGTTATTCGTGAAAACATTTGTGAATTTTGTGTTTAAATAATAAAAAAATCCCAATGAAATATCACCGGGACTATTATTTTAAAAGATAAGACAACTCATCAATTAGTTTCTTCTGCTCATCAAAATACTCAGAATATACCAGAATAAAAGCATGATAGAAGCAAATAACTGTAACGCTGCTCCTACATATTGGTTAGTCCCATACGAGTCTTTTAATTTACTTGTCTGATATAAAATGGTAGCTGAAGCTAGAATTACCATTCCAACTGAGAACCACAATCCAAGGTTAAAACCAAAGATCATTCCTCCCGCAATCAGCCCGATGGAGATAAACCCGCCAATTACAATGATATTTCTCAGGAAAGAAAAATCTCTTTTAGAAGTAAAAGCCACCGCTGAAATACCTGCAAACATTGCGATAGTTAAAGTAGCAGCCTGGAAGATTACATTTGAACCACCTGCCATATTGGTTGCAATAAAAAGCAGAGGCATAAATATAATTGCTTCCAAAAGGATATAAAAACCCAGTCCTAAATACTGAGTAGATTTACTTTGGGAAAGTGACCATTTAGAAGCTAAAACAGAAGCTAACCAGAAAACTCCAATGATCAGTAACCAAATATATTTCTGGGCAAACATCATGAAAATAATTTCTTTCGGAACAGTTTTCAATAATATCGTTTCAACTCCAATAAATGCAAGAATAGATAAAGCAACATGCAAATATGTCTTCTTGTAAAAACTCGCCTTCTCCACGTCCGAAGAATGAGCGACTAAAACATCTGTCATCATAGTTAATATTTTTTTTATTAATCGAAATTAAATTTTTAATCTTATTTCGCAGGCAATACGCCGAGAATTTTTCCGTCATCCTCAAATACGGCTGTAATAGCTTCATTGGATGATGATTCTCCGGCATACTTATATTTAATGCTTGGATGATTAGTTCCATCCATTGTCTTATAATATCCTGCCTTTAAGATTTCAAGCTTTTTATTTGGGTCAATGCCTTCTTTGACCTTTTTAAGAACTTTATCTGTTACAATTTCCTTTACTTTTTCAGAAAGCAATCCGTCAATTGTCTTACGGTCTGAAGCCTGTAAAGCATCAACAAACTTAAGAAAGTTATCATTATACAGACTTACTTTCTCTTTACTTATAGCAGCCGGTTGCTCTTTTTTCTGGTTGCCCTCAACCTTTACACCTGCTACTTTCTGAGCAAATATCAACTGTGCACCCACGAGAGCAATTCCCAGCAATAATTTTTTCATAGTATTCATTTTTGTTATCTGGTGAAATAAGTGATGGAAGATACGAAAATCAGACCAGTTCTAAAAATTTCATTGTATCTACATTATCTGCATAAGTATCAAGCCCCGGATTTTGTGCTTCCCCAAACGGAATAGCATTCAATCCCAACTCTTCTTTAGACACCACACACTGAATATTTTCTTCGTTTTCAGCAATAAATGTTTTTACGTCATCCAAAGATTCATATCTGCTGAAATTGATTACAGAAAGCGGACTGAAAAGTTTATCATCTTCTTTCAGCATTACAAAATTATTATCCCAGAATTTATCCTGATTTAAAAGATAAACCGCTCTGTTATAATCATAATTGTTGGCATATTTATTATGATTGATAATATCCTGAAATCCTAAGAAATTTTCAAATAATCTGTCAATAACAAAATCCTGCGGAATGAAAATTCTTGTCACATTTCGACATCCAAGTCCAAAATACTGGAAAATATCTTTTGCCAGCAGCTGCAGTTCTTCATCTGTTTCATCACCTTTCAACACAGCAACAGAAGTTCTGTTCTTACGGATAATGCTTAGATGATTCTTAAAATAATATTCCAGATATCTGGCTGTATTATTGCTTCCTGTAGCAATTACTGCATCAAAATTTTCTAATTTCTCTACAAATTCAAATACGACATTCCCATCAGAAAATTCATTCCATTTTTTTAATAAAAACGGAACCATGTATTTATCTTTTGAAGACAGTTTAATAACAGGAATGTGATTGCTCAACACAACAGACATTACATCATGAAAGCCTACTAAAGGAATATTTCCGGCTAAAATAAGTCCAACTCTTTTTGAAATTTTAGAGATTGAATAATTTCCCAGCCAGTTTTTGATATTTTCTTCAGTCAAAAGATCAGCCCATTGCTGTAAAGCAAATTTCTGATTATCAATAGTAAACCATGGATTCTCTATTTCAGACCTTTTCAATAATAATTCAATATCTGCATCATCTTCATTGTGATCTTCCGGTTTCTTCGCTAAAAACGCTTTTATATAATCACTTAATTTAATAAGTCCTAAAACTTGATTTTCGGTATTCATAATTACTTTAAAATTGGGGAATATTTTGTAATTTTGTGCAAATTTAAAAAAAATTAGCGATGGCTATTAAAATAACTGATGAATGCATTAACTGTGGGGCTTGCGAACCGGAATGTCCAAACAATGCAATATATGAAGGAGCTGTAGATTGGAAAGCTTCTGACGGTACGGCTCTTCAAGGTACAATTACAATGCCGTCCGGACTCACTGTAGATGCAGATGCACCACAGGAACCTGTAAGTGATGATGTATATTTCATTGTAACAGATAAATGTACAGAATGTAAAGGATTCCACGAAGAACCTCAGTGTGCGGCGGTTTGCCCTGTAGACTGTTGTGTTCCTGACGAAGATCACGTAGAATCTGAAGAATCTCTTCTTAATAAAAAAGCATTCTTACACGGCGAATAAAAAAATTCCGTCTCATGATCTGTGAGGCGGTTTTTTTGTCCAAAACCCAATTTAACCAAAAATAAAGCTGAAGGAATATACAATCCGGAAGCAAACCAAAAAATAAAAAATATGAACAAAAAGCACAACTTCAGCGCAGGGCCATGTATTTTGCCACAGGAGGTATTTGAAAAATCAGCACAGGCTATCCTGGACTTTAACGGTATCGGATTGTCTCTTCTTGAAATCTCTCACAGAAGTAAGGATTTCGTAGCTGTAATGGACGAAGCGCGTGCAATTGTAAAAAGACTGATGAATCTTGGTGATGATTATGAAGTCCTTTATTTAGGGGGTGGTGCCAGCCTGCAGTTTGCCATGGTACCATACAACCTGATGAAAGTAGGAGGAAAAGCAGCTTACCTGGATACAGGAACATGGGCAGCCGGAGCCATCAAAGAAGCAAAAAAAGTAGGAACAGTAGATGTGGTAGGTTCTTCTAAAGAAGAAAATTACTCTTTTATTCCTAAAGGTTATACAGTAGGTTCAGAATACGACTATTTCCACTGTACTTCCAACAACACAATCTACGGAACTCAAATGAAATCTTTTCCTGAAGTAGACACGCTGATGGTTTGTGACATGAGTTCTGATATTTTCTCAAGACAGCTGGATTTTTCCAAGTTTGATCTGATCTATGCCGGTGCTCAGAAAAATATGGGACCTGCAGGAGTTACCTTAGTGGTGATCAAAAAAGAAATTCTTGGAAAAACAGGAAGAGAAAATATGTTTTCGATTCTTGATTATTCTCAGCACATCGCTAAAGAATCAATGTACAATACACCGCCGGTATTTCCTGTGTATGCATCTTTGCTTACCCTTCAGTATCTTGAAAAAAACGGAGGAATTGCAGCTGCAGAACAAAGAAATGAAGCTAAAGCCAAGCTTTTATACGATGAAATCGACAGCAATCCCCTATTTGAAACTTTCTGCGTAAAAGAAGACCGTTCACTGATGAATGTTTCTTTCAAAATCACAGATGAAAGCAAGAAGGAAGAATTTGACAATGCATGGAAAGCAGCAGGTATCAGTGGATTAAACGGACACAGAAGCCTGGGCGGTTACAGAGCAAGTTTATACAACGCTTTACCTATTGAAAGCGTACAGGTTTTGGTGGATGTAATGAAGTCAATAAAATAGCTTATATTAGGCGACCGAAAAATAAAAGATATCAGACAACAGATGTTGGATAACAGACCTCAAAATCTGGCTTCTTACATCTTCAATCTAAAAATCTAATAAAATAACTCATGAAAGTTTTAGCAAACGATGGAATCTCAAAAGCAGGAGAAAACGCTTTAAAAGAAGCCGGAATTGAAATCCTGGACAATAGAGTGGCTCAGGATCACGTTATTAATTTTATCAACGATAATAATGTGGACGTCCTTCTTGTAAGAAGTGTAACGAAAGTGAGACAGGAACTGATTGATGCATGTCCCGGCCTTAAAATCATTGGAAGAGGCGGTATCGGGATGGACAACATTGATGTAGAATATGCCAGAAGCAAGGGTATTAAAGTAATCAATACTCCTACGGCGTCTTCAAAATCGGTGGCAGAGTTGGTTTTCGGGCATTTCATTTCACTGGCAAGATTCCTTCACGAATCCAACAGACTGATGCCTCTGGAAGGAGATACTCATTTCAGTGCTATGAAAAAGTCATTCAGCAATGCATATGAACTTTCAGGAAAAACATTAGGAGTAATCGGCTTTGGAAGTATTGGCCAGGAAGTTATAAAAATAGGAATTGCTTTAGGAATGAAAGTAAACGTTCTGACAAGAAGCCCGAAAACAGAAGTTCTTACCCTGAACTTCTTCAACGGACAGTCTGTCGACTTTGAAATCACGTCCACCAATGATATGGATGCGTTCCTGAAAGATGCAGACTTCATCAGTATCAATACGCCGAAAACGAATGAATATATTATAGATACCCCTCAGTTTGAAAAAATGAAAGACGGAGTCTATATTGTAAATACTGCAAGAGGAGGTGTCATCAATGAAGTGACACTGATCGATTTTATTGAATCAGGAAAAATAGCCGGAGCTGCATTGGATGTTTTTGAAAATGAACCAAGCCCTGAGCTTCCTTTACTGATGAACCCTGCACTATCTCTTTCTCCGCACGTTGGAGGAAATACAGTAGATGCTCAGGAAAAAATCGGTATCGAACTTGCAGAACAAATTATTAAGCTACAAAAAGAAACTATAAGATAAATATGCCTGTTTTTAAACCTTTCCGTGGAATAAGACCTCATAGAGACTTCGAGAGTACTTTCCCTACCCATCCACTGGATAATTTTACCCAGGAAGAGATTGCTGAGAAGGCTCAAGTTGAAAATACTTACATCAATATGATTAAACCCTATGTTGTAAGTAAATCTAAAGATATTGACCGGAACCTGCGAAAGATCCGTTCTACATTTGAAGAACTTCTGGACGAGAAGAAACTGGTCCAGGACAATTCAGCCTACTATCTTTATGAGCAGATCTACCCCAATAAACAGGTGTTCCGAGGACTTCTGGGATTAGCAAGTATTGAAGATTTCTGGAATGGAAAAATCAAAAGACATGAAAGTACCATTCCTCAGAAAAAAGAAAAACTGGCTCATTACCTTGAAAAAGTAAACCTGCAGGCAGAACCTGTATTGCTTACCTATCCGGCCAACTCAAAAATTGAGCTGCTGATGAATCATGAGGAGAAAAACGTTCCTATCTTCAATCATGTAGATACTATCGGTATCAGACATAAAATCTGGAGAATAGACAACCGTCTGAAGCTGCAGCAGTTTAAAGAAGTAATAGATCAGATTGATTCATTTTATATTGCTGATGGACACCACAGAATTGGTTCTACAGCAATAAATGCAAAATATCATAAGGAGAAAAACAAAAAACATAATGGTACAGAGCTTTACAACTTTGTCTACAGTTTTATTGTTTCCAATCAGTCTATTAAAATTCATGATTATAACAGAATTTTACATGACCTGAATGGTATTTCTCCCGAAGATTTCCTGAAGGAACTTGAAAAATATTTCCTTATTCATGAAAAAGGAGAAACCTCCTACTACCCTTCTCAGAAGTTCCATATTTCAATGTATATGGATGGAAAGTTCTACTCTCTTCATGTGAAGCACGATCTTCGTTCCAAAGAGATGTCTCTGGATAACCTGGATCACCATCTTATTGACAAGTATATTTTCAAAAATATCCTGAAAATTGAAGATCCGGATAGCTCTGAGCTTATTTCTTATGTAAAAGGAACTTCCAATATCAACGGAATCAATATTTTAAAAGAGAAGGTAGACAGTGGTGAAGGCAAAGTTGGTTTCGGAATTTATCCTGTAAGTTTTAACGATATGATTAAAATTTCGGATTTAAGATTAAGCATGCCTCCAAAATGTACATTTATTGAACCAAAATTGATTACAGCTCTGGTAATGTACGATATGAAACCTTAATAAATTCCTATTTTTTCCCTATTTTTATCAAAGGAAAAAGAAAGGTAAATAAAAAATGAAAAAAATATTCATTATACTTCCACTCTTTTTGAGTGGATTTTTATTTTCTCAAAAAAAGCCACAAAAAAATCCGGCAAAAAAAACAACTATTGCCAAATTCAATTATCATGATGAGTTCAGAAAAATTTCAGATGAAATCATGACCAATGGTAAGGCTTATGACAATCTTGGAGAACTTACAAAAGGAATCGGATCACGTTTCAGTGCAACTCCCGGTTATACAAAAGCCGTAGAATGGGCAGAAAAAAAGTTCAAGGAAATAGGTATTGACATGATCTGGAGACAAGAAGCCAAAGCACCTGTCTGGATCAGAGGAAAAGAATCTTTACAGATAAAAGCCGGAAATGGAGATTGGAAAAACATCAAAATGCTTTCTTTTGGAAACTCTGAAGGTACGGGTGGAAAAGACATGACAGGTGAAGTTGTCTTAATTAATACCACTTCAGAGCTTAATGCCATGTCCATAGGCCAGTTAAAAGACAAGATCGTTTTCGTGAATGTTCCTATGGATCCGAAAATCATCAATACAAGTAACTCCTATTTACAGACTGCAAAATCAAAATTAATATCCGCTTCTATTATTGCTAAAACGGGTGCAAAAGCATTAATTATAAGATCACTGACAACAGCTACTGATGATACTCCTCATGCTAAAATGATTTATTATGAACCAGACGATAAAATTAAAATTCCTGCTTTATCCATTGGAGTAAAATCTGCAGATGAGCTGGAAAAAACATTGAAAAAGCAAAAAGTTACCGCTAAAATCAACATGACTGCTGAATCAAAAGGAGACACTACAAATCCAAATATTATTGCTGAAATTCAGGGCAAAAAAGATTCTAAAGTGATTGTTTTAGGTGCTCAGCTGGATTCCTGGGATTTTGGTGAAGGTGCCATTGATGATGGAACAGGTGTGGTACAGTGTATCGAAGTTTTAAGAACACTGAAAGCGCTTGGGTACGAAAATAACCATACTATCCGGGTAGTCCTTTACGCCAATAGTGAAAACGGAGGCCAGGGCCGTGAGATGTATGCCGCTTTTGTAAAAAAGAGAGATGAAAAACATGTTTTTGCTTTAGGAACAGATGCCGGAGGTTATTCTCCACGAGGATTTTCTCTGGATATGTCACCTCAAAGAAGAAGATTAATCTACCCATGGAAAGAATATTTCCTTCCTTATGGCGTTTATGATTTTGACCAGACAGAGGCAATTCAGGATATTTCGCCTTTAAAAAAACTTGATATTCCCTTAGCAGAGCTGGTGGTAGATACACAAAGATATTTTGACTACCATCATTCCGAACAGGATACTTTTGACAAAGTGAATAAAAGAGAACTTCTTATCGGAGCGGTTGCTATCACACAGATGATTTTTATGGTTGATAAAAACTGGTAATATGAAAAAGATAGTAGGAACTTCATTATTGCTTTTTGGAATGACTGTTTTTGGCCAGACTAAAGAAGATTCGATCCAATTCAAAAAGATCTCCACAGAAATTCTGAACAACGGCAAAGGATACAATGAACTGAGAGAGCTTACCAAAACGATAGGCAACCGTTTAAGCGGTTCTGAAGCGTATGAGAAATCAGTACAATGGGCCGCACAGAAACTCCGTGATGCCGGAGCCGATAAAGTATGGCTTCAGGATGTCATGATCCCGGTATGGGTAAGAGGAAAAGAATCCCTGCACATCCAGACTTCAAACGGAAAATGGAAAAGTATTAAAATGCTTTCCCTCGGAAATTCTGAAGGTACAAACGGAAAGGATATTTCAGGTGAAATTATTATGGTAAAATCGCTTGAAGAATATGATCAACTTCCCGCAGAAAAGGTGAAAGATAAGATTGTATTTTTCAACTATCCTTTTAACCAGGGAAATGTACAGACTTTCATTTCTTACCGTGATGCCAGTGCTTACAGACGAACCACCGCTTCATTAACTGCTAAAAAAGGAGGTAAATTCGCCATCATCCGGTCACTTTCTTCCGCTCTTGACGATGTTCCTCACACAGGCAATATGCGCTATGATGAAAACATTTCAAAAATACCGGCCATTACCATCGGAAATACTTCCGCTGATGAACTGGAAATACTGTTGAAAAAACAGAAAGTAACAGCAAAACTCAATTCCAACTGCGGAATGAAAGGTGAAAAGCTTTCTCATTCTGTAATTGGGGAAATCACTGGTAAAAAAGACCAGAGCGTTATTGTTGTCGGCGGTCACCTTGATTCCTGGGATGTAGGAGAAGGTGCTCATGATGACGGAGCCGGAATTGTGCAAAGTATCGAGGTCTTAAGAACATTTAAAAAATTAGGGATACAGAACAACCATACCATCCGAGCTGTATGCTTTGCCAACGAAGAAAACGGTACAAAAGGCGGAAAACAATATGGAAAAATTGCCAAAGAAAACAATGAAAAACATCTTTTTGCTATAGAAACAGATGCCGGAGGTTTTGCTCCGAGAGGAATTGCCCTGGAAATGGATGATCCTCAAAGAAATCAGATCAAAAGCTGGGTCAACCTGTTTTTACCTTATGGGGTTTATAATTTTGAAGGTAAATATTCCGGATCGGATATTGCTCCGCTTCACGAGATGGGAGTTCCCACAGCTGAACTGGTTCCCGATCCGCAGCGTTATTTTGATATTCACCACACCGAAGAAGACACTTTTGAAAAAGTCAACCGAAGAGAACTGCTGCTTGGTTCCGTGGTAATGACACAACTTATTTATATGATTGATAAAAATTGGTAAAACAATGAAAAAGATACTAGGAACTTCATTATTACTTTTTGGAATGGCTGCTTTTGGCCAGTCTAAAGAAGATTCTATCCAGTTCAGAAAAATTTCTACAGAAATCCTGAATAATGGAAAAGGATATACCGAGCTGAGAGAGCTTACAAAAAATATCGGACATCGTTTAAGCGGATCTGAAGCTTATGAAAAGTCTGTAAAATGGGCAGAACAGAAACTTCGTGATGCCGGAGCTGATAAAGTATGGCTTCAGGAAGTCATGATCCCGGTATGGGAAAGAGGAAAAGAATCTCTGCACATCCAGGCTTCAAACGGAAAATGGAAAAGTCTTAAGATGCTTTCCCTTGGAAACTCTGAAGGAACAGGAGGAAAAGATGTTTCAGGAGAAATTATCATGGTAAAATCTATGGAAGAATATAACAAACTTCCGGCTGAAAAGGTGAAAGATAAAATTGTATTCTTCAATTACCCTTTCAGTCAGTCATTTGTCGAGACTTTCAAAGCCTATGGTGATGCAGCAAAATACAGAACGACAGCAGCATCTTTAACCGCTAAAAAAGGAGGTAAATTTGCCATCGTAAGATCTCTGTCTTCTGCTTTTGATGATATCCCTCACACCGGAGCTATGCGCTACGAAGACAAGGTCTCCAAAATACCGGCCGTAGCTATCGGAAGCACAACAGCAGATGAACTGGAAGCTTTACTGAAAGGCCAGAAAATCACAGCTAAACTTAACTCCAACTGCGGTATGAAAGGCGAAAAGCTTTCCCATTCTGTAATCGGGGAAATTACCGGTAAAAAAGACCAGAGCGTTATTGTTGTAGGCGGACACCTTGATTCCTGGGATGTAGGTGAAGGTGCTCATGATGACGGAGCCGGAATTGTTCAGAGTATAGAGGTTTTGAGAACTTTTAAAAAGCTGGGAATACAAAATAACCATACCATCAGAGTGGTCTGCTTTGCCAATGAAGAAAACGGAGTAAAAGGCGGAATTCAATACGGTAAAACGGTAAAAGAGAAGAATGAAAAACATCTTTTTGCGATAGAAACAGATGCCGGAGGCTTTGCACCAAGAGGAATTGCCCTGGATATGGATGATGCCAAAAGAAATCAGATCAAAAGCTGGTCAAATCTATTCCTTCCTTACGGAGTGTATAATTTTGAAGAGCGGTTTTCCGGAACAGACCTCTACCCGCTTCATGACATGGGAATTCCTGCCGCTGAATTGATGCCGGATTCTCAGCGCTATTTCGACATCCATCATACAGAAGAAGATACTTTTGAAAAAGTGAACCGAAGAGAGCTTTTATTAGGCGCTACAGCTTTAACACAGATTATCTACATGATTGATAAAAACTGGTAACAAATATAAAAAACCGTCTTTAGAGGCGGTTTTTGTTTTTTAATAGCGCTTTTCATTATTTCAATTCAATAGGAATGGACTATCATCCTGAGCGTAAATGAAGCGAGCCTCGTTTATCTTTTATGATTATCTCCCAAGGGCTTTAGCCAAAACTTATAGTGATTATTTTTTTATAACCACGGATTTCACAGATTCACACAGATGATTGTTCCTGTGTTTTGATAAATTGATTGCTACGATTCTATTTGTGAAATTTGTGCGAAATATTTGTGGCATTTGTGTTTTAAAATTAAACATGATGATGCCATTAATAAAATATATCCTACAAAATTATCCTTTGAGATTTTTAATTTTACGTTTACACAAAAAATTTCTCCACAAAAAGTTTTTCCAAACATGATGTATCCCACCTCCAGATTCCCAATTGACATCAAATTTCTCTCCTTCTAATACATATCCAGGCATTGCAATTTTCGAATGAAACCTCGGAGAATCATTTTTTATTGCAGCAAAGTAATCAGCATCAAAATTTGATTTTCTGTAATATTGAATTTCTAATATAGTTTCTTTTGTATTTGCCCGGAAAATATACAGAGTAATATCATAAAGATCATTAAACTCTTTTTGTAAAATCTCCACTGCTGAATCTAAAGTGAGTAAGTTTTTTGAATTATTTGCCCTATTCCGGGACATATTATGTTCAGTGGAATTCACTCCTTTAAATTCATTAAAATCAGACAGAATGAAAAGCAAGTTGGGGGAAATGGTATTCCAACAATTAATTTTCGCCAACCCTAAAAGATTGGTTATACAGATATTGATGCTATCTTTTAAACTTTCCCGATGCACGTTCTAAGTAATTTTAAAGTATTTTAAATATAAAAAAAATAATTGCGCCGTAAAATTTTCTTTATTTCCAATAACTCACCCTTAAAAACGGAAAATTTTTCGTTGTTTAAGGAAATAATAGTTGAAAACACGCTTCATCAGGAACTTCATCAATCCCGTGAAACAAAGTGTTAATCGCGAAACTTTTACTTTGGCATAATATTGGCATGTAAGATATTGAGAAAAAATTAAAAAAACACTAAGGATGAGAAAAAAGGTTTTCTGTGGATTTTCAGTTTTTCCACTGATTCAAATTCATATCTAGTATATGAATCCTTTTTTTTCTACGATGCCGTACCAGATACGGGTTCGTGATTAATTAACCCCCCGTTGATTTTTCACTGCAATTTTGCACCCCGTATCTCACTGGTATCATCAATAACCAGGAATCATTTATTGATTCAAAAAAAACAAAAATATCCCGGACTTTTAGCCCGGTATTAGGATATAAATAAATGGCAAAGTCATCGTGAACCTTAGCCCTGTAAAGGAATTTATTCTTTTTACCGTGATGAGTACGCCTTTATCATATTAATTAATGTATAACCCTTAAAATGTAAGTAATGATGAGAGACTTTTTTGAAATGATTTTTAAGAGAAATGAAGATGCTGCAAAAATGAATATCTGGAGCGTATTGCTCGTGTTAAGTTTTGCTGCCTTTTCTGTATTGGTATACGCCTTAAAACCAAGCTTAAACAGCTTAATTATATATCTGACGGCATTTGCTGCTTATATCGGCTTTGGCCTTGTATTCATCAGTTCTTTAACCAGAACAGGTATGAAGAAAAGATATTAAAATATAACTTTCAATTAATTTTTACTAAAAAAACCGTCCTGTTTGGGGCGGTTTTTTTTTATTTGTACAGTTAACTCTACTATTTAAAACCCAGGCTTATTTTATAGTTAATGATCCTTATAAAATATAATCTTTCAACAAAAAAGCCACCCCCTCCGGAGCAGCTCGTGATAACAAAGTTATCTTAACATCGTAAAAACTTATTCTTTGAAGAGATCCTTCATCATTTCATCAAGGATCTTTTTGGTTTCTTCTTCGATCATAGTTCCGGATTTCTCAACCATCTTTTCTCTGAAAGGTTCACAACAGGCTTTTATTCCGAAGCCTTCATCTGTTTTAATCAATTCCGGATGCAGACCGTGTTCTTCACATATTTCTGACTCTATTTCTTTTTTTATGAGGTCGTAATTCAGATCAAACATATTTTTATTTTGTTTCTTATAAGTGTCGGGTAAAGATAGAAGTAATTGACATTTGCCGAAATCCGTATTTATACGGTATTTATGCAAACAAAAAAACCGTCCCTTCCGGAACGGTTTTCATATCTTAAAAAGATTCAGTTATTTTACTTTTACAAGCTCAACATCGAAAACCAACCAAGAGTTTGGCGGGATCACTCCTCCTGCTCCTCTCTCTCCGTAAGCCATTGCCGGCGGAATCAGTAATGTAGCAGTTTCACCTTCTTTCAATAACAGGATACCTTCATCCCAACCTTTGATTACTCTTCCCATTCCGATTGGAATTTCGATCGGCTCATTTCTTTTGAATGAAGAATCAAATTCAGTTCCGTCTACTAATTTACCTGCATAGTGTACAGATACATTATCACCAGCTTTTGGAGCTTTACCGTCAGCTGTTTTTGTAATTTTATAGTAAAGACCTGATTCAGTTTTTTGCATACCAGCTTTTAGGTTTTCAACTAATTTCTCCTGGTTAGCTTTGAATTCTTCTTCTCTTTTCTTCTTTTCAGCCTCTTCTTTAGCTAAAAATGCCTTATTGTTTTCTGCAATCTTAGCTTTTCCTTCGCTGAAAGTTTTAGCTGCATCATAGTGCTTGTACTCATCACCTTTGCTGAAAACAGACACTTTTTCTAAAACGATATCTGTTTTAGGCTTATCCTGAGCTCCTTTTTCAACGTTAGCAATAGCATCGATTACGTCATTTCCTTTTACCACTTTTCCGAAGATTGTGTGTTTTCCATCTAACCAAGGTGTAGCAACTTCAGTGATGAAAAACTGAGAACCGTTTGTATTAGGCCCTGAGTTCGCCATAGAAAGGATACCTTTTCCTGTATGTTTAAGATCGTTTCTTTCGTCCTCGAATTTATATCCCGGATCACCTGCTCCAGTTCCCTGAGGATCTCCTCCCTGGATCATGAAATCTTTGATTACTCTGTGGAAAATAGTTCCGTCATAATAAGGAACTCCCTTAGCCTTAGCTTTGTTGTCGATTTTCCCTTCTGCAAGACCAATAAAGTTGGCTACAGTTACTGGTGCTTTCTTGTCCTCAAATTTTACAATTAAGTTACCTTTTGTAGTTTGAAGATTGGCATAAAGCCCGTCATTAAGACCTTCGTAAGTTTCTTTGTCTACGTTCATTTTTTTATAAATTGGGGTACAACTCATCAGCGAAATACTTGCCGCTGCCAGAATTATATTCTTGTTAAACAATTTCATGTATTATAGAGCTTTTAATTTTATGATTAATGGAATGTCGTTATCTATTTTCTTTTCGTCTCCGAAAGTTCCGTAAGCCAAAGAAGACGGCACCAAAAGCGTCACTTCCTCTCCATCATGTATAAAACGCAAAGCGTTCTCCACTGCCCTCAGTTCATCAAAGTGCCCGAATCTGGCATCTCTTCTTTCAAAAGACTGGTCGTAGATTTTGGTCTGATCAAAATCATACAGATCATAAGAGTAAGAAATCAAAGTTTCATCTTTTCTTCTTTCTCTCTGATCATAGCCTTCTGCCGTTACCC
Organism: Chryseobacterium sp. GVT01B; assembly: GCF_019970045.1. Classification (GTDB taxonomy): domain Bacteria; phylum Bacteroidota; class Bacteroidia; order Flavobacteriales; family Weeksellaceae; genus Chryseobacterium. The sequence continues at coordinate 419,519 of NZ_JAHXYI010000002.1, forward strand.
AGTAATTAAGCTGCGTAGGATAAAATTTCACAGACTGGCCATTGATCCAATCCTGAATCTGGCCTCTTTCTATGGTATTCAGATTTTTCATCCTGTTTTTAGAAACATCCAGATCTTTTTGGCTTAAAACACCGCCTACCGGAGGATGGGCCGTCTGTGTATTTCTGTTGCAGCTCAACAGGCTTATGACTGATATGAAGAGTATTTTTTTCATAAACTTTTGCGAAAATACACATTTCGCGAATCAATTACAAAACTTGACCCAGAAATATGCGAATGTAAAAATGTATCAATCTATTAATAAAACAAGGCAACTGATTGAATCCCCGAATTAAAAGTCATTCATACATTGTATACGACTACATAAATACAAAAAAAGCCGGGAAAAACCCGACTTTTATATAGTTTATTTAAAAAAATATTAAACTGTTTCTAAAGCGTGATCTACCACAACTCTCCATCCGAAAGGATCTTCAGAAAGGTTGTTTTGCAGGTCTACCAAGTCTTTCTTAAGAAGAGCAGCGAAACTTTCTTCGTCAGATAATCTTGGAAGCTCAAGTTTTTCACCTTCATATCCTAAAGCCTGGAACTGAGTGGTAACAACAGCTGTACCGACTCCCCAGACTTCTTTAAGAGAACCGTTCTTCAACGCTTCAATAACTGTTTTCACAGGAATTGGTTCTATTTTCACTTCAATTCCTCTTTTCTTAGCTAACTGGATGAAACTGTCTCTTGTTACTCCGTCAAGAATTTTTTCAGAAGTTGGAGGTGTAAAGATCGTATCGTTGATTCTTACAAATACATTCATTGTACCACTTTCTTCGAAATATTCGTGAGTAGCATCATCCGTCCAGATAATTTGCTCATATCCTTCTTCGATCGCCAATTGCGTAGGATAGAAAGAAGCAGCGTAGTTACCTGCAGCTTTTGCAGAACCTACCCCTCCGTTTGCAGCTCTTGAATAGTGATCAGAGATTTTTACAGATACCGGCTCTGAATAATAGCTCTTCGCTGGTGTTGCAACGATAGCAAACATATATTTATTAGATACTCTTGCTTTCAAAGCTTCCTCTGTAGCAAAAATCAATGGTCTGATATAAAGAGACATTCCTTCCCCCTGAGGAATCCACTCTCTGTCCAAATCTACTAAAGCTTTTAACCCGTCTAAAAACATTTCTTCAGTCACCTCAGGCATAGCAAGACGCTTTGCTGACTTATTGATACGTTCAAAATTCTTTTCAGGCCTGAAAAGGAAAACCTGCCCGTCTTTGTCTTTATAGGCCTTCATACCTTCAAAACAAGCTTGTCCATAGTTTACTCCCATCATGGCAGGTGTAAATGGAATCGGACCGTAAGGAACTAATTTTACATCACCCCATTTCCCATCTTCATACTCACATATAATCATATGATCTATGAAAGTACCACCAAATGAAAAATCGTTAGGGTCAAATGTAGAAATTCTGGAGTTTTCAGTTTTTTGAATTATCATTTTTTAAAATTTTTACGATGTTCTACAAATTTAACATAATTTTCTAAATATAAAAATTTTAGAGTAAATTTGACAAAAAAATAGCTTGAAAAGAGAGATTAAGACCACAAACGACGGTAGTAAAACATTGTTTATCAATGAGTTGAATGAAAACTACCATTCACATCACGGAGCACTTCAGGAAGCCGAACATGTGTTTATTAAAAATGGATTGAATTTGATAAATGATTGCGAAATTAATATTTTAGAACTCGGTTTTGGAACAGGTTTGAATGTTTTGGTAACAATTAATGAATATTTAAAAACTGACAAAAATCATGTCATCAATTATTTTTCGCTTGAAAAATACCCCATAAATGAATCCGAAGTTAAGGATTTGGCATACTTTGAACATTTTGACAACCCTGAGTTTAAAAATATTTATCAGAAAATTCATCTGGCAGATTGGGAAAAGTCAGTAGAAATCATTAGTGGATTCAACCTTAAAAAGATAGAATGTGATTTTTTTGACCTGAAAGACATCGATTTGCCTAAAATCAATCTTGTTTATTTCGATTGTTTCGGTGCCAGAGTGCAGCCTGATCTTTGGGAAAAGCCATTATTTGAACTGGTTTCTGACAAAATGGCCATTAACGGATTATTAACCACCTACTCTTCTAAAGGCAGTGTAAGAAGAATTCTTCAGGAGCTGAATTTCCAGGTAGAAAAAAAACAGGGGCCTCCGGGAAAGAGAGAGATGATCAATGCCATTAAATTATAGAATGGAAGCCGGAGGGATGGAAGCTGGATCTTTACAACAAACTGTTTTATTAATATTGATTTTTTATTTTAAAATAAATAGCATTAAACTTCCGGCTTCGTGCTTCCAACTCCCAGCTTTTTCTCAACAAAATTCCTTACATTAGCTATACAAATATTATACATTATATATATGATAGATAAGATCAACATTAGAGTGTATGCGTGTGCAGTAAAAGACAAACAAGTTCTTACTTTATTTGAAGAATATGCCGGCGAACCTTTAATGAAATTTCCGGGTGGCGGATTGGAATATGGTGAAGGGGTACTGGAATGCCTGCATCGCGAGTTTGATGAAGAACTGAATGTACAGATCAATGTCCTGGAACATTTTTACACTCAGGAAAACTTTCTGGTTTCACGATTCAAAGAAAACGAGCAGCTTCTTACCATATATTATATAGTAGACATAGTGAATGAAGAAGATTTTATTATCATGGATCCCTGCATCGAAAAAACAGAATGGATTGATATCGACAGACCAGACAATCCTTTTCCTCTTCCGATAGATAAGATTGTATTTGATAAATTAAAAGAAAAATTCCTGTAAGTGTTCTTACAGGAATTTTTATTATTTCTTGACTTTAAAATCGCTTGCTCCCGGGTAAGGCTGTAAATACCCTGAATTCCAATTGGACTGAAGCAATGACTCTACAAATTCATCAGTTCTGTTTTTGTGTGGATCATATTGTTCTTTAAGATCAATATCAGCCATTTTTCCTTTTACATTCCACCAGAAAGCACTCCATCCACCTCTCAACTCCTTGATGATTTCAAAGACATTTTTTCCGGTAGCTCTGTTCATGAGCTTTGCAAAAACCTGCCCCTCGGTAGTGGTAAGGTCTCTCAGCTGTTTTTCATACTGATCCGCCAGCATATTCTGTCTTTCTCTTACAAATTTTCTTTTAGCTTTACTATCCATATCATTCATATCTTTCTGGATATCTCTGTATTGCTGTAATGCGGTAACAAATAGCGGATATACTCTGTACAGCTTTTTATTCAGAAAATAGTAGTAATTTTTATCCAGTTGATTATTAAATCTTGGTTTATTAACCAAAACCAACTCGTCTAATACGACTACAGGCTCGCCGTTGATTTCATAAATCTTGACTTTTTGCTGCTCGTCATAATAATATTTATTTCCAAATTCATCTGTCTTCAATGATTCAGCCGGATATTGATTGAGTGGTTTTGCCACTACCCCATCCTTTTGGCCAAAAACACTGACTCCAAAAAAGAAAATAAAAAGGCAGATAATCTTACTAAAATTCATTATTTTTACACTTATAAGAAGAAAAATTAAACGCAAAAATCATTCCTTTTTATGAAATTTGAAAAGAAATCTTTGAAATTTTTAGAGAAATATTTAAACACTTCATCACCAACAGGTTATGAGCACAAAGGACAGGAAGTCTGGATGGACTATATCAGACCTTATGTTGACAAAATAGAAGTAGACCATTATGGAACCTGTTATGGGATCATCAATCCGGAAGCTGAATTTAAAGTAGTGATTGAAGCGCATGCTGATGAAATTTCATGGTACGTTAATTATATTACGGATGACGGATTAATCTATGTGATCAGAAACGGAGGTTCCGATCAAACGATCGCTCCTTCAAAAGTTGTCCATATTCACGGAGAAAACGGAATCGTAAAAGGAGTATTCGGATGGCCGGCTATTCACACAAGAACAAATCAGAATGAGCCTACTCCGAAAATCGAAAATATCTTCATCGACTGTGGTGCAACTACCAAGAAAGAAGTGGAAGAAATGGGAATCTTTGTAGGATGTATGATCACTTACCCAGATGAGTTCTTCGAAATGAATGACAGATATTTTGTCTGCAGAGCATTGGACAACAGAATCGGAGGCTTCATGATTGCAGAAGTTGCCAGACTTTTAAAAGAAAATAAGAAATCTATCCCATTCGGACTTTACATTACCAATTCTGTACAGGAAGAAGTAGGTTTATACGGAGCAGACATGATTGCTGACACCATCAAACCCAATATTGCCATTGTAACAGATGTTACCCACGACACTACAACTCCGATGATTGAAAAGAAAAAAGAAGGAGATCAGAAATGCGGTGCAGGGCCGGTAGTATTCTTTGCTCCGAGTGTTCACCACACGATCAGAGAATTGATTATTGATACGGCAAAAACTAAAAAAATTCCTTTCCAAAGAGCTGCGGCAAGCAGAGCTACAGGAACTGATACTGATGCTTTTGCCCATTCCAACGGCGGGGTGCCAAGTGCTTTAATTTCCTTACCTTTGCGTTATATGCATACTACGGTAGAAATGGTGTCTAAGGAAGATGTAGCTAATGTTATTAAGCTAATCTATGAAACAGTTCTTAAGATCAAACCGGAAATGAAACTGAAATATCATTAAATGAGATTTCAGATATAAGATAACAGACACCAGACTCAAATAACTGCATACTTATGCTCTTTAAAAATCTGAAATCTGAGATCTAGTATCTTATATCTAAATAAAAAGTATAAAAAGTAAAAATGAAAACGAAGCTTATTGCTCCATCCCTTTTATCTGCAGACTTTGGGAACCTGCAAAGAGACATTGAAATGCTGAACAACTCTCAGGCCGACTGGTTTCACATTGATGTAATGGACGGCAGATTTGTACCTAACATTTCATTTGGTTTTCCGGTAATGAAAACTGTTCAGCAGCATGCCAAAAAATTTGTAGATGTTCACCTGATGATTGTGGAGCCTGAGAAATATGTTGATGAATTCATCAATCATGGTGCGGACCTTATTTCCGTTCATTATGAAGCATGTACGCATCTTCACAGAACGATTCACCACATTCAGAGTAAAGGAGTAAAAGCAGGTGTTGTTTTAAACCCTTCCACTCCTGTATTAATGCTTGAAGACATTATTGCAGATGTGGACCTGGTATTGTTAATGAGTGTAAATCCCGGATTTGGAGGACAGAAATTCATTGAAAACACTTACAAAAAGATTGCTGAAACCAAAGACCTTATCTTAAGCAACAACTCTACGGCACTTATCGAAATTGATGGTGGAGTGAATCTTGACAACGCTTCTAAGCTTTTTGAAGCAGGAGCTGATGTTCTTGTGGCAGGAAATGCTGTTTTCTCCGCAGAAAGCCCTGAGAGAACTATTGAGCTTCTAAAGATTTAATAAGTATTTTTATCATAAACAAAAAAGGCAGCCAATGGCTGCCTTTTCTCTTGTTTGAAATGAAGTCTTCTTGGTTATAAATTTTTTTTCAACATTTTGAATGTTAAAACGCTGTTTTGTCTTGCTAACATTACAAAGATCAGAATAAAACCATACGTATGCATCCGTAGAAATACTGAATCTATCATTAAGTATTTTCACCTATTCCAAATCTTTTTACACCTCCCTGTTCCAAATACAGGCACAGACTACAAAAATGATTGAAACGACAGAAAAGACCGTTCTTATATTATTCAGAAAATTCCATCTGTTTTCAAAATTATCACGCATCTGCCGGATCGCTTCTGTTGTAGAACTGGAAATATCAAATTTATCTAACGCATCATTCATCGGGACATTTCCGGCAACCGTCACTCCAAAAACTCCGATCAGATAAGCCAGCGCAGCCAGCAGGAGAAAAATAAAAGCAGGCTGATATCCCCGAAACAAAAAGGCAGATACCGGAAGGAGAATCGCTGTTCCCATAAAACTCATGAAGAAAACCGGATTCAGAATTTCCCGGTTGATGTTCTGCATTGCTTTCAGATATTCCACATCAGAGAGTTTTCCCAGTCCGAGAACTACAGAACATGAATAAGCATAGAAAAGTCCTCCTATCAGAGCAGTGAGGACAGCAGTAATGATCAATACTAGTGTTGTCATTTTCATATATTTTGATTTTGGTTATCAGGATAGAATTAATAAGGATTCCATTTTTTAATAATATTCTGGGCCGTAAGAATCATTTCGGGATCCCAGTTCTTTGTTTTAAAATAATGAAAATCCTGATCTTTGATGATCCCAGCTCCTGCCCCGTCAAAAAGAAGCCTTGTAAGCCTCGATTGTTCTTCAAATAATGCCAGATCTTCTAAAGGCTTCTCCGTAAGTTGTATTTGCCGCTTGTTCCAACTCCTCTTTTCTTTCTCTTTCCAATCTGAAGCTTCGATTATTGTTTTAACTTTATTGAAATCATTTAGGAAATTTTCTTTATCCTCTTCTGTTTTCAACGTATGCCCCAGCCTTTCAATAATAATATATTCCAGATTTTGACATTTTGCTAAAACAGAGGGTAAAATAAAAAAAATCTCTTCAGGAATAACATCATCATGCGTATCCCTTCTCACCTGCTTTTTTCCGTACACACTCTCCTGCCAGCTTCCACCGGAAAGATGAATCTCTTTTACCTTATCTAAAGGGTACAGATCAATTATTTCCTCTATTTCTACTTCAAAATTACAGGATTGACAATAAATATTATGAAGATCAAGAATCAGAAAGCCATTGGTGTCTTCGGTTAGTTTATCAAGAAATACTCCTTGTTCCTTTACATCGTCTATAGAAAATGAAAAAGCCAGATTTTCTATACCTACAGGAATATCCACAGCCTGCTGAAGTCTGTACAATCGGTCTTTTCCTATCTGTAAAGTTTTGGGATGCAGAGATACCGGCAATGGCACTCCCTGATGAAAGTTTTCAGTGTTCATGAAACCAAAATGTTCCGTGATATGATTATACTTTCTCAGGCTGACTTCTTCTTTTAGCTTTTGCAGCCACTCTTCCTGCCTTTCTGTCCACCTTGCATCAAACAGGGAATAATAAACGCCATGTCCTATCAAACGGTTGTTTTCTGCATAAAAGTTCAGCAGATCACGAAGCCAGTCAGGTTCATTGATGTAATAAAGGGTATCAAAGGACCATTCCAGAACATCAACAGCGTTGTTCTGCAGCAATGGCAAAACAGCAGAAACAAAATCAGCTTCTGCCATCATTGATATTCCTAACACTGTTTTTTTCATCTTTTATCCCATTCCACAAGCCGGACAGCCATAGCCACGAAGAACAAGCGTATCTTTTTTTACAATTGGTTTAGGAGTTCCCGGTTTTTTCTTTTCAACGGTGTCGGGCGTTGCTGCTCTTTTTACTTTTTTTACAGGCTTTTTAGTTTTAGCTTCAGGTTTAGTGCTTTGTGCAGAAACTCCTACCGCTAATAAACTCGCCATTAATACTACTGGAATTTTCATAATTGCTTTTTTTTCAGATAAAATTTACAATAAACGTTCCATTTATCTAATCCAATCTATTCAAACTTTTATTCTAAGTTCAAATTAGATGGAGATGGTTTTTAGTTTAAATCATAAAAATACAATAATAAAGGAAACACTCTGATAATAATTATGAGTAAATATTGAGAAATTGTTGTGGTAATGTTTTCTTTAATTATATTTAATGGTAAAATAAAACTATATATGAAAAACAGTCTGATTAAAGCTGTTTTCCTTGGGTTGACTTTATCGGCTTATCATATCAACGCACAGGTTCAAACGGTTGACAGCAGCAAGAAAATGGAATGGTTTAAAAATGCCAAACTGGGTATTTTTATTCATTGGGGAATCTACTCCGTGAATGGAATTTCCGAATCATGGTCATTTTTCAACAATTATATCAATCACGAAAATTACATGAAACAGCTGAATGGTTTTTCAGCTTCAAAATACCAGCCTGAACAATGGGTAAACTTTATTAAAGAATCCGGAGCAAAATATGCTGTTATTACAACCAAACACCATGACGGAGTTTCATTATGGAACTCTAAGGCTGAAAAAGCGATTACTATTCCCGGACAGTCCTTGGCAAAAAAAGATGTTTTAAGTCCTTTTGTTTCCGCTTTGAAAAATTCCGGATTAAAAACAGGACTTTATTTCTCATTGCCGGATTGGAGCCATCCTTATTACGACATCAACACCCGGACAAAAAAACGGTACAAAATAAAAGACGACCCGAAACGATGGCAGAACTTCATCAGCTATTATCAAAGCCAGCTTAATGAACTTTCTTCTCAGTACTCGCCTGACCTTCTTTGGTTCGATGGAGACTGGGAACATACTTCTGAGGAATGGAAAACTTCTCAAACACTGGAACTGCTTAAAAAACACAATTCTGACATTATCATCAATTCAAGGCTTACTACTCATGGGGATTATGATACTCCTGAACAGGGAATACCTGTAGTTCCGCCACAAAATCCATACTGGGAACTTTGTTATACTATGAATGATTCCTGGGGATATCAGCCTTTCGATAAAAGTTATAAAACACCTAATATGATTGTCAGAACTCTGGCAGACGTGATCAGTATGGGAGGAAACCTTCTGCTTGATATCGGACCCAGATCAGATGGCACCATTCCCGAAGAACAGATTGAAATTCTGAAAAATCTTGGCCGCTGGACTTCCAAAAATCAGCATGCCATTTATGAAACAACCCGTGGAATTCCTTTTGAAAATTATAAAGGAAAGTCTTCTTTATCCACCACAAAAAAGTCGTTATTCCTTTATCTCGAGGAAGCCAAAAACTTTACAAAGATTTATGGACTGGGAACAAAACCTACTTCGGCAAAAATTATCGGAGATCCTTCTGCTGTTATCAAAATGGACTACAATGCTGAAAAAACACTGACATTGAATTTTTCTAATGTAAAATTTGACAAAGATGTCACCGTTGTAGAGCTTACTTTTGATACTCCCCCTTTATTTTTGAAAGACTTTAAGAATGAAGATCGCCCTCTCGCAGAAATTCTGGATAACAAAAACACACAGGAAGCAGTCTATACTATAGCCAATGCCCTATATAATGGTCATAATCTACCAACTTCTTCAGGACTAACCAGTGATGGCCTTGATATGAAAATCAAGAAAACACCCAACACCAATCAGGAAACTCTACAATGGATAAGTAAGCATGCGGAAGCACTTTATGAAACTGAGAAAGGATTACCGGATGGACATTATCCAGGAATGAGTGCATTGTCTAAAGATAAACAGACACTCTATCTTTTTGTGGAAGGAACACCTACAGGCCCTATTGCCCTTAAGGGAATAAAAAATGAGATTGCAAGAATCAGAATTGTGGGAGAAGGTACAATGCTCTCACACACCATTTACAATAAGCTTTACTGGAGCGCCAGACCGGGAATTATTTACATTGATATTCCAAAAGAAAAACTAGACAAACAGATGACTGTCATTGCTGTTTTACTCAACAAACCTCTTGAACTCTACAGAGAAAATGTAGGTGCCATTGAAAATAATCTTTAATAGGAATGTCTTAAAAAACAAAATCCGGAGAAAATTCTCCGGATCTTTTATTTTGTAAGATAATTTTCTTAGAAAATCTCTCTTCCTGAAAAATGGAACTGAGCTTCGATTAATGCATTCTCGTCAGAATCTGAACCGTGAACTGCATTTTCTCCGATGCTTCTTGCAAACATCTTTCTGATTGTACCTTCAGCTGCTTCTGCAGGGTTAGTAGCACCGATTAATGTTCTGAAGTCTTCAACTGCATTATCTTTTTCTAAAACTGCAGCAACGATAGGACCAGAGCTCATGAATTCTACCAACTCACCGTAAAATGGTCTTTCAGCATGTACTTCATAGAATTTTTTTGCATCAGCAACTGTAAGCTGAGTTAATTTTAAAGCTTTGATTTTAAAACCTCCTTCAGCAATCTTACCCAATATAGCACCGATATGTCCGTCAGCAACTGCATCAGGCTTAATCATAGTGAATGTAATGTTAGACATAAATGTATATTTTTTTAATGGCGCAAAATTACAAAAAATATCTTTGATTTTTATTTTAATTTTTTTTTAACATAAAAATAACTTTTATTAAGAAATTATGAAGCAATCTTTGGCACAGTAATTGTTTATTCTATTGCGATTCTCATGTTTAATTTGAGTTTTCATGGTTATTAGTTTTTACCCAGCTTCGGCTGGGTTTTTTATTTTCAAAAAAAACAGTCATTTTTTATCAATTCAATAATTTTAAAAGCTATAAAAAGGGATATTTATTAATATTATTTCTTTTATTTCAATTAATAGAATAATCGGATTTTCCAGAATATCATTTTTCCTGTCAACTAAAATATGCCAAAAGTGGAGTTATCTGCCAAATTTGTCACATCAAAAAGTAGAGTTATTAAAAAACAGATTTTTTTTCATTAAAATTCAACACACCAAGTATTAAAAAACTGACAATCAATTATAGCATTTAATTTATTCTTTAAATAAATAATATTATAGAATACGTTACTAAAATCACAGAGGTAATTAAATAAAGACCTATTTAAAACACTCCTTGTCAAGGTTTAAACCTTGACAAGGAGTGGCAGGTTAAAGTAATAGAAAACTTTAAAACAAAAAAAGAGACTATTTAATGATAGTCTCTCTGTATATTTTATTTTTGGGAAGCTTCTTCTGCTTCATCCATCAATTTAATGTAAGTGGCATAGCGGGAATGTTGTATCTCGCCTGTTTCAAGGGCATCAAGAACGGCACACTTCGGCTCATTCACGTGAAGGCAGTTATGAAATTTGCACTCTTCTCTCTTTTTAAAAATCTCAGGGAAATAATGCTGTACTTCTTCTTTTTCAATATCAATCATGGCAAATTCACGGACACCGGGGGTATCGATCACATTTCCGCCAAAATCCCAGAAGTGCATCTGTGCAAAAGTTGTTGTATGTTTTCCTTTCAGGTGGGTATCTGAAATTTCGGATGTTTTTAAATTTAATCCTGGCTGTAAAGCATTTACCAGAGTCGACTTTCCACAACCAGAGTGCCCGAAGAACACTGAAGTTTTATCTTTAAGGATTTCTTCCAGCTGATCAAGGTTCAGTCTTGAATAAGATGATATTTCCAGTGTCTGATATCCAATTTCCTGGTAGAGAAATTCAATATCTTTTACAATTTCTATTTCTTCTCCATGGAGAACATCAATCTTATTAAAAAGAATCAGTGGTGTAATATTATAAGCCTCACAACATGCCAGAAATCTGTCCAGGAATCCTAAGGATGTTTCAGGATGCTTTAGGGTAAAGATAAAGCAGGCCAAATCAATATTGGAAGCAATAATATGGGCTTCTTTTGAAAGGTTTACTGATTTTCTGATCAGGTAATTGGAACGTGGCTCAATTTTCGTGATCCAGGCAATATCATCCTGTTCCAGTTGAAACTCAACAAAATCTCCTACAGCAAGTGGATTGGTAAGTCTTGTTTTTATTAATTTGAATTTCCCCCTGATTCTGGCCTCGAAAATTTTATTTGTTTCCAATTCCAAAACCTGGTACCAGCTGCCTGTAGATTTAATGATTTTTCCTTTCATAGATAATACTGATGCAAATATAAGGAATTAGGGCTTAGAATTCGGGAAATAGGTTAAAAACACATGTTTCTATTTTCTACATCCTGAGGTCTAAGCCCTAATAAATATTTTTTGCTGTAAGCAGGTAATGGATTTCAGAAATTAAAACTATTATACTTTAAAACCCCAATCTCTTTACCGCTGCCTGCAATTTATCTCTTATCGATCATAATGCTATTCTGAACTTCAATAGATTCTTCATGAATTGCTTTAAAGACTTTTTCAATAAATTCTTGAGACATTCCTGTTTCTTTCGCTTTTTGAGTAGCGTATTCAGTGATTACTTTCCAACGTTCAGGCTGGAAGATCGCGATATCATTCTCCTTTTTAAGCTTACCGATCTTTTCAGAAATTTTCATTCTTTGAGAAAGAAGTTCAATTAACTGGAAGTCAAGATCTGAGATTAAGGTTCTGTGTCTACCCATTTCACCTTCAAAACCTGCAAGGTTAGAGCTTCTTACTTTCAGATTACCAATAAGGTCTGCAAGAACTTCCGGAGTAATCTGCTGAGAAGCATCACTCCACGCCTCATCAGGATTGCAGTGTGATTCAATGATAGCTCCCTGGTATCCTACGTTAAGAGCTTCCTGAGTGATATCAGCAAGACCTGTTCTGTTTCCGCAGATATGTGAAGGGTCAATCAGCATTGGAATATTGGGAAACTGGCTCTTGAAGTCAAGGGCAATCTGCCAGTTCGGGTTATTTCTGTATTTTGTTTTCTGGTATGTTGAAAATCCTCTGTGGATTACTCCCAGGTTTTTAATATCCTGACCTAAGAGTCTTTCCAATGCTCCAATCCATAATGCAAGGTCCGGATTAACGGGGTTTTTCACGAATACAGGCTTATCTGTTCCTCTTAAAGCCATTGCAATTTCCTGTACTGTAAATGGATTTACTGTAGAACGCGCTCCAATCCAAAGAACATCTACATCTGCCTCCAGAGCGGCAAATACGTGGTGTGCGTTAGCAACTTCGGTCGCTGTTTTGAAACCATACTCTTCTTTTACTTTTTTTAGCCAGTTCAAACCTATCACTCCTACTCCTTCAAACCCGTTTGGTTTGGTACGAGGCTTCCAGATTCCTGCACGGAAAACAGATACATTGGCATTGGATTCTTTAATTCTCCTTGCAGTTTCAAGCATCTGAGCTTCACTTTCCGCACTACATGGTCCCGCGATCATTAGAGGCTGTGTAAGCCCATCGATCCACTCATTTTTCAAATCATTTAAATTCATATTCTAAATTTTATTGTTTTTTTATATAATTTTTTCGTTGACAGCAATAGCCCTTTGGATTATAAAATTTAATTTATAATTCTTTTCAAAAAATGCCGTTCAAAATTGTTTAAAGGAATCAGGAAAATAATAGGGCTCTACTTCTCCTGTATTTTTTGGAAAGAAATTCAGTTAACAGTACCAATAAAATCGGTAATACGTTCTGAAATTTCTATAATAAGAAGCAGAAAAACTAAAATAACCGCTAAAAAAGTAATTAGCGGGTGCAAAAAAAGACAGATATGTGTTAGTCAATTTTTCCATTTTATTCTAGAAATGCGTTTGTTTTAGCCTTTCTGGTTATAATTTGTTCTTGTCGAAAACATATTTTCAACAGAAATATTTGACAAATATATAAAAATTATGTCAAATCAAACTTCATTAAATCATCAAGATCTTTTAAAAGTGGATTTTTTTCGATCATTTTTTCAAACATTTTCCTCTTGGTCACAACCTCAATCTTCAGATTTTCAACGTCTCTGACGTATTCCACCTCAATCATATGGTTTTGAATTTTTCTTTTAAAATGATTAAAAAATTCTCCGCTTATTTTATCAAATTCTACTTTGGCAGAATCTGAAGGGAATAAAACTTTGATTTTATTTTCCTCAGCTTTTTCAAGTTTGAAGGTTTTTACTGCATTAAAAACAAAGTTATTTTTTACCTGAAGCTGTTTAAGCATAATTTTCCATTCCATCTGCAGATCTGTATCTGTAAAATGGTGTTGAGGAAGATTTTCATTTTTCACAACAATTGTTTCTGTTGTTTCTGCTTTATCTTCTTTATTCAGGAAAGAATTGATGCTGAAACCGGAAGAAATTCCCGGTCTTGATAATGGCTTGGTTGTTTTTGTTACTGGAGTGACCTCTACTTTATCAGGAGCTGCAGGCTGTTGTTCTGCCTTAACTTCTTTTTTCTCCGGGGCTTTTTCCGGCATTTTTATCTCCTGTTTCTCACTAAGAAACGGAGCTAGAATCAGGAACTTTTTTTTTTAGTATCGCCTAAATTAGCTGTCAGTGAAGCCAGCTGCATTAATGCAATTTCAACCGTAAGTCTTGGATTTTTAGAATTCTTATAATTAATATCTGCATGGTTGCAGATTTCAATGCCATCAATCAGCTGCTGCGCGGCCCACTTCTGTCCCTGTTCTATAAATTTAGATTTTGTCTTCTCTCCCACTTCTATGAGATCGATAGTAGAAGTATTCTGCGCCATCATCAGATCTCTGAAATGATTTCCTAATCCGGCAATGAATATGTGGGGATCAAATCCTTTCTTTACAATTTCATTGAACGCAAAAAGCACTTCAGGAATTTTGTTTTCCTTGGCAAGATCTACGATATTAAGATATTGATCGTAATCCAGAATATTCAATACTTCGGCTGCTTTTGCCAGCGTAATATTTTTCTGAGAGAAGGTTGAGAGCCTGTCGAAAATGGAAAGTGCATCTCTTAATGCTCCATCAGCTTTTTGAGCGATCAGGTACAATGCGTCATCTTCGTACTGGATATTTTCCTTCTGGGCGATGTTCTTGAGATGATTCTGAATGTCTTCAATAACAATTCTCTTGAAGTCATAGATCTGGCAGCGGGATAAAATTGTTGGAATAATTTTATGTTTCTCCGTGGTTGCCAGAATAAAGATTGCATGGGCAGGCGGCTCTTCCAGTGTTTTAAGGAAAGCATTGAAAGCGGCAGAAGACAGCATATGAACCTCGTCAATAATATACACTTTGTATTTACCGACCTGAGGTGCAAATCTTACCTGATCTATCAGTTCCCTGATATCATCTACAGAGTTATTGGATGCAGCATCCAGCTCATAAATATTATAAGCAAAGCCGTCTTCTGAAACCGAGCCATCTTTCTCATTGATCTTTCTTGCCAGAATTCGGGCGCAAGTAGTTTTACCTACACCACGAGGTCCACAAAAAAGCAATGCCTGAGCTAATTGGCTTTCTTCAATTGCATGTTCTAAAGTATCCGTAATATGAGATTGTCCTACAACCGTATCAAACTCCTGAGGACGATATTTTCTTGCAGATACTATAAAATTTTCCATTGGTCAAAAATAAGAAATATAGTTTTAATTTGAAAATTAAAAGTTTTCAAATATCAACAAAAAAACATTTCTGCTTAAATCGGAAAACTTTTAACCCTTATTTTTTTTTACTGTATGCAAAGTCAATCAATTCAACAATAGCCCCTTCAATCTCTTTTCTTCCTTCTTCAGTTTTCAGATCAATACCACAGAATTTGTTGGCATTATATCCTGTATAAAGGTTAAGATAGTAAGCACCAGAAACAATCAGAGCCATAATTGCTCTATGTCTTGTTGCGACACCTTCCCCGAAGTAAGGATCTGAGATATTTCCAAACAAAACCTCACCTACATCTTCACGTTGTTCAACCAGTTTTTTAAGAATAGGTTTGCTTTCTGAAAGTTCCCAAAGGATAATTTTCTGAAGTTCTTTATTTTTCTTCAGGTTTTCGAATTGATTAAGTACAACCATTTTGGTAAGTTCATGTCCGCCGTCGGAAAAATCCATATCAACGTCCTGATTGACCTGGCTCCAGTAATCCTGAGATTTGATATATTCATCGATCAGTTTATCTGTACTTCCAAAGTACTCATAGATCAATTTTTTATCAAATCCGGCCACCGCAGCAATTTTACTTACTTTTAATCCGGAGTACCCTTTTACTCTTAAAATTTTACCAACTGCAGCAAGCAGTTTTTGCTTTGTTTTTTCTTTGTCCCTAATGGGGCCCTGCACTACTTTTCTAGGCATAATTTATTATTTTTTTGCAATATGCAATTTTTTATTAATATCATCAAACGCATTCAGCGTTTTGTCGAGATGTTCTTTTTCGTGTCTGGCAGTCACACTCATCCTTATACGCGCATCTTTTCTTGGTACGGCCGGGTAAAGAATCGGGTTGGTATAGATTCCTTTTTCTATTAGTAGTTTTCCGGCTTCTCCTGTTACATAAGGATCTCCAATTTTTACGGGAATAATTGCGGAACACGTAACTCCTGTGTCTAATCCTAAATCATCAAGCCCTTTTTTGAAATAATTGATATTGTTCCAGAGTTTTTCTCTCCAGATAGGTTCTTCGTCTATTAAATCAATGGCTTTAACAATTCCTGCGGATGATGGCGGAGCTGTTGCTGAGAAAATCTGCTGACGGGATTGGAATCTGATAAATGCTGCTATTTTTTTATCAGCAATGACATATCCTCCAAGGTTACCAAACGTTTTACTGAATGTTCCTGTGATGATGTCTACTTTATCCAGCAATCCAGCCTGTTCCAAAGTACCTCTTCCTGTTTCTCCAAGGATACCGACACCGTGTACGTCGTCTACCATTAGAAAGGCATTATACTTTTTTACAAGATTGTAGATCTCATTAATACGGGAGGTATCACCATCCTGGGAATACACTCCGTCCACAATAACGAGTTTCGTACGGTACAGATTTTCAGATACCTTCAAAATGTGTTCCAAAGATTCCAAATTATTGTGTGGAAATGTTTTTTTATTGGTAAAAGCGCATCCTTCGTGTACACTGGCATGCACTGCCATGTCTAAAATAGCCAGATCTTCTTTCTGCATTAAGCATTGTAAAGAAGCACTATTAGCGGTATAACCGGTAGTAAATACTACGGCTTCATCTTCTGTTCTTTTAAAAAAACTTGAGATTTTTTTTTCTAAGGCATTATGGTAGTCAAAATATCCACCGATAAGAGGAGTAGCTCCTGTTCCTGTACCATATTTTTCGATTCCTTCAATGGCAGCCTGTTTTACTTTGGGGTGCTGTGTAAATCCTAAATAATCACTTGATACAAAACTAACAAATTCTCTGTTTTGGTTTGCAATATTTACATTCAGTATCGCATTGGTTCCTGAAGTGTTCTTCAGTCTGTAATTCATGTGTCCATTAGACTTTACATAGTCTAAATATTCATAAAAAATTTCAGCCCTTTGAGCCATATCATTATCTGGTATATTCTCAAAGTCTTTAATAGTTGCTGTTGTGAAATTGATGCTCATCCTTAATCTTGTTTGTTGTGGTTTAAAAGAAACAAATATATAACTATTTAGAGGGCTTGAACGCCTGCATTAAGATTAAATATTATTAAAGACACAATAATTTATTCTTATGATCTGGTAACCAAACTATTTTATATATCTGTATCTTTTAATGTTTTTTTTCCTATTGAATTAATTAGTTTTTTCTTACCTAAATTTAATAAAAAAAGTAAACAATAAAGAAATATTAATATATAAATAATAAAAAAAGGCGATTATTTCTTACAACCATCTCATTTATAAAAGTTTATTTTAAGCCCGTTTTCACGTAATTATTCACTAAAACACCTATAATAATGGAAAACTCTGCCTGTTTAAATCCCTACCAAGAGAGGCAAATCGTCACAAATTCCCTACTACAGCAATTTTAAAGAAATAAAATAAGCAGGTTAAAGCCTGTTACAATTCCTGAATTCTCCGGGAGTTGAACCGGTCATTTTTTTGAAAAATTTTGAAAAGTTGGATGGGTCGTAAGTAAAAATACGGGCAATTTCTGCAACTGATTTATCGGAGTTTATAAGCATCTGTTTGGCCTGTTCGATAATTTTTCCATCATAAAAATAACAGGGATGTTCTCCGGTTTCTTTTTTAACCGTATCCGTGAGATGTTTATGAGAAACTGCAAGTTCTCCGGCAATTTCGTTCAGTTCCATAAAATCAGGAACGGTCCCGGAAATAACATCCTGAATATGTTTGTCCAGAAAGGTAAAATATTGATGGGTAATTTCTTCACTTCTTTTCATCATTTATTGTTCTTGCTAATCTGTATTCAAGGTATAAATTTAATGATAAGATACAAAATAACATGGTGAACTTTTCGGATATTTCAGACTGAATGTTCAATAAAAACTGTCTTTGAAGGCTTGTGTAGAATTTTTTACTTTCAGTTTTTCGAGAATATTCTGCCGGTGTCTGCTTACGGTATTGACACTTATGAAAAGTAGATCTGCAATTTCTTTGCTGGCGTAGCCTTCCCCTACAAATTTTAAAACTTCCAATTCTCTTGGACTCAGAATATTTTTATAATCAAGTTTATCTTTTACAACAACTTCCCCTTTTATTGTATTAATAATCATAAAATCAGGGACTGCAGATGAAGTCAGGGCAATATTGTAAAGACAGAGAGCCAGTCTCAATCTGCCATTGAAAGGAGAATACACATAAAACATACGGTGTTTTACCCAACGGTATTCTTCATTTTTATCCTTCATCCTGATTTTTGATACAACACTGTATTCTGTGCGCTCTTCCATTTCCATAGCTTCCAGTAATTTAAAAAAACGGAGTTCATGGATATATTTCTTCAGCCGGTCGTCAGGATGGATTTTTTTCAGCATCTCTTCTTCCCAGATTGAGTCAATTTTTGTGGGATTTTCGCCCATAGTCAGTCCCAGTTCACCAGCTGCTGCAGATTTATAGATATAGCTTTTATTTGCCTGCATATCGCTCAATACACAGATTGCCCCTTCCATCTGAGAGTACACAAGTGCCCTTTGCTTGTAGACTTCTATATCAAGCATGCATTTTCTGGAAGCGTTATCGAGCAATTTACCACTGAGCTGTTCACGGATTTCCATAATGGTTATTTATCAGTATTGACGCGAATGAGGTTTAATAATACTTTTGCTAAAATAATAATTTACCCTTAGAATTTATCCAAAGAGAATGAAGAAATTGATTTTAGGCTTTTGCGCCCTATTCCTGATTCAAAAGCTTTCTGCACAGAGTCTGGAAAAAATGACATGGTTCAATGAACCTGAAAAATGGGAAATCAAAAACAACAGCCTTTCGATGTTTGTAACACCGCAGAGTGATTACTGGAGAGTTTCCCATTATGGATTTACTGTGGATGACGCTCCCTTTTATTATGCCACTTATGGTGGTGAATTTGAAGCAAAAGTAAAAATCACCGGTAGTTATAAAGCAAGGTTTGACCAGATGGGCCTTATGCTGAGAACCGACAAGGAGCATTACATCAAAGCCGGAGTGGAATTTGTAGACGGCAAATATAATCTGAGCACTGTGGTAACCCACAACAAAAGTGACTGGAGTGTTATAACATTGGAAAAAACACCTCCTGCGGTATGGATAAAAGCAGTAAGAAGGCTGGATGCTGTGGAAATATTTTATTCTTTTGATGATAAAAATTATATCATGATGCGGAATGCGCCTCTTCAGGATAATACCCCGGTAATGGTGGGTTTAATGGCCGCCTGCCCTGACGGACAGGGATTCAATGCGGTTTTTGAGAACTTTAAAGTAAAACATCTTCCGGATGAACGCAGACTGAAGTGGCTTGAAAACAATAAATAACGATTGAATTACATTTCAATATACAATCAGTTTAATTCACCTCCTGTATTTATGGGAGGTTTTTGTATTTTTAAAAATTGATTTTTTGAATCGGAGAATAAAAAAGAGGCCTCACTTTTAAGAAGCCTCTTTTGTTTTTGAGATAAAGCCGTTTGTGTTCTTAGAATCATTATTTATACAATAAATCTTCTTTATTCGTTGTGAAAATATTTTTGCAAAAATATGAATATTCATAAGCCTTGACAAAGATATCATGTAGAATTAACCTCAGTTTTTTGTCAAATTTTTACTACAAAAAGCAATTAAATCCAGCTAAAAACCGTTCATCAGGAAATCTTAAAAAAAACAGAAAAGCATCAATATTTATTATTTGCAAAATCCTAAAACCAATCACAAGTTCGGTACAGCACTGAGA
Organism: Chryseobacterium sp. GVT01B; assembly: GCF_019970045.1. Lineage (GTDB taxonomy): Bacteria > Bacteroidota > Bacteroidia > Flavobacteriales > Weeksellaceae > Chryseobacterium. The sequence continues at coordinate 439,317 of NZ_JAHXYI010000002.1, forward strand.
TTTATAGGAATATTTTCAAAATGAATACAGTATAAATTTATCACTTATTATTGAAATATCATAATATTTCTGAAAATTTCATGTACCCTATCGTCTGCAAACCGGGATAAAACTTGTACAAAACAGATTTTAAGATACTGATTTATCGCCATAATTTCACTATTTTTACACAATCAAAAAATATAAAACACAAAAGACCTGAAAACTTCAATGATAAAAATTTATTTTCAATCGTTCCTGCCCATTAAAAAAACATTGACTTGTACAAACATTATTAACCGTCTTTTGCATTAGTGCAGGAGATATAGATCAGTTTTGCACATATATGAGAGTTTGGGCATTTATATTTGCTTGCATCTATTTAAACATTCACGGGCAGAGCCACACTTCTACGTGGTACAATATAGACAATGGGCTTCCGCAAAGTAGTGCAAAGGCCATTGTCAAAGACAGATATGGTTTTATATGGATCTCCACAGAAAACGGTCTTGTACGGTATGACGGGAGTTCGTTTATTACGTTTAATAATTTCAAAGTAAACAATCTTCATTTCGGGGAATTTATTGGTGATCCGCTTCTGGACAGTATTACGGTCCTTAATAATTTTCAGGAGAATAAAATTATCATTAAAAACAGGTTTCCAAAACTTTCCAATCTTATGGGGAGTGATAAAATGGCTTTTTCCAATGGCAATACTATTGTACAGCGAATTGCCAATAATATTATAACCTCAAGTTTCTATAATGATATTCATTATTTTATACAGTTTAAAAATTCAGCCTATTATTTTACAGAAAAGAATGCCATTATCTATAAAGAGGGAAAAAAGGAGACCAAAATAGCAATCCCTTTTACCAATAAGGATCTGAACAATACTTTTGTACTGAATGAAACTTTATTTATTAATGACCTGAAGAAAAGAAAAACCTATTCTATTCATAAAGGGCAGCTTTCTGTTTCTGAAGAACCAACACTTTTTAATCATCCGGATACCAAGATTTATTGGCAGCAGATTACCAATCAGACTTTTATCATCAATCATGATAATATTTATATTTTAGAAGGCAATGAAAAGGACCTCCGCTTAAAATTTCTTATAAAGTTTGAGGAAATAGGCAATCACTCCTACTGTTCTATGTATTTTGATAAAGACTTCAATAAACTTTATCTGGGAACGCTTAATAACGGGCTTAATGTACTTAAACTTACCAATTTTTATATATCAAAAAAAGAAGCAGATTTTTCCAACAATGTGTACTACGCTTCTCTACCGTTCAGTAAAAGTACCATCATTGCGGAGGACGGAACAGAATTTGGAAAAAATGGTATCGTTAATAAACACCTTTTCGGGTGCAATGACAATTATCTGATGATGTATGACAATTCTGAAAACATTCTGATCAGAAAGAGAAACAGTATTATCAGGTACTACAAAAATTCAGGGTACAAAAAGAAAGATTCTACTTTTATCAGCAATGGGTTTGAAAGTTTCATGAAAAGCGGAAATCTTTATGGAACTACATTTACGGATCTTTCAGGTACTCAACTTCGCCTTCATAAAAGCAACCTGTTCACCAACCCGGATTTTATTTATAATTTTAAAAGTTTTGTCAATATTTTTTTCCAATACAGTGATCAGGAAATTTTAACCGGGAATAGTGATGGTTTGTATTCGATAATACTGGGAAGCAATGCAATAACTCCCATCATTAAAAATATTCATATTAAAAGTATTTTCAGAACAAAGGATAATCTGATCTGGATTACTACGAATAAAAGTGGGTTTTATCTTTTCAAAAACCACAAACTCATCAAGATGCCGAATGACAGGAATGGCTATCTGCAATCTGCTCATTATATGCTGGAAGATCAAAAGGGTGCTTACTGGATTTCTTCCAATAATGGTCTTTTTAAGGTTCCTAAAAAACAACTGCTTCAGTACGCAGAAAACAGAAAAACTCCGGTCTTCTATTACCGTTTCACCAAAAGAGACGGCTTTCTGACGAATGAATTCAATGGGAGTTCGGAGCCTAATGCCTATGCTTTGGAGAATGGAGAATTTGTATTCCCATCAATGGACGGTTTTGTGTTTTTCAACCCCAATAATATCCGGACTTATTATCCGGAAAGGAATAAAATCTATATTGAAAGAGTAAAAATCGGAAATGCTGAACCTCAATATTTTCACCAGACGCTTGATTTAAAGAATGATTATAAGACGGCGGATGTTTTTATTGATATTCCTTATTTTTCTAATCCGGAAAACCTTTATCTCGAAGGAAAAATATCAGGAAAGGAAAATACTGAATGGGAACAGATTGCAACAGGAAACGAATTAAAATACACCGTCAGCAATCTTTCTCCGGGTGAATATACACTTAGCATAAGAATCCTTATCTCTCCGGACGGAAAGTATGAGGTTAAAACAGTCCGTTTCAACATTCAGCCACTTTTTTATCAGACATTGCTGTTCAGAGTGTCTGCTTCTGTTATCATATTGATTATTATCATTGTGATTGTTCAGCTGACGACCAATTTTTTAAGAATAAAAAATAAAGCATTAAAGCAAATTGTCCATAATAAAAACTCTGAACTGAAAGAAACGTCTCTTCATCTTGAATTGGTAAAAAGCAACCTGCAGAAAGAAACGGAATATCAGAAAAAACTGGTGGAAACCATCAGCCACGATATCACCACTCCTATCCGCTTTATCGCCATGCTTTCTCAGAAACTTCATGAATCTGATGATGTGGAGCTTCAGAAAAAATATTTTGACAGTATTTATAAATCTTCGGAGCAGCTTTACCAATTTACACTGAATTTAAAAGAATATACCGAACTCTATAAAGCTGAGAATATTTTTGAAGAAAAGGAATATCCTATCAACAGAATCCTGGAAATCAAAAACAGGCTATTTTGTGAAATTGCCAAGGAAAAAGGAACAACAATCACCCAACTTGCTGAACGCACCATATATTCTAAAGTAAACGAAAGTATTTTAACAGCCATTATTCATAACATTCTTGATAATGCTGTGAAAAATACCTTTGAAGGAAACATCACCCTGAATATTACAGAAACCCAACAAAAATCTACAATCATAATCGCTGATACAGGTATCGGAATGTCTGCAGAACAGATTGCCACTTATATGAACCTGTTCAGAAACCCTAAGCTTGAAACTCCCAGCTTCAAAGGGAAAGGTCTTGGTCTGCACATGGTCATCCATCTGGTGAAAAAGATCAACGCTGAAATCAGTTTCAGCCAAAACAAGCCTTCGGGGACGGTTGTAAAAATAATACTCAATAAAAACTAACCTCTATGAATGAAAGAATTTTAATCGCTGATGATCATTATGTTGTAAGGGCAGGAACCTCTCTGGTTCTTGAAACTGCTTATCCGGAGTTGAAAATAGATTTTGCAGAAAACTATGACCAGGTGAAGAAAAAGCTTGGCAGTTCACGTTTTGACCTGCTTATTTTAGATATTGACATGCCTGGAACTCAGTATAAAAAAATGATTCCGGAGCTTAAAAATATACAGCACGACCTCAAGATTCTTATTTTCTCAGGATATGATAAAGATGTTGCCATCCAATATATCAGAGAGGGTGCCGAAGGTTACCTGAATAAGCAAAGCAGTGAGGAAGAAATCAAAAATGCTGTGAAAACAGTAATCGAAAAAGGATATTTCTATCCCGTGGAACTGATTGGTCTTATTATTCAGAACAAAAGAAACAACCCTGTAGAAAAGTTGTCATCCCGTGAATATGAAATCTTCAAGCTGCTTGCTGACGGAAACGGAAATCTTGAAATTGCCAACAGACTTAATATCCAGATGTCTACCGTGAGTACTTACAAAAAAAGAATTTTTCAAAAGCTTGATGTCACCAACATTGCAGAGCTTATTAAGGCCTACGAAATGATGCATTAACAAAAGGGGCCGGAATCTCATAGTATTCCGGCCCCAGAAAAAATACAAATCTCATTAGATTTTCATCAGTTGATCAGTTGATTTTTTTATAAAATCAATGCATTTTTAGAATCATAGAAAAGGTTTCGGTTAATATAACCTTTGCACAGACAGAAACAATTCTCTTGTATTATCAGAGGTATTGGAGTCTGTAGTGGAAGCATTGCTACTTCCTGTAGTTGATTTGTTATCTACACGGAATGCATAATACACTCTGTACCATCTTGGTTCCGGTTCCTGTATGGTAATATCAAAAGTAACAGTCTCATTATGAGTCTGGGTAAGATAAACACCATCATCAAACTGTCTGTAAGCTCCTGGTGATAATTTAATATTTCCGTTGTCAGAATCTCCTGTATGAGTGGACATTTCAGAAACCCATATCTTCACATCTGAAGTTCCCACATTATAAAGTCTTGGGTTAAAAGTTGTGGCTGCTCCTGTTCCTGCTGAGCTGCTGTCAAATTGGGCATCAAGTCTTAAAAAACCTCCCAATACAGGAAGATCAGAAAGATAGGTACTCGCTAAAGTATTTGTTCCAGAAGTACCTGCTGGTATACTTCCATGATAGTAAATTAAATCTCCAACAGTAATATCATCATCTTTCCCTCCAAAAGCAAACTTCCATGTTGTTCCGTTAAACATATAATATCCGGCTTTATCTACCTTTGCCGTCTTTGCAGAAGGTATAGTTACAGCTTGAGTCACATACACCAATGCTCCGGTTTGCGCCGCTAAATAGACATCATCTTTCGCCCTCAGCTGATCGCCCGTTACCCTGGGAGCCATTACACCATCAGGAACAGTTGTGACATCCGGCTTACCTTCTACGTGTAATGTTACTTTAGGAGAATCTGTATTGATACCAACCTGAGAATACATAATAGTTGAAACACACATCATTATGCCAATAAGAGGTAATTTTATTTTCTTCATTTTAGTATATTTGTTTAAAATTTATTTAGGGATGAATAAATCATGTGGATCAATTGACATATTATCAATTAACCCTTGTTGAGCTAGCTGGTGCAAAGTTATCTTCGCTGATAAATCAAATTCCTTAATAATCAATGAAAAACCGGAAACGGTTCACCAAAACACAAATAACTAACAATCAACGTTTTATTGCAGTCATTTTTTGATATTTGACTGTTACAAAGCGTATTGAAATGATTTAAAATTATCTGTTACCACAAATGAATATCGCAAAAGACATAAAAATAGAACAGTACAAAAGACAGTTAATTCATTATTATACTATTCTGATGTGTGTGATTCTTGCTGTATTTGGGTTGATATTTACTTTTATCATCCCGGATAAAATAATGGCATGGTATCTTTATGGAGGACTTTTTTTACTGATATATACTTATCTGATTGTACGCAAATCTTACTCAGTAAATGTAATGGTACATTCTTATGTTATTATTGCGACTCTCTATAATTTCTACATTATGCTTGTTTTCTGGAATAATTCTATAGCAAGTTTTGTGTGGCTTATTCCGATTCCGCTGGCAGCCTATGTTTTCTTTTCAAGAAAATATGTCTTTATTTACAGCCTTTTTGTTCTATTGAATATTATAGCTGGATATCTTATTTCAAAAAATTTCAGCTTTGACTTCCCTCTGCACAGCCAGGATGATGTAAGAATTACGGATACTATCCTTATGGTTTCTAATGTGGCTGTAATATCCCTTCTGATCTATTTTAAAGATAAAATAAAAAGAGTTGAAATTTACCATGAAATTGAAGAGAAAACTCTGAATCCGGAAGTTCAGCCAACCTTTGTAGCAGAAAAAGCTCCTTTTGCAGATGAACTGTTTGAGAAAATTGAGTTTGTCATGAGAGAAAAACAGTTGTATAAAGATGTTAATTTCAATATTTCAAAGCTTTCTGCAGAAATGGATATCAATAGCAGCTATATTTCAAAATCCATCCGTACAAAAGGGTATCCCAATTTCAATAATTATCTGAATATGCACAGAATTGAGTGTGTAAAAAGACTGCTTACTGAAAATGATATTGAGAAAGTAACTCTTATGTATATTTATACCGAAGCAGGGTTCTCCAACCAATCTACTTTCAACAGGGTGTTCAAACAGATGGAAAGCATTACTCCTTCCGAATACATCAGCAGTTTGCAAATTCACTGATTTGTTTCACCAATACATATGATTGAAATAATGATTTTTAAATTCGGAAAATAATCAGGAAATTTACAAGACTTAATTTTTCTGTCAAACCACTGCATTTTAATTGCAAAAAAATCATGAATTCATCTGAAAAAGCCAATCAGGGAAGCTCACGTTTCCGATATATAAAACTTTGTATTTTCTTTTCAGGACTTTCGGTTTTTGCACAGCTTTATCTTTTCCAGCCCATGCTGCCTATGGCTGCAGAACAGTTCGGGGTGTCTGTAGGTGATACTTCCCTTCTTGTCTCTTCCTCCACAATAGGTATGGCATTAGGGTTATTATTTTTTGCTTTTAAAGCTGACAGCTATTCAAGAAAAGGTCTGATGGTCTTTTCATTGATTTCATCTGCACTGCTTACCATTATTTCCACCTGGATCCCAAGTTTAAGTCTCCTGATCGCTATCGGAGTACTGAAAGGCTTTGTTGTTTCCGGAGTTTCGGCAGTTGCGCTGGCTTATCTCACAGAGGAAGTGAATGCTCTGGCAGTACCGGCAGCCATCAGCATGTACCTCAGCGGTAATACGATTGGCGGAATGAGCGGAAGAATTATGGCTACCCTTCTTGCAGGTGAATTCGGATGGCGTAATGCTGTTCTTTTTATCGGAATAGAAAGCTTCATCCTTGGGGCTGTATTCTGGAAATTATTTCCGGAGTCAAGATTTTTCAACCCACAGAAAACGGATTATCATCTTAAGGTAAAACAGATGAAGTTTTTTCTGACTAACCCTTATATGCTTCGATTGTATTGCACAGCTGCTTTACTGATGGGTGTTTTTGTGAGTGTTTATAATTATCTGACGTTCAGACTGGAAGCAAAACCATTTTCGTTAAGCCATTTTATCATTGCTTTTATCTTTCTCATGTACATTTTCGGAGTCTTTGGTACGATGATCACAGGGCGTCTTTCCAGAATGTTTCCCATGAATGATATCCTGAAAGGTTCCATCCTGTTTATGCTCACCGGAGCCGCATTGTTATTATCTGAAAATATCTATATTCTTATTTTCGGACTTGGTCTTTTTACTCTTTCCTTTTTCGCAGCCCACACGATGGCCAGCCAGATGACTGCATTGTATGCCAAACGTGGAAAGTCTTCAGCTACTTCTATTTACTGGCTGTTCTATTATTTTGGTTCCAGTATTCTGGGTAGTGGTACCGGTTATCTCCTTCATGCTTATTCCTGGAATGTCTTCATAGGAATTCTTATCATAGCTGTTATTATAGCCCTTCTCTTAACTACGGCTAATGTATTACCTAAAGGAAGAGCAAAAAACTAGTACCACATACATACCACATCCACTTTTTTGGGCAATATGCCATAATTCGCCTATGAGTGTACTATTTTAACATATTATTAATTTTTTATAGAGAAAATTTAACCTAACCTTCACTAAAACAGCCTACAACAATATGATGCCGGGCATAGTATTTGCTATTTATACAGGACTTTATCATCACCTAAAAAATCAAAATATCATGAACGTAGCAGATTTAAAAATCAAGAACTTGGTGGAGTATAATAATCAGATTTATACGATCTCCGAGATCTTTCACAATGTCGAACAGGCTTATTTTGTAAAAATTGAAAATGATATTCAAAGTATCTCAGTCCCGGCAGCTTCTATCAAACCTATCAAAATAACAGAAGAATGGCTTGAGAAACTGGGGTTCTCAAGAACGTACAGTTCAGATAAGAGTATACGGTATGAAAGACCGGAACCTTTTATAAAATACGATATAGACCTGAGTTCCAGAAAAATACTGGAAGGTCTGAAAATATATGGGAACGCTATAAAGTGTAAATACATCCATGAGTTTCAGAACATTTTCTCAAGCTTATTCGGAAAAGAAACAGCTTTGCATTATGGTTATTTGAAAACAGAATCGTAGTTTAAATAGTTCTAAGCTGTAGAAGACCACAATTTAACTTGTAAATTGTGGTCTTCTTCTTTTAAATAGGCTTCAAAAGGTTTCTTTATTTTATTTTTTTAAATTCAACCTGGTTAAGACAGGCCCTTAGAAAAAACTACAAATAAATACTTCCTTGTTGTGTACTTTACCCTACTGGAAGACTGCATTTTTCAAAACCTATTATTCCTTTGGTCCGTATTCAGCCTGCTTTATCACTACAATTTTTTTAATATTTCCGTAAATTTGGGCCTATCGCACATCCTGACATGTTAGTTGGGAGCAAAGCACAATACCTCATGATGGACACGGATACTATACTTTTACAGCTGATAAAACACTTTAAGGAAATCGTTTCTTTAGAAGACAAGGATATTGATTATATCACTTCTAAATTAGAAATCATACAGCTCAAAAAGAAAGAATACCTGCTTCGTGAAGGACAGGTTTCCAGACACATGCGCTTTATTGCCAGAGGAAGTCTGTATGCCTATAATATTGATGAAAAAGGAAAGGAAAATACCACTCAGCTAGGTATTGAAAACTGGTGGGTGAATGATCTGTACAGCTATCTGAGCGAACTGCCTTCAAGAATGTTTATTCAGGCTAATGAAGATACCACAATTATACAAATCAGTAAAAACCATTTGGAATTATTATATAAAGAAGTTCCTGCCATTTCAGAATTCTGGCGCCTGAAAATGCAGTCTGCTTATGTTACGTTACAGGAAAGAACTTTTGAACATTCAAGGGTTGATGCTTACACCAAATACAGAACATTCGTCACCACCTACCGTAATATTGAACAGCGTTTTCCTCAATATATGATTGCTTCCTACCTTGGAATCACAGTAGAATACCTGAGTTATCTTAGAAAAAAGCACCTGTCTGACCTTTCTTAAGATTTCTTAAGTTTATTCCGTTCCAGCCCGGATAATTTTGCTCACAGAATTTAATGAGTGAAATATGAAGGCAAAAATCATCACAATAACAGCTCTTGCGTCAGCTTCCCTGAATCTGAATGCACAGAAACTTTCTTATACTCCGGATCTTGTTTTAGGACATCGGTCGTATACCTATATGCACAATGTCAATTATCAACTGAATGAACGGTTGAAACTGAACAATCTTACTTTATTTGATACAGAATACACCAAAGACCAAGAAAATATATTCTTCATCAGAAATACCCTGGCTTATAGCTTTACCAAAAGACTGAGTGCTAACGCAGCATTTGGAATTAAAAATCCGGGAGCATTTTTCAGCGCTTACCTGCAATACAAAATCGTCCAGCCCGGCTATTCACTCTCCTATTCCATAGGAACTACTTATCAGAAAGTATTTTCGCTGGAGCAGTCCATATCATTTGAATATACTCCTTATATGACAAAAGATCTCAAAGGATATTTCAGCCTACTGGCTATTGGAAATCTTGATGACAGCGGATATCCCAGAGGGCTGCAGTTTATCAGACTTGGTGTGAAACAGGATAAAATGATATACGGGCTGGCCTCCAATTTTGATCAGTTTAACAACGGAAAAAAGACCCTGGAAAATATCGGGGCATTTATAAAATATAACTTTTAAATAATAATACGAAATGAAAAAGAACATTGATTTAGGAATGCTTATCTGCAGAATAGCTGTCGGATTTCCCATGTCGGTTTATGGAATCAGCAAACTGATCCACGGAGTTGGATTTATTAAAGATATGATGACCATGCACGGTTTACCAGCATTCTTTGCTTATGGTGTCTTTGCGGGTGAAATTATAGCTCCTGTTATGTTGGTTATAGGATTCAGGGCAAGGCTGGCAGGGTTAATTTTTGCTGCTAATTGCTTTACTGCCACTATCCTTGCACAAACGGCTAATATTTTCAAACTTAATGAATTTGGAGGCTGGGCTTTGGAATTACTGGTGATCTATATGCTCATAAGCCTAAGCTTTTTCTTTACAGGAGCAGGAAAGTATGCCGTTTCTACCCAAAATAAGTGGGATTAAAATCCCTTGAAATTTTTCTAATCACTAATTGATAAATCAGGATCTCAGGATTCTGGTTTATTTTTTACCAAATGACAATAAAACAGGTATCAGATCCCCGGTTTCATTCCGTATTTTTACAGTAAACTTAATCATCCGTCATGAAAGAAGTTATTGTCTATCAAATTGATTCTTTTACCAAAGAAAAATTCAAAGGAAATCCTGCAGGAGTTGTGTTAAACGCTGAAAATATGACGCCTGAAGAAATGCAGCTTATTGCCAGAGAGCTTAATAATTCTGAAACTGCATTTGTTTTCAAACCTGATAATCCTCAGGAAAATTTTGATTACCACGTCAGGTATTTTACTCCTACCACAGAAGTTCCATCCTGCGGACATGCCACCATTGCAGCTCTCTATGCAAAAGCTCAGGAAGATCATCTGAATTCCTGTACTATTACAATACATACACCAATCGGAATATTACCAATTCACATTGAAAGAGAAGATAATGATTATCTCATCACCATGACACAGGGAAAGTTTGAGCTGAGCCCTGCTTTTGATGTTTCAATGACTCAAAGAATTGTACAGGCCCTGGGACTGACAATGAATGATCTTGATGAAAAATGTCCTGTACAAATTGCTTCCACAGGCCATTCAAAAGTAATGATCGGTATTAAAAGCAATATCACCTTAAATGGTTTGGTTCCCGATCTTACGGCCTTGACAAAGCTCAGTAAAGAAATCAGCTGTAACGGATATTTTGTGTTTACTTTCGATACAGATGAAAAAGAGATATTAACTAATGGAAGAATGTTTGCACCCGCTATCGGTATTTCCGAAGATCCGGTTACCGGAAATGCGAACGGTCCTCTGGGAGGTTATCTTATTCAAAACAAAATCATAGAGACTGCTGATGGCATTTTTGAATTTACCGGAAAACAAGGGGAAACCATCAATAGAATTGGCGAAGTAAAAGTACAGGTCGGCGTGAAAGACAGCCAACCCGATATCATCCGTATTACCGGAAATGCAGTAGGTGTTTTCAGAACAACTATGGATCTGAAATAATTCTGATATTTATATTTAAAAAATTGTCCCCATTGAAGAAAATCAGTCGTCATCAGAATGAATCAAAAATTTGAATACAATGAAAGAATTCTTATTGGTCTTCCGTGCAGACTACAAGTCTATGCCCAAGACATCACCGGAACAAATGCAGGTCAATACCCAGAAATGGATGAACTGGATCGCAGGAATTGCTGCGCAAAATAAACTGGCAGACAGAGGAAACCGCCTGGAAAGTACCGGACAGGTTATAAAATCAGACGGAATAATTTCTGATGGTCCGTACGCTGAAATTAAAGAATCCATTATGGGATATACGCTCATCAACGCGGAATCTATTGAAGAAGCTACGGCTTTATCTAAAGACTGTCCTATTCTGTTATTTGGAGGAAGTGTAGAAGTAAGGGAAATCAGTAAATTGTAATAATTACCTTTGTTACAGCCTTTTGATCAGCCATGACCAATCCGAATGAAATAACACCGTATTTATTCAGAACCGAGTACAGTAAAATCGTTGCAGTACTTTGCAGAAGTTTTGATATCAAACATATCGAAATTGCAGAAGATATTGCCAGCGAAACCTTTCTGAAAGCTTCGAAATATTGGGCTGTAGATGGACTTCCTGATAATCCTGCAGCCTGGCTTTACACGGTGGCTAAGAATAAAGCCAAAGATTATTTCAAACACCTTTCCATTATTGAAAAGAACAAAGAAGAAGTAAGAGCCACTGAAAAAGAGCACCTAACCATAGATTTTGATACCAAAAACATCACTGACAGTCAACTGGAAATGATTTTTGCGACCTGCAACCCTGTCAATTCCCGCGAGACCCAAATATGTCTGGCTCTTCAGATTCTCTGTGGCTTCAGTGTGGAAGAAATTGCCAATGCTTTTCTTTCAAAAACGGAGACGATTAAAAAACGTTTGCAAAGAGGTCGGGAAACTCTCAGAACACACCATTTTACAATAGATTCTTTACGTGAACAGGATATTCACCAGCGATTGGAAACGGTACTGGCTACTTTATATTTATTGTTTAATGAAGGTTATTTTTCCAGGACGAATACTCTTTTAATCCGTAAAGATCTTTGCCTGGAAGCCATAAGACTTACCCTGATCCTTACTGATAATCAGTTTACCAATACCCCAAAAACCAATGCCTTGCTGGCTTTGATGTGTTTTCAGAGCTCTAGGCTTGATGCAAGAACCAATGATGAAGGGGAAGCCATTCTTTTTGATGAACAGAATATAACATTATGGGATAAAGCTTTGATCGAAAAAGGTAATTATTACCTGATAGAAGCCTGTAAAGTGGACAGTATCTCCGTTTCGAAATATCATCTGGAAGCAGGTATTGCGTATTGGCATACTTCATCTGCTAAAGATAAATGGCAGCATATTTTAAACCTGTACAATCAGCTTGTCATTATTGAATATTCTCCGGTTACTGCCTTAAACAGAGCTTTTGCTTTTTCCAAAGTCTATGGAAATGAGATGGCTGTTACTGAAGCAGAAAAACTTAACCTCATCAACAACGAATATTATCATGGATTGTTGGGCTATTTGTATGCTGAAACCCATCCTGATCAAGCGATTCATCATTTTGAAGAAGCAATCCGTCTGACTAAATCAAAGCCGGAAAAAGAGACTTTACAGAAACAGGTCAATCTTTTAAAAAATCCAAAGTAGGATTAAAAAAGAGCCTCCCAAACTATTATTGAGAGGCCCTTTTATTATTGAGCATTTACTGTCTTGAAAAATAAAGCCTCTTTCCCGATAAGGTAGATATCTATCAATGCTTGCTTGTTGATGGTAACAGTATCACCGTTCTTAATCTTGTACTTCTTTTGTAAAGGTTTTCCATTAAAATAAACTGTATCTGAATCAAGCAGCAGGTTCAATTTAGATGATGAAAGGCCTAAACATGTCCTGATAACGGTTGAAACTCTGACATTAAAATCAAATGAAGATTGTATTTGAAACGAAATCGTCTCACCGTCCATCTTGATCAGATCTTCAACAGGAATGGTATGGTATAGAATTTCATATTCTACGCTTTCCATATCTGCTTCAATATTATTTTTTCGTCTTATCTCCTGTGAGAATGCGTATTCCCAGGCAATTTCCGTATTGTTTTCTGAAAATTTATTGAACAGTTCTTTACTCACAGATTCTGTTCTTATTCTTGAAAAAACAGTCATGTTATAGGTGTTGCTGCATTTTACACATCGGTAAATCAACCATATATCAATATTCTTTTTTTGAGCATTCAATCTGAATTTATCGCTGCAGTAAAACCTGTCGCTGTTACAATGATTGCATTTCTTTTTTAGTAAGGGAGTGTTTTTTGCTTTTACCTCCCAAATATGTTTTGTACTCATTACTTATAATCGTGCTTAGTATTCTTTGTTGGATTTTTTCCATATTATTCACGCATTACAAGAAGGTTGATACATCTGAGATTTACCCAAAGACTATTCTTAAGGTATATTTGATCTATATTCAGTCTTTAAAAATCATAATGATTAAAACTAAAACAACAGATATAGCTGCCTTTTACAGGCAATGCAGTAGATAATATGATGAAATGAAAACCTGTTCGGATAGAATTATCCAAACGAAAGAACGATCAGCCTGTGGTTACGGAGACTGATACTAAGCAGTAATAAGTTTAAGTGTTGTTCTCAAAACGGCCTGTTTACTTGGTTATGATAAAAGTAGTCAATTTTCGGGGAAGAACACACCATTTTTTCATATTAAATCAAAAAGGAAAACAAACAGCATATATTTCAACACAAATCTGAACCATACAACAAATAAAAATTGAACTATACAGCAAATAAAAATTGAACTATACAGCAAACCTGTCTTTTCTGTTTCTGACGAACTTTGTCGTATTAAAATCATCAAAATGAAACAGATTAATAAAATTTACATCAACGGTGAATTTGTTACACCGAATGGAACAGAAACATTTGACCTTATTAACCCTACGAACAATCAAAAGACCGGAGAAGTTGTTCTTGGAAATGAAGAAGACACCCGAATGGCCATTGCCGCAGCAAAGAAAGCTTTTAAAACCTTTTCAAAAAGTACAAAAGAAGAACGCATCAGTTTACTACAAAAACTGCATGAAGCAGTGAGTAAACGGGAAGATGAACTGGTTTCTGTGATGGTGAATGAATATGGAGGAACATTACAGTTCTGCAGGATGAGTGTTCAAAATGCAATTTCAGCCTTTACCACAACCATTACTACGCTGGAATCTTATAACTTTGAAAGAGCAGTCGGACATTCTAAAGTACGTTTTGAATCTTTGGGAGTGGTAGGAATCATTACTCCATGGAATGCCAGCAACAGTTTCATTTGCAACAAACTGGCTACCGCTATTGCTGCCGGATGTACAGCCGTTATCAAACCAAGTGAAATGAGTGCTGCCCAAACCCAGCTGCTTACCGAATGTTTCCATGAAGCCGGATTACCTGCCGGGATTTTCAATATTGTAAATGGATTAGGAAATGTAGTGGGTGCAGAAATCACCCAGCATCTTGATATTGCGAAAATATCTTTCACCGGATCTACCCTTACCGGAAAATCGATTGCCAAAGGGGCTGTAGATACTATGAAAAGAGTAACGCTTGAACTTGGCGGAAAGTCTCCAAATATTATTCTTGAAGATGCAGATCTGGAAAAAGCTATTCCTATGGCTGTTTTCGGAGCGTATATGAACAACGGACAGGCTTGCATCGCTCCTACCCGCCTGCTTGTTCCCGAAAACAGATTGCATGAAGTAAATGAACTGGCTAAAAAGGCTGTAGAACAGGTAAAAGTAGGAAACCCTAATGAAGAAGATACTCTTGTAGGACCTATGGTAAGCGCCAAGCAATTTGAAAGAGTACAAAGCTACATCCGTCTGGGACAGGAAGAAGGAGCTACTCTGCTTGCAGGCGGCGAAGGGAAACCGGAAGGCTTTGAAAATGGTAATTTTGTCAAGGCAACCATTTTCACCAATGTTCATAATGATATGCGTATTGCTCAGGAAGAGATTTTCGGACCTGTGCTTTCTATCATTCCTTATACTAATGAAGAGGAAGCGGTTGCTATTGCGAATGACACTACTTATGGGCTGGCAGCTTACATCAGTTCTTCTGACAAAGAGCATGCAGAACGTATTGCAGCACAGATTGATGCCGGAAGAATCTGCATCAACGGGTTTTCACATGATCCTTATGCTCCTTTCGGCGGGTTTAAGCAAAGTGGTATCGGCCGTGAGTATGGTGTATTCGGATTGGAAGCTTATCTGGAACCTAAGACCATTCTTGCCTGATAATAAAATCCTCAAAGTCTGTGATTAGCGGGCTTTGAGGATTTAATCAATAGGTAATTCATCATTGATCCTAAAAAAGTTTTGTAAGTTTGAAAAAGAATCCATCAAGAAATAACCGTTTGAACCATGAGCGAAAATAATATTCCTTTACCTATCAATTACTCCTGTCATTTTTCAGAATTCAGGGAAGGAGAACAGTTTGCAAGAATCCATAGTTTGGGGCTGGTCCTTTCCGGGGAAATGGAACTGAATGACGGAATCACAAAGACAATATTTAAAGAGGGTGAACTTTATTCTGCCAGAAAAAACCGTCTTCTGAAGTTTGCAAAATACCCACCTAAAAACGGGGAAATAAGAACGGTAACCATCTATTTTGATGAAGCTATCTTACGTGATTTCAGCCGTGAATATGGTTATCAGGCAAAGAAGAAAGACAATACTCCGGCTTTTATAAAACTGGATCAAAAGGCATTAACTTCTTTTATGTATTCTTTACTTGCGTATGAAGAACTTCCTGCTTCTACAGAACTTCTGCGTCTCAAACAGAAAGAAGCTTTACTTCTGATGCTGAGCGATGATCCGGGTCTTAAGGATATTTTATTTGATTTTTCTGAGCCTTACAAAATAGATATTGAAGCTTTTATGAACAAAAACTTTCATTTCAATGTCAATGTAGAGCGGTTTGCTTATTTGACCGGGAGAAGTCTGTCTGCCTTTAAAAGAGATTTTCAAAAGATATTTGGGATACCTCCAAGACAATGGCTGCAACTTAGACGATTAAAGGAAGCTCATTTTCTGCTTACTCAAAAAGGGAGATCGGTTTCTGATATTTATCTGGATCTGGGCTTTGAAAACTTATCCCATTTTTCCTTCGCATTTAAAAAGCAGTTTGGCTATCCGCCGAGTTCATTACAGGCAAAATAACTCAGACTTCATCTAAAAACACATATCTGAAAGCGAGGATCACTAAAATAACAGATCGTGCTATGAAAACCATAACACGATCTGAATTATTGAATCTAATTATTTTAAAGTTTTTTAAAGTGCATATTCTACGGAGGCTTCCTTAGCCGCTGCCACCATTGCTATCAAAGCTTTTTCGGTTTCTTCCCAGTGTCTTGTTTTCAATCCGCAGTCAGGATTTACCCAAAGCTGATTGGCCGGAATGACGTTCTGGGCTTTTCTCAACAATTCAATCATTTCTTCTTTGGACGGAACTCTTGGGGAATGGATATCGTATACTCCCGGGCCGATTTCGTTCGGATATCTGAAGTCTGCAAAAGCATTCAGCAGTTCCATCTGAGAACGGGAACATTCTATGGTAATCACATCTGCATCCATATCAGCAATATTTTCAATAATATCATTGAATTCCGAATAGCACATATGAGTATGAATCTGTGTAGCATCTTCCACTCCGCTTGCTGAAATTCTGAAAGCTTCTACAGCCCATTTCAGGTAGTTCTGCCAGTCTGTTTTCCGTAATGGAAGCCCTTCTCTTATCGCAGGCTCATCAATCTGAATGATTCTGATTCCGGCTTTTTCAAGATCCACAACCTCATCACGGATAGCCAGAGCAATTTGTTTACATGTCTCTGAACGAGGCTGATCGTCACGTACAAAAGACCATTGTAAAATTGTAACGGGGCCTGTAAGCATTCCTTTTACCCATTTTTCAGTCTGGGATTGTGCATATTGAGACCAATATACCGTCATCGGAGTTGGGCGGGAAACATCACCGAAGATTACAGGAGGTTTTACACAACGGCTTCCATAGCTCTGTACCCAGCCATTTTTCGTAAATACAAAGCCTTCCAGCTGTTCCCCGAAATATTCCACCATATCGTTACGCTCGAATTCCCCGTGAACCAATACATCTATTCCTATTTCTTCCTGCCAGTTGATGGTTCTCTGGGTTTCTTCCTTCAGTAAAGTATCATACTGCTCTGCCGTAAGCTCTCCTTTCTTGAATTTTGCTCTCCAGCTTCTTACCTCCGTGGTCTGTGGAAATGACCCGATGGTTGTTGTTGGAAATAAAGGAAGCTGAAGGACTTTCTGCTGTTCTTCTTTACGGATTTTGAAGGTATTTGTTCTTTGTGCATCTTTTTCAGTAACAGCATTTGCTCTTTGCTTTACCTCATCGTTATGAATAAGCGAGGATGTTCTTCTGCTTGCAATTGCTTTTTTATTTTCTTCAAAAGAAGCAAGAATCTGCCCATTTTCTGTTCCTGATACCAGTTCTTTAAGCGTTACAACTTCTGCCACTTTCTGTTTTGCAAAAGCCAGCCAGTTTTTAATTTCCGGATTAAGAGTGGTTTCAAAATCCAGATCACACGGTGAATGAAGTAATGAAGAGGAAGGAGCGATTAAAACTCTTTCAGATCCCAATTTCTCAACTGCTTTTCTGATGAAAGACAAAGATTTTTCAAAATCATTTTTCCAGATATTTCTTCCGTCAACTACTCCTAATGAAAGGCTTAAGCTTTCCGGAATACCATTCAGGATTTCATCCAACTGTTCCGGGTTTCTTACAAGATCCAGGTGCAATACATTCACAGGTAGTGATGCCGCAAGTGATTCATTATCATTTAATCCTTCAAAATAAGTAGCCACAATGAATTTCAGTTTCGGGAAGCGTTTTCTTATTTCGGTGTAAACAAAATGATAGGTTTCTTTGGCTTTCTCCGTTAAATCCAACGCTAGAAAAGGTTCATCAAACTGAATCCATTCTGCTCCCTGCTCCTGAAGTTTGGTTAAAATTTCAATATATACGGAAAGAAGATTTCCAGCCAGATCCAGCTTATCAAATCCTTCTTCTTTTTCTTTTCCTAATAGAAGGTAAGAAACCAGCCCGATGATTACCGGTTTTGCATTGATTCCCGCTTGTTTTGCTCCTGCAAATTCATTGAAAATTTTATCTGAACTCAGTTTAAACTGCTGATTTTTGTAAAACTCGGGAACGATATAGTGATAATTGGTATCAAACCATTTTGTCATTTCCATTGCAGTGATATCCAATCCTTCTTTCTGGTATCCTCTTGCCATAGCAAAGTAAAGATCCAGCTCAGAGTTGTTTTTTTTAAGCACTACTTCATGATAACGTGTAGGAATTGCTCCCACCACAAGGCTCATATCCAATACCTGATCATAGTATGAAAAATCATTACATGGAATAAGGTCTATTCCTGCTTCTTTCTGAATGTTCCAGTTTTGGTTACAGATCGTGCTGCCTGTATTCAGAAGTTCTTCCGGAAGGATTTTACCTGACCAATATTGCTCGCAGGCTTTTTTGAGTTCTCTTTTGCTACCAATACGCGGATAGCCCAGAATGTGAGTTTGCATTTTTAAACTTTTTAATTAAACTTAATGGTAAAGTCCTTTTAAAATGCTTCGGAATGTTTTACGGATAAAAATTTCAGGGATCACGATATAACAAACAATACAACTTCCCTCACAGAGAAAATGTATACATCCGATATATCATCTTTATGACCCAAAAGCTTCAGACCGCGAAAGCATTGTCAATTCAGTAAAGGCAGGTCTCCTGACTTGTAACAGTTTCCGTCATCCTTCCCGCTTTTGGCAGTGGATATGCAAGGACAGAAACCTTTGGCATGTTACTTACAGTTGCGCGACAGCTCGTGATTCTCACACGATTCCCTATTAATCTACGCTAAGTAAAACCTTTCCTGTTTGATGAAGTATCTCTAAAGAACTGTACTTTTAACGATGACGATGATCATCATTAAAAGTTTTTAATTTTGTGTAAAATTAACAATACAGAATAAACACACAATCAAATACAATTAATTAAGCAAAATAATCTTTTAAAAACATCAATAAAAGCATATAATTCTGTACATTTGACTGTTTTTATAATCTAAAAGAATATTATTCTGTGGAACAACTTGATGATAAGGATGTACAGCTGCTGAGGCTGCTCCAGAAAAATGCAAAACTGACCGTTAAAGAGCTTGCAAAGGAAGTGAACCTCTCCACTTCACCGGTTTTTGAAAGGGTAAAAAGATTGGAACAGGAAGGGTTTGTGAAAAGATATGCTGCTGTTCTTGATGCTGAAAAGCTCAACCGTGGATTTACGGTTTTCTGTCAGATCAAGCTGAAAATTCACGACAGATCTGTAGGCTATGACTTTGTGAAAGAAATTTTAGAAATTGAAGAAGTGGCGGAATGTTACAATATTTCCGGAGATTTTGATTTCCTTCTGAAAGTTCAGGTACGGGATATGAAACATTATCAGGATTTTGTGTTTAACAAACTGGGATCTGTAGATTCTATCGGGAGTACCCACAGTACATTTGTCATGGCTGAGGTAAAAAACAATCATGGACTGACTATTTAAATAATGGAAAAACAGAGAATTGAAAATAGAAGATGATACTTAAGTTAAACCATGTTATTTCAATTCTCTGCCTTCCAGTTCATTAATTTCCTTTAAAGTCCGGGCTTCTTTTTTCTATGAATGCTCCGATGCCCTCATTGTGATCTTCTGTGGTAAATAATTCCCCAAATAAAGCGGCTTCCTGCTTCAATCCGTCTGTGATATGCAGTTCAAATCCGGTATTTAGCGACAGTTTCGCTTTTGCCACGGCCACAGGCCCTCTTGCAGCTATTTTTTCTGCCAGTTTTTGGGCTTCGTTCAGTAATTCTTCGGGAGCGAAAACATGATTAACAAAACCAAAATCTTTACAGGCTTCCGCGGAATAAAATTCTCCGGAGAAAACCATTTCCCTTGCTTTGTATAATCCAATAGCTCTCGGAAGACGCTGGGTTCCGCCAAAACAAGGCAATAATCCTAATGTCACTTCAGGGAGTCCAAATTTTGCTTTTCCACTGGCAAGAATAATATCACAGGATAATGCAAGTTCGCAACCTCCTCCCAACGCAAAGCCATTTACAGCGGCTATCACCGCAAACGGAAGTTCTTCAATAGCGTTAAAAGCTGTCTGCGCAGCAATTGAAAACGCCTCTGCTTCTTCGGGAGTCATCTGCTGCATCGCTTTAATATCAGCCCCTGCAACAAAAGCTTTTTCTCCGGAACCGGTAATGATTAATACTCTGATATTTTTATCTGATTTTACCTGGTTAGCAAATGATTTCAGCTCCTGTAAAACCTGTTCATTCAATGAATTTAAGGCCTGCGGACGGTTAATCGTCAGTGTTCCGATGTGACCGTTTTGTTGATATAGTAATGTTTCAAAAGTCATTTTTAGTTGATAGTTGAAAATTATTAAAAAGTGTTCACAGACAGTATTTTATATTCTGTTCAAATTTTTAAAGGTCTCTGTTTAGAAATTGAATAATACTTGAAAAGTCTGTTTTTCCGTTTCCTGATTCGCTCCACATTCTGTATAAATTCAATGCGGTATTACCGAGAGGTGTGGATGTTTTGGTTTCCAATCCCGCTTCTGCAGCAAGGCCCAGATCTTTTGTCATCAGGTCTACTGCAAAACCTCCGGAGTAATTACGGGAAGCCGGAGCATTTTCCATCACACCCGGATAAGGATTATACACATCTAAAGACCAGTTTTTTCCGGAACTCTTCTGCATAATCTCACTTAAAATCTGAGGATTAAGACCATGTTTCACCCCAAGATTGATGGCTTCTGAAGTTCCGATCATATGAATGGCCAGCAGCATATTATTGCATATCTTGGCAACCTGTCCCGCCCCGGATTCTCCCGCATGGAATATATTCTGTCCCATACACTTGAGTATCGGCCGGGCTTTTTCATAGTCTTCCTGTTTACCACCAACAATAAAGGTGAGTGTCCCTGCCTGAGCTCCGGCAGTTCCTCCGGAAACAGGTGCATCTATCATCCTGCAGCCTTTTGAAACAGCAAGTTCAGCAACTGTACGGGCTGTAACTGCATCAATAGTACTGCTGTCAATCAATAATGTGTTTGGTTTCAGACTGCTTATAAACTCTTCTGAATAAAGATCAGCTACGTGTTTTCCTGAAGGCAGCATCGAAATCACAACATCTGCGCCCTTAGAGGCTTCTACAGCAGATTCGGCAGTCTGCCCTCCTTCTGAAACCAGTATTTTCAAAGCTTCTTCTGAAAGATCAAAGCCTATCACATGATGACCTTTCTTGATCAGGTTAATGGCCATTGGACCACCCATATTTCCTAATCCTATGAATGCTATATTTGACATAATTTCTTAGTTTAAAGTTTAAAGTTTAAAGTTGAGCGTTCAAAGCGTAATACTTAAATCTCCATTCTCAATTTTTCATTCTCCATTTTCAGTTCTTTAAAATAGGAATCTATCCATTCTTCTGTAATATCTTCCCATGTTGCGGGATGCCATTTCGGAGACATATCTTTGTCTACTAATAATGCTCTTACTCCTTCTGCAAAATCAGGGTGAATGCAGCATTGGCAGGATAGATTCAGTTCAGATTGAAAAACCTCCTCAAGGCTTAAATCTTTACCTTGTTTCAGTTGTCTGAAAATAATGTGTGCTGAACTTGGAGATCCGGCTTCAAAGCTTTTCACACCGTTATTGATCCATTCATCTTTATCATTATCATTATAACTGATTAATATTTTCTTGAAATCTTCCAGAGAATCTACTCCTTCAAACTGTTTGATAAAAGGCTTATGTAATGCTGCCTGAGACTGAGGAATAATAATCTCTTTTGAAATATTTTCCAGGATATTAGAAACGGTTTTATGAGAGGTTCCATTCCAATCTGCCTGCTGAAGGGAATTCAGAATAGTTTCTTTTGAAGAGGATTCTATATAATAATCTGCCAATCCTAAGAATTTACAATCTGCACCATCCAATCTTGCGCCTGTTAATCCTAAATAAACGCCATAAGCAGAAGGCATTTTATTCAAAAACCAGGTTCCTCCTACATCAGGATACAGACCTATTGTAATTTCGGGCATTGCCAGTTTACTTTTTTCTGTAACGATGCGGTGTGAGGCACCCACCATCAGACCAATTCCACCTCCCATAACGATTCCGTGTCCCCAGACGATGACAGGTTTCGGATAGGTATGGATGGCATAGTCTACCTCGTATTCTTTTGAGAAGAAGTCGAAACAATCCTGTGGAACTTTTGTACCGTCTATTGCACGCTGTGCAATAATAGCATCATGTAATTTTCTCACATCCCCCCCTGCACATAGTGCTTTTTCTCCGGCTCCCTGAAGGAATATACAGGCTACTTCATCGGAGGTCTTCCACTCTTCCAAGACAGTTTTCAGTTCTTCTATCATTTCCAATGACAGCGAATTGAGAGTTTTCTCTGAATTCAGGGTAATAATTCCGACCTTATTTTTAATTTCTGTTATAATTACACTCATGATATTTAATTAAAAATTGAGAGTTGAAAATTGAAATTTATTATTTAAAAGTTATCTAAACTTTATACAACCACAAAAGTCACAAAAGTTTTTATTTTAAAATACTTTAATTCCCTTAAGTAAGTTTAAAATGATGCCGCAGAAAAGCTCACATAAGATGAAAATCAAAGATTCTACAGTAATGAAAAATCTGTTATCATCTTATTTGTAAAGTAGCTCCTTCTTCAAGGATCTTTCTTGAAATAACGAGTTTCATAATTTCATTAGTTCCTTCTACAACCTGATGTACTCTGGCATCACGCATCAGCCTTTCTACCGGAAAATCCTGTGTACAGCCATAACCGCCTAAGATCTGCAGGGCCTCGTTGCAGATATTAAAGCTCATATCTGTAGCCAGTCTTTTCGCCATTGCACAATAAGTAGTGGCATTGGGATCTTTGGAATCAAGTTTGAATGCTGCCAATTGTACCATTTGACGGGCTGCAACCAGTTCTGTCACCATATCTGCAATTTTAAACTGAAGAGATTGAAACTGGGCCAATGATTTCCCGAACTGCTGCCGCTCATGCATATAGCGCTGAGCCTGATTAATTGCTCCCTGTGCTGCTCCTACAGAACAGGTTCCAATGTTGATACGGCCTCCGTCCAATCCTTTCAGAGCGATTTTAAATCCTTCTCCTAATGTACCTAAAAGATATTTTTCTTCTACCTCCACATGATCTAAAAATACAAAGCGGGTCGGCTGCGTATTCCAGCCCAGTTTTTTTTCTTTTTCTCCAAAACTGATTCCCGGAGTATCGGCATGTACTACAAATGCACTGATTCCTTTGGTGCCGGATTCCCCCGTGCGGGCCATGACAATTAAAATATCACTTTCACCTGCTCCTGAGATAAATGCTTTGGTTCCGTTAATACTATACTTATTTCCTTTTTTTACAGCTGTCGTTTTCAAACCTGCTGCATCTGAGCCTGATCCTGGTTCGGTAAGACAATAAGAGCCCAGAAGTTTACCTGATGCCAGATCCGGACATAAGTCTTTTCTGATTTCATCATTTCCAAATTCATCGATCATCCATGAAACCATATTGTGTATGGTAATATAGGCTGTAGTGGAAGGACAAGCGGCGGCTAATTCTTCAAATATAATGGCTGCATCCAGCCGTGATAATCCCAGCCCGCCGGCTTCTTCGCTGGTGTATACACCGCAGAAACCCAATTCTCCGGCTTTACCAATAGCTTCTTTGGGAAATTTCTTTTCAGCATCCCATTCTGAAGCATATGGAAACAGCTCTTTTTCAGCAAACTTTCTCGCGGCATCCTGAAATGCCAGCTGGTCTTCATTGAGGTTAAACTCCATAGTATTGAATTGAAAATTTATTTGAATTGAAAATTGAGAATGAATAATCGAACGTAAAAATTGGATCATTGAGAATTACAATTATTTTCAATGACCTACCTTCTCTTATTTTAAGTTGATGGTCATGTTCACACTTCCTCCCGGCACATCTTCTTCAAACCAACGGGCTGTAATGGTCTTGGTTTCGGTGTAGAAACGAACGCCTTGTTTTCCGTAAGAATGCAGATCGCCAAAGAATGATTTCCTCCATCCTGTAAAAGAGAAAAACGGTAGTGGAACAGGAATCGGAAGGTTAACTCCAATCTGCCCTACTTCAATTTCATGCTGGAATTTTCTTGCAGCAGCTCCGGAATTGGTGAAAATTGAGGTTCCGTTTCCGTATGGGTTTTCATTAATAATTCTGATCGCTTCATCTAAGGTTTCTGCTTTTAATAATAGCAATGCCGGCCCGAAAATTTCTTCTTTGTAGATGTCCATATCCACAGAAACATTATTAAATAAGGTAGGTCCTACAAAATATCCGTTTTCATAGCCTTCTACGGTACAGTTGCTTCCATCTAACAGAACTTCTGCTCCCTGATCGTAAGCACTTTTAATCAATCTTAACACTCTATCTTTGGATTGTCGATTGATTAACGGACCAAACGCAGCAGACTCATCAGACCAAACTCCTGGTTTGATTGTACTTAAGGCCATTTTAATATCTCCTACCCAGTTTTGGGCCTCTCCTACTAATACTGCAACACTGATCGCCATACAACGCTGGCCTGCAGCACCACAGGAAGCTCCCACCAGATTATTAATTACCTGACTTTTATTAGCATCCGGCATGACCACCATATGATTTTTAGCACCGCCAAAAGCCTGAACTCTTTTCAAATTATCGGTTCCGGTACGGTAAACATGTTCTGCAACCGGTACAGAGCCTACAAATGAAATAGCTCTGATATCAGCATGATTCAAGATATGGTTTACCTGATCTTTGGTACCATGAACAATATTTAAAACACCTTTAGGAAAGCCTGCCTCCAAAAACAGCTCTGCCATTTTCATAGAGGTCATAGGAGTCTGCTCGGAAGGTTTTAAAATAAAGGTATTACCGCATGCTATCGCCATAGGAAACATCCACAAAGGAATCATGGCCGGAAAGTTGAAAGGAGTAATTCCTGCACAGACCCCAAGAGGCTGAATGTAACTGTAAGTGTCTACTCCTCTTGCAACGTTCTCTACCGTTTCCCCCATCATCAGAGTCGGAATATTACAGGCATGCTCTACGACTTCTATACCGCGCCAAACGTCTCCCATAGCATCTGCAAAGGTTTTTCCGTTTTCCCTGGAGAGAATTTCTGCAATTTCTTTTTGATGTTCTTTTAAAAGATGCTGGTATTTCAGAAATAATCTTGCTCTTTCGGGAGTGGCAACTTCTTTCCATATTTTGAAGGCTTCCGCGGCTGCTTCAATAGCTTCATCTATTTCAGATAATTCTGTGAGAGGAACTTCTACGAGGATCTCCTGTGAAGCAGGATTTTCTACAGGAAGATAGTTTTTTGTTTTACTTTCTGTAAAATTTCCATTGATTAATATTTTTATTTTTTGTGACATAGTTTTTAAATTAAAAATGGAGCATTGAAAGTTTTAATCATAAAAATTGAGAATGGAGAATTGATCATTTTCAAAAAAATATCGACTATTCATTAAAAACGTTGTGATATTCAATTCTCCATTTTCTTATTGATTTTAAATGACTAAAAGATCTACAAATTCATTGACGTTAAGATTCACTAAGGTGTCATATTCCAATGAATTTTCAAGAATTGTTCTTTGTTGTTTTTCCGGGAAAATACGGGCAAGATTAACTTTATATTTCTTGATCAGTTCAGGAATACCTTCATCCCTTCTGCGTTTGTGCCCAATAGGATATTCTACCACTATTTCGTCTAAAACAGTTCCGTCATTAAGTTCTACCGTCATCGCATTTGCAATGGAGCGTTTTTCCGGATCGTGATAGTCTGCTGTAAACTGAACATCTTCCACACATTCAATTTTGTTACGAAGTACATCAATTCCTGGATCTGAAGCGATGTTATCTTCATAATCGGCAGCTGTCAGTCTTCCATAGATCAATGGTACAGCCACCATATATTGAATGCAGTGATCACGGTCGGCAGGATTATTTAACGGTCCTTTTTTATCGATAATTCTAATTGCCGCTTCGTGGGTACGGATGGTAATTTTTTTGATATCATTTGTTGTTTTTCCAAGGCCTCTTAAAGTTGCGTGTAATGTCATTGCGGCTTCCACTGCGGTCTGCGAGTGAAATTCTGCAGGGAAAGAAATTTTGAAAAGTACATTTTCCATTACGTAAGAACTGTATTCTCTCTGGAATTTGAATTCATTTCCTTTGAAAGAGACATCATAGAATCCCCATGTTTTTGCTGTCAATACAGATGGATAGCCCATTTCTCCTGTTTTTGCAATCAGTGCAAGACGTACCGCTCTTGAGGTAGCATCTCCTGCAGCCCATGATTTACGGGAACCTGTATTGGGAGCGTGGCGGTAAGTTCTTAAAGACTGTCCGTCCACAAAAGCCAGTGACACGGCATTGATAATTTCATCACGGTTCAATCCGATCAGCTTGCCTACTACAGCTGTAGAAGCGAGTTTTACCAATACAACGTGGTCCAGCCCTACTTTATTGAATGAATTTTCCAATGCCATTACCCCCTGAATTTCGTGAGCCATGATCATTGCTTCCAGGACCTGTTTCATTTTTAAAGGAGCTTTTCCTTCTGCAATATTTGTTCTGGATAACCAGTCTGCAGTAGCTAAAATTCCTCCAAGGTTATCAGAAGGATGTCCCCATTCTGCTGCCAGCCATGTATCATTGAAATCCAGCCAGCGGATAATCGCACCGATATTGAATGCTGCCTGAATCGGGTCTAACTGGAATTGGGTACCCGGTACTTTTGCTCCGTTAGGAACTACCGTTCCTTTTACCACAGGTCCTAAAAGTTTCGTACATGCGGGGTAGGTCAATGCTTCCAGGCCACAGCCAATCGTATCCAGAAGACAGTAATGGGCCGTCTTCCATGCTAAGTCATTTTTAATTTCGTAGTTTAAGACATAGTCTGCAATGTCTGTTAATACCTGATCGGGTTGTGGTCTTTCGTTTGAGATGTGTGAACTCATTTTTTTTATCGTTGAAAAATTTTAATTAATTAAAAAGTTAAGTGTAAAAAGTTGAAAATGAATTGTTTTTCCCATTTCCAACATTCTATTATTTACGGTCGTTAATGGACACAAATTCTTTATTTTCTGGTCCTGTATAGTTGGCACTTGGACGGATAATCTTTCCATCCTGTCTCTGTTCTATGATGTGAGCACTCCATCCGGTCACTCTTGAAATAACAAATAACGGGGTGAACATCAAGGTAGGAACTCCCATCAGATGATAAGAAACAGCGGAGAACCAATCGAGGTTCGGGAACATTTTCTTTTCTTCCCACATGATCGTTTCCAGTCTTTCAGCAATAGTATACAGCAGCATATCTCCTGCTTCTTCAGAAAGCTCTTTCGCCACTTTTTTAATCACAACGTTTCTCGGATCTGAAATGGTATACACCGGATGCCCGAATCCAATAATCACTTCTTTGTTCGCAATACGCTGGCGGATATCGCTTTCTGCTTCATCCGGAGAATTGTATCGGCTTTGGATTTCAAAAGCCACTTCATTAGCTCCTCCATGTTTAGGTCCTCTCAAAGCACCAATCGCTCCGGTAATAGCAGAATAAATATCAGATCCTGTTCCGGCAATGACACGGCTGGTAAATGTTGAAGCATTAAATTCATGTTCGGCATAAAGGTTTAACGAGATTTCCATTGCTTTTACCCAGGAATCTGCAGGTTTTTTCCCGTGCAGCAGGTGAAGAAAATGTCCTCCTATTGTATCATCATCGGTTTCTACGTCAATTTCTTTTCCATTATGAGTATAGTGGTACCAGTATAACAGACCAGAGCTGAAAGATGCCAGTAATTTGTCTGCAATATCCCTTGCTCCTGCCATATTATGATCGTCTTTTTCCGGCTGAATACTTCCGATAGCAGAAACCATGGAACGCATGACATCCATTGGATGAGCCGCTGCAGGAATACTCTTAAGAATGTTTCTCACGGAATGAGGCAGTCCCCTCAAAGATTTCAGTTTGGCTTTATAATTTTTCAATTGCGCTCCGGTAGGCAGCTGGCCATAGATCAAAAGATAGGCTACTTCTTCAAATTGTGCTTTCTCTGCCAGATCCAGAATATCATATCCTCTGTAATGGAGATCATTTCCACTTTTTCCGACACTGCAAAGCGCAGTATTACCTGCTGCTACCCCTGAAAGCGCAACGCTTTTTTTAGGTTTAAATGTGGGTTCACTGTTCGTTGACATTATCAATTATTTTGTTTAAAAAGGTTGTCTAATTTTTGTTCATAGTCGTAGTATCCAATGCTTTGATAGAGTTCTTCTCTGGTTTGCATGGTATCTAAGACATTCGCCTGTGTTCCGTCTTTGCGAAGGTGTTCATATACATTTCGAGCAGCTTTATTGGCTGCACGGAAAGCCGATAGCGGATAAAGAATTAATCCCACACCTGCATTTTTTAATTCTTCCACGGTATACATTCTGATCATCCCGAATTCTGTAATATTAGCCAGCACAGGAATCCCTGTAACTTCAACAAATTTTTGGTAAAAACTTAAGTCAGGAACAGCTTCTGCAAAGATGAAATCTGCTCCTGCTTCTTTATAGGCTACCGCTCTTTCCAATGTTTTTTCCAATCCTTCATTGGCAAAAGCATCAGTACGAGCACCAATTACAAAATTATCATCGGTACGGGCATCTGCAGCAGCTTTCAGTCTGTCTACCATTTCTTCTTTGGTTACCACTTCTTTTCCCGGGCGGTGTCCACAGCGCTTTGCACCTACCTGATCTTCAATATGCAGGGCCGCAGCACCAGCTTTAATCAGAGACTTTACGGTTCTTGCAACATTGAATGCTGAAGGCCCAAATCCGGTATCAACATCTACCATGAGCGGTACATCGCAAACATTCGTAATACGCTGAACATCAATCAATACATCTTCCAGCGTGGTAATCCCTAAATCCGGAATACCCAGAGAACCTGCAGCAACACCTCCTCCTGAAAGATAAATTGCATTGAAACCTGCATGCTGTGCCAACAGCGCATGATTGGCATTAATGGCTCCAACAATCTGAAGGGGATTTTCTTTTCGCATGGCCTCCCGGAATTTCAAACCGGGAGACTTCAAACTTTCACTTGTAGTCATTATAATATTTATTGTTTAGTTGAAATTTGTCCACAGAAAGCCATGAATAGGCATAACAATGACCACTGCCATTCCATAAGGTGATGGTAAAAAGGAAATCAAAAGAAAGCTGATCTGTGTTATTCGTTTTTTGTAATTCGGAATTATACATCATTAATTCCCTACACACCTGTTTATCTCCAAGTCTGCTGCTCCTGCATAAATAATCGAAATCGAATGGGTACATTTTTCTAACTTTTTATATTGATTAAATCCTCATAAAAAGTTCCTGGTAAGCTTCACAATGCCTGTGAGAAAGAAAAATATGGAAAAGGAAAATACGATGAATACATGATAATGAAAAGAGCATACTACTCCACTACTTATCTGTATCACAAAAATAACACGAGCCGACAAAATATATTGATCCCACTGTTATCCATATCGTATCATACCTGACTATAAGCTTCAGACCGCGAAAGCATCGTCAATTCGAAATAGGCAGGTCTCCTGACTTGTAACAGTTTTTATCGTCCTTCCCATATAGCTAGGTATACAGTGGACCTTTTTTGATAAAAACCTTGATGTTACTTACAGTTGCGCGACAGTTCGTGATTTGCACACGATTCCCTTTTAAGACACAGCTAAGTGTAACCAGTTTCGGTTGATAAAGAAGATGTTAAGAACTCCTTGGTGGTAAATATAAGTATTTTATAAAAACACGAAAGATATTTTATGCAAACAATAACTATTTAACCATAACACACTGGTTTTGTTATTATTAAAAATATTTTTTTTACTCAACAAACATTGTAATTTAGATTATTCTGCTCGTTCTTCGTTACTAAATTCTTAAGATATGTAGTAAAAAAATGAAACAACTTTAAAGAAACAACTTCCTTGTTGTCATTTTCCACCCTGGAATTGAAGTGTTTTTTTTAACAATTTTTTAAGGGATAGTGGATATTTATCTTTTGATATTAAATGATCTTTTTTATATCATTTTTTAGTCATCAATTTTAATTTTTATTCTTCAATCCATTTTCTGAAAGCAGCTATATTTCTTTGTAATCAGAAGGGTTTTTCTGTACTTTATTTGGAATGAATGGATAGAAAAAATCCGCCAAAAAGTGACGGATTTTATAGGATTTGAAAGTTTGTTGAAATTAATTGGCTGCCGGATCAATCAGTTCCGTGGTAAGTCCTAGAAATTTTAGCAGGTTTTTATTGTCAAAAAACAAGGTTGCATAATGTTTCCCTTTCTTAAAAATCAGTTTTGAACCTCCCGAAAATTCACTGTCTGCACCAAGTTTTTGCGTTTTAGCATTGTATTTACTGAACTTGGTTTTGCTGTCCTGCAGTGTAGTTTTATTCATGATAAGACCAAATGGAAGTCCTTCTATCACTACGGGCTTATTATCAGAAATGGTAAAAAACATCTCATCAATCACATTGTTTTTCCCAAGGCCGCAATACAGTTCCAATCCTGTTTTTGTAGGCCATTTTGCATATTTTTCCTCGTTGGTATCTTCATAAAACACAGGTTTCATGTTCAATGCTTTTGATATTTTATCGGGAGTCTGCGGAAAAATAAATTCTGAATTTTTATCTAATAAAGAATTTAGAACTGCTGTTTTCTGTGAAAATGCCGTGATACTTACCAGTTGAAAAAAGAAAATTAAGATGAAAGTTAATGGTTTCGTCTTCATGGATTATTTAAATGTTAATGATTGCTAAAGGTATTAAAATTTACTTTATCCGATTACTACAAAACGACAATTATATGACCTCTTTTCCTTAATTTACTTGCAGAACTACAATAAATCTTCCATTTCTCTTTTGATATTTCATAGGTGCAATCTTTTATTGTGTCAACTTTTATATATGATTCCGATAGCAAATGAAAGCTAATTATTTTTAATTTATTCTGTAAAAATCAGGTTTAATAATCCGATTCAAAAGTTTATATATTTCATAGACCATTTTTCCCCAAAAGTCAAAATTAACCAGAAAATAACAAAATTCGATAAGTTTCGACAGTTTTCGACAGCTGCGACATCCCCCATATTTAAGCAATCTTAATAATTTTGCATACGATTTGAAATGGTGTAGTCCGCTTCAAATATTTTTTAAAAAAACACAAATTAATACTAAAGGATGATTCACGATATCAAGAATATTCATATGGGCGACCTCATCACCCAAAGAATAAAGGAATTTGAAACAGATCAAATACGAATCTGTAAATTTTTGAAATGTACAGATGAAGAATTAACAAAAATATTATCCCAAAAATCTATAGACAGCGATCTTATTTTACGGTTTAGTATTTTACTTGAATATGATTTCTTTAGAGTTTATTCACATTATCTTATACTCTATGCTCCTCCTGCCAATGTAAATACAAGTAATACAACTATCAAATCTACACTCCCCCAGTTCAGAAAAAAACTGTATACCCAGGAAATTATTTCATTCATTCTGGATCTTATTGATTCAGGTAAAAAGAGTAAGCAGGAAGTCATGAATGAATACAAGATTCCTAAGACCACCTTATACAAATGGATGGGTAAATACAAAAATGGGGTTAATTAGTACAATTTACGTTCGTAATTTCCAGTTCTCATAACTACACTCAATTAAAGGTAAAAAACAATTTTATCGAACGCTCTATGAAAATAGACAGCACTTAAAAGTATTATCAAATTTCATAAAATTCTATAGATAATTGTCTATATCAATATAGATATAAAACTTAATTACTATATATTATGATAATTCAATAAACCACAGCAAATAAATAAGTAACTTTAATAAGTAAACCAAATGAATCAATTTGTGTTTATTAATGGGATTTTATTCAACATATAAAAATTTTTATTTGTGAAAATTAAATTTTTACTGATAATTTTAGTTGTCTTTTATAATTTTTGTTATTCACAGGACAATATTAAACAACAAAAAAGTATAGATAGTATGATTATTGTTGTCCAGGATAAAGGCATATATGCCAATAAAGGCAGCAAAGAAGTTTTAAGAATCTGTACTGAAATATATTACCAATCTAAAGAGATTGGCTACTCCAACGGAATGATTCAGGCTGACATGAAAATGTCGGAAGTTTATCTGAATGAACAAAATTATAAAGCAGCTCTAGAGAAGATTCTGCAAGGCAAAAGTCTTGCAAAAAATGAAGATGAGTATTACTTATTATCCATGTTTTTCATACAAGAAGCTGTGGTTTATTCTGAACTGGGATATATAAAAAAATCTCAGAAAGCGCTTATCAATTCTTTAGGTCTTCTTAATAGAATACCTGAAAAGGAAAGTTATTTAATAAAAGGGCTTGTTGACAGGACAAAGGCAAAAAACATTCAAATTAGAACAAACAGCACGAAAGATTCAGCGTTGATTTATTTATATCGTGGACATCAGGAAATAAGAAAAATGGGCAGTAAAAATCCCTATAAAAACTTTTTACTGGGTCTTTTCGCAACAGATCTTGCCGAAGAATATTATCTGAGAAATAATTATTCAAAATCAGAGATGTTTCTGGATGAGTTTAAGAAGGTGATGTCTCAGGAAAATGATCAGTCCGATTTTATCCGTTATTATATCCTTAAAGGAAATATAGAAAATAAAAAGAAAAACTATACGCAGGCACTGGAATACTTTGATAAAGCCTTAGAACTTAATCAAAAGTATAAAATATACACGCTCACATTAAAAGATATTTATTCAGGGAAAGCAGAGTCCTACTTAATGCTTAACGATTTCAAAAACCAGGCAATATACAGTACAAAGGCAAAAAGAATTACAGACAGCATGGCTATAGCTGACCAGCAATTGCTAAACAGTATGTTAGATACTAATGAAAATGAGGATCTTTTTATAGATAATGAAAATAACAACTATTATCTTGCGGCGGGTATACTCATAGCATTGGCAGGATTAACATTTTATATTTTACATTGTAAAAATTCCAAAAAAGGACGTGTAGAAGAAAAACTTCCGGAGCAAGCCCCTAAACGAATTACTGTCCCTGAAAATGAAAAGTCTGAAACGGAAGTTGAAGCCCTGAGGGAACTTGTTCAACTGGCTAAAAATGATGATAAATCTTTTCTACTTAGATTTTCTGAAGTTTTTCCGGCATTCAATCAGCGGCTTTTGAGTATAAATTCTCAGCTTACTCATTCAGACCTGGAGTACTGTGCCTTAATCAAATTAAAATTTGACACTAAAGAGATTGCCCGTCATAAAAATCTTACTATAAATTCTGTGGTCAGTAAAAAATACCGGATCAGAAAAAAACTGAACATAGGCACTGATGAAAATATGTATACATGGATGTTGAATATCGGATAGTTTTATTTGATTTCATCAAATTCAATTTCTCTTAATTATTAATCTATAATAAAAAGTTTGGTGTTCTTATTTATATTTTACTTTTTAAACTTGCTTCTGTGAAAACAAAAATATTTTTCTTCATACTCCTTATTTTCAACACTATATATTGTTACTCGCAAGATTATTCTAAGCGTAAAAAAGATATTGACAGCTTAATAAAAATTGTAAAAAATAAAAATGCATACCATGATATTGGCAGTAAAGAATTATTAAGATTGTGCAATAGTATATTTTCGCAATCAAAGAGTATTCAATATCCAAAAGGAATTATGGAAGCCTCTAAAAAAATGGGAGAAGTTTATATGAACTCACAAAAGTATGAAGAGGCAATGAAAATAATTTCTGAAGGTGAAATTTTAGCAGAAAAATACCAAGATTTTTATGCATTAGCTTGCTTCTACATGCAAGAAGGCATGATTTATACTGAACTAGGTTATACCAAAAGATCCAGAAAATTACTTAATAAAGCTCTTGACCAGACAGATGAAGTAAGTAATGAGGAAGCTCACATCATAAAAGCAACGGCATACAGAACCATGGCTAGAAATCTCAGAAAAGAGAATGAAAACGAAAAAAAAGATTCTATCTTAATTTATCTTCACAATGGTTATAATGAATCAAGAAAAATGAGCACTGCATTTCCATACAAAAATTTTTACATTTCTTCATTTGCTATAGAATTAAGTGAGGAATATTATTCTAAAAATGACATCATCAATACTAAAAAATATCTGGCTCAGTTTGCCAGGGATATGAAAACCGAAAAAGATGAATCTGAGTTTATCAGATATTATACATTAAAAGGAAATGTAGAGAACAAAAGAAAAAATTATTCTGCAGCTTTAGAAAATTTTGACAAAGCAACACAAGCAGCCAAACAAGCTAAAATATATCCGTTACAGGTAAAAGATATCTATTCCGGAAAGGCTGAATCTTATTTAGGGCTTGAAGATTATAAAAACCAGGCTTTTTATTCTGCAAAAGCCCAGAAGATAACAGACAGCATCTCAAACGTTGAAAAGAAAGTCCTGAATAATGTTATTTCTCCTCCTGACAGGGAAAACATTTCCAATACAGAAAATACAAAATCAAGTAACAATAATCTTCTGATTATCATCATTATTTCATTCATTTCGATTACAGGCTTTGTTATATATGTCTTTTATATCAAAAGAAAGAATGATAATAAAATGACTAAAACATTCATTGATAATAAGGAGAACTCACTACAAAATAATGTGCTTTCAAATAAAAATATAAAACAAAATATCAATACTGAAGATTTGAATGAACTTATACAGCTTGTTGAAAACAATGATAAATCTTTCCATCTGAAATTTTCTGAAACATTTCCTACATTTAATAAACAATTGCTGGAAATAAACCCACAACTCTCCCATTCTGATCTGGAATATTGTGCGCTGATCAAATTAAAATTTGATACCAAAGAAATAGCTCATTATAAAAATGCAACCCTCAATTCCGTTATCAGTAAAAAGTATAGAATCAGAAAAAAGCTGAACATAAGTACAGAGGAAAATATGTATTCATGGATACTAAATCTTGGATAATTTTCAACGTTTTCAGCCTTTTAACAATTCCGATTACTAAAACGACAGATTTCGCTAGTTTATGACAATACCTTTATAGTATCAATAATTAAACTTTAAAATAACTTTGTCATAGAATTCAGATAATCAATTGAAATAAATAATTAGCATAGTATTATTGTCACAATGAACAGTTTTAAACTATGTCATTATGTATTTATTGGGCTTCGATTCTATTAACACAAATGTTATTATATTTTGAATTAGGAGGAAGGATATTTTCCTATATCCTTCTTTTCTAAATCTAAATTTAAAACACAAGAATGTAAAAAATTATACGATGAAAAAAACACATTTCATGCTATTCTGCATGCTGACCGTTAGCGGATATGCCCAGGTTAGTATTTCTACCAACCCTAGTGATCATGAGCCGCACCCTAACGCTATTCTGGATGTAAAATCCACAGTTCCGGCAAAAGCTGTATTACTGCCTTCGGTATCTCAAATAAGCAATGCTGCCAATCCTGTTGGAGATAATACCTTTAAAGGAGCATTAGTCTACAGTAAGAACAATGCTTCTGTTTACGAACATGATGGAACCCGCTGGAAAAGCACATACGATTATGTGGTAGAAACCAAACCACAATATTTTGCCCATTTTTCCAGGCCTTCAAATGTTACACTGTCATGTACTATTCCCTTTCTTGGAACAGGCTGTACAGTATCGAACGTAATAATACCAATTAGTAATTCGGGAAGCTCAGACTTTCAGGGAACAAATATTAATCTGTCACTTGCCTCTAATATTATCACGGTAAACGAAGCCGCATTATATAGAATTACCTACAGATCGTTTGCAGCATTAGCCACCGCATCTAGTGACGTAAGATTGAAACTACAAAAAGCAAATGCAGCAACCCCTACAACCTTTGCTGATATTGATTCTCAATCATTTACTTCCGACAATGCCCGCCTAGGATATAATCCGGTATTTAATGGTTCAATTGTTATTCAGCTCAATGCAGGTGATAAAATTTCTCTGTCAGGTTACATGCAGTACTCTCCTCTGATACCTCTTCCTGGTCTTACAGCATCAGCCACCTTCCAGAACAATGGTACAAACGGAACCGGGGAACTTGTTTTTGAAAAAGTAATCCTTTAATTATACACATGATGAAAACACAAATATTTACTTTTCTTTTTTCTGTGCTGCTTGGCGCTTCCGTCTCTTCACAGATCCTGATATCTAAAACTGGAGGTAGCCCTAATGTTAATGCATTGCTTGATATAAAAGATTCTTCCAGAGGACTTATACTCACCAAAACCAACACTATAGGTAATTTCCCTCTATATAATGCAGCAGTGGAAGATCACTTTGATGACCTTCCTTCTTTGGAGGGAGCTCTTCTGTACAATAAAGAAGATAAACAGTATTATAAATATGACGGAACTATATGGATCCCTGCATTGCAGCTGGGTGGATTTTACAATCCCTTTGAAGCCCGTACAAAAGCAAACGGAGCAAAAAACTGGACATGTGTTTCACTTTTGGGAATTAATACATGTGATTTAACACAGTTGTTTGGAAGTAACAACAGACAGACTATTCCTTTATCAAATCTTACCAATAGATCACAGCTACTCGTTAATAATTTAAATACTCAGGTCGGAACTGATTATATCGTTATTCCTGCAGCCGGACTTTATCACGTTTCAGGCGTAGTAGGTTTTTCCGGAACCAGCCTACTGGGATTTGGACAGGATGTATCTTATTGGGTAAATCTGGATGTGAGCTATGATAACGGAACAAGTTGGTCTACTCTTGCCTTTAAAGAAACCAGCCAAAGCGGAGGAATATTTATTGACCTCGGACAATCCGGGAATAAAAGCGCCAGTGTGTCTTCCACCGTTACATTGCCGGCTAACAGCAGAATCAGATTGGCAGCTGCCGTATCTACAAGCTCTCTTATTTCTACGTATTCCAATTCTACGGATCACACCGATACTTTTATTAATGTACAGAGAATCAGATAACTTTTAATACACAAACGATGAAAAAATACATATTATTAAGCAGTATACTGGGAGGATGTTTATTAAATGCCCAGATAATTATGGGAGGAGCCAATGTTACATCCCCATACACACAGTTAGAATTACAGAATACTACCGGACAAAAAGTATTGATACAGCCTGCTGCAAATAACAGCACAACTTTACCGAAATATAATGCAGCCCAGCCTGACAGCTATGATGATGATCCCACTATGGAAGCTATGCTGATGTATGACAAGAATACCTCCGTTTCCAAAGTGTATGATGGTTCTACATGGAAACAGGCGTTTATTCCGCAAGGTAAGGCCACTACATGGACCCGGGCAAGAATAGAACCATCTAGCGTAGCATGCTTAAGTTTCTTGTGTACATCCGGAAATCTTCCTTTATCTATTCCTAATAACAGTAATCAGTTTTCGGATTATCTGTCTGTTTTTAGACCAGCAGATACTTTCCGTATACGCCAGAAGGGATTATATAGAATCAATTTCAATGTACTATTCAATGGAGCTAATATAGGTTTTGCAGGCGTAAAAGTAAATATAGCTATTGCTGTAAACGGAGAACAAAAAGCTTATATGTCAGCAAATGCAGCCTTTATCAGTTCAAATAGTTTTTCAGCTTCTGCAGATACCGTTCTGTTTCTTGACGTAAATAATGATGTGAATTTCAGGGTTAATATTAATACTCCTGGATTGTCTATTGCAGCTTTTACATTCGGAGGAACACCAGACAGCAGTATCAGCCTAGAAAGAATATTATAAATGAAGTTTACAAACAGTAACGAATGAATAATCCGGATTACAAGAAAATATTTAAAGATATCATTCAATATCAATATCCCCAAAAAGCAAAGGCTTGTGAAAGTATTTTGAATAAGGAAAGCTTAACAGGAATAGATGTCATTACCCTTAATAATCTCATTTTTGAGTCACGCAGCCAGGAGACTGTTGTATTCAACCAAAAACATCACTTTTATGATAAGCAATCAATAATGCAGATATTGGAGTATCAAAAAAAGCACAATCTCAATAATACTCAAGTTGCTCAAAAATATAAACTCAGTAGAAATACTGTTGCCAAATGGAAAAAGCTTGGTCTGAATCAGAATAGTGAATAATTTCTTGTTCATCCCGCAGTATGTGTTTTATAGCCTTCCCCTATTGGGGAGGTTATTTTTTACTCATTAAATAGAAAAGATCATCTTATATTAAGTTAGATCTGTTTCTTAATAGGATATATTCTTCTACTCATCGGTATTGAGAAAATAACCTTAAAAGATATTTCTTACCTATTTAAACATTCTATAATCTTTTATCCTTGTTTTTCTATAAGGCTTATCCCTTCATAGCATTAGCAGAGTGATAGTTCTTCTTCAAACAATTATCCCTGTTTTTGACAAAATTTCCAATTCTTACATACTTCAATTCAATAAATTAAATCATGAAATTTTCGATACTTATTGCCAACTACAATAATGGTAAGTTTTTCAAATCCTGTTATGAATCTTTACTAAATCAAACCTATCAAAATTGGGAAGCAATTATTTTAGATGATTGTTCCACAGATAATTCGGTAGAAATAATCAGGAATATTATTGATAAGGACTATCGCTTCAGTATTTTTGAAAATGATAAAAATTATGGGGTGGGTGTAACTAAAAGTAGGTTAATAGAGTTATCAGATGGGCAGTTTTTTGGTTTTGTAGATCCTGACGATGCAATAACACCTAATGCCATTCATTCAAGTGTTAAGGCTTTCATCAAAAATCAGGATGTAGTGCTCACTTATTCCAAGTTTATCAGATGTGATGAGAACCTTACACCTATTAATACTCCCAAATTAACAAAACAGATCAGGAACAATGATCAATATTTTTTTAACTGCCCGGTACAAATTGTAAACTTTACGGCCATTAGAAAGGATGCATATGAAGAAACGGTGAAAATTGACAGTACATTAAGAATAGCAGAAGATCAGGATTTATATCTAAAGTTATATGAAAAAGGGAAATTTAAATTTATCAATGAAGCTAACTACTTTTATCGCATGCACAATGGAGGTATTTCTCAAAACTCTAATAAGGAAAAATCAAGAGAATACTTTGCAAAAGTAATATTCAATACCATGAAACGCAGAAAATTGAAAATGATAAATGGCAAAAAAATTCCAGATCAGTATAATACCCCTTCTGATATTTACACTTTGTTAGAATATAAGCATTCCAGACTTTACCGTTTGAAAAATAGAATCCATGTATATATAGAACTTTTACGGGGTTTATAAATAAACTGAATACCAGATAAGGTGTATTAATTGCAATAAAATATATAAACTTAGTTGAAATACTGTTGCCAAATAGAAAAAGCTTAGCCTGAATCAGAATAATGAGTAATTTCTTGTTCATCCAAAGCAGTATGTGTTTTTTTTGTAACCTTCCCGCTTGGGGAGGTTATTTTTATGTTAAAAACAAAGCTCAGAAAGGAATTAAGTAATACCCAACTTCTTTATTTACTCCTACCTCTCCAATTTCCTTCTTACTTATATATTTTTCAGAAAATATTTTCTATTGTGTTTGCTGTAAATTAAATACGGTACCGGCAGGATCTGTAATCCAGTGCATATTTTCAGGAAGCTCTTCAATCTCGTCACAGGTTTCTACTCCGTTCGATTGCAGATATTCTGTAGCTTCTTCTACATCAGGAACTGTAAGCTGCAGCCAGGTTTCGGAATGGGTATAATTATCTACACAGTCCAGCCAGATGATATTATTCCCGAATTTTACCTCATGGGTTCTGGAAACAGTTGGATTCTTAATCGGTTTTTCTTCAACATTTAACCTTAAGATGTCTCTATAAAAGGCTACTGTTTTTTCATATTTACTTTTTGGAATTTTTATGGCAATATTTATTCCTGCTTCAAATTTCGTATTCATATTGTAGGTTTAACAGTTATAAAAAAATTAATTAAAGACCCTCTGTTATATTTCAACATTACCTGTCACAATCTCACCGGAACGTCTGTAATTGGCTATAATAACTCCTTTTGATGTTACATGGCTTTCCGTCAGAGCAAAAGCAGACGGAACTGAGTCATCATCAAACAGTTTTTTCCCTCGGCCAAGGATCAACGGATATATTTTTAGGCGAAGTTCATCTACAAGATCATGTTTCAACAGCAGATGAACAAGTTCACTGCTGCCCCAAATCTGAATATCAGCACCTTCGGATTGTTTAAGCTTTTGGATGTCATCCAGATTTTTGAGAAAAAAGGTATTCTTCCAATCTGAGTTTTCTATTGTTTGAGAAAGAACGTATTTATTTCCTTCATTGATTCCCGGCCAAAATTCCGCATGCTGTGGCCAGTACGATGAAAAAATATCGAATGTTTTCCTCCCCAGAAGATAATCAGTCTGTTTCATTTCCTCCTGCATGATTTCCCCGAAAAGTTCATCACCATAAGATACGGTCCATCCACCATATTGAAAGTTTCCGGATGTATCTTCTTCAGGACCGCCGGGTGCCTGTATGACGCCATCCATTGTAATCATTGATAAGACAGTTATTTTTCTCATGATATTTAATTTTATGAATGATATTGTATCTCATTATTTTAAAAAGCCGTTCAGGTAGTTCAGAATCATTGCTGTCTGCATCATCAGGCTGACATGGGTTTGTCCCGGAGCGATGGCCAATTGAGATTTTGGCATTGGCCCCATATCTGCAAAAACATCACCTCCCAATAATTTATAGGTTTTTGATAACTCGGTTTTATCCAATCCATCATTATCACCCGCAATAATTAAAACTGGCGCTGAAATTTTAGCAATATTATCATCACCCAGATTGAATGGCTGTCCGGCAGAAGCAATCATCTGCTCCAGAAACTTTGTCCATTTTGTTTTATCAGGTGCTACGGCGTTGTAGGCAGTATGCATAGGGCTGTTTGTAAAGAGTTCGGGTTTCATCCCTTCAAGGGCTTTATTTACTTCAGGCAGCCAGCCGCTGGTTTTATATGTTGATGAAATAATCACCAGTTTGTTCAATCTTTCCGGGCTTTGTACAGCCAATTGATAAGCTACTTCTCCTCCAAAGCTATATCCTGCAACATCTGCCTTATCAATTTTCAGATAGTCCATTACTTTTGTAACATCACTAGCCAAAATAGCATGAGATAATTTCCTTTCTGAAAACGGAGTATGCCCGTGTCCCTGTAATTCAAGCGCTATTACTTTTCTGTTTTTAGATAGTTCCGGGATCAGCTCGCCCCAGTTCATATCAATTGTCATGAAAGCACCATGTAACAATACAATGGGCTTTCCTTTGCCATAGACCTCGTAGTAAACTTTGATGCCATTAACAGGTGCATAGCCACTTTCAGAAGGTTTCACTTTTTGTCCATATACCTGAGATGTGATAATGGTAACAGTTAAAATCAGTAATGATTTCAATAGGATAGAGAATTTGAATAGACTTTTCATAATAGTATCGGATTTGGTGATTCAACTTTTAACCAAAATTAGCAAGTCATTATGAAATCCAACTTGTCACAAGACAAGATTTTATTCAAAAGATATCAATTCTTGTACATTCCTTTATCAAAGCCTATTCAGGCTGCTTTACATGCGTTACATTTTACTTAATTATAGAAAATTCAAAGGAAAATATCCAATAATAAACTTATTGAAAATAAATATTTTCATGATAATTCTACAACAGTTGATAAAAATTGATTAATTTCGAATAGAACTAAACCTATATTATTATGAAGAATTTAAAGAAAATCGAAAGACAGGAATTGAAAACAATTAAGGGTGGCATTGACTGCAGAGGCGGACAGCTTTGTTTAATTAGCGGAAAATGGCAATGTATGCCATATGACGGATGCGGTGGCGGAAACCAGCCCTAAGTTTTAGTTTAATTCAATTACTTGACTATGAAAAATTCTAAAAAAATTTCAAGAGATCAGTTGAAGAATATTAATGGCGGAGCATTGAGTTGCTCTGAAGCCTGCTGTCCACCTCCCGGAATCAAGAGATGTCCTTGGGTGATTTGTATTGCACCATGTGAAATATTAAGTTAGAACACTGTATTCTCCAAAATAAAACCTGCAATTCATATGAGTTGCAGGTTTTTATTTTAAGTTTATTTTTTCGTTCAAAAAGTCTCCCAAAATCAGATTAGGAGACTGAAAAAAATACAATTAGATTGTTTGAAACCTATTGAAATATCTTTATTGTTCAACTATGGTAAGCGCATTGTAAGCACCGCTTCCTGAAACATCAAACTGACTGGTTGTCCCATCAAAGGCTACTGTAATCCAGGTAAAAGGTCTTAGTTTGCTGCCTTTATTCAGGTATACACTAACTGTACAGGCTGAACCCACCGGTACTGCGTTGGGACTTGCTCCGGTATCAGAAGCATATCCGTTATTTGTTTTTATTCTTTGTGTAATGGTGCCAGCAGAATCTCTGACTTCCCAAATTGCTTCTGTTTGATTATTAGCTCCGGTATTTACCTGGCTGGATTGTAATGCAAAAGTAAAAGTTGCAAAATAAACGCCATCACGTGGTGCTGTAAATTCACCTGTAGCCGGGTTGAAATTTGAGGTTGGAACTCCTGAATCAGAGTCTAATTTTTCAGTCCAGTTCGTTAAATAAGAGGATCTTCTCTGAACT
Organism: Chryseobacterium sp. GVT01B; assembly: GCF_019970045.1. Taxonomy (GTDB): domain Bacteria; phylum Bacteroidota; class Bacteroidia; order Flavobacteriales; family Weeksellaceae; genus Chryseobacterium. Next base: position 482,460 of record NZ_JAHXYI010000002.1, read on the forward strand.
ATGCCAGATTTTGTTCCTATTTCTGAAGGGGTTGCGCTTTCAAACACATAAGTATCCTGAGTAGTTTTACTTGCCATTACTATAATACGCGGTTTCCCTTTAGGAAAAAAACTAACCCAGTTTGAACCGTCTGAAAATTCTAAATATCCCTTTACCCCTATTGCCGGACTTGCAATATACCGTAATGCCCCTGCACCAGCCTGTGCAGCTGTTTTTGCAGTATTTCCAATAGCTACAGAACTATTTGTTCCACCGCGCAGATCCAGAGCTACCTTAGGACTGGCAACCATTGTACCCATTTTTCCGGAGCTATTGATTATAATATTACCGGCATCTGTTTTAACTTCAAGAGGATTTGTCGGGTTTGAAACTCCTATTCCAATTTGAGCATTTATATAGGTTACATTCAGTGACAAAACAATAACAGCACTGATCAATTTTTTTATTTTATTTTTTCGTCCCATTATTATGTATTTTATAATTCACTGATACTTAAGTTATTTAATCTACTATCATTCAACGTATTTCGGGCACTGCCTATATTATGCCTAATGCTGAATTTTATCGTATCATCTTTTTTAAGATTGAAAATAGCATTACAATTACCACTTATATAATTACTTACTGCACCAGCCTGAAAAGCAGGATAAGAATTTATTGTTTTAAATACAGGAATGTTATCTGTACTTTGACTGCTTTCTATTGCAGTTTCCATGAATGTATTTTTAGGGATATTTCCATTGGCCAGGGTAATATTGAAAGAAACCAGATAAAAACCATCACGGGGAGCTTTAAAAATTCCTGTGGAAGGGTCAAAATCTCCACCGACGCCAGCACCTAAATCAACTGTTTCTGTCCAACCTGTAATAACCGTTGAAGTTGCACTTGGAATACTTTGTGCGGAACCTTTACTGGCATTTACCAGTGCTTTTGTTGGAGCGGCAAGTGGCAATGCGATCCATTGTTCACCGTCAGAATATTCTAAAAATCCACTGTTATTGTAACGTATTGCTCCTCCTCCTGCTGCAGAAGGGGTTTGTGTACTATTCCCTAAACCAATAATTCCCTGGTCAGATGAAGACCTAAGATCAACTTTAGTAACGGGATTTAAAAGTCCAAAGCCCACCTGGCCATCTGACGTAATAACAACATCATTCGATATTTTTGTTGCATCAGGTGCGGAGCCATTATCTTTTCCAGCGTCTATATGCAAAGGCTGTGCAGGTGTAGGAGTAAAAAATCCTGTTTGTGCAAAGGTCTCAGTTGCAGAAAAAACTAAAATACAAGCCAATAGTTTATAAGTTATATTGATCTTTTTTTTCATAATCTATATCTTAATGTTCTATTATGGTTAAATTGTTAAATCCATCATCTGGATTTGCAGGATTTGAAGAATCAGTTGTCACTCTAAGCGGAATAGAGCCTGAAGTAAGATTTTGATATAATCTGACACTTACTTTAGTCCCCGCAGTAAGAGTAAGGGTAACGGTACTCGATCCTCCAGCCTGTGTTGAGCGGGTTGAATTTGCGTCATCAGCTGTACCTGTCATAGACTGGCCGAAAGTTTTATATACACTGGCAAGAACTGTGCTTGTAGTGGGATTATAAAATTGTGACTCAACTCTTGAACCGTCACTAATAACTGCTCCGTTAAAATTGAATGTTAATAAAAAAGTATATGTTCCATTTCGGGGAGCTGTAAATTCACCAGAGCTGGGATCAAAGCTATTGCTCATATCACGTACCTCGTTCCAATTAATAATGGTTGTGGCAGAAGCAGAGGGTATAGACTGACTTACAATTTTACGCACAACGATCACAGCTTTTTGGGGAGCAATATATGCTTTGTGCCATACTGCGCCATCAGATACTTCAATTTTAGCGCCTACCGGTATATTGTTTACATCATATCGTGTAGCACCTGCACCTGCTGTTGCTGCCGACATTGTTGTTGTCCCCAGACCAAGAGCATTTTCAGTTCCTGCGGATCTGATATCGAACTGAACCTGAGGATTAAGAACTCCTGCACCAATGAACCCTGTTGTTTTGTTTACGATAAAATCATTAGAAACCTGTGTTGCTGTTGGTGCTCCTGAAGCTGAATTATCTTTAGCTCCATCTACATGTAAAATTCCTTGTGGATTATTTGTCCCCATTCCAACCTGACCATTCAATGCATTAATAAGGAAGTAACAAGGCAAAACCAGTGTTTTATGTATTTTTTTTCTCATATTCTCACTTAAAAAATTGAGGTAATAAAGGTTGTTTTAATCCTTACTATTAAATGATAGGGTTAAACAGCCTTTCATAAATCATTTTAATAATTTATAAACCGGATTTCAAAATGAAAATAATATCTTCAACAAAATGCACATTTATTAATAATGTAGCAGCCAACCAATAAAATATTGTGTCCGAGGGGTTAAGCAAATGTGTTTTTAGAATCTTGTTTTCATTGATGTAAACATCAGGTCAATAATAATTTTTTGCAAAATTGTTGATTTTTCACAATCATGCAAAACATAACCTATCGATAGATTTCGATATCCCGATAGATTTTTATGAGTTTAAGATGCTAAAAAGGATTTTGGCATTACTACTATTCAGATGTTTTCAAGCAAAGAAGATGATCAGGTTAGTTTTTACCATGTAGTCAATAGATAATGTACAGATTATGATTATTTAGCACTTTCACTCCCCTGCATGAAACAAAAAAAGCTGTAAAATATTTACAGCTTTTGTACTATTTAATTGAGCATATATTCTAATACGGTATATTTCCTTTCCTTAGTCTAAGTATAACATGTTGAATCTGTGGAAACAAAACGAGCATCATGATAACACACATCACACCCAACAGCATCAAGTCATAATAATCCCGGGTAGCACGCGCCAAAATCTGTTGCCGGACCAATACATTGAAGTGGTTTGCTGAAGCTGCTTTTGCAGTATATATATCATTACCTGCATTCATATAGTGGTTTTGAATATCCATTAATGTAACAGGCAATTGGATATTGGTTTCTGTTAATGTTTCCCTGACTTTTTCCCTCACAGCCGATTTAGCAAATAGTTGAAGTTCATTATTGACAGTCAGGCTGGCAGTAAAACCGACGAACCTTGCCAATATTCCTATAAGTGATGCATTACTGGCAATCTTTGGTGGTGCAGCGGATATAGTAAATGAAACAATAGGAACAAATAAAATACCTGTCGCTGCACCGTAAATAAACATAGGCAGAATGAAATCTGCTGTATTCTCCTGAACAGAGATAAAAATCAGCATATATAAATAGTACAGGGCCATAAAACCAAATCCTGCGATAATAATCCTAATCAGATTAAAACCCATAAGTATCAGCCGGGAGGTAACAAACATCCCTAATGTAGTTCCTGCAATTACAGTTATCCAAATCGGTATGGTACTGAGCGGGTCGTTACCTAAAATAGCCTCAAGATAACCATAAGCAAGCCCTGTACTTCCTTTGAAAATATAAAACAGAAAAAGTAACAGCAACCCAATTACAAAATTTTTCGTCCTGAAAATTTGTAAATTAATCAATGGACGTTTAAGCTTCAATTCTCTGGCAACAAAAAGTACAAGAAGAATTAGGTTGCTTAGGCTAAGCAGAGCAATTAACGGACTATCATACCAACCTAATTGCCGTCCATATACGAGGATATATCCCAGAATCAAAATAAAAGAGACATAAAATAAATAACCGGCCCAGTCTACCTGATACAGAGGTATTTTTCTGGTAAACCTGGCCTTACCGTTCATTGTTGCCAATACAACCAATATCAGTAAAATAAGTATCATAATAAAACCGTAAAACAGCCGGTTGAAATCATAAAAATGAAGTACAATACTGGAATAGATGGAATAGAACGGGACAGCGATTTGTATACTTCCATATAAAAGACTGTATGCGATTATCCGGGCACGTGTGGACTGCAATCTTGGAAAGATAAGCTGTAAGACGATTCCAGAGGTCAACGCACAGGTAATTCCCTGCACAAACTGACAGATCACAAAGAGTGTCCAGTCTTTGGAGTAAAAACAGATAACAGAGCATATAATATTGGCTGAAAATGCTGTCAACAAATACTTCCTCGGAGCAAAATATTTTACAATACGAAAATCCAGCGCTAAAAAGGCTACGGTTGAACCATAAATAACGACCATGGCATACTGAACGTCAGTAACTTGTACGCCATAAAAACCCATTGCAGAAACAGGACTGCTATAGTAAGCGAAACTAAAGAGGCAGGTCATCAGAATGGCAAATATTACAGATCTTGCCAGCCATTCGGAAACCCAGAGTTTAAAAACCGGAATTTTATGTGCCTGCATAATTAATCTTTTAAAACGTAAACATTGGCATTCATTCCTGCAGAAAGTTTTCCCAATTTTTCAGGAGTATCTCTCAGTCTGACGCGTACAGGAATGCGCTGTATGATTTTCACAAAATTACCGGTAGCATTATCGGGTGGCAGTAATGAATATCTTGACCCCGTTGTTGGCGCAAGTGATTCAATAACTCCTCTGAATTGTTCATCCGGAAAAGCATCTACTTCTACCGTTACAGCCTGACCTGTTTTAAAGCTGCCCACCTGCGTTTCCTTAAAATTGGCGATCACCCACTTTTCTTCTGATTTATTGACCAGAAATGCCAGCGTCTGGCCCGACTGTATCAATTGTCCTTCCTGAATGGTTTTTTTGCCGATCTGGCCATCAAAAGGCGCAGTAACTACAGTATATTTAATGTCGAGCTCCTGACGTTTCACCAAAGCTTTCTTTATTTTTATTTCAGCTTCTGTTGCATTTCGCTGTGCATGAAGATCATTAAGCTTTGATTCGGCAACCCGCAAAGTGGCCATTGTCTGTGCGTAATCAGATTGTGTGATAGACAAAGCAGTGCTTACATTATCAAATTTTTGTGGTGTGGTTGACTCGTCAGCCAGAAGGTTTTTGTAACGATCAAATTCTCTTTTTTGCTGCTTCAGCTTTGCATCTGCTCCCGCCAGTTGTGCTTTTATAACCTCAATACTCTTTAGTTGTGTTTCTTCACTGGCCGCCAAAATAGGGAGTTTAGCATATGAACCGGCCAGTTCTGCTGATGCAACATCTCTTTTTAAACCATATTCATCAAGCTCAATAACGACAAGCGTATCGCCTTTTTGTACCTGTTGATTGTCTTTATAATAGATCTTGCTGATGTAGCCACCTACTTTTGCATTGATAGGAGATAAATAGGCATCTACCTGTGCATCGTTGGTTTCTTCGTAGTGATATTGCCTTATGAAATATAAGATCCCCCATATGAAAATCCCTGTTAATAATACGGCTCCCAACCACTTAGTTACGTTTACAATCAATTGATCTGTTTTATTTTTGTTCATAATTATTTTTTTAAAGAATTCCTACGATTGCCAGTAGCCGGATATGGCTAAGCCTTACGTTTGTTTGTGCAGTTATTAGATTAAGTTTTGCTTCCAGCAAAGCATTCTCTGCCTCCAGAAGATCAGTCAGCAGGGATTCCTGATTGAGATAACTGTTTCTGATAACCCGTAGAGTTTCCGTAGTTTTTAAGATATTTTTATCTGCGGTTTTCACACTTTCCAAAGCTTGTTCATGCTGGAGGTAAGCTTCTTTTATCTGAAGGGAAACTTCGGCTTTTTTACTATCGGCTTTTTCTTTAGCCTCGCCATTGATAATCCGGGCCAGGGCAATGGAATGTTTGCTTTTGTATAAATTATCTATGGAAAACTGCACTTTAATTCCGGTTTGCCCGAATCCCCATACATCATTTGAGTAAGGATAGAATGAGATCTGGGGATAGGTATAGTTGTAAGTTGAATACAATGACACTTTAGGCAAACGTGCGGCTTTAGCCTGACTGATATTTAATTCGCTCGATTTAATATCGCTGTCCATCAGCTTAAGTTCAGGTGACTGATTGAGTGCAATATCCAGATAACCGGTATAATCGCTGCCCTGAATACTTTCCATCTCTTGACTTCTTTTATAATCAATTGCCAGCTGCTCCGTCTGATCCCGCCCCATCAACACATTCAGACGTTGTTTTCTGATATCTATTTTCTTTTCTATATCAGACAGACTAAGTTCCAGCTGGGATAATTTTACAGAGGTTCGGATCACATCGCTTTTTAGTACAATTCCGTTTTGGTGCAAACTCTCGATAAGTGATAATTGCTTATCCTCTGCAGCAATTTCTGCAAAGAGAAAATCACGGAAATACAAAAACTTATAGAGATCAAAATACTCAACTGCAATATTATATTTCACACTGTGCTTTTCCAGCTGAACTTCATATTGCCCGCGTACTTCTTCTTCTCTCTTCATTCTAATATTTATTCTTTCTTTTTCACCATTAAAGAGATTAAAATTTAAGCTATATCCTGCTCCATAACCATAGCTTTTAACAGGTACATTCTGTGGAGAGGAGAATAAACCTTCATTATAAAGGAGAAATCTGGAATTGAGCTTTACATCTCCACCTAACGAAAGTTCCGGCAACAGATGATCTTTAGCTTCAAGTACTTCTAGCTTACTTTGCTGAAGGTGTAAATCTGACAGTTTCAGTTGACGATTATTCACTTCGGCAGCTTTCCACATTTCTTCCAGACTCATCAGAGTGGCTGTTGTATCCTGGGCATGGAGATATGATACGGGTAACAACAATACTATTCCCAATATTGGAATTAATTTATAGGATTTCATGATCATTTTTTTTGTAAGTGTTTCTATTTTCTCTTTTTGTAAAGAGCCAATCTGCTATCATTTTTCCCAATTCATCAAAGATTAAAGTCAGATCGATCATAGGCATAAAAGGATAGGAATAGTCAAATCGGTAGAAATTAATTTGTTCGATAGGGCAAACCGGATAACAGTCTGTGTGATCAAAAGTTTTATTTTTTGTTTCAATTTCGGGGTCTTGATCGGGGGTTGCTATTGTGTGTTTTATCATAACTCTGTTAATATTTACAGTAGCAAAATTATTCATGAACGAAAACTATCTTTTAATATAATTAGCCTAAGATTTGTTATATTTGGCCATATGGAAATTCTTAAGCAGCTTTTAGACAGTGTAGACCAAAATCCAGATTCTATTCTGGTGGTACGACAGCAAACTGAACAGCAGATGCCTCCTCATCAGCATAATAAGGCACAATTATTATTGGTTTTTGGTGGAATTGCTTATCTGAAGACCGCGGAGAAGGATTTTTATATTCCGTCAAGCCATTACATCTGGATACCAGGAAAATATCCCCATAATCTGATGTTTAATACTCAGGATCTGTATATTATTAACATCTATTTTCCAGAAGAAAAGTCTGACGGATTTTATAATGAACTGGGAATTTATCCGGTGAGCAACCTGTTATCAGAAATGCTTACTTTCAGCGAAAAATGGCAGGGAGATTATTATAAAGGTTCCTGGGAATTTCAATTTCTTACCACACTGAAGATCCTTATATCGAAAGAAAATCTCAAAAAGTTTTCCATTCAGCTTCCTACAACCGATGATCACCGGCTTAATGTTGTTACAGATCATCTCAGAAGTCAGTTAAATGAAAAGCTTACCTTAGAAAATACCGCAAAACAATCAGGAATGAGTGTAAGAAGTCTGACGAGGCTGTTTCAGACCAAACTTCATATCACTTTTATTCAATATATAAAAATGCTTAGGATTATCAGGGCTATGGAATTAATTAAGGATACTGACCTGAATATGACTGAGATTACTTATGAAGTCGGCTATTCCAATATTGCAGCTTTCAGCAATAATTTCCACCAACTAACCAATATGAGGCCTACCGAGTTTAAGGCTATGTCCAGGATATAAAAATTTAATAGATGATTTGACTAATACAACAGCATTAGCCCCTTCCATTATTTTGCCATTGAAAGATATAGAAGTATTTTTATAGCTAGTTTAACTTATGATTTAAATGCATACTCATCATACACTGTATTGATAAGCTCATCAGGATTGATATTTCGTGAAAAGATAGGATAATGAAAACGATCCAGTTTATTAAGAATACGGATAAGCTCCATCTTTTCATAATAATTGAGATTTCCTGCAACAATATTGGTCGCCTGACGGATTTTTTCCATTTGATTTTCCAGGATCTGCAATCCTCTTCCGGTGATACGGATCAATTTACTGCGTTTGTCTAAATCAGAGTCTGTCTGTTCAACAAGTCCCTGTCGTAAAAGTCTGGCAATAATCAGCATACCTACGGGCTTATCATGAATATTTTTTTTGATGAGAGCCATTTTTGTCATCTCACCAAAAGCTTTAAGATTAATCAGATAAATAAAGTCTTCCTGAGTCGAAAATTCAGAATCTGAGATGGCAGACTTTGAGTATGTTTTTGCATATCGGTTAAGGTGAACAAGTAATGTACTGATGGCACTTTCCGGTGTTCTTCCATTCTCCTTTCCTTCCCAGTAAGGTTCTTCAGTTTGATTTTCTTCAATATTCTCTTGATCAGAAATCCATGCTTTAAAGCCCTGAATAGTTACCGGATACGATTCTGGACTGGTGCTGGCTTCAGTTTCAAACTCTTCCAGCAGATCTATAAAATCTTTAATAAGCGTGTAATTCATCTCTGTTAAATAGTTTACAAATATACCTAAATCATGGTATATATATCAAGACTATAAAGAAACAATACCCTGATCTTTTGGTAGCCCACGTTTTCCGATCACCCATTCTGGTATATTAAACATCTAATACGGTATAATAATTGTTGAAAAATAAGAAGAAGTAAAATAACCATATGGATCATATAGAAACCGAATCAATAGATTTGGTAAGAGATAAAAATTATATTGATAAGTACTTCAGTTTAACCATAAAAAGAGAATTGAAGATAGACATCGATGTGAGCAATGAATATATTGCTGCACAAAATATTGTTTCCAGAAAATTAATTCTGGTTAAAACATTTTCTGAGGTTGTCATGGGAAATCCCGAACTATATCTTTTATTGGTTTCTTTAATTCATGAAGTCAATACCCGTCCTTTGACAAGGGAACAAATCAATTCAGTACTGGAAAAAAAATAACAAGATCCCCCAAATATTTGAGAGATCTTCATTTTTTAATGTAAAATAGGTTTTATACCTGTTCTTTTAAATGTTTCGCTACCATTGCTTCCAGATCATCGAGATTAAAAGGTTTTGAAACATAATCATCAGCTTTTGCTTCCGATGCTAAAGCAACAATATCATTATTAGCGGTAACATAAATTACCGGAATATGTTTAAATTCTTCGGTGCTTTTGAGAAGTTTTGTAGCTTCTACCCCTCCTATTTTGGGAATCCAGTTATCCATCAGAATAACATCCGGCTGATAATCTGCCACTTTCTCAAGGATATCGTGTGAAGTCTCTGAAATTCTGACATCATATCCGTTTTCTTCAAATATGATGGTGATGACCTCTAAAATAGCCGCTTCATCATCAAAAATTAAAATTCTCTTTTTACTCATATTATGTAGATTATTCTATTCTTAAATATTATAATTGATTTATATAATCCGCTAAACCTGCGGGTGTGATAATTAAATCATATTCAATTGCTTCTATGGCATGTTTAGGCATAAATTCCACCTCTGCTGTTTCCGGATCCTGAATCCAGACCTGCCCATTATTCCTCTTAATATAGCTCAACCCTTCTACCCCATCAGCATTAGCTCCCGATAAAAGGACGCCTATTACATTTTGTCCATAAATTTCTGCCGCAGATTTAAAAGTAACGTCTATAGATGGGCGGGAATAGTTCATTTTTTCAGAGCTGTCTAATGACATCCATTGAGTATTCTCAAACAACAAATGATAATCAGCGGGAACAATATATATTGTGTTATCTTCAACTGCAGTTTTATCTTCAACCTCTATGACCGGTATTTTCGTAAACTGCTGCAGTAACGTCCGCAGAATATCTCCGGATTGAGCCTTACGATGGATCACAAGTACAATGGGAACAGGGATCGCATGATCCAGGTTTTTGATCATTTCTATAATGACCTGTAAACTTCCTGCTGATCCTCCGATAACAATTAATTCTGTATTGGTTTGTGATTTCATTCCGGTAATTATTAATGGTGATCAATTTTTTTCCAGATTTTCTGATCTTCAACCTGATGGTAGTTTTTGTCAATAGCAGAAAACCGAAGAGTCTCTTTTGCTCCCAATGCGAGAAAACCTAAATTCTCCAGGCTATCATCAAAAAGCCTGAATACCCTTTCCTGAAGTTCTCTGTCAAAATAAATTAAGACATTCCTGCACACAATGAGCTGAAAACTATTAAAAGAACTGTCTGACACAAGGTTATGTGTTGATAAGATCAATTTTTCCTGCAAGCTCTTATCAAATCTTACACTATCATAATTGGCGGTATAATAATCCGAAAAGTCTTTTAATCCGCCTGAAAGCATATAGTTTTCCGAGTACAGTTTCATCTGTTGCAAAGGAAAAATACCAGCTCTGGCTGTTTCAAGAACAGCGGGATTCAAATCGGTTCCATAAATCAGAGATTTACTGTAAAGGCCGGCTTCTTTCAGCAGAATGGCTATAGAATATGCTTCTTCTCCTGTTGAACATCCTGCAATCCATACCCTGATTAGCGGATAGGTACCTAACTGAGGCAGTATATGGTCCCGCAGTGTTTTGAAAAAAGAAGGATCTCTGAACATTTCCGTAACGTTTACTGTAACTTCTTCTACAAAACGTTTTAAGTACTCAGCATCATTCATAACGGTGTATCTGAGCTCTGCAAAACTGGTAAACCTGTCTAAAAGACATATACGATTCACTCGTCTTTTAAATGAAGCTCTGCTATAACCGGAAAAGTCATAGCCATACCTCTCATAAACATCTCTGATGAGATATTCTATTTCTTCATCTTTTATGATACTTGGTTCCAGCATCTATGAAAGTTTTTCTATTGCCGTTATTAACAGATCTACATCAATTGGTTTTGATATGTAATCATCAGCTCCTGCTTCCATACATTTCTGGCGGTCTTCGGGCATTGCCTGTGCAGTGACAGCTATAACCGGCACATGTTTGATTTCCTGTGTATTCCTTATCATTTTTACGGCTTCGTACCCGTCTATCCCAGGCATCATCATGTCCATAAGAACAACAGAAAACTTAGGATTTGACTTCAGAATTTCTAAAGCTTCCTGAGCAATTGTACAGGATTCAACTGCATACCCACGGGCCTTAAGGGTTAGTTTTAATGCAAATATATTGCGTGGATCATCATCCACGATTAAGACTTTCTTATTCATCAGAATTTTATCTGTTTAACTTTCATACAACCAAACACGAAGGAGCGACAATAGCTGATCAATATCTACTGGTTTTGAGATATAATCCGAAGCTCCTGCTGTTATACATTTTTCACGTTCTCCAATCATAGATTTGGCAGTTACGGCGATAATAGGCAATCTTTTATAGGCCGGCATTTTTCTTATCTGCTTTATTGTTTCATAGCCATCCATTTCCGGCATCATCATGTCCATCAAAATAACGTCTATGTCAGGATGGTGGTTAATTTGTTCCAAAGCGTGCTTCCCATCCATCGCTACAATGACTTCAACTTTATATTTTTCCAGTGCCTTGGTTAAGGAAAAAATATTGCGGACATCATCATCAGTAATGAGTACTTTTTTGCCACTCAGCACTTCTGTTAAAGAACCGAGCATTCTGCCAGTGGTACTTTCAGCCGAACTGTTTTTTTCTTCCACCAAATGTAAGAATAAACCTACCTCGTCTAAAATTCTCTGATAGGAATGTGCTGTTTTCACAACAATTGAATCCGCATACTGCTTTATTTTGAGTTCTTCTTCTTTAGACAAATGATGTTCAGTAAAAATAATGATCGGGAGATTTTCAAGCCCTTCATAGGTTTTGATTGATTCTATGACGTGATAATCATTTCCTTTTGTGCTTCCAATATCCAGAATTACACAGTCAACAAGGTCTGAAGTGAGTGCTTTTACACTATCCTCCACACTATGTTCTACTGATAATGAAATATTAAAATTACTCAGGAAATAAGATAATGCGCTGGCATGTTTGGCATTTTCTTCAACAATTAAAACCTTTTGAGGTCCTTTCTGTAATGCTTCTTCAATTTTCCTGAATACATCGGTCATTTTATCCAGAGCAACAGGTTTGTTGATGAAGTCCACCGCTCCTTTCATAAGACTTTCTTTTTTCACATGCAGGGCAGACATCATATGTACCGGAATATTTTTTACAGTGGTATCAGACTTCAGTTCGTCCATCACTTCCCACCCATCTTTTACAGGAAGCTGAACATCCAGTAAAATAGCATGTGGATGATACTGCCGGGCAGCGGACAGAGCATAATCTCCTCTTACCACAACAATACCTTTATAATTCTGTAAATGGGCATACTTCAGTAAAGCTTTTGCAAAATTGGTATCATCTTCAATAATCAAAATAATTTTATCACCTTCCTGAATATTATCCCGGTCATCAGGTACATCTTCAGGAATTTCTAAAGTGTTCGCATGCTTATTTTCTCCTTCATCCAGGATATTCTGAATTTCCTCAACATCTTCCCGGATAATTTCTACCAGATCCTGATCGGTTTCAGGCTGAACAATCTCAGCTACGGGATGTACAGGAATCGTAAAACTGAATTCACTGCCTTTATTGACTTCGCTTTTCAAAGCCAGCTCGCCTCCTAAAAGTCTCGCAATTTCACGGCTTATTGAAAGTCCCAGACCGGTACCTCCAAATTTTCTTTTGGTAGATCCATCAGCCTGCTGGAATGCTTCAAAGATAATTTTCTGTTTGTCTTCTGCTATTCCGATACCGGTATCTTTCACTGAAAATATAATAAAATCAGGTTTTTCCGAGTGTTTTTTAACATGTAAATCAATGCTTCCTTTTGTGGTAAACTTCAAAGCATTGGACAGCAGGTTTCTTAGTACCTGATCAATCCTAAGTCGATCACTTTCAATAATATTCTGCACGTCTGAATCAATTCCGATGTTGAAAGGAAGGGCTTTCTCCTGAAATACGGGACTAAAAAGACTTTTCAGATCTTTTATAATATCTTCAATAATAACTTCCTGGTATTCCAGGGTCATTTTGCCTGATTCTATTTTTGCCAGGTCAAGAATTTCATCTATTAATGTTAATAAACTTGTTCCTGAGCTTTGAATAACTCTTGCAGATTCTACCTGATCTTCATTAAGGTTTTCATCCGGATTTTCTGCCATTAACCGTGATAATAGAAGAATTGAGTTAAGAGGTGTTCTCAATTCATGAGACATGTTGGCAAGAAATTCAGATTTATATTTGGTACTGAGTGCCAGCTCTTCTACTTTTTTCTGAATCTCATTATTACGTTCAGCAATCAAATGATTTTTTTCTTCCAGTAATCGTGAGCGTTCCTCCAGTTCTGCATTGGCCTGCATCAGTTCTTCCTGCTGTACTTTTAATTCTTCTTCTGAAGCCTGAAGTTTCTGCGTTTGTGCTTCCAGTTCAGTATTGAGATTTTCAAGCTCTGAGTGCTGTACCTGCAGCTCTTCAGACTGTGCCTGAGTTTCTTCCAGCAGCTGCTGTTCTTTCTCTCTTCCTTTTGCTGCATTCAGGGCTATTCCGATATTCACGCAACATTCCTCAAAATAGCTGATTCTGTCTTTATCAAAATTAGAGGTAGATCCTAATTCTATAACTCCTATCACATGGCCGTCTGCAAAAACAGGTATCAGGATGATGCCATAGATCTTAATGGTACTGCTGGCAAAAGTGACTACAAAATCATCTTCGTGAAGATTATTGTACACCTGTGTTTTAGCATTCTTAAAAGCCTGTCCTACCATTCCTTCCCCTTGCTCAAACGTTTTTTTCATATTTGCTTCCAGCCCGAATGCATTGTTAAGTTTCAGAATGCCTTCGTCAAAAAGATACAATGAACCGTTGATGCAGTTTCCGTATTCAATCAGCTGGCTTAAAGCTTTATTGGATACTTCTTTTACTGATTTATTTCCGACAAGGGATTCATTAAGCAGAGCAAGCCCTTTCTGGCGCCAGTCACTTTTATTAATTTTATCAAAAGAAGTTTTCAGGGATTCGGTCATGTGGTTCAGGGATTCTACAAGATCTCCAAGATCATCTTCCGAGTTATCTACGGCTTTCTCACTGTAATCTCCATTGGCTACTCTGTTTGCTATTTTTTGGATGGCACTTACTCTTCGGGTCATTTCCTGATCTTTATCTCTGAGCATTTTCTCCAGTTCGTCCCTTCTGATCAGATCGGCACGCATTTTAAAATAGAAAAATGTAGTCACGACTACCGCAGCCAGTGCAGAAAAAACAATAAAAAGAACTGTTGTTTCTGATGAGCGTGTTAAATCCTTATTTTTAATTTCTACCTGACTTTCTTCATACTGCACAAAATCTCTTACGATTTTACGGCATTCATCCATATAAGCTTTGCCGGTAACGATTTGCTGTTGAGTCATCACAACGCCTTTCCGCCTGTTTTCCACCAGATTTTTAAGGTTATCCATCACCTGGCTGACTGCTACTTTTAATCCGTCAAGTCTTTCCTGTTGGTTTTTATCCTGCACCCCTAATGATTCTGCAAGCACCAAAGCTTTGGAATATTCTCTTAATCCGCGTTTATAGGGTTCGAGAAAATCTTCTCTTCCAGTCAGCTGATAGCCTCTGTTTCCCGTTTCGGCATCCAGCAAAGCTACCAGAACATCCTTAACAGCCGTCACAGAACGCCTGCTTTTGGAAAGGCTCTCACGGTGATTCATTTGATTTTGAATACTCCAGTAAGAGGCTACTGAACTCGCTATCAATATCAAAAGCGAAAGACCTATTCCAAACTGGAGATTTCGTATAATTTTTTTCGGCATGAAAATTAATTTAATGGTAGGGTAAAATAAAATGTAGAACCTTCATCTACGATACTGGAAACACCAACATTTCCGTGGTGCTGTTTGATGATTTCAGAGCATATGAACAGCCCGATTCCCATCCCCTGGAACTGCAGTGAAGATTCTTCTACACGATAGAATTTCTTGAATACCGCATCCTGTTTAAAATCAGGAATTCCAATCCCAAAATCAGTAACATTGACTCTCACTTCCTGAGCTTCATGATCCACAAAGGTGGTAACGATCACCTGATTATTATGAGGTGAGTATTTGACAGCATTGGTCAGAAAATTAATCAGTACCTGCTCGATACGGATCTCATCCAAAGGAATTAAAATATCAGGTTTTGTTCCGTGGCGTTCTATTTTTACCTGTTGCTCATGAGTCTGCAATATCGTTTCAATCGCGTTACTGATCACATTTTCCAGATTAACGGGTTTTTTATTGATTTTCAGTTTTCCATTTTCAATTTTCGACACATCCAGAAGATCGGTGATCAGAGTATTGAGCTTTTCAATCTGTGTCTGAACTTTTGTAACAAATCCTGCTTCAGCACTGTCTTTATCTAATTTCAGTTTTCTTTCCAATAGCTGAACATATGCTTTAATACTGGTTAAAGGAGTTTTTAATTCATGGCTGGCAATACTTAAGAATTCATCTTTTTCTTTTTCCACTTTTTTCTGATCGTCAATATCAGTAAATGTTCCCACCCAGTTTTTAATACGGTCTTCCTCATATACAGGGGTTACCCTAAGCAAATGATACCGGTAATGATCTGAAATAACATTTTTAATTCTGATTTCTAATTCCAGGGCTTTTCCTTTTTTCCTGCATCTCTCCAGTTCTTCGCTTATACTATGGTCATCAGGATGTGTTTCAGGGAAATCCTGCTCATTGTCAGAATACTGATACCATTTACCGTTAACGAAGTCAACAATTCCATCCTCATTAAGAGTGAACGCAATCTGAGGAAGAGACTCCAGCATGAGATGAAAATGATCGATCTGGGATTTCATGGTTACCTGAGATTCCCTTCTTCCTTTCACTTCCAGTTCCAGATTCTGCTGTGTTTTTTTCATTGCAATATTCTGCTCCTGAAGGTTATAGAAAGTTTTCACCTTAAGCAGAAGAATTTCAGGATCTACGGGCTTCGTTACATAATCTTTACCACCAGAAGCGTATCCTTGGGTAATGAATTTTTTATCGGTATTAACAGCGGATAAGAATATAATAGGAACATCTTTCGTTTTACTGTAGTCTGCAAGCGTTTCTGCAACTTCAAAGCCATCCATATCAGGCATCTGAACATCTAAAATAATTAAGGCATAATCATTTTTCAATGCTTTGCCAAGAGCCTCTTCGCCGGAGCCGGCCGTTTCAACCTGAAAATCTTTAGATTCAAGTAATTTTTGAAGTGAATAAAGATTACTTTGGTTGTCATCAACAATTAAAATCATAGAAGTTAAAATCAATAATTAGTTACGGATACTTTAGCATCAAAAATACTCACAATATTTGAAAAAACAGTAATTTTTAAAGGTTTATGCATAAGGATTTCATACCACATTTTTCAAGAAAAACATCAATGGCATAAGGATTGAAATTATTTATAATCTTAAAAAAAATCTTTATAATTTCAGAAAAATCATAATTATGAAAAAAACAATAAGTTGCATGAATATCGATGAGAAAATCCTTCACTCGTTCGGAGGTGAAAATGTCATCTATAAGGCTCACGAGTTTATTTTCAAAGAAGGTGATCATTCACAATATTATTTTCAGATTATCAGTGGAAAAGTAAAACTGAACATCTTTACTGAAAACGGAAAAGAATTTATTCATAACATATTAGGTAAAAATCAAAGTTTTGGAGATCCGCTTCTTTTTATTGAAAAGCTTTATCCTACGAATGCCATAAGTTTACAGACTACAGAAATTGTAAAGATGCCCAAAGATAATTTCATGGAAATGCTTAAACGTAATCCGGAACTTTCCCTGGAAATGAATATGTGTTTATCACAACGACTGTATTATAACAACTTAATGGTCCGTAATCTGGCATTAGCAGATCCTATTCAACGGCTGAAAGGAGTAATGGATTATCTGAAAAGCTATCATGACGGAGACTGCCAGCACTGTTTTCCTATAGAGCTTACCCGCCAGCAAATTGCTGATCTTACAGGACTGAGAGTTGAAACAGTCATCAGAACGGTAAAAAAAATGGTAAACAATGAAATGATAAAGCTTGAGGGCCGCAGGATTTTATATTAGAATGCAAGTAAGATTTGATTTCCAGAAACAAAAATAGAGTATAAATAAACTATAAAACAAAAAAAGATGGCCGGAATTTTTTAATTCCGGCCATCTTTTTAAACTAACCTTAATTTGTTTTTTTTCTCCATTCTGCCTTCACATCTTCAGCGGCATCTTTTGTTTTTTCCCATGCTTCATCAGCTTTATCCTTAATATCTTCCCATGCATCTGAAACATTTGATTTCACTCTATCCAACCAGTCTTCCTGAGTTGCCTCCTGATCATTATCTCTTTTTTCATTGATGTAATCTTTAGCCTTATCCGCTAATTCACTGATCTTCCATTTTGCATTATCAGCTGCATTTTTTAAAGAGTTCTCCGTTTGGTCTACTGCATTTTCCGCTTTGTTGTAATCTGAATTATTCATAATATAATATTTAAGTATTTGGTATATAAATAAACAATGTTCATGCCTAAAAAATAAAGATCGTGTTAAAATTTTCTTAAAATTAAATTATTACAATTAACAGATCATCTATTTGTCAAAAGGACTTTTTTTATCCTGCTTCACCCATATCAATCTGGAAGTATCATAACCGATTGCCTGCGCCTTACTTATAAAATTCTGTCTTATATTTTCAGGGATCGTCTTTTCACGGGAAAGAATCCAGAGATAGTCTAAATTTTTTCCTGCAACAAGTGCATACTTATATTCTTCCAGCGCAACTACGTTATAACCGGCATAAAAAGGTCCGAAAAAACTCACCTTCAAAGCTGCTATATTTTTTTCTCCTCTGAATTTAGCAGTACCATTTGCAGAAACCCATTCGTTCTTTTTAAAATTATATCCGCTGTTGACTACATTTACATTTCCGTCCGCATTAAGGCTGTACTGAGCGATTGCATTATCAAGATCTTTTTCAAAACGATAATCGAATCTGGCAATCTCATACCATGTCCCTAAATATTTGTTGACATCAAACTGACCGACAGGCCGTGCTTTCTCAGGCATAGAAGAACAAGAAATCAAACCGTTTAACAGTCCGAAGCTTAGTAATAATGTAAGAATGATTCTATTTTTCATTTTTAGTTATTTTTTTAAAGAAATAAATATTGAGTAAAAACTGGCTGTACCCGTAAACAGCATCTTCAATAGGAATAGTTCCCATTCTGATCCCTAAAAAATCATCAGGATTATAGTTTACAACAGGCGAGGGAATTAAAGATCCCGTCAGGATTCCATTCACTGCAAAAAATCCGGGCATCAATACCAGATATACAAAGCTTGCTCGTGCTATCCAATCTTTTTTAACAATAAAATGCAGATAACAAAGTGTAGATATCGTTACAATCACAGTAAGCAAAGTATATACTCTCTCATGATAAAGAAGTCCCGTTACGCTGAGAACAACAACAGCTGTGAATACAATAAGATTATTTAAACCATCAATCCCCCTCAGGCTAAAAAACTTTTCCAGACAGTAATAAGTAAAAACACATGCAAACGGAATACAGTAAAAAAAAAGCCATTCTTCAATAGGAAGCCCTGCTATTGTAAAGCCTAATGTGTAATTGAGATCAAACCACCACACTCCTTTTGAAGTAAACCATACATCCCAGATAATAAAAGGAATTGCCACGATGGTAGATGACAGCAGAAACTTCCCGAAAAGTTTATTAAACTGTATTCTCCTGTCAAAAGAGGCCAAAAAGCAAATAATGACCGTGAAAAAGTTTATCAGTATGTAAGTATAAGGCATCATTTTTTATTGAAATACATTTTAAAATATTTAACAGGCACCCATAAAAAACCAAAACACTCTCCTTCTTCCTTTCCCAGATGTTTATGATGCTGCTTATGAGCACGTCTTATGGCAAGCCAATACGGATTCTTTGTTTTTGTAAAAATCTTTGCTCTCTGATGAATAAAAATATCGTGTACAAAGAAATAGGCCATTCCGTAAAGACTTATTCCCAATCCGACAAAAAAGAGATAACTGAATTCCTGCCTTACTCCTAGATACAACAATATGATGGCGGGACTGGCAAAAATGAAAAAGAACAGATCATTTCTTTCAAGTTTCCCATCGTGGCTGTGATCATGATGATCCTTGTGAAGACTCCACAAAAAACCATGCATAATATATCTGTGAATAAGCCATGTAGCTCCTTCCATGAAAATAAAAACAAACAGAACGATCAGAAAATTCATATTAATTGTGTTTGCGGTTAAAAAGATCGTTCAACACACTGGATCTGAAATCGAAAATACTTCTGAGTTTTTCCTTAACAAATAACCGGTGCGCTACCCTTCCTAAAATTCCCAACGGGAGTTCATAATCTACAGTATCTTTCATTAATACACCATTCTCATCAGGAATGAACTCATGAAAATGATTCCAATGTTTATAAGGGCCTTCTTTCTGAAAGTCCGTAAAGCTTTTACCTTCTTCTACCTGGCTGATAACAGTTTTCCACTTCATTGGAATTCCCAGTACCGGAGATACTGTATAATCTATTTCCATTCCTTCAAAAATAGATTCATCCTGCATATCTGAAAGAACCAGAAAATTCATGCTTTCAGGTGTTATTTCGGATAAATTATGGGGAGAGGAAAAGAATTCCCATGCCGTTTCAATATCACAATTCAAATGTTGTTCTCTATATAATCTGTACATCATTTATTTTTTATTGATTTATAAATTCTAAAAGAGCCTTCTAGGCAAAGAAACTATTAGAAATAAGCAGATTTGTATCTTATATAGCTTTTAAATGCTACCAACAACTTCTGCGAATTGGCAATCCTTATCCTTTGCTGTAAAATATGCTGAGAACTTGTTTTCTTTATTTTTTCAAACAATGACAGATAGTATCTGTACGCCAGATATACTCCAAACACAGAAGAACCCGGCAACTTCTTAATTCCGTGCAGTGCTTCTTTAAATTCTTCTTCAATTTCTTTTTCAATCTGAGCTTTGATGGTGTTATCAAAAACAGACATATTCAGAGACGGGAAATAGGATCTTCCCAAAACCTGATAATCCTCTTTCAGATCACGTAAAAAATTAACCTTTTGGAAAGCAGAACCCAGCTTCATAGCAAATGGTTTAAGTTTTTCAAATTGCTGTTTATCCCCTCCTGTAAATATCTGCAGACACATAAGTCCTACGACTTCCGCAGAACCATAAATATATTCATTATAAAGCTCTGAATTATAGTCTACTTTTTGCAGATCCATTTCCATACTGTGCAGAAACTGATCGATCAAATTAATATTGATATCATATTGACGCACTGTTTCCTGAAATGAGTGTAGAATCGGATTGAGTGATATACCGTCTTGCAGCGCGTCGTAAGTTTCAACCTTTAATCTTTTCAAAAGCTTCTCTTTATCATACCCATGAAAACTGTCAACAATTTCATCGGCAAGGCGTACATACCCGTAAACTGCATAAATGGCAGGTCTGATAGAAGGCTTCAGCGCCAATATTCCTAATGAAAAACTGGTACTGTATTTTTGAGTAGTGTACTTACTGACCTCATAAGACAACTCATCAAACAATTTTTTCATATTATTTTATTTTAGTTTATTAACCTCTTGCGCTACAATTTTTCCAGAAATAACTGACGGCGGAACACCAGGTCCAGGAACAGTTAGCTGCCCGGTGTAAAAAAGATTTCCAATCTTCCTGTTTCTTATTTTAGGCTTTAGGACGGCAGTCTGTGATAAAGTATTGGACAGTCCGTAGGCATTGCCCTGATAAGCATTATAATCCGAAATAAAATCACTGACACAATAGCTTCTTTTGTATTCAATTCTGGACATAAGATCAGTTTCCCCTGTATGCTTTTCAATTCTTTCAAGCATTTCCTTCAGGTATTTTTCTCTTACACTCTCATCATCATGTATTCCCGGTGCGAGAGGCAGCAGTAAAAAGAGATTTTCACAGCCTTCAGGTGCTACATCCGGATCTGTTTTTGAAGGACAGCAAGCATAAAAAAGGGGTTTAGCCGGCCATTTCTTATTGATATAAATACAGTCTATATGATGATCAAGTTCATTTTCAAAAAATAAAGTATGATGCTTCAAATGAGGAATTTCTCCTTTGATTCCCAGATAATAAATAAGACATGAAGGAGCAAAGGTTTTGGTTTTCCAATAAGCATCATTATAATTTCTAAGTGATTTGGGAATTAATGTTTCTGTATGATGGTAATCTGATGATGCAATAACGGCATCAAATTCATAATCTTTACCACCTACTGTTAGTGAGACTACTTTTCCGTTTTCTGTATTGAGCTTCTGGACATCATGATTAAAATGAAAAGCGGCTCCCTGTTTTTCGGCTACGTCTTTCATCGCCATAACGAGCTGATAAAACCCTCCCATAGGGTATTTTGTTCCCAGGACATACCCTCCGTAATTCATAAGGCTGTAAAGCGCAGGAATATTCCGGGGTGAGGCACCAAGAAATATAACCGGAAATTCCATCAGCGATCTGAGTTTCGGATCAGAAAAATATCCTGAGACATATTTTCTGAAATTACTTAAAAGATCAAGCTTGAATGCGCTTCCTGCTATTTTTAAAGAAGCAAATTCCAGCCAGCTGTAACAAGGTTTTGTCACAAAATCTTTCATCCCCACTTCATATTTAAACTGGGCAGAATGCATAAATTGATCATACTTTTCACCCGCTCCTGGTTCAGTTTTTTCAAATAACTCACGGATGTCTTCATTTTTCTCAGGAACTGAAACCTTTTCTTTTGAAAAAATCATCTCAAACTGAGGATCTAAGGATACCAGCTTAAAATAATCAGCTGCTTTACAATCAAAATCACTGAAAAAGCCTTCGATAATGTCAGGCATCCAGTACCAGCTCGGTCCCATATCAAATAGATATCCTTCTTCAGTTTTAAATTGCCTTGCACGTCCTCCGGGTTGATCGTGTTTTTCAAAAACATGTACTTCATGTCCAGACCTTGCTGCATAAGCGGCAGCAGAGAGTCCGGAAAATCCGGAACCAATCACTGCTATTCTCTTTCTTGGTTTTTCAGTACTCATCGTCATTTATTTAATAGTTTTTTTAGAGACACTTTTCATTACAGACTCAGTTCAACTTTTTATATACGGCATTCACCAGATCCTTTGTTTCCAGATTCATACGGTAAAAGGAATTATGAAATTCATCCAATTTAGAAAGTACAGCAATGAGCAGCATCTGTTCAGAATGGGTAAGATTCCCTGTTACAGCCCTTGAAACTCTACGGATTTCATCCATATGATCATCCAATACAGCAAGCCCTTTCTGCGTTATCTTTATATTTTTTATTCTTTTATCTTTTGGAGAAACCGTCTGTTCAATCCAACCATTACGGAGCAACCGATTAACAGTAAGCATCCCTGAAGATTTCTCATGTACATTATGCCTTATCAATTCCATTTTTGACATGGCTCCCATGCTCTTCAGGCTGATAAGAAAAATAAAGTCGTCCTGACTAGAAAAAACCGAACTGCCAACTGCTGATCTGGAGTAAGATCTTGCATATCTATTCATTCTGATCAATAAAGTATTAATTATACTATCTGAGCTTCTTCCTAATTCTTTCCCTGTCCAACCAGGATCTTGAAGGTCCGGTTGATGGGAAGCATTGATCCATTCTGTAAAACCATGAAGATCATTACTGTATACAGCTTTACCCTCATTTTGTTCCATAAATTGCTGAACGAGTTCCACAACTGATTTTATAAGATCAAAATTCATATTAAACAAATTAGTACACAAATATACTTATATAAGTTTATAAATAAACTATTTTATTTTTTTTATTTTAATTACATCTTAAACAATATCTAAACATTACTATATGATATAGATGACAGTCAGATAAACAAAAACCTGCCTCTAAAGACAGGTTGAAAATAATATGATTTAATAAAATTGGTTTAATAATGAATCATATTCCCGAAATAAAATTAATAAGCGGGAATATAGAGAGAAAGCAATCACAATTTAAATAGTTGAATAGATCCACTATTTAAGTAAATTAGCTCTAAAAATGAAATATGAGAATTGCGATATTTGGAGCTCACAACGTTGGTAAAACCACATTGACAGAAGAACTTCTGGAAAGCCTTCCAGGATACACCCTTGAAACAGAACCTTACTATCAGTTAGAGCTTTCAGGTTATGAATTTTCAGAAAATCCCACTGCTGAAGATTTTATTGAACAATTTAATTACTCAGTCCATCTGATTTCCGAAAGTGGACATGATGTTATATTTGATCGGTTTGTTGTTGATATCCTGGCGTACCTTCATGTTGTTGATCCAAATAGAAATATTCAATCCTTTTTTGAAAAAGCCCAAACACTCATTGCTGAAATTGATCTCTTTGTTTTTGTACCTATTGAAGAACCGGATCTTATGCAGGATTATCAGCCAGACCTGGCAAAACTCAGAAGTAGTGTTAATGATTTACTCCACGATTGGATTAGTGATTTTGGAATAGAAGTCATTGAGGTAAAAGGCACAGTATTGAACCGCAGGAACCAAGTACTTGATAAAATATCTAATCCACATCTGAAATAATCTGCTTATTTTTTTAACATATCAGCAGCTATCTTTCTCAAACATTTTTTACAGATTATCATTTAAAATTTCTAAAAAACATTTCTTCTATACTTTTCTTAAAAATCACGCATACTAACAAAGCACAAAAAAAAGCTGTAATTAATTACAGCTTTTTAATAGTTTTTTGAGCATTTTGAAAATTTCACTTTTCCTACCCTGCGGAGAGTGAGGGATTCGAACCCCCGGACCTGTTACAGTCAACAGTTTTCAAGACTGCCGCAATCGACCACTCTGCCAACTCTCCTTTAACTCCGGTTATACCGTTGTTTTCAGTGGTGCAAATATAGGACGTTTTTTATTACTGACAAAATATTTTTTGAAGAAAATTTACATTTCTATATTTTTGAATAAATTTCTATTTTTTCAGGCTGTTAAAGTAAATTTATTAACAACTCAACTTCAGTTATTTATCCTTTAACAAAGGTATTTTGTCTTCATCAATATTTTTTAATGTAAATTTTCACCCGTAATAATATTCGGTAGTGACATCTCCGCTAAAGGCCGGATACATGTCCTGTTTCTGCATATTTAGTTCAAATAATCTTTCACCATTTTTATTTCCTCCCCGTATTTTTAAAGAATACCATCCGTTTTCCAGAGAAAGTGTGACACTATTTTCTTCGCTGATAGCAGCAATATCTTTTAAATAACCAATACCAACAATTTTCATTTCATTATTAGCAGTCTGAAATATCCAGCCTCTTGACTCCACTTCTACCTCATCGTCATTCAATATTTTTTCGTCATTCACAGAGACCCGGAATGCATAATAATCTTCCTCTACCCCTATTATTGGAATAGCGATTCCTGCTTTTGTTATTTCGTCTCCATGTTCATTTTCTACGAAATATTTTAAGATATTATTACCCGGAAGATGATTTTCCTGCAGGTAGTTTGCTAAAAGCTGCGGACTAAACACCACAAAACCTTTAAGTTCTGAGAATATTTTCTTCATATATATTTGGATTGGATTTGGATTAAGTTTTATCTGCTAATTATCATGTAAACCTTTTTAAATTGTTATAATATTTTGATTAGTCAAGTTCAGCCCGTGAAAATAAATCTTTGATTAAAGTTTCATCTTCACATGCTTTTTTAAAGTTTAAAATAAAATCTTTCAGCTTTTCTGAATCGGAAGAGTAAGCACAAAACATTCCTGCCTCAGGATCAAAATGAATGACATCAATCAGATCAGCTCTTTTTTCTTTAATAAAAACGTCTGCCAACGATGCCCAATCGTAACCATTTCCTTCAAAACCTTCATCAGCACGGGTATCAAATACTTCCTGTTTATATGCTCCCACATCTAAACATACCGAAAAGCTGTTTGAATGTTCTACCCAAAAAAAAGGCTTGATGACTTCTTTTAATTCATTAATTTCCATAATCTTACTATTTCTATTGCTGGAGCTGTGCCAGATTATTAGTCTTTATAGCATCTTCAACTCTTGTTGGATTGAAGATTGTCCAGGGATTATATTTTTTAGCTTCGTCATTACTTATTCTCTGCTTTGTTCCACCTTTCCATAAGTCAAAGCTATTTTCCGTACCCAGAATAAAAGTTATTTCGGAATAATTGGAATCTTTATTTTTATCATAATTATCTGTTTCAAAAATGAATCTCCATCTGTCTCTGTCAAAAGCCAGCGTAGTATGGATAGGCTCTGTTAATCTTCCCGAATTAAGAATTATATTCTTATCCTTTGGAATTTCACCTGTGTATTTGAATATTTCAATAAGATCTCCTGTTGAATCATTCTTTTCAATTAATCTTCCATAAGCATAGGTCTCATTTTCAGAAAATTTGAAAGATTTATAATTTTTAATATTTTCCTTTACCCCTCCAGGTAAAAATAAAGGTATGAAAAAGATGTTACCTTCTTTTTTTTCAAAGTATTCCATAAATTATTTACATTTTATTCTTGTTCCAGCTAATTCAGCTTCTTTCTTAATTTTATCGTATTCAGCTTTAAAAGCAACACCTCTAGGATCTGTACGGGTTTTTTCAAACGAGTTTATTTTATTTCCTCTATTTGTAGAGGATATTTCTTCCCCAATAATTCCTGTTTTTGTTTCATACTGCTCAATATAAAACTGCTCATATCCTCTTGCTTGTTCTATTGTTATATTTTCCTGGAGAACTCTATGAGTAGTTGTTTCTCCATATCTTCCTGTATCCATATGCTGAGACATTCTATCACCAACATTTTGTTTAGTAATACCTACATAATATGGAGTTGATGATCCGTTTTCATATAATGCATATACTGCGTATCCAGTTGTACCAAGTGGATCTAAGCCAAAGATATCAACCCAGTTATTGCTGTCAAAAACATATGCATAAGGGTTGGGATTATTCCCAAATAAACCTATTGGGTCTTTTGACAGATACACGCCACTGCTGCTGTCATAATATCTATATCTGTTATAATAAAGACCGTCTGTTTCTATATCCTCATATTGCCCAAGCTGCCTGAACGGAATAAAATATCGGTCACCTTTTACATTTTTAAGGTTTCCATAAACATCATATTCTGTACTCCAGACTACTTCCCCTTTTTCGTCAAAAGCCTGAACAGGTCTTCCTAAATAATCAGAAACAATACTGTAGCTTTCTCCGTTGATAATTTTGGCACATGGCACATATGAATTTCGCTCATATACCCATGTAACCAGATTTTGCACAGGTTCTTTTCCTGCGATGATGTTTCCGTCATCATCTACTGTGGTTACAGGTTCTTCATCAATATCGTAACTCCATTCATGTAAAAGAACATTGCCATCCCAAATATAACGAGTTATTTTCTTTGCTCCAATTTTAGATATTCTTCTTCCCAACGCATCATATCCAAAACTCACCTCTTTTCCATCCGGACGTTTTACTTTGGCAAGCATACCGTTGGCATGCCAGAAATAAGCCCAATCACCAGGGTTCCATTCCGGGTTTTGTACTTCTTCTGAAGGTATGGAATTTAGATCCGGTAAATCTATATTGTCCGGTAATTTAGGAGTATTCAGCCAGTCTGAAGCTATGGTTTTGTAATAAGGATGTACGTTATTTTCTTCTTCCCGATGCTCAGGCAAGGCATTATTAACCGGCCGTTTACTTTTTAACAGTAAATTTCCTTCTTCATCATAATGATAGAACCAGTTTTTGTCACGCATCAGCTTTCCGCCTTTATCGTATACACGATCTGTCCTTCTTACACTTTCGTACAGGCAGCCAGTTGCGTCAGGGTTTTTATACTGAACTTCCCCACTGGAATTTTCTGCTGCGACGAGACTTCCAAAGGCATCATAATCAAATCTTGTTCGTCCACCTGTCACTCTGTCCAGAACATGAAGCAAACGGCTTCCTGCTGCCCAGTCATAATCTTTATGGAAAGCAGTGTCTGTTTTATTGACTGTCACTTTCTGACTTACCGGCATTCCGATATGATCAAATTCAAAAGTGCTTTCTATACCACCCGTCATTTCGCGGGAAAGCAGTTGTTCGTTTTGGCTGATATTGAGGTTCATCTGCCATGGCAACTGAAGATCCGGAGTAACTGCCCTAACAGTTTTAAGATGTCTCAGATCATTATAAGAATATTCTATTTCCGCACCCAAACTGCTTTGCAGACCTATAAGATTTCCCTCATCGTCATATTCATACTGAATAGAATGTTCACCTTGTTTCTCAGTAGTGATCTGACCTAATTTATTTCTTTGAAAACTAATGCTGCTGTCTTCATTATCAGCTTTAACCAGTAATCCTGAAGTATCATATTGATATGCCTCCCAGGTGCCGTCAGGGTAATGGGTCTGTGTTATTCTTCGTCCTAAATCATATTCATAGAATGTCTTGTTTCCCTGAGGAGTTCTTTTTTGGGTAATAAGTCCGTCTTTATCTCTAATAAAGAACTTCTTCTGACCGTCAAAACCTGTTTCTCCAATGATTTCATTGTTATTATTTCTTTCAAAAGAATAGATTTCTCCTTTTTCATTGGTAATACTTACTAAGTTTTCATAAGCATCATATCCAAAAATCAAGGTCTCTTCTTTTTTATTGGTAATTGCATTTCTTCTTACCTTACGTTTCAGGCTTCCCAAGGGGGTATAGCTCAGCAGCCATTCTGCACGGCCGTCAGTAGCATATACCGGAAGATCATAAGCATCATAACGAAGTTTTAAAGGCAATTGTCCTTCTTCATTTACTTCTATTACCCTACCCATTCTATCTCTGTTCAGAAGTGTTCTGTTTAATGGTTTTGGGCTGAAAACCAGCATTCTTCCGTATTCATCATATTTCAGATATTGCTCAGCTCCTGCACTATTGGCCAAATGAATAACCTGTCCTCTAGAATTGTACTCATAATGTGTGATAATATCTGCTCTTCTACTGGTTTCAGGAATTCTTTCCCCATCAGCATATTCATAATATACGCTTTCTTCTGTAGGATCAGTATAGCTCAGTAATTTTCCGTCTTCATCATAACTCCATGTTTCAGAAGTCCCCGAAGGTGAAAGACGGGCAATCACCTGTCCGAATTCATTGTACTGATAATGATATTCTTCCCCATCCGGACTATGGAAAATCTTGATATTTCCCATTTCATCGTAGGTATATCCTTCAACTCTGCCCTCCGGAGATCCTATCATTTTCAGTTCGTTGTGTGCTGTGTAATCATACCAGGTTTCCCCTCCTTCTCCATCTACCGATTTATAAATCAGAAAATTTTCATCGTAATGATATTCTTCTGTTTTGTTGTTTTGTTTCGGATAAATAACTTCTGTAAAACCTTCTTCATCATGATACTGAAGTTTTCCTTCCATATAGCCATCTACTCCTTTTGTATGTGTTACTCTTCCTTCTGCATCATATTCCCACTGATAACTCATTCCGTTTCGGTTGGTTCTTTTCACCACCTGATTTTTTCCATCATACTCAAAGACAATTGCTTTTTTGTGAATGTCCCAGACATGGGTAAGGTTTCCATGCTCATCATAATCGTAGCGAACCTGCAGGTCTCTTTGTTTTTTATAGCAGTAATATACTTCTGTTACTTTTTTATACTCGGGATGAATAACCGTTTCAATACTGAATCCACTTTTTACATCTTTTATACTTTTCAGGACAATATTCCGGTCTTCATATTGATATTCTCTGATCGTGCCATCTCCATATTCAATACGAATCACCTTATAAATTGTTCCTTCTGTAACATGATGAAAGCGTTTATAGGTATAAATATCAGTTCCTTTGCGAATCACCCAAATGCTGCTGCTTGGTCTGTACTGCCATATTTTCTGATCTCTGAAATAGGTCATCTCTTCACCAATTTCAGGTGCGGAAATCAACATGGCAATATTCTCGTCAGGATGCATCCAGCCAGCAAACTTATTGTCTTGTTCAGGAAGAATAAACAGGTCATGATTATTGAAGACTCCATTTCCTAAAGGTCCGAAGTCATAAGGCCTGTCACTGTGCCATACACTTCTCCATTTTAAAGAAGTACTTCCCTGAATTTCAAAATCATCCCATTCAAAAACCATTGCTCCCGTGACAAGATTAACCGGCTCAAATCCCCATTTGCATAACTTTTTAGACAAAGCATTGGCAAATTTGAATTTACTGAACGGCGCTTTTTTAAGGACGCTATTATTGAATTTCTTTAAACCATTTGCTCCCAGTTTTCCTATTTTCTTGGTCAGACTTCTCATTAAAAACATCCCGGCAAGACGCATCAGCATTTCTCCGGGCGTATAAACATGAGGAACAAAAGCTCCTCCTACCAATACAGGACCACCTGTATTGATCTGGATATACATGCTTGAAAAGTTATTATAGAAGGCAAAATATGCCAGAGGATTTTTCTTTGGTTTGTCCGGCATTGCAGGCAGCATAGTCATTCCGAAGGGGAATCCCATACAGGTAAGCACCTGTTGCGGCTGGTTTCCGCTCATTTTGCTTCCCTGTGCCAAAACGGTCTGCGAACCATAATACACTTCTCCTTCGTGAGGAGCTTCCTGAGGAAAAGGAATGATATAAACCGGAATCAGGGAAGTGATATGCCTGAAAGGAATTACCACTCCCATCACACTGGTAGTGGTAGTTGCTTTGTGTCTTCCGTGAACATATATGGAGCCTCCCATCGGAATACTTTCCGGCAGTGAGGGCATCAGATTTCTTGCAAACTGTGGAATCGGAATGGTGATGGTAATATAATCCATGATATCAAAAACAATTCCGATAAAAGGATGTGGCAATGGCAGTGGAATCAGCATAAATGATGGCGGCGGCGGAATCAACGTCCAGTGGATATCAATGGCCAGTACAATATCAAAATGCTTACTTGTATGTTGAATAGCAGTGGAAGGCATTGCCGGAGTATTGACTTTAATCAGTTTCACTTTACTTTCCGGAGCTGCTTTTTCGGCAGTCACAGCACTGTCTCCACCTCCTCCGCCACTGCTTTTCGCGGGTTGAGCACCATCTCCCCCGGCTAAGGACTTAGCCATAGATACAGGATTCAGGGAATCAACGTTATTTTTCATACCGTTCTTCCAACCCTGCTTGGTTTTGTCCCAGCTCACTGAAGTAACGTCTGCGTTCACCTTCAGGGAGCGGTCCGGGTTCATATCCGGTTTTGCAACCTTTATGGGTTTTACTGTCTTTTTATTCAGATCTGCCATGATTCTTTTAATTTGAGATTACCCTGCTTTTGGTTTTTCTACGCTCACCCTCCAGTCATCACCAAAATAAGTCTTCATTTCGTTGTCCAGTATTGTTTTTTTAGAATGATCGCCTTCGTATTTGAGAATCAGCATTGAGGCTACAAACCGCAGGCTGCTCTGTTCCCGTACTGAAGGATCCATTAATTTTGCTATGTCGAGGCATTTTTCAAAATACCTTATCATTTTGTCTTTTGTCAGCACAGTATCATTCAATGTTCCGATGATTCTGTAACATTCAATAGCCATCGCAAATTCTCCTATCTTTTGTGCTGTTTCTGCAGCTTTTTCAAATATTTTTTCTGCCTTGGATTTTTTGGAATTTCCTAACAGATGACTTCCGTAATTCATATACATCTGAACTTCCAAAGGTGAGTCAGGTTCTACTTCTTCAAATATAATTTGGTAAGTATCTTCTGCCCTGTTTTTTTTCCGGTCTGCTGTATACGCCTGGGTAAGCATAAAATAGGCAGAAATCTCTCCCTGTTTATTTTTTTGTTCTTTAGCCAGCTTCACGGCTGTTTTTAAGGCATGTTCCGCTTCTTTGAATCTTTCTTTACTTAAATGATTACTCGCTATAAGAATCTGCTGCTGAAAATCCGTATCCGGGCTGTTTTTCTTCCGGTTAGTATGGGCCGCAGTATTCTGCATTAACTGATGAATATCCACTTCTACCCTGAAACTGTGCGCTGAAGGAATCTGTGATAGTGTTCTATGGGTATGATGTTCTGCCCAAACCAGTTTAAGATTTTTATTTTCTGACATTTCACAGATCCTGCACCATTCTTTCACCCAAAGAGACAGCTCTTCTGTATCACTGATCCTGAGCGGAGCTATATAGAGGTAAATCTTTGAATCCTTAATATTGGGAAAGTTTTTCTTTAATTCCAGCAAAGGATAAAATGCTTTATAGGCATCAGTTTTAAAAGCCTGTTCCGGATCTTTGAGCTCCCATTTCGGAATATTTTCTTCACTTTTTTTCAGCATTTCGTAGAATTCGGTCCATTCATCCAGCAAAGTCTGTCCGAAAGATTTCATTCCGTTAAATTCCTGATAATGGAGTAAAAAGACATCATCTCCTTCTTCATCTTCTGAAAGTCTCGACTTTATAAATCCATCAAAAAGATCGGTTTCATGTTTTTCTCCTATACAGATCAGCATAGGTTTTTCTTCGTTCTTTGAAACGACTTTCTGCCATTGCCTTTTTAATTTTACCAACTCCAAATCTACTGGATTCATCTGCTTTTAATTCAGTTTTACAGTTCCACTTACAATATTTGTTTCACTTCCGCCACCTACATTTATTTTTCCTCCACTGCTGAGATTGGCTTCTGTATCTCCTCTCATAGAAAGGGTTTTTGTTCCGATATCCAGAGTATCTGACTTGATTCCGATTCCGGAAGTAGGATCACCGTCTTCAGGACCCACTCCAACGCCGATACTAGATGTTCCTCCGACTCCGATATTAATTCCCTGTACAAATATTTCTTTTCCTTTAATCTGAATATTTCCGTCTTTATCCATATAAAGAGAGCTGCTTCCACAGTTGAGAGTAATTGAAATCTTACTGTCTATGGTTATATTTCCGGCACCATCCAGAAAAACAGAATTCTGGTCTTTATCTTTCACTGTAATTCCTCCGGCATCATCCAGACTCATAGTATGTCCGCTTTTACTGCTTAAGCTTTTAATATTATTTCCGGTTCCGCCGCCGCCGCCAACTCCGCCGTGAAACATTCCTCCCATCACAAACGGACGGTCAGGATGCTGATGGGCAAAATTAACTACTACCTGATCACCTTCTTCCGGAATGGCCATAAAGCCCCGGTTTTTGCTTACTTTTTCGCTTCCTCCTCCATCAGGAGTCATCACCCGGATATATTCTGTAGTGGTAGAGCCATTCTGCCAGTCAAACTGAACTTTAACTCTTCCCTGATTTAAAGGGTCTGTATTGGAAATCACTTTGGCAAATTGTGCATCCGCTTTTGGAGTATGAAATTCCGGACGGGGAATAAATCCTGTGTCAGAGGCGATTGCTTCAAAAGTTCCGGTATAATATCCTCTTGCATCCACTTCATGATGCATATCTATAATCATCAGTTTGGTGAAATAAGTCGTTTCACTGCTTTCTGCTTTCCGCATTTCAATATCAGCAATACAGCCCGGATAAAGGAATGGCACTGTTGTAACGCCTGAAATAACAAATACTTCCGAAGCTTTACTTCCTGCTGTTCCTTTCTGAGAGTTTTCCACATCCATAAAAGACACTGCTTTTATCGGAGCTACTCTCAATGAAGGGGTTGTAAAGGTTTTTTCTGATATTTCATAAGCTCTTTTAGCAATATCTGAAGTATGGCTGATCTTTGAGTTTCCTGTCGTTAATTTTTCATTTTTACTGCTGTTATATCCATAAAATGAAGGATTCACGTGCTGGGCTTTCATTTTTATTTTTACGTCGCTCACACTGCTTCCGTAAGTAAGTTTCACAGGCTTTTCCTGAGGGGGAAGTTTCCCGAAATGCAAGACTTCACCATCGTAATAAAACTGCTCTCCATACGCTTCTGCTATTCTTGCCAGATAATTGTAATGGGTTTCTTCATATTGTGAGCTGTACGAAACATTTCCATGTGCAGCATCTACCCTGAAATCAAAGGAATTTTGTCCAAGACCTTCTTTGATTACCTGATCTGCAATACTGTTCAGACTGATCTCCTGTGCACCGCCAAAACTCTGAATGTGAGGAGCTGCATCTAAAAGAACAGTAGGGCTTGACCCTGTAAGAACAATATTTCCCAGACTTCCTTTTTCCTGGCTGAACCCTACTTCAGTGATAACTCCTACAAAGTTTCTTTCAGGACCGTCTTCAACGTCTTTGTATCTGAAAATAACGGTAATTCTTTTTCCCAGAAAGTTCTGAGCTTCTTCCAGATTATGGTTTTCTGAGCTTCCCAGAGTATCATGGGCCAGCATCAGATCAAATTCATGATGCTTTACTGCACTTTGTTTTAGCTGAAAATGTTTGAAATGTTTGATTACTTTTCCGTCAATAACAATTTCAAGCTTTATCACACGGTTGATTCCTGCTACCTGATTGCCGGGGATTGTATTGGCGTTATAGATTCCGGAAGTAGGTTGTTTTGACCATACTTTGTCTTCTACCAATGTGGGTGGATTAGGCTGTTTTACCTGGTTCATAAACATCTGGGAACCGTTTTGAACCATTCCGGTGTAAGCCTGAGCCTGAACCATTTTTTCTGTAGCTTTTTTAATAGTTCCACTTGATTTTTCCTGTATTTTCTGGGTAGTTTTAGTTACAGCCTGATCTTTCAGACTCTCTTTCAGATTATCTACTGCAGGAATTTTATCTTTGGAAACAGGCCTTTTGGGTGAATGATCGTCCTGAAACATAGTTGTAATATTTTGATTGATTGGATGTCAGATTTTTTAAGCTAAAATCTACCTGAGCAAAAAGACCAGATACATTTTCGTTATCCGTGTTCTATTCTTAGAATAAAATCCAGATATTGGGATCAGAACAGGGCATAGAATCATGAGTAAAAAGGTAAAGCAATTATTGTATTTACTTTACTCCCTGTTGAATTTCAGGATTTCTCCTGTATTTATCGTGATGACTGGCAAATTTTAATCATTATTATTTCTTTTGTAATTGGATTGGTGGTATTACAAAGATAAAACGCTAATCTCTATTCAAAAAATTTTCAGTGAGTAATCTGAAATTTTGTAGTAGTTCTACGACTTTCCATTAATAACTCCAAAACAAATGATAAAAAAATAGAAATAAATAACTCTTAATCAAATGGATATTTAACAATTTTTAATAAATAAAAACAATAAATTTATCACTTAAAATAGAAATAAACTAAAATAACTCTGAAACTCAGCAACAAAAAAAAACCAGCTGTAAATATTGAATTTACGGCTGGTTTTTTATATTAAAAATGAAATAGTTTTACTGTTTTCTAAGTTCAGATACTTTTTTCAGATAAACATCAGTCTGATCCAGAAATTCCTGATCGGTCTGCTGTACATGAATATGAGGAATGATTCCCTGGCCTCTTTTCTGGTCGGGAAGATTCTGGGCATCCTGAATGACATGCACAATAGAGAAACCGGTCTGAATCCCGGTATTGGGAAGTTCATATACCAGCGGAAGGTGGCCGTTATGCTCATAGTATCCTCCCACTGTTTCTTTTCCGATCACAATGGCATTGGTATAAGATTTTATCAGCGAGGCCAAGTGTGAAGCTGCAGAAGCAACCCGTTGGTCGGCAAGCAGATAAAGCTGTCCTTTAAAAGTTCTGTCATTAGGCATTATAGAAGGATTTTTATCATCAGCCCAGTAATATTTCCCCTGAACGGCTTTAGGATATAATGATTTCAGGTAAGCATTCAAACCGGTTTTATCTGTTACTCCATTCGACAGAAAAAGGGAAGTAATCACCAGCTTTTCTTCCATAGGCACTTCATTAAAGTTGGTATAGGCAAATTGACTGTCACGGAAGGGTCTTTGTGTAAGGTATGAAAATACTTTTTCATAAAGAGCACCTGTACCTCCGGTATTTCCTCTGAGATCGATGATCAGGTTTTCTATTTTTTCGCGTTCCAGAGTGTCCATCATCTGGTCAAGAAAAACACTGAATTTTTTATAGGCAGGATCGTCTTTCCCGGTTGCAAAATCAAATCCTCTCAAAGATAAGCGATAGATGCCATCTGCTTCTTTATTCAGGCTGTATTTTTCAGACAGCAGTTTTTTGTCAAAAGCAAGTGAATATCTTGAATCCTGAAGTTTTTTAAAGTTTTCCAGCGATATTCCCGGCAGTGAAACTTCTTTTACAGTTCCGTTCCATTTGTAGCTGATGACATAGTTTTTATGGGTTCCGAATTCGATGTAAAATTTATCCAGCATTCCTCTTTCAAAACCTGTTGTTTCTTTGTAAGGAGCTGAATATCCATCAGAAAAATAATACTGGGAAAAGCGGCTGATCATCTCATTTGCAGGAATTCCGTTGATAGAAAGGATTTCAGCACCGAGAGGCAATACATTGTCTTTTGAATCCTGAAGCAGACGACCGTCAATATTTTTTAACGTAATGGGTAAATATTCCGGTTTCTGGGTGAGATAATAAGAAGCATGGTTGGGAAGATCTGTATAGTTATGACAGCTTCCTTCAAATCCGGTAACTTTTGCAATTATTTTATAAAAATCAAAAATATTCCTGCTGTTTCTAGCTTCTTCTTCAGCCTGCTGATAAATACTGTCAATTTGCTTTCTTGTCCTGTACACATACAGCCCTGAGTTTGCTTTTTCCCTTATAGAACGGAATGTGTGAAGGTCTTCTATTAATTGATCAGAGGTGAACTGACCATTCAGGACAGGTACATTTTTGGATTCTGTAATGGAAACTTTGGCCGTTTTACTTTTTTCAACATAAGATTTGGCCCAGATTTTAAGTTCATATTTTTTTGCTTTTTCCGGCGTAAAGTAGAATCGTTCAACGCTCTTTATGCCTCTGGAATCATCCTGTTCTTTTACCTTTTTTCCATCCATAAACAAGGCAACTCCAAGATTGGCATCCATGGACTGTACCGAGATCCAGGAAGGTTTATGGGATTGGGGAGAATATTTTAAGGTATCTCCAGGTTTGAGATCTGAATGAGTCTGTGCATAGGCACTGTTTAAAAATAGTAAAAGAGGAATGATAAAAGGTCTGGCCATTATAATTTTTTGAATGGGCTAATATACAAATTAACCTAAACGGTTAAAACTCTTCAAAACCTCTTTTCAACTCATAATTTCACACTCAGCTCCTGAACTTCTTCGGCAGAAAAACCGTAGATCTGTGGTGTTTTTACATCGAGAAGATTGAGATAAATATATAATTCTGCCCTGTGATGAATCTCGTGCTCTATCATTGCGCGGAGCCATTTCCAGACAGAGATTTCACTGTTGGCCGGAGTCAGGCATTTGCGGGTAAGGTCTTCATCGGAAAGGTTACTGATAATTTCAAGCGTTTGTCTGTGCATTTCATTGAAAAATTTTACGGTATTTTCATAGCCGTCAGCCAGTTCTTTTCCACATCCCGGATAAGCACTTTTCTTTCCCATAATGGTTTCTCCATACATATACCTTTCTATAGTGGCAATATGTCTTATCTGATCGCCAATGGTAAACTTCCCTGGTTTATAGGTGAAATCTATATGTTCAGGCGGAACTACTGTAATAATGCGGTTGGTTCTTTCCCTTATTTTCTCATAATAATCAATGAATGATTGTACTGTTTTTATTTCCATATTTATTGTTTTGTCTGATCTGTTTTTGCAGGATGAATATAAGGAATCTAATGACAGATGTTTTTGGTTTTATTATAAATTATTCATAAAAATTAAAAAAATCCCCAATAAGTGATAGTAAAATTTGGCAGCTTACTAAATATCCAATATTTTAGTTAAAAATAACCATGATGAGAAAAGGAATTTGCTTGTGCATCATTCTATTGGGCTTTAACAGTCTCACTGCTCAGTCTGCAAAAATTGACACTGAAAAGCTTCTTGAATATTATGAAACACAGCGTTATGCCGATGCTGCAAAATATCTTCAAAGTATATATCCCGGAGATACAGAGGATATAAAAGCTCTTGCACAAATAGCCTACTGTAATATGATGGCCGGAAAGCTACCGGAAGCAGAAAAAAATTATCTGAAAATCAACACCATCCAACCCAATAATCTTCCCACTTTATTTAGTCTGGCCAGTATCAATTCCAGGCGAGGGAATGCTGCTAATGCCAAAACCTATCTTCAACAGATTGTTCAACTGGATAGTCTTAATTTCAATGCTTATAAACAGCTTGCCACTTATGCAGATACTCCTGAAATCAAACTGAGCTACCTCAAAAAAGCCAACTCTCTTAACACTACAGATCCCGATGTAGCCTATGATCTTTCTCTGACCTACAGTGGCCTGAAACAATATCAGCCTGCATATGATGTTTTGAAAACAGCTATTGCTTATGACCCTGAAAATTTCACGTTACAACAGGCGTTATTACCGGTTGCCAATCAACTCGCCAAATATCCGGAAGTCATTGAAATTGGTGAAAAACTTCTTAAAAACCATGCGGATGTGAATGTAATAAATGATATGGGACAGGCTTATTTTTATGTGAAAGATTATCAGAAATGTGTTGGCCTTTATAAAATGCTGGAAGGTATGGGAGTACAAAACGAAGGCACTTTATATTTCATGGCTTTAAGCTATCGTGAACTGAAAGATTATAATAACGCTGCCATCTATGCCCAAAAGACTATTGATGAAGCCATTTCAGATCATACCACACTATATTATGCCGCATTGGCAGGCATTTATGAAGCCAAAAACCAGTACAATGATGCGGTGACAGCTTATAAAAGAGGATTGACTTTTGGGAACAGTAATATTATTTATTACCGCTTAGGCCTTTTGTATGATCTGAATCTGAAACAGCCTAAGAATGCGGCCACCTACTATCAGATGTACCTTAAAAACCATCCGGATCAGGAAAAGGAAAAAGAACAGATTGCGTATGCAAAAGGAAGGATACCTGTTTTAAAATAGTGTAAAATGGAGTCATTTTGTGATTATAGTCACAAGTGAAACACTCAGCGAACCGCTAATTTTGTACTCAACAATAAAAACAATATTATGGACAATACAACCCAAAATGTGGCGGAACAGTTTATTCAATATTTAAATGAGGAAAATTTTGACAAGGCCGAAAGCTGTCTTGATCCAGATTTTAAATTTATAGGCGTACTAGGGAAAAGAGAAGGCGCATCTGTTTACATTAAAGATATGAAGCAGATGAAGTTTAAGTATGAAATTCTGAAATCTTTTACATCTGGTGAAGATGTATGTTTCTGGTATATTATTGATATGGGAGAAAAATCGACAGAAGCTTCCGGATGGTACCAGATTAAAGATGGAAAGATTCATACCTTAAAAGTACTGTTTGACCCCAGACCTTTATTGGATAAGTAAAAAATGTTGAAAATCCGGGAAATACAGCATCTGATTATATTACATTTGAGCAAAAACCAAAGACAGATTAAAAATAAAATTAAAACTCTGTCCCTATTCTCATGTCTTAATCGTCATTTAAATAAAGAATCTGATTATGAAAGAATTTGCATTAATCTTCAGACTGAAAGACGTTTCTGATTTTAAGCCTTCCCCGGAACAGATCCAGGAGCGCCTGAACTGGCTGGGAAGCATTGCTGCACAAAATAAACTGGTAGATAAGGGAAATACTCTTTTGCCCGCACCGGGAGCTGCAAAAACGGTAAGACCGAATCATATTGTAACGGATGGACCTTATACCGAAATCAAAGAATTCATCAGCGGGTATATTATTGTACGGGCAGAATCTATTGAAGAGGCCGTAGAAATGGCGAAAGGAAATCCTATCTTTAAAATAGGTGGGAATATTGAGGTTCGTGAAGTTTTGAAAGTGAATAATTAAGATGGAAGCAGGAAGATGGGAATTGGAAGTTATTGAAGTTTAAGTATAAAAGCTTCTTCTTCATTTAACATTTTTTAAATCCAGCCTACTTTTTTCCTCCAAACCGTATATTCAACATTTTTATCATCTATTTCCGGAATGTCTTCAGGTTCCGGAATTTTGTTGATTTCTGCCTCAGAGAACGCATGAAGGTTTACTTTTTCCCGCTCTTTGTTTAAATTTTCTTTATTTTCTACGGGATACACCTTCCCATCAGCGGTAAGCTGTGTTCCATATTTTTGGGGTTTGCTTTGAAAGAACCGAATCCGGTCGTATAAATAGGCTCTATGGATGGGGTTAATATCACTGCTGTTATCTTCCATCATGGTACAGCATTTTTTCATAAATTCAGGCTCACCAATCGCGTGTTGAATAATAAGCCATGCAGCATTGCTTCCTTTTTCACCGACTTTTGAGGGGGTTGGAAATCCGATTTCCGCTATAATCTCCCGAAGCCGCCGGGCATTCGCTTTATGAACCTTCTCCATTTCAGGATGGTAACCTCCGGAAAGCTTTCCTGCAGAGAGCAGTTCTTCTCTTACAGCCAGATCTTTGTCGGCCAGTTCGATCAGTTCTTTTTCAAATGGGAAATTGTCCATACTATAATAAATGATAATTGATTGTTGATAAAGGATAGCCTTCAGCTGGGCCTGTTTCAGTTTTACATCAAAGCTCTGTCAAGGATAAACGCAGCCCTCATTTCTACAGTAACTTTTGATACTTCAATGATATTGAAACCATATTCCTGATAAATTTCTTTCATGCATTCAAAAGTAAGGATGGCTTTTTCAATGCTTTGTTTTCTTTCCGGGTCATTTTCATAAATTTCTTTCCATGGGGGAAGAATAAAAACATTGTTATTATAAACCATTTCCCGGGCTTTTGTTATCATTACTTCCGGAACAGGAATATTTTCAAGCCGCATATATCCCAGCGTATCCCATATTCCACGGTCAAAAAAAACGGGTTTCAAGTGGATCGATTGATTGAGTTTCCGGTAGGTTTTTACCGACTCTTCAAACATCAGTTTAGCAAAAAGTTCTTTGTTCAGCCAGGGAAGTCCTTCTCCTCCGGACTCTATCTGTTCTTTAATAATTCTCCTGCCTTCTTCAGGAACTGTTGCCAATCCATATTGGTTTAATTCATCCAACAGCGTTGTTTTTCCGGCTCCCGGACCGCCTGTAATAATATAGAATTTTGAAATATCCTGCTTCATGAGTTTGAATTATTTTTTAATACAGCCCATGTAAAACAGAAATTTTTGTTTTCCTGCAGGCTTAGTTATTATTTTTAATGATACTCTTATAGGTATAAACACGATCTTCTTCCTGATGCATATTACACAATATCAAAAGATTATCCGTATTGTACTTTTCTGAAACCTGTTCTAATCTCTGCTTTACAGACTGTGGTGTTTCTATGATAATTCTCTCTAAAAAGGTAAAAAATTCATCTTCATCTTTAGTTCCCAAAACCTTTTGCTCTACAGCTTCAGGAGATAGAACCGCATTAGGGCTGACTAATTGACGGGATTGTAAAAACTGGTAGGCCATTCCATAAGCATTCCGTCTGGCTTCTTCAATAGTATCAGCTACCGATACAGCAACGGCCACCTGCAAAGAAGGTTGGGAAAAATATTGGGTGTCGTCAAATTCTCTGAGATAAGCTTCTGTATTTTCCATCCCGTTCTCACTGTTCATAAAAGCAGCGAAGGAATACCCTGTCCCATGCTTAGCAGCTTCTTTTGCGGAAGTCATTCCTGATCCCAGCCACATGATTTCAGGAATATGCTGTACATGCGTGGGCTGTGCAATCAGTCCGTCATAAATTCCTTCTTCATCCCTGATCAGTTGAATGATTTCTTCCAGCTTCGTTTCCATATTTGATAAAACTACCGCTTTATGATTATTGAGCGCCATAACAGCATCTTTCAATCCTCCGGGAGCCTTTCCCAATCCGAGAATAAAACGTTCTGGATATAGAGTGGATAGCATTTTGGACCATTCTGCAATTTTATAGGCGGAATAGTTTCGCATCATAATTCCGGCGGTTCCTATTTTGATATGGCTGGTTTTACTGAGTATAATTGCTGCTAAAAGTTCAGGACTGGAACTTCCATAAGCTTCTACTCCATGATGCTCAGAATACATAATACTATGAAATCCTGTTTCTTCAGCCAGTAGGGCAAGATTGACACTATTTTCCAATGCTGAGGCTGCATTGCTGCCCATTGTTACAGGTGACTGGTCCAAGATCCCTAATTTCAGCTTCATACTATAGAATAGATTTTAGGTGAAGGTATGAAAAAAGACGATATAACTTTTTTATTCTTTAGGCGGAAAAACAATACCTTCATCTTTGATCAGGTCGTAACCAAACTGCATAATGGTTTCGATAACCGGAATGGCTTTTTTACCTTTCTCTGTAAGGCTGTACTCTACTTTCGGCGGTACTACGGGAAATACCTCACGATGAATCATTTCTTTGGCTTCCAGTTCACGCAGCTGGCTGGTCAGCATTTTGTCTGTGATATGAGGAATATCCTTTTTAAGCTCACTGAAACGGAGAGGTTTTTCCTGTAATCTCCATAGAACAGGCATTTTCCAGGTTCCTCCAATATGACTTAGAGCAAATTCAATCGGAGTATAATACAATCGTTTATCGTGGAAAAATTGAGGCATAATAGTCGTTTTTTTATGTACACTTTCAAAAAGGCAAGTATAGAACTAAAGAGTAAGTATATAGTTTTCTGATAGTCTATTGTGCAAATTTGCAAAAAAAATAATGAAAATGAACAGAAATCTTTATGTACTGGCACCTGGTGTTTTTGGAATTACAACCACAGAATTTGGAGTTATTGGTGTATTGCCTGAGCTTGCTTCAGCGTTCCGGGTTTCCATTGAAAAAGCGGGCTGGCTGCTGAGTGCTTTTGCGTTGATCGTTGCTGTTTTCGGTCCTTTTATGCTTTTGGCACTATCTTCTTTCAAAAGAAAAAGCCTGCTCATTTTTTCGTTGCTTATTTTTGTGACAGCAAATGTTCTTTCTGCATATATCACCCATTTTTATCTGTTGCTTGCTGTCAGAATGATTCCTGCATTTTTCCATCCGGTTTACTGGTCGATAGCTTTATCTGCTGCCGGAGAAACGTCTGATCCTAAAGAAAAGTCAATGGCGGTAAGCATTATTTTTTCGGGACTTACCCTGGCTACTGTGTTGGGGGTGCCTCTGGCTGCTTTTATGTCTGATCTGTTTTCCTGGCAGTCTTCTTTTTTGCTTACCGCTTTTATCAATGCAGTGGCTTTAGCAGGTGTTTGGATTTATTTACCAGCAATTCAGAGTAAAACCGAAACCTCAAAAGGTTTTCCCAGTCACATTTTTTACAATAAACACTTGTGGATTGGGCTTTTTCTTGCATTCTTCACTATTGCTGCCATGTATTCTACTTATGGTTATATAGCTGATTTTTTAAAGAATATAACGCAGATGAATGGAAAACAGGTCAGCCTGATGCTTTTCTTATTTGGAACGGTAGGAATTATCGGGAATAAAATTGCGGGAAAATATATGAGCAGATTTCCGTTTCAGACGACCCTCTTATTTTTGATGTTATTATCCGGCATCCATGTATTGATCTGGTATTACAGAAACCTTTTTTCACCTATGATCTGGATTGTTGGATGCTGGGGACTGGTTCATTCCGGAGGGTTTCTGATCAGCAATATCAATGTGACCTCTTCTTCAGATTCTTCGGAGTTCATCAATAGTATTTTTACTTCTTGCGGGAATTTAGCTGTAACAGCGGGTACGCTTTTCGGAGGATTCTGGATTGCTCATTATGGCATTGAAAATATAGTATGGTCAAGCATTATAGGCATCATTCTGGCTCTCATCATGTTGCTTATCAAAAGAAAATATACAGAGACTAATTTTTAATAGAAAAAAATAAAACCTTCCGGATGCCGGAAGGTTAGTTTATAAAATTTTTATGCACATCTGATATCACCACAGCCTCCGCCTCCGCCGTTTCCGTTTTTATAATAACATGCTGATGTAGGGCAGCCACATGCGATACATTCACTTTCTGCAGGCGGACGGCCTCCGGTGATTGATTTTAAACTCTTTCTTTCGATTTTCTTTAAATTTTTCATAATAAATAAGTTATTAGTTTGTGATGGTAATTTAATAAAAAAATCATTGAGAGCGCGTTCTCCAGATGTTAAAATAATATAAAAAACAATCTAGAATTTAAGGGCATTCAATTGGCTGAATTCTTCCTTTTCATAGATCTTTTCAATATTGCCATTTTGCAGAAAAGC
Source organism: Chryseobacterium sp. GVT01B (assembly GCF_019970045.1). Taxonomy (GTDB): domain Bacteria; phylum Bacteroidota; class Bacteroidia; order Flavobacteriales; family Weeksellaceae; genus Chryseobacterium. The sequence goes on from NZ_JAHXYI010000002.1 coordinate 525,904, forward strand.
GATTTTATCACAGGTATGAAAAAGAGTTTCAATAATATGGGAACTTACAATGACTATTTTGTTTTCGGATTTCAGATGTCTGATAATGTCATAAAGGATGTGAACTCCTTCAAAATCTACCCCGTTGAAAGGTTCATCCAGGATATTAATAGGTTTATCCAACATCAGCATTCCGATAAGAGCCAGTTTTTTCTTCATTCCACTGGAATAATACTGCACATATTTTTTCATCGGAAGATTGAACTTTTCAATGATTTCCTTGATTTCAACTTCTTTTTTTGAAGTAAAATACGCAAGATATTCTTCTCCCGTAATATAAGGGTAAAAATAGTTTTCGGTTTCCAGATAAGAAATCATTTCCCGCTTCAAACGTTCGTTCTTTCAGGTAATATCTCCGGTGAACGGCATGCTTTGGTACAGGGATTCAAACAGAGTGGTCTTTCCTGCCCCATTTTTCCCAAGCAATCCCAATATGCAGCCTTCTTCTATGGATAGATTCAGGCGATTTAAAACATTCTGATTTTTAAAATGAACATGTATATTTTTAATCTCCAACATAGGTTTTAATATTTTGAGAAGCTTCTTTTATATTATTTTTCAACAGGAATACCGCCGGAATAATGATTATACTGCATATAGTATACTCAATAAAAACGCCTATCGTATAGTAATTGCTCTTTTCTTTATGACGATACTGCTTATATTTCCTGGTCAGAATGAGCATAAAATACAGGTTCATAAAGGCAAAATAATAAAGTAGGTATAAACTTTCAGCAGGGTTCAGAATCAAAAACAGACAGTATGTTGGCAGCAGCAAAGCATTGAAAAGCAGAGAATTTCTTCTGAGCTTCTCTCTTAAAGTATATTTTTTGAAATACATTTCCAGCATTTCTTTGTTTTCATTAGGCTCGTAAAGATGTGAGATATAATCCAATGCAAAAGCTCCCACAAAAACCAGAGTCACAGGATGGTAAGCTGAGCACCAGAGAATAGCAAATCCCAGAACCGCCAGCAAAGTGTTTTTTCTCAGGAAACTCTTCCATTCAAACAAATCATCAGGAATAAAGTTCCACTGAAATGTCATCCAGGGTTGGGATCTTGGAGTGATAAAAGCCAGTAAGACAAACATCGGAAGTGAAAGTAATGCGGTTTTCTCAAATGTATAATGAATATTTCCGCATAGCAAAATACTGTAAATGAATACCGCTTCAAGTACAATGATCCAACGCCAGCTTCTGACAAAAACTTTTTTAAGAAAAGGAATGTCTTTTCTTTCGTAATGAAACAGCAATACCAGTATAAAAAATAAAGGTGGATAATAGTAATCTTCGGGTATCTTAATGGCAATCAGAACTCCAAGAATAATCAGAACAGGTATGCCTGCTCTCGGATTCAGGTTTAGCAGCCTGAAACTTTGATAAAATCTGAATTTTAAATGATGTAATAGTTTTTTCAATGGAGCTGACTGAATATTGAAGATTTTAAATATAAATATTTTTATCAGGAAGAATGGACACTATGAATTGATAAAGTCTTATTTCAAATCCTTATTTATTTTTGCGTAAACGGTTGTCTTTGATCAGAGTTATTATTATAAAGTAAATCAAAATTGCCAGCATATGACATCCTGATAAAACAAGCAGAAAAAACCACCAAACAAGACCTTGTCCTCCACTGCCATCATAAACTAAATGATAATATAATACTGAATTGTATAAGCAGAACAATATCATATTGACACCACCAAACTTCCTTTTGTGCCAGAACGTTAGAATAATGACCAAGAAACAAACTATTGAAACCGTATACAAAAGCAGATTATCATTCATGGATTCTCAAACTATTTATCACTTGTTTTAAATTTCACAAGAAGCGTTTCATCCCTCAGAGGATAGCCGTCTTTAGAAGCGAAACTCTTGTTCGTAATTACAAATTCATACTCCTTACCCGGTTTCAGATCTGCTGAAAGAACCAATGTTCTGTTATTATTTTCCATTCCTATTATTTTGGTGATCGGAAAATACTCTTTTCCTTTATCGGAGAGATTGAATGAATAGCTTTTGGGAAGCATTTCTTTTGAAAAGATAATTCTTATTTCTTTTGTGTCAGCATTGACCTGTACGGAACCGTTTGCTGGTTCTGTTTTCACAACATAGGGTAAATTTTTCTCATATTCTTTGATCAGCTTTTGTTTATCAATTTTTTCATTGAAAAATTTTGATCTGGTAAGAAAATTTTCAACAGCCTTATCGTTGTCATAATTCAGCTCTATAATATCTTTTATCGCCTGTTTTTTATCTTTTGTATTCTCGTAGTAGGATTTAGAGATTTCATATCCAATATAATAGCCCAGATCGGCGCTTTCTCCCTTCTTTCTCCCATTATACAGCCAGTTGGCAAAATTACCGGTAAACATTTCTTTTTTAAACAAATCCTTCACCTCAACTGCATGTGCTCTCCCATAGGAAAGATATTTCCTTTCCAAAGGCTTGTTCATGACCAGTTCGGCAATCAGATCACAGGCACCTTCTTTGATAGATTGGCTTAGAACCTTTCTGCGGTCTCCAATCTGCTGGGTATGGATATATTCATGAACATTTAAAGAGACGATATTATCCAGAGACTGATTTGCAAAAACCTCCTTTATCCAGTCATCCTGAAACTCTGAAACATCTGTAGACGGAAGCCCGGTGGCAAGTTCGGCACCCACCAATACCTTATTTCCACTCACTGTTCCTCCGGAATTAAGTCCGCCTATCGTAAAATACATTTCAGCTTCTTTGAGGTCCGGATAGAGTTCCTTCAGCCTGATAATACTGGCTTCAAGCTCATTTGTTTTAGTTTTTATCGACAGAGTATTTGGCCTGATCGAGTTCAAGAATTTAGGATACTTTTCTATGATGTTTACAAACACCGTATCATTATAATCTCTGGCTTTCATAAAGGCTTTCAGGCCTGATGTTGCTTTGTCTGTATAGAGCTTCTTAATCAGAGTCAGTTTTTGGGTATGATCGTTTGTTTTTTGAATGCTGTCATAGGCCACCCAAAAATTGTCAATATCTGAAGTAAAAATTTTAGCTGATTTTTGTGAAAAAGCACTTGCAAATACAAGCGAAAAAATAATCGAAGTGAAAGTTTTCATGGTTGTTTTTAATACCACAATGATACATACAATTATTATATTTCACAACTCTCATTTTACAGCATCAACACAGGATATTTTAGAGCTATAAAAGTTAAAAATCTGTCACAATAACTCTAAAAAATTAAACCGGAATATGTATTTTATCATTTATTTATATTAATTCCAAATAATTTTATTTCTTTCTATTTTATTGTCGTAAATATTTAATACTTTAGCTTAATAATTTGAACGAATGGGAATAATCCTTAAACCAATTGATATTGTAGATGATATTTCACAAGAAGATTTCCGTGAAAAATATCTAAAGCCATGTAAGCCAGTGGTAATCAGAAATATGGCTAGAAAATGGCCTGCCTACCAAAAGTGGACAATGGAATATATGAAAGAAGTGGTTGGCGACGTTGAAGTTCCCCTTTACGACAGTTCCAAAGCAGATCCCGCCGCTCCTATCAATACTCCGACTACGAAAATGCCTTTTCGTGACTATGTTGACCTTATTCAAAGGGAACCTACTGATCTGAGAATCTTTTTCTTTGATCCTATAAAATTTGCACCAAAACTGTTGGACGACTATGTTCCGCCAAAGAATCTGATGGGTGGATTTTTAGATAAATATCCGAGTATGTTTTTCGGAGGTAAAGGTTCTGTGACCTTCCTTCACTATGATATAGACATGCCTCATATTTTCCACACCCACTTCAATGGAAGAAAACATGTTCTTTTGTTTGAATACAAATGGAAATCAAGACTTTACAAACTTCCATATGCTACTTATGCACTGGAGGATTATGATATTGCCAATCCTGATTTTGAAAAATTTCCGGCACTGGATGGTATTGAAGGAATTGAATGTTTCCTGGAACACGGAGATACCTTATTCATGCCTACAGGATGGTGGCACTGGATGAAATATCTGGATGGGTCTTTCTCTATTTCCCTGCGTGCATGGGACAAAAGCTGGGCTGTAAAGGCACATTCTCTTTGGAATCTTGCTGTTCAGCGTAATTTTGATAATTTCATGAAAGGACGATACAAAAAAAGGTATATGGACTGGAAAGAAAGAAAAGCGGTGGAGATCGCCAATAATGCATTGAAAAGAGGACTTCCTAAATAACAGGAAGAATTTTATACTGATAAAAGAGGATGATTATAATAAACCATCCTCTTTTTTTGTTTAGAGACTTTAATTTTTTAAGATATCGTTTAAAATTTAATTAAATTGCATAGTACGTTCCCTAATCTCCATGTATATGTTTGAAAAGTTAATCGATAGTTTTGAGAAGCTGTGTCTGCAGATTATTATTGAAATATTGCTGGTTCCGGTAACCATTTTCAAATTATTTCAGGATCCCCGCCGATGCTATGATCTTTCTGTACATGAGATGGAAAAGGAAGAAACTGAACGTTTTCAGGACCATCTCTCCCCTATCAAACTATCTGTTTATACGTCTGTCATCATTTCTGTACTTCTGATGGATTACGGTGGTGAACACAATATTATTTCAAAGATCAAGGGATTGAGCATGGTAGAGAAGGCATTGTTTATATTTCTGATGAATAATGTTACGGCAGTACTATTCAGTGTTGCTTTATTATGGTACAAAAAGGAGAAAGTAAACACTGTTGCTTTCCGTACGCTGCTGTTTTCTTTCATTTATACTACTGTATATACGTCTACTCCATTTTTCATATTAATCAGCTCTGCCATGTTTCTGGGACAAACCATTAATGTGGAATCTTATCTGGACCACCTTGGAAAAGTAACCAATTATGAAACAAGAGATTATATCTTTTTCATGGCTTTCCTTGTTTTTATGATCGTTGGTCTTATCGGTATTTTTAAACTTTTCAAAGCCCTGCATTACATTCTGAAGAATAATTTCAGTTATCATCCTTATATCGTTTGGTTTTTTACACTGTTATTTTTCGTTATACAACTGTATTATGCCAGAGGATTTATTTAAAATGTACCAGTCTGTTCATATTTTGTTTACATTTGTGGAAAATTTTAAACTATGCCCCGACCTCGCGAAAGAATACTAAGCACCGCTATGGTCCTCTTCCATAGACAGGGCTACAACAATACAGGGATCAATCAGATCATTGAAGATGCAGGGGTCTCAAAAGCAAGTTTTTATCTGCATTTCAGATCTAAAGATGAACTTTGCATTGAGTTTCTTAATAAAAGATATGACTACTGGGCTTCGGAACTTGAACAGTTTACATCAGAAACAAAAACAGTACAGGAAAAGATGCTAAAATCGTTTGATTTTCTGGTTGATATGAATAAAAGAGAAGACTTCAGAGGATGCAGCTTTCTGAATATTTTATCTGAAATTCCTGCTGACAAGGAAGAGATTCACAAGGTAATCCGGCATCATAAAAGTAAGCTGAGAGAATGCTTCAATGAAGACATTCAAAACGATATTGCAGCAGCTCATATCTACCTTCTTTTTGAAAGTTCGATACTCACCAGCCAGCTTTACAGATCCAATGAATTAATCGAAAAGTCTAAAATTATCGTGCAGGAGATACTCAATATTTCGAAATTTTAAAAAGGCCAAATTTCAAAAAATTAAATGCATTATTTGGATTCCTACGGAATGACAATGTGTGCGTGTATTTGTATAGTATTAATAGTTATTTCATCAATTATATACTCTTAGTGTATCCTTCCTGTTTGTCATTCCGCAGGAATCTAGATTTATCTTATCATCAAACCGTTTATCTGAACTTTAATAACAACATCTTTTTCTTTTATCTTTTATCTTCCTATATTAACAATTCTTAAGAAACACTTAATTTTCTCTTCAACTCCTTTTCCAAACAGTCGTTTAATTTTGTTGTGATTTTTATCTAAAAAAGGAAAAGTGAAGAAAATTTTTACATCTGTTTTATTTTGTGCCTCTATTTTTTTCTATGCACAAACCGGATCTCTTTCCGGAAACATTAATGACGACTCGAAAATTGCCCTTCCGGGAGCTAAGATCTCTCTGAGCCCGGGAAACATTTATACCACCTCAGATGAGCATGGAAACTTTGTTTTCCTGAATGTTCCTCCGGGAAGTTATACTATGAAAATTGATTATCTTGGGTATGGTGTTCATGAATACAACGTAACAGTTGAAAGTGAGAAAAATACCCGTCAGAATATTATTTTCGACAAAAAAGAAAACTCTATTGCTGCAATTGTAGTCTCTGGAGCTACTTTAAAAAATCAGGCAAGAGCTTTAAACAAGCAAAAAAACAACGCCAATATTACCAATGTCATTTCTTCTGACCAGATCGGGCGTTTTCCTGATGCCAATATCGGGGATGCTTTGAAACGTGTTCCGGGAGTTACCATACAGAATGATCAGGGGGAAGCCAGAAATCTTATTATCAGAGGACTAGCTCCCAATCTTAACTCTGTTACCCTGAATGGTGACAGAATTCCTTCTGCTGAAGGGGATAACCGTAATGTACAGATGGACCTGATCCCTTCTGATATGATCTCCACGATTGAGGTGAATAAAACCTTGACTCCGGATATGGATGCTGATGCCATCGGAGGTTCCGTAAACCTTATTACCAGGGCTTCCCCGAACGGACAAAGAATTTCTGCAACGGTTGCCGGAGGATACAATCCGATCCGTGAAAAAGGAAATTATACCGCAGGATTTGTGTATGGAAACCGATTTTTAGATAAAAAACTAGGGGCTGTATTCAGTTTTTCCTATAACAACAATAATTTTGGTTCGGATAATATAGAGCCGGTGTGGAGCCAGGCGAACGATCTTGCACAGACGGTTTATGTAAGTAAAATGGGAGTTCGTTATTATAATGAACACCGTATCAGACATAGTTTTGATCTTAATATGGATTATGAATTCAATTCCAAAAACAAGATCTATGCTTCTGCCATGTATAATTTCAGAAATGATAAAGAAACCAGGCTGGCTTTAGGATATAAAATAAAACCGGTCTATAACGCCGATGAAACAGAGATTACAGACTGGAAAGGAAGTATCACAAGACAAAATAAAGGTGGTGATGCTAATAATGACAATACCCGTCTTGAGAAACAGAAAGTTCAGAACTATGCTTTGAGAGGGGAACATTTATTAGGTTCTAAAGTAGATCTGGACTGGTCAGTCAACTATGCCATTGCAAGCGAGGATAAGCCTCATCAGCGTTATATTGAGTTTGAAAACAGCAAAATGAATTTCTCTCCCGATCTTAGTAATCCTGAAAAACCGATGTTCAATCTCCTTGCTGCAGATAATTTAGGAAGTTACAAACTGAGTGACCTTTCGGATGCCAATAACTTTACACAGGAAAAAGAATTGGGCGCAAAAGTGAATGTACGTTTTCCATTTTCTGTAATTGATGGCCAGAAAGGGCGTCTTCGTACCGGTTTCCGTATGCGTCTGAAGAAAAAAGAAAGAGAAAATGATTTCTATTCTTTTACGCCTGTGAACACTATGGGAAGCCTTTTATCTGTGCCAACGATAAATCTTGACGGTCAGAACTTCCAGCCGGGAAATTATGTTCCGGGAACATTCGTTGATCCTGCTTTCCTTGGAGGGCTGGATTTATTCAATCCTGCTTTGTTTAATGGAAAATTAAAGCCTGAGAAATATCTTTCAAGCAATTACAATGCGAAGGAGCAGATCTATGCAGGTTATATCCGTTGGGATCAGGATTTCAATGATCAATTATCCATGATCGTTGGAGCACGTATTGAAACAACCAACATTGATTACACCGGAAACTATGTAATGAATGAAAAGAATCTTGTAGGACAAATCAATAATACGAATACGTATACAAATGTTCTTCCTAATATTTCCTTCAAATATGTTCCGATTCAGGATCTTGTGCTTCGTGCAGCATTTACTACAGCTCTTGCCCGCCCGAATTATTATTCATTGGTTCCTTACCTTAATGTTATTTCAGAAGACGAGATCGTAGCTGCCGGAAATCCGAACTTAAAAGCAACCTATGCATATAATTTTGATTTTATGGCAGAAAAGTACTTTAAGTCTGTAGGGATACTTTCTGGAGGTATTTTTTATAAAAACCTGAATAACTTTATTTACACGTATTCCCAAAGAAATTATACGGCAAATGATTTCGCAAATGATTTTGCAGGACAATCCAACCCAATTCCTGCAGGGGAAAGCAACTGGAAATTTACCCAGCAGCGTAATGGTGATAATGTAGATATTTATGGTTTTGAAGTAGCTTTACAAAGACAGCTTGACTTCATCCCCGGAGCTTTCTGGAAGGGTCTTGGAGTGTATGTAAACTATACGTACACCAAATCCAAAGCAAAAGGAATCACCAATGAAGAAGGCATTGAAAGAACAGATGTAGGATTCCCAGGAGCCGCTCCTCATATGTTCAACGGATCTCTTTCCTGGGAAAACAAACGTTTTTCAGCCAGAGTTTCTATGAACTATGCGTCTCATTATATTGATGAACTGGGAGGAAAAGCCTTTGACGACCGTTATTATGACAAACAGTTTTTCCTTGATGCCAATGCTTCCTACAAAATTACAAGCCAGCTCAGAGTTTTTGCAGAAGCCAATAATCTGACCAATCAGCCGTTAAGATATTACCAGGGAATCCAGAGCAGAACCGCCCAGGCTGAATATTACAGGCCAAGGTTTACAATGGGGGTAAAATTTGATTTTTAAATACATATGAAAAACATACATTATATACTGGCTCTTTCAGTTCTTCCTTTTGTGATGAACTGTACAGGGCAGAAAGAGTTAGCAGAAAAATTAAAACCCACAGTTATCACAGAAACTGTGGTTCATGATACGGATGATCCCGCCATATGGATCAATCCACAGGATACCTCAAAAAGTATCATCATCGGAACTGATAAAGATACCAACGGAGGATTATATGCTTTTGACCTTAACGGAAAAATCATCAATAAGGTTTTGGGATTGAAACGTCCCAACAACGTTGATCTGGAATATGGTTTTATGCTGAATGGTAAAAAAACAGATATTGCTGCCGTAACGGAAAGGGAAACCAACAAAGTAAAGTTATATACGCTTCCTGAGCTGAAAGAAATCGGAGAAATCTCTGTATTTGACGGAGAATCCGAACGTGGTCCGATGGGAGTTTCTCTCTATAAAAATCCTCAGACAGAAGAAATATTTGTCATTGTGGGAAGAAAATCAGGTCCGGCTAACGGCTACCTTTGGCAATATAAACTGATTGAAAAAGATAGCGTCATTACTGGAGAAGTTGTTCGTAAATTCGGGAAATACAGCGGGCTGAAAGAGATTGAAAGCATCGCTGTAGATGATGAAATGGGGTATATCTATTATTCTGATGAGCAGTTTGGCGTTCACAAATATTATGCAGATCCGGACAGAGGAAATGAGGAATTATCCGTTTTCGGGAAGGGTGATTTTAAATCTGATGTGGAAGGAATTTCCATCTACCCTACTTCTAAAGGAAAAGGATATATTCTGGTTTCCAATCAGCAGAATGATACCTTCAATGTTTATCTGAGAGAAGATCAATCAAAGGGAAGAATTGCCGAAATTCCTGTTTCTACACTGGAAAGTGACGGTTCTGAGGTAACGAATGTTAATTTAGGTCCAAAATTTCCTAAAGGAGTTTTCGTGGCGATGAGCAATGGCAGAGTATTTCACTTTTATGATTGGAGAATAGTTGAGAAAGCCATTAAATCTGCTGTGAAATCTGCTAAATAAAAATTAGCCTTTCAATCATAAAGGCTGATAAGGTTTTAAGAGTATTAATTTGAGCCACACTGTCATTGCGAACCAAAGATGAAGCAATCTCATGAGTTGAATTCAACTTAATACTCTTCATTTTTCATTCCTTTTACTGAATATGCTTCTTCAGAAACTCTGCAGTGAATGATATTTTGTTTTTCAACAGCTCCAGCGGAGTGCCTTCAAACAATACTTTCCCGCCAAATTTTCCTGCACCTGGTCCCATATCAATAATCCAGTCTGCCTGTGAAATAATATCCAGATTGTGTTCTATGACAATCAGTGTATTATTCTGATCTACAAGACTATTAAAAAAAGTCAGGAGTTTTTGGGTATCACTTGGATGCAGACCTGTACTTGGTTCATCAAGAATAATGATCTGATTGGTATTTTTCAGCTCTCTTGTCAGCTTCAGGCGCTGTCTCTCACCTCCGGAAAAGCTGTCCAGTCTTTGTCCAAGAGTCAAATAATCAAGCCCTAATTGTATCAGCAGATCAAAATTTTTGAGAACAGGTTCTTCTTTAAAGAAAGAGACTGCTTCGGAAACGGTCATATTCATCACTTCCACAATCGTTTTTCCACTGTATGTGTATTGCAGCACATCAGGATCAAATCCCGAACCTCCACAAACTTCACAAGGCTGCTCAATATCATCCATAAAAGCAAGATCAATCTTTTCTATTCCCAATCCTTTACAGTTTTTACAGGTTCCTTCACTATTTCTGCTGAACAGTTTGTCTGAAACATGATTAGATTGTGCAAAAAGCTTACGCACAATATCTGATATCCCCAGATACGTAAGCAAGTTGGACCTGGCACTTGCAGCGAACAAAGATTGGTCAATAATGGTCACATCAGGATAAAGCTCCGGCAGAATGCGGTTAATCAGAGTACTTTTGCCAGATCCTGCCACTCCCGTTACAACGGTCATTACTCCGGTTGGGATATTTACAGTCACATTGTTAAGATTATACCTGTTGGCATTTTTAATTTCCAGATAACCATCAGGCTTTCTGAATTTTTGCTTTATAAAAGGTTTCCTTGCAAAATAAGACCCTGTTTTGCCGGTTGAAGTCTTTAAGTTTTTAAATGTTCCCTCATAGACCACTTCTCCCCCGTTTCTTCCTGAGCCCGGGCCTATATCAATAATATGATCTGCCATTTTTATCAGGTCCGGATCGTGCTCTACAATTAAGACAGAATTTCCCTTATCTCTGATCTGCTGTATGATCGTGATAATATTTTGCAGATCTTTTGGATGAAGACCAATACTGGGCTCATCAAATATATATAAAAGATCTATCAGACTGTTTCCCAGACTCCGTACCATTTTTATACGCTGTGATTCTCCTCCGGAAAGGGTGTTGGTACTCCTGTCAAGAGTCAGATACTGCAATCCGATGGTCATAATATTCTGTAGTTTTGCCGAAAGTTCTTTGATAACGACTTCATATTGCTTTGATTCCAACGAAGTAATGAACTCAAGCAGTTCATCCACAGAAAGAGCCATACAATCTGCAATACTTTTATCTTCGATCTTACAGGACAGTATTTTTTCATTCAACCGTTTTCCCTCACATAACGGGCAGGTTTTTGTAATCACAATATTTTTCAGGGCATCTTTTCTTGTGATGTTTTCTTTAGAATCTTTTTTCAGGAACGCTTTTTCTATTCTTGGAACAAGCCCTTCATATTTTACGGTTTTTCCCCAGTCTTTATGGGGATGTTTGGGTTTATGCTCTGGTGCATACAGCAAAATCTCCCACTCTTTTTCTGTAAAATCTTTCAGTTTCTTATCATTATCAAAATATCCGGACAAGGTATATCTTGTTAAACGCCATCCACCCGGCTGAAAGGTCGGAAACCGGAGTGCTCCTTCATGTAAGGATTTTTCACGATCAATTAAAGCATTCACGTCCAGGGTCTGAACAAAACCCAATCCCTCACATTCCGGGCACATTCCCTGCGGATGATTAAATGAAAAAACGTTTGAATATCCTACAAAAGGTTCTCCCATTCTCGAAAATAACAACCTTAAGGAAGCAGATACATCAGCTGCCGTTCCCACCGTAGATCTGGCATTTCCTCCTAGCCGCTTCTGATTGATGATGATAGGAACATTCAGATTTTCAATTTTATCCACATCAGGCAGGCCATAATGCTGCAGACGGTTTCTGATAAAACTGTTCTGGGTCTCATTAATCTGTCTCTGAGCCTCAGCTCCAATGGTTTCAAAAACCAATGAAGATTTCCCGGATCCTGATACTCCCGTAAAAACCACGATCTTATATTTTGGAATTTTTATGGAAATATTTTTGAGATTATTTTGCCGGGCGTTCGTAATTTCTATATTTTCCATATTTAAATTGCTTAACTTTGTTAATAATTAACTAAGTTAAGTATATTTATCATGAAACACATTGAAAAAGAGTTTTTTAACACATTCACCAATTTCCAATGTTTTATTCTGGCACATATGAACCGGGGAAATATCAATGGAGTTACTGCTGCTCATTATAATATCATTGAATTTATTTTAAGAAAAGAAACAGCCACAGGAAGGGAAATCTCAGCAGCATTTAACATCAGCCAGGCAGCCATCTCGAAGCAGCTGAAATTTCTGATCAGCAATGATTTGATCCTTAAGAAACAGGAGGAAACAGATCACAGGAAATACAATCTTTCAGTAACAGATAAGGGAAGGTTTATTATAGAAAATTCAGAAACTTTCCGCAAAAACATTACCAAACAGACGGCTTCTATACTGACTTCTAAAGAATTGGAAAATTTTAATTACCTGCTAAGCAAAGTGCTGAGTCATGTAAAATTGTAATATCCTTCTCTTACTTATAGGTCCCAAATATCCTGTCCCAGATAGAAGTATAAAATCCAAAGTTTTTGCTTTCGTCCAGATGATGCTGATTATGAAATCTTGTTGTTCCTACGAATAAACGGTCAAATGAGGCCGGAAAAAATTCCCTGTTCAGATGTCCTATGGTTCCCCAGATAAGGTTGAGTATTAGATAAGTGGAAATAGAAATTACGGAGAAATCATAACCGATGAGTAAAACGAGCATCATGAATCCAAACCCTATTGTTTCAAAAGGATGGAGAACAAAAAGGCTCAGAAAATTGGTACTTACATGCTCGTGGTGCTTTCTATGCAGAATTTTGTAGATCAAAGGCAAGTGGGCTCCGTAATGAAAGAAATACATCAGAAGATCCATCAAAAGAAGCAAAGCAATGATTTCTGCTGTTATCCCAACTACCGATTGAGTTTCTCCAAGCACAATCCATCCGTTTTTCCATAAGAAAGCTCCCAGCAGCATGACGAAGCTGTTACAGATGATGGTAAAAAGGCTGAGGTAGAAATCGGATCTTGTAACAGGATGATTTTTTTCCTGCAGCTGACTTTTACGGCAGGTCTTTTCAATAAAAACATATAAACCTATAGAAAACAGGTACAGAAAACTGTTAATGACAAGACTGAATATCATCCATTGCGGCCAGGAAAACTGCCAGAACAGATGCAAATTACCGGAAAACTCTGCTTGATTAAAATTCATAAACCTTTCATCCTTCAGCTTGATGTTATAAAGGTATGAATTTCACAGCAAAATCAGCTGATAAAGTAGTTTCAGGTATTATTTCTGCCTTGCTTTTCTTCTGAGCTCCCGAAGCCTTACGGTAAGGTTTTTCCGTAAATCATTATGATACTGCCGGTAGTTTTTGATGCTGTTCTCCAGATTCTTTTTATTAAGCAGATATTCTTCATACAGATGACCCAGTTCTGAAATCTGTGTAACCACATCCGAAGGCTGGCTTTCAGGATCTTCTGCAGCTTCTATCAGCAGACGGTAATATTCAATACGGCTGGTCAGGTTCATGTGAAGTTTCGGTTCTATTCCCTGCATGATTTTGTGATTTTATGGTGTTCCTGAATAGGTAAAAGGGCAAAAAAGGTTTTATCCTTTTACTATTCGATATTATTTTTTTTATTATTAAATAAATCTTTTAATTTTTTCTTGAACCATTAAGATTGTATTAAGGTGTTAAGATTATTAAGATCAAACTTCGCTTTAACTTAAGATCAGAATGATTGGTCTTAACTATACTTTATTTCTTCAAATTTCTTAATGGTTAAAAATATTTACTTCATTTCTTTCTCTATCCGAATTCTATTTTTCCATCATCACAGGAGGCACATCACTCTGATAGAGAATTGTAACGCTTCCGTTCTTTTCCTGACCTGTGGATTTGAAATAACCTCCATTAAGGGCAGAAGAAATAAGGGTTTCGTTAGGATCACCCAAAGGTAATAATGGCAGCCCGGCATATTCGTTGACCATGATCTGTGGAGAAATTCCATTGCTGTATTCTCCGGCTCCACTGGCATTAAATACTTTATAAATTACCGGATGAATCTGCCAGGAAATTTTTCTCGGTTTCCGTTTGTCTTCTACTACAAATCCGGCCATATCTTTACCTAAAGTAGTATCTCCGATCTGAATAACCTGCATATACGGCTTCAGGTTGTTGATGACAATTTCCGCTGCAGATGCTGTACTGTTGGAAGTAAGAATAAATACTTTCTGTAATCCCAGTGCATTGGCACGTAGAGTATTAAAATCAAGAGCTTTGGGATCATAAGCAATCTGTTGGGCAAATGTTCTTTTTACTTCACCTCCGTTTTTATTTCCTTTAAAAATGATGAATGGCGAACCAGATGACAGCCCAGAAGGAATCAATGAGCAAAGAGCTGCTGCAGATGACACTGAACCTCCGTAATTATAGCGGAGATCAAGAATCAGTTCCTGTACTCCGGCAGCCTTAAATTCTGCAAACTTCTGATTCAGGGTTTGTGTCATTCCATCCGGGAAATCATAGATATACAGATATCCTGCTTTTTTACCGTTTTTCTCAAAAACTTTAGATAAAACGGGTTGTTCAAAAGAAAAGCCATAGTAAACGGTAATATTTTTTTCATCGGTAACCGTTCCGTTCTGCCATTTTCCTACGGTAAGGTCCACAACGGTCTGGTCTTTAATGGATGAAGCCATTGATTCTGCATTGGCTGCTGTGATGACTTTTCCATTGATTTTGGTCATAATCATTCCCCGTTCCAGTCCTGCATTGAAAGCCGGAGAGTTTTGAAGAACCAGCTTTACGATTGTAACAACCTGATTGTTGGCAAGTTTGGCAACGGTATAATCAAAACCGTACATATTCCTTATGGAACGTGGATAGGTAGAAGAATCTTCAGTATTGACCATGAAAGAAAACCGGTCCTGGGAAGACAGCAGACTTTTAAAAAAATCTTTTACGGGAAGGCGATAATCTGGTTTTGCAGGCATCTGATCTGCCCAGTAATAATACCGTTTCATACTGTCCTGAACCCAGAGATTGACAGATTCTGTACTTCCTTCCGGAAAAACAGGTGCGCTTTCGTCATTATTATTCGTACACGAAATGAGAAAGACTGCGATCGCAATGCATTGAAGTTTTAAAAAGTTTTTCATACGCAATTACAGATATTCTGCGACATCAATATCTCCTTTTACCACCCATTCCCCATTCTCTATTTTTTCCTGGAGAACAATCATGTTTGCTCCTGTGTGCTGTTTCAGTTTCACCTGAATCATTTTAGATCCGGAATAAGGTTCTGTAGTTCCCGGCTTGTACAGTTCCAGATATATCGGAGCTGTAGAACTGAAAAAACTATAGATTTTCATTGCGGTAAAATTGTCTTTTCCTATGTTGTCAAATTCTGCCAGTACCACTCCATTTTCTCTTTTAAGAACGCCTTTCACTTCTTTCAGTGTGGTTCCGGAAAATTCGCCAAGATTGGGAAAAATAAATTCAAACCCTACTTTTCCAAGATTAACCTGAGGTTTTACAGCATAAGTCTGCAGATAAATCCCCGGAAGATTGAAAAAGTATAAGTTTTTATAATCATTTATATTGTCATAGGTAATATTGTATTTTGCAATTTCGGTTCCTGTTTCATTATTATATACGGACAGCTTATTGGTTTCACCCTGATCCAGGACAAACTGAAGTTGTGTTTCAATTTTATTGGTATAGGATGTTTTTCCGTCAATGGATACAGGTGCTCCATTGAACCTCAGCTGAAGGACATCAGGCTTGGAAAATCCTTTGATATTAACCTCACCGGGTTTCTGTACTTTATCATACAGCTCCATCGTATTGTTGTCTGTGCATGAAAGCAGTGCAGTAAATAATAGTAGTAATGCAAAGATTCTGTTCATCTTTCGTCAATTATTTCATTGTAAAACTTAAAAATATTGCCCTACCCGGGAGCAGGGCAATATATAATTATAAAAAAACTAGTTGGATATGTTCTGGATAGCCTTTATCAATACTATCCATTATCTTATATTAAAAATTCATGGTCTTTCTGGAATCAGTTTCTAAGGGGAGAAGAGTTATTTTTTAATAAACTTCAACCTTTCTGTAGTCTTTCCATCTGTAATTTCTGCTATATAAGCTCCAGATGTAAGACCTGCTGTGTTGATTGCTTTAGAATACTGAGCGGTAAGTACTTTTTGTCCTGCTGCGCTGTAAATGGTTACCATCGTCATATTTTCTTTCAATGCCGGATTAAGCTGCAGCTGCAGAGATTCTTTTACCGGATTTTCTGCTATTTGTGTTACAATTTTGTTTCTTTTTACATCCTTAGTTCCCAAAAATGAAGTAGCGTAAATTCCGATTTCATCAATATTGATATTCTGGACATTATTTCCGCTTGTTTTTCTGTTTGACCACATTCCGATATAGATTTTCTTCCCTGCAAAAGCGGAAAGATCTACAAGGGATTCTACAAACTGGGTAAGATCAGCCGGAAAAGGATTAGCTGAGTCACCTACCTGTATTTTATATATACTCTGAACATCATTTCCATCCGCATCTACTGTCATTGCCTGGAAGTCTGATAATGCAGGAATTTCCTTTTGTGGTGTGCTTACATAAATAAAAAGCTCTCTGGCAACAATAGTATGAGTAGATCTCTGTCTCCCGATATAGGCAGCCAGCGTAACGGTTCCTGCAGTATTTGTAAGATCAATCTGAGGAGAAATAATCCAGTCATTTTCTGTTGCAAATCCAGTAGCATTTCCGGTTGGAACCAAACTGATAGAATGACGAAGAACTCCGGTAGTTCCATAGGTTAGAGCAGTTCCGTTGTGATAAATGTTCTGTCCCTGTACCCATCCGTTGCTATTGTTGTTCAAATCATGGAAAGTCCATCCCTGAAGGTCAGCAGGAGTATCAAAAGAATTTCCCCATACCAGAGTCTGTGCTGCAGCCAGGTGAGATAAAAACAAAACAGATGATAAAATTATTTTTTTCATAATGCTGATTATTAAGGTTTTTGAAGTAAAAGCAAGGAATCAGCATATGCTGTTCCCTGCTTTTTTAAAGTTTTTATTATTCTACAATTGAGAAATTGTATTTTGTCCAAAGTCCCTGGAAGTTTCCACAGTTTCTTGGCGATACATTCCAACCACCTTCGTTGAAGAAAGGCTGGCTCATACCCCATAGAGATGCAGGAGTACCAGTCGCTAGGTTAGCTGCAGGGATTCCTGCTGTTCCTGTACCTGTAACTGAAGTAGTAAATCCGTGGATCTGGATCGTGCTGTATGCAGAAGCTGAAGAAAGTTCAGAACCTGTACCTTCTACTTTGATTCCCACAGGGTAACCTGTAACCACAGCGTTATTTAATGTTAATCTACCGTGTCTTCTGATGTGGATACCGTTTTCATACAAAGCACCTTTAGTAGAGTTCTTAGAACCAATGATCGTAAGGTTGTTGATAACCGGGTGAGTCAACAATGTTGTAGAAGAACCTTCTGCGTTGTTATCAAGCTCGATACCGTTAGAATCAGGGCTTGCTCCGCTAAGACTGTGTGTAGAGTTGTAATCTGCCAAAGCAAGAGCACAAGTAATAGTTCCTGTATATCCGTTATCAAAATCGAAGTTATCATCATCCGCAGCGAAAGAAACAAGGTTTGAAGCGTTTACAGTACCACCGAAGAATTCAAAAGAGTCATCTTTCCCGAAAGATACCTGAATATGATCCAAAGTAGTTCCGTTTCCTACTCCTCCTAAAGTAAGACCGTTAATTTCGTTTCCTGAGTTAGGAGCCAAAAGATCATACCCTGCAAACTCGATACGTACATATTTCAATGTTCCTCCATTATGAGAAGCATTGGTACCTCCGTAATAAAAATCAGGACCAGATAATCCTTCAATCGTTTTTGTGAATGGAGTGTTTGTAGGAGCATCTCCTAATATAACAACACCTCCGAAATCACCAGGAGCAGCAGTTGTATCTTCGTTTCCGTCTAACAATTTGTAGCTGGTGAAAATGATTGGTTGAGCTTCTGTACCTGCTGCGTTGATTTTTCCTGTTTTAGCAATTACCAAAACTCCTGTAGCTGTATTGTTTGCGCTTGGCTTAGCCTTAATGAATGTACCAGGCTGGATTGTTAATGTAGCACCATTTTTTACAGTTACAACTCCATCTAATTCAACTACACCACTCCATGTAGTATTTGAAGTAATAGCACCACTTACGCTGGTTACCGGAAGAGCCGAAGCTGTAAGGTACTCAGCAGAAGTAGATTTCATTTCGAATGGAGAAGATGAGTCCGCCAGTTGATCGTTTTGACAAGCTGTAAGAGATAATGCTGCCACTGCAATTAGAGTTAGTCTTTTCATTGTTATAATTTTTAATAAATCCGGTCGTGTTATTTTATATACCAGATCAGTTTTTTATTCAGGAATATCTTCCTCTCTATTCCTTCGATTTGTTTTTTGGTGTTCATCCCATCTCTGCAGGAGGAACTGCATTGCGGGAGTTCCCATAGAAACCGTTAATACCTGGGAAAAGCCATTAACGTCCGGTTTTTTCAGAACTGTACTGCTGTGCGCATCATCAGTATTTTCCAGTCATTTGATCAGGTTCCCGAAACCTGTACGCTGCTATAATTAAGATATCTTTTAATCTAAATTTCTATTTCCATGCTCATAAGGTTCATTTCCTTATTCCAAAATGGAGAAATTATATTTAGTCCAAAGTCCCTGAAAATTGCCGCAATTTCTTGGTGATATATTCCATCCTCCTTCATTAAAAAATGGTTGATTCATCCCCCACCCGGAAGCAGAAAGCCCGGTAGATAAGTTTGTAACAGGAATTCCTGATGTACCAGCACCTGTAACAGAAGTTGTAAATCCGTGGACCTGAATCGTATTATAATTAGAGGCAGAAGCAAGCATTGAGCCTGTGCCTTCTACTTTAACTCCTACAGGATATCCCGTAATGACAGCATTATTCAATGTTAATCGTCCATTTCTTCTGACGTAAATTCCATTTCCGTACATAGCGCCCATTGTGGATTTCCAAGGCCCTATTATTGTAAGATTATTTACTACCGGATGTGTAACCAATGCTGTAGATGTTCCATCAATATTATTATCGAGTTCAATACCGTGAGAATCATTAACTGCCCCACTGAGACTATGTGTAGAATGATAATCTGCCAAAGCAAGTGCACATGTAACGGTTCCTGTATATCCATTATTAAAATCGAAATTATCATCGTCTGGTGCAAAAGAAATAAGATTGGAAGCATTTACGTTTCCTCCATAAAACTCAAAGGAATCGTCTTTACCGTAAGATACCTGAATATGATCAATAGTAGTACCACTGCCCACTCCAGCTAAAGTAAGGCCGTTAATTTCATGGATTGTATAAGGAAATATATCTGTTCCTCCGAATTCAATGCGCACATATTTCACAATTCCTCCGTTGTGATTCTGATTAGTCCCGCCATAATAATAATCAGGTCCGAACAGACCCTCAATGGTTGTTGTAGACGATGTATTCGTTAAAGCATCACCCAGCAGGATCAATCCTCCAAAGTCACCTGGCTCTCCAATAGTGTCTTCATTCCCGTCCAACAAGTTATAACTTGTAAAAATAATTGGCTGATTTTCTGTTCCTACGGCATTGATTTTTCCTGTTTTTGTGATGATCAGAACTCCTGATGGAACTGCTGTGCCTTTTGGTTTTGCTTTAATATATGTCCCTGGAAGGATTGTCAGTGTAGCTCCATCTTTTACTGTTATTATTCCGTCCATTTCGATGACTCCACTCCAGGTTGTATTGGCTGTAATATTACCACTTACACTGGTTACCGGAAATGAAGAAGCAGTAAGGTATTCTGAAGAAGTAGCCTTTATTTCAAAAGAAGACTGCTTATCCTCCAATCTATCATGCTGACAAGCTGTAAAGAATAATAATAGTATTACGATTGGAATTAATTTTTTCATTGTACAAGTTTTAATAGTATATTATATTTTCTCATTCTTTCTTCAGTCTTCTTTATCTTATCTTAAACCTTGTTTAAAACATATAGTTCACACTCAGGCTAAACATTCTGCCACTGTAGGCTCTAAACATGATCTTATCAATATTCTTGTCATACCTGTCGGTTGCACCCGGTAAAAGTCCCCATGCTTCCCTTTCTGTTCCGATAGCACTCCCCAATCCCAGTGGTATTACATAGGAATTATAATTATTATAATATTCCTTCACTCTATTGAATAAGTTTCTTGCATTGAATTTTAATTCAAGGTTTTTATTCCTGAGAAATTTATAGGAGATCTGTGCATCTGCTACGGCATAAGGGCGTTGTATTTCTTCCCCCTTGTAAGCATACCCAACGGTAATGTACTGGTCACCCTTTGCATTGTATAAAAAGCTCAGCCCCAAACGGTCACCATCATAGACCAATCCAAGATTATAGGCATAAGGAGTCTGCCCGTACAGCGGACGTTTTACTTCATAGGTTTCATCATTGTCCCCTGTTTTATACATATCCTTGAAAGCTATTACTTTTGTATGGTTATAGGTAAAGTTTCCACTTATGAAAAGTTTTTCCAGAAAAGTTCCTTCGGCAATAAATCCTAAATTCTTTCTTACCTCCGCCTCTACTCCTGCAAGTTTTGCATTTTTTGAATTACCATTATATAGGTATAGATTCCCTTCACTGGAAATATGCCCTTCACGTTCTATGGGTCTGTCTATATTTTTATAGTAAAGCCCTGCAGAAAATATTTCTCCCAAGCCGGGAAACCATTCAAATTTGAAATCATAATTATTAATGACAGAAGAGGTCATTTCTGTATTATAAATCAAGCCATTGGCAATCGGATCAAAATAAGGAAGTCCTGTTCTTTCATTAAACTGTGGTCGAATTACAGATTTATTATAGGCAAGTCTCAAATTGATTTTGTTCGTAGGACTATAGGTAAAATTTACAGAAGGCATCCATTGCCACGGTTTATCTTCTATGGGTGCTTTGGTAACATTTTTTGTATCACTTGGATCCAATTGTTGAGAAACAAGATCATACTTAAAATATTCTGCACGAACTCCCCATACTAGCCTTAATTTATTTTTCCAACGGTTATCAAACATCACATAAAGAGCGTGTTGTTTCACTTCTCCTTCATATTTATCATTTTTATACAATGCTTTGGTTTCCCACCCAATACCTCCCGGAACATATTGAGATCCATTGAACCAATCCGAAAGAGTACCGTACATTGTCAGGTAATTTTTTTCACTATTCGGAACATCACGGTTCTCGTCTACCCTTAAGAAGAATTTCTGCTGCTGATTGGTATTGTTCTTTAATGTTCCTGCGTATCCTGTCTTAACAGTATTTTTAAAATTCCCTGTATCCAGATCCCACTTAACTGAAGCTCCATAATTGTAATCGGTTTCTTTATTAGCGATATATCCTCTGTAAAAATTTCCTCCGGTATTATAAATTTTATGATAGGTAAGAATTTCACTTCCAATAAAATCATAAAGAGTAAGATACTGCGTATAATCTTTAGTATCAGAGGCTATCCCGGTTCTTGCTGCAAACCAGCTGACTTCTGTATTACCTATTTTATGGTTCCCTTCCAGTTTATTCTGCAAAAGGGTTTGAAAAATCGGATAATTGGTATTATCAGTATAAGGTCGGTCTAAGTTTTTGATCTGGGCAGGATCATTATTGGGGATGATTCCGTTATAAAAATAATTATAGGCTAATTCTGCGTTGGAGGCCATAGAACTTCCGGTAGTATATTCATTCCAGCCTGTAACTCTTGTTAAAGTATTATCAAAAATATGGGTGTATGAATTTCGGGAAGAAATTCTGTTCTTCCCCAGCTGAAGTCCAAAATTAAGCATCCCCGCCATCGTAGAGTTGTAATTATAGGAAGCCCCCTGGTTTTTAAAATTATAAAATGGTATAGGAGCTACCCCTTTTGTCTGCCAGTCAGCAACATAAGGTCCGGTAGTGTCCAGCCAGTTTCCTCTTCCCGTATGATCGATTTCCAGCTTATTTTGTTCGTTTCTGATGACAAATGCTCCGGCAAATCCCCATTTATTATTGTTCTTAAGGGCGTAAGTTCTTCCTAATGCAAGCTGTATATTAGATCCCATATCACCTCTTGTTTTATAGGTGCTGAAATTGTCATTGGTAAACTGTCTGGACTGTTCAAAAAATCTGGGATCTGTCCAGTTCATCGGCTCAAGCCCTTTGGGAAAATTTCTTGTTCCGTCATCATACCCGAAATAGTCATACTTTCCGCGCTGACGGGTCAGGAATTCTTTGAACGCCGACTGGTCATTATAAGAAGTTCCCATGGTTACTGTTGTAAAATTTTCGTTGGGGATATCTTTGGTTCTCACTTCTACATAACCTCCGGCAAAGCTTGCATTCATATCAGGTGTTGCAGATTTACTCACCACTACACTTTCCACCATGGCAGTAGGAATGATATCAAATGAGAAATTCTGATTATAGGCTTCCGTACTCGGGAGATTAATTCCATCCATGGCTGCGGTATTCCATCGTTCACCCATAGATCTTACGACTACATACTTATTATCAATAGTGGTAATTCCCGTTACTCTTTTCAAAGTTCCTCCTACATCGCTGTCCGGTGTTTTGGAGATCTGTTCTGCCGAAATCCCGTCACTCATCTGTGCCGCTTTTTTCTGTTGAGCAAGGAGTCCCGCCTGTGTATCTGCTTTACGGGCTGCGGTAATCACGACTTCTTTAATATCTGTGATTTTATCGGAAGCTTTATTCAGAGCAAATGATACAGAACTTGTTTCTTTATCGGTGACAGATAGTTTTTCAACTCTCAGCGTATTATATTTAGGTGCTTTTATTGTCAGATTATAAGTTCCCGAAGGAAGATCTACTGTAAAATCTCCGTTATTATCTGTGACTACGGTTTTCTGAGCTATATTAATTTCAGCTCCGGTAATGGGATTTCCTACCTCATCCACTATTTTACCGGAAATTCGTCCGTTTCCCAGTACAGAGATATTAGAATTTTCATATTTTATCGAAATAAGATCACCATGCAGGCGGTATACTACAGGAAGGCCATTGGTAATATCCTTCAGGCAATTGTTAACAGAAGTATTTTCGCATTTTACCCCTTTTACCTTCAGCTCTTTAATATCTACTTTGGAATAAGCGAGTCTCATTCCTGTTTTTCCGGCAAATTCCTCCAAAACTTCAATCAACGGTCTGTTGGCAGGTACAGAAAATGTTACTTTCTGAACCAGCTCCTGTGCTTCTGCTGCTACAGTAAAAAATAAGGCTGCTATGGTAATCCCACATTTCAAACTTTTCATACTTAAAGTGTTCTCTTGATTATGATTATTTATTTTTTTGAGTAGTGTTTTATTTTTTCAGGATATAAATGTTTTCTTTTTTCTGTACTTCCAATCCAAGGATGAAGGCCAGAGATTCAATATTTTCTCCTACCGTTCCACCGGTAAAGTCTGCGGTAATTTTCTTATCTTCGGCATCTTTAGGATATAATATTTTTGTGTTATAGCTGCTCTCCAGAACCGATACGACTTCTTTTAAAGGAACATCATTAAAGCTTAAAGACAGAATTGAAGAAACTTTCTTCGCTGAATTTTTCACCGGACTTATTGAAATGACTGCTGTAGTATGTGCAATCCCGAAATTCGTCCATTTCTGATTCGGTTTAAGGAAAGAAACCGGAACTCCCGGAGAAGATACAGCCACCTTCCCTTCATAAAGATCAACTGCTTTTCTCTTCCCTGATTGGGATATTTTAAATACCGTTCCCAAAACTTTAGTACTGAAACCATCAGCACGGACTACAAAAGGATGTACTTTTGACTTGGCTACGGAGAAGATGGCATCTCCTTTTAAATCCACCACTCTGGTAGAAGCAGGAAATGATTTCTCAACGATAAGTTCAGCGCCCGGTAAGAGTGTAACCACAGATCCGTCTTCGAGATGAACAATACGGTTTTCCGATGTTGCAAGATAAATATCAGGCTTAATGAACATAGTATACGTGAAAATACCTCCCAGTGACAAAAGCAGAATAATAACCGCTGCAATTTTATACAGGTTGGTTTTAAACCTTTTTACAGAATGGATAGAAATAATATCTGTTTGAGGAAAATAATGTTCCAGTCCGGATAATACCCTTTCTTTAGATTCTTTTCTATAAACAGTATCCAGATCTTTTTCAGTCCGGATTCTCCATTTTGTTAAAAGTTCTTTTTCTTTTTCAGAAATTGGTTCTTCAGAAACTTCCCTTTCCCACAGTCTGAAAACAAAGGCTTCAATATTTTTATATGTTAAACGATTTTTCATAAAGTCTTTCATGGTATTCACAGATACTTCTATCTATAAGACAGTGAAAATGAAAAACTTCCCCAGGGCATTCTTAACGTTATATTCATATTATGAGCAAATTGTTAATAATTTTCACCATTTTTCACATTTAGCCAACATTAAGCCGCTATTTTGACCCCGTTTTTCAGAAATATTTAATCTTACCATCCCCAAAGTTCACAAAAAGTTAATTTTCCTTTAGGTAATTTTGCATCAACAATATGAGCCCAACAGACTATACATTATTAAAGAAAATAAAATCAGGCGACCGCCCTGCATTTATGCTGCTGTATGACCGATACTGGGATAGTCTATATAACTTTGTTTTTGTACGGACCCGGGATAAAGAAATTGCTGAGGAAATTCTTCAGAACTTATGGGTAAAAATTCTTGAGAATACAGATACGATACAAACTGACGATTCCGAAAGTGCAAAAGGCTATCTTCTCCGCCATCTTCATTACCGTATCCTTGATTTTTACAACAGTTATAAAAAAGCCCCTCCAACGCTGAGTATTGACGAGTTTGACATCCCCAATGAATTAGAGATATCAGATACTGATTATTTTGAAATTCTTGAGGAGAATGAAATCAATTCTTTATTATCAATGATTGATGAAGTGGTTGCCAGCCTTCCTTCCACAGAGCAGCAGGTCTATGATATGAGGATCCGGAAAAATATGTCCGTTAATGAAACCGCAGAAGCATTGGGACTCAGCAATAAGACGGTAAGTAATAAATTAAGCAAAGCTTTGGGTGAAATCCGTGAACAGCTGAATCCGGAATATCAGTCGTCTAAGAAATTAGTCTCTATTCTGTTGCTGATGGATATTTTGATGAGGTATTGAGAGCGGGGTTCGGGGTTGTGTCAATCGTCAATTTGCTGCGCAGTCAATCGTCAATTTTTACAGAACTTATTAAAATTCACAGCGAAGCGGATTCACTATTCACTATTGATATTTTGCGTTAATGGTCAATTTGCTGCGCAGTCAATCGTCAATTTTTACAGAACTTATTAAAATTCACAGCGAAGCGGATTCACTGTTCACCATTGGTATTTTGCGTTAATTGTCAATTTGCTGCGCAGTCAATCATCAATTTTTACAGAACTTATTAAAATTCACAGCGAAGCGGATTCACTATTCACTATTGATATTTTGCGTTAATGGTCAATTTGCTGCGCAGTCAATCGTCAATTTTTACAGAACTTATTAAAATTCACAGCGAAGCGGATTCACTATTCACCATTGATATTTTGCGTTAATTGTCAATTTGCTGTACAGTCAATCGTCAATTTTTTACAGAACTTATTAAAATTCACAGCAAAGCGGATTCACTATTCACCATTGATATTTTGCGTTAATTGTCAATTTGCTGTACAGTCAATCGTCAATTTTACAGAACTTATTAAAATTCACAGCAAAGCAGATTCACTATTCACCATTGATATTTTGCGTTAATTGTCAATTTGCTGTACAGTCAATCGTCAATTTTACAGAACTTATTAAAATTCACAGCAAAGCAGATTCACTATTCACCATTCACTATTATCAACTTATTCACTAAACACCGGCAGCAAAGTATTGCTAAAGTTCAATATTCTAAAGTCGGCAAGATCAGAATCAATGCTTTCATCATCATTGGTAAAAACGATGGTCTGCATTCCTGCTTCTTTTGCAGCCTTTAATCCTGAGTGACTGTCTTCAATAGCAATGCAGTATTCAGGAGAGACACCAAGGCTTTTTGCAGAGGTAAGATATACAGCTGGATGAGGTTTGCCATGGGTTTCAAATTCAGATGAATGAACAGTATCAAACAGATCACGAACCTGAAGCTTTTCCAGAACTACGTTTGCCACACGCAAAGGTGCATTAGTTGCCAATCCTATTTTATATTCTTTATTCTTAAGATGTCTGATAAATTCCTGTACACCAGACATGGTACAGTCCTGGGTTTGTATCAGGTCGATCACTTTTGAAACAACTTTATTTTCCAGATCAGATGCATCCCGGTTTTCCCATGGAAATCTTTCATACCAGAATTCTGTCACTTCCTGAGTGGTCATGTATTTGGTTTGCGCCGCCAACTCTTCCGTTACCTGTACTCCATAGGATGAAAATACATCAAGCTCTGCCTGGGTCCAGAATTTTTCTGAATCTATCAGGACGCCATCCATGTCAAATATTACTGCTTTTAAAGCCATCTTTTGAATAATAAATTAAATTACTGGCTGATTTTATAAACACAACGCTGCCCGCCGGAAATAATATGGTCTACTCTCTCAACCGTATATTCTTTCCCGATCAGCGACTGGAAATTGGATAATTCAGCACGGCAGAATCCCTGACATTCTGTTGCTGCAGCACATATCGGACAATGGTTTTCAATCAGAAAATAATCTGTTCCTTCTTTTTTCCATTCTGCCATATATCCCTCTTCACTGCGTACTTTTGCAAGGGATTCAAGGCGTTGTTCCAGAGATTTTGCCTTAGAAAGTATTTTTTCATACCGTTCATGAGTATTCTTCTCACGGTCACTGATTAATAAATTCAGGGCATTTTCACCTAAAAGATTTTTCACTGATTTCAGAATCTGAACGGTTACATCTGCATGGGTATCTGGAAACTGACCCAATCCTTTTTCAGTAAGGGTATAGTAAGTAGAGGGACGTCCCACGCCTTCACTCTTCACCAACGACTCAATCAATCCTTCCTGAGCAAGATTTAATAAATGTTTTCTTGCCCCTTCTTTGGTAATTGACAATTCTTCAGCGATAAGAAGTGATGTAACTTCACCTCTCATCTTTAAAAACATCAGAATACGATCAGCAGCCGGCTTCTTCATTTAGCAATATTTAAGTTGTTTTATTTTTCAACAACAAATATAGTCATTTTCTATAACCTCAAAAAAAATCACACAAACAACACATTAACAATCTTTTGAATCATAAAAACACAAAATCTATAAAACAACCTAAAAGTTGTTTTATTCAAATATATTTTTACCTTTGTCAGACAATAATCAAAAAAATAAATACGATGAACCCATTTACATTACCTCAGTTACCTTATGCTTATGATGCTTTGGAACCTTTTATAGATAAAGAAACAATGACAATTCATCACCAGCGCCACCACCAGGCTTATGTTGATAATCTGAATGCAGCGCTGGCACAAACCAATGAAATCAATCCTGATCTTGATTCTTTACTGCAAAGAATAAGTGAATACAGTCCTGCTGTAAGAAATAACGGCGGAGGACACTACAACCACTCTTTATTCTGGGAAATTCTTTCGGCTCAACCAAAACTTGCTCCTGAAGGTGCGCTTCATGATGCTCTCATTGCCACTTTTGGAAGTCTTGAAAATCTTAAAGCAGAAATGAAAAAAACAGGTTTGTCACAATTCGGGTCCGGATGGGTATGGCTTTTTGTAAAATTCAACGGATCTCTGGCCATCAGTTCAACCCCTAATCAGGATAATCCGATGATGGATGTTCTTTCGATGAACAGAGGCTTCCCTATTCTTGGGATAGATGTGTGGGAACATTCTTATTATCTGAACTATCAGAATAAAAGGGCAGATTATCTGGATTCTTTCTGGTCGGTATTGGATTGGTCTTCTGTGGAAAGAAAATATGAAGAAGCTTTGTCAAAAGTAAGATAAGCAACACTGAAAGTAAACAAACTATGACTGAGGAAAATTTTATCAATAAAGCAAAAGCTTCAGGTATTATTGCTCTTGATCTTTCAGACTACAAACCGACAACGGAAATTGTGGAACTGGATATAAAAGCTCATCTCTTCATGGGAATGATTGTCAAGGAAAAAGAGTTTAAAGAATCAATTGCTACGGTGGATTTTTCTGTCTATAACGAAAAAGCAGTAGGAATCATCTGCTCTACGGATGCGATTATCCCGCCATGGGCCTATATGCTGATCATGGAAAAACTATCACCTTATGCTTCTTATGTAGATTTAAACAATGCAGAAACGGTTCTGCTTGATCTCTGGAAACGCCGTCTCATCTATGCAGACCTGAAACAGTACAGAAATCAGAAAGTAGTAGTCCGGGCGAGTACCCATCATGATCCTGCCCTTTATTTATTAGCTGCAGGGCTTCTGAAACCTTTGGTTAAAACACTGATGTACGGTGAGATAGGTTTACCTAAAGTAATTTTTAAACAATAAGAAATGAAAGCAATCATATTCAACGGATCTCTGGAAAGAAGATCACAATCTACTTCCGGACTGATTTCCAATTACTTTTCAGAGCGCCTGAAAATGCTGGGAATTCAGACTGATATTTTTACCCTTGCTGATTCCGGTATTCCGCTATTTGATGTCACACTTACCAAAACTCCTCTGGCAGTAGAACGCATGACCCAGATGTTTACCGATGCTGAGCTGCACATCTGGCTGGCTCCGCTTTACCACGGAAGCATTCCGGGAGTGATGAAAAACTGTCTGGACTGGCTTGAAGTGACCGCCAACAGGTACGAGCCTTATCTTACTGATAAAACTGTCGGACTCGTATGCTGGGCAGATGGTCTTCAGGCTATGCAGGGAATCAACACCATGGATTCTATTGCCAAGTCATTAAGAGCATGGTCATTACCATTCAGTGTACCTATTGTGAGATCATCATTATTTGATCCTGAACAATCAACTGAAATTTCGGAGCTCTATTCCGGCAAGTTTGATAAACTTATCAGTCTCGCAACAACTAAAAAATAGAAAGCCTGAATCCTTCAACATTCATAAAGTCAAAAGATTAGTCTAGTGATACCATTTATAAAGCAGATGCAGGGACTTCTCACAGAAATTGCTGCAGATTAATGATTTAAAAATAAAAAATAGCACACTTTATGCTGCTTATTTTCAAAGAACAGTGTTGAACTACTGTAATTAAGTTTAGCAGGGATTTCTGAACCGTTCAACGTTGAAGAAATCCCTTTTTAAAACCCTCTAAACATACACAATATGGCTATAAAAATAACGGATGCCTGTATCAATTGTGGGGCCTGCGAACCTGAATGTCCCAACTCCGCCATTTATGAAGGAGCCATCGACTGGCGCTGGAAAGACAAGACCAAACTTTCTGGTCATATAATTTTCCCGGACGGGACGGAAGCTGATGCCGATACTTATAATGAAGCTGTATCTGACGAGGTTTATTATATCGTATCCGGAAAATGTACGGAATGTAAAGGCTTTCATGAGGAACCTCAGTGTAAGGCGGTATGCCCCGTAGACTGTTGTATTGATGATCCTGATCATCGGGAAACGGATGAAGTATTACTGGATCGGCAGAAATTCATGCACAGTGCTTAAAAGTCGACACAATGTATAAATTCATTTTTTATTAGACCTCTGCACTATGCTTAACGATGGAATAGAATCTGGGAATTCTTAAGAAATTTCTATCTTTTATATTTAATTTCAATAGAGGCGGGTTTTAACCCGCCTTTTTATATTTCTTTTTCTTTTGGCTTTAGCCAAAACTTATTTTTGCTTTAATCTCAGTGTAGATTTTCTGAGTAAAAGGAGTATCAATACCTGTTTCAGAGCCATATTTCAGTACAGCTCCTGCAAACAGCTCCAGTTCGTTTTCTTTCTTTCCTGAATGAATGTCAAGCTGTAAAGAAGTAGGCGTTTCAAAAGGAAATGTAGACGCTTTTTCAAAGGTTTTATCAACGATGTCTTCCTGAAGATAGATTTCTTTTTTATCTGCAATCTGCTTTATTTCTTTCATAATTCCGGCAGCTTCATGCTTTTGCTGTTCATTTATACACACCGTCCCAATGGATGAATTATGTTTAGCTGTTACCAATCCGAAACTGGCAATGAAAATAAATTTCGTCCAGATATCTGTTAATGAATTGTCTTTAAAGTCAAAATCAATTTTACTTTCGCTCAAAAGGTCGGTAATCCACTCCAGAGAGGTGGAGAAATGCTCAGGATCTCTTCCCACAATCATTTTCCCGGCTTTTCCTTTATGTTCCACAATTCCTCTTTCCTTAATATGGGAAGCTACATAGATACAAGTCGGTAGAACCATATGCTCAGGAATTATTTTACGTATTCTGTCATAAATATCTGCTCCGTTCATCATCGGAAGCAAAATGGTTTCTTTATGAATGACTGGCAGCAGTTGTTTACACACATTTTCAAGATCATATTCCTTTACACAGATCAGCACGAGATCAGGATTTTGAATATCACTGATATTCTCTTCAACAGCATTGGGATATGTCTGAGTATTGGAATGTTCGGGAGACAGCAGAGTCAATCCGTTTTGTTTTATTTTTTCATAAGTTTCCCCACGTGCAACAAAAGAAATATGATATTTCCCTGAAGTTTCATTGGCCTGATTTATTTTAAAACCAAAGTAACCACCTACTCCACCTAATCCTACAACGACAATATGTTTTTTGTTCATGAAATTATTTTCAGCAAATATCAGGGTTGATCTCTGAACTATCACTTGACAAATGAAAAGAAATTAAAGTTTATGAATATCCCTTCTGATCCGGCTCAGGGAACTGTCTTTGATTCCCAGGTAAGAAGCAATTATCTTCAAAGGAACATGCTGAAAAATATCTGGATCTTTCTTCATCAGGTTAAAATATCTTGTGGAAGCTTTCTGACTGGCCATTTCTATCAATCTGTCATGAATATTGTAGTAATTAAGCACAAAAAGAAGCCGGCTGAACTCCCTGAATTCAGGAATATTGTGAAAATTATCCTGTACATTTTCCAATCCTGTTTCCCAGAAAATACAATCGGTTACCGTCTGGTATATTTCTTTGGTTGGCTGCTGCCTGAAGAAAGACAGAAAATCATTCACAAAGCAGGGTGCCGTATAGATATTGGTTGTGATTTCCTCATTATCTTCATTCAGTATGTAGGAACGTACATACCCTTTTTCCAGAAAGTATGTTTTAGTACTTATTGCATCCTTATCCAACAAAATAGTATTGCCTTTTAATTCAAAATGGATAAATTTTTCTGTGATCTTTTCAACCACTTCCGCTTTGATAGTGAAAAGGGAATGAAAGTAAGTGTTAAGTGATGATTTGTCCATGAGAATAAGAACTATGATACATTTATTTTTGAAATCTCTCCAAAACAAAAATAGTATTTAAAATCTTAGCGTTTGCTTTAATTCTGTACAATGAGGAATATTTTGTCAGTCTATTCCAAATTTTGTAATTTTCTTCTTTAAAAGCAACATTCTGCAGGTATAATTATGGACAACGACTTCTATTATAACTTCATCGAACCCGACAAAGAGATCGCTGATTTTGTTGAAAATCTGGGAACGTTTCAAAACCTTTCAGGTGAAGCTAAAGAAGTTGTGATTATTCCTGACGGAAGAGTTGATTTGTTCTTCTCACAGTCGGATTCAGAACCTTTTCATGTAACGCTTCTCGGGTTGGAAACTTATCCGGAGCAAAGATATATCGCTCCGCATATGACTGCTTTTGTGATCAGTTTCAAACCTATTGCTGTTGAATATATCTTAAATACTTCTATCGCTGATCTATTAAATATAGGAAAAGAACTTTCTCCCGGATTCTGGGATTTTAAAGCTGATGATTTACAAAACTTTGATCTTTGTTGTTTAAAAGCAACCCAAAAAATTAAAGATCTGCTTCCCCAAAAAGCAGATGAAAGAAAACACAGGCTTTTCGAGTTGGTATACGCTTCAAAAGGAGAAATGAGTGTAAAGGAACTTTCTGAAAAAACAGGCTGGAGCAGCAGGCAGATCAACCGTTATTTTACCAAACAACTTGGCTTATCATTAAAAGCCTACTCCACTATTTTACGTTTCAGAACATCTCTGGAACACATCGCGCAGGGAAGACTCTTTCCCGAGCTTAATTATACTGATCAAAACCATTTCATCAAAGAAGTGAAGAAGTTTTCGGGAGTTGCTCCTAAAGAATTATCCAAAAATAAAAACGACCGATTTGTACTATTATCCGTATTGAAAGGAAAATAAATTTGCATTGTAAAATTTAAATTTAAAATGCTGATAGAAAACAAATCAATAGCAATCGTTGGTGGTGGTCCCGCAGGACTTACACTGGCAAGACTTTTACAGCTGAAAGGAGCCAACGTAAAAGTATATGAAAGAGATTTCAATAAAAATGCACGGGTACAGGGTTCTCCTCTTGATATGCATGAAGATTCCGGATTAGCAGCCATCCGTAAAGCAGAACTATTGGATGAATTTAAAAAGACCTTCCGCCCCGGAGCAGACAGAACACTTATTGTCAATGAACAAGCAGAAATATTTTTTAACGATCATGAGACGAAACCTGAAGAAGATTTTGGTGAGGAACATTTCCGTCCTGAAATAGACCGCGGACCTTTAAGGAATATGCTTTTAGAGTCATTACATCCTGAAACTGTAGTCTGGGACAGTCACTTTCTTACGATGGAACCTCAGAACGAAGGTTGGCTTATGCATTTTAAAAACGGAACTTCAGAATATGCAGATCTTGTCATTGCAGGTGATGGAGCCAATTCTAAAATACGTCCTTATCTTACTGATATTAAACCTATTTATTCCGGAATTATCATGCTGGAAGGAAATGTTTCAAAAGAAGCTGCTCCTCAGATCGATGCTATGATTAAAGGAGGAAAAATAATGGCATTCGGAAATACCCAGAATATTCTGCTTGGCCAGAAAGGTAATGGAGATCTGGGATTTTATGCAAGCTTTAAAGCTGATGAAAACTGGCCTGCACACAGCGGTCTTGATTTTTCTGATAATGCACAGATGCTTAAATGGTTCAAAACAGAATATTCCGAATGGAGCCCCGTCTGGAATGAATTGTTTGAAAATGCTGCCACTCCATTTATTCCGCGCCTGATCTACTCTATGCCTTCAGATCAGACCTGGGAAGCACAATCCAGTCTAACTCTGATAGGCGATGCAGCTCATGTAATGCCTCCATTTGCAGGAGAAGGCGCCAATATGGCTATGCTGGATGCGCTTGAACTGAGTGAATATCTGACGAATGACAGTTACAGCACATTACAGGAAGCAATTTCAAACTATGAACTTCATATGCGGAAGAGAGCGGCTATTGCCACACAGGAATCTCTGGAAAACGGAGAACGGATGCATTCTGAAAACTCATTGGCAACCATGCTGGACTTTTTTAATGGTCATCTTACTTCATCATAAACAAAAGGCTGCCTCAACCAGAGACAGCCTTTTTTCAGTTAAATAAATCTTTTTCTCTCCGCGTTTTAGATCCTGATGCGGAGATTCATTTGTGTTATTTCTTGATTAACTTAGTATTATAAGTGTTTTTATCATCTTTTATAGTGACCACATACATTCCTTTTATCAAAGAAGCAACGTTGATCTTTCCATCAATTTTACCTTCCTGAACTAGTCTTCCGTCTGCACTGTAGATTTTGTAATCTGCTTTACCTTTAAGATTTTTCACTTCTACAAATGTATCTGCAGGGTTAGGATAAATAGATACTTCGGATGATTTTGTGTCTGCCGCTTCTCTCACTGCAAGGTTAGCATTTTCCGAAATTTTCACAGAAAAATCTCTGAAAGATCCTACAGAAACAATTCCTCCACCATTTACAGGTACGGTAGGGCTTCCACAAGGACCGCTGGCTGCATTAAAGAAAGTACTTGCAACTCTCATTCTCAACAATTTTTCACCAGAGTATGCCGTATCAGGCACTGTAAATGTTACATTTCCATCACGAAGGTAAGCCTGAGCAGCGGCAGCATAGAAAGGAAGAGCCCCACTGGTAACTACTTTTTCAGAGTTTTCAAAGACTCCGTTTCTGTTGTAATCTATCCAGATTTCAAGCCAGTCATTATAGTTTCCGCCTGCAAGGTTTCTAAAGCTTGCGGTGTACTGAGTTCCTTTTGTTAAATTAACAACTTTGGTTGCATCTTCACTAAAATCAAGATATGTTTTATAAACATCCAATCCTGAATATACATATGCCAGGTTAGATAATGTCAATTTTACAAGACCACTATTAAAGCTTCCTCCATTTCCTCCTGTAGTCATCAAACAATAATCTGCACCTGTTCTCAATCCTTTTGTTTTAAATGCATAATTAGTTGAGAATGCACCCGGAACACTGTTCACAACGGCAGCTACCTGTACTTCATAATTGGTTTCATCTTCAAGATTTGACAACAATACAGAGTTTGCAGCGCTTGTTGTATTCGACCAGCTTGCAACCCCCACTTTTCTGTAATTGACAGAGTAAGTGGCTCCCGGTACTTTATTCCACGATATTCTAGCTGTCGTTTTTAAAATTTCTGTCTCTATTGCAGAAACTCCTGTTGGAGCAACGGCAGTAGAAGTAGGAGCCGTTCCAACTGTTACAGCCGGAGATACAGCATAGAAAATATTGCCTACTGCTGATATTCTTAATTTAACGGCACCCGTTACATTTGCCGGCATTTGTACAGCATAGCTTCCTGTATTGGGTGTAGAAGCCACCAGATCTGTCCAAGTAGTCCCATTATTGGTTGTATAATCAATTTTTACAGCAGCTACATTATAAGGAGCGTTATTGGTGTTTGCGGCATCCCATGTGATGGTATTGGATGCATCATTATATAAAACAGAGGTTGTGGTAAGTCCGCTGAATTTGAAAGGTCCGTCATTACCTACCGTTACAACTGTTTCAGCAGTGGAAGTCATTGGTCTTAATGCATTCTGATCTCTTACAGTTACTGCATAGTTCAATGTTCTTGGGATATAGGAAACAGTTTCCCATACCTGTTTGTCTGTAAGTACACCATTCAATACAGTTTCCAGCTTAGGGAAATATCTTCTGCTGTTAGCTGTTCCCGGTAAAGATCTCGCGATAGCTCCTTCTGCATTATAACCCCACCCGCTATCTCCGGAAATGGTATTTCTGTCTCCTACACTGTTGTATTGTTCCCATGTATACGTAACAAGGTCACTTTCTGCATCTGCTGCTACAGCATCCAAATAATAGGCAGTTCCTTTAGGGATAGAATAATTAGCAAGTGGTGTAATTACCGGTGCTGTATTGTTGATGATATCAACAGCAACACCACACCCTACCTTAGATTCAAGGTTATTTAATACCTGAGAAATAGATTTATAATGGAAATATCCATCCATATTGGCCTGGATATTATCCTGAGTAATCCCCGGATATCCCATGATCGTTGTTCCTCCCCAAGGCTCCACATTAGCACCTGAAGCTTCAGTTCTCATAGAGAAGGTATGGTTGGCTCCCAGCTGGTGTCCCATTTCGTGAGCTGCCATTAAATCAAATACTTCTCCTACAGGGTCAGGGCTCATTGAAAAAGCCGCACCTTTACCTAAAGAAGTATTAGTGGCAGGGTTTGTACAAACAATTCCTATCCCTCCGGCATTTCCATTTCTGCTTTGTCCGACATTGCGATGAAATACGTGTCCAATATCATAATTGGCATTTCCAACATCTGCCGTCAACTTTTGTTGCAGCTGTAGGTTGAGTGACGGATCAGTGGCTGCTGCCTGAGGTGTATAAAAATCGGTAGCAGGATCTGTATAAATAATTCCCGGAAGATCCAGCACGTTAAAATGAGCTCCAAAATCTCTCTCAAAAACCCCATTGATTCTTGTCATTGTGTTATTGATCGCGGCGACAGCCCCGGCAACTGTACCTCCGTGAAATTGAGTATATTCACCGGTAACAGCCATAGCCATTCTGAAAGTTCTGTATTTGGTATTAGTAGGTCTATTGGTAATTCCTACATTGGAAAGCATCTTTTTCCCGTTTTCCACCAGTTTACCAATCTCTTTAAGATCATGCTCCGTATCACACTCAAACCCATGCATGTCTCCTTTTTCCTTTGTTTTATAAAAGACACCATAAGTCTGTTTATCTGTACTTATAGGCTCTATAAACTGAAATATACCGTCTTTAATAATCATAGACTGCATATCTGTTGGGGATGTACTGAATCTTAAATATTTAGAAGCATCATCCACACCAATTCCGACATATGAGCCCAGCTGATATCTGTCTACAAGGGATTGATCCATTACAGGATTGCTATAGACAGCAAATTTTTCAATCTTTCCTTCTGCTGTTGGTAAAGAAATAATAACAGGACGTGCATTTTTCCCCGTCTCTTCAGCATTTTTCAGCATTTCTCTCAAAGACTTCAGATCAACTCTATAAGAATGCTGTACTTCTACTCCTTCTCTTATGCGTGAAGATTTTTGAGAAACAGATTCCCATCTCTGAGCATTGAAAACCGTAAAACAAGACGCTAATGCGCAAACGAATAAAATTCTTTTTTTCATAGATTTATTTAAAGTTATTTTGGGAAGCTTATTGAAAATATTATCCAAAGACTGTTTCAGTTTCTATTCTTTAGTCATCATTAATGATAAAGCCACCATTATCATAAATTCAACAAAACGAAACATATCGTATAACATTCACAATAAAACTCTCTACAAAACTTATATATTTTTAATAAAAAACAAAAAAAGATGATACTACATAGATACACTTTTATCGTAAACAGCTAGATATCAATAATTTACATTTCGCTTCTTTTGTGTTCATTCATCAACAGAATTTTAACTGATAAAATACCTTGGATATTCTGATCAAAATATAACCGGAAAAACAAATTGAAAATCAGGAAGAAATTAATACTTATCTGCTACTTTAAGTAACATCCAAAAAGATAGATTATAAAAAATATAGGCAAAAAAATGAAGCAATTTAGAATCACAGGCTCTTTTTTTCATAAATAAACCTTCAAAACAACCAATAAAAACAACTCACTATGAATCAGTAGTTTAAAAACACAAATACACGATGTAGTACCCATGTAGTAGAGTGTTTTTTTCTGTTTTCGTTAAAAATTTTCATATTTGACCCAGAGACCACAAAAAAATTCAAGTGGTGAAAAGAGAATATTTTCGAGTACTGTCTGACCTGATAAATCAGACAGTTTTTTTTTGAATTATTTCAAAGTATCAAAGAAATGATAAATATCTGTTTCTCCCGGAATATTGAGTTTCTTTCTTATTCTGTATTTTTTCTGCTGAACACTTCTGTGCTGAACCAAAGTATAGCTTGCAATCTCTTTGGATGTAAAATGCAGTTTCAGCATTGCACAAAAAATCAATTCAGAACTTTCAAGATTGGGATTAATTGTTAAAAGCTGATCTATAAATTCAGGATAAACTTCTTTAAAACGGTTCAGAAATTCAGGATCATTCTTTTTACCAAGTTCTAAGACCTCTTCCTGCTTATTATCATTCATCCTGATTTTAAGGTTTTCAGCTTCAATGGTAAGTACTTCTTTTCTTTTCCCCAAAGCCCTGATAATTCTCCAGGCATACAAGCCCAGCAGAGAAAGACCTGCCAGTGACAGAAAGATTATCCAGTATATTTTACTTTTATGATGATCAGCATCCTGCTGAGCTCCCGTAATAAAAGATTCCATATCCTGGTTAATTGTGGCCAGTAAAGATGTATTGGTTTTATAATAAGCATCTGTATAGGCTTTCAGGTAGAGATATGCTTTTTCTTTATCCCCTGTACGTTCATACAACACTCTGAGATCGTTATAGATATACTTTCCGTAGTAGGCGTAGATGCGCTTAGTCTTCTCATTGATCTTCAGAGCTTTTTTAAGCGTTTCTTCTGCCTTGTCGTATTGTTTGTTGGTAAGAAAATATTCTCCCATAATAGTATTGGCATACAAGGCTATCCCGTCCTCCTTCCCTCTTATATTCGCTTTATTATAAGCAGTGCTTACATATTTATATGCAGAATCTTTGTTTTTATGCATATAAACATAATCACCTATAGCACAATCCGTAAGGCCTGAATTATCCATCTTTTTTGCTTTGTGAAAATACTCAAGTGCTTTTTCGTAATTCTTTTTCTGGATAAAATAGATGGCCTGCCTGAAATAAATACTGAAAAGAAGATCCTTTTTAAGTTCAGACTGACCGCTTTTCTGGATCAGGCTCATCGCTTCATTATTATATTGAAAAGCTTTGTCCACTCTTCGGAGTTCTATATTGAAACGGCCATAAACATTATAAAATCTGGCTTTATGTAGATTATCATCCGATTGATCCAGGATTTCTTTCGCATTGTCAAAAAGAACCTGGGACTTCTGAAAGTTTTCTAAAGAAATATTAAGCTCTGCCAGATTGATATAGCACAGCGCTTTTCCATCTGCGTAATTTATTTTATCAGCCAGTTTGTAATACTTTTTGTTGAGATTGATCAGAGAATCATATTCTCCGGCCACTCTGAATTGCTCATTCTGTTTCAGCAGGGAAACATCAAATTTCTTTTCAGCCTCTTTCTTTGAATGAGAATGGCACGAAACCAAAATAATAAGTAAAACAACAAGAAAAATACGCATCATATGTTTCTCTATTTAAGCTAAATTCCTGTATAAATTATGTTTAAAATAATCTCTCAGAATACAATTGTACTTTATTTTTAATTCTCTGGTGTTTCTGCTGAGATCAATAATAAAATCTTTTATAAAACAGAATACAGTACTTTTTATTGTGATGAAATTATTTATTCCGTTAAGTTTTCAAAAAAGTCATAAATATCTGTTTCTCCGGGGATATTCAGTCTTTTTCTGATCCTGTATTTTTTCTGTTGTACAGATCTGTGCTGCACAAAGGTATAATCTGCAATTTCTTTGGATGAAAAGCGTAGTTTCAACATAGCACAGAAAGTCAGCTCTGAATTTTCAAGGTCAGGATTGATTTTCAAAAGCGCTTTTATAAAATCAGGATGCAATTCTTTGAATTTTAATAAAAAAGAAGAATCATTCCTCTTGGCAAGTTCTATTACTTCTTCCAGCTGCTTGGTTTCCACATGATTTTTCAGCTCATCCGTTTCTTCTTTCAGGGAGTTTTTCTTTAGCTTTAAGTTGTTAATTATTTTCCGGACATATACTCCTGAAAAGGTAAGAACACTGATAGACAAGGCAATAAATAACGGAAGATCATTCTTATGCCAGTCCGACTCCTGCTTTACTTCAGATATAAAATCTTCGGTTGCCTTATTCATCGTGGTAAATCGGGCGGCGTCAAACCTCCCTTCTTCTTCCATATACTTTTTCAGATAGAAATAAGCCTTTCCTCCGTCATTCTTTTTCTTATACAGTTCTGCCAGTGCCTTGTAAACCTCTTTGATATGCGAAGAATATGTACGCCTTGTTTTAATATTGATGTCCAAGGCTTTCCTAAGTGCTTTCTCGGCCTCCTCGCTATTATCCACTTCATTATAGTAATATCCCATGGTATAGTAAACCCAGAGAGATTCTACATCGGTTGTTTTCTGGCTTAGCATCTTCTCATCTGCCCGTTCAATATATATTCCGGCAGAATCAGGTTTGTGAACAAATAAATAGTATTGGGCAACCATACAATTGCTATAGGCCGAGTTTTCCAGCATATTCGCTTTCGTGAAACATTTTAGAGAAGTTCCGAACCACCCTTTCCAGGCATAGTAAATTCCTTTGTTTACATACAGTCTCGGAAGTAATTTTTGAGTAAGACTTGTTTTTTCGGCCTGTTTTAGATAATAGAATGCTTTGTTATTGCATTCAATAGCCTTGTCATTTATTTTAAGATGAGAATAATACAAACTGTAGTCATTATAGAATGCTGCTTTATGATAGCTATTCTCAGAGTTTTTCAAATCTTTCTCCGCTTTGTTGAAAAAAAAACGGGCTTTATCATAATTTCCTGCTGAGACATTCACCCCTGCCATATTCAGGTAGCAAAGGCCTTTTCCAGCTTTATATTTCATTTTTGCTGCCTTTTTCAGGTATTTTATATTCAGCCGGATAAGTGCTTCGTATTCCCCTGACAGTTGGAGGTCTGAAGTCTGGTTTAATAAAGAAGTATCAAAATTCTCTCTTTCTTTATTCTGGGAATCACGGCTGCACGAAAGCATACATAAAAATAACCCTATGCAGATTGTACAGGCTATTATTTTCTTTATATCCTTTGAATTTATTTTTTTATTCGTAAGAATGATCAAACTAATTCTTTCCATCAGCTCCACTTTTCCCTATATCTACCTATACATATTCCATTGAAATATGTTGATAAATTTCTACTGTTATTCTATTATTATTCCCCAATAAGTGTTATAAATATACATAAATTATCATGCTTATTATGAAATAAGCAGTTAATTTTGCAAAAATGTAACATTTAAATAAAGTACTAAAATTTTCCCCCTTAAACAGACATCTTCTTAAGTTTTTCAACGGTTTCTGTAAGCTATTCCGCTCAAAAAATCTGTTTTTCTTTATAATAAGACTATCTGAAATGAAATTTGTTACAAATAGATCGGCTAGTTTGAAAATTTTAATATAATTATTGGGATTTATATTAAAAAGAAGTTCAAAATAATGTACATTTTTGTATCGGATATTAATGAAAATAATCATGACAAGTATTAACTATCGAAAACTTCTCCCCAACGAAAGTAGAATTTACAGGGCAATTCGCCTGGAAAGTCTGGAAAAATTTCCTGAAGCTTTTGGAGCAACCTATCAGGAGGCCTTGAGTATCGAAAAATTCCGGATGGAAAGCGATATTGAAGAACAAACACCAGAAAGGTTTGTATATGGAGCTTTCGCACAGGATGAACTTGTGGGCATCTGTACTTTTGTTAAAAATGAAAGCAACACAGGAAGTATTTACCAGATGTATGTAAAAAGAGAATTTCAG
This sequence comes from Chryseobacterium sp. GVT01B, assembly GCF_019970045.1. Taxonomy (GTDB): domain Bacteria; phylum Bacteroidota; class Bacteroidia; order Flavobacteriales; family Weeksellaceae; genus Chryseobacterium. Next base: position 567,321 of record NZ_JAHXYI010000002.1, read on the forward strand.
GGGAAAAATATCGGTAAGGGATTGATTGAAGCTGTTATTGCTGAAGCCTGCCGGAACTTTAATGGTATTGAAATCCATTCTGGAGGTTGCTCCGGAAATAATAAGGCTTATAATCTGTATCGGAAAATAGGATTTCAGGAAGTTACGCGTACTTCTTCTGAAGAAATCAGGATGAAATATATTCCCTGATAAAATATTTTATTTTCTCTGCTTCTTCAGTCTTAACAACAGTTGTTCTTTACTAAATGGTGCAAAATCCATTACTCCATTTTATATTTAATTATGAGTTCTTTACTTTTATCAACATTCCAAGTCAGTATGTGTTAACTGGGGATTTAAGGCTAGAAGCTTCTGATTGAAAAGAGGAAATACTTCACAAAACTTATCAACTAGACTATCTATATAATTCATCGGATTCTATAAAATCCCAAGCATAGAATTTCATATTAATGACAGTAAATAACAGATATCACTAGGCAATGACAGGTCTAAACTTCATCGTTTTATATTCAAAAAAATAATTTTGCATTAACAATTCACTGATTAATTATATTTTGAATCATCTAAGTAAAAAATATATAAATACTAAAAAGCACAAACAAATATTTTTTAAACCAATGAAAAATCTATTCACAATTGCTGGAATTTTATTCAGTTTTTTTTCGTTTGGACAGGTTGGGATTAATACTTCAACTCCAACAAGTACATTAGAAATAAGTGGCTCCCTTGAAGGTCAATATCGCAAAACTACAACAAGCACTACTCTTACAGATAAAGACTATTATCTCACGTATGAGGGTACAGCTCAGGCAACACTTACCCTACCTTCAGCATCACCAGCAAGTGGACCGACTAGCTTTGCCGGTAGAATTTACAAAATAAAAAACCTCAGTACCTATCCTATTGTCATACAAGCAGCTTCTGGACAAAATTTGAGATTTGGAGGGGGAACTGCAAATAATTCTAACTTTACATTAAATGGAGGTGAATTTGTTTCTATTACAGCAAATGATACGGGAAATACATGGAATTTGGATTTTTTAGGAGTACCAACAGCACCAAACAATGGTTGGAAACTTAATAACACAGTTTTAGGCTCAATAATTAATGTTGCACAGTCTATTACCACTCCTTCTCAAATACAAGTTGATGGTGGACAGCTAGCAGTAACGGTACCATCGGGTTATAACCAGGTGATGATAATTCTTCGATGGGATGTATGGGGTGATGTTAATACCACAGGAACAGGATATGGCTCATTAAGATTTCATATTTCACAAACTGGTACATCTTCAAGGACAATTTCCAGCATTATGATGACTTCCTGGGCAAGATCTCTTTCAGGGAATACATCCCCGTATGTAAGATTTTCTGCCCCTGTGGCATACACAATAAGTGATTTAACACCCGGAACCTATAATTTCAATCTATTGGTTAATAGGGAAGGCGAAAACTCAACAGCTTCAATCAACAGCCTCCAAATGTGGGGAGTACAGGCAAAAGCTGAAATTTATGTTAAATAGAAATTATAGCTTTTCTTGATAGTATTACATAAAGTGTAGCACCATGATTAAAGATAAGTCTTGGCAATGATATACTTAAATGTACTAGCTAATTGCAAAGAGGGAGTTTTGATAAAAGAGTCTATAGAATTTCTGTACAAGAGCTTGAATTTCGTCAACTTCTACTATTGGTACATTTAAGTATATTAAGACCTTCTTTTTGGTGACAATATACTTAGGTGTATCATATTATTTTGTTACTTAAAAATGGATTAGATTTTTCAATTTCAGTAGTGTCATTGGGTACTCTGGGCTAAAATAATTGGCCTCTGGATAGGAAAACCACCAATCAAATATATAAATCAGTAAACAAAGATCATAACTCAAGTAATTTTTCACGTTCATTAATAGAACAAAATACTCAAGAATATTTAAAGAAAAGAGATGAAAAGGTTAAAGAAAATTTTCTATAAATGAAATTGGGTACAAACTGAGATTTGAACTTTGACAGTTTTTCAAGTTGTCTAACTTAAACATTTCATAATTATCATAAGCTTTATATAACGCAATAGTAATAATAAATAACAAAAACTTATAATATCTTTGTTGAAGAATCAAAAAAAATATTGCCGTTTGTGAATTTATTCTATGTTATCGTTATTTTCTTTCCCCTATTTTTTTCTGCTCAAGATTATACTTTCCGGTGGTATAATATGGATCAGGGACTTCCCCAAAACAGCATAAAAGACATTACAAAGGATAAATATGGTTTTATATGGCTATCAACTGATGGTGGTATCTTGAGATATGATGGACACAATTTTTTATTGTACAATAACTTTAAAACAAGTAATCTCAGTTTCGGAAGCTTTCTTCGTACTAAAAACAGAGATTTTATTTGTTTTAATAATAATGATGAAAATTGTGTGTTAATATCAGACAGAACTGTAAAAATGCTGCCCAATGGAAAGATTTCCAAAACTTACTCAATGGGGAATAATGTACAGTATAAAAGATATTATAAAAGTAGTTTTATTAATAATTTTTTTCCGGAGACCAATTGTTATTATGTCATCTCAAATTCTGGAACTTATTTTTTTAACAATCGCTACATTATTTATAAGAAAGAAAATAAGCCGGAAAAAAAAATTCTGGCCCCATTTCTGATGAAAGAGCTTAGAAATGCTTTTGAACATGAAAATATCATTTTCCTACCAGATCAGAAAAACCGAAAAACCATTATATTAAAAAACGGAATTGTTTCGTACGACAGCAAACCATCATTATACAATGATCCTGGATCTAGAATATATTGGCATCAGGGTACGGGGCAAGTTTTTGTAATCAATAACGGTAATATTTATCGGAGTAAAATATCTAATGGTATACTTACCCTTACATTTCTTATGCGATATAAAAAAATTGAAAAAGAGCTTTTATATTGTATGTTTTATGATGAAGAATCCAATAAACTTTATCTTGGAAATGTTTTGAAAGGCTTGAAAATTATAAACCTGTCTAATTTTTATACTCCACAGAAAAATGTCCCGTTCTCAGGTGAGTTTGTTTATGAGGCTTTACCTTTTACCCCTAATTCAATTATTTCAAAACAAGGATTTGAATATTATAAAGATAAAGTAAATAAAATATATTCTGCTGATTTTAACTATGATAGGCGTTATCTCTTGTATGACAACTCTCTTAATCTTCTGTATGTAGAATATAATAAAATACACCGGAGATACAGATCTTCACACTATCAAGCACATGATTCCATAAATTTCCCCCAAAGAAATGTTGAAGGAATTTTTAAAGCAGGTAACAATTTTGTAGTAAACATGGCGGATAGTAAATATCAGTATTATTATCTCAACATATTTGCCGACGACCAATTCAAAAAGACAAAAAGTATTTTTAGATTTAAAGCTAATATCAATTTTGTTAAAGAATTGAATAAAGATTCTATGTATGTGGGAACAACTGATGGAATTTATCTTGTTTCCAACTCTAAAAACAAGATTTTAAAGCATTTTGCAAAAAATTTACCGATAAAGGAAATCCAACAGACAAAAGATGGAAACTTTTGGTTTACCACTCACAACAGAGGCTTCTATCTCCTGAAAAATGATAATGAAATCCGAATACCTGAAGACAAGAACGGCTACCTTTCGAGTGCGCATCATATCCTGGAAGATCACTATGGTTTTTTTTGGATTTCTTCTAATAACGGTTTATTCAAAGTCTCTAAAAAATCACTTTTGGGGTATGCAAAAAATAAAAAAACAAAAGTTATCTGGTATCGCTATACCAAAGAGGATGGTTTGCTCAATAATGAATTTAACGGAAGTGCAAATCCCAGCGGTAATATTTTGGAAAATGAAGAATTTGTATTTCCTTCTATGGAAGGTTTTGTTTTTTTTAAACCCGGTGAAATCAGAGTCCATTATCCCCGAAAGAACCAGCTGTTTATAGAAAGAGCCCAAGTTGGAAAAGAAACTATTAAATTTACTGATACCCTTTACCTAAAAAGTGATTACAAAAACGCCGAGATCTTACTGGATTTCCCTTACTATCATAACATCGAAAATATTTATATAGAAGCCAGACTTGAAGGAAGTTCAAACAGCAAATGGGAAAAAATAAAAAACGATAGAAAATTTATTTTAAACAATGCTGAACCCGGAGATTACAAGCTTAATATCAGGTTTTTAGGATCAGAAGATGGTCAATTCATATACAAACAGATTGTTGTAAAAATTAAGCCCTTCTTTTATCAGACAATTTGGTTTAAATCTTTTATGATCGTTCTGGGAATTATGTTTGTTGTTCTGATTATTTATGCGCGGACCAATTTCCTTAAAAGAATGGTCAAAACTTTAAAACATACCTTAAACAGTAAAGATCAGGAATTAGAAATCACTGCAAACAAACTAAAGAACGAGACTGAATATCAACAAAAAATCATGGAAAGCATCAGTCATGATATTACCACTCCGATAAGATTTCTAGTTTCTATCTCGCAACGGCTTAACAGCACAAAAGATAATGAACTTCAGAAAAAATATTTTGATGAAATTTATCATACATCCGAACAGCTGTTTAAGTTTACCTTAGATTTGAAAGAATATACCAGCTTATTTAAAGAGGAAAATATTTTTGATAAGATTGAAAATCACATACATACCTTAGTACAAAGCAAAAAACTATTGTTTGATCAGATTGCATTAGCCAATAATACTACTCTATATAATCTCTGTGATCCTCATATAACCACCAGAGTTAACCATAACATTCTTTCTTCAATTGTTCATAATTTGATAGATAATGCTGTAAAAAACACTCAAAACGGTAAGGTCCTTATAGAGACGGAACAAAAAGGAGAAAAACAAATAGAAATTACCATATCAGATACAGGTAAAGGGATGTCACAAGACCAACTTGAATACTATTCTTTTGTTTTTGAAAATATGGAAAAAGATAATTTTGTTTTTAAAAATTATGGGTTGGGTTTGCATATGGTTATCCAATTAACAAAAAAAATTAACGCTAAAATAACTTTTCATAAAAATACTCCTAAAGGAACTATTATAAAAATCTTTCTTAAAAACTAACGTATGAAAAAAAAAATATTGATTGCTGATGATCATTCTGTGGTAAGATTGGGAACATCAATGGTATTGCAAGATACATTAAATAATGTTTCAATTGATTTTGCAAAAAATTATCCTAACCTAAAAGAGAAGCTCAGAGCTGAAAAATTTGATTTGTTAATCCTTGATATTGAAATGGAAGGCAGCATCTATAAATTAATGATTAAAGAACTGAAAGAAATTCAGAAAGATCTTTTGATCATGATCTTTTCTTCCTCCATGGAAAATGTTGCCATCGAATATATTCTGGAAGGCGCAGAAGGTTATGCAAGTAAGCTAAGTGATGATGAAACTCTGACTAAAGCCGTAAAATATATTCTTGAAAATGGACATTACTATCCTCCCACCCTGGTAAAAGTACTAGCACAGAAACCGGACAACAATGATCCGGTAAAAAAATTATCTAAAAGAGAGTTTGAGATTTTCAAACTTTTAGGTGAAGGAAATGGAAATTTGGAAATTGCCAATGAACTTAACATCAAGGCCGGAACAATGAGTACTTATAAAAAAAGAATATATAGTAAATTAAGCATAAATAGTCTCATTGACCTTTTCAAAATTTACAAAAACTTAAACTAGAATAACCCCTGTCTTTATTTTCGTACATCCATGTCTTAATCTTCCACATGCTAAATTCTTCGAAAAAAGCATTCAGTCAATATTTTTGCACAGACAGGACAATGCTTATTTAAAACTTTGTCCTGTTTTTGCATTTGCCAGAAATTAATTAAGCAGAAATTTCATTACTATCTTAACCCATCGAATACATTCTGAAAGAAACAGGTGTCCATGTAAATAAGCTAAGTTTACAAAAACTCAGATCAGACCACAGGCAAGTTTGTCTTATTTTTAATACAACAATGTCTTTATTTTCATATACCCATGTCTTAATCTTCCTACAAGCTAAATTCTTCTAAAAAAGCAATTAATCTATACTTTTGGACAGGTTAAAAATCTTAGTTGAAAAAAAATTTATTGCCTTAAGTTGCTTATAGGATTTGCATCTGTTTAGCTGTTCCCTAGATACAATAGATGCAGATCTTGAGCAACAATTATGGGCAATGCAGCTTAAATTAGCAGAATTTCATTGGATAAAATTTCAAAGGAAATTAATAAAGAAGGACAACGTCATTTGATCGTGCTTTCCTTTGATAAATAATTTTTCCTGAGACCTCTTGATTTTTAATAATAGCTTTCAACTGAATGATCCATACAACAGAATTTGCTGTTGAGTAATCGGTATCATTTTCACCAAAATTATAATGAAACTGCATTTTAAGAACAATTGTAATAATTAGAATATGAAAAAAAAGGCAATCAGCATGTTAATTTTAATGATAGGATTAACTAAAACTTCTGCCCAAATTGGTATTAATACCCCGAATCCGCAAGCACAGTTTCACATAGACGGAGCAAAAGACAATCCAACAACAGGAGTTCCTACCGCTGTACAGCAAGCAAATGATATTGTGGTAACCAATCAAGGCAGATTGGGTGTGGGTATTGACACTCCTACAAACAATATAGATGTAGACAGCGGAATAGATGAAACCTCAGGGATAAGAATGCGTCGATTGCCCTCTGTAACGACACTTGCTACGGATGCCAATGGAAATGTTATTTCGGGAGCGTCGGAAACGGCAGGTGTTTCAGTTACAAAGCAAAGATTAATCGTACCTAACAGTAATGTTGTTGTAACCAGTGGTTCTGGCAAATATTCCTTTAGATATGCAGGCTATAATGCAACCACTTTATTAAACGGAACATGGCAAATCAGGTTAAATGATGGAGCTACACGACAATTTATGATCTGGGATGTGGAATTTGGTGGTGGTACCGACTCAGGAGTAAATGCTGCTGTATATAGACAAAGAACGACCCCTACGCTTATTCCTGGAACGTGGGTTAATTTAGACAGTAATATTGCTGGTGGTTCCCAAGAATATAATATTTATCATGTATATGATAGTGCTACTGGTACAATCATCAGATTTACCTGTACACTTTCTAATATGGGAACAACAACTGCTGGGATTAGAGAGGCTATGATTGTTGAAGAATTTTAAAATGTCTATTAAATTTAAAATCAATATAAAATAATACAAACCTAACAGGAAGATTTCTGTTCTCTACGATACTTCATAACCGAGATAATACGAGTGTTTATCTTTTTACTTTTTATGATATTCCAATATGGTTTACCTATAATGTAATTTTTATTTTTTTAATAATAAAGATTTAATTAGTGCTAATGGGGCAAAGTTTTGAATAAGCTTTGTCCTGTTTTGCATTTTAAACAGAAATCAATTAAGTAGAAATAGAATTTTCACCATCAATTTTAAAGCTGCTTCCTGCGATAAATATGGTCCATCAAATACATTCTGAAGAAGCAGAGGATTATAATGTAAGGTAAGCTTACAAAAACTTAAACCAGAGCGTAAATAAACTTGTCTTCTTTTTAATACAAACCTTGTCTTAATTTTCATACACCAATGTCTTAATCTTCTTACAAGATCAATTCTTCAGAAAAAACAATTAATCAATACTTTTGAACAGGCTAAAAACAACTTAGTTGAAAAAAAATTTATTGCCTTTAGTTGCTTGCAGGGTTTGCATTTATTCAGCTGTTCCCCAATAGATATAATAAATGCAAAACCTCTGTAAGAAGGTACTAATTATACTTAAATGCACCAATAGTAGAAGGAAACTAAATCAATAGGTCTCTAAGTCAGAGTTATTATGCTGTCTCTTACAAATTCTATTATAAAAATCATTTTATAATCTAACTAGTAGATTTAAGTATTTCATTACCTAAAATAACCACAACATTTAAAATAGATACAAAAAAGATGAAAAAATTATACACAGCAGCATTATTACTGATAGGTGGATTAATCTTTTCCCAAGTGGGGATTAACAGTATTGATCCGAAAGCAACATTAGATATTGCTGCAAAAAATGCAACAGGTACAATAACGGATACAGATGGAATCCTTATTCCACACGTCGACAGGGAGCGCGCACAGAATATGGCTGCAGTAGAAACTTCCACCATGATATATGTGAATGATATATCAACAGGAACAAACTCCGGAAAGGCTATTCGTATTGATGAAGCAGGCTTTTATTATTTTGACGGAATTGTTTGGCAAAAGCTTGATCTCAATAATCATTCATATTCTTTAGGAGATATCCAATATTCTGCGAGAGCAACAGATCATGATGGTTGGTATCTTTTGGACGGCAGACCTGTTGTAAACCTTCCTGCAAATGCCCAGTCAGCCGCTGCAAACCTGGGGCTGACAGGTAATTTATTCGATGCAGTCGATAAAACACTGAAAGCAAAGAGCACAACCGAAAGCATTGGTACCGTGGGAGGAAATACTTCTTTCACAATTTCACAAAGTAATTTACCCAATATAGCGCTGGCTGGGACTGCAAGCGTAACAATAAATTCGGCAGGAAGCCATGCCCATGGTCCCGATAAAGGTACGGGTTTTTTAATTACCGGATTACCTGGAGGAGGATATGGAGGCGGGAGTGCCGGCTCCTGGGGAGGAACTGGTGTGGCTACTACTACAGCAAGTGCAGGAGGGCACACGCATACTTTATCCCAGGCAGTAGCTATTCCATTGGGAGGATCCAATCAACCAATTGATAACAGATCTGCCTATCTGGCTTTGAACACTTTTATTTATTTAGGTGAGTAAAACTATCATTATAATCAAAAATTTATCAGCTATAGTGAAAAAAAAAATAAATATATCATCAATTGTATTTCTTACAATTGTGAATATAGCAAATGGACAAGTGGGAGTTTATACTTCGACTCCTCAATCAACATTAGATATCAAAGCCATAAATCCTATAGGAACATTTACTAGCACAGATGGAATTCTAGTTCCTCGTGTTGATCGCCAGAGGGCACAGAACATGGCTTCTATTGAAACATCTACTGTCATATACATCAATAATTCCACTACGGGAAGCCAGACAGGAAAAGCTCAGAATATTGATAATACCGGATTTTACTACTTCAGTGGAAGCCTATGGGAAAAATTGTTTTATACCGATAAAAGCTCTCTTACAGGAAATATAAAATATTCAGTGAAAACATCTGATCACAATGGATGGTATTTATTAGATGGAAGAGCTGTTTCTGCTTTCCCAGCTGCAGTTAAAGCCAAAGCGGAGGCTTTAGGTTTTACTACTAACATTCCTAATGCATCTGACAGAGTTTTAAAAACAAAAACTGCTACCGAAAGCCTAGGCACTGTGGGTGGTAACAATATGCTTACCATTTTACAAAGCAATTTACCCAATATAACGCTTTCAAGCAATACGAGTGGGACAACAACTGCATCGGGAGCTCATGCACATAGTCCTGCTGTAGGAAGTGCTTTCTTGCTTTCAGGAACAAGCTTTGGAAACAATGGGAATGGCTATGGTAATGCCGGAAACGGTGCATGGGGAGGAGTAAACGCCAGAGGCAATACAGCTGCTGCAGGAGCCCATACCCATACATTCAGTGGAACGGTAAGTACTCCTTTAGGCGGAGGAGGTCAACCAATTGATAACAGATCACCTTACTTATCTGTAAATACTTTTATTTATTTAGGTGAATAACTGTTATTATTTTAAATACATTTTCAAACAAAAAATCATGAATACAAAATCATTATTATCAATTATATTGTTGATAATCTTTAATATAGTCTATAGTCAGATCGGAATCAATACAACCACACCTCAGTCGACCCTGGATATTAATGCCAAAAACCCTACCGGTACTGCAACCAATACAGATGGAATGCTCATCCCTAGAATAGATCGCCAGCGTGCACAAAATATGGGAATCGTAGAAATTTCCACAATTATATACATCAGTGATTATACTACAGGCAGCCAGACGGTAAAAGCCCAAAATATTGATGCCAACGGATTCTATTATTACAATGGAAGTGTCTGGGAAAAAATCAACAAATCTCTTTTATCATATCCTGTTGGAACTATTACGCAGTCATTTAAATCAGCAGACTACAATGGATGGTTTTTGTTAAATGGGAGAGCCATTTCAACGCTTCCTGTTAGGGCACAAGTAGCCGCGGCCAGTTTAGGTTTAACCACCACCCTGTATGATGCCACAGACAGAACTCTAAAAACTAAAAATGCAGCGGAAAATATAGGTGATACAGGTGGGAGTAACTCAGTTGTCATCTTACAAAGCAATTTACCTAATATCAATCTGACAACTAGTGTTAGCGGTACTGCTTTGTCTTCAGGATTACATGCACACGGCACAGATACGGGAGGCTCATTTTTATATGGTGGCACAAGTGTTGGTAACAATGGTACCGGGCATGGAGGAAGCGCAAGTCCCGGCTTATTCGGAGGTGTAGGAGTAGGTAACACAGGAGTCTCTGCAAATCATACCCATACATTTACAGGAACAACAGCTACAAATTTAGGTTCCGGTCAATCTTTAAATAACCGATCAGCCTATGTTGTGGTAAACACTTTTATTTATTTAGGACAATAAAGCATTTTAACTAAGGTGACAATATGCTTTAAAGTCCCATTTAATACTAGCATAGCTTTTATACAAAAACAGGTGAAGATTTAATCCAAAAAGGCTCCACTCTAATTTCATAAGAATCTAGTAATAGTACATTATATTATTGTGAAAATAAAATCAACAAAATCAAACAGTATGAATATTGATTTTAAAAATATAAATATCGGGAATCTTATTGAAAAAAGAGTGACTGAATGCCAGATAGAAATGGATCGGATATGTAATTTTTTTAAGTGTGACGAACAGGAAATTACAAGAATATATAAGGAAAAAGAGTTGCCAACGGATCATCTTTTAAAATGGAGTAAGTTATTGGAATATGATTTTTTCAGATTGTATTCGCAGCATTTAATTTTTTATTCTCCCACGAATAGAATTGGTAAAAAAAAATCCCAAAAGCTCCCGTCATTTAGGAAAAACATTTATACAAAAGAATTGATTGCATTTGTTCTGGAGCGAATTAACCAAAAAATAATGAAACCTCAAGAGGTCATTGAGATTTACAAAATTCCTAAAACAACTTTATACAAATGGCTGAGCAAATATAATATGTAATGGTATGATAATGAAAAAAGCAATACGGGATAAACTTATCCTTAACAAGAATTTTTTTGGTTTGTCAAAGGATCAGGTAAACTTTTCATTAAATGAATATTTGAAGGTAGAACTTGATAATGACTGGTATTACTTAATAGGTAAGAGGTTCTATAAAAAGAATATTATTCTTTATTGCAAATTTAATGAAGAGAAAGTAGAAGAAAAATATATTATAACAACAGATGAAAAATCAGCATTGTCCAGACTATTCAAAAATTTATAGTGATATTATTGAAAGTAAATATCCGGAAAAGAAACAACAATGCGTATTCTTTCTGAATAAAGAAAAACTTACTGCAATGGACGTATTAAAATTAAACACTCTTATTTTCGGGAATGAAGCGGATCCGGAAGCGACGGGAGTTAATCAGTTCAGGTCTTATGACCAGGAAACAATAAGGTTGATTCTTGAATACCAGATTAAGAATAATCTAAATAATTTGCAGACTGCAAAACATTTTAGAATAAGCAGAAACTCACTGGCAAAATGGAAAAAAATGAAGAATCAACAGAAAATAGATTAACCGTAAAATTAAAAGAAAGTCTTAAATAAACCCAAGACAAAGAAAATTTCAAAATCTTAGTGAGAAATCGAACTTTTGAAAAACCTCACGGGATAAAACAAAAAGCATTTTTTTAGAAAATTTTGTTCAGGCTTTTAAAGAATATAGCTTAAAAATCCAACTATAAACATTTCAAAATTAATGCATTGAAATACAACAACATGCAGGCACAAAAAAAGGAGACAAACTTTAACAGTTGTCTCCTTAAGTGACCCGGCTGGGATTCGAACCCAGGACCCATACATTAAAAGTGTATTGCTCTACCAGCTGAGCTACCGAGTCGGCCACTTACTTTTTCAAGTAAATCCCTTTGTTTAAGGGACTGCAAAGATAGAAACTTTTTCTTTATTTACAAGACTTTCCAGCGATTTTATGAACCAAATCCTGCTAACCTTTACAATATCAGATACAAAAATTTGATGCTCTATTACGGAGCATATCATTTAAACTTCAAATATTATAAAAAATGGATTGCTCAATTTGAGTAATCCATTTTTAGAAATCTCCTCTAATACAGATTTTAAATACATTTATTTTAATATAAATCTCCTTTTTTATATTCCTGTGGAGATTTTCGGGTATGTCGTTTAAAAAATTTACTGAAAGTAGCCTGATCCGGAAACTTAAGCTGTAAAGCAACCTCAGTAATATTAGAATTTGAATTTTTAAGCAAAAGTCTTGCCTCCAATATCAAAACCTGATCAATAATTTCTTTAGGCGATTTGCGTAGGGTTTTATTAATAATGCTTGTAAGATATTTACGGCTGATATACAGCTGATCTGCATAAAACTGTACATTATGCTGCTCTTTAAAGTGCTTGCGAACTAAAACAAAAAAATCAGTCGTAATTTCATCTTCTCTATCGCTAATACTTTTAATTTTTTCAGTTTTTTTTAAGTGGTTATCAATCTCATAGATAATCAGTGAAAAATAATGCCAGATCATTTCCTTGAAATAATAATTATTCTTTTCAGCATTATTCAGATTTTCAAGTTGTTCAAGATGAAATACAACCTTCCTGAATAAATCGGGTTCATTCTTAATAAATATTGCCGGATCTGAAGTGAATATTTTAAGAACATCAATTGAATTAAATCCTGATTCAGAAATAAAATCGAAAGAAAAGAATATATACTTGGCATTATAATCTGCAGAAAGATGATCCATCCAGAAAGTTTCCCCTTTCGGACAAAAGATCATATCTCCGGCAGCAATTTCATACTGCTGATCCTTCATCGTAAATCCAATACTTCCTTTTTTAACCAGAATCATACAGTAATAATCGGCCCGATAAGGCATATTGAGTTTAATAGTATGATCGTTTTTACTACTGTTCATAACAATAAATCCTTTAACCCTTAAATCAAACCCCACTTGCTGAAGCAGCTCTTCAAAAGTGAAATAAGAAATAAGATCAGACGATGCAGCCCTGGATTTTCTAGACATTGAACATTTAATTTATTAATAACAAATTTAACACTAAATCCCTAATATTCATCGGATTGAACAAAGTAAAAATTAAAGTCAATTCAAAGCTAGTACATCAACAATAATATTATTAAAATTATTGTTTCCTGATGATTTATTTACGTCAGACGTTGTCTGAAAATCTATCTGAAAATAGTAATATAGATAAAAAGCCTGGAAATTCCAGGCTTACACTGCGAATGAAAAGTACATTATCAATAAAAATAATCCTTATAAATGATTTTATATCTTCTAAACTATAAAACAACAGAATTGCATATTTTTAATTTCTTGAATATGTATATGAACTACCCAATATTAAACATCCAGGTATAAATATTCGCATTTGTACTGATATCCAGCTTCTTCCGGATTCTATATTTTTTACTGAATACTGAGCTTGTGGAAACATTCTTATATTTGGCGATTTCCTTGGTATCGAATTTCAATTTTATGAGTGCACAATATTCAAGGTCGGAATGGCTTAGTTGAGAATTTATGGTTAAAAGCTGTTGATTGAATAATGGGAAATGCTCATGAAATTTCAAATGAAAGGATTTGTCATTATTATGAACAAGTTCGATAAGTTCTTTTAAATCCTCAATTTCCAGTTCCTGCCTTTCTTTTTCTTGGGGAGAGATAGCTTCTTCAAAGGAAATATTATATTCTTCAACTGGCAATTCATTTTCAGCATTTCTTATATACTCATTTTCCTCTTCATCCCTACTTTTTCTAAAAAAAATATATGCTGTTCCTCCAACCCCTAATAAACAAGGTAGAATAAATAACCAATAACTATAATTTAAATTCTCTTTCTGACATTTCACCGTATCTCCGTTTGCAACAATAGTATTTAATATTTTTTTCTCAGAAGAAGATATGCTGTCCGTTATTTTCTTTGCCTTTGTTGAATACACAGCTTCATTCTTATAATCCTGCAGCATCCGATAAGCTTCCGCCTGTCCTGAATAAATATCTTCTAAAGCATTTGTATAAATCTTATATTCATTAACAATCTGTCTAGATTGATTAAAGTATTCAAGAGCTGTGTTATAGTTTTTCTTTTTATTTTCTATATTGCCTTTAAGTAAATAATAATAAATAAACTCTGACTTGTCTCTTTCATTTTTCATATAAATTTGAAAATCATTAAGGTATTTTTCAGATTCTGAAATTTTATCAGTCCGAAAATACTCTTTAGCCATGTCCATTGCAAATGAAGCTAAATAAAGGGGTTTGTAAGAGAAATTATAATTCATTTTTTTTGATTCCGAGTACCCTTTATTAAGATATATGAGTATAGAATCATAATGGTTCACATTTCCTTCCTGCCTGATATTTCTAGCCATACTCCTGTAAACAGCCGCCTTCTTTACATGTAAATCCTGACTCGGCAATTTATCAGCAAGTTCTAAACTCTGTTGAAGGGAATAACGGGATTTTTTTGTGTAACCCATTTCACTATAAATCATTCCTTCACCAAGTAGGAAGCTAGATAAAGCAACATTATCATTTTCTTTACCTGATAATACTTTACCTTCTGAAATTTTCTTTAAAGACAGCTCATAATTCCGTTCATTCATATATACTTCAGACATCTTCAAAATAGCCTGAAGCATGCCTTTATTATAATTGATTTCTTTAGACTGGTAATAAATTTCTGTACATAATCTCAGAATTTCCTTGCTTCCTTTATCTGCATATACATTCTTGTCTTTAATTATATTACCGAGACTATCTATACTTCTTCGTCTTGCTTTATCTTGTGAATAAAAGGCAGTACTGAACAGAATAAATAACAATAATAGAACAGTTCTGATATTTATAACAGAACATAATTTATGTGCATCCATAAAATTACAGACGACAAAAATTAATTACCATTTTTAATTGCCTATTTTTAATACAATTTTTTTTTGCTTCCCTCTCTGGAATTATTTCTTTTTTCATCATTTATGTAAATTCAAGGGTACAAAATTCGTTATAATAACAATTACGAAAAATATAAAAAAGACATTTTATCTTATCAAAAAATGTCAAAAAAACCTATTTCAAGCAATCACTCTAATGAAAAGCAAGAACAATTAGCAAACAAATGAACATTTTACATTATGAATTTCACAATGTAAAATGTTTTTTCCATTTAGCAACTGTATTTCTGCTTAGTCTGAAATGATTAGCTAACTGAGTATTTGTCAGATTATTCTTTCTCTGATAATCTAACATATATAAAACTGAATGTTCATCATAAGAACGGAGTTTCTGATTGTAAATCTCCATCTTTTCATCCTGAGTATTGAAGATGGAATTATTGATTCTCAAAACATCAAGCATATATAAGTCTTCTTTTTGCAATATTTCTGAATACCATTCTTTTTTCTCAGGAAATTTTTTATCAATGATATCCTGAAAAATCCGCCTGTAGTCAGGACCTTTTATGCTTATATCTTCTCCTTGTATTTCTCCAGCCATTTATATAATGTTGTTTTAGGAATTCTATAGTCTTCCATAATCTGATTTTTAGTCTTTTCTCCTAACCTCACCTGCTCAAGTATAAACAAAATAATTTCCTGGGTATACAGATTTTTTCTGAAGACAGGAAAATCAGAATTATTTCCTTTTTTTGTCTTACTAATATCTCTACCGCTATAGGTTGGTGGGGAGTAAAGCATCAAATGCTGTGAATAGAGCCTGAAAAAATCATATTCAAGCAGTTTGCTCCATTTCAATAAACATTCAGAATTCATAGTATTCTGCTTGAATACTTTTTGTATCTCAGGTTCGGTAGCTTTAAAAAAATTACAGGTTCTCTCTATGGAAATACCCGTTGATTTCCATTTTATTTCTATTAGCTCTCCTATATGTATATTCTTTAAGTAATCCATAGAATACCCCGTATTACTCTTATAATTTATTCATTAAAGTGGTTTTCTGAAAACCTGAGCAGACATAGTTCCTCGACCCCAATTAAAATTACCCCCAGTAGCAGAGAACATATTAAATATAAAAGTTTCTGCATTTGTACCTTGGCTCTTTTCTATATACCCATTCAGATTGTATGTTACAGTTCCAACAGTGCTTGTATTATTAGTAACAGTTTCGACAAATGTTGCACCAACACTAGTCATTATATAACTACCACTAGTTTGGTTAAAAATCTGGTTTATAGAATATTTTCTGGACCCGCCTTGAGCTTCAACTCCGTTTCTTAAAAAGCGTACTCCCATATAACCACCAAAAGTATCAGAAGCAGGCTTAGAAAACCCTATTGGAGTGGAGTAAGTTACAACTATCTGAACCGTGCTCATTGCAGGAATTGCCACGGTTAATCCTAATGCAAGATCTATATTATTAACGGTAGTACCGGAAGCAGGAAAAACGTATTGTATACTATTTGTTGCAGTTGTTGAATAAGCATTATCCAATACGTAATTGACACTATATGGAAGAAATGTATGCCAGCTAGGAGCCACGGCAGTACCAGAATTCGTATAGAGACCTGTCCCACTTGATAAATTACTATTAGTATTATAAACGAACAATCCATTTGCCGGTGATGGAACTGTAGTCCCATCAGTTAAACTTTGCAAAGATACTCTGGGAATTAATAATCCTTTATTCGCAGAATTAATATCTAAAACTGCAGAAGGATCAGGGTTGTTTGTATTAATTCCTACACTTCCGGTTTGTGCATTTAAGCTGAATCCATAGCACATTAAAATGCTGATAATAATTTTTTTCATATCTGTTATCTTTATGACAGCAAAATTATTATCAATTCATTTATCTGAAAAAAAAACCATTTGTTGATGTTTGCCAAGATTTGTCAAAATTTGTCAAACTGTATTTTCTCATTGCATACAGCCTCTTCATTGCTATATTTTAAACCTTTAAATCATATAAACCCAATTCTAAAGAAAAATCAACTCATAAAAAATTCCAAAAAAAATAAAAGTATGTATCTATTGAATATTAGTTATTTTATCAACACCCAACTCAAACGTCAACAAACAGAAAATTTCAACAAATATTGACATCAGACAAACTAAACATAAGTAAAAATATCCCAATATATTTGCACAGGGAGTTTAAAGTCACCCTCATTAATAAACACATGATTTAATAGTCCGGGAAAAAACACACAACATGGACTAAAATTTTTTAGAAAGAGCAAATATGTATTCTAAAAACTCAAAAATGAAAAAAAATTGGAGTCGTTTTTACAGCTTGTAAAAACGGCTTTTTTCTCACAGGAAAATAGAAAGATTTTAAGGTAAATAAAATCAATAGCACCTGTATCCTGTTAAAACACAATACCTGTATCTGCTTTGAATAATCAGACTTTAATAATTTTACCGGCAATACAAAAATTTTGAAAATGAAAATATATCAAGTAGACGCTTTTACAAGTGAAGTATTTAAAGGAAATCCGGCTGCGGTCTGCCCACTCACCAGTTGGTTAACTGATGAAATATTATTAAAAATTGCTGCAGAAAATAATCTCTCAGAAACTGCTTTCTATGTAATTAAAGAAAACAATGTAGAAATACGCTGGTTTACTCCCAATACAGAAGTAGACCTTTGCGGGCATGCAACTCTTGCAACAGCATTTGTTCTTTATTATTATGAAAATTATCAACGTGATCAGATTGAATTTCATTCTCCCCGAAGCGGACTCTTATCAGTGGGAATAGAAAATGGCCT
The DNA here is from genome assembly GCF_019970045.1 of Chryseobacterium sp. GVT01B. Classification (GTDB taxonomy): domain Bacteria; phylum Bacteroidota; class Bacteroidia; order Flavobacteriales; family Weeksellaceae; genus Chryseobacterium. Next base: position 585,380 of record NZ_JAHXYI010000002.1, read on the forward strand.
TTTTACATTGAATTTCCCGGAAGATGAATTCTCCGAAGTTTTCTTAACTCATGAACTTTTATCTACCACAGACAAAACCCCTATTGCTGCATATAAAGGAAAAACTGATTATATGCTGATATTTGAAAATGAAGAAGATATCAGTACAATGAAACCCAATCTCCCAGGAATAGCTGCTCTACATGCAAGGGGAATTATCGTAACAGCAAAAAGCAAGAAATATGATTTTGTTTCACGTTTTTTTGCTCCCGCCGTAGGAGTAAACGAAGATCCTGTATGCGGATCTGCACACACTACATTAACACCTTATTGGGCAGCTCAGCTTAATAAAAATGAACTTTATGCTTTTCAACCGTCTCAACGTAGTGGTGAGCTTTATTGTAAGTTATTGAACAAGAGAATTGAAATTGCTGGAAAAGCAGCATTATATCTGAAAGGTGAAATTTTTATTTAAAACACTATTATCCGGATCGGATAACAAATACTTATAAAAATATGAAAATCTCCATTATTGGAACAGGGGCTGTAGGAAGTTATTACGGAATTATGCTGGCAAACGCAGGACACCATGTTGATTTTCTCCTTCGCAGTGATTACGAATATGTGAAATCCAATGGGTTGAAGCTTTATTCAAATGCACATAAAGATATTATTCTTCCCTCTGTAAACGCTTACAAAAGCACTAAGGAAATGCCAAAATCTGATATCGTAATCGTGGCATTAAAAACTACTCAGAACAATGAAGTACTCCCTAAGATACTCGCTGATATTGTGGATAATGACAGCATTGTAATTCTGGTGCAAAATGGTTTGGGAATGGAGGAAGACTTGTCTGCTCAATTACCTTCTTTACAGCTTGCAGGTGGTGCAGCCCTTATATCCAGTCATAAAACTCAAAAAGGGACGGTGATTCATCAAGATTACGGAAACCTTGACCTAGGAAGTTATAATCTTCAGGAACCTTCTCTATTGGATAATTTTTCTGGACAATTAATAAGTTCAGGTGTCCCATCATCTCATCAGTCTTTAAAAAAACTCCGTTGGAAAAAACTTGTATGGAATATGACTTTTAACGGTTTATCAGTGGTACTGGACAAAACAACAAATCAGATACTTGATGATCCTAAAGACCTGAAGCGGTGTAAAATAATAATGAAAGAAGTTATAGAAGCGGCAAAAGCCTGTGATGTTTTATTACCCGAAAATTTTGATCAGGAAATGATTGCTTTTACACAAAAAATGATCCCTTATGCGCCAAGTATGAAACTGGATTATGATTTTGGACGGCCAATGGAATTACAATACATCTATGAAAAACCTATTTTATTTGCCAGAGAGGCAGGATACAATATGGTTTATACAGAGGAATTATTTAATGAATTGGTACAACTTGAGAAGGTTTAATCCTGTTATTTCATTTAAAAACTGAACAAAAATGTTAAAATTCATTCCGTTATTCTTATTAATAGCAAGCAATTTAATAATCAAAGCACAAAACACTATGGCAAACAAAGTTCCTTATACACCCTCGTTAAAAGTAGGCGAAATGGTTTTTATATCCGGACAGGTTGGAATCAATCCTGCTACATCTCAACTTTCTGATTCAACTTTTGAATCGGAAGTGAAACAGGTGATGGAAAATCTTAAAATTCAGCTTGAAATTTACAATCTGACATTCGACGATCTTATAAGTACCATCATATATTTAAAAGACATGAAAAACTACAGCAGATTAAATGAAGTATATGGTAGTTATTTTAAAACCAGGTTTCCAACCAGAACATGTATTGCTGTTGCAGATCTACCCGCAAATGCTTCTGTAGAAATATCCGGGATTGCACATTTTAAAGAGAAAAAATAAAATTTCATATCATTAACAAATTCATCCTGTTTTTTATTTAGAAGGTGAGAATGGTATATCTTTAAGTATATCATTCTCTTATTTTTATAAAATAGCTGCAATAAAAAAATTTACTCTATTTCTTACTGTTCACATTTATAAAATAGAACAAAACTCTATTATTGATAGAAAATGACAAATTTCAACAAATAATGACAATGATTTTTAATACTAACAAAAGGCATGATTGTTAAGTTTGTACTCATTTTTATAATCCTTCATTTATATTCTTAGGATCACTTTATTTGGTATTCACTGGCATAATAATAAAACTTGTAACTTCTAAAAAAATAAGACTTAGTGATATCTGATTTCAAAAATTGATTCTCAATTAGATTTAATTGAGAAATAATATAATTCCAATTTAAAAATAACATTCAAATCAATAATATTACAGTTCAAACAAATTAGTTATAAAATTTATGAGAAAAAGTATCAATAAAATAATTCTAAGTGGAATAATTTTATCTTCAGTCCTATGCTTTGCGCAAAATACCCAAACAAAAATTGATTGTACTGATATTAAACAAGCACAAAAAAATAAAGAGATTGTATTGAGCTTTTATCAGCAGATGTTTGGAGATAAAGATATATCTGCAGTTGATCGGTATGTGGACAAAAATTATATTCAACACAATCCAAGGGTAGCTGATGGTGCAGATGCGTTTAAAAAAGCGGCAGAAATATGGTTCAAAGGTGCTGAAAAAGTAAAAGTTGACGTTCAACATGTTGCAGCAGAAGGAGATTTTGTTTTCGTTCATATTAAAAATAAAAACAAGGATGGTTCGTTGAAATCTACAATGGATATTTTTAGAATGCATGACGGAAAAATAATGGAGCATTGGGATGTCCATGAAAATGTACCACAAACTTCAGCAAATCCACACCCAATGTTTTAATAAAGCATTTTCCAAGACCAGGTTTCTATCACAGAAGCCTAGTCTTACATAGTTAAATATTACAAATGAATTCAGGTATTCACTAAATTTAACAGAGAAAGTAAGAAATGAATTATATGTCATGTAAGCATCTACTCATACTACTTTTAAAAATTATTGTATGAAAAAAATCATCAACATAAGCTCACGATTATTCCCTAATACAATGGCTTATTTTGCTTATAAAACATTAACAAATCCAAAACTAAAAAAAAGTAATATTCATGAAATAGATATTCTGGATAAAGCATATAAAGAGAAAATACTATTCAGAAAGTTCAATATCCAGTTTTATCAATGGGGAGAACCCAATAATGATCCTATTTTACTTATACACGGATGGGAAGGACATTCCGGTAATTTCGCCGATATTATTGAAAGTCTTGTTGAGCAGAATTATTATGTGTTAGCATTCGACGGACCTTCACATGGTTTTAGCACAAAAAAGCAAACCAACCTTTTAGAGTTCAGTGATCTTATTATTTTTATACTGCAACAATACCGCATTAAAAAAATTATCAGCCACTCGTTTGGATCTATGATCACAACCTATGCGCTCAGCAGGATTCCTCATTTTGAGATTGATAAATATATTCTGATGACTACTCCTGATACATTTCTGGAGCGCATAAATTCCATTTCTTCTCAAGTGGGAATCAATGAAAAAACAAAACAGATCCTTATCCGAAAATTAGAAGCAGAATTACATACAGAAGTCACTAAAATTTGTGTCAGTAAGTTTGTAAAAGAAATCCATGTAAAAGAAGCTTTGATACTGCATGATAAAGAAGATAAAATTATTCCTATACGGCAGGCAAGAATTGTAAATGAAAATTGGATCAACGGCAATCTTGAAGAACTTGAAAATACAGGTCACTTCAGGATATTGAAGGAACCGTTTGTAATGGAACGTATCATTAATTTTTTAAAGTCTAATTAAAATATGAAAACGGAAAGCTTTGAAACAATATGTGAAGACGGTGTAAAACTTAAAGGAATCCTTTTCACCCCGGATACCCCTAAAGCAGTCATTCAATTTAATTGCGGCACCGGAACAAAAAAAGAAATTTATTTATCTTTCCTCACCTATCTCGCAGAAAATGGCTTTCTGTGCTGTCTTTGGGATTACAGAGGAAGTGGAGATTCTTCTTCTGAAAATTTAAAAACATGTGAATTCACATTTTCAGACTATGGAGTAAAAGACATGCCTGCTATCAAAGATTTTCTGAACAAAAAATTCCCTGATCTTCCATTTATGATTGTGGGACACAGTGCCGGAGGACAACAAATCGGATTTATGAAAAATCTGGATAATGTAAAAGGAATGATTAATTTTGCAGTATCAGCCGGCTATTACCACAATATGCCATTTTCTTACAGAATGAAAGCTTACTTTTATTTTTACATTTTTGCTCCAGTCAGTGTTTTAATGACCGGATATGTAAAAGCTAAAGCCTTTGGATTAATGGAAAATCTCCCTAAAAATGTTGTATCTGAATGGCGTAACTGGCTAGAGAAGAAAGATTACTTTTTCGATCCGAAATTCTATGGCAAGACTGTCCCTGTAGGTCATTTCAAGAATTATACATTCCCTATTCATTTATACTGGACGATAGATGATACAATATCAAGCGAGAAAAATACTGAATCTTATTGGCAGCATATTAAAAGTAAGGAAGAAATATCTTTTACAAAACTGGTTCCTTCAGAATTAGGGTTGAAAAAGATTGACCACTTTGGTTTTTTTAAAAGAAATATGAAGGATAAGCTTTGGGAGAATGTTGTCAGTAAATTAAATAGTTTTCTTTAAAATTACTTCAGATAATACCTTTCTTACAACTAAATAGAACTCTGCTTCAGAATGTATAACTATTCCCAAAACAATCATGTATCTTAAAAACAGAAAGAGTAATGATAACCACTACTCTTCTCTTTTTATTCTTTACTTTAATTTGAAATTAGGAGCAATCTTAATCCCTAACCAGGTCCATGTCTGTAAATTTTTAGGATCAGGAACATTTTTAACAAACTTCATACTTTCACCTGTGAACATAAATGAATGTCCAAGATTTGCAGTAATCACTTTTCCGAATGTATGGGTAAAAACCATGTCTAATTCGCTTCCCAAATAGGATGAATATTTTTCTCCTGCGTTATTAAATCCTAATTTTCCGTTTGAAGTAAATACATGGAAATTGGTTTGCAACTGGGAATTGGAACTGATCTTAAAGTTTGATTTTAAATAATAATCATTCAATCCAAAGCTGTTGAAATGACTGTTTCCAAGGTAGAAATAATCCATATAACCATTATACAAATGGTTGGTGCCATACAAAGGACTAAAAGACCTGTTCTTACCGGCTTCAGTATCATAGTCCCCTCCTGAAAGCCATTCTGTTCCGGCAACTAGATTGAACTTCGGATGAATTATAAAATCGGAATTGACAGAAAACTGGTATGCAGATTTACTTTGGGCCTGAGTATTTTTCCCGGTTTGATAATATGCAGAACCAAAAACGCCAAACCTTTCGAAATACTTTTTGGCATTCACCCCAAAAGTTATCATGTCATAATGGGTACCTGAAGGATTCTGAAGCACATTATTCATCGCAATAGCGGAAAATTGAAAATGATCTTTTCCCATGTATTGGTAATGGATAATTTGAAGAGATTTTGTGATTTCACCACTTTCAGCAATGCTGTAGATTTCTTTTTCAGGGAGGTCATTGGTGTCATTATCGTCATTATTATACGTTACAACAGCTTCAATTCTGGCATTCGGATTGATTTTGTAAGCCGCTTTCAAAGCATCAAAGCTTCTTCCCTGCATAGCCCAATCAAGCGCACCTACTAAACGTTCGTTATCATAAGAAAGAATCTGTCTACCAAGTTTCATTGCGAACTTGTCTGAAAACTGATATTTTGCCCAGGCCTCATTCAAGGTAAAATTTTGATTTTTCCCAGCGGTAGTTGTTTTTTCTCCCCATGTTCTTACATCTTGTGCACTGATATAAACTTCCAGTCTTTTGTAATAATAATCGATTCCGAAACGGGCTCGTGAGAGAACTGTAGTTTCAGCAGATTTTCCTCTTGGAATTAAGGTTTTTACCCCATTATCCAGTTCTCCTCTACTTCTCAGATCAAAATTCAATTTTAAACTATCCATTTGTGCATTCGCATGGCTGAAAGCTAGAACTAAAACTCCAGCCGCTATTATTTTTTTTAACATCTTTAAACAATTTATATTGCGCTTTTTTAATTATCTACAGGTCTAGCAAGGTCTTTCACAGCCTTTTCTTGTATAGAAATACCAATTCACAAAAGTGGCCATCACGCAGCCTGCGATAAGAAACCAGAAAAATAAACGGGCATCACCGGAAATAGCTCGGGACTGACTGATCAGCACGTTGAAAACAAACGGACCAAAAGCAGCCACAGCAGCTGTCCATCCTATCACACCAGCTGCTTTTCTGGGAGAATTTGAAAAAATAACCGGATATTGTTTAAAGGTTGCGGCATTTCCAATTCCAGTAAAAAAGAATACACAAAGAATAATTGCTAAAAATCCATTAAAATCATTTTTGCTGGTAGGTGTTAGATATCCACCAAAAATCAAAGCCAGGAAAAGAAGAATTAAGCATAATCCTGTAAGCTGTGTAAGAAATGCACCTCCTATTTTATCAGCCACTTTACCAAAAATAATTCTGGTGGCAGAACCAATAAGGGGACCATAAAATGCATATTGCAAAGGATCCAGATCTTTATCTAAAGGAACATACAGGTTTTTAATCATTAATGGAAAAGAGGCAGATAGACCTGCAAAGATTCCAAAAGTCATAATGTAGGTCATTGTACAGTACAGGGTATGTTTATCCTTGAAAATATCCAATTGTTCTCTGAAAGTAGCCATCACCGGAATACTTTTTAAAGAACACCAAGCCCAGATACCTGTTATAAATAAGGGAACAACATAAATAAATGCAATATTCTCAAGATAAATTTTCTTACCAGTAGCGACAATTGTTTCACCTCCTCCAAGGAACGAGAATATTGTCAAACTCATGATGAGTGGAGAGAGCAACTGTACAAGGCTTACTCCGAAATTTCCAATCCCAGCCTGAATTCCCAATGCGGTTCCTGCTTCTTTTTTGGGAAAGAATAAAGAAGTTGAAGGCATATAAGATGAAAAATCTCCACCGCCAATTCCCATTAAAAAGCCGATAATCATGAAATACTGGAAAGAAGTATCCGGATTCATTACTGCAAACCCAAGCATGAGCAGAGGTATGATTTTAATAAAAGTGGTTATGGAAATTACTTTTTTGGTGCCATAAATAGGAATGAGAAAGGTATTTACAATCCTTAATATACCACCGGCAAGGCCAGGCATTGCTGCAAGCCAGAAAAGCTGATCATCTGAAAATTGATAACCAATCTGTGGAAGTTTAATGACAATAACACTGTATAAAAACCATGTAGCAAAAGAAAAAAGTAATGCTGTAGTAGTAATTGTAAGTGTCTTCCAGGCAATTTTTTTTCCTGTAGAGTTCCAGAACCCTTCGTCTGAAGGATCATAGTTGGATAACCATTCTGAGTTATTCATCTGTAGTGATATTAAATTAGAAATTTTTGTATTATGATCAATGCTCAATTCTATCTTTGATATGAGGAGCCTCCTTGTACGTCATATGTTTGATAACATGATTCATCCAGAAAAGAGAGATGGCTGAAATGATGAATACAAAGATCCACGAGCTGGTCCACAATCCCGAAAAATCAAGGAGATACCCAAAAAGAATAGGTCCGATAAAACCTCCCAGTCCTCCTATAAGTCCGACCATACCGCCAACGACGCCTATTTCATTTGGAAAATATTCAGGGATGTATTTATAAACCGCTGCTTTACCAATCCCCCACATAATTCCAAGGAGAATAACCAGAACAGAAAACACCCAGATGTGAGCTTCAAATTTGATAAGTGTGTGACCTTGTGCCAACAATTGTTTTTTGTTTACCTGCTGGTTTTGCTTCACTAAAACTTCCTGCCATGAAAAGGATTCGGGAAGTACTGATGTATGTTCAGGAATTTCGGGTTTGGATTGGATATTCAGAACTTCCTGTTCTAATACAATTTTATTGGTTGAAACCTCAGTAACTATTCCTGTTTTCTTTGCGGTGATTCCTTTACCCGGTGTCAATATTTCCATTTTAGGAAGCATAAGAAAACCGCTCAGAATAAGAGAAGAATAAAGCACCCAATTCATTACTTTTCTTGCTCCGAATTTATCTGACAAGTAACCTCCAAAAGCTCTTATAACTCCGCTTGGTAAACTAAAAGCTGAGCTTAAAAGCCCTCCAAGAATCAATGACGTTTTATAAACATTGACATAATAAGGAAGCAGCCATTGAGAAAATGCTACAAACAATCCGAAAACAAGAAAATAATACAGTCCGAATCTCCATACTCTAAGCTTGGAAAGCGGAGCCAGAAGATCTGACATTGTTTTATCCTGTACTTCAGCTTTTTTATTTTTAACAAAGAATATAAAGATCAGTCCAATCAGGATGAGTATAATTCCGTAGATGACAGGAAGCATTCTCCAGCCGTTTTCCGGATCAGTTGCAGACAGATAATTCAGTAAAACGGGTGCAAAAAATGTAGTTAAGGCAGCACCGGCATTTCCCATTCCGAAAATCCCCAACGCTCTTCCCTGCCATTCTTTCGGATACCATACAGAAGTAAAGGCGATTCCTATGGCAAATCCGGTTCCTATCATTCCGAATAAAGCACTTAATAAAAAATAAATCCAGTATGAATTCGCAAAATAAAGTAAGAATAAAGGGATGCTGCAAAGTAACAGTAATGTTGCGAATACAGGTTTTCCCCCATACTTATCCGTTAGAATTCCTAAGGGCAGCCTCATGATAGAACCGGTAAGAATGGGTATTCCCAGAAGCCAGCCTGTTTCTACTACCGACCAGTTAAAAATACCATTATCAACCAGATAAGTTACCAATACCCCATTCATTGTCCAGCATGCAAAGCAGATTATGAATGCCAGAGTATTCAGGAAAAGGACTTTGTGGGCAGAGGCTAAAGAATTTTCTATCATCAATCTATATTTTGAATTTCAAAATTACTTTTTAAATAAGACAAAAACATCCTATTTAAAATTATTTTTCTGATTTCTGTCAAAAATCATAATCATGATCTTTAATAAAAATATTTCACATTTGTTAGAAAAAAGGTATTGTGAAATGTGAATATGAGAGAATCACACAATAAAAAAGCTTACAATGAGTAGAATACCTTAAACCTCACTTTATTTTATAGTTACTTTATTTCAGGCAGGATTTTGTATTTTTGTACTTTAGATATTATTCTTAGCTTAAATAATTAGATAAAATAATGCTGATATTTTCATATACATGTCAATACGCCATCAAAGCCTGTATCGTGCTGGCGTCCGAGAGAAAAAAAATAGGAATAATTGATATCTCTGAACAGATTGGTACGCCTACTCATTTCACCTCGAAAATTCTTCAGCAGCTTACCAAGAAACAACTGATTTCTTCCGGAAGAGGAAAAGGGGGCGGATTTTATCTCAATGATGAGCAGTTTGAAAGACTAACCATTCAGGATATATACGAAAGTCTTGAAAGAAAAGGAGTTTTAACTTCATGTCTTTTAGGTCTTAAAATATGCAGCAGCGAAAATCCCTGCCCTATTCATGATATGGCTGTAGTAGTGAAAGAAAAAGTAAAAATAATTTTCGATTATAAAATTAAAGATTTGAAAGATCTCGGAAGTGTAATGAAAATGATGGAGTATCCCGGCTAAACTCATTAGTTTAAAAAATCATCTGATAACCATTTTTTTATGAGCATAATCTTCAAACTCATTTTCGTTATGACTGATGATAAAAAAGGTTGATCCCTGATTGATAGAAGTTTTCACAATCTCCTCTTTCATTATCTTCCTCATTGAAGGATCAACAGCTGAAAAAGGTTCGTCTAAGAGGACAACCCTGGCATTCTGAACCAATGTTCTTGCCAACGCAACTCTTTGCTGCTGACCACCGGAAAGCCTGGAAGGAACTGCGTTTTCCAGATTTTCCAGATTAAATATTTTCAAAAGATGATTAATAATCTCTTCATCCTTCTTTTTCTGCGCAAATTCAATATTTTTCTTTACAGTCATATTGGGAAACAAAGCATAATGCTGAAACATCAATGCAATATCGCGTTTTTGAGGTGGCAGAAAGGTTTTGCCTTTTGTATTAGTTAAAACCGTATTATTTACTGTAAGGAGTCCGGAATCCGGAGTTATTAATCCTGATATAATTTTAAAAAAAGTAGTTTTTCCAATTCCAGAATCTCCGGAAACATGGATGATATTTCCTTTTTCAAATTGCTCATTAATCTCAAGAAACTGATTTCCAGAGGAGGTAAAAATCTGATGTTTTATATTGATCTCAATCATCGGAATGTTGTCATATTAACTTTACGGTTGATACTATAAATCAGCACTAAAGTAAGAAATGAAAGAATAAAAAGTACAAATGCATATCGGTTTGCGGCTTCAAAATTGAGAGCCTGAACCTGGTCATATATTGCAACGGATGCAATTCTGGTTTCTTTAGGAATGTTTCCGCCCACCATAATGACAATACCAAATTCGCCGATACAATGTGCAAACGTAAGAGCAATTCCGGTAATAACGGAAGTTTTTATGTTGGGAAGAAGAACTTTAATCAGCGTAACGATTTTGGATTTACCCATCGTATAGGAAGCCTGCCTCAACTCGTCGGGCAATGACGAGAAACCGTTCTGAAGGGGCTGAATCATAAAAGGTAAGTTGGCGATAATACTTGCAATAACAATTCCGTTAAATGAAAAAGCAAGCCGGACATCAAAATACTGCTCTAAAAATTGTCCAAAAGCATTATCAGGACTGAAGGCTACCAAAAGGTAATACCCCATCACCGTTGGCGGCAAAACCATAGGCATACAAATGAGCGCTTCAACGATAAATTTCAGTTTAAACCGTGAATAGGTAATCCAGTAAGCCACTGGGATTCCAATTATGACCAGAATAGTAGTGGTCACGAGTGCCAATTTTCCGGTGAGAAGTAAGGTATAAACAAAATCCTGATCCAGCATTAGAATTTAATTACAGGTTTATAGCCATATTTTTTCCAGATTTTTATTGCTTTTTCACTCTTAATAAAATCGAAAAAAAGCTGTGCTTCCGTTGTCTTTTTCCCTTTCAGAATAATACCGCTTTGCGGAATTGGTGATGATTCCTGTTCTGAAAGCTCATAAAATTTTCCTTTTCCCGTCATTTCTTTGCCTACCGCATTAGAAAGTGCTACAAAAGCAATATCAGCATTACCGGAAGAGGCAAATTGTGCTGCCTGATTAATGTTTTCAGCCCACACAATTTTATGTTCAATCATCGTATATAAACCGGATTTTTTTAAAGCTTCAACAGCATTTTTTCCGTAAGGAGCCAATTTTGGGTTGGCAATGGCTATTTTTTTAATATTCGGATTTAATACTAATTTCAAACCTCCCGAAACGTCTAAATTTGAGCTCCACAAAGCAATTCTTCCATACGTGTAGACTGAAGAATTACCGAAAGTTTTATTGTTACTTTTAAGCTTTTCAGGAAATGAAGAATCTGCTGAAAGAAACAGATCGAAAGGTGCCCCATTTATTATTTGCTGAACGAGCAATCCTGAAGATGCATAGCTAATTTCAACTTTTCTGCCAGCGTTCTCTTTTATATAGGCGTCTTTAAATTCTTCTAAAATATCTCTGAGATTAGCAGCCGCAGCAACAGAAATTACAGAACTCCCAAGATTATTCTTACTGTCTGATTGTTTTTTTTTGCAACTGAGAATTACAAATGAAATTAAAAATATACTTAATACAAATTTTAACTGAGTCCATTTATTCATAACATTAACTGCATAAAAGAAAGATGTAAAATTATTATCTGATTAAAAAGATAAGGTTTTCTGATCAATCAAAGCATTACAAAACAAAATTACTTTAGTTTTTCCAATGTTTTACATTTTTCTTTATCACCGGTTTTTATCACAGAAATATCAATGTATTTAACAGTTCCGCCACTTGATGACTCAAATTGTTTTGCTTTTTTATCAGCATATTCAAAGGTGTAGCCAATTCCCATAACGACTTTATGTCCGTTACATTCTCCCATGGCTAAAAACAGATATTCTCCTAACGCAGATTGGATATTGATGCTCATTTTTTAAATATTTAGATTATTTTATTGTGTTGATTTTGCTCCGTTTTTAATGTTGGGCTCCGGCCACTATTTTATAGATATGAAGAATTCCGGGAAATATGGCGTCCATTGATTCCTCTGCTCCTTTTGTAGAGCCCGGAAGCGCAATGACAAGGGTATCACCAATCATACCCGCCAGACTTCTGGAAAGCATTGAATAAGGGGTTCGCAGCTGTCCGTAGCTTCTTATAGCTTCTGCAACACCGGGAATTTCCCGCTCCAGGAGAGGGCGAACAGCTTCAGGGGTTACATCCCGTTTTGACAATCCGGTTCCTCCCGTGATCATGATAAGTCTGGTTCCCTGTTCTACATCTGATTTAATTTTTTCCTGAATTTCCTTGATTTCATCAGGAATAACAACATAATCATTAATAGCTACATGATGTTTTTCCAGAGCGGCAACAATTGCTTTTCCTGCTTTATCTTCTTTTTTCCCGGCAAAAATGCTATCAGAACAAACAATTACGGATGCATCAATACCTTCGCCAGAATCTTTACGATCTGATTTTCCTCCTTTTTTCTCCAGCAGCTTAATATTTTTGATTTCAATATTCTTATCAATCGGCTTCAGCATATCATACATTGTGAGTGCAACTACAGAAGCAGAGTGCATGGCCTCCACTTCTACTCCGGTCTTGTAAATGGTATGAATTTCCGAGGTGACATGAATATCGAGATTCCTGATTTCAAACTGAATTGAGGTATATTCTATCGGAAGCGGGTGGCAGTCCGGAATAACATCACTTGTTTTTTTGGCTGCAAATAATCCTGCAGTCTTAGACATTTCAAATACATTTCCTTTCGGAACTTTATGATTTACAATTGCATCGATCGTATCCTGTGAACTTACGCTAACTACTGCTTCGGCAATAGCTTTTCTAAGTGTACTGTATTTGTGAGTGATATTGACCATATTCCTGTAATTAATTTTGTTGTTGAATCCTTATTTTATGCTTATCTGTTTTCTTTCCAGGTATGGGATTGATCTTCTAAAATCTCTTTTCCCCACAAAGGAATTTCTTTCTTAATTCGATCTACCATTTCGTCACAGGCATTGATGGCTTCTTTTCTATGCTCAGCAGAAGTAAAGACAAATAAACAGATCTCGCCAACCTCGATATTTCCTAATGAATGGTAAATATGCGCACATATCAGCTTATATTTTGAGATGATTTCTTCCCGGATATCATGGGCTTTTTCCAATGCCATTTTCTGATACGTAGTAAATTCCATGGATTGAATTTTTTTATCATTAATCACGTCTTCACGAATCTGCCCCAGAAAAATACTGTGTCCGCCAATATTGGTTTTAACGGTATGTTTGGCGATACTTTCTGCGACAAATGAGGTGCTGATAGGACCTTCAATAAATATATTTTTTATTTTTTTCATGATAATATTGATTTTGCTCCGGCTGGAAAATGTTTGATTTCTTTTTCCGGAAAATAGGATTTTGTAAGTTCTAGCGCTTTTCTGCTTCTTTTTCCTGAAGCACAGATAAAGCAGAGATTCTCGTAGTTTTCTAATGTTTTCAAATTTTGTCCGAGAGAAGCTAACGGAATTTCCAAAGCCTGGAATAAGTTTAATCTCGGCAGCTCATCTGTTTCCCGGACATCAATCAGAATACTGCTTTTCTGATTCAGAAATGTCTGTAAATCTGCAGTTGACCGAATGTCATTTTCTTTCCTGATATTACAGAATTCTTCGTAGTTAAAATTTTTAAATTGTTCAATTGTTTCAGGTTCTGATTTTTCTTTGCATGGATTAAAATTAACAATCATTGATTGGTAATTTCTGGTATTGAAAGACAACAGTTTATGAATCAGCAAATCTTCCGAGCCAATTAACAGCTTGATTACTTCATTGGCCTGAAAAGTACCTATCACAGCCGAATGCGCTGGTAAAACTCCTGCTTCGTTACAATCAGGGACTTCATTCTGATTGGGTGGTGTCGGAAAAAGATCGCGATAATTGGTTACCTTATTGTCCTTTTCCACATTGAAAACAGAAATCTGGCCTTCATGTCTGAAAATAGATGCATAGACCAATGGTTTCTTCAGCAGAGCGCAGGCATCATTGAGTAAATACCGGGTTGTAAAATTATCCGTACAGTCTACTATAACATCGAAATTATGAATAATGGAAAATACATTATCTGATGTGAGCATTTCCTGAAATGCTGCAATCTCAGTATCTGTATTCATCTTATTCAAATGTTCAACTGCTGCAATGACTTTTGGTGTTCCCACATCCTGTTCATCGTACAGAAACTGCCTGTGGAGATTATCCGTCTCTACAATATCAAAATCAACGATTCCTATTGCTCCTACTCCGGAAGAAACCAGAATCTGAAGAACGGGACATCCCAAACCTCCTGCACCGACAACCAAAACTGAAGATTCAGCGAGTTTTTGCTGTGCAGTAATTCCGAAGTCCGGGAGTATCATTTGTCGGTTGTATCTTTTTAAATCCATTCTTAAAGAAGTTTTTATTTTCAACATAAGGTTAGCCAACGGCTTACTAAAAGGCTCTCATTACTTCTGATTATCAGATTATTAAAATCAACCACCTGAATAAGGCGGCAGTAAAGCGATTTCTGCATCACCGGAAATGGATTGCTCGTCTTCAGCCTTTACCCCGTTCATGACAATTAAAAATGTAAGTTCTTTTAAAGCCGGAAATTTTTCATACAACAATTTTTTTAAATCAGAAACAGTATTGATGTTTTCCGTGTCTAAATCATATTGAACATTCTTGAAGATGTCTGTAAGTTTTCCAAATATTTTAAGTGTCATTATTTCATTTTTAAAAGTGATAATTTAATGCTGTTATGAATGATCTTCCTTCTTTCGGATAGCCATAAGACAGATAATAATTTCTTTAGAATCAGGATAATTTGAATGATTACCAGAAATATAGACCTCATCAAAAACCTGTGACAGATTATCTATTACATATTCTATTACAGTTTTTTCACCAAGCTTCATCAGGGCCTTGTCCTGACCCATTCTGGAGCTTTGGCCGCCTGCTAAAACAATTGCTTTCATATTATTTTAAATGGTTTCCTTTGAGAATTTCAAAAAAGACTCTTCTGCTGTTTTGAATTTTTCAACGATGAGTTTTCCGTAATCAGTGAGCTGGCTTTGCCCTCCGGATTTTCCTCCCACTTCTTTTGTAACAATTTCACAGGAGGCATTAGAATTAATATCACGTACAATTCCCCAGGCTTTCCGATAGGGTATTTTCAGTGCTTTTGCTGCTTCTGCTATACTTCCCAACTGATGAATATGTTCTAATAGCCTGGCTCTTCCGATACCAATCTTCAGACCGGATCCGGTTTCTATCCATATCCTGCCTTTGATTTTCAGATTTTCCATATTTTCACTTTTTCACCAATATTTATTTCGGTGGCCGTTTCAGAAAACTCTACCAAACAATTGGCCTGAGCTGCCGAATTCATTTTATAGGATTCCTGACCGCTGAGAATACGAACATTTCCTTTGGAATATAATGCCTTCAGAAACTGAGTCTGCTCATTGCTTTTTTTTCTTACGTAAGATTCTGAAATAGCAAAATCCATTTCTTCTTCAAAATTTTGACGACCGAAGCATCCAAGCAGGAATGGCTTCACATACTGATGGTAACAGGAAAAAACAGAAGCCGGATTTCCGGGTAATGCAAAAATAAATTTCTCATTTTGTTTTCCGAAGAACAGCGGTTTTCCAGGTTTTTGCCTGATCTTGTAGAATAATTCTTTAACGTCCAGTTTTTCCAGAGCAGGTTTCACATAGTCATAATCCCCGACCGAAATTCCCCCTGTTATGAGTACAATATCATTATGATGTAAAGCTTCTTTTATCGCATGGAATGTCGCATCTTCTGTATCTTCAGCATGTTTTATACACGAAAACTGATGATTGATTTCTGCTAAAGCCGCCTGCAGAGTATATCTGTTGGAATTGTAAATTTCGCCTTCTGCCAAAGAATTTCCCAGTTCAACCAATTCATTTCCAGTAACAACAAGTCCTATTTTCAGACGCTGATAAACCGTAACTTTTTCAATCCCAAATCCTGCCAGAAATCCGATCAGTGCGTGATTGATGTATGTGTTTTTTTCAACAATCACAGTTCCTGACGGTGTCTGTGAAGCTTTCAGACGAATATTTTCACCCTTTTGAATTTCATTAGTACCAAAATGAATAAGATGTTCATTCTGTTTTACCTTTTCCTGCATCACTACAGTATCAACACCGTCCGGAATTTTAGCACCTGTAAAAATGCGAACGGCTTCTCCTCTGCCTAAAACAAAGTCTTTTTTTGAAATTCCTGCGGGAATGATTTGGGTTACGTTCAATTCTGTAAAATCTTCAAGATCTTCAAAACGGAAACCATATCCATCCATTGCTGAGTTATCGAAAGAGGGAACATCTAAAGTTGCCCGTATTTCTTCCGCAGCATAAAACCCTTGTGCTTCTAAAAGTGAAAGCTCCGTTTTCTCTGTTGTGAAAATTTGATTCTGAATAATTTTTCTGGCTTCGGAAACGGATATAAAATGGTTCATCTTTTTATTTTCTAGTTTTTCAAATTGATTATTTTACTTTCGTCACTTCTATGCTTTTCAGCCATTTTACGTGACGCGGGCCTGTTTTAGTATCGGAAAGGCTTACCACAATCATTTCACCTTTTTTCTTGAGTGGTTCTCCGTTTTGTTCAAAAACTACATATACTTTTTCCCCTGCCGGA
Organism: Chryseobacterium sp. GVT01B; assembly: GCF_019970045.1. Taxonomy (GTDB): domain Bacteria; phylum Bacteroidota; class Bacteroidia; order Flavobacteriales; family Weeksellaceae; genus Chryseobacterium. Next base: position 602,277 of record NZ_JAHXYI010000002.1, read on the forward strand.
TTGTTGAATAATTCTGCCCATGAAAATGTAGCCTTATAATCATCTGAGGCACGGGCAACAATGTAAAAATTACGGTCTTTATGGTCCTTTTGGGCAATTTTTGCTTTACCTAAAATATCAGTAAGAAGAACAGCTTTTGTAGATTCTATACTGTCTTTGGTTAAACCACTCTGACAGACAATTTTGAAGTCAGAGAGTTCCTTCACATTCATTTTTTTCAAAGAATCTACGGTTAAAGTAAGTGGATTGACTACATCTCCTTTTACCTGTACTTCCCGGCTTACATATTTGAAATCATCTTTATCATCGTGCTTATGGTTTTCTTTTTCAGAAGTGGCTTGTGAAGTTTCTGCATGTTTTTCAGCCTGGGCCGTTTCCGATTTTGTACATTGCGTCATTGTGAATGTTATCATTACAACAGCAATGCATTTAATTAATTCTCTCATTGTTAATAAATTATTGAGTTTAGTGCAGTTCGTTATGTCTTTTTTGTCCTATCGGTTGATAAAAATTTTATCCACCTATTTTGATCATACTCCGGTTAATCATTGATTGGTTCCTGACACTTTCCATTTCAGAAAATTGTCCGCCTTTTTCTTTGTGTTTTTTGACCATACCGAGTTGTATGAGTTCTGTTATTTCTTCTTTATTTCTTAAAGCTTTAAGCAAATCAAACTCATCGGCACCGAAAAGGCAGTTTTTCATTTTTCCATCGGAAGTTATTCTGATCCGGTTACACCCTGCACAAAATGAATTGCTCATGGTAGAAATCAAACCAAAAACACCTTTACTTTCTTTATTGACTCTATATTTTCTGGAAGTATCATTTTTATGATCTTTTATTTTTTCATACATGAAATGCTGAGAAATCAGACTGAGCATCTCCGCAATGGGAATAACTTTTTTCTTTTCCCAGGAGTTTCCGCTGAAGGGCATAAATTCTATAAACCTCAGCTCAATCGGGTAATGATGTGATAAGGCAATGAATTCAGGAATTTCATCTTCATTGAAACCCCGCATGATGACCACATTCAGCTTAACATTAAATCCTCTTTTGATACTTTCTTTGATATTCTCCCATACTTTTTGAAACAGATCTCTTTTGGTAATATATTTGAACTTATCCCGATCTAAAGAATCAATACTGATATTGAGGTTTTTAACACCACATTCCTGAAATAATTCAAAATATTTGTGAAGCAAAACACCATTGGTTGTTATTCCAATACTTGTCCCTAATGTTGAAATCTGGCGGATAATTGTTTCAAAATCATTTCTTACCAACGGTTCTCCACCTGTAATCCGGATTTTATTGATGTTAAATTCATCAACAAAAATTTTTGCAATTTCAAAGATCTCCTCACTTGTCATCAACTCAATGGATGGTGTACTTTTAAAAGGTTCATCCGGCATACAGTACAGACATCTGAAGTTACAGCTATCGGTAATCGAAAGTCTTAGATAATCATGTTTTCTGCCAAAAGAATCAAGCAGATCAGTAGGCATGGTCATTCTCATCTTCCTGTTTTTTATTTTGACCTGTCGGGATATCGGGTACGTATCTTAAAAAGAAAACTGTACATAGAAATATGATGACTGAAGCAATGGCTGAATAGGTTGAAAAGTCCAGATGCTCTTTGTCTAAAGCTTTATTGATGGTTCCAAACAGAAGCCACATCTGCAGACTTACCAGTAAAATATAAATACTGATAATGGCTACAAGCATTTCATTGACTCTGAAGGTTACTTTTTTTATGGGTTTCTTTCGTACTGACATCTTTATTTATTTTGGGGTGAATCTATCCGTGAGATTCTGCGGTTTGTTTTACGAAATCTGTTACGAATATTTTATCTTCTTTGATGACAACTGTAAGCTGCGGGAGTGGTCTGGGTGGAGGTCCTTGTATAACAGAACCATCCTCTGGATTGAAAAAGCCGTGGTGGCAAGGACATTCTATGACTTTTTCATTATGATTGTATAAAACGGAACAGGAAAGGTGGGTGCATTTCTGCTCGAAGACTTTCCATTTATCTTCTGCCAGACGAATCAGCATATAAGGTGTTCTATGGTCTTCATTGATATAAAATGTCCGCATTCCACCTACATTGAGATCTGTAGTTAATCCAACGAAATATTGCCCTATTTCCTTTTCTTCTTTAAAAAAATTGAATGCAGGAATTGCAACATTGGCCAAAGCTAAAGTCCCTGAGAAAAAGGTAATCAATTTGATGAATTCTTTTCGGGAAACGTAGGCTGCTTCACGCTTTTTAGTCGGAAAATCTGCTTTCCAGGCGGGTATTTTTTTATTATCTTCTGACATTGTAATTAGTTTTAAAAGACTTTTAATTCTTCACTGCCTTTCGGCATCATTATATTTACTTTTGTTTTCACTATTTCTTTTCCGAAAATAAAGCGGTTTACCGGTGTACTGTTGGGTCTTTTTTTAGCTACGTTTTCTCTGGTATCAAAGGTTAATGCTCCACTCGGGCAAACCGTCGCACACATAGGCTTCAGCCCTGTACTGGTTCTGTCGTAGCACATGTTGCATTTCATCATCAGCATTGCGCTCTGATCCGGAATTTGCGGAACTCCGAACGGGCAGCCGATAACACAGTTGGCACAACCGATACATTTGGAAGTATCTGCAGTGTGAACGATTCCGTATTCATCTTTTGTGATGGCATCTGCCGGACAAACATTGGCACATATAGGGTCTTCACAGTGCATACATACCTGAACGGTAGTCTGAATCGTTTCTGCTCTGTCCACATAATGAATATGAATCATTGAGGTTTCTCCATTGGTTTCGCACTCTGCACAAGCCATCTCACACGAGTGACAGCCTATACATCGCTGCATGTCAACGAAAAACTCCATATCATTAAATCTTTCAAATTGCTCTGCCATAATTTCTTTACTTAATATTGAATGTCTCTGCTTTGATTGGCAAATTCTTTTGAATGCTCTCCTTTTTTCCTTCCTGTTTTTTCTATTTTGCAGGCACAGACCTTAAACTCGGGAATTTTTGAAACAGGATCCAAAGCATCAATGGTTAATTGATTGGCTGAGTTTACACCACCCCAATGGTAAGGGATAAATACCGTGTCCTGTCTGATTGTTTCCACCACATTTGCAGGGAACAAAGCACTTCCTCTTCGGGTAGAAACTTTGATCAGATCATTTTCTTCAATACCATATTTAGCTGCAAGATTTGGGTGAATTTCCAATAAAGGTTCCGGATACAGGTCTACCAATTTTCCAATTCTTCTCGTTTGTGAACCACTTAAATATTGGCTTACCACTCTTCCTGTAGTTAAAACAATCGGATACTCTTCATCCGGCTCTTCGGTTGGTTTTTTGTAAGGAGTAGGATTGAAATGTGCTTTTTTATCGTTGGTATTAAACTGTCTGTCTTCCCAAAGTCTTGGTGTTCCCGGATGATCTTCAGTGGGACAAGGCCAGAAAATGCCTAAATTCTTTTCTACTCTTTCGTAGGTAATACCGTAATAATCTGCGGCACTGCCTTTTGATGCTATTCTTAATTCATTAAAAGTTTCCTCGCTATTTTTATAATTGAATTTATCTCCTTCGCCTAATCTTCTTGCCAGTTCCATCAGGATTTCACTATCTTTTTTAGCTTTCCCAGGCGGGTCTACTACAGCCCGGATTCTTATTACCCTACCTTCGGCGGATGTGGTTGTCCCTTCTTCTTCTTCCTGTAATGAGCCTGCAAGAATGATGTTGGCATGACGCAGGGTTTCGGATAAAAAGAAATCAATTCCGGCATAAAATTCCAGTTTTTCTAATGCTGCACGAACATTGTTATTATTGGGTAAGGAAACCAGCGGGTTAAAACAAATTGATAAAAGTCCTTTGATCTCACCGCGGTTGATGGCTTCGATAATCTCGTAAGCACTCAATCCTTTTCGCGGCATATCTTCTTCTTTGATTCCCCATATATCGGCTACAAATTTTCTGTGTTCCGGGTTTTCAATATCTCTGTTTCCGGGAAGCTGATCGCATTTGTGACCATGTTCTCTTCCACCCTGACCGTTTCCCTGTCCGGTAATTGTTCCATAACCGCAATAAGGTTTACCGATTCTGCCTGTTGCCAGCACCAAATTGATGCAGCTTGAAACATTCTGAACTCCTTTGGAATGGTGTTCTATTCCACGGGCATGCATCAGGAAGCTGGTTTTTGCTTTCCCCCACATTTCTGCGGCTTTAAAAATCAATTCTTTTGGAATTCCTGTTACGGCTTCACCCCATTCTAATGTACATTCTTTTACTGCCTCGGCGGTTTCTTCAAATCCTGAAGTATAATTGTTGATGAAATCATTATCCAGCCAATTATTATCAATCAGAACTTTAAGCATCGTATTCGTTAATGCAGAATCAGTTCCCGGTCTAAGGGGCAAATGAATATCAGCAGTTCTTGCAATAGGAATCTGACGTGGATCAATCACAATTAATTTCGCACCATTATCTCGGGCTTCCCAAATCTTGTGTGTAAGAACCGGAAAACATTCACTTACATTGGCTCCGGTAATGAGAATGACTTCTGCATGTGCCAAATCTGCCCAACTGTTAGAAGAACGATCCATCCCGAATGCTTTTTTATTTCCTGCACCTGCACTTACCATACAAAGACGGCCGTTGTAATCAAGATTAGCAGTTTTTAAGGCAACACGGGCGAATTTTCCGACCATATAACTTTTTTCGTTGGTCAGCGAAACACCGGAAAGCATTGCAAAAGCGTTTTTACCATATTGATCCTGTATTCTTCTGATTTCTTTAATGACTGCATCGTATGCCTCATCCCATTCTATAGGTACAAACCCTTTTCCTTCTACTCTTTTATAGGGTGAAAGTAAGCGATCCGGATGGTTGTCCTGCATATACCTCTGAACACCTTTCGGACATAATCTTCCTTCATTAAATGGGAAATCGTTCCAGGGCTCAAAACCTACCACTTTTTTGTCTTTTACTTTTAATTGAATTCCACACTGCAGACCACAAAAACAGCAATGTGTTTTTATTAAGGCATCAGGATTTTGAGGATTAGATCTTACTGTTCCTTTATTCGGATAGTTCTGATGTGGTCCGAATACACTGATGATTTCGTCGGCTGATACGGGTAATTTTGCCATTGTATTTTATTTTAACCAAAATAAGTTCCTGATTCCTGTCTTGCTTTAAGGTGTGCTTTTGCAAGCATTGCTCTTTTCCCTTCCGGGCTATAGTCTAAATAGCTTTTACCGTCTTCACGCTCAAGATCAAATCCCATTTCTTTTGTAATTTCTTTTAAGTCTTCGATGTGCATTTTTGTAGTGTACTCGTCTCCGGTGTGCGGACAAATCTGCATTCCTCTGCGTTTTCCCTCAATTTTATAAATATTGGCTCCTACCTGCGCAGGTCTTTGGAAAATGTGAAAGAACTTCCCAAAAGGAATCCACATCAGAAACAGCGCTACGGTAATGGCATGGGTAATTGCCATAAACTGGCTCATCTTCCCTTCCAGAAATGAATAGTCAAACCAAATTCCCAACCCTGTAACAGAAACAGCTACAAGCAATATCAATGGCAGCCAGTCTCTCTCAAACCATTGGGTAGCAATTTGTCCTTCATCTACAAATCTTCTGTGCATCATGATCAGACATCCGATAATCACCATAATTGCAGTCCAGACCAGAATATGAAATAATATGAGGGCCATTATTGTATTGAGTGGGAAAGTCATCACTGTAAAGCCCATCATATGGGTTTCATACATATCGGTAGTTCCTTCCTTTAGGGTAAAATGCATCCACCCGAATGTTAATCCAAATGTTACTGCAAAAGATATAAGACATCCTGTAGCTAAAAGAAAATGCCCAAACCATCTCGCCTTTCCTCTTGGAAGAATAAACCGTTGAAATAAAATATTACGGACGGATAAACGGATCACTTCTTTGATGTATACGGGATAATCTTTACTGAAAATAAATTCCCATGTGCGTTTCCAATATTTCTGTGTTGCCGGACGCTGCTTCCATACAGAATGGTGATACACCACTCCAAAAGTCATACTGATTGTTCCGAAGAAATAAATAATTAACGCTGCATCAAAGTTTTGAAGATTAACGGACCCTATTACTGTCATAGCGATGACCACTAAGGTTGCAATAATGGCATTTATGAATGCTTTCCTGTTGATATTTGTAAAAATGCTGAACATCTTTTATGTTTTAATAGTCGCTCTTAAATAATCAGAGACAGACTATATTATTCTTCAGCAAAGATACAGCAACAAAATTTTAAATAAGATAATTTTATCTTATTTAAAATTATTCAAAATAAATTATATGAATTATCGAATATAAAATGCTGACAAACAAATTATTAATTCAATTATGATTTACATCATATTATAATTTATGATGTTTTTTAATAATATTTGATACCTAAGCGCTTAAGTATCTATGAGAATATGAGAAGCTGTTTTGGTAACTTTCAATAGCACACTATGAATCAAAAAACAGGAAATAAAGTTGGGCAATTTTTAAGAAGCAGCTACCTCAAATCTATACAGGACAGTTAAAATTTTCAGAATCCGGAGTCATTGTATTAACTTTCATTTTTAACCATAACTATAATACGATCTATCTTTAAACACCAGCACTACATTTAGCAACAAATTGCTCAAATTTCCGATCTTTATTTTGCAAAACCGGTCCGTGGCCAAAGCAGATAATGGCCGGATTCAGTTCAGCCAATTTCTGGAGCGATTTGATATTGCGCTCCTGATCGGAGGTGAAGATATTTGGCGGAAGCCGCAGCCCGGTCGCTGTCGTAAGCAGATTCATATTTGTGGCTGCATCCCCGATAATCAGTACACCATCCCGCTCACGGAACAAAGAAATATGACCCGCCGAATGTCCTGGTGTTTCTATTACCCGAAAGTTTCCGATCATATCGTTTTCAACGATTGTTTGGGCGACTTTATGCCCCTGACCAGCCCAGTATTTTTGTTGAAGCTTTGCTACCCAATGCTGTGGAGCCGGGTAATCGTTGGTTACCATGCCTGTTTCGGTCCTGAAAACTTCATCGGGATGGCAGAGTAATGATATCGCAAACTCTGCACATATCTGATCGCTACACCCCTGATGGTCTGCATGGGCATGGGTCAGTACGTGTTGATAAACAGGGATTTTCCGAAGAGCTTTCTTTATAGTTGTATATGAACCTCGTATTCCGGAATCTATCAATATACCTTCGATAATATAGCAGTTGATACTGTTTCGAGGCATTAGTGAAATCTGGAATACCTCGGGAGCAATTTGACGTAACATAATTTTTTTGTGCAAATCTACATTGCCGGTCAGTACTGCATAAGGACATTTGTCCTATAATATTCCTGGTCTGAGAATCTGTCCCTTCGCCCGTGTAAGAGATCGTTGCGTGATGCCCAGATACGATGCCAGATCTTGCGTAGCTATACGCTGGACAAGCATAGGTTCATTAGATAAGAGATGACAGTATTTATCCAAAGCTGACTTATTATTGTAACTCAGCATATAGCGTTCCTTTTGGTTATACTCCTGCTCCATTACCGATTTAATAACTCCGTTCAAAGCAGCCACCCGATCAATCAGCTGCTGATAATCCGGGTAGTTTATCCTATAGATAACGCTATCTTCTACAGCCCTGATACTCCTTTTGGATTTTTCCTGCGTTACAAACTCTGGAAATGAAGTGACAAATTCATTTTCAAACTTAAAACAGGTTATATTTTCTTTTCCTTCTTTATCGGTAGCATATGCTTTTACAGCGCCACTAACAATAAATCCAATATGACGGCAGATTTCATCTTCACGAATAAAAAAATCACCTTTTTTTAAGTCAATCGGTTGGAAGAACTGCACAGAAAAGTTGATTTCATCAGCTAACAGTCCTCCTGCTGAGGATAGGAAATTTTCAAATACATTAGTCATTTCGCAATCTTTTGCTTTTTATTTTCTTTTTAGCCATCTGTAGATTATACATCAAATCCAACATCCAAAACTAGCAATTATTCTATTATACATTCAAAAAAAGTCAGCTTTTATACTACATATATTCAGCAATAGTTTAGACATTACAGAGAAATTCCGTTGGAAGATTTTATGTCAAAGAAAATTTTGAAAGTAATCCGGGTCTGAAGAAACTGAGTCATATTGGTTTTCATTAAATATCTCAAATATTAATTTTTATTAACCTTACAGTCAATAATTTGTTTTTCTCAAATAAATTCACTATATTGATATATGAAAAAAAATGAACGTCAGGACAATATAACACACGCTGGCAAAATTAACGAGCGAACAAAAGCATTGGAAGTTCTTGAACAAGCAAAAAAAGTACAAGGAAAAATAACATTTCTACGGCAAGGAGCCGGGAGAAACTTTAAACCTAAAAATGAAGAATAAAGAATATTCCTGATTTTAACTGCAATAGAACAAGTAAAGCCAAAAAACTATTTCTAAAGTAAGAAATTTAAGATCAAAAGTATAGAATTTTGAAAATCTGGCTATAATGATCTGTTCAAATGGGTCAGCTAATCAGAATTTACAACTCATCTTTTCCAAAATTTTAGAATGTTTTTGAAACTATAGCACTTGTGCTATAAATAAAGCCCCTACAAAATCAATAATTTTGCAGGGGCTTTATATTTTTTTGATGCTTTTTGAAAATTTTTATTTTCACATCTTAAAGGTAGTGACCCGGCTGGGATTCGAACCCAGGACCCATACATTAAAAGTGTATTGCTCTACCAGCTGAGCTACCGAGTCGGCCACTTACTTTTTCAAGTAAATCCCTTTGTTTAAGGGACTGCAAAGATAGAAAAACAGTCTTAAATTCCAAACTTTTCCGGGATTTTTTATGATAAAATTTACAGCTAAAAAGTCAAACACTTGTTTATAAATTAATTACGTTAATTATTTTTTTTGCTAAAAATTACTGGAATAATGGAAATTGCCAAATGAACCAGTTTTTTGGGCATAAAAAATATTTTGGTGAATCAAAAATATAATATATCTTAGCAACTAAGATAATTAGTAATTAAATTAAATCGATGACTAAAAATAGTATACAGGATTTTCGCGAAGCCAGCAGATCATATTCTGATGCTTCTATTTTCATGCACGAAGCTATTGCCAGAAAAGCAGGTCTTTCCAATGCTGACCATAAGTATCTGGGACTTATTCTGAAGTATGAATCTATAACAGCAGGTGAAATTTCAAAGTTAACAGGTCTTACTACCGGTGCTGTGACAGGATTGATAGACAGGTTGGAGAAAAAGGAGCTTCTTAAGAGACAGTTTATCCGTGAAGACCGGAGAAAAGTAATCATCATTCCAAATCTTGAGAACAGCATGAAACTATTGGGTCCTATTTTCGATGAGTTGCAGCAAAAAACGCTTACACTTATTGCTACTTTTTCTCAAAAGGAAATTGAATCCATTGAACGCTATTTCAGAGAGGCAACTATTCTTATGAAAGAAACAGCAGATTATTTAAACACCCCATAAACCATAATAAAACCATGGAAAGTTTAACCGTCACTTCAATTACCCGCGCAGAAATATGGCTTTGCATTACGACATTGCTTTATTTCCTTATGAATGGTGCACAGATTTTCGAAACTCTTGTATTTGTGCCTAAATGGTCTTCTTCCCCACCCGAAACATTTAAATTCCTTCAGGATGGAAAAGGAGCAAGTCTGAAATTTTTCTGGATCATCCTTCATTCCCTTCACGAGATCGCTTTCATACTTGCTATTATTTTTTGCTGGAAAATTGATCCGGTAAGGAACTGGCTCTTGGCTTTATTCATCGTTCATGCAGCGGTAAGAATCTGGACATTAACCTTTTTTGCGCCTAATATTATACAGTTTCAAAACCTGGCAGCATCCTCTTCCATTTCAGAAGAAATAATATCCAGGATATCACTTTGGAAAACCCTGAATTATGTGCGGGTAGCTATTTATATTGCCGTTTCAATGGGCTTTATTCCTCTTTGTATTAAACTTTTCAGCTTCCGTCATTAATTATTTATTCAAAAAAAAATTTCCGCCAACTGTAAAAGCCGTCGAAAATTTTTAATCAAATTAATTTATTTCTAATGTGAAACATCAGTTTTATTATTCTGATATTCAAAAATCTTAACGACTGTATCAACAGTTTCCTGCCCCAGATGTTTTCCAATAAGATAGAGAGCAGCATCAATTCCGGCTGTAATTCCAGCAGTAGTAATCAGCTGTTCCTGATCAACATAACGTACATTCCGGAGAACATTGGCTTCCGGATTATATTGCTCTAAAGCATCCAACAGCATACTATGAGTTGTGATATCGTGACCAGCAAGTATGCCCGTCCCGGATAACAGCATACTTCCTGTACATACTGTAAACACAACAGTTCCGGCATCATAATGATTTTTAATCCATTTCAGAACAGTTCCCTGAAAATCCTTATCCTGAATATATTTCATAATATGGTCTGGGTTTGCGCCGGGAATGACAATCATATCCGGTTTTGGACAAGTTTGCAAGTCATAAGTCGGAATAACAGCCATCGTATTTGCTTCCGTGTATACAGGTTCTTTTGTTTTTCCGACCGTAAAGCAACAGTAGCTATCGGGCTGTATGGCATTTGCTTTAACAAAAACATCCAAAGGACCATTTAAATCAAGTACTTCTACCTGATCATAGACTAAAAATGCTACATTCATTGTTTTACTGTTTTGTTCGTGTTTCATAATTCTGTTATTTTAAGTTGATTATTTTGGAAATAAAGGCATAGCTCTTCCTTACCGACAATTGATGAACATCAGTTTTATAGTAAAAAAGAAAGAAAAAAAGATTATTCTGTGCGCTTAAATGTTTTCCGGTATTGCGCCGGGGTAAGAGAAATATTTTTAAGGAATAAACGACGCAGCGAAACAACACTGCCAAAGCCGCATTTATCAGCTATTATTTCTATGCTCATATTGGTATATTCAAGCATATTTCTGGCCTGATCCAACCTCATCTTTTCAATGAATCTGCCAGGAGTTATTCCTGATTCTTTTACAAATACCCTCGAAAAATTGCGGACACTCATATTCAGAGATTCAGCAATATATTCTACTGTTACCGTCTCTCCCAGCTTGTCTTTCAACAGATCCCGAACCTGTTTTGTAAAAGGAGACATGGTTTCATATTCCGGCAATGCGTTTCCAAACTGAGACTGCATTCCGGGTCTTTTTAAATGCAGAACGAGGTGACAGGCGACTTCCGCTGCCAAAGCTTTACCAAAATCCTCTTCCAAAAGTGCCAATGCCAGATCCATACCTGAAGAAACACCTCCTGAAGTATAGATGGGTTTGTCACAAATAAAAAATGGATTAACATTAACCTCCAGCTTTGGGTAAGATTTCTGCAGTTCATCAGCAAATTTCCAATGGGTAGTCACTTGCCGACCATCCAGCAGACCCGCTTTGGCAAGAACAAATGCTCCTACACATACCGATCCCATCCGCCTTACTTGTGGTGTTATATTTTGAAGATAGTGATAAACATCGGGACTGATTTCATTCAGTACACTTAAAGCGGTACCAGCCACGAGTAAAGTATCTATAGAAAAATCAATATCATAAATGGTATGATTACACGATAGCGGCATTCCCGAACCGGAATAGATTATTTTCTCTGATGTTCCGGATACCAGATGAACATGATAACCGGAATCCTGTCTTTCGTTATTCAAAAAACGGTTTGCTGACGTAAAAACATCCCACGGTCCGGCAATATCAAGCAGCTGTACCTGTGGCAGTGCCAAAAGCACGATATTTTTCTTCCCGGTATGTTGTACTTCTTTCTTCATATGTCGTTCTGTATGAGTACAAATGTAGAGAGAAAGCGGCTTGTCTGCAATGACAAAAAACATACAGTTCCGGCCAAAATATTTTCATTTTTTCGATCATAACAAAAGAGACTGCCTTATCAGACAGTCTCAGCACTCTACTATAAAATTAGCTTAACAAGCTATACTTTTCAAATATTAAAATTTCACCTAAGCTGGTGATAGTCTTCGGGATTTCAGATAAAGAGCAGTACGGCTCAGATAAGGGAAAAGAAAAATTAATAACAGTGAAGCTGCAAGAAGCCACACCATCATTTCATAATAATCCATAGCAAAACGGACATGATTCTGAACGTTCATTCTTCCCACCAACAATTTATTGGCTGTTTTTACCGCCTTTTCTTCAGGCATTCCTCTGGAAATAAGTTTAGCAGTCTGCTGATGAAGAAAATTTTTGACTGCCGGGTCCACAGCACTTAAATGATCCTGAAAAGCATTATAATGGCTGCTTTTTTCAAACAATTCAAAAAAATTGATCAGCGCTATACTGATACAAAACCCCAGGTATCGGACTGCCAAAGCTGTTGCAGCAGCTGAGGGACCAATAACAGCGGGAACTGACGAAATGATAAAAATAATCGTCGAAACCATAATCAAACCTACTCCCAATCCCTGAAGGAACAAGGGAATATAATAATTAAACTCATCGGCCTGAACGTCAAAAGAATAATACATTAACCCATGAAAGATCAACAGCATTAAAAATCCTGAGCCCCAGATATACCTTATATTTTTCTTTTGCAATACCATGCAACAGGCAATAATTACCCCGGCAACCAACCCTGTAAGATTGAAGATATTTATGTAGGAAATATGAAACGGATCCAAATGCAGCTCCGCAGCAAAATAATTGTTGACAATCCCTGATGCAAACCGGCAGATATACATTACAAAAAGGATCAGCAATCCTACTTTAAAGTTTCTGTATTTAAAAATCCTCAGGTCAATATATGGTCTTTTGATGGCCTGCTGCCGGAAAATGGATATTCCTCCCAAAACAACAATTCCTATGGCACTTCCCAGAATCCGGTTATCCTCCAGCCAATAATATTCCTGTCCAAAAATGGTAATGTATCCCACCAGTACCAGAATAGTACTGAAAAGTCCAAAGCTCTGCCAATCGAGCTTATACAGATGAAATCTTGCATGAGTCCTATAATTGCTCATAACAAGAGTAAGAAAAATAAGTCCCGGCAGATAAGAGAATATCGCTGTTTTATAGACAATATTAAAGTTATAGGAATCAATAAGATCTGCAGTAATCAGATTATTAAACGGCAGCGCACAGATCAGAATTCCGAAGAATACCGAAAAACTGATCTCCCTTCCCCTTTCACTGCTCAGTCTCGTAAAAATAAGAGTAAGTGAAAGGTTCACGTTTCCTGCAAATAACATTCCCTGCATAAAACGTACTGGAAACAGGATGTAAATTTCCTTGGTAAAATAACACGCCAGACAAGCTAAAATCTGCAGCGTGGTAAACAGAAGAAAATATTCCTTTGCTGCCAGAAAGCTGAAAAACCTTCTTTCCAGACTGTAAAATCCTACATATCCTGCATAGAAAAGCGCTACAGAAAACTGAATATCCGCAGGTTCACATCCATAATATCCCGCTGCAGCATTCACATTAGCCAAAGGAAGAAAAAATATAATGATCCCCGGAAGAGTCATCGAAAAGAGAATGATCTTGATCAGCCATTCCGGTGCCCATCTTTTGAAAAAAGGCATTTGTCTTTTAGCCATTAGAATGTTTTTTGTCGGCATATACATTCACGTTCATTCCTACTTTCAGGACCTCAATATCTTTTCTTATTCCATCTACTTTTATTCTCACAGGAATACGCTGAACAATCTTCACATAGTTCCCGGTAGAATTATCCGGAGGCAGCAATGAAAAACTTGATCCGGTTGCCGGAGAAAGTGAAATAATCGTTCCTTTAAATTCCCTGTCAGGATAAGAATCTGCTACAATTTTCACATGATCCCCGATATGCATATCCCTGATCTGTGTTTCTTTATAATTGGCAACCACCCACTTATCTGTTTCATTATTGACAATAAATGCCAGCGTTTCTCCGGCATCAATCATCTGCCCTACTTCCACGGTTCTACGTCCCATTCTTCCGTCATAAGCTGCAGTAACTGCCGTATAGCTTACATCCAGTTTGTGGCGGTCCAATAGTGCTTCCAGTCTTGCAATCTCTGCCAGAACAACTGTCTTTTCTGCCTGAATATCATCTATTTTTGATCGTGAAGCAGCGTAATTATCCTGCGAAGATTTGTAATCGCTTTCATTGACGTCCAACATTGCTTTTACATCTTCAAGCCTTTGTTTTGTGGCAGATTCTTCATCATATAATTTTTTATATCTGTCATAATCAAGCTTCTGCTTCCATACTTTTGCTTTATTGGCATCTATCTGGGCCATTGCTGCAGCAGCTTCTTTTTCTGTGGTACCGGTGTTGCTTTCCAGTACTTTCAGCTGGGCACGGGCTTTCTGGAGCGCTGCCTGCGTCTGTTTCTGCTGAAGAATATATTCGCGGTTATCTATAATCAGAAGCGTATCCCCTTTTTTAACTTCCTGGTTTTCTTCAAATTTCACGGCCACAATGAATCCTCCGGCTCTTGAAATAATAGGGTTCACATATTCCTGAACCTGTGCATCATTGGTCTGTTCGTATGCATAGTAGTCCTTTAGGGTAAAACCACCCCAAACAGCAAGTGCTGCAACAATTAAAACTGAAATCCATCCTGTGATCTTTGTGATCATCCTGTCAGTGGGAGTATATTTTTTTTTCATGGTATTATAAAACGCCTGTAATATTTTGTAGTAAATAATAATTGTTCTGTGCCATAATTTTTGCCGCTTCCAGTTCAAATTTTGTCTGAAGAAGCTGTATATCTGCATCCAGCAATTCTGTAATAAGAGAAGTCTGACTGAAATAGGTATTTTTAATGATACGTGCATTCTCTTTAGCCTGGATGACATTGGCTTCTGCTACCTTTATCTGCTCAAGGGCTTCCTGGTACCTCAGGTAGGCTTCTTTCACCTGTTGCCTTACTTTGTCTTCCGTATCTTTATGTACCTCCTCTTCTTTTTCAAATTCCAGCTGTGCGGCTTTTACCTTATGGGTATTATGGTAAAGGGAAGAAATGGAAAAAGACGCCTTGATACCAACTATTCCCAATGAATACCAATAAGGATTATAGGGATAGAGAAAAATCTGCGGATTGGCATAATAAAATTCACCGTACATCCCGATTTTAGGTCTTACATTGGCTTTTATCTGCTTTAGTTTGATTTTACTCAGCGCTGTCTGCTGTTCAGAAACATGATAATTGAAAGAGTGATCCAGTGCCAGCTTCAAGTAGTCGTTGTAAGAGGTATTTTCATCCCATTGATTAAATGGTGCTTCAGGAATGACAGTCTGCTCATCAGGAATACCCAGAATAATGTTCAGTTTTTGTGTAGCAATGAGAATATCATTTTCTATAGTCACCAATGCCATCTTCCGCTTTGAAAGTTCAAGTTCAATCCTTAAAACATCACTTTTTAAAACAACTCCGTTTTTATAAAGGGCCTGAATTTCTTTAAGCTGTGTTTTCTGATCGGCAATATCCTGCTGAATAAGGTTTCTGAAAATTAAAGTTTTTTGAAGCTCAAGATAAAGCGCTGCCGTTTTGTAATGAATATCAGAAATAGCCTGGTCTTTCTGGATATCCGTAATTTTCTGAAGGGTCTGATTTTCCTTAATCTTAAGATTCAGCTTATTTCCGTTATAAATGTTCAGATAAAAATCTGCTCCGGCCCGGTAAAGAGTATGAATAACTTCATGCTGGGTTGGTTTGGAAAAAATTCCGTTTTCATAGATAGGAATGTTGGATGCTTTTTCTGCAGAACCTTTAACTTCTATTTCAGGAAGCCGTTCTCTTTTCGCATCTTTTACTTCAGCTTCCGCAATGTCTGCATTGATGGTATTGATTCTGATATGGCGGCTGTTTTCTTCAGCTTTTTGCCACGCATCTTTTAAGGAAAGTCGTATAGTATCCTTAGTTGGACTGCCTGTCTGAGCTGATATTGTACAGGAAATTCCCAGCATCAGCAATCCGGCGACATAAATTTTCATTTGAATTTTTGAATTATTGCACTGCAAATTTATCCTCAATCCTGAAATTATATTTATCTAAAATAGTCAACTTTTACATGATTCCGGCCAAATGATTATATTTGCATTTTTACTGGTATTTTATATTTTTTATGGGATTAATTGCTGCACTTCCAGATATTGATAAAGACGACAAAAGTGTATTTGTTATGCACGAAAAATCGGAAAAACTAATTCCTTTCCACAAGCATACAAAAGGACAGCTGAGTTATGTAGAAGGTGGTATTGCCTATATTACGATCAACAATAGAACGTATGTAGTTCCGGCCCGGCATTTCTTCTGGATTCCGCAGGGGATGGAGCATATCTTAGAGATCGGGCACACCGCCACTGTTCTGCGCTCTCTTTATTTCTATGCCCATGATGATCTCTCAGATCCTTTCTACAGCAGACTGGGAATATATCCGGCATCAGAACTGCTGATCCAGATGATCAAGTATACTGAAATATGGGATGAAAAACATGTTACCTCAAAAGACGAAAACTTTGAATTTCTGATAGCTTTAAAAAAGATACTGCCAAAAACCCACCAGCAGCCTTTACCTATTATTCTTCCCGCGACTCACAACAAACAGATGATGAGGATTGTATCTTATCTGGAATGGAATATCGGGGAAAAACTTACTTTGGCAAATGTAAGCAACAGATTCGGGCTGAGTGAACGCTCCATGTCCCGTCTTTTCAAAGCAGACATGGATATTTCTTTTCTTCAATACCTGAAAACGCTAAGAATTATAAAAGCCATTGAATTGCTTTTAAATACGGATAAACCCATCAATGAAATAGCTGATGATGTTGGCTACAGCTCTATCAGCGCTTTTAGTGATACGTTCCGTGAATTTACACAATCCAGACCTTCAGACCTGAGAAAGAGTAATAAAACCACTCAAAATTCCATTGGATAGTCAGCTTTACATATGATGCTCGTCAGCTTTAATAAAAAATAAAAGAGTAATTTATCTTTTATTAGAAATTTCTTTCTATCTTTGTCTCATAAAACTCATAAAAATGTTTTCAAAAACCTGTGAATATGCCTTAAGAGCTTTGATCTACATTGCCCAGCAGTCTAAAAATGACAGCAGGGTCGGGATTAAAGACATTTCAAAAAGCATCCATTCGCCGGAACACTTTATCGCCAAAATTTTGCAGGACCTCAGCAGAAAAGGATTTGTACAATCTGCCAAAGGCCCGAATGGAGGTTTTTATATGGATCAGAAAAACCTGAAAACTTCCATTGCTGATATTGTAAGGGAAATTGATGGTGATAAACTTTTTTCCGGTTGCGGACTTGGTTTGGATCAATGTTCAGAAACGCACCCCTGCCCTTTACATGAGCAGTTTAAAAGTATAAGACAAGATCTCCGTATCATGCTTGAAACCTCAAAAATTCAAAATTTCGTTGATAATCTGGATTTAAAACTAACCCATTTGAAGGTGTAAAAAAAATTTAAATAAATAAAAGATAAAAAGGTATTTATATATTAATAAATCCAAAAAATTACTTATCTCATAAACCTATTAATCTAATGCATACAGAAAATATTGAAAAAATGTCCGGACACTGGTTACTGGCTAAAATCGGTAAAAAAGTGCTACGCCCAGGAGGTCTTGCCCTTACCCAAAAGATGTTATCAATGCTGGACATCAACTCTACTGCTGCTATGGTGGAATTTGCTCCCGGTCTTGGTTTTACCGCACACATGACATTGGAAAAAAAGCCTGGTTCTTACATAGGAATTGATGCTGAACAAAATGCCGTAGAGTATCTTAACAAAAAATTTCGGGGAACATCAGCCTTATTTAAACTGGGAAATGCTGCGGAAAGTTTTTTACCGGAACAATCAGCCAGTAAAGTATATGGTGAAGCTATGCTGAGTATGCATGCAGATCACCGGAAAGCAGAAATTATTCAGGAAGCCTACAGAATATTGAAACCTCAGGGATATTATGCAATTCATGAACTGGCTTTAAGACCTGATAATCTCGACAGTAATGTAAAACTGCATATTCAGAAGGAACTGGCTTTGGCTATCAAGGTCAATGCACGCCCGTTAACCGTTTCTGAGTGGACTGGATTATTGGAAAAAGAAGGATTTAAAGTCTTAAAAGTAGAAACCGCACCGATGCATCTTCTGGAACCTCAAAGAGTTATTGATGATGAAGGGATTTCCGGGGCCGTTAAAATCGCTAAAAACATATTACTCAATCCTTCCATCAGAAAGAGAGTTTTTCAAATGAAAAAAATCTTTAAAAAACATGAAAAAAATATGTGTGCTGTAGTGATTATCGCCAAAAAAGAATAGTAGAAATAAGGTGATAAAAGTCAGAATAAATAAAGGATAAGTTACTCTTTTGTATTGAAAATAGATTTTATATTTGTATAAGAAAAGAAGAAGAAAGTACCTTTCAAAAACCGCTAAGATCCCCGAATCATTTGCAGTTCAGGATGAATAAATCCCTGTTTATGCTATGTAAATCAATCTAAATTGTAAAATTCAAAAACCTGAATATTTATTGATAGTTTAAAGAAACTCATTCAAAAAATTATTTAATAAAAGACAAAAAGGTGTTAATATCTAAATAAAGATGAAACTGAATGCTAAAAATCCTCTTGTATTAATGATGCTTTGCCTGATGGTGGGTGTTTTTATCACGGTCAGTTTTCTGGAAACGCCAATGAAGTTTCAGGTTCCGGGAATGACGCTTCCTGTAGCGCTTGAACTGGGAATGATGATGTTTGGAATATCCACTAAAATACAGTGTGTTTTTCTGATCCTTATTATAGCAGGAATGCTTATAAGCAGAAAAAAGTATACGAAAACAGACTTTATATTAATAGCTTTTTTATTAGCAATCCTCCTGTTAGAGAAGTTCTGGATGCTCCCAGTTCTTGATATCCGGGCCCAACTGCTATCAGCCGGAAAACCTGTTCGATCCTCAGAAATGCATAACTATTTCATCTATGCCGAATCTGCCAAAGCAATCATCCTGTGTATAGCCATAGGCTTACAATTTACCAAACAAAAAATGAATACTGAAGCAATTCTATACAATGCTTACTCCAGCAGAAAAATTTAAATTCTTAATTCCCTTATTATGAAAAAAACGATCGTACTCACCACAGCATTATGCACAGTGATGATATTGGATGCCTGCAAACAAAGCACTTCGTCAGATACAATGAATGGTGCCAATACAGAGAATATCAAAACGGATGGCACAAGCGAAGAATTAAAAATGCCAGCTCCACCCAATGTTCCGGCTCCAGTGGGAAACCGTGCTGCTAAAAAAATTATTGTAAAACTGGAAACGATAGAGAAAACAGGAGAACTGGCAGATGGAACACAGTATAATTTCTGGACTTTCAACGGAACGGTTCCCGGAAGCTTTATACGGGCAAGAGTTGGAGATGATATTGAACTTCATCTTAAAAACCATGAAAATAATACCTTTCCGCATAATATTGACCTTCATGCAGTAAACGGACCTGGCGGCGGTGCTGAAGCTACTTTTGTGGCTCCTGGTAAAGAAGCAACTTTTACTTTCAAAGCACTCAACCCCGGATTATATGTCTACCATTGTGCAACAGCACCTGTAGGAATGCATATTGCCAACGGAATGTACGGTCTTATCCTTATAGAGCCTGAAGGCGGTCTTCCAAAAGTAGACAAAGAATTCTACATCATGCAGGGAGACTTTTATACTAAAGGAAAATTCGGAGACAAAGGATTGCAGGAGTTTGACATGGACAAAGCGATTGCCGAACATCCCGAATATGTAGTCTTCAACGGAAATACAGCATCTCTTTTAGGGGATAAAGAACTTCAGGTAAAAACAGGGGAAACAGTAAGATTCTTTGTTGGGAATGGCGGTCCGAACCTGACCTCTTCTTTCCATATTATTGGTGAAATCTTTGATAAAGTATACATCGAAGGAGGCAGCAAAATAAATGACAATGTACAGACAACGGTAGTTCCTCCCGGAGGAGCGTCTATCGTAGAGTTTAAAGCAACAGTTCCCGGAGAATATGTGATTGTAGATCACGCGATTTTCAGGGCATTCAACAAAGGTGCTTTAGGTAAGATTAAAGTAACAGGACCAGAAAATCCGGCAGTATATAAAAAGAATCAGTAATGAATTAAGGTTCATTGGGATTTCAAAAGAGAAACAATGAGAGCTTTTGTAGTTATAGTAGGTCTGGCAGTATGTTCACTAATGACATGCTGTTCTGAACAGACGAAAAGTCCGAAGATAAAAATTCCAGCTCAACATCATTTAAACCTGGTTGTAAGTCAGAAAAAAATGATTGAAATACCGGGAGGAATGTATAAGGCATTCATCGGAAAAGATTCGGGAAGGATTGTACGGGTACAGACTTTTTATCTGGATGACAGCCCTGTTACGAATCGGGAATATCTTGAATTTCTTAAAGCAAATCCTCAATGGACAAGAAGTAAAGTACTAAAACTTTATGCAGACAGTAATTATCTGAAACATTGGAAAAGTGACTACGAAATCCCGGCAGGAATAAGTCCGGAAGCACCCGTTACCAATATTTCATGGTTTGCAGCTGAAGCGTATGCAAAAAGTACAGGAAAAAGACTTCCGGCAATCAACGAATGGGAATATGCAGCACTGGCAGATCAACAATCTCCGGATGCCTCCAAAGATCCCACTTTTACGGATTATATTCTTAAAGCGTATCAAAAAAAGGATAAAAACAAACAACCTATAAAACAAGAACTACCCAATTATTACGGAATCTATAACATGTATGGAATGGTTTGGGAATGGACTTATGATTTCAATTCAGTGATGATGAGCGGTGAATCCAGAAAAGATAATACCGTGAATAACAACCTCTTCTGTGCCGGAGCAGCAGTAACCTCTTCTGACTTAAGAAATTACGCAGCTTTTATCCGGTACGCATTAAGAGGAAGTATAAAAGCAGATTACTGTCTTAATAATCTCGGATTCAGATGTGCTAAAAACAAAAATTGACCCTTATGAAAAATATAACCCTGATATTACTGGCTTTGATCATGATATCCTGCGGCAAGAAAAATGAAGAGATAAGCCCAGAATCCATCTACAACGTACAGACAAACTGGGAAAAACAGGATGGCAAAAACATTACATTCTCAGATCTGAAAGGAAAAGTACTGGTAACCGCAATGATTTTCACTTCCTGTAAAACGGCCTGTCCAAAACTGACCGCAGAAATGCGAACCATTGCTCAGAAAGTAGGAAAAGTAGACCCAAAGGATATTCAATATGTATTAATCTCCATTGATCCGGAAAATGATACTCCAAAAGTAATGAAGAGATACCTGTATGTTAACCGATTCGATGAAAAAGAATGGAGTTTCATCCGGGGTAATGAAGAAGATATCCGGGAACTGGCTAATATAATGGCTGTAAAATATAAACAGATCTCTCCTATTGAATTCTCCCACTCCAACATCATTACAGTGTATTCAAAAAAGGGAACTCTGGCTTTTCAAAAAGAAGGGCTCGATAGCGATTATGAAGCTATTGTGAACGAAATAAAAAAACAAATACAACTTTAAATGGATAAGATTATGAAAAAATTACTTGTAACAGCTGTGCTGTTTTCACTCGCTGTAACTTCATGTTCAGATAAAAAAGGTACAGATCCTATTCCTCAACCGAAGGAAACCAATACAATGCTGGAAGAGCCCAAACCTCAGGAAGCAGCACCAGCCGCCACTCCTCTTTCAGGAGTTGATGCAGATATTGCGGAAGGAAAATCTCTTGTAGAAGGAACAGATTGTTTATCATGTCATAAAATCGATTCAAAACTTGTAGGCCCCGCATATCAGGAAGTTGCAGCAAAATACAAAGAAGCAGATCTTGATATGCTTGCACAGAAAATTATTGACGGCGGTAAAGGCAACTGGGGAGAAATTCCCATGACTCCTCACGCAGGATTGAGTAAAGATAATGCCAAGTTGATGGTAAAATATATTCTGTCACTTAAGAAGTAGTAAAAAAATTTAAAATAATAAAAGATAAAAAAGTATTATATTATGAATACAAGAACAGACTTTATAGGAAATATGGTTGCTGAAGATTTCAGAACGGCAGCAATTTTTAAAAGACACGGAATTGATTTCTGCTGTAAAGGCGGAAGAACCATAGAAGAAGCCTGCAGCAATAAAAAACTGGCTCCGGAAAAAATCTATGAAGAACTCGAAGCTCTTCCGAAAAATGAAGGATCTGCAATAGATTTCAATAGCTGGCCTTTGGATTTACTGGCAGATTATATTGAGAAAACCCATCACCGTTATGTAGAAGAAAAGACACCTGTTCTGCAAGCTTTCCTTGATAAATTATGCAAAGTTCACGGAGACAGACATCCGGAGCTGTTTGAAATTAATGCAATATTCAATGAATCGGCACATGATCTGGCAGCTCATATGAAAAAAGAAGAACTGATCCTGTTTCCTTTCGTAAGAAATATGGTGAAAGCCAGAATATCAGGCGAAGTACTCCTCCAACCTGCTTTCGGAACAGTAGAAAACCCTGTTAATATGATGCAGCATGAACATACAATAGAAGGAGAACGTTTCAGAAAGATTGCTGAAATCACGGATGAATATCTTCCTCCCGCAGATGCCTGCAATACGTACAAGGTAGCATTTGCCATGCTTCAGGATTTTGAAAATGACTTACATAAACACATTCATCTTGAAAATAATATCCTTTTCCTAAAAGCAGTCCGACTAGAGAAAGAATTTGCCGTTGAATCATAAAAAATAATACAGAATGACACCTAAAAAACTTTGGATATGGCTTGCTGTAGTAATGGTTACTTCGTTTGCTGTTCTTATCTTTTATGGAACTGAAATTTACAGAAAAATCCCTCCAATTCCTGAGAAAGTAGTAACTACAGATGGAACTGTGATCGCTACCGAACAGGATATAAAAGACGGGCAGAATGTCTGGCAGTCTATTGGAGGACAAACAGTGGGAAGTATCTGGGGACATGGTGCTTATATTGCTCCGGACTGGACTGCGGATTACCTTCACAGGGAATCTGTGCTGCTGCTTGATGAATTGGCCAAAAAAGACGGTAAAGTATATAAAGACCTTCCGGATGATGAACAGGCCAAATATCAGGTATTGCTGAAGAAAGAACTTCGTACTAACACCTTTAATGAAAACAGTAATGAAATTATTTTCTCTCCTGAACGGGCTGAAGTACAGAAACAATTAGCCAAGTATTATTCAAATTTATTTATGAATGATGCTTCTATGGCAAAACTCCGGGATCAGTATGCCATCCCGGAGAATACCATCAAAGATACCGGAAGAATGGCTCAGATGAATGCTTTCTTTGCCTGGAGCACATGGGTTTGTATTACGGAAAGACCCGGAGATGATGTGACGTATACCAATAACTGGCCGCATGATGAATCGGTAGGAAATGTTCCTCCGCCTTCACTGCATTTATGGTCTGGTTTCAGCGTACTGCTCCTGTTGGGATGTGTAGGTCTTCTGGTATTTTACCATGCCAGAAATAAAGAGGAAGAAGTCAGTGAAATCCTTCCACTCGAAGATCCGCTGCGAAATATGAAGCCTACTCCTTCTATGAAAGCTACTTTAAAATATATATGGGTAGTTGCTTTACTGATTCTGGTTCAAATGCTGGCCGGAGTCGTTACCGCTCACTATGGTGTGGAAGGAAGCGGATTTTACGGTATTCCTCTGGATCAGTTTTTACCTCAGTCGGTCTCCAGAAGCTGGCATGTACAGCTGGCGATTTTCTGGATTGCTACCTCATGGCTGGCAACAGGACTTTATATTGCCCCGGCCGTTTCCGGGCATGAGCCGAAGTACCAGAAGCTGGGAGTAAATATTTTATTCGGAGCTCTACTGATCGTTGTTTTGGGTTCTCTTACCGGACAGTGGCTTGGTGTAATGCAAAAGCTTGGTCTTGTTGATAATTTCCTTTGGGGACACCAGGGTTATGAATATGTGGAACTTGGAAGAGTCTGGCAAATTTTGCTGCTGGTTGGCCTTATTCTATGGTTGATTTTAATGGTAAGAGCTCTTCTTCCGGCATTAAGACGTAAAGATGGAGACCGTCATTTATTGACACTGTTTACTCTTTCAGCTGTAGCCATTGCGTTATTTTATGGAGCAGGATTAATGTATGGAAGACAAACCCATATGGCCATTGCAGAATATTGGAGATGGTGGGTAGTTCACCTTTGGGTAGAAGGTTTTTTTGAAGTATTCGCAACAGTAGTCGCAGCATTTTTATTTACAAGACTGGGATTATTGAGATTGAAATCTGCCACGAATTCAGTATTGTTTTCTACGATTATATTTCTTGCCGGGGGGATTCTGGGAACATTCCACCACCTTTATTTCAGTGCTACTCCTACAGCAGTATTAGCATTAGGAGCTACTTTCAGTGCGTTGGAAATTGTACCGCTTGTCCTGATTGGCTATGAAGCATACCAAAATTACCAGCTGAGTAAATCAACCAAGTGGATTCAGGCTTATAAATGGCCGATCTACTGTTTCATTGCAATGTGTTTCTGGAATTTTCTGGGTGCCGGAATCTTTGGATTTGCTATCAATCCGCCTATTGCGCTTTATTATATTCAAGGACTGAATACTACCGCTGTTCACGGCCATGCTGCTTTGTTCGGAGTATACGGAATTTTAGGAATCGGATTAATGTTGTTTGTATTACGGGGACTTTATCCTGACAGACAATGGAATGATAAATTAATAGGCTGGGCTTTTTGGCTGACTAATATCGGCTTGCTGGTAATGGTAACCATCAGTCTTCTTCCTATAGGCATTATGCAGTCGGTAGCTTCTATAAAAGAAGGTTACTGGTATGCACGTTCTGCAGAATTTATGCAGACGGATATCATGCACTTCCTGAGATGGATGCGTGTTCCGGGAGATATTTTACTGGCTGCAGGTGAGCTGCTTCTGGTAATTTTCATCATCGGACTTAAATTGGGTTGGTCGTTGAAAGAAAAACGTTAGCATTCTTTATTCAAGCCTCATGAGTTATCCAGCTTGTGAGGTTTGATTACCTTTAATCAAAAAAAATCATGAAACGCAATGAAAATATTATCCCGCTTTCCAAAGATCACCATTTCGGGCTTCTATGCAGTTGGAAAATAAGACAGGGACTGAGAAAAGAAATTGAGGTTTCCCGGATCAAAGATTATATTCTGTATTTCTGGAATCATCATCTGAAAAAGCATTTCAGAGAAGAAGAAGAAATTCTGTTTCTTTATCTTGAAGATGAATATACGCTCCGTATACAGAAAGAGCACAGACAGATTCAGAATATTGTTTCTCAAATTTCATCCTCAGAAAACATTGATCTTTTCTCAGATTTTGCAGACCTTCTGGAACAGCATATCCGTTTTGAAGAGCGCGAATGGTTTCCTCATCTTGAAGAAAAACTGGAAGTACATGTTCTAGAAAAAATCGGAACAGCGCTGAATAATATTCATACAGAAGAAAAGGATGATTATCAAGATGAATTCTGGAAATAAGTTTGACTTTATTTTATTGATGCTAGTTAAACTTCAGAAAAAACCACAAAAGTCACAAAAGCTTTTATTTTAAAAAACTTTAGTCCAAATAAGTTTAAAATAATGTCGGATAAAAGTTCACATAAGATGAAAATCAAAGATTTTCACAAAACTTAGGCACTTATTATGTATAAAGTTTGGCTCTAGAAAAAATTGCATATTTAAAACTTTTGTGACTTTTGTGGTTAAGAATCTTCACTGTAAGTTTAGATAGCTTCTATAATTAAAAAGAGGCTGTTTCAAAAGTCAAATTGTTGACTTTTGTCATTCTGACGAAGGAAGAATCTTATTGATAATCATATACATGAGATTCTTCATTACATTACATTTCATTCAGAATGACACTTCTGAAACAGACTCTTTTCCATTTATAATCTATTGTGTCGCTTTCATCATAGCATTGGTAATTTCAATTTCCTTTTTTCTGGAATATGCAGAATCAAAAGGCTCCATGACATTGAATAAATATTGGTAAAAAGGTGCAATCTGCCGTACATTTTCAGATTCTTTAATCGCTTTTTCTTTGCCCATTTGCTGTAATCCTTTTATAAAAACACTGAATTTTCTATCAATCGGTTCCATTGACTTTAAAAGATAAGCATGTGCTTTTTCATTCTGCCCTAATGTTTTGTAAGCTTCTGTAACTGCTGAAACAACTAATGCATATTCCATTGGTTTTGACCTCATCTGTTTTCTGGCAGCCGCTTTAAATGCCGGAGAAAGATTCTGATAGTAGTCATATTCTTCAAATATTCCTTTCTTAAGGGTTTCCGCCAGCTGAAGACCTTTCTGCTCCTGTCCTGCAACAATATATCCGGTTACCATTGAACTTAATGACCTTGGATCATTGTATTTTTCAACCGGAATTTCTTTCGCTGCAAGGTCCAGCAGTTCTAATGCCTTCGCTTTCTGTCCGCTGACTACAAGTGCAGATACAGCCCTGCTTACGGACATTCTGTAACCTAAAATATTGGAAGTTGCCGTTTCATTATAATAAACACTGAGGTCTTTAAAATTCCCCCATCTGAAGTTTTTCACCACCTGATAAAGTGAGTTGGCATCTACTCTTCCTTTATCCCCATCCGGACTCTGAGGCGTGTGAATAGGAACCAATCTGTAGCTGAAACCGTCAAACTGTAAATATTCGTCAAGATAAAAGATATTCTCACTTTCATACATTCCCCCAGATGAGAAATTAATGGGACGTTTCCAGTCGAAATTAGCCAGCATATCCAGCATCATCAGATTGCTTTTGTAAAGGGTATTTGCTTCATAATTGATCATAATCTGATCTACTGCCTTAGAAAGATCAGCCTGATTGATAATCCCCGATTTTACAGCATTTTCCTTATTTACCGGAAGAATAAATTTACTTACCGGAAGAATATTATATTTTTCATATTGCTTTTCCCCGAAATACATCTTCAGCAATTCATCTTTTTCGGAAGATTTAAGTTTAAGGAACCTGATAGCATCTTTCACCGTCAGAGAATCCTGGGTAAGATATTTTCTGAACTCCTGGAAAGCTGTGTCCGGTGCTCCCTGTTCTTTCAACATTTGGAAAAGTCCTTCCCAATCTTCTTTTTTCATCAGATAAACCTGATCGTTGACACCGTCTCTGTACTCTTCGTGAGTGAGTTCTCCCGGAATTCCCTTGGCATTGTATGTTTTTCTTTTTACCTGATCTATATTCCAGGGCGTGGCTAAAAGAGTAAAATTGACCGTTTTCACATCATCCCTGAATCTTTCCGTTTCCTGAATTGCCCAAACCGGAAAGGTATCATTATCACCATAAATGAAAATAATATCATCCTTAGGCAGCGAACGTAAAAATGAATAGGCATAATCACGGGCTGCAGTCTTTTTACTGCGGTCATGTGACGTATAATTCTGGAACCCCATCATAAAAGGAATCCCCAGCAACACAACTCCCAGCATAATATTAGCTGTATTAGATTTAAGTTTAGACTGAATCAGCCAAAGAACAGCTCCTGCTCCCAGACCAATCCAGATAGCAAAAGCATAGAACGAGCCTACCATCGCATAATCTCTTTCCCTTACTTCAAATGGTTTTACCCCGGTGTAGAAGACAATTCCCATACTTGTAAGAACAAACAGTGAAAGAACAGCATAAAATCTCCCGAAATCCCTGTTCAGCTGAAAAAAGAAACCTATAAGCCCTAAAATCAATGGCAGAAAGAAAAACTTGACGGTACTTTCATTTTTAAATTTAGCCGGCATATGATCCTGATCACCCAACAACGCATTATCAATGAAAGAAAACCCTGAGATCCAGTTACCATTGGTATTTTCCATATGTCCCTCAAGATCATTCTGTCTTCCTACGAAATTCCACATCAGATACCGGACAAAGTAGTATCCGTTCTGGAATGAGATGAAATAATCCATATTCTGGGCAAAAGAAGGGCGTTTTACCTTAATAAGATCGTAAGGTTTTACTTTCAGATAATCTTCTGCGGTAATGGAATCTCCTTCATATTTTGCTCTCAGGTCTTCAAAAATCCTTTTAGCCTCCGGATTGTCTGCTACTTCTTCATTATCATAATTGAAAGTAAAATCAGGAGCGCCATACAAGGCAATATAATTGGCGGTAACCTCTTTATCCTCATTGAACATCCTCGGCATGAAACTGATATGCGATTTATTAAACACATAATTGAATCGTTCCCCGGTTTTTCTGTAGGTTCCGGTTTTTTCATCTTTTTCGTAAATATCTCCGGTCACATCTCTTTTGTAGCTTCCGTCTTCATCTTTTTCCAAGCCGTTTCTGTCGAGAAATGCCGTGTAGTTCTGTCCATAAATTGTGGGCCAGTCACCATATTGTACCCTGTTGTAATAATCTCTCATTCCTATTGCGGTATCCGGATCATTAAGGTTCATCGGCGGATTGGCATTTGCCCTGATGGGAATTACCAGCCAGCAAGAGAAACCAATCATCATATAAACCAGTGACAAAACGATGGTCTGATAAACTTTTCTTTTTGTTTTCCTCGCATATTTAATCAGGAAATAACTCATAGCAATCATAAGAACAAATGCTACAATCGTCCCTGAATGAAAAGGAAGTCCCAGCCCGTTTACAAAGAAAATCTCAAGTTTTCCAAATATCGTCATCACCAAAGGGAAAATAATCTTGAATACAAAAGCAAGAATTCCCAACGTTACCAGATTAGCTACCAGAAAGCTTTTCCAGGAAAAAGTATAGTTTCGGGCGTAATATACCAGACATATGGCAGGAATAGCCAGCATACACATCATATGTACCCCCACAGAAAGTCCTATTGCAAAGAAAATAAGAATGATCCATCTCTCGCTGTCAGCTACTTTAGATTCGTTCTCCCATTTGGTGATCAGCCAGACCAGCAACGCGATAAACATAGAAGCCATTGCATAGACCTCTCCTTCTACTGCTGAAAACCAGAAGGTATCTGAAAAAGTAAAGCATAAAGCTCCGATGCCTCCAGCAAACAGGATTGAAATCTCCTGAGATCTGGTAACACCTTCAAAATCTTTATTCAAAAGCCGTCTTAAAAAATGGGTAATCGTCCAGAACAGAAACAAAATAGTAAATGCACTGAACAATGCTGACATGGCATTGATCACAATGGAATAATTTTCTCCATTTCCCAAGGCAAAAATACTCGCCACCGCTCCTACAATCTGGAATAAAGCAGCTCCCGGAGCATGGGTCACCTCAAGTTTTACTGCAGAAGAAATATACTCTCCACAGTCCCAAAAACTCAGGGAATGCTCCATGGTTGAAAGATAAGTGATAAGTGCAACAGCGAAAAGGAACCATCCCAGTACGGTGTTCCATTTTTTAAAAGACCAGTTTTTCATATAATATTTTCAATATGTATATGACAACCGGGAGGAAGGGTTTATTACATGAAAGAAAATTTATTTACATATTTTTATTTCTAACCACAAAAGTCATAAAAGTGTTAATTTCAATTCAATTAGTTTAAAATGAACCTGTATAAAAAAGTTCATATAAGAAGAAAATAAAGATTTAAAAAAACTTAAATATACTTTATTAATTATAAGTTTTTAAGGTGACTATAATAGCCTTACACCATTGTCATTCTGACGAAGGAAGAATCTCATATACTGCTTAGATTCTTCACTTCACTTCGTTACATTCAGAATGACAGAGGCATAAAATAACAGGATTAGTGTAAAATTGTATGGAATTACCATTTTTTAATATGTATTATTCAATCCTCCATCCAAAGGAATGCTTGTTCCGGTAAGATAATTTGAATATTCTGAGGCCAGAAAAGCTACCAGGTGGCCATATTCTTCCGGCTGCCCGAATCTTTTCATGGGAATCTTATTTTCTCTTGCTTTTTTTATTTCTTCCGCCGAATCACCACTTTGCTGAGCTTCATGAGTAACCAGTTTTTGAATCCGTTCAGTATCAAAATATCCTGTAAGAACATTATTTACGGTGATATTATGTTGTGCAATTTCATTAGAAAGAGTTTTTGCCCACGCAATGACCGCAGAACGGATAGAATTTGACAATGCCAGACTTCCAATTGGTTCTTTAACAGACAGAGAAGAAACGTTGATAATACGGCCGTTTTTCTGTTGGATCATATGAGGCAGAGCCAATAGTGTTGTTTCGCAAACCGTTTTAAATAGAAGATCAAATGCTTTCTGATAATCATCCGGGGTTTTATCGAGTGCTAAACCTGGTTCCGGACCGTTTGTATTGTTCACCAGAATATCAACAGAATGGTCATTAAAATATCCTGTTATAATTTTTTTATAATTTTCAAAGTCCGAGAAATCAGCCACCAGATATTCATGTTTCTGTTCCGGATTGATGACCGGCAGTGAAGAAACGAAATCTTTAAGTTTTGTTTCATTGCGGGCCATAACGGTAACATTCGCTCCGCATTTTGCCAATTCCAGAGCAATTCCTGCTCCTATTCCCTGAGTTGCCCCACCTACTAAAACGTTTTTTGAAAAAAGTTGAATATTCATAATGTCTCGATCAATGTTAATTGGTATAAGATAAATGTAAGAAAAAACCTCCAAATTACATTTTGAAGGTCTGTATTTTAACTCATATTTATCACTTATTTCACTACCGTTGCTTCAAGCTCAACCTTTAATGTTTCAAACAACCCTTTTACTTCAAGCATCGTTACGGCCTGCTGTATTTTATGTTGGGCAATCCACTCCTGAAGAATGGGAAAATATGGCCAGAGTTCTGCAGTAGAAGTTGTATAGATATTTAATCTTACTATACCACTACATTCATATCCCGCTGTGTGGATCACTTCTTCCAGGTTGGCAATAGCCTGTTCCAGCTGTGATTT
This sequence comes from Chryseobacterium sp. GVT01B, assembly GCF_019970045.1. Classification (GTDB taxonomy): domain Bacteria; phylum Bacteroidota; class Bacteroidia; order Flavobacteriales; family Weeksellaceae; genus Chryseobacterium. The sequence goes on from NZ_JAHXYI010000002.1 coordinate 633,311, forward strand.
CATATCTTTATCACTGGATGTTCCATCAGGGTCAATAGCCGCCTGCCCTGAGCAGTATAAAGTACTTTCAACATTTTTTACCTCTACAGCCTGAGAATAGCTTCTCTCATCCTGCCATTTCCATGGGTTAACCGTTCTTTTTTCCATTGTATGAATTTGTTATATGTTACGGTACAAAATTGCAGAACAACTACAGCAAATCTGTGTGATTCGGATCACGATTATGAGGTGAGTCCGATCACTTTTTTACAATGGCAGACGGCTTAAAGTTTCCCTGGAAACGCCTAAATAAGCGGCTAAAAGAGATTTTGGGACACGTTGGACAAGAGAAGGATACTTTTTCAAAAGCTGATCATATCGTTCTTTTATTCCGGTTGTCATCATGGAAATGGTTCGCTGCTGAGCAGTAATAAATCCCATATATGCTTTTTCCAGAAAAAAATGTTCCAGTTTTGGCAGATGGGCACACAGCTTTTTGTAATCTTCTAACTGAAGACACAATACTTCTGTATCTTCAAGACATTCCAAGGACATCGTTGCCAGAGTTTGCTGATAGTAAGCCGGAAAATCTGTTTCCCACCAGTCTTCCATCGCAAATCCAATAATGTGTTCTTTTCCGGTTTCATCGGTATAAACAAGTTTCAGAAGACCTTTCAGAACAAAATAATTATAAGGCACCATTTCTCCCTCCTGTACCAAAAACTGATGTTTCTTATATTTTTTATACGTAAAGCAGGATGATATGAATTCAAATTCATCATCATTAAGCGGAATAATTTTTTCAATGTGAGACCTTAGCAAATGCAGCATGTTCTATTTCTTGTAATATAAAAGTACTCTTTTTTCATCAAGACATTTAAATTCATTGTCTTGATGATATAAACAGTGTTAAAATGCAAACGGATAAACATCACTTAATGTTGGATGAAGCCGATTCAGGGTTTTATAAAACTCTTGTTGAACAGGTTCCGGGATGTTGTCGTATTCATCGAAATAAACATCCAACTGCCGGATAACAAAAGCCATTTGCAACCATTCTTCAAAATTAATATTCATAGGTTCCATCTTTTCATCATAATCATGATTATAGAAAAAAACCTGATCATTAATATTCAGGAACCATCGATCACCCTGCCCGTTACCTGCAAAACACCAATAATCAGTAAGCTCAAATTCTTTATTCTCATTGACAGCCTCCACCGAATTATACAGGATCGTTTCAGAAGAAATTTCTGCTGTTGGTATTTGAGTGACCCAGTTCCTGTATCGTTCAGAGAAAGGAAATAGTATTGTTTTGGAAAAATTCTGCAAAGGACTTTTCACTTTCAATATTTCAGATTCTATTTCTACTAGAGTTAATATGACAAAAGAAATCATAGCTGTAAAAATTAAGGCTTTTGTTTCAACAGCTCATTAATCTGCTGGTAAAAAGTATCTTTACTATAATCTGCTAATCCTTTATGATGCAGACGGATTTCGCCTTTTTTATCCAGCACAATGGTTGTAGGTAATGATCCACTGTAAAGTACTCCGGGAATATTGCCAGCCGGTACCAGAAAAGGAACTGTAAAGCCTTTTTCTTTTAAATATGATTTTCCAAGAGCAGTGTTGTCATCCAGATTTACGGTAAGAAATACCATATCCGGATTGTTTTTATAATGATCGTACAGCTTTTGAACTGAGGGAAACTCTGCTCTGCAGGGAGGGCACCATGAGGCCCAAAAGTTAATGAAAACTACTTTATTTTGTAAATCAGAAATATTAATGACGGTTCCGTCTTCATTTTTCAGCATAAACCCGGCGTAGGAAACTCGTGTTGAAGCATTCTGATCCTCTTTTGTTTCTGATATACTGGAATTAAGGATTCCTGTGGAAGCAACCTGTCTCATCAGCCATGCTTTTGCATCTTTATTCACCAATACAATAATGAATAATATTGTCAGTATTGCTGTTGAACCATTTTTCCTGATCCACATTTTTACATTTTCCATATTCTTTCCTCTTAATTCTTAGCCAAGATAAGACTAAAATTCTGATCAAAAGCTCCGAAAGAACCTTTTAAATTAAAAAGGTCTTTATGTCACAGGATATAAAAGCCCTTTAAGTGTTCAGGGGTATAATTTTTATAACAAACAGCAATAAAGTTCACACAACAACCGTTAATAATTTATTTTTTAACATAATTAACTAAAAAACAATTAATAAATCAATATACAATGCATAATATTATTTTTTATGTAACAGTCTCACCTTATTCTTGCTTTTACCATTTTCAACAGCACCCATTTTCAATGGATTTATTTCATAATTAATTTGTTACGTGTAACAAATCCCCTATTCATCTAACTAATCGTACATCAACAAAACATTAATTCCTATACAAGAGATCTACTACTTTAAAATAAACTAATGCAAACATCCTTTTTAAAAATTACCGCTGCCACCGCAGCGCTCTGTTTCAGTACCCTGGCAATAGCCCAGCAAACCTATTCTGTAAGCGGAACTGTGAAAGACAAAAAAAACGGTGAGCTGCTCATAGGAGTATCAGTAAAAGTAAGTGAAGATCCTAGCATCAACGTTACAGCCAATGAGTATGGATTTTACTCTCTTTCACTTCCTGCTGGTACTTATACCGTCATTATTTCCAATCCGGGATATAAAGATTTTGAACAGCAGATCAAAGTAGATCAGAATATGAAACTTGATCTTCCTCTTCTGCCTCAGGAAGAGACCACAAAGGCCATTGATGAAGTAGTGGTAACCGCTGTTAAAAAGGATAAAAATTTAACCTCCGCTCAAATGGGAGCTGAAACGTTAAATATCAAAAGTATAGAAAAACTTCCTGTTCTTTTTGGGGAGAAGGATGTGATGAAAACCATACAGCTTCTGCCGGGTATCAAAAGTAACGGTGAAGGAAGCAGCGGATTCAGTGTAAGAGGCGGTGCTACTGACCAGAACCTGATATTACTGGATGAAGCACCTGTTTATAACGCGTCTCACCTTCTTGGGTTTTTCAGCACCTTCAACAGTGATGCTCTGAAAGATGCCAGTATCATCAAAGGAAACAGTCGTGCACAGTACGGAGGCCGGCTTTCGTCTGTACTGGATGTCAAAATGAAAGATGGAAATAATAAGGACTACAACCTGAATGGTGGAATCGGTCTTATCAGCAGCAGACTGAGTGTGGAAGGGCCTATTCAGAAGGAAAAATCATCATTCATTGTTTCGGGAAGAAGAACGTATGCGGATTTGTTTCTTAAAACCAACAAAGATTATAAGGATAACAAGTTATACTTTTATGACCTTAACCTGAAAGCTAATTATCAGATCAACGAAAACAACCGTATTTATCTTTCGGGATACTTCGGAAGAGATGTTCTGGGACTGGGAGACACGTTCAATACAGACTGGGGAAATACTACGGCCACTTTGAGATGGAACAGCATTATCAGCAGTAAACTATTCTCCAATACTTCATTCATCTACAGTAATTATGATTATAAAATCAGTCTGAAAAATGATGATACGGTATTTGATTTAAATTCAAAAATACGTGACTGGAACCTTAAGCAGGATTTTACCTGGTTTGCCGGGAATAAGCATTCTGTACGTTTCGGTCTTCAGTCTATTTATCATACCCTTACTCCAAGCAGCGCTTCCGGTACTACAGTGAGCAGTTTCCCAAGAAATCCGAGATACTCATGGGAAAACGCAGTGTACATCAATGATGATTTTAAAGCAACAGAAAAATTAACCATCAATTACGGAGTAAGACTTGCGATATTCAGTGTATTGGGAGGAGATACTTTCAATACGTATGAAAACGGGGTACTTACCGACAGTAAATTCTTAGAGAAAGGAAAATTCGGGAAAACGTATGTGAATCCTGAACCAAGAATTAGCGCAAACTACCGAATCAATGAAGTAAGCAGTGTAAAAGGAGGTTATTCCCGAAACACACAGAATCTTCACCTTCTAAGCAACAGCAACAGCGGAAATCCTACTGACCAGTGGATAGGAAGCAGTTATACAGTAAAACCTGAAATTGCAGACCAGATCAGTGTGGGCTACAGCAGAAATTTCAACAACAATAATTATGAATTGAATGCTGAAGTTTACTATAAATCCATGAAAAATCAAATCGATTTCAAAAATGGGGCTCAGATCGGATTTGATGCCGGATCTGATGTAGAAAGTGAACTGTTGTTCGGTAAAGGAAGAGCTTACGGGCTGGAACTTATTGCCAAAAAGAAAAGCGGAAAACTTACAGGATGGATTTCCTATACCCTTTCTAAAACGGAAAGAAAAATCAACGGGATTAATAATAATGAATGGTACAACGCCAGAATGGATAAAACCCACGACCTGTCTATCGTTGCCACTTATCAGCTTAATCCGAAATGGAGCTTTTCAGGATTATTCGTTTACAGCACAGGAAATGCCGTTACCTTCCCTACCGGAAAATATGAGCTGAACGGACAAACCATATTCCAGTACAGCAACAGAAATGCTGACAGGATGCCTGCCTATCACAGAATGGATCTGAGTGCGACTTATGAGCCAACATCCAATAAGCGATTCCGTGGTTCATGGACCTTTGGTATTTATAATCTTTACGGTAGAGAAAATGCCTACACAATCAATTTTGAAGACAATCCAGATCGTCCCGGAACAACACGTGCAATGCAGACTTCTCTGTTCCGATGGGTACCCAATATCACTTATAACTTCAAATTCTAAATCATGAAAAATACTTTTTATATCATATTATCTCTCTTCGCATTAACCTCTTGTGAAAAAGAGATCGATCTGGACCTGAATAATCAGGGCGGAAATATTGTCATCGAAGGAAATGTAACCAATGAACCAGGGCCTTATACTGTACGAATTACAAAATCAGTAGGTTTCTCAGAACCTAATCAATATCCGGCTGTAACGGGCGCTCAGGTTATTTTAAGTGATAATACGGGCCAAACCGAAACACTGCAGTACACAGGAAACGGTATGTATCAGACAACCACTTTTGTGGGTCAGCCCGGAAGAACTTATACTTTGAAGATACAGGCGGAAGGAAAGCAGTATACCGCTCAGAGCAGCATGCCTGAAATTGTTCATTTTGACGGACTTGAACAGAGTTCGTTCAAATTTGGCACCAAAACTACTTATACCCTTTTACCGATTTTTACCGATCCGATGCCGCTTGGCAACCGTTATCTTTTTAGTTTTACGATCAATGATCTTCCTAAAAAATACATGAATACATTTTCCGACAATGTAAATAACGGAATGCCTAACCAACAGCCACTGATTCTGCCTAATGATGATAACGACGGCAGAGACCATGAAGTGATAGTAGGCGACAAAATCCATGTAGAAATGCAGTCTATTGATAACAATATATTCACTTATTATAGTGCGCTGCTTCAAATTTCCGGAGGCAATGGCGGTGGTGCTACTCCAGCCAATCCCCCAAGTAATATCAACAATGGAGCTTTGGGTTATTTTTCCGCCCATACAACAGATACGGAGACTTTTGTGATCCAGCCTGTAACTCCATAAGTTTAAAAGGATATTCCAATCACCGGAATATCCTTTTTTATTTTGTTTTATCTCAACTTCCTTTTTAAGGAATAATACCTGTACAGCAGTTTATCGTACCGGATTACACAGAACAATAACCCTGCAGTCATAATCAGTGTTTTTAACTGAATCATGCTGTAACCAAAACCACCAATGATACATCCTGAAAAAAAACAGGCAATAATCACCAGTTTCAGCGTAATATTCTTTTTAAGCTGCCGCTGTTCATTTTTTCTTTCTTTAAAAAACAGTTTTGAAAGTTCTATGCCCAGATCAGTAAATAATCCCGTAAGATGAGTAGTTCTCACTACAGACTGAGATACTCTTGTCACCAATGAATTCTGAACTCCCATTGCAAACAGCAAAAGTCCTGCAATTGCATGAGGAGATACCGAAATTTTTAATTCCTCATAACCTGACATTCCTACAAATCCTAATATTAAGATTTCGGTTATTAAAGGGATGAGATGCGGACGAACTGTCCTGTGTCCTGATGAAAATTCAACCAGAAAGCTGGAACAAAAGGCTCCACCGAGAAAACAGATAATAAACAGAAAATAAGTAAGCGCTTCGCTGTAATGATCCAGAAGAATCTCTTCAGAAAAGAAAGCAAAGTGTCCTGTTATATTGGTTGTAAGCACTTTAACAGACAAAACACCTACAATATTCACTATTCCGGCAACGAATGAAAGTGCTGATGCCAGCTTAAGATTGTGAAAATAAGTTCTGTTTTTCCCTCTGTGTCTGAACATCTTAAATCTCTATAGAATCTGGATACTTTTGCCAAAAAGAACAGCTGGATAAGATAAATAAGTAAAAAAAAATAATTTAGAAATGTCAGCGTCAAACTGTGAAAAACATGTCCGCTTAAATATTTATCCAGTGTTCTTTATAGATTTACATATCCCTTTTGTGTATTCTCAGTAATAAATTACAGACCGTACAGAAAACAAAAACAGCTTCTCTGCAGTGTTCTGAAATGTTCTGTTTCTTAATTCAAAATCAATTTTATTACTTTTGTAAAAGTAATTCGTTTAGGAAAAAAACCTGGTGATCTGCATCAGTTTAAAATGTGATTTAAGTTAAAAACCGAGCGTTTATTCAATATCCTGTATAGAAAAATTATGATCTCAAAATTTATTTTTAATAATCAGTATCTTTTTGATGAGCTTCCTGAATATGATAAGAATCTTCTCACAGGAGCAATGAAAACCAGAAACTACCGTAAAAATGAGCCTATATTTACTGACGGGACAAAACCTAATGGCGTTTACTATCTCAATGAAGGAAAAATAAAGAAATACAAGGTTGATAATGATGGAAGGGAACAGATTATTTACATTTACAGTTCAGGTGAATTTTTCGGATATTCTGCCATTCTGAGTAATGAATCCTACGGAGACACTACCTCAACATTGGAAAACTCTGTCATCTCATTCATTTCAAAAGACAGTTTTCTGGATATCCTCAGCCAGTCATCAGTACTTTCAGGGCTGCTGCTGAAATCTTTAAGTCATGAATTCAGCGTCATGGCCAATCTTATTGCTGTTTTATCTCATCGTACAGTCAGAGAACGAGCTGCTTTGAGTTTGCTTATTCTCCATGACAAGTACAAATCAAATGATGACCCTGACGAGGAAGTATTCATTTCCCTTTCCCGTATAGATCTGGCAAATATGGTAGGGACAGCCAGAGAAACATTAGCGCGCATCATCAATGATTTTAAACAGGAAAAACTCATAAAATCTGAAGGGCGGAAAATACAGATCATCGACTTTAAGCGGTTAATTCATATTGCTAATTTTTATTAGTAAAATAATTTAGTCTAAAAGCTTCAATTTTCTACTGACAAACTGTTGTCATAACTACCTGTTACCTTTGTTTAAAATTAGTTTAAACAAAAAATATCTTATGAAACTTACCTCATTAAGGCTCATCAGCAAAGACATCAAAGCCGCAGTAGAATTTTACGAACAAATCATGGGAGCAACTGCCGGATGGTACACTGAAGATTTTGCAGAACTCTCTGCAGGTTCCATAACCATTGCCATCGGAAGTACCCGGACGATGCAGATGTTTTCGGAAGGTCTTACAGAGTTCGCAGGAACAAAATCAACCATTATTGAATTTATGGTTAAAAATGTAGATGATGAATATGAAAGAATAAAAAGTATAGCGTCCGAAATTATCCAGGAACCTACAACAATGCCATGGGGAAACAGATCACTTCTGTTCTGCGATCCGGATGGAAACATGATTAATTTCTTTACTCCGGTGAGCGTGGAAGCTGTGAAAAAATTCAGCTAAGTCTTTCATCAATAAAAAAACAACTCACTGTGTGTGCAGCGAGTTGTTTTTTTTATGAATTTTAAAAATAAAATCTATTTCCCAAGAAACTCAATTGCTTTCGCTACAAAGGTATCATGGTATTGATAAAAAGAGGCGTGCCCTGAATCCGGAAAAATCACCAATTCTGCCTGATCTAAATTCTGAGCCATATTTTTGGCATTCTGAACAGACACAGGAAGATCATTTTCACCATGAACAATCAATACCGGGTTTTTGATCTTTTTTATTTCTGTAAGAGCATCAGCATTAGGTTGAGCCCAGGTCAATACAGCCGTAAATTGAGAATTTGAAGCAGCGTCATTTAACGGAAGATCCCTGTCTGTTGTACGAAGCTGAATTCTTGCATAAGATGCTTTTCCTTCCATAGTACTCTGAGCCGACTCTGTAAATCCGAATTTCAAAAATGAGGCTTCAGGACTTAATCCCGCTGTTCCTGCAATAATATTAGGTAAGTTTGATAATCCGATTGCTCCCTGAGGCCCTGTTCCGGTTAAAATTACTTTATTAATCAATGAAGGATGCGTCAGTACAATTCTCTGAGCAATAAACCCACCCATGGAAAATCCCATGATATTCACTTTGTTCAAATTCAATGCATTGATAAAGTCGACAGCATCATCGGCCATCGCCTGAACAGTATTGGGAGTTGTTCCTTTTGATGAACCTACTCCTTTGTTATCAAAGATAATTACTTTGTATTTTTTTGCCAGTCCGTCTGTCACTGCAGGATCCCAGTCATCCATAGACCCACCTAATCCCGGCAGAAGCACCAATGGGATCCCATCTTCTTTTCCTAAAACGCGGTATGCAATAGTATTTCCTTTAACGTTTATGAATTGGGTTTTGGCGGCTTGATGGTTTCTGTTTTGTACCTCCTGTACCGTGGGAGGTTCATTTTCTTCAGTGCAGGAAACTGTCACTACGGTAAAAAGAGTTAAGCATAAAAGGCTAACGGCTGAAATTTTTCTGATTGTTTTCATTGTAGTTTATTTTTGTTTGATTATGGTGCAAACATAAAACACAAAAACAGGCAGAACACGCAAAAGCTTTATCAACAGGACATTTTGGGAATTTAATCAGACATTTTTGAAGGTGAAAATTACAAGTGGAAAATATGAAGATGATTTTTTGAAATTTCTTAAGCCTTTTTCAATGCGTTGAGGGTTTTCATGGCTTTTTCAGCATCTTCTTTTGCAATAAAAATATGATCGTGAAAATAAGCGGCAACTACATTACAGCTAATATTTTCCTGTTTCAGGGCATTTGCAAAAGCTGCAGTGAGCCCTACAGCTTCCAGAGAAGAATGAATATTCAGAGTAATCCATGAAGCAATATAACTGTAAGTCATACTCCATTCATCTGCCATCTCTTTTTTTAAAACAATAGTAACCGCTTCAGTTTCCCGAAAGAAAAACAAAACCTTTTCTATATCCGGTATCTCAATGAGGTTTTCAACAGTACAAAATACATATTCCCCGGCATTCAATACCGGTTCCATGTTCTGAAGCAGAACGGCCAAATCTTTTTCTCCTGTCATCTTTTTGAGTACAAAACTAAGATATAGATTACAGCATCTGTTTATCAAATGATAAAAAACAAAAAGGAGGCTGTCTGCCTCCTTTTTTGTTTTGTAATTGTAACCTGTCAACTGAACCTCTCTATATATATTTGTGTTTTTTTCATCTGGCTTTTTAAGAAGCCCGTTTAAGGTTATTCATCACCACGTTTAATTTCATCAGTGTGTTATTAATTTCATCATTTGTGTTTCTATAACTATTGTTTATTAATTGTATAGTTATAATCATTTGTTGTTTTGTGTATGAAATTTAAAACCTGAATAAGTATTTTAATTTACTTTTTTCATTACTTAAATTTCACAGTACAAAGGAACAACATTACAAAATAAAATCCTCTACAAACCCCATCGATACATCTCGATTCGTTTATAGATATTTATCGATAAAATTGAATTATCTGACAAAAAGAAGTGAAAAATATCCTACAGACTGCTATAGTTTATGGTGTGTTTTAATGAGGTCCACCAGTTCAACCATGTTCTCTATCTTTAGTTTATCAAAAATATTTTTTTTGATTGTGCTTACTGTATTCTGTTTGATATTCAAGCTGTTTGAAATTTCCAGGTTTCCATAGCCTTCGGCATAGAGTTCTGCAATCTGCAATTCCCGTTTGGTCAGACTGTTGAGGGGGCTTATAAGATCCGGATTGTAGACCAGCTGCACCAATAAATTCCTCAAAAGATCAGAAAAATATTCTCCCTTCTCTATAAAAGTGGTGATTGCTTCTCTTACCTCTTCCTCTTCACTCAGTTTGCTCAGGTAGCCGTTAGCCCCTGCTTTGATAAATTTAAGGCCATGCAGATCCTCTTCAAGCCCTGTAAAAATCAAGACTTTAAGATCAGGATTTACACTTTTCATCTGGGGCAGAATATGCAGACTGTTTCCGTCCGGGAAATGTGCATCAATGATAGCCATCTCAACTCCTTTTGATTCTATCAGCTCCAATACCTGGTGTAAGGATGAAGTCTGATAGACTTTAGCGTTGGGAACAATATCACTGATCACAATTTCCATCCCTTGACGTACAATGCTGTGATCGTCTGCCAGCAGGAAAATAATCTCTTTATTTTGAATTGGTGTTTCCATTATTATTACGATTTAAATTGATCCTGAATGTCACTTTTGTTCCTTTGTGTAATTTACTTTCCACCGATATATCACCGTCGAAAAGCTCTACAATTTCTTTTACCAGGTTAAGACCAAGCCCAGCCCCCAGGTTATCTACCTCATCAGAAACCATTCCCTGATAGTATGGATCAAAAATTTTACCAAGATCAGATTCTGATATCCCGACTCCGGTATCTCCTACCGTTGTAATCAGTGAAATTTTGTTTTCTCCTATAGGTTCTATAGCCATAACGAGATCAATCTGCCCGTTTTCTGTAAACTTATTGGCATTCCCAAGAATATTCATAAAAATCTGGTTGATTCTTATATTATCCGAATAAACCTCTACCTCTTCAGGAATTCTGTCTGTTACCACAAATCTGTTGTTTCTGGTTTCCAGATAAGGGGTAATGACCTTCACAATAGAACTGATCTCATCTTTAAGATTGAAAACCGATTTTATAAGTTCTTTTTCAGCATTCTCATTTTTAGTGTATTCCAGAATCTGGTTAGATTGCAGAAGCAGAGTACTGTTGGTAAACTTGATGGATTTAAGATAATCTTTTATCGTTTCGTCCTCTGTAGTTCTGTGGATCTTATCTATAAAAATATTGATAATTTTTAACGGAGATCTCAGATCGTGGCTCAGCATTCCCAGAATTCTGTTTTTAAAATTAAGGTTCTTTTTAATCTCTTTATTGGCAGCATCCAGTTTTTGTTCATAAATAAACGCCAGTCTTGTAAAATACATAATCAGAATAGATACAATAAACATAAGAATCATCAATCCCAATACCAGATACGTCCTAATCCTGTTATTATTAGAGCTCTGCTCATTATATTCTTTTTCCAGTTCTGTTTTAAAATCTTTGATGGCATTTTCATAGACTTCAATCAATCCGTTGCTGTAAACAAGCAATTTACTAAAGTTACTGTAAAATTGCAGGTTATTTTTCTGACTTTGGGCAGCAAGCATCTGTACCTTTTTTACTTCAGCGGCATAATGCTTATCCATAGACTTTATCGTGTTATCCATCTTGGATTTTACCTGAGAAAGATCTATGGTTTTATTGTTGGTCATCGTAATTACCGTACTTTCCTTCTGAACATCCACTTTCCCTGTTACAGCATCTTTTATACGACCGAAAAAGCCTTTCTTTTTAACAGTATCGGCATATGTACGGGTCTGAATTTTCAGGTCTTCAAAGTCATTTTTATACTTTGTCGGTTCATATTGCTTCTCTTCTATGTTTGCTGGCGGATTCAGAGATGTCTGATATACTGAATCAATCAATGTTTTCAGTTTTGCCGTCTTCAGGGTATCCTGACGGTGAGCAGCCAGGTTCTTTTTCAGCCTTGGGCTTGTATTTTCATATTCACCAATCTTATCAAAATTGATTTTAAGTTTTCTCAACGACTGAAAATATAGCTGCAGCTCTTTATTATCCTGAGTAGCCATATATTTCTGAAGATGTTCCTGAGCATCCAGAAAATCTTTTCTGGAATTATCTGTCAATCCTCCCAATGCACGGCTTTCCTCCAGCTGGTCTTTAATAAATTTCAGCTTCTTCCCGTTGACAAATTCGTTATAAAAAAATATGGCGATAATGACCTGTATCAGTAAAATACAAAGGATCAATGAGTAATGAACAAGTTTTCTCAATTTAAAATTTAAGAATTTATATTTCATATTTGTTTATCAGTTAAATTAATTTCCTGACCACATAAGTCCATTAGATATTAGCCTTCAACAATATACTATTATTTTCAACAATTTCATAATAGCAGTATATCATCTTATTCGCAAAGTTAAAGTAATTTTTGTCTTCTTATAATAATGAATATTTGATTAAACTCACAGAATTTATTTTTTTTTACTATTAAAATGCTTTGTAAACATTTAGTTTTATTTACGTAAATCTATTTTTTTAGATCAATTGCAAAAGTTGATGCTCTGTAAAATATTCTGCATCTGCTTATTTTATTATATCTACCGAATAATATTTGATCATCAAAGCATGAAAAAATCAGCCTTACACTCCTGTATTTAGTCATTTTAAAGAATCATTATTCCCCTGCCCAACAAACTTTCTGGCCATTAAGTATTTCTACTCAATACCACAATTGGTAATTTACACTCTAAGAACATATATCCTCTTCTTTGTTACTTTGAAATGCTTATTAATAGTGGCAATATTCCTTGGGAAACCATAATATTCACATGTACCGGCAGATTCGTCTCTACACATCATCCATCGTATGAATGAGATTCGGAGATTATTGAAGACCAGCAATGGTGTGCATTTCTACTGATTGCCGTCTTTACTTTTCTATATCCTTCAATACGATTATAAAAAATAAAACAAAATAACCTATGATTACAGAAAACTACGACGTAATTGTCATCGGCGGAGGAGCAATAGGCCTGGCAACGGCCTACCATCTTGGTCAGCGCCAGGCTAAGACTTTGGTATTGGAACAATATACCTTTGTGAATCAGCTTGGCAGTTCAGCAGGAGTATCCCGCCAGTTCCGGATCCCTTATCCGGATGAATATATGGTACAAATGGCTTTGGATTCCCAACCTTATTGGGATGAACTTCAAAAAAAGACAGATACCCAATTGCTTGATAAAGTAGGTACACTCTGGTTTGGAGATCCTGAAGTACACTCTACTGAAGGAAATATTGCTGAAGCAGAGAAAGCTCTGGAAGCCCTAGGTGTTCCCTATACGAACTTAACTTCAAAGGAAATTGAAGAGCAGTATCATTTCAAAAACCTGCCTGACAATTACGTAGGACTGTTTCAGCCTGATGGAGCCAGCATTAATTTTAAAGGAACTATTGAAACGCTTCTAAGCCTTTGCCAGAAAGAAGAAACCGTAGAACTTAGAGAAGATTCTCCTGTACTTGAAATCAAACAAAACGGTGAACTTTTTGAGCTTACTACTCCCAATGGAATTTATATTGCCAAAAAACTGGCCATTATCCCGGGCCCTTACATCAACAGTGTTATCAACCTGCTTGATTTTAAAATAGAAGCCACTTACTGGAATATGTCTTCTGCTTATTTCAAAAAGACCAATCCTTCGATACAGTATCCGACCTGGTTTGTGTTCCAGAATGCAACGGGAGATAATGGCAATCAGTTTTACGGCTTCCCTTCGGTTGAATGGGATCATCCGGAATACATCCGTGTGGCACCGGATTTTGTCATCAATCCTTTGGAAGAGCCAAGTGACAGAACATTGATTCCAAACCCGCAGGAACTGGCCTATACGTCTCAGTGGATAGACAATCATATGACTGGTCTCAGCATAGTTCCGGAATATACCTCAACTTGTCTTATTGCTTTGAGCACAATTCCCAATAAAGAATTACTGATTGATTTTGCTCCTCCTTATGTACCCAACCATAAAAATATTGTGGTCTATGCTACAGGATGGGCCGCAAAATTCACCCCTTTCTTAGGTAAAATCATGTCTGATCTTGCCTTAGACGGACATACTGATTTTGACATTACTCCATTCCGATTAGGATATAAATATTTCTTAGCACTTTAAAAAATTATAAAACCATGAATCAAAAAAACGTAAATAAAGAAACACCGCTGTATCCGGGAATGCAGACCGATCTGAAAGTAGAAGTAGCCATTATTGGTGCCGGAACTTCCGGATTATACACTGCTTTCCGTTTGGTGACCGATAATAAGTACAAGGCTCATGAAGTACAGGTCTTCGATATGAGTGACAACTTGGGCGGAAGACTGGAATCCGTAGTCATGCCCGGAATGAATTTCTGGGGAGAGCTTGGAGGAATGCGTTATCTGACTTCTCAGGAAATTGTAACTACTTTAATTGAAGGTTATCCATTGAAAGAGCAAGACCTAAGCAAAAGAACTCCTGTTCTGAAAGATAAGATGACTCCTATCCCATTCCATATGGGAGAACCTGAAAAACTTCTGATGTACATCAGAAAAGAACGTTTCAAACAGAATGCCTGGACAGAAGAACAGAAACATGATAACAAACTGATTACCCGTTATTATCTGAATGAAGGAGATGAAGGTTTCAGTTCTGATCAGTTATTCAATAAAATCATTTACAATGTTTTAATGGCAGATGCATGGGTAGCTGAAAATTATAAAGAACTGATCATTGCAGATCCTAACGGCTATGATTATACATTCAAACTGACCAGCCGGGACTGGGATGTTATAAAACCAAGACTGATGTACAATTTCCCCGGTTCTCCTTACGACAAACGTCTGGTAAATGATATCGGTTTCTGGAATTTAATCAAAGACCAGGTTTCTCAGGAAGGCTATGAGTTTCTGGCCAACGCCGGAGGATATTATTCCAATACCATCAACTGGAATTCTGCTGAGGCATTTCCGTATATGGTAGGAGATTTTTCTGCCAATACAACCTATAAAACCATTGAAGAAGGTTATGACAGCATTGCTTATGCAATAGCCAACACTTACATGGAATATGAAGGTGCACGCATCTGGTCTGAAAATAAACTGATTACCTTTACCAAAGATCATCATTTAATTGCAACTCATAAATACGAACTTACTTTCCTGAATATACAGAGTAACACGACATGGAAAGTATATGCCAATTCTATAGTGTTGGGTATGCCGAGAAAATCTCTAGAACTTCTGGATCAGAATAACTTCTTTTTTGACGCGAACAGGCATCAGGAACTGAATAAAAATATCCGCTCTATCATTATGGAGCCTGCATTTAAAATCCTAATGGGATTTGAAGGTCCGTGGTGGAGAGATCTTGATATTTATTCCGGACACTCCATTACAGACTTGCCTATGAGACAATGTTATTATTTTGGTACTGATGAAGAAACTAAAAATTCTATGCTGCTGGGAAGCTACGGAGATATGGAAACGGAAACATTCTGGAAAGCACTTTCTGATGACAAAGTTTTGTTTAAAGTAAGAGCTGCCAGATCTGCATCACTGGAAGAATTGCATAAGTTTGATGATGTTCAGGCTACAGAATTCATGGTGAATGAATTGATGAACCAGCTGAAAGAATTACACGGCATAGATATTCCACAGCCCTATATAACTTATTTCAGAGACTGGACAGATGATCCTTACGGTGCAGGATATCATGCATGGAAGGCAGGTTTCTCAGTGAAAGATGTCATGCCTTATATGAGAAAACCTTTACCAGATGAACATATTCATATCATCGGGGAAGCCTACTCTGATCAGCAAGGTTGGGTGGAAGGAGCCTTCTGTGAAGCTGAAAAAATGCTTCAGACTCATTTTAAATTAGACTGGCCGTACTGGCTGGATCGTGAATATTATTTGGGATGGTAATCTTAAATACATAATAGTAAGATGATGTGTATAAATAAAGCTCCGGATTATTTCGGAGCTTTATTGCTTTTATCACCCACATTCACGACTTTAAAACACATAATAAACTAATTTTAAAGTCATTAAATTCAATTTTTAATTTTTCAATCAAAATATTTATTGCAGTATTCATTAATTTATTACATTTGCATAACTAGTTATATAATTAATTATATTTATGGATTTATTTGAGAAAACAGGAAAAATTGCATTGGGGAGCAGGTTGCGATTTATGGCTTCAAATATTACAGAAGAAGCAGCAAAGATTTATGAACTTTATGGTGCTGACTTTTCACCAAAATGGTTTCCGGTATTCTTTGTTCTCTCCGAAGGTGGCTCAAAAACCATTACCGAAATCGCTGAAGAAATAGGACATTCTCAACCATCAGTAACCAAAATCATTAAAGAAATGACCACCGCAGGATTGGTTAAGGACAATCAGCAGTCAAATGATAAGAGGAGAAATATTGCCGGACTTACAGAAAAAGGAAAAGAACTTTCTGAAAATATAAAAATCCAGTGCATAGATATTGATCATGCCATAGATGAAATGATTGACGAAGCAACTCATAATCTCTGGGAAGCACTTGCAGAATGGGAGCACCTTTTTGAACAGAAATCTTTGCTTTCAAGAGTAAAAGAACAGAAAAAGGCCCGCGAAAGTAAAAATGTAAAGATCGTTGATTATGATCCGAAATACCAATCAGCATTCAAAGCACTTAATGAAGAATGGATCTCTGCCTATTTTAAAATGGAAGATGCAGACTATAAAGCATTGGATAACCCTGAAGAATATATTTTAAATAAAGGAGGAAAGATTCTTGTTGCTTTATACAATGAAGAACCGCTCGGGGTCTGCGCCCTTATCAAAATGGATGACCCTGATTATGATTTTGAACTTGCAAAAATGGCTGTATCTCCCAAAGCACAGGGAAAGAATATAGGCTGGCTGCTGGGCCAGGCTATCATCAGCAAAGCAAAAGAATCCGGAGCATCAAAAATATATCTTGAAAGCAATACCACCCTGAAGCCCGCCATTAATCTGTATTACAAACTGGGCTTCCAGAAAGTATCCGGACGTTCAACCCCTTATCAGCGTTGTAATATTCAGATGGAATTAGATCTAAAAAATTAAAATATGTACGATAAAAAAGTAGCTATCGTTATCAAAGGCGACCTTTTGCCATGGCAAAAACTTAATGTTGTTTCTTTTTTGGCAGGAAGTATCGCAATTGAATTTCCCGAAACTCATGGTGAGAAGTTCATCACTGCAGATCACGAGGAATATTTAGCTTTTATCAAACACCCTACCCTTATCTATAAAGCAGATAATGCAGAAAAGCTTCAGAGAGCATTCCGCCGGGCAAAAGACCGTGAACTGGCAATAGGAATCTATACCCAACAACTCTTTGATACCAGATCAGGTGAAGAAAATGTTCTTGAAATAGCAAAACATACTGCAGATAATCTGGATCTGATCGGTATGATTGTATATGGCGAAAATAAAAAGGTTGACAAAGCTTTAGACGGGTTAAAATATCATGAATAAAAGCCAATTTCTTATAATACTAAAAATGCACAACCCTTATATTGTGCATTTTTTATATCATATACTATTCAATACCTGCAAAACATAAGGTCTTATATTCTAATTCCATATCACAATCATTAGTATTTTCTATTTTTCTAAGGGGATCTTGAGATGATATTTTCCTAACTTTTCAGTTTGAAACGAATTAAAGAATGCTTCAGATAATTCATTATATTCTCTGAAATATTCAAAAGACAATAACAGCAAAACAGATTTATCATCTTATGACAGATAAAAATTTTAATCCTCATAAAGGCTTTGTATTCAGTAAGCATGTACCGGAGGAATTATCACATTTTGACCGGGTCTTTGATGTTTTCAAAGATTTGCTCACCCATACTTCCGGAGACCTTGAAGAAGCCTTTGAATGGCTTGATATGCTTGATAAGGAATATGACATTTTCGATGATGAATATACTCTTCAGGATTTTGAAGAAGACTTGAAAAAAAGAGGTTATATCAAAGAAGAAGACCCTGAAGAAGGTAATACCGGAAGTGGAAAAGGCAAAAATATATTAACCCCAAAACTGGAAGCAGCCCTTCGCGAGTATGCTCTAGATCAGATATTCGGAAAACTGAAGAAAAACGGAGCGGGAAATCACCGCACCAGCAAAACTGGAATTGGAGACGAACGCGATGGCGAAAACCGTTCATTTCAATATGGAGACGACTTAGCGGCCGTAAACATGACTGAAAGTTTAAAAAATGCACAAATCAACAACGGAATCTCAGACTTACGCCTTACGGAAGACGACCTTATCGTAGAAGAAACCAAGCATAAAGCACAGATGAGTACCGTCCTTATGATCGACATCAGCCACTCCATGATCTTATACGGTGAAGACCGTATTACTCCGGCGAAAAAGGTTGCCATGGCACTTGTGGAGCTCATTAAACGGAAATACCCCAAAGATTCCATTGATATTATTGTTTTTGGAAATGAAGCGTGGCCCATCAAAATCAAAGACCTTCCCTATTTAAAAGTAGGGCCTTATCATACCAATACTGTAGCCGGCCTGGAGCTGGCCATGGACATTCTTCGCAGAAAAAGAAATACCAACAAGCAGATTTTCATGATCACCGATGGAAAACCAAGCTGTATTCAGCTGCCTAGCGGTGAATTTTATATGAACAGCTTTGGTCTGGATGAAAAGATTGTGAACCAATGTCTCAACAGGGCAGCACAAGCGAGAAAGCTGAAAATTCCTATCACCACTTTTATGATTGCCCAAGATCCTTACCTGCGTCAGTTCGTAGAAGAATTTACAGCTCAGAACAAAGGAAAAGCGTTTCTGACAGGACTTTCAGGTTTAGGGCAAATGATCTTCGAGGATTACGAAAAAAACAGAATAAGAAGAATATAAATATCAGATTTTAAATCATTTATGATGAGAATCTGATCAGATAAATAGTATTACAAGACAATGAAAAACGATATTACATTCAAAGAATTAAAAGACTCCGGTTTTACCCATAAAACGATTAATGAAGAAATTCAGGCGAATTTAATTGCCAGGATTAAAGCTAAAGAACCTGTATTTGAAGGACTTTGGGGCTATGAAGACACCGTGGTTCCCCAATTGAAAAAAGCTATTCTTGCCGGTCACCACATCAATTTACTGGGTTTACGTGGTCAAGCAAAAACAAGAATTGCAAGAAGTATGGTCAACCTGCTTGATGAGTATATGCCCATCGTAAAAGGATCAGAAATCAATGACAGTCCATTCCAGCCAATTTCAAAATATGCCAAAGATCTGATTGAAGAATTGGGTGACGAAACTCCAATTTCATGGGTACACCGTTCTCACCGTTTCTATGAAAAACTGGCTACTCCGGACGTAAATGTTGCGGATTTAATCGGTGATATAGACCCCATCAAAGCAGCTACTTTAAAACTTCCTTATTCTGATGAACGTGTTTTGCATTACGGAATGATTCCGCGCGCTAACCGTTCTATTTTTGTTTTAAATGAATTACCTGATTTACAGGCCCGCATCCAGGTTTCCCTGTTTAATATTTTGCAGGAAGGAGACATTCAGATCCGTGGTTTCCAGCTGAGAATGCCACTTGATATTCAGTTTGTTTTCACGGCCAATCCGGAAGATTATACCAACAGAGGTAGTATTGTAACTCCACTGAAAGACAGAATCGGGTCCCAGATTTTCACCCATTATCCCAAAACAATTGCTCTTGCCAGACAGATCACAGAACAGGAAGCATTAATTTCTGCTGAAGATAAAGCACAGATACAGATTCCTGACCTGGCGAAAGATCTTTTGGAGGAAGTAGCTTTTGCAGCACGTATCAGTGAATATGTAGATGCAAAAAGCGGTGTCAGTGCCCGTTTGACCATCAGTGCCATGGAGAATTTAATTGCAGCAGCCAAATTACGCTTGATTGAATCCGGAACTGAACGAACTACTGTCCGCTTACTTGATTTCATGTCCATTATTCCTTCCATCACAGGAAAAATTGAACTGGTATATGAAGGAGAACAGGAAGGCGCTGATTATGTTGCCAAAATACTGATTGACAAAGCGGTTATGACTCAATTTGAAAGCCTGTTTCCACGCATCTCAAAACTTGAAAAAGAAGGCATCAAAACTCCTTATACCGACCTGATCAGATGGTTCAATAAAAATCATCTGGAACTTAATTATAATGATACAGATGAAGAATTTTATGCTAAACTCGATGGGATAGCTCCTCTCGCTGCTGTAGTGGAAGAAAATACGTCTGAACTGTGTCCGGAAGATCAGAATTTCTGTAAAGAATTAGTATTATGGGCACTGACTATCAGTAATAAAATTGATAAGTCTGAAAATCAAAATGTCTTTACTTTTGATTCACCTGGAATTGGGCAGTTTCTGCGTAATTAAAATCAATATCCGACAGATTAAATATAAAAACCTTCAGAACTGATCTGAAGGTTTTTTATTTTGTTTCTGATAAACTTTGTTGACCCTTGTCAAGGTTTAAAACCTTGACAAGGGTCAGGAATCAAAAAGTCTCATAAATTTGATTCTCAATAAGATTATTGTAAATTTTATACCATATTGTCATTTTTAAGTATAGCAGCGCCAAAAGGATTATCAACCAGCCACAGCCATTCCCCATTTTCATTCCTTTTCATAATGCACGAAGTATGACCAGTCATATGTATAGCATGTCCATCCGGAGCAATTCCCGTCATTTCCCACTGATCAAGCCACATCGCAAGATCATTCACAACGGTCACATGGGGAACTTCTCCTTGAATATCCAGCTTTAATCTGCAGATCTCATTCATTGCCAGGTTTATTTGTTCAAGTCCTCTCAACTCTCTCCCATCTCTGTCAATGTAAACTGCTTCAGGATGAAAACAGCTTAATGCTCCTGCAGCATCTCCGTTTTTTATACAGTGACGGAAATAGGCTACTGCTCCTACTTCCGTTTGTCTGTTAAAGTCCTCCATTTTATTTCAGATTTCTGGAGTTCAATTCTTCTTCTAACTGTTTCTTATTTTTATTCCAGCGGCTGGCAATAAAACCAGCAAAAAATAATGGCAAAACGGTCAGAAATCCGAAACCGCCAGTTATGGTGCTATAAATCGAAATACCTACCATTACTCCCAGAAGTACAGCATTGAGAATGTTATTGGATTTGATTTCTTTTTTCTTTTCTAATAATTCATGGTCGGTTAATTGTGATAATTCTTTTTCCATGGTTTATTTCAAGTTTTTGGGTTGCTTTTTGTTTTTAAAGAGGTAAAAATTTGGGTTTCTAATTTATTTTTACCGAAAGCTAAAATACAATTTTGCTGAGATATTTTTTTATTTCTTTTATTTGTAATGTATTTCAGACTGTATATTTCTAAAAAAATAAAGCTTATGGAAGACAACCTGAATTGTATTTACAGAGTCATCAATTTCATGGAAAAAAATTATGATCAGCCCGTCTCTGTAAAGGAACTGGAAGAAATCTCCAACTATTCTTACCGGAATATCCAGCGTATTTTTAAGTACAGCTGCGGAGAAACCATAGGCGCTTTCCAGCAAAGACTGAAGGTAGAAAATGCTTATAAGAGAATTCTTTATACCCAGGAAAATCTCACCACAATTGCTATTGAAGTTGGATTTGCCAATATTGCTTCTTTTTCCAAGGCTTTTAAACAGCATTTCGGAATTTCTCCAAAAGCGGCAAGATTAGGTAAGGAACAGCTTCTTTGTGAAGATGAGATTATTCCGGTAACATCTGATGTATTACTGGAACCAGAAATTGTCTTTCTTAAACCAATGCAGGTATATTATCAAAGCATTAAAACCTATTATAACAATGAAGAAATTGAAGTATTGTGGGAAAACTTCATGCAAAACGGTTTTCCTGATTCCGGAACAGAATATTTTGGAGTTATAGCAGACGAACCATTGATTAAAACAGAAATCAATTGCCGGTATGATGCATGTTCTTCTACACAGTCCATCAACAAAAAATTGCCTTCAAAATCAATATTCGGTGGTAAATATGCCCGCTTTACCCATACAGGCAGCTATGAAACGATAGATGAAACCTACACCAAAATCTACTCCCGCTGGATCTTTAATTCTGGTCTTGAATTTTCACACTTTCCTATCATAGAAAAATACGAAAGACATATTGAACAGGAAGATAATCAGGAAGAACAGCTGACCTATATTTTATTGCCTTTAAAATAAATTGTCAATTTGGGACAAGTTTTCACATTTTTATCGATCTAATTTTGCCCTGTTAAAAATAGATCAATTATGCAAAAAAAGAAAATCATGTTCCTGTTATTACCCGCTCTTTTACTGTCCTGTTCTCAGTCAGATCCGGTAGAAACTCCGGATGCAGCAAATACCGGAACTGTAGTTTACAAAATGCCGGAAGAATCGGCACCACACGAAGGAACCTGGCTTCAATGGCCCCATCAGTATCAGTATGGAACAACTTACCGCAACCGATTGGATGCAACCTGGGTAGCCATGACCAGAGAACTGGTACAGAGCGAAAAAGTTCATATCATTGCTTATGACGGTATAGAAAAAGCTCGTATTACAGGGTTATTAAACAGTGCCGGAGTTCCCCTTACCAACATCAATTTCAAACTTTATCAGACAGATGATTTCTGGGTTAGAGATAACGGCCCTATTTATGTAAAGGATCAGAATGGCCAGTTATTCATTCAGGACTGGGGATTTAACGGCTGGGGTAACAAAGCCGATTACAGCAGATGTAATGCAATTCCTTCTAAAATAGCTGCAGACACCAATATACCTAAGATCAACCTCAATTCAGTGATGGTCAATGAAGGTGGAAGTGTGGAAATTGACGGAAACGGAGTATTGATGGCTTGTAAAAGTTCCATCCTTAATAACAACAGAAATCCGGGGATGACACAGCAGCAGGCAGAAGCTATATTTACCAAAAATTTAGGAGTAACAAAATTTATCTGGCTGAATGGAAAAGCAGGCCTTGATATCACCGATATGCACATTGACGGTTTTGCCCGATTCGCAAATTCTTCTACTATTATCACCATGAATCCTGATGATCTTTACTACTGGCAGGTTCCAGACGGTGACATTGATAAATTATATGATGCTACTACAAAAAATGGATCTCCTTACCAATTCGTAAAAGTTCCATTAACCAGAAATGACGTAATAACCACCTACGGAAAAAATGTAGGACGTGCTTCTTACATCAATTATTATATTGCTAACAACCGTGTATTGGTACCTAATTATAATGATCCGAATGATGCCGTTGCCAATAATATTATCCAACAGCTTTATCCCGGTAAGCAGGTTGTTGGAATAGACTGCCGTAACTTATTTGCCAATGGCGGAATGGTACACTGTGTAACGCAGCAGCAGCCACAGTAAAACGATATTCCCAACACATAAAGTCTGCCGATTATTTCTGTGGGCTTTATGCATTTAAAATACAAAGTATTGTTTAGTCAGATTTTTAAATACTTAATCTGATTCAATCCTATTTGTTACTGTTCTTGAAAGGCTGTCGAAAAAAAATAGCGTAAATTTGCCCTGTCCATCTTGTAAAGGATGATTTCCAGTTTAAATATTATGAAAAAAACCGCAGTTTCTTTATTGGCACTTCTTCTGAATATTGTTTGCCACGCACAGAATTTTGATGTTATTCCCTTAGGGATCTATGGTGGAGAGCAGGAAGACAATTTATCTGCCTATCTGGTAGGTGCTCCGAAAGACAATGCATTTCTTTGCCTTGATGCAGGTACTGTAAATGCAGGAATACGAAAAGCCATTCAACTGAAAAGCCTTGACGGATCCGCAGAAACGGTTCTGAAAGATCAGATAAAAGGATATTTTGTATCTCATGGGCATTTGGATCATTTATCAGGGTTGATCATCAACTCTCCGGCAGATTCCAAAAAGGATATTTTTGCTATTGCTCCGGTAATTCAGATTTTGCAAAATCATTATTTTATCACGGATACCTGGATTAATTTTGCCGATCAGGGCCAAAAACCAATCCTTGGAAAATACCATTATAACGAACTTCAGGAAGGAACTGAAACCCCGGCACCCAAAACACCATTTTTCATAACCGGATATGAACTGAGCCATGTAAATCCATATAAAAGCAGCGCCGCATTGGTAAGAAGAGATAGTCACTATCTGCTTTATCTGGGTGATACAGGTGCTGACCGTATAGAAAAATCTGACCGTCTTGATAACCTTTGGAACACTATAACTCCACTTGTTAAAAAAAGGCAGTTAAACACTATATTAATTGAGGTTTCTTTTCCAAACAGCCAGCCTGAACATCTGCTGTTCGGACACCTTACTCCTAATCTTCTGATTGAAGAGCTAAGCAAGCTGAAAGAAAAGACCGGACAAAGCAGCCTTGAGGGACTTAACATTGTAGTTACTCATAGAAAACCTACAGGTGATAATCCCGAATTGATTAAAAAAGAGCTGTTGAAAGACAATCCTCTGAAAGTAAATTATATTTTCCCGGAACAAGGTAAAAAGATCAGTTTACCATAAAAATAAATCAAAAGATGAAGCGTATTTCTGCTTCATCTTTTTTATTTTCGACATTACCAATCATTAAATAAATTTAAATATCTAAAAATCAATTATTTAAAATAAAATCATTGAAATTAATTAAATTTTTTATGTTTATATCAGTTTAACATCGTAATATTGCGATATAAAAATAAAACAATGGGAGTTACTAAAACCGAAATCTATACTGAAGAACAAAATAAACTGGCTTCTCTTCTTAAAGTTTTGGGACATCCGGCAAGAATAGCCATTTTACAGTATATCATCAATCAAAAAGCATGCATCTGCAATGATCTTGTTGAAGAACTGGGATTGGCTCAGGCTACCATTTCGCAGCATTTAAAAGAACTTAAGAATATTGGAATCATCAAAGGTTCAATTGAAGGAAAATCTGTATGCTACTGTATTAATGAAAGCACCTGGAAACAATTTCAAAACGAGTTTAACCTGTTTTTTAATCAGGATGTCACAATAAAACAATGCTGTTAAGGCATTTTTTTTGAAAACAAACATCGTAATA
Organism: Chryseobacterium sp. GVT01B; assembly: GCF_019970045.1. GTDB lineage: Bacteria > Bacteroidota > Bacteroidia > Flavobacteriales > Weeksellaceae > Chryseobacterium. The sequence continues at coordinate 658,475 of NZ_JAHXYI010000002.1, forward strand.
TTGCAATATAACATTAAATAAATTTAGTCTAATGAAACTAACAGAAATCAAAGAAATTCTTCCGACACTAGAAAATGTAGAATTTCAATTGGAAAACGGCACTTTTGTTCCTGAACATTTCCATGTAACAGAAGTGGGACAAATTGTAAAAAAATTCATTGATTGCGGTGGCGTAATCCGACATGAGAAAGCAGTGAACTTCCAGCTATGGAATGCTGATGATTATGAACACCGCCTGAAACCGGGGAAACTGCTTCACATTATTCAACTTTCTGAAGAGAAACTTGGAATAGAAGATTCAGAAATTGAAGTAGAATATCAGGGAGAGACCATCGGTAAATATGATCTTGAATTTAACGGTAGAAATTTCGTCCTGAAAAATAAGACAACGGCCTGTCTTGCCCAGGAAGCCTGTGGAATTCCTTCCGAAAAACAAAAGAAAAATCTTTCTGAATTATCTGTAAAACCAGCATCAGCCTGCACTCCGGGATCAGGATGCTGCTAATTAATTTTATTAAAATCTCATGTATCAAGAATTATTAAATACGGTTCAATCTCTGAAATGGGAAAATATAGATACCGATAGAAAAGAGGTTCTGACATCATTAATCAGTTTCATCCAGCAAAAAGTAAATGATGGAGAAGAAATCAATCTGAATTTTATCTGCACCCACAATTCACGCCGCAGTCATCTGGCTCAGATTTGGGCACAGGCAGCCGCTACCTTCTTTACGATTCCGGGGGTTCATTGCTATTCAGGTGGCACGGAAACAACAGCATTATTCCCCAAGATAGCAGAAACTTTAACTGAACAGGGTTTTACAGTCTTTCATATTGCAGAAACAGAAAATCCGGTATATGCTATCAAATATAATGATAATGGCCTGCCTGTTATGGGCTTTTCCAAAAAATATGACAGTCCGTTCAACCCTGTTTCAGGTTTTGCAGCAATTATGACCTGTTCGCAGGCAGATGGCGGATGCCCGTTTATCCCAGGTGCGGAAAAAAGAATTCCGATTACGTTTGAAGATCCTAAAATTTCAGACAATACTCCGGAACAAACAGCAGTATATAGAGAAAGAAGCTTACAAATTGCAGAAGAAATGTTCTATGTTTTTTCTAAAATCAAACGATAATCATGCAGCCCAGATTAAAATTTCTTGACCGCTATCTTACTTTATGGATCTTCCTGGCCATGGGTATAGGTATTGCTTTGGGACACTTTTTCCCGGCTATTCCTACCCTTATCAATTCGCAGTCTATAGGGACTACTAATATTCCATTGGCAATTGGACTCATCCTTATGATGTATCCTCCATTGGCAAAGGTTGATTACTTTCTTTTACCATTGGTATTTAAAGATAAAAAAGCCATCGGTGTTTCTTTATTTCTCAACTGGATCATCGGTCCGCTCCTGATGTTCGGTCTCGCAATCCTCTTTTTAAGGAATGAACCTGATTATATGGCAGGTCTGATTCTTATCGGACTGGCAAGATGTATTGCTATGGTCATCGTATGGAATGATCTGGCCAAAGGAAACCGGGAATATGCAGCCCTGCTGGTTGCTTTAAACAGTATTTTTCAGGTGTTTACTTATAGTTTCATGGTTTGGCTGTTTATCAATGTACTTCCCAATCAACTGGGGCTGGCCAGTTTTAATGTAAATGTTTCTATGAAAGATATTACAGAAAGTGTACTGATTTATCTGGGAATTCCTTTCCTGGCAGGTTTTCTCAGCCGTTATTTTCTGATACAATCTAAAGGTAAAGAATGGTACAACAGAAAATTTGTACCCCAAATATCACCTGTTACACTATATGCCTTATTATTCACAATTGTACTGATGTTTAGCTTAAAAGGCTCCCAAATAGTGGAATTACCCATGGATGTCGTTAAGGTAGCAATACCACTGATCATCTATTTTATTCTTATGTTTTTCGTGAGCTTCATGATCAATAAAGCATTAAAAATTCCATATGATAAAAATGCTTCTATAGCCTTTACAGCTACCGGAAACAATTTTGAACTGGCAATTGCAGTGGCTATTTCAGTATTTGGAATTCATTCACCACAAGCATTTGTAGGCGTGATTGGACCATTGGTAGAAGTTCCGGTATTAATACTTCTTGTGAAGGCAGGGTTATTATTGAAAAGGAAATGGTATCATGAATAATCCAATAAACTGGAAAAAAAATATCACAGGAATAATACTTTTTCTTCTAAAATCAGCACAATTTAATATTAAAATTTATCTTGTGAGATATACCACAATAAACAGCCTTGAATCATGTGATTCAAGGCTGTTTGCGGAGATTGAGGACTTATGTAATTAAACACTTAATATCATTTTAAACGTTTACAGATTAAATGTTTAGGTTTAAAAATTTCAATTCTCTTTATTCCAATTCAATAGGATTATATCCTTTTTTTCCTGTTTCATTTATTTTTGGCCTGTTGTGGCCATCTGAAAATACAGTGCCCATTTTTTCTAATTCATATTTAATATTCTCTCTGAAATTTGCTGTTGCCTGGACCAGTTCTTTTTTTGTAACTAACTTAGCATTCTGATAATGCCTTTTATTTATTGTTATTATTTTTCCTTTCAACCTGGAGCTTGGTACAGCTTTTACCAATTCAAAATCATAATCACCAGTTTTATCTGTTACTTTAACAATTAACCCCGGCAGACCACTAAATTTGTATGGTCCATATGGAAAAGGAATCTCAGTTGAGTACCAGGCGGTCCAGTCTCTTCCCTTATAATGAACCTCTGCTTTTTTACAATTAATCGAATTAATTACTTTTGTTTCATCAATGAGCCTCCAATCATGAATTACAGGGCTATTATATGATAGAAGAGCAGTTCCTACTGACTCGTAATATTGTGAATTATCATTTGTTTGGATAATTAAAAATTTAAATTTTGATGATGGTAACCCTCTCATATCAATATTGAAATTACTCCTATTCTTATTATACTGCTCCATGAAAAGAGAGTCAAATTTTATTCTGTTTTCACTAATAAAAAAAGCACGTTTATCACTTATTTGCATGGTAAAAATTTCCTTATAAATATTATCTGGATTTAGAATATTAGGTTTGTACTGAAGTAAATAAGTAAACTCTCCTCGTAACGAATCACTGGCAGCTGTTTGTGAAAATGAAATAGAGAAAAAACATAAAAATAAAATTGTTAAAATTTGTTTTTTTGTGAAATTCATTATTGTTTTTTTATAAAATAACAAATCGTTCAAACAAAAAATATTATTTGAACGATTTTTTTGTTGATTAATATAATAGCCACAACTTCTTTCTTGTTGAATCTGAAGCAATAATTAAGTTATGATACTCTTAAGTTTATAGTTGACAATAATTATCTTGAATTTTTTCTGCCCATTCTATCCATTGGCCAGCACTCCAATCCTGGCAAGTATACGCAGATGTACAACTTGCCTGAAAAGTTCCACATTGCATTTGGGTCTTTTTCTTAGCTTTTTTAATAGTTTTAGTTTCTTTTGCTTTAGAGTTTACTTTCTCCACATTTTCTTTTGCACTTGCAAAACCTGCCATGCCAACCATAGCAACAAATAATAGCTTTTCCGTGATTGTAATAAATTAAATTAATAGTGTTTTTATTATCGATACAAAGTCAAAATTATAAATAAATTGAATAATATTAAAATAAATAGCAAAATAAATGCAAATATGTCTTTTTTAACAAATTTAATATTTTCATAAAATAACTAACTTTTATATTCTTAATTCTAAAAATGTAAAATTTAGGTTTCTTTGTTTATCATTTTTCAGACTAATTATTAAAATATTTTTTTTGATATTTTTAAAACTTGATTTAAAAATTTGATTTAGAAAGAACTTTAAAGTCCTTCAAGACAATTAATATCACTTTGTAAATTTTAAATACCATTTATAAATCCAAATTTTAGTTTCAATATTCAGGATTGGATTCATTAAAAACATTATAGTTACATTTGCACTACTTATCGCAAAACCATGAAAATCTTTACCCTTTTTGTTCTACTATTATCCAATCTGCTTCTATCACAGCAACCAATCAATAGAGATACCAAAAACATTATCACAACAGGAACCGATGATGTCAAAAACGTAGTTGACGGTACCTTACATAAAATGATTACAAAACCACTGATTCATTCCGCTTCGATTGGTATTGTTTTCAATGGAAAGGAATATATAGGACATTATGGTGAGTTAGAAGCCGGGAAGAAGAATATTCCAAACAACGAAACAATTTATGAGATTGGTTCATTAAGCAAAACACTTACGGGAATATTGACAGCAAAGGCCGTACAAGATAAGAAACTGGATATTGATGATGACGTACAAAAGTATTTAGCAGAAAGTTATCCAAATTTAAAATTTAAGAATCGTCCTATTAAAATCAAGGATCTTCTGTCACACACCAGCGGTATTCCCGGCATGCTTCCCTTTGAAGCAAATACAATCCTACAGAATTTTACAGATCATGACACTCCAGCCAAGCTCAATACATTATATCGGAATTACAAAAAAAAGAATTTCTTGGCGGATCTACATCAGGTAAGAATAGACACAATCTCAGGTTATAAATACTCTTATTCCAGTGCTGGTACTCAACTTATGGCTTCTATTTTAGAGAAAGTTTACAAAACTGATTTTGAAAAACTTCTGACAGATTATTTATCTGAAAATGTGGGGGCAGAAAATACTAAGATAACCCTTTCCAATCGGGAACTGGAGAGACTTGCCCCTGGTTATCATAGTGATAATCCTGTAATTACATCCCCAATGCCAATACTACCCTGGGGTGCATCAGGTAATGTAAAATCTACTTTACCTGATATGGTAAAATACATACGGTTTCTTTTACAAAAAAACGAGATTACTCAAGAATCATATCGACCTATTGTAAAGTTTGATCCTGAGTTTAGTATTGGATATTTTTGGAATATTATTACAGACAGTAAAAAATTAGGAACCTATTATTTACATCATGGCGGTGTACCACGTTCGCAATGCTACATTTATATCATCCCAAAATATGAACTGGGTATTTTTATTATCACAAATCAAAGTGGCAATAATACCGCTTCAATAATGGAAGAAGCATTAACCGAAATATTTGACAAGATCATTCCATCTAATGACAAAGACTAATACCATACTACTCTATTTTTTTGAAAATGTAAGATAATAGCTTAGGTTATATTCCTAAACCCATGTATACTGTTCTATATCATTTTCAGGTTTTTAACGTAAAAAATAATTCTTGTAATTTCTTCAAGGTACATATAAGTAATGCCAACCTATATTATTAAATCGAATCTATCAGACACCTTCCATGATAGACATACCGTCACGTAATCACTTAAAAATGAAAGATAGAATTTGCATATATACAAAAAAGATGGTCTTCGTAATGAAGACCATCTTTGCGGAGAGTGAGGGATTCGAACTTAGCAATAAAAACTACCTGAATATGAAATAATTAAAATAAAATTCAGACAATTGCCACGAATTTGACACAACTCTATATATTTTTATAATCTGCAAAATCTTAAATTCTTGACCAAAGAATTCTTTAGTTTGAATACACAAATATAAAACATTTTACCTTAAAGGATCAATTCACTATAATTTATTTAAATATTGTCTAAAATTTGGTCAACATTAGGAGACCGATTAAATCCAGTGATAAGGTTTATCCTTGCGATTTAAATCCTATCGCTCTGTCAATTGCATAGTTGGGTAAAAAACATGTCTCGTTTCTAATGGTATCAATTACTTTCTTTTATCCGTAGAAATGAATGATCTCATTAATTTCATCTTGCCCTCCTCTTTCTATTATACGAGAAATAATCGGTAGATAAGCTTTCACCCAATCAAGCTAATCTACATCAGTATCCAAAAAAAATTTGGCATGAATTTTTGGACCGATTTTCTGCCTAAGGATATGAAACATTATACATTTGAATAGTTGTATTTCCAATAGACTCTGCTGAGAAAATATCTTCTTTTCACCTGGAATCAATAAATATTATTCAATATCCTTAGGGAGAATTTACAATGTGAATGCTCGATATGCAATGAGATCAGATAACTGTTATACTAAATTAAATGTGTTTTACAGCTTTTTGAATCTGTTCATTTTGTGGCAATTTTTAAGTGAGTTAGAAATTGCTATAGAGCACCACAAACTTTTGGAGTGTTTTTGAAAATTTCAGCAATTCTTATAACAACAAAATCCTGCAAATTATTGATTTTGCAGGATTATTATTTTTTTAATACCCTATGAAAACTTCCGTTTTCACATCTTGCGGAGAGTAAGATAAAACCACCTTCTCTTTAAATCTCTTTATTAATTGACATTTTCTGAAATTAAGATTCAGTTACTCACTAAATTACGCATTTCAAAATATAGGTTCTTGATTCGTTTGAGTAATAATCTCCATTACCCCAATGTCCAGAATCTGAAACATCCTTAGTCATTTTCTTTATCACCGGAGTTTTGGGTAGTAGCATGACTTAGAAATTTTAACGTCAATATAACTACAGCTTTAAACATCTTAACGCGCCCAAAGAACTGCTTTGTAGAAGCCTGCTCCATTCAGTCCTACTTTTGGAATAGCACAAAATGATAACGTATCTAACATACTGTTTGCATTACCAGATCCTATATTAGAAGCTGAATTAAAACTTATAACACCAATTCCTAATGCACTATCAGCTGTGTTAAAAATTTCACTCTGTTCATTATTTGTTAATACTCCAAATCTTGCTCTGGTCTGGTAACTATTTGCACCTATATTTACACCATTGGCAAGCGCTCCTCCATACCAACTATATGCGTTTCCAGGAGTATAGTATGTAGAAGGGACCCCACTATCTGTACATGGCTGATTCAAATACTGATTAGCAATGTTAGTATTTAATGTAGCATTCGCTAAAGCTTTAGGTGTTCCAGCTGTAGGAATAGTAAAAGAAGTTAAATCGGGAGTTGTTACAAAATCTACCCAAAATTCTTTACTTTGTAGATAATTATATGGAGCATATAAAGCATTTTCTGTACTCGTATCTGTAATATCAAAGTCAGAATCATTAAAAGGTGTTCCTGATGCCCATTTTGCTGATGAATACCTAAAATCAGTATTATTATTCATAGACTTTAAAATAAGAGTCCATCCTCCACCATTATCGGTCATATTACAATATACTTGTTCCGCGCAGTAAGCATTAGCACTTCCATCCGGATCTATCCAATATAATCCATTACCTGTTGATAAACCTGATGATAAGATTTCTTTACATGATCTCTTTAACGGTCCTATATTCACCCCTGAAGGAAGTACTTTAACAGAAGTTGTAAAAGATTTATTGCCACATGAACTACTAACTGTAGCAGTAACAATATACATTCCAGCGGCCATTCCTGCTGGAACAATAAGGCTTGTATCAGCCGTATTAGTACTGGTAAAAGATAATGCAGGATCATTAGCTACCCAGGATATAAATGTAGATCCTGTATCTAATCCTATGGATAAAGATATATTACTTCCTGCACTAACCGCACAAGGGAAAGCTGTAATTCCTGAAGTTACTCCATCAATAGCAACAACTAATTCATTAGAATATGCCGATCCACAAGCATTAACTACGGCCCTACGGAATCTTGTAGCTACGGGAAGTACTGGTGGATTATAATTTTGAGTATTACTTGATGGTATTGTTGTCCATATAGCCCCTCCATCGGTACTTTGTTGCCATGTATAGGTTACATTTCCTCCAATTCCGGGATCTGCAGCAGAAGAAGAAAAAGATCCAGGGGAATTGTTGATATTTGGATTGTAACATCCATAAGGTTTACTATGAGAAATAACTCCTGCTGTTAAGGTTGGATTACAGGCTGTAGGAGTTACAGCCCCTCCCCCTATGGAAGATACACTTTTCATACGAAATACTCCTGTAGCGGCATCTACCATCACAATTGAATCTGTTTTAAGACCACTAACCAAACCCTCTGCTCTCAAAGGATTAACAACTGCCTTTACATGAAGTTGATGGGTTGGAACTATGGTTCCAATTCCCGTTTTACCATGAGACAGAACAACAAAGTCATCACTTTGTTGACCCGTGGCAGGAACTCCTGTAGTAGGATTGTTTTTATCTCCATCCACATGGAATACCCCTTGTGGATTTGTGGTATTTATCCCCACTTGACCGTAAGACAAAATGCCCAAAAGAACAGTTGTCAGTAAATAAATTGTTCTCATCTGTAAAATAAATTTTAGTTCATATTATTAGTTTAAGAACTCTGTATCAGTCCTTTTGTTTTTCATTATCTGGAAACTTCCAAATAATAGTACTTCTCTCTAATTGCTCTATTTATAATATCATGATAAACAAACATCAGATTACAGGGAAGACTTAACAAAATTAAAAGAATATTCGTTCGTATTTACTTGACAACCAGTCATATTATCACTAATCCAGTGTAGTTTATTTACTAGTATTAGGGTACCTAACTCTACACAAAACAGCGGTAGCTATTCCTGTTTTTAGATGAGTATTGGTATTACTGGTGAAACAAAAAGACCATTTAATTATATTAATTAGAATTATTTAGCTTTGAAAATAAAAAATCCCCAGAAATTCCAGGGATAAACTAATTACGTGATAACTCAAATTTAACGTGAGAATCAGCAGCAAAATTAATCAAATTAGGCTTATTTTCAAACTGCAAACATCAATCCTCACTCTTAGTCACGATTGCGTGTTTTGCACATTCAATAAGTTCCGAGGAATGTTAATCATCATCTTTCATTTGTTTATTGATCCAGTTCTACTAACATAATTCAATATTTTAAATGTTATAAATCTCAAACTAAAAGTTCCACGAATCAAAATATTGAGACCCACACACGTTCATTACAGATCAAATAAACGCATTTTTACAGCTTTTTGAATCTGTTATTGTGGCTATTTTAATCGATTTAAAAATTGCCACATAATTGCCACAAGCTTTTGGAGTATTTATGAAAATCCCAGCAATTATTGCAAATAAATAAATCCTGCAAATCATTAATTTTACAGGATTTATTATTTTTTAATCTTTTTGAAAACTTCCATTTTCGCATCTTGCGCCCCATTGGTACAAAACTCGAACCTTTTGTTAGAAGAGTTACAAAAACTACATGCTCTCGATCATAACGACCATCTTAATAAATCAGCTCTGAACAGTTTCCAATTCCGGATGGTCTCATAATAAAAGTAACCGGTAAAAAGATAGCTAATGTACTGTGGACAGCCTCTTCTACGTCTGTCAAAAGACTACCGCATAACGGATCACTTCCCAAGGGCCCCTTCCATTATTCAGTTTCCTTTTGACCACACTTCCTTTTGACCACATTTCCTGGCAGCTTTCTTTTTTTCGGTTTTTCTTTTGAAAAATAAGAAAGTAACCTGAAGTGAGAAAAAATCAAACAAATGTTTAGCAAAAGTACGGGAAATAAAAAGGCTCTGCCATACTCAGAGCATCAACGATGAAATATAGCATAGTAAACGAAATCAAATTAACCTATTCCAGAAAGGGAAATAGTGAAAAAAATGTATTGATTCCCCAAGATGTCATAGACGTTTTCAGGGAACATTTTGACACTGATCAGATCGATTACAAAGAGTCATTTTATGCCATGTATATGAATCAGGCCAATAAAGTTTTAGAAATACAAAAAATATCAGAGTCCGGAATTAATTCTTCTTTGGTTGACATTAGAATTATTATGCAGGGCGCTTAATTATGTAATGCAGTATCTCTTATTATAGCCGATAACCATCCTTCTGGAAATCTAAAACCTTCCACTGAAGATATTAGTATCACCCGGAAAATAAAAGAAGCTGGCCAATTACTTAATATCAATCTTCTTGATCATTGTATACTGACCCCAACAGACTTTATCTCGTTTTCAGATGAAGGAATACTATAAGTAATATCATTTGTGAAAGAGTAAGAATCCAGGTCAATAATTGGCTCTGGATTCTTGTGACGTCGCGAAAAGATGACCGGTTTTAAAGGCTGGTCATCTTTTCGCAAACATTAAAAAAGATTAAAAGTAGTCAGGATCTGCACTAAACAAATATTTAGAAAGCTAAAGAACTGACTTCTCTATTCCCATTTTTGCTGTTAAACTGAAAGTCAATTTTCTTCTCATTTCCAAAACTGTCATAAATCCACACCGTAAATGACTGTGAAACTTCAGAAGTTGAAGTATAATATAGTCTGAATTCTCTTTCAAAAAGCCTATAGGAATCATTGGGGAAATACGGTTGAGTATTGTAGTATTGTAATTTCCCTGTTCCCTCAAACTGAAAATACCGGAGATGATATTGAGTATCTGCAAAATTACCTTCAGGAAGAATTTTAATACGAATTTCAACATACTCATCTTTGGCAATATCCTTAGGAACAGGCATAACTGAAATCTCAAAAGGGAAATTCTGCCGGATTTCAAGGTCCTGTGCACATGAAGAAAGGCCGAGCTCACTTACCAGTAAAACAAGCAGTATAAATAAAGTAGAAAGGATAGATCTTCTTATTTTTATTATAGTATTCATATTATTATTGTTTTATAAATTAAATCTTATACTTATTCCCAGAGATGGGTTTAGTAGTTTTCCAGATGTATTCCAGAGCACTTTCGCTCTTCCGGAAATAATCAGTACCCACCGATCTGACAGGTAGGTTTCAAGGCTTAATCCTCCGCCAGCACCATACATAAAAGAAGATTCACTAATTAATTGAGCACCATCATATAACGCCGTATTTCCACTGTTAATTTTTTCGTATCCAGCTATGGCATATAATGAAACATTTATCACAAAATTTCTGCTTCTATCGGATATAAGATTGAAACTATATCCACCCAGTCCCATGTAAGTTTCTACGGCAATAGCTGTTTCCTTGTAATCAATTATCCGCCTATCGTACTCAAATGAGTAGGTACTGTAATGCCCCTTCCCAGAATGAACAACCATTCCTACCCCTGCATAATAATTTTTGGATATTTCCTGCTGCAGTAATCCGGCATTAAATTCTACTCCTATTTGATTGGGAAACATACGCTGAGCTGTCAGGCTGCTGCTGAAAATAAGCAACAGATATATAATAGTTAATATCTTTTTCATCTTACTTCATTTGTATGGGTAAATCTTTTAAAATTCTGGCTTGAATAAGATCATCATTTTCTATCTGAAGTTTCTGATGACGATTTCCGTTCTTTTCGAACATCTCGATTCTCAATACCTTCCCATCCAGCAGGCTCACCTGATCCAGCAGAAAAATCATCCTGTTTTCAGATTGATGAGAGACATTATCAATCTGCGGATATGCACGAATCGGTTTAAGCAATTTATCCTGTACAATAGCCCTCTTCAGGTTTCTCTTATCAGCTACTTTAAATTGAATAAAATCAATTTCGTAATCCATTGGACTGCTGTTTTTAATCTCAATAACAAAGTAAATTTTTCCTTCATCAACATATAGGGATCTCAACGAAAACTGAATTCCATAACTTTTCGTACTGATATGTTTAAAGATCCTTTTAGGATAATGGTATAGGTTTTCAAGAAACCTTTGCACAACCGTTCCTGATCCCAAATCTTCAAAGAAAACTTCCGTAAAATTTTCCTTTTCTTTCATTCGCTGCAAGTTCAAAAGGTCATAGCTCAACGTATTAGGATGCGAATTGTAGACAACCTCAAAGCTGTAAAATTTTCCATCTTCAGTAATTACCGAGAAATTAGTCTCCTCCTCAAAATCACGTACTGACGATTTAAGCCTTAGAACGTTCCCAATATCTTCAGCCTTACCAGCAATAAGAAAATCACTCCCAAGGTCAACATAGCGGATCAATGAAGGAAACAGGAGATGGGTAGTTTTCTGGTAGGTAACTTCAATTCGGTATGACTCTACTTTAGCCTCGTGCGGTAAACTATCTATTACTGTAGAATCCTGGGCATATATCTTACTTATGAGCAATATAAAAATGAAGATGAAAGTTTGATGACGTATTTTTGAATTCATAATGTAGTGGTTTGTGATTAATTATTTTTTGAAACAAGAAATACCTGATGCCCGGCCTTTGCCAAGACTTTAGACTGCCTCACTCTCTTTTGAAAATACCCTGATAATCCTTGAACGACTCCCCTGCTCAAATCAGCACTAACCTGCTGTCCGGCTGACTGTGTCATCATAATACTAGTTCCTGAGCTTTGACTCATATTGGCAACAATATCATTAACCGCATTTTGTTCTGGTGAATAAGAAATGTAAACACCAGGCTGACCATCATTATCATGAATATTAATCTCAACCGGATAAATATTTTCCTTATATTCTATAGACGATATTTTAAGCCGTAGTCTTCCACCTTGAAATTTTACAGAAGCAGTAAGCAGTGTTCCAACCGGTATTTCTGTTTGCCCGAGAATCATAGCTTCTGAAAGTCTGATTAATATTGTACTTTCATTGGTCAAGACTTTTGTTTCATGAATAATGCCTTTGATCACATTTTTGGAATGGAACTGCCTGTCTGAACCATTATGAATACCTTCAAACCTATTATGATAAAGTTCTGTCACAAAAGAACTGTCAGAGAGTGCCCTGTATAATGATGAAACAATATTTCTTCTGACAGGTTTTGCAGATGTTATAAAAATCTGCTTCTCTTCAGGTTTTTTATCTTCCGGAACTTTTCCTGGATGCTCTTCCACTTTAGAAGATGCAGGGAGATACTTCGCAGCCATTTGATAGGATTTTTCCATCAATGCGAGCTGATCATTGATCCCGAATGCTGCAGGTGGCTGATTATTTTGTAAAGTTTCATTTTTTAATCTTGAGATTTCTTTCTTAAGATGATTGACCTGCTGATCATCTTTTTGATAGAAAGAATGTAAGGTACTCTGGGCATCCCTATAACTATTAAGAGCATTCCGATCAGAATAGGAATGTCCATCTGTATTACCTGGCACTCTGCCTGGCTCTACATTAGAATGTACCTTATTCTGATCAGTCCAATAATCAGATAATGTTGCCATCGCATTCTTTTTTTCCTCACTTTTCTTCTCTAAAAGCTCCTGCTCATAAGCTTTCTGTTTATCAGACTGAAGCTGGTCTCCTTTTGCCTGCGGGATGCCCGTGTTAAAACCAGAATCTTCGATGATTTTACTTTCTTTGGGTTTAAAGATCAGATAGAAACAGAAAGCGCATACTATGATCATTAAAAAATAAATGACAGGCTTTTTAGCTCCCTCCCACTTTAATTTTTTAACGCTGTCGGATCCATTTTCTGACCCAGGTGACTCACCTTCCGTTATTTGAATTTTATTTGAATTTCTCATTATAAATCTTTTGTTTAATCTGACTAACAGAATCTTTATTTTCACTAATTTTCTTAAAAGCAGCATGACCTGAAATCGAACTAATATGACCGATAAACATTGTATTGGTCTTATTTCCTGTCGATGTGCATATACTGACAATCATCAGAATTGTCAGAACAGTGTACCCTGCGAAAAAAAGTCTGGTAAGTACTCTCTGCCGCTTCACGGGCAGATCCTTCCATTTTCTGTCTGCCCATAAGGCATAGCATTGTATTGTGTGGCTTATTGTTTTCATTATTTTGTTTTTTAACGTTCAACAGTTTCTACATCTTTGTTTTCAACAACAGTAAATTTTTCTATGGTAAATCCCTGAGGATTGCTGTCGGAACGGACAGAATTAACAAGAGAACACTCGGTAAACAGACTTCTGGTTGTAAGATTACTTGATCTTATAATAAACTGTTTTGCAAATGTTTTTACTTGATAAGGGTAATTATTAAAGTCGGCAATGACACTGTCAATCTCAATCCGCTGCTGTATATTACCGGAAATCATTCTGTTGTAATATCCCTTCTCAGAAAGATCCTTATAATAGTTATATGCAGACTGGTCAGCCAGATTAAATGCTCTTTTGACATTACTCTCAATAGCATTCTTATCCGGTGCTATAGTAAAGAAAAGCTCGTGAAAACGCCTTATATGCTCTCTGGCTTCTACAGGCCGGTTAATTGACATATCCTGGGATAATGCAAGCATTAAAGACTTACCGTTATCAAGTACATAAATTTTCTCACGCTGTTTTTCAGCGAACTGGTAGGATTTAAACACTACTACACCCACTACACCAAAACATAAAACAGCAAAAACAAAAGTGAACAAACGAATCTGTTTGAAACTGCTTTCAATATTTCTTAAAGTTTTAAATTCCATAGGATACTATTTTTATTTTAATAATCTGCCTGAAATATTACCGGTAGCAGAACCTGCTGCCGCTCCTGCAATATTGCTTGATTTTGTGGCAGTCTGGTTGACATTGCGCATAAAGTTTCCTCCACCTCCCGCCTGAATCACCCATCCGGTGACAGTTGGAACGGTAAAGTAGCCTATAATACCGATCACCATATAAATGATGTACACTGTATTGGAAGTATCAGGGATAAAGTCAGGATCTGCCAGCATTTCTATGTCTCTTTCTATAATGAGCGACTGAATCTTGGCAAGAATAGAACTGAATATATCTGCAACAGGCAGCCATAAATACACGCTGATGTAGCGGGTGAGCCACTGCGTTAATGTTGTCTGAAATCCATCCCAAACCGATATTGCAAATGCAATAGGTCCTAATATAGAAAGTACTATCAGAAAAAAAGTTCGTATGGTATCAATAGCCAAAGCAGCTGCCTGAAAAAGAATTTCCAGAAATTCACGGAAACCGTCTCTTATGTTTTTTTTTATCTCAAACATTTCTCTTTCAATATACATACCCGACATTGTAATCAGATCAGAAGGTGACCAGCCCATTTCTTCCAGTTTTTTATCAAACTCTTCATTGGAAATCAGATAAGCCATTTCAGGGTTCCTTAACATAGCTTCCCTCTCTAAAAGGTCTTTTTTCTGCTGCAGCTCATTGAGGTTCAACACTTGATTTTCAAGCATCGCATGGCTTCCTTGAACAATCGGGCTGAGAACACCATTAATACTGCCTAAGACCAAAGTGCTGAAAAACATAATGCAGATCCCAATAGCAAAAGGCCTGAGCATTGGAAACAGATCTATAGGTTCAGCACGGCTCAGCGACTGCCATACCTTGATGGCAACATAAAATAATGCTCCCAATCCTGCAACTCCTTTGGCAACAACGGCCATATCCGCACACAATGGCATCATCTCTTCATAAACTGAGCGCAGCACTTCATGTAAATTAGTAGGCTCCATCTTACCAGTATTTTTGGTTAGAAGTTCCATAGAGATTGAGCACCCTCTGCGTATTATTCTGCTTTTTTGCTCTGAGATAGCTTACCGAAATATTCTTATTGGTATAGTAGCGTACCAGATTATGATACTCTTTCACTTCTTTATATACTCTGTCGATAATATCCATTCTTTCTTTGTCATTTAAAGAAAGACCATTAGAGGTAATTATTTGTTTCAATTCTTTTAAAAGCTCGGTACTCTCAGTAAGCAGAGCTGAATAGCCGTTGGCAATAGCTGTCAGTTCCTGGGCATTGAAATTCGGATCATTAAGCATTTTTCCGAAGTTATTGACGTACATTTCTGAAACATCACCCACGAGCAGAACCGTCTGCTGCACCTTTCTTGCGTCTTTCACCAGATTATTGATGGCTTTCAGCTGGTCATAATACTCTTTTCCCTGTTCATAAACTTTCTTGACTTCATTAAAGTTTTTAACCACATTGGAAACTGTTGAAGAAGTTTGCACAATTTCATTAGCGGAATTAAGAATACCCGATGCTAGGTTTGCAGGATCTGTAACTACAAATTGTGCTTTCGCAAATGATGTAAAGGATATAGCAACTGCTATAACCATAGTAATAATTAGATTTTTCATTGTTCTAAATAGTAATTGGTTAATTTTCTTTGGTAGGTTTAATTCTCTTAAGAGATATTCTCCTGATGGCGTGTTGCATATTTCCATCAAGCTTATCAGCCTCATTCATGACTTCCATCTTTTCGGTTTCCTCTGTAGTATAAGCCAGATATTCCTCATTGGAAACTTCTGTGGCGTATACCGCTGAGTGAGTACCTCCCAGTCCGATCCATACCTCTTTATACAGTCTTTTGGGATCATTGTTCATATTAATGGAAAGAACCTGTGCTTTTTCTTTATCCGTCAATCCTAACATAGTCTGGATATCATCAAACTTGTTCATATATTTTCGTTGGTCAAGTAAGATCTTGCAGTCTGAATTATTAATAATACTCTCTTTAACAATAGGTGAATGAATGATATCATCCACTTCCTGAGTAACCACAATAGCTTCCCCGAAAAACTTTCTGACCGTCTTAAAAAGGTACTTGATGTATTCTGCCATACCTTCTTTAGCAATTGCCTTCCATGCTTCTTCGATGAGAATCAGTTTTCGGATCCCCTTCAGCCTTCTCATTTTATTGATAAAAACTTCCATGATGATAATGGTGACAATCGGAAATAAGATTTTGTGATCCTTAATAGCATCAATTTCAAAGACAATAAAACGTTTGGAAAGAAGATCGAGCTGCTTTTCGGAATTCAGCAGGTAGTCATATTCACCACCTTTATAATAAGGTTCTAAAACATTTAAAAAATTAGCAATATCAAAATCCTTTTCTCTTACTTTTTTCTGCTCTAGCACTTTCTGGTAATCATTGCTGACATACTCATAAAAACCATTGAAAGAAGGATGCTCTTCCCTGCTTTTAATCTTTTCAATATATCCGCTAACCGCATTGGACAGCGCCACCTCCTCGGAACGTGAGGGTGGTTCATCATCTCTTTTCCACAAGGTTAAAATCAGCGTTTTAATGCTTTCTCTTTTTTCAATGTCAAATACTCCATCATCTGTATAAAAAGGATTAAAAGCAATAGGATTGTCTTCTGTGTACGTAAAGTATACTCCATCCCCTCCTTTTGTCTTTCCCTTGATAAGTTCACACAATCCCTGATAGGAATTCCCGGTATCAACCAGTAAGACATGAGCACCCTGCTCATAATATTGTCTTACCATGTGGTTGGTAAAAAATGATTTGCCGCTCCCTGACGGTCCCAGAATAAATTTATTACGATTGGTAATAATGCCCTGTTTCATCGGAAGATCCGAAATATCCAGATGGATAGGTTTACCCGTGAGCCGGTCAGCCATCTTAATTCCAAAAGGTGATGGGGAATCCTGGTAGTTTGTTTCCTCAGTAAAAAAGCAAAGTGCAGGCGCTATGAATGTATAAAAGCTTTCTTCGCTTGGAAAATCCCCCGCATTTCCCGGAATTCCTGCCCAATACAAAGTTGCTGTATCTGTCGTATTATGTCTTGGTTTACATTCCATCAGGGCTAACGCGCTCCCGGTATCATTTTTCAGCTGCTTTAACTCCGAAGGATTATCAGACCATGACATGACATTAAAATGAGCACGAACAGACTGCAAACCAAAAGAATGAGCTTCATTAAGGTATTTTTCAATCCATTCTTTATTAATCTGATTGGCCCTGCTGTATCTAGCCAGAGAATGCATATTCCTTGCGGACTTTTCAAATTGTCTCAGATTTTCATCACTGTTATCAATGAAAATATATTGGTTGTATATATGATTACAGCTGAGTAACAATCCTACAGGAGAAGCAAATGAAAGCAGGCAGTCACTCCGGTCGGTACTGAGTTTTTCATAACGGCTGTGTGAGGACACCGTTCCCGGTAAATCATCAGTATCCGACAATGTATGCATGCTAATCCGATTGTTTCCAATACGCATTTCTTCTGATCCCAGCTTAATATCCTGTAAAGAAGGATAAGCCTCTCTCGACAAGGTTAGATATTGTTCGAGAATACCTGACTGGTAAGGTGTACCCGCTATTTCATCTTCAGTCATTCTTTCCAGATGAATATAACCACTATCATTTATAATTCTTTCAAACTGGTCTACCGCCTCCATAAACCGTATCATGACTTCTTTGCCTTCAATTTCTCTGGGAATCAATTGTCCTTTGCACAAGGATGAAAAATTACTCTGCGTACGCAGCCTCTCTTTACTTGTTTTGCTGATAAACAGATAACAGTAATGATTTAAAAAGGGTCTGTCATTGAAATGCCTTTCAAAAGATGCTGAAAGAAAGCTTTGATCTTCCTTTGACGGATCCGGACCATAGTTTTCTTTAATATACCAGTCTTGTTTATGAACAATACTGTAATCAGGAAGCGTTTTAATCGCCTTGAACCATGAGCCGTGGATGGCATCATACTCTGCAGAGGCAACTGTAAAAAGCTCAGGTAACCTTACTTTAAAACAAACCGTTACGTCTGCTTCTTTTGAAATAATGCAATTGTTTTCTATGGCAAGCAGTGGAAATTTACTCTCCAGAGTTGCTGTTTTGGAGGTATTTCTCATGAGATTTCTTTTTGATTATTTTTTCTCAGATACCGGAAAATACATTTGCGGCTAATGATATACCGGGGATGTTTTCTTTGCCCCCTTATCTTCATGAGCCCATGCTCCCCATATTTACTGTTGAGGGAGAAAGTCTGCCAGATCAGGATCCCGCTGCTGCCGCTGCCAAATATCAAACAGACGTAAGGGTTTATATCTGTTATATACATGATTATAACCAGTATCAATACTGCTAAAAGACCGCCCGCGAAAATAAAAAGATATTGCGCCTTTAACCCTTTAAACTCTACCACTCTTCCGATTCCTTTGTTGATATGATACGTATTCATAATCAATATTTTAAAGAAAGAATGAACGCAGAATGGTTGCTGCTACAATGAGGAAGATACAGGCACCAAACCAACTTGCTGCAGTCTTACTCGTGTCAGGATCGCCACTGCTGAACTTGTTGTAGACCTTAACACCTCCTATCAACC
Organism: Chryseobacterium sp. GVT01B; assembly: GCF_019970045.1. Lineage (GTDB taxonomy): Bacteria > Bacteroidota > Bacteroidia > Flavobacteriales > Weeksellaceae > Chryseobacterium. The sequence continues at coordinate 677,442 of NZ_JAHXYI010000002.1, forward strand.
CGACAACAGCTCCAATGGCATAGATTAGTTGAGTGGCCGGCTCAAAGTATGAGGTCACCATTTGGGTAGCCTCATTGATTCCCGCACTACCATTTCCCTGTGCATACACCCCTGTTGTAAACAATAATGCTAAGCTTACATACAGCCGTTTTTTTCTTTGTTTTTCCATTTTTTACCTTTTTAGTTATATACCTGCACCCTGCAGGATTCTGAAACAAAAATGATGGAGAAAAACCGTCTGATTTTTAATTGTCTTTGAAGAGTAATATTTGGCTTCATAAGTCTCAACAGAAGCTTAAAAAGCTAAATATCAGCAATATAAAAAAGTGTAGTGAAAAATCTACAGAAGAATCATTAGACAAAATTAGGTTGATTGAAATGTAAGATCATACATTTGCAGTGTACTATAAAACCAGTACACTAAAACACATGATTACATTTAAAAATTTATCCTTCGCTTATGCGAAAAAAAAAGTACTGAATGATATTAACCTTCAGTACGAGCCTGGTAAAATATATTATTTACTTGGACCAAATGGGTTCGGAAAATCAACTCTTTTGCGATGCATTGCGGGTTTGCATCATCCACAAAATGGGAGTGTTGAGGTTAATAATTCTCCCGCCTTCGAGCGGAATTTAAAACAGCTCCAGGATATTTGCTTTATCTCAGATGGAATGTATTGCCCAGACATGCTTGTAACAAAGTTTGTGACTCTATATGGTCGTTTATACCCACGGTTCAATACAGAGTTTTTTTTCAAATATCTTCATATGTTTGAAGTAAAAGAAGATTCTCATATTTCTGAGCTGAGCTTTGGACAAAGAAAAAAACTTTTTCTGGCCTTTGCTTTTGCTACTAACGCCAGGATCATTTTGTTGGACGAACCAATCAATGGTCTTGATATTAAGAGTAAAAAGGAATTTAGGAAAATTCTTGCCGAAACGGCCAATGATGATAAAATGGTCATTATTGGGACCCACGATATTTCAGATATGGATGTATTGGCAGATGGTATTACCGTTCTGGGGCAACAAAAAGTTATATTTCATCAAAGTACCTCCGATATCCTTAACAAATTAGACTTTGATATTGTGAAAGATCCTACAGAAGCAGAACAAGCTTTATACAGTGAACAAACCTATAAGGGATTTATGACCATTAGTCCTAATCTTACACAAAAGGAAACAAATTTAAATATTGAATTGTTGTATCATGCTTTACTTAATCAACAAGAAAAAATAACGTTACTATTTAAATAAAATAAATTATGAAAGAATTTTTTTCAATCTCCCGGTTTAACAAGTTTTTAGCTATCGAATGGCAAACAAATCGTAAAAAATACATGTTTATCATCATGGCGATGTTTGCTTTTTGGCTTCTATACAGTTTAACAGCCCTCTGGCTTATTACTCAAAAAAAAGATATATTTACTAACCTTACCAGCATTAAATTAGCATTTTTTCTTCAGATGTTTGGTTTTATAAGCTTTTTGGCTTCCGGAAGTTTTGCAGATCTTGGTACCGATAATAACAAATCGATCTACATCCTGATGCTTCCTAACACAACTGCAGAAAAATATATTGCAAAGTTTATGATAACCGCAATTTTGTTTTGGATTGTATTTTTTATCAGTGCTTTTATTGGTTTATATTTTCTTTGGAATATTTTCTATCCCATGGCCTTACAGCATATTTCTGCTGATTTTGTGGCAATAAAAAAAATTGATGTCTGGACGAATATTAAAGTCATGACTGACATTAAATGTATTACCTTTGCTTTCTTCTTTCATTCAGCTTTCACTTTGGGATCCATCATTCTAGGTAAATTTAAATACATCAAAACTTTATTAGTCATTACTTTATTCTATTTTGCATTAGCTTTAGTAAATTTGCAAGTAAAAGCAGATACGCTTTATCTTTTTATTTATGGATTCTTTACCTTTAGTTTTTGGCTTATAGCGTATCGAAAACTAAAAAATTATAGTTTGTAAAAATGCAGTTCAGAGATCAAATACCAATTTATCTACAAATAGCAGATATCATTTGCGAAAATATTCTTTTAAAACAGTGGCTACCGGAACAACGTATTCCTTCTATAAGGGATTTTGCCACACAGCTCATTGTAAACCCTAACACGATTGTGCGCACCTATGAATTTCTTGAGCAAAAAAGGATCATTATGAATCAACGCGGTATTGGTTTCTCTATAACTAAGGAAGGATACGAGCTGGTACTTGCCTATAAAAAGGAAGATTTTATTAAAAAGGATCTTCCTCATTTTTTCAAACAATTATACCTGCTCAATCTAGATATACATAATCTTGAAGAAGATTTTAACAAGTTTTGCGAAAATTATAAAAAATAATTACTGTTGAAAAGCTTATATAAACTCTTCAATATCAAAATCATTGACAGTACTAAAAGGATCGGTTTCAGCTTCAGAAGGATATGTATTGTCCAATAGCCTTGCTATTTTGAGTGAGGAATTTTCTATGGAATTTTCCAACAGACTTAAGAGCTCGGTTCCATGAACTTTTTGAATAATATGTATCACATCTTTTTCCAAAGCAGGTTCTAATATCTTTTGTTGAAGTAACTTTCCTACTGTGGTCAATTCTTCAAAAGTGACCCCTGAGGCAAAGCCACTTTCGGTACCATTATTCGCTTGATAAAGCCAATCTTCCTCCTCTTTTTCCAAATCTTTCATTGTAATAAGAATTTCATTTAAATCGTTCCTCTGATCGATATTGTCAATAATTTCGTCAAAAGTTTCTGAATTTAAATTTTCTGAGAATTTTTCATTGTAGTGAATAGGTCTTTCAACAGCGCTGAATAAGTTTATATCTTTAGTGTCCTTTTTTGTATTGCCCATTATCGATGGAAAATCACGCGTACTTTTATCCTTTGATTTCTCTATATAGGTTTTGGGCTTTTTATCCAAAACAATCAATACAATGACTATAATTAAGCCTATTATAATAATGTGTTCCATAAGTTGATATATTAAAAGATAGGACGGTATTTATTGTTAAAGTCCTCTGTAATTTCTTTCTCAAACATCTCAAAATGATGCGCTAGAATATTATCAAGATATGCATACAAAGGAATTTGGTCATCCGCTATAATTTGTATTATTCTTGTTAAACGTTCGTGATATTCAGGTCGTATATAAATACTTTTATCACCGCGTTTGCTCATCGTATGATACTTCAGAAACTTCTCATCATATGTCAATTCATAGTTCTTCTTGGTCTTAACTTTATGGCTTACTGTCTCTGAAGCTTTTCCCGTTATATTTTTATGAGCATCTAATTCTTTTTTTGTTTCACCTGCCATAATAGACATCAGATACTGTTCATCAATACGATTCTCTTCATTTTTATTATTATGGTCTTCCATACTTTATAATTTGACAATCTCTAAAAATTCATTCATAAACTGATCAAATCTACATATTGCCATCAATTTTGGATCAGCTGGTAATAAGGTCGATTTGAAGACAGTTTTGGCAATCTCTCCTTCCTTACGAAATCTTTTACTGTCTGTAACCCTTGTATTCATTAACTGAAGACCTAAATCATCGATAATTTTTTCATAATTTTCATATAATAAGGTTTTTTCTCTACCGTCAACCTGATTCCAGAAAAGCTGAATACTTCTAATCTCAGTATATTTTTCCTTCATAAGCACATTGGTCAATACATCTGTAAAGCTGAGCGCACTTTCTAGTACCAGGCGATCTGCTGTGATAGGAGAAAATATATGATTAATACTTGCAAGCGCTCTTAAAACACCTGCTGTATTAACTGTTCCTGGTAAATCTAAAAATATAATATCAGGTCTTATTTCCTGATGATCTAAATATTTTTCAATTTCCTCCAAAACCGTGTCTGCTCTAGTCTGGAAAATTGGATAAGCCTTTTTATTTATGGTAGTAAACTGTTTATGAGCCATTTTTTTTAATACTTCATTTTGCATTACCGTTTTTAAGTCCCTTTCCCTCATTTGTATTAAACTGTACTGGGGAAAGTCACAGTCAAATACTGCAACATTATATCCCAGACGATAATGAAGAATACTGGCAGTAAGAGTTGTAAATGTGCTTTTTCCTACCCCACCCTTTTGAGTGGAGAATGTAATAATGGATGGTCGTTTTTTTGTCTGCATTTTATTTGATATTTAATTGTTAATATTTGATCTGTAGAGGGTCCATTTAGGTGTGATATACAGCTGATAGCCGGAAGCCCTGAGTTCTGGATAGCTTCTTAACGCAATTTCAATCAATCAATCAATCAATCAATCAATCAATCAATCAATCCTGAATGAAAGGATCCAATATATTCTGCTGCATTGAAGTCCTTAATGAATCCCTTTTATCCTGCCTGAGTTTCTTGAAACGATCCTGAACGCTTGCATGCAGGGGCTCAGGATATCAAACAAGATAATTTGACAGCAATCTTGCTGAGAGTCTTGCGCAAATAAAAAGTATATAACTGCCACCTATTCTTCTACTGTTGTCTTTGGCTTGCAGTGTCTATGTTTGGCGCTTTTATTATTATCTATATTCTTTACTATTCAGAGTTACTTTGTAACAGTAAAAAACATTGGTTATTAAGGGGTTATTCTTTCACCCGAAAGGGGCAAGTTGTGTTTTGAGCATCTCGAAATGATTTCCGATGCTAAAAACAACTTGCCCTTGCAGGGGGCAGAAAAACAACCTCCGAAGTCGGTGTTTATATATTAAAGTAGAAGATTATGAATGATAAAAACAATGAACAAAAGAAAAAGGGAGGACGACATCCTAAAGTTGATCCTGCCAAGATTAGATATACTATCTCTTTGAATGAAGCTGAACATGCCCGTTTCCTTAGTTTATTCGAACAGTCCGGAATGAATGTAAAAGCCCATTTTATTACCTCCTGTATTTTTGATAAAAAGATACAAACCATCAGAATTGATAAAGGAACCATTGATTTTTACATGAGATTGACTTCATTTTACAGTCAGTTTCGCTCAGTGGGTATCAATTACAATCAGATTGTGAAGATCCTTTACAGCAACTTTTCTGAAAAAAAAGCTGCATTATTTCTGTATAAACTGGAAAAACAAACATTAGAAATGATAGAAATTTTAAAAAAAGTTATTCAGATTACCGGGGACTTTGAGCAGAAACATTTACAAAATAAATAATAAAATGATCGCAAAAATCGGAAGAAGCAGTAATCTCTTTGGAGCTTTATCATATAACAATATAAAAGTGCAGCAAGAAAAAGGTAAAATTCTTTTTACCCATAAGATAGTGGAAACAAGCTGTGGAGAGTTTACAATCCCAGAATTAATGCGTTCTTTTGAGCCCTACCTTCTCTCTAACCGAAAAACAGAAAAGCATACATTACATATTTCCATTAATCCCGACCCAAAAGATAAGGTTTCCAACGAACAATTTAAGCAAATTGCTGAGCAATACATGCAGGAAATGGGTTATGGAGACCAGCCTTTTATAGTCTTCAAACATACAGATATTGAAAGAAGTCACATTCATATTGTATCTGTCTGTATAGATGATACAGGTAAAAAGATTTCTGATTCATTCGAGAAAATAAGATCAATGAAAGCCTGCCGGAAGTTGGAAAAAAAATTTGGTTTGCTCTGTGCAGTTGATAAAGTACCCCGGAAAAATGATAAGATTTTCCAGCCAGTGGATTATGTAAAAGGTAATATAAAAAGTCAGATCTCTTCAGTTATCCGCCACCTGCCCCAATACTATCAGTTTCAGAGTTTGGGTGAATACAATGCTCTTCTCTCTCTTTTTAATATTACCACTGAAAAAGTGGAAGGTAAGCTGCATGGAAAACTAAAAAAAGGTTTGTTGTACTTTCCCTTAAATGAGTCGGGTAAAAAAACAGGAAGTCCATTGAAAGCTTCCTTAATTGGAAAAAACACCGGTATTGATTTTCTTGAAAAACATTTTGAGTATAATAGGACAAATATGAAAAATCATTGGGTCAAATCCATCCTAAAATCAAAAATCGGGGATGCTTTACACTATTCAAAAGGTGAACAAGACTTAAAAAAACAATTGGCTGACAAAGGCATTGATATGGTTGTGAGAAGAAATGAACAAGGAAGGATATATGGTATGACATTTATTGATCATCACTCTAAAACAATTTGGAACGGATCAAGGTTAGGCAAAGAGTTTTCTGCGAGTTCATTTAATGATTGCTGGAATAATACAAATGAAGATAATAAAGACCTTTCTGAAAAACAATTCTCAATTTTAAAGCTGGGAAATCTGTTCAATTTTGATGAAACAGGTGTGCACCATTTATTTGATTTTTCCAACACTCTTTCAAAACAGGATGATAATATTCTTAATGTATTAAGTGGCCTGCTTCCAGAAATACAGGAAGATGATTATGAAGAAATTGATTTTATGAAGAAAATGAAAAGAAAAAAGAATAGGTTCCGGGAAAAATGATAGATATCTGTTGGGGCAGTCTTATTGGACAATGATAGCCAAAGAGGACCAGAAAATACTTCTGGCTGCTGATAAAGCATTTGTATGAATATATTGTTTGGCAAATAATTCATATATGCAAGGGGAAGACGACTTGAGAGGCTTAGCCAAAATAATGGCTTTCATGAGAGCCGTGAGTATCATACTAATATTAATGCACCTTTATTGGTTTTGTTACCCTTTCTTTTTAGGGCGTGGTTGGACTTTAGGTATCATTAACAAAATATTAGTCAATTTCAACACAACTGCAGCTTTATTTTCACATACTATTTTCTCTAAACTTTTTGGCTTCGTATTGCTTGCAGTAAGCTGCTTAGGTACCAAGGGCGTTAAAAATGAAAAGATAAACAGGTCGAAAATCAACGGAGCATTAAGCATAGGATTCGTTTTGTTCTTTCTGAATACACCTATACTGAAGTTTTCATCACCTATTGCTTCACAACTTTATATCCTTACTACTGGCTTAGGGTATATCTCTCTTATGGCAGCAGGAATCTGGATGGGTCGTCTTTTGAAAAGTAATCTGATGAATGATGTATTCAATAGTGAAAATGAAAGTTTTCAACAGGAAACAAAATTACTATACAATGAATATTCTGTTAATATCCCAACAAAATTTTATTATCGTGGCCATTGGAACAACGGGTGGATTAATGTGGTGAATCCATTTAGGGCAACGATTGTACTAGGTACTCCAGGTTCGGGTAAATCATTTGCCATCATCAACAGTTATATCAGGCAACACATTGAAAAAGGATTTTCAATGTATATCTATGACTTTAAATTTGACGACTTGTCTACCATCGCCTATAATCATCTTCTTCTCCATTCTAATGCTTATAAAATAAAACCGAAGTTCTACATCATCAACTTTGATAATCCCCGAAAAAGCCATAGGTGTAATCCTTTACATCCGGATTTCATGACTGATATATCCGATGCCTATGAAGCTGCTTATACCATCATGCTCAACCTTAACAGAAGCTGGATACAGAAGCAAGGTGACTTTTTTGTGGAAAGCCCAATTATTCTTTTAGCAGCAGTTATTTGGTTTTTGAAAATTTATGAAAATGGTCAATACTGTACTTTCCCACATGCAATTGAACTTTTGAATAAAAAATATGAAGATATATTTACAATTTTAACCTCATATTCCGAATTAGAAAACTATCTCTCTCCTTTTATGGATGCATGGAAGGGAGGTGCGCAGGACCAGCTGCAGGGACAAATCGCTTCGGCAAAAATTCCATTATCAAGAATGATCTCCCCACAACTTTATTGGGTGATGACCGGTGATGATTTTTCGCTGGATATTAATAATCCTGAGGAACCCAAGATACTATGTATAGGTAATAATCCCGACCGCCAGAATATTTACTCCGCTGCATTAGGTCTCTACAATTCAAGAATTGTTAAATTGATCAATAAAAAAGACCGCTTGAAAAGTTCAGTAATCATTGATGAACTACCCACTATCTATTTCAGGGGTCTTGATAACCTGATTGCAACAGCGAGAAGCAATAAAGTTTCGGTTTGTTTAGGATTTCAGGATTTCTCACAATTAACAAGAGACTATGGCGACAAAGAAAGCAGAGTGATTCAGAATACTGTCGGAAATATTTTCAGCGGTCAGGTGGTAGGAGAAACAGCTAAAACGTTGTCAGAACGTTTTGGGAAGATACTGCAAAAAAGACAGAGTATATCCATTAACAGAAATGATACCTCCACCTCTATTTCAACACAATTGGACAGTCTGATCCCTGCTTCTAAAATTTCAACGTTAACACAGGGATTTTTTGTGGGCGCGGTTTCAGATAATTATGATGAAAGAATAGAACAGAAAATATTTCACTCGGAGATTGTCGTAGATCACGTTAAGCTTTCTGCAGAATTAAAAAAATATCAAAGAATACCACAGATTCGGTCTTTTGTTAGTGAGGAAGGAAATGATACTATGCAGAAAGAAATTAATAATAACTATAACCGTATTAAAGCTGATATTCTTTCCGTTATTACAAGTGAGATAGAAAGAATCAATAGTGATCCTAATCTAAAACATCTGATTCAGTAAGATAAAAAAGCCTCAGTAAGATTAGTCGTTATTGAGGCTTTACCAATTCCTAAGTCATTCTCCTTCTGCATTCATAAAATGCTGATTTAGATTATCACTGATTAACTGTAAAAATTTAGTAGGTCCTTGTTTGCGGTTCCTGATTTCAAATACGGTTTTATGAAAATTTCCAAGGTCAGTATTTAAAGATTTCTCTACAAATTTGATGACCTCGCTTAATTCAATATTTCCACCATTAAAACAACGCATATGATAAAGTGCATAAACCAGTTCAATCAAACTGACTTTTGAAGCAGACCATGTTAACGGGGATAAAGTATTCCTACTACTATGGCCCCATAGATTTTCAATCTGTTTTTTTAAATATTGACCCAATTGTTGATTGGCGATAATCCTTGAAACCACTTGATCATGTGATGTGGTAAAGCTGTTGTCAAAATTGTAAAAACCAAATGATAATTTCATTTTCAAATCATAAGAATTCCGGACAAAAATCTTATGATCAAGGTAAGTAGCATCACGCCTGTAATAGCTATAAAATTCTGATTGTGTAGAATAAAATACCTTCAGTTTTTCCTGCTCAGCTTCATAATACTTTTTTAAAACCTTATTACCTGTATTCGGTTTGTGTGACTCAATATCCAAAATAGTGGAATAATAAATAAATTTTGAAATAAACAGAGGCTTGAGATTTTTAAAAAAGTAAACTTCTTCAGCGATATTCTCGAAATGATGTTTTGAAATGATATCCTTTAAGGTCCTGATTGATGCATCAATCAGGAGTAAAGACTTTTCAGAAACCTTTACCATATCTTTGTCATCATCATATATTTCATTAATTTTTAACTCCAGATCTTCATGCAATGCGATAATTTTTCTAAAAATTGTTTTTGTTACCATGTCCTTTTTTTAGAAATTTACAAAATTTTGCGGATCACATACCTAATCAGCTGATTTCCAAATCTTGTTTACGTTTTTTTATATAATCTGCAGGACGAATCCCGTTAATTTCAAAAAAAAGATTGGAAAAATTTTGTCTGGCCGCAATTCCGCACTCATCAGCTAATGCATCAATCTTATATTGAAGATATTTAGTGTCAGTATTGAGGAGATTGGTGATATAGTTGATTCTTAGCTCAGCCATATATTTATTGAAATTCATACCTTTATTCTCATTTATATATATTGATAAATAATGGGCATTCGTTCCTAATTTACTCGCAATATTTTGCTGGGTAAGACCTTTTTTTCTAAATTGCTGTTCCTGTTCAAATTTTTCAAGTTTCTCCTTGATTTCAGACGTTAATTCTGGAGTAAGAAATGTTTTCCTTACTGAGTATTCACCAGCATGTTCTTTTATAAGATGGTTGAGCATATAAGTGCCGTCTGATATTCGTTTTTGCAGAAGATCATATTGCTTTTTAATTTTCTGATCTTTTCTGTATCTTACTATAAAAAATATCAGAATTACAGTTCCCATGAAAATGAGAACTGCCGCAAATATCATTTTATTTCTGCCGGCTTTTTGTATAGCTTCCTTTTCTTCTATCAATGTCCTGCGGTCATAATCTTTATGAAGTTTTGACGAGAGAAAAGCATAATCTTTACTGATCACACTGTCAGCTTTAAGAAGCTGATTGGTATAATAAAGCTGCTGATTAATATCCTTATTTTTATAATAATGAATCAGGAAATTATACCCTTTATAAACTTCAGGCAGGATAAACGCATGCTTTACAAAAATAGAATCTATCTTATTGTAATACTCAATTGAACTATATACATTACTTTGAGCTTCCGAAGTTTTTCCTAAATAATAATATACGACAGAAGCCCAGGCAAAATCATTTCGTTTTAGAATTGTTGGCAATGATTTTTTTAGATCTGATTCAGCCTTTGCATACTCTTTCTTCTGATATTTTGAAATTCCAATACATTTCAGAAAGTAACTGTTTTCCAAAGCAAAATCATTATCGTTTAAGGTTAGCTTATACCCTAATTCACTTAGGCTGTCACTCTTTACAAAACTTTTAAGATATCTGTTGATAACCGTCATTTGATGTAGACAATTAAAATATGCTTTACTATAATTAAATCTTTCATTCTCATGTTGCTTTTCATTCATCTTCGAACTGTAAAATGAAATACAATCATTAAAGTGCTTCAGAGCTTCATCATAATAACCAAGATGCCCTTTAACAATTCCCAGATGATAAATCACTTTATAGTGGTGGTACTCATCATTTGATCCTTTTAAGAATTGATATGCTTTAAGATATTCGTTTAAAGCCAGTTTATATTTCTTATGGTAGAAGTAATAAATAATGCCTTTGCTGAGATAATCTTTACTGATATCACCCGTTGAACCATGAACTAAACTCATACTTATGGCACTGTCAGCATATTTAATTTTGTTATGAAAGTCGAACTGCCTGCCATCCCTGTAGCCTTGAATCAGTTTGTCAGTATTATTTTCTTTCTTAGCTTTTTCAATATATAATTTGACAGCCGGCATTGCATTAATGTCGTCAATAGTCATTTTTTCATAAGTTTTTCTTATTTCATGGAATGTTCTTCCATTTTTATTGTTTGAAAATAATAACTGAGAAAAGGTAGAAAATAGGAAAATAAAATACTTTAACGTTTTCATATACTGATTATTAGAACCTCACCATCTCAAAAATAAACATTTTGTTTTGAAATAAATCATATTTCAGGGAAATGTACTAAAACCAAAGACACTGTTTTCAAAACACTGAATATTAATCAATTATAAGCATTTTAGTAAATGTCTCAATTTTTAAATTGAGACGTATCAATTTAAAAATTGCCCCGAATAACGGTTTTTTTTCACCAATCAGCCCAATAACTTTGACCTTAGAATTCTAATTCAATCCGGCCGGGATAACCCAATTAAAATTATTACCATGAAAAAGTTTATCCCAATTTTAAGTCTTATGATAGGATCAGTTTGTTTGCAAAACTGCATCCATCGCGAGGAAGATATTGATACTCATAGTACACCAAATTATGAGATTAAAGTAAAACTGATGAGGCGGGATTCTGCTAAAATACCAGAGCAGGTAAATAACCCCGAAAAGGATCCTCCTGTACGGGATGGAGACAACTGGCGTCCTTATCAAAATAATTAAACCTTACAAATAATCCATGATTCCTCATACCACCATACCAGTTTTCACCGGCTTACCATGTCCTGCAAGTGGCATCTGGGAAAGTATGGGGAATTTCAAAACTACTGTGACCTTGTTAAAAGGAGATATAATGCCTGAATATTGCGGCCTGAAAACCTATTGGAAATTATTGATTCCTGGTTAAAACTCATAAAAAATAAACCATGAGAAAATTACAAATTATCGCAGCTGAAGTAATATCATATTTCTTTATACTCCTCTTCTGTTACGCAGCCATCAGCAAAATAGCGGATTTCGAAAAATTCACGCTACAAATCTCACAATCTCCTATACTAAATGCTTTTACAAATTCTGTTTCTTATGGGATCCTTGCGATTGAACTTGTCGTCAGTATACTGTTGATTTTTGAACGGACAAGACTCATTGGCCTCTACGGCTCTTTCATACTGATGGTTTTATTCAGCATATACATTTATATTATCCTTCATTACAGCGAATCCATTCCTTGCTCTTGTGGTGGTATTCTTGAAAAAATGGATTGGCATACACATTTCATTTTTAACATTATTGCGACATGCGTAGCAGCCATAGCTATTATTTGGATCACAAGACCAAGCAGAAAATATATATTGATGACAATATTCCTGCTGTTCATTTTTTCACTGCTGAGTGCACTTGTACTTTTTTTACTCTATGAAAAGTCTGAATATATGATCCAGAAAGAAAATAATTTTACCCGTCGGTTTTGGCAGCATCCGGTTGATATGGATAAACACTTCACGCTGACATCTGATTCTTATTATTTTGCAGGAAAAACAAAAGATTCGCTTTATCTGGGAAATATAGAGCAGCCATTTGATTTATATAGCTTAGATACATCCTTTAAGAAAATAAAAGAATACCAGATCATTCCTGACCAGTATGATTTTCTGTTCAGGAGTTCAAAACTGCAGATACATACACCTTACTATTATCTTTATGATGGCACAGTTCCCATAATCTATAAAGGAGAGATAGGAAAACATTCCGCAAAAACCTTAAGTTACAAACAGACCTTCTTTACCCAGCTTCAGGCTACGGATAACAATGAATTCGTGGTGCTCACCTATTCGAAACAAAAAGATATTCAATCTTTAGCATTATTACTTCCTCATTATAACGAGTATGCTATTGTTAAACCTGAACTCCTTGAAAAAATACAAGATGGGATTTTTGATACTGATGGTAAACTATTGTATGATCCGGACTATAAGACAGTTATTTATGTCTATACTTACAAAAATCAGTTTATTGTTCTTGATACTAGCTTGGGATCTAAGAAAACCTATAAAACTATTGATGACATAAGTGCTCCGGATATTGAAGTCATAAAGCTTCCTGATGGAAGTAAAAAGATGAAAAATCCTTCCATTATCGTTAATAAAAATGCATTTGTGTATAAAGGTATTCTGTTTATAGAATCTCCACGCAAAGGAAAATTTGAAAACAAAGCCTCTCAAAATAGCTCATTAATCATTGATATGTATGCTACTGCACGGCAACAGTACTTGGGAAGCTTTTACATTCCCAAAAAAACAGGGAACCCAAAAACAGAATTCTTAATTACGGACAATACACTTTTTGCAATTATAGGAAATGAACTGATAAGATACCGTTTTGCGCAAAACATCATTCAACATTTCATTTCAGGGGAAGCCGAAAACCTGAACAAAGAGTAGGCAAAAAACAATTTTAACGTCATGAAAAGAATGAGAAAAATCGCACTGCCTTTTGCAGTATTTGTCTTAGGCATTGGAAGTGCGTACGCTACAACAGCGGAAAAAGAAACAGCAAAAACCATTGAATTCGGATACCGCTTTAATCCATTAGCGCCACCAGGTATGAAGTGTAATGTGACCACAACCCCCTGCAGTACCATACCATCTGGTGACATATGTACTTACATGGAAGGTTCACAAGAACATAACCTTTTTAAAGAAGGTTGTTTAAGTGTATTATTTAGAGTTCCATAACTAGAAGATGAAGGATGCTAAAAAGCATCCTTCATTTGTTTAATAGAATAATGTTGTCATCTTTAAAAGGATTCCCACACATCTAAAGTCATATTATCACTAACCCCATGTCACCTCTTTTTTTACTAAGGCAATAGTTAACAAAAAATAAAATAAGGAGTATACAATTGACAGTTGTTCCGTTAACGAATTTTAAATCGCAGCAGTAAAGTAGCTTTTTATAATATTAAAAGGTTGAAAATTGTTTTTCAAATGTTCAACATTTACTTATTTAATAATGAACATAGGCAAGTGAGTTAGCCAATTGACTAATCTTTGTTCTTTTTATCATCAATAGAATCATCAATAATTTCAGCTTCCACTGCACTGATTTTTACAGACTGGATCCCGTGTTCCATAGAGGACGAGGAACTGTACAGCTGACTTTGTCCGATCACCTTCCCATTGGCAGACTTTAAACAAAAATAGTTTTTGCCATTGGATGCTATTCTACGCTCATACATCTTGTCAACTTTAGAATGAATCTTGACCGATTCTATTCCCTTACGGCAAGAGGATTTTTGCAGATACCCTTCACTGGTCAGGATAATCTCTCCATTAACTGTCTTAAGATTGAACTGGTATTCTTTGTTGACTCTTCGGGTAATAATAAATTTTGCCATAATTTCAATATTTTATGTGTTTAGAAATGATCTGCATAGATCTTGGTATACAGCAGTATTATAACCAGAAAAAATCCGTATCCATTCACTTAGTGTTTATGGTGTAATTACTTTAGTAAGAAGTACTGCAAATTTCTCTACTGCACGGAATTCTAATAACCTGATTATAGTTATTAAAAAATGTGTTATAATACATTAATTCTATTTGAAAATCTGTATTAAATAGCAACTACTCTGAGATACAACGTATAGAGTATCCCATAGTACGGAATCCGAAATTCGAGCCAGAAACATTAGTCGAAAATAACGTAAAGTAGATTGAGTATACGGTAGAATCTTGGGATTCCGAACTGGACCAATAGACGCCTCTATTAGCACGTTCTTCCAATACTCCTGCGGAGTAGTTGCGTTGACCTGCAACAGGAAAAGTCAATGTACTGCCGTTATTCACAAACTTCTTGGCCACACTAAAATTAGTAGCACTACCTGGACTGGCAACAAATGTTCCTATATTACTAACAGTACTAGCGGCATTAAATCCACTCAGTTCATTTCCAGTAGGTACCCTGAAACCAGCAGGACATGGATCATTGGCTGTCTTGACAGGCGCTGCTTCCGTACCGCTGTTCCAGGCCTTATTAGCAGCATTAGTAGTATTCCATCCCGAAATAGCAGCTTCGCTCGTATACGCTGTAGCGGCAGCATTTTTCTTTCCCCATTGATAATAACTTCCCATAATAGCTTGAGTAGGAATATCAGGATCCATAGTTGGATCTGCACCCAAGTTTCGGGTCATCATCTGTCGGGTCTCTCCGTTAATAATAACGGGAACCACATCAGCGAAGTTCGTGTTTGGTTGGACCATTATGTTAAAACCACAGCTTTCTCCACCTAAATTAATATTGAAAGTAGCAGTACCAGCAGCAGCAGGAGTTCCCACAATATTGAAAATTAAATTACCACTGCCATTATTAAGCGTTCCGGAAGCAAGAACAGCATTAATTCCTGTCACACCAACAGATGGAACAATTTGTTCTGAATAAACACCTCCATTACCTCCGTTATACGGGACAGTTACACTAACACCGGAAGCAGGACTTGTTGCTTCCAAAACGCCTATATGTGTAGCTGCAGAACAGAGAAGTTGCGTTAATGCCGGTGTACTCGCTCCACTGGATAATATTTTTATCCAACGGTTACTTCCCGCATCAAAGTAGTAGAATCCAGGAGCATCCATACCCTCTACCTGACCTGTACGATTGTTAGAATCAGGAGCTGCAGTTACAAACACTAAGGTAGCATGCTGAGCAGAAGCGTATACAGCTGCTGTCTCTGCAGCTTTTAGTTGGTTACCAGTCAGACGAGGGATAAGAAGCCCTTCAGAAGTGCTTCCGTCTGTTGTTTTGCTTGCTATATCGACGGTAGATTTGGGAGTTAAGTTATTGACTCCCATCTGTCCATAGGATAACACACCCATCAGAACAATTGGTAATAAATACATTTTTTTCATTGTGATAATATTTTATTGATAATATTTTATAAAATATGTACAGGAAAACCTGACTTTTATCTTCAGCTATTTACACCTCATGCTCATTACCACTGTCGGTTAGCAACCTATCTTCCAATTCTCTTCCAAGTGATCTTTAATCTACATTTTTAATTCACTGTCATCAACCTTTAATTAAATAGTCGTAAATAAATAATAATACAAATTTAACATCTCCTTAGTAAATAAACACCTGACAATACAGTCACATTATCACTATAAGAATGTAGTTTTTTATCTATATCAATTAGGATAGCTAACATATTGGATTGAGATAATAAAAGCAACACCATAGGTGGTAAAAAAACATTTAAACATAACAAATGTATATAAATCATGGATCAAGGCTGTTAATCAGCATCTTGCAGTTGTTTATAGAGTAATGAAACTTTTATGTTTAATTTGACTCTTGTTAATTCAAATATTTTGACAAATCGGTAATATCTGGTATTTGTTAATAGCATAGTTTTTAATTCACTAGTGATAAAACTACAATACATTAGTAATAAGACGACTTATATTAGGCGGGATTTAAAAAATATCTTCTTTAAATTTGATTAGATTTTTTAAGAATACTCTATATATCATACAAATAAAGCCACAGGTATTCAGCCTAAGTTTTACATTTCATGATTAGGTATGGCGATACCTGGTCAGATCTTATTAAGCTGACCGGTAAAGATTGGCAGACATATTTGAGCTACTTGACTAAATCTTTCAATAACCAATAAAAACCAAACCTATGAAAGAAAAAAGCATGAAAAAACTATTATTGATAGGCTTTGTGGTCTTTTGTGTCAATTTAAGTATTGCACAAACAACAACAACAAAATCCCCTGAAACAAAAAAGGAAACAACATCTAGTGTTAAACTGAAAAAAGATGGCACACCAGATAAACGCTATACCTCTTCCAAAGGCTCAACAACTATTTCTGACAATGTAACTGCCATCCCAAATACAAGACTAAAAAAAGATGGTACAACTGATAAACGTTACAGTACAGCAAAAGAAAAAACAGTGGCCATATACCCACAAACTCAAACTATTAACAGACCCACTGTTTCAAACACAAACACTGCAAAGAGTTATACACCTACCGTAGACCGAACTTTAAAAGGTCCTAATGGTGAAGAAATATTGACAGGCCCTAGAGGTGGTAAATATTATATCAATAAAAACGGAAACAAAACCTATATAAAAAGATAGTAATAAAAATTCAATTGTCTGACTAGCAAGGCCTCTGGTATTTTATCAGAGGTCTTGTTATTTTTCTCATAAACATATAGAAATAATGCCATGATATTATTTGCATAAAGCCCGAAAGAAATAAAGGATCACTTGGATTACTCTTAATATTGCCATCTCATTTCTTTATTCACCCATAGAATACCTTTATAATCCAGAAAAAATATCCAAACCTGAACCGACTGTCATATTATTAAAAGTAGCTCTTACGAAGAAATCAACGTTTAAAATATGATGTTTTTACATAATTAAGATCCTTTGATTTCAAAACTTCCTCCGCAAAGAGACAAAAATATTTGCCTTTTAAAATGATATAGATATTATAATCAGGTTTAGTTGACTGTGAAAATAAAAATCCTCGGAAATTCCGAGGATTAAACTAATTACTATGATACCCCAATTTAACTTGAGAATCTGTATTAAATTTAATCAAAACAGATTTACTATCAAACGGCATACATCAGTTGTTGATTTTATAAGTTCATTTGCTCTTTAGTTATGAAGACATTTATGATTATGCTAATCAGCATCCCTTTTCATCTGTTTTTTAATCCATAGAATACTTTTATAATCTTGAAGAAAATATCCGAACCACTCAAGCATCTTAATACTGAGATCTTTGCGGGTATTCTCTTTGGTTAATGTGTGTAGTTCATCCTGATAGAAAAGAGCAATGACGTTTTTTTTATGCTTACGGAGTGCATTATAAAATGACCGGGTTTGTTCCGGGTTCACATTCTTATCTGCTGTGCCTGTCCATAATAACACAGGAGCATTAACCTGATGAGCATAATACAGCGGATTATTATCCATATACTTCTGTTTATTGCTTACAAAATCTCCGAACCTGAACTGCCCGTCTTCGTATCTCCAGTAATCGGCAGAAAAATGATTATAATTAAATGCAAAAGAGGTATTGATTACATCTGAAATGGATGCCCCTGAGATATAAGCAGCAAAACGGTCCGATTGAGAAGCAATAAAATTGGTCTCATACCCGCCAAAAGACTGTCCTACAAGACCTACCCTTTTCATATCCGCCTGTTGTATTGTTGCAAGTTGGTCGAGGGCATTGTTCACACAATGAAATGCTGAGTATCCTGGTCCTTTATCTCCCGGACTGATATCCGGGAGTAAGACCATATACCCTGATTCAAGAAAGAGTCTTTCATTAAAACCTCTGGAGTTTTTAAAAGTAGGATAAAGATATTTATTGGCATTCTGACTTTGCATTTCGTATATAGAAAGAATTACCGGATATTTTTTATCTTCCTTAAAATCGGGAGGAAAATACAGAATAGCACTCAAATTTTCATTGTTAGGACCTTTATAATATAGACGTTTCATGGTGAGTGTTTTAGTAGAAGCTAGTTCTTGAGATGCATAGAGGATGAATGCTTTTTCTCCTTCCTTTTTAATGATTATTTCAGAAGACTTGTTATAGTTTTCCCTGATCCAGGTATAAGACTTTGAAACCTGATTGTAGGAGACCTCAGTAATTCTGTCTTCTGTATTACAAGTAATGTTGGAAGACTGCCTGTTTTTCCAGCTGGCTACAGAAGATCTGGTAGAACCGTTTTCAGTGATCTTTAACAGAAGTTCTTTAGTAAGATTCACAGCAGGGCTCATAATGCTATATCCCAAGTCTGACGTTTGCTTTTCAGCATTAAGAATTTCAACATTACCAACAAAAGTATTTTTTCCGGACTCTGTAAGATTCCTTAGATTCTGAATCCATATTTCATTACCCATCACCCAAAGAACTTCGTCAGATGAACAGTAGTATGGTGTTGAAGACTCAGGAATGTCAATTTCTTTTCTCTGATTCGTCTTGGTACTGTATGAGAACCATCTTCTATCTTTTTTGTATAGCAACCATCTTCCTGAAGGACTTAGGTTAATTCCCTGAGAGATCTCATCTAAAAAGAGGTGACTTTTAATTTCAGGGTTATAAATAAAGAACCGCTCCGGATAGTCCTTTCCTTTCTTATCATAAGCATCTACCAACGTAGAATCTCTTTCTTTTGTCAGAAATAATCCTGATCTTCCTAAAGCAGTCATTTTACTAAAACGTTTGCTATCAGAAGATACTATTCTGTTTTCTAATGGATACCACAGAACATACCTATGGAAAGGCTTTTCATGGAAGTGCTGCTCAAGATCATAATCCTTTCCATACCAGATATCCACCATCCCCTTTTCTTTTTTCTTCAGGTGGCTCAGCCGCAGATAAACAGCATTGACATCTGCGGAAGGATATTGGCTCACATCATCAAAGTACTCATCTCCATCTGTTGAGAGTTCTATCAGGTGTGCACCTTCATTCACATAGTACGTTTTCAAACCATTGGGTTTCTGTAAGATTAAGGTATACCCTTTATATTCTAAACCAGACTCATAAATTCTGTACAGCTCAGCGGTACCTGACCAGATTAATTTAAGGTTACTGTCATTATAACGATATAATTCGTTATTTTCATTCTTTTTTATTAATAGTATCAGTTCGTTTTTAAGTGCAAATACCCTTTCTACATCAGATATGGTGTTAATCAGTTTTGAATCGTGATTATAGATTTTTAAAGCCTTCCTGAACTTTTCATTATGAAGTATCCAGAACAAATCCTGAGCTTCATGATATCCGAATTCTTTAACATGGTTATAAATCGTTTCTTTGTTTGTTCCCAGAGTTCTGTAAATGAGGTTGCTTCCTTTTTTCATGAGGAGGCCGTCATCCCCAACCTGCTTCCATGCTCCTACTCCTTCTTCTGTAAAGAGTGATTCAGGATGATAACTGTCAGCGATTTTCAATTGATGAGGTTTTATTTCATACGATGACTGCCATACTTTCCATCTGCCATTTCGCGAAGTGGAAAGAAAACGAATTTCTTCAGAATGCCCCGTTGCCTCATCAAGTTTCTCAAGATTAACCTGCGCGGGTAACTGCTGAGCAATAAACATCAGAATTAAAATTATGATCTGTACTATTTTATCAATTATCTTCATAGCCTTCTTCTTTTATAAATGATAGCCTGATTTCTAATATCCATGATTCTGAGGGTTAAGATTCGAATTAAGAAGCATTTCCTGCTGAGGCAAAGGCCATCTCTCATAATGAGATTTCCAGTTAGGTTTTACTGTAATCAGTTCACCTAGCATTCCCCATCTTTTCAGGTCGAAAAAGCGGATGCCGTGCTCGCTGAAAAACTCCTTTCTTTTTTCACCCATCAATTCATTCATTGCTGTAGGCTGGCTGAGAGTCTGCGGCAAAGGATCAAGACCTGCTCTTACTCTTGTTTTATTGAGGTGAGGAATCGCTTCCACTACCCTGTTCTGATGGATCAGTGTTTCCGCATACATCAAATACACTTCTTCCAGCCTGTAGATCACAGAGTATTCAGTAGAATTACTGCCTTGAAGATTCTTATACTTAACTGATTTATAATTAACCTGCCCTTGTGCTGTTTCTTTGGAGATATATGCCTGTTTTCTCAGATCGGAACTGACGAAACTGTTCACAAGGTCAGTATTAAGCATATAGGTAGTGGGAATTCCTGAGAAGTTATAGAGTGAAGCTTCTTTGGTAGCATCTCCTTCGTTTTTAGGCTTTAACTGCCAGATAATGTGGCTTCCGTTTTTTTGAAATACTTTGGTAATATCATTCTGGAATGAATAATCAGAAGACTGCATAACAGCACCTAATAATACTTCTGCTTGTGGCCATTTGCCAAGAAGCATCTTGACCTTGGCCAGAAGGATATACCCGGAAGCCTTATTGGGATAAATCCTTTCTGTACTCCGGTACGCAGAAGGCAGCAGTCCAACCGTCTCTGAAAGATCTTTCTCCAAACGGTTCAGCATATCATTTTCTGAAAGTTTAGAAAGTTTACTGTTAACCTTATAGTCGGTGGTGCCAGCAAATGGGATATCACCGTAGATTTGATAAAGGTAGAAATACAGGAGGGATCTTATGAAAAGAGCCTCTCCTGTAATACGGTTCTTCACAATCTGTGACAGTGATTTTGAATTCTTTACTCCCTCCAAAATGCTGTTAGCAGCATAGATATGCTGGTAGGCATTGGTCCAGACATTTAAAACCATAAGGTTGGTAGGGATCTGCTGATTATAATACAGATCAACAATACCATTGCTTCCAGCAGAAATTACCGTAGCGATATCATCTGTATATAGTCCTAAAAGGAGTCCCATACCGTCCTGTCCTCCTGATATCAGGGAATTGTTCCAAAGGTTAGCATACAGTCCAGCCAAAGCGGCTTCAGCAGTCTGTTCGTCTTCAAAGACCAGTTCCGTAGGAAGCTGATTGGTAGGAAAATCAGTTTCTATCCATTTTTCACAGGATATGGCAGTTAATGATAAAAGTGAAAGTACTGCTCTTATAAGTTGTTTGATTGAATTTTTCATGTTGAGATGGTTTAAGGTTGAATATTAAAAAGTAAGCTGAAATCCTACAGAATAGGTCTTTAACGGAGGAAGGTACCCTACGCTTATAAACTCGGGATCAATCCCGAAATAACGCGTAATAGTTAACAAGTTCTGCCCCTGAAAATAGATCATAGCCTCACGGATTCCAAGATTTTTTACCGGAATGCTATAGCTCAGCTGTATGTTTTTAAGGCGTATAAATGAGGTATCTCCTACTGCTGCAGTTGAGTTCTGGAAATAAGAATGCAGGGTATTTTTCTGGGCATTGGTACCAGTGGTGTACTGCATATAGCTTCCTGAAGGATTAGAAAGTGACCATGCATCCAGCACTTCCAAAGGCTGATTGTTCATTGATCCCGGAATAATCATGCTTCTGTTATAGTTCCAGTTCCTCTGCTTAACAAACTGGAACAGGAAGGAAGCTGACCATCCTTTATAACGGAAGCTGTTACTCCACCCACCAAAGAGCTGTGCTCCTACTTTTTCAATGACTTGATTGTCATCAGGTGAGGAAATCTTTCCGTCATTATTAAAATCTTTAAAACGGTATAAACCCGTTGCAGGGTCTACCCCTTCAAATTGGTACACTTTAATCAAGGACATGGGATAGCCAACCATGTACTGGCTGGCATAGGTCGAGCCTTCCAGATTCGGAAATTCTAAAAGTTTGTTTCTGGGTATGGAAAGATTAAATGAAGTCTCATATTTAAATTGAGTCGATTTGAAAGGCCGTGCAGAGACTTCAAATTCCCAGCCTGTATTCTGAACCTTGGCATTAAGGTTAGACTGAATACTTGGAAAACCTGTTGTAGCAGGAAGAGGGAGTCCTACCAGCTGATTAGAAGAGGTATTTTGATAAAAGGCAGCCGAAACGTTTAATCTGTTTTTAAGTACTCCCAATTCCAGTGCAGCCTCCCTCTTTATGGTTTTCTCCCAACTAAAATCAGAATTGTACAGTCGGGATGGTGAAAGACCGACAGTACCGTTGTATATCCCTGTTGTTACACTATAGGTATTCAGATACTGGTAGTCCCCTATCTTGTCATTTCCAGTAATACCAATACTTCCTCTTAATTTGGCAAAACTCAGCCATGACATCTTTTTCACCCAAGGTTCATTAGAGATAATCCAGGCAGCGCCTACAGCTCCGAAGTTTCCGAACCTATTATCCGGTCCGAAGCGGCTCGAACCGTCACGCCTTCCGGTTAGGTTAATAATATATCTTTTCTTATACTGATAGTTCAGTCGGGTAAAAGCAGCTGTATAATAATACTGGCTTCGGATCTGGTCCGAAACTATTTTAGTGGCAGCCGCCCCTACATTACGGATGAGTGTATTGCTTTCAAAACCAAGTCCCTGTATTGAGCCCTGTCTTGTTTCAGATTGCTGTAATGTAGTACCGATCAGTATATCAAAACGATGGTCTTTCCATTCGAAATCCGCTGAGATCTGAGGCTCCAACAGATAGGAGAAAACGGTCTGATTGTTTTGAGAAGAACTGGAATACGCACTGGTTAGTCCAAAAGCAGGATTGTAGATCGTATGAGGCTTAAGGCTCTGTTCTTCAAAATCCTGATAAGTAATTCCTCCATTGAGTTTCAAAGAAAGAAAAGGAAACAGCCTGTAGGAAAAATTCGTTCCGTTATTGATCATAACAGTAGAATTTAAATACTCACTGTTAAGCAGCGCAAGAGGATTGTTGAATGTACTGTTTTCCCAGTTAAGATTTCCTGAGCTGTCATACAATGCTGGAACATTTGGACTAAGCTGCAGACCTTTCTTAGTCAGATCATCATTCTGAACATTATTCTTCTGGAAGGAAAAGGTATTGTTCATATTCACTTCAATACGCTTATCAGGGCTTCGGAAAGTAAAGTTTCCAGTAAGTGTATTGGTTTTATACCTGAAATCAGCTGGAAATACCGTAGTCTGCTCCTGATACCCATAGCTGAGTAGGTAGGACAAATTCTCAGAACCTCCACTTAAAGAAAGCTGCACCGAATAAGCATCGGCGGTATTACCGATAATAGTTTTTTGCCAGTCTGTATACCGGGCCCCATCCCATGTTGTAAGATCATAAGCTGAAGCAGGAATATTGGTTATCCCGTCATTCTGATAAGCCTGTTGGCGCATACTTAAATACTGCTCTGTATTCATCATCTTTAACCGGTTAGCTACCTTACTTAAAGAATAGGAAGTATTAAGCTTTAGCTCAGTTTTTCCTTTCTTTCCTTTTTTGGTAGTAACAAGGATCACTCCGTTAGCTCCTCGGGAACCGTAGATAGCAGTAGCATCAGCATCTTTTAAGACTTCAAAACTTTCTATATCATCAGGATTAATAGCATTGAGGGGACTCATGGAAGACCACGGCAGTATAGTGGCGGCAAACAGGGATGAAGTTTCAGAGCTCAGAGGTATCCCATCTACAATGTAAAGTGGTTCATTTCCTTCACGGCGGATACTATTTTTACCGCGGATCTGGATGTCAAAGCCTCCTCCCGGAACTCCTGAATTCTGGGTGATGCTTACTCCTGCCATTCTTCCCTGTGCTGCAGACAGCACATTAGTGACAGGCTGGTTTTCTATATCTTTTGCTGAAACTTTGACAATACTCCCCGTTCTCTCTTTATCCCGGACTTTATAATACCCTGCGTTAAGCAGAATCTCCCCAATCCCCGTTACAGCAGGTCCAATGGTATCAGAAGGTTTATTAAGCCCACCGGACCTATCCCCAAGAACTACATTCACCAGTCCCGGTTCCCCATTGTTCCTCCCTCTAACATCTCCAACTTCCATTCTCTTTAGCGGATATCCCTCATACCTGAATACCAGCACCGGACTCTTTCCCGACACCCTAATCTGATATCTCCCCGAATCTCCCGTTAAAACGATTTGATCTTTTCCTTCTTGAAATACTGAAACCCCGCGTAAAGCACCGGATTTCCCTGTGACGGTACCTGAAATCTCACGTACCTGTCCTATTGCTGAGCAAGACACCAGCAATGCTAACCCAAAAGCCATCTGAACATGACCCGGGCTGCAAAAGTTTTTTTTCATACTTTTGAATAAGTTTAATTTAATTAAGCACCCAGCTCTTTCCTACCAAGCGGTCAACTTATAGGGAAAGGGCTTTTCTTTTTATCTTTCTATGGCTATTGTACCTTACATTTCTGTAATTTCTTACTCTGTCATTTTCTACTACCTGTTACATTCTATCCACTACTCATTACCTCCAACACTTACCCATCTTCATAAAGATGGAACCGGGACAAAGTCCAGCCGAGGACACGACAAAACCTACTGCCCCAGTCCATCAAAAAAATCAATTAATATGAAATATGAATAAAATTTGTGTTCCCATGAAAGCCCTAAAGCCGCAATAGGTTGTACATTCCTATTGTAAAGTATCAGTATACCTCTATTTTGTAAAGCGGCTTAGAATTTAAAAAGATAATTGTAGAAAAGCAGAACTACATAAAATAAAAAACGGCATGAGACTCTACATATCTACTATTGAGGCACTGGTATACCTTACATACAGATAAGAGAGCCCACGCCTAGGTCGTGAGCTTCCTGCTTATCGTCTCGTATGTTTAAAAATTACCAGTTTTTCAATAGTGAGATTCTAAGCAATAGCTTCTAATGTTTCGTTGAAGTATCGCAAAGTTACATATTATATAACTTATACTACAAATATACTAAATTATTTCCAATTTGGGGATATATCCCCAAAAGAAATTTTAGAAAAGTCAGGATTTTAGCATCAAATCATTAAAATGAATATTACTGAAGGTTTTCTGATTGAAATTGGAAGAAAAATTTCTGAACTTAGAGATAGAAATAAACAGACGTTAGATGATATTGAATTTCTAACAGGGATTGATTCTAGTGACATTAACAAATATGAACTAGGTAAAATAAACCTAACTATGAAAACGCTTATAAAACTATCAATTGCCTTAAGAGTAAAGCCTAAAGATTTGCTTGATTTTAAATTTGATCTTGAAAAATATAACAATGAAAAATCCTGACAATGTCAGGAACTTTTTATTTAAAATCGAGATGAAAAAACATTCATAACTAAAACATATTTAGTGTATAAAATATTTTATATGCAGTTATTACTTCGAAAATAGTAACTTTTAACAGGAAGATAATATTCTTATACTGTTGTCCTATCACGTGTAATAGCTATTGTATTCACTTAGAACAAATCACAATCAAGGCCTATAAGCTATTTAGTAAAATAACATTTCTAGTTAGTTTGAACTATTTTTTTTGAATATTTAAAATTTGTAAGCATCTACCCATTACCTCAATATTGCTAATTATTACCACTTTTACTTTATTTCTTGCTCTTGTTATGTTTTGATATAGCATCAATCCGGGATTATAATAACATTTCTTTGTGTATACTAAAGAGTCATTCCGATATTTAAAATCTTGATCTACAACAACTATTACCTTATCAAATTCTTGGCCTATTATACTATGAGTTTTTGTTGAAATATGTGGATTATGATAATCCTCATATTGATGTGTACCATATAATGAAGGCGTATAGTTAATCAATGTCCAATCTCCAACGATATCACTAGACATAAATGCTTTAGCTTCTTCCATATTATTTAGGTATACTAGTTCTACAGATTCATATAGATATTGTTCAATAATTCTGGATCTATCAAATAACGATTTTATAAAGGCAGTAATCTCCTTGTTAGTTCTAACTTTAGATGTTAAGGTGTATACTTTGGGGGAAGTATTAATATTAATGAGATCTGGTATTTTATTCAATTTTTCTTCAGACTGAAGAACCTGTTTTTCATCGTATGAAAAAATTATAGTAACATTATGTTTCTTTGCGTGATCAATTATTAATTTCAACTGATTTTTTCTTATTCGCTGGGTTTCATCTATGATGATAATCTCATTTTGTTCACTATCTATTTGGGAAAAATGCTTAATAGAAATAATGTTCCAATTATAATCATCAGTAAGTTTGACTTGTCCTTCATTTAGATTTGCACAGTGTATTATAACTATATTCTTTTTCCTAGTAAAATATTCTGCTAAATCATATATTAATAAAGTTTTACCAGATCCTGGTTGACCTTTGACAACAATAAATTGTTTGTTACTTATTTCTATATCTTTAATTATTTCTTTCTTAAATTGGTCTTGTTCTCCAGTTAAGAAATATTCTTTATTAATAAATTTTTCAGTTGAATTAAATGGAGAAACTAAGAAATCGGAAGGGTTAAAAATCTTTGATAAATTAATATCAGTATCTACAAATTGTCGATTTAACAATGTTATTATTTTTGAAACTTCATATAAATGTAGTTCGTCATCGTCACCTAGCTTATAAAATTTATTTTCGCTTGAAATATATGTAAATAGATAAAGCTTCAGATTTAAAAATTTGAAATAGTATTTATTTTTAATTAGCTGACTTTTAATCTTATCAAGCGTACTTTCAGATTTTAATTCAATGTTTATAATTGATCGAATTCCAAAACGTAGTAAATCGAATTCTTTACCAATTTGAGGAATTACAAAGCCAAATGAAAAGTACTCAAAGGCTCTATATCTTGCAGTTCGTGGGGCTAATAAAGCTTCAATACATTTCATCAAGTCTGAAAGTTCATTAGTTTTGATATTGATAGAATGAAATTTTAGATAATCTACAAATGTAGTTTTGTCGAAATCCGAATTAGCACGGTATAAACTGTATAAATTAGTTTTTTGTAACATTTTAATATTAAGTTTAGCTTTTTGAAAATGAGTTTAGAAGATCTTAGACCGCGTTGTATGAAACTCTTATATTCTACTACTATTTAAATTAATTATTTACTAAATTTTCAATTACTTTCCAAATTCCTCCATTTTCAATTTTTAAAGTTTCAATATGTTCCTCAATATTTTCCTTTAGAACTGCGAAACATAACAAATGTGTTGGTCTTGAAAATCCGACATACATCATTTTTATAGCTTGAATTGAGTACGAATTATGTCTTTCTCTATGTATATTATGCTCCAATCCTTTAAGAATATCAATAATCTTTTTCTTTTCTGTCTCATAATTGTGAAAATATGATTCTACATACATTGTCGCACAATGGGTTTGGCCTTTAACAGCATGAACAGAAGATAGATTTATTGGATATTCATTGGTTTCAGTTTGTTGTCTTTCATTGGTTTCTTCGAATTCAAAAAGAAAATCTTTATAAATAAATTCCCGAGAATATAAAATAGACGAAGGAGTATAATTTTGCTCATTTTTCCAATTTAATCCAATGAATGCAACGCCTTCAATGTAATCTCGAATCTCAGTATATATTTCATCATAATTTTTTTTAGAAACCAGTTCGAAACACCATTTAAAAAGCTTTTGATTAAAAGTATCATAAAACTCTTCCCCTTGATTTCTAACAAATTTTATAAGTTCTCTTTTAGTATAAGATTTATCATTTACATTTTTAATGTTTTCTAAATCTAAAATTTTAATTAAAGCATTTAAGATTGACTTTCTAATTGCTTCTAAAGTCTGTTTTTCTTTATCAAATAGAAATAAATGTTTCCTTAAACAATCAAAATCCTCTTTTTTTTGTTTTGATTCTTTAGAAAAATTAGGAAATAATTTCTTTAAAGATAAAACATCATTATTTTCTTTTTCGGTCGTCCACGAAATAATATGGAATCCTTTTTCCAAATTTTTCAAATTTGAATGCAAATTATTTTCCTCAATAATTTCTTTGAATTTAGTTTTCAACGTTTCACCATCTGTGTCACGATTAATTAAAATAAGGTGGGGTGGAATTTCTGAATGACTAAACTGGCCGATTACGCTATAATTTGTTGGTCTTTCAAGAACAAGTTTATCTACAATACTCGATATTTTAGGACTTAATCTCTTTGAATTTTGAATACTTAAATCAATGTAATTTTCCGGGTTAGTTTCTTGGCGAGTTCTCCAATCACAATTTTCTCTTATCCTATTTCCAGAATTATATATTGATTGGTTTTTATCTCCAATTCTCTGAATGATTGTTTGAGATACATCATTAATAAATATCTCATCAATTATTTTTATCTGAAAATCCTCTAAATCTTGCATCTCATCAATAAAGACAAATTTGAATCTTTTCTGGAGAATATTTTTTATTTCAGAATGTTTTTCTATAAAAGCACCTGCTAAGTCAAAAGAGTCATAAAATAAAAATGAGCCATTATTTTTTAACTCATCATATATATCTTTAAGCTCCTTACCAGCGTCTGTTGTGAATTTCAACTTATGAGAAAATCTGTTTGACGTAAAACATAAACTTTCCTCTTCATATTTTATACTTTTAATTACATCTATAAAATTTTCATCTTTTTCAGCTTCTTTTTTTAATGAAGAATTGAAATCGAACAGTACTTTTTTTTCAGAATAAGAAAGATCACAATTTTTAATTAAATTATAATTGAAAATAAATTCATTTTTTTTATTGATTATTTTAATAGCTTTAATTCTACTTATAAAATCTTGGATATCTCCCCCTAGTTTATCTGATAAATAAGTTGTCTCCAACTTATTGAATTTTGATTTTATAATATTTAGTATGTACCAATAAGCTTTTCCTTTTTTTGACTTCAGTCTATTTAAAATAATATTGAAGATTAAATCATCATCATTCTTCTTAATATAAGTTCCATATTTTTCGAAACAAGCTTGGTTAGCTAAAAATCTATTTATAAAGCTTTGAACTGTCCCAATAAAGTTTGGATATTCGAAAAGCTTAGGACAATAACTTTTTAATTTTTTTTTGATTTCTTCTATTGCATGATTAGTATGTGATAAAACTAGTACACCTGAACCATCTTCAAATGGCATATTTTGGGCAATACAATAAAGCTTTGCTAATAATGCAGTCGTTTTCCCACTTCCTGGAACAGCAAGTAAATCACAAGTTTCCAAGTTTCTAATAAAATCTTTTCTTTCATTTCTTTCATCATCAAAATTTTCTCCATTTAAAAGAATTGCTTCGGCTTGTTCTATATATCTATCTATTTCCATATTCACAAACATGTTTTATCGCATCTTTAATATAGAATATTGTGTCCTCATCTGCAATTTCTAATAATTCTTTTTTCTTTATCTCATTAGAAAGTAAATATGCGAGTTCTGTTTTATGGATACTTTTACTTAACAATAGTTTAGCAAGCGATATCTCATATTCTTCATCAGAATCACAAGCTGAAAATGTATCGGAATGAATTTTTTTAACTACTTCTTTAAAATTCTCAGTAATTGCATTTGATTTTAATAAACACCATTCCAAAGTCCATTGATTTGAAACAAAAACTTTAATTTCGTTATTATTATCTATTAATGTAGATGATTTTGCGTTTCTTTTTTGTTCGTAATCTGTTATTGTTTGCTTTATAAAGTCATATTCATAGCCACTTCTTTGTTTAATATAATTTCCTTCTCCATCCTTTTTTATTTCTCGCACATATTCTTGCTCATCTAAATCAGTGATAATAGAAATAGGAATTTTCATATTCTTATTGTCAATACGTAAAAATATTTTTGCAAAATGAAGAAACGCTGTTGAAGCAACATTAATAATTGAGATCTCACTTTTTGTCAAATCGTAACCAATTTTTTTTGCAATTTCAGATAATAAAATTTCCTCAGACCATCCTTCAACTAAGATAATTCCTTTTGCAAAAAATAGACTTGATTTGGTTACATCTAAAAATCTTTCGAGATATTCGTAACTATTTTTAAATTTACCCGTCTTTATTTCATCTCCAAGTATAGTGAAATCTTGTCCCATCGGAAATACGTCATTATTTTTACAAATTATCAAGGATTTTAAATGGACTTTAGAAGCAATATTTGGACTGTGTGTTGTAAGAATAAACTGTGTTTTATTTTCTTCACTTTCTTTTTTTAGTTTCTCAATGATTTTCATTTGAGCTTGGGGATGAAGATGCGCTTCCAATTCTTCAACAATGCACAACTTTAGTCCATTCCAATTTCTTCGCAAATGAAGTAATTCAGTAGCCATAAAAATTCTATTTAATGTCCCCAATCCTAAATAATTTTTACCTTCGATTCCAAGAGAAATTCTTTCAAGTATTTGTTTTATGTCTGTTCCTGACACATCAAATTTTGAAGAGTAATCTTTTTCAATGAATTCTTTTAAAAATTCGTCAATAATATCTTTAATTTGACTTTTGCTACTGATATCGCCATCATTGTCTTTAAAGTAGTCCTCTACACTTTTATTAGCAACTTTAAATGTTTGAACTAAAGGATGTTCATCCTTTACATTTTTAAATAATTTATGGTCACTTAGGATTTTTGTCAACCTAGAATTCTTTTTTGCTAACAACTCATTTTCAGCATCTCTTAACGGTTTCAAATATGTACATTTTAAATACTCTCTAGCTTCTGCATTCAAGATGTGACCAATCCCATCCATTCCCGCTCGTATGTCTGAAGGAATTATATTATTGTTTTTCCTTTCTACATCATATATTAAAATAAGTTTTGGTCTTTTGACAGTTTGTTCAGTAACATTTCCATCCTCACCGGCTATTTTTATTGTTTCATCTTCCCAACCAAGCCACTCAATAAAATTTCTTGCCTCATCATCCGTGATTCCTTTGAAATGTATTTCAATTCTCAAACGTTGAGAGATCTTATTTTCAGAATTGATGTGAAAATCTTTGTCTTCTGCTCTTATCCATTCATAAGCGTGAGCTTTAAGAACAACTTTTATTGCGTCAATAATGGCACTTTTACCAGAATCATTCTCTCCGATTAGTAAATTCAGCCCTTGATTAAAAGAAAGGTTTAAATGAGGTTTATCCAATTCAAAATTTTCAGAACCATATTTTCTGAAATTCCATAGTCTGAGTTTAGATATATACATGGTTTAGTTTTATTGTGAATTTAAAAAAAATAATTCATGTCAATAGAAGGATTACTAAAAAGCTAAACATGTTGTTAAATTTTCAACATTAAAGCTATCTCAAAACTCCATTAATCCATTAAGTTATTGAAACGATCTAAATCTTCCTGATCCAGCCAATGCTTATCTGTAATTGTAACCGCTCTTTTTGATCCATCCATATAAATAATATTTACCGATACTAATTTCAATGTTTGGACAATATCAGTAAGCCATACACTATCAAAAGACCATGACCCTGAAGCTAAACTTTCAATAGGACCTATTCCTTTTCTGCTCATGTTAATTCCGACTCTGTCTTTTACAGCATTTTTACCATAAAAATTGAAAGTAACATATTTAATTGTTTTTTTGCTGAAGTTTAATATTTTAAACTCCGCCCCTGTAAAGGAATAGCCCTCTGTAGGAAATGCTGAAATGATGGCAATCCCGTTTTTCTCTTTACTGAAAATCCTGTCGTAAACCTCGTTTTTCAGTTTGTGCATATAAACCTCCGAGTATCTTTTTGACCAAGAGTCAAGACTATCTTTTTCAACAGCAGTAAGACTATTGATTTTAGCTTTTACATCGGCTAATTGTTTTTGTTCGCCCTTCATTACATAAAAAACATTTTCATTTTCCGAATTATCTTCCATGTAGTACTTCTTCCCATCAAAATAGAAACCTATCATATCTTTTGTACCTGAATACCCTTTACACTCAGCAATATCTGTTACAAAAAGCATATCCTGGGGCTGATATTTTTTATCATAATCTCCTGTTCGATAACAAGATGTACTAAATGAAGAATAAATGAGGGAGCTTTTACTACGTAAGACCGTGATAGAATCTTTACTAAGCTGACAGGAACAAAGATGTGCAAAAAAGATTACACTCAGAAACAATAGTTTTTTCATGATTAAAGTTTCCCCAAATATAAGAAAAAAACGACATGAGATTTTACGGGTATCCTCAACTCTCATACAGATAGGCATATTATAACTTCCCATAAATCCAGCAAAAAATACCACATTTTAAATATTGTATCTTTAATCTTCCTTTAGATTCCTCTTCCTCTTTTCTTCCTTATCCCCTGCTCCTCTTTCTTCTCCCCCTTCCACACATTCTTAAACGAAAACTCAAACTTTCCTATTCCCTTATCAAACCTCAAATACCCCTGATACCCCTTCCCCTTCCTATCCACCAGCCCATCCACATACGCCACCTCTCCAGCCTTTAACTTCTCCACCTGCCATTTCTTAAGCTTCTTCCCTCTGAACACCTCCGGAACCTGCCTGAAATCTTCCAATCCCATCCTCTTTACATTCTTACCGAGCAAAAACTCCACATATCTTTTATCCGCATTATATTGAACTGCTGCATTAAACAGGGTCCCCCGAGCTGACAACATATTTTCAATATACAGCGGTTTTCCTTCCCTTAAGATCCTTCTCTGCTCCTGATCCAAAGTCACTCCTTTGATCACCAGTGGAATTCTCACCCACTCAGCCCTCACCTTCACCAGCTCATTGGTCAGCCTGTCCCTGCCGATAAGAGAAGACACTGCCTCCCCTGTAATTCCATGAACCAGATCCACCATCCTTCCCATATTCCCACTTACGATCAGATTCCTTTTATCCTCTTCTGAAAATACATGCCCAAAGAAAGGCTTAGAAAAATCAGGCATTCTTCTTACCGGATGAAACCTGAGTTCCACTTCTCCCAAATCATTAGCCTGAAGAGAAAGCCTCACTTCAATCGTACCTGATACTGTCCGCAGTTCAATATGTACCGGAACAAGCATCGGGGTTTTATATCCTTTAAGCATCGGTTCCAAAGCCCCTAGCTCCTCCAATCTTTCCTTATTCCACCCCAGCTTCTCCATCATCTTCCAATCTACCTGCTCAGCCTTAAATAAATAACTATTTCCAGCATTCTCTTCCTTACCTGCTGCCTTCCCCTCTCCAGCTTTTCTATACGCCTCCACCACATCAATGGAGATCTCATACTTCTTTAATTCCTGTCTCACATCATTCGGAGCCTCATCCATATACTTCTGTAAGTTTAAAGCCGTCTTCTTTGCTTCATACTCCGTTACCTTAAAAAACGAAAACTCCGAAGGCTCCTTCAGCTGGTGATAAAACGTGGAATAAAACTCAGTAAAAGAATTCTCATTACGCTCAATACTGAGCATTTCATTAGGATTCAGCTCCTCAGGACTAGCCCTATTTACTTCCCCATTATCACTCAACCCCTTAACAATTCCTACTGTACCCGTTTCATGATGGAGCACCAGTAAGGTATCACCTGTTTTCCTAACCGTAACCCATTCATCATTTTTATTGTTATCCATGACCTAAATTATTGTGTACCGCGTAAGATATAAAATCGGACAGGTTTGTTACTATAATGGCAGAGAAAGGTCATAGTTGACATTAAGATCGGCAGGGAAAATAAAAAGATTACTTGAAAGAATAAAAAAATCCCGCTTCTGCGGGATTTTCTTATATCAATTCAAACTCAAAAACTTTCCGAGAAAGAAAAGAATTTTATAAATATGAAAAGTTAACTTTATTTTACTATTTCATATCAGGTGGAATATCTAACCTTTCCACATACTGAATGGAAGGAATATCTAAATGATCTATTTTATTGGCTCTATTAATATTTTCCAATAATAACTTATTTATCCAAGCCAGAAGCAAAGAATATTCTAGATTATTTTGGGCATTGTTTTCACGGGTAAAAACTTCATTTCTCCTTCTATCATCTTCCAAAACAATTACATTATTCAACTTAGCATCTGGAGATACTTTGTTATTTTTCCTATCTTCTAAAGAAATTTTGTAAAGCAGCTGTCCCAAAATTTTACTTGTGTGCCTATCTATTTTAAATTCATAACTTCCTTTTAGATCATAGGGATAATAAATATTTGACTTTAAAACTCCTGATTGACCTATCT
Source organism: Chryseobacterium sp. GVT01B (assembly GCF_019970045.1). Lineage (GTDB taxonomy): Bacteria > Bacteroidota > Bacteroidia > Flavobacteriales > Weeksellaceae > Chryseobacterium. The sequence continues at coordinate 712,006 of NZ_JAHXYI010000002.1, forward strand.
GAACATCATATTCAAACAGATTATTATTGCTAAAATTTGTTTCTCCGAGTACATTAGAAACGTAAATATTATTATAATTCTCTTGCTCAGAAACAAATTTGTATGGCCTGAATTCTTTTAATTGATCTGCAAATATTACATTACTTTTGTTTCCCTCAGTTTTGGATATAAGCTCCATAGCTGAGGGTGTGCTATATGCTATCGTTGAAGGAGCTTCAATGAGAAATGAATACTGACCGTCATTCTTCAAAAATAGTACTTCCGTATTCTCCTTTTTCTCCTTGCACTGTACAACAGTACTCACTAAGGCTAAATTAATACCTAAAGCCGTCAATGCTTTTATCAATGGAATCTTTTGTAACATTTTGTTTTACAGATTTATAATATTGTTGTAAAATCGGTGATATATATTGAGTCCTTGCAGTATGATTTTGCTTTTCCTGATAGTGATCATAATATCTAACGCTCTGATATTTTTCATTTCCTGGCTTCTTTAAAAAATTAATAAGTCTATTATCATATCCGCTGCTTTGATTAAATTTTTTATCATCAGCGAAATCCTTTGCCTCGGGAAATGCATGTATAAAAGTTTCATGAGCGAATGTTTCAATCTGATTAGCCATTCTGTTCGGAGTATTGTTATTCTCTACACTTACGGTAAAATTAGTTCTCCCATTTTTGTTTTCGACAGTTGTTTCACCAGATGCTCCTTGTGAAGCTGAGGTTTTTGATATATTATTATCAAATGTCAGATCCATTCCCTTCTTATGGAATTCTCCGCTTTCCTTATACTTTACCCCTGCAATTACCTGATCTTTTTCTGCAAATTTTGATATCACAGCCTGACCTTCTTTAGATTTCGCAAAAAATTCAAATGCTTTTATCTGTTGCTGATTTCCTTTCTTATAAATCTCTGATGGATCAACATGGGCTGGACTCCTGCCATCAGGATCCGTAAACATTACCGGATTATTAAAAGCATAATTGTAAGGACTATATCTGGTCATTTTCTCTGCCAATGGATCAATTACCCCCCATCTGCCCAAATCACTCATATACATTCTCGCTCCGAAATCATGCCAGCCTGTTTCCTGCATTTCTTTTCCTCCAAACTTATAGTTATAATAACTTCCAAAGTTTGAGTAATTCGATCCTCCGATATGGTTTAACCCAAATGGATAATAATTATTGACATCCATTGTCTGAACTACCCCTGCATTGTTCTTACCAAAACTTACCCTTACATTTCCTAAATGATCTTTATATTGATAAATATAACGGTTTTCTGCGAAACTGTAAAACCCTTCTGGGGTACTTACAAAATCCAGTTTCCATGCCGCAAGAGGAGGAAGAACAGGTTTAAATGTTGAATAAGCCTGCGATTCATAGGCCGATTCCGTCTTGCATGTGATGCAGATCCCTCCATCATCTTCATATGAATACTGAAACCCATCCAGATAATCCGTCATTCGTATTGTTGGAAGCCCCATATGAGCCTGCTGACTGTATGTTTTACGAAGTTTCACTCCATCAGCACGGTATAAATGATTTATACTTGTTGTGCTTATATTCCCAACAGGATTAGTAAACTGCATACTAATTGAAACAGGCAGATTGATATGATTATAAACTATGGACTGGATTCCTTTATCCTTCATATCAGTCATATTTCCATTAAGGTCATAGCCAATAATATTGTTCCCACCTTCATATCCTGAGTTGTTAGGTGAATTTTCTATTACCTGATTCAGACGGTTTCCTATATACTTATATTCAAGATCATCCACCTGTGTGGCTGTAGTTCCTGATACAGGATAAGCATTCCTTTTCAGGGTCATAATATTTCCATTTAAATCATAGCTCAGATTTTCATTGAAATTATTATTATAGGGATTGGTAGCGCCGGGTTCTGTATAGATAGCATCTTTCAACCGGTTAAGAGGGTCATAAGTATAAGAATATCTTTTCAAGGCACCCTCCGAAGCATTTCTCCAATCTACCTCTGCGATATTTCCATTATACTTTCCTGATGCTAAATTCGTATATACAGGAGTGTTATATTTAATTTCATACCCAAAGAGCTTTCCATTTAAAACAGCCGGATCATTGATCTTAGTCAGCCAGCCTCTTATATTGTATTGGTAATCTATAGACTGTAATGGACTGGCAAGATCTGTTCCTCCTACTTTCTTATTGGTAATCTGAGAAATCTCGTTATAAGTATTTTGTGCCAGAATCTCTGTTGGGTTGCTGTCTACCTGGTGCTTATGTACCAACAGTCTGTTCTGGTTGTCATAATCAAACGTTTCTGTAATGACTCTTTCAGTATCACTATCCAGACGCTTATGTTTTGTTATAGTCTGCTTTGTTATCCCTGCAAAATCAAGTTTGGATTCTGTTTTAGTATATCCTCCTAAATGATTGATGGAATAAGTTCCTATCACTCTTCCTTTCTTATCATAATAGGTATAATCCTTTGACCAATTATCGTCATCAATATTCTTTACTAAAGTAAGGACAGGAAGGCTTTTGGTACTTAAACCTTCGGATGTAGGAGTAGCATTTAATGTGGGTTCTCCTAAAATATCCGTTGGAAAAGCAGGATTAAAAGTATATCCTGCAGGATAGGAATCATAATAATTAACACTTAAGACCTGTGCCAGACTTCCCGGAAGGGCTCTGTTAGTATAATAAATAGGCATTCCGCTTACGGTAAACGAGCCGGCACTTCTTATCTCAAAGGTATAAGCAGCTCCTGTAATAGTAGTTTGCAAAGACTGTCTTGTACTATTATTATTAGTAATAGCTGTAAACACCACTCTACCGAACTGGTCATACTTGGTTACCAACCACTTACCCTGATCTTTAAGATTTGTATCTTGGCTCATCACCAATTGATCGGCCTTATTATAAATCAGATATTCCCAGCCTTTTCCGGGAAGCTTCTTTTCTACTAACCTGTTCTTCTTATCATATTTGTACTGATAGCACAAATTGTCAAGAGTTACATCAGGGAAGAAGCCCGTTGTCAGACTTTTAACTGCATCTGAGGCAAGAGGAGGAATAACATAGGTAAGATTGCCATAAATATCATAAACATAATAGGTATCAGCTTTCTTCCCATCTACATATTTTCTTCGTAAAACAGTTCTATCTTCATTATTAATAAATTCCTCTGAAGTGTTGTTGTTTCCGTTTGCAGAGGTCCAATCCTCATTTTTGATTACTTTTTTTATTAAGCTACCTGTCCCATAAGTGGAACTGAAAGATAATTTAGGATTATAAATATCCTGAGCAACTGCCAGATCAACATTATATTTTTTTACTTCGTCAGAAACTGTATTTACATCATCAGTAAATTTTATTTCGTGTCCGCTGTTTTTCTTCCAGGCCGTTCCAGGTGCTGACTGCATCAAAACCCTGTTTAACGGAGAGGCTTCAAATACATTTTCCGAAAATGCCGGTTCACCATTGTAAACAGATGAAGCTAAACCTGAAATTGTAGCTGCATCAACTAAAAGACCATTGTTTTGCATGGTTGGAACGGGTAAAAAATCCTTCGACTTCCTTCCAAGGTTATCATACTCAAAAGGAGTCACCAAATCTTTTCCTGAAGGTGTCTCTCCTTTGGCAACAATCTGCAATTCCCTTCCTAAACCATCATAATATACGATGGATGCTTTCTTCTTTCCAGAATCTCCTTGGTCCGTAAGATAGTTTACCGACATTATCTTATTCTGCGGAGTCCAGTTAGAAAGGTACGTCGAAATGTCCGCGGGTATGGGAACTGGCGATGTTAAATTCACAGATATGGTTCCCGAAAATCCAGTTAAAGAAATGGGCGTATTATGATAAATGGCTAACTGATTATCAACAATGAAGAACCGGTATCCTTTATCAGTAAAAAAGCTTCCAGCCGGAACAGGAATTTCTGTGTTGGGTAACGTTCCTACATAATCAGTTGGCCCTATTTTTCCTTGTTTTAAAGTGGTTTCCGTAAAACCAGCACTAAAACTAAGACTGAGTACATTATTGGTGATACTCAATGTTACCCCACCGCCGCCACCATTGGAATACGTGGTAAGCAGATTCCAATTGTAATATTTGGAATAATTCGAAAATTGGGCTTTGATAGTTGAGGTACTAAATACAAGTACCAATAAAACAATTCTATATATTGACTTCATCAGATTATTAGTTTTTAATTTCATATGTAAAACTCTTTACAAGTTTTCCACTCTGATCCTTCACATTCATCAACCGTCCAATATTATCATAGTTATAATATTCAATCACACCTGATGAATTCATGATACTGCTAACCCCAAACTCATTCTTGTAAGTGTACAATGTACAAAGATGATTAGGCAGAGCATTAATGATATTCGCCTGCTGCTGGATAATTTGGGTATAGTTAGGTGAGATTACGTTAAGCAAAGGCTTAAGCGTTGCCAAATATCCTAAAACAGTACTTTCATCTGTAATCTCGACACCTTCTATCTTTAATATCGGATATTTGTTATCGTAACCGTAATAATAGTAGGTATAGTTTCCGGTTGGTAGGTGTGCCTTCAAAATATGCCCGTCAGTATCATATTTGTCAACGATCAACTTTTCGTCAAGTGCATTATTACCCTTCGCTTCCAATACTTTTTGAGGAAATATCCGGGAAGCCACAGCAGTTCCATTCGCCGCCACTGTAGGAATAAGAGCATACTCTGTTATCGTTTTACTTAACAGCTCCTGATTGGCAAGTTTGCTCGTTTCTATAGCTGGGTACTCTCTTCGATTTACCATGGTTGTGTATGGCTCAGTACCATTTTTATCAAAAGAATAGAGGTAATTCTCGGATATTGATTTCCCATTGCTATCAATGAAGGATTTATTCTTCAGAAAATTATCTCCAAAGTTTCCCTGATCGGAAAAATTGCTGTTTTCAACCATTTCAAAATACTGTCCTGCACTTCCATAAGTTCTGGTTTTTTTTGTGGTAAGGTTAAAGTCAGAATAGTACAGTTCATATGCAGTTCCGGCAATAACAAATTCTTGTGTCTGCCCATTAGATTGAGGACAAGCAAGAAAAAATTTACCACTCAGCCCCCTTGCTGCTTGGGGAGAAGTTTCACTATAGGTAAAAATTTCTTCTTTTAACAGATCATTACTTGAATTATAAAATTTTCTTTCTTTAGGAAGACCCCTTTTATAAACGAACTCCGTATGAGGATCAAAAATGGAATTATTCTGACCTAGTTTTCCACTATTAGGTAGATTTGGAAAATCTGAATAATTAGTAAAATTATTGACAATATATCCGTTATCCTCTGTTTTCTCAACCACTGTTGAATACTCAATCTGCGGTCCCATCAAGTTGGAAAGCTGTACTACAGATCCTATACTGAACTGGGTTTGATAGTAAGGAATACCATTCTCAGTAGGAATAAGAAAATTCTTTACGTAATATACATTTTTTTGAAGCAATGTTCCTGAAGATACCGTAGAGTTGGCATCAATGGTATAGCTGTAGCCTTTTACAATCTTATTTTGTGGATCACTAAAATCCGACATTTTTTTTATCCTTACCCCACCGATAATTCCATTCCCCGAAACCAGGCTACTGTTTGAATCCAGATATTTGGAATAGGTATGAGGTTCATATTCAAATGTTGTATAGCCTTTCAAAGGATATGTAATTTTCAATAAGGTTCCAAAATACACTTTTGTAGGATCTGTTTCCCTTGAAGGCTCATGAATTGTTGGTGAATTATAATCCAGAGAAAAAGGAGTAGACTTGTAATATCCGAAATGGTCTACATTAGTAGAAAGCAAGCCCGGAAGCTGATTAAAATTATTGTATTCGAAGGTATGATCAAATTGATTATCCACCGTTAATTTTTCCAGTTTCAATCTTTCAGCTGGGGTATTATTATAGCTGAATGAAACCTGTTTTAAGACATTGTTTTGGCTATCTCTTGCTACAAATCCATCTAATTTTCTCCATTTCAATGCATTGATATATGAGTCAAAGTGTCCTGATGTGACATTAGGATTTGGGGTGACTCCATTCTGTAATCTTTTGATATAATAGAACATCGCATTTTCATAATCTCCTGGTAAGGCCAGCCCCGCCAGATAACTTAAGATATTGGAGAAAGCACTATCTAGAGTAGGGTCTCCATTATTGTACCTATATTTCAGTGAATTGTTAATTGATGATGAGAAATTAATTGTTCTTGCAGATTTTGTAGTAATGGATTTCAAATAAGTAGGAATGATCAGCTGTCCAGCAGCAACGACCTGATTACTTATACTGCTTCCGCCGCTACATCCCACCCCCGGAACGAATATATTACCATCAAACTGTTTGCTATATCCGCTAAAAGAATTCGTATTATAGAAGGATGCTATATAATCTCCTCTCTCATATTCAAAGGAATAAATCTTAATTCCTTCTTTATCATATACTTCCGAAAGATACCAAGCATTAGCAATAACTGGATTCACCAATTGATTATAGAAGTCAGGAATGGTATATTCTATATTATCCTGTATACCTCCGAATATATATTTATTGCCTTGATCATCAGTCATGGTAATTTTACCAAGAACCTTTAAAAATGGTCTCTGATTGAAATTATTGGTAGCAGGAAAGTTCATTGGTGTAATCTTATCATTCATATTGATTTCCACCTTCATATTATCCTTAGAAGATACTTTCCAAACTCCATCAGAGCCCAGAAAGAATTTCCCTACATGGCCCATAAAGTTGAAAATAAAAATATCGGGTTCCAGGTCTGCTGCCGGATAAGTACTATTGGTTATACCTCCGTTTTTTAATACTGTTGTCATATTACTAACACTATTCCACTGGGCCCCATTAAGGGCAGGTGTATAGTAATAATAACCGCTCGCTATCCCCCATTGGCTGGAGCCCATAGGAACATCATTGGTGAATTTTTCGTCGAACGAAGTACCTTTAACGACTCTTGTAATCACACCTCCTGCATTGAATGTCCAGTTTTGTCCTACCCATCCAGGGGTATCACCCACTCTCACTCCTCCTGTATCATAACTTACACTTATATCTAATGGAATACCATTTTCATTAAGAGAATACAAAGGTATGCTTACATTGGCTCTTCCCGAAGAGAGATCCATTGGTACATCCCCGTATTTCCCTAAAGAAGCAGCATTGGGAGATTGTATATTTTTAGGCAGTTGTAGTGTCTGTGCCCATATCGAAACATTCGATATTAATGGCAGTGCCATTATTAAGAATATCTTTTTCATCATTATTTTTTTATCAGTTTTGCGTTTGAAGTTTTACCCGTATCAGTTTTTATCGTCACCAGATAAGCTCCCTGAACCAAAGCCTGAGTATTGATCTTTGTCACTCTGTTCTTAGTTTTTATATTTTGAAGCTGTCTTCCACTCATGTCGTACAACAAAATATCTGCATCCTTAAAATCAAAACCGATTTCTACATAAGCATAATCAGATACAGGGTTTGGATAGATCTTTATATCATACTGGGAAAGAAGCTCACTTACTTGCTTGTCTCCCAGCTTTACAATCTTCCAGTTTTCTTTACCTAACTCTTCTGCACTTGTTCCTGCAAGAATAATAGAACCATCTCTATTGAATTTCAGATCTGAAAGCCTTTCCTCCTTTTTTCTTGATTCTCCACCCACGTGTTTTCTCCACTGCTCATTACCATTTTGGTCCAGATATAGCATCCAGAAGGTTTCATCATTAGTTTGTATTCTTCCCTCAGCTTGAGTATAGCCCCCTAAAAGAATTCCTTTGGATGATTTATCGTCTGCTGAATGAATCACACTCATTCCCATCAGGATATCACGATTCTTGAAATTGTAGGATTTCTGCCACTGCTGCTCACCTCTTTCATTTAAAGCAATCAGCCAGAGGTCTGTGCCTTCTTCAATACCGACAGTTTTATTGCCTGACCTTTCTGATCTGGATTCTCCACCGACAATAAAACCATTTGAAGTTAATGCCAGTGTTCTGATATGGTCATCATCTTTCCCTCCAAAATTCTTTTCCCATTCAACTTTGCCATTTTTATCAAGCTTGATAATCCAGTAGTCGCCTTCACCAAAGTTTTCTGTCTGCTTGCCCGACTTATCTCCAATTACTGCTCCACTTCTGGAGTAAATTCCCAGCAATGCTCCGCCGTCTTTCGTTGGGATCATCTTTTCAACTTCATCAAGTCCGCGTCCTCCCAATGTTTGTTCAGATAATATTTTCCCATCTTTGTCGAGTCTTACAATCCAGACGTCCTTAGAACCATAACCTTTAGAGGAGCTTTGTACATTCCCCGCAACAAAGAATCCCTGATCTACAGTCTGGATAACTGCTTTAGCTTCTTCATTCAAAGAGGTACCTAATGTTTTCTGCCACAATTCATCACCAAATTCATTGATGCGGATTAACCAAATGTCTGAACCTCCCTTTGAGTTCTCCTTTTTATCAAGTCCTTTTTCTGAATATGAGGTCCCAGAAATCAGAAAACCACCATCCTGGGTAGTGACAGTGGAAGATAAATAGTCGTGATTATTTCCTGATAAATACTTCTCGAAAACCAGTTCTCCCTGCTGATTCAATTTTATCAAGTGAAAGTCATAACCATTGTTTTGTTTGCTGTTTTGTTGGAGTTTATCCGTTTGGATACTGCTTCCCGCGATAAGGTATTGCCCATCAATAGTAGTAGTAACCTGGCTTAAAAAATCCTGCGAACTGGACTTAATATCTTTCTGCCAGAGTACTTCCTGAGCCAATATCCCTATAGTAGTGCATAAGAGTAATGCACCCGTGTAGAGTTTTTTCATGCCTGTGCTGTAATTAATTTTAAGTAAATACTGATTTAATTATTGTGTATATTAGAAATACACAAAATGTATAGAATAATTATTGTTCATGGTTATGTTTTTGATGACTGCAAAATTAAGCTTTTTAAAGTTTCGTCCAAAGGGAATTGATTAACATTCTTTAATAATGCAAAGATATATCCTCAAAGCGGCAAAATACGACGTATTATATTTTTGCTTAAGCAAAATATGAATCTAAAATTTGCACCATAAATAATCTGGATTATCCAAGGGATCATCTACTTTAGCATATTCTCTTCCCCAGCCTTTCTATGCACCTCCACCACATCAATAGAAATCTCATATTGCTTCAGCTCTTTTTTCTCTTCATCACAAGCCTTATTCAAAATACTTCTGAAGATTTACAGCCGACTGCTTTGCTTCATATTCCGTTACCTTAAAAAAAGAAGACTCTGAAGGCTCTTTAAGCTGGCTATAAAACGTGGAATAAAACTCAGCAAAAGAATTCTCATTACGGTCAATACTGAGCATTTCATCACGGTTCAGCTCCTCAGGACTTACTCTATTTACTTCCTTATTATCATCCAATCCCTTAACATTTCCAACAGTACCGGATTCTATATGGAGTACCAGTAAGGTATCGCCTGTTTTTTCGACTGTATTCAGTTCTTCGTTTATATTGTTATCCATCGCTTTATATTTTAAGTAAGGACTTAATATATAAAGACAGATAAGTTTTTTAAAAATGATGGTAGCCGAACACCATATTTGTCATCTTAAGGAGCACAAAAAAGCAGCCTCAATGAGACTGCTTTTTGCTTATATATTTTATAAGGCATAATTTGCTCTGACAACTGTGAGTTACAAATAGTAGCCGCATAAAAAGGACCAATTATATGATGACTTAATCATTATCAAGGCCACGTACTATTCCTATTATTTTTTAATTTTTATCAAGTTGCAGTTAACGTACTTATTTGCATCAGGTATTATACTTGATCCTTTATAGATTTGCAATTGCGAACTATATATATTTTTGGATTTAATTCCCTTGCCAATCACATCTCCCTTAGAAACATTTTTATTGACCTTGATTTTTTTTGAAAAAACTGAAATATCTGAATAAATATAAAACAGATTATCACTTCTGATAATTACACTTAAAGCTCCATTGCTGTTAATTATTTTAGAAACAACTCCTTTTGACAGTGACATAATTTCAGGTTTATCTGAATTAATTATCAATGAATAATTAGGGCTATAATAGGGTCTTTGTGATAAAGAATCGATATTAAAATAACAGCTACAATTTTCCATTGGCAATTTTTTTTGAGAGTAACAGCCACTCCAAATGGTAACTGCAATAATAAATAGTATATATTTCATCATTAATCATTTTGTTTTAATTCATCTACCATTTTTTCTGCTTCTTTCTTAGCTCTATCTTTTTAAAGATTTCTTCATATACAGGTGCTAATAAAATTGCACTAACTAAATAATAATTATATCTATTAAACAGATCAAAAGTAAAATCCAAAATATCATTACTAATAAAAACTACAGCACAAGAATATAATACACTTGCTACAAAATATAAAAACATTTTTTTAAAAGAAATATTTTTATAATACTGGCATTGTATAATTATTATTTTTTCTTTTCATTATTATCTTTAATTATTTGATTTTTTATTATACCATAGTAAATGATTCAGAGCAACTTCCATTCTATAACCATCAAATGTTGACTTAGTGGATGGTCCATCGACAGCTCCAGTGGATGCTGGCCCTGCAGTAGCAGGTGGGCACTCTGAACAATAAGGAGCTATGTCTGAGCCTGAAGTGGCACCACCTACACCGTTTATGACCTTAGAAACGTCACTTTTAGGTGCAGTGAAAGGTTCTTTAATCTGATGATAAAAGGTAGAATAAAACTTAGTAAAAGAATCCCCATTGCAGTCAATAATCAACATTTCTTCCCGTTTCATCTACCTAGGGTTTATTTCTGTATACTCTACCTTTCATCAATACCCTGAACGACACCAACAATACTTGTTTCATGATGTAACACCAATAAGGTATCTCCTGTTTTTTAACTGTATTTAGTTTCTTTAACACAATGTCAGCAGAAGACCCCATTTTCAACTAACGGGTTCAAAAAAAGTAGTCTCAATAAGACTGCTTTTTCCTTTATCATTTATGATTTTTATAAAGGGCGAACAATAAATATACTTTATGGAATACAATTAAATTATTCTTCTAGCCATTTATAGAATTATTCTTCTCAGTAGTAGAACTATTATTACAATCAAATAAAGTATCAAAAGAAAAGAACTTATTTTAAAACTGGGGTAAAACCAGCTTTTATTCATTACTTGTAATACTCTAGGATCCTGTTTTGTATATTTTAAATAATACTTTATAATTTTATTTGGATAATACACACCCACTATTCCAAAAATTAAAAATAGCATCATAAAAATAATCATTAAAATATATGAAATATCCATAATTACATTTTATTAAAAATAAACTTATCAGGAATATAATTATGTGAAACCCCAAGTTGTGGTGTATACAATCCCAAGCTTTAGCATTCCCATTTCCAATATGAAAAAGAAATCTCAATAACTAACATATGACTATTATCAAATACAATATCCGCCGGTAAGTATTCTATATTAGTAGAATTTCCTAACATTATAATTTGTAATTCTTTCTAATTAAAAAAGAAAAACTGCCATTGACAGTTTTTTCAGATTATATTAAGGTTCTGAGCTCTTGCAATTTTCAAAAAATTTACTTATTTGATTTTTGTCTTCAATTAATTTTCCGTTTTTAAAGTATGCATATTCTCCATAAATTACAGATTGATTTTTTATTTCAAAGCTATCAATTCTATAGTTTGAAGGCTTTAATAATTTATTTAAAATTTCCTTTCCATAATCACTTGTTTCACTAGTAGCATCTGTAAAATAAAAAACAGGTAAACCTTTATACTGATAAGACTGATAAGCAGATAAGTCATTATTATATAACATCCTAACTATAGAAAAAACTATTTCATTATCACATTTTCTAATGAAAGTGATTCCAATATATTTTATCTTTTTCCCATCATTGATAGTTCTATCCAACACATTATAAAATCTTTGATTTACCTTTTTATTTAATTGTGCAGAATTACAACTGAATATAGAAAGTAAAGCAAAGAAAAAACTAATTTTTTTTATATTTTCCTTCATAAGCTTGTAACATTGTAGTATTATTATATATTATTGTTGTATTATGCTTAGGAACACTAATAAATGTTGTCCCATTTGGCGTTGCAGCCTTAATATCAAATTAGGACTGCTAAGGTACTAATTGAAAACATTATTCTTAATTTCCAAGAACTTTTTAGCAATTAATTAAATATTATAAATTAGCTTAAAACCAATGCAATTGCATTGGTTTTAAGCTAAAAATACAAGTAAGAAACTCTATACTTTTGATAACTTACAATTCATTTCCATGTGTAAAGACCACAAGTATTATAAGAATATTCAAAATAATCAGTTCCTGATGAACTATTCCAAGTTTCCTTACCTTCAACTTCATATACTATTTTTTTTTCTTTATAGTTATTCTGTATCAATCGAGATAACTCAAAAGTATAGATATTGTTAATTTTAATCAGTTTTCTTTTCTTAGGATAATCACAATTGTTTTTTTGCGAAAGAAATACTCCTTTTTTATTTTTATCATACTCAATATTGATGATATAAAATGATTGTGTTGAATCTATTTTTACAACTTTACCCATGATCAATTCATTTGGAATAGAATTTGATGATTGCCCATTTACCTTACAACAAGTCATTAACAATAGTTGACAGAACAGTATAATATATCCTAAATTTTTCATTTTATTTACGTTTTAGAGTTTTATAACTTCCAATCTCACGGACTTCTTTTGTTTTTACATTTTGGATTCTATAAGAATCTGTATATTCAATATACTTGCCAGATCCCACAGTATAATTTGGAGATTGTACTGACGTCCAATTAGGATTCGGATCGACATTTCTAGGATCAAGCCTGTTGGCTTCAGCATGCGCGTAGTCATAACCTTGACTATTATTAAATTCAGATGTTGCAGCTGGAGCATTTGGAAAACATTGTGCCATAACAATAGCTTCTAATGTCTCATGTAGCATTCCATATCCAGTTTGAGAACCATAATATGCTTTGTCCAAATTCCCTAACATTTCAGGATTCACTACATTTGTCGCGGTAGTTATTCCAGTAATCGGATCTGTTTTAGATCCTCTAGAAGCCCCTCCTAAATATTTGGTATTATCTCCATCAATACGCATATCGGTGTCAGTTTGAATTTCAGCTACAAAGCTATGATCATTTGTAGCATTTAGTAATTTTGTTGCGGCTTCGGACAAGGTAGCTCCTTTTACAGCAGTTGCACTAATTTTACCGTTAGAATCTTTAGATAGGTCAAGTTGACCTTCTACAGAAGATTGTAGTTGATCTAAAGCTTCCTGTGATCTGCTTCCTTTAAGCACAACATCAAAATTTTCCATCCCATCCGGATCAATGAATCTCATTGGATTATTAAAAGCATAATTGTATGGTGTAAACCTTCTTGATTTTTCCGCCAACGGATCCACCACACCCCATCTTCCTAAATCTGGCATATACATCCTTGCTCCATAATCAAAAAAGCCTGTTTCCTGTAATTCCTTACCATTATACTTGTAAGACTTATAACTTCCGAAATAAGAATTACTCAACCCTCCTGAGATATGGTTTAAACCAA
>NZ_JAHXYI010000030.1 GCF_019970045.1 Chryseobacterium sp. GVT01B
ATATTGAATCGTTCGGCGTGTCCCATGATGCTGCGGAACCGATGTTTTACGTGTTTCATAATGGAGGAAAAAAGCTTGTTCTCATTACGGATACAGGGTATGTCAGCGACCGCATGAAGGGGACAATCTCCAATGCTGACGTGTACATTTTTGAGTCCAATCATGATGTGCAAATGCTTCGTATGGGACGCTATCCGTGGAACATTAAACGAAGAATCCTCAGCGATGTCGGCCATGTCTCTAATGAAGATGCGGCCTTGGCAATGAGTGATGTGATTGGCGATCGGACGAAGAGAGTCTACCTCGCCCATCTAAGCCTTGATAATAATATGAAAGACCTAGCGAAAATGTCTGTAACGCAGACATTAGAGAGTCGAGGCCTGATTGTCGGAGAACAATTCGATCTTTACGATACAGACCCGAAAATACCGACTATTTTAACAGCAGTAT
>NZ_JAHXYI010000031.1 GCF_019970045.1 Chryseobacterium sp. GVT01B
GTGAAAAACAAAATGAAAAAATTTGGTTTACTTTTAGCAGGTGGGATTGCAGCAGTCGTTTTACTGTCAACAATCGGTCCGATGGTGGGGCTGCTCGTTAGCCTCGTGCTCCTGTATTTCATATTCAAACAGTTTTTAAAAGCTAATTCGACTGGAGCAAAAATCGGTCTAGGGATTATCGGTGCGATCGTCCTAGTGGCTTCTATCCATAACATCCCTGCCATCATTGGTGTAGCAGCAGCATATGTGCTTTACCTTGTTTATAAAAAATGGAACGAGAACAAGCATACCAAAATCAAAGAAGAATCAGATCCATTCGTGAATTTTGAAAAACAATGGAATGAATTAAAAAATTATTAAAATAAGGCTGTTTTAGAGGTCATTATTGATTTTGAACTATGTTGATTGGAGCGGAAGGCGCGAGACTCTGCGGGAGTACGGGGCAGGGG
>NZ_JAHXYI010000032.1 GCF_019970045.1 Chryseobacterium sp. GVT01B
CTATAGGTTACTCCCGGTTCAAAGCGAAAGTGCTGAGGAATGGTGCGATACACTAAGCCGTTGTTTCCAGTATTGACTTTAACAGACCAATTTCCTGCGATAACATCATCTACTAATTTTTTGCCGGCCCATCCTTTTTGTGTATACGGTGCATGTAATTCAGACAAGTGAATTCGGTTGTCTTCTACCCCTTCCGTATTCCCTATAACAAATGGGTAAATTCCTTGCACGACCGATTCAAAATTCTGCTCAAATACGTTAGACGATACTTTATTATTCACGGATTTTTGAACGATGCGAATATCGTCAAATTTGGTTATTCCTTCTCCGGCCTCGCGGCTGAGAATGAGTTCAGCCTTTTTAGATGCAGCCGTAAAGCTTACTTGCATTCTTTGCATTTTGCTAGTGTAGCCATCATTTGAAGCATGTGAGTCTGCTTTTACAT
>NZ_JAHXYI010000033.1 GCF_019970045.1 Chryseobacterium sp. GVT01B
GTGTACGCCTTACAGATGGTACTGAAATTCGCAGTGAAGCCGTAATCGTTGCAGTTGGTGGAAAAGCTGTTCCACAAACAGGTTCGACAGGAGATGGTTATCCATGGGCAGAACGTGCTGGTCATACAATCACAACACTTTTCCCTACTGAGGTTCCTGTTATATCAAAAGAGGATTTTATTCAAGCTCGCGAACTACAAGGGCTAGCGTTACGAGATGTAGCTGTTTCTGTTTTAAACAAAAAGGGCAAGGTACTTATAACCCATCAAATGGATATGCTATTTACGCATTTCGGAATAAGTGGCCCTGCTGTGTTACGCTGTAGTCAATTTGTTGTTAAAGAGTTAATGAAAACAGGTTACGAGCCTGTGACAATGCGTATTCAAACACTCGTTGATTATAATGAAGAAACGTGCCTGCAATATTTAAACAGACTTATTAAAGA
>NZ_JAHXYI010000034.1 GCF_019970045.1 Chryseobacterium sp. GVT01B
GTCTGATACTGATCAAGTTCAAAGCGTTTTTAAGCAGATCTTATTAGAAATAGGACAAGTAGACATACTTGCAAATAATGCATGCTTTGGGGTTTTCCGTGAAGCGCATGAAGCCCCGATTGATGAAATTAAGGGAATGTTTGAAGTAAATGTCGTTGGGCTGATGGCCTGTACCAACATGGTGCTGCCGAAAATGCGCGAGCGGCGCTTTGGGCATATTATTAATATTGCTTCACAAGCTGGAAAAATTGCCACTCCGAAATCGAGTGTCTATTCTGCCACTAAGCATGCTGTTCTTGGCTACACCAATGCTCTTAGGATGGAGCTTTCCGACTATAATGTTCAGGTAACCTCCGTGAATCCAGGGCCAATTGCCACTAATTTTTTTAACATTGCCGATGAAAAGGGCACTTATGTTAAAAATGTTCAACGGTATATGCT
>NZ_JAHXYI010000035.1 GCF_019970045.1 Chryseobacterium sp. GVT01B
TCCTTGCCGTCCGGCAGCTTGGCATGCAGGAACATCTCTCGCGCCAGATATTGCGGATCGTTGAACATGTCCTCGGCGCTGAAGATCCGGCTGACCGGTACGTCGGCCTGATTGAGCAAGTCGAGAACAGTCTGCAGTGGTAAGGAATTGACCCAGCGATCAATCACGCCATACAACTCGTCCCGGCGACTGTCGCGCCCGTCGTTACTGGCCAGCAGTGGGACGTTGGCAAGATCTTCGCGGCCAATCACGAGCATGAAGCGTTTGAAGATCGCATCACCATTGGCACCGATCTGCACATGCTTGCCGTCGGCGCTGGTGTGGATCGAAGACGGCGTGATGCCCGGCATGATGTTGCCGCTGCGCTCGCGGATGAAACCGAACACGTCGAACTCCGGCACCATGCTTTCCATCATCGCGAAGATAGCTTCATAC
>NZ_JAHXYI010000036.1 GCF_019970045.1 Chryseobacterium sp. GVT01B
TCACCCTACTCCTGCGCTCCCTTTATTTGGGACTGCAAAGATACAAACTCTTTTTTAACCCGCAACTTTTTTTATTAAAAATTTTCAAGTTTTTTCGTCCGTCTCTTTTTGAAGTATCTTAATGTTTTAGCTTATCCAAAAGCTCTTCTGCGCTACTGAACTACTCTCGTTTTTCAGTGGGGCAAAGATAGAAACTTATACGACACCCTGCAACTTTATTTAACATAAATTTTACCGTTTCGTAATATTTAACCCTAAACCATTGAAACAAAGGAGCAAAAATTTTAAACAAATGTTTGGAAGAAGGAAGGAAATCTTGGAGAGTCGGAGGGTTTGAGCGTTGGAGAGGATTTTGGGTCGGTGGAAA
>NZ_JAHXYI010000037.1 GCF_019970045.1 Chryseobacterium sp. GVT01B
AGTTAAGCCCACCAGCGCCGATGGTACTGCGAAAGCGGGAGAGTAGGCCGCCGCCAGTTTTTATTTTATTTTTAAAAATCCTTTATCTTATGATAAAGGATTTTTTTTGCTTTATACACAACTCAAACATGAGCAAAGTAATCAGCAATCAATAATGATTAATGGTTCCTGTTTCCTGTTTCCAACAAACCAATACCAGAGATCCTTCATCATTGATTATTTATCACTTATCATTGATAGCACTCCCTTGTCACTCCGAAGGAGTCTAAACAAGCCATTTTATTCTATTATCAAGTATGTCTAAGTATACATCA
>NZ_JAHXYI010000038.1 GCF_019970045.1 Chryseobacterium sp. GVT01B
TTATTTATCACTTATCATTGATAGCACTCCCTTGTCACTCCGAAGGAGTCTAAACAAGCCATTTTATTCTATTATCAAGTATGTCTAAGTATACATCACTTAAATATTAAAAACTCTGTGCTACTCCTTTGAATCCTTTAGGCTCTAATAGTGTGGCTGGATTCCTTCGGAATGTCATAGTTGGGATATTATTAGATCACTATATAAAATTGATGACTCTT
>NZ_JAHXYI010000003.1 GCF_019970045.1 Chryseobacterium sp. GVT01B
CCATGCTATTGGTATTAATGCTTACTTCAAAAGGAATTGCCGGTGTTCCGAGAGCTTCTTTGGTAATTATTGTAGCAACGTGTTCCATGTTTGGTATTCCGCCGGAAGGAATTGCTTTGATCTTACCAATTGACCATTTCTGTGATATGGGAAGAAGTATGACCAATGTGCTGGGAAATACATTGGCGACTTCAGCAGTTTCTAAGTGGGAAGGACAATTGACAGAGCCACTAGACAAAATTTAAATATGAGTTTACATAACTTAGAAAATCATAAAAGCCATATTCTTGAATATGGCTTTGCTGTTATCAATAATGTTTTTTCACAGAAAGAACTTGAAGAAATAAACGATGTTCTTCAAAATATAGACACTTCAAAAGAGAATTTCAGAAAATCTGAAGATCTGTTTGCGATTAGGCAGTTTTTAAAAGAGGTCCCGGAAATCAAAGAACTTATTTTCAATGAAAACATTCAGAAAGTGGTTAGGGAAATCTTCGGAGAAAAATATTTTGTGGTAAAAAGTATTTATTTTGATAAGCCTGAAACTTCCAATTGGTATGTAGCTTATCATCAGGATCTGACTATTTCTGTTGATAAAAAATTAGATTTGCCTGATTTTGGTCCATGGACAACTAAAAAGAATCAGTTTGCAGTACAGCCACCACTGGATATTCTGGAAAATATCTATACCATCAGAATCCATCTGGATGATACCGATGAAAATAACGGAGCGCTGAAAGTAGTTCCAAAATCTCACGCAAAAGGAATTTACAGACCGGAAGCCATCGACTGGACAATTGAAACAGAAGAAATCTGCAACGTTGAAAAAGGGGGAATTATGATGATGAAACCTTTAACGCTTCACGGTTCAAACCGGACAACTAACGGAAAGAAAAGGAGAGTAATCCACATTGAATTTTCTGATAAGGAACTTCCGGAAGTCCTGCAATGGTCGGAAAGAATGAATGGATAAAAAAACGCCCTTCGAATTTTCGAAGGGCGTTTTATGTTGGGAAGCCTGGTGCTGGAAGAAGGAAGTTTTGAAAGTCTATAGATTAATATCAGTCTATTTAATTAAAACTTGAAAACTAAACTTTCTTACAAACGGACTTTAGGAAGTAATGAGTCAAATAGAAACTTCCATCTCCCTTCTCCCATCTTCTTTACTTTATAGAAATCTCATCAAGGAAAATATAAGCATCTCCTCCTGCTCCCTGATGCCATTCAGGAAGTTTTCCAAAGTAGTAAGCTTTTACTTTGATGTATCGGGCTTCGGTAGGAAGAATTTCAGTAGAAAAATCTTTGATCTGTACCTTTTCATCCTTGGGATCAATGTCATTGTCAACAGTTTTCAGAAGAATAAAATCTTTCCCGTTCATGGAAGCGTAATATTCTACTTTTTTAGGCATCAGAATCCACGCTCTGCTGTCCTGAAGATAGGTGGAAGATAATGATTTGATTTGCTGAGGAGATTTGAAATCAATGATTGCTTCAAAATTCTGTCCCTGATAGCCATGCCATTCACCTTTTCTCCAGTTGACATCACCTCTGATTCCGTCAATAAGAGCAAGATTTCCTGTGGCGCTGTACTGCGGAGTCACTTTTGACAGAATATTAATATCCCAGTAATTGGGTCTTCTGTTGAATTGGGCTGTAGTGACAGAGCTTTTTTCTCTGCTTCTTTCGGCATAAGCCATTACCTGAGTAGTTTTTGTGATTGAGAATGGCCCTTTATAAGTAGAAAAAGTCTTTCTTTTATTGCTGTCGCTTTCATCCATGGTCATATAATATACCTTGTCATTGGGATGTAAAGGAGTGATTTCAACTTTGGTAGAAAAATCAAAGATTCTATCGGCAGCGATCACGGGTGAAGCAGTTTGTTCCTCATATTTAAAATCTTTAACAGGTTTCACATTTTCAAAACCAAGTTTTTTAAGTTCCGCTCTGCCGGTGTTTTTAGTAATGGTTTTTGTCGTACCATCTTCCAGATGAAGCTTGATTTCATCAAAATAAGGTGTTGTTGTTTCCCATTCCGGTAATCCTGGAGTCACTGAATAAATTCCCATGGAACTTAGAATATACCATGCACTCATCTGGCCGCAGTCTTCATTTCCGATCAGTCCGTCAGGTGTGTTTTTATAAAAATTATCAAGGATATATTTTATTTTGGCATCCGTTTTTTCAGGTTTGTCTACAAAATTGTACAGATAAGCAATGTGGTGGCTTGGCTCATTTCCCTGAGCATATTGTCCCATCAATCCTGTGATGTCTACCTGTTCTCTTCCCGTTGTTTTATCAGGAGCGGTGAAGATGGCATCAATGAACTGTTCAAATTTTTCTTTCCCGCCATGCGCAGCAATTAGTCCCGGAATATCCTGCTGTACGGAATAAGAATAATGCCACGAATTTCCTTCTGTATAATTGTTGTTCACTTCTCTTGGATCAAATGGTTCATACCAGTTTCCATTCTTTCTTGGCTGCATAAACCCGGTTTTAGGATTGTAAAGGTTTTTCCAGTTCTGAGAGCGCTTCATGAAATACTGATAATCTTCTTTCTTACCTAAAATTTTTGCCATTTGGGCAATGCACCAATCATCATAAGCATATTCTACCGTTTTGGAAACACTTTCATGCTCATCATCAATACTGATATAATTATTCTGTTTATAAGCATTCAATCCGAAAATGTCCTGCATTGCCGAACCTTTCGCAGCCTGAAAAGCCTTTTCATAATCAAACCCCTGAATTCCCTTGGCCATAGCATCTGCAATCACAGAAACTGAGTGGTAGCCAATCATACATTCCGTTTCATTGGAAGCCAGCTCCCATACCGGAAGTTTTCCACCCTGCTCGTATTGTTTGATGAAGGTATTGATGAAATCTGCAGTTCTTTTTCGGTCAATTAAAGTCATCAGCGGATGAGCTCCCCTGAAAGTATCCCAAAGTGAAAAGACGGTGTAATAATCAAAGCCATTTGCCGTGTAGAGGTTGTTATCCCTGCCTCTGTATTTTCCATCAACATCCATATTGATGTTCGGTTGTGTGAAAACATGATAAAGAGCGGTGTAAAAAACTGCTAATTTATTTTTATCATCAGACTTTACTTCAATTTTTGAAAGTTCTTTATCCCAGTTGGCTTCTGCCTGTTTTCTTACAGCATCAAAATCTTTAGATTGTCCTTCTGCCAGCATATTTTTTCCTGCTCCTTCATATCCTGTAGGAGAAATAGAGACTTTTACATTGATCTTTTCTCCTTTTTTAACATTAGCTGAAAATGCCAGTGCAAGTTTTGTCCCGGTAAAAAGATTAGTTTCCTGTTTTCCGTTAACCTCTTTTTTAGAGATTTTCATAGGCTTTGAAAATTCAATTCTGGCGTAGATATACTGGTTGGTAGCCCAGGCTTCACTTCTTCTGAAAACTTCAATGGTTTTATCATCAATAACTTTTACTTCACCTTCCAGAAGTTTATCTCTGTGGTTGAGGTCCAAAATGATATTGGCATCACCTGCATTGTTGAAGGTGTATTCATGGTAACCGACTCTTTTTGTCGTTGTCAGACGCACTCCAATATTATGTTTATCTAATTTAACAGTATAATATCCGGCAGTAGCCTTTTCATTTTTATGCGAAAATTTTGAGGAATACTCTTTGCTGTTCAGGCCTGGATTTCCCATCGTGGGCATCAGCATAATGTCTCCGTAATCTGAAACTCCTGTACCATTTAAATGCGTATGAGAAAAACCATAGATCACAGAATCCGAATAATGGTATCCGCTGCAGCCATCCCAGCTTCCGTCTATTCTTGTATCGGGAGAAAGCTGCACCATTCCGAATGGAACAATAGCACCTGGAAAAGTATGGCCATGGCCTCCGGTTCCTATAAAAGGATTCACATATTGGGAGTAATTCTGTGCAGAAATGATCTGAGTAATAAATAAAGAAAATGCTATAAGCCCTTTTTTCATGTTTTGATTTTATAAAGGCGAAGATATTGAAAAACAGCAAAACAGAGGTAATAAAACGAAGGAGTAGCTTGTCTTATAGAAAACGACTATAATTCATGAAGAAGACATTACTTGCTGTAATTGTGCTGTTGCCGGCAGCTGCATTTGCCCAGACGGTAACAGGGAAGATTACCCAAACCGGAAATGCTGTTCCCTACGTTGAGGTGGTTGCAGAAAAAAATCAGAAGAAGCAGACTGCTATTTCGGACGAAAAAGGAAATTACTCACTGAAACTTTCAGAAAACGGAACGTATCATATTAAACTTATTCAGGATGGTATAGAAATATCCAGCAAGGAACTGGCAATAAATGGTGAGGTAAAACATGATTTTTTTATTGAAAAAAAGAAAGAGAAGCAGATCGAAGGCGTTACACTTACTGCCAGAAAAAAACTGATTGAGAGAAAAGCAGACAGATTGGTTTTCAATGTTTCCAATTCTGTGGCTTCACAGGGAATGGATGGGGCAGATGCTCTTGCAACAACACCATTGGTAAAAGTAGATGATAATACCGGAGTTTCAATTGTCGGGAAAAGTGGGGTAGCAGTAATGATTAATGACAGGATTCTGAATTTGTCAGATGCTGAATTGGTTACTTATCTTAAAAGTCTGCGATCTGAGAATATAGAAAAAATTGAAGTCATTACTTCACCTCCCGCCAAATATGAAGCACAGGGAAACAGCGGTCTTATTAATATTGTTTTAAAGAAAAATCAGAATCTGGGATGGAACGGAAGTTTTACCTCCAGCCTTCAGCAACAAACTTATACCGGAAATTCAAACAGTGTAACCTTGAATTATCAGAATGAAAAACTGCGTACTTCATTGAAATTAAGACAGAATAAAAATGAAAAACATTCTTATGAAAATTACTGGATAGAAGGAGTAGACGGCCTTAAAAGTAATGATAACAGAAGAGATTTTGGAGATGGGCTTGGAGCAAATTTAAGTCTGGATTATCAGCTGAGTAAAAAGTCCAATATCGGATTTATTTATGATTTAGGATTCGGGCATTCTAATATGGATATCAGGAATACTTCAAACTATTTTCAGAATGGGATTTATACCAATACACTCCTGACTGATGCAGAGCACAGAGCTACAGGAAGGCAAAACACGGCCAGCGCTTATTATGATCTGAAATTCGGGAAACAGGACAATAAACTGAGTATTACAGGAAATTATTTTTCCAATACACCGGAAACGACCATTGATTTTACCACTACAGAAAGCTCGGGAGACCGGTTTGTTGTAAAGTCGCCATCTATGGTAGATTATAAAATTTATTCAGGGCAGGCAGATCTTACATTACCTTATCAGTTTGCAAAGACAGAAACAGGAGTGAAGTTCACAAATTTTGATAATAACTCCAATATTTTTTATCAGAATTTAAAGAACGGACAATATATCACAGATCCTCTGAAGAGCAATGAATTTGAGTACAATGAAAAAAACTACGCCGCTTATATCAGTTTTGAAAAGACTTTCAACGAAAAATGGTCGGCAAAGGCAGGCTTACGTTATGAATATTCTGTAGTCAATGGGAATTCTTTAACTTCAGGTCAGCAGAATGAAAATTCTTACGGAAAATTTTTTCCTACAGCCTATGTCAGCTATAAAAGCAATGAGAATCATACATTCAACCTGAATTATTCCAAAAGGATTAACAGACCGGGATTCCGTGCCATCAATCCCTACCGCTGGTACATCAATATCAATTCTTATTTTACCGGAAATCCTTTCCTTAAACCGTCGATCAATCATAATTTTGAACTTTCTTATGTTTATAAAGGAAAACTATCAGCGTCTGCTTATTTTCAGAGATCAGTAGATGCATTTGGTCAGCTCGCTAATCTGAAAGGTGAAAACAGGGTAAGTACTTTTGAAAATTACTACAATCAGAATAGTATGGGTATTTCGCTTAATTACTCAGATACTTTTTTCAAAAGATGGGAAGCGAATTACTCTGCTAATTATTCTTATATGAACACGGATGTTTTTGCAACGGATGCCCTTGCCAGAAAAGGGAACAGCTATGATTTCGATTTTCAGAATAATATATCACTCAATTCAGGCAAAACCATACAGCTGATTCTGAACTACTGGTTCCGCCTGCCTTCCAACTCCGGAAATTCATATATGAAGTTTGCCGGGAATTTTACATCTGGACTGAAACTAAACCTTATGGAAAAAAGTCTTCAGCTGAATGTGTTTGTTTCTGATATTTTGAAGCAAGGGAAAAGTATGGGTGAAATTTATTATACCACCGGAACTCATTCGTACAATAATTATTACGATGCCAGAAGGCTCACGGTATCTGCAACATATACTTTCGGAAATAAAAAAGTAAAAGGTGCGGACCGCAATGTAAGGTTTGATGAAAAAAACAGAGCGAACTGATAATCTGGATTTAAGTCATTCTTTATGCTTCGTGTAATTCTGAATGAAGCGAAGCGGAATGAAGAATCTCTTCCTTTTATGAGATTCTTCATTCGCCAGAATGCAAATACTTACACTTCTCCTTCAAAAACATCATTAAGATATTTCTCCTTATCATTTTCTTCCCGCCCGGAACCCAGATATTTTTTCCAGGACTGGGATTCATGATAGACAATACCCATTTCCCAGACACAGTAAGTAGGGAGGTGGGTTTTGTTTCTGTCCCATATTTCAAAGTTGCCGGAACCGTCATAATAAACACTTTCCCATAATTCATTTTCACTTCGCCATGTACATACCAGGAGAAGATAATTTTCTCCGCAGCGATGCATAATGATAAATCCAAGATCATCAATATTTTGGAAGTTTTCTTCAGCATATTCAACACATAACCGGGCATTATGAATATCCTGTGGGGAGATTTCTGCCGGATCATCAGCCAGATCGTACCATTTGAATTTTGTTTTTCCAACGGTAAAAATTCCTTTCGGTAGTGCATATTTGGAAGGGTAGGTATTGGTTTTCATATTAATTATTTTACAATGATAATGGTGTTAATAAATCTAATTATTTTATTTAATACCTAATCATAAATATTTTTGTTAACGGATAAAATACCACAAAAGTGTTATATGAATCGAATTTCAAATTTCATACATTTGATCGTAAACTAATAATTTCCGGTTTGGTATGTTAAAAAATAGCTTAACATAAGAACCTTAAGAAAACCAGTACAAATTCAATATATAAATATGATGGAAACACTATTTTATTATCTTCTGCTGCTCGCTGGAGTTACGTTTCTGATATTTTACTTTAAAGACAGTTTCTACTCTGCTAAAAAAGTGAAAATATTTAAAGATATTGATGAGAAATATCCCTATTACTTTATTCCTCAAAAACCTGTCAAATGGTTTGATTTTACCGGGCTGATGAATAGTTTCAGAATGGTTTCTCTTTCTGCAGATATCCTTTCTATCATTGATAAAAGAGAAATGCAGACTGCTTTGGGGAAAGATACCGGCAGAGAGCTGTTAGAAAGTAACTGTGACGAATCGGAAGATGAATTCTGGTTTGATTTCATTGCAGACACGGGCGATGGCTTTGATGCTACTACCTCTGTTTTTTATCATCTGACAAGAGAAAGTTATATCTATTCTTTTAAAAATGAATTCAACAGAGAGGTTGAAGATGAGGTTGAAATCAAACTGAAAAGGGGATCTGTTTTGGTTGTAGGAGGTGATCTGGTGTATCCCGTAGGCTCTGAAACCAATTACAGAGACCGCTTCAAAGGACCTTTAAGACTTGTTGCTCCTGATACAAAAGAGGCAGGTCCAATACTCATTGCTACACCGGGAAATCATGACTGGTACGATGGTTTAAGTGCTTTTTTCAGGCTGATGTGCCAGAGAAGCAAAATCAGTGATTACAGAACGGTACAGAACCGAAGTTATTTTGCTTATTCACTAAGGGAGAATGTTCACTTAATGGGTATTGACAATCAGTTGCTGGGAGATATTGATATTCCTCAAATGACTTTTTTTACTGAATATGTCGAAAAAATATCAAAAGGAAATGATACCAACCATGTTATTTTGCTCATTGCAGAACCTTATTGGTACAATTATCAGATAAAAGACAGACACAAGAGAAGACAACGTATGGATAGTCTGGAATATATTATCCGAACAATGAAAGAAGCTGTCAGAAAACTGGAGGCAAGCAATATAAAGTCAGAAATTATTTTTGACGTAGTGCTTACAGGAGATATTCATCATTATTCACATTATAAATTGGATAAAAATGAGAAAGGCTATGATAAAGAGATCAAACATTATATTACTTCAGGCGGTGGCGGTGCTTTCGGGCATATTACCGATTTTTTAAAAGATACAATCACTCTTCCGATCCTGCAAAACACAACGACTACAGAACTCACCTATCAACTGGATGGCAGATATCCGTCTAAAGAAAAATCCGGTAAAAAAACATTCTGGAATCTTATTTTCTTTATCATCAATTATGAATTTACCGTATTACTGTTTTTACTTTCATTAATCGTTACGTATACCCATTGCTACTCGGATTCTATTTTGAAAGGGCTGATTTTATTGTTAATTCCTGTGATCTTTCATTTTACCATCACCAAAGTCACCAATACAGAATGTTCCGAGAAGGAAAAATGGACGAGCAAAATTCTGCGGGGATTTTTATTTTTATTATCGTTTGCTGTTCAATGGTTTGTATTCATGAAACTTCCGACGTATGGATTTACTTTTTTACAGGACAGCCATTTGTCTTTTATTCATATTAATGAAATAAAAAGCTTCTTTAAAATTCCTGCCGGGTGTGATTATTTTATTTCTCAGCTGATTATTTCTGCTCTTTTGCAATCCATACTTTTTGGATGGTATATTCTTTTCGGATATCATTTTTTTAAATTATATGTCACCGAAATTTCATCCGGGAAAATAAATACAGGAAATAAAAACTTTCTGAAGTTTAAAATAACAGATAAAGAAATTGTGATCTATGTAGTTGCTATAAAAAAAACATACCAATGGATGAATTTATTAAAAAAGAAACATGCTTCTCAATTACAAAAAGAGATGCTTACCGAAGATCCGAAGAAATTTATCAAAGACAATTTCAAGCTGGATCCGGACAAAAATGTGAAAATTATTGATAAAATAACGATTTCATTATAACTCAGTTTCTCAACAACTATAAAAACGAACCTCATGGAAACTAACTTTAAAAAACCTGCTCAGGATGATAATAACGGAGTACTGATCTCCTATTACCAGCTAAGAATGTTTATCGGATTACTTGGATTTCTTCTTTCATTCCTTCTTTTTATGACCACCTATTTCCTGAATGATGAGCATCCGCTCAAAGTAAGTATCAGTCATTATTACTACAGTTTCGGACATATAATTTTCGTAGGAACATTATGTATTCTGGGTGGATTATTCGCTACCTACAGGGGAAAAGATAAATACGAAAATATGCTTTCAAATTTTGCCGGAGTAATGGCGGTGTTGGTCGCTGTATTTCCGACAAAATTTACTGGATATGGAGGAAATATTTACATTACTATAGATAAAGTGAATTACCAGGAATGGTTCAGCTGGGTACACTATATCAGTGCAGGACTGCTTTTCGTGTCTTTTGCTGTTTTTTGTCTCTATTTTTTTCAGAAAAGTGATAAAGAACAGGATGGTGAACCTGTTTCTGCAGAAGAAGCGCTTAAGAAAAACCGTAGAAACCTGTATTATAAATTCTGCGGCTGGGGAATACTCATCAGTCTTGCCTGTATTGGGCTCATTGCTCTTTTAGGAGATGATTCGGCTTCAGCGAATAAATTTCTAACTTATTCTACCCTTATTTTTGAAACCACATCATTGTTTTTCTTCTCTACCTCCTGGCTGTTAAAATCCAGTGAATTCTGGAACAAAAATATTCCATTAGTAACCTATTTCAGGTAATAATTGCCGATATATAAAGGGTTGAAGGTCTGTGTTTACAAAAGAATTTATCTATGATTGTGTTTACTTATTCTAAATAGGTGAAAAATGCGTAAATTTGTAAACAATTTATATTTATATGTTGACGAAAGAAAAGGTTCAGGATTTCCTTAAAGAAATAGAAGTAGACGATTTGGTGAATAATCTTCAGATTATGGGTGATGATGTTTATATTGACATGACTGCTCATTCGCCTGCAATGCACGAAAAGAAAAAACTGGAGGCTGCTATGAAACAGGCTTTTGCCAGTGAGTTTGGAGAAAACGTTCATTTAAAACTTAAAATCGTTTCTCCGGAGCCTAGTGAAATTCAGCAAAGTCAGATCAAAGGAAAACAAATTCCGGGAATTCAAAATATTATCGCTATTGCTTCCGGTAAAGGAGGGGTAGGGAAATCTACAGTTTCTGCAAATATGGCAGTAACTTTAGCTAAAATGGGCTTTAAAGTAGGATTATTAGATGCTGATATCTATGGTCCTTCAGTTCCTACCATGTTTGACACTGAGGGGCAAAAGCCAATTTCTGTAGAAGTGAATGGTAAGAATCTTATGAAACCTATCGAGAACTATGGAGTAAAAATGCTTTCAATAGGATATTTCTCTGGAGCTAATCAGGCGGTAGTGTGGAGAGGGCCAATGGCTTCAAAAGCATTAAACCAGATGATCAGAGATGCTGCATGGGGAGAATTGGATTTCTTACTTATAGATCTTCCTCCGGGAACAGGTGACATTCACTTGTCAATTATCCAGGAAGTACCGGTAACAGGTGCGGTGATTGTAAGTACACCTCAGCATGTTGCACTGGCAGACGTAAGAAAAGGTATTGCCATGTTCCAGATGGAAAGTATCAATATTCCTGTTCTTGGATTGATAGAAAATATGGCGTATTTTACACCGGAAGAGCTTCCTGAAAATAAATATTATATCTTTGGAAACCAGGGAGCACAATATTTAGCTGAAGATCTTGGAATTCCTGTATTAGGAGAAATTCCATTGATCCAAAGTATCAGAGAAGCAGGAGATGTAGGAAGACCAGCTGCGCTTCAGGAAGGATCTAAAATTGCAGATATCTACACAGAAACAGCCAGAAAAATGGTAGAAAGCTTAGTGGAAAGAAACAAAAGTCTTCCTCCTACTGAAGCTGTGAAGATTTCTACAATGGCAGGATGCTCACCAAAAGCAAAATAATAATAACTTTCAATACATTTGAAAGTACCAAATTGAACTGAAAAATATGGAAACAAACATAACGCACGAAGATACAGTAACAAGAGTAATGGAAGCTCTGGAAAGCATCAGACCGTTTTTGAATAAAGACGGTGGTGATATTGAGCTTATTGATGTGAAAGATAATCAGGTGTTTGTGAAACTTTTGGGTAACTGTTCCGGATGTTCGTTGAATTTCTCAACCCTGAAACTAGGAGTTGAAAATACCATCAAACAACATGCGCCAGAAATCGAAAAGGTAATCAACGTAGAGTAAAATTTATCTGAGATATTTTTAAAAAGACAGACCGCATTGAGGTCTGTCTTTTTTGTTTGAATATGCTCTTTACAGACTTTGAAATCTGTGAGAATTGTCCTTATTGTTTTACAACTTTATTTCCCACTCCGGTAAGAGAAACATCGGGTTTTCCTGATTTTGTTCCGGCAGTCCTGTAGTAGACTACATTGCCACCGCCTTCTATAGTTACTTTGTCTACTTTATCAATGTATACTTTATTGCCGGTTCCGGAAACAGCGATCTTTTTTGCACTTCCTTTGATCATTACCGTGTTATCACCGCCTTCCACCTCAGCAACTCCTCCGTTGAGTGTATAATTGAGTTTATGACCTACACCTTCTACCTGTATGGTTTTATCATTATCTGTTTTCTCTACCCCTTTTGTAGATTCTGTTTTTCTGGATTGTGAAAAGGCAGTACCTGTTCCCATTAACAGGAGAGCCAGAATTCCTGCTGTCTTAATATTTTTCATTATGAATTTGGTTTTGTTGAGAGTAAATATAGAAATAAAATGATTTTTTCAGGCATTTCAAAAGTTAAATCATCTTAAATAATGAGTTTTATATTGACTTGACTTCAAAACTTCTCAATAACAAAAAAGCTCCGGAAAAGTCCGAAGCTCTAACTAAATAGAATGTATACTGTAATTTATGTTTACTTTACAATAACTCTTTTGATCTGTCCTTCTGAAGTTTTTACAAGATAAACACCTGTAGAAAGGTTGGATGTGCTTATGGTTAAGGCATTCTTTTCTTTTCCAATTAATTTTCCGGACATATCATATAATTCGTAATCCTGTTTTCTGTTAAAATAAAGGGTATTTCCTTTGTTGACAGGATTTGGGAAGATATTAAAGGTTGCCGGTTCCGCTTTAGTTTCACCAGTTCCCAAAGTAGGTGGCATTGCTACTTCATACATAGATAAGGTTCCACTGATCTCGTTGGCAATAATTACATACCCTTTGTTGGTTGTTGTATTTTCAGGAGCAATATAGATAATTCCTTCAGGGCCATTGTCACCTCCGTAAGCTGAAGTAGAGCGGGAATGTTTATAATCGGTGAAAGTAGGGTTGTTAGGGTCTGTGATATTATACACCATAACTCCTCCTGTTCTTTCTAATGTGATAAAAGCATAGGTCTGTCCATTGATATTTCCTAATGCCACACCTTCCGGTTCTGGACCTTTTGCACGGCTTCTGTTTTTAACAGCATTGGATTCATTATCTGTATTGAAAATTAAAGGCTGATAGGCTGCAATATATCTTTCAAACTGATCTCCACTGTCGTACACGATCTGTTTGGTATCCGCATTGAAAATAGAGAATGAACGCGCTCCTAAAGCTGCCATTTCTTCAAACTCTGCATCTCCGTCTGTATTTCCAGTAGCAGATGAAACCCTGAATCTTCCCAGATTATACGAAGCCTTTAAAATACTTGAATTAGGGAAAAGCACAGGATCTAAAATATAGCTGTTTGCCCCCACAGTAGTTCTTTCACTGTATCCTGAAAGGTCTTTTTCATCTCCTTCGTTGGCGGTTACAATATAATGGGTATTTCCTACCTTATAATTCTGTACAGCATCCGGAACATAATAAGCTTTTACAGGCCAATTGGCAATTAAAACCTCTCCATTATTGTCCGAAGCATCAAAACCATTACCTGGCAGGCTCATATCTTTTTTACCTAATCCCCAGATTCCAGTGATGGTTTTGGTTGCCAGATTAATTTCAGCGACAGCATTATTTTCCTGAAGCGTTACCCATGCTTTCTGACTGTCAGAACTGATGGTAACATATTCAGGCTCCAGATCCTGGGAAAGAGTATTATTGGTTCTTACCTTTCTTAAACCTGTAGCGGTTAATGCAGCAAGTTGAGAATCAAAACTGTTGAAATTGAGAGTGGTTACATTACTTTGCATAAGATTTCCGATACCGCCAGAAATGTCAATGATGCTGATTGTCCCTTCAGGATCTACAGTATAAGCATCATTAGGTTCTCCTTCATTCGCTGTAACAACTTTTGTTCCGTCAGGGGAGAAGGTGATCATATCCGGTAAAGCTCCTACAGTAAGCTGCTTCAGGAAGTTTCCGTTAATGTCAAAAAATACTACAGAACCGTTTTGTTGAGGATCAGTATTCGGAGAAGCGGCTGCGATGATTCCATTTTTTACGGCAATACTTGTGATTCCGCCATAAGGAGCCATATTGACTGTTTTTACGACTGATGGAATGGCTGGATTACTGAAATCAATAATGTCAAAAACATCTGTAATGGAACTTATTGTGAATAAACGTTGTGTTGATACATCATGAACTACAATTTCCGTAGAACTGTTATTATTTCCTGAAGGATCAAAACTTCCAAGATAATTCAGTTGGATCTGATGAGAAGGAACCGGCGCCGGTTTATCATTATCAACAATATAAACCGTTGCAGAATTGTCCCCTGAAATAGTAGCTCCGGTAGGATTTTCTAGGCTTACCACAAAATATTCCGCCTGTTGTTCTGCCACTGTGTCATCAATAATCGGAATATTAACGGTATAACTCGTTGTAGATGGAGTGATGTTTATAGTCTGGTTGGCTAAAGTAAAATCATTGGCATCAGCTGTACTGAATGGCGCCTGTTTTACAACAAGATTTACGGTAGATGTGGAAGGATTCGTGACATTGATTTTGAATGCAAGGTTTCCTGCATTTTCATTGACCTTAATGAAGTTTTTTTCCAGAGAAATTGTTGTTCCTGCTGTTGTGAAAGTGCTGGATGTAACGGCAGTAACCCCATTATCACTGAAATCTTCTACTGTATTGGGTTTAAGTGCAACATAATAAGTTTGTCCCGGTACCAATCCTGAAGTAGGGATCACGGTGATAGTATTGTTACTGAAAGTCGTCGTAAAAGGAATTGGTGTTCCTGCAGCATTTCCAAGACGAAGCTCTATAAGATTTTGAGCGTTAGAATTATTGATCGCAGAATTATCTGTTAATCTCACATTTTCATTAAAAGTCAATGTAGGATTTACAGTTGTAGAAGCGTTATTGGTATTATGAGCAGGAAGATAAGTAACTGTTGGTGGAGTGGTGTCCGCACCTCCGGCAGGAGTCGCATCTACCGTAAAATTATCGAAACGGTTGTTGCCACCGGTTCCGCCTCCTGTTGCTGAGAATTCAACCTTTAATTTAAAATTGGGATTGTTATTAGCTCCCTGTAAGGCAGAAAAATCAAGAGTAACGAGCTGAGGGTTGGCATCCTGTGGAGTTACAGTCTGAAGCTGCACAAAATTAGTTCCGTCTGTTGAATAAGACCATGTCTGAGTTCCGGCTCCCTGTCCTGATCTTCTGGTGGTAAACTTAACAATGACATTGTTGTATCCTGTGGTTGGCAGATTAAACTGTAATCCTCCTCCAATTGGATTATTGAACCTTAAATGAGTTCCGGATGCATCCCCATTTCTTGCATTTAAGTTTTCATCACTAAAATTCTGTCCGGTACCACCAGCAAAATCTATTATACTTGTACCGCCTGCTATTTGAGTAAGAGAACCATTCACCATGGTAGAAGATGGTGTAGTGATGGTGGCAGCAGATGTATTATTGTTAAAGTTCCAGTAATGAATCAGTGTCTGCCCGAAAAGCCCGCTCTGAAAAAAGAATGCGGCAATCACAGACCCTTTTAATAGGTAGTTGTTGATCATTTTTACTTTAATTAGTTAAATGCAAAAATGAACTTTATGTTTCGCAACTATTTTAATGGAATTTTAAGAAATGTTTAAAAAATAGGTTTGTTTCCGATAAAAGATAGAATAATGTTCAAGTGAGAGATTTGTAGGATGAAATTATTTCCCTGATTTCCCGGAAAAATTTAAAATTGTTCCTGATTTATTCCCTTCCAATGGATGTTTCTGCATATAAAAATATCCTGAAACAGCAGTCACAAGCAAGAGTACAAAAATAACCAGAACAATTCTTCTTAACATGTCTCTCATATCGCTAAATTTTTAATATCTCTAATTTCTAAAGTAGATGTTGGGTACCCTTTTTGTGTCACATTGATCATTGCTCTACCCACTTCCTGTAAAGTTAATGATTTTGATTGGAAAAAAATAGGAAAAATCCAAATAAAAGGTTTAAAAAACCATTTTACATTCAATTGACCCTCAACTGGTTTCATAAATCCGGGACGGAAATTGTAAGCACCTTTGAAATTCATCTTTTTCAAATCATTTTCGGTTCTGCCTTTTACCCTTGCCCACATCATTTTTCCACTCTCTGTGCTGTCAGTGCTTGCCCCTGAAACATAGTTGAAAACCATGTCCGGATTTTGGTTCAAAACAGCTTTTGCAAAATGCAGGGTTGTATCGTAAGTGATTTTGGTGTAATCTTCTTCATTCATTCCTATGCTGCTGATTCCTGCACAGAAAAAACAGGCATCATAACCTTTCAGTTTTTCATCATGAATGTCTATGGATAAAAAGTCCGGAACAAGATATTCTTTCAGTTTGGGGTGTGATTTTCCGGAAGATTTTCTGCTTATGCTGAGAATTTCAGAAACATGAGGATTCTCAAGACATTCCATTAAAACGCCTTCGCCTACCATCCCTGTAGCCCCTGTAATAATTATTTTGATTGGGTTCATTGTTTTGCTATTGATAATAGTGTGACGGATGGAGATGAGGTTTTACTTTAAAAATTCAGAAAAATTTTATTAAAAGATAAAAGATAAAAGATAAAAGATAAAAGATAAAAGATAAAAGATGTTGTCATTAAAATTCAATAGGGGTGGGTTTTAACCCACCTGATATTAAAAGATTCATCTATTGGCTTTAGCCAAAACTTAATAACAGAAAGAGAATATAGAGATTGCTTCGTTGCTTCGCTCCTCTCAATGACATTGCGGGAAATGGATGCCAAAATAAAAAGCCAGCTCAATGGCTGGCTTTACAATATCGTTATTTGCTGTTACTTTTTGTGCTGTAACTGACTGTAAATATTATGGATTAATCCATCTGCTACAGATATTTTAGGAACAAAGATCCTGTTGATATCAGACCAGGACATTACATTATTGAAAATGCTCAGGGCATGTACCAATACATCGGCACGGTCTTCTCTAAGGTTGTAATTGGTCATTCTTTCTTGTACAGAAAGCTCATTGAATTCTTTATATACCTTTTTCAGGTGGGACAAAGACATTGGTTTTCCGTCTTTGGTTTTGCTCATGGAGAATACTTTATTGATATTTCCTCCTGATCCAATGGCTACAATTGGTTTTTTACTGACGATATTTTTCTTGATTTCGTCCTTCATCTCTTTCCAGTTATCCATCGTAACCAGGTTGTTGAGAAGACGGATTGTTCCGATATTGAACGATTTTTCGTAAACCATTTTCCCGTTTTCGTAGAAAGTAAGTTCTGTAGAACCTCCACCAACGTCGATGTATAAGTAAGCGAATTCTTTGTCAAGACCTTCTGCAACATGATTTTCATAGACCAGTGTGGCTTCTTCATCACCGGAAATAATTTCGATGTTGATTCCTGATGTTTCCTTTACGATGTCAATAATTTCATTACCATTGGCAGCATCACGCATCGCACTGGTAGCACAGGCTCTGTAATGATCTACTTTGTATATTTTCATCAGGTCACTGAAGATTTTCATGGAATCAATAACCATTTTTTCTCTTTCGGGACCTATTTTTCCGATGGTAAAAACATCCATTCCCAGTCTCAGAGGAATTCTGAGAAGGTTGAGTTTGATGAATTCAGGTTTTCTGTTATTAATCTTAACCTCATTGATAAGAAGGCGGGCTGCATTACTCCCTATGTCTATCGCTGCTATCTTCATTTTTTGCTTGTTTTAGCTTTTAAATATTTATAGGTTTCTATTTGTGAACGGCATTCTTTTTTATCATTTCTTATATACTCGTTGCTGAGTTTTTTATCAAGAATTCTGGCTTTTACATTATCCCTAAGCTGAATGTCAAGAATATCTTTTAATTCTTTCTTAAGGATCTTGTCAGTGATTTTAGCCGCAGCTTCAATCCTGTAATCCAGGTTTCTGGTCATCCAGTCAGCGGAAGAAATGTACATGTCTTCTGTTCCTTTATTGTAGAAATACATTACTCTGGCGTGCTCCAGGTATTCATCTACAATACTTATAGCTTTTATTTTTTCTTTAAACTCTTTCTGGTTTACAGCACAATAGATTCCTCTTACGATAAGCCTGATTACCACACCAGCTTTGGCTGCATCATATAGTTTTTCTATCAACAGTCTGTCGCTCATAGAATTTACCTTGATGATGATCTCTGCTTTTCGGCCTGCTTTGGCTTCTTCGATTTCTTTATCAATATGGTGAACAATCTTTTCACGCATAAATTGAGGGCAAACTAATAAATTTTTACAAGTTTTCAAAATCGGAATAAAATCATCCTTCGGTTTTTTCAGCACATTGAAGACTTTATTGATATCTGCCATGATACCGCGGTCGGCTGTAAGGAGCAGATGATCACCATATATTCTTGCCGTTTTTTCATTGAAATTTCCGGTACTTACAAATCCATATTGGATGGTTTTATTATGGGCTCTCTTTTTGATAACACACAGTTTAGCATGTACTTTTTTGTTGGGAATTCCCACAAGAACAGTAATTCCTTCCGGTTCCAGCATATCTTTCCATTTCAGATTGGATTCTTCATCAAACCTTGCCTGAAGCTCCAGCATTACAGTCACTTCTTTACCATTTCTGGCAGCATAGATGAGCGCGTTGATGATTTTTGAGCTGCTTGCCATACGGTAAGCGGTGATCTGTATAGATTTTACATCCGGATCCATTGCTGCTTCACGAAGAAGATCAATCACTGGGTTGTATTTGTGATAAGGGAAGGTAAGAAGCACATCTTCTTTTAAAATAACATCCGTTACTCTTTCACCATGTTCAAATGCCTGATGCGTAAACGAGCTTCTTTCCACAGGTCTTTCATACGTTTCAAAAACATCTGGAAAGTCCATGAAATGCTTGAAATTATGAATTTTTCCTCCCGGAATAATACTGTCTTTTTTCGTTAAATTCAGTTTTCTGATAAGGAGCTCTAGTAGTGCTTTATCCATATCTTTATCAAAAACGAAACGGGTAGGCTTTCCTTTTCTTCTGTTTTTGAGTCCTTTTTCTATTTTTTCTGCGAAGTTGGTTCTGATATCATTATCCAGGTCAAGTTCGGCATCTTTTGTTACTTTAAAAGCATTGGCAGAAAATTCATCATATCCGAAATAAGAGAAAATGTGTGGAAGGTTAAAGGTAATCACGTCTTCCAGTAACATTACATTTTTTTCTTCCGGATCTTCCGTCGGCAGCAATACGAATCTTCCCACAAAACGGGAAGGAATTTCAATAATGGCATAATTACTGGAATATTGCCAATCTTTTTTTCTCATGGCCACTCCCAGATAAAGACTTTTGTCTCTCAGATAAGGCATAGGAGTATTTTCATGAAGAAGAATCGGGATCACATTGGATTCTACCACTTCATCGAAGTATTGTCTGACAAATTCTTTTTGTCCTGCTGTCAGGTTTTTGGCATTTTTAATGAAAACTTTATGATCAGCCATTTCAGTCTGGATCTTTTTCCAGGTTTTATCGAAATTTAACTGCTGTCTCATCACCACTTCATTGATTCTCTGAAGGATTTTGGAGGGCGGCTGGTAGAAAGATTCAGCAATCACTTTTTCCTTAAAATCCATGGCACGCTTTAATCCGGCAACACGTACTCTGAAAAATTCATCTAAATTGTTGGAGAAAATTCCGAGAAAACGTATTCTTAAATGTAAGGGAACTTTTTCATCCATGGCCTCCTGCAAAACTCTTTCATTAAAGGCAAGCCATGTAATATCTCGTGGATTAAAGTGTATTGACATTCTAAATGTGTATATTTTATCAAAAATAATCATTCGTAAAGATTCTTCCTCTATTTCTTAGGTTAAACTTTGATTAATTTTTAAAGGATAGTGAATTAAATTGTTTTGCTGATAACAAGTCTGTTGGTAATCAGTTGGTTTAAGTAAAATTAGAGTTATAATGATTTTACTGTAAATTACTCATTTATTCCATAATCTTGTTGTGAGAATGGTTATATTTGCGGACTATTTATATTATTTAGATGAAAAAAGTTTTACTATTGACAGCCGGCTTTCTGATGGCTAATGCATTTGGTCAGAGAGAATGTGCCACTGATTTGAAAATGAAGGAATTTTATGCAAGAAACCCTCAGGCTCTGGCAAAAAAAGAAGATTTACGAAATTATTTAACCAGTAAAAATGCCGCTGCCAGTACAATGGCTAAAAACGGTCAGACTGTGATTACAATTCCGGTTGTAGTGCATGTTCTTTATGGTAGCGCTGCTCAGAATATTTCTGATGCTCAGATTGCATCGCAGATTGCTATTTTGAATAATGACTTCAGAAAATTAAATCCTGATTTCAGTTCTGTCGTTCCTGATGCATTCAAGCCTTATGCTGCAGATATGGAACTTACATTTTGTATGGCAACAAAAACGCCTACAGGCGCTGCTACTACAGGTATAGAAAGAAAATCCGTTGCTTCAAATTTTGATTTTGCCAATCAATATTATCTGGCATCTGGACTTACAGCCTGGGATCCAACTAAATATTTAAATATCTGGGTAGGAAATATGCCTAATCCTTATCTTGGATGGGCTTATCTACCTGATGCTGCCGGTTTCCCGGAGGACGGACTTGCTATTGGCTATAAATATTTCGGAACTACAGGAGCAGCTGTGGCGCCTTATAATGGAGGACGAACTGCTACACATGAGATAGGACATTATTTTGGATTGCTTCACCCATGGGGAGAAGATGGCAGTGTTTGTAATACGCCGGATAATGATGATGGCTGTGCAGATACACCTGCTATTAATGATGCCCATTTTGGTGGTAATGTTTTTCCGGATAATAGCTTTATGTGTAACACTACTGCAAATGGAGCCATGTTCATGAATTTTATGGATTATGTGACAGATACAGAAATGGCATTTTTTACGAATGATCAAAAAACAATCAAGACCAATACAATGGCGGGGCCAAGAGCGAGCCTTCTGAATTCCAATGCATGTGCATTCTTATCTGTAAATGATGTGGAAAAAGTAAACTCTATCAATCTTTTCCCTAATCCTACTACACAGTATATTTCAATTGCTTCTCCTTTAGCACCTATTAATGAAGTAGAGATTTTCAACGCTGAAGGAAGGCTTGTGAAAAAAGCATTTATTAAAAATGAAACAGACAAAATTGATGTGAAAGATTTTGCCAGTGGTGTTTATTATGTAAGAACTTATAATGGCAAAGACTTCGTAAAATCTATGAAGTTTATCAAAAAATAATGAAAATATTTCCATATTAAATGATACAAAGCCTCGATTTTATCGGGGTTTTTATTTTTATTGTGTCATTTTGTCATAATTCTTCGAATGGTACAGATATTGAGAAATTGAGAGTGTAAATTAAATTAAAAATAGAAAAAATATAAAATATTATGAGTAAAATAATTGGAATTGACTTAGGAACAACCAACTCTTGTGTTGCTGTAATGGAGGGTAAAGACCCTGTTGTTATTCCTAACGCAGAAGGTAAGAGAACTACTCCTTCTATTGTAGCTTTTACAGAAGACGGAGAAAGAAAAGTAGGTGATCCTGCAAAAAGACAAGCTGTAACGAATCCAACAAAAACTGTTTACTCTATCAAAAGATTTATCGGAACTCACTTTAAAGATGATGCTTCTGAAATCACAAGAGTACCTTATAAAGTAGTTGCTGGACCAAACGATACCGTAAAAGTAAAAATCGACGATAGAGAATATACTCCACAGGAAATTTCTGCAATGACTCTTCAGAAAATGAAGAAAACTGCTGAAGATTATCTTGGACAGGAAGTAACAAGAGCAGTAATCACTGTTCCTGCATACTTCAATGATGCACAGAGACAAGCTACTAAAGAAGCTGGTGAAATCGCTGGTCTTAAAGTAGAAAGAATTATCAACGAACCTACAGCTGCAGCGTTAGCTTACGGTCTTGATAAGAACCATAAAGATCAGAAAATTGCAGTATATGACCTTGGTGGTGGTACTTTCGATATCTCTATCCTTGATTTAGGAGATGGTGTATTTGAAGTATTATCTACAAACGGTGACACTCACTTAGGAGGTGATGACTTTGATGATGTGATCATCAACTGGATGGCTGATGAGTTCAAAGCTGAAGAAGGTGTTGAATTGAAATCTGATGCGATTGCATTACAAAGATTGAAAGAAGCTGCTGAAAAAGCTAAAATTGAATTATCTTCTTCTCCACAGACAGAAATCAACTTACCATATATCACGGCTACTGCTACAGGTCCTAAACACTTAGTAAAGACTTTAACAAAAGCTAAATTCGAGCAATTATCTGCTGATCTTGTAAGAAGATCTATGGAGCCTGTTGCTAAAGCATTAAAAGATGCTGGTTTATCAACTTCTGATATTGACGAAGTAATCTTGGTAGGTGGTTCTACAAGAATCCCGATCATCCAGGAAGAAGTAGAAAAATTCTTCGGTAAAAAACCATCTAAAGGAGTGAACCCGGATGAGGTTGTAGCTATTGGTGCAGCAATTCAGGGAGGTGTATTGACAGGTGATGTAAAAGACGTATTACTACTTGACGTTACTCCACTTTCTTTAGGTATTGAAACAATGGGTTCTGTATTCACTAAATTAATTGAGGCGAACACTACGATCCCAACTAAAAAATCTGAAGTATTCTCTACAGCTTCTGACAACCAGCCGGCTGTAAGCATCAGAGTAGGACAGGGAGAAAGATCAATGTTCAACGATAACAAGGAAATCGGTAGATTCGATCTTCAGGATATTCCACCAGCACCAAGAGGAGTTCCTCAGATTGAGGTAACTTTCGATATTGATGCGAATGGTATCCTAAGTGTATCTGCTAAAGATAAAGGAACTGGTAAAGAGCAGTCTATCAAAATTCAGGCTTCTTCAGGTCTTTCTGACGAAGAAATCGAAAGAATGAAGAAAGAAGCTCAGGAAAACTCTGCAGCGGATGCTAAGAGAAAAGAAGAAGTTGAAATCTTCAACAAAGCTGACGGATTGATTTTCCAGACTGAAAAGCAATTGAAAGAATTCGGTGAAAAGCTTTCTGCTGACAAAAAAGCAGCTATCGAGGCAGCTCATGCAGAATTAAAAACAGCTTTCGAAGCTAAAAATGTTGATGACGTAAAAGCTAAAACTGAAGCGTTAGATGCAGCATGGATGGCAGCTTCTGAAGAGTTATATGCAGCGGGTCAACAGCCAGGTGCTGATGCAGGTGCAGGAGCTCAGAATGCAGGTGGAAACGCCGGAGCTGAAGATGTACAGGATGCAGACTTCGAAGAAGTAAAATAATAAATGTAAACACTAACATTTAATTATAAATCAACCCCGCAGTAATTTATTTACTGCGGGGTTTTTATTTAGACTGATATTCAGATTTTATACATCAACTTTTAAAGTTTTTTTTTACTTTCTAAAATGGTTTTGCCCCAATCATTAATATGATTTAACAAAGGAATAAATGATAATCCTAAATCTGACAAACTATATACAACTTTTACGGGAGGCTTTGTTCCAAATACTGTTCGTGTTATTAATTGATCTCTTTCCAATTGTCTCAGCTGAATACTTAAGGTTGTTTCAGTAATAAAAGAAAGTTCTTTTTTTAGTTCACCAAACCTTTTATCACCATTTTTTAAGTGACAGAGAATAACCGCTTTCCATCTTCCTCCAATGAAATCCATAACAAAACTTACTGCACAGGGATATGATTTTTGATCAACATTGATGTATAAGGTCTTACATTCTTTTTCCATCTTTTTTATAGTATCTAAATTGATAGTTATTTTATGCTAATAGTACAGGATCTATTTTTACACAATATTAATCAGAATAAAAGAAATAAAAAAATGTACCAGCTAGCACAAATTAATGTTGCCCGAATGATAGGAGCTAACATAGAAGATCCGGTAATGAATGAGTTTGTCAGTCATTTGGACTCAGTAAACCGATTGGCAGAGGAAAGCGATGGATTTATCTGGAGACTGAAAGACGATGAAAATAATGCTACAAGTTTTAATCCGCTTAATGATGAAAAAATTATTATCAATATCTCTGTATGGAAAGATATAGAATCGTTGGAATATTATACCTATAAGACATTTCACGTTGATTTTGTAAGAAGAAGAAAAGAATGGTTTCAAAAATATGGAAAGGCCTATTATGCTTTATGGTGGATTAAAGATAATGAATATCCAAGTATTGAGGAGGCATTAAAACGTTTGGAATATTTGCAGGAAAAAGGTTCATCTTCCTATGCATTTAATTTTCAATCTGTTTTTCAAAAGCCATAGCTAAATATATAATGATAAAAGAGAACAACTTTAATATACTATAAATGCAGTATATTAAAGTTGTATTGTTATTGTATTCCTTATATGAGGAATTAAATGTATATATTTTTTTATTTTAAGTTAAAATAACTTAAACATTTTCAAAACTTACTTTTTATTTAGAATAATTATAATTAATTTTGCAATCTAAATATTTTAAGGGTGAAATTATCGTTATTAGCAGGTGCTGTTTTTCTAACAGCAGGCGGATTCCTGTCTGCCCAAAAAGTAGAAATTTTTCACAATGGACAACGCAAAACCGGAGAACTTGTCAGTGGTGGTTTGAAAGAATGTAAACAATTGCATAAAAATGGCAATTCTATGATTCTTAAAGGAAAATGTCAGATCACTTTTCTGAATGACAGTAATAAAGAAGAAACCATTATAATAAAAGAAGGGGAGGAACTGAATCTGCAGATTCTATCACCTAAAAGTTCATCTCGTGAAAGATCAGAAATCCGAATCGAAGGTGTACAGCTTACAGCAAGAAAAAAACAATTTTCTGAGATCGTTATTCAACAGGAAGCACTTCAAAACCTCCAGTCATTTTCAATTGGTGACGTATTGCAGCAATTACCCGGTCAATATGTACAGCAATTTGACAATACTCAATTTAAAAATATTGTATTCAGAACCGCCAGTGGACCTTCAATCACAGGCTCCGGAACTGTTCCGGGAGGTGATGATTTTGGAAACAGGGCATTTGGAGTACAGTTGATGGTCAATGATATTGCCTTGTCTAATAACGAAAATATGCAGAGCTATGATTCTGCCAACAGCGGTCCTTTTGGAATAAGCTTTAATACTTCTACCAAAGGAGGAAATTTAATGCCTGGACAGCCTAACTATGGGGTCGATTTAAGAGAAGTTCCTACAGAAAATATAGAAAGTATTGAAGTTATACAAGGAGTTCCAGATGCCAAATATGGAGATTTAACTTCCGGATTAATCAAAGTTACCACAACGGCGAAAGCATCACCATTACGATTGGATGCCTCTCTGAGAGAAGGAACTTATCAGGTTGGCCTTACCAAAGGTTTTAAAATTAATCAGAACAATGCCCTGAATGCTTCCGTTGATTATATGAATTCGCTTTCAGATCCCCGAACCAGTCTTGTAGGGTATGACAGAACAAATGTCAATCTTCTTTGGTCAAGTAATAAAAATGGATTTAGAAATAAGCTTTCTGCTTCATTTTCTACCAATAGCAGCAAGGGAAAAAGAGACCCGGATGATGTTGACGGAATGATTATCAATGTCGAAAATAAGAGCTTTTCATTAGGAAATAATATCAGCTATTTTTTTGCACAGAATGGTAAAAAAACATTCTTTAAATCAATCAATGTCGATATGGGGATAAGCTATGCAACTCAGCTTACAGAACGCAGATATTGGCTGAACCAGGGAGCCCGCCCGTATGGAAACTCTACAACAGATGGTGTTTATTATGCACCTTATACACCACCAAGTTATGAGAATCAGGCATTTTCGGATGGTAAACCTCTTAATATTTACACCAATTTTAGTATTAACG
Organism: Chryseobacterium sp. GVT01B; assembly: GCF_019970045.1. Classification (GTDB taxonomy): domain Bacteria; phylum Bacteroidota; class Bacteroidia; order Flavobacteriales; family Weeksellaceae; genus Chryseobacterium. The sequence goes on from NZ_JAHXYI010000003.1 coordinate 25,489, forward strand.
GAATAAAATTAACTTCTTCGAAATGGGCTCATAACTATAGTATGGGTGCTAACTTCCGCTATGGAGATAACTTTGGAAAAGGAAGATACGGAACTGCAGGTCAGTTTACTACGATAAATGCAGCCGGGCAAGGGTCCAATGGGATGAGAGATTTTAATTACAGGGATAATGTATTTTCCAGTAAACAGTATGCACTGTATATTCAGGATAATATTACCAAAGTCTTTGCTAATAAACACATTTTTAAAACAAATCTGGGTCTTCGTTATGATCTTCAGAATTCATATTCTACCTATTCGCCAAGGGTAAACACATCTTATCAGATGGGAAAATTTTCTGTGAGAGGAGGGTTTGGATTAACATCTAAAGCACCTTCACTCAATCAGCTCTATACATCACCGAGATATTTTGACTTTTTGTTAGGGGATTATCGTTTGCCTGGATATTACTCAGCGGCGATTATGCAAACAGTAGTGACTCCAGGAGATAATGCAAGCCTTAAACCTTCAAAAAGCTGGAAAACGGAAATAGGAGTTGATTACAGATTTCCTTTCGCAATAGTTAACCTTACGGCATATTACAATAAGCTGGTTGATGGTTTTACCACATTGAGTGTTCATAAGATTATGGATAAAGCCAAAGTGGATGTCAATATATCCGGAACAAACGTGCCTACTTTTGAAGTGGTAGGAACTGAAAAATTTAATTACCTCCAGAACAGAATTATTAACGGATACCAGTCTTCAGATAAAGGGTTGGAACTGATGGCTAGCTTCAAAAAAATAGAAGCTCTTAATCTTGTGATTGGTTTCAATGCCAGTTATGTAGAAACTTCTGGGCAGAAAGACGACGGGCTTTACAAAATCAGTGCGCCGGAGATCATGGATAAGGATTTCCAATACGGGATTTATAATGATATTAAAAATAAAAGATCCATGGCCAGAGCGAGTTTCAGTTTTGATTATCACCTGGCTTCATCAGGGTTAATTATTGGCCTGAGAACGGATCATTTTCTTTCAGACAAATCCCTGACAGGAATGAATGACATTTATCCGATAGGATATATAAAACATGATGGAGAAATGCAGATGATTCCTGAAAATGAACGTACCAATCCAAAATACCAGGGATTGTTCCTGAAACCTTCTGAAGAAAAACTTTCAGGGTTATATAACAAAACACTTCATAATGTTCATTTAAGAGTTACAAAAGATTTCTTAAGTGGTTTCAGATTGTCAATATATGTAAGTAATGTTTTCAATTTAAAAGCATATGATGAAAGAGGAAGTGTTTATGGCAACTTTACTTCTACTTCGTTCGGAGGAAATATTTCATACAGATTTTAATAATACTAAAAATAAAAATAATGAAACGATTAATACTATTGTTAATAGTTCCCGTTCTTATTCTTGTTGGATGCAACAGAGATGATGACTTTGGAGGAAATAACGAGATTAAGCCTGTTCCGTTTACTATAAATATTAAATACGATGCTTCCAAATATCCTTCTGTGGCAGATAAAGGAGTAGCGAATGTAACCGTTATTCTGAAAAATACAGCAACAGAAGATCAGATTGTTGGAAAAACAGATGCCAACGGAGAACTGAAATTAGATGCCGTTCTGCCGGGAAGCTACAGTGTTCAGGCTGAGCTTCAACTAAAGCAGAGTGAATATGAACAGCAGCTAGGGGAGGAAACAAGTTATGAAATTGTTCACTTCGGAGGTTTTGATGAAAAAGTAACCATCAATGCCAATACTTCTTCGAAATTGGTCAGAATTACCAGTGGAAACCTTGGTGATCTTGTGATTAAACAATATTATTATGCAGGTTCTGATAATAAATTAGGTGCCAATTTCAGAGATCAGTTTATTGAGATCCACAACAATTCAGATCAGACTATTTATGCTGACGGCTTATATCTGGTATTTCTGGAAGGAAATGTGAACAGTAACGTGACGACCTATACTTTATCCAACGGACAGTATGACTGGAGTAAAACTGCCGGAGGAGGTGCATCAGCCAATACAGATTATGTATACTCTAATATACTTATCAAAATACCTGGAAGCGGTAGTCAATATCCTATTTTACCAGGGAAAAGTATTATTGTAGCTCAAACAGCCATTAATCATAAAATGCCTTTCGATGATATTAACGGTACAGGAATAGCGATACAGGAACCTGACAGAACTGTTGACCTGAGCCATGCTGACTTCGAAACGTATATGGGAGATTATAATATAAGTATTGGTAAGAAGCCTTTTGCATGGGATATTCAGAATATTATGGTGCCGGATATGCAGGTTGCTTATTGGAGTATTGCCTCTAATGACTTAATCCTGAATGTGAATTCTATGCTGGGATTGGGAATTCTGAGAGCAACAGATGCAGAAGTGGCAAGCTGGCAAAAAGTAGCAGCTCCTAAAGCGCCTACCGGAACCCTGTTTTTGCAAATTCCTAAAAACTATATCATAGACGGAATAGATATTACGGATAAAGAGCAGAAAGTACCTAAAGATTTCCCTGCAGATATAGATGCTTCAAGAACTTTTATTGTCAACTCACAGGGGCAGGCTGAAGGGACTTTTAGCGGATTTTCTGTCATCCGTAAAACGAAGGAAATTATAAGTGGACGCGTGGTATTGCAGGATACAAATAATTCTGCCAATGATTTTGTAACGATTAAAGCAAACCCTAGAGGATATGCGCAATAATAAAAATAAGACAATTAAAGTTTTTCAATATGGTATGTTGGGATTAGCTGCATTAGGCAGTCAGTTTTTCCATGCTCAGAATAGTCATTTAGATAGTATTAACATCAGTTCTGTAGAAAAAGATATTAGAATAAATGATCCCTATATTTCATTTTTCCAGCCTTTGGATTTTTCTCGGACAACTTTTCAGTATTCTTTTGTAAAACAAAATTTTAAAAGAGTGCAGACTGCAGGAGAAACAGGCAATTTTACGTTTCAGTCTGAAGGAGTTTATAAACTGAATAACAAAATTGCCTTATCTGGAAGACTTAAAGCAGACAAAACTACCGAAGAAGACGTTCCCTATATTCTGAGTGATGAAAGAGCTACCAATTCTTCTTTTATTTACAATCCTTCATATTATTGGGTTCCACGTTCGGCAAGATGGCAGAAACAAAACTATTTTATCAATGGACAGTTTGCCTATAATCCTTTAAAACCTGTAATCCTGCAGTTGGGAGGAGAAGGAAGTTATTCCAAATCTTACCGTCAGAATGCAGATCCAAGACCGAAAGTAGATGATTACAAATATAAAGCTTTTGCAAAATTGGGTCTGAAATGGAAGCAGCATGCCATTTTCGGAAAACTGAGCTATGTACATCATTACAAGGGAAATGACATCATGTTTGTCAATATGAAAGGAAATGTACCTGCAAATGACAGCATTTATATCCGTTATAATGAAGGATATGGTAATCAGTATATCGGGAATACCGAGTATAAAACTTCCGAATATAAATTAGGAGGTTATATCTGGGGTGGTGAATATGCTTTTAATAATGAGAATACCCATTTTTCTGCCGGATACGATTATAAAAATCTGATTGAACGTTTTTACAGAGTTTTTGAATATCAGGACGGCAGCTTTAACTGGCATAAAGACTATACAAAATATTCCGGGCTCAAAACGGATCTTCACAGTTTCTACCTGAATTTTTTAGGAAATTATAATGGTAAAAAATGGGCTTCCATGATGACCTATCAGGATCAGCTGGATACCAATTACAACTATCCTTTGGAGTACAGATCCTACCGTCTCGAGCAGAAGAATCTTTTCTGGCAGAATAGTGTGGTTTGGTTTAATCATAAAAATGAGGCATTTAAAATTCTTTTTGATGCAGCCTATGGAAAGAATCACGTGAAAGATGCTTCTGTGGTAATGGACAGGAAACTTTCCTTTTTCAATTACTGTCTGGGAGCGGAAAAAGAATTTGCTTTAAAACCTTCCCATAAATTAGCTGTCGGTCTTTCACAAAACCTGTATATTCCATTGGAAAAAGAATTCAATTATCAGCCTTACCAAAGCACAAAAGAGAATATCTTTGCAACCAAGATCGCTCAGCCGGACTTTGCTTATGATGCAACCCCTAAAATAGGTCTTAACTTTAACGCAAGTTATATTTTTGACCAAAATAAAATCAGGTATGAGCTGTTTGGAAGTTTTTCTCAAACCTGGCTGATGAACAGTACATATATAAATCAAGTGGACTACAATGGCAGAGCTAATCATGTTGCCCTGGTAGGATTGAATGTTTATTATTAAAAAATAAATGAAAGACAGATATCTCGCTTTTCTGGCCATTGCCGGAATAGTATGTTTATTAAGTTATACTTCAAATGACTCTACGGGATATACCGTAGAAGAGCTTCGTACCTTATACAGCAGCGGAGATCAGAACAAATGGCCGGCTGCTCATTTATTTGATGAAGCGAAAGAAGGTTTTCAGGATATAGGACCCTTGTCTAAAATGAAATTTCCTGAAGATAATCCCTATTCCGAAGATAAAATGGAACTGGGAAAAATGTTGTTCTTTGATCCGAGACTTTCTAAAAGCGGACAAATTTCCTGCGCCAACTGCCATAATCCTGAAATTGGCTGGTCAGACGGAAGCAGAGTTTCCTTTGGGCACGACAGGCAGACGGGAACCAGAAATGCACCTACTTTGGTGAATATCGGATATGCTAAAACATTTTTCTGGGACGGCCGCTCAGCGACTTTGGAGGAACAGGTGAAAGCCCCTATCGAAAATCCGGTAGAAATGAATCTGCATATGTCAATGGCGACAAAGAATATCAGGAAGATTAAAGGTTATAAAACTTTCTTTGTAAAAGCTTTCGGGAATGGGGAAGTGACCGAAGAGAAAATTGCAAAAGCTGTTGCTACATTTGAGCGCTCTCTGATAAGTCCGTCATCAAAGTTTGACAAATTCGTTACCGGAAAAAAAGATGCTTTAACGGATTCTGAAATCAACGGACTTCATTTATTCCGAACTAAAGCTAACTGTATCAATTGCCACAACACCCCTTATTTTTCTGACCAGAAATTCCACAATTTGGGACTGACATATTACGGAAAGAAATATGAAGATCTGGGAAGATATATCGTTACCAAAAAGAACGAAGATGTAGGAAAGTTCAAAACACCTACGCTGAGAGAAGTTTCTGAGAATAAACCTTACATGCATAACGGACTTTTCCCTGAACTGGCAAACATTGTTATGATGTACAACGCCGGAATGGGAAGGGAAACTCCAAAAGGAGATCAGATCAATGATCCAAAGTTTCCCCACAAATCAGGAATGATTGAAAAACTGAATTTAACAGATGACGAAGTTTTTGACATTGTAGCATTTTTAAAAACCCTAAATAGTTACAAATACAAAATGCGTCCACCGGAATTACCTAAGTCATAATCATTATAATAAAACTCTTCCAGTTCTGGAAGAGTTTTTTATTTCAAAAAGATAGTAATCGCTGTATTCAATCATAAAACAATTTTCATAACCGGATATTTCGTTGATAGTAATACTTGTTTTGTCAATTTAATATCTGGTTTTGTGTGTTGTATTTGGGGTAGAAAGTTTGCTTAAAAAGCTCTTTAATTCCATAATAAATATTTAGTTATTAATAATTTATGAAAATTTATTTATGAATTATGAGATGTGATTTTAATTTGTATATTTGATTTTATTTAGAATAAATAAAAATATTGTTTAAAGAAATAATTAATGAATACAATTTTATCCATCTAATCCACAATTTCACTAAAAAAACTATGGAACAACAAAACAAAAGAATCCTCACGCTGGATTTAATAAAAGGTATAAGTGTCATCGGAATGATTATCATACATACCTTGTTGGTGTATGCCAATGTAAAATCACAATATGAAACAGCAATTGGCAGTTTTATTGTTTTTCTCGGAAGAGGAACTTCCATTTTCCTGATCTGCATGGGAATTACCTTTATGACTTCCAGCCATCAAAGTCTTAAGAGTGCTTTGAAACGTGGTGTTTTACTGGTCTTTGCAGGCTTGTTTATGAATTTTATGAAGTTTATGATCCCTGTGATTTTTAATTTTGCTCCGGATAATTTTATTCAGAAATATGGATGGCATGCTCCTATAGAGCAGCAATATGTATATCTGGTACAGCTGGGTGATATTTTACAGCTGGCAGGAATGTCTTTGCTGTTTGTCGGGTTTATCAGAGAATATGTTAAAAATAAATACATCATTCTGGTGATAGGTCTGTTCGTTGCATTGATATCCAGAGAAGTTAGTGGAATTAACCTGGACTATCCTGTGATCAATTATATTCTGGATCTTCTTTTTAATACTGACTATCCGGCTTACGTGTATTTTCCTGTTTTTCCATGGATGGCTTTTATCATCATCGGAATGTTTTTCGGAAAATGGTTCCAGGAGCTGAACTACAACAGCAAACAATTATTCAGAAATATGCTGTATGTGGGATTGGTTTTCGTTGCAGTTGGTGCGCCATTGGTTTTTCTGTATGGCGAATACAATTACAACGGTTTCTATCATATGGGACCCGGAGGAGTTGTTTATTTTGCAGGCTGGACGCTGATCTTCCTGTGGATTATCTATACTCTCACGGTAAACAGCAAGGAAAATAAGGCAATTAAAGTTTTAAAATATTGCAGCAGAAACCTGACTTCAATGTATATGATCCAATGGATACTGATCTCGTGGGGAAAAGGTATTTTTGGGTACAGACAGCATAGTATTGGTTATGTAATGGTGCTTGTTGTACTGTATATTATTCTCACATTTTCAGTCCAGACTTTGGTAGATATTGTGAGAAAGAAAAAAACATTAATTGTTTTCAGACCAATGTCAGCGGACAAAACAGTTTTGAAATAATTCCAATCCTTTTTTAATCATAAAAACCACAGTAAGTTTACTGTGGTTTTGTTTTGGAATTAAAGAATCTCCACTTCTTCAGGAATTACAAAAAGAATCGTGCAACCTTGTTCAGACTTTACTGAATGTTTAAAATTGGGTGGAGTATACAGATAATCTCCTTTTTCAAGTTGGGCTCCTGCAATAGTAGCATCACCTTCCATAATAAAAAGTTCCTCTCCGGCAGGATGATTGTGATAAGGATAGCTGGCTCCCGGTTCAAATTTTAAAAGAATGCTGGTAGAACGGTTTTTCTCCGGATCGAATTTTAAAGATTTTACAAAGATACCTTCATAATGAATCCCTTTTTCAATTAAAGGCTGCCATTCTTTTTGTTCTGTTTTTACGATGTAATCGTGGATGTTGGTGTTCATGATATATAAATTTAATTGTTATTGTTGTAAAAATTGGTCTAAACTCCATTGATAACGGGAGAAAGTACTCAGGAGAAATGCTCCGGCGCAGAATACGAAAACAGAATAATCTAAAGGCTCTTTAATGCCAAAAGAAATACTCATCGCAACCGCAAAAAATAAAGTAAGAATAGAGGCGCACCGTGCAGTTCCTTTTACCAGATAACCTACAAGAAGCAGAATACCGATTGATAATTCAGCAGCTGTAGACAATAAGGCTATTATGGAAGCCCATGACTGTGGTAAAAATGAATTCGTTTCAGCGGTATATTCCACAAACTTTTTCCAGCCTGAAGATTGCGCTCCCCAAAGATTCAGCCTGCTTGCTACGGCTGATAAAAATCCGAATGCCAGAGCTATCCTCAATAAAAAAACGGCGGTGTCCTGTTGCGTTTTCATACTTATAATTTTTAGGTCTTAATTACAGTACAAAGTTCAGGGAAAACCGTTGTCTAAAGAATAGACAATTCCGGGAAAAGCATATAATATTTAATGCAGGAAGAGGAGGGAAGAGAGGAGTTGGAAGCGGGAAGTGATGATAAGGCTGTATATTTTTTGTTGCCTGGCTTCTTTTAGATTTCCTTTACTGCCTTTTGATAATCTTTAGGAGAACGTGAAGTATGCTTTTTAAAGAAATTTGAAAAGTAGAAAGGATCATTGAAGCCCAGCTGATAAGCAATTTCCTTTACCGATAGTTTTTCATACAGTAAAAGTCTTTTCGCTTCAGAAATAATAAGGCTGTAGATAACATTCTGAGCAGTTTTGCTTGTGTGGAGTTTTGAAACTTCATTCAGTTTGGCTTCAGTAGTTCCAAGGAGATCAGCAAAATGAGAGACCTGATAATTGTTTTTGAAATTCTTTCTGACACTTTCAAGGAATTTTAAGAATAAAGCATCCGGTTTCCAGATTTCATCACCGTTGGCAATTTTACTGCGGTTGATTTCTACCAACAGCAATTCTACCAAAGAATGTGTAGAAATCAGATATTGGTAAGGCTGTTCCAGAATTTCTTTTTCAATGGTGTTCAATGTTCCTGAGAAAAATGAAGGATTATGAATCGTGATTATCTCATTCATTCCGAAATGACAAAAAAGCCCGTTGTGAAAAATAAGTTCAATATCACTGTCACTTTTAGAAAAGAAGTCCAGAGTAAATTCCAATGCAGTAAGTTCTCCTTGAACTGTTTTTAACTGATGAAACTGCCCTGAAGTAATCGTTACGACCTGATTGGGTTTCAGGATAAAAATATTTTCGTCAATCAAAATTTCAGCACTTCCATGATGACACCAAAATAGCGTGTATCTGATGACGCGTCTTGGCTCAGGATGTCCTGACTGATTAGAATATTTTTTTATTTCAATCATTTTTAAACCTATTTAAGATGAGAAAATTCCATTTGTATACTATATCAGAAAACAAATTTATCATTGACTAAATTACAAAATGTTTAACTAAATTGATGAATTCCAAAGTTATATTGTCAAAGAAAAATCCCTAAATTCGTGTAGATTAAAACAAAAAATTCAGAATGAAATACTCTAAAATTATTATCGTTGTTACCCTGTTTTTATTTCAGTTAGGTACAGCACAGGAAAAAGCAGATGTAGTTTTAAATACAGCCTTTAAAGAAGCTAAAGCAGGGAAGAAAAATGTTTTACTGATATTCCATGCTTCATGGTGCAAATGGTGCAAAATGATGGAAAAAAATATGGATCTTCCTGAAGCCAAACCTATTTTTGATAAAAGATTTGTCACTGCTTATGTGGATGTTCAGGAAAGGGGCGAAAAGAAAAGTCTTGAAAACCCTGGCGGACAGGAATTGATGAATAAATATAAAGGTGAAAATGCCGGACTTCCTTTCTGGCTGATTCTAAATCCAAAAGGAGAAGTACTGGCAGATTCTTTTGATGCTAAAGGAGAAAACCTGGGATCACCGGCCACAACGGAAGAAGTAACTGCTTTTATTGCCAAGTTAGGGAAGGCCTCAAAACTGAATAATGAAGAATCGCAGACAATAGAGAAGGTATTTGTAAAGAAATAAAAACTCTTCTATTTATCATAAAAAACAAGTCCCCGGAAATATAAGCTCCGGGGATGTATTTTGAATCATTACCAGTGACTATAATTCTTGGTAAGAATATTCAATATTAGTCCATAAAACCTGATCCCCTGATTTTATCATTTCAGAAGGAGTTGTGAAAATATTTCCAAAAATATTTTCGTATTGGGTTGTCCCAAAATGTGCACTTTTAGTAATCAATAGTGCATCATGATCGTTTCTGGGTACTTTTTTAATGTATCTGTAAGTTCTTTTTAAAGTAAACGAAGAGTTACCTTTCTTGAAATCACCAATGTAAGCTGGCTTATTGTTATTCTCTTTGATCAGTACAGAATCATTTACGATTGTAAAACTATAAGTAAAATCTGTAGATGAGGTTTCTGAAATCAATCTGATCGTCTTGTTTTTAAGATCAAGGTTTATTTTTTTCCAGGAAGGTTCCTGGTAGAGGTTCCAGTATTGGCTTAGGTAGGTTTCATCAGGATTAGATTTACTTCCGAATGATCCGGTATAAAGAGTGGTTCCTTTTACCGCATAGCTTTTGAATTCAAACTGATACATTTCTTTATCAATCGGCTTCGGATCATCAATGGTGTTGTCATTATTTCCACATGAGATCAGCGAGAGGCATATCATTGCTGCATAAAAAGGGTACTTCATTGTTATTATTTTTGCAAAAATAGGGGTTTTACACGTATGGGGTGAAATAGATGAAGGTGTGATTTGTCAGTAACAGAAAGAAAAAGCAAAAAGACGAATTCATTTATTTGCCTTTTTGCTCTTTGTTTTACCTATTATTTTCCAAAATATATCATATCCTGCTTCTGCTGTTCATTATAAATGATCTGAAAGCTTACAGGCATATATTGATAAAGGAGTTTCCAGTGTTGAATCTTTGCGTGTTTCTTGAAACTTTCAAAAGATCTTACAAACAGGTTTTCAATCATGGTTCTTACATAAGAATCCCCATTTTTATAGATCGAGTCCATCAGTTTAAGATGATGGGCAATAATACTGATTTTAGATTCCTGTAAAAGCTTCTTCAGATAATTCACGGTAGCCTGCATGATTCCAGCGAAATTGTCCTGAACAGACAACTGTGTGATTTCATTGCGAAGTGGTGGATAGAAAAATTTTAAGTATTCAACAGCTATTTTTTGATTAATAGTTTGCATTTGTACTTTCATCATAATTAAGATTTTTCAAACACTTTGTATTGCAGCGAAATGTATACCAAAATTTAAAGGCAGGCCGCAAAAATAAATACACTTACTATGACAGCGATGTGAGTGAGCAATATCTCTGTATTGTGTCTGTTAGTCGTAGTTTTCCAGGTTTTCCAGTCTGAAATTCTTCTTATTTTATTTTTCATAATCTATTGATTGTGAGTTATTTTTAATTTTGTTTAATTTAAACACTTTGTAATGAAACGGATAAAAAATGTAATAAAACCTTTATATACCGTGACTGTAAATTTGTCTTGAATATACCTTCTGAAGGTTGGTAGAAATGTGACTAAAAATCACTTTTCTGTATTCTTCACTGCAGAAAGCGGTACAATTGTCCAGAGAATAGATAAAAGTAGTCTCAATAGCATTTTTTAATACGTTATCTCCGTCAGTGTAAATTTTGTCCATTTTCTGTAAACTTCTGAACAACAAATTTCTGTCATTCTGACGGATCATGTTTTTTATACGCTCCGTGAAGGTCCGGATGATGCTGTATGAATTTTGAATTTTAATTTCTTTCACTTCTTGTTCAAAATCAGGAACCACATCTGTGATTTCCTTTACGGCTTGTAGATAATTCATAATATTATATTTTAATGGTGATTCTGTTCCAGCATTTTGATAATGGCTCCAAAGATGAAAATGGTTAAAAAAGCAAAAAAGAGCAGATGATAGGGCTTCAGCCACTTTGGCGTTTCAGGTCCTCTGCTTTTTAATCTTCTCAGCTTGTCGAGTCTGTTTAATGTCTTTAAGTCCATTTTTCTATGTTTTCAAATCATGATGCCAATGGTATTCCGTTGAAAATAAATTTCATTTAAAGTGTTGATAAATAATATTTTGTGATTTTTAAGCTTGATTTTTGAAACAAAAAAGCATGTCAAAATGATAAGGAGTTTATCAATTTGGAAAAATGAAAGGCAAAAATTTTCTTGCCAGCACAATTACAACGGAATGGCTGAAAATTCCCCTCTCTTGGAGGGGTGGCGAAAATTCAAAGAATTTTTGACGGGGTGGTATAAACCTACTTCAATAAAATCTATATCATCTTATGACATTTTTTAAGTTTCGCAGAAAGAATAAGAATGAATATCTTTGCAGTCCAAATATTCAGAAAAATGTTTTCAAAAATAATAGTACACAGAGTAGGAAATAAGATCAATGGAGATTCCCTGACACTTTCTCAGGAGGAATTGAAACTGGAAGAAGGAATGGCAGAAATGCTTGAAGATTACTTTTTAGGATCTTTTAAATCAGAAGAAACTTTTCATTTTTACAGTGACACTTATCTGGTGAATAATCCGGTTTACAGTGCGGTATCAGAAATTTTTGATGACAAAGCCAAGTTCATCTGGGAATCTGAAAACATTGCAAAACACCTTTTTGAAGCAGCTGAAAACCCAAGAGTTCAGAGTGGAGAACTTTTTATCGTACTTTTTGAAGATGAAAGTGATCGTCCTGATAAAGTGGACAAAATCGGGATCTTCAAAACAGAAAAGAGAGAATCTTTCCTGAAAATCACTCCTTCAGAAGAAACATTTGACATTGAAAAAGATCAGGGAATCGGGCTGTCTAAAATTGATAAAGCTGCTTTGATCTACAACAACAATAAGGAAACCGGATATGTACTTTCTGTAGTTGATAACAACAAAAATGGGGATATGTACTACTGGTTTGAAGATTTCCTTAAAGTGAAACAGCGTGATGATGAATATTTTCACACACAGGAAGCTTTGATGGTGTATAAAGATTATATCACAAAACAGCTTCCTCAGGAATTTGAAGTTTCCAAAGCAGATCAGGCAGATTTCCTTAATAAATCAATTAATTTCTTTAAAGAAAAAGAAGAGTTTAAACTTGATGAATTTGCTAATGAGGTATTGGGAGACGAACATGTGATTGAAAGTTTCGTGAACTTTAAAACAGATTACGAACAGGATATGCAGGTGAATATTGCTGAAGAATTCCCGATCAGTGAAGCTGCGGTAAAAAAGACTCAGAGACACTTTAAAAGTATTATCAAACTTGATAAAAATTTCCACATTTACATCCACGGAGACCGACAGAAAATCGAAACGGGTGAAGATGATAAAGGAAAATATTACAGACTTTATTTTGAAAAAGAGGTGTAAAAAAGATGTCTCCCATTCCATAATAATATCATAACTTTATTGCTGATTACAAAATAGCAGCTATGAAATTTATGATCATTTTCTGGGGGATTTTTCTCTTTTTTTTCTGCGTTCCTTTTCCGATTTTCATTTATATGATGAGTGAGGAACTTGCAACAGAACCGAGAAATTCATTAGCTGTGAGCTATGGGTATCTCGGTTTTTCTTTGCTTATATGGCTATATGTTATTGCCTTCTTTATCAATATCCTTTTTATAAAAACCTTTAAAGAGAAGAATACGATTCAATCCATACTACGTAACGGAATTCCCAGAGAAGCGAAAATCATCAACTATAAACTCCTGAAGTATATTCCGAAAACCAATATGAATATCATTCAGATTGTTCTTTCATTTCCTAATCTCAGAGATACCTTGATTGAGCATGAAATGATGTTTCACGATTCTAAACCCCATGAAAAAAGATTTGAGGTCGGAAATAAGGTTAAAGTACTGCTTAATCCCAAAGTTTCACAGGAACCTTACTTTATTTTAAGTGATCAGAAAGTGAGTTTCAATACCTCTGGAATCGTTTTAAGAATTGTATTTGCGGTATTGATGATTGCTTACATAGCCGGACTTTACTATTATTTCTATGTGCGGGAATCTTTTGATTTTGGCTGGAGATTCCTGACCTTCATGCACCCGATTATTTTCAGTGGCGTAATGACCCTTATTTATATATTGGTTTTTCAGTTGCTGATCAGCAAGCTTTTTAAAAATAAAAAAGAAGAACAAATCCTTTTCTTAGGAAGAAATGCTGAAGCCAATATTATCAGTGTAAGCCAGACAGGACTTCTTGTAAATGACCAGCCACAAATTATGTTTCAGGTTAGTTTTAAAGACTTCAGAGGAACTGAACATATTGCGGTCTACAAGAAAATTGTCAGCCTTTTGAATCTCTCTTCTGTCCCTAAATACGGAACCATTGAAATTATGTATGATGAGAATGATCCGAAGAAGATTATGATCCCTAAAGGGTTTTAGGGCAAAATGAAGGACGTAAAAGCGGAGAAGGATAATAATGTATCGAATTAATTTAACATAAATAAAAATAACAAAAAGCATTTTTTAATTAATGCTTTTTTATTTTAAGTAATATGATAAAACCAATTCAATTTTATACGAAAAATTTTTAAGTAAAAAACATGTTTTTATCAGAAAATCAACGAGTTAACATAATAAAAAATATCTTATAGATATGAGTTAGTTGTATATATTTGAGACCTGATTAAAAAACATATTTTATGAAAAAAATGAAAAAAATGACTCGCGAAGACCTTAAAATGGTAAGTGGTGGCCAAGTTTGGTATACTGAAACTTCTTGTGGGGTACAAGCTACAACGACTCAAGATTGGACAGCAGAGCAAGCAAATGCTTGGGCTGCAGCTCTTGAAACAAATTATTGTAAGCCAGCTACTCACTATGGACCGAGTAAAAACCTAGCCTGATTAATGTAAATTGATGCACTTATAGTGAAATTAACACTATAAGTGTAACTTTATAATGAAAAACATCCCTTATGCATTACCATAAAAAATTACTACAATTATTCATTTTATTTTATGGTGTTTTATTATATGCACAATCATATAAACAGGATACTTTGCGTGGTGAATTTACTTATCTGTTAAAAGCTAAATTCGATACACGAACTGATAATAAACATGAAGAATTATTTTCATTACAAATAGGTGATAATCGTGCATTTTTTGCGAGTGCTACATCGCTGAAAGGGGATTCAGTAATGGCGACTTCAGGAACATCGACAAAGAATGCTGATGGAAGTATAACTCTTGGCTGGAAAAAAGGAGTAGTGATTCCCAAAACAAATTTATCTTTTACGATAATTCAATCAAATGAAAATATACAATATTTTAGATTAGTTGGAATGTCTCTACTAACTTACAAAGAACTTGTAATAAAGAACTGGAAACTTATTAATGAGTCTAAAGTGATCAACACAATTAATTGTAAAAAAGCAGAAGTTACCTTTAAAGGAAGAAATTGGATTGCCTGGTATTCTCCTGAAATTCCTTTGCCTTATGGTCCTTATAAATTTAGCGGATTACCCGGTTTAATTATAAAAATAACAGATGATAAGGGAGATTTTGATTTTGAATTGGTAAAATCTTTATCTGCATCTAAATTAAAAGGGAAATTAATTACCATTAGGAAAAGCCGATATAATGAAGCAATTGAAACAACACAACAAAAATTAAAACAAGCACTAAGAAATGCTGATGCCAATGCTACTGCTGTACTTGCAAGTTATGGAACAACTATTATACAAGGTCAGGAAATCATAAGACAAAGACAAAAAGAAAGGGAAGAAAACAAAAAATACGAAAATCCACTAGAATTAGAAAAAGATTAGTCATTACTAATCTTTTTTCATTTGCTAATATCTATTCATCTTTTTTGCCTTATTTGCTATCTTTGTTTCCTTAGCTGAATCATATGAAAACAACAATTGTCGATCTGACAAAACCCATCCAATATAATGCTGGTGACCCTTGGTTTATGAGGGTGAAAATCAAACATAAAGCACACCGGAAATCACATTGGCTGATTCGGTTGGCACTAAGACTTCCAGCGAGGCTTTTTCCTAAAAACTGGACGGGCTGGGCAGATGACACGATCAAAAATATGGGACTTCATGCTACCACTCATATTGATGCTCCATGGCATTATGGTCCTGTTGTAGAAGGAAAACCTGCAAAAACAATTGATCAGATTCCTTTGGATTGGTGTTATGGAGATGGAATTGTGATTGATTGCACTCATAAAGAAGACTTTGTTGCTATCACTGTAGATGATCTGAAAAAAGATCTGGATAAAAACAGAATTACTATAGAGGAAGGAAATATTGTTTTGATCAGAACAGATCGTGACAAGATGATGGGAACCTCAGATTTTGTAGAAAAAGGAACGGGAATGAGCAAAGAAGCTACAGAATGGCTGATTGATCAAGGTGTGAAAGTAATGGGAATTGACCAATGGGGTTGGGATCTTCCACTAAAATATATGGCTCAGAAGGCCAAGGAACTCAATGATCCCGAATTCTTCTGGGAAGGTCATCGTGTAGGCATCGAAAAAGAATACTTACACATTGAACAGCTTACCAATCTCAGTGCATTACCTCCATCCGGATTTAAAATCTGTGTATTTCCGTTAAAGATTGTAGGCGGTTCCGCAGCTCCGGCAAGGGTAGTGGCCATGATGAACGAATAGAAGTAAATTAAAAAAAGAAAGAGCAAACCTGCATGGCAGATTTACCCTTTCAAACATTATCATTTTTAGCGTTCTTCTTTATTGATCTATGCTTTTTTCCTGAAAAATAGAGCTCTGCTGTACTCAAAATTCATTCTGGCGATATTGAGTACGGAAATTCCTTGCGGGCATTCCACTTCACAGGCTTCCGTATTGGAGCAGTGCCCGAATAATTCTGTATCCATCTGAGCCACCATGTCCAGTACTCTTTTGCTTCGTTCTTCTTTCCCTTGAGGTAGAAGGACCATATGAGTGATTTTTGCTGAGGTAAATAATGCAGCGCTGCCGTTTTTACATGTAGCAACACAAGCTCCGCATCCGATACACGCTGCAGAATCAAAAGCTTCTTCAGCCGTGTGATGGGTGACCGGAATAGCCATAGCATCTGGTGCCTGACCTGTATTTACAGAAACAAAACCTCCTGAAGATATAATTCTGTCAAAAGCAGAACGGTCTACTTTTAAATCTTTCTTCACCGGAAAAGCCTCAGCACGGAAAGGTTCTATCAGAATGGTTTCCCCATCTTTAAAAGACCGTAAATGAAGCTGGCAGGTGGTTGTATTTTTCAGAGGACCATGGGCAATACCATTAATCATCATTCCGCATTGTCCGCAAATCCCCTCACGGCAGTCGTGATCAAATTCTACAGGCTCGTCACCTTCAATGATCAGTTTCTCGTTCAAAGTATCCAGCATTTCTAAGAAAGACATATGAGAATTTAATCCTTTCAGGTCGTAGCCTACCAGTTTCCCTTCACTTTTTCTGTCTTTCTGTCTCCATATCTTAAGATGTAAATCCATAATTTTTTGCTTTTTATTTGTAACTTCTTACCGTTGGCTGAATTTCTTCGAAGGTTAATGGCTCTTTTATCAGCTCCGGTTCTCCATTTTCATCAGCCCATGCCCATGCCGAAATAAACTGATATTCAGCATCATTTCTCATTGCTTCTCCGTCCGGAGTCTGGAATTCTTCCCGGAAATGTGCACCACAGGATTCATTACGGGTTAAGGCATCGTAGCACATTAATTCTCCTATTTCAAAATAATCGGCTACACGGCCCGCTTTTTCCAGTTCGGTATTCATTTGATCTCCCTGACCGGAAACTCTTACATCTTTGTAAAATTCCTCCTTCAGTTTTCTGATTTCCTGAATGGCATATTTCAGACCTTCTTCATTTCTGGCCAGCCCACAATAATCGTACAGGAGTTTTCCCAGTGTTTTGTGGAAATAATCAACGGTTTTGGTTCCTTTGATATTGATAAAATCAGTAATCTGGTCTTTAACAGCTTTTTCAGCCTGTTCAAATTCCGGCGTATCAGGAGAAATTTTCCCGGTGTGAATTTCATCTGCCAGATAATTGGCAATGGTATAAGGTGCAATGAAATAACCGTCTACAGAGGCTTGAAGAAGAGAGTTAGCTCCCAATCTGTTCGCTCCATGGTCAGCAAAATTAGCTTCACCTAAAGCAAACAATCCCGGAACGGTAGTCATTAACTCATAATCTACCCAAAGACCACCCATTGAAAAATGGGCAGATGGAGAGATCATCATGGGTTCTTTATAGGCATCGTATCCCGTTATTTTAAGATACATATCAAATAAATTTCCATATTTCTCTTTGATCTTATCCTTTCCCTGTTCCTGAATTGCTTTTGAAAAATCAAGATACACCGCATTTTTCAAAGGCCCGATTCCGAAACCGGCATCAATTCTTTCCTTTGCTGCACGGGAAGAAATATCTCTCGGAGCAAGATTCCCGAAAGCCGGATATCTTCTTTCAAGGTAATAATCTCTTTCATTTTCCGGAATATCATTCGGAGGTCTGTTTTCATCTTCTTTTAACGGAACCCAGATTCGTCCGTCATTACGTAGTGATTCAGACATTAATGTCAGTTTAGACTGATAATCTCCGGATTGAGGAAGAGAAGTAGGGTGTACCTGAATCCAGCTTGGAGAAGCCATTAAAGCTCCTTTTTTATGAGCCCTCCAGATTGCAGAACCATTACATCCCATAGCCAGGGTAGACAGATAATAGATTTTTCCGTAACCTCCCGTTGCCAATACTACAGCATGGGCTGCATGTCTTTCAATGTCTCCTGTGTCTAAATTCCTTACAATAATTCCTCTTGCTTTGCCGCCAACGGTGACCAGATCAAGCATTTCATGTCTTGAAAACAATTGTACAGAACCTTTTCCAACCTGTCTCATTAATGCCTGATAAGCTCCAAGAAGAAGCTGTTGTCCCGTTTGCCCTCTGGCATAGAATGTACGGCTCACTTGAACCCCTCCGAATGAACGGTTGTTCAGGTATCCCCCATATTCACGTCCAAATGGGACACCTTGCGCTACAGCCTGGTCGATGAGGTTTAAAGAACATTCTGCCATACGGTAAACGTTAGCTTCACGGGCTCTGAAATCTCCTCCTTTCAAAGTGTCTACAAACATTCTGTATACACTGTCACCATCGTTTTTATAATTTTTTGCAGCATTTACACCTCCCTGGGCTGCCACAGAGTGCGCTCTTCTCGGGCTGTCCTGGAAACAGAATGATTTGACATTATATCCCATTTCTCCCAAAGAAGCTGCAATAGAACTTCCCGCAAGTCCGGTTCCTACAACAATCACATCCAGTTTTTTACGGTTGGCAGGATTAACGAGTCTTGCTTTCTTTTTATAGTTTTCCCATTTATATTCTAATGGGCCTTGTGGTATTTTTGAATCTAAAATCATGACCGTTCTGTTTAATGATAAGTAAAGAATACATACACCGGCATCAATGCAAAACCTACACAAATGATGATTGAATAGGCGATTCCTATCGTTTTGAACCATTGCACAAACTTAGGATGATAGAGTCCCAGAGTTCTTACAGCACTGTATATTCCATGGATAAGGTGATAGCATAAGGCAATCATTGATAAAACATAAATGATAACATACCACCATTCTTTAAAGACATTCACTACTAAAATGTACAGGTCTTTATTTCCGTTCTCATCCAAAGGCGGATTTCCGAATTTGTAGATATACCAGAAGTTCTGGAAATGGATTACCAGAAAGATCAGTATTAATGTTCCGAGGATTCCCATATTTCGGGAAGCCCATGTACTGGCTCTTCCACGTCTGTCCGACTGATAACCGCCACCTGAATTTCTATTTTTTAAAGTAATAATCAGACCGTCTACAGCATGCAAAATGATACTGGCATACAAAACGTAAGAAACTATTTTGATAATAATATTTCCGGATAAAAAATGCGAATAGGCATTAAATTGCAGGTGCGCCTGTTCTTGTGGCAGAAAAAGCTGAAGATTTCCAAGGAAATGAATCAACAGGAAGAATCCCAGAAAGAGTCCTGTAAGGCACATCAGCATTTTTCTTGACAATGTTGATAACATATTTTTGATTTAAAAAATTAATAATATCCTAAGACTTTCATCCACAATCCTCCTACAACCATATAGATAATTAATAGAACGATTCCTATCTCAAGACCTCTGAGCCACCATGCTTTCAGGTCTACATATCCGCTTCCGAAGAATACCGGAGCCGGACCGTGCCCGTAATGGGTAAGTACGCCATAAATAGAACCCATGAAACCCAGCATCATCGCCAACAGCATAGGAGGAATTCCCAAAGAAACACCTACGCCTAGTAATGCTGCATACATGGCCGCTACGTGAGCAGTAGCACTGGCAAAAATATAGTGACTGAAGAAATAGACAACAATAATCACCGGGAAGGCAACCTGCCAGCTCAAACCTCCAATTTGTACTTTGATAAGATTACTGAACCAGCCAATGAAGCCTAATTCATTTAAAGAACTTGCCATCATTACCAATACGGCGAACCAAACGATAGTATCCCATGCTCCTTTTTCTCCTTTTACATCTTCCCAGGTTAATACTGAGGTTAACAACAATAAGGTTAATCCAATGAAAGCAGTAGTTGTAGCGTCAATAGAAAGCGCTCCGCCAAATATCCAAAGGGCTAACAGAATAAAGAATGCCAAGAGCATCAACCATTCGTTTCTGGAAATAGGTCCCATTTCTTTTAATTTCTGAGCGGCCATTTTCGGAGCATCTCCTGTTTTTTTCAATTCAGGCGGATATAATTTGTATAATACCAAAGGAACGACAAAGAATGCTACTGCACCGGGAATGAAACCCGCTGCAGCCCATGACATCCAGGTAATATCAATACCAAGGTTGGCTGCAAATTTCTGACACATCGGGTTACTGGCTGTCCCGGTAAGGAACATTGAAGAAGCGATGAGGTTCATGTAGTAGCTGTTCAAGGTTAAGAATGACCCTAGTTTTCTATGAGTTTCCGGTTTTTCAGGAACGGAATCAAAGCTTATCGCCATAGATTTCATGATAGGATAGATAATCCCACCACCTCTTGCTGTATTACTTGGAATAGCAGGAGCAAGACAAACATCGGCAAGTCCTAATCCGTAAGCCAATCCTAATGAGCTTTTACCAAAAACTCTGATGAATAGAAAGGCAATACGGTTTCCGAGTCCTGTTTTGATAAATCCTCTGGCGATAAAGAATGAAATCCCGATCAGCCAGATTACTTTGTCTCCAAACCCAGAAAGCGCTTTTGTAATAGATTTTCCTGCATCTCCCGGAGCAACTACCTGCGTAAGGGCTGTAAAACCAATGGCCATCATACACATGGTACCCATGGGAGCGGCTTTAAGGATGATTCCTAAAATGGTTGCTGCAAAGATGGCAAACAAATGCCAGGCATTCTCGGCAACACCTTCCGGAGCAGGAATGAACCATATGATCAACGCAACAACAAATGTTATCGCTACGTTTCTGATATTTATTTCTTTCATGATACTAACTATTTAATGGGTTAAAATCTACTCTGAACCTGGACAATGAATAGATTATTGTTGTATTGTGAGGTGTTTTCCACCTGAAATTTATAGCGGTCGAACTGAACCCCAAGCTGAATCCTTGCACCATAATTTTTCAGGAATTCCAGTCCGAACATTGGAGTGATCGTTTGTCGTGGATTGGACGCCATTCGGAAATTCGTGTCAAGATATTCATATCGACATGATAGTTCAAAGGCACTGAGATTTTTATGGTTGATTTCATATCTTAAATTCGGAAGGAAATAAGCTCCGCGGATCAGATATTGGTCTGGGTTTTCAGGGCGTAATTCAGGTGCAATAGAATTGTACAGAACATGGTTGGTTGCCTGTTTAGCTTCCAGCTGCATATCAAGACTCCATTTTGGATCAAATTGAATCAGTGAGCTCAGATCTATCCCCAAAGCATATACTTTTTTGCTGAAAACTTCTCCGGTACCTCCATTCAGACCTACATTGAAGTGATATTTTTTTGATAATCCGAAAACAAGACGGGTAGAATACTGCTTTCCATTATCATTATCGTTGATCTGGTTTTTCCCATTTCCGTTGACTACCGAAACAGCATATTGGAAGGGGATTTCTCCCAGCTGAAGCTGTCCTGTGGCAGACATCCCGATCTGAAAACTCGTCCAGCCCAGTTTTCCGAATTCTGTATACTGATTAGACCAGTCTAAAGATTTAATAATATCAATAGGGTAAGTTTCTTCAATACCGAACCAAGGTCTGAATTGTCCTACTGTAATGGCTAATTTAGGATTGAAAGTATACTTCAGATAAGCATTTTCAAGAACTCTGCTTTTGGGATCATTTTTAAAATCTGCAAGATTGGCCAAGACAACAACTTCTGTGCGTTTACTGATCTGTGCCCGAACCTGAACTCTCATGTATTTAAGCATGAAATTATTATCGGTTCCGGAACCATCCGTATGGTGAAGTCCGTTGACATCAACATCCTTGGACATTCCAACCAGATAACGTGCCTGAAAAAGGCCTTTGATCTGCAGCTGCGGATATTTTACATTGTCTTCTTCCTGTGGAGGAGAGGTGGTCTTCAGAGAGTCCTGATTTTGTGCATAAGCTGATAACCCGCAGGCCAGCATGCACAGGATCAGGCTTTTCTTTTTAATCGAAAAAAAGGCCATATCTATTTTTGTTTTTTTATATTGTAAACTTTACTTTACCACAAGTATCTTTATATGCGCTTGAATGAAAGAAAAGTGTTTTTAACCACCTCTTCAAATCTCTGATTTGACACCCATCCAGGAGAGAGAAATAGTCAAATATTCAATCATAGTTCGTTGATACTTAGTTTTTTTATCTGTAGGGGCAGATTTTTTACTTAAGCATAAGTGGTTTGTGGTGAAATATCTATTTTAATCCTAAGAATGCGAACGGTGCAGATTCTTTAAAATTTGCATTGGATTTACCGTTGTAAGTGTTATTATTACTCAAATCCAGTTTCATCACTTTTCCCTTAGCGCTTAGGTCGAAATCTTTAAGATCTACCCAAAAAGTATTCGGTGTGAAAACCGTTTCAAAATAATATACCAGATTTTTCTGATCAGAAACAGAGCGCCATCTTGTGGATGAAATATTAGGTTCCGTTGCTGAAGTGATTCCGTAAGGCACTGAACAGTTTCTGATGACACTGAAAACACTCGCTATAGCTGTACGGGTATCAGCAGTCTGCGGTATTGCATTCACATAGTAAGAAGCTCTTACAAAGCGGTCTGCAGCACGGTTGGTCCCCGGAAGCATTACCGTTCCCGGAATTCCTTTCCAGTAATTGTTAAGAGCTAACTGTTCTTCAAAAACAGGAGAGTTGGTCATTACCGTATAAGATGGATCATGATGAATAACCAGTTTACCGTCAATATACTCAAATACAGCATTGTCTCCTGAGGCATCGGAAATGGAAAGATGAATTGTCGTAAATCTTTCTGTTCCCGGAATATAATCACTTACAATAACGAATGGCTCTTTTCGTGAAAACTCTACGGATTCTTTTACGGTGGCGAAATTATCGAGATAATATTGTGCCCATAATGATATGGCAAGTCCCTTTTTACTTCCTTTTCCATCAAACTTTGGATACTGGGATTCTCCTAGCCAAAGAAGGTTGGCAACCAGTCCTTTTTCGTTCATTCCGTCTGCTGATGCAATATCCCATGAAGAGCTGATAAGGCTTCCGTATTTGGAAGACCATTTTACAGATTTAGAGCCTACAAGTCCGTTGCGGTCTATTCCTTTTGGGAAAACCCACAGGTTGGCCGGAATTTCATCACGCCAGTCCATAGAACGGGCTGTAATAACGGTATTCTGAGGACCTTTGTAAACTACTCTTGTACATGCTTCTGATGGATTCCATAATCCTATAGAGAGGACCAGAGAAAATAAAATTAATGGGAACTTTTTCATAATAGTATTATTTGAATTTAAATTTTATATTGAATTTATTGTGAATAAT
The DNA here is from genome assembly GCF_019970045.1 of Chryseobacterium sp. GVT01B. GTDB lineage: Bacteria > Bacteroidota > Bacteroidia > Flavobacteriales > Weeksellaceae > Chryseobacterium. The sequence goes on from NZ_JAHXYI010000003.1 coordinate 48,947, forward strand.
TCAATGAATTTTTGTCATATTCATTATTTGGTGATATAAATTTAGATAAATTTGTTTAAATAAAATAATTATTAAGGTTAATAATGTGTAATTTATGTTATGAATCATGGTTAAAGCTTGATAATTGGATTATTGTTTATTTTTTTGTATATTTTAAAGATATGACACTAAAAGAGGATGAAAATGGAGAATGTTTTAATGTGTTTTTCGACCTTTTCTTTACTTGATTTTTCCCATGAATGCCTGATAGCCTGAAGTTTAAAATAAGGTACCACAAAATAGAAAGCTGTTCGAAAAAAGGCTATATTTGATAGTTAGACTGAAAAGATATATGAATTTTATAGAATGCCATGAAGAGCCTATCCATATTCCGGGTTCTATACAAAGTTTTGGTTATTTGATTGGCATTGATGCAGAGTCCCGTGCCATTACTTTTTTTAGCAGGAATATTTCGGATATATTTAAGATCGGGGGTTCTCAGGAACTATTCGGAAGAAAGCTTACTGACTTTCCTGAAAGTTTTCAAAGCATTATTGATTCAGAAATCTATATTTCGCTGGAAAAGTTTACCAGAAGGAAGAATGAAACTTATTTCGATAAGATTTTTATTGGAGATACTGAGTTCCATTTTTCTGTTTTCAGAAGTGAACTCTATATTTTCATGGAGTTTGAAGAGGTTATCGTTAATCCCAATAAACGGATTTCGAATAAGTATGATAATTTTTATATCATCGATAATGAAAAGGAGCTCTGGAATCATCTTCTGGAAACCCTGTCGAAGGTTGTGAACTACGACCGTATGATGGTATACAAATTCATGATGGATGGTTCAGGAAAAGTTATCGCTGAAAAGAAAAATGAGAATATGGAAAGTTTTCTCGGGCTTCATTATCCAGAATCTGATATTCCCAAGCAGGCACGCGACCTTTATCTGAAAAAAAGGAAAAGAATTTTCAGTAATGTATATGCGGATACAGTTCCTATTTTAAGCAGAAGTCCTGAAAATATTGACCTTACTTTCTCTGCATCCAGAGCAATGTCGCCTGTTCACGGGCAATATCTTAAAAATTCAGGAGCTGCTTCAAGCTTCAGTGTTTCGATTATTATTGATGATCATCTTTGGGGATTGGTAACCTGCCAGAATGTAGAACCTAAACATATTGATCTTGAGGACAGGGTGCAGGCAGGAATTTTCACAGCTCTGGCTGCTAATGCTTATTCCTCTTTTAAATCCAAAAGCGAACTGAACTACCGTTTGGAGCTGAATGAAAAGGTTTCTCAGCTTAAAACGGAGTTTCTAAAACATAACAACCTATTCGATTCTCTTATTGAATGTAAGACGGAAATCAGAAATTTGCCTGAAGCAGACGGGCTTGCTATTGTTTCAGATGAGAATATTATAACAGACGGTAAAACTCCCAATCCGGAAAGTATAAGCCGAATTGTTCAATGGGCACTGGAGAATACCAATGAAAGAATCTATGTGAGCCGTAACTTTCTTAAAGAACATGGTGATCAGTTGGATCTGTCTGAAAATGCTGCAGGAATCGTTATTTATTTTATTGAAAGGGATAAAAATGAAATGTTGATCTGGTTCCGTAAAGAGTTTGATGAACACATCAACTGGGCCGGGAATCCGGAGAAAAAAATAGAGGTCTTTTCTCAGAACGGAGAGGAAAAACAGATGATATCGCCTAGAACTTCCTTCCGTATTTTTACAGAAAATATCAAAGGGAATTCTAAAAGATGGAACTCCAGAAATGTAAGTGCAGTACAGGCCGTAAGGGATTTGATTTTAGAAACCTCTCACAAAAATTATAATGCGATCAAAAGGCTTAATGATGAACTGAAAAAAGTAAATGATGAACTTGACAGTTTTTCTTATACCATTTCGCATGACCTGGGAACGCCTCTTACGGTAATGAAACTGAATGCACAAATGCTTTTGGGAAATCTTGCTGATGATTCCGTGAAAAGCAAAACCAAGATCAATACAATTATTGAGGAAATAGATAATATGGCTGAAATGATGCATGATGTACTGCAGCTCAGTCGTGCCAAACATAGTGAAATACAGCTTGAAAGCCTGAAAACGGCTAATACCATTGAGAAAATATCTCAAAATGCCAAGATGACCTATGGTAGTCCGAACAGTGAAATTATCATTAAGGAATGCCCGGATGTACTGGCTGATAAAACAATGCTTCATCAGGTTTTCCTGAATATTATCAATAATGCTGTGAAATATTCTTCCCATAAAGATCTTCCGAAAGTGGAAATTGAAGGAACGGAAGATGGACAGACTATTATTTACAGGGTTTCGGACAATGGTATTGGTATTCCTGAAGAGGAAAAGCATAAGATGTTTAAAATCTTCAACAGAATGGATAATGCCAAGAAATTTAAAGGAAACGGAGTAGGGCTGTCTATTGTACACCGTATTATGAAAAGGATAGGAGGAAGTGTGGATTATGAAAGCAGCAGTGAGGGAACTTCCTTTATTTTAACGTTCAAAAAGCCTTATATTTGAGAAACTTTTAAAACGTTATTATGGTATCAGAATATCTTAAACAGAATACGGCAGAGTATCACGATGCAGCAGAGAAACTTTTTAATTCTGAAAAGATTTTTAATAAAACTTTCACTTTGGAGGATTATAAAAAAATCATTCATACCAATTATCTGATGCTTCTTCACAGTGAAGACAAAATCTTCAGCAGCCTTTCTGATAAGTATGCAGAAAAACTTCAGCTTGAAGGAAGAAAAAAACTTTCCCTTATTGAAAAGGACCTGAAAAGTCTTTCCTTGGAAAATCAATCCGCTTCCCACAATCTTGAATTTAACAATGAACATGAAGCGCTTGGAGCGATGTATGTGATTGAAGGTTCTACGCTTGGAGGAAATGTTATCGCGAAACAGCTTTCTAAAACGGAAGGTTTTGATGAGGTTACTTTCAACTTTTTCGGATGTTATCAGGAAAATACAGGGCCTATGTGGAAAAATTTCAAGGAGGTTCTGGATACGGAAGTCGCTGAAGAAAATTACCATGAAGTGCTTTCTGGGGCGAAAAAGCTATACACGTTTTTACTGAACGTCAACTAATTTATTTTAATTCTAATTAAATTCCTGAAAAATTGCGCATTTTTTCAGGAATTGTTAAATTTGGGGAGTTTCAAATTTAAACTTAACTAACAAAAAATAATTTTAAAAAGTAACAATATGAAAGTAACTGTAGTAGGTGCAGGCGCTGTAGGAGCAAGCTGTGCGGAATACATCGCAATGAAGAACTTCTGTTCAGAAGTAGTTTTGGTAGACATTAAAGAAGGGTTTGCTGAAGGTAAAGCAATGGATTTGATGCAGACAGCATCTCTTAACGGATTTGATACAAAAATTACGGGTACAACAGGAGATTACAGCAAAACTGCAGGTTCTCATGTAGCAGTAATCACTTCAGGGATCCCAAGAAAACCTGGAATGACAAGAGAAGAATTGATCGGTATCAACGCTGGTATAGTGAAAGAAGTTACTGAAAACTTAGTAAAACATTCTCCAGAAGTAATCATTATTGTGGTTTCTAACCCAATGGATACTATGGCTTACCTTGTACACAAAACTTCAGGTCTTCCTAAGCACAAAATCATCGGAATGGGTGGTGCATTAGACTCTGCAAGATTCAAATACAGATTGGCTGAAGCATTAGAAGCTCCAATTTCTGACGTTGACGGAATGGTAATCGCTGCTCACAGTGATACAGGTATGCTTCCATTATTGAGCAAAGCGACAAGAAATGGGGTTCCTGTAACTGAATTCTTAAGTGAAGACCAACAAAAATATGTAATCGAAGAAACTAAAGTAGGAGGAGCTACTCTTACAAAATTATTAGGAACTTCAGCTTGGTATGCTCCAGGTGCAGCAGTTTCTGTAATGGTTCAGGCGATTGCATGTGATCAGAAGAAAATGATCCCTTGTTCTTTAATGCTTGAAGGTGAGTACGGTCAAAATGATATCTGTTTAGGAGTTCCTGCTATCATTGGAGCAAACGGAGTAGAATCAATTGTAAACGTAACATTGACTGCTGAAGAGCAATTGAAATTCGCTGAAGCTGCTAACGCGGTAAGAGAGGTGAATGGAGATCTTAAATTTTAATCATTGCCTGCTTTTAAGCAGGAATTAAAATAGATAAAAACAGGCTGTTTCAATTTGAAACAGCCTGTTTTGTTTAAAGAAGATTTTGTGAATGATGGAAAAGTTTCGGCGCGGCCTTTGGCCGCGCCGAAACTTTTAATTATAAAATTGAGAATACAATATCACTTCGTTGTTTTTACAAAGTTGTTGACAGCGTTCACAAACTCTTTATTTTTCTCATAATACAAAAGATGTCCGCCATCAATGGAAACTACTTTCTGATTGGGAAACTGAAAGGTTTTATAATGCTGAGTTCCGACTGCTTTATCCTTTTTTCCGGTAATTACAAGTACGGGAATACTAATATCTTTTGTAATAGGTGCATAATCGGCATAGTATTCCGAGAAGTCTTTGGGTTTTGAGATGACTGCCATTCCAAAGTCGATGATTCGGGGATGAAGAGAATCTACTTTATCCATTCCTTTTATAGTTTCGATATCTTCGGTCAGGAATTTATATCCGATTCTTTTTTGTCTTAGTGCACTGCTTATTTTTGAAAGTTCTGAAGAAAGGCTGTCTTTAGGAACCGCTCTGTTTTGCGTGTGTAAAAGACTGTTTCCATATTCAATCTGTTCTTTGACAGATTCATCATTCAGGAAATGAAGGGTAACGTTGGCAAGAATGAGACCTTTGGTATGCTGGGGATATTTTTTTGCATAACTGACTGCAATGATTCCACCAAAAGAATGAGCCAGTAAGAAGATTTTTTTCAATTTAAGATACTGTCTCAGTTCTTCGATATCCTGAATCATTTTATCAAGATGATAATTTTCCGATGTGCCGGATTCACCAGAACCCCGCTGATCCATATAGACCATCTGCATATTTTTTTCAAGATTATTTCCTCCCATCAGTTCAAAGGATGGATATCCCTGACCTGGCCCTCCGGGAATATAAATACAGGCTTCTCCTTTTCCGGAGACTTTATATTTGATCTTTACGTGATCTGATGTTTCATAAAAGCCTTCAGAGGAATTATTCTGAGCTGAAACAACAGTCAGGGAAGTGAAAAAAAAGAGTAGGAGAGCAATTGTTTTCATATTATTATAACAATTGTAAAGGGTTATTTATTACTAAAATACCCAATTATCTTCCTTTTGCTTTGTCACTTATTAAGATTATGGTTGGTACTGGTCATTGCGGCTGCCAGTTTTCCTTCGGTGTTGATGGTACTTTTCTATTATAGGAAATTAATCCTCATCTTCGTTATCCTGAAACTCACTCATCATCAGGTTGTAAGAGGCAATGTATTCTGCTTTTTCATCTACAGTCCATGTATCAAGTTCAAGGGTTTTCTTTCTCGCTTCTAAAAGAGAGAGCCTTTGATTATACTGTACAAATACAATACATCCTATAAAAGAAAGGTTATTGTCTTTGAGTTCCCGCATTTTATCTGATAGCTCTTGAGTATTGTTTGCCTTGAAAGCAAGGGCTGCCTCTTTGATCTCATTAATGGTCATGTTGAGTATTTTATTTTTTCAGAGTTCGGTAATTTTCTCAAATAATTCTGGATAGCTGATGATCAATCCACTTTCATCCACTGAAACTTTGGCTTTAAAATCATTTTCAATATTTTCATACAGATATTGATGGGATGTTGTCCTTGTATATTGCTGTTGTACAGGTCTGATATGCTGGTTGAGTACATCAATGTAAATAACATCTATTTTTTGAGAGCTGTTCTCTGCAAGGTTTAAATTATTTATGGGCAGTGTATTCGTAAATGGAGTCAAAGAAATATCAATAAATTTGAAATGATTGAATTCCGGATTTACAACATTATTGATTGTCCATTGATCCTGAAGCCTTTTTCCTTCTAATGTTGTTTTAACCTTATTGACTTCAGATTCGATCAGGAAATTCTGAATGGTCCAGTTTTTATCAATGAACATTCTGTAGTCCACCGTATAGATTTTATCTTTATAACAACCTATGATTCTTGATTCTACAGTATAACCTTTATCATCAGACTGTACATTAAAATATTCAAGGGATTGATAAAGTATCCCTTTCCAGATCAACGTTTTCATATACTATTATTTTTTGTGTGATTAGATTTTGAATGGTAATTTCAACGGATCATCCTTCGTTTCCGGATTCTGCTTAATGTTTCTCTAGCTACTCCCAGAAATGAAGACAGCTGGGTAAGGGATATACGTTGCAGCATTTCAGGATATTTTGCTTCAATATATTCCAGTCTTTCCTGTGCAGTATAGAGTTTGAATAGATTTGAAAATTCCTCCTGCCTGGAGGCAAACTGACGGATACAATGGCGTCCCAACGTTTCAATTTCAGGAGCCTTTCCGGCAGCTTCAAATAACTTTATCTTATCAAAAATAATAGCATTAATTTCTTCACAGGCGTTGATATTAAATTCAGATTGCTGTCCGCTTCCAAAACTGCTGATATTGGTTACTATTTCGTTTTCAAAGAAAAATCCGGTGTTTTTTATAACTCCTTCTATTTCGTAATAGCTTTTACAAAACCCTTTATCAATATAAAATAGTGAATGGCAGATTTCACCTTCCTTTAACATCAGTTCATTTTTCTTGTAATGTCTTTCCGAAAGGGCATGTTGAAGCATATTCCAGCTTTCATCAGAAAAAGGAGTAAGAGACCTGATGTATTTCAAAAGATTTTGCATGATATTGAGTAATCCTGTTTTTTACGAAAAAAGTGAAATTCTCATAGATTATTTGTAGAAATAAGTTTCCTGAAATAAGAATCTATACAAGTACAATTTATAAAATTCAAAGTTAAAACATCATATTATTTGGGTAAAGGATCAGAGATATACAGATTTTTTTTATTGATTTTTAGACTATTTGTATCATTAGTGTACCAGTCTACAAATTTCTCATATTCTGTTTTATTATTGGTGAACCAGTTTTCAAACGCCTCTTTATCTCCTATCTGGAACAGATAATAATTATAGGCATTAAAAACGTTTTTGCCCTCCATTATTTTTTGATAGTTTAATAAAACATTTGATGGATTGCTCTTGTGTTTAAAATATTCTTTCATTGCCTTTCTTCTGATGTCTGACAGCGTTTCTAGATTAATTTCTTTTTTGTCAACAGAAGCGAGCGCAAAATATCCGCTGTAAAGGATGCAGAAAGGAAGAGGATCATTAGGCTTACTGTCTTTTTCAATAATGATAAAGGCTTGACAAAGATTAACTGTAGTATTTTTATCTGTGAATTTCACCGCTTTTTTATACCCGTCATATAAAAGTTGACTCATTTCTTGGCTTCGAGCAGTAGTGCGTTCCAGATTTAAGAATATTTCACCATAAACGAGACCATACAGTGGATTATTAGAATTTAAAAATAATTTGGCTATTCTGTAGTAGTTGGATGGATATGATGGTTCTGCTTTTATTCCTTTTTCGTAATTTTCAACGGCTTGGCTTATTTTTTTTTGAAGTTCAAAGACAACTCCTTTCTCCAAATAAAGTTTTCCGGAAGACGGAAACTTTTTTAATCCCTCGTCATAAGTCTTTATAGCCTGTTCAGGATTATCTGTGTAATCATAGGCATTTCCGAGAAGAGCATAATAATAGTCATCTATATTTGAATAACCTTTAATCTTTTCCAATTGTGATATACCACTGTTATAATCTTCTTTTCGGATATTGGCCAGAGCAATTTCATAGGGATATGTATAATCTTTAGGGTCTTTTTTTTCACATTCTTTTAGGATAGCAATCCCTTCGTCATATTTTTCTTCATCAATCAGCTTGATGGCATCATGAACTTCTACACATTTGAATGTCTTCTTTTGTGCATGGGTAAATGAAAAAACAATTAGTACAGCTATAAAACAAGTTTGTCGCATCATGAGTTTTTGATATTAGCTTATTGCAAATATGCATTTTTTAAACCAAAAAAGAGCGGTAAAAACCGCCCTCCACAAGATTTTATCTAACAAAATATATTACATATAAACACAACCGCATCCGGTTTCCCATTCCTGGCAAAGACGCATCGGTTCATTACAGCCAGGGTTGCCACCGCCACCACCGGAAACTCTGTAACAAGTACCATCGTTGCAATAGTATGAACCTACTGTTGGAGGACAATTACCATCCATATCACATAAAGCATAAGGAGTGTCACCACCACTTATCAGCACAAGCTGGCTTCTCTTTAGTTTTTTTAAATTTTTCATAGTAATAATCTTTAATTTGTTGATTACTAATATATAGAAAAATTAGCACACCGACAAGTGTTTTAAATAACAGAGATTAAATATTTTATAATAATATCTTTTGATCAGGTTTATTCCACATCTAAAGTCATAAAAAGAGCAATCTCGTCCGGATTATTGTATAGTCTTGTGTTCAGCCCGGTAATATTGAATCCCATTCTTCTGTAAAACTGAATAGCCGGATAGTTGGTATTCTGTGTTTCCAGTTCAATGACTCTGCAGTTTAGTCTGCGGGCTTCCTTAATGACACTTTTAATCAACATAATTCCGATTCCCTGCCGTCTGTGCTTTTCGTCAATCAGTATATTTTCTATGTACAGACTGTTGTTCCATGTTCTGTGCTCACAGATGATCCAGCCTGCAAGATCTTCACCAATAAATGCTCCAAAAGAATTTTCCTGTTCTATAAGGCTATTCAGTTCTTCAAATTCTTCAGAAGTAGTCTCCCAGTTTTTAGTATAAGGTAAAGACTTTTCTTTTAAGTTAAACTCGAAAGAACCTCCAAACTCAATAGAGGAAACCGAATAAATTCTGTCCGTTGTATAGCCGTTATGTCCCCAGTTTATACTTGGATCGGCGGTTAGTTTTTGTAATTTTCTTATTTCCACATCAAATGTTTTAAACTTATTGAATTTCAGTACAGATTTCTACCAGGTAATTATTGGGATCTTTGATGTAAGCTGTTTTTTGTCCCCAAGGTTTTACAGCAATATCTTCATACAGTTCAGCACCATTTTTTATTGCTTTTTCCACCAAATTTTCTACATCATCAGTAACAAATCCCAGTTCCATTCCAAAAGGTTTGTCTTCCGTTTTTGAAGTTAAGAAACCTTTTTTAATATTAGAACCTGCAAGGTTTACAGCAGCAAATGACAGAGTGGTTTCTCCGGTCAGCAGTTCTCCATAATCTTTTTCAGGAGTGATGAATTTTATTCCAGAACCGAAGGTATTTTTATAAAAGTTCATAGACTGTTCTACATCTTCCACGTACAGAATGACATATTTGAATTTGATCATAGTATTGAATTAAAATGGTTTATTTTTTATTTAAAATATATTCCTCATCCACCATGAGTTCTACATGAGGACCCCGTAAAGGATATTCTTTAAAGCTTCCGAAGTGTCCGAAATGAAAAGGATATTTCTGAGTAAGCTGCCGCACTTTACTTCCAAAAGAATTGATATCAACCTTTTGAACAGATTCCTTTTTCTGTCTGCCATTGGTGAAAAAGAGCATCAGATTACAATGATCTTTAAAATCGAAATCATTATAGTAAAATACATTGAGATTTTCTTCTTTACCTATCCGCGCTAAATCATCAATAAGACTTTGTTTGTATTGCAGAGGCAGATTACAATCAATTCTGGCAGCGTAATTTTCTGCATTGTTTTTCCTGAAGTCAGAACCAACCATCTGAATGAAACGGTGTTCTATATTTTTGAATTCTTCTCTTTCCGGAGCATAACTTTTGCTGGATTGGATGGTAAAAGGAATACTGGAATCTATCAATTCAGCATGTTCACGAATCAACAGTTCTTCTATTTCTTTTGCCATTTGAAAATGAAAATCAAAGAGCTGATAATCTCCGATATTGATGATCAGCTGGTTTTCATTGATATTCAAGTGCAGATAAGTTTTTTTGAAACGCTCTTTCAATGTTGCCAGCTTTCCGATAAAATCATCAGTATTTGCTACCTTGACCCTTGCTGCCAGTTCTGCAGGATTATCAGCATGTCCGCCATATCCCGGATAAAATTTGAAGAACTTAAAGTCATATAAATCATTTGGAAATTTGAAATACCAGTATACGCCTAAAATCATGGAAGATTGATTGATGAATTGTACAATAATCAAAATTAAATAAAATTTCACACTCCAAAACTTTCAAAACCCTTAAATTTGTTGTCAATAAAAATTTACTTGGATGCTTAGGAACATTTCAATTGCGGCAGCTACTTTTTTGTCCGTAGTTACAATCAATGCACAGAAGAACAAAAATACCCAACTGGAAAGACCCAAATTAGTTGTAGGTCTGGTAGTAGATCAGATGCGTTGGGACTATTTATACCGTTTTTATGGTAAATATGGAAATGACGGTTTCAAAAGACTTTTGAATACAGGATATTCTTTAAATAATGTACACATTCCTTATGTTCCTACCATTACAGCTTTGGGACATACGTGTATCTACACAGGTTCAGTACCGGCTATCCACGGAATTGCTGGAAATGACTGGACGGATAAGGAAACAGGAAAAGGAGTATACTGTACTGCGGATGAAAGCGTTCAGCCCGTGGGAACAACCAATGTAAAAACCGGAAGCCATTCTCCAAAAAATCTTTGGTCTACTACAGTGACTGACGAATTGAGATTAGCAACCAACTTCCAGGGAAAAGTAGTCGGAGTTTCTTTGAAAGACCGTGCTTCTATTCTTCCTGCAGGACACACTCCAAACGGAGCGTTCTGGTTTGATGACAGCACAGGGAATTTCATTACCAGTACTTGGTATATGAATGATCTTCCTCAATGGGTGAAATCATTCAATTCTCAGAATCTTCCTGAAAAATTAGTAGCCAACGGTTGGAACACCTTACTTCCAATCAATCAATATACGGAAAGCGCACCGGACAATTCTTCTTGGGAAGGACTGCTGGGAAGTGCAAAAACGCCTACTTTCCCTTATAGCAACTTAGCAAAGGATTATCAGACTAAAAAAGATAATATCCGTTATACACCTTTCGGAAATACGTTGACATTGAAGTTGGCAGAAGCTTCTGTAGAAGGTGAAAAACTGGGTGGAGACAATATCACAGACTTCTTAGCGATCAACCTTGCATCTACTGATTATGCAGGTCATAAGTTCGGACCGAATTCTATTGAGGTAGAAGATGTTTATATCAGATTAGATCAGGATTTAGCAGAATTCTTCAATTATCTGGATGCTAAAGTAGGAAAAGGTGAGTATACGGTTTTCCTTTCTGCAGACCACGGTGGAGCACATTCTGTAGGATTCCTTAAAGAGCATAAAATCCCTACAGGTTTCTTTGGTGAAGATGCAGAAAAAAATCTGAACCAAAAACTGAAAGATAAATTCGGAGCTGATAAACTGATCAATGCGATTGATAACTATCAGATTTATTTTGACAGAAAAGTATTGGCAGACAGCAAGCTTGAACTGGATGATGTAAGAAACTTTGCCGTAAAAGAAATTGAGAAAGATCCTACGGTTTTATATGCTGTTTCTGTAGATAAGGTTCAGGAGGCAAGTATTCCGGAACCCATCAAACAAAGAATTATCAACGGGATCAACAGACAGAGAAGTGGAGATATCCAGTTGATTTCTCATGATTCTATGCTTCCTCCATATTCAAAAACAGGAACTACCCACAGTGTTTGGAATTCTTATGATTCACATATTCCATTGATCTTTATGGGTTGGGGAGTTAAACAGGGAGAAAGTAACAAAGCTTATCACATGACGGATATTGCACCTACGGTATCTTCTCTATTGAAAATTCAGTTTCCAAGTGGAAATGTAGGAAACCCAATTACGGAAGTTATTGGTAAATAATTGTATACGATTATTCCATGATACAGGGCTGCTTTCAACCGGAAGCAGCTTTTTTTGTGAGTTATTGCTTCAAATTTTCAATCTGATACACTCTCATCTCACTTTTTGGCAAATACATATAAAAAACTATCTTTGCAAAAATTTTGGTTTCCAGTATTTTGGAATGAAAAGGGAATCGGGTGTAACTCCCGGACTGTCCCCGCAACTGTAAATCGCAATAAAAGTTTCTGCAAACAGCCACTGTCTAAAACGGGAAGGAGCAGAATGCGAAAGTCAGGAGACCTGCCGGAATTATAATAAAAAAACATATTGCTTTCGGAGGAAAAGTAAAAAAGTATGGATATAAAAAGATCTTTAGTACTGCTTTTTTCATCTTATGGCTGTTTTCTTTTTGGACAAGAGAAAACCATTGACACTATTTATGTCTTCGACAACCAGATGAATAGGGTGAAACTTTTTCATCCCGTAAAAATAATTTCGGCAGAAGAGGCCGAGAAAAACTCCAGTAATCTTTCAGAACTTCTGAGATTTCAGTCACAGGTATTTATCAAAGAAAATGGCCGTGGAGCTGTTTCTTCACCATCTTTCAGAGGAACTACTGCCCAGCAGACCGCATTTGTATGGAATGGGATCAATATCAACTCAAGTTTCTTAGGGCAGGGAGATATCAATAATATTGCTTTGTTCGGGTATGACCAGATCGGTATAAAAGCCGGCGGAGGAAGTGTGGTGTACGGAAGTGGTGCTATCGGGGGAAGTATTCACCTTAATAATACGCTTGATTTTAATAAAGGCTTCCATGGTTCTTTATTTTCTGAAGTTGCTTCTTTTAATACCTATAATAATTTTGTAAAAGGTTCTTACAGCAATGATAAGTTCAGTTTTAAAGCTTTAGGAAATTATTCTGTAAGCGAAAATAATTATGAGGTAAGTGATCTGAATTACATCAACAGAAATGGGAATTATTACAATACAACCTTTAATGTAGGAGCATCCTATAAATTGACGGATGATCATAAAATTTCGTGGCAGAGCCAGTTCTTTGATTCTTCACAACATTATCCAGTGTATGAAGAAACGGGAACAAAAACAAAATATAAAACTCAAAGTATAAGAAGCCTTCTTTCCTGGGACTGGAACAAAGCAAAGTTTAGCAACTCCCTTAGAGCAGCTTACACAGAAGAGAATTTTCAGTATTTCGGTTCTTTAAATCTGCCTAAATCCAGTGGCGGAACAGGGAAAAATTACATCTTTAAAAATGATTTCAATTACTTCCTGAATTCTAAGTGGAATTTTAATATTATCGGAGAATTTCAGATCAACAAAGGAGAAGGATATGCGAGCGGAATATCCAATGTCAGCAGAAATGTTGGTTCCGTTTCCGGATTGTTGAGGTATTTTGCAACTAAAAACCTGCGTTTTGAAGGTGGATTCAAGAAAGATTTTGTAGAGGATGTGAAGTCACCGTTTATGTATTCATTCTCCGGAAAATGGAGTGCTGCAAAATGGTATGATGTAAGCGTTAACGTGTCAAAAAACTTCAGATATCCGTCATTTAATGATATTTATTATGAACCGGGAGGAAATAAAGATCTGAGACCGGAAACCTCTACTCAGGTAGATATGACCAATGAGTTCAAAGTAGGGGATTTCAGACTTACCTTGTCTCCGTACTATATGAACATTACAGATCTTATTGCATGGCTTCCAACGGCTAAAGGATACTGGCAGGCATTCAATGTCAATAAAGTTGAATCTTACGGATTAGAATCTCAGCTGTCATTTAGTAAACAATTGGGTAATCATAAATTCAGAGCGAATGCAGGATATTATTATGCAAGATCCATTGATAAAGAAACGCAGCTTCAGAGACCTTATGTGCCTATGCATAGAGGAAGTGCCAATATAGATTATGAATACAGTTTCTTTAAGTTTTTTGCACAGGGATTACTGAATGGTGTTACCTATACCACAAGTGATGAAAAAAGATCAGAAGCCATAGATCCTTATTTTCTTTTGAATATGGGTGTTTCAGCAACTTTAGCGAAAAAATATACCTTAGGATTTAAAGTGAATAATGTAACAAATACCTATTATAAAACGGTTTCTTTTTATCCTTTACCGAAAAGAAATTATAGTGTATACGCAGCAATAAATTTTTAATAAATTAAAATTGAATAAATTATGAAAATAACTAAACTTTTAACTGTACTATTTGCAGTAGTGTTATTATTTAACATGTCTTCATGTACAAGCGATTCCGCAGAATTTGAAGTTTCTCCGATCACTTACCAGAACGGATATTTTATATCTAATGAAGGTAACTTCAACAGTCAGGGAGCTAAAGTAACATTCCTGACAAGAGATCTGAGCCTGAAGCAGGATGATGTATATGGTTATAATAACAATAAAGAAATTCTGGGTGACGTTCTTCAGACGATTGGTCTTAACGGAAATAAGGCTTATCTTGTGATAAATAACTCGAACAAAATTGTTGTAGTAGACCGTTATACATTTAAAAAACTAGCCGTAATTACGGATCAGATTGATAACCCAAGAGGGATTACTTTTGCTAATGGCTTTATCTACGTTGCTAACCTGAACTTCTCTACGAATGCAACAAGTGTAACAAAATATAAAGTTTCTGACAATTCATTTGTAAGCAAAATCACTATGACAGGCGGAGCTGATAAAACAGTAGAAGCAGGTGGAAATGTTTTTGTACAGAATGCTACATCAGGATTCGGAAATATGATTACTTATATCAATACTTCTAATGACAGTAAGACTGAAATTACTGTTCCGAATGGTAAAATTAACAGTACTATTTCATACAAATCTAACGTTTACACAGTTTCTTCAACAGCTGCTGATTCTTATATCTATAAGATTTCAAGCACCGGGACTGCGACTCCGTTAGTTACACTGACAGGAATTCCAAACGCTACAAATCTTCAGATTGATAACGATAAAATTTACTTCAGTTCTGCTAACAAAGTGTATACAACAAGCTTAGCTACACCAACCGTTCCTACAGCTCCATTGCTAACAGCTGCAGATGGTGGTCCTTACTTTACACTTTATGGATTTAACGTTATTGATGGAAGAATCTTTGCATCAGATGTTAAACAATTTACAGCAGAAAGCGAAATGGTAATATATTCAGCAACTACGGGTAACAAAATGAGTTCTCTTAAAACAGGAGGTCTTGGTGCGAACGGTACTTTCCTGAATCCATAATACCTTACAGTATAAAAAATAATTTTTTATTTTTTCATCATTTGTGTTTTTTTCCGGCCGGTTTCGAAAGAAACCGGCCGGCTTTGTTTTCATAGTAAACATAAAAAAGCCGGCGGGATGGAACATCTCGCCGGGCTTTTTTATTATTTATCGATTCGATTGAATTATAGTGTCAATCCCAGTTTTTCTGCCTCAACAATCACAAATTTTGTGGCTTCTTCTTTTTCATTGGGAATTTCTCCTTCAAGAATAGCTTCTTTAACTTTCTCTTTCAAGATACCAATTTCGCGGCCTGGCTTAAGATTAAACATTTCCATGATTTCTTCGCCGGTAATAGGCGGCTGGAAGTTTCTTACCTGGTCTTTTTCCTCCACTTCTTTGATCTTCACGGCTACATATTCAAAGTTTCTTTTGAATTTTTCCTGTTTCTTAGAATTCTTAGTCGTAATATCAGCTTTGCAAAGGGTGAAAAGATCTTCCAGATTTTCTCCGGCATCAAATAAAAGTCTTCTCAATGCAGAGTCTGAAGCATCATCAGTAATCAGAGCGATAGGTCGGGATGAAAGCTTTACCATCTTCTGAACATATTTCATATCACTTCCTAAAGGTAACTTCAATCGCTGGAAAAGTGTTTTGGTCATTTTTGAACCTAAAAATTCATGTCCGTGAAAGGTCCATCCTGTTCCTTCTACAAATTTTTTCGTAGGGGCCTTACCAATATCATGAAGCAAAGCAGACCAACGGAGCCAAAGATTATCGGTGTTCTCAGAAATATTATCCACTACTTCCAAAGTATGGTAAAAGTTATCTTTGTGTGTTTGTCCTTCCACTTCTTCCACTCCCTTCAGTTCGATCAATTCAGGAATGATCAGTTTCATAAGACCGGTTTGTTCCATCAGCCTCAGTCCGATAGATGGTTTTTCAGAAAGCATGATTTTGTTGAATTCTACCATGATTCTTTCCATCGAAACAATTTTTATCCTTTCTGCTTCCTGCTGGATAGCCTGCAGAGAATTCTCTTCAATTTTAAAATTTAAAGTTGAAGCAAAACGCACGGCTCTCATCATCCTCAACGGATCATCAGAATAAGTCTGAGCAGGCTCTAAAGGAGTTCTTAAAATACCTTTTTCAAGATCATCAACCCCATTGAAAGGATCAATCAGTTCCCCGAAATTATCTTTATTTAAAGAGATGGCCATCGCATTGATGGTGAAATCTCTTCTTTTCTGGTCATCTTCCAGGCTTCCGCCTTCCACTTCAGGTTTTCTGCTGTTTTCGGTGTAGCTTTCTTTTCTTGCTCCCACAAATTCCAGATCAAGTTCTTTATACTTGATCATTGCCGTTCCATATGTTTTAAAAACAGAAACTTTTAATTTAGGATCTATATCCTGAGCTACACTCTGGGCAAGCTCAATACCACTTTGTTCGGTCACAAAGTCTATATCTGTGGAAGCTTTTCTTTTCATCAGAAGGTCACGAACATAACCGCCCACAATATATACGGACTGGTTATTCCTTTCTGCTGCTTCAGAAATTATTTTAAAAAGTTTTAAATTCTTATTTTGATTAAGATTAATTATCATCGTTAATAATAGTGTCAATTTCTACCAATGTTACTCATTAATCGTAATGAGCGTACATTCTACTAATTTTTCCGTCTTCATTAAAAAACATGACTTCAACAGCATGTTTATCCATGATCGACTTATAAAATAATGCTGCGGAATCTACTCCTGCGGTGGAATGAATAAGATCAAAATGAAGATCCGGAAACTTATCCAGAGCTTTTCGCCAATATTCACGGACGGCTTCTTTTCCTTTTAAAGAACTTTCTTTACCACCTGTAGCCATAACAATCATGGGAGTTGTAATCTCAATATCATCCGAATAATGGGTGAGAATAGCCTCTAAATCATGAGAATTCCATGCATTAATCCACATTTGAGCAAATTCCTGATGATTCATAGCAAATAATTTATGAGTTGAGTTTGCAAAGATAGAATTAAAAAAAAGAAATCCTGCCGATATGAACTGACAAGACTCTAAAAAAATAAACAGAAAGCTTAAGAATTTCTATTCCCTAAGAACCTTTATTCTGTTGTCATTCCATATTTTGATCACCGAAGAACCAGAATATTTTGAAACTTTTTCTCTGTCTTCTTCCACTGCATAATCTACAAGACTGATCATTTCCTCAGAAATATCAGAGAATTTCAATGGACTTTTCTCACCACTGAAATTGGCAGAAGTAGATACCAAAGGTTTGTTCAGTTTTGTAATCAGTTTTTTGCAGAAATCATTTTTTACCAATCGAATTCCAATACTTCCATCCTCCGCAAGAAGTTCTTTGGGTAAACCTCTTGGATTTTCATAAACAATAGTTACCGGCTTTTCACTGAGATCAATAATTTCCCAGGCCATTTCCGGAACATCCACCAGATCCTGAAGTCTTTTTTCAGACTCCACAAGGATAATCATAGATTTATTTTTTTCGCGCTTTTTAATGTCAAAAATTTTATTGACAGCTTCTATATTGGTGGCATCACAACCAATTCCCCAAATGGTATCTGTAGGGTAAAGAATTGTTCCGCCGGATTTTAATATTTCGATAATATGTTCCATAATTGTATATGAGTTCAAAGAAGGGATAAAGGTAGAAAATATAAGGATTTTGGGCAAAAAATTAGGAGGGAAATGTGGTTTATTGGTTTGATTATTACCATAAGACATAAAGATTATAATCCGTGAAAAAATGAATTGAAATAAGTGGTTCGCTTAATTGGTTCGATATATTCCGGATGTAGTATTTTTTTGAAATCCCTTTTGGTAAGATGTTGTGAAATTAAAACAGGAAAATTTGATCGTGATCCTTCTTTAATAAGTGTATAAAGTATGGTATTGTCTTTAAAGAAAACAACTGTGGTTTGCTCATAATGTTTTCCCAAGCTATAGAAATCGGCAGTCTCATTAAGAAAAATCAGATTATCAGTAACTTTGGTGATTCTGTAATTGTTTTTTCTTCCGTATTCAATAATTCTTTTTTTTGCTTCTTGTTTATGAATATCAAATGTAATTTCTTTTAAATGCTTTTCTGTGAATTTGCAGTATAGAACATATACACTAAATATGAGGGAACATGTAAGGATAAAATATTCTAAACTATTGTTGAGGGAAGGCTTTATTTCTCTAAGGCAAAGTATCGAGGCACTTGCCAATACTAAAAAACCAAAATAGATCGAAATAGTATCAAACTTATCATATGAACTTTCTTCAAAAACTAAATTTTTAGATTGAATACTTTCAGTGATTTTTAAATTTTTTAGAGATCTCATTGGATATTTAAGATAATGTTTGACTGGTATTAAATTTAGATTTTACAGATAAATAAAATGAGCCAACTACTAAAAAAATAATAGAAACTACCCATAAAAAATAACCTGTTTCTAAACTGTATATTTTTCCCATCCTTCCATTTTCAGCGGTTAAGATTTCCTTCCAGTAAAAAAATGAGACAGCAGGTACTATGGCTATTAGACCGAATATAAGTGATAGTAGAGAATACTTTTTATAACAACATATTACTGAA
This sequence comes from Chryseobacterium sp. GVT01B, assembly GCF_019970045.1. Classification (GTDB taxonomy): domain Bacteria; phylum Bacteroidota; class Bacteroidia; order Flavobacteriales; family Weeksellaceae; genus Chryseobacterium. The sequence goes on from NZ_JAHXYI010000003.1 coordinate 67,739, forward strand.
ATGAAAAACCAGATATTGGCAGTCCATACCAAAAACTCAAATATTCCACCACCCAAAAAACTAATGGGACCTATAAGGAATACTTCAAATGATTTATAATTTTTAATCTCTCCCATGTCTTCAATTGTAAAAGCTGTAAAACAAAGGGAGAGTGTAAAGATCAGCATACTGATTAGTGCTGTACGTTTTCCTACATCCATCCCAACTTCGATAAATATCTCTCCTCAATAATATTCAGGTGATGGTAGTTGTGTCCTACAATCAGTTTTCCGATGGTTTCTACAGTAATTTCATGGCCATTGGCTGTACCTGTATTTTGTAAAGCAGAAGGTTGAAGAGTTTCTAATAAAATCTGAGAAGATTTTCTTACCAGTTTGTATTCATCCAAAAGAGATTCAAGGGTTCTTTCACTGGCGAAAGACTGATTGGCATATTCATTTTCATCAAATCCTGGAAGATTGTTTTTCTCTCCTCTTGCGAAAGCTAATATTCTATACTGGAAAACTCTTTCCGTATCAGATAAATGGAGTAGAAGTTCTTTTAATGTCCATTTTCCTTCAGCATAGGCAAAATTAGACTGTTCTTCGGTAAGATTAGAATAGATTCCTATGGTTTTATCAGCTGATATTTGCAGTTCGTTGATCCAGTTTCCTGATGGAATCTGATCTAAATATCTTTGAATGTATTTTTGAAAATCAGTCATATTGTTTTTTTGTTTTTATAAATTGATTTTGAGGTGCGGGGTACGAGTTGCGAGATTCGAGATTCGCATGGTTGAGATAAAGAGTAGGGGTGTTTTTGTTTTTTACAAAACTACTCATTACCTATTGCTCATTACTCATGAATTGCTCCATTCGTAGAAGTTCACAGAGTCATACAATTCAAATCCGCAGGCCGGATAGAGCTGATTCCCGATATCATTGCTTTTTCCTGTTTCTAAAAGGATACCACACGCTTTCGATGAACGGCAGTGTTCTTTGGATTCTTCGATTAACTCTTTAGAATAACCTTTTCCTCTATGGTTTTCATTCACGTACAGATCGTTTAGTAACCAGTAACGCTGCATTCTTGTAGATGAAAATATTGGGTATAATTGTACGAAACCTGTTAGTTTACCATTTTCTTCCGCAACAAAAATTTCAGAATCCTTATTTTCAAGTCTTTCCTGAAGAAAACTTGTCGCTGCAGAAATGTCTGAGGTCTTATGATAAAATATTCTGTACTGGTCAAATAGTTCAGCCAGTTGAAGCAGGTCGGAAATTTCTGCTTTTCTTGTGTTTTTCATAGTATTAGGTGGTGGTTATAATAAAATGAGAAGGATTGATTAACCCTTCTCATTTTAGTTTATGTATGTTAAGAAAAAGCTTTCTCAAGATCTGCAATAAGATCTTCTGCATCTTCAATTCCTACGCTTAAACGAACAAGGTCATCAGTGATTCCCAATTCGGCACGTTTTTCTGCCGGGATTGAAGCGTGAGTCATCAAAGCAGGGTGGTTAGCCAAAGATTCTACTCCTCCTAAAGATTCTGCAAGTGTGAATACTCTTACTTTCTCTAAGAATTTAATAGCATCTTCTTTCTTTCCGGATTTAAAAGTAAATGAAACCATTCCTCCAGCTTCCTTCATCTGAGATTTTGCCAATTCATACTGAGGGTGAGATTCTAATCCCGGATAAATTACTTTATCTACAGCAGGATGATTTTCAAGATATTGTGCTACTGCAAGTCCATTGTCAGAATGTCTCTGCATTCTTAATGCCAGTGTTTTGATCCCTCTCAATACAAGGTAAGAATCATGAGGTCCTAAAATACCACCGCTTGCAAACTGAATAAAATGAAGTTTTTCTCCCAGTTCAGCATCTTTAGCAATAAGCGCTCCTGCAATCACATCAGAATGTCCTCCTAAATATTTAGTGGCAGAATGCATCACAATGTCGGCTCCCAAATCAATAGGTCTCTGGATATAAGGTGTTGCAAAAGTATTGTCTACCGCTACCAAAATATCTTTTCCTTTCGCAATCTCTACAACCGCTTTGATATCTACTAATTTCATCAATGGGTTGGTTGGAGTTTCTACCCAGATCAACTTAGTTTTATCGGTGATAACATCAGCAATTTTAGAAACATCATCGAAATTAACGAACGTAAATTTCAGTTGATATTTCTCGAAAAGTCTTGTAAACATTCTGTAAGTACCTCCATAAAGATCATCTACAGCAATTACTTCATCACCCGGGTTTAATAATTTCAAAACACAGTCGATGGCAGCAAGACCAGAACCGAAAGCTAAACCTCTCGCTCCATTTTCAATACTTGCCAAAGAATCTTCCAATGCCTGTCTTGTAGGGTTGGCAGCTCTTGAATATTCATATCCGGAATGTACTCCGGGGCTTTTTTGTGCAAACGTAGAGGTCAAAAATACAGGAACGTTTACAGAACCTGTTGCAGACTCGTGGTGCTGCCCTCCGTGAATTACTTTTGTATTAAAATTCATAATTTTTTGCTTTAGACTTGAGCATTAAGCAATAGAGTATATTACTTAAGCCCATTATTTTTATTAAAATTTGCTCTAGCTGAATACAAAAAGCTTACCGCTTACTACCTCCAGTTTATTGCAAATGTATTTTTTTATTTAATGGCAGATTTTACAGCAAACTCTTCTGCAATTTCCTCCATCCATTGTGCTACATCCTCTTCACCTGTCGCTCTCTGATAAGTACTTCCTAAAGATATTAAAATCTGGTGGATAAACATCTTCATTTGGTCTACAGGCATTTCTTTAGTCCAAAGATCAATTCTTAATGCCTCTCTTGTCTTATCATCCCATACAGAAATCATAGTTGCTTTAGTATCTTGTTTGTCAATACCTCCGTCCTGAGCATTCCATGTAATATTTTCAGGCACATGATTTTCATCAAGCTCTACATCTATCGTAATCTGAGTCTTTCTCATTTTTTCTATTTTTCTAAATTCTAAATTTTCTATTGTTTAAGTTTCGGTTTATAACCGGATTCATTAAAAATGGCCGTTGCATCCATTTTCAGGAAAGCTGTAAGTTTTGTCTCAGGTTTTTCCTTAAGGTATGCCTTACAGATCTGCCATCCTGTAAAAATTCCGATTTGTGGTGAAGATTCATTGTCAATCTCCGTATAAAATTTAGAGAATGGTCCGGGCGATATGAAACGTTCTCCCAATCTTGGATCATCACCGAAAATAAGATTGCTTTCTACAAAATAATTCCAGATGTTGGCTTCATTGGCTGTGGCCCATTCATACTGTTTTTTGGTATAATTCATTTTCAGATAATCAGGAACATCAGGAAGAAAAGCATCCTGAAGAATCATTACTTTTCCGTTCAGAATGATCTGATCAATGAACTTCTGATGGTCAGGAGATTCTGTTACAATATTTTCAGCAAAAAGCTGTGATACCTTAGGAACGATATTCTGCGGATTCATTGATTTTTGAAAATACAGCTCTAGTCCTTTATAATTAGGATTTCCATCTCCCATAAAACCGGTAATATCTATAAACAGAAGATTTCCTTTCTGATCATAAAATATAGGATCCTGGATCATCTGTAATGCAGATGAAAATAAATATACTTTGGGGCTTTTGAACTGCGGGAAATAATATTTGATATGCGAAAATAAACTCTTCAGCTCCGTTTGTAATGTAGCCTGATTTATTTTTCCAATGGCTTCCTTGTAGATTTTGATTTCCTCAGCATCCATTCTTCTTTTTTCAAAATCTGCATCCGAAACACTTCCCTGAAACCATGGAAACTGAGTTTTAAACTGTTCCAGAGGAACATTCGGATTATAAAATTCTTTGGAAATATCTGTTACATCAACTTTTTCGGCAGTTTCTTTGACTTCTACCTTCCATTGATTTTCCGTTTCTTTTTTGCAGGAAACTAATCCGGCAGCTAAAAGAGAAGAAAGCGCAATATATCTGAAAATCTTCATTATTTTTACATGGAATTTAAGTTTACAAAAATAAGGATTAAATACACAATTCATGATGAAAATTAAAATAATTACAACCCTTTGCCTTATTTTGGGACTTTCTTTTTTCTATGGACAAAAGCTTGAGTTTAAAGATAAAAACTTTGAAAAAGCAGTACTTGAAAATTTTGATCTGAATAAAAACGGAATACTTGAACCTTCGGAAGCTGGGGTGATTACAAATTTATTCCTTGTTCAGAAAGGGATAACTTCAACAGAAGATCTGCACTTTTTTAAAAATGTGAAAATGATTATCCTGGACGATAATGTGATTTCCAATATTGTACTAAACAATCTGGATCTATTGGAATTGTTTTCCTGTACAGGATGTAAAACATCTTCATTTAAAGCAGAAAATCTGAAAAATCTAAGCGCTTTATATCTGGACAATAATCTGTTGGAAGGTATTTCATTGAATGGAATTCCGAAAATTGATCAATTAACATTATCTTTAAATCAATTAATAACAATTGACCTTACGCAGTGTAAAGCGTTGAGAAAACTGAATGTAGAACATAATAAGCTTCAGAAAATTGATATTTCCGGGAATCCGGCTTTACAAACCCTGAATGTAATGGGAAATAAAATAAAAGAAACGGATATTAAAAAAGGAATAAAAACAGATGTCACCATTTTTGGAGCGGGAGAGTAAAAACTAGTGATTATGAAAATAGAAACAAAACGACTGATTTTAAGAAAGCTTGAAGATACGGATGTTGAACGTCTCTTTCTTTTGGATTCCAATCCTGAAGTGATGAAATATATTGGAGTACCGGTATTGACGGATATCAATGAATCCAGAAATGTCATCAGCATGATTCAGAAACAGTATGAGGAAAATGGAGTAGGAAGACTTGGAGTGGTGGAAAAAGAAAGCGGACAGCTGATAGGATGGAGCGGATTGAAATTACTGACCCATGAAACAAATGGTTACCAGAATGTTTTAGAACTGGGATATCGCTTTCTACCGGAATCATGGGGAAAAGGATATGCTGTGGAAGCTGGAATAGCTTCTCTTGACTATGGTTTTAATGACCTGAATGCTGAGGTTATTTACGCCTATGCTCATTCCGAGCATGAGGTTTCCAATCATATTTTAAGAAAATTAGGATTTGAAAAAACCAGTGAGTTTGAGGAACCTGACGGCATTTGCTTTTGGTACGAACTGAAACGTGAACAATATATTGAACAGAAATGATAACGATACGAAAGGAAGAAGAAAAAGATTATAAACAGGTTTTTGAACTTACAGAAGAAGCGTTCAGAGAGATGGTACATAGTGATCATAAGGAACAGTTCCTGGTTGAAAAACTAAGACGATCTGAAGCTTTTATTCCGGAATTATCTCTGGTTGCTGAAAATGAAGATGGAAGAATTGCAGGTCATATCCTGTTTACAAAATTAAAAATTATTAATGGTACAGAATCCTTTGAATCCCTTGCTTTAGCTCCGGTTTCTGTGAAGCCTGAATTTCAGAATCAGGGACTTGGAGGAAAACTGATTGCCGAAGGACACCGTATCGCCAAAGAATTAGGATACCAGTCGGTGATTCTTATAGGACATGAAAAATATTATCCGAAGTTTGGTTACAAAAAAACAAGTAATTTTGGGATTTCTTTTCCATTCGATATTCCGGAAGAAAACGGAATGGCTGTAGAATTGGTAAAAGATGGATTAAAAAATAAAAAAGGAGTGGTGAAATACCCTCAGGAATTTGGAATAGACTAAAAAATATAAACGATGCAGACACAAAAAGTGATAGATCATATTGTAAACTGGTTAAAAGATTATGCTGCAAAAGCAAAAGTGAACGGATATGTAATTGGAGTTTCAGGAGGTGTAGATTCAGGGGTTGTTTCTACATTAGCCGCAATGACAGGCCTGAAAACATTACTGATCGAAATGCCAATTCGCCAGAAAGCGGATCAGGTAGGTCGTGCACAGGATCATATGAATGACCTTAAGTCCAGATTCCCTAATGTGGAAACAATGTCTGTGGATCTGACCCCAGCTTTTGAGGAGCTTTACAAAACTTTTGATGTAAAAGATGATCTGTACCCTAACGAAAAACTGGCTTTTGCCAATACAAGAGCCCGCCTGAGAATGCTTACCCTGTATTATTACGGACAGCTGAACGGACTTTTAGTGTGCGGAACCGGTAATAAAGTAGAAGATTTCGGAATAGGATTTTATACAAAATATGGAGATGGTGGAGTAGACGTTTCTCCCATTGCTGATCTGTATAAAACCGAAGTATATAAACTTGCCAAAGGATTGAATCTGATCAAAAGTATTCAAGAAGCAATTCCTACTGATGGACTTTGGGATGTGGACAGAACAGATGAGCAACAAATCGGTGCAACATATCCTGAACTGGAAAAAATTCAGAAAGAATACGGAACAAAAACGGCTGATGATTACGAAGGAAGAGATAAAGAAGTTTTCCAGATCTTCGACAGAATGCATAAAGCTGCAAAACACAAAATGGATCCTATTCCTGTTTGTGATATTCCTGAAGAATGGAGAGCATAAAATATAATTACATTAAATACTAGTTATGAACGGTAAAATAAGATCCCTGTTTTTTATTTGTCTGGGACTCCTTTTCGGAATGGCTGTAATGTATGTTTACAGAAATTTTATTGAAGATAAAAAAGATCAGACAGGTTCTGTAAAAAAGGAAACTGTGAACTATGGCAGTACCTCCCCGGATGGTGCATCCAATAATGGGAATTCCTCTGCTCAGGTTTCTATAGATCAGCTTACAGAAGAGAAAACGGTGATAAGCTATGTAAAACAGAATCATAGGCTCCCGGATTATTATATCACCAAAAATGAAGCAAGAAAACAGGGATGGAATCCTTCCAAAGGAAACCTGTGCGATGTACTTCCCGGAAAAGCGATTGGCGGAGATAAATTCGGAAACAGGGAAGGACGTTTGCCTGATGGAGAAAAATATTTTGAAGCAGATGTGAATTATCATTGTGGCGGAAGAAATGCTGACCGTATCATTTATACTCAAAATGGGGAAGTATATCTTACCAAAAATCATTATAAGAGCTTTGAAAAACAATAGGTGTAAATAATAAATGGTCATTGCGAGGAACACAGTGACGAAGCAATCTCTAAAAAATAACCACAGGTGAAAGCAGGTTTTGTGTATAATATTATGAATAATAAGTCGCTTTTGCTTCTCGCAATGACAGTATATAATTTGTATTTAAATCAGAGATAAGGATTAATTTTGAAGAATATTAGCTTTTTTTACTTTACAACAGGCTTACTTCTGACACTTTCATGTTCGGAGAAGAATATTGTAAAAGAAAAAATAGAAAAGCCAGTCGTTACAATACTCATACAGCCATTTAAAGATATTAAAACGGAAACTGTAGCAAAAGTAACCGAAGGAATAAAAAACGTGTACCCGAACGTAAAAGTCCTGAATGCGATAGACTTTCCTGAAAATACTTATTATAAAGAAAGAAACCGGTATAGAGCCGATTCAATCATTAAGTTTTTAAATAAGGAAACAAAAGAAGGGTTTGTTACAATTGGTCTGACTTCAAAAGACATCAGCGCTACCAGAGGAAAGATCAAAGACTTTGGAATCATGGGATTAGGCTATAGACCTGGGAAGGCTTTTGTAGCTTCAAACTTCAGACTGAATAAAGAAAATCGGGATGAGCAGTTTTACAAAATAGCCATTCATGAATTAGGTCATACACAGGGGTTGCCACATTGCCCGGAAAAAATGTGCTTTATGAGAGATGCAGAAGGTAAGAATCCTACTAATGAAGAAACTGATTTCTGCAAAAAATGCAAAACTTTTTTAATCAATAAAAATTGGAAATTTAATTCAATATGAAGACAGTATATATAGATTTTACAGACATAGGTGACTATGAAGATTTTTACGCTCAGTTAAAGGAAAAAGTTAAGCTTCCTGAACATTTTGGCGATAATCTTGATGCACTTTTTGATACCATCACCGGAGATATGGAAATGCCGCTCCACCTGGAATTCGTAAACATGACGGTAGATCAGCTGGAGATTTTTGAAGATCTGCTGACTACTTTGGAAGATGCGGAAGAAGAAGTTGAAGAATTTAGTTTTAGCTACTATCTCGAGCAATACGAAGACGAAGACGATGAGGATGTAGAATCTGAAGAATAATAAAAAAAGCTGTTTCCGCATATGAAACAGCTTTTTTTATGCTGATTACCCTTCATTACCCATGTCAAGGTTTTAAACCTTGACATGGGTAGAAATCTCGCATTTTTGCAAATTTACTATTCTGCTACCATTACAAGAATGAAGAATCAAAATAAAAAGGAAGCAGATCCTTCACCGCACGTACTTTTACAACCTCTTCATTCATGCTTGAGAAATAAAGATCTATATCTTCATGCTGTTTGGTCTCATATTCTATCAGACTCTGACGGCATGCTCCGCAAGGAGGAATCGGTGGATTCTTTTCATGAAATTCTTTAGGACCTCCTACCACGAAGATCTTTTTTATTTTCACATTCGGAAAGTTGGCGGCCACCCAAAAAAGAGTTGTTCTTTCTGCACAGAGTCCGGATGGATACGCTGCGTTTTCCTGATTGTTCCCGGAGTAGATTTCTCCGTTTTCCAATAATACGGAACATCCCACCAGAAACTGGGAGTAAGGTGCGTAAGCATTTTCACGAGCTTCTTTGGCTCTTTCAAATAATTTATTTTCTATATCGCTCAGTTCACTGCTATTTTTAAAATATTCGTAACTGATCTGTAGGTCTTTTTTCATATATTGTCAACTAAAAAAGGGGGGTAAAATTAGTTCTTTTTAATGAAGTGGGCAATATTTTATTCTCCTGGTAAAAAGTTCAATTTTTTAAAGAATACAATGTTATATACACCAATAAAATTCAGGAATGTAGAGTTGAAAAACAGATGGGTAATGTCACCCATGTGTATGTATTCATGTGAAAACGGAGAAGCTAACGACTTCCATTTTGTACACTACGGAAGCAGATCACAGGGCGGTACAGGTCTGTTGATTGTGGAAGCTACAGGAGTAGTACCCAAAGGAAGAATCACCAATCACTGCATGGGAATCTGGAATGATGAACAGGCAGAGAAATTACAAAGAATTGTAGAATTTGTTCATAAAAATTCAGAAAGTAAAATAGGAATCCAGCTGGCTCATGCCGGAAGAAAAGGCTCAACATGGAATAACCTGCAGATTTCCATTGAAGAAGGCTGGGAAACCGTTGCTCCAAGTCCTATTCCTTATCACCCGACAGAAAGAATTCCGCATGTTTTAAGTACTGATGAAGTAAAAGAGCTGGTTCAGGACTTTAGAAAAGCGGCCAGGAGAGCAGTGGAGGCTGGTTTTGATATTATTGAAATTCATGGGGCACATGGATATCTGATTCATCAGTTTCTGTCACCACTTTCCAATATCAGAACAGACGAATATGGTGGGAGCTTTGAGAACAGAATCAGGTTTCTGGTTGAAATTGTAGATGCTGTTAATGAAGAATTGAGTGAAAATACGGCCCTTTTTGTAAGAATTTCCGGAACGGAGTATGCTGAGAACGGCTGGGATATTCAAAGCAGTGTAGAATTAGCAAAAATTTTAAAAGAACACGCAGTAGACCTTGTTGATGTATCAAGCGGAGGAAATATCCATGGGGCAAAAATTTCGGTTTTCGATGGTTACCAGGTTCCTTTTTCATCACAGGTGAGAAATGAAGCCGGTGTAAAGACAGGAGCTGTAGGATTAATAACCAATGTGGAGCAGGCTGAAGAAATCCTTCAGAAAGGCGATGCCGACCTTGTTTTTGTAGCAAGAGAAATTCTCAGAAATCCATATATTGCCGTTCAGGGATCTTTTGAAATGAAAGAAGACTGCTTTTTCCCCCATCAGTATACCAGAGCCAAAATCTCTTCTTAGGTAATGGAAAACTTATAAAAACTCAGAAATGGATATCGATGATTTCATGCTTACCTGCCCCAGTAAAAAATTCCTTGGCATAGAATGCCTGGGATGTGGTGCCCAGAGAGCAATTGTACTGGTATTTGAAGGGAAGTTTTATGAAGCTTTTCAGATGTATCCTGCTGTGTATACTTTATTGCTGTTCCTTCTTACTCTTGGTTTGAGCTTTATAGATAAAAAAAGAAAATACAGCAATATTTTAATGATTATGGTTGTAATTAATCTTATTATTATGATCATTGGGTACATATATAAACATTATTAATTAAGAAGAGAGGAGCAACGTTTGATAGTGAGTTGGATGTGTGGATGGATTTCTTTTGCGTCCTGATTTACATAGGGTTGTGTAGAAAAATTTCAATAAAAAATGAAATTTATTAGATTAAAATTCTTATATTATTTTGTCGTATAGAATTTTTAAAATGTCGTAGAACTACTACAATTTATCAAACTGTTATCCAAAAACTTTTTAAATTAGAACATGAAGTCTATCTTTGTTATATAAATCCTATATCTGGGAACAGTTGTTAATGATTAAAATTTAAGAATATGGCAGGAAATTCAAGAGGAATCTTAAAATTCAATGGAGGAGAAGGTCAGAAGTTATTAAAGCTTAACTACAGCGTATCAAGATCTACGGACATTTCAGGACGTGTAGCATCTGATCCGTCAAACGCACTAATTAAAGTAACTATTGAAGCAACAGAAAAATCTGATGTTTTAGAAAGTTTACTGAACAGCAAATATAAACCTACCAACGGAGAAATAAACTTTAATAAATCTCACGAAGAAGGAACACTGATCTCTTTAAAGTGGGAAAACGGATATGTTATCCAGCATGAAGTAGACTTTGATGCGGTAGACAGCAACAATATGCTCATCAGCTTTGTAGTAAGCGCTGAAAGCATTACGTATGGAAACTCATCTTATGACGGACTTTGGCCAATGAGCTAAGTCTTTCATGAGCAAAAAATAAAAGACTGTCCTTAATAAGACGGTCTTTTTTTACCTTAGACTATATTCAGCAGGCGCTTTTGTTTTTATTTTTAAATTCCCGGCCCGTTGAATAATCGTTTAGAAAACTAATCAAATCACTTAAAAATATGTCAAATACACCTGGAAAATCACAAGCGACGTCTTTTCGTCCGACGCAGAATGCAGATGGTATTTCCGAAAACCATCATACAGGTATCAACCGCTTGGTGAAGCTTTCTCTTGTCATAGAAGGGAAAATTATCAAATATTATAAGCATTTTAAGCTTAAACAAAGCACCAAGCGACACCACGAATTTACGCTGACACTGGCACACGATACCCTGGGAGACAGACAGACCCATTCATTGGAAGAAGCCAATAAGTTTCTTGGAAAAAGGCTTACCGCTGTTATTTCTTATAAAGATATAGACAACAGTCCGGAAAGAACCTTTGTAGGAGTGATTACAGGAGTAGGATTCAGCCAGGAACAAATGAGCCTGGGAAATATTGTCCTTACCGGATACAGTCCTACCATTCTCCTTGATGGAGCACCACATATCCAGAGTTTTGGAGGTGCTCAGTCTGTAAATGTAGGAATTATTGCAGAAGAAGTGATCAAGCAGGGAATTGACAAAAGCCGTTTTGATATCAGGGTAGATGCCAATAATTTCTCTCAGATTATCTACAGCAGCCAGTATGATGAAACCCATTACAACTATCTGGCAAGAATGGCTGAAGCTTATGGTGAACAGTTCTATTATGACGGTGAAGTCTTACACTTCGGAAAACTACCTGCTCAGAACAAGCCCATAACCCTTACTTACGGAAGCAGCGCGAATGATATAAAAGTGGAATTAAAAGCTGTACACACCAAGCCGCAATTCTACGGATACAACAGCAATAAAAATGAAAGACTGACTTCCGGTTCAACACCGATCAAACATGTGGGTGATCTGGCAAAAACAGCATACAGTCATAACGAATCTATTTATAAAACGCCGGCTTTACAGATGGCTCCCATCAAAGCTACCACACACCTTGACGTTGAATATTCTCAGAAAAGTGCCTCCGGAAGCGAAGCTGTCAACGTTTTTTCCGTTTCAGGAAATACAACAGTTCCTTTCCTGCATCCAGGTTGTGTAGCGGATGTGCAGATGCGTAAACAGGATTCCAATGAAACCTCTTATTTTACCAGAATCATGATTACGGAAGCAGAACATGAGATTGACACCATAGGTCATTATAACGGAAGCTTCATAGGAATAGCGGCAGATACAGGATTCCTTCCAAAGCCCGAATACACCATTCCAAAGGCTGAGCCGCAAACCGCAACGGTAATTTCCAATACAGATCCCGAAGGACAGGGAAGAATACAGGTAAGATTTGACTGGCAGACCAATGACACCACTCACTTTATCCGTATGATGAGCCCTGATGCAGGAGGAACAGACCAGATTACCCAAAACCGTGGGTATGTAGCCATTCCGGAAGTAGGAGATCAGGTGATGGTCAACTTTGTTCACAGCCATCCGGACAGACCTTTCGTAATGGGAGGAATGTTCCATGGAGGTATTGCGTTAGGAGGAGGTGTAAACAATCACCTTAAGTCTATTCAAACCAGAAGCGGGATCAGAATTCTAATGAATGATGAAGAAGGTAGCGTAACGATTCTTGATCCGAGCGGAAATACTTATTTCATGGACGGACAGGGCAATATCAGCATGAAAGCACCTAAAAACTTTACTTTAAATGCAGGTGACAATATCAATATCACAGCCGGAAAAGAAATTTCAATAGGAGCAGGAGCTAGCATTACCAGCACCGCAAATGACAATATTGTTTCCATTGCAGGAAAAGATATGAAACTTACGGCTTCAGGAGATATTACGGAAACTTCCGACACCAGAACAGAAATGATTGAAAAAGAATTCAAGAGACAATCTGAAACATCCAACGAAATAGCAGGTGAAATTTCTATGTTCAGCGAACTGGAAAATATGACCATGCAGAGCGGAAAGATAGTAGAATTCAACAGTGCTGAAAAATCAAAACTTTTCTGATATGGCCATCATAAAAATAGCAACCAATCTGCGCATCACAGTTAAAGATTCTTACCATCTGAGCGTAGGAAAAAAGGTTGAAAAAATAGCAAAGAAAATCAATGTGGAAGCACACAGAGATAATCTGGTTTTAGCGAGTAACAAGAAGATTATGTCCCATGGTCATAAGTAAATATAACATACTGATTCTTTTTATAGTATGCTGTTTCTCATTAACGAATTGTCAGAATAAAAAAATGGAAGAAAAATACAATTGGCTGGGAACCGTTTCTGCCCCACAGGAATATCCGATGGAAGTATATGAAGGAGCTATCGTTGCTGATGGTTTTACTTACGCTTTTGATGCAATCTGGGGAACACAGAATACAGGATGGGGAAAAGAAGGAGGAACGATGAACGTGACCACCGAAAGAATGGACGCACCTCATCAGTTGGAATTCACATGGTATTCTTTGGTAGAGAAAAAATTCTATACCGGAAAATGGAATCTGGATAAAGAAAAGATCAAAAACCTTTTTGACGAAGGATTTGTAGATCAGGACACGAAAAAGAAATCTACCTACAGCTCATTTGTCGTAGGATTGGCTCCGCAGGGCAGAGTAGTCCTTTGGATGAAAGGAGCCGGGAATCAAAAAGAAATAGGAGCTTTTCAGGCTCATGATACGGTTATTACCAAAGAAAAAGCATACGATAATGCTCAGTACATGCTGAATGAAGGTTTTGCAGACAGAATGCTGAAAGATCCATCTTATAAGACATTCAAGCCGGAAGTGCGCGAAAAAATTGAAAAAGAAGGATATCCTGCAGCAGATATTTATAATGTATATAGAGAAAAATACAACTGGAAACCTTCAGTAGTTCTTCCTGAAGGAGCAACATGGATAGATTTCGGTTTTACCAATTATAACGGAGAACAGGAAAATCTTTTTGATCAGAGTTTGAAAGACAATATCTATAAAAACCGTGCTGTTCCAAGCTTCTGCGGTTTTTACTGGAAAGATAAAAATAATAACAGGTATGCAGTATGGATAGACGCTTTTGATGATAAAGAAATATTTGATCTATTTCAGAAACTAGGTAAAGATAAAAACATTGATCTTACCATTAAAGTCAATGAAGACAATACCAAAGTTTTAATATCCTTAGAATCTGAAAAAGAAAAACTAGCTGTTACCAAAGCAAAAATCAGGGTATCCCGAAAGATAGAATCATAGTATTCACTCAGTCAATTTAAAAACAAGAACTATGCACAACAATCAATTTGGAAGTTATACACCGTCTGTATCCAAAGAGGAAGTACTGGATATTACCATTGGGATTTTTTTTGACGGAACCTTGAATAATAAGACCAATACCGACGAAAGAAAAAAAGGTACAGAGGCCCATAAAAAACATGGTGGTAAATCTTCAGACAACACAAGCTACAACAATGATTGGAGTAATGTGGCCCGTATGTGGGATAATTATGATAAAAACTTCGGCATTTATATAGAAGGTATTGGTACAGAAGACAAAGAAGGAGATGCTACATTGGGATACGCTTTTGGAACAGGAGAAACCGGTATCAGATCGAAAGTGAGAAAAGGCTGTGAAGAAATCGTAAAAAAAGTGAAAACCATTAAAGCAGAAAAAAAAGCTGATAAAATTGCTGTTCTTACTTTCGATGTATTCGGATTCAGCCGTGGAGCTGCTGCCGCACGGAATTTTGTATATGAAATTGGAAAAGCAAAATATAAAGCTTCTTCCCGTACCGTTGCCAACGAAGCTGTTTCAGTGACCACTTATTCAGATGATGACGGTAAAAGTGTAGATTCGGAAGAACTTCCGAAATGGGGGCACCTTGGCCTTAAGCTCGAAGAAGCAGGATTAAAGGTAGATGTTTTAAAAGTAAGGTTTCTGGGGATTTACGATACCGTTTCTTCCTATTCAAAATATTTGTCACCAATGCCTAATTTCAGTAACGACGTAGAGGAATTAAGTCTGAATGATATCGGAAAAGCCCAGACTGTAGTTCATTTCATTGCAGAAAACGAGCATAGAGAAAACTTTGACCTCACAAGAGTACATATCGGAACTGAAAAAACATTCCCGGGTGTGCACTGCGACGTAGGTGGAGCCTATGAAAATGGAAGGGAAACCTGGGAAGAAGTGGAAACGTCATGGACTACCAGCAGCAAATTAGAAGCATTAAAAACAGAGCTTGAAAATGAAGGATGGTACGAAAAAGGTGAGCTTACCATTACTCCCGGATTCTATTTGTCATTAAGAGGAACACGTGATCTTGTGAAGACTTTCAGCTATATTCCTTTACATTTTATGGCGGAATATGGCATTGAGAAAAATCTTCCTATCACCTTAAAAAAAATGACGGACGATAAATATTCTATTTTGAATGATCAGTTTTTAATAGGAATAAAAGACCGTCTCAGAACTTACGTAATGGGAGATGGCAAACCTTATTCTTTCAGACATTATAAAGAACTGAGAGATGCCTATGGAGGAAATGAAGTCCCGGAAGACCGTCAGGATGCTTATCAGAAAGAAGTAAAGGAACAAGCTGATTTAAGAAAACTTCGCCATAAATACCTTCACTGGTCAGCAAGAAGGGAAAAGATCGGGATGGATCCGAGACCGAACAGAACAAGAGTTATCCACTAAACTTTAATAAAAATATCGTACAAAGAAAGAATTTGAAGCAGGAACATTTTTATGCAGAAATATAATATACATACCGTTCAGAAAGATGAAACTTTAAAAAGTATAGCCTCGCTGTACGGGTTGGATCAAGATGCATTAAAACTCTTCCATAATAACCACTGCGCTGTTAAGGACATGATCCTGATCAATCTTAACGGGCAGAAAGAACTTTTTATTCCCAGAACGGCGGTTGCAGATAAAAACATTCTGGTAAAATTCGGAAGAGGAAACAGCCTTGTTTTTCAGCCGGAAAATTCAATGCGAAGATACAGTGTAGTCATTACCATTGAAAAAGGAGAAAATAAGAGCGAATTAAAATATGAAACATCAGTTCGCTGGTTGAAAACTGAGAAAAGACATCATTTTTTTGAGATAGACAGAACATCGAACCTTTATCTCAATGAAGAAGAAGTCAATGAAATTGCAGATCTCCTGGCGTACAGAACCTCTAAGATTTTATACCCATTACAGATCAGCACAGATGAACAGGGAAAGTTTGAAGCAGTGGAAAATGCTGAGGTATTTATCAAAAGATGGGCGGCCGTAAAAGAAGAATTGTATAAAGAATTTGAAGGCCAAACCGTAGATGAATACTGCGGAAAGATTGAAAAAGTGATCAGCCAGCCTGAAGCAATTGATCTTTACCTTAAAAATGATTACTTCATCCGTACTTTATTCTTTGGAATATATCAGAGTTTCGGAAAAGAATACAAAACGGAGATGACAGCAACGTTTCCTGTAGTAGACAATGCAATTGAACCCAGATATAAGTTTACGCTGCAAACAGATCCGCTAAAAGGAGAAACAGGTCTGATTACTGTAGAAGGATCAGGCAAATTATATGAAGAAAGAGACATAGATGATTTTATAAGAAGATCACCTTTTTCATTGATTATAGAAGACGAACCTGTGATGAATGAAGAAGGAACTTTCAGACTCATAAGCTATATGAAAGGAGAAACTTCACTTCCGGAATCTCTTTACCTGGAATGTAGTATCATGCTGCAGGAAGAGAAAAAGATTTCAGTATCAGTTTCAGGAATTGATAAAAACTAAATTACCATTTCACTAAAGATAAAATTAATATGGCAGAAAAACATATTGTAGTACAGGGCGCCATGTGCAAATGCCAGTTCGGACAGGTTCCGGACAAACTGAAAGTACTTACACACCAAAAAGAATATGCCAATGATAAAAGCGCTTCCAAAAAACTGATCGTTACCACGAAAGAAATAGGAGCAGCCACATTTGAAAAAAATACATTCGGAAACTGTACCAAAATGGGAGTTCCGCCGCCACCTTGCAAGATCATGGTTACAGAATGGCAGAAGTTTTATGATAAAGTACAGCTCAGCAATGGCGGATATATCATTGTAGAAGACAGCAAAGCCGTTTGTGCCATTGCCGGAACTCCATGCATTGAGATTATAGACCACGGGCAGAGAGCAGAAGCCAGCCAGCAGAATTTTAAAAATGCAGATAAAGACGTCCAGCAGCAGATTAATCCGTTGGTGGATTCTGAAGAAATGTATAACGAACAGCCTTCAGGAGGAGGTCAGGATGGTGCAATCTAAATGATAAAACAATGGCAAAAGGCGTAAAAAAAATAAAAGTTGTAAGCGGACTGTATTATCCAAAAATGTCTGTATTAGGGCAAAGGGTAACAATAAAACCTGACCAATGGGTGCAGTTTGGTATTGACGAATGGCTGCCGGGTACTACAGATGCAGACAAAAAGAAACCTCTCACCTGGATGAGGCAGAACAGCAGCAAAAAAATTATTATCAATCAGATAACTTCTGCTACCGGATATAAGTTTTTAATAGGAAAACAGTTCTGTGGAAGTTATCAGTTTTATATTGAAGCCAGTCTTTCAGGAGTAAGAGATCCTAAAGGCAATACAGGAATATATGTAAAAGGCTGGTGCGATCCTAAAATTGTCAGCAGCAAATGGTCTACCCAAAAGAACAGCAAAAGCATAAAAAACAATAAAAAGACCGAGTTTATATCTTATGGACATATTGTTCACCTGAACCTGATGACAGAAGGTCTGAATGGAAATACAGTCAGTATTGAGCTTTGGAACCAGCAGTATGCCAAAAAAGATAAACTGGTGCATACCTACAATAATGTACAGGTAATAGATGGTGAAGTCAATCTGAAAATAGAAAATACATTTGCATGGATGGCCTATGTAGACAACATTCAGAATGTAGAAGAATTTTATGTTAAAGTAAAAGATACAGCATCAAAACAATACATCAAAGATAAAATTGGTGATGATCTTCATGCTATCTATCTGAATGTAAAAAATAAAATAGTTACCACCAATACCAACGGAGCCCAAAACCAGACGCCTACCAAAGTATATAAGCCGGATGTAAGCTCTGTAAGGCTTGAGCCATGCAAGTTTGAAGTCATCAAAATCACTGAAAATGAAACAAAAGACGGAAAAGCCAACAATACAATAGCTACAGTCTTTAAAAACGGAGATGGTATAAAACAGATAAAATCTGCAGCATTACAGGAACATATTCAGAGAACCATCTTCTATAAATTTGATTCTACGGTCATTGATAAAGATGGCGTTGCAATCCTGAATAATGTACTCAAATTCCTTCTTGAGCACAAAGATTCCACAATGAATCTCAGTGGCTATGCCTGTGTTATAGGAAAAGAAAATTATAACAGAGGACTTTCTCAAAGAAGAGCAGATGTTGTCAAAAAATTCTTTGCAGACGGTGGATTAGATCCCAGAAGAATTATTTCTGTAGGAAAAGGAGAAGTAGATCCTACAGATGATAAAATGGGAAGAGATAATATCAAATACAAAAATGAAAAAGACTACGAAAACAACCGTAGAGTAGATATTTCATTTGTGTTCAATGCCCATGATGCACAGACCATTCACTATGCTGTAGTCGCACCTACTTCAGCTACAAAAAAAGAGCTTATTATTGATGTTACAGGCTTTGACACCAACAGCTGTTTCAGAGATACCAAAAACAAACATAAAAAAGAAATTTATATAGTAGATGTAGGGCAGTCAATAGATAAAGGAGATACCAAGAAAAGCTTTCAGACCCCCACATTCCCTTACGAAGTCTATGCACCGCTGAGCAGATATAATTTTGGTGGTGGAGTTGGGTTTGATGCCCAATCAATGACGCTTATGCAGTATATTTGGCCTGCATCTTCCAGTCCGAATCAGTTTCACATGCATGTGCACACCTGCAGATATTACAGCAATGAGAAGCGGACTACCGTATTAATAAAAGCTTATCCGGATATAAAATGGAGATTTGCCTTCTTTATCAACCTGAGCAACAGCTTAAGTATAAAATGGCAGAAAATGACTCCCGAAAAGCATAAAGAACTTCGAAGTAAAGCATTAAGCCTTGCCAATGAAGAAAAAGGAAAATATACAGATGTAGAATTCGGGGTAGAACTTAAGGCTTCTTATGATAAACAAAAAGATGGAAGCTATTACTGCAAACCGGAGCTTACCCTGAAATATAAAGATAAGATCAGTAAACTGTTCTCTATTATTTCTTCCGTGAAAAAAATGTCTCAGGGGATTACCTCACAGACAAAAGGAGTAGTATCCAAAGGAGTAGGAAGAAAATTGCCATTTGATATAAGATTAAATGCACCCGCACTGTATTTCGGAGCAGAATGGGAAGCTGATGTCAATGAGGCACATTCAGACATAGGAACCAAGCTGATGCTCTTCATTGAAGCTAAGCCTTTGGTTGAGCTGGCTATTGTTTTTGACCTTTTGGCTTTAATTGTTCAAGCAGGAGTGGCAGTAGCTACAGCAGGAACAGGGAATGCACTTGCTCTGGAAATTTTCAATATGGTCAGAGAATGGGCAAGTAAGGGATATGAAACAGAAAAGGTAGTTATCAACTTTAAAATGTACATTGATCTTGAAGTAAAAGGAAAAGTAGATGGTGTTATTGACGGCTCTTTCAGTACTGTCAAAGATGGCGCAGAAGTGAATTTTGATCTGAGCTCAAACATCACTGTTGAATTAAAATCAGGACTTGAATTAAAAGGAATGTTTGTGGTCATTGGTACAGCAAAAAAACCGGAACTGGAAGGACATGTTGAAGGGAAATTAACTGCAGGAGCCACAATGGGAATTACGTCAGGTCATAAATTAAAATATGATTCCACTGCAGGAATTTATTATATTCCGAGTTTAAGCATAGATCCATGTGTGGGAACAGTCGTGATTATGGTAAAAGCAGGGTTTACCTACAAAAAAGTAAGCTCAGACTGGACTCCGGTGAACTATAACAGAACCCGTACATTTTTTGACGGATTCGATATTATGAAATATTTAGCAGAACTAGCAGGTTATGACAACAAAATGTTACTTTGGGAAAAAAAGAAAAAATAAAAATATGTTTCTACTTTTAATAATGTCATTGCTTATATCATGCAGTACGGCAAAGGAGGATTTGTCTGACGTTCTTTTTCCTGTAAAAAAAGAAAAGGTTTTAAATAATATTGACTATACAGAGAAAAAATCTATTTTGGATGAAAATCTTAACGCCTACCAGGTAAAAGATATGAATTCCTTTAGCCTTTATGGACAGTACTTTGCCAATGAAATAAAAAGTAATACAGCAACGTATGCCGGGAAAAATTATCTTGAACTTTTAGGAGATTCAAAAGAAATTAACGGATATAAAATCCATTTATATACCCGGAAAGAAAGTGAAAAACTGGAAAAATTACTTCTTGAAAAATTAGGAAAGCCAGCTTTTGATAAAGGAAATGAAGTAGAGCGGAATATCATCTGGGAAAAATCCGGAAAGATTTTTATTCTCAATAACGGAGATGCCGAAATACAAGGAGAAAAAACAAAAGAATCAGATTTGTTATGTTTAAATACTAACTTTACAACACTGATCATAAATGCTAAGCAGACTACAAAGTATTCCGAATACTTGAAATTCAGAATAAAAAACAATAAAAAGGTAGAAAATTATCCCTATAGTCTGTACGATAAAGAAGAAAATTAAATAAAAAATTGCATGAAAAAGATTGTTATATGCCAGATCGCGTTAAGTTTTGTTTTAATGAACTGTCAGGAAAAAGGAAAAGAAAAATCAGTTTCACAGGCAGAGAAGACAACCATAACCAGTAAACCAGTAAATCAAACCCAGGGAAAAATGGATTTTAAAGATCTTAAATTCGGAACCAATGGAGAAGACTTGCTCAAAGGAATTGGATTAACTGTTAATGACAACGCTTCAGGGGATTTTAATACCTCAGTGGATTATGTTGAATTTCAATTTCCAAAAGATAAAAATCTGAACCTGTCGTTATTTAATAACACCTTACAGTCTTCTACAGATGATGTATCCGTTTTTTATTCAAAAAATGATAAAAAAGTGTGGTGCTACGAAATGGTATTACAGAACAATCCCAATACAGATGCCATTCTGAGTGCAATTGAAAAAAAAGCAGGCCATAAAGCCGACTTTTCAGATAAAAAAGTAAATACAAAAGAAAGACCTATTTTCCTTGATGAAAACGGAGAATTCAAAACAGATCACATAGAAGAAACAATACAGGTTTGGGAAGATAAAGAAGCAAAAACAACTTTCTTCACCATCCACACCGTTAATCTTTCTAAGAAGCCCAATGAGAATACATTGAAGATCTTTGCCTTAGATAAAACCAGCCCGAAATATAAAGAATGGGTTTCTTACCGCAGTCTGGATATGTTTTACAACAAATAACAACAATAATGGCTAAAGAACCTTACTATACTATAGATTTTACCGCTGTTTATTGCAAATTTGAAGTGTTGGTTAATGACATTCCCGTTATTGCGATGGAAGCTGAGGGGCAAATGTCTCCCAATATTCCCGTTAACTTTGGAATAAGCAGCTCCGGTGAACAAAAACTTGAAATTAGACTGCTGCCGGTTGCAGGAGAACAGTATATAGATTCAAGAACAGCATTTCAATATACCATCAAGTTATTTGATGTGCTTAACGATAAGTTTGTTCATGAAAAAGACTGTGGTAATTTTCAGTTTTCAGAAAAGGAAACTGCAAAAAAATTACCTTCATTAACTCATAAATCATCCTTTCAGGCTGAAATTCCTTATGAGATGATGACATGGGAACAGAGCCGTGATCTACTGTCCATTTCAAAAGATAATTCTTACCTTGGTACCAGACTGGATCTGGCATACAGAAAAATAAGCGGTCTTATCAGCTCAAAACAATATGAATCTTACTTTGAAATGATCAGTAATCGCGAAAAAAATATGGCTGTATCCATGTATTTAAGCGATGAAGATTCAAGAGCAAGATTAAACAGTTTACTGGAAGATTTCAATAATGGCTTTAAAATGATGCCGTTGCCGGAAGACAGGGTTTTAAAAATCTATGGTAACGGAAAGCTGGCAACCTATAAAAAATTAAACGGAGAACCTGCATTTTTCCTTTATAAAGAAGAAACCGGTGAAGAGCTGATGCTGGAGCTGATGTTTCATATTCCCACGGGGAAAGAAGAATTTGAAGTTATTTAGAAAAGAAAAAATAATACCGGAATAATATATTAAATACGATACTTTACAAAGTATTTATCGGATTTTTGAAAAGTAAAGTGTTCAGACGAAGCATATGGGAGGTAATAAAGGAAGATCATATACAGGATATATTATTCTGGGAATAATAGCATCATTTTTTATTTATTTTATATTATGGATCATCTTCAAAGAAAAAATGCCCTTGCATGAATATGCATATGAAATTGCCAATAACTATGACAGCTATGCGGAAAAGGCAATCATTCTAATTCCCTTGGCGGTTTTTATTCTCATCTTTATCACTTTAATGAAACCTAATGGTGCAAAACGGTTTTTACGTCTGCAGTCATCGCTTCCCACCTCAAAAATTCATTCAGTTGCAAAAGGTCTGGCAGAGATTGAAGGGACATTGGTGATGAAAAATCCTTTATTCTCCCCGGTAAAGAACGAAGTTTGTATCGGATATTACTATACCATTGAAAATATTGACAGAGATTCGGATGGTAAAGAAACGTACAGAACCATTCATAGAGAAACGCAGTGCAATATCTTTCAGGTTACAGATAATACAGGAACAATTGAAATAGAGCCGGAAGGGATAGAACTGGTTTTATTGGAAGAAACCAATATAAGCAGCCACGGTGGTAAAAGATACAAAGAAACCCTTTTAAAAGATGGTCAGAAGATGTTGTTGGTAGGATATGCCGATTCTAAGAACGGGGTGCCCTTCATAAGAAAAGATGATTATTATAAAATTCTGGGGATTACTTCATCATCAGGAATCAGTGTCTGGAACAAATATCAGCCGTTGCTGAGATCATTTATGTTTACCTGCTCCGTTATCCTGTTAATAATTATTTATATACTCATACAATAATGAATCAGACTGTCGCAATCATATTACTTATCCTGCTGGGGGTAGTTATTATCAGTTTTTTGATCAATCTGTACAACAAATTGGTCATGCTTAAATTTAACGTTGACAAAGCATACGGGAATATTGATGTGGTGCTGAAACAACGTGCAGATGAAATTCCCAATCTGGTAACGGTAGCCAAGCACTTTATGAGCTATGAAGAAAAGCTGCTTACACGTCTTACGGAGCTCAGAACTTTTTATAATAACACTACAGATGCAGACCAAAGAACATCCCTGGCCAATGAAACTTCAAAGGCCTTGTCTTCATTCTTTGCCGTTTCAGAAAACTACCCCGAACTGAAATCTAATACTAATTTTCTGGAGCTTCAGAAGAGAGTTTCCGAGTTGGAAAACAAAATAGCAGACAGAAGAGAATTTTTTAATGACAGTGTTAACCTTTATAACATAGGAATTCATGAATTTCCAAATGTTATATTGGCAAAAATACTTGCATATAAAGACAAAACATTACTGGAAATAACAGATTCTGAAAAACAATATAATGGAGTTCAGTTTTAATACTTTTTTCGGATTGGAAAGCAAAATGGCAGACTTCCCCGAAGTTACCTTATTTGGAGCTATGTTTCTGCCCCTGCTGCTATTTATTCCGGTTGCATTGATAGGCTGGATATTCAGAAAGCTTAAATTCAATATGTACATCATTCATGTATTGATGTATACATTGCTTTTTACATTTATATTGGGTGCTATTACCATATTTGTACTTTTCTTTATTACAGACAAAAATGGAGTGAAACTAGCATATTGCTGGCTTACGGTCTTTACTGGAATGTTCATTTTCAGTTTAATCAACGCCAATACTATTACTAAAATGTTTACCGATTGGTCGAAAATAATTAAAGACAGACAGAATCAGTAATTTTAGAAAAAAATACCTGATAGGATGAAAATAACAAGAGTTCTGATATTAATTTTTGTAGTATTGATCAATATCTGTTGTGGAAATAAATCATTTGATCTTTCATCAGTTACATTAGGCGATGATGCAAAGAAGTATGACTTTGAAAACAAAGATTTATTTATGAAAGATGCCGCAAAAGCAGATATCATTCAATATTATGCTGATGAAAACAAAGGAGTAACCTACGGAAATATACCCTTAGACAATATGATGGGTACAAGAATTACAGTATACAAAGGGAAAGTAGGAGCTGTAGATACCAATGCTGCTGAAAAATATTCTCTGGAATTTGTAGAAAAAATAGTGAAAAAGCATGGAAATCCTACAGCTTCTATCACCGATAAAGCAATCGTAGATGCCAAACTTGTAAAGTCAATTTTTGAAAAGCTTAAAAAACTTTCTCCTGAAAAAGTTTCATGGGATCAAAATCAAAAAAATGCCTTTACTTATCCAACTTCTTTCTTCTGGGATGACGGAAAAAATTATTCCATATTGAGTATCTCTATTGAAGATGATGGAAAAATAAGAAATAAATACATTTCCGTTACGAAAGATGCGTATCGTAATAATGCCGTATTTGGATTGAAATATCCAACACCTCCGGTCTCTCCGTGGTATAAGTATATGAAGTAAAATGTGTACCCAAAGAAGAAAAAGGAAATAGAAAAACAGGAATATGATAAATAAAAATCAGGTTTCAAATACTTGAATCGCTTTTTTTCTGTTGTATTCTTATAATCAGGTACTAACACTAACATTATGAAAAAATTGAAATATGTATTAATACCAGTAATCTGCCTGGGGCTTATATCATGCAACCAGCAGAAAAATAAAGATACTGAATTGGTGCTTGAAATGAAGGGAAGTACTCAGACGGAACCATTTAATCTTGCTCAACTTAAAACCGGGCAAAACATTAATGAAATTTTAAAATCTGCCGGAGCAACAGCCAAAGAAGCAGTACGTACCAGTGAAGTGACCCTTATCGGAAATGAAAAACTTGCTTTTTCATCAAAAGAACTATTACACTTCAATGGAATAGATCTGGAGGGAAAGAATAATAAAAATACCAATAAAGTAATTTTACATTTTGGAAAAGTAGATCAGGAAATTGGTCCTCTTGCCAATGAAAAAGAAGACGAATTGGGAATGTATCAGCTTGATATTTATACAGAACAGGAAAAAACAGCCCTTCTGGATAACTTAAACAAAACACTTCAAAAACCTAGTTTTGATACCATACATGAAGGTTTTGAATCAGAAGTTAAAGATAATGAGATCATCCAGACTCAAAATAAACTAAGGCAGGAAGTGGCTATATGGAGAAACAAAGATATGCTCTATTACTACTGCGAAACCAAAATAGACAACAGACCTGACGAATACCGCTGTAATCTTTTCGTTTTCAAAAATAAAGAATGGAAAGACCTTTTAAAAGGATCTGGATACCCGGATCTGGATAAAATATCTCTATAACATTTGCTTTATTAATCAGCTTGTTTATCCTTCTTTACTCTCTAAAAAAATGTGTAAATCAGTAAGATAAAATTTTTGCGTTAAAAAATCCATTCAATTACAAAATCTGTCAAGCTTTAAAAATAAGAAATGCCGGTCTTTTTGAGACCGGCATTTTATATGAAGTTGATATCTGAATTATTTTACCAAAAACTGCATCGTGGTCTGATCCAGTTTCAAAATGTAAATTCCCTGACCAAGATTTCTTGTTTTGATAGAATTTCCATCTCTGAAAGGCTGATCAATCGTCTGAAGAACTTTCCCCTGAAGATTATAAATTTCAGCTTTTTTAACTTTCTGAAGATCTCCTTTTACAAAAATCTCCTGATTAGTAATTGGGTTAGGAGAAATTTTAAAACTCTTTGCTGAAGTTTCCAAAGCTGTAGCTTGTGCCATTCTTGCAGATGTTCCCGGATAACATGTCCAGGCAAGATCATCAATAGCAACCCTGTTACTTGAAGAATTGTTAACCAGGCTTACCACTACATTTCCGGAAATATTGATATTGCTGATGGTAGTCGTTGTAGATGAAGTACTGTAAGGAATAGTTCCTACACTTGTTCCGTTTACTTTTACATCAAAAGTATCATTCGTTCCTGAGAATTTAAGCTGTGTAGTTACAGTTAAAGAACCAATACCGTTTGCAGAAGTACCGGAAGTTAAAGAACCGTTTCTTACCGTAATAGCTTTATTGTTAATAGTCTGATCAGTTCTTGCATCCGTTGCTGTCCATGAGATTCCTCCATTGCTCCATGTTCTCGTTGTGTAAGTAGAGTTGGCCGCAGGAATGGTTTCAAAAGTTTCATTAGCACAATTAGTCGCTGGAGTGGTGCCTCCTGAATTGGTAGTACCGGAAACTACAGAACTGTTTGATGACGAATTTCCTGCCGCATCCTTCGCTACAACATAGAAGCTGTACGTAGTAGAAGGAGCAAGTCCTGAAATAGTCGTTGAAGTTGAACTTACTGTAGTGGCCAGATTTCCGTCCATGTAAACATTGTAAGCTGTTACTCCTACATTATCCGTAGAGGCATTCCACGCAAGAGAAATACTGTTGGAAGTCTTTCCTGAAACATTAAGCCCTGTTGCTGTGGTCGGAGCCTGAGTATCACCTGAAGGCTGCTGAGAACCCCAGATAAGATTTACATAATTCGGGTTATCAATAAATGGATTTCTGTTCCCCTGGAAAGTATAAGAAGCATTATTTCTTTTGATCTCAGCCTGAGAAACCGGATCCTGATTATGCCATGCCAGAAGAACATTCAGTTCCCATGTCTGCAATCCCGGGAATGTAGAACTTCCTAACATGTTTCCTGATGAGAAAGTAGAAAGTTTACTCTGGTAACGGGTTACAAAATAGAAAATCATACGCGCCACATCACCTTTAAACTCATCAATCGGCTCGAAAACCGTCCCCGAATATCCTGAAGAAGCTGACGTTCCAAGCTTTGATCCATTCTGTGAAGTAAACGAAGCACTTCCTACCTTTCCGAAAGGATAATTACTTCTCATTCCGTTTACTTTTCCATCTGTAGCTCTGATAAAATGAATATCAGCAACCATCGGAGAAGCTTGATTGAAAAGACTTTGAGGAACAATGTGTTCTCTGTTGTAACAATTTCCTTCCGTAGAATAAGTTCCACACTGGTTGGTTCCCGGAGTGTACTTATAAGGATCTGCACCTAAAGGCTTTTCAGAATAGATATCAAGGATAGAACCATCATTTTCATAATCCTTATCAATATCAGTGGTTTTGTAAGCAGTCCACAGTCCACTATAACCTTTGTCCATATGTCCGTTGGTGATAATACTGCTTAATTCCGTTTTCAATGCTGCGCCACTCAACCCGTTGGCAGAATTGTAGTATCCTGCAGGTGCCTGAGCGTAGGCAAGTCCCGCAAATAGAGAAAATAAAATAACTTTTTTCATATAATATTAAGTTTAAGCAAGAATAACACATTTTTGTGAATAAAAAATTAAGTAAGCGTTAATTTTAAATGTACTGCATGTAAGAAGTTGTGAATGACTAGGTTTTGGTTTCGGGATTCGAGCTTTGAGGTTCGGGATTCGTGTTTCGGAGGTTGTAGGTTTGGATCCGGGTAATGAATTTCAATATTCAATAGGGACGGGCTTTAGCCCGGTTTAAAATAAAACGTTTCCTTTTGGCTTTAGCCAAACTTAAAAATTAAAATGTTTTTTGTAAAAATCTGTGTTATCTATGGAAAAGCGGAATAATTACCCATAAAAAAAGCCAGTACAAAAATACTGGCTTATATAATGGATGACTTAAATTTATTTTCTTTGTGGCGGATAATTTTTCATAATCTCAGCCATGATTTCCGGAATCTGTCTCTGTTTCGCTTTTGGAGAATCTACAGAAATTCCGCTTCCGATACCCTGCCAAACCAATTTGTTGGTTTTTGCATCAATAAGGTCTACAATCAGTGCACCTTCATTATAATTTGAGGTCCATGTTCTGCTCATTCCAACTCCCCATCCGAATGGTCCGCCCCATCCCCACATTCCGTAAGGTGAAGAAGAATTGATATCCGTAACCTTTTTATGGTTAGCTTTTACATTGATAATCAAATCAGGATTTTCTCCGGATTGAAGCCCTTTGCTTTGAAGCTGTCTCGACAGTTCATTCAGGACTCTGTCTTTATCAATATCATTCAATTTTAGATCATCAATTCTTATTTTATACGTTTTGAAAGAATTGAAATTGGCGGTTTCAGCATAATCTGAACGTACCTGAAAAGGGCTACAAGAAGTTAATCCTAAAGTAGCAGATGCCAACAAAATAAAAATATATTTTTTCATTTTATTTATTTTTTTTATCATTTTTAATGAATGTATCAGTCTTTTTATCGTACCCGTAAGGACAGTGCCTGCAGCCGCTTTTACAGCAATAACCTCTTTTCAGATGAAATTTTTCTGTAAAAACCTTGTACCCCTGTTCATTATAGTAGAAGTCTTCACCTTCTTTGATGTCATAATGGGCCATAAGTTAAATGCTAGTCAAAAAACTTTTTATATTTGTTACTATGATAATTGTATGCCAAAAGCCTTTAAAAAAATTAAAAATTAATGGCATTGCTCTCTTTCCCTTTATCTTCATTAGGAAACCCGAAGATAAGGAAAATAATGTATTGATCAATCACGAAAAAATCCATTTACGCCAACAGCTGGAAATGCTTATCATTTTCTTCTATATTTTTTATGTTATTGAATATTATTACTGGGTCTTCAAACTGAAAAACGGTTATCTGGCTTATAGAAGAATCTCCTTTGAAAGAGAAGCATACGCGAATGAAAATAACCTGAACTATCTGCAAAAAAGAAAATTCTGGAACTTCAGGAAATACCTTTGAAATGATGAATGATGAGTTTCGGGATTCGGGATTCGGGTTTTGGAAGCTTGGTTTTGGAATTTTATATTTTTAGATTCTAACTTCAATATTCTCTATATTCAACATTTAATATTCAATAGGAACGGGCTTTAGTCCGTTTATCAAATAACTCCAAATTCATTCGGCTTTAGCCAAAACTTACAATTAAACAGTTCATATATAAAATCAAAAAAAGACATCTGTGAAAATCTGCGTTATCTTTGGGAGCAAAGAAAACCCTCACAACACTAAATCTTTTCCTATTTTTGTAAAGAATAAACCTTGAGCTGCTAAAAACTGAAATGCTATTACAACTTCCCACAGAACCTGTTTCCATTCAGGAAATTCCCATTCATAAAAATGTAAAACTTTTCATTAAAAGGGAAGATCAGATTCATCCACAGATTTCAGGCAATAAATACTGGAAACTGTTTTACAATGTGAACCACTATCTGGAAAAAAATCCGGAGAAATCCTATATTATTACTTTTGGCGGAGCCTTTTCCAACCATATCGCTGCGGTCTCAGCAGTAGGAAATCTGGCTGGTATTCCAACATTGGGAATCATCAGAGGAGAAGAACTGCAGCATAAGTGGAGGGATAATCCTACTTTACTTTTCGCCAAAAGAAATGGCATGAACCTGAAATTTGTCACTCGTGAAGAATACCGTCATAAAGAAAAACTGACAGAATTCCTTCATCAGGAGTTTCCCGAGGCTTTAATAGTACCTGAAGGAGGGACCAATGAAGAGGCTGTGGAAGGGGTGAAAATGATGCTCAATGAACAAACAAAAGATTTTGACTATCTTTGCACCGCAGTTGGAACCGGAGGAACCATTGCAGGAATTTCAAAATTTAGTGAAGACAATCAGAAAGTTATAGGATTTAACGTGGTTAATGATACTTCACTGGAAAATAAAATTTTTGAATTAACTTTAAGACATAATTTTAATCTAATAGATTCATGTTTTGGAGGTTACGGTAAAATAAATGATGAAAACATTCGTTTTATCAATGATTTCAAAGAAAAATATGGTATTCCTTTAGAACCGATATATACAGGAAAAATGATGGAGAAAGTTTTTGAACTGATTGAAGATGATTATTTTCCTGAAAACAGCAGCATTTTATGCTTTCATACTGGTGGATTACAGGGAATTGAGGGCGCTAATCTGCTTTTAGAAAAACAGAATAGAAATTTAATTATATAAGTAAAATTGAAAAACATGAAACACTTAGTGTTCCATCTTTCATTTTAAAACAATAAAAAATATAAGATGAAAAGACTTTTCCTATCCATAAGCCTTTTAGTTTTATCAAAATTTTCTGCCCAGACCTGGGCAACCGAAGATCAGTATATTCAGAAGTTTGCTAAATATGCCGTAGAAGAAATGGAAAAATATAAGATTCCGGCTTCTATTACGCTTGCACAAGGGTTGTTAGAAACCGGAGGAGGGCAAAGCAGATTAGCACAGGAAGGTAAAAACCACTTCGGTATAAAATGTAAAGAAGACTGGACCGGTAGAACGATGAAACATACCGATGATGCACCTAACGAATGCTTCCGTGTGTATGATGATCCAAGACAGTCTTATGAAGACCATTCTATATTTTTATCCACAAGAAAATATTACGCAAACCTTTTCAAGCTGGACATGAGGGATTACAGAGCATGGGCTACAGGTTTAAAAAAAGCAGGCTATGCTACCAACCCACGTTATGCTTCAATTCTTATTACCAAAATTGAAAAGTACAGGCTCTATGAATTTGACAATACCAGTTCAAATGAGGTACTGTATGCCGTACTTAAAATGTATCCGGATCTGAAAGATGACAGAACTTTCATGGCACAACTGGAGCCTTCAAAAGGATTTAAAAAAGCTAAAGACCCGGTTACTGTAGAAGTTCCTTACAAACAGACTTCTTACGCACAACAGCAAAAAAGAGTGGAAAGAATTAAAACGAAAGCTGAAATTCTTAATTCCATTCTTATCAAAAGCCACCCGAATGACGGTCTGAAATATATCGTAATTCCTGAAGATACTGATGTGAAATTCATTGCCAATAAATTCAAAGTCAGCGAAAGCAGACTGATAAAGTGGAATGAACTGGAAGGTGAAACCTTAAAGAAAAATGATATTGTTTTCCTTGAATCAAAAAATTCTACAGGAAATACAGCTACTTATAAAGCCGAATCCGGAGAAGATATGCATGATATTGCTCAGAAATTCGGAATCAAATTAAATAAACTTTACGCTAAAAACAGAATGGATGAAGGACAACAGCCCTCTGCAGGACAGCTGATTTATTTAATAGACAAAAAACCACGAAACTAATTTAATTTTTTTGTTGAGAGTTTACCGTTGACAGTTACATGCCAACCAGCAACTGTCAACAACAACTAAGTATATATGAAGTATCAGAGAAGTTCGGCTTTGTTTGATGAAGCCTACAAATACATTCCGGGAGGAGTAAACTCTCCGGTGAGAGCATTCAAATCCGTAGGAGGTGTTCCTGTTTTTATGAAATCCGCAAAAGGTGCTTACCTTACCGATGCAGATGACAATATTTACATCGATTATATCAATTCATGGGGCCCGGCCATTTTAGGACATACACATCCTGAAGTACTGGAAGAGCTGAAGATCCAGGCAGAGAAAGGATTCTCTTTCGGAGCTCCTACAGAACTGGAAACGGAAATTGCAAAATTCATTATTGATAACGTCCCGAATATTGACCAGATCAGAATGGTTTCTTCAGGAACAGAAGCATGTATGAGTGCAGTAAGACTAGCCAGAGGATACACAGGAAGAGATAAGATCGTAAAATTTGAAGGTTGCTATCATGGACATTCAGATTCATTCCTTATTAAAGCCGGAAGTGGTGCTGCTACATTCGGAAATCCAAATTCTCCGGGAGTAACAGCTGGTACTGCGAAAGATACATTATTAGCACGCTATAACGATTTTGAACAGGTAGAAGATCTTTTCCGTCACAATCAGGGCGAAATTGCAGCGGTGATTATAGAGCCGGTTGCAGGAAATATGGGATGTGTACTGCCGGAAAACAACTTCTTACAAAACCTGAGAAAGATCTGTGATGAAAACGGAGCATTATTAATTTTCGATGAGGTAATGACCGGTTTCAGATTGGCTTTTGGTGGTGCTCAGGAGCTTTTCAATGTAAAGGCAGACTTAGTAACTTACGGAAAAGTAATTGGTGGGGGGCTTCCGGTAGGAGCTTTTGCAGGAAGAAATGAAATTATGGATCACCTGGCTCCAAAAGGAGGAGTATATCAGGCAGGAACATTAAGTGGAAATCCTTTAGCAATGAGAGCCGGATTAAAAACTCTTCAGCTTATTAAAAATGATCCTGAATTTTTCAACAGATTGCATAAAACAACAGAAACATTGGATTTTGAAATCGGAAAAATTTTAAACGAAAAAGGAATTGCTCATAAAATCAACAGAAAAGGTTCTATGATGTCTGTTTTCTTCCATATCAACAGGGTTTCAAACTTTGATGAGGCTCAGGAAGCTAACCATTCATTGTTTAATAACTTCTTCCACCAGATGCTGCAGAATGGGGTGTATTTACCACCAAGTGGATACGAAACGTACTTCATCAGTGATGCCATCAAGGATAAAGAAATTGATATGACACTGGAAGCAGTAAGAAAATTTGAATATTCCAATAAATAATAATGAGACCGGATTTTTAGATCCGGTTTTTTTATGCAGAATGATTTGAATTGGAAAGTCTGCAGATCAATAAAAAACTCTACGCAATCAAAGTTATCCGCAAAGTTTGTCACTCCGTAGGAGTCTCAACAGAGTAAGCAGCATAATTAGATTCCTACGGAATGGACAAGGATACTGTAAACATTTTGTATAAATCGTAAGTGTTTTTTACGTCTAAAAATATCCGCAAAGTTTGTCACTCCGTAGGAGTCTCAACAGAATCAGCAACATAATTAGATTCCAACGGAATGATAATTGTGGTTGATATCTTTCTTATTGTAGTAAAGAAAAGTTGGGAATTTAATACCTTATCAACACAAAGCATAAATCATACAGATTTTGTAATAAACCATACACTTTGATCAGAACACTTCTTTTTAATTTTGTCATAAATAGATTGGAAATGAAGACCTCAGACAATAATATGTCCCGCAAAGATTTTATCCGAAATTCAGCTTTGGCTGTAGCGGGATTAACTTTAATACCTAATATCATGACTGCATCACCTTTTATGGATGAAAATAATAGCTTGACAAAAGGAAAAATGAGTCTTAAAAATGTTCGTCTGGAAACAGGGTTTGAATATCATGATGGTGAAGTGGCTTCTACCAAGACAGATCTGTTCTATGTGGAGGTTGAAAACGGAAAAATTACAAAGATTGCTCCGAATCAGCCTAATGCTAAAGCGGTAGATGCAAAAGGATTATTGATGCTTCCTGCATTCAAGGATATGCACATTCACCTGGATAAAACTTTTTATGGAGATCAATGGCAAGCCGTTAGAAAAAGAACCGGAGGAATTAAAGGAATGATAGAGTTGGAGCAGAAAATGCTTCCTGATATGCTGAAGAATTCAACCTTCAAGGCGGAGAAACTGATCGAACTGTTACAGTCAAAAGGAACTTCGTATGCAAGAAGTCATGTGAATATTGAACCCACTTCAAAACTTCAGTCATTAAAAAATCTGCAGAAAGCTTTAGAAAATAAAAAGAAAAGTTTCGGAGCCGAGCTGGTAGCATTCCCGCAGCATGGCGTTTTCTATACAGATTCCGTACCTTATCTGAAAGAAGCAGCGAAGATGGATATTGATTTCATCGGAGGAGTAGACCCGTTTAACATAGACGGAGATATTGAAAAAGTGGTAGATTTCACTGTTCAGCTGGCTTTGGACAATAAAAAAGGAATAGATATTCACCTGCATGAAACCGGAGATTCAGGATTAAAGACCGTTGAATATCTTATTAAAAAAGTAAATGAAAACCCTTCTCTGAAAGGAAAAACATACTTAAGCCACTGTTTTATTCTGGCTAAACTGGAAGCCGTAAAACAGGAAGAAATCGCCGAAAAATTAGCAGAAGCCCAAATCGGAATTGTCTCTACAATCCCTTTCGGAAGGCTGATCATGCCAATACCAACGCTGTACAAACACAATGTAACCGTTCTTACAGGAAATGACAGCATCATAGATCACTGGAATACTTTTGGGACAGGAAGTGTACTTCAGAAAGCCAATTTAATGGCTCAATTGTACGGATATTCAACAGAATTTTTATTATCAAGAAGCTTAAAACTGGCAACAGGAAATATTCTTCCGCTGGATGATAAAGGAACTCAGCAATGGCCGAAATCCGGAGATAAGGCAGACTTTGTACTCATCAATGCAAGCTGTTCAGCAGAAGCCGTATCAAGAATTTCAGAAGTGGAATCATTGGTGTATGATGGAAATGTTGTCTTTTAGACCCAGCGATATAATTGTTTACAAATTTATATATATAATTTAGTTGTGTTTTTTTAACCACAAAGGGTATAAACGTTTTACAGTAAAGCCTGGAAATTTATTGAAATTTTTCAGAAACAGCCACTGAATGCAGAGAGAAACTGAAGTAGAAGTGGTGTAGGTAAAGGTTTTGTCCCGTTTGTGGTTATTTTAGTTTTTTCTCACAAATTTTAGTAATTTTAGGAGAAAATCAGGTAGAGTGGGCTATCATACGGATCATTTTCCAATTTTAGGAATTCAGGAATTTAGTGAGAATCAGCTGAACGGCTGTAATCTGCTGTTTAATGAACTTTACGGGGCACGCTCCATTGATGATCCCCATAAGCATGATTTTTTTATCATCAATCTTTTTGAGCACGGAGTTGGCTCACATACCATAGATTTTACAGAATATCAGGTAAAAGACTATCAGATTCATCTTGTTTTTCCGGATCAGGTGCATCAATGGGTGATTGAAAAAGAAACTATAGGTTATCAGTTGATGATAAGCAGAGACTGGTTTGAAAGTTTTCTGCCGTCATTAAGGTTCTCTGCCTCTTATTATCAGAATCATCCGGTTATCAATCTTTCCCCGGAAGTTTTTGCCACATTTCTTTATGAATTCCAGGAAATCCAGAAAGAGCTGAATGCCGAAAAGATATTCTGGGAACTCATTCAAAAAAGAAGTGAATTGATTGGTCTGCTGGTAAGCAAATCTGTGGAAGGAGCTTTTAAAGATTTTGAAGTCTATAACTCGAACCCAATTATCTCAAAGTTTCTCCATCTTATTGATGAACATTTCAAAACAGAAAGATCGGTTTCTTTTTATGCAGATAAACTCAATATTTCTGCCAACTATCTGAATATTGTGTGCAAGAAAAATCTCAATGCTTCGGCTTCATCTCTTATTCAGAACCGTATTTTATTGGAAGCTAAAAGGCTTTTAAAAGTTTCTGAAATGTCAGTAAAAGATATTGTTTATGATCTTGGTTTCTACGATCATGCAAGTTTTTCCAAATTCTTTAAATCACAGACGGGAATGACACCTTCCCAATTCAAAGAATAATCTGTACAAAACAAGACATAATTGATACACCGGTTTTCCCCTTAAGCCGGCTTAATTTTGTATTGTTAAAATTTTAAATCATGCAATTTCCCTATCAATTAACTGCAAAAGGAAAATATTCCCTTAAAAATGTCCGCCTGGAAACAGGTTTTGAATACGAAAATGAAGAGGTAACCGGAACAACAACTGACCTTTTCAGTATTGAAATTGAAGACGGAAAAATAAAAGCAGTAAAAGCTAATGATCCTGCTTCCAAAGCGATTGATGCTAAAGGATATCTGATGCTTCCTGCATTCAGAGATATGCACATTCATCTGGATAAAACATTATATGGTCTTCCATGGCAGGCTCTTTCTCCAAAAAGAAGAACAGTGAAAGATATGATTGCGTATGAGCAGGAAATCATTCCTGAACTGTTGAAAACTTCCGTAAGCAGGGCAGAACAGCTGATCAGCCTGCAGCAGCATTATGGAACTCATTTCGTAAGAACGCATTTCAATATTGATCCTACCTCGGGACTGAAATCTCTGGAACATCTTGAGCAGGCTCTTGAAAATAAAAAAGACTCTTTTAAAGCAGAATTGGTTGCTTTCCCGCAACATGGAGTTTACTATACAGAAACAGCTCCATTGATGAAAGAAGCAGCACAGCTTAAAAGCGTAGGATTTATCGGTGGATTGGATCCATTAAGTATTGACGGAAGCATTGAAAAAGTGATGGATTTTACTGTTCAGCTGGCTTTAGATCATAATAAAGGAATTGATATTCACCTGCATGAAACAGGAGAATCCGGAATGAAAACAATCAATTATCTGATTGATAAAGCGATCGAAAATCCAGCACTTCAAGGAAAAACATTTGTAAGTCACGCATTTGCATTAGCTCATCTCTCTCCAAAAGAAGTAGAACAGATTTCAGAAAGACTGGCTGCCGGAAAAGTAGGAATTGCTTCTTCTGTACCTTTTAAAGGAACGGTAATGCCTATTCCAACTTTGAAAAAATATGGGGTGAATGTGTTGATAGGAAATGATAATGTACAGGACTATTGGAGTACTTTCGGATCAGGAAGTATGCTGCAGAAAGCCAATCTGATTGCCGAGTTATATGGTTATGCTACAGAATATGCCTTGTCAAGAGCTTTGCAGTTTGCGACTCAAAGTATTCTTCCCCTGGATGAAAAAGGAAAACAGCAATGGCCTAAAGCTGGTGATGAAGCTGCCATTGTTCTTACAGACGCTTCATGTTCCGCAGAAGCAGTTTCCAGAATGTCTGAAATAAAAGCCCTGATGAATGATGGGAATTTATTCTGGAGAAATTAATTGAAGTATATATATTTTTTATACACTTGTTTTTTGTGAATGCCATCGGGAGTTTTCCTGGTGGCGTTTTTTTAATTATGAATTGTGAGTTATGAGTTATGAGTTATGAGTTATGAGTTATGAGTTATGAGTTTCGGGATCCGGGTTTCGGGGTTCTTCTTTATCAATAGGAACGGGCTTTAGCCCGTTTATTAATATATAAATACATTCGTTCGGCTTTAGCCAAAACCTAAGAATAAACCCGTGGTAAATAAGAAAAAAACTGTTCAAATTATTGTTATCTGTCGTAGAATATCTTCTTTGCTTTATCAATAGGAACGGGCTTTAGTCCGTTTATTAATATGTGAATACATTCGTCCGGCTTTAGCCTAAACCTACCAATAAACCCCATAATCAATTTAAAAAATAACTGTTCATATTGCTTTTTCTGTTTATACAATATGAACACCTCTTAATATTGATTTAGACAGACAGTCATACTATCTGAACATAACAATAAAAAAAGCCCTCGGAAATATTCCGAAGGCCTTCTATTTGAAATTAAATCTAAGTACTTATATAATGTTATAAGTTGAAGTTTGTCCATCCAGCATACCAGGTATCTGTAGCATCTTTTACCGCACCTTTGTAAGTTACCTGTGTAAACCAAGTAGCTAATTTAGGGTTAGTAAATGCACCTCCAGTTAATAATGGAGAACCTGCAGTAGGAGTGAAGTTTGGTGTAGTTCCTGCAGGAGCCCATGCACCGGCAAGTTTTACATCAGCAGTAGAAGCAAGGATTGTGTTTCCTTTAGCATTAAACCAAGTCGTAAGATCGTTCAATGTATACGTTGTCGGAGTAGAAGTAGATGGTCCGAATTTTAAAGGAGTTTGCATTCCTGCTAAAACGTTGTTTTCAAAGAATAATTTGTTACCTACGATATTGTTATCCGTTGGAGCACCTTTTGTAGCATCGATGAATAAACCAACAGGGAATCCTGTAAATACAGAGTTGAATACAGAGATAGAAGAGTTTCTTCTAATCTGTAATGCATTCTGGAATAATGCGTTGATTGATCCTGGAGCCACAGAGTTGATTGGCCCGATAATCGTCATGTTAGAGAATGTAGCTGATGTCTGAGGCGTCAAAGTAGAACCGTTGGCATCATTATCAGATTCAAATGCGTTAGAACCTGAAACGTCTGCTATCTGAGAATCTCTTACCGCGATACCAAACTGTACCTTTCCTGAGAAACCGTTATCCGTATCGAAATCATCATCAAGACCTTTGTAAGAAATAAGGTGAGAACAGTTTACCGTTCCTCCGAACCATTCAAAACTATCATCATTAGCATAAGCAACCTCTACGTAATCTACTGTAGTTCCGCTACCTACACCACCGAACGTAAGTCCGTTGATCTCTTTATCCGGTAAGAATGCATATCCTGCATATTCTATTCTTACATATTTTAATACACCACTGTTATCAGCAGCATTGTTTCCACCATAAAGTCCAAGACCTTCAGAGTTGTTGATTCCTCCTTCAATCTCTCCAACTCCGTTTGCTCCACCGAAAGAAGCATTAGTAGGAGCATTTCCTAAAATTACTACACCTGCCCAGTCTCCTCTTTTAGGACTTGGTTTTTCAGAAGTGAAGATAATAGGGTTGGCAGCAGTTCCTTCTGCCATGATTTTACTTCCTTTTGTAATGATCAAAGCTCCGTTTTTATCAGCTTCACCTACGATCTTTGTACCTGGCTCGATAGTTAAAGTAGCTCCGTTAGTTACATATACTAGTCCTCTTAGCTTATAAATTTTGTTAGCTTTAAGCGTCATGCTGGAAGTGATCTTTCCTGAAAGAATAAGGTTTTCAGTTTCTCCGTTTCCGTTGCCTCCATTTTGAATAATGGTAGGTCCATCTTCTTCTATATTTCTACAAGCGGTAGTTGATACTATAGCGCCAAGCATTAAAGAATATAAAACGAACTTTTTCATGTTATAAAGAATTAAATTATTTATTAGATTATTTGTTGAGTGAATTAAAAATTGTATCCCAGTGTTAAACTGATATTGGTTCCCGAAAGTCTTTCAATAGCAAGAGCATCTTTGCTGTCATACTTACCGTTGTCGTTCAGGTCATGGTAGAATTTAGCACGACGGTTCAGAATATCTGAAACATTCAGCTTGATTTCTCCTTTGTTGCTCCAGATTTTTTTAGCAAGCTGGAAATCCAAAAGAGGTCTTGGCGCTTCCCAGATTGGTGGTACCTGATCGTTTCCTACATAAAGGATTCTTCTTCCGATCATATTGAATAATACTGTAGAAGACCATCCTGATTTTTCAGTATCATACTGAAGACTTACGTTTACTGTATATGGAGACTGACCCTGCATTGGTCTGTCAATCTTAGTAGCTTCGTCTGTTACTTTGTTTTTAATTAAAGCTACGTTTCCACCCAGTGTAAAGTTTTTAAGAGCACTTACAAAATCAAGTTTTTTTCTTACTTCAAATTCCACCCCATAAGCATCAGCTTTATCTACGTTAAGGTAGTTGAAGGTATTACTCGTTCCTACCCCAGATTGGTTGAAGTATAATTCGATTGGCTTTTTGAAGTTTTTATAGAAAGCTGCCACAGAGAAGATCTCTCCGTTTCTTGGATAATATTCCCAACGAACATCGGCACTCGTGATTTTAGTTCTTTCAATTGATTTGTTACCAATTACAGTAGCTCCAAGATCAAAATCATAATATGCTAAAGGAGAAACCTCTCTAAATTCAGGTCTAACAACAGTTTGTGAACCTGCAACACGGATGTTCATTTTAGGATTCACCTTGAATGTTAAGTTCACTGCAGGTAAGAAATCTGTAACACGGGTGTTAACAAAACGGTCATCACTTTTTTTCGTGCTTCCTACCAATTGATCAAAGTTTTCAACTCTTAATCCCCAAACTGCTCTTAACCATGGTGTAAAGTTGTTGTCAAACTGTAAATACCCAGCGTTAAGGATTGTATTGGCAATATATCTGTACTGGTTTCCTGCAATCTCGTCAAATGTAAATCCACCGTTACCTCCGAAGTTTTCAGGATTGAAGATCGTTTCGAAAGGCTGAGAAAGTAATCCCTGGTTGAATTTCTCAAGTCTTACAGAGAAAGGTCTTGAGTTGTAGATTCTGTCTTTTACCTGGAACAAATAACCTCCTTTGATCGTTTGTTTTTGTCCAAATAATGTAAATGTTTTAGAGATATCACCTCCTGCGTTATATAAATAATCGTTTAGCGTAGAATAGAATACACTTCCTGACTTTTGCGAAAGACCATTAGAAATTAATGCTAAATAAGGGCTTCCTTCTATGTTTGTGTATTGGTTATACTGCAAACGCTGTAGCAAAGGAATATATTGATCCAGGATCCCGAAGCTTCCGTACCAGTTTACGGTAAATCCACCCAGAGCATCTATTTTATGAGTACCGGTAAGGGTAGAGTTGTAGAAAGTAGTTTCTTTAAAACCTATTTCCCTTGCCATAATGTTTGTCCCGTTAATCGGGTCAAATTCAAAATCCTTTCCTGTTCTGAAGGACATATGGTTCACCGTATTATTGGTGATGATATTCTTTAAGGAGATTTTGTTGTTGCTGTTGAGCTTTAAAGAAAGGTTCAACATTCCCCCTAAGATAATATCATTGCTGTATTTTTCTGTAAAATAATCGAAGTTGGTATCAGCAAGTTGATCGTTGATGGTAAAGAAACGGTTGGTAGACTCAGTTCTTCTTTTGTTGTTACTGTAGTTTAAAACAGCAATTACCCCTAAATCTTTTCCGAATAATTTCGTGTTGAAACCTCCGTCAAGCTGTAAACTTAAGTTTTCAGGATAACCGATACTGTTGTATCCTAAATTCTTTGTAAACCCTTTACCAATATTGGTTTTCTGACCTTCATCCAAAATACTGAATGCATTTTTTGCAGGCATATTGGTTGGCAGCTTTCTGTAACCGTCATCAATTCCTAAAAAGTCCCATTTTCCACCTTTCTGCATATGGAATTCCTGCCCCATAGTAGCAGTATTTCCTCCTACACCTACCTGTACGTTGAAGAAGTTTTTATTAGGAATATCCTTTGTATTTACCTGAATCAATGCTCCTCCCCATTCACCTGTATATTCCGGAATGAAAGTTTTGTTGATAACAAGGGTTTCGATAACGTTAGCCGGGAAAAGGTCAAAAGAGAACGTCTTTCTGTCAGGCTCCGTACTGGATAACTGAATACCATTCAACATCGCCTGGTTATAACGGTCTGATAAACCTCTTACTACAATATATTTTCCTTCAGATAAACTCACCCCGGAAACTCTTTTCAGAACTTCCCCAGTGTTTCTGTCCGGACTTCTTTTAATAGCTTCAACTCCGATAACCTGAGAAACTACACCGGCATTTTTCTGTAGTCCGATGGTAGAGGCTATGGTTTCTTTTCTTGCGTTTGATTTTATGACAACTCCCTCAATTTCTTTTTCCTTGGTAGAGGGCTTGTCCATTACGATATCAAGATGAGTATTACCTTCATTTTTGATAATAACCTCACTGATCTCTTTTCTGTTATACCCATTGGAGCTTACCGTTACAATGTAATTGGTGCCGGGGGACAGGTTGATAGAGTAGTATCCGGAAATGTCAGTCGTTGCCTCCTGTCCATTTACTTTTACCTTTACTCCTTCTATAGGAGTGTTATCTTTCTCGTCCAATACCCTACCTTCCAAAATCTGACTTTGTGCAAAAGCATAGCCAGCAGAAAACAAGGCAAGTAGCATGATGCTCTTGTGGAGTTGTTTTTTCATTTTACTTCTTTTACTTCTTTTTCAAGGGCAAAATAAAGGCTAAGTTTTTAAGAAAACTTTAGGAGAATCTTAATTAATTGTGAAGTTTGTATTAACACATGAATGAAATTTATAGTTATTGATGTTTAATTTATATAATTGTATTTTTTGTTTTAATTTTAATTTTTGTTTCGTATATTTGATTTATGTGTATTTATTATTTAATTTTTTTATTGATTTTGTAATTTGATGTTAAAATGTATTTTTTTAATAATTAGTTAACATTTGGCAGATAGATGAAATCAATGGAAATAATTAATTTTGTGGGAATTCTTAAACTAGAAGATGAGCAAAAAAATTCTTTTAATAGACGATGAACTGGACATTTTAGAGATTCTGTCTTACAATTTGGAAAAGGAAGGGTATGATATCTATACGGCTACTAATGGTAATGAAGGTATAGAAAAAGCAAAGGAGATTGTTCCGGACCTTATCTTATTAGATGTCATGATGCCTGAAAAAGATGGTATAGAAACCTGTCAGGAACTTCGTAAAGTGAAAGAACTTCAAAAAACACTTATTGTGTTTCTTTCTGCAAGAAGCGAAGAATTTTCTCAGCTAGCAGGTTTTCAGGCGGGTGCCAATGACTACATCGTAAAACTGATCAAACCAAAAATCCTTATCTCTAAGGTAAACGCATTATTACAGCTGACCTCGCAGGTTTCTGACAATGCAAAACTAATCGAAAT
This sequence comes from Chryseobacterium sp. GVT01B, assembly GCF_019970045.1. GTDB lineage: Bacteria > Bacteroidota > Bacteroidia > Flavobacteriales > Weeksellaceae > Chryseobacterium. Next base: position 110,174 of record NZ_JAHXYI010000003.1, read on the forward strand.
CGGAGACCTTGTTATCGACAAAGATAATTTCAGAGTTTCCAAAAGCGGACAGCAATTTCTTCTTCCTAAAAAAGAGTTTGACTTGCTTTACCTTTTGGCTTCCAATACTGAAAAGGTTTTCAAAAGAGAAGAAATTCTTGAAAAGGTTTGGGGGAATGATGTGATTGTTGGTGAAAGAACGATCGATGTACATATCAGAAGGTTGAGAGAAAAATTAGGAATCAATACGATTCAGACATTAAAAGGGATTGGCTACAAACTGATCGTTTAATTATTTTAGAATCTTAACTTTACGTTCAATCATTAAAACGTTGTAAAATTGAAATTTTACAGACTTACTCTCGTTGCCTCTTGTCTGCTGACACTGGTGATGCTTCTTTTGGTGGTCGTCTTTGATTCACTGAAAGATATCTATTATAAGACCCCTTTGTTTAAAACGGGTCTTTTCATCTGTATTATCCTGATCTTTATGATCAATTGTGTGGTATTGGAACTTCTTTTCAATTACTACAGCAGAAAACAGGTAAAAGGTCTATCCGGATTTTTACCTCAGGAAATTGTTCAGAATCAGGATGAAAATATTACCATCAAAGAATTAGGGGAAAGGTTTTCAGATCTCAATCAGCAGCAGGTATCAGAAATTGATATGATGAAAGAGATGGAAAGCTACCGTAAAGAATACATCGGTAATGTGTCTCACGAACTGAAAACGCCTTTGTTTTCTATTCAGGGATATGTAGAAACCTTAAGAGACGGCGGCGTAGATAATCTTACTATAAGAGATAAGTATCTGGAAAGAATAGACATATCTGTAGAAAGATTGATTGCCATTGTAAAAGATCTGGATATGATCAACAGACTGGAAGCAGGCGAAATTAATCTTACCGTTTCAAAATTTGATGTCAACCTTCTCATTAAAGAGATTTTCGATCTGCTTGATCTTGAAGCTGAAAAACGAAATACTACATTACAGATCCAGACCCTTCATCCACAGATTTTTGTGGAAGCTGATAAACAGAAAATTTCTCAGGTTTTTATTAATCTTATTTCCAATGCGATCCATTATGCCAACAGACAGGAAGCCAAAGTGATTGTAAAGACTAGTGTCCTCAAAAATAAGGTGCTGATTGAAGTAATAGATAACGGAATGGGAATCAAGTCTGAGATTCTTCCAAGGATATTTGAAAGATTTTACCGTGTGGAAACCAGCAGAAGCAGAAGAGAAGGAGGTTCCGGACTGGGATTAGCCATTGTAAAACATATACTTGAGGCACATAACGAAAATATTACTGTAGAAAGCGTATACCTTGAAGGGACGAAGTTTAGTTTTATGCTGGAAAAAAGTAAATAATTCCGGCAAAATGTAAGGAAAAAAAATAATTTAAAAAATCCTGAAATATTTTTTTGTCACATGTCATTTATTATATATTTGCACCAGAGATTTATCATAATTATAAAGGCAAAAAAGTAATTTAAGAAACTGATATGGTTTACAAAATCCGCGTAATATTAGATGCGAAAGAAGATATTTTCCGTGATGTAGAAGTTAAGGGAAAACAAACATTATGGAACTTACACTTAGGAATTAAAAGTGCATTCAGTCTGCAGGGAGATGAGCTTTCTACTTTTAATCTGTTAGAAAATGACGGAACAATCGTAAAAAGTGTCCCATTGGAAGATATGAGTGATGATGGTGATGGTGAGATTATGTCAGATGTTTACATTGATGAAGCTTTTGAAAGTGTAGGCGACAAAGCACAGTTCCAATATGGACTTCTTGACCTTTGGGAGTTCTTCTGTGAACTTGTAGAAGTAATTGAAGAAACGAAAGGGGTTAATTATCCTATCACAGTATACAGATTCGGAAACGTTCCGTTAAAGGCCCCTAGCAAAAACGGAAGTGCCGGAGGATCTAAAAAGAAATCAGCAATGCCTTTGGCAGATGATGAATTTGGTTTCGATGAAGACTTTGGTTCAGGAGGAAATTTTTCAGATGAAGACGACAGCTTCGATGACGAGGAAGAAGAAGACTACAATGACGATGTCTTTGATGATGAAGATGACAATGATGACGAAAGATAGTCAACACAATATACTGGCCCTGGATTTTAATCCGGGGCTTTTTTTGCAAAAGTGCTAAGAGATTTATTTAAAAACAGCCTCATTTGAGGTTTTGAAAGTATATTTTAAGGTCTTAGGGTTCGGCTTACGGGTTTGGGATGCCAGATTTCCGGTTGAGGACCACAAAAGAAGGGTTATCAATAGATTCGGATGAGTTTATAACCTTGAAAAAATATTCTCATACCGTAAAAGAAGACTTATATTAAAAGACGGAATGCTGTTTTTACCCATAATGTTTGAGTTTTATGAAAATCCAACTGATACCATCAAAAAGTCTGTTCATCTGTCCGTAAATTTTGCCTTTTCCCAAAAAACAATCCTTACTTTTGTTAAAAATAGTTTAATGAAAAAATTAATTTTGTTAGCTGTAATTGGTCTGGGAATTGTTTCCTGTACCACTCGAAAAAATACCAGGAAAATGACAGAACTGCCAAAAGATTGGAAACATAATACGAATATCTACGAAGTAAACATAAGACAATATACTCAGGAAGGAACTTTCAAAGCATTTGCAAAAGAAATGCCCCGCCTGAAATCTATGGGAATAAAAACCCTTTGGTTTATGCCCATTACACCCATTGCCCAGCAGAATAAAAAAGGAAGTCTGGGAAGTCCTTACGCCGCTTCAGATTATACTTCTATCAATCCTGAATTCGGGACGCTGCAGGATTTTAAAGATATGGTGAATGAGGCACATAGACTGGGATTTAAAGTAATTATAGATTGGGTAGCCAATCATACAGGATGGGATCATGTATGGACGAAAGCTCATCCCGAATTTTATCTGAAAGATCCGGATGGAAAATTCCATATTGCTTCCGGAATGGATGATATTATTGAGCTGGATTATAAAAACCAGGAAATGCGTCAGGCTATGATAGATGCCATGAAATTCTGGGTGCAGGAAACTGGTATTGATGGTTTCAGATGTGATCTCGCTTCATGGGTAGAAGTAGATTTCTGGGAACAGGCGCGCCCCGAAGTGGAAAAAATAAAACCTCTTTTCTGGCTGGGAGAATTTGATGAGCTGGAAAGCCCTGAATACGGTAAAGTTTTCGATGCCAGCTATTCCTGGAAATGGATGCACAAATCTGCCGATTACTATAAAAAGAATGAACCTCTTCAGGAATTAAAAGATCTTCTGAGACAATATTCCAATATCGGAGATGCTTCAATGAGAGCATGGTTCACCACAAACCACGATGAAAATTCATGGAACGGAACCGAATATGAAAAATATGGAGTCATCACAAAACCTATGGCAGTATTCTCTGCAACATGGAATGGTGTTCCACTACTTTACTCAGGGCAGGAACTTCCGAATATGAAAAGACTTGAGTTTTTCGAAAAGGATGTTATCAAATGGACGAATACTTACCAGACTGCTGATTTCTATAAAACATTATTAGATCTAAAAGCTTCTAATCCGGCCTTGAGAGGAGGAGATTCTAACGTAACGACTTATCTTCTCAACACTACAGCCAATGATAAGATTCTGGCTTATGTAAGAAAAAATGGAAACGACGAAGTATTGGTTGTTTTGAATATGTCAAAAGAAGCTGTTAACTTTTCAATTGAAGACGAACATGTATCCGGAACATTCAGAAATGTTTTTGATAAAACCAAAAGAGATTTCAGTCATGGAAAAGATTTTAACTTCAACGTTTCGGATTATGCCGTATTTGAAAAATAATATTTAAATCTTCGGCTTATATTTTATCTCTTAATCAATAGCGACCAAGCAGTACCCAATTCCCCTCCGCTGGAGGGGTGTCAAAATCTATGATTTTGACGGGGTGGTTTTATCTGCCCAACAATAAAATCCATCATTACAATGAACAAACAGGAAATAATCAATATAATTAAATCAAAAGCATCCGATAAAATCCACTACTTTGAAAACCTTATCGCTGAAACACGGGCTTCCAATAACGATACGAAAAGTTCAATGGGTGACAAATACGAAACCGGAAGAGAAATGCTTCAGCAGGAAATTAATAACCTGCAGAGACAGCTTAACGAAGTGTTGAATCAGCAGGCTGTTTTACAGAAAATAACTTCAGACCCTTCAGAAAAAGTTCAGAACGGAGCTTTGGTGAAAACCAATAAAGGATTGTTTTATATTGCTGTTTCCATGGGCGAAATTGTTTCAGAGAAGCAGAAAATCATGACGGTTTCTGCAGAATCTCCCTTGGTAAAAGTGATGTATGGTAAAAAAGCAGGAGAGTCATTCACCGTAAACACCATTCATCAGACCATTGAAAATATATGGTAAAATTAATATAGGTTAGATGACAGATATACAGTTGTTTAATAGAAAATAGACATCAGACCTATAAAAAGCATTCATGAAAAGGAGTGCTTTTTTTGATGGTTTTTACTAAATTTGGAACTTAAAATCTCATTCAAAATGCAAAACTACCTGGACCTTTTACAGCATATTTTAGACAACGGAACTGATAAAACCGACAGAACAGGCACTGGAACAAGAAGTGTTTTCGGATATCAGCTTAGATATGATCTGTCTAAAGGATTTCCTTTGGTAACGACAAAAAAAGTGCATTTGAAATCAATTATCTACGAGCTTCTTTGGTTTCTGAAAGGAGATACCAATATTAAATACCTTAAAGATAACGGAGTAAGCATCTGGGATGAATGGGCTAATGAAAATGGAGATTTGGGGCCGGTTTACGGAGCGCAGTGGAGAAGCTGGAGCGGTGCAGACGGAAAAGTTGTGGATCAGATTACAGAAGTAATTGACCAGATTAAAAAGAACCCGGATTCCAGAAGACTGATTGTCTCCGCGTGGAATGTTGCAGAAATCCCCAATATGGCTTTGGCACCTTGTCATGCCCTGTTTCAGTTTTATGTAGCAGATGGTAAACTTTCCCTGCAGCTTTACCAGAGAAGTGCTGATGTTTTCCTTGGAGTACCCTTCAATATTGCAAGCTATGCATTGCTGTTGATGATGGTAGCACAGGTTTGTGATCTGGAAGTGGGAGATTATGTTCATAGTTTCGGAGATGTTCATATCTATAATAATCACTTCGAGCAGGTCAACAGACAGCTGGGACGAGAGCCGAGAGCGCTTCCGGCAATGAAACTGAATCCGGAAGTTAAAAATATATTTGATTTTGATTTTGAAGACTTCAGTCTGGAAAATTACGATCCACACCCGGGAATCAAAGCTCCTGTAGCAATTTAATATCCTTATATCACTTTGATTTTTCTATTTACTTCTATTACTTTACATTAATAGATGGCATTGTCTGTGCTCATAAGTTTGGGAATCAGAATATAAATCCTTTAGTACACTTTCTTTGGCAATTGTTTCTTACATTTGAAAGAACAACTCCCGGTCATTTAATCCTTAAAAAAATGAGAGAAATGGCGGGTTATAGATCATAAATTCAAATGCTTAAAAGTACATTATGAAGTATTTAAAAATAAATATCGAAGAAAATGCAGACATTGAAGCCCTGAAAAATGCAGTACTTCAATTGAAAGGAGTCGCTTCAGCAGAAATAGTGGATGATGAAAATCCGGAAAGCGAACTGAAAAAAGCTTTTGCAAAAACGAAAGAACAACTTCAAAAAGGGGATTATGAAACCTTAGTGAATGATATTTTCGACATAATCATTAAAAAATAATTCTAAAAAATAATAAAGTAGACAGATGAGAAAGGCCATTTTATCAATTGCTATACTCGGGATTTTATTTTCCGCCAATGTATCAGCACAAACCGAAACTTCAGGAAGGGAAAAAGTATACAGAGCTACTCCCACCAAAGTAACGGAACTTAAACACACAAAGCTGAAAGTAAATTTCGATTATCAGAAAGAACAGATGAATGGAGAAGAATGGCTTACTGCTTCACCTTACTTTTATGCTGCAAACGAACTTACACTTGATGCAAAAGGAATGCTGATTCATGAAGTAGCTCTTGATAATAATGGTAAGAAATCTCCTTTGAAATATGATTACAAAGATGATGTTCTTAAAATCAGCCTTGATAAAACATACCAGAAAAATCAGGAATATACAGTTTACATCAAATATACATCCCGTCCGAATGAAGTAAAACAAGAGGGAAGTATGGCTATCAATGATGCAAAAGGACTTTATTTCATCAATCCTCAGGGAACAGATCCGGATATGCCTACACAAATCTGGACACAGGGAGAAACAGAATCTTCTTCCGCATGGTTTCCCACCATTGATAAACCCAACCAAAAGACAACGCAGGAAATCTATATGACGGTTCCTGATAAATATGTAACCCTTTCCAATGGTCTTTTGAAAGAATCTAAAAAGGAATCTAACGGTCTCAGAACAGATCATTGGGTGATGGATAAAAGACATTCTACTTATCTTTTCTTCATGGGAGTAGGAGAATATGCCATTGTAAAAGACAAATGGAAAAATATTCCGGTTGATTATTACATCGAAAAAGAATATGAGCCTTACGCTAAGCAGATCTACGGAAATACTCCGGAAATGATCGAATTTTTCTCCAAAAAACTGAACTATGATTATCCATGGGCAAAATATGCGCAGATTTCAGGCAGAGATTATGTAAGCGGTGCGATGGAAAATACCACGGCAACCCTTCACGGAAGTGATATCCTTCAGAAACCGGGGCAGCTTATCGATGAAAATACATGGGAAGATACTATCGCTCATGAATTGTTCCATCATTGGTTTGGAGATTTGGTGACAGCAGAAAGCTGGAGTAACCTTACAGTCAACGAATCTTTTGCCAACTACTCCGAGTATCTTTGGAATGAATATAAATACGGAAAAGACCAGGCAGATTATCACCTGATGACCGATGTGAATAATTATCTTCACAATCCGTCTGACTTTAATAAAAATCTGGTAAGGTTCAATTATGAATCCCGTGAAGATGTTTTTGACCTGGTAACCTATCAGAAAGGAGGAGGTATTTTAAATATGCTGAGAAACTATCTTGGAGATGATGCCTTCTTTGCAGGAATGAATGATTATTTGAAAACCAATGAATATCAGAATGCAGAAGCTCATCAGCTGAGACTGTCTTTTGAAAAAGTATCCGGGAAAGATCTGAACTGGTTCTTTAACCAATGGTATTTTGGAAGCGGAAACCCGAAGATTAATTACACCACTACATTTGAACCTGTGAAAAAGCAGGTTGCTGTTACGATAAATCAAACCCAGGAAAAACCATTTGAATTTCCTCTGGCTATAGATGTATATGACAATGGAAAACCTAAAAGATATAATGTTTGGGTAAATGCAGAAGCAAAGAATATATTTAATTTTGATGTTTCTAAATCTCCTGATCTGGTAAATATTAATGCAGACGGTGTTTTATTGGCCGAAATCACTGATACAAAAACTCCTGAACAGAATCTGGTGCAATTTACAAACTCTAAAGAGTTTAAAAGCAGATATCTTGCTTTAACAGGAATCAAAGATCAGGCTGGAAAAAGCCCTGCAGCAGTAAAATTATTGGCTGCCGCATTGAAAGATCCTTTCTTCAGAGTAAGAATAAAAGCTTTAGGTTTAATAGATCTTACCAATCCTGAACAGATGAAGGCATTAGGAGCCGAAGTTGAAAAACTGGCTTCCAATGATCCTAAAACATTAACTCAGGCTGCAGCGATTACAGCTTTAGGAAAAACAAAAGATAAAAAATATCTCCCATTATTTGAAAAAGGGATCAATGCGGTTTCAAATGCTGTGAAAGGAATTTCAATGAGCGCACTTCTTACCATTGATCCTTCAAGAGCAAACGGACTGGCTGATAAAATTGATATGAAAGGTGCATCGGATGAACTGCGGGCACAATTGCTTCCAATAATCGTAAAGAACAAAATTACTTCTCAGATAGAGAATATTGCACCTCTTGCCACTTTTTATCCATTTATTAAATTCCAGAATCCGGAATTAGGAAAATCAGCAGAAGATGGTTTCAACTGGATCATGACTTCCGATAATCTGAAAGCAACGGAAAGCATCACGAAAATTGCAGGATATGCCAAGAATCAGATGGCAGACAATCCACAGGCTAAAATGATGATGGTTCAGATGCTGAAAGATGGCTTAAGCAAAAAAATTGAACTGCTGAAAAAGAATCCACAAAATGCAGCGAGCATTAATAAACAGATTGATGTCCTCAATAAAGCTATTGAGAATTATAAATAAGTAGATAAAGCCGGCAGAACTGTCGGCTTTATTTTTTTCTTTATTCGGCTAATAGATTGAAATATATTATAAAACGTACTGCATTTTGATAATATTGTAAAAATTGGCATTTTTCACAGTTGTTTTTTGCATTATCTTTCATAAATTCGTTTAAAATTTAGACAATTATGAGTTTTGGAATTGAAGCAGCGGGCTATTATGTGCCTGGTTTATATTTGGAGATTAAGGATTTAGCGGAAAAAAGAGGAATAGAACCGGCGAAATTGGAAAAAGGCTTAGGTCTTCATAAAATGGGACTTTCCGATGTTCACGAAGACGCAGCAACTTTTGCAGCAGAAGCATTACTGAAGCTTATACAAGATTATACTATCAATCCTAAGGAAATAGCCAGAGTTTATCTGGGAACAGAAAGTGCTGTAGATGCAGCCAAACCTACGGCATCTTATGCCGTACAAATGGTAGAGCAGGTGTTGGAAGAGGAATTTGGAGCCAGATGTTTCAGAAACTGTGATGTGCTGGATATGACTTTTGCGTGTGTAGGAGGTGTAGATGCACTGCACAACGCCCTTGATTTTGTAAGGGTGAATCCTGATAAAAAAGCAGTAGTGATTGCCAGTGATTATGCTAAATATGAATTGGCTTCTTCAGGTGAATATACGCAGGGAGGAGGAGCGGTAGCCCTCTTGGTTTCTTCAAAGCCGGATCTTCTTGAAATTGAAAATAACTGGGGAGTCGCTTCAGAAAGTGTCTTTGATTTTTTCAAACCGAGAAGAACCTATAATAAAGAGGACCTGAAGGGTGCTCCGGAAACATATCCTGAAAAAGTTGAAATTTTTACGGATGAGCCTGTTTTTGACGGACAATATTCTAACCAATGCTATCAGGACAGAATAAAAGAAGCTTACCATCATTATAAAGAAATAACAGGACAGGAAAAACCCTATGAAAACTGGAAGTATATTATTTTCCATCTTCCGTATGCTTTTCATGGGAAAAGAGTTTTTACTGAAATCTACAGTTTGGAGAATGGTCTGTCCTATGAAACAGCAGAGGAACAGAAAGCCGTTGCAAAATCTGAAGGCTATTTAAAATTGATCAGCCAAAAAATAGAAAAGACTCAGAGAGCTTCTTCAGAAATAGGGAATATGTACACAGCTTCTATTTTTATGGCGTTTCTTTCGGCATTACAAACCTCTTTTAACGAAAATGAAGAACTTTCAGGGGAAGAAATTGGCTTTGTAGGCTATGGAAGTGGATCGAAATCAAAAGTGTTTGCTGGAAAAGTTTCTGAGAACTGGAAAAAAGTAGTAGAAAAATGGAATGTATTCGAAAATTTGAACCAGAGAACTGCGGTCAATTTTGAAACTTACGAAAAACTTCACAGAAAGCAACTGAAAGAATCTGTAAACAGAAATTATAAAGGGTTCGGACTTGTTTCTGTAGAGACGGAAAATCCTGTATTAATTGGAGCCAGATATTACAGTTATCAGAAGTAAGATTATTATAATTTTAATATATATAGCATCTCATAGTATGGGATGCTTTTTATTTTTATCACTTTAAAATGGTTTGAGTTCTCATCATTTTTATAGTTGATTTATTTTTAAATGTTAGGGTAAAATAGTTAGAAAAAGACAGGGAATATCGATGAAAATTTTACAGACTTCAACCGATTTAGGAATATAATATATTAATAGTTTTTTAATCTTAATCTCAGCGAGGCTATCTTAAAATAGGGGTTGTCTGCTTGTGAAGGTGTATTTTTTTTATAAAATTTAAGAAAATGAGGCGTTTTTTTCTCGATTTTCAATAAAATGAAGAATGAATTTGTTTTATTATTTTCGTAAATAATAATATTTGCGTTTATTTTTTTAACCATTTGTTTCAAATCTGTGTAAATTGATTTTAATTTTAAAATTTATTAAAATTCCGTTAATGTTTAAATTGACTTATTTTTTGTTAATTTTTTAAATACAATTAAAATAATTCTCCATCATTTTTTTAAGATCAATGTGAATCTCTCCGTTCTGGAAGCCTGTTTTCAGAGTTTATTGAATTGATGTTACAGATATTTATTGACATATTTGTCCCTTGAATATATTAAAATCTGTTAATATGAATGTGAAGTTACATGTATTAAGTGCAGGAGCTTTGTTTTTTTTAGGACAAGCTGCTTTTGCGCAAAAATCTAAGAATGATTCTGTTCTGAAGGAGAATAAGATCGATGAAGTAATCGTTACTGGATACCAGAAGAAAAAAGCAGATGAAATTACCCAGGCTCAGGCTGTTGTTGGTGGTGATGAAATCAGAAGAAACTCTCCTACAACATCTATCGGTAACTCTTTACAGGGTAGAGCTTCAGGGGTATTTGTACAAAGTACTACCGGGCAGCCAGGTGCTGCTGCTACAATTCAGGTAAGAGGGGTTGCCGGTGTTGGTGGTTCTTCAGAACCTACTTATGTAGTCAACGGGATGTATATGACTGCAAGACAGTTCAGTGCAATTAACCCTGCAGACGTAGAGTCTATTTCAATTCTTAAAGATGCGGCTGCTACAGCACAATATGGTGCGAGAGGAGCAAACGGGGTAGTGGTAGTAACTACTAAGGCTGGAAAAGCCGGAAAAACTCATTACTCATTTGAGACCAAATTCGGTTTCAGTGAGAGATTGAAGGACAACAACTACACCATGATGAACTCTAGGGAGCTAATGAACTTTCAGAATCAGTTGGGGTACCTTGGGTTTAAACCAAGATCTCAGCAGGAAATGGACAGACTTGCTGCCTATGATCACAATTGGCAAAAAGATCTGTTGAAGCCTTCAAGCATCCAGTCTTACTTATTCAGTGCTCAGGGTGGATCCAGAGAAAGTACTTTCTATTACTCATTAGGATATGATTCTGACAATGGGATTATCAGAGATATAGACGGACTTAAGAGATACACAGGGAACTTCGGGTTTACCAATAAGTTAAGTGAAAAACTGAACGTTGGAATCAATCTTGGATTTCAGTACCAGGTTACGCAGAATTTTAGAGATCGAAACAATACTCAGAACCCATTTGGAGCAATGTATAAATATGCTCCATATGAACCGATTTATAACGCTGACGGAAGTTATAATCAGACAATGAGAGCTGGATCTAACGTTGTTGAGCAGATCAATACTTATAGATTAGATGATCAGAGACTGAGAATTCCGGTAACTCTATTCGCTGAATATAAAATTATTGATGGACTGAAATTTAAAACTAATTTCAATGGTCTTTATGATTGGTACATGGGAACTCAGTGGTTGAAAAAAGGGTCAAACCTTGATATTACTGTTAACAAAGTTCCAACAGGTTCATTGAATAAAAATTCATTCTACACATTTAATTATACTTGGAATAACTCCATTAATTATAAAAAGTCATTCGGAAGCCACAACTTTGATTTCTTAGGATTTATCGAATATAACGATAACTACAACGAAACAATGAACGGTGGGGCTTACGGTTTGAAGTCTCCTGTAATAAATGTTCCATCTATCACGACACCATCTGACAGAAATACATTTACCGGGGTTAAAGTAAGAAATACTTTGTTCAGTTTAGCAGGTATGTTAAACTACGACTATGAAGGTAGATATTTGGTTACAGGATCACTGAGAAGAGATGCTTCGTCAAGATTTGGTGTGAATAACCAAAGTGGTGTTTTCTGGTCTGCAAGTGCAGCTTGGAATATCGCGAAGGAAGACTTCATGAAAGGTGGTTTTATTAATGATTTAAAGCTTAGAGGATCTTACGGTACAACAGGTAATGATGGTACTTTACCGGATTATTATAATGTTAATAATATCAGTTATGGATTATATGGTCCTAATGGTACTTCATACCCTGGAACATCTTCACTAGGTAATTATATTATTGGTAACAGTAATCTGAAATGGGAATCTAACGCAATTACCAACTTAGGGGTAGATTTCACAATGTGGAACAGAAGAGTTCGTGGATCCGTAGAAGTATATAAGAATAAGAGAAAAGATTTCGTACAGCTTGTACCTTTGGATAAACAAGAAGGAGGATACTATCAGTATATCAATGCAGGAGATATGTCTCAGAAAGGTCTTGAGGTTGAACTTAGTGTAGATGTAATCAAGCAGAAAGATTTCCAGTGGAATTTACATGCTAATATCTCTTTCCAGAAATCAGTTCTTGATAAGTTAGCAGATGGTCAGACTGAAAGAAACTTAGGGGATACTTATTTAAAAGTAGGAGAATCTCCTTATGTGTTCTATAATGTTAGATTTGCTGGAGTAGATCCAAGTAACGGAAAAGCATTATATTATGATAAAGCAGGTAATGTTACTGATGTTTACAGTGCTTCAAATGCTGTTCCTTTAACAGATAAATCTCCTTTCCCGAAGAGCTTTGGTGGATTCGGAACTACAGTTCAATACAAAGGGCTTGATTTCAGTGCTGATTTCGCATTCAAGCTAGGTGGATATACTTATAACAACATGTATGCTGCTGCTGTTGATCCAACTTTGGCTGTTGCAGGTAGAAATATGGCTCAGTCTGCTGCGCAGGTTTGGCAAAATCCAGGAGACACAGGAGTATTCCAAAAAGTGGACTCCAATGGGATGCGTGATTCCGATCAGTGGATTGAAAAATCAGATTATTTAAGATTAAGATCACTTACATTAGGATATACATTTGATAAAGCATTCCTTGGAGAAGGATCACCTATCAATAAGCTTAGAGCATATGTACAGGGACAGAATTTATTTACAGTAACTAAATTCCACGGAGAACCTGAAGTTTCTGTAGGATCTGCTGATTCAACATCACTATTTGTTCCTGGATCATACAATCTTTATACTTACCCTGCTGTAAGAACAATCCTGGTAGGATTGCAATTAGAATTTTAATATTGAATAGCTTTATGAAAAAGAATATAATAAAAATAAGTTTAGCTGCGTTAACTGCCTTTGTTTCGTTAACGTCTTGCGACAGAAATTTAGATCAAATCTCATCAATCAATGAAGATCAGGAGCAGGCGATGACGAGACCTGAGACCTTCAGACAGGCTATGGATGGTGCCTATACAGCTCTTAAAGGAGGTGGTTACTATACTAGTGATACAGGAAACCAACTTATCATGGGTGATCTTACCACGGATAACCTTGTTCGTACAACTACGGGAAGAAATACTAATTTTGCTGCATCAAATTTCGAATTTTCATCAGATAATTCACAGACAACAGGACTTTACAGTGCTGCTTATCTTGTCATCAGCAGAACTAACTTTGTTTTGAAATATATCAATAACGGTGTGTTATCTGGAACAGAGAAAGCGAACATGGAAGCTGAGGCAAGAGCGCTTAGAGCAATCGCCCATTTCGATATCGTAAGAGCATATTCACAAATTCCAACTCAATCTGCAGAAGCTAAAAACTCTATTGGGATTTATTATTCAGAAACATATGCTCCTTTAAATAATACATCATCCCGAAACCTGACAGTTGATCAGGTATATGATAAAATTATAGCAGATCTATTATTTGCTGTTGATAATATCACTCAGAATGATGTTGATAAAGGAAGATTAAGCAAAGCTGCTATATATGGATTATTATCAAGAGTAAACCTATATAAAGGTGACTATGCTAATACTATCAAATATGGTGAATTGGCATTAGGAATTTCACCAAGTATTACTCTAAAATCTAATTTTTATAAGATCTGGAAAGAAAAAGAAGGAGATATTAATGATGGAGTTTTATTCCAGGTATCGAATTCTGCAGCTGAGCAAAATACTGTAGGAGTTGCTTACAATCAATCTGTTCCAGCATTAAGATCAGAATTTGTTGTAGATTACGATTTATATACTGCTTATACATCTGATGACGTTAGAAAAGGGGCTTACTTTACTACGGGTACGTATAGTGGGCAAAAATACAACCATGTTACAAAATATGCAGGTATTACTGGTTTACCATCTAATATAGTCCCGGTAAGATATTTAAGAGGAGCTGAAGTATTGCTAAACGTTGCAGAAGCTTATTACAGATCAGGTAATGGTGCACAAGCTCTTGTTTTATTAAACAAATTAAGAGCAGAAAGATATTCTTCATTTACTCCTGGTACAGAAACAGGACAGGCACTTTTAGATGCTATCCTGAAAGAAAGAAGACTGGAGCTTGCATTTGAAAATGACAGATGGTACACATTGAAGAGATTAAACCTTCCGGTTCAGAGATCAGGTAAAGGAGATCTTTTTGACGGTACAGGTACACCTTCTGTAGCACAGACTCTTCCTGCTGGAAATTTCAAATGGCAATGGCCAATTCCTATTACTGCTATTCAGGCAAACCCGAATATTAAGCAGAACGACAAATATTAAGATTAAATTCTAATATATTTTTTAAGAAGAGTCCCAGAAATGGGGCTCTTTTTTTATAGGTATTGCAAATGGATTATCTCAGAATCATTCTGTCCTGATAACTTTTCGGGGTTACTCCTTCTAATTGCTTAAATACTCTCGTGAAATAATTGGTATCTGAAAACCCGGTCTGAAAAGCTGTTTCTTTGATGCTGATCTGGCTGGCAAGCAGTTCTTTTGCCTTGTTGATCCTCTCCTGTAAAATAAAATCATTTGGAGAAGTCCCCAGTTCGTCTTTGAACATTTTAAAGAAATTAGACTTGCTTACATACGCCAGCTTGGCAATACTGTCAATGGATAGTTTCTGGTGTAGATTTCGTTTAATATAATCTACTACAAAGCCTATTCTGGATTTATTCTTAACAATATTCTTTTCCACCATACCTCTTGCCTGGGTCTGCATCAGCCTGATCAGAAGTTCTTTCAATGCAAAATCGGCCATGATATCCTTTTGCGAATTATCATCCATGGCAATTCTCATAATATTATTGGTAGCTGAGGCCAAAGCTTTATTATTAAACAGAAAATATTCATCTAACTGAATATTCCACTGCGAAGTCTCATCCACTTTGGGAAGGTTATAGTTGAGATAATTAAGAGAATCCTCTATAAAATCAGGATTAAGACTTAAAGAAATGCATTGGGTAGGAGTTTCATCAGCTTCAGGAAAGTCAATAACCATTGTTTCCCCCGGAGCCACAAGAATACTTTCGCCCGGATAATAATCAAAATAACTGGTCTTATTATCCAGTTTCATATGTTTCTTACCTCTCAGCATCGCTGTAAATGCAATGTTTTCAAAATGAAGTTTTACGTCAAAAGCAGCCTTATGGGTCTCATAAATGCTGAATTCGCAATTGTTTAGATTGAATTTCGTCTGGTGTTCAACAAGACTCAATAGCTGGCTTTCCTTACGTAATTCAGGAGTATTTAATAAAATCTTACTATTGTTATTCATTTCTAAAATTTTTTGAAAAGGAGGTAACTCAAATATAGAAAATTTGACAGTACGTTGCTGTTAATAAAATACTAAAATTGAACCCTTTGCACTATTTTACACTTTTTTTATAGGATTGTGCTATATTCTTTTGAGCTTCTCACTGTAATTTGGCTTTATCGAAAAATAAAAACAAGACTAATATGAGCACTATTACAGAACCAAGATCAGCGACGCTTTTAGAGCGTCCGGAGTTCAAAAGCAGATATGATAACTATATTGACGGGAAATTTACTCCACCCGTTAAAGGACAGTATTTTGATGTAGTTTCTCCCGTGGATGGGAAGAACTTTACCCAGGTTGCCCATTCCTCCAAAGAAGATTTGGAATTGGCTGTAGATGCCGCAGAAAAAGCATTCCGTACCTGGAAAAATACTTCATCTACAGAAAGAAGTATCATCCTTAATAAAATTGCCGACAGAATAGAGCAGAATCTGGAATACCTTGCTACCGTAGAAACCATAGATAACGGAAAAGCAGTGAGAGAAACACTGGCAGCGGATTTACCTTTGGCGATTGACCATTTCAGGTATTTTGCTTCTGTTATCCGTGCAGACGAAGGATCTCATAACGAACTGGATAAAGACACTGTATCTCTTATCGTTCATGAACCCCTTGGAGTAATCGCACAAATCATCCCATGGAATTTCCCGATCCTCATGGCTGTCTGGAAACTGGCTCCGGCATTGGCAGCTGGAAACTGTGTTGTTTTGAAACCCGCAGAAAGTACCCCCGTTTCCATCATGGTTTTAATGGAATTGATCGGTGATCTTTTACCTGCAGGAGTTATTAATATTGTGAACGGATTTGGAGCAGAACTTGGAAGAGCTTTGGTGACCAATCCGAAAGTAGCCAAAGCCGCATTTACAGGCTCTACTGCTACAGGACGTATGGTGATGCAGTACGCAACTGAAAACATCATTCCTGTGACATTGGAATTAGGAGGAAAATCACCGAATGTTTTTTTCAACTCTGTAATGGATGCCGATGATGAATTTTTAGATAAAGCGATAGAAGGAGCTGTTCTTTTTGCCCTTAACCAGGGAGAAATCTGTACATGCCCTTCAAGATTACTCGTTCAGGAAGATATTGCAGATGCCTTTATTGAAAAGGTAGTCGAAAGAGTAAAAGCCATCAAAGTAGGAAATCCACTGGACAAAACCGTGATGATGGGAGCGCAGGCTTCAAAGATTCAGAAAGATAAAATCCTTTCCTATATCCAGTTGGGAATAGAAGAAGGAGCTGAAGTTTTGGTAGGAGGAGAAGTGAACCACCTTGGAGAAGATCTGGAAGACGGATACTACATTCAGCCGACAATTTTCAAGGGAAATAACAGAATGAGAATCTTCCAGGAAGAAATTTTCGGTCCGGTGCTGGCATTTACCACATTCAAAGATGAAGAAGATGCAGTGAAAATTGCCAATGATACTATCTACGGGCTTGGTGCAGGCGTTTGGACAAGGGATGCACACCAGCTGTACAATATTCCCCGTCAGATAGAAGCCGGAAGAGTATGGGTGAACCAATATCACTCTTATCCTGCAGGAGCACCTTTCGGAGGTTACAAACAATCAGGAATAGGAAGAGAAAATCATAAAATGATGCTTGATCATTACCGTCAAACCAAAAACATGCTGATTTCTTATAACAAGAATAAGTTAGGTTTCTTTTAATATTATTTAGGACGTGCCCGATTGCCTTGGCTTTTTCCAGGGCAAAACGGTCGGGCTATGCAGGGCTGCACTTCGTTTCGGTGCTCCATTTCATTACGCACCGGCTCGTTCCTCGCCGCCCTTACTATCCCTCACGCAGGGAAATATCAGTCTTTTGATCTACATATTCTACATTATTATTGACCTATAAAGACAGTACAAAAATTGAGAACTGTCAATTTACCTCTGGTGATAAAAACTAATAACCCAAAATAACTCTATCAAAAAAATAAAATATGATCCCAAAAACAATGAAAGCGGCGGTAGTCCAAGGCTATGGCCAGCCTCTGAAAATTGAAGAAGTACCCGTAAGAGCACCCGGAAGATACGAAGTTCTTGTCAAAGTAATAGCCTGCGGGGTTTGTCATACAGACCTACATGCTGTAGATGGTGACTGGCCTGCAAAACCCAAGATGCCTCTTATTCCCGGACATGAAGGAGTAGGTATTGTGGTAGCCTGCGGACCTGAATCTTTTGTAAAAGAAGGTGATGCCGTAGGAGTTCCGTGGCTGTACAGTGCATGTGGATGCTGCGATTATTGTATCACAGGATGGGAAACCCTTTGTGAGGCCCAGAAAAATGGAGGCTATAGTGTAGATGGAGGTTTTGCAGAATACGTTATCGCAGACTCAAGATACGTAGGACATTTGAAGTCTGACGTTAATTTTTTGGAGATTGCTCCTATTTTATGCGCCGGAGTAACGGTTTATAAAGGATTGAAGGAAACAGAAACAAAACCTGGAGAATGGGTTGCCATTTCAGGAATCGGCGGGCTGGGACATGTAGCGGTTCAGTATGCCAAAGCAATGGGAATGCATGTAGCAGCCATTGATGTAGCAGATGACAAGCTGGAATTGGCAAAAAAATTAGGGGCAGATCTTGTGGTCAATGCGAAAAATACAGATCCCGGAGAATATTTGCATAAAGAAGTTGGCGGAATGCACGGTGCATTGATTACAGCAGTTTCTCCTATTGCCTTCAAACAGGGAATAGATGTTTTAAGAAGAAAAGGAACCATTGCTCTGAATGGTCTTCCTCCCGGCTCTTTTGAACTTCCGATTTTTGAAACGGTTTTAAAAAGGATCACCGTGAGAGGTTCTATTGTAGGAACCCGAAAAGACATGCAGGAAGCGTTGGATTTTGCCAATGAAGGATTGGTAAAAGCTACTGTTACTGCCGCAAAACTGGAAGATATCAATGATGTATTCGATAAAATGAAAAAAGGACAGATTGACGGCAGAATCGTTTTGGATATTGCCGGCTCAAATTAATTGATGATGTGTTGCTGATCCCGGCTGAATTTACCTGCCGGGATTTTTTATAACAATAAGGTTTCTAATAAGCTAAAATAAAAATAATGGAAGCAAAAATATCCAGACTTTCCGCAACAGAACAGGCACTTGAAGTGGTCCGAAAACTGGAAGAACAATATGGATCTTTAATGTTTTATCAGGCAGGAGGATGCTGCGAAGGTACGCAGCCACAATGTTTTGAAAAAGGAGGATTTTTCCCCCGGATGAACGATGCGATGATAGGAACGATCAATGGATACGAGTTCTGGATAGACCGTGACCTTTTTGAATACTGGAAATATTCACATTTTACATTAGATGTTACAGATGGGTTCGGACCTGGTGGTTTCTCTCTGGAAACTCCTTTGGGTAAGACGTTTAAAGTTCATTACAGACTTTTCACTCCCGATGAATATGAAAACCTGGAGCCCGTAAAACGCAGTGAATAATGTGAGGAAATAAAAAATAAGTCAGACCTTCACAAATCGATTGACAAACATGGCTGCCACTATATCTCCTACAGCATTCAATACTGTGGCTAAAGGATCTACCAGTGTCCCGATAATCATTACAGCAGGGATCGCTTCCTGAGGTAATTTATACACAGAGATCATCAGCATCTCACCAATATATCCGCCATTAGGAATACCACCAGCCACAATGCTGACAAATACAGTAATTCCCAAAGCTAAAAGCAGGTTGGCCGGATCAAAGAAATCCTTTCCAATAATTAAAAATGCCACATAAATCTTGATAATGGATGACATAGAAGACCCGTTTTTATGCAGTGTAGTCCCAATAGGAATCACCAGATTGGCAATAGAGTTAGGAATTCCGATCTTGGATGCTGCCTGTAAATTGGCAGGCATGGTTGCAAAACTACTGCAGGTACTTATTGCAGTAAGAGTTGGGTAGATTGCGTTAGTCCAGAAACTTTTTACTCCTTTTTGCCCATTCGCCATAAAAGCATAAATAGAAAAGAAGACCAGAAAGTAAATAATTCCTGCAACATAATAGAATCCTAAAGGTTTAGCATAAAATCCAAAAAGCTGGGGACCTAAAGTCGCTACCTGATAGGCAAAGTAAGCACCCAGACCAATAGGAGCCAGTTTCATGACCAATAAAAGAAGTTCTTTCATCACTTCATACCCTGAAGCAATAAAAACCCTGAATGGCTGCCCTTTTTCACCTGTTTTTCTGGCCGCAAATCCTGTTAGAAATGCAAATACCAATAGAGCAAGCATATTCCTTCTCGAGAAAAGCTCAGTAAATTCACCCACTGTAAAGAAACTTACGATTCTATTGCCCCACGTATCATCATTCGCGGCTTCAGAAATTATATCAGAACTTCCGGAGACCCCTGAAACCGGGAAAAGATATACAGCACAAATGGTAAAAACAGCTGCCGTAAGAATAAAGAATAAAAAGGTAAGAGACATCACAAGGATGATCTTTCCAAATTTAGACTGCTGCTCCAAAGAAGAAATAGAATTGGATACAGCAAAAAATACCAAAGGAACTACACTCACAAAAAGAAGATTAAGGAAAATATCCCCCAGAGGTTTTATATATTCCACAAAACCGGGAGCAACAATTCCAATGATGCTTCCAACAGTGATTCCCAAAAGTAAAAATATGATTCCGGAGTAGTTTTTCAGTACCTCTTTCATGTGGTGCTTTTTATCAAAGATAGGTTTATTTTTAACATTTTGTTATACAATTTTCAGACCTAAATTTCATAAATTTGGGTAAACCTCATTTCTATGGCTTATATAGATTACTATAAAATTTTAGGCGTAGATAAAAACGCAACACAGGATGATATCAAAAAGGCCTACCGGAAACAGGCCCGGAAACTTCATCCCGATCTGAACCCTGATGATAAGGAAGCAGAAAGACAGTTCAAAGAATTGAATGAAGCCAATGAAGTGCTCAGCAATCCGGAAAACAGATCTAAATACGACAAGTACGGAGAACACTGGAAACATGGCGAAGAATACGAAAAAGCCCAACAACAGCAACAAAGACAATATCAGCAACAAAATTATGGCGGCGGATTCTCCGGTGCTGATTTTGGTGAAGGGGAAGATTTTTCCGATTTCTTCCAGAATATGTTCGGTGGAGCAGGCGGTGGATTTGGTAAAAGCTCACGAGGAAGGGCTTCCGGAAAATTCAAAGGAAATGATATCAAAGCAGAATTGAATCTGAATCTGAGAGATGCCGCGAAAACCCATCCGCAAACTTTTGATATTAATGGAAAGAAAGTCAGAATCACAATTCCGGCAGGAGTATATGACGGACAGCAGATCAAACTGAAAGGACATGGAAATCCGGGGGTCAATGGAGGTCCAAGCGGAGATCTATATATTACTTTTAATATCCCAGCCGATCCGAATTTTGAAAGAATCGGGGATGATCTGAAAACCAAGGTCACAATTGATCTGTATACCGCTGTTTTAGGCGGAGAAGTGAATGTAAATACTCTGGAAGGAAGTGTAAAACTTAAAGTAAAACCGGAAACCCAAACGGGAATCACTGTAAGACTGAAAGGAAAAGGCTTTCCTGTCTATAAAAAAGAAGGAGAACACGGAGATCTTTTTGTAACCTACGAAGTGAAACTGCCTACCAACCTTACCGAGAAGCAGAAAGAACTTTTTGAACAACTTAAAAATTCCTAAGCTATGAGTGAAAGAATATCGCGGGAAGAACTCGTAAGAATCTATAATATAGAAATCACTTTTTTTGATGAGCTTGTAGACTATGGGCTGCTGAATATACAGATTGAAGACAATATCCATTATCTGATGTATGATGATCTGCCCGATCTGGAAAAATTTGCCAATTGGTATTATGATCTCGAAGTCAATCTTCCCGGTCTTGAAGTGATTCACAATATGCTGAAAAAACTGGATGCACTGAACCGCAGAAACAGGGAGCTGATGAATAAACTTTCGGCAATAAGTGATCAATATGAAGATATTTAGTTTAGTTTTGTAGCTTTTTAAAGCAACTCTATAATTATGAATGAAGAAAAGGTGATTACACTAAAACCGGACAGAAAGATTTTTGAAGATATTTATTTTAGCGGTAATCAGGGAAGTCTGCTTTTTTCATCTACAACGAAAAGTAAAACCATTGCCACTATTGCTGCTGCAGTGATTGTTTTCATCGTTTTTCTTTTGAAAGATTATCTGAGCAAAGAAAGTAAAGGTATTTTATATTTTTTGAGTTTTATATTTTTGCTTTGTGCTGTTTTTCTGTCGGTAAGTGTTAATAAAGTTTCAAGATGGAAAAAACAGGTGAATCATTATTTAAATGTTCTGGAAAAATGTAAAGTATATGAAATCAGATTTGATCAGAATTTTTTCACTGTGAATATTGATGGGGAAAAAGAAACGAGTGAGTGGAAAGATTTTGAATATTTTGACAGCAATAATGAATTTATTTCCCTTGAAGGAAAATACAGCTACATGTTTCCCAAAAAAGCAATGAGTGAGAAAGAATACAGCATTCTTAAAAGTAAATTAAAGGAAAACATCAAGCAATAAAAATAAAAAACGGAACAAAATTTTGTTCCGTTTTTTTATGATCTGTAAAGTGGTTTATTACCCTTCTTTATTTTCTTCCAGCCAGCCCATTTCTTTCATCCATTCGTCATTGTAGATTTTTCCTACATATCTTGAACCATGGTCATGAAGTAAAACGACGATCACATCATCTTTAGTGAACTGATCTTTCATCTGAATCAAAGAAGCAATAGCACTTCCTGCAGAATATCCACAGAAAATTCCTTCTTCTTTAGCCAGTTTTCTTGCGTAGATGGCACCATCTTTATCCGTTACTTTTTCAAAATGATCAATCACAGACATATCATAATTCTCAGGAATGATATCTTCCCCGATACCTTCTGTAATATAAGTATAAGCATGGTCGTAGTGCAGTTCTCCAGTTTCGTGGAATTCTTTCAGAATAGAACCGTAGGTATCCACACCAATTACTTTAATATTTGGATTTTTTTCTTTGAAAAAAGTCCCGCATCCTGTGATGGTACCTCCTGTTCCGGCTCCTACTACAAAATGAGTCAGGTTTCCTTCAGTCTGTTCCCAGATCTCCGGAGCTGTAGACTCATAATGAGCCGCTCTGTTAGATAAGTTGTCATATTGGTTGACATACCATCCGTTTTCCGTTTCTTTTGCCAGCCTTTTGGATACTGAATAATAAGAACGCGGGTCAGTAGGTTTTACATCAGTAGGGCAGACAATTACTTCAGCTCCTACAGCACGAAGAATATCACACTTTTCTTTTGACTGCTTGGAATTGGTTACAAAAATACATTTGTAGCCTTTGATGATGGCTGCCAGTGCCAATCCCATTCCTGTATTTCCGGAAGTTCCTTCAATAATGGTTCCTCCAGGTTTTAATCTGCCGTCTTTTTCGGCATCTTCTATCATCTTAAGAGCCATTCTGTCCTTTACTGAGTTTCCAGGATTGAAGGTCTCTACTTTTGCTAATACCAATGCCGGGAAATCTTCACCTAATACTTTGTTAAGCTTTACCAGCGGCGTGTTACCTATAGTTTCAAGGATATTTTTTGCGTATTTCATAAATGTTTTATATGCGGCGCAAAGATAAGGCTTTTAAAATTATCTGCGCTGTGGATAATATGTGGATAAGTTGTGGGTAAAATCAAAAACCCTTGAAAGCCAATGAATAACTTTTAATTATTAATTATTAATTATCAATTATCAATTATCAATTATCAATTTAGTTATACTTAATAACCTTCACAGGAGAAATCTTGCTGATCAGGTAACTAGGAATAATTAAAGCCAATCCTGAAATAAGAAGAATTCCCAACGAGATCGAAATAATTGCGATAGGATTAAGGTCTACCGGAACTGTACTTACATAATAGTTTTCCGGGTTAAGCTTTATGACTCCAAAGAATTTCTGGATCAAAATAAGTCCCAGTCCGATAGCATTTCCATACAAAAGCCCCGGAATCATAATGATCAGGGTATAATTGATGAAGGTAGCTCTTATCTGTGAATTGCTTGCGCCCAATGTTTTAAGAAGACCGATAGAATTTGTTCTTTCAATAATAAGGATCAGAAGAACCATGATGATATTGATAACCACTACAATCAGCATGATGATAATGATCAATGCTATATTAGTATCAAAAATACTGATCCAGTCCGTGATCTGCGGGAATTTTTCAGTAGCTTTTTCAGCGTAGTTTTTATAGCCGATTAATTTTTCAATGTCAGGAAAATCTTTGTCGATATCATTTACATCCTTCAGGAAGATATCTATACCACCGATTTCATCAGGCTTCATATCCTGAATTTTTCTTGCATGATTAATACCGCCAATAACAAATTGTTCGTCAATGAGCTTGATATCAGTTCTGTAAATTCCGATTACTCTGAATTTACGGTAAAGTGGTTTTTGATCAGCTTTTAAAAATACCGTAACAATACTGTCATTTACTTTAAGATGTAGATCATTGGCTACTTTTTGCGAAATAGCAACGTCATTGTTGAAGCCTTTCTCAGTAACTTTCGGCGTAGTACCGGCGATAAGGAATTTTTTAAATCGTAAACTGTCAAAATCTTTACCTATTCCCTTAAATATAATTCCCGCAAAATTGTGTTCATTACGCATAATTCCGGTAACCGTCACATATTTCTGAGTACTTTCCACATCGGGAAGTTCTTTTATTTTTGCAATATTGAGTCCCTGATTATCAAGTACGGAAGTGTTATAAGAGGAATTTGAACGCGTTGATCTTACGGTAATATGGCCGCTGAAATCTGCCAGCCTCTCTTTGATAGCTTTTTTTGAACCAAAACCGGTGGCTACGGTAATTAAAGAAACAATAATCCCCAATGCTACGGAAAGCCTGCCAATGAAGATGATAACCCTTGAAAGGTTATTTTTGTTATCTTTGGAAAATGCTATTTTTCTAGAGAAATATAAAGGAAATTTCAAGCTTATGAATTTAGATTTCAAAATTAAAAATTTACTTCTGATTTGCCTAATTTTTTTAGGAGTATTCAATCAATATTATTCCCAGACTCAAGTTCAATCGGATTTTAAAACCGGGGCAGACCAGCCTGAAATGTATTTACCACTCTTAAAAGATAAAACGATAGGGGTAGTAACCAATCAAACAGGTTTGATGAGTGACAAAACTCACCTGGTAGATTTTCTGGTAAAAAACGGAATAAAGATCAAATCGATTTTTGCTCCTGAACATGGTTTCAGAGGAGATGCTGATGCGGGTGCAAAAGTGAAAAATGGTGTAGACATAAAAACAGGGATCCCGATTGTTTCCCTGTATGGAAATAATAAAAAACCAAAGCCTGAGCAGCTGGCCGGAATTGATATTGTTATTTTTGATATCCAGGATGTTGGAGTAAGATTCTATACCTATATTTCCACTCTGTCTTATCTGATGGAAGCAGGTGCTGAAAATAATGTTGAGATCATGGTATTGGATCGTCCCAATCCGCATGACGGATATACTGACGGACCTGTATTGAGAAAAAAATGGGCAAGTTTTGTAGGAATGCATGAAGTTCCTGTAGTTTACGGGCTTACAATAGGAGAGTATGGAAAAATGGTAAATGGAGAAAAATGGCTGAAAAATGGGGTTCAGGCTAAATATACCCTTATTCAGATGAAGAATTATCATAAAAAGCAACGTTACCCGATGCTTGATAAACCTTCTCCGAATTTACCGAATGATAAAGCAATCAATTTATATCCAAGCCTTTGTTTTTTTGAAGGAACTCAGGTTTCGGTAGGAAGAGGTACGGATCTTCCTTTCCAGATTTATGGTTCTCCATGGACGGAAGATCTTCCTTACCAGTTTACACCAAAGCCAAGCTATGGTGCTAAAGATCCATTCCTGAACGGAAAACTTTGTTATGGCGAAAATCTTTCAGAATATCTGAAGGACTTAAGAGAACTCAATCTTGAATGGGTAATCAAAGCGTATCAGAATTATAAAAATCCTCAGCAGGATTTCTTCCTTAAAAATCTTTGGTTTGATACCCTTTCCGGAACTGATAGTTTCAGAAAACAGATCATTGATGGAAAATCAATTCAGGAAATTAAAAATTCCTGGAAAACAGATCTGGAAAGTTTCGAAAAGATCAGAACCCGGTATGTGGTGTATGAAGATTAATTAATCAAAATTTTGGGGCGGATTTTTATCATTTCTGCCCTTATTCAATATAAAGAGCCCGATCGTTAATCCAACAACTCCCGCAAAAGCAGTCATTAAAGCTCTTTGCAATTTATCAGGAAGATCATTTCCGATATAGTTCATTAAAAAAAGGATCACAAAAGTGATCACTAAAATGATAATATGATTTTTTCCGAATAGCTTCATTGTCTTATCTTAATTTATAAGAAATCATTACCCCTCCTCTGTATGGGATGATTTCACCGCTTTTATTGAATTTCTCAGCAGAATCATAACGTCTTCCTGTGGTACGGTCATATCCCTTGTAAAATCCTTGTGATGTTCCGACTGTTCCGTAAATGTCAAGGTTCCATCGTTCAGATAACTGGAATTGATATCCTGCTGTAACCCCCAGCATAACAGAGAATCCTCTTTGATACAGATTAGAGTTGCGGAGAGTTTCTCCATTCCAGTTTTCAAAAGTATCATCATTCCAGTAATTCCATTTTGAAGCATTGTAGGCCGCAAAACCTATGTTGGCTCCTACATACCAGTGCTTAAATGCTTCATTAAAATAGTATCTTCCTTCTGCAGATACAGAATAAAACTGTAATTCATGTCCTGAGAAAGACTTCCATGGTGAAATGAAAACATCTCCCTGCAGGGTATATTTTGGGCTGATTTGTTTTTCTATTCCAAGATTTAAAATTCCTATCGGAGCAAATAAAGCATTTCCTTTTATGTATAAACTTTTATCCTGTCCTCCTTGTTCCTGTTCCTGAGCACTCAATGTAGTTGCTGACAGGAAAGCTAAAATGCCTGCTGCTAATAATTTATATTTCATCCGGTATGTAATATTTTATTTTATTTGCTTTAATAATTCATCTGCTAATTGAGAATCCTTATTGCCTTGAACTGCTATATTTTTAGACATTTCAGCATAGTTTTTTGCCATCTCTTTATTTCCTGTAAGATTATAAAGTTTGGCAAGAATATAAGTGTTTTCTGAAGTTTCACTTCTCATGACAGATTTTTCTGCCCATTCAGTAGCTTTCTTTAATGAAGATGGGTTCTTCACATGATCTGCAAATATCCAGGCAGCTCTTAAAAGTTCATTAGGATCAAATGAATCAGAATTTTTATAATAGTCTAAAGCCGCTTTTTCATATTCAGGGAAATTACTGTTCTGCTCATAATAGCTCAGTTTGGTCTGATTCAGTTTTTTAAGAGCAGCTTCTTTTCCTACCAATGGTTCAGCCGTCTTTAAAAAATAATCATCATTGATTTTTTTATTTTTATCATCAATAGACTGTTCTACTACTTTTCCTAATTTCAGCTGAGCATCAAATTCATTGTAGGTTTCTTCGGGAAGAAATTTAATGATCTCTGCTTTTCTGGATGCGAAAGTAGTATAGTTGGGATCTTCTGACGACTTTACGAAATAGAGCAGAAAGCCGATTTCATCTTTTGTAAGTTCCTCAGTTTTCTTTTTATTCTGAAAATATCTTTCGGAAGCCTTTTTGGCAAAGTCATAATCTGTGTTGGCGTTCAGTTTCATAATATTGGTCAGGAATTCCGGATCCTTATCACCACTGGCAAAACGATCTTTCAGTGACCCTTTTTTATTTCCTGGTGAATTGATATCCTGAGCCATAGCCACAAACATGCTCTCTTCCATATAACCGGTATTTCTGGAAACAAGTTCTCCTTCGCCGTTCAGGAAAAGATAAGTAGGATAGGAACGTACGCCAAATTTAGAAGCGATGTCTCTGCCTTCTCCTTTTTCCATATCAAATCTTGCATTGATGAAATTGGTATTGTAATAATCACTCACAGATTTCTGGGTGAAAACATTTTTCTCCATCATTTTACATGGACCACACCATGAAGCATATGCATCAATAAAAACCAATTTCTTTTCTTTCTTGGCTTTGGCAATAATATCTTTGAATGGCAGCTCCTGAAACTGAATAGCTTCCTGAGCAGAAATAGCGATGGCACAAAAAATAGATATCCCGGAGATGATCTTCTTCATTTTCAAATAAGATTTGTAGGCGAAGATAATTAATTTTAAAAATATAGCATGCTGAATCTGTGGTCTGAACAACGATATTAACTAACTTTAAGACTTACACCTGCTTTTCTGCATTTCGGTTTGTGTATAAAATAAGAGTTGTTCTTTAGGTTTTTTCTTTAAAAAAGTAGTGAGAATTTAGCTTATTTCTTCTTTACTTTTTTATGCTCGTTACCCCATACTTCCAGATGATCCAAAACCGGAATCAGTTTTTTACCAATTTCTGTAAGCTCATATTCTACTTTTATGGGCACTTCTGCATATACTTTCTTGGTAATGAGCTCTTCCTGCTCCATTTTTTTCAACTGCAGGGTAAGCATTCTTTCAGAAATATTGTGGATTTTATCTTTCAGTTCAAAAAATCTTAGTTTCCCATGTTTAAGGTGGTAACAGATGGAAAGAATCCAGCGGCCGCTGATGAGATTCACAGCATATATTTCAGAACAGCTGTATTCCAGTGTTTTCTTATTTTCATTATTGGTGGATGATTCTTTAATACTCATACTTACATTTTTGTTCGTTCCAGACAATCATTTGTACACTTGGAAAGGGGGATGTTGATAGGTTAAATTTACAAATAAAAACAGGAAATATCCTGTCGGAAAGTGGTTTTATCACTTATGTGGAATAAAATATTTAGGATGATATGAATTTTAATAGAATTAACAGTAATTTAAAAAATAGCATTGAAAATGTTCCTTATTCGTTGGAAATTGATGAAAATTTATTTTTGAGTGCTCCGGAAATTATTCAACAGGAAAGAAACGAATTTACGCAAGCCCATCCTTTCAAAAAACCGGATCATATTGCTGTACGGGATATTTTTATACCAAGTTCAGAAGATGGATACGAGATAAGACTTCATGTTTATCAACCTGAAGGTTTCAACCGGGAAAGGGTTCTCCTTTACTTTCATGGAGGAGGGTATGTTTTCGGATTACCGGAGCAGGTGGATGACCAGATGTTTGAAATTTCAGATAGACTGAAGGCAATCATTATTTCCGTTGATTACAGGCTGGCTCCTCAATATCGGTTTCCTATTCCTGTTTTAGATGGTTTTGATGCTTTACAATGGATTATAAGACACGGTGAGTCAGAGCTGGGGATTAATTCTGATCGTATTACTATTTTCGGGGCAAGTGCAGGTGGGCATCTGGCAGCATCTGTAACCCAAATGGCAGCAGATCATCATATTAAAAATATAGAACATCAGTTCTTACTATATCCTGTGATTCACAACAGGCTGAATACTCCTTCAATGGAAGAGTTTACGGATATTCCATTATGGAATAAAAACTATGCAGAGACAGCGTGGCTGCATTTTCTGGGCGAAGAAAATAAAGATAAAAGCATTCAATATTCGGATCTTACGTGTTTCAATAATTTTTCCGGGTTACCGCAAACTACCATTGTTGCCTGTGAGTTGGATCCTTTAAGAGATGAAGATGTAGAATATGCTCAGCTCTTATATAAAGCAGGAGTGAAAACAGAATTATGGGTAATTCCCGGTGCGCTGCATGTATTCGATCTCTTTGATTCTCCTATGAAAGATGAATATAATGAGTTTCTTATGAACAGACTTTT
Source organism: Chryseobacterium sp. GVT01B (assembly GCF_019970045.1). Lineage (GTDB taxonomy): Bacteria > Bacteroidota > Bacteroidia > Flavobacteriales > Weeksellaceae > Chryseobacterium. The sequence continues at coordinate 139,760 of NZ_JAHXYI010000003.1, forward strand.
CAAATAATGAATGTATAAAATAAAAACAGATGAAATTACGAGATAAAAAACCAGCATTGATTCTTATTGATGTTCAAAAAGGATTTCTTGATGAGAGCTATTGGGGAGGAAACAGAAATAATAAAGAAGCAGAAAAATTAAGCGGAGAAATACTGGAAGCATGGAGAAGCTTGAATTTGCCAATATTTCACATCCGACACAGCTCAACAAATCTTCAATCTAAACTGCATGAGTCTGATCCTGGATTTGAATTCAATGACTATGTCTTGCCCCAAAATAATGAATCTATTATTACAAAAAATGTAAACAGTGCTTTTATTGGAACTGATTTGAAAGAAAAATTAGATTTTCAGAAATTAGATACACTGGTGATTCTGGGAATTACGACCAATCATTGTGTTTCCACTACAGCAAGAATGGCGGAAAATTTTGGATTTGAAACCTATGTGATTTCTGATGCTACGGCAGCTTTTGATAGGGTAGGGATACATGGAGAAAAATATGAAGCAGAATTGGTTCATCTCATGGCATTAGCCAATCTGAGTGAAGAATTTGCCACGATCCTGAATACCGAAGAATTATTAAGAAAGTTGTAGAAAAAAAATCAGAATCTGAATATATTGAAACTACCATCTTTTTGGTAGTTTTTTTATGTTTTTGAAATAAATAGCTGAAAATACATGTTTGGGTTCCCAAATAAGCTGGTCCATTACCAGTTTCAAAGATATAAATAATTCACTTTACGGTACTGGAATCTTTGTTATACCTTTGCAAACGAATAATTTATATGTAGGAGAACAACAATTTAGAGAAACTTGACTATTAATTTTAAACACGCATTATCCCAAAAATCCATTTACATCGCTGTTCTGTCTGCCTGCCTGATTGCAGTGGCAGCATTTGCCGTTTTGAGTCTTTTGATCACAGAAGACAGCCGTAAAAATACCGATGATTTTGCAAAGAAAACCTTCTTTCGTAAATATGAATCCATAGAGCATGAATTCAGGAATATTGAGGATTATCAATATCTGCTTCGTGCATTGATTCAGAAAGATGGACTGAAGAATTACAAAGATTATTCTTTGGTTTTAAATGATTTAAACAAAAAAAGAAATCTGCTGCCTTACAGCTGGTATTATTACGAAAATACAGCTTCCGGAAAAACAGAAAGTAATAATCCATTATCCGATATTTTCAAAAAAACAGGTCATCAAGAGAAAACTATTGTTTTAAAAAATAACGGATCCGGGCATTTCAGGGATCTTTTGATCACTAAAAAAGACAGTATGTATTGGGTGAGCTATGATTCTCTGGTACTGCCTGATAAAAACAAGCTCTATTATGGCTCTACCGTAAGCCTTGATGATCTTCATCAATACTTTATCAATGTAGACAAAAGCTCCAATACCTACGCTTATGTTTTTACTAAAGAAGGAATTTGTATTACCCATCCGGAGAAGAAATACATCGGAAAGAATATTTTTGATTTTACAGATATTAAGCCTAAAGATACATTATCTGGTATAACTGAAGCGGGGTATACCAAAGGAACAGCGGTTTCGGAATATCTTGGAGTTGAAGTAACGCGGTTCATAAAACCATTAAAAACAGATAATTTTGATGGATACACAGTGGTGAACCATGTTAATTTCATTATTGATGAAAACATCAGCAAGATAAAAACCTACACGGTCTATATTTTCCTTGCAGCTTTATTCCTTATTGTCACTGTTTTTATTTTATTTCAACGATCTGCAAATCTGGCTTATCAGGAAAAAGAAAAAATACAGTCTGAAAAGAATTTACTGTTAGTAGAAAACGAAAAGATGCACAAAGCAGAAGTGATCAACCAGCTTCAGCAGCTTAAGAATAACATTAATCCACACTTTCTTTTTAATTCTCTGAACTCTCTTTACATGCTGATTGGTATCAATAAAGAGAATGCACAGAAATTTACCATGAATCTGTCTAAGATTTACAGGTATCTTATAGTTCCTCCGAAAGAGAATATAGTTCCGGTTTCGCAGGAAATCAAATTTATACAGCAGTATATGGAACTTCTGAAAAGCAGGTTTGATGAAGAGATGAAGTTTGAACTGATTATTAATGCTCCGGAAAGTCTGGAAAAAAGAATTCCGTATTTATCCCTTCAGATTGTAACGGAAAATGCCACCAAACATAATATTGCAACGATAGATCAGCCTCTGGAAATTATCATTGTTGTGGATGAGGAAGGTATCACTGTAAAGAATACCTGGCAGCCAAAAAGTGAACCGGTGCAGGGAGAGAAATTTGGAATTGATTATTTGAATCAAATTTATGAGTATTTTAAAAATAATCTTCTTCATATTTCTGTAGATGGTGAATATTTCATATGTTTTTTGCCTTTATTGAAGTGAAAATAAAAATCCATTCACTCCCGAAAAATCACCATTCACTCCCTAATATTATATATATGATTCGCGATACCTATAGCTTTGCTTACTGAAACTAAGATATTTACTATTTGGAATGAATCGGACTATTTTAATGAAGAATTACAGACTTGCTCTGTATCTCGGCCTTGCTATGGCTTCACCAATGGCAATAGCACAGAAAAAAGATAAAGATACGGTAAAGGTCAACAAAGAAAAAACGGATAAGACAGAAACTTCTTCCTCCAAGAAAACAAAAAAAATTGAAGATCTGATTAAAAAAGGAACCTATAAAAAAGGACTTTTTAATACGATTCAGGTAAAAACGGATATTTATTTTGAAATTCCTGACAGCTTGATGGGACGTCAGTTTTTGGTGGTGAACAAACTCTCTCAGGTACCCATGCAGGTGAATGAGGCAGGTTTGAACAAAGGAATGAATTATGAAAATAAGGTCATCTCTTTTCATCGTGATCCCGTAGCTAAAAAAGTATGGGTAAAAACGGTGGTTCCTAAAGTATCATCCCCAAAAAATGATGCGATTACAAAATCTGTGAAAGACAACTTTTCAGAATCTGTAATTGAAGTCTTTGATATTGAAGCACAAAACAGTGATTCTACAGCCGTAGCCATTAAAGTCAATAAAGTTTTTGATGGTAATCAAAAGAGCTTCAATGATGTTTTAGCGAATGTAGGATTGGGAGGATCTGTGAAATCAAGTCTTTCTTACATAGAAGGAGTGAAAACTTTCCCTAAGAATCTTGTGGTGAAGTCTCAGTTGTCTACTTCTGTAAATGAAGGCGGGGTAGATCTTCCGGTAACATTAGGAGTTACCACCAATCTGGTTCTGCTTTCTAAAATACCGATGAAACCGAGAGTTGCAGATTCAAGAGTAGGATTTTTCTCCGAAAAGCACTGGTCGTTTAATGACAACCAGCAGAAAATGGATGAAAAGTTTTTCATTACCAAATGGAACCTTGAACCAAAGGACGAGGATAAAGAAAAATATTTAAGAGGTGAGCTGGTAGAACCTAAGAAACCGATCGTTTATTATATCGATCCGGCAACACCAAAACAATGGCGTGAGAAAATCATTGCCGGAGTACATGACTGGCAGGCGGCGTTTGAGCAGGCAGGATTCAAAAATGCAGTGATTGCGAAAATGCCGGATGAAAAAGATGAAGATTTTGATATTGATGATGTAAGATATTCTGTAATTACTTACGCCGCTTCGCCAAAGTCAAATGCAATGGGACCCTCTGTGGTAGATCCAAGAAGTGGAGAAATTATCGAGGCAGATATTATCTGGTGGCACAATGTAATGACTTCTCTTCATGACTGGATGAGAATCCAGACAGGACCTATCGACCCGAAAGCGAGAGGAAATAAATTCAGTGATGAGCACATGGGTGAAGCCATCCGTTTTGTTTCATCTCATGAGGTAGGGCATACTTTCGGATTGAAGCACAATATGGGAGCATCCTTTGCCTTCCCTGTAGAATCGCTTCGTTCAAAAGAATTTACAGACAAAATGGGTGGTACAGCACCTTCCATTATGGATTATGCACGTTACAATTACGTAGCTCAGCCCGAAGATGGGGTTACAGCCATCACTCCGAAAATTGGTCTTTACGACAAATATGCTATAGATTGGGGTTACCGTTGGTATCCTGATGAATTTGTTGAGAAAAAAGCACTGAGAAACTTAATTGAAAAACATGAGGATGATCCGATGTATTTCTATGGTGAGCAGCAGAGCTATCTGGAAACTATCGATCCGCGTTCGCAGTCTGAAGATTTAGGAGATGATGCGATGAAAGCCAGCGAGTATGGGATGAAAAACCTGAAAGTGGTTGTCAACAATCTTTTAAAATGGACGTATGAAGACGGTAAAGAATATACGGATGCCGGGAAACTGTATATGGGAGCTATCGGACAGTGGGATCTGTATACAGGTCATGTGATGGCAAATGTTGGAGGAATTTATCTGAATAATACGGTTTTTGGCAACAAAAAGAAAGCTTACGAAGCCGTTCCTGCTGAAATACAGACAAGAGCTGTTGATTATCTTATTAAAAATGCGATCAACCTTCCGGAATGGTTATTCTTTAATCCGATTACAGAAAAAACGTACCCGGTTAAAGATTCACCAATGGGGCCATTCGAGCAGACACCGTATACCATGGCAAGAGGAATGCAGTATGCGAATATCTATTCCCTGTTTATGGATGACCGATTGTTGAGGTTACTTGAAAATGAGCTGAAACATGAGATGTCTGGTTCAAAAGAAGAAATCTACACCGTTGAGAAATTATTTGATCAGGTAAGAACAGCCATTTTTAGCAAAAAAGGAAGCCTGACGATGCTTGAAAAAATGACTCAGAAAAACTATGTAGATGCCCTGATTGTTTCGGTGAATAAATTATTTGAAAAAACAGCGGTAAAAGGATTGAAAGTCGATGATAATCTGAACATCCCGACCATCTGTAATTTCCATGAAGATGATCATGGTCTTAGGAATATTAATTATTCATCCATGAAAAGAGTATCTGAAGTCACTACTTACAAAAGGGCGGAACTTCAGAAGGTTCTGGACTTACTGAACAGAACAAGATACAGAGGTGATGATGCTTCCAGAGCGCATTACACAGATTTAATCATTCGTATAGAAGAGGCTTTAAACAAATAAACGGCAATGAAAAAAACTCTAATACTTTTACCTCTTTTGGCTGCTAATATAGCAATGGCCCAGCAAAAGAAAACCATCACCGGGAAAATAGAAGACGGAAATACTTCTCAGGTTATTACTGGTGCATCAATAAAAATTGAGACGCAGTCTGTCTCTACAAAAACAGAATTAGAAGGAATTATTGAAAGTGTATCAGTAGGTACAGTGACCGATAAGGACGGAAAATTTATATTGGAAATTCCTGCTGATACCAAATCTGTATCAGTAAGCTACCCGGGGTACGAATCCCGAGTAATTCAGTTGAATGAAGGGCAGACTAGCTATACAATAAGGCTGACTTCTGAAGTTACAGACAAAAATAAAATCCAGGAAGTAATCATCACCGGTTACCAGAAAATTGAAAAACGTAAGCAGACCTCAGCGGTTTCTACAGTGAAAATGGATAACATCACTCAGGCTGGTGTTGCCAGTGTAGACCAGATGCTGGCAGGGCAGATTGCAGGTGTGGCAGTAACTCCTGAAACCGGAGCTCCGGGGAGTCCTGCAAAGATTAGAATCAGAGGTACAGCTTCTCTTTCCGGTCCTCAGGATCCGCTATGGGTAATTGACGGCCTTCCATTAGAAGGAAATGATGTCCCGAACTTTACCGATAAAGACAATATTGACCAGCTTCAGAACTTCTCTATCGCAGGTTTGAACCCTAACGATATTGAAGATATTACGATCCTTAAAGATGCAGCAGCAACTGCAATTTACGGGGCAAGAGCGGCAAATGGAGTAATTTCCATTACTACGAAAAAAGGTAAGAAAGGAAGTTTAAAACTGAACTTCTCAGCAGATACTTTCGTTACTTCACGTCCTGATTTTGGGAAACTAAATCTTTTAAATGCTTCCGAAAAAGTAGATCTGGAATTGATGCTTGCCAAGCGTGCGGATCTTACTTACCGTGCAGATAAAGGGGAAGTGATGAGAATTCTGACTCAGAATAGCCAGCTTGATGCTTTCAGAAACGGTGGTTTTGATGCGCTGAATTCATTCACACGCCAACAAATAAATAGTTTAAGAAACAACAATACAGATTGGGGTAAACTGTTATACAGAAATGCCATCAACAAACAATACGGATTAAGTGTTTCCGGAGGAAGTGACCGTGCAGATTACTATTTCTCCCTGGGATATTATGATGAAGAAGGAACAACTATCGGTACGGGTTTTAAGCGTTATAACCTTACTTTAAAAAACAATTACAAATTAAGCGATAAGTTAAATGCAGGAATCTCTATTTTCGGAACACAGAGTGAGCGTGAATCTTTTGTAACGGATGCTGATGCTTCCATCAACCCTGTTAATTATTCCAGAAACGCTAATCCTTACATGAAGCCTTTCAATGCAGATGGAAGCTATAATTATGATAAAGATATAGACGGTTTCGAGGATCGTTATATTCCTTTCAATTTCCTTGAAGAAAGAGAAAATACAAACTATTCTTTGAAAAATAACTCTTTGAAAGCGATTTTAGATTTAGAATATAAAGCTTCAAAAAGTTTAAGATTTACCTCTCAGTTAGGTCTTCAGTATGATACCAATAAAACAGAGAAATTTGCTGCGGAGAATACATACTTCACCAGAAAAATGAAAGAAAATACCCGTTATTATAAAGATGGTAAATACAATTACTTTCTACCGGCGGGTGCTGTAAAACAAAACTGGGATAACGATTTCTTTCAGTACAACTGGAAATTACAGGCTGCATATAGCACGAAAATCAATTCCAAGCACGAGATTGATTTGATGGCAGGAACGGAAATCCGTAAAACAGAAGATAATACTACTATTACCAGAGCTTTCGGATACGATCCAAAAACAAGAAGAGCCACGGCAATCGTTTTCCCGAATTCAGGTTTTGCAGCAGATAAAAGATATGAAACCTACCGTGAGGCAGCTCCTATAGAGAATGCTTATGCTTCTATGTTTGCTACAGCATCTTATACCTACGATCAGAAATATACATTCTTCGGAAGTGTGAGATATGACGGTACCAACCTTTTCGGGGTGAATAAAAAATATAAATACCTTCCAATTTGGGCGGTTTCAGGATCATGGCTGGTGACGAAGGAAGACTTCATGAAAAATATTGCTGCGGTGTCTAACCTTAGACTAAGAGCATCTTATGGTCTTCAGGGAAATATCGACAGAAACACATCGCCATTCTTTATTGGTGAATACAATGATGCAACGATTCTTCCAGGTGTAAAAGAAGGAGTTATCAATGTTATCAGCCCTCCGAACGATAAATTGAGATGGGAAAAAACAACCAACAGCAACGTTGGTCTTGATTTAGGATTGTTCAATAACCGTGTAAGCCTTACCGCTGATGTTTACAGCAGAAAAGGAACGGATATGATCAGTATGAAAGAAACTCCTCTTGAAACAGGATTCGAATATACAATGATGAACTGGGGAAGTTTGACCAATAAAGGTTTTGAACTGGCGTTGTCTACCAGAAACATTAATCATGATAATTTCAAGTGGACAACTACCATCAACTTTGCTCACAACAAGAGTAGAGTACTGAGTGAGCAGCCTCGTGACAATGCTTTCCTTCCTTCAAGAGAAGGTCTGCCTGTAAATGCTGTTTTTGCATTAAAAACCGCAGGAATGGACGAGCATGGAAACCCATTGTTCTGGAAAGGAGACCAAAAGATTTCAGCAGTAGAATTCTTTAAATTATATGATGTGTATGCAGATTTCCTTCCGGGGCAGCTTGTAGATACTAAACTTTCAAACGCTGAGCTTAGAAGCCTGTTTACCTATGTAGGAGACAGAGACCCGAAGTTTACCGGAGGGATTATCAATACATTTAAAGTAAGTAATTTTGACCTTACCATCTCTGCAACATTCAACCTGAAGCAGACGGTGATGAGAACGCCTTCTTACCGGGGGATGGATCTGGATAGAGGAAGAAATTATACAAGAGACATCTATGAAGCTGGAGGTTCGCTTCCGGGAATTACAAGTCCTGATATGGATGCTAATCCGGACGGATGGATGGCGAACAAGTGGTTTGCCGGAAACCGTTCAAGTGCATACAATTTACTTGATATATGGGCGAAAGAGATCAGCTACATAAGAATAAGCAGTATTCGTTTAGGGTATACACTGCCTAAAGAATTTACCAATCCTATGGGGATTTCCAGTCTGAGACTAAGCGTTGAAGGGCGTAACCTGTTTGTATTCAGCAACGGATATAACGGATATTTTGATCCGGAAACGTATGGTAATATTTATGCACAGCCTATCACCAAGTCGGTGACCGTAGGATTTAATGTTTCTTTTTAAAACTTGAGAAAAATGAGAAAAATTACAACAATCATAGCGCTTACAGCAATCAGCCTTATCAATATCGGATGCGACAGGTTTTTAGATATTCAGCCGGAAGGAAAAATTATTCCTGTTACCTCTGAAGATTATAGAAAAGTACTGACATCAGCCTATTCAAAATATCCCGTTCACAAATCATTGGTAGCCCTTCGTACTGACGAGACAAATCTTGATGACAATGGAGTAGATTTTATTTCTTATCGTGAAATTGCGATGTGGAAGGATTCAAACTATGATTCTACATCTGCAGAACTTCCTTGGTTAAGCTTTTATACCGTAAACTTCTATCTGAACCAGATCATCAACGAAGGAAGCAAAACAATGCAGGATTCTCCTGAAAAGAACCAGATTTTAGCAGAAGCGTATGCTTTGCGTGCTTACCTGTATTTTGATTTGGTGAATTTATATGGAAAACCTTACAACAGTGCAACAGCTTCTACAGACAAGGGAGTTCCTATCAATCTTGAAATTGATCTGGAAGAGGTATTGAAGCCATCTTCTGTACAAGAAGTTTACAACCAGGTTCATGCAGATATTAAAAAAGCTGAAGGTCTGATGGTAGAACAAACGCAGGCATTGGGAGTAAACTACAGATTCTCAAAGACAGCATTGCTGGCTTTTGAAGCAAGAACAGCTTTGTATGAAGGAGACTGGAATAAAGCTTTAAACTATGCAGATCAGGTACTGGCAGTAAAAGGTGATTTGAGCAATTTGAATACAGTAAATACTCCGCCTAATCATTATGCTTCCCCGGAATCTATCATGGCGTTGGACAATACCTGGGATAACTCTATAAAGGTCTTATCTTTTGCATCTCCGGAATTGATTTCTTCATACAATACTCCTGCCGATAAAAGGTTTGGCATGTATTTTGAAAAAAATGGTAGTAAGTATAAAGTTATTAAAGGAGGAAGCTTAGAGTTCAAAGTGTCTTTCAGAACTGCAGAGCAGTACTTTATAAAATCTGAAGCGTTATTAAAGCTGAATAAACTGACTGAAGCTAAAGAAACACTTCTGAAAGTATTAAAAAACAGATACACTCCGGATGGATATACTTCAGTTCAAAATGCAGTAAACTCAATGGATTCTACAGCATTTATGAACTTTATTCTGGATGAAAGATTCAGAGAATTTGCTTTGGAAGGACAGAGATGGTTCGACTTAAGAAGAGCAAATCAGAAAAAAATAAGCCACACCATCAGTGGCAAGGAATATATTCTTCAGCAGAATGATCCGCGATATACCATTGAATATCCAATGAGCGCGAAGAAGAATAACCCTAATCTATAGAACTTCATATCAAATTCAATACAGATGAAACCGCTTGAACTTAATTGTTTCAGCGGTTTTTTTGTACTTTTGCATTGTTATGAAAATTGCCATTATAGAAGATGAACTGCTGGCTGTGAATTATCTGAAAAATCTTTTAGATGCACAGAGCATAGTCCCTGTTACAGAGACTGTTATTCTTCGTTCCAAAAAACAGGCGATTGATTTTTTTGAGAAAGATTCGGCAGATCTTATCTTTATGGATATCCATCTTGGTGATGGAATGAGCCTTGAAATCTTCGAGCATGTAGAGCTTTTTACCCCGATTATTTTCATTACTGCATTTGATGAATATGCCATGAGAGTCTTCAGGCATTTTACCATTGATTACCTTCTGAAACCTTTTGAAGAAGAGGATCTGCATAAAGCTTTACAAAAGTTTATTTCTATACGTAACAATTTTGATCCGGAACCGGTGCTTAAATCAATTTCCTCACTGCATCAGGCAGAAGATGAGGTGATGAAACGTTTTATGGTGAGAGAAGGCAATAAGCTTAAATCAATTGACGAGCATAATACTGCGTATTTTTTTGCTTCCGGTAAATACCTTTTCCTTACTACAAAAGATCATCAGACCTATATCTATGATGATACCATTAAAGATATTATTCAGAAGCTCAACCCGGATATTTTTTTTAAAATAAACCGCAAGTTTATCATTAACAAAGAGTCTGTTTCCGAAATTATCAAACATTCCAGTCAGAAAGTAGAACTTAGACTTTCTCCGGAGCCGGAAGTGAATGCTGAGGTTTTTATCAGTAAAACACAGATTGCAGAATGTCTCAGCTGGCTGAACAGGTAAAACCGGATAGACGTATACTTAGGAGAATCAATGAGATTGATTCCCATCTTTGCTCCCTTTAAAATTTAGCTTTAAAATAATAAGTCCTTTGCGTTAATTTTACTTTTAGCTGGTAAAGTATAACAACAAAAAAACCTCTAAAATAAATTAGAGGTTTTGAAGTGGTTTCTCCAGGAATCGAACCAGGGACACATGGATTTTCAATCCATTGCTCTACCAACTGAGCTAAGAAACCATTTATGTTTTCGTTTATTACTTCGTTGTTTTAAAGTGATGCAAAAGTATAACATTTTATAATACCGCGCAAGTTTTTTGATTTATTTTTTTGAGGAAATCTTTTACTATAGCTCGTTTTAGGTTCCAATGCTTTGTTCATCAGTGGTTTTGTTCATCTTATTTTTTTCATTTTTTTATGATTTTTATTTTTTCATGTCCTTCTGTCCCTATTTTTTCAATTCTGAAATTGATTTTCTGTTCTAAAATTGCTGTTCTTCTTTACAATTTATCTGAAGATATTATTTTGTTGATGAATTTTGAAATTTTAACCCCTGTTTTAAATATCTTAAACAAGCAAAAAAATACTGCGATTTTAAAGAGCTGTAAATGTCAAACAACTGATTTGTAGGATGTAATTTACCTAACAAGTGTTAGTCGTATTATTACGACACTTTTTAAAATTTAATAATAAAACTTATTTACGTTTTGTAATTACATCTATATTTGGTGATATAGAAAAACAAATCATAAAATATTAACCATTAAAATTTACAAATCATGGCAGAAAGAAATTCAAGAGGAATTTTAAAATTCAACAACGGTGAAGGACAAAAGTTATTAAAGCTTAACTACAGCGTATCAAGATCTACAGACGTATCAGGACGTGTAGCATCAGATCCTTCCAATGCTCTTATTAAAATCACGGTAGAAGCTACTGAAAAATCAGACATTCTTGAAAGTTTATTGAACGGAAAATATAAGCCTACTGTAGGTGAGATCACTTTCAATAAATCTCACGAAGAAGGAACTTTAACAACACTGAAGTGGAATAACGGTTATGTAATTCAGCATGAAGTAGATTTCGATGCTGTAGATGAGAACAGTATGTACATCAGTTTTGTGGTAAGTGCAGAACAGATAGACCTTGGAACTTCTTCTTATTTCGGAGCTTGGCCTTCTTAATAGTATTCAGAATTTAAACGATCAGGCAGAATGGCACACCGGTTCAAGGGATGTTGTTCTGCCTTTTTTAACCTTATAGAACAGCTGTTTATTTTAAATAAAGTTCTGAAAAAAACACCTAATCACTATGAATAAAAATGCCTCGAATTCTGATAAGATTTCTGAGAATCATATTCCCGGAATCAACCGTGTGGTAAAGCTGGATATTGTGATTGAAGGCAAAATTATCAAACACTTCAAGCATTTCCGTTTACAGCAAAGTGCCAGAAGACATCACAATTTTGAACTTATTCTAGCCCATGATTCCCTTGGAGAAGCCCAAAACCATACCCTGGAACAAGCGCGCCAGTTTTTGGGAAAGAGGATTACGATTGTCTTTAAATACAAAGATTACGAAAGTGAAAGCCCTGAAAGAACTTTTGTAGGGGTCATTACCAAAGCCGCGTTCAGCCAGGAAAAAATGAGTTTGGGAAATATTGTACTCAGAGGTTATAGCCCAACCATTCTCATGGATGCTGCTCCCCATACTCAAAGTTTTGGAGGAGATCAGGCTGTTAATACAGGAATTATTGCCAATAAAATATGTAAAGAAGCACTGGGGTCAGAGAAATTTGATTTCAGAGTAGATACTCAGAATAAAAGCTATATCAATTATAGTGCACAATATAACGAAACCCATTACAATTATCTTGCAAGAACTGCAGAAGCCTATGGGGAACAGTTTTATTATGATGGTGAAGTCCTTCATTTCGGAAAACTTCCACCCTCAGAAAAACCGATTCGTCTCGTATACGGAAGCAATGCAAGCGATGTTCAGGTAGAACTGAATGCTGTACATACCAATCCTCAGTTTTTTGGATATAACAGCAGCAGCCATACTAAAATGGAAGGCTCTGAAAATAATATCAGACATTTAGGGGAAATACCTTCCAAAGCATATGAGCTGAACAACAATATCTTTAAAACCCGTTCACTCTCTCCGGCGCCCATCAATGCCAATATGTTTGTGGATGTAAGCGATTCTCAGAAAAGTGCTGCCGGAAGTGCCGCTGTAGAAGTATTTACCGTTTCAGGAAATACAACCGTTCCATTTTTATATCCTGGTTGTCTTGCAGATATAGAAATGAGAAAGCCAGATACCAGCCAGACTTCTTATTTTACAAAACTTACGATTACCGAAGTTTCTCATGAAGTCAATGCCCGGGGGTATTACACAGGAAGCTTTGAAGCTATTGCTGAAGGGACAGGCTTTATGCCAAAACCTGAATTTATAGAACCTAAAGCAGAACCACAGGTTGCTACCGTTATTTCCAATACAGACCCACTTAATCAGGGAAGAATACAGGTGAGATTTGACTGGCAGAAAAATCCTGATACAACTCATTTTATAAGAATGATGAGTCCGGATGCAGGTGGTACAGATGTTATTACTCAAAACAGAGGTTTTGTAGCAATACCGGAAGTAGGAGATCAGGTAATGGTAGGATTTGAATACCATCATCCGGATTTTCCGTTTGCGATGGGAGGGATGTTCCATGGGCAGGTGGCATTGGGAGGAAGTGTCAACAATCATCTTAAATCTATTCAGACAAGAAGTGGAAATAAAGTGATCTTTAATGACCAGGAAGGAAGTATTTTCATAGAGGATCCAAGCGGAAATACTTATTTAATGGATGGAAAAGGAAATATTATCGTTAATGCTCCCAAAAATATAACCTTCACTGCCGGGGAAAATGTGCAGATTAATGCAGGTAAAAATATCATTGCTTCAGCTCAGAGAAATGTCAATATTATGGCCGGTGAAGATATCACGGAAACAGCCAATGATGATTACAATCTGACAGCAAGTAATATTATTGAAACGGCTGAAGCCGGCAGAAAATCTACAGCTAAAAATATTACGGAAAATATGGAAGCTGGCTCTTACATCAGTACAAAAGAGGCCATCAATGTAGAAAGTGCCAAGGAAGTACTTATCAATAGTGGTAAACAGGTAAAAATGCAGTAATATGGCAGGCGAAGGCGGAAATATCGTAAGAAATGTCTTTGGGAAGTCCTACAAGGAAGCTGAACATATTATGAAAGATGCTTCCAAAGGAACTCTGGATTTTAAATCTCCTCAGGAAAACACTTTTTATGGGAAAAAAGGAGGGAAGAAATTTGACGAATATCAGGCGAAAAAAGACAATACATTACTGGTTGTAAAGGTAGAAGGCCCCTTAGATGATAACGGAGGGAAAATTGATAAACCTAAAGAAGGCGTAAAATATTGGTTCAAAGCAACCTTTAACAGATCTGCAACGAAAAGTGAGTATAAAAAGCTTCAATGGCAGGAAAAAATAAATGGAATTTCTATCCCTTTCTTTTTCGATTATTCTTCGATCACCGGAAATACGGAGACAATACAGGTGAAGCTTCCCTGTTATGATATGCGGGTTTACGCCTATTTTAAAACTCCGATTGACAAGGTTAGTGTAGAAGTCAAAATAACCAATCCATTACCTCTTTACATTGACAGGTTTAAAATTAAAGGAAAAGACAGGAAAGGAGTGAATATGGCGGATGATATGTGCTATGGTCTGGGTGTTTCCAATCAATACCCTTCAAGATATACGCTTCAGGATGTAGAAAGCAAAGGCGTTTGGATCAAGTCGGAGATAAGAGATAAGACCGATGAAGAACTATGGGCTGGGTTCAAGCTCATGGTAGGAACACTTTTTTCAGTCGGCGAACTGGAAACTGTTGCTTTTGATATGATTGAAAAATTTAAAAGAAGCGAAGGTGGTGAATATACCAATCCTGTGCTTACAAAACATGTATTGCAGCATCCTTCAAACCAACGATTCTGCTTAAGCATGGAAGATGAAATTGCTGACAGAATTAAGAAAAACTATGGAAGTGTAGCCTCTATTGAAGATGATGAAATCCATTTTACAGATGATGAGATCGGAAAGTTTGGAAAAAGAGGATGGGGACATCCGCAGTTTTCAACGATGAAAGACACCTTCATGGGAGGTCTTACCATTTGTATGAATGATACATGGGCTTATGAGGTACAGCTTACGAAATTCAATAAATCAGGCAATGGCACTTACGATGCTACATATAAAGTTGTTTTATATGACCACTTTGGATTGGATATGCCGGATATAGAAAAGAAATATTACTATCTACTTGGTTTCAGATATTGGTTTATTCTGCAGCATATCAGAGGGTATAAACCTTTTATCACTAAAGTTGAATTTGAGAAGACTTTTAAAGAAAGTATTACAATTGGTAAAGCTGAACGACAAAGTAAAAGGAGAGCTCAAAAAGAAAGAGAAGATCATCTTCGCAATATGGGAAGGAGAAGGCCGGGAGAATATTAAGAACGAATAACCATTACAACTACAGGTATTATTATACATATAAAAATGAAGTATTTACAATCTATAAGAATTATTGCCATTATATATTTTCTGTTGATAGCTATGAGCTGTGATAGGAAAAAGAATGACTTTATTCCTCTTGAACATATGACTTTTACCAATGCTTATTATAAAAATGCAGTCAAGATTTCATATTATATTCTCATAGATAATCCGGAACCTAACGAAAGTATACTGAAGAAAGATATTATAACGTACGTAGAAAACAGATTGAAAAGTAATAAATCTCTTACACAACACGAAATATCTTCACTCAACTTTGTTTTTTATAGAAAAACGGATAATACCTCATATTTTATAACGAACAAGGAAAGTGCAGGTGAGTTGCTGGGTGAAGAAATATCTCATTACCAGCAAGATTATATAGCCAATTATCTGGTAAGTAAATGCGGGCACGGTACAGTAGAAAAAATATACCTCTACAACCTGCCTGAAGAGATTGTATCAGATAAAAATTGTGCAGAATAATCCGCTTTATTCTATTAAATAACTCTAAATATATGGTAGAAACAAGAGTAAAACCTTTTCAGAAATATACTTCAGGAACCCATGATTATCACGTGGAGAATGCTCTTGAAATACAATTTGGAGAAGTAAAAGGGTTTTATTCATCTTTTAGAATTACACTTCAGGAGAAAGAGAATGAAGATCATACAAAAAACTGGATGATAAATAAGGTAGATGATTCTTCTTTTCCATCTGAAAATAAATTTATGGAAATCCTGTATATCCTGGAACAGAGCTCTTATCCGCTGGAAATAAAAGTGGATGAAAAAGGAAGTTTCCTGGGTGCAGCAGACCATCAGAAAAATATAGAAAACTGGAAACTTAAAACGGCAGTGCTTCAGGAAAAATACCAGAATGCTGAGGTATTCAGAAACCAATACCTGTTTGCGTTGGAAGATGAAGCTGTCTTTTATAAAAACAAACTGAAAGAACCCTTCTGGAATCTGTTGTTATTCGCCCCTTACTATGTAGATAACGGAGGTGAAAACCAAGAATCCATTGTATGGAATATCAAAGGAATTGGTGATATAGAATGTTCCGGAGTCATCAATGCAGAACAAAGAGACTATGGTTTTAATGCATTTTTTATTTCCGAAATCAAAGTTCCAAACAACATACAGGAAGAATTAGATAAGAAATACCTGTATCATGCGGGACAGTATCAGGTAAAATTAAGCATAGAAATGGAATACAACTCCCGTAAAAAACAGTATTCCAAAAAGAAAGCTGACTTTATATTGTCAGATGGAGAAAAAACAGTATACCGGGAAACGATCACAATGACTTAATCTTTATGAACAAATGACATGGCGGATAAAGGATACATCATTATAGAAGGAGCCACTGCGTACTGCAGCAGCTCGGTAACCAACAATTCCAATGGAACCGCCGTTCCGATGGAAGTAAAAAGCCAGAAAAAAAAACTGGGCAAAAACAAATATTTTGCACAGAATAAACCTGTAGCAACTTACCTTGATGATAAAGCTGACAGCTTTGGAGGAGGCAACGGATTTGGAAACTGCAAAGGTTCAGATGGAAAAACCTATCCTTGTAAAGGCAAATGCAGCATTAAATATAAAGACTATTATGAAAACGTAGAATTCAACAAGAGTATGAAAATACTTTTGGATGCATCTACCGGAAATTGTCCTGGGTATGGTGTTCCCGGAACTATTGCTTTTGCAACTACCGGGCAGGCTAATAATGTTTCCCAGATTGAAGTTAAAGAAGCGGATGAGTTTTCTGTAGCCAATACTTCACCTCAATGGCCTTCATCTGCTGCGTCTGAAGCAAGCATTTCAGTATCATCAATCTCGATGATAAGACCAATACCGGCAGATAAGCTTACCGAAAATTATTACTATATCAAAGGGATGAACGGTCCTCTATTTCCCATTACAAACCCGTTTGGTGGTGATAACCTTGATTTGAAAGCTCAATTTAAAGGAGATGAGAAGAAAATTATCTGGGCTCTTTTCAAGGGAGAAGGAACTAAAGATAAAATAAAGACATTTATCGGATTGGGGAGCAATTTCAGTCAATCTATGAGTAAAATATTTGACAGTCTTGCAGAAGGGAAGTACAGACTCGAAGCATATGGTAAAAAAGCTGGGGATGCTAAATGTTCTATTAATGTAGAAGTCGTTCAGGATTTTGTTAAAAAAATTGTCAGCCCCGGATCTTCAACCTTAATTAAAATCCCTCTACCTGTATCTATTGAACGAAAACTCAGCAGTGCAGCCGATCAGTCAAAAATACTGAACAGAGGTTTCTTTATGCCCGTGAATAGCGTTCAATGGACCGTGAAACAAGGAACTACAGTGCTCTATAGCAGTTATTCAGAAGTCTCTTCTCCTCATCTTGTGGATGTAACAGGGATTGGTGATCGTATATTTCTAACTTTTAAAAATGAAGGAAAATATACTGTAGAAGCATTTACAGACCCCACAGATCCCAAACCGCAGTCTATAGAAGTTAAAATAGAAAACAGCCTGGGAGTAATGGGAGTGAAAGGTGAACCGGGCTTAGTAAGATTCAGTGATATGATCAAAGTACAGGCTTCCAGATTCAATGTCAATTATATGCCTTCCGGGACCTCAGTATATTGGTATCTTAAAAAAGAAGGAATTGGCAGAGTGGCTTTATTTGAAAACTCACCTTCTTTCAAAACAGGTGTCATCAGCAAAAAAGTAGCTGAATTACTGTATAATGATGCAAAGCTGGGCAGTGATCAATATTTCGGAAAATATATACTGGAAGCCTATGCCAGTCCGGTTGGAGAAGGAAAGCAGCCCGGATTTTCAGGATCAGACTGTTTTAATTTTGAGGTGATCCAAAATGTAATCGATAAATTCACGCTTCCCGCCACCAATATTCCAAAAGGAACCAAAATAAAATATACAGCCACAGCAAGAATTGCAACACTGGCTGGCAATGAAGCTATAAAAATAGAAGTTCCGGATAAAGTGACCAATAACGGGGACGGAACTATTACATTTAATGATCTCGGAGAATATACTATTTCTGCCTATTTAACCGGAGATTATACCGATGGGAAGAAAATTGAAGCGAAAGTAAAAGTCTCAGAACCTACGGTAAAAAGAGCGCTCTGGGCCTATGGAACAGGTGTGAAACGTACGGAAACCGGTTTTGGAGAGGAAACGTATGGCTTTCTTGAAATTGATGGCCTTCAGAACCAGGCTTTAAAAGTAAAAGTATGGGTAAAGGGTGAAGGAGATGATTTCTACAAAGAGAAAGATAAATATATGCTGGAGGAAAAAACCGTTACCCTTAACAATGAAGGTAAGGCTTCCTTCCTTATTACCACCAATGATGATTATAAGAAAAAACTGGCGGCAGCTATTCCAAAAACAACGGAAAATCCGAACCCATCTTACCGCCTGGTATTTACAATAGAACTTCAGGCAAGCTCATCTGCAGATATTGTTCTTCCCGGCAATATTACCATTTTGGGAACACGTCCCGTAGTTATAGACAATACTACTACTTATCTGGAAGTTCTGGATTCCAATGAAGAACTGATAATCACTTCCGAACAGAAAATTGTTTCTATCATGTTCTCCACAGAAAACGGTAAAGATATTCAGCGGGAACAGACTTTCTATGGTAAAACCCATAAACTTTGGGTACATACCGTCAATATGACAGAAGAAGTTCTGAAGATTGACGTCTTGAAAGAAATTCCTAAAGAAGGATTAAATGAAAAAGATCATATAACCTATACTCACGAGAGCAAACAAAGCTACAACGAAGAAAAAACAGGAAAAGACGGCCTGCTCGAAGTTTCTTTCACAGCCAAAGAAGAATGGAAAAATCCACCAAAAAACTTTGATTACTACATAGCACAGGTTTCCCGGCAAGTGCAAGATCCAGCCGATCCCAAAAAGAAAGTCTGGAAAATAGAAAAAAGCCAGTTTACCATTAATAACACACTTCCTGCTGATCTGGTCAGAACGGAGGATATGGAAAAACTGGGGATCAAAGCTTATAAAAAAGACGGAACTCCTTTTACAAAAGAAGAAATGCTGGAGTTGAGGAAACAATATATTTTTTATGAAAGCGGATGTCTGAAAGTTTCCCAGAAAGAAACGCCAGAAGCTATTGATAATGATGTGATGCCTGTGGTGGTGGAAATGGCGGAGGTGAAAAGAGAGGGCGAAAATGGTTGTCCGCGATGTAAAGCTGAAATTACAGTTGATATTCTCAAAAAAGTATATAAAAATGCAGAGAATGAAGATTTACAAGAGTTAGCATTAACTTTAAACAAATACAGAAATATTTTCGAATTAAATACTTGCGCAAGAAAAGCTCATTTTTTTGCACAGTCATTACAAGAAGCAGGAACGAGTTTAAAAGGAGGTCTCCATGGTGAAAGTTTGGATTATGCAGCCGAAGATTTACCAAAACATTTTAAAAATTTTAGAGCAAATCCTGAACTAGGTAAACAAAGTCCACCTAATGATCTGGCGTATGAATATGGTAGAAGTTCAAAAAACGGATATAAATCTAATGAAAAGAAAATTGCGGAAATAGCATATGGAGGAAGGCTTGGAAATGAATCTGTTGATGATACCTGGAATTTTAGAGGCAGGGGATTGTTACAAATAACAGGAAAAGGTAATTACAAAGAAATTCAGAAAAAAATAGATGAAAAAGCCAGTGACTCCGGAGTTATGATTTCTGACGGGGTAGATAGGGACTATACCCCAAAGGAAGCAGCAATAACTGGAATGGCAGATTGGTATAAGGATTCTATGTATTTGAAAGCTGATGATACAGGTAAATTAGCAGATGACGTTGTTGTTGACTCTATTGTTGATATTTTAAATAAACTTACACCCTCAAGGATGCATCGTAAAATCTGGTATCGCGGAGGTAAGCTGGATAACTGGGAGGTTAAAGCAAATGATTCGATGAAGTCTGTATTTAGAGTAGGAGAATGTGGCAAAGGTGCAGGGTTGAATCTGGTAGGAGATGCTCCATGGTTTCAGGCTGCATGGAAGGAATATGAAAAATATAAAGGATTAAGAGAAATGGATAGTCCTTTAAAGGAAAAAATTACTGAGTATTTTGATGTATCCTCTGCTGCTGGATTAGGTTACGACTATACAAATCCGTGGTGTGGTGCATTTTTAGCTTGGTGTTTTGATCAGACTCAAGATTATAAAAGGATTAATACTCCTAAAAGTGCAGCTGCCTTTGGCTGGAAGGGAAGTACATGGGAAAATGGAGAAGATTGTAATGCTTTTGTTGGAGCTTTAATAGTTTTTGATTATTCACATGTGGCATTAATTGCTGGTGAAAATTTAGATGGTACAAGATATGTATATTTGGGAGGGAATCAAGGGAATGGAGAAAAAACAGCAGGATATCAAAAAATAATACTAGGTTCTGTTGACAAAGAAAGTAAATCAATTGTTGCTATTACTAAACCTAAAAAATACACAATATCTGCAAAAGATAAAGAACTTCCAAAGTATGATGTTAATGCTGAAAACACTAAAGAAAGTTCCAGATAATAAAATATAATTTCTATGAATATAAAAAGTAAAATTAGATTAACAATATATTCACTATTAATAATGAGCAGTTTAAGCTGCCAGGAAAAAAAGCGAAGTTCTGACAATAGTCAAAAAACAATAAGTATGAATGATGATACTATAACACTAAAGGTCCTAAAAAAACAATTGCAGGAAGGTGCAGGTAAATCAATTGATGAAGCAAGTGCTGAGCTAGCTAAAATACCATTTGAGATGGAAGAACTTGATGTATCAGCTGAAACCGCAAAAAAAATTTTGCAATCTAATGGTTTTAAGGAATTGTCTGATAGTGAATTTAGTAATAAAATTAAAAATATTTTTGGAAGAATAGTAGACCCTAATTCAGGTAATTCGTTTTTATATGTAAATTATTTTGACAGATGTGATAGAAACTTTGTTACCTATAGTAATAATAGCGTTGATTATGAAGGTGGGTATATTGATAAACAAAGAAAACTTTTCACTGACTTTTATTACCTGCCAGAAATTCTTGATTATCAAAAAGAATATCCCAAATTAAGTGACGGTGAGTCCAGTAAAATTATTAGAAAATCAAGTTCACAAGTAGATGTTGAAATACCACACTGGAAAGATGTTACTGGTTTAAAAGAACAAAGAAAGGTAAATATCCAAAGAATCATCGCCAGAAATATGTATTTGTTTAATGATAATAAAACATATATCATTTGGTTGGTAACTCATGATAAAAACTTTATAAAGTTATTGGTTAAAAATTTTGGTTATGATAGAGAGCCTAAGTTTAATGAAGTGCTTATTAATGAATATATTCAGTCTAAAGATCAATATAAAATAGGAGAGCTTATCTTTGCTAAAAACTGCAATAAAGAATTAGAAATACGGAATGGAATATTGCAGAGTTTGGCTGATAGCTATCAAAGGAGTTCAAATCCTAAAGATTTATTTGGATTAATGGAGTTCTGTTCAAAACTATTAGAGACAGATGAATACGATAATTATTCTGAAAAAGAGAAAATTAAAATGGTAGCTTATCTGGCAAATACCTATGATTTTCTCTTCAAAAAGAATCATAGGCATCAGGATGGTTGGGATCCGCGATGGAATATTTTAGGAGCATATTTTGAAGATGATTCAAGAAGTAAAATTAAATGGTCCCAGTTAAAAGAAGAAATGCAAAAGAATAATTACTATAATTTATCTAATTTAAAAGAAGCTATGACCTATGCCGAAGGATTTGATAGTGTAGGTGCCCCAGATTAATTTATAAAAAATAAATGATTTTGGCAATGAATAAATAAAAAGCCAGTTCCCGATATGTTAGGAACTGGCCTTTTATTTTTAAGTTATAACTTTAAGGAAGTGTTGAAAAATCGATATTAGGAGCTTGCGAAGGTGCTGTAACAGAAAACTGTGTGCCGGGTGCAACAGTTGTATTAAAAAATCCTCCATTTTGTAAAAAGAAAGCATTGCCGGCTGTTCCTCCCATTGCATCTATTCTTTGTTTTGCATTATAGGTATTATCTACACTAAACTTTGCTCCCGAAACAGCGATCCAGTCGCCGTTTGAAGTTCTTACCCATTGATTTTTGAATTCTGCTTTTCTGCCCTGATATCCATTTTCAGGATTGAAATTTTCAACGAAGCTATAGAAGCTTTTAAGATAAGTACTGGTTTGAGGTCGCTTCCAGCTGGCGATCAGTTTCCATGTTGTTGTATCAGGTGATAAAAACCAGGCTGTAAAATCTGTTTTCCCGGTTCCGTCCGGTTCGCCTTTTAATAAGAATTTATAGGTTTGTCCTGCACTCCAGTTGTATTTATAATAGCTTTGTCCACCAGAACCCTCATTACCAAATTCTCCAATTGTTACTCCAGCACCTGCTCTGTTCAGAATAATTTTATGGTCAGGAGGAATATTATTCGGATCATCAGTATCAAATGGGCTCCACACAGAGAATAAAATTCTTCTTTCTGTATCAGAATTCACCTGCATTCCAAAATAGCCTGCACTAAAACCATTAGCCATAAAATAAGAACCAATTTTATCTTCTCCTGCAGGAACTGTTACTTCGTTGTAATAATAGCTGACATTATTGGTAGTTGGAATTACATAGTTCAGATGGCAGGAAGGTCCTCTGCGCGACCAATAATAGTAAGAAGGATCATTACTGTAAACATTGGTGCCTGTAGAAGCTGTACCGCTGAAAGTAACATCCGTAACATCTGCAAAGTATCCACCGGTTTTAGAAATACCCTGAAGATCAACTTTTACATAACCCGGAGTAGAAACGGTAAAATCTCCAACAGTATAATCTGTATAGGCCGATCCCGTTAAAGTAATATTTTTGGATGTGCTGCCCACAGTTACTTTTACAACACTTGTACCTGAAGGAACAGAAGCTTTTAATCCTATGTTTAATGTTCCTGTATTGCTCACTCTGAAATAAGTGCTGATAACAGTTGAGGAGTTGGTCCAGTTACCTAAATTGGAGGAAGTGATCACTTCGTTGGCTCCCGAAGGTTTTACTGTAAAAAAAGAATTCCCGGCAACAGGTACATTGAAGGACGATGCGTTCTTTAATGCTGAGACATTTTTTTGTGCAGCAGCAGTGTCCTCTGTTACCATAGGTGTTTCTGCACAGGATTGAAAAACAAGCAGAGCGACACCCAGAAAAGTATCGGCAAATAATTTTATTCTCATAATAGTATTTGTAATTTGGTTTACAATACTAAATTAAGTTTTACCGATCAAATAAAAAATTAATTCCCATCTTTTTGATTAATTTTTATTTTTTTGAACAGATTCGTTGTCTAAAAGTATAATAGGTTTAAATCATCGTTTTTCAATATTCTTGGGAAATATTAGGAGGAAAAGAGAGGTATATAAAAACAAAAAAACCTCTAAACTGAATTAGAGGTTTTCAAGTGGTTTCTCCAGGAATCGAACCAGGGACACATGGATTTTCAATCCATTGCTCTACCAACTGAGCTAAGAAACCATTTATGTTTTTGTTTATTACTTCGTTGTTTTAAAGTGATGCAAAAGTAGTAAGTTTTAGTATACAAAGCAAGTATTCATCGTACTTTTTTTGAATAAAGTTAAAAACTTACTGATTATCAGCCGGATTATTTTCCTGCTCCTTTCTGATCTGCTCACTCATCTCTTCCAATACCGGTTTGATCGTGTTTTCCGGAAGATCACTGATTCGGATATACATCAATCCGTCTATCGCATCATTGAAGTTCGGATCTACGTTGAATGCAATTACTTTTGCATTTTGCTTGATGTATTTTTTGATCAGAACAGGCAGTCTCAATTCAGGCTCAAGATCATCAATAATTTTGTCCAGTTTATTAAGATCAGATTCCATTTCCTCAAAGAAAATATTTTTATCCCTGTCACGAAGCTTTACCTTATATTCATTCCTTGGAGTGATATATTGTGCTACTGCAGAATCAAAATAATTGGAACGCATAAATTCAATCATCAGAGATTTTGAAAATTCCGAAAATTTATTCGAAATACTTACACCGCCCATAAGGAATTTATGATCAGGATTCCTCAGGCATACATGTACAATCCCTCTCCATAAAAGGAAGAGTGGAAGCGGTTTCTGCTGATATTCCTGGCAGATATAAGCACGGCCCATTTCAATTACCTTTTTAAAGAAAGGGTGAATATCCTGTTCAAACTCAAATAAAGAGCTTGTATAGAAGCCTTTGATGCCATATTTCTTCATGACCTCTCTACCCAATGCCATTCTGTAAGCACCAGCCAGTTTTTTCTCACCATTGTCCCAAAGGAAAAGATGGTGGTAATGCTTATCATACTCATCAAGGTCAAATGGAAGATTACTTCCTTCACCTACCGCACGGAAAGTAAGCTCTCTCTGACGTCCGATTTCCCTCATAATAGAAGGGATTTCCTCGTAAGTCGTAAAGTAGATTTCGTAATTTCCGTTACTGAACAGCATTTTGTCAGTTCCTCTCAATTTATCAACATCTTTAATGATGTCTTCCAGAGGTGTTTCATCAATGATATTCTGAACAATATTTTCTTCTTTCAATAAAGGAAACTTCACAGATAAATTCTGAAGATTGATGCTTTGAGCAAGAGATTTTCTTTTTTCATAGTAAGATTTCATCATATAAACCTTACGTTTCAGAAACTCTCCCAATTCCTCAATTGTTTCCATGTCATCCATTGCCTTTACAGTGATTGGGCGCCCGATTCTGATTCTGATAGGTTTTTCTCTGTCATTCATCATTTCTGCGGGAAGCATCAAAGTCTGCAAATTCGGATGAAGCTTAGCCACTTGATAAAAAAGACGGCTGTTCTTAGCATGGAAATACATAGGAACTACCGGCACTTTAGCCATTCTTATAAGCTTAAGTGCCGTTTTTTCCCATTCCTTATCTAAAATTTCTCCGTAAGGATTGTTCTTGTTGGAAACTTCTCCTGCCGGGAAAATGCCTACACAGCCTCCGTTTTGTAAATGCTTGAGTGTTTCACGCATTCCTGAAGAGCTGCTGTAAGCTTCTTTTCTGTTTTCAAAAGGATTTACAGCGATTACAAACGGTTCCATTGGTTTGATCTTTTCCAAAAGGAAATTTCCCATTACCTTGAAATCCGGGCGAACCTCTGATAAGACCTTGCACATCAAAATTCCGTCAATTGCACCCAGCGGGTGGTTTGAAACCAGAATAAACGGTCCCGTTTTCGGAATCTTTGCCAGATCTTCTTCAAAAGCTACATAGCTTAGGTTTCTTTCTCTTACAAATGAGTCGAAAAAGTCTTTGCCTTCCTTATCTTTTAGTTTGTCGTATAATTTATTTACTTCGTTTATTTTAGCAATGCTCATCACAGCAGATGCTACCGGATTCTTGAGGAACCCAAGTTTACTTAAGCCGGAAGCTTTGATCAGATCGTTTTTCGAAATTAAACTCATGTGTGTTTAGTCGCAATTAATATTATTGTGTTACCATTTGAAGAGTATTCTTGGAAATTTGTTCCAATAATACATTTTTTTCATGGTAAAATTTATCAATGTGATCCATCTTCGCATTTCTTACTGTGAATAAAGATACATTTTTAATTGCTTCGGTTTTAAAAATTTTTTGAAGCTCCTGATTGAGTTCATCTATATGATTAAATTTATCTTCCAGGCACAATGCCAGTGAGATAGCAGAATTCTGCATCAGAGAAACCTTGATCTTATATTTAGACAGATATCCAAAAATTAAGCTCATATGGTCTTCTGCAATAAAAGAAAAATCTCTTGTTGATATTTTCAGAAGATCCTGATTTTCTTTTAGAATATAAGATTCTTCCTGTTGGTTTTTGTCGGAAGCACCTACTTTGGTTCCTTCTTTAGTAGGATCTACGAAAGATTTTACATAAAAAGGAATACTTTTTTGCTGTAATGGCTGTAATGTTTTCGGGTGAATAACGCTTGCTCCGTAATAAGCCATTTCAATCGCTTCTTCATAAGAGATGTTGGAAAGAAGAGAAACGTCATTGAATTTTCTTGGATCTCCTGTCATTACTCCCGGTACATCTTTCCAGATCGTCATCGCTTCAGCATTTAAGCAATAAGCAAAAATAGCAGCAGAATAGTCTGAACCTTCTCTTCCTAATGTTACCGTAAAATTGTTTTCGTCAGAACCAATGAATCCCTGGGTTACATAGCAGATCTCAGGATTCAGATTAGAAATAAATTCTTCAGTTCTTACCCAATCTACCGTACCTTCTCTATATGAATTATCCGTTTTCACATAATCTCTGGCATCAAGCCATTGATTGGTAAATTGAATTTCATTCAGATATTCACTCAGGATTTTCGTGGAAATCATTTCTCCGCAGCTTACTACCTGATCGTAAACAAAGTTGTAGTTGGGAGACTTATTTCTTCTTAAAAAAGAATCAATATCATCGAAAAAGAGATTGATTTCTGCAAAAACCGCATGATTTTCAGGAAAAAGACCTTCCGCAATCTCCATGTGTTTTCGTTTTATCTTTTCAATCTCAGTTTGATAGTTATCTTTTTTGAAATAAAGTTCTACAACTTTTTCCAACTCGTTTGTCGTCTTGCCCATTGCTGATATCACCAGCAAACATTTGGCAAATCCCTGGCTTTTTAGAACCATAGACACGTTTTTCACACTTTCGGCATCTTTTACAGATGCTCCACCAAACTTGAAAATTTTCATTAAATTGTTAAAAATAAAATTGTTAGATAAAAAATTACATGAGTTTTTTACGGACGTCAAAATTATAAATTTACAACGAGATATGAAATAGCCTGACCCGGAGATCGAATTAAGATTTCCTTAAAATCAACAATTAATGAAATAATTTGAATTTTTCCAGTCTCTGGTATAACAAATCCGGAGACATTATTTTTAATAACCGCACTGTGTTGTGCTTGTTTTTATTTGTATCGTGTTGGAATACAGTTAATAAGCTCTTTTGTAATTAAATTTTCTTAATGCGATAAATTTTCCGAAATTTGGGCAAAACGTAAAAAGAAAAATATGTCAAATCAACCATTACAGACTTTAGGAGAATTTCTTATAGATAAACAGGACGATTTTCAATATTCTACAGGTGAATTTTCTCGTCTTCTGAGCGCAATAAGATTGGCTTCGAAAGTGGTAAACAGAGAAGTAAATAAAGCCGGAATTGTAGATATTACAGGAGCTGCCGGAAACCAGAATATTCAGGGTGAAGAACAGCAGAAACTGGATGTGATTGCGAATGAAATTTTTATTACGGCTTTGTCTCAAAGAGAGGTTGTTTGCGGTATTGCGTCTGAGGAAAATGATGATTTTATTGATATTAAATGTGGTGAAAATGGACATTTAAGTAAATATGTTGTATTGATTGATCCTTTGGACGGATCTTCCAATATTGATGTAAATGTTTCAGTAGGAACTATTTTCTCTATCTACAGAAGAGTTACTGAACCTGGAACTCCTGTACAGCTGGAAGACTTTTTACAGAAAGGAATCAATCAGATTGCAGCGGGATATGTTATTTACGGTTCTTCTACAATGATTGTTTATACAACAGGAAACGGAGTAAACGGATTTACGTTGGATCCTTCTCTAGGAACATATTATCTTTCTCATCCTAACATGACTTTCCCGAAAACAGGTAAAATTTATTCTATCAACGAAGGAAATTATATCAAATTTCCTCAGGGAGTAAAAAATTACCTTAAATATTGCCAGATGGAAGAAGGAGACCGTCCTTATACTTCAAGATATATCGGTTCTTTAGTAGCAGATTTTCATAGAAATATGCTGAAAGGAGGAATTTACATCTATCCTTCTTACTCACAGGCTCCAAATGGTAAATTAAGACTGTTATATGAATGTAATCCTATGGCATTCCTTGCAGAACAGGCAGGAGCAAAAGCAACTGACGGGTTTAGAAGAATTCTTGAAATAGAACCTACAGAACTTCACCAGAGAATTCCGTTCTTCTGTGGAAGTATAGACATGGTAGAGAAAGCAGAAGAATTCATGCGTATCGACAGTGTAAAATAAATGGAAGCAAATTATTTACAATATTTATTACAATTTAAACGCCCGAGTGGAACATCTCGCGGCGTTTTGCTTGATAAGGAAACCTTCATCCTCACTATTTCGGAAAACGGAAGAAAAGGAGTAGGAGAATGTGCTATTTTCAGAGGACTGAGTTTTGATGACAGAGCCGACTATGAAGAAAAACTGAAATGGCTTTGCGAAAATATCAATCAGGATGCATCTTTTTTGGAAGAAGAACTGAAAGAGTTTCCATCCATCTGGTTTGGGTATGAACAGGCTGTCCAGAACCTGAAACATGGTGATAGTATATATTTTCCAAGCGAATTCACTGAAGGTAAATCAGCGATTACCATCAACGGCCTGATCTGGATGGGAGAAGTTGGGTACATGGAAGAACAGATTCAGGAGAAACTGGAAAAAGGATTTCATTGTATTAAATTAAAAATCGGGGTCGATTGGGAATCTGAGCATATTATTCTCCAGAAATTAAGAGAGAAATTTTCTAAAGATCAGCTGGAGCTTCGTGTGGATGCCAATGGAGGATTCAGCAAAGAAAAGGCCGTTACTGTTTTACAGCAATTGGCAGATCTTCATATTCATTCCATTGAACAGCCTATCAAAGCCGGAAACTGGGATGATATGGCAGAATTGTGTGCAAAAACTCCCACTCCGATAGCTTTGGACGAAGAACTCATTGGAATTATTGATCCTGAAGAAAAGAAAAAACTTTTAGAAAAAATACAGCCGCAATATATTATTTTGAAACCTGCATTGGTAGGAGGGTTTTGCGGTTCGGATGAATGGATTTCTCTTGCAGAGACTCTAAATATAGGTTGGTGGATCACTTCAGCTTTGGAAAGCAATATTGGATTGAATGCCATTGCCCAATATACATTTACCAAAAAAAATCCAATGCCTCAAGGTTTAGGCACTGGAGCTTTATTTGTAAATAATTTTGAATCCGATCTAGAACTCAGAAATGAGCTGCTATGGTTCAAAAAATATAACTGAAAAGTTAATTAACATAATGGTGGAGGTGAATCCGGGCATGTGGTCTGGCCGCAATAGTCAGGCCCCCATGATCTGCAGCACATCGCAACCGGATTCCAGCTGTTACACCCAAGTGGCGGTCTTCCTCCTTTGATCGTTTTTAATTCTCCTCTTTTGATTTTCTTTAGATTTTTCATGATATTAATTTTATTTGATTGATAAGTAAATGTCGAAAACTTTTTTCAATTATACAACAAGTGGGGAATTATTTAATAATATTTAACAATTCCTCTGAAATGTTTGTATAGTATTGAATATGAATTGGGTTGGTTTCTGTTTTTCTACAAGTAATCCCTTCCTGTTCAGAATATTTAAAATGTTTTTAATCCGGTCTGTAGGAAAAACCTGGTAGTGGTGGATCGAATACTTTGTTGATTTAGAGGTTGTTACACAATTAAATCACATCTTTTACGAAAATAGCTTTCTTTATATAGTTTAATATATCAGAAAACCTTTTTTTAATCTGTCCCATAATTAAAAATTGTAATTCCCTAATGTATGAATTAGCAATCATTATGCCATACTGCTGCATCGGGCTAATTTTAACATAAAGTTCTTTTTTTAAGAATTATTTTAATTACTTATTAAGAAATAATTGTGAAAATGTTTTCGTTATCCCTAGTTCGGTTGGTGATAAGATTTCTGTCTATTCCGTTTAAAGTCTGAAAGATATCGGTCTGTACCTGCGAGCTGGAGAGGTATCCCCAGTGGTTTCCCACTTCATATTTGAAACTGTTCAGAAGGTCATCTTTTACAAATGTACAGTCGATAATAGAAACAATATCTTTGTAATCACTAATATCACTTGGTCCGTTTTTACCAAGTCTTGGGGTAAGAATATTTTTTGTAAACTGAGAAATTCCCAAAACCGCGTCCTGTCTGTTCAGGTAAATAGAAATTCGGTTGGCGAGTAATGGCAGTTTATTATAAGAATCTTCAGAATCTTCAAATACTTTATAGCTGACATCCGCATTCAGCAGTAAAACCTGATCGATAACACGGAGTATATTTTCCCTTTTAAGACTATATAACATGCTTTGAAGTACTCTGTTTCCCAGGGAATGAGCCATAAGATGAATTCTTTGATTGCAGGGTGCAAGATCCCGGTTGGAAAAGATGTCTTTTAAAAATTGGGTGTAGAAATAAAACAACCTCATCAGAGATGTTCCGGAATTGATACTGGAAGCCTTATCATCAAAATAACTCAATGGAATAATACTTCCTGAGGCAGGCCAGCTTACGAATAAAATATGCTCTACAGGAGATGCCGGATTATCAATGAATATTTTCTTAAGATCAAGAATAGCCTTTAATTCATCATCAAAATCATACAGATAACCGTGGATGAATATCAGAACATCACTTCTGTCTTTAGTGGAAGACATGTTTTTGTACAGTTCATAGAACATTCTTTGAGTTCCACCGAGATTATTGGCTGTAAGAGGAGATCTTTTAATCCCTTTTTCACTCAGAAGAACATCCAAAACTTCTTCATAACCCTGTTTTTCGGGTTCGGAGAAAAACTTATAGTTTAAAATATTCCTGTTGGTGTAGTCTTTTTTCTTTTTGGCTTGAGCAGTGGGCTCTTTGTAGTTGTCAAAATCACATTTCGCGATTCTGAAATTGGGAATTGAATATTCATCATTGGAAAAAGAATCTACTCTTTCACCTTTATGACGAACGATCTTCCGGTTACTTAAGATATAAACGGCCATGATTGTTAATTGGTTAAATGGTTTTAGCTTTCCGAAATTAATGAAAATTACTGAAATACAAAGGATAAGGCTTTTAAATTATCACTTTTACAAACGCTTATTTTTCCGTAACTTTGTGAAACTTTTTTTGCTAAAAAATAAAAGCTACTTTAATGGAAGAAGAAAAAAAATCACTCAATTTTATTGAGCAAATTATAGAAGATGATATGGCAAACGGTCTGAAAAGAGATCAGATCCGTTTCCGTTTTCCACCTGAACCCAATGGTTATCTGCATGTAGGGCACACAAAAGCTATCTGCATTAACTTCGGCCTGGGTGAAAAATACAATGCTCCTGTAAACCTTCGTTTTGACGATACGAACCCTGAGAAAGAAGAGCAGGAATTCGTAGATTCTATTATGAAAGACGTTGAATGGTTAGGTTTCAAATGGGATAAAGTTTTGTATGCATCCGATTACTTCCAGCAGCTTTACGATTGGGCAGTTCAGTTAATTAAAGAAGGAAAAGCTTATGTAGATGAGCAGCCGTCTGAAGTGATTACTGAGCAAAGAAAAAATCCTTCAGAACCGGGAATTGAATCTCCATACAGAAACCGTCCCGTTGAAGAATCATTAGATTTATTCGAAAGGATGAAAAACGGAGAATTTGAAAGTGGTTCAATGTCTCTTCGTGCAAAAATCGATATGGTTTCCCCCAACATGAATATGCGTGACCCTGTGATGTACAGAATTTTGAACAAACCTCACCACAGAACAGGTACTGCATGGAAAATCTATCCGATGTACGACTGGGCTCATGGTGAATCCGATTATATTGAACAAATTTCACACTCGCTTTGTTCTTTGGAGTTTGAAAACCACAGACCTTTATACAACTGGTATTTAGATCAGGTTTATGAAGAAGGAAGGGTTAAAAACAAGCAGAGAGAATTTGCGAGAATGAACGTTTCCTATATGATTACTTCCAAAAGAAAGCTTCAGAGATTGGTAGCAGAAGGGGTGGTAACCGGATGGGATGATCCTAGAATGCCTACTATTTCAGGGATGAGAAGAAAAGGATTTACTCCAACTTCCATCAGAAACTTTATTGATAAAGTAGGGGTTGCGAAAAGAGAAAATCTTATCGAAATTCAATTGCTGGACTTCTGTGTACGTGAAGATCTTAATAAGGTAGCAAAACGTGTAATGGCTGTTGTGGATCCTGTAAAATTAGTGATCGAAAACTATCCTGAAGACAAAGAAGAATGGTTAGAGACTGAAAATAATCCAGAGCAGGAAAATGCGGGAACAAGAGAAGTTCCTTTCTCAAGAGAATTATATATTGAGCGTGAAGACTTCAAAGAAGAAGCTAACAATAAATTCTTCAGACTGAAATTAGGCGGAGAAGTTCGTTTGAAATCAGCTTATATCATCAAAGCTGAAAGAGTAGAGAAAGATGAGAATGGAGAGATCACGACCATCTATGCTACTTACGATGAGAAGAGTAAATCCGGAAGCGGAACAGAAGAAAGTTTAAGAAAAGTAAAAGGAACTCTACACTGGGTATCTGCTAAACATGCAATTCCTGTAGAAGTAAGAATCTACAATCAACTGTTTACAGTAGAACAACCTGATGCTGAGAAAGATGTTGATTTCCTAAACTTCATCAACCCTGAATCTATGGCTACCGTGAAAGGTTTTGTTGAGCCAAGCCTTAAAGATGTTGCTGTGGGTGAGCCTCTTCAGTTCCAGAGAATAGGATATTTTACAAAAGATCAGGATTCTACAGATGAAACTATGGTATTTAACCGTACAGTAACATTGAAAGATTCTTTTAAACCTTAATAATTGTAAGGAACAGATCATAAAAAGAGCAGGACTTAATCTAAGTCCTGCTTTTTTATTGGTAAATAATATCATCGCAAACTGAAGGAGCAGCAATCTTATGTTGGATTTTTGCTAGTTTATATTTTCTAACAAATTCACTATCCCTTCACCCCTTTGACCCATTCCTGGAATCTGCCTACCTGTTCCATGATGAAAGATTCGTGTTCTTCTTTCTCTTCAGGACGGTTGACCAGAATATGTTCAAAATAAGTTCCTTTTAATACTTTTCTTATAATACCTTCTCCTAAGAAAGGTTTGTAGTCATTTAGAGCCTGGGTAGCTTTTAGTAAATGTCGGATATCATACTGTAACGGATTGATGTCCGGAACCTGTTTGTTAAGATTCAGAAGTTTGTAAACGGCTATTCTTGCTGTTCTCACAGAACTTTCCATAGTGAATACAACATCATTATTGGTCTCTACAAACTGTCCTACAAGACCTAAGTTGGTACATCCTTCAGGAACTACTCTCGGACGGTCTCCCTGCGCTCTCGGCATAAACATAGAAGTGATATAAGGCATAAATGCAGTACGTACAATTGTATTTTCTATCACGTTATCCAGCTGATCTGTTATTCCTAAGTGATAACATAGCTCGGCAAGAATCTCATTTCCGGTACATTGAGGCATTGTTTTTTTGATATAATTACCTTCTTTATCCATCAGTAAGGCATATACCCATACCACCAATATATCATCCGGCTGGGTTGGGAAGTGAGGCTGTCTGTTGCAGGTAAAACTCATTACCCAGTTAGAGTCTGTAATCGTAATGATTCCTCCTGTAGCAGTTCTTCCGGAATAAGGATCATTCACACACATTTCTTTCAGTTTCTCCGTAAATGCGGAAGGACGGCACGTTAAAGTTGCAGATTCCCATGAAGATTTTTCAATGTGACTACAGAATTTTTCAGGTTTCCCGAAAACTTCAGATTTCGCAGCAAGATTTTTCCACAGTTTCCAGCCTGCGCTTTGTCCTGCACTGCTGTTGTCTATAGTAACTTCAGGAACGGTATTGTTGTCTCCGTAAAAAGTACTTTCTGTCATAGATCCGGTTGTCACAATAACATAATCATCTTTACCAATCGGTATTCTTACTTCCTCTCCGTTTTGTTCAGTAATAATTCCTTCTACTGTTTTTCCTTCCGTATTGATATGGATGTCAAGATCTTTTACCAAAGTATTAAACTGGATTTGCACTCCTTTTTCAACCAGGAAGTTTTTTAATGGAGTTACATAGGTATCGTACTGGTTGTATTTAGGAAACACAAGACATGAAAAGTCTTTCATTCCGTCAATCGCATGAAGGAATCTGTGCATATAAAGTTTCAGTTCCAGTAAGCTGTGCCAGTTTTCAAAGGCAAACATAGAACGCCAGAAGAACCAGAAATTACTGTTCAGGAAGGATTCTACAAAATAATCTTCAATCGTAAGATCATCAAGCTCTTCTTTTTTCTTCAACAGCAGTTTTACAATGGCCAGCTGATCCTTTTTCTCAAGTCCGAATTTGCTGAAATCCTTGATCTGCCCCTGGTTATGAATTAACCTTGCTTTAGAATAATTCGGGTCGTTGTCATTAATAAGACGGTATTCATCCAGTACACTGTAAGGTGCAGGCAATTCAAGAGCGGGAATATCCTGGAACATATCCCACAGATTTTCATAGGTCATGTCCATTTCCCTTCCCCCACGGATAATATAGCCGTCTTTTGCATTACCGGCGCCATCCAGAGATCCGCCTTCAACATTTAGCTGATCGAGGAAAATAATGTTTTTGCCCGGAACACGTCCGTCACGGATGAAATAGTAAGCTGCCGACATTCCGGCAATCCCGCTTCCTACAATATAGATTTTACTGTTTTCATAAGACTGTAAAGGAATTCCTTTATTACGTTGATAATTTCCGATCTGGTCGGAGAAAGGCATTGTTTTTTCAGGAGTGTTAATCTGAACTTCTTTACTTGAATCCGGTTCGTGGTTTACTTTTCCAAATTGGTCAGAGGCATTTAAAACGTTGTCGAATTTTGAATTGATCGTACTCATCTTTTATTGTTTTTAATTAACAGTATAAAGGTAGCTCTATTCAAAAAGCGATATATATCCCCAATTTCAGAATTATTATCCCCAAATTCTCATGACTGAATATTTTCTTTATTTCTATACTCTGATGGAGAGAGGGCAGTATGTTTTTTGAAAAAACGTCCGAACGCAGAAGCTGAATTAAACTGAAGTTCAAATGCGATCTCTGAAATTGTAATATCAGAATTCCCAAGCATGACGTAAGCTTCTTTCAGCAATGTTTCATCAATAACCTCATGAGGTGTTTTTCCACTTGATTTTTTAATAATTTCTATGAGATATTTATTAGAAACATGCAGCTGATCCGCATAAAACTGAACCGTTCTCTCCTGTCGGATATTTTCCCTGATCAGTTTACTGAATTTCAGATAAAGGTCTTTTTTTCCATCCTCTTTTCCCGGAGTTGAAGAATTCTCTTGTTCCATAATCTCAGCGGTTTCCAACAGCAGATTGAAAATAATGGTCCGGATAATCTCTTCTGTAAATTTACCCTGCTTCTTCGATTTTTTTTCAAGATAATCCAGAAGGTTCTGGAGTAATGAAGAATTTTTTGAAGTAGTTTTTACAATACTGTAAGACCCTTTGGAGAACAGATTCATTTTTTCAATGATAAAGGGATTGGAAATATTTTTAATCAGAAAATTTTTGTCAAAAAACAACAGTTTCATAGTGAAGTCGTCACTGGTCTTTCCAAACTTTACAATAGTGGAAGGGGCAGCCATAAGAAAACTGTGTGCATCTACTTTATATCTCTGACGGTCTATCTCAATATTGATTTCTCCTGCAGTACAGATGCATAGCGCATAATAATCCATTCTGAAAGGAGCTTCAGGAAACTCAAAAATAGGTTTTCCGGAAGAAATATAGTAAGATTGCCGGCAGTCAATACTGTAAAAGGATAGTGTATCATGTAAATTTTCATAGGTTACCATTCTTACGTATTGGTTAAATTTTTATTGTGTTTTTAAGTGGTTTTAGTTTAAAACTTCTGTTGCTACTGCAATTTACGGTTTTTATAAAAGCTTTTAAGTTTTATGTAGTAAAAAAAACTTTTTTAGGATATGGCAGATAGTCTGTTTTTATGGAGGTTATTTATAAAAAAAGGGCCTAAATAAAGGCTTTTGGGTTATTTTTATCTAATTTTGCACTTTCAAATTTCCCCAAAATATTATTGTGAGACTAATTAACGTATATATAAGTTCTTTTAAAGGGCTCTCGCAGGAGAGTTGGATGCTGGCGTTGGTAATGCTCATCAACAGGGCTGGTTCTATGGTACTTCCGTTTCTGGGAGTTTACATGACTAATCATTTACATTTCAGTATTGAAAATTCAGGAATTGTACTGAGCTTTTTTGGAATTGGTTCGGTGATCGGATCATGGCTGGGAGGGATGATTACTGATAAAATAGGGGAATATAGGGTACAAAGTCTGAGCTTACTCCTCAGTGTTCCTTTATTCTGTTTAATTCCGCTTTTTACAACGGAAGCAGGATTGGCAGGAATTATTCTGGCTCAAAGTATTGTAAGTGAAACTTTTCGTCCGGCAAACTCAGTGGCGATTACCAAATATGCAAAACCTGAAAATATCACCAGAGCCTTTTCACTGAACCGTATGGCTGTAAATCTTGGATTTTCTATTGGGCCCGCATTAGGAGGTATTTTATCTGCTATTTCATATGAATTTCTATTTTTCAGTAATGCACTGGCTGCTTTGCTGGCAGGGCTGATGTATATCTGGTTTTTTAAAGACCGTGCAAGATTAGCTAAACAGCAGGCGAAAAAGGTAAAAGAAGCCATTGTTATTAAAAAAGAAAGTTCTCCATATCGGGATGGTAAATTTTTGATTTACTGTATATTCTGTATGCTATTTTCAATATGTTTTTTCCAGTTGTTCAGTACGCTGACCATATTTTATAAAGATACGGCACATATGAGTCAGCAAAATATCGGATATATTCTCGGATATAGCGGTTTTCTGATTGTATTGCTTGAAATGGGACTGGTACAGATTGCGGAGAAGTATTTTACTTTAGCTTTTACCATGCTTATCGGAACTTTCCTTTGTGGAATTTCTTATGCGATGCTGGCTTTCGATTATAGTATGATTACCCTTGTGCTGTCTATGACATTGCTTTGTGTAGGAGAAATATGGACACTGCCTTTTATGTCAACCATTACAGCATTGCGTTCAGGAGAGAATAATAAAGGTGCTTATATGGGATTGAATGGAATGTCATTCTCCATTGCATTTATCGTTACTCCTTATATCGGAACACTGATTGCCGAGAAATTAGGATTTAATACATTATGGATTGGAACAGGAGTATTGGCAACGGTTATTGCTATCGGTTTTTACTTTATCATTCCATGGATGCTTAAGGATAAGAATAAAGCGGAAGGAGAAATGATGTAAGTATTGAGTCAGTTTAAAAAATAAAGCTTCGGGCAATTTCGTAGAAATTGCCCGAAGTTTTTGCTATATATGAGTTGTTATTATTTAGATCTGGAAAGAATGGTATTGATAATCATACTGGCATGAATTCTTGAGTTTTCAATGAACCAGAGATGAGTATCTTTTCCTCCACACACCACTCCTGCAAGATAAAGATTCGGAACATTGGTTTCCATCGTTTCAGGATTATAGAATGGATTCAGGCAGTCTCCGTTGAGTTCAATACCTGAGTTTCTCAGAAAATTAAAATCAGGAAGATACCCCGTCATGGCCAGCACAAAATCATTATCAATTTCATGAATTTCTCCTTTCTCATCTTTAAAAACAACCGTGTTTTCTTTAATCTCGATCATTTCAGCATTAAAATGAGCCTTAATACTGCCTTCTGCAATTCTGTTTTCTATATCCGGTTTTACCCAGTATTTTACACTTTTGGAAATTTCGGAATGACGAACAATCATGGTTACTTCAGCTCCTTTTCTATAAGTTTCCAAAGCTGCATCTACCGCAGAATTACTTGATCCTACCACTACGATTTTCTGTTTTGCATAAGGATAAGGTTCGGTATAATAATGCTTGACCTTTGGAAGGTTTTCGCCGGGAATATTCATAAGGTTGGGGATATCATAAAATCCGGTAGCAATCACCAGGTTTTTGGCGAGATAAGTTGCTTTGCTTGTTTTTATCTCAAATAGCTCATTGTTTTTGGAAACACCCAACACTTTTTCATACAGATTAATGTTAAGATTTTTTTGTCTGGCAATTCCCTGATAATATTCCAGAGCCTCATGTCTTCCCGGTTTTGGAGCAGTGGAAATAAATGGAATTTCGTCAATCTCCAGTTTTTCCGCAGTGGAGAAAAAATGCATATATAAAGGATAATTGTAAAGAGAGTTCACAATGGTTCCTTTTTCTATGATTAAATGGCTAAGATTATTTTTTTTTGCTTCAAGGGCACAGTTCAAACCGATGGGTCCGGCCCCGATAATGAGAATATCGAACATTTCCATCTAACAAATGTACGATGTAATTTTTAAAATGAGAAGCTATAACCTATCAACTCTCATAGTCTTTATCTCTTTATATCATTTACTGCTTGGCATCAGTTTTGGTGTTTTTAATGAATTGCAAAATTAAAGATATGAGAAAATTACTTATTCCATTGGTTGTTTTAAGTTTTGTTGTAGCCTGTAAGAAAGAGGCTGGAAAACCCGTTCCCAATATGATAGATTCCATCGCACAAAATAAAACAGACAGTGCAGGTACCGTTCAGAATATTGTGAATAAAGAAGCAGTTTTGAAGCAGACCAATGATGAAGTTTTGAAAGCTCTGAAAAATAAAGATTATACCAGTTTTGCATTCTTGATCCACCCTGAAAAAGGAATCCGTTTTTCGATGTATGCTTTTGTGGATATAAAAGGAGACAAGCATTTTTCTAAAGCAGATTTTGAAAAATATCAGCCTACCAAAACGTTGTTTACCTGGGGAGCACATGACGGCTCTGGAGATCCTTATAAGGCAACGGTTAATGATTATCTTGGTAAATGGGTTTTTTCTAAAGACTTTACCGCATCTCAATATTCACTGAATAAATTCATTGGCGGAGGTAATTCTCTGAATAATTTAAAGGAAATTTATCCTAAAGATGACTTCACCGAAAACTACATCAAAGGAACCGAAAAAAATGGCGAAATGGATTGGAAAACACTCCGTTTTGTATTTGAAGAATTTCAGGGGAAATATTATCTGATTGCTGTGGTAAATGACCAATGGACAATTTAAAGTTAGAAGTTAGAAGTTAGAAGTTAGAAGTTGAAGTGGCATGTAAACTTCCAGCTTCCAGCCTCTAACTTCCTTTCTTTATATTATAAAATTTCAGTCAGTTGACGGGTTAGGTTTTTTCTTGAGAACTGTTCAATATGCTGAGTGTTTTCGAGAAGATTTCCGTTTTTCCAAAGGATAAATTTTTCAAGAATAAACTTCTTGACGTTTTCTGTATCCTGATAGCTGAAATGTTTTCCTGCCTGGGTTTCATCCAGAATTTTCGCTACATCAGCTTTATCCGGACCGAATGACAGAATCTGTTTTCCTGAAGCCAGATATTCAAATATTTTTCCGGGAATTATTCCTTTTGAAGATTCATTCGGGAAATTGGTAATGAGAAGCAAATCTGAGTTCTGCATTTCCTCTACAGCTTTTCCGTGTGCAAGATATCCAAGGTTCTGGATATGATTTTTCAGGCTTGAATTTTCGATAGACTGCAGGATTTTATCATCTATTCTTCCTACAAATTTCAATTTAAAATCAGTTGCAAATTCAATATTTTCCTTAACCAATTCATCAAGTGCTTTCCAAAGATTTTCAGGATTTCTGAGTTGCTCCAAAACACCGATATAACTTAGAGTAAATGCTTGATTTGTTTGTCCTTTTATACTTTTATCAGAATCACTTTCATCAAATCCGTTCGTAATACAAACCGCATTGGCTCCTGCTTTCCGGAAGTTTTCTGCATCGGTATAACTTGTAGCCAGAGTGATATCCGCATTTTTAAATACAGCACCTTCAAGCTGACGGTGCTTTTTATCTGAACTTTTGGTTAGTTTCAGATGTTTGTAATAGGAAATTTCTGTCCATGGATCACGGAAATCGGCAATCCATTTCAGATCAGGTATTTTATTTTTAAGTCCTAAACCAATCAGATGAAGCGAGTGGGGAGGACCAGAAGTTACAATCGTATCTATTTTGTTTTCTTTCAGGTATTTTTCCAGAAACTTAATAGAAGGTTTTACCCAAAAAACTCTGGCATCAGGAATAAAAAAATTACCCCTTACCCAGATCGAAAGTTTGGATTTCCAGCTTTGATTTTTTCCTACATCAAATTGTCCGGCCTTAAATTTTTTATTGCTTTTATTCAGTTTTTCAGCCAGCTGATAAGGTTCCCAGATCCTGGTTCTTACCATCTCAATATTTTCAGGAACATCTTTCATCAGCGTTTCATCCAGCAAAGGATAGCTTGGGTTTTCCGGAGTATAAATGACAGGTTTCCACCCGAAATCCGGCAGATATTTTGCAAACTTCAGCCATCTTTGAACACCAGGACCTCCCGCAGGAGGCCAGTAATAGGTGATAATCAATATTTTCTTCTGTTCCATTTTTTAATTTCTATGTCATTCTGAATGAAGCGGAGCGCAGTGAAGAATCTCACTCTATATCTTCATTGAGAAATTTCCAATCTGGATTGAATTCTTTAATTAAGTTTTCTTTCTTTTGTCTGGTCCAGCCTTTTATTTGTTTCTCTCTATTTATTGCTGTCTCAATGTCACCAAAATGTTCAAAATATATTAAATAAAAACATTTGTATTTTGAAGTGAAACTCTTTTCAATAGCTTCTGGATTTTTATGCCAGTATAATCTGTTCTTCAAATCGTTGGTAACTCCTGTATACAATACTGTCTTTATTTTATTAGTCAGTATATAGACATAGTAATTATGAGTACCTAACGTTTTCATTTGAGATTCTTCATTACGCTTCGCTTCATTCAGAATGACATTGTGCAATATTTTTTAAGGTTTTTGTTCAGCTAAAATTTCTTTTTTCTTGTTTTTGTTCATCCAGAAAATTCCAAATGCTGACAACAGGATGAATAAACCGAATGACAGCAGAGAAAGCCATTTTCCTTTTTCAATTACTTCAGGCTCAAATACCATTCTGATATGGTGGCTTCCTGCCGGTACATGCACTGCACGAAGCAAGTAATCTGCTTTCACATAAGGAACCTCTTTCTCATCTACCAGAACTTTCCATCCGTGAGGATAATAAACTTCGGAGAATACTGCTAATTGAGGCGTCTTCGATTGAGATTTAAATTCAAGTTCGTTCGGCTGGTATTTCGTAAGATTGATAAATGCTGTGGAGTCAGCCTGAACTGGTTTGTTATCAAAATATGATTTATCGGATGATGCAATAACTGCTGTTTTTTTGTTGTCGATAGTTCCGATGGATTTTATTTCCTGATTAGGAGTATCTACAAACTTTAAATCACTTACAAACCATGCATTTCCGTTGGCTTTTGGATTAGGAACAACCTGTGGCTGCTCAGGTCCTCCGAAAACCATATACTTGGCATTTAATAAGTTTAAAATATTAGGTGTTTTTACACTGTCTACATTATTGATGTATTCATTCAGAACATCATCATATCTTCTTAGTTTTACGGCGTGGTAACCACCAATTGATGCTTTAAAATAAGAGGTATTGGTTTCACTTGTCACACCCAGCGTCTGGTTGTAAATTCTGTAGTGTGTCTTGTCTTTTTCAGCAATTGTTTCCAATGTTTTGTTGATATTGACATTGGATAGAATGGATTCCAGATTGGGATTTCCCTGAACTTTTTCAGCCAGCAGATCTGAACTTTCTGTTTGGAAAGGATTTTCAGCAAAGATTTTATCTACGTAGTTTTCGTCATTCAGATAACGTTTGTTTACAGTCCATAGATCAAATAAGCTTACAACTCCAATTACTATCAAAGCAATATTCTGATTAAGCTTTTTCTTTAACGTTAAGAATAAGGCAGTAACCGTAATCGCTACATAAATAAATGCTTTTATGGCGTCTATTCTGAACAGTTTATATCTTTCATCTACAAGATAGTCCAGTAGGAAGGGAGGGAAGTAAGTCTTTTCGCCTTCTGTAGAAAAACCTAGTAATGATTTTCCGAAGATCAGAAGAATTAATAAAAATCCTAAAGTTCCGCCTCCAACATACATAAGTATTTTCTGCTTATATTCTTCAGTCAGTTTTTCGTCTGTGAAGAATCTGTATAGTCCCAGAATGGCAATTAAAGGGAATAATAATTCCACGACAACTAAAATTGAAGAAGGAGCCCTGAATTTATTATAAAACGGAACATAATCGATAAAGAAGTCTGATAATGGCATAAAGTTGCTTCCCCAAGCCAATAAAATAGTCAGGATAGAAGCGCCTAAGATCCAGTATCGGTATTTTTTTCCGGCAAAGAAAAATCCTAATAAAGCAAGGAAACATACAATCGCTCCCTGATAAGCAGGTCCTGAAGTCCCAGGTTGATCTCCCCAGTATGTCATTCCGCTGAAGCCTTTAGAGATTCTGTCCATTTCCGCCTGTGAACCTACATTTTCCTGAACCAGTTCCTGAACTCTGTTCATCATTTCTTTTCCTTCCGGTTCCTGACTTCCGCCACCCATCAATCTTGGAATGAAAAGGTTTAAAGTTTCAAGCTGTCCATAGCTCCACATCAGCATACTTTCTTTATCCATTCCGGATTTTCCTGAAGTATGGCTGTCGTTATCTAAGATCTGTTTTCCACGAACTGTTTCTTTTACATACTCAGAATTAGCCATGATTCTTTGTGAATTCATTCCAACTCCGATAATGCATGATGCTGCAATAATTCCTGATGAAATAAGGAAATGCTTCATCGGTGTCTTTTTCTGTATTGCTCTGATCAGTTCAGATAAGAATAAAAATCCTAGTGCAAGGAACAGATAATACGTCATTTGCGGGTGATTGGCCGCGATCTGAAGCCCCATAAAAAGAGTTGTGACAATGAATCCCCAGATGTATTGTTTTCTGATATAAACCAGTAAAATTCCGGCTAAAAGCGGCGCAAAATACTCAATGGTGTTTACTTTACCATTGTGCCCGGCTGCAATAATGATATAAAAATAGGTGGAAAGTCCGAAGAAAGTAGCTCCTAAAAGCGCATACTTCCAGTTCCTGACTACTACCATTCCCAAAAGGAAAAAACCTGCAAACAGAAGGAAAAGATAATTGACAGGTCTTGGCAGGAAATTCAGATTGCTGTCGATTTTCTTGATGATGTCCCCTTTGAACTGGCTTCCCATCTGATAAGTCGGCATCCCCCCAAACATGGAATCACTCCAATAGGTTTCATTTCCGGTATTCGCTCTATAGTCGAGCAGTTCTTTCGCTCCTCCTCTGTATTGCACAATATCGTGCTGGAAAAGCTGTTTTCCTGTAAATACAGGGGTAGAATATAAAAATGCTAAAACTATAAATACTACTAATGAAGCTGCAATATAAATGAAGTTTTTATTTTTTGCCATGCTGGTTATTATCTTTTATTTCCTGGAATGTTTACCTTTTGTCCTTACTCTCTTTCACCTCTTCATAGTCTACAGTTTCTGCATCCCATTTAAGGTTCTTTTTGTTATTCTTATTCGAGTTGTGTATGTCCTGCTGTCCGTTGTTTTGATTATTGTTATTAAAACGGTAACTATAAAATGTCTTAAAGAAAATCCTTTTCAGAATATTCCATACAAAGAAAATAATAATGGCAGTGAGTACTAACTCAAGAATGTACTTCATAATGTTAAAATTTAAAGTTCAGGGTTTACTCTTTAAAGGGTAAACCCTGAATGCATTTAATTCAGTTATTTAGCAGATGGGTTTACCATTACCGAAGAATTGGAAACGCTCTTCATAGACTGAGACTGTTTTCCATCAGAAATGGTTTCTATCTGCGTCGTTTTTACGTTGATATTCTGATTGGTGATCCATCCTGTGCTTTCGTCAAACTTAATGGTTCCGTTCTGAACCAGTTCACTGCTCAGGCTGTGTGTAATTGGTCCCTGAGCTTTCTTTTCAGTTTTCTTAGGAATACCTCCGGTTACCGCAATTTCTGCAGCTCCGTTTCCTAAGCTTTTCATTACATAATTGGAGGTTACTTTTACAGCCCCGCTAGCGTCTG
Source organism: Chryseobacterium sp. GVT01B (assembly GCF_019970045.1). Classification (GTDB taxonomy): domain Bacteria; phylum Bacteroidota; class Bacteroidia; order Flavobacteriales; family Weeksellaceae; genus Chryseobacterium. The sequence continues at coordinate 183,982 of NZ_JAHXYI010000003.1, forward strand.
CATTTTCGGAAGTAGACCATTTTTCACCAATTTTAACTCCTTTTTTAGGAATAATCATCAGGTTTTTATGGAATTGGTCTTTTAATACCTTTTCATTGAATGATTCTTTAAGGCTTGCTACAACACTTGCTTTTTGATTGGCATCTTTGATAAGAGTTCCCACTGCATTGGAAACTTTTGTGTAAACAGCATCAAATCCTGTGATAGAGATTACATTACCTTTTGTATCCATTTTCATGGCAAGTTTGTTTCCGGTAAGTGCTTTGTTTACATTCCAGATCATTTTAAGATCATCTTCTTTAGGAAGAGCAAGTTTGGTATCTACCACTACTGTTTTTCCCTGTGCAGATTGAGAATTTCTTTTCGCTACAAGATTAAGGGTCATTTCGTATACATCTCCTTTAATATCATTAACGACGAAGTTCATTTCATCCGTAGATTCGCTGGTTGCAGTGATGGATTTTCCCTGAGGATCCGTCATTGTTTTTACATCTCTCTGATAAGTGGTAAGAGGATACGTTTTCCCTTTTTCAAGTTTAAAAGTCTGTTTAATAACTCCTGCAGAATCTTTGATAGCCGGATTTTCTGCAACTTTTGCTACAGAATCAGCAGGAACTTCTACGGTTACCGTTTTCCCTGTTTTAGGATCTACTTTCGTTATTTTTGCTGTTTCTTTTTTACAAGATACAAGAGCTATCGATGATATAAGCGCAAGCGCTGCAATGTTCTTCATTTGATTTTTAACTTTATTTTTTACTACTATTTCTTAATATATTGTCTGCAATATCATACAATTTCCCTTGGGATTCCCCATCTGATTCATTGGATAATATAACCACTCCCATGTTTTTTGACGGATGTACCTGAAGCACGCTTGAAAAACCAAATGTACCTCCTGTATGAAAAACCATTTGAGTTCCGTCTTCATTGGTATGCAATCTCCAGTACAGTCCGATTGCATCTCCTCCATTTTTTACAAGAGGAGTATGTGATCTTTTTACATAGGTATTGTTTTCATCCAAATGATACTGTATGTATTTCACCAGATCTCCTGTTGTAGAGAGAATCCCGCCTGCAGGAGCCATAATGGTTGTGAAGTTTCTGGGCATTACCTTTCCTTTTTCATTATAGCGAGTCAATAGCTGTGCAGAATTCGTACCAATAATGGTCTGGCTCATTTTCAGAGGTTTTGTAATATACTCTGAAAGTAAGTCTTCATAGCTTTTATGATACACTTTTTCCAGGATATCTCCGGCAATCTGCGTACCCACATTGGAATATTTATAATCTGTTCCGGGTACAAAATCTATTTTTGCCTGATGAAGATCTTCATAAAACTTCTTTTTTGAGTAGTTTTTATAAAAATCAGCTAATGCCATGGCAACAGAGTCCATTGGTTTTTTGAATGTTTCAGACTGATCTGGTAAGAATTGAGGTAATCCTGATGAATGATTGGTAAGATTATCGATTGTTATCGGGTGCTTTTCAAATTCAAGATTAGGAAAATTCCCGTCAAGATATTTCCGGATATCATCATCCATTTTAATCTTACCATCTGTTAAGGCATGAGCCAGAAGTGTTCCGGTAAATGTCTTACTGATGGATGCGATCTCGTAAACGCTTTTAGAGGTCGGAAGTTCTGATTTTCCGATTTCTGTTGTTCCATAATTATAAAAATAACTTTTACCATCTTTAAAAACACCTATCGAAAGTCCTACGCGTGCAGGATTCTGCATGTAAGTGAGTGCTTCCTTCTGAACTATTTTATCAAGCTCAGTGGTAAGGTGATTATCGGTTGCAATATTTTTTGTCTGTGCATCTAATGCAAATGGGACAAAAAATAATGGTAAAAGCAATTTTATTTTCATGTTTAAGGATTTGGTATAGCAGTCATTTTCTGTCTCACCGCTTCATACAAAATCGCTCCACATGCTACAGAAACATTCAGAGACTGAGTTTTTCCTTCAATAGGAAGTTTAATTTTTTCGTCAGCATGGTGAAGGACTTCTTTAGAAATTCCGGTTTCTTCGTTCCCCATAACAATAGCACATGGCTCTGTAAGGTTGACATCATAAATTAATTTCTGAGCTTTTTCACTGGCAGCATACACCGAAATTCCGCTTTGCTGAAGGAAATCCACAGCATGAGCCAGATTGTTTTCTTTACATATTTTAATATTGTAAATAGCACCTGCAGAGGTTTTTATAGCATCAGAATTAATAGGAGCGGCTCCCTTTTCCGGAATGATTATAGCATCAACCCCTACACATTCTGCCGTTCTGCAGATTGCACCAAAGTTTCTTACATCGGTAAGTCTGTCCAGAATCAAAAGAAAAGGCGTTTTTCCCTGTTCAAATAACTGTGGAACAATATCCTCCACTTTATGAAACGGTACATCCGAAATAAAAGCAACCACACCCTGGTGGTTTTTTCTTGTAAAACGGTTCAGTTTTTCAACCGGAACATAATTGGGACGGATTTTATTTTTCGCTAAAATTGCTTTTAGTTCAGCATAAATAGGACCTTGAAGTGCATTCTGCACAAAGACCTTGTCAATCGTTTTTCCCGCTTCAATTGCTTCAATCACGGGACGCAGCCCGAAAATAAAATCGTCTTTCATTGAAATTTATTATATAGTTATAGAGTGAATTGTCAATTGTGAATTTTACGCTGTAAGTCAATTGTTATGTGTATATATTCACATTTGACCATTGACTTGCGCAGCAAGATTCACTATCTTCCTTTCTCTCCTAAAATTGCTCTTTTCTGTGCCATCACATATCCGTAGTGAAGGCTTTCATGCATATTGTTGAAGATAATGGCATCCTGAATGCTTTTCAGATCCATCCCAAAACTTGTTGTATAAGGAGTGTAGTCTGAGAAAAAATCACTGTCATAATCCTTCATTAAAATCTTTGAAGTTTCCGTAAGTAAAAATTCTAAATCTTCCACTTCCGACTTCTGGACATTTAAATTCGGTAAAGTACCTTTTTTGTAGGTTTCGATCCAATATTTGTCAATACGGAAAGGATTTCCGCTTAGGTAATAGTGCAAAAGCTGCTGTGTAGCAACAGTATGGGCAATATTCCAGTACATATTATTGTTGAAACCATCCGGAATCAGAATCAGATCTTCATGAGATGTGTTCTGAAGGAGGTCTAAAAGGTTCTTTCTTACCTGTCTGTGCGCTTGAAAATGATAATTCATTTTGCAAAATTTTTAATCACCAAAAATAGTTTAATAAACTGGAAATGACAATTTTTTTGGGTAAAGGATTGAAGTTAAAATTTTTTAACTATTCAGAAAAAGGATAGATTAAGGTTGTTTTTCCAAGAGATTTTATTGTTATTATGATGTTTTTAAGTTTATTGTTACAAAACATATAAGGTATATATTTACATAAAGCCTTCCTAAAAAATAGGAAGGCTTTATTGTTCTGTTTGCTGTATAATTTTTACAGTCAGCTTTATTTTTTGAGGATTTTATGTTTAAATATGGTTCCATCCTTTAGAACGATATTTAAAAAATAAATTCCAGTGCTGTATGGGGAAAGATCTACTTTATTTTCATTATAAGTTTCTATAAGTTTTCTTCCTTCTGCATTGAAGAGACTTATTGAGGTTACATCTGTTTTTGATTGTATGTGTACAAAGTCAGAAGTAGGATTAGGATATATGTTTACGTCTACTGTTTTGATATCTTTTACATTTAAGACGGCATTGCTTTTACCCTGCATATAAACTGATAACATAACATCTCCCTGCTGCTGGTTGAAAACAGCTGTCGGTATTGTATGTTTTAACGTGTGATTGCCTGCCGTTAAGCTTGGAAGTGTAAATTCTCTGATGGGAACAGAATTTCCGGGACACCAGTTATTCCATGAGGTCCAGTCTGCGAAAGTTTTAGGAGTAGATCCATAGATTCCGTTTCCCTGGGTGTTATATACCCTATAAGGTTCACATGAAATTCCTCCAGGAGTGTAAGTGAGTACCTGTACATCATCTATATAAGTATAGTTTTGTCTTCTGATGTATTCCTCACCGCCACTGTTGGCACCATGAGGGGTAGATATTACAAAAAAGTGGGCATTAGTCACAGGGTTTGGGAGATTGAAAGTGACAATTCTCACTGTTTCTCCTGTAACATCGGTGCTATTATAGTTGTTAAGTTTATTATAGCTTAATATAGGTACGAGACTATTGGTGTCTACAGGAGTGGCTCCGGTATCCGTTGAGAAAAAAGTAAGGGTTCCGGAAAAAACATCAATTCTCCCTGAACAGCCGGAAACCTGGGTTTGTGCTGCATAAGGAACACCAAAAACATCCAGTTCCATATAGAAATCATAGGTGTTGCGTAATGCTGTATCATGAAAAACACTGTAAAGATTACTGATATCATAAGTATAAGGAACCTCTGACGGAGTTCTGTTTTTATTCATGAACGGTGTGATGTACCTTCCTATCTCAATTCTTTTGACGTTCGGATCATTAATTGTGTAAGTAGATTGATTTTTAGGAACCATCGCTAAAAAGACTTCTCCCAGGCGGTCGTAATTGTCACACAATGCAGCTATTGTTACCCGCATCGCGATTTTGGCTTTGAAAGAATCAAGTTCAGCATCAGTAAGTTTCCTCGTATATCTGGCATTATTTAATCGTGTCAAGCCACTGGGAACGGGGTTGGATACTGTAGCTGCATAACCATCGTAATAAACAGCATCTGAAATCACATTCGTCATCGTTGTTTGTGATAAAGCCAGATTTGCTATGAAAATACTTGAAAAAAATAGCCTTTTATACATAGATTGATGTTTAGTGTAAATATATTAATTAAGTATCAAAATTACTTTTAATTTCTTTTATTTTTGTTATTTGTGCTTTTTTATTGATAAATATTTAATTATTTTAATTTTAAAACATGTTTTTGTTTAATTAATTTCATTATGTTCAATCATATAATGGAAAATATTTTTTTATTGTTGTGATCCAGGTATTTATTATTAAATTAGCATGGTATTTTGGATTAATATTATTAATAATGAAAAGAATTTTACTTTTAATTTTGTTTTTTGTAGTGGTAGGAGTGAGCGCTCAGATCAATATCAATATTGGAGCTTCGAATGTAGGGACAGCACCTGTAAGCAGTTTTTTCTCTTACTCCTATGTGCAGCAGATTTATCCTAAACAGGAAATAAATGCCAATGCAGCGGGCAATATTACAGGTCTTGTATTTTATGTAGATCCTTCTTCAACTCTTACAGAATCATCAAACTGGACTGTTTACCTTGGTCATACCTCCAAAACGGCATTTTCTTCCGGTACAGACTGGATTCCTGCCGCACAGCTGACACAAGTATTTACAGGAACTGTAACCAGGAATAATAATAAAGTTCAGGTTGTTTTTACCACCCCTTTTGCTTATAATAATGTTGATAATTTGGTTGTTGCTGCAAAAGAGAATTCTCCGAATATTGATATTAATAATTTTGATGAAGCCTTCCATGTCTATTCTCATATTTCCAATTCAACCCTTTATTATAAAGGAGATCGTAGTGTAGTAGATATTTCTGCTCCACCGGGTGGAATAAGAGCGGACTATAAATCTGCAATTACAATCTCAGGCCTTACATCCAGTGCCGGCCCTGCCTGTCCTTTCATTATGTATCCGGCAAACAATACCCAGAATGTTTCCCTGTCCCCTAATGTCACCTGGTTCCCTGTTTCCGGGGCAGATTCTTATAAGGTTTCGATAGGGACAAGTCCGGGAAGTGCTAATGTTGTAAATCAGCAGGTAGTATCCGGAACAGCCTTTTCACCTTCGGCCGCTCTTGCTACAGGAACGACTTACTATTTAAAGATAACGGCTGTTTCTGCTAATGTCGAATCCTCAGGATGTTCAGAATTTATGTTTAAAACAGTTCCTGCAATACCTGCTAATGATGCATGTTCAGGTGCTTTCCTTGCCTCCGTCTTTCCTTACAGCTATAATCAGGATGATGCTGTCTCTACCACTAATAATTCTGGAAATATAAGTGTCTGCACGAGCAATGGCGATACGGGAATGAATGACGGTACATGGTTCAAACTTACTGGAGACGGAAGTCAATATACTGTAAAAGTAACTATGCCTTCAGGAAGCAGCTTTGACCCTCAAATTGGAGTGTATAGCGGAAGCTGCAGCAATCTGTCCTGTACAGATACAGTGGATAACGGTGGAGGCGGTACCGCAGAAACGCTTACTATTACTACTGTGTCAGGGACTGATTATTTTATAAATGTTGGAGCTTATGATGATACAACGGATGCTCCTGAAAATACTTTCACGATTACAATAACCAAACTTTAAAATATTTGAGGTTTAGATTTTGAACAAAAATTGAGATGATAAATCAAAAGTGTTGCAGAAGTATTTTGCAGCACTTTTTTATATGAATAATGATAAAAAAAGAATGATGAATATATGAAAATTACCCGGATCTATGGATTTCTTTATAGGCAAGAAATTCAACATTATAGCCTTAAATATTGCGTTAATCCCGGAATATTTAACAAACTTTAACTCAAAAATGGCATTTATTGTGTTGATTAATGCAAGTATTTATCAGAAATTTACCACTTATTTTAAATCAAGCTATGTCAGAGATATATCAAGCTGAAGATATCCGCCAATTGACGGAAAAAGTAAAAGAAAAAAACTACTTATTTTCTCTTCTGAGACAGGAAATCAACAAAGTTATTATTGGGCAGGATTACATGGTAGACCGTCTTTTGGTAGGGCTTTTGGGAAATGGTCACGTTCTTTTGGAAGGGGTGCCGGGATTGGCCAAAACTCTTGCCATAAAAACCTTGGCAGATGCTGTTCATGGTGAGTTTTCAAGAATTCAGTTTACTCCGGATTTGCTTCCTGCAGATGTCGTGGGAACCATGATTTACAATATCAAAGACAATGATTTTTCTATAAAAAAAGGTCCTGTATTCGCGAACTTTGTGTTGGCGGATGAGATCAACCGTGCACCGGCAAAAGTACAGTCGGCTCTTTTGGAGGTAATGCAGGAAAAACAGGTGACAATAGGTGATGAAACCATGAAGCTTCCAAAACCGTTCCTGGTATTGGCAACACAGAACCCGATTGATCAGGAAGGGACTTATTTGCTGCCTGAAGCACAGAGTGACCGTTTTATGCTGAAATGTACCATAGATTATCCTTCTTTTGAAGATGAAAGACAGGTAATGAGAATGGTTTCTACTTCACATCAGCCGGCTGTGAAACCAGTGATTTCCCTTCAGGATATTGTAGATGCAAAAGAATTGATCAACCAGATTTATCTGGATGAGAAAATTGAAAAATATATTTTGGATATGGTGTTTGCAACACGTTATCCGGAAAATTATGGTCTTTCTGAACTTAAAAATTATATCAGCTTTGGTGCTTCTCCAAGAGCATCCATTAACCTTGCTATCGCTTCAAGAGCATATGCATTCTTAAAAGGAAGAGCATTCGTTATTCCTGAAGATGTAAAAGCATTGGCAAAAGATGTATTGAGACACAGAATAGGCTTGACCTTCGAGGCTGAAGCGGAAGAAGTTTCATCAGAAGAAATTGTTAATAGAATTTTAGCAAAAATCCAGGCACCATAATGAGTGAGGTAACAATAAGAAAGGCTGTTCTGGAAGATTGTGCTTCCATGCTGGATTTAATCAAAGAACTGGCAGAATATGAAAAAGCGCTGCATGAAGTAACGGTGACGCTGGATGAATTTATTCAGGATGGTTTTGGAAATTCTCCGGTTTGGGGTGCTTTTGTCGCAGAATTTGAAGGCGAAATCGTTGGAATATCACTGTATTATGACAGGTATTCAACATGGAAAGGAAGAAGATTGTATCTTGAAGATCTTGTTGTGACAGAAAGACTCAGAGGAAAGCAGATCGGAAAAATGTTGTTTGATGCAACATTGGAATATGGAAAATCCAACAACTATAGCGGAATGGTGTTCCAGGTATTGAACTGGAATGAGCCAGCCATTAACTTTTATAAAAAATACAGTCCGAAGTTTGATAATGAATGGTTGAATGTATCCATTGAGTTAAAAGATTAACTAGGAACCCGGATTCCGCAACTCAACATTAAACTTTGAATTTTAAACCTTGAACCTTGAATTCGTCTATGCAGATAAAAGATATTGTAAAAAAAGTAAAGCAGATTGAAATCCGTACCAGAAAGAAGACGGAGGCTGCTTTGATGGGGCAATATCACAGCGCTTTTAAAGGGCAGGGGATGACCTTCTCTGAAGTCCGTCCTTACCAATTTGGAGATGAGATCAGAAGAATCGACTGGAATAAAACGGCAAGATTCCGTGAGCCATTTGTAAAAGTAATGGAGGAAGAAAGGGAGTTGACGATGATGATTCTTGTTGATATTTCCGCTTCCATGGATTACGGTACGAAAGTTCAGCTGAAAAGAGAATATGTAGCCGAAATAGCAGCGAGTTTAGGATTTTCAGCAGCCGGAAACAATGATAAAGTAGGATTGATCCTGTTTGCGGATAAAGTATATAAAGTAATTCCTCCTCAAAAAGGAAGAAAACATATTCTTTCCATCATCAGTAATATTCTGACCGCAGATTATGTTCCTGCAGAATCTAAAATAGATAAAGCGATGGAGTATATGATGGGGATTTTCAAAAGGAAATCGCTGGTTTTTCTGTTTTCAGACTTTGAAGATGAATATGATTCCAAAATGCTGAGAGTGGCTTCAAAGAAACATCAGCTGTTAGGAATGAGGATTTTTGATGAAAAAGATAATGAAATTCCTGATGTAGGATATGCTCTTCTGCACGATGTGGAGACAGGAAAGGAGATATGGGCCAATACTTCCAGTGCAAGATGGCGGTATACCTTTGCAGAAGCTCAAAAACAAAAACTGAGAGCTTTGGAAGAAGATTTTGCCAGCAGTTCTGCAAGTTTTATGAACATCAATACCGGCTCAGATTATTCAAAATTGTTGTATAATTATTTTCAGAAAAAATAACACCGGGTTCAGCCCGTAACTAAAAACATGAGGCACTTGCCTTTATTATTTTAACATTGAGAAAAATACTTTTAATATTATCTTTTCTGATCTGTGCGAATGCTTTTTCACAGATATTATCCTCTAACGTAGAAAAGAAAACCCTCGCTCTTGGAGAAACCAATCATATCACCATAAAGATTGATAACCTTAATGAGCAGCAGGTAACTTCCGCTTCGAAAAATGAATTGCTCCCTTTTCACTTTGAAGAAATCAAAGACAGTATCGGGCAGACTGCCAATTCTTACGAAAGAAAGATTGAATTTGCCGTTTTTGATGAAGGAAAATTCACTATTCCTGAACTGGAATTCAAAGTAGGGGATAAAGTTCTTAAAACCATTCCTTATGAAATAGATGTCATTAATACTGCTCAAAAAGCAGATCAGATCAATGATATCATGAAGAATAAACAGGTGAAACTGGAAGCTAAAGATTATTGGGAGCTTTATAAGTTTTATATTCTGGCAGCATTGGCAGGTATTGCTATAATCATTGCAATTATTATGATTGTAAAATGGGGAAGGAAATCAAAAAGTTCTCCTGTTGTGGCAACCAATCAGACGTTGAAAGAACTTGACTCTCTTAAAAAGAAAAAATATATTGAAGGTGGAAACTTCCGTTCATTCTATGTTGAACTGATCGATATTTCCAGAACATTCATTACCAAACAATACCACCTTCCTGCAGATGTTCTTCTTACAGATGACCTTATTGATGTCATGAAAAAGAACAATACAATTTCGCAGGACAATGAAAAAATAATAGAAGATGTATTTCTGAGAGGAGATCTGGTGAAATTTGCCAAAACCTTTCCTGATCAGAATACAATGGAGACTGATTTTGCCAATATCAGAGATTTTGTGAAAAGATCATCCAAAGATTTAGAATTCGAAAACTTAAGAAAGGATGTTTAATTTTGAGTTTTACAGCCCGTGGTTCTTATTGCTTTTTCTGCTGTTTATCCCGCTTTTTATTAAAGATGCCGGAAGACGGAAAAGAAAAGGTATAAAAGTGCCTACCGTAAAAAATATGGATCACAGCGATGGAATCCGGGGCGTGCTTTTTTTGCTGAAAATTTCGAAGTATATCATTCTTACTGCTTTGATCATTGCTATGGCCAGACCGAGAACGTTTACGATTTCTCAGGACAGGGATGATACAAAGGGAGTAGATATTATGCTGTCTATTGACGTTTCTTTAAGTATGCTTGCAAAAGATCTGAATCCCGACAGAATCACAGCATTGAAAGATATTGCTGTGAAATTTGTCCAGAAACGCCCCAATGACAGAATAGGAGTTGTAGCCTATGCTGCTGAAGCTTTTACGAAAGTTCCGGTGACTTCAGACCATCAGGTAGTTATTGATGAAATTAAAAACCTGAATTCTGCGGGCCTTGAACCAGGTACAGCCATTGGAGAAGGTCTTTCCGTTGCAGTGAATCATTTGGTTAAAAGCAAAGCCAAAAGTAAGGTGGTCATCCTGATGACGGATGGGGTAAGCAATATTCAGAATGCTATTCCTCCGCAGGTTGCTGCTGAACTGGCAAAAAATAATAATATAAAGGTATATGCAATCGGAATCGGGACCAATGGATATGCTCTGATGCCGACATCACAGGACATTTTTGGAGATCTTATCTTTACGGAAACCGAAGTGACCATTGATGAAAATACCTTGAAAGAAATTGCACAGACTACGGGAGGGAAATACTTCAGAGCAACCTCAAACAGTAGTCTTGAAGAAGTATATGACGAGATCAACCAACTGGAAAAATCTGATGTGAAAGTTTCCAAACTGTACAATTATGAAGAATATTTCAAGATATTTCTTTGGATTGCTTTAGGAATGTTGGTATTTGACGCATTGTTGAGATGGGTGTTTTATAAAATTTTAAGCTGATGAGTTGGTCTTTAGGAAATTATTGGTATTTATTTTTACTGTTGCTTCTGCCGCTGTTAGCTTCCTTTTTGATCCGTTTTTTAAAATGGCGAAACAAGAAAAGAGAAATTTTTGCAGCCAGCCAGTTTCATGATAACTTATTTGAGAAGAGATCAGGATTTACGAAGTTTTTTCCTGCATTATATTTATTAGGAACATTGTTTCTGATATTTTCCATCATTGATCTTTTGAATGGTTCAGAAGAGGTGAAAAGTACTCAGAAGCTGAACAATGTAATCTTCATGCTGGATGTATCCAACTCTATGAATGCTGAGGATATAGACCCAAGCCGTCTTACAGAAGCTAAAAACCTGATGACAGCCACGATGAAGAAAATGAATAATGATAAGGTAGGTATCGTCATCTTTGCAGGGCACGCAATGTCTATCATGCCTCTTACCACAGATTATAATTCTGCAGAGACTTATATCAGCGGGATTGAAACCAATTCTATGCAGATTCAGGGAACAGATTTTCTGAAAGGGATGCAGGCTGCCGTAGATAAATTTAAAAATGTAAGCAAAGGATCCAGAAAAGTAATCCTGATGAGTGATGGTGAAGATAACGAAGGAAATGATAATGCTGCGATAAGACTGGCCAATAAAGAAGGGATAAGCATTACTTCCGTAGGAATCGGGACAGATGAAGGAGCTCCGGTTCCGGAATATGTATTCGGACAGCTGATGGGGTACAAAACAGATGTGAACGGAGGCACAGTTATTTCAAAGAGACAGACCGAAGCCTTGAAGAAAATGGCAGAATCTACAGACGGAACTTACATTGACGGTAATAATATCAATGAAGCGCCGGACAGAATTGTTGATGCAGTCAATAAAAAGTCCGCAGGTGCTGAAACCATGGTGAAATCACAGAATGCCATTCATTATTATCAATATTTCCTTGCAGTATCTATTCTGTTTTTCTTTTTAATTTATATTTTTAATCCTAAAAAGGATTTTAATGTGTAGATTTCCTCTTTATATAGAAGAAATTCTACAAGTACTTTAACCGAATTTTAACAAATAAAACTCTGTTTCTTAACATATAAAGGAATAATTTTGCAAGTGATGAATACTAAAATCATATTTTTATCGTTTATTGTTGTCATCTCATTCTCAGGCTTCTTGTTTGGGCAGGAAAGCTACAGAAATTTGGTTCATGAAGGCAATCAGAAATTTGACGGTAAAGATTATGACGGAGCCTCCTCAAAATATATGGAAGCCATAAAATCCAATGATAAAGATTTTACTGCTCATTATAATATGGGGAACGCACTCTATAAAAGTAAAAAATACGAAGAGGCAAAGACGGAGTTTGAAAAAGCAGAAAAACTTTCACAAACACTTCCTGATAAAACTGCCGCTCTTCATAATTTAGGGAATGCTTATATGCAGATGAATCAGCCGGAAAAAGCTGCTGATTTTTATAAAAAAGCTTTAAAGCAGGATCCCTACAGTGAGGTAACCAGAAAAAATTATGAGATTGCCAAGCTGAAAGAGAAAGAAAAAGAACAACAAAAAAACAAGGAGAATAACTCAGGAAAAGGCGGCGGCGGAAATGATCAGAACAAAGGTGACGATCAGAAAGGCGACAAAGACAAAAAACAGGATCAGGGAAATGGCCCGCAAAACGAAGGTAAAAGCGACCAAGGTGATAATCCTAAGCAGAATCAGAATAATGAAGGCAGAATGCCTAAGAATCTTGAAAATGCGATCTTAGATAAAATAAACGAAAAAGAAAAAGAAACCGCCAGAAGAATTTTAAACAAAAATTCTTATTCGATGCCTGAAAGCAACGAGAAAGATTGGTGATGCAGCACAAATTGATTTACATATTGCTTACCCTCGCATCCGTAATTACTTACGGACAGGTAAATCTTACTCTGGATGCTGATAAATCCGAGTATGGAGGGAAAGATATTGTAAACCTTACCATTGTTCTTGAACTTAACGGAAGTGACCTTGTACAGCAGACCGGTTTCCAGCTTCCGGATCTTTCAAAATTTAATATCATAGGAAGCGGATCTGTTACCAATACCGTGATTGATCCAGCAACCAATACTTTAATTACCCAAAAAGTATCCAGAATTGCCCTTGAACCCAAAAAAAAAGGGAAAATAAAAATAGGCTCAGTTCTGGTTACGGTAAACAACAGAATCTATAAAACAGAACCTTTCGACGTTAATATCCGTGATATTGTTGACAGAAGATCATTAGCTGCCAATACATCCAATGATGTCTATCTGAATATGGAAATTGATGACCGGGAAGTCTATCAGGATCAGCCTACAGTAGCTGTTCTTAGAGTATACTCAAGAAATATGGATAACCTGAGAAAGGTGAAGAATATCCATCTTCCGCAGCAGGATAATATCAACGTACATCCTATCAATTTTGATAAATCTGAGATAGATCCGTCCGGATACGGAAATATGCCTTCACAGGTTTTGGCCATGTTTATGGTATTTCCTAATGAAGCCGGATATGTGGAAGTTCCCGGGGTGTCAGCTTCTGTAAGTACTTATTCCAATAAAACCAAGATTGTTTCCAATAAAGTAAAAATTAATGTAAGGAAGCTTCCTGAAGGAGCGCCTGAATGTTTTAAAAATGCTGTCGGAAACTTTAATGTCAACGTATATAATGCTTCCAAAGAAAAACCGGAAGCCAAGAAACCCCTGAATGTTGTAGTAAAGGTTTCAGGTGAAGGAAATTTACCGGACATGGAACTTCCTAAAATTGCTGCATCTCCGGATTATGAAGTTTTTCCTCCGAAAATTACCTCTAAAGTTTCTCCGGGAGCTGCAGGAATGAAGGGTGAGATTCTGGCTAATTATGTCATTATTCCCAAAAAATCTGGGGCAATCTCTATTAAAACTGAACAATTTGCTTTCTTTAATCCTGAAAACAAAGAATATGTAGATCTGGGACAAAAAACACTTGATCTGAATGCTTTTTCTCACGATCAGATCCTGGAGGCCCGTTCTACGGTAGAAAAGGTAAATGAGTATACCAATAACCTTCTGGAGACGGTAAATACTCCGGTTTTAAAAACAACTTCGTTTAAAGTAAAAGAAAAAAGTAAATTCCATTGGAATATACTTTTAACGAATATTGCCATTCTGATCAGTTTATTTGTTGCTTATCTGTTATTTAAAAATTGGCAAAAAAAACGTACATTAGTTAGGGAAAATGTACCGTCAAAACCTTTAGGTTCAGTGGCTGAAACAGAAAAAGAGATCAGAGAATTACTGAAAACAGATATCAATGATTACTTTGGATACCTGGAAAATCTTAAAGATAACGGTGAGTACGAAAAGTTCTTTACGACACTGGAGGAATTGGATCAGGAAGTGAGAAGTCAGTATTTCCAAGGCTCTGCAGTAGAGTTTAAGACTTTTCTTGAAAAACACAAAGGCGCTTCAGTTGCAGAAGACTACAACAAATTGCAGCAGAGAGTTCAGATGGAGAAATATAATCCTGTGAAATCTGCTGATGCACTTGAAGAACTTTTGAAAACAATTGTTAATTTGTATTCACAAATTAGCAAATAGTCAGTTTATTTTCATATTTTTGCGAAATTTTTAATTACAAAGAGATGGAAATTCTTGATGGTTTCTCTTTTAAAGAGGTCGTTACCAGCTTTATGGTTCTTTTTGCCGTTATCGATATTATCGGCTCAGTTCCCATTATAGTAAGTCTTCAGCAGAAGTTTGGACAGATTGAGGCCGGAAGGGCAGCACTTACTGCCGGTGCTATTATGATTGTTTTCCTTTTCGTAGGAAATAAGATCCTTAAGCTTATTGGAGTAGACGTAAATTCTTTTGCCATTGCCGGTGCTTTTGTGATTTTTGTCATAGCCCTGGAAATGATTTTAGGAATTGAAATCAATAAAACAACTGAGGCAAAGGCCGCATCTATTGTACCCATCGCATTTCCGCTGGTTGCAGGAGCTGGAACGTTAACTACAGCACTATCTCTGAGAGCTGAATTTCATGATATTAATATTATCTTCGGAATTATTCTTAATACAATTTTCGTATATTTGGTGCTGAAATCTGCGAAATGGTTGGAGAGAAAAATCGGGGATGCTACTTTGATGATCCTTCAGAAAGTTTTCGGAATTATCCTTTTGGCAATTTCAATTAAATTATTCACCGCAAATTTTGCCCAGCTGGTGCAGAATTATATTAATTTTTAAGAGTCATGAAGAAGTTTTATAAAGTATTTTTAGTACTGTTTATTGTATTCATCGCCATCAATCTTTATGCGATCAACTGGCAGACAACAGATATCTTAGGAGATGAAGATAACGTTAGGTTTGCATTCTCAGCCGGAGCAGCTGCAATAGGTCTTATCCTGCTTTTTGTAATGGATACCTGGAGCAGAATCGGTGTAAAGAAATAAATTGAATATTTTTAATATAGATATAGCCTCTTTTTTTGGAAGGAGGTTTTTGTTTTTTATTAGGTAGCAGAGGTTAGGTTATAGGTGGCGGTAGCAGGTAGTAGGTAGTAGGGAATTGTTGCCATTAGATTTCAATACTGTTTTTTGGATCAATAGGAGCGGCCTTTAGTCCGTTTAAATAGAATAAAATTCAATTGGCTCTAGCCAAAACTTAATATTATCACGCAAAGTTCGCAAGAGGAGAATAAATGGCTTTAAAATCGTTCGCAAAGGCGTTGCCACTCAGCAAAGAAAATATATACAAATATCTGTGCAATTTGTGGGAAAATTCTCACATATAAAAAACAATATCTTCTAAGAAATAACCAGATTTTTCAATATAGCCTCAGATTTCAGTTCCGTTTCCGTCCATTCTTTTTCAGGATTGCTTTGCGCTGTAATTCCACCTCCTACAAAAATATGTACAGCATCTTTATAAAGTCTTGCACAACGCAGATTCACAAAGTACAGAATACTCTCTTCGGTTTCGATTTTAATATATCCGGCATAGAATTCGCGTGGAAATTTTTCGTATTTACGAATGTTTTCATTGCAGAAATCTTTAGGAATTCCACAGACAGCCGGAGTAGGATGCAGATCCTGAATTAGCTTATCAAGATCCTCCGGTTTGATGATAGTTTTAAAATCCGTTCTTAGATGTTTTATATTACCGGAAATATGATCGTAGGTTTCCGATTGATTTACATTGTCAGAATAATTTTTAAGAATATCCTGAATATAAGTAGTAACGGGTTTTTGTTCTTCAATTTCCTTTTCAGACCATTCTTCAGATACCGGAAGAGTACCAGCTAAGGCCATCGTTTCAAATTGATGGGTAGATTTATTGAATTTCCCTAATAATTCGGAAAAAGCACCCATCCAGGCATTTTCGCCGTCATTAAAAAGATACCTGAAAGCATTTGGGTAAGATTCGCAGAGGTTTTTAAAGCTCGTTTT
The DNA here is from genome assembly GCF_019970045.1 of Chryseobacterium sp. GVT01B. Lineage (GTDB taxonomy): Bacteria > Bacteroidota > Bacteroidia > Flavobacteriales > Weeksellaceae > Chryseobacterium. The sequence goes on from NZ_JAHXYI010000003.1 coordinate 200,385, forward strand.
ATAATTGATTGTATTAAAATCCGTAAAGATCTTTCTTCTTGAATAAACAATTTTGGGAAGATTGTTTTCTTTGATTACTTCAATCACTTCCCGTAATGTTTGACAATATTCTTCCTTTGTTTCAGCAGCAGTATTTGTTGGATCTTTGATCAATCCTTCGTTTGTGATTGAAGTATGAGCAAATTCTTCAGAATTAACTTCAACAATATTTCCATGGAAGCTGATGTGTTCTGAACCATTATAGGAATAAAAATTGACTGCATTTTTTATATTTTTTTCATCGGCAGACAGTAGTCTTTCGTCGAAAGGAAGTTTGAAATAAATCATGAGCTATGAAGGAATTTTGAAAATCAATGACCGGAAATTATACAGGAAATTCCCGGAGTAATTTTCCTTTCTGCAAAGGTATTACTAGTCTTAAAGATGTCAAAATAAAAAGAGCTTAAATTTATTTTAAGCTCTTTATTTTTTATGTTGTGGTAATTTATCTGTTAATGATATTATTTGTCATCGTAGTATGATTGATTAAAACCCCTTTTTCGTCACGGATTTCAATTTCTGAAACGTGCATGGTTTTTCCTTTTCTGATAAAGCGTGCTGTAGCGGTTACAATTCCGTCCTTTTTGCTTCTTAAATGATTGGAATTGATATTGGTTCCTACTCCGTAATATTTTTCACCATCGATAAATATATTGGACAGGCTTGACCCTAAGGTTTCAGCCAAAACACAGCTTGCTCCTCCGTGCATGATCCCAAACGGCTGATGTGTTCTTGGAAGAACCGGCATCGTGGCAGTAAGGGTTTCATTTTCCAGATCAATATCTATGAATTTTATTTCAAGAGTTTTTGCAAGCGTTACATCGCCCCAGTTATTGATGAATGCTAATATTTCTTCTTTTGTCTGACCTTTCATTTCTTATAATTGATTTTAATTTTGCATCTGGCATCTATTCAGTACCGGTTCCCATAATATTGGGATTCCAGTTTTCCGGAACTTTTGGAACAATATCGTTTTTCACATAATAGTCCTGAATTTCCTGCATGATTTCTGAAAAAGGAACGGATGCTATTCTTTCATACGGAATGGTATAACCCAGATAGACAATATTTCTTTTGAAATCACCTGCGGCCAGTACGATAGGAACTTTTGCTGCCAATGCCATATGATAAAACCCTTTTCTCCATTTTGGGACCCAGCTTCTGGTTCCTTCCGGGGTAATGACAAGACTGAAATCTTCTTTAGCAAACTGCTTGGCTACGAAATTAACCAGGTCATTTTTCTGGCTTCTGTCGATCCCGATACCTCCAAGTCCTTTTACAAGGCTTCCGTACCAGGCTTTGGTGTGGGCATCTTTAATAATGATTTTTAAAGGCTTTTCCAGGGACCAATAGGCGAAATTTCCTAAAATATATTCCATATTATGGGTGTGCGGTGCTACCACAAGGATACACCTGTTCAGGTTGTTGACATCGCCCTGCAGAACGACTTTCCAGCCTAATATTTTTAACATTGCTTTGCCTATCAGCTTTTTCATAGATTTCTTGAATTAAAAACAAAAAAGTATAACCAAATTTTGGTTATACTTTACAAATATATTGAAATATTATCGCTCTTAAAACAAACCGCTAATTAAATCTACGATTTTCATTACGAATTCCATTGCAAATTGTATCATGATAAGGTTGCGTTTTTGGTTGATTGGTTATTAAATTTTAGCTCTACGAAATTAAAACTTTTTTTTTACATAAGAAACTAAATATAGCTTTATTTTCACTTTTCTGAGAGAAGAAGGGTGTGAATTTCAAACGGTTGCCATCCACTCACACCTTCTAACCACTCTCTGAAGTTAATTATTTAGTTTGTATGGAAATTTCGTTTTTTCCGTCTTTGATCTTGATGTCCATATCTTTATTTGATTTTTTGATATTGGACACTGCAGAATCAATTACTTTCTTTGCCTGGTTGTTCGGAACTTTTTTACCATTTACGATGATACTGTCCTTATCATCAGAGTTGTACTCAATACTGGAACCGTTTACCGTGATTTTATTTTTTTCAATTCTTACACTGTTGTTATCTTCATCACTGTCCTGTTCATCGTCATTGATACCGTCTCCATCTAAGTCACCATCCATGTGGATATGGTTTTTATTCATTGAAATAACCACTGCTTTTTGCGGAACTACAAGTTCATAGTCAAGGCTATAGTCTCTGAATCTGTGCTCGTATGGATATTTGATATAGTTTGGAAGGAGTATTTTATTGTTTACAACTTCTACTGGAACTGTCAGCTGAATTGGGAAATTGTATCCTTTTCCTTCTTTTTTAATGATCAGATAAGGTGTTTTAATATCTGGCTTTCTTGTTACATCTACTGAGATATAATCTTCTTCGAAAACTGTTCTTTTGTCAGAATAAATATCATTATTGTAAGCTTTAAAATTTTGAGGGATGTTGATTTGCTTTACATCTACATACACTGTATCTGAAGTAGTATTGATGGCTACATTCTCTACATCTTCCTTACTTCCTCTGTAGATCATGTCTTTCTTAGCCATGCTTATTCCAAAATAAGTTCCCAGTCCGATCAGAAGAAGAAATAAACCTCCTACTACCCATCCGATGTTTCTCAGTTTTGTTTTTGGAGAGAATATTTTAATACTTAATAAGCTGAAAAGGATTGCCGGAATTAAGCTTCCGATGACCATCATGGCTGCCAATACTTTATCAAGCCCCTGGTCATCCATATAGAATCTGATTTCATTGGCACCAGGAAAGTCTGTATCCATCCCGAAAAGACCGAATAATACAAATACTCCGATAATGCTTCCTACAGCCATCAATACGAAGAATCCTCCTACGATATACTTGAATACATTCCAAACTCCGCTTCCTGCGTTGTTGATGTAAGGCTTGTTTTCGTTGTATATTTCTCCGACCCTCTGAGTAGATTCATTGGCAAACTGAACCAATTTATTAGACTCATTCTTAAGATTGTCGAAGTTCATAGGCTTTCCCTGCATTTTCAGGAAATCTGCCGCTGTTTCAGCTTTTGGAAGTACAATCCAAAGGATTACATATAAAAGACCGATCAATGAAGAAGAGATTGCTGCCGTGAAAATTCCTAAGACGAAAATTCCCAGCCAGATGGCTCTCATGGTAGTAATATCCATTCCTACATATTGAGCTAAACCTGCGCAAACACCTGCTACTTTTTGTTTTTCCGGATCACGGAACAGTTGTTTCTTATCGGTATAATTGTTTCCTGAATAGTTCTTTCTGGTAGATGTTTTTTCAGAAAAATAAGCCTCTTCCTGTTCTTCAATTTTTTCCGGGCTTCCGATCTGTGCGATTACCTTTTCTACATCGGTATCGTTGATCACTTCGCGTTTTCCCAGAGAATCTTTGAATATCTCCACCATTCTTATTTCTATGTCATGCATTACCTCATCTGCCTCAGAAGCATCCAGTGAGCTTCTCAGTGCGTTCAGGTAATCGCTGAGCTTTATATATGCGTGTTCTTCTATTGTAAAAGAAAAACCTGCGAGTCCTATTGAGAGTGTCTTGTTCATAGCTTTGTTTTTTAATTTTGTTGAGTGATGTGGTTTACTGAGGCTGTCAGCTCATTCCATGTGTTTTGAAGTTCATCCAGGAAAAGTTTTCCTTTTTCTGTGATCTGATAATATTTTCTGGGTGGCCCTCCTGTAGATTCTTCCCATCTGTAAGAGAGAAACTCTCCGTTTTTAAGTCTTGTAAGAAGAGGGTAGAGGGTTCCTTCCACTACATCCAGTTTTCCTTTTTTCAGTTCGTCAATTAGATCAGAAACATACATTTCGCGATTATTGATGAGACTTAGAATACAGAATTCCAGAATTCCTTTTCGCATTTGCGCTTTGGTATTTTCGGTATTCATCTTTGATAAGTTTTGTTAATTAGTTATATAATTTTCGAAGTTCGGAACCTAGCTAGTTGTACCTATTTCGATTTTACATTACAAAGATATGTAAATAAAATGGTATTATGCAATACAAAGTAGTGAAATTTTTAAAATAAATAATATAAAATATTGATAATCAATTAAATAATTTTATTAAGAATTTTAAGAAAAATGAATTTAAGTGAAAAATAGTTGAAAAGTTGTTAAAATTTTTGATGTGATTGAGAAAAATATTGAGAAACAATTCAGATTACCCCATTACTAATTGCTCATTATTCATTAATTATTTCATTGATCACTATCTCATCTAGCCCCGATAGCAGCGGTTACCCCACAGCAGATTGGCTTCTGGGTGGTGCGAGGAGTATGAGCGTATAGCGGGAAACAGCTTCTATCACTAAAGACTCTTTTATTTAATGGTTGTTAATTTGTTTCAGATCCTTACAGATAATAAGGCCGGGATTTTGAGATCGGTATTATGATTCGTATTTTTGTTAGGAAAAAAACACCTAAATCTATCTACTATTAGCATGAATCTATTAAATACATATAAGCATTTATCGGCTTTTGTTTTACTTGGGCCTGCATGTTTCGGACAATATCAGTTTGAAGTAAAAAATGTATCAAATAAATATAACGCAATCATCCATATAGAAAATTGTAATGATGGCCAATGTGGGGGAAAAGGAACGGTAGAATTGTTTGACAATAATAACAGCAAGGTACAGAGTTTTGTTTCTGATAATCTTGTTTTAAATCCGGAACAGGGGCAAAAATTGATTCCGGGGAAACTGATTCCTCTGACAAATGACCAGCGTTCAGTAATTATAGATGATTTTAATTTTGACGGAACCGAAGATGTAGCGATAAGGAACGGAAATATGGGAAATTACAGTTCGGCTTCTTATGATGTGTATGTATTCAACAGCACAAGAATGGCATTTGTAAAAAGTGAAGAACTTACAGATCTGGGCTCAAGTGGCTTTGATTTTTTTGAAACAGATGCCAAACGCAAACGTCTTATTTCCTATGGTAAATCCGGATGCTGCAGGGTTTTCACCACTGAATATGCCGTTATTCCGAATAAAGGACTGGATAAGGTCTTTGAAAAGGAAGAGGACATGAACACTGAAGGTCAGGTGAAAGTAATAACCAAAGAAAAGATCAATAATAAATGGATTACCAAAACAAAGGTATATCCGGCAGATCAATATAACAGAAATAAAAAGTAAGATGAAAATTCAGAAAGAAATCGACTTTATCCTGGCAGTGGATGCCTTGAAAAATGTACAGAGAAGAAATTATAATGCTGATGATTCCCGAAGAGAGAACACGGCAGAACACTCCTGGCAGATTATTATTCTGGCTCAGGTTCTTTTTCCGTATGCTAAAAACCGCGCGGATATTGATCTGTTGAGAGTAATAAGAATGCTTTCTATTCATGATCTGGTGGAAATAGAAGCTGGTGATACTTTTATTTTTGATGAAAAAGCAATGGTAGGAAAGTTTGAGAGAGAGAAAGCATCTGCCCAAAAGATTTTCGGAATCCTGGACGAACCTTTGCGTACAGAATTTTTCAATCTGTGGCTTGAGTTTGAAGAGGAGAAAACCCCTGATGCTATTTTTGCCTGTGGGATTGACAGAATTATGCCATTTATCTTAAATTCTCATACTTCAGGAAAAAGTTGGACAGAAGCCGGAGTAACAGAAAGACAAATCCGGAATATGCTTGAAAATGCCATCAATAGAGCTTCCGACGAAATGGGAGAGGCTTTTGAACTGCTGTTGAACAGAAGTCTGGAAACGGAAAAAGTGGTGAAATAAAATGTAAAGAACATAGAATAAGCTTCGGGCGGCCAGAGGCCGCCCGAAGCTTTATTATTTATAGTATCTGGATTGGTTTCTTGAATTCATCAATCGCTACAAAAGTAAAATCACCCACAATGGCTTTTTCTCTTTCGTAGGAATACATCTGCTCGGTATAGATCTCAACATTTACTTTCATACTGGTTTTTCCCACGTAGGAAACTTTCCCGATCAGTTCTACAATAGTTCCGGCAGGAATAGGTTTTTTGAAATCGATCTTGTCACTGCTCACCGTTACCACTCTTTTTCTGGCAAATCGGGTGGCTGTAATAAAAGCTACTTCGTCCATCAGCTGCATGGCCGTACCACCAAAAAGGGTATCGTAATGATTGGTTGTGTTAGGGAAAACCGCTTTAAAGATTCTGGTTTCGGATGCTTCAATTCTTTCTTCTGTAGTCATATATCATTATTAATTAAAGCGAAATGAAAACGATATTAAAACAACAGAATAATGACAGGAACTTAGAGAACCCCTGAAACAATCCATCAGATCAATACAACTTCAAATCGCGAAAGTTATTTGTTTAAAGAAATAGGCAGGTCTCCTGACTTGTAACATCTTTTATCTCCTTCCCATGCCTCGCACAGTGGATCTTTGATAAAGATTTCAGTTACTTACAGTTGCGCGACAGTCCGTGATTTTCACACGGTTCCCTTTTAATCTGCAGTGATGCAGAACCAATTTCTGTGATGAATAAGCGTTAAAACTTTTCGGGTGCAAAAATAATGAATTTATTCCGGATTATGGTAAATAATCTGGCTGATTACTCTCCCTTTCTTGATCGTCCACAGTGTGGTGTATCTGTTTTCTCCTGAACCATTTATCATGTATAAGAAAATATTGTCGGTATCCAGGGAGGTTACACCAATGTTCTCAAAATCCATTGTAGGCTGGAACATGTTTTTGATGGCTTCTCTTACAAAGACAGAACCTCTTCCGGGTTGTTGTACCCTGATCGATTTGATTTCAGTCATTCCTTCAGGAAGATCATTTCCGATTCCCCAGGGCTTTACTTTATCGATAGTCAGAAGTTTTCCTTCAGCATCTTTTTCCTTCTTACGATAGCCGGCGTTGGAAGGGTAGATATCAATTACTACTTTGGTTCTTTGGGCAGTAGGGACTTTCGGATCAGAATTATCTGTGAAAATAAGTGATTTTCCGTTTTTAGATTTGGAAGGAGTGTAGGCCGGAAGCTGATCTATATAAGCAATACGTTCTTTATTGACCATTCCTTCTTTATCAAGTGTTTCATACCGTACAAACGGTTTATCATCATCCTGTTTTTCAGGATATTTGATCCAGATCCATTCTGTTTCTCCGGGAGCAGGTTTTACATAAACAAATACATCTCCTTTACGCATACGGATCTTGTCTACAATTTTCCTGTAATTGTCTTTATGAACCCGTACATTGGCATATCCTTCTTCAGCTTTTACCACTCCGAAAGGAACTTTATTCTGTCCTTTTACAAGGGCTAAAGAAAAAATACTCAAGGCGGATATATAGAATGCTTTGTTTATGAAAGTCATTATGAAATTTTTTTGATCCCCAAATATATAAATTAAATGCTTTTCGGAACATAATTATACTGATGCAGTTCTTTAAAATCTTGTATTTGTTTCAAACAATGATAAGAAATAGGTTTTGACAGTGATATTCTCTTGAATGGATATGTTTTTTACTTGTATGATTTAAAAGTATTAAAAAAATACAATAATATGTGGTATAAATATCAGGTATGTTCTATAAAATCCCTATTTTTCAAGAGAATTTAAAAACTAATAAACATGACAAAAAAACTACTTTATGTATTCTCTTTTATTTTGGGGATTTCCAGCTTTCAGGCAGAAAACAAAATAGAAGCAGGATCAGAATCTTTATTTTACTGTGATACGAACGTTCCCACCGGTGTTCAGATGTCTGCCATAACCCTTACCTCCGGAACTGTTACATGGACCGCTGATCCGGATACCCCAAATAATTTTATCAGATACAGATTACCCGGAACTACTACCTGGATGGTAGCTACTCCTACACCGGGGCAAAATTCATTTACTATTACGAATCTGCAGCCTTGTACAGTTTATGAAGTGCAGGTAGCAAAAATATGCACTACTCAGGGAATGTGGTCAAACCCTATATTTTTTACAACAACACTGAATTACTGTTCTAGTGCCTCTACAGATACAAGTATGATGCATATTTCCAACGTTACAGTAACTTCTTCCGGAATAGCATCTCCAATGATAAGCGATTCCGGCTCTTCCAATTACACAGATTACAGAAGTGATCTGAGCCGTAGGGTAAAGTTTTATATCGGAAGTACAGGAAATAAACTTTCAGTAACCAATACCTGGACCGGTACTCCGGGTACGACAACTGTAACAGCATGGATAGATCTTAATGCCAACGGAATTTTTGAATCTACAGAAAGAGTTATGGTAGCAAATAATATCACTCAGGCTGCTCCGGCAGTTTCTGTTTTTACGATTCCAAGTCTGGCAGCGTTGACAACTTGTGGAGTAACCATGAGGGTTGTTACAAATCAAACAATGCCTGCAGATGCCTGTAGCACATTTACCTACGGAGAAGTTGAAGATTATGGCGTAGACTTGATAAATTTAACACTAGGAGTGGAAGAATCGGGGAAGTCTGTAAAACCGGAAATTTATCCTAATCCGGCATCTGATATTTTAAATATCTCCGGAATTTCAGAAGCTACAAATTATGAAATTTATAATGTTCTGGGGCAGAAAGCAGGTGAAGGAAAAGTTTCTGATCATAAAGTAAACCTTAGTCATTTATCCGAAGGAATTTATTTTATTCAATTGAAAGATAAAAACAGTGCAATCCGGTTAAAATTCATTAAGAAATAAAAATAAAAAAGAGAGAGTACCTTTTGGTGCTCTCTCTTAGTATTTGCGTAAATGAGTTTATTTTTTAACTCATTTAAGATTAATTAAATTCTCTCAAGTTCATCCGCATTAATCGTTGTCTTGAAGGTTCCATAGTTGACAATTACCTTGTTTCTGGAAATCTTTTCAATGGTTCCCACACTGGTACTTCCCGTAATACGAACACGCTGTCCGATTTTCATCCAAACAGCACGGTCACTTTTACGCTGTTCTTCCAGTTTTTCATTGGTTTCTGCAATTTTTTCAATCACTTCCTCCTTTTTCAACTGTTGCGTAATTTTTCTCTTAACAACCTGCAGACGTTTTGTTTCATCCTTATCATGACCTAATTTCCTGAATTTCTCCTGCTCAAGAAGTTTTACAAAGTCTTTTACAACATCCTTTCTGGATTTTCCCTTTGTATAGCTGTCGATGAAAGTTTCAATCTTATTCCCGAACTGAAGCTTACGGTGTTCCTCTTCATATAATTTCTGGAAATTGAACAGTTTCTGCTGAAGCTGGTCATTCAGTTTCTGAAGATTGTCACGCTTATCTTCTACAGACTCTTTTCTTTCTGCAAGATCGGATTTCAGTTTTTCAACTTCAAATTTTTCCTGCTGCAGCTTTACAATGGTCTTGTCAAGGTTAACGATATCGTGCTCCACCTTTTTCTTGGCAGAATGAATTATAAATCTTGGAATTTTATTTTTTTCTGCAACTTCAAAAGTAAATGAACTTCCTGCCTGGCCTACTTCCAGTTTATACATCGGCTCCAGTGTTTCTTCATTGAAGAGCATGGCTGCATTCTGGGCGTTGGGAAGCTGTTCTATCACCAGTTTAATGTTGGTGTAGTGAGTCGTGATAATGGCGAAACTCTTTTTATCATAGAAAAACTCCATGAAACTCTCTGCCAGAGCACCTCCCAATTCCGGATCAGAGCCTGTACCAAATTCATCAATCAATAGAAGTGTATTGGCATCAGCCTCACGGATGATTCCGGACATTTTCTTTAATCTTGATGAATAGGTCGATAAGTGGTTTTCAATGGATTGATTATCACCAATATCAGTCATTATCTTCTCAAAGAAAAACATTTCAGATTTGGGATGAACCGGAACCAGAATACCACTCTGAATCATCAGCTGTAATAGTCCTACCGTTTTCAGGGTAATTGATTTTCCACCGGCATTAGGCCCTGAAATACAAATGATTCTGTTATGTTCCGTTAAAGCAAGAGTCTGAGGGTAAATCGTTTTATTCTCTACTTTATTTCTCAGCCATAATAAGGGATGGTAGGCATCTTTAAGTTTCAATGTCTTGTGACGGTTGATCTTTGGAAGAATTCCGTTCACTAAATCGGCAAACTTAGCTTTCGCTCTTGTAAGATCCAGATCAAAAATATAAACCTGATATCTCCATAGCTGAGGTTGAAACTCTGCCAGTTCTGCAGTAAGCTGTCGGAGAACTTTGTCGATTTCCTTTTTCTCTTCCTCTTCACTTTCACGAAGCTTGAAGTAATGCTTTACAACACTGTCCGGCTGAATGTAAGTAATGGAACCTGTTTTGGAAATTCCAAGCGTTCTTCCGGGTACTCTTTTTTTGAATCCTGATTTTACGGCCAAAACCCTTTGGTCATCAATAATTGTTTCCCGTATGTCATCCAAAAAGTCACTCTGTCCGTAAGTGGTAAGGGCGCGGTTGAAATTTTCCTGTATCGCTTTTTTAGCAAGCTGAATTTCAGTTCTTATACCTTTCAAAGCTGGAGAAGCTTCATTTTTTACCTCACCAAAACGGTTAAAAACCTTATCTACTTTATCAATGATCTCTTTTCTGAATTCCAGTACAGAAACCTCTTCTAATAAAGTTGGGAATGTTTCCGGCATGGTAGGGAAGAACTTCTGCAGTTTTCCGATCTGTTCCGTGATGGTTTTTATTTTGATGAAAGCAGCATTTTCCAAACGGTAGTTTTCAATCAGCATCAATTTCAGCTCACTTTCAATATCTTCATATTCATCAAACGGAATCGCATTTGAACTTTCAAAACTCGACAGATATTCCGACGTTTTTTTTAACGAAAGTTCCGCCTCGTCTATTTCCATTGGGCGAAGTTGAAGAATTTTTTCTCTTGTTTTCGGAGAATACGCAAATGGGGAGATTTCCGCGAGCAATTGCGGAAACTCTAATTCGTCTAAATCTTCTTTATCTATATACACAGTGCAAATTTAGTGAGAATTTTGATTATTACGTATATCTGAGAGATTTACAGAATAAATTAACTTTGAATTGATGAGTATTTTGAGCTACTGCAATAAAATAAAGAAAGGAAATGAAAAGAAGCTTTTGTTTTCAGACCCAGTTTCAAAAGCGTTATAGTTATTGTTAAAATGAAAAAAGTTTGAATGGATAGTGCTTATAGTGTATATTTATTGCACTAATTAAATTATAACCATGAAAAATGTACTGCTTGCTCTTCTTTTCCTCTCGGTAGGAGCTCAGGTTCAGGCCCAAATTCAAAATCAAGAGACTGAAAAAGTTGAGAAAAAACCTAATAGCAGGAAAACCAAAAAAACTGGCAATAAAAAGCCTTCAGTCAAAAAATTAAAAAATAAAGTAGGCTATCATCATAAAAAAGCTGATCCTTATAAAATAGAACAGAAAAAAAGCAGTGATAAAAATGAGTCTATTGTCATTTATGAAAGAAGCTATTCTGTAAAATACGGGGTGTATTTATTTATGAATACAGACAAGAATGAGTTTTCAGAAACTTTGGCATTAAGAGGCTTATGAAATAATTAAAGTAACAATACACCATTACTTATTCTATCTGATCAATGAAACTGGAAACCACAAGGTTGATTTTAAAAGGAATCAATGAAAATAATACAGAAGATATTTTAAAAATCCGAAGCAATCCGGAGGTCAATAAATTTGTGAAAAGGGTGTCACCCAAGACAAACTATGATGCTCTTCAATTTATTTTAACGATTAAGCAAAGGGTTCAAAACAATCAAACTGTATATTGGGGAATTTCTCTAAAAGATCAGCCGAATCTTATTGGAACGATCTGTCTTTGGAATTTTTCTGAAGACCGGAAAACCGCAGAAGTCGGTTATGAATTGCTGCCGGAATATCACAGACAGGGAATCATGTCTGAAGCATTGAAAGCAGTTTTAAATTTTGGGTTTGATGAACTGCATTTACAGGAAATTGTAGCAATAACAAATACATTCAATAAAAATTCAAAAGGACTTCTTATAAAGCATGATTTTATTCTGTTGGAGGGAAAGAAAGATGAAGGTTTTCCGGATAACATTATTTTTAGTTTAAAAAGACCGCCCGGTAATGAGGAAATATAAAATCTAAGTGGTTTTTTCTATCTTTATCACCGATTGAAATTATATATGAAAAATGAAATAAAATCTTTAACGGGACTTAGAGGGGTTGTTGCATTATGGGTAGCTTTTTTTCATTTTAGTTTTTTTAGGAATGAATTCATTCAGGATATAGTAGGGAAGGGATATGTAGCAGTTGATATCTTTTTCGTACTAAGTGCTTTTTTATTGACTGTTTCTTATGCAGGAAAATTTAAAGAACTGAATTATGAAATAATAGAGATTTTTTATAAAAAAAGAATCAATAGAATTTATCCTGTATACATTATATCAGTCATTTTTATTGTTTTGTTTTTAGAGAAAAGTATTATCACCGGATTCTTTATAAATGCCACTTTATTACAATGTTTTTTTAATCCTGATTATCTGCTGAATGTTGTTTACTGGTCACTCAGTACAGAATGGGTTTGCTATCTGATTTTCCCTTTTATGCTGTGGCTTGTTCTGTATTATAAGATAAGAAGTGAAGTTTTAATTATTGCAAGTGTCGTTTTGAGATTTGTGCTTCCCTATTTACCCGGCCACTTGTACATAGGTTCTGAACATCCTATGGAAGTAGGAGAATCACCAAGATATCTTGATCTTCCTTATGGCCTTGTTTCTTTGTTAAGAACAGTTTCGTCTTATTTTCTTGGAATTGGAGTTGCTCTTTTGCCACAATTTAAAATGAAAAAAGAAAACCTCATTATTTATATCATTCTTATATTGTTTGTATCCATGTTGTTTGTGGAAAAAGGATTGTTGTTTATTCCTTTATTGTCGGCATTTATGATAAAATATCTCTATGAAGGAAAGCAAAACTATGTAAAAACATTTTTAGAAACCAAAGCAGTGTATTTCCTGGGGAATATCTCTTATTCATTATATATTATCCATTATATGGTGAAGAAGCAGGATTTCGCTATTGTAAATAATTATCATCTTAATAATCTGTTGTTAATATCTCTTTCAATATTGCTGTCCTATTTTTCTTATATGCTGATTGAAAGAAAACTGAAGATATTTAAAGTATAATATAGACTCTTATTTTAATATTATTATTTTTGCAGTATGACGTGGACAGAAATTTTAGCACCTATAAAGAGTACAGAATACTTTACAACCCTTTGGGAGAAAGTAAAGAATGAATATGCAACGACTAAAGTTTTTCCACCGAAAAATCAGATTTTCAGAGCGCTGGAGCTGACAGCTTTTGATGATGTTGAGGTCGTTATTATTGGTCAGGATCCTTACCATAATGATTTTCAGGCAAATGGTTTGTGTTTTTCTGTTTCTGAACAGGTTACCGCACCGCCATCATTGAAGAATATTTTTATTGAGTTAAAAGATGATTTAGGAGTTGTAAGAACTTCCAAAGAACTGGATGATTGGGGAAGACAAGGCGTTTTGCTTTTGAATGCAACGCTAACGGTTCGCGCTCATTCTCCCAATTCCCATAAAGATCTGGGTTGGGAAAAATTTACCAACTTTATCATTAAAGAAATTTCAGACAAAAAAGAGAATGTAGTGTTTGTTTTGTGGGGCGCTTTTGCACAAAAAAAAGCCGAACTCATAGATCCGGCTAAGCATTTTATTCTGAAATCGGCACACCCTTCACCATTTTCCGTGTACAGAGGTTTTTTTGGAAGCAAGCCTTTCTCAAAAATTAATGAATATCTTGTTTCCAAAGGCAAGAAGCCTATTTCTTGGTAGAATCTGTTGATGGATTTACTTTTTTTATTGTAATCCCGATTTTATACTTTCCTGACAGTGCTTTTGCGCCATCCTGTGATTTTGGGGTTGGGGTAACATCTTGTAGAGTAAGAATATATCCATTGAATTCCGCCGACTGGTGGTAATTTCTTCCCGGATAATCTGCGCTGGCCAAGTTCAGAATCATTGGTCGTGTAGAAGTTCCCATTACTTCCACCTGAGCAAGAGCAACGCCGGCCCAGATACAATTGGCTCCTTCAGGACAACGGCTGTCTTCAGAAACCCCTTTGAATGTCACATTCATCTGGTATTCTCTTAAGAACTTATTTTCTCCTTCACTCAGGTATAGAATGCCATCCTGTTGATTACTTGTGCTCGTAGTTTTTGTACTTGCTGGCATTTCAGTAGCTTTTGTGTTCATCTTAGATTTCTTTTGGGCATCGCATCCGGTTAATGCAAATATTCCCAGACTGAGTATGATAACTTTATGGAACATAGTTTCTTATATTTTAATTAAATAACGTTAAACATATTAAGAAGTACTACCAAAAACATTGCCACTCCTACCACAAAACTGAATCCGGTTCCATAAATAAATCCAATCAGTGCTCCTTTGGTAGATTGTAAGGCTTTATTCATATCCTTACTGTCATGAAGTAATTCCCCAATAAATACACCCGCAAACATCCCGATAAGGAAGCCTAAGGGAATCGGAATAAATATACCAACAATGGTTCCTATTACAGACCCGATGCTTCCCCAACGCGTACCTCCGTATTTTCTGTTGGTTTTTGCAGGAATGACATAACTTAATACCACAGATGCTATAGTAAGAATCCCGAAAGCCCAGATATAGATCATAGGAAGATCCGCATCCGTCCCGAATTTGTAGATCAGAAGCCCGCAGATGCTTAATAAAAGTCCTGGCAAAACAGGGAGAAATGTTCCCAATATTCCTATAAACAGGAGAATAAGGCAGAAAATATTAATAATTGTTGTATCCATTCTTTAAAATATAGATGCAATATAAAAAAAGTGGCCTTATAAAAGACCACCTTGAGAACTGAGTTATAAAATTTTATTACAAATTTAAGATTACGTATTCCAGAATCGGTCCTGTTTTACCGATATTTCCACTTGCGTGGTTATGGAATGTAGTATAGTAGATATTTCCGCTGCTGGAATTTCCGGAGCAAGGTCCCATGGTATCTCCATGTGCCTGATGTGCATTCCATGCATTCTGATTAATAGTAATGGTGATATTATTTCCGCTTGCTGTATGGTGGCAGATCGTGATGTGATTGTTGTTTAAAGAAGTTCCTACAGGAGTTTGCGGAGCAGAAGGGTTCGTATAATGTCCTGTTCTTATCATCAGTGGCTCGTTGCCTTTCTGTACAAGAACATCCCAGAATGTGGGATCATAGTTTTGAATTTTCTCCCATGAACCCATATCATAGTCAATGTCTAATGTATTAAATCCTAATGCGGTTGCCAATGCAGGATTTGAAACACTGCAGCCGGTATAGGCACCTGAAGCTCCAATGTCTTTCAGGCAAAGAAGATTATCATTGATAAAACCTCCGGGAGCATTACAGCTTGCAGTATTTGTATTCCCCCCTACCAGATAAGCCGAAGCCCAGTCTGAGCTGTAAAGACTTCCGCCATTGCTTACAAAAGTAGAAAGGTTGGAATATACATTATTGTCATTGCTTGGCGATGAGGTTCCTGTTTGGGCATAAGTACGGGATCCGCAGTTCAGGAAAATAATATCATACTGGGAAATAGTATTGATATTTTTTAAGTCCTGATAAGTAATTTCAGTAGCGGCATATCCAAGAGAGCTTATGATCGCTTCAATTTCATCATAACTTCCTTTTATATAAGCCATTTTTGCGATTTGATCCAACTTTGAATCCGTTGCGGCTACAGTAACCGTTTCATTCTTTTTAATCGTAACCGGAACCTCGGATCTGAAATTTTTACCGTCACCGGTCTGAATGTGAAGTGTTGTACTGCCTTCAGGAGCTGTTAAACTGAAGCTGCCATCAGCACCGGAATACGTATGGTAGATATTGCTCTGGCCGTCGGTAGTGAATACAAGTGCTCCTCCAATTGGTTTGGTGCCATTTTTTGCAAATACTCTGCCTTCCACTTTTCCTGTGGAAACTACTTTAGTAGGATTTTCTTCAGGAGTAACAGAGTCGTCTCCTTTACAATTAACTAGAAGCACAAGGCTGCATAGCATAATCAACAAGTAATTTTGTTTCATATTTATTTGATTTTGATGGGGTTAGTTTTAATCAAATTTAATAATTTTTTAATATTAAAACGTTAAAATTGTAATTATTTTTAATATTATTTATCTTATTTGAGTTTTTATGGTTAATTTTTCATTTATAGTTAAGGGTTTTAGAAGATTTGATATTTTATAACTTTATTCAAAAAAAGATTTTTACTAAATATTTTCCGAGGAATACTCTTTGGGATGAAAATTGATTGGGAATAGTAAAATCATGATTCTTAATTTCATAAATTTGCTGTAATGAATGACCAGTTACAAGAAACTAAAAACTTTATACAGGAGCTGAGCGAACAGCTTTACATTTATATTACCCAGATTTCACCTTCCGGGCTGGACTGGGTTTTCCATATTATTGTAAAATTAAGCTTACTTCTCGTTCTGTTTTTTATCACTGATTTTGTTTTTAAATTCATCATTAATTCTGTCTTCAGGTTATTTCATAATGAACAGAAATTTCCCATCTTAAAGTCTGTTTATCAGGCCAAAATCACCAACTCTGTAGCCCATTTTGCAGCTCTGATTGCTGTTGCAGGCATACAGGGCTCTATATTTCCGGAAAACGCGTTACCCAAAACAACCATTTTTATTATACGGTGTCTCAATCTGGGATTGGTATTGATGTTGGCGGGGATGTTATACAGATCACTGACTGCTTTTAGAAATTATTTCAGCATCAAGCAGGACTTCTACAAGATTATGGCGCTTAATGCCATTTCAGAAACGGTAAAGATTTTAGGACTTTTTATATTTACCGTAGTAGGACTCTGTGTCATTTTTGGGATCAAAGGAACCACTATTGTAGGAAGTCTTGGAGCAATTACAGCGGTGCTGGTATTGGTTTTCCGAGATACGATTTTGGGATTTGTAACAGGACTTCACGTTGCGACTTCTAAAAACCTGAAGGTAGGAGACTGGGTAAGCATTCCCAAGTATACTATTGAAGGAAATATTACGGAAATCAATCTTTTAACTACCAAGATCACCAACTTTGATAAAACAGTTTCCACTATTCCTACTTATGACTTGATGACCACAGAAATCAAGAATATGCAGGTGATGTCTGAATCCAATACAAGGAGAATAAAAAAATCAATCTACTTTAACATCAATTCTTTTAAATTTCTGACAGACGAAGATGTAGAGCGTTTAAAGGAGATCAACCTTATTTCAGATTACCTTGAAGAAAGAGCCTCTGAGATTAAAAAAGAAAAAGAAAGCCTTGAACATAATGATAAGGTCGTAAATGGAAGGCAGCTTACCAATATCGGTGTTTTCAGATATTATGCTCAAAAATATATTGAAAATGATCCGGACGTAGATAAAAACGGAACCCGTATGGTACGTCAACTGGACATTACTCCACAAGGATTGCCTCTTGAAGTGTATTGTTTTGCCAATGATTCCAAATGGGAACGTTTTGAGCAGATCCAGGCCGATATTTTTGACCATTTATTGGTGGCATCCAAAGAATTTGAGCTTCAGGTGATGCAGGTAAGCATTAAAGTGTAGAAAAGCTGAAAGGCGGAAAAGGGAAGCTGGAAGTTTCAACACCTTTTAAACAAATTTTAAATTAAACTTTTAAATGATAATGAATGTAGAAGACCAAAAGAAGTACAAAGTTTGGATTTACTTCCAGCCCCATGCTTCCAGCTTCTAACATCTTATATCTAACATCTAAAATAAAAAATGACAAAACTAAGCGTAAACATTAATAAAATTGCGACGATAAGAAATGCAAGAGGAGGTGAAACCCCAAGTGTTACAGAAGCTGCTGTAAAAATTCAGGAATTCGGAGGGCAGGGAATTACCATCCACCCAAGACCTGATGAAAGGCATATCACAAGAAAAGATGTCTATGATCTGAAGCCGTTGGTTACGACTGAGTTTAATATTGAAGGAAATCCACATCAGAGTTTTATCGATATGGTATTGGAGGTGAAGCCTGAGCAGGTAACTTTAGTGCCGGATGCTGATGATGCAATTACATCCAATGCAGGCTGGGACACCAAAAAGCATCTTGATTTCCTTACAGAGATTATTGCAGAATTCAAAAAGGCGGGAATCCGTACTTCTGTTTTTCTTGATCCTTTGCCGGAATTGGTAGAATATGCTGCTAAAACAGGGGCGGACAGAATAGAACTGTATACGGAAGCTTACGCAAAAAATTATCTGATCAATAAAGAACAGGCTATAAAACCTTATTATGACACCGCAGTTGAGGCTACCAATTTCGGTTTGGGAATCAATGCAGGTCATGATCTAAGCTTAGAAAACCTTAAATATTTTGCAGACACCATTCCCAACCTGCTGGAAGTATCTATTGGGCATGCTTTGATTTCTGAAGCACTTTATATGGGATTGGAAAATACAGTTCAGGCTTATCTGAAGAGACTGGCAAAATGGTAATGAATAAGAAACTAGAAGTTAGAAATTAGAAGTGAGTGAAACTTTATTTTCTATCTCTTATGTTATCTAACTTCTAAGTTCTCATATCTAACATCTAAAAAATATGGAAATTTTAAACTCAAAAATATTCGGCGAAAATTCAACTCATACGCCGCTTCTTGTATTTCACGGATTATTTGGAATGCTTGACAACTGGGGAAGCTTCGGAAAAGACCTGGGAGAATATCTTCCTGTACATCTTATCGACCTTAGAAACCATGGCAGAAGCTTTCATTCAGAAAGTATGTCTCATGATGATCTGGCAGATGATATTGCCCGTTATATGGATCATTATGGAATTCAGAAAGCTCATGTTTTAGGACATTCTTTAGGAGGTAAAGCAGTGATGCAGTTTGCTATAAAATACCCTGAACGTGTTGAAAAACTGATTGTTGTGGATATTTCACCTAAAGCATATCCGCCACATCACCAGGGAATTATCAAGGCACTGGAAACCGTTGATTTTAATACGGTGACTTCAAGAAATGAAGTGGAAGCAGTTCTGAATCAATATATTCCGGAAAGATCTACCGTACAGTTTTTAACGAAAAACCTGTATTGGGATGATAACAAAAAACTTGGTTGGAGATTTAACCTTAAAACCCTGTCTGAGAAATATACAGAATTTGTATCCAATGCTATTAAATTCGGAGTTTTTGAAGGTGAGACATTGTTTATTGCAGGAGCAAAGTCCAATTATATTCTGCCTCAGGATGAATTTGGGATCAGACAGCAGTTTCCTAAAGCTAAAGTTGTTACGGTAAAAAATGCAGGACACTGGGTTCAGGCAGAAAATCCGGTTGATTTTGCAAATGTTGTGAAGGAATTTCTTGGATTAAATTAATATTATACTTTGATTTTCAATATTATGTTAAAATTTTATTAAAATGTAATATTATTTCTCCATGATTTGAATTTTTTGTACTTTGGATTTCCAAAACGATAAAAATATTAACTTATGGAAAACAAAAATTCAAAAAAGAAGCCATTTTTCGCGACATTCTTAGAAAAACAGGTTAAAGACCCTGAAACAGTAAAAGGAGGAGGTATTACTTCTGTACTGGCAGACCAGATTACTACATCCCTTCAGGACCAGATTACTACTCCTCTTAAGGATAATGTTACTAAGCCTGATAATGATAATGTAACGATGAAATATCCTTCTGACGGAGATGAGGATGTTTTAGATGTGTAAGAATATACATACAGCTTAAGCTTAATTATATATCAAACCAAAACTAAACATTATGAAAAACCAAAACTCAAAGAAGAAGCCATTTTTCGCATCATTCTTAGAAAAACAGGTTAAAGATCCTGAAACAGTAAAAGGAGGAACTGATATGTCAATTCCTGAAAGAGATGTAATTACAAAACCGGCAATTGACGTTGTAACCTCTCCGAAAGATGATATGATGCACACGCTGAAATATCCATCTGACGGTGATGATGATACAATCACTATTCCACTATAATAAGTAGAATACAATAAAAATAGTAGGGGAAACTTAAACATTAAGTTTCCCTTTTTAATAAAAACCGGCAAATGATTCTCTGCATCACCCATTCACAGGATTTTTACAATATCGATATCTTTTTCGAATACCTGACCTCCAAAAATATTCCTTATTTCAGACTGAATTCTGACCGCCTGAATCACCTTCAGAAAATCAGCATTCAAGAAAATTCATTTGAATTGACTGATGAATCCGGAAATACCATCCATTCTGATGCAATCAAAGGAGTATGGCATAGAAAAGCATGGAGAATCAGCACTCCTGAAGAATTGGATCAGGATTATGAAAAAATATTCCTGAACGAATATGGAAGCCTGCGCTACAACCTGATGACTGCCTTAGAGCATATTCCGTGGATCAATCCTTATGAAAATGAAAAAAAAGTTGATGGCAATAAGATATTTCAGCTGAAAATTGCAGAAAGAAATAACTTAACGATCCCTAAAACTATTTTTTCCAACGATGAAGAGAAAATAACGAATTTTTTCCATCAATACTGTCAGGGAAAAGCAATTGCCAAGCTTCATGGAGTAACGGCGAAAACAATGTCGGGTGAAAACATGATTTCCACTACAATTATTGAAGAGGAATCACTTGAAAACCTTTCAGACATTGCATACTGCCCGATGATTTTTCAGCCTTATATTGAAAAAGAATACGAATTGAGAATTGTCTATGTAGACGGTGATTTCTTCACAGGAAAGATCAATAACAGTGAAAATGCGGACTGGAGAGTAGCACACGAAGGCTATTTCTGGTCAGCGTATGAACTTCCGGAGCCTGTAAAAGCCAGTCTCACTTCCATGATGCATGAAATGGGACTTTATATAGGAGCTATCGATATGATCAAAGGAAGAGACGGAGCGTATTATTTCCTTGAAGTCAATCCACAAGGAGAGTGGGGAATGCTGCAAAAAGAGCTGGGATTTCCTATTGCAGAAAGAATTGCCGATAATCTTATCAAAAGAATCAATTTCCATGAATAAAATTTTAATTATAACCCATACCGCAGATAATTTTTCTATTGAAAAAGTAACAGAATATATCGAGAAAAATAACTGTGAAGTCATTCGCTTTGATGTTGACGTTTATCCTTTACAAAATAAGCTTTCCACCATTTTTCAGGATGGAGAATGGGTAAGTTTTCTTGAAACACCTGGAGCAAAACATCGTTTGGACGATATTTCAGCTATCTGGTACAGAAGAGCTTACAATATCGGAAAAGGCCTAAAAGAAGAAATGGACTCTAAGTTTTACGGTGCGGCAATGGGCGAAATCAGAAATACCCTTTTCGGTTTCTTTGAATCTGTAGATGCTTATTCTTTGGGAAAACCAAGTATTTACAGAAGACTGGACAGTAAAGAAGAACAATTGAAAATTGCAGATAAATTAGGACTGACCATTCCGGCAACCTGCCTTACCAATAATCCTGATGAAGCCAGAAAATTTATTCTGAAACATCAGAATGTAGTGGCAAAAATGCAAACAGGTTTTGCGATCTATGAAGACGGTGTGGAAAGTGTAGTCTTTACAAATGTTGTCAGTGAAAATAAGCTGGAAGAGCTGGATTTATTATTGTACTGCCCGATGCAGTTTCAACAAATGATTCAGAAGAAAAAAGAACTTCGTATTACCATTGTGGGAAGAGATGTTTATGCATTTGAAATAGATTCCCAGCAATCCGAAGATGCCAAAATAGACTGGAGAAAAGACGGGATTAACCTGATTGATAAATGGAGCAGAACAGAACTTCCGGCAGACGTAGAAGCAAAATTGCTTGAACTTCTTGATATTTACAATGTAGATTACGGTGCAATAGACATGATAGTTTCCCCTGAAGACGAATACTACTTCATAGAGATCAATGCCGCCGGAGAATTCTTCTGGCTGGATAATCTTACAGAAGGAAACCTAATTTCAAGGAGTATTGCAGACGTCCTTTGCGATAAAGCTCCAAGAAGAAATAATGAGGTAATGGCTTAAGAACAAAGCATTTTTAATCATAAAAGTCCTGAAAGTTGTACATTCTTTCAGGACTTTTAAATATAATGATCTATTGCAGTTGGAATTTTTCCGGTTTGTTGATTTCCGAGTGATAATATTGGTTAAATAAAGTTGAATTATGCTTTAAAAATCGCAAATTTGCAGAAGCAGTTTTTCTAAGGAATTTTTGCCGGATCCGGAAGAATTGCCGGATAGAAAATATTGTTATATTTTAGTCAGCAATCAAGTAAAATAATTAATGATTTTTGTAACGGGTGCTACCGGAATTCTGGGAAGAATAATTGTACTGGAACTTCTTAAAAGAGGTAAAAATGTACGTGCTTCCAAAAGACCGGGCAGCAATTTAAACGAAGTAAAGCATTCATACAGCTTTTATACGGAGAATCCTGACGATTTTTTTAACAAAATCGAATGGGTAAACGTAGATTTTGATGATCTCGATTCTTTGAAAACTGCACTGCAAGGTGTAGATGAGGTGTATCATTGTGCTGCAAAAGTAAGTTTCCATCCCAAAGATGAAAAAGAAATGTACCGTACAAATATTAAAGGTACAGAAAACCTCCTGTTTGCCTGCGAAGGATCAGACATTAAAAAATTTCTCCATGTAAGTTCTGTTGCCGTTCTTGATAATTTCAATGAAAAAGGAGAACTGGATGAAGATTCTGACTTTAATCCTAAACTGGAACACTCTGCGTATGCTATTTCAAAACATTTATCTGAAATGGAAGTATGGAGAGCTTCAGCAGAAGGCCTGAATGCAGTGATTATCAATCCGGGAATGATCGTAGGAAGCGGAAACTGGAGTCAAAGCAGCGGCGAACTTTTCTCTACTTTTGAGGACAATAGTTTTACCTTTTCCGGCGGTTCTGCTTACGTTGATGTAAGAGATGTGGCCAATACAGCAATCGGGCTGATGGAAAATAATCTTTTCGGAGAACGTTTTATCATTGTTGCTGAAAATAACAGATATGCTGACCTTGCAAAACAGGTAAGAACCCGTCTGGGACTTAAAGATGCCAGAATTCTTTCACAATCTGTATTAAATATCGGAAGAGTAGCCAACACCCTTTTCGGATGGCTGATTCCCAAACTGAAAATGGTTACCAAATCAAATATTGAAGCCATTTCTTCATTCAACACCATTTCCAATCACAAAGTCAAAGAAAAACTGAACTATCAGTTTATTCCTGTAAAAGAAAGTATCGACTTTCACCTGAATAATTATATTAACGACAAAAAGCTGAAGAAATGAATCTTGCAGAGGCAATTATCCTTAAAAATGTAGAAAAACATCCTATAAAAGCGGCTATTGGATTTAAAAAGAAAGATGCAGCCTGGAAAGAGCTGAGCTGGAAAAAATTCAGTGAGGTTATTTTTAAAACAGCCAATGCCCTAAAGGAAGCTGGAGTTCAGGAGAATGACAGAGTCGCTATTTATTCAGATAACTCGTCCGAATGGATGATCGTTGACCTGGCTTCAATGGCCATCGGTGCTGTTACGGTACCTATTTATTCAACCAATAATGCTGAGCAGGCAGAACATATCATTAACGATTCCGGAGCTAAAGCTGTTTTAGTGGGAAATCAGATGCAGTATGATGCCTGTCTTGAGTTTTTACATAAAGAAGAAAACAATCTTGAAACCATTATTGTTTCTAAAAAAGCAGTGTGGATCAAGAAAGAATTCAATAGTTTTTATCTTGAAGATTTTATTGCTAAAGCTTCACCGGAACTGGAGATTTGTAAGAAGGAAAACGATGATACAGCCACATTAATCTATACTTCAGGAACTACCGGAATTCCAAAAGGAGTAATGTTAACTCACGGGAACTTTATCAAAGCATTTGATTCTCATTTTGAATTTTTTAAGTTTAAAAACTTTGAAGAAGAGCTTTCACTGGCATTTTTACCATTGAGCCACGTTTTTGAAAGAAGCTGGAGTTTACTTTGCCTGTATGGCGGTGCCCGCGTTTATTTCCTGGAAGATCCTAAAAATGTAGCCAAAGCACTGGAAGAAGTAAAACCTACTGCTATGTGCGCCGTACCGAGATTTTTCCAGAAAGTATATGCAGGAGTTCTTGAAAAAGCAGAGGAAGGTTCATCACTGAAGAAGAAAATATTTGACTGGGCACTTAAAACCGGATGGGAAACTGCAGAATTAAGAAGAAATGAAAAACCAATTCCTTTTGGATTAAAATTCAAAGAAGCTGTTGCAGATAGATTGGTTTTCAGTAAGATAAAAGAAAAAATGGGCGGCAGACTGTGGTTCTTACCTTGTGGTGGAGCATCATTGTCACCAGAAGTTACCCGTTTCTTTGAATCAGTGGGAATCCATGTAACTGTAGGATACGGATTAACGGAAACTACCGCAACATTGACTCTTTTCCCTTTAACTCATTTTGAACATGGTACCAGTGGAAAACCATTGCCGGGAGTAGAAATGCGTATCGGTGAAAACGATGAAATTCAGGCGAGAGGAAACGGAATCATGAAAGGCTATTACAATAAACCTGAAGAAACGCAGAAAGTGTTCACAGAAGACGGTTGGTTTAAAACCGGTGATGCAGGAAAGTTTGATGATAAAGGAAACCTGATTATCACAGACAGAATCAAAGATCTGATGAAGACTTCCAATGGAAAATATATCGCTCCACAGCAGATAGAAAACCTTTTGACCAACAATAATTTTATCCAGCAGATTATGCTGATTGCAGAAGGAAGACAGTTTGTTTCAGCATTGATTGTTCCTAATTTTGAATTTTTACAGGATTACATTAAGAAAAATAATATTCCTTTTACCAACTGGGAAGATGCTGTAAAAAATGAAAAGGTAATCAACCTTTATAAAGAAAAAATTAAAGAATTGCAGGATCACCTGGCGGACTATGAAAAAGTGAAGAAATTCACTTTGATGCCGGCAGAATTTGATATCAATACAGGAGAAATTACTCCGACTTTAAAGGTCAAAAGAAATGTGGTGATCAAAAAATATGCGGATATTATAGAGAAGATGTATTAAAAATTTTGACCTCCTTTTCACGTCAAATACAATGAAGGTGTGAAAATTCCTCTCTTTTGGAGGGGGGCAAAAATTCAAAGAATTTTTGACGGGGTGGTTTAAAATAATGACTTAAATTAAACTATGACAACACAAGATTTTATAGGAAAAGAAAATTTCAATATTCATACTCAAACGGTTTCAGAAAGCTGTCCGTCTAATATTGCCCTGATTAAATATTGGGGGAAATATGCTGATCAGATTCCTGCCAATCCAAGTATCAGTTACACTTTAAACCATTGTAAAACCAATACTTCAATGGAATTTATTGCAAACGAAGCTTTTTCAGTAAAGACCTTTCTGGTTGGTAATGAAGAAGTGAAATTTGCTGAAAAAATTGAGAAATATTTCAAAAATATAGAACAGTATCTTCCCTGGATTTTAAAAGGGAAATATATCATCAGAACAGAGAATACATTTCCGCACAGCTCAGGGATTGCAAGTTCAGCTTCAGGATTTGGAGCTATTGCAAAATGTCTGATGGCATTGGATGCTTCATTTACAGGAAAAACTTCTGAAGAAGAATCTTTAAGAAAAGCTTCATTTTTAGCAAGATTAGGAAGTGGAAGCGCTTGCCGAAGTCTATACAACGGACTTGTGGTGTGGGGAAAAACTGATGAGGTAGAAGGGAGCTCAGATTTATTTGGAGTACAGTTTCCGAATGCTGAAGTTCATGAGGTATTCAGAAATTTTAACGATTGGGTTTTATTGATCCATGAAGGACAGAAAAGTGTTTCTTCAACGGTAGGACACGGTCTAATGAATACGAATCCTTATGCAGAAAGAAGATTTCAGGAAGCAAGAGAGAACTTTGTTCCCATGAAAGAAATCCTGAAAAACGGTGACATGGAAAGCTTTATCAAATTAGTAGAGCATGAAGCACTTACACTGCATGCGATGATGATGATGAGTGATCCTGCTTTTATCCTGATGAAAACAGGTACTTTGGAAGTCATCAACAAAATCTGGGATTTCAGAAGAGAAACAGGATTGCCTTTATTCTTTACGCTGGATGCAGGAGCTAATGTTCACCTTCTATTCCCTAATAATGGTTCTGAAGAACAGATTAAAACCTTCATCGAAGCTGAATTATTACAGCACACCCAGAAAAACGGGGTAGTGAAGGATATAATGAAATTCTAAAATTAAAAATATTCAATAGGAGTGGGCTTTAGCCCACTTTTTTATTAATCTTCAGTAACCACAGTTTCCCGTTCGCCATCTTCTTTCTTTCCTTCCTCTATCATGATTTCGGCTTCTGCTTTCTCTTCGGAAGTCGCTGTTTCAATCAATTCTTCCTGTTCATTGTTGTGATGATCTATGAAAAACTCGCAGTATACCGGAAGGTGGTCTGAACCAAAATTTTCCAATGTCTTCAGCTGCTTAATAAAAATATCTTCACTGTGAAACATCAGATCAATAGGAAACCTTAAAAGACGGTATTTCGCATGGAAGGTAGAAACAAAAGAATGTCCGATCCTGGGATCTATCAGATGACTTGTTTTTCTGAAAAGGACAGATGATCTTGACCATGCAACATTATTGAAGTCTCCCACTACAATAACAGGTTTTTTAATATCCTTTACACGTTTGGCAGTACTTAAAAGATCACCGTCTCTTTCCTTCGATGTTTCCTCTTCCGTAGGACTTGGTGGCGGTGGATGAACCCCGAAGAAAACAAAAGAAAAACCATCAGCAGTTTTCATATGTACCTCAATACTCGGAATATCATCAGCTACAAAATAATGAGTCTTTGCTTCTTTGATTTCAACTCTGGAATAGAAATGCATTCCGTAGGTGTTTTCAAGAGTCACTTTATGCTGGAAGCCATATTCTTTTTCTAAAGGTATCATTGCTTTTTCCCAATCCCCATTGCTTTCCATAGTCATGAAAAAATCAGGGTTATGCTTTTTAACAAGCCTGATGAATTTCTCATATTCTTTATTGAACTGATAAACATTGGCAGAAATAAAATGCAGTTTATCGGAAGATTTGTGGCGTTGTCTGTGTTTTTTTACAGGATAAAAACGGGTGTATTTGATAAGGGTGTGGCTGTGATGAACAAACAAAACCAGCAGAAGTACCTGATAATACCATAAATATTCTTTAGAATCAGTAAAAAAACCTAATAGAAAAGTGAAAAATATAAGGTAAGTAACCTGTATTTTAGCAAATTCCGGAACCCTGAATACCCAGTGAGAATGCTGAATTTTTGGCAGTATTGTCATGACCAGAAGAAGTATGGCCAAAGTCAGATAGATAATCCACATATAAAAAGCTCTGAAATAATTTTGACCACAATTTAAGGAAAATGAATTTTAAAATTTGTTAATCAATTTAAATTTTATTTTATCTATTTTTAAATATCTAAATCTATACTATGAATAAAATAATTGTATTTCTTGTTCTTATAAGTATTTCAAGCTTCGGTCAGCAGAATAAAGATATTGAAAAACCTATCCGTAACCTGTTCCTTGGCATGAAAAATGCAGATTCTGAGCTGGTAAAATCAGCTTTTGCAGAGAATGCAATGCTGCAGACCATTACTAAAGATGGGACTGTGAAAAGTGACAGCATACAGGATTTCGTTGCTTCGGTTTCAAAATTTACAAAAGGAGATCTGGATGAAAGAATCATAGTAGAAGCTGTTCATACAGACGGAAATCTGGCAAGTGTATTTACTCCTTATTCTTTTTATTTAAAAGGAAAATTATCACATTGCGGTGCTAATAGCTTTCAGCTGGTAAAGCAGAATAATGAATGGAAAATCCAGTATATTATTGACACAAGAAGAAAGGATAACTGTAAAGAAATACAATAATAAAGTTCAATTGAAAATTAGTTTAAAAATAAAATGAAGATTCACCATATTGCAATCATATGTTCAGATTACGCCGTTTCAAAGAAATTTTATACAGAAATTTTAGATCTGAATATCATCCGGGAAGTATATCGCGAAGAAAGACAGTCTTATAAACTTGATCTGGCTATCGGGGATCATTATGTGATTGAGTTGTTTTCTTTTCCCAATCCTCCACAACGGTCGTCACGACCTGAAGCATGTGGTTTAAGACATCTTGCTTTTTCAGTAGAAAATGTTACAGAAAAAAGAAATGAGCTAATCGGAAAAGGATTGAATTGCGAAGAAATCCGCATAGACGAATTCACCGGAAAAGAGTTTTTCTTTACCCAGGATCCCGATCAACTGCCGTTAGAGTTTTATGAAATGTAAAAATTAGTGGGCGTAGCCTGCAAAGAAACTTACTGCCATAATCGCTAAAACAATAGAAGAAATGACTACATATACGTAGTCTTTTTCTTTTAAATACCCTATTAAAGCGAAAACAATCCTCATCAAAGGCGTGAAGATCAACAGAAGAATTCCCAGCTGAATAATAGCCATTCCTTCTCCTTTACACAGAGAATCCCAGAAATGTCCCCATACTTTTTCAGAAGAAGTACCTACTACAAGGCTTGTATATTTTTCAGGCATTTTAAAGCCCTCAAAAAATAACTTGATAAAACCAATCAGAGAGGTTGCCACAGAAAGAATAACACCCAGTCTCAGAAGGTTTCCTACGGAGCGGTTCAGATCTACATCTGTAAAATTCTTTCTCATTATCTGAAACTTTTGTTGATACCGTTATACATCATGTAAATTGACAGAATGGTAATTACAATGGCAAAAAATACTTTTAATTTTTTGGTTTTTGATACCATCAGCGTTTTTGAGCCGATAAAACTTCCGATAACAACTCCAATTAAAACCGGAGCCACAATCACAGGAATAATTTCTCCTCTCTGGAAATAGATCAGTGCACTGGCTACAGCCGTTACCCCAATCATAAAGTTACTCGTTGTTGTAGATACCTTGAAAGGCAGTTTCATCATATTGTCCATTGCCAATACCTTCAATGCTCCGGAACCTATTCCTAAAAGTCCGGACATTGCACCTGCAAACATCATCATCAAAAATCCAGGAACTGTATTTCTGGCAGAATAGCTTTTCAATACTCCTTTATCAGGGAATGTTCCGTATAATTTCAGCTTCTCTTCCAGACTTCCTTTTACCAAAGGTTCCTGATGATCAGGTTTACCCTTAAGGTTTAAAATAACTGTTAAAAGAAGAATACTAGCGAAAATAATTCCGATCGTATTTGGGTTAAGCATCCCAGAAACCAAGGCACCTACAATAGCTCCTGCTGTGGTGGCAATTTCGAGAAACATCCCGATTCTCATATTGGTAAAGCCTTCTTTAACGAAAGCTACGGCCGCACCGGAAGAGGTCCCGATCACAGAAATGAGTGAAGCACCGATAGCATAATGCATTGGAACGCCGAATCCCAGCGTTAATAAAGGAATGATAATAACTCCTCCTCCTAAACCCGTAAGTGAACCTAAAAGACCAGCGGAAATTGCGCCAAGGAAGAGTATGATGATTTCTGACATACTACAAATAATGTTACAAATATAAAATTATTGTAGTAGTCTGCCAAACATTTGAAAAAGATAAATTTAACGTATTTTTGCATGCATGAAAAATGTAATGAAATTATTTTATGTTATCCTTGGGGCAACTCCTAAAGGAAGAAATATTGAGCAGCACGATGTTTTCTTCGGAATAGCAGAGAATCTGAAAGATTTGATTCCGGATATGAAAGAGTTTTGGAAGGAAGCAGAAGGTAAAATTCATCTGGATTGTTATCAGGAAGTTAAATTTGCTGACGGCTATGAAGTGGAAATTGTAGAGAAAGGAGAGAAGTCATCAGAAAATCAGTTGTTTTTCCTTAATCTCGGAGGTTATAAGCCGGGTTTCTTTGAAGAATTCCATGAGCAGCACTTAATGGTGGGACAGTCTATGGGAGAGATTGTAAAAAGAGCAAAAGCTACCGAATTTTATCAGACCATGGGATTTGAAGGCGCTGTAAGCCATATTGATGATAAGCATGGGGTAGATATTGATGATATTTTCAATGTGAGCGATATTCTTCCTGCCAGTATGAAAGAAAAATATTCTATCGTTCTTAAAAAATCTGATGCAGAAAATCAGGAAAACCCGATGGGACTTGGGTATTTAAAAATCGATAAAATTCAATAAGAAGTAAATCTAATAAAAATAAAAAATGAAAATAGGAATTCTGGGAGGCGGACAACTGGGAAGAATGCTGATACAAAGTGCATTGAAGTATGATGATGAGTTTTATACTCTGGATCCGGCTTCTGATGCACCATGTCATAATATCTCGCATTTTACACAGGGAAATTTTAATGATTATAACACGGTTCTGAACTTCGGTAAAGACAAAGATGTTGTAACCATTGAAATAGAACATGTAAATGCCGATGCATTGGCAGAACTTGAAAAACAAGGAATAAAAGTTGTTCCTAATGCCAGTATCATCAAAACGATCCAGCAAAAGATCCTTCAGAAAGAATTTTATAAGACACATGACATCCCAAGCCCGGAATTTCAGGTAGTATGGAACAGTGATGAGAAAATTATCATGCCATTGCCATTTGTTCAGAAAATGAACACCGGCGGATATGATGGAAAAGGAGTACAGGTGATCAAAACGGAGGAAGACTATCAACATCTATGGACAGAAGCTTCTGTTATAGAAAGTCTTGTAGATATTGAAAAAGAGCTTTCCGTTATTGTAGCAAGAAATGAAAAAGGAGAAACCAATATTTTCCCGGTAACGGAAATGGTTGCCGATCCAAAGCTGAATCTGTTGGATTTCAATGTATGTCCGGTTCTTCTGACAGAAGATGTTCAGAATCAGATTGATTCCATTACAGAGAAATTCCTGAATGCAGTGAACTCTCCGGGATTGTTTGCTATTGAATTGTTCCTTGACAAAGAAGGGAAAATATGGGTGAATGAAACCGCACCAAGACTTCACAATTCAGGCCACCAGAGCCAGGAAGGAAATACAAATTCACAGTTTGAGCAGATGTACCGTGTGGTAAAAAACTTGCCTTTAGCTGATACTGACGCCATCACTTACAGCGGAATGCTGAATCTTGTTGGAGCAGAAGGATATGCCGGAAAAGTAGTTTATGAAGGAATGGAAGATGTTCTTAAGTTACCTGAAACGTACATCCATTTATACGGGAAAACCGAAACCAAACCAGGAAGAAAAATGGGACACATCAATGTTCTTGCAGATTCCAGAGAAGAGCTGATGGAAAAGCTTGTACAGGTAAAAGGAATGGTAAGAGTGATTTCTGAGTAAAACCATTAAAAAAATAACAAAAGAGAGCTGTTTAAGACAAAACAGCTCTCTTTTGTTATTTAATTATTCAATAGGAACGGGCTTCAGCCCGTTTATCAATGATTATAAATTCAATTGGCTTTAGCCAAAACTTAATTTAGATTTCGGCTAAAGCCAAAGGTATTCATCTTGTTTATATCGGGCTAAAGCCCGATCCTATTGATGACTCAAATTGATTGATAATTTTAATAAAAAAATGATTATTCAGAAATAGATAACTTCCACCATCCCTCTTCCAGCTTCAATCCTCTTATTTAAAAATCTTCTGAATCACATTTCCAATCTCCACAAAATCTCCGTGATTTCCTACAGAACGTATTTCAGGACTGTTTTTATCATATTCTGAGAAAGGGAAGATCAGGAGGTAATTATTGTCTTTCAGATTCCTGTTCAGCAGTTCAGGGATGAGTCTCATTCTTGGAATATAGGACTTCATGCCTCGTTTTGCCATCAAAATAATCAAGGCTTCATCATCTTTCAGCTGGGCAGCGGTTCTTTCACCATCCTGCCATGTGCTCATAATGATAAACTCTGCTTCTATACTGGCCTTCTTCATGATTTTCTGCAGAATATCAATGATGTTTTCAGGAGCATAAAAAACAACTGTAGCCCCGGAGTTTCTGGCAATATTCCAAACTCTAAGCAATGCATGGAAGAATCCGGCATCCTTATCTGCATTCTCAGGAATCATCACTGCATATTTTTTTATCGTGGAAAGTGGTTGTGCAGCATGATATACCAGTACATTTACATCGTCATTCTGAAGATAGCCATTGTAAAGATTATAGACAAAAGATGGGGAGAATCCTTTTTCATCCTCCAATCCAATGATAAGATCTGTAATTTTCTGTTCTTTAATAACATTATTGACTCCATTGACGACGTCATTGTCATATCTTTTTAGGGCCTGTAACTTCACATCTGCCGCCGCTGCCGCATCTGCCGCCTGGTGAAGAAGTTTTTCAGCATTCTTTACCGAAGACTCATTTTTATCTTCATTGATAACGTTTAAAGCAAATAAATCTTCTGTATTGGAGTGGGCTTTGATCAGAATTCCCAGATTCACCATTCGCTCAACAGTTGCCTCATGGTTGATGGCCAAAAGAATACTTTCTTCTTCATGGGTATTCCCCGAAACAGTATCTTCATTATCACTTTCAGCAATTTTCTGAGCACTTGCCATGGAAATAAAGGAGGAGATGGTACATGAAATCAGGATCAGCAGAATACTTCCGTTCAGTACGTGTTCATTTAATAATCTTACAGGTTCTCCGGTTTCGGTTTCAGAAAGGATGATGTTGTATCCTACCATTACTGAAGCTAATGTAGCTGCTGCAGAGGCAGAACTTAGCCCAAATATGAGTTTTCCCTCCTCTTTGGTCAACCTGAATGTTTTCTGAGTCGCTACGGCAGAAAGGTATTTCCCTCCGATAGAAGCTACCAGCATAATTCCGGCTACTTCCAGCGTTTCCCAGCTTTTAAAGAAAACTTTGAAATCAATCAGCATTCCGACACTGATCAGGAAGAATGGAATAAAGATGGCATTTCCCACAAATTCAACCCTGTTCATCAAAGAAGAAGTATGAGGAATAAGTCTGTTCAAAGCCAATCCGGCAAAGAATGCTCCTATAATAGCTTCTACACCAGCCAGCTCCGCAAGCATTGCTGCCAGATAAATCATCACCAATACAAAAATATATTGTGAGATTTTATCATCCACCCTTTTGAAAAACCAACGTCCTATAATCGGGAATACAATGAGCACAATCAAAGCAAAAACAATGAAAGAAACGGATAATTTAACCCAAAATTCTGTTCCCACATCTCCCTGCGACATTCCCACAATCACGGCAAGTACCAATAAGGCGAGGATGTCGGTAATCATTGTACCTCCAACGGTAATATTGACCGCTTTATTTTTTGCAATTCCCAACTTGCTCACTAATGGGTAAGCAATAAGCGTATGGGATGAAAAAAGACTGGCAAACAGAATGGAAGTCAGCATGGAAAAGTGTAAAATATAATACCCTCCCAGATATCCCAATACAAAAGGAACTGTAAAGGTATAGATACCAAAGGTGAGACTTTTCCATTTATTCTTTTTAAAATCACCCATATCAATCTCCAGACCTGCCAGAAACATGATATAAAGCAATCCGGTAGTTCCCGTCACAACAATGCTGCTGTCTCTGGATAATACATTGAATCCGTTCGGACCAATGATGGCTCCGGCGATGATAAGTCCCAAAAGATGGGGAACTTTAATTTTATTCAATAGCAATGGGGCTGCCAGAATGATAACCAGTACCAACAGGAACTTCAGTACCGGATCTTCTATAGGAAGACTCAGGTTGTGTATACTCAGTAAAATCATAAGTGTTTATTTTGTGGAACGTACTAATTCAACAGAGAACTTGGCGGTACAGCCATCGGAAGTGATGGTTCTGGTACCTTTGATCTTGTTGTCCGAAATATCATTAAGAAGAACGCTCATTTCTACATTCTTTTTGGCCGTAGAATTGGTTTTGAAAGATAGTCTGATCTCATTGTTTTCAAACTTGCCTGTGTATAACCTTACCAGATTATTGTTATTGATGATTTTGGTAATAGGCTGGGTAGAATCGTTATCAAACTCCCAGATGTCAGTACGCTGGTCGCCCACTGCATATTCACTGCAGTTAGACTCTGTACAGATGACCTTTCCGTTCCATGGACCGGAAATTTCCGCGGGCCATGAAGAAGTAATAACCACGGAGTCTTTTTTGGCAAAAATACTGTCCCTCATTTTCAGGAGCGACTGATATTCGGATTCTTTCTTCGCGAATACCTTTTCTTTTTCTAATAATTGTTTTTCTCTGTCTGTCAGGTTTTTCTCTTTTTCTTTATAATCACAGCTTACAAGAAGAAAAGAGGAGACCAGAAATAAAAAAAATGTGTTTTTCAGCATATTGTATGGGTTGGAATATACAATATAGGGAAAATGAAGGAAATATAAAAACGCGTCTGAAACAGATCTGATTTTTATTGTATTTAATAAGTTAAAAAACAGTTGTATAGATCTGGTGGAATTATTGATATTATTTTTCCGCCTTAAGATTCGATCTTTTGTTTTTTAAACATTGCCGGATTGTAATTAATAACAAAAACCCCTACAATAATCAAAACCGCTGCAATGATGAATTTGGCAGAAATTTTTTCATCAAGAATCAACCAGCTTAAAAAAATAGAGATTACCGTATTGATATAAGCCAGTATGGATACCTGAACAGGAGAGACTTTGGTAAGGGCATAGTGAAATGCAAAAAAAGCGGCTACAGAACCAAAGATTGACAGATAAAGCATGGCAGAGATACTTTGTAAACTCCAGTTTCCGAAGTTGTAATCGTCTGAAAATAAAAAGGCAAAAATAATCTGAATAATACCTGCAAATAAAAATTGATAAAATAAGTTCAGGGAAATATTACCGCTGTGAAGGTTTAATTTTTTGGTGAAAATAGTTCCTGAGGCCCAGCCTGCAATGGCAATGAATAAGAAGAGAATTCCAAGCGCGTAATCCGGATTTTTTAAATCATTAATACCATCCCAGAAAATAAACAGAATTCCGCTGAAACAGAGAACAACTCCTGCAAAAGCCCGCCAGTTGAATTTCTGAAGTCCTAAAGCCAAACTTCCGAAAAAAACAAGGATAGGAGAGCAGGCACTGATGAGTGAAGTGAGACTGCTTGTAACTTCCTCTTCCGCTACTGTAGTCATTCCGTTCGCAATTACCAGCATGAGTAAAGAGAAGATAAACTGGTATTTCAGGTTGGTCCAGCCGATCCATTTAAATTCTTTTCTATAGGTAAGAATAAGAAACATAATAATGGCCGCAAGAAATTGGCGTATTCCTGCTACAAACCATGCGGGAATAGTCTCTACCGCAACCCTTATTGATAAAAAGGTAGTACCCCAGACAATAGCAACGGTACATACAGCCAGTGTAAGTTTATAATCTTTCAAAATTTAAAGTGGTGTAACAACAAATATATCTATTTTAACTGGAATTGTTATGGATACAGATGCTGTAATTTATAAGAGTACAGATGAAAATTCTGAGCCAAAAAGATCTTTATAAATTCTTTACATTTTAAATGCAAGATCTATTGAAAGATTAAATTATTTTAGGAATTATAATCATAAATCGTTTCCCGGATTTTTTGTAGTTTTTCATCTTTACATTTTTATTTTTTATCTTTGAGCATCTAATAAAATTGAAGATGGTAGGAATTATTATGGGCAGTCAGAGTGATCTGCCGATCATGGAACAGGCTGCAAGTTTTCTTAAAAGCCTTGATATCCCTTACGAATTAACTGTAGTTTCAGCACACAGAACACCGGAAAGAATGTTCGATTATGCCAAAACAGCTCAGGAAAGAGGTTTGAAAGTAATTGTTGCAGGAGCCGGAGGAGCAGCGCATCTCCCGGGAATGGTAGCAAGCTGTACTACACTTCCGGTAATCGGAGTTCCTATTTTGTCCAGTAATTCCATAGACGGATGGGATTCAGTGTTGTCTATTCTTCAAATGCCTGGAGGAATTCCGGTGGCTACCGTAGCCTTGAACGGAGCTTTGAATGCAGGGATTTTAGCAGCAAAAATTTTAGGAAGCGGTAATGAAGAAGTAGCAGTTAAGCTTCAGAAATATCAGGATTCTTTAAAAGATAAAGTACTGGGAACTGTGGATGATATCAAAGCCCAGCACCCTAACCATTTTGACAAATAGTTTACTTTTAAACTCAAAATAAAAGCCTCACTTTCCAGCGAGGCTTTTGTTTTTATTTCTTAATGAATTTTGAAGAGATTGTTTTTTCTTTCAGAATCAGCTGCAAAATATAATTTCCTTTCGGTAATGATCCTACATTAATCATATCCCTATTGGGATTTCCTTCCAGTACAAGTCTTCCACTTGCATCAAAAATTCTGTAATTTTTAATGTCACTTAATCCTTCGATATGGATATCATCTGCGGCAGGATTAGGATAAAGCAGAAATTCTTTTCTGAGCTTGACTTCTGATGAAGATAGTAAACAGTTTCCTACCGTATCACCGGACATAGTCCATCCTTTGCTGATGAGAATATTCCTTTTATCTGCTGCATTGGAAGCATAAGTCAAAGGTGTTACAATATCTAAATCAACATTATTGGCAGTGTCAGTATTATCTGCCCATCCTGCAAGTGTTTTACTGAAATTTTCACAATCCATTCCTGTCTGCATCAAAGCCTGGGCTCCATTATTAACGCTGGCAAGATTCCAGCTTGCAAGGGAATGATTAAAGTTTGGCGTTTCCTTAAGAATCTGGTCTATTCTGGTAACCTTGGTCATATCCCAGTTTTCAAGAGAATGACTAAAGGCTGTGCAGCCATGAATAGCATGGGCCATATTGGTAATTTTAGACGTATTCCAATTATTTAAAGACTGATTGAAACCAGAATCAAAATGGAACATAAAGCGAATGTCTTCAAGGCTTGAGGTATCCCAGTTATTCATGGGTTGATTATAGTTTGGACAAAGAGCAAACATCCATTTCATATCAGTGACACTCGAAACGTCCCAGTTGTTTAATGTCTGGTTAAAAATCCCTCTTCCTGCAAACATAAAACTGAGATCAGTTGCTGACGACATATTCCAGCTATTAAAATAAGGAGGATTGAACTGATCGGGAATTGAAGTATTGATACTATCAAAGATAATAGAAAACATAAATCTGAAATTCTTAATCTTAGAAGTATTCCAGTTTTGCATGGAGCTTGCGCCTGTAAAGGTTTTTGCACCATAAAACATATAAGAAGCATCTTCAACATTACTAAGATCTGGAATGTCTGGAGCAGTAATCTGAACAAGTTTACATTGGCTGAAAGCACTGTTCATTGTTGTCCAGGCAATATTTCCCCATTGTTCTATTTCCAGTATTTTATCTGCATTTCCGTTGATCTGCCAGACCGGAAAAATCTGATCCGGAAGCTGAACCTCCTGTACATCTCCAAATTTTATGTGTTGAAAAACTCCATTCCCGTTACTCACTTTTACCCTATATTTTGCATCATTCTTTTCTGCGATTGATGTACCAAAATCAATAAGAACCTGTTTTGTAGAGGTTATATTGGTAAGAGAGCCGTTGTGCTGGGGATAGTCTACCTCTTCCCAATAAATATCATAGTTTTCACCAATTCCGGGAAACCATATTTGCTGAGAACTTGCCTGGTAGGGAGCACTTACAGTGACAGGCTGTATTACCGTAGAAGCAGGCTTCCAGATAGTAGTAAACTCATTCTGGGCTTTTACTATACACAACAGGAAAATAAAAAATCCTGTCGAAAATTTTTTCAATACCATATTGAGGTTTTATAGTTATTTCTTAATGAATTTTGAAGAAATAGTTTTTTCTTTCATGATGAGCTGTATCATATAATTTCCTTTTGGCAAAGAGCTTACATTGATCAAATCATTATTAGGATTTCCTTCTTTTACAAGCCTTCCACTTGCATCATAAATTTTATATCCTTTAATATCAGCTATTCCTTCAATATGAATATCATCCACTGCAGGATTAGGATAGAGCAGAGGTTTTTTATTCAGTTTTAAATCAGATGAAGATAATAAACAGCTTCCTACAGTATCACCTATGAATGACCAGCCTTTATTGACAAGAATATCCCTTTTGTCTGAAGCATTTGAAGCATATTTTAATCCTGTTAAAGAACCTAACGAGACATTGTTTGCTGTATTGGGATTGTCTGCCCATCCCATCAATGTTTTGCTGTAATTTTCACAATTAAGGCCTGACAGGGTTAAAGTACCATTACCATTGGTAAGAGAAACTAAGTTCCAGTTTCCTAATGACTGATTAAAACTTGATGCAATATTCAGGATCTGATCTATTCTGGTTACTTTAGTCATATCCCAATTTTCTAAAGACTGGTTAAAGGATGTACAGCCGTGAAAAACATGAGCCATATTGGTAACCTTAGACGTATTCCAGTTGAGCTGCTGATTGAAAACCGGAATCATATGAAACATAAAATGCATATCCTCTAAGCTTGAAGTATCCCAGTTATCAAGACGTTGATTGAAGCTTAAACACTGCCCAAACATCCAGCTCATATCTGTCACCTTTGAAACGTCCCAGCTATTAAGAGTCTGGTTAAAAACAGTTCTGTTTCCAAACATATAGCTGAGGTTCGTAGCAGAAGACATATTCCAGCTGTCCAGATAAGGTGAGTTGAACTGTTCTATTACTGCAGAAGATGGATTCACATCAAATAAAAGAGAGAGCATAAAACTAAAATTCTTAATTTTCGAAGTATCCCAGTTTTGCATAGAGCTGGCCCCCATAAAACTAGTTGTACCATAAAACATAAAAGAAGCATCTTCAACATTATTAAGATTAGGAGTATCTGTTGCCGTAAGCTGCATAAGCCTGCACAGACTGAAGGCACTCTCCATGGTTGTCCACGAAATATTACCCCATTGTTCTATTTCCAGTATTTTATCTGAACTTCCATTAACCTGCCAGATAGGGATGACTTGTTCAGGAGCAGGAAATAGTTGGGGAGTTCCAAATTTTATTTGCCTGAAGATTCCATTACCATTCGTAACTTTTACCCTGTATTTGGCATCATTTTTTTCTGCGATGGATGTCCCGAAGTCTATAAGAACCTGTTTTGTGGAAGTTACGTCGAGTAGGGAACCATTGTGCTGCGGATAGCCTACTTCCTCCCAGTAAATGTCATAATTATCACCAATCCCGGGAAACCATATCTGCTGTGTGGTTGCCTGATAAGGAGCGTCTACATTCACTGCCGGTAATACAGTAGATGCCGGCTTCCAGATGGTAATAAATTCATCCTGAGCTTTCGCCATGAAAATCAGTATCAGACAAAAGAGTGTTGAAATTTTTTTTAATAGCATGTTGAGAGTTTATGGTTATTTTTTAATGAATTTTAGATTCTGAATATTATCTTTTGAATAAAGCTGTAAAATATAATTCCCCGGAGTTAACGCTTGAATGTTAATCTGTTCACTCACCAGATCTCCACTTAAAACAATTCTACCGTTCATATCAATAATTTTGAAATCTTTGACATTGGAATTTTTTACATAAATAATATGGGTAGCAGGATTCGGGTACAGGCTTAGTTCACCTTTCACTTTTACATCAGAAGTTTCAAGGAAAGATTGGCATTCTCCGTTGTATGTATCTCCGCTGATCGTCCAGCCTTTGTTGTTGATCAGATAACTTCTGGCCGTTACTGCTGCATTGTGGGAATACGTAAGAGGAGAAACAGAAGATAGATTAATATTATTTGGAGTTGAAGGATTTTGACTCCAGCCATACAAGGTGCTGTCATAATTCTGGCAGTTCAGTGCAGAATTTTTAAATATATTGGAAGCGTTCAGTAAAGAACTCAAATTCCAGTTTCCTAAATTTTGGTTGAAAAGAATAGCATTACTGAACATGTTATTCATGTTTTTTACTTGCGCTACATTCCATTTTGCTATATTATGATTAAAACTTTTGGCACCGTTGAACATATCCTGCATCCATTCTACTTTTCTTGTATCCCAATTGGAAATATTGCTGTTAAAATTCTCAGCATTATAAAACATACCACTCATAATGGTAACACTGCTTGTATCCCAAACAGATAAATCCTGGTTGAAGGCCTTCGCTCCATTAAACATGTGATTCATTTCTATGATTTTTGAAGTATTCCAGTTTTTAAGTGGGTAATTGAATTTCGTAGCCCCGGAAAACATAAATTCTGCATCAAGATTGTTAGACATATCCCAATTTCCAATAGGTCGGTTGAACTCAGCAGCTCCATTAAACATGGCTGTAGTAGAAGTTACTTTAGAAGTATCCCAGTTGTCTAATGGTTGATTGAAAAGTTTAGCTACATTGAATGTGATGCCCATCATCGTCACATTGGAAGTATTCCAGTTTCCAACCGGCTGATTAAAAACAAAACATCCTGTAAATGTTCCAAGCAATGTATTTACATTAGACGTATTCCAGCTATTGATAGAAGGATTTCCCATCAAACCATAACATCCGGAAAACATATAAGACAAATCAGTTACCTCTTTCAGATCAGGAACATCTGTTGCTGTAAAATCTAAAATTTTGCACGCCTGAAATGCTTGTTTCATAGAAGACCATTGAATGTTTCCCCATTGTTCTATCAATTGTATTTTATGAACATCTCCTACAATTCCGTTATCATTGAACATATCCCAGTCTGCAAATCTTATCTGGTGAAAATTCCCGTTTCCGTTGCTTACTTTCAACCGGTAAGTAGCATCTGATGGGTTGGGATTGTGTGGAATTCCAAAATCAATCAGGAGCTGATAGGCAGAAGTTACATTCGTTAAAGTGGCATTGTGAGAGGGGTAGCCAATTTCTTCCCAATAGATCTGATAATTCGTCCCTATTCCGGGAAACCAGATTTGATTATTGTTTGAGTTAACGGGAATTCCTATATAAGGATAGGGAGGTGGGGGAAGACTGGGTTTCCATACCGTGATAAATTCATTTTGTGCCTTTGCCATGAATATCAGCAAAAGAAAAATGAGTATTGGAATTTTTTTTAAAATCATGTTTATGGTTATTAGTTTTGTTGAGGTTTATTTTTTCATGAATGGAAATGAAATTGTTGAACTCTTTGTCATAATCTGTAAGATATAATTCCCTGGAGTTAAGAGATTGACAGGAATTTTATTGTTGTTCAGGTTCTCTTTGACAATCGTTCTTCCACTCATATCGGTGATGATAAAACTTACATTATGTGGGATATTTTTCAGGTAAATTATATCCGTTGCCGGATTGGGATAAATGGCGACTTTGTTGTTTATATCCTTTTCAGAAGTTGAAAGTGTCTGATTGCACAGTCCGTTATAAGAATCGCCCGATATAGTCCAGCCTTTATTATTAATTAAATAATTTCTTGCAGCTACAGCATCAGCATGAGAGTAGACTAATGGAGAAGCACTTGATAGGTTGATATTAGCTGGCGTTGATGAACTCTGGCTCCATCCATAAAGGGTCTTGTCGTAATTCAGGCAGTTCATCGCAGAATTGAGAAACATGCTGGTAGCTGTTGTTAACGAACTAAGATTCCATCTTCCGATATTTTGATTAAAGGCGGTGCCTCGGAACATTTCGTTCATATTGGTGACATTGGCCGTATTCCAGTTTTGAAGATCCTGGTTGAAATTTTCTGAATCATGAAACATATGCTCCATGGTGGTAACCTTAGCTGTGTTCCATTTACCCAAAGATTGGTTGAATCCTGTAAAATCAAACATATAAGACATATCTGTAACATTCGAGGTATCCCAGTTCCCCAGTGGCTGGTTGAACAGATAATCATCACCAAACATATAATACATATCTGTAATGGTAGAGGTATTCCAAGTATTGAAAGAAGAGTTGCCAACTAATGAAGTACATAAATAAAACATCTGGCGCATACTGGTTACCATGCTGAGATCTGGTGCATCAGTGGCCGTTACATCCATGTAATCGCAGTATACGAAAGCATTGTCAAAGCTTTTCCATTTTATATTTCCCCATTGGGCAATTTGGGTAATTTTTGAACGGTCTGAAGCATTGTAAGTAGGAATTAATGTATTGTCAAAGAATCTCACCTGGTCAAAACTTCCGTTTCCATCACTGATTTTGATTCTGTAGCTGGCTTGAGCAGGAGATGGATTTAACGGTGTTCCTAAGTTGATGATGAATTCAGTTGTAGAAGTTACATTGTTTATCGTCCCGTTATGTTGCGGATATCCTACCTCTTCCCAGGATACCTTGAAATTGGTTCCCCGGCCGGGAAATTTAATGTTTTGTGCGTTCTGGGTTTTCCAGATGGTGATAAACTCATTCTGAGCTTTTGAGAATTGAAATAATAGAATTAATAGAGTAGATGGTAAAAGTTTTTTGTACATGTCATTAGTTTGTGAAATAAGCGTAGCTAAAATAACAAAAAACTTAATATATTTTTAATGTAAATGTGAAATTTATAGTATTTTATGTGTTTTAATGAAATTTTACAAATAAAAAACTCTCCAAAATGAAGAGTTTACTTTATTCCTGAAGCATATTGTCACGTGTATTTTTCTGGACTGCTATAGCTCCGAAGAGCGCGAGCAAAAAAGCAAAGGCATAAAACCCTTTTTCACTTGGAAGGATGGTGGCATTCCAAAGTCCGATGGCCAATAATACAATAGATGATAATGTTGCAAACCAGCAGATCCCATAATAAATATCTGTTACCTGGATGTTCTCTAACCTGTCACGCACTGCTTTCTGTAGAGAAACAACAGCAAATAAGCCATAAAGAAGAATGGTAAAATAATATCCTTTCTCATTCAGCAGCATTTCAGCTCTGGCAAGGCCGACGATGAAGCCAATCATTCCTGCTCCCAACGCTACCCATGATGCAGCAACGAATGCATTTGATACTCTTTGTTTTTTCATAGTTTAATGTTTATTTTAAGAGGGCTAAGATATTCATTTTTTATAAATAGAATCTTAATGGAGGGAAAATATGGGGAAAATACTGAACAGTGTCTTCAATGTTTTTTTTAATTTATCAATTATGGTTTACAGGAATAAGCTCATAAAAAACTCTCCAATTTGGAGAGTTTACATATTATTGAGTTATATATTCGTAGTTGTATTGAGCGGAAAGGCTTCCATTAGCTTCTTTTGATACAACCTGCACTGGGAATCCGGCACTGTTGTATTGAATGGTGGAAGTTCTGCTTTGAATTTGTTCCCAGACCCCATTGTTTTTAGAGCTTATCTTTTCTGTAAGATAATTGTTTTTGCTTATCACATAAGCGCCACCCATCATAAGTTTGAGATATTTGTTGATATTCGTATAAGGGTTCAGTTTATCATCATAGGAATAAACGATTCTGGTACTGAAACTGAATCCTGTAGTCTCTGAAGTTTCTGATGAAATATTGTTTCCGTTATAAACATATGTATCTACAATCGGATTGGAACAGTCCGGAGATTGGCAAAAGGAAGAAGAGATCACCTGTCCGCTGGTATTGTAGTTGAAGGTAATCGTTCTGTTATTGTTTGGGTTGGTGTAAATAGCCTTAACGTTTATCAGTTGATCTCCGTTATAGTTGAAAACTGAATAATAATCTATAGTACCATCCGGCTTATAATAAGTGGTTTTTGTAGGTTTTCCGTTATTGTATTCGAACTTGGATGATCCTGATGCGGACAACGTTTTGATAAGTTCACCTTGATTGTTGTATTCAAGTGTTTGTATACTGGTCTGTGGCTGAGCCGGGTTGTCGTAGTAAACTATAGTAACTTTACTTAATAATGTCTTTGGTTCAGAAGGCGTATTGGTTCCATCATTATCATCATTACTGCTGCAGCTGTTAAAGAATAGAGCAGAGCTCATGAGTCCCAGAAATAAGAAATTTTTCATGTTATTTTTTTAGCTGACAAAAATAAGAAATGACTGATTGTACTTTATAAAAAAATCCCACTATCTTAGAAATAGTGGGATCATATCATGTTTATTGTGATCTTAGTATCTGTAGTATTCAGGCTTGAATGGCCCTTTTACGTCAACTCCGATGTATTCAGCCTGCTCAGGAGAAAGCGTTTCAAGCTCTACGCTTAATTTCTTAAGGTGTAACGCAGCTACTTTCTCATCTAAGTGCTTAGGAAGCATATATACTTCATTACCATAAGCTGCAGAGTTGTTCCATAATTCGATTTGAGCCAAAGTCTGGTTAGAGAAAGAGTTAGACATTACGAAACTTGGGTGACCAGTAGCACATCCTAAGTTTACCAATCTACCTTCTGCAAGGATGATTACTTCTTTACCTTCAATAGTATAGATATCAACCTGAGGCTTCACTTCAGATTTAGTCTGACCGTAGTTTTTGTTCAACCAGGCCATATCGATTTCGTTATCGAAGTGACCGATGTTACAAACGATCGCTTTATCTTTCATTTTAAGGAAGTGCTCTCCTCTTACGATATTAAAGTTACCTGTTGTAGTGATGATGATATCAGCATTGTCTACCACAGTGTCTAATCTTTTTACTTCATAACCGTCCATAGCAGCCTGAAGCGCACAGATTGGGTCAATTTCAGTAACAGTAACGATAGAACCAGCTCCTCTGAAAGAAGCAGCAGTACCCTTACCTACGTCTCCGTATCCGCAAACTACAACTCTTTTTCCGGCTAACATTACGTCTGTAGCTCTTCTTACTGCATCTACAGCAGATTCTTTACATCCGTATTTGTTGTCGAATTTAGATTTAGTAACTGAATCATTTACGTTGATAGCAGGCATTACTAAAGTTCCGTTCTTCATTCTTTCGTACAATCTGTGAACACCTGTAGTGGTTTCTTCAGAAAGTCCTTTAATGTCTTTTGTGAACTCAGGGTATTTATCAAAAACCATGTTTGTTAAATCTCCACCATCATCCAAGATCATGTTTAATGGCTTTCTGTCTTCACCAAAGAATAAAGTCTGCT
This sequence comes from Chryseobacterium sp. GVT01B, assembly GCF_019970045.1. Classification (GTDB taxonomy): domain Bacteria; phylum Bacteroidota; class Bacteroidia; order Flavobacteriales; family Weeksellaceae; genus Chryseobacterium. Next base: position 245,323 of record NZ_JAHXYI010000003.1, read on the forward strand.
CAATACACCAGTCAAACTCCTCTTCATTTAATCCTTTCCAGGCATATACCGGAATTCCTGCAGCAGCAATTGCAGCAGCAGCATGGTCCTGTGTAGAGAAAATATTACAAGATGACCAGGTAACTTCAGCTCCTAAAGCTACCAATGTCTCGATAAGCACAGCCGTTTGGATCGTCATGTGAAGACATCCTGCGATTCTTGCTCCTTTAAGCGGCTGAGATGGTCCGTATTCTTCACGGATAGACATCAAACCAGGCATTTCTGCTTCTGCAAGGGTAATTTCTTTTCTACCCCATTCTGCAAGGGAGATATCCTTAACTTTATAAGGAACGTATTGTGTTGTAGTACTCATATGTAATGAATAGTTTTTAAATTCAATTGATAACGAAAGGCAAAATTACGATTTATAATTAAGATATAAAAACGACACATTAAGTTCAGTTTTATGAGATTAAACATGAGTTAATGTTATTTAGTCTTAATATAAATAATTAATTTTAGCTGATAAAAATATATATTATGAGTCAAACCCATACAGAAAAGAAAATCAAACCTGTTGCACCGAAAGTACAAGAACTGATCAATGCTTCTAAAAGCATTATTCTGGCTACTGTAGATGCAGAAGGAAATCCCAATTCAAGTTATGCCCCTTTTGTTCAGGTAGAGAATACATTTTATATTCTGGTATCTTTCATGGCAAAACATACTAAAAACCTTGCTGACGGAAGAAAAACATCCATCATGTTTATTGAAGATGAATCAGCTACGAAACAGATCTATGCCCGCGAGCGTTTAACTTTTGAAGCAACGACTTCTCAAATTGAAAGAGATTCTGAAGTATGGACTCAGGTAGTTGCCAAGCTAAAAGAGACTCACGGGAAAGTGGTGGATGTCATTTCCGAAATGGGAGATTTTATTTTAATTGCCTTACAGCCTGTGAAAGGATCTTATGTAAATGGATTCGGGAGCGCTTACTTTGTAGATGCTAATCTGGAAATTGTAGAACATAGAAATGACGTGAATCATCAGTCTAAATAATTAAGCAGGGAGCTTGAAGAAGGATGCTGGAAGTTGATAAAGAGTAAGCCGGTAGAGAGTTTGTTTTTTCATTAATGGTCTGCAAATTATTTTATAACAAATAGTAACTTCCATCCTCCAGCTCCCAGCTTCAAGCTTTTTTTAGTATTTTTGTTTCATATAAAAAAGAATGCCACTCTACAGAGATTTTTCAGATGATAATGCCACCATCCTTGTTTGGAAGTATGATGAAAGTGAAGAGCTTGATATCCATAACCTTCTGGAACCGGAAAATGCTGAAAAGGTAAAAGATTATCATCCCAAAAAATTATTGGAAGTCCTGATGGTACGCAAACTCCTGAAAGGATTAAAGCCCGATTCTAAGATTTTATATAAAGAAAGAGAACCTTTTCTTTCTCCCAATGATGCGGAAATTTCCATTACACACTCTTTTCCCTTTGCAGCCATCGCCATTTCTAAAAATAAAATAGGAATTGATGTTGAAAAGTTCAACCCGAAGATTTTAAGGGTGATTGATAAATTTACCTATGAAAATGAGCGTGGGTTCATTCCTGAAGACAAAGCAGACACTTTTTATACAATTATATGGAGTGTAAAAGAAAGCATGTACAAAATTCACCACTCAAAATACTGGTCTTTAAAGAAAAACTATGAAGTGAAGCCTTTTGAGCTGAAACATCTTCATAAGATAAGCTGCCGTGTCTATGACGAACAGTTTTCAGATGAATTCAAAGCCAGGGTAGAGTTTTTCGATGACTACTGCTTTACGATTGTGGAGGAGTAGGATCAGTTTCGTTTTTATATTTTTCTATAACTTTTCTCTGTTCTTTTGCTACATCATAGATCAGTTCCAGGATGTCATGGATGTTTTTAAGCTCTGTTAAATGAGATACTTTATCAGGATCTCTTCTGTCTACGATGTCATTTTCTTCAATCTCCGTTTTTCTTTTCAGAAGCATATCTTCAATAGAAGAATCTTCAGGCTCAAGGCGGCTTTCCATTTTCAACGTTTCATTGATGTCATTTCCGTTGAGAAGGGTAGAGGTTTGCTGCATTTCTGCTTCAATCTTTCTGCTCCAGCTTTCTGCATCTATTTCAGGATATTGTTCATTACTCTTGGAATATTGAGAAAGAGAAGCGGTATATGCTGTGATCAGATGTGATGTAGCTACAAATTGGTGAACAACTTCTAACTTTTTCTGCTGGTTTTTAGGATCCGAAATCATTCTCTGGAAATTGTCGGAAAGGTTGGCCAAAGAAATGATCGCATTTTTTCGCTTTACCTTGTAATCTTCAAGGTCAAAATTTCCTTGTAAGAATTTGGAAATCACACTCTGGAAATAGATAAGGTTGTCTGTTGCAGACTTCTTCATCAGGTCCAGATTCTGGGTATGTTCCCAAACCGGAAGTACAATATAAGATACTGCAAAAGCTATGATTCCGGCAATCGCTGTATCAAATATTCTGTCTTTAAAAATGATATTTACCTTTCCCGGATTTAAAAAATTAAAACTCAGGAAAACATAGATTGTCATGAATAATACCGCCCAGAAATACCGTCCTTTCAAGAAGCTGAAACACATGATCATGCTGATAAGTAAAATAGCAAATAAAACACCGTTAATATGTACAAAATGGAGAATGGCGTAAGCAATGCTGGCTCCTGCAATTGTTCCATAGAGACGGAGAAGATTTCTCTGCTTTGTAATGGAGTAGGCCGGTTTTAAAATAGCAGTAATGGTAATTAATATCCAATACGTATGTCCCAATCCTAAAAGATCAAACATTGAGAAAATATACCCCAGCAGCAAAGCAGTTGTAATTCTTATCGCATGGCGGAAATGGGAAGAGGATAACGAAATATTATTCCTTAAAACCTTAGCATTAAGCTTGGGCTCATTAGGCATAAATTTTTTCAAATCTAATCCTGTGGATAAACTCTTTGCCAGTTTTATATTCTGAGAAAATACTTTATAAATCTCGTTGATTTCTTTGGTGATTTCATAGATACGCATCAGGATCTGGCGCAGAATCATGAAATTTTCCAGGTTGTCGGGAGAAAGCTGCTTATTTCTGAGTTCGAAATAATTATAATTAAGATTCTTTAATTCCTGTTCCAGATTCACCATCGGTTTTGCTCTGGTACCACTTTGAAGCGCGATTCCGATATTAGTGATCTCTTCTGCCAAAAGATTGAGATAATCATGGATATTAACGAGAATCATACTATCTTCAAAGCTCTGCTGAAGCTTCTGATAATCACTTTCAGAGGTCATTAGCTTTTCATGAAGGTCCATAGAATTCAGGAACATCAACATCAATAAACGACTCGTTGTTGTGGATTCATTGACTATGGTTCTCGTTTTAAAAACAGTTTCTCTGGTGTCTTCCTGCAGGTTTTTTATTTCAATCTGCTTGGCGATAACCTGAGTGGTCAGTTTATTAAAATCCGGATTCTTCTGATAATAATTCGCTTTAATCTTTAAAAATTCAGCCAGCTGAAGATAGTTTTCCCCAATCATCTGGCTTGCCAGTTTATAAGGACGGATTGTTGTTACAATAAGGAATATAAGTAGAAACCATATACAGCCTGAAGCAAAGATCAGTAGACTTTTAAAGATATTGCTTCCTGTAAGATGACCGTCAATAAAGATGGCAAGTACCACAAGCGATAATGAGCCTACAGCTGCTAATCTCTGACCATACACTCCAATGAGCGAGAAAAACATTCCGAAGACGATCACCTCCAGAAGTACCAGGGCTTTAATATTCATCACAAGACTTGCGATGAGCGCGACAAAAACAAAACAGAAGATCGCAAAAGTAAGGGCATTCCTTCTTCTGATGAAAGGACCTGGCTGGTCTGTAAGCGCTACAAAGCTGGTTCCGAGAGGGAAAAGGAAATATTCCTTCAAAATCCCGAAGTGGGCAAGGACTAGACAAGGCAGAACAGTAGCTAATGTAATTCTGATAGCAGAATATACATACTGACTGGTTACAAATTTTTTTAGTTCTGCCGAATAGTTCATACTACAAAAATAGCTATTGAATTTAAGAAAATCGCCATAAAAAAAAGACTTTTATAAACTTAAATATTATATTTTTTTAAGTGGGTTGTTATACTATTAAAAAAATTGAAAAGCAATCAGATTAATCACCGGGGATTAGCCATTCATATTTCAATGGTGAATTTTTTGCTTCGCAAAGTGAATAGTGAATGATGGCAGCGTGTAAAATAATTTGACAAGCGAAGCAGATTGACTATTCACAATTCATTTTTAACACAACAGCTAACAAATCTTGTTCCACGAATTCTTACCTTAGCCTATCTCAACTTTTAAATAGCAACTTTATGAAAAACACCCTTAAAAATATCTTCGTCATATTCTTTTCTTTTTTCATTCTAAGTTGTAGTTCACAGAGCAAGGAAAGTTTTAAAGCAAAAGAAATTTATAAATCCAACAGTCTGATTGTTACTCAGATTTCAGAAAATGCTTTTATCCATACTTCTTTTAAACAGACAAATGATTTCGGAAATGTACCCTGTAACGGATTGATTGTAAAAAATAAGAATGAAACTATTGTTTTTGATACACCCACTAATGATAAAAGTTCAGAAGAACTGATACAATGGATTAATGAAAAACTTCATGCAAAAATCAATGCAGTGATTCCGACTCATTTTCACGATGACAGTCTGGGAGGATTGCTGGCATTCCATAAAAAGAATATTCCATCTTATTCGTACGTTAAAACAATAGAACTAGCTAAAGAAAATAATTTTGTTATTCCTGAAAACAGTTTTAATGATTCCGTTATTTTGAAGGTAGGAAATAAGGATGTTGTCGCCAGGTATTTTGGAGAAGGGCATACAAGAGATAATAGTGTTGGATATTTCCCGAGTGAAAATATTCTGTTTGGAGGCTGTTTGCTGAAAGAGCTTGAAGCAGGTAAAGGATATTTGGGAGATGCAAACGTTTCCGCCTGGTCAGGTACAGTTGAAAAAGTTAAAAAAGAATATCCCAATGTGAAAATTGTAGTTCCCGGACACGGAGATTATGGAGATGGGAGACTTCTTGACTATACTATTACATTATTTAAAGGTCAATAGTGAATTTTTGCTTCGCAAAGTGAATGGTGAATGATTGCAGCCTGTAAAAGAAATTGACAATTGACCATAAAAAAAGCCTCATTACAATGTATGAGGCTTTTTTTATATAGCTGTAGCTGTTTCTTAACGATCGTTGTTGGATGTTTCTTCTCCAATGTTCCAGGTAAGACCGAAACGAAGTGTGTTATCCAAAGCACTGTTGATTTTAGACATATTGATCAGGTAGGAAAGATCAAGTCCGAAAGAACGGTATCTTAAACCAACACCCGCTGTTGCAAACTGTCTTGCTCCCTGCTCTTCACTTTCATGGAAGTAACCTCCTCTTACAGAAAATGCATTGTCATAAGAGTATTCTAAAGCACCACTATACATGATACTGTTTTTGTTTTTGAAAGATTTTCCGATACCAGCCATTGGCCCTACATTCGGGATTTGATAAATAGGCTGTCTTGTATTGGGATCAATTCCTGCATACTCAGATCCGGGAACCAAAAGTTTTGAACCTTCCACAGAAATTCCAACTCTGTTCATATCATCCAGGTACATGTCATATCCAACCCCTAATCTTGCCATTGTAGGAAGATAAGATCTTGATTCTTCATTTCCTGTATAATCCAGTTTCGGACCTACGTTCTGAATTGCTAAACCAGCATTCACTTTACCATCATATCCTCCGATACTGGAGAATCTTGGTGAGGTATAGTATGCTGAAACGTCTACTGCGAAACTGTTAGCCGCTTTAAGTGTAGTGTCTGTGTTGAATCCTCCGGCTAAGTCTGAGCGGATAAATCTACCGGTAACAGCACCAGAGAATGAATCGGAAAGCTTCAAAGCATAAGCAACGTCAATTGAGAATTCGTTTGGTTTTGATGTACCCATTGATGCAATCTCTGTACCTACCAGCTGAGTAAGATCTACCTGCCCCATGTTGAAATAATAGATACTTGCAGAGATTGTAGATCTCTCTTCCTGCCCCAGAAATTTGTGGAACGAAGCATATAATAAGAATACATCATTGGTAAGTTTTCCCATGTAAGGCGTATAGTTAAGACCTACGGAAGAACTTGTTCTGCTGAAAGGATATTTAGCCGCATTCCAGAATTGTGAAAATGCATCCGGAGAGGTTACCACCCCTTGGTCTCCCATACCTCCTGATCTCGCATCAGGCGCAATTCTTAGGAAAGGAGCTCCGGTAAGAACTGGGTTTACTTTACCTAAATCTTGCGAATAGCCTAAAAAACCAGCACTCAAACCAAATCCTAAAAGCAGTTTAGTAGTTAAATTCATATGTTGTCTTTTATATATTATCAGTTTTTTATTAATATTATTGTCTATGTATTATTTAATTATTTCAAAAGTACCATTTTTTCTACAGCTGTAGCACTTCCTTTGCATTTTTCTTGATTTTGACTTTTTGCAAATATCTTAAAAATATACGTACCTTTTGCTACTGTTGACCCAAAATCATCTCTTCCGTCCCATTCTATTGCCTGACGAGGGGTTCTAAAGCCCTGTAGGAACGGTTCTGCGACTACCGGTTGTGATAAAGTTCTTACCAATCTTCCGGTTATTGTATAAATTTGTACGTTCACATCCAGAATATCATCACAATTGTGCTCAAACTGAATATAGGTTTTGTTTGTAAACGGATTTGGCCAGTTCAACGGACGGTTGATCGTCAGGTGTTGGTCAGATTCATCTTTAACTTCAAAATTTAACGTAGCAGATGTAGAATTATTGTTTATATCCCAAACTTTAAATGTCAATTGATGTTGTCCAATTGCTAAATTTCTGAAAGGATAGCTTACATTTCCTTTTTGGTAGTCAGCAAGACTTGGATTTAAACATCCGTTTCCTTCTCCCGCACTATAAAAATCATTTAAAACAACTGTATTGATAATCTGTCCGTCCAGGTATGTTGTAATATCATGACCTACCCCTGATCCTGTGGAGTTGATTCCTGTGTCATCCGTAAGACAGGCAAGAAGCATTGGATTTTGGTTGGTAATTCCACCATCCGCAAAGTTGGTGTTATTCATGTACAGTTTTACTTTTGGAGGCTGGTTATCATTGATTCCATTAGGGTTGATATCACCTACCTGTACTGCCTGATTGTTGAAAACATCCGTTGACTTATTGTCTGCATAGGCTAAAATTCTTCCCTGGCCCACCGCATAATTAATGTCTTTAGGAACATAGAATTCTGCAGTGAATACTCCGTTTACAGCGGTTCCGGCAGCTTTTACAATAGCACTTCCTTCCTCTGTATAATCTAAAACAGGGGATAAAATACCGGTGTTATTTAGCGTTTTCTTATTTAATCTCTTATCAAAAATATTGATGCTGACTCTCCCGTTGAAGGTATTGTTCAATGTTCCGTTTGGATTATTGATGTGTCCTTTTATTTTCACGAAATCCAATCCTCTGATCAGTCCCGGAACAGGAGTTTCAATATTATCAATGGTAAGGAGTCTTTGCGGTCTGCTTAGTTTCATAGCAGGATCACCAAGGAAGTTTACCTTTAGGTGGTTATTGTTTGGCCCCTTTTGCTTTTTAGCAAGTAAATGAGCATTTCCTAATGTATTGAAATCATCATTGGTTAGTTTGAATATATTCTGAGTGAATGTATTCGTAAAATCACGTCCATAATCTACACCAATAGCACGGCTGGAAGTAATCATTGTCGATGCACCTCCCTGCTTCATTTTGATAAACTGTTCTCCTACAGAATTTGTTGAAGGCTCATCCCATAACGTAAATTCACAAGTAATGGTAGAAACAAAAGGGAATCTGCTGTATACATTAGAGAAATTGTTGGCATTCTGCACCTCAGTAGAGGTTAATACTCTTTCCTGTGCCCAGCCATTGATTCCTCCATGTCCGAAATAAAACAGATATAAACTGTTTCCGATTGCATTGGAAATAGCCTGATTTACCTGCGGATATCTTCGTCCTCCAGATGTACTCTGAGCGTTGAAGGCATCCATATATAATTTTTTAACGTTATATTCTTTCAGTTCAAGCTGGCCGGGCTGTTCAAATATTGTAGCCAGACTGTTGTCCATTACATTGTGGAAAGGACTTCCTCCTTCGTTATTATCATCCACAACGAAATCAAGTCTCATACGCCAGTCTCCGAAAGGAGTCGACTGTCCTTGAAGAGAGTTATAATAAGCCAACGTTTTATTGATCATATCTCCTGCTTCACTCGCGTTTGCAGCCGGGATTCTTCCCACAGGCAGATCCGGTAAATTATTTTCAATTAATAATGTGTTCTGCGGTTTGGTCATTACAATATAATCATCCGTTACAAATGAGGATACGTAATCTGAAGACTGCTCACTCTGATAGCTGGAAACAACATTTGAATTATTGGGAACTCTGTTTTTATAATCAAATGAAGCATCACCCAGAATAAATACATATTGAAGTCTGCCAAGAGGAGTATTGAGTTTGCTAACGAAATCTCTTATAGCCGTAAGATCTTTACTTCCGCTGCCGTATTCTTCATAGATTTTGTTGACATCTACAATTTCCACCTTATAATTATGAGCGGTCTGATGATAGTTGGCAAGTCTTTGTGCCTGGCCCATCATTTCAGGAACCGTCAGAATCAGGTAATCTATATTTTGTAAAGCAGAAAGATTCTGATTGGAAATTCTTCCTACAAACTGTGGACTGAAAGCCGCATCAGCACGGAAAGCCACAAATTCATTATTGAAATTCTGATCAGCTGCCGTATAAGCAAAGTTGAAAGCGCCGGCTCCGGCTTTATTCACTCTTCGGCTGGCATTGGTAATATCTGTTACATCCCATACCTGTTCTATATTAGCAGCATTGGTAATGCTGAATCCGTAATCTGTATTGCTTCCACTTACGATGGAATAATCCCTGAAATTCATCTGTGAACCATTGAACGCAAGATTTTCTTTGTACTGAACTTCTACATAATCAAAATAGAAAGTTCCGTTAGGGTTTTTGGAAATATCAGGATTATAAACCATTGTAATCTGGTTTCCGGTAAGATTGGTAAGCGTTCCGGTATAGGTTACAGGGTAGAAGGTATACTGATACGATGAAGTATCCGTAGGGATCGTTTGCAGGGGATGCGGATTTAAATTATTGATTTTAAAATCAATCGTATTCTGTTGCGAATTATAGGCTACCACCTGAGTTCTGTATCGTATAACATCACCAGCCTGTATAGGTGAGTTGGTACTAAGTGTCACTGTTTTTTCATTGCTGAAAGGAGTGTCCTCCACCCATGTTCTACCTACTTTCAACAGGTTTTTCTGATCCTTGTTGATCACCTGGTAACTGTCATATCTGGTTATCAGCTGAGCAGGAAGGTTTCCGTCAACAGTCGGAACTCTTTTTCCGGAACCTTTGTCAAAATTGATATAGTAATAAGAGTAATCTTCATATATATTTTTGACATTATTACTTCTTTCGCTGAATCGGGTATCTTTTCTTTTAAAACCATTTCCATTGGAACTGTCATAAAGATTATATCCATCAGGACCCTGAGCGTAGAAAAGAGCATAATCATTATCGTTCCACACCCCGTCATCTTCACCTACTACCTGAATGGCATTCTCCTGTAAGGCTCCGTATCTTGCATCCTGGTTATATTCAGGAAGCATTACCCCTCCGTTTCCATAAATTCTGAAATTTTTAGGATTTACAGAGCCGGGATTGATTCCGTTGTCTTTTAAAAACTGTGATGTAATTTTGAATACGCCGGATTTGTCAACTTTTATTTTATAGAAGTTGCCGCTTGATAATGGATTGGCAGTTGTTCCTATTTTATTAACAGTCCCTGTAGTATTTACAAATGAAGAGGCTTCTGAAACATTAAACGAAGATAATCTCTGAACACGGCCTTTTACATTTTTAAACAAGGCAACACTGATGCTGGCATAGCTGTCTCCCTCCAAATTATAATAGGAAACATCTGCTACATCATAATCAGGAAGTCTTCCTTTATCCAGTTCAAATAAATCCTGAGCAGGAACGCTTTCCCAGACAAGATCTGAAATTTTAAGCTGCTTTTCTCCGATTTTTTGCTTGGTTACTATAAAAACATTATTTTGGCTGAAAGAAAAACCCTCATTTTTAAAATTAGGAAGATTTAATTTTGTATCGCCAAAATCCTGAATTTTTGAACCATTCCATTCTATGGTGTTTCTTTGGGCGTAAAGTGTTGATGCAAAAGCGATTAAAGATAAAAGCGTAATTTTTCGTTTCATGTTTACTATTGAAATTGCTAAATTACAAAATAAATGAAAATTTTAGAATTAAATTGCGATACAATAAAATTAAATTGTTAACGTTTTTCAAAAAAATCAAATGTTTACTTGATTTATTGAATAATTTATTTTTTCTTTGTACTTTGAAAATATTTATATCGACTATGAAAAAACTAAAGTTGTTTTCATTAATAGCATTAAGTTCTACACTTGCATTAACCAGCTGTGGCGGATCAGGAACCAGCAAAGGTGGCGGTACCAAAAAATTTGTCAGTAAAACAGGTTGGAAACCAAACGAAAAACAAGGTTGGTTTTTTGCAGGAAAGCAACAAAAGCAGAAGGGGTGGCCTGGAATGGTATATGTAGAAGGTGGAACTTTTACAATGGGATTAGTGAAAGATGATGTTATGCACGATTGGAATAACACACCTCGCAGAATGCAGGTAAGTTCATTCTTTATCGGAGAAACAGAAATTACTAACTACGAATACCGCGAATACCTTACATGGTTGAAGTATGTATTCCCACCAAGTGATCCTAGTTTTAAGGAAATCTATAACGGTGCTTTACCGGATACCTTATTATGGGACAACAAATTAGCAAGAAACGATTATAATGAAACCTATCTGCGTTCTCCGGAATTTGATTACTATCCGGTAGTAGGTGTTTCATGGACTCAGGCAAACAGATACTGTGAGTGGCTGACAGACAGAGCGAATGAAAAAGCTTTGATGCAGTCTGGTATCATTGCCAAAGATTTGTATATCAACGAATCCAATAACCAGGGAGGGACTGCTTTCAACATGGATAAATTCAAATCGAATGATCCGGAAATGCAGGGATATATCAATGAAAAAAGAATGCAGCAAAAAACTGGTATGAAAACTACAAACCAGAGATTGCTTGCAGCTAACAGAGCTCCAAATTCTGCAATGGTACAGAAGTTCAGACTTCCTACCGAAGTTGAATGGGAATATGCAGCTCTTGGTATGGCGAAAACCAGAGAATATAACCAATACTTAGGTAAAAAACCTGAAATCGAAAGATTAAGAGGTACCAAAGGAAGAGACAGAGGAATGTTCCTTGAAAACTTCAAAATGGGTAAAGGTGACTACTCAGGGATTTCAGGATGGAAGAACGATGGTTCTGCACAGACTTCTGACGTAAGAAAGTATCCGTCTAATGACCTTGGTGTATATGGTATGTTCGGGAACGTTTCAGAATGGACTGCGGATGTTTACAGACCAATCATTGATGAGGACTACAGTGATTTCAACTACTATAGAGGAAACATGCCTCAGGCTATCGTAAGAAACGGTGACGGAACTTATAAAATGATCGACGAAGGTACTATCAAATATGATACTTTGGCTGACGGAAGATTAGTTTATAAAGGACTTCCTGGACAATTCGAAAGACAAACTATCGCTGATTACAGAAACTACAGAGATGGTGACAGACAATCTTCTTTAGAATATTACAGAGCTTCTGATTCTGCCGCAGGTTTCGATATGTACAATGCTCCTAAACAAAGCTTTGTTGTAGATGGTGCTGGTAGAGTTAAGTTACAAAAAGATACCAAAGACAGAACTTCAGGAATTTCTAACGAGGTTAGAGTTGTAAAAGGAGGTTCTTGGCAGGATACAGCATATTGGCTGGATCCGGGACAAAGAAGATATAAAAATCAAAACAGAGCTTATGGTTGGGTAGGATTCCGTGTTGCACAGGATTCAAGAACTAACGATAAGGGTAGAACTAGAAGATAATATTTATCAAAAAATACTTATAAAAAACCTTCCGGATTTTCGGAAGGTTTTTTTATTTTTGAACCATGAAATCGCTTTGGTTAAAAAGTCTGAAATACTCATAGAGATTTGGCGATTGCATATGACCTCTAAAAAAAAATATATATTTCCACATGAATATAGAACAGTTTTATCCTTTATTTCTGCAAGCATCAAAAGTGACTATTGATAGCAGAAAAATAGCAGAGAATGATATTTTCTTTGCCTTTTCCGGTGAAAATTTCAATGCCGCTACATTAGCAGAAAAAGCCATAGATGATGGAGCGTTGGCTGTAATTGTTGAACTTCCGGAATTTGAAAACAGAGATAAAAATATTTTCTATGTTCCGTCTACCCTTGAGTTTTTACAGCAGCTGTCTATCTATCACAGAAGCAAACTTACCATTCCTTTTATAGGTCTTACAGGAAGTAATGGAAAAACTACGACCAAAGAATTGATTCATGCTGTCCTTTCAGAAAAATATAACGTACAGTATACATTTGGAAACCTGAATAATCACATCGGAGTTCCTTTGACAATCCTTTCTATTAAACCGGAACATGAAATGGCTGTGATTGAAATGGGAGCCAATCATCAGAAAGAAATTGAGTTCCTGTGTACCATCGCTCAACCTGATTTCGGATATATCACCAATTTTGGGAAAGCTCATTTGGAAGGATTCGGTGGATTTGAAGGAGTAATTAAAGGAAAATCTGAGCTTTATGATTATCTTAAAAATAATAACAGAACTGTTCTTGTTAACGAAAATGATCCTATCCAAGCCGATAAAACTGAAAATTATTCATCTAAAATTACTTTTGGAAAAGAAACATCAGATTATAATTTTGAATCTTTTTCCGCAGAACATTTTGTAGGATTGACCTATCAGGGAGTAAAAGCAGTTTCAAAGCTGACAGGGGAATATAATTTTACCAATCTTTGTGCAGCAGCAAGTCTGGGACTTCATTTCGGAATCAGTTTTGAAAAAATAAAACACGCCCTGGAATTGTATACACCTACCAATATGAGATCACAGGTTGTGAAAAAAGAGGGCAGGACTTTAGTGCTGGATACCTATAATGCCAACCCAAGCTCTATGACGGCTTCTTTGAATAATTTCATCAGTTTTGAAGGCAGTAAAACCATTATTATCGGAGATATGCTGGAATTGGGTGATGAGAGCGAGAAAGAACATCAGAACATCTTAAAACTGGCTCAGGATCTTAATTTTAATGAAATTATTACAGTAGGAAAACATTTTAAAGAGGTTAATTCTTCAGATCTTGCTTTTGAAAACACAACCGTCTTAATAGAATATTTAAAACAGAATAAAATTCCGTCTGAAAATATATTGTTGAAAGGTTCCAGGGGAATTGCTCTGGAAAAAGTAATCGACTTTATATAATACAAAAAGAAAAAAGGAGGTTGAAAAGTTATTGAATAATACCTTCCAGCCTCCTTCTCCCAGCTTTTAGCCTTTAAGCTTCCAGCTTCTTCATATCCCAGAATTCCTGTACTATCAGGATAATATTTTTAAAGGTACTTGGAAAAACCTCTTGCTCAATTTCTGATGTCGTTTTCCAGGCTACCTCGGTAATGCCTTCTTCTATTTGCGGTTTAGAAGTATCCTCTCCGTCAAAGTTCATTTCAAACCAATGGGTGCATTTAAGGATTTTCTCTCCGTTTCTTTCTATATAGATATGGTAAGTGGTATTGATGAACTTTAAAAGTTCAACATCACTCAATCCGGTTTCTTCTTCTATTTCCCGTACTGCAGACTCTTCTCTGGATTCTCCTTTTTCCATCTTACCCTTCGGAAGATCCCATTTGCCCAGTCTTTTAATAAAGAGAATTTTACCTTCAGGATTATTTACCAGGCCTCCTGCTGCTTCTATAATTCTGAAAAGCTTTTGGAATTCCTGCCATATTTCATCCAGATTCTCTCCATACACATTAAGTTCCTGCACAGAAGTATTCTCCAGAAGATCTAATGCTATTTCTAAGGTTGTGAAACTTTCATACCTGAGCTCTTTTTCAAGATTTTCAGGATATTGAGACACTAATAGCTTTTTTTCGTTGACAAAAACTTTATACATTTTATGGGAAATTAATTACGACTGAAAATCAAATAGTTATTTTTTTTAACATTAAAACTCAGAGTTTTTTACTATTTTTTATTACAATCACTCACAAATATATAAAATTGTCGTAAAAACTAACGATTAAATGTGGGCATATTTATCTGTTTACGTCTAAGTCAGAAGGAAAAATATACTCTTTATTCATTTGAAATATGAAGGTCAGAAAATATTTGAAAAAAATTTAATGAAGGAATTTCCAGGCTTGAGATTATATTTTAAAAGTAGGATTTAGTGGTGTGCCTTTGTAGATTTTTTTTTTAATTTTGCTAGAGTAGCAAACGTATAGATACAGATTTCATCAGATTTATGAAAGCAAAATTACTCCAGATTTTATGAGTCCAGATATTGTATGATTAGAAAATTATGTAGTAAATAAAATATTGAGTAATAGTTTGAAGTATTTATGCACAAAAACTTTATACATTTGTAAGAGTTAAGAATTTAATTATAAAAAATAAAAAATGAATTTAGAAGGACGAAAGATTATTGTCAATAAATCATCTAAAGAACTTACCGAGTTGCTGAAATCACCTGAAAATTATAAAGATTTTATGCCGGACGGTCTTCAAAAATTTGAAACAAGAGATAACGGATTTAAATTTGGATTACAGGGAATGCCGGAAATCGCGTTAAAAATAGATGAAGTGGATGACCAAAAAGCTGTTTTAAGATCTGCAAGTTCAAGTCTGGACTTTACTTTAACAGCAACTTTAAACCCGATTAATGATAACCAGACTGAAGTTCAGATGTTATTTGAAGGGAAATTCAACCCGTTCATCAAAATGATGGTAGAAAAGCCATTACAGAACTTTATCAATACGCTTACCGATAAAATCGAAGCTTATAAATAATAAAAAAACCTTCAAAATGAAGGTTTTTTTTGATATTTTTATACTATGACTCCCGAGCAATGGTCGTGGGAACTTCCTGTAGCGGAGGAAAGTACATTTACTTCATTATTGATCTTTAAAACTCCCATAAAAGCGAAGATCAGAGCTTCCTTATAATCGATGATTTCTTTTTCAGGGATGATCACTTCAGCTTGTGTTTTTGATCTTATTTTTTCGATTAAAAATGAGTTGTAAGCTCCTCCTCCGGTAATAAGGATATGTTGTATATTATTTGTATTGATAACATTGGCGATCTGTTGTGCGCTATGTTCCGTAAAAGTGGCAAGGGCATCTAAGATTTCAATATTTTTAAGAATCGGAAATATATGCTCATGACACCATTCGATTCCCAAAGATTTTGGATGTGAATGCTGATAAAAATCTAAAGCATTAAGATCCTTCAGTAAAGCTTCATTTATTTCTCCTTTTTGAGCAAGCTCTCCGTTTTCATCAAAACTTTTGTTGATTTGTTGTGCTAAATAATTCAATACAATATTAACCGGAGCAATATCAAAAGCGATTCTTTTTCCGCCTGAATGTAAAGAAATATTGGAAAATCCACCAAGGTTTAAACAGGCGCTGTACTCTGAAAAAAGTAATTCATCACCTATTGGAACCAGTGGGGCTCCGTTTCCATTCATCAGCACATCCTGACTTCTGAAATCATAGATAACGGGTAATCCGGTTTCCAGCTTGATCGCTCTGCCGTCTCCAATCTGAAGGGTAAATTTTCGCTTAGGCTGATGGAAAATCGTGTGGCCATGAGAGGCAATCAGACTGATGTTTTCAAGCTGATGTTTATGAATAAATTCTTTCACCTGCCGGCCAAGGTAAAAACCATATTCTGAATTCAGTTCCAGTAAATCTTCAGCAGAAAGATGAATAGAGTTTCTAAGTTTTTGTTCCCAATCCTCAGAATAGGAAATTGTCTCGGCTTTCAGGATCTGAAAAGTCCACTTGTCCTGTTTTTCAAATTCAGCAAGACAGATGTCCAAACCGTCCAGACTTGTCCCGGACATCAGTCCAATAGCCAGAGCTTTCATTATTTTTCGGATTATTTTTTATTCTCAGAAATTCTCTTTGAACTGAAATCTCCTGAGTTGTTATAGAAAGTATATTCAGAAAAGTCATCCTTTGCGGTCATTCCATTGGCTCCTACCAGCGTAGAACCGTCTTCCATGGTAACATATACAGTATCTTTGGTATAGATTCTGTTTTTTCTTTGATCCCAGTAAATACTCTGCATGGCAAATCGCTGCCCTTCATTGGTTTTTATCCTTACGTCACCTTTGGCTTCATAGAATTTTTTATACTCAAAAATGCGGGCGTATTTAGCTGTAATTCTTCCCGGAACCTTAGGTTTCTTTTTATCAAAAAACTCAATATCAATTCCTTTTCGGGCTACTACATAAGGGCTGTCGATCAGCTCATACTTTTCGATGATGGGTGCTTTGGCTTTTAAAGTGACAAAGCCGGAGTCACGCTGTATAATATTGGCGTTGTTGATGATCTGTGAAGGGAAATTTTTGCTTTGGCTGCCGTTTCTTTTGGTAAGATCCTCTTCACAGGATGTCAATATAAAAAATATAGCACAACTAAAAAGGCATGCTATATTTTTATATGATATTTTTTTTGAAAAATTCATTCTAGTTATAAAGAGTCTTTCTGAACCATTTGTCAGCAAAATTAAAGCCGATTTTCAGGTTGACGAAGTTCTGATTGATCAGGTTATTTTTAAGAGTTCCTCTTTTACCTACTTCCAGTCCTATTTCAAGACCACTCATTCTTGTGATACTACTTGTTTTGAATGGAAGCATTACCCCGGCAGAAATACCGAATTTGTTGATACTTGTTCCTTCCAGTTTAAGGTTTCCTCTTTCGTAGAAAGCTCCATATCTGTAGATTACTCTTGAGAAGTAGCTTCTGAAGTTGTTATAGTTAGGTAAGTACCATCCACCCGCAGAAACTCTGTACGTGTCCTGGAAGTCAAAGGTTTTACCGAAATAAGAGATGTCTTCTCCTTTTTTATAATCCACCTGTCCTGATAGGAACCAATGGTTTTCACTTCCATATCCAACCCCTACGGATGCCTGTAACGGAAGAAGGTTTTTAGATTTTGTTTCCTTCTGCTCTATGATAGTCTCATAAACCTTGTTGGTTTCTTGAGCATCAGAGTATCTGTAAGTACTGTTGACATACTCAGTAGTCATATTACTGGTATTCCCAAAAGTAGCAGTTGCTCCTACTGTGAACTTCTTATCAGTACGGGTATTTAAAGTCTGGTAGCTTGTACCAAGGGTAAAGTTAAAGTTTCTGACTCTGTTTTTAGTCTGATAACCATTAACATATTCACCAGCATAACTACCTGTAGCTGGGTTGTACGCACGGAATTCATTAAGGTCATTAAGGTCTCCAAAATAAAGGTTAGCTCTTGCTCCTACAGAAAGTTCCTGATTAATTTTATAAGAAACAGCAACTTGTGCAGCATTCAATGTTCCGCTACCTTTAAAGTTATTTTTATACATTGGAGTTCCGTCTGCAGCAAATTGTTCATTTACGATATCGTAACTCTTAGAACTGTATGGCTGATAAGAGATCCCCATTTTCACTTTTGGAGATAGTGGAAATGCAAGAGATATATTAGAAAGATACGTAGAATGCTTTGTAGATTTCATATCGTTATAGTTCGATTTGAAATAATTGTTTTCATTGGTAGCCTCCAGTCTGATACTCGTAAGTTCGAAATTGGCGTTGTTTGCCGGGTTGGCAAAATTGAAACTACTCGTGAAATCACTTATAAAAGCAGTTGATATACCTCCCATAGAAGTAGTCTCGATCGTATTATCATATTTCACATCTCCAATTCCATAGGTTGCATAAGGTGAGTTGCTTAGACTCTGTGCATTCAGAAAATATCCAACTGATATGAATGATACTACAAAGATTTTTTTCATTCTTTATTTTTAACAATGCGCAAATATCTTAAATATTAATGAATTGTAAAAATTATATGTGGTTAAAGTTTGTTAAGGGCCTTTCTTTCAAAGAAAAATGCAAATTTTCATCCGTTAAAATATCAATTCTGTTATATAAAAAGGCTGTCCAATATAGAACAGCCTTAGTTTATATGATATATTATCGTTATTGTTTATTTTACCTGAAGTACGGATCGGCTGTGGCTAAAACTTTCAAAGCTGAATTTCCCATGGTATTTTCCCATTCCTGAAGTTCCCACACCTCCAAAAGGTAAGTAATGTGAACCTACATGGATGATCGTACTGTTGATCTCTGCATCTCCGCTTGTGGTATGATGTAAAACGTTATCTGCAAATTCCTGGTTTTCTGTGAAAACATAGAGTGCCAACGGTTTCGGGCGGTTGTTTATTTCTTCCAGGGCCTCATTAATATCATTATAGGTCATAACAGGAAGGATAGGACCGAAGATTTCCTGCTGCATTACCTGATCGTTCCAGGTGACATTATCCATTAAAGTAGCTTCAAAATGACGGGTTTCCAGATCATAGCTTCCTCCATAGATTACTTTTTCAGGAGCTGCTTCCAGATAATCTGCCAGATGTTTGATCTGATTCTGGCTTACAATTTTCCCGATTTTTCGTAATGACTGACCTTCGTAAGTAGTATTTAAATGAGCTTTAAACTTTTCAATAAAGGCATCCTTTACAGATTCGTGGATATAAATATAGTCCGGAGCAACGCACGTTTGCCCACAATTGATCCACTTGCCGTAAGATATTCTTGCTACTGCCTTATCAAGATCTGCATCCTGATGAACAATCGTTGGTGATTTTCCTCCAAGTTCCAATGCCAGAGGAATTAATTGCTCTGCGGCTGCTTTCATCACAATTTTTCCAACGTTTGGACTTCCGGTAAAGAAAATATAATCAAAAGGAAGGCTTAATAGCAGAGTATTCTCTTCAATAGCTCCCTGAATAACCGCTACATAAGATTCATCGAAAGATTCTTTTACAATGTTTTCAAGAACCTGGGCCACATGTGGCGTATTTTCAGAAGGTTTTAGAATCGCTGTATTTCCGGCAACCAAAGCTCCGATAAGCGGACTGAATGTAAGTTGAACAGGATAGTTAAAAGGACCAATAATATAGGTAACACCATAAGGTTCATACATTACTTTGCTTACCACTTCAGCACCTGATGGATGTGGTTTTGAAGGGACAGGAGTAGGCTTTGCCCACTCATCAATATTTTCCAGAAAATAATCCAGTTCACTAATGACAATTTGAATTTCCACATACTCAGCTTCCTTTCTGCTTTTCCCCAGATCAATAGATAAGGCTTCACAAAGATCATCTGTATGTTGTAAGAAAACTTCACGAAACTTTCTTAATTGTGCTTTTCTGAATTCAATATCTTTTGTCTGATTGGTTTTGAAAAAGGCTTTCTGTTGTTGAAATATTCCTTTTATTTTTTGTTCCAGGTTTGTATCCATTGGTGTATGATTTTTACTATTTGAAAAAGTGTGAAATCGTAATGAATTTACGAAAAATTTCACGCTGTAAATTTATTGCTTAAAATTAAATTGTGTAAAATTTAATTTTAAGTTTTATTCTAATCTTATTATTGATGTTTCCTATAATAGAATAGGGGTGTTGCTCTTTTGAAATCTATGATCTATAGTTTTATGCATTTTAAGCAGACTTAATTTTATAAATTGAAATAAGATTTTTTATCTTTGAAACATGAATTGGGAGAACATCGCCGGACAGACAAATCTGAAAAAACTTCTTAGAGAAAGCATTGCTGAAAACAGAGTGAGCCATGCCCAACTTTTTGTAGGAAAAGAGGGATACGGAACATTTCCCATGGTTTTGGCGTATGCAAAAGAAATTTTAAATCGCGAAAATGAGCACGCTGCAGCGAAGGTAGAACATCTCAATCACCTGGATCTGCATTTCAGCTTTCCTGTTTTTACGGACAATAGAAATTCTTTAAGTAAGAATAAATTTGATGAATTCAGAGAAATGATCATGGCTTCTCCATATGCAAGCTACGATGACTGGACTGCGTTCTTAGAGTCGGAAAATAAGCAGTTATTTATTTCTGCAGATGAAATTGATGATCAGAACCAGAAGTTTTCTTTGAAGAGTTTTGAAGGAGGAACCAAAATCCTTATTGTCTGGAGAGCAGATAAAATGAATACCGCGGCTTCAAACAAATTTTTGAAATTTTTAGAAGAGCCGCCGGCAAAAACAATTATCCTTCTTACGGCAGAAAGCACCAATGATATCCTTCCTACCATTCTTTCCAGAACACAGATTGTAGAAATCCCGAGACTACATGATGAAGATATTGAAAACTATCTCAAAAAGAACTTTTCTGTTTCAGAAGAAAAAGTGAAAGAGATTGTTCATGAAGCGCAGGGAGACCTTAATGATGCAGTAAAACTTCTCAATTCCGGAGATAAAACCAATGAATTTGAAAAACTCTTTGTACAATGGGTGAGAGATGCCTTTATGGTAAAAAAGAAACCTGAGTATTTGAGAAGTATCATTCTTTGGGCAAGAGAAATTGCGGGATGGAACAGGGAAAAACAGAAAAATTTCCTGAACTATTGTTCTGAAATCTTCAGGTTGGCATTGCTTCAGAACTATCAATCCGAAAATCTGGTGTATAAAAAGATAGATGCAAATGGGTTCAACTGGGGAGGATTTTCAAAATTCATCAGTGGAGCCAATATTGAACCTATTTTAGAAGAAATCAATACAGCCGATCTGCATCTTACCAGAAACGGCAATCCTAAAATTGTATGGACCGATCTGGGTATAAAATTATCGAGATATATTCACAAAAGCACATAAATAAAACTCCGGTATTGTTGCCGGAGTTTTTGTTTCATTCTTTTTAAAGCTCAAAATTTCTAAGACAATAAAAAGGAATTATTTCAGGAATATTATCGGAACTTTAAATAAAACGGGTAATTACTGAAGTTTTTTATTGCAGAGAAAGGCTTTCTTATGGGTCTTGCATTGGATTATAGAAACTGTCTTTTCTTTACAATAAATTAAATCTATATTAAAAAATCAATCAATCGTTTGATTTGTGTTAAAACTTGTGTACATTTGCGCCCTGAAAAATGAACACGAACATGATTTCAAAAGAAGAAAATATATTATTCGCAGCCGAGAAGCTTTTTGCAGAGAAGGGTTTCGAAGGGACTTCCACCCGCGAAATTGCAAAGGATGCTAATGTTAATATTTCTATGATCTCGTATTATTTTGGCTCTAAGGAAAAACTTTATGAGAAATTAGTAGAATACAGAATGAATGAAGGTCAGTTCTTTTCAAAAGATCTTTTGGGACGAACCGATATCAACGAGTGGCAGAAAATTGAAAAAGTAATTGATCAGTTTTCTAACAAGATCCGTACTCAAAAATGCTTTTACAGGATTATGCAGAGAGAGCAGGTGTATACCAAGAACCCTCAGATTGTAGAATTTTTAAAGCAAACTAAAATGGGATTCCTTTCTATGTATTCACAAATATTGGAAAGCGGTCTTAAAAATGGAATTTTCACCAAAAATCCACCTATTTATCTCCTTCATTCCACTGTAAGCGGAACTTTATTTTATGCATTCAATGCAAAAGAAATGTATAAAGAGTTTCTGAATGAAACAGAAGATGAAGAAGTCTTTGATGAAAAATACTATACTGAACTTAATAAACATATTAAATACTTACTAAAAGACCTTTTAGGTTATGAAGAGAATAAATAACTCAGTGATTGCATTATCACTATTCGTAGGAATAGCAAATGCAAATGCTCAGGAGAAAAAAACACTTTCTCTTGACGAAGCTGTACAGTTGGGAATCCAGAACAGCAAGAATCTCAAGATCGATGCAGCCAAGATCGAAGAGGCTACAGCTGATCTTTTGGAAGCTAAAAACAGACAGTTGCCGGAATTGAAAGTATCTGGCAGCTATATGTACCTTCCGATAAAACCGAATGTAGACATCAAACTTCCGGGTGTTTCAGGAGCAGGAGGTCCCGAAGTACATCAGGTAGCTTACGGCTCAGCAAATCTTAGCGTTCCAATCTATAGCGGAGGAAGAATCAAATATGGGATTCAGTCAGCTAAATATCTGGTGGAAGCTTCAAAATTAAGCACTGAGAACGACAAAATTGCTATTGCTTATAATGTTGCCCAGGCTTATAACAACTTATTTAAAGCCAATCAGTCTATCAAAGTTTTTGAAGAAAACCTTGCCGCTTCTCAAAAAAGAGATGAAACATTTCTTAAAATGGAAAACAATGGTTTAATCGCAAGAAACGACAGGTTAAAGGCCAATCTTCAGACTTCAAATATTGAACTTCAGCTATTGGAAGCTAAGAACAACTACAATATTGCCAACATCAATATGGATTTGTTACTGGGAATTCCTGAAACTACTGAGTTAGAAGTGGATGAAAACTATATTGAAGAAGGTTCAGATGTGAAACCGGTTGACTTTTATGTTACTGAAGCCAGAGAAAACCGTAAAGATTTACAGGCTTTAGCACAACAGAGAAAAGCGGCAGAGTTGGGATCAAAAGCTGCAAAAGCTGAAAATCTTCCTTCTATCGCATTTACCGGAGGTTATGTAGCCGCGGATATTCCTAAGTTTCTTACCGTATACAATGCCATCAATGTAGGAATTGGGGTTTCTTATAACCTATCGAACCTGTGGAAAGAAAATTCTTCATTAAAACAGTCACAAGCGAGAGAAAAGCAATTGGCAGCTACGGATGAATTACTGAATGACAACATTAAGCTTGACGTCAACAGAGAGTATCAGAATACAGACTATTCAAAAAAGAGAATTGCTGTTTTTGAAAAATCTGCTGAACAGGCTAATGAAAATTACAGAATTACAAAAAATAAATACGACAACGGTCTAGCAACGATGACAGAATTATTGGATGCAGACGCAGCGCAGATTGCAGCTAACGTTGGAGTGATCAATGCTAAAGCAGATGCTGCCTTGGCATATAGAAAACTATTACAGACAACAGGAACTTTAACAATTAAATAATCAGATCGAAACCAAAATGGAAAATAATAATACACAGGCAGCTGAACCTAAAAAGAAAAAAAGTTTAGTTTTTCCTATCATTTTAGCGGCAGTAGTAATCGGAGGAGGAATCTATGGTTACAGAGCCTTTACGTACGGACAGTATCACGAAGAAACTGACGATGCTCAGATCTCTTCCAATATGTCACCGGTAATTTCTAAAATTTCAGGTTATGTAGCTCAGGTAAAAGTAAAAGACAACCAGTTTGTAAAGAAAGGAGATACGTTGGTGATTTTGGATAACAGAGATCAGAAAATGGCTCTTGAACAGGCTCAGGCAGCATTATCTACCGCGAAAAGTAATATTTCAAATGCAGAAGCTACCACAACAGCTACTTCAAAAAATATCGGATCTTCAGAAGCGGCAGTAGTAACGGCTAACGCACAGATTGAAGCCGCAAAAGTAAATGTTTGGAAAACTTCTCAGGATTTGAAGAGATATGCTAATCTTGTAAAAGACCACTCTATTACAGAACAGCAATATGAGCAGGCTTTAGCCGCAAAACAATCTGCAGACAGACAACTACAGGTTTTGGTTGATCAGAGAAATCAAATTGCTCAACAAACTCACATCGCTTCTTCTCAGACCGCTGCAAGCTCACAACAAATCAGTGTTGCAGGATCTGTTGCAAAACAAAGAGAAGTAGATGTAGAAAATGCAAAACTGAATTTATCATATACGGTAATCCTTGCACCAGAAGACGGATATGTTGGAAAAGTACCTACACAGGCAGGTCAGTATCTGCAGGCGGGAGCGCAGTTGTTTGCTTTGGTAAAAAACGACCAGAAATGGGTAGTGGCCAACTTTAAGGAAACACAGGTAGATAAAATGGTAGAAGGACAGAAAGTAAAAATCGAGATTGATGCTTTCCCTGATAAGGAATTTGAAGGAGTAGTAAGCTCATTCTCTCCGGCTACAGGAGCTACATTCTCTATTCTTCCTCCGGATAATGCAAGTGGTAACTTTGTAAAAGTAGTTCAGAGACTTCCTGTAAAAATTGATTTTGTAAATCTGGATAAAGAGATTGCGAAAAGACTAAGAACAGGAATGAACGTGAAGGCAGAAGTTGCTTTGAAATAGTATTTATGTACTTACGTAAAATGTATTCATGATGAATTGAAAATCATTAATACATCCTACATTTTACATTAATACAAATATTCGAATAAAAATTATGCAAGATTCATTAGTAGAATATGGAGCGCGTAGAGTAATCATTACGATTACGGCTATCCTTTGTGCCCTTCTTGAAATTGTAGACTCCACGATTGTCAATGTTGCCTTGAATGAAATGAAGGGGAATCTTGGATCTACACTTTCTGAAGTGGGATGGGTAATTACAGCTTATGCCATTGGTAACGTAATCATCGTACCAATGACGAGCTGGCTTTCCCAGCAGTTTGGGCGTAGAAATTACTTTGCGGCATCCATCATTATATTTACTATATTTTCATTTTTATGTGGAAATGCGACCAATATCTGGGAACTTGTGTTCTTCAGATTGATGCAGGGAATCGGTGGGGGAGCCTTATTGGTAACTTCACAGACGATCATTACGGAATCTTATCCGATTGAAAAAAGAAGTATGGCTCAGGCTATTTATGGTCTGGGAGTAATCATCGGCCCTACATTAGGTCCACCTCTTGGAGGGTATATCGTTGATAACTTCAGCTGGCCGTATATTTTCTATATTAATATTCCGATTGGAATTGCAGCAACCTTAATGACACTGCAGTTTGTAAGAAGTCCGAAATATGCTGAAAAACGTAAAGTTTCGGATGTTGACTGGATTGGAATTGGGCTATTGGCAGTAACAGTAGGTTCATTACAGTTCATTCTTGAGAGAGGTCATGAAGAAGACTGGTTTGCCAGCGGAATGATTGTAGCGTTTACGGTGGCTGCTGTTTTAGGATTTATATTATTCCTTTGGAGGGAACTTACCTTTAAATATCCGATTGTTGAGCTCAGGGTGCTTAAAAATAGCAATCTAAGGATCGGAACAATGATGTCATTCGTACTTGGATTTGGGCTTTATGGATCTACGTTCATCGTTCCTCTTTACACTCAGAGTATTTTAGGCTGGACGGCTCTTCAGTCAGGAGCTTTGATGATTCCGGCAGCTTTAACAACAGCCTTCATGATGCCTATTATTGGTAGACTTTTGGCAAAAGGAGCAAAACAGCAGATCTTGGTTTCTTTAGGATTGTTCATCTTCTTTGTCTATAGTTTCTGGGGATATAAAATTCTGACTCCGGATACCAGTAAAGATGCATTTTTCTGGATGCTGATTGTAAGAGGAGCAGGTTTGGGACTACTGTTTATTCCAATCACCTCTTTGTCTTTAAGTACACTGAAAGGGCAGGAGATTGGTCAGGGAGCAGCCTTTACCGGGATGATGAGACAGTTGGGAGGATCTTTCGGGATTGCAGCGATTACAACTTTTATTGCTAATGCCGGTCAGAAATACAGGAATAATCTGATTTCTCACCTTGACGAAAACAGTTTTGATGTCCAGCAAAGACTAGCTGCCCTTAAAGCAAATTTTATTGCCAAAGGAATGACGCCTGATGCAGCAATGAATGCCGCTTATAAAATGCTTGATTTATCAGTCACCAAACAGGCCACTGTACTCTCTTATATGGATGTATTTCTTTATCTCGGAATCATATTCCTGATATGTATTCCGTTTATCTTACTCGTAAAAGAAAGAAAAAGCAAAGAAAAAATAGATTTGAGTGAAGCCATGCACTAAATTTTAATTAAAAACCTTCGATATTTTCGAAGGTTTTTTTTTGTTCATTTCTTACGTAAAATAATATCAGCCAATGGCTTTCAGTTTTAATTCTGTTAAATAAAAAATAATATCACTTATTGGAGAGTTTAATTATTTTTTCTAGCTTTACACCAACAAATGAAAAAATATGAATAGATTCCCTGATCCCTCAAACCCTTTTCAAAAAGGTATTTCCCTAATAATGCGCCGGATTTTTATCTGAATATCGGTTTTTTATATCAACTGATCGAGTACTGTCTTTTTACTTTGTTTTTATATTCAATAAAGACAATGTTCTTATTTCCGAAAGCGTATGAATACGGTCTTTCGTTTCACTAATTAACTAAACCATGATCTCAATATACCTACAAAATATTAAATATGAATCAAATACAACTGCCGGAAACCTATCTGGCATTATCAGATTTCAGAAAGCATGATATCTTTCTTCCTGAAATGAATCAGGCTCAGATTATCTCAGACTTTTTTCCCGGAACCTTTACAGAACTTACCCAGCGCCTGTCTGATATTACAGGAGCCTTTTACGGCGGAATGCTCAAGCAGATTGGCCGACTTTACGGAGCCGAAGCTATTGAACAGCTTTCCAGTACTTTCATGTATGATCTCGGATCCAGAATGACACTGAAAAATCTTGAAACAAAACCTAACCTGCAGCCCGGTATTCCGGCTGTCGCCAAAATACTGATAGGAGCAATTTTTACATCCAGTCCCGAATATAATTTTGAATTTAAAGAATTAAATGACTACAAATGTGAACTGCTGATCAAAGGAGTAGACCGTTACCATAAAATTACGCATAGCCTGCAGATCGCGGGCCTGCTGAAATGGCCGGTCATAAAACCTTTCTTACAAGGAGTTTGCGATACCATGGGACTGGATGTTTTATTGGATATAAAAGTGCTGAAACTTGATCCGGACAGCACATGCAGCTATCATATTGTTGTCTCAGAAAAATAGAGCTGAATATTGAAAATAATAATTTCAAATATCAATAGAAGCGGACTTTAGTCCGCTTTCTCTATTATAAATCAAGGATCGGCTTCAGCCAAAACATAAAACCCGCACCCCGAATCCCGGACCTTAAATTTTACTCTATTTAATATTCTCCATCCATTCAATCCCACTCACATCAATCAGTTTCAATGCATGAATTTCACTTTTCTGAAGAATATCATTAATATTCAAAGTTACATCTGCCTTTGCTCCCAGAGGAATAATCAAGCTGTGCTTTCCCGGTTTTACTTTGGTAACATAATGATTCTGGATATTTTCTTTAGACAATCGGGAAAGTTCTTTATGGTCAAGTTCTTTTAAAATATTTCCGTTTTTGTCCAGAATATGGATGCCTATCAGGAAAGAACCATAGACATCGGCCCCTTCCGTTCTGTACACTTCAAATTTTAAATCCGAATTATTATGGGAAATATTAGAAATTTCCAGTTTAGGTTTTACCGATTTATTATGCAAGGTTCCCCATACACCTCCATGGAAATACTGATTGGTAAAAAGAGTCAAACCAAATATGATAAGCGATCCTACCAATACAAAAACTTTTGGTTGTGAGACAGGAAAATTCCCTGATCCCAACCATTGAAACCATCGTTTTTGAGTGAAGCTTTTGTTATTCTTTATGAAATAATAATCCAGTGAGTATGGACCACTTCCTGTAAGAAACAGGACAAATCCGCCAGCGATTCCTAAAACTCCTATCTGCCATTCATCAAGGCAGGTTGTTCCCAGCCAGCCGGAACCCAACAGAATCCCTAGGGCAAGACTGAAGATGCCGATACTCATTAAACGGGTAAATAATCCGAGAATAATGAATAATCCTACTATGGCTTCAATAATGGTGAAAATCATCATGGATTGCTGTAAGGCATCAGGATGAGTAACAAGATATTCAATAACAGGTTTTATGCCGAGTGCATTAGGTAAAAAGTGATTGAATTTTTCACCGATATATCCCTGTTCGTCGGGAATAAGCTTGTTTTCTAGGATAAGTCTGCGCCAGAAGGCTGAAAAATAGGTCCATCCGATGACCATTCGGAGAGATAAAGTATATAATCCGGCCAGGTCCGAAGACTGGCTGTTTAAGGTATGTTTCATTGAAATTAATATTGTATTGTAAAAAACTGATTTTTAATTGGGTTCAAAAAGTTTAAACCAGATTAAGTTTCAGTCTTTTAAACAGAATATATTTCGGTGGGCTGTTTCCCGTAGAATGCCCTGAATATTCATTGAAAGCAATCTTTTCTTCAACAGAGTTGTCTGCAGTGGAATAAAAATTGAAAAAAGAATCTTTGTATTGTCCTTGAATTTTAGCTTTTGATACCGAAACTCCTGTAGAAGCGGATGCCATATCACAGCTGGAAGAAAGAGAGGAGGTTATCTTTACCTTATTCAGCCCGCTGATATATTGAATGTCAAAAATATCAAGAACATTTCTTTTTACAGAACACGGCGATAATGAAAACACCAAAACAAGCATCGTAATGATAGCTTTATAGGTTTTCATATGGAGTCCTGAGTGCGGCATAATTACAAAACTACACTTTATTTCAATGTAAGCTTAATAAATTGTAAAAAATCGTCCTGCTGGTCTACAAATAAGTAATGGGAACAATTGTCGATAAGTATGAAATTTTTCTTTCCGACAATATTTTTAAGATCATTCAGCTGTTTTTCTGAAAATATTCCGTCGTTCTTACCATATACCGCAAAGATGGCGATTCCTTTTTTTCGGATATCTTTTAAAACGGAAGTATTATCCAAATTATTCAGAGGTTCATTTTTATAGAACTTAAGAGGAGAATCAGAATTTCTGATGTTGTTTTTATAAAATTCACCTGCTTTGTATTCGTTTCTCAGCATTTCACTTTTGGGAGTAGGATTGGGCATATCGAAGAAATTGAGCTTACCGGCCATTTCATAACATCTTTTTCGATAGGCTGCAGAATTTTTATCCAGATTTTCTATTTCTGAAATTTCTTTGAGTTGGGAAGGATCATTTTTGAAATGTTCTTTTGCCTGTTTTAGGATATGATCATAGGTTTCCTGCTGCGTAAATAAAGCTCCGGCAAGAGTCAGCGAATTTACTTTTTCAGGAAATTGGGAAGTGAATAATGTCCCGATAATTCCACCAAAACTGTGGGCAAGAATATTTGCTTTCTTGATATGATAAGTGGTGTAAATTTCTTTTAAATCCTCAAAACTTTCTTTAAAAGTCATGACAGCATTTTCATCTTTTGAACGACCTTCACCGCGTCTGTCGTAAACAATTACATAAAATCCTTTATCAGCCAGCTTTTGAGCTGTAGTGCCTTCAAATAATGTAGCATTTCCGCTCGGACCTCCATGAATAAAAATAACGGAAACATTTTTTGGATTTCCATAGGCTTTAGAATATAGATTCTGTGCATTTAAAACAATGTAACTTATAATAAAGATAATGGTGAA
This sequence comes from Chryseobacterium sp. GVT01B, assembly GCF_019970045.1. Lineage (GTDB taxonomy): Bacteria > Bacteroidota > Bacteroidia > Flavobacteriales > Weeksellaceae > Chryseobacterium. The sequence goes on from NZ_JAHXYI010000003.1 coordinate 274,875, forward strand.
CAGTGATTTCATAATGGTTATTTTGAGCCCTCAAAACTACTGAATATTCTCTGAGCAGAAGATAAAACGAATGGAATTATGATTAAATTTAAAAATTAAAAATCACTGCTGACGGACAGTTGTCATAATCCTGGTTTATCTTTACAAATCGGAAGTTTTATATAAAAACAGAAAATATATTGTAATGAGTTATTGTTTAGCAATAGAAGGCATGCAGCCCGAGAGCAGAAAAGAACTGCACAAAAATTACCATGACAACTATTATGGATTTCCTATTCATGATGATAATGAGTTGTTTGGAAGGTTGATTCTGGAAATCAACCAGGCAGGCTTAAGCTGGGAAACTGTTCTGAAAAAAGAAGACAGTTTCAGAAAAGCATATGATCATTTTGATATTCAGAAAATAGCAGCTTATACAGAGGATGACCGCGAAAGGCTTTTGAATGACAGTGGAATTATCAGAAATAAATTAAAGGTAAATGCAGCGATTGAAAATGCCAGAACGATTATAAACCTTCAGAAAGAATTCGGATCATTTGAAAAGTGGCTGGAACATCATCATCCTAAAACATTGCAGGAATGGATGAAGTTATTCAAAAAAACATTCAAATTCACAGGCGGAGAAATAGTAAACGAATTTCTTATGAGCACAGGATATCTTAAAGGAGCCCATCATGAAACCTGCCCGATACATTCAAAAGTTTTGGCTCAAAAGCCTTTGTGGAAAGAAAATTTGAGTAAATAATAAACTTAGATTCCTACGGAATGACACAATGTGTGCTTAATGTCAAACACTTCTTTTTGTCATTCCGTAGGAATCTAAATTTTTTAGTTTTTATTTAGAGCTTCAATCAGTTCTTTAAGCTCATAAGAGGATTATTTACTTCATACTTCTCACAGAAACATCCGGTTTTTCACCTTGAGGAACAATGAAAATAGCATTATCACTGATGGTATCTCCCGGATCGAAATAATAGCTGCCGGTTACAGGAATTGTACTGTTTACAAATTTTCCGGATTTGTCATAGGCAGAATAGGTAACATTGATCATCTGAGCTTTCATTTTTAACTCTATTTTTTTAGAGGTCAGTCTTGCTCCGGTTGCATTAATGCAGTCTAGTTCTACAAGGCCAATATTGCTTACAATTTGAGGAAAAGCTGATAATCTGATATTGTAGGCTTTATCTGAAGTATTTTTTACGGATGCAGAAACTTTATAGCGGTCATAGGATTTTCCACCAGATTCTACACTTTCTTTGTTGAGGATGTTAAAGGTAACAGCCATTCCGTTGATATCAATGGTCTGGCCATCAGAAATTTTCTGTGCATTCAGAAGGTTTCCTAAAAAAGTGAATGCCGTAAGAGTTAGAAAAAAAGTAAGGTTTTTCATGGAAGTTATTTTGAAATTTAATGATAATTAAATTTATGCAAAAAATAATACCGTAAAAATTCTTTAACCAAAAATATTTTTATTCCTTATCCATAATCTGTTTATGTTCATTTCCCCATTTTTCAAACTCCAGGATAATGGGCTTCAGCTTATACCCGATTTCTGTAAGTTCATATTCTACCCGTGGCGGAACCTCGGCATATACAGTTCTGGTAATGATCTTGTCCTCTTCCAGTCTGCGAAGCTGAAGAGTAAGCATCCTTTCGGTGATATTCTGCAGACGCTTTCTTAATTCCCCGAATCTCATTTTTCCATTGATCAGATAGCAGCAGATTGCCAATGCCCATTGTCCTCCGATAATGTTGGAGGCATAGATTTCCGGACACTCATCAGCAAGTGCTTTCTTGTTGGCAAAATTCGTTGAAGTTTCCTTTATTTTAGTCATTACTTACATTTTTTATAGTACCATACAATGGGTAGCTAATGTACGAAATGTAAGTTACGTATCGTAATTTTGTATTAGAAATTTAAACATAATGAAGACTTTAGTAATTGTTACCCACCCTGATATAGAAAAATCAGCGATTAATAAGAAATGGATTGATGAATTGAAAAAATATCCTGAAAAATATACGGTCCATCAATTATACGAAGCTTATCCAGATGGAAAAATCAATGTGGCACAGGAACAAAAGATGATGGAATCTTACGATAAAATTGTATTTCAGTTTCCTTTTTACTGGTTCAGCAGTCCGCCGCTTTTAAAACAATGGCTGGATGAGGTTGTTTTGTACGGCTGGGCTTATGGAAGCAACAGTGGTTTCAAACTGGCCGGAAAGAAAATGTCATTGGCAGTTACCGCAGGAATCGATGAAGAAGGGTATAGCGCATCCGGAGAATATAAATATACCATGAAGGAACTTTTCAGACCTTATGAACTGACTTTTGATTATATAAAGGCAGATTACAAAGAACCTTTCGTTTATTACGGAATTGAAAGAGATTCTTCCGATGAATGGATCAACAGAAGTGTTCCGATGTATCTGGAGTTTCTGGATAATTTATAAAAATTAGTAGGAGTCTATTTTGATGTTTTTCCAAAATAGATTCCTATTGTATATTAATTTGTGATGTTGATTAAATTTAAAAGATAAAATCCTTATCCCACCGTAGGCGTATCCTCTTCTTTCAGTATTTTCTTCTCTTTCATCGTAAGCATCATTCTTTCATATTTGTACTTTTCCCAGTCGAATCCGTTGAGAAAATCAAGGGCGGCCTGGAAACCTCTGTTGAAAAGCTCTTCCTTTTCTTCTTTTTTCATAAAGAAATTCAGCCAGCTGCTGGTACCACAGTTGACACTCTGTATACTGTATAAATGGTAAAAAGTATGTTTGGTAAGGAAAGTTTTGTCATTAAAACCTTTCAATGTACTGATGATATTTCCGGCATAGCTGAAAGGTGTTTTAAGGATTTCTGCACTGGTTTTTCCTCTTTCCGAAAGAATAGCAGAATCACTCGTCAGCTGCACTCCAAAAAGTGGCATTCTCGGATAAAAAACTTCATCGGCATGAAACAGGTCAATAGGAAAATTGGAAATACTGCCTCCATCAATGAAAACCCCGGCAGGGTTGATGTCCTCAGGCTTGGTATTCATCCAATATCTCCAGGCATACTTTACGGAACTATCGTCTTTATTGATTTGTTTCTGAAAAGGTTCAAAGAAAAAAGGAACAGCCATAGATGCTCTTACAAACTCAGCCGGACTAATGTGCTTCAGTTCCTCTTCGGACCAGTAGAGATTGGCCATCGTAGGAAGTTCCACCTTGATTTTTGCATTGATATCGGTAGTGATGACAACATATTCAGATCTAAGAAGATAAAACGGATTGTTTTTATAATAATCGTTATTGAGGGCACTTTCATAGAAAATTCTATATCGGGTCTGATCAATATGTTCCTTATTTTTTATTTTAATCTTTTCGATACTTTGCAGAGCCCTTGTATAATACTCCTGTCCGTTTCCATACCGATAGTTGAGGTTTAGATCACGTTCTTTCTGAATGAATTTTTCGTTGAGGTTAGCCACTGTTTTTATTCCAAATTGATCCAGTGCATTTTGCATGGTATTCTGAAAAACATTTCCGGGATTGAGACCGCTGTTTTCCTTTCTGAAATTATGATACAGCTTTTGAATACAGAAAAAGAGAATGACAGCCGGAATCAGAGGAATCAAAAACATCAGTTTGGCGTTCAGTATAGTGGTTGAAGAAGCCAAAAAAGGAATACTGATCAGGATAATAAACAGGATCGCAGCAATAATGGCATTGATCTTAAAAAAAATCTTATTGTTAAGCATCGCATGGAGCGTTGTTTTCACATAAGTCTTTCCATCCATAAAATCGGAAAAATCCCAGCTGAAAAGAATATCTTTGATAAGTTCACTTTTGGATTCTTCTTTGGTTTTACAGGCCGCAATGAGCATCGTATTAATGGCTCCGGCACTCGTTCCTGCCACTTTCAAAAAACGGATTCCAAATATTTCCAGGCCATAAAGATAGCCTACCAATGCACTTCCCCAGACACCACCGCCTTCCTGTACAAACTCTATATACTGATTCCCGGACTGATCCAGAAGATCAGAGAATTCTTTGCCGGATATATTCTCATGTAAGGCAGCCAGTTTATCTTTGGAGGCCTGCGAAAGAGAAGAATCTTCCAGAATCTTGTTGAGGTTTTCAGTGGTCATGATATTTTGTTTTGATGGTGTTTAGGTTAAAGACAAAAGTAATCAACCGATTTATATTTTATCGAAGATAAAATCTTTGCGTCTTAAAATATTATATTATTGCATATTCTCTGCGTCTTTGCGTTGATATAAAAATTAATTACCACTGTCTTCTTCTCACATAAATAAAAGTACTGATCACAACCGTTGCCATCGCTCCCAGCGTTATAAAATAGCCGTATTTATGATGAAGCTCAGGCATATTGTCGAAGTTCATGCCATAAACCCCGGCAATAAAGGTGATGGGTAAGAAGTAAACAGAATAGATAGCCAGAACTTTCATCACCTGATTGGCCTTTTGATCCGAAAGTGCCAAAAACATGGAAATAAGGTTGGTAATCTGGATATTCAGATGATCAAAATCCGCCACAACATCTTTATGCTTATCTTTCAAATCAACAAACTCAGAGTCCTGTAAATTCAGCAGTTTAAATTTATCTATGGCATCTGTAGAAATCACCAGTACCCGTGAATTTAATCCTGATTTTCGCTTCAGTTTATAAAGACGGCGGATCTGGCTGGTATGATTGGTATTTTTAAGGAAAATCTCATTCTCTATATTGTCCATAGTCTCGAACAGGCTTAAAGATTCATCATCAAAACTTTTCATGATCAATATCGCAATCATCAGCGTGATCTGCTGAGGATTAAGGTCTTCCTGAATCAAAGAGACTTTTTTCTTAACTTCCGTGATACTTCTGGTTTTCATCCTGTGGATGGTGATAATGGTATTCTCCACCAGAAAAATTCCAATCTTGGTGCTGATATCACTGATGGTATTCAGATTCTTTCTTTCCAGCTCTGTGCTTTCACGAAGGAGAAAGAATTTGACATTTCCGTCCTCTTCATATTTGGGAAGGTGGTTGGGATCCATGGTATCTTCCAGCAGGAGATTATTGATTTCATATCTTTCATGAAGGAATTTCAGGTCTTCTGCAGTAGGAGCCTCTACATCTACCCATTCGCACTGGGAGGTTCTGTATATCGTATCAATTGGCATAAAGTAAAAATACTAATATTTTGAAAAACTATGTGTTAAATAAGTTTTATCTTTGCCAAAATTAAAAAACTATATGATTAAAAGTACAATAAAAGGTGTGGGATTTTATGTTCCAGATAACGTTGTTACAAATGATGATTTAGCAAAACTGATGACTACCAATGATGAATGGATTACAGAAAGAACGGGTATCAAAGAAAGGAGACACAGAAAAAACCGGAATGACGCTCAGGAAACTACAGCTTATCTAGCATTTAAAGCCTCAGAAAAAGCTATTCAGAATGCTGGTCTTACCTCAAAAGATATTGACTTTATTGTTTTTGCAACCCTTTCTCCGGATTACTATTTTCCTGGAAGTGGAGTATTACTTCAGGACATGCTTGGATGTGGCACGATTGGCGCATTGGACGTGAGAAATCAATGTTCCGGATTTGTATATTCTATGAGTGTTGCGAATGCATTTATTAAATCAGGGACTTATAAAAATATTCTTGTGGTAGGAGCTGAAGTTCATTCTTTCGGCTTGGATTTTTCTGATGAGGGAAGAGGGGTTTCTGTTATTTTCGGAGATGGAGCAGGAGCAGTGGTACTTTCAGCTACCGAAGATGAAAATGCAGGTGATATTTTAGCCGTAAATATGCATTCTGAAGGTAAATATGCAGACGAACTTTGTACTCAGTTCCCGGGTTCAAAATTCGGATGGAGTGACAGAATGAGAAAAGAGCCTGAAAATGTAACCAATAAAGAAGTATACCCAATCATGAACGGTAACTTCGTTTTCAAACATGCCGTAACAAGATTTCCTGAAACAATGATGGAAGCTTTGAACAAAGCAGGAAAAACAGTTGAAGATCTTGATATGTTTATTCCACACCAGGCGAACCTTAGAATTGCTCAGTTTGTACAGGAAAAATTTGGTTTACCGAACGAAAAGGTATTTAACAATATTCAGAAATACGGAAACACAACCGCTGCTTCTATTCCTATTGCTTTAAGCGAAGCAATTGAGCAAGGGAAAATTAAAAGAGGAGATTTGGTCCTTCTTTCAGCTTTCGGAAGCGGATTTACATGGGGAAGTGTTCTTTTTGAATACTAAATGAAGAGAGATAAGTTTCTTATTGTATCTTATAAAACAGAAGGATAGTTCTATTTTCACTTATATCACAACTGAAGACGTGAAAATTCCCCTCCTTTGGAGGGGTGGCAAAAATTCAAAGAATTTTTGACGGGGTGGTTTGCCATTCCTGCTCACCAAACAATATAAAAAGACCGCAGAACTTCAGTTCTGCGGTCTTTATTTTATGACATTCCTAATTAAAGGCTTTTCAATAATTTTTCAGTGTCAGTAGAATCCTGTCCTGTGCTTTTTGCCAGTTCAATAGATTTTTCAGCCCATGTTCTTGCATTTTTCTTATCGCCAATCTTATTGTAAAGATTAGCTAAAGTATCAGTATTGGCAAAATTCTGGTCTTTCTTTACAGATTCCTGTGCCCATGCAATTGCTTTTTCCAGAGAAGTCTTATTGCTTACATTTTCAAAGAAATTCCATGCAAGAGAATTCAGCTCTTCAGAACCTGCAGCAGAATAATCTTTGTACAAATCAAGAATCAGTTTTTCATACTCAGGAATATCTTTATTCTTTAAAGCTCTGTTAGCTTTCATTCTTTTTAAGATCTTGTCAGCTTCTTCTTTGCTTAAGAATTTCTGAGTTTCAGACATGAAATAATTATCATCCCATTTTTTGGTATCAGCATTATATGCTTTTTTGGAGATGGTATTCAGTTTGATATTTTTGTCAAACTTTTCATACTTATCTTCCGGAAAGAATTTAACGATATCTGCTTTTTTGTCCTGAAAAATCTTGTACAAAGGGCTGTCTATAGTTTGAACCCCTGAAAGAAGCATTTGAACATCTTCCTGATCCAAAGTTGGTTTCTGCTGGAAATAACGGTTAAGTACTTTACCGGCAAACTCAGCGTCATTATACATGGTAAGCCCTGCAAGATTCTTTAAAAACTCAGGATCTTTTTCTCCTTTCTCAAACTGTTCCTTCAGAGAAGTTAATCTTTTGTTCGGATCTTCAGCATCTTTGGCAAACTGGATAAAGTCTTTTTCTTCAACATATCCCAGAGTTCTGTGTACCGCTTCACCATTTCCGTCAATGAACAGATAAGTAGGGAATGCTTTTACATTATATTTCTTAGCTAACTCAATTCCTTCACCTTTTTCCATATCAATTTTAGCATTGATAAAGTGAGAATTATAGTAGTCACCCACAGACTGAAGTGGGAAAATATTTTTTACCATTAGTTTACAAGGTCCACACCATGAAGCATATGCATCTATAAAGACCAGTTTTTTTTCTTTTTTTGCTTTGGCAAGGATAGAGGCAAAATTGCCGTCTTCAAATTTAATTCCCTGTGCCCATGCAAGAACTCCTATAAAGATTGAGGATAGTATTGCTATTTTTTTCATAAGAACTTTTTATTCCCTGCAAATGTAATAAATATGATGACACATGAGCCGTCCATATTGAAAATAATTATAAAGGAACTTTAGTTTTAAAACAGATATCAGTTCATATGAAGGAAAATCATTTATTATTTTGGTCTAATTATTAAAATTAATGTAAATCATTGTTTTAAGTTAAATGATTAAATTTCAATATAATGTTTTAATAAAAAATAAAATATCACTAGTTTTGTAAAAAAACAAAAAGACACCCCGTGAAAATAATGATGAATTATTATAAAATAAAAATAATAATTTGTTTTTGTATGTCTAAGAATCTCCTGAAATTTTTGTTTTTGCTGGCAACAGCAGTCCCCATATTCGCTCAGAAAAAAAACAGCTTTGACCTTATCTGTGAAAGAACATCTTCTGTTACGGCGCATAAGGATTTACCAAAGGCGATCAAGACGGCAGACTCTCTTTATATGTTGGCACAGAAGCCTTCTGAGAAAATACAGTGTCTTATCCTTTCTTCAGAACTTTATCATCATGCCGGTGAGCTTAAAAAAGCAATTTGTTATAGTGAAAATGCCCACTCGGTGATCAATCAGATCAATGATCCTGAACGGATGGCTGTTGTAACCAGATTACTTGCCAGACAATATAGACAGGTAGGGTTGTATGAAAGATCTAAAAAATACATTATAAAAGGGCTGGAAGCTTCCGGCAGGATTACCGATTTTCAGAAAAGCAATGAAGCGGCAGGACTCCTGAATCAGGAAATGGCTTTCTACGAAATGGAGCTAGGCAATTACTCCAATGCAATACGATTCATAGAATCTTCCCTGAAATATTTTGAAAGAATAAACAGCTGCAACGAAAACAGAACAGCTGCTGCCTCTTATCAGTTGCTGGGTGATGTTTATTTCAAACTTAATGACTATCCAGTTTCAGAAAATTATTACAGAAAAGCTGAAAGCCTGCTTAAGGTCGGAAGCTGTACACTCGGATTGGTTTATAATGGCCTGGGAGGAATTCGTCTGAAGCAGAAAAACTGGAAAGATGCCGAACTATACCTGAAAAAAGCAGAAAAAATAGCAGATACTTCCCGAAGCCTTACATTGAAAAAAGCTGTATACTCCAATATCAATGATTATTATGAAGGAATGGGGGATAATTTCAAAGCCTCTTTATATGCTGTGAAATATGTAAGGACGTATGACAGTATTGCGGCACGCAATCAAAGTTTCACAATGAAAGGAGCAGAGATTCCAAAAGGGAAGACCAGCAAAAAGAGCGGACAGATGAATCTGGTGAAAAATGCTACTATTGTTGTTCTGTTTACTTTATTGGTTGGTTTACTTGTTTTCTTTAGGACAAAGCAGAAAAAACAGCGTTCAAAGTTCAGAAATATCATAAGAGCTCAGTTGAAGATGATCAGCAGCAGAAGTAACCATCCTTTAAAACAATCTGATGATTCTGAATTTTCCAATATATCTGTGGAAGAAATTGATGAAAAAGATTCTGAAACAGACCGAAGGCGAAATGATTCTTTGATGACTTCCGAAACAGAATCAAAACTGCTTGAACTTCTTGAAGATTTTGAGAAAGGTGATCTCTATAACAATAAAGGAATGTCTCTTTCTTTCCTTGCGGGCGAATTGAATACTAATACAAAATATCTGTCTTATGTAATCAATCAGCATAAGAGTGCTGATTTTAAATCGTATATCAACCGTTTGAGAATCAAATATATTGTGGATAAACTAATCAATGATGAGAAGTACAGACAATATAAAATAAGCATCCTTGCTGATGAATGCGGCTTCTCTTCGCACAGTAAATTTGCTGCAGTTTTCAAAGCAGTCACAGATTATTCTCCATCAGCCTATATCAAATATCTTGATGCTGAAAATCAATCAGATAAAAATGTTCATTTTCCTGAAAATGATTAAAAAGAGATAGGTTTTTAAATTCTATCTTGCCATTTTCACGAAAATGAACAACCTATTATTTTACAGAAACCCTTTGCTATCCTATCTTTGCGCCAGTTCGAGGGACATGAACACAATTATACTACAGCTTATCTCTTTCAATTTTTGAAGAAATATCTCTTTTTCTGAAATAAGATACATCGTAAGATAATCATCCCCAGCTGAAAACTAAGCTATGAAAATTAATATATAGTACAAGTGTATATTTCATTATTGAGACATCCACGATTCCCATTTTTATCTTCAAAGGAAATATTCTGTTCAGAATATAAACCATATCTCATAATCGGGGTTGATTGCCCGGTTTTTTTTCAGTCAAGTTTTTTTAAGTGCAAATCCACAGAAGTCTGTGGATTTGTGATTTTATTTAACTTTTGTACTGTCGGGTTTTGTTTTTGATGTATCGGCAGCTGCCGGAGCGGGTATAGAATTGGCTACAGCAGAATCACCCATTCTATTTCTTAAAGAATCCTTATTGTGAGCGTCTTTGTATTCCTCTCTTTTTTCTTTATTCTGAGCACAACTTCCAAGGAAAAGAAGTCCAAGAACTGCTCCTATCCAGAATTTTTTCATAGGGGTATATTTTAATGTTTGGTATTAATCAAATATAAAGATAAAAGATAAAAGATAAAAGATAAAAGATAAAAGATAAAAGATAAAAGATAAAAGATAAAAGATAAAAGATAAAAGATGTTGTCATTAAAATTCAATAGGGCTGGGTTTTAACCCAGCTAACCATAAATATTACATCCATTGGCTTTAGCCAAAACCTAAATAATAGTCTTTTAAGGCTAAAACTTCATGATAAACCCAACATTTCCGGTTATTCAATAAAAAAATCTGCAGAACTTTCATCTGCAGATTTTCCATTTTAAATTGAACGTATATCAATACTATTTGACAGGAGACATTACCGCAGAATCTTTTTTTATCTTGATACTGTCAGGATTTGTCATTTTTGTAGTCATGGTATCAGTTGTTGTAGGCGGTACACTTTTCTGTGTATTGTCTACCGTCGCTGAATCACGGTTACTCGATGACATTGACGATTCTTTGGTTCCACAGCTCACTGCAAATATTCCTATTCCGACGGCTGTTAGCAATAACTTTTTCATACTATCTTATTTTGGGGTGTATATGTATTGAAAATCAACAATTATTCCTAAGAGGGTAGGGAAAGTCGTAAAATATAGGTAAAGTTTGTTAAAAGATGTTAGGTAACGGGTAGCAGGTAACGGATTATAGGGATTAGGAGTTAGAGTGTGGGAGAGTAGGAGGGTTAGAGAGTTTAGGGGAGAGTATTGAGTATCGGAGGAATAAAAGTGTATTTATGAATACCAGTAACTTTAAACCTTAAACTTTGAACTCCCGCAACTCGCATCCCGAACCTCGCACCCCGCCTATCCCCACAAAAAAGCCCCGAAACCGAAATTCCGAGGCTGTTTAAAATCATTTATCAATGATTATTTATCGTTTATTACCCTAGGTATGGATATTTGTAATTTTTTGGAGAAACAAACGTTTCTTTTACGCTTCTTACAGAAACCCATCTTAGAAGATTCATTTTAGAACCTGCTTTATCATTTGTTCCTGAAGCTCTACCACCACCGAAAGGCTGTTGTCCTACTACGGCACCTGTTGGCTTATCGTTGATATAGAAGTTACCTGAAGCATTCTCTAAAGCTTTATAAGCTTCATTGATTGCGTAACGGTCTTGAGAGAACACAGAACCTGTTAATGAATAAGGAGAAGTAGAATCTACCAGTTTTAGAGTTTCTTTCCAGTCCTGATCTTCATATACGTAGATTGACAAGATTGGGCCGAAGATCTCTTCCACCATACTTTCGTAGTGAGGGTTGGTAGTTTCAATTACTGTTGGGTGTACGAACCATCCTTTAGAATCGTCATATTTCCCACCAATAGCTACAGTAGCTTCACCTGAAGCATTAGCTCTGTCGATATATCCTTTACACTTCTCGAAAGAATTTTTGTCAATTACAGCATTTACAAAGTTAGAAGTATCTTCCGGAGAACCTACTTTGATAGAATTCATTTGAGTTTCCATTACTTTTTTCACGTCAGCCCAAAGAGATTTAGGTACATAAGCTCTTGAAGCAGCAGAACATTTTTGTCCCTGGTATTCAAAAGCACCTCTTACCAATGCAGTAGCTACAGCTTCTACGTTAGCAGATGGGTGAGCAATTACAAAGTCTTTACCACCTGTTTCTCCAACAATTCTTGGATATGTTCTGTAGTTGTGGATATTGTCACCAATCATTTTCCACATTCCCTGGAATACTTTTGTAGAACCTGTGAAGTGAAGCCCAGCAAAATCACGGTGAGCCAATACTTTTTCAGCAGTTTCTTTTCCATCAGTAAAGATCATGTTGATTACTCCTGCAGGAAGCCCCGCTTCTGTCAATACATCCATGATTACTTTTGCAGAATATACCTGCTTGTCAGACGGCTTCCAAACTACAACGTTTCCTAGCATTGCCATACAAGTAGGAAGGTTTCCGGAAATCGCTGTAAAGTTGAACGGAGTTACTGCAAAACAGAATCCTTCCAATGGTCTGTACTCAACACGGTTCCAGATTCCATTGTCAGAAACCGGCTGCTCAGCATACATTTCTGTCATGAACTCTACGTTGAATCTTAAGAAGTCGATGAACTCACAAGCTGCATCAATTTCAGCCTGGTGTACATTTTTAGACTGCCCGATCATTGTAGCAGCATTGATTACATCTCTGTAAGGACCAGCCAAAAGATCAGCCGCCTTTAAGAAAATTGCTGCACGTTGTTCCCAGCCTAGTTCATTCCATTCCTGTTTAGCTGCCAATGCCGCGTTGATAGCGTCATCCACATGCTGCATACCACCCTGATAGTAGAAACCGAAGTCATGAGCATGATCCTGAGGAGACTGAAGCTGTACTTTTGTATCAGTTTTCACTTCTTTTCCATTGATGATCATTGGAACTTCTACCTTCTCAGCCCACATTTTTTTATAAGTGTCGATAAGGCTTTTAACTTCCGGAGATCCCGGTTCATAAGAATTTACCGGCTCATTTACCGCTAATGGTACTTGCGAAATTGCTTTTGACATATTACGTTTTATTATTTTATTAAATTAAATGTGTATACAAATTTACGATAATTATAAGGAAAGAAAAAAATACCGTCTGTTTTTATGAAATAAAGCTTATTATTAAGTAATCATTGATGAATAGAGATTTTTTAATATGTAGTATTGAGAATAAGAGGTGTATTTATTCGATCTTTTAAATAGACAGAAAAGATGAGGCAGATAATCATAATTATAGGAATAGGGACAATAAAAAAATTGTCATAGTTCAAAAGTAATGCTTAAGTGTTGTGAATAAGGAGTTTATCCTGAAATGTTAAAATTACATAAAATTGTATTTGTTGCGATTTTGAACATTTTAAATAATTTTTTTGATAGCCGGGGTTTTAAGATTGTTCTAATTTTACACCATTATTAACAGGTATGAAAAAAAGAGTCCTATTTTTCTCTTTTGTCTTATTTTTCTCAGCGTTGTGTGCAGGTCTTTTTGCACATAAAGGGAAAACTCAACCATACTCTGATATTCTTTCAAAAATTAATCTCCTTCAGCAGAAATCCGATCAGCAGACCCAGCCTGAAATGTATAGTTTTTCAGATGTTCAGGATGTTCAGGATTCCAATGACTGGGAGAAAGTGAAATTTGATTACTCAGTCCTTGCACAGCAGTGGCTTAATTATTTCTTTGCAGGGTATTCTCACACTACACGGGTTGCGGCCGTTCAAAACCGTATTTATATTACAGCACCAAGATACATCCTGTATCATTGCCTGCAGATAGCGGGCTGCTAATCCCTTTTCTTAATTTTTAATGATCCGTTGTGGTTTGTATTCATGTCAATACAGATCCGCAAAAATCATTTCCATTTTACATTTTTGAACATATCTGTTTGCCTTTACGGAGAGGTGAATAGGATATTGTTTGTCCAATTTTAAATAAAAATATTATGCACTTAACACCGAGAGAAACGGAGAAGCTTATGCTATTTCTGGCAGGCGAACTCGCTCTAAAAAGAAGGGCAAGAGGCCTTAAATTAAATTACCCGGAATCAATAGCTCTGATCAGCCATTTTTTGCTTGAAGGAGCACGAGATGGTAAAAAAGTAGCTGAACTGATGCAGGAAGGCGCTAATCTTCTTACCAAAGAGGATGTAATGCCCGGCGTGTCAGAAATGATCCACGATGTTCAGATTGAAGCCACTTTCCCGGATGGGACTAAGCTGGTAACCGTACACAACCCAATCCGCTAATACTACTGATGATGATACCAGGAGAAATTTTTGTAAAAGAAGGCACAATTATCTGCAATGAAGGCAGAGAAACTGTGAAAATAAAAGTAACCAATACGGGAGACCGCCCTATTCAGGTAGGTTCACACTTCCACTTTTTTGAAGTCAATAAAGCGATGAGTTTTGACCGTGAAAAAGCTTTCGGAAAGAGACTGAATATTGTAGCAAGCACTGCAGTACGTTTTGAACCGGGAGAAGAAAAAGAAGTGGAATTGGTAGAAATAGGAGGAACCAAAAAAGCAATGGGCTTCAATAATCTTGTGGACGGACAGGTAGATTCTGAAGAACAGAAAAAAGCAAGCCTTGCAAAAGTTGAAGAATTAAACTTTAAAAATCACTAAGATGAGCTTACACGTAGACAGAAAACAATACGCCAATATATTGGGGCCTACAGCCGGAGATAAAATCAGACTGGGAGACACTGAAATTATTATTGAAATTGAAAAAGATTTCACGCATTACGGAGACGAAGCCGTTTTCGGAGGGGGAAAAACCGTACGTGACGGGATGGGGCAGAATGTTACTGCTAAAAGAGATGAAGGTGTTCTGGATCTTTGTATCACAGGAGCTGTAATCATTGACCACTGGGGAATTGTAAAAGGGGATATCGGAATTAAAGACGGAAAGATTGTAGGAATCGGAAAAGCAGGAAACCCTGATACGATGGATGGTGTATCTCCTAATATGATCATCGGTGCTTCTACTGAAGTTCACGGTGGAAAAGGATATATCGTAACAGCCGGAGGTATTGATACTCACATTCATTACATCTGCCCTCAACAGATCGAAACCTCTTTATATAGCGGAATTACTACTATGATTGGCGGAGGAACAGGTCCAAACGACGGAACCAACGCAACAACAGTAACTCCGGGAAAATTCAACATGCAGAAAATGCTCGAAGCGGCAGAAGAATATCCTATGAACCTTGGTTTCTTCGGAAAAGGGAACTGTTCAGCAGAAGAACCTATTGAAGAACAGGTGGAAGCAGGAGCTTTGGGAGTAAAAATCCATGAAGACTGGGGAGCAACTCCTGCAACAATTGATGCAGCATTGAAAGTAGCTGATAAATATGACGTTCAGGTTGCCATCCACACCGATACTCTGAATGAGGGAGGATTTCTTGAAGATACAATGAGAGCGATCAACGGAAGAGTAATCCACACCTTCCACACAGAAGGAGCTGGTGGAGGTCACGCACCGGACATCATTAAAGCAGCAATGTATCCAAATGTATTGCCAGCTTCTACAAATCCTACGCGTCCTTACACTGTAAATACAATCGATGAGCACTTAGATATGCTGATGGTTTGTCATCACCTGAGCAAAAATATTCCTGAAGATGTGGCGTTCGCAGATTCCCGTATCCGTCCTGAAACTATTGCCGCAGAAGATATCCTTCATGATATGGGAGTTTTCAGTATTATGAGTTCAGATTCTCAGGCGATGGGAAGACCGGGAGAAGTGATCACAAGAACATGGCAGACAGCAAGTAAAATGAAGGAACAGAGAGGAGACCTTGCTGAAGATAAAGACAGTGGAAACGATAACTACCGTGCAAAAAGATATGTGGCAAAATATACGATCAACCCGGCTATAGCTCATGGTATTTCAGAATATGTAGGATCTCTTGAAGAAGGAAAATTGGCAGATTTAGTGATCTGGAAACCTGCATTATTCGGGGTAAAACCGGAAATGATTGTAAAAGGAGGATTTGTAATTGCTGCTAAAATGGGAGATCCGAATGCATCCATTCCAACACCTCAGCCGATTATTTACAGAAATATGTTCGGAGCACACGGAAAAGCCAAGTTTGGTATTTGCGCCAACTTCGTTTCCCAGGTTTCTATCGACAATGGAACCATCGCTTCTTATAAATTGGAGAAAATGATCCTTCCGGTAAAAAACTGTAGAAATATTTCCAAAAAAGACCTTATTCATAACGATAAGACGCCTTTAATTGAAGTGAATCCTGAAAACTATAAAGTAACGGTAGACGGTGAGTACATCACTTGCGAACCGGCGGAAACACTGCCCTTAACACAGCTTTATTACTTGTTCTAAGATAAACTTAAACAATAATGGATACCAACCTTATAGGTTTCAAAAACCTATAAGGTTTAATCAAAACTTATCCAATTCAATGTAAAACAATTATAGAACTAAGTTTAAAATGAAATATTTAAAAACAGTTGTTTCTCTTGCCGTAGCCGGAATGTCTATGCTTTCAGGAAATTTAAGTGCTCAGTTTCTGGGCGGACACAGGCTTAAAAGTGATGAAGATGGGCCCAAAGGACAGTTTATGGTCTACGGTTCATTAGACTATTCTAAACTTACAACTCCATCCAGCAGCAGCAGTACAGTATCAAGTGCGCCACTTGGAGTGGGATACTTCATCAAGAATAATGATCTTATTGGAGTCAATTATGCTTATTCACAGAATACGGTTGACCACAATGTAGTTTATAAACAAAATGAAGCCGGTATCTGGTATAGTCCTTCACTGATGCTTGGAAAATACTTTGTACTGATCGGGCAGGTAGATGCTCATTATGTCTGGGGACAACAACTGTCAACGGCTGCTGATGCGATGCAGAACTTTAACGGATTCCGTCTTCGTGCCTATCCTTTGATTGGAATATTGCTTGGAGGAGGCTGGGCTCTGAAATTCAAATTTGCAGAACTTTCAATGCTTCAGACTAAAACAAAAGAAGAAGGCTGGACGAAAAGCTATGTAGCTGGAATCGGTGGTTCAACATTCGGGGTAGGAATCTCCAAAAACTTAGACTTTAGAAAAAAATCCAAAAATGATAATTAATCAAATCATAGGCAATCTCTCAGAAAATCCTACAGGGAAAACCATAGATTATCTTGATCTGGAATGGTTTGAAACTACCAAAAGAATCCAGCGTAAAAAAACCAGACAGGGAATTGATGTGGCTATCAAATTTCTCAGAGAAGGCCAGCGTTTGCGTGAAGGAGATATTCTTTTTGAGGACGCAGAAAAAATAATTGCGGTCAATGTTCTGGAAACAGAAGCTATCGTAATGTCACCCACATCATTGTTGGAAATGGGTACCGTATGTTATGAGATCGGAAACAAACATATTCCGCTTTTCATTCAGAATGATCAAGTATTGCTTCCTTTTGAAATGCCAATGTTCAGATGGCTGGAAGCGAGCGGGTTCAAACCGGAAAAACAATCTGTGAAATTGCTGAATCTTCTTAAATCTAATGTAGAACCTCACGGACACGGAAGTCTGGGATCAACAATCTTTACAAAAATCTTAAAAATGGCCGCCCCGAAAGATGAATAACAGCAACATAAACTTCCTGTCAGGACTGCTTCATCTTGCAGATCCTACACTTCCCATCGGGGGCTATACCCATTCCAACGGACTTGAAACCTATGTGCAGGAAAGGATCGTACATAATTTAGCTACCGCGAAAGAATTTGTACAGAACATGCTTCAGTACAACCTTAAATTCAATGATGGGGCTTTTGTAAAACTGGCTTATGAAGCAGCTGAAAAAGGAGATTTGGAGGAATTGTTACTTCTTGATAATGAATGCAATGCTATAAAATGCCCAAAAGAAATCCGTCAGGCCAGTCAGAAATTAGGGATCAGGCTGATCAAAATCTTTAAAAGGAGAGACAGTTTTCCTTTTATGGAAGCGTTTGAAAAAGCAGTGCAGAATAAAGAAGCCAATTCCCATTACTGTATTGTGTTTGGAGTGTATGCTTACCTGATGAAAATCCCTTTATACGAAGCTCTTTTAGGATTCTATTATACCTCAGTGGCAGGAATGATTACCAATGCGGTAAAACTTGTTCCTCTTGGGCAGCTGGACGGACAGGATATTTTATTTTCCCTTTATCCTGTAATGGAAAAAACAGCTTTAGAGACAATAGAACTGGACAGAGATATGGTAGGACTTTGTAATACCGCTTTCGATATCAGGTGTATGCAGCATGAAAGGCTTTATTCACGGCTTTATATGTCATAGAAAAGGCAAAAAGGAAGTAAAGGCAGGATGAAAAAAGAAAGAAGGAAAGCTAAGAAAGTGAAAAAGCGTGGGACCCAATGAATATGAATGCTTCTAAGCCGAATGAAATGCCTTTGCACCTTTTACAATATTCTCAATTAATAAAAAATTATATGTGAAATAAGGTGTTCTTTGCTAAGTGAAACGCCCTTGCGATCGAAAGATATTCACAATCAAAAAAACTTAGCGCCTATAGCGTTAAAAAAATAAAATTTAAAGAAAATGGAAAACAGAAAATATATAAAAGTAGGAGTGGCAGGACCTGTAGGTTCAGGAAAAACTGCATTACTGGAACGTTTAAGCAGGAAATTATTCGGGACTTATGACCTTGGAGTCATCACAAATGATATTTATACCAAAGAAGATGCTGAATTTATGGCTAAAAATAGCCTTCTTCCCCACGACAGAATTATTGGAGTAGAAACAGGAGGCTGCCCTCACACTGCCATCCGCGAAGATGCAAGTATGAATCTTGAAGCCGTAGATGAATTGGCAGCACGTTTCCCTGAGATCGAACTGGTTCTTATCGAAAGTGGAGGAGATAACCTTTCAGCGACATTCAGCCCGGATCTTGCAGACGTTACGATCTTTATTATTGATGTAGCAGAAGGAGAAAAAATTCCTAGAAAAGGTGGTCCTGGCATTACAAGATCAGACTTATTGATTATCAATAAAATTGACCTTGCCCCTTACGTAGGAGCCAGCCTTGAGGTAATGGAAAATGATGCCAGAAGAATGAGAAAAGGAAGTCCTTTCGTATTTACAAACCTTAAAACAGATGAAGGACTGGACAAAGTAATAGGTTGGATTAAAAAATATGCTCTTCTGGAAGAAGTTGAAGAACCGAACTTAGTAAGATAAATGGACAGTCGTTTAAATATAATCGCAGGATTTAAGGGAGGAGAATCCTATGTGAAAGACCTTTATGTCTCACTTCCTTTCAGAGTAGTTTCTGTAGGACAGCGGAAAAGTGACAAAAAGCTCTATCAGATGGTGATGAGCTCCTCTCCGGGAATTCTGGACGGAGACCATTATCATCTGGATGTTGCTCTTGAAAAAGGATCTGCCCTTCAACTGCAGTCGCAATCTTATCAGAGGCTTTTCAATATGAAGGATAAAGCGCTTCAGGAACTTAATGTTTCTATGGAAGATGAAACGTCTTTTGCTTACGTTCCTCATCCTATAGTCCCGCATGAAGACTCCAATTTTAAGAGTAAAGCGAATATTCATATTGGGAACAACAGTCAGATTATCATCAGTGAGATCATCACCTGCGGAAGAAAACATTATGGAGAAGTTTTTAAACTGAAGCGTTTTCAGAATATAATGGAAATCTACCACAACAATAAGCTGGTAGTGAAAGATAATGTTCTCATTCAGCCTGATATGATTCCGATCAGCATCATCGGAAATCTGGAGCAGTATACCCACCAGGGAACCCTGATCTTCTATAGTACGAAGGAAAATGTAGATAAAAACGGATTGATTGAAGAGATAGTTGAAGCAGCCGCGCAGCATCATGAACAAATGGAGGTTGGAGTCTCTGCAATGGATAACAACGGTTTTGTAGTAAGAGCTTTGGGACATGGAGGAGAATTGATGTACAACTTCTTCCTGCATATTCAGGAAATTCTCTGGTCATTGGAGTAAAAAGAGATCCTTGTCAAGGTTCAAAACCTTGACAAGGATCCTCATGATGATTTGTCTACAAAATTTGTGAGAAGCATATTCAATAGAAGGGGGCTTTAGCCCGCTTAAAAAAAGAAATTTTCCATTGGCTTTAGCCAAAACTTAATAAAGAATCTGAAATAACAGAATTAATAAAAAATGAATAGTACAGTTTGGGCACTTCTTTTGAGTGCCGTTTCAATAAGTTTCATACATACCGCTTCCGGGCCGGATCACTACCTGCCGTTCATCGTAATTTCAAAATCAAAGAAGTGGAGCGGAATGAAAACAGCAATATTAACGGTTGTCTGTGGTTTCGGACATGTATTCAGTTCTCTGATTTTAGGCTTTATCGGGGTTTTCCTTGGATGGCAGCTCAATAAAATCTCCTGGTTTCAGGATATCAGAGGGAATTTCTCAGGATGGGCGCTGCTTATTTTTGGAGGCGTTTATCTGGTATATGGCCTCATTCAGGCAATCAGAAACAAACCTCATAAGCATTTTGATGTAATGGGTGATGATGTTTATGTATACGAACATAATCACAGTGAAGTGGTAATGCCTCAAAAAAGAATAAAAGTGACTCCGCTTGTACTTTTCATGATTTTCGTAATGGGCCCCAGCGAACCTTTGCTTCCTTTATTATTCTATTCAGGAGTAAAACACTCAATGTCTGAAATTGCTGTTCTGGTAACTTCTTTCACTATAACTACCGTCTTGACAATGCTTGGAATGGTTCTTCTGGGACGTTATGGTTATTCAACACTGTTCAATACCGAAAAACTGGAAAGATACATGGGAGTGGTGAGCGGAGCTGTAGTAACCGTTTGCGGAGTGGGAATGGTCTTTCTTGGATGGTAAACGAGATTCGAGGTTCGGGATACGAGTGGTAGAGTTTTAGGGTAGGGGGGTGAGAGTTGAATTGTTTAAGGTTTAAAGTTCAAGGTTGTTATTCTTTCACTGATAATTGACAATTCACCATTCACTTGCGAAGCAAAATTGATTCTGCCTCCAGTGTCTATCATCTATCCGTCTCTTATCTTAATATCCACAATTATTAATACAATTAAAAAAACTATGAACGAATTTTTCAAAAAACTACCTTTTATAGACCATGTTTTGAAAGGAATCGGACAGATTATGCTCCAGGAAAACAGGTGGACGGGACTTCTGTTTCTTATAGGAATCTTTATGGGAAGCTGGCAGTGCGGGGTAGCGGTATTGCTTTCAACGGCAGCCGGAACTTTCACTGCAATGAAACTTAAATACAATCAGTCTGAAATCAATGCCGGACTTTATGGCTTCAGTGCGGCACTTGTAGGAGTAGCATTATCCTTTCTATTTGAGACTACATTACTGATCTGGATTTTAATAGTCTTGGGTGGAGCATTGGCGGCTGTTTTTCAGCATTTCTTTATTCAGAAGAAAATTCCGGTCTTTACTTTTCCTTTCATTATCATCACATGGATTTTGGTATTTGCACTCCATCATTTCACCCATATTCCACCCTCCGCGATGTTAAGCAGTGAAGTGGTGCCTACAGAATATGATGATTTTCTTGCCTGTACCAATGGGTTTGGTGAAGTAATATTTCAGGGTGGAGTACTTTCGGGAATGATTTTCTTTCTTGCCGTTTTCATCAGTTCTCCTATAGCTGCTTTATACGGATTGGCAGCATCTATTCTCGGTGCAGGATTATCACAGTTGAACGGAGAACCTATTAAAGAAATCCATATGGGATTATTTGGATTTAATGCTGTGCTTTCAGCAATCGTTTTCTCAGGAGTCAAAAAAACAGACGGTTTATGGGTACTTATTGCCGTTCTTATCACTATTGCCATTGATGATCTTTTAATAGACAATCACTGTCTGGATATTGTAGGTGGAGTATTTACTTTCCCATTCGTAGCCGGAACGTGGATTACCCTTTTAATTCAGAAAGTATTTATTAAAGAGAAAGCGTAGCTTCTGAGTTTGAGAGTTGTAGAGTTTGAAGGTTGTGGGGTTTTACGTGTGGAAATGTTCCCAGTCTCTCATCTCTCATCTTATATCTAATTTAACTAAACAAAAAATGAAAATAACAAAAATAGCAGCCGTATTTCTGATAATGGCATTCAGTGGAAAAATGATGGCGCAGGAAACAGAAAAACAGTTGCTGATTAAAGATGCAGATGACAAATTTCCCATTGCAGATGCTTTGGTAAAATATGACCACGGGAACAGCCATACTCATACAGCGGCAGATGGTATGTTTGCCATTCCTGTAAAATCACTTCCTGATACCCTAGTGATTAGTCGTCAGGGATATGATGAGGTAAAATGGTTGGTAACTAGCGATGAAGATAAAAATAAAGTTATTTTCTTACAGCATAAGCCTTTTCAGATTTCTGAAGTGGCCATCAATCACAGTTCGTTTTTATCAGCCGTTACCAAAGTGGATCTGAATAAATTTCCGGTAAATTCAGCACAGGATTTATTAAGAAAAGTGCCGGGATTGTTTATTGCACAACATGCCGGAGGAGGAAAGGCTGAACAACTTTTTTTAAGAGGATTTGATGCCGATCATGGTACGGACGTAAGCGTTAATGTAGATGGAATGCCGGTGAATATCGTATCCCATGCCCATGGACAGGGATATTCTGACCTGCACTTTGTAATTCCTGAAACCGTAAACAATATAGACTTTGGAAAAGGAGCTTATTACATGGACCGCGGAGACTTTAACACAGCCGGATATGTAGATTTTCAGACCTACAATGGATTGAAAAACAGTATGATTAAACTGGAAGGAGGTTCGTTCAATTCAAAAAGAGTGTTGGGAATGTTCAATATTCTGCATGATGATCTGGGAAAGAAAAATGCCTATATAGCAGCAGAATACAACTATACAGACGGGCCTTTTGATGTAAAACAGAATTTCAACAGAGTCAATATTTTCGGGAAATATAACCAGTGGCTTACGGATAAAGATTATTTCAATATTCAGTTTTCAACATTCAATTCTTCCTGGAATGCTTCCGGACAGATTCCGGAACGTGCCGTAGATGAAGGAATCATTGGAAGATGGGGAAGTATAGATCCTACAGAAGGTGGTAAAACTTCCAGAACAAACCTTCAGATGAACTTTAAGCACATTATTTCTCCTTCCGAGCAGATTGATGCCATGGCTTTCTATTCAAAATATAATTTCAATCTGTATTCCGATTTCACTTTTAATTTAAAAGATAAAGATCACGGAGATGAAATTCAGCAGACAGACGGAAGAAATATTTACGGAGCCGAAGTGAAATATACAAAAACGTTTTCCCTTGCAAACAGCTCTTTAAACTGGACTTCAGGAATAGGGTTAAGAAATGATGATATTAATACTTTACAGCTTAACCACGTTTATCACAGAGATCTGCTGCTTGACAGATTATCAGATGTGACAGGAACAGAAACCAATCTCCATGCCTACTCAGGGCTGGTATGGAAAACAGGAAAATGGACGATTAACCCTGCTTTGAGAATAGATCATTTTATCTTTAATATGCACAATCTGCTGGATGCAGAACAATTGCCGTCCGGACAATCAAAAGAAGCAACAAGACTAAGCCCAAAATTGAACTTCTCTTACGCTCAGAACGACAATGTAATGTGGTTCCTGAAAACAGGAATGGGCTTCCACTCCAATGACCTGAGAGTAGTTGTTCCTAATAAAAACGAAAATACACTTCCATACTCTATCGGAGCAGATTTTGGAGTAAGATTACATCCGTTCAAATCATTGATTATTACTCCGGCATTATGGTATATGGATCTGCAGCAGGAATTTGTTTATGTAGGAGATGATGCTGTAGTAGAACCTTCCGGGAAGTCAAGACGCTTCGGTGCCGATCTTGGAGTTCGTTTCCAGCCGTTGGAAAACTTTTATCTGAATGCTGATATCAATTATTCTCACGCAAGATTTACAGAAGAAGAAAAAGGACAGGATTACGTTCCGCTAGCTCCGGTAGTCACCAGTACAGGATCTGTAAACTGGGATTTCCTGGATGGCTTTTCTCTGGGACTTCAATACCGATATCTGGGAGCAAGACCAGCAGTAGAGGATAACAGTATCAGAACCAAAGCTTACTTTGTAAATGACCTTATGCTTTCTTATAACCGTCAGAAATGGGGAGCAAATGTTCAGCTTAACAATCTTTTCAATGTAAAATGGAATGAAGCCCAGTTTGCAACAGAAACTCAGTTGAAAGGAGAAGCAGAGCCTGTTACAGATCTTACCTACACACCGGGAAGCCCTTTTGGAGTGAGAATGGGAGTGTATTATAAGTTCTAAGTGGGAGAGTAGGAGAGTAGTAGAGTGAGAGAGTTTGAGAGAGTAAATTATGAGTTTCGGGATACTTTGTTTCGGGGTTTTTACCATTTACGCTTTAGCTTTTTCACTCTTTTACTTGCCTCCTTTGCTTTAAAATATTTTGTATAACTTTAAATAATCATAACCAGGATATGGAAGTTCTATCCAATTTTCAATATAAAAAACTTTTTCTTCCGAATATTACGGACAAAATATTAGCCAATAATGCTGATATACAGCTCTATCGGATAGAAAATTACCTTAAAGGCATTCTGATGCCGGTGATTCCGTACCGTACAACGTTTAATTTCATTATTTTCGTTACCAACGGTCATATCAGACAATACCTTGAAAATAAAGAATACCATGCCGAGAAAGGGGGAGTAATCTTCATTAAACAGGGAACCATCACGGCAACCGTAGAACTATCCGATGATATTGAAGGTTTTTTCCTTGCTTATGAAAATAATATTCTGTCCGAGCAAGAGCTGCCCAAGCACAAAAGCAGTATTTTTTTCATGACTCCATTCCTGAATCTGGACAGCCTGACTTATGGTACCATTATCCAGCTTCTTCCCATTATGGAACAGGAGTTATGGTTGAATAATTTAAATGTTAATGATGTTGTCGTTACGATGCTTCACCTTATTTTGATCAAAATGCTGAGCACAGATTCTGATACCCATCACAAGTCTGCGACACGTCCTATGGAACTGTCCCTTCAGTTTCGGGATCTTTTGTTTAAATATCATGTGGGAGAAAAAAGAGTGGCATTTTATGCCGATAAACTGTCTGTAACAGAAAGCTATCTGAATAAATGTGTAAAAGGCGTTACCCAGAAATCCCCCAAACAGTGGATTAATGAGATAGATATCAATTACAGCAAGGCATTACTTCACTCCAGTAAAGATATTGCAGAGATTGCTTACGAACTGAACTTTCATACCGCATCCCATTTTACCCAGCTTTTTAAAAAGATCGCAGGCATTACCCCGAAGGAATACAGAATCCAGTTTTTGAATACCAGCAGGATTTCAGTCTGATATAAAGAATCGAATTTGTGTAATGTCAATGGTCAATTTTTGCTGCGCAAGTGAATAGTCAATGAGTTGATGAAGTACAGAATAAAAAATTCACTGCGAAGCAAATTCACCATTCACTATTGACCAAAAATTCCCTACATCCTCTCATTTTCAAGAATTTTCAGCACCAGCCTTTCCTCTTTTGTCAGATCGGCTTTTCCGTCGTTTTCTTCTATGATTTCAAGTTCGTCAAGGTATTTTTTGATGGTATTGTTTTCGTAAAGATTGATGACTAAAGGATGAACATAATATTTTCTGCAGACAGCCGATGTATTTCCCAGGTTTTCTGCCACCATCTCCAGGACTTCTTTTACTTTCTTTTTATATTGACTGTCATTTTCAGCATAGCCAATTTCTTTAAATGCAATCAAAGCACTTACCGTTCCGGACCATGTCCTGAAATCCTTAGCGGTAAAATCTTCGCCGCTGATCTCTTTTATATACTCATTCACCATACCGGAATCCACAGAATGACGGTTTCCTTCATCATCAAAATACTGGAAAAGTTCTTTCCCCGGAATATCCTTACATTTCTGAATAAGTCTTGCCAGCCTTTTACTTCTGAGGTCAACGTTATGCATAATGCCTTTCTTTCCCTTAAAAGAGAAAGTGATTTTCTGTCCTTTTACCTTTACATGCTTATCCTTTAAAGTAGTCAGTCCAAAAGAACCGTACAGTTTTTCATACACATTATTACCAATACGGATATTGGTTCTTTGCATAAGGCTTACAATTAAGGCCAGAATTTTCCGCTTCTCAAAATTTCTCAGCGCAAGATCCTGTTCTACATGCAGTCTTATATCCGGTAATGCATATCCGAACTGAAGCATCCTGTAAAATTTCGTATGATTTCTTAAAGCGCTCCAAAGAGGATGGTAGCGGTATTGTTTTCTTTTTTTGACATCAAAGCCGGTGGCCTGAAGATGCCCGTTGTCAAGGGCACAGATCCATACATTTTCCCAGGCGGGAGGAAGTACCAGGCTGTTGATTCTTGTAATTTCGTCCTTATCCTTTATTTTTTCACCGTCTTTATAATAGGAATATTTCTTTCCTGTTTTCTTACGGGTAATTCCGGCGGTTTCTGCATCGGTGGTATATACAAGATGTACCGCCTTTGCAGAAGCTTCCGGGTCCTTCATTATTTTAACAATTTTGGAAGGTTTAAGGTGAGAAATCATCTCCAAATCTGTATTCTTCTCCATAAAGCATGGTTAAGAGTTTTTACCCCTCGAAAAAATCAGTAAAAGAATCCCTGCTATTACACAGACTAAGAGAATTCCCCACCACATTCCTGCCTTAAAAATTGTTTCTACTGCTTCACAACTTGTTAGTGTCAACAAACTTAATATCGTAATACTGTAAAAGCTCCACTTTTTCATATTTATATTTTGTTGAGGTGTTAGATTCTGAGTCGGTCAGCCCTCCATTTTTTAATAGACCTTTTAATTTCATCTCCTGAGATGTTTTCATGAAGAGCTCTGTATAAAAGCTCCTTGAATTCATCATCATAGGTAAATCTCAGTGCAGCAATCTGATCAAATCTTAGTTTTTCAGCAACTTCATCCGATCTTTTATTGAAAATTTCAAAATACCGCTGTTGAAACTCCAGAATTACCATTCGGTTTTGAAGTCCCAATGCGTAATGCTGCCGTGTCATAAATGCCAGATAAAAAAGCAGAAAAATCACGATAGAAAATAATATCCAGGTCAGCTGATTTCCCGGATCATCCCAGATTTTATAAATTCCGAAAATCTCCAATAGGATGAGCAAAGGAAGATAAATAAAATGATGAGGTGGATAAAACTTCCTGTGGTTATTATAGTTCTGCTGTTTCATGGAGTTGAATATAGCAATAATCTTTCCAAAAATTTATTGTTTTAATAATGTGGTAGTTTTTTTTAGATGAAAATGATTTATTTTATTAAATATGTTTAACATTTTAATGAGGATGTCAAAAGCGTTTTTGCGACTTTAAGGGGGGAATAATTTAACATGATTTAATATAAAACCATAAAAAATCAAATTGCAGATCTCTTCAAAAAGAATTCCAGTTAAAATAACAGATTATTAAGCAAAATAGCCGTTAGATTTCAGCTCCCGACTTTAAATTTTTCGTAACTTTCGGTGTTTAAAAAAGAAAAGAATGACTTCAAAGGAAAAAGTTGCTGCGCTTCGTGAAGAAATGCAGAAAAATAATGTTGATGCATTTATAGTATATTCTGCAGACCCGCATATGAGCGAATACCTTCCCGAGGAATGGCAGGAGAGAGCTTGGTTGTCAGGTTTCTTAGGTTCTGCTGGTTTTGTGGTAGTTACCAAAGACAAAGCCGGACTTTGGACAGACGGAAGATACTTTACACAAGCCGCTATAGAGCTGGATGGTTCAGGAATCGATCTTTTCAAAGATGGTATGGAAGGAACTCCTAATTATATTGACTGGATCATTTCAGAAATCCCTTCAGGCGGTAAAGTGGCTGTAAATGCTTTGGCAGCTTCTAATGCCAACTGGGAACTGCTTTCTCAGAAATTTAATTCAAAAAATATTACGCTGGTAGATTTTCCACTTTTAAAAGAAGTTTGGAAAGAAAGAGGAACGCCGTCTGCCAATCCTATTTTTGTACATCCGGTAGAAAGAGCAGGTAAATCTGTTTCTGATAAAATTGCTGCCATCCGCCAGAAAATGGAAGATCAGGAAGCTACCGTACACATCATATCAAGTCTGGATGATGTAGCATGGACTGCTAATCTGAGAGGAAGTGATGTAGAAAGCAATCCTGTATTTTTAGGGTATATTGTAATTACTAAAAACGATGCTGTACTCTTCACAGGATTAGAAAAAATGGAAGTAGGAGCAAGAAAGCAAATGGATGATTCCTTTGTGAAAATGATGCCTTACGAAGAATTCTACAATTACCTGAAGACCTTCAAAAATGAAAAAGTACTGGTTTCTCCAAACAGCAACCAACAGATTTTTGAAACATTAAAAGCAGACAACCAGTTTATCAAAGCTCCGGTTCCGGGTAACCTGATGAAAGCCCAGAAAAATGAAGCTGAGCTGGAAGGTTTCAGAAAAGTAATGGTAAGAGATGGAGTTGCTATGGTGAAATTCCTTTATTGGTTAACTCACAATGCAGGAAAAGAAGCCATGAATGAATATTCTATCGGACAAAAACTGAGAGGATTCCGTGCAGAAGGAGAAAACTTTGTGGGAGAAAGTTTTGGTTCTATCGTAGGATATAAAGATAACGGTGCCATCATGCACTATTCTGCCAAAAAAGAAGGAAGTAAAGAAGTAACCAATGAGGAAACCATTCTGGTAGATTCAGGAGGTCAGTACCTTGAAGGAACTACAGATATTACAAGAACTTTCGCCTTAGGAGCACCTTCGGAAGAGTTTAAAAGAAATTCAACATTGGTATTACAGGGACTGATTCGTTTATCAATGGTAAAATTCCCGAAAGGAACAAAAGGAGTACACCTTGATGCTATTGCAAGACTTCCGTTATGGATGGAAGGCAAAGATTTCAATCACGGAACAGGACATGGAGTAGGAAGCTTCATGAATGTACATGAAGGACCGCAAAACATCAGAAAAGACCTGAATCCTCAGGAACTTCTTCCGGGAATGGTATGTTCAAACGAACCTGGATATTACCTTGAAGGACATTATGGAATCCGTCATGAAAATCTGATCGCAGTAAAAGAAGCAGAAAAAACAATTCATGGAACATTCTATGAGTTTGAAACATTAACATTCTGCCCGTTCTTTAAAGATACCGTAGTGAAAGAAATCCTTTCAGAAAGTGAAATCGCATGGTTAAATGGTTACCATAAAACATGTGAAGAAAAGCTGGCTCCTCATCTGGATGGAGAAGTTAAAGAATGGTTCCTGCAATTGGTAAGCCCTCTTTAATAAAAATTCAAAGGTGAAAAGTAAATGACAATCATAACTTTAAACCTTGAACTTTAAATATTAAACTGAATATTGTTAGATAAACCAAAGTCCTGTAAGGTATTTCCTGCAGGGCTTTTCTTTTTATACAACCGTATTTTTACGGATATAATTCTAGGGATTCTACTGATGGATAAAAAACAGCGTTGACCTATCTTTGTTACAACAAAACATCATTCATATCTTCATAAATAACTCAAGTAAATTCAAAACGGTTGATCATCTCGTCCTGAGATGATTTTTTTTGCTGTTAATTGAAACTTGTATGGGGTATACATTAGCTTAAAAAGGATGGAATTGATCTCATCTTTGCTCACTTAAAATAAAATCTTAGAAAAAATGAAAACTTTACGTTTATAAAGCATGTCGCATTCATCTTTTATCTATTTTCGTGGTTCATTAGAATGCATTTAATTTGAAGAATGATGATACGTGATTACTTTCGAAGCTTTAACCTGTTTTCAGAGGATGAAATTGAAGAATTCCTGAAATTTTCTGAGCTAAGACTCGTTAATAAAAATGATTATTTCATACGGGAAGGAGAGCTTTGCAAGGAAGTAGGTTTGGTGAAATCCGGTATCTTCCGTTCCTTTTATACTTCAGATGAAGGAAAAGACATGACCTATTGCTTCAGATTTCCCAATCATATGATCGCTGCCTATTCATCATTTGTTTCAGGATGCCCCAGTAAAGAAAGTATGCAGGCTATTACCAATGCAGAGCTGATTATTCTTAAAAAAGAAGCAGTAGATGAGTTGGTAAAGAATAGCATTAACTGGACGAAATTTTTAAGAATCATTGCAGAACAGGAATATCTTGAACTTGAAACACGTTTTTTTCAGCTTCAGAGAGACAGTGCAGCGCAACGATACGAAACATTATTAAAGAATCATCCTGATTATATTCAAAACATACCATTGCAGTATCTGGCTTCTTACCTTGGAATTACACAACGGCATTTGAGCCGTATCAGAAAGGAAATTTCTTTTTAGACATTTGTCCTGCTTATTGAAATGGACGCGCTATACTTTTGTCAAAAAAAGTTATGGAGCAAAATATTTTAATCATTGGAGGAAATGGATTGGTCGGAAAAACTATTTCCCGCATTCTGAAATCAAGAAACCCTCATCTTACTGTTTATATTGGCGGACGAAAAGGAGGACAGACGGATAAAGACCTGAAAATCGACGTTACAGATCCTTCTTCTTTCAATGTTATTCTGGAAAAAAAAATAAATCTCATTATTCTTTCTGTGAATGATAGAGAAGATGATGTCCTTCGTTTCGCAATTGCTCACCACATAGATTATCTGGATATTACAAAACCTACTCCGGCTTTGGTAAAAGCTTATGATATTGCCAGAAAATCAGAGGTAAACAGCAGAATTGTCTTCAGTTCAGGCTGGATGGGCGGAATTGTACCGGGATTGGTCAATACCCTTTACCCTTCAGATGATATTAAGGAAGTAAAAGTTTTTGTATATTATTCAGTAAAAGACCTGGCAGGGGAGAGTTCAGCCCATTTTATGGCAGAAAATGTAGCCGTTCCTTTTGTACATTATAAGAATGACAAGCCAGTTTCTATCAGACACTTTTTGGATACTGAATCTTTTAAATTCTCTTTTGGAATAGGAGAGAGACAGGCTTATAATTTTGATGTGCCGGATCTCTATATTCTTAACAAAGTGGAACGAATTCCCGGAGTAAGCGTAAAAATGACTTATAATTCCAGGTTCATTACCTGGCTGCTGGGATCCTTTCAATACCTGAGAATATTCAATATTTTATCATTAAAAGAAAGAAAAATGATTTTTGGATCCAGTGGAAACGGAGATCAGGCTGTGTTTGAAATTGTGGTAAAAGATAAAGAAGGTCAGAAGAAACTGAGCTTACGAAGTATGAAAGGACAGGCGGAACTTACTGCTTTATCTGCTGTGCTGCACACCGAAGAACTGCTGAGAAATCCGCATGAAAACAATGTGTATTTCAGCCATCAGCTGCATGAGCCTCTATCATTAATGGCACAGCTTCATACCTATGAAACCATCAATATCAATGTCACACAATGAAAAAAATAGCAATTATCAACGGGCATCCCAATAAAGATTCTTTCAACTTTGGAATTGCAGAAGCTTATAAGACAGGAGCAGTAGAAACAGGAGCAGAAGTGAAGGAAATTGTCATAAGAGAGTTGAAATTTAATCCCAATCTGCAGTTTGGATACCAGAAAAGAATGGAACTTGAACCGGATTTGATGAAAGCATGGGAAATTATTCAGTGGGCTGACCATTTGGTTTGGGTGCATCCCGTTTGGTGGGGAGGATTTCCAGCCTTGATGAAAGGATTCATAGATCGTCTTTTCTTACCGGGACTGGCCTATAAATACCGTGAGAATTCTGTATGGTGGGATAAGCTTTTAAAAGGTAAAACAGCACATATAATTACCACATTAGACCAGCCGGGTTGGTATTACCGTCTGTTTTTTGGCAGACCCAGCGTCAATCAGCTTAAGAAATCCATACTGGAATATTGTGGGGTAAAACCTGTAAAACTGACTTATATCGGAATCATCCGGAATTCTAAAGATGAGCAAAGGGTTCAATGGCTGAGAAAAGTGAATGAATTAGGGAAGAAACAGAAATAATTTAAATTTTAGGATGTGTAATGATAACTTTATCCGGCAATAATTTCCTATTGTCAGATAAAGTTTCATTTTTTTAAATACAGTTGTTTTGCTGTTTTACAGTCCTTTTTTTCCTTCAATCCAATACGCCTGTGATTTTATGCACTTGGGAGAAACTCCTCTGGCCTTAAGAAATTTCCTGATCAGAGACATTCTTCCTCCGTTTCCGGTGAGATAAAAAATAACCTCATCATCAGAGATAGATTCTTTTTCTTCCCTTAGAAAATCATTCAAAGCTTCAATCATTCTCATGGTATTGTTTTTCGGGCTGTGGTAACCAAATAAATTCAGTTTTTCAAGAGCAGAACATTCTTCCAGTTCATGAAGACAGATAAATAAAGAACCATTTTCTTCCACGGCTTCTTTGATTGAAAGAGAACTTCCCAGTGAAGTTTCGTCACCCACAGAGAAATGAATTTTCGCATTGGGAGCAAAGAATTGTTTTCCTCTGGGCATTAAAAGCTTTATAGAATCTCCGGGAGAAAGTTGGGCCACAAAATGACTTCCGGCAGCAGAAGAGTCATGCAGATGAAATAAAACATCAAAAGTTCCTGCTTCCTGATTGAAGTTGAAAGGAGAATAATTCCGGAAATCGCGGCCATTGATTCTTATCGCTATTGCATATGCAGGTTCATAAGAAACATCCTGTAAATCTGTTTGAAAACGTATAAGACGAAGATCATTCGTGATTTTTTCTATATGGATAACCGTACAGTCTTTAAATTTTGAGGACCAGACATTTTCTACTGTGTCATTGATCCATTTTGGTAAACTCGGCATAAATCATTTTTATTGCAAAGGACGTTGCAAAATCAGAAAATACCGATAGCTGTTTCGGGGGAATAATTGGACTATTCGTGGTTAGTGTTTGTTTATATGCAAATTCCGGAATTCTGATGGAGATTGGTCTTCCAGTTTAGAAAATAAGCGGCTGAAATAAGTGTGGTCACTATATCCCAGCTCATAAGCGATCTCTTTTATACTTAGGCTCGTAAAGACCAATAATCTTTTAGCTTCAATTAAAATTTCCTGGTGAATCCAGTGCTGCGCAGGTTTCCCCGTTGCTTCCCGAACTGCCTCCGTCAAATATCCTCTTGTAATATTTAAAATCTCTGCATATTCGGATGGACTTTTCGAGGTTTTAAAATCCTTTCTAACCAAACTTCTGAATGTTCTTGATAGTTGTAAAGTTCTGCTTTCACTGGAAGAAGGAGACAGATTATTCCGGGAATAGATCAGGGCAAACATTCCCAGGAACGCATTAAGCAATGACTGTACAACCAGAAATCCTTCTTTAGAGGAAAGCATCTCGTCTGTATAAGAAGCATGGAGCATACTGGCTGTTGTATTCACTTCCTGGATGAGACTTTTGTCTATCGGCAGCGGCTGTATTTCACCCAGAGATTCATCAAAAAAAGAACGTACGGTATCGGGAACAAGTTCTGCTTTTACTGCTACAAACCATCCGCAAACGTCTTTCATCAAAAGCCCCTGATGTACCTGTCCCGGCAATACACAGAAAAGAGTGGAATCTTTTGATTCAACTGTTTTAAAATCTACCATCATTTTTACATGACCGCTTTCCATGCAGGTGAAAATGTAATGACTGTCCCTGTGTATCCCTTTGTCCAGAAGAATATCCTCCGCATTCTGAGTCCGCTTATCCATTCTTTTGACATGGAATCTGTGGTGAGAAATGCCGTTTAAATCATAAGTAGGAATTGTCTGCTTCATCTGTAAACCTGTTGTTATGAGGATAAATACGCAACTGTAAAATTACGTATTTTCACGGTTTTACAGTCGGAATATTAATCTCAAATTCGCGGTGCATAATGATAATGTTTTCTTTAGATCAGATTTTATATGAATATACACCGGAATTCGGAACAGAAAGAAACCTGTTCCGGATTTTATTTTGCTTTTGAAAGTGCCATTTTTATTGCTAAATAGGTTAACACGCTGGCCATAAACCATTTTTGAACCTTTATCCAGACCGGATTATTGGAAAAGAACAGGGCAACTCTTGCAGCCGTTAATACAATGATAAAGTTAATGCTGAAGCTGATCAGAACCTGAATAACTCCAAGTTCAAAGCTTTGGGTAAATATGGAACCATACTCAGGTTTGATGAACTGAGGAAAGAAAGACAGGTAAAAAACGGCCACTTTCGGATTTAATACATTCGTTAAAAAACCAATGGTAAAAAGCTTTTTAGGACTGTCATGAGCCACATTTCTATCAACATCAAAAATATTTCTGCTCTTGGGTTTTATAGCCTGATAAGCCAGATATAAGAGATAGACAGTTCCCACGGCTTTTAGTAGAGTATAAGCCAACGGAACGGCCAGCAAAACTGCAGTAAGGCCAAAAGATACCATGATAATGTGGAATAAAAACCCACACACCACTCCGGCCAGGGAAATAAATCCGGACTTTTTCCCTTGTGTTATAGACTTTGAAATCAGGTAAATCATATTAGGGCCGGGACTGATCACTAAGATGAGTGCTGCCAGGATGAAAAATATCAGTTCGTGAAATGGAATCATTGGTAGTAGTTATTTAAATGGGCGTATTCCCGGCACAAAGATACAGACTGTCCCTTATCCGTTATTATAAAAAATTCAAGAAATATTAATTTTCACTCAATTGAATTTTATTTTCCACTTGAATGTGATTTAAAATAAATACCAGTCTGTTTTTTTTGTAAATTTCAACACATAAAATAATTATCATTCACAAATAAATACTATCATGACTACTGAAAACATCTTTGAAGCCATCAGAAAATGGAAAAATCTTATTGATTCCTATAAAAATGGAATTGATATAAATGGGGCAGAAATTTTGAATTTTTTAAATCAGGGAACTCATTTCAGTGTTTCAGGTGAGGAAATTGAACAATGGAAACAAATCCTTGGAACAGTAGAATTTAAGACGATCCATGCGTATGTAGGTATTCATGAAGAACAGTTGAAATTTTTTCTGATTGATTCTAAAAGTGATAAGGATGCCAATTTTAGTAACATCATTATTAAAGAATTTTCCCGAAACTTCACTGAAGAAAAGATGGAAAGCAGCAATCACGAAGAAGTGACTCCACCTCCAATTACAGCTGAATCTGCCATTAACCGTAATTTCAGATGGAATATGTTTGGAACCTCATGGATACAGGCCCAGAAAACAGAAGATATTTTTCAGCTTATTTCTATTCCGTTTTCAGATTATGACAAAATGGGGATTACAGGAGGGCAGACCTGTACCAGCTTCTTTGGGCTTACTGATGATCTGGAGAAAAAAGATCCGGATTTTCCTTTTCATATCGAAATTATTACCGTGAAAAGTCTTGCGATTAACCATATGAGTGAGACTGCAGAAAATTATTCTACCCCAAGACCTCCTTTTACCATTGATACTCCCAATGACTATCAACTTTTGAAGCAAAGCACCAGTGTTTTCGTATAACAGTTTATCCCTGTATTTACAAATTATTATTAACCTGGTCTTGTGTACAGGACTGATTCTATTGGTAAAAGAAGGGATAAAAACAAAACTTCCTGTGATTATACTTCTCTCAGGAGAGTTCATGCTGGAGCTGACGGACTTAGCGGACCGGATGATGAAATTAAATACACTCAATATTTACAACTATACATTGAGCCAGTTTTTTGGATTAATGATCCTTACTGTGATTTATAGCAATTACTACATCCAGCTTTCCCGTAAATTAAAATGGATGATCTATGGGTATGCAATACTGGCATTGATTATTAATTTGTTGTATGTGCAAGACGATACACAGGTTACTTTTTATTCCAATATTATCACCAGTATTATTATTTGCAGTTATGCCGCCTCTTATTTTATGAAGATCATCAGAGAAGGCAGGGCAGACAGGGATATGTTTATCGTGAACATCATTGTTTTCCTGTTTTTTTCTATTGAATGTATCATATCCACGACCTTTAATTTTTTAATCAGCAACCATCTGAGTTGGGTAGCTCCTATCTGGCTTTTCAGAGGCCTCCTGCTATTGTCATTTTATATTGCTTTTATTAATCTGGGATGTGGCGTTGGGAAAATCAGGATCAGATAGTTCTATGGATATGGATCGGTATTGGACTATTTTTTTTAACAACGTTATTCATTACGTTATTGGTCATTAATTATTTGAAAAGTATAAAGAAAAATAAACAGAAAGTCTCTCAGCTGGTCCGGAATACAAAAAAGGAATATTGGGAGAATACATTGCTTATACAGGAAAAGGACAGGGAGCGCCTGGCGGAAGAACTTCATGATAATATTATCTCACAGTTGAACCTCATCCGTTTGAATCTTACAGATAAAAATCCCGAAGAGCTTAATCGTGATCTGAAAAAATCGATGCAGCTGATAAGGGAATTCTCCCATAATCTTACACCACCGGACCTTGATGAGGTTGAACTGGCAGATTTAATTGCAGATTATCTTGAACAGGTTAATAAAAATATAGAAGTCATTTTCCGCCATATTACCATAAGAACTCCAATCAGCAGTCCGGTAAAACTGAACCTTTTCAGAATCGTTCAGGAATTGGTCACCAATATTTTGAAACATGCTGAAGCTACCAGAGTAGATGTATCGCTGAGAATATCTCTGAACTATCTGATGCTAACTATAGAAGATAACGGACGGGGTTTTATTATGGAAACCCACTCGGGAGGTATTGGATTGAGGAATATTCAGTCAAGAGCACAGAAAATTAAAGCCATTTATAAACTTAAAACACAGCCTGAAAAAGGCACAAAATTCATAGCCTGTATGGCAATACAATAAAAATAAACATGGAACACGCAAAAATTAAAATCGGAATTGTAGATGACGACCTGCTGTTTGTACAGCTTTTGAAAAATTATATTGATAATAATGGAGATTATCAGGTTACACTGACCTCAACGGGCGGTTATCAGTTTCTCACTGAGGATTCCGGATCTTTAGACATTCTGATTCTGGATCTGAGAATGACGAACGGTGATGGTCTTGAAGTCATGGCTGAACTGGCCAAAAGGGAAACTGAAACAAAAATTATTGTTCTTTCCAGTTTTTACCGCCGTTCATTTATGGGGCAGATGCTGAAAATGGGAGCCCATGCTTTTTTGCCTAAAGAAATTGAACTGGAAGAACTATTAGTTGTCATCAAAACCGTTCATCACACAGGACATTACTTTTCCAATGATCAGATTGATGTTATGAGAAGCCAGCTTTCCAACAAGCTTCCGGAGTTTCATGCCTTTTCTAAGAATGAGCTTACCGATAGAGAAGTTGATGTTCTTCGACTGGTTTGCCAGCAGCTCAGTACCAAGGAAATTGCAGATTCTCTTTTTATTTCACCCAAAACGGTAGAAACCCATAAAACCAACCTGATGATCAAAACAGGAGTGAAAAATATGGCCGGGCTTGTGATTTACGCAGTACAGAATCAGGTTATAGATCCGAACGAAATCGTATTATTTGATAAGTAGTTTCTCTTCAAAAAGAATCAGGGAGCACATGAATGTACTCCCTGATAACAAGAAATCTAAAAATACACTATAATTTAGGATTCAATACTTTAGCAATAGATACTGCATCTGCTACAGTGTCCAGGCTATAGATCTGCAGAATACCCTGAGTGGTAGCCGTCTGACCTAAAATGTTCTGTTGGTTTTGTGCATTCACTGCATTTTCAAACATGATTCCTGTAGAATGTGCAGCGGACTGATATACGTTACTTAAAGCCATTGCAGGAGATTCTGCTACTACTTTTACGTTTGATTGCGTTACTGCGTCTGTGATTTGTTCGTTTACTGGCATAATGATTATTGTTTATTGGGGTTAAAGATTAACCGGATTTTCCGGTTGTTCGGATAATAGTTTTAAAGGGGTCCGCAAATGGATTATGGATTAAGGATTTTAGCCATAGAAACAGCATCTGCAATGGTATCCAGACTGTAGATCTGTGCGATACCCTGTGTAGTAGCTGCCTGAGTAACAACGTTCTGTTGGTTTTGTGCGCTCACTGCATTTTCAAACATAATTCCTGTGGAATGTGCTGCTGTCTGATACACGTTGGCTATAGCCATTGCAGGAGATTCTGCAACTACCTTTACGTTCGACTGTGTTACGGCGTCTGTGATTTGTTCGTTTACTGGCATAATGATTATTGTTTATTGGGATTAAAAACAACCGGATTTTCCGGTTGTTCGGAGAATGGAATTTAAGTTGTTCGCTAAAATTAATTACGGATTAAGAATTTTAGCCATAGAAACAGCATCAGCAATGGTATCCAGACTGTAGATCTGAGTGATACCTTGTGTAGTAGCTGCCTGAGAGACAATATTCTGCTGGTTCTGTGTATTTATTGCGTTTTCAAACATGATTCCTGTAGAGTGTGCAGCAGATTGATATACGTTGGCTAAGGCCATTGCAGGAGATTCTGCTACTACTTTTACGTTGGATTGTGTTACTGCGTCTGTGATTTTTTCGTTTACTGGCATAATGATTATTGTTTATTTTGATTAAAATACCCGGATGTTCCGGATCTGAAAATGGTTATATTCTGCGGTTGGCAGGAATAGATTAAGGTTTAAGAATTTTAGCAATTGAGATAGCATCTGCAATAGTATCTTTACTGTAGATTTGAGTGATACCCTGTGTAGTAGCTGCCTGCGTTACAATGTTGTGCTGATTTTGGTTGGTCATCGCATTTTCAAACATGATTCCCGTAGAATGTGCTGCGGTCTGGTATACATTACTCAAAGCCATTGCAGGAGATTCCGCAACTACCTTTACGTTCGACTGCGTTATTGCATCTGTGATTTGTTCGTTAACTGGCATAATGATTATTGTTTATTTAGGTTAAAAAACGACCGGATTTTCCGGCTGAGAATTACTTTTTATCAAAAAAGCTTAAAAATTAAGGCTTAAGAATCTTAGCTATTGATACCGCATCTGCTACCGTATCCAGGCTATAGATCTGCAGAATACCCTGAGTGGTAGCTGCCTGGCCTAAAATGTTCTGTTGGTTTTGTGCATTCACTGCATTTTCAAACATGATTCCTGTAGAATGTGCTGCAGATTGGTACACGTTGGCTAAAGCCATTGCAGGAGATTCTCCTACTACTTTCACGTTCGATTGCGTTACTGCGTCTGTGATTTGTTCATTAACTGGCATAATTGTTTTTGTTTTTGTTGAGATGTGATCTCGGTTAATAATTATTGAGGTAAACTAGTTTTATGTTTATTTTAAACTCACTACAGATCCTGCAGATGGATACATTTCAAAAGCATTGATATTGACAGGTTATAAGTGATTGGATCTGAAGGTGGCTCTGAATACAATGGTTGAGACCCTATCTGTAAAATCTGCGTGAGTTTAAAGCATATTTCTTGATAAAAAGGATGCGGTTTTCATTTTTAATATCTGTCTTAAAAATAAATATCTGCTGCAGGTATACTGGCTATGCTGGATTCTTTTGGGCTAAAGATGGATTCTGAATAATTGCTTCTGCAAATAGACAGCATCTGAAAAACGGTGCAAAATAAATGTTGACCTGATTGTATATATTGAGGGCACCGGAATTCATCTTTGCAGAGAAAATAAACCGCATCCGTGGTGGTGAAACCGGAATTAGAAACGTCCTTTTCTAAATAGTCCTGATTCTTTGTGTTTCAGCTTTCCGGATCCCATTTTTTTTACTCCCATGACATAGTTGCTGATGGCGGTCATGTTGTTTCGTTGTTGGTTCAAGGCAGAATTGATCTGCATTGCACCTGTAGAATGTGCACTTACCTGTGTTGAAATAGCGTTAGGTACAGCAGTAGACATTCCCATAATTATAGTATCAATTTCGTTCATAATATCTTTGGGTTTTGATGTTTCTATGGGCGGATATTACCAAATCTGGCACTCAGCTTGTTCATTCTGTCCATTATTTTGAGCTCTTTCTCCTTTACCTTTGCCGTAGATGCCTCCTGAAGTCTTTTCAATTGTTCTTCGTAGTTCATCATGGGAGGATCAGCCTGGGCAGGTGTGGCAGTCTGTACCTGAGGAATTTCTTGCTGTTTCACGGCTTCTTCCAGCTTTTCCAGCAAAGGAGCCAGTGATTTCATCGTTTCTTTGATGGCTTTATCCCTGATATAAGTAATGATCTCATCTTCATGTCTTAAAACAAAAGGCATGATTTCTTTTTCTATGATTTCAGGTTCCGTTACTGGGAGCGGAGGTTTGTGAGCGGGTGCCTTTTTGCGGATTCTTCTTCGCATAAGTATTGTTTTATAAAGTTGAAAAATGAGCGTTTACTTTACAGCAGATAATTAATAAATGCTGCCGCAGCCTTCCAGTCGTGGTTAATATCTTTTACTACATTATAACCTGTTATCTCCAATGCTATACATGCTGAAATAGCAGTAGCTGACAACATTTCTTTTAACTGGTTGGGAGGAAGGGTAAGGATATAATCATCCGGAATCACAGGAAGTCGGCCGTTGTTGGGAGGATTTTCATTCACTACAATACTCAGGATTTCCTGGAAATAATGTGCGATCAGTTTAGAAGCCTGAAATTCCAGTTCTCTTTTTAATTCAATTATTTCTTCCTGGCTTACCAGTTCGGCAATAGCAGCTACATCCACATCATGTACCGAATACTGAGCTTCTCCCGTATCAGATGGGGTGATCGTGATATCTGTTTTAAGAATCCACTTTGCCTTTTCAAGATTAATCGTAAGAAGTTTTGAATCAAGATCTGAAACTGCAATTTCGTTTAAGGTGGTAAAAGGTAAAATTCTCACATTACAGTAAAAAGCTTTCGGATCATCCAGCTTCACCATGATGACGGCAATTCCCGTTGATCTATCTATGGGCTCCACTACAAAAGACTGGAAATGATTGTATCTTTTATTTCCTCTGTTGATGCAGTTCACCAGTCTTATGGCAGGCTGAATATTAATGTTTGAGGTCTGAAGATTAAATACAACTCGCTCTGCATTATGTTCCGTCTTTTTCACATCAGCACTTCTCGTGTCAAAATAAGAAATATCACTGCTTCGGGTCAGGTAAAGTCGTTCATTTAAATCATTTAAATTTTCCAGGTTTAAAATTTTGGCGGGTTTGGTTGTTGAAGAATAATTCATATTTTATTTATTTTAATTTTTTCAAGGAGTTGGCTTATTATTGTTTTTTTCTTTCGGTTAACTTCAGGTTCTACTGAAGGAATTACTGCTTCCTTAATCTCTGGTTTTACGAGTGGCTGTGTCAGTTTTACTGACTTTAATACTAATTTTCCCCCATGATCAGCCGTGATAAAGCTTTTTCTCATACCTTCCTTTTCTGATGAGATTTCTTCCGGAACCGGATCTACTCGTTTTTTTTTTCGGGATCTTCAGGCTCAGGAGAAACTTCCGTAAACGAAGGGGGAGAAGGAAGTGCGGCTGGAACCGGAGATGTGTTGACATTGTAAATAGTATTGGAAATTTTAGCCTTCACTTCAGCATATTCACTTACCATTTTGAATAAATCCTTCATCATTTCATTTCCTTTTCCTGCATCCTGACCCTGCAGGTGCTCTGCCATCTGAGTGGAGGTTTCCTTACTGCCGGGAGCCGGCCCGAAAGTCGTTCCATACGTCAGTAGATTATTGGCCAATCTGCTTAATGCAATCAAACCTACCTGCTCAAATCCTTTCAAAAAAGACTGTAAATCCTGAACCATCATTCCTGTAGACTGTTCTATCATTACTTTTGTTACTCCGGTCATTGGGGAAGCCTTAGGAGGGGCCAGTACCTCACTGTTCACAAATACTACAGCTTTCTCCGCCGGAGTGGTAGCATTGGCTGCCTGGGATTGTTGGGTTTCACTGTTGTGTTCACTCATGATCGTAAGGTTTTATATTATCCTTTTAAAATTTTAATGGCATCTGCAACAATCGCAGGGTTGAGCTGGTTCAAGTTCTGCTGATTCGTTACAGAATTCTGAATGGATATTCCACTGGCATGGGTGGCCATCTGGTAAAGCATACTCATAGCCTGTGCGGGAGACTCACCAAGTACGGTAACATTGGTCTGCGTTACTGCATCTGTAGTCTGGGTGTTTACTGTTTCTGCCATATTCTGGTTTTAATGGGTTATTATTATTTTTATTTTCAAACATCTTTTTTCAAAGACTTTCTTTCAACTCAACCTTAATAGTATTTCCTGATTAAGTCTTAACTGTGAGACTGTTGATCTCTTTTGTCTGATACAAATTTCATCAAACGAAATAAATCTTCATTAAGGGAAAAAACTGAATTTTAAAAAATAAGGGAATTCTCCTATGAGTGAAATTTTTATACAATATCATATCGTGCATAATTAAAATCCCGAAAACAGACTCACATATATAAGTGTATTTAATAATCATAACAGGTGAATACACAAATACCTTGTCTACCCATACGGGTAAACCCTGAATTTCTGAAAATGGGTGGATCCCCTCTACTGAGTCGGGAGCTTTACCTTGAAATTTGTTTCCTAACGTAATAATAAACGATATGCCAAGAAATAAGAAAAAAAAGAAAGAAGGTGCTTCCAATACAGTTGATGCTAATCGAAGACCAGCACCAAGACCAGCACCTCAACGTACCCCTAAACCTAAAGTTAAAGTACTTACCCAACCCGGATATGCTACAGGTGATATGTTTGGGATTGCCGCGGCTTTAATTGATGATGAGGAACTTCATGTTGTCATTTCAAAAGGCGACGGTACTTTCACAGACCATACGGATAAAGCAGATTCTATAAAAAAATTCTATGAAGATTCCGGAATAGGTGAGGAAAGAATACATATTGTAAAAGTAAAACAGCTAAGGGGAGCAGGTAATAGAAAATTAGAAAATGAAGCACACAAGTATAAGCGAGAAGGATATACTAAAGGGGTGAACTATGGAACAGATTACATTGCCAGAAAATACTCACCGGCCTTACGGGATAAGCTAAAAGAAAGATGGAAGGTAAATATCAATGACGATGAGAATCAGGCTATAAAAAGATGGCTGGAACAAAAAGGAATCCCTACCAGTGGAAACAACTTACTTATTTTATGGTCCCGCTTCAGTGGGAAAGGAGGAGATATCCATATAGAACACGATACCAGCTATACAGGAATCAGGCAGATTGTTTATAGGGTAGCAGATATGTATGATGCAATTATTATTACGGGTGACAAAGGCTATGTGAAAGAGAGAGGATCTAAGTTTGATGATATTGTTAATGAGGTCAAAAGTACTATTCACCCTTCCAAAGTATTCAATATCACCGAATTTTGGGATGAAAAAACACCATCTTTATTAGCATGGGGAGGTAATACCCGTTTTGGACAGTTTAAGCTGTATGAGTACTTTGAGAAAAACTTTACCCATGTAAAGCATCTGGGCTTCAGAAGCGGTAACCTTGAAGTGATGGCGATGTTAGGATACACGGTAAGGTATATGGAAGAAGAAGGAAGCGAGAGTGGCCGCAGAATGCTTGCCTGGAAGGATATAGGCAGAGGTAAGACTTTAAAAAGAGGAGATGCCACCGGATACGAACGCTTACTGTTGAGTCAACCTCCAACACGATCAGGTAAATTTCTTCAGGAAAAAATAAAAGAAATAAATACAAAAATTGAGGAAGAACTTAATGAAGAAATTAGCAGAATAATAAGGACAACCGGACCCAAAACAGACAGACAGATAGCAGATCTGAAAATAAAACATAAACCTGAAATAGAAAAAAAATTCAGAGGAGAAAAAAGAGATTATATAGGGGCACATTATGCTCCTCGTAAAAAAGATGGAACACCTCCAACACCTATATCAAAAGAAGAAAAAAGTAGGTTTTATGAAGGGTTTAATGACAAAGATATGGAGCTTATACTCTCTTTCTTACGACCTGAACGCTGGATTTACAAACAAATTACTTACGACCCTATCATCCCACAGAAAAGAAAAGATTACAAAAAACTGTTAGAAATTGCCAATTAAACAGTAAGCCGAACTCTGCTGAATTTTCATTGATATTTCAAAAAAACAGCCTTCTACACAGAAGGCTGTTTTTTTGACTATAATGCTATGCAGAAAGAAGAGCATCTTCAGAATCCCTTTCAGGCAACTCTTTTCTCTTTCTCCAAAAGAAATAAGCTACAACAGCAGTTGCAATGGGCAGAGCAATACCAAACTCATCAATATAATAATTGGTGTTTCCCGTATCTACAGTAAGCGGTGTAAAAATAGACTGTATAAAAAGGTTGTGGCTGGCATGCAAAATAGCTCCCGTCCATAAGCTTCCTGATTTTAACCGCAGCCAGGTGAAAATAAAGCAAGAAGCAAATATCATCACCGTAAAAC
Organism: Chryseobacterium sp. GVT01B; assembly: GCF_019970045.1. GTDB lineage: Bacteria > Bacteroidota > Bacteroidia > Flavobacteriales > Weeksellaceae > Chryseobacterium. The sequence goes on from NZ_JAHXYI010000003.1 coordinate 319,007, forward strand.
ATAAAAGAGCCAGCCATTTCGGGCCACCCGTGTTATAATTGGAAAACAGCAGAAGAGGATAATGATAAATAGCCCATATAAGCCCCATCCAAAGAGAGGTGACAGTATAAGAATTGATCTTAGCCAATTGCGGAGTAAGAAGACCCCGCCAGCCTATTTCCTCACCCAACGCCGAGCCCACAGAACGTACCATACCAAAGCTGCTCATCAGAATGACATACAGGATAATGGTCTGACCATCGGAAAGATTCCATCCCATCCCTTTACCAGCTTCTGCTACAAACTGATGATTATAAAATCCGCCAGCCCCAGTGATCCAGATGATAAGGTAAGGAACAAAAGAGTAGACAATTGGAATACAGTAAGCCATGATCTGGTATTTCGTAAGGCCCCATTTCCAACCCAGGGAAGAAACAGGAATTTTCCGGATACGACAGGTAAGAAGTGCTGCAATAGCCGGGCACCACATTACAATCGTAGCGTAAGATATAATCCCGCCGCCGAGTTTCCCCGTACGAATACACATATAATAGACAGGGAGACAGAAAAGCAAGGTAAGGCACAGGTAAGTGGCAATATTCTTCCTGATTTCGGATTTGGATATTGTATTTTCCATAAACTGATCTGGTGTTGATGTTTATAAATGGTTGAAAAATAGAAGGTTATTTTTTAATAAAAGTACACTTATTTCTTATATGAATAATAATTTTCAGCACTATTCAATTTAAAAAAAGAGGTCTTCTGTTTTTAATAATGGAAAACTGTAAATTAGCCAAAACATTTTTTTCCGAATTACCCCAGAACATGTCCAGACTAAAAGCGATACGAGAACAAAAAAATCTGACTCAGGAGGAACTGTCAGAAAAATCAAAAATTTCTGTAAGAACCATTCAGCGGATAGAATCCGGAACAGAACCTAAGGGACATACTTTAAGAGCGTTGGCGCAGACTTTGGAAATAGAGGAATCTTTATTACTGCAGGAAGAAATCATTATTTCCCAGGAAAATGATGAGGTAAAAACAGAAGCCGCAGAAGAATCTGAAACGGTCAATTATTCTATGATTAAGATGATCAATCTATCCTCCTTATTATTTGTGGTAGTACCACCATTAAATATTCTGGCTCCCTTTCTGTTGATGTTTATTACGAAACAGAGAAATAGTCTTACTAAACAGATTATCTCTCTGCAGATGTTTTGGACTGCTATAGCACCCATTGTATTTATGCTCGGTATCTTTTTAAAGCTTGGAAAAGAGTTTACTCTTATTCTGATGATCCTTATTGCATTGTCCAATGTATTCATGATCCTCCGGAATGCTGCTGAGATTGACCGTAAAAAGAAATTGTATTTTAAGTTGAAATTCAGTATGTTATAATTATTGTCGGGGCTTTGTCGGGTTATTGTCGGGTTCTTTTTTATTTGAAAAACAAAATGAAATTGAATCTTTGTCAAAAAAATAACAATGACAAAATCGGCACAGCTTATCCTTCCTTTTCTTATTCTGTTGATGAATATCGTTCAAGCGCAGACAGAAAAAACAGATCCTCTTTACAAAACAATTATATCAAAAGACAGCCTGTTTTTTTCAGCAGGTTACAATACCTGTAACATAGGAAAGATGGAAAGCATGTTAAGCGACGGGTTTGAATTTTATCATGATAAAGGCGGCTTTGAGGATAAAAAGAAATTCATCATTGATTTTAAAAATGGATTGTGCAAATCTCCGGAAACCTATCAGTTAAAAAGAGTCCTGGTTGATAAAAGTACTGAGATTTATCCCATGTATAAAGAGGGAAAAATATATGCTGCCATTCAGAATGGAGACCATCTGTTTTATGAAAAAATAGGAGATCAGGCCGAGAAATTAGTCGGGGAAGCAAAATTTACTCACTTGTGGATCTTAGAAAATGCTGAGTGGAAACTTAAAAATTCATTGAGCTTTGATCACCATCCTAAGCAGACTACTGATAGTGAAACCATGTTTGATAACGATCAGTCGATGCAAAGCTGGCTGAAAGAGAATAAGGTTCCAACCCTGGGATTAGGAATTATCGAAGGGGGAAAATTACAGCAGGTAAAAGTTTTTGGAGGTACAAAACAAGGAATTCCAGCTCACGTCAACGCTTATTTTAATGTAGCATCCCTTACCAAACCTGTCACTACAATGGTAGCATTAAGGCTGATAAGTTTAGGAAAATGGAAGTTGGACGAACCTTTAGATACCTACTGGACAGATCCCGATATCATCAACGATCCCAGACATCACAAACTGACCACCAGAACAGTTTTGACCCACCAGACCGGCTTTCCCAACTGGAGATGGATGAATGCTGACAAAAAACTGAACTTTCAGTTTGATCCCGGTACAAAATACCAATATTCAGGAGAAGGTTTTGAATACCTTCGGAAAGCATTGGAAAAGAAGTTTGGAAAATCACTGGACCAGCTTGCAAAAGAATTGATCTTTCAGCCTCTCAAAATGCGTAATACAAACTATATCTGGGATCAGAACACGGATGAGTCAAGATTTATAACGGGATACAACGAAAAAGGAGATGCATATCCAATAGAAAAAATTAAAACCGCAAATGCTGCCGATGACCTGCATACTACGATAGAAGATTACGGGAATTTTATGATCAGCGTTATGAAAGGAAAAAATCTGAAACCGGAAGTCTTTCAGGAAATGATCAAAAAACAGGTAAAAGTAAAAGAGGGTAAATATTTTGGGTTGGGACTTGAAATCTACGATCTGGGAAATGGTGAATATGCTTTATCCCATGGTGGAGCAGACCAGGGAACAAGGTGTATTGCTATTGTACTGCCCAACTCAGGAAAAGGAATTGTGATATTTACCAATGTAGATGATGGCTACAAAGTCTATGAAAAACTGGTCCTTCATTACTTAGGAGAGCAGGGGCAAAAAATTATTAAGATAGAAACCAAATAACTATTCATGCTATAATAAATCTTTGTATATTCGGTTATTGATCTGAAAACAAATGAAATAACATACTATTTGTTTTCAGAATATAACAGATATGAGCAGAAATAAAAAGAAAGTTATGTGGCAATATTATTTAATTCTCGGTGCGGGAATAGTGCTGTTTATTTTTGCATTCTTAAGTTTTAGAAACACTCTTTCATTCTTAAAGAAAGCAGAAAAGACCACCGCAACTGTTACTTCACTGCGGGAATTTGATTCGGATGGAATAGTATTCAGTCCTCTCTTTACCTTCCGTACCAGAAATAATATTGAATATACCTACGAACTGCCGGAAGGCACCAATCCTTCAGCATGGTCGGTAGGAGAGACAGAGACCGTTATCTATGATCCGGATGATCCTTCTTCCGTAGAATTATATACGTATTTCAGAATTTTTGCCTGGCCTTTAATATTGATTTCTATTGCATTGCCATTACTGGTGGTAGGAGGAGGTTATTTTATTGCACACCAGTTTTTAAAATAACCTGCTCCTTCTGTATTCTATTTTACCTTTTCCAGAAGATACAGCTTAGCTCCGGAAAATGCCTGCTTAGGCATCAGGTTTCCTTCCAGAATCATAGTCTTATTATTGGCATCTATGACAGAAATATAATTGTTGGAATTGTATTCTATATAATTCTCTTTTTCTTTCGTTGAAGGATTTTTTCCGAACTCCATAGAATATTTTACCCAGTCTTCATCCTGTGAACTGCAGTGTACCGGTTTGAATTTAGACTTTTTAGCCTTGAACACAATTTGATCAAAACCTTCCGTACATTCTGAGGTGAATGAGCCGTCAGGATTCTGATCTTTTGAAAAATCCTCGAAAGAACCACGGTAAACACCTACCACTTTCCAGGTTCCGTCCACACGGTCTTCATCAATCTTTCCCTTCGCTTTGCTTACCGCCCAGCTGATTCCGTTTACCGTTCCTTTTACTGCTTTATAACTTAAGCTTACAGCTCCAGATACTACTTTTGTAGCCGTTCTTACCACACATGAATTGAGAACAAGGACCGCCGAAGCCAGAAATATTATTTTCTTCATTTTGTCAAATTTTTTCAGATACGAAGATAATGTTTTTGGAAAAACTGCTTGATGATGAACTATGTTTTGCATATTTAATATTAATGCTAGACATCTTAATATATTCTGCTGTCCGGTTTACCGCCCGAAAATCAGCATTCAACGTTCAATATGACCTGTTCAAAGTATTTACACTTATTCCTGACTCTGTTATATCATAATTTTACCATCACAAAACATCACTATTATGAATACTACATTGAACTTCAGTAAAAAAACACAGGCCATTTTATCCATGGTCATTTTTATAGGAATGGGGTTACTATCTCTAAAAGCACAGACTTCTGCCACTGGCGGGAAAGATACAGAAAATACAGCTGTCAGATCAGCTTTCCAGAATACAAAGAAAATCCGAGCCGGACTACTGGATGTAGGCTACGCAGAAGTAGGACCTGAAAATGGGAAACCTGTCATCCTTCTTCATGGATGGCCTTATGATATCCACAGTTTTGAACAATCCTCAGCTATCCTTGCCGAAAAAGGGTACCGTGTTTTGGTCCCTTATTTAAGAGGTTACGGTACAACGACCTTTGTTTCACCCAATACAAAACGAAACTGTCAGCAAAGTGCTGTTGCATTAGATATCATTGCTTTTATGGATGCCCTGAAAATTGATAAAGCGATCATCGGCGGTTTTGACTGGGGAGCCAGAACTGCAGATATCATGGCAGCATTGTGGCCAGAACGTTGTACGGGCTTGGTCGCCGTAAGCGGATATTTAATTGGAAGCCCAAAGGCCAACGAAAAACCTCTCCCTCCAAATGCTGAATTTTTATGGTGGTATCAGTATTACTTTTCAACTGAAAGAGGGTATAAAGGCTATAAAACCAATACTACAGCATTTAATAAACTGATCTGGAAAACAGCTTCACCAAAATGGGGTTTTGATGACCAGACCTACGAACGCTCTGCCGCAGCATTCAATAATCCTGATCATGTTGATATTGTGATCCACAATTACCGCTGGCGTCTGGGATTGGCGAAAGGAGAAAAACAATACGATGCGCTTGAAGCTAAACTGGCAAAATCTCCTTCCATTACAGTCCCAACAGTTACCCTGGAAGGTGATGCCAACGGAGCTGCATTTCCTGCCCCCGAAAGTTATGCTTCCAGATATACAGGAAAATATGCCCATCATACCCTCACAGGCGGAATTGGACACAATTTACCACAGGAAGCTCCAAAAGCATTTGCAGATGCCATTATAGAAGCAGACTTCATGTCACAGTCTAAATAAAAATCTGTTGGATTTAAGAGGCTTTGTTAAAAGTGTCATTCTGACGAAGGAAGAATCTCATTAATAACATTCTTCCTTCGTAAAATGACATAGTCAAATGATTTAATTATGAGACAGTCTCTTTCTTATCGTAAACTATCCTTCAAAACCTTCTTCAAGCTTCAGTTTATTCACCAAAGGATTGGCATACATCGCCAGAAAATACTCCTTAGAAACTGGATCTGACGGGTCTATACGCATTTCAAGCCTTCGGATAAATAACTGTTTCTCCTGTTCAGTATATTGTGAAGCATAGGTATCTGTGTTATGAATCAGATCATAAGCAATATATTTTGTCGGCCAAAGCTTATAATTCTTAATGATAGAATGATCAATCACCTGCGCAACGGCCTGCAATTGTTTGTTTTTATTCTCAATCGTAGTGGCAATTTCATCCAGTTCTGTATCAATAACATCACCGGCATGCAGATGAATTCGTTTCTTTTGTCCTAATATTCCGCTGAGCATAGTGGTAAAGTCTTCATTTTTACCTTTGATGTATTCCTCATCCCTGTGCTGTGCGAGAAGCTGAGGCATTTTCAAAGAATCTGTAGGATCATATTCGTAAGAAATAGATATAGGAACAATCTTTAAGGTTTTAAAATACTCTATCAGTGACTGATCTCCTGATGCCATGGCAAGCATTTTTAAAACACCCTGTTGAGTGGCATCATTACCGTCTTTGGTACGGCCTTCACGCTGGGCGATCCATACAGAACGGTTTTCGTGGTGCAGTTGATGATCAATATACTCAGACATCGTTTGTGAACTTTTAAGCTGATCACGAAGCGACAGTCCCCTTTGAACCAGAAAGTTACGGTTCAGTTTAGCCAATACATTCAAAAAGTTTCTTTTCACAAGATTATCCCCAATGGCTGAAGCAGTCATAATGTGGCCGCTTTCCAGAAGAGCCAGATTAAGCAGGGAAGTATCCAGTACAATATCTCTGTGATTTGAAATGTAAAGGTATGGAGTATTTTTATCCAGTTTATCGAAGCCTGAGGTCGTTAAACCTTCAGAACTTTTTGCAAGGATCTGACGAACGGTATACGCTACAAAATGATGCTGAAAATCACTTATAGAGTGGATCTCTTTAAACTGTTCCAGCCAGACCTGCTCATCCACACCGGGAAAAGTAAAGTTCATCAGTGCTTTCATCATAGGATCACGGGCTACACTCTGCAATCTTTCATTCACTTCATGATCATGAAAATACCGTATTTCATCAAACTTCGACATGCGATTATTTAAAAATTAAAACTTTTTGCAAAAGAACGAAAATTTATCTGGGGAATGGGTATAATGCTTGTTAAAGTATTATGAAGGGCGTAGGAGTTAATTGAAATAACTGTGTATAACAAATAAATCCATATAATGGCGCCCACTTTGTCACGCTATAAGCGCCCACCATGTCATTCCGCAGGGATCTAAACGCTTATTTATCCTCATTTAATATCAAAAAACCTTTCTGAATCTGGATTCCTACGGAATGACGAATATTGTGGATAGTGTAAGTGAGTAGTTTTTGTACCAAGGTCTGGAGTGAATAAGTCTCCACATACACATTATACCCGCCCACCTTGTCATTCCGCAGGAATCTAAACTAATATTTTTATCATCATTTATTATCCAAAAAGTTTTCTGTATCTGGATTCCTACGGAATGACAACTGTGTGAATAGTCTGATCGAATAGTTTGTATTAATGTCTTGGATTAAATAAGTATCCACATACGCATCATACCCGCTCACCTTGTCATTCCGCAGGAATCTAAACTCTTATATTATCCTCATTTATTATCCAAAAACCTTTCTATGTCTGGATTCCTACGGAATGAAAAACTGTGCGGATAGTCTGAGCGAAATAGTTTGTATCATGTTCTGGAGCAAATAAGTATCCACATACGCATCATACCCGCTCACCTTGTCATTCTGCAGGAATCTAAACGCTCATTTTTATGATCATTCATTATCAAAAACTTTTCTGAATCTGGATTCCTACGGAATGACAAACTGCGTGGAGAGTCTAAGCGAATAGTTTTTGTGGTAAAGTTTGGAGTAAATAAGTCTCCAGATACGCATGATACCCGCCCACTTTGTCATTCCGTAGGAATCTAAACTCTTATTTTATGATCATTTATTATCAAAAACCTTTCTGTATCTGGATTTCTACGGAATGACAATCTGTGTGGAATAGTCTGAGCGAATAGTTTGTGTGGTAAAGTCTTGATTAAATAAGTCTCCAAATACGCATGATACCCGCCCACTTTGTCATTCCGTAGGAATCTAAACTCTTATTTTATGATCATTTATTATCAAAAACCTTTCTGTATCTGGATTTCTACGGAATAACAATCTGTGTGAATATAGTCCATATCAAAACTAATTTTCAAACAGGTAATTCAAAAATTCTAAATTAGTATTTTTGTTCTCCTTATAAGTTCAAGTTTCTTAATTCTTGACCAGTTTTTAATTTCCTTTTCTCTTTCAATGGCATGATGAATCCAATCATATTTCTCGTAATAAATTAGAAATTCAAGATTATATCTTGCTGTGAAGCTACCGGGATTTAGCTTTGTTTTGTGTTGATGTAATCTCCTGTGGAGGTTTCCTGTAACGCCAGTATAAAGTACTTTTCTGTTTTTATTGGTGAGAATATAGATATAGTAGGTATATCTTCCTCTTGAAAACTCAATCATTTGTGTGTTTGTTTTACAAAAGTTACAAAAAATATACTCTACTTGTTTTTTCAATTGGATTTAATCAATGTAATTGAAAGAAGAAATAGGAGTTTCGTTTTGAATTGAGTATAAGCTCTCATTTAAATTTGTAAGAAATGGAGTAAGATTAAGATGTACCTTCAACCTAAACAAAGTCATAAAACACAGTCTTTGTCATTCCGCAGGAATCTAAACTCTTTTTATCATCATTTATTATCCAAAAACCTTTCTGTGCCTGGATTCTTACGGAATGACAAACTGTGCGGATAGTCTAAGCGAATAAGTATTGTGGCAAGGTCTTGAGCAAATAAGTATCCCAATATGCATGATACCCGCCCACTTTGTCATTCCGTAGGAATCTAAACCCTTATTTTATAATCATTTATTTCAAAAAACATTTCTGAATCTGGATTCCTACGGAATGACGAACTGTGTGGATAGTCTGAGTGAATAGTTTTTGTGATAAAGTCTTGAGTAAATAAGTCTCCAGATATGCATGATACCCACTCACCTTGTCATTCTGCAGGAATCTAAACTTTTATTTTATGACTATTCATTATCAAAAACCTTTCTGTATCAGTATTCCTACGGAATGACAAACTGCGTGTAGAGTCTGAGCGAATAGTTTTTGTGGTAAAGTCTTAAGGAAATAAATATCCATATACGCATGATACCCGCCCACTTTGTCATTCCGAAGGAATCTAAACTTTTTGTTATAAAAATTTATATCCCAATCAATCTTTTAAAATATCTCCTCCGAATTGGCTGAGCTAATAAAATGATCTTTTACAAATGATACAATATTCTGTTTCCATTGGTGAATATCTTTGTGAGCTGAGATAAAAGCTATTCCACAGGTAAGTTTATCAGTTGTCATATCATTTTCTATAGCCGAATAATCACCTTTAATCAGTTTACTTTCTTCTCCCGGATATACCAGGGCTGTTTTTGTTGCTTTAAAATACAGGTGATAAGCATACATCTGTCTCAGATCTTCGGGTGACGGAAGATAACTTCCGTTTAGGTTTTTCCATTTCGTGTCCAGAACAATTGTGTTACCGTTAGCTTCAAGAACAATATCCGGTTTCATTTTGCTGGCTGAGGATTCTGATCTCCAGAATTCCTTTGATTGTTGGGCTTTTACTTTTACGTCAGTATATTTTATATTTTTCTTTAATACTATATATACAAACTGTTCCCAAAGACGGTTCATATCAAATAGTAAAGCCAATACATTATTCTTTCCTCTCGATACATCAGGATGGTAGTTGAGTAGAAGCAGCTTTGCGATCTGCAGAGCTTTTTCATAATGTTGATTTTTTCGGTCAAAGTTGATTTTCTCAAACGTTGAATCTGTGACTTTGAGATCATTCATTTCGGGAAAATTCAACAGTAATGTACCAATTCTGCTGCTCAGATCCGGCTTGCTATTCGTCTGTTCAATAAGCTTCAGAGCCTTGTATAGAATACGGTGTACTTCATGGTTTGCATCATAATGAGAATACTTTACATAAAATCTTTCGTGGTGAACCAGATTCTGCGCTATATGTTTTGAAAATTGCAGAGACCCTTTTAAAGCATGAAGATTTCCTTCCTTTTTGTTATATCTTTTAATGAGTCCCCTGTGAAGAAGGTACTCTAATTCTTTTATATACAGTTCATAATAAAGATCCAGAATGGAGTTTTTTTTCAACTTTAATGAGGCACTGCTGGAAATCTTTACTTCAAATCCCCATACTGTCCGTATCATGTCGTACAATAATTGTCTCCATTCATCTTTGCCATTATGATCTGCTTTTGGAAGAATTTCAATGGTTGTTTGGCCGATTTTTATGACTCCGACATGTTGATTAAATTTTACACCGTTTTTTATAAGGCTAAAAAACGGTGTCCCATCACCATAATAATTCTCTAAAGCCTGGTCCAGCTTTAGTTTTTTGTGTTCGTCAGTAAAGTAGAGCTTTTCATGCTCAAAAACAACAATGGATTCTATTGGTTTCATTAAATAGCCTGATTCATTAGCAAAAGAACTGCTTTTGAGAAATCCATGTCAGTTTCTCCGATTTTATAATTATGATTTGGTTTTCTATAATCTATAATTTCATAGGATTCTCTTTCTGAATATTCACTTTCATAATCATCGAATGTTGCAAAAACAGAGGATGCAGTAACTTTCTTTTTTACAAATCCTTTGCCCAATACCAATCCTATTTTACCATAATCTCCGAAGAAATACTCCTGTAAAAGAGGAATGATATTTTTATAAAAAGAATCTTTAATGGTTGCATTGTCTTTTCCGATAAAATAAGCATGTCCAATGGCGTGGTCTTTATCAATCAGTTTTTCTATACGGTTGTTGATAATATTGAGTAATTTCTCGAAATCTATCCTGTTATAGATAAAATCCTGAAAATATCTGGATTCTTTTTCTGTTTTCGTTTCCTTATCTTTCTTCATCTGTTCCCAGATGCCTTCTTTTTTACTCTTGAAATCTTCAGAAACACCTAAAGCAGAGAATAACTTATTCTCTTCAGCCAGATATTCTTCATCGGTCCATTCGTGACTTTTATATTCCCATAAAAGATTTTCTACCATTGTTGACGGATTCAGAAGCTCAGGCTTAGGAGGCATTTCTTCAAAAGAAAATCTTCTTCTCAATGCGGTGTCCAAAGCTTCCACACTTCTGTCTGCCGTATTCATGGTTCCGATAATATATAGATTGGAAGGAACTCCGAATTTATTTTTGCTGTAAGGAAGGGGAATTTCTAAAGCTTCATTATTGCCCTGGCGTTTATCTTCTTCAATAAGAGTAATGAGTTCTCCAAAGATCTGAGAAACATTTCCACGGTTTATTTCATCAATGATAAGCACATGGGGAAGCGGAGGAAGAGTTTCTTCTTTTACTTCGGTAATAGACTTTTCCTTTATTTTAGTATTGATATAGTTTAAAACAGACCAGTAAGCCGTAGAATTGGAACCTCCGATTACGGCTCTGAACTCTTTATTCACATTTTTAATCACTGAGAGGTCAGGAAATGCCTGTTGCAGTTTTTCAGCTCTGGAATAGGATACGGTATAGATTTTTGAATCTTCAGAATAGATGGGTTTCAGATTTAGATTTCCCTTGTCAGAAACATCCACTATTTTCAATCCTAAATCAGGAGTCTGTATGGTTAATACAAGCGGATTTTTATCCTCCAGGTGTGTATTGGCATCCAGAACTAGGTCGCTCCATGCATCGTCGAAAGTGTAGGGCTTGGTTGAGTTTTCACTCTTTAATCTTGGTTTTCTGGCTTTATCAGCAATTCTTTTGAAAATACCACTTTCTACCTCGTAAATCACTTTTTTATTACCGTCCTCATCTTCATCAATTTTAGGTTTTATCCCTTCAATAAAATCCTCATAGCTCATGCTCTGGTGGAAGGTGGTAAATACAATTCTTCCTTCATCTACCAGTTTTTTATATTCGTCTTTGATTTGCTTTCTGGTATGCTCAGACAGCAAGAAATCAGGGTTAGCGATCTGAATAGCTTTATTAATGGTATTGTAGGTCTTTCCGGTTCCGGGAGGACCGTATAAGATCTGATTAAGAGGATGGAGGATTGTATTATTCATATTAAGTTCTGATTTCATTGTTTTTATGGAGGCAATTAGCTTTTCTGAGGTGGCATCATAAAGCTCATCTAAGCATTCTACCACTTTTTCTACAAGGTCTTCATCGGAGAGTGTAAATTTCTTAATGTGAGAAACAGAGTTTCCGAAGTGCCACTTTTTCCATTCCAGAAAGGAAGGAAGAGTTCCTAATAACGCTCTCATTATTTCTGCGTTTTCATTCTCGTCTTCAAAATGTAGGTCAACGGAAATACTTCCCTTTTTAACAATCACTTCATAATGAGCTCTTTTATGATTAAAATGCTGTTCTTTATCAAAGATCCATATATTATTTCCTTTAAGATCTCCAAAACCGTACTCCAGTTGGTTTTTCTCAGCATATTCTTTTAGATTGGCAATAAAGGTTTTAAAATCCATTTGTTTTTTATCCCATTCTTTTTTCTGATCATAGATATGGGCAGCTATTAATAATGTTTGATTTTCCGGATTTTTGGTTCTGTCAAGATCTGAGAATTTTTCTTTCAGTTCAGAAACAAAAGTGTCCGGGTTATAGGAATGATTAAGGTAATGGTTGGAGATAAGTTCTCTATGGCTTAATGCTATAGAATTGATATTGTTTTCTGGCATAGCCAGCATATCTAAGGCATTTTTTACGGTGATATTTACATCATCTTTATGATACTTGTAATTAAAAGTATTGATGACCCATGGTTTCATTCTTACCCCTGCTTTAGCCAATACTCTTTTATCGTCATACTGATTGTAAATAGCTTTACCACGGGCGTGAATATCACAATAAGAAATGATGCTAAAGAGAATTTCCTTTATTGAAAAGAATTGATGTCCCTCTCTAATTTCAGCAAAAGCAGTATAGTCCTCTAAAAGATTTTGCAGTTCTACCTGTCCCTCATTGGATAAATAAAGATCCATCCATTTTTCTAATGCATCTTTTCCTTTCTGAAAATAAAATTCATCGGATTGGATAAGACGTTCAAAATAACTTGTTGCTGTTTCTATTACTGACATTTGGTTTTCTGGGTGTTTAGTTTAGCTGTCTTCTTAGCGAAAGAACAGATTCTTCATTAGAAGTAGCAATAATAATAAAAATCTCCAGTTTCTACTTACGGGAAAGCGTAAATTTTCTTTAAAGTCACTATAAATATTGCTCAGAAAATACCCATAGGCCCTTCGGAAGTCCCTCTAGCCCCTTCATCAAGCCCCTGGAGGGACTTCATGAACGGTCTCCACCCCCTTCATGAAGGGGCTATACCCCCTTGGGTAAGGGGGTAAAGGGTGTTGTGCAAGGGGCTTCAGGGACTTATATAAGGGGATAGAGACTGTTACCTAAGAGGGTAGAGACCGTTGCTATACTACCTGGAGGGTGTTAGTAAAGGTAAGAGGATTAAAATACTATTGTAAGAATCATGAGCACTGTCCATCTGACTTCATAGTGGCGTAGCCACCATTCCTTTGCTCCCTCTAATCATAAATTCTAACCAATGAAAACTTTACGTTTTAAAAATATCTTACTTCTTCAGATACAATGGCTTATTATTTTCTTTTAAACGCAAAGTCGCAAAGTTTTAAATATTGATCTGTTTTTTAAGGCGCAAGAAAATCAAAGATTTTCAGCAGGTGAATAGATCGGGGTATAGAAATTTTATCGGAGATAAAATCCTTGCGCCTTAAAAAGCGTCATTATAATAAGAACTTGCGTCTTTGCGATTTCCAACCAAAATATGGTAAACAGATAACCACAAAAAAAGCACGTTTTCACGCGCTCTCAAAAAAAGGGTATATTCTTATTGATTGTTATTAGAAGTGGGTGGAGGTGTTTCAGTTTGTCCTGGAGTCTGTCCCGCTACAAAAAACTGCTTCATTCCTTCGTAAATTACATTGGTACCCGGTACATTTTCTTCAGAAAGATATCTGATGCTTCGGTAGAAACTGATGGCATTATGATAATTATCGTGATCCAGTAATACCTTGGTATCTGAAAGCTGCTCGACCAGGGAATCTAACAGTTGCAGCCTTTGTTCTATCTGTTCTCTGGCTATATAATCTCTGTCGAATTCTGCCTTATCGAGGAAACCCGGAATATGTTGAACGTTTTGTTCCATATAGGTTTTGGCTTTATTTACGAAGAGTTTGTTCTGTTCTGCAATTCTTCCGTATTGCTGTCTCTGATCCGGTGTAAGGTTGATGGTTTTCCCGGTAAGGACGGTCTGGATGTCCTGAATTGCTTTGTCAATGGTTTGTAAATCGCTTTCTGAAAAGCTTACACTGATTAAATTGTCTAGTGCCATGATTTTGTGTTTTTGGTTGTTACTATGATCAAATATAGGGAGTGTAAAGCATAGAAAAATAGGGTGTTGTAAGATTTTCGAGGAGCGTTCATCAGAAAATTAAAACGAGATAATAGAGTTTGTTTTTTATGGATTTTTGAAGAAAAAAAGAGTGTGTAATGAAGGAAATGATGAAATAGGAGAGGAGATCAATTTCAAGGGTTCAAAGAAATACTGGGCATCAAGCAGGAAGCATTGGCTTTTGACCTTGGGGACGACTGGAACCAGAAGAAAGTTTCTCTGCTGGAACAGAAAGAAATTATTGAAGACCTGTTACTGAAACGAATTTCTGAAGTATTGAAAATTCCAGTAGAAGCATTTCAGAATTTTGATGAGGAACAGGCAGTGAATATTATTTCTAATACGTTTAGTGATTTCAAAGATGGAGCTTCAGCAATTAATAGACATCCTGTTTTTAACCCAGTAGAAGCTATTCTGAAAATGCATGAAGAAAAGATGGAGCTTTATGAAAGGATGCTGAAGGAGAAGGATGAGATGATGGGAGACTTGAAAAGCTTATTGATAAAAAGTAATTTAAGATATTATAAAAGGTTCAGCATATGCTGAACCTTTTTGTATATGATTTTAATTTTCCAAATCCTTCATAATCTCTTTAAAGCTTGCTAAGGCAGATTCTATATTATCAATAATCTCTTGTGCCAAGATATCAGGTTCTGGTAGGTTATCTAAATCTGTAAGACTTTGATCTTTAATCCAAAATACATCCAAAGAAGTCTTGTCTCTGGCTATGATCTCTTCATAGGTGAATTTTTTCCAGCGCCCATCTGGATTTTCTTCCGACCAGGTTTCCTTACGGTTGTTTATATTAGAACTGTTATAGCAGGTAACAAAATCTTCTAAGTCAGCTTCTGTTAAAGGTTTTTTCTTTAGTGTATGATGTACATTTGTTCTGTAATCGTAAATCCAAATTTCTTTTGTCCACGGCTTCTTAGATGCTACTTTATTATTAAAAAATAAAACATTCGCTTTTACGCCATTAGCATAAAAAATACCAGTTGGTAAACGTAAAATGGTATGTAATTCTGTAGATTTTAATAATTGCTTACGGATTTCTTCTCCGGCTCCGCCTTCAAATAAAACATTATCAGGCAAAACAACTGCGGCTTCACCATCAATTTTCATCAAAGATTTAATATGTTGTAAGAAATTCAGCTGCTTATTGGAAGTTGTTTCCCAAAAATCCTGACGATTATAACTCATATCGTCACGCTCTACTTCTCCTTCTTCATTGGTTACTATATAGGAGCTTTTCTTTCCAAAAGGAGGGTTGGCCAATACATAATCATACGTATTAGACTCTGCTGCAATTAGTGCATCGGAAGATTTAATTAAAGGTTCACCATCAATCTCACCAATGCCATGTAAATACAAATTCATAAGACACATACGGCGTGTGCTTGCTACGATTTCGTTACCATGAAAAGTTTCATCTTTTAAAAACTTTTTTTCTTCACGATCTAACTTGTGGTGATGTGTAATATACTCATAAGCAGATAAAAAGAATCCTCCTGAACCACACGCTGGATCTATAATTGTTTTCAGCGGTTTAGGCTGTACACACTTCACCATAGTATTGATTAATGCACGGGGAGTAAAATATTGTCCAGCACCAGATTTGGTATCTTCTGCATTTTTCTCAAGTAAACCTTCATAGATTTTTCCCTTAATATCAGAACCCATTACAGACCATTCTTCATTGTTAATCAATGTAATGATGCGTAATAATTTAGATGGATCTTGAATTTTATTTTGACTTTTCGCATAAATCTGCCCCAACATCCCTTTTTCACTTGAAAGGGTACGTAAAAGCTGTACATAAAAACTTTCTAATTCAGCTCCATTTTTTGACGTTAGATTTTCCCAATTGCAAATATCTCCGTTAGGAATCTCTTTCCCTTCAACATCTTTTATTCTAGGTAATGGTATATTTTTATTATAAGGTGGCTTATTTAATTCATCCACCATTTTCAGGAATAGTAAATAGGTAATTTGTTCAAGATAATCTCCATAACCTACACCATCATCTCGCATCACATTAGCAAGGTTCCATATTTTTGATATAATTGTTGACTCAGTCATTCTTCTAACTTCTTTTAATCCCTTATTTAAGACACTTTTTTCTTACTTATTTTCTTTACAGGTTTATGAACCTCTTTCTCTGCCTTTATTCTTTTTAATAAAACTGAAGCTGGTTCATAATCTGGTTCTGCTTTACAAGCTCTTAATTCTTCTTCAGTAAGTAAACTTCCTTCAAAAGCTTTTTTCAGAATGCTTTGGCGTAAAGCTTCTGCCTGATCCAAACTATTTTTGATTTGTTTTTCTACTGCATCACAAATTGATAAACGGGACTCTATTTCTTTGACGATTTGTTGTTGGTTTTCTAATAATAATGGAATAGGAACTAAATATTCACGCATGGTTTTCAATCCTACATTTTTAATTGTACTTCCTGTGGCATTTTTCAATGCATAATTTAAGAATTCTGTCGTTTTTAAATGATAATGAATATATTTTTTATCTATATCCTCTAATAGATTTATATAACAAGCGCTTTTTCCTAAAATAATAGGTTCATTATTATAAAAAGCAGTATTACCAATAGTACCATTGATAGAAACAAAAACTGTAAGGTTATTTAATCCCTTTTTGTATTTCAAATATTCGGTCTCATTTACTTTTTTTGTTTCTGGCTTAATAATGATTACCCCATCATTTAAATTATTACCGTTTATAAAATAATATTTTCCATCTATGTCATATTTTGGTGTTCCATGCAATCCATCTCCAATAGTACTTGAAATTTCACTAAATTTTTTTCTTATAATCTTAGTATTTGTTAATTCTCCTTCAAAAGCTTTTTTCAAAACAGCTTGTCTATAGATTTTCTGTTGTTCTTGAGATTTTTTTAAATCTGCAATACCAGCATCTAAAGAGGAAAACAAAGTTTCTATTTTTTTGACAATTGCTCTTTGTTCAGGAAGTGGTGGGAGTGGAAATTTAAACTTGCAAAAATCCTTTGCAGCTAAATTAGGTTGTGCCGTTCCATTATCAAAAATACTTATTTGATATTTAACGCTAGGTGATCCCAAATAATAATAAAGAAAAAGATTATTTATATGTAAGTTTCTAATAATCATTAAAGAGGAGGAAATTGCACCTTTAGATTCCAAATTAAAAATAGCATATTTGCCTAAGCTCCCTCTTATACAATATATAATGTCATTTTTTAATAACAATCCACTTCTCAATAATTCAAACCTTTCTTGTGAAATATAGTTAAGAGTTTCAATGTTTAAAGAATTCTTTTCAGTAATATTACCGGCACTTATAAATGGGATTCCATATTTTGTATAGTGTGCACGTGATGGATAGTTTTTACCTCTATCTCCATTCAATATTTGTGCTATGTCAATTATCTTACACTCTGCCCAATCTTCTTTCATTATGCTGCTAAAGCTTCATTTAATTCATTAATAATAGTCTGCATATCGTTGCCAAATAATTGATACATTTTACCACGCCCACCTTGTACATCAAATGGTGTATAGTCTAAATCATCTAATTCCAGATGATAAGAGCTAATAATATGATCTTTAATCATCCTTAACCACTCCATTTGTTCAGATGAAAACCTATTATGTTGTCCGGCATTTTGAGCAAATATCCATTGCTTAAAATTGTCATCTACTGTTTTATCATATGGTTTTAGAACATCATCTATTCCACAGATTTTCCGTAATAATGAGACTAAAGCTGTTAATTCATCTTTAGGAGCATGAGTGGTCGTTGCTCCAATATTTTTATAAGCATCCCAGATATGCAGGGGTGCAAATATCGGTTTTTCCAGTCGTATTTTCTCCATAAGATCTTTCAACATTTTGAAAGTTATTTCTTTTCTTCGAAATGGCTGATCAAAATAAATACTTAATGCGGTGATTTCGTTTTTATTAGTTCGCAGATATTCTTCAAAATTATTAATTAAACTTTCAGCTTTATCAACTGTTGTTGTATCCCATTCTGAAGTTAGTACAGTGTCAATATTGATATGATCAATAATTTGGTCGTGTTGTTTTCTTACATTATCAATATATTCATTCAACGGACCGTTAAATGATAATGAAGCTTTTCTGATCAAAGCTTCGTGGGCTTCTGCTTTTGCTCTTTCTATTTTTTCCGGTGTGCGTTCCTGTATAGGAATAACCTGTAATAGTTTTTGGGCATTTTCTTCTATTTTATCAATATCAAAAGCTTCAATTAACTCACGGATAATCTGCAGTAATGCTTTGCCTCCGGAAAGCTCAATAATATGTTCTTTTTCCTTTTCACTCAATTGTTTATCTAAGCGAATAAGTCGATTGGCCAAAGACAGAAATACATCTTCATCTGAAATTCCCATAGTAACTGCCCCCAACAATTCTTTCATTGAGACTGAAGGTTTACGTTCTAACGGTCGACTATCTGTTTTCTTAGATTTAGTAGCTCCCACAGCATCTACAATAACGAAATGATTTTTTACACGAGCTGTTTTACTTACCAATTGTAATTTATCATCATTAATAGTTCGTGTACCACGTCCTTTCATTTGTTCAAAATAATTGACACTTTTCACATCACGCATGAAGAGCAATACTTCTAATGGCTTTACATCTGTTCCTGTTGCGATCATATCTACTGTAACTGCTATACGAGGATAGTAATCATTACGAAAACGATTTAATAAAGATTTTGGATCTTCATCAATTTTATAAGTTACTTTTTTACAGAAATCATTGCCCTCCCCAAATTCTTCCCGCACAATATTAATGATATCGTCTGCATGGGAATCTGTTTTGGCAAATATTAAAGTTTTTGGTACTTCATATTCATCATTCTGCCAACGATCGGGGTATATCTTGGTTTCTAAAGCCTGCTTAAACTCTTTAATGATTGTACGGATTTGTGATACATTTACTACAGCTTTATCCAGATCATTACGCAGATATTCTGTATCTTCATCTTCTTGTTGCCAACGTTTAGCTCGGGAAAGTTTATCTCTTCTGTCCACAAACCATCCTGATTCTATAAGACCTCCTTTCTTGGAGATTTCTGTTTCAATAGAATAAATTTCGTAAGGAACATTCACGCCATCAATTACAGACTCTTCGTAAGTATATTCACTTACTACATTTTGATTGAAGAAACCAAAAGTACGTTTATCTGGAGTAGCTGTCAACCCAATCAAAAAGGCATCAAAATAATCTAAAACTTGTTTCCATAGGTTATAAATGGAACGGTGACACTCATCAATGACAATAAAATCAAATTGTTCAATGGGTACTTTTTCATTATAAGAAACAGGAACAGCTTTTTTTTCAGCCAGCTTTTGTTGAAGCCAGGACGATTGTTCAATAGGACTATTTTCTTCTTCGCTTTCATCCATTTCCTCACCTTTCAAAATAGAATACATTCTTTGAATAGTGGAAATACATATCTGGCTATCTGGTGCGATATAACTTGAGCTTAATCGTTGTACATTGTATAGCTCTGTAAATTTACGATTATCATCACTTGGCTGAAAAGCCATGAATTCTTGCTCCGCCTGTTCTCCAAGGTTTTTAGTATCAACTAAAAATAAGATACGTTTTGCTTTTGCAAACTTAAGTAAGCGGTAAATAAATGTTGCTGCCGTAAATGTTTTACCAGCTCCGGTTGCCATTTGTACTAAAGCTTTAGGCTTATTTTGTCTAAATGATTTTTCTAAATTATTTATGGCAACAATCTGAGCAGGACGTAATCCTGTTTCTTCTAACGTCGGTATATCGTTGAAGCGTCCTCGTAATGTTTTTCCCTTTTTGTACCATTCCATTAACATTTCAGGTTGATGAAAATGAAACAATTCCCGGCTACGTGGATTGGGATCACGATAATCTGTAAAACGAGTGATTACACCAGTACTTTCATATGCAAAAGGAATTACTTCTGTACTTTTAAAAAATTTAAGTTGAGCTTGCGCATAATTCTTTGATTGTTCTTCAACTGTTGTTAACCTAAACCCTTCTTCTTCCTTTTTGGCTTCAATGATACCAATAGGCTTTTGATCCACAAATAAAACATAATCAGCAGGACCTACCGAAGTCTGATATTCACGAACAGCAATACCTTTTGCAGCATTAAAATTTATTTGGTTTTTAGATTGTACAGCCCATCCTGCCTGACGAAGCATTTCGTCTATACGATCACGAGCAATTTGTTCAGGGTTTTGATTAAACATTTGGTCTTCTTAGTTTAAGAGGTAAATATAAGGAAACCTCAATAAGAAAGCCAAATGAAGCCTTAAACTATTGTAAAGAGTTCAAATGAATTTATGTTACAATCTTAATCCTCCTACACATCCACCTCCTCAATCTCCACACCGGCAAATACACAAACACAACAGACAAAATCCCAGCCAATACACCCACGACCACGGCCATTGCCGTAGCATCCAGCTTATAATCCTTTGAGAAATTATACTGTCCTATAAAGAGTAGGGAGAGTACTAATGAACCTGTAATTAAGCCATGTAATATGCTTAGTTTGGTCATTAACTTTTTAATATTCAGCTGTTCGTCTACGGTAAATTCTATGGCTTCCTGGCTGGCGGCATCGGTTACTCTTTTGATGATATCAATGGTAAGGACTACAGGAAGGAAGATGGCCATCGGAAGGGTAAGGCGGGCCAGGTTTTGTGTTCCTGAGAAAAAATGGGTGTAACCTAATTCTTTGAAGCTGGCATAGGCGATGATGAAATTAAAAAATACATTCGGAAGGACATAGTAAATTGTACGCTTAATGAGAAAGCGTTTCAGGGTGGTTTTCTTGATGGGTTTTGGCTTCGGAGGCTTTATTTTAAATTTCATACAGAGGTGGTCAATAGCTCGATGGCTTTATCTTTTATCAGATGGGCTTCTTCTTTGGGAAGAAAATTTTCATTGGACATGAAGGTGAAGTCCATCTGCTGGTTGTACGTACTGGCAACTAAAGTATTGGAGTTCAGCCATGGGAAAGCCACGGTAGGACTGAACACGGTTTCCAGGTTGAAATTGGTGTAATCATTCGGGATATTCACCTTTCCCATATTGGATAAGGTCACATCATGTCCGCCTTCGCTGGATTTCAGCATCCTGATCATACGGCTCACAACAGGGTGCATACGTTCTCCCATCCAAAGAAGTTCACGGGCTTCGAGCTTACTGATTTTCTCAATAAGGTCTTTTTTGATTTGCTTGGCATTGTCCATCACACCCTTGCTGTCTTTCCTGATGGAAAGCTCTACCGTTGGGGCGAAAGCAAACAAATGATCTTCCTTGATTTCGGGAATGAAATGTCGTACATCTACGGGACTGATCACCTTACCTTTCGCACGGTCTCCCTGAATATCACGGAAGGCCTGCATCACGGAAGAACACAGCAAAGCATGGACGGAAATTCCGTTGGCTTTACATTTTTCAGTGATCAGTTTGGTATCCTCCGGAGTCATTTTCCAGTGGATGGCATAACTTTTTCCAAGGTTTCTCTTTTTGCTTTTTCGCTGGATAGAAAAGAATATTCTGGCGAACAGGAGATAAAGACCGGCCTTGTATTTTTTAATTCCTGTATTAAAATCGGAAGGGAGAAAATCATCTACCGATTCAAAAGCAACATAAGGAATTAACGGGGAATAAGGATTGTCCAGCAAACTCAGAAGTTCACGCATCAGGGTCACTCCGGTGGTTCCGTCTGAAATACAGTGAGGCATGATCCAGAGGATTTCGGAAGTATCCTGACCTTTCACCCATACTACTTCGGCCAGAGGCTTTTTGGGTTGGTCAAACAGTTTGAACCATCCTTTTTCGGATTCTTTAAACCAGTCATCGTCTGTTTTTCGTTCTACAATACGGAGTGGAATAGGTTCAATATCTTTCTGTCCCATAAAATAAGGATACCGCCCGACCTTGTGATCAACGATAGCCCTCAGCATAGGATGTTTCTGCTGGATTTTGATCAGAGCTGTTTTAAAAGTTTCCTCAGAAACCTGCCCTTTGATCTTTGCGGTATAAATACAGTTTAAAGGCGTTTCAGGATCTACATACATGATCCTTTCCACCATCATTAAAGGTCTTTTGATCATGATACTGCCATTTGTTTTAGTTGTGAATGAATGGTCTGCATAACTTCGTCACGTACTGCCATAGCATCAGTATACGGTAAATAGCCTTCGCTTCCCATGAATGAAAAATCCATTTTTCCACGGTAGGTAGAAACCACCAGGGTAGTGGTATTCCCTAGAGGACCAATGACAGAAGGGCTGAAGATAGTCTCTATCGTAAATTCTTTGTACTCGTGAGGGATCTGAATACGGCCCAGATTGGAAAACATACAGTCGTTGGATGACTTTCCGTTCTTTAGCAATTTGGTGAAATTATTCAGCGCATGATGTCCGGATTCCATAACCATCATGGTGAGGTAAGGATTCAGCTTTGAGGTCTTCTGTTCCACAGATTTCTGCATGACACGGAGATTGTCTGTAAAGCTTAGCTTTTCATCAGCAGAAACCACAATCATCAGCCCGAAAGCAAAAATATGGTCTTCTTTGATCTGTTGGGCAAAACGCCTGATGTCTACCGGGCAGGAAACTTTATTGAAGGATTTTTCTCCTCTTACTTTTTTAAATGCCTGCAATACCGCTGCACTCAAAAATGTGTTCACTGTTACCCCCTGGGATTTACAGTAAGCGATAAGTTCCTTGCTTACCGTTTCATCCAGCTTCCAGTTGATCAGGTAATCACTCTGTCTTTCCACAGCTTTTTTGCCTACCGGAATCCATTTGATGGCAGTAGCCGCCAGTCTTCCGATAAATTTAGCTTTCAGTTTCTGTCTGCGGCTGTTCAGAATATTGGGAGGAACCACATCTTCGATTCCTAAGATCGGGTTTTCTGTCCCGATATCGACAGCCGGATTGTCCAGTACTACCAGGAACTCTTTTAAAAAGGCCATTGCAGAGCCACCATCGCATAAACAATGGTGAAATGCAAACAGCATATCGGAAACTTCTTCCCCCTTGATCCAGATAAACCGGATCAGGGGTAATTTTTCGTAATTAAAAGTGGTGTTCCATTCTTTCCTGGATTCTTCCTGCCACTGATCTTCATTTTGTCTGGTGACGATTCTTACAGGAATGGAAACGGGTTGTTCCGGAACATTGAACCACGGAATATTTTTTTCATCATGACTGATCAATGCTCTCAGCCATGGGTGTTTATTTTGAATTTTGGCTAAAGCCTGCTGGATCTCTTTTAAGGTAAAAGTCCCTCTCAGTCTGAACGGAATGACCGCGTTAAAAGGTTCTGTTCCGTCTCCCAGTAACATGCGCTCACCAAATAGCAATCTTCTTTTCATATGCTGATATCTGTCTTTTGTAAGGCCTTATGAATCCTTATGTTTTCATCTGCCTTTGTGTTTATAAATCATTGTGATTTCATCATTATACAGAAGCTAATGTTGAATGTTCCTGTACAAAATTTTCTAATAATTCTACTGCTTTATCGTTACCGCCGGCAAGGGTAAATGTATTTCTGACTTCCTGAGCAGCGGTTCTGTATTTTGGATTTTCCAACAATTCAAAAACGGTTTCACGAAGGGCATCTACACGTAGTCTCTTGTACCGGATGCTGATTCCGCAGCCTGCCTGTTCGATCAGTTTTGCAATATGGAAATGATCGTAAGCAATAGGTGTGATCAGCATCGGTAATCCGTTACGGAAAGTATCGTTTACCGTATTGAAACCACCGTGGCAGATTACCATGTCCATTTGCTGCATTACTGCAGATTGAGGAACAAAGCTGTTCACGATAAAATTGTCCGGCCATTCTTCAAAGATTTCAGGTGGAGTAGCGGCAATCACTGTTACCGGCTGGTCTTTGAATGCAGCGATAATTTTTTCAAAGAAAGCTTTTCTGATATCTACGAGCAGCGTTCCCAATGATACGAAAATCTTTGGAGTGGTAGAAGCGTTCAGTTTATCCCAGTCAAATGGAGCATCGTTTGGACGGCCTTTTACCGGACCTACAAATTTCATATGAGACGGAACGGTTTCAAAACCAGCGAAAGCCTGAGATGTAAACACCATATTCAGCTTGTGAGAATGGATGTAAATTCCTTCCTCATGAATTCCCACTTCTTTCTGCAGGTCTTTGATGAGGTTTTGCTGCCATTCCCAGATTTTTGGCGCACTTTTTTCCGTGTCTCCCATCACATCCGGCGGAACCGGAGTTGTGGTTACACAAGGAATATTGTGTTTGTGGGCGAAAAGAGCCCCTCCGAAAGTGATACAGTCGTTCACGATCACATCCGGCATCCAGCTTTCTGTCAGTCTGGTTAATCCCGGCATCATCATTTTAGCGAAAGGAACATAGGTTTCTTCCAGTGCAAGTTTCATCACTTCAGGTCCGGAACAGGCCGGGCCGTCATCCTGTCTTTTTAAAATACGGGCAATTTCCTCCTGATATGGGATAAGATCTTCTTCAGGGTAGAAATAAGAACCGCCTTCAGGAATATGTTTACTGTCTAAAGGCGTAATTCCGAACCATTTTACTTCGTGTCCGCGGGCAATCAGACTCGCTCCCACGCTTAAAGTAGGGCTCACATGTCCGAAAAACGGAGGAACAACGAATAAAAACTTAGACGGTTTTTCAGGTTTTGAAGCCTTTGATATAGCCTGTTCCAATAGATTAGCTGCTGTAGGTGCACCTCCTGCTTCCACAAAAGATTGCCCTACCTTCTGGGCTGCTTCACGATAGCTTGGATTATTTAAAATCTGTTGTACCGCTTCTCTCAGGTGATTGGCTTTAAATCTGTTAAAATTAAGACGCTCACCCGCTTCTGTACGAACCACACGTCCCGCAACATGCGACTGGTCATACGCAATCGGGATCACAACCAAAGGAATTCCGTTTGATAAGGTTTCAGATACGGTATTATGACCACCATGGCAAACTACACCGTCAAGATGAGGTAACAGATCCAGCTGAGGAACTTGTTGATAGACCATGAAGTTTTCCGGCCACTGCTCGAAAAGCTGTGGATCAGAAACGACTACAACGGTTAAGTTTTCATCTTTAAAGGCATCAATGACCTTCTGGAAGAATGCTTTTTTATGATCATGATCGAAGGTAGTCCCAATGCTTATCAGGATCTTTTTGTTGGTAGCATTTTTCAATCTGTCCCAATCGAACTCACAAGAAAGACGACGTTCTGTAAGAACGGGACCTGTGAATTTATATTGAGGTGCCAGATCTTCCATGTCACCAAAGAAATACTTGGAGGTCAGAACGAGTGTCAGAAGGTCTGAAGTTGCTAGAGAACGTTCTTCATTGATTCCTAATTCTTTCTGTAGTGCTACAATCTGATTCACTTCCCATTCGTGTACTTTAGGCAGCTCATTCATGATTTTAATGGCAGCCGGAGCGGTAACGGAAGTGGCATAAGGAATTCCCAGCATTTTCGCAGCAACCGGGGCTGCAAATAACTGATGATCCCCGATAACCAAATCAGGCTGATATGTTTTCAGTAAAGCAATAACTCCATTATAGCAATGTCTGTTCAGCGGGATAAGAACATCTTCGTACAGGAACTTAACGCTGTCTATACCATACACTACTTTTTTGGAAATAATATCAAGATACTGTTCACTTTCTTTTTTTTCTTCGTCAGTCTGATCATATTGGATCAGTAATAATTTTCCTCCTTCGGGAAGTTTAGCCTCTAAAGTAGGGTCAAGGCTGATCCAGGCTACTTCATGTCCTCTCTCCAGCAGGGTAGCACCGATGCTTAAGGTAGGATTGACATGTCCTGTCAAGGGTGGAACTATAAATGCAAATTTAGCCATGGTTTTGTGTTAAAATTTTAGATAAAAATTGAGCGATCGTTTCAGCAATGAGCTGAGGTTCCTGAATAGGAATATTATGATCACCCGGAATTAATTCAAGTTCAGACTGGCTGATTTGGGATTGCAGCCACTCACCGGTAGGTCTGCAGTTGGAATCAGCGCCATAAAGCAATAGAGTAGAAGCCGTCAGTTTGTTGAAGTCGGTTTCACCCAGGAAATGTTTTTCCTTAATCATATCTGCTTTAATGGTGGTCTGGTTAAACAGAAATTCATACATACGATGGTTCTTTTCCATTTGTCTTTTCCCCATCTGCACTTTGGTGGTATCTGTAAAGTTGGCTACATAATGCTCAAGAAATTCTTTGCTGTATTCATCAATGATGTTACGGGCTTTTTCGTCCTGAGGATCGGGAGCTTCCGTCACTACAAGCTGATTCACGCGATCTGGGTATTCCAAAGCTGTTTTCAGCGCAATAAGACCTCCAAAGCTATAGCCGACAAGGTGTACTTTTTCCAGTTGAAGGTGATCTATTAAACCTATTAAATCGGATGACATGTTGTCAAGATCGTACCCATCCAAAAAGCGTTCACTCATACCGTGACTTTTCAGATCGTACATCACCACATGGAAATGCTTGGCCAGCACCGGGGCAATATTAAAATAATAAATGGACAGGTTACTGAACATACCGTGGATGAGTACCACGGTTTGTTCGGCTCCTTTGTTGAGTTCCTGTATATGAACTTGTCTGTTATTGACAGTGATTATTGGCATTCGTAGATATAATTGATGATCATACTAAGGTCAAGATTAATAAGCTGGTCAAGATCCATAGAAGATAACCAACCCGTAAAGTCGATCTGATCGCCAAAATGCGCCTTGATCTTTTCAGAGAAAGAGACAATCTCGATGCTGTCCATTTCAAGATCTTTGGTGAATGAACTTTCAGGAGTAATGTCCATCTCTTCTACAAATTCAGCACCTATCACTTCAGTAATAAAACCTTTTAATAAAGTAAAAAGTTCTTCGTGGTTCATTTTTAATGTTGCGTTTACAGTGTCCATCCGATAATATAATTTTTATGTTTAATAGTTTTGATTTCAATGTTGTTGATCCACAGGTGATCGTCTTTTATTTCTTCGACTTCGAAGGCTTTAGGATTTCCTTTGAGTCCTGTTCCCAGGAACTTTCCGTAAGCTTCCTTGGCTACCCAGAAACGGGTGGTCCATTCTGCCTGATCTCTGTCTTTTAATAAAGCTAATTCGTTGTTGGTAAATACCATGTCGTAGAATCCGGCACTGCGTTCTTCCATCAGTTCCATGTCGATTCCTACAGATTTTCCATATCTCGCGATCCCCACGGCTTCCTTGCCTTTATGAGCCAATGAAATATGAATATCTTCTGTAAAATCACTGATGAGGTAAGGTTTCCCCACTTCATCGGAACGAATTTCAAATGTAATCGGGAAACAGGCATGATTTTTTTCCTGACGGAGAAGATTTCTTACAGCATCTTTCACTGCCACACGGCTTACCATCCAGTTTTTCTTTTTGTTAGGTAATAACTGCTGGTGATGCTGTTTTTCCGTTTGGTTGAAATATCTCTTCAGGATAAAATCCCATGACGCGACTCTGGTGTAGGCCTGATGGAAGAAGAAAACTTCAGGAGCAATCTCTTCCGAAAGACGGTTGTGCAGCGGTGACATGGAAACATTCCATAAAGCGGCATCAATTTCCAGTCTTCTGTTCTGCCAGCCTGTAATAGCGCACCAAACTTTTCCGTCTCTTTTCAGGATGATATCGGCGATGGCAAATTCATCATTCAGTTCGGTCAGCATACACGTACATTCAAAAATACCTTTCTGATCATGCATATCTCCGAAGAATTCAATATCTCTGATTTTCACAGGAAATGCAATACGGTCTTTCACCAAAGTAAGCTGAAGCCAAAGCCCGAATAACTGTCCGGCATTGTCCAGTAATGAACCTTTACCGCCATTTCCTTTTATCTTTCCGATGATTCCTTTATCTCCAACAGCTGAAATTTCAGTAATTCCCTGGTATTTTTCTCCATGGAACATGTGCATGTCATAGATTTCTTCAGTGGTTCTTTCGATAGGTAAAAGATTACCGATGGAAAGATTGAATGTTGGTGTCGGAACAGGAGCAGATTTTAAAACTACTTCTGCGTTGGCAAAGTTTTCAATATCGAGATAAGCATGGTTTGATGAACGCCATTCTCCTTTTACAGTTTTTTCAAAAGGTTTAGCCACATTCATCCATTGGAATACACTTACGTTCATGATTTTATGAACCTGTGTTCCCGGAATTTCCGCTTCTGCAATTTCTGCCAGCTGTTCAAAGATCATCGTCATCGGGATTACCGGCTCCATATCTGCTACATGAACCCATCCTTTAGGCTGTCTCAATAAGCTGTGGTCGATCAGGTAAGGATGACTTTCCAGCGTTACATACAAATCTTTTGAGAAAGTTGTACTGCTCGGTGCTTTTTGAACAACCTGTTGTGCCACAGGAGCGACCTGAGCAGGACGTGGAATTGTAATCTCCGGACGGTTCTGGAATAAAGTCAATACTTCTTCCTGCATCCGGATCATATCTGCAACGTTATTCTGGAATGCCTGTACCAGCGGATGATCGGATTTTGTAGCAATAGCTGAAGCAGTTGCTGTATATTGTTTTGGTGCCTCAAATGATTGAGCCAACGCTTTCACTTCTTTAAAATTACGGATAATAGGTGAACCTAATTCCAGTTTAATACCTTTTCCTGATAC
Source organism: Chryseobacterium sp. GVT01B (assembly GCF_019970045.1). GTDB lineage: Bacteria > Bacteroidota > Bacteroidia > Flavobacteriales > Weeksellaceae > Chryseobacterium. The sequence goes on from NZ_JAHXYI010000003.1 coordinate 347,729, forward strand.
TCTTTTCGAATGGTTCTGAATTTCCAGAAAATCAAGAGCGATTGTTTTTCCTTCTACAAATAATGAAGCAACTACACGCTGTAACTGCGCCAATGCAGAACGGGTAGGAACGCTGGAAGCAATCGTACTGAAAGCTTTCCCTTTCAAAGTATCATCAATAAATCCGATCAGGCCTCCGGTACCCACCTGAATGAATACTCTTGCACCTTCTTCGTATAATTTATCGGTCAGTTCACGAAAACGGACAGGCTGAACCAAATGCTCTGCACTCAGTTTTCTGATCGCTGCCTGATCTGCAGGATAAGGTTCTAATGTGGTGGCAGACCACAATGGAATTTTCGTCTGCTGGAACTGTGCTTTTTCCATTCCCGCAAGGATCACGTCCAGTTTATCAGCGATAAAAGGAGAGTGGAATCCTGACTGGAAAGGTAATACCTGATGGAAGATCTGTTTTGCTTTTAACAAAGGAACCAATTCATCCAAAGCTGTATTGCTTCCGCAAAGAATCACCTGATTAGGGCAGTTGTCATTGGATACATACAGGTTTGAAATTTCATCAATAAAAGGTTTTATGGTATCGATACCAGCTCCTATAGCAATGAATTTGGAATCTTTTAATTCAAAAGTTTCAGGATTCAGTACATCAATTAAAGCTTTAACTGAATTTGCTTCTGCCAACTCGGATGAATATCCTGCCAGCCATTCTCCTAAACTGTGCCCTGCATTCATATCAGGGACAATTCCCAGTTTTTTCAGTGAATGATCAAGGATACTGCAGTTGTTGAAAATGTTTAAGGCATCGGTTAAAAGGCCTTCACCTTCTGTTTCGATTGGCGCTGTGAGTCCGAAATAACGGCTTGCAGTCTCTACTTCACCTTTTGCCAGACCATCTAAGCCGGGGAATACAAAGGCTACTTTACCGCCATCTTTTAATAATGGGGCAGAGGTATACCAGATATCCTGTTTGTTTTTCCACGTGATATTCTTGGAAACAATTTTAATGGCTTTTTCTATTCTTGCAGGCGTTGGATCAAATATAGCAACTCTGAAATCTCCTTCTCCGATGGCTGTTTCATTATTTTGTAAAGCTGAAAGCAATTCTTCATGGGTAGGTCTGGCCAAGATCAATACCTGATCTTTTTTAGGCATATCATACCCTTCAAGAACAACGTGTGCATTGATTCCTCCAAATCCGAAAGCATTTACTGCAGCTACTTTTGGCAGTCCAGTTTTTGACCAGTGTCTGGCTTCCTGTACAGGTTCAAACCTTGTATTTTTCATATCCGAAGTCGGATTCTCACAATATAAGGTTGGCGGCAAAGTATCGTGATGTAATGCTAAACAGGTTTTAATTAATCCTGCAATTCCGGCAGCCGGCATAGCATGCCCGATATTGGACTTCACCGACCCAATACCCGCCATCGGAGCAGTTTCTTCTTTTCCGAAGAACTGGGCTAAGGTCTGAAGTTCTGTTTTATCTCCAAGGGGTGTTCCTGTGCCATGAGCCTCAAGATATCCCACTTTATTTTTATCTAAATCAGCGTTGATCCATGCCTGTTCTAAAGCCTTTAACTGACCTTTTACGGATGGGCTCATCACACTGGTTCCGGTACCGTCACTGCTGACTCCTACGCCTTTGATCACTGCATAAATTTTATCCTGATCACGAACCGCATCTTCCAATCTTTTTAAAACAACGAAACCACAGCCTTCACCAATCAGCAATCCGTCAGCATCCATACTGAAAGGTTTGATCTGCTGTTGGCGTGACATAGCTCCCAGCTGGGCAAAAATACTCCAGAAAGCAGCGTTCTGTCCTGTGTGTACTCCTCCTGCAATCATGATATCGGAACGACCTCTCTGAAGTTCCTGTACAGCATGGTCAACAGCAATAAGTGCAGAGGCACAAGCGGCATCTACAGTGAATGCAGCACCTCCCAGATTGAACCGGTTGGCGACAAGTGAAGCAACAAGATTAGGAATTAATCCCATTGCGGTATCTGCTGCAAAACGGCCTTTACGCTGTTGAAAGGCATGTTTTACCTTTTCAATGTCTGCAGAAGAAACCTGAGGCAGCAATTCCTTTAATAACGAAGAAATCTGTTCTCCGGTTCTTACAATTTCAATAGCACGGGTTGCTCCCGGACCGGTATAGTTTCCTTTACCGATGATGATTCCCGTTTTTTCAAGGGAAATATTCTTTTGAAATATTCCTGCGTCTTCCAGTGCTTTCTTTACCAGATCAAGGGTAAGCAAGTGGTCAGGTTCCGTTCCTTCAACAGCCAGTGGTAAAATACCGAATGCTGTGGGATCGAATGTATAATCAGGGATAAATCCTCCACGCTGACAGTAAAAACGGTCAACGGGATTTGTGGCATCACTGAAATGAACCGGATCTATCCGATCAGCCGGAGCAGGTTCGGTAGAATCGACTTTATTGACAATATTCTGCCAAAAAGTGTTGGCATCCTGTGCCCCGGGAAAGACACAGGATAGACCAATTACAGCAACATCTGTTTGTTTCATATTGAGTTTATGCAGCGTTTTACCAATTATTTCCTGACATGATCAGCACCTGGCTTTCTGTTCCGTATTTAATCTCGTTAAGGAAGATTTCTTTTCCTTCATCCAATGGAATCATGGAAATACCTCTGCGTTCATATTCTGACTCCAGGGTGGAAGAAACCATTCCGGCTCCTTTCCATGGTCCCCAGTTGATGGAGATTACTTTTCCTTTTAATCTTTTATTTAAAGCATTTGCGTAATCATCCAGTACACTGTTGGCAGCTGCATAATCTGTCTGACCTTTGTTACCGTATACGGAAGCAATACTTGAGAATAATACTACAAACTGGCAGTCTGTACGAAGTTGTTCTGCCAATACACGAAGTGGTTTCACTTTGGTATCGAATACACGTCCGAAAGAGCTTGTCGTCTTTTGCTTGAATAATTTATCTTCTAAAAGACCTGCTCCGTGGATTACTCCGTCAAGACGGTCGTATTTTTCATAGATATTGCTGATCAGGTTACTTAAACCTTCTTCGTCACAAAGATCTAATGATTGGTAAACGATGGTATTTCCAAGTTCTTCCATATCACGGATCGTACGAAGAATCTGATTGTTTTTGAAAATTTTCGTCGTTTCTTTTTCTATTTCTGCAGGAGAAGTGAATTGGCCAGACTTAATTAAGAAGCCTCTGATTTCCTCTTTGGTTTTCATTCCTTCAAAGTCTTTAGCCGAAATCTCATTTCTTGGATCTGCAGATCTTCCTACCAGAATATAGGTGCATGGATAAGCCTGAGACATGTGTTTCCCCAACTCGGCAGTGATTCCCTGGGCGCCTCCAAGTACCAATACCACAGATTTCTGATCTAGCTGAATGTGGGCCTCATTTAAACTTGTTGACAATGGGGAAGGAATGATGTCTACTTTATGTCTCTGGTCATTTTTGTAAATGATTTCAGCAGGTTTATCATTCGTAAGGATTTCCTTTAAGGTAATTTCAGCAATCTGATCTACTTCCTGAGGAGTGCTCAAACTGATCAGTCTGCAGGTTGTATTGTCAAATTCTCTGGCCAGACTTTTGAAAAGCCCCGGATATCCCTGGTGATGACGCAATACGCTTACATCAGTAATTTCCTGAATATGTGCCGGAATATCTGAGATCAGATATACCCATTTTGCTTTATCAAAATCCAGCTTCTTGATCAGATCTACATGATCGATAATACTCGGTTTATCGGTTGCTGAGAATAGATCCAGCATAATTAATCCGTCAATGTCTGAAAGATCTTTTTCTGTATCTACTATTTCTACGATGGCTCCATGTTTCTCCAGAGCTTCTTTGATCGCGGAGGTCTGTTTGCTGTCATCTTGTGTAATGGCAAAACGTTTTCCTTGCAATACTTCTGTATTTTGTACTAGAGAAGCGTCAGTAGGTGTGATATCAAAACGAAGACGTGAAAGTACATTCTGAACAGGTTCTGTAGTGCTGTCTTCTTTCACTTCAGGTGTCGTTTCGTTGGTTTCACCATTCATTTCGCTGATCCAGCTTGCCAGACCGCGAAGGGTTTTAATGGCAGCAAGTTTTTCCATGACATCATCTGCCTGTTCAAGGTTTTGACCAAAACCGATCTTGGTTTTAAGATCACCGATGATTTCCATACGTTTGATAGAGTCTATACTTAAATCCGCTTCCAGATCAAGATCAAGACCTAGCATTTCTTTTGGATATCCCGTTTTTTCACTTACGATATTCAGAATAGCATTTTGAAGGTCTTCAAGAGAGAATTTAGGTTGAGCTTGTGGTTTTGAAGCTGCTGATTCAGCTGCAGATCCGTTTTTTTCAGCAGCAGTTGTTTCAGCTCCTGAGAATTCAGTAAGCCATGAAACAAGACCGCTTAAGGTTTTTATTCCTGCTAACTGTTCCATAACGGTATCTTCACTGGTATTTCCATTACCCAGACTTCCCAGCTCATTACGAAGTGTTCCGATGATTTCAACTCTTTTAATAGAATCAATACTTAAGTCAGCTTCCAGGTCCATTTCCATACCCAGCATTTCCTGAGGATATCCTGTTTTGTCACTTACTACCTGTAATAATAAAGACTTAATATCTCTTGCCGGAGCTTGTTTTACAGCTGCAACGGCCACCGGTCTTTCCTGCTGAACAGGCTGAACCGGAATAGTAGATATCGGCTGTTGAACCGGAGCCTGTACCGGAGCATTGTATACAGGAGCAGGGAACGCCTGAGGATTCTGTCCCATAAAGGAAAGCATCACATCGCGTTGTGCCTGTATCATTAATTTCATGCTGTTTAAATATTCCTGCAGCATGCGTTCAGCAGTAGACTGAGCTTCAGTTGCAGGGGCCTGTGGTTGATGAGTAAAATTGTTCATGGGAATAGGGTTTATGAGTGGTAAAGCACCATTAGATGGAAGATTACCATGAGTTGGGTGGGCAGTCTGCCCGTTTACACGCCAGATGGCAGGGCTTTTCTTGTAAAGCTCAGGTTGGTTAAGGTCAATAACCTTAACGCTTCGGCCATCAAAAAGTTTATCAATACTGAAGCTTCGGCCAGTTCCTAAATATTGTGCCAGCATACAAAGCAGGTGGCTGAATTTATTACGGCTGTTGTCTTCAACATATAAGGTCAGCTGATCTTTTTCAAGACAGGATTTGGTCAGTCCGGTAAGAACTTTTCCTGGGCCTACTTCGATGAATATTCTTGCACCGTCGTTATACATTGCCTGAAGCTGTTCTACAAATCTTACAGGCTGTACCAGATGATCAGTAAGTCTTTCTTTTATGGATTCAGGATTCGCCGGATATACTTCTGCTGTGGTGTTGGACCATACATGGATCTGCATTTCCCCGAAAGGAACATCTTTTAACACCTCAGCATATAAATCTTTGGATTTTGCGAGTAGCGGGCTGTGGAATGCGCATGCAACCTCAAGTTTTTTAGCAGAAATACCTTCTTGTTTAAGGATTTCCAGTAATGTATTGATGGCTTCTGTACTTCCAGCGATTACACATTGAGTAGGTGCATTGAAGTTCACAGGATAACATCCTTCTACTTTTTCAATAATTGGCTGTAAACGTTCCGGAGTAGCACTTGCTGCCAGCATTGAACCGGGATCTCCGCCTTCTACTGAATCTAAGATAGACTGCGCTCTCTTAACACTTAAGTCAACCAGTTTATCTTCTCCAAATACACCTGCAAAACATAATGCCGGAATTTCACCGTAGCTATGACCTGCCAGCATATCAGGAATAATACCTAATGATTCTAAGAATTTAGCCAATGCAAGGTCTACAATTCCTAAAAGCGGTTGTGCTAAACGGGTATCTTTAATGGTTTCTTTTTGTTGTTTTAAATCAGCTTCGTTAAAAGTCTTTGATGGGAAAACTACTTTTTCAAGTTCAGGATACTCATCAATAATCTTACGCATAGCCGGGAACACTACAAATAAGTCACGAGCCATATTGATTCTCTGACTGCCTTGTCCAGGGAAAGTGAAGGCTACTTTACCTTCTTTTTTATTCACGGTAAATGTATCTTTTGTCTCAATCCCCAGCAATACCAGCTCAAGCTTCATCATCAGGTCTTCAGCGGTATCTGCAACAATACTGTACTGGATTGGCTTTTCTGAACTGATACTTAAACTGTAAGCAATATCTTTTAATGGAATCCCATCGTTAATTTCTAATAAAGCCTTAACCTTGCTTGATTCTCCTTTGGCTTCTTCATAGGTATCTCCACGGAACACAAACAATTCTGAAGGCCATGACTGCATCGCAATTGAATTATCCTGCTTTGGATGGTTGGCAATGACTGTATGGAAATTGGTTCCTCCAAATCCAAAAGCACTGATTCCTGCATAACGGTTTTTCTCGCCCCATAATCCACTTTCTGCATGGAAGGCAAATGGACTGGTTTCTGCGTTATAATAAGCATTCGGCTGCTGAAGGTGAAGGGTAGGTGGCTTTACACCATGATAAACGGCAAGGGAAGCCTTGATCAATCCTGCTAATCCTGCCGCACATTTTGTATGTCCGATTTGCGTTTTTACAGAACCTAAATGAGTCTGCCCAGGCAATGCCCCTGAACGGCTGAATAAATTAGTTAATGCACTTAATTCCGTTTTGTCACCCACTACAGTTCCTGTACCGTGAGCTTCCACTAAACCTACAGAAGCAGCACTGATACCCGCCTGGGAATAAGCACGTTCTAATGCTCTTACCTGGCCTATCTGTCTTGGAGCTGTCAATCCCAGTGCTTTGCCGTCACTGGATCCGCCAACTCCTTTGATTACTGAATAAATACGGTCACCATCACGTACTGCGTCCTCATATCTTTTTAAAACAAGGATCGCGATACCTTCTCCAAGAGCAATACCGTCTGCATCACCATCAAAAGTAGCACATCTTCCTTTTCTGGAAAGTGCGTGAGTACTGGAAAACATCAGGTAATCATTGATTCCGTTGTGTAAATCTGCTCCTCCTGCAAGAACCATATCGGATTTTCCTAATACAAGTTCCTGACAAGCCAGATCAATAGCAGCTAATGAAGAAGCACAAGCTGCATCTACGGTAAAGTTTCTGCCGCCAAGATCCAGTCGGTTCGTAATCCTACCTGCGATCACGTTGGCAAGAATACCCGGAAACGAGTCTTCTGTGGTATGAGGGAAGGCTTCTTTTACTTCTTCATGAAGTTCTCCGAAAACCTGCTTATAATATCCTCTGAAACTATAGCTGTTGGCAAGGTCATTACCCCCTTCAGCACCTATGATTACAGAAATATTTTCTCTGTTGATATGTTTTTCACCATATCCTGCATCTTCCATTGCACGCTTGGCAACCAATAGAGTTAACAGTTGCGTAGGTTCAATAGCAGCAAGTGATTGTGGCGGAATTCCGAATGCCAGTGGATCGAAATCAATTTTAGGAATAAATCCTCCCCATTTGGAATGAGAGACATCAGATTCGTTGGAATCTGGTTTATAATAAAGGTCTTTATTCCATCTTTCGTCCGGTACTTCGGTAACGCTGTCTTTTCCTAAAATGATATTTCTCCAGTATTCATCCAGGTTTTTAGCTCCCGGGAAAATACATTCCATTCCTACGATAGCGATGTCCAGAGGTTTTTCTGTAGAAACAGGTTCTTCCGGTAACGCTGCATCCTGAATATGCTCGTAGTTGTCTACAACACTTTGATGAAGAGCCGCTAATGAGATCACACGATTGTGCATCGTAGCTACCTGTCCGATCATATACATTCCTAAGTCTAGTTGATCATCTTTAGGAATACTGACAAGTTTATCACCCTGACGCTCTATACCTTTAGCCGCAATTCTTAAACGGCCTACATTTAATTTTTCAAGTTGTTCCCACACCTGTTTTTTATCCATTCCTGCAGCAAGAAGCTTTGCTTTTTCTGTATTGAAATGGTGGGCAAATGCCGTATTGAGACAACGGGTTTCATGTCCCGGAGCTGTTTCCAATAAGACGGTATCTTTTGCCTGCATAGCCTGCGACTGGAATTCTTCCTGAATAGCTCCCGTCTGTACTGCCTCATGAGTATAAAGGTAAGCGGTTCCCATCAATACTCCAATTTTTACTCCTCTCGCAGCTAATGGAGCGGCCATGATGGAAACAAATGCTGTTGAAAATGCGTTATGAATTCCTCCTGCAAAAAAGACACTGATGTTTTCAGGGTTTTCTTCTTTTAGGATACGTTCAATTTGTTTTTCCCAAAGAACCATACTTGAAAGCGGACCTACGTGACCTCCGCACTCACGTCCTTCAAAAATGAAATTTCTGGCACCTTCTTTCAGGAAAATATCCAGAAGGGCAGGGGAAGGAACGTGTAAGAATGATTTTATTCCGGCTTTTTCAAATACTTTAGCCTGAGCTGGTCTTCCGCCTGCAATCAAAACTACAGGAGGTTTGGCTTCTAATATATAAGAGGTCTGTTCTTCTCTTAATTCCTGCGGAGCAAATCCAAGGATACCTACACCCCATGTTTTTTCACCAGCCAGTTTTTTGGTGTCCATTACCAGAGACTTTGCAGATTCTCCTTTCAATAAGGATAAGGCAACAAAAGGTAAAGCTCCGGCATCTGCTACCGCATTGGCAAATGAAGGTACATCACTCACGCGGGTCATTGGGCCTTGAGCAATAGGGTAACTCAACCCTAACTCCTGAGCTAAAGAGTTGTTTTTGTCAATTACTTTGAGTGCTTTTGCCTGCTTCAAGTGCCCGTACATAGCTTCTTTGAATCCGAAAACAAGTTTTTTCAGAGTTTTGAAATCTTCATACAGATCTGTTGCCAGCGAAATGTCTTGTCCCATAGGGATATAGCATGTATTGAGGTCCAGACCGGTGAAATACTGTTTCAGATCTTCAGCAGTTGTGTTTTCTGGTAATACCGGTGAATTGGGTCTTACCAATACACGATGGTTAGCAATCACCTTAGTTTCTGTACCATTCAGTTTTGAGCAAACTTCTTTCAGATCTTTTGGAACTGAACTTTCAGGGAACAGGGCCAGCTGGCTGTCCAGTACAACTCCTGTTGCTCCCAATGCTTTAGATGCCGCTGCAGTATGGAGACCTATTCCTCCCTGTACCCACACCGGAATGTTCTGAATTTCTTTGATCACACGCTGAAATAATACAAACGTGGATTCATAGCCTACCCATCCACCTGCTTCATTTCCTTTGATAATGATTCCTTCTGCTCCCGATTGTTCAGCCTGTCGGGCTTCTTCCAAACTGCTTACCTGATAAACTGCAGGCAGATTGAAGGGCTTCGGCATTCCGAACGGAAGGATAGCGAACCTTACTTTTTCAGGAATTTGAATTGTGGTGAAATTGTCATTAGAAAAATAAATACCATACGATGGTACGTCTATCTTGTCAAGTTGATGTAACGCTTCCTGTGCAGCCGTTATTTCATTTCCTAAACTTAAAACGGGAAATGCGCCCGCCTGGTGTAGTTTAGGTATAAGGTTAACGTCTGGTTTTTCAAAAGGCGTCAGTCCAATAATGGTTAAGTTTTTCATGGCGTGATAATTATTGAATGATAGCAAGAGATTCATAACAAAATGCAGGGCCTTTCGGTATTAAGGCGATCGCTTTTTGTTACGATATAATAAAATTGGTTTTTGTTAAATCTTTAATGATGGATGTGTTTTTATAGTAATTATTCAAGAATCTATTGTTTGTTAATAGATTGCATGATGTAAGGTTGGTGTCCGGTTTTTCAAAAGGCATTAGCCTGATTTTAGTCAAGTTTTTCATAGCATTTACGGTATAGGAATAGTTAATGATATCTCATACCAGAACACGGATGCCATTAGTATTGATGGTGTTTTTCTGTTATGAGTGAATAAAAATAATAAAAACGTATATATTCTTTAATCATAAATACAATTTGATAATTATTTATTAATATATAAATATCAATTGTTCATATGTTATTAAAATATATTTATTGTTTATTTATTCTTAGAAACATGCCGGTACAATCTTCTCAACTTTAATTATAAATAGTTATAGTTAAAGAAATGTTAAGCAAATATAGGAATAAAAAATAAAATATTTCAAAAACAAGAGATTTGTTTTTGCATATATTACAAAAAGATAATATAGAATGAATAAGGTTCCGAAATGTAAAAATTGCCTTTATCAATCTGATAAAACAGTAAAGCGAATTTAGATAAAATTAATCAATATATTGTGATTTAATTTGAATTATTTATGAACTTTTCCTATCTTTTTGATAAATAAAGAGATAGATAATTTTAAGAATAATTAATATATCTTTCCGAAATTCATAAAAAAAACAGTAAGTATCTGATATACTTACTGTTTTTTAATTAGGTTGACCGTTAAGATTTTCTGATAAATACACCCCTTAAAGAATGCCGGCTCATATAATTTTTATTATCCGGTGAGCGATCTGTAAATTAAAAGGCTTTTAAAATTTAAAATATACTTAATCCGTATTGTTTTGCAAGGTCTAAAATCATGTGATATCCTGCCAGGGAATTGCCGTGCTGATCCAGTGATGGACTGAATACACCAATTCCAATTTTTCCCGGAACACTTACGGTAATTCCGCCTCCAACACCGGATTTGCTTGGAAGACCTACGGTTCTGGAATATTCACCACTGAATTCATACATGCCGGCAGTCAGCATTTGTGACTCCACCAGTCTTGCCATTTCTGCATTCTTATAAGTAGCATCCCCGTCAAACCTTACGCATTGGTTGGCAAAGAAATAACCGATTTTTGCAAGATCTTCAGCGGTAAGCTCAATAGAGCATTGTTTGAAATAATTATCCAGCTGGTCTTCATTTCCGGAAATCAGTCCGCTGTTTTTCATTATATAGAACATCCCCCGGTTGCGGTGTCCGGTTGCTTTTTCAGATTCGTAAACAGATTTGTTATACTCAATTGCCTGATTTTTGGTAATATATCTTACCATATCCAGAATTTTAATGAAAGGTTTCTCGCCTTCTCCTGAAATTAACGAAGTAGTAAGGATGGCCCCTGCATTCATCATGGGATTGAGCGGTTTACCCGTGGTTTCAAGGTTTGAAAAATGGTTGAAAGGTTTATCGGAACCGAAATATCCCATCTTATCAAAAATATGGGCTTCACCTTTTTCATTGACGGCTACCATTAATGATATGATTTTGGAAATACTCTGCATTGTGAATTTTTTACTCACATCACCTGTATTGAATACTTTTCCGTTTTTATCTACTACAGAAAAGGCAATTGCTTTAGCGTCCATTTTTCCCAGTTCGGGAATATAATCTGCTACTTTGCCTTGTGTATAATAAGCTCTGTTTTTTTCCAGAATGGTATTTAGTGTTTTTTCTGAAATTGTTGAAATATCTGCAGTTTTCTGAGCGTAAATTATTGTGTTTAAGGAAAGAAAAGCTGCTGTACAAATTCCTTTTGCAGAAAATAAAAAGCTGTTGTTTTTCATAGAGAAGATCTTCAAATAAAATGTTTATGATAAGCCTCGAAAAACAAAGATAAAGTATTTTGATCTTGTCGGCAATGCTCATTTATTATACGGGTTAATGTTTGTATTGCCAGTGAGAAATTTAATCTGAAAATTGATTCAGTTTTAATGGTTGTTAAAGTGATTAATTTTAATATAGAATTAATTTATGTAGAAAAATATAAACAAATTGTGTTTTTGGTTGTTGATTTGGTTGTTTTAATGGTGGGAATTGTGGATTTTATTTTGCTAAAAGCCTTGTGGATCCTCAGATCATAAGAAAGTGTATATATTTTTCGTATAACTAATATGTAGGTGAAATAACATATAATCATGAATTTGTCTATATCGTTGGAATTCAATAGTGAAATAATGTTATTTTTTCACTATTAAATGATTTTTGTATTATTATTTTTATTAATTTGACAAAAAATTAATAACACTTTTTAATAACTATGAAAAACAACACCTATTTTGGTAGGGAGCACATCTTTAGATGGCTGCTACTATGTTGGCTTTTGGTGCCCTGGGTACTACAAGCACAAGCTCGAATTACATGGACTGAACAGGTCGGATGCCAGGAATTCCGTGGCGAAAAAGAAGACCAGATTCCTGACAACGGAGTCGCTGTTTCCTACATCAATTCTTCCCAATGTCTACGTGTCTGTGAGAAATCATTAGATCCTGTCAAATATCTTGTTCAGGGACCGAACGTTTCTAATGTACAATGGACTATTTCGGGAGGAACTTTAACACCTTCAGGACCAGGAAATACAGCAGCGTATGTGACCTGGGGAGCTGCAGGTAATGGCTCTTTACAAGCTGTTATTACATATAATGACGGAACTGTTGAAACCCAGACTATCTGTATTGAAAAAATCAACAGACCGATTGCTAAATTTGAATTGTTAAACCTGGATTATACCGTATGTAAAAATACCACGGTGTATTTTGATAACCTTTCCGAACAAAACGGAGGATCGGATATTATCAATTATTTCTGGGAGTTTGGAGATGGGGTAACTTCTACTTCCACAGCTTTTGAACCTTCTCATATCTATACTAATCCTGGTACCTTTACTGTTCGCCTGACTGTAACTAATAAGTGCGGCTGTAAGAATACCTACAAAAAGGAAATCAAGGTATTGAAATCAGATCCTGTACAGATCAACTGTGCATCTGTAGTATGTGAGGGCAGTGTTGAAAAATACAGCGCACAGGACGGATGTAATAAAGGACAATGGAAAGTCATTGGAGGATCTATTGTGAATAATTACGGAAGCGAAATCGAAGTGAAGTGGGATCAGGTAGATCCGCTTGATGGTTTCGGTTATGTAATGTACTTATCTGAATGTGCTTGTCCTGAGTGGACTACTATCAAAATTCCTGTAGTTTTAGCGCATGCAAAAGTGAAAGGACAGGCGGTAGTATGTGCAGGTAAACAATATACGTATTCAATTCCTCAATGGCCTACAACCAGTGTTCAATGGAATGTAAGCGGCCCTGCAGGAGGTCAGTTGTATTATACTCAACAGAGAAACGAAGCTATTTTCTCTGCTACTCAGCCTGGTACTTACCACCTTGTAGCCAATTATCACAATACCTTATTACCATGTGAAGGTCAGGCATCTATTGATATCGTAGTGGAAGCTCCGGTAGAAGTAAGTGGTGGTACGGATGAGATCTGTGCAGGAACAAGCCAGGTGTTTACGACTAACCCTAATGTGCCTGTTACCTGGAAAGTTACCACTGGCGGATCTTCTTTTGTGTCTGGAGTAACGACAGGGCCATTTAGCTACACTTTTACAGCAGCTGGTACTTATACTATTACAGCTACTAAACAAGGTGGAGGGTGTGAAAGTAATGCAAGAATCATTAAGGTATTACCAATTCCGCAGGCGCCTACAGGTACTATTTCCGGAGAAACAAAAGTATGTTCGGGAAGACCTTACGTATATACGATCAGCCCTGTTGATGCCGGAATGGTTCCGGTTTGGAGTGTTACCAACGGAACAATTCAGGGAAGTAATGCAGGTTCTTCTGTAACGGTGATCTTTAACGCCGGAGCTTCATCATATACGGTGTCTGCACAGAATAAATCAATCAGCAGCGCAGGATGTCTTTCGGCTCCAACTACGTTCAATGTAGCGCCTTTAGATCTTAACTCTATTACAATTAATCCTAATCCAGGGCCTTTCTGCCCGAGTAGTACTCAGACTTTCAGTGCTAATCTGAACGGAATTGTTCCTGAATTTATGGAATGGACATTTGGAAGTTCCAACTTCGGAAGTGTGATAGGAGGGCAGGGTACAGCTAATATTACTGTAAACTTCAATGAGATCTCTTCTACAAGCAGCACAACTCTGAATCTAAGAATTGTAAAATGCGGGGTAACAAAAATTATCACCATACCAGTATCTTTAATACCGCTTCCGGTAGTCAACTTTACAAGTGTAGGTGGAGTTTGTTTAGGTTCAAACCTTTCTTTCACGGTAAATCAGGGAACGATTACTACGGCTACAAATGTTACTTTCACATTTGCTAACGGAACAACTTATACTACAGCTTTCAATCCTTCCGGAAATTACAGCTTCCCAAATAATGGGTATATCTCGAATAATACAGGAGGTAATATTTCTCAGGTGGTTACTGTAACGTATACAGGAACTAACGGATGTAGTTATAACCCAACAGCAAGTGCAAACTTCACCATTTACCCAGAGACTATTATTACCATTTCTCCGGTATATAATGTTACTGTTTGTGACCCGACAACAATGACACCGTATACTCTTACGGCGAACAGTTCTACAGGTCTTACGAATATTAGTTCGTGGCAATGGTATAAAAATAATTCACTTATACCAGGTGCTAATACAAACTCATATACCATATCGGGTGCAGGGGCTTTCGGAACATATAAAGTACGTGCGGTAGATATTAATAACTGTGTGGTTTTTTCTCAGAATGTTAATGTCACTCAGCTATGTCCGAGCAGTGCAGGTTGTACAACAGACCCTCAGATCAGTTTTGTTCCACAATGGTCAGGTTGTAATACAATTTCTGTTACCGGTTTATCTTATATTGGAACTCCTGACGAGATTCAGTGGCTATCAGATAGTGTACTTACTTTGTCTTCCGGACAGGGAACAGCTACACCGGTATATCAGACGAATCTTCCTGCTGCGCATATTGTTTTTGTACGTTTAAGATACGGTACATGCTGGTACAGCAAAGGGGTAGAAGTAAGAAAAAACTACGAGCCTAAATTCAATGTAAGTACAGTATGTAATGGAGGAGGTTACAATGTAACTCTTTTCAATACATCAACTATCTTTGAAATCAATCCGGCATCTATCACTTACACATTCTCCAGCCCGGGTCAGCCAAATCAAACAGGACAGACGGCTACTTATAACAATCTGGCGCCAGGTACTTACACCTTTACAATGACAATGTCTGCACCTGGAAAACCAACGTGTACTACTACGCAGACTATTACATTGGCTCCGGTTCCTAGTACCAGCTTCCTGGTTCCGGCATGGATCTGTGTGCGTGAGGCAATTACATTCTCTCCTATATCATATGTTCCAGGAAATACTTATACCTGGATCTTTGATGGTACATCTTATGTAACCGGAGGACCGAATGCTACTATAACATACAATACGAGCGGAACAAAAACAATACAGCTGAAAATTAAAACTCCTAATGGATGTGAATATACTTCCGCTGTCATTAATATTAGTGTGAAAGAAGCTACTCTTGATGGTAACATGGCGCCTCCGGCTCTTGTTGCCTGTATAGGAAGTGCTCCTAATATCTTGTTTACAAGTACTCTTGGAACTCCAAGTCATTACATCTGGATGAATGGTTCTCAGCCTGTGTTTGGAGCACCAGACTCTCCGGTCTTCACTCCAACTCAATCAGGAAGCTACTGGCCGGTGCTGGTATCTTCAGATGGATGTAGAACAAGTATCATGAGTACGAAAGCAATACCTGTGACGCTTAAAAATCCTCCATATGTTAATATATCCGGAAAAGCTAATATCTGTGAAGGATCTTCTACAATTCTTAGCGGCCTTGTAACGGATACCACATTGGAATACCAATGGAAGAAAAACGGAGGATTGGCATCAGCTCCATGGAGCCCTGGTCCATATCCGATCGTTTTCGATACAGGATCATTACCTGCAGGGACCTATGTTTATACGCTGGAAGTAAGAACTCCGGGTGCATCAGGATGTACAAGTTCTAAAAACTTTACCGTTACGGTAAGTCCTCCACCATCACCGGTTACGGTAACCTACAGTTTGGTGAGCTGCCAGCCTTATAAAATTAAGTTAACAGCATCAGGACCATCTGCAGGAGATTACAACTGGAGTAATGGAATGACTGGTCAGTCTATTACAGTAAATGAAGGAGGTGCTTATCAGGTTATTTATACTGCGCCAAGCGGATGTAAAGTAAGTAATTATACAGAAGTTCCGTTAAGTCTTGAGAGTCTGATGTGGGTATTCCCTACAGGATGTTATGATGAATGTCTTAGAAAGAATTATATTTTAGGACCAAAAGGAATCTTTGATCATCATGACTGGCAGCTGTTCGGAAACAGTATCCAAAGCGGAAACAATGCTTTCATTAATCCGTTGTATATTGGTGCTCCGGGAACATATCAGCTACAGATCTCTCATTTAGGATGTGTATTTACTTCCGGAACGATGAATTACTATCCGGGTAAAGAATGTGGATTTGAATCAGATTGTAAGCTTGAGACAAATATCAAAGGCATGAAGTGGGTTG
Organism: Chryseobacterium sp. GVT01B; assembly: GCF_019970045.1. Taxonomy (GTDB): domain Bacteria; phylum Bacteroidota; class Bacteroidia; order Flavobacteriales; family Weeksellaceae; genus Chryseobacterium. The sequence goes on from NZ_JAHXYI010000003.1 coordinate 364,056, forward strand.
GAGATCATTACGAAGTGAGTGGTGTTCTTCAAAATATGGGAAGCCAGCCGATAAGTCTTACGGTTTCGAGTCTTAATGGATATGGAAGTTATATTCCGTCTATCATCACTATTCCGGCAGGAGGAGTGTATGATATGAACGCTAATCCGTTGGCATTCTATCCAAACTCAAACTTCCAGGGTACAGACGAGATCTTATTCTCAAATGAAACCTGTAAGTTTACTACTAAAGCATCAGATCCAGACTGGATGGGTATGAGAAGTGCTGGAAGAAGCGTAATTGCTGCTTCAGTTTCCTCTCTGAAAATGATACCAAATCCTGCGAAGGAAAAAGTGAAAATCTCGTATAATACGGGCAGTGAAAAATTACTTGCAAAACAGATTACAGTTTTTGATGCCATGGGCAATATCAAATTCCGTAAAGAACTGAAAGCGGCTTCCGGAGAGGTAGATGTAGAAGTTAGCAGCTGGCTGCAAGGTGTTTACATTGTCATTGTACAAACGGGAGACACATCATTACAAGGAAAACTAATTAAAAATTAGTAGCTTATAAAGCAGTGTTCTCTTCGGAGAGCACTGTTTTTTTATAGTATGTGAAAACTAAAAGAATTTTTATGATACAATTAAAAAACAAACTGTGGGGACTGCTTCTGATACTGCCGGCATTATCTTTTAGCCAGACTTATCAGTGGCAATGGGGAAAACAGGCCGGAGGAATAACAGGCTCGGCTGATCCCGGGTTTCATTATGTATTTGATGAATCCATAAGGGATATTGTAGTGGATAACAACAACAATACTTATTATCTTGCAACCATGCGTGAGCAGGGACAAAACCTGAATGGTACCTCTGTAAACAATTATGGGCTTAGTGACCTTTTTCTGTTCTCTGCCGATTGTGAAGGGAATATAAGATGGTCCAGACCCATAGGAGGTTCCGGAGACGGAGAAAATGCATGGCATATTAAACTGGATAATAATGGAGGGTTATATATGATAGCTACCATTTATAATAATTCTTATATAGGAGATCCTACTGCCGTTCCGGTGCATTTTGATGACACTCATACATTACCTCTGTATACCCATTATGATCAAACCATAGATCCTGCCCATAAAGCAGCATTTCTTTTGAAATATAATACTTCAGACGGTACATTGGCATGGAGTAAGCCTTTGCAGGGGGATGTTAACTATTCCTCGCGTATGTGTGATGTCCAGATGATGTATATGGATTCTTCCAAAAACATTCATGCTGTTATGGGATTCCGGGCGGGAACTCATTTGAATGGTTTAATTACAGTGCCTTCAACATTTACCTCAACCTATCAGTATTATGCAGTTAAGTTTAATTATGATAATGGTAATATGACACCTGCGGCACCTGTGTTTCTTCCTATTACAGGAGATGCAGTATATGCAGTAGGAAGAGAGGGAAAAGTAAATCTGGTATACGATGAAAGCCTGAACCGTTATTATCTTGCAGGAAAGAGAATGGATGCCGGGTTTAGTACCCTGCTTGACCTTTCCTATAATAATGTACCCTTTACGAAAGCTGCTTATTTATTAGCTCTTGATGGAACTACCGGAGCGGAGGTATGGAGAAGAGAAATTAATAATGGTGTTACAAGTACGGATGATGAAATTCATTCCATCATAAAAGATCCTGCGACTTCAGATATCTACATTTCAGGGCGTTATTTCAATGGGATAACAGTACCTGCAACTTTTGGGAGTTATACTTTCCCTTTAAGAAGTTATGTAGAAGCCGTTCCGTTTGTCATGAAGCTTAATGCTCTTGGCTCGGTACAGTGGGCAAGAACTCCTGAAGGAATGTCCGGTCTTCAGTTTGGATATCGTTTTACGAAAGGAACCCTTGCTGTTAATGGAAATGAAATCGCTTTTGCCAAAGGAAGCTGGTCTGATATCTGGGGCAGTTATACAATGACACGACCTGATGGAGACAGATCAGATCCATTATTGGTTAGACTCAATAAAGATACAGGAGCTGTTTTGGGAACAGGAGAAATCCGCAGTAATTTTAATGTGATAGATGAATTTACGGCAGTTGCTGCAGATAAAGATGGTAATTATGTTGTGGGAGGCTTTTTCCATGACCAATTGTTTACAGATTCTAATGACAATGTCAATACAATGGCTGTCAATGTAGCAGGAGGAAAATCTCAGTCATTTTTTACAAAATATGCTAAATCGGCGTGCAGTCAGATGTCGGTAGAAGAAACAGCTGTTCAGGCAGGAATACAATTATATCCGAATCCTGTTCAGGATGTACTTACAATCAGAAGTAAAGAACCTTTGGTTTCTTATGAAATCTTTGGTGCTGCAGGACAACTGATAAAACAGGGAACTTTGAATTTGATGCAGGAGCAAATAGTATTATCTTCTCTTCAGACAGGAGTGTATTACATTAAACTTAAAACAAAATCTTCTACAGTAACAGAAAAAATATTGAAGAAGTAAAAAAACAAAACTGAAAATTAATAACCTTATATATAAAGCAGTGTTCTCCAAAAGAGGATGCTGTTTTTTTATAAATGCTTTTGAGTTGAAAAAATAAACTTGTTCGTTATTTTACAATTTTTTGCCCGCAGGAAGTAGTTGCTTTGTATAAAAAATTAAAATGAAAAAGGTACTTATTGTAAGCACACTATTACTGCTTACCTCATGGTCAAATGCTCAGACTACAGATTTGGAAACAGTAAGAAAAACTATTGAAGCCAGTAATGCAATCTACGCTGATCTGGCGAACAAAAATGACGGATCAATTCTAACAAGGTACACAGATGATGCATGTCTGTTTCCGCCCAATGCGATACCGGTTTGCGGAAGAGAGCAGATATTCAATTTCTTTAAGGGAGGTCCTAAGGTGCATGTTAAATTTACGATTCAAAACCTGTACGGAGATGGTAAAACATCGGTTACTGAAGAAAGTTATTACGAAATGACAGATTTAGATGGTAAAAAACTGGACGATGGGAAAGTAATCGTGATCTGGAAAAATACAAAAGAGGGTTGGAAGATGCACCGTGACATGTTCAGCAGTAATCATCCTGCAAAATAAAATCAAAAACCAATATTGACAGCCTGTTGAAGATCCATATCATTTTTAATCAGTGAATGCCTCGAGGCAGAAGGAGTGATGCCTGTAAATTTCCTAAACTCTTTGATAAAATGAGACTGATCATAGTACCCGCAGTCATAAGCTATATTTGTAAGTGATTCCGGAGTGTTGAGAACCATTTGAAGACTTTTGTTAAATCTCATGACAGCCGCAAAAGCAGAAGGACTGATGCCCATATTCATCATATAAAGCTTTTGAATATATCGTTCCGATAATCCTGAATCCTGAGCCAAAGCAGAAAGATCCAATATGTGATGATTCATCAAAAACTGCTGGCTGAGTTCCTGAAGTATTGTGGCTTTCTTTATCCGGGTTTCATTTTTTCTCAGCTGTTGAAGAAAGTATGTCTCCAAAACATTGATTTTTGCATGAAGACTGCCAGTCTGCATGATGCGATCATACAAATCTCTGTTTTCACTTTTTGCCACATCATACATATCAGTAGCATAGTTTGTGAATTCTGACAAAGGATCAGAAAAGAATAAAGCAGAAGCATATGGATAAATCCGTGCTATCAATACAGAAGTTCCTTGCGCAACGGTAAGCCGGGTGGGAAGAGTGAGATGCCCTAGAAGTTCTATATCCGGAGTATCTTTACTTTTTCCATTGATAATGGTTGCTGCGGCACCACCGGAAATATTGATGATCAGATCTACATATCCGCTGGGATAAAATACTTCATCCCTGAGATCCTTGTCAATGGTAATAACGGTGTAACTCTTTATGTATGGAGCTAAGCTGGCGGAAGGTGAAATTTGCATAGCTTTGGAGGTGTTAATTCGTTGAGGGATAGTTTCTTCGAAGTTAGGAATAAATATAATATGAGGAGGAAAGAAGAATATCAAATAAAAACTTCCATATTAAAAGTATATCTGATTTTTTTTGTAATGACGATTTGAGCAACCTATTCCGTATTTTTGCAGACAATTAAACGGTTTATTTCAAAACATGAGCAATATATTTTCTGACAATCAGCAAATAAATGTGGTATCTTCTTTCTCAGAACTTGTCAATACCCATTTTCAGGGAGCTATGAATGCTATTTGCTGGCATCGGAATTTAATGGGGGATTTTAAAGAAATTGTTGCTCAGCTTCAGTTAAATGATGATATAACTGTAGTTTCCGCTCAGGATCTTTTAGCATTGCAATTATCAGAAGAAGGAGATATTGCAAGAAAAATAATCTTAAATGATTTACAGGTATTGACCGATTTTGGAGCATCTCCGGTTCTTAATTTGCTTAAATGTTATGAACGGGATGAAGAACTCGGTTTCATTTCAACAGATGTATATTCATATCATGTAGACCGTTCACCTATCGGAACAGATACTTTTTTATGTACCTATCATGGAACTGCAAGTGATATCATTCCCAATGATCAGGTGGAACAGAAAATTTTGATTCCTGAAATCCGCGAACAGTTAAAAGAACTGCACAACGGCCCCGAAGAAGAATTTGAAGACTTCCTCAAAGAATATTTCTTTGATCTTCACTATCAGCCTAAACCTAATGCACAACCAGTAAATTTAGGAGCAGGCCATCTATGGAGAATTGCTGTAGATCATCCGGAGCAGCAGGCGTTGCCATGTGTTCATAGGGCTCCCATAGAAAACGATGGTGAATATCGGTTGCTGTTGATTTGCTGATATATTACATGCTGAAATAATAAATAAGCAGGGTGTTCTTTTACTCTTGTCCTATGGCTGTTATTTGCATTAAATAATCCTTACCTTCAATATTCCCAAGTGCAAATTCGTGCTCCAGAAGCTTGATTTTTTCTGTTTTGGTATAAGGACGATTGTAGATTTCATTCAAAATATCATTTTCATCAATGTTGGTCTTCAGAAGGTGTTTTAAGTCACGATAAGCACAATAATATCTGATTCCTAGTAATCTTTGTGAATGCGCATTGAAATGAATGCCATCAGGATTAGGCGTAAGTCCTTTTGCGGTAACAAAATAACAGTTTTCATGAGATTGGGCAAAATCTTCAAGTTTCCGGTTGACCAAAGAATAATACTTGAAATACTGACCCAATATTCCGTTGGGTAAATAATCTCCCAATCCTCCAATGATAAGAGGAACTCCAGGAATATTGAGTTCCTGGCGCAAAGCATCAATAATCTTAGAGAACTTTTCCTGATATTGATCTGCCTTTTCAGGAGAACAGTCACTTTCGCCCTGATGCCATAAAATTCCTTTAATCTCACTTGTTCGTTGGGCAAGTCTGGCTTGTGAAACGGCATTCTCAAACAGAGCATTTCCTACGGCCCAGTCATCAAGGCTGGTTCCTCCATCAGCACATGGAATCAATCCGATTTCATCCTCTTGATGATCCCGTCTCCAGAAGGCGGCAAATGATGAAGCGAGCCCCACACCCGAACTAAGACGATCAAAATTAATGGGTTCTGACATGATCTGCCATAAGCCATTTCTCAACATTTTAATATGTTCATCAAAAATAAGCGGAACTTCTTTTGCATAACCGCGCCCGGCCATATTGGATTGGCCTATCATTAAAAAAGAATGTATCATTTTTGTTTATTTAATTCCAAGCCTATACTTCTGCTGAATGAATTCCAGGCTAGTTTTTTTATTTCATTAGGTGCAATATCTCCCGATCTGTATGCGGTAATGGTTGCCGTGATAACGTTGGTAAACAGAATCCTTATCCATGCTAATGGCAGTTCGCTGTCTATTAATTGTTCCTTTTGCAGAGTTTCTATTGCATTGAATATATCGTTCCTTGTTTTTAAATAATCCTTACTTATTTCAGTGGTATAAGCAGGTTTTATTTCGTTCAGCTTAATTAAAAAAGAATATTTTGTTCCGCTGTCAATACCGGCGTATAATAAGTTTTCCAGTTGTATCAAAGGATTGGTAGAGCTGTTAAAAGCATTTATGGCCGCTTCTTCCCAGGCCTTCATCATATTTGAATTACAGGCTTCTAACAATTCGTTTCGGTTTTTAAAGTACCGGTGCAATGTTCTTCGGTTAAGGTTACAGCGTTCTGCAATCTCTTCAAATGTTGCCGAAAAATCCTCATTGAAGACGGATATCGCTGTATCAATAATCTTTTGTTGGGTATTCATTATTTTTTCAATGCCACAAAAATACAATAAATGTCTCAATTTTGAGACATTTAATTTTGGAAATACCTATGGATTGGAAAAGGATATGGGATATTAAATCTACAGTTGTTAAATAAATATAAGCAGATATCAGGAAATCTTTCACACTTATTAATTGTCCTTTTACGATCCGGCTCAGAACTTTCAATTTTACATTATTAAAAAATCAGAATAGATCTATCATAAAAACAATAACTTAAAATCAGAATAAAATGAAAAAAATTATCCTATTGCTGGCTTTTTTGCTGGTCTGCCAAAATCAATTCATGGCACAAATAATTATTGGTCCCGTAGAAACTTACAAAGCTACCTTTACCAGACACGATGATTATGTTCCGGGAAATATTGCTTATGCCAATACTACCCTTACACTTGAAATAAAAACAGGGGCTACTGCTCCACAATTTAATTCGTTTCCTCCTAATAGTATAACTTCTAAAGATTATGCTTTTCCTTCATTTGTTACTTCATCTCAGGTTACTTACGTTAAAGTAACTTTTAATGATTTGGTAAGTCCGTCATTATTTAGTGGATACTATCCGCTTTCAACTGTAGTGGGAAGTCATACAACCATTTCAGATCCTAATATGATTGTATATGATCCATACCCCGGAAAATATGGATATGGAGTAGATATTTATTGCAATGCACCAAACCAGTATACCATCAGGGTTACCAAGTTCTTATGTCACATATGTATCCGTCCTCCGGTTTCTAAAAATGGGAATCTTCAAAGTGATAATACAGTATTGGTACCTAATCCAAGCATGGGATTCTCTGAGCTTTACTATACCGCCGAGGATAAAGAAACAATTTCAATCAATGTTGTTGATATCAATGGTAAAGTAGTTAGAGCATACACTACAGATATAGAAGCCGGGCTAAACAAGTTACCTATTGATCTCAAAAATTCTTTGGGAGGTACCTATGTTGTTCAGTGGAAATCCAGCATCGGTAAAAGTGGAACTTTAAAACTAATAAAGAATAAATAGCTATTATTGCTACTTAGTTTTCAACTCCTGCGTTTTGCAGGAGTTTTTTGATGTTTATTTTACGATAATCTTTTCTGTTTTTCATCTTATTATAAAAAATCTATATAAAAACAATTGGTTCGATGGGGTCAATAAAGTTTTTTTGTGAAAATCTGAATAAAGATGTGAAAATAATTAGCCATCACGATAGGGAAGTAGATCTCTGAATGCCGATGTTTAAAGACTTTTTACTAATTTGCAGCCGTAAAATAAATTTATGTTTCAAAATATCATTAAAAACATTTCGCGGTTCGTTAGCTTAACACCTGAAGAGGAAAAAATTTATGAGGATTTGCTGACACTTCAGAAGTTCCCGAAAAAAACACATCTTTTGCGTGAAGGAGAGATTTGCCAGTTCGAGGGTTTTATAAAAGAGGGTTGTGTGCGAACGTATTATCTTGATGAAAACGGTTTTGAAGTAACACTTCTGTTCGCTGTTGAAGATTGGTGGATTACCGATATTGATTCGTTTAACAGTAAAACTCCCTCAAAGATTTTTATCGAAACTTTGGAAGATACAGAAATTTATATGCTGAATCCGGAAACGAAGGAAGAGTTATTGCAGAAAGTTCCCAAGTTTGAAAGAGCCTTCAGGCTAATGATGCAGAGGTATGTGGTGACACTGCAAAACCGCTTGGTTAATACTATTTCTCAACCTGCAACAGACCGTTATCTGGAATTTATAAGAGTTTATCCAACGATTCCACAGCGTGTGGCGCAGTATTATATTGCATCCTATCTTGGCGTTTCAAAAGAGTTTGTAAGTACAATCAGGAAGCGTTTAGCGAATAAGCAGAAATAAATCAATACATTTAAAATTATAAAATGTCGGATATGAAAATATTCGACATTTTTTTTCGTCGGAAGCATTTTTATTAAACTAGTTAAATTTCTAAGATTTCTTTCTGCTCTACATTTGCCTTATTAATTTAAAATATAAAAAAATGTCACAGGAAAATAAAACAGCAGAAGGCTTTGGAATGCCTTGGGAAGATATTTACGGATACGCACAAGCGGTAAAAAAAGGCAATACCGTATGGATTTCCGGTCAATTGGGTCACAATGATAAAGGTGAACTGGCAGAAGGAATGGATGCGCAGATGAAGCAAACTTATGCGAATATCAAAGAATTATTGTCAAGATATGATATGACGATGGAAAATGTGGTAGAAGAAGTGATTTATGCAATGGACATGGCGACTGCATTTGAGGCAAGAAAAAATTTCAAAACAGAATTTTACGATAATCCTAAAACTGTAGCCAGTACAATGGTTGGCGTAAGCGGGCTTGCATTGTCAGGACAGCTTGTTGAAATTAAAATTATGGCAACGGTATAAGTTTACCAGTGAATTTTCTAAAAATCATCATTGATTAGACTGGTACACTACGTTTAAAATATTAGGCTTAGATTATGAAATCTAAGCCTTTTTGTTTGGAGATAAGTTTTACTTCCCGATACAAAAAGTAAAAATAACTGATAAACAGATATTTATGCTTTCTGAGGGACAATGGGGTAACAGAATTCCACAAACTAATAATATTTATTACAAAGGTAGTGATATTTTAAAAATAACTCAATAATAATTGAAAAGACATTTCAAATCGATCTCAATGTCAGTAAGATCATTTCAGCAAACAATGAGGATTTCCCGCTGGTTCTATAAATTATACCATCTTGAATAAATCTGGTGATTAGTGATGAATTCCTTAGTGTTGAGGATGTATGCCAAAGGAATGAGCACACGTGCGATAAGCGAGTTTATCCGCGAAATGTATGCCATGGAGATCTCTGCGACTGAAATTTCACGTATTACCGAAAGTGTGCTCCCCGCAGTAAATGAGTGACGTAGTGGCCTTTGGAAGCTATTTATCCCTTTGTATTCCTGGATTGCATGCATTATAAAGTCCGACAGAATGGCACGGTTGAATCTAGAGTCATTTATAACATCCTGGGTATTGGAATGGACGGACGCAAAGACCTAATAGGACTTTATAGCTCAGAAAACGACGGGACAAAGTTCTGATTATCTGTTCTGACAGACTTGAAACAGCGCGGTGTCGAGGATATCCTGATAGCGTGTATCGATGGACTTAAGGGGTTTCCTGAGGCTATAGAGGCTATTTTTCCAAAAACTAAAGTTCAGTTGTTGGGAATAAATCTCTTATTCGAAAGAATTATAATGTGATTTTGTTATGAGTATAATCATAAGGATATATTATTATATACTATACCTTTGAAAAACTATAATAGTTGTAGTCAATCTCTACACTTTCTACAACCTTACCCTTCTTAATTGAGGGGTTTTAATTTGTAGTGGATATTGTCTAGTCGTCTTTAATAACTGATATTTATTACAACGCTTTACTATTAAGTCCAATGTCAGCAATTTTACTCAGTGTTTTATCGCATTTTTTTTCTTCATTTAGAGTTGCTAAAAGATTTTTTAAGCATACATTTTCCTTAAGAATTTTTGCATAGGCAGCTAGCGTCCCATACGTTGAAATCTCATAATGTTCTACTTTCTGTGCAGCAGCTATTATGCCTGCATCCCTTACAGAGCCAGGCTCAGTTTCTTGCATAATGCTCTTTCCTTCATCAAGCAGTCCTTGCATGGCATCACATTTTTTCGCCTGAGCCTTCTTTTTCAGCGATTTAAAACACTCTTCAAGCCTTTTTACGTGGACTTCAGTTTCTAGAAGGTGGTTTTCAATAGCGAGTTTGAGTTTCTTATCTGTTGCATTTTTATGCATTTTAGGTAAGTTTTTTACCAATGCCTTCTCTGCCCAATAGATGTCTTTTAACCCATCTTCAAACAGATCTTTCAATCCTTTAGACGCATTTTTTTTCGCTGGTGTTTTTCCTCTCTTTGTGGTTGAGGTTGATTTTGAAGATGTTTTTTTTGATACGGTTTTAGTTGCCATAATATTAGATTTAGTGTGATAATCTTAACTGCTGCAATTCTAAGACCATTTCTGTCTTAATATGACCCAGCTCATAAATTGATAACAAACCGATCACATACATTAGAATAAAAATGTTACGCTATGAAGCCAACATGAGTTTTTAACACACACAGGGGCATGTAAATAAGAGTTCGTAACTTACTTCTTTACTAACTAGCTAATTATGAATAAGGTAATCGAACAAGAAGCCGGCACTGTTCAATTTGAACAGCTCATCAAGCGGGGTTGCGGCCTGGACGTTCATGAAAAGAACGTTGTTGCAGCCATAGATGGCGAAGGATTGGTCAGGGAGACCAGGACTTTCAATACTTACACCTGTTCTTTGAATGATTTACGCGATTGGTTACGGCGGCATGGCATCAGCCATGTTGCGATGGAGAGTACAGGCGTTTATTGGAAGCCTGTTTTTAACATCCTTGGTGAAGATTTCAAAGTGATCCTGGTCAATGCCCGGCACCTGAAGAATGTTCCCGGACGGAAGACAGATAAGAAAGACAGCCAGTGGATCTGCAAACTATTGCTTGCAGGTTTGTTGAAGGCCAGCTTTATCCCTGAGGAAAAGATCCGTCAGTTAAGAGACCTGAACCGCTACAGTACCAAGCTTACCGGGCAGCTTGCCTCTGAAAAGAACCGGATCCAGAAGATCCTTGAAGATGCCAACATTAAGTTGAGCAGTATTGTCAGCGATACATCGGGGGTTGTGGCCACGGGTATCATTGAGGGGTTAATGAGCGGACGGGAGGATCTGGAAGTTTTGATCGATGAACTTTATCATGGTAAGCTCAAGGTGAGCAAAGCAGAGTTACTACGGGCGATTACAGGCAGGATGACCGATCATTACCGTTTTATGCTGAGGCAGATCAAACACCATATGGCCTATGGAATCTCAGATTGCAGTACTACGGCAAGAAGTGGAACGGCTTCTTGAACAGGATAGGGAAAGCATAGAACTTTTAAAAACGATTCCGAGTATTAATACATTGATGGCCGTCAAGATGCTTGCAGAGATGAGGGCCAAGGTTGAAGAGACTTTTGGTAACCCCAAGCGATTGGCCAAATGGACTGGAATATGTCCAGGCAACAACGAAAGCGGCGGCAAGAAGATGAGCGGGTGCACGACACATGGCAACAAGTACCTTAAGAGTTTGTTGGTGGAGGCTGCCTGGACGGCCACAAGAACTAAAGGGACTTATCTGCGGGCCAAGTACGACAGCATGGCGGGACGCAAAGGACTTAAAAGGGCGCTATTGATAATAGGACACAAGATCCTGAACGCAGCCTATATTGTTCTGACCGCCAGGCTGTCCTACATGGCTTATTCTGTGGAAGAGTTTGAAAAAAGACGTAACCAAAAACGTATAACACATTTGCAAAATGAATTAAAAGGGTTGGGCGTAAGCGTCTGATCCTGAAAATGAAAGCCGATTTTTTTACTGGTGGGTTAGACCCCGCTTATGAAACAGGTGTTGCACAGCTAAGCACACAGGGTTGAGCTTGGAGCTCGAAGATGAAATTTTACAACTCTTGGCTGTGTTTTTTATTAATTGAATTATAAACCCGTTGACTTTCAATAGTCGACATGAATTATTTATAGATGAAAAGGAATTTATTTGACAGGTTTGCGGATTGGGCGGTTTGCTTTACAGGTAGTGCAGGTGCTTTTATTGGAGCGAGTTTATTGGTAATCATATGGGCAGCTACTGGACCGATATTTAAATTTTCAGAAGTTTGGCAGATGGTTATCAATACAGGGACTACCATTATTACTTTTTTGATGGTGTTTTTAATTCAAAAAGGACAAAATAAAGATTCTAAAGCAATTCAAATCAAACTCAATGAACTGATTGCTAGCCATGAACAAGCCAGTAATAAAATGGTTGATATTGAAGATCTTACAGAAGAGGAACTCGATGAACTCCATAAATTTTATGAAAGGATTGGAAAAGCTCCCAAAAGAAAATCTGAACCTCGCAAGAGTAATCCTGATGATGGACACACTAAAGTTCGCTATAAGTAATTTTGAGATTAAAAGTTGGTGTTAGAAATAATGAATGGTAACTAAATGCTAAGTATATCAATTATTTTGTGAATCGTCTCTTTTGAGCTCCCTTTCAATTTCGTCGATTTCCGGTAGCGGTAGAAAGAAGCTTTCTCTAATATACTCTAATATACTTTTATTTGTCTTGCTATTTATTTTTCTGATGAAAAGCTGGTTACCAGATTTGAGAGATGCAATTAAATCTTCAACATACAGATCTTTGTTAAAAAAAGCTTTTTCAAATATTGCTCTTTTATCATCATTCACAATAATGTCATTAAAAGATGTGTTCATAAGAACAGTCTGAAAAAAAGATTCGGCAGGTAAAAAAGTGTGTAGGTAGTAATCTTCAAAGTCCATTACTTTTTTATTGCTTGTTAAGAAAGCACAGGTTTCTCTTGTAAACATAAACCATTTCCCACCAATATAGGGTACTACTCCTTTCATAAATTCTCTTTTATAGATGAATGAGGAGATCATATAAGCTAGTTCTGTGAAATGATTCTGTATTCTTTTCAGGGTATCTGGTCTGTAAAATTTCTGGTCATAGTAGAATAGATAATTCCGGCCATTATTTACGGTAAGAAAATTACGTATGATCGGCTGGGATTTCAGGGGATAATCTTCACCACTGAGATTGATGAAATAATCCCATTCCCGGCTTGCGTTTAAGAGAAACTCCATTGCATTAAGCTCTGTCTGGATCATACTGAAGCCACCTGAAACAATATTCAGACTTTCTAGAATAAAAACATTAGGAAATTATGTTATATAGAGCTGTATTTCTTCTGTAAAAGAGTCTTGGGCCTTTCTATCAATATGAATAAGATAGAACTGATCTTTTGTATAAATTTTCTGAAACATTGCCTTGAATACATGAGGCTTATGATGAATCATAATAAAATAGGCAATTTTTATATGCGGTGTTGCATATGATTTCAGGGCCTGGGTCTGAGGCTGGGTGTTGGGAAAAGCAGTTTGCATTTTGGGAAGCTTAAAATCATCCGCATTTGCAAACAATTCGATTAACGTGCGGAATGTATAAATAAATTTTTGATAATCAGTTAATTAAATATAGTTTTGTTTGTTTTATCGTAGGTTTGCAAAACATTTATAAAACAGGTTTCTGCCTTTGCTATTCTGTAATAGTTTAAAATCACAATTTTCTTTTCCAGTTTTGCTTTTCCAGCTACCCATTTATAATCTTGATTTCATGAGTAAAAAGTCGAAGATTGTAAAAATCCTACTGTCAATAGGAATGATATGTTATTGCTGATCATAAATAATATTGAATGATATTGTTACCGATAAAGCAAGCAAAATGATAAACCGGAAAAGTAGTCTTTATTTGTTTATCCGTACACCAATTCAAATTCTGATCAACAGATTTGTTTACCAACTACCGGAAGACCGGAATTTATAATGAGCTTTAAAAATTTAAACTTAATCAATCCCATTGTTCGTGCTGTAACGGAAGCCGGATATTCCAGGCCCACCGAAATACAGAGTACTGCAATTCCACATATTCTGGGAGGAAGGGATATCATAGCATGTGCACAAACCGGAACCGGGAAAACTGCAGCATTTGCTATGCCTATACTACAGTTACTGAAAAGACATAATCCTGAACATAAAGAAATACGTACCTTAATTCTTACTCCAACCCGGGAACTGGCGATACAAATAGAAGAAAACTTTAGCATTTACAGCAAATATCTGCCTTTATCCCAACTTTCTGTTTTTGGGGGAATTTCAATAGGCGGCCAGCTTGCTGCTCTGAGAAAAAGAGTGGATATTCTTGTAGCAACACCAGGAAGATTACTGGATAAAAGACATATTGATCTCTCTAAGATTGAAATATTGGTTGTGGATGAAGCAGACAGGATGCTTGATATGGGATTCGTAAATGATGTAAAAAAGGTGTTAGCCTTAATTCCCAGAAGAAGACAAACCTTATTTTTTTCTGCCACCATGCCGTTAAGTATAAAGAGGTTTGCTGCAAGCATTCTTAATAATCCTGTTGAGGTTACCGTAACTCCTGTATCTTCAATTGCACAAACAGTAAAGCAGTCTGTATATTTTGTAGAGAAAAAAGATAAAACAGATCTGCTGATTGATATATTACAGGAAAAAAGTACGGTCAGATCATTAGTTTTTACCCGTACCAAACATGTCGCGAATAAACTTGTTCAGCAATTAGAAGATGTAGGGATTTTTGCCGCTGCTATTCATGGAAATAAATCACAGGCAGCCAGGCAAAATGCACTTGATGATTTTAAAACCAGTAGAATTAATGTATTGGTGGCTACAGATATTGCAGCAAGAGGCATTGATATAGATGACCTTCCCAATGTTGTTAACTACGAACTTCCTAATATCCCGGAAACTTATGTTCACCGGATTGGAAGAACCGGAAGGGCAGGGGCAGAGGGTACTGCTATTTCGTTTTGTGATGCAGACGAACGCATAGACCTTAAAAATATTCAAGAGCTGATCGGCTTTAAAGTACCGGTCAGATCATTTTATAAATAAATTCTGTAGCTTTTACAGAACATACTATTCAATTTTTAATAATAATTACAATGCAACAAGGCACCGTAAAGTTTTTCAATGAAGCAAAGGGCTTCGGATTTATTACTCCAGCAGATGGAAGTAAGGACATATTTGTACATTCTTCAGGATTGAGCGTAAGTGCAATTCGTGAAAATGATAAAGTCGTTTTTGATGTACAAAAAAGCGACAAGGGCTTAAATGCTATCAATGTAAAATTGGCATAATTTAAACTTGATGTAGATATTTCAAAAGATAATTTTTTGCAATTTCAGTTTCATAATTTTATATTTTTTTTACAAATTCAGAATCCGGGCTATTTGTTTGGATATGGTATTTGAACGGACATTACTATAAATACATTACTTTTTATTTTCACGATGTTCATTAGCCTCTCGCTTTATGTGAGAGGTTTTTAAGGAAAGAATACAATCAGCTTAATATAAAAACAAAAGAGAATGACTGTCATCAACAATTTTATTGAATATAAAGCTCTGGAAGGTAAAATGATAGGAACTTCTGCCTGGCATACAATACATCAGGCTCAGATTGACAGATTTGCAGAAGCAACTCTGGATTATCAATGGATTCATACTGATAAAGAAAAAGCAGAAAAGGAAGGCCCTTTTAAGTCCACTATAGCTCATGGTTACTTAACATTATCACTGATTCCTTATCTCTGGAAACAAATTGCAGAGGTGAGAAATGTAAAAATGGAAATCAATTATGGGATTGAGAATCTTAAATTTGGGCAGGCTGTTCTAGTGGATAGTGAGGTGATGCTACAGGCCTATGTAAAATCGGTAACAGATCTCAGAGGAACGGTAAAGGTAGTGGTAGAAGCGAAGCTTCTTATAAGAGATCAGGCCAAACCTACTTATGTAGGAGATGTTATTTTTCTTTATCATTTCATATAGAATCATAATAATCTAAGATTATCACAAAATAATGTTCAATTGTTTTTTGTGCTTCTTTGCACATTGATAAAAGGTCATCCCTGGATGTGTTCTCAAAACTGAAGTCATCATGGGTTTTCACAATATACTCGGTGACGATTTCAATATTCATTACATCGAGTTCTGTTACATCGGTTTTCAGCCTGTGTTCTTCTTTAAAAAAAGGAATTTTACGGAAAATAGTATCGTTAAACCGAAAAAGATGTATTGTTTTCACTGCAAAAATATTTAATAAGATGAAAATTAAGTTTGAGGTTTATTTTGGAAGCTTATCTCTCATTTTCCTATTGATCCATCTTTTGGATAAAGTACGTTTTGATGGTAATGGGTACATACCGCCTGAAAGGATGTATAATAAGCTGTTCCAAAAATTATTTTTTCTGTAGAATTCATGACTATAGTTTGTTAATACTTTTAAGTACTCATGTTCGTATTCCTTTGCTTCCTGTAATGTGTAGTTTTTCGGAATATCTTTAATAATATCCATAGCAGTTTGGCTAAAGACTTTTGGTGAGTGTTTTTTTATAAAGTCCAATTCAAGCCTGCACATGCCGATAAGTGGGATGAGTAAAGAAAAAATTTCATCATAAAAATTGCAGATAGTGGTCTTCCATGATAATCTTTCTTCTTCCGGTAAAACCTGAACGGCCAATTGCATGATTTTTTTATGGCTCACTTCCATTTCATCTGTATAGACTTTGTTTTGCTGCCAGAATATGGGTGAATTGATTGTATTTTTTTTAATAATATTCTCCAGTATACATTCAAACTGCATTCTCATATTTTTGATGTTTTCGCTCATGTCTTCTAAAATAGACTGCCACAAATTATGCTGGCTTAAGCTGCAGTATGTACTGAATACCAATCTTGATCTGTTAGTAAGCTGCTGTAATTCTTTTAACATTCTAAGAATCTCTGTTGCATCCCTTTCCAGGGTGATATTGGCATTCCTGATGTAGAATAAAGCAACAAACTGTGAGTAATAGGCTCTTCTTGTAATATTTTTTTTATTTCGGAATCCTAATCTCTTCTTGGGGTGTTTAGTTAGCTTTTTCATTAGGGTTTTATTGTAAATCTTTTTTCTTGATAATCCCTTTTTCAAAGGACTTTTGCTGTATGATAAGGGAAATAAGATACTGTCTTAAATCTTTGATTGTAATATTTTTCTCTTTTGCAGAAAAAAATAGTGGAGTTTCGTCTAAAAGTTCATACAATTCAGGAAATTCTTTTTGAATTTCAACCGTTTTTTTAAATATCTTTTTTGTTAAAATAGATATGGTATTTACATTATTATTCATAGCCGCTTTTTATTATTGTTACTATCATTTTAAAGCGCTTATTTCCTTTTATAGAATGAGATTTATGAGCGGGAATGATAATGCATTCACCTTCTTCCATAAAATAAGAAGCTCCATCTATCATAATTTCTGCTTTACCTTCAATAATCTGTGCAACAGCGTCAAAAGGAGAAATTTTTTCGGGTAATCCTTCTTTGTCATCAAACGATAAAGCGCTGATAGTACCGGTTAGTTTTTCCAGGATCGTCTTGCTGACAACAGAATTCGGAATGTATTCTACAATCTGGTTGGTAATATATACTTTTGATTTCTCAAGTTCTTTATGATTCATCACAGTTGGTTTAAACATAAAAAGAGTAGGAGGTATTGTAAATAAAAGGGATAGAACTGTCTAATATCCCATCCCTTTTTCTAGTTAAAACATTTTGATAAATATATCTTTTTCATAGGTTTTAACTATTCTTGAAAACAATTTATGAAAGATTAATTTCTTTAATAATATTGAGAACTTCTTCACGGTTTTTTCTTAGTCTGTTTCCGATTCTTTCTAACATTTCCTTTTCTTGACCTTCTTCAAGTTTCAGATCGTTATCCGTTAATGTTGAAAATTTTTCTTTCAATTGTTTTGACTGTTCAATCCAGTCTCCAGGAGTTTTGAAAAATTTGTTGCCTTTGTTGTGGTTTGTGTCCATAAGGTGGATTTTAGTGTAACTTCATTGCTACGTTACAAAGTTGGGCGTTTAATAATCTATTGTATTATAGATTGTTTCTTTTATGTTGCACATATCACACTTTTACAAAATTGCAGCTTGTTTTGTGTATCTGAAATCCGGGTTTTCATAAAAGAACTGCTTTGATTACTCTGATATAGTAATAGAAGTTATAAGCCTGGGAAATGATTATAAACTTAAAATACTAATTTATATTCAAATAAGTGAATGATTATTCGTATATTGCTGAATAACTGCATTGAACTGGCGATCTGAACTCTAACCTCCGACATATTCATTTTTTCATTATTTGATATTTCCGGTATCTTCTCTCTGCTTTAAATCATTTATCGAAACTGTTTTGAAAAAGAGAATATAAATCTTATAATTTCTCCAAAGGACAATTCAATAGTAGACAATAATAATGTTTTTATGAATATAAAAAAATATTTAGAGATGTGGACTTTTTGGGTTCCTATTCTGGCGTGGCTTTCTTATGTTGGAAATTCTGTTTTCTCTTCAGGATATTACTCTGTGATTCTTGCTTTATTTTTGATGGGAAGTGTTTTGGCTGCTGTGTATCATTCCGAAGTCATTGCTCATCGTTTGGGAGAGCCATTCGGTACTTTACTTCTGGCATTTGCCATTACGGTCATAGAAGTAGGGCTTATTATTTCCATTATGATGGGAGCAAAAGGGTTGGAAACCATTACTCTTGCCAGAGATACGGTTTTTGCAGCAGTGATGATAATCCTTACGGGAATCATTGGGGGCTGTATTGTAATAGGTTCTTTAAGATATAGAGAACAGAGTTTTACACTACAAGGGGTAAGTACTGCACTGATTACGCTTACCTCTGTTATTATTTTTGTGCTTATTCTGCCCAATTATACGGTAAGCCATCTCGGAGGTGAATACACGTCCTTCCAACTGCTTTTTATTGCCTTGATTTCTTTAGGACTCTATCTTGGATTTACCATGATCCAGACTTTTAGACATCGAAGCTTTTTCATTTCTCCGCAAAACAAATTATCCAAGAATCTGCCTGTAGAAAGTAATAATAAAATAATTTCCAGAAAACAATTATATATCAATTGTATATTGTTAATTTTATCCCTGGGAATAGTCGTTTTGCTGGCAAAACTTCTTTCAAAGGATGTTGAGCATATAGTTGTTTCTGTGGGTGCCCCCAAATCTCTTGTAGGTATCATTATTGCTGGTATTGTTCTGCTTCCGGAAGGTCTGGCTGCATTCAGAGCTGCAAAAAGTGATCAGATCCAAACCTCATTAAATCTGGCTTTTGGTTCAGCTTTGGCGAGTATCGGACTAAGTATTCCTGCGATTGCCATTATATCTGTAATAACCGGTATAAGAATGACATTGGGGATAGATATCAAATCAACAATACTTTTAGGACTATCGCTTTTTATTATTACTGTTTCACTGGCAACAGGCAGAACTAATATCATGCAGGGAATTGTACTAATTGCTATATTTTTAATTTATCTTTTTATTACAATTGTACCATAAACCTATTTAAGTTATACATTATAGCTTGATATATATTGAAACGGCTAGCTGTAGTTTATATGATATGATGGTTGATATAGAATATATTTCATCAAATGAAGCCACAAAAAACGTTTGAAGGCTCATGATTATAAAGGTATTGCCCAAATATTGAAATATCAAATAAAAACTAATGAGATAATATAGAAACTGGTTCACAGCTTGGGTTAAGCCAATACTTTAAAAGTTTGAAGAAGTACTCTGAACAGAAAAAAGATTTTGCAAATAAAAATTATTTATCGATATGACTAGTAAAAAATATTACTTCCACGATAAAAGTCAGAATATTATATCAGAAGATCAATTAATTGGAGAAAATATAGATGATATAGAATGTTTTCTGACTGATTATCAGTTACAAAAGCTACATACAATAGAGCGTGTCTATATCTTGAAAAAAACATTTTTAGGAATTTTTAAGACAAGATTGTATTTATATCTTAGTGAAGATACAATATATAATTACGCCATTCAGAAAACATAACATTACTATACTTTATTATTCCTCCGATCATAGCATAATGTTAGAATTCAAATTTGTTTGAAATATCGCTGCTTTGTCTTATTTCGTTTTGATGGTTTCTGAAAGCTATAGTATTTGTTACTCTTACTAAAACGATAACATCTTTAAAGGAGTGGTCAGCGGTATCATGATGATGAAAATTAGAATTTTCACTTTAACCTTTCTAATGCCTAGGAGGAGAGTATATAACAAAACCCTCCTTTTTAGGGGAGAGTTAATTGTACTAATGAGAATGTACAACTATTATGAACAGTAAATGTATATGTAAATAAATTACATTAATATGCTGCAAGTCATGTGATTCTTTTTATTATTGTCGTATATGGAGTAGAATTAGTACATTTATTTTTAACTCTCCTTAGGGTAATTTTTTTAAGCATGACTTTTTAATGCGAGGTCTTATTACAGAGTTGCAGATAAATGACTGATATCAGAGTTTTGATCATAGGGTTGGTTGCTGGTTGAAAAAGTAAACTACTTATTTTGGAAAACAGAGCCTTGCCATGAGATAGCTGACGGTTGATTCTGCTCCCTGATTAAGATTAACATTTTTTTCTTCAAGACCGTCATAACAGCCACCCGTTGCAGGGTTATAAATGATCTGATGTAAATGATTTTTTCCTAAAAACCAATTAAAAGCACTCCTCATCATCTGTAAGTATTTTTCATCCTTAAAAACTTGATAGAATGTAGATAATGTCAGTATGGTGTAAGCAACATCTATGGGCTGTTCCCCGCCAATTGATTCAGGACTTTTAACCGTTTCTTTCTGCAACCATCCTTTATTGGAAATTACTTTGATTTCCCCCTTAATAAATATTTTAGAAAGCAGAAACCTGAATGATTCATTGGCAATTTGCTTGTACATTTCGTCTTTGGTAGTAATCCATGCGCATAATAAAGCCTCTGGAAGTAAACTGTTTCCATAGGTCAGATAGCTTTCAAACCAATGCCAGTCTTTGTGCTTTTCATGCTGGTACATTTTCACCAGACGATTGGCCAGCTTTTTCAATAATGGAATATTGATTTCTGAATTTTGATAATGTAAGCCTTTGATGATAAAGCCCATTGCTCGGGTAGAATGGATTTTCTCAATCGATGGAAGACTTTTTTCAATTACTGATTCTGCTTCATCATAAAACTGTTGAGGTAAGATTGTTTTTGTTGAAAGTAGATATCCCAGTGCCCAGACAGCCCTTCCATTGGAATCTTCAAGATTGGTTTCATAATTCTGCTGAGCAAATTCCTTGTTTTGATTCACATAGTTAAGAAAACTACCATCCGGTTGTTGACAAAACTTAATAAATTTTAGATAAGTGGAGATTAAGTCTAGGTCAGATTCATCTTTGCTCAGCTCATAATGTCTGCAGGCTACAATCATAGCGCGGGCATTATCATCCAAAGTATATCCGGAATTGATATCAGGTTTATTGATTTTAGAAAACTGGATCATTCCAAAATCTGTTGTCATATTTTTTATATGGCTGAGATTGATGATGGGAAATGCATAATGTAATGTCATGTTGTCTTTGCTATATTGTTGAAATAATAGGGCATGTGAAATAGAGGAATTCTCCCAGGCTGTGGGAGCCATTTTTTCCAAACTATTTGACCGTAATTTTTCCTGTGCAGTTTCATTTTTTAGTAAGGTATTCACGGCAACAGCAAGCTGTTTCGGATCTTCAAAATCAATAATGATTCCCAGGTCTTCATTCAGTACTTCCAAAGCATGGGGAATAGGAGTGGAAACCACAGGGCAGCCACAACTGATGGCGTAGGAAAAAGTACCACTTACTGCCTGATTTCTGTCTTTTGAAGTGAAAAGATAAATATTGGTAAGCTGAAGATAATCCAACAACTCATCTAAAGGCAGGTACTGGTTGATAAAGTAAGTATGTTTTTCCAGATGGAGCCTTTTAATAGTATCCTGCAAAAAATCACGATATTTCTCACCTTCATATTTAATGATGCCGGGATGCGTTTTTCCAATAATCAGAAACATTACATCGGGGTTTTTTGTAATAATTTCAGGCAAAGCTTCTAAAGTGGTTTCAATATTTTTCCCAGAACCCAATAAACCAAATGTTGAAAGAACTTTTTTATCATTAAATCCGTATTTCGCTTTTAGTGAAATCTTATCGATAAATGGCAGTAAATGAGTGCCATGGGGTATTACTTTAATTTTTTCAGCCGGAATATCATAATCATAAGAAAGGATATCCGCAGAAATACCGGTCATTACGATAATAGATTTTACAAAACTGCTGATTTCTTTTACCTTTTCTTTTAATTCCAAATCCGGTTTCGGTAGAACTGTGTGAAAAGTAATGATGACGTCTTTCTCTAAATTTTGAAGAAAAAGCAGCAATCCGTTTTTGGCCTCAGTAAAAAATCCAAACTCATGCTGAAGCATAACCAGTTGAATTTTATCATTTTTGTTGATTTTATCAGCCAGCTCCAAATAAGAAATGGCATCAGATGTATTTAAGCGATATTCAGGATTTTCTTCGTATCGATGATGCTCCTCTTCAGTTTCCATTGGACAGATGATGATGTTAAAAGATTCATTGAACTTTATCTGAAGAGATTTTATTAAATCCTGACAATACGTTGCAATACCACACACCTTAGGAGGAAAAGTACTTATAAAGATAATTTGAGGTTTATAGTTAATTGTGCTTTTTTTATGTTGGACAGATCGTCTTTTTGTCTTTTCCTCCACGTCTGATTTTATATTTTTATTCATGTTGATATCTATTTTAAAGTATGACATTCTGTTATAGAATAGTCAGTTATAAGGTGTACTGTAGTAATTCCTTCAGTAATTCCGGGATATTTAAAGAAGCAACAGCAATTCTCTTATCTGCTGCTCCATAGTAAATATGGAGTGTATCTCCTTCTGTTATAGCTCCGGTTGGGAAGCAGACATTATTCACTTCTCCCTTCTGTTCCCATTCTTCTTCAGGCTTGAAAAGAGGATAAGGAAGTCTTGAAATTTCTTTTTCAGGGGTGTTAAGATCAAGTAAGGCAGCACATGCGCTGTAAACATACCCTTCAATGGTATCATGTACGCCATGGTATATCAAAAGCCATCCATGCTCGGTTTCTATAGGGGGACATCCTCCGCCAATATAGCTTACTTCATGCTCATATTGAGGAGATAATACAATATGATCTTTAAAGTGAAGGAAATAATCTTTCCAGAAATCAGGATTCAGATCTTCTATATTTTCTATCCCTACAATTTGGATATCTGGTCTTATGCGATGAAGAAAATAAAGCTTACCGTTAATTCGTCGTGGGAAAAATATCACATTTTTGTCCCATAGGAAAACATCTTTATTCTTATTGTGAGTAGGCGGGAGTTTATTGAAACGTCTGTACTTTTCTCCTATTTTACCTTGAGATTCTGATAAAAGTCTAAATTTTTTGTATGGAATTTGAGGCACAATAATCCCCTGCTTTTGCCACGATGTAAGGTCCTCAGATACGGCAAGGGTTCCCAATGCATTAATCCCATCATAACTCGTATAAGTAAGGTAAAATAAGTGATCGATTTTCACGATTCTTGGATCTTCAACACCGTGTTTTTCGTATTCAAATTCGGGGATAATAACCGGATTGCTCAAGCGGGTTTCTATCGTTTTATAATCTGATAGTGTACAGTATCCGATACTGGAGAAATTATTCTTGGCAACAGCCCTGTATAATAAATGTATTTTTCCGTTATCCTGAATGACAGCAGGATTTAAAACACCCTCACTCTCAAAGTCTAATGTTGTTTTTCTGAGTATAATTCCATCTTTTTTCAGAGATACCATTTAGTTGCCGGTATTTCGGGATTCGTTTTCCCTGCCTCTTCGTTTATTCATCTTATCTTCCCGTTTCTCTTTTGCGGATTTTGCGGGTGGAGTTTTATCTGTCTTCTTTTTTCCGTCTTTTTCTTTTGACATTATGAAATATTTTTTGTTAACTGTAAATTTCAATCATTAAAAAAGGAAAGCTTTGCAATTGTCTTTTAATTTGTTGTATAAATCATAGGTATTTCCAATTTAATAGACTAACTTTGGGTAAATAGCTGTTAATGAAATAATTGGCGGGTTTAAACAGTAAGGGAGATGAAGTTGTACATAAAATATATGGTAAGTTTACGCTGTAAAATGGTTGTCCATCAGGAACTGGAAAGGCTGGGCATTAAAAATGCTATTGTAGATTTGGGAACTGTAGAATTATTGGATGATATCAGCATCGAACTGAGACAAATTCTGAAAGAAAATTTACTTAAAACAGGACTTGAAGTATTAGATGATAAAAAAAGCATCCTGATAGAAAAAATAAAAAATGTAGTCATAGAAATGATTCATTATTCAGAGGAACTCCCAAAAGAAAATTTCTCAGATTATGTAAGTGAAAAATTAGGATATGATTATACTTATCTTGCCAATACCTTTTCTGAGGTGAAAGGAATGACACTTCAGCATTTTATTATTATTAATAAAGTAGAAAAGGTAAAAGAATTACTGTTGTATGATGAACTCAATCTTACAGAAATCTCTTATAAACTCAATTACAGTAGTGTAGCCCATCTCTCTAACCAGTTTAAAAAGATCACCGGGCTTTCCCCTTCATTTTACAAGCAGTTGAAACAAAGGCGCCTTGGAAATCTGGAAGACTTATAAAAAGTGGGATATATGTAAGATTATTCCGGATATATATAGCTTAGTCTATACTGAAACGGCCATCTTTGTAGTATAATAATCAGGAATTCACCCAATCCATAAAGTTTATATCACCATCAATAGTGCAATTTTAGATAGGAAAATATAGTGAACAGTTGAAAATATATATCATACAACATGCTGTTCTCCGGTATTTGAAAACATCGTAGTAGTAAAAAAGACTGGAAAAAGCCAATATACACCATGATAAAATTAATAGGCTTAAGGATTCTCAATTTTGATAATGAGCATATTAAAATCCCAATAAAATAGTAGATCTGTTTTCATAAGGTTTTAATTAATTAAGGATAGGAACCTCTGGTTTCTGTCCTTTTTATCCATGTTGATGTGAGGATATATAATGAATTTCATCAACTGTGCCAACAAAAAAATCTGTCTGAATATGAATGTGTAAGCCATTTTTTTTACCTACAAAACAGACTGTTATTACTATTAATTCAACACCGAAAGTCATGAAAACAATACATCTTTTTCAGTTTAAAAATTCCATTTCCCGGAAGCTTCCTTTTTTTAAGGAAGAATGTAGATTAGATAATTTAAATGATTTAATGGCCTATGACCTGATGAACACCGAAAAAGTGACTGAATTCATTATTGAGGTTCACGATGATTTTATTTTTGAAGATATGATCAGAGAAGATCTTTTGTCCATGTGCAGAGATGCCAAGGAAATGGTTGAGCATTATTTTGTAACAACCATGAATGATTATGACGTTATCTGAATATTGATTTCAGCAGCGTAAAAAGTTTTTTAGATCAACATTAAATAGTAAATGCAATGAAATTTCAACAAAGTTTACTTGATTATATCAGTAATTCACTCATTACAATGAATGAAACAGTTTCTATAGCAGAAAGTGTAACCTCGGGATTAATACAGCTGGCTTTTTCCCAAATGCCTAATGCAAAGCTGTTTTACAAAGGAGGAATAACAACGTTTACACTACCTGAAAAAGTTAATTTTTTAGATATCAATAGAATTGAAGCTCAGGAAAATGGTTTTGAAACCCCAAAAATGGCTGATACAATGGCTGTAAAGGTCGCAGAATCGTTTGGAACAGACTGGGGAATTGCTTCCACGGGATATGCTGCATCTGTAAGAAATTCAGGATTTAAAGTGTATTCATTCTGTTCATTTAGCTACAAGGGAGAGATCGTGCTTTCCAAACGGATAGAACTTCATGATAAGACTCAGGCATTAGACGCACAGTTGTATTATACCGAATTTATTTTAGGATGTTATAAAAGTGCGCTTAACCAGATATTGATTTAAGATATGCCACTATTCATACCCTGCAAAATATCTTTCAGATCCCTCTATAAAATTGCTCTTACAATTTAGCAGGTATATCTAATTATATCATTAACTTTATCAAATCAGAGATCAGATATAGTTGACTGAAAAGATTATATTATGATAAAGCTTATTTTCAGAAAACTATAACTCATCACACCATGAACCTATTTCAAAAAAGTCCAAAATGAAAAAGGTATTGGAAAACTTGAAAGATTTTTACAGCACCACAATAGGGAGATTCCTGATATGATTAATTTTTTACGTAATTTACAAGATCTTCGGTCCGGAATGATAGCTCATAGGTATAGCAGTTCAAACAAGAGTGTCAAGAGAGCCATGGATTACTTTGGATTGACTGATGAAAATTATCGTCAAGTTGCATTTGATATTTTTGTTAAATCGCTATATACTCTTAATACTTTATCAAGCTTATTTTCAATTGAAGAAATGCCAGAAGATTAAGAATAATGTTATTAAAATCAAGTAATATTTATTTCTCATATAGCAAATACTACTTTCTATGACGCTGTTTTCAATTAGGAAGTCCAGACATGACATTCTTTTGATAAAAACTGATTCCCTATCTTCTTTTTATATTATTTTGTGATAACAAGGAGTATTATTCCATAGGGAATTGGAAGATAATTTTTGCTTGATTGGGAAGGGTAGACATATTGCAATTTGCTATATCATGGTAATCTAAAGTTCTTTTACGCGTTGGGATATTTTACTTGGGTAAATGTGCTTTGGCCTTTGCTGTGTAAACGTAGAAAACTAAGATTGGAATACTAAAAATATTTTTTTATAGTCATTTAAGAGTTCAGTTCAGCGAATAAATGGTTGTTGTGTAACTAAAATATCATTATTTTCGTTAATAAAACTTTTAGCCATTAATGACCAAACATGCTATATTAATAGGGATAAATCAAATACCTGAAATGCCATATCTGGCATCACCGTCAAGTTACGCCATAAAGATGAAAAACTGGGCAGAGGGACAAGGATATATTACCGCACTTTTTGTGGATGAGCCTAGAGGAGAGAGTACATCTGGCGAATGTACAAGAACTCACATTCTAAATACGGTTAGTACTATTATTGACGAGGGAACAGATCAGCTTTTAATTTATTTTGCTGGACATGGGGTTGAACGCGCAGCGGGTGAAGATATTTGGTTATTTCCCGGTTATTTGCGGGATACTTCAGAAAGTGCTAGTGTTCTGTCTTGTCAGCAGAGGGCTTACCGGTCAGGTATTAAGCACGTAGTTTTCATTTCCGACGCCTGCCGTAGCGCTTCTAGTGCAACCACGGTACAAGGATTAGATCCAGGTGCATTGTTCCCCAATCTAACTCGTAACAATAGGACAGAAATAGACACATTTTATTCGACTCATTCAGGAGCTAAGTCAATTGATGTGATGGATGAAGATGGAAATTACCGAAGTGTTTACAGTGATAATTTACTAAAATGCTTAAATGGTGAAGTTACAGAAGTTATCAGGCCGATAAAACGGCTAAATCCTCCATTTCCGGCGGTCCTTTCTCATGAACTCAATGATTATCTGAAAACGAAAGTGCCCTACGAAATCTATTTGGCAACGGGTAAGAAACAGTTTCCTATTGGTAGTGTTTCTTCGTCCGACCCACTTTTTTTATCCAAATTTAGTGAACAGGTTCTTGTCGAAACTATTGGTGAAACAGGGCTTTCATTGATAACGGACCAAGAGCCGATCCCAGTTGATACAGAAGTAGTTTCTGAAAAGCTGAATTTTTATTTACGTGCTAAAGGTGGCAGCTCCGCAAGGGAAATGCAACAAATAAAAAGGGATTTTAAACTTGACTATGACTTTTTCACTGCTGATGCACTATTTCAGCAAGGTGAGACTGGACTATATGTGAAAGGGGTGAGAAATCCTCTAGTTTTCAGCAGCAGGCAACAAGATCGTCAATGGAATGACGCAAGGCGGAATTTCTCATCTCCACAGATTTTTGATTTCAGCGATGTTGATCATGGTTCAAACGCGATGTATTTTATCGGAAATTATGGAGGTAAAAGATTTTACCCGATAACATTGCTCCGCGGTTTTTTTACTCAGGTTGTTTTTCATAAAAATGAATTATTGACAGTCAATTATTTTCCAACGGATCCAAATGGTAAACACGAGTCTAGGCATTATGCTAATGAGGTAGCCGAAAGGAAGTCAAATATAATTATGGCAGCCAAAAAAGGGATTTTTCAAAGTACCTATGAGTTAAATCAAGGTGGGAATTATTACCGGAAGTATAAACATCTTGAGCCTACATTAGGACTTTTTGCAGCATATGCTTATTTTCAAAATGGGGACTTTGAAGGGGTCCACTCTTTATATGATTTCTTACAACAAAATAACCAATCCATACTTGGAGATATCTCTTTATTGGAGCGACTTTCAAATAGATATCCCTCTACCCAGCAAAATGACATGATACAGATCCCTTTACTAACCCAGGGCTGGTCTTATATTGACTTATTAGGCTACAATCCTTTGGAAAACTTGGTTCCATATCTTCAACCAGGTCTTTGGACCTCTTTTTCCAGGGAAGGCTTTCGAAATATTCACGATAATCTAACACAATTGTAATGCGTATCTTATTTATACACGGTAGGGCACAAGAGCACTCTAGCCAGGAAGAGTTACTGGATAAATGGACAAGCGAACTTAAAAAGTCATTTGAAAATGGAGGTATTTCATATCCGGAAGGTTTGACACTGCACATGCCTTATTATGGCAAAGAATTAATTTCTTTAAGGGATCAATTTAAGGACGATGTGCATAGTGGAAAATATCAGATGCGTTCGGACGAAGATCTGGACGAGATACAGGCCCTTCACAATGATCTGTTGAACGATATGGCTGAAAATGCGGGTATCACACCAAAACAGATATTAGAGGAAATGAAGATGGAAACGCAGGAGCGGGGACTCCAAAATAATCCTATAATTCTTGCTTTAGCAAGGATTCTGGATCGTTACGGAAAAAAATATGCTAATGACCTCATATTAAAGGAAACAGATGATGTCGTGACTTACCTTGTGGTTCCAGACGTAAAAGTTGTTATCAATAAATTGGTCACCGATGCCTTAACCAGTGAACCAACAATTATTATAGCACATTCACTAGGGACTATGATCGCATATGAAGTTCTGCATATGTTGAAAAAAGAAGATTACAATATTTGTGGCCTGATTACTTTGGGTTCACCTCTTGGAATGAAGGCTATTATCAGACAACTGTACACATCACCAACTTTTCCGCTGGTAGTTAGTGGAAGTTGGACTAATTTATATGATAAACGTGACATTGTTTCATTACGAGCACTCGAAGCAGCACATTTCAAGGTAAATCCCGAAATTTTGAATATTGATGTAATCAATAAAACAGATAATAGACATGGTATAGAAGGTTATTTGAGCAATGCTTTTGTAGCGAAGTCTATTTCTGATATCATGGCGTGTAATGAATAGAATTTGTACAGTTTTAGGTGGAAAGCATTGATATTATTACTACATTTCTCAAGTAGGCTTCTTGGATATATTTGCAAAAAAGACACTATTTACTAAGTATGTTTCAATATAGTATTGACGTTAAAAATTGGAGGGTAATATAACCCCTCAAAAATTATCTTCCTACTTTGTAATCAAGGAAGCATTTCTCTGATCAGGAATAAAATTTGCATCTCTGTTATTGTTTCCATTAGGATTTGTTTTTATATAATCAAGATGTACTGCGGTCTTTCACCCTACCTAGGCGGTAAAACTGATTTGAATACATACATATATTAATAATTTGAAATTTTCATACGTCCCTCTGATAAGACAGTAGATTGCAAACCTGACTAGACTGCGTGTAGAGACAGTAATTCGCACCGTCAAAAAGATGGAACAGGATCGTTTTCTCAGGCTCATAGGGCGAAGGATCCTATACTAAATATTGATAAAAAAATAAGCCTTCCAGTATGGCAATACTAATAATATAGTTATCGATGAAAAATGGATGGCTTATTTCTGTCAAATATATTTGCTAATAAGTAATATCTTATTTTACCATAGATTTTATGCTTGTAGTTGTACCTCGCTGTCTGAGAATTTAAAGTTTAATGTATCAATACAATAAGAAAATTATTGTTATTTTCCAAATTTTAAGAAAAATCTAACTTAATTTTTAATGACGCTTCCCTGGCAACGGAATCTATTATTGTAGTATAAATTTCGGTTGTCTTAAGGTTTCTATGACCCAAAAGTTTAGAAATTGTATAAATAGATGTGCCTGATGCAAGCTGTAATGTAGCAAATGTATGTCGAAAGCCATGAAACGTAAAGTATTTGTTGATGCCGGCATTCTTTAGCCATGGTTTAAGAAATTTAATAACATCATCATACTTAATTCCTTCAAAAACTTTTTCATTGTTATCTTTTGGAAGACCCAATATTTTTAATGTTTTATCTGATATAGGGTAGTATTCTGCATTTCCAGTTTTACTTTGTTTGTATATAATGTAAAAACCGCCTTTAGACCCTTGTATGTTACCCCATACAAGTTTTTTAATATCGGAAAAACGAAAACCAGTTAATGCGGAAAATAAGCCAGCATTTTTAACTAATTGTGATTCACATTTTGCATCAGCCATACTTTGTAGCTCATGTAAGAACAGGAAACAGCGATGAGTTTCCTCTAATTTTATTCCTTTGACAACCGTACTGAAATCTGTTAAAATATATTTATTAATAAAAGCGCTCTTAATGGTATTTCTAAATTTGTCAAAATAAGATGATGCGGTATTAAGGCTGATTTTTCTTTTGTATCTGCCAATAGATGGATTAGATAATAGAAAATTTCTAAACTGTTCACATGTAGAATAGTTGAGCTCAATAAAAGGCAAATTTTTTCCGCAAAAATTCTGAAAATACCGTACAGCCATTTGCCAATTGTATGAATCTGGTCTTTTGTTTGCTTCAGCTTGAAAGAATTCCGTAAAATCTGATATCCTTTTTTTGATTAAAAAATCAAAGTTTTTATTTTGAATATCTATTAGACGTTCGGCTTTTCTATATTCCACCAATTTCAAAGTTTCAATATTATGTAGTTTTTCTACATTATTTTTAGGATTCACATAGGTGTGTAAATGTAGAAAATACTTTCTCTTAAGTTCTCCCGTTATTGGATGTGCTATGGGAGGATAGATATCCAAATAATGAGATTCTTGTCCATTACTTATGGGCTTTTGTCTTAGTTTTACCCTTGTCATCACCGGTTTATTTTCTCAATTAATAAAACATAGTTTAAAGGTCAAAAGGTCGTTTTCACAATTGCAGTTTTTTCGATTGCTAATTCTCTTTGACTTTTCGAATACTAATCTTAAAAAGATTATCAATTTCTATTCTACTAATTCTGGTATTTCTTACAGATAGTTTTATTGATTTTAAACGGCCAGAATTAACTAGATCATATATCATTTGCTTACTACATTTCAATAAGCAGGCTGATTCTTTAACGGTTAGAAAAGCAGAGCTATTTATAATATCCATATAGGATTCTTTAAAAAGTTGAGTGTTGATGTTACTTTTTTCTATTTTTTTTGTTTTTAGTTCAGCTTTATATGCTTTTTTATTACAGGTATGGCTGCAGTACTTTGTGACTGTTGTTTTTGCGATAAATTCCTTGCCACAATATTGGCATATTCTTATGATCTCAATGTTAGAACTCATATCAATGTTTTTAAAGTGGACTGTTAACCAAATAATTTAATATGGGATTAACCCATAACATTTTTGCAATGTATATCCATAATAGTGGATACTGTAATGTTTGAAAATTCTTGAAGTTTAGTAATTTCCTGATAATATACTCATTCGTAGTTTATTGCTAATCCTATTATTATATACTTCAAGCATCATTTTTACTCTTAAATTTTCTGCTAGGAACAGTGTTTGGTCATTATGTTTTTTTTCAAGTTGCGATTTAGGCATGCGATACAGAAAAAGTTTTAAATAAAATTTTCGCTGCGATTTTCCAGTTAATGGATCATAGATAGGAGGATAAGCATCTAAATAAAGTCTAACAGTATTTTTAGCTGCAGGCTTTTTACGTAATTTAATAAGTGTCATAATATTTTGTTTTAGAGTTGTCTACAAAAATATTATGAACTCTGTTTAGTTTTAAATTATGTCTTTGAAAAGCCTAATTTGTCTTTTATAGGCCTTTCAATAATATAAAATCAACTATATTAATTATTATTTTTGATAACTATATTGAATAACCTACGTATAATTTCTTTAGATACATAAACAGATTTTCCCTTCTTTATTTTAATTATATTATATATTTTCAATTTATTGTACAGGGCACTGGCAGAGATTTTATATAGGTTAATGATCTCATTTATTGTCCAACAGTTTTTTATTTTTGTATCATCATCTTTAAATATAAAAGGTTCTATTTCTGTTTTATTTTGATCTAATAATTTTCCAATTTCTTCCTTAAAAACTCTGGTTTTTCTTTGACTAAAATTAATAGAAGATAACTTTCCTTTTTTGATCATATCATAGATTGTAGTTCGGGCACATCCTATAATACTGGAAGCTTCTTTTATCGTTATGCAATCAAAGGGAGAATAAGTGTACATTTTAAAATTGCATAAATTCTTATTTTCTATTGTTTGAGATGAATTTTTATTATATCTCTTATACATTTTTGTTCTACATCTTTGACTGCAAAACCTTGTTACAGTGGTTTTGGCTGCAAATTCTAATCCACAATATTCGCATGTTTTCAATATGTAGATATGTGTACTCATTGCTTTGTTCTAACTAGTTGTGCATCTTGAATATATATCTAAAAATAGAATGGTTGTAAATGAATGCAATAAATTGTCCAAAGTCTAAAATAAGAGAGTTAAATTGTCTCAAAAATGGATTATAAAATGCTTAAAAGAATCTTAGAAATCAACTTTGATAATTGTTAATCAATTTATATAGAAATTAGACTCATTAAGTACAGTAAATTAACCATTAATATTAATGGTTAATTGTTTAAATCTAAATCGTTTTGTATGAAAATGAATTATTATAAAAAAGGCTGCAAAAGTTCTAAAGAATTACCTTTAAATAAACACTAATTAATTCATTTATAGTGTGCTAGTATATATTAAGTACAGTGAATTAACCAATAAAATCATACGATTTTTATTTTGGAATTAGGGGACAAAACTGGGGACAAATTTAACTGATTTATAGTGCTAATTTTCTTTTGAAAAACACGTAAAATACTGTAATACAGTGATTTGTGGCATGTTTGAAAGGATTTGCTTGATTAATGTAAATTGTTGATTTTCAGCTATTTAAGTGCGTTATTTGCCGATACAAAACTTAGAAAAAATATTCCCCAGCACCTCATCATTTGTAACCTCTCCGGAAATTTCTCCAAGATGTTCTAAGGCATTTCTTAGCTCATAAGCAAGCAATTCTGTAGAAATCTGGAAAACGATGGCTTCTTTTACTTTGTGAACAGCATCCAGAGACTTTCGCAGTGCTTCAAAGTGACGTTGGTTGGTGATTACAACGTTATTTTCTTCAGATTTTAAATGTTCAACATAAGATGAAAGTTCATTTTTCAGATCCTGAATATTTTGATTTTCAACAGCTGATATTTTAATGAAATCAAACTCGTGGGAGATGGCATTTCTGAAGATGTTTTCTACCGTTTCGTATTTGGTAGGAGTCACTTCATCAATTTTTGTTGCACAGATAATCAGTTTCAGATCTTCTCTCAGCAGCGACTGGATCATTTCAATATCCTCAGAAAAATCTTCAGTTGCAGCATCGGCCAGATATACAAGGATGTTGGCGTTTTCTACCTTTTCTTTTGCTTTTTTTACTCCAATTGCTTCAATTTCATCCACTGTTTCACGAAGTCCTGCTGTATCAATCAGTCGGAAGGCGTGTCCTTTAATATGAAGAATTTCCTCAATCGTATCTCTGGTGGTTCCCGCAATATTACTTACAATAGCTCTTTCTTCTTTTAAAAGAGAGTTCAGCAGGGTAGATTTTCCGGCATTTGGCTTTCCAATGATGGCAACAGCTGTTCCGTTTTTAATGGCATTTCCATATTGGAAACTTTCAATAAGAGAATTTAATTTTAATTCAATTTTATCTAATAATCCGTTCAGAGCCGTTCGGTCTGCAAATTCTACATCTTCTTCAGCAAAATCCAGCTCCAGCTCAATCAGGGAAACAAAATTCAGAAGATCTGTTCTTAATAGGGAGATTTCATTCGTAATTCCTCCTTTTAATTGATTGATGGCTACCTTTCTGGAAGCTTCATTTTCAGAGGCAATCACATCAGCAATTGCTTCTGCCTGAGAAAGGTCAATTCTTCCATTGATAAAGGCGCGGAGTGTAAATTCTCCTGCTTTTGCCATTCTCGCTCCGTTTTTGATCAGCGTTTCAAGAATACGTTTTCCGATATGCGGGGAGCCGTGAAAAGCAATCTCCACAGAATTTTCAGTGGTGAAACTTTTCGGTGCCAGAAAGATAGAAAGCATTACTTCATCAATCGCTTCCTCCTCATCCATAAAATAACCGTAATGAATGGTATGGGATTTCTGTTTTTCCAGATTTTTCCCCGGAAAACTTTTCTGAACTACAGATAAAGCTTCATTTCCTGAAACCCGGATGATGCCTAAAGCACCTATTCCATTGGCAGTAGCCAGTGCACATATCGTATCGTTATTCATGCTGCAAATTTACGTTTTTTAATGTGAATTTTCGCTGAGGTCTGTTATTCAGATTATCTATTGTTGTATTCAGATCAAAAATAATGAAGAGTGTACAGAATGAAATTCGCTATGTTTTTGACCATTCTCAGATTGGGAGTAAGGGTGTTGTATATAAAAATGCAGGATTATTTTATTAAACCATCATTTAATTACACAAGAAAAAGAATATTTAAACATTTAGATCATCTCTTAATTGTTTGCTGCTTTTAAAAGTGCAATGTCTTATGGTGTAGTGTTTATAAATGATTTTAATAAAATTATTGAGTACAGATTCTGATGAGACATTATAAGAATATAAAAAATTAAACACCTGTTTGGTATGTTAATTGTTTCTTAGTGCGTCGATGATGTTGAAAATTTAAATATTTTCCAATTAGACAACAATAATCTGTTAAAATATTATAAATATACATGAATAAATTATTTTTTTTAAAAATTAATAAAAAAGTCATTTTTTTATTAATGCTTGTTTTCAGCACTATAGCTTACGCTCAATGTATTCCGTATACAGGGCAGACGATGACGAGTGGAAATACCTATTGTCTTAATGGCAGTCTCAGTGTAAGTACGAATATCAGTATCCCGAATGGGGCAACCCTTATCATTCAATCCGGTCAGCTTCAGTCTAACAGTATTCAGGTGGATGGAGTGCTGGAAATCGGTAATGGAGCCAGTGTTAAATCTACAGGAACGGTAAAAGTAGGAACTTTCGGATCTCAGAAAAATTCAAAAATCAAACTGGGAACCAAATCATTTTTATCATTGGTAGGATCAGTTATTCAGGAAGATCCTTCTTTTGGTGGATTTTACCCCGGATCAACTTCTGTTATTGAAATGGGAACAAGCAGTGTGGTAGAGATTTGCGGAACATTTACCCAACAGTCCAAAACGT
This sequence comes from Chryseobacterium sp. GVT01B, assembly GCF_019970045.1. Lineage (GTDB taxonomy): Bacteria > Bacteroidota > Bacteroidia > Flavobacteriales > Weeksellaceae > Chryseobacterium. The sequence goes on from NZ_JAHXYI010000003.1 coordinate 399,709, forward strand.
ATCCTTCAGTTGAGTATATTGGAATTCCTACCGGAAAAGCTTACTGTATTGCAAAAGCAGACGTAAGTGGAGGTGGAGAAGCTTCCATTATTAGTGATGATAGCCAGATTGTAACCATTGCTATGGGATCTGTTACAGGATTAGGCATAGGGAATTCAAGCTTCTGTGGTCCTAATGCAACAAAAGCGATGTGTCCGGGGCTTTGGCCTGAAGGATTATCCGAAGATAAATCAAGTTGTGGAAATGCTCCAGTCATTATTGATGAGATCGATGGATTTTGTACAAAACCGGGAATTTCAGGTACACCCGATGGTTTTACCAAATTTGGAATTACAGTACAGGAGAAAAACAATGCCTGGCCGGAAAACATACCTAATGGATTCTTAGCGATGGAATCAAAAAATAAAGGTTTTGTAATGACGAGAGTTCAGCATGTAAGCCAGACACCACAGCCTGGTGATGCCATTGCCGATCCGAAGGAAGGAATGCTTTTATACGATATCCAGGACAAATGTGTAAAGCTTTACAACGGTACAGAATGGAAATGTGTACAAAAAAGCTGTAATGATTAATCTAACCGATAAGAATATGAAAAGTATAAGAAATATAAGTATAATTGCTGCCCTGATCGTTTTTAATTCATCTTTTGCTCAGGTAGCTATTGGTAAGCAGACGGTGGATGGAAAAAGTACTGTATTGGATTTTGATAATGTTTCCGGAAATACAAAAGGTTTGATTCTTCCTGCAACATCGGGATTTCCAACCGGAACTTTGGTGAATGGAACATTGATCTTTGATCTCACAGATAATAAAGTCAAAGTCTACGAAAATGACACCTGGAAATCTTTGTCAGATACCGGTAATTCAAGTGCAGTTATAACCAACAATTCTGCAGAATCAGGGAAAGGAGTTATCATGGGGGAGGCATCAAGTGCTGCTGATGGCGTATTGGTCCTTGAATCTCAGGATAAAGCAATGATTCTTCCAAAAGTAGCGACACCGCATCTTAGTGTAAAAAATCCCTATCCGGGTATGATCTGTTACGATACAACCAGCAAGACTCTGGCGATATTTGACGGGTCAGTCTGGAACTACTGGAAATAAATGTGGAGAAATTAATCCGGAATATTCTGGTTTACAATATAAAAGCAGCTGTATATTTTCATACAGCTGCTTTTTATTTTCTCTTATACAATCTGGGCGCTTTCCTTGATGCTGTTCATCACAAAAATACTCTTGGTCTGACCAATTCCTTCAATTTCTGACAATTTGCTCACAAAAAACTCATGGAATTCATCCATATTGGGAGCAAGGATCTTCAGCATAAAATCAAAATCTCCGCTGATATTATAAAATTCCACAACTTCCTTCAGTTTACCAACTTCCTCAATGAATTTTCCTGCGGTCTTTTTATTGTGAACACTCAGTGCAATCATACAAATCACCATCATTCCTTTATTGACTTTTTTACGGTCTAAAACAGTAGTATATTCTTTAATGATTCCCTGTTTTTCCATACGTTTGATACGCTCATGGGTAGGGGTGGGGCTTAAATTGATTCTTGCTGAAATGTCACGTACACTCATCTTGGCATCCTTCTGAAGAAGACGCAGGATTGATAAATCTTTTTCGTCGGGAATATAATTTTCAGTTGCCATTTTGTTCTGTTTTTATAGATTGTTGTTTGGGATATCAGGAGTTTTGTTCTTTTATTTATTAATTATTTTTAATATTGTTCCAAATTTAAGGTTAAATTTTCAAATACGTTCTGTAAATTTTAATTTTGAAGGAAATTTGAATATATGGATACAAGGAAAAATCTAATATTAATTTTAGCATCGGTGGGAACGTTTGTGGAGGCTTTGGATATTGCCATTATTAATTTAACAATTCCTTCTATTCAGCAGCAGTTCCAGATCGGAGCAGAGACTGTTCAGTGGCTGCAGACCCTTTATGTACTGTTCTTTGGAGGATTTCTGATCATTGGCGGAAAGCTTTCAGATCAGATCGGAAGAAAGAAAATGTTCTTACTCGGAGCACTGATTTTTATGCTCACATCATTAGGAGCGGGATTGTCCCAAAACTTTGAAGTGCTGGCTGTTTTCCGTGCTTTACAGGGATTGGGAGCAGCATTGGTAATGCCATCTGCACTATCTATTGTGACCAATACATTCAGAGAAGAACAGGAGAGAAACCATGCTATCGGAATTTTCAGTTCATTCGCTGCTATCGGTTCAGGAAGTGGTCTTTCCGTTGGAGGAATTATCAGTACTTACCTCAGCTGGCACTGGGTTTTCCTGATTAATGTACCTATTCTTCTGATAACACTTGTGCTGTCTTACCACTATCTGCCTGCAGATGAGAAAAATGAAACCGCACAGAAAACAGATGTGGTTTCCGGAATATTAATGGTGTTGGGGCTTTTAAGTCTTACTTACGGTACCCATGAATTAGTCCATATTAAAGAACAGCCATTCATGGTTATAGGCTCTTTGATTCTGGCAGTATTACTTCTTATTATGGTGTATAACCGATTGAAATCTGTCGCTGAACCTTTGGTTGACTTAAAGTTATTCAAACATAGGTCTTTAGTAATTTCCAATGCCGTATTCTTTACGTTGGGTGCATTTTTTATCGGATTTTTATTCCTGATTTCATTAATGCTTCAGAAAGATATGGGGTATAGTGCTGCTTCTGCAGGATTAATGCTTGTTCCGTTCAGTATCATCTCTGCTTTGACGGCTAAATTTATTCTGCCACATGTATCAAAACGTCTGAGCTCATCTCAAATGGGTGTTTTAGGATGGTTATTTATGCTGATGGGTGGATTATCACTGTTGATCTCCGTTTTTACCGGACATCCGCTGGCTGTAGTTTTATTGGGAGCGGCATGTATTTCAGGAGTAGGGATGACATTCTGTTTTACCGCACTTTCAGTAATGGGAATCCAGGATGTTGAACCTTCCAATTACGGATTGGCATCAAGTTTGAGCTCTACAAGTTACTTTTTGGGAGCAGGGATTGGATTGTCGTTCATGACTTTAATGAGCCAGATCTTTCCTTCTGAGTTTTCAGTAGGAAGTCTGAATCTGATTATCCTGATCGGTTATGCTCTTTTGGCACTCGGAATGCTGTTTTATTTTATATTGAAAAGCTTAAAAGTGAAACAGGCAAAAGTAGCCGTTTCATAGCAGGAAGCCTAAAAATACACAAACTATATGAGGAAGAATCGGTGCTTAGGTGTCGGTTCTTTTTTTTGTCTTTCCGCTTCACTTCATTACCTTTGTTCTTTTACGATACATCATGAAAATACAGATCATTAGTGATCTTCACCGGGAATTTGGAAGTACGGAATTATGTTTTGGTCATTCTGATATTGTTGTTTTGGCAGGTGATGTCAATTTAGGAACCAAAGGAATTGAATGGATTAAAAATACAATTCCGGATAAACCTGTAATTTACGTTCTGGGTAATCATGAATATTATAAAGGATCTTATCCTAAAACACTCAATAAGATCAGAGAGGCTGCCTTGAATTCTAATGTTCACGTACTTGAAAATTCATTTGTAGATATTGATGGTATTCGTTTTCATGGTGCTACTTTATGGACGGATTTTTCCATCTTTGGGAATCCGGTTCAGTACGGAATGCTGTGCCAGTCCAAAATGAATGATTATAAAATGATCAGGAGAGATCCTTCCTATTCCAGAATGAGAACATTGGATACCTTCAAAATCCATCAGCTTTCAAAAGAATGGCTAAAAGAAAGTCTTGAAACTTCAAAAGAATTTAAAAATATAGTCGTTACCCATCATGCACCCAGTATACAATCTGTTCCCGATCATTACAAGGAAGATCCGGTAACGTCTGCTTATGCCTCCGATCTGGAATACTTAATTACCGAATATAAACCGCTGTACTGGATTCACGGGCATATCCATACTCCGTGCAAATATACAATTGAAGAGACAGAAATCATCTGTAATCCTCACGGCTATATCGATGAAAAATACAACGGATATGATAAGGAATTGCTGATTATTGTTTAGAAAACAATAAAAAGTGTAATTCGATTATTGGCTTTCTTGGTTCTCTTTACTTCTTGGCTCTTTTTCCTTTTTCAACTATCTTCGTGTTTAATTTTCTTTGTAATGTCTAAAAAATCCCAGCCAAAATCTGATTTTGTTTCGCGGTTAGCCTTTGATGAAGTGTTGCAGCAGGTAGAATTTGATCTTAGAATCAAGGAATTTGTGGTGATGGAAATAGGCAAAGCTGATTATATAATACAACCGAATATTCCTTACCGCTCAGATTATTTCTGTATTTTTATGATACAGAAGGGAGGAGTGACATTCCGATTAGATGATAAAAGTTATCAGGTGTCCAAAGGTGATATTGTGTTTTGTCCGATGTTGGAAACTTTTTGGCTGGATGAAATTACCGAAGATTACAACGCTAAGTATATTTTCTTTTCATTGAATTTTATTTCTGATGCAGGTTTTAATTATAAGTCAAATAATGTTCTGAAGAGTCTTTCATCGGATCCTACTCATATTATCAGGAACGAATCGGATGTGTACAGAAAACTGAATTTCCATCTCGATGAACTTAAAGTTTTAAATGATAAAGAAAAAGAGAATTATTATTTCAATGAAATGATCTGGCATCACTTTTCACTGGTGATCTATGAAATTGATAATTATTTCAAGAAAACAGAAAAACCTCATCAGGTAACCAATAGAGAAGATGAATTAACCACCAGTTTTTTTACGCTTGTTCAGAATCATTTCAAAGAAGAACACAACGTCCAGTTCTATGCCGATAAGCTTTTTATCAGTCGTAAATATCTCACGAAAGTCATTAATAAAACGGTGTTCAAATCCCCAAGAGATATTATTCATCAGGTTTTAGCGGTAGAAGCCAGACTGCTGCTAAGAAATCCTAACCTTAATATCGCTGATGTAGCATCACAACTGAAGTTTTCAGATCATGCGTCTTTCAGTAAATTTTTCAAAAAACATGTGGGAAGATCTCCTTTGGAATACAGAAAAGATGATTTGTATTGATAATGAGTAATTTATAATTTTAAGACGTCTTTTAACCAAATTTCAACTATAATTCCGATTAAAAATAACAAATAGCTTCATTTATATTGTCTATGAATGATATTTCTCATGTTTTTTAAAATAAGGAGTCTTTTTGACAAAACAAGGAGTTTTTTGAATAATCCTATTGAACTTTTTTCGTTCGATTTTTGTCCGGAAAATTTAAAAGGACTATTGTTATGCAAAGATTTTTTATTCAAAAATCGACTTTACTTTTCCTCTCGCTGATCGTTTTGGCGGGGTGTGGGAAAGGTAATCAAAACCAAGGCTATCAGCAGCAGGCACCGGAATTACCTGTTGCAAAAGTGACCCAGGGAGACGCTTCTGTTTCCAGGGAATATGCAGCATCTATCGAGGGTATTTCCAATGTGGAAATCAGACCTCAGGTAACAGGATATTTAAGCAAAATTTATGTAGATGAAGGAGACTTTGTGAAAGCAGGGCAGCCTTTGTTTAAAATCGAAGATCAGGTTTTCCGCGAACAGCTGAAAAGTGCTCAGGCAGCTTTGATTACAGCTCAGGCCAATCTTTCAACTTCTAAAATTGATTTAGACAGAAAAAAAGAACTGTTCAGAAACAAAATGGTTTCAGAAATTCAGGTGAAAGAAGCGGAAGCTGCTTACAATGGAGCAAGAGGAGCCGTAAGCCAATCTACATCTGGTATTGAGTCAGCTAAAATCAATCTTAATTTCTCTACGATCAAAGCACCAGTAAGTGGATTTATCGGAAGATTCAATTACCGTCTGGGAAGTTTAATGACTCCTTCCAATCAGGAACCGATTACCCTATTGTCAGATATTCATCAGGTATATACGTATTTCAGTTTGAGCGAAAATGATTTTAATAATTTCCAGAAACAGTATGTAGGAAACAGCATAGATGAAGTGATCAAAAATACTCCGGCCGTATCATTACTTCTTTCCGGTGGCGACCAATATGCTGAAAAAGGGAAGATTGATGCGGTAGAAGGGCAGTTTAATAAAACAACAGGATCTATTACATTAAGAGCAAAATTCAACAATCCGAACAATCTTTTAAGAAGCGGAAATACCGGTAAAATTATACTGGAGCAGTTCTACAGCAATGTTGTTTTACTTCCTGTTGCTTCTACCAGAACCATTCAGGATAAAGTTTTTGTATTCACCATTCAGGGCGGGAAAGCGGCGATGCTACCTGTAGAAGTGAATGGAAAGGCCGGGGACAATTTCATTATAGCCAAAGGACTTAAGGCCGGCGATGAATATATCACCAGCGGTTTTGACCGATTACAGCCTGGAACTCCTGTCGTGGCACAAAAGAAAAATGCTCAACAGAAAAAATCCTAAGAAGAAATCATGTTAAAGAAAATTATAAAAAGACCCGTACTGGCAACGGTTATTTCCGTATTGCTTGTTATACTGGGGATTGTCGGGATGGTAAGTCTTCCGATTACCAAATTTCCGGACATTGCACCACCTACCGTTATGGTAACGGCTGCTTATCCGGGAGCCAATGCTGAAACGATTGCCAGGTCGGTGGCGCCTCCGTTAGAAAATGCCATCAACGGAGTGGAAAATATGGACTATATTACTTCTACAGCAAGTAATGACGGAACATTAAGCATTACAGTTATTTTCAAACTGGGAACAGATCCTGATCAGGCTGCGATTAACGTGCAGAACAGGGTAGCTCAGGTTACCAATCAGCTTCCTGCAGAAGTAATTCAGGCGGGAATTACCACGGTGAAAAGACAGAACAGTATGATCGCAATGGTTTCCCTGACCAGTAAAGATGGAAAGATGGACGATCTTTTCCTTGAAAACTATGCGAAAATCAATATCGTTCCGGAACTGAAAAGAGTAAAAGGAGTAGGAGATGCCATGGTGTATGGAAATAAAGATTACTCCATGCGTATCTGGCTGGACCCGAATAAACTGACTTCATACAATCTTACTCCATCTGATGTTTCCCGTGCTATTCAGACTCAAAACCTTGAAGCAGCACCCGGAAGATTAGGAGAGAGAAGTAAGGAGGTAATGGAATATGTTCTTCGTTACAAAGGAAAATTCACAGAGCCTGAGCAATATGAAAATATCACCATCAAAGCATTGAATGACGGTTCTGTTTTAAAACTCAAAGATATTGCCAAAGTAGAATTCGGGGCTTACAGTTATACGGTTTCTTCCAATTATAATAAAAAAGCGTCCGTAACGATGGCGATCTTCCAGATGGCAGGTTCCAATGCCAATGAGGTGCAGATCGCTCTTCAGGAAAGAATGAAAGAGCTGGAAAAATCCTTCCCGGCAGGAATGGATTATGAAATTCCATATGCAACAAAAGATGCATTGGACCAGTCTATAGAACAGGTAATTCATACCTTGATAGAAGCATTTATCCTGGTATTCATTGTGGTGTATATCTTCCTTCAGGATTTCCGATCTACTTTGATTCCGGCCATTGCAGTTCCGGTGTCCATCGTAGGAACGTTCTTCTTTATGAAGGTTTTCGGATTCTCTATTAATATTCTTACGTTGTTTGCCTTAGTTTTGGCAATCGGTATTGTAGTGGACGACGCTATTGTTGTGGTAGAAGCTGTTCACGCTAAGATGGAACATAAAAAACTGAACCCGAGAGCTGCTACGATGTCGGCAATGAGTGAAATTACAGGAGCGATTGTTTCTATCACACTGATTATGTCTGCCGTATTCGTTCCGGTGGCCTTTATGAGTGGATCCACAGGATTATTTTACCAGCAGTTTGCCCTGACCTTGGCTATTGCGATTGTAATTTCAGCGATCAATGCATTGACATTGAGTCCGGCATTATGTGCTTTATTTTTAAAACAACACCATCCGGGAACGCATGAAAAAATGAACTTCAAAGACCGTTTTTTTGCAGGCTTCAATGCAAGTTTCAATAAACTGACCTTCCGTTATGGAAAAGCGGTACTGTTCCTTTTAAAAAGAAAATGGGTGGCCATGATCATTATTGTAGCTTTCGGTGGACTGTTTGCATGGATGTCTATGACGACACCAAAAGGATTTATTCCGGATGAAGACCAGAGTTTCATTATTGTAACAGCGAATCTTGCTCCGGGAGCCTCAAAGGACAGAACTTCAAAAGTAGTTTCCGATACGGAAGATTTATTGATGAAAAATCCTGCTGTGGACAAGGTAATTTCAGTAGACGGATTAAACCTGTTCAGTGGTTCCATGTCATCTTCTGCCGCTTCTATTTTCGTTAAATTAAAAAAAGGAGGTGAAAGAGGAGCTGTGAATAATATCAATGATATCATTGGGCAAACTCAGGGAATGCTTTCCCAGGATAAAAGAGCCAATTTCCTTGTAATCAATACCCCAACGGTAGATGGATTCGGAAATACAAGTGGGATGGAGCTTGTACTTCAGGACCGTACCAACGGAGAACTTCAGAATTTAGGAAATATCTCTTATGGAATGATGGGAGCTTTGATGCAGAGACCAGAGGTAGCAGTAGCATTTACCACCTTCGATGTTACGTATCCGCAGTTTGAAGTGCTTGTAGATGAAGTGAAGTCTGCTCAGCTGGGAGTGAATGTTTCTGATGTACTGGGAGTGATGCAGGGATATTACGGAAGTATTCAGGCTTCGGATTTCAACAGATTCGGGAAATATTACAGAGTTTTGGTGCAGTCTACTCCGGAAACAAGACAGGATAAAGAATCCTTAAACGGAATTTTCGTTAAAAATAATTTAGGACAAATGGTCCCTATCAACACGCTGGTAAGCCTGAAGCAGGTAACGGGAGCTGAAGTGGTAGACCGTTTCAACCTGTTTAACTCATCTAATTTAACGGTGATGGCAGCTCCGGGATACAGTACCGGACAGGCTATGGCAGCAATTGAGGAGGTGAGCAAGCAGGTGCTTCCTCCGGGATATACTTATGATTATAAAGGAATGAGTCGTGAAGAAGCAGGTTCAAGCTCACAGTCGGTAATGATTTTCGGATTGTGTATTGTGTTTGTATTCTTCCTTTTATCTGCCCAGTACGAAAGTTATATCCTTCCATTGGCTGTATTGATCGCTATTCCGGTAGGGCTTTCAGGAGTATTTGTAGGAATTACCTTTGCGGAATTGTCCAATAATATTTATGTACAGATTGCTTTGGTAATGTTGATCGGATTGTTGGCGAAGAACGGTATTCTTATTGTGGAATTTGCCATTCAGAGACGTAGAGCAGGGAAAAGTCTTATTGCATCCGCTGTAGAGGGGGCAAAAGCACGTTTACGTCCTATTTTAATGACCTCTCTGGCATTTATTACAGGATTACTGCCATTGATCTTTGTGGTAGGACCATCAGCGATGGGTAATCATTCCATCGGATATGCAGCTATTTCAGGGATGCTTTTCGGGACAATCTTAGGAATTTTTGTGGTTCCGGTTCTTTTCGTGGTATTTCAGGCTTTGCATGAGAGAATCAACGGAAAGGTTGTAACGGATGCCGATTGGGAATATTAATTCAAATGATTTTAAAAATGAAAATTAAAAATATAGCATATATCGCGTTCATTTCGGGAACAGCAATTTCCTGTAAAGTACAGAAATATGAACAGCCTGAGGTAAAAATACCTGAAGCCTTCAGAAGTGATAGTATTGTTTCGGATCAAAATGAAAATATTGCTAAAATCAGCTATAAAGATTTTTTCAAAGATCCGGTTCTGGTAGGCTTGATAGATAAAGCGATGGTACAGAATAATGATCTTCAGGTCGCTTTAAAACAGATAGAATTTGCTTCATTGGCTTATACTCAAAGCAAATGGGCTAATATTCCGACAATCAGTGCTTCTGCCAATGCGAATATCAACCGTCCTTCAGACAACAGTATGAATGGAATGATGGCCGGGCAGTTCATGGGAAAAAGATATATGGAAGATTATACAACTTCCCTTAGTTTTTCATGGGAAGCCGATATCTGGGGGAAGATCAAAGGAAGGAAAGAACAGGCTTTGGCAGAATATCTCAAAACGCAGGAAGCAGCAAAGGCGGTAAAAACACAAGTGGTATCTGCTGTAGTGCAGGGATATTATAACCTGCTGATGCTGGATACCCAGCTGGAGATTACAAAATCCAATCTGGCTTATGCTGATAATACCCTGAAGTTTCTCACTAAACAACAGGAATTGGGATTAACAACGGCTTTGGCGGTACAGCAGCAGGAAATTGTGAAAGATCAGATCCTGAAATCAATTCCTGCGATTGAAAGCTCTGTGACAACCCAGGAAAATGCTTTGAGTCTGCTGACGGGCTCAATGCCTGGGAAAATTGAAAGAAGTGCAAGCCTGAACAATGTACAGTCTCCGGATCATATCGCGGCGGGAGTTCCTTCAGAATTATTAAGCTACAGACCGGATATTAAAACAGCAGAACTTGAGGTAAGAAAAAGTGCAGCCGCAATTCATGTTGCCAAAATGAGCATGTATCCTTCGTTGAATATTACAGCGCAGGGAGGTGTAAACGCCTTCCAGATCAGTAAATGGTTCAGCGTTCCGGGATCACTTTTCGGAATGGTGGCGGGAGCTGTTGCACAACCGATTTTGAATGGAAAACAGTTGAAAACACAGTATGAACAGTCTAAAGTAGTCGCTGATCAGGCGGAACTCAACTTTAAACAATCTGTTTTAAAAGCAGTTGCTGAAGTTTCTGATGCATTGGTACAGATCCAAAAACTGGAAGAACAGCAGAAAATTGCAGAAGGATTGGCTGTGAAATCCGGTGAGGCAGTGAAGAAAGCTGATCTGTTATTTAAATATAATTCAGCAACTTATGTAGAGGTAATCATTGCCCAATCGAATAAACTTCAGGCAGAGTTGGAACTGGCGTCTCTGAAAACCCAGAGACTGAATGCTATAACAGCACTTTACCGCTCAGTAGGTGGCGGATGGCAATAAAGTAAAATTGAATCTGCTTCGTCTGTAATGATGAAGCAGGTTTTTAATCCATATCATTATGAAGACAAATATACAGGAGGGGATCATTTTAATTCCGGATTTCAGCGGATTTACCGAATTTGTGTTCAATACAAAATTGTATACAGGCGAGTATATTGTAAGACAGTTATTGTCTATACTGATTGATGTAAATGATCAGTATTTTGAAATTTCCGAGATTGAGGGGGATGCCATTTTATTTTACCGTTATGATGAAAATCCGTCTTACCAGAGCATTTCCAAAATGCTGTGGAAGATGAGAAGCGCCTTCAATAGGAAGATAGAGGAGTTGAGTAAGAGTTTAAGCACCCAAATTGATCTGGCTCTCAAGTTTATTGTTCATTACGGATCTTTCTCACAGTACAATATTGGAAACTTTAGAAAGCTATATGGAAAAACCATTGTGGAAGCCCATCAACTTTTGAAAAACGGACTGGCAGAGCAGCCTTCTTATGCGCTTTTCAGTAATTCTTTTCTGGAAAACAGCAAAAATAAAGAGTCTGATTTTAATAAGGATCCGCGTCGTCTGCCTGAAGTAGGCGTTATTCATTATTTTGAAAATTTAAACTAGCATATATTTTTTAATATTATTCCTTGTAAATTTGCTATTGCTAGCGGCCCGGGTGAGATCCGGGCTTTTTTGTTGGTAAGACTTTTGGAATTTAATGAATGAACAATTTATTTTCATCATAAAAGATTCACTCATCAAGGACAAAATAGAAAGTTTTTTCAATAAAATTTAAATTACAGATAAAATATGTTTTTAAGAATATTTATTACGGAAGTGATTTTTATTATGTTGGTTTATTGAAAATTTTTTATTGTTTTTAAATTTATGCTTTTATTTTTAGTTTATATCTTGTTGGGAATTAAGGATTTATTTTATTTTTTTTACTTTTTGATGTAACAAACTTGTGAAGATAATGGTCTTATAGAAAAAACTATAATTTCACATGAAAGTAATCTTATTTCCAATAGCAATATTAGCAGGTTCATTTGCAATGGCTCAGCAGGCTCAGGCCGCGGCAGCAAAGGATACTGTAAAAGGAAATACAAAAGAAATAGAAGCGGTAACTCTGGTTGCCAGAAAACCAACCGTAGAATCTAAGGTAGACAGAACTGTATTTAATGTAGCTAACAGTGCAATTCTGGCAGGAAATACAACATGGGACGTTCTTAGGATGACGCCTTTGGTAAGCATAGATAATAATGATGATGTAAAAGCCGAAGGGCAGATGGTCACCGTATACATCAATGATAGAAAATCAGTTTTTACAGGGAAGGAATTAAAGGAATATCTTAAGACGATTCCTGCTGATAACCTGATGAAAATTGAAGTCATTACCAGCCCTTCATCAAGATATGAGACTTCAGGTTCTGTAATCAATATTGTCCTGAAAAAGAGAGATGATGAGGGATTGAAAGGAAGTATCTCGCTGAACAACAGACAAAGTACAAAAAATTCGCAATACACGAATTTTAACCTGAATTACCACAAGAAAAAGTTTACCCAAACCCTTATTGGAAGTTATAATAACGGAACGTATGTGCAGAAAACCCAGACCTGGGATAACCGATTTGAAGGTAATAAGCTTACGCAGTTCAATCTGGAAAATGTGATGAGAAATGAGAGTCCTTCTCTTTCTTCTACCTCAGAGTTTGAAATCAATGATAAAAATAATTTCGGATTTGTACTGGAGTATTCACAGAACAGAAATTTACTTTCTGCAGAGTCTGACGGGATGACCAGAAAAGACGGTGATCCCGGTGAATCTTTTCTTCAAAGCCAGAATAACTGGGGATTCAGCCGAAATTTAGGAACCAATGCTTTCTATAAATACTATGATAAAGAAAAGAACAGGATTCTAGATATTAATTTGGGTACCAATTATTCAAGCGATAATAATGATAATTTGATTTACAAACAAATTAATAAGCAGGGTGTGATTACCAATCAGCAGCTGGGAGTTATCAGCACAAACCAAATGCGTAATTATTATCTGAAAATTGATTATACCCATCCTTTTGGTAAGACAGGCGGAACCATGGAAGTGGGAGGAAAAACCGAATTGAATAATCATGTTATTCCTAACAGGCTCTATGGATTCAGTATTGATAATGCCACACCGGAATATGCTAATCTATCCAAGAATGACAGGTTCCATTATGAAGATCATCTGAGCTCTTTATATGCCAATTACAGCAAAACATTTTTCGAAAAGCTGGAAACAAGAGTCGGAATCCGATATGAATACATTGATTATAAAGTAACACAGGATGTGGCGGGTACAGAGAGAAAAGATTCTTATGGAACTTTTCTTCCCAATCTATTGCTAAAATATAGTTTTTCAGAGAAATTTGATTTGAGTCTTACCTATAACCGAAGCATCTGGAGACCGTGGTATTCTGAGTTTAATCCTTTTGTAATGCCTGAAATTAACGGAACATATTCCAGAGGAAACCTTTATCTGAACCCCAATCCGAATGACCGACTTTATCTGAAATTCGGAATTCTGAAAAAGTATTTTATTTCTGCAAGATATATGCATACCAATCAGGATTACTGGACTACTTATGTAACGGAAAATGGCAGAACAGTTTCATTACCAGGAAACTTTGATGGAAAAGTTGAAAAATATTATCTTTTCGCCAATACCAATCAAAATTTCCTGAAAAATAAACTGAATGTCAATGCAGGATTTGGTTGGTACTATATTAATAATAAAGATTTTAATGAGAAAAATAAGCTGGGAGCTAAAGACTATATCAGTTATTGGGGAGCCTCTGCGAATGTATCTTATACTAATCTGTTCAATAAAAATATTAACCTGAGTGCGTGGGTGGAACTTGCCAATCAGAACAACGGAAATTCATACGCAAACAATACCAATGTTTTCCACAATATTTCAGTCACCAAAATATTCCCGAAAACCCAGATGGAGCTGAGTATGCAGCTGATGAATATTTTTAAAAGACCTTATGGTGATAACACTACTTACAGCCAGGATGGGACTTTCAGAGAGTATTCAAAATGGGATTGGTACGGAGTTTCTCTTACGTTTGTGAAGCGCTTCGGAAACCAGAAGGTAAAAGAAAATACCAAAACCGATGTTGAGAAAAACGGCGGCGGCGGAAAGTAATTCAAGATTTGTCAGATAAAAATAAAAGCAGGTTCCAATTTGGAGTCTGCTTTTTTATGAACCATATAAACGCATGGTTTATCAGAAGGCGCACATACAGTGTAGAACATTAGTTGCTGTATAAACGCAATGCTCGCAAAGTTGAATTACAGTATATACTTTTTCGGTCGCAGCGGCACTTCGCTTAGCAACTGAGTATTTGTCTCTGCTGAGTGTAACGTCTTTGCGAACTTTTTTCATAAAATTATTTCCAAAAGAATTGCGCTCTTTTGCGTTAAAAAAATAACAGCTTACAGATTTCGTAATTTGAGCATAGAGAAAATTGTTTGGTCTGGGGTAATAAAAAACAGATCCCAATTTGGAATCTGTTTGCATTCTATCAAATAATTATTAAATAGAGTTTATACTCTTAACTCTCAGTTTTTATTTAAGTGTAAATTTCACTTTTGTTTTAATGGCATCGGAAGAATTTCCAATCAGTGCTTCAAAGTCTCCCGGTTCAGCTACCCAGTCATGTTTTTGAGCATCAAAGAAACTTAAAGCTGTTTTATCAATGGTGAAAGTAACTTCTTTCTGTTCTCCAGGGTTCAGATATACTTTTTCAAACCCTTTCAATTCTTTTGCAGGACGCGGAACTGATGACTTTAAATCACTGATATAAAGCTGGGCAACTTCAGCACCTGCTTTTTTACCCGTATTTTTCACCGTTACTGTAAACGTAATTTTACCATCCTGTGAAATGGTGTTCTGGTCTGCTTTTGCCTTTCCGAATTCAAAAGTCGTATAGCTCAATCCATGTCCGAAACTGAACAGAGGTTTTATATTTTTAGTATCATGCCAGCGGTAGCCTACAAAAACGCCTTCGTTGTAAGTGATATTGATAGGGTTTTTCTGATCTTTACCTTTTCCTGCAGTCAATTCATCTTTCTGTCCAGGATATTCTCCAAGTTGATGAGCTGAATTGTCTTCAAGTTTTACAGGGAATGTGAATGGAAGTTTTCCTGACGGATTCGCGTCACCTGCCAGAATAGAGGCAATTGAATTTCCCGCTTCAGACCCCAGATACCACGACTGTAAAATGGTCGGAACTTCCTTAATCCACGGCATAGCTACAGCATTTCCGGACACCAGAACAACGGCAAGGTTTTTATTGGCTTTTGCCAACGCGGAGATCACATGATCCTGATTATAAGGAAGTCCGTAGCTCTTTCTGTCGTTTCCTTCACTATCCTGGAAGTCGGCTTTATTCAGACCTCCAACGAAAATCACATAATCTGATTTTTTTGCCAATTCTACAGCTTCGTTCAGTAATTCAGCTTCGGAACGGGTATCTTTTAAATCCTGTCCGGATTTTACGCCATTATATTCACCTCCGATATCTCCTACATAACCTCTCGCATATTGTACATCAGCCTGCTTTCCAAACCTGGATTTAATTCCGTCTAATGGAAGAGCTTCATATTTCACTTTTAAAGATGAAGAACCCCCTCCAACAGTCATTATTTTAATAGCGTTCTCTCCAATAACTGCTATTTTTTTAGCTTTATTAAGATCAATCGGAAGAACATTTCCCTGATTTTTTAATAAAACGATTCCTTCTTCACCAATTTCTTTTGCAACCGCTTTATGCTCTTCTGAAGCGATATTCCCGAAAGGTTTGTTGCGGTTCATGGTTGTTTTATAGGCAAGACGAAGTAATCTTGTTACTTTATCATCAAGTTCTGTAGTACCTACTTTGCCAGCTTTAATCAGGTCAAGATAAGGCTTTGCCAGATAGTAATTGTCGTAGGCATTTTTAGTTCCGGCAGAAAGTCCGTTGGTCCACGATCCGAATTCCAGATCAAGACCGTTGTGAATCGCCTGTTCTGTGTTGTTTACAGCCCCCCAGTCGGAGACTACAACCCCTTTATATTTCCATTCCTTTTTTAAAATATCATTTAACAGATATTGATTCTGGCTGGCATACTGACCTTTGTACATATCGTAAGCCCCCATGATTGTCCATGAATCACCTTCTGTTACCGCTGCTTTGAAGGGAGGAAGATAAATTTCATAAAGCGCTCTGTCATCTACATTCACATTGCTCGTATGACGGAACATTTCCTGATTGTTCAGGGCAAAATGTTTCACAGAAGTAGACACGCCATTAGATTGTACCCCTTTGATGTAAGGAACTACCATTTTTGAGGTCAGATAAGGATCTTCACCCATATATTCAAAATTTCTTCCGTTCAGCGGAGTTCTGTAAATATTCACTCCAGGTCCCAGAAGGATATCTTTTTTTCTGTAGCGGGCTTCTTCACCCAAGGCTTTCCCATAGTTCCATGACATTTTTTTGTTCCAGGTAGCAGATAAAGCAGTCAGGGCAGGGTAGGCGATAATGGAGTCGTTAGTCCATCCGGCCTGATCCCATTCGTCCCACATTACTTCCGGACGTACCCCGTGAGGACCGTCAGTGGTCCAGAATTCCGGGATTCCCAATCTTGGAACACCAGGTGAACTGAATTTCGACTGTGCATGAAGCATTGCCACTTTTTCTTCCAGTGTCATTCTTGATAATGCATCCTGAATACGCTGTTCTACAGGTTTGGATTCATCTAAGTAAACGGGAAGGGTAGTATTAGTCTGAGCCATATAAGAAGCAGAAATAAAGGTGAATAAACTTATAATGACGGTTTTCTTTAACATGATGCCTTTCTATTTGATTAAAAGCAAAAATAGAGAAAATTTTTTATTATCTCAAATTGAGAAAATAAATTTTAATGAATAAAAAAACTGTTCACATATTTTGCAGACAGCTCATTGTTGAATATTGTATTCATAATGGCGAAAAATATAAATAGAAGTTGATAGGTGGAAAAGCACCTCGAATCCTACAACGCTCTAAACACAGTGTCTAGATTCCTACGGAATGACAAGGTGACGTATAGTTGAAGCGCGTAGTTTGTCCATTCCGAAGGAATCTACGCTCTTACAATCTCAAACCTTCCTATTCTCAAACTCTTACCTCGAATTCTACAACGCTCTAAACATAGTGTCTGGATTCCTACGGAATGAAAAGGTGGACATATAGGCAAAGCGTGTAGTTTGTCCATTCCGAAGGAATCTACGCTCTTACAATCTCAAACCTTCCTACTCTCATACTCTCATCCCGAAACCGCGCGCCTCGAACCTCGCATTTCAAACTCATCCACTCTCAAACCCTCCAACTCATTAATCCCATCCCTTCACAGCCCCGCCTTTGAAAATCTCTTTGGCTTTCTTTTCCACTTCCGGCGACTGGTAGGCTTTTACAAAGTTTTTTACTTTCTGACTGTTTTTATTATCCTGTCTTGCTACCACCAGATTCACATAGGGTGAGTCTTTATCTTCAACAAGGATTCCCTGTTTTTCAGAATCTAATCCTGCCTGAGCTGCAAAATTGTTATTGATAATCCCCACAACAACGTCTCTGTCATCTAAAACTCTTGGAATCTGTGCTCCCTCAATTTCCATGATCTTCAGCTGTTTTGGATTTTCTGTAATATCTGTTACTTTTGGCAGAAGTCCTACACCTGCTTTTAATTTCAGAAGACCGCCTTTCTGCAGAAGAAGCAGGGAGCGTCCTCCATTGGTTGGGTCATTAGGAATAACGACCGTGTTGCCTTCCTGCAGTTGGCTGATATTTTTAATCTTTTTTGAATAGGCTATAATAGGATAGACAAATGTATTTCCTACTGGTACTAGGTTGTATCCTCTCTGCTTGGACTGTTCTGTCAGATAAGGAAGATGCTGAAAAGCATTGGCGTCAATATCTCCGTTTGTCAGGGCTTCATTGGGAACTACATAATCATTAAAAGGAATAAGCTCCACTTCCAGATTATATTTATCCTTAGCTACTTTTTTGGCAACCTCAGCAATTTCCTGTTCCGGACCATAGGTAATCCCCACACGGATAAAGTTCGGATCATCTTTTCTTCCTGAGCAAGCACTGAACAGTAATATTCCTGCAGCTATTACACCAAAAATTTTTATTTTTTTCATTCTATTTTTTATTTAAAATGGATTAAGACAGAGAACAAAATGACTAAATTAATAACTTTCTATACTCTCATATTCTCAAGCCCTCAAACTCTCTCACTCAAAACTACCTGTGATCAAATCTTTTTGACAACCTATCACCCATAAACTGGATGATGAAAACCAGCAGAACAAGCAGAACCAAAACCGTATTCATAATGACAATATCATAGCCGATATAACCGTACTGGTAACCAACCTGTCCAAGTCCGCCCGCACCTACAGCACCACCCATCGCAGAATAACCTACCAACGTAATCAAAGTGATTGTAGCATTGTTGATTAAAGAAGGAAGTGCTTCAGGAAGCAATACTTTTCTGATAATCTGTAAAGGAGAAGCGCCCAGTGCTCTTGCCGTTTCTATAAGACCATGAGGAACCTCAATAAGGCTGTTTTCCACAAGTCTTGCAATAAACGGAGCTGCACCCACACTTAGCGGAACTAAAGCTGCATTTACTCCAATAGAAGTTCCCGCCAGAATCCTGGTAAAAGGAATCATCCACACGATCAGAATAATAAAAGGAATAGCACGGAAAATATTAACCAGAATAGATAATCCTCTATGATAGGCTGCATTTTCCAGCAGTTGTCCTTTTCTGGTTAAAAATAACATGATTCCTACCGGAAGGCCCAGTACAAATCCAAAAAATCCGGATAAAAATGTCATATAAACCGTTTCCCAGGTTCCTTTTGCCAAAAGGGCAATTACCGTATCACTAAGCATATCCTTTTACTGTATTTTGAATTTTATTTTGGTTGAAATAATAGATCGCCTGTTGGTTTTCTTCGGCCTCACCCTGAAGCTGCAGCAGAAGTTTTCCGAAATTGGAATCTCCAAAATACTCTACGTCTGCTTTTAGAAGCTTATAAGGGATTTTATATTGATTATATAATGTTGAAAGAATCTGTTCAACACTGATGTTTTCATTAAGTTCTATTTCGACCAGCGGAAATAAACCTTCTTTTGGTTCTTTCTGCAGTCTGCTGCTGAGTTCCTGTGGCAGGGTCATGATGTCTGAATTTATAAACTGGCGGATAATCGGGTTTTCTTTGTCCGAAATAATCTCGCTTAAAGTTCCTTTTGTTAATAATTTTCCTTTGTCGATCACGGCAACGTGGTTGCAGACCGCTTTGATCACTTCCATTTCGTGGGTAATTAAAAGGATGGTAATTCCCAGTCTCTGATTGATATCTCTTAAAAGTTGTAAGATAGATTGCGTTGTAGCAGGATCCAATGCGCTGGTTGCTTCATCACAAAGCAGAAGGTGAGGATCATTGGCCAAAGCCCTTGCAATAGCTACCCTCTGTTTCTGTCCACCCGAAAGACTTCTGGGATAATCATTGGCTTTATCTTCAAGCCCTACGACCTTCAGTAGTTCGTTGACTTTTCTGTTGATTTCATCCTTACTGCTGTGATCCAGTTCCAAAGGAAGAGCCACATTATCAAAAACAGTTCTTGAAGAAAGAAGATTGAAATGCTGGAAGATCATCCCGATTTTTTTACGTTCCTCAGCCAATTGTTTGGAGCTAAGTTTGGTAAAATCCTTTCCATTAATAATAATTTGTCCTTCATCCGGTCTTTCCAATAGATTTACGGTACGGATCAGGGTACTTTTTCCTGCACCCGAAAAACCAATGATTCCTACAATATCTCCTTTTTCTATATTTAAACTCACCTTATCCAATGCCTTAAAGGACTGTTTTTTCTGGTGAAATGTTTTCGATATGTTTCTGATCTCTATCATTCTGATTTTGTATACTGTTTAAATAGGCTGATATGGTCTGCCTGCTCTGTTAAAAAATCTTCTTACTCTTCTGATTTTTACCTTTGACCGTTTTGAAAGTCTGAAATACTTGGTGACATTCGTTAGAAGTACTCCCAGCAATATGATGAACAAGCCATACAGCTGACCTCCATTGATGCTTTGGCCGGCAACAATCCACCCTGCAATCACTGTTACAATAGGATTGATATAGGTGTGGGTGCTTACCAAGGCAGCGGGTTTTACGGACAGAAGCCAAATGTACGACAAATAAGCGACTATCGATCCAAAGAAGATCAAAAATAGGACTCCAAACCATGCCGATAATGGAACAGCAGAAACTGAAAAACCAGTCCATTCTTTTCTTATAAAAGCAATTAAAAATGAAGCTAATCCCGCTACTATAAGCTGTTGAGCGATATTCATAAAAGTAGATTGAGAAGCTGGATTTTTCTTTGAATATAAAGATCCCAGTACCCATGCGATGGAACTTAGACCTAATACAACAAATGCCGTAATACGAAGATTTCCGTCAGCAACGGCATGCGCTGCATTTGAATTGACACTGCCTTTTAAAAACATAATTAATCCTGCAAATCCAATGGCCAATCCTATCGGAATAAATTTATCTGAAAAATAATATTTCCAGTTTTTTCTGTCGATTGCAATAAACCAGAACGGGCCGGTTGCAATAGAAATTGCCGCTTCTGAAGCCGTTACATATTGTTCTCCCCAGGCTACAAGACCTGTTCCTCCGGTAAGAATAAGAATACCGGTAATTGCATTTTTCTTCCAGTTGATCAGTGAATTTGCTTTTTCTCCTTTAGAAAGCAGATATCCTATCATCAGAATCCCGGCAACCAGAAATCTTAATCCTGAAAGAATAAATGGCGGAAAACCTTTTAAGCCAAATGAAATAGCTAAAAACGTAATTCCCCATATCACATAGATGTTTGTAAAAGCCAATGGAATCAACCATTTGTTTTTAGAATTGTTCATTTTTATTTTTTTTAATGTTGTTGTGTTCAATAAAAAAAGGCTCTACCACGTGGTAAAGCCTTTAAAATATGTCTAAATAAAAGTAAGGTCAACCACAGTATTCTTGATGCACAGGCATACAGATATCCTTCATCATATTTTTGATGGTATGTCTCTTAATTGAATTATTTTTGAATTCTGCCTTCATTTTGTTTTATTTCCTGAATACGTTTGCAAATATATAATATAATTTCTATTAGTCCACTAAAAAAGTAGACATTTTAAATATTAATTTATTGTTAATGATTTAATGTATTATAAATCACATTATTGTGTGTTTTAATTTTCAATTTATTTTTTAAAAAATACATTTATTTTATATTTTTCTATTCAAATAATGCTGAAATCATATCTTAATTGATGTTATGGAAAAGATAAAATAAAATGAAATTTTTAAGAATTGTGTAAAGGTGATTTCTTATTTAAAAAGTATAATAAGAATGTTAACCGAAATAAAGCATCTACATTTATTAAACTAGTTAAATGCGCAGCATTTCTGTTCACTGTAATTTAGCATAAAAATTAAAGACAATGGACAATAGAATATTAGGTCTGCATCATATTACTGCAATAGCAGACAACGCCAAAAGAAATTTAGATTTTTATACTCAGGTTTTAGGAGTAAGACTGGTTAAAAAAACGGTAAACTTTGACGATCCGGGAACTTATCATTTCTATTTTGGGAATGAAAACGGAACACCGGGAACCATCCTTACTTTCTTTCCATGGGAAGGAATTGGTAAAGGAAACAACGGAAGTGGAATGGCTACGCACATTGGATATTCAGTACCCAAAGGAAGCCTTGAATTCTGGAAAAACCGTTTACAAAGCTTTAATGTAAACATAGAAGAAGCAGAAGTTTTTGGAGAAAAAATGATTTCTTTTACAGATCCGGACGGTCTTCAGTTACAGTTTGTAGAACCTGCAAGTGAAGACAGCAGAAAAGTATGGACAACTGATGATATCAAGGATGAATATGCCTTGAAAGGTTTCCATAATGTAACTTTAACCTTAAAAAAAGCAGATCCTACGATCAAAGTTCTGACTGATGTTTTAGGGTACAATCTGCAGAAACAGGAAGGAGAAAGATACAGATTCGCCACTAATGCAATTGACACGGCTAACCTTATAGATATTATTGAGAATGGTACAATTCCTGCCGGAAGAAACGCTGCCGGAACCAATCACCATATTGCCTTCAGGGTAAAAGATGACAATGTTCTGATGGAATATCGTGAGAAAGTATTATCTGCAGGATTGAGCATCACTCCGAAAATCAACAGAGATTATTTTTATTCATTATATTTCCGTGAGCCGGGAGGAGTTTTATTTGAAATTGCAACCGATAACCCGGGATTCACAGTAGATGAACCTTTGAATGAGTTGGGAGCCAACCTGAAGCTTCCTGCACAGTATGAAGGAATGCGTGAGAAAATAGAAGGAGTACTTCCGAACTTATCATAGATCATCGGCCAGCACTGATAAAAATGCTAATTTTGAATTAAGAATTAAAAACAAAAAAATGGAAAGAACAGAAATAGTTTTAGAAGGAAGAAAAGGGGAGATCCAGCTTTTCTCAGACGATAAAAAAGCAGGTAAAATGGATATTTCAGTCATTGGAAAAAAACTGACGGTTTATCATACTGAAGTAAATCCGGAATATGAAGGTAAAGGCTTTGCTAAAATCTTACTGGAAAGACTGGTTTCCTATGCAAGAGAAAATGATTTAAAGATTCTGCCACTGTGTCCGTATGTTCACGCACAGTTCAAACGTCATCCGGAAGAATACAATGATGTTTGGTTGAAGGAAGAACTCTAGTGAGTTTGAGAGCTGGGATTCGGGATGCGAGTTTTCGGGCAAGAGGGCGAGAGCGTATGAGAGTACAAGGGTGGGAGCGTAGATTCCTACGTAATGAACAAACTATGCACTTTATCTATCCGTCCACTTTGTCATTCCGAAGGAATCTAAATTTTTTATGTAACCTTTGTAAAAGAATCTTGACATTTTGAGGATTGGGGATTTGAGGGGTTGAGAGTCTCAAGCTAAAAACAAAGGTGAAAGACAAAAGATGAATAAAACTGCTCTCGAAAGCATCAACCCGAACCCCAAATCTCGCATGCTATCATAATAATCAATTAACAATTATCAACAGAATGAAACTTATCACAGGACTGCATCACGTTACGGCAATTACCGGAAATGCACAGGAAAATATAGACTTTTATACCGGAGTTTTAGGACTTCGATTGGTCAAAAAAACGGTTAATTTTGATTACTCGGATGTTTATCATTTTTATTTCGGGGATGAATATGGAACACCGGGAACGATTATGACTACTTTTCCGTATGGTAAGGATCTGATCAACGGAAGACATGGTAAAGGAATGCTCAATACAACGGCATTTTCAGTTTCTATAGATGCTCTGGATTATTGGATGAGCCGTCTGGAACAGTTTAATATTCCTTTTAAACAGCCGCAGCAAAGATTCTCGGATGAAGTTTTTATTTATCTTGAAGATTTTGACGGGTTAGGACTGGAATTGGTTTTTAATGATAAAGACGAAAGAAAAGGATATTACAACGGTTATATTCCTAAAGATTATGCCATTAAAGGAATCCATCACGTAGAGATCTGGCAGGATGACTATCAAAGAACGGCCGCTCTTCTGACCACTCAGATGGATCATAAAGTAATTAAGGAAACTCCTGACAGACTGAGATTGGGAACAGAGAATATGCCGGGGAAATATGTAGATCTGCTTTCTACACCCAGCGCATTGAAAGGATTGGCAGGAAGAGGTACCGTTCACCATGTAGCATTTGCTACTCCGGATGCAGCATCTCAGCTTGAAATGGTAAAACGCTTAAATGCATATGGTCTGGAGCATACTGAAGTAAAAGACAGAAAATATTTCACCTCCGTATATTTTAAAGAGCCGGGTGGAGTTTTGTTTGAAATTGCTACTTCAGGTCCCGGGTTCGATGTAGATGAAGAAGCCGCGTTTTTAGGAGAAGATTTGCAGTTGCCGCCGCAGTTTGAAAAAAGAAGAGAACGTCTGACAGAAGTTCTTCCCGTAATTAATTATCCAACAGAAAAATTCAGATAGAAATAATGAGTCATATTTTAAATATAAAAACAGCAGGAATTCCATTGAATCAGGCAGAAAAAGCTTTGATTATGATTCATGGACGTGGAGGAAGCGCTCAGGATATTCTGAGTTTATCTCAACATTTAAATGTAAAAGACTATGCTTTATTAGCCCCGCAAGCTTTGAATCACACCTGGTATCCTTTTTCATTTATAGCCCCGGTAGAGCAAAACGAACCATGGTTGTCATCAGCCATTGAAATGGTTGAAGAAACAGTAAAAGCAGCTGTAAACGCAGGAATTAAACCAGAAAATATATACTTTTTCGGATTTTCTCAGGGCGCCTGTCTTACCCTTGAATTTCTGGCCCGTAATGCTCAGAAGTTCGGTGGAGCAGCAGCTATTATTGGTGGAGTGATAGGTGATAAGATCAATCGTGAAAACTATAAAGGAGATTTTGCCGGAACCCCTGTTTTTCTGGGAACCAGCAATCCTGATTTTCACGTTCCTGTAGAAAGAGTATACGCTACAGCCAATATTTTAAGAGAAATGAACGCTGAGGTAACAGAAAAAGTATATGCCAATTTCGGACATTCTATTAATGAGGAAGAAATGGAATTGGCTAACTCAATACTATTTAAATAAGTATTTTAATTTTGAATTATTTATAATTTTTAATAATGCTTAAAGTGTTTAAGTAATGGTGAGATTCCTTCGGAATGACAAAGTGTACGGATAGATAAAGCGTAATATTTGTCATTCTGTAGGAATCTAAATGAATTAATAAATATTCAATAGCAGTGAGCTTTAGCCCACCTTTAAAAAATAAATATACCACTGGCTTTAGCCAAAACCTAAATAACCAGAATCTGAAATCTAACTTCTGAAAAACTATGCACGAACAACTACTTTTAATACTGGGACTTTTATTACTCGTCATGATGCTGGTCATGCTGGCGCAACGGATTAAGATTGCTTATCCTATTTTTCTGGTGCTTGCCGGATTAGGAATTAGTTTTATTCCGGGAGTTCCTGTTTTAAAGCTGGATCCAGAGATTATATTTTTAATTTTTTTACCTCCACTTCTGTACGAAGCAGCCTGGTATACTTCATGGAATGATTTCTGGAAATGGAAACGTCCCATCAGTCTGCTGGCTTTTGGTCTGGTATTTCTGACCTCGCTGGTGGTTGCCTATACTTCACAGATGTTGATTCCCGGATTTACCCTGGCATTGGGTTTTTTATTGGGAGGAATTGTTTCACCACCGGATGCAGTTGCTGCCACAACGGTTTTAAAAGGATTAAAAGTTCCAAAACGTACTCTTGCAATACTGGAAGGTGAAAGTCTGATTAATGATGCTTCTTCACTGATTGTTTTCAGATTTGCTTTGGCCGCAGTAATGACAGGAGCTTTCTCGATGCATGAAGCAACCGGACAGTTTTTTCTGGTAGCAGGAATGGGAATTGTAATAGGAATTGCAGGGGCTCATGTTTTTTATGCCATTCACCGGTTTTTACCTACTACACCTGCCATTGATGCTGCCATTACAGTAATTACACCTTATATTCTGTTTCTTTCTGCAGAACATTTTCATTTTTCAGGAGTAATGGCTGTGGTGAGCGGAGGTTTATTTATGTCATTCCGTGCTCATGAAATTTTTAAGACAGGAACCACAAGAATCAATATGACAGGAGTCTGGAATACCCTGATCTTTGTAATGAACGCTTTGGTTTTTGTATTAATAGGGCTGGAACTTCCGGATATTATCAATGGATTGGGAGAAGTTTCATTAATGGAAGGTATCAAATATGGTTTAATTATAAGTTTGATCGTCATTGTAGTACGTTTGTTATGGATTTATCCTGTAGCTCATATTCCAAGATGGCTGAGTGAAAAAGCCCGCCGTGATCCGAGCCCGGGATGGAAAAATCCTTTAATTATAGGATGGGCAGGAATGAGAGGTGTTGTTTCTTTGGCTACAGCCTTGTCCATTCCGGTAATGATGAACAGTCAGGCCGAATTTCCGATGAGAAACCTGATTATTTTTATCACATTTGTAGTCATTTTTGTGACATTGGTATTTCAGGGATTGACACTGCCTTTGGTGATCAGGCTGACAAAAATTAAAGAGATTGATCCTATTCTTCCTTCTCATGAACAGCAGGCCGGAATCCAAATGAGACTGGATAAGCTTGCTGTCCAAAAACTTGATAAAGAATATAATGAATTGGTGAACAGAAATAGTCTGCTTGAGAATTTTAAAAAAGCTTTGGAAACCGATATCCAACTTCATCAGAATCATTTAAGTTCTCTGGAAATGTGTACCAACAGACGAAACGATATGGCAGAATATCACAATGTAATGTTGGATATCTTTGCCCTGCAGAGAAAAGAACTGTTCCAGATGAAACGTGAAAAACGCTTCAGTGAAGATGAAATAAGAAAAGCAGAATCCCAATTAGACCTGAACGAACTGAAAATCACAGGGAACAAACATTTGTAGAGGGAACGAGATGCGGGCTTCGGGATAAGAGATAAGAGATACGTGATTCGAGTTAACGAGTTTGAAGGGTATGAATTGTTACGGATTGTATAAGAGATGTACTTTTTACTCAAATGTTTCTTACCTTAATCAACAATATAAATAGTGAACAAAATGAAAACATTACATTTTTTAGTTATCGGAAAGAATCAGGAAATTCTCGATACTTTAAAAAGAATTATAGAAAATAACGAAGGTTGGACTGCCGAAATACAAAGTGATGAAAATTTCTGCTACGAATATATAAAAGAGACCCCCATAGATATTGTTCTTTTAAGTTCCGGGCTTGAGGAAGATTTTGAAAAAGATATTAAAATATTTTGTGCAGGATTAGATAAAGATGTTAAAGTAATCGATCATTATGGAGGAGGAAGTGGACTTTTAAAGAATGAAGTTTACAGTCTTTTTCCTAATTTGCAGGAATAAACCTGACATTATGTTTGAAAATATCATTAAAAACATTACACGATTTATCTCAATCACCCCCGAAGAAGAAAAGACGTTTACTGATCTGCTTGCCTGCCAGTCTTACCCTAAAAAAACAGTTTTGCTGAGAGAAGGAGAGATCTGTCAGTTTGAAGGTTATATTCACAAAGGATGTATAAGAATGTATTGTTTGGATGATAATGGTTCCGAAGTTACGCTGCTGTTTGCTATCGAAGACTGGTGGATCAGTGATATTGCCTCATTTCAGGAGCAGAAACCTTCAAAAGTTTATATTGAAACGCTGGAAGATTCGGAAATCTATATGCTGAATCCTGCAACCAAAGAAAAACTGCTGCAGGAAATTCCGAAATTGGAAAGAGTTTTCAGAATGCTGGTTCAGAGAAATCTGGCAACATTGCAGAGCCGTTTGGTAAATACCATTTCCAAGACCGCATCAGACAGATACCTTGAATTCATCAAAGTATATCCTTCAATTCCCCAAAGAGTAGCACAGTATTACATTGCTTCCTATCTTGGGGTTTCAAAAGAGTTTGTCAGCACTATCAGAAAGCGTCTTGCTTCAAAGGAAAAATAATCTTTCAGATTTTAAGACTCCTTTCCTTTATTTTATCAACTCAATAATTAATACTGATAAGAAAGTGAGATTCCTACGGAATGACAAATAGTACGCTTTCTCTCTCCATACAGTTTGTCATTCCGTAGGAATCTAAACAGGGTTATTATCAAATACTCTAGACTTCCCAGGAACTTTAAATATCATCATACTGCCGGATACAAACGTATCCGGTATTTTTTTTTGCTGTAAACTCATTTATTAAACTAGTTAAATGTGCAGGGTTTCCGGTCTCTCTAAATTTGTCCTATCAAACAAGAACAAATAACAATCTGATATGGACAGAAAAGATTTTTTAAAGAAAGGATTATTGGGAACAGGAATGTTTGTAGCATCAGCTTCTCTGGCAAACGCTATGAAAAATGATATCGATGAGATTGAACCATTAGAACCAATCGGATATAATCATCTTCCCAATACAGAATCAAAAATAAAAGAAAACTCTGTCATCCACAGAGCAGACTCAAGAGGAAAAGCAGACCACGGATGGCTGTTGAGCCAGCACACTTTCAGCTTTGCCAATTATTACAATCCTGAAAGAATGCACTTCGGAGTACTGAGAGTTCTGAATGACGATAAAGTGGAAGCAGGAAGAGGTTTTGGAACACATCCTCATGACAATATGGAGATCATCAGTATTCCTTTGGAAGGCGACCTTGAACATAAAGACAGCATGGGAAATACAGCAGTAATCAGAAGTGGAGACATCCAGGTGATGAGTGCAGGAACAGGAATCATGCACAGCGAATTCAACAAAAACAGTGATAAGCTTGTAAAATTCCTTCAAATCTGGATCTACCCGAAAAAAAGAAATGTTACGCCAAGATATGATCAGATCACTTTAGACAAAACGAAAGGACATAATCAATTTGAACAGATCCTTTCCCCCAATGCGGATGACGAAGGAGTATGGATTCACCAGGATGCCTGGTTCCATCTGGGAACGTTTGATCAGAATACAGAAACACCTTATCAGATCAAGAAAAAAGGAAACGGAATCTATGTTTTCATTCTGAAAGGAAGCGCAGAAATAGGCGGAGAAATTTTGGAAGAACGTGATGGATTCGGAGTATGGGATATTCAAAATATCAATATCAAAGCACTAAAAGAAGGTACAGAAATCCTTGTAATGGACGTACCAATGACACTATAATAAAAATTAAACAGAAATAACAACCCTTAAATTAAATCATTATGAAAAAATTAATCCTATCATTTGCAGCAGGCTTATTATCCTTAACTGCGTCAGCTCAAAACCCTGGAAAATCATTATTAAATCCTACCAATCATGCCGTGGTATTAATAGACCATGAAGGACAGATGGCTTTTGCAACAAAAAGTATCAGTATAGAAGAATTAAGAAACAATGTGGCACTTGTAGCCGGAGGATCAAAGATTTTTAATGTTCCTACAGTGGTAACAACAGTGGCAGAAAAATCATTCAGCGGACCTGTTTTCCCTGAAATTTCAGAAGTATACCCTCAAGCAACAAGCGGATATGTAGACAGAACTACGATGAATACCTGGGAAGATCTTAACGCTCACAAAGCCATTACAGGAAAGAATAAAAAGAAACTGGTTTTCGCGGGATTATGGACAAGCGTATGTATCGTAGGACCAGTATTATCAGCTATTGATGAAGGTTATGATGTATATGTGGTAACAGATGCTTCAGGTGATATTTCTAAAGAAGCTCATGACCAGTCAATTACCCGTATGGTACAGGCGGGAGCACATCCTATTACTTCTGTTCAGTATGTATTGGAACTTCAGAGAGACTGGGCAAGAAAAGAAACCTACAAACCGGTTAATGATCTGATGAAAAAACACGGTGGAGCTTACGGTATCGGAATTCAGTACGCTCAGGAAATGTTAAAACACTAATGGTCTGTTTCGGCAGGCTGAAAGCCTGCCGAAATCTTCAAACTTAAATATTGAAATAATGAAATTACTGAATACACTTATACTTTCAACAGTTTTAGGGACAGGAATCCTGAACGCTCAAAAAGCAGACATGATTATTACCAATGGAAAGATCACAACAATGGATGATAAAAATCCCGAAGTACAGGCTGTAGCTATAAAAGACCACAAAATCTTACAAACCGGAACAAACGCCCAGATTTTAAAATTAAAAAGCAGCAATACAAAAATCATTGATGCCAAAGGAAACAGAGTGATCCCTGGATTGTTTGACAGTCACCTGCATGTGATTCGCGGTGGTAGATTTTATAATACGGAACTTCGCTGGGATGGAGTGAAATCTTTAAAAAGAGCCTTGGAAATGCTGAAAGAACAGGCTCAGAGAACCCCAAAAGGACAATGGGTAAGAGTGATTGGAGGCTGGAATGAATATCAGTTTGAAGAAAAAAGACTTCCTACCCTGGCTGAAATAAATGAAGCAACAGCAAATGTACCCACTTTCATCATGTACCTTTACGGAAAAGCATGGTTAAATAAAGCCGGATTAAAAGAACTCAATATCAACGGAGAAACGCCTAATCCTGCACAAGGTTTAATTGAGAAAGACAACAACGGAGACCCTACAGGTTTGCTGGTGGCAGAACCTAATGCATTTATTCTTTATTCAACATTGGCAAAACTACCGGAGTTAAAAGAAGAAGAAAAAGTAAATTCTACCCTTCAGTATATGACGGAACTGAACAGATTGGGTGTAACGGCTGTAATGGATGCAGGAGGAGGATTCCAGAATTTCCCTGATGATTATGGAACGACAGACAAGCTGAACAAAGAAGGAAAAATTACCGTTCGTTTACCTTACTATTTATTTGCTCAGAAGAAAGGATCTGAGCTGGCAGATTACACCAAATGGATTGGAATGGTAGAAATTGACGATCATGGCCACAACGATTTCAATGAAATAGATTATCACGTTAATGGAGGAGGGGAAAACCTGGTGTCTGATGGAGCAGATTTTGAAAATTTCCTTTTTCCAAGACCGGAACTTCCTGCAACCATGGAAAAAAATATGAAAGAAGTAGTAAGTCTTTTGGTTAAAAATAAATGGCCTTTCAGAATTCACGCAACCTATAATGAAAGTATCACAAGATTTTTAAATGTCATTGAAGAGGTCAACAAAGAAACCCCTTTGAACGGACTAGTCTGGTTTATTGATCATGCCGAAACCGTTACTGAAGACAATATGAAAAGAATAAAAGCAATGGGTGGTGGAATTGCCATACAGCACAGAATGGCTTATCAGGGCGAAAGTTTCATCCACAGATATGGTAAAAAGCCAGCTTTAGCTTCTCCACCAGTGAAAAAAATGCTCGAAATGGGAATTCCCGTAGGATTGGGAACAGACGGAACCAGAGTAGCAAGCTACAATCCATGGGTTGCTTTATACTGGATCACAACAGGAAAAACAATCGGAGGAAACCAGGTAATGGGCAAAGAAAATACCTTAGACAGGAAAACAGCTTTATCACTTTCTACCTATGGCGGATACGAATTAATAAAAGACTATCAGAAAGGGAAAATACAGAAGGGATATTTTGCAGACCTTACCATTTTGGACAAAGATTATTTCATGGTCAATGATGAAGAAATTAAAAACATCACTTCAAAACTGACCATTGTAGACGGAAAAGTAGTGTATGGAGACAATACTTACAAAACCGTTGCTCCCGCACCTCTTCCGATTATCCCGGACTGGTCACCGGTAAAATATTACGGAGGCTATCAAACCAAATAATGTAAACCACAAAAGCCACAAATACTTCAACTGAAGGAGCAAAAATTCCCCTCCTCCGGAGGGGTGGCGAAAATTCAAAGAATTTTTGACGGGGTGGTCAGCCCATTATTAAAACAGTCACCAAACTCAGTACAATTCAAGTTAAATAGTATTCAAATCATGAAAAAGCTAATCCACATCATCACCAATACCAATCCGCCAGGAAAATTAAC
Source organism: Chryseobacterium sp. GVT01B (assembly GCF_019970045.1). Classification (GTDB taxonomy): domain Bacteria; phylum Bacteroidota; class Bacteroidia; order Flavobacteriales; family Weeksellaceae; genus Chryseobacterium. The sequence continues at coordinate 431,378 of NZ_JAHXYI010000003.1, forward strand.
AGACATCGCGCTTTTAGTTTTCAGAGTCTTACTTTCTGTAGAATTAATCGTAGCCCACGGATTAAAAAAATTAGGAATAGGCGTTGCAGAAGCCGAGCAGGTTCCGAACCCGCTTCACCTTCCGGAAGCTTTCAACAGTCTTTTTGCAGATGCTGCCAATCTGGTATTCCCGGTGTTTGTGATCTTTGGCTTTTTCACAAGAGTTGCAGTATTGCCAATTTTGGCGGTGACGCTTACAGGATATTTTATTCTTCATTGGAACGATGCATTACTGGTAAAAGATACTCCTTTTATGTATAGCTTATGTTATCTGTTTTTACTGTTTATGGGGGCTGGGAAATACTCAGTTGATAATTTTTTAACCAAGAAATAATCATGAAAAAACTGATTGCCATTGCGCTTTTGTTGCAGATTTTTATTCCAGCCCAGCTTTCTGCACAGTTCAAACTGATGAGGTTTGATGAAGATTATGCTGCATACAAAGACTCTGCAAAGACTTTTTACAATTCCATAAAATATATCCCGCTTGCAGAAAAAAATAACAATTACTTGTCGGTGGGAGGAGAGGCAAGACTGGAGTTTGTAGATTTTAATAATGAAGATTGGGGGAGAATGGACATTGGAAGTAATCCTTTTCTGATTCAAAGATACAATGTACATGCAGATTTGCACCTGGGCTCACGGGTAAGAATTTTCGGACAGTTGAGAAGTGCATGGGAAAACGGAAGAAAGAACGGCCCAAGACCAATTGATGAAGATCATTTGAATATTCAGAATCTTTTCATTGATGTTGATATCCTGAAAAGTGACAAAGAAAAACTGACAGTGCGTGCTGGAAGACAGGAACTTGATTATGGAAGCGGAAGGCTGATTTCAGTAAGAGAAGGTCCCAATTTAAGACTCTATTTTGACGGATTGAAATTCATGTACAAAAGAGGAAACTTCAGATCAGATGCCTTTATGATGGCTGCCAGTGAAATCATTCCCGGAGCATTTGACAATAAATCCTCAAAATCCATCAACCTTTGGGGAAGTTACAACACCTTGATTATTCCCAGAAGCGGAAACCTTGAGTTGTATTATTTAGGAATTCACAGAAAAGATGTACGTTTTGAAGATGGAATTTCTGATGAAAACAGACATACTTTAGGAGGGAGATTCTGGAGATATGGAGGAGGATTTATCTACAATTTTGAAGCTGCTTATCAGTTCGGTAACTTTAATAAAGGAAATATCAGCGCATGGACGGCTTCTGCAGACATCGGATATATGTTTGAAAATGTAAAAGGAAAACCAACGATTAACCTTAGAAACGATTATATCTCAGGTGACAGCAATAAAGGAGACGGAAAATTGGGAACATTCAATCCCCTGTATCCGAAAGGAGGGTATTTTGGATTCAATCCTCAGATCGGCCCGGTGAATTTAATTGATATTCATCCCTATGCAACCGTAGATTTGAGTGAAAAAATAACTGTACAGGCAGATGTCGTTTTCAACTGGAGATATTCTACCCAGGACGGGATTTACAGACCGAGCGGAACATTAAACCTGCCATCCTCAAACTCAACAAAGAGATACATAGGAACTGCTTTCTTAGGAAGCTTTAATTATAAGATCAATAAGTTTTTAACCTTTAATACAGGAATACAGTATTTTAACACAGGAGCCTTCATCAATGAAGTGATAGACAACCACAAAGACGGACTCTTTATCAATTCCAGAATTGTATTTAAATTTTAAAAAAATATATATCCGCAAGAATATCCCGCAGCTCGAACCCCGAAAACTCGCATCCCGAACCCAACAACAAAAATTACCCCACATCAATGCATCTATCCATCACAGAAACTACCTTTGAAAAAACAAGAAATAGCCGGAGCAAAGCGACTTGCGCCTTAAAAAAATAAACCGTAAAAAAACTTAGCGCCTTTGCGTCAACAAAAACCAGCAACAAAAATAACCAGCAACCAGCAACAACAAAAAAATAAATCTCATGAAAAATACACTAAAAAATAGCTTAAGACACTCATTAGTAATCACAGCTTTAGCATTCTCTACACTAAGCTTTGCACAAACCACTACCACAGCACCTGCAAAGACAACAGCCATCGGAACTTCTAAAACATGGGGAACTGTAGACGGAATCTCCATGGTAGGATTGGTACAGGGACCTTCCTCTGCTGATGCCCAGCTTCAGGTAGCCTGTGTGTTTGAATATACAGAAGGAGACATCTTTAATGCTCAGGCTTTACCCGCAAAACTGAATGGATTAGTTCATTTGGATGAAGCTTTAAAAGGTGAACTGACCAATATCAGAAAAGCAGGACAGTTCCAGGGACATTCTTTAGAAACCCTTTTGATTACACCTCCTGCCGGATCAATGTCTGCAAAGAAATTATTGTTGATCGGTTTAGGTGACCGTAACAAGTTTACCCCTGATTTAATGACTTCAGTAGGAGAAGTGGCTGCCCGTGAAGCGATGAGATTAGGTGTTACTAATTTTGCCTTCGCAAGTGATCTGAAAGATGCAGGAATTGATTCTCCAACTGCTTTGGTAGCCGGAAACATAGTAAGAGGAATCGTACACGCCAACCGTTCTGAAAATTACCTGAAAGAACACAAACTATCCACTACAAAAAAATTAGAAAAAGTATACCTTCTGGCTGGTCCTGCCTTCTTTGAAACCGCAGGCGGAGGAATTTCCGATGCCATTTCAGAAGTTCAAAAGAAATAATGAACCTAGTTTCATTAGTATTGTTGATTCGGCCTCCTTTTTTAAGGGGGCTTTTTGTTATATTTACTTTTAAGAAAATAATATGGGATTAGGACTTGAAATAAGTTTCGTGTTTGATAAAGAGGAACCTTTATGGCAATATCTGAACCTGAGAGATCAATACCGTTTTGACGGAAGAGACGGTTTAAATCTGGTTATGACCGGTGATGGACTGGAAGATGATGACAGATTATTGTGCCAAATAGAAAGAGTCTTACATATAGACTTGAAAATATTGGATTTCTGGAATTTTTATGAAGAATATATTGATGTGGAAATTTTAAAATCTAATCTGATACAACTGAATGGAGCATTGAAAAACCAGCCCAATTTTTATAAAAAGATAGCGTATGGACATGATATTGAAGACGGTTACCTGAGGGAGAAGTTTGCTGAAGATGTAAATTTTCTTATTGAAAGGCTGGATCTGAATATAATAAATGGGGCAGAAAAAGTAATGTTTGTTAGCTCATAATTATTAATATTGTGGGTAGGTTTGAGATATCCGTGTCTACAACTTATCAAAGATCAACACCCAACTAAATTAGCAAAATCCAAAAAAAATCCCGATTTTTGCACTCCTTCAATAAACCCGAGTTCATGAAATTATGTATTGCCGAGAAACCCAGTGTTGCCAGAGATATCGCCAAAGTATTGGGCGCTACCACGCCTAAACAGGGCTATATGGAAGGGAACGGCTATTGCGTAACATGGACGTTCGGACACCTTTGCACCCTGAAAGAACCTCACGATTACGGTCCGCAGTTCAAATCCTGGAATCTTTTTTCATTACCTATTATTCCCAACAGTTTTGGAATCAAGCTAATTCCGAATAAAGGTGTTGAAAATCAGTTTAAAGTAATCGAAAAATTAGTAGAAGAATGTGATGAGGTTATTAACTGCGGGGATGCCGGGCAGGAGGGAGAACTCATTCAGCGTTGGGTATTGCAGAAGGCAAAATGCAACAAACCCATTCAGCGTTTATGGATTTCTTCATTGACGGAAGATGCCATTAAAGAAGGCTTTGCAAGTTTAAAACCTGCAGAAGATTATAAAAATCTGTATTTGGCGGGAAATGCCAGAGCCATAGGAGACTGGTTATTAGGAATCAATGCTACCAGACTTTTTACCAAGAAATTTGGTGGGAATAAAGCTGTTCTATCCATTGGAAGGGTGCAGACTCCTACATTGGCGATGCTGGTTCAGCGTCAGAAAGAAATTGATGCCTTTACCACAGAAGAATATTGGGAACTGAAAACCAAATACCGTGATGTTATTTTCAATGCGGCGATTGATCGTTTAAAAACATTGGAGCGGGCTGAAAAAGGACTGGAATACCTGAAAGTAAATCCATTTGAGATCGTTTCTTTTGAAATTAAAGAAGGAAAAGAAAAAAATCCACGACTTTTCGACTTGACCGGACTTCAGGTTGAAGCCAACAAAAAATACGGGTATTCAGCGGAAAATACGTTGAACTATATCCAAAGTCTTTATGAAAAGAAGCACGTAACATATCCACGTGTTGATACCACCTATCTATCCGAGAGTTTATATCCGAAAATAACAGGAATTCTTCAGAAAATGTACCCTTATCAGGATCTGATTGCTCCGTTACTGGAAGCTCCGATTCCAAAATCAAAAGCTGTTTTCGACGATACCAAAGTGACCGATCACCATGCGATCATTCCTACGGAAATTCCACCTTCTCAAAACCTGAGCAGGGAAGAAAAGCTGATCTATGACCTGATTGCAAAACGTTTTATTGCTGTATTCTACCCGGAATGTAAAATTTCCAATACGTTGGTAGAAGGAAAAGTAGGAACCATTCCTTTCAAAACCAGCGGAAGACAGGTTCTTGAAGCGGGATGGAGAGCTGTTTATGCCAAAGAGCCTAAAGAAGAAACCACAGATAAGGACAAAGAAAAAGAAGAAGAACAAACCATTCCTGAATTTATTGTAGGAGAAACCGGACCTCACGATCCAAAGATTCACCAGGGAAAAACCACGCCTCCAAAACCTTACACGGAAGCAACCTTGCTGAGAGCAATGGAAACAGCCGGAAAACAGGTTGAAGATGAAGAGCTGCGTGAAATGTTGAAGAACAACGGGATCGGAAGACCATCCACTCGTGCGAACATCATTGAAACCCTTTTCAAAAGAAAATACATCGAGAAAAAAAGGAAAAACCTCATCGCTACCCAAACCGGAATTCAGTTGATTGATACCATCGAGGATGAATTGTTAAAAAGTCCGGAACTGACTGGTGAATGGGAATCAAAACTTCGTAGAATAGAAAAAGGGGAGTATGAAGCCAACCTTTTCAAAGAAGAACTGATCCAGATGGTTACCGAACTTACCGAAAAAGTAGTGTACGGAAAGGGAAAAGTGATTACCCTTCAGGCTGAGGAAAAAGAAGAAGTAAAGGAGAAGAAAAAAAGAGAGCCTGCACAGAAAAAAGAGCTTCAGTCCTGGGAAGAAACGAAATGTCCGAAATGTAAAGAACACAACCTCATCAAAGGAAAAACAGCGGTAGGATGTTCCGATTTCAAAAACTGTGGCTTTAAAATTACCTTTGAAATTTTCGGTAAAAAATTATCAGATAAACAGCTTTTAGACCTTGTTTTAAAAGGGAAAACTTCAAAATTAAAAGGCTTTACCACCCATCCGGAAGCTGTTGCAGAAGGTATTTTGACTTTGACTGACGATTTTCAGACACACCTTAGCTAATCAATAGTATATCAGGATTTAAATCGTTATTTGTGATTCGGAAAAACAACTTAAATGGCACAATTGGACATTATCATATTTTATCGGAGATAAAATCTTTGCGCCTTAAAAGTAGACAACTTGGGAACAACTTGCGCCTTTGCGCTTTCCAACAATCTATATATAGATTCCTACGGAATGACAAACTGTACGGATAAACCAACTGTTGTAATTATCATTCCGCAGGAATCCAGCCCTATTTTCTATACTTTCACAGTCTTTATCATAATACAAATATCTCTAATTAAGACGTAAAAATTCCCCTCCACTGGAGGGGGGGCGAAAATTCAAAGAATTTTTGACGGGGTGGTTTACCGCTTTCTGAACACACTATCATCCTGAAATTTTCACATTCTCTTTTCTCTGCTTCATAAACTGAAAGATTGATCCAATCAAAAAAAGCAGAAAAATAACAAGAAGAGTCTGACCAATAATCGGATCTTTGATATCCTTAGCTAAAGGATGTCCGATGGGAACTCTTGTAAAAGTCTCATTAATCGTTGGAACAAGGGACAGGAAAAAGCTGAATGACAACAAAAAATTCTCAAAATATCTGGCTCTCTTGCTTTCCTTTTTACTTGAGAACAGGAAATAGGCGACAGATATCAAAACAATGATAAATAATGAGAACACATGTCCTGCATTAAAACCTCCGGCTTTAGAGATACCCAATGCAGAAAGTGACGTGATGAGCGTAGCGTAAAAATAGACTTTTCCGGATAGACGAGCGAGGCTGATCTTACCATATTTGATAAATCCGATCATTGCTCCGGCAAGAGCACTTATACCAATGATGGTGTGAAAAATTCCTAAAATCGATAGATTCATATTGTTATTATTTAAAATTTATACTCATTCAGTTTCTAATTCTTTTTGCTTTTTAAGGCATCTGAAGAGAAAATTTATTCCCTGAAACTGATGGTACAAATTTGCGGCAGAAACACAGAAATGATTTTGTGATTTCGTCCAAGAATTTGAGATTTTAGTTCAAAAAAACGCACTTCTTATTGAAAAAAGAAATGCATGCATAATTTGTATAAAATAGTTTTCCAATTATTTTTCTTTCCGTTCCTGACGATAAGCTGAAGGGGAAATGTGAAATTTATCGCTGAAATTTTTTGTAAAAGTTGCCAGATCATTAAACCCACAGTCAAAAGCAATATCAGTAATCCGTTCATCAGATATTAAAAGCAGTTCGGCGGCCTTTTCCAGTTTTTTGTTTCTTATATAATTGGCTGGAGTATCCTCATAAAGTTTTGCGAATTCTCTTTTGAAGGATGATACACTCAGATTACTTTGTTGTGCAAGCTGTTCAATGGTGAGTTGCGAAAATAAGTTGGCTTCAATGATTTGTTTAAAAGAATAAGTTGTAGGAGAGAAAAGTTGAGACAAAATCAATTGAATGGTATTGGCATTCTGTGACTGTGCCAGCAATAACATGATCTCTTTCAGCTTAAGAATTAATATATCTTCATTAATGAGCGAAGGATTTTCAAAGTAAAAAAGCAGCCCTTCTACATATTTTTGAATCAGAAAATCATTATTTATTATTTCACTGGATTGATTTGAAACTATATTTGCAGGTCTCTGCAGTAAGGAAGGTAATTCTCTGTCGTAAATTCTTTTCAGGATATCAGGATAAAAGGTCACAATGACGACCTGGCAGTTACTTTCTAAATTTGAATTCTGAATATGCTTTCCCGAGCTGATACAGTTCAGAAACAGAGAATAGGTGGCAGGAATATCAAATTTCTGTTCATCTGTTTTATATTGAAATTCTCCTTTGGTCACATACAGAAAACAGGCCTGCTCCGAAACCGGAAAATCATATCTGAATGACCCCGTCATATCAATTTTCTGTATCAGGGTCTTTCCAAATAATTCGTATTTTTTGTAATCATTCAGCATAATAGAAGGGGTTCGTTTTGAAATGAATCACGGGAAAATTAAATAATTTTTTCTTTAAAATGGCAAATTATGTTCTATTATATTTTAGATGAAATATCTACACTTTGCATTCTTCTTTTTAATGAATAAAAGTATACCGCTCCGCATAGCCACACAGTTTGTCATTCCGTAGGAATCCAGCCCTATACTTTTCATACCTTTTATTCCAATAAAAAATATCTCAACTGAAGACGTGAAAATTCCCCTCCTCCGGAAGGGTGGTTTACCTAAACAATTTCTCATACCAGCCACCAACATCATTTTTAATCTCCTCATGATGCTTGTAGAGAATTACTGCCAGTTCCAGTTCAGACCTTTCAGATTTGTAAGGATTCACAGTAAGAAAACCAAAGAAATTTCCATCCTGATCAACGATTGCCGGAGGATAAGCCCCATATTCATTCCATGGAGAGTAGGTGCTGTGGGGACTTCCATAATTTCCGTACCTATTCCAGATAGATTTTGAACTGAAGGCATTTCCGTAATCGCTAAATTTATTCCATATCGAATTCTTATCGAAGTTATCACAGTTTAAACATCCCAGATATTGATCCTGATCTGCACCGCCATACAAATGCAGAGTCTGCGCCTGGAAACTGGAGCATGCAACTAAACCTAAAAATTGGAAAAACCTTTTTAAACCCATCATAAAGCTTTCCTGCAAAGCTAACCTTTTGAACTGAAAAATTTTAATTATTGCTGGACAAACCACACACCACCAAACTTTACAGGTTTTCAATATTCACGTAGAGATCAAACGGCAGTAGTACTCTCAAAGCTTCCTGCCACTGGAAATTTTTAATCTTTAAATTCTTTAATCCTTAAATCAATTTCTACCTTTACATACAAATTCAAAAAATAATGACACCAGAGAAAAGAAAACTCATCACAGACAGCTTCAGCCGTTCAGAAACCTTAAAATTCTATCAAGCAGAACTACTGGAAGTAGAAACCGATTTTATATCCATGAAGATTCCCAAAATAGAGATGATGACCAGAAAAGCAGGAATGTTCAACGGGGCTATGATCGCTTCTCTGGTGGATGTTTCTTCAGGATATGCAGCAGTAAGTCATTATCCGGAAGACTGTTATGTGGTAACGGTTGAATTGAAAGTAAATTACCTTCGTCCTGCTATGGGAGACGCTTTGGTTTCAAAATCCTATGTCATCAAAGGCGGAGGGAAAATCATTGTAGTAAGAACGGAAATCTATGTTCAGAATGAAAATTCCGACTCAGAAAGTCACGTGGCGACTTCATTGGTCACTATGATGAAAATAAAATAACAGGTTTGGGGAGGTAACAGGCAAAATATTCCTTAAATAGAGGGTTTCACGGAATTCTTTTTTTTGAAATGGAATGGCTTTTGCTCCATATCCCCCATAAACATTAAAAAATATCACAATGAACTTAATTATCCGACTATTTATCACAGCAATTGTTGCTTACCTTTTAACCAAAATTCTACCGGGAGTACATTTTGAAGGATTTTCTTCAGCCATTATCTTTGCCATTGTGCTTGGAGTTCTTAACATATTTGTAAAGCCTGTTTTAAGCCTGTTTGGTCTGCCATTAACGATTCTTACTTTAGGATTCTTTGCTTTGGTAATCAATGCCGGAATTATCCTGATTGCAGACTATTTCATTGATAGTATGGTGGTAGATGGTTTCTGGTGGGCATTTATCTTCAGTATATTATTGTCAATCGTAACTTCTCTGGCGAACTCAATGTTCTCAGATGGAGATTAAAAAATGATAAACATTCAAATAAAAATCCGCTCTATTTTAGAGCGGATTTTTTTATTTCTTAATGAATTTTACTACAACTAAATCACCTTGCTGGTCTTTCATTCTTAGAAAATAATTCCCTGAAATAAGATGGCTGATCGTAATTTCTTTGGTAAACAGATCCTTTAAAAGAACTTTTCCACTGATATCTATAATCTCATACTCCCGGAACTGGCGGTCGGTATTTACTTTTAAAATATCGGAAACAGGATTTGGATATACCTTGATTAAAACATTGGTGTTTTTTGACAGGGTTTCATGGCTTTCTAAGAATAAGCATGAAGGCGGAGTCGTTATGACGCCATCTGTAAAATCATAATATATAGTACTTCCCGCAGGAATAAGATTGGTGCTGATGGTTTGGGGAATATTCTCAAAAAGGGTACAGTTATTAAAACGCAGATTGGCATTTTCAAAATCTCTGGTTGTTTTGTACCAGGACTCACACCCTGCAGGCTGCATCGTTATTCCCGGCCAGAATGTATCCATAGCAAATCCATTGACTGCATTAGGATTAACCATGTCAACCATTACACAGCTTCCTCCCGTCCACGTAGAAGGCGCTTTAAAATAAATAATAGCAGAAGGAATAATTCCGATGTAATATTTTTTACTGATGACCGCAGAAGAATTTCCCTGTCCGTCAACCAGAAACGCCTTGATTTCTTTATTTTGGTTAATAAGGATCTGTACATTGTTGGGTGCAGAGCTTGAACTCAGGGTCGGGGTACTTCCGTCAGTGGTATAATAAATCGTACCGTTTCCTGAAATAGTGACTTGATAAGGATTATCATAATGACTCGCAAACGGACTCATTGTGAGTTGTGAAAAAAAGAATGAAGACACACAAAATGAAGAAAAAAGCAGAAATTTTTTCATGTAAAATGGTTATTAGTTTAGTTTTTATAAAATTAATAATATTTGTCCATAAGTAAATCAATTATTTTTCAACTTTAAAAAACATAAATGTTAATTCTTTCGCTCATTTTTATTTTAAATATTAACTTTGGCAATCTTTGAGTTTAATAAAAGGAGAGTACAAAATCATCAGGATTCCGTACATCCGTTAAAAAATGAATATCAACATATGAAACTTAAGTACAGTCTGCTGGCCTTGGCAGCTCCGCTTTTAATGAATGCACAACAAGTAATGACACCTGAAATTCTTTGGACTTTGAAAAAAGTTGGAGTACAGGCTGTTTCACCGGATCAGGGTTCCCTTATCTATAAAGTAGGACAGGTAGATCTGAAAATAGAGAAAACAAAAAACGAGAACTATTTTCTTAATGTTCTTAATAATCAGTCTTCCAAAATTGATTTCGGTAAAAAAGCCCTTATTCAATGGGATAAAAACGGAATCTATGCTCAGGAAGGTGATAAAATCTATCTTTCTAAAGATGCGGGAAAAAACTGGACAGAATTTTATACCATCGGTGAAGTTGATAATGTTGTCATTTCTCCGGACGGGAAAAAAATTGCTTTCAGCAAGCAGGTATTGGTTGAAAAAGTAATGGGGAAAGATAAATTCGCTGATACTCCTAAAACGACCGCTCAGGTATATACAGATCTGAACCACAGACACTGGGATTATTTCAATGAAGGAAAGTACAACCATGTATTTGTTGTAAATACTTCTGATAAAGCAGAATCTGCTAAAGACCTGCTGGAAGGAAAAATGTGGGATTCTCCTCAGAGACCTTTCGGAGGTGCTGAAGATTTTATCTGGAGCTCAGACTCTGCACAGCTTTTATATGTTACAAAACCTAAAAGTGGAAAAGACTATTCTACAAGCACCAATACAGATATTTTTGCTTACGATTTAGCATCAGGTACAACCAAAAATCTTACAGAATCCAACAAAGGATATGATGTAAATCCTAAATTCAGTCCGGATGGAAAATCTTTGATCTGGCAGAGTATGGCCAGAGATGGGTATGAAGCAGATAAGAATGATGTGAAAATCATGGATTGGAAGTCTGGAAAGACAACTAATCTGACTTCAGGATGGGATGAAAGTGTTTCAGGAGATGTACTATGGGGTGCAGATTCAAAAACGATCTACTTCACAGCAGCATTCAGAGGAACAAAACAGCTTTTTGCTCTGGATTCAAAATCAGCAAAAGTACAGCAGATTACAAAAGGAGATTTTGATGTAAACGAAATCTTTACAGATAATAAAACTTCACTTTTAGTAGGAAGAACAGACGTAAACCATGCAACAGAACTATTCTCTGTAAACGTTAAAAACGGAGAAATGAAGCAGGTGACTGAAGCTAACAAAGAAACCTATGCTAAGCTGGCTCAGGGGAAATCTGAACTTAAAATGGTGAAAACTTCAGACGGTAAAGAAATGGGTGTGTGGTTCCATTACCCACCAAACTTTGACCCGAACAAAAAATATCCTACTTTGGTATACTGCCAGGGTGGTCCGCAGTCTGCGCTTACTCAGTTTTTCAGTGTAAGATGGAACTTTGCTTTAATGACAGCCAACGATTATATCGTGGTAGCTCCAAACAGAAGAGGTATGCCGGGCTGGGGAACAAAATGGAATGAAGAAATTTCAAGAGACTGGGGTGGACAGCCGATGAGAGATTATCTGGCAGCAACAGATTTTGCAAAAACGTTACCATACGTAGACGGTGACAGGGTAGCAGCGGTAGGAGCGAGCTACGGAGGATACAGCGTATTTATGCTTGCCGGGATTCATGAAAACAGATTCAAAACTTTCATTGCGCATGATGGATTATTTGATATGAAATCTTGGTATCTTACTACGGAAGAACTTTGGTTTGCGAACTGGGACCTTGGTTCACCATGGGAAAAGCCACAACCAAAAGCATACACAGAATTCAACCCAAGCAATTTCGTAGATAAATGGAATAAACCAATTATGATTGTTCAGGGAGGAATTGATTTCCGTGTTCCTTACGAGCAGGGTCAGGAAGCTTTCCAGGCTGCAAAATTAAGAGGATTAAAATCTAAACTGGTGTACTTCCCGAACGAAAACCACTGGGTACTTCATCCACAAAACGGATTGGTATGGCAGAGAGAATTCTTCGATTGGCTGAAGGAAACTTTGTAAGATCAACAAAAATAAAATATCAATAGAAACGGGCTTTTAGCCCGTTTTTTTATGATTAAAGATTCCGATGGCTTTAGCCAAAATTTAAATAAACGAAATTAAATTCAGGCTATTGGAAGCTGGAAGAGGGAGGCTGGAAGTTGCTATTAATCTTAACATTTATAGAGGTTGCCATCAATTAATAATATCACTGTTTAAAAAGATGAGAATACGGACAACCCGTTTTTCATAACCTCAATAACTTCCTTCTTCAAGCTCCCAGCTTCCAGCCAGATTAAATAAATTAAATCTCTATATTTGAATATGCAAAACCGGATTTCTTCATTTTTACCCCTTATTGATACTCAGTCACAAATTATCATTTTAGGATCGATTCCCGGAGTTAAATCACTTGAAAAACAGCAGTACTATGCACATCCTCAGAACAAATTCTGGAAAATCATCTTTGAATTGCTGAACGAAGAATTTACTGAAGATTATACTCAAAGAATCGAAACATTGAAGAAACATCATATTGCCCTTTGGGATGTCATTGATTCCTGCGAACGGAAAGGTAGCCTTGATTCTGAAATCAGAAATGAAGAAGCCAACCAGATCGCTGAACTGCTCGAAGAACACCCGAATGTCAGAGCCATTTTCTGTAACGGAGGAAAATCTTATAAAAATTTACAAAAACTGTTAGGGAAAAATTATAAACTACCCATTTTTCTATTGCCTTCTACGAGCCCGCTTCATACGGTTTCCTTTGAAAAAAAATTGGAAGAATGGAAGAAGGTACTGGAGTTTTTGAGATGAGTTTCGTGGTCGGGCTCGTGAGTTTGAGGGTTTGAGAGTTGAAGAGGTTTTAGAAAGTTTGAATAAAAGCATAGATTCCTACGGAATGACAAACAGAGCGCCTTATTTATCATTTATCCGTATACTTTGTCATTCCGTAGGAATCTTAATTTTGTATGTAATTCTTAGAATCCTAAAGGTAAAATCATTCACTTCCCAAATATGCTCTCAGTCCTTTCAACAATTCTAACTGATTTTTTGTCCTGTCTAGATTATGCTCTGGATATTTCGTAGAATAATAAATACTCCCGTTCAGATAATCGGTTAAAAAACGAAGCTCCTGAATATAAATGGCGACCTGTGCAGCATACTCGAGATTATCAGATTCTTCCGGAGTCAGTTTTTCTTTCAGATAAAATAAGAATCCTTCTTTTACAACCTTATACATTTCAGGGTTGAAATTGTTTTGGGCACTGCCATCATCTTCATTCGTTGTATTGGTATAAGATTGGATCATGGTTCCAAAATCATACAAAATAGTAGAAATCATCATCGTATCCAGATCAATAACTGCTAAAGGACGATGACTTTGATCAAAAAGAATGTTACTGATTTTTACATCTGCATGGATGATTCTTTTAGGAATCCGATTGTTTTTTTCCATTTCGATCCATCGATCAGGTAAAGACAGAAGCTGGTTAGTGATTTCTATTTCAACTTTTGCATTTTCTTTTAAATGAGGAGCAGCATTCTTTAATGAGTTTTTATAATCTGCAATCCTTTTCTCAAAATTTAAAAAATTGGGAAGTGTATCTTCAATAGCAGGCAATTTTTCATTATTTACGGTGGTAAGGAAATAACTGAAGGTCTTTGCTGCTTCAAAAGCCGTCTGCAATGAGGGAGCGGTAAGAAAAGTAGTACTGTTTTCTACGAAACTCAGCATGCGCCATGGATCATCATTGGCATCTTTTACCAAAAGTTTATTGGTAAGAGAAGGAATTGGCTCTATGATTTGAAACTGATAGTCATTTGACTTCAGAAGTTCATTAATTATTAAATGATTGCTGACAATGGCTTCCGGCCGTTTGAAGACATGATTGTTGATTTTTTGTAAGATAAACTTCTTTCCCTGATCTTTATTTTCCAACAGATAGGTTGTATTGATCAGTCCGTCAGTAATAGGAGTAAGATCATAATGATCTGTACCAATAAATTGAATGACAATATCGTTTAGCTCCATAAATTTTCCGGATATCTGTTGTTTCTAATCTCTGAAATCAGGAAATCTTTAATTTCCTTTTTATCATCTGCATAGGTGACACCCATCCATTGAGACGGAGATGCTTTTAATTTTACCTGTACTCTGTTTTCATCCATCATTCTCTGTACAGCAGAAGGAATATAAAACTCCTGAGCAGGCTGTGGATCAGACTCAATAAAGTCATAAAAATAAGCTTCCAGATAACAGAAAATATGAGGATGGAAAATAAAAAAGTTCATAGACACCAAACTATCAGGATCTAATTTTACATTTTCTCCATTTTTGATATAAACGATAGAATTATTTATTCTTTGAATGGAAGTCTGCTCTTCAACCTTAATAAGATAGTTTTCCGGATCCAGCGTACATATTCCTCTGGCTACAGCTCCATTGCCGCTCAACGTTGTCCCTACAGGATAAGCAATCATTCCCAGTTGTGAATCTGAAATATGATGATGGTTAATTTCATGTGCAGCCAATTGATATGCTTCCTTTCCGTAAAAATCATCTGCATTAATCATTACAAACGGCTCCTGGATCGAATATTTGGCACAAAGTACAGCATGAGCAGTTCCCCATGGTTTTTCACGATCAGGATGATCAAAACCCTCTAATGAAATAGGAATACTGTCTATTTCCTGATACACCCAATGCAGCTCAAAATTTTTAGTTTCTGAGATTCTGTTGAGCCTTTCAATATAACTTTGAGGAATGAGTTTGTTGACAACAATGACCACTTTTTGGAAACCGGCTTCCAGTGCATCAAAGATAGAATACTCCAGAATCGGCGAACCGTTATCGAGTATTCCATCCACCTGTTTGAGACCTTTGTATCTGCTTCCTAACCCGCCTGCTAATATGAGTAGTGTCTTTTTAGAACTCATCGGTCATTCCAAATACAGGTTTACGGGTTTTCCATTTTCCATTGGTAAAATCAGGAATATCAACTACCTGACCACCTTTGGCAATAGACTCTTCACTCAATGGCGTAATTGAATACCACAACGCAAGGTCATACACATCCATCGGGAATTCTATATTTCGTTTGATACATTCAATAAAAGTATTCATTACAAAGAAATCCATTCCGCCATGTCCTGCTCCTGCAGCAGTAGTTTCAAACTTTTTCCACATCGGATGATCGTATTCTGTCATCCATTTTTCAGTATTATCCCAACGATGGGTATGGTTCATTGTTTTTTCAAAATAAATATGTCCCTGGTTGAAATCTCCCCATCCGAAATCCTGCCACAAGCCTTCAGTTCCCTGAACCCTGAAGCCAAGATCATAAGGTCTCTGTAAGCTTGTATCATGAGTAAGTAGAATGGTTTCTCCATTAGCACAGGCAATCTGAGTGGTTACAATATCTCCCTGGTTGAATTTTACTTTTGCACTAGGATGGTTTTCTCCACCTTTTGGATGTTCAACAATGTATTTGTGAAGTCCTACGGATTTTGAAGAGAATGAAGAAAGTCTTGTTAAACGGTTTCCTCTGTTGATATCCATCATCATCGCTACCGGGCCTAATCCATGCGTAGGATAAAGTTCTCCGTTACGCTTTACATAATGCTCGGTTCTCCATTTTGCCTCACTGAATCCTTTTTCGCCGAACTCAGCACCTGAATTGTAAGGATTAATTCCGTCATTGAAAAGAACCCCTCTCAGGTCATGCTGATAACCGCCTCTTCCATGTACCAATTCTCCAAACATACCTTTACGGACCATATTCAGAATGGCCATGATATCTCTTCGGTAGCACACATTCTCCATCATGAAGATAGGAACTTTTGTTTCCTCATATACTTTTACAAATTCCCAGCAATCCTGAAGCTTTATCGCTCCGGAAACTTCCATACCCACAATTTTCTTAGCACGCATTGCCTCAACTCCTTGCGTAAGGTGCCATTCCCATGGAGTAGCAATGACAACAGCGTCAATTGTTTTTAATTTTAAAAGATTTCGATAGTCATATTCACCGTTGGAAAACTCCTGAGCAGCCGGTTTATTATTGTCTTTTAATATTTTTTGTGAAGCTGCAAGCATTCTTTTCTCCGGATCTGCAAACGCTACAATCTCTACATCATTACGTTTTGCCAGTAATTTTACATGTTCCTGTCCACGAAGGCCCACACCGATGAAACCGACACGGACTTTTTTATCTGTTTTAAAATCATTGGAATAGGCAAATAATGAATTGGGTAAAACCAATGCCCCAAAGCTTGCCAAAGCTGCCGTCTTAAGAAAGTTCCTGCGCGAATTGCTATTGTCCATCTATTTTTTTCCTAAATATATTAAAACTTTTGTAAATCCCGATGGGGTGATGGATATTAAGTGGGGAGGGTTTATGAGTTACGGGATGCGGAATGCGAGTTAGAAGGTTTTAGGGTAAGAGTTTTTGTGAGTAAGAGCGTTGAAATTGTAGGAATCTAGATATTGTACTTAATCTTTGGGAAAAAACTCTGGAGACTTCTCCGCAATTTCATCCTTTTGCCCTTTCACCTAAAAACCTACTGATTAATCCACGCCTTTCTTAAAGCCAGTTGCTTTGAATCCGGGTTGGGAAAAGAGGTTACTTTTCCGGTGGCTTCATCATAGTTAAAACCTGCTTTTTCAAGATATTCTTTTAAAGGAATGGGCTGGGTGCCTTCTACAAAATCTCTGAAAAATGTACGTATTTCCGGATAGGTTATTTTGGTAATTTCATCAAAAAGCTCATCATCATTAAAATATTTGCCCGATCCGTATTTTTTCATAAGCATCTGCATCATATCCTGAGTTCCTGTTTTTCCGTTTGATAGTTCTCTTAGTCGTATATCTAAACATAGTCCAAGCAATGCTCCTTTCATATAAAAATTCATATACTGATCCTGTCTTTCCATGGAGTTTTTACTCAGTTCCGTGAGAGAAAATTTGTTGTCAAACTCTTTCATGCCATGTATCTTTTCTTCCAGGCTCTTTTCAAAATCTTCCAGACTGATCATTTTTTGTTTGACAGGCATATGGATCGTAGCATATTCTGTCATTCCCTCATACAGCCAAAGATGTTTAGACATAACAGGATTCAGGAAATCATAATGCTGAATTTCTCCCGAATGGATGTTGAGCGGTGTAACGACATGGAAAAACTCATGAGAAGCAACCCTATTTAAAGCATGCGGAATAAATTTCATATCTCCGGAACGGTACAGGCAGACTGTAGAGTGGGAATGTTCCAGACCATCACCCAGATATCCATTCTCATTGGAAGATTCATAATAAATCAGAAAAGCATATTTTTTGACCGGTAATGTTCCGCCAAGATAAGCCTGCTGATTTTTAAGAATGTTTTCTATTTCGTGGGCAATCGTTTTGGAATAATGCCTTTCCTTTTTGCTGTAGAATGATACAAGCACTTTGGTCTGACCTATTTTGAGCCACGTGGTATCCGGAACGGAATATAAAACAGGAGAATCTACCAGTTCGCGGTAATCCTTTGCCCAAACCATATCCGTGTTTTTATTTTTCTGTTTGTAATCTAAAGCAGAGGAAGCATAGAAAGCCTTATTTTTTGTAACGGTAATCTGATAAGGAATATCTTTCAATTCTTCAAAATATCCAACTAAAGAATTATAGTTGATGACAAAAACACTGTCTTTTATAAACATGCTGCCGGCAGATCTGGCCTCATTGGATTCTTTTTCCAAAGAGTCCCATCCGTCAGCTACCTGATAAGATATTTTCTTTACCCGGCTAAGATCATGTACCATCCAGCTGTTTTTGTCCAACCGTTCAGTTAAGACTTTCTTACCGTTTTTATCAGTGGCTGTGAAATCAGAAATGTATTGTCCGAAATTCATAGCCTGATAAAATCCGGGAACCAGTTTAGGGATAATAAACTTACCCTGTTTAAGACTGTTCCTTGGGGGAGCAAAAGAAACCCGGACTTCATCATTGGACATATGAAGAAGATCTATATTGTATTCGTAATTATTTTTTGATGTTTGGGCTATAATTATATCAGGAATTATAACGATCAGAAAAAATAGCTTTATAATAGTATTCATTGCTATTGCTTTAAGTACTACGAAAATACAAAATTACCTCTAGGATTTACGGACTTTATTTTTCCATATAATAAACTTCTTCGTAAGGTTGGATCAATACCCATCCGTGGCCTGAAAACTTCATCTGAAACTCTTCGCCGCTTCCTCTTCCGATAAGGCTTTTAAAAGAAACATTTGTTTTAAGTTCCGGGCTCAGATTTCCGGACCATGCAACAGTAGCATTAGGATCAGTGAAAACAGGTGTATCAGGAGTTACCAGTAATGTCAATGGATCTCCGTGGGTGGTAATCGCAATATGTCCCGTTCCTGAAAGTTTCACCTGGAAAAGTCCGCCGGACATCATTCCTGCAATACTCTTCAGCATGGTAATATCGCTGTTTACGGTTTGTTCGTGAGCAAGAATATCATTTCCGTTCACACATACGGATTCATTATTCAGATAAAGGATACGGACTTTTTTTCCGGAATCTGCTACATACAACTTTCCGGTTCCTTCTGCTTTCATTAGCTTACTTCCTTCACCACTGATTGCTTTTTTAAGGAGATTTCCAATTCCTCCGGCCAGCATTCCCTGTCTTTCAAAATTGATATTTCCCACATAGCTTACCATACTTCCTTTTTTGGTCCATACCGCCTGGTTATTAAGGTTGATTTCCAGAAGATGTTTGGTTTCCAGCTCAAAATAATCTCTTTGCTGTGGATTCTCTTTTGTTTCGTTGATAAATGCTTCAATTGAATATTTACTCATAATGATAATTTTTTTGATTGGTTGTTCTTATGCGTTTATCGATTTGATTTTATTTAATTTATATTCTCTTTTATTACTTTTCGGATTCAGATCTACAAATTCATACTCTTCAAAATTGGCAAGCCTGGCTTTGAACATTTTAGTTGCTTTTTCTGGTGACCAGGTTTTAGGATAATGAAAACCTTCAAATTCAACATTGAAAATCTCTGCTTTGAAATCATGGGAAAACTCATCATCACCTGCATAGGTCAATGCTATTTTGCCGGTCCATGTAATATCATACCGATTATTATCTTTTTTTGAAAAACTGATCTGATGGCCTGCACAGCTGTCATGCCCAAGCAGATAAATATTGAACGCCAGATCATCATCATCAAAATGTTGTTCAGACGGAAGATCGTTGCTGAAAAGATCATTTTTAATAACAGTATCAAAATCCAGTTTTTCATCAAGGATATTAATTCTGATTCCTCTCTGCTCACCCCAGTAATTTGATGACAGTGTACAGGTATGGTAATTTCCCCATACGATTTTGGAGTCCCAGTCAGGCAGATCTTTGTCTTCTTCCTCACTGTTTTCGTCATCATTTGCGTAATAATTTTCAGTTTTTAAATGAAAATCAAACCAGATAAACCCATACTCATCAATCCGTCCGCTCCAGTTGAATGTGACGATTTTATGACCGTCAGGATAGGGATTATTAAGGAAGTATATTTTGCTTACTGGCTCCATGCTGAATTTTAATTTTTCCAAAAATAGAACTTTTTAAGCTTAAAAATCCCCGTAAAATCACGGTTTTATATTTCATTGTAAATAATACTTGACAAAGGGGTGTTCAATGTCGTATATTTGCACTCCGAAAATTACACCTTGTAATTATAATAATTTTTAAACCGTAATTTAAAAAATGAAAACATCAGATTTTAATTTTGATCTTCCTGCGGAATTATTAGCAGAACACCCATCAGAGCACAGAGACGAGGCCAGATTAATGGTACTTGATAGAAAAACACAAACTATCGAGCACAAATTATTCAAGGATGTAGTGGATTATTTTGATGAGGATGATTTGTTTATCTTCAATAATACAAAAGTTTTTCCTGCTCGTCTTTACGGAAATAAAGAAAAAACAGGTGCTAAAATTGAAGTTTTCTTATTAAGAGAGCTTGATAAAGAAACCAGAGTTTGGGATGTTTTGGTAGATCCGGCAAGAAAAATCAGAATTGGTAACAAATTATTCTTCACTGAAGATGAATCTTTGGTAGCGGAAGTTATTGATAACACCACTTCAAGAGGAAGAACATTAAGATTCTTATTCGATGGTTCTTACGACGAATTCAGAACGAAATTAAAAGAATTGGGAGAAACTCCACTTCCAAAGTATATCAAAAGAGCAGTAGAGCCGGAAGATGCAGAAAGATACCAGACGATCTATGCTAAAATAGAAGGAGCTGTTGCTGCACCTACGGCTGGTCTTCACTTCTCCAAGCATTTGATGAAGAGATTAGAGATCAAAGGAATCAATTTTGCTGAAGTAACACTTCACGTAGGATTGGGAACTTTCAACCCAATTGAGGTAGAAGATCTTTCTAAGCACAAAATGGAATCTGAAGAGATCATCATCGATGAAAAAAATGCTGACCTTATCAACAGAGCGGTAGAATCTCACAGAAGAGTTTGTGCGGTAGGTACTACAACAATGAGAGCATTGGAAACTTCTGTTTCTTCAAACAAAAAGATTTCTGCTTTCAACGGATGGACCAATAAATTCATTTATCCGCCTCACGATTTTGGAGTAGCTACTTCAATGATCACAAACTTCCACACACCGAAGTCTACACTGCTTATGATGATTGCAGCATTTGCCGGAAAAGATTTCGTAATGCAAGCTTATGAAGAAGCTGTAAGAGAAAAGTATAAATTCTATTCTTACGGTGACGCAATGTTAATTCTATAAAAAAGATAATAGGTAAAAGGTGGCAGGTAGCAGTTATCCGCCACCTGCTACCTATAATCTACAACCTTACAATGAAAGATATCCGTATATTATCACTGGACCAGCTTAAAGATTACTTTGAGTCTTTAGGAGAAAAACCGTTTCGTGCGAAACAGGTCTATGACTGGCTATGGAGTAAAAACCTCCATTCGATAGATGAAATGACGAATCTTTCGAAATCTCTTCGTGAAAAAATTTCCGAAGAATATACAATTAACCCTGTTTCCGTAGATCTTCTTCAAAAAAGTACTGACGGAACCATCAAAAACGGAGTGAAACTTCATGACGGGCTGATGGTGGAATCTGTTCTTATTCCTACAGAAACAAGAACCACAGCCTGTGTATCTTCGCAGGTAGGATGCTCACTAAACTGCGAATTCTGTGCTACAGCAAAACTGAAAAGGATGAGAAACCTTGAAGTAGCTGAAATTGTAGATCAGGTAGCCCTGATTGACAGCCAGAGCAGAATGTACTTCGAGAGACCGCTTTCCAATATCGTATTTATGGGAATGGGAGAGCCTATGATGAATTACAAAAACGTAGTGGAAGCCATCAGAAAAATTACCCAACCGGAAGGATTGGGAATGTCTCCAAGAAGAATTACCGTTTCTACATCCGGTATTCCAAAGATGATCAAAATGCTTGCTGATGACGAACTGCGTGTGAAACTGGCTTTATCCCTTCACTCAGCTATCGAATCCAAACGTAACGAGATCATGCCTTTCTCTGACAAATTTCCGTTGACAGATATTATGGAGGCCCTTCAGTACTGGTATCAAAAGACAGGTTCTGTCATTACTTTTGAATACTGTGTATGGAAAGGAATCAATGATGGAGATGAAGATATTAAAGCTTTAATCAAATACTGCAAACAGGTTCCTTCAAAAGTAAACCTTATTCAATATAATCCGATTGGTGACGGAAAGTATGACCAATGCAACAAACAGGCGGAAGAAAATTACATCCGTCAGCTTGAAAATGCAGGCGTTACTGTAATGGTCAGAAGAAGCCGTGGAGGTGATATTGATGCCGCTTGCGGGCAATTGGCCAACAAAGCAACGGATTAAAATTTCCTTAAAAAAAATCAAAAATTCCTTAAAAAAAGGTTAAAACCCTACCTTTGCACAAATTATTTTGTGATGATGGATTTTCTTATGAGTGAGGATGGGCTGGAAAATGTGTATGCATGGGCTATCCCGCTGCATGCAACCGTTATTTTAGCTGAAATGATTTACAGCCACGTTTCAGAAGCTAAGCTATATAGTGGGAAAGATCTTGCTACCAATGTTTATCTGGCATTGATGAACTTTGGTCTGGACCTTATCATGAAAGCTTTTGCCATGGGCGTTATGTTTTTCTTCTACAATCACAGACTTTTCTCATGGGATCTTAGTGTATGGTATCTGCTGGCCTGTTTTATCATCACAGATTTTGCCTATTACGTGCTGCATTATGTTGACCATCGTTCCAGAGCATTCTGGGCGGTACATATCACACATCACAGTTCAGAATACTTTAACCTTACAACAGGATTCAGAAGCCCTGTACTGCAGCCGTTATACAGATATTTATATTTTTCGCCGCTTGCATTTTTAGGGTTCAATCCTTGGCATATTATGGTAGCTTACGCCATTGGTCAGGTATATGGAACCTGGGTTCATACACAGACTGTGAAGAGTATGGGATTTTTAGAATATATTCTTGTCACTCCTTCTCACCACCGTGTTCATCATGCATGTAATGTAAAATACCTAGATAAAAATATGGGAATGTGCCTGATTATCTGGGATAAAATATTTGGAACTTTTCAAAAAGAAGACCCCAATATTCCTGTAAAATATGGAATCTATCCTAAAATGCCGGACAACAGACCAGATACAGTCCTTTTTTATGAATGGAGAAAAATCTGGAAAGATCTTAAACAGCCCGGATTAAAATTCACTGACAGAATTAATTATATTTTCAACTCACCGGGGTGGAGACATGACGGAACCGGAAAAACGGTAAGGCAATACCAGAAAGAATATTTTGCAAAACAGGCAAAAAAGAAAGAACAACAGCAAACTCAGGAAAAGCAGAAAACTGCTTAAACTTGTTTTTAAAATCAATAGAAATCTAATGAAAAACGGGCTATTTTTAGCTCGTTTTTCTATTTTAAGATGAGAGAATGACGAATAAACAAATAATGAATCTCTTAAACTCTCCAACCCAAAATCAAGAATTTTTTTTCAAAAGACTACATTAAATATTTAGATTCCTACGGAATGACAATGTGTGTGGAAAAATAAAGCGCTTAGTTGTCCAGTCCGTAGGAATCTATGTTCTTATAATCACAAATTCTCTCATTTACAAACCCTAAAACCCTAAAACTCTCAACCCTCAACCCTCGAATCCCGAACCCCGGACCTCACATCCCAACTCATCAACTCAGAATAAAATCCTATTTTTGTTAAATGAAAAAATTCTTTCTGATTGTTGCCCTCATCATTACTCAATCTGCATTTTCCCAGCAGGCCGACTTTCTGAAAATAAAAAAATACAGGGTTAATTATCTGAATGATAAGATTGAAGAAACTTCAGGGCTTGACATTTTAAACGGAAAATTATACACTTTCAACGATAGTGGAAATCCAGCTGAGCTTTTTGAAATTGATAAAAATAATGGCGAAATTATCCGAACACTGAAAACCAATCTGATTAATAATGATTGGGAAGCTTTGGCTAATGACGGTGAGAATTTTTATATCGGAGATTTTGGAAATAATGTAGGAACAAGGAAAAATCTGATGATCTATAAAGTTCCTTACGAACGTCTTGATACTTCTATTAACATTAAAATTCCTGGCTCGGAAAGAGCTTTAGATGGAACGACAATTTCTTTTTATTATCCTGAACAGACTGAATTTATTTCCAAAAATACCAGAAATGATTTTGATGCAGAAGCCATGATCTATTTGAACGGAAAGCTGCATATATTTACTAAAGAATGGGTAGCAAAAGCAACCTCTCATTATATTGTAGACCCCAATATTTCAGAATTTCAAAAAGCAGAAAAGATTGAAACCTATAAAACAGGTTTTGTAGTTACAGATGCTTCCTATTTTGATAAAAAGCTCTATTTGGTGGGATATACCAAGAAAACGGAAGTCTTTTTAGACATCTTTACTGAAACGGAACCCGGAATATTTTTCAAAGAAAAACCAAAGCATTATTATTTGGGAACAGCTCTTTCATTAGCTCAGATTGAAGGAATAAGTGTAGATGAAACGGGAATTTATATTTCCGGGGAAAAATTTAAATCTCCACTGGGAACTACAAAACCTTCTTTTTATTTTATCCCGAAAGATCAACTCAAAGATTAATTTGTCTTAAAATTGAGCGAAAAAAATTATCTTTGTGAGAATTAATAATTATTCACCCAGCATCGCAGATTGTGGCAAACATTGTAGAAGAGATTAAACGACCGATCAATGATGAAATGAAACTTTTTGAACAGAAGTTTTATGAGTCAATGCAGAGTAAAGTAGCTTTATTAGATAAAGTAACCCGTTTTATTGTTACCACCAAAGGAAAGCAGATGCGCCCAATGTTTGTGTTTCTTTGTGCTAAACTTGTGGGTGAAGTCACAGAAAAGACGTATCGTGGTGCTTCTATGATCGAGCTGATTCATACTGCAACTCTTGTACATGATGATGTGGTGGATGAGAGTTTTAAACGTCGTAATTTCTTTTCAATCAATGCTTTGTGGAAGAATAAAATTGCGGTTTTGGTAGGTGACTATCTCTTATCAAAATCAGTTTTATTATCAACAGACCATAAAGATTATGATTTACTTGGAGTAATTTCCAGAACAATCCGTGAAATGTCAGAAGGTGAACTTCTTCAGCTGGAAAAAGCGAGAAAACTGGATATTACTGAAGATGTTTATTATGAGATTATCCGCCAGAAAACAGCAACTCTGATTGCAGCATGCTGTGAAATAGGAGTTCTTTCCAATAATGCGGACGAAGCTTTGGCTAAGAAGATGATGGACTTTGGAACTTTTACAGGAATGGCATTTCAGATTAAAGATGATCTTTTCGATTATTTAAGCTCAAACGTGATCGGAAAGCCCGTAGGAATTGATATTAAAGAACAGAAAATGACCCTGCCTTTAATTCATACTCTGAAAATTGCCAATGAGAAAGATAGAAAGTATTATTTCGATACCATAAAACGTTATAATAATAATCCTAAGCGTGTAAAAGAGCTTATAGAATTCGTCAAAACCTCTGGCGGACTGGAATATGCTATTACCGTAATGAAGGATTTCCAGCAGAAAGCCAAAGATATTCTGAACGAATTCCCGGATTCTGAAGCTAGAAAATCGCTGCATAGTATGTTGGATTATGTAATTGAAAGAAAGTTTTAAAAAATTAATACATAAAAAGGATTCGGCGCACCTATGGTGCGCCGAATCCTTTTTATGTATGTTCCTGTTTATATTTTCTGTACCGTTACATTGGTCACATTTCCATTTCCTGTAGGTCCCATCTCTGTTGATAAAATTGTGCATGCCTGATTGGGAGCAGCTGTAAAACGAATCTGATAACCTGCTGTAGGCACTACAATTACAGTCGTGTAATTCATTAGTTCACCAATTCTTGTTGAAGCAGTCAGGGTAGGAGTTGCAGCTCCTGCATAGTGGCTTCCCCTTCCCAGATAGTTACTGTCGGGAACAGGTCTTATCCCTAAAAGTAATTGCGCTCCTGCAGAAATATTTGTAAAACTTGCCTGTAAAGTCACCAGGTAATTACCCGCCTGATTAAATGTCAGGACCCCTGAAGAGGTGTTGTAAGAATAAAATGGCGAAGTAGCAACGGGGCTGGCAAACATTAATGTCACAATTGAAGCAGCACTACCAATGGTCTGATCGGCAGCCAAACGTGCATGAAATAGTGAATAAGCCGTAAAGTCTATCGTTTTCAGGACACCCGTGGCATCTGCAACAACAACTCTGTCTGTTCCACCAACTCCAATATTGGAATTAATATTTCGGACACGTACATTTCCAGAACTTACATCCAGCTTTTCTGTTGGGGTAGTTGTGCCTATGCCTACTTGTGCTGTATTAGTCACTGTAAAATCATTAGCCTGTTGTACTGCAGAAGGAGAACCGGATGTTGCATTATCTTTGGCTCCATCAATATGAAAGGTCGTTTGAGGATTCGAGGTATTTATTCCTACCTGTGAAAAGTAAAGTGTAGAAAAGGCAAAGACCTTAACTACGGTCAGTAATTTTTTTGTCATCTTATAGTGTTTTAAAAATAATTACTGATGTTAATTTCAAATAATATACCGGAATGATAAAAATTGGCGTTTATCGACAAATATCTATGGATTGTAGTTCGATAATGATAATTTATTTAATGTTTTTGACATTAGATTATTTTTAGGCTTACAATAATAACTGCTAGAACTATACAAAATAAAGCGATTAAAAATAAATAATCCGCAATACTCTCAAAGGTATGTTCCCGTTTTTCAGTCTTCGTTCTGATAGCCAGAAACGAGAAGAAGCAGCTGCATGCAAAAAAGATACTGGCAAGACCTGCAAATTCGTCTAAATGCGTATTCTGACTGATTTTAGCGATTTTTAGCGATGTCATGATAATCAATGAAAATCCTAAAAGATTGCTTGATGCATTCAAAATGTGAGGTGACTTTTTTTCCATCATTTACAATTTTTATCAAAATAAAGCACAATTTTTTTTATTATCAAATTTTTAAAAAAGATTATTAAAAATTAAAATTAATTTAAAAAGTGTATATTAGCAAAATACTTGAAGATTAAAAAACTTTTTTACTTAGCTATGCAAACAACCTATATTGAAACACAGCAAATATCCTTTCAAGATTTTAAAAATCAGATACTTGAAGACTACAGGTTAGGAAGGATCTCTCGTGAAATATCTTATCTCGGAAGGAGAGAAGTACTCACTGGAAAAGCTAAATTCGGAATTTTTGGGGATGGAAAAGAACTTCCTCAGCTTGCAATGGCGAAAGTTTTCAGAAATGGGGACTTCCGTTCAGGATATTACAGGGATCAGACTTTTGCATTGGCAATAGATGCCTTAACAGTAGAAAGTTTCTTTGCACAGATGTATGCAGATACAAGCGTGGAAAGAGAGCCTGCTTCAGCCGGAAGACAAATGAACGGGCATTTTGCAACAAGAAGTTTAAATGAAGACGGAAGCTGGAAAGATCTGACAGCTCAGAAAAATATCTCTTCGGATATTTCTCCTACAGCAGGGCAAATGCCAAGATTATTGGGATTGGCTCAGGCTTCTACAATTTATAAAAGTGTAAAATTTGAAGGTTCAGAAAAATTCTCAAGAGAAGGTAACGAAATTGCTTTCGGGACCATTGGGGATGCTTCTACAGCAGAAGGTCATTTCTGGGAAACTCTGAACGCTGCATGTGCACTTCAGGTTCCTATGATTGTTTCTATCTGGGATGATGGATACGGAATTTCAGTTCCTACTAAAAATCAAAGAGCAAAAGCTGACATCAGTGAGATGCTAAGTGGTTTCCAGAGAAAAGAAGGAGAAAATCAGGGATGTGAAATCATTCAGGTGAAAGCCTGGGATTATCCTGCATTATTGGATGCATATGCTAAGGCAGAACATTTTGCAAGAACAGAAAGTGTACCGGTAGTAGTTCATGTCATTGATGTTACTCAGCCTCAGGGACACTCTACATCCGGATCTCACGAAAGATATAAAAATGAAGAACGTCTGGCTTGGGAAGCTGAGTTTGACGGATTGGCAAAATTCAAAGAATGGATTTTGAACTATTCTATTGAGATTGATGGAAATGAAGAGGTGATTGCTACTGCTGAAGAACTGGAAGCTATTGATGAAGAAGCAAAAAAAATTGCAAAATCCGGACAGAAAACGGCTTGGGAAAACTATCAGAAAGCAGTTTCAGAACTTATTCAGTCTATCTTACCTTTAGTAGAGAACCTTAAAGGGCAGAATGCTGAAGTTGAAACATACATTTCTCAATTCAATAAGCTTGTTTCAAAAGCCAAAAAGGACATTTTCCATTTAGTAAGAAAAGCTTTATTGGCAACAAGAGGAACCAATTCTGCAGAAAGAAACCAGTTGATGCAGAAATACAATGAAGTTGCTGCAGTAGAAAAAGACAACTATTCATCTCACTTATACTCTCAGTCTGAGTGGAAATCTGAAAACATTCAGGAGATCAAGCCGGTATATTCCGACAGCTCTGAGGATGTTGATGGAAGAGTAGTGATTAGAAATAATTTTGACAAAATTTTTGAAAAATATCCTGAAACTTTAATCTTTGGTGAAGATACCGGAAACATCGGTGACGTAAACCAGGGATTGGAAGGAATGCAGGAAAAATACGGTGCTTTACGTATCGCTGATACAGGAATTCGTGAGGCAACAATTCTTGGACAGGGAATTGGTATGGCAATGAGAGGTTTGAGACCAATTGCTGAAATCCAGTACTTAGACTACGTTCTTTACTGTTTACAAGGGATGAGTGATGATCTTGCAACCGTACATTACAGAACGAAAGGAGGTCAGAAAGCTCCACTAATCATCAGAACAAGAGGTCACAGACTAGAAGGAATCTGGCATTCAGGTTCTCCAATGGCGGGTATTCTTAACCTTTCAAAAGGAATTCTGGTATTGGTACCTAGAAACCTTACAAAAGCTGCCGGATTCTATAACACAATGCTTCAGGCTGACGAACCTGCGATCATCGTAGAATGTCTGAACGGATACAGATTAAAAGAAAAACAACCGGATAACTTAGGAGAATTCACCGTTCCTGTAGGGAAAATTGAAGTAACTAAAGAAGGAAAACATGTTACTTTGGTCACTTACGGTTCTACATGGAGAATTGTAACAGAAGCTGCCAACGAATTGGAAAAACTGGGGATTTCTGCAGAAGTAATTGATATTCAGTCGTTGATTCCTTTCGATTTATCTCACGAAATTGCTGAAAGTGTTAAGAAAACAAACAGATTAGTCGTGATTGACGAAGATGTGGAAGGAGGAACTACAGGATTCATCTTACAGCAGATCCTTGAAAAGCAGAAAGCTTTCAGATACCTGGATTCTGATCCGTTGACGATTGCTGCAAACGATCACAGACCTGCGTATGCAAGTGATGGTGACTATTTCAGTAAGCCATCTGCAGACGATATGGTAGAAAAGATCTACGCTATGTTTAATGAAACAAATCCTCAGAAATATCCAGCGATATTCTAATTGGGATTTTAAATAAATTTTGAAACCGCTCCAAAAGGAAGCGGTTTTGTTTTTTAGAAATGGACTTAAAATTTGTAAATTTGAGAATTGACCATCTTCTTTAAACACTAATTAAATGAAAATAACTCAGCTTGTAATCTTATTCAATTATAAAAAAATAGTACTTGGTATTTTGATATCATTATTTCTTTTTATACTGTCTTTTCAGATAAATTCATCACTATTGATCATATTATTAAGAAGCTTTGGGAGTCTTATTATTTTAAATATATTGGCTTCAATTGTTGCATCGTATATTCTTTATGATAAATCTGATTTGTATGAACCGAATAATTTAAGAGAGTTTGCAGACTGGGAAAAAATTGAAAATGCTGTTGTAATTCATGCAAGCTTTGATCCTTTATCAGGAAAACTTGAGGAAAAATATCCAAAAATAAACTTTACGGTTTGTGATATTTACGGAAACAGACATGAGCATGAAAGCGGGATTGAAGTTTCAAAAAAAATGTTTCCTCCCAATCCCAGAGAAATAAGAATTTCACCAGATACTTTACCTTTTGAGAACGAATCTCAGGATGTTATTCTTGCAGTCACCGCACTTCATGAGATTCTTGATCATCAGAAAAGAGTTTTGTTTTTTAAAGAAGCTAAAAGAATTTTGAAAAAAGGAGGCCTAATCATAATATCTGAACAGTTTAGAGATATTACCAATTTTATATTCTTTAATATCGGAGCTTTTCACTTTTTAAGTCAAAAACAATGGAAAGAATCAATTTCACCAGCAGAAATGAAAATAATAGAAAATAAAAAAATCACTCCTTTTGCCAATATGTTGATTTTAAAGAAAGATCAAGTATAATTTTCATAAAATTACTTCTGCTGGTGCTACAATTTTAATCCTTCTCAGCCAGAGTAATTCTCAGCTTATTCAAAGTATTCATCAGAGTTATACTTGCCGTAAGTTCTACAATTTCTCTTTCCGTGAATTGCTCTATCAGTTTTGATTTGATATTTTGCCAATCATCTTTACTGTAAATGATAGCTTCAGCCCATTCTAAAACAAGCTTTTGTTGATTATTGAAGGCATTGGTATGTTTCCAGCCTGGAAGTCTGTTAATCATATCCTGTTCAAAGCCAAAATCAGAGAGTTCTTTTGCATGATAGCTGCAGCAATAAGCACAGCCGTTAATTTGAGAAACCCGAAGTTCAACGAGTGCAATTAATTTTTCGTCAATCCCGGATTTTCTAATGCTGTTGTGGGCTTTATACAGATTTCCAATAGTTTCTTTTGCAATTTCTTTGTAATTCATAATGAAAATTTTTGTGCAAATTTGCATCAGAAACACTTCAAAACCTATATACTTACTTTTTGGTTATACACTTACCTTTTTGAAAGTACAATTTAAAATAAAAGGCTATCAAACATTGACAGCCTTTTTATTTTTCACATCTTCATTCAAAAAAGCGCAATCTTTATCTTCATGCGATCCTTTTACCTGATATTTAGCTTCCCACTCTTCCAGTAAATATAAAATTGGCAGCAAAGCCAATCCCTTTTCTGCAAGAGAATATTCCACGCGTGGAGGAAGTTCTTTAAACTCTTCACGGATAACCAATCCATCGGTTTCCATTTCCCTCAGCTGATCAGTTAATACCTTTCTGGAAATGACATTAATGCGTACTGCCAGTTCTCCAAAACGTAATCTCCTGTCTTTAATAACAAGAACTATAATAGGCTTCCATTTGCTTCCTAAAGCGGCCATAGCTTTACCCAGAGGACAGCTGTATTGCATTAATTCATTCTTTTTCATAAGAAAATCTTTATTTCAATATCATATGGAACCGGAATTTCATACGTTACTTTGATGTTACTAATGTAAGTTACTGCGAAGTTACCACTATTTTTTAATAAAAGATACAAAAGTGAACTATTATTAGTTACTTTGTGTAACAATTATAAAATATAAATTTAAATATGAGCACATCATCATTATTTAAACCGTTTCAATACAAAAATTTACAGCTTAAAAATAGAATCGTAATGGCTCCTATGACCAGAGCACAATCTGACAATGGAGTTCCAACTCAGAATATCGCAGACTATTACGGGAGAAGAGCGGCTTCAGAAGTAGGATTAATTCTTTCTGAAGGAACTGTGATCAACAGACTGGGATCAAAGAACTTACAGAATATTCCTGATTTCTATGGTACAGAAGCTTTAAATGGTTGGAAAAATGTAATTGATACTGTACATCAGAATGGAGGTAAAATGGGACCTCAAATCTGGCACGTAGGAGATACAAGAATGTCTGAGGATTATCCTTTGGTTCCAATGGAAAAAGCTTCCACAATGACTATTGAAGATATTCAGGATACGATAGCACAATTTGCAGCGTCTGCAAAATCAGCAAAAGACCTTGGTTTCGACTGTATTGAAATTCATGGAGCTCACGGATATCTTATCGACCAGTTTTTCTGGGAAGTTACTAATACAAGAACAGATGAATACGGTGGTAAAACATTAAAAGAAAGAAGCCGATTTGCTGTAGAGGTTGTGAAAGCCATCAGAGCAGCGGTAGGAGAGGACTTTACCATTATCATCCGTCTTTCACAATGGAAGCAGCAGGATTATAAAACCAGACTGGCATTTACTCCTAATGAAATGGAAGATTGGTTATTACCGTTAAAAGAAGCAGGTGTAGATATTTTTCACTGTTCACAGCGTCGTTTTTGGGAACCGGAATTTGAAGGTTCTGATTTAAACTTTGCCGGATGGGCAAAAAAAATTACCGGGCAGCCAACTATTACAGTAGGCTCTGTAGGGTTGAACGGAGATTTCCTTAATGCTTTTGCAGGACAGGGAACAGAAAAAACAGACCTTACAGAATTGATCAGAAGACTTGATAATGAAGAATTCGATCTTGTTGCGGTAGGAAGAGCTATTCTTCAGGACTACCAATGGGTAGAGAAGATCAAAGACGGAAACACAGAAGCTCTTCTTGATTTTTCAGCAGAAAGTATGGGCGTTTTATTTTAATATCAAAAATGAATAGTGAATTCGCTTAGCTTTCAATTTTTTTTAACAGCATAATTTATTGACCTGCGAAGCAGAATTGACAATTCAATCTGGTATTAAATCAGCATAATTCACTTTATTTTATATTTAATTTTCACCTATTTATTAAAGAACCCGATTTCAGAATTTCTGAGATCGGGTTTTTAACAGATTTAAATATCTAAAACTGCCTTTTAAAGGGCAGAAATGATTGCTTTATTATAAACCAATATTCTTAGTCGGTTTTAATTGCTTTAAGATGCTTTTTGGGATTGCATTTTTGTGAACAAGGATTGCTGTTGATTTATATTCAACATAAGGTCTTGTTACGTAAATATATCCGGCGAAATCATTGGTTACTCCCCATGAATTCTTCACCATATAATATTCTTTACCAGTCTGATCTTTTGCCAGACCTACGATATGCATACCGTGATCATCCGTTGTAGAAAGATTGTTAAGGGCTTTCTGACGGATATCTTCAGTGATGGTTTTATCTTTTTTAGGCTCAGTAAACAAAGTTTGCTTGTTTTCTGCAGTAATCTGATCAAGATCCATATCAGGAACATAAGCCACTCCGTTTTTGTAAGAGAAATAAGGTTCAGAAACGTCAGTTGCCCAACCTACAGAATATCCCTTATTTACTGCATTGTCGATGATCGCTGTAAGATCTTTCATCGGTACATTCCAGTCAGAATCGTGGCTCCAGTTATCAGGAATCGGGACTACAAATTTCTCATAATAGGCATAGTCTTTGTAAGAAGATAATTCTACATAATCTTCAGCATTGATCCCTACTACTTCTTTTGCAAATGTTTTAGGAGTGTAATTCTTCCCTTCATACGTAAAATTAGCAGGTACTTTTCCTAAATATTCATCAAGAATAGCATCTACAGAATCCATCCAATTATCAGTCAGTTTCCCTTTCGAAGAAGCTTGAACAAGACTGTCAAGAACCGGCTTCAGTTTCCCCTGCATTTCCTTGAAGTTGTTGGTCGTTTGTCCTGCTTTTAATCCGGAATAGACATCCTGAGGAACGGCCCCATACTTTTTGTACATATTAATTACGTCGTGAAGTTCTCCTCCGTCACCCCAACTGATTGCTCTATTATTTAAAACATATAATTTTGCTTTATCATGGTAAGAGTTTCTTGCTGTGAAAATTTCGGCAAGATCTACAGGTTTTTTGCCCATTCTCTGCATTTCAGATTCAAGGAATGAATTTCCTGAGTAACTCCAGCAAGTTCCTGATGAACCCTGGTTTTTTACAGAAGTTGCACCAACGTCCTTTAACGTTGTGAACTGAAAATTAGCATTTTGTGATTGGTTGTTTTTTAACTTATTGATTAAGTCATCTTGGGCAAACATCATACTTCCTGCAGACAAAACAAAAAGTAATGATGCAATTTTGGCATTTTTCATTACTATAAAAAGATTATTTATATTAAGAGTCGTTGATAATAAAGATTTGTTACAGATGGAAAAGTTAAATTTAAAATGAAAAAAAATTACTTATTCACTATTTTTCTAAAAAAAATAATCATGTTTCCAACCCCGGCAAAAGTTTCTGCATCTATAATAATATAACTCCTGACTATGGAACAAGAATTATTACTAGAATGCTATCGTAACGACCGCAATGCACAGCGGAAGGTCTACGAGAAAATGGTGGGCAGGCTTTACGCAGTCTGCAGACGCTATTTGAAAAACGACGAAGATATAGAAGAAGTATTGGCCGATACGTTCTACAAAATTTTCACGAAAATTACCCAGCTTCAAAATGCTGAAACCTTTGAAGCATGGGCCAGAAAGATTGCGGTGAACGAATGCTTACAGAAATTAAGATCTAATAAGGGATTACTGATTTCTCTTGAAGAAAATTTCATAGATCATTCTGAAGGAACCACAGAAAATCTGTCTCTGGAAAAAGATATTCTGAGTTTACTGAACTTCCTTCCTGAAGGCTGCAGAGCTATATTTAACCTTTTCGCTATTGAAGGATATCCTCATAAAGAAATAGCTGCCATGCTTTCCATCAGTGAAGGAACCTCAAAATCACAGCTCAATTTTGCAAGAAAAAAACTGCAGGAACTTTTAGTGAATCAAAACATTTAAACTTTTAGAACAATGGAAAATAATCATATAGATCAACAATTCAATGAAGCTTCCAAGCTTTCCGAAGAGCCAACTGTTTTTCCTGGTTTTGAAAAAGTATGGGGGGAAATTGAAGAAAAATTAGATAAAAAAGAAGAAAAAAAGAGAGTCGTTCCTATTTGGCTGCCGTATGGTATCGCCGCAAGTCTGGTGATTGGTTTAGGAGCTTTTTACTTTATCAATAAAAAAGAAACTGTAGAACCTTTACAACCTGTAATCGCGGAGAATACAACTTTGAGAGGTCCGGTTACCAAAACAGATATTGCAAAAATAGATAGCACTATAAAAAATAATATTCAGAAAGAAAAGAAAATTGTTACACCTGCAGAAAATCTGGCAATCAATCCGGGACCTATCAAATACTCTGTGACAGTTCCTCCACCTCCAGTTTTACCAATTCCTGTACCTTCAGATCGTGTATATCAACCGGTAGTATCTGAGTATCAGACTGAAATAGAGGCCAATGCTGATAAAAAAGCAACTTATATTTCTTCTGGTCAGAGAAAAGATACCAATCAGATTAAAAGTATTGAAGAGGTTGTTGTAATGGGATATTCAAAGACAGTTAAAAGAAAGGATGTAACAGCATCCAATGCAATAACAAGTACTTCTATCAGTAATCAACCACAGCCTGCCACTTATTCATCATTACAGGGAAGTGCCCCAGGAATACAGATAAGTACTGCTTCGGGAAATAAAAATAGGTTTAACAGCATTAATCAAGGATTTCTTAGTAACAGTAACCCGATCATGATCAGAGGAGCTGCTTCTGTTTCACCTGGAAATGCCCCTTTATATGTAATTAACGGAATATTGACAAAAGCTGATGACTTCAAGAATTTAGATCCTAACAGAATTGAAAGTATGAATGTCTTAAAAGACGGCTCTGCTACAGCAATCTATGGAAGTAAAGCTGTAAATGGAGTAGTTGTGGTAACGACCAAAGATCTTTCAAGAAGGGAAAGAAAAAGAATGAAAAAACTTCAGGAAGCAATTAATAAGCAACAGCAGGTTTCGCCAGTGACTCAGAATGATGAAAGCTATAATACCTTTGTTGAGAACCCTTTTGAACTCACACGAAGCCAGCCGTTATCTACTTTTTCTATTGATGTTGATAACGCATCTTATTCCAATGTAAGAAGAATGATTAATAATGGGCAGGCAGTTGATAAAAATGCAGTAAGAATTGAAGAGATGATCAATTATTTTAAATATAATTATCCACAACCTCAAAATGGAGATCCTTTTTCAATTAATACTGAATACAGTGAATCTCCATGGAATCCGAAGCATAAATTGCTTAAAATAGGACTTCAGGGGAAGAATATTCCAATGGATCGTCTGCCTGCCTCAAACCTTATTTTCCTTATTGATGTTTCAGGCTCAATGAATGATGAAAATAAGTTACCCCTATTAAAATCTTCCTTTAAAGTGTTGTTAAATCAACTCAGACCTAAGGATAAAGTCGGAATTGTAGTGTACGCAGGCAGTGCAGGAATGGTTTTACCGCCTACGTCAGCAAAAGAAAAAGATAAAATTATAGAGGCATTGGATCATCTTCAGGCGGGAGGAAGCACAGCTGGTGGAGCGGGAATTGAATTGGCCTATAAATTGGCACAGGAAAACTTTGTGAAAGATGGTAATAATCGTGTCATTATAGCAACGGATGGAGATTTTAATGTAGGAATGTCTTCAACCTCAGATCTTCAAACGCTGATTGAAGATAAAAGAAAATCAGGAGTCTTTTTAACATGTTTAGGTTTTGGAATGGGCAATTATAAAGACAATACCCTCGAAACCCTTGCGGATAAAGGAAACGGAAATTATGCCTATATTGATAATATGCAGGAGGCGAATAAGTTTCTGGGGAAAGAATTTGCAGGAAGTATGTACGCCATAGCCAAAGATGTCAAGATTCAGATTGAATTTAACCCTGGATATGTAAAATCATATCGCCTTATCGGTTATGAGAACAGAAAACTGAAAAACGAAGACTTTGTCAACGATAAAATTGATGCCGGGGAACTTGGAAGCGGACATACCGTTACAGCTTTATATGAAGTGATTCCTGCAGATGTACAATCAGATTTTGTTCCCAAAGACACTGATTTGAAATATACTCATAATACCTCATCGAAAGAATTTGGAGATGAACTGGCAACCATAAAATTCAGATATAAAAAACCGGCTGGAGATACCAGCCGTGAGATCAGTAAGATTGTTAAAAATGATGATAGCAGGATATCTTCAGCAAGTCCGGATTTTAAATTTGCTTCATCCGTAGCCTGGTTCGGATTGGTACTCAGAAATTCAGAACTGATTATGAAAAAAGACCTTTCTGATATTGAGAAACTAGCTAAAGAAGGAAAAAATAAAGATGAGGAAGGCTACCGTTCAGAATTTATAAGGCTGATAGAGAGCTATAAAACAGTTCAAAAGTGATTTTAGGAAGAGAGATTTCTTCGGGAATTTCTCTTCTTTATTTAGAAAAAATCGGTTTATCAAATATTTATTGATCAGTTTAAATTTATTTTAATAATTTCCTCCCGAAATTTGAAAAAGATGAGAAAAATTGTAATAACCATGCTAGGGCTTGTTGCATTGACAAGCTGTAAAACTCAAAAAAATACTGAAACAGACAAAGGACCAAAGACTTACAGTGTCAGAAAAGATAAAGATCAGGATGGAATTCCTAATAAACTGGATAAATGTCCTGATATTGCCGGTCCGGTAGAAAATGAAGGATGTCCATGGATAGAATCGGATGGAGACGGTGTAATTGATAAAGATGATGCGTGTCCTACAGTAGCAGGACCTCCCGAAAATAATGGCTGCCCATGGCCGGATACAGATGGAGATGGTATTTTGGATAAAGATGATGCCTGTCCTACAGTTCCGGGAATGCCAGAGTATAATGGTTGCCCGAAACCAAAATCAGTTACTGCAATGGAAGTGATGAGTTCCAGATCATTCCATGAATCAGGAAGGGTTTATAACAAACAGGTTGGGGACACAAAAGAGGTTCAAAAGCCAGCAAAAACTGATAAAAATATTGATTATAATAATGAGGAATATGCCGGATTTGTGGAAAATGCATTTGAGCTGACCAGCCGCCAACCTCTTTCTACTTTCTCTATTGATGTAGATAATGCTTCCTATTCCAATGTCCGAAGAATGATCGGGTATGGAGATAAAGTTGATAAAAATGCAGTGAGGGTCGAGGAGATGATCAATTATTTTAAATATGATTATCCACAGCCTGCAAACAACGATCCTTTTTCAATTAATACCGAATATGGCAACTCTCCATGGAATCCAAAGCATAAGCTGCTGAAAATAGGCCTTCAGGGAAAAAATATTCCGATGGATGGTCTGCCTGCATCCAATATTGTTTTTCTTATTGATGTTTCGGGTTCAATGAGTGAGGAAAACAAACTGCCATTGCTGAAGTCTTCTCTTAAAGTTTTGCTGAAACAGCTAAGACCAAAAGACAAAGTAGGAATTGTAGTGTACGCAGGTAGCGCAGGAGTGGTTTTATCCCCAACTTCAGCAGGAGAAAAAGAAAAAATTATTAAAGCGCTGGATAATCTTCAGGCAGGAGGAAGTACAGCAGGAGGAGCAGGGATTGAACTTGCTTATAAACTTGCTAAAGAAAACTTTATCAAAGGAGGAAATAACAGAGTCGTTCTGGCAACAGATGGTGACTTTAATGTGGGTGCTACTTCCAATACTGATATTGAAGCCTTAATTACAGAAAAAAGAAAAACAGGGATTTTCCTGACCTGTCTTGGCTATGGAATGGGTAATTATAAAGACAACACAATGGAAACCCTTGCAGATAAAGGGAATGGAAATTATGCCTATATTGATAATATGCAGGAGGCCAACAAATTTTTAGGAAAAGAATTTGCAGGAAGCATGTATGCTATTGCTAAAGATGTGAAAATTCAGATTGAATTCAATCCTAAGTTTGTAAAATCTTACCGTTTAATAGGATATGAAAACAGGAAGCTGAGAAATGAAGACTTTGTCAATGATAAAATAGATGCCGGGGAACTTGGAAGTGGACATACTGTTACTGCACTATATGAGATTATTCCTGCAAGTGTAGAATCAGAATTCATTCCTAAAGAAACAAAATTGAAATACTCTGAAACATCAGATACAAGGAAATTCGGAGATGAGCTGGCAACAGTGAAATTCAGATATAAAAAGCCTGATGGTGATAAAAGCATGGAGATCAGTAGGGTGATTAAAAAAGAAAATCCATCTGCATCAGCAAGTCCGGATTTTAAATTTGCTTCATCTGTAGCCTGGTTCGGTTTGGTACTCAGAAATTCAGAACTGATTACGAAAAAAGACCTTTCTGATATTGAGAAACTAGCTAAAGAAGGAAAAAATAAAGATGAGGAAGGTTACCGTTCAGAATTTATTAGACTGATAGAGAGTTATAAGACAATTCAAAAATAATTCATAAAAAAGAAATTTCCACGGAAGTTTCTTTTTTTATATTTTTAAGCATACTAATCACTGATGAAAAAGAATTATCTGCTGTTGCTGCCGTTTACTATTACCTTATTACAGGCACAAGATTCACAATTATATTATTCTGGAAAATTTTTAACAACTAAAGCTAAAGCACAGAACTTTTTAAAGGTTTCTAATAAAAACAGTGGGGTTTATGAACTGACTGATGAGGAAGGATTTGCAATTATTGCTGCCAAACCTTATGATACCATTTCGTGGAACCAAGGCAAAAATACTTATGTTATTTCTACTTATGAGCTCAGGGAATTAAAAGCCATTCTGGAAAATCAGACTTCCAAAAAAAATGTAGAAAATATCTACAGTAAAGCCTATGATAGTCTGGTTTCAAAAGAAACAAAAGATGATTTCAGCATTGAAAAAACGAAGACCCGCTTAAGTAAAAGATCACACTCTTATTTTAATCAGATAAGAAGAGTAAGACAAAAGAATGACAGTATTTATATTGTAAAAAGACTCGATCAGAAAACATTACTTTTTAACGGAAGCTTTACCACATCATTAGAGATTAAAAACAGAAATGCTATTCCCGGGACTCAAAACAAATATGTACAGGGAAGATCAGAAAATGGAAATCTTGTCTGGAAAGGTCCTGAAACCAACGAAATGTTCAGTTTTGGACCAGATATTTCTACCTTGGGATTTGATGGTCTGGCTTATGAATATGATCAGAACGGAAGACTGATTCCCTGGATTGATGGGCTTCAGCGTGCCCGAAAATATGATAACAGTCTTTTTAAAACAACCGTAGGATACAACAATCAGTTGAATGTAAATGCTTTTATAAAAGAAGGTTACAATGAAAAAATCCGGTTGTCTTTGAATCTGGGCCAGCAGAAGAACCAGATGTATTTTATAGATCAGTTTGATATTGCCAATACTTTTAAAGCCAAACTGAATACAGAACTAAGTGGATATTCCATTAATTTTGCTTTTAATTATGAAGAAGACAAAGCCACCAATACCAATAGAATAGGGCTGTTCAACAGAGCGTATCAGAATTCCTTGCTAACACCCGTTTCTTTTTCAAATGGCCAAAATACCCTTCTGAGTAATGGTTTACAGAGAAGTTACAGCAAAGATGCAGACAATCCTTCATTCCTTTTTGAAAAGGATAGTAAATACCGTTATCAGAATAGGGATAGATTATTTAGTTTTAATGTTGTTAAAAGTTGGGATGAATTTAAACTGAA
Organism: Chryseobacterium sp. GVT01B; assembly: GCF_019970045.1. Lineage (GTDB taxonomy): Bacteria > Bacteroidota > Bacteroidia > Flavobacteriales > Weeksellaceae > Chryseobacterium. The sequence goes on from NZ_JAHXYI010000003.1 coordinate 471,789, forward strand.
TGTCAGCCAGTCTTATGAAAGCAGCAATATCTGGAATAAAGACCAGTATAAGCCTTCTACTTATGGTTTCAGCAGCGGATTACTCAATGAAAGGGTACAAAACAACAGTTTGTATCATTCCAATATATTGGGTTCCTATGCATTAGGAAACTATGATTTTAAAAATACGTTCAGCTTGAATTTTATTCTGAACGATAGGAAATCGGATGTTTATAACAGTCTGACCCATCAGCAATACTTCTATCAGAGAACTTCGCAGGATCATATTTTTAATTACAATATGGATATCCATGATTATGATTTTGAAGCAGGTCTCAATCTTGGAAATTCTTTTTACATTTCCAATACCTCTCTGAAAAACAACTATTGGCTTCCCAAAGCTAATTTCTATGTGAGATTCAATAACATTTTCGATTGGTATAATTACAATTTTAAATTATTGGGAAGTTACACACAGTTGAGTTCCGAGCCGGAAATTACAAGATCATACGCTTCCTATGTAACAACTTTACTTAACGCACAAAACTACAATCAATACTTCCCTGTACAGGAAGTGGAAAGTTTCAGAGGTTTATCCAATATCAATACCAGTGAATGGAAAGTGGGAGCCAGTCTTAGCCTTGGTTATAATATAAGTGTGGAAGGAGAATATTTCAACAGAAAAAATACAGATGATGTATTTCCTGTTTTTGAAAATAATCAGTTGAAACTAAAGAATATAGCGGATCACACATACAGTGGATATGAATTCAATTTTGCTTATGACCGTTTGCGTTTGGGAGACAACTTTTACAGTGTTCAGAAAGTGTCATTTTTCAAATATAAAGATATCGTAGACAGGATATCGTCCGGTTATCAGAATATTGCTGTTTCAGGATTTAAAGACATTTATAAAACACTGTCGGAAGGACAGGTCTTGGGAGCTGTCGTGGGAAGCTACTTTGAAAGAAATGCTCAAGGGCAATTAATCATTGATGAGTTTGGATTTCCCAAAAAAGCTGACGGAATGAAAATTATCGCAGACCCTACACCGGATTTCGTGATGAAATTCACTCATAGTTTTGCTTATAAAAACTTTTCCCTAGATATCAATTGGGAATGGAAAAAAGGTGGCCAGCTCTGGAACGGAACACAGGCGGTTCTCGATTATTATGGACGTTCTTCTGAATCAGGAGAAGACAGAAACATCAAAAATTATATTTTTCAGGGTGTACAGGCCAATGGAACGGCAAACCAGATTCCGGTAGATTTCTATGACCCCAACCAGAATGTTCAGGAAAACCGCTGGTCCAGATATGGCTACCTTGGTGTGGCGGAAAACTATGTTCAGAAGGCAGATTATATAAGAATCAGCAATATTTCACTGTCTTCCAGTTTTCCGGTCAACTATGGAAAACAGAATATCAAACTTACTTTTTATGTGAATAATCTAATGCTTTGGCAGGCAAATAAAGGAGCAGATCCCAATCAGCATTTTTATGATATGGACAACGGAAGAGGGCTGGATTTTTTCAATCTTCCGTCTTTTAAAACATTTGGATGTATTGTTTCACTCAAATTTTAACCCATGAATTTCAAATTTATATCATCATATATCATCTCGCTGAGCTTAATATTGTCAACGGTTTTTCTAAAAGCACAGCAGCCATTTCAGGATTTTGAAAAAGAAAAAACCTACGTTCAGACCAATCATGTTTTTTACAAACCTGGCGAGGGAATGTATTTTAAAATATACGTTGTAAAAGGAAAAAACAACCTTCCGGCAGAAGACAGTAAAATTGTAAATTTTGAAATTATTGATCCCGCAGGAAGTGTTTTGAAAAAAATGAAATATGAAATTACCAATGGGTACGCCCAGGGATATTTCTATTTTGATGAAGATATGAAAGGTGGAATCTATAAAATAAGAGCCTTTACCAACTGGATGCAGAATGAAGAAGGGAAAAATACCTTTGAAAAAGAAATTACCCTCCAGAAAATAGTATCTCCAAGAATATTAATGAAACTGGATTTTCCTAAAAAAGGATATGGTGCGGGAGATGAGATGACAGCCGATTTTTCAATGAGAAGTCTGAGCAATCTTCCCATTCCTTTTTATGAAGCAGATTATACAGTAATGACCAATGGCGAAACCGTTTCAGAAGGGAAATTCATTACCAATAAAGAAGGTAAAAATCAATTGATTTTCAAACTCCCTGAAGTTTTGAAATCCTCTGATGCACTTTTGAATATTAAAGTGAATTTTGATGGATTTACAGAATCTATTTCAAGAAATATTCCAATTGTCCTGAACAATCTGGATGTGAAGTTTTTGCCTGAAGGAGGTACTTTTATCAACGGGATAGAACAAAATATGGCCTTTAAGATTCTGGATGAATTTGAAAAACCTGTAGACGCTGTTCTGGCTGTTTACAATCAGAATCATGAAAAAATAAAAGAAATTTCAGCCTATAATTTCGGGATGGGAAGCTTTCATTTTACCGCTAAAAAAGGAGAAACTTATTATGCAAAAGTTCTAAAACCTGAAAGTAATACACAGACGTTCCATCTTCCGGTAGCAAAAGATGAAGGTTTGGTTTTAAATATTCAGAATGAAAACAGAAAATTGACTTTTACCATCATTTCAACCCATGAAAAAACAATTACCCTGAATGGGAATTTCCGCGGAAAAGAATGGTATACCAAAGATCTTCTAGTGAAAAAAGGCAGCAATTCATTGGAGATTGATGAAAAAGACTTCCCGATAGGAATCTGCAGATTTACCATTCTGGAAAATAATATTCCTCTTGCAGAACGTATTGTTTTTACCAATAAAGAAAATAGGTTGAATATAAAAGTTAAGCCCGTAAAACAACATTACCTGCCGAGGGAAAAAGTAGCACTGAACATCGAAACTACGGATGAAAATAATAAACCTATTCCTGCCAACCTTGGCCTGAGTGTGGTGGATGATAAACTATGGACATACGCTGATGACAAGCAGAATCATATCATTTCCTGGCTTCTGATGGACTCCGAGTTGAAAGGGAAAATTGAAAAACCACAGTTTTATTTCGATAAAAAAGAAGAAAAAGCAGATAAAAGCCTGGATCTTGTTATGTTGACAAACGGGTACAGATATTTCGAGCTTATCCCGGAAATCATTACAACCAATAAGTACAAATATCTTCCCGAAAAGAAAAATACAATCTACGGAGTGGTAGAAGATGAAAACAAAAATCCGGTGAAAGCAGATGTTTTCCTTTTAGATACTGATAATAAAAAAATCCTTAAGCAAGCTGCTGCAGAAAATGGACGTTTTTATTTTTCAGACCTGAATGCAGACTATTCATATAAAATTATAGCCAGATCTTCTCAGCCTAAACATCAGTTGAAAATCAGAATTTTGTCTTATAATTTGGATATTAACCCTTTAGTGAAGCAGAAACTTTCCAATATTGATGTAGAAGAAATTGTAAAAGAAGCTGAGAGAAAAGAAAAGAAGATAGAAAACAGAAATAATACCCAAACACTGAACAAACCCGATGGATTAGCAAAAGATACTGTTAAGAATAAAAGGATTGAAGAAGTTGTTGTTTTAGGATACAATTTGAAAAAAGGTAAATCCGCAATTACTTCTGCAACAATAACGTCTTCTATGGAAATTCAGAATCCGAATGTAACTTCATTGCTAAGCGGTAAAGTTGCCGGATTAATAATTACACCAGCAGGACAGTCCGCAGCCAGTGCACAGATAAGAATAAGAGGAGAAGCATCCATCACCAATAAGCATCCACTATTCATAGTAGACGGTACACCAGTAGAAAATTTCAACACCACTATAAATCCGAACGATATCAATAGTATCACCGTTCTCAAAGACGCTGCTGCTACAGCTATTTATGGAAGCAGGGCTGCAAATGGAGTGGTAATCATAAATTCATATAAAAATAACATTTCAAAAATCAGTTTTGATATTACCCCGAAATCTTATATTGCTGTTGAAGCAGTACCATATGGAAGGCTTATATCATATGCCGGATCAAGAGCATTTGCCTATCCGGAATATAAAACGACCAATACATCTTACCGTTTCGATTACAGAGAAGCGCTTTACTGGAATCCTGTGGTGGAAACCGATAAAAACGGGAAAGCAAAAGTGGAATTTTATAATTCTGATGCCAACTCTACTTTTAGAATTATGACAGAAGGTATTGCTGCATCAGGGCTTGTAGGAAATGATGAAACTTCCTATGCTGCTCAGAGCCTTATCTCCATAGATGCTAAAATTCCACAATATCTGACAAGAACAGATCAGATGACAATTCCTGTTGTTATTAAAAACAATTCTTCGGAAATAAGGAAAATGACCATGGATGTTATTGTTCCTAATCACGTAAAACTGATGCGCTCTGACAGTTTAATTACCCTGAAACCATTAGAATCAGGAAGATTATTTGTCAAAATACAGACAGATGAAATTGTAGATTCCAACATTCAGTTTACCATAAGATCCGGAGATTTCAGGGAAACCATGATTCTTCCGTTTAAAGTAGAAGAGAAAGGATTCCCACATCAATTTTCCATCATCAATAACAAAACGGAAGATATCAAAATCAATATTCCGGACTATATCAACGGAAGCCTGTTTTCCTCATATTATGTATTTGAAAACACCGCTTTACAAATGTTTGCAGATATTGATCAGCTGAAGAGAGAACCTTATGGCTGCTTTGAACAGCTTTCTTCAACAGTATATCCTAATATTTTTATTCTGGATTATTTAAAATCAGGAAAAAAAATAGATACTGCAACTGAGAATCTGGTGGTTAAAAATATGAAAAAAGGGTTTCAGAAAATGTTGAGTTATAAAAACAGAGACGGAGGTATCGGATATTTCAGCAGCGAGGAATCAGATGTGGCACTTTCTGCATTTGCCTTACTGGAGTTTACGGATTTAAAAAAATATGTCAATCCGGATGCAAAACTTATTCAGGGACTTTCCTCATTCATTTTATCCAAAAAGAATGCAAGCGGATTATTTGAAGTAAGAAAACCTTATGAATCAAAAAAGGATTTTTCAGAATATTCCTGGTCAAGAAATATGTACGTGATATATGCTTTATCCAAACTTGGTTTTAAAAATGAAATAGAAGATTCCTTTACTGTAATGATGAAAAGAGCTTTGGCTACAAAAGATTCTTATCAATTGGCTTTGCTTGCCAATACTGCCGCTCATATGGGAAAACAAAAGGAATATGATAATTTGATGAAGATGCTGGACCAGCAGTATGAAGCGAAGAATGTAAAATCTAAAATCACCTTTACAGGCTCATGGGGAAGATCTGCAGATGCGGAAACCCTTTCGTTATATATCATGGCACTTCAGAAAGACGAAAATCTGAATCGGTTGAAAATTGCGGAAGCAGCAGATCAGCTTATTAATTTCAATGGATATTACGGATTTGGTTCCACTCAGGCAACAACATTGGCCATACAGGCATTGTCTGAGTTCTTCTCTAAAAATGAAAAATTATATGGAGCTGAAAGGCCGGTTATCACGATCAATAAAGCAAATACTTATCCTAATATCAGTCTTTCATCAGCATACAAGGCCGGAGAAAATAAGATTAGTATTCACTATCCAATCAAAAATGGACTGCCTTATAAAATAGAATATCAGTATTATACCCTCCAGGCTCCGGAAAGCAAAGATATTCCTGTTACGATGGAATCAAAGCTGAAATCTGCAGTGTCCAGAATAGGAGAGACCAACAGAATGACAGTGACCGTTAAGAACACAATCAACGGACAGCTTCCAATGACCATTGCGAAGATTGGTATTCCTGCAGGCTTGACTTTACAAAATGCTTTACTAAAAGATCTGATTGATAAAAAGCAGATTTCCTACTATGAAATCTTTGACAATTATCTGGTACTTTATTGGGAGCATTTCAATGCAGAGGAAACAAAAACGATTAATCTGGATCTCAAAGTGGAGTTTGCGGGTACCTATACCGGAAAATCCAGCAATGTTTATCTCTACTATATGCCGGAAGCAAAACACTGGAATCAGGGAATAACGGCTAATATTGAACCTTAACTTTAATTTTTTAAACTTCAAAACAGAGATTCTCAGGGATGTCTGTTTTTATTTTCTATCCTTTTGTATCCTTGTCAAAGTTTTAAACCTTGACAAGGATACAAAATAATCGGCTGGGAAAAAAGAAAGCCATAGAAAAGAAGAAACCAGATTTAAAATACATCTGATAAAAGTTTAAACAAAATATTTTAATGACAAAAACTAAACTCACTGAAACCTATTAAAAATTAATTTTCAATAATTTTTGAAAATTCAAAAAATATAATTACATTTGTTACAGAAATCTAAAAGGAAAACAAAATGCAACTTTCAGAAGCAAAAGAAAAATACATTCAGACCTGGGGAACCTTTGCTACCAATTGGGGGATCAACCGTACAATGGCACAGGTGCATGCACTGCTTTTGGCAAGTGGCAAACCTCTTTCTACCGATGAGGTAATGGAGCAGCTGGAAATTTCAAGAGGGAATGCCAACATGAATCTTCGCGCTCTGATAGACTGGGGAATCGTGAAAAAAGAATTTGTAAAAGGCGACCGTAAAGAATATTTCGTTGCAGAAAAAGATGTTTGGTATCTCTTCAAGCAAATTACTAAGGAACGCAGAAAAAGAGAAATAGAACCTGTAATTTCTTTTCTTGAAGAATTAAAAAATATTGAGGATAAAGACTCAGAAGAAGCTCAGGAATTTATCAAGCTGATGAATGACTTCAGTTCGGTAACTGGAAAGATCAACAATATTATGGATCTGGCAATAAAAAGTGATGATCATTGGCTGGTAGGAAAGATTACCAATCTGTTGAAATAGAAAAAAAAAGAGGATGAAAATCCTTTTTTATTTCAAATTAATTTTCAAAAATTACTGAAAATATAAAATTAATAATAATTATGAAAAATTTAATCATTCATTTGTTCCTGATTATTTATTTCAGAAGAAAAGGATCACTTTAAAACCATTGCTGCCATGAAAACATTTGCAAAATATGATTATTACATTCAGTTATTCTTTATAATAATTGGGCCTCAGGCTTTTATATTTAGTGGTTTGTCGGGATTTGTACTGTTTTATTTTATAGTAGGAACTCCTCAATTGGTAAGTTTCCTGATCAAACTGTTTTTTAAAACAAAAAAGTCACCATTGTATATAGCGTATGGGATTGTAATAATACCGGTCTGGATTATTGTAGCCATCTTGTTTACAGAGAAACACATCAATGATTTTTTTGGATATGTTTTAATGGCCGCTCTTTTATATAGCCCTGTGATGGCAGCAGCATATGTTTATGACTGCTACAATATTTATAAACCTTATAAATCACAATTATGAAAACGCTCAAAAACCACACATTAATCTACGACAACGAATGTCCGATGTGTAATCTTTACTCCAAAGGTTTTACCAAATGCGGAATGCTGGATGAAGATGGAAGAGAAGCATTTACGGAAATCTCAGTGAGAAATAAAATACTCATAGACTTCAACCTGGCGAAAAATGAAATTGCTCTGGTAGATCACAACAAAAATAAAGTCGTTTACGGATTAGATAGTCTGCTTCTCATCATTGGAAATTCTTTTCCATTGTTGGAAAAACCGCTCGAATAAGACCTCTCTATTGGTTTTTTCAAAAGTTGTATTCCTTTGTTTCTTACAATAGGAAACAGATTATTCCTTCCTCAAAAGATTATACAGAACAATCTTGTGTTCCGGATTTTAACCTGAAATACAGAATAGCATACATCAGTTTTGTTGTTATTTTTTCAGCCTATATCCTAAGTGAATTTTCCTTGAAGCTAGATTTTAATTTAGAACGAAATTTCCTGAGAGAATTTGCCGTTTGTCTTGGTCAGATCGTTTGGCAGACTCTCTTTTTAAAAATTTATCTCAAAGATAAAATCTGGGATTATCTCGGAAATATGATGACTGTTTCCTTAATCGGGACTTTACTGTTAATTCCTGCTCTGATGACCAATTTTACCCCTGTCTTTTATCTGATATACTTTGGAATGGTAGTATTGATCATGTTTCTGGAACATATAAGAAGATGCCTAATACTAAAATTAAATTTTCTTCCTACCATTTCATGGATGGTATTCAGGCTCACAGCGCTGGCCATTATTATTCTGACAACCATTTAAATTACAATTTGTATACTCTTAAAACCTCTTAAAATGTCAACAATCTATTTAAATACAATAATCAATGCAGACATCCACTATGTTTTTGATCTGGCAAGAGACATTGATCTGCACCAGCAATCAACCTCAACATCTCATGAAACAGCAATTGCCGGACGTACTTCAGGGTTGATTGAAGAAAACGAAACCGTAACCTGGCGCGCCAAACATCTGGGAGTTTATCAGACCCTCACCACAAAGATTGTCAGTATGGAAAAACCAGTCCAGTTCATTGATGTGATGCAGAAAGGAGCCTTCAAATCTATGCGGCACAGGCATACCTTTAAATCTGTAAACGGGAAAACACTGATGACCGATGTTTTTGAATTTGAATCTCCGCTGGGCATCATAGGGAAATTGTTCAATGCTATTTTTCTTACAGGATATCTCAAAAGTTTTCTGCTCAAAAGAAATGAAATGATCAAAACCATTGCAGAATCTTCTAGCCATGATGGAATTGCCATTTTTTAACCTGAAAAACCCATTATTATGAACTTTTTAAAAGCAGAATGGCGAAAGCTGGCCATCATCAATTACGAAATTGATCCCGAGATCTTATTGCCGTATTTACCTAAAGGAACAGAACTCGATTTTTACAAAGGCAGATGCTATGTAAGTTTAGTTGGTTTCATGTTTTTAAATACAAAACTGTTGGGATTTCCCATTCCTTTTCACCGGAATTTTGAAGAAGTAAACCTGAGGTTTTATGTAAAGAAAAAAGAAAAAGGAGCCTGGAAAAGAGGTGTGGTATTTATCAAAGAAATTGTTCCCAAACCTGCATTAAGTTTTGTTGCCAATTCTATCTATAAAGAAAATTATCACACCATGCCGATGAAAAACCAGATTCATGAAAAAGAAGGTGAACTGCTGATCAGATATTCATGGAAAGATAAAAGCTGGCATTCTATTCAGATTATAGCTGATAGTACACCAAAACCTATTAAAGAAAACTCAGAATTTGAATTTATCACAGAACATTATTTTGGTTTTACAAAAAAAGAAAATATCACTTCCGAATATGAAGTATGCCACCCAAAATGGGAATACTACACCATAAAAGATCATCAGCTGGATATTGATTTTCAAAATATCTACGGAAATGATTTTGAATGTCTGAATCATCAGGAACCAGTTTCTGTAATGCTTGCTGAAGGCTCAGAAATAGAAGTGAGAACAAAGAAATACATCAGCTGAAAAGAACAAAAACAGAAATTTCTGTACATAAACCATAAACATTGAACCCAAAACCTTAAACCTTAAACCTTAAATTGTAAAACAATGAAAATACTCATAGCCGGAGGCACCGGATTTCTTGGTGAAAATCTGGAGAAATACTTTACAGAAAAAGGAAATCAGGTCTATATCCTGACCCGTAATCCTCAGCGTAAAAACGAAATCTACTGGGATGCCCAAACATTAGGTGAATGGAAAAATAGTTTGAAAAAAGCAGACGTGCTGATCAACCTTACAGGAAAATCTGTAGATTGCCGGTATCACGAGAAAAATAAGCAGGAAATATATTCTTCAAGAATTAACAGTACAAAAATATTGCAGAAAGCTGTAGATCAGTGTTCTGAAAAACCAAAAATTTGGCTGAATGCAAGTTCTGCAACCATTTACGTTCATTCTGAACGGCATCTGAATACGGAAGAAAACGGAATTATCGGAGATGATTTCTCAATGAATATCTGCAAAAGCTGGGAGAAAGAATTTTTTGCAGTCAAAGATGAAGAAATACGGAAAGTTGCCCTTCGCACATCCATTGTTCTGGGAAATAATGGTGGGGCATTTCATAAGCTGAAAATGGTTACAAAGCTGGGCTTAGGAGGAAAACAGGGACGGGGAAACCAAATGGTAAGCTGGATTCATATTGAGGATTTTTGTAAAGCAATAGACTGGATCATTGAGTATGAAAATATATCTGGAGCAATTAATATAACTGCTCCGGCTCCACTTTCCAATGATAATATGATGAAAAAGCTAAGAAAAAAATTGAAATTACCTTTCGGGATTAATGCTGCGGTCTGGCAGTTGGAAATTGCCTCCATTTTCCTGAAAACAGAAACCGAATTACTTTTAAAAAGCCGTAATGTATACCCTGAAAGATTAATAAAAAGCGGATTTCAGTTTTCATTTCCAGGTTTTGATGAAGCCATTCTTAATCTCTTGGAATCCTAATGTTTGTAGATTTCACAAAGGATAATTAAATTAGCGGAAAACTATTCCATATGCTGGTTATACCCAAAATAAAACCCTTTTTTCTTTCATCCTTTTTAATAAGTTCAGTAGTATTTTCACAGGCCCATAATGTGTCTGAGGGATATCAGGAACCCACAGACCCTCTTGTAATTCAGAACCTGGACCAGTGGCAGGATATGAAATTCGGGTTATTTATGCATTGGGGAACCTACAGCCAATGGGGAATTGTTGAAAGCTGGAGCTTATGCCCGGAAGACGAATCATGGACCCAGAGAAAACCTGAGCATGGGAAATCTTATGACGAATATGTAAAGAATTATGAAAATCTTCAGACCACTTTCAATCCCACTCAGTTTAATCCACAAAAATGGGCGGATGCAGTAAAAAAAGCAGGGATGAAATATGTGGTTTTTACAACTAAACATCACGACGGTTTTGCAATGTTTGACACCCAACAGTCTGATTATAAGATTACCTCTTCTAAAACTCCTTTTTCAAAAAATCCAAAATCAGATGTCACAAAAGAAATATTCAATACCTTCAGAAAAGAAGGATTTAAAATTGGGGCTTACTTTTCAAAACCTGACTGGCATTCTGATGATTACTGGTGGCCTTACTTTCCGCCAAAAGACAGAAATGTTAATTATGATCCCAAGAAATATCCAGAAAGATGGGAGAATTTTAAAAAATTCACCTTCAATCAGCTGAACGAGATTACTTCCAAGTATGGTAAAATTGATATTCTCTGGCTGGACGGAGGCTGGGTACGTCCTTTTCATACCATAGATCCTAAAGTAGAATGGCAGCGCACTATCAAAGTAGAGCAGGACATTGATATGGATAAAATAGGAACAATGGCCAGGAAAAATCAACCGGGAATTATTATTGTAGACCGTACTGTTCCCGGGAAGTGGGAAAATTATGTTACCCCGGAGCAGGCTGTTCCAGAACACACACTTTCCATCCCTTGGGAAAGCTGTATCACAATGGGAGATTCCTTTTCCTATGTTCCCAATGACAACTATAAAACCTCCCAAAAGATTATTGAAACCCTGGTGAAAATCATTTCAAGAGGTGGAAATTACCTGATGAATATCGCTCCCGGGCCCAACGGAGATTACGATGCCGTTGTCTATGAAAGATTACAGCAAATTTCCGGCTGGATGGACAAAAATCAGGCTGCTGTTTTTGCTACAAGAAGTATTGCTCCCTATCACGAAGGAAACTACTATTATACCCAAAGTAAGGACCATCAGACTGTAAATGTATTCCATCTTGATGAGCAGGTAGAATATAAGGCTCCGGAAGTACTTGCCTTTTCCATCCCGGAAAATTTTAAGCCGAAATCCTTGAAAATATTAGGTCTTTCATCAAAAATTCAATGGAAAAGAACAGCAGGAAATACGCTTGAAATCCAATTACCTGAAGAAAGGAAAAAGCTGAAATACGCAACCGTAATCCAAATCGTGCAATAATGAGACTATTTCGTTTTAAACTTACAGGAGTAGTATTATTGTTGAATGTGGTGATTGTTTCTGCCCAAAAACCTTTATATAAAGACTCCAAACAACCCATTGAAACCAGAGTTCAGGATCTGTTGAAGAGAATGACCCCTGAGGAAAAATTCTGGCAGTGTTTTATGATACCCGGAGATCTGGATCACGTTCCGAAAGGACAGTATTCCCATGGAATTTTTGGATTACAGGTAAGTGCAGGAAATCAGGGAGGCGGTGCCACAGGGCAGTTACTGAAGTACAATGCCAATGAAGATGCAGAAAGACTGGTGAAAAAAATCAATGCTATTCAGAAATACTTCGTTGAAGAATCAAGATTAGGAATTCCCATTATTCCTTTTGATGAAGCTCTGCACGGATTGGTGAGGGAAGGGGCTACAGCTTTTCCACAGGCGATTGGCCTTGCAGCCACTTTCAACCCGGAATTGATGAATAAAGTTTCAACAGCAATTGCAAAAGAATCAAAACTGAGAGGAATCCGCCAGATTCTGACCCCTGTAGTAAACCTGGCGAGTGATGTGAGATGGGGCAGAACAGAAGAAACTTACGGCGAAGATCCCTTTCTGACCTCTGTAATGGGAGTCAGTTTTGTCAGTTCATTTGAAAATATGGGAATCATCACCACTCCGAAACACTTTTTGGCCAATGTAGGAGAAGGCGGAAGAGATTCATATCCTATTCATTGGAGTAAAAGATATCTTGAGGAAACCCATTTAATACCTTTTAATAATGCCTTTACAAAAGGAAAAAGCCGTTCAGTGATGACTTCCTATAACCTGCTTGATGGAAGACCTTCAACAGCTAATCATTGGTTACTGACTGAAAAATTAAAAAATGACTGGAATTTCAAGGGCTTCGTCATCAGTGATGCAAGTGCAGTAGGAGGAGCCAATGTGCTGCATTTTACAGCAAAAGATTATGACGATGCTTCTGCACAGGCGATCAATGCTGGACTGGATGTAATTTTTCAGACAGAATATAAACATTATGAACTCTTTATTCCCCCTTTTTTGGATGGAAGAATCTCAAAAGAAAGAATTGATGATGCCGTGTCAAGAGTGTTGAGAGCTAAATTTGAGCTTGGATTATTTGAAAACCCTTACGTTTCACTCAAAGAAATTGAAGAATTAAAAAAGCTGAATCATAAACCTCTGGCAGAAAAAACAGCTGCAGAATCTTTCGTTTTGCTTCAGAATAATAATCAGACGCTTCCCGTTCCCGGAAGTGTTAAAAAAATTCTCGTGGTAGGAACAGATGCCGTTGATGCGAGATTAGGCGGTTATTCAGGCCCCGGAAACAAAAAAGTAACTATTGTTGACGGAATTAAAAATTATATCAGAGATAAAAATATTGAAGTTGTTTATTCAAAAGGAATTGATTGGAATGTAAAGGATTTTACCACAGTTTCCAATGAATATTTATCTTCTGAAAACAAAAAAGGATTAAAAGGAAGCTATTTCTCCAATACCGATTTAAAAGGAAATCCGGCTTTCGAAAAACAGGATGAACAGCTCAATTTCAAATGGACCCTATATTCTCCCGATCCTCAAAAACTTCCCCCAGATCAATATAGCATCCGCTGGACAGGAAAACTGGAAGCTCCGGATTCAGGCAAGTATCAGTTAGGATTGCGCGGAAATGACGGCTTCAGATTATACCTTGATGGAAAATTAGCCATTGACCAATGGGAAAAATTAAGCTACTCCACCAAAACAATTGATATAGATTTTGTAAAAGGGAAAAAATACGATATTACCATTGAGTTTCATGAAAACCGTGGAGAAGCCAACCTCGAACTGATCTGGAACTATGGACTACATCATTACTCGAAAGACTATCAGGAAGCTTTAAATCTTGCTCAGAACACAGACTATATCATTGTTGCCGCCGGTATTCATGAAGGCGAATTTCAGGACCGTTCCTCATTAAGTTTGCCAGGAAATCAGGAAGCATTTATTCAGGAAATTTCAAAATTGAAAAAACCTGTAACAGTAGTTTTAGTAGGAGGATCTGCTATAAAAACAACCGTCTGGAAAGATAAAGTAGGAGCTATTTTAGATGTTTGGTATCCGGGAGAAGAAGGAGGAAACGCCATAGCAAAAACGCTTTTCGGGGCTGAAAATCCGTCTGGAAAATTACCCATAACATTTCCGGTTGAAGAAGGGCAGCTGCCTTTGACGTATAATCATCATCCAACAGGAAGAGGAAATGATTACCATGACCTGAGTGGTGAACCATTGTATCCGTTTGGATTTGGTTTAAGTTATACCACCTTTGAAATCTCCGGTTTACAGCTGAACAAAGTCAAATATTCAGAAAATGAAACTATTATGGCTACAGTCAATGTGAAAAATACAGGATCAAAAACAGGAAGTGAAGTCGTTCAGCTATATGTAAAAGACTTATTGGCAACCGTTTCAAGACCGGTTATTGAACTCAAAGGATTTCAGAAAGTAGAATTGCGGCCCGGAGAATCAAAATCTGTCACCATTGAAGTTCCCATAAAGCAATTACAGTTTATGAATGAAAAAATGGAATGGACGGTAGAAAAGGGAACCTATAGAATTATGGTCGGCAATTCATCCAAAAATCTTCCCTTAAAACAAAATATTGAAGTTTTATAAAACAAAAAAGAGCAGAAATTTCTGCTCTTTTTAAGTATGTTTTTTTGAAGATATTTAGTATTTTCTGGCTAATAAAACGTTCAATAAGAATGTTCCGGTCCAGTTACTGTTATTGGAACCATTATTTCCAATGAAATCTATACGGGCCACAGATACGGTAAGTCTGGTTCTTCCTGCAGTACCATTATTGGCAAGGCTTACAAAAGATGCTGTAAATACATCCGGGAAACTTGAATTATTTCCTGCAGTAAGAATTGGATACATATTGGCAACGTTGAACGGAGTACCTTGATATTCATAAACCAGGGTCATTCTGCTGGCATTGGAATAGAGTGAAGTATGAGCATTATCTACTGATGTTTTACTAATAATCCACCATCTGTCGTTTGCTGTTCCTGTGTCATAACCTGCATTCGTGTGGTTGGTCCAGTCGGCAACAGGTGCAGTACCAAGTCTGTGAGGAGGAATCAGAACTTGTGTTCCATAGATTTCCACATTGCTCGGCTTAGGCAGAACCGTAAAGGACAAATCCCACGTTCCACCAGTAGTATTACTGTTGTTCACGACTTCAGCATAGGCACCGATAGGAATCACAAAAGAAGCAACAGGAGTATTGTCAATTCTTAATGTATTACCGCTGGATGCCTGAAGTGTGATATTATTCGGTGAAATGTTTTTAATCTTATAAATTCTCCCCGTAAAACTTGTTGTTCCGGTTCCGATGACAGGAAGGGTAAATGTGGCATCGGCTGTTCCATTATAAGTAATATAATGATCAGTAGTCTGAATATTATAAGTTGTGGCTGTGACTTCGCTATAGCCAGCCCTTAAGGAACCATTTACGGCAAGTGTACTGTTAGGGGTTGTTGTGTTAATACCTACTTGTGCAGTTAAGGGAAGGGCTCCAAATAAAAGGATCAAAATGTATTTTTTCATGTGTTGGGAAATTTGGTTTCCATCAAATATAGAAAAAAAATAACTAAAAGTTAAATAAAACTTAATAAATTTATGTTATTAAGTAAATCGTTTATCTAATAATGCGTTAACTTTTGAAAAATACTAAACCAACCTGCATGGAACTTCCAGATCTTCGGTAAGATAATAGCTGCAGCAAAGGCGATGGTAGCCATCTGCAATGATCAGTTCATGTTCACCTCTTACAAGCAGTATAGGCGAAAGTTTTTTATTTTTTTCTACTTTTTTCAGGTTTTCTTTTACATGAATATTGGTTTCAGGAAGCAGGGCAAGCTTGCTGGCTCTTAAAATATCTTTCGATTTTTTTGTAATCGTAGGGGCTGTCTTTAATTTTTCAACCATTTTTCTGGCTTTATCAGGTTCAAAAAGCAATTCCAGATAATCCTGTGCTGCAGGAAAATCGTGGACTTCAGGTTCTTTCATCCAGATACTGTCTTTGGTCAGATTACCCTTTTTTACAGACGTTTTCATAAGTGTTTATTAAAATATAAATGTATGAAAAATAGATCGTTATTAACGACTGTTATTTCAAATGCGTCAGTGGTTTGCTATATGGATTTTACTTTCCAAAAAAAATATTGGTATGATATGTGTAAGATTTATCATGAACCGGAATGAATTTAATTAAGACTATAGAATTGATTAAAATCATTCAAAAATATGAACATTATGAAAAAGTTTTTAATTTCAACACTACTAGTATTAGGTTTATCTATGAATGTTTCTGCCCAGAAACGTCCGCCAGCTCCTCCACATCCATCAAAAACGGAATTGGTGAATATTAAAATGCAAGAGCTTACCAAAAAATACAATACTGAGAAAAAACTCATTCTTAATCATCCGCTTGCAACCAAACAGATGAAGAGAGATCAGATGAAGGCTTTAAATAGAAGATTTGAGGCTGAAAAACGATTGCTTAGAGAAGCGAGATAACTATTAACTTTTGCAGTTACTAAAATTGAAAAAGCTGTTTTTTATATTTTGAATTTTAATAGATTTTCAATATTAAATAAAATTTATTGAAAGAGAATGCGTTTTGTGTTCTCTTTCTTTGTTTAAAATTAAATAAAATAGCCTCATTGATGCATTTTAAGATCAGTTTTCAGAAACATAAAACATCCAATATTTTTCCTTAAATTCGCATAAAAATTTTTAAAGTAATGAATTACGATATTATTGTCATTGGAAGTGGTCCTGGTGGATATGTTACTGCGATCAGAGCAGCGCAATTAGGTTTCAAAACCGCAATTATCGAGAAAGAAAATTTAGGAGGAATCTGCCTTAACTGGGGATGTATTCCAACTAAAGCTTTATTGAAATCTGCTCAGGTTTTTCATTATATCAACCATGCTGAAGATTATGGTTTGAATAAAGTGGAGGCAAGCTTTGAATTCCCGAATGTAATTCAGAGAAGCCGTGGTGTTGCCAGCAAAATGAGCAAAGGAATCGAATTCTTGATGAAAAAGAATAAGATTGACGTAATTCTTGGTACTGCAAAAGTACAGAAAGGTAAAAAAGTTTCTGTAACAGATAAAGAAGGAAAAGTGACTGAATATACAGGTACTCATATCATTATCGCTACAGGAGCTCGTTCAAGAGAATTACCAAACTTACCGCAAGATGGTAAAAAAGTAATCGGATACAGACAGGCATTATCTCTTCCTGAGCAGCCGAAATCTATGATTGTTGTAGGTTCCGGAGCTATCGGGGTAGAATTTGCTGACTTCTATAACACAATGGGAACAAAAGTAACTGTTGTTGAATTCATGCCAAACATCGTCCCTGTAGAAGACGAAGAAATCTCTAAACACTTAGAGAAATCTCTGAAAAAAACAGGAATCGAGATTATGACAAACGCTTCTGTAGAAAGTGTTGATACAAGTGGTGAAGGCGTAAAAGCGACTGTAAAAACAGCTAACGGAAACATCACTCTTGAAGCTGATATCTTATTATCTGCTGTAGGAATTGCTGCTAATATCGAGAACATCGGTTTAGAAGAAGTAGGAATTCAGACAGATAAAGGAAGAGTATTGGTAAACGAGTGGTACGAAACTTCAGTACCTGGTTACTATGCAATCGGAGATATTATCCCAACTCAGGCTTTGGCTCACGTTGCTTCTGCAGAAGGAATCACTTGTGTTGAGAAAATCAAAGGAATGCACGTTGAGAAAATTGACTATGGTAATATTCCTGGATGTACTTACTGCCACCCTGAAGTAGCTTCTGTAGGTCTTACTGAAAAGCAGGCTAAAGAAAAAGGATACGAAATCAAAGTTGGTAAATTCCCTCTTTCTGCAAGTGGTAAAGCTACTGCAAACGGAAATACAGACGGATTTATCAAAGTGATCTTCGATGCTAAATATGGTGAGTGGTTAGGATGCCACATGATTGGTGAAGGAGTAACGGATATGGTTGCTGAAGCTGTAGTAGCTAGAAAATTAGAAACTACAGGTCATGAGATCATCAAATCTATCCACCCGCACCCAACAGTTTCTGAAGCCATTATGGAAGCTGCTGCTGCTGCTTACGGTGAAGTGATTCACATTTAATTTTAAATGTATAGAAATCTATATATAAAAAGCCCGGAGAAATCCGGGCTTTTTCATTTTCAAAAACCTGTAAGTGGTATTTTACTGTATTGGAACTGCAGAGATAATGTTTTCTCCCCAATTTGACCCTCCCAAACGATCTAAATAAACAGAAGACGAAGGAGTTCCTATCACTTCTGAATTTCCAACAATGAGCCAGTAAGTTTTACTCGTCCCGGAATTGTTGTTGATAAGAAGCTGTCCATTGGCAATATTATATTTCAGTGCTCCTGAAGGAACAGGTCCCTGAAGCATACCACTGACCTTATCAGCACTTCCCTGAATGTCAGGGCTTTTATTAGTGAAAAGTTGAGAATCTGAAAATGTAGATCTGAACCATACATAATCATCAGAATCTAATACAGAATTGTTATTATTTACCGATAGTAAATTAACGGTAACAAGCCATTTTCCAGGAGGAAGTACAATATTAGAACCTGTTTGGTGGTAATTGTAATCATATAAAAAGGGAAGATTATATCCATTTCCCATGGTTCCCACTACAAGCTCTAAACTTTGCTTTTTCCATGTTCCTACACCATTTTCATCTGATGTGAGTACTTTATTTTTACCCTGCAGTCCATCATTTATTTTAATTCCAGGGAGAGGTGATGCTGAAGTTCCTGAAGTAGAGATATCCACTTTTACAGAAGGTGAAAGTATTCCAAAGCCTGCATTTCCTGTTTCTGAAACAATAAAATCGTCTGATAACTGGGCTAATGACGGAGGTCCGGATGTTGGGTTATTTTTTCCTCCGTCTACATGGAAAGTACCGAGAGGATTTGCTGTATTTATCCCTACCTGTCCAAAAATAAAAGTACTCATAAAAATAAAGGAAGCGGCGAAATGTTCCATTTTCAATAATGTCATGTGTTTTTTGTTAGTTTGATTAAACGCAGCAAAATTAGAAGAGCATTATTAATTAAGCAATGAACAAATGTTAATAAATTTGCCTTTTGATTCTACTTAAAGCCTGAAGGGTAATTCCCAGATAAGAAGCAATATATTTTTGTGGAATCTGTTTGATTAAAATAGGATTTTCTTTAAATAAATTCTGATATCTGTCTTTGGCAGAATATTTTAAAAAGGAGTAGAGTCTTTGAGACCGTTCCAGAAACATATTCTGATGGGCAATTCTTCCAATGCGTTCTGCATTCTTTGTTTTTTTGTAAATATCCTGAAGATCCTGGTAAGTAAACCGATAAAGCAATACATCTGTCAATGTTTCAATCCCATATACAGAAGGAGTTCTGGTAATAAAAGACTCATCAGCACACGCAAACTTTTTTTCAAACATAAAGTCATACGTAATATCTGTTTCTTTATTTTCATCCGTTGGGATAAAGAACCTTAATACTCCTTTTGATAAGAATGACAGATGATCTTCCTGATCACCAGGGTATAGAATAATTTCTTTTTTTTTAAACTCCTGAACAAACATTTTAGAAGCTATTATTTCCCAATCTTCGTAAGTGATGCCAAAATGAGTTTGTAAGTATAAATAGATTTCATCCATAGATGTTATTATAGATTTGATTATAAATGTTACTCTTACATAGCTATAGTTTTTGTATACCAGAATTTTACAACAAATATGAACAATTAATCCATGCTAAATATTAAAATAATTTTAAAATCAGCATATTTATAAAAATTAACTCAATTATTTCAAGTCGTTTCCTTACATTTATTCTATGAATTTTGAGAGAGTAGGACTTGTTTTATCAGGCGGCGGTACCAAAGGAATCGCTCATGCAGGAGTATTAAAATTCTTACAGGAAAAAGGGATTGAAATAGATATACTTTCCTGCTGTAGCGCAGGGTCTATTGTAGGATGCCTTCATGCCATAGGGAAAACTCCCGAAGAAATCCTGGAATTTTTCAATTCCATATATTTTTTCAATTGGAAACATTTTACATTCAATCAGCCGGGACTTGTTTCTTCTGTGATTTTCAGGAACTATCTGAAACCTATTTTCCATGAAATGAAATTGGGTGATCTTGATATTGAAGTGAAAATTGTAGCTACAGAACTGGTTTCCGGAACCCAGAAGATTTTTGACAAAGATTTTGAGATTGTGGATGCCATTATTGCCTCATGCTCCATTCCCGGAATAACAACTCCATACATTATTGGTGAGGAAATGTATTGTGATGGAGGTGTGCTGAACAATTTTCCGGCAGATATCATCAGAGACGATTGTGATAAGCTGATCGGAGTGTTTGTATCTCCACCCAATGAAGCTAAGATTAAAGATCTGAACTCCATTAAAGCAATTGTTTCCCGTTCTTACGATTTACTTTCCTATAGAATTGAAAAAGTAAAATTTGAGTATTGCGACTGGTTCATTTCCTCCCAGAAACTATCTTCTTATGGCACTTTTGAGCGAAGAAAAGACAGACTGGAAGAGATTTTCGATATTGGTTATAAAGCAGCTAAAGAAAGTTATGGAGCCAGTGGCTTTTTTGAAGAATTAAAACAGTCCGGAACATAAAAAATCCCGCATCAATGCAGGATTTTTATTTTATATTAAAGAAACTCTAAGTCTTTAAAGAAAATTTATATACAGACTATAAAACTTCCAGCTTCTCTCCTCAGGCTTCCAGCTTAGTTTTTGACTACATATCCGTCCTGACGTACAATTTCATTATCGTTGGCATCATTTACAACCAGTGTATAAGGAGCTTTTTTTGGAGAATCGGTAAGGTAGTTTCTCCAGATCTGATAGCTGTGTCCTTCATTGCTGAAGGAGATATAATAATTTCCTCCGGTACCATCAGGAATCATTTCCCCATCGCTGATAATCATACTTGGTTTAGCTGTGATCTTTGCATTGGCATTCCATGACTGGTAAAGATACTTGCCGTTTGGCTGTTTGTCGATTCTGATCTTGAACTTTTTGGTTTTAATAATGACCGTTTTGGGTACTTGTTGAAGAGCAGATGAAGTTACAGAAATATCTGTTTTCGGAGTCGGAACTTCTTTGGCATAAGCAAAAGAAAACTGCGCTAAGCAGAAAGTCCCTAATAAAAGTTTTTTAATCATTTTCTTATATTTTGTAGTGATGTTAAGCCTCATCAAATTTAGAGCCATTTTTCAATGTTTCAGAAGAACTCAGGAAGCTCCAAAAGAGATTTTTAGATTTCTGAAGGCTTGTTATGTGAAATAATTATATTGATTTTCAGTTAATTATAGATTTGTTTGAAAAAATAGCCGGTTTTTGAAACAACTGAATACTTTTCTTCTGTACATTTGTACCATCAAAGGATCTCGTTCCTTTATTATCAAAATGAAACTAATTAACTTTAAGTTTTTTCTATTAAAAGTATCAGAAATCATCTTCACGATTTTTAATACTTCCCCTCCTGTAATTTCTTAATTTTTTCGAAAGAATTATCACATAATTCGTACTCTGTTTTTTCATATACCGAAGAAATAGAGCACAATCCCTGTTTTCAAATATAATCAAAAACAAAAAACAAAACTATGGAATTAGCTTTTCATGGCTGGATGATTCCGGTCGTAATTGCACTGTTGTGCGTACTTTTTTATAAATTCATTTTAAGAATTTTCTTTGGATTAATCATTGTTCCCCAGGACAAAATCGGTTTGGTAACCAAAAAATTCGTGTTGGTAGGTAAGCAGGAACTTCCGGAAGGAAGGATTATTGCAACCAATGGAGAAGCGGGCTTTCAGGCTCAGACATTAGCTCCGGGTGTATATTTCAGAAAATGGATATGGCAGTATTCTATCGATTTTCAATCTTTTACAGTGATTCCGACCGGAAAAATAGGATTATTACTGGCAAAAGATGGTGCAGAATTAGAAACCGGAAGAATCTTAGGAAGAAAAGTGGATTGTGATTCTTTTCAGGATGCTGAAGCTTTTTTGAAAAACGGAGGAAGGAAAGGCCGTCAGACCGCGATTATTGCGCCTGGATCCTATAGAATCAATACGCTGTTATTTGAAATAGAATTAACCGATATGACTCAGATTCCTGATAATGCAGTAGGGATTATCACAACCATGGAAGGAGATCCTTTGGCGGAAGGTCAGATTGCTGGTAAGATTATCAGTGATCATAATAAGTTTCAGGATGTAGATACTTTTTTAAATAACGGAGGATTTAAAGGTCTTCAGGAGCAGGTAATCCTGGCGGGTTCTTATTTCCTGAATCCTTGGTTTACAAAAGTTGAAATGGTGAAAATGACGGAAATTCCTATTGGCCATGTGGGAGTTATTATCAGCTATGTGGGAGAAGAAGGACAGGATTTGAGCGGGATTGATTTTAAGCATGGAAATATTGTTGAGAAAAGTCACAAAGGAGTTTGGGCAGAACCCATTGGTCCCGGAAAATATCCCATCAATCCTTATATTATGAAGGTTGAACTTGTTCCTACCACCAATTTGGTACTGAACTGGGCGTATGAAAGAAGTGAATCCCACCAGCTGGATAAAAATCTTTCAACAATTACAGTACGAAGTAAAGACGGTTTCCCTTTCAATCTTGATGTTTCACAAATTATCCATATTCCTACCTATGAAGCTCCGAAAGTAATAGCCCGTTTTGGAAATATGATCAATCTTGTAAGTCAGGTTTTGGAACCAACCATTGGAAATTATTTCAGAAATTCAGCGCAGGATAGTGATGTGATTGCCTTCCTGGGAACCCGAAAAGAAAGACAGCAGTCTGCAAAAGATCACATCAGCAGTGTTTTGGAACAATATAATGTAAATGCTGTAGACACTTTGATTGGAGCGATTGTTCCTCCGGAAAGCCTGATGAAAACCTTAACGGATAGAAAATTGGCGGAAGAACAGAAAATTACGTATGAAACTGAAATGCTGGCTCAGGAAACACGTCAGGCTTTAGAAAAAGAAACGGCTGTTGCTGATATGCAGAAAGAAATTGTAAAAGCAGATCAGGGTGTTTTGATTGCGGAAAGAATAGCTGATGCATCAGTAAAAAAGGCAACCGGAGATGCCAATTCCGTAAGATTACAGGCCAATGCGGAAGGAGACAGACTGAAACTGTTAGCAACAGGTGAAGCAGAAAAAACAAGACTTCTCGCCAAAGCCGAAGCAGAAAAAATAGAATTGCTGGCAAAAGCAAATGCGGAACAAATTTCATTAACCGGTAATGCCGAAGCAGAAAAAATTCTGGCTATTGGTAAATCTAACGCAGAATCTTACAAGCTATCGGTAGAAGCAATGGGCGGAAATAATTTTACCCAATTGAAAATAATGGAGAATATAGCCAGCCAGAATGTAAGAATAATGCCTGAGGTATTAATTGGCGGTAACGGAGATTCAGCAAATGGCGGAATCAGCGGACTTCTGGGACTTCAGCTGTTGGAACAGGTGCAAAAGAAAAATGCCGAAACGGTTACTGTGATTGAAGAGAAACCCGATAACAATTCTTGATTTTAGCATAAGGAATAATTAAACTAAAAAAATCGCCCGGAAATTTTCCGGGCGATTTCCTATTTTTTATACCGTATAACTTGCAAACGCCTCTTCCAGGCTTTCAAATTTACCTTTAAACTCATCAATAGGACAATCCTGAAGAATATTTCCTTTATGAATAAGAATAACTCTTGAACAAAGTGCTTCTACTTCCTGCATGATGTGGGTAGAAAGTAAAACGGTTTTCTGCTGGCCAATTTGTTTTACCACATTACGGATTTCAATGATTTGATTGGGATCCAGACCATTGGTAGGTTCATCCAGAATCAGTAAATCCGGCTGATGAATAATAGCCTGTGCCAATCCTACACGTTGCTTGTAGCCTTTTGAAAGCTGCCCAATCTTTTTGGATTTTTCAGGCGTGATTCCTACCAGTTCTATCACCTCATCTACTCTGGATTCAGGGATTTTGTGGATATTGGCTACAAACTGAAGGTATTCTTTTACGTACATCTCCAGATAAAGCGGATTGTTTTCAGGAAGAAAGCCTATTTTCTTTTTGCTTTCAATCTCATGGTTTGAGATATTCATACCATTGAAGATGATTTCACCCTGGTCAATTTTCAGTGCTCCGACAATAGATTTCATCAGGGTAGATTTTCCGGCACCGTTTGGGCCAAGAAGACCGATGATCTCGTTTTTATCAATAGAAATGTTGATATTGTCAAGGGCAGTCTGCTCACCAAATTTTTTGGTTAAATTGATTATCTGAAGCGGCATAAGTTTTACTATCTTTTTGCAAAAATAAAATAAAAAAACTCATCCGATAGAATGAGTTTCGCAATATTTATAAAATATAATTATTTTCTTGATTTTTTCTTGGTTCCACCTGTTGCCGGGGCAGCGGTAGAGGCCGTATTTCCATTTCCTTTATTCGCTGAAGGATTTATAGAAGCAGGTTTGTCATACATGGCATACTTTCCATTAGCTCTTCCGAAAATCTTCTCCACCTGTTTTTGGGTTAAAAACTGTGATTTTCCAATGTATTTCCGGTTTTTGTTGATCACCTGAATAAACTGCATGGTTTGCTGGCCATAATTCTTTTCATAATGAAGCTCGATGATATCATTAGGTAATTCCAACACAACATTCTCTTCCGGAGTGGAGATAAAACCATCCATAATAAGTCTGTATAGTCCGGCAACATCACCATTAAGATTCTGAAATGAAAAAGATCGGATTGTATTCAGGTTGCTGGTGTTCAGATCCTGGTAGTTGACTGTAAATTTATCTTCCTTTTTATAGAGACCAACGGAATTATCTTTACCAATTTCCACCAAACTTTCATTCTTCAACACTTTAATCTGTGAGAAAACTGAAATACCGAACATACATGTAATAAGTAGAATTATTTTTCTCATGAATTGAATTTTAATGTTTTATAAAATTGGTGTACATAAAATTACTAATAAAAAGGCTAAAAAGCAATTTTATTTGTTAAAGCAAAAATAACATTTTTTTTTAATATTTCTATGAGATCATCCGTCGATGCTATGGATGTCATTGTTTGTGTAAGTGATTGCTAGTTAATTGATTGGTTCTTTTTTACGAAAGTGAAGCCAATTGGGTTTAAAGTTGATTGCCAATTATCAATGTGATGTAATGTGTTGAAAAACAGATTGAAAATCTCTTAAGTGAGGTTGAGAGAGAAACTAATTTAAAATAAATGTTAAAAAATGCCTGTATAGATTAATTTCTAAAAGGAGCCGAAACACAACAATGCAATTTTCGGGAAATAGGTTTATAACAGTTTATTTCTGGAAACAGCAGAGATTAAGACATCAAATTCCTTTTTATAACTTCTTCCCACAGGAATTTTATGATTGTTGACAACAATTTCATTATTATTGAATGCCATCACAAAAGCAGAATTAATGATAAAAGATCTGTGAATTCTCACAAAACTTTTACTTGATAACGTCTGTTCCAGGTCTGTAATTTTACTTTTCGAGATAACACTTTCATTGGTAATGAGTACTATTTTGATATCATTTCCCTGACTTTCAAAATAAGCGATGTCTGAAAGTATAAGTTTCCGGTGCATTCCTTCAGTTTTGACGAGGATAAAATCTTCTGTATGGCCGGCGGTAGTTCTCAGGATACGTTCCACAGATTTAAAAAAGCGTTCAAAAGTAATCGGTTTCAGGAGATAATCTACCGCTTCCAGTTCAAAACCTTCAATGGCAAAATCTCGATAAGCGGTAGTGAAAATAGTCTTGGGCTTTTGGGGTAGTGACTTCAGGAAATCAATTCCACTAAGCTGAGGCATCTGAATATCCAGAAACATCAGGTCTACGGTCTGATTTTGCAGTATTTTATAAGCCTGCATTGCATTCTGAGCTTTTCCCACCAGCTTTAAATCGTCGATCTTAGAAATATGGTTTTCCAGTAATGACATGGCCAGAGGTTCGTCATCTACAATAATACAGTTAATCGTCATGTGAAGGAGTGGTTATTTCAACTTTAAAAATATTGTTTTCCTGTGAGATACTGAAGGTAAAATGTTCATGATAGTGATATTGCAGCTGCCTTTGTATGTTCTGCAACCCGATCCCTTTTTCATTGGTTGTCTGGTGGCCTGAGAAGGTGTTTTCAATTGTAAAGACAGAATATTGGGAATTCGTTTCCATATAAATCTTTATTTCCGTAGTTTCTGAACTTTTTCCTACTCCATGTTTAAAGGCATTTTCTACCAAAGTAAGATAGAGCAGGGGCGGAATGGTATTCGGGGAGTTTAATCTGATGTTTTTTTGAATTTTTAATCTTTCATCATGATACCGCAGGCTTTCCAATGCAATATAATGCTCAATAATTGCCAGCTCATCAGAGACCGAAACCCATTTTTTCTGCCCTTTGTATAAAATATAATCCAGGATATCAGAAAGCTGGCTGATAGATTGTGAGGTTTTATCAGAATGGGTGATTGACAAAGAATAAATATTATTCAGGGTATTAAAGAGAAAATGAGGATTGAGCTGAGATTTGAGCGATTGCAGTTCCAGTTCAGTCTTTTCCTTTTGCAGTTTAATAGTACGTTCCTTTTCATCCTTATACCGTATGAAAAACATGATGGAAATAAAGATAAATGCCCCACTGATAATTGTGAATGTATAATGGAGTAAAAGGTAAGGGATATCTGTAAAAATACTGTAAACACTGTCTTTCTCTTCATTGGTAAAAAGAGGTTCTGCAATATAAACAAGGAAAAACCTGTTGATGACAGAAATAAGATAGAGACTGATCATAAGATACAGCGAAAACTCAGCATATCTTTTTTGGTCAAAAAAACGGCGGATCAGCACAAAATAAATAAAGTTGGCTCCTGCAATCTGGAAAATCCAGTGGCAAAAGTTATAGATCATCATTTCTTTAAAAGTTCCACTCTCATATTCTCCATACATTCTTGCCGTTCCGAATAAAAATAAAGCAGTCCAGAAGAACAGCTGGAAGTATAGAGTTTGTCTGATCTGAGTTCCTGATGGAGTTTTCATCATCTTCAAAAATATAAAAACTTAAGTTACGCCAGAGAAATGGTATGCAAAAGACTTTAAAATAATGTCAGATAACGTCATTTATGCTATAAACTGTTTATTCTGCTATTGGTAGTGAATAACCTGTTGTCCGGATTCCATGTAAGAAGGTAGTTTGAAATAGGTCAATATTTGCATAAAAAAATAATGACGGAACGTTCTGAAAGGCTTTACGGATTGGATCATCTGAGGGCCGCTGCTATTTTACTTATATTACTATATCACTACAGAGCCTTTAAACATCCTGGCTGGATAGACAGTATCGGGAGATTTGGGTGGACAGGAGTGGACCTTTTCTTTGTGTTAAGTGGTTTTCTGATCTCAGGACAGCTGTTTAAAGAAATAGAAAACAATGGAAATATCAGCCTGAAAATATTTTATATAAAACGGTTTTTCAGGATTATTCCGGCGTATTTTTTTACTCTTTTTCTCTATTTTACATTTCCTTTTTTCAGGGAAAGGGAAGCGTTATCTCCTTTTTGGAAGTTTGTTACCTTCACTCAAAACTATGGGCTTGATGTCATCAGCCGGGGAACATTTTCTCATGCGTGGTCATTGTGTATCGAAGAACAATTTTATCTCATTCTACCTTTGTTCCTTTTGATATTAGCACCAACAAAACTGTTCAGATATATGGCTGTTCTGATGATTGTCGTCATTGGATTTTCTATTGCAGCAAGGCTGATGGCATGGAATGAATTTATTGCAGCAGCAGATACATCCTCCACAGATTTCTGGAAATTATGGTACATGAAAATATATTATCCTACCCACACAAGATTAGATGGCCTGGGAACAGGTGTTTTGATCGGGTATCTCATGCAGTATTCTTCAATGTTTAAAAACATCGTTGCTGACAATGGAAATAAGCTTTTCTTTCTTGGAGTAGTACTGCTGGGAATTTCATTTTGGATATGTAATGAACAGGCTTCAAAAACGGCTTCTGTATTTGGTTTTACATTGGTAGCGGTAAGCTATGGAATTATTCTGATGGCTGCTATTTCCCAATCGTCCTTCCTGTATCGTTCTAAGTCGTATATTACTGCTCAACTGGCTGCTCTGTCGTATGCTGTCTATCTTTCACACAAAGGAATTATCCATATGGTGCAGAAATTTCTAGAGTATTTTAAATTTGAAACCTCAGATAATATCACTATTCTTATTTGCCTGCTGGCTTGTATTTTGGGTGGTTTATTCTACCGATTTGTTATTGAGAAACCTTTCTCGGTCATTAAATCCAGGGTTTTGAAAAAACTTGCTTAGCATTCTAAGTTCGCAGGAAGAATTACCAGATGCCCATTTTTTTAACGCAAAGTTTTATCTTTTCAATCAGAATATGTAAGGGAGCAAAGCTGGAATCAATTTTATTGATTCTTATTAAGCTGACGATAATCACGCAGCTTCAATGCGACTTTGTCGCTGTTTCTTTGCCCTCTTAAATCTATCCATTGAAGTTATCGAAACTTTGCGTTTAAGAATTTATATCTCGAAGATTATGAATATTTGTAAAGTACTTACAATTATTTGGATGTCATCGCTTTCAATACTGCATTCTTTATCGAGGCCTCTTTAAAACTCCAGTATTCACTTTTTTCAGGCATCTGATTTTCTAAAATAACCAAAGAAGTATCTGTAGAAGGAAAATAAACATTAAGGCAGGTGAATCCATCACCAAGGCCTGTCACAGCAAAATAATCAAGGCCTGCTTCTTTGATAAACCTTACGTTATATCCAAACCCCATACTTTCTTTTCCAAAGACATTATGCTGGGAACTTGTGGAAGGAGTCAGCATTTGCTTTTGAAACTCGGGAGATAGAAGCTTTCCTTTAAATAATGCCTCATCCCATTTGGCAAGATCCTGTACAGTAGAAATAACACCTGCAGCAGGAGCAATATCATCATTCAGAAAGGATTCTTTTACTTTCTCAAACTGATTGTCTTCGTTCATGTAGCCGGGAACAAGAGCCTGATTGCTCTTAGTATTATATACCAAAGTTCTGTCCATTTTCAGTTTTTTGAAAAGAGAAATAGCAAGTTCTGTGAAATTTTTCCCCGTGGTATTTTTAAGGATTTCTCCCAGGAGCATATAAGATAGATTACCATATTTGAACTGGGAACCGGCTTTGAAAGCTGCTGGCTTATTGATATCTGTAATACCATGAGTATGATTCAGAAGATGATGGATGGTAACGCTATCTGCCCAGCTTTGAGTAAGAGTGGACAAGTACTTTTTGATAGGGGTATGAAGATTCAGTTTCCCCTGTTCTGCAGCCTGTAAAATCAAAACAGCGGTAACCTGCTTTGAATTGGACATGATTTCAAACTGGTCATCTGTTTTCAAAGGAATTTTCTTTTCAAAATCTTTGTAGCCATTGGATTTCAGATATTGGATTTTCCCTTTCTGAGCAACCAACACGACACCGTTGAACGCTATCGGACTGGATGCTGCTATAATGCTGTCTATTTTTTGCGTATAAATGTTTTTCTTCTGAGCTGTTGCAGTAACAGACAATACTGCTGAAAATAGAGCTGTGAAGAATATTTGGGTTTGGGTCATTCTTTATTTTTTATGGTGATGGTCATAAGCTGCTTTCGAAATTTCTGCAATAATTGCCTCTGCATTTTCAAACTTTTCATAGGTATCATGAACAAAAACGGCAATGTATATCTTTTTTTTGTCTGAAAGTTCAATAATTCCGAAATCATTGATAGCGCCTGTCATTCCTTCTTTATTGGTAAAAGATGTTCCTGTTCTGTGAGCTACTTTTACGCTTGACGGGAGTTTGCCCTTAAGCCTTTTGGATCCGGCAGTGTTATTAAGCATTGTGTTATAAAGCCACAGCGTATGTTCTTTATTCAGTATTTTTCTATTGTTAAATGCTTCAAGAAGCCGGATCGCTTCGTTGGGTGTTATTTTGTTTACAAACTGAGATTCCCAGTCTTTATGCATATCTTCTTCATTGTTTTGAATGATACAATCTTTACTGTTGACAAGCTGCTGAACAGGCTCTGGCCCGCCAACCAACCTCATCAGAATATCACTGATATTATTGTCACTGTATGAAACGATCCATCTCAGAGCTTCTTCCACGCTGATCTCTATATTGCCCTCAGGATGCTCTTTTTTGAACGGACTCCAGGTATCTTCAAGAAGTTCTTCTTTTTTAATGAATAGTTTCTGCTGTAAAGAAAGCTCTCCCTTTTCTACTTTTTTCAATACTGTTAAAGCAATAGGAAACTTTACTGTACTGAGCATAGGATACAGCTTATTGCCATTAATTTGTATTGTTTCTTTCTGATAAGGTCCCATGATTGAAACACCCACATCTGCCTTTTTATTTGCGATAATGGATTCAATGTTTTTTTTAAGATCTGAAAGTTTTGAGTGCTGTGAAAAAAGAGGTAGGCTGGCCAGGAGTGCGAATAACACCAAAATAATTCCTTTCTTCATTTGAGTCTGGTTTTAAAGTTTTTTTGATTTCCAAATATATGTATTTCCACTTCTTCTTTATTGTAAATATTTAATAATTTAGTTGCATGAAAATAAAAACTATTAGCCTTCTCATTATTCTTTTCTCTGTTATTTCCTGTAAAAAAGACAAAGAATATCCGAAATATGTTGAGCTGCAATCCGGTGGCGGAGAATATTCACTTTATATAAAGAACGGAACCTTTGAATTTTTAAAAACGGAACTTATAAGTTACGATCAAATTTCGACAGCTCCATTTTCAGAGGGAAAATATGAGATATCCGGAGATGAACTTATTTTAAAAAGTGATAAAGGAAAAAAGTATATTTTCAAAATAGGAAATGAAGCAGAACTGATCCCTGAAAAAATGGATTCTTTAAGTGAATTGAAAGGTTTGTATCCGGTTCAGATTCTTCACAACAATAAAATGCCGAAAGAAATGGGGCGACTGGATTCTTTAGGAAGGAAAAATGCACTGTGGCTTTATTTCAATGAAAAAGGGAAAGTCATCAACCAACGGTTGTATAAAAACGGTGAGCTGGTGAAAGACAATTACAAGTCTGATATTGTTATAAAATAAAAAATCTGCAAGAGACTTGGAAATAAATAGTATTCAATTTTATCGCAGATAAAATATTTTCGCCTTATAACAACTTTATTAATAACATTTTGCGTCTTTGCGTTTTCCAATTATACCTTTTTTATTTGTGTTTTTTTGGAGAACGCAAAGACGCAAAGCTTTTTTAATTATATGCCTAATTTTAAGGCGCGAAAAAATCAAAGATTTTTAGCAAGTGAAAGTCAAAAAAATATCAGGCACCTTACCTTATTCAATAAAAAAAGCACCATTTACAAGTAAATGATGCCTCGTCACTGAATATATTTGAATGTAAAATTGTTTTAGGTTTATCTATTCATTCTGTTTGATTTGTGGGTTATTATTAATCTCTTTATTAGGAATCTGGAATCTGAATTTATCCGGAGTAAGGTTGAATCTTCCAAAAGTATGATTGGTCCCTGTGTATACTCTTTCTAAAGGGGTATTTAATCTTTTCATATCAAACCATGCGTAACCTTCGCCCCAAAGTTCAATCCTTTTTTGAAGAACGATCTCATTGATAAGCTCATTGCCTGACTTTGTAGAGAGTGTATAAGCCTGATCCCTTTTTGAGGTAATTTGAAACAATACCTGTCTGGCTTCTGCTTCTCTTCCCTGTCTGGCAAGGGCTTCAGCCTGAATATAATACAGAGAGGAAGCTCTGATATAAATATAATCTCCTTCAAAAAGAGTAGGATCTTTAAATTTCCAGCTTACGTAAGGTGGATAATTTTTTGTTTTTCCGTTAAAAGTATAAGCCGCAGCCTGACTGCCATTGAACACTTTTTTACGGTAATCCGTTTCCGGAATTGCTTCATAAAGACGTTTGTCTATCAGTTTACGGATCTGTGCTGCTCCGGCATATCCTTCATTAGTATTATCAAACATCGAGAAGAATGAGGCATAATAATTTCCGATACTCATGGTAGAAATTGTATTATGAAAACCCCATATTACTTCAGGATTATTGATATTGGAAAACCCGGTGGTGGTATAATCATCTTCTGTCATAAGACCAACTCCCTGTTTGCTTTCCTCAGCATATTGGGCAGCTTTGATGTAATCTCCTGTTTCCAGAAATACTTCGGCAGCAATTGCCTTGGCGGTTCTTCTATCGATCTGAGCTCTGGACGGACGGGCATAAGTATCTAAAAGTGTAATAGATTCCTCAATATCATTTTTGATTTGTGCATACACCTCAGCAACAGTTGATCTTGGAAGTCCCTGGCTTGGATTTTTTGCGGTAAGGACCAATGGAAGCCCCGGTTCAGCCTGATGCCCATTATAATCATTGGCATAAAAACGGACTAAATAAAAATAAGAGTACGCTCTTAAAGCTAATAACTGTCCTGCAATCGCTCTGTTTTTTGCATTTGCATTTTTATCCAGATCATCAAGAAGCTTATTGATCACAAATATTCTTGCATAAAAAGTGGTCCATACAATCTCAGAAGCAATGTTGCTTGCATTGGTAGCTTCATAATTGTAAAACATTCCCAAATGCTGGTTCGTAGACTGGATGACATCATTTGACATCAGATCAGCACCTGCTTTGATGCCCATGATTCCAAAATCTGAGTGAACGGTAGTACCGCCGGCACCATTGCTGCGAAGGTCAAGATAAATTCCTCCGAGGATTTTTTCCGGGCTGGAAGAATCATTATTCAGCTGTTCACCGGAAATATCACCTTCCGGTAATGTATTAAGGTCACTGGCACAGCTGTTAGTAATCAGACTAATCGTTACAGCTGTTATAAAGTATTTTATTTTGTTCATTCCTGTTCTTTTAAAAATTAAGTTTAAAGCCTAAAGAGACACTTGACAGCAGGGAATATCGGTAGGCATCTGAAACTCCTGTCAGGGAAGCTCTTGGATCATATCCTTTTCTCTTGGACCACAGGTACAGATTGTTACCTGTAACGTAGATTTTCAGACCTGATAAGCCTGCCTGCTGTGCAAAACCATCTGGAAGCTGATAGGAGAGGGTGACATCCTGAAGACTGATATAATCCGATTTAATCAGGTAAAGTGTTGAATTTCCGTTCTGGTTTGTAGCGGTGAGATCTACTCTCGGCAGCGCTGCAGTCGGGTTTTCAGGAGTCCATGTTTTATCCAGATCTGTTGAATAGTTAGACCCGTAGCTGTCAGAATGGAATAAACTTCTGTAAATATCATCATATCCATACCCTCCGAACTGGTACGCAAAATTCACTGCCAGACTGAATCTCTTATAGCTAAAATCTGTTCCGAATCCACCATACACCTTTGGAATCGCTGATTTGCCGGTGTTATAATCCGTAGCTTCCTTATAACTGTTGGTGACGGTTCTTTCCTCTTTCTGAGTGACAGGATTGATGGTAGTGCGATACCATAAAGCATCCCCGTTTTCAGGATTTACT
This sequence comes from Chryseobacterium sp. GVT01B, assembly GCF_019970045.1. Lineage (GTDB taxonomy): Bacteria > Bacteroidota > Bacteroidia > Flavobacteriales > Weeksellaceae > Chryseobacterium. The sequence goes on from NZ_JAHXYI010000003.1 coordinate 505,406, forward strand.
CCGGCAAACTCCTTCAGGAAATAGGTATAGCGGTCTCCACCTTCTGTAAGGATAAACAATCCGGAAACCAGACCTGTATTCCTTTGCTCAGCCGGTAATTTTGTAATCTTATTTTTATAATGAGTAGCATTGGCGTAAAAGCTCCACTGGAATTCATCACCACGGAGAATATCCACACTTAGATTAGCCTGAACTCCTCTGTTGGTCATATCTCCGATATTTCCGTATTTCACATAAGAACCTGCATTGGACGGAGGAAGAGGCAGTGTATAGATCATATCCGATACCTTCCTTTCAAAATAATCTGCATTCAGGGTGATTCTGTTTTTCAAAAGTGAGAGTTCAAAACCGGCATTCAGGTTTTTGGAAGTCTCCCATTTTAAATCCTTATTTCCTTGTTTTTTAAGCGAAAGAACCGGTTTGTCATCCCCGAAATTATTAATTCCGTAGATATCCTGGTAAGCATAATAATCTCTGTTGGAACCCCCTAAAAGAATGTTGTCATTTCCCTGCTGGCCATAAGAAGCTTTTAATTTTAAAGAATTGATCACGCTGTTGTCCTTAAGGAAATCTTCCTTAGCAATATTCCAGGCCAGTCCCAATCCATAAAAATTTCCCCACCTGCTTTCCGGAGAAAAGACAGAAGAACCATCTCTACGGATATTGGCATTGAAGAAATACTTCCCGTCATAATTATATAGTAACCTTGTGAAATATCCTTCTACAGCATATTCATAGCCGCTTCCTGATAAATCTGTAATTTTCACAGCATTGTCAAAAGACTGAGAGTCGGGTAATAAAAGCTGTTGTTTTGATCCTGAAAAACCATCATCTTTTATCTTATTCAGTTCATGCCCTACAAGAAGATTAAAACTGTGATTTCCCAGTTTTTTCTGATAAGTAAGCAATTGCTGGTGGTTCAGGGTATATTTAAAATTAGAACCCTGCGAAATAGTTCCCCCAACAGAAGATGAAGTCCCTCCTTCCGTATTTCCAAACTGAAGATTTCTTGTATTTTCAAGATAAGCACCGAAGTTATAGGTAAAATCCAATCCTTTGATAATTTCATAATTTAAACCAAGGTTGAGATTGGTGATATTACTTACGATCTGAGATTTATCTTTCTGAAGATTGCCTACAGGATTTTCAAAAACGGCATAAGATCTTGTGGCTCCATTGGGTCCCTGTCCGTCTCCATAGTCGTATAGAGCATTTCCATTGCTGTCATATAACCTCTGATAATTATTATCTCTTAAGAAAACAGGATAGAATGGAGCAATATTTCTGGCAAACTGGAAAGGGTTGGAAAAGCCTCCTGTTTCCCCAAAATTCTGCTTACTGTAGGTATAAGACAATGCACTGGTCAACTTCAGTTTTGATGTGATGGAATAATCTACATTCGATCTGATTCCGAATCTTTCAAAACCGGAAGATATTAAATACCCTTTATCATCCAGATAATTAAGGGAAGTATAAGATTTCACCTGATCCCCATTGGCATTGATTCCCACTGTGGCTTCTCTTCTCAAAGCAGGTCTGAAAAGTAATTTTTTCCAGTTGTCCTGATACAGCAGTTTCGCATCCGGATTGAAAGACCCATCCTTTGAAATCAGTTGATTAAATGCTACATTATAAACATTATATCCTAATTTATTCAACGCTGAAAGTCCCACATCATGCGGACTGGCACCAGAAGGAACCGCTCCGGGTTGTTTCAGTCTTGCGATTTCACCAATTCTGGCCCTGTTATAATAAGCTGTATAATAATCCTGTGGAGAAGTGTAAACAGAATAGTCCTCAATAGATCTGAAATTGACACCGGTTCTTACGTCGGCTTCAATACTTACGCCTTTACTCTTTCCTCTTTTTGTATTTACAATAATTACTCCATTGGCCCCTCTGGAACCATACAAAGCATTCGAAGAAGCATCCTCAAGAAAAGAAATACTTTCAATATCCGATGCAGCAATACTGTTCAGATTTCCACTGTAAGGGATACCATCCAGTACTATCAGTGGATCGCTGGAAGCATTAATTGAACCTATTCCTCTCATTCTGATGGTTGGCTGAGAACCAGGCTGGCCGGAAGAAATAACCTGTACACCTGCTACTTTTCCTCCAATTCCCTGAAGAATATTTCCGTTCTGAAGATTAGACAGATCTTTTGCCTTCAATGACTGTACAGATCCTGTAATCTCCTCTTTTTTCTGCTTCCCGAAGGCTACCACAACCACTTCTTTTATCGAAGTTTCTTTGGAAAGGCTGTCTTTAGTTTGGGCATAGCCATATTCCGCGAATAGGAGTAAAGCTAATACACCAAGTTTACATTGTTTCTTTTTCATTATATTAATCTAGGTTTAAAACTGAACTGTATATTACTGCTGATCTTCCCGTAAAATGTAGCTTTCCGCCTCCTTTTTCAAGGAGGTTTTCAATAGTGAAAGATTAAAGTTTACAGGAGATGTGCCCGGATGAAAGAAGCCTTGAATTTTTGGGCTTTAATTCCTACAGTAATGAATGTATCTCTTAGAAAGTTATGACATCATCATTGTGCACATCATATCAAAGCACATGTCTTGAGAAATACAGGTGTGCTGTGAAAGGCGGAACCCTGCAGAACATTGATGTTTTGAAAGAGCCCCGATAATGCATAGGTAAGAATCAAAGTAGTTCTTATTCATGAGAATAAAGTTTTTGTTTTTTTAACTGGGTCAAAATTATTTAATAATTGCTGAACACTGGTAAAAGGAGCGTATGAGATAAATCATATTAATCTACTAAATTAGTAGACTAATAGAAAAATATATAATATTTTTGTTTTATCTGTTTGATATTTAATGGTTTAATTGATCGTTCAAAGCGTTAAAAAATGATAAAAAAATAATATTTTTGGCTATGAATTAAAGTTAACACAATAAGTCTATTGTTTTTGTAGACTTTTTATTTATTTTATAACACACGCGCTATCTGATCCGGAAGATTGACGGGGAAAATTTTTGCACAGGATTAGTTTTGGCTAAGAAGAAGATAGATCCGGTGAAATCTTATTTATATGCATTTCGGAATTTTACACAAACAAAAAATTAAAGAAATGAATATTGTTTTAACAGGTTCCATCGGGAACATCGGAAAGCCACTTACCAAAGAACTTGTACAAAAAGGCCACTCGGTAACAGTGATCAGCAGTAATGAAGAAAGAAAGTCTTCTATAGAAGCTCTGGGAGCAAAAGCGGCTATAGGCAGTATGTTTGATGCAGAATTTCTCACCGAAACTTTTACAGGTGCAGACATTGTTTATTTAATGGAAACAATGGAAGCAGCGGGAGACATGTTTGATAAAAGCATAGATTTTATCGGAAAGATCATTGAAATCGGTCACCATTACAAAACTGCTGTGGAACGGTCTGGAGTGAAGAAAATTATCCATCTCAGCAGCATTGGTGCCCATACAGATAAAGGGACAGGGATTATTGTCTTCCATCACCATGTAGAACAGATTCTGAAACAATTACCGGATGATATTGCGATTAAATTCATTCGTCCTGTTGGTATTTATTTCAATATGTTTTCGTTCATCCCTACGATAAAAAACAAAGGTGCGATTGTTTCCAATTGGGGAGGTGATCAGAAAGAGTCTTGGGTTTCTCCATTGGATATTGCAGATGCTGTAGCTGAAGAAATTGAAAAACCTTTTATGGGCAGAGAAGTACACTATGTAGCCAGTGATGAGGTTTCCCCTAATGAAATTGCAAAAGCTTTGGGAGAATCAATCGGTAAGGCAGATCTGGAATGGAAAGTGATTTCAGATCAGGAATTATTGGAAAACTGGCTTCACATCGGTTTCAATGAGCAGGTGGCTAAAGGCTTTGTAGAAACTCAGGCAAGTCAGGGAAGCGGAATTCTGTATGAAGATTATTATCAGCACCAACCTGTTCTGGGGAAAGTGAAACTGGCAGATTTTGCAAAGGAATTTGCTGTTGCTTACCACAATGAAGAGATGTGAAATATTGAACCACAAAAGTCACAAAAGCTTTAACCCCCTAAGTGAGCTTTAGAGAATATTCTTGCGTAAAGTAAGAACACATAAGTTATAAAAATCTTCGATTCTACATAAGACGCAAACATCTGTGAAAATCTGTGCCTTCTGTGGTTAAAAATAACTTGTAAAACAATTTGTAAATTTATGGTATGGAACGACGGGTTACAAAAAGAATAAAAACCATCACAGAATTTCACCGTTCAAGAGGATTACCGCCTCCTGAGCATCCGCTGATCAGTGTGATTGACTACAGCAATGTTAAACGTCCTGCGGATATCGGAGAAGTTAATTGGATGTTGGATTTTTACCAGATTTCTTTGAAAATAGGAATGAACGGAAAACTGAAATATGGCCAGCAGGAATATGATTTTGATGAAGGAACTTTGTTTTTCATTTCCCCGAATCAGGTTTTCAGAATTGAAGCAGATTCCGGTCTGAAGGAGAAGCAATCCGGCTGGATGCTGTTGATTCATCCTGATTTTCTGTGGAACACTTCACTGGCAAAAACCATAAAACAATATGATTTTTTCGATTATTCTGTGAATGAGGCTTTGTTTCTTTCCAAAAAAGAGGAGCTTACGATCAATGGAATTATAGAAAATATTGAACAGGAATATCATGCGGTGATTGATAAATTCAGCCAGAATATTATCATCTCTCATATTGAAACATTGCTCAATTATTCCGAAAGATTTTATGAAAGGCAGTTTATCACCAGAAAAATAACCAATCATACCATTCTGAACCGTTTAGAAACTTTATTGGCGGATTATTTTAATGATAATGATCTGGTGTCAAAAGGATTGCCCACCGTTCAGTTTACAGCCAAAGAACTTGGAATTTCACCCAATTACCTTAGCCGGCTGTTAACCACTCTTACCGGGCAAAGTACCCAGCAGCTTATTCATGATAAGTTGATTGAAAAGGCAAAAGAAAAGCTTTCTACGACAGAGCTTTCAGTAAGTGAAATTGCTTATGAACTGGGGTTTGAGCATCCGCAGTCCTTTACAAAACTGTTTAAAAATAAAACCCGGCTTTCTCCGCTGGAGTTCAGAACTTCTTTTCAGTAGAATATAAAAAAGATTCAGACAGCATTATTGTGATCAATGATGCTGTTTGGCTGTAATGCCTGTTTTATTGTATTTGTTCCGGTATTCAATAGGAGATAAGCCTGTGATTCTGCGGAATATTTCCCGAAATGCTTTCACATCAGAATACCCTGTTTCATACATCACTTCATTGATGGTTTTCCGGGAAACTTCCAGTTCTTTTTTCGCAGATTCTATCTTTACCCTTTGTTGATATTCAAGAGGCGTATTGCCGGTTGCTTTTATAAATCTTCGGTCGAAACTTCGCCTTCCGACTGTAAATTTTCTGGAAAGCTCTTCCATGGATATTTTCTCAGAGAAATTCTTTTCAATATATTCCTGTGCCTGAATAACCATTTCATCACCATGCGATTTCTGTCCGTTAAAAATGATGAAATCCGACTGTGTTTCTCTGTCAATATCAATCTGAAATATCTTGGAGCAATAAATAGCCGTTTGCCTGTCATAATATTTTTCAACCAGATAAAGAAGAAGGTTTAAGAAAGAGTAGCCTCCGCCATTCGTATAGATTCCATGTTCATCCGTAATGATTTTTTCTGCTCTTACATTTACTTTGGGAAACAGCTTTTTAAAATTCGCAACCGTATTCCAGTGGATAGAACAGCTTTTTGAATCCAGAAGCCCTATAGAAGCCAATATATAAGCTCCTGTGCACATGCTGGCTACATCCGCTCCGCTTTTATACTGGTCTGATATCCAATGGACAAGTGCTGTGTTTTGATCTTCTATTTTTGTAAAGTTCGGAGCAATGGCAGGGATGACAATCAGATCGGTTTTCCTGATGGCTGCAATATTTTTTTGTGGGATCACCGTAAGTAAGCCATTTACAAAATCAGAATGCTCAGAAACTCCTGCCAGTTCAATGGTGAAAACCATATCTTTATTATTGTGGCTGTAATACCTGTTGGCTTCCGTAAAAATATGATAGGTCCCTATAATGCAGGATAATGTATTGGGAGCTGTCTGTGCATCGGGAACTAATATGGTTAAATGTTTCATATCGCAAAATTTAAAGGTGAATAAATTGTGCCGGCTGTAACCTCATCTGTATCATACAAATATAAAAAAATAAGATGTCCGGATCAACCTCTTATAATGTCTATTTTACACCCCTTACAGGTCTTTCTATGTTCTTACCTTTGAATAAGTAAATAAGATAATACAATCTGAAAAAGATAGTAGAAAAGAAATAATGAACACTAAAAAACAAAATAATAGTATGAAATCACAGGATTTTACAACAAGTATTACCGTTGATGCTTCGCCACAGCAGGTATTTGATGCCGTTAATAATGTCCGGGGCTGGTGGTCTGAAAATATTGAAGGATCTACCTCTGTACTGAACAGCGAATTTGCCTATCATTATCGTGATGTTCACCGATGCAGAATAAAAATTACAGAAATGCAGCCCAATACCAGAGTGGTATGGCATGTTCTGGATAATGATTTTAATTTCATTGAAGATAAAACGGAATGGGTAAACACTCATATCATATTTGACATCCATGAAAAAGAGGGAAAAACAGAACTGACATTTACCCATCAGGGGCTGGTTCCTGAAGGTGAATGTTACGAGGTCTGCCATGACGCCTGGACCCATTATATTCAGGACAGTCTGAAATCCCTTATCACCACAGGACAGGGTAAAGCAACTCCCAAAGAAGATTTTACAGCATCCGATCATCAGGAAATAAATACAGATACAAAAAGCATTTATCACAGATTGCTCATTACTGTTCCAGTGGAAAAAGTATATGAAGCCATCACTACCCGGGAAGGATTAGCCGGATGGTGGACGCCGGATACGGAGGCAAAAGCTGAGATAGGCAGTATCCTGAGATTTGGTTTTGGACCTGATTATTTTAAGAATATGGAAGTTGTCGATCTGAAACCTTATAGTCTGGTGAAATGGCGCTGTATCAAGGGGTTTGAGGACTGGGTAGGTACTACGCTTACTTTTGAGCTGGAACCGCATAAGAAAGGATGTATTTTATTATTCCATCATGATGGCTGGAAATCATACAATTCAGAATTTGCATCCTGCAGTTTTGACTGGGCTTTATTTTTCAGAAGCCTGAAATCTCTTTGCGAAACAGGGAAGGGCTTTCCCTATCCGGAATTTGATAAAATAAATTAATGTGGTACTTCACAACAATTCGATTCTGATATCTAAAAATAGATAACTCTTATAATTTTAATAAAAAAATAAAACAATAAGGCTGTTTCACAAAGAAGGCAGCCTTTTTCATGAGATTGTTTTTGTAACTCAGGGAATTGCATTTACAATTGACTTAGAAAAACTGTTTCTGAAATTAAAAAAATTGATATCTCTCATCATTCTTAATGGAATAGGTGTTCTTTTACAGGAAAATTAATTATATTTTTGATAATTATTTACCTGCACAATTCTTTATCCGGAGCGGTAAAGCATAACGATTGTAAAAAAACCACGACAATATTATGATGAAAAAATACCTTACCTATATAGCACTTTTGGGAGCACCTTTCTTTTGGGGACAAAATAAAGGGACCGAAATATCTCCTTACCAGCAGAACTGGAAATCGGCAGAGAAGGAAAATCAGGACATGGCATTTGATGCTGATATAAAACTGTCTGATGCTGAAACTGCTTTGGATAAAAAGATCTTCCAAGCCCGTAAGCAGTTTCTGAGTGATACAGAATCCAAAAAAATATCTTTATACAACAGCTCTTTCTATGAAGTAAGACCATTAATAGAAGGCAGTAAGCTGTATAAAATATTACAGACCATGCCGAAAGGAGGTTTGCTGCACACCCACAGCGGAGGGATCACGGAGGTGGAATGGATCATTTCAGCTGCCAGAAAATACAAGGAATGCTATGTGTACGATCAGAAAGATAATGATCAGTTCATTTTCGGACAGCTGGCTTTTTTTGAGAAAGGAAAAGTGCCGGACGGATTTGTCAGCCTTGATAAAAAACTGAACTCAAACCCGGGTTTTGAAAAAGAACTGCAAGATCTTCTTACGCTGAAACGCAATAATTTATGTTCTTACACAGATTATTGGATTGAATTTGAAAAACGTTTCAAGCGTATCAATCTGCTGCTTCCTTATCGTCCTTTCTTTAAAGAATATTATTTGAAAGGATTCCAGGATTTGATTAAAGATCAGGTACAGCATGTAGAAATCAGATATATTTTTGATGAACTTTATGATTTCAAGCACGGTAAATATCCTTTGAATACTTCCATCACAGATCTGCAGGACATTCTTAAAGAAATACATAAGACAAATCCGCAGTTTACTCTGAAGCTGATTTATTCAAGCTTTAAATTCCTGGATAATGAAAGTATTGGAAAACAACTGGAAACAGCATTTCAGATGAAGAAAGAATTTCCGGATATGATCTCAGGTTTTGATCTTGTAGCAGATGAAGCTGCAGGGCATAACATCAATTTTTTTGAGAAAAGCTGGACAAAGCTGAATGAGCTTAACAAAAAATATGGGGTAGAAATGCCTCTTTTCCTTCACGCCGGAGAAAGTAATTCCGCTCTCAATAAAAATGTTCTGGATGTGGCTTTATTAAACAACAAAAGAATTGGTCACGGACTGAATCTTATTTATTTTCCAAAAACAATGGAGCAGATCAGAAAACAGAATAAACTGGTTGAGGTAAGCCCTATCAGCAATCAGGTTCTGGGGTATGTAAGTGACCTGAGAAATCACCCGGCCAGAGTATTATTAAGCAACGGAATACAGTGTTCCATCAGCAGTGATGATCCTTCCGTATACGGATATACGGGGCTTAGCTACGATTTCTGGGTAGCGCTGGTATATTGGGAACTGGATGTAAAAGCGTTGAAAAAACTGGTTTTCAATTCCATTAATTATTCTTCTCTTAATGACAGTGAGAAAAAGAAATCAGTAGCATATCTGACTCAGCAATGGAACGATTTTGTACAAAAAACAAATCAGAAATTGAACTAACCGGGGCGGGCTTTCCTGAAAAAATAAAGTGCCTGTCTCAAACGTAGAACAATTTGGCTTTTGTCATTCTGACGAAGGAAGAATCTCATTAACTATCAAACATATGGGATTCTTCATTACATTGCATTTCATTCAGAATGACACTTTGAGATGGCCTCTTGCCTTTTATAGATTGATGAAGATTATTTTGTAAGCTTTGTTCTGGAGGATAATTCTTTTTTGATTATGGAACCTAATTTTGACGGACTTACCTTGGTCAGCACCAGCGATTCACAACCATTAAAGACCGCAAAACGTTTTACAGTTTCTACAAAAGGGGTAAGCCATACATCTGGAGCTATAGAATGGTTTTCAATATGTAAATGGATAAGCTCAAATTTCTTTTCCTTTCTGTGCGCTTTACAGTCAACCCTTCCGATGAACTGATCCCCAAACAGAATGGGTAGACAGAAGTAACCATACTGTCTTTTTTCTTTCGGGGTATAACATTCCAGCCGGAAATCAAAATCAAAGATCTGCTTGATCCGGTCACGGTGAATAATAGAATTATCAAACGGTGACAGCAGCCATACATTGGAAGCGGTCAGGTCAAAGCTTTTTTCCAGCAGATCATTCTGAACAAAAACAGAATTTCCTCCATCCACCTTGATTTTTGAGATTCTATCTTCTTCCAGCATATTCTGTAATGCTTCATTGACATTCTTTTTCAGGTCATTGCCGCTCCGAAGATGGGTAATCTGTTTTACCGTAGTAAATCCATAAGCACGCAGATTAGTTGTTACCAGATATTCTGCCAGCTCAAGTGGAGTAGGTTCTGTAGTATTAATGGAAGCGGGTAGAACCCTTTCAGCCAGATCATATGTTTTCTGCATGCCGGAACGTCCGCTGATCATCAGATCTCCCTGCATGAAAAGTCTTTCAAGAGCGAGTTTGGCAGGTTTCCAATTCCACCAGGTTCCAGCTTTATGACTTTCGTTTTCAAAATCTCTTGCCCGCTTAGGCCCTTCGTTGCGAATGATGTCTGTGACATATTCCATCACTTTTGGATCTGCATTATAATAGCGGGATTCTCCCCGTTTGATCGTCAGCATTTGAGGTAAGACATACCGGAAATCCTTCATCGGAAGATATGAGGCAGCGTGAAACCAATATTCAAATACTTGACGTTCTTCTACCAATTCATGCAGATAATCTGCCTTAAAGTCCGGGATTCTCGTCCACAGCGTATGATGATGGGCACGTTCCACCATAGATAATGTATCAATCTGTATATAACCGAGATGTTCCAAAGCATGAAGAACGGCATCTTTTCCGGTTCCGAAAGGAGTATTTTGTGTTAATCCCTGACTATCTAATGTTGCAAGCTTTAGGTGCTCCAATGCCAACTTCTTTTCCATATCCGAAAAAAACAGGTTTGTGATGTTTTTTCAAATATAAGGATTTGACCGAAAAGCTTTGAGTAAGATATCATTTAAATATGCCGGGTAACAGCTGGTAATATATGTTAATACTATAGTGGTAAGAAATCAGTTGTTCTGGCGGTTATCTCTTTTTAGTTCTCTTTCAATTTCATTTACATAGGGTAAGGGAAGATGAAAGCTTTCTTCAATATATTTTCTGATATTTTCATCAGTTTTGTTGTTTATCTTTCTGATAAAAAGCTGATTACCTGATTTTAAAGATTCAATATAAGTGAATGTACTCTGTGTGTTTTGAAAAATTGATTTCTCAAGTACAGCTCTCTTATCATCATTAATAATGATATCACTAAATGATGTGTTCATAAGAACAGTCTGAAAAAAAGATTCTGCAGGTAAAAAAGTATGAAGATAATAATCCTCAAAATTCATTACGGTTTTATTATTGGTCAAAAATACACAGGTTTCTCTTGTGAACATAAACCATTTTCCGCCAATAAAAGGGATTACTCCTTTCATAAATGCTCTTTTGTAGATAAAAGAGGAAATCACATAGGCAAATTCTGTAAAATAACTTTGTATTCTTTGCAGCGTATCTGGTCTGTAAAATTTCTGGTCGTAATAAAAAAGATAGTTTCTGTCTTTATGGGCAGAAAGAAACTGGCGGATGATATTTTGTGATTTCAAGGGATAGTCCTCTCCGCTCAGATTAATAAAATAATCCCATTCTTGGCTTACATTTAAGAGAAATTCCATAGCATTCAACTCAGCCTGAACCATATTGAAGCCTCCTGAAACAATATTCATGCTGTCCAGAATATAGACATTGGGAAATTGAACTACATAGAGCTGTATTTCTTCAATGAAATCGGGCTTGGCTTTTCTGTCGATATGGATAAGATAAAACTGATCCCTTGTATAAATTTTCTTAAACATATCCTTAAATACTTCAGATTTATGATGTACCATAATAAAATAAGCAATTCTTACATGTGAGCCTGTAGGTGACTCTAGTGTTTTGGGATAAGGTTTTGTTATAGGATCAGAAGTCTGCATGATTTGGAGTTTAAAATCATCCGCGCCGGCAAACAATTTAATTAATTGCTAGAAGGTAAGAATAAATTTTTGATAATCAATTAATTAAATAAAATTGTGTTTGCTTTTTTTTATTGTAGGTTTGTAAAATATTTATAAAACAGGTCACTGCCTTTGCTATTCTGTCATAGTTTAAAATCACATTTTTTTCTTTCAGTTTTGCTTTTTCAGCTACCAGTTTATAGTCTTCATTCCCTGGCAGGAATCAGAGATTATAAAGTTCTATTGTAGAGAAGCGATACGTCATGGCTGGATAATCCCCAATATATTAAGGATATTATTATAGCCAAAACAGGAAAAAGATGAGCAGAGAAAAACATTCTTTATTGTTTATCCTTACCATACACCAATTCAAATTCTGATCAACAGATTTGCTTACAAAATACCGGAAATCCGGAATTTATAATGAATTTTAAAAATTTAAATTTAATCAACCCAATTATCCGTGCAGTGACAGAAGCCGGATATTCCAGGCCTACTGAAATACAGTGCAAAGCAGTTCCGTCTATTTTGGCCGGAAGAGATGTTGTAGGATGTGCACAAACAGGTACAGGAAAAACAGCAGCATTTGTTATGCCTATTTTGCAGCTGCTGAAAAGACATACCCAGGAACATAAAGAAATACGAATTTTAATACTTACACCAACACGGGAGTTGGCTATGCAGCTGGAAGAAAATATTGGAACTTACAGTAAATATTTACCATTGTCTCAATTTTCCGTTTATGAAGGTATTCCCATTGGAAGCCAGCTTGCAGCACTCAGAAAAAGAGTGGATATTCTTGTGGCAACACCGGGAAGACTGCTTGCTTTAGAGAATCAGAGACATCTTGACCTTTCCAAAATTGAACTATTTGTTTTAGATAAAGCAGATAGGATGCTTGATATGGGATTCATGAATGAAGTGAAAAAAGTTTTAAAACTGCTTCCCCAGAAAAGACAAAACCTGTTTTTTTCTACAGCAATGCCCGGAAGCGTAAGACATTTTGCCGGAACAATTCTGAACAATCCTGTGGAGGTGATTGTCAGCCCGGTTTCTTCAGCAACAAAGATGGCTGAGCAGTCTGTTTGTTTTGTAGAAAAAGAAAAGAAAGAAGATTCGCAGACAGATACACTGCAGAAAAAAAATATAAAATCACTGGTTTTTGCACGCACTAAACATGCAGCCAATAAACTGGTCCGGCAGGGGTAGAATTTCCGGATATTCCTGAAACCTGTGTTCACAGGATCGGATGAACCGGAATAGAAAGAACTGCTATTTTTTTTAATAGAAGCTGTAGCGTTTACAGACTATAATACACAATTTTTTAATAATAATTACAATGCAAGAAGGCACCGTAAAATTTTTCAATGAAGCAAAAGGCTTCGGTTTTATTACTCCAGCAGATGGAAGTAAAGATATATTTGTACATTCTTCAGGATTAACTACAAGAGCGATCCGTGAAAATGATAAAGTAGTTTTTGAAGTACAAAAAAGTGATAAAGGCTTAAATGCTGTTAACGTGAAGTTGGCATAACTAAAGTCTTACTTTCAGGTATGTTACAATAACATGCCTTTCCATATTAAGTTTCATATTTTTTATATTTTTTACAGATTCAAAATCCATAGAGCTTAGTTTCTGGATCTATTGTTTGAAAAAACTTGGATGTAATTTAGGTTACTTTTTATTTTCATTAGCCTCTTACTTTATGTGAGAGGTTTTCCGGGATTTGAAAATATAAGAATGGTAATTGGACCAGATATTGATAGACTAAGATTGAATGTCTGAAAAATATAAAAAATAGGAAGACTTGGTATACAGTTATTGTAAAGTTGATGACAGCTGTAAATATTTTAATCCCTCAAAAGGTTCAGAAAATAATATGATTATTATTAATAATTTTAATGAATATAAGTCTCTTGAAGGACAGATGATAGGCGTTTCTGCCTGGCATACAATAGATCAGGATCAGATCAGCAGATTTGCAGATGCCACTTTAGACAATCAATGGATTCATACAGATAAAGAGAGGGCAGAAAAAGAAGGCCCTTTTAAATCAACCATTGCTCATGGTTATTTGACATTATCATTGATTCCTTATCTCTGGAAACAGATTGCAGATGTCCGGAATGTAAAAATGGAAATCAATTACGGAATTGAGAATCTTAAATTCGGAGATGCTGTTCCTGTAGATAGTGAGGTAAAGCTGCAGGCAACAGTAAAATCAGTAATCAATCTCAGGGGAACCGTAAAAGCAGTAGTTGAAGCCAAACTGCTCATTAAAGATCATATAAAACCTGCCTATACGGGCGATGTGGTTTTCCTTTATCATTTTAAAGATTGATTTCTTGTGAGTGTAAAAGTTGTTAATATTTAGTGTTTTATAAATAAAAAAGCACCATTGAGTTCAATGATACTTTTAAATTTTTTGAGCTATCCATGCATCTTTACAATGATAACACAATTTTCCCTAGTAAAGGTCTGTCCCGTTTAGAATCCTCTATTCTCTGATGGGCTTTTTGAATCTCTTCAAGAGTGTAGATGCTGTCTATAACTGGTTTTATCTGTCCGGTTTCAATTAACCGGGTAATATGATGAAGCTCGTCCCTGCTTTGTCTGGTAAAAACAAAATGATAGGTCGCATTTTTTTCCCATGCGTGGATAAGGTTCTGTGGCTGGACAATATCAACCAGTGTTACAACAGTTCCATAATCAGCTAAAGCAAGCGGACTGTCTGAGAGCGTGCTTCCTCCCACAGTATCAATAATAACATCAACACCTTTTCCGTTGGTATGAGTTTGTATTTTTTCAATCCAGTTTTCTTTATGATGATCAATAACTACATCTGCTCCAAGATGCTGAAGCTTTTCATGTAAGCTGCTCTGTCCTGTTGTGTACACATAGGCACCTAATGATTTGGCCACCTGTATGGCGAGTGAGCCCACACCTCCCGCACCTCCAAGGATGAGAATGTTGTCTCCTTTTTTTAGTTGGGCACGTACCACAATCATTTCCCATACCGTTCCTCCAATAAGCGGAATAGCTGCCGCTTCCTCATAGCTTAGGTTATCAGGCATTCCTGATAATGAGGATTCGTCGGTAACATGGTATTCAGAATAGCTGCCCGGCCCGCCAAAACGAGGCGAATAATAGACTTTATCACCAGGTTTCCACTTTTTCACGGCTTCACCTACTGCGATAACATCACCGGCAATATCATGACCGGTTGTGAGAGGCAATTCAAAGTGTGATGCATAATCTCCGCGTCTTACCTGATAATCCAGAGGATTTACAGAAGTGGCTCTTACTTTCACTAATACCTGAGAAGGTTCTGTTATAAAAGGAGCAGGTATTTCCGTTACCTCCAGAACTTCCGGTCCGCCATAGTTTTTAATGACAATTGCTTTCATAATTATATATTTCGCTTACTTTTTAATAGTTTAAAACTTACATTGGCTATTGGGGTAATGTTCCCATAAATTCAAATATCTCAGCCCCTATTTCTACAGCATTTGTTTCCAGGGCAAAATGTCCGGTGTCATAGAATTTTAATTTCGCATCCGGCAGATCTCTTTTATAAGCTTCGGCTCCTGCAGGCAGGAAATATGGATCTTTGTTTCCCCATACCAATAACAGTTTCGGCTGGTATTTTCTGAAATATTCATGGAATTTCGGATACAAAGCAACATTGGTTCTGTAGTCTCTTACTAAGTCCAGCTGGATTTCTATATTACCCGGTCTGTCAAGGAATTTCTGATCAAGTGTGTAGGATTCCGGTGCAATAAGAGAAGGATCGGAAACGCCATGATAGTATTGAAAAACCGTTGCTTCTTTAGATACAAAATCTTTCAGCGCAAGGCGGTTGGCTAGTGAAGGATCTTTCCAGTATTTCTGTATCGGATTCCATTCTTTGCTTAATCCTTCTTCATAGGCATTTCCGTTTTGAGAAACAATTCCGGTGATCTTTTCAGGATTGTTCATGGCAAGGCGTAGCCCTACAGGAGCGCCATAATCAAAGATATAAACCGCAAAACGTTTCATTCCAAGTTTGTCAATAAATGCCTGTACAGTTCCTGCAAGATTATCAAAGGTGTAAGAGAACTGCTGATGATCCGGAGCGTCGGAATACCCGAAACCAGGCAGGTCCGGAGCAATAACATGGTATTTTTTACTCAGTATGGGAATCAGGTTTCTGAACATGTGTGACGATGTAGGATATCCGTGAAGAAGAAGGATCGTAGGAGCGTTGGCAGGACCTGCTTCTCTGTAAAACAGATTTAAATCATTGACCTTGATGTTGCGATAGTGAATAGGGTAGTTTTCCATAATGTGATTGTTTACAAATGATTTTTGATTAGATTGGGCCATTGTCATAGTACTCATCAATAAGCCAAGCGACAGGCCTGCAATGAATGGTTTAGAAATTATTTTCATTGAATTTTTTTGATATTCAAAATTAATACGGATATTTGATTACTGAAAACGATTAATTATAATCAATGTAATCACTTTTAATGATTGATTGAAATGAATATAAACGATTTGAAAATATTTGAAGCCGTGGCAGAAAGTGGCAGTTTTACTAAAGCTGCTTCCATGATGTTTACCGTTCAGTCCAATGTTACGGCAAGAATAAAAAGTCTTGAAGATGAGTTTGATGCCAAACTTTTCTCACGTACCTCACGAAAGGTAGAGCTTACTTCTGAAGGCATGATCCTGATGCAGTATTCTAAACAGATTCGGCATTTGGTGGAAGAGGCAAAGAATAATATTCTGAGCGGTGAAAACATCAGAGGATGTCTGAAAATAGGCTGTATAGAAACCACGATGGCATTGAAAGTACCTGAAATTCTCAATACCTTCGATGAAAAATATCCCGGCATTGAGCTGGATTTTAAATCAGATACAAGAGATTCTGTACTTTCCGGAGTTCTGGATTACAGGTTGGATGCAGCTTTTGTTTCCGCTCCGGTGAACGCCAAAGGACTGGAGAAAATCTGCATTAAAGAAGAACAGCTGGTGATCCTTACCTCATCAAAAGGCCCGAACCTGCAGACACTCATCGCGAATGAACCTTTGAAGATTGTCGTATTTGATGAAGGCTGTATTTTCAGGGAAAGATTAGAATCCTGGTTAAGCCATAAAGGAATTCTGAACTATAAGAGTACCACCCTGAATTCTATTGAGGGTGTGATTAATTTCGTAGAAGCAGGGTTGGGAATCAGTATTCTGCCGGAAGAAATTGTTTCCAAATACTACGCAGGAAGAGGCATTAAGACCTATGGACTGAATAAGCAGCTGGGAACCATGAATACTATTCTTGTTTTCAGAAAAGACGGTCCCCAGTCCAGAGCTTTACAGAGCTTTATTGAGATGCATGCGCAACTATTGTGATCTTTTACAATTTGTTTTTGATTTAATAACTTAATGGGTAAGAGTATTGATCCTTGTGGCGAGCGTGTAATAGAAGCAGGCACTCAATTTTAATTGACAATTATTAATTAAAGGAAGCGCGAAACTCCAGCGGAGATAATTTTGTTTTTATCTTAAAGAGCTTATTGAAAGACTGTGGGTGTTCGAACCCCAATTCATAAGCGATTTCAGCAACAGAAAGTTCAGTAGTGGATAATTTTTCTTTCGCATGTTCGATGATCTTGTCCTGAATATGTTGCTGTGTACTCTTTCCTGTGAGATGCTTTAACAGACCACTAAGATAACTGGGAGATACATTCAATTCCTGTGCTATCAATTTCACCGTAGGCAGACCCTTTTTAACTAGGTTATCATTTTTAAAATAAACGATCAAGAAGTCCTCCATTTTTTCCAGGAGTCTATGATTGTTTATTTTTCTCGTAATAAACTGCCTTTGATAAAATCTTTCAGAATAATTCAATAGTGTCTCCAACTGTGAAATAATAATATTCTGGCTAAAATTATCGATGTTGGAATGGTATTCCTGCTGAATATTTTTGATAATATTTACTACGATATCTTCTTCTTTTTCAGAAAGAAATAATGCCTCATGCATAGAATATTGAAAAAAATCATATTTCTTGATGTTTTTGGACAGAAAGGTATTCCACAGGAAATCAGGGTGTACAAGAAGTATCCAACCCGAATGATCAGTAATATTTCTTTTCTCTTTCTCAATTCTGAAAACTTGGTTTGGAGCCATGAAAAACATAATCCCTTCGTCAAAGTCAAAAGATTGCTGTCCGTAGATCATTTTTACGCCAAGATCACGTTTGATGGTGATCGAATAAAAATCAAGTATCACAGGCTGCTCCGGCTGTGAAAGAGAGTGATTGATATCCCGGTAGTCAATGACACTGAGTAATGGATTTTCCGGCTTAGGAAGTTCCCAGAACTTATGAAATTCAGATATTGTTGTTAACCGTATCGGGGCTTTTATTTCCATGATTTGACTTAAATTAATAATACAAATTTATAAATAAACTCAGCCTGAACAGTAGCCATATCAACTTTTTATGTAGCTATATATACGCTAGATATGATAAAAAAAGTATAGATTATTGTCTAACAGAATGACCTCCTATATACAGACTCTGGCAGTAACGGTGAGCCGGTTCTGTTTTCGGGCATAAAATAGTCCGATTATATTTTAATCGGACTATTTAGTGTAAGACAATTTACTTTTTGTAAACTATACATTCTATTGAGAGGACAGCAGTTTGCTTGACTAAAAACTGATTGCAGCCATTTTTCACCCTATAATTAATGGTTGAATAATCCATTTTCGGCTAAATTCATAATCGGCATATAGTCGCTTTTTGCATTATTTTTAGGGATAATATTTTCAATACGATCCAAATCTTCTTGTGTTAAGGTAAGTTCTAGTGCTTTTAAAGCATTTTGTACCTGCTCCGGTGTTCTTGAACCTACCAGCGCCATGATGTCGTTTCCTTGAGCTAATACCCATGCAATAGCCAACTGCGATAGTGTCGCTCCCTTATCCTTGGCAATTTCTTCCAATGCATCGTTTAGAGAAAGGTTCTGATTAAAATTCTCAAGAGTGTTATCTGAAACCATATGCTTGATCTGTGCGAGTTTAGAATCTGGATTAGAACCACCGATTACACCGGATAATAGTACTCCAAAGCCTACAACACCAATTCCTAATTCTCTTGCGGTCGGTAAAAGTTCGTCCTCAATCTTTCTGCCCATTAGCGAGTAGGTTACTTCAACAAGACTTATCGGATGAATTGCATTGGCCCTTCTTAACGTTGCCGCATCAACTTCTGAAATACCTATGGTTCGCACAAAGCCTTTTTCAACCAATCTTGACACTGCTCCAATGGTATCTTCAACGGGAACATGAGGGTTTATACGACAAGGCTCGTAAAGGTCAACATACTCTAATCCAAGTCTTTTCAATGAATAGGTAAGGTAGGTTTCGATCAGTTCCGGGCGGGAGTCGATACCATACATACCACCATCCACCTTCAGCATTCCTCCAAATTTTACTGATACGAATGCATCTTCTCTCTTACGACCTTTCAAAGCTTCACCCACAAGAATTTCACTAAGCCCTGCATCATAAAAATCGCCTGTATTAATAAAATTGATGCCAGCATCCAGCGCTGCATGTATTGCACTTATTCCTTGATCCTTATTGGCAGCCATACGCATAGTACCGAGCCCCAGTTGAGAAATTTTGGTATCAGTGATACTGTTTCCGGGAATATTTAGATGTTTCATATGTAATTGTTTTAAGAGTTTTGATATACTTTTGTAAAATCTTTGATAAAGTCTTCAATTTTCACTTTACCATAGGTAATTTTGTCTTTATTGTTAATTAAGTCTTCATATAGACTACCACTGTCTTTTGCCTGGTTTAGTCTTGCAAACCCGTTGGCGGCCTGAGGGCTCATACCTTTTTCTTTGTAAGACTCTTCTAATGTATCATGAGCTATTTTTATCCATTGAATTTCCTTGCCAATAGCTTCACCTAATACTCTTGTCAGTTTCTCACTGTTTAGTTCATCACTGACAATGTATCGCACTTCCCGCCCGGCAGCTAATGAAACCAATTCCTCAGCAGCAACAGCAGCAATATCTAGAGGTGAAACCCAAGGTTCGGGGGTTTCAGCATGGTAACTGGTGATTATGGCATCATATTCCTTAATCATGGGTATAAATGACAGTATGTTAGAATAAAAAGAAACAGGACGAAGGGTCTTGACAGAAATCTCTTCCGGTAATTTTTTAATTGCCTGCTCCGCATAAAAGTGAAAGGCCAGCATACCATTTCCTGTAGCGGAGTGGCCTCCAATACTGCTTAAATGAACAACCCTCTTTAATCCTGAATCCATAACAGCCTTAATATACCGGTTGCAAATTTTTTCATAATTCTTTAGCAGATCTACGGAGGGATCGAACATATTGACAGTAGGTTCCATAAGATATGCTGCATCTGCCCCGGCAAATGTTTTTGATAAAAAATTAATGTCTTCTATACTTCCGATGGCTGCTATTGCACCTAATAATTCTATTTCTTCCTTTTTTGCCGGCTGGCTGCTTATAACAGTCACTTCATGACCTGCTGTAATCAATTGTTCTGCAAGTGGCTTGCTTATAGGTCCTACCGAACCCGTTAATACGATTTTCATTTAATAAGGTTTTTTTATATGTTAGATAAGAGTTCATTTTATATTGACCAATGTACTGAACACCAATATCATTGTTGGTACATAGTGAAAAAAATGGTGTGATCTGAATTGATCTAAAATACATGATACTTTTAAAATTTTACTTCCCATTCTTTGTATATATGAATTAAGTTATTGTATAATTTTACAGCCACAAAATTGCTATATTGTCCGGTTATAAATGTATCTCAATCGACTTTAGTTGTATCTTAATCTGAAGCGAATATCATAATTTTTTAGCCACTATGAGAGATTTGCAACAGACATTTTGTTTACATTTTAAGGTTGTACTTTTCTATTTTGTCTGTTGCAAAGTTGCGCCTATTACTTACTGCTGAAAATGGATGTTTTTAATGATATGATGGATGTTTTTTGATTTAGATAAAATGAAGAATGGCTTCTTCTTTATCAGGGAATAGCTCAATGGCCACCTGATTATGAGTCAGGTGCTCTAAGAAAAGTATATGTTTTTTATGAAAGAGCTGCAATACTACAAAATATTTATGATCTATCGAGGGTTCGAGTCCCTTCTTCTCTGCAAAACTAGACGAGGGGGCGATTCCCTCCAACTCCACAAAAAGAGTATTAGAGGGTTTTTACTGCCTGTTTTTTTATGTCTTGAGGTCTGTAAATAAATTCCTCAACCTCCGTTTGTCTGGCATTGGCAAAGCCTTTATGTGTACTTGTTTTGATATAGTCACAGTCTAGGTTTTGTTTCAGCTTAAAGATCCTCAATTCGCCTACAAAGGTCTGCGATTAGACTACAATTTCAGGAGACAGGCTTTATAATTTTGCTTTATCAAAAAAACATTTTAAAATTATGATACAGCAAAATAGAATCTGGTTTATAACCGGAGCATCAAGAGGTTTCGGACGCATCTGGACTGAGGCAGCGTTGGAACGTGGTGACAAAGTGGTGGCTACCGCAAGAAAACTGGAAAGCATTGCCGATTTTAAGGAGAAATACGGTGATAACGTACTTACTTTAGCATTGGATGTTACCCAGCCTGAGCAGGTAAAAGAAGCCGTACATAAGGCTCACCAGCATTTCGGGAAGCTGGATATCGTACTGAACAATGCCGGATATTCGCTGGTAGGAACTATTGAAGAGGCAGGTGCAGATGAAATCCGTTCTTTATATGAAACCAATATTCTGGGCCCTGTAAGTGTCATTCAGGCGGTACTGCCAATCATGAGAGAGCAGGGATACGGGCATATTCTGGGGACATCAAGTAATCTCGGACACGTTACATTGCCAGTGATTGGGTATTACAGTTCTTCCAAATGGGCTTTTGAAGCCATCCATGAGAGTCTTGCGGAAGAGATCAAACAATTCGGGATCAAAGTGACGATTATAGAACCGGGAGCGTATGCCACGGAATTTGGAAGTCAGGACTCACTGAAATTTTCTCAGAACATGGAGGTGTACAATGACTTTAAGACAGAATTTATAAAGACCATTCAGTCTTATGAGAAGGGAGACCCTACAGCGACGCCAGAAGCGCTCTTCAAAATGGTAGATTCTGAAAATCCGCCCTTGCGTTTCCATCTGGGAAGTCATAACCTTCCTTTGGTGAAGTCTGTATATGCAGAAAGAATCAATCTCTGGGAAGCGTGGGATGAAGTTTCCAGCGCAGCACAGGGATCGTAATAAACAGTAACAGCCGGTTATAAAATTATAGCCGGTTTTTCGTACCTTTAAAATACCATTTATGAAAAAGACAGATCAAACTCCGTTCAAATTTGAATCGTTATCAGAAGCCAGCCGGTTTTTCGGACTG
Source organism: Chryseobacterium sp. GVT01B (assembly GCF_019970045.1). Classification (GTDB taxonomy): domain Bacteria; phylum Bacteroidota; class Bacteroidia; order Flavobacteriales; family Weeksellaceae; genus Chryseobacterium. The sequence goes on from NZ_JAHXYI010000003.1 coordinate 527,466, forward strand.
CCAACACCCAAGCATCCTCTCATTAGCTTAATGAATGGGGCGCACAATCTGGTGGCAACAGATAAATTGTCTCAAAAACATGTGTTGAGTTTCTATAAAATATCTTATAAACCGAAACTGGACGGCAGGATAGAATACGGACAGGGCTACTACGATTTTAATGAAGGCGGACTGCTCTTTGCAGCACCCGGCCAGGTGATAGGAGGGAACGGAAACAGTGATACGGTCTGTTCACAATATTCTCTGCTCATACATCCTGACTTCTTTCTGGGATATCCCATCGCCAGGAAGATAAAGCAATATGGTTTTTTCTCCTATTCTACGAAAGAAACCCTGCACCTTTCTGAAGAAGAGAAAAATACGGTACTTTCTATCTTTAATTTTATTGAATCTGAACTCAACAGCCGTATTGACGACTTCAGCCATGATGTGATGATCTCCCAGATAGAGCTGCTCCTGAACTATGCCAACCGTTTTTATAAGCGCCAGTTTATTACGCGTAAAGCTACCAGCAGCAGCCTTCTGCAAAAATTTGAAGATTTGCTGGATGGATATTTTAAAGATGAAATGTCTCTTAATAAAGGAATACCTACAGTAAGTTATTTTGCAGAAAACCTCCATCTTTCACCCAGTTATTTAAGTGATATGCTGCGTTCCTTAACGGGGCAGAGTACCCAGCAGCATATTCATGACAAACTGATCAGCCAGGCCAAAGAAATGCTTTCCACCACCAGCCTGTCTGTAAGTGAAGTGGCGTATGCACTGGGGTTTGAGCATTCCCAGTCGTTCAGTAATTTATTTAAAACAAAAACCAAGCTTTCTCCTTTGGAGTTCAGGAAGTCTTTCAATTAATCTTTTCGATACATGGGGGCCGCATTAACGGTCAAGTCTGTAAATAAATTCTTCGATCTCTGTTTGTCTGGCATTGGCAAAGCCTTTATCTGTGCCTACTTTTACAAAGCCACAGTTTTCCAGCACCTTTTGTGAACCCAGATTGTCAAAAGCTACCCGTCCGAAAATAGGTCTGGTGGTTTCAAGAGTGAGAAAATCTTTCAATGCTGTTGTGGCGACACCTTTTCCCCAGAAAGGTTTATCAATCCAATAGGTGATTTCTGCATCCCCTTCCATGATAAACCTGGCAATGCTTCCGGCGATCTCATTATCTGCGATAATCGTCTGATTGTTGATGGTAGGATCAGCCAGCAATTTTGTGAACTTCGCCAGATAAGCTTCTTTATCGGTGGAATCTTTTGACATAAAGGCTGCCAGATGCCTGGCTTCAGGTTCAAGCTGAAATTCAAAAAGAATATCCAGATCCGCTATTGTGGTTGGTCTGAGTTGTATTTCATAACTACTGTTTTTCATGTTAATAGGTGTGTTGGTTGATCTTCAAATATAATTAAATATTTGGATCAAAAGTAATGGCCTAACGATGCAAAGTCTCATGACTTTGAGCTTATCGATAACAAGTTTCTAAACCAATTTATTATATTTTTAAAAAATATAAATGAAGATTTTCTAATCTATCTATTTCTTTATTTAATTCATTAAGCAATTCAAATTGCTTGTTAATATACTCTTGGAAATTAATGGCTTTATCATCATGAAGTTTTTTATTTTCTAGATGAGCTTTTCTGATTTCTTTGTGTGTCATGGATTTTATAGTATTATTATTTTTTCAATAGAGCCATAGCTGCAATTAAATATGGTTGAAGTAAAAGCAAGAATCCCAGCAATGCTGGGACTCTTGTTTATTTTGAATCTCCAGGCTTGTGCTTGTGAGGCTTTAACTCCGGATGCTTTGGTTTCGTTTCCGGTGTTACCCTTCTTCTTCTGTCTGGGGTTCCGTCAGATTTGTCAGGTTTTGGGCCTGGTTTAATTGCTTTTATTGTTTCCATAATAAATTTATTTAACAGATGAAATTTATCACGATTCAATGGTTTTACATTACGGTTTTCCGTTACGAATGTATAATTATCTCCTATATTTTTGTGCTAAAAAATTTTTATGTTACTAAATTTAATTACTATCTCATTTGGTGTTGGAGAGTTTTTTTCAACAGTATTCTTAATGTTAATTATTTTATCATTCTGTGCATATCTCTACAGAATTTCTAAAAAGTATCAGAAATCTAAATATGCAATTTCATCTCTTGCAATCATGTTGGCATTACATTTAGTGGTTTTCCCGTTTTTATATACTTTAATGCTTAAAAGTAACCCAAATAGCTTTGAATTTAAAACAGCTATTCATGATAATCAAAAACAGGTAGTGATGAATGAGTGGATTGATGATTCTAAAGATATTCCATCCCAAATAAAATATCTTGAAAATATCAAGTTGTCAAATTATACAATCTTAAACAAGTCGTTAAAAGAATTGGAGCAATTAACTTTTACAGAGGGCTATATATTACATTCAGATTTTGATTTTAATATTCCTGGAAAAGATTATATGGCAACAATTTATATATTTGATAAGAAGGGTGTTTTAAAAAAGAAATTTAGGAAGACTGGTGGTCAAAGCGAATTAGATTCTATGAAATTTGGAAGTGTAATCACTCATGATATTAATTATTTAAAAAATGAACTCCATTACTACAAAGTTAAAAAAGTTGAATTAGATAAAAACAATTTTTGGACTTATACAACATTACTTCCTTATAGTGCATCTTCTTTATTTACAGGAAATATGTCTCCATTGACACCAACAGCTAATATATTTTATACGATTCATTATATCATAATCTATTGTATTGGTATAGGTGTTTTTCTTCATTTTCTAATTAGAAATCTGGAATTAATTATTAGAAACCGAAAATCTTAACCTCAACTATAATGTTGAATAACTTTGCAGAAGGATAGCCACAAATAAGCTTTATCCCTTTACACCCTTCAGAAGTCCCTCGAGCCATTAATACAAGGGGCTAGACTCTCTTAGATAAGGGTCTCTAGCCCCTTATGTAACACCCTTTACCCCCTTATACAACCCCCTATACCCCCTTACCCAAGGGGGTAGATCCCCTTACTTAAGAGGCTGGAGACACTTCCTCAAGGGGGTAGAGGCTGTTCGGAAGTCCCTGGAGAGGGTATGATAAGTGGGTAGAGCTACTTAGATAACGGTCTGGAGGTAGTTTGTAGGTTTCAGGACACACTTATATCATTGTCGATATACACCTATCTAAGTGTCTGTAGACAGTTGTTTAAGTGGTAAGAGCGATCAGGGAAGAAACTGAAGATATTTCTGTAAGTGGCTCCGGACACTTGGATAAGTGTTGCAGATTATTTTTGAAGGGGGGCGGACAGTTTGGAAAATACTTCCGGATACTTATAGAAATGTCCGGAGGCTATTTGAAAGTGCCTTTAGTCTTTATATTGAATTCTATGTTTTTTATGAAAGTGCTGAACCAGAGTGGTTAATAATACTCAAATACTCTTTCTGTTTTTTGTTGTATTGCTCCCTGATCATCTGCTAATTCTTCATAAATGGAGTTGGCTTGCGGATCAAGCTTTACATTTTTATAAATGAGCTTAGATTTTTTTTGCTTAGTGGCATCTTCAAGAAGGGTTTCACTTCTCATTTCATTGATGTAGGTGTAAAAAATAGTGCTGTTAACTGGCGTTTCAAAGAAATTTCCGGTTTCTTCTGTTTTTATAAGACGGTTATTTTTGTCAAAATAAAACATCTTGCTAAGGGATATATTGTGAGCCAAATCCTTTGAAACTCTTTTGTACAGAGAATCCGAAACTTTTTCAAAATAGCCTGTAGTTTCTATCTTCTTATTCCCAGGATTAAAGGCTTCAAAATAGCGTTTGGCTTTGTCCTTTGAATTATAGGTGATGATCTTATTGATAGACCTTTCCTGAGAAGGCCCGCTTCCGATAGCATTGTAATATTCTATTTTTGTCAGAAACCCCTCTTTGTCATAATAGGAAATGTTTTTATAGCTGTTTTCCGGTGAATAAGTGATGATCTCTGTGATGGTTTTGGGATGCCCGAAATAGTTAGAAAACTTCAGGTCATTAATGATAGATTTTTCCTGACCACTTACAAGAGCATATAACAGAATAAACAGATAGCTAAGTTTTGTTTTCATATGGTAAGTGTTGGGGATGCTCTATAATTTCCGTTAAGTCTCAAATATAAGTAACTTTCATGCGGGAACATGGGCAATGAAAGTAAAGAAATCAAGCTGTAATTAATATGTGTCTATCTCCAACTAATTTCAAATTTTTTTTCAAGAAGTATAATTGATCAGCCAAAATAAACCGCTCCTTTTTCTTTTTTCTATTTGCTAAATGATGTGCAATCCTTTGATTAGCAAAAAAATGTAATAGATTAAGTAATTGATCAAAATTATAAGAATTGTGAATAGCAATTAACAATGATTTTTTTAATATATAATTGAGTTCGGATTTCATTTGTGCTACTAAATATTTTGAAGGAAAATTTGTCTTCTCTTGAATAAATTCTTCTTTAGAAGTGGGTAAATTCCCAAAGCCAATAAATGCCTTTGCACCATCTTTTATAACTTTTTGACTTAAATCACGTGAATTACAAGCTAAGCAAAAAAATAATTTGCCTTCAAATACATTAAAGTTAGACTCATTAAAAAATTCAGTTTTATAATAATTAATATAAAATTGATTCTCACGCATTGCTTCATCACTAGTGAATTCATACATTTCATAATCATCACTTTTACTTCCGCATAACACATCTTTTGTTCCATGTCCCATAAAAATAATTAAGCTATCTTCGGGCATAGATTTAATTAATTTTATACAATTTGCGTGTGAATTATCATTTGGCTTTACATTATAGTAATGAATTAAATTAGAAGAATTATTTACTAGGCAATTTTTTATTCTTTTTAAAAATTTAGTGCTTTTATCGTGTGGGTGAATAAGTAAAATTTTTTTCATTAGCTATAAGATGTAGTTAAATAAGCAATAACTTGCTCAATAATCTCTTTTTTAAATTCATTTCTCAATCTATCATTATTGCATATAAGTACATTTACCTCTTTAAAAGATTTTCCATTGAAACTATCACTTACGAATCTATTTTTAAAAATCATTTCAGGAAATTTTTCTAATTCCTTTTCAATTAAAAAATCCAATGAATCTTCTTCTTTCAAAATAGTTGAAATGATTTCTTGTTCATAACCATCTCTTTCAACAAAATCCTTAATATCTATTTTTATTAAAGCTTTTATCCGTTTTAGCAAACCATCTTTTTTTATTTGATTTTTTTTAAAAGCGTCAAGCTGACCGGATATTTTATCTTCAAGTAATCCAGAATATAATATTTTAGGAGTTTTTAACATTATTTTATCAGCATTTAATAATCTTATAAGTTCAACTCCATCAATTTTATCATCTCCTAAGTCCCAATCAAATGCAGCAATGTGAAAATTTGCTCCTCTACTAAATTTTTTTTTGAATTCGGTAATAACTTTAGAAATATCAATCTTACCGCTAGTTAGAAACTCGGTTTTTTCGGTACTACCAACATTAAATTGTTCACATGTTAATGTTATTCCATATCTTAACTTTGCATCCCTTTCTAATTTTTCTATTTCTTCAGATTGATCTTCATTATCAAATATTATACAATTTTTTTGCATGGTTAATTATTAATTAATATTTCAAACGTTGCTCCTTTTTCAAATAAATTATTTCCTAGAAAAGTTATTTTTCCTTGAATAGACTTTAAAGCTGTCCTAACTGAATTAAGGCCTATTCCTGAGCCATCTGTAGTAGTTACTCCTAATTCAAAAATTCTTTCAGGATTATCCAAAAAAATATCATTTACTCCATTGCCATTATCATTAAAAATAATCTTGAGGTTACTATTGTCTATATTTGAGATATTAATTAATATTTTATTTGCCCCAGCTTTTTCAGCATTAGATATTAAATCATCAAGAATTATAGATATATCAAGCAAGCTAACTTTTTTTACAAGCTCAGCATTATTACTATTGATTTTGAATGACATTTGAGTCTTCTCATAAAGATCTGAATAAATTTCAATATATTGTTCGATATATTTAACAATATCAACGATCTGTTCATTCTTATCTGTCTTAAAATTCGATCGTGTAATAATCTTACTTATTTTCAATGCCTTTTCAGCTTGAAATTTTATATTTCCTAATGATTTTAATATATCATTTTTTTTATATGTTTCTTCACTGATTTTATAATACAAATTATCAACAGTAGTGCTGATTTTTTTTGATGTTATTTTAATGTTATGGATGAGTCCTTTAGCATCTTCACTTAAAGATCTAGAAGAAGTCCTTAAATAAGTATTTTTATCTTTCTCTATTTCTAGCTCTTTTTGGAGTCTTATAGTTTCATCTTCTAGCTCTTTCCTTTTTTTGTATCCAGATTCTAACTGAGTCTTTAAATTTTGGACTTCGTCGAATAGATTTTCAAGTTCAAAATTTTCTGAAGGAAAATTTTTTAAATTAGCACTTGTTTTACTTATTTTTCCTATCAAATCATTTAATTGGGATGAGGTTAAATCCTTTCCTTTCAATTCATTAATGATAAAGTTGATTTGTTCGTGTGCTCTTTGGGCTTGCTCATGGGCTAATTCTTCAACAAATTTCTTATTTATAGATAACGATATAACATCATCGCCCCTAACATTTATAATTTTTTCTATATTAGAGATGATACGTTTATTCCTTTCCAAAGAATCCTCAATATATTTTTCATCTGATTCACTCCAGTTTTTATCATTTAAAACTTTTTTTTCTATCTCATTCTCTTTTATTAAAGAACTATCCCATTTAATCCCCTCTACTACAAACCTTTCTAGCCTTCGGAAAATTTTAAAATAGTAGCCATATGGTGAATCATTTTTAGTCAATTGTTCAAAATGCTTATTACTATCAACACCTGATCTGTTGGAAATAATAAAGAAGTCATCTCTTTCATCATCAAAATTAACTCCATTAATTTCAATTCTTCCTATCACTTCACGAGTTCCAAGAAATCTATTATATCCTTGGCCCTTTCTTCTTTCCATGCCTAACCAATCATTACCTTGATCACCATATGGTGGTATTCTGAAACCATTAATAAATAAAAAAATAGAACCGAAGTCGACAGATCTAATACCTGTTTGTCTTCTAAAATATGCTTTTGAATAAGGATTTAAATAATAAATATTAATTTCTATATTTTTTAATAAAGTATATAAATTATGCTCAACTAAGGTGAAAATTTTCTTACCCCGATCAATTAATTCTGTTGTAATTAGCTTTCCATCCTCAGAAATGATAGAATTAATATAAGTAGCTTTAAAATTTAATTCACTAAAAATCCTATTTTTAATTATACCATTAATTTTTTCTACTTCTGGAATATTTAATTCATAATTTATAAATTCATTTGCTTCAATATTAATATCAAAAGATTCAGATTCAAAGTTTTGATTCGGATTTATAAAACGTTCAAGCTGTCTCTTGAGAGACTTTATTTTATCAAAATCCCAAATATCCCTTAAATTACTTATAAATAAAGTTGTACCACTATCAAAGACTTCAAGACCTGTTTCTTGAATATATTTAGTTGGAGAGATTTCAACTAAATCAAAATCAATATCTTGAATGTTTTTTTTAATATCATCTATTTTTTCAAATTTTGTCCAGTCAATTGATAGTCTTAGTAAAGGTTTATTTATTTTTTTAGTATATATAACGAGCGATTTTCCAAGTCTATCACATGAAAATCTGCCAACTCCTTTATTACCAGCTAAATTTCTGTTAAATTCTTGTTTTTTAGATTTTTTATCAGAATAAGCAATATTTAACCATTTGTTTATTAAATCGTATTCTGACATCCCAGAACCATTATCACGAAGTATGAATTTTGACTTGTTTGTTTTTTTATATTCTTCGGGTGTTTGATTAGTAATAACGTCTCTAAATATAATATTCGCATTATTAGAACCAGCATCAAATGAGTTTTTAACTAATTCTAATACTGCAACATTATCATCAGTAATTAAATCTTTGCCAATAATATTTTTTAATAATACATTGGTTCTAAAATTTACTTTTGCCATTATACTATGAGTTTTTGAAGTATTATACCTGCTTGTTCTGCAAAAAGAGGTGGAATAGCATTACCAATTTGAGTATAACGAGGAACCTCTTGAGTTCTTCTTTTTCCTCCGGTTGTATATTTGCCCTGAAATTCATACCAATCTGGAAAAGACTGTATACGTGCATATTCTCTAACGGTGAGTATACGAGGTTCAGAGTAATGTATGTAATCATCTGGAAGAGTTGTAATAGTAGGGCTTTTACTTGCTCCACATAACGGTATTATAGTATGCTTTTTTAAATTATATCTTTCACGAACATCTTTACTTAAATCAAGATTCCTGCGGTTAATTGATAACTCAAGTATTATTTTAAACCTTTCTAAAGTTATTGATGTATGTTTTGAAAATCTATGACTATCCGCAACTTCACGACGGATCCTTTTTCGCATGTATCTTTGATATGAAGATTGTTGTTGACCATATTTTCCTGCTTGAAAGCTCTTTGTATCTGGTGATTCTTCTGTTCCATTTGATTTAAGAAGATCAGAAATAGCATCTTGTAAGTTAGTATCTTTAGACAATCCTCTTTTTTGTAGAAAACTAAAAGATTTATATTGAAGAGACAAGAAAAAGTCATCAACTAATTCTTGAGATGAATTTTGAAGATCATTTCTAATACCAATAAGTATGAATCTAGTTCGTTTCTGTGGAACTCCATATTCTCCAAAATTTACTAGTTTCCCTTTTACATAATATCCAAGGCTTTGCAATTTTTGTGTTACAACTGAAGAGTAAGCAATCCCTTTCTCTTTATTTTTTTTGAATTCCATAGTAAAGCCCCTAACATTTTCAAAAAAAATGATTTTTGGCTTAACATATTCTACAAATTTAATATATGAGTTTATTAGGTCATTACGTTCGTCAGTTTCATTACGTCTACCTGCCATTGAAAACCCCTGGCAAGGTGGACCTCCAGCAATAAGGGATACCGTTCCTCTCAAGGATTTTAAGTTTTTTTCATGAGTTTTGAGAACAGAATTAATATCATGATTTTGTTTAGGTAACCATTCAGGCCAATCAAAATGATTTTTCTTATTTATTAAATTGTGTTCTAATGTTTTAAAAGCATCTGGGCTTTTCTCTATAGCGAATAAACCATTCCAACCTGCATTATGTAGTCCTAAAGAAAGGCCACCACAGCCAGCAAATAAATCGATGTATAGGTTGTCAGTTTCCATTTTGTAAAAATCGTTTAATATACAAAAGTATTTAATAACTATATAAGGTGAAAGAATTTTTTGAGAGAATAAAAATATTAGCTAATAAATGTTATTATTTAGTGTCGCCAAAAATATAAAACATTTCTTTTTATGCATTACGGCTTTCCGTAAACAGCAAAAATAAAAAACACGTTAAAATTTTGATTCAGTATTTTCACGGAAATTTTAAAGATTTCAACGGAAAATATCTTCAAAGCTTAGGCATAAAAAAATTCCAGTAATAATGGGATTTTTATTTGTCAATATCGAAATCAAATAATTCTTTTGTTGATATATCTAGCCCTTTTGCTAATTCCAAAACAGTAGACATTTGAATATTTCTTAATCCTTTTTCAATCTTACTGATATCACTATAGTCAATGTCGCAGTTTTGTGATAATTGTCTGAGACTTAAGTTTTTTTCGGTTCTCAATGCTTCGATTCTCTTTCCAAAGCTTTTTAAGAATGCTATTTTTTCTGGTGTTACAGACATATTAAATTAAATAAAAAGCAAGTTCAATAGAAACAGATAAAAACTTGTGGGTAATTATACCCACGTTTGATTTTTTTTATTACATTTATAAAAAAATACAAACATGAAAAAGACAAGCACACATTTTGAACCTCAGCTTTGGAAAGGCGGTAAGAAGCGCTCCGGGTTACAGCTGATGGAGAACTTTTACCAGTTCAATGATCTGGCAGCCTCTAAAGAGAAGTTAAACAGCATTATGAGTTACGCTATAAAGCGAAACAGCTGGATCAATGAAGATCCGTCGGTAGTTTTTCAGTTTCATCAGGCGGTGCGGTCGTTTGTGCGTGCGTGCTACCTCATCCATTTAGAAGGAAAGAAATGGGTTGCAGATCCTCCGTTGGAAAATCCTTCTCCATGGGTTCTCGGCTTGCTTTCGGAGAAAGAATATCAAAATCCAGTGTTGGTTTTTAAAAAAGCATTCAAAGAATACAGCGTCAAGGAGTTTGATTATTTTATGTCCGGGATTGTCTATTTCTCAATGGGTATGTATGAAAATCTGCCGGAAAGAAATATTGTCAATCCCTACATTCATCTGATAAAAATGCTGGATGCGGGGCATCTTATGCTGGAAAGGAGAGGGAGGTAGGAGCTGGGAGCGGGAAGATGGAAGAAGGAAGGTAGTTTGAGTTGTAGTGACGTATGGTTGGTATGGCAACATCTGTATTTCAAACGCTGTCATTCTGAATACAGACTAAAAGTCTGCGAACATAGTTCAGGAATGTAATGAAGAATCTCAAGTATTTCAGAGAGATTCTTCCTTCGTCAGAATGACAAGTGCTAAAATTTAACGCAAAGGTTTACTACTATGATTATCGTATTACAAGGGAGCAAAGTTGGAATCAATTGCATTGATTTTTCTAAGCGAACGCATAGCCATACAGCTTCATCCGCGATTTTATCACCCTCTTAGCAAATATAAAATGATTTGAACGTGATCTTTGTGTTTTAAAGAAATAAAAGGCTGGAAGATAGAAGTTATTTTAATCAGAATACATGACGTTATTTAACTGAAAAACAGAAAACTCCTGAAGCAGAGTATACTCCTGATAATATTCTTTGTATTTTTAGCACGGCAACAAAGGTGAAGGAAGTGTTGATCTTTCAATCCGAAATATTGTAAACAAATAGAAAATGAACGGCAAAATAATACAACCCATCTTTGGTTTTTCTCTTACCATATTTCTTCTTTCCTGTTCGGGAACAAAGCACGCTGTTGAGGTTGAAAAGGTGAAAAAGGATTCACTCTATACCGAAATTCAGCGGATCGGTTTGGAATCAACCAGAAATAACAATGTTCCCGGGGTAGCCGTAGCCGTTATTCAGAATGGAAAGATAGTCTGGACACAATGTATAGGATTTGCTGATAAAGAAAGCCAAAAGCCGGTAACCACAGAAACCATTTTTAATGTGGGTTCTGTTTCAAAAATGGTATCTGCGTGGGGCTTCATGCAACTGACAGAAAAGGGACTTGTAGAACTGGACGATCCTGTAAATGAATATCTGACCCGCTGGAAATTACCTGCTTCCCAATATGATATTTCAAAAGTTACGCTGAGGCGTATTCTCAGCCATACGGCAGGACTTTCGGTACATGGTTACGGAGGTTCTGAGCAGGGAACAAAACTGCTGAGTCTGGAAGAATCTCTTTCCGGAAAGACAAAAAGAAATGGAGAAAGTGTGCGTTTAATCAATGAGCCGGGAACACAATGGGAGTATTCAGGCGGCGGTTACACATTGGCACAGCTGATGCTCGAAGAAAGAGCAAAGGAGAAGTTTGCAGATTATATGAAAAAGAATGTTTTCAACCCTTTAGGATTGAATCATACTACTTATGAATGGACGGAAGAAATGATGAAAAATTCTGCAACGGCTTATGATGCATCGGGCAAGCCTATCAAGAACAGAATATTTACAGAACAGGCTGCAGCAGGATTACAGACGACAGTGTTGGATCTGGCGCATTTCGCAGAACTGTCATTAACATATGAATCAAACAAGCTGCATAAAGTCTTGAAACCGGCAGCCATACAATTGATGGAAAAATCTGTTTCACCATTTTCCGATAAGGGAAAGAGTGGTCTTGGATATCGGTTCATGTATTATGAAGGGCTTGAAACGGTAGGGCATACCGGGGAGAATGAAGGCTGGAGCGCTGGCGTGTTTATGCATTTGCCCACAAAGAGCAGTATTGTAATTCTCTGCAATGGTTCCAACGGAGATCGTGTTTGGTATCCCATCTATCAGAGCTGGGCAAAAAGAATAAGAGCAAATTGAAATAGAATACCATAATAAAAAATCCAGAAAATTGTTTTCTGGATTTTTTGTATGATGGCTTAGAAGATTTATTTCAGTACTTTGTTGTAGATCTCATTCAGCAGGTTTTGTCTCATTTTAGAATTTCTTTGGTTTAAAAGGATAATGATACCCCATTTTTTTGCCCTGTTGTAGCAGATGATGGAAGATTGACCCATAGAATCACCGGACTTCAGGAAAATGGTATTCTGATCATCTGTATTAATGGTAAGGCCTAGTCCCATTTCTCTTTTTTCATCCTTATAGTAAAGCTTTTCTGTTAAAAGTGCGGCATTAGATATTGGATTTCCGTTGGTAAGAACTGCTTTCAGATAGGTGATCATATCCGAGGCATTTGATTTTACCAATCCTGCCGATGCTGTAATATTCCACTTGAAAAATTCCTGAGCGCCGCCATTGGGATTATAGCCTGCTGTGATGTTTTTTACATTGAAATCCTTTGTCAAGGTATTGGTCATCTGCAGAGGAGTGATTATTTTTTCACGGATTATTTCATCATAGCTTTTACCGTACACTTTCTCCAGTATTTGTCCCAACAGGGTATAGCCAATGGTAGAATAGCGGTATTTACCATAATCAGTGATTTCATTGTAGTTGTTGATAATGGAAGTCAGTGTTTTTTCTGTGACATTACTTACCGGCTGTTGCGGATTTAATTCTATCAGTTTGGCGAAATCTATATCCGGCAGACCAGACTGATGAGAGGCCAGATCTGAAATTCTGATTTTGTTTCTGAGGTTTTTCTGTAAAATATAACTTTTAGGCAGGTAATTGTCAATATAATCTTCCGGTTTTAGTTTATTTTCAATAACCGCCTGGGCAATTAAATTTGAAGTCAGAATTTTGGTAATAGATGCAATTTCAAATATGGAATTCTTGTTAATGTCAACAGAACTTTCTTTGCTAAGTTTTCCATAAGCAGTATAATATTCTTCATCATTACTGATAAACCCAACACTGATGGCAACGTCCGGATTTTTCTGATAATTGTCTTTGATGATGGAATCTATTTTTTTGGAAATGTTCTGTCCAAAAGTAAAAGTACTGATCAATAATAGTACTGCTAAAAAAGTGAATGAAGTTTTCATTGTATCGTTATTTTAATAGTTAAAAATGATTTCGATACAAAGATGTGGAAGTACCTAGATCTACGCGACCGAATAAAAGTATTCGGCCTCATTAGTCTGAAAAAATACGTTCGGGTAATGTAAGATACGAGTACGAGTAATTACAAGGTGTTGTTTTGTAATGAGTTGCGATACTCTGTCGGTGTATTCCCTGTATGCTTTTTAAAAGCAGTATTGAATGAAGATTTTGAATTGAAACCAACTTCGTACAGGATTTCCAGGATGGTTACTTTACTTTTTGTAGTGTCTTTTAGAATATTCATTGCATGTTCGATACGATAGGTATTTACAAAATCGTAAAAATGCTGTCCCAATTGATGGTTGATAAGAACAGACAACTCACGAACGGGAATTTCAAGCTCTTTTGAAATATCCTGTATCGTTAAAGAAGGATTAAGAAATGGTTTTTCTTCTGTCATCAGTTTCTTCAGTTTCAGTAATTCTTCATTGTTTATATTTTCATTGACAACTTCAGAAGTATTATTTTTTTCTTCGGAAATCAGATCCGAAACAAGCTTTAATTTGGAATCAATATTTCTAAAAAGACCAGGGTTATTCAGAGCTTTGTACAGATACCAGCACACAATAAAAAGCTGAAGGACCAATGCTCCTATTTTTATCCATTCTGAGATGTACGGATAATCCGAAAACTTGAAAATATTCTTCAATAAAGCAATGGAATATAAAATGGTAAGCACCACCGTAAACTGGAACAACCAGTTGTAGGAATTGATATGGGTGCCGGCATTATTTTCAAGGTAAAGCTTTTTAGCCTTTCTTAAAAGCAGGAATACAGCAGTAAAATAAACAATCACCTGAATATGGAACAGGATATGATTGAACTGAAGCTCTGCCATATGCTGACGATTGACAAGGAAGTCAACTTTAGAAGCGGTATCTACAGCGTAAAAACGGGGCAGCAAAACAGCATTCACAACTAAAAAGGGAAGAAGATGAATGAGGTATTTTGGTCTGAGTTTAAAGTCAGAATAACAAACAGACAGCACATACAGATAGAAAACAGGAATCTGTAAAAACGCAAATGTAGTTCTCAGCATTCCCAGATTGGAAGGACCGCTAGAAACTGAATTCAATAAAGGCTCACTCACATCTATGGCGGTGAGGATAAGGAAAAAAGCAAAAAGGCGATTATTGGTTTTGTGTTCTGTTTTGACTGTAAGTAAAAAAAATACAAGAAAGAATGAAACGAACAACGAGATGATTGTTACGATACTTAATAAATTCATTTTATCCATTCATAATGCTTTATGTTCTGTATTTTGTTCCGGGTTTTACTTTCGTAAATATAATTATTTAACCGACATCAGCATGCAGGTTTCAAAGGGAAACAGAATATTGTTTGTGCGTTTTAGAAAATGGAAGTGAAGAGGTTGGGAGCTGGGAGAGGGAAGATGGAAGTTATTTTGAGTTGTATTAATGGATGATCTGAGATTCTTCCTTCGTCAGAATGACAATGCGCTGTCAGAAATCGGAATAGAAGATTGAACGTAACTAATGACAAAAATGAAAGTTATTATCCCTTAAAAAAGATAAACAGCTATTTTTATAACTATCATAACTTCCAGCCTCCAGTTTCCCGCTTCAAAACAAAAAAAGCCTCTCAAGATCATTGAAAGGCTTTTTTATTATTTTAAAATCTGCTGATCAAAAAGAAGATGGTCATCTTCATCAAAACTTATGATCTGTACTTTATATTGTTTGGCGCTGTCGTTATTGAAGAATTTAATTCTTGGCGGAACATAATCGCTGTCAAATAAATTCGGATTCCAGTAAAGGGTTTCTCTGGTATCGTTTTCAATTTTCTCCGGAGCGTCATCATCTATCATTTCAATAGGAAACTCTGAAGGCTTATCATATCCTTTGATGATGGCTGAGTTGTTCTTTGGGGCTTCTTTTTCGGTACTTTTAGATTTCATATTGCCTTTCATGGTGTAGATGGCTACGGCATCACCTATTAATCCTGATCCTTTGATAATTTTTACCATTGCGATATTATTTACAGGAAGGGATGAAATCATGGAGCCATCAGTAAGTACTTCATCTAAATACAGCTTCGCCTGCTGGCCTCGGATGTACGGTACATTTACTCCTGAATTATTTCTTTGAAGTGTTAAACCTGCTGCTTTTCCCTGCAGCCAGTCTAATATATTGCTTGATCCAGAGACATGCTGATCTTCATTCACAAAGTCAAATACAGTAGAATTTTCAGAACTGAACATTCCGCTGGAGAGCTGCTTATCTAATTCCTGTTTCGGATCTTTCTTTTTTCCTACTAATGCTACTTCCTGAATCTGGATATCATTACTCTCTTTCTTCCTGATGTTTTTTTGAGTATTGATGGCTCTGGCAATGGCAGGAGGAAGGGTTTTGCTTTTAGCAGATTTTACCAATGTATATTTTGTACCGGGGAAATTACCTTTAAATTCTGAAGGATTTACCAGCGGTTCCACGGTAACGAATAAATTATCAGTACTTGATTCTTTATTTTCTGAATTGACGAATAATGAAACATTCACAGGTTCATCATTGTTGAGATTATTTAAATAGACATACCCGTTTTGATCTGTTTTAAATTGATTAAAGGCAGGTTGATTTTTGCCTAACTGCAATACTAAATTTACAGTAGAGTTGATCAGCAGAGCGTTGTTTTTAATAGGTTTTACTCGGTAAGAAAGATATTGCTGAGATTGGGTTTTAATGATAGGGGCAGTTCCACTGAGTACAGAATTCCAGTCGAATCTCTTCCAGTTTTCAGAAATAAGAAGTGCATCCAGAGCTTCAGTATTGGCATTTTTAGAAAAATACTGTGCCGGGCTGTCTATTTTTGAAGTAAAATCCCCCGTTAACCAAAGTGCGCTCAGAATATTTTCTTCATCAGGAGTTTGGGTGCCGTCATCTTCACTTACCACAACAGTATAATTTTTGAAATAAGACTCCGGAGAAAGGTCAATGCTGTTGAAAGACCTTGGAGTTTGTTTTAAACTCTGGCCTATAATTTCTGCTTTTTCAATCTTTAAATCGCCGGGTTTTATAAAGCAAAGTCTTTGGGCCACGGGATTGTCCTGCTCATCAAAAATTACCAGCTGTAAAACACCATTGGCTCCGTTGCTGATTTTTGTAGGAATAAGACTTGATGCTTCATTGGTTAAATGGTTGATGTTCGCTCTGTAAGCAAGGTGATTATTGATAAGTCCGACAATTTTATACCCTTGAAGCTGTTGTTTTAGGTTAACACCTTTTAAGGAATACTTAATTCCTTCCTTGGAGCTGTGAACTTCTACATTAAGACCGCTGTCTGCAGCCTGTGGTAAATCTATTGTCTGGCTTTTTCCTGCATTGTCCTGAATAATAGCCTGGTATTTTTTTCCTGATGCCGGAGTCATTGTAAAGGAAGCAACATTTTTATCAAAAGATTTAAACGTAGTGACAGGAGTTTTTGGATTTTGTGCATCAATTATTTTTCCGGTCCAGTTTTCCGGTAAAGAAGAATTGCCGGATAATCTTACCGCAAATTTGGTAGGCATGCCGTTAATGAAAGTTCCGCCTTCCGGAAATGCTTTTGCAGACCAATCGGAATTTTTAGAAACTACTAATGATTCTGTGGAATTTGGGTTGTAAACGGGAAGTGTTTTAACAATCTGAAAATCTTCATTAAAGTTGGTCATATAAGGCGTATAAGCTCTTACAAAATATACCTGTTCAGGAAGGTCTTCTTTCAGCTGAAAATCTCCGCTGCCTTCACCATTGGTAAGAAGTACCGTTTTCCAGTCTATTAATTTTTTATCAGAATTGTACAATTCTACAAATAGAGTCGTGGATAATGCAGATCGGTTATATCCGTCAAATACAAAGCTTTTGAACCAGATTTTATCACCGGCGGCATATTGTGATTTGTCGGTAAGCAGGTATACTTTCTCTTGTTCATAATTATCCTCAAGATTGGTAATTGCTTTTTCTAATTTGGTTTGTGCCAGCACAGGTGTTACCATTGAAATAAGCAAAACACAGAATATATTTTTCATAAAAATCTCAGCGCATTTTAATTCTGGGCTAATTTAGTCATTTAAAGACTTCGGAAAAGGTTAAAAACTTATAATTATCCAATTTAAAAAGCATTTCTTTCAGATTTTGATGTACAGTTTTTTAACAGCAATACTGGCGCAGTTTTCTCAGAAAAAGATTCCGTTAAAACATTCTGATTTAAGAAAAGTATTCGTGAATAGTTCAGTATTTTACCAATAAAATAAGATGTGGTACATCAAAACCGTAAATAAATCCTATCTTTAATTAGATGAATTGGAGAAGCTTATAGATATTCGGAAAGTAATTCCGGTGTCGGCAAGATAGTTGTACTCAATGAACGACCAAAACAAAATGTAAACTATGAATGTACAGTTAAAACAGGATTGTCATTTTAAAGATGATGGTGCCGATAATTTCGGTTCGGACGTTTTAAAAGGCCTGTCCGCTCATCCGAAAAAATTATCTTCAAAATATTTTTATGACAAAACAGGCGACCGCCTTTTCCAGCAGATTATGGCTATGCCTGAATATTATCTTACCAATTGTGAGCTGGATATATTTAAGAATAAAACAGAGGAGCTTGCAAAAGCGATTTCCAATATCAATGAATCTTTTGATCTTATAGAATTAGGAGCAGGCGATGCGATGAAATCATCTTACCTTCTCAAAAATTTAGTAGAAAAAGGAACAGATTTTACCTATATGCCTATTGATATTTCAGGAAATATTCTTTCTGTTTTACAGGAAAATCTGAAGAAAAAACTGCCTGAACTTGAAATTTTACCGTTGGAAGGAGAGTATTTTGATATGCTTGACAAAGCCACAGGGATTTCAAAAAGGAAAAAAGTAGTCCTTTTCTTAGGTGGAAATATAGGAAATATGGAGAGTGAGGAAGCCAGACATTTTTGCAATGAAGTGAAAAGAAAACTGAATGCCGGAGATTTATTTCTCGTAGGTTTTGACCTGAAGAAAAACCCAAACACCATTCTTGCAGCTTATAATGATCCCGCGGGAATTACCGCTTCCTTCAATCTTAATCTTCTGACAAGAATCAACCGGGAACTGAAAGCTGATTTCAAGGTGGAAAATTTTCAGCATTATCAAAATTATGACCCTATTTCAGGAGCCTGCAGAAGTTTTCTGGTAAGTCTTTGTGATCAGGAAGTTTATGTGGGAAACCATTTGTTTCAATTTAAAAAAGATGAACTGATTGATATGGAGATTTCTCAGAAATTTTCTGAACAGGATATCAAAAAACTGGCTGGAGACTCAGGATTTCATATCCTTGTTGAGATTAAAGATACTAAAAACTGGTTTGTAGATTCTATCTGGATGGTATAATTTAAAATGATTTTTTATGAAAAAAGATGCATTACTTGTAAAAGCAAAACCTCATAAAAACAGGACAAAAAAATACTCTGAAATCAGAAATCATTCCGTTGAGATTTGCAGTCCTTTGGAAATTGAAGACTATGTTGTTCAGCCTATAGTAGATGTGAGTCCTCCGAAATGGCATTTGGGCCATACAACCTGGTTTTTTGAAACCTTTATTTTACAGCCCAATTTTTCCGGTTACGAAGTTTTTGATCCTCAGTATAATTTTGTGTTCAATAGTTATTACGAAACCATCGGGGCCCGTGTTATCCGTACTGACAGAGGAAATTTGAGCCGTCCATCTGTTTCAGATGTTTTTAAATACCGTGAATATGTAGATCAGAAGATGGATGAATTTCTTCAGAACGGATATCTTACAGAATCACTGGAGTCACTGTTAGAATTAGGGTTAAACCATGAACAGCAGCACCAGAAATTATTATTGACAGATATCAAATACATTTTAGGTCATAATCCTTTATTTCCTCCTTACAAAAAGGAAAATATTTCAAAAAATGAAACTGTTGTAAACTCAGAGATGATAAGCTTTTCAGAAGGAATTTATGAAATCGGTTTTAAGGGTGATGGCTTTTGTTTTGATAATGAACTGGGAAGACACAAAGTATATCTGAATGATTTTAAAATTTGCAGTCAATTGGTGACCAATAAAGAATATTTAGAATTTGTTGAAGCAGGAGGCTATGAAGATTTCAGACACTGGCATGCCGAGGGTTGGGATTGGGTGAAGCAAAATAACGCAAAATCCCCCTTATACTGGCATTTCATTGATGGGAAATGGATGAATTATACTTTACATGGTTTAGAGGAAATCGACTTAGAAGAAGCCGTCTGCCATATCAGTTTTTTTGAAGCTTCCGCTTTTGCTTCATGGAAAGGAAAACGCCTGCCCACCGAAGCTGAATGGGAGATTGCATCAGAATATTTTGACTGGGGAAAGCGCTGGGAGTGGACCAATTCTGCTTATCTTCCATATCCGGGATTTAAAAAAGAAGCAGGAGCTGTGGGAGAATATAACGGGAAATTTATGGTGAATCAAATGGTGCTTCGTGGTGCTTCAGTGGCCACTCCGCCCGGACACAGCAGAAATACTTACCGGAACTTTTTCCAGACTCATTTACAGTGGCAGTTTACCGGAATCAGACTTGCACAATAATTTTGCCTATGATTACAGTTGAATCGGTTTCAAAAAGTTTTAACGGGAAAAAAGCCGTGGATGCTATTTCTTTTCAGGCCAATGACAAAGAAATTCTGGTGCTTTTAGGAACAAGCGGCTGCGGAAAAACAACCATGCTGAAAATGATCAACCGCCTCGTTGATATAGATTCCGGGACTATTTTGATTGACGGTAAAAATATTCAGTCGCAAAAAGTGGAAGAGGTGCGTATGGGAATCGGATTTGTCATGCAGCATTCCGGATTATTTCCCCATTATACCATACAACAGAACATAGCAGTCATTCCTGAATTGCTGAAATGGGATAAAAAAAAGACAGTCAAAAGAACTCTTGAATTATTACATAAACTTTATCTTTCAGAAGAGATACTTACACGGTTTCCAAACGAATTAAGCGGCGGACAGCAGCAAAGAGTAGGAATTGCCAGGGCTCTGATTGCGGATTCACCTGTTTTGTTGATGGACGAACCGTTCGGAGCATTGGATAATATTACCAAAACCGATATTCATTCAGAATTTAAATCACTGGAAGAACTTAAAAATAAGACGATTATTCTGGTTACCCATGATGTTCAGGAAGCATTCGATTTAGGTCATAAAATCTGCCTGATGGATCAAGGGAAAATTATCCAGACGGGAACTCCGAAAGAAATGCTGTATCAACCCAACAATGATTTCGTTAAAAATTTCTTTGCCAAAAACCGGCTTTTACTGGAATACAAAGTGGCCAGACTGAAAGATATGACCTCTCTGATTGAAGGAAGCCGCTTCTACGAAGAACTTAAGTTCTCAGAGAATTCAAGTGTGTGGGATGCGTTGCAGCAGTTGAGCGCTGATACTTTGCTTTCCGAAGATTACGAAAATCTGGTGAAAGCTTTTAATGAATACCGAAAATTCCAGACTGTATGAGTGAGCAGAGTTTTTGGCAGTTTATCATAGAGCAGCATGAGAAACTTCTTACTCAGGTTGTGCAGCATCTGGGACTTACTTTTTTGTCTCTGTTTCTGGCGATCATGATTGGAGTGCCTTTAGGAATTCTCATTGCCCGAAAAACAAAATTGTCAGGTTCTGTTTTGGGAATTGCAGGAATTTTACAGACGATTCCCAGTATTGCTTTGCTAGGTTTTATGATTCCTGCTTTCGGGATCGGGGCAACTCCAGCCATTGTTGCATTGCTGATCTACGCGCTTTTACCTATCATCAGAAATACGTACACCGGAATTACGGAAGTGGATCCGGCGATAACTGAAGCTGCAAAAGCAATGGGGATGAACAGAAGACAAATGCTTTTCAAAGTTCAGCTTCCTTTGGCAATGCCTGTCATTATTGCGGGAATCAGAACAGCGGCGGTTATCAATGTTGGGGTGGCAACTTTAGCTTCATTTGTGGCGGCAGGAGGTTTGGGTGAGTTTATTTTTGGCGGAATTTCCCTTAATAATACCAATATGATTCTGGCCGGTGCAATTCCGGCAGCGTTATTGGCTGTTCTTTTGGATCAAATCATCGCAGTTTTACAGGAATTAAGCTATCAGTCTGTAAAGAAATTAAAATATATTGTCCCGGTTGTATTGGTGATTATCGGGGCTATTTATCTTTTTGCTTCGGCTTCAAACCATAAGCTTAAGGCAGGCTTTACACCCGAATTTATGGGACGGCAGGACGGTGATCTGGGGCTTCGTTCGGTATACGGGCTTGATGCACATCCTCTGGTGGTAAGTGATGCCATCATGTACAAAGCAGCCTACGAAAAAGAATTGGACCTCATCAGTGGATATTCTACAGACGGCCGAATCAAGGCTTTTGATTTGTATGTTCTGGAGGATAATAAGAAGATTTTTCCACCCTATTTTGCTGCTCCCGTGATCAAAACAAAAACACTGGAAAAGTTTCCTGAACTGGACAAAACACTGAATCTTTTAGCAGGGAAGTTCAATGATTCAATCATGACAGATCTGAATTATAAAGCCGATTACCTTAAACAGACTCCTGAGAAAATTGCTAAAGACTTTTTAATAAGAACAAACTTGTATAAAGATCCACGCAAAGGAAATTCACAAACCATAAAAATCGGGTCAAAAATTTTTGGTGAACAGTATATTCTTGCCGAAATTTACAAAATGCTCATCGAAGGCTATACCAATTATAAAGTGGAAACAAAAACGGGGCTTGGCGGAACGAAAATCTGCTTTGATGCTCTGATGAATGATGCAATTGATTTGTATCCCGAATATACAGGAACCGGACTGCTGGTTTTGCTGAAACCTTCGGCAAAAACGATAGAAGAAGTTTCTAAGAGTCCGGAAAAAACATTGGATTATGTCAATCTGGAATTTCAGAAACAGTATGGAATTGAATGGCTGAAACCACTCGGTTTTAATAATGCGTATGCTTTGATGATGCGAAGGAAACAGGCGAATGAGCTTAATATTAAAAATATTTCTGACCTGAAGAATTATCTGGATTCAAATTAATGATCTTAAACATGAAGTACAATTTAGACGAAATCATAGAAAGAAGAGGAAGTCATTCTGTAAAATGGGACTGGGCAAAGGCAGATATCTTACCTATGTGGGTTGCTGATATGGATTTTAAAACCGCTCCGGAAGTCATTCAGGCTATCTCTGAAAAGGTTTCTCATGGTGTTTTCGGATATGGAACTATTCCTGAGAATTTTCATCAGTCTGTCATTGATTGGTGGGAAACAAATCATCATTTTACGATAGAAAAAGAGTGGCTTTTGCCTGCAACAGGTGTTCTTCCGTCACTTTCGGCGATCATTCGTACTTTTGTGAAGCCTGATGAAAATATTATTTTGCAGACTCCTGTTTACAATCATTTTTTTACCATTTTAGAAAATTACGGCTGCCATGTTGTTTGTAATGATCTGAAATATGAAGCAGGAAATTACACCATCGATTTTGATGATCTTGAAAAGAAAGCTTCTGATCCGAAAACTAAACTTCTGTTGTTCTGTAATCCGCATAATCCGGTGGGGAAAGTCTGGACAAGAGAAGATCTAGAGAAAGTAGCTGACATTTGTTCACGGAATAACGTGATGGTGGTTTCTGATGAAATTCATTCTGATTTGATTTTTAATAACCGTCAGCATATTCCTTTTGTTTCAATAGCTCAGGATTATGAACTTCAGTCGGTCACGTGTGGTTCGCCGTGTAAGACTTTTAATTTTTCAGGGCTGCCGATATCGTATCTGATCTCCCGGAACAAAAATATATTGGAGCGGACCCGGAAAATGCTGGAACTTCAGGAAAACAGCTATCCTAATCCAATTGCTATGGAAGCTTTGATTGCAGCCTACACAAAAGGACATGAATGGATGGGTGAACTGAAAGACTATCTGTATCAGAATTTCATATTTCTGAAGAGTTTTTGCAGCGAACATCTGCCTGAAATCTATGTTGTCCCTTTGGAAGCAACTTATCTGGTCTGGCTGGATTGCCGTGTATTCGGTAAAACTTCTGATGAATTGTCGAAAATTCTTTTAATGGATGGTAAAGTCTGGCTTAATTCGGGGACGATGTACGGGCAAAATGGGGAAGGTTTTATGAGAATCAATATCGGTTGTCCAAGACAGCTCCTGACCGAAGGACTGGAACGATTGAAAAAAGCTTTGAAGGAATAATGCGGAAAGCCATGAAATGGTAACCGGAATTAATAATATTAAAAATAAGCGTCAATTTTCACGAATTGGCGCTTTATTGTATTTGGATCATCTTGTTATTTGTTTAATGGTGTAGAGCACGAGAATTGTGAGTTGCAGTAGATCATGAAGTGTTAAAAAATACATACAGTAAGTGTGAGTTAAATGAAAATGTGCTGTAAATTAAAATTTTAGACAGAAAAAAATAATCAATATTGAGTGAAAAAAGTGTGTTGAAAGAATATTTTGATTATTTTTATAAAATAAACTAATATATGTAAATAAATGAAAATTATTCACTTATAAATATTTATTTAAATATAATATATTAAAAATACCCATGTTTTGTTTTAATAATATAATAAATCTTATCCACTGTAAGATCGTCTTTCTATGCATTAAAGACAATGTATTATTAAAAATAGATACGGATAGAATTAAACTTTAACCATACACTTAAAACCAAATTATTCTCATGGAAAAACAACACAATCACACACATGGCTGCACCCATTGCTCTTGCCACAATCCCGTTTTAGATGTTCTTAAAGAAGAACTTTTCAGTGCAGAAAATCTGACGAAGATCAATCCCGGTTCCGGAAAAGCGACCCACGAAAAACCACAAACACTGATGGTAAGCGGAGGTACTATTCTGCCAATGATTGGTGGATCCACCGGTACCATTGAAGCCATTGGATTTGCAGATGGAAAGGTCGTTGTAACAGGTACAGCAGCTCAGGTAGAATCTTATATGAATGAAAAGCATTCAGGATTTCAAAGAAAAGAATTAACCGGTACTCAAACCTTACTTCCCGGACTGATTGAGCCCCATGTTCATATGATTCCTACGGCAATGATGACCGGCTGGCTGGATTTGAGCCCTTTTGACGGACAGAATTTAAAAGCGATATATGATTTGACTTCTGTTGGGGCTATCATCAACGGACATATTCCTAAAATTCCGGGAGCGGTTATTTTAGGAAGAGGATTGGATCCGTCATTAATGCCTTTTAAGGAAACTGATGGGAAAAAAGAATTGATAACGATTGATAATGTCATCCTTGATACTATTAATCATGATACTCCTATGATGCTGTTGAGTGCCTCTATGCATACCCTTTATCTGAATACTAAAGCATTAGAGTATGTATTTGATCATAATCCGGATATAAAGAGCGAGTATAAAACTGTTGACAGGTATATCAGTGAAACGAAAGGCCAGCTGCAGGAAGGTTTGCAGATGACCCCGGCATTGAAGACTATAAAACTGCAGATCATTGCGATGAGCATAGAGATCAACCGTTATCTTACGGAACTTTTTCACACGGCCAATTCAAGAGGAGTTACTTTTATGTATGATGCCGGGCTGAATAAGGGCTCGGTAACACTTTTAACCAAATACTTTGAGACTCATCCTGAAGTGGTAAGAACGGGTGGGGCACATCTTTGCTCCAATCAGGAAGATGTAGATAAACTGGATCATTATAAAGAACCGGAACACTATAAACCTGTATATTATGGACATATTAAAGTGGTTTCGGATGGTTCAAACCAGGGATTAACCGGATATCAGAGTGCTCCATACCTGTGCAATCCTGCAGATAATACAGGGGTATTTAATTTTCCGCAGACAGGGATTCCTGCCCATACAATTCCGCCAAGTTATAATACACTGATCAATTCTGTGGTAGCGGTAAAAGGCTGGCCGTTGATGGTTCATGCCAATGGGGATCAGGCGGTAACATTTGCTATCAATGCGTATCAGCGTACTCTGGCTCAATATAAAGGTCCTGAACTTCGTAACCGTATAGAACATTGCTCTCTTCTGACAGCAGATCAGATTACGAATATGCTTCAAATGGGAGTTTCACCAAGTTTTCTTATCGGACACGTAGGGTATTGGGGATATGCTTTTAAGGAAGTGATATTCGGTGAAAAGGCACAAATGCTTGATCTTTGTGGCTCAACGCTTGCTGCAGGAATGAGAATTACCCTTCACAGTGATAATGAGGTGAGCCCGTTAGGTCCTTTGAGAATGATGGAACAATCGATTACCAGAATCATGGAAAAGAATCCAAAGGATATTGAAGTTTTAAACGGTGCTGAACGTCTTACTCCCGAACAGGCCCTGATTGCCGTTACTTATGATGCTGCATGGCAATGCTACGCAGACAAATGGGTAGGATCGCTGGATAATGGGTACTTTGCTGATTTTGTTATATTGGAACAGAACCCTCTTTCCCTAAATACACCTTCATTGCAATATATGAAAATGCGGGATATTCCGGTATTGGAAACCTGGGTAGGTGGTATTCCTGTTTATGTGAATGATAAGAAAGCAAAAGTAGTGACTGAAAAAGATATGCTCTTTTCAGATAACTCATAACTGCTTCTGAAAATAAATAGTTATTGATCAGATAAGAATCAGAGCAGATTATTTCTGCTCTGATTCCTTAACCCAATATAAATTTTATGCTTTGCTTTTAACTCTTTATAATATCTCTTAGCTAAGTATGGTGGCTTTGACTAGCAGCAGTTACAAAAAAATATATCAGGCATTCAATTTCGGATAGAGATTTTTTACAGTAATGTTTTTAAGTAAATTAATAGAGAATTTGCTAATTCTGTGTTCATTTTAGATGATATTATTTGTTGAAATTTTGGTTGTTCTTTTTGATACATTTCATATAAATTCTTATTATTTTGTATCAAACAAAACTCTACATTAGCTATTCTGTCAGCTAATTTTACAATGATACCAGCTTGATTGTGAATCAGTTTGTTATACATGCTGTTTTTTCTTTCTTCTCTATTTTTCCCCTCTCCATCGGTTAAAGAAAACACAATTTCAGTAATTTTCTTTCCAAATTTTTTCTCTAATTCTTCTATTGAAACTGTAGTATCTTCCAGTATATCATGAAGCCATGCGCTTATCAGGATATCAGTGTTTTCTTGATTTGTAGGAAGAATAGAAAATCTCATTAATATACTTACTACATTGCCTAAATGAATTTCATATGGGTATATTCCATAGTGCTGACCATTGTGTTTTTCTATTGCAAATTTTCTAGCATTATACAGCTGGTCTTTATAATTCATCTTACTTCTTTATCTATTATTTTCATGATCTCTTTTGCTCTGATTTCATCTACAAATTCTCCCGGTGTTGGATCCGGATAATAACTTAATGCCGCTTTTTCACTATGCCATTCTCCATTATAGTATTCTTCTCCCTGCAATCCTGTGTCTTTATACATTACCACTCTTAGTAGTGAATAGTGTTCCTTATTATTGATCTTTTCTATTTCAAAGTGATAATATAAAATCTTTTCTATTGTATCTTTTTTATTCATTTTCAAGTAAATTTATATTTTTTGGTGTTTTTATTTTTTATATTCTGCAGGCTGTTTAGCGGTTTGTTTGAAATAAAGCTCTCCGAAGTCGGGAGACTTCGGAGAGCTCGTTAGCTCATTTTTGAGCTAACCTTGATACAATTTATTGATAATATTAACAATAGAATAACTTGTTTGTACTACTATAATTAATCTATTTTTTGGGCATTACCCTTGATTATAACATTATTTTCTTTTTGATTTAGATACAAAACTTCCCTTATTACCCAACGTTTATTATCAAAGTTACTTTTCTGACTAAAATACACATTCAAAATTTGTGATATAAAAAAAGTATTCAGATAGCTCATTTTTTCTTTCATTCCAATTTTTGTGTCATTCAAAATATCTTCA
This sequence comes from Chryseobacterium sp. GVT01B, assembly GCF_019970045.1. Taxonomy (GTDB): domain Bacteria; phylum Bacteroidota; class Bacteroidia; order Flavobacteriales; family Weeksellaceae; genus Chryseobacterium. The sequence continues at coordinate 554,780 of NZ_JAHXYI010000003.1, forward strand.
TAAGAAGGATATTCGGTAAGATTTTCAAATAATTCTAAGGCATAGTTTTCACCGGTTTGTTTATCATCTTCTATTAATTCATTCAACAATTCTTCATACTTGGGTTGCATTATTTTATTGAAAGTATCTAGCTCAATATTTATATCAAATTGATATATTTCTTTGTTTTCAATATATTTTTCATAGTAATGTTCATCATAGAATAAATGTTGAGAATTCGTTTCTTGATTATTAATGTATACTTGCATCTTATTTATCTTTAATTTAATTTAATTTAATATTTGTTTGGTTTCCATTTATATCTATTTTAAAAATATTTCCGTCTGGTTCAACTGTAATAGATCCTGATGGACCATATGCTTCACCTGCTTTTGCATCTTCTGCTGATCTGACACCAGATCTCTGAAAAAAATCTTCAGGAGTTGTAATTCTTTCAATACTTTTTGTTTCATTACCTGGAATTATTTTAGTCGTTTCCATTTTTAACCATCCTTCAATTTTTCCGGCATCAAAAATAGCATTATTTGATTTTATTATTTTTCCTGCTTGAGAGCTTGTCAATTGACCAAATCCAACATCTAAATCACTTGTTAGAGTATAATTACCTCTTATTCTACTACCACCAAATATAACAGAAGAGTTTCTAGAAAATGCCTGTTTTAAGATAAATGTTGCTTGATCTTTTGAGAGACCAGGTATTATTTGAGATAACTTATCTGATGCTTCAGTAATTATTTGTTCTGTTGTCTTAATTGAAGAGGGAATAGAAATATCTTCTTCCTCAATCTTGCTCTCTCTGGAATTTGTTTCCTTTTCTTTAGGTGATTTTGATTCATCTAAATTAGTATTTTTGACCGGTTTTTCACCTTTAATTTTTTCAGTTTCTTCTAGCAAACTTTTCACCTTTACAAGGTCATTATCTGCCATTGCTTTTTCAAGTTCAATAACCAGCTTGTCATCTTTAGCTAAAGTTTTTGCCTTTTCAAAGGTATTTTTAACCACAAGCAATTGCTCAGGGGTTAATCCTGTATTACTTATGAGCTTGGTTAGCTTAAGTTCGGCTACAAAACTATCAAATGTAACAATTCCTTTCCGAATAGCAAATACTGCTCTGGCTAATAATTCGCCTGTTTGTGCCAAACCTGGTATTGTTGCATAAGTAAGTTGTTTTGCCTTTACAAAGCCAGCCAGTATTTTTTGCTGTTGGGCTTGTATTTTAGCCTGTTTAATAATATTTTCCCTTACTTTTCTTTCAAGACCATCGATTTTAAGTAGATCACTTTCTAAAGTGGCTAATGCTTTTGTAGCATCGTCGGTATCATTAAATGCTTTGGCCGCTGCAGAAATAGGTTTAGCTGATCTCAGTATTTTTGCTAATGATCCTGCATCTAACGCAGCACCCGCAATGGCGAGTACCAGCCAAGCCAAACTTGGATCGTTACCTTGCAGCACCTGTCCGACTTGTATTGAGGCATCATATAGACTTTGGTTTAAGTTATAGTCATGAATCTCCTGTTTTACATAATATGTACTAATCGCTAAAGTACCTCCGCTGGCTAAAATAGCTAATAAAAATGGAGTAGCTTGCCCTAAGGATACAATGGAAAGAATGATACCTCCGGCTATAAGAATAATATTTTTTATAAGTTCATATTTCGCTTCTTGCCGGACTTTATCCTGTATAATTTTTACAGCATTTTTATTGCTGGAAATACCCGCTTGTTGTATAGAAATAGGAATAAGTTCTCCTAAATCCCAAATGAAATCTATATCCTCATCTATTATATTTTCTTCAGCTTCATTTATTTTTTCCAACTGTGTTATAATACTGTTTTTTAAAGCAGTTATAATTTGTTCATCGGTTTTGAAATCAAAATTTTCCCAATCAGGGGCCCATTCTTGCTTTTCGGCTTTCAGTCCTTTATTGTTAAAATCATCACCTATTGATAAAATTGGAATAGCTCTGTAGATTTCATTTCTGGCAGAGTATTTTCTTTCAATTCCTGATGCTTTATTTATTTTTTGATCATGAATATCTGTTGCATAAGGATCCCTGCCAACAGCATCGTAGGCTTCTTGATATAGCTTTTGCTGCTCTTTAAAACTAGGCAGACTAGCTTGTATGGCAGCCATTTGTTTTTTATAAGCTTCTATACCGGTTTTAAGTTCCTGTAATTTATTTTTATGTTCTCCATATGGCAACCAAATACCATGTCTCTCTGCCTCTGTTAGAATTAATTTCCTGTTAATTTGAAGCATATAAAGAGCCATTTCTTTTCCGAATTTTTCAAACTCCTCAATTAATATGTCTTGTGCTTCGCTATTTTTAGGGGTTTTCTCTAAAATCGCAGCTGCTTTTTTACCTTTTGGAGATAGTTCGGGTGCTTTTAATGATTTTAGTTTGTTTTTTAGTGCTATATATTCACTATCCTCTGTAATTTTACTGTATTCGTTGGTTAAAAATTTGTTAAGTTCTTCTCTGTTAATTTCCTTTTCATCTTTTTTATCTTTATTATTGTCTACAATTCCTAATAATTTCAGTTTTAAAGCTTCTCTGGCAGCTTCGTTTTTTGGTGCTTCAAAGAAAAGATTATCCAGATATTTCTCAAGAGGTACATTTACATTTGTTGGTGTTCCTGCTTTGATCTCTCCTGCAAAGTTTATTCTACCGTCTTCACCCCAGTGTTCGGCTACTTTTATTGCATTCTCTTTACTGCCACCATATACAGCCTGATAATAAATAGCGTATCCTTCAATTGTATTTCCTTTTGGGATTTTTGTAGTGGGAATGAAGCTGACAATTAAGCAATAATCATCTGCATGTTCAGGGTTACATTTTTTTAATTTTATAGGATCTTTGCCTGTTTGGAAAAATGATTGAAAAAGTTCTTGACTTTCAAGCTTAGATTCTAAACGAGATGCAGGTTCAGATATTCCTTTATTTCTTTTGTCGGATTCTGTTTTTTTATTTGATAATGCGGCTTTTCTGATAGTTTCCCTTTCTTCTGAATTTTTTGTTACCTCATTCATTTTCAACAAAGTTTCCTTATCAAAGATTCCAGAGCCTGTAATCCCATTCTGTTGTTGGAAATTGATGAGTGCAATCCTTGTTTTATCACCAAAATAGGTTTTGTTCCCGGATACTGTATGCCCTAATTTATCAAGTGCATTATTAAGTGCTGCTACATGCTGTCCTTTGTTAAACAATTGAATGACAGATCCGCTTTTTTCTACTTTACTGAATGCTCTGCTTCTGAAAGGGACGTATGTTATTTGGGTAACTTCTGTTTTTGCGAGAGATATTTTGCTGTCCTGATCGGTGATTTGCTCAGACTTTTCTTTATCCTCTTTATTATTGTTTTTTTGCTTATCGGCCCTGCCGGCCCTGGGCGCAAATGTTTTCTTAAGTCTGCTCATGGTATTGGTTATTAGATAAGTTCATTATAGTGTGCTAAGGGTTTATTCTGATTTTGGTACAAATGGGCTGAGACGGGATTGATTTTTTCCAAAAGCCTTTTCATTTTCTATCATTAGATAAGTGCTTATTAATGAATAGGTAATATAGATTTCATTACGGTCATGTAATGCCATCGCTACATTTTTCATAATGTTTCGGATATTAGCACCGGTATAAGCGTACTCTTTAGTTAAATGTTGTAAAAGTTCCTCACTTTCAAAAGTTATATTTTGAGGTAAATAATGCTCCCAAAGGGCTTTTCTTGTAGTTTCTGTCGGTCGTATTACATTGACAGAGACATCGATACGGCGCTTGAAAGCATCATCCATATTGTTTTCAAAATTGGAAGCAAGAATTGTTAATCCGTCAAATTTTTCAATTCGCTGCAATAAATACGAAACTTCCTGGTTGGCGTAGCGGTCATGAGCATCTTTTACATCAGAACGTTTTCCAAATAAAGCATCAGCTTCGTCAAAAAACAACATACAGTTTTTACCCTGCAGCCTGTTGAATAGCACTTCAAGATTTTTCTCAGTTTCACCAATATATTTGCTCACCACTTGTGAAAGATCTACGTGATACATATCAATCCCATATGCATTGGCAAGAATTCCGGCCAGCATTGTTTTTCCCGTTCCCGGTGTACCATAGAATAAAGCAATGAAACCTGGTTTAAAGCTATGTTCACTGGTTTTGAAAAAGCCGTTTTCCAATGCTTTTATATAATGCCCAATGGGTTTTATCTGTTCCCTCACATTATCTTCCAAAATAATATCGTTCATGGTGAGATCAGATTTGTAAAGCCTGCCGGGAAAGTAAGAACCATGATCTAGTTGTGGCTTTTGACCCGATAAAAAATAATTGAGATAAGCCGTATCCAATTCAATCTTCCCATGAATAAATTCTGTTGAAGAACGGTTGTAAATAATGTCATTTTTCAATAGGACACTGCCATTGATGAATTGTGCACCATATTCTGACCACAGTGATAGATCTTTACCTGCCAGCAAAAAAAGTGCGGTTTGAAAAGTGGGTTTAAAGCTGCGGCTAATTTTATCATACTCACCACCCGCTTCAATAGCAAATGCATTACTGCTTTCTTCTATCTGCACAAATGTTTTCAGGACGGACGGATAATGAGCCGAAGCAATCCCCAGTGCTAAGATTATTCTGTCTACAACGGTAAGCTGATGGATGTTTACTGTAACCGAATAAGGAGATTGATCGTCTGATTTTGGAGGTTCAGGTATTTCATAACCAATATTTAATTCTGTCTCATCTTCAAGAAATAATTCTTTGCATCGCTTTTCAATAAGGGATTGTAACCATTTCATTTCTTCATTTAAAGAATGATGATTTACAGTATTGGCTTGAAACAAGGGATTGACTATTTCTGCTTTTTCATTAATTTTTGTTTTTATTAATGATGGTTCTTCATGATTAATAGGAGATTTCATAAGCTTATTTTGAATTAATAGGGTTGCAATCGGGGTATTGCTCATGTAAAATCAGCAACTTTAGAGATTGGAAAGTTTCAGAATATTAGAAAATGTAACCTGTTATTACCAGTTTACAAATATGAATTTTTTATGCCACGGGAGCTTTACGAGACCAATTCCCCATGAGAGCTTTTCAAGAAGAATATCTTGTGTTTTTCGTTCTACAGTAAGCGTGTAATCAGCGTCAGTAATAACTAATTTCCCTGGCCGCTGGAAGAACTCGTTCTGTAATAATGCGGCAGATGATTTTTTCATGGGAGCCCAGTTATGCTGTACACTTTCTATAACATTTTTAGCCTGCGTTTTATGCTTACGTGAAAGCTTAATATGCCTGTTAATCGGTTGATGCATCGGAATATTACACAGGAATTTTTCAAAAATCATGTCGTATTCAGGAGCATTTGTTTTTCCGGTAGTGATATAATGCAATAGATGGGCACATAATTCAGGATTTGTGAGCTGCTGGGTTTTGGGATCAATAAGTTCACAATGTTCAAACAGGGTTCTGATAAATGGATGGATCAAAATAAGCCCTGCATTCTGAATATATTGTCCCTCATCCTGGATTACACTTTCCTGGATGGATTCTATTACAGTTTTCACATGTTCAGGTTGATCTGCTGTATTCGTTTTGAGACTTTCTGAAATTTCATTTTCTGAAATAAAAGGGAATATCTTAACTAGTGTTTTCCTGTTTTGATGATTGCTTTTTGTTGTTGATAAGCTAATCTGTTTTTTTGTTGAAATTTCTTGTAAAAGATACTCCCTGAGATGGTTATTAGATGTATTCAAATACTCCGATATTACATTGAATACCAAACGCCATATTGCAATTCTATCTGTATGATTCAGTTTCGACAGATAACGTATTGTATCAGTCTCCAGGTTAATGTTCAACTCTTTGTTTTTCAAAATCGCCAGACACAACTGTGCAATGTGTTCATCGGAAAGCTGATTGATTATTCGATTTCGGACATTTTCTTTTGATAAAGCAGGCAAAATGCTTTTTTGAAAGCTTCCGGCCGAAATAATGCGGTCAAAAACCGTTGATTCCAAAAAAGCCATGCTATTGCTCTGTGAATTCCACCAAGGCATAGTTCCTTTTTCTAAAAAATGGAGGAAAGCCTTGATGATCTTTTCCTGATCATCTATCAGATAGACTTTAGCATCATTTTCTGTTTCCTGAGAGGACGTTTCAAGGGGCTTGGTAATTTCTGCCAGTTCTTCTTTAAAAAGTTCAGCTATTTTATCTTTTAACTCAATATTTAATGCACTGCTTTTTACATCCACATTTAATTCTAAACGAGGAATCTGCAGGGTATGACCGGCTAATTTATATTCTAAAGCTTTGATATGATTTTCAATTTCCGGAAAAACATCAATAGACAAAAAGCTATTAATATCATCTTTTATACTCAATGCTTTTGCTTTGTTGTTTACGGTGATTTCAACAAAAATTTTCTGAATGATATGATCTTGCATCACATTAAATAAGTTTATATTATAAAATATCGGGAATCGTCAAATGTTTTATTTTTGGTCGAATTCTCCACCCCAAAAACCTGCAGGGCAAAGACTAAATCTGGATCTCTGCTTAGCACTCAATCTGCATCCGCAGCCTCTGATAAATCCATCTTTTGGACCGTCTACCACTTCCAGTGTATCTGGATTAAGCCATTTCATCGCGTTGCAGTTGTTGCCGTTTTTTAAAGGACATGCATTACAGATTTCTTCTCTTAAAGAGAAAATAGCTTCTTCATTTTGATTGGCTGCACCCAGTTTTGAGCGTAGTTCGTTAAAATGGCCTTCAATGATTTCATTGCGCTTGCTGAAAAGATTTTTAATATTCATATGATTAAAGTTTTTAAAATTATTGGGTCAAAATTAGAAAGAAGAGATACTATTTTGCGAATGATAAGGCCGCTCTATTCTGTCTTTGCAGTAAAAGACAAAAATCATTTCCTGATGATGCAGGTTTGCAGTTTTTAGAAATTGCCGGTACAAAAAAACTTGGTACTTCTAATCAAAAAGCATATTGTTTTTTAGAGACTGATACTTTGGACAATCAATTTTAGTATTTGATTATTTACAATTCAGAAAATCTGGTATAACTAAAAATGATCATTTAATGAATGGACAATTTTATGTTGAAATATGATAGTTTTTAAAAACAGAATGATACTCAATTGGCAGGCGAAAATTAAGTCATAATTCGACAAGGGAAATCTAAGGACTAAAATTTAATTTTTCAATATTGTTTTTAATGTGCTTGTTTTCAACTGTATATCTGTGTTGTTTTTGATTTTTTTCTATAAGAATGAAAATCCTATTTACTGCAAAGACTGTATTGAGGCCTCAAAATATTTGTCTTTTGAGGGGGCGTGATTGTATGTTTGCACCATAATAATTAAGAACAGAAATTATGATTAATAAAGTATTAACAGTTTTAAAAAATCAGCTAAATGCTCCGGATGGTTTATGGGATCCTAACGTTCCTGGCGAAATCGAAATTGCTGTTGTTGATGACATTGCAAAACAGGATGAGAACGCTGAAGGAATTAATAACAAAGTAGTAATCAGTCTGCTCAATATTGAGGAAGAATCGACATTGAAAAACAGATCAAGGTATCAGCAGGTTGTGGTAGAAAACAATCCCGTCCGATATGATAAAGAAAGTACTCCGGCTTACTTAAACTTATATGTGATGATTGCTGCCAACAGAAGTACATACAGCAAATCTTTACTGAGTATTTCAAAAGTTATTGAGGTATTTCAGACAAAAAATGTTCTGGAATATGTGGATACTAAACCGGAAAATAACTTCAGTTTCAGAATCGAACTGCACTCCATTCCGTTTGAACAGCTAAGTTACGTCTGGGGATTATTAGGCGGAAAAATAATGCCTTCTGCTTTATATAAAATCAGTGTGATAAAAATTGCGGCTAAGGATGTGGTTCCTGTTACATTAATTAATGATGTTAATATACAAAGTATTAAAGTTGATTAATCATAAAAGCAAAAACTAAAAACTAATAACCCTTTAAATTTTTAAACATGTTAAATCCAGCAACACCAGGTGTTTCTGTTGAAGAAATTACAAAACTTCCATACTCAGTTGCCTACATAGACACAGCTATGCCAGCGTTTATTGGGTATACTGAACTACTTCCTGCCGGGTATAATGAGCCCTTCAGAATCAGTTCTCTTTTAGAATATGAACAATATTTCGGAAAAGCAAAAAAGGAAAATATCCAGCTAAAAGATGTAGAAGGCCAGGGAGCAACTATTATAGCACCTCAGGTACAGTTTTTAATGTATTATTCACTGCAAATGTATTTTGCCAATGGCGGCGGACCGTGTTATATCATCTCCGTAGGGGATTATACCTCAGCAGAAGTACAATTATCCTCATTGGAAGCAGGACTCAATAAAATTGATCATAAAAATATTACAGAACCGATTCTTATTATTTTCCCTGATGCTATTTCGCTAACCAATGAATCTGAGTTTTATAACATTTATAATCAGGCCATTGATAAAGCAAAAGATGAGACGAAAAACAGATTTGTTATACTGGACACTTACTACGGTAATTCTGTCACCAAATCAAACAATCTTACCACTATTGAAGCTTTTAGAAATAATATAAGCACAACCAATCATGGAGCAGCTTACTTCCCTCACTTAAAAACTATTTTGAATTATACTTTTGATGAAACTCAAACTCCTATAATACATACTGGTTTACAAAAGCCTGGACAAGACAGTACTCTTTTTTATGCAGGTGAGACCGCTGCTTTAGATGAATTAAAAAGTCTGGCAAGTGCTGAAATCTCAACCGGATCTGCCGATGCTTACGTCCTTGCTGATTTATTAGATCAGGCTATTGCGATAGCAGAAGAAGTGAATGACAATGCTGATGCAGGTGACAAAAAGAATGCTTTAACAGTTGCCGTTTCTGAAGCAAAGATTGTGTTGGAAGTCATTTATGACGGAACAATAGATGATTTTATGATCCCTGATGATTCGGATGAAAATGCACCTGATTTCACTGGAGAGTTTACTGCATTAAAAACTGCAATTCTCGAAGTAAAAGATGAAAAAGGAGATGCAGACGGAATTACGCTTAAAAATTTGGAATTCTCTAATTCTGCATTATATAATCAGGTAAAAAAAGAAATACAGTCGTTAAAAGTTGTTTTACCGCCATCATCAGCCATAGCAGGGGCATACGGTAGGGTAGACAGTGTAAGAGGTGTGTGGAAAGCTCCGGCAAATGTGAATATCAGCAATGTGCTTGTTCCGACAGAAAAAATTTCCGATCAGGAACAGGCTGCTTTAAACATAGATCCTTTCGGGAAATCAATCAATGCAATCAGAACTTTTACAGGAAAAGGAACTTTGATCTGGGGAGCCAGAACTCTTGAAGGGAAAGATAAAAATAGTGAAGGGAAAGATAATGAATGGAAGTATGTACATGTACGTCGCTATCATAATATGATCAGACAAGCGATAACAGAAGCACTCGACAGGTTTATTAATGAGCCTAATATTCCCCACACATGGCTACGTGCAAAAACAATGTTGGAAAACTTTCTTAATCAGCAATGGATGGAAGGTGCATTGGCAGGCAGTACTCCGAAAGAAGCTTACGAAGTAACAGTTAAGGGAGTAGAAGGCACTACTATTATGAATGTTGATCTTAAAATAGCATTAGTGCGTCCTGCAGAGTTTATTGTACTCAAGTTCTCACACAAATTGTAACAATTCTAAACCATACAATCAATAAATCAATCACGAATAAATACCCGAAGTTCTACTTCGAGGAATAATTAATATTAACGTAAAATTTTTTAAAAATGAATTACAAAACCCCTGGAGTTTACGTGGAGGAACAAGGAAAATTTCCGCCTTCCGTAGCGCAAGTTGAAACGGCTATCCCTGCTTTTATTGGATATACAGCGGATGGACCGAAAAATAAACCAACGAGAATTGCTTCGATGTTGGAGTATGAACAACTTTTTGGAAAAGCAAATCCGGAAATCTTCGCTGTAGCTTTCAAAGATGGTGCTGTCACAGCAACACAACCTAAAATAAGCGACTTTAAAATGTATTATGCTATGCAGATGTATTTTGCCAATGGTGGTGGGGCTTGCTATATTGTTTCGGTAGGAGGTTACAATGATCAGGTAACCGTTGGAACTTCTACAACAGAAGCCGGAACTTTATTATATGGTCTTGAATTACTAAAAAAAGAAGACGAACCTACTCTTATCGTTTTCCCGGATCTTCAAGGTTTGGTTGCCACTGCTGCTGAAGTTATTGCGGCAGACGATGCTTTTCAAGCTTCCATGGATAATAGAAATGTAGCTGTTGCTGCTGAAGCTGCTGCTAAAGCCGTTTCAAACGCTGTTGACGGTGCTAGTGTAGCTGCTGCTGTAGCTGCTGCGGTCGCTAAAGCTGCTGATTATGAAGTTACCAATCCTGGAAATCTTAGCGAAGTTGCTGCTGTTAAGGCTGCTCAGGATGTTGTAGCCGCTGCTAAAGCTGCTGCTGCTATTGCCAATGCTACTGTTGTTACTGTTAAAGCTGCTGCTAAAGTTGTTGCAGATGCTTATAATGAAGATCTTGCTACTATTAACATTATTTCTGGTCTTGCTTCTGAAAATGCTGATAATGTTTCTGATGCTAACATAGATTCTTTTATTACTGAGGCCTATTCTGCATACAATAGTGCTTTGAATCAGGCGGAATCTATGAAAGACAGATTCGTTATCATGGATGTTCTTGGAAATGATACTATTTTTAGAAAAGAAGTAAAAGCTAAGGGCTTAAATTATGGAGCAGCTTATTATCCAAAATTAAAAACGGTTTTGAGTTATGATTTTAATGAAGCTAATGTTTTAGTTATGGGCGCTGCTGGTATTAAAAATTTAGCAGAATTGAAATTAAAAAATTCAGAATTATATAATCAGGCTAAAACAGCAATTGAGTCTCAACAGGTAGTACTAGCTCCATCATCAGCAATGGCAGGAGTGTATGCCAAAGTAGACAGTACTTCCGGAGTATGGAAATCACCAGCTAATTTGGGACTTAGCCTGGTAGATGTACCGGCAGTAAAAATCTCCAATAAAGAACAGGAGCTTCTTAATGTAGATGCGGTAGCAGGAAAATCAATCAACGCGATCAGAACTTTTGCAGGAAAAGGAACCTTAGTTTGGGGTGCAAGAACATTAGACGGAAACAGTAACGAATGGAGATATATATCTGTACGTCGTTTCTTCAATATGGTAGAAGAATCTGTGAAGAAAGCAACAGAACGTTTCGTTTTTGAACCGAATACTGCTAATACATGGACTCGTGTACAGGCAATGATCGAAAATTATCTTGACCAGCAGTGGAGAGACGGTGCATTAGCAGGAAGCAAGCCGGAAGAAGCTTATTACGTAAGCGTTGGTTTGCACAAAACAATGTCGGCTCAGGATATTTTAGAAGGAAGAATGAATATTGAGATCGGTATGGCCGCAGTACGTCCTGCTGAATTTATCGTACTTAATTTTTCACACAAATTACAGGAAGCATAAAATCAATTAAATAACAATAAAATTAAAAATAAATTATGAGTACATATCCATTAGTAAAGTTTGCCTTTGAAGTAGATTGGGGCGGAACAAAAGTAGGTTTTCAGGAAGTCAGCGGATTAAATGTTGAAGCAGCTTTAATTGAGTACAGACACGGTGCAAGCCCTGATTTTAGTAAGATTAAAATGCCTGGAATGAAAAGTTTCAGTAACATCACTTTAAAGAGAGGAACTTTCAAAACAGATAATGAATATTTCGACTGGTTCCAAAGCATTCAGTTAAGTACAGTGGAGCGCAGATCTATTACCATCTCTCTTTTAGATGAAACAGGAGCGCCTGCAGTAACCTGGAAAGTGAAAAATGCATTCCCTCTTAAATTACAGTCAACAGATCTGAAAGCTGAAGGTAATGAGGTGGCTATCGAAACCTTAGAAATTGCACACGAAGGATTAACTATTGAAAATAACTAACATTAACTTTAAAATTTACAAAAAATGAATTACAAAACACCTGGAGTTTACGTAGAAGAAATTGCGAAATTCCCACCATCTGTAGCGCAAGTAGAAACAGCTATTCCTGCTTTTATCGGACACACAGATAAAGGACCAAGAAATGAACCGACAAGAATCTCTTCTATGTTGGAATACGAAACAATTTTCGGAGGAGCAAAAGATGAAAAAACAGCGTTCTCTGTTACGATTGAAGATACTGTTGTAACTGCAAAAGTAGACAACACCAAGCTAAGCCCTTATAAAATGCATTATGCTATGCAAATGTATTTTGCTAACGGTGGCGGACCTTGCTATATTGTGTCAGTAGATAACTATGAAAAGACTCCTGCCTTAGGAACAGAAACAGTTGCCGGCGGTTTATGGTTCGGGTTAAAATCATTGGAAAAAGAAGATGAGCCAACACTTATTGTTTTCCCGGATGCGGAAGTTTTAGGAGCAGATGCTTACAAACTATACAATAAAGCTTTGGATCAGGCAGAAGATTTGAAAGACAGATTTGTTATTATGGATGTTTTTGCAGATGCTGCTGCTTTCAGAGCGGGAGTAGATGCTGCAGGATTAAAATATGGAGCTGCCTATTATCCAAAATTAGAAACAGTGTTAAGCTATAGCTTTGACGATAAAGATGTTAAAATCGAAAGCTATAAAGAATTAAATGCTGCGGGAGCGCTTGTAGATGTTACAATGCCTCAAAATGAAAACAACTTAGCATGGTTGAAATCAAAAAGTTCCGCGCTGTATAATCAAGCTAAAAAGGAGATTGAATCTAAAAGAGTAGTATTGACTCCATCATCATCTATTGCCGGAATTTATGCCAAAGTAGACAGCACTTCAGGAGTATGGAAAGCACCGGCTAACTTAGCAATCAGCAACGTACTGGCACCTGTTGTAAAAATTTCCAATGAAGTGCAGGATGGTCTTAACGTAGATGCAGTAGCAGGAAAATCAATCAACGCGATCAGAACTTTTACAGGAAAAGGAACATTAGTTTGGGGCGCAAGAACATTAGACGGGAACAGTAACGAATGGAGGTATGTACCTGTACGTCGTTTCTTCAACATGGTAGAAGAATCTGTGAAGAAAGCAACAGAACGTTTCGTTTTTGAACCGAATACTGCCAATACATGGGTTCGTGTACAGGCCATGATCGAGAATTTCCTTGATCAGCAGTGGAGAGACGGTGCATTAGCAGGGAGCAAGCCGGAAGAAGCTTATTACGTAAGCGTTGGTTTGCACAAAACAATGTCGGCTCAGGATATCTTAGAAGGAAGAATGATTATTGAAGTCGGAATGGCTGCAGTACGTCCTGCTGAATTTATCGTACTACGTTTTTCACACAAATTACAGGAAGCATAAGCTAAATTAAATAACAACTAAAAATAAATACATTATGAGTACATATCCATTAGTAAAGTTTGCCTTTGAAGTAGATTGGGGCGGAACAAAAGTAGGTTTTCAGGAAGTCAGCGGATTAAATGTTGAAGCAGCTTTAATTGAGTACAGACACGGTGCAAGCCCTGATTTTAGTAAGATTAAAATGCCTGGAATGAAAAGTTTCAGTAACATTACTTTAAAAAGAGGAACTTTCAAAACAGATAACGAATATTTCGACTGGTTCCAGAGTATTCAGCTAAGTACAGTAGAGCGCAGATCTATCACGATCTCCCTTTTAGATGAAACAGGAGCGCCTGCAGTAACCTGGAAAGTGAAAAATGCATTCCCTCTTAAATTACAGTCAACGGATCTGAAAGCTGAAGGTAATGAGGTGGCTATTGAAACGCTTGAAATTGCACACGAAGGATTAACTATTGAAAATAACTAATCATGGCAGTTTTATATCCTCCAACCAGTTTCTCTTTTATTGTTAACGGGATTTCAACAACAGAGGGTATTGACTCCAGATTTCAATCTATATCTGGTTTATCAACAGAAATTGGAACTGAAGAATATGCCGAAGGAGGCGAAAACAGGTTTACACACCAACTTCCTTTGAGGCCCAAATATCCTAATCTGGTTCTTAAGCGTGGGTTAATCGTAAGTTCCGGATTGATAAGCTGGTGCAGAAATGCGATGGAAAACTTCCAGTTTGAACCCAGAGACCTGATCATTACTCTTTCAGGAGGAATTCAGTCTACAGCACCCTTAATGGTTTGGAATGTAGTTGGAGCATACCCAGTAAGATGGGAAGTATCAGAATTCAACGCAGAAGAAAGCAAACTTGCTATTGAAACAATAGAACTGAAATATAGATATTTCACAATACCCTCATCGTTAGCAAGCTTAGGCTTGTAATTTCTAAATCAAATCTAAGCACCTGAACGTGTGTTAGTTTAAAGATAAATTTTACCCAAATCTTTTTTCATAAAAAACAACAGATTGGTCTATAACAGAGACTGAACACACCCTTCATGTGCTTAGATTTTTAAAAATAAACATGTTAAATCATTGGTTATTAGTGTTTTGAATATTAATGATCGATTAAAAAACAAACGAAATGCCAATAGAAATAAAAGAGCTTCACATTAAAATAAATGTGGACGAAAAAGCAGCAGCTGCAACGACTGCCGCATCGGTAGATGAGGCACTGCTTATGCGTGCAATCAGTGAAAGTGTAGAGCAGGCAGCAAAGATAGAACAACGTAAAAAAGAAAGATAATGAGAGGAGCAATTCAAAAACTGACTATCGGAACATACAAAGATTCTGATTATGAAAAAAGAATTCAGAATGGCGCTTTTAAAGCTTTTATTAATCCTACAGGGTATTCTGTAACCTATAAAACGGAGCTTGAACCCGGTCAGGCACCAGGAACAGCTAAAACCGATTTAAAATATGTAGCGTCGCCTTCAACTGATTTGCAATTAGAATTTCTATTTGATGGGACAGGAGTCACAGAAGCGAATTCCGGTATTAAGCTTATCAATAAAATTAAAGGTAAGGCTTTTAAAAAGACATCTGTAAAAGATCAGGTTGATGCTTTTTATAAGGCTACAGGCCAGGTTTCAGGTCCTATACATAAACCTTATAACGTTATTCTTAATTGGGGAGACTTTGAATTTAAAGGAGTACTGGCAGAATTTACTGTAGAATATAAATTGTTTGACAATGAAGGACAGCCTTTAAGAGCTATAGGAAAAGCAAAATTCAGTGAATCAATAAGTCCCAAGTTAGAAGCAGCAGAAAAAAAACAGAGTTCTCCCGATCTTACCCATAAAAGAACAGTACAAGCAGGAGATACACTGCCATTAATGACTGAAAGAATTTACGGAGACTCCAAATACTATCTGGAGGTAGCCAAAGTGAATAACCTTGTTAATTTCAGACAGCTAAAACCAGGACAGGAATTATTCTTTCCGCCATTAGAAAAAGTTTCATAATATGAATAATAGCGGATACATACAAACAGCAAAAAATCCAGATTTAGTCACCCATAAGGTGATGTCTGGAGGAACAGAACTGCCGGGGAAGTACGGGGTGAAAAGCATTGTCGTGGAAAAAGAAGTCAACAGAATTCCTTATGCCCGCATTGTTATTTTAGACGGAAGCGTACCGGAGCAGGATTTCAAGCTCAGTAATGAAGATCTGTTAATTCCCGGAAAAGAAATTGAGATTACCGCCGGATACCATTCCGAAGAGGAAACCATCTTTAAAGGAGTTGTGGTAAAGCACAACATAAAAATCAGAAACGGTTCTTCTTACCTCATCATAGAATGCAGAGATAAGGCTGTAAAAATGACCTTAGGAAGAAAAAGTAAGTACTTCTACGAAAGTACAGACAGTGATGTCATGGAAGAACTCATCAGTAATAACGGGCTTACTGCCGATGTGGAAGCTACTTCAAACTCACACAAGGAATTGGTGCAGTATCAGGCTTCTGATTGGGATTTTATGCTAACAAGAGCGCAGGCAAACGGTAAACTTTGTTTCGTTGAAGATGGAACTATTAAAATTACTAAACCTGATTTTAGTGGTGAAACTGTAGAAACAGTGGTTTATGGATCATCTGTACACGAGTTTGATGGAGAAATTGATGCCAGAGACCAGTTCAGTAAAATTACTGCCAAAACATGGAGCTATACCGATCAGGAACTGACAGAAGTGGAAGCTAAAGATCCGGCGATTAACCTCAATGGAAACCTTTCATCAGGTGATTTGGCAGATGTCTTCGGAATTGAAGACCTGCAGCTTAAACATGGTGGAAATCTTACTCAAAGTGAGCTGCAGGAATGGAGTGATGCCAAAGCAACTTTCCAGCAACTGGCTAAAACAAGAGGAAGAGTACAATTTCAGGGAATCCCGGATGCCAAACCAGGAGTTTCGTTAACACTAGAGGGAGTAGGAAACCGATTCAACGGGAAAATATACGTAACCGGTGTCCGTCATGAAATCGCCGAAGGAAACTGGCTGGTGGATGCTCAATTCGGACTTTCTCCAACATGGTTCTCAGAAACCTATGATGTAAGCGAAAAGCCAGGCGCAGGAATTATGCCTGCCATAAGCGGATTGCATGTAGGAGTAGTATCACAACTGGAATCTGATCCTGACGGAGAAGACAGAATTCTGGTACAGATTCCTATCATTAATAGCGAGGAAGAAGGAATCTGGGCACGTATTGCCACCCTGGATGCCGGTGAAAACAGAGGATCATTCTTCAGACCGGAAATCGGAGATGAGGTGATCATCGGATTTATTAATGATGATCCTAATGATGCCGTTGTACTTGGAATGTTGAACAGCAGTGCAAAACCAGCTCCTATTGTAGCTTCAGATGATAATCACGAAAAAGGATTTGTTACCCGAAGCGAAATGAAAATGATTTTTAATGACGACAAAATTTCGTACACACTGGAAACACCAAAAGGTAAAAAAGTGATTGTAGACGAAGATGCCGATGTCATTACAATAAAAGATGAGCATTCTAATACTCTTACCCTTAATAAAGACGGTATCAGTATGGAAAGCGGAAAAGACATTAAAATCAAAGCAAAAGGAGACATTAATATGGAAGGAACCAATATCAATGTAAAAGCAAGTGCTCAATTCAAAGCAGAAGGCAGTTCCGGCTCAGAGCTTAAATCAGGAGCAGTAACAGTAGTAAAAGGATCTCAAGTTAAAATTAATTAATCATGAAACCGGCAGCAAGAATTACAGATATGCATACCTGTCCTATGGTAACGGGAAATGTTCCCCATGTAGGAGGGCCTATAATGCCGGCAGGAGAACCCACAGTGCTTATCGGCGGAATGCCTGCAGCAAGACAGGGAGACAAAGCAGTATGTACCGGGCCACCGGATACCATTGCGTCAGGATCTTCAAGTGTTTTGATAGGTGGGAAACCTGCCGCAAGAATGGGCGATTCTACCGCTCATGGAGGGGTGATAACCGCAGGGGAAGCTACTGTTTTAATAGGCGGATAATATTGAAGGCGGCTTTTAACACAATCATAAGCTCCCCTATAGATAAGCTCCGACTAAAAGTAAAAATGTAGAACATCAATAACAAAAACGGTTAGAATAACCAAAACTCTATGCTACAGATGCAGGATGTGAACATTCAATATAACAAATTAACGTATGAAAATAAATACAGATTTTTTAGGAACAGGCTGGAGTTTTCCGCCTGAGTTTAACGAAACTGAAGGAAAACTGGCCATGACCACAGATGTGGAAGACATCAATAACAGCCTTAAGATTTTATTGTCAACACGCCCTGGCGAACGTGTCATGTTCCCAAATTACGGGTGTGACTTGCAGGATATGCTCTTTAAACCTCTGGACTTAACGCTGATTACCCAAATGAAAGGAATCGTGGAGCGTGCTATTTTATATCATGAACCCAGAATCAATATTCTAAGTATCGAAATTGATACTCAGGAAGAGCTTCAGGGAGAAGTTTTGATACAGGTTGACTACGAAGTAAGAAATACTAATACAAGAAGCAATATGGTTTTCCCTTTTTACAAAGGAGAAGCTACCGAAATATAATGAATTACGGGATGTCTGTAGCCATTTTGAATACTACCAAACACTACAATAAGTATTGCATCTGACCATAGAAAGATAAATATAAACAAATGAAAAAAACAGATACATTTTCACATTATCGTGAAGGAAAATCACAAATGCAGCGCTTTTTAGCAGAATTAGATCCTGGGAATCTTGAGTTACACGATTTCGATTTGTTTGACTGGCTATTATTCGCAAACAATTTTGCAAGTCATGTAAACTATTTTGACAAAGATGATAATACGGCACCAAAAGGAAAATGGGGAAACTTCTTCCTAGGTGATGATGCCAACGCTATCCCACGTAGAGAAAGCGTTGAGTATAAAAGTATGAAAAAACAGGTTACAGATCTTATGTCCCAGTTTGAACAGGATAGCAGCCTTACCCCTCATCTGACATTATTTGTCTGCTTCTTAAAATTATTGGATTTCTCAAAAAAAGCTTTCAATAATCTGACGAAAAGACACCTGGATTTCTATTATAACGAAATTCTTCAAATTGAGAAAAATGATGCCAAATCAGACAAAGTCTATGTGATCTTTGAACTCGCCAAAAAAGCGATTCAGGAAAAAATTCCGGCCGGTACATTGCTGGATGGGAATAAAGACACTGACGGAAAGAAACGAATCTACAAAACAGGTGATGAAATTATTGCCAATCAGGCAAAAGTAGTTGAGATCAAAAGTTTCTTAAATGATGCTGAAAAGAGAGAGCTGAAAATGGCTTCGGTGGCCAATTCTGCCGATGGTTTGGGAGATAAATTACCGGAAGACAGCAACTATTGGTGGCCGTTTGGATATAATTCTGATGAAACCGTTTCCAATAAATCGATTTATAAGGAACTTCCAAAAGCCAAACTGGGTTTTTCCATAGCATCCTCATTACTTGATTTAAAAGAAGGAGAACGTACCATTACTCTTAAGATCGATTTTAATAAGAACTCAACCCAGAAATTACAGAGCCTTTCAAAAACAGAGATTAAAAATAATATCAAAGTGCTTTGCAGCGGGGAGAAAGAATGGTTATCAGGTGCTGATTTAACATGTATTAAAAACGAAGAAGAAAGATTAGAACTTTCTATTACATTACAAAAAGAGTTCCCGGCCGTTGTAAAATACAATAAAGAAGTGCTGGCAGAAACATTTCAAACCAGCTTTCCTGTGGTAAGATTGATGATTGAAGGAGAAAAATACTACGATATGTATGAAGCTCTTTCAGAAAAATTAATAAAGAACATAGAAATAGCAGTTGATGTAAAAGGAGTAAAATCTATTCAGCTAGAAAATGACAACGGGGCATTAAATTCAGAAAAGCCTTATTATCCTTTCACCGCACAACCTGTTAAAGGATCTAATTTTTATATCAGATGTCCTGAAATGTTTTCCAAAAAATGGCAGAATGCAGACATTACGATCAACTGGAAGAATGCTCCGGATTCTGTAAAAGATTTATACAGCGGATATGTTATTCAGCCAAATCAGAATATAAGTTTAACCGATTTTGAGGCCTTAAAAAGCTCTTCAATCGTAGGTTCTGACGCTTACTTTAAAGCAGATGTTGCCTTGCTGGATAAAGAAATCTGGTATGAGAAGGCTAATGATATTGATGTATTCACGAAAGAAAAAGATGCGTATAAAATCCGGTTTTCTGTAAATAATGCAAGTAATAAAGCAGGAACAAGTGAGACGATCAGAGTAACACTGAACCAGTCGTCATTACAGGATGTATATCCTAAACTGTATACATTGGCATTATCAAGTAATCCGACCTTTAAAAAACTTATTCCCAATGAGCCATATATTCCTTTTGCGGAAGATATAGAGTTGAATTACAGTGCAAAAGAGAATGTATATTCTTACCTGGAAAAAGAATCTGCAGGAGAAGCTTCAAAAAATAAAGAAGTACAGCTGTACCACGAAGACGTATTCGGTCAATACGAAAAAGAAGTCGAAACCAACAGCATTGTACCGGTACACCAAAATGGAGGTGAACTGTACATCGGTCTGGAAGCAATGCCTCAGACCACAGTTTCACTATTAATTCAAATGCTGGAAGGAAGTGAAAACCCTCTGGTGGATACTTTCCTGGAAAAAGAATTTATAGAATGGCATATCCTTTCAAACAATTCATGGATGAGTTTGTCGGATTATATGCTGCAGAACGAGACCAGAAAATTCCTGGAATCAGGGATAATCAAGTTCAAAGTGCCTAAGGATGTTGACAAAAGCCACACAAGATTTACCGACGGATTAGTCTGGATCAGAGCCAAATCACAAAGAAGCTACGATGCAGTATGCAAAATCCAGGGAATTTATACTCAGGCTGTTTTAGCAACATTCCAGAATCAGGACAATGATCTGTCTCATCTCAATAACGGATTGGAGGCAAAAACCATTGCTAAGCTGATCTCCAGAGTTCCTCAGGTAAAATCTGTCAGCCAGCCTTATAACTCGTTTGACGGGAAATACAAAGAAACAGATACCGAGTTTTACAGACGTGTGAGTGAACGATTAAGACACAAGCACAGAGCTATTACACAATGGGATTACGAACATTTGGTATTACAGGAATTCCCGGAAGTCTTTAAGGTAAAATGTTTAAATCATACTTCTGAAACGTCCTATATGGCTCCTGGTCATGTAACCCTGATGGTGGTTCCGAATATTAAAAATAAAAATGCTTTTGACGTCTATCAGCCCAGAGTAAGCAGAGCCTCTTTGAATAAAATTCAAAACTATGTAAATGAATTAAATACAATGCATGTGACCGCTCAGGTGATTAATCCCAATTATAAAGAAGCAAAAGTAGAAACAAAGGTCAGGTTCTTTGAGCAGTATGACGAAACATTCTACATCAAACAGCTGGACGAAGATATTAAAAAATACATATCGCCATGGGCTTTTACAGACTCTGAAAATATTGATTTTAATGTAGAGTTGAATGTTAATCAATTGGTTAACTATCTGGAGCAGCTGCATTATGTAGATTACATTGATGATATTAAAATCCTGGTGAATAATATTCCACAAAGGAAATCTTTAATCGAAGTAGATCCAAAATCAATTCTGGTATCTGCCAAGCAGCACAATGTCACTATTACAGAACAGGTATGTATTTAATAATAAATAAGAAG
The DNA here is from genome assembly GCF_019970045.1 of Chryseobacterium sp. GVT01B. GTDB lineage: Bacteria > Bacteroidota > Bacteroidia > Flavobacteriales > Weeksellaceae > Chryseobacterium. The sequence goes on from NZ_JAHXYI010000003.1 coordinate 575,965, forward strand.
AAACATAATCATGTCAGAAAATAAACATATTAGTATATCAAAAAATATAGAAACCGGAGATCAGACAGATTTTCATTTTCTACGCAAAACAGGGATTGAATACATAGAAAAGTTAGGAGGAAAACTCTGGACCGATTATAACTCTCATGATCCCGGGATCACCACTTTGGAAGTTCTAAGCTATGCCATAACAGATCTTGGGATGAGGATGAACCTGAACATGGAAGATATCTTAGCATCTGATGATGTAAAAACAGACATTCATACTCAGTTTTTAAACGCTGCAGAAATTTTACCGTCAAGACCTTTAAACGAGCTGGATTACAGAAAGCTGTTCATAGATATCAACATGGCAGGAAGTCTTATAAGACCGATCCGTAACTGTTGGTTAGTTCCTAAAAATGAAAAATTATACGTTGATTGTAAAACCGGGGATTTAGACTTTAAACCTATCGGAGATAAAACAGAAAGCTTTACCGTAAAAGGATTGTATGACCTTTATGTAGATTATGCTGAAGATATTGATACAGATGGAATAGGGTGTGAAAAATCTAATGTTAATATCAAAATATTAGACAGTTACCACGCCAACAGAAGCCTTTGTGAAGATCTGGCAGAAATTAAAGAAGTTGAAATCCAGAAAGTGGCAGTATGTGCCCGTATCGGACTTGTCAGCAAAGCAGATGAAGAGCTGGTGCATGCCAAAGTAATCAGAGCTATCAATAATTATCTGTCTCCGGAAGTTCATTTTTATTCACTGAAGCAAATGCTTGATAAAGGTCTTACGACAGATCAGATCTTTGAAGGACCTCTTTTGGATAACGGCTTTATTGATACCGAAGAGCTTAAAAACAGCCAGTTAAGAACAGAAGTTCGTCTTTCTGATATTATCAGTGAAATCATGAAGATTGAAGGGGTTAAAGAAATTCATGACGTTTCTATTGCAGGCTGTGATAATATCATCAAACAGAATAACGATTGGCTGATCTGTATTGAAAAGGGCAGAAAACCGGAACTGTGCGAGCTGAGTTCATTCAGTTACAGTAAAGGATCTCTTCCATTAAATATCAATGACAAAAAGGTTCAGGATTACCTGGAGACTCTTAAAAGAGAAGAAGAAGTACTTAGAGATGATGCAAGACAGAATAAAGAATTGGCTTTACCAAAGGGAACTTCATATGATATTGCGAACTACGCTACTATTCTGAATGAATTCCCGGATACCTATGGAGTAGGAGAATCAGGAATTATCGGAAATCAATCTCCGGAAAGAGAAGCTCTGGCCAAACAGATGAAAGGGTATTTACTGTTTTTTGATCAGATCCTTGCCGGATATTTCAAACACCTTGAAAAAATAAAAGAAATATTGAGCATCAATGGTAAGTTAAAAAGAACCTTTTTTACACAGACTCTTAAAAATATTAAAGGCTTTGATGAACTGGTTTCTGACTATGATACAGAAAATGAAGATCAGCTTACAGATTCATTGTATAAAGAGTTGGATAACAGTGTGGAACGCCGAAATGAAGTGTTGGACCATCTGATCTCCCGTTTTGCTGAAACATTCAGCGACTATACCTTCTTGATGAAATCACTGTATGGAAAATCTACCGATGAAATTGTTTTAGGCAATAAAGAAAACTTCTTAAAAGAGTATTCTTCATTAAGTAAGGACAGAGGATTAGGCTATAATTATACCCTGATCGGAGATTCAGATCTGTGGAATACCAGTAATATTTCCGGTGTTCAGAAAAGAATTGCCCGTTTGCTGGGAATTAAAGATTATACCCAGAGAAACTTATCCCAGTCGCCGGTATCCATCATTGAAACAATAGACAATGCAGGTAAAAAAACATATACCTGGAAAATAAAAGATATCGCTAACAATATTGTTTTATCCTCTGTAAACAGCTACACGACTGAGCATATTGCAATCAAAAATCTGAATGAAGCTATTTATCAAACCATTCAGATTGATCAGGAAGATCTTGAAAATGCATTAGCCAGACTGGATGAGAAAAAGCCGGAAGAAACATTAGAAAAACTGAAAAATTGTGAAAAGGATTACTGTTTAATTGGGAATATAAAAATCCGTGTTTCATTAGGAGGTAACTATTATTTTGAGATTCTGGATGACGAGAAAAATGTTATTGCTGTTCACAAAAAAACCAATCCTTATTCAGAATTGAAAGACCTGAAAAAAGGAATTGAAGAGACGATCAATTATTTCAAATACGAATTTACAGAAGAAGGTATTTTCCTTGTTGAGCATTTATTATTAAAGCCAACTACTAAGGATTATAAACTTATGGGAGGTATTGGCTGTATGTCTGTTGGAGGTACTTTCAGAATCATGTATGATCTTGAAGAAGAAAACCCGACAACAGATCCGATAGAATATTCGGAAGCCTTTATGTCTTCCTGTGAAGAAGGTTGTGAAACAGATGTTTTTGATCCTTATTCCTACAGAGTAAGTGTTGTCCTTCCCGGCTTTGCTTACCGTTTTCAGGATCCTGATTTCAGACGCTATGCAGAAACCGTTATCAGGCAGGAAATTCCGGCTCATATTTTAGCGAAAATCTGCTGGGTGGGAGATCGTTTGAGTGAAAAACAAACTGCTCAGAATGATTTGGCTGAATTTGAAGCAGCATTTAAAAAATACCTTTTAGATAAGTCAAGAAACAATATTCTGAATCTCGGAAACAGCATTACGGATTTATTGACCGCTCTTAGCCATTTGAATAATATCTATCGACCGGGAAGGCTTTTGGACTGCGATGCCAGTGATAGTGATATTCTGGACGGAAAAATCATATTAGGACAATCCAACTTATCAAAAAAAATTGAAAAATAATGAATACTAAATTAGACAATGTAACAACCCAATATAGAAAGTTCAACGACAATCAGGCGTTAACAGAAGGGCAATTAAACGAATTTATAGATTATTTTGAAGATCAGGACAGACTATCAAGAACCCGTCTGAGCGGCGTAGGAATTGTGTGTGGTTTTCAATCGAATTATGTGGAACTTGAAATCTCACCTACCTTAGCGGAAAAAACATCCAGACCCGGAGATAGAGATCTTGAGCTTCCCTTTGATACAATTGCAGTTACACAGGGAGCCGGTGTTACTACCGATGGAGACTTAATAACACTGCGCCAGGCAGGAAGCAAAAATTCAGAGGCTATCATTGACTTCAAGGCTAATAATTACAGATACTACAGAAATTATGTTGATGTTGTAGGATATGAGCATTTTCGTATCGGAGGTCAGCAAATTCCTCTTTTAGAATTATTTACAACACAAGAGTACAGAAAGCTGGTAGACGGAGGTGCTAATGCCGGAGATTTTAAGCCGGTACTGGATATAAGTCTTTCACTAAGTGATAAAGTTGTAATTCTGTATTTAGAAAGTTATTCCAATGATGAGAATCCATGTCAGGATGCTGATTGTGACAATAACGGAGCTGAGCAGGTTTCTAATCTTAAAGTGCTTCTTGCAGATACAGCATCTGTTTCAGAGCTTATTGCGAAAGGTGATGCAAAAGATACGATCTATAAACAACATAATTTTTATGAAAAGCTTTTTGACAGTTTACCGAACATAGAAGCCAAAAGAGTTATTCTGGATACACTCGTTAAAACAGCACCACAGCTAAAAACAAAATTTCAGGGTGCCATCAGTACTGTTGCAGAATTAAGTGACGGCTTTACTTCCATTGCAGCAACTTTTAATGTAAACATGAATCTGGGAGGACAGACACTCTTTGACAAATTGAATCCTTTACTGTCAAACACTTCTCCAGGCTTAGAAGATTATCAGTACCGATATGATTTATTAAAGGATCTGATTGATACCTATAATGAAATAAAAGGATTGATTCTGCATCTCAATGCTGAATGCTGTCCGGATATTGCTTCATTCCCTAAACACCTTATGTTGGGAAATGTCGGAGCAAAGCAGGAATTAGGAGGATATACCCCTTTACGCCACGGTTTTTATAATTCACCGGTTACGACCAGTGATGACGAGAATTATGAAAGAGTGGTAATGCTTGCCAACCGTTTTGTGCAGAAAGTCAATGGATTTCAATCCTATATCGGGCGCATTAAAATTACCCCTTCAAATCTGAATGTAAGATTGGGTAATAAAGCAATACCATATTACTATAACGTAGATAAATCCTTATTGGCGCAATGGAACTTTGAAAAAACAAAAACCGATAGGGCAGCTTATAATTTAAGCTATCACACAGCCAACTTAGCAGGAGAAGACTTTATTCAGAATCCACTGAATTATAACATTGACAATAACGATTTTTATAGAATTGAAGGTCACCTGGGAATGCCTTATAAAACAGCATTGCAAAACATCAATGATCTTAAAACCCAATACGGATTAGCTTTTGATGTCATTGCATTGGTCCTGAATAAAGGTGAAAAACCTGGTGGGGAGCCGCCAATCAGAGAAAAAACAGTATCCATAGAAGAATTGAGAAAACAGTTGGTATCTATTTCCAGCGATGTCAGCAACAGAACACTCAATTCACAAAATACTTTACTGAACATCTCTAAACTGGATGAACAGCTAAGATTGCTGAACCAGGCTGAATTTTCAAAAGAAGGATCATCCGAAGGAATTACCGTTGTAAAGCAAGATCCTAAAAAAGACGATGTTGTAAGTGAACTTTTAAGCGAATTTTTAGAAAGGAAATCAGGCTTGGAACATATGGCAGGAGTAGAACCGGGCGGAACTTTTGCGTTGATTTACTACTCGGAAGCTGAAAATCAGGTTCTTGCAGATTTTTCACTGCCTTACCTATGCTGTTCTAAAAAGGATCCTGCATTCTTATCATTACCGAAAAACAAACTGTGTCAGAAAGATGCTCCTATTGCAATGACCATTGTTCCGCTGGACGGACAGGTAAAAGCATTTGTGAATGGTACTCCGATTCCTGCAGTTACACAATCAGGAGGTCAAAGCTTCTTCGATCCTAGTCTGGTTAACGCAACTTATTTTGGACAAACGATTACATTTACCGTGAATGATGATCCAGTGGAAGCACAGATGATTGTGTATGCACAGCCAAACGTATCTGTTACTACAGGTACAGTGAGTTATGACGCTCCTACGATGGACGAAAATGCAAACAATCCGGATGCTACGGTTGAATTTAATGTTACCGGTGACTTTACAGGGGTTACATTTACCTGGAATTTTGATGATGGTACTCCAATCGTACATAATGAGGCTCCAACTAATAAAAAAGTTCATGTGTATAAGCTTGTTGCAGGACAGGAAAAAACTTTCAATCCAACACTTACAGTAACCAATGCTAATGGCTGTAGTAATGTGTACAGATTAGCTCCGCTAAAATTAAAAGGTCAGTCTACGATTGCATGTTTAAGTGGAATGAGAGTGGTTATTCAGTACAGAGACGATGTAGACCAGGGTCACGTTTGTAATGATGCTACTTTCAACTTAAAAGGAAATGATATTGTAATAGGAGGGGTCAATCCATACCCTGGCTTTATTGGAAATATCCATTTAAGTAATACAGGAGGTAATCAGGATAGAGGTAACCATAAACCAGGTACTCCTGCGCTGAGCAGATATAATGAAATTATCATTACTCAGGCTGAAGCTAAGCAAATGGCATCACAATCATTGGATGGTTTTGTAGAGTTTTCTCTTGAATGTGCTTTACCTGTTAATAACAGACCACCTACTGGTTGCCACCAGGATGTTGCTTATACGGAAATTTACTTAGCAAACGCTACAGTTCCTATTTATAAAGGATATCCAAACGGGAATTTCCTAAAAATAAACCCTTGTACAGGAGTGACAAAATAATAGTCAGATAATAACTTCATAGACAGTTTGAATTGTCTATGAAGTTTATTAAAAGACCTTAATAAATCATTAAAAATGAACAATAATGAATAATCAATTAAGTAATATAACCGTTCAATATCGAAAGTTCAGTAAAGGACAGTATCTGGAAGATCCTGATCAGTTCAATGAGTTTCTGGACTCTTTCGAAGATCAGGACCGTTTGTCCAGAGTATTGCTGCAAGGGGTAGGTGTTGTATGTGGGCTTAAGCCAAAACTTATTTATAAAAACAGACTTTTAGACAGCATAGAGCTTTCCCAGGGAGCCGCAATTACAACTGATGGAGATTTACTAACCCTGAATAATACCAGCAAGACGAGTGAAGACTTGTACATGAGTGATCTGAAGACAGTTGATCTGAAAAATAAAAACTTTACCCATTTTAAAGTATACGATAATTTTAAAGTAAAATATCCTGCATTTTACGAAGGGAACGAGCAGATTGAACTATGGGAACTGGCAACAGCTCAGGAAGCAAAATCTGATTTTCAGTCTATTAATAATCTTACAAATTTAGAAGACAAATACCTACTGCTGTATTTGGAGGATTATGAAAAAGAAGTGAAACCTTGTAGAGGCGTTGACTGTGATAATCATGGAATACAGCAGATTAGAAACCTTAAAGTATTAGTTACTACAGCAAGTGGTATCACTCACATTCTTGGAGAAGATGGTTTTTCTCTGCCTGACCCCGTAACAGGTGAGGTTAAGCCCAAAAGAAAAGATCACCTTCAGCCTCATCCTTTGTTTATAGAGGATATTTTGGAGCCTGTAAAGCAAAACCGGATTATTTTAGAGCGTTTTGTTTCAGAAAATAAGCTGAAAGTCTCTGATTTAAAAAATGTATATATCAAGGCGGTAGATAAAGCTGATTACGGGAAGAGTGTTTTTGAAAAAACAGCAGCAATCGCCAAAATTCTAGGTGTTTCAAGTGCTAGCTATGACGTGTTTAAAGCGTCAATAGACAGAGTTATTAATCAGGAAACAGGTTTTCAGTATACTTATGATGTGATAAAGGATTTGATGGATACCTATTCTGAAATTGTAGAATTACTTCCTAAAGCATTTACTAAATGTTTCCCGGATTTTGCTTCTTTTCCTAAACATATCATGCTGGGAAAACTAATATCAGATATTCAATTGGATTCCTCAAGACATCAGTTTTATAATTCTCCTGCTTTAGATGATGAAAAAGCAACTCAAAAAGTTAAAACCTTAATTAATCGTTTTAATCAGCAAGTGGGAAGTTTTGATCCTGATACTATTATTAAAAATAAAGAACGGGTTAAAATTACCCCTTCGCAAAAATTAAATCCTCTGGGCAATAAGGCAGTTCCTTTTTACTATCATGTTACAGAAGAGTTTTTAAAAACATGGAATTTTGATAAGACAAGCAATCGGTCATCTAGCAATAATCTGACATTTGATACGGATTGGGTGTTAATAGGAAATTCCGAACAAGTAAGTCCATTAAATCTCAATATAGATAACTATTCATTTTATAATATTGAAGGTCATCAGGGGATGGATTATCAAAAGGCTTTTGAACAGATAAAGGAAATCAAGGATAAGCAGCAGCTGGGATTTGATATCATGCTTTTGTCTTTAGAAGAAATAAAAGGAAATAAAGATCTGACAAAAGCTTATTTCAATGAATACGTAGAAAAGAACTCAGGATTAGAGCATAAACGAGGCGTTGAAAGAAAAGGTACTTTTATTATGGTGTATGATTCCATAAAAAATCCAAAAGTTATTGCAGACTTTTCACTTCCATACATCTGTTGTACTCCAAAAGCGATCATCAAATTAAGTTTGCCAACTTCTGTTATCTGTGCTGAATCCAGTCCTATACCTTTTACAGTATCCCCTATGAATGGAGTGATCAAAGCAAGTGTTGGTGATGGTGTGAAAATCATCAATGGGCAATATGTCTTCGATCCGAAGGCTGTGGATGCTCAGTTCTATGGCCAGGAAATTACATTTACTGTAAATGGAAAAGCTACAGATTGCAGCATTAAGGTGATTTCAGAACCGGATATTAAAGTAGAAGTTGTAGAACCTGTCATTTATCCTGGAGGAGACTCAACAGCAACAATAGTAAACATTAAAGTTTCCGGAGCAAACTTTGCAGACTATACGTACAGCTGGGATTTCCTTGGAACTGACGTTTGGGTTCCGATAAAGCCGGATGCAAATGGATTTGTGAGTTACAAGTATTACAATCTGGATCTTAAAAATATTCCGGCAATAAGAGTAAAAGTAGATGGCAGCGGATGTACCCAGGACGTTACAATAAGAGACTGGCACGATGCTCCGGTTCGTTTAAGTTTAGCAACTGATATTATTTGTTCTGTATCAGATTCTATACCTTTTATTGATCTATTCCCTACGGATGGGATTGTGAAAGCCAGTGCTGGTGCTGAAGCCAGTGTTGTGTCCGGCAATGGTAGCTATTCCTTCAATCCAAATGCAGTGAATTCTGCTTTGTATGGTCAGTACATTACATTTACTGTAAACGATAAATCAACCAACTGCCGTATTAAAGTTATTCCACCGCCAAAAGTTAATATTAATTATACTGTTGATTATCCAGCTAACGGATCAACAGAAACAACAATAAACATTGACGTTTCCGGACCCTACTTTACAGAATATATGTACGAATGGGATTTCCTGGGCACCGGACAGTTTACTCCTCCAAAACCTATAAATGGTAAGATAAGTTATAAATATTCTAATCTGGATCCGAAAAATATTCCGGTGATAGGAGTGAATGTGACTGGAGGAGGATGCTCTCAATACACGACTATAAGAGGCTGGTATGATGCTCCGGTTCAATTAAGTTTGCCGGTGAGTTCTATTTGTTCTGAATCCGGGTCTATTCCTTTTAACGTAGTACCCGGTAATGGAGTTGTAGCAGCTAGTGCTGGTGCTGAAGCTAGTGTTGTATCCGGTGCCGGGGGGTATTCCTTCAATCCGAACCTGGTGAATCCTGCATTACATGGTCAGGTAATTACCTTTACTGTAAACGGAAAACAAACCAACTGCACTATTAGGGTTATTTCAACACCGAAGGTTGGGATATCTGTTAAGTCTGTTGATTATCCGGCTGGTAATTCAAATGAAACAAAAGTAAACTTCGTTGTTTCAGGTCCAGGCTTTACAAACTATACTTACAGTGTAGATGGTAACCCGCTCTCTCAGCCGGATGCTAATGGAAATATGAGTTATACATTGATGAATGTAGATCCAAAAAATATCCCGGTGATCAATGTGAAGGTGAGTAACGGTGAATGTACTCAAACCATTACAATAAGAGATTGGTACGTTGCGATCAAAAAGATAGACTTATCAGATAGTGTAAACTGCTGTCCTGCCACTCTGCCGATTATTAAAGCTGATGCCGGAGCGAAAGACCTGAGGTTTTCTTTAGAGCTGGGGAGATTTGGACTAAAAGGATCTGGTGACGGAGCGCCGGTACTTCTATACTTCTGGAGCAAATTAGAAGGTCCGGATGTGAAGCTAATTACTGACCCTGCTAGCGGAGACCTGGTAGTTGAAGATTTAGTTGCCGGTAACTATAAGTTCCAGCTTCTGGTTAAAGATGCTAATAGTGATGCATTTAGTATTGATACAACAACTGTAACAGTGTATTGAGATTAAACCTAATCTAATATCATGGGGTGTTTTTTCTTTAAAATGATGTAAGCACCCCTTAGGTATTAATGAAAATATAATATTAACAATAAAAACATAATATAATGGCAGCAGCAAAATGTGATGTTTCATTCAAAATAGGATATGAATCTTCATTGCCACTAACAGCGGCGACTGTGACTTATTTAAATCCGCCGGGACCTACCCATGATATAAAGCAATTGGTTGCAACTGGTAATGCAATAAAGCTTAATGATATTCAAAATGATATTCAAACTCCAGGCACATACGAATTGGAAGTGAAACTGGCTGTAGGTGAAATTGTTACTAAGAGAGAGTTTTTCTTGAACGTTGGAAGGTGCAACTCTTCTTCTACTTGCTATGTTCCTAAGATCTATGATATAAAAGTGCTGGATGATGGCCAGATCGTAATGAACTACTGGGTTGATGATACCACCAATCTTGCAACATTGGAATATCAGATAGCAAAAGACCCTGACTTTACAGACATTATTTATACAAAGGTAGGTTTCAGTGATACAGCGTATACCCAATTTGAAAATATTGATATGAAAAATGGGAAAATTCCTGATAATACTAAGTTATATATAAGAATAAGAAAGTATTGTAAACCAGAGGGAATTTCGGAATGGTCAGATGCTGTTCAGTTTGATTCTAAAGAATGGAGAGGTACAGTAGAAGCCTACTGCTTGTCTGGTATAGATGATCTGAATCCAGATTCTCTTTGCAACGGGACAGACCCCGCCTGGAAAACGAAAGTAATTTTGAAACCTTCTTTACCAGATATAGGAACATTGATTTACTTGACTAATGGTATGGTTGCAACACCTACAAACATAAAAGAATTTGAGCCAAATGCACCCGAAAGCTTCAAAAGAAGTGGGATCAGATGGATAAGATTTCTAAGTTCTAATTCAGGTTTTAACCCAAGGTTAATTTATAGGGTAGATCCTGAAAATGCTACAATAATAAGTATTGAAGACAAAGTGAGCTGTTAGAATATCTTATGGTGATGATCTGAAATGCCCCAATAAAATCCTCAAGAAATTGAGGATTTTATTCACTCAGGCAATTATCTTCTGTTGTTTTTACGTCTGGTACTTATAATATTGAACAGTTTCGCAACATCCTTAAGGTGGATCTCGAAATCTTCATAATATTCATTCAGAGAATGAAGAGTGATAAGGCCTTTCTCAACATCGTGGTTTACGATTCGTTTTACTAAAATTCCTTTCTCTTTGTGAACGATTACAAAATCCCACTTATCATAATGCAGTTTACTCATCCAGTAATCCTGTCTGATGTTTCTGCATAAGATAATGTCACCTTCCAGATAACTTTCATACGATCCGTTATCCATGCTGTCTCCTTTCACTTCAAAACACATGTATTCACCTCTGTGCTCTACATCATCCGTAAAAGGAATAGTCGGTAAGCTTTCTATATATTCTTCATCAGCAAAATTACTCAGATAACCGGCTTGTGCATATTGATTCGCCAATGGAACATGCATGATCTTTAAATCTGAAAAAACAACCGGAGACGCACTGTCATCATTGAGTTCCTGTTGCTTTAATAGTAAATTGGTTACAAAGTAAGCGGTTGTTTCCGGTATTTTTCGTTCGCCTTTTTCCCAATACTGCACGGCTCTGGTGCCTACTCCTATAGATTTTGCTATATCAGCCTGCTTCATGTTTAGTTTCTTTCTGATTTCTTTGAATTCTAAATAGTTCATTTTGATATGTTTATAGTTATTTGTAAAAAAAATGAATAAAATGTTCGTTTTTTATTTTGAAAAACGAACAATGTTCGTATATTTGTTTCGTCGTTAAGATGGAACAGTACAAATGTACAAAATTATATTTAAAATTTAATATTTTTTTAATATTTTGAAATATTGTTTTTGTTTGTAATTACGTGTAATTAAGCAAGTTGAAAATTTATTTTATATATATTGTATTTAATAGATAGATATTTTTATTTTTTGCTTTATCCGGAGCAAGTTGGAATAAGGAAATTTTAAATAATCTATAAAGTGTAAAAATTGCGTTTTTAATATTGTTTTATTTGAATTTTGTTCGTTTTTGTATTGTTTAATTGATGATAAAAATGCGTTTATTTTTTGATTGATATCTGAATAAAGCAATCATTTTGCTCTTTGTTTTTTCCTGAAAATAAAAAACAAGCCTAAAATGTAGAAAAACACTACTCTTCAACATATAAAATATCGATTAATTATAGTTGTCAGTAAAGTTGCTAATACATCCTGAGAGAGCAAATGAAATTTAGAATAAAGAAGTCAGGGTAAGATTTTTTATTGGGAAATACCTGGTACCGGCTTCTAAAAAAACAAAATTAATTGAATTAGACATCTTTTTAAGAGGCGGAATATTCGTCTTTAGGGATTCTTATGACTTTATGAAACGGTCAACAGGTAAGAGAAGGAAGCCTGTCTGATACAAAAAAAACTTTTAAACCAAAAAACTTTTAACCATAGAATATGAAACGTAGTAAAGAATTAGTCGAAAAAAGAAAAGATTTTGTCATTGATTATGTAAGACGTAATCAGGATAAACAGATGAAAGTGATTGTCAATGAGCTGATGGAAATGTTGTTTCTGTCTGAAAGAACAATATATAACATCATTCTTCAGCCATAACGTATGATCGCGGAAGAAAGCTCAGTCCTTACCATTTAATGTTGTAATGTGAATATCAATAAGATAATGTTTGTAGATAGTGTGTATTCATAATTCATTTCTTGAAATTATTCATTCTAAGAAGATAAAAAAGGATTCAAAGTTATTGCTAGATCCTCAACTGCCCATACATCAGATTAAAAGGCTGCTCTGATATCTTTCTCAAATTTAAATTACAGGTAAAATATTAAGGTGAAAAACGGTTTTTGCTTTTTAGTTCTGTTGTTTTAAATGAACCATGAATTGTAAAACGAAAACCGTTTAGCCTTAGTCGATTGGAAGAGAAATCAATTTTTAAAAAAAACTAAAAAATCATTCTAATAAATTCTAAAAGCCATGAAAAAAAAAGAAAAGAAAAAAAAGAAAAAAGATAAGGAAAAATTGAAGAAACCAGGTAGAGATATCAGTGATATTATTGATGAACTGGCTTATGCGGATGAGAGTGAAAATATCCGGAAAATCAGAAAATTTTTAGATGATATGTACATCCTTTCTCAGGAATAAGTAAACACCTGGAAGTTGCTGAAAAATTAAAATTTTAATAAATAATATAATAGGAAAGAATGACTTTGGATAGTATAAAAGCCCTTTTGATCGGAACTGCAATAGCATTTTCAGGAGGATTGTTAAGGGTACTGGTCTCCATACAAAATAAAGAGAAAAAACAGCCGTGGGAGCATTTTATCACATTGGTGATAGTGGTGATAGTAGGTTTTACAATGAGCTATTTAATGAACAGAGCCGAGTTGCATGACAAATGGTATTCAACAGGGATATTATTTGTGCTTGGTTACGGTTATGATAAATTCTTGAAAATGATCACTACAAATCTCCCTAACTGGATTGATAAAGCAGTGAATCTTTTTATTGAAAACCGATATGGAGTGAAGACAGACAGACAGTCTGGTGAAGAAGAAGAAAAGAAAGGTGATATGAATTAAACTTATATCCATAAATGGACTTGTAGGTATGCTTAAATCATTGCAATAGAAAAGATGATAAGAAACTCTACCTGCCATTACAGAACTGATCACCCAAGAGAGTGATTGTAAGAACTTGAAAACCTGAAAATTCAAAAAAACAAGAGAACAAACAAAGGAAATGGTTCAGTGTTGCCTGTTTCTCATCCATAAAGTCGAATGCCATTTCCATTTACTGACATTCTTAAAGAATCTACCCACACGGTACGATTTTTCAAACCCGGCAGGCACCCTATAAAGCATAACAGTTTGGTTGTGCTTTATAGGTCTTTTAAAATAATATGAAATAAAAAAACTAAGTCAATGAAAGCAGCAAAACCTGTAGAAATAGACAATAAAGCCCATAAAAACCAGAGCAAAAAGCAAAAGCCGAAAGATCGGGTAGTTGTACCTCTATCTGAGGTGCAAGTGGCAAATGTACAGACACAAAAGGCCGGAGATTCATCCGTTAAAACTGGATCAGAAAGCCCCAACGATAAATTGCTTAATCTCAATGGTACCGTTGCGGGTGTTCATGATTCACAAGATATTTATGGGCAGGGATCGGAAAAAAATTATGAAAAACTCCGGGAGAGTCTGGCAAAAACCGGTGATATCAATCATCCGGACACCAAGAAAATTGAAAAAGGCTATATGGCCACTTTGAATGTTAATCAGGTACAAGATTATCATAATATTAAATCGGGAAATAATGTACCAAAGACGCCTGAGGAGCAGTCAGCAGTTCGTCAGATGGTTAACAATCAGGAAACTTCTGCAAAAACGGCAAGAGAAGGCGAAAAAGGAGCATTAAAAAACATTAGCAGCAAATCTGAAGCGTTAAAACCAGTTATAGATCAGAAGCCAATTGAGAAAGCAGTTGAGATTAAAATACCTCCAGTTAAACCAATATCATCCGAAGTTAATAACAATACCTCAAAAAAGGTTGCGGATAAAAATGAAGTACCTCGTTCCGAAAGGGCTATGGATGACAAAAAATCTAATAATAGAAAATTAAATTCAAAAACTAAAGGAGAAAAAGAAACAAAAGTTGTCATTCCGGATGATATTCAATCCGTTGTTACACCAAGAATGGACAAGGCTGTTGATAGTGAGCAAGCCGAAATAGCTCCAGATGCACAAACGACAATCAACATAGTTGGGCTTGTTGCCGCTGCACAGGAGTTTAGGGACCAGGGAGTAGAAGCCAGAGATCAGGTGAAATCTCAAAACGAAGCAGCTAAAACACTCAAAAATAAGATTAAAGAAGTAGAAAAAGAAATTCAAAAATCAGACGCTGATTTAGAAAAATCAGAAGATAGTATAGAAACGAAAGAAGCTTTAATCAAAAAATTAGAAAAAGGACTTGAAACCTCAGTAAAAAGACAACAAAAGGTAGAGCAGGAAGTAGGAGTATATCAACAGGAATATAATAAAAATAAGACCAAAGCAAATGATTTCAATAACGAAGCAAAAAGTTTACTCGGAGGATCTCAAAAACATCAAGATCCAAAAAATGCTGATTCAGGAAACCTTACCAGAAAATTAAATGAATTAAGTACTAACGCCGGGACGATAAATCAAGCAGTATATCAGGCAGGAAATACAACTCAAAAATTATCTCAGGAAGCTCAACAAGCTAAAGGTAAGAATACAAAGATACAGAATGAAATAACGTCTTCCAGAGCGTCAATACGAAAATCAAAAGCTAAACTGGCTGCAGATACTAAAAAGAATATAGAAGCGAAAAAAGAGTTAGGAAAACTTACTCCAAAACTGAAACAGGTAGAATCGCAAAGTAAAAAATTGAACCAGGAAGCCGATGCTATGTTATTGGATTCTTACATTATCGAAAAAGAGGTTATCAAAACTCAACATGCTTACTATGCCAATATGGCAACAGTTGAGGGACGAAATAGCTTACTACAAAAAGAAAAAGATAAAATCCAGCAAACCCCTAAAGAACTTAATGAGACAGAACGTTTGTTGGTAGATTTTGCACAATTAAAAGCAGAAGATGAGCAGATAGCTTTTCTAAGAAAATTAAGTCCGGATCAACAAAATTTATTAAAAGACAAATTAGAAGAAGTAAATGCTAATTATGATAGTGATCAGTCAGAACATCAAAGCTTAATTGACCAAAATGTTGAAAGCATCAGAAATTCTCAAATAGAAGTCTTTAATAACAAACGTAAAGATGCTTTACAAAAACCATTAAACTTAGTGACTAAAAATCTGAATAGAATTACTGGTTTAAAAAGATTATGGATGTCTATTTCTATTGCCTTTTCAGACATTTGGAATGACGTTACATCCATTACCTGGACTGATGTAGGTAAATTTATTGAATCAATCTTTAGTCCTAAAGCATGGGTAGAGGCTATTTCAGGATCTATAAGTGGTATTTGGGACGATTTGACAAGTTGGAAAGGATTCTCAGAAGATCCGGTAGGAATGATTCTTCAAAAAGCCGCCGGGATAGCCAATAAAGTACTTATCATAGCCGGCGTCATTACAGGTATATTGGGTATATTAACACTAGCTGCCGCCGTAGGATCAATTTTCACTCTGGGTGGTCTGGCACCATTAGCTGCCTGGCTGGGAGGTGCTACCATAACAATGGGAACCATCACATTCTGGATTGGTGCGATAGCGTTAGGATTGAATATACTCAACGGAATTAAAAATATTTATGATGTACATACGGCAAAAACGGCTGATGTTTTATTTAAAAACTCTGGAGAGTTAAAAAGCGATATTGCCAATTCAGGCATGGCTATTTTGGCAATGATAGGGGGAAAAGCCTCGAAAAAAGGAGGAGCTTCAATAAAAGATCTGGCAAAAAGAAACCCAAAAACTTTTGGCAAGCGAATGTTCATTACCGCAAGAAATGGAATAAAAGCAAGTATTGTTTCTATCCCTAGAAAAATAACCTCTGTTTTCAAAAAAGAGACATGGATTAAAGCGTCTCAACGTTTTAAAACAGCTTATAAAAAAGCACAGGAATGGGTTACTGAACCTTTCAAGAAAAAATCTACAACACCGCCAAGCCGAAACTTGAATCAACTTCCTTTTGAAGAGCAGACCGTTCCTGACAGAATGCATGAACAGCCTGTAAGAAATGAAAAAAGCCCTGGGAAATCCAATGTTAAGAAAGAAGATGTGAAACCAGTTCAGGTGCAGGAAAATGTATATGAAGAAAGTATATTCAGACAAGATAACAGACCTTATTCTCCTGCAGGTTCAAAAGAAGGAAGGATAAAATCTCACATTAATGAAGAAGGAAACTTAACTCCTGCAGACAAAAACGGGAGTGCTACTGTTTCTGATCACGTAAGAGGAAGCGAGCCAATGAAAAGCAAAAGCCCTTATACTTCTTTCTCAGATGAAGGTCCTGGTATAGGTAAAACTTACGGAGACAATGTGATTGAAGTTGATATCAAAAGGCTAGAAGCTGATATTGCTGCAGGTAAAATAAGTGAGGTAGAGGTATTGAGACCTGAAAAGGTACAGGCGGAACTACAGGCTAAAATAGATCAGGCGATGAAAAGGCTTGAAGAAAGTCCAACGCCTAAAAATCAGAAAAGAGTAGATGATGCTGTAAGAGATCTTAACAACAGTGTCAGAGACAAAGAGATTTTAATTAAAGGTGAAATTCCTGCTGAGTATTTTAATGTGAAATCGACTAAAAGTAATATCTCTAAAAATATTTTGCCGAAAGAAGAAGCTCACACGTTAGGGAATAAAAAAACGCATGGACTAAAAAGTAAGGAACAAAATAATAAAATTAGCTCAACACAAAACCGTACATTTGATGAGAACTTAGGACCACTAGCTAATCAAGAAGCTCAATGGATAAATGAAAGTAGCCATTGGAGAGATACTAATTATGGGCCAAAACCAGGATTAGTTGCAACAGAACAAACCATAGCTACCGGTACGGTTCAAATGGAGTTACATCCTAACTTTAAGAATTTAGTAAATGAAATGGAAGAGTTAGGATACAAAGTAACTATTATAGAGCAGGACTTTGGAAAGATAAAAATTGATCCTGAAGTTAAGGTTAGAACTATCACTGAAGGAGATGAATTTATCCGATACGAAAAAGAAGTTGTACTGATAAAAGAAATGGATTATAATACAGTTCTACATGAACATGGACATGTAATGCAGATTGAAAAAATGATTAATGAAGGACTTAATTTACCCACACCAAAAGGATTTTTGAGAGAAAATGGAAATTTTGTAACAACATTTAAGGGAAACAGTAATGCTATTAAAATCTTAGAATATCATAATCGATTAAAAGATTTGTTGCGATTAAAAGAGATGAAAAAAGCAGGGGTAAAAGTTTCTGATACTTCTTTAAAGCAAGCTCAATATGGAGTGAATGAATATAGTGCTGAATTTGACAAAATATTGCAAAAGAGTAACTATAGTACTAGTGGGATGTCAACTATTAAAGAATATATAGGTTCTATTTACGATGAAATTAAACAATTAGAAAATAAATTAAAATAATAACATTATGAATATAAAAAAAGAATTTAATTACTCTATCTGCTACTTTGATTCTACAAATGAAGATTCAGGTATTTTATTCAATTATGCGAAGGATTTTGGTAATGAGAAAGTAAAAGATATTTTTGGAATAAGCTTAGGATGGGGAGGAGTAGAAATAGTCTTTTTACCAAAAATTGAAAATATAGAAAATTTTTGGCCCCCTATAGCGAACTATAATCTTAATCAACAAGCAGAAGATATATATAAAGCAATATTATATGGTGAATCTTACGTTGTCATGCCTTGCAATGAGTGGGCAGGACAAGTGAAAATTTTAGAACCTGATATTAAGAATTCTTTGATTCAATCTAAAAAAGAAATGATATTTAAATATAAAAGTCTTATTTTTTTTATTAGTGAACAGGAATATGAAATTTATAAACAAGAAGCAAAAGAAATACAAGAACTAAATACTTTAGAAGAAGAAAAAGACTATTTAATTATAAGCCATACTCGAACAGAAGATCTAGAAAAACGGATGAAAATTCCTGTATTCATAAAAGAGAAGATTATTCCTTGCTTTGATGAGCACGATCTTCACTCTATAGAAAGAATAAGAGATGAAAACGATAATATTATCTTTGCTGGATTTTAATACCTTCCATATTAAAGTGTAATTTTAGCATTAGTTTCTTAGGAAATAAATAATGAACGATACCTTGAATATTTAGTATTTGATGATGAATAGGAATATTTTATATAGAGTATTAAGTTTCTTGCAATATGAAAAATTATAAAAAAGAGTTTAATTATATCTTATATTATTCAGATAGTGCAAATGAGCAAGATGATTTGCACTTCTATTCAGAAGATTTTGGACAAGAAAAAATGCAAGGTATTTTCAAATTAACTTTAGGTCTTCATTTTCCAGAAATTTTATTTTTACCAAAAATTGAAAATATATATGAATCATGGCCTCCTCGTTTTGACTATCGCTCAATGCAATCAGAAAAAGATATATGCATAGGATTACTTTATGGTGAATCATATATTGTGTTGCCTTATAATGAATGGGCGGGAACAGTGAGAATAATAGAACCGGAAGTTAAAAATGCAATAGTTCAATCTGATTCAGAATCAGAATTTACGGATAAAAGTATTGTCTTTTTTATTACCGAAGAAGAATATGAAATCTATCAACAAGAAGCTAAAAAAATACATGAATTAAATGACTTAGAAGAACATAGAGGATATGAAACTATTAGTCAAACCCGTACAGAAGATTTGGAAAAATATATAAAAGTACCAGTGTTCATAAAAGAAAAAATATTACCTTATTTTGCTGATAATGATTTATATAATATCAGCCGAAAAAAAGATGAAAAAGGTAATGTTACTTTTACCCAAACAATAGGAAATAAATAAAATATGCTACTTCTTTATTATAAAATAAGAATTCAATTAATGTTTATAATTGGAAGTTTGACGGGATAAAAAGATAACATATGCTTCAATACTTAACAAATGAACAAGTTATATGAAGATTAATTAACTATAGATATTAAAAACTATTATCAATCAAAAAAATATTTAATAAGTCGACTGTTCCCATACTAATATTTTAAAATAATTAATAATAAAAATGAATAACCAAATAAACGAACTCCTTTATCACTATAATGAAGAAGGAAACGAAGGATATGATTTAAAAGAAGTACAGCTCCTTGAAAAAATAGATCCAGACAGAGTTGAACAATTAAAATTGCTTCTTCATAATGACAATCAATATATTGCTTATCAGGCCATGCTTATTTTATTGGCGTGGGCAATACCGGAAGGATTTGAACAACTTGATCGGTTTATTTCTGAAAAATGGGATGAAAAAGAAAGTTTTGAACCCCATAGACTCCATAATGAAGATAATGTATATGATGTAATTACAAATGCCTTATATATTGCTACATTAAATGGAAAGACGGAACAAGAACTTTATCCATATATTACATACTTTTTGAATATTTATGGTGATAAATTTTTTGAATCCAATCTAAAAGATTTTCTTTTAAAGAAAAATTGCAGACCACTTTTAAAAGAAATAGAACAGGCAATACAGGCTGCCTTAGAAAATAAAAGATACTATCAGGCAAGCCAGCTGTTTCCGGTTATTGTGCATTATGACAAAGATTCTTTTAATAAATACAAAGATATTTTTAGTCCTTTAATAAGTGAAGATAGTAGAGTTGTATATAATATAGAAGAAGCCGAAAAAAGCATTTAATATACATACTTATACAATTTGATATAAATTTTAAAGAAAGTCTTCTTACTACCGCACGAATCCTTTCGTGCGGTTTTTATTTTCAATCATTTTCTTTACAAGTTTTTATCTTTATAAAAGAATAATCAATACTTTTGAATACATCAAATCAACCAAAGTTAATAACTCATTAAAATATTGAATATGAAAAAAATATTATTCTTTTGTTCCCTTCTCTTCGGTCTTTCCGTAGGTGCCCAAACTATAGAATCAGGAAGTCACAGTACCACTGGATATATTAAAATTGACGGAACTATAGAAAACAGCAGCCACTCCACCGTGGGATACATTAAAAATGACGGGACTATCGAAAATAAAAGCCGAAGCACTATTGGTTACATCAAAAGTGACGGAACTATCGAAAACAAAAGCCATTCTACGGTAGGTTATGTAAAAAAAGATGGGACAGTAGAAAACAGCAGTCATTCCACCATTGGCTACATCAAAGACGATGGAACAGTTGAAAACAGCAGCCACGGTACTATTGGATATGCAAAAGGAGTCAAAAAAGAATGGGCCGCAGTAGTCTATTTCTTCTTTAAGCTGGATTGATTAGCAGTTCTGCAAAAAAGAAACTAACGGTAAACATATAAGTTAAAAAAAGGCTTGGATTTTATAATCTGAGTCTTTTTTATTATAGATATAGCCCAGGCTTTATTCAAAACAGACTTATTAATTATCCGGAAAAAGGAGGTACTGCAACTACAGAATAGAAAGGCCGGAAAACTTTCACAGGAACAAAAAAAGTATCAATTTTGAGCATTGAAACTTAAGAAATCATCCATTCTATTTCTTAAAACTAAATGGTACTGCAACTACACAGTAACAAGGTCAAAATCCTTTTCCAGGGATAAAAAAGTGAGCTCCGAATTTTAAAATATAACATAAAAAATCATTGAAACTAAAAAGTAATTGTGCTGACAAGCATAAATTGTAAATTATTATGGAAGAAAATAAATTAACCCCAAGAGAAGAATTAAAAACCTATTTTGAAACGGGCAAAGCTCCCACACAAAATCAGTTTTCTGATTTGATAGATTCTTTGAGACATAAAGAAGATGGTCTTACCAATAAGGAAATAATATATCTTGCCAATAGGTTGGAAGCTATTGATAACGGATCCATTGAATATGTCAATTTTAGTACTGAAGATGAACACTTTCCAATTGTGATAAGCTCACAGGATGAAGAAGATGAGGTAATTGATGTAGGTAAAGGTAATAACTTTGGAGCAAAGAGGTATTTTGTTGGTACTGCACCTTACACCATTAGTGCAAAAAAATTCTCAGCAGAAAATTTAAAGGGAACTGAATATTATGCTTTGCGTTACGAAGCAGATCCTACTTATACGTATAATAATATGATGGCGAGGCTGTTTGGGAATACGCTGCCTCCAATTCCTGATGGGTTTGACTTTGGACCTCTTAAAGGTAAAAGATTTTATTTTGAAATAAGCAAGCGTGATTATGGACAAATAATAAACATTGTAAACACCAATATTAAGTTTATTAATAAAACTGAAGCACTTATTGAGTATATGGTATATGGAGGAGGAGGAAGTCTTTGGGGACACGAATATACAAGTGGAGATATTGTTACTGATCATTATGATATAGGAGATTACTTGAACTTTTTTTATAGAGCAGACCTTAGAAAAATCAATAAGCCTATAGAATGCAGGGTCTATGATGGAGATACCGATCAGCTTTTAGCGACCAGTCACCTGACTGCCAACCAAAATAATATAAACATTCCAAGTAATGGGACGGCAGATAAAACCAGAAATGTTAGGATAGAGTGTGATTATCAGAATCTTACCCTAGCGACGGAATAAAAAAATCTAAAATCTGTTTTTTCAAAAGCGATAAATAAATTCTGTGAAAGTGGGGACAAATATTCATTACTGCAACTACGGAATAGAGAATCTAAAAAACTTTCCCGGAAACATGAAAAAGATGAACTTCGGGCTTTGAATCAATTACTCATCCTCCGATTTAAAAAAAGATTATTGCCATTACAGAATAGAGAAGCTCAAAAAAATTACAGGAATAAGAAAAGTATAAGTCCCAAATTTTAAAAAACATAATATAAATAATCATTGAAACCCAAAGGTAATTATGCTAAGCATAAACCGTAAAAGAATAGTAGTACTATGGAAGAAAATAAACTAACCCCAAGAGATCAATTAAAAACCTATTTTGAAACAGGTAAACATCCTACACAAAACCAATTCTCGGATCTGATAGATTCTTTAAGACATAAAGAAGATGTACTAAACAAAAAAGAAATGTTAATCTTTGCTAATAGTTTGGCATCTATTGATAGTGCGTTTATTTACTATTTCGCAAATAACGTGGGAGATTTAGAAATCCAGATTTTTGTGATCTCACCGGATGAAGAAGATCAGGTGATCACAATAAGAGATTCTACCAAAGTAGGTGTAGTGAGACAATATTTATTTGGAAGTGCTCCTTATACCATTAAAATTAAAAAGATATCAGAAGGTAATTTAGCAGAAACCGAATACTATAGTTTTGGTTATCAATTAAGTGAGAGCTATTATATTCGTAGATTATTTGGAAACAATCTGCATACAATTCCTGATGGCTTTGACCTTGGAGAATTGAAGAACACCAGACTCCCCATCGAAATTACCAGGATAGATAATAATGTAAGAATAAATATTGTAAATACAAGTATTAAGTTTCTTAACAAAACTGAAGTGCCTATCCAGTATAGAGCATATTCTCAATATTGGGGTAATGAATATGGAATAAAAGATACTGTTACAGATCATTATGATGCATGGGACCTTTTGTACATTTCTTATAATGCTGACCTTCAGGCTGTCAGCCAGAACATACAGTGCGATTTGTATGATGCTGATACTAACACTCTTGTAGCGACTGGGTATTTGTATGCCGGGCAAAGTCAAGAGAATTGGTGGGGAGGTCAGGTCAATGCAGTAAGAAATGTTAGGATCGAATGCAGCTATTCTGAAAATGTAAAATAAGGAAACCTAAAAAATAAGTAACTGCAACTACAGGCAGGCAGGGACAAAAAACTTTTATAAGAACAATAAAGTGATTAATTTTGAACTGTCATCATAACATAAATAGTAATTGCTATTAGGTAACAAAAACAAGCCAGTATAAAAAGATCTTGAGATCACAAGGCGGCAGAGAATTAATCCATTATATTCTCATTACTAAAAATACAACCACAATCGGGTAAGATACTCGGCGATGAAAGCTTTTCCATTGGAATTTCATCCGCAAAGCGAAACGATGGTCGTCAAATCTATTTTTTTGAATGCAACTCATAAATTCTGTGAAAAACAGAAAGAGGAAATGTATTGCAGAAGATGAAGAAAAGTATAGGCTTAATGATTTGCTTATTAGCGACATATGAATTACTGCAACTACAGGATAGAGAGGTCGAAAAAGTTTTATAGGAACAAAAAAAGAATCAACTTTGAACCTTCATTACAACTGGTAATCAGCTCCGGAAAACAAGTATACTAAGAGCATAAAGCAAATAAAGAAAACTAAAATATCATGGAAGAAAATAATACATTAATCCCAAGAGAGGAGCTGAAAACTTACTTTGAAACCGGTAAATATCCTACAGAAAGCCAGTTTGGCAGATTCATAGATAATTATCTCCATTTAAATGAGCTTAATTTCGGGCTGGATGTAAAGGCATCAGCAGATTGGACTGCGAAATACTATCATTTCTATCGGGCTGGAAACATTGAAAAATCAGGACGTGGACATATTAACCTGGAAGCTGAATATGAAAGCCTACCACCACAGATAGAAAATTATGTACATGCTTTCAGCAGAAATATAAGCTATAAATATTTAAAGGTAAAATTATCAAACGACTTAGATATTGATAAATACAAACCCAAGATTATCATAAAACGTTACAAACAGAAAAAAAAGATCAAGGATGGATTCAAAGATGCAGGTTTTTACAAAGAACAGCTGCTCGATGCACAATCCTTAGGCAGAATGTCCGAATACCCTGTAACGTCTAAAGAAATGACCCTGGATATCAATCCTATTCATTATTTTAAACCAGGATCAGAGTTCAATGAATTCTATCCATCGGGGACACTTACAAGACCGGGCTCATTCAGACATACGGTTCATCACAGAAAACCATTTGCTCTTATTCAGATGCTTTTGGAAATTGAGATCAACGGAAGAAAATATACATCGCATCCCGTTAATATAAAAATTATTATGGGGCGGAACATGACTGATTTGGTTAATTACATTATTGATTAATCACAAACATACCTCAATCGGAGAGATTCTCATTGGCAGGACACCTCTTAGCGCCTGGAATCCCGGAATTTTCTGATGCATAAACATTAGAATCTCCTCCCGGAAGCAGGGTAATAGATCTTCGGATCTGCTGCACTCTTTCTGGCGTAGATGGAATCTTTAAAAAAGCAGGACTCCCATGATGGAGCAACTTTCCAAGGGCAGCTGCTTTAGCAGTTGTGGAGAGATACTCGAATGTGAGCAACTTTCCGGTTGAGATTTCTTTAAAAAAACTACCAAATACAATGTAACCATCCTTAAGATGTGTTGCATGCTATTTAAAAACATATAAAACATACCTTAATCGGAGAGATTCTCATTGGCAGGACACCTCTTAGCACCTGGAATCCCGGAATTTTCTGATGCACAAACATTAGAATCTCCTCCCGGAAGCAGGGCAATAGATCTTCGGATCTGCTGCACTCTTTCAGGCGTAGATGGAATCTTTAAAAAAGCAGGACTCCCATGATGGAGCAACTTTCCAAGGGCAGCTGCTGTAGCAGTTGTGGAGAGATACTCGAATGTGAGATACTTTCCGGTTGAGGTTTTTTGAAATAAATACAAGATAGGTGGAAGCATCTTAAAAGTAAAAAGAAGCAGTACACCGGATCCTAAAAAGCATAAAACCAATGGAGTCAGAACAATTACAAAAATTATTTACTCATTTAGAAAAGGTTATTACATGGCGTATAAACAATCCATCAGAGGATTTTAGTGTAGGAGCCCCTGAATTTAATACCAGTAACCATGAAAACTTTCAATTAGGAGATTATATTTCAGGGAAAGAGCTTGCCCATCAGGAAGTTGTGATTCTTTTAATGGCTTTATTACCACGATTGGATCCATCATTGCTGAAACGCATTTATTTGGATTTTCCGGGTAGTGCGCTGTTTGACTTCTGTTCAACCAATGATAACGGCAGGCTCTTTTATCCTACAATTCATGCTGCTCAATATATTTTAGGAGGAGAAAGTATTTCAGAACGATTGAAAGCACTGGATTATTTCGGTCCGAAGTCGGTTTTGAGTAAAGAAGAACTCATTGTTTTTTCAGGCTCAGCTCATGAGCAGGCATCAATAAACGGTCAGATAAGTGTTCATGAAGAAGCCTTTAATAAGATCATTTTTGGCCTGGAATTATTACCGAAAATGAGCAATGATTTTCCGGCAGAACGAATACAAACCCATCGATCATGGACAGATTTAATACTTCCTCAAACTACACTGGATGAACTTAAGTGTATTGAGAACTGGTACAATAGCAGCCGGATTCTTATGGAAGACTGGGATATGCAGACAAAACTTAAACCAGGGTTCAGGGTATTGTTTCATGGAGAACCGGGAACGGGAAAAACTCTTGCCGCCAGTCTTTTAGGGAAATATACCCAACGCCCTGTTTTCAGAGTAGATGTTTCTATGCTGGTTTCAAAGTACATCGGAGAAACAGAAAAACAATTATCTAAACTGTTCGACAAAGCAGAAAATAAAAACTGGATTTTATTTTTTGATGAAGCAGACGCCATTTTCGGAAAAAGAACTTCTGTAAAAGATGCTCATGACAAATACGCCAATCAGGAAGTTTCTTATTTACTGCAAAGGATAGAAACATTTTCAGGGCTTATTATTCTGGCATCCAATTTTAAAAATAATATGGATAAAGCCTTTACGCGACGCTTTCATAGCTGCATACAATTTAATAATCCAAAGCATGAAGAGCGTCTGCGTATCTGGCAGCAAAACTTACCCGAACAATTACAACTTGAAAATATTGATCTGGAACAAATTGCCCGACACTATGAATTAACCGGTTCTAATATTATGAATATCATACAGGATGTAAGTTTAAAAGCAATTGCATTAAAAGAACCTGGTTACAAAGTAAGTGTAGACATGTTATTAGACAGCATCAAAAAAGAATATGTAAAAGAAGATAAAATATTTATGTAAAAATTTGAATTTCAATCAGATTCATGGAGTTGAAATCAAAATTATAAACCTGTTCAATTTTTTAAAAACTAAAACTAATGAAAGCAAAAATTCTGCTATTGATTATATTGAGCAGCTTTATATTGGGCTGCCGAAGCAAACACAAAATCACAACCACATACAAAGAAAATACAAAAGAAACAGAAAAAGTGAAAGTTGATTCTTCAAGCTTACACAATTTACAATCAACCGAAAGTAAAACAGCTGATGTAGCCTTGAAGGAAGATATCAATGAAATATCAGGAGATCTGTTAATTAAAGGAAAATCTGATGCATCTAATCCCTTTGTCTTTCATAATGTGATAGGACGTGATACCATTCAGAGTATTTCCATCATGGGAAATGCAGAATACTCCATCAATAACTATTATGCAAAGATCAACCATGAAAAAGCAGAGGTTAAAAAAGAAGAATCCATCCATGTTATTCAAGATTTGACCCAGAAAACGAGTTCAAAAGAAACCACCAGAGAAGTGGCTTCAAAAACCTCGGAAGAAACAAAAAATATTCAATCAAACGGATTTGAAATCGTAGCCTGGATTTTCATTACAATTCTTGGAATCACTTTAATACTCATCTTTTTCACCTATAAATATTTTAAGCTATGAAAACATCACAAAAAGGAATCAATCTGATTGTATCATTTGAAGGTTTCAGTTCAAAGCCTTATCTGGATTCTGCAGGAATTCCGACAATTGGTTACGGTAACACTTACTATACAGGAGGAAAGAAAGTAACCATGAAAGATCCTGCAATCAGCAAAGAAAAAGGAATAGAGTTATTTTCAGCTGTTTTACCGACTTATGAAAAAATCGTCAACAGTAAAATTAAAGTAATCCTTACTCAAAATCAATTTGATGCCCTCGTATCGCATACTTACAATACCGGCGGATCAGATGGATTATTTTCTTTGATTAATAAAAAAGTAGAAGAGCAGGCAATCAGAAATTGGTTTACCACGAAATATATTACTGCTGCCGGAAAAACATTAAACGGACTTATCCGTAGAAGAAAGGCTGAAGCTGATCTGTTCTTTTCTAAATAAACAATTCCCACCTGTTAGTGGGATTTTAAGCCATATTATCATTGGAAATAAATCTCTAAATCAGATAAATGGTCTTTTCTCGTTTCCCTGTTTCGGCTTCTAACTGCTCATACAGCTTAAATTCACGAAGATTTTATAGACATCATTGTACTATTTTGAGATCGTAAAGGTGTAATCTGCTTCGTGGTTCTTCCAAGGGAATACATAACCATATCGCTTCACCAGTAGCCATATTGCTTTCTTCGGCCCCTTTGACATGCCATGCAATAGAAATAACCTTTAGCCCTTCCCAAATTATCAATTTTATCAAAACTAATTATCAATTATCAAATGAGTACACCATTACATACAATTTTCAGTTGGTTTGAAACTGGAGATTTTCCAACAGAAACCCAGTTTAAAGACACGTTTTTATCTTTCTATCACAAAGATGACTTAATCCCTATGCAAGGTATTGAAGGGTTTGAAGAAATTTTTCAATTATTTGCCAGTGCGGAAGATTTTAAAAAACACTTAGCAGATCCAGCGGCTCATTCGGAATACCTGGCTTTACTGAATGCCGGTAATCTAACGCCAGCTCATGTTGACAGCTGGAAAAATAAGCTTGGAATTAAAAATGTTGCTACGGTTGATAGTTCTGAGCAGCTAGGGAATGTATATACTAAAATACAGATAGACGGCTTTGTTGATGAATTGAAAGATGCAGATAAAGACTTGGCATCCAATATAGAAAAGATTAAAAAGATATTGTTGTCTAACGACCTTTCTTTGGATGAACTTCAGGAAATAATCGATTTCATTAAAAAAAGTCGTGACGATATTGAAGCTTTAAAAGCTGTTTCAGGCCAGACAAGTGAAGATAAAGTAAAGCTGTTATTTGACTACAGCGGGGTAGGCAGCCCGAAAAATCAACAGGAATTTAATAAGCAGATCTATGATAAGGTTTTACTTATCTCGCAGACCCCTACAAGTGCAGTGGTGCAAGTCGCAGGAAATGCAGTATTTCCTAACACCCTTGAAACGGAAAATGTGATCATTCAGGCCCGGGATAGTGTCACGGGTAAAAAAATAAATGTTGACGATTATGCCACCAATCAAACCATAGAGGTTAAGATGATAGGCGTCCTCGTGAATCCTATTAATATTCTCATTTTAAAAGTTAAACCATAAAAAAATAAAAAAACTATGAATAATAACGCCGTAATAAGTAACAATGCAAATCAGGATAATTTTTTTGGTGAGCTGCAACGTACCCGATTTCATTACCATGATACATTACCTGATACGACTGGAGTTCCTGCAGGTTGGATAATCGATTATAAAGGGCAGCTGCATCAATGGAACGGAACCGGTTGGATTAACCTGGCCCAAAATTATGTACATCCGGATTATCCACTAACCAATAATCCATTTCAGACAGATCAGACAAGCGGGCTTTTATTGCTAAGTCAGATCCTTACTAATAGTTCAGGGCATGTTATTAAAGTAGCAGGCCGAAATCTTACCAATGCAGATATTGTCTCTATTTTCCTGAATGATGCTACTCAGTCAGGAACCTATACATGGTCATCCAATAAGATTAAAACATATATTGAAAACTTAGTAGGACAAAGTCTTACAGGAGCATTGATTTATCAGCCTGGAGGCTATATTCCTTCTACCGCTGAAGGCTCAATGACAACTCCATCACCTGTTACATCAGCTACCATTAAAACAGGGATGGTATGGGTAATTACAGCAAATGGCTGGGTAGGTAATGAGCCCGTTTCTGTCGGTGACCACCTTATTGCCAATACCGATGATGCCTCCAATGCGCCTAAAAATTATCAGATCATAGAAAAAGGGATTCCTGACATTGTAGATGCTACAGATGCGGTGAAAGGACTGATTCAGATTGCTACAGATGTTGAAGCTATTGCAGGAGTAGATCCTAATAAAGCAATGACTCCAAGATCCACGAAAGCAGTTCTGGATGCAAAAATTAAATCCAAAACATGGCAGATCGGAGATGGATCTTCCGTTACTTTCCCCATTACTCATGGCTGGAATACCCAGAATGTTGATTATATCTGTTATCGTAATACTGACAACAGAAAAATAAATGTAAGCTGTGTGACGACATCGCCAAATGAAGTACAAATAGATGTGCTGGCTCCCCTTACTCCGAATGAATATAGAATTACTTTAACTGCAAGACTAGACTAATGATTGCTCCTGAATATTTTAACAATCACATCGCTGTAGAAGGCGAAATAATTGTGAAAAGTGTTCCAAACGATGCAGGTTCTGTAATGGTTTGGAATTCTGTAACGAAAAAAATCAGCACAAGAACCCATGCGGAAATAGTTGCTGATTTAGATTTAATGACTTTAAGTACCAATCAATTTGTAAACGGTCAGAAATATTTTATAAGTTCTGGAATATCGGATGAATATTCCAATAGGCTGTGGGTAAGAAGTGATGATGGCGCAGAACCAGGGATCACATTCTCAAAAATTGGAGATATTTCATCTACACTTACTCTGAGAAATGATGGATTTCATTTTGGAGTAGCTTCTAAGAATCATTATGATTATGTAAAAGCAGAAGGATATAGGAAAAATGGTTCCTCTGATAACCACTTTTTAACAGGGGGTGGAAATGACTACGATTCCCGAAGAAAAGAAGATTCCTGGTATCATTCCGGAAGAAATTTCCCACAGGGGACATTCATTGAAACAGATATTGATTATTCAGTAACATATGGAGACCAGTTCCTTTTAGAAATGAAAGGGAATATGTACAGTAATGGTCAGTATTTACCTTTAGATTCTAAAATCCAGGGGTATATTTACAATGATACTATTATATCAGAAGGAGGCTATTCTACCTTAAATTATTTTAATTATGTAATATGCTTAAACTTCAATGGTAAACTGGCTATTTGGTTTCCAGGTATGGGATATTGGCAAGGGTTTGATGCGAAAATAACTGTAGGCTACGGAGGTTTGGACCAAGGAAGAAACAGAGTGACTTCAATTACAGACAGTGGGGATCCGGGAGGAACAAAGAGAGTTCAGATTAATCTTAAACATTTACTTACAAAAGAAGAGTTAGTTTCTGGTGGTACATTCTGGGAGAAGAAAGATACAGGTGGTTATTGGGTATTAGATTCAGATAGACCTATAGCGGGTTTAAACGGTAATAGTTCTCAGGTAATTCTATCAGGTGGCTTACTGGCTTCTTCTGCTTATACTGATTCCCAGTTCATTCCTCCGTATGGAATACATTCAAGAGGCTTTGTTCAAACAGATGAAGGATTTCAAAACAGGTTCTACAAAGCAGATGAAAGAAATAGAATTTGGTCATTTGCTAATGCAGATACTTATGGACTTTCTTACTATCAGGGCAATGCCAATAGTTTGAATGAAGGGATTGGTTTTCATTTTGGAGATGCAAATAACCCCACCCATTTTCTCGGGCGGTCTGGTCAGATTTATTCTAAACAAGGTATTTATTCTACTTCATTTACTACAGGAAATAACCAGGTTTTAAATTATAGCGGTCCATCTACATTATATATAGGAAATCCTACCATTAATACTATTGTAGAATCTAATAATAGTGATATTATACACTATAAAAATGGAGTAAACGGAGTGGTTTGGGATGCTCATAATTTAGATCCGTCAACTTTTGTTAATGCATCAGCTTTAAATAATTATGTTCCTTATAATGGCGCAGCACAGGATGTGAATCTTGGGGCAAAGGATTTAGAATTTAATGGAGGTGGATCAATAAGTAAGCACCAAAATAATGTAAGAATATTTAATAAAGTTTATCAGGGCTATTATGATGTTGGAGGGCATACAGGTATTTTAGCGATTAAAATGCCGCAAGCTTCACCAGATCAGGCTATGTTCAGTATTGATATCAATATTTATGGATATGAAAGTCAATACTTAGGAAAAGTGAATGTGGCTTTCTATAAATATGTATCAGGAACTATGATCTCCAATGGTTCAAAAGCGATATGGGAAGTAACAGACAATTTTCCTACAACTACCGCCAGAATCGGAATTGGAACTGATGGATACGTAAGTATTTTATTAGGAGAGTCAGATACATTCTGGAATGGGTATTTTTCATTTGAAGTAGCTAAAGTAGAAGTTAAATATGGAAACTATAATCTGGATTGGAATCTGGGATGGTCTCATGCGATAGAACCTAACTTTGACTTATATCCGTCTAATATCATTACTTTACCTTCTGATGTAGTTGCAACAAGAAGTTGGTTAACTAATTTTGCAAATAGCAGCTATATCCCTAAGGCTGTTCAATATAATGATAACTTCAACAGTCTTGGAGGGTATTCCAATTCCGGAGTTTACAGAGCAAACAACAACGCAGGAGGGGTTCAGCATTTATATAGTCCTATGCTGCACATGGGTGCTCAGGACACTACAGCACAGTTGCAGATAAAATATAATGATGGTAATGCAGACGCAGGAGAATTAGTCTATAGAGGTGGACACAATGGCAATTGGACACAATGGAGAAGAGCCTGGGATAATGTAAATTTCAAACCGAGTGATTACCAGACAAGAAATACGGATGAAATTGTATCGGCCGCAAAAACTTATTATAACAGAATACCTTTCAAACTAAAAAACAGTTCATATAAATCCTGGTCCATTCAGAAACCTACCAATAACAATTTAATATTGGCACCTTCTGTTACAAATAATGCAGAAGACTGGGATTTAGGTAATGGTATAGAATTCACTGATGCTGGCCAGGTTTCATCAAAAGGTTTTAATAAAATTGGGTATAATGATAACTACCTTTTAACTGCAGGTGGAGGCCAGAGATTAGCCTCAGATTTTGTATCATCTTCAGACTTAGGAAACTACCTCAGAAAAGATGGCGGTACTATGACAGGTGCCTTTAATATAGAGACTCCTTCTATGTTAGGTAAGTGGAAAAGTACAGCACAGACAGGGAATTATCTGACCTGGCAAAAATATGATGGATCTAAAGATATAGCTTATATCGGAGCTGATGGAAATTCTGCCTTATGGGGTGGGACAGGAGATAGTTTTGTAGTTCGTGCTGCAAATGGTGGTGATTTATTATTGAGTTCAGACAGTGGTGTTGTTAAAATTCAGGGGGGCATTCCGTGGACTACTAACAATTTAAATCCCGGAGAATACTTAACAAAAAGAGGTAATCATCAGGATGCAACCGCAGTAAAAACAGATTATCCTTTAAGCGTTACAGATTGGGCTTCAGGTACCGGATTCCCGTCTACTTATGGTAACTCTTTACACATTGCAGGAAGTAATACATGGTATCATAGAATAGATTTTCCTTTATTCAGCAATCACTTAGAGTATTGGCAGGCGATTAATACAACAACCATGACGAAAAAAGGGAATATTCCTTTGTTGTCAGATGGTGAAACGCTTTGGTCTAATAATAACTTTAATCCTGATGCTAAAGTTAATTCTGCAGAAAATGCTCAGACATTAGGATTCTCAAGTGGTTTATCAGCAGGTGCGCCTTATATATACCATAGAACAGATGGTTATGTATTTCTGGCTACTCAATCTTGGGTGTCATCTAATTTTACAAGCCAGACTCTGTCAATTCAACCTGAGGAGGAAGGTGGGCAATGGATAAATCTAACCAATTCAAACGGGGTCTTTGCTACAAACTACTTTGTTACTTCAAGAGATGGTTCAAGAAATCCGGATACAGTTGTTGCACCTAATGGCAATAGTCGTAGGGTTAGATTTGATTTTATTCAGGCCGGACATGTTGGAGGAACTGGAAATTATGCAGGTGTAATGACTTACGCTCCTTGGGATGGTACCTCTGCATCAACCGGGGATTCTTCATACCAATTAGCTTTTGCCAACCAAACTGAGATCAATGGAGCAGGGATACCTATGCTTAAAATAAGAAAGGGGATTGATGATAAATGGTCTAGTAAATGGTTTAAATTGTGGAGTGACGCAGATTTCTCACAAAACAATATTGATAGCTGGAATTATATGTCCAGCAATGGCATTATTGTAAACCAACAATTTACTAATCAGACGGGTAATGGATTAATGGTTGTTGATAATTATAACGGTGGAGAATCCGGTATATATAATGAAAAAGATAAATTCTATTTAGCAGTATTAAAAGATGAATACTATAAATATTCAAGCAGTTATAAAGGCTGGGAAGGGATTAACTTCAATAGAGGAAACAAGAATATTGGTATAGGTACAAAAGCTAATGATTCACATAAAGTAAATATTGCAGGATCACTAAATGTTTCAGACTCCGTAAATGTTGGGGGCTCAGTACAAGTTTCGGATTCAGTAGATGTTGCTGGTAGAGTATATGTTGGGGACTCGGTAAAGGCTATTAATAACTTTAAATCCGAAAATGAAGATCCTAATACTTTATTTATTCCGGACGGAAGTTTATCACGTCTTGATGATGAGATTACCAATGAAAAATCCAGAATGAGATTATCTCATGGCATGATTGAACAGCAGCCGGGAACTCAATATTATGATTCTGATAATAGAATGCTGGTAATCAGATGTGTATATGGTGAGCATTTTATATTAGGAAAATGTTTCCGGGGTCAAAGAATATTGGTGTTAAATGCTAGTGATAATTGGCAAGGATTTGACATAGAAAGTGCAGGGTATTCATATAAAATACCACCTTATAGCTCTATCCAGTTATTTGTCTGGGATGAAAAGACTGTTTATAAATATGCGGAAAATAAGATGTATTAAAAATGATTAGTCATAACTAATATTAAATGACGTCACCTATCTTAAAAGTGGCGTCATTTGCCCGTTCGTAATCATGCCGGGATTATCTTCAGACCCTTTTATAGGCGATGGAGTTCGTTTATACCTGATTAAAATGCAATTACTGTTATTTTCAAATGAAATTGTCTTTAAATTAGTGAACAAGCGCCCATATTAAAACACCGATTCCAGCATAAACAGTAACCGTAATGATATCGGCAATGGGTTGTGAAAAGCGTTTTTCTGCAATTTTTTCGCTGTTGATCTGGTTTTTATGAAATTTCAGAACTTTTTTAGGATTATAAACAGCGTGTGCAACCAGGCTGTCGCTTTCCCATCTGTCAACTATTATTTTATAGCTCTTTCCATCAACATCAATTTTAACATTTTTGTTAGGGGCAAGCTTCTCCTGAATATTAACCGGAGCAGGAGGTTGGGCGGCTACATTTTGTAGCTGTGTTGAAGTATTATTAGCTAAGTCAGGTGTCTTTTTTGGCCCTTGCTTATTATCGGTTGAGGTATCCGGCTGCTTTTTTACCTGATAAGTATAGCAGCTGGTGAGAGAAAATGATATGATGATGAGATAAAGATACTTTTGCATTAGCCAAATTTAAGAATTAAACGGAATATTTAGCATTTTCTTTTAAAAGATCCTGTTTTTATAAAAATTATCTCTGATAAATGATTGAGCACGTTTGAACTTATTGAAAAGTAAGTTTACTGCAACTACAGAATGGAGAGGCCAAAAAACTTTCATAGGAGCTTTAAAAACAAGAATTTTGAACACTGTAATTACAAACAGTATTACTCTGTTTCAGAAAAATAAAGTTTACTGCAACTACAGAATAGGAAGGTCAAAAAACTTTTATAAGAGCAAAAGAAAAATGAAATTTGAACTCTGAAGAATGTGAAAAGTCATTGAGTTCAAAAGATGTCAAATAAAGTGATAAACATTGACAAATGCATAGTTTTCTTAATGACAACATATAAGCAATGCGATAATTGACAATATGATAGAGGAGAGTGAAATAATCACTCAAAAAGTAGAATCTCATTCTAAGCAGTCATTCTATAAGATAGTTTAGATTTCGCAACTGTCAATTTTATCAAAACTAATTTTCAATAATTAAAATGAGTACACCATTAAATATAATTTTCAGCTGGTTTGAAAAAGGTGATATTCCTACAGAATATCAGTTTAAGCAGACCTTTTCTTCATTCCGCCATTTAGATGAAAAAATCAAAATGGATGAGGTGGCAGGCTTATATGAAGCTTTTCAAAAAACACTGCCTGTCTCAACTTTTACCAATCATCTGGAAGATGAAAACGCACATATTTCAGTGCTGGCAAAGCGTGATGCATCCAATCTTACGGAGGCTAATGTAGAGGAATGGAAAGAAAAATTAAAAATCAGATTAGCCGCTACTATAGACGGTAGTGAAGAGACTGGAAATGTCTTTACCAAAGAGCAGATCAGAGAAATAGTCAATGCATTTCAGGCAAAAGATGATGAAATGCTTGAACATATCAGGAGAATTAATGAAATATTAGCCTCTGATGATGCCAACCTTGATGAAATTCAGGAAATCGTAGACAATATCAAAGCCAACAGGGAACAGATAGAAATGCTTAAAGAGGCTGTTGCCAGAAGTATTTCAGATGATAAAATCAACCTTGCTGGTATGTATTCAAACTGGGGTGCCATTACTTATCAAAATCAGTTTAATGATTTGGTATACAGTAAAATTAAAAATATCGAAGACGCAGCCAGCGCCGAAAAAATTAAACACGAAGAGAGAGTTAGAGGGGACTTCAGGATAAAACATGATCTTGATACCCTAAGTTTTGTAATTGATGCTTACGACACAGTTACAATGTTTACAATACCTATTAAGGTAAGAAGAATAGACACCAATACTATAGAAGTGCTGTTTGATTCATTACCACCCAATATAATTCAGTTAACAATTAAAAAAATATAATTATGGACATTAAATACGCTTATTATCGAAGCTCTGTAGGATACAAAATAGAGGGGAAAACAGACAATGATATTTTAACCGCAGGCGGCGGAACAAGAGGAATCAATTCTTTTTGGCATGATGGAAACTTAAATCCGCTAGATTATGTACCAAAAACAAGAACTTTAACAATTAACGGTACAGCCTATGATTTGTCAGCAAACAGATCATTTACAACTCCGGATACCATTACCCGTATGAAAGGAGGGGCATCCGGTACTTTGGTTTCCGGAGATGTTACCCTTGCAGCAGGTGCTAATATGGCCGTTAACCAAACCGGAAATACAATCACATTAGTTTCTACAGACACTACCTACAGCGCAGGTAATGGTTTGACATTGTCAGGAACTTCATTTTCCTTACCGGTTACTACTTCTGGTACAGGAAATGTGGTTACGGGTATTAGTCAGACAACCAATGGCCTAACGGTAACTCTGGGTTCTATGCCTACTTCATCAGATTTAGCGAATTATATTCCGGTATCACAAAAAGGAGCCGCGAATGGGGTTGCTGCACTGGATGCATCAGGACTGGTGCCTGCATCTCAATTGCCATCTTATGTAGATGATGTTTTAGAGGGATATTATAAAACTGCTGACGGGAAATTTTACAAAGAAGCGGGTTATACTACCCTTATCACTGGTGAGACAGGTAAAATTTATGTATCTCTTGATACCAATAAAACATACCGATGGACTGGAACAACGTTCGTTTATATCACCTCAGGGGCTGTAGATTCTGTAAATGGATTAACGGGTGTTGTAGTCTTAAACAAATCTCATGTAGGTTTAGGGAATGTTGATAACACAGCAGATGCAGCAAAAAGCGTTCTTTCTGCTACAAAATGGACCACACCAAGAACGATTACGCTTTCCGGAGTTACTGCAACAGCGCAAACCATTGATGGTTCCGGAAATGTAGCAGTACCTGTTACTGCTGTTCCTGCGACATTATTAACTGGAACTGCTTCAATTAATACAACAGGATCAGCTGCAAAATTGACAACCCCAAGGACAATTTCTGCTTCAGGTGACGCTACATGGACTGCAACTTTTGACGGTTCTGCAAACGTTACCTCAGGGTTGACATTAGCTGCAACAGGAGTAACTGCCGGAACTTATGATGAGGTTACCGTTGATGCTAAAGGTAGAGTTACAGCCGGAAGTAATACTGTAAAATCTTACACTACGGCTATTTCCGGATCTTCAGGTGTAGTACACAACTTAGGGACCAGAAATGTAGATGTAGCCATGTATGATACAGTAACCTTTTACAAAATAGATGGCAGAATAAAATTAACCGATCCGAATAAAATAGATGTTGAATTTGATTCTGCTTTACCTAATACTGTATCCATAACAGTAACGCGTAAAGATATTTAACATGGATGTAAAATACGCATATTATAACACTTCTAAAGGCTATAAAGTAACGGGTGGCACAGCTGCCCAGTTTTTAAAGGCAGATGGTTCTCTGGATAACAGTTCTTATGTTAATAAATCAGGAGACCTGATGAGTGGTGCCCTTACATTTAATCATGCCATAGGTAGTACAATAAGAAAAGATTTATCTACGGTAACTACAGGAACAGGATTTGCAAGAGATATTTTACAGTTGGCGGGTTCTAATGGCGTAGTGGATACTATTGGGTGGTTTGGCAATGTAGATGCAGAAGGTACTGTAAAAGTAACATATGGTTATTTAGGTACAACGGCTTACAATACTACTAAGGCACTCCTCTGGACATCTGATCAGAGAGTAGGAATTGGATTAAATGGATCATCATTACCGATGGATGGATATAGGCTTCATGTTTCCGGGAATAGTTATACATCCGGTAATATAGGAGTAGCAGGAACAATTAACAGTACAGCGGGTGAACTTCAGGTTCAAAGGCAGGGAGTAAACAGAATTAGAACAGGTTCTACATATACATTAATTTCAGGAGATGGAACTTCGGGAATTGTTTATTTGAGACCTCAGGGAGATTCAGTAAGTGCAGGTCAGATAGTGATCAATGCTAATAACACTCAGTTTGTAGATGCTTATAATTTGTTGTTTGGCAGCCAAACAGCAGCAGGATCAGCAATTTTTCATACTAATCTGTCTAATACAACCCATGGTTATGGGGTGTGGTTAGGCCAAAATTTACAATTTAATGGCACTGATTTTACTCAACCAAGGGGATCATTAAGTTCATGGGGACTTACAGTGAATAACCATAAAAACTTTTCATTTAATTATGGGAGTGCTACTGGTACAAATGGGGATATTCCGGCACTAACTGAGGTTGTGAAAATTAATAATACGGGTAGAATTACAACTTTAAATGATGGGACTTCTGCGGATTGGATATCAGCATACAATACAGGTTTTCTTTATAGAGGTATTTTAGGTCCTACCATAGATTTGAACAGTATTACTTCTACAGGATGGTGGGTTCAGACAGGAAATGCCAATGCAACTTCTGCAAATAATTATCCCGCAGGTTTAGCAGGTCAATTAAGGGTTTACTATACTTCAACACATATAGTTCAGGAATATACTACCTATGCTAATAATAATGATGTGTACAGGAGATATTATTTCAGTGGAACCTGGTATCCCTGGACAAAAGATTGGGATTCAAATGATTTTTC
This sequence comes from Chryseobacterium sp. GVT01B, assembly GCF_019970045.1. Classification (GTDB taxonomy): domain Bacteria; phylum Bacteroidota; class Bacteroidia; order Flavobacteriales; family Weeksellaceae; genus Chryseobacterium. The sequence continues at coordinate 614,841 of NZ_JAHXYI010000003.1, forward strand.
TGCTACCAATATAAACAACTGGAATACAGCATTCAATTGGGGAAATCACGCTAATGCAGGATATCTTTCCAATGCCGTATTATCTAATTACTACACAAAAAGTGAGGCTTTAAATGCATTCGTTGGAAAAAATGGAGTTGAAACAATAAGCGATACCAAGACATTTACCCATAGCCCTGTTATTCCGGCAGGAACTTTAGAGACTCATGCAGTCAACATAAAACAGTTAAATACAAAAGCTAATGGTCAGGAAAATGCTATGGCTGTGGGATTTTCTTCCGGAAATATACCTACTTCAGATGGAAATGCATTTCCGTATATGTATCATAGTTCAGGATTATATGTAGCATTGGCAACACAGTCTTATGTACAGACAAACTTTTTAAGTACCCCGAATGGTACATCCGTTATCATTTCAGGTTCAAATCTGAATAATTACCTTAAAACAGGCTTTTACAGGGGAGTGGGATTAGCCAATGCGCCTTTAAATAATAACGGCTGGTGGTATGTGACTATTGAAACCCACGATGGTACCTGGGTAAAGCAGACTGCAACTTCATTTGGGTCAAGTAATACGGGCAATATAACCTACCAAAGGACTATGAGCGGAGGTAGCTGGTCTAATTGGGCGCAAATCTGGACTACTCAGGATTTTAGCATAGGGAGTATTCAGCAATGGAATTATATGGCACAGTACGGGTTGCAGCTCAACTCGGAGTTTACAGTAAATACAGGATCAGGTTTAGTGATCTCAGATAACCATCTGAATAGTAGTGAGTCAGGTATTGTAGATATCCATCAGAAAAGACTGTTAGCTGCGAAACGAAACGAATATTATTCTTATGGTTCTGAGTATAATGGGTTTGGAGGTTTAAATCTTCATACGGAGTTGAGTCACTTCGGAATGGGAAGAGAGGCGAATCCGGGTGATAAATTAACTGTAGAAGGATCTGTAAAAGCCAGTGAAAACTTTAAATCTGAAGATGAAAACCCAGATACAATGTTTATTCCTAGCGGTAGAACAGCTACTCTTAAGGATGAAATTGTTAATGATCAGTCTGATCCTAAGGATTATGCCGTTAGATTAGATCCACACGAATATGAGTTCTTTTCCAGTAATCTTAGCATAGATGATAGAAACAGGCTTATTCATGTTATTGGAGAACAGATTAAAATGGTGGTCAATTTCAAAGAAATCTATCCGAAACAGCAGATCGTTATTTATAACTTTGACAGTGGAGGTACCATGGGAGTTGATGTATATGGCAAAAGAATATATAATATTAGCCCAAACTGTTTCCTTAGATTGTATGTAACAAAATCACGAAGAATAATTGCAGAACAGGAACAAGTCTGTAAGTTTATCTGGTAAGAAATAGAATAGTTATCACGTAATATAAATTAAAAACTTCTTACGATACTGTAAGATAAAACCCACAGTCAGAGGATGAAAGTCTTCTGATTGTGGGTTTTGTATTGGTATATATTCTGAACACTATTGGTTTTATAATCAATCTGGTTTATTGTATAAGAAGTAGAATTAACATTTTTGTAAAATATAATCCGGCACATCCAGGTAGATCATGCTGTAATTTTTTCTATATTTAGAAGAACTATATCAGTATATAAAATATAATATAAAAAAGACAATGCCGATAAACCCAATACCACCGGACGGAGGCCTGTTGTATAAAGAAACAGATATGGCTCACTTTTTCCCTGAGCCCTTAAATGCAATCACTGCCATATTATTTTTAGCCATAGCCATTTTCTGGACCCTTAAAATGAAAGGTAATTTCAAAAAATATCCTTTTTTAACCTACTGCCTCGTGTTATTATATATTGGTGCCATAGGAGGAACGGTTTACCATTCATTCAGGCAATGGCCGGTATTTATTATGATGGATTGGCTGCCCATTATGATATTATGCCTCTCCGCCGGGTTTTATTTTATAACTCAGAGTACCAGATGGCACTATGCTGCTGTAATGGTTCTGGGATATGCACTCCTTATGTTCGCTTTGAGAAACTGGATTTTGGCAGATAACTCTTCTCTTTTTATCAACGTCAATTATGCAATCATGGCCTCATTTGTAGTTTTCTCGGTACTACGATATTTGATCTATACCCAATGGAAAGCCGGCAAATGGGTAGGCTTTGCTGTATTGTCATTTGTTTTTGCACTGACCTTCCGTATCGCTGATAAATGGGAATGGTTCAGTTTCGGAACCCACTTTCTATGGCATACTTTCGGGGCAATAGCAACGTTTTGTATGTTTAATTATATTAGTCTTACGCAGAATATAATTAGAAAAGGATAAGTGGATTTTAATTTCTGCTACGCAAAGTTTCCTAACTTTGAGTTGGCAAATAATATAGTTTCCTTTAAAGTTGTTTCGAAGTTGGGAGACTTTGGATAGCAATTAGAAGCTAATTAAGGCTAATAATTGAGTCTTTTGCTATTGCTGTTTGAAATGAAATATCTAATACAATGGAATTTCAGAAAGCAGGATATTGTAAACAGGAGTTGGTCAAAGTTCAAAAATATCATTTTTAGTAAAAATTTCAGAATGCACATTTAATTTTACATAAAAGTCACTTCTTTGCCAAAATTTGGTTTTGATGTTAAATTTTTCATTTTTCTCAACATCTTTAAATTGGTCAAATAGACTAGGGGTTATGTCATTATTGGTCATTAGCCAGAATCCATAATAATTATGCTCAATTACTCTGTCTGTCCAACCTGAAATATGATTTGGAGAAATACTATTCTCTGAAAATTTGCATTGGACTAACCATTTTTTTTCCTCTCCATTTCCAAAAGACTCAACTTTTTCATAAACTTCGAAGTCTCTTCCTCTATCTGATGCTCGAGTTTTTCCTATTGGAATAATTCGAGAAATATTTTTTTCTTTTTGTAAAAGTAGCTCGCAGATACGTTCAAATTGTCTATCTTTATCTCCAACTAACTTATTCCATTCAAAATTTATTGGTGCTTTGAAATCAAAAAATGGCCTAGATTTTTCGAGCTTTTCACTCAATAAAACTCTTTCTTCTTCCTCATAATCATCACCTAACAATCCAGAAAGCATAAAACTTGCAATGTTGGTTTTTATTATTAAAGCACTTAATGTATTCTTATCCTCATTTGCAATAAGCATTTCCTGAGTTTCAATTGAAATAAAGGTGTCAATTGAATTTATTATATCAAAAAGTTTCTTGTAAAGTTCTATACGGAAAGTATAAATATTATTATTTGAAAGACACAAAGCATATTTTTCACCTTCATAAATATTTTCAATTTTATATTTTTTTCTTAATGTTTTTTTTAAGCCTTCCGGATAGCTATTTTCATTTACAAAATTTAAAAAAACTCCTATATAACTATCTTCTGACCTATATATTCCTTTTGTAATTGTATTTATTACAACAAATTCAGTTTCATTTGAAGTTTCATTTTTTTTTGATAATTCGATGAGATTTAAACCTTGATTGTCAATTATTTCATTAATTGCTATTCTTAAATTTTCATTTTCTTCAATATCCATGATTTGTTTTTGAATTTGTTCTATTAGTATTTTTAAATGTAAATACTGTCAAGTCATTTTAAATTAAATCCATATATGTAAGGATAAACTTTTTTTCTGTACTTTTAGGTATTATGGGTATAACTATTTGGCCACTTTGCTTAAGCCTATTTTCTTTCATTAATTTAGATGTTTTATTCTCTTTGAAATTAATTATAATTAAGTAATCCTTTAGGAGGAAAGAATAACAAGTTTCTGTCTCCAGTTTACTTTTAAAAGGCTGAACTATTAATTGGTTGAATTCTGATTTTTTATCAAGTTTGAATATGTTTAATTGGAATTCTAAATCAGTTGTAGTTAAATTTTCGTAAACAATTTTTCTAATTTTTTCATGATAAGGTCCGAGGTTAACATCATTAAATTCTTCAAAAGAGCAAATGTCTGCCCTAAATAATATTGAAAGGAAAAAATTTTTAAATCTTTTATAATCTAGGTTATCTATTTTTATAGTTTGAACTTCTCCTGATATTTCTTGTGTGCATTTTATATTTTTATTTTTTCCTGAAATTATATCAGCAAGATAAGTTTCATAGTTTCCACTGATTATTTTGCTCTCACAATCTGAACATAATAAATTTCCTTCATAAACACCTGATGATGCTCTACTGATTTTAGGATTCTTTTTAATGATTTCGTCTGTAGAAACTTTGATGATTTTGTGGTTTTTATCATACAAATCTTTATATAAAAAATCAGGGTATATATGTGATTTTTTTACTAATTTTTTTTCTAATCTACATAATCGGCAATGTTGCATATTATAAATTGTAATTTGTTAATATTTAATCAGTATATTCCTAAAAATAAAATGACTCTGACTCACATCGGGATTACTTTTGTATATTTCTAAAAAACTCTTCTAAAGTAATTTCTTTCTTTCGACAAATTTTTGCTAGCGTTTTTATAGACATATTGTATTCTGCCTTTGCCGTTCCTAGAGCAATATTTTTAATTTTCCTAACAGTGCTTTCTTCGATGTCACATTTAGATGCAAAGTCTCTCTGCGACTTCGCTTTCGAAACCCAGTTAGTATAAATGTATTTGCAGATGGCAATAGTTACTTCGTTTTCTTCGTCCATTCAAACAAATTAAGAGAAAGAGAAAAAAAATAATGCGGTTTTATGTGCGCAATAATCGTAATATTCTTACATTTGTACAATAAGCTACAATAAAGTAGCTTTGCGATACTTCAAAGAATAATAGAAGCTATTGCTTAGGATCTCGTATCAGAAAACTGGTAATTTTTAGCACACGAGAAAATAGGCAGGAAGCTCACGACCTAGGCGTGGGCTCTCTTATCTGTGTGCACGGTATACCAGTACCTCTGATTCAGATATTGTAGAGTCTCATGCCGTTTTTATTTCATGCTGTTCTGCTTTTCTGCAATCATCTTTTTCTAAGCTACTTTTTTATGTATAAGTATCATGATACGATACAATGGAGTGTACAATCCATTGCGGCTTCAGGGCTTTCACGGGAACAAAGATTTTATTTCTATTCATCATTTACAATACAAATCAGCTTAGATCGGTATGCTGGAAACTTTATCGTGCATAAAGGAAAAAATATAAACCACTAAGAAAAATGAAGAAAATAAAAAAAGTTAAGATCCATTAAAGATGGATGAAGCATTTCGCTTTAAAAATAGCTTAGCTATGTCCTTAACAATTCTTCATCACTTAAAATCCCTTAATGGTTGAGAAAACTTTCAACAATAAAAAATACAACACATGAAAAAAAGCAGAACAAACTTTGATCCCCAGTTCCGGGCAGAAAAGAAGAACTCCGGGTTGCCGCTGATGGAAACTTTCTTTCAGTTCAATGAGCTGGATGTTTCCAAAGAAAGGCTCAGCAACATTATGAATTATGCAGTAAAGAGAAATAGCTGGATCAATGAAGATCCGGCGGTGATCTTTGAGTTTTACCAGTCGATGAGGTCGTTGATCCGGGCAGGATATCTCATGATGCTGAAGGAAAGAAAATGGACGGTTGATACTCACCCGGAGAAGATTTCCCCATGGGTTCTTGGCTTGCTTTCGGAGAAGGAATACCGGAATCCTCTGCTGGTTTTCAAAACAGCATTCAGGGAATACACCATCAAAGAATTTGATTATTTTATGTCCGGAATTGTCTATTTTTCAATGGGAGTCTATGAAAATCTGCCGGAAAGGAATATTGTGATGCCCTACATTCATACGGTTAAAATGCTGGATGCCGCACATCTTATTCTTCAAAGAAAGAGAGAAAAAAAGACTATTCACACTACCTCAGAATAGGAGGCAAGTGCAAAACAGAGGAAATAAAATTATTACCTTTAGATTTACTCCAAAGTCAAGAGGCTTCGGAGAGCGAGGGAGTAAAAAGGTATGTTACAATTTAAATGGCTCTATATCAAATTTGCTAACTCAATAGCTTTGCCATATTCTTAACAGCTTAAAAAATCTTAATGGTTCAAATATATTCAATCATTTTTGAAACTGTTGACTTGATTTTAAGAGAGCAAAGAATAGTATAACAATGGTCTTCGCGCCATAGCATTCAACCAACAAATATTTTGTTTTCAAAGTATTTAAACTTAAAAATAAGCGTTTAAAAATCTTTTGTATCTTTTGTGGTTTAATGAAAAATTTAAATAGTTTTTTGTGAAATTCACAGTCTGATTCTTTAATTTTGAAAGAAAGATGATTTACTTATATTTGCTATGCAAAGTAAAATTAAATGTTTAAAAAAGTAAGTACTGTATTTATCCTTGGATTTTATACGGTTTTTTGTTCGGCTCAACAGGTCCGGCCTTCAAAATCATCTGAAATTTACCGCGAACTCAAAACCCTTAAACATCTGCCTAAAGTTTTATACCTTGCGGCTCATCCCGATGATGAAAATACGGGATTACTCTCCTGGTTAATCAACGATCAAAATGTAGAAACGGGTTATCTGTCTTTAACCAGAGGTGACGGCGGTCAGAATTTATTAGGTACAGAGCAAGGCGCAGCATTGGGTTTAATCAGAACGCATGAGCTTTTAGAGGCAAGAAAGTTAGACGGTGCCCAACAGTTTTTTACCCGTGCAATTGATTTCGGGTTCTCTAAAAATACTACTGATACCTTTAAACAATGGGATGCCGACAGCATTACTGCGGATGTGGTTTGGGTAATCCGTCAATTCCGTCCTGATATTATCATTTGCCGTTTTCCACCTACTGCTGCGGCAGGCCACGGACAACATGCAGCTTCGGCGGTGGTTGCGGAAAAAGCTTTTAAGCTGGCAGGAGATAAAACCGCTTTCCCGGATCAACTAAAATATGTGAATACATGGCAGCCAAAACGCGTATTGTGGAATACTTTCCGGTTTGGCGCAGTCAATACCACAGCTGAAAATCAATTAAAAGTTACCGTTGGGCAATATGATGCGCAACTGGGAATGGGTTATGGTGAACTGGCTGGATTAAGCAGAAGCTTACATAAAAGCCAGGGTGCAGGAACGCAGTCTGTAGCCGGGATCAGAACTGAATATTTTTCACACGTTATTGGTGATCCTGCAAAAACAACACTTTTTGACGGAGTCACTAAAACCTGGACTTCACAGGGAAATGCTGATATTGACCAATCATTAGATAAAATTATTTCCGCTTTCAATTTCAATAATCCCGATCAGAGCTTACCTGCGTTGCTTGCTTTGCGAAAAAAGGTTATGGCGCTCAATGATTCAGACCTGAAAAAGGATAAAATTAAATCTCTTGACAATATCATTTTAAGCTGTGCCGGGTTTATGGGTGAGGTAGTCACCAATCACGCTGAAGCGGTAGCAGGGGATCATTACAATTTCAGGTTAAATTTGATTTCAAGAGCTGCAAACCCTGTCATTTTAGAAAATGTACAATGGTTGAGTCAATCAGAAAGCTTCAATAGAAAACTATCAAAGGATTCTTTAATCACCATTCAGCATGACATTCAGATTCCTGCAGATGCTGCACTCACAGAACCTTACTGGCTGGCAAAACCAGCAAAGGACGCAGCCACTTTTTCAGTTCCAAATGATACTTTAATTGGTTTGCCTGAAGCAGAATCAACATTGAATGTATTGCTTGGTTTAAAAATAGGTTCAGAAAAATTTCAGATTAAACTTCCATTATCTTTCAAGAAATTAGATCCGGTGCGTGGTGATGTGGTTGAAGCTTTGCGTATTGTTCCTGCATTGGAACTGAAATTCACACAACCACTTTATTGGGTCAAAGAAAATGAGGATTTACATTTGAGTTTAAATATTAAGGCCAATTCTAACAAACAGTTCAATAAAGGTAACCTAAACCTTATGTATAATGGAGAGCAATTAGGCGGTGCTGATGTAAATTCGTTTAATGGAAAAGATTTTACCGTCGATTACGTTATTCCAAAAACTAAGCTTGCCTCAATAAACTCCTCCCGTTTGCAATTGGATGCCAATTTTCTTGCAGACGGAATTACTTACAATAAAAAACAGGTATTAATTCAATATCCGCATTTGCCTTCCTTACAATATTTTGCACCTGCAACGGTAACTGTAATGAAAGGCGATATTCAGGCAAAGGTTAAAAAAGTGGGGTATATAGAAGGTGCAGGCGATTTCATTCCTGAGTTCCTGCGCATTGCTGGTGTTCAGGTAGATGTGTTGAAAGACCAAGATTTTTATGGCAGCACAGATGAACCCGGCGGAAACGGTAGTCAGAATAAGCTGTCGCAATATGATGCCATTGTACTTGGTGTTCGTGCCAATAACACAGAGAAAAAGCTGGGCCGCTGGATGCCTTTTTTATGGTCTTATGCAAAAGCTGGAGGCAATTTGGTGATGCAGTACAACACTAACCAGGATACAACCGTGGGCCAATTGGGGATGTATAATTTCAGTATTGCCAATAAGCGTGTTACCGAAGAAAATGCTGAGGTTAAGTTTTTAAATCCAAATCATAAATTACTGAATTTCCCGAATAAAATTACTGCTGATGATTTTAAAGGCTGGGTACAGGAACGTGGTGCCTATTTCCCTGCTCAATGGGATGCAGCATATGAGCCGCTTTTTGAAATGCACGATACAGATGAGGAATCTCTTCAGGGGTCCACTTTATATGCCAAATACGGAAAAGGAAATTTTATTTATACACCGCTGGCATTTTTCAGACAGCTGCCTGCAGGGAATGTTGGTGCGGCACGTTTATTTTTTAACTTTTTATCTGCACAGAAAAACTAATGAACAAACCACTTAAAAATTGGAATATCTGGTACATACTATTAGCGGTTGCATTAGTATTGCAGATCGCATTTTATTATTGGTTTACTAAATTTTGGGCATGAGTACTATAGATTGGACAGTTCTTATTTTTACACTTGTTGTAGTGGTGGTTTACGGCGTATTCATTGGTCGTGGCCAAAAAAGCAACGAATCCTACCTGAAAGCAGATAATAAAATGCCCTGGTATATTGTGCTTATCGGTATTATGGCGACGCAGGCAAGTGCCATTACCTTTCTTTCAGCACCGGGCCAGGCTTATACAGACGGGATGCGTTTCGTGCAGTATTACTTTGGTCTGCCTTTGGCGATGATTGTAATCTGTATTACTTTTATCCCGATTTTTCAGCGTTTAAATGTCTACACCGCCTATGAATATTTAGAAAACCGTTTCGATAAAAAAACAAGAGTGCTTACTTCACTGCTTTTTCTTTTTTCCAGAGGTTTATCAACCGGAATCAGTATTTATGCTCCGAGTATCATCTTATCAAGCGTTTTAAACTGGAATATTTATTTAACCAATATTTTAACAGGTGGTATTCTGTTGATTTATACCTATGTTGGAGGGGCAAAAGCGATCGCTCACACCCAGAAATTACAGTTTCTCATTATTCTGGGAACAATGGCGTTTGCAGGTTTTCTACTCATTCAGAATATGCCGAATGGAATTGGGTTTAAAGATGCGCTTTATCTGGCAGGGAAATCCGGAAAGCTCAATGTAATCACTACAGAATTCGATTGGAAAGATAAATACAATATCTGGAGCGGGTTGATTGGTGGTTTCTTTCTGGCACTTTCTTACTTCGGGACGGACCAGAGCCAGGTTGGCAGATATATTACTGCAAAAGACAATACCAATGCTAAAATGGGCTTACTGTTGAATGGATTGGTTAAAATCCCGATGCAGTTTTCTATTCTCCTGATCGGTGCTTTGCTTTTCGCATTCTTTTCTCTGAAACCGGCTCCCATTTATTTTAACGAACGCTCTTATCAATATTTAAAGGATACAAAACCTGAACAGGCTGCGGTTTTTGAAAAAGAACATCAGGATTTGCAACTAAAATTTAATGCAGAATCAAAAGAAATTCTAAAGCTGAAAGCAACCGATTCTCCCGAACTCAAAAAAACAATTCAGGATTTTAAAGATACACAAACGCAGGTAAAAGCACTGCATGGCAGGGTAGAGGAAGCGATCAATAAGTCAAACTATAATGCGGAGAAAACAGATACCAACTACATTTTCCTGTATTTCGTAAAAAATATTTTGCCTGTAGGGATGATCGGTTTACTCTTTGCCGTCATTTTTCTGGCCAGCTGGGGTTCTATTTCGGCAGCATTGAATTCCCTTGCCGCCTGCTCATTAAAAGATGTTCATTTAATATTCAGCAAAGAAATTCCTGATGAAAAAACAGAGTTGAAGTATAGCCGCCTGCATACATTAGCCTGGGGGATTTTCTCAATCGGTGTAGCTATGTTTGCCACACAAATGGGTTCCCTTATTGAAGCGGTTAACGTGCTGGGTTCTCTTTTCTACGGTCCGATATTAGGGATTTTTCTTGTCGCGTTTTACTATAAAAAAATCAACGGTGCGAATGTATTTATTGCTGCAATTTTATCAGAAATTACGGTGATTGCCGTGTATCAGTTCGATATTGTTTCTTTCCTTTGGCTTAATGTAATCGGTGCAGCAGCGGTCATTATATTTTCAGCAATCGGATTGCTGTTTTATAAACAGAAAATAGTAAATTCGTAAACGTACAATAACAAAAACAAACAAATAAAATATTATGAAAACGATTCTTAAATCTGCAACTGTACTTGTTGCTACCATGACGCTTTCACTGAATGCCTTTGCGCAGGACACTAAAAAACCTGCCAGCCCTCCGGCTACGGCTACGGGAAAAATTAAAGATGCAAACATTACCATAGCTTACAGCAGTCCTTCTGTAAAGGGACGTACAATCTGGGGTGGTTTAGAAGCTTATAATAAAGTTTGGCGTGCGGGAGCCAATGAAGCAACTACTTTTGAAACAGATAAAGACATTACTGTTCAGGGTAAAAAACTGGCTGCTGGTAAATACAGCTTTTTCTTAATTCCTAAAGAAAGCGGAACCTGGACTGCAATCTTTAACAAGGAGCCAAAGCAATGGGGTGCTTATAAATACGAAGAATCAAAAGATGCTTTACGTGTTGATGTAAAAACAAAGGCTTTACCGGCAACACAGGAAACTTTGGTTTATAAAATAAACAACAATGGATTCACAATGGATTGGGATAAAATCTCAGTTCCTGTAGAAGTAAAATAAATTTGAATATAAGAAATTAAAATCCCGTTAATGCGGGATTTTTTTGTTTAAAACACCCTAAGAATTTTATGCCCTGATGCTAAATAAAGGTAAAATTTGTGGAAGTTTTGATATAAAATAACAAGCTTTCTTAGTTTAAAATTATGAAGTTTTTTATAATTGAATTATTTCTCTTTCGATTTTTCCGAACCCATTTCAGCTTTCACTTTCTCCCGATGCTGAATTCCCCATCGTGTCATTGCACCAACCAGTTCTTCTAATGTTTGGCTGTAAGGAAGTAGCTCATATTCAATCGTTACGGGATAAACATTTTCTACTTTCTTAACTATAAATCCATTCAGTTCCAGGTCTTTCAATTCGCTGGAAAGTACACGTGCCGAGATTCCGATAACTTGTTTCTGAATTTCTGTAAATCGCTTGTTTCCTCGCGCCATTGCAATAATTATCATCAGCTTCCATTTTCCGCCGATAACATATAAAGCATCTGAAACTGCTGTTAAAACGGTATGACATTCTTCCGTGAATGCTTTGTTATCTGTTTGATTTTCTGTTGGTTTTTTCATAATTGTTGCGATTGTTAGTTGGTAACCTTTAGGTAACAACTAATAAAATGTAACCAAATATAATATAATTTTGTCCAGGAATAATTACAGAAAGTAATTTTAAAATTTAATTTAAACAACAAAATTATGACATTAGAAGTTTTAAAAACCAAGCAGGATTTAAGAGACTTAATTGACAATTATGCTTACCTGGGTGATGAGTGGAAAATCTCAGAAGTTATGGACTTATTTACTCCGGACGTTATTTATAAAGTTTACATGAATGGGGCTTTGGTTGCAAACGTTTCGGGTAGAGAAAGTATGGAGAGTGATTTTAATTTGCACGCTTCACAAGTAAAAACCTATTTCACATTAAACGGTCAGCATTCTACAAAAATCGATGGCAAAACGGCAACAGGAATTTCATTTTCTCAGATTAAAATGATTCGGGAAAATGAAGGCAAGGATGTATTAACGGATTATAGCGTGAAGTATGAAGACAAATATGTTTTCCAAAATGAGAAATGGCTGATTAAAGAAAGAACCGGGTATTTCGTAATCATTGAATCGAGAACTATTTCATAATACGAAATTGTAAAGTATTAGGCCTTTAAAGCCTTTTTAAGCGATAGAATTTTTTGTTTCGACAGGGAATTCTATTGGCGTTTTACTTCTGTAATCATTTTACAACTGATTAGTTTGATTTTCTTAACTTTGAAAAATGAAAGAAAAGGTAAAAAGAGTTGTTTCGGAGTTTAATAGTGAATTAAAACTAAAAGGTTTTCGTGCATTCCAGATTGAGCAGGATGGAAGCGAAACCCGTGTATACAGCAGAAAGGAATTCTATAAAATCTGCCTTACGACAGGGAAAAGTAAAATTCATTATTCTGATAAAAGCTTTGAGCAGGAAGGAACAGTACTTTTTTTCGGAAACCCGCATATTCCTTATTCATGGGAAACCATTTCAACAACTTATAAAGGATATACTATTCTTTTTTCAGAGGAATTTTTTAAAAATTCTGAACGCTCAGAAAGCTTGCAGCAGTCTTCTTTCTTTAAAATCGGAGGAACTCCTGTTCTGAAAATTACTGAAGAACAGAGGCTCTTTCTCAATACTATTTTCCAAAAGATGATTGCAGAGCAGGAAAGTGATTATGTTTATAAAGATGAATTGATACGCAATTACATCAGTCTGATAATCCACGAATCCCTGAAGCTGGAACCTGCAGAAGATTTTGACCAGAACAAGAATGCTGCATCAAGATTATCATCCGTTTTTCTGGAACTGTTGGAAAGACAATTTCCCATCGAAACTACAGACCAATCTCTTCAACTGAAATCAGCCCAGGATTTTGCAAAAAACCTGAATGTTCACGTTAATTATCTCAATCGTGCCGTAAAAGAAGTTACCGGAAAATCAACAACGGCTCATATCACGGAAAGAATTCTCACAGAAGCAAAAGCATTACTGCAGCACACTGACTGGAATATCTCCGAAATAGCTTTCGCATTGGGATTCGATTATCCAACGTATTTTAATAATTTCTTTAAAAAACAAACCGGAACCAATCCAAAAGCATTTCGTTCGGCAGAGGTTTGAATTTCTTAATTTTTGGTTTGATTATCATTAACTGTTAGCACTTCGTTATTTCTACTTTTGTATCAGTAATTTTTAAACAAAATTCAGATATGAAAATAGCAACAACAATGATGATTTCGTCCCTTCTTTTCATTGGGCAGGCATTTGCGCAGAATAAAAAATCAAATCCAAGAAATATGAATGTAACAGAACAAAACGAACATTATACTTTCCAACTCAGTGATAAAGTAACCCGAAAATCGGTCACCTTCAAAAACCGTTACGGAATAACCCTTTCCGGAGATTTATACCTTCCAAAAAACACAGGAAACGAAAAACTGGCAGCGTTGGCAATCAGTGGACCGTTTGGTGCGGTGAAACAACAGTCTTCCGGTTTATATGCCAATCAAATGGCGGAAAGAGGTTTTGCGGTTATTGCTTTTGATCCTTCTTACACGGGCGAAAGTGGAGGCGAACCGAGAGATATTGCTTCACCCGACATCAATACCGAAGATTTCAGTGCGGCAGTTGATTTCTTAGGGCTTCAGAATAATATAGACCGAAACAAAATCGGAATCATCGGAATCTGTGGTTTTGCAACTTTTGCGTTGAATGCAACCATTGCCGACAAACGAGTGAAAGCAGTGGCAACGACCAGTGCTTATGATATTTCAAGAGTGAGCGCAAAAGGCTATTACGATAAAATGACTCAGGAAGAACGGACAAAAGCTTTCGAAACAATGAGTCAGCAACGTTGGGTTGATGCTGAAAACGGAAAACCTGAATACCCGAGAACTCATTTACCAGAAAAATTAAATGGTGATGAACCTCAGTTTATAAAGGATTATTTTGATTATTACAAAACGCCGAGAGGATATCACAAACGTTCTTTAAACTCCAATAAAGGATGGACGAAAACGAATTCTATGTCTTTTGCCAACTCAGTAATGTTGAGTTATGTTAAAGAAATTTCGCCTAGGCCGATGCTTTTGATTGCCGGGGAAAATGCACATTCCAGATATATGAGTGAGGATATTTACAAAATGGCTGCAGAACCGAAAGAGTTGATGATAATTCCGAATGCAGTTCACGTAGATTTATACGACAAAGTGGATGTAATTCCTTTTGAAAAACTGGATAATTTCTTTAGAACGAATCTGAAATAATTGAAAATTACAATTGTTAAGTCCGCTTGTTAAAATGGCGGATTTATCGTCTTTATTTTTCTAAATATTTAAAAATGAGTTTTAACAAAAATATTTTCGCCAGACTTAAAAATGGTGAAACAATAATGCCAGATGATCCTGAAATTCACAAATTGCTGGAAGCTTCTTATGAGGTTAAGAAACAATTGATTCAATTGAACAATTCCACAGAACCAGATGAGATTTTAAAAATATTAAGTGAGATTGTTGATAAAAAGCTTGAGAATGTTGCTGTATTTACACCTATTTACATCAACTACGGAAAGAACCTTACTATTGGTAAGAATGTCTTCATCAATTTCGATTGTACTTTTCTGACTTTAGGCGGAATTACCATTGAAGATGAGGTATTGATCGGTCCGAAAGTTAGTCTGATAACTGAAAATCATCCGTTAGAACCTCAATATAGAAAAGGGCTGATAGGTAAATCTATTCTCATCAAACGAAATGCATGGATTGGGGCCAATGCAACCATTCTTCCGGGAGTTACAATTGGTGAAAACGCTGTTGTTGCAGCCGGAGCTGTAGTTTCAAAAGATGTTCCGGACAATGCTGTGGTGGGAGGGATTCCTGCAAAAATCATCAAAACAATTGAATCATAAATATTTAATCATCATTCTTTTAGCGTTCAGTCAATCTGTAATCGCACAAAATAAAGTAAATTCAAACAAAATAAAATCTAACAAAATGAATCCAAATATCCCTGAAATAAGTGATTTTCCGACAGGTGAAGAAAACACTGCTTTTGCGCAATATTTTATTGGTAAATCATATCTGGCGCCTCTTACAAGCAATAAAGATTTAAATGTTCCTGTTTCCAATGTTACATTTGAACCGTGTTGTCGTAACAATTGGCACAGCCATACAGGCGGACAGCTTTTGATTGTTGTAGGTGGCGAAGGGTTATATCAGGAAAGAGGAAAACCCGCCCGTCGTTTAAAATCTGGTGATATTGTGGAAATAGCTCCGAATGTTGAGCATTGGCACGGTGCGGCTGCCGAAAGCTGGTTCTCGCATTTGGCAACGAATGGTAATCCGCAAACCAATCAGAATATTTGGTTAGAAGCTGTCTCAGATGAAGAATATGCTGAAGCCAACAAAAGCTAATTTTCTACGATGAGCGAAAACAAGTGTCTCCAATGGATAATTGCAGTATATGGCCATCTTTTTTGCACACTTAATTTTGGAAATTTAATTAAAGACTTTGGAGGAATTAATATAAGAAAATAAAAATAGCGCCAACTGTATTGAGTTGGCCGTGACCAAGACGAGTGTATCTTCAAACACTTTTATTGATGATTTGGTTTTGTTTACCTTTTCTTAAATGAAGATTATGATTATTTCCAATCAATCAGTTATTATAACATATGATGAAACTCTAAGTTTATGGTCTCCATATTGAAAATATTTTTTATTTTTGGTGAAACTGTAGACCTCTATCTATGAATAAAATAAGTTTTAAATTAATTTGCGCAATCGATTGCATTTTTTCGTGTTTTTTATATGCTCAAAGATCTGTAAGGGTTGTTAATTCTTTGGATTTTTCCAGAAATGAAGTAGTGGCAATTCCCAGAACTATGCTGCGGTCATTTTTACATAAAAACAGCGAGGAAGAGCTTAGAATAAAAGATGCAAAAGGAACATGGCTGCCTATTCAATGGATAGATTATGATGCTGATGGGAAAAATGAAGAATTGCTTTTTCTGGTAAATATTGACGGAGGAAAGACCAATGTATACACTATTGTTGCGGATGGGAGCGTTCAAATCCCGGAAAGCGGGATTTCTACCTATTCGAGATTAGTCCCGGAAAGAGTAGATGATTATGCCTGGGAAAATGATAAAATTGCTTTCAGGGTCTACGGTCCGAAAGGCCAGCAGGAAGCTTTAAAGGGTATTAAAAGCAGTACGCTTTCAAGTGGTATTGACATCTGGTTGAAAAGAACAGATCAGCCTGTTATCAATACATGGTACAAAGGTTACCTTACAGATCCTATGTATTATCATAAAGATACAAGAGGGGAAGGCTATGATCCTTACCATGTGGGAAACAGCAGAGGAACAGGCGGAATAGGAATCTGGAAAAATGAAAAACTTCAGGTTTCCCAAAACTTTGTTGCCTCCAGAACAATTGCTGAAGGTCCTTTAAGGACAGTTTTTGAACTGACTTATCAGCCATGGAGTGAATTTGGAGTAAAAGAAACAAAAAGAATTTCTCTGGATCTGGCTTCCAACTTTTCAAAGTTTGAATCTGTTTTTGAATCAGAAAAACCTGTTCCGAATTATACTATCGGAATTACACTGCATAAAAATGAAGGAAAAACCCAATTGAATGATCAAAACGGATATTATCTTCATTGGGAGAAAATAGATGATGCTTTTGTGGGAGAAGGAATTGTTGTGAATCCGCAAATCGTTGAAAAATCAATCGCTTTTACCTCAGATGTTCCCGATGAAAGTAATCTATATGTTATTACAAAGCCTTATAAAACCTTAACGTATTATGCAGGATTTGCCTGGCAGAAAAGCGGACAGGTGCAAACACAGAAAGACTGGGAGAATATGCTTCAGAAGCAGGCTCAGATCATTGCAAAACCATTGGTGGTGAAAGTAGGACAGTAATGAAGTGGTAATTTTTAAATAATAAATAATGAATCTGAAAATATACACATTTACATTAGGATTACTGACGGTAAATTATTCTGCTCAGTTGAAAGATACACTGGCAGAGAAAATGCTTGTCTATCAGCTTCCCAATGGCGGTTGGGGGAAACAGCTGGAAGATAAGTCAGTGGTAAACTATAATCTGCCTGTTGATAAAAATCTTTTGAGAAAGATAAAGTCTACGGGGGATGATCATGCAACGATTGATAATAATGCAACTTCCAGAGAGATCAATGGATTGATTAAAGCGTATTCAACTACAAAAAATCCTGAGTATTTAAAAGCTGCAGAAAAAGGAATCAGTTATCTTCTTCTTATGCAGTATGATAACGGAGGTTTTCCACAATATTATCCCAATACAGGGCTTTACAGAAAGCAGGTGACTTATAATGATAATGCGATGATTAATGCCTTGACAGTTCTGTATAATGCAGCGGAAGGAAAAAATGGTTTTGATGTGGTTTCTTCTTCCCTAAAAGAAAAATCAAAAATTGCAGTTCAGAAGGGTATCGGATGTATTTTAAAAACTCAGGTTCTTCAGAAGGGAAACCCTTCTATCTGGGCCGATCAGTATCATGAAATTACTTTGCAGCCGGATAAGGCAAGAGCTTTTGAGCCTGTTTCATTAGCTACGGGAGAATCGGTAGGAATTATCAGGTTTATGATGCAGCAGCCAGTGACTCCTGAAATAGAAAAGTCGATAAAAGCAGCAGTAGAATGGTTTAAGCAGAATAAAATTGAAGGGTACAGTTATAATGTAGCAAAACAGAACGGGAAAGCGGTGAGAATACTGGCAGAAGATAAAAATTCTGTGATCTGGGCGAGATTCTATGATATTCATACCAACAAACCTCTGTTTGGAGACCGGGATGGCAGTGTAAAGTATAATTATAATGAAGTTTCGGAAGAAAGGAGAAATGGATATAGCTGGTTTGGAGACTTTGCCGAAAAACTGCTTGCTAAGGAATATCCGAAATGGCTTGAAAAAAATAAAATAACAGAATAGCAACAGATATTAATAAGAGCGGGCTTTAGTCCGCTTTTTATATCAAAACCTTAGGCCTTATCTAATCTTTATAGAATACTGAAAGGCCGGAATACAAAAGAGAGCACCTCATTGCTGAGGCACCCTCCTTGTACTACTACTGTTATTTATGATTTAAAATGCGTCACAAACATTTCCTCCTAAAGTAGCACCTGCATTAGCTGTGACATCTGCTTTTACATCTGAAACATTTAGTTTTCCGATATTGTATGGCGGTGTGAATGCTGTTCCGCTTCCGTTAATATTTCCTGTAACATTAATGAAACTACTTCCCGTTTGCGTTACTGCTGTAAAGCCGCTCATTAAATTAATAGGCTCTTTTACGTTTTCAAAGACATTTCTTTCTACGAGAATATTAGCCTGTACTCCTGCTGCAATACATTTATTACTTACAGAACTATTGAAATAACTGTTCAGGATATGGATTTTGCCAAATCTTACTCTAGGCATACGCTCTCTGCATCCCGGTGCCCACCAGCAACGGACAAAGGTTACATTCAGCTTCCCGGTGTCAGCGGTAGCACCGTCACTGGATCCGATAAGGTTAGAGAACCTGTGGTCATCCGTTCCGCCTGAACCGCCCGGTTTTGGGGCTTTCAGATAATGGAATTTAGTGTAGGAAACTGTGATATAGTCAGATTTGTTTTTAATGTCGAAATTTCCGTCTACACCGTCTCTGAATTCGCAGTGGTCTATCCATACATTTCGGCAGTCATCAAGAATGGCATTATCCCAGCCGTCAGTATCGTAAGCTCCGGGACCTTCAAAAATAAGGTTTCTGATAATGATGTTGTTACATCTTTTAATATTGATAATTCCTGAGCCGTCCTTCGTCTGGTTTGTAGATACCAGCTTAGCTCCGGTTGCTCCGTAAATTGTTTTTCCGGTCTGATCCTGGAGAGATAAACGTGTAGTGATGGTAATGGTTCCGGTTACTTTAATCACTTTTACAGCAGTATTTTCAATAGCAGCCTTTAACTGGGCATACGTGGAAACAGTAGTCTCTGTAGCCGTTCCTCCTCCGGTAGTACCTCCGTTTTCAGAAGCCCATCCGGGAGCCACACAATTGGCCAGAGGAACAATCTTTTGTGTAAGACTGTTTTTAATATTGATTTCGCTTTCTGCCAGGTCATTATTGATTTCTTCATTACCACACCCGGTAAGGGCAAAAGCTGAACTTAGAGCTGCTGTAAAGAAGACAGCTTTGAACTTTGTTTTCATAGTTTATATTTTGTGATTTGTTCTGAAGTAAAATTATGAAGTTAATATTTAATTATTTTATATTTTGATATATTAATATTTATATAATTATAATGTTAAATATTTTATTTGGTTAATCGGTTGCATTTTGTTATTTATTTAAATTAGTAAATGAAATTGATTAAATGTTAAAAATAAAGCAGTAATAATTGGAATATAGAGCTCAAATCTAATGAAGAATAGATATGCTTTTTCTGTTGAATATTCGGAAAGGCGCAAAGGTTTAAAAGTATCTGCATATTAAATTTCATTATTATCTTCCTTTTTCCGGCCTCCTAAATAAGAAAATCCTCCCTTAGAGGGGTGAAAGCATCAATCAGTTTTCCCTCCTCAAGGCATTTTACCCCATGGAAAACATTAGGCTGTGCAAAAAAGCCATCACCTTCCTGCAGAATTTTTGTTTCATTGTCCACAGTAACTTCAAACTTCCCGGATGCAACATATGTAATCTGAGAATGAAAATGCTGGTGTAAAGCTCCGGTTGCTCCTTTCTCAAATTTTACAATCACCATCATTACCTGAGCATTGTATCCCACAAACTGTCTTGAAACACCGTTTCCCAGATCTTCCCATTCAGAGTCTCCGCTAAAGAAAGGTTCTTTTTTTAAATTCATTTTTATCTTTTTTAAATTGAAATTTTGTAAGCATGTGCAGAGAATTGTTTGTGTTTCCTCTGCCATTCTGAAAGAATCTAAACTGTTATTTTATCATCATGTATTACCCAATAAAAAAGTCTTTGCTGTATGGATTCCTTTGGAATGACAAACTGTATGGATAGTCTAAAACGAGTAGTTTATATCACTGTATTAATTCCGGAACAAATTAATATCTATATACACTTACATACGTATGCATCTTATCATTCTGAAAGAATCTAAACTCTTACTTTATCATCATGTATTACTCGATAAAAAATATTGCTGTCTGAATTAGTGTATAATAACAAACCGCGCAGATCGTAAAACTTTTTATTTAATATATTTCTCTAATCCTGTTTTCAGACTTTTCAAAGAAGCCGCTGCCAGTTTTGCAACGGATTCAGCTCCCGGCTTTGACAAATGAGTATCATCATCTTTTCCTTCCGGATAATAATTTTCATCCCCTTTTTTATAATGCAGATGCAGTTTTTTTGAATTTTCCGGACCATAAGAAATTTCCAGTTGCTCTGACAATAATTGTAAATCCACAAAAGGAACTTTAAGATCATTAGCAACCATTCTCACTACCAAAGGATATTCTTTATGTGTATCCACTAAAACACCATTCTCATTAAAGTTTCTTCTGACAATAGACGTCATCAGAATGGGAATAGCACCTTTAGATCTCGCTTCGTTCACATATCTTTCAAGGTTGGCTCTGTATTGAGTATATGGATTGGTAAACCGTGCCGAGTCATTGATTTTCTGATCGTTGTGCCCAAACTGAATAATGACAAAATCTCCCTTCTTAAGCTGATTCATCACTTTATCCCATCTTCCTTCCGTTCTGAAGCTTTTTGAACTTCTCCCGTTAGTTGCGTGATTCTGAACGGATATTCCGGAAGTCAACAGAGAGGGAAGGATCTGTCCCCAGCCATGTTCCGGGTTTTTATCCGGATTTTCTTTATTGGCCATTGTTGAATCGCCAATCAGAAATAGAGTTGGTTGTTGTGCCAATGTCATGATTGATAGGAAGAAAAGGAGTAGGGTAAGCTTTTTATTCATAGTTGTTTTTTATAATTTTTTTGTCTTGTTATAATTGATTCCATATCATCAGACAAATAAGTTGGAAAAACGCAAAGGAGCTAATGAAGTTAAAAGACAATGCTTCAGGGCGCAATGATTTTATCTTCGATAAATTTTAAACCATACAAATTGCTGGAAATTTTTGATTTTATTGCGCCTTAACAGGATAGTAATTTTAAATCTTTGCGTCTGTGCATTTGTCCGGCAATTCAATAATTAAGGGCTCCAGCCATCAAATATTTTTTCCAGAATGTAATTTTTCAGATCTTTTTTGGTTAACTGATGAGACCAGTTTATACGTTTTGAAGTGTTTCCGCCTTCCCCTTTACTTCCGGATTCTGCATAGTAGGCCGTTTTTTCTTTATCAGGAAACATTTTGTCGCCTTTCCATGGATCCCAGCCCTCGGGAAGAATATGTTTTCCCATTTCCGTATTGATAAAAACTGTTTTGGCGTAGGGCCTCCACGGTCTTCCCAGATACACTTTGGAAATGCCATCTTTTGCAATTAGTTGACAGTCAAAAAATATAAAACCATATTTCCTGTCAATTTCGGTGGAGGCTGCAGTGATATAAGAATCAGCGAGACTTTTAATCGTACAGTTCTTAAATACGGCAGTAGCCTGTCCGAAAATAAAATCTGTAGTTCCTTCTATATAACAGTTTTCAAAATATTGCCTGCTGTGATTGGTCGCAGAATATAAAGTATCCTGACATCCTAAAATAGCAGCGTTTATCATGATAAAACGGTCACCTTCTACATGAAGAGCAACAGCCTGGCCTTCGTTGCATGAGCTGTTTTGAATGGTAAGATTAGTAATTTTAACATCATCCGACATTACCAATACCGTATATGAATTGAATGTCGTCATCTTTTCATTGAATGCATCCTGCTTTCCGGAGAAGTCGTTATGGGTAATGATCGTATTTTCTTTGTTTTCGCCTTCCAGAGTGATTTTATGTTTCGAAGAGGGAATCTTTATCTTTTCATGATAGATTCCCGGTTTTATTTTGATTAATGCCTCAGCAGGTCCCAGATCTCTTATAGAATTGATGGCTTTTTGAATGGAGGTAAAGTCTCCGTTTCCTTTCTGATCAACTGTAATCGTAATGTATGGTTTGCCTGCCCATAGCAGTTGAGCTGCTGTTATGAATAGAATTAAAAGTAATTTTTTCATACCATTTATTTGATCCGTTTGAGATTAAAAGCTATTTTAAAACCTTATTTAAAAAATCTACAGTATAGTTCAGAGTTTCTGTAAACCACGGTTCTGCCGACCAGAATGAATGCGGAGAATCTTTGATCTCATGGAATTCAGTAGGGATGTTATAAGACTGCAGTTTCTTCATCATATCATCTCTTCCTGCATGGAATCTGGGCTGCGAACTGTTGATGAAAAGAGTAGGCGGCGTATGTTGATTTACATATTCCAACGGTGAGGCTTCCGTCCAGTTTTTGAGATTGATATCCCTGTCACCAGCCAGCCAGTAGGAGGCATACGTACTTTCTTCAGCTTCAGGATGGATGAACGAAACAATTCCGTCAACATTGATGATTGCCTTTATTTTGTTTTTGGCTTTTACGCCTACCAGGGTTGCCATCTGTGCACCGGCAGATTCACCTAAAACCGCCATTTTATTTTTATCTAAAGCATATCGTCTGTGATTTTTCCTGATCCATTGAATAGCGGTTTCAACATCTTCAATGCCCGCAGGATATTTGGCAATATCAGCAAGGCGATAACCAACAGCAATGACTACAAAACCTTTTGATGCCAGCTCCATTGCCATGTATTTTTCATTTTCCCTACTTCCGGAAATCCAGCCTCCACCATGTACCATAGTAATTCCTGCATGTTTTTTTGACGAATCAGCAGGGTAGTAAACATCTGCTTTTAAAGAAACTCCATGAACAGAACTGTATTCAATATCTTTATCAATTCTGATATTTTGGGGTGTTGAACGGTCAATAGGGGTAATAAAGCTGTGTTTCTTTTTAAGCTTTTCAAAAGTCCCCTCATTGGTGTAAGGAGAAGCATTCGGTCTCATCTGCCCGAATGCCATCGTCCCTACGAATAAAATAGAAATATAAGTATGTCTTTTGTTAAAAATCATGAGCTGGATTCTTACAAATTATATTATTTTACTGCATTCTTAGGTACTTCTGTTCCTATAGAAAGTAAATTTTTGTCGGATCGTATTTCTTTTGGCAAAATAACAGCTCCCGTTTTGTTTCCTAAAATTTTGATATAAGGTTTGATTGGGGATTCAAATTTTACATCAGCAAGGTTGATATTTTTACTGTTGTAAACCGTTGCTCCTGTACCTTCAGAGTATTTCAACGTTACATTTTTTAATTGAATTCCGTCTGCATCAACAATAGTCAGTGCTTTTTTGGTATCAAATTTTGAATCTTCAATCACAATGTTTTTAAGGTTCATTTCTGCCAGACCAAATAGAGTGATGGCTTCATAAGAATTAACGGCATTGATGTTTTTAAAGAAGATATTTCTGAAAACCGGAGTTTCATCTGTTACAGGATATACTTTTTCCGGAGTCTTGTTTCCTTCCTGTTTCTGTCCGTCTTCTAAAACCGGAGAAGATCCTTCATAAAACATATTGAAACCAATTGTTTGGGTAGGAATATTAATCATATCAATATTTTTAATATAAATATTTTCTACAATTCCGCCTCTTCCACGGGTTGTTTTAAAACGAAGCCCGATATCTGTTCCGATGAAAGTACAATCAGATACATGAATGTTTCTTGCTCCGCCGGACATTTCACTTCCCACGACAAATCCTCCATGGCCATGATACACTACATTATTTTTGATAATTACATTTTCTGTAGGCATTCCTCTTTTTCTGCCATCCTCATTTTTTCCGGATTTGATGCAGATAGCATCATCACCCACATCAAATGTATTGTCATAGATCAGAACATTTTTGCAGGATTCCAGATCTACACCATCGCCATTTTGTGAAAACCATGGATTTCTTACGGTAAGATTTCTTAGGATCAGATTGGAGCACATCAGCGGATGAAGGTTCCACGCCGGGGAATTCTGAAAAGTAGGACCATCTAACAATACTTTGTCGCAACCCACCAGACTTACCATCACCGGACGTAGAAAATCTTTTACGGTGGTCAGTTCGTCTTTGGATATTTTATCAGGAACATTAAAGCTTGAGCTGCTTTCAAATCCTTTTTTATAGCTTTCTGAAGGGTACCATGTTTTGCCATCGGAAGATAGAATTCCACCCGATTTTATGATTTCTTTCCATTCAGATTCTGCGACTTTACTTTTTTTGATAGCCCTCCAAGCGTCACCGCTTCCATCAATGACTCCTTTTCCTGTAATGGCAATATTCGTAGCATTTTTTGCGGAGATAGGAGACTGGCAACGAATGGTATTTAATCCTTCAAAACTTACATCTACCAAAGGATAATCATTTTTATCTTTACTGAAAATAATAAATGCGCCTTCTTCTACATGAAGATTGATATTGCTTTTCAGTTCAATAGGACCTGTTAACCACATTCCTCTTGGTACCACCAGTTTTCCACCTCCTTTTTTACTAAGGTCTTCAATGGCTTTTTTGAAAGCTGCCGTATTTTTTACATTTCCACCTGAGATTCCGCCAAATTGTATGATAGAAACTGTTTGGGCGGGAAAAGTGGTTTCTGTAACCTGAGGCATTGTAAACTCAATGTTTTTATAAATATCCAGGGTCTGAGCAAAAACTTGCCCCGAAAACATCATTGCTGTGGCTAAACCGATCATTGTAAGTGACTTCTTCATGTTATTTTTTTTGAGTTTTAATTATTTTTTTTAATTCCTGATAGACTAAAGAAGCGACTGCTTTTGCTCCCTCAGGCTGAAAATGAGTATTGTCTTTCTGTCCTTTTGGGTAGGCTTCATACACGTTCTCCGGAAGGTTCATAAAATAATGAGTTGTTGTGAAATCTTCTCCTTTTTTCGTAAAATAATCCATCGATAATCTATTGAGGTCAATGTAGGGAACATTCATTTCCTTGGCAATATCAATCGGGGCCTGCCAGTAATCTCCATGTACATTTTCCAGTTTTCCGTCTTTCCATGGATAATTTCTGGCGACTGGAGTTACAATAACGGGATTTCCTCCTTTCTGTCTCGTCTGAGAAACGAATAAACGTAAAAATTCTTTATATCCTTGAATATTCACATAGCGTTCAGGATGTTTTTCAGAACCATCGTTATGCCCGAACTGCATGACTACATAATCACCAGCCTGAAGGTGTTCATAGACATACCGCCATCTTCCTTCCTGGAAAAATATTCGTGTGCTTCTTCCACCATGAGCCCTGTCAATAACCGCTACAGAATCTGTTGTGATCCCAGGTTTCAGAGGTTGTATGCTGTCTTTTACAAAAAATGGCTGAAAAACCTGTCCCCAGCCTGTGATGGGATACCGGACTTTCATATAGTCTTTTCCTGGATCATAATCTCCGGTATAATCAGCCATCGTTGAATCTCCGATGAGGTAAATATGGGTTACTTTTCTATCTGTTTTTACTGCTGTTTTTTGTACTTTATCCTGTAACTGACATGCTGACAGGAATAGGATACTTAATGAAAATAAAACGGGTTTATATATTCTTTTTTTCATGACTTTTTTGTTGGGTAATTGCAAAAGTGGGAGGTTTTTTATTCTCTGATTTAAGGTGTAGAAATGTCCTGAAACAGTCCTTTTTGCTATCATTAGCGTCTTAGCATTTACCAGTATTTTTTACTTCTTAGTAATTCTGAACCAATCAAAATCAGCATATCCTCCTCGTGGTGCTTTTGCCATACTGATGCTATAAAGCCCTACTTTTGCTCCAATCCATTTTCCCGGTTTTGCCTGGAAAACATCACCCGTTTTGATGAAGTCTTTCCCATTTTCGCTATAACTGAACTGACATAATCCGTTGGGTTCGGTTACATTTACTTTTAAATAAGCCTCATTGCTTTTTAACTGAGTTTCCCAGAGTATTTTTTCCTTACCGCCTTTGTCTGCTTTTTCAGCTTTCCTTAGTTGTAGGTAATAGCCGTCAGGTTTGTTGGTGATGACCAGTGATGTATGGTCTAGTCCCATAACCAGTAACCCTGCAGTTTTTCCATCCCTAGCTTCTTCGGGAACTAATTTTACCTTTGTTGTGGCAGTAAAATTCGGAGCCGGGAATTTTTGGGTTAACAGATTCGGAACATTCCACAGGTTTTTTTCACCTTCAGGAACTTTTATCGAGAATAATCTTAAAAATTGCTGTCCGGGAAGTTTGGAAGACCATACAATATTTTCATTCGCGCTCCATTGCCATTGTAATCCTAATTTTTTCCCATCAAATTCATCGGTCTCAGCAGGGGTTACAACAGGATATAATTGTCCAACATCAGGTTTTTTATAGCTTACAACAGGCTCTCCGATTCCGTTTTTATTATAGTCTGTTCCTATTACAGGCCAGTCTTTATCCCATTTCATAGGCTGGAGATGAACAATTCTTCCGCCCGCATCCACGTCTTGAAAATGATAGAACCAGTTTTCTCCGGAAGGGGTATCTACCCATGCTCCCTGATGAGGTCCGTTGATGTTTGTTGAACCCTGCTCCAAAACAATTTTTTCTTCGTAAGGGCCATAGATATTTTTTGATCTCAGCGCAAGCTGCCAACCTGTTGCAACACCACCTGCGGGAGCAAAAATATAATAATAGCCGTTTCTTTTATACATTTTAGGCCCTTCAACGGTAGGATGAGCATCATGACCATCAAAAACATGAATTCCTTTGTCGAGTACTTTTGTTCCTTCCGGATTCATCTTATTGAGGGTTAACATACTTTTTACTCCGGCACGGCTTCCGGCCCAGCCATGAATCAGATAGGCATTGCCATCTTCATCCCAGA
Organism: Chryseobacterium sp. GVT01B; assembly: GCF_019970045.1. GTDB lineage: Bacteria > Bacteroidota > Bacteroidia > Flavobacteriales > Weeksellaceae > Chryseobacterium. The sequence continues at coordinate 641,936 of NZ_JAHXYI010000003.1, forward strand.
AAGGGCAGGAATCAATCAAACCTTTGCCTTCCATTACCAAAACCGGTTTCTCCCAGATTCCCAGAGGGTCTTTAGTTTTTACCATATAAATTCCGAAATCAGGATCTCCCCAGTAAATGTAAAATTCTCCTTTATGAAATCTGATACTGGGTGCCCAAACGCCGTCCCCTCTTTTGGGTGTTGAAAAATGTTCGAGTGGCAAAAGATCCTGGATTGCATAATTAACCAGTTTCCAGTTGATCATATCTTTGGAATGAAGAACAGGCAGGCCGGGCGCTTCGTTGAAACTGGAGGCCGTCATATAATAATCATTCCCTACCCGGATAACGTCCGGATCAGAATAATCTGCATATAAAACGGGATTTCTGTAGTTTTCCCCCTGATCAGCAGTCCATACTTCGGAAGCATATTTTTTCTCCTGTGCCTGAAGATAGGTAGAAGCTACTGAACATGCGGTGATGGCAATGATATTTATAATACTTTTTGTCTTCATAGAATCAATTATACTTTTCCTGACTTATCAATCCTTGTCAAGGTTTTAAACCTTGACAAGGATGATGATTTCCTAATCTTTTTTTACTTTTCAAATTCTAAACTTGCCAGGATAAAAGGGCCTGTTCCTTTCGGATCATTGGAGCGTACTTCTTCATTCACATAATATTCATAAGAACCGCTTCTGTAAGGTGTTCCGCCCAAGCCTGCCACGGCACAGCATTTATTTAAGCTGACAACACCGTTTTCATCTACTGTTATCAGGTTTTTGATAATGCCATCGTATCCTTTTTTCGCATATGTTTTATATGATTTGGGCAGATACCCTTTGTTGACAGACTTTATCATGGTGTACACAAACATAGATGAACCTGTTGCTTCCAGATAGTTTCCTTTTTCTCCTCCTTTATCCAATACCTGGTACCAAAGTCCTGTCCTGGAATCCTGAACTTTGATAACAGCATCACAGTAAGATTTCAGATAGGTAAGTAATTTTACTCTTCCCGGATGGTTTTGAGGCAGATAATCCAGTACATCTACGATAGCCATTCCGTACCAGCCCATTGCTCTTGACCAGAAATTTGGTGAAAGTCCGGTTTCTTTATTTGCCCATTGCTGTTCTCTACTTTCATCCCAGACATGATAGAGCAGTCCCGTTTTTTTATCTAAAAGATGTTTCTGAATCAGTACAAACTGATTAATGATATCATTGTAAGCTTTTTCAGCTTCTTCTCCTTTTGAAAAATCATGGGTATAATGGGCATAAAATGGCTCTCCCATGTATAATCCGTCCAGCCACATCTGGTTAGGATAAATTTTCTTGTGCCAGAAACCGCCTTCTGAAGTTCTTGGCTGTCCGTCAATTTGAGTGCGCAGGGTTTGCAGGGCTTTTAAGTATTTGTTTTTTTTCTCCTGCTGATAGAGGTAAAGAAGTACATTTCCGCAATTCAGCATATCAATATTGTATTTTGAAAGATCGTAAGAAACAATACTTCCGTTTTCTTTCACCATGGTATCACCAAAGGTTGTGATATACCTGTAATATTCTTTGTTTCCCGTTTTTTCAAACAATCTTTCAGCACCTTCCAGAACGATGGCTGTAGGATAGCTCCATTTGGGAGCTTTGTTATAATCCAGCATCCATGCCTGAGGAAAGCGTTGTATTTCAGAAAGAAGCATTCTTTCCGACCATGGAAGTTTGGCTGAAATTTTTCCGTTTACTTTTGATTGTATTTCGGATGAAGAATTTTGCAGTGGCTTTTGTGCACAGGAAAAAAAGAAGCCTGAGCATACTGCTGCCAATGCATAGATTGTAATAGAATTATTAATAAAGTTCATAATTTTAAACTTTAAAGTTGTTGAGTTTTATCCAGAATATCCAGTTTTTTATCTAAATCCTGATAGAAAGCGTCTTCAGTGGTTAAGCCGTTGGGTTCCTGTGACCAGGCTCCTAAAAAGTAATAGGAGATATTCTTTGTTTTTTTGAAAATGATCGTATGGGTAGATTTTGTCTTTACATATTGATCTAGGCTTTCAATAGGATAGAAGACTGCCATTCCCAGATTGTCTTCTTTTTTGGCTAAAGTTTGCTGCCCATAAGTCGCAATATAGCCCCATTTTTTATTTTTACTGATTCCCTGTTTCAAAGGAATGTCTTTAAAAGCAACGATTCCCGTACACAAACCTGAAAGGCTATTGCTTAGGGTAAGGTCTACTTTTACGAAACGGTCTTTGGGTAAAATCGTCAGTTTTGACTGCAGATCTACCGGATTACCCCAGGTTTTCCATCCTTTGTAATTGATAATGGCATAAGACTGTTCTTTTTCATTGACTACTTTTGCGGTGGTATTTTTTACGATTTTAAAAGTTTCAACATAATCGTTCTGTTCATCATATCTTCCATAAGACCCGATTCCGATGGTACGGCCGGACTTCAGAATATCCTGTCCCCACGGCGCATCATGATGATAGGATTCAAAACCATCCTGACCGACTTCCGGTAATACCAGAGTGTTTACTTTTTTACCAAAAATATCTGTAGCATTTCTCCAGTCCAGATAGAGCCTGTAGCCAATCTGATTGTTTTCCAGACCAATTCCTTCATATCTGATATACGAGGAGTGATCCGTATGGGCTTCCGGCAGGGTAAGTTCCTGAATGTTTTTAAAAGTTCCGCCGATGTATTGATTGCCTTCCCATTTGCCACCTTCTTTTACAGAAAGTTCAGCGTAGGAAAATGGTGCTTTAGGGTTTTTCTTACTGTTTTCAATCACAGAAGTCTGTGCTGAAAGAGTTGAACTGATAAAAGCTCCCGCAATACATATTGTAAATAAGCTGAATTTCATACTTTTTCTTATTAGTTTACCGATTTGTAACAAAGAGTTTTCATGGTTATTAACGTTGTTCATCGGTTATTTTACTGACGATATTGTTGAAATAAACCTCAATATTGTCATAATTTTTATCCAGATCTCTACCATTGGCATTGACAGATTTTGGGTCTAAATGATGTTTGATTTCCCACTCATCAGGCATTCCATCATTATCTGAATCGGGGAGTGGTTTTTCCTGTCTCAAATTTGGAAATCCACCAACATCCTCCTGAGAGTCGATGATTCCATTTGTGCTTCCTTTTGATCCTTTATAAGTAAAGTTTCCGGTTTTGATATCTTTTATAATATGTAGATCAACAGCGTCACGTACCAGACTTGCTCCTCCATATTGTAAAGTTTTTTCATAGGCTTCCTGGGCGGTATGGGTGATGGTATTATTTTTAATATCGTGAGGCTGATTAATCCTGATGGAATTTTTATCTTTTTCCGTTAGGTTATACGAGGATTTCATCTGATTAAAAACACCTTCTTTCCAATTGTCTTTGGTGGTTTCAGGATTTCCCTCCATGACATTTCCATGGATATAGTATTTTCCCCAGGTATTGTAGACTTCCGTTTTCGGATTTTCATTTTTATCTATGGCAGCAATCCGTTGTCTGGTGATGGTTGCAGGTCCGGGTTTGTAATAATTATTGATGATATTGACGTTCATTCCTTCACCGCCGTATATGCTGTTGTGCCCCCAATTATACATCACATTATTTCTGAAATCAGTAAGGTCGGTGAGAGCAAATTTACTTCCTGCATATTCTCCCAATCGTGGATTCCTACTATCGTGATGAGCATATATATTGTGATGAAATGATGCCAGTTTACCTCCGGCAATTCCGCCGTAACCATGGGCTCCTTTCTGATGGAAGCTGTTTCTGAGGCTTTCCGCAATAATACACCACTGCAAGGTTGTATTTTCGTTGGCGTAAATGGAAACAGTTTCGTCTGTGGACCAGCTCATAGAGCAATGATCTACTATCAGATTTTTGATGAATCTTGCACCCAAAGTATCGCCTTCAAATTTTTTCTGATCTCCCATTCTGAATCTCAGATAGCGGATAATAACGTTGTCAGCCGCTACAAATGTTTCGTAATTGGCAACGGTAATGCCGTCTCCGGGAGCGGTTTGTCCGGCAATGGTGACATTACCTTCTTTTATTTTTAAAGGAGATTCAAGATAGATGGTTCCGCTGGTTTTAAAAACGATATATCTTGGCCCTTTCTGGTTCAGGGCATATCTTAATGTTCCTTCAGAATGATTGTCTTTCAGATTGGTAACAAAATATACTTTTCCGCCACGACCTCCTGTTGTGAATCTTCCAAAACCTTCAGCACCCGGAAAGCTCAATACTTCCTGTGCATTGATCAGCGGGGAAATACTGCATAAAATTCCGGTGGCGAATAGTCTGATGAAACTCTTTGTCATGATTGAAAAATTCTCTTTGAAGGGTTGAATTATTTTAAACTCTTTTTCACATTCCAGTTATCCTTGCCTTTCAGGATATTGTCTGTCGTATATTTTTTTCTTTCCTGTTGGGTTAACTGATGTGACCATGAAACTCTCTGCATGACATTTGCTCCCGGCCCTTTTGAGTAGCTTTCTGCGTAAAATGTTGTCTTTTCAGCATCAGGTTTGCTCCAGTTGTGCCATCCTTCAGATTTTATTGTGGAATTGAGTTCACAATCGATATAAACAGTTTTAGCAAATGGCCTCCACGGTCTTCCCAGATACACCGAATGTTCCTTTGCATTACCAATAATTTTAGAATTAATAAACGCAAAACCAAACTCATTTTCCTGTGGAGTAGAAGCTGCGGTAACATAACTTGCCGTTTCTTTGGAATAAATGATACAGTTTTCAAAAACAGCGGTTCCTGCACCGAAAATATAATCAGTAGTACCTTCTATATAACAGTTTTTAAAATAATTTCTTGATGGTTTTGTCTTATCCTGAAGATCCTGAACTCCTTTCAGATATAAAGTATCCTGATTTCCTAAAAACCTGCAGTTTTCAAAAGCGATCCTGTCACCTGAAGTCAATACTGCAACGGCCTGTCCAACTTTCCCTGAACTGTTTTCAAATGAAATATTTTTAGCACTAAAATCATTGGAGTAAATAAATAGAGTAGATGAGCCTGTAGTTCCGATTTCTTTTCCGTCTGCATTTTTTTTAGAAGCAAAATCATCATAAGTAATGATTGTTTTTTCAGAATTTTCACCTTCCAGAAAAAGAGGGCCTTTCGATTCAGGAATAACAATTTTTTCTTTATAAATTCCAGCTTTAATAATAATTTTTGTCCTCAGATAAGAATGGTTTTCAACTGCATCTATCGCTTGCTGAACGGTTGTAAAGTCACCTTTTCCGTCTTTCGAAACCACGAGGGTTTTCTCCCTGGTCCGGAAAGAAAGAAGGCTGAATACAGCAATCAAAAAAGCAGAAAACAGCGTACAGTTTTTAAAAAGGATGGAATATCTCATAAAGCAATTTTGGTTTAAAATACAGGCTGTGTTCTTCAAGAGATCAGCCTGTATTTTTGATATGAATGTAAACTTAAACTGTCTAGTATCCGTAATCCTGAGTAAGATTATAATTTGAATTGATTACGTCCAGGGCTATAGGAAGAAGTTCCTTTTTATTAGGCTGGAAATAATAAGCATAGCTTTTCACAGGATCTCCGTTGATGTAAGGCTGTGTCATGGCAAGTCTCCAGTTGATTTTTGTATATCCTGAAGGCGTGGCAACACTTTGGTTAGGATTGTAGAAAACATCGGCTTTGTTGATTCCGTTGACATAAATATCCATGTCCAGTACATTTTGCTGTGCTGTTTTTGTAGGAACATAATTGACAACGGTTGATGCCGGTTTTTTATAAAAAATATATTCAGGAACGTTGGCATAAGCTCCGGTACCATTCATGAAATCTGTTAATTTCTGTCTGGTTTCATTGATTTTTGTTTCCAGAAGGTTCCAACGGATCAGATCATATTTTCTTAATCCCTCGCCTCCGAATTCCAGCAGTCTTTCCTGTACAATATACTGGAAAAACTGATTTTTGGAAGTTGGGATCGTTCCCACCTGGCCTGGATTTCCGGCATAAGCTCTTTGTCTGACAGCCATTACGGCATCTATAGCTTCCTGAGAAGGCGCACTGTGAAGTTGGTTATCTGCCTCTGCAAACATTAATAAAATATCTGCATATCTCAAAAGTGGCCAGTCAATTCCTAAATTCTGGGAAGTTCCTGTGATGCTTGTCCATGATTTTCTGAATTTTCCATCATTCCAGTTGATAGAAGTCTGAAGATCTTCCTGTTTGCTTGTGCTTACTCTAAAAATAGCAATATTAACATCTCTTCTCAAATCATTTTTACCGAATTCATAGAAATAAGTAGGAATAGCACTGATTCCTCCTGCTGATTTCCAGTCTGAATCATCATGTCTTAACCCATTATAATATCCGATTTTAGAATCTGTTCGTGAGTTTCCTCCAAACGCTCCGACAGCGAAAATAATTTCATTCGTTGTATCCGGACTGTTGGTGTGCAGTGATCTGAAAAGACCTTCATAGCTTGGATTTAGCTTATGCTGCCCGGAATTGATGATTTCTTTACACTCATCATAAGCGATCTGGTAATATTTCTGAGGATTGGTGCCTTGTACCATTAATTGGGGACTTCTTCTCAGAGAATATCCTGCTCTTGCCAGGGCGATTCTTGCTCTTAATCCTTTTACTGCAGCTTTTGAAAGTCTTTGTGCTGTAGTTCCTCCTTCAGATTTCCACGGAACTAAGGCTGAAGCTTTAGCAAGATCTTCCAGTATCTGATCATAAATGATGTCACGATCTGTTTTAGGTAAATATACCGAAGGAAGATCAGCTGAAGGTTTGTCCTGAAATGGAACATCTCCCCAGTTTTTAATAAGATCAAAGTAGAACATTGCTCTTAATGTCAAAGCTTCCCCGAGATAACGGTCCATCAGTTTTTTATCAGCTGCGGATCCGGTTTGATACACCGGAGAAAGTGGAATGTTTTTAATAACAAGATTGGCTCTTTCGATACCTGCGTAAGTATCCAGGAAAGGTCTTAATAATTCTGTATTGGTAGGAACTGCTCCAAAACAGCTGACTCCTCTTCTGTCATTGGCATTGTAATCTCCTGATGTCCTGAAGTCGTCTCCTGACTGAGAGAGAATAAGGTTCATTCTCTGTCCATAGGTATTGTCACCCATAGCACTGTTATAAACTCCCACAAGAGCAGCAAAAGTATCCGGCGCTGAGTCAAACTGCTGTTTTTCTGCGGTGTTGGAAAGGTTTTCTACCTCTAAATATTCGCTGCATGAATTCAGGGTCACCACAAAGGCAAGAGATAAAAAAAGGCTTGAAAATTTATTTTTGTTCATAGCGTTCGTTTTAGAAAGTGATATCTACTCCTGATAAGATAAATCGGCTTCTTGGATAAGCTGAATAATCAACTCCAGGAGTTAATGGATTTCTTCTTGTATTGGCTTCCGGATCGAATCCCGAATAGCCGGTAATTGTAAATAAATTATTCACGGTGGCATACAGTCTCAGGTTTTTCACTCCGATGGCTTCCAGAGATCCTTTTGGCAGACTATATCCTATGGTAAGGTTATTCAGTCTTAAGAATGAACCGTCTTCAATGGCATACGAATGCAGGAAGTACGCTCCTGCAGGTGGAGTCCACATCGTTGTATTGGCATTCAGGGCTGCAAGGGCGGTTGGGTCGGTTACTTTATTTCCCGCATTGTCAAACCATCTCCAACGGTCTGCCACTTCAGCCAGCATATTGTTATCTTTATACAGATATTGAGTTGTATATTCTACTTTGTTGGCATTATACACCTTATTTCCTATTGAAAAATTGAAAAGAAGGCTCATATCCCAGTTCTTATATCGGAAGGTCTGGGTAAAACCACCGTAGAATTTAGGCTGAGCGCTACCAAGATCAGTCATATCTTTGCTGTCAATGACACCGTCGCCATTAAGATCCTGAAGTTTAAGATCTCCCGGCTGTATAGCTTTGGCACCGTTGGCTACTGCAGCAGAATTTGGAATTCCTGTTTTTAGCGTATAAATTTGAGTGGCTGAGTCATAATTAAAATCACTCACTTCATATCTTCCGGCCGTTACATATCCCCAATAAGTTCCTACCGGTTTGCCTACCTGTACCAGGAAGTCAAATAAGTTATTCTGCCATCCGGAAGGGTAGTAGTAAGAATTTGAACTTGCTGAGGCGTTGTTTCCTAAGCTTTTGATCGTATTTCTGTTGGATGAGATATTGGCATCAATCTTCCATGAAAAATTTTCTTTACTGATGATGGTACTTCCCATTGATAATTCGATCCCTTTATTTTCACTGCTTCCTGAATTTTGATATTGAAATTCATATCCGGAGGTCTGTGGTATTTTAGCCAGTAATAAAAGGTCCTTTGTATGAGTCTTATAGACATCAAGGGTACCATAAAGTCTTCCCTTGAATAAACCAAAGTCTATCCCCGCATTATAAGAAGTTGCCGTTTCCCATTTCACGTTAGGATTTGCCATGATATTTCCTGTTGTGGCACCAGGTGTAACACTGGTTCCAAAAGCATATCCATAATCTGAAGAAGAGGTGAAGAAGGTATCATATAAAAAGGCTCCGATTCTGTTGTTTCCCGATTTTCCGTATCCTAAACGAAGCTTCAGTTCATTGACAAAATTGCTCTGTTTTAAGAAATTTTCTTCTTTGATCTTCCATGCTAAAGATGCCGCTGGGAAATATCCCCACTGGTTAGGGCCTGGTTTGAAAACACTTGAGCCGTCAGCTCTCATGGATACCGTTGCGATATATTTATTATTATAGATGTAATTTACTCTTCCAAAGAAAGAAGCCAGGCGGTCTACTTCTCTTGCAGTTTTAGGAGCATCCTGAATCATTCCTGAGGGAGGAGAAGCCAGCTGTGAATTGGCAAATGCTTCCTGTGCTGAAGAAGATTTCGGGAACCATTTGATATTAATAGATGTCGATTCTCCGTCTGTTCTTACCGTTTCCTGACCTGCTAGCAAATCCAGCTTATGATTTCCAAAGGTTCTTCTATAATTCAGGGTATTGGTATTGGTAATTCTTCTGGTTTGAGCGTTGCTTAAAAATACTACAGGCTGATCATTATTTTGTCTTGCAAGGTTGGTTACCGGACCGGAAAACTGGTTGACAACCTGATCTCTCTGTACATATCCGATTACACTTCGGAAAGTGAAGTCTTTACTGATTTTATAATCAAGCGTTGCATTAAGCAATAAATCGTTTCTTCCGCTTTCTTTTACTTCATCATTGGCCAATAGAATTGGATTGACAAGATTGGTCTGATCTGCGAATAACGGATCAAATTCATCAACATCTACCGTAGAACCTCCTTCAAAAGGCTGATATCTTATAGCATTTCTCAATCTGTTGGTCGTTTGCGAACCGGAAGCGGAAGTTCCCGCACCATAAATCATTTGGCGGCTGTAACGGGCATTAAGACCAATGCTCAGTTTTTTTGAAATATCATAATCATATCTGAAGTTGGCCATATTTCTTTTAAATCCGGAACCAATCATAATTCCGTCTTCTTCAACATTATTCAGAGTTAAAGAGAATGCCGAATTTTCATTTCCTCCGGATAGAGATACATTATGGGTAAAGTTGAAGGCTTCTCTTCCGAAAAGTTTATCCTGCCAGTTTACATTCTTGACAGATTTATATTTATCCAGCTGATCAAATGTTCCGTAGCGGTTGTTAAAAGTTTCAATATCTTTCAGGTCTCCATTCTTATAATATTGTTCATACTGATAGAGTACATACTCATAAGGATCCAGAACATTAAGCTTGTTCTGAATACTTCTTACTCCTACAAAACCATTATAATTGATTGTTGTTTTCCCCTTTTTACGGCCTCCTTTTGTCGTGATCAGAACAACACCATTGGCTCCTCTTGAACCGAATATAGAGGTTGATGAAGCATCTTTTAATACCTCTATTGATTCTATTTCCTTTGGCGATAAGATCGTCAGGGCATTATCCATCTGCACCCCATCTACAATATAGAGCGGGGCATTACTTTGAGTGATGGAGTTTCCGCCGCGGATGACAATATCCACATCAGCTCCGGGAGATCCCTCACTCAGGGAAACCTGCACTCCGGCCAGTCTTCCCTGGATAGCTTCAGCAGCATTGGTAGACGGCATATCTTTAAGCGCTTCGCCTTTCACCGAAGAAACAGCGTTGGTAACATCTTTTTTAGAAACCTTTGTATATCCCACTAAAACCACATCATCCAGTTTGGTTTCTTTATCTTTTTTTGTTTCTTTTTCTTGAGCCATTGCAAGGACAGGAAGCAGAAAAACAGTTAAATATAACCACTTTATTGATTGTACTCTTTTATCCATTTTGTATCCTTATAGTTTTAATTCTTGGTTGAAAGTTTTTTCAATCGTTCTTGTTTAGGACTGTTAAGTATTATTCTGCGGACTTTAGTGGTCATGAAGCTTTTTAATATTTTATTACGCTTTAGTGCAATCGATTGCGTAATTTTTTATAAAACATTATTCTGGCTCCTAAACTAATATTATTTTTCAATATGCAAAGAAAAAAATGTTATTTTTTTATTAATTTGATGGTTTAAATAAAAATATTCTATCCAACTATAGAGATTTTTTATTGTGTAACATATTGTAAATGAAGTTAATATTGGTTTTTACTAAATGTTGTACAATTAGGTGGAAATTTTTCATTTTTTTAATGCTTAAGATTTAGAAAACTTAAAAATAACTTAATATTCATATGTTTTTTGCATCCCATAAATCCCTGAATTATTATCTTGGAATTAAATTTTGTAATATTTTCTGATTTTTGTCATATTTTTTTATGGTATTTTGAATCTCTATTTTGTTGTTTTTAATAATATATCATAATATATATAGTATGTTTTATAAAAGTGTTTAATTTTTATTAATTTTACATATTGTAAATACCTTTTTATTTTGGCATGATTTTATATTTTTGAAGGTTCCTGGTTCTGTTTTTGGTTAATTTTTTTTAAATGAAAAGTTTTTATTTCAATAAAAATTAGCGTAATTTCCAATTATATGTGTCTGAAAATCAGATTATTTAAAATTTAAATTAATTTTTTGTTAACTAATTGAAGAATAATTCTATATTTATCCCACAAGTATTTCTGCCAATTTTAGTGTAATTTTATGCAATCGATTACATTTAATTTAACTGGTTTGAGAAAACCGCAAAAAAAGAAAAGTAAAAATAGGAGTATGATACAGTCAGAATTTCGCTACGCCCATCATCCGGAAGATGTTAAAAATTATACCACAGAAGATCTTAGGAGGGAGTTTCTGATCAATGATTTATTCAATGAGGATAAGATAAAATTAGTCTATTCTATGTATGACAGACTTATTGTAGGAGGGATAATGCCTTCTTCCAAAGCTTTGAAGCTGGAACCTACAGATGATCTTAAAGCTGAAAATTTTCTTGACAGAAGAGAGTTGGGAATCATCAACGTAGGTGGTGCCGGAAAAGTAACGGTAGATGGAACGGTATACAACCTTAGGAATAAAGAAGCTTTATACGTGGGAAAAGGAGCTAAAGAAGTCTTTTTTGAAAAAGATGGTGAAGAGCAAACCTATTTCTACATCAATTCAGCGCCGGCACATCATTCATATCCCACAAAGAAAATCACGAAAAATGAAGCGGAAATTGTGGTATTGGGTGAAGAAAAGTACGCCAACAAACGTACAATCAATAAACTGATTGTGAATTCTGTAGTTGAAACATGTCAGCTTCAGATGGGAATGACGGAACTGCACCCCGGAAGTGTATGGAATACAATGCCCGCCCATACCCATGCCAGAAGAATGGAAGCGTATTTTTATTTTGATCTGGAAGAAGGGCAGACGGTAAGTCATTTTATGGGACAGCCTCATGAAACCCGTCATCTGTTTATGATCAACAGACAAGCTGTACTGTCTCCGGAATGGTCTATTCATTCAGGAGTAGGAACAACTCATTATACTTTTATCTGGGGTATGGCCGGAGAAAATATGGACTACGGTGATATGGACGGTATCAAAACAAACGAACTAAAGTAATTTTTCTAATGAATTTATTTGATTTATCCGGTAAAGTAGCTGTTGTAACAGGTGGTACTCACGGATTAGGAATGGCAATGGCAGAAGGGCTGGCTGCTGCTGGTGCTGAACTGGCAATTACCAGCACAACGCCATCAAAATTAGAGGAAGCTTTGAATTACTACCACAAAAAAGGGTATAAAGCAACCGGATATATTTTTGATGTAACCGATGAACTGGAAGCAGCTCAGAAAGTAGCTTTGATGGAAGCTACCCATGGAAAAATAGACATCCTTGTCAACAATGCAGGAATCATCAGGCGTATTCCAGCTATTGATATGGAGGTGGACGACTTTAGAAAAGTAATCGATGTGGATCTTACCGGACCTTTTATCATGTCGAAATTAATCGGGAAATATATGATTAAAAGAAAATCCGGGAAAATTATCAATATCTGCTCGATGATGAGTGAGCTGGGACGTGATAATGTAGTGGCATATGCTTCTGCAAAAGGAGGTCTTAAAATGCTTACTAAAAACCTGGCAACAGAATGGGCAAAACATAATATTCAGGTGAACGGAATCGGACCAGGATATTTTGCAACTTCTCAGACAGAGCCCATCCGTGTGGATGGAAATCCTTTCAATGATTTTATCATCAGCAGAACTCCGGAAGGAAGATGGGGAAATCCGGAAGACCTTGCAGGAACAGCTATTTTCCTTGCTTCTGATGCAAGCAGATTCATCAACGGGCAGATTATTTACGTTGACGGAGGAATTCTCGCCACCATTGGAAAACCTGCTAATGAATAACTACAGATTAGACTAGAATGAAACCTTTTATAACAGATCAATTTTTATTACAAAATAAATACGCTGAAGAACTTTACTTCAGATTTGCAGAAAAACAACCTATTATTGATTATCATAATCATCTGATCCCTAAAGATATTGCAGAAGACACTGTTTTTGAAAATATCTCTAAAGTATGGATTGCCGGTGACCATTACAAATGGAGAGCCATGCGTACCATGGGAGTGAACGAAAAATTCATCACGGGCGATTCTACTGACAAAGAGAAATTTGAAGCATGGGCAAAAACGGTCCCTTATACATTGAGAAATCCATTATATCACTGGACTCATCTGGAATTAAAGAGATATTTCGGAATTGATGAATTATTAAGTGAAGATAACGCATCGGAGATCTATGAGAATATCACCGCTCAGCTTCAGACACCGCAAAAATCAACCAGAGGTTTGTTGAAAATGATGAATGTAGAATCTTTATGTACCACAGAAGATCCTACAGATATTTTAAATTACCATCAGGACCTTGCGAAAAGCGATTTTAGCATCAAGGTAAGCACGGCATTCCGTCCGGATAAAGCAATTTTGATTGAAAATCACAATTTTGCAGATTATATGGTAAAGCTGGGAGCATCGGCAGGTATTGAGATTACTTCCTACCAGACTTTATGTGATGCTTTGCTTAAAAGAATTGAATATTTTCATGAAAATGGCTGCAGATTGTGTGACCACGGTTTAAACAATATTTCTTTTGAAGAAGCTTCAGAAGCGGAAGTGAATGCTATTTTTAATGATAAACTGGCAGGAAAAGTGATTGCCGAAAAGCAGGTTAATCAATTTAAAACAGCAATTTTATTATTCCTTGGTGAGGCTTATCATAAATACGGATGGGTACAGCAGTTCCACCTGGGAGCTTTGAGAAATAACAACGAAAGAATGCATAGGATTCTTGGACCGGACACCGGTTGGGATTCTATTGGAGATTTTGTTCAGGCAGAAACGTTATCTAAATTCTTAAATACTTTAGACGGAAAGGATCAGCTGACAAAAACCATTTTATATAATCTGAATCCTGCTGATAATGAGATTTTCGCTACGATGATCGGAAATTTCAATGATGGAAGCATCAAAGGGAAAGTACAATTCGGCTCAGGATGGTGGTTCCTCGACCAGAAAGACGGGATGATCAAACAGATGAATGCCCTTTCCAATATGGGATTAATCAGCTGCTTCGTAGGAATGCTGACAGATTCCAGGAGTTTTCTTTCTTATCCAAGACATGAATATTTCAGAAGGGTATTGTGTAATCTTTTCGGAGAAGAAATGAAGAATGGTGAACTGCCGGATGATATTGAACTGATTGGGAAAACCATTTCAGATATCTGTTATCATAATGCGAAAAACTATTTTGATTTTTAATTGAGTACCATGAGCAAAATAGTCACATTCGGTGAAGTCATTATGAGGCTTTCTCCACCCGGAAACAGAACCATGAAACAAAGTCATGAAATGGAATTCTTTTTTGGAGGAACAGAGCTGAATGTCGCTGCTTCATTGGCAACAATGGGTTGCGAAGTACAGCATATCAGCTGTGTATCCGATGATTTTGTCGGAGAATCTGCGGTTTCTTTCATTCGGGGTTTTGGCATTGGTACCATCTTTATCGACAAGAATGAATATCCTTTGGGATTGTATTTTCTTGAAGTAGGATCATCAGTTCGTGCCAGCAGAATTGCTTATAACAGGCTGAATGGTTCTTTTGCGAACATCCGGCCGGAAAAAATAGACTGGGATAAAGCGCTTGAAGGATGCGGATACTTTCACTGGACAGGAATCAGTCCTGGTATTTCGGAATCTGCCTATGAAGCTTTAAAAGAGGGATTGAAAACCGCTCAACACATGGGGATTGAAGTTACAACCGATCCTGCTTACCGTTCAAACCTTTGGAAATATGGTAAAAACGGAAGTGAAGTGCTTAAAGAACTGGTTTCTTATTCCACCATATTTATCGGAGGAGTGAATGAAATTAATGAGATTCTCGGAACCAGATTTTCTTTAAATAAAGAAGGTTTTATTGAAGCCTGTAAAGAATTAAAACAACAGATTCCTTCCGTTTATAAGATTTTTGATAAAATAAGAATAGGGGTTACCGCAAGTTCCCAGCAGACACAGGGAAGAGCATGGGTAAACGAAAATTACTTTGAAACAGACCTTCTGGAAATCAATCCTGTCGTTGACAGAATCGGGACGGGAGACGCTTTTGCCGCAGGATTAATCTATGGTTTAAAGAATTTTGATGATGAAAAAGCATTGAATTTTGCAAACGCAGCCTGTGCGATCAAACATACTATTCCGGGAGATATTAACTATTCAAGTGTAGAAGACATCCTGGAAGTGATGAACGGAAATTCAGGAGGAAGAATAAAAAGATAATTATGGCAAGATTTAATCGTATAGAAGTAGCCTTAAAAGCTAAGCAAACCGGTATTGTTCCTGTATTTTATCATGCAGATGCTGAAGTTTGCAAAAAAATTATAAAAGCTTGTTTTGATGGTGGTGCCCGCGTTTTTGAGTTTACCAACAGGGGAGATTTCGCCCACGAGGTTTTTGCCGATCTGGTAAAATATGCGGCCATAGAAATTCCTGAAATGATATTGGGAATAGGTTCTGTCATTGATCCGGCAACAGCTTCTTTATACATTCAGAATGGAGCGAACTTTATTGTGGCACCCTCTTTAAACCCGGAAGTCGCTAAAATTTGTAATCGAAGAAAAATTGCATGGATGCCTGGCTGTGGTTCAGTTTCTGAAATTTCTTATGCCGAAGAATTAGGCGCTGAAATTGTGAAAATATTCCCGGCAACACAGGTAGGAGGCCCGGAATTTATCAAGGCAGTAAAAGGCCCGATGCCATGGTCAAACATCATGCCTACAGGCGGAGTAATGCCTGCAAAAGAAAATATTATCGAATGGATTTCTGCAGGAGCCTATTGTGTAGGATTGGGTTCCCAGTTGTTTGTAAAAAATGAGGAAGGAGAATATGATTATGAAAAGATTACAGAAGCAGTAGCCTATTCGATTCAGGTTATTAATGAATTAAGATAGCGATCCTTACATTTTGTTTTAAGCCAGTAAAAAAATTAAAAACTTTGATGAGGTAATCATTGAAACTCAACTTAATTGTTTTCAATTCTTTAATTAAATAACAATGGTTTAAAAAATTAATAGATTCTGTGCTGAAATAGCATGGAAAGGATAGTTTTTGTCTTGTCCTGTTGTTAAAATCAATAAAAATCAATACTATTAACGATTGATATGAAAAAAGAAATATCTCCGAAACCAAGTAACTTCAGATGGACGATCTGCGTGCTACTTTTTATTGCAACGACCATCAATTATATGGATCGGCAGGTGCTGTCTCTCACCTGGAAAGATTTCATCGCTCCGGAATTTCACTGGAACAATAATGATTACGGAAATATCACTGCATTATTTTCTATTTTCTACGCAATAAGTATGCTTTTTGCCGGAAAGTTTGTAGACTGGATGGATACCAAAAAAGGATTTCTCTGGGCGATCGGAATCTGGTCAATAGGAGCTGTACTCCATGCTTTCTGCGGAATTGCTACTTCAGGAGCTCTGACCGGAAGCTGGTGGGTAGGTTTTGAAGAATCCAAAGAGATTATCGGAAGAGTAGATAATGTTGGAGCTATCATCAGTACCAGTGTCACACTGTTCATTTTTGCCCGTTTCGTTCTGGCAGTTGGGGAAGCAGGGAATTTTCCTGCTGCGATAAAAACTACTGCAGAGTATTTCCCAAAGAAAGACAGAGCGTTAGCAACCAGTATCTTTAATGCTGGAGCAACGGTTGGAGCATTGGCTGCGCCGGTTACTATTCCTTTTATCGCAAAATCGATGGGCTGGGAATGGGCATTTATCATTATCGGAGCACTAGGTTTTGTATGGATGGGCCTTTGGGTATTCTATTACAAAAAGCCACATGAACATCACAAGGTTAATGAGCATGAGCTTATCTATATTCAGCAGGATCAGGATGATTTTCCAGCAGAAGATGCGTCGCTGCCGGAAAAGAAATTTTCATTCAGGGAATGTTTCAGTC
The DNA here is from genome assembly GCF_019970045.1 of Chryseobacterium sp. GVT01B. GTDB lineage: Bacteria > Bacteroidota > Bacteroidia > Flavobacteriales > Weeksellaceae > Chryseobacterium. The sequence goes on from NZ_JAHXYI010000003.1 coordinate 658,858, forward strand.
ACAGACAAACCTGGGCTTTTGCCTTTGGAAAGTTTATGACAGATGGAATCTGGTGGTTTTTCCTGTTCTGGACGCCGGCTTATTTAAGCTCCGTTTACAAAATGGATTCTACACAGAGCGCATTTCCTTTATTTGTTCTTTATATGATCACTTTATTGTCGATTATCGGAGGATGGCTTCCTAAATATTTTGTGGAGAAAAAAGGGATAGATGCTTATACAGGAAGGATGAAGGCGATGCTGATCTTCGCATTTTTCCCATTGCTGGCTCTGTTAGCCCAGCCTTTGGGTTCTGTTTCATATTGGATTCCGGTACTGATTATCGGAATTGCCGGAGCGGCACACCAGGCATGGTCTGCCAATATATTCTCTACGGTAGGCGATATGTTTCCTAAAAAAGCAATCGCAACCATTACGGGAATCGGAGGAATGGCAGGAGGAATCGGATCATTTTTAATCAATAAATCTTCAGGAGTCCTGTTTGATCATGCTCATAAAGCATGGACTACTGTGGACGGAATACCTTTACTGGAAAAATATCCCCAATATATCCATGAGCGTCTGCCTGAAAATTTTGTTCATGATCTGGAAAAATCCGGAGCTATTATTTCAGATGGAATCGATAAAGGCTATATGATCATTTTCTCAGTATGTGCAGTGGTTTACCTGATTGCCTGGAGTGTAATGAAGACTTTGGTTCCGAAATATAAAGTGATTAAATAAAAACAAAAGCTATCAGATTCTAAGATAGTTTCATTCAAATTAGAAAAAATGGAAAATCAGATAAAACAAAAATTAAATCGTGAATTCAATGGTTCTCACGAAAAGCTTCCGATTAAAATCGTACAGTTTGGAGGAGGAAATTTCATGAGAGGATTCACTGATTATGTGATTGATCAATTGAATAAAAAAGCTGGCTTCAATGCCGGAATTGTCAATGTTCAGCCAACGCAGGGTGGTTCTGTTCATAAGCTTGAAGAGCAGGACAATCTATATACTCTCTTTACAAGAGGAATTAAAAAAGGTGAAATTATTGATGAAAAGATGGTCATTTCTGCGATTCAGAAATCAATTAATCCCTATACAAACTATGATGAATTCCTTGCATTGGCAAAAGAAGAAGAACTGGAATTTATTTTCTCCAATACTACAGAAACGGGAATAGCGTATGATGAAACTGAAGATCAATATTCCGGCCCGCACAAAAACTTTCCGGCAAAAGTAACGGTTTTATTATATGAAAGATTTAAACATTTCAAAGGATCATCAGATAAAGGATTGAGAATGATCCCTTGTGAGTTGATTGAAGATAATGCTTTTGTTTTAAAGGAGATTATTATTCAATATGCCAGATTATGGAATTTAAAAGAGAATTTTGTGCAATGGATTGAACAGTGTAATTATTTCCACAATACATTGGTTGACAGGATTGTTCCGGGATATCCTAAAGATGATGCAGAATCCTACGAAGAACAGTTGGATTATGAAGACCAGATGATGGTTGTTTCTGAAGTATTTTTACTTTTTGTAATTCAGGATGCTAAAAATCTGAATGAGAGAATCCCTTTTGATCAGATCAATGAGCAGATTTTAGTAGTGGATGATATTCAGCCTTACCGTCTTAGAAAAGTAAGAATTTTGAACGGCGGCCATACTTTAATGCTGGCTCCGGCACTATTATCAGGAAAAGAAACGGTAAAAGAATCTCTTGAGAATTTATTTATCGGACAGTTTTTAAGAGATTCAATTTTTAATGAAGTAAACCCCACTTTAGGCCTGGATGAAAATGAGTTGAAGGAATTTGCAGAAGAAGTATTTGACAGGTTCAGAAATCCTTTTATTAAACATCATCTGGCAAGCATCGCTTTGTATTTTGTTTCTAAATTTAAAGTAAGAATTCTGCCCAGTCTGTTGAGGTATGTAGAAATTAATCAGAAATTACCACTTAATTTAACTTTCTCTTTGGCAAGTTTAATCAGATTCTACCAGGGAAGTTTTGATGAGAGAGCCCTTCCGTTGAACGATGAAGAGGCAATAATCAACCGATTCAAAGAAATCTGGACAGCAAATGATTATCAAAAAGTTGCAGAACTGGCATTATGTGAAACTTCTTTCTGGGATACAGATCTTACCAACGTTGAAGGCTTGAAAGAGGCAGTGGCAAAAGCATTGTGGGAAATTGACCATCATGATGTGGAAACAGCGTATCAAAACTTTGTTCAATCTTACTCTTAAATATCATGCAAAAAAAAGTACTCAAGATAAATCCTGACGATAATGTAGCAGTTGCGCTGGTTGATCTTACACAGGGTGAAAATGTTACGTTGGGTGATTTTACCTATGAGATTGTAAAAGATACAAAAGCCAAACATAAATTTGTCACAGAAAATCTTTCGGTAGGAGATTCCATTATCATGTATGGTGTTTTGGTGGGAAAAGCAAGTCAGCCCATCCAAAAAGGAGAAGTGATTACCACTGGAAATGTAAAACATCAAAGTGCAAAAGTAGAAGGCAAAACAGAAACGATTTCCTGGACAGCTCCGGATGTGGAGGAATGGAAGGATAGAACTTTTATGGGCTATCATAGGGAAGACGGACAGGTGGGAACAGAAAATGTATGGCTGTTTTTTCCTTTAGTCTTTTGTGAAAACAGAAATGTAGAGATTTTAAAAGAAGTTTTCGAAAAAGAACTTCTATTTGAAAAAGCAACAAAGCATCAACTATTACTAAGATCTCTGATTAATAACTCAGAGGAAGAAATTATCACTGAAGAAGATCAGGATTCCAGAGTTTTTAAAAATATTGACGTTAAATTCATTACCCATCAGGGAGGTTGTGGTGGTATTCGTCAGGATGCTGAAGCATTGGGCCGTTTATTGGCAGGATATGTTAATAACCCGAATGTTGCAGGAGCAACCGTTTTGAGCCTTGGATGTCAGAATTTACAGGTTGATATTTTTAAAGATGCCCTTGAAAAGATCAGTCCCAACCATAAAAAACCGATTATCATATATGAACAGCAGAAATCGGGAACAGTGGATGAAATGCTGAGCGGGATCATCAAAGATTCTTATGAAGCCATTAAAAAAGCGAATGAAATTCAAAGAAAACCTGCATCTATTTCAAAGCTGGTAGTAGGATTGGAATGTGGAGGTTCAGATGGTTTTTCAGGAATTTCTGCCAATCCGGTTTTAGGTCGGTTATCAGATGTAATGGCAGGAGTAGGAGGAGCTACTATTCTTTCGGAATTTCCCGAATTATGCGGAGTAGAGCAGGAGCTTGTGAACCGTTGTGTAAATGAAAAAGATGCGGAAAGATTTTTACAGTTAATGAAAGACTTTGAAAAATCAGTCGTTGCTGCAGGATCTGGTTTTGATATGAATCCGTCACCGGGGAATATTAAAGATGGATTGATCACTGATGCCATGAAATCTGCAGGAGCGGCTAAAAAAGGAGGTTCATCTCCCATCAATGATGTCCTTGATTTTACCGAATACATTCAGAAACCCGGGCTGAGTTTACTCTGTACTCCTGGAAACGATGTAGAATGTACCACTGCTTTGGTGGGCTCAGGTTCCAATGTAGTGTTGTTTACAACGGGGCTTGGAACTCCGACAGGAAATCCCGTAGTTCCAGTGGTAAAAATATCGTCCAATACTTCTCTTTCCGAGAGAATGCCGGATATTATTGATTTTAATACAGGCGATGTCATCACCGGGGAAAAAACGATTGATGAAAAGGCAGAAGAACTGTTGGAGTTTATCATCAAAATAGCCAGTGGAGAAGTGAAAACCAAAGCTGCTGTTTTAAACCAAAATGATTTTATCCCCTGGAGAAGGGGGGTGAGCTTATAAAAATGTTTTTTTTATTATAAATACTAATTAGGATTGAAATGCTTTCTGCGTAGTGTAGAAGGCATTTTCTTTTATTTATTGGTAATTCGTTAGAAGAGTAGGGTTGTTAAAAAAGGTAATATAAGAGTTAATATAGTGAAAACAGCATCGCCCATATGTAATTTTCTGTATTCACCTTGCTCCCAGCTTGATTGCATATAGCCTGTCAGTAAAGGTTCATTTCCGAAAATAATAAGAAATAAATTTCTTAGAATCCAGTAATAGACCATATATAATAAAGGCAAAAATGCAAACGTAGCAGCATTGCCATTTGGCATTTTTAGCGTTTCTCTATTGATATTTAAATAACCAAATAATGCGATCAAAATGGTGAAGAACAATACAATCAGGTAAGTTGTTCTGTTTTTCAATATTTTATATGATAACCATAAAATAATTTGACCAAAGCCACCAAGAAAAATATAAAGTGATTGACTATCCAATAGCATCGATATTTTTTAAGTATAGAAAAATTACTTCTTTTTTGAAGACTTCCTGATATGAAGCTGAGGGGTAAGTACCACTTTTTTCTCAATAGAAACGCCAGATCCGTTTTCTTTTACGTTCTCTAAAAATACCTGTCCTGCCATTTTCCCCATCAACACTGGAGTCTGATCCACTGAACTGATCGGAAGCTCCATAAACTGAGTAAACGGTTCATTGGAAAAACCGATAATGGCAACTTCCTGAGGAATTTTTATTTTTCTCTTTTTTAATTCCTGACAGGCACCTAAAGCAGCAAAGTCACTGGAAGAGAATATAGCGTCAGGAACAGATTTTTTACTCCAAAGTTTTTTAATAGCTTCCGTTCCTTCATCAATAGAACTGCCTGTAAGAATGATATTATCTTCTTTTATAGGAAGATTATGATCAATTAGGGCTTGTTTATAGCCATTAAGACGGTTCTGGTAAATTTCAAGATTAAGGTCTCCTGCAAAATGACAGATATTCTTATAACCCTCTTTGATGAGGTGTTCTGTAGCCATATATCCTCCCCGATAATCATCAATCGTTACGGTGCTGATGCCAGCGATATCTTTTTTTCTGTCAAAAAAGATAATCGGAGTATTGGACGTATCCAGAATGTTTCTGATGTGATTAATATCTGTTGTTGTTTTGGATACAGACATGAAAATACCATCTACCTGAGCATTCAGCAACGTGTTAAGTTGTCTTTTTTCAATATTGACATCTTCGTGACTCTGGCAGATGATGACATGATAACCAAGTGGGGAGAGTTCTTCCTCAATTCCCCGTATTACTGAGGAAAAAAAATTGGTATTGATGTAGGGAACAATAATCCCTACATTTTTGGTTTCACCACTTTTTAAGGCTTTAGCAAGGTTATTTTGCTTATAGTTCATTTCCTTGGCCGTTTTGCGGACCAGCTCTTTAGTTGCTACGCTTATTCTTGGGTGGTCATTCAATGCTCTCGAAACAGTGGCAACACTTACGTTGAGCTTATTGGAAATGTCATATATCGTTGCACTTTTCTTGTTCATAGAAGTTTTTTCGGGTGTTTTTATAATGCATAAATTCTACGCATTGTTGATGTAAATTTAATCAAATTATGGCTATTTAAAAGGAAAATGGCTGAGTTTTATATCATCTGCGTATATATTAACAGAATAGTCTGTTTAGATCCCCCTAAATGATTGTTTTTTATATAGATTACATCTTTTGAAACATACAAAAAACTTTGAATTAGAAAATAGTAATGAGGCTATCTCTTATCATTTTACATAAAATGTTGAACAATTAATATCAGATTGAATATCTGTAAACTTTATGATGACAATATATAACCAATGATGAAAAAGGCTTTGGTAATGTCAGATAATGTTATTAGATTTATAATGAGTTCTGAATGACAATATTATTACACCTCACTAAATTTATTAATCATGAAAAAGCAAATCTTTATCGTTGCGCTGTCTCTGGGAGCAATGACCTTAGGAACCCACCGGGTTATGGCACAAAATTCAGAGCAGGTGAGTACATCAGTAAATATTATTTTATCGGACGTTATTGCAATGGACATTGGCTCTGTTGCTTCAGAAGGTGCTGTAGATTTTAATTATGGGAGCACAAAAGACTATAATTCATCAAAAAATGTGACCGTTCCCAATAGTTTAGTCATTATTTCCTCCAAAAATTTTGATGTAAAAGTAAAATCTGAAGGTGCACACTTTGTAAGTGGCGCAAACGTAATTCCTGTAGATATATTACAGGTAAAAGCGATACCGGGCGGAAGTTTGGTAGGAACCCTGAATGAGGTCACTTTATCTACAACTGACCAGATACTGGTGAGTAATGCAAGTTTAGGCACCAAACAGTCTTTAAATATTGCCTACTCTATTTCAGCGGAAAATGCATCCAAGGTACTTCTAGGTAAACCACAGGGAACGTATACACAAAAAATAACTTATACAGCCACTGCATTGTAACTAAATACCAATTTTTAAACAGAAAAGCCCTCAATACTACAAAAGTGTTGAGGGCTTTTTTATTTATCATGCGAATAAACCGTGTAGTGATTTTACTACATGAACTTCCTTTTTTCACTACAAAGAAACTTTTATCGCCGCTGTAGATTTGCAGTATACAAAAGAGAACAATTAAATAAAAATAAAAATTAAATATTACTATCATGACAAAACAAATTGTAATCACAGCCTTAACTTTTGGAGCCATCATATTAGGAACTAATAATGTTCAAGCTCAAAATACTACTGCAACTACAACCGTAAACATTACCCTGAACGATGTAATCTCTATAGACGCAGGAAGTACTGCAATTGGTAATACAGTTGACTTTAATTATGCTACTGCAGCAGACTACAACTCTGATCAGACGATTACTAAAGCTAACTCTTTAAAAGTTACTTCCACAAAGAACTTTAATGTTAAAGTAAAAGCAGGGGGTGCTAATTTTATGAATGGAACGAACTTAATCCCTGTAAATGTTTTGACTATCAAAGCAGCTACAGCTGCCGGAACTATGGGTGGAACAAAAAGCGCTGTAGTTTTATCTGCAACGGACCAAACTTTAGTATCAAACGCTCCTCTTGGAAGTGCATTAACACTGAATCTGGACTACACAATTCCAGCAGCAAAATCATCATCTTCTGATATTTTAGGTAAACCAGCCGGAACTTATACGCAAACGGTAACTTATACTGCGACTGCTTTATAATAAAAAAACACATCAATTATATATGCCCTCAGCACTTTACAGGTATTGAGGGTTTTTCTATTTAAACTAAATGAGTAATCCTGTAGTGATTTTACTACGCGAACTTCCTTTTTCCACTACAAAGAAACTTTTATTGCAGCTGTAGATTTGTAGTGTTCAAAAGAGAACAATTAAACAAGAATAAAAATTAAATATTACTATCATGAAAAAACAAATCGTAATCGCAGCCTTAACTTTTGGAGCCATCATATTAGGAATTAATAATGTTCAAGCTCAAAATACAACGGCAACTACAACCGTAAACATTACCCTGAACGATGTAATCTCTATCGACGCAGGAAGTACTGCAATTGGTAATACAGTTGACTTTAACTATGTTACTGCAGCAGACTATAACTCTGATCAGACGATTACTAAAGCTAACTCTTTAAAAGTTACTTCCACAAAGAACTTTAATGTTAAAGTAAAAGCAGGGGGTGCTAATTTTATGAATGGAACGAACTTAATCCCTGTAAATGTTTTGACTATCAAAGCAGCTACAGCTGCCGGAACTATGGGTGGAACAAAAAGCGCTGTAGTTTTATCTGCAACGGATCAAACTTTAGTATCAAACGCTCCTCTTGGAAGTGCCTTAACACTGAATCTGGACTACACTATTCCAGCGGCAAAATCATCATCTTCTGATATTTTAGGTAAACCAGCCGGAACTTATACACAAACAGTAACTTATACCGCGACTGCTTTATAATTAAATTTTTAGTTTGCAAAGGTTCCTTTTGCTATGTTTTCAGTAGTTTTGGGAATCTTTTATTATTAAACTATTTACACCATGCACAAGTTTATTCACCTTTTCATTTTCTTTATCCTTACAGGGTCTTCTTCACTTCTGGCACAAAGCATCTCTATGTCACCTACACGCTTGTTTTTCACAGGTAATCCGGGAGAAAAAGTAACAAAGACAGTCACGCTTCAAAACAGTTCGGACAAGGATTATGTCTTTAATCTCAACTATAAAGATTGGGTTAGAGAAGAAGACGGAAATAAAGTTTATCTTGAAGCAGGCAGTTCAAAAACTTCCAATGCCTCCTGGATGTCTACCTTAGAAAACGCTGTAACAGTTCCTGCCAAAAGTACAAAGGAAATTGTAGTAACCATGCAGATCCCGGCAAACGCATCACAGTCTGCAGTTACGAACAGCATGTTGTTTTTCACTCAACTTCCTCAGCAGGCAGATAAGGCACGTATTCAGAATGGTATTGGTATTATCACCTTGTTTGAGGTGGGACTTCACATCTTTTATACTCCACCGGGAAACCATGTAAAAAGTTTAGATATTACCAATATTTCAGAGGCGAGTAATGAGAATGCAGCGAACAGAAAAGTCGCAGTAAGCATCCATAATGATGGTAACACTATCAATGATGCCACCGTTGAGTTTGAACTAACCAATACAGACAGTGGTAAGGAAATAAAGTTGCCTGCAATTTCCATCTCCATGCTTCCGGATACCAATCAGGTTGTTCAATTTTCTTTACCAGAGAATATTTCAGGGAACTTCCTTGGCGTGGCTATTATCAAAATGGCAGAATCCAATGATTTACGTGTAGGAGAAAAAAACTTTAAATTTTAAAATTAAGCTTTGAAACCACAGAATGGAATATCAATGCTAAGAAAAACAATCTTATTTTTTGTATTTGTTCTTCTGCACTTTTCGTTGGCCTTTGCGCAGGAAAAGAAGGATATTCAAATCCATTTTGAAAATGACAGTGTAGCTGTTGAGAAGGGTTCTACTTTTACTAATTTCCTGGTCATTGAGAATAAAAGTTCTGAAGAGATTATCATTCAGAATATCATACCTCAGGAAAAATATCCGGGATTGCTTTTCTATCCCAAAAATGATTTTACCTTAGGTGCGGGTCAGTCTAAAAATCTTCCTGTGAAACTGATCGCCAACGTGGATTTTATGAAACTGAGATCCAATGAGATCAAATTCCAGGTTTCTTATACCAGCTCAACGGTTACCAGAGCTGAAATCGCCTCTTTCTTCGTTGATAAAGAAGAGAACAAAAACATTGCAATTTATACCGACACCTACGAAAATTTCATTAACCCTGCTTTGCCCCAATCTTCAATTCTGTTGACTGTAGAAAACCAAGGTTATAGTAAACGAACTGTTAGAATTGATTTGCAATCTATTCCTGACGGTTTGGAAATAATGCCAAAACAACAAACCATATCTCTGGAAGGCCTGGAAAAACAAACGGTTGAGATCAAAATTGCGGTCAGAAAACAGAATACACTTTATCCGGAATTTAATATTAATGCAATTGTCACAGACCTGCTTGATAATAAAATCGTGGGAAGCAACACACTTTACTTAGTCATTTTATCGCACAACAGACAACTTGCCCGCGGAAACGAAGCGGTGAGCGGAAGTAATTTTGCGGAAATCAGCTATAATGAAAACAGTTCAGGTTTCAATTATCTTCAATTAAGGGGAAATACAGCATTTCGGGTAACTGACAATTTAAAATCTCGCTTCAATATCGGTGCAGATTACTATGTTGAAGATGGCCGTTATAACCTGTATGATACCTGGCTGGAGCTGGAGAGAAAAAATACGGTATTACGGGTGGGAAATGTTAATAGCAGTGATTACGATTACCCGGTTTTCGGAAGAGGTGGGAAGGTTTCTACCAAATTTGGTGAAAATAATCAGATTGAAATTCTTGGGCTGGAAAATAATTATAATCTGTATGGTACTTATTTCCAACAAACGGAAGGATCTACCATTGTGGGTGCAAAATATGCTTTTGGGAATGCTAAATCTTTCAATGGGAAAGTGTCTTATATATTCGATCATGATCCGCGCTTTAACATAGATACGCAGGTAGCGAACGCGGTAACATCATTTTTAATTAACGATAAAAATACAATTCGCACGGAGGTTGGTGTGAGCCACGAAAAAGGCCTCTTGAACAAAGATGAAAATGCAGGAGCTTCAATGGGAGCCAATTACGATGGGAAAATAGGGAGCTGGGATATACAATCTGTCAATTCCTTTGCTACCAAAAGTTATGCAGGGATCAAAAGGGGATCTTTTTTCTTAAATCAAAGGATTGGTCGCCAATTTTCTGCTGCTCAGCGCGCTTTTATACAATATCAGAATTCGCAGATAGAGCCTGAGTTCCTGAGTTTTCAGGGTACATCAACCCAACCTGGGAATACCTCTAATTTACGTTATTATTTCAACAGTACAGAAGCTTTGGGATTAGGCTATCAGTTTTCTTTAAAGAAGTGGAATTTTCTATTTTCTCCAAAGGTTGAAAAGCAAAAAACAGCTAATTTTTACACATCCCAGGAGCTTTTTTCATACCGGTTGGAAGCTAATATCAGCACTACATTAGGAGCTCATGGATTAAACCTGACAGCGGAATATTCTTATTCAAAAGAGAACGATAGAGCGGACTGGTTCAACAGTTTGAAAACAACTCTATCTTACAGATATAAATCATTCTCCCTCAACGGAACAGCCCAATGGAACGCAACCAGTGTCTTTGATTTAAATTCTTATTATGATGTAAGCCGTAATTTCGCCAACTATAATGTTTACGCCTCGTATAATTTCCAGATGTTTAATCATAATCTGACTGGATCTTTTTCAGCCGGAGCCTTCTATTCAGAACTTTATAAAAATTTAAACAGCAATATCACCGGTAATCTGGAATATAAGATTTCGCCTTCATGGTCTACCACAGGTTATTTTAATCTTTCCGGTTATAAATCTACGGCTGAATATGCAACCAGTGGCAGTTATTACCAGTTCAGAGTGGGGATTAAAAAATATTTTACCACAGCAACAGCTCTCGGAAATCATAAAGTGGCTTTCCAGTTCTTTGAAGATAAAAATTTCAATGGACTTCTTGAATCCGGCGAATCGGTACTTGCTAATGAAATTGTAAAGCTGGACAATTATGTAGCGATGACGGATAAAAATGGAAAAGTAGTTTTTCAGAATGTGCCTGAAGGTACTTACACACTGAAAGTGAACGAAAGTGCGGGTGCCCGATTGATGATGGATCCTGTCATTATGGTACATAGCAATATTAACCGCAAAGTGGGCTTGGTAAAAAACATCAGGGTAAGTGGGAAATTAACAGAGATTAAGCAAGCCTACGATGTTTTGGAAACGGATGTAACCGGAATAGTGGTGTATGCAAAAAGTGAAGATGGCATAATCTATACTGCCGTGGTTAATCAAAAAAATGAGTTTGAGTTTTTCCTGAAAGATGGAAAATACAACCTCTATATTGAAAATGACAAATACAGCTATACACAACCCACCCAAACTATTCAGGTGACTAAGGAAGGTTACTCAAAAACCGTAGTTTTTGAATATAAGAAGAAAGACACCACCATTAAGGTGAAAAAGTTTTAAATTTAAAAGTATGAAAAAGATGAGGGCTTTTCTAATAGGAATTTTTACCGTATTCTGCGGATCTGCAGTCGCGAAAGCTCAGGATGTATACCTGTCGGTTCCTGACAATAATATTTTTAACCGAAGCGAATTTACCTCAGTACCTACAAGGGTAATGACGAACGCCAACAGAACAAACTGGGATTATGCCTTTTTGGGATTACTCCCAACAGCTCCTACATTTACCTCTGTTTCAGGACCAACTTTTACTCACTCTTCTTCATCATTTACTTTGCCCAGTTCCACTCTTCTGTGGCAGTTAGAAAGTATGGGCGGGCAGCTGCCATATACCGGACTAACAGGTTATTTACCAGGTTTTCAGTCGTTCAGTACAAGTGCTATAAGATGGTTTGAACCGCCATCACTCAGTATCGGGGGCGGATTCAACCGGGGAAATATCAATTTTACATTTAAAATTCCTGCCTCACAATTTACTGCCAATGCCTTCCGGGCCGGGAATTACTCCATGGATATAACTCAGAATTATAATGACTTCACACCACATAATTTTAAAACAATTTTAGTCATTCCTCCATCTATGCGATGGGTTGCAAACTCTTTAACAAAATACATAGAAATATCTTCTTTGAATGACTACCGTAATACTAGCACGCGGGTGTGGGATTTGGGCAATACGGAAATCGCGCATACGGTTGATTTTAATTTTTGGGCGAAAGCTGCTTCCACAAACATTCAGTTCACTTCTTCTAAAGGTGTTCCGGGAACCAGAAATATAGCAAGCATTAAATTGGGTAGTAATGGATCTGCACTTACCACCAAAACCTTATCTGCCGATTTTCAGAATTTTTCCGCTGCTAATTTCAGTGTTGTAGCGGGAAACAGAAACAACTTCATTCCGGAGCTTTCAGTGTCTGCGGATGATTTTAAAAACCTTTTTTTTGAAGCCGGAACTTATACGTTTGAATTGAACTTCAATGCCAGAAGTACAGATAACTCAATTAACAGTTTGCAAAATACGGCTGTTCAGCTAAAGGTGCTTCCTCTGTCGGAGATCACCATCCCAAGTTCCGGGCGCAATGTAAACTTTAATTTTAATACCGCTGCCCATTACACCGATGGTCAGTCACAAATGATTCCCAACCAAATTATGTTGTCTAATAATGAAAATTTTGAACTCTATGTAAAATCGGATGAAAATTATTTCAAGAAAGGTGGTTTGCAGACCAATATCAATTCAAATATTTTACAAATTGGCGTAGATGGAAGTTCTGTAAATGCTCCCTTATCCAAAACGCCTCAAAAAATACTCTTTAACGGAGCTCCGGTTTTGGATCGGGGACTGAACGTAAGATATACCATATCACCTGCGGGTGCCCAAAGTTTGGTAGGTAAGGAAAATACCACTTACTCTATCAATGTTTACTATAGCTTTACAGCAATTTAACAGTACTTTCTGAAATAGTTCCTTATGAACCACTTTAATAGCAATAATCAATTGCCAATCAGTACGATATTGATAAATTAACGGCATTAGAAAATTCAGAAGCTGTTTGAATTAAATTTTATTCGTTTGCAATGACAATATAAGTATTGGCATTTTCTGTTTTTCTTTCATAGTCTTAGAAATACCATCTGGTATTAAGAGTCCAGAAGATGATTTTCGCAACAATTTAGCGCTTTTCATGAATTTAAACTTTGCCTTTTGTGCATCTGGATTTTAGTAAGATAAAATATGGGATTTACTTGAAATAGTAAATCCCATTTGATTTTTTTCCTACTAATATGATATTTTTTATAACTTGCCAGCTTCTGGAGAAAGGCTTGAACTGGATGTTTTATTCATGTTTAAATAATAAACCCTTTCTGCCTTTTTTCAAAAAAAATAATTCAAAAAGCTTCTAAAACATTTGATACTGAATTTATGACTGATTTTATCAACGAACTCCAATTAAAAATCGAAAGACTGGAAGACGAAATCAATTTCAAGAACGGACTGATCTCGATATTGTCTCATGACTCAAAAGAGCTGTTTGGAACTTTTCTGTGGCTTATAGAAGAGCTGGAGCAAAAGACTTTAAGTGAGGAAGATTTTTTTAAGTTGTTGCCGCAGGTAAAACGTGATGCCCAGAAGAATCTGCAAACTACCCAGGATAGCATTGCCTGGCTAAAAACACAATATGGGGAATTTAAGATTAAGCCCGTTAAAATCATGGTGATGGATCTTTTTCACTATTTAGAAGAAAAATACGCTGCTAAATTAAACGAAAAAAACATTAAATTTTATTTTAAAGGAGATCACAATGCATTTCTTACAAGCGATCGCATGTTGCTCGAATATGTTTTAGACAAAATTTTTAACAATGCGGTAAAATACACTTTTCCGGGGCAAGATATTTATTTACAATCGATTACAGAGGATGATGAGGTTATACTTTCTGTGATTGATTTCGGAACAGGAATACATGAGAAGTATTTACCTACGATCTACAATCATGGTAATCCCATATTCCTGGGAACTGCAGGCGAGAAAGGAGTTGGATTAAGTTTGAAAATTGTAAAAAATTTTATATCCTTGCTTAACGGAAACATCCAAATCATTTCCACTGAAAATAAAGGCACTACGGTTTCCCTTTTTTTACATAAATTTATAGAATGATGGGTTTAAAAGCAAACATTCGCATTGTTGTAGCAGATGATCATGGTATCGTCCGGATGGGTTTGATACAAACAATCAAACGATTCAAGCCAGACGCCATAATTTCAGAAGTAGAGGATTATAAATCGCTGTACAATTTAATTCTGAAAGAAGAATTTGATCTGGCAATTATGGACGTTAATATGCCTAATGGTACTGTTCAGGAAGCAATAGATTATATAAAAATTCATCAACCTGCATTAAAAACTCTGATATTTTCTTCACAGGATGAAGAGTTGTATGGGATGCGTTATCTGAAAATGGGTGCTGGTGGCTATCTCAGTAAGCTAAGTTCCACTGAAGTCATTGAAACTGCATTAACGGCAATGCTTAGTAAGGGACGATATATCAGTGATAATATAAAAGAAGCAATTCTTTTAGAATCATTAAATGGCACGGCCAAAAGTTCTCCCTTTGAAGCGTTATCAGACCGCGAATTGCAAATTGCCAATAAGCTTGCAGAAGGTCTTCCCCTCAAAGAAATTTCTAATCAGCTGAATCTCCATTCATCGACGATCAGCACTTACAAAATCAGGTTGTTTGAGAAACTGAAAATACGATCTATACCCGAATTGGTGGAGATTCTCAGGCTGTATAATCAGTAAATATTTTATTATAAAATTTTGATTATGATTCAATGAAATTCTTGCAGCAAGGAAAATTGTAATATCTAATGCCAAAACATCTGGCTTATTTTGTAATCAAGAATAAAATAAACGGCGTCAACTAGAAAAGTTGCGTCGTTTGGTTTTTGGTGACCAAGACGAGCATATCTTAAAACACTTTTATAGATGATTTACTTCATTTAAGCCAAATTAAAAACGACTTACAAATCACGTTTTTATCAAATAATTTTTTTTGAAATCGTAAAATTATTTTATTGAAATTTATCATTTACATATTTAAAGCAAATAACCTTGGATGGTTTCGTCGTTAAATGACATTGTTTATCTTTTGTACCAACTAATGGTGACAACGTTAAATAATTTCATTTTTTTATTTAATATATGAAAGCATACATTGTTGATGCTGACATTAACAAATAAACACAGTATTATTTATAGAAAATTATCGACCCATTTGTTCTATATAATTTGCCCGAGCATTATTAAGTTCATTGCTGTGACGGGCAATCCATAGCCAAAGCGGAGTAACTTGAAGCAATAAACCTCGGCCTAAAGATGTTAATTCATATTCCACCTTCGGTGGCACTTCTGGATAAACTGTTCTTAAAATGAGACCATCTCTTTCCAATTCGCGGAGACATTTCGTCAACATTTTTTGACTGATTCCGTTAATGTGCTTCTCCAAATTTGAAAATCGCATCTTCCCATCTATTCCAAGAGCATGAATTACGAAAAGTGACCATTTATTGCCAACATGATTCAGTATGTCATGTTTAAGCTCATCCTGATCTTTATTCAGTACTTTACAAATATCATCCCAGGCTTTTACTATTTCAGCATCTGTCATTAATCTGTCCATATTTATAATTTATGTGCTTATTGCTTATTTAAAGATAAATCTTTCTAAGTAAAAAACTCATTTTAAACAATAAATTTTAAGGTTACTGATCTCAGAAAATTTTTTTTGAACTTTATTGAAAATAATTTAATTAGAAATCAAAAAACTAACCTATAGGTAAGTGGCTAACAGCCAGGTGTCTTATTGCTTTCATAATCTGAACGCAATAACTTTGCTCAAGGAAATGAACAAACCTCTACAATGTCGGGATTCAAATACATTAAATTATTTTAAAATGGAAAATAAGTCAATTTTAATTTTAGGAGCAGGTGAATTAGGGATGCCTGTCATCCGCAATATCGCAAAAAAAGCTAAAAACTATATCAACGTAAGAGTGACTGTTTTACTGAGAGAAGCAACAATTCACTCTGAAGATGAGGATAAGAAAAAGAATATTACAGAGCTCAAGGAATTAGGTGTGGAACTGCTCGCAGGGGATCTGTCCGCTCCGTCTCTGGAACTTATTGCTATTTTCAAAAACTATGATGCTGTTGTTTCATGTACGGGCTATGGAACCGGTGCAGGAGGTTTTCAGCTGAAGTTGGCCAATGCTGTGCTTGATGCTGGCGTTAAAAGATATTTTCCTTGGCAGTTCGGAGTTGATTTTGAGCTGATAGGACGAGGCAGTGCCCAGGATCTGTTTGATGAACAGCTTGATGTAAGAAAACTTCTTAGATCACAAAATACTACAAAGTGGATCATTATTTCCACGGGTATGTTTACCAGCTATCTATTTGAACCATTTTTTGGTATTTTAGATTTAGAGAAAAAATCGATCAATGCCATTGGCGGGTGGGATACTGCGGTTACCCTAACGACACCTGATGATATTGGAAGACTTACCGCTGAGATATTCTTCACAGAACCAGAGATTGAAAATGAGATCGTCTATATTGCAGGTGATACCATCACCTACGGAGATTTGGCTGACATTGCAGAATCATTGTCAGGACAAAAGTATAAGCGTAGACTTTCAGACATCAATGAAATAACCAATGATCTTAAAAATGATCCCGCCAATTTCGTTAAAAAATACCGTTCCATATTCGGAGCAGGAAGAGGTGTTTCCTGGTCATTAGAAAAGACATTTAATGGCAAAAACAGAATTCCGACAACCTCTGCCAAGCAATGGGCAAAAGATAATATTGACTGGGAATCTTATCAATAGTAAATAACTTGTTAGCACATTACTTAAAAGTATTTTATAAACCCTGCAAGTATAATGCTATTAAGAATATACAGATAAAAAATGGCGCTACTTGTCATAAAGTGGCGCCATTTGGCTTTTGGTGACCTCGACAGGATTCAAACCTGTAACCTTCTGAGCCGTAATCAGATGCGCTATTCAGTTGCGCCACGAGGCCTTGTGTTATCTTGTTGTTTAAAGGTTTGCAAATATAGCACTTTTTTCCGTTCTTTGAAAGATGAAACAAAGAATTTTACTTTTATTTACGGTTTTTGCGCTAACAGCTTGTAAAAGAGAATCAAAAATTTCGTCCTCAGATTGGACCAATATATCTGCCCGTACCCAATTTAAGGAACATGATGGTACCTTGGAGCTAAAATCGGGGAATTTTACTTATAATTTTAAGCAAAATCAAACTCCATTCAAGAAAATTATCCTGTTGAATGCGATTATGGCAGGGTATATTTCAGAGCTTGGAGCAGAAAATTTAATCATTGGGGTATCAAGTCCGGAGTATATCTATTCAGATAAAATTCAGAATCTGCTTAAAGAAGGGAAAATCCAGAACGTAGGAAGCGAGCAGAAATATGATATAGAGAAGATTATCTCTATGAAGCCGGATGCTATTTTTACGAATCACATTGCCAGCTTTGACAATACTTATGAGCTTTTGAAAAATAATGGCATTCAGGTGATATTTCTGGATGAATATATGGAGCAGAAGCCTTTGGAAAAAACTGCTTATATTAAAATTTTCGGAGAATTTTTAGGAAAAGAAAAAGAAGCAGAAACAAAATACCAGGAAGTAGAAAAAAATTATAGTGAACTGAAAAAACTAGCGTCAACTGCCAAAGAAAAACCAGTTGTTCTTGCCAATGAAATGTATGGAGACGTATGGTATCTTCCAGGTGGAAATACCTCTGTTGCTCATTATATTTCAGATGCCAATGCCAATTATGTCATGAAGGACAACAAAGATGAAAAAGCATTGACGATGAGCTTTGAAGAAGTATATGCCAAAGCAGGAGGTGTTCAGTATTGGGTGAACGCAGGAAGCCATACTTCAAAAAAAGAAATGCTGGGCATGAATCCTTTCTATGGAAAACTTGATGTATTCAATAAAGGAAAAATTTACACCATAGCAGGAAAAGAAAAACTAAAAGCCAATGATTTCTTCGAAAGTGGAGTGGTAAGAGCAGATTTGATCCTTAAAGATTACATTAAGATCTTCCATCCTGAACTTTTACCGGATTATCAGCTTACTTACATGAAAGAATTGCAGTAACTCGTACTATTTGCTTATTTTTGCCTTTCCTTTTTATAAAGTTATGTGGAAAAAAATTAAACAGCTTATCTTCATCATTCTTGTTCTGAATGTAGTTTTTATTATCTGGGGCAGATTCTTTAATCCGCCAATTACCCTTACCCAGATAGGAGGCCTTTTTGAATACGGCAAACTGCACAGGGATTATATTTCCTATGACGAAATGGGAAGCAATGTGAAAAAAGCCGTAATCGCGTCTGAAGACCAGAAATTCTTTGATCATGACGGTTTCGATTATACAGCCATCGAAAAAGCGATGAAATATAATGAGAAAGGCAAAAAAATAAGAGGAGGAAGTACCATTTCCCAGCAGACAGCAAAAAATATATTTCTTTGGCAGGGAAGAAGTTGGGTGAGAAAAGGATTGGAAGCGGTCTACACTTTCATTATTGAAAAAGTGTGGAGCAAAGACATTATTCTTGAAAGATACCTAAATTCTATTGAAATGGGACAAGGTGTATTTGGAGTGGAAGCTGCGGCTCAGTATTATTTTGGAAAATCATCCAAGGACTTAAGTGCTTCAGATGCAGCCTGGATTGCTGCAGTATTGCCTAATCCGAAAAAATATGACCCTAAAAATCCATCTCCTTATTTAAGGAAGAAACATAATTGGATCATGAGACAGATGAGGAATGTGAGTTTGAAATAGTATCTTTGTACTAATGAAATTCTTTAATTCCAGCACAAACTTTGAGTCAGTTCTTAAAAAATATTTTTCTTTTAAGAACGAAACCCTTTCTTTAGAGCCCTTTGCAGAGTTTTTAGAGACTATCAAAGAGGCAGACTTTACAGATGTGCTCAATTTTTTCAGAAGCAATCCTAATTTTGCTGAGAACTTTAAACACTATATCCACAATATTTTCAGAGGAAGACCTTTCAATCTTTCGTTGACGGAGGCTAATATTCTTTCAGAAAATGCCTTCTTTCCGGAGCTTAAAAAAAGAATCCTGAACAAGGTTTTACCACCTGTTGAAAACGAAAAGACGGTGTGGTTTATGATTGACAATGTGAGTCTTAGACCTAAGAAAGATCTGAGATATCTGCATAATCTTCCTGAAAACGAGATTGACGAATTTTTAAACATGCTGGGTGCTTCAGATTTTATCCTGAAACCCAATGTGAAAAAAGAACTCATTTTCTCTATGAATATTCTTTCCTGGAGGGTTACGGGGATGGCTATGGAAGTGGAAGTGGTGAGAATGGCTCCGCAGTACAGAAATCTGGACAATCCGTTTCTTGCCCTTCAGAATGAGCTGGAAACATTAGCAGATGATCTGGAAAAAGACCCTGAACTTCAGCTTCATTCCAAAGACAGCAGATATAAACAGATTAAAATCTATGCAGAACAATGCCAGGAATTTGTAAATATTGCTTTTAAAAATTCTGCCAAATATGGTATTTCCGGAAAAATTAACCAATCCCTGCTTAAGATCCGCCAGCAGACTGAACGAATTTATGATATTGTGCAGTTATTGGTCATTGATACTGAAGAAGATGTTCTGATAAAATCTAAACAGTTGATCTTTAATATTCTGAGCTACAAATCTCATAAAAACAATATTTCTGATCTGATCAACGATAGTACAAGGCTGATTTCCCATCTTATTACCAATCATACCGCAGAAGCCGGGGCTCATTACATCACCTCTACCCGGAAAGAGTATATGACGATGTTCTACAAAGCGAGTGGTGGTGGAATCATTGTAGGAGCACTTTGTGTTCTGAAAATGCTGTACGGGTATATCCCGGGAAGTGATTTTTCACACGCTTTTCTATACTCGATGAACTATGCAATGGGATTTGTGATGATCTATCTGATGGGTTTTACCCTTGCTACAAAACAGCCGGCAATGACAGCTGCTACCATGACAAAAGTATTGTCTGAGGAAGGAAAGACCCAAAGAAACAATACAGAATTTGCCCATTTGGTATCCAAATTATTCCGAAGTCAGTTTATTGCCTTTGTAGGAAATGTGCTGCTTGCTTTTCCGGTGGCGCTTGCCATTATTTACGGACTGGATGTGTTTTTCTCACAAAATCTGGCAGTAGACAGATCAGATAAATTATTAAAAGACCTTGACCCTTTTAAATCAAAAGCGATTCTCCATGCAAGTATAGCCGGTTTTTATCTTTTTATTTCAGGGATTATTTCAGGGAATATCGGGAACAATTCCGTGTTTTACCAGATTCCGGAAAGAATTGCCAAAAACCTTTCAATCAGAAGTTTTTTCGGAAAGAAATTCGCAAAAGGACTTTCAAAATATTATGCTAAAAACTGGCCTGGAATTGTTTCTAACTTTTGGTTCGGGGTGTTCCTTGGAGCAACAGCTCCGGTAGGGATGTTTTTCGGCCTCGATTTAGATATCAGACACATTACTTTTGCTGCCGGTAACTTTGCATTGGGACTTTATGGAAAAGATTTTTCAGTAGACTCCTATACTTTCTGGATGTCTTTTGTAACGGTTTTCCTGATTGGTTTTTTCAACTTCCTGGTAAGTTTTAGTCTATCCATGTTCCTGGCATTCCGATCCCGAAAGATGAATTTCGGACAGGTAAGTGAGATTTATAAAGAGATTTTCAGATATTTTACGAAACATCCCCTGAAATTCTTCCTTCCATTAAGCTCACGACTGGATAAAAAGGCAGATGATCTTATGAGCAGTACCATTTCCAATAAATCTGAAGAACATTAATTAAAATAAAAAATGCTACCCTCGGGTAGCATTTTTCTATAGATATACATTTTTGTCTTTATAGTATCTGAAGGTCATGAAATTTTTCTTCTCCAAATTTATCCTGAAACTTTTTCAGATAAAAGCTTTTCCGCATTTTAAAATCATGTTTCAGTAAAGGAGAATCAATCTTAATAATAATAATTTGGTTTTCTATATTCACACTTCTTATTTCGTTGAAAAGACTTTCATCAAGATAATCCTCGAGGAAATCTTTAATGTCAAAAGCAACAAGTTTATGTTCAAAACCATAAATCCTGGCAAAAGATTTCACCAGTTCGGAGGATTGATATTCACGTTTTTTCTTCTTCATAGCTGAGGTTCGGGTTTCGGGTTGCGTGATTCGGGGTTATGGAATTCAGGTCTTGGGTTTCGAGTTTTTTCTATTTTTTATTGTAGATTGTTTTTATTCCAATTTTCTATGACCCATTTTTTATAAATATTAAGTTTTCCACCTAGTGTATTATATGAATTTCTTAATGTTTCAAATTCTGAAGAAGAATTGGGGTATAAGATGATAATTTTTTCTAAATGATTAATTGTTTCATCATTACTTGCATGGCTATAAATCAGGAAGCGAATGTAGTCATTTCTGTAAGATGATCTTCCATAACCTTCTACAATATTCGTAATCACTGAATCGGAAGATCTTCTCAGCTGGCTGCCTAATTCAAAAAGTTCATATTTAGGGAGAAGAAACGATGCTTTATGTATTTTTAAAAATAATTCAAAAGCTAATTTGTAAATTTCCAAGTTTCTATAACTCATATTATTTGTGTTTTTAGGATATTAAGTTAAGATAAAAAGCATTTCGATGATAAATAAATTTTTATCGTAACAGATAAAGCTCGCATCCCGTACCTCGTATCGGCGCTACACCTCAAAAATAATACTTTCCTCGTTGATTTTCTTTACTACACTTTCAGTTCTTTCTCTGTGGGTATCAGTAATGAATATCTGTCCGAAACTTTCACGATTAACAAGTTCAATTAACTGTGAAACTCTCGTGTCATCAAGCTTATCAAAAATATCGTCCAGTAAAAGAATAGGTGTTTTTTTGGTAAGTTCTTTCACAAGACTCATCTGAGCCAGTTTTAAAGAAATCAGAAATGACTTTTGCTGACCCTGAGATCCTATTTTTTTGATTAAAACATGGTCCATTTCAAAAAGAAGATCATCCTTATGGATTCCTTTTGAGGTATAGGTGAGCATACGGTCTCTTTCAATGCTTTCTTTTAAAAGATTTTCAAAAGAATCTTCCAATAAATGAGATTCATAAATAACAGACACGGTTTCTTTCCCACCGGAAATAATCTGATAGAAATTCTGAACGATAGGGTTGAGCTGTTCTACAAACTCTTTTCTTTTCTTAAAAATTTTGGTCCCGAATCGGGTAATCGGGTCATCATAGATTTCCAGTGAATCCTTATCCCATGTTCTGTTCTTGGCAAAATATTTCAGTAAAGCATTTCGCTGCTGAATTGTTTTCTGATATTGGATGAGGTCAAAAAGATATTCTGAATCCGTTTGAGAGATCATAGAATCCAGAAACTTTCGTCGGCTTTCCCCGGAATCTGAAATGAGATTGGAGTCATACGGAGAAATCATAACACTCGGAAGGTAGCCGATATGGTCTGCAAGCCTGTCATAGCTCTTATCATTCTTTTTGATCACCTTTTTAGCCTCTTTGGGCTGGGTAATTCTGATGATATCTTCGCTGTCCTCATTCTGAATTTCAGCATCAAGCGTAAAGAAATCTTCTTCTCTTTTAATATTATTCGCATCTGTATTTCCCAGAAAACTTTTTCCTACAGATAAATAATGCAGGGCGTCAAGAATATTGGTCTTTCCCACACCGTTATTACCCACAAAGCAATTGATCTGTGGTGAAAATTCAAATTTTTTTTCAGAGTGGTTTTTGAAATTGTAGAGGGAAAGCTTCTTGATTATCATTCGTCAAAAATACTCCATTATTAGTAAAAATAAAAAGGGAAGTGCTGAACAAGTTTCCACCCCAAATGAATAATAAGTGTCATCTCTTTTATTTTCAGAGAAATAGACGAAAATATAAGTTATGATGCTTGACATAAAAAAAGCTAGAGCATATGCTAATTCAAGATAGAAAATAGAGATCATACTGCTGATGAAAACTAGTGCATAAGCAATGTATTTGGTATTCTGAACCCCTATCAGCATAGGAAAGGTCTTTACGGTGTCACTATTCATATCCCGGATATCAAAAGGAAGCACAAGAGCGGTGATAAAGAAAAAGCTGATCAGAAAAATAGGAATACTGAACTCCGGAAGAGTGAGCCAGCAGTTGACCAGCGCCCAAACTAAGCCGACATAAAAAACTTTCAGCAGTGGGATTTTCCGGATATAAACATCGAGAAAAAAGCTATTATAAAGCAGTCCCAATACTACAATAATGAACCACTTCAAAAGCCTTATTTCATTATGGTTGTGAATGATTAAAAAGGCACAGATAATTCCTGCAACAGCATTGAGGACCACTATTTTGAAAAAGTGCTTGGTGTATTGGTATTTAGTATACAGATAACCACTGAAATAAGTGATGAAAATTAATGCAAAGGTAGGGAAACGGAATGTGTTTTGCTCTTTCATAAAAAATACTGCAAAAAGAGTTCCCATAAGAGAGACATAAAGTTGGCTGTCTATGACAGTTTTTTTCAGTATTTTTAAAATGTTCATTTATCAAAATTAATATATATGAAAAGATTTTCCAAGATTTTTATGCTTTTGCTTATAATGCTCAGCTTTTCAAAGGTATCCGCACAGAAATATTATGATACCCAGTGGAAAAAAGTGGCTGAAAACAGTACGAAAGGAGCTTATAAATCTAATCTTCCCATTATTTTAGACATACAAAAACAAGCCATGAAAGAAAATAATGCATTCGAGCTGATCCGTTCTCTGAAAGCGGAGTTCAGTATTGTAAACCAAACGGTGGACGATGACCAGAACGATTCCGCTTCCCAATTTTTTAAAAAGCTTAAAGATGCAGAAGGTAAATTAAGTGGTGAAGGCAAATTGGTATACAAAGTTTTGCTGAATGGCTTTTTCATGGATCATTACAATCAGAATTCATGGAAAATAAACGGAAGAACCAATATTAATTCTCAGGATGTTGCACAGATTGAGACCTGGAGCAGGCTTGATTTTAAAAATTATTTGACCAAAAGCTTTCAGGAACTTGATCAGGAAAAACCTGAAATGAAAAAGATTTCTCTGGAAAAATATAAGGATATATTTTCCGGAACGGTTGATATCGCGTATTTCCCAACATTGTCTGATTGGTATGCCATAAAGAAAGTAGAGTTTTTATCTGAAAACAATATTTTCACAAAAAATGAACTGACAGCAAACCGTACTGCAATCAATGCAACTTATGATGAACTGATTGCTCAGAATAAGGGAAATGCAAAGCTGTACTTCATGAAAGAAAAGATTACAGAGAATTGTAACTTCAATCACTGTAAAGATAAACTTGAGCAGCTTCAGAATCTTTTAAAATCTAATGTAGAAGGAGATTATAAAGTGATGATCATGGGAGAGATCATGGATGAGCTCGTTGGCAAAAAGAAACCTAAAGAAGCTATTGCACTGGCGGCTCAGGCTAAAAATGAATATCCGAAATCTCCATTTATTGAGAATATCAAAAGTAAAGAAGCTCAGATTGTAAATCCATATCTGACTTTAAAATATGAAGCTCAGACCCAGAATAACCTTCCGATTCATTTTGTTGCACAATATCAGAACGTGTCAGAATTTACCCTGAATATTTATGAAGTAAAAGATGATTTTACATCACTGCTTCAATATGTTCAGAACTCTTATTCCAATACTTTTGGAAAGCTGAAAAAGAATCTGGTAAGGAAAGAAGTATTCCAGCTTCCTGATCCTAAAGATTATCAGAATCATAAAACTTCACTGGAAGTGAAACCGCTTCCTTCAGGAGTATATGTAGCAGAATTTACGGTTGCCGGAACTGACATGAAAGATTCAGACTCCAGACAGAATTTTTACTTCCTGGTATCCGGAAACAGAATTATTTATCAGTCTAAAACAGACAGAAATCCTCTTTCTGATGAGTTAAAGTTGGTGAATAGTGAAAACGGAAAACCACTGACGAATGAAGGACTTCGTTTTTATGAATTTGTTTCCAATAAAACATTAAATAAAATTGAGGGTAAAACCAATGAAAATGGAGTATTTAAATTCCCTTCTACTGAAAGTAAAGAGTACTACCGGACTTTCCTGATCCAGCAGCCTAAAACCAATGATTTCCAGATCATGCAGGTGTATGGAAACAGAGGGTCTGCTGAAGACTATAATCCTAACAAACAAACCCGTTCAACGGCTCAGATCTTCATAGACAGAGGAATCTACCGTCCCGGACAGACTGTTTATTTCAAAGTTATTAATACAAATATCAATAAAGAAGTTGAATCTGTTCTTTCTGGATTAAAACAAAAAATAACTTTATTAAATACCAATAGTGAAGAGGTTTCTTCGCAGGAATTTACCACCAATGAGTTTGGCTCATATCATGGAAGCTTTATTCTTCCGAAAGGAAAACTGAATGGTAATTTTTACCTGAGAATAGATGGAGAAAGCCAGGGATATAAAAATTTCAGAGTAGAAGAATACAAAAGACCGAAGTTTGAAGTCACCTTCGATCCGGTAAAAGAAGAATACAAATACGGACAGACCATAGAACTGAAAGGAAAAGCAGTAATGTTCTCCGGTGTTCCGTTGAATAATACCACAGTAAACTATGAAATTAAGAAACAGAATATCAGATGGAGATATTTCAGCTGGTATCCACAGGACAATGATAATGAAAACTCAATTCTGGGCGAAGCAAAGACCAATGAAAAAGGAGAATTTATTATCCGTCTGGAGCTTAAAAAAGATGATAAACTGGAAGGGATACAAATTGATAACTATGCCATCAATGCATCCGTTACAGACATTAATGGGGAAACACAGACTGCAAATACTCAATTGAAAGTAGCATCCGTTTCTCATTACATTCAGGCAGAAAATATTGCCAATACTTTTACTGGTGAAAATGTAAAAGTAAAGGTGGAAACCAAGAACTATAACGATCAGAATCTTAAAAAATCATATCAGGTTAAGTTATCAAAACTGACCGCTCCTGACAGAATTTTCAGAGATAATTTCAAATCTGACGTGCAGAATCTTCCGAAATATTCAAAAGAAGAGTTCATCAGCAAATTTCCGCATGATCTTTTTGATGAAAATGATGAAATCAAGAACTGGAAAACAGAAAAAGTATTGGTTGAAAAACAACAGCAGCCATCTGCAGATAATGCTCAGCTAACAACAAATCTTGATTTAGGAAAACTGGAAGCTGGAGATTATCAGCTGGAACTTTTCAATATCGAAGGGAGAGACACTATAAAAGCAGCTCAGAATTTCAGTGTCTGGGATAAAACCTCTTTAAAACCAACTCAAAAAACATTCCTTACAGTGATTGCTCCGAAAGAAGAATTATCAAGAGGAGAAAAGGCCAAAGTGTATGTGTTCTCAGCAATTCCTGATGCATTAGTGAATGTTTTTGTTCAGGATGGATCCGGAAAAACGGTTTCAGAAGTTCATCAGATCAAAAAAGGAATATTAGAATATACTGCTGAAATTCCTAAAGATAAAAGTGTATCAGACCTGAACCTCCAATTTCAGTTGGTAGCATTCAATGATGTGAATACAGAATCTGTTTCTTTAAAAATAAAAGACACAGAAAAACCTTTAAAAATTGAAACGGTAACCTTCAGAGATAAACTGGAACCGAATTCTAAGGAAAAATGGACGGTAAAAGTAACCGGAAATGATAATGAAAAGATCAATGCTGAGGTATTGGCTAATATGTACGATATGTCTCTGGATCAGTTTGCCGAAAATAGCTATAGCTGGAGAAAATTGTACACACCATTTGTAATTGTTACTTCTTATGGGATCAACAATTACCTGCAGCAGCAAAACTATCAGAAAAGGCTGAGATATTTTGAAGACAAGTATATACAAGTTCCGCAATTCAACTGGTTTGATGGTGACTTTGCTCACTATGGATTAAAAGGAAGAGTTTCAGGAGTAATGGTTAACAATGCAGTAATGCCGGCTCCTGCTGCTGTTGCAAAAGAAGCAGCAATTGAAGAAGTGGTTATGACTGGATACGCAAAAAAATCTAATAAGCACTATGATGAAGCCTCAGCTACAAGAGTAAGAGCACAGGACGCTAATGGAGGTGAAGATTCAGATGGAGAGGATCTTGAAAAAATTCCTGTACGTCAGAATCTGAACGAAACAGCCTTCTTCTATCCGGATCTGAAAACCGATGCCGAAGGAAATGTAAACTTCGAGTTCACTTCTCCGGAAGCATTGACAAAATGGAAGCTGATGTTCCTTGCTCACACAAAGGATGCAAGAGCAGCTACCCTG
This sequence comes from Chryseobacterium sp. GVT01B, assembly GCF_019970045.1. Taxonomy (GTDB): domain Bacteria; phylum Bacteroidota; class Bacteroidia; order Flavobacteriales; family Weeksellaceae; genus Chryseobacterium. The sequence continues at coordinate 686,328 of NZ_JAHXYI010000003.1, forward strand.
GAAAAAGAAGTGGTAACCCAGAAAGAATTCTCTGTGACACCGAACTATCCGAGATTCCTGAGAGAAGGGGATGAGTTGAACCTACAGTCAAAACTTTCAAATCTTACCGATAAAAAACTGAACGGTTCTGCCGAGTTACAAATCCTGGATGCCTTTACCAATGAAAATATTTCTTCAAAATTTGGAATGAATTCAGGAGTACAAAACTTTAACTTAACTGAAAACGGAAGCAATGCATTAACATGGAAATTAAAAGTTCCGGACAACGTTTCCTCTGTTATTTTTAAAGTGGTTGCCAAAGCAGGTGCTTATTCCGATGGTGAACAGCAGGCCATTGCTGTATTACCAAACAGAATGCTTGTGACTGATGCCGTTCCTGTTTTTGTAAAAGAAGGAGAAACCAAAACATTTGTGTTAGATAACCTTAAAAATAATACTTCCACAACAGCTTCTAATGTTTCGAATACATTAGAACTGACAACCAATCCGATCTGGGAGATTATGTTTGCCCTTCCAAGTCTGAAAAATGATCAGAATAACTCAGCAGATGTAATCTTCAATAAATGGTTTGCAGATGTGCTGGCTTCAGAAATATTCAAAGCTAATCCGAAAATGAAAACGGTTTTTGAAGAATATCAGAACAAAGGATTATTAAATTCAAATCTTGAAAAAAATCAGGAGCTGAAACAACTGTTGCTGGAAGAAACACCTTGGTTACTGGAAAGCAAAAATGAAGGAGAACAGATGCAGAAACTGGCATTATTATTCGATGTCAATACGATGAAAAATTCGATTAATCAGGATTGGGACGATTTCAAAAAACTGCAAAACCCTGATGGTGGATTCTCATGGTATCCTGGGTATCCAAGTTCTTACGGTACTTCATTGTATATCCTTAAAAACTTAGGGAAAATCAACTCTTGGTTAAAAGACAATGTGAAAGACTATCAAAGTGCCGATCAGAATGCTATTACAGCTAAATTGATTCAATATGTCGATAATGAAGTCAACAAGTATTTTGATGTGAAAAAAGGCAACGTTTGGAACAATTGGGCTATGGATTATCTTGATACCAGAAACTATTGGGAAAAACAATATCCTTTAAAAGGAAAAGGAGCTACTCTGAAAGCGTTGGTAAAACAAAAAGCAAAAACAGCGAAGATCACAGATTTCACATTCTTCGGACTTCACCGTGCAGCCTTATTAATGAATGATTACGGTCTGAAAGATGTATCTGATAAATTGATGACTTACCTTAAAGAAACATCTACAGATACAAAAACACAAGGGGTCTACTGGAAGCAAAACCTGAATGACTGGGGATGGTTCGGTTCCAAAGTGGTGAACCATGCCGGAGCATTGGAAACATTCAATAAGTTAAGATCTAATGACCAAAGCTTTATTGAGGATATGAAAATCTGGCTGGTAACTCAGAAGGAAGTCAACTCATGGGGAAGCTCAAGAGGGACAGCCGAAGTGATCTTTACTATTCTGAATTCAGGAAAATCATGGACCGGAGCAGAAAGTGATAAAGCTACTATCGTTTGGGGAGGAAAAGAATTGGTTCCTCAGACCCAGGCAACAGGCTATGTGAAATCAACAGTGAAAACAGACGCCGTAGATAAAAACTTAGCCACTGTAACCGTTACAAAACCTGGTCCCGGAATTGTTCAGGGTGGATTGTTCTGGCAGTATTACGAAGATCTAGATAAAATCAAATCTTCCGAAAATTATATTTCCGTGACGAAAGAATTATACAAAAAAGTGAAAACAGTAAACGGAGAAGAACTTCAGAAAATCTCTTCTGAAACGCCGTTGAAAGTAGGAGATAAGGTAACGGTAAGAATGATTCTGAACACAGACAGAGCCATGGAATTTATCCATATTAAAGATATGCGTGCGGCAGGATTTGAACCTGTAGATGTATTATCCGGATATCAGTGGAAAAATAATCTTGGGTATTATCAGTCGACCAAAGATGCTTCTACCAATTTCTATATTCAGTACATGCCGAAAGGAAAATATGTTTTTGAATACGATGTAGTAGCCAATGCATCAGGAAAATTCTCCAACGGAATCACGACGATGCAGAATTATTATGCACCACAGATGAACGCCCACACAAAAGGAAGCAATGTAACAATATCAGAATAATGTATAAGAGGACTGCAGTATAAACTACTGCAGTTTTTTGTTGAAAGATTTCAAATGAAAATAGAATTAAATCGAAAAAATCAAACAATTGTTTAATTTTGGAATGATTTTTGGAATTAGGTTAGTACAAATTAAAAAATTATAAAGATGAAATTTTCTAAAACTTTAATTACTGGATTGGTATTGATGGCTGGAGTAAATGCTTTCGCGCAAAAGAAAGCAGAAAAGTTTGAAAAACTACAGATTGAAATGTTCCCAAAAGCTAAAGAAGGATATAAACAGGTATATATTCAGCTTCCAGTAGCAAAAAACGAAAACGATTTAAAAGTTGAACTTTTTGTAGGTGCTGAAAAAATGTTAGATTGTAACAACTATTTCCTGATGGGAGAAATGAAAACTCAGGATCTTCAGGGATGGGGCTATAACTATTATGAAGTAGAGTCTAAAGGAGAAACTGCCGGAACCCTGATGGGCTGCATGGATAAAAAACTGACTAAAAAGTTTGTTACCCTAAAGCCTGAAACGGTAAGATACAACAGTAAACTTCCATTGGTGTTCTATGTACCGAAAGACATCGAAGTACGTTACAGAATTTTACGTCCCGATGCTGGCTTGAAAAAAGCAGTTCAAAGATAAATCAGCTTATTATAATTATACAGAAAACTCCTCGCAGCGATGTGAGGAGTTTTCATTTTTTATAGTATCAATTTGGGATTAATTAAACGTTTCGTTTGTCATTCCGCAGGAATCCATGCTCTAAAATTCAGAATCACCTTATTCGCTGAGTGAAATGCCGTTGCGAACGAATTTAAAACAATTTATAATGCTTTTGCGAACATCGCGTTATATTATAGGTTTTGGCTAAAGCCGTTTGAAATTTTAACCTTTTATCAAACGGGCTAAAGCCCATTCCTATTGAATAATATTCTTGCAAATTTTGCTGATTATTATTCCCAAATCTATCCACTCACTTTGTCATTCCGCAGGAATCCATGCTCTAAAATTCAGAATTACCTTATTGGCTGAGTGAAACGCCCTTGCGAACGAATTTAAAAGACTTCATAATGCTTTTGCGAACATCGTGTTATATTATAGGTTTTGGCTAAAGCCGTTTGAAATTTTAACCTTTTATCAAACGGGCTAAAGCCCATTCCTATTGAATAATCATTCTTGCAAATTTTACTGATTATTATTCCCGAAGTCTATCCACTCAGTTTGTCATTCCACAGGAATCCATGCTCTAAAATTCAGAATTACCTTATTGGCTGAGTGAAATGCCCTTGCGAACGAATTTAAAAGACTTCAAAATGCTTTTGCGAACATCGCGTTATATTATAGGTTTTGGCTAAAGCCGTTTGAATTTTAACCTTTTATCAAACGGGCTAAAGCCCATTCCTATAGAATAATCATTCTTGCAAATTTTGCTGATTATTATTCCCGAAGTCTATCCACGCACTTTGTCATTCCGCAGGAATCTAAATTTCAAATCTCAGGATAGAATACTAAAGCTTGTTTTTCCGGTCTAGTACTTTTAAATCCTTTTATTTCCTGATAAAAATGCTTTATAAATAGTATGAAAAAAGTAGAGTTAAATATTTTTTCAAAATTTTTTAGTTTTTAATTAACATTTAAACGCATCAGGCAAAACTTTATTTTGTAAGGCTTTAAACTTAAACAGATTTTAAACTTACTTTAAATTCACAGTATTGTAGAATTATCTTGAAGGATTTTACTTTTTTTTGCATTATATTTGTTGTAAACATAAACCATGAAAAACAATTTATTGATTTTTACGTTTAGTTTTTTTGCGTTCCCCGCTTTTGGCTGGGCACAGTCTGCGCCGGATTTTAAAGAACTTCTGGATAGTGCTATGGTTCGGGATTCGAACCTTAAAATGCAGGTGACCCAAAACAAACTTACCGATCTTGACGAACATAAACTGAAAGATATCTTTCTTCCTACCCTGGAATTGAGTGGTAAAGCCGGCTATCTCAACGGAACAGCAAGACTTACGTCACCGGAACTCAATCTCGCTCCCTTTATCAATATTCCTGAAGGGACTTTCAACAATAATTTCAATGTATCAGGATTTTCAGGTATTGCCAAGGCAGATGCCAAAATGCTTCTGTATTCCGGAGGGAAGGTCAAATACATGAAAAAAGCGGTTGAAGAAAAGAAAAAATCTGAAGATATCCTTTTGGAAAAGACAAAAGATGAGGTGATTGCTACGATTTCTAAAGCGTACGATCAGCTAGCTCTCATTCATCAGTCTAAAAAAGTACTGGATGAAAGTAAAAGACGGCTTGATATCAACAGAAAAACAGCCGATAAAGCACTTGGTTACGGCTTGATTACTCCTTATGACCATAAGAAAATCGAACTCGCTCAGGCTACCTTAGATGCGAAAATGGTAGAATATGAAGGGAAAAAAGAATTACTTCTTACCCAACTTTATATTTTAACAGGAATCAACAGAGAAAGGCTCCGAATGATAGATCCGGTATTATCTCCTGTAGAACTGCTTGCAGCAGAAAAAGGAATAGAACAGAGAGCAGAAATTCGAGCGCTGGAACATGGTATAAGTGCTGCAGATTATAAAATAAAAGCAGAAAGAACATGGATGATTCCTAAAGTACAGCTGATGGCTTCCGCCTATTATATCGGTTTATATGGCAACAGGATCAAATCTTCAGAAAATATAATTCCGGCAGTTCCGATACTTGGATACGAAGGGAAAAAACTGGACTGGAGGCCTAACAATATCAATGTATTCCCTTTGATTACTGCAGGAGTAGGTTTTAAATGGGAGATTTTTGACGGTAAAGAAGGAAAACATGCGGAAGAAACAGCCAAAGTCGGAAAAGAAGTATTGCAGAACCAGAAAGAAGATGCCCTGAAAAAACTGACACTGAACCTGGCAAATAATCAGACCAATTACGATATTGCTTCCGCTCAGATTACTTTAAAAGCCAAGGAAAAAGAACTGGCAAAAAATGCACTCGTACAGGCAGAAAAAGAATTCCGATATGGAATGAGTAAATCTTCTCAGCTTATTGATGCGGAAAACGATCTTGAAGCTTCCGAGCTGGAATATCAGAATGCCATTTTCAACCAGAGAAGAGCGGGAATAGAACTGATGAGGTCTACCCAGGAACTGGATATCACCAAATTTTATTTAATCCCTTAAAAATTTAAATGATGCATAAAAATATATCTATACTCTTCGCTGCTCTGTTTTTGTTGGGGAGCTGTGACAAAAAAAATGAAAAGATCAAAGAACCTGAAGGAAAAACTAAAAAGGATGTCATCTCTTTTGCCCCAAAAGTTACCGGAAGGATCTTAAAAATATATGTTTCCGAAGGTCAAACGGTGAAAAAAGGAGATACTTTGGCTCAGCTTGATGTCCCTGAAGTTTCTGCAAAAATCGCGCAGGCACAGGGCGCAGTAAACGCCGCTTCAGCTCAGGAGCAAATGGCAAAAAACGGAGCTACATCCGATCAGTTGAAACAGCTTCAGGCCAAATATAAAGGTTTGAAAGAACAATACGAATTTGCCCAGAAATCGTATAAAAGAGCAAACAATATGTTCCGTGACAGTTTAATGTCTCCGCAGGCTCATGACGAAATTTATGCAAAACTGCAGGGCGCAAAAGCACAATATGATGCTGTAGTGGCAGAGCTGGATGACGTAAACAGAGGAACCCGTTTTGAAAAAATAGAAATGGCGGCAGGACAGGCATCACAGGCCAAAGGAGCTTTGCAGGAAGCCAATGTAGCCTATTCCGAAAGATACATCATTGCTACCAATGATATGGAAATAGAAACTATCAGTTTAAACACAGGAGAACTTGCAACAGCTGGTTTTGCCCTATTCAACGGATATATCCCTGAAAGTACTTATTTCAGATTTACCATTCCGGAAAGTGCTATTTCAAAATATAAAAAAGGGCAGGAAGTGACCATGCAGGTGGTTTATAACAAAGAAAACCTGACAGGAGATATCGTATACATCAAGCAGTTGACAAAGTACGCGGATATTACAACAGCTTACCCTGATTACCAGCTGCAGGATGCGATCTATGAGATCAAAGTAAAACCCAAAGACATGAACAAGGCTAAAAGTATTCTAGTAAATGCTAACGTAATTCTGAAATAAATGAAAAGAACGGATGAAGCTTCTATTGAATTTCATTCTCAAAATATAAAAATATACAGATGAAAGAATTTTTCCGTCTTTTGAAACGTGAGTTCAAACTTTTTATTGGCAATTCTACCTTAAGGACAGTGTTCTTTTTGGCACCGGTCTTCTATGCAACCTTGCTGGGGTTTGTCTACAAAAGCGGAAAAGTTGAAAATACTCCTGTATTGGTGGTAGACAGAGATAATACTCCCTTATCTAATCAACTGACGGAAATGCTGGATGATAATAAAAGCATTAAAATAATCAGATATCTTCAGGAACCGCTGAGCATCAAAGATGAGGTCATCAGGCATGAAGCAGCAGCTGTAGTGATTATTCCTTCAAGGTTTGAAGGAGATATGCTTCAGAAAAAATATCCTGAACTGAATGTCTATATCAATACCGGAAACGTCTTAACGGCAAATTTTGCCTCCAAAGCCCTTCAGTTGACCATAGGAACCTTCTCTGCCGGAGCTTCCATCAAGGCTCTTCAAAAAGCAGGAATGCCTGCAGCAAAGGCGGTGACACAATATGAACCTTTCAAAGCCAATTATATTACCCTCTTCAATACCACCGGAAACTACCTGATCTTCATGTGGCCCGCTATGCTGGCAGTAGTATTACAGCAGGTGATTCTATTAGCTATGGCTGTAAGTTTTGCAGCTGAATTTGAAAGAGGTTCTTTTGTCAAAGAATATCTCAGAATGAAAAAATGGGCCTTCCCAACCATGCTGATAAAAGTAATTCCTATCTGGGTATTTTCTATTCTCATTGTAGGTATTTACTACTTTATGCACATGATTTTCCATGTTCCTATGCCGGAAGGAATATTCAATTTTATTTTGCTGACGGCCGTTTTTGTAGGATCAGTTTCGTTTTTAGGCGTATTTATCAGTATCCTGATTCCTGATGCATTGAAAGCTACACAAATCCTTATGGTTATTGCTTCACCGGCTTTCATTATCAGTGGTTTTACATGGCCTTTAAGCGCGATGCCTGCCTTCGTTCAGTTTATCGCTAATATTATTCCGTTGACCCCTTTTTTACAGGCTTTCAAAATTTTATTAATTCAAAAAGGTTCGGTAGAACTTACATTCCCTTACCTGAAACATTTGAGTATCCTTTTAGTGGTATACGCTGTGATAGGCTGGATTGCTTTAAAGATCAAACTTTGGTTTATTTTCAGAAAAGCTGCGCCACAGGAAATTGCGGTTGAGAATGCTTCTGAGGAGATTGAGTAGTTTAGTGCTGGTTTCTGATTTCTGGTTTCTGGTTAATTTGTTGCTAGTTGCTAGTTGCTAGTTGCTGGTTTCTAGTTTTTGTTTTTAGTCGATTGGGTATATTGGTTATGGCTTGTAATAGTTCTGTGGTTATTAGTCTTTACATTAAACAATCCAAAATAATAACATCAAGAAATAAGTCAAAAAACAAAACAATCCACATCACCCAAACTCCAGATTCTAACACCCCGAAATCCATACCCTTAAAACTAGCATCCCAAATCCCATAACCCCGCACCTCGTAACTTCCCCATGTAACACTCTCAACCTTTACACTACACTTAATCACAAACCAGCAACCAGCAACTCGTATCCCACAACGAATACCCCCGCACCCCGAATCCCGTAACTTATCTCATGTAACATCCTCAACCTTTATCCCTACACTTAATCACAAACTAGCAACTGGTAACTCGTACCCTGCAACCAATTCCCCCGCACCTTGCATCCCGTAACTTATCTCATGTAACATCCTCAACCTTTATCCCTACACTTAATCACCAACCAGCAACTCGTATCCCACAACCAATACCCCCGCACCCCGAATCCCGCACCCTCCCCATGTAACACCCTCAACCTTTATAGCTACACTTAATCACAAACTAGCAACCAGCAACGGACCAACTATCAACTCACAACCTCACAACCGGAATCCCATAACCAACAACCCTCAATTTTTTCATCCAACAATAAAATCAAACAAAAAAACTGATATATTTGTCTGTAGTAAAATAGAAATTATATGGAAAATGTATTTGATGCAAAAGATGCTCAAAATTATATTGATAGGATAAATAAGTTGGTGGAAGATACGCATGGTTTATGGGGGAAAATGACCGTAGACCAGATGCTTGCACACTGTTGTATCACTTATGAAATGATTTATGAGCCGGAAAAACATAAAAAACCGGGATCTATTGCAAAATTTATATTAAAAACCTTTGTGAAACCTAAAGTAGTAGGAGAGAAAGCATATCCAAGAGATTCTCCTACGGCTCCACAGTTTTTGGTAACTACCAGAAAAAACTTTCACGAAGAAAAAACAAGACTGATTGGTTTTATTCAGAAAACACAGCAATTGGGGGCAGATGCTTTTGATGGAAAAGAATCTTTTTCTTTCGGAAAATTAAAGGCTCAGGAGTGGAATAATATGTTTGCTAAACATCTGAACCACCATCTGTCACAATTTGGCGTTTAAAACTCACTGCATGAAAAAAACTTTATTACTCTTCCTTCTGGCGGCCAATTTTGTATTGGGGCAGATGCCGGATATTTCAAATACATGGCTGAACAACAGTAAACCTTATCTGGGAACTATCGGAAACAAAGGTCAGGAGCTGAAACTGAAGATCAATATTTCTGAACAGAATAAAAAGAATGATCAGGAATATTTTGTTTCAGGATATTCCCTTGTGGATACCAACTACACAAAGTTTGAAGGTAAGATTACCATTTCAAAATATAAAGATTCCAGAAAGCAGGGAACCGTGTTTGGGGAATATGAACTGGCAGAAGAGAATAAAGGAAAACATTCAGGGCTTTTTAAGGGAAGATTTGTCTATAATTTTAAGTGGAATAAGAAAACAGAAAAAATTGAAGGGCAATATATTGAACTGATAGGAGACTGGAAAAGTTATGATGGAACGATAGCGTTTAAGACCCATTTAAAAAACCAATAACCATGCTGAGAAGAATATTAGCCGTGGTGGTGGGACTTATTGTAGGTTCCATTTGTATTACAGTCGTAGAAAAAATAGGCCATTATCTGTATCCTCCTCCCGCAGAAGCTTCCGCCGGAGATATGGAGGCACTGAAAGTGTATATTAATGAAGCTCCTTTTATGGCTTTATTCATTATTATTCTGGCGTACACCTTGGCAGCAGTTATTTCCGGATTTACAGCCTCAAAAATTTCTAATAACGGAAAACCTGCAGCAGCCATAATCTGTGGAATTATTTTTTTACTGATGACCATTTACATGATGGTGTCTTTACCTACTCCAATCTGGTTCTGGATTTTAGGAATCCTCGTTTGGGGACTGGTTTTCCTAGGACATAAACTCGCTTTAAAAACAAAAAAAATATGAAATTAGGAGCATTTTCAATCAGCTTAAGTGTAAAAGATCTTCAGAAATCCAAGGACTTTTATGAGAAGCTGGGCTTTACAACAATGGCAGGAACTACAGAAAGTAATTATCTGATCATGAAAAACGGGTCTACATTGATAGGGCTTTTTCAGGCTATGTTTGACGGAAATATGCTTACTTTCAATCCGGGATGGGACGAAAATGCACAGAATCTTGACTCTTTTGACGATGTGCGTGAAATTCAGAAAAGATTAAAAGAAAGTGGAATTGAGATCGGAAAAGAAGCTGATGAAACAACTTCAGGACCTGAACATATTTACCTGAAAGATCCCGATGGAAATATGATTCTTATAGATCAGCACAGGTAATTATCTGGAAAACGGTACAAAAACAACTTAAAAAAACTTAACTAATAAAAAACAACTATGGCAACAGTAAACGTTTATTTAACATTCAATGGAAATTGCAAAGAAGTATTTGATTTCTATAAATCTGTTTTTGGAGGAGAGTATCCTTACATTGGAACATTTGGAGAAATGCCTCCAATGGAAGGGAAAGAAACTCCCGAGGAAGACAAAGACAAAATCATGCATGTTTCACTTCCAATCTCTAAAGAAACCATATTGATGGGAAGCGATACAGGAGGAGAATGGTCTTCCAATTTCAAAGCCGGGAACAATTTCTCTATTTCTATCAATGCAGAATCTAAAGAAGAAGCTGATAAATTATTCGGAGGTCTTTCTGCAGGTGGACAGGTAACAATGCCAATGGCAGATACTTTCTGGGGAGCTTATTTCGGAATGTTTAGCGATAAATTCGGAATCAACTGGATGGTAAACTATGATGATCCTGCTAAAATGCAGCAGCATCCATAAAATTAATATTTTGTATTTGAAATATAGTTAGAACTTACCGGCAGTTACATTGCCGGTTTTTTATTTGCTCTATATTTGCATCCCTAAATTTTTTAAATTTGATAAAAAAGTACATCAGAGGTAATAAAATGATGGAAGATTTTTACTTAATCACCTAAAAAAACATAAAAAAATGAAATTTACAATTGAAGACATTAAAACCGAGCATCAAAAAGTGAAAAGCGGAGCCGATTTCCCTGCATATATTCAGGCTGTAAAAAAATTAGGGGTTTCTCATTATACAACCTATGTCTCTGATGGAAATACAGAATATTTTGATCAGGAAAATCAATCTGTGCAGACGGGAAGCAAGTACGACCCACTTACTGTTTCAGAAAACTTAAACCTTGAAAATTTTAAACTGAGGCTCAAGCTTCACCAACAGGGAGAAACAGATTATATGACTTTCTGTAATGACTGTGCAGAAAACGGAATCAAAGGATGGAAAATGGATCTTCATGGAATGACCTGTACTTATTTTGGCCAAAATGAAGCTGATGTACTGACAGAACAGGTTCCAGGGTAATGTTTTAGAGAAAGGCAGGTGAAAATTATTGTATCCGGTTTTCTTTCAATCATGTTGTAAAATAGTATTTGCTATTATTGATTTAAAATATTAATTTTGTTAAAAACGATAGATAATAGTAATTAGCAGGCATGAGAAAGGTTTTTACGAAGTTGGCATTCACAGTATTAGGTTTGGGCTCCATTTTGACATTTGCTCAAAAAAGTGATCTGGGAGCATGGTATATGTATTTTGGAAATAACAAAATCAGTAAGAAACTGAACTGGCATAATGAGATTCAGTATCGTAATTTTGATGCGGTCGGAGATCTGGAGCAGTTACTGATCCGTACAGGGATTGGATATGATCTTACGGAAAATAATAACAATGTTTTATTGGGATATGGTTTCATTCTGAGCCAGCCTTATGTAAACGGTGAGAAAAAAGAAAATATAGAACACCGAATTTTCCAGCAGTATATTACCAAACAGAAGTTCGGGCGTTTTTACCTTCAGCATCGTTACCGTTTGGAAGAACGTTTTCTGGAAGATGATTTCAGGATGAGGTTTCGATACATGTTGGGAGTCAATATTCCGATTACACAAAAAGAAATGCTGCCGAAAACCCTTTATGCATCAGTATACAATGAGATTTTTCTGCACTTTAATAATCCGGTTTTTGACAGAAACAGAGTCTATGGTGCTTTAGGATATGTCATCAATAAAAACATGAGGATTGAAGCAGGTTATATGAATCAGATTCAGGAAAACAGAAATCGTGGCCAGATTCAGATTGGTTTCTATAATAATATTCCATTTACCAAAAACTGATTGTAACCGCTGCTGAATGCTTGATGAAGACCATTATTTGAAAATAAAAAATAATAAACACAAAAAATAAACACCTATGCATTCAGGAAAAAGATTTGGAGCCCGTGAGTTCATTATCTGGACCAGACGGAGTATTTATGCTCTTGTCGTATTATCAGCCATTCCTACTGTTCTGTACTTTTTAGGATGGAAATTCCTTTCCGTTCCGTGGCAGCCAATTGCCATCATGGGAACTGCAGTTGCTTTTATTGTTGGTTTTAAAAACAATGCCAGCTACAGCAGACTCTGGGAAGCAAGACAGATCTATGGAGCTATTATCAATGACAGCCGTAGTTTCGGATATATTCTGAGAGACGCTCTGCTTTCCAAAGATGCAGGTAAAGTAAAAGAAATGTTTCTTCGTCATTATGCATGGCTTACCGCACTGAGATTTCAGCTTCGTGAGCCGAGAGCATGGGAAAACATGGGCACAGACCAGTTTGATGAATATGCTAAAAAGTATGACATTCCGGAGAGGCTTTCCAAGCTGGATGAAGAATTGAAAAAATACCTTTCGGAAAGCGAGCTTCAGTATATTTTAAGCAAAAAAAACAGGGCAACACAATTGATGGCCAAACAGAGTAAAGCACTTTCCGAAGCCTATGAAAAAGGAGAAATTAACGATTTTCAATGGACACAGATCAATCAGCAATTGGTGAAGTTTACAGATAACCAGGGAAAAGCTGAAAGAATTAAAAACTTTCCTTATCCAAGAAACTTTTCTTCAATCACTACTTATCTTTTGCTGTTGTTCATTGTTTTTGTGCCTTTCGGATTGCTGAAAGAACTTGATAAATTAGGAGACGGAACAATAGTGGAGGGCTGGACATTATGGTTTAATATTCCGTTTTCTTTATTGGTAACGTGGTGTTTTCATACCTTGGATAGTGTTGGAGAAGCTTCCGTAAATCCATTTGAAGGAAGTCCTAACGATGTGCCAATCACCCAGATCAGCCGTACCATAGAAATAGATATGAGAGATATGCTGGATGAGTCTGATCTTCCGCCGGCCATTACTCCGAAGAACAATATTGTACTCTAATTTAAAATTAAAAGATTAAGATATCTTTCTGTAAAAGCAGGAACCTTATTAATCAAAACAATAAATAACACTTAAAAAAACAACTTAAAATGATTCACAGCTATGTTATAATATCTATTGCAGTACTGCTGTCTGTGATGATATTGGTAATGATCGGCCAGAAATTAAAAGTCGCTTACCCGATTTTTCTTGTGATTGCAGGATTGCTCATAAGCTTTGTGCCGGGAATGCCGCGTATAGAAATAGAACCTGATCTCGTTTTCCTTATTTTCCTGCCCCCTATTTTGTTTGAAGCCGCATGGTTTACTTCATGGCAGGATTTTCATAAATGGAGAAAACAAATATTTTCAATGGCTTTCGGATTGGTGTTTTTAACATCCATTGTTGTGGCTTATCTCTCTTCTTCAATTATTCCGGGGCTTACGGTAGCAATGGGATTCTTGTTGGGAGGTGTAAATTCCCCACCCGATGCGGTAGCGGCTACTTCGGTGCTGAAACATATGAAAATTCCTAAAAAAATAACCAATATTCTGGAAGGAGAGAGCCTTATTAATGATGCATCCAGTTTAATTGTATTTAAATTTGCCCTTGCAGCCGTTATTTCAGGACAGTTTATCTGGAGAGATGCTGTTCAGGATTTTTTTACGATGGCGATCGGAGGAATTGCGGTGGGAGTGGCAACAGGCTTTTTATTTGGGGCTTTACTTAGAATTATTCCTACCAATTCTAATATTGATACTATTATTACCCTTATTGTGCCGTACATTATGTATGTGGGAGCAGAATATTTCCATTTTTCGGGAGTACTGGCAGTAGTAGCCGGAGGTTTGCTGATGTCTTATAATTCACATTGTTATTTGAGTCACACCTCAAGAATACAGTCCGGGAACGTGTGGAGTGTACTGATATTTCTGATGAATACGATCATTTTTATTTTGATTGGCCTTGAACTTCCCATTGTAGTGGAAGGAATGAAAGAATATACCATTTCTGAGGGTATTTTCTACAGTGTGGTGATTGGTGGTGCAATCATCGGAACAAGAATTCTGTACAGTTATGCATTGATGTATTTCCCAAGAGTGTGTTCCAAAGAATTAAGATTAAAAGTTCCGAAACCGGATTGGAGAGAACCATTTATTATCAGTTTTGCAGCGATGAGAGGAGTAGTTTCACTAGCTGCAGCACTGTCTATTCCTGCTTTTTTACCAAACGGAGATGCATTTCCGCACAGAAATATTATTTTATTTGTAACTTTCGTTATTATATTGATTACCCTTGTAGGGCAAGGATTATTGTTGAGTCCGATTTTGAAATTATTGAATATTCAGGATGCCGGAAGTGAATTGCCGGAAGAAAAACAGGAAGTGATCCTGATGCGTAAGCTGAAAGAAACAGCATTGCACAAGCTGGATAATGACTTTTCTGAGTTGGCAGTCACAAACAGCTTAGTCCGTCATCAGAAGCATAAACTGGAAAATGAAATGATGCTGATGGCAGATAAAGCCCAATGTATGGCCTCCACAGGAGACTATGTATCCGCAATCAATGAAAATAAAGATGTCTTGCGACAGATCATTCAGGCACAAAGAAATGAACTGCACAGAATGAAAAGAGAAAAGATATTTGACGATCATGTGATGAGGACCATTGAAATGCAACTGGATTTTGATGAAGCGAAGATCACTGGATTTTCACATGGGTAAATAATTGAAACTATCATGGCTCAGCAAAAGATTATTGTAAAAACGGAATCCTCAGACCTATGGTGGGGCATACATGGTCTGACAGAAAAAGCGGGATGGGAAGATCTTGAACTTTTTTATGCATCAGGAGAGAGAATAGGTTTCGTTTGTTTGAATACAAAAAAATATTTAAGATATTCTCTTGATAGCTTTAAGATCCAGAATGATATTGATGCTGATGAAATAGAATTTTATAATACTCTTCAAAATTATCTGGAAGGGAATGAATGTCATTATTGGTTTTATTATGACCATAAAGATGACGGGCATTTTTTTGAAGTTCCCTATGAAGCACCCAGAAATAAGGAAGGAATAAAACCTTCCTGGATAGACATCTGGCATCCTGATGAAGGAATAGGCATTCAAACCATTGAAAGAGCAGTTGCTGAATTTGCGGGAAAGTTTCTGGAGATAGAGGATTGCCTGGTTGAAGTGGTACATGATGTTTCATTAGAAGAATCTATTGCCTCTTTTAAAAAAAGCGAAGAACGTTTTGGAGGAAGAGCTCCTCAAGAAATTGCTTTTTCAGAACAACTGGTCACTGAATTGTCCGGCTTATGGAAAATGAATAACGATGAGGTTTTGAAAAAACTTAAAGAAAGTATCTAAAGTAAAGAAATATGATCACACCCATCACTGTTCAATACAAAATAAATGCTCCGGCTGAAAAAATCTGGAAAGCATTGACCGATAAAAATGAAATGAAATCCTGGTATTTTGATATCCAGGATTTTGCATTAGAAATAGGAAAAGAATTTAATTTCTTCGAACCCGGAGGTGAAAATAAATACCATCATCAGGGAAAAATTTTAGAAATAATACCTAATCAGAAACTGAAACATACATGGTCATATCCTGATTTTTCAATGTTAAAAACTATTGTGACCTGGGAATTACTTCCGGAGGACGGACAAACTCTAGTAAAACTTACCCATGAAAATATTGAAAACTTCAAAGACTTGGGAGATGGTTTTTCAAGAGATAATTTTACACAAGGCTGGAACACTATTTTGGGACAGAGTTTGAAAGAATATTTAGAAAAGTAGATAATGATTACATTACAGCCCTTTACAATTCACGATGCACCGCTGCTGATTTCAAAGATAGAAGATGAAAGAATGCTTCTTCAGTTTGCCGGGCCCGTATACCGTTTCCCGCTTACAGCAGAACAGCTGGAGACCGATTTGTCCGATGAAAAAAGAACCTTGTTTACCATTGCAGATCATACAGGAACAACTATTGGTCACGCTCAGATTTTTTTAAAAGAAAAGACATTTCTGCTGGGCAGAATTCTGATCTGGGATGAAAACAACAGAGGAAAAGGATATGGTAAAAAAGTAATGCAGGAACTTCTTAAATATGGTTTTAGTCATTTTGATAAAGAAACTGCAGAGCTTAATGTTTACGACTGGAATACCGGAGCTATTGAATGTTATCGGAAAGTAGGTTTTGCTTTTGACCCTGAAGTTAGAAGCGAAGCGAAGATTGATACAGAAACCTGGGTTTCCCTGAATATGAAAATCCATAAAAATACTTTTGAATTACAGGAATCATGACACAGTTTACAGCACTTCGTCCTGTTCTCTGGACAGAAAATCTTGATGAGACCATAGGATTTTATATGCGTGTTCTCGGTTTTACCCTGATGGGGAGAAATGATGATTGGCAATGGGCTTCCCTTCGTAAAGATGAAATATACATCATGCTTTCTCAACCAAACCAACATGAAAAAAATACTTCAATAGGTTTTTCCGGCTCATTTTATTTCAATGTAAATAAAGTGGTTGAGCTTTGGGAAGACCTTAAAACAAAGGCAAAAATCTGCTATGAGATTGAATCTTTTGAGTGGGGAATGAGGGAGTTTGCGATCTATGACAACAACGGTTATATCCTACAATTTGGCGAACTCATAGATAATATTGGCAATACGGAATAAAATTTGCTATTTTTGGGGAAATATTTAGAAATTCAATGAGAAAAAATATAATAGCGGGTTTCGCAGCGATTTTATTACTGGCATCTTGTAACAAGAATAAAGAAATTCTTGATACACTGAATACTTATAATAATTCAATGGAGGCGAAAGGATACCATTTCGGAGATAAGCTTGAGCTTCCGAAAGAGGTAACGGAAAATGCAGAAAGTGTAACCATCAGCTTTGGAGATAAAGAAACAACAGATCTAACAGTTGATCCTAAATTTTTCACATTAGGTGATAATGCTGTTACTTTCAACGTTAAAACAAAAGGAGGAGAAGTACTGAATCAGGATGCAACGATTAATGTATTTGCAAAAAATCCTGAAAAAAATATTCCTTACCAGATTGTAGCAGAATATCCTCACGACCCTAAAAACTTTGTACAAGGTTTTCAGGTGGAAGGAAATACCATTTATGAAAGTGACGGACAGAACGGAGCTTCCCAGATTTTAAAATATACATTGGGAACTACAACGCCGCTTGCTTCTACCAAACAGGCTCAGGAAGACTTTTCTGAAGGAAGTACCATTGTAGGAGATAAAGTATATCAGCTGACATGGCAGAGCAAAAAAGGGTATATCTATGATAAGAGCTCTTTAAAACTGCTTTCGGAATTTGCTTATCCAAATGTATTGGGTGAAGGTTGGGGATTGACGTATGACGGGAAAAACCTGATTGCTTCTGACGGAAGTAAACTTTTATATTTCCTTGATGTCAATAATCCTTCGAAACTGATTAAATATATCGCTGTTGCCGGTAGCGCTCAAGCTTACGATCAATTAAACGAGCTGGAATACCACAACGGATTTATTTACGCCAATGTATGGCAGAAACCAATTATTTTAAAAATTAATCCAGCCAACGGTGAAGTAGTGGGCACTTTTGATTTCACAGAAATTGCCAAACAGAACACAAAAGGAAGTGATGATGTATTGAACGGAATTGCTTTCAAAGGCGATAATATGTTGGTAACAGGAAAGAACTGGCCGAAGATTTATGAAGTTGTAATTAAATAATAAAAGTTTAATAACAATTTCTATCGGAATAAAATAAAGTATGTAAATTGGTAGCGTTCCATGAGGAGCGCTATCTTTAGTAAAAAAGAATTTTGAGATTAGTATATCTGATATTGACTTTTGCTTTCTGCACATTTTCTGCGCAGAATATTCTCCCTTTAGATACTTTAAAATTGAAGGAAGCTAAAGATATGCTTGCCGATGACTATGGAAGTCTGTATATCTATAAAAACAAAGATTTTAGTTTTACCAAATACGATTCTTTAGGAAAGCAGATTGGAAAAATGATGCTTACTGTTCCTTACAAAGTGCAGAATGTACAAAATCCGCTGAATGTGCCTTTATTCTCTGAAAATGCCCAGGAAATGAAATTTGTGGATCAGAATATGAATGAGATTCAGAGACTTGATTTTAAGCAGAAATTTGGTTTCATCAGAATGGCTTATGCCGAAGATCTGCAGCAGCTGTGGCTTTTGGATGACAGTACAAAACGCTTGATACAGTATAATTTCAGGAATGATACTACGATCAATTCCTATCCATTTGATATCAGTTTTGAAGATCTGATGGATATGCTGGTCTATGAAAATAAAGTCTATATTTTAACAAGAAAACATATCAGGATTTACAGCCTGAAATTTGAAAAACTTTTTGAAGCCCCTTTAGAAAACGGAAAACGCTTTAGAAGAGAAAATGATGCAATTCTGGTTGTGGCTAGTAATTTTATTTCACAATACGTTCCTGAAAAAGGAATGGTGACGGTTTTTGAAGATCCGGACGCACAAATTGTGGATAAAAACATCCTTTCTTATTTTGAAATCAAGGGGAACAAACTCTATCTTTACAGCCTTGAAAAAGTAAAGAAAGCCAAACAGCAGAAACTGCTTGACGCTCAGCCGGAATCTCTACAGCAATCTACAGAAAAGCCCGTAGAAAAAACTGAAGAAAAACCCGTTGAGAATAAAGAGGAGAAGCCTTCAGACAATACACTGCAGAAATTGCTTGAAGACACTTCCAAAGTTCAGACTGAGGGAATCGAAAAGCTTATCAATTAATCAGTAAATACAAGGAAAAAGAATATGCATATTGCGGTTACAGGAAACATTGGAGCAGGAAAAACAACTTTGACGACAATGCTTTCCAAGCATTACGGATGGGATGCACAATTTGAAGACGTAGATCATAATCCTTATCTGGAGGATTTTTATTCAGATATGAGCAAGTGGAGTTTCGCACTGCAGGTTTATTTTCTGGGAAGCAGATTCCGTCAGGTAAAGGAGATCAGAGAAAGCGGTAAAAACATCATTCAGGATCGTACTATTTATGAAGATGCTCACATTTTTGCAGAAAACTTAAATGATATGAATCTTCTTTCGGACAGGGATTTCAATAATTATTCATCGGTTTTTGATCTGATGAAGTCTTTTGTATCGGCTCCGGACTTACTGATTTACCTGAAATCAGATGTCCCCAATCTGGTTAAAAAAATCTATAAAAGAGGTCGTGAATACGAAGCTTCTATCAGTATTGAATACCTTTCAAAACTGAATCAGAAATATGAAAAATGGATCTCCAACTATACCGAAGGAAAACTTCTGATCGTAGAAGTGGATGATCTTGATTTTGTTGAAAAACCGGAAGATTTCGGGTTTATTCTGGAGAAAATTGAAGCAGAACTTCACGGATTGTTTTAACATACTTTTATTAGAATATTAAGATATATTCAGTGAGATTCTTCCTAAATTTGGTAAAGAGAATTTAATTTTTTTGAATAATTATATGATGGTAGTTAAAGTTTTACATAATGGAAACTGTTCAAAGTCAAATGCTGTATTGGAGTATCTTGACGAGAACGGAGTGCCTTTTGAGATCATTAATATCATTGAAGATCCGCTAAGCATCCTTGAGATCAGAACTGTATTGAAAAAACTTAACCAAAGTGTTTTTCATATTATCCGTAAGACTGATAAACTGTATATTGAGAATTATGCAGATAAAAATTATTCAGAAGAAGAATGGCTGAAAATTCTTTCCGAAAATCCTTCTCTGATACAAAGGCCAATTCTGGTAAAAGGCTCAGTGGCCATGTTGGGAAGACCCATTGAAAATGTAAAATTCTTTATTGAAAAATAATAAATACATCATAAAAAATCCGTTCTGTAAAAGAGCGGATTTTTTTTATTTTATTTCGTTTTCTCAGTTCCGTTGATTGCATTGTATAATGCTTCCAGTTCTTTTGGGGGATGGCCGGCATCAAAACTTGAAGAAGTATATTCTTTCCCATTGGAAGTAATAATAATGGAAGCAGCCATAGCACGGTCGGAATGTCTGCCTGTCGTAGGAGATTGAAGATCTGATATCTTAGATAAATCAAGATTTTCAGCCAGTTTTGAAACTGCTTGCCATTCAGCAGGAGATACCTTAGTATTAACGATATCTTCGTTGTTATTTGTTGTTTTTAATGAAGGTGTAAAAACAATACTTTTACTAAACCCTCTTGTTCTTTCCGCTAACTGGATTTGTTCAATCTTTTGCTGCTGTACTGCAGTGGTGACTGTCGTATTGTTTTCACTGTTGGTTTTGTGAACACAGCTTGTTGCAGATGTGATTAAAAGGATATTAAATAGGATCAATTGGATGTTCATAGTGTTTTTTTATGTTTTTAAATAGTAAAAAACCGCTTCATTACTATGAAACGGTTTCTGTTTTTTACAATAGAATAACGCCTTCTATTTTTGCTACTTCTTTATAAATATTCACAACCTGATCTGCATCCAAAACAAATGCATTGATATTGCAGGCCGTGTATTTTCCATTTTTACTTTCGCGGTTTCCCAGTGTAAATTTAATGCCGTCAAAAACTCTGTATATCTCAGTAAGCTTTGACTGGTCTGTAGGAATAATAAATTTAAATAAATAATCTTCCGGAAAATCATGATGATCCTCCAGTTTATCCTTCAAAGACTTGTAAAAATCTTCGGGATTTGCGTGTTGATTTCCTTGTAATATATCCATCTGCAATTATTAATATAATATAAATATAACGAAATTTCTCCTATTTTCCAAATGGTCCCAGGAGAGATTTAGAGTTCTGATGCTCATAATCTTCAATGATATTGAATAACCCATTCACTAGTTGTTCAGAGGCCAGCTGACTCAATCCACCTGAATTAACCGTGTTTTTATTTCCTCCTAAAAGACTACCCAAGAAATTGCTTCCTGATAACGCTGTATTGATGGTTTTTACAATTCCATATTCATTCAGTTTCTCATCAACTTTGGGAGCGATTGCTGCAATAAGCTGTTGGGATGTTTTCTCTTTCAGAACCTGTGTTGCAGTGGTTCCCTGCATGATTCTCGTTACATCCTGAGCGTTCAGACTATTAACGGCACCTTCCAGAATAGGTTTTGAAGTATTTACCGTATAAGCTGCAGCCTGTGCAATAAAATCTCTTTCTTTAGCAACCAATGACGGAGATATCTTTTCCAGCGTAGAATTGATGTCTCTCAGCTCTTTTGGAAGTGCTTTGTCTACCATATTATTCTGCAGAAAGGCTTCCTTGTTTCCGTAGATGCCCATTCCTTTATCTATACCATTAAGCAGAATTTTTTTAATAATAGAAAGCCCCAAGTCTGATGTGGCCAATGTTGTACATGATTGCACACTGGTTGTAATAACAGCACCGGTTCCTATAATAAGAGCGGCTGCAATGATATATTTTTTCATTGATTTTTATAATTTATTCCTAAATGCTTTTTTGTCAAAAACTGCACCAAAGGTAATTACTATTCTCTATTTAACAAAATATTAAGTTCACATGAATATTTGGTGATTTTTTGCATTAAAAATGTTAATTTATAATTAATAAAATGTTAGATAAGTGATAGTATTTTTAGGTATAAAATTATAAAATTTAAACATTTGTCAATTTTTGCGTAATAAAATGCTGTAATTTTTAAATATTTAAGATAGTTTAACATTGTTCAATATTTTTTCTATTTTTGGCTAATGTCTTTTTTTGAGATTTTAAATAACTCCACTATTTAGAGACAGGTACAAATTTGAATTTATTTGAATAAAATTGAAACTATATGAAACAAAGTAATTTAAAGTATTCATGTCTCATTGCTGCTTTGTACTTCGGTATGAACGTGAATGCACAGGTTACACAGGATTCTGCTAAAGTCCAGAAAATCGATGAAGTCGTTATGATTGGATATGGTAGCCGTAAAAAAGTAGATAATACTACTTCTATTAGTTCTATCAGCGCAGAAGAAGTAACGAAAACCAAAGTATTGAATGCATCACAAGCTATCCAGGGTAAAGCAGCCGGGGTACAGGTAATTGCTTCCGATGCACCGGGATCTACCCCGACAGTTATGATCAGAGGACTTGGTACAGTACTGGGGGGAAGAACTCCTTTATATGTAGTTGATGGAATGTTTACTGATAACATTAATAATATCAACTCTAATGATATTTTGACATATGATGTATTGAAAGATGCAGCAGCATTGGCAATCTATGGTAATAGAGCTGCTAATGGGGTAATCATTATTACTACAAAATCAGGTAGAGGAAAGCTAAGCGTTTCTTATGATGGACTGGTTGGATTTAGAACCCCTTTGAAAACCATCAAAATGGCTAACGGGTCTGAATTTGCGAATTATAATAACGCGGGTAAAGCAAGTAATTATTTGAATCCAAATCAACCATACAATACAGATTGGTTTAAGGAAATTACAAGAACGGGTATCTATAACCAGCATAACTTATCAATTTCAGGATCTTCAGAAGTTGCTAAATACTTTTTAAGTTTAAGTAATTACGATGAACAATCTATCCTTAAAGGAACCAATTACAATAGAACCACAGTAAGAACGAATAACGAGTTCAGAATTACTAAAGGTATCAGGTTAGCTCAGACCTTAAGTGCTACTTTTACGAATGATACTCCTAAATCATATGGCGCTTTTACGAATGCTTACAAACAATCGCCATTAGTTCCTGTATATTATCCGAATGGAAAATACGGTCAGCCTATTTATAATAAGACTACTGGAAATATCGATTACGAAGGTGGGAGATTTAATAACGTAGGTAATCCTGTAATGCAGCTGGCTTACGATAATCAAAGAGGTAGAAATTTCTTATTGCAAGGTGGATTAAAATTGGATGTAGATATCTATAAAGATTTAAAGTTTACCTCTCAGTTTAGTGGAGAGTATGGTAATTATAAATATTATAATTTCGTAAACTCTAAATCGTTCTGGTTAGATAGTGATCCGATGAGAACGGATAATCAATATTCAACTACATCACCACTTACCAGATTGACCAATAAAAGTCAGAACTATTTCAACTGGTTACTTAATAATTATTTAACATATACAAAGAAAATTGAAAACCATGATATTGAAGTTGTTGTAGGTACAGAAGCTTCAGTAAAGAATGGGCTTGAGACTTTAATTATTAACAGAAAAGATGTTCCTGTTTCAAAAGATTACTGGAACCTTAGCGGCGTTGATTATTATGGTAATCTGTATAGTGATAGCGATACTAAAGCTCTTGAATCTATAAAAGGAAACAGGAATACGACAATTTCCTATTTCGGAAGATTCCAATATAAATTTATGAATCGTTATTTATTAAGTGGAACAATCAGAAGGGATGGTTCTTCTCAATTTGCTGCTGGTAATAAATGGGGAACGTTCCCATCATTTGGTGCAGGTTGGATTATCTCTGAAGAAAACTTTATGAAAGATGGGTTCTTTGATTTGTTGAAACTTAGAGGAGGATGGGGTAAAATTGGTAACCAAAATGTTCCTTTGAATTATTTACCACTTTCAATGGGAGCAACTTATAATTATGCGTTTGGAAGTTCACCAGTAAGTAATGGAGTTACTGTCAATAAAGGTTACGACCCGGATTTGGGATGGGAAGTTACAGAAGAATCTTCTTTAGGATTAGATTTTGGTATCTTAGATAGAAGATTGACAGGTACTTTTGATATCTATAACAGAAAAACCAAAAATCTTATTCTGGGTGTTGTTCCCTATATGGCAACCGGAATTTCTGATTTGAATTATTCACATATGGGAAGTGTTGTTAATAAAGGTGCTGAGGTAAGCCTAAATTGGGCTGATAAAGTAGGTGAGGATTTTACCTATTCAATTGGTGCCAATTATTCTTATAATAAGAACAAGCTTGCCAGCATTGATCTTTCTAAGCCGGTTTCTCAAATTGTGGGAGGAAATCTTGGAAATGGACAAGATACAAAACTTTTTAACGCTAATGCAGTTGGTTATGCATTAGGAAGTTTCTATTTATGGGAAGCTGATGGTTATGATGCAAATGGTAACCTGAAGTTTAAAGACTTGAATGGTAACGGAGTTACAGGAAGTGCAGACCCGGGAGACAGACGTTTCTTTGATTCTTACATTCCAAAATCAACGTTAGGTGTAAATATCTCAATGTCTTATAAAAATTGGGACTTTGCCTTGAGTGGTTATGGAGCTTTTGGATTTAAAGTATACAATGGTAAAAAAGCACAAAGAAATGGTGGTGAAAATGTTGAAGCTTCTGTAGCGAATAATTTCTGGACACCAACAAATACTAACGCTGCGAATCCTGTAAATCCTGCAAATATTCCAATTGCCTCAACATTCTATTTAGAAAGTGGAGATTATTTCAGAATCAATAATATTTCAGTAGGATATACATTTAAGAACTTAACTGATTATGTAAAATCAATTAAGCTTTATGTAAGTGCAATTAATCCTTTTGTGTTCCAGAAATATTCAGGATATTCTTCAGAATTATCTGGATACAATCCTGCTGATCCTACTGCAGAAGGAGATCCATATAAACGTGCAGGAGTAGAATTGGATGCTTATCCTACATTGAGATCTTTTGTATTTGGTGTTAACCTAAATTTTTAAAAAATGAACAAGAAATATATCATAGCAGCTGCGTTTTTAATTTTAGGAGCTGTTAACCAAAGTTGTAGTAATGACTTTATAGATGTATCACCTACAGAAGCAATTCCTGAGTCTGCATTGGGTGAAATATATAATAATGATGCAGGGGCAAATAGTTTAGTTACGGCTATTTATGCTAAATTTTTAGATTGGAACATGAGTACGTTTGCTTGGATTGGGGTTACATCAATTGTTTCTGATGATGCAGATAAAGGTTCAAGTGCAAGTGATTCAGGCTCGGATAAAGATATTTTGGATGCTTTGACATTTACACCCTCAACTCCATCATTTAAAGAATTGTTTGCATCGAATTATCAGGGAATTAACAGATGCAATCAGGCATTGAAATATCTTCCTCAATTAGATAAAGCTGATCCGCAATTACGTGAAAGGTTAGCTGGGGAAGCTAAATTTTTAAGAGCATTTATGTATTTTACTTTAGTAAAATCTTTTGGAGGGGTTCCATTGGTGGACCACGTTCCTGTAACTGGGGTTGAAGCAGATAAATTGATGACACTTACAAGAAAAAGTAAAGAAGAAATTTATGCATTTATAGAAAAAGACCTTAAAGACGCCGCAGCAGTTTTGCCTTCCGGAACCGGAGGACAAAGAGCTACAAAAGGTGCTGCTCATGCACTTTTAGCTAAGGTTTATTTATATCAGAAGAAATGGCAGTTGGCTGTGGATGAGACTAATTTGGTTACAGGTTATTCATTGACCCCTAACTTCCAGGAGATTTATAAAGTTTCAGGAGAAAACAATGCTGAATCTATCTTTGAAATTAATGGTAGTGGAGGAACAGCAGGAAGAGCAATTCAACAGTATAGTCAGGTTCAGGGAGCAAGAGGTACTACAGGCTGGGGCTGGGGATTTGCTACACCTACCCAAAGTCTGTACGATGCTTACTCTGCAACAGATTCAAGAAGAGATGCAACGATTATCCACAGAGATATGACATTATATGATGGGTATTATGTAGGTCCAAATACTGAAAATAAATTCTATAATTATAAAGCTTATTCTTCAAATTATAGAGATCAGGCTTCAACTGATGTAAATATTCGTTATTTGAGATATGCTGAGGTATTATTAATTAAAGCTGAAGCAATGAACGAATTAGGACAAACTTTAGCTGCTATTCCTTTCCTGAATCAGGTAAGAAACAGAGCTAATATTGGAAATACTCCTGTATCATCTCAGGCAGATGTAAGATCAGATATCTGGAAACAAAGAAGATTGGAGCTTGCTTTTGAGCATGATAGATGGTTCGACCTTGTAAGAACCGGACAAGCACAAACAGCAATGGCAGCTGATGGTGGTAAAAAATTCATCGTTGGAAAACATGAAGTATTCCCACTTCCACAAGACTTCATAATGGAAGCTGGTGGATTGTCTGCTCAAAATCCTGGATATTAAAATAAACCATAAACATTAGAGGAGAATGAAAGTTCTCCTCTTCTTTTAGTTAGAAACCCTATAAAAAGAGATCTCATGAAAAGGAACGTATTATCAATGGCTATCACCTCTTTATTTTTTGTATATTCCTGTAAAAATGCTCCTGTAGCCCAACAGGAAGTTGGAAAAATCGAAGCTGTAAAAAGTACTATTACTGATGAACAGCTGATGGATAGAGTACAGAAAGATGCCCTGAAGTATTTCTGGGATTATGCAGAACCTAATTCAATGTTAGGAAGAGAGCGTTATCACGAAGATAATATTTATCCGGATAATGATAAATATGTTATCACTACAGGAGGTTCAGGTTTTGGGCTGGCAACTATTCTTGTGGGTACAGAAAGAGGATTTGTTCCGAGAAAAGAAGCCGTAAAAAGACTTACTCATATTATGGATTTCCTGGCTAAGGCAGATCGCCATAAAGGTGCCTGGTCACACTGGATCAATGGAGAAACCGGAAAGACGGTTCCTTTTGGCAAAAAAGATAATGGCGGGGATCTTGTGGAAACTGCATTCCTTACTTCGGGAATACTGATGGTCCGTGAATACTTTAAAAACGGAAACGCAGAAGAAAAAGCACTCGCTGCAAAATGTGATGAACTATGGAAAGGAATTCAATGGAGCTGGTATACAAAAGGAGGCGAAAAAGTTCTCTATTGGCACTGGTCACCGGAATACCAATGGGAAATGAACTTTCCTCTGGAAGGATATAATGAATGTCTTATTACCTATATTCTGGCTGCATCTTCACCTACCTATTCCATTGATGCTGAAACTTATTATAAAGGCTGGACGAGAAACGGAACTTACCTTACAGACAAAACAAAATACGGATTACCTCTGTATGTAAAACATAATTACGCTGAAGAATACGGCGGACCGCTTTTCTGGGCGCAATATTCATATATCGGACTGGATCCTACGGGATTGTCTGATAAACTTGTCAAAAACTATTTTGATATCAATAAAAATCAAACCCTTATCGACTATAAATACTGTGTTGAAAACCCAAAACAATGGAAAGGCTACGGACCTAACTATTGGGGATTGACAGCCGGTTATACCAGAAATGAGGACGGAAGCACAGGATATACGGCTCACATGCCTACGAATGATAACGGAGTGATAACTCCTACAGCTGCATTGAGCAGTTTCCCTTATACCCCGAAAGAATCAATGGCTTTCCTGAGATTTATTTATACTCAAAAACCTGAATTTATAGGATCCGCAGGCCCTTATGATGCTACCTCTATCAATTACAACAATTGGTTTACCCCAAGATATCTGGCGATAGATCAGGGAACAATAGCACCAATGATTGAAAACTACAGATCGGGATTCCTTTGGAAGTTATTTATGAATGCCCCTGAAATTCAGCAGGGATTAAAAAAACTAAGCTTCCAGTCAGCCAAATACGGAATAAAATAAATTCAGTATAAATGGGCTTTAGCCAAAACCTAAATAACAATATGAAATTAAAACTGAAACATCTCCCACTTTTACTGCTCCCACTTTCATTACAGGTGAATGCACAGGAGATAAAAGCAGAACTCAATAAAGAAATTAAAAGACAGGAAAAAATATCCTATATTCTGGATTATCCTCAGAATACAAAAGGGAATGTACCATTAATAGTCTTTCTTCACGGTTCAGGAGAACGCGGAACTAATCTTGATTTAGTCAAAGCTCACAGTCCGTTTACCTACAAAAACCTGATCAAAGAACCGGTGGCTATTCTTGCACCTCAATGTCCGGAAGGAACGTGGTGGGATACGGTTACCGTGTATAATCTGATCAAAGAAATTCAGAAAAAATATAAAATTGATGCTTCCCGAATTTATCTTACAGGACTTTCTATGGGAGGATGGGGAACATTAAAACTGGCAATGGAGCATCCGGAAATGTTTGCAGCAGTAGCTTCAGTTTGTGCTCCTACAGATCAGGTAATGACCGCTAATATTCATCAATTTAAAGATTTGAATATGAAAATATTTCATGGTGGTATGGACGATATCGTATTACCTGCCAATGCCTTTAATTTTTATCAAAAACTGCATCCGGTAAATCCGACCGCAGAATTGGTTATTTTCCCGAATGACAATCACAATTCTTGGGATTCGGCCTATTCAAACCCACAGCTCTATGAATGGATGCTGTCGAAAAAGAAAGAAAAATAATCTGACACACAATGATCGAAAGATAAACCCATCGAATTAAAGCAAAAAAATATAAACAATAATTTAAGAAGATAGATTTATGAAAAAGTTAATTGTAATCGCCACCTTAGCATTGGCACCTGTATTTTCCGCGCAGGAAATGGTAACGAAGCCCGTTCAGTCTTATCAGACGGCTCAATATCAGGCTAAAAAGAAAGCTTTTGTAGACAATCTTTTAGCTAAAATGACATTAGACGAAAAAATTGGTCAGATGAACCTGCCGACTTCCGGAGATTTTACTACAGGACAGGCACAAAGTTCTGATATCGGAAAGAAAGTAGAGCAGGGACTGGTAGGAGGTCTATTCAATATAAAAGGAGCAGATAAAATAAAAGCTGTTCAGAAAGTAGCTGTAGAAAAAAGCCGTCTGAAAATTCCTATGATTTTCGGAATGGATGTTATTCACGGTTATGAAACGACTTTCCCTATTCCTTTAGGATTAGCTGCTTCATGGGATATGAATCTTGTACAGCAGTCTGCCAAAGTAGCCGCCAGAGAAGCTGCTTCAGACGGAATCAATTGGACATTCTCTCCAATGGTAGATATTTCCCGTGAACCAAGATGGGGTAGAGTATCGGAAGGTTCCGGTGAAGATCCATATTTAGGAAGTGAAATTTCTAAAAATATGGTATATGGCTACCAGGGGAAAGATCTTGCCAATGGAACCAATATCTTAGCATGTGTAAAACACTTTGCACTATACGGAGCCGGAGAAGCGGGAAGAGATTACAATACAGTTGATATGAGCCATGTAAGAATGTTCAACGAATATTTTCCTCCTTACAAAGCTGCAGTAGACGCAGGAGTAGCTTCTGTTATGGCTTCTTTCAATGAGGTGGATGGCGTTCCTGCAACAGGAAACAGATGGCTTCAGACTGAAGTATTGAGAAATCTATGGAAATTTAAAGGCTTTGTAGTAACAGACTATACCGGTATCAATGAAATGGTAGATCATGGTATGGGAGATCTTCAGCAGGTTTCCGCTTTAGCTTTAAAAGCAGGCGTTGACATGGATATGGTTGGAGAAGGTTTTTTAACAACATTAAAAAAATCTCTGGCAGAAGGAAAAGTTACACAGGCTGAAATTGATATGGCGGCAAGAAGAATTCTTGAAGCAAAATATGACCTGGGTTTATTTGATAATCCATACAAACATGGTGATGCCAAATTAGCAGCAAAAGAAGTTTATAATATGGAAAACCGTAATATAGCAAGAAGTGCTGCTGCTCAATCAATGGTGTTATTGAAAAATGAAAATCAGGTATTACCTTTAAAAAAATCAGGAACGGTAGCGGTAATCGGGCCATTGGTTAATAATTCTATGAATATGGCCGGAACCTGGAGTGTTGCTACAAAACATGCCTCTTCAGTTTCTTTAATGCAGGGATTGCAATCAAACTACGGAAAAGAAGTTAAGTTTTTATCAGCGAAAGGAGCAAACATAGATTATGATGCTAAATTAGAAGAAATCTATGCAGCTCACGGGAAGAAAACAGACAGAGACAACCGTTCCAAAGAAGAACTTTTAAAAGAAGCCGTGGACGTTGCCAACAAAGCTGACGTTATTGTTCTTGCGATTGGAGAATCTGCGGAAATGAGTGGAGAATCTTCTTCAAGAACAGAAATTACCATTCCTCAGTCTCAGGTTGATTTATTAAATGAACTAAAGAAAACCGGAAAACCTATTGCAATGGTTCTTTTCACAGGTCGTCCATTAGCTTTAACTAATGTAAAAGATACTCCGGATTCTATTTTGAATGCATGGTTTGCAGGATCTGAAGCAGGAAATGCAATTGCAGATGTTTTGTTCGGAAAAGTAAATCCATCAGGAAAACTTCCAATGACTTTCCCAAGAAGCCTTGGTCAGGTTCCAATTTATTATAATGCTAAAAATACGGGTCGCCCGCTGAGCCAGGATAAAGTAGATAAATGTACTTACGAAAGATTCCGTTCCAACTATATGGATGAGTGTAATACGCCGTTGTATTCTTTTGGATATGGACTAAGCTATACAAAGTTCAATTATTCTGATATTGCAGTATCCAATACCAATCCGAGAGGAGACCAGGCTATTCAGGCATCCGTTACAGTAACCAATAATGGAAATTATGATGGTGCTGAGGTGGTTCAACTGTATATCAGAGATATGGTAGGAAGTATTACAAGACCTGTAAAAGAATTGAAAGGCTTCCAGAAAGTATTTTTGAAAAAAGGAGAATCCAGAAAAGTAACTTTCGATATCACTCCTGAAAATTTGAAATTCTACAACGGAGATTTGAAATATGACTGGGAATCAGGCGAGTTTGATATTATGATCGGAACCAGCTCAGCTGAGGTGAAACACTCAAAAATCAATTGGACGAAATAATAAAGAAAAAAGTTTTCACAGAAATGTGTATTATGTCTTTTTTGGCATGATTTTTAATAATACCTCGGTAATTACTATTATATGCAAATCGACATGAAAAAAACAATTTTATTAAGCACAATATTTCTGGGTTCTTTAGCATTCGCGCAAACAACTCAAATAAAAGGTGGTGACAGGGATGCACACGGTTGTATTGGTTCGGCAGGATATACTTATTCTCAAATCAAGAAAGACTGTGTAAGAACTTTTGAACAGAAAATTAAACTGACAGAGGTAGCCCCAAAAGAAAGTTATACTTCAATAGCTGCCGTTATTTTCAGTAAAGACATGAAAAAAGCTGAGGTTTTCATTAAAGATGCTGATACAGGAAGTATTATTCTTACCAGAGCAGGCGGTAAAGCCAAAGCATGGAAAAAGGATGGATATGTATTGGTTCCTTACAAAAAAAGCGGATATCAGCTTAAAAAGGATAATATTGTAATCTATCAGTAAGATCAGATTTCAAAGTAAAAAACCACTCGGAATAGAGTGCACCCAAAAGTTTAGACAAAATTAAATAATCTTTTGATAATAAAGAGTTCGATATTCTATCGGACTCTTTCCTTTTAAATTAATTCTTATCCTATCATTATTATAATAGTCAATATATTG
>NZ_JAHXYI010000004.1 GCF_019970045.1 Chryseobacterium sp. GVT01B
ACTACGGAAATCGAATGATGTCTTTGTAAAACCTTAACAACACAATCTGTTTTAAATGCTAAACTATACTTTGATTTGCCCATAAAAAATGCCCCTAAAAAGTGTCTAACTTTTTGGGGGCACTCTATTTTCTGAGGGCTTTTTTATTTTTAATCGAGAAAATAATCTTGGAATATTTCTATTCAATAGCAAAGATTACTTTTTCGGTTTGTTCTTTTAATTCTTCCAGATTGGTATTGTTGTAGATGATACAATCTGCCATTTTAATTTTATCCCTTTCAGGCATCTGTTTTTCCATGACAGCCTCTACCTCACGGTAGGTTTTATTATCTCTGTCCATTACTCTTTTAGCTCTGATATTATCCTCAGCGGTTACCAAAAGAGATTTATAACATTGCCTGTTGAGTTTTAGTTCAAACAATAATGCAGTTTCTTTGAAGACCAGATATTTGCTTTGCTTCTTTACCCAATTTTCAAAATCAATTCGTACAGCCGGGTGTATGATTTCATTCAATTGCTGAAGCAGATCACTATTGTTAAAAACTTTACCGGCAACAAATTTTCTGTCATATAATCCTTGTTCATCATAAGATTCTTCGCCAAGAAGTTCTTTGATCTTTATTTTCAGATCATCACTCTCATTGACGATTGTCTTTGCTCTGTCATCGGAATAGTAAACCGGAAAACCGAATTCCTCTATAAAGTGTGCTACTGTAGTCTTTCCAGAACCGATTCCGCCTGTTAAACCTATGATCTTGGGTGCTGGTTCCGGTTCAGCCTGTTGTGTTTCTGAATGTAATTCTTCCATGATTTAAAATTAATATCCAAAAACATCATTAAAGCTAAACGTTTCATCAAGTCTTACCCCTTTATCGGTCATTTTAAGACTTGCCAGCTCATTATGAGCATCATGTTCAAAGAACAATAAATATTCGTTGTCTACACACTGCTTAAGGAATTTTCCTTTTTCTTCCATTGTTAAAAGAGGTCTGGTATCATATCCCATCACATACACAGGGTTGATATGTCCCGCTGTTGGAATAAGATCTGCCGCAAAAACAACTGTTTTTTCCTGATACTGAATTACAGGAAGCATCTGCTTTTCCGTATGTCCGTCTACAAAGATGACATCCATCTTTAGGTCTGGAGCAAATCCGTAATTTCCGGTAGTAGGAAGAGGTAAAAAATTAAGTTGGCCGCTTTCCTGTATTGGCAGAATATTTTCCTTCAGGAAACTTGCTTTCTCTCTTGCATTAGGCTCTGTTGCCCATTGCCAGTGATTTTCATTAGTCCAGAAATGGGCATTTTTGAAAGCTGGTCTGTATCCGGTTCTGTCATCATTCCATTCTATAGCACCACCACAGTGATCGAAGTGAAGGTGAGTAAGGAATACATCTGTAATATCTTCTTTTATAAAACCGTATTTCTTTAGATTTTTATCAAGAGTATCATCTCCCCAAAGAGAATAATGTCCGAAAAACTTATCATCCTGTTTGTTACCAAGACCGCAGTCTACCAGGATTAGTTTTTTTCCGTCTTCAATAAGCAGGGAACGTGTTCCCAGTTCGATTAGGTTTTTTTCGTCTGCCGGGTTTGTTTTTTCCCACAGACTCTTCGGGACGACTCCGAACATAGCACCGCCGTCCAGTTTAAATTTTCCACATTGTATTGGATATAACTTCATATGTATATTTTGATTATTTCTTTATTACTTTCATTTTCTCCGCAATTTTTCTTGCGTTATCATCAGAATTCTCAAGATGGTTGATAATGTTGTCATAATCGGCTTGTTTTCTGTTCTGAGAAAGTTTTTGTTTGATAAATATTTCGTCAGGGATTATTTTAATACCAAAAGCTCCCTTCATTTCCTTTTCCACAAATTCTTTTCCCATATCCTTCACCATCATTGGACATTGCTGAAATTTTTCATATTTTGAAGTCAATTTGTCCAAATGAGTATAAAGCTCATCATGATTCATCAGTTCAATCTTTCCGTAGATCTGTACAGCCTCATAATTCCAGGTAGAAACATTAATATGATCGTACCAGCTGCTGGATATGTAAGTATGTGCCCCTAAAAAATCGCAAAGTACTTCATCTCCGTTTTTTAAGGTTTTCGCCTGTGGATTAGCTCTCGAAATATGAGTTTCAATATAAGCATTTTCAGGATCATCTTCATTTAGCATCATCATAGCATGAGTTGCCCGGATTTTGTCAACAGAAGAAATCAGTAAAGCAAAAGAATTTTCTTTGATGATTTCTCTCATCAAATTGTAATCTTCGCTTCTGTATAATTTGGGTATAAACATAAACTAATAAACTCTCATTAACCTTAAATCTTGAACTTTAAACTCAAAACTTTGAACTTAGAACAGCTCTCCCGGATTTTTAGGTCTTGTAATATTCAAATGTTTGTAAGCTTTGTCAGTAACTTCTCTTCCTCTCGGAGTTCTGATAATAAATCCTTCCTGGATCAAAAATGGCTCATAAACTTCTTCCAGTGTTTCAGGATTTTCAGCAATAGATGTGGCCAAAGCGGAAATACCAACCGGTTTTCCTTTAAAGTTTTCAATCATAACACGCATGATCTTATTATCCATTTCATCCAATCCGAATTCATCCACATTTAGAGAGTCCAAGGCATATTTTGTAATCTTGATCTCAATTTCACCATTCCCTTTAATCTCTGCGAAATCACGTACTCTTCTCAATAATGCATTGGCAATTCTTGGTGTTCCACGGCTTCTTCTTGCAATTTCTATCGCTGCATCTTCATAAATAACAACTCCTAAAACTCTTGCACTTCTCTGAATAATAGTTGACAAAAGTTCAATAGAATAATATTCCAGTCTGCTTTGAATCCCGAATCGGGCAAGCATAGGTTTCGTAAGCATTCCACTTCTTGTAGTGGCTCCTACCAAGGTAAAAGGATTCAGCCCAATCTGCACACTTCTGGCATTAGGACCTGTTTCCAGCATAATGTCAATCTTATAATCTTCCATTGCAGAATACAGATATTCCTCTACAACAGGAGAAAGACGGTGAATTTCATCAATGAAAAGAACATCGTTTTCTTCCAGATTGGTCAACAAACCGGCTAAACTTCCAGGTTTGTCTAATACAGGCCCAGAAGTAATCTTACAGTTGACGCCAAGTTCATTGGCAATAATATTGGCTAAAGTGGTTTTACCAAGTCCCGGCGGACCATGTAATAGAACATGATCTAGTGCTCCGCCACGTCGTTTCGCAGCAGTAACAAAAACTTCAAGGTTCTCCAGCGTTTTTCTCTGCCCCGCAAAATCTTTAAAGCTCTGGGGGCGGATCTGTTCTTCCTGCATCAGCTCCTCGTTTGAGTAGTTTTCCTTATCTGGATGTAAAAAATCTGGCATTAATTCATTTCATTTACCTCAAAGATAGCAAATTTAGACTAAGGTTGAAGGGCAGATTGAGAAAAGGTTAAGATTGACACTGAGTTTAGGCTAAGGTTAAAAATGAGAACCGCTAAGATTTAAATAATTGGGATATTTTAAGTATTTTTGAGAGGAAAAATTATTGATAAAAAATATTGAAATTTTGATTGTTTAGAAGGCAAGTATTGATAATAAATAAATCAGCTTCAATCTGGACATTAGCATTAACTTTAAACTAATGAAATTAATAGGACCATTTAAGCAGGTGGTAACGCTTGCTAACTTACCATTAAGAGGAAAAATTTCCGATGAACAACTTGAAATTATTGTAGACGGAGGAATTGTAGTAGAGCAGAATATCATTCAGAAAGTTGGAAATTTTGAAACATTAAAAACAGAAAATCCTACCATAGAAATCGAGAGCATCGAAGGAGAACAGATTGTTCTTCCTGCCTTTGTAGATTCACATACCCATATCTGTTTCGGAGGAAACCGAGCCAATGATTTTGCGATGCGTAATGCAGGGAAAACCTATCTGGAAATCGCAGAAAGTGGTGGTGGAATCTGGAGTTCAGTGCAGCATACAAGAAATGCATCAGAAGAAGACTTGCTGAAAACTTTAGTGGAAAGAATCAACTTTTTGATTGATTTAGGAATCACAACCATTGAAGTAAAGAGTGGCTACGGTCTTGATGTAGAAAACGAGCTGAAGATGCTTAGAATTATTAAAAAAGCACAGAATAAAACTAAAGCTACTTTGGTTCCTACCTGTCTTTCAGCCCACTTAAAGCCCAGAGATTTTGAAGGAAGCAATCCTGAATATCTTGATTATATCATTACCGAAATTTTACCAAAAGTAAAAGAAGAGAAATTAGCAAACAGAGTAGATATTTTTATTGAAAAGTCTGCATTCCAGCCTGAAGAGAGCAAAGAATTCTTACTTAGAGCAAAAGAATTAGGTTTTGAGATTACCGTTCATGCAGATCAGTTTACACCAGGAAGCTCAAGGATTGCAGTAGAAGTGGGGGCTAAATCTGCAGACCATTTAGAAGCAACTATTGATGACGACATCGAATTTTTGGCTAAGTCTGATACCGTAGCAACAGCTCTTCCAGGAGCAAGTTTAGGGCTGGGAGAAAAATTTACTCCTGCAAGAAAACTATTAAATGCGGGAGCAATTGTTGCCATTGCAAGTGACTGGAATCCAGGATCAGCGCCGATGGGAAATTTAATTACTCAGGCGTCTATCTTAGCTACTTTCCAGAAACTGACAACTGCTGAGGTGTTAGCAGGAATGACTTTCCGCGCAGCTTACGCCCTTAATCTGGAAGATAGAGGACAGTTGGAAACAGGGAAAAAAGCAGATTTTGTTACTTTCAAAACCAATAATTTCCAGAATGTGCTCTATAATCAAGGAAGCTTAAAGGCTGAACTTGTTTATATTGATGGGAATTCAATATAAAATTTGCTATTTTGAAAGCTATTAAAAATTTGATAATTTATCTGGTACTATTCATAGTATCTTTAAATGTGATTACTTTCTTGCAGGCTCTTTGGAATTATAGAACCTTGATCGAAGGGGAAAAGCATTTTTTAGAAATATTTTATACCGGATTTCTTTTTATAGCTTTTCTATTGATAGTACTCTTATCTTTTTATTTCTTTTTCATGATCGTATTTTGTGTTTTTCAAATTATGAAAAGTATATACGTTTCTTTGATTAGAAAGAGTAAACAATAAAAACTGAAGATAACAATTAAAGATAGTTTAATTTGATTGAACTTTAAGGAAACAACATACAAATTGAAATTATTAATGATGAGTAATATTTGGCAAGGCAGATTAGACGGAGAAGAACTTCTCCATCACAGAATATTTCAAAGAGTAAAAGAAGAACGCAATTACGATAATATCGCAACGGATGATTTCGTTCTGCATGGTTTTGCTGTAGATGAAGGCGTAAGACGAAACAAAGGCCGTCAGGGAGCTAAAGATGCTCCAGATGTGATCAGAAAGAATATGTCCAATTTTCCGGTAATTCTTCCTGACTTTTCAATGCTGGATTTTGGGAATATTACCTGTGACGATGGTAATCTGGAAAATACACAGAACAATCTTGCCAAAAATGTTTCAAAAGTACTTTTAAAAGGAGGAAAATCCCTTGTGTTGGGTGGAGGCCATGAAGTTACTTACGCTCATTATTTAGGAGTCAAAACAGCTTTTCCGGAGCAAAAAATAGGGATTATTAATCTTGATGCCCATTTTGATAACAGACATCCGGAAAAAGGAGTAGGCGCGAGCTCTGGTACCGGATTCTGGCAGATTGCTCAGGAAGGTCCTATCAACTCGCTGCATATTGGAATTCAGAGAAACTCCAATACACTGAAGCTTTTTGATACCGCTCATCAGTACGGAATGAAATATATCCTGGCAGATGAATTGTTTTTTGAAAACCTTCCATCCATCTATCAGCGTATTGATGATCTATTGGATACTGTAGATTATGCCTATCTAACAATTTGTATGGACGTCTTTAATGCATCAATCGCTCCCGGAGTTTCGGCTGCAGCGTACAATGGAATCTTTGCGGATCCTACATTTATGCATTTTTACAGACATATCTTAAAAAATAAAAAATTGGTTGCAATGGATGTTGCAGAAGTTAATCCTTCTTTTGATATCCAGGACCGGACAGCAAGACTGGCAGCATGTCTTGTGAATGAATGGCTAATGATTTAAGATAAAGTTATATTCTTCTGATAGAGAAAATCATTATTTTATTGACCCTTTAAGGAATGGAATTTGCTAATTTCACCGTGCTTTTAAAATAAAAGCGCTCATAAATTCATTAGCTGAATTTAAAACAGATTTATATTATGGAACAATTAATTGAAAGCAAGCTTATTAAAGCAGATAAAGCGTTTTCAGTGTGGAGAAAAGTGCCGTTTGAGGAAAGGCAGAAGTTAATTGCAAAAGCAGCAGAAATTTTAAAGAATAATTCAGAGAAATTTGGTAAAATAATTACAACAGAAATGAATAAGCCCATTTCAGAATCAATAGCTGAAGTGGAAAAGTGTGCTTTAATGATGAATTATTATGCCGCTGCGGATAATATTTTAAAACCTGAAAAAGTAGAATCTGAATTTACTTATTCCGAAGTTCATTACGCTCCGAAAGGGGTGATTTTAGGAGTAATGCCATGGAATTTTCCTTTCTGGCAGGTATTGAGATTTGCTACTCCAGCAATTTTAGCCGGAAATACAATAGTTTTGAAACATGCTTCAATTTGTTTCGGAAGCGGAAATGCCATTGAAGAAGTTCTTTTAGAGGCAGGTTTTCCGGAAGGTATTTTCCAGAATCTTGAAGTGGGACATAAAGCAGTAAAGGAAATCCTTGAACATGATGCTGTAAGAGGTGTAAGCCTTACAGGAAGTGGAAAAGCTGGAGGTGAGGTCGCATCAATAGCAGGGTTAAATATCAAAAAATCTTTACTTGAATTAGGCGGAAGTGATGCATTTATCATTTTTGATGATGCGGATCTTGAAGCCGCCGCAAAAGCTGGAGTAAAATCAAGGCTTCAAAACTGTGGACAAACCTGTACTGCGGCTAAAAGATTTATCATTGACGAAAAGATCGAAAATGAGTTTCTTCCTATATTCATTGAAGAATATAAAAAATACGAAATTGGAGATCCTTTAGATAAAGAAACCAAACTGGCTGGAATGGCAAGACCTGACCTGGCTGATGAGCTGGAAGCTCAATTCAACAGGGCATTGGAAAATGGCGCAGAAATTATCATTCCTCTGGAAAGAATTTCAGATAATGAATTTAAACCAGGTTTAATAAGAGTTCAGGAAGGAAATCCGATCTTAAAAGAAGAGCTTTTTGGTCCTCTTGGTATGATTATGATTGCAAAAAATGATGAGGAAGCCTTACAAATGGCCAATGATATTCCTTTCGGACTTTCCAATTCTGTATGGACTAAAAATAAAGACCGTCAGCTATTCTTCATTGAAAGCCTTGAATCCGGAACAGTCAATATCAACAGAATGACAAGTTCTGATCCGCGTTTCCCGTTCGGAGGATCAAAAGCTTCAGGATATGGAACAGAGTTGTCTTTACTGGCTTTAAAAGAATTTGTAACTGCAAAGACGATTGTAGGTAATTAGAAGAGTAAAATGTCATTCCGAGGAACCGAGGAATCTCACAGATTCTTCACTTCACTCCCGTTTTGTTCAGAATGACAAATTACCACACATAAAAATAAAAATTCCCGGAAATTAATTTCCGGGAATTTTTTATGCTTTTACAAAAAGTAATTTTGCTTATTGCTTATTGCTTATTGCTTATTGCTTATTGCTTATACTGTCGTCAATCTCAGCGTATTTGTTTTTCCACCTTCATATGATGGAGTTGCATTGATATTGATTACAAAGTCTCCGGTTTCAATATAACCGTAGTTGTGTGTCAGCATATTTACCTGAATGATTGTTTCATCCGTAGATTTCTTCATATCATAATAATAGGCGTGAACACCCCAAAGAAGGTTCAGCATAGTAATAACTCTTCTGTTACCGCTATAGACGATGATATGTGAGTTTGGTCTGTGTGCTGCAAGCTGGAAAGCTGTGTATCCAGAGTGAGTAAGCGTTACAATAGCAGAAACGTTTGTTGTTTTAGCGATTCTTACCGCTGCAAGACAAACCCTGTTTGTAATGAATCTCTCATCAATACAGTTATAATCTTTTTCGATAGGCTCATTTTTGTGTTGATAGAAATGAGTGGTTTCGATATTTTTTACAATTTTAGCCATGTTTTCCACCACCTGTACCGGATATCTACCTACAGAAGTTTCTCCCGAAAGCATGACAGCATCAGCTCCATCCAATACAGAGTTCGCTACGTCATTTACTTCCGCTCTTGTTGGCGTTAAGCTGTTGATCATCGTTTCCATCATTTGGGTAGCGATGATTACCGGCTTAGAATAGAATCTTGCTTTTTCTACCAGATTTTTCTGGATTGCCGGAACTTCTTCCATTGGAACTTCTACTCCAAGGTCTCCACGGGCAACCATTAATCCGTCACATTCAACAAGGATTTCTTCAATATTTTTTACCCCTTCAGGTTTTTCAATCTTCGCAATAATAGGAGTCTTGAATTTACCATTCGGGTGTGCTTTGATAAGCTCCTTCAAGTCAATAATATCCTGAGCATGACGAACAAACGATAAGGCAATCCAG
Source organism: Chryseobacterium sp. GVT01B (assembly GCF_019970045.1). Lineage (GTDB taxonomy): Bacteria > Bacteroidota > Bacteroidia > Flavobacteriales > Weeksellaceae > Chryseobacterium. Next base: position 8,651 of record NZ_JAHXYI010000004.1, read on the forward strand.
TCAACTTCCATGTCAAGCATGAAATTAGCATCCTGAATATCCTTTTCTGTTAAAGCTGGAAGAGAAACATTTGTATTAGGTAGATTAACACCTTTTTTAGAGCTTAACGGACCTCCTTGAATAGTTTTTGCTTTTACAGTATCCTTTTCATTGGTTTCGATAACCTCCAACATCAGTTTCCCATCATCAATAAGGATTCTTTCCCCTACTTTTACATCCTGTGGAAACTGTTGATAAGTCATGTATACCTTAGTGGAATCTCCCTCCATTTTTTCGTTGGTGAAGGTAAGAATATCGCCAGGATTCAGATAAGATCCTTCTTTTACAACTCCTACTCTCAGCTTAGGTCCCTGAAGGTCTCCCAGGATTCCCACTGAATAACCATACTCGCTGTTTAGCTCTCTAATTATTTCAATATTTTTTCGAACTAAGTCGTAATCTGCATGGGAAAAATTTATTCTGAAAATATCAACACCCGCTCTCATTAAATCTAACATTACCTCCTTCGATGATGAAGCAGGTCCTAGTGTTGCGATAATTTTTGTCTTCTTTAAATACTTATTCATAATACTGGATAATTTGATAAAGTTCTTCATCAGAACTCAGTGTATAATCTTGAATTGGAAACACAAGATTTTCAGGGAGCAAAATTACGGAAAAATCAGGAAACTGTTCCGAACTATGTAGAATATATTCCACATCTACCTGATTATTTAATAAAAATTTAATGTTTTCTTCTTCTGTAAAGAGTTCTGTCTGAACTTTTTTTTGCTTACTTTCAGAAGATTTATTGGAAATAAAGGTAAAACAGGTCTTAGAAAACTTGTGGTAGGCCTCAAATCTTGGGAAAAAATAATCATAATACCCTCCATGAAAGACAAGATCTTTTTTTCTTGAAAAACTGAGGTTGTTGGTATGATTTATTTTGTAAAAAAACTCATGAGCAGGTATATCTTTTGCTAATCTTACCAATCCTATGGCAATATCTTCAAATTCTATATCATCAAGATCATAAAGTTTTTGAATTTCCAAGTATATTTTCTTTTTTATTTAAAATATAAAATGCCCTTTGTGCTGCCTTTTCCTCTGCTTTTTTCTTGGAAGTTTCCGCTGCATTAGCAATTTTTCCTTCACCCAGCCAAACGTGACATCGGAATACCACAGATTTATTAGCTTGTATTTCTTCGCAGGTTTCGTACTTTATATTGACCTTCTTCTTTTGGCTCCATTCTAGAAGGAGACCTTTGTAGCTTACAATCTTGTTTTCAAGCTTGTTGATTTCAGAAGGGGTCAGCAATTTTTCCAAAATAATCCTTTTACAGGTATCATAATGGAAATCTAAATAAACGGCACCAATTAGAGCTTCGAATAAATTTCCGGAGATATTCTCGCCCAAAGCAGAAGAACTGTTTTGCTTTTGCAAAAGGTTGGTAAGCTTTAGGTCTTCGCCTAATTTATTGAGGTTTTTCCTATTAACAATCTTAGATTTCATCTGTGTCAGATAGCCCTCGTTAGCTTGGGGATAGGTCTGGAACAAATGACAAGAAATAATTGTACCCAAAACAGAATCTCCCAAAAATTCAAGTCTTTCGTAGTTGCTGTCTTGATTTTTAGAAGAATTTTTTAAAGAAAAAGCTTCGCGGTAAAGAGCTATATTCTGTACCTCTGTACCTAAAACTTTTTTAAGCTCGGTACTGAGAAAATACTCTCTCTCCGTTAATTGTCTTTTTCTTTTTTTGAGAAGGAATTTAGAAAAGTATTTCTGTAACTCCATTCATTGAATTTAGATTTTCTTAAATAGAACGCAAGCGTTATGCCCGCCAAATCCAAAAGTATTGCTCATGGCTACTTTTACATCTTTCTTCACAGCTGTATTAAACGTAAAGTTTAGTCTGCTGTCAATATTTTCATCATCAGTAAAATGGTTGATGGTAGGAGGAACAGTACCATGAATAATAGTTCCCAATGCAGCGATAGCTTCAATAACACCTGCAGCACCAAGAAGGTGGCCTGTCATTGATTTTGTAGAATTAATCTGAATGTCATAAGCGTGCTCGCCTAATAATCTTGAGATTGCATTGGATTCTGCGATGTCTCCTAATGGAGTAGAAGTACCATGCATATTGATATGATCTACTTCATCAGCAGTTAAACCTGCATCTTCCAGGCAACTCTTCATTACCAGATAAGCACCAAGGCCTTCAGGATGAGGAGCGGTCATGTGATGTGCATCAGCACTTAAACCTCCTCCTAATAATTCTGCATAAATTGTAGCACCACGTTTTACAGCGTGCTCATATTCCTCAAGAATAATACATCCTGCACCTTCTCCTAATACAAATCCATCTCTGTCTTTGTCGAAAGGTCTTGAAGCTGTTTTAGGATCATCATTTCTTGTAGAAAGTGCCATCATTGCATTAAATCCACCGACACCACTTGCTGTAACGGCTGCTTCAGAGCCTCCACACACAATCACGTCTGCTTTTCCTAACTGGATCAGCATTTTGGAATCAATTATAGCGTTTGCTGAAGATGCACATGCAGATACAGTTGTGTAGTTTGGTCCATGGAAACCGTACTCAATAGAGATATGTCCTGGAGTGATATCCGCAATCATTTTTGGGATAAAGAACGGGTTGAATCTCGGAATTTCCGTATTGGCCCATCCTAACACTTCAGTTTCAAAAGTCTCTAAACCTCCGATTCCGGAACCCCAAATTACTCCAACTCTGTTTTTGTCTACATTGTCTTCAATAATTCTGGAATGTGCTACTGCTTCTTTTGCAGCAACAAGTCCCAGTTGGGTATTTCGGTCCATTTTTTTAGACTCTTTCTTATCGAAATGCTGTAATGGATCGAAACCTTTGACTTCGCAAGCGAACTTTGTTTTAAAGTTTGTGGCATCAAAAAGAGTAATCGGAGCGGCACCGCTCTCACCTTTCACAAGATTTTCCCAGTATTCTTTTGCATTATTTCCTATTGGCGTTATTGCTCCAAATCCTGTTACAACTACTCTTTTTAATTCCATAAACTTTGTTTAATTTCTTTTTTGTTGAAGAATATTATTTATTTACTACTTCTTCGATGTAAGCGATAGCGTGTCCTACAGTAGTAATTTTTTCAGCTTGGTCATCAGGGATCTGAATGTTAAATTCTTTTTCAAATTCCATGATTAACTCAACTGTATCTAGTGAATCAGCTCCTAAATCGTTAGTGAAGCTAGCTTCAGGAGTTACTTCTGTTTCTTCAACGTCAAGCTTATCAGCGATGATAGCTTTTACTCTTGATGCAATGTCTGACATAGTAAATTATTTTTTTAATTGTTAGATGGTGCAAATATATAAAATTCTTTACGATAAAACATTTTTTTAGCCTTTTTTGTGGACTAGAAGCTTTCATTTTAAATTGTCTCGCTTTAGTCTTTTAGTTTTCAGGAGGTTATATTTGGTGCCTGAGTGTAAATATGAAAGTAATCCTGAAGATCTAAAAAAAACTTAATATATATGACTCTTAGATCTCCATTGTGTATTCCATTTTGTGAATTTAAATTTTGTGAAATCAACTTGTTCTTTTTTTCTCTACTAATATATCTTTCTTTAATTAGGAGTAAAAGAAAATTGATTTTGAAATCTAGGTTTTGAGGAATTTAGAATATTCTTTTCTTTCAAGTATACTATCTATATTGTATAGGTCTATACTTGGTTTGAAAAATGATAAGTAAATCTAAAATTAGAAAGAAGAAGGGATGGTAATGATATAAAGGTTTTTGAAAATAAAAAACCGCTCAGATAAACTAAGCGGTTTTTATGTGGAGTTGGAGGGATTCGAACCCTCGTCCAAACAAGCAATACATAAGCTTTCTACATGCTTATTCTACCATTGGTTTTCGACTGAAAGCAGAGGATAGACACCCAACTTCCAGCTTATCTTCTAAAGTTTTCGAATTTTAGCCGAAGCTTCTAAAATCTTATTCCCGCATTCCTATATCTCAGGATCAAACGCCGCAGAACAGAGCATTTGTGAGATATCTTGCTTCCTTACTATCTTCAGGAAAACGCTTGATCTACTATACTTCGATATTAAGCTGCAAGAGCGAACTCTTCGTTGCCAGTTAAAATTTTGTAGCAAGGGATTATAGAGATCGCGCCACGGTTCTCTGCATGCTTACTTACCCATTGGTCTTGCTGTCGAAACCAGTCAACCCCATGAATAAAGTGAACGCAAAGATAATGCTTTTTGTTTACATTTCATTAATATGGGTGTCTTTTAATGAAAGTAGTTAGTAAAATGAATAATTTGAAGCTGTTATGGATTGATTTTTTAGTCATTGTGGATAAAAATATTAGTATGTGTTAAATGCCTATAACACTAGGTTTATTAGCAATATTCAGATAAAAGAGTAATTCTTTATGGTAATATATTTTGTGATGTAAGAAAAATTGTCTAGTTTTGCAATCCAAAATGAGATGTAAAATATGTTAATAATTCCAGTAAAAGATGGTGAATCCATCGACAGAGCTTTAAAAAAATACAAGAGAAAATTTGATAAAACAGGTACAGTTCGTCAATTGAGATCTAGACAAGCGTTTATCAAGCCTTCTGTAACTTTGAGACAATCAAGGTTGAAAGCTGCTTACAAACAAAGAGCGCTTAGCAAAGAAGAGCAGGCTTAAGATTTTTTCTTAATCATATATTAATTCACTTCTTAAATTCTTATATTTGAGGAGTGAATTTTTATTTTTATACCCATGATGCTGGAAAAGTTTTTAGAATACTTACAATTCGAAAAAAGGTACTCTCCTCATACTGTTACAAGCTACAAAAAAGACCTTGAAGATTTCTCCCATTTCTTTCTCCGAACGGAGTCTTCCGACAATCTGGCTAAAGCGGACAAAAAAATCATCAGAAATTTTATTGTTGAACTCAGCGAAAACAATATTTCCAAAAGAAGTATCAATAGAAAATTATCTTCTCTCCGTAGTTTTTATCTTTTTCTTTTAAAAATAGGCGAAATCAATGTTTCTCCCACTGAAGGGATTTCTTCCCTGAAGTTTTATGCTGAAAAACAGATTCCTATGTCTAAAGAAGAGATGGCAGATCTTAATGATAGAATTTTCGAACAGCTGCATGATGTGCTTGAAAGGTGCATCATGGAAGTTCTTTATCAGACAGGCATGCGTAAAGCGGAACTTTGTGGCCTGATATTTGAGAATGTTAACTTATATGAAAATGAATTAAAAGTAATAGGAAAAGGAAATAAAGAAAGGGTAATTCCTGTTTCCAATGAATTGTCTGGACTCCTTAAAAGTTATCTGGAAATAAGAAATCCACAGACAGAATTTAAATCATATTTTTTTGTAAATAAGAAGGGGAAAAAACTCAACGAAAAATTTGTTTATGTGGTAGTTAATAAGTACCTTAGTCTTATAACAACGAAAGAAAAAAAAAGTCCTCACATCCTTCGGCATAGCTTTGCTACTCACGTTTTGGATAATGGGGCGGAGATCTCCAAAGTGAAAAAAATATTAGGGCATTCCAGTCTTGCCAGTACTCAAGTCTATACGAATGCTAATATTGAACAATTGAAAAAAGTGTTTAATCAGGCTCACCCTCGAGCTTCAAAAAAAGAAGAATTATGAAGATTTCAGTACAATCAATTGGTTTAACTCCACACGAACCACTAGAGTCACACATTGACAAAAAAGTAAGTAAATTAGATACCTTTTATGACAAGATTCAGGAGTGTAAGGTATTTTTGAAAGTAGAAAATAACGCTGATAAAGTGAACAAAACAACTGAACTTATTCTAGCGGTTCCGGGAGATGATATTGTAGTAAAAAAGACATCTGCAAGTTTTGAAGAAAGTCTGGACCTTTGCGTTGATACTGCTAAAAAGCTATTAATCAAGAAAAAAGAAATGGCATAGGAAAAAAAGTTAAAAAAAGTTCATAAAAAATTTGAGAATTCAAAAAATCCGTTCTATATTTGCACTCGCAAAAAAGGAACAGCGATCTTTTGAATTCTTTTTTATATTTGCCTCCATAGCTCAGTTGGCCAGAGCACGTGATTTGTAATCTCGGGGTCGTGGGTTCGAATCCCTCTGGAGGCTCATAAAATATAAACTTTTTGGGGAGATTCCAGAGTGGCTAAATGGGACTGACTGTAACTCAGTTGCTTCGGCTTCGTAGGTTCGAATCCTGCTCTCCCCACTTTATATTTTTATAAAAAAAACTTGCAGGATTAAATAAGTTTTCTTAGTTTTGCACAGCGTTTACCAATAGTTTTGGAAACAAAATTGCGGAAGTAGCTCAGTTGGTAGAGCGTCAGCCTTCCAAGCTGAATGTCGCGGGTTCGACCCCCGTCTTCCGCTCAAAAAAATACCTCAATAAGAGTATTTTTTTTAACACTGAAATGTGTAGAGTAGATTCTCTCAATCACTTTCAGTCTTTTATTAAAATGCCTCCATAGCTCAGTTGGCCAGAGCACGTGATTTGTAATCTCGGGGTCGTGGGTTCGAATCCCTCTGGAGGCTCATTTTAATATAAAATATCTGGGGAGATTCCAGAGTGGCTAAATGGGACTGACTGTAACTCAGTTGCTTCGGCTTCGTAGGTTCGAATCCTGCTCTCCCCACATTTTATATTATTAAAAAACTTGCAAAATTAAATAAGTTTTCTTAATTTTGCACAGCGTTTACCAATAATTTTGGAAACAAAATTGCGGAAGTAGCTCAGTTGGTAGAGCGTCAGCCTTCCAAGCTGAATGTCGCGGGTTCGACCCCCGTCTTCCGCTCAAAAAAATCACGCTACTCAGTGTGATTTTTTTAGTTAATGCCGACTTAGCTCAGCGGTAGAGTGCTTCCTTGGTAAGGAAGAGGTCACGGGTTCAAGTCCCGTAGTTGGCTCTCGATTTTCCCGAATTTCTTCGGGATTTTTTTTTGCTCTAATTTTTTGAATACAACATGATGTGATTTTATCACTGAAGGAGTTTTATCGTTAAACACCTGCTTAAACAAAACAATAAAACTGATTATACCCAATTTTTCAAGGCTACTTTTATCTATTAATAATAAAATATAGAAGTTCCCCGAAAACTTTTACTTTATCTTTAGAATCACAATCATAAAATTTTCGTTAAATTCGTGTAAAATAAATTTTTGATGAATATTCTTTTATTAGAAGATGATCTCATTCTGTCTGCAGAACTTTGCCGATTTTTAGAATCAAATAATTTTAACTGTGATAAAATCTATGACGGGGAAACTTTTCTCCGCCAGATAAAAAATAATACTTACGAACTGTATTTGCTTGACATTAATGTTCCTAAAATAAATGGACTTGACGTCTGCCAGACCATCCGTTCTTTTGATAAGAATACGCCAATCATTATCATTTCTGCCTATGGAGATATCTCTGATAAAAAGGATGCCTTCACCAGGCTGGCCGATGATTATCTGGTAAAGCCTTTTCAGTTTGAAGAACTTCTTTTAAGAATGAACTCGCTGCTGAGAAGAAAAGCACCTTCCGATAATTCGGATCAGGATATTCTCAGAATTGATGATCTTATCATTAACAAAACCGAACAGAAGGTGTATCGTGGAGGAAATGAAATCACCCTTACATTAAAAGAATTTCAGCTGCTGGTTTATCTTGCGGAAGCACAAGGAAGAACGGTTTCCAAACAGCAGATTACAGAACATGTATGGGAACATAATTTTAATACGAATACCAATACGGTAGAAGTTTATATTAATTTCCTCAGAAAAAAAATTGATAAAGATTTTAAAATAAAACTGATCCATACCCGTTCAGGTTTCGGATATTACCTTAGCCCACTATAAATGTCTTTAAAAAGAAAGATAGCTTTAACGATCAGTATCGCCTTTTCATTACTTTTTGGAATGGTGATGGCGGTCATTTATTTATCTTTTAACGATTTCAGGAGAGATGAATTTAAAGAACGTTTCAGACAACGACTTGAATTTACATCTCATTTCATTTCAAAATCCAAAGACTTTGAGGAGGAAGCACCGGTTTTTTTCAATGAAAATTCAGATAATATTCTTTTGAATGAAAAGATTTTAATTTTCAACGAAAAAAAAGAACTGATCTACAGCACCATCAAGGACCGGAATGTCACCTGGGACAGTGCGATGCTTAAAGAACTGGATAAGAAAAAGATTATCTATACGGAAAGAACAGTTCCGGAGATCTATGCCGCGCTCAGGACAATTAATGGTGAAGACTATTATATTCTTACGAGTGCCTTTGATACCAACGGAAAATCAAAACTGGGGTTTCTGAAATATCTTTTGATCACAGCTTATGCTATGAGTACCCTTCTTATTGGCTTTTTTAGTTATTATTTTGTGGAAAAGTTTCTGCGTCCGCTGGAAGATCTGAACAAAGAGATTTCTGAAGTCACGGCCCATAAACTTACAAAACAGATTCCTGTGGAGCAGTCTAATGATGAAGTCAGTGTACTGGCAAAATCATTTAATACAATGATCGGAAGGCTGGATGATGTATTTCAGTCACAAAAGGATTTTACCGCTAGTGCTTCCCATGAGATAAGAACACCAATTACAAGAATGGCATTTCAGTTGGAGAACCTCATAAAATTTGAAGAGCATTCTCCGGAAACCTTGTCTTCTTTACAACAGATTCAACGGGATGTATACCAGTTGTCGGATTTGACGAATTCACTTTTGCTGCTTACAAAATTTGATAAAGAAAATATTCAGAGTATTTATGAGGAGGTAAGAATTGATGAAGTTATCTTTGAGGCTTTTGAGGCAGTAGAGAAAAGTTATCCACAACTTAAGCTAGACTTTCTTATTAATGAAGACAGTTCCGAGAATGCTTTTCTCATGATAAAAGGAATTCAATCGTTATTGGTTATCGTCTTTATTAATCTCTTTAAAAATGCAGCGGTATATTCTGATAATTCAGAAGTGAATGTCTTGATTACCGAAACGAATGATAACCTTTCTGTAGAAGTTCTTTCTCATGGAAATACTATTTCTGAAGATGAGCAGGCTAAACTGTTTGAAGCTTTCACAAGAGGGAATAATGCCCAGAATATTGCAGGATCGGGCCTAGGTCTTAGGATTGTCAAAAGAATTTTGGAATACCATGATGCCGATATCATATACTCCTCTCCTCAGGAATATATTAATAAATTTACTTTAATTTTTAAGAAATAATATTCAAAAGCAACTGACCTCAAAATCAGTTGCTTTTTTGTTAAACCCCGGATTAAATTTTTAATAAAAAATTCAACTCTTGGAGAATAAAATACCTTTTCAACTGTTATTTTTTTGTTTGAAACGTCCTGTAGAAGGAGATTTTAATATTTTTTTAAGCGTCATTTAAGTTTCTTTTAATAGCATCAAAGCAATTTTGTAATTTAAAAAGAAAAACAATGAACAGAATTGCAGTGCTGTGTCTCGCCGTTTCCTCATTCATGGCAGCACAACAGCAGATGTCTCTTTTGGATTGCGAAGAAGCCTTTCAGAAGAACAACCTCCAGCTGCTCGCCGAACAATACAACATCAATATGGCTGATGCAGATATTCTGCAGGCTAAAATCTGGGAACTACCACAACTAAGCGGGCAATTCAATGCTTACAATCCCCAGGATAAAAAGGTTTTTGATGTGGGACACTCAAAAGGAGCAGGAATTACTCAATTGATTTACATGGGTGGGAAAAAGAAAAACGAAATTGCTTTTGCCAAATCCAATAAAGAACTTGCCCAGCTTCAGTTTTCCCAATTGCTGGCGGATTTAAGATCTCAGCTTCGTTCCGCCTATTTCAACCTTTATTACGAAAAACTAAAACTGGAGAATACCAATAAGCAGTTAGGCTACATGAATGATCTTTTAAATGCTTATCGTGTGCAGTCTGCAAAAGGGAATGTTTCCCTTAAAGATGCAGTAAGGTTACAGAGTATTGTAATCCAGCTGAATCATGATAAACTTGAGATCAATAAAAATATTCTGGATTTTGAACAGAACCTGAAAGTTTTAACGGGAGTTTCGGAAGAAATAGAACCAACGATGTCTGAAGCTGAAGCTAAAGAATCACTGGCAGCACAGCCATTCGGTGATGAAGAAGAACTGAAAAGCAAAGCGTTGGAAAATAATGCTGATTACCGTTACAATCTGAAACTTATTGACAACAGTAAGCTATATGCACAATGGCAGAAATCTTTGAATGTGCCGGATGTGACAGTAGGCGCTGCATGGGATCAGGCAGGCGGAACTTTTAATAATGAAGCGAATCTTACCTTAGGAATTCCTTTGCCTTTATGGAAAGCGAATCAGGGGAACGTGGTAAAAGCAAACTATGCTATTCAACAGAATCAGAAAAATGCTGACTTTCAAAAAATGACCCTGGAGACGAAAGTGCAGTCTGCTTATAAAACCTGGAAAGCACAGTATGATCAGCTTCTGGACATCAAAACTACAGATCTGCAGAATATGGACCTCGTATACAACGGAATGCTGAATAATTTCAGAAAAGGAAATGTCAACCTGATTGAATTCACAGACTTTATGGACAGCTACAGGGAAACAGCCCTACAGATCTATGATATGAAAAATGAGATCATGCAGTCAGCAGAGCAGCTTAATCAACTCGTACAAACTAAAATCTTCTATTAAAACCATGAAAACATATATTATCCCCGTATTGATGGCCCTTTCATTATTGGCCTGTTCAAAAAAAGAGGAAGAGAAAACCAATCACGCCAAAAAAGGATTCGAGCTGAGCAATACAATGCTGAATTCTATTTCCCTGGCAAAAGTTGAAAAAAAGAATATAGAAGATGAATACAGCTTTTACGGAAAGATCTCAGCAGACAAAAACAGTTATATAGATGTTTATCCGCTGGTAGGAGGAAATGTGATGAGTGTAAATGTAGAGCTGGGCGACTATGTAAAAAAAGGGCAGGTGCTGGCAACCATCAGAAGTACCGAGCTTGCAGAAATTCAAAAAGATGTAAGCGATGCAAAAACAGATCTGGTAGTGGCGAAAAATAATCTTCGTGTTGCGAAGGAACTCTACGAAGGAAAATTAAATACAGAAAGAGACGTGCTGGAAGCAAAAAGCCAGTTACAAAAAGCCGAAGACCAGTTGCAGAGAGCTGCAGCAGTAAGTACGGTTTATAATGTAAAAACCGGGAATATATACAGTGTAGTAGCACCCATCAACGGTTATATTGTTCAGAAAAGTATCAATAAAGATATGCAGCTGAGAAGTGACAGGAGTGATAATATCTTTGATGTTGCCAATACAACCAACGTTTGGGCAATAATGAATGTCAACGAATCGGATATTGATAAAATAAGCCTTGGAATGAAAGCGCAGGTATCTACTCTTTCTTACCCGGATAAAGTTTTTGACGGGAAAATTGATAAAATATTCAAGATTATTGATCCACAGACCAATGCTATGCAGGCCAGAGTGGTATTGGATAATGCCAATGGACTTCTCATTCCGGACAGTAAAGCAACAATAAAGGTTTCCAGCCTGGAGAGCAATACGATGCTGACTGTTCCGTCCAAAGCAGTGATTTTTGATGATAACAAGAGCTTTGTAGTGATTTTTAAATCAAGAACAGATGTGAAGGTGAGAGAAATTAAAGTATTAAAACAAGTAGGGGATGTCACTTATATAGCAGACGGCCTGAAAGAAGGAGAAGAAGTGATTACCAACAACCAGCTGCTGATATACCGTTCACTGAACAGCTAGTCTTATTAAATCCTTAAGAATATTGATGTTTTTCTTTAACGGCTTTTTTAGGTCATCAATTTATCTATCATGAATAAATTCATAAAAAATATAATCGCTTTTTCATTAAAAAATAAAGCATTTACCTTTATCTGGGTAGCGATTTTAGCCATCTCCGGATTTATAAGTTTCAAAAATATGCCTATTGAAGCTTTTCCGGATGTTACCAATACCCAGATTGTCATCATTACCCAATGGAATGGGCGCAGTGCAGAAGAAGTAGAACGTTTTGTCACTACCCCCATAGAATTGGCGATGAGCCCGGTTCAGAAAAAAACAAGTGTGAGAAGTACCACCATGTTTGGTCTTTCCATTGTTAAAATTCTGTTTGACGATGGGGTGGACGATACTTTTGCCAGAAATCAGGTCAATAACCAATTAAGAACCATTAGCCTTCCTGATGAGGTAGATCCAGAAGTACAGCCACCCTACGGGCCAACCGGGGAGATTTTCAGATATACGCTGGAAAGTAAAACAAAAGATTCAAGAGCGTTGCTTACCCTTCAAAATTGGGTCATAGACCGTGCATTAAGAGGGGTTCCCGGAGTAGCTGATATCAACGTTTTCGGAGGCCAGGATAAAGTTTTTGAATTAAGTATTGATCCGAGAGCATTGGATAAATATAATCTGACGCCGCTTCAGGTATATGATGCTGTCACCAAAAGTAACCTGAATGTAGGAGGAGATGTTATTGAAAAAAACGGTCAGGCTTACGTTGTAAGAGGGATTGGTTTGGTGAAATCTGTGGCCGATATCGGAAATATTACCATTCAGAATGACAGCGGAAACCCTGTTTTGGTAAAAAATGTTGCTGAGGTTCATGAAAGTTCAATGCCCAGAGTAGGACAGGCTGCCCTGAATCATCATGACGATACGGTAGAAGGAATTGTTGTCATGAGAAAAGGAGAAAATCCAAGAGAGGTTTTGGTAGGAGTGAAGGCTAAAATTAAAGAGCTTAACGAAAAAATACTTCCAAAAGATGTCAAAATGGTTACTTTCTACGACCGTGACAATCTGATGGATTTTACCACCCACACTGTAATGCACAACCTTATTGAAGGAATTGTGCTGGTAACGGTAATCGTTTTAATCTTTATGGCCGACTGGAGAACAACGCTGATTGTTTCCATCATTATTCCTCTATCCTTACTCTTTGCATTTTTATGCTTAAAGTTAGCCGGAATGAGTGCTAACCTGCTTTCATTAGGAGCCGTGGACTTCGGGATCATCATAGACGGAGCCGTCGTCATGGTAGAAGGACTCTTTGTAATGCTTGATCATAAGGCGCACAAATATGGAACAGAGAAGTTTAACAAACTCGCAAAAGGAGGCTGGATCAAACAGACCGGGACCGGATTGGGAAAAGCAATCTTCTTTTCAAAATTAATCATCATTACTTCCCTGATTCCTATTTTCTCATTTCAGAAAGTGGAAGGGAAGATGTTTTCTCCTTTGGCTTTTACACTGGGATTTGCATTAATTGGAGCATTAATATTTACATTAACGCTGGTTCCTGTTCTTTCACATATCCTTTTAAATAAAAATGTAAGAGAAAAAAATAATCCGTTTGTTAATTTCTGGGATAGAATCGTTTTGAAAGGCTTTAATTTAACATTTAAGCATAAAAAAACGAGCATGATTGTTGCCATATCTTTCCTGGCACTCACTTTATTTTCCGGTAAATTTTTAGGAACAGAATTCCTGCCGCAGTTGAACGAAGGTTCATTGTGGATCACTGCCGAAATGCCGATGAGTTCATCATTAAAAGAATCTCTGAAAACAGCAGACCTTTTAAAGAAAGACATTATGAGCTTTTCAGAAGTCACAGATGTTCTGGCACAGACGGGGAGAAGTAATGACGGAACAGACCCCAATGGATTTGGATTCGTACAGTTTGCTGTTAACCTTAAGCCAAGAGAAGAATGGAAGCGTAAGATCACCTATGATGAATTGATTAATGAAATTGATAAAAAGCTCAGAAGTTATCAGGGAATTACTTTCAATTATTCCCAGCCGATTTCAGATAATGTGGCAGAAGCAGTAGCAGGTTTTAAAGCAGAAAACGGAATTAAAATCTATGGTGATAATCTGGAAACTCTGGATAAAATAGCGAATGAAGTTTTATTAAAAATTAAGGATGTACAAGGGGTAAAAGACCCCGGAATTATTAAAAATATCGGTCAGCCGGAAGTAAGCGTTGTGCTGGACAGAGATAAAATGGCTGCTTATGGAGTAATGCCGGCAGATGCACAGGCCGTATTGGAAATGGCTTTTGGAGGGAAAACCGCTTCAGAAATGTTTGATGGTGAAAGAAAATTCCCGATCCGTCTGCGTTATTCACAGGAATACAGGACCAGTGAAAACGATATTGCCGCTTTGATGGTTCCTACCCAGGACGGAGCAAAGATCCCTTTAAAAGAAATAAGTACCATTGTAAAAGACAACGGAGCTGCATTTATTTACAGAGACAATATCAAACGATATATCGGGGTTAAATTCTCCATCCGTGACAGAGATTTGGGAAGCACCATTGCCGATGCCCAGAAAAAAGTGGAAACTATTGAACTTCCTGATGGCTATTCCGTAGGATGGACCGGACAGTTTGAAAACCAGCAGAGAGCCTCTCACAGATTGGCACAGGTGGTACCCGTAAGTATTGTGATGATTTTCTTCCTGTTGTTTATCCTGTTTGGAAATATGAAAGATTCCCTGTTGGTACTGGCTAATGTACCTTTTGCTTTAATAGGAGGAATTATCGCTTTACACGTTACCGGAATCAATTTTGGAATCTCTGCCGGAGTAGGGATGATTGCTCTCCTGGGAATTTGTATTCAGAATGGGGTAATTCTTATCACAGAATTCCATCAGAATGTGAAAGACGGTCTTGATATAGACTCCGCGATATTAAACGGAGTGAAATCCAGAACAAGACCCGTAATTATGACTGCGCTTATGGCTTCTATCGGATTGATGCCGGCAGCATTGTCTACAGGGATCGGCTCAGAATCTCAAAAACCTCTGGCGATTGTCATTATTGGAGGGCTTATTACAGCTACCGTGCTTACACTGCTTATTTTTCCAATTATTTTCTGGATATTCAACAGAACTAAAAAGCTCAGCCACATTTAAATTTGGATTATCTTTCATTTATATTAGTCAGAAGCGCGGAAAACAAAGTTTTCCGCGCTTCTCCATTATTGAAATAAAATATGATGAGTTTAAAATCCTAATCCTATAGTAAAAGCTTTTACCGTATTCGGATAGTCGGAAACTGAAGTTGCAGCCCCTGTTGTGGTATTTATAGAGTAAATTTTTGTAGAGGAACCTACCGATGCCATTAAATAGGCTTTTTGGCTCATGCTTCCAATATCAAAACCATTAGCATTGGTAATATTAATACCTAAAGAACCTGTCTCTACTAAAGTTCCGTTATTGGGAGGGTTTTGCTGATATAATTTATCTGTATTATGGTCAATGACAAACAAGGTAGTGGAAGTGGCACCTGCAAAGTTATTCGTATATGCCGCAGCACTTATCATTGGACTTGCCGGATTTAACGTAATATCTACGGCCGCTATTGTTCCGTCGTTAGGATTAAGTCGGATATTCTGCCCGGTATTACTCACTACTTTTATTCTGTCAACTGTTGGATTGAAGTCAAATCCGAAATCCGTTCCGGAAAGTAAAGTTGAAAAAGGAGAAGTGCCGACCGCTGTAGCAGCACCTGTCCCTAAATTGATAGTATAAATTCTGCTTGAGCTTCCCAAAGCATATAATTGCCCGTTGACCGGCCTGAAATCTATTCCTAAAATATTCTCACCGCTTTGTAAACCAGTCACTGTTTTAGAAACAGGCATAGGATTGTTTGGATTGAAAATTTGAAGATTATTTGAATTGTCAATCGCATAAGCTGTCGGCTCTGTAGGAATAGCAATATCAATGACTGCCTGTTGAAGAGTTCCTATCGGAGTCGTTTTGCCGTTATTCAGATCCAGAACATGCAATTTATCATTGAAAGCTAATAATGCAGTGCTGTTATCATATCTAATATCAAACGCAGACTGTCCTGTAAAAGTAGTTCCCAGACTCCCAACCTCTACTAAAGTTCCATTGTTGGGTGGATCTTGTTTGTATAATTTTCCCAAAGCCGGATCTATGTCAAATAAAGCAGTAGTGGAAGCACCAGCTTTACTGTTGGTATATGCTAATCCAGTTACGGAAGGGTTTGCTGTTCCGTTAATATTGATATCAGTAGCAGCAACAGCTCCGGTTTCCGGATGTAAGCGAAGGTTTTGTCCGGTATTACTCACCAGACGAATCCTGTCGACGGTAGGGTTGAAATCAATAGAAGCTATTGTTCCTGAAATCATAGGAGAAAATGCAGTAGAGCTTACCGCTCTTGCTGAAGCATTGGAAGTATTGATAATATATAATTTGCTGGCATTGGATAATGCATACAATTCTCCAGTCGCAGGTCTGAAATCTATGCTTAATAATTTCTCTCCTGATACAATGCCGGTTACCGCTGTTTTTGAGGTGAAAGTTTTAGGATTGTTGGAATTAAAATAAACAAGTTCATTCATAGCGGTTATTCCGTATACCATAAGATCTGGACCTTGAGGTGTCATATTTTCAGGCATGTTGTTTTCATCCGAATTATCGCATGAAAATAATGTTATAATAGCAAACAGGGCTAAATACATGTGTAATAGTTTTCTCATAATAGTAATTTTAGTTGTTATTTTGTATTTACGAGAAAAAAATAAAGTTGGATTTACGGATGGAGATCACTGCCCGTATTTTTTTATCTGTATATTGTATTCATAACTAGTAAGATAGTTTATATTTTTAATAAAACGTTTCTAAGGATTTTTTCTATTCGGAAAAATTTGTAAATTTGCAGTCTCAATACGTTAAATATAAGGTTTGTCCTTCACTGGATGAGAATATTGAAAGTTTTTTTAATAAAAAGTTTTTGGTATTTAAAAATTCATTATATTTGCACACCGAAAATTTGAAAAACAATAAATAAATAATTTTAAATCATGGCAAAGGAAACGTTTAATCGTAACAAACCACACTTGAACATTGGTACTATTGGTCACGTTGACCATGGTAAAACTACTCTTACAGCTGCTATTTCTGCTGTATTAGCTAGCAAAGGTCTTGCTGAGAAAAAAGACTTCTCTGCAATTGACTCTGCTCCAGAAGAAAAAGAAAGAGGTATTACTATCAATACTGCTCACATCGAATACGAAACTGAAAAAAGACACTATGCTCACGTTGACTGTCCAGGTCACGCCGACTATGTTAAGAACATGGTAACTGGTGCTGCTCAAATGGATGGAGCTATCGTAGTATGTGCTGCAACTGACGGTCCTATGCCTCAGACTAGAGAACATATCCTACTTTGCCGTCAGGTAAACGTACCAAGAATCGTTGTTTTCATGAACAAAGTTGACATGGTAGATGATCCAGAGTTATTAGAGCTTGTTGAAATGGAGCTTAGAGACTTATTATCTACTTACGAATTTGACGGAGACAACTCTCCAGTAATTCAAGGTTCTGCACTAGGTGCTCTTACTGCAGCTACTGCTTCTCCTGCTAACACAGAAGATAAGTGGTTCAAGAGCGTTGAAGAATTGATGGATGCTGTTGATACTTGGATCGAGCAACCACCAAGAGATACTGAAAAGCCATTCTTGATGCCAATCGAAGACGTATTCTCTATTACAGGTAGAGGTACTGTAGCAACTGGTAGAATCGAGGCTGGTGTTATCAACACTGGTGATCCAGTTGATATCGTAGGTATGGGTGACGAGAAATTAACTTCTACTATTACAGGAGTTGAGATGTTCAGAAAGATCCTAGATAGAGGTGAAGCTGGAGATAACGTAGGTCTATTGTTGAGAGGTATTGAAAAAACTGACATCAAGAGAGGTATGGTTATCGCTAAGAAAGATTCAGTTAAGCCACACAAAAAATTCAAGGCTTCTGTTTATATCCTTTCTAAAGAAGAAGGTGGACGTCACACTCCATTCCACAACAAATACCGTCCTCAGTTCTACGTAAGAACTACTGACGTTACAGGTGAGATCTTCTTACCAGAAGGTGTAGAAATGGTAATGCCTGGTGATAACTTAGAGATCACTGTAGAATTGTTACAACCAATCGCTCTTAACGTAGGTCTTAGATTTGCGATCAGAGAAGGAGGTAGAACAGTTGGTTCAGGTCAGGTTACTGAAATCTTAGACTAATCATCTTAAAATAAATAAAGCTTCCGAAAGGAAACTCTCGGAAGCTTTTTATCTACGGGCATCGTCCAATGGTAGGATACCGGTCTCCAAAACCGTTGATCAGGGTTCGAATCCTTGTGCCCGTGCAAATATAAATTATGAGTTCATTTGTCGATTTTTTAAAAGGTTCTTATAACGAATTCAGACATAAAGTTGAATGGCCAAAGTGGGCTGACCTTCAGTCATCTACTATTGTAGTGACTATTGCGACAGTGATTCTGGCATTATTTACTTTTGGAGTTGATGAATTGTTTTCTAAATCAATCAGCAACATCATTGGAATGCTAATCAACTTGTTCAATTAATTAAAAGTATTTTCCCATAATGAGCGAATTGAAATGGTATGTGCTGAAAGCAATCAGCGGACAGGAAAATAAAGTGAAAAACTATATTGAGACAGAAATCAAACGTCTAGGGTTTGATCAGTACGTTACTCAAGTGGTTATTCCTATGGAAAAGGTTATTCAAATTAGAAACGGAAAAAAAGTTCCTAAAGAAAGACCTTACTACCCTGGATACTTGATGATTGAAGCTGAGCTGATGGGAGAAATTCCTCACGTTATCAAGAATATTCCCGGAGTTATTTCTTTCTTAAGTTTAACTAAAGGAGGAGATCCTGTTCCAATGAGAAAATCAGAGGTTAACAGAATGCTTGGAAGAATGGATGAACTTTCAGAATTTGCAAGCGATGTTGAAATTCCTTATGTAGTAGGTGAAAACGTTAAAGTAATCGATGGACCTTTCAACGGATTCAATGGTACAGTTGAGAAGATTCTTGAAGACAAAAAGAAAATTGAAGTTTCTGTATTGATCTTCGGTAGAAAAACTCCAATGGAGCTAAGCTACATGCAAGTAGAAAAAGTATAACAATTACTTATAAAAATATAAAAAGACTGCTATTAAGCGGTCTTTTTGCTTTTATAATACTTTATTAATTATATACAATTTTACATTAATCTGCTGTCTTATTATTATGACTCTGTCATTCCGAATGTAACGCAGTGAAATGAAGAATCAAGGCTTTACATAAGATTTTTCCTTCGTCAGAAATCGAAGATTCGGCGTAGTCAATGTCTTTTATTACAGACATCTTGTTGATTTCTACAATGAAATTCTTAAATTTAATTGCTTTATAGTTTCTTCCAATTCTTTAATTTATTTTCCGATGGCATAGTTCTTGCAACCAAGCTGTTAAATAATCCATAAATTTTATGTTTTTTTATTTCATACACTGTTTACAGGCGTATGGTAAATTTTATGTTTTTACTTAAAAAAATATAAAGTTTGGATTATCTATTCAAAACACAAGCCTTATATAAACACATAACCCAATGACAAAAATTATTTCGATGGTCATTCTTGTGGGTACGTCCGTACTCGTGAGTGCGCAGGTTGGTATCAATACTGCGAATCCTGAAAAAGAACTTACCGTGAACGGTACAATGAAGACATCAGGAGTTGTTTTCAAGCAACCTATGGAGAAATTGAAAGCGGATGAGAATTACACTTTCATCATCAAATCTCCAGCTCCGGAAAACAAAATTACAGCGTACAACGATTCCTTTGTACCTAATTCTCCGGCACCAATTAATCTTATTCAATTTAAAATTACCTGTGATCCTTCAGACAAGGATTGGGTGAACCAATTTGACACAAAAATCAATTCTAGTAAATTTTTGGTGGTAATTTCTTCCTTTGGATTTACACAGCCTACAAGGACTTTTTCTGCGGATTGGCTTACACCGGTACCTCAGATTTTTGCTTATTCTGCAGGAGGTACATGGAAACTTAAGGCAGATTATCAGGGGTTTTCTCCGGATGGCTCTTTTCCTACAGGAGTATGGACACTGAATTTGTTGGTATTTGACAGATCATATGCAAAAGATTTTAGTTCTACACAAAGCCTTAATGCTTCAACAACGGGTGCTGCTGCAGCTCCATTAATTCAATAAAACAAATACTTTATGAAAAAAATTATTGCGATACTCTTTACGGGTTTTGCTGCTTTAAGCATTAATGCACAAGTTGGAATTAATACTAGCACACCCAAAGGAACTCTCGATGTTGAAGGAGAAACACTGGTAGAGTCCTATTTAATAGATACTGAAAATACAAAGGCAAGCGGAAACTATCTTCTTCTTACCCGTTCAAAAGATACTTCACCGGTAGGTAAAGTAAAGCTGCTGGATATATCGCTCCGTAATGTAGCCCCTGTAAATATATATAATATTGTATTGAAAAATGTGAGACAGGATGAAGTGGTGAACCTCAATACAGGATTAGATGTAAGTAAATATGTTGTGGCCATTACAGGTGCTGTTTTTACAGGAGCGGTGTCGGCAGCTAATACCACGACTAACCCAAAATCATTTGGTTCTTATTCTACTGAAGTTACTCAGGTAGCAAGTGGAGGTAAAAATTACCATGCGATTAATTTAAGCTTTAAAGGAGCCGGTACCGTTTCATCCCAAAATGGAACATGGACTCTTACCCTGAATGTTTTTGAAAAATCACTAGTTAAAGACTGGGGAACTTTCAATGGCTCAGTTTCAGCATCTGCTTCCCCGGCTTATTCGGGAGTATCAACCAACACGCCTCTAGGGCTTCAATAAAAAACTATGAAAAGAAAAATTTATATAACAATAATTATGTGTCTGGGGCTCTTTTTAAATGCCCAAAAAGGAAATGTAGGAATAAACACCGCTAATCCTACAGAAACACTTGATGTTAATGGAAAAACATACACGAATTCCCTATATCTGAGAAACCCGGGTGAGCCTACCATGACGGGAGGTAGTTTCTTGGCAACTTCACAGAATGGTTTGCAATTGTATGATCCGGCTTTAGAAAGTAGTGGGTTGTTCAATTATCTTAAACTTACCCTTACCGGAATATCAGGTTCGGGAATCACAGATTATGATACCAAAATTGATGCAAATAACTTTCTGGTTGTACTTCATAACTACTCATTCAAACTGAATGACGGGAACACTAATGTAATGCTTGATTATGGCGATAACGGTATTAATGACAACAAGCAGGGGTCACCTGATGTGGTTGCTTTCAAAAGTAACGGAACGTGGCATATCAGAGCAAAATTTACAGACAGTAGAATTATTGCTGTGAATTCATCCAATCCAGCAAGAAGCTATAACAACTTTACGGTAGATCTTTATCTGATGGCCTACAGAAGACTGATTACAAAACAAAATATCAATGATGTTACTGCTGATCTTGGCGGAAATAATGGTTCTACCCAAACGATTACCAAACCATCAGGTTTTTAGTAATTCTTTGAATCAATAAATAAAAAAAGAAGAGCAAGTGTTTGTTCTTCTTTTTTTGGTTAAAGGTTTACTTTTTAAAATCGGGTGGGATGTATTTCAATTCCTCCCGAAAGAGGACACTGCAAAAGAGGATCTGGAAAAATAATTCTGTATCTCAATTATTTTTTAAAACTTTTTAAAAATCAGCAATTTCCGTTTGCTATTTCAAAAATATTTTATACTTTTGCAGTCCAAAAAGTAGGTTTATTGTTATGTGAGTGCATAACCTGCTGAATAATAAATGCTTCCAAACTCATTAATTATTCAAATTTAAAAAACAAACAATGGCTAAGAAAGTCTTTAAAATGGTAAAGCTTCAGGTGAAAGGTGGCGCAGCTAACCCTTCTCCACCAGTAGGTCCAGCATTGGGTTCTGCAGGTGTGAACATCATGGAGTTTTGTAAGCAATTTAACGGAAGAACCCAAGATAAGCCAGGGCAAGTTTTACCTGTAGTAATTACAGTATACGAAGACAAATCTTTTGAATTCGTTATTAAAACTCCACCTGCAGCAATCCAGTTAATGGATGCAGCTAAAATCAAGGGAGGTTCTGGTGAACCAAACAGAAACAAAGTAGGTTCTGTAACTTGGGAACAAGTAAAGAAAATCGCTGAAGATAAAATGGCGGATCTTAACTGTTTTACAACAGACTCTGCACTTTCTATGGTTGCAGGTACTGCTAGATCTATGGGATTAAGAGTAACAGGAACTAAACCAACTAACGCTTAAAACTTAAAGAAATGGCAAAATTAACTAAAAAGCAAAAGGAAGCTTTAAGCAAAGTAGAAAAAGGAAGAATCTATAACCTTGAAGAAGGTTCAGCTCTTGTAAAAGAAGTGAACACTACAAAGTTTGATGCTTCTGTAGATATCGCTGTAAGATTAGGGGTAGACCCAAGAAAAGCAAACCAAATGGTAAGAGGTGTTGTATCTCTTCCTCACGGTACTGGTAAAGATGTTAAAGTATTAGCTCTTGTAACTCCAGATAAAGAAGCAGAAGCTAAAGCTGCTGGTGCTGATTATGTAGGTCTTGACGAATATTTACAAAAAATCAAAGAAGGTTGGACAGATGTTGACGTTATCGTTACTATGCCAGCTGTAATGGGTAAATTAGGTCCATTAGGTAGAGTATTAGGTCCAAGAGGTTTAATGCCGAACCCTAAATCAGGAACTGTAACAATGGAAATTGGTAAAGCAGTAACTGAAGTGAAAGCAGGTAAAATTGATTTCAAAGTAGACAAGTATGGTATCATCCACGCTGGTATTGGTAAAGTATCTTTCGATGCTGCTAAGATCAAAGAAAATGCGCAGGAATTGATTTCTACATTGATCAAAATGAAGCCAACTGCTGCTAAAGGAACTTATGTAAAAAGCATTTATTTGTCTTCTACAATGAGCCCTGGTATTGCAATCGATACTAAATCTGTTAACTAATATAAATCCTTAAGACAATGACAAAAGACCAAAAAGTTGTAGCAATACAAGAGATCAAAGACTTGCTTCAGGATGCAAAAGTAGTATACGTAGCAGATCTAGACGGTTTGAACGCTGCGAAGTCTTCAGAATTCAGAAGACAGGCTTTCAAGCAAAATATCAAAGTGAAAGTGGTAAAAAATACACTTTTACAAAAAGCAATGGAGCAGATTGAAGGAGTAGATTACTCTGAAATGTTCCAGACTTTTAAAGGAAACTCTGCATTAATGATTTCTGAGACTGCAAACGGTCCAGCAAAATTAATCCAAGGTTTCAGAAAGAAAGAAGAAAAGCCAGCTTTAAAGTCTGCTTTTGTTCAGGAAACTTTCTACGTTGGAGACGAAAACTTATCTGCACTTGCTAACATCAAGTCTAGAGAAGAAATGATCGGAGAAATCATCGGATTACTTCAATCTCCAATTCAAAGAGTTGTTTCTGCTCTTCAAAACAAACCTGAAACTGTAGAAGCTAAAGCTGAAGAAGCTGCTGCTCCTGCTGTTGAAGAAACTCCTGCTGAAGCTCCTGAAGCTGCTGCAGAAAGCACTGAAGAAACAAGTGCTGAATAATTACACTCAAGAAATTAAATAAATAATCAACAAAAACATTACAACAATGTCAGATTTAAAAAATTTAGCTGAAACGCTAGTAAACTTAACAGTAAAAGACGTAAACGAATTAGCAACTATCCTTAAGGATGAGTACGGAATTGAGCCAGCTGCTGCTGCTGTAGTAGTTGCTGCAGGTGGTGGTGAAGCTGCTGAAGAAAAAACTGAATTCGACGTAATTCTTAAGTCTGCAGGTGCTTCTAAATTAGCTATCGTTAAATTAGTAAAAGATTTAACTGGTGCTGGTCTTAAAGAAGCTAAAGATATCGTAGATGGTGCTCCTGCTCCAATCAAAACTGGTATCTCTAAAGACGAAGCTGAAGCTCTTAAGAAGCAATTAGAAGAAGCTGGTGCTGAAGTAGAATTGAAATAATTTCAATTTTATTATAAATATAGGAGCCCGGGCATTTGCCCGGGCTCTTTTTTTGTATGTAAGTCTTTGCAAATGCGTATGTTATTTTATAATAGTATTTGAATATTATTAATTCTTTCTTTGTTATATTTTAATATGATTATTCATTTACTAAAAATTAACATAATATTTTATTTGTATTTTATAATTTGTTAATTTTGTTTAGTTTTTTACTAACAAATTGTTGTTTTGGTTAAAAAAATATTATATTTGTACCGAAAAAAACACAACATAATTGGATAGAAATTATTTTCTTTCCTACGGCCACAAGATTACACTTCTATTGCTTCTGGCGGCTGTAGGAAAACTAAACGCTAAGTTTACAGCTGGCAAAATGAGTAAGACTGAATTACCTTATTGCACAGCTATAAATAATCATCCGCAGCGATGCTTAGCTGATGTTTCAGTTCATCTGTCTGAAGCAGGAAATGATTTGACAGCTGCAAACAAATTGTCTGCTGTTCAAAATAAAGCCTTTGCATTTTATAGCAATAGCAAGCAACACAATTTTTCTTTTTTTAATAATAGCGGTCTTCAGTTATTTCTACTGAGAGATGTAAGATTCGCCACTATGTGGACTCAATGGATATTTTCATTCTCTGTCTGCAAAGAATATACTTTCCTTACATTTAATGAAGTCCGAAAGTTCTGTGTCAACCCTCTTAAACTTGTTGATGGCTTTAAGTTTATTATTAAAATTCCTGATAAATTAATCCATTCTTTTATCTCCTAATATTTCTAACAATCTTATGCGCTTTCTTACAGTACTATCTGTTATTTCATTTATTATTTGAATGAGAATGCCTGAGAATTGTCCTTTCAAAAAAAAACACATACACATAAAAAACAGCAAATATCATTAGACATGAAAAACAGATTATTTACTATCGTACTTTTATCATTTGGTTTGCCGGCATTAGCACAGGTTGGGATTAATACCGGACAGGCTCAGGCAACTTTTGATATAGTAGGATCACCTTCTAACCCTGGTAAACTTGATGGCGTGATTGCTCCAAGGCTTACAGGTGTACAATTAAAAGCTAAAAGCTATACGACCGCTCAAACAGGGGCTATAGTATATGTTACTTCAGTTGAGACTACACCTTCCGGGCAGACCATTGATGTCGTTTCACCAGGGTATTATTATTTTGATGGTACCAAATGGGGGAGTATCAGCGGAAACTGGCGTACGGTAGGAAATGCCGGTACAACGGCAACGACGTCAACCTTAGGAACTGATATTGGCAGCGGAAATTACTTAGGTACCAATGACGGTCAGAATTTGGTTTTGGCTACTCAGAAAAACGTAAAAGGGATATTAGATACTAACGGAACCCTGCAAGGTGGAAATTCCAATTCTGCAACAGGTCCTTATGCATCATTCACCTGGGGATCCAATAATATTCTTACCAATAGTACCTCTTCAAATATTGCATTGGGAAAAGACAACACAGTCTCTGCACAGGGGAATTTTCTCGCTGTTGCAATCGGAATGGGGAATACAGCAAATAATGGTGCTAAAGTAATAGGGAATAGCAATAATGCTACAGGACCTAATAATTTAGTATTTGGAAATCTTAATACCGTAACAGGACTCACAGGACTCACAGTTGGAAACAATCATATCAACAGTGGCGGGATTGCTATCGGAAGCGGAAATACAACATCATTGAACAATATTGCTGTCGGTTCAGCGAATACAGCCACTGGTACAGAAGCTTTTGCAATAGGATTTTCAGGTCAGGCAGCAGCTGGACAGATGGTTTATGCCAACAAACAACACATTTTCTTCAATAAAAATAACGGTACAGACACAATATTAGGAATCAATATGACTCCTACAGCAGCTACGGCTACAGGTGCCGCCATTCAGATGAAAGGAATCGCTTCAGGTGCTAATGCAGCTTGTTCAACCGCTGAGGAGGGTGCAATCCGATATAATACAACCACCAGAGTACATGAAGGTTGTAATGGGACCAACTGGAAAGCACTTTACTAATTCAATACAAATAAACACAAACCTTAAAAATAAAAAATGACCAGAAAATTATTCGAAAAGTTAGCTGCGATGCTTATGACACTGATAATGTCAGCAGTAGTATTTGCGCAGCAGGGCTATGAACCGATCCGTGGGATGGGTGTAGAGGCAAAACCTGTCAACAATTCAGGGATCTGCCTGGCATGTTATAACGGAAGTATGAATCCGGTGGTGGATGCAAGTCTTGACAACAGCGTAAGCATGGGGAATTTCGCTTCCCTGCTAAGTGGAAACGGAATCTCTGTGAAGAATAAAAATACAACCTATCCTGCAGGATATATTACCGGATTCAATGTAGATCTTGGAACGAGTTTTATTACTGTTGATCTGTTGAGTTCTTTACGAATCAGTACTTATAAAAATGGTGTTCTTCAGGAGACCACTACCAGCAGTACTCTTTTGTCAGTTCCTGCATTCGGAGGAAGTAAAAACAGGATATTCCTTCATTTTAAAACTTCAAAAGAATTTGATGAAGTAAGACTGTACCAAACCAATGTTCTTTCCGTATTCAGTGCTATGAATGTGTATTATGCCTTTGCATTTGATCCTGCAAAAGTACCTACAGACAATAATGGTATTTGTGATGATATCATTGCAGGAAGCGGTGTTGATGGGAATGTATCCGGAAGCAGCAGTTTCCTGGCTCCGCTTTCTTATGTTCAGAATAAAGAAAGAATTGGAGATGGAAATAAAAACTCTTACGGATCAATAGTTCTTCCGGTCGGATTACTGGGATCTTATTCAGTTGGGGTTCTTGATAAAAACCAGGTGTATCCTGCAGGTAACAGGACAGGTTTTGTAATAGAACCGGATGATCAGGGAAAACTCTTAAGTGCAGAGTTTTTAAAGAATATTACAATAGAAACTTACCTTTACGGCCAGCTTCAGGATTCAAAACAACTATCTGACGGAGGTGGTTTGATTAATATAAAAGTATTGGGATTCGGTTCAGGAAAACAAAAAGTTACATTAACGACTACTAAGCCTTTCAATGAAGTACGATTAAAAATTACCCAGACAGTTGGATTTAATTTAGGAGCTTTAAAAGTTTACTATGCTTTTGAAGAACCTGTTTCTTGCGAATGTGATGATAAAATCCAGACAAGTGGTTCTGCGGTACCTGGAAATTTGGTATCTGGAACTTCATGGACATCAGGTCCGGGATTTCTTGGTCTTATTTTAGCGAAGATGACCAATCCGGAAGCTATTGTGGATAATAATCCGTCTAATTATGCAACGGCTACGGTTCCGGCAGCATCTTTTCTTAGTATTTTTTCAGCATTTGCAACGGTAAGCAGTAATACTGTGCTTCCAGTCAATACGATGGCCGGGTTTACTGTAGAAAAAGCAGGAAACCTTCTTGGAGTAAGTGTTCTGGAAAATATCACTGTGACATTATACAACGGAAATACGCTGACAGATACTTTTACGAGCTCAGGAAGTCTTATCAGCGGAAACTTCTTCACAACGAATTCAAATAAATTCTATGTCGGGGGAAAAGCTACAAAGCCTTTCAACCGTATTAAAATTACATTCAACAGCGGAACTGCGGTTCGCATTCCTCAAAGTTATTATATCTATAATGCTTTTGCGAGCAGAGATGATGATAACGATGGTGTTCCAAACTGTTTTGACCGTTGCCCTGGAGGTGATGACAGCATAGATAATAACGGAAACGGAATTCCTGACTGTGCAGAAGGATGTACAGAAGTGAATGATAAATCTCCTGCACTTGATACAGACGGAGATGGTATTGTAGATGCTTGCGATCTGGATTCTGATAACGATGGTATTCCTGATGCTGTGGAAGACTTTGATAAAAATGGAAAATTCCAGGATGATGATAATGAAGGAGATATTCTGTTGACACCGGTATTGGGAGATTCAGTTCCGAATTATCTGGATCTTGATTCTGATAACGATGGTATCTTAGATTTGTTTGAATCAGGAATTCCAACATCAGTCATCAATCAGATTGATGCGGATCACAACGGAGTTATCGATGCAAATGTTCCGGTAGGTAAAAACGGGATCGCTGATATTCTGGAAACATCACCTGATTCAGGAATATTGAAATATGCAATCAAAAATACAGATGGAGATGATAAACCGGACTTCCTCGATATTACTTCCAACGGATCAGATCTTGACCTTTATAAGATCGGAAAAGGTAATCTGGATACTTTAGGAGGTGGATTTATCTCTACAATTAATGATCAGGATAAAGACGGTATTCAGGCAGTTGTAGATACTGATCTTGTGAAAAGAGGTTCCCCTGATTCTCCGCTTTCACCATATGCTTCATTACTGAAAAGTGCTTCTAAAACTGCTGCAAAAACCACAGCTGGGGAAATTACTGATGCTGCCAATGATGTGAAAGTTTATCCAAACCCGGTAAAAGCAGGAGAAAATCTTAGAATTACATCTGCAGAAGAAGGAGTGTATACTCTGTTCTCAGCACAGGGACAGGTAATTAGGACAGATAAATTTAATGCCAATACCGGTATTGATACATCTTCACTTCCTACAGGGGTTTATATCATTAAAATAGAAACCAAATCAAAAATAAAATCTTATAAGGTTATTGTGAAATAGTCATAAGATTAGCTTGTGTTGTGGAGGGGTTGCTCATATTTGAGCAGCCTCTCTTGTTTTTAAGAGTCTCAAAATGAGATGATTTATTTGTTATTGTGGATAGATTTTTGTATCTTTGCCCTTCTTTTGGCGCGAAAAATTGTTTGTAAATTTATAATATACTGAAAATCAACTCTTTCATTGTGAAAACGTGAAGGGGATTTCGTATATGTAGATATTGCGGTAATGCTGCCTCAAAAGTAATAAAAATATTTTGCATTACACTGTGAAAAGATATACCAGTGTTGCAGTTAGAAAGAACCAAGTGCATAGTTAAAAGAGTCCTAAGGTCTTCTGTGAGCGCCAAAAACACTTTTACCTTTTACTTTTACCTTGTTTTTTGTTCTTTTCTGATATTTTTTAATGAATCAAAATATTTTTTAACCCTTTCTTAAAAGTTTTATGAGTAAAACAAAATCAACAACTCAAGGAAATCCGAGAATTAATTTCTCATCAGCGAAAGGAAAAATCATCACTCCTGACTTTTTGGATATCCAAATTGAGTCTTTCAGAGAATTTTTCCAGCTTGATACACTTCCTGAAGCCAGAAAGACAGAAGCTCTTTACAAGACTTTCCAAGAGAATTTCCCAATTACGGATTCTAGAAACCAATTCGTATTAGAATTCCTGGACTATCTGGTAGATTCTCCACGTTATTCAATCGATGAGTGTGTGGAAAGAGGACTTACTTATTCAGTTCCTCTAAAAGCTAGACTTAAACTGTATTGTACTGACCCGGAACACGAAGATTTCCAGACAGTGGTTCAGGACGTATATTTAGGTCCGGTTCCTTACATGACGCCAAGTGGTTCTTTCATCATCAACGGTGCTGAGAGAGTTATCGTTACGCAGCTTCACCGTTCACCTGGTGTATTCTTCGGACAGACTTACCACGCGAATGGAACCAAACTTTACTATTCAAGAATTATCCCTTTCAAAGGATCTTGGATGGAATTTACAACAGATATCAACAGCGTAATGTACGCGTATATCGACCGTAAGAAAAAATTACCATTAACAACTTTATTAAGAGCTATCGGATACGAATCTGATAAAGATATCCTTCAGATCTTCGACCTTGCGGAAGAAGTGAAAGTTTCTAAAGCTGCCCTTAAAAAAGTGGAAGGGAGAACATTGGCTGCGAGAGTATTGAACACTTGGTTCGAAGATTTCGTAGACGAAGATACAGGTGAAGTAGTTTCTATTGAAAGAAACGAGATCATCCTGGATAGAGAAACAATCCTTGAAAAAGAACACTTAGATCTTATCCTGGATGCTGGTGTGAAATCAATCCTGATTCACAAAGAAAACAGCAACGAATTCTCTATCATCCAGAATACATTACAAAAAGACCCTACTAACTCTGAAAAAGAAGCGGTAGAGTATATTTATCGTCAGTTAAGAAACGCAGATCCGCCAGATGAGGAAACTGCAAGAGGAATCATTGAAAAATTATTCTTCTCTGAGCAGAGATACTCTTTAGGTGAAGTTGGACGTTACAGATTGAACAAAAAGTTAGGTCTTAACATTCCTACAACAACTGAGGTTCTTACAAAAGAAGATATCATTGCTATCGTAAGACACTTAATCGAACTTGTAAACTCTAAAGCTGAGGTTGATGATATTGACCACTTATCAAACAGAAGAATTAAAACTGTTGGTGAGCAGTTAGCAGGACAGTTCGGAGTAGGTCTTTCAAGAATTGCAAGAACAATCAAGGAAAGAATGAACGTTAGAGATAACGAAATCTTTACTCCGCTTGATCTTGTAAATGCTAAGACATTAACGTCTGTAATTAACTCATTCTTCGGTACCAACCAGCTTTCTCAGTTCATGGACCAAACCAACCCGTTATCAGAGATCACTCACAAGAGAAGATTATCTGCACTAGGGCCTGGTGGTTTATCAAGAGAAAGAGCAGGTTTCGAGGTTCGTGACGTTCACCATACTCACTACGGAAGAATTTGTCCGATTGAAACTCCGGAAGGACCAAACATCGGTTTGATTTCATCTCTGGGGATCTATGCGAAAATCAACAACCTTGGTTTCATCGAAACTCCATATAGAAAAGTAGAAGGTGGTAAGATTGATCTTAACGCTGACCCTATTTACTTAAATGCAGAAGATGAGGAAGATAAAGTAATTGCTCAGGCAAACGTTGAATTGAGTGATAACGGAGATTTCTTAACAGACAGAATTATTGCAAGATTGGATGGTGACTATCCGGTAGTGGAGCCTGCTCAGGTGAACCTTATCGACGTAGCTCCAAACCAGATCTCAGGTATTTCCGCTTCATTGATTCCTTTCCTGGAGCATGATGATGCGAACCGTGCATTGATGGGATCTAACATGATGCGTCAGGCCGTTCCTCTATTGAAGCCACAGGCTCCAATCGTTGGTACAGGGCTTGAGCAGCAAGTTGCAAGAGATTCAAGAATCTTAATTAACGCTGAAGGTACAGGTACTGTAGAGTACGTAGATGCTGACAGAATCGTTATTAAATATGAAAGAAGCGAAGACGAAGATTTAGTACAATTCGAGTCTGCTACTAAAACATACAAACTTACTAAGTTCAGAAAAACCAACCAAAGTACAACCATTACCCTAAGACCAAACGTAAGAGTAGGTGATGTAGTGGAAAAAGGACAAGTACTTTGTGACGGTTATGCTACTGAAAAAGGAGAATTAGCTCTTGGTAGAAACTTAGTAGTAGCGTTCATGCCTTGGAAAGGGTACAACTTCGAGGATGCAATTGTAATCAACGAAAAAGTTGTACGTGAAGACTGGTTTACTTCAATCCACGTAGATGAGTATTCTCTTGAAGTTCGTGATACCAAATTAGGTATGGAAGAGCTTACAGCGGATATTCCAAACGTATCTGAAGAAGCTACCAAAGATCTTGACGAGAACGGTATGATCAGAATCGGTGCTGAAGTGAAGCCTGGAGATATCATGATTGGTAAAATTACTCCAAAAGGTGAATCTGACCCGACTCCTGAAGAAAAACTTCTTAGAGCAATCTTCGGTGATAAAGCTGGTGATGTAAAAGATGCATCATTAAAAGCTGACTCTTCATTAAGAGGAGTTGTTATCAACAAGAAATTGTTCTCAAGAAACATTAAAGACAAAAAGAAAAGAACTGAAGAAAAACTTAGACTTGAAGAAATTGAAAACACTTACAAGGCTAAATTTGACGAGTTGAGAAATACTTTAATTGAAAAATTAAATACACTGGTAAGCGGTAAAACTTCTCAGGGGGTACAAAATGACCTTGACGAAGAAATCATCGGTAAAGGTGTGAAATTTACTCACAAGTTATTAACTTCAGTTGAAGATTATGTAAACGTTAGTGGTGCAGACTGGACAGTAGACGCTGACAAGAATGAATTGATCAAACAATTAATTCACAATTACAAAATCAAATATAACGACATCCAAGGAGTTAAAAACCGTGAGAAATTTGCAATTTCAATCGGAGATGAACTTCCGGCAGGTATCATGAAGTTAGCTAAAGTTTACATCGCTAAGAAACGTAAACTGAATGTAGGAGATAAGATGGCGGGACGTCACGGTAACAAAGGTATCGTTTCAAGAATCGTTCGTGAAGAAGACATGCCGTTCTTAGAAGATGGAACACCGGTAGATATCGTATTGAATCCACTAGGGGTACCTTCTCGTATGAACATCGGTCAGATCTACGAAACCGTTCTTGGATGGGCTGGTAGAAAACTAGGATTGAAGTTCGCTACACCAATCTTTGATGGAGCAAGTCTTGATCAGATTACTGAATACACTGAGAAAGCAGGTCTTCCTAAATTCGGTCACACTCACCTTTATGATGGTGGTACCGGAGAAAGATTTACTCAGGCTGCGACGGTAGGTATCATTTACATGTTGAAACTAGGACACATGGTTGATGATAAGATGCACGCACGTTCTATTGGACCTTACTCATTGATTACTCAGCAGCCGTTAGGAGGTAAAGCTCAGTTCGGAGGTCAGAGATTCGGAGAGATGGAGGTTTGGGCACTTGAAGCATTCGGTGCATCCAATATCTTGAGAGAAATCCTGACTGTGAAGTCGGATGACGTGATTGGTAGAGCAAAAACTTATGAAGCAATTGCAAAAGGTGAATCTATGCCTGAACCAGGTATTCCGGAATCATTCAATGTATTACTTCACGAGCTACAAGGTCTTGGATTAGACGTAAGACTAGAGGAATAATTTTAAATTTTAAATTATAAATGTTGAATGGCAACATTCAGAAATTAATCTAAAATCTAAAATCTAAAATTTAAAATCTAACAAATGTCAAATAAAAATAAAACAAGTAGATTTAATAAAATAACCATCGGTTTAGCTTCACCGGAGTCTATTTTACAAGACTCAAGAGGGGAGGTTTTAAAACCGGAAACTATTAACTACAGAACTCACAAACCTGAAAGAGACGGATTATTCTGTGAGAAAATCTTTGGTCCTGTAAAAGATTACGAATGTGCTTGTGGTAAATACAAGAGAATTCGTTACAAAGGGATCGTTTGTGACCGTTGTGGTGTAGAAGTTACTGAGAAAAAAGTAAGAAGAGAAAGAATCGGTCATATCGGATTGGTTGTTCCTATTGCTCATATCTGGTACTTCCGTTCATTGCCAAACAAAATCGGATACCTTTTAGGAATCCCTTCTAAGAAATTAGATATGATCATCTACTACGAAAGATATGTAGTGATTCAGCAGGGTATTGCTAAAAAATTAGATGGTTCTGATTTCGAAAATATGGAATTCCTTACAGAAGAAGAATACCTTGATATCATGGAAACTCTTCCTGTAGAAAACCAGTATCTTGATGATTCTGATCCAAACAAATTCATCGCCAGAATGGGTGCTGAAGCTGTAGAAGATCTATTAAAAAGAATCGATCTTGATGCATTGTCTTTCGACTTGAGACACAAAGCTCACAACGAAGGTTCTAAACAAAGAAGAACAGAAGCTCTTAAAAGATTGAACGTTGTAGAAGCATTGAGAGGTGCTAATACAAGAATGATCAACAGACCAGAGTGGATGATCATGCGTGTACTTCCTGTTATTCCACCAGAATTAAGACCATTAGTTCCATTGGATGGAGGACGTTTCGCAACTTCTGACTTGAATGACCTTTATAGAAGAGTAATTATCAGAAATAACCGTTTGAAGAGATTATTGGAGATCAAAGCTCCTGAAGTAATCTTGAGAAACGAGAAGCGTATGCTTCAGGAATCAGTAGATTCATTATTCGATAATACAAGAAAATCTTCTGCAGTAAAATCTGAATCAAACAGACCATTGAAATCACTTTCTGATTCATTGAAAGGTAAGCAAGGTCGTTTCCGTCAGAACTTACTAGGGAAAAGGGTAGATTACTCTGCGCGTTCTGTAATTGTTGTAGGTCCAAACTTACAGCTTCACGAATGTGGTATTCCTAAAGATATGGCAGCTGAACTTTACAAACCGTTTATCATTAGAAAACTAATTGAAAGAGGGATTGTAAAAACTGTAAAATCTGCAAAGAGAATTATTGACAGAAAAGAACCTGTAGTTTATGATATCCTTGAAAACGTGATGAAAGGTCACCCTGTTCTATTGAACAGAGCACCTACGCTTCACAGACTGGGTATCCAGGCTTTCCAACCTAAGATGATCGAAGGTAAGGCAATCCAGCTACACCCGTTGGTAACAACAGCATTCAACGCCGATTTCGATGGTGACCAGATGGCGGTACACTTACCGTTAGGACCAGAGGCAATCCTTGAAGCTCAGTTATTGATGTTAGGTTCTCAGAACATTTTGAACCCCGCAAACGGTTCTCCGATTACAGTACCTTCTCAGGACATGGTTCTTGGTCTTTATTTCATGACTAAAGAATTGAGCTCTACAGAAGATATGAAAGTAAAAGGCGAAGGTCTTGCATTCTATTCTCCTGAAGAAGCGGAAATCGCTTATGCTGAAGGTAGAGTTTCTTTAAATGCTAAGGTAAGATGTAGACTACCTGTTAAAGAAGACGGAGTAATAGTAACAAGATTGATCGAAACTTCTGTAGGTAGAATTTTATTCAACCAGATTGTACCTAAGCAGGTAGGATATATCAATGAACTTCTTACTAAGAAATCATTGAGAAATGTTATCGGTAAGATCCTTGCTGATACAGACTTCCCTACAACTGTGAAGTTCCTTGATGCAATGAAAGACTTAGGGTATTCAAACGCATTCAAAGGAGGTCTTTCATTCTCACTTGGGGATATTGTAGTTCCTGTTGAGAAAAAGCAGATGATTGCTTCTTCAATTGAAACTGTAGACGAAATTAGAGCTAACTATAACATGGGTCTAATTACCGATACAGAACGTTATAACCAGGTAATCGACGTTTGGACAAATACCAACGCAGGATTAACTGAAATGATCATGAGCAGAATGAAAACTGACCAAGGTGGTTTCAACTCTGTATATATGATGCTTGACTCTGGAGCGAGGGGTTCTAAAGAACAGATCCGTCAGTTATCAGGGATGAGAGGTTTGATGGCAAAACCGCAGAAAGCCGGTTCTACCGGAGCGGAGATCATCGAAAACCCGATCCTTGCAAACTTTAAGGAAGGTCTTTCGATTCTAGAGTACTTTATCTCTACCCACGGTGCCCGTAAGGGTCTTGCGGATACCGCTCTTAAGACAGCCGATGCTGGTTACTTAACGAGAAGATTGGTAGACGTTGCACAGGACGTTATCGTTACAGAAGATGACTGTGGAACGCTGAGAGGTACAGAAGTTACTGCACTTAAGAAAAATGACGAGATCGTTGAAAGAATCTCTGAAAGAATCTTAG
Source organism: Chryseobacterium sp. GVT01B (assembly GCF_019970045.1). Taxonomy (GTDB): domain Bacteria; phylum Bacteroidota; class Bacteroidia; order Flavobacteriales; family Weeksellaceae; genus Chryseobacterium. The sequence continues at coordinate 44,077 of NZ_JAHXYI010000004.1, forward strand.
GTAGAGTATCTCTTCATAATATTTATGATCCTGAAACTGACGAGCTTATTGCAAGCGCAGATCAGGTGATCATTGAAGCATTGGCGAAAAGAATCGAAGAGGCTGGATTAGAGTCTGTTGAGGTTCGTTCACCATTAACTTGTGAAGCTAAGAAAGGAATCTGTGCTAAATGTTACGGTAGAAACTTAGCAACAGGTAAAGTGATCCACATGGGTGAAGCGGTAGGTGTAATTGCAGCACAGTCAATTGGGGAACCAGGTACTCAGCTTACGTTGAGAACCTTCCACCAAGGGGGTACTGCAGGAAACGTATCAGAAAACCCATCTATCGTTGCAAGAAGAGATGGTATCGTTGAAATGGATGAAGTAAGAACGATTACTTCTGAAGATGAAAACGGTAACACTGCTGAGGTTGTAGTTTCTCGTTCAACAGAATTCAGATTAGTTGCTGATAATGAGCTTAGAACTCCATTAATGGTAGCTAACGTACCTTACGGATCTATATTAGCTGTAAAGCCAGGTGATAAAGTGAAGAAAGGAGATACAATCTGTAGATGGGATCCATATAACGCGGTAATTATTGCTGAAACTTCGGGTAAGGTAGAATACGAGGATATCATCCAGGGTATTTCATTCCAACTTGAAATTGATGAACAAACAGGATTTGAAGAGAAAGTAATCTCTGAATCAAGAAATAAGAAAGCCGTACCTACCTTGAAGGTGGTAGACTCTAAAGGTGTTGAGCAAAAAGCTTACAACTTACCGGTAGGAGCCCACTTAATGGTTAACGATGGTGAAAAAATTAAGGCTGGTAAAGTCTTAATCAAAATCCCAAGAAAATCTGCAAAAGCAGGGGATATCACCGGAGGTCTTCCGAGAGTTACCGAATTATTCGAAGCAAGAAACCCTTCAAACCCAGCGGTTGTTACTGAAATCGACGGGGTAGTTTCTTACGGAAAAATTAAGAGAGGTAACCGTGAACTTATTGTTGAAGCTAAAACTGGAGAAAGAAAAATTTACTTAGTTAAATTATCAAACCAGATCTTGGTACAGGAGAATGACTTCGTAAGAGCAGGTTCTCCGCTTTCTGACGGTTCTATTACACCGGAAGATATCTTAAGAATTAAAGGCCCAACAGCAGTTCAGGAATACTTGGTAAATGAGATTCAGGAAGTTTACCGTCTACAAGGGGTAAAAATCGACGACAAGCACTTCGAAATTATCGTAAGACAGATGATGACGAAAGTATCTATCGTAGATGGAGGTGATACTCAATTCCTTGAAGGAGCTCTTGAGCACAAATATGATTTCTTAGAAGAAAACAACAGAGTATTTGGTCTTAAAGTAGTAGTAGATGCTGGTGATTCTAAAGAATTTATGCCAGGTCAGATGATTACTGCAAGAGAATTAAGAGATGAAAACTCTAAGTTGAAGCGTGAAGATTTAGGTCTTGTAGAAGTAAGAGAAGCTCTTCCTGCTACAGCAACTCCTGTACTACAAGGTATTACAAGAGCAGCACTTCAGACTAAGTCATTCATGTCTGCAGCATCATTCCAGGAAACAACTAAGGTTCTTAACGAAGCAGCGGTTGCTGGTAAAGTAGACGATCTTAACGGTCTTAAAGAAAATGTAATTGTAGGTCACAGAATCCCTGCAGGTACAGGTCTTAAAGAGTATCAGAACGTTATTGTAGGTTCTAAGAAAGAATTCGAAGACCTTAACTAAAATTAATGATTTGAAATTTGAGGTTTGAAATTATTTTTATATTTTCACAATCTCAAATTTCGAATTTTAAAAACATAATTTATAACAATGGACAACAATCAAAATCCACAAGACGGAAACATCAACATCGAATTAAACGAAATGGTAGCTGCTGGTATCTATGCTAACCTAGCTTTAGTAAACCACTCTCCATCTGAATTTGTAGTAGACTTTATTCAGTTGATGCCAGGTGTTCAGCAAGCTAAAGTAAGATCAAGAGTTATTCTTGCTCCACTTCACGCTAAAAGAGTATTAAACGCTCTTCAACAGAACATCGCTAACTACGAGCAGCAGTTCGGAGAAATCAAAGAAGTTGAGCCTTTCGTATTAGGAGGAAACAACGTTCAAGCGTAAGATTTCTTTTTACAATAAAATAAAAATGCCCTGGTTTTTAACCGGGGTGTTTTTTGTGCTAATTCTAACTTAGAAAATAGTATAGAACTTATGTAATTGTTAATTTTCTTTAATAACATAAAAATATATAATAACCATTCATCAATTTTATATCTTTGTTTGAGAAAAAGTAGAAAATATAGGATATGGTTGATAACGCATTCGCTGTAAGTAAATTTGGCTTTTTAGGAGCCGATTTTTTATCTGAGCTGGAAAAGCATGCTGTTGCAGTTGATATAAAAGCAAAAACTGAAATCATAAGAGAAGGGCAGAAAAATAAGTTTGTCCCTTTCCTTATAAAAGGCTCTATCAAGGTTTTTACCCTTAATGATGGAAGAGAACTGATCTACTACTATATTAAGCCTAAAGATAGCTGCCTTATGACCTTTTCATCTATTCTGACTGATTATATCAGCAGGGTGTATGCTATTGCTGAAGAAGACTCGGAAGCTATTCTTATTCCCGTTTCTGTAATGCATGATTGGCTGATAAAATTCCCGGAAATCAATAAACTGTTTTATCATGAATATGACCGCAGATTCTCAGAAGTGATGAATATGGTAAATGATGCAGTGTTCCACAGGCTGGATAAAAGAGTCCTGAATTACATCAAACAGCAGATTTCATCCACAGGAAACAATCCTATTAAGATCACCCATCGTGAAATTGCCAACAGTTTGGGAACTTCCAGAGAAGTGGTGAGCAGAGTTTTGAAAAAAATTGAAAGCGAAGGTGAAATTATTCAAACTAAAGAAGGAATGAAAGTTCCTGTAAATGAAAATGTTAGAATAATCTAATTCTAATTGTTTGAAAAGCTTATTTCTATCATTGATAAAAACAATTTGGCTGGTGACTTTTATCACCTGTTTTTGAATTGAGAACTCAATAAGTTTGTTATATCATAATTTAATTCAAATTGTATATGACGAAAACTCTCTTATTTTTGTCAATATTTTCTTCAGGTCTTGTCTTTGCACAGGAAGATCTGCTGAAAGATATTGACACGGTGAAAACCAACACAGAAACTTCACAACCCGCCTTTAAAGCACTTCAGATTGTCACGGGACAATCCACAAAACTTGCTGCCAAAAAAGAATGGTACATTATCGTTGCTCACAGATTTGGGGACATAAGCGCAGGATTTAAAGACTTTTTCGGTCTGGATCATGCCTCTACCAAATTAGGTGTTATCTATGGTATTTCAGATGCAGTATCCGTAAGCCTTTCCAGAGAAACGAATATGAAGACGTTTGAAGGAGCCGTGAAATACAGACTGGTAAGACAAAATGAAAACTTCCCGGTGGATATTGTGGGATACAATGTAATGGGGGCTAATACTGAGCTGGATAAAGATACCTATCCACACCTTAAATTCAGTGACAGGCTTTCTTATCTTACACAGGCATTAATTTCAAGAAGGTTCAATGATAAGCTTTCATTACAGCTTACTCCATCCTTTGTTCATAAAAACCTTTACGAACCTACCATTGAAAACAAAAATCAGTTTTTGGCAGGTTTGGGAGGGCGCTACAAAATTTCCAAAAGAGTTTCTGTGAATGCAGAATACTTTGTGAATTTCGACGATCACAGTTTTTATAAAAACCCACTGTCTTTGGGGGTGGATATAGAAACCGGAGGACATGTGTTCCAGCTTTTATTGACGAACTCCCAGATAAATTCAGATATCGGATATCTTACCAATGCTACAGGAGCATGGGGGAAAGGACATATTTTCTTTGGGTTTAATCTTTATAGAGTTTTTTAATATGAAAAAGCTAACATCCTTATTGATAGTGTCGTCAGTAATCATACTGACGGCGTGTGACAGCAGAACTTATGAAGAGATTTCTGATAATACACCAATCACAGTACCTGTAAAATATACAGCAGATGTAAAACCCATTGTGGATAACAATTGCATTGGCTGTCATTCTGCCAGTGGCTATAAACCTCTCGTTACTTATGATCAGGTAAAAGACAACATAGACGGAATTCTGGACCGTATCCAAAGACCCAATGGTGATCCGGAGAAAATGCCTAAGGGAGGATCATTGTCCGCAGCTCAGATCAATGTTTTCATAAAGTGGAAAGCTGACGGGCTCAATGAAAATTAAAAAAAATGATATGAAAAAATTAGCATTATTAAGCGTATTACTGCTTTCTGCCAGTTACGCTTCAGCACAAAAATACAGTTCTAAGACAGGAAAAGTAACTTTTGAAGCCTCGGTTCCTCTGTTTGATGACATCTTTGCCCAGGATGACAATAATGTTGTTATTCTGAACGCGGATAATGGTGAAATGGCATCCGTTTCAACCGTTAAAAACTTTCATTTTAAAACCAAATTAATGGAGGAGCATTTCAATGAGAGTTATGCTGAATCTGCAAAATACCCGAAAACAACTTTCAAAGGGAAAATTGTCAACTTTGATAAAACAAAACTTACGGCCAGTCCTCAGAAATATACCGTTCAGGGAACGCTTAACTTTCATGGTGTAGACAAAGCGGTTGCTTCTTCAGCCACATTATATGCAAAAGATGGTAAAATCTATATGCAGGGTGGTTTTGTGGCTAAACCTGCAGATTATAAAGTGACTATCCCTAAAATGGTTACCAAAAAAGTGGCAGAAAATGTCAACATCGAATACAATTACGTAATGGTAAAACAATGAGAAATCTAATCTTAATTTTAGGACTATTTCTGAGCTCATTGATATTTGCTCAGGAAAAGGCAAAATCAATATTTGATATTGCCAGAAGCGGAACAGTTCCTGAAGTACAGGAGCTGATGAAACAAAATTCGGATATTATTAATCAGGTGAATGAAAACGGATTCTCTCCCCTTATTTTAGCTTGTTACAGAGGAAATATCCCTGTTGCAGAATTTTTAATTACTCACGTTAAAAATATGAATTACGCAAGTGGAGAAGGAACAGCTTTAACGGCTTCTGTTTTTAAAGGAGATAAAAATCTTACTCAGAAATTATTAGCGAACAAAGCTGATCCCAATGTGGCAAACAGCAGTGGAGTAACACCATTGATATATGCTGTTCAGTCACAAAACAAAGAAATGGTAGAACTGCTGCTAAAGAATAAAGCAAATAAGACATTATCAGATAAACAAGGGAAAACTGTTTTTGAGTATGCATTATTTACTAAAAATCAAGACATTATTAACTTATTAAAAAATTGACCATATGAAATTAAAAACTACATTATTATTGATCGGATTTTTTGCTTTTTTTCATGTAAAAAGTCAATATTCGACAGGAACTGTACCTCTTTTTTCCACACCGGGAGGAGCAGATTTGGCTTATTCAGTTAAGATTGACCTTACCCCTTCTTTAGTTACCCTTACCCTTGTCGGGCCTTCTACGGGATGGCTGGGAATGGCTTTCAATACAACGAATATGGATGATATAGGGAAAGACGTTGTAATTTTTGATGGAACTAATTTAAGTGACAGAACATTTAATGGACAAGGAGTGGTTCCGCCTTTGGATGGAACTCAAAACTGGACTGTAACATCTAATACAGTGGCAGGAAGTGTTCGTACCGTAATCGCTACAAGAGCTTTAAACACAGGAGATGCTAATGATTATGTTTTTACTGTTCCTCCTGCAGGCCCTTTAAACATTACCTATGGACGTAGATTGTCGAATTTTACGATTGGTTATCACGGTTCTAACAGCTGTGGTACTACATCCCTGAGTTTTGGTACTTTAGGTACTAAAGAAACAGCTTCCGAAAGTAAGAAAATGGTTCTTTATCCAAACCCGGCGAAAGAAACGGTGAGCTTTAAAAATGCAGATAAAATAAAATCTGTTGATATTTATGAATCTGCCGGAAGAAAAGTAAGATCTGTAAAGCTTGAGGGAGAAAATATCAGTGTCAGAGATTTAAAATCCGGTACTTATTATTTCGAAATCACTTTAAAAGATGGAACTACATCTTACGAAAAACTGATTAAAGAATAATTTTCAGAAAAAACACACCTAAATAATTAGTAATGCATACCCCTGATTTTTCAGGGGTATCATTTTTTCTTAAGTCCCAATTTCAGGGAGGTTGCTTTAAAATTCATATATTTGTGTAGATACGGATTTTTAATAAAAGGCCATCTCTTAGCCTTATAATTTTTTACGACCAATGGAATTTAAAACCTTAGCCCATATCACAACAGATGAACTTTTATCGGTATTCAATCATTCATTTTCTGACTATGTTGTTCCTTTTCACTTAACGAAAGAAGTACTTGTTTCAAAAATTGCAGCTGAAAAACTAGATATGAATTTATCCGCCGGAGCATTTGAAGACGGAAAGCTGGTTGGTTTTATTCTACAGTCTGAAAAAGTTGAAAATGGAGAAAAAATAATCTACAACGGAGGAACAGGAGTCGTTCCGGAAAGCAGAGGTAAAGGATTGGTGAGAAAAATGTATGATTTTATTATTCCTGTTTTAAAGGAAAGAAATACCAATACATTACTGCTTGAAGTTATTGAAGGAAATCAGCCTGCTATCAGGGCATATGAAAATTTAGGCTTTAGTATTGTCCGAAGATTGCTTTGCTTTAACGGTAGCATTAAGCAGGGAAAAGATAATGCTGAGGTTTCTATTAAGGATTTGAATGACTTTCAATGGGAAAAATTACGTTCTTTCTGGGATATCGAACCTTCATGGCAGGGATCTGTTTTCGTATTGGAGCCTATGCCTGAGAAATATGTGACTTTAGGTGCTTATATTGATGAGAAGCTTGTTGGGTATATTGTTTATGGTCCTGCAGCGAAAAAAATCTACCAGTTTGCTGTAGATAAAGGTTTCAGAAATCAGGGAATAGGAACGACGCTTTTTAATGCCATTTCGAAAAAAAATGGAGGGCAGGCTATTGCATTGAACAATGTAGATGATTCTTCGGAAAACACCAGTAAATTTCTTAGCGAAAGAGCAGGACTGAACAATTGGCTGTCACAGTTTGAAATGAAAAGACCTATTTAATGAGTTTTAATTTTGATTCAAAAAAAATAATCGCTTTTAATATACTTTTAATCTCTTAAACTTTTCAGGCAGAAGTATAGGATGTAACTTTGCAGAAAATTTTTAAATAATGAAGCGAGGAATCCATTTTTTACTACTGTTAATTTCCTTTACGGCTTTTGCACAACAGGTAAATATTGATACAGCCCAGGTGGTGATCCCGGGTAGACAAAACAGTACAGAGGCACAGTCTAAACCTTACGTGATTATGATATCTACAGACGGTTTCCGTTATGACTATGCTCAGAAATACAATGCTGAAAATCTTTTGAAACTGGCTAATGGCGGTGTAAAAGCTGAAGCCATGATTCCAAGCTATCCAAGTATTACTTTCCCAAACCACTGGAGCTTAATCACCGGACTTTATCCATCCCATCATGGCTTGATTGATAACTTTTTCTATGATTACAAGAGAAAAGAAGGCTATGCAATGAGCAGTAAAAAAAATGCTGAGGACGGGAGCTGGTATGGAGGAACTCCACTTTGGGGACTTGCCGAAAAACAGGGAATGGTATCGGCTTCTTTAATGTGGGTAGGATCTGCCAGTGATGCAGGAGGAATGAGACCTACTTATTATTATCCTTATCATGAAAAATTCACACCTTCAGAAAAAGTAGGAAAAGTAGTGAACTGGCTGAAGTTACCGGAAGATAAAAGACCTCACTTTATTTCATTATATTTCCCGGAAGTAGATGGAAGCGGACATCATTATGGTCCGGACGCCAAAGAAACAGAAACGGCTGTTCATCTGATAGACCAGGCGATTGGTGACCTTGCTCAGAAAGTAAATGAATTAGGATTAAAAAATGTTAACTTTATTTTTGTTTCCGACCACGGCATGATTAAAGTCGATGGCGGTACACCATTGGAAATTCCGGCTGTGCTTTTTGATAAAAACAGATTTGATTTTTACAATTCTCAAACCCTGTTAAGAGTTTACGTTAAAAATCCGGATGAGGTAAAAGCAGTTTATAAAGAATTGAAAGCCAGTAAAACAGACGATTACGAAGTATATCTGGATAAAAAGCTTCCCAAATACCTGCATTTTGCAACAAGAGATGACAGATACAACAGGATCGGTCAGATTCTTCTGATTCCGAAAGCACCAAAGATTTTCTTGGAAAAAGGTAAAAAGACGTCGGTTGGAAAACATGGTTACAACCCTAAAGTTGTTCCGGAAATGAAAGCGACTTTCTTTGCCTGGGGACCTGAATTTAAAAATAATTTGACAATCGGAGAATTTGCCAATATCAATGTTTATCCTTTGGTTGCTGAAGTTTTAGGATTAAAAATTGATCAGCCTATTGATGGAAAACTGAAAGTTTTAAAAGAAACATTGAAAGAGAAAAAATAATCTGAGGATTAAAAAATAAAAATTAAAACTAGTTTCGGCGCACCAAAGGTGCGCCGAAACTGGTTTTTATTATTGACTTAGCATTTCCAGTCTTGAACTTTTGTTTCAAGACAAAAGAAATTAAAACTGAGAAGAAAACTCTTTCGCAAAATCTTCCAATTTAACATTTCCTGTAACAGGAGAACCATGATCAATAAAATCCTTTTGAACAACACCCGTTCTTATTCCTCTTCCCATTTCAACATACAACTTAGCCATATCTTCAGGTAATCCCGCCTGAAGCATTCCGTTTAAAGAATCTTCATCAGAAAATTCTACCCATGGAAGTTCAGGCTTATTAACAGAAGTACCTAAAACTTTTGCAAAATCGGAAGCTGTTCGTACATCACTTACAATATATCTGATGTTGTTGGTATTTTCTTTTTTTACCAATTCTTCAGCTGCGGCTTTGGCAATATCAGTAGGATGTACTACAGGAACTTCGATATTTGCAGGATAATTACCACCAATGATTCCTGCATTTTGAATCAAAGGGATATCGTTGAAAAAGTTATTATAAAAATATCCGGCTCTTAAAAAAGTAAAAGAAGTGTTCTCTACTTCATTATATATTTTTTCAATATTGTGGAGACCTGCGATTGGGCCGTTTTCTACAGGAGATTCTGCTCCAACACTGCTTAGCATTACAGCTCTTTTTACGTTAGCATTTTTTAAAGCTTCAGCATAATTTTTTCCTGCATTGGTTGTGTTTTCCACAATCTTATCCGGGCTGATAGCTGGAGGTGTCATTACAAAAACAGCGTCCGCACCTTCAAATGTATGAGCCAAAAAGTTAACATCCGTGATAGAACCTATTGCTGGAGTTGCTCCCAGAGATTCAATATCCTGCTTTCTTGCATCGCTGCTGCTTACTACGGTAATAGTATGTCCTTCAGAAATTAATTGTTGTGCTAGTGGTTTAGCTACATTTCCTAATGATCCTGTGATTACGATTTTCATATGTAAATATTTTTTTATTTCTGAGAACAAAGTTATATTTGTACTTACTTTTATACAAGTACTTACCCTAAAGTATGTAGATATGACAGCAATCAAAGAAAGTTCAACTATTCAGGAAAACAGAAAGACGGTACAGGATTGTCCCGTAATGTACGTTATGGAAAGAATTGGAGGATTCTGGAAACCTATTATTCTTTTTAATCTTTCCACAGGCGAAAAAAGATACAGCGAATTGAAAAAAGCAATTCCTGCCGTAACGGAAAAAATGCTCATTCAGCATCTGAAACAGTTGGAAACAGACGGATTAATTATCAGAACAGCAAAACCTGTAGTACCTCCTCATGTCACCTATAAGTTGAGTGATGCAGGTAATGAGCTGGCTCCCGTTATTGATGCAATGGCTGCATGGGCTTTTCAGGATATGGAAAGAAATGATATCAAATGTGCTGAAGGAAACAGATTTATACCAAATCAGGCTCAGAATACATTTAGCCAAAATCTTAAAAAATAAAAACATGCGCTTCAATCCGAAGCGCATATTTTCGTTACTATTCTCCAGAAGAATTATAAAGACTGCATATCAATGACGAAACGGTATCTTACGTCACTTTTCAACATTCTTTCATAAGCTTCGTTGATGTCCTGCATTTTGATCATTTCAATTTCTGAAACAATATTATGCTCTCCGCAGAAATCTAATAATTCCTGAGTTTCTGCAATACCTCCAATTACGGAACCTGCTACAGATTTTCTTCCCATAATCATCGGAACAGTATTAAGGATAGGTTCCAAACCTCCCAGATATCCTACAAGAACATGAGTTCCATTGATATTTAAAGTTGCCACATAAGGATTTACATCATGTACGTAAGGAACCGTATCAATAATCACATCAAATTTTCCTTTTACAGACTCCATTTGTGCTTCATCCGTAGAGATAACAACATGATCAGCACCCAGTTGTTTTGCATCATCAGTTTTTCCGGGAGTTCTTGAAAATAAAGTAACTTCAGCACCCAATCCTTTTGCCAGTTTAATCGCCATATGGCCTAAACCGCCCAGTCCTACAACCGCTACTTTAGAGCCGGGACCTACATTCCAGTGCTTTAAAGGAGACCATGTTGTAATACCTGCACAAAGAAGTGGTGCTACTGCTGCAAGATCAAGATTTTCAGGTACTTTTAAAACATGGTGAGAATCCACAACTACTTTTTGAGAATATCCTCCAAAAGTATGACCTCCCAAATGCTTGTCTTTTCCATTATAAGTTCCTGTGAAGCCGTTTAAACAATACTGCTCAAGATCGTGCTGGCAGCTGTCACAATGTCCACATGAATCTACGATACATCCAACCCCTGCAAGATCACCTACTTTAAATTTGGAAACTTCGCTTCCTACTTTGGTAATTCTCCCGACAATTTCATGTCCCGGAACTACAGGATACAAAGATCCGCCCCAGTCATTTCTTGCCGTGTGAAGGTCAGAGTGGCATACCCCGCAATATAGGATTTCAATCTCTACATCCTTTGAGGTTACTTCTCTTCTTTCAATATTCATTTCTTTCAGGTCTGCTGTGGTAGACTCTGCACCATAAGCTTTTACTGTGATTGTACTCATTTTTATATTTAGTTTATTTAGGTTTATAAATTATTATATGGATGTATTAAAGTTACCATAACGATACAAAAGTCGAAACTTTTTAGTAAACCAGACTTATACAGATTACCGAATTACTTACCAATTTTACAGACCCTATTTCAGTTACATAAGAAAGTGGTAATTTTGAATAGAAATAAAAATATACTTCATGGAAAATCAGGAGGTTGAAATCTATAATACGGTCTCAGAATACAATAAAATGGCGAATCATGAAACCCTGCATCCGCTGGTGAGTGTTATTGATTTTTCCAAATCTGATCCTATCTGCCAGCATAAAAGAACATTTGGATTTTATACCGTTTTTCTGAAAGATGTAATGTGCGGAGATATGCAATATGGAAAACACAGCTATGATTATCAGGAAGGAACATTGGTTTTTATCGCTCCCGGTCAGACCTATGGAATTTATAACAAAGATAAATATATTCAGCCTGCAGGTTCTGCATTAATTTTTCACCCGGATTTAATAAAAGGAACCAATTTAGGGAAGAATATGAAAGACTATTCATTCTTCTCTTATGATGTGCATGAAGCGCTTCATCTCTCAGAAAAAGAAAGAGAAGTGGTGCTGGATTGTTTTAAAAATATTAAACTTGAGCTTGAACAGGCTATTGATAAACACAGTAAATCTTTAATTGTCAATAATATTGAACTTTTCCTGAATTACTGTATGCGTTTTTATGACCGTCAGTTTATTACCAGAGATCATATCAACCAGGGAGTGATTGGGAAATTTGAAAATCTGGTTGACGAGTATTTAAAATCTGAAAATCCTAAAAATATCGGTTTTCCGATGGTCAACTACTTTGCAGAAAAACTGAATTTGTCTGCTAATTATTTTGGGGATTTAATAAAAAAAGAACTGGGAATTTCCGCACAGGAATTTATCCACAACAAACTTATTGATATCGCCAAAGAACAGATTCTGGATCAGGCAAAAACAATCAGTGAGATTTCCTATGATCTGGGCTTTAAATATCCACAGCATTTTACAAGACTCTTCAAAACAAAGGTGGGTATTTCTCCAAGTGAGTACAAAATTCTGAACTAGCTTTTTAACACTAATATCACTAATCTTTTCACAAATGGCACAATTCAAATTAGTGGATATTAGTGAGCTCATTTGTGATGTTCGTGTTTAGATTTTTTTCAACACGAATGACACTAATTTTTTTCACAAATAACACAATGATGGTTTGTGGATATTAGTGAGCTCATTTGTGATGTTCGTGTTTAGATTTTTTTCAACACGAATGACACTAATTTTTTTCACAAATAACACAATGATGGTTTGTGGATATTTGTGCTCATATTTGTGATATTTGTGTTTAGATTTTTCAATACGAATAATACTATAAGTATTAGTGAATATTAGTGCTTTCATTTGTGGAATTTGTGTTTAAATCATTAAATTTAAAGAGAAAAGTTTTCACCATTCCAAAGATGACACCAAATCAGCAAGAAACCTTTATTTTTAATACCCGTTTTGGGAGAATTATAGCATTGAAAGAACAAGGAATTATCAAGGCTAAAAGTATTCGCTATGCCCATTCTGAGAGATTTCAAAGACCTGTTGCTGTAAAATTTTCATCATCTGATATTATTGCTCCTGAAAAAACTCCAGTGTGTCCTCAAGCTTTAAGTCCACTTGTGGAAAAAATGATTGGTACAACCCCTGTTGAGAGCTTTGAAGCTGATGAATCTACACAATATCTTTCCATCACCCGTCCTGAAACAGTTTCTGAAAATGAACAACTTCCTGTTATAGTCTGGATTCATGGAGGTTCCCATGAAATTGGTTGTGGTGATCTTGCCACTGCCGATCCTTCGGAATGGGTGAAAGAACAGCATGTCATTGTTGTTGCTGTTTCATATCGATTGGGATTATTTGGTTTTTTAGGTGGAGACGAAACCAGGCCTGCTAATCTTGGTCTGTTGGATATGATCGAAGCATTAAAGTGGATAAAAATCCATATTGCAGATTTCAATGGAGATGAAAACAATATTACCCTTCTTGGACAGTCTTCGGGAGGTGATGCCATTGCGCATTTAATGATTTCTGAAGGAGTGGAAGATTTATTTCAGCGTGTTATTATCCAGAGTGCACCTTTGGGCTTACGTCATCAAAGACAGAAAATGTCTGCAGAATTTCTGAGAAAAACAGAAATACTTAAAGATGAAACAGATGTGTTAAAAATGATGAATGAATACGGAAAATTTTTACCATCCATCATGAAATACGGTTTGAAAGCGGCGATGCCTTTTGGAACTCAATACGGATATTTTCCTTTATGTAAAGAAGAAGAATCGCTGGAAATGTGGAAAAAGAATGCACAGAAATATGATGTACTCATTGGCTTAAATAATGATGAAACTGCATTTTATCTCAAAACTTCTGATGCATTAAATAAATATTTCGGAACAGGACTGGGATTAAAAATCATGGATAAGACAGTTGAAAAAACCACAGAATTCATCTATGGAACTCCGGCAAGACGGTTTGCAGAAAATCTGGCTGATGCTGGCGGAAATGTTTATTTGTTCAGAATTCATTCAAAACTGAAAGACAGTCATATCGGGGCTCCTCACTGTATTGATCTTCCTTTGATCTTTGGCAATGAATCTGCGTGGAAATTTTCCGAACTGCTGAAAGATATACCTTGGAGTCGTATTCATGAAAACGGTAAGAAATTACGAGCACTCTGGGCCGAATTTGCCAGAACCGGGAAAATATCTGATGTCTCCGAAAAACCGGAAATCCTGCAACTCAGAAAAATGTAGCATACTAAGTGTATAAAATCTCTAATCTTAACAAATATCCCTATTGAGGACGTAAACATTCCCCTCCCTCGGAGGGGTGGCAAAAATTCAAAGAATTTTTGACGGGGTGGTTCGTCATATTCTCAATATTTATTTTTAATAATGAAAATTATATATACTAAATCAAGTATTTGGTGATAAATACTTATGCATAATTGTAATTTTTAACGTATATTTAATTACTAAACCATTAAAAATAATAATTATGAAAACAAACAAAGATTTCAAAGTAAAAAAACTTAAACGTGAGCAACTGAAGACCCTAAAGGCGGGAGATCTAAATTGGGGTAAAGTATGCTGTACTTCCAACGAAGACGGACAATGCTGCGAATGGGCTACAGATATTTGGAATTGCCGATATATTTATTGCTAATTGAAAGCCTTGTCAAGGTTTTAAACCTTGACAAGGCTCTTACTCAGGAATCCAAACGCTTACATTTCCTGCCGGAACAGGGAAATTTCCCCATCCATTTTCATCAATGGTTACTTTTTCTTTGAATCTCTTCAAAAGATCTTTAAATTTTTTTCCTGCGTAAAGCTGTCCTACTTCCATAGGTTTGTTGTAAGCATCTTTATTACTTAATACGACAGCACATCCTGAATGTTCATTATCACCTGTACGAACCCACCCAAGGCAGTTGGCATCCTCAAAATAATCATGCTGATCACCATATGCATGATCTTTTCTGGCTTTTAATAGCTCTTCAATTCCATCTATTTTAGGCATAAATATTTCCTGATCGTTGCCCTCTCTATCTTTATCCGTATAATGGGCACCATACAAATCAGGATAGAATACACAAGGATAACCTTCTTTTCTCAATAGAATAAGGGCATAAGCAATAGGCTTAAACCACGGTTCTACAGGAGCTTCAAGATCCTGTAAAGGCTGGGTGTCATGATTAGCTACTATACTTACCGAATGTAGGGGATCTGCCTGGGTAAGAGTTTCATCAAAAATTCTGCGGAGATCATATGAACTTCCTTCTTTTGAAGCATTATGAAAATTGTTCTGAAGGGAACTGTCAAAAAGACTCATACAGCCCTCTGTCACCTCAATATACTTTTGAAGCAGATGAAGATATCCGGGAGCCCAGTATTCACCGACAGCAAAAATATTTTTCCCCGAATTAGAACGAAGCATAGTGAGCCATTCTTTATAAAAGTCGAACGAAATATGCTTCAAGGCATCCAGTCTCACTCCACCGAAATCTGTCTGATCAAAATACCATTTTGCCCAAGTGTTAAGCTCTTCCCGTACAAAAGGATTTCGGTGTTCAATATCGTTGTACATCAGGTAGTCATAATTTCCTTTTTCATCGTGAATCATTTCTTCCCAGTCATCTCCATATTCAGACTGTATTTTATAGATGTGGGATTCCATACCTTCTGCGTAATCTACGCCGCTGAAGCAGGTGAAGTTCCATTCAAAATCAGAATATTTTTTTCCTCTTCCGGGAAAGGTGAATTTAGTGTAAGACTCGATTTCAATGACATCGGAAATAACTTTCTCCCTGTTTTCTTCATCTACTTTTACCACTTTGAATTTTTCCAGCTCATCACCTCCGGCTTTATGCCCCAGAACAATATCTACAATTACCTGTATATTTTGTTTCTTTAAGGCTTTAATAGCTTTTATATAATCGGTTTTAGTGCCGTATTTTGTAGCAACGGTTCCCTTTTGGTCAAATTCTCCGAGGTCATAGAGATCATAAGCATCATATCCGGTAGAGTAACCTCCATTTGTTCCTTTATAGGCAGGAGGAAACCACACAGAAGTAATCCCCAGCTTTGCTAAATATCTGGCCTGTTTTTCGGCTTCTTTCCACAACTTTCCGTCTCCTTCAGAATACCAGTGAAAAAACTGAATCATGGTTGGGTTCATAAATTTGCTGATTTGGTAGATACAAGTTAGCGAAAAAATATGACCTACTCACTTTCAAATTCTTCAAACGGGATTTTTAGTTGAACGGAAACCTGTTTTTTTTCTTCCGTATTCAGGTGGGAGAGAGATAAGCCGAGAAGGCGTACTGCCTTATCAAAAGGGCGGAGTTCCCAGAGCTTTCTTCCTGTATTAAAGTACTGTTCCGGTGATGAGAAATAATCTTCTCTTGTGATGCTCCTTGTAAAAAGAGAGAAATCTTTATATTTTATTTTTAACGTTAAAGTTCTCCCGAGAATATTATTTTTCTGTAATCTCTGATGAAGTTCCTGTCCGAGGCTTTCCAGTTTTTCATTGATCTGCTGATCATCCAGGAGGTCCTCAAAAAAGGTTCTTTCTACAGCCACACTTTTCTGGATACGATGAGGTTTTACTTCGGAAGTATGAATTCCACGTACTACGTTGTAATAATGTTGTCCGGACTTCCCGAAAAGTCTTACCAGATCTTCAAGTGATCTTTTCTTTAAATCTTTTCCTTTATAAATTCCTAAGCTAAACATCTTGTTAGCTGTCACTTTCCCAACTCCATAAAATTTTTCTACAGGTAATTCTTCCAGGAAATGCTCCATTTTATCAGGATGAATGGTTTTCTGGCCATTCGGTTTATTGATGTCGGAAGCTACTTTAGCCAAAAACTTATTCACTGAAATTCCTGCAGATGCCGTCAATCCTGTCTGTTCAAAAATTTTCTGACGGATTTCTTTGGCAATCAGGTTAGCAGATTCCATTCCTTTTTTATTTTCGGTGACATCCAGATAGGCTTCATCCAGAGAAAGAGGTTCTACCAGATCAGTATATTCATAGAAAATTTCCCGGATCTTTTTGGAGATCTCTTTATATCTGGCAAATCGGGGAGGAACAAAAATAAGATGCGGACATTTTTCCTTTGCGGTCTTGCTGGGCATTGCAGAACGGACTCCATATTTTCTGGCTTCATAGCTTGCTGCAGCAACTACACCACGATGCTGACCTCCAACTGCAATAGGCTTGCCTTTCAATGTAGGATTATCATGCTGCTCCACAGAAGCATAGAATGCGTCCATGTCAACATGAATAATTTTACGAAGCGGCAAAGAAAAATCCATATACAAAGATATGGATTCCTTTATTGACGGTAAATTTTTTTGTAGAAAGGAAGTCTGAAGCTGGGAGAGGGAAGTTAATGAAAACGATATAGAAATGGATGATCCATTTATTAAAAGTTAGCTAAAAGACTAGCTGATCATTCATGGTACTTAAATTACTTCCATCTTCGATCTTTCTGCTTCAAACCTCTTACGGTTTCAGTCTCATAGTGAGAAGATGAGGTTCAAAACCTGCTTTTTCATAAGCTTTTATGGCAGATTCATTCTGAGCATATACATCAAGTCTTACCTCACTGATTCCCCTTGATTTTGACCAGGAAACAAGTTCATCTGTAATCACTTTATTAATCCCTTTACCTCTGTGCTCGGGTTTTACGTACATAAAACCGAGATAGGCATATTCTTTAAACTGATAATAATCTTTGGCTGCTTTTTTGATCAGAGCATATCCTGATGCAACGATTTCATCATTCTCCTCTGCAACAATTACAGTTGCATCCGGAGACTGTATAAGATGTTTTAAATCATAATAATGAATTTCTCCTTCAATAAGTGTGCTGTTGAAAGGTCTTTCGGCAGTTACAACTCCCTGTTCGAATTCTAAAAGGGTTTTTAAATCCTGTTCTGTGGCTTCTCTTGTGATCATGGTGTTATCTATGAAATTTTAAAACTCATTGAAAGTTGAGGTTTCCAATGAGTTTTTTATGTTTTTTTGGATTAAAATAAATGAAGTTATTTTAAAAGTTTATCTATGGTTTGCTGAAGTTCAGGATCTTCAGGTGATATTGCATAATATTTTGCGATAGAAGATTTCTGATCGATTACCATATATCTTGGAATCCAGTTAAGATCTACATAATTGTTGAAATCATTTTTCCATCCTGTGGAAAACCAATAATTTTCTTTGTCTTTCATCTCAAATCTTTCCAGACTTTTTTCAAACCCTTCTTTTGAACGGTCTAATGATAAAAATACAAAATCAATATTTTTGTTGTTATCTTCCAGTTCTTTAGCTTTTGGAAGTGCCTTTAAGCAATCTCTACACCATCCTGCCCAAAAATCAATGACTAAAACTTTTCCTTTATGCTGGTCAAGAATCTGCTGGATGGTAACGGCTTTTCCTTCTTCATCTTCCAGTTTCTGCTGTAAAGCCTCTTTTGAAAATCCCGTTTTAAGAACGGCAGGAACTTGTTGTGAATAACTTATCCCAAAAATACCTATCATAAAAATTAGTATCAACTTTTTCATCTCGTACAATTTCATTTGTACAAATCTAAACAATGAATTGCAATCTGAGATTGATTTCTGCTGAATTAGGAAAAATTTATAATATTGATGGATTCTATGGGGTATGAGGATGGGTATGTGTAAACCACTCCGTCAAAAATTCTTTGAATTTTCCCCACTCCTCCGTGTGAAGGGAATATTACATCTTCAGTTGTGATTTTCTGATTGAAATTTTTTACTGATAGTTTTTAATCAAGCCTTTCACAACGGCAATTACATTGGGCATTGCTTTATTGGCTGCATTTAAAACTTCTTCGTGAGAAACGGCAAAAGCTACATCCGGTCCGCCAAGATCTGTGATTACGGAAACACAGAAAACATCCATTCCCATATGTCTGGCGACAATGACCTCAGGAACGGTACTCATTCCTACCATATCACCGCCGATGGCTTTGATCATGCCATATTCAGCCGGAGTTTCAAAAGTTGGTCCTTGTAGTGCTACGTAAACTCCCTGATGGATTTTTATTTGGTGATCTGCAGCAGCCTTTTCCGCTGTGGCAATCATTTTTTTGTTGTATGGCTCGCTCATATCCACAAATCGTGGTCCAAGCTCATCTATATTTTTTCCCCGAAGTGGATGCTCAGGCATCATATTGATGTGATCTTTCAGAATAACAATATCTGCAACGCTGTAAGCAGGATTTACGCCGCCACATGCATTGGAAAGAATAAGGTTTTGAATACCCAATAAATGAAAAACTCTTACAGGAAAAGTTACAGTTTCCATCGAATGTCCTTCGTAATAATGGAAACGGCCGCTCATCATCAGTACTTTTTTACCTTCCAGAAGTCCATAAATCAGTTTTCCGGTATGTCCAGCTACTGTAGTTTGTGGAAAATGTGGGATGTCTTTGTACTCTAAAACATGGATCGGTTCTACTTCATTCTGTAATTTTCCCAGTCCGGATCCTAAAACAACCGCAAAATCAGGTGTTTTCTGAATGATATTTTTAATAAAATCTGCGGTCTCTTTAATTTTTTCTAACATAATCTAAGATGATTTGATTGAATTCTTCTTTCTTATCAATCAGTACATTGATAGGCCAGTAGTAAACAATTTCTCTAAGATAGTCAAAAGTTTTCAGACGTACATAGTCTTTCTCTGTGGTTAATATCAGTTTATATTCCCCTAATTTTTTGTACTCGGCAAGGATTTTTTTAATATCATCATCCGTGAAATTATGATGATCTCTGAACTTTAAATGCTTTACCCTTTTTGAGAATTTTGCCAGATGTTCCAGAAGGGGGTTAGGATTGGCAATTCCGGTGATCAGTAAAATATCATAATAATTCAGGTTATTATCCGGAAGCATTTTATCTTTTCCGTATACATTTTCGTCATAACCGATGGATGAAAAGAATACTTTCTGTCCATAAGAAGGTCTTATTCTTGAAATATAATATCTTTTTGTTTCCTCAGTCAGTTCATCAGGACATTTGCTGACCATAATGATGTTGGCTCTTTTATATCCTGCTCTGGATTCTCTCAGATCTCCTGCCGGAAGAAGGTAGTCTTTGAAAAAAGGATCATTAAAGTCGGTCATCAGAATATTGAATCCTGCCTTGATGGCTCTGTGCTGCATGGCGTCATCCAGTACCAGAACTTCAAGGTCCATATCTTCAATTACTTTTTTGGCTCCGGGAACACGTTCTTCTGAAACAGCAATAACAAAACGGTTTTTAAAACGTTCAAAAAGCTGCATCGCTTCATCACCCACCATTTTGTAATTACTTTCATAATTCGTTACCTCATAGCCTTTTGTCAGCCTTCCATAACCTCGTGAAAGTACTCCTGTTCTGTAATGTTTGGATAAATATTGGGCAAGATACATCACCATGGGTGACTTTCCGCTTCCACCCACAGAAAGATTTCCGACATTGATTATCGGAGTTTTGAA
This sequence comes from Chryseobacterium sp. GVT01B, assembly GCF_019970045.1. Classification (GTDB taxonomy): domain Bacteria; phylum Bacteroidota; class Bacteroidia; order Flavobacteriales; family Weeksellaceae; genus Chryseobacterium. Next base: position 64,312 of record NZ_JAHXYI010000004.1, read on the forward strand.
TTTTGTCGATTTAAAAATTCCCAGATCATACATTGTGTTCCGGATACCCGTTACCAAATGATAACCAAGGGAAAAAGGATAAAGGTACCATCTTTTCATACGATTGCAAAAATAGGGATTTTCATAAGCATTTGGTATATTATTCTCAAAGACTTTTCAACAAATATTTCGTTAAATTAAAGTATTTTTGTGGAGTTATTACAATACATTGAGATACTTTATAGAATTTTCTTACAACGGGAAGAATTATTTCGGCTACCAGATACAGCCGGATGCCATTTCTGTGCAGGAAGAACTGGAAAAAGCACTTTCCACAATTTTAAGGGAAGAGATTAAAACTACGGGAGCAGGAAGAACTGATACAGGGGTTCATGCCAAGAAAATATTTGCTCATTTTGATACGGAAAAGGAAATAAACGATCAGCTTCCACGCAGACTGAACAGTTTTCTCCCGCCTGATATTTCCATTAAAAGGATTTTTCCTGTAAAAGATGATTTTCACGCCCGTTTTGATGCTACATACAGAACCTATGAGTATTATATCTCACTGGAAAAAAATCCGTTCACTCAGGAATCGGCCTGGCAGCACTGGAAAAGAGGATTGGATATTGATGCCATGAACGAAGCCTGTAAAATTCTTTTTGAATACGAGGATTTTACCAGTTTTGCCAAATTAAAAACCGACAACAAAACCAATATCTGTAAAATCTACAAAGCAGAATGGGAGCAGAATGGCTCAGAACTGAAATTTACTGTTTCGGCTAACCGATTTTTGAGAAACATGGTTCGTGCGATTGTGGGAACAATGGTAGAAATAGGAACCGGAAAACTGAAACCAGAAGATCTTCGTACTGTGATTGAAGATAAAAACCGCAATGCTGCCGGAACTTCAGCTCCGGGACATGGGTTGTATCTGGTGGATGTGGGATATGAATTTTAAATAAAAACTAAAAACAGAATAATAATCATGTTATCAATCTTTATTCTTATCGTTGCCTATCGATATTACGCACAATTAGCAGAAAGGTTTGGAAAAACAAAATGGCAGTACGGTGTTCTGGCAATTGGTATTTATCTGGGAACTCAGCTTTTGTTAGGTTTCGGTTATGGTATGTATTTGGGATTAACAGATCCTGAATCCGCAGAAAATGTGAATTATACAGGTTTTTCCGGAGTGAATATGGTAGGTTGGTTAATCTCTATCGTTGTAGTTTGGGGTGTTTATAAATTCCTTGAAAATAAATTTATAAAAGAAAGACCTGTAAAGCCCATCATTGAAATCGAAGAGATAGGGAAAACTACTGAACAGTAAGATTTCTTTTTTAGTATCGGAAATTAAGATTATTTTTAAATAATGTAAGGAATACTAAAAAAATAACCATGACTGAAATTGATAAACTAGCCTTTGCATTGCATCATTTTGCCGGACTTTCTGAAGAAGATTTCAGTCTGTCTGAAAATTTTTGGATGCCCAGAGAATATAAAAAAGGAGAATTTTACAATCTTCAGGGAAATGTATGTTCTTATCTGGGATTTATAGTTGATGGTGTTTTCCGTTCTTATGTCATCAATGGAGATACGGGTGAAGAAAAGAATGTTTTTCTTTATTCTGCCAATGGATTTGTGGTTCCTTTTAAAAGTTTTCTCAATCAGATTCCCTGTGATTATTTTACTCAGGCTCTTACAGATGCTTCTATTATTTTTATCCGGCACACAGATCTACTTTCTCTTTATCTGCAGTCGCATCAATGGGAGAAATTTGGGAGGCTCCTTGCACAGGCGGCTTTTAATGTTACCATGACAAGGATAGAAGGATTTTTATTAAAGTCTCCTGAAGAGCGTTATCTGGATCTGATGAAAGAACATCCGGATATTTTCAGTAATGTTCCTCTTTATCATATTTCTTCCTATCTTGGCATTCAGGGGCCTTCTTTGAGCAGGATAAGGAAAAGAATTTCAGGTAAATAGTACGATTTTAACCTGAGTTAAAGTTTTCGTCATTTTATCTGCGGAAATTTGTTTCATCAATTTAACAATACAAAAAGTAAAAATTATGAAAACAAAAACAATCGTATTAATTCATGGGTTATTTGTGAATAATACAAGCTGGAAAGAATGGAAAACATATTTTGAGGCTCAAGGGTATACTGTGCATACACCATCCAATCCCGGGCATGCAGGAAATCCTGTAGATTTAAAGAATAATATTCCGGGAGAATTAAGACATGTAGGTTTTGACGATGCAATCAACAATCTTGTGAAACTGATAGACAGCCTTCCTGAAAAACCTATAGTTATTGGACATTCTTTCGGAGGACTTATGGTTCAGAAGCTGATTGATATGGGAAAAGCAGCAGCAGGAGTAAGTATTGATGGTGCTCCTCCGAAAAATATAATGGCTCCTTTTTCTACCATTAAAATCGTTTGGCCGGTGGTGAATTTTTTCAAAGGAAACAGTCCATATCTGGGAACAAAAGAATGGTATCACAAAGCGTTTTTCAATAATTATTCGAAAGAAGAAAGTGATAGATTATACGCAACAGTAGCAGTACCTGAAAGCCGAAAATTAGCAAAAGATCCTTTGTTTAAAGCTTCTGCGAAATTAGATCTGAAGAAACCACACCAGCCACTTCTGTTCATTGCAGGTTCTAATGATCACATTTTTCCGGCAGCATTTTCAAAGAAAATAGCAGAGGCCTATAAAGATTCTAACAGCATTGTAGATTTTAAAGAGTTTGCAGGAAGAAGTCATTTCATCTGTGGAGAAAAAAATTGGGAAGAAGTAGCAGAATATGTTCTGGGGTGGATACAAAAGAATGCTTAATATATTCATATTGTAAATGGTAGGTATCTGAAATTTTCTATGACGATTTGCAAAAGTTGTAAAGGCAGTCCGGTTATAAAGTCTTATTTTTGCATAGAATTTTTATTTTAATTCTTTCTTTCGATTCGTACAATGAAAAAACAAGATACCTGGGGGATTATAAAAAGGCTGTTCTTTATCGGAATGAAGTTCCGTTCATGGTTCATCCTTACGCTTATAATTTCTATTTTCCTTTCCATTGTTTCTACTTACAGGCCGTATCTTACTATGCAGGTGGTGGATAATGATATTACAAAGCTTCATGATAAGGCTTTGATGATGAAACATATCTACATCCTTGTAGGATTGGTGTTTGCTGAAACGATTTTAAACTTTTTCCTGGTTTATTTTTCAAATTTTATCTCACAGAATGTGATCAGGGATATCAGAGAGCGTTTATATGCTAAGCTGATTTATTTTAAGACTTCATTTTTTGATAAAACACCTATCGGACAGCTGGTAACACGTGCGGTAGGAGATGTGGAAACAATTGCCACTGTATATACGGATGGTTTCCTGATGGTTTTCGGGGATATTCTGAGAATCCTGTTTGTGCTGATTATGATGTTCAGTACCAATGTTCATCTGAGTTATATTACGCTGGCTATTTTACCTTTAATGGTAGTCATTACGCGATTTTTTCAGAAAAGACTGAAGAAAGCTTTTGGAGACGAGAGAAACTGGACTGCCAATCAGAACTCTTTTGTTCAGGAAAGACTGGCAGGAATGTCTATTATTCAGGTATTCAACAGACAGGAATCCGAATTCAAGAAATTTGATGATATCAATATTACCCTAAAAACTGCATTGCTGAGAACGGTGTTTATTTTCTCACTGTTCTTTCCTGTAGTAGAACTTATTTCTTCGTTATTCATAGGATTTATTCTTTTCTATGGAGGATATATCACGATCAGTGCCGGAGTCGTGATTGCATTTATTCAGTATATTTCAATGCTGATCCGTCCTTTAAGACAGATTGCAGACCGTTTCAACAATATCCAACGAGGAATTGTGGGAGCAGAAAGAGTACTGGGATTAATGGATGAAGAAAATTCAATGCCGAATAACGGAACGGTGAAGAAAGACCATTTTGCCGGAAAAATTGAATTCCAGAAAGTACATTTTGCCTATGATGAAAAGCAGGAAGTTCTGAAAGGTATTGATTTTAAAGTAAATCCGGGAGAAACAGTCGCTATTGTAGGGGCAACCGGTGCCGGAAAATCTACTATTATCAGCCTGATCACAAGATTATATGATATCAACTCCGGAAATATTCTGATTGATGATGTGAATTTAAAAGATTATGAGCTTTATAATCTGAGAAGCCACATAGGAGTCGTTTTACAGGATGTTTTCCTTTTCCATGGAAGTATTTTTGAAAATCTTTCCTTTGGAGATGACAGCATAACTTTAGATAAAATAAAAGCTGGAGCCAGAGAAATTGAGGTAGATCAGTTTATTCAGCAGCTTCCTGGCGGATATGATTATGTAGTGAGCGAAAGAGGTTCATCAATCTCTTTAGGTCAGAGACAATTGCTTTCTTTTCTGAGAGCCTATTTATCGGATCCGAAAATTTTAATCCTGGATGAAGCAACGTCCTCCATTGACCATGAAAGTGAAAAACTGATCCAGAGAGCAACAGAAAAGCTTACAAAAAACAGGACTTCCATTATTATTGCCCACAGGCTTTCCACTATTGAAAAAGCAGATAAAATTATTGTGATGGAACATGGTAAAATTGTAGAAGAAGGTAAACATCTTGAACTTCTGGATAAGAACGGATATTATTCTACTCTTTACAAAGCCCAGCTGCGTCATGAAGTGGAATTAGAGGAAGAAAAAGAGTCATAATCCATAAGGAATGATAATAAACAAAAAAGAGAGTCATTACGATTCTCTTTTTTATTTAAATATGTAATTCATTAACGCTTTTTAAAACTACAGAAAACAAAATTCTGAACAGTTTCAAAAGGGGTGATATGATCTTCAGTAATGCATTTTATTTTTTCAAAACTTTCTTTAAATCTTTCTGATAATGATTCCTCATCATACTGCTGAATATCCAATCCGCTGCATTTTGTAGGTCCGTTTTTAGAAAAAGTTCCAAGGATTATAAAGTTATTAACATTCTTTTCTGCAATATCAATATATTTTAAAACCTGTTCCGGAGTTGTCAGGAAGTGAAAAGCAGCTCTGTCATGCCATATGTCATAAGTTTCTGTGGGTTGAAAAGCGGTAATATCGGTTGCGATCCATTTTACTTTACCCGCTAAATTTCCGAGTCTTTTTTGTGCTTTTTCCAAAGCGTTGGCAGAAATATCAAGAACTGTAATATTCTCATAGCCTTCTTCAAGAAGAAAATCAACAAGGTTACTGTCGCCGCCGCCAATATCAATAATCTTGGCCTCTTTTCCCAATTCAGAAGATTTGATAAAGTCAAGGGAGGTCTGTGGTTTTTTCTGGGTCCAGCTTACCTGATCAGGATTTTTGGTTTCGTATACGTTTTCCCAATGGTTTTTGTTGTCGGAAGAACTCATGATTCTTTTAATTGATTGTTTATCTCTTCAAATTTATTAATTAATTCATCAAGTTTCCCCTGTTGTTTCTTTATTGTTTTAGGTCTTAAATAAAACCAATTGAAAGCAATCCATGCTAATGTTACCATATAAGTCAGAATCGCTGCGCCTACTGTCATTCTTGAAGTGTATTCATACATATAAAGGCATATTCCCAGAAAAAGCATAATAAAATATAAGTTGAGAATAGTGGTCTGCATCAATTTCTGCTTACTTTTTACCACATATAAACTCTGCAGATATTCATTGTTCGATTGGGTCTGATCAATTTTGTAAAAAACCATAAACATTTTATTATAAGCAAAAAGGAACATAACCATGGCCAGAATCACAAGCACAATCCCGATTTTTGTAGTAATCATCTGAGGCTGGAAACGATACCATATATAAATGATTAATAATGAGGTGATGATTAATGTTATATTGGCCAGAATCAGCTTACGCAGATTTTGATTTCGGAATTTTTTCAACTTACCAATAAGCTCTTCCAGATTGGGTTTGTTGGAAGTCTGCTGCTTCCATATTTTTTTGAAATCGATATTAGAATCCATTTTCTCTAAACTTTTGTGTTAATTTTTCTTTTATTCTGTGAATCTTTACCCGTATGTTGGATTCTGAAAGTCCTACGATATGTGCTATTTCGGCCTGTTTTACCTCTTCCAGCTCCAATGAAATAATAATTCTGTCTGTTTCCGGCAGCTCCGAAATAAACTGATACAGCATTTGTATCTGAGGTTCCATAGATTCCTGCTTTTTTTCTTCCAGATTAGCAGGTAGATCTGTTTTTGTAAATTTCTTTTCCTTTTCAATCTGCCGAAGACAGTTATTAGAAGCTATTCTGAAGATCCATGTTCCTACGCTGGATTCATTTCTGAATTTCGGAAGCTGCTGCCATACAATGATAAATGTTTCCTGGGCAAGATCCTGAGCGAGGTCAGTATCATTCACATATCCCATGCACAGACGGAATATCCTTTGCCAGTAGAGTTCGTATATTTCTTCAAAAGCCATTATTTCGAAGATAAAAAGTGAGTAAGCTGATTAAAGTACCAATCTTTATCATCATACATAATGAAATGCAATCCTTTTGAAGCATACTGCATATTGGCATTTTTTAAATTTTTGTACTGACCTTCAATAGTTGGTTTCAGGTTGGCAAAAAATGATTCCAAAAGAATAAGAGAAGGACACTGTATATTTTTTATTTTTTCTCTCAGATCGGTATTGGAAAAATCACAGTACATTTTAGCGAATGTTTTTCGGTCAGATTTCATGCTCCAGCCGATTACCGTTTCCTGCATAGAAGTATCTGCCAGAAGACGCGGCATCATCTGTGTCTGCATTTTGCGGAACTGGTCTTCACTCATAGCTGTTAATTGAGTAATGGTAGAGGAGCAGTCATTATTTTCTTTAGAGGTAAAATTAGGATCAGATATCGCGGCAAGACAAGGAAGCGTGTCTACAATAACGATTTTCCCTACCAACTCAGGATAATCTGCAGCAATGGCCAGGGCAAGACCGCCTCCCATGCTGTGTCCGATGATAATAGGTTTGTCAATTTTATTATTCTTTATATAAGCGGCAATTCCTTTTTCCCAATCTTTAAAGCTGGCGTCCGCCTGTGGTTTTATTCCGGCAAATCCTGCCATCGTTAAAGTATAACAAGTGAAGTTTTTTTCAAATTTTGAAGTCGTTTCATTCCATACATCTCCTGAAGAGGCAAATCCCGGAACAAATAATAAAGACTGATTTCCTTTTCCGGTTTTCTTTACTTCAAACGGATAGGCTGCTTCCTGACCGAAGATATTGCATACCGCTAAGAAAAATAACATGATGATAAGAAGGAACGTGAATTTTTTCATGATTTCTAAAGTTTTAAGGTTTATTTGCCTTTTAGAGACGAACTTCAAAAAAATGTTACACTAGATTTTATTTTTTTTGAAAAAAATATTTCTCCTTACTCCGAAACCCTTACCATTAGGGGGAAATTATATGAAAATATTTTAGCACTTTATTCTTAAATGATAAACTTTAATGAATTTTTGAATACCATATTGAAAAAATTAGTCTAATATTTTTCCATAAAACCTGCTGATGTCAAAATAAAATCCCGGAATTTTATATTTGTCTTTTTCAAATTCCTGATAATCGCATTTTCCATTATGGCTTTGTGCCTTGGTTTCCATTTGGAATCTGTTCAGAAGTACATATTCATCAGTCACAGAAATAACGTGAAATCCTGTCTCACACTTCAATCCGTCACCAGAAGTAAGAATAGCATTTAATAATCCATGGAAATTTCCTGCAATCTTTTCAGCAGTAGCATCATCATTATTTAAGTGATATAAATAAGCAAGATAGTTCATGGCACGCAGATCCAGCGGGTTTTCATCCAGTGCATCCAGAAACAGCTGGATTCCCTTGGAAAGATCTTTTTGTGAAATACCTTCCCCACGATAATATTTGGCCACTTCTTCGGCTTTCTTACCTGTTTTATAGGGTTGATAGTCTTTTTGAAAGGTGTAGCCGAAGTAAAGATGACGGTATTGACTGCTTGTAAGAAGCGTATCATTCTGTTTTAATCTTTTTAAAAGCTTCGGATAATACAATTCCGAGTTTTTATCTTCAATATTTTTTTGAATTAAAGAATAATCAGGCGCCTTAAATTCCATTTTTTGTGCTTGCAGGAAAGTAAGCAGTGTTAAAAAGAATAAAGAGAAAAATGCTTTAATATTCATAGTTTATATAACGTTGTTGTGATTTTTTGATGACTTGAAAATACGGAATATGTATCAATAAGATAAAAGTTTACGCACTGTTTGCAAAAAAAACAATAAAATGTTATCAAAGTGTTATTTTGTGTCGATAAATTTACTAACTTTATTCGGAATTTAAGAGGTTACCCCTGACATTGAAAGGGGTCAATGGAATTTTTAACTAAAAAACTAAAAATATTAATGAGCAGTAGTATCCAAGATGAGTTTAAAGTCTTCAAAGACGAATTGAGAAAGTTGAATATCGAAGTACAGAAAGTTGTAAAAGTAGGAAACGGTAGTATGGATTTCCACGAGGTTTTCTACAAATCACCGAGGTATGAAGAGGTAAAAAGTATATATGTCCAGCGTCATAATCTGGATAGTATGATTGAAAAATTTAAACAGGCCTATCATTAAAAAATAGAACATGCGCCGCAGATCCTCTGCGGCGCTCAGTTTTTTATAAAGTTATAGAAACTAATCTTTATCCAGAGTGGAAGTTTTTTTAGTGTCTTTCATTCCGGCATAAACAATCAGGGAAAATAAAATACATCCGGTAATATACCAGTAGAAATAGCTTTCTGCTCCTGCCTGCTTAAACCACAGGGCAATATATTCTGCAGTTCCTCCGAAAATAGCTACTGTCAGTGCATACGGGAGTCCTACACCCAGCGCCCTGATCTCTGAAGGGAAAAGTTCCGCTTTTACAACAGCATTGATGGAAGTATATCCGCTGACAATGATCAGAGATGCCATAATCAGGAAAAAGGCAGTCCACATTGAAGTAGTTGTACTTAAAGCGGTAAGAAGGGGTACGGTGAATAGTGTTCCCAAAATTCCAAAGCCCAAAAGAAGCGGTCTTCTTCCAATTTTGTCTGATAATGCCCCGAAAACAGGCTGCAGACAGGCAAATATAAATAACGAAATAAATGAAATAAGGGTAGATTGCTCTTTAGTCAGATGAACGGTGTTCACCAGGAATTTTTGCATGTAAGTGGTATAGGTGTAAAACGCAAGAGTTCCTCCTAATGTAAGCCCGATTACTGTAAGCAAGGCTTTAGGATGTTTGAGAAGTTCCGTTACCGTTCCTTTTTTCTTTTCACTAAGTTCTTTTTTATTCTCAAATGCTTCGGTTTCGTGAAGATTGGTTCTTAAATATAAAGCGATAACAGAAAGTAATGCTCCAATAACAAAAGGAATTCTCCAGCCCCATTCTTCAAGCTGAGTCTCTGTTAAAAGCAGTTTCTGTAAGATCAATTGTATTCCCAGTGCAATCAGTTGACCTCCGATCAGAGTGACATACTGAAAGCTCGAATAAAATCCTCTTTTGTCTTCCGATGCCATTTCGCTGAGGTAAGTCGCGGAAACACCGTATTCGCCTCCTACACTCAATCCCTGTAATAATCTGGCGAGCAGTAATAAGGCGGGAGCCAGGATTCCAATGGTTTTATAAGTAGGAGTAAGGGCAATCAGCAGAGATCCGAATGACATGAGTAATACAGAAAGTGTCATTGCCTTTTTTCTCCCGATCTTATCCGCAATACTTCCGAATATCCAGCCTCCAATGGGACGCATCAGAAAGCCTACCGCAAATATTCCCGCTGTATTCATTAGCTGTGCATTCAGGTCAGAATCCGGAAAAAATGAATGTGAAAAATAAATGGCAAAGGCAGCGTAGGCATACCAATCATACCATTCTACAAGATTTCCTATAGATCCGCCTATGATGGCTTTGATTCTTTGACCAGTAGTGATAGTGGATGAATTCATAAAGTATTATTTCAGACAAGTTTTTGACATCCAAGATACAAATTTCAGAAAAAAATAAATCGCTCTGAAAAAGAACGATTTACAAGTATAAGCTGTGTGTGTTTAAAATCTATACCCAATAGAAAGCCCGCTTCTGAATCCTGCCCACGGACCATCCACTTTTATTTTGGCTCCGTTGGCATTGGTTTCTACAGTATATTTCACAAATGGAATGTCAAGGTTTTCAATTTCTTTTTTAAGCTGAGCCTGCATATCAGGAGTCAATACATAATCTGAGGTCATGGTAAAATCACCTTTTCCACTTCCGTAGTGTGCACCCGCAATCCAGAAATCGAGGACAAGATTTTGACTTCGGGTAAGGAAAAATTGTACGCCGACCATCAGGCCTCCGCTGTTTCCATTGGTGTCTCCCTGTCCTTTAAGCGGAATTTGATAAGTAACTCCATTGGGGCCATTATAATCATAATAAAAATCAAAAGTATTGGAAGTAACACTTGAATGCCGATAGTAAGGAGCAAAATAAAATCCTTTTCCATAGCCCTTACCAATATAAAATCTGGGTTCTATGGTGAAATTGGTGGCTTTTACCCTAAGATTCTGAAATCTTTTTTCATCTTCATCTTTCAGAAATGCATTGATGAATGGTACTTTTCCCTCCGGCATTGTTCCAAAACCGATATTTACTGAAAACCATTGGTTGATGGCCCGCTCATAAGAAAGATTAATATTTCTGAAAGCATAAGCTGTGACATTAGTCTTGATGATATTCATCTTTTCTGCCGAACTGTTTTGAATTTCCTGAGCTTCCGATACTGAAAAAAGAAAGCACGGAAGTAATATGAATGCTTTTTTCATGACTTTATATTTTGTGGTGTTAAATAATACCAGCAAAAAACGGGCTGTATTTAACATAATAATTAGATTTAAAGGAAATTATTAATAATCTTTAATCATTAGTAATCGGCAATGTAATATACATCGGAGATTGATTGTCCTAATAGTATAATTCATCTTTTGAAATGAAAAAAACTATTTATACCATATTCTTTCTTTGCGGAGCTTTTGCTTTTGCTCAGGAAAAGAAAAATGATACAGCCGATGTTGCCGCAACAAAAGAGATTCAGGAAGTTATTTTAAAATCACAACGTAAAAAACAGTTTGCGGATAAAGCAGTTTATACTTTTGATAAAGAAGCGTTGGAAAGGGCACGTTATGCAAAAGATCTGCTTCGTACCCTTCCTGAGTTACAGCTGGATCCGATATCCAATACAATTACCAGTACTAAGGGAGGAACTACGCTCTTTTTAATCAATGGAATTGAAGCTACAGATATGCAGATCCGAAGTGTAGCTCCCGGTGAAGTGGTAAAGGTAGAATATTATGATATTCCGCCGGCAAGATGGGCTACAAGAGCTGACACCGTAGTTAATATTCTGACAAGATCCACAGAAACAGGATATGTTTTCGGTGCTGATGTGTCTACGGCTTTGAATACCGGATTTGTGAACGGTTCTGCTTATGCTAATTATACTAAAGGGAAAAATAATTTCGGACTTGAATATTCCCTGAATGTAAGGGATTATGATGACCGAAGAGTAAACAGCATCTATGATTATCAGTTGAACGGAAAGCGGTATCGTTCTGATGAAAACAGGAAAGATCATTTCGGGTATACTTTTCAGAATGTTGCTTTGCGTTATACAAGACTTGTTCCTGACGATTATGCTTTTCAGGCCAAACTGAATATGGATATTTTCAGCAGGTTTTCAAAAGGAGTTGGGCAGAGTGTCTTTAGTGAAGATAATCTGAAGGAAGAACATGCAATGTTTAAAAATAACGGTTCGGATTATGTGATTCCTAAGCTGGATCTTTATTACTCCAAAAAGATTGGCGAAAAAGATGAGCTGAGCATTAATGTTGTAGGATCTCATTACACCACCAATACTTCAGAAACTGCCAGTGAATGGATTGTAGGCTCAGGACTTTCGGTATATGATAATGATATGGTTCTGAAAGCAAAGCAAACAAGTCTGGTAGGAGAGCTTGCCCATACTCATGATTTTAAAGCTGGAAAACTTTCATCCGGATATCGTATTTCAAGGTCTTCCATTTCCAATGATCTGAGTAACCTTGCCGGATATTCTCAATATAGTGTTACTTATCTGGAACAGTATTTTTATACCGAGTTTGCGGGAAAGGTAAATCAATTCAGTTACCGCCTCGGAGCTGGTCTTACGAATATCCACAACAAAAGTGCAGAGAATACTTTTGATGAATGGACTTTTACTCCGAAGGTTATTTTAGCTTACCAGCTTAAAAATAATCAGAATCTTCGATTTACAGCAAGCTATAATCCGGTAAGTCCATGGAGTAATGCTTTGAGTAGTAATGTGGTGCAGTTGGCGCCAAATATTGTCCAGAGAGGAAACCCTTTTTTAGAATCTCAACAGGTCTTTTCTAACAACCTGACGTATTCTTTTAATAATAAATATTTTGATTTCAATGCAGGTTTATTTTATCGGTATACCAATAGGGTGATCAATCAGTATTATGTGCAGGATGACGTATTGGGAGGCTATGCGCTGACTTATGAAAACGGAAAAAATGGACAACGGTACGGAGTGCAGCTTACAGGATCTTATAAACCGTTCGGGAATAGCCTGCTTGTCATTAAAGCTGTGATTACGCCTACTTCTGAGACGGTAAGAACAAGTACAGGGGCTTTGATTAAGAATGATTATCTGGGAAATTACTTTTCACTTTCCTCAGAATATAAATCTTTCTCACTTCAGTATCAGTTCAATATTCCGGTGTATACCCTTAATGGAGCTTTCCTCAATACAAATGAAAATCAGAATAATATTTTTATAAGCTATAAACATAAGAACTGGACGTTTTCCACAGGAATGTACTGGATAGGAATGCCTTCGGAATATAAAACGAAAAGTTTACCTGAAAGCTTAGTAGACTATAAAGTTCATACCCAGATTATGAACAATAAATCCATGTTTGTATTAGGATTGAGCTATGATTTCTCCAAAGGGAAAAAGACCGAAATTCAGCGAAAACTTAATAATGAAACAGCTCCTGCAGCTACTTTTTAAAGGCAAATTTGAATGTTAATAAGAAATCCCCGCTCATTTGTAGGAGCGGGGATTTTGTTTTTATTATTTCTTGATGAATTTCGTGTTCTTTGTATCTGCAGCATTTTTCCCGCTGATCTGAATGAAATAAGATGCAGGAGGAAGATCTGAGATCTGTATGTTTCCTGATTTTACATCTGAAGTTTTAACCAGTTTACCATCCAGACTATAGATGTTGGCTTTGGAATAATTATCCGTATTTCCTTTGAAACCGATAAAATCCTGTGCAGGATTAGGATAAACCACTAAGTTTTCTTTTTTTACTGCATTATTTACGGCCAGGAATGTTTCACTTAATGCAAATGTAGTTTTTACATTCTGGTTGATGCTCAACAATGGAATGCTGATATTTCCGTTTGTAGAATTTAGCAGGGCATATCTGTGAGAAGCATCGTAATAAGAATATGCTGTATTGGTTATTGTTCCGATAGGGTTAGAATAAGTAACATCCAGAGATGAATACAGATTAAAACTCTGTGTGAATTTTACTCTCAGAACATTACTGTAGGTCTGATTACCTATAATTAAAGTTCCATATGCATCAGAAATGGCAGTCATTGTACCACTGAATAACCCGCTGGCAGAAGATGAGGAAAAAGTACCTTTGGCGGTATCAGTCTGTGTTGGTCCGTACGTTGTTGGATAATTAATATGAGTACCGTTATCCACACTAAAGTTTAAAGTTGCCTGTGTATTTACAATTCCTGTAATTTCCAGTTTAGAAGCTGAAGCTTTGTAATAAACGGTTGTTGCTCCGTCTACCATTTTAAGAGTAGAACCCGGGAAAGTTGCTATTTCAGTAGAAGAAGGAGTTGAATAGGTTGTTTGTGACGCGGCTCCCATTGTAAGTCCTCCATTTGAAAATGTTGCGTTAGGTCCTGTTGCGGAGTTGTTTACGGTACCGGTTGCGTTATTGTAATTGATAGCATTTCCGGAAATAGGATCATTGGCTGCTTTTGTAAGCGTGATCTGCGCAGACATCATGGCAGATGCTCCTATTAAAAGGAGTAAAGATTTTTTCATAGTCAGAATTTTTTGTTAAAAATAATTAAAAAATAGTATTCAAATGTTAATTTTATTGTTTTATTATTAAATTTTCAATAAAAACGCCTGCTGATCATATCAGCAGGCGGCTCTGTGCGTTAAAAATTTTTAAGTCTAGTTGCTTATCACCATTTTACGGTAAGCATAAATATCTTCAATCGTCACGACACTCATCCCTTTTTTGATGGCAAAGTCTACAATTTCAGGAAGTCTAGCCATGGAACCGTCTTCATTTGTGAGTTCACAAAGTACGGCATCGTCGCCCAGGTTAGCCATTTTTACAAGGTCTACACTACCTTCGGTATGACCGCGTCTTTCAAAGACGCCATCTTTTCTGGCAATTAGAGGGAAAACATGACCCGGACTTGCAATGTGCTCTGCCTGAGCATTGGATGCTACAGCGGTTTTGATCGTTGTCACACGGTCTTTTGCTGAAACTCCTGATTCCACACCTTCTCTGGCCTCAATGGAAATGGTAAATGCAGTTTGATTTTTTGAATTGTTGTTTTCCACCATCGGACGAAGGTTGAGGTGGCGGCTTTTTTCCTCAGAAATACATAAGCACACAATACCGCTGCACTCGCGGATCAGAAGTGCCATGTCCTGTTCTGTAATAGTGGAAGCGGGAAAGATGATATCACCCTCGTTTTCGCGGTTTTCATCATCTACCAATAGAATACCTTTTCCCTGTTGTAAAGTTGAAAGTGCTTTTTCTACACGTTCTTTGGAGTTTGCTCCGAATTGTTCTAATAATTTTTCCATGTTATTTTACTTTTAAAAGTTAAAATAGTCTTCGGTACATGGAAATGAAATACAACGCAACAAGAGTCCATAAGGAATCTTATTGGTCATCTCATTTTCTTCTCCCATCCAGACTTTAACTGTCGGTTCCGGAATTTCACCAGATCAGTCCCTTCAAAAGAAAGGAGTCGCGGACTGTAACCGCCGGTAGGGAATTTCACCCTGCCCCGAAGAAAACTTATACTAAGTTTTGCTGTATGTTGTAATTTAAATTTTTATTTCATTGAATAGTATTTAACGCACAGACCGCTAATTTCGGGAAGTTTTTTGAAATGGAGAAGAGATTTGTAAGATTTATAATACCATACAAGAGGTATTTATTTTTTAGACTGTTCTCAAGATTTTCTCCATCTTCTTTCCCTTCGCCAGCTCATCAATGAGTTTATCCATATAGCGGATATTTCGCATGAGTTTATCCTCAATTTCTTCTACGCGATATCCACAAATTACCCCTTTAATCAATGAAGTATTAGGATTCATTTGAGGAGCCTGATCAAAAAAAGTAATAAAATCATTTCTTTTCTCAATCTGTTCCTGTAAGCCCTTTTCATCATAACCTGTCAGCCAGCAGATGATTTCATGAACCTCTGATTTTGTACGTCCCTTTTTTTCTGCTTTTTGAATATAATGTGGATACACACTGGCAAAAGCCGTTGTGAAAATTTTGGTATTCTGCATGACTTTATTTTTATTAATTAATATTTAGATGGAGGTTTTTATTACCATTTCCAGATCTGAGGCTCATCTTTCCAGATCAGCAGTCTGAACTCTTCATAATGTTTCCCATTGCCGATGGTGTGGGTATCTCTGTGTCCTTTTTCTAGTTTTAATTTGTGTAAAATACCTGAGTGTGCTGCTACCCAAAGGGTTTCTTCATCATCAGAAAATGCTATTCCTGTAATGGTAGAACCGAGAAAGTATCTCCAAAGCTGATTTCCATTCTTATCAAAAGCTTTGATATAGCCGTAAGCGTCTCCCAGAATATAATAATCTTTTATAGCAACTCCTTCGTATACTCTCATTTCTTCATCAATGAAAGTAAAGTCTTCACTTTCTGTATATGCTTCAATATCAGCTCCTACATATTGATCGGCATTGATTCCGATGGTAATTCCGTTGTAAAAGTGGCAGGAATTTGTAATCAGCTGGCTGTCATCTTTTGCAAAAAGACAAAAATGTGGATAAGATGATTGAGGTCCTATAGATCCTAAAGTATTACCCTCATGATCTAATATTCTGTGATCATAGCACTGATCTCCTACTACGATATAAGAATTGTCGTTGGAAAGTGCTGCATTTTCCATATCAATCTGAGAGCTCCAGTCTTCTTCATTATCTTCATTGATGGGGTGGATGAGCTTTTTTTCAGTATTTGAAACCAGGAAAATTCCGTCTGAGGAAACAATCACAACTTTGCTTCCATCATTGAAAGGGTATAAATCCGTAATCCCAAAATCTGGATTTTCATCCAGTTCAAATTCATTGATGAGGTCTCCATTCCAGCCTTTGTATAAAGATATTTTATGAGAATATACAATGGCGAAAATGTTTTCCCGTTTGGATTTCCCGATGGCTCGAATATTTTCATCAAGTGGTGTGACGGTATCTTTATCAAGGAGATAAGCCTGTCTTTTTTCATATGATGTGCCTGTCAGGAAAACAATTCTTTCCTCAGAAATAAAGTGCATATGCTCAATATTCTGAGCTTTATTTTCCATTAAAGGAATGATAGGTGCATGAGCAGGCGGGAAATGTTCTCTGAAATTTTCTGTATCTCCGTTTTTATTGGCGGCTTTAAGCAGTTCAAAAACTTCGCGGGCTATATTGGCTCTTTTATCTTCAGGTTCTTCACCTTTCCAGTTTTCCCAGCCATTTTTTTCACCAAACTCAACCATTTCATTGATGTCTTTTGCATAGCGTTCTCCTTCTGAGAACCATTCTTTTTGGATTGTAGTGTTGTACATTGAATTTTTTTATGTTAAAATTTTATTGAAAAATGAGGTTATATTCCTTACCAACTAACTTACAAAAAATCTAATAATCAGGTTTGATAAAACAATTCTGGTTATTGGAGAAATTCGTTTTGTGGATAGCTTCTGGTACTAAAATAATGCCTGCGAACAATAAGATCAAAAAATGTGGATAAGTTATCCACAGAACTTATCCACATGATTTTTTATTTCTGAAATTTTTAAAAAAAATAATATTAATTTAAATCATTTATTTTCAAAATGTTAGGCTGTTTGTTTTCCTGGATAAAAAACTTATCCATACTTTATCCACAGCTGTAATTAGGATGTTGAAAAGTTATCCACAAATATTTAAAAGTGTGGATAACCGATTTTATTCATGTAACTATTTTAAAATCAATTATTTTTGAAATAGTTCTTTACTCTTTTGAAATTTCATGTCAGACTTATCCACAAAATGGATGGCATTATTGCTTATCCTTATAAATATTCCAGAAGTTGAAATCCGTCATAGGAGCATCCGTTATTCCGATATTTCGTCCCATTGTTACGATTTGCCCTCTGTGATAAGTCCCGTGGAGAATGGCATGCTGAATGTATTCATATTTTGAAAAATCACACTGAAACCATTGAGATTCTATTTTTACATTTTTTGTAAGGTCATCTTCAGAGAGACTCTCCACATAATCTACCAGCTTTTGTGAATTGTTTTTAATCGCATTGAAAACATCTTCTTTGTCTGTGGTTTCTGTAGTTTTAGTAAAATCAAAATCATTTTTTTCAGAAATGTGGCTCCACCAGTATTCCTGAGTCTGCCAGATATGGTGTAAGGTTTTTAGGATAGTCGGAAAACTTGAAATTGTTTCCTGATTCAGTTGTTCGTCAGACTTTGTGGATAACCAGTCAATATATTTGTTGACTACCCAATTGTTGTACTGTACGCTTTTGTTGACTAATGCTTTTAAGCTCATAATATTAGTATTTAGTTGGTGTAATAAGAAAATTATAATCCGAAATGTCTGTCTTTATCTATATTTTCGGGATTAATGAGTGCTTTGTTGCTGTATGTTGCGGCTTCAAAATCATTGATATTTACAGAAAGAAATGAAACATCAGTGAGTAATTTAGAAAGTCTGGTGCTGATCTGCCTGGAAAGATGTGCTTTTTGTTCAGTAGTACGGCCTCCCATAATATATCCGAAGACATGCAGAAAATTTTTTTTGCCTGTTCCTAATCTGTAATACTGATAAGGCTGAAGCCTCACTTTGATATCATTGGGAGCAAACAGACCTGTTGCGTCAGCTGTTTCATAAACGGCATCCATTAATTCTTCGGGCGTTCTCAACTGAAGAATATCCTGTGAACAATCTATAATAAAATGAGGCATAGATTATATTTTGCGGTTTGATTTTGTGTGAGATAAAAATAATAAAAAATATCAATGGATATTTAAAATAAAAACCGCCCTATTTTTAGAGCGGTTGAAAAATATGTATTTTTTACTATGTAAATGCCGATTTTTATTGAACTGTTTTTTTGATGCTGAACTGTGGTTTTACAGTATTGGTCATATCGAGAACAATATCATAAGCACCTTCTTCATTGATTGGAAAATCATAGGCATCAAAGGCGATGCTTTTATTGTCATTATTCAACCCGAGGCTGTATCCCCAGTCATTATTCAATCTGAATTTTAAATTGCCTTTATTCAGTTTATAGTTTTTAAGAAAATAAATATTAGGGGTTTCAGGATTTGTCTGCAGTGGAATATCTTTTCCATCCCAGCCGTTAGGAGTAGCATTTCCGATAATTCCCCATGTAGGATTATTGGTATTTCTCTTTGCTGTTTTCACAGTTCCATCCCAAAAATGAATGACAACACTATCTATTTTCCCGTTTTGATCAGGTTTAAATGTACAGGTAAATTTTTCATCCAGTTGAAATGATGTTTTGCTTAATGGCAGCAAGGCATTTCTAGGATAACTGCCTTCTTTAAAAATCAGTTTCCCATCAGCACTGTTTATATAAAAGTTTGAATTTTCAGTGGAATAAACCCCATCCAGTTTTTTTAAATCCTCTGTACTCACTTTTGCAATTGTTGGAATAGTATAAGGTTTATTGTAAAGTATTTTTTCTACCAGAGGAAAAATAAAATCTGTGTGTGAAAGCTCTGAATTTGAAATGACAATCACACAAATATCGTCCTCCAGAATTCTGTAATACCTGCTTCTGTAGCCAGGCCCGCCACCATCATGGCCTATCCTTTTTTTGTCAAAAACAGTCGAAATCTGAAAACCTAATCCATAATGATCTTTAAGATAAGGAGTAAAAGCTCTATCTATCGTTTCTTTTTTCAGGATGGTATAATTCTTTAGTGCTTCATTGAACTTAAAAAGATCTTCAACGGTAGAATACATGGCTCCTGCACCAAAAGGATGATCGGTTTTGAAACGTAATGCTTCGTTTGACCTATTATCGGATAAAAACTCATACCCCAACGCTTTATTTTCATCTGTAACGTTATTGAAGTTGAATCCACTGTGATTCATTTTCAATGGCTTTAGTATATTATTTTCTATCACTGTATCATAATTCAGACCTGTCACTTTTTTAATGATATAGCCGAGAATATAATATCCTGAATTGGAGTAATCCCAATCTTTACCAGGTGAAAAATTCAATGGTTTTGCGGAAATATACTTTAAAAATGTTTCTTCATCTATAGTATACTCAGAGTTTGTGTCATTGGGAATTCCTGATGTATGCGAAAGCAGGTTGGCTATAGTGATGCTGTCTCCTTTCGGAAAGTCAGGATAATATTTTGAAAGTTTGTCATTCAAAGATAATTTTCCCTGCTCTTCTAACTGAAAAAGAACGGTTGCAGTGAACATTTTTGTGGTAGAGAAAACACGATAAAGGCTGTTATTGGTGTTTTTAAGTTTTTTAGGGGCATTTCTATAACCGTAACTTTTTTCAAAAATAACTTTTCCTCTTTCGGCAATGAGAACAGAACCGCTGAACAAACCGGCTTTTTCATATGTGGAGAATAATTGTTCCAGTTTTTCTGATTTCTGAGAAAAAAGTGGACTGGCTGCAAGCAATATTATAATGCAGGTTAAAATAGACTTCATTGATTTTTTTAAATAAGACACTTTTAAGTGTGATAATATTACATGGCCAACGAACTATATTATGCAAAAAATTAAAAATTTATTTAATATTTTCAGTAGTTACAGATTCAAAAGGAATTTGTTGATCTTCGATAAGTTTATTTTTAAATTTTTCAGCGTAGGTATGAGCAAATTTTTCTTTTTCACTTTTTGAAATCCGAAAATAAAAATCCATTTTCTTCTCCTGTGCATCATAGTCTATATCATCATTTATATTGCCCCCAGGTCTCTCAACAATATCTAAATAATGAACATAATGCCCGAACTCGTGAGGCAAAGTTCTGTAAAGTTGAGTATTTCTAGCTGTTTCAGGTATGAGTTCTGCAATAAAGTTTCTTTTTGTTTCAGTGAAAATATGTCCATCTGCTTTTAATCTTTCGAATTCCTGCTGATCTTCAATTGTTTGCTTTTTAGACCATAATAATTGCTTTTCTGTGTCAATTGCATCCAGGATAATGGCTGGATAATAGTCGCCTTCGAAATCATAGCTGTAAATCAATCTTCCCCAAACGGGTGAAAGAATTTCTTCTTTTCGTTTTGGCTGCCGTAGAATAATAAACTTTAATTCTCCATAATCTTTGACCGGAATTTGTTCTATAATTCTTTGAATATCATTTACTGAACAAGGATGGGTTGAGTTTTTACGAGTTTTTTCAATCACAAATATAAATTCATGATTGTTGATGATTCGGATCTCTTTTTGGTAATCAGTAAGTTTTTCATAAAACGATTTCAAATTACCGTAAGGTGAAGAAATAGTCAATTTATTATCCTGACCATAACCTTGATTTTTAGTTCCAATATTTTTATTTCTACGTGTTGGATTATACATTTTAATACCAAATTCTTTTTAATTCACCTGCAATTTCATCCGCTTTATCTTTGGTGAGCCAGTCTACAATTCTTGTTTCGGTTTCTTTTTGTATGAGAATAACGGAATAGGTTGAACCACTTATTGAAAAATGGTAGCGGACTCCCAATTGATGTCTTTCTATTTTAAAATCTTTCGTTTCAAAACGGTCTGTTTCTTTTTTCAGATAGGTTTTGGGACTTGTGAATAATTTGTTTTTATATTCTATGGTCAAAGTTTCGGGATCAATGGTAAGAACTGTTTTTCCAAAATTATTCCACAACCAGATATAGAGAAAGAAAATAAAAAGGCAGATTATAATTGCAGTTATAGAAGATAAACTGGTGAGTGCAAAAAAATCATCATACTGCAGGAGCCCAAGAATGATGATGATAAACCCCATCAAAGACAAAAAAATTAAGCCAATACTTGTGATAAAAGCAGTTAGCCAATTGGTTTTGTTTTTTATTTCAATAATCGTTGGTCTGTCTGATTGATTACTGTGGAGGTTTTCTTTCATACAACTTTGTTTTTTCAAGACCGAAATTATTTATCTCCATAAGTGAATCTTCTTCCCAGTCCGGAAGATAGTTGTAAAGTTGATCGGTAAGCTTTACGATTCCAGGTGTCACACTATAATCGAATTCATAGCTTTTTCTATCGGTAATAATTTCCAGCCCGGATTGTTTTCTTTCACTGAATGGAGATGGAATACGGAAAGAATATATTGAAATAATTTCATCCCATTGTATAAACTCTGTTGTATTTTTTTGTTTAAAGTAAAATCCGTCGTTTGTGTATTGAAAAATTCCGTCATCATTATGCAGCCTGTCCATTTCTTTTTCAACAGAATCATAATCCTCTTTTTCAACAGGAGAATAAAGTTTTGCTACCGAAAATATGATCACAACAAAACACAGAAAAATAACAGCAAATGTAATTTTTTTATCGTCAAAAATA
This sequence comes from Chryseobacterium sp. GVT01B, assembly GCF_019970045.1. Lineage (GTDB taxonomy): Bacteria > Bacteroidota > Bacteroidia > Flavobacteriales > Weeksellaceae > Chryseobacterium. The sequence goes on from NZ_JAHXYI010000004.1 coordinate 86,215, forward strand.
GGATAGTTGTAAAGGGTCAGGATTAAGATAAGACAAGTGGCCGCAATTATTTTTTTCATGGTTACAGATGGGGTAGTTTTATTTTTTGCTCTTTAGCTGAAAAACATTTCCTTCAGGATCGGTTCCGTCACAGAGCCAGAAAGGGTAGTTTTCAAAAGTTTTGATCTCTCTCATCTGGATATTTTTTGAGACCAGTACATTTCTTGCAGATTCTATGTCAATGTCAATTTCAAAAACGAGTTTGGTATTGTTGTCGAAGAGATATCCCGCTTCAATGTTTTCAAGATATTGATCTCCGATTTTATGGAGTCCGATATGAACACCTCCGGCATCAAGCAAAACCCAGATTGGATCTTCCTCAATCACTTTCAGATTAAAATGTTCCACATAAAAGTTCCTTAGCAGTTGAACATTTTTTACATAGAGAATAATAGTTCCAAGCTGAGCATTCATGTCTTGACTGTTTTAAGGCTAAGCCTCGTAAATAAGTTGCACTACTCCTGATCTGAAAACATTGGTTTTGACCAGTTTTAGATTTAATCTTTCCTTTAAATCTTCAAAAAGAGGTTTCCCTTTTCCTAAAGCAATCGGATGAACAGATATTCTGTAGGTATCAATAAGATTGTGCTGAATGAATGTTTTGATAAGGCTCGCTCCTCCATATAGCCAGATATCTTTTCCGTCCTGATTTTTTATTTCTGAAACTTTTTCCACAATATCAGAACTGATAAAAACGGCATTTTCATCTTCTCTGTTTTGACTGGAAAACACAAATTTATTTTTTGAATGAACAGCTTTCCAAAGTTTTTGTTCTTCCGGGCCTGCATTTTCTTCCGGCTGATAATTTCCCCATGCATCATAGCTTACTCTTCCGTAGAAAATAGTGTCTATCCCTGCCAGAAATCCATCAAAATCCATATCATCATCCATGATACACCAATCTGTTTCTCCATTGGGGCCTTCAATAAATCCATCTAAAGTAGTGGCCAGGTCTAATATTACTTTTTTCATTTTTATTTATTAGTGATTTTCAGAACAAATATATTGCTTTCTATTCTTCACAGAATGATAACAAATTCTGTAGTGTCAAATTTAAGGTTTACTTTGAGAAGTTCCATCAAATCTTTTCCGCCAATAATCACAGCTGAAGTTTCATCTAATGGATTTGAATAAGGCCCGTAATCGTAAAAAATAGAATCTTTATTTTTTGTGATAATAATTCCTGCATTACTATTATAGGTATCTAGTTTCAATTGGTTCCAATCTTTAGGAGCCTGAAAGCTAAAGCTGCGAAAATCCATTGATTTTGTTTTTGAGAATTTTTGGAACAGCTCAATAGAGTAAAATTATACTAAAGTATAGACCGTATTTTTTCAATGCTAATGCTTTTTATGATTATATCCAGATCTACATATAAATGTTAGAGAATTTTAGAATGGGAAGTCATTTTTAAGAATAAAAAACCGTTCTGAAAAACAGAACGGTATGGAAATTTATCTGAACATTTGTTATTTACAGATCAAACAGTCATCGCCTCTTTCAATTGTATTGCACCAGGTAGCTTTTCTGACAATATATGACATGGGATTAACTTCATTTCTGACCTTTTCTAACTGTGATTCTGCTTCAGTTTTTGAAAAATATCCCATCAGAACCGTCCTGTATGAACCACCTTTTTTTATAATAGTTGAATTGTGATTGATCTTAATAGCTTTGTCAAGGTTGATATTGGCCCCGCCTATATCATTGTTACCTGCTGCGATAATAAACCATTCTGCATTGTTGCTTGATAAAGGGGTTTCAAATAATTCTACTTTTCTTTTGTTTTCATCAATTTGTTTTATTTGTTTGGGAGTTAAGTTACCTTTGAGAGTGTCCTGTTTTAAATTACTACTTGCTTCTACATAGTCATCATATTCCTTTTTAATGGTATCATAGTAATTGGTCCATGATTTTTTCATTTCACCGCTTGGGGCCACTATGGAAAGGTATTTTGCAAGCTGAAGTCTTACCAATGGTTTTTCTTCATTTTTAACATCGTTTACGTACTTATCAAAATATTGAAGTTCTTTAATATCCTGATCCCTCTCTTTAAAGAGATCCGTTACAATTAAAGTGACAGTACTGATAGCAAGAGTTATGATCACCCATTTAAAGTAGTTTAAAAAGTTCTCAAGCTTATCAGGGGCCAGAGTTCCTTTTTTTATCAGATAATACACTATAAAAATAGACAGTAAACCTATCACAATAAAGAAAAGATACAGATAGAATGAAACGGTTCCGGTGTTTGATAACATGGTATGAGTTTTTATGGTTAGTAAATTTTCTGATTATGTTTTGTTTCAAACATTCAATAATCAAAGTTACCAAGCATAAGTGTACCTGTCAATAACCCTTTTGTGGTAGATTATATAAAAACCATTCTGGTTTTCAGAATGGTTTTTGATGAACTTGTTTTCAGTTCTTTATTTTTTTGATAACTGTTGATTCTCCATTTAAATTAAAGGCTCCCCATTCAAATCAGTAGTAAGTACTTCACTCATATAATCAAAAAAGGGACGCATAGCCAATAAGGTGAGAAGGGCTTCTTTCTGGAAGTTATCTGACAAAACCTCCTTATCAGTAAATTTCCGCATCACCAGGAATTGCTTCTTCCTGATTAAATCTATAGCTGGATGATTTTTATCAAAACCTCGCGGGGCTGTTTTTACAGATTCACCTTTTAGTTCACCAAAATATTTAATAAAGGTTTTATCTGAAGTAATCTTTTCGATTTCTGTGCTGCTGATTTCAAATTCTTTACGGATACGGAGTAAATCCTTTGCCTCCGGACCCCAGAATCCACCTCCCACAAAACTGTTGCCGGGTTCCAGCTGAATATAATATCCACCTCTCAACATTGGTTTTGAACGGGAATATCCAGCTCCGAAATTGGTTTTGTACGGCGTTTGATCTTTTGAAAAACGAACGTCTTTATAAATTCTGAAAATATGGATTCCTTTCAGATTATCATATTCCTGAAGTTCATTATAAATCTGATTAAAAAAAACTTTGTTTTCTTTTGTAATGGCTTCGTATTCAGATTTGTGTTTGGCAAACCATTCCCGATTGTTATTTTCTTTTAAATGAGTGAGAAATTCAAATGCTTTTTTCATATTCAGATCAGGATTTTTCTTCGTTGATATATTCTTTATAGTCTTCTTCTAATTTGTCAATCTCTTTAATTAAGAAGTCATAAATATTTCCTTCAAATACTTCGTAATCTTCCTTGTCATATTTGTCGTACTCAATTTTTATGATTCCGTTATCGGTATACGCTCTGTACAGATTTCCACTGCGTTTGAAAAATAATTGTCCCAAAGGTTTTTCCCGATATTCAAGAGCTTCATCGTGCTTTTCCTCAAAACCCATCCATGAAGGCATCTCTGCATCCTGAGAAAGACCATATACAAAAAAGCCGTATCCGAATTTCCACGCAGGAAGAACGTCAAACTCCTGTGGCCGCGGCCATATTTCTTCTTTAACCTCAAAAATCAGGGAACCAAATGTGGTCAAAAAGTCTTTAATATCTTCACTGAATATAAAACCTGTGCTTTCCTCATACTGTGTAATCTGTTCTTCGGTTGCCGGATTTGCCACAGAGCCCATCACGAAAAAGTTATCATTTAACTTCTTTTTTCTGTCCCAGAATTCTTCTTGTGTTGCCATATTTTGTTTGGTTTTTATGCCGTCATCATTGATCAGACCGTTATTGAAACAAATATAGTGGAAAGTTGGAGGGATAAAAAATGGAGGAAGGAAAATGATGTGGTTTGGGAAATGGAACTGTTGTCATTAGTATCTTCTTTGTGATGCTTTCCTATTTTGGATTAGTTGTTTTTATTAAGTGACTTATTCTTGTGCCCATTGCAGTTCAATATATTTTGTACAATCGTTTTTCATATCATCATATCCATCGAGTAAAATTGCCGAACCTCCATTTTTCGCGACTTCTTTTACTATTTTATAAGTTTCTTGGGCTCCATCGGGTCCTAGTCCAACTAAGTCAAAAATAATATTATTTGTATTTGAAAGGGTAGTATACAATGATAAGAGATTTCTCGGGCTGCCTGTAAGTGTATTGACTTTTATTTTTTTATTAATCCATTCCGTCTCATAAATTTTTTCGGAATAAGGACTAGCAGGATTTGCATTTTTCTTTAAATATTCTCCCACCGTCATAGGATAAAAAATGTCTCTAAACTTTGATTCTCTGAAATGTTCAACAAAAGTCATTTTTTTATGGATGATAACATTTTCATGGGGTATCTTACCACAAAATAGATCTTTAAGAAACATTTCCGTTTCATGAAAGCGTGGTCCGTTGAAAAGATTTATAATAATAATTTCCCCTTCATTGAGTATAAATGGAGGAACGTAAAATTGATCTGTTTTAATTCCTTTGTTTTCGATGATCATTTGGTTATTTTTATTTCAACTTTTCAGGGGTCAGATCGTTTTCAATCAGGTAATTACCTATCATTCTCAAAAATTTATTAAACTGCTTTAGACTCTGTAGAGTTGGGCATCAGCCGTTTTTATTTCCAATTTCTACTATTCACAATTCCATTTGCAACTTGGTGTACCTCTTCAATTATCTCATTTTCTGTTGGATAAGTAGCAATCCGAATGATTTCATTTTTGATAATAGGACTTTGAGTGATAGGACCAAAAATAGTGATAATCCAATATTTCCATACTTCATCATCGTTGCTTTTTAAAATTGAAAGTAACTCTGTTGTAATTTTATCATTAATACTTTCTAAATATTCTGAAACAGGTTTTGCAACCGGCCAGTTCATATCTTGCAGCCATTCAAGTAAATTCGGAATAATTTCTTTGAGTTCTTCGTAGGAATAGTTTGTTAGTTTTTCAGCTGTAGACAAATCACCTTTATTTTTTGGAATTAAATCTCTAATATTTTCCATCATTTTAGCTGTTTTTTATTTGAATTTGCCTGCTTGTCAACCTGTTTTAGTTATTGCTTTTGTTTATCATAAGGAATTCCGTCTTTTGCTCCACACAAAAATATACCAAAATCGGTTTCAATTTCTTCTTCACAATCTGCATTTTTTGAATTGTCCAGAATGAGTTCAAGTTCAGAAATTCTTGGTTTAATTTTTTCAATATTATTTTTTTTCGTAGCATATCCAGGGCCTGAAGCACCAAAAAAGCTAAAAAGACAATATCTGTTTGCTTATCCCTGATCAAATAATTAAACCCTTCAAACATGATGTTTTCCGGTTTACCAAAATGAGTATACAGTCTGGATAAAAAATCTCCATAGGGTGCAGACTCATTTCTTATTTTTCCAAAATCAACTAATTCCAATGTTTTCAGATCCGTTTCTTTGAGTTCTGATTTGCTTATTTTGACGAATTCAGAAGTGTTTTTTACATCCATTTTTTGTGCATTACCATTGATAAAAAGTAATAGAATTATAATTGATAAATATTTCATTTTTATAATAAAGCTTTTCTAATTTTTACTTTGCAGACATTCAGTCAGAGTACTTTGTGAAGTGATGTATTCGTTGATGTTTGTGGCTTACTATTATCTGAAAATTTTAATCTGCTGCAGAACCCCTTTCTCATTTTTAAAACTAAAAATGTAGTTCCCAGGCCGTACTCTGGATAGATCTATCGTTTTATTATAATAGGCAAAGCCCCTGCTGACCACCTCTCCATCCGTGGAGTAAACCGCATATTCAAACTGATTGCTGTTATTTTTATTGCTGATGATAAAACCATCTTTGGATGCATTGGTATAGACTTTTGTTTCCAATATTCGGTTCTCATTGGTTGTATTTGCGAGTACGTTTTCGCTAATATCTGCTACCTGTATGCTTTTAATAGCTGATTTGGTTACAGACGTTGTACTTCCACCGATGATATATAGTTTATCGTTGTATACTTCCGCGGTAGCATGTCTTCTGGGAATCATATTGGATGATAACTGATGGAACTTATTGGTTGTCGTATCAAAATAGGCCAGAAAAGTCTGATTATTATACCCTCCTGCAATAAAAATCTTATTACCGGATACTGCTAATGAATGTCCGGATATCCCGGCGGGCATCGTAAACTGATCGGTCCAGCGATCAGTATTGAGGTCGTAAACATTGATCAGTCGGGATGAAGTACCGTTGAAACCACCAATGACATACAGCTTATCATTCACAATTTTGCCCCTTGTTTCTCTGGCTGTAGGCATATCGGGTAACGGATGCCATGTATCTGAAGCAATATCATAATATTGGAACCTATTAGAAAATTTAGTGGTTGCAGCACCGTTTAGTCCGCTGCCACCAAACACATATATTTTGCCGTTATAGATGGCAGAACCTGCATTTCCTGTGTAGGAACGATTAACTGCTCCCTTCGTTATTTTATTGGTTTCAAGATCTACAATTTCAAGATGGCTATTTCCCCAGCCGTTAAAAATGTAAATTTTATTATTGTAAGTCTCCGAGTTAGCAAATTTTTTGGAAAGCAGAGAAGAATTGAAAACACTCCATTTGTTGTCAGTAATATTATATTTTTCAATATAGTTTGCATTACCGCTGTTTTCCTGATACCCATTACTTACATATATATTATCATCCACAATTACACTAGTTATGGCGCCTCTGCCTGCAGACATATTGGCGAGATTTTTAAAATTAAGCGTTTGTGCCTGGGTGAGTAATGAGCACAAAAATGAAAGGAATAATAATTTTGTTTTCAATGGTAATAAGATTTAGTGTTTGTTTTTAATGATTCTTTGTTCTAACTTTAGGATTCAATCCTATCAATACTTTTATTAAATCATAAGAATATACTTCTGTATCTCTGGATTCAGATATTGTGATTTTGCTTTTTAATTCCTCGTAATTTGAATAGTCAAAACTTGAAATTCTTTCAATAATTTTGTTTTCCTTCACAAGAAACAATGCGTTATATTTCCTATGCTTCGCAAGTTCCTGCTTTTCAAAGAAATATTCTAGATCGTTGAAATTGTATTTTTTAGAGTTAAATATTTTTTGAAATGTAATATCTTCTTTAGTGATTATAATCTTCGTATGAATTTTATAAAAGAAAGTCCATATAAAAAATAAAACACCTGATAGAAAAGCTGCTTTTAATATGAGCATTATACTAAAGGCACTTGTTAGTCCTTTCAAATTAGAGTAAATAACTAGTGAAAAAACTACAGATAATATAAAAGTTAAGAAATGAATAATTAAAAATGATTCAAAATTTATTTTCGATTTTACCATGTTATTTTTACTCAATTGAATTTTGCTAAGTTAAAATATTAAAGTGAGATCATTTTAAAGGACTAAAATTATTTTACCAGTGTAAAGCCGGAAGACTTTACAAAGCTGAAGTATCCATTTTTTGCGCATTACCATTTATAAAAAATAATAATTGATAAATATTTCATTATTTATGTAATTGAACTTTCCTAAATTTTATTTCCCAGCCAGAAGGTTTTGTGATGAGAGGTTATTGTAGGTGTATTTATTTCGTATAATCCCCTGCAACAATAGATTTTTCCATGGAGCCTATAATCTCAGAAACGGGAACGGTAAATATCCCGGCATCTCCTTTATCGAATTCTCTTTTCCAGTAAGAATATCCGTCCATTTCAAGGGAATCCGGTTTTTTATCGGTCTCATTTTTCAGAGTGGTAACACTTTTGTCTAAAGCTTCTTCTGATATGGGAATATGTGTGAATTTGTCTGCAATGCCTGTGGTACTACTGGTATCTTTAATATTCAAACCACTGATGGAAATATGAATCACTTTTCCGGTTTCAGGATATTCTTCAATTTTTAAGATTTTAAGAATGGAGCTTTTTTCCGTAGGGCGGGTTTTGTAATTCCATTCCTGGCCGGCGCGGTATTGGTCTTTTTTTGTACAACTGGAAAACAGTAACAATATTCCTACGATTAAAGTATAGAGTTTCATGAAGGAAGGTTATTAGTTTTGTTTTTATTTCAAATAAGTTTGTTCAAGAAGCTCCACTGATTCCGTTTCAGTTAATGGATTCTTCTTATCTGTATTATTTGTTAAATTGAATGAGATTAGATTGTTGTTTCTAACGGCATACAGCAAATAGGAAGTCTTGTCCTTACTAACATCCTGAGATTTATCTTTTAGGATAATTTTCCAGATGATATAATTTTTTTCTTCGTTTCGCTTTACTTCGGAAACTTCAGCTTTCACTCCGGTTGAAGAGGTCCAGTAATCATATTCCCATTTGTAATATGCATTCAGCAATTCTTTTTCTGTTAACCCTTCTTTATAAAACTCAAATTTTTCAGGTTTTCTTACTGAAATCAGCAAACTTATTTTTTCGTCTTTATTGCTTAGGTGAAATTGTCCGGATTGTTTCAGTTGATTTTTATATTCCCATTTTCCGGGAACTTCAAATAACTCTCCATTGATTTGAAAAGGAGTCTTCTTTTGTGCAAAAGAAGAGGTTGAAACTAAAAAAAGAATGAAGATTGAAAAAGGTTTAATGTTTAATTTCATTTGGGTATAAGTTTCTTGAATGATAGTTATTTTATTTATTGTTATCTATGATTTTGAGCATAAGTTCATTATTTCTCTTTTTGGCTTCTTCTATTGAATTGGAGTTCTGATAAAACTTATTGTAACTAGAAAAAAATAAACGGTTCTGCACAATAAACATATTTCCAATGGTAATCATATTTTTGGAGGTATTTTTCTTTTTGATGGTTACTAATGTAACATATTGCATGGAATTTTTAGATAATGAATAGTTTTCTATTAGTATCGGTTTCTCAAAAACATTGTTTTCATTTATATTTTCCAGCCTTTTTTTTAATGTCTCCCACTTATCAGAATTTAAATAATTTTCGAGGTAATTTTTATTTACTTCAGTAAAATAGGAAATATCCACATCTTTATTTTCATTATGATTGGTAACATAGATCTGGAAAAAATCATCGAATTGATCTTCCCATAAAACTTGTAAATTTTTGTATAGTTTTTTATTTACATAGTAAGCAACAAAAGTATTTCCTGGAAAGTTCTTACTTTGTATGTAATCTTTGGATTCTATATTATTAATTATATTATACATTCCTTCAATTTTTGGAATACATAAGTTTGCTTTTCCAAATTGGAAAGTATTTTCGCAACTTTTATTTCCGGAATTTATATTATAATAGTTACTGTATTTATCGGGATTAGTGCTTGAATTGGATTTTGTACAACTGATGGTAAGAATCAGAAAAAGTAGTTTTAAAAGTTTCATTGTATCATTCGACTTACACATATATTATTTGCTGATATCGTTTTCCAGTTATTTTTGTTATTCAAAATCAGATGGCTATGGAGGGTTTATGTTGCCGGCTCAAAGTCGTAGAACATTTGCCTTTATTTTGTATAAATAATCGGCCCTGGTTTATAATTTTTAATTTGTTCTGGGGTTCCGGTAATTTTAACATTAGGGTCGATATAAAGAATATCCATTTTAAGATTCACATTCTTAGTAATATCTAAAGTTTGAATGTTATTTTTACGGATGTTAATCTGAATTAGGTCAGGATTATGACTCAAGTCCAGTTTCTCAAAATGATTATTGTCAATAGTTAAATATTTTAATTTTTTAAAAGGCTTAAAATCAAAATTATTAATTTGATTATCCATCATATTTATTGATTCTATATTGGGACAATTGATTATAGAAATTGTTTTTAACTCGTTTCTACCAATAGCAAAATCTTTCAACAATGGCATATTGCTTATTTCGAATTCAACTAATTTATTTCTTGCGCAATAGAATTCTTTTAATTTTTTAAAATCACTAAGTTTTAATTTTGTAATATCATTGATTGTTAATGAAAGATATTCAAGATTCCTGAAGTATTGTATATCATCTACATTGGTGAGATTTTGTTTCATTAAATCCAATCTTAAAATTGATTCAGCCTCTTCTTTTTCTATTTTTCCATTCTTGTTAAGATCTATTTCAGGATATTTTAATAAAATGGTTTTTTCTAAGTCTGGATTTGTAAAATGTATAGATTGTGCTAATGTTGATTGGATGAAGAAAAATGAGATAATAAGTATGAACTTTTTCATTTAGTATTTGGCTTTTTACAGATATTATTCAGTTTTGCGGAAAAATAATTACAGGAGTGTTTTATTTCTGAATCAGCTGTTCCAGCCTAGCCATCATTTCATCTTTTTCTTTCAGCATTCTTTCGTACAGCGCAATTTTTTTCTTCGTGTAGTTTTAGTACCTGCTCAATAGGGTTGAAAATAGGATTATCATTTTTCTGATAACCAACACTGTGATCTCCAAAAGTATTTGCAATTACATTTACAGCTTCTTCCTCATCAAAATTCTGAAACGCTTCCACAGGAATTTTCAATACCTCAGAAATCCTTTTCAATAAAGGATCTTCAATGGTTTCTTTCTGCTCCAAAAGCGAAATCTTTTTCTGGTTCCAGTCTTCACCAAGATCAAAAGTCAAAGCCTCCTGCTTGATGCCCAACATCTCCCGAAAACGCTTGATATTTCTCCCCTGATGTATTTTTTTGTTTTGCATATTTGTGTACGTTATAGAAACAAATATAAGTAAAAGTTGGGGGATAGGAAATGGGGGAGTGAGGGTATTTTAGATGGGGTGGGGATATAAAGAATCCGAAGTGGAGACTTCGGATTTTTGTTTTATTTAAAGATGCAAAGTTGGGAGGCTTTGCAGAGCGAAGAGTATGGATTAATATATTCCTTGTTCATATTTTTATTTTTTTGAGTATTTTCTAAATGCAGATACGAGTTGAAAGATTAAATACGCATTAATAATTTTAGCTAAACTATCAATTAACACAGCACCATTAGTACTATCATTTTTTGTAATAGGAAATATTTTCTCAAATAAGTGAACAGGATTTACAAAATTTAAAAAATATCCAATTTCATCTGCAATTAATTCTTTATGAAAATATATATGTCCAAGTTGAATTTTAATTAATGTGTAGCAAATAATTGAAAATATAAAAAGTATCAAAATCGACCTTGTCCATGATAACCCAAAATCATTAGATAAATAATTTGTGATTAAAATAAATTTATCTTTAAAATCACCCTTATTTTCTCTACTTAATTTTAAGAATGTATGCATTTCATATTTTTCATATTTAAGCTTACTATCAATATCTTCATTCTTTTGATTAATTAATTTTAGTTGTCTAAAATTTTCTTTTTTAGCAGTCAAACTTTCACTATATATATTTTTAAAACACCAATTGATATTTACTGGAATTATTTCCATTATATTAGTGTTATTAATTAATATTCGTTTAAATTTAGAGAAATCAATGCTGGAAACTTGAACTTTTCCAAGATTTGAATTTTTTAAGATAATATTAGATTTATGGTCAAGTGCTTCTAAATCTGTTATTTTAAAATTCCCAAAATTGGAAAAATTTTCAAGAATTGCAGTACCTATAGCTACTCTACTTAAGATAATACTGGAATCCTTTATCTCTCCAGCTATTTGAAGTTTCTTTGTTGATAAATTTCTGATAAAATATTCTGTTTTGTATCCTTGATAAGTCAAAAGTAATATTTCATCAATTATTTGATTTCTATTTAAATATGAAATTGTTATAAGATTATTTGATTCTGAACCTTCTAAAATTATTCTCTTAACTTCTGTTGGTTTAAAATGTATATCACTTTTTAAACTATTGTTTAGAAAATAAAAATTTTGACAGCTAAACTCATGTAGTTGAGTTAATTTGTAGTTATTAAAGGTACAATTTTTAAATCTTATACTATCACTGTTTACTTCTTTGAAGGATATATATTGCTCAAATATGCAATTTTCAAAAACAGTATTTAAAGAATTTAATCTTGTCAAATTAAATCTTTTGGAAAATGTACAATTGCTAAATCTAATTGATTTCTTAATATTTAATTCCTTAAGTACTACCTCTTCATTAAAAACACAATTATTAATCGTAATTTCATTCCAAGAAGTTATATTCAAGTTTGTTATTTGTAAACTCTGCGTGATTTGCCTTCTATTTATTTTTGAAAATGTATTTAATACAATTATAAAATCATGGGCAGGTGTTTCAATGTAATTTAATTGATTTGTCATTCTTTAGTTTTATAGTGCTTTTTCAATACTGTTAACTTATAAAAGAATAAAGTTGGAAGGAGTGGTAAATGCGAATTTTGCTTTATAGTTTGTGCTTAGCTCCTTATACGATTTATTCTAACCTTGGATTGATTTATAGAAAAATATTGAGAAACTTTAAGCAATTTTAATAATGGAAAAAAATACCATATAAAACAGAATACTTATTATCCGAAGCCTCCTGACTTTGGATTATTTATTTTTTGCGCAAAGTCGGGAGACTTTGCGCAGCTGGGTACAATTCTTAATTTTTTAATAATTTTTGTACAGCAGTCCTTCTCATTTTTCGTATAAAATATTCAGATATATCAAACGTTTCAGCGATCTCTTGAATATCCATAGGATATCCTGTAAAATGAGGTGAATTTAATCGTAGGATATCTGCCTCTCGAGGTGTTAGTTTTTGCAATGTATCTTCAACCAGCTGTAAATCAATTTTTTTTGTGGTACTTTTTCTATTCAAATCATTAATGAAGATCATTAAATTTTCATCAATTTCTTCTTCCTCTTCCTCTTCTTCTTCAATATTCTTTTGAATATTGGTTGTAAGATTTTTAATTACATCTTCTTCAATTTGAGATTTCAAATATTTATTAGCATAATAAAGAAACTGAGGTAAATTATACATCCAAAAATCAATACCTGAATAATCTTTAATCTCCTTTATTAACTCTTCTCTAGGTGCTTTTATCCTATCATCATGCGGTTTATCGTCAAGATAACACCAATCATTTCCTTTCTTAATATCATTTAATATAAAGATAATTGGTCTTTTTTCTTCTTTAGAAAATGTTAGAATTTGTTTCCAAATGATTAAATCTGCAAAAATTTGGGTGCCAATTTTTTGACCAGAATCAAAATCACCATAACCAGGAGGTATTTTAAACTCATATCTTAGCTTTCCCTCTTCTACAATTTTGATTATTTCTTCAAACGATATTTCATCTCCTACATTAAAATAGGTATTAATAGCATTAAACACATCATCGTCAGCCTTACACTCTTCGATGTTTTTTTCTGCTTCTTGAATATCTTTCAAAATTAAATTTGAAGATAAATTAATATTATTTTTAAATTCATTAGATTTTGTAATAAAATCATCAATATTTTCTTGATTTAAATGAGGATGCTTGTCTCCATTTTTTGTAGCATTTTGTATAGCAATAATTTTATTAATAATTTCTTTCTCATAATTATTAATAATACTTTTGACAATATTTTTTAGTGGCTCATATTTCTCAGAAATTGGTTTAGAAATGACCGATTCTCTATTTTTTAAATATTCATATTCTACTTGAGAAGGTATCCAGAGCCTATTTTTGATTTTTTCTAAAACATCTGTAAATATTTCACTTCTTTTAGACTTAGGTAAAAAATAAAAATCCAAAAGTGCAGAAGAATCAAAAACAAATATGCTATTTTTCCATAAAGTTTCTTCTTTATGATCTGACATTTTATAATAATTAATATTATTCAAATCCATAGTTAAATTGCTAAGTTTTTTGGAGAATTGTATATAATGGAAAAAAGCTTTTGCAAGAAAAGTAAAGTATTTAAACTTGGAATTAGATCCTTATTTTTACAATATTTTGTTTAGGCGATGTTATTTTTTGTAAATTGCTCACATATGTTTTTTAAATCATTTATTAAATGGTTCTTATTAGATAAATTGTGATATAGTTCTTCAAAAGTATTTTCAAGTATTTCTAAATCTGAATCTTCATATAAGAGAATATCTTTGTTATAAGTACTAGTTATTTCCTCTTTAAAATATTCAAATACTTGATATTTTTCTAAAACATTAAATATTTCTAATCTGAAAGTTTTAATATTTAACATTGGTATTTCAAAAGCAGAGCAATAGTCTTTGATTTTTCTCCAGTCATCTCCTGCACATCCTTCAATTTCTTCATAATTTACCTTTTTAGAAATATTTTTAAAAATCAGATCAAAGTCTTTATTTTTAATTGGTTCATTTTTTAAGATTGAATTTATATGTAAATTAAAAAAGCCTCCTAAAAATATATATAAATAAAATGGGCATAAAATATTAATATCAAATTTTTTTAGCTTAAAATTTTTAGTTGTTTCATCAAATTCATCTAAAAGAGTTCCATTTTCTTCTCCATAATAATCCCTAACAGGACCAAATGATTTTATTTTTAGTGGAGGATAAACTTCTTCATTTTTAATATGGGGTGACGTTGTTCTAAAATCAATTTTTAAAGTTTTACCTAAATCAAAGCCCAAATCTTTACTAATAAACTTTCCTATTAAATGGCCGATTTCATGCCAAAAAATATGTTGAATTTTATCTTTTTCAACTTGTTTTTTTTGTTCAATATTATCAAAAAAATCTGATAAGTTTAAGTTTGGATCAAAATCGAAATTTTGTACATTATCATTGTCCATACAATATTAATTAATATCCAAATTTATACATTGAGTGAATATAAAATATATACAATTGCTTAATGTTGTTTTGGTTTTAGGTATCTATTTGTTAATCATTAAATATAAAAGATAAATATGTCATTTCCTTACGGGAAACCATAATCAATAAAAAACCGCCCTACAAAAGCAGAACGGTTAGTATATTAATTTGTCTTAGCGACTCGCTATTACATCATTCCTGGCATTCCACCACCCATTGGCATAGCTGGTTCAGCGCTCTTTACTTCAGTGATTACACACTCAGTTGTAAGAAGCATTCCAGATACAGAAGCTGCATTTTCAAGAGCAACTCTTGTTACTTTAGTTGGGTCAATGATTCCTGCTTCAAGCATATGAACATACTCGTCAGTTTTCGCATTGTATCCGAAGTCTCCTGTTCCTTCTGCTACTTTAGCAACAATTACAGAACCTTCACCACCTGCGTTAGCAACGATTTGTCTTAATGGCTCCTCGATTGCTCTTTTCACTATTTTGATCCCTGTAGTTTCGTCAGAATTGATTCCGGTAAGGTTTTCCAAAGCAGAGATTGCTCTTACTAAAGCAACACCACCACCTGCAACGATACCTTCTTCAACAGCTGCTCTTGTAGCGTGTAGGGCATCATCTACTCTGTCTTTTTTCTCTTTCATTTCTACTTCAGAAGCAGCACCTACATAAAGTACAGCAACACCTCCAGCTAATTTAGCCAGTCTTTCCTGAAGTTTTTCTTTATCGTAATCAGAAGTAGAAGTTTCCATCTGAGCTTTGATCTGAGATACTCTTCCTTTGATTTTCGCTTCGTCACCACCACCGTTTACGACAGTTGTGTTGTCTTTGTCGATCGTTACTTTCTCAGCAGTTCCAAGCATATCCAAAGAGATGTTTTCCATAGTGAAACCTTGCTCTTCAGAGATCACCTGTCCACCTGTAAGGATAGCGATATCTTCTAACATTGCTTTTCTTCTGTCTCCGAATCCCGGAGCTTTTACAGCAGCAATTTTAAGAGAACCTCTTAGTTTGTTGACTACCAAAGTAGCTAAAGCTTCACCTTCAACTTCTTCAGAGATAATCAATAGAGACTTACCACCTTGTGCAATTGGTTCAAGAACCGGAAGTAATTCTTTCATTGAAGAGATTTTCTTCTCTACTAAAAGGATATATGGGTTTTCTAGTTCAGCTAGCATTTTCTCAGGGTTAGTCACGAAGTAAGGTGACTGGTATCCTCTGTCAAACTGCATACCTTCTACAACATCTACAGTTGTATCGATACCTTTAGCTTCTTCTACAGTGATTACTCCTTCTTTTCCAACTTTTCCGAAAGCTTCAGCGATTAAAGCACCGATTGTTTCGTCGTTGTTAGCAGATACAGAAGCTACTTGCTTTACTTTATCTGTAGAATCTCCAACAGCCTGAGACTGTGTTTTAAGGTTTTCAACAACTGCAGAAACTGCTTTGTCGATTCCTCTTTTAAGATCCATTGGGTTAGCACCAGCAGCTACGTTCTTAAGACCTTCTCTTACGATAGCCTGTGCCAATACAGTAGCGGTAGTAGTACCGTCTCCTGCGATATCATTAGTTTTGGAAGCGACTTCTTTTACCATCTGCGCTCCCATGTTTTCTACTCTGTCTTCAAGTTCGATTTCTTTTGCAACAGAAACACCATCCTTAGTTACGTGTGGAGCACCGAAAGATTTTTCGATTACTACGTTTCTACCTTTAGGACCTAAAGTTACCTTTACTGCATTAGCCAATGCATCTACCCCTCTCTTTAGAGCGTCTCTTGATTCAATATCGAATTTTATTTCTTTTGCCATTTTGATTAGATATTAGATGTTAGATGTCAGATATTAGACAACTAACGATAGTTTTTTAATTTGATTTTTTTATCTGAAATCTGATGTCTGTGATCTTAGCCAATAATTCCTAATAAATCAGCTTCTCTTACGATTAAATAGTCTTTTCCTTCAAGCTTCAATTCAGCTCCTGAATATTTTCCATAAAGAACTTTGTCACCTACCTGAACCGTTGTAGGCTCGTCTTTTTTACCAGGACCTACTGCTACTACAGTACCTTCTTGCGGCTTTTCCTTTGCAGTATCCGGGATAATAATACCTGAAGCTGTTTTAGTTTCTGCTGCGATTGGCTCTACCAGAACTCTGTCTGCCAATGGTTTAAAGTTTACTGACATAATATATTTAATTTTTTAATTATTTCTGTCTTCTAATTCTCTAAATGTATGCCATGAGACGTTGATGGATGAAATGGCAGACTTTTATTTCCGAATGTGAAAAATTGGCAGAAAAATTATTTTTTGCGGGCCGGAAATCCGAAGAGATAGCTGGTAGCTACAGGCACTACAAACAAAAGAACGGTAATGGCGGAAACCAAAATTTCCATTGTATGGCTGGCTAAGAAATGAGCGAATGCCGTAGCGGGGTAGAAGTGCTCAAATAAAGACAAACTTAGCTTAATTCCTAAAATAGCAATCACTATAAAAGCGGCCGTTTCCAGAAAAGGAAATATCTGCATCAGGCGGACAAACCACTGCGCAATAAATCTCATGGCTAAAATACCTATAAAAACACCCAGTGTAATCAAAAGTAAATTGTCTGAAAATGCTACGGCAGCAAAAACGTTGTCGATAGAAAAAGCAAGATCCATTACTTCCACAATGGCAACCGTAGCCCAGAAATGTCCCAGCAGCCCAATTGAATTTTTGTACAGCCAGCTGGATTCTTTGTCAGGATTTTCTTCCGTATTTTCTTCATCATTTGTGTTTTTTATTTTTTTGAGAAACCAGTCAAAGGAAATGTAGAGCAGGTATAATCCACCCAATGGTTTCAGCCACCATACGGAAATCAGTACAGAAGCAAAAATAAGGGCCAGGCCGCGAAATACATAAGCTCCAAGGATTCCGTATTTCAGAGCTCTTTTTCTTTGATGTTCGGGCAGATCCATTACGATGGTTGCCAATACTGCAGCATTGTCTACGGAAAGAAGACTTTCTATAAGGATAAGATTGCCGATAATGGCTATAGATTTTGCAGGGTTTTGTAAGATGTCATTAAAAAGGTGGGTAAAATCAGGAAATATCATTTTTGAAAGAAATAGTATTTTGGTTAAGTTTTGAAATAATGGCAGCAGAAACTGAAATGCCTATGAAATTGGTCACAGATCTGGCTTCATTCATAAAGCGGTCTACACTGTATAACAGGGCAAGATCTGTGGTAGGGATTTTTCCAAACCGGCTTAAGGTAAACATCAGGGCAAGAAAGCCTGATCCGGGTACTCCCGAAGCTGTTTTTGAAGCAATTGAAATCGTTATAAAAAGCCAGAAATAATCTTTTACTGTAAGAGGAATATTATAAAACTGGATAAGGAAAATACATGAGATGGAAAGATAAATGCATGCTCCCGCCAGATTAAAATTGTACCCTAGAGGAATGATAAGTCGAAGGATTTTCCGGTCATAGCCCTGTGATTCCATTTTATCAAAAATCATGGGGAACGCCATCTTGGAAGAAGAAGTGGCTACTACCAGAATGATTTCTTCTTTGATGCTGATCAGAAAATCCCATAGATTAATTTTAAAGTAAGCTGTGATAACGCCTAATATTCCGAAAATAAAAAATACGCTCGTAAGGTATACTGTGGCAACAATTTTACTTAATGGCAATAAAGTATTAATGCCGTATACTGAGATTCCATATGCAATATTACAGAAAATGACTATCGGAAGAAATATATAAACATACTTAATGAGTTTAAAAAACAGGTTTCTTCCTCTATCTATAATTTTAAGAATGTTATTCTTTTTTTTCGAAAGGCCAATCAGAACTCCTGCTGATATGGATATTAAAAGAAAAAGTACATAATTGCTGATGTGTAAAGGGTTTGTGGTTTTTGCTAAGAATCTTTCAGGAAGTGCTTTATGAGAAGAAATTATAATTCCCGTATTGGCTCCCGGTTTTAAAAGCAGTCCGGAGCCAATTCCCAATAAAATACTGATGGAAGTGATGATTAAGAAATAGATCACCATCTGGCTTACAATTTTAAATGCATTTTTAGTGCTGAAAATATAGCTTACTCCATACGTTACTGCAATGAAAATAACGGGAATAATCAAAATCTCCAGAAGCATGAAAAAGTAACTGCTTACCGTTTCCAGATGTTTACTGACTTCCGGAAAATAATAGCCCGTTAATGCTCCACAGATAATAGCTGTGAACACATATAAGGTAAGGTTTCTTAGATAGGAGTCTGTAAATGTTTTTTGCTTAAAAGGTTTCATCATCCACTTTTTATATGATAAGATTACAAAATTCAAAGATATAACCTTATATAATACCAAGAACCAATGCACTCAGCAACATTACGATTGATGATCCTATAGCCCATTTTAAGGTGAATTTCAAGTGATCGGAGAATTCAACACCTGCCAGTGAAACCAACAGATAAGTGGACGGAACCAATGGACTTAATAAATGGGAAGCCTGTCCCACAAGACTGGCACGTCCCAAAATATCCGGAGGAATATTCAGCTGGCTGCCCGTTGCTGTAATCACTGGTAATATCCCGAAATAATAGGCATCATTGGTCAGGAAAAATGTAAGCGGTACACTGAATATAGCCGTGATTACATTCAGATAGCCACCCCAGGTTTTAGGAACGATACTGATAATACTGTTTCCCATAGCATTCATAATTCCGGTACCATTTAAGATTCCTGTAAAAATCCCTGCGCCGAAAATCATTCCTGCTACAGATAAGGCATTTCCTGCATGTTTTGAAATGATTTTCTGCTGGTCTTTCAGTTTCGGATAATTAATCAGGGAAGCGATACAGAAGGCAATCATAAAGGCAATTCCCAAAGGAATAATATCAAGGATCATCACGCAAAGCAGGATAATGGTCAGAATCAGATTGATAATAATAAGCTTGGGACGTCTTAGTTCCGGATCATTTTCACCGGCAATATCCTGTCCGCTGTATTTTGTATATTTTCCATGCTTGCTTATTCTTTTTTTCTCTCTTACTCCTAAAATATAGGCAACAAAAAATACCCATACCAACCCAACCAACATTACCGGAATCATAGGAACAAATATTTCTGTGTGTCCCAGTTTCAGAGAACTCATTACTCTTGCCGTAGGTCCGCCCCATGGCAAAATATTCATAATTCCGCCTGCCAGCATGATAATACACGTAAGAACTAAAGGATTCATTCCCTGTTTTTTATAAAGCGGGAGTAATGCTGCAACTACAATAATATAGGTGGAAGAACCATCGCCGTCTAAAGAAACCAAAGTGGTGAGAAGGGCGGTTCCGATGGTTGTTTTTACAGGATTATCTCCCACAGCCTTTAATATGGCATTCACAAGAGGTTCAAAAAGTCCTGTATCAATCATCAGACTGAAATACAGAATGGCAAAAATCAGCATAACCCCCGTAAGCGCTATTTCTTTTACTCCTTCTTTCATCATTTTTCCCAGATCAGGCCCGAATCCTGCTACTACAGCTATCAATACAGGTACAAGTACTAAGGCTGTAAGCGGAGTCATCTTTTTGTTCATGATGAGAATCATAAAGATGAAAATCATTAAAAAACCAAGAAATGTAAGCATAGTTTTATGTAAATATTAATGAGGTATTATTGTTTCTTTTTTCTCCAGTCAAAATTGTTTCTGAAACCGACAAATCCGTAATTACTCGTTTTTTTGGTTTCCAGCTGATTGATGAAGGCAAGCTCCAACGCAGAATTTTTTCCTAATTTTATTCCAAGACCTGCCGTAATACGATTACTGTCGAAAGGTTCCAGCTTATCGACATTCATTCTTATTTCATTTTTAAGAATACCATAGAGTTTTTCCTTTTCTCCCTTTTTATTGAAAGGAATCCTGACCGAGATCAGATAACGGATTCTTACCTCAAATTCATCAGGGTTGCTGATAAAACGTTCCTCTACTCTAAGGCGGTTTGAGATTGATGTTCTGCCGATGTAGTAATCAGCGGTAACCTGTTGAAAAGGTCTTTTTTCATATCTTATTTTTTTAGAATCGTCAGCATTATAGGATTCAAGGATCAAAAACATAGCTCCTGCAGCAGGTTTTATGTTTTCTACCACTTCATAATCTACATAAGCATTCACCAGAAAAAGTCTTGTGTCATAAGCCAGGTCGAAGGAACGGTATTGGGTAAGAGCAGTTAAAGTGCTTTTATCAGTAAGCTTTGCTGACAGGAGGTACTGAAACCACATATTATAATTGTCTTTGCTCTGACTGTGTAAAAGGCCATTTATCAAACAAAATGATAAAATAAGCGTTAATTGTATATTAAGTTTCATGTAATATTTGATTAATATTGCGGTTTCTCAAATATATTTATTCGAAAGAGCGGGCCCGGATTTTTTCAATCAATGACAGTTTTTCTCAACGAACTGCATTTTGAGACAAAAAGATATTATATTTGATGCGTTTCAAAATAAGGTATGGACTATGTTTTTAATCATTAATTTTATTATTATATTATTGATTATCAGGATTTTATTTAGTGGTAAGATTCTGGAAAGTCTTATGAAGTACCGTTGGAAGTTCTTGTTGAGGTTTCAGCATATATTTTTCCTTTTTATCTTCATTTTGATGACTTATTTCACCGAAAACTACTTCCTGGATTCAACTCAGTTGGTAATAAGCATTATTTTGAATACAATTTTCAATGTAGGAATCTATTATCTGGTATATTATTATCTTGTTCCCCGGTTTTATTTATCCAATAAATACCCTGAGTTTATCCTTTACGCTTTAATCTGCTTTTTGGTGTCCAGTCTTTTCAGGATTTTGTGGGAGCCGGCAGTTTTTCAGATGGATTTTAGTGAAAAAGGCTATCACGTTGGGTTTCTGTATAATGTGTACATCTCGCAGGGAATCATCATTCTGGTGGGATCTTTTTTGGGCATTACCAAAGACAAATTTTTAATAGAACAGGATGTAATCAGTCTTGGAGAAGAGAAAGATCAGCTTTATCTTGATTTGCTGAAGTCTAAACTGAATCCTCATTTTTTGCTGAATACGCTTAACAATATCTATGCGAACAGTTTTACACATTCGGAGAAGACATCGGATTCTATTTTGCAGTTGAGCAAACTTCTGAAGTATATTATTTATGACAGTGGGAAAGAAAAAGTCACGGTTTCTCAGGAATTTTCTTCCTTGAAAGCGCTTGCAGCTTTATATCAGCTTAAATATAATAACCAGCTTGATATTGTTATGGATATTGAAGAGCAGGAAGAATTTGATATTGCTGAAATCCCGTCTGCTATCCTTCTTACTTTATTTGAAAATGCCTTAAAACACTCAGCAATAGGAGAGGATGCTCATGGTTTTATAAAATTATTCTGTAATATTGAGCGCTCTGAACTGTATTTTGAAATTATAAATTCTGTAGGGAAAGATAAAATTCATGCAGCTGAATCTGATTATCACGGATTGGGTAATGAAGCAATTATTCATATATTGGATAAATTTTATCCTGATCGGTATGAATTTTATTCCGGACCGAAAGAAAATGATCAATATAAAATTGCTTTAACAATTACTATCAATGGCTAACCTGACTATCGTTAATGTAGATGATGAGTATCCAGCATTACAGCTTGTAAAACAATACTGCGATCAGCTTGAAGGTGTTGAACTGCTGGCTTCATTTCAGAAACCGGAAGAAGCACTGGCGTTTCTGAAAGCAAACAAAGTAGATCTGGTTGTTTTCGATATCAATATGCCTGGTATGAATGGAGTAGAGCTTTTGCAGCAACTCTCCGATCCGCCGTTGTGTATTTTCATTACCCTGGAAACAAAGTATGCGGTGAAAGCATTTGAGCTGGATGTCGTTCACTATCTTATCAAACCTGTGGATTTTGATACCTTTAAAAAAGCAGTCAATAAAGCAAGGGATTTTGTCCAGTTTAAAAGTTCAGCTGGCAGTAAACAACAGGAAGATTTTATTATGTTCAAATCCAATTATGTGATGAACAAGGTTTTTCTGAAAGATATTCTCTGGATACAGGGATTTGGGGAATATATCGTACTGATGACGCCATTGAAAAAGTATATGATTCTGGAAAGAATGTCAAATTTTGAAGAGAAATTTCAGCATTTTGGGTTTATCAGAATTCATAAGTCTTATATCGTATTATCGGACCATATCAATTCTTATAATTCCAGTCATGTTTTCCTGAAAAATGGTGAAGAACTTCCATTGGGAAGAACCTATAAAAAGAATTTAAAAGCACATTTAAGTTAAAAAAATAAAGCCGGAAATTTCCGGCTTTATTCAAAATTGTTATCTCATGACAGAACTATGGGCAATATTGTCCCGGTCCGATCCAAAGGATACATTGTCCTTTGTAATTGTACTCACAGCAAACGCGTCCTGCTGCTCCGCCATTGATTGATTTCTGAGCATCTCTGCTTAATAATTTAGCGTTTTTCATAGTTAGTAATATTTTGATTTATACATCCTGAACATTTAAAGTCAATCAGGATTTTGACATTTGGTGTAAAAGAAGTGGATCAAAGATACTGTTTTTCTATATTATGTGAAATATTTTGTTGCTATTTTTCTTTAATAAAATTTTGATTATCAATTATTAATGAGTTTTAATATTGAGGATATAAAAAGAGAAAGCCGGAACTATCCGGCTTTATTCAAAATTGTTATCAGGTAATAGAACTAAGGACAGTTTTGTCCCGGTCCTATCCATAAAGTACATTTTCCGTTATCGTCGCGTTCGCAGCATACAAGTCTGGCAGCAATTCCGCCATTGATGGTTTTCTGAGCATCTCTGCTTAGTAATTTGGCATTTTTCATAAGTAATATTTTGTTTTTTTTAATCCTGAGCATTTATTGTCAATCAGGTTTTTGACATTTGGTGTTTATCGTAATTCAAATATAAAACTTTTTAAGTCAGGTTGTTATATTTTTTTTGTAGACGAAAATAAGGTGTTGATATCTGATGGTAGTCCAATTGATAAATGAACTCTGAACGAACAGGTTAGGTTTTAAGCAAAAAAAATACTTCATATTAAAAAGGTCATAAGAATTATTCTTTCCCTAGTTAATATGAAGTAGTGCTCTATTTGTTAAAAGTGACAACTTTTTGGTTTTTAACTCTTCCCTGCGGCCTGCATTGGATTAACCTTTCCGGTTGAGCCTCCTCTTACAGATCCTCCTTCCTGTTTTTGTTTAAAGAGTTGGAATTTTGAAGTTTCAGTCCCTGATCCGGTGCTGCTCCAGAAATTATTGTTGGTATCAATATCAGCAGTTTCTCTCATGGGATCAAGCTGAATAGATTTTACTTTCTTATCAAAATAATAGGTCTTGGAAACCTTTTGCTCATTCAGTCTCCAGATCTGTGCAGCAGATTTATCGTACAATTTTGAACCATCTTCAAATGTGAATTCAAGGATGATCGGCATTACGAGTCCGCCTTTGTTTACAAAATCGATCTGATATCCTGTAATATTTTTGAATTTCTCTTTATCCTTAGCATCTAAAGGAAGGCTAGCCTCAGTTTTGATAGTGTATTCCTTATTATTATCTACCTTTTCCTGGCCTCTGTCATATTTATAATAGAAATCCTGAGCAGCTTTGTCAGTATCAACATAGAATTTAATATTCTTGTCTTCTCTGTTTCTGATTTTTGAAAGATCTTCAAAACTGTTTACCAATGGTTTTTCAACCTGATATTTCACTTCAGCAGCAGCTTTAGGATCGGTATCCAGGTTGGGAACGGCTACCGTTACCTTATCAATCGCAATATCTACAGGATCTGTACCGTAGAACCAGCCTCTCCAGAACCAATCAAGATCCTCCCCGCTGGCATCTTCCATAGTACGGAATAAATCTGCAGGTTCAGGATGTTTGAAAGCCCATCTTTTAGCATAGGTTTTAAAAGCTTTGTCAAAAAGTTCTCTTCCCATGATCGTTTCACGAAGAATATTCAATCCCGTTGCAGGTTTTGAATACGCATTCGGACCATATTGAACAATATTTTCAGAATTGCTCATGATAGGCTCCAGCTGATCTTTCGGTAGTTTCATATAATCTACGATCGTCCATGCCGGTCCTCTTTTAGAAGGGAATTTATTATCCCATTTTTCTTCTGTAAGATATTCTGTAAATGTATTCAGACCTTCATCCATCCATGCCCATTGTCTTTCATCAGAATTGATGATCATCGGGAAGAAGTTGTGTCCAACTTCATGAATAATTACTCCAAGCATTCCGTTTTTGGTTCCTTCAGAATACGTTCCGTCTTTTTCAGTTCTTCCGAAATTGAAACAGATCATCGGATATTCCATTCCGTTGGCCGCTTCTACAGATTGTGCTACAGGATATGGATAAGGAATGGTGAATTCTGAATAAGTTTTAATGGTATGTGCAACCGCTTTTGTGGAAAACTTTCTGTAAAGACCATAAGATTCTTTTGGATAGAAACTCATTGCCATTACTTTATTATTGTTTTCAGGAATCGTTACACGCATTCCGTCCCATACAAACTTTCTTGAAGAAGTCCATGCAAAATCACGAACATCTTTGGCTTCAAAAACCCATGTTTTTCTTTGTTTTGAATGATTTTTCTCTGCTTTTTTAGCTTCATCCAACGTTACAATTTCAATAGGTTCAGAGGCATTTTCAGCTTTTCTGTATCTTGACAGCTGATCAGAGGTTAATACCTGATCGTAATTTTTACATTCACCTGTTCCGCCTACAATATGATCGGAAGGAACATTCACTGAAACTTTAAAGTCTCCGAAAACCAAAGCAAATTCTCCTCTTCCGGTAAACTGATGGTTCTGCCAGCCCTGAAAGTCACTGTATACACACATTCTTGGATACCATTGGGTTATCGTATACAGATCGTTCCCGTCTTCAGGGAAATTCTCATAACCGCCACGGCCTCCCATCTTCATTCTGTTGGAGATATTGTAATTCCAGTCTACTTTGAAAACGAATTTTTCACCCTTTTTCAAAACCTTAGGAAGGTCAATACGCATCATGGTTTTGTTGACCGTGTACTTCAAAGCATTACCTGAAGCATCTGTTACTTTTTCAAGACTTACTCCATAACCATTATCCTTAACAGGAAGTTCTGTTACTTTAAGCTGCTGATCAGTCGTTGAAGGGCGAAGAACAGATGAAGTATCATACCCGGCATTCCTGATGTTTGAGTGCTCGTTTTCATCAAGCTGCAGCCAGATATAATCCAGATCATCCGGAGAATTGTTGTAGTATGTTACCGTTTCTGAACCTTTCAGATTTCTTTTATCCTCATCCAGATAAGCGGAAATGTTATAGTCGGCTCTGTTTTGCCAGTATCCGTGTCCCGGAGCTCCTGAAGCTGTTCTGTAAATGTTGGGTGTTGGTAGAATTGTTCCCAGCTGCTCAAACTTGTTACCGTGGTTGCTGCCCGGGTTATTCTGAATATTTTGTGCGGTGAAACCTGTATATGCAAATACAGAAAGTGAAAGTATAACAACTTTTAGTTTCATAACCGAAATGATTTATTAATGATCAAAGATAGTAATAAGCTCTTGAAATAATGAAAATATTTAACTTTTAAAAAGGAATTCTTTCCAAAGTCATTTTTAAGGATAAAGCAAATACCCCGGAAGAAACAAAGAGAATCCAGTCTTTTTTATTCACTTTGAAAAGATTGAGTGAAATAAACAGAATGATTAAGATTGCAGCAACAATTACAATTTGTCCCAGTTCCAAACCAATATTGAATCCCAGCAGAGGTAAAGCAATACTTTGACTTTTTGCAATCATAACCCTTGCGGTATTGGCGAATCCCATCCCATGTACCAGACCAAAGATCAATGCAAGATAATAATTGGCCCGCATCAAGGTCTGCTTTTGATTTTTCATAATAATATTATCCTGTGATGTCAGTACAATCGTTAAGGGAATTAAAAACTCAACCCAGTCAGACGGAACTCTGAAAACATCCAGAATACTTAAAGCCAATGTAATGGAATGCCCGATTGTAAATGCGGTAACAAGAATCAGAATTTTTTTCCAGTCACTGTAAGAATAAACAGCAATCAATGCCAGAACAAATAACTGATGATCTAAGGCATCCAAAGAAATAATATGCTCCCACCCAAGGTTTAAATAAAAAAGAAAATCCTGCATTTTGGTTAAAAAATTTTATATTTTAAATATTTTGTTAAAATGTTGTTAATTTTATTATTTGATTTAATTTTTACGCTTGTTGTTTGTTAATTATTAATAGTATTTATGTTTTAAATAAATATTGTATAATTGTATTGCTTAAAAATGAAATATGGATATTAAAAAATTATTTTTTACAAAAGTAAACATTTCACACGGAGGAGCGAAGCTTCTGAGAAATGCGACAGCAGCCTTTTTGGGATTATATTCCTATGCTTTTTACGGGCAGGTACAGAAACTGGACTCCCGATTTGACGTTTTATTGAAAAATAAAGAGAGTATTGCCAATGGAAGAGCGGTCAAAGAACTGGAACGTCCGGACATGAAACTTGATCAGCATTTGGTGGTGACTTCAAAAGGGGCGCAAACAATGTATTCCTGTATTATTTATACCCAAGAACCCGAAAAACTGAAAGCAGAAGGTTTTATTATTCAGAGCCAGCTGCCGGCTTTTTCCACAGCTTTGGTTACCATTGAAGATATTGAAAAACTTGTGCAGCTTCCGTATGTAACATCTGTAATGGGGCCGGCATTTGATGAGCTTCATAATGATGTAAGCAGAGCTCAGTCCGGAGCAAGCCTTTTGCAGGATGGGGTTTTCAATAATACAGCTTATAACGGTACCGGTGTTCTGGTAGGAATTTATGACAGTGGAATAGACTGGAAACATCCAGATTTCAGAAAAGCTAGTGACCAGACAAAGAGCAGAATTGTTTCTATCTGGGATCAGACCTTAACTGCACAGGCTGGAGAAACTACTCCAACAGGATTTTCAACAGGTGTAGAATATACAAGAGCACAAATTGAAGATGAATTGGATGGAACACCTGTAGGATTCGTTCGTGAAAATGATACAAACGGACATGGAACCCATGTTTCAGGTACAGCTGCGGGAAATGGTGCCGCTTTTACAGATAAAAGACATAAAGGATTTTCATCTGATGCAGATATTGTATTCGTAAAAGGAGGAAATGGCTCTTTTCCAACAACAAATACCATTAATGCTTTAACCTATTTCAAGAATGTAGCAACAGCGCTTAATAAACCTATCGTTGTCAATATGAGTATTGGCGGACAGGGAACTGCTCACGACGGAACATCCAGTCATGAAGTGGCTGTTAATAATTTTACAACGTCTGGACCGGGTAGAGTAGTCGTTATTTCTGCCGGAAATGATTACGGGGCTAACCTTCACAGAAAAGTGGATATCGGAGCTGGTGCAGCACAGACGTATAATTTTACAGTAGCAAGCAATACTTCCGCTACTTCCGTATTTTCATTCATTATGTATGCCAATGATAATACTGCTGTTACAGCAAAACTGACGACTCCTGATGGACAGCAATATACACAGAATATAAGTACGAATACGGCTCATACTATATTGGGGGGAGGTCTTACAGCAACGATGTATAACTATTGGGGAAATGATAACAATAAGAGATACGTACAATTAATAGTAACCAGAACCTCAGGAACTACCAATGTTCAGGGAAATTATACATTAGAAATCACCAATAATGGTGCGCAGCAAATAACAACCCACGGCTGGCTGTATAGTCAGGGCGTGCAAACTACCTTACAAAACGGGGATAATGAATATATTGTGGGAAGTCCGGGAAATGCTTCCAATGCTATAACAGTAGCTTCATATATGGGAAGGGCCAGTTGGTATAGTGGCGCAAGTGGTTATTTTACCCTTACTCCACAGGAATCCATCTCTTCATTCAGTGCACAGGGCCCAAGAGTAGATGGTGTTCAAAAACCTGAAATTGCAGGTTCAGGGCAGAATGTCATTTCATCCAGATCAGGTGATTCTGCTCCAGGAGCAACAGATATTATTGCAGGAACCAATTATTATGTGAAAAACCAGGGAACAAGTATGTCTTCACCTGGTGTAGCAGGAGCTGTAGGATTATTATTGCAGGCCAATCCGGCATTGACAGCAGCTCAGGTAAAAGCACGCCTTACTTCTAATGCAAGAATGGATGGAGCAACCGGAACTGTGCCCAACATGAGATGGGGATATGGTAAACTGGATATTTACAAGGCGGTTACCGATGAATTAGGATGTGTAAAATCTAATTTTGAGACTGTAGGGTACGATGAACCTTATATTATTGCCAATACAGAATCAAATTATTATTTTGATAATATAGCTCTTGCTGTAAGATATACACCAACCCTTACAGGAAAATTGGGAGGATTTTCATTATTAACAGGAACTTCACTCCCTTCAGATATTCCGGTAGATATTCAAATCAGAAAAGTGGACGCCAATGGAAATCCCGGAGATATCATAGCCACTAAAACCATTACTTCATGGCTTAATAATATGCAGAGATTTACCTGGAATTATGTGAATCTTTCCGATCTGAATGTACAGATGGTAACCGGAAAAGAATTTTATATTGTAGTCAATGGTTTAGGAGGAAGAATTGCCATGAAAGCAGAGAATGCAGTGGTCAATAACAGATCCAAGACGTCTACAGATGGAACAACATGGACTTCGAGAACATTCGATCTCAAAATGAGAGCCGTGGTGTATGAAAATGTTGCAGAAGTGAAGAATTTAGCAACAACTAATCAAACGAAAGCAAGTACAGTAGCCAATGGGTATAACTATTTTACCAACGCATGCCAACTTATTTCAAGAGTTGAAAAACAAACTGCAAGTACGGTAACAGGAAATACAACATCAAAGGTATGGGTGGATAACGTACAGCCTAACTACGTTGCAAGAAGATATGAAATAAATCCGGACACGAATGCAGCCACAGCGACAGGAAAAGTAACTTTATACTTTAAACAGAGTGATTTTGATGCTTATAATCTGACCAATGGTGTCAAGCTTCCTACTTCACCTACTGATGTTGCTAATAAAGCGAATCTTCTTATTGAAAAATATACAGGAACAAGTACTACAGGTACAATAGCTTCTTTTGGGGGAGCTGCTACAATTATTACACCTGATATTGCAGATATTATCTGGAATGATACCTACCAATACTGGGAAGTGAGTTTCCAGACGACAGGTTTTGGCGGATATTTTGTGAAAACAGGAACAACATTAGGAACAGTAGATGTTAAAATAAATTCAGAAGTGAATATCACTCCGAACCCTGCGAAAGATTTTGTGAATGTAGCATTAGGAAAACATTCCAAAGCGGCAGTAACCATTTATGATGCTTCAGGAAAATTAATAAAAACCGTAAATGTGGATACAGATTCCGGTAAAATTGATGTTTCGGAATTGGTAAGAGGAACTTATCTGTTCACCCTTGTACTGGAAGATAGTACAAAAATAACGAAGAAAGTAATTAAACAGTAAATCTTCAACAATCAATTATAATCAGAAGCAGCGGTTTTATAACTGCTGCTTTTTTTATATTTGCTGTAAAAATAGAATTCATGTCGGGTAAGCTTTTTTTTGGATTTTTTTTATTCGTAACCATGGTATTTCAGAGTTTTGTGAGTGATGAAGCTTTTCATCCTTACCATGTAGGCTCTGTGGAAATTAATTATAATTCAAAATCCAGAACATTTGAAGTGACCGGGCGATTCTTCCTTGATGATATGGAAAATGGTCTGGGAAAAAAATATGGAGGAGCTTTTCATTTTAATGATGAAAAATATAAAGCAAAATTGAATGATGCTCTGCAAAAATACTGTTCAGAATATTTCAAATTAAAAGCTGATAACAAATTTTTGAAAGTAAATTACATCGGGTATGAAGAAGACCAGGAATCTGTAGATATTTTTCTCGAGTCAGAACCTGTAGCCACCCCCAAAAAAGTAGAAACAGCTGTAAGTTTCCTGTATAATCTTTTTGATGATCAGATCAATATTGTTCATATTATTGTAAACGGACAAAGAAGCAGTGAAAAACTTACTTATCCTAATCGCTATCTCTATAAACAGTTTTAAACATAATGTATGAAATTCATACAACTTAATCGAGGTAGTATCGAAAGTGTCATTCTGAAAGAAATGAAATGGATTGAAGAATCTCAAGTGTTCAGTAATCAATAAAATTCTTCCTTCGTCATAAGAGAAAAGCCAAATTGTTTGACTTTTGAGATGTCTTTATGAGATCAATTTTAATACTAACTTTAGGTTTTGAATAATTCGAAAATATTAATTTTCCAGTTGGAGTAATGTATTAATCCCTTTTGCATGGGCAAGAAGGTCAGGGAAAAAATCATCATAACATTGCTGAAGATGATCTTTATTCTTTAAAAAAGCTTCAAAAACAGGAATGTCTTTATCCAGGTATTTCGCTTTATTGAGCACATTCTGAATACTGAATTTAATTCCCCAGTCTTCGCGGTAATTATAAAGCCAGTCGTCCTGTTCCATTTTGGCCAGCATCTTTTTAAAATTTTCCGGAAGCCATTCTTCGTGGGCATTCAAAACGCTGTAAACTTTAAGAGAATGAGCTTTCCATTCTGCCAAAGAGTGCAGGGAAAGATCTCTGGCAACAAATTGATCCATAGAAACATCCACAAATGCACCGGCATACAGTCTTACCAAAGGAGCAAATACTTTTTTGGCCTCATGAATAGCGGGATGGGAGTCTGTGTAAGTATCAATAGCTCTGTGCAGGGTAATGCCGTCCTGGATATCCTTCGGGAAAGAAAAACGATCCCTGTTGCGGATAAAATCTTCGAGAAATTGCCCCACGATCTGCCCGTCGGTAAAAGAAAGAAAAGAATGAGCCAGATAATTCATAACTTAAAGGTATGAATTAAAAGTGAATGTTGGATAATGGTGAATAGTGAATAGTGAATAGTGAATAGTGAATAGTGAATCCGCTTCGCTCGTGAATTTTTATCCACATCCCAATTAACGATTGACTTGTGAAGCAAAATTGACCATTCATAATTTTACCATTAGTAAATCCGCTTTGCTCGTGAATTTTTATCGACGCTCAATTGACAATTGACTTGTGAAGCAAAATTGACCATTCATAATTTTACCATTAGTGAATCCGCTTCGCTCGTGAATTTTTATCCACATCCCAATTGACGATTGACTTGTGAAGCAAAATTGACCATTCATAATTTTACCATTAGTAAATCCGCTTTGCTTGTGAATTTTTATCCACATCCCAATTGACAATTGACTTGTGAAGCAAAATTGACCATTCACATTAAAAAAGCCTCTCATGAAAATCCTCAATCTTACTCACTTCCTCGATCTTTATCCCAAACTTTCTTTTCGGAATTTTATTAAGATTGGAAACAAAGATTTTTTCATAGCCCAGTTTTTCAGCCTCAGTAATTCTTTGTTCCACTTGTGCTACAGGACGTACTTCACCACTTAGCCCTATTTCTCCGGCAAAGCAGTAGTGTTCTGAAATAGCAATATCCTCATTGGATGAAAGAACAGAAGCTACCACGGCCAGATCCAGTGCCGGATCGTCCGTTTTTATCCCTCCGGTAATATTCAGGAAAACATCTTTAGCTCCCAGTTGGAAACCAGCTCTTTTTTCCAGTACAGCCAAAAGCATATTTAGCCTCTTAGAATCAAAACCGGTAGAGCTTCTCTGAGGTGTACCATACACGGCAGTACTTACCAATGCCTGAATTTCCAGAAGCATAGGTCGGTTTCCTTCCAGAGTTACCGCAACGGAATTACCGGAAAGTTCTTCAAATTTCTTGGTGATTAGAATTTCAGAAGGATTTTTAATTTCTTTCAATCCTTGAGAAACCATTTCATAAATACCAATCTCGGAAGTAGATCCGAAACGGTTTTTATTCGCTCTTAACAATCTGAAAAGGTGATTACGGTCTCCATCGAAATTCAGAACCACATCCACCATGTGTTCCAGAACTTTTGGTCCTGCAATTTGTCCATCTTTGGTAATGTGTCCTACAAGAAATACAGGAGTATTGTTTTCTTTGGCGTATTTAATGATCTCATTAGAGCATTCCCGGATTTGAGAAACGGTTCCCGGAGAACTTTCTATCAGCTGAGACTGCAAAGTCTGAATAGAGTCAATAATCATGAAATCCGGTTCCAGCTTTTTGGCCTCGTGAAGGATTTTTTCCAATGACGTTTCAGTAAAAAGGAAGCAGTTTGGATTTTGAATATCCGTAAGCCTGTCTGCTCTCATTTTAATCTGAGAAGCACTTTCTTCCCCCGAAACATAAAAGATTTTTTTCTTCATTTTCAAAGCAAGCTGAAGCAGAAGGGTAGATTTCCCGATTCCAGGTTCACCACCAATCAAAGTGACAGAACCTAAAACAATTCCGCCTCCTAAAACACGGTTCAATTCATCAGAAGGAGTTTTTATTCTTGGCTCTTCACTTGTTACCACTTCAACAATATTAATTACATGTTGTTTGGTTTTTGAAAAAGGAGGAGTTTTATGAGATGGTTTCTCAACCACTTCTTCCACCAGAGTGTTCCATTCTCCACAGTTTTTACATTGCCCGAGCCATTGAGGATATTGTGTTCCGCAGTTTTGACAGAAATATGCTGTTTTCAGTTTTGCCATACTGCGAAGTTATAAAAAAGCATTTTTCTTTCAGAATCTAAATGGATTTAATATTAAAAACTAATCCATCCACAGTAGGAATATCTTTCATATCTTAGCTTTGTTCAATTAAATAGTAATGTAAAATATAATTACAATGAAAAAAGTATTTTTATCTTTCGTATTTGCGCTTTTAAGTGTTGTGGCGTTTGCACAAGGTACCTGGCAGGTAGATCATATGCATTCTTCTGTTAACTTTAATATTAAGCATATGGGAATTAGCTTTGTACAGGGAAGGTTCGATAAATTTGACGGTAGAATGGCCAGCAGTGGTGCTAATCTGGATAATGCGGATTTAAACTTTTCTGTAAGTGTTTCCAGCATTAATACCGGAGTAGACATGAGAGACAGACATCTTATAAGCGAAGAATTTTTTGATGTTGCCAAATATCCAACTATTGAATTCAAAAGTTCTTCTGTTACAAAAGATAAAAACAACAATTATATCGTAAAAGGAAAACTGACGATGAAAGGAGTGGAGAAAGAAATCAGTGCTCCAGCTATATTCGGTGGAATTACAAAAAATAAAGACGGAAAAGAAGTTATGGGAATTCAGACAAAATTTACAGTCAACCGTCTGGATTACGGAATCAAGTATGACCCTACAGGAGCCGGGATTGCAAAAGATGTTGAAGTAACGGCTTATTTTGAATTGGTTAAGCAGTAATATTTTAAAACATAAAAACTAAAAAGGTTTTCCACTCAATGGAAAACCTTTTTAGCTGATAGACGGAAATCATGTTGGTTATAACTTTGTTTCATTTGCTTATAGTGAATATAGATAAAAATTTTTATCAGGTTTTATAATTGTTTGAGTGATGTTTTTTAATTTTCAAAATGTAAATAATTGCTTTGTATCTCTTTTTCCCATAACTTTGCACAAACCTAATCTAATGAGTAAAAAGAATACAAAGTACATCTTTGTGACAGGAGGTGTAACTTCATCTTTGGGAAAGGGAATCGTTTCTGCTTCTCTGGGACTTCTACTAAAATCACGCGGCTTTAATGTAACGATCCAAAAATTAGATCCTTATATCAATATCGACCCAGGAACTTTGAACCCTTATGAACACGGAGAGTGTTATGTAACTGAAGATGGTGCGGAGACGGATCTGGATTTAGGCCACTATGAGCGTTATCTTGATGCTCCTACATCCCAAAACAACAACGTTACTACAGGAAAAATTTACCAAACTGTAATTGAAAAAGAAAGAAAAGGAGATTTCCTTGGAAAAACAGTTCAGGTAATTCCTCATATTACTAATGAAATCAAACGTAGAATTAAAATCCTTTCAAAACAGAACTACGATATCATCATTACGGAGATCGGAGGAACTGTAGGGGATATTGAATCTTTGCCATACATTGAAACTGTTCGTCAGTTGAAATGGGAACTGGGAGAGAGCAATTCTATGGTGATTCACCTTACTTTACTACCTTATCTGGCTTCAAGTGGAGAATTAAAAACAAAACCTTCCCAGCACTCCGTTCGTCAATTGATGGAAAGCGGAATTATGGCAGATGTTTTAGTGTGCAGAACAGAACATAAAATTCCTAAAGATCAGAGAGCAAAACTGGCTCAATTCTGTAACGTTGCTTTAGAAAACGTTATTGAATGTAAAGATTTGGAAACAATCTATGAAGTTCCGATGTATCTTCAGAAGCAAAACTTTGATGATGTAGTATTGAAAGAACTGGATCTGAAAAGTGATAAAACAGCTGATCTTAAAGACTGGAAGAGTTTCCTTAAGAAATTCCAGAATCCTAAGAAAACAGTTGAAATTGCATTGGTTGGAAAATATGTTTCCCTTCAGGATTCTTATATTTCCATTGCTGAAGCTTTCAAACATGCAGGAGCTGACCTTGAAACTGAAGTAAAAGTAAGATGGGTATACAGTGGAGATATTACTGAAGAAAATATCAAAGATACTCTGAAAGGAGTGAATGGTATCCTTGTAGCTCCAGGTTTCGGAGACAGAGGAATTGAAGGAAAAGTTCTTACTGCAAAATATGCAAGAGAAAATAAAATTCCAATGTTGGGGATCTGTTTAGGAATGCAGATCATGACAGTTGAATTTGCAAGAAATGTTTTAGGGCACACCAAAGCGAATTCAGTAGAATTTGATACGGCAACTCCGGATCCTGTGATCTCATTAATGGAAGAACAGAAAAATGTAATTGATAAAGGAGGAACAATGCGTCTTGGAGCCTGGAAATGTTCTTTGAAAAATGGTTCTAAACTATTTGATATCTACGGAAGCAAGAATATTTCTGAAAGACACCGTCACCGTTATGAATTCAACAGTGATTATCTTCAGGAATTTGAGAAAAACGGTTTCCTTGCAACAGGTACAAACCCTGAAACAGGCTTGGTAGAAGCACTTGAGCTTCCTGATCACCCATTCTATGTGGGAGTTCAGTATCACCCGGAATATAAGAGTACGGTAGCGACACCGCATCCTTTATTCAGAGCTTTCATCAAGGCTTGCGAAAAGAAATAAGGTAATATTTTATCATAAACGTCTACACATAAACTCAGGCTGATTATTCTCAGCTTGAGTTTATTATATAGTAATGTATTATAGTATAGAGTTTTGATAAAAAAACAGTATTTTTGTCAGCTCAAATTTGCTGCAGATTTATCAGTTTTCTTATAGTTCTGTAGTAAGCTAAGAATAGGAAATTTTAATTATAACAAAAATAAAATGCAACAAAACAACGGAATCGATAAGAAGCAGATGATTAGTTTCGCGGTTTTATGCCTTGTTCTCTTCGGTTTTATGTTCTACTTCCAGAACAAACAAACGAAAGAAGCGGAGTTGAAAGCTCAGGAGCAGAAAACGGAACAGGTGAAAAATGCCGTAAAGCAAACTCAGGCAAACAATATCAATCCAAATGTAACTCCAGGCGCAATTCAGACCGCCAGTCTGTCAAACACAGAATTAAATGTTGAATTCTCAAGCTTAGGAGGACAGGTTTCTAAAGTTCAGCTTTCAAAATATAAAGCATATGATCACAAAACAGATAAAGCAGATCTTCCTCTTTACCTGATCAATAAAAATAATTCTAACTACGGTTTCCAATTTAAAGATAAAACAGGAAAAGTAATCAATACTAAAGATTTAGTTTTCTCACCTGCTGTTAATGGAAATGCGGTAACGATGACGGCTAATTATAATGGTGCTGTTATCCAGTTCATTTATACATTGCTTCCAAAATATACTTTAGATTTTAAAGTAAGAACTCAAGGTTTAGCCAATATCACATCTGACAATAAAGCAGATTTTATCTGGGATTACAATGTAAGAAACCTGGAAAAAGGTAGAGCTCAGGAGCAGTCTCACTCAGAATTCTCTTATGCTTTCAATAATTATAAGGATTATGATTATGATGGAAGAACTACAATGGATGAGGAGAAAGAAACGCTTAACTGGATTGGAGTAAAGCAGCAGTTCTTTTCTTCAGTGATTGAAGCTAAAAATGGTTTCACACATAGTAAAGGTAACCAGGAGACTGTTGAAGAAGGAGAGTATTTGAAGAAGCTAAATTATGAAGGTTTCGTTCAGATGACCGGAAGTGAATTGAATCAGGATTTTACCTGGTATTTTATGCCATTAGATCTTCCATTGTTGAAATCTTATGATAAAAATTTCGATGAGATTTTACCATTAGGATGGTCTTTTATCGGTTGGATGAACCGTTATTTCTTTATGTGGTTGTATAGTGTTATCGCTGGCTGGGGACTATCTGCAGGCTGGGTAATTTTTGTAATGACAATCATTGTGAAGTTGATCTTATCACCAATTATGTATAAGCAGCATAAATTGAGTGCAATGATGAAGGTAATCCGTCCGGAAATTGATGAAGCGAATGCTAAATTCAAGGATGCAGATCCAATGAAGAAGCAACAGGCTACAATGGAAATTTATAGAAAAGCCGGAGTGAATCAGATGGCGGGATGTTTGCCTGCATTGGTTCAGATTCCTATCTTCTATGCATTGTTCCGTTTCTTCCCGAACTTTATTGATCTTAGAGGGCAAGGGTTCTGGTTTGCAAAGGATTTAACGGCTTATGATGATTTGATCAAACTTCCGTTTAAAGTTCCTTTCCTTGGAGATCACTTAAGTATTTTTGCATTAGCTTGTACAGTTGTTATCTTGATATATACTGTAATGACTTCAGGAAATATGCAACAGCCTCAACAGGAAGGAATGCCAAATATGAAGGTTTTAATGTATATCTTCCCGATTACATTCCTATTCTTCCT
The DNA here is from genome assembly GCF_019970045.1 of Chryseobacterium sp. GVT01B. Taxonomy (GTDB): domain Bacteria; phylum Bacteroidota; class Bacteroidia; order Flavobacteriales; family Weeksellaceae; genus Chryseobacterium. The sequence goes on from NZ_JAHXYI010000004.1 coordinate 123,895, forward strand.
TAATACTTCGGCTTCAGGTCTTTCATGGTATTATTTTGTATCGAATGCGATTAACATCTTAATTATCCTGATAATTAAATATCTGATCCTGGATGAAAAGAAAATCCATGCTCAGATTCAGTCTAACAAGGAAAAACCGAAAGCAGAAGGTAAATTCCAAAAGAGAATGAGAGAAATGATGGAGAAGGCTCAAGAGCAGCAAAAAGTTCAGGAGCAACAAAGAGGTAAAAAGAAATAATTTCTTAATTATAACATAAAAAGAGAAGCAATTGAATAATTGCTTCTCTTTTTTTTATTTGAATTTTATTTAGAATAATTTCAAATTTCTCATTCTGGCATGAGAATTTAATAATTGAAAATGAGGTATTTCAATCATATTTCAATCTGAAGGATTGTCTGTGATGAGATGTGGGACCATGCTTTATAAGGGCTTCCTGATGCTTTTTTGTAGCATAGCCAAAGTTGGTGTCCCAACCATACTCAGGATGTTCTTCATGAAGCTGAATCATTAATTTATCCCTGTAGTTTTTAGCTAGAATAGACGCTGCAGCAATAGATAAAATCTTAGAATCTCCTTTAATAATACATTGGTGTGGAATGTAATTATAAGGATGAAATTTGTTTCCATCTACCAGAATAAGCTCTGGAATTATGGTAAGTTTATCCAGTGCACGATGCATTGCATGAATACTTGCGTTAAGAATATTATGCTCATCAATAAACGAAGGAGGGAGCTCTGATATGGCATAGTCTTTCACATTGTCTTTAATGTAATTATCCAGTTCCATTCGGGTTTTGAACGTTAATTTTTTTGAATCATTCACAAGATTCTGTTGGAAATCATCGTCTAAAATTACCGCTGCAGCTACCACCGGACCGCTTAAACATCCTCTTCCTACTTCATCACATCCTGCCTCGATGTAAAGGTTTGACCAGTTTTTTATTAGCTCCATGAATTGTTTCTCAGAATGCAAAAATAGAAAATTTTACAGAAAGTTATTTTGTGTATTTTTTTTTGTTTTAATTATTGTAAATAGTATAATCTACTGTTTTTTGTTAATTGTGCGTTTTTTTTATTTAATTATATTTATAATGCATTTTTTTTAATAATGAATATATTGATTATGAAAAATTAACATTTTTTCTTGCTGATTTTAAGAAAGTTTCACATATTTGTAGGCAATAAAAATAATCATTCTAAACATGAAGAAATTAACTACAAGTGTTTTAGCGATCGCTCTAACTGCTTCCTTTGGAGTAGTGAGTGCGCAAAATACGCAAGGTGATACTTTAAAAGTTACTGACCTCCGTGAGGTTGTTGTTACGGGTGCTCTCGGTCTTAAGAAGAGACAGGATGCGATTGTTACGAGTAATAAAGTTATTGATACTAAGGAACTTAATCAAGCGGTGAACCCTAACGCAGCTCAGGCTTTGACAGGTAAAGTACCAGGTTTACAGATTAATACAACGAGTAACTCTGTTAATAGTCAGGCAAAAGTAACTATTAGAGGTCCGAGATCTATTTCAGGTAATAATGAAGCATTGATTGTTATTGATGGTGCAATATCTACATTGAGTATTTTTCAGCAGTTACCACCCGAAGTAGTTGAAAGTGTAAACGTTATTAAAGGTCAGCAAGGATCGGCTTTGTATGGAGAGAAAGGAAGTAATGGGGTTATTGTGGTGACAACTAAAAAAGGTTCCAAATCTGAAAAAATACAATTTACCTTAACATCTTCTATAGATGTATCTACAATTTACAAAACTCCAATCCGTCAGCAGCTTTATGGACAAGGTTGGACTGGTGAGCCTACTGACTTCAGTGATGTAGAATATGGAGGAACAAACTGGGTGCCTTACGAAAACGGAAGCTGGGGACCTGCTTATAATGACCCTCAAATTGGAGGACAGTCATTAATTGCTGGTTTGCCACAAGCTGACGGAAGTTTGATTTATAGCCCATATGCTCCTAGAAAAAATAACGCTGATAAGTTTTTTAGAAATGGAGTTTTGATTCAAAATGGTATTTCAATGAATGTTGGAGGAAGAGACTCTTACTCTTTCTTGTCATTTAACAGGGTTGAAAATGATTTTATGATCAAAGGAGATAATCTGAAAAGAAATACTGTATTCTATAAAGGTGGCAAGCAGCTTGGAAAATTAAGAATTGATGCTACTTTTAATTTTATTGATCAAAATACATCTCAAACCGGAGGAAATCTTTTCGGACAGCTTATCCAGACTCCTACCAATATCGATGTTAGAGCATATGAAGCAGGAGGGATGGATGGTCACTGGACAGCATTTTCCCGTAGCCCATATTGGTTAAGAGATCATTTACGTAATGATAATAATACGACGACTTTTAATGGTATTGTATCTTTAGGATATGAGTTTAACAAAAATATTAGTTTGACTTATACAGGTAATATGTCAACAATATCTAATGTAATTGAGACTCATACTGATGCATACGGACCTAATGAAGCTAAAACGTATAATGGTACAGGCACAGCTTATGACGGTACAAACTATCTGGATTACGGTGCTACAGCTATTACCTCTGCTTATAATAAAACGGTTAATAAAATCTGGAGATACTATGGAGACTTAATGTTAAACTTTAATTATGATTTAACTGATGATTTAAACCTTAAATTTAACTTAGGTAACAACATTCAGGATACAAAAGAAGATTATTCTCAGGTTGGAGGAACAAATCTGCAAATCCCGGGATGGTATAATATTCAGAATGTGCTTAATGCTACTCCTTGGTACAACCTTGAAAACGGTAAAATGAGAAAGAGAAGTGTAGCATGGTTTTCTAACTTAGATTTAGGATATAAAGATTACCTTTTCTTAAATGCAACTTATAGATTCGAACAATCATCTGCTTTAAGTATTCATGAGACACCTGCAGTAGGAGAGGCTAAAAGACCGTTGAGAAATGATGGGTATTCGTATTATTCTGCTGGGGTATCATTCATTCCGACAAAAGCCTTTAAAAACTTATCAAACGGAGATATTCTTACTTATGCAAAAGTAAGTGGAGGATTTACCAGAACAGGTAACTCTGTACTCGATGCTTATGCTGTTGATGAGATTGGAACTTTCCCAACAGGTTTCCCATTTGGAACACTGTCATCTTATATTATTAATAGAACGCCAGTATCACAGGATATTAAACCGGAATTCAACAATACTCTAGAAGCTAACTTGAGTTTAGGTTTCCTAAAAGATAGAATTACTTTTGATGGATCTGTTTATCAGACGAAGACAGATGGTTTGATTACCAATAGTGGTGTATCAAATGCAACAGGATTCAGTAATGTATTAGACAATGCCGGATCTATGAGAAACAGAGGTTTTGAATTAGAATTGGGAGTAACTCCGTTCAAGTCCAAAGATTTTGAATGGAATGTGAAAGGTTCTTATTCAAAATATAAATCTGTTGTAACAAGTTTGGATAATGGGGCTTTAAGTGTACCTAGAGGAGCTTCAGGTCAAGGAATACCAGCTGGTCTTTATGCTGTATTGGGAGGTAGTGCAAACACTATCATGGGAACTGCATACCAGAGAGATCCGGAAGGAAGAATCATTGTAGATGATCTGGGAATTCCTGTAGTAAGCAGCCAATATAAAGTGCTGGGTAAATTAGATCCTGATTATATTCTGGCCTTCAGTACATCTATTAGAGTTAAAGGTTTTACTATCAGTGCAGTGGCTGATTACAGAACTGGAAACAGTTTTGTTTCTGAAGCTAAAAACCTGATGTCTTATGTAGGTACATTAGAGAAGCAAGCTGATTTTAACCGTTCTAATGGTTATATCATTCCTAACTCTGTTCAGAATACTGGTACAGCTTCTAATCCTGTATATGTTCCAAACACCACACCGGTAGGTGATGATGCAAGTTATGCAGGTACAGTGAACTACTTTACTACCAATTATGGAAGTGATATAGCTGAAGAATTTGTAATTGATGGGACTGCTTTAAAAATTAGAGAAATTGCATTAAGCTATGCTATTCCTAAATCAGTACTAGCAAGTACTTTCATTAATAGTATGAGCATTGGGGTGTATGCCAGAAATCCATTTGTGGTATATGCGAAGGACAATAGAAACTTTGGTGATCCGGAAATGCAAACAGGTGCCAGCTTAGCAGTAAGCCAATATCCAACGGCCAGAAACTTTGGTTTTAACTTTAATATAACTTTCTAAAATTCTAAAAATGAATAAAATTAAATATATAATCTCATCACTTATTGTGGTAGCTTCATTAACATCTTGTAATAATTATCTCGATATTAATGAAAACCCCAATTCTATTCACGCTGAGAATATAACCCCGGAATTAATTTTTCCAGGAGCTGTTGCTCAGTCTTATAGAGCGCAGGCTGGTGATATGATGCAGTTTGGTAATTTAATGATGAACTCCTGGGCGGGAGATGTGTATCATTATGGTGGGCTATATCCCAATGAATTTTCTTTATCAGCTGTAAATAGCCAGTTTTATGATGGTATTTGGGATAATATTTACCAGAATGTCAATAACTTTGTAGTAATTGAAAGATATCCAAACGGTAATCATTCACAAGATAATTATATTGCTATGGCAAAAGTTATGAAAGCTTTCTATATGCAGTATATCGTTGATCTTTATGGTAATGCCCCTTATACAGAAGCATTTAAAGGTCAAAATAATCTTGCTCCTAAGTATGATAAGGACGTTGATATTTATAAATCACTTATCGGTAATCTTGATGAAGCAGTAGCTCTTATCGATGCAGAAGAAGATAATGCTGTAAATCCGGCAGAAAAGGATATTGTTTTTGGAGGTGATATGACTAAGTGGAAAGCATTTGCTCAGACTGTAAAACTTAGATATTTACTAAGAATGTCAAAAGTAACAGGTGATCTTGCTGCTTACCGTGATGGGCATCTTGCAGCATTAAGTTCTAGTACTAACCTGGGAGCTAATTTAATAAGTTCAGATGTAGTTGAAAAACCTGGTTATTCTACTGCCAATAATGATAAGTTGAATCCATTTGCATTTAATTATTATTATAATTCTACACCTACTGAAGTTCAGAATCATATTGTAATTACAGCTTCAGAACACTTAGCTATTGCTTTAAATGGTAATAACTTAGGGAATGTAGCACCGCAATATCAGAAATTTAATGGCCTTGTTGATCCTCGTAGATTCAGATTATTCACCAGTATAACCTACAATAGTGTTGGTCAGGTAAAAGGTGTGAGACAAGGTGCTACCTCAGGTCAGCCTGGTGCTCCTACAGATAACCAAAATGTATCAAAACTTGCTGCAGGGAATTTTTCAGGAGGTACTCCAGTTAGTAATGTTACAGGTGTTCTTAATGCATCAAATGCAAGAGGAGGAGTTATTATGTCTTTGGCAGAAGCAAAACTTATGCTGGCAGAAGCATCTTTAAAATATCCTGCATTGTTTACTGGTGGGCAGACAGCCTTCAATGATGGGGTTACTGCTTCAGGTCTGTGGGTAGGGGTTACTCCAGTAAATATGGGTACATATATTACAAATATTTCTACAAGACCTGGTTTGGGCTGGGTAGGTACTGATGCACAAAAAATGGAAGCAATCATGACTCAAAAGTGGTTGGCTCTTACTAATGTGAATCCTACTGAAATGTATATTGAGTATAACAGAACCGAACTTCCTTATAATCCTTTAGCTGTAAATGCAGTAAAATCAAGGAGGCCGTATAGATTGGTTTATCCTAATTCTGAATTTGCGACAAACTCAGCAAATGTACCAAACATTGCAAGTGATGTTGTATTTACTAAAAATCAATATACGCCTTTCTGGAATCAGAACTAATCTTACAAATTTAATATATTTTATTACCGCCTTCGGGCGGTTTTTTTTGTTTTAAGGACTAAGTTTTTTTTAATATAAAAATATGCCTAGCATAGCATGTGCGCTGGTTTTAGAATTTTTTTATCTTTTTATGGATTTCAAGTTGTTGACATTCAAATTGTTTAATCTCTTTTATGTGAAAATTTAATATAGATATTATCAATTTACATGATTGTTATTATTTCTTAAATGAAATTAACAATTAAGTAATTTGTTTTTGTTAAATATCTATTTTTTAACTTATTTTAATAATTATTTAGTTGTTTTTGTTTAAAAATATTAAAAGAAATGCAATTTTTTTAAATTTTGCTTTGTGGTATTAAGAAAGTTTTACAAATTTGTAGGGTACAAAATTAATTTGATATGAAGAAACTAACAGCAAGTCTTCTTGTTTTAGTATTATCTTCTTCTATAGCGGTTGCGAACGCTCAGCAGAAGAATGATACTATTAAAACAAAAGAAATTGAGGGTGTGGTTGTAACCGCACTCGGGATTAAAAGAGAGAAAAAATCTCTTGGTTATGCTTCCGAAGAAGTAAAGGCTGAGGCATTGACAGGTGGAACTACCAATACAGGAAACGTTGCAGGTCTACTTTCTGGTAAAGTTGCCGGTCTTCAGGTTAACACAAACAACAACTTTGGCGGATCATCAAACTTATTGATCAGAGGGTATAAATCTCTGTCAGGAGGATCTCCGCTTATTGTAGTTGATGGATCTCCAGTAAATAATGGAAGTGTTAAAGGAACTGTTTTTGATTATGGAAATTTCTTATCGGATATCAATCAGAATGATATTGAAAGTATAAATGTTTTAAAAGGAGCAGCAGCTTCTGCTTTATACGGAGAAAGAGGAAGTGACGGTGTAATTTTGATTGTTACTAAAAACGGACGTGGAAAACAAGACGGAAGTTGGGGAGTAACATTGAACTCAAACATCAATGTAGGTTTTATTGATAAATCTACTTTTCCTAAATATCAGTCGAGATACGGAGCTGGTTATGGACCTCAGTACGGTAATGATACCAATGGAGATGGTAATCCTGATGAATATTTCAATCATGACCCAAACACTGGAGAATTTCAGGTACCACTTACCGAAGATGCTTCTTATGGAGCTGAGTTTAACCCTAATTTGTTAGTTCGCCAATGGTATTCTTACGATCCGACATCTCCTTATTATGGGATGGCAACTCCTTGGGTAGCTGCTAAAAACGGACCTATTAAATTCTTTGAAAACCCGGTAACTTATGTTAACTCAATTTCATTAGAGAAAGGAAATAAATCATCGAATATATCTTTGTCTTACTCAAATATGCTTTCCAATGGTTTATTACCAAATTCAGATTTGCGAAAAAACAATTTAACTGCGAAGTTCAGTTATGACTTTACAGACAAACTTCATGCTACAGTATTTTCAACTTTAACAATTCAGGATACAAAAGGTAGAAATGAAACAGGATATTCTGATAATATTGTAACTGGATTCAGACAGTGGTGGCAGACAAACGTAGATATTTACGACTTAAGAGATGCTTATGCCAGAACGAATAACAGTAATAACACATGGAATAGAACTTCAGGAGAAAATGGAACTCCTGCTTATTGGAATAACCCATATTTCCAAAGATATCAGAATTATCAATCCGATTCCAGAACAAGAACATTCAGCTATGCACAGTTGAAGTATGATGTTTCTAAAAACTTTGGGATTACAGGAAAGTTATCTTACGACAATATGCAAATGCTAATTGAAGAAAGATTGGCCAATGGTTCATTACCTCAGGCTTTTGGAGCTTCAGGAAATAATGTGACTTCAGGATATTCCCGTCAGGATGTAAGAACTTCAGAGACCAACTTTGATTTATTTGCTAATTATAAATTCGATATCATGGAAGACTTAAATGTTAGTGGTATCGTAGGAGGGAATGTAAGAAGAAACCTAAGTGATGCAGTGTATGCAAGTACAGAAGGTGGTCTTGCAACTCCGGGATTGTATGCAATTTCTAACTCTGCAAGTCCAATCATCCCGCCGGATGAAAACTACGCAAAATGGCTTACATCCAGTTTATACGCAACGGCTTCTTTCGGATATAAAAATTTATTATTTGTAGACGGAACGTATAGAGTAGACAGAAGTTCAAACCTTCCAAAAGCTAATAATACTTATGATTACTATTCAGCAACCGGATCTTTAATTCTTTCAGAATTATGGAAACAAAACTGGTTAAGTTTCTGGAAAGTAAGAGCTAATTATGCAGAAGTAGGTTCCTCAACTGTGAATTATCAACTAGAAAATACTTACAGAGTAAGAGGAGGATTTGGAAGTACGGGATTGGTTAATCAATCATACTTCTTAGCAAATCCGGATCTTAAACCACAGAGATCAAAAGAAGTGGAATTTGGTATGGAAGCTCAATTCTTAAAAAACAGAATAGGCTTTGATATTGCTGTTTATAAAACACGTACTCTTGATCAAATTATCAATCTTCCGGTTTCCTCAGCGACTGGGTATAGAACATTCCTAGTAAATGCAGGACAGATTAATAATAAAGGTATTGAAGTCCAGTTAAATGGTACGCCGATTAAAAATTCTAACTTTAGTTGGGATATTGATGTAAATTGGTCTAAAAACGAAAATGAAGTAATTTCTCTATATGGTGATTCCCAAAACTATTTATTGGCACAATATCAGGGAGGTGTTTCATTAAATGCAAGAGTTGGTGAAGCATTTGGAGCTTTGGTTGGTTCAGATTATGTTTACAATGCCAATGGAGAGCGTGTTGTAGACCCTGCTAACGGGAGATATTTAAGAAATCCAAATCAGGTAATCGGAAATATTACCCCAGATTGGATTGGAGGTATCAGAAATAGCTTTACTTATAAAGGAATTTCTGTGAGTTTCTTAATTGATATCAAACATGGTGGAGATGTATTCTCTACAGATATGTATTATGGTCTTGCTACAGGTTTATATGAAGAGACTGCTGTAGGAGATTATAGAACAGCTGGGGTTATTAATCCAGGTGTAAATCCTAATGGACAAGTAAATACAACTCCTACAAGTGCTCCTGGTACTTTTGGTAACGTAGATGGATACAGAAGAATGCCAAACAGCAGATTTGTATATGATGCTTCTTATGTTAAGTTAAGAGAAGCTAGTATTGGTTACAGTCTTCCAAAATCAATTCTTGCCAATACTTCTATACAGGAAGCAAAAATTTCGTTAGTTGGAAGAAACCTTTGGATTATTCACAAAAACTTGCCTTATGCAGATCCTGAAGCAGGAACTGGAAACGGGTTAGCTTCAAAAGGAAACTCTATTGGAGTACTTCCTACAACACGTGACATAGGTATCAATGTAACATTAAAATTCTAAAAAAGCATGAAAAAGATAATTTTAATATTAAGTCTAATTTCTTTAACTGTGGCTACCACTTCTTGTGAACGTGATATCACATCTTTGAATGAAGACCCAAAACACCCATCAATTGTTCCTTCAGGGTTATTGGTGGCAAGTGCAGAACAGGCGTTAATATCGCAGATGCTAACCCCTAACGTTAATAATAATATCTCTAGATTCTTTACTCAACAATGGGCACAAACTACCTATGTTGATGAATCAAACTATGATATGGTAACAAGACCTATCCCAAGAAACCATTACAATGTAATGATGGCTTCAAGATCTGCTACAGCACATTCTGCGGGGGTTCTGTCTGCTCTTAGAGATGCTAAACAATTTCTTCAAAATGAAGGTGGAAGTGCCGTGAAGAAAAACAATAATGTAGCTATTATTGAATTGATCAGTGTATACACATGGGCAAATCTTGTTGATACATATGGGGATGTCCCTTATTTTGGAGCTTTAAAAGCTGTTCCAGGGAATCCGGGAGCTTCTGAAATCCCTTATGATGATGCAAAAACAATTTATCTGGATCTGATAAAAAGAATTGATGCAGCTGTTGCAATGATTAGTACCGCAGAGTCCGGATATGCTGATGACTTATTCTATAAAGGAAATATGTCTAAGTGGAAAAAAATGGGTAACTCTTTAAAATTCAAATTAGCAGTAACTCTTTCCGATGTTGATCCGGCATTTGCAAAAAATACTGCTGAGGCAGCTTATGCAGCTGGTTTATTCGAAAGTAAGGATGATAACTTTGGTTTAGCGGCTTTCCCATCAGGATTATTTGCTAATCCTGTATATCAGGAAGATGTACAGTCTGGTAGAAATGATCTTGTTCCTTCAGAAATGTTGATAAACTATATGAATTCTACTTCAGATCCTAGAAGAGCAAGATGGTTTGTAAAAGCAGATAGAGTATTCAACAAAATTACTGGAAAGTACGAGCCTAATACAGGTGCATATAAAGGAGGAGTTTATGGAAAAGGAAATTCATTTGTGAATTACTCACATATGACCTCTCCAAAAATAGATATTAACGGAGTTCCTGATATGGGAGAAGATAGTGATTATATGCTTTTCACAGAGAACGCTCAAGGATATTTGCTGGATTACTCAGAAATCTCATTCTTAAGAGCTGAAGCAGCAGCACGCGGCTTTACTGTTGGTGGAACAGCAGCAGGTCTATATGGAGAAGCTATCACTGCTTCTATGACAGAATATGGTATTACCCCAGCATCTGCATCTACATTCATTGCAGCAAATCCATATGATGCTTCAAACTGGAGAAAATCTATAGGTTTCCAGGCTTGGGTTGCCATGTTTAATAAAGGATTCCAGGCATGGAATTTTGCAAGAAGATTAAATTACCCTGTGTTTGAAAATCCTGAAGATTCTACAGTAGAATCTGTGCCGGTAAGAATGAAGTATTCTGATCAGGAATATTTGCTTAACAAAACTAATGTTGAGAAAGCTGCTTCAAAAATTGGAGGAGATAAAGTATCAACTAAAGTTTTCTGGGATGTAAACTAATGTAATGATCCTTTGAAATCAATAATAAATGGTATTCCTGTAGCAATACAGGAATATCTTATTTAAAAAATTATACAATACAATATGAAGTTTTTGATCGGGCTTATTGCCATAATGGGAATTGTTTCTTGCAGCAGTGATGATGACAGGAGTAATTCTAAAACAGAAGAAGTAAGTGTTAATGGTACATGGAAACCTTCCCGATATGAGTTTAAAGGGAAAAGCTATCCTGTATCCACTTGTGAAAAAAAAGGACAGATACTTATTAATACTGACTTTTCGGGAGTATACGAAAGATATGAAGCAGGTGCTGGAGCTGGGGAGTGTATAAAACCTGAATCCTATTCAGGGAAATGGGCTTATGATAGGATGTATGGTAAACTAACGCTTACTTATACGGAAGGAGGAGTGAGTAAAACATCACAGAAAACTGTCGAGGATTTCTCTGATACTGAACTGAAAATTGTTGATGGTTTTAAAAATGTAGATGGAATCCCAGGTAATGATGATGCTGTATTAGTTTATATAAAAGAATAAAAATACTTTAAGAAACCGCCTTCGGGCGGTTTTTTTATTTCCGTATATTTGTACTTCAAAATTTTGAAATGAATATTAAATATATTATAGAAGAAAAACTTTCAGAAGTTATTTTAAATGTATATCAGTTAAAAGACATCAAGCTGGAAGTTCAGGAAAATAAAACGGAATTTGAGGGTGATTTTACCATTGTTACTTTTCCGTTGGTGAAACAGTTGAAAAAAAATCCTGAAAGTATCGGGGTTGAACTAGGTGAAGCTTTGACAGAGCAGACGGAAATTTTTGAAAGCTTTAATGTAGTAAAAGGGTTCCTTAATGTTAAGGTTAAAAACCAATTGTTTGTAGATAACTTCAGATCTGTAAGCAAGAATTTCTCCACTATAGAAAAGAAAAATGCTACGGTAATGGTAGAATATTCTTCACCGAATACCAATAAACCCTTACACTTAGGGCACATCAGAAATAATTTATTAGGATTCTCAGTTGCTCAGATTTTAAAAGAAGCCGGATATGATGTGATCAAAACTCAGATCATTAACGACAGAGGTATTCATATCTGTAAATCAATGCTGGCTTGGGAGAAATTCGGGAATGGAGAAACTCCTGAAACAACGAATACCAAAGGCGATAAATTTGTTGGAAACTATTATGTAGAATTTGACAAAAACTATAAAAAAGAAATTGCAGAGCTTGTAGAGCAGGGAGTAGGAGAAGAACAGGCTAAAAAGGATGCTCCGGTGATGAAAGAAGCACAGAAAATGCTTCTGGATTGGGAGAATGGGGAAGCAACTGTAAGAGCGCTTTGGGAAGAGATGAATTCATGGGTTTATAAAGGATTCAATGAAACGTATAAAAGACTGGGTGTTGACTTTGATCAGGTTCAATACGAAAGTAATACCTATATTTTAGGAAAAGATCTTATTCAGGAAGGATTGGATAAAGGTGTGTTGTATCAGAAAGAAGACGGTTCTGTTTGGTGTGATCTTACCGATGAAGGTCTTGATCAGAAACTATTGTTACGTTCTGACGGTACTTCTGTTTACATGACTCAGGATTTGGGAACAGCCGTAGAGCGTTTTAAAGACAACAATATTCAAAAGTTGATTTACACTGTTGGGAATGAACAGGATTATCACTTCCAGGTTTTATTTAAAATTCTAAAAAAACTAGGATATGAATGGGCTGATCAGTTGTTCCACCTTTCTTATGGGATGGTAGAACTGCCTGAAGGTAAAATGAAATCCCGTGAAGGAACCGTAGTAGATGCCGATGACCTGATGCAGGAAATGTATGAAACAGCTAAATCTAAGGCTCAGGAATTAGGAAAGTTAGAGACACTTTCTGAAGAAGATAAAGAAATATCTTATGAAACAGTAGGGTTGGGTGCATTGAAATACTTTATGCTTAAAGTAGATCCTAAGAAAAAAATGCTTTTCAATCCGGCAGAAAGTATTGATTTTAATGGAAATACAGGGCCGTTTATTCAATATACTTACGCTCGTATTCAATCATTATTATCTAAAGCAGGTACTTTACAACCAGAAACAGCTGATATTGAATTAAATCAATCCGAAAAAGAATTGATTATGCAGCTGACAAACTTTAAGACTATAGTTGCCAAGTCAGCGGAAACATTAAGTCCGGCTTTGGTGGCAAACTATGTTTATGATTTGGTTAAGGCCTACAACTCTTTCTATCAGAATAACCCAATTCTGAATCAGGAAGATGAAAATGTAAAACAATTCCGTTTGAATATTTCAGATATCACAGCGAAGACGATCAAAAAATCGTTGGGACTACTGGGAATCGGAACTGTAAACAGAATGTAAAAATAGAAAGCCTCCTGAATTTTTCAGGAGGCTTTTTCATATATCAATAATCTCGAATCAGGAGTATCCCGAATCTCAAAATCTCGCAACCCGAACCCCGCAACCCAAATTTACGTTTTATCATTACTCTCACCATTCATCTGCTTCAAACTATCCGCATACAACTTCGCAGGAGTCCACCTTGCATGTTTGGAAAGAATAGCTTTATATCCTCTTTTATACGTATAAACCTTGGTAAATACAGCGCCAAAAAATATCAGCATACAGGAATAGTTGATCCACATCATAATCAGGATGACGGTTCCGGCAGCACCAAAGGCTGAGGTAGGCTTCACCTGATTAAAATAAAGACTTAATAAAAACTTTCCGAGGGTAAATAAAACAGTTGTCAGAAATGCGCCTTTCCATACCGGTTTCCAGCTGATCAAAACATCGGGCAGCACTTTAAACATTAAAGCAAATAAAAGCATGACCAGTCCAAATCCTACAGCAAAATTCACAAACTCTACCAGCATATAGGTTTCAAGACCAAAATATCTGGTAATAATCTGATTGAAAAGACTGATCAAAGAAGATAAAACCATGGTGATCATCAAAAGAAATCCCATAATAAGAATCATCCCCAAAGAATTGGCTCTGTCCAGAAGAAATTTAATCAATGCCTTTTTGGGAGCAGCTTCCACTTCCCAAAGTGAATTTAATGAATGCTGAAGTTGAAAAAAAAGCGTTGTAGAACCAAAAACCAGGGATCCAACTCCTACGGCTTTCATGAAAATATTCTTTTTGTCAATCAGAGCGCCCGCCAGCATACCTTCAATACTTTTAGCAACATCCGGACCCATAATACCACTGATTTGCGTACTAATTTGTCCACGGATTGCTTCTTCGCCAAAGAAATTTCCAAGTACCCATATAATAATAATCAATAATCCCGGGATTGAAAAGATAGCATAATAAGCAAGACTTGCTGAATCTTTTGATGCAGTAGAATTATTCCATTCTGTAAATGTGTCTTTCAGAACCTCCCAGAAAAATTTAGCATTTTTGATCATATTAAAAAGGATATCCGATGGCAATATTTAAAACAAGATTATCTTTTCTCCAGTTAGAGTCTCCGAAATTAATTTTATCGAAGGCCCATCTGTCCCCTTTTTCATAATAAGGAACTCTCAGTGGCATGGCGAGATCAAGTCTTAAGATCAGGATAGAAAAATCCAGTCTCAGACCTACTCCGGCTCCCACCGCAATTTCATTTAAAAAGTTTTTTGAAAACTTTGCTCCCGGTCTGTTTTCATCGTCATGAAGCAGCCAGATATTTCCGGCATCTACAAAAACAGCTGCATTTAAAAATTTATAAAGATTGGCGCGGTATTCTGCATTCAATTCCAGCTTAACATCCCCGGATTGATCAAAATAAGTACCTTCATCAAGGGTTCTCGGATCAAAGCTTCCCGGTCCTAACGTTCTTGCACGGAACGCTCTTATACTGTTACTACCTCCTGAGAAAAATTGCTTGGAGAAAGGAACAAATTCTGAGTTTCCGTATGGATAGGCAATTCCTCCGATAAATCTCGTAGCCAGAGAAGATTTTTCAGTGAATTTATGATAGAATCTAATATCATTTTCAATCTTTACATACTGGCTGAAAGGAATACCGAATATTTTCTTTTCCTTATCTTTTTTTACATCTGCTCCGGTAACCAATCCTGTGATATTTCCTGCAAGATCAAGCGTTCCTTTATAATAAAAGGTATTGGTTCTTGGCAGCATGGTATTGGTATAGGTGAAAGAATAGGTAGGGCCAAAAATTAACTGCTTATCGACAATTCGTCGCATAGCAGGATTATTGATAGATTTAGCGTAATATTCATCTGTAACATTTGCTGGCGATACCAATGTAATATCAATGACTTTCAGATCATGTTCTTTCCTCGCATTTTCTTTCCACACATATCCGAATGATCCGGTGAAATTATTAAGAGTATAATATTGTGTTCTGTTCTGGAATTCATATCCCAAACTAATATTGGTTCTGGGAACAAATTCACTGGAAGAATGAAAACGGAATGGTGCCACAATTCTCGGGATCGAAAGCTGGACATTTGTTCCTGCACGGAAAATATTATTGGCGTTTTGCGCACCTCCCATCTGGAAATCAAAAGCTCCGTAGATGGATGCTTTAAATTGTTCTGCACCTCTGAAGAAATTTCTATGCGTCCAGTTGAGGTTCAGCTCACTACCTGCATAGTTGGCAGAGTTGGTTCTTCCCAAAGCTTCCAGACGGAGCGATTGAACTTGTCTTGGGGTTAATAGATAATAGGCATCAAATTTATGGCTTAAAGAGTCAGATACGATGAACTCATTCTTTACAAATTTGAATACGCCCAGACTGATGAGTCGGTTCAGGGTCAGATTATGATTGGAACGGTTATAAAGATCTCCTTTTTTGAAATATAATGCTCTGTCAAAAATTTTCGGTTTAAACTTATGTTGAGGATCAATGACGTAAATGTCGTCGAAACGATATTTAGAAAGAGAATCTTTATCCATCGGAATGCTGTATTTTCCATCTTTTACATCCTGAATGTTGTAATTTGGAAATACAATAACATTATCAATACTAAACTGTTGAGTTGCTAAATCAGGTGTATTGTCTTTCAGTTTTACATTAAGCTCAACCTTATGATTTTTGCTCACCGTACTGTCGGCCTGGACAATAATATTATCAGGATGGAAATAATAAAAACCTCTTTCTTTTAACCTGTTGTCAATTCTTTCTCTTTCTGCTTTGATGACATCAAGGTCAAATGGCCTTCCGTTTTTAAGAAGGGTTCTATCAGTAAAGTTTTGAATTTCCCGATTAACCAGCGTAGAATCTTTCTGGAATTTTACTCCGTCAATCAAATATCTTGAACCCGGTCTTACTCTATAGATAACCTGGGCTTTTTTATTCTTTGAAATGGTATCATAAGTAGCTTTAGCATTGAAGTATCCTTTGTTTTCAGAATAATTCTCAATGATATCTTTATTGAACTCTCTGTCTACATCACCCAATAATACTGGCTTTTCACCCACTTTATATTTAAGCCAGTAATTAAAACCTTTATCTTTTTTCGGCTCTTTGGCAATATTATAAAAATACAACTTGGGACGCAATCCTAAAAAAGTAGAATTGGGCTTTGGAGTAAGATTGGCTTCTAATGCTGACTGAAGGTCTTTCTTTTCTTTTTTAGAAATTGTATCATTTTCAATCTTTACTTTGGCTCCCGTGTAAAGCATCTGACCTTCTTTCAAAAACCTTGTATTACTGCACGAGACCACAGTGGATGCCATTCCGGAAACCAACAGATACTTACAATATATATGGAACTTATTACTCATTATTTAAATTCTACCACTTGGTTATTTTGATTTTTTTTTCGGCTTCTTCTCTTTAGATTTCTGGAAAATCTCCCGGAACTTGTCATAATCCAATGTAATGATAAATCCAACTCCGGTTTCTATGATCTGCCCCTGAAGAGCTACCTGATATTCATCCTTACGATAAGCTCGCAGCATATATCTTCCATCTTTAGAAAGACTGTAATCTACGGAAACGTTACCCGCAATATTCGTCATATTTTCATTCTGACGGGCCTGACCTTCCAGTCCGAAATTACTTCCTACCGTTACTTTTAGTCGGTCGTTCAATAATTTTTTACTGATATCTACATTCAGGTCAGTTCGGGTGTTTTTTTCTCCGCTGGAATAATCTTCTGAAGAATCAAGACCAAAATTAAGATCTACGCCTTTGATAAGACCTGCTGCAAGATTGTTCAGCTGCTGAGAAAGAATCTTACTCACGCTCTGTCTCGCCATGGTTTCTGCAGACATTCCCGCTCCGCTTTCAAATGGATTTTCTCCGATGAAACGGTTCAGAAGAAGTAATGCAAACACCTGCTTATTCAGCTCAGACTCCTGAGTTCTGATCTGGGCAAGCTTCTGATCTACAACATCTTTTACATTAGTAGAAACAGAATTATTTTTTTCATCTGTAGTAATATCAAAAGTAAGCTGAGGTTTCAATAATTCCCCTTTCATTTTTAATAAAGCATTGAAAGGAACTCTCTGCTTAAACTGATTCAATGTTGAAGCACTTTCTCCACTGATCTGCTGTTCTACAAGGTCAATAGGAGGAGCTTCTGTTTTATAAACGGCGGTAATATCCATTTGAGCCGTTGTAGGCTCACCGGTCCATGTGATAGTACTGCCTTTCTGGATGTCAAATTTACGTTTCAGGAAACTCACCGAAAGATCATAACTACCTTTTTCCACTTCATATATTCCTACCAATGTGGTTTTTCCTGACGGGTCTATTCCTCCTGTTAATTCTGCTTCACCCTGGAGCTGTACGAAATCACCATTGGCTTTATCAATAATCAGCGACAGTTTTGCTTCTTTGCTGACTTCAATATTAACACTCACATCCATTCCTTTAATACGGCTTTGTGCATTAAGAGAATCAGCCTTGATGGTTTTGTTTAAAACCACCTGATCCTGATCCACAAATTCTACAATACCATCTCTTTCCTGCAAAGTAGGGCTGGATTGAGGAAGGACAAAAGTGAAATCCGTATTGTCTGCCACGCTTAATCTTCCGTCTACTTTTGGGAGATCAAGGTTTCCGCGGATATGAAGCCCGGCATCAATAGCAAGAACACCATACATGATCGCATCATTGGATTTCTCTGAATTGACTACTTTAAAGTCTTTTGCATTCACATTCAGGTTAAAGGCGAAATCTCTGTACGTCTGCGTCAGAACCTGTCCATCTACTACAAGAGCATTTCCGTCTTTATCTTTAATTTTAAATTTATCAAATTCTATTCCCTGGCTCGTAAAGTTGATTTCATCACTCAGATGTCTGAAATCACTTCCGGTTTTGGCTATTTCCAATCCGGCATCATTGAATTTTACTTTTCCTAAAATATTAGGCTTATCAGTAGTTCCTGTAATCTTTAAATTTCCTGAAAGATAACCTTCCGTATTGGTAATTGCATTCATAGAAAATCCTTGAATACTTTTCATCTGAAGCTGATTGATCGCCATATTCAGATCGAAAGTACTGGATGAGGTGTTATAATCTCCCAGAATTTTTACATCATTATTATTTCCGGAAAGCGCAATATCAGCATTTAAAACCTTCGGTGAAGCATTATTTACTTTTACGGCAAGGTTTCCGACAGGACTTCCATAGACGATTAAATCAGAAATGTTCAGGTCCGAAGTAAAGGTCATATTTTTAGTCACATCACGAAGCTGTGCGGTTCCGTTAATAGTTCCTCTTGCCAGAACCGTGTCTTTTTTAATAAGTTCTGTAATGGTTTCAATCTTGAAATCTTTCAACGAAATATTCAAAGGACTGCTTGGACTGTTGGTTTCAGACTGAACAGCAATTTCACTGTTTCCATTGGATAGGATGAAATTATCAGCCAGAATTCCTTTGTTGCTGATCTGGATTTTGTTGTTTTCAGCCACGTTCCAATCCGTATAGTTGAGTTTTAAGCCATTCGGGTTCAGAGAAACTTCAGTAATATCATTTAAGGATTTTGCACTTCCGGCAATCAGGAATTGCGTAGCGTCTTTTTCATCCTTTGTGGTAACGTTGTAGCGGATGGTATTGTCAGCAACATCACCGTCAATATTGATTTTATTTAAAGAAAAACTTGAGCTTTTTAATGCCGCAACATTCAGGCTGTACTGTAATGCCTGATTTTCATTCGTTACTTTTAAAGCTCCTTTTTCAATAGAGTTTTCGCCATATAATAATCGCGGAATCTGTCCGTCAATTTCAATTTTCTGAGAATCTGCATCATAATTTCCTGCCAGATTAATGGTTTCAAAATCTTTCAGATCCGGAACAAATTTTCTGATCAGATCATCATTTTTAATCTTTGCAGTAAAATTAAAATGCTGTCCCGGATCAATTTTCTGACTTTTATCCGGCTTCTGGAATTGATAATACTGATTGACCGTTTGCGTTAATGCTCCAAAAATCTGGGTAAGTTTATATTTACCTTTCAGCTCCACATCTGCCACCTGAGAATTGAAAATAATCTGGGTAGAATCCTGAGTAGAAGAGGCCTTCAGATTGACTTCCTGTACAGGATATACTTCTTTGGTATCTGAAAATGCAAAATCTTTAAGGTTTAAATACCCGTTCAGATTATTCGGATCCAGACTTGTAAAATCACCATCAATTTTTCCGGCAATGATCATCGGTTTTTCATAGAAACCAAGCTTGTTGACATCCAGCTTGATGACTTCTCCGTTTACTTTTACAGTAGGATTTTTTTCATCATATACTCCGGAAGCGGTCAACTGTAAACTGGCATTAGGATCTTTTGAATCTAAAATAACATGATAAGCTCCTTTGTTGATCTTTCCGGTAAGATTCATGTTTTGATAACGGTATCCTTTATAGACCGCTGAGGCAACATGTCCTTTTAAATAAGCATTGGCATTTTTAAAATCAAAACTTTCGCCTTTTGCTGCAATCTGTGCCGTGACAGGGCCAATATCCTTATTCTGAATAATTTTTCCTATCTGTATACCCTGAAGATTTGCTTTTATATCATATAACTCATGATTTTTCTTCCGCATATCTACTTGTGCGATGATGGCTGCATTTCCGAGTGTAGAGTAGAGGTTAAGATCTGTATTTACTACTTTAGTTGTTCCTTTTGCATTTCCTTTGATACTGAAATGGGAAGGAAGAGAAATATTGGAAGGAATCGTATTTTTCGGGACAAGATTGAATATCGTTTTGGCACTGGAAGAAAATTCTCCGATTCTCAGATCGTAATATAACTGATCAGGATTCATCGCATTTTTAATTTTTCCGGATGCCATCACTCTCAGCTGATCCAGCCCGGAAACTTTAAGATCCTGAATTAAAAGATCATTCACGCTTCCTTTTACATTCGCATTTACATTGAGAATAGCATTCGGATATTTATTAAATGGAACTGTATTTCTTAACGTTGGAACCAGATTCAAAATGTCAGAGAATCCTATTTTTGAATCTTTGATATTGGCCGAAATCTTTACAGCACCTAAGTTTGAGCTTAGTTGATCGATAGAGTTATAGTTTAAAATAACCTCATCACGCAATATTGTTTTTGGAGTTTGAAGGTAAAGATCTTTGAGATAAGCCTCCTTTTCTGCATACACGAAATCCGTATTGAATTTCTGAATATCCAATCCTCTTCCTTCTTTGATTTCTGCAGAATTCACTGTTCCTGCAAAGGTGTTGTTCTCCATTTTAAAGCTTTTCACCTCTACATTCATTTTTGAAAAATTCAGGTGGTTGAAGTCCATTCCCTGTTTAGTTGGGGAAATAGCGGTATTGTTATAATTTACCTTTACATCATTTAAAACAAGCTTTCCTAAAAGAAGTTTCATTGCTTTATCCTGATCGGAAACTTTGGAAACTTCAGGTTCTTTGGTCTTTTTCGGATTGGCATTCTGAGCAGGAAGATAAAGATTGGCATTAATGTCTGCTCCGGAAAGAAATACATTCGCTAGGTTGAAGGCATTGTTTTCCAGATCCAGTTTATTGACCTTTGTGCTCAGTTCTGTGAAGATTACTTTTGCAAATGTTTTAGTATTTTCATCACCGTAGTCAATATCGAAATGAGTAAGCTTAATACCTCTCAATCCAATATTCATTGGTTTCTTTTCATTAAGAGAGTCTACTTTTTTCTCAACCTTTTGGGCAACTTCTTCTACAAGTCCCTGTTTTAGCTTTAATTTTAATCCGTCAAGATTGATATCATTAACGGCGTAATTGTTTTTATTAAGATCAAAAGTTTTTACTCTGGTATCGAAAGACTTAAAATATAGTTTAATATCATTCCTCGATTGTTGGTCATTGAAGGTTACCCCAATATCTTTTAAATTGATTTTATCAAGAGAAATAATGAATGGCTTTGAAGAACTTTCTTCTTTGTCGCTGGTTGCGAAAGCATCAATGATATAATTGAAATTGAATTTGCCATCCGGTTTCCGTACAACATTGGCACGGGCACCTTCCATGCTGACTGAAGTAATGTCTGCTGTAGAATTGAGGAGCTTGAGCATATGTAAACCAACATCCAGTTTCTTCACTGCCAGAAGGGTGTCTACATCCTGTCCTTTGAGATAAAGATTTTCCATGACAAGACTGTTGGGAAATCCGATGTAAACTTTTTCAAGGCTTACCTTAGTTTTGATTTTTTTCTCAAGGTAAACAATAAGCTTGTCTTTAATGAAATTTTGAACGGCAGGAAGCCTTAAGCTTAATATCAACAGGGTAAGAAAAACCAATATTGAAATAAAGGTTATTGCAATACGCCTTAAAATTTTGGTGGTGTTGATTTTCAGTTTCAAATGCGAGGTGGTTTCTAACAAAGATAATAATACTATTTTATTTAGTCTTTGTTGTGGTATCCTTTGCAAATGCAAAAATCCTGCCTTGACTGTCTTATTATGGAATTTTTAGTTTGTAGTTGTCAAGTGAATAGTTGAGTAAGACGAACCAAGGCATGGATATTTATTTTTAAAAAGCCCCCTTTATATCATTTTTAATGTTGAAAAGGTTAGTTAGCAAAAATGAAATTCAAATGTTAGTGTAGTAGAAAAGGGGGCTTGGCATGGTTTATATGATAGATAATAATTTTTTAGTTGTTTCCGTTTTCCCATTTTACTTCTTCTCCTTGCGGAGCGGCACCACCTTGGGCTGTTGTGATAGGAGCGGTTTCCTGGTTGATATGGTAAATGTAAGCGGCTATCTTTTCAGCATCTCTTCCTGTGATGGTTCCTTCCTTGATGAAGGGTCTCATGGTAGGATTGTTTGGAGAACCGTTTTCAAGCATCCAGAATACATTTTTAAATAAACTTTTTTCTTTCATGTTGATCCAGTGTGTATCGGTAAGGTTCGGACCAATTCCTCCTTTTCCTCCGTCTCCATGGCAGGTAACACAATTTGTTTTGAAAAGTTCCTGGCCTTCTGCGATATTATCAGCACTGTATTTTGCAGATTCCAGATTGATCTGAGGAGCTGTTTTTTCATACTCTTCAATAGATGCCAACATGGTTTTTGCTTCTTTGGTATATTCTGCTTCCGGATGGGCGTAATCTGTGAAAGAAAAGGCTACCAGATAAACTACGCAGAAGATACATCCGAACCAGAATAAACCGATCCACCATTTCGGAAGTGAGTTGTCAAGCTCTGTAATTCCGTCAAAACCATGGTCGATAAGAATATCTTTTTCTTCCGTAACGGATTGTTTTTTGAAGGCCGAATTCCATAATTTCTGATAATAAGGAACATTTTTTTCTGCCAGATATTGTTTTTTCTCTTCCTCTGATAATCGGTTGAAATTTTCATTTTCCACCAGATCTCCAATTGAATTCATGATCAGCAGGAGGAGAATGGCGATTAATATCAACGCCCAGAAAAAAGGAGAAGAAAAATATCCTGAATCACTGGCGAACATTTCAAAGGCCATGATCGTTAAACCTATCGTTGCTGCGATATATATTGAAATTGGGGTTCTCGTTTTCATTGCAATTCAATTTTAAATGTTACTCTACGCTGGCAGTTTGTACCTGTGTTGTTTTAATGTCGGTACCTAATCTTTGCAGGTACGCGATCATGGCTACAATTTCTCTCTGTTCAAGAGGTACATACGCAGATCCTTTTGCTGTTTTTTCTTTTACCATCTGATCTTTTACATCCGTTGCTTCAGAATATATTCTCTGTACAATCGCTTTTGACTGGTTGTCTGCCCATTGGTTGGCAGAATCTATCTGAGCTTTTGTGTAAGGAACATCGAAAGCATTTTTCATCAGTTTCATTTTATCCACCATCTGATTGCGGTCCAGTTTATTGGTAATCAGCCATGGGAAACGTGGCATGATGGAACCGGCAGATGTAATTCTTGGATTGTACATATGTTTGAAGTGCCATGAATCCGGATTTCTTCCTCCTTCTCTGTGAAGATCCGGTCCTGTTCTTTTAGATCCCCATAAGAAGGGTCTGTCATAAATAAATTCTCCGGCTTTGGAATACTGTCCGTTTTTTCCTTCAAATCTTACCACTTCATCACGGAAAGGTCTGATCATCTGAGAGTGGCATGAATTACAGCCTTCACGGATATAAAGATCTCTTCCTTCCAGTTCCAGTGGAGTATATGGCTTTACTGCTGTGATCGTGGGAACACTTTGCTTCAGTGAAAGTGTCGGAATAATTTCCACCAATCCACCAATAGCGATTGTGATAAAAGCTAATATAGAAAGGAGAGTAGGTGTTCTTTCCAACCACAGGTGTACCCCTTCGCCTTCTTTTCTTGAAGTACCGATGTTGGCTAATGCAGGAGCTTCTGCAGGAACTTCTTTCTGGAATGAACCGGCTTTAACCGTTTTGATAACGTTAATAACCATTAAAATTGCTCCTGACAGATAAAGAATACCTCCTAAGAATCTCATTTTAAAGTAAGGAATGATCGCAGTTACTGTATCCAGCCAGTTTTTCCACAATAAAGTTCCGTCCGGGTTGAATTGTTTCCACATCAATCCCTGTGTGAATCCTGAAATATACATAGGAACGGCATAGAAGATAATTCCTAATGTTCCCAGCCAGAAGTGCCAGTTGGCCAGTTTTTTAGACCAAAGAGATGTTCTCCACATGATCGGAACCAGATAATATACCACTCCGAATGCCATGAAACCATTCCATCCAAGAGCTCCTAAGTGTACGTGACCAATAACCCAGTCGGTATAGTGACCAATTTTATTTAATGATTTTGTTGCCAATAAAGGTCCTTCGAAAGTAGCCATACCATAACAGGTAATAGCAACTACAAAGAATTTCAGAATCGGATTTTCTCTTACTTTATCCCATGCCCCTCTTAAGGTTAGAAGACCATTCAGCATTCCTCCCCATGACGGTGCAATAAGCATAATAGAGAATCCTGTTCCTACCGCCTGAGCCCAGGCAGGTAAAGCTGTATATTGCAGGTGGTGAGGCCCGGCCCAAAGGTATACAAAGATCAGCGACCAGAAGTGAATGATGGATAACTTGTATGAGAATACCGGTCGTTGTGCTGCTTTTGGCATAAAGTAATACATCAGGCCTAATACAGGGGTCGTTAAAACAAATGCTACTGCATTATGCCCATACCACCATTGTACTAATGCATCTTTTACACCTGCATATACAGAATAAGATTTCCAGCTTGTGAAAGATAACGGAACTTCCAGATTATTGAAGATGTGAAGCATTGCCACAGCAATCCAGGTTGCAAGATAGAACCAGATGGCTACATATAAATGTCTCACTCTTCTCCTGGCAATAGTTCCGAACATATTGATTCCGAAAACGATCCATGAGAATGCAATTAAAATGTCAATCGGCCATTCATGTTCAGCGTATTCTTTAGATGTGTTGATTCCCATAAGAAATGTGATCACTACGCTGATAATCATAATCTGCCATGACCAGAAATGGATCCATGAAAGCGTATCACTATACATTCTTGTTTTAAGAAGTCTCTGCATACTGTAGTAAGCACCACAGAAAAAGGAATTACAGACGAAAGCAAAAATTACAGCACTGGTATGAAGCATTCTGATTCTTCCGAAGCCCATTGCTCCCTGAGTATTGATCAGTCCCTGAATATTGCCCGAAGCTAAGCTTTTAATAGTTGTATCATCCGTACCGAATAAAAATTCAGGTAATTCAGGATAAAAAAGCATCAATGCAGCTGTAAGCCCCAGCAGAAATCCTACAAGTCCAAATGCGATGGTAGCATAGAGGAATGCTCTGACAATATTATTGTCATAATTAAATTTTTGCGTCTCCATAAATTCCAATAGTGTTTACCGAAGTGATATTTTCTCTGAAAAAAGGCTTATTTTTGACTCTTTTCTATGTTGAAAATAAATATCATGTAACGTGTATAATGTTTTGCCAAAGGTATTTATTAACTTTGTTAGAGGCTATTAGATAATCTTCTAAAATATACCGAAAACTACTAAAACAAAAACGATGAAAGTATGTGGACAAAATATCAGGAAAATCCGTAGGAGTAAAGACCTTACACAGGAATACATGGCTTTTGAAATGGGAATCTCCCAAAAAGCTTATTCCGATATTGAAAACTCCAAGGTGAAAATTAATTTGGAGATACTGACTAAAATATCAACTATTTTAGACATCAAGCCATCCGATATCTGCAGCATTTCGCATAAATGTGGAATAGATACATATGAAGATAAATACCAGGATCTTTTGGAGTATATGAAAAAGAATAATATTTCAATTCCGAAAGAGTTTTTGTAGACAGTACCCTTTTATATTACATTTAATTTTTAACAATCATAAAATAATGATCTCCTTCAGCTATCGAAGAAGATCATATTTTTTGCTCAAAAAAGAGCTGTGTTTCTAGTGTGCCTGATAATCATGGCATTGATGAGGGAACAAATATTTGGATTTTCAAATTTATTATAATCAATAAATTATTAATAAATAATTATGTAGAAAAAAATTCACATAATTGTGGATAAATCTTTACATTAAATTTAATTTTCTATAATATATTTGTCATAAATCTAACGCTGGCCACTGAATGAAGCTACTTCACTTTATTTCACTCTTACTTTCTTTATGCATCAACGGTCAAAACTATACCACTCAATGGTATAACATGGATAACGGTCTCCCTCAAAACAGTATCAAAGATATTGTAAAAGATAAATATGGATTCATCTGGCTGTCTATGGAAGGCCGGGTTCTGAGATATGACGGGAGTAACTTTGTACAGTATAATAATTTTAAACTTAAAAATTTAAGTTTTGGAGATTTCTATGGCAATATAAAAAAAGACAGTATTTCCGTTTTCAATATTTCTGAAAAAAAAGTTCTTCTGATTTCCCGCCGCCGACCGGATGTGATAGCGGCAAATAACACATTTGAGTACGGAGGTGCTTTGAAAAGTAAGATCTATAAAAGAATTGTAAGGAATAATATCACTGCCAGATATATTTCTTATTATATAAATTCCTATTATGTTCAATTGGATGAAGGAAAATATTACTTTGAAAATAATAATATTGTTTACGTTGATAAAAAAAGCAAGAAAAGAACTTTAGTTGCTGATGGGTTTTCTTATGACCGGTTAAAAAGAATATTTGTTCATGGTGAATATGTACTCATCAGTGATCCGGTCAGAAAAAAAATAATCCAATTGTACAGAGGTATATTGTCAGAAATAGAAGCTCCTTCTATCTATACAGAGCCTGAAACCAGAATGTACTGGCAGCAGATTTCCGGACAGGTTTTTATGATTTACCATGGTAAAATATACAGAAGTGAATACTCTGGAGGTAAACTAAAACTCACTTTTTTATTAGAATACAAGGATATTGATAAAGATATCTCAGGAGCTATGTATTATGATGAGACTGCAAGAAAACTATATATCGGAAGTTCTATTAATGGACTAAAGATATTGAGCTTATCAGATTTTTCAGTTTCCAGGAAAAATTTGTCTTATCAGGATGAGGTCTGCTATGCAGCAACTTCTTACGGGGATAATTCTGTCTTGACGCAGGAGGGAATAAAGTATTCCCGTAATACTTCAGAAAGATTATTTTTTGCCCCTCAATCTTATGATAAGAGATATATCTTTGAAGATAATGAGGGAAATCTGATATACCGGGAAAATAATTCTATTCATGTACGGTATAAGAATACCAGATTTACAAAATATGATTCCATTGCTTTTAAAGACAAAGAGATTGATGGGCTTTATAAAAATGGAGATCTTTATATTGCATCCATCGTAGATAAAAATCAGTTTTATCTGTATCTGTTTAGTCATGATAATTTAAAAAAAATTGAAAGAATTATTCCATGTGAAGATAATATAGATGCGGTGTTCAGATATGATAAAGACCTTCTTTATCTGGGAAGTAGTGGAGGAATTTACGTGTATTCTCTTCCTTTGAAAAGGATGATAAAGCAGATTGGAAAAGGTCTTCCTGTAAAACAAATTATCAGGACAAAAGACGGGAATACCTGGTTTACTACTTACAACAGAGGGATTTATTTAATAAAAGCTCAGAAAGTTGTAAGAGTTCCTTCCGATAAAAATAATTTTCTGGCTAATGCTCATTATCTGTTGGAAGATCAACATTCCAATTTATGGATCTCTTCTGATAACGGACTGTTTAAAGTCAATAAAAATACTCTTCTGCAGTACATGAAAACGATGAAGGGAGTGATCACTTATTATCGTTACACCAAAAAACAAGGTCTTTTAAATAATGAATTCAACGGAAGTGCCAATCCCTGTGCTCATAAGCTGAAAGATGGGCAATTTGTATTTCCGTCCATGGAGGGGTTTGTATTTTTTAATCCGGAAAATGTAAAAACCTATTATCCGAAGTCTGAAAGTATCTATCTGGAAAGAGCAAGAATAAAAGGGAAAATGATTCAACTGAACAACAAACTTTTTCTTGAATGTGGTTATAAAAATGCAGAACTCTATATTGATATTCCTTACTATTCCGATCTGGAAAATATCTATCTGCAGGCAAAGCTTTCAGATAATGAGGATGGCTCATGGATTACTATTAAAAATGATAAAACATTTAGGCTGGCCAATATAGACCCTGGAAATTATACTCTTTGCGTTCGGTTTTTATCTTCAGAAACCGGAAAATTCGTTTATAAAACAATTCCTGTAGAAGTGGAAGCCTATTTTTATCAAACTGTTCTTTTTAAAATCCTGATTGCAGGTATTGCTGTTTTCATCGTTTTAGGAATTGTACAGATGAGAACCAATTTTTTAAGATTGAAAAATAAAGCGCTGAAAAATACACTGTTGCATAAAGATAAAGAATTGCTGGAAACCAATAATAAACTGAAAAATGAATCCGATTATCAAAAAAAACTGGTAGAAAGTATAAGCCATGATATTACAACACCGGTTAAATTTATTGCACTTCTTTCACAGGAACTTAATCAGTCAGTAGATCTGAAGACCCAGAAAAAATATTTTGACAGCATTTACAAAACCTCGGAGCAGCTGTATAAATTTACATTAAGTCTCAAAGAATACACAGAACTATACAAGCAGGGAAATACAACAGATGAAGAATGTTCAATCTATGATCTGATTGAAACTAAAAGGTTGTTATTTGAAGAAATAGCAGCAAGGAAAAATACATTTATATATAATTTTTGTGATCATCAACTGAAGAGCAGGCTTAATAAAAATATTCTCCTTGCGGTTTTTCATAATATCATCGATAATGCAGTGAAAAATACTTCAGATGGGGAAATTACAATCAAATCGGGCTCCACAGAATCACATATAGAAATCAGCATCACAGATACGGGCGGCGGGATGTCTGATGAACAACGGGTTTACTATTCCGAACTTTTTAAGACAAAAGGCAGCGAACACATGGTTTTTAAAAATTATGGGTTAGGTCTTCACATGGTTGTTCAGCTGATGATGAAAATTAATTCCGAAATGACTTTTCATAGAAATACACCTAAAGGAACCATTATTAAAATCCTTATTAAAATATGACAAAAAAAATACTCATTGCAGATGACCATCATGTGGTAAGAATCGGGACAGCTATGATCCTGGAGAAAAATTTTAATCATTTTGAAGTCGATTTTGCAGAAACCTACGGAGAAGCAAAAAAGAAAATTGAATCCGAAAAATATGACCTCGTTATTCTTGATATTGAACTTCCGGGAAGTATTCTCAAATCTATGGTCAAGGAAATCAAAAGTATCTCTGAAGATACACTTATCTTAATATTTACCTCCTACAAAGAAAATATTGCCCTGCAGTATATTGAAGAAGGTGCGAACGGCTTTTTGAACAAGCAAAGCGACCCGGATCATTTTGTTAAAGCTATTGAAGCTCTTTTTAAAGATGGATATTATTATACTCCTGAGATCACGAATGAACTGCTGAAAGGAAATAAAAAGCGAAATGCCGTCGAAAATTTATCTGAACGAGAGATGCAGATTTTTAATCTTCTTGCAAAAGGAAACGGAAATCTTGAAATAGCGAATGCCCTTAATATTGAAGAATCTACTGTGGGTACCTACAAAAGACGGGTATATCAGAAACTGAAGATTACCAATCTGGTTGAATTGCTTGATATTTACAACGAAATACATTAATTTCTCATCTGTTCTTGTCATAAAGCCGCTACAGTTTTGTGGAAAAATGCGTACAGAATCTGTTCTTTATTTACTTGTTTTTGCAGTAGGTTCGTATTGCGAAAACTTTCATTAAATAATTGAAGGTATTGGATATTATTCAGGACCCTTAGATTCTAAAATACGTATTTGTTTATGAAAAAAAAGATGCTTTTCATTGCCTTAGTGGCTGGTTTAAATGGTATTCTGGTAAAAGCCCAGTCAGGTAATGTGGGGGTTAATACTGCAAATCCCGGCAGTACCCTTACTGTCAATGGTTCATTTGCTGCCACCTATAAAATAGTTGGCACAAGTGGTGCGGTAGGAGCTAATGATTACTATGTTGCTTATAACGGAACTGCCGATGGAACATTAGCTTTGCCGGCAGCCATCAGTGGTGCGGGTAATTTTTCCGGACGTACTTATCACTTCAAAAATACCGGAGCAAAAATACTTACTGTTTCAGCTAATGGATCAGAACTGATTGATGATCAGAACGGAACCGGGCTGGGTGTTTCTGCCATTACGGTCCCTCCCGGATATTATGCATTTTTGGTCAATAAAGGAACCACTACCGGTACAACATGGGAACTGGTGCTGCTTTCTAGTTCCAACAGTATTCCTTCTGCAGAATCTACTTATCCGTTTTCAGCTGTGTCTACTACGACCCGGCAAATGTGTGATGCTACTGCCACTCCCTCTGATCCATGGATAAGAACAGCGATTACTTATCCTCAGGGTACAGTTCTTAATAAAGGAAATGTACTCAATACCTCTACAGGAGCTTTTACAGCACCCAATGCTGGATATTATGTGATTCAGGGGTCTACACAGTTTGACAATGGAAATGTGGCAGGAAATCCGAATTTTACCTGGACAGTACTTTACCTGATAAAAAATTATGCTCCGGGTAATGTGGGAAGTATATTAGTTCAGTCTTATCAACCTACCGTAACGAGGGTTTTTGGTTCGAGTATCTCATGTATGGCTTATCTTAATGCAGGAGAAACGGTAAGTATGGCTTCTGTAGCGGGAGTGTCTTCTGGTAACAAGTACGAAGTTGTGACAAGTACGATGTTCGGATACAAAATAGCGAATTAAAATAATATTGATACTGTGGAAAAGCGGTCTTGATCGATAGATTAAGGTCGCTTTTTGTAATTATATTTTATATTTTACCAGCAAAGGTATAAATAGAAAGGGGCTTTCCGGTTTGAAGAAGGGTGAATTGTCAATTTACCCCATGGAATGTGAATTTCTCTGAAAAGTTTTTATATATTTAGCGACCGAATAATTCATTCAATGAGCAACGAAAATAAAACAGGAGAAAAGGAGACTTTAGTTAGAGGATTAACAAACCGACATATTCAATTAATAGCCCTTGGAGGTGCCATAGGAACCGGCTTATTTCTGGGAATCGGGCCGGCTGCAGTATTGGCAGGACCATCAGTAATTTTAGGCTATGCTCTAGCCGGAATCATTGCCTTCTTTATTATGCGTCAGCTTGGTGAAATGGTTGTTCAGGAACCCGTATCAGGAAGTTTTAGCCACTTTGCCTACAAATATTGGGGAAATTTCCCTGGATTTGCTTCCGGATGGAACTACTGGATTCTCTATATCCTGGTAAGTATGGCCGAACTCACGGCAATCGGACATTATATTCACTTTTGGTGGCCGGATATACCGCTTTGGGTTTCCAGCTTGTTCTTTTTTATTGTAATTAATGCACTTAATCTTGCTTCTGTAAAGGTATACGGAGAAACAGAGTTCTGGTTTTCTATCATCAAAGTAGTCGCTATTATAGCCATGATTATCTTCGGAGTATATCTTTTGATAAGTGGTACAGGAGGAGAAAAAGCAACGATTACCAATTTATGGAATGATGGCGGATTTTTCCCAAAAGGATTATTTAATAAAACAGAAAACGGATATTCTGGATTATTTGCTGCAATGGCCATGATTATGTTCTCTTTCGGAGGATTGGAACTGATCGGAATCACAGCTGCTGAAGCTAAAAATCCGGAAAAAACTATTCCACAGGCTACCAATCAGGTGATCTATAGAATTCTTATTTTTTATGTAGGAGCTTTGGTGATCTTATTCTCATTAAGTCCCTGGAGAGATATTACAGAAGGATCCAGCCCGTTTGTAATGGTGTTTCAGAATCTGAATGGTCTTGAATTCAGCCTTTTTGGTAAAGTGATTCAGTTCAATACATTGATTGCAAATGTTCTGAACCTGATTGTTTTAACGGCGGCTTTATCAGTATATAACAGTAGTGTTTACAGTAACAGCAGAATGCTTTTCGGATTGGCTCAGCAAGGGAATGCCCCGAAATTCCTGAAAAAATTGAATAAAAATTCTGTCCCTATCAATGCCATTCTTATTTCATCATGCTTTGCCGGGATATGTATTATTATTAATAAACTTGTGCCTGAAAAAGCTTTTGAGTACTTAATGGCTTTAGTAGTATCTACTTTAATCATTAACTGGCTGATGATATGCTACACCCACTTGAAGTTTAAAAAATCAATAAATGCATCAGGAATTCATTCAAAATTCCCTTCTATATTTTATCCTGTATCCAATTATATCTGTATTGCCTTTCTGGTTCTGATTTTAGGATTGATGAGTATCACAGGAATGGAAATTCAGGTGATTCTGATTCCGGTATGGATCGGCTTTTTGTTTGTTATGTATAAATTGTACAAACCGAAGTAAAATATAAAACAGATTTAAACATGTTTTGGAAAGGTGAAAATCATTTGATTTTCACCTTTTTTGTTTTTATTTCTGTAAATTGGTAGTAGGGTATATTTTCAAAATATATCTCTATTTCTATCATTTTAGCGAGCTGGATATTTCAGCTGTTTGGAAAGAATGTCAATTTAGGACAAGATTTGTCTTTTTGAAGGATGTAATTTTGCACCTGTAAATCATCACAACAATGAATTTACAATGTAAAACTTCAAAAAAACAAATAGAATGAAAAATGTATTTCTTCTCATCTTCCTTTTTGTGTAAAGTCAAAGAAATTTAATGATATGAAAAAATTATTCACACTCACTTTAGTATTGAGCTTTATAGTAATTATGGCACAGACAGACTATCATTTTCCCGAAGAATCTTCAAAACATGAAGGAACATGGCTGCAATGGCCCCATCATTATCAGCACGGAATGACGTACCGTAAAAGGGTAGAGAAGACCTGGATAGATATGACGAAAGCTCTTCAGTCAGGCGAGAAAGTTCACATTATTGCTTATAATGCGGAAGAAAAAAACAGAATTATCAGTCTTTTGGAAGAAAATAAAGTTCCTATGAAGAATGTTGATTTCAAAGTTTATCCTACTGATGATGTATGGATCAGAGATAACGGGCCTATTTTCGTAAAAGATGACAAAGGAAATATTCTCATTGAAGATTGGGGATTTAACGGTTGGGGTGAGAAATTTGATTTTGAAAACTGTGATGAAATTCCACAAAAGATAGGTGCAGACCTGGGAATAAAAGTAATCAATCTGAATGAAGAAATGGTAAATGAAGGCGGTTCTGTGGAAACTGATGGAAACGGGGTTTTAATGGCTTGTAAAAGCTCAGTAATCAGCCAGAAAAAAGGAGCTACCAGAAACAAAGATATCACTCAGCAAGAAGCTGAAGAAATGTTTGAAACCTATTATAGTGTTTCAAAAGTGATCTGGCTGGATGGCGTAACAGGACTGGATGTTACCGATATGCATATTGATGGTTTTATGAAATTCATTAATCATAATACCATGATTACGATGAAAGAAGATGATCTTCTGGAGCTCGAGCTTTCGGAAAAAGATGTCAATACACTTTATACAGCAACTAATGTAAATGGAAAAGAATACAAAAAAGTTTACTTGCCTGCAACCATGAACAAAGTGAAAACAGCCTATGGGAAACAGCTGGAAGAAAAAGGCTCTTATGTCAATTATTACGTTGCCAATACAGTAGTACTTGTTCCTAATTATGGAGACCCTAATGATAAAACTGCCAATAAGATTATTCAGGAGCAGTATCCGGATCGAAAAGTGATAGGAATAGATGTAAGAAATCTATATGAAAATGGAGGAATGGTGCATTGTGTTACCCAACAGCAGCCTGCGGGAGCTTCGGCAAGATAAATTTAAAGAATGAAGTGATTTATTTTCTAAGGTTATTTTCGTATATTGGTAAGAGGTTATATTTCAAATCTAGGTGAAATTTTAATCTGTTTGAAATACCTGCGGATAAGCCGAAAACCGTTACAAAAAGTAGGCAGGACCAAAAGAAGACACCTATGGCCAATTTATTTCAAACCCTTACCAATACTGTAAAACACTGGTACATTCCATTAATCTTCGGAATTATATTCCTGATCTGTGGTTTTTATGTATTCAGTGTGCCCCTTGCAACGTATGTTACACTTTCTATTTTTTTTAGTGTTTCATTCTTATTCTCTGGAATTACGGAAATATTCTTTTCCTTACAGAACAGTAAATCCCTGCAGGGTTGGGGTTGGTTTCTTGTAAGTGGATTATTAACTACTGCAATAGGAGTTTATCTCATCGCAAATCCTCAG
Organism: Chryseobacterium sp. GVT01B; assembly: GCF_019970045.1. GTDB lineage: Bacteria > Bacteroidota > Bacteroidia > Flavobacteriales > Weeksellaceae > Chryseobacterium. The sequence continues at coordinate 157,938 of NZ_JAHXYI010000004.1, forward strand.
ATTTCAATGACTGTGCTGCCGTTTGTGATCGGATTCACGTTACTGTTTCGTTCCTTTCAGCTATTAGGTTTTGCATTCGATCTAAGAAGTATGAGAATAATGAGCTGGGGAAATGTAGCGCTGGCCAGTGTCGGAGGAATTATATTTTCTCTGTTGTTGATATTTAATCCGGTGTTTACAGGAATTTCATTAGTTACTCTTACAGGGGTTTCTTTTATCTTCATGGGAATTGCTTCCATTATGCTGGCTCTGGATTTAAGGAAAATTAAAAAAATTCCTGGAAAAGTTAGCCAGGAACTAAGAGATAGAATCAAAGCTTTACAGGAAGAGATTGATGATCTGAAAAAATAATGCCCTATTTTACAATTCCAGAATCCATTTCTGAAGGTCAATACCTGAGGAAAGTTTAAGTTTTTTCTTGAGCCTGTATCTCTTGGTCTCTATTCCCCGTAAGCTAATGTTTTCATATTGGCAGATTTCTTTATTCGTAAGGTTTAATCTGATATAAGCACTGAATTTTATATCATGTTCTGTAAGTTCCGGAGTATGTGTAATTAGTTTTTCATAGAATTCAGGGTACACTTCTTTAAAACGTATCAGAAACAGAGGGCTTCTGCTCTCCATAAGTTGGATGATTTCGTCAAATGAACTGTTTACTTTTAATTTAAGAACATCTGTTTCAATGGTTTTTTTCTCAAGAATTTTTTCTTTTTTTAGTACTTTTTTAATATAGATTTTTCTGATGAAGTATAATAACAGAACAAATGATATTACAATAATTATCACTATAAAGTAGAACATTTGTCTTTCTTTTTCCTTTTCCTCGTGTTTTAAATCTATCAGCTTATTAACAGCAAGATTTATGGCTTCTTTTTCATTTTTACTGATATTGTCGCTAAGAATGGTGTATTTTCTTAGATACTCATTAGACTTTTCAATTTCATTTAAAGACTTATAAACACTGGAAATCGTGTCATAAATAGTCAGCAGAGAGGCAGGGGTATTTTCCGTTTTTTGAAATATATCAAGTGATTTCAGATAATATTCAAGTGCTTTTTCTTTATTTCCTTTTACATTATACAGATCTCCATAGCTGAACCATGCAGTCGCTTTTTCAATCTCAGAAGCCTCTCTGGAAAGAGCGAGAGCCTTATTCATATAGTATTCAGCAGAATCTAAATGAATTTTTTCAGCAATAAATTTATCTGCTGTTCTTGTATAAGAGGTGATATTAGGTTTTGATCCCATTATTCTCTTCTTTATAGCTTGTAAAGAATCAAGATTTTTATCTTTGGGAAAGTTCTGTTGTTTCCATGAATAGTTGTAGGCCAGAGCAAATTCTCTCTGTTTAAGATTGGAAATTTTCTTTATATAAGATTTTGCCCGATCAAAGGCTGCATTGGATTGTTCATAAAGCCCCAGACGTGTATAATTCCTTCCATATTCATTGTATAAATTGGCCTTCAGAAGAGGATCATTAATAGAGAGCAGCTCTTTTTTAGCTTTGTCAAGATATTCCAGGCTTTCTTTGTTCCTGTCAAGTCCGCTTAATATACTTCCTATATTGGTATATGCCATAATAATACCTTTCGTATTATTATTCTCTTCATATTGTTTAAGAGCATCAATGTTAAACTTTAAGGCTCCTTCTGCATCCAGTCTCTTTCTGTATTCTAATGTTGTTTTTATAGGTTCGGGCTGAAAAGAAAAGTCCTGAGCGTTAAAAAAGGTTGTGAAGGAAAAGAAAATCAGATATAGTGCTTTAATTCTAAAATTAGGGAACATATTTTTTAAAATTATTAAAGCAAAAATAACTTTTTTATGAATATGATTAAAAAAATTAATAATTACAGATAATTTTTACATTAGAATAGAGTGAAAATATACGTCAAAAATACTCAGTTTATTTTACAAAATGCTGTTTTTTAATTCATTATAATGTGAAGTATGTTTGAAGTAATACTTTGGGTAGATAGTATTGATACATTTACTACGAAAATTTTTTTTCATTCTAAGTGTTTGTGTTTATTAGCAGGGATATTTATGATCCCTGCTTTTAAATAACAGAACCATTAAGTTTTGCTTGTAAAGTATTTATGATTCTCCTCTCCATCCCTCAACTTTACTCTGAAAATAGTAATAATTCACTTTTTATATTTACTTCAAAGCTACTTCGGTTGTATTTTAACTATTTGTTTGTTAATGTGTTGTGTTTTGAAGTGTCTTTGATGTAGAATTTTTTTTGTTTTTGGATTGTAAGTTTGCATTATCAAATTTAGCATAAGAAAAATTTCAGACCGGTCATTTTTTTTAAGTACGATTCTAAATACACAAAAGAAAAAATCAAACATTTTAAAGGGACAAACAAATGAAAAAAATACTAACATTATCTGTGATAATGGTTACACATTTTGCTTATTCTCAGGTGGGCATTAATACTCCTGATCCACGAGCTACTTTGGACATTCAGAGTAAAGGAAGTACTTCTGCCACAAAAGCTATGAGAATTAATAACTCTAATAACAAAGAAATGCTTACCGTTACTGATGAAGGAAAAACAGGAATAGGAACTGATGCTCCAAAGTCAAACCTGCAGGTCATTGGAGATGAATTGAGAGTAGGAGGCCCGGCCTCACAACCTGGAAGTGTTGCTAATCCTATTTTGAGAATTCATTCTAACGCAAATGCAGATGGTTCGGGAGGTTCATTACTCTTTAGTGAGAATGCGGAAAACTTTGGGTATTATATAAGGCAAAATACAGAAGGAGGAAATACCTATGGCTCTGATGGTTTGGCAATGGGTGCTGCACAAACAGGAAAATATGCTTATAATCCTGCAAAGCCAGGAGTATTTATCTCTGATAATCAGAATGTAAGCTTTGGAACAGCTACTCCTCAGGCTATGTTTCACATAGATGGTGCAAGAGATAATAATATTAATTCTGCTCCCACAACTGCACAGCAGGTAAATGATATTGTGGTTAATACTTCCGGGAATATAGGAATAGGAACAATAGCACCAACCAATAAACTGGATATACGTTCTGCAACTAACGGAGCTGTTAAAATTGTGGATGGAACCCAGGGAGCCAATAAAGTTTTAACATCAGATGCTAATGGTGTTGCTACATGGAGAGATGGTATTACTGATACAAGTATCTATAATAATAATGGAACATTGTCGGCAAACCGAACCGTTGCACAAGCAGGTAATAATCTGGCGTTTACAAGTACTGCAACCACCGGAACCAGCCATTTTACTATAGACGGGACCACTTTTAACGTGGATGCAAGAAATAATAGAATTGGCCTTGGTACAGCATTACCAAATAATCTTTTAGATTTGGGTACAACTCAGGGAAAAAAATTAGCCATCTGGAACAGTACTGCAGGTGATGATTTTTATGGATTTGGAGCAGCACAAAATGTTTTGCAATTTTTTGCAGGAGTTCCCAATACAGGAAATGCATTGATGACTTTAAATAAAAATGGACGAGTAGGTATTGGAACCACTAACCCACAAACTAATTTTCATATTGTAGGAACAAGGAGATTTGAGAATGCCACAAGTGGTTCGGTTGCTGTAGGATCTGTATTAACTGCAACTGATACCAATGGTACTGCTGAATGGAAAATTCCAGCATCTCAAACTGCAGTAGGAGGAGCCGTAGCAGGATCTGGAATCAGTATTCCTTTTGCTAATGATGGAAACTATAGGTATACAGGGCAATATATAACTCTGCCTCCCGGAAAATGGGCGGTTACCATTACCCAGCTGGCACAAACTGTAGGCAATCTGGATAATGACGACTGGATGTTTGTGAGAAGTTCTTTCGGAGAAGGGAATGTGGCTGTAGGAGCTGCACTTACACGAACCGGTGATTTAAAAGGCCCTTCATTAATGAGTTTCAGAGTACAGGGACCTGCTTCTGCAGGACATCCTCAACAGTTTGATGTATTTCAGGGAACAATTATCATTGAAAATACTGATACCAAAGAGAAAACCTATAGATATATTGCCGGAGCCACAGTTACCGGTGGGAATCCTAATAACGCAACCGTCATTTCACGATTTGGAGATGCAACATGGTCTGAGACATCCATTTTTGCAACAGCTATTAAATAGTAAGAGAAAAGAGAATATTTTATTTTTATGGTTGTTGACAGGCAGGGATTGTTGGATTTTCCAAATCCCTGCTTATTTAAATAAAGTATAATAAAACAAATCAAATTTTATCAGATAAGACATGGCATTAGATTTAAAAAATATTCACATTGGAAGCATGATTCAGTCGCACGTAGAACAAAATGAATTTGAAATGACAAGGATATGTAAGTTTATGCGGTCCTCAGAAACGGAAATAGAGGTAATGTATCTGCAGAAAGATCTTCCAACTAATGTATTATTAAGATGGAGCAAGCTGTTACAGTATGATTTTTTTCGGGTTTATTCCCAGTATCTGATACTATTTGCACCCCAAAAAAGCAACATACAGAGTATAAAACAAAAAGAGGATAAAAAAAGTGCTCTCCCTCAGTTTAGAAAAAATCTGTATACTCAGGAAATAATTGATTTTATCCTTGAGCTTGTCCGTACCGGTAAAAGAACAAAAAAACAAGTAATGGAAGAATATAATATTCCAAAATCAACTTTGTATAAATGGCTTGAAAAATATTAGCCAAGGTATATAAGGATAATATTGTAACGAAAATATATTATATGAAATATTCAAAGCCTGATTATAAGAAGATATTCAATGATCTGTTGATCTTAAAATTTCCTGATAAAAAAGAACAATGCTTACCTTTCTTAAATAAAAAAGAACTTTCCAGACTGGAGGTAATACATCTCAATAAGATCATATTTGGAGAAAACATTTCAGAAAACTTGAATGGAAGAAATCACCGGTCTTATGATCAGTCCACAATTTTTAAAATTTTAGACTATCAAAAGAAACAGAACCTGAATAATATACAGACAGCTAAATATTTTGGTCTCAGCAGAAATACACTGGCCAGGTGGAAAAAAATATTTTTAGACTAAAAATAACATACCCAATTCACGATAATTCAATAGTTGAGTGAATCCTATATTAAAAACCAAAATCATAGCTAAAAGTATTTTTACTATTTCCTGGCTCGAATTCAATCAACCTATGATATCTTAAACTCCTTACGAGAAAGAAACTGTTTTTTGGTCACAAAAATCCGGGATTTTATTAATGAATATAATTTAAAATTTAAGCCACATGTGAATGTTTTTAGTGTGTAAAATACTATTTATTGAATAGTATTTTTAATTAAAACAATATATGGTTGTTAATATTTTATCTAAAATATTGTTTGATGTTTGTTTTCTGCTTAATTTTAATCAATTGATAAATAATCTCTTATAAAGTTTTTAAAGTGTCATGAAGTATGGTACAAAGTAAAGAGATTTATAAGGATTACATTCAAGAATGATTTAGGAATTATGGTTTGAAATAAAATTTTAAGATCAAAAAATACATCATATTACTAAATTTCAAAAAACTAATAAAATGAAGAAAAACATTTTACTGTTATCAATGTTAATCATTGCCAGTTTTACCCATGCTCAGGTTGGGATACAAACTTCAAACCCTCAAGGTTCATTGCATGTTGATGGGGCAAAAGACAATCCTGCCACAGGTACTCCCACTGATGTACAGCAATCCAATGATTTTATAGTAACCTCCACAGGAATGGTTGGTATCGGGAATCTTACTCCGCTATCTAATCTCCATGTCTTAAATCGGGGAACAGCCACAGGTATCGGAGGAGGTGAAGCTACCAATACCGGATTGCTGATAGAAAATCCCATAGCCAATAATTCTATATTATCAATTCTAAGAACTACAGGAACTACAGGAATAAAGCAGGCCGTAATGGGAATAAACCCTAATTTCAATGGAAATAATGGTGTATTTATTATTTCTCGCGTACCTGGTGGAAATGATTTGGCAATAGATTTAACCTTAGGTAATATAGGAGTTGCTACAAATACTCCTACCAATACTTTAGATGTGGCGGGAAGCACAAGAGTAAGGACCATGGATATCGCTGCAGGTGCTACGATTGTTACCCCAATATATTCAGATGGAAACGGTGTTTTGAATAAGGCTGTTAGTAATGTATATGGAACGGTTATTAATAATACGGTGAATGTAACAGTTGGAGCTACTGGTACTTTGATTGCGGGGATTCCAAATGCTGGGGTTTATAAGGCTGTAGTTTCTGTTGGAAATGCCTGTGCACGTACTGCCGTGGCAGAATATTATGTTACCAGCAATGCTTTTAACAATGCTTTTTCTATTAAGGGAATAGATGGGCTTCTTAATACTGATACAACCTCTAAAGGGCCTGTATTTACAGAAGTAAACAGAACCACTACTTCAGTGGTTTGGTCTGGTGTGCCAAATTGCGCAGGAGGAACAGGTTCAGCCTTTAGTTATACACTGACAATGCCTTCAGCAGATATGATCAATATTACCAATAATGGAGACGCAGCTCTGGATTATAGAATAATTCTTACAAGGTTTTTTTAATTTTTATAGAATAAAAAGTATTATAAACAGGCTGCTTCATCACAGAGGTAGTCTTTTTAATAATTATACAAGATACCAAAGAAGTAAAAGCTGTGAGCCGGTAGATATATCTGCCCCAAATTAGAATAGATCAATTGAATCGAAAATAAAAAAACCACTCTTAAAAAAAGAGTGGTTTGTAGACCCACAGGTTATATCACCTATGAATTTTAATTAACAATGAATGATTTTCATTAATTACAAGTAATTGATATTCAATACAATGATATTAATTAAGATTCACTGAAATTAATCAAAATTCAACATTTCCCTTGACCCAAACCTTGACCTTTGGTTTAATTTTTGCTTTTTTGTAATAATAATTACAATAGAAATGAAAGAAGAATTTAACAGTGAAGTAGGTACAATCCGATATTATTTAAAAAACAAAAATTCTGTTGAAGCTACTTTATTAAAAGGAGCTTATTTGTTTAAAAATTACAATATTGGTTTTAGTACAGGAATTAAAGTGATTCCAGTTAAAGAATGGAACGAAAATGAAAAGATTGTAATTGCAGGAAAAAATAAAAGAGACTACAACGATAAGTTAAGCAAATTCAAATTATCCGTTATTCAATCCCACAAAAATTTTAACGAAACATACAATAGAATCCCCACAAAAGAGGAATTAAAAGGTATTGTAAAATCAGCAATCGAGGGAAGCGGGACAAAAGCTATCAGAAAACAAAAGAAAAATTTTGAAGAAATCTATCAGGAGGTTTTAGAAATTATTGAAACCAGACAAAACAATGCTTTAGAAGCCATCAACAGGGGAGAATCTGTTAAAACCTTGCATAAAAGTTATGTTTCCTCTTATAAGGTTGCATACAGGGAATTAAAGGAATTTGCAAAGGAGAAAGAATTGATTTTAGACATTGATACATTTGATGAACAAATTTGTTTAAATTTTCAAAACTGGCTCATAAAAGTTAAAAAACTGAAACAGACTACTATTAAGACCAGAATTAAAAGAATCAGTTTGATTTTGAAAAGAGCCTTTGAAAAAGGATATACAGACAAACGAGCTTATTTATTAGATGAATTTAAAATAAAAGTTCCGCCTACTGTTTCCACAAGTTTAACAGAAAAAGAAATTACTTTATTGTATGAGTTCAATTTTACCCAAAATAAGAGGTTGGAAAGGATAAGAGACTTATTTGTATTGGCGTGTCATACTTCCTTAAGATTTAGTGATATTACAAGGTTACAAAAAGATCATATCAGTATTGATGAAGAAAGAATCAATATGGTTTCTCAAAAAACAAGTACAAGTACTCACTATAAAAATTTAAGTTTTTCATTTCACGGCTATACCAAAGAGATTTTGGAAAAATACAATTATGATATTCGACAGTTGGCAATATCTAACCAAAAAACCAATGAATATTTAAAAGAACTCTTAAAAGAAATACCTTATTTTCAGGAAAAAGTTTTAAGAATTGAAACCTTATCAGGAAAAGGGATAAAATTTACCGATATTGATTTTATCAAAACAATAGATTTTCATACAAGCCGTAGAAGTTTCTGTACCAATCGTTATTGTGAGGGGTGGGAATTGTTGGAAATATGGGATTATACAGGACATTCCAACGAATCTACATTTAAAACCTATTTCAGACCAACCGCAGAACACGAAAAGGTAAGACGTGATAATATCAAGAAAAGAAATGAAAAAATGAAAACTATTGATTTTAAAGAAAAAGAATTGGAGCAATTAAAAAATCAGATGCAGGAAATTTTAAAGTATCATAAAAAGGGAGATTTGGTAGAAATGGGAAAAATAATTGAACTGAATCACAAAATTTCATAGTATTTTTGAGTTTATGATACCTCCAGTTTTAAAAAACATCACTCACATTGATTTTATTGTTACTGATATTTTCCAATTAGATAAAATAATACAGGATTACGGAAAGATTATATATTATACTCCAGAAGTTGTATTTGGTATTCCAAATATTGACAAGGACTTGTATTTGATAACGGATTTAGAAATGACAACAGAAAAAGGAGAAAATCTGTATATTATTCAAAGAGATCCAAACAGTATAGGAAAGTTGAAAAATCCTAAAACGGATTACGACTATAAAATAGCTGTTACAGACTATAATTTATTTTCTGAAAAATTTGATTTAGAATCTTTACCCTCGTTTATAGACGAAATGAATGAGAAATACCATCCTGAATGTATTGAATCTTTAAAATTGGAGCTAGTTAATGCAAAAACTGAAACTGCTTGTAAAATCATATATCAGGATTTACTTTTACATATAGAAGAATCTAACAGTTTTTTGAAAAGCCATATATATTTTGGCAATGTCTTATCTCAGGAGGTTCAAAAAGCTGTTTGCTACTGGCTTTTAAAATATAATGAGTACCTGTTATCTAATGTTCAGCAGTATTTTAAAACCATTTTCCCAAATGATAGCAAACTGATTGAGGAAAACGTAATACAAATCATTGTCAATAAAGCAGATGCAGAAAAAGAAAAGTTAAGAAACAGTAATGTATATAGAATTGCACTCCTTTTTGCGGACGGAATTATTTCATTTGAGAAAATGACAGCTATGTACGGAAACAAACAGTATGATACCATAAATGAACTGGCAGAAATTATTTCTCAAGATCATAAAATTTCTAAATCTTCCCTACAACCCTACCTTAACCAAACGATAAAAGAGGTAAGCTCTGATAAAAATCTGTTTGATATTTCAAAATTAAAATATCTGCAACTCATTGCAGAAGATTTCCACTCACAACAAAAAGAATTGTCAACTTTTTTCTCTGGCAAAATAGAAAAATTAACCTCAATTAATGAGTAAAATCAAATTATACTGATGTTATACGGTATAAGATTTAGTATAGTATAGTGACATTATAATTTAGCACCATAATAATTAAACAAAGAAATATTATGGCAACTAAAGAACATTCAATTTTAATTCAGGCAAGTCCTGAATACTTATCTGAACTAATTGTATCAGGAATCAGAGAGGAATTAAGAAAAATCCAACTCCATTTTTCTGAAAAATCCCAAAATGACGAACTTATGACTAAAAAACAGGTTTGCAATTTTCTGAATTGTTCCTCTGTAAGTTTGTGGAATTGGGAAAATAAGGGAATGCTAAATCCTATAAGACTTGGTAGAAGTATCAGGTACAAAAAAACTGATGTTGAACAGTTTATTAATAGTAGAAGCTGAATAAAAACATCATTATTCTATACTCACTGTCATTCGGAATTTAATTCTTTTTCTATAACAAGATATTGAACTCTATTCTTGTTGTTTTCTTGAGATGACAGTCATGTTTGGTGATTTGCCCTATCAAACACTAAAAACACTCTTAAAAACCCTTTTAATTTAATCGTAAACCAATATTTGACCATAGCAATATACTATGGAGGGATATTCTATGTCAAATTTTTAAAATTTAAAAAAAATGATTACCAAAGAAATAAACTTATTTGAGAAATGCATTCAGGAAGCACAAAATAAATATGCATTTGTAGACGGACAAAAAGAAATTTATGTGAAAACTTTAGCTGAACTCTGTAATAGAAACGGAATATCAATTGAGGATACAAAAATATCTGTAAAAGAAAAATTTAATTTTAATGATGAAATAGTTACTAAAATTATTAATAAAGAGTACCTGGATAAAAAGAATTTTGGAATAGATCAAAAGAAATCAATAGAGGATTTTCTTAATGAAAACTATGATTTTAGATATAATGAAGTTTTAGAAAAAGTAGAACACAAAATCAAAAAAGATCGGAATTATTTACCAATGACTGATTATAAGCTAAACTCTATTTGTAGAGAGTTGGAGAAAATTGGGCATAAATCTGTAAGTGATTCAAAAATTCATAAATTATTGATTTCAGACTTTGTTTTAAAGTATAACCCTTTTGTAGAATATTTTAATAACCTTCCTGTTTGGGATGGACATGATTATATTTCAGAATTGGCAGATTTTGTTAAAACAGATGATCCTGAGTTTTGGAGAGAAGCTCTAAAAAGATGGCTTGTTGCTATGGTAGCTTGTTCGATAACAAATAATATTACGAATCATTCTGTGATTATATTCAGAGGTGGTCAAGGAATTGGAAAAAGTACATTTATTGATAAAATACTACCTCCAGAGTTAAAAACTTACAAATATTCAGGAACCATAAATCCTTACAATAAAGACAGTTTAATATTATTATCTGAAAATATTTTGATTGACTTGGATGAGCTTGGATCACTAAACAGAAAGGATGAAAAAGCAATGAAAGAAATTATTACAAAATCAGAAATCAAACTTAGAAGACCATATGGGAGAATTAATGAATTAATGCCTAGACGAGCATCTTTCATAGGCTCTGTAAATGATAAAGAATTTCTAATGGATATTTCGGGCAGCCGTAGATTTTTATGTTTTGAAGTGTTTAAAATTGTTTATGGTACTAAAATAAATCACAAAGGTATTTATTCACAAGTCATAAGTTTATTGAAATCAGGTTTTAAATATTGGTTTGATGGTAAGGATATTGAGCTAATTAATGAAAAAAATGAACGATTCCGAATAAAAGATCCAATTGAAGAAATGATTTTGGGGAAATATAAACCTTGTGAAAAGGATAAAACAACGATTTTTCTTTCTTCTACTGATATTTTGAATGAGTTGAATGAAACCCACAGGATTTCTTTGGATTCAACAAATAGTATTATGGTTGGAAAAATATTAAGTAAATATAATTTTCAGAAAAAGAAAACTGGGGGTATTAGTAAATATGCAGTCCAATATATCTAATTTGTGGGTGGGGTAGGTGGAGTGAATTATAACAAATAAGAGTTTTTATAATTTATTATATATAAATATTGTTTAAAGTTTTTATTGGTTTCACTTACCCCAACTTCCTTTTTTCAAAGATATTTTTGAAATCTAAATTTCTACAATAAATTTGACAGTTGTTTGATAATTATATGGGTTTTTCCCATTGCCCACCCCATATTGAAAAAAGACTGTCAATATTATAGGAAATTAATTAAATTTAATCACATGAAATATATAGAATATGAATAAAATCGACTATACCGCTTTAAAAAGAGATATTGACAATATTGTAAATCAATTTAAAAACTGCTGTTCTAAAGGCTGTTCATTTTGTTGTTATCAAATGGTAGAGGTCTATGATTTTGAAGTAGAGTCTATTAAAGCATCAATAAAAGGGCTTGAACAATCGATTAAGGGAAAAGTTAAAAGTAATTTGGAAGAATGGTTTGATTACTTTAATAAATATACTCCAGAAAATAAAGTTTTAGATGAAAATGATACAATAAAAGGACTAATAAAAATTTCCAAAGTCGAAAAACATAAATGCCCATTATTGGTAGATAATTGTTGTTCAATTTATGAAAATCGTCCTTTGACTTGTAGAATACATCTTGTAGAAAATCACCCTGAAAAATGCGAAAAAGATCCTTACAGAGAATCATCACCTCAATCGTCAAATGTTAGATTTCATTTACAGCGATACTTGATGGGAATAAGAAAAAGTCAATTATTCTTTTTACCCCATATTGCTACTGAAGAAATTAATATAGATAAGAAAATAAAACCGTTAAAAAAATTGTATATATAAAATAACCTTGATTTGATGTAATCAAGGTTAAAATGTATATCACTATATATTTATATTATCAATATATCTGGAAGCTTTTTTTGATTTAATGTCTCCCCAAGGCATTTTTCTTGTTTTGGGGTAGGTGACATACAAAAATCTTTTCGTTCTGGTAAAAGCTACATATGCGTTGTTTTTTTCTTGTTGTAATTCTAATCCACCTTTTTGTACTGCTCGATAATCAGGAAAAGTTCCTTCATCCATACCAATTAAAAAGACAATGTCAGCTTCTTGTCCCTTCATTGTATGAACTGTGCTTAAACATATACCTTCTTTTATTTTTGATGAACTAGTTATACCCAATGAAATAGAGTTTTTAAAACCGACTAGGCTTCGCTTAATATTCTTTTTTTGATATTCGAGCCATAAATCTGAAAACTCATCAATTTCATTAATTATTAAATTTCGCTCTTCATCTGAAAATGTTAGATCCAAGTTATCCATAATAGATTGTTTCAGGATTTTAATCTTTAGTGATAAATTATCGATATTCAAATTATCAATAAATTTTAAAATATTATTGATAGGTTTAAGTTTAGGATTTATGTTATTTAGTTCAAATACATTATTAACTTTTAGTAATTTTTTTAGCCTTTCTAAATGTAATTGATCGTTTTCATTTAAAAATATTCTAAAATATAGATCAAAAGCTTTCATAAAACTAGTTGAAAATTTTATGCCTATATTTCCACTTTTAAAATAATATGGTATATTATTAATCTTTAATAATTGCTCAATCTCTTCAAAAATGAATTTATTACGACCAAGAATCGCTATTTTATTATAGGTGATTTCTCCTTCAATATCATCATGATATTTTAAATTAATAAGTGCCTTAATTTTATTTAAAATATATTCAGCTTCAGATCTTTCTGACTGACACGCCTTAATTTCAAAAATACCTTCAACCACGTAATTATTTATATCAGGTTTAGAAATTAGTGTATTTGAAGCATTTATTACATTCTTTGAACATCTGTAATTCTCATCTAACTCATATTTTTTAACAATAAAATCATTAATGAAATTATTTGTCATAAATTCAGAACTAGAGCCAGTAAAAGCATATATGGATTGATTAGGATCACCCACCAGCATGATATTTTTTATTTTATTTCCACTGATAGCCTTTAATAACTGATATTGTGCATTATTTAGGTCTTGTGCTTCATCTATACAAATATATTCATAGGATTTTCGATATAAATTTCCTACAGATTCATTGTTTTTTAATAATTTATAAATTAGTAAGATTAAATCATCAAAATCAATAGCATTATTTGATAATAAAATATCTTGATATGTTTCAAAAAGTATTAATAATTCATCATTATCTGAATGTTCAATTAAATCTTCAGGACTTACTAATTCTCTTTTAACTGTAGATATAAAATCTAAAACCTTTCTTTTGTATAATGTTCTCTCTTTTGAATCTTTTGACTCGTAAATTTCCTTAAAATATGGAACATCATTTATTGCTTGTTCAATAATTTCTGTTCTGTCGGAATCATCCTCAAAAATATGTGGCATTTTTTCATATCCTAATAGCTTAAATCTTATTTCTAGAATAGACTGGCAGAAACTGTGAAAAGTTCCTATATAAACTTTTTCTTTGGTTTTTTCAGTAATTCCAATCCGATCTTTAATCTCTTCACCAGCTTTATTTGTAAAAGTTATTGCAAGAATTCGTCCTTTGGATGAAGTCATTAATCTTTTAATGCGTTCGGTTAAGACTCTTGTTTTTCCACTACCAGCACTTGCAACAACTAAAAATGCTCCACTATTTAATTCTACAATTTCTGACTGTTTAGGGGATAATTTAATTTGTTCCATTTTGTCCTAAATTTAAGGTTGCATTTATTTTATCAAATAATTCTTTTATTTTCAATGGTAATTCTTTTTTTGATTTTAGTAATACATGACAAATTTCTGATGCAAATTTTGTTTTCATATTAACAATTAAATCATAGTATTCCTCATCTTTGATCTTTGTTAGCTCTTTTTCTTTTGCTTTTGTATGTTTTTCATTAAAGCATTCAGATAATTCAATGTTTTTATAAGCTTCTTTTACTTCATCTAAATAACCTTGCTCTATAAGTTCTTTTTCGAAATCGTTTCCATTATGAAGAAAAACAACCGAATTAAGATCGTTATTTTTTGAATTTTTAATTTGTTTTTTTACTTCTTTATTAGCTTCAGCTTCATTGTCACTAAAAATAAAATAGATAATATTGAAACTTTCACAAAAATTTATATACGGTGTATAGTTGCCACTACCTCCAACACCTATAAAGTCAACCCCTAACTCAACAAATGACATTCCAAAATACTTTTCAATTAATATAGGAAGTACCTGCTCTTCTGTCTCACCTTCAAATAATACAACAGCCTTAGAAAAAAATAATTCCCCTCTTGTATTTATTACTTGACGTTTTATTTTTCTCAACTGTTCCTTAGTAAATAGATTGTTATCAATTTGACCTATTAAAACTTCATTATTATGATTTTTTAAACTTCTTATTTCCAACAATTCGGCATTTCCAGCAATATAATTAGAATGTGTTGAAATTATTTTTTGACCAGCAATAGCTTTTATTTGAGAATATAATTTTTTTTGAGCGTTTGGATGCAAATGAGATTCAGGCTCTTCTACCGCTAGTATCGGAAAATATACCTTTTCATTTTCAACATATTTATTACTGTAGTAATTTAAAAATGATTTAATTATTAATAATGAAGACCAACTTCTTGTTCCCATACCATGATAATCCATAGAAAATTGAGAATAATTAATTTGTACTCCTTTATTTAAATCTCTTAGTTTTTTTGTGAAGGGAGTTATGTCAACAGAATTGTTGGGATTATCCATTGCTGTATCTAATTCACCAAGTGTTTGTGATAGATTTACTAAAACATCACTTTTTTCAATAGTAATTTTATTTAGTTCCTCTATTAGACCTTCTATTTCGGCTTTATCAGTAGGATCATATTCTATTGTAGAAAGTAGTTTACCCAAATATGATGTCTTAGATTTTAAATCATCTAAAATATCTCTATTGGCATCAATATAATAAAATGGTAATTCATCAAAATAAAAACTAAAGTCAGTATCATATTGTCTTTCATACCAAAAACCTGAAGAATCTTCAAATTCTCCCCATTCATTTATCAAATATTGTTTCTTTCTAAATATTTTTTTATTTTGATCTTCTTCAATTAATGTTCTAAAAGATAGAGTTTGTCCACCTTCTTCGTCAATAACAATTCTATTTTCTGTCAATACTGAAAACCAATCATCGTTAAATTCAGTAATTGCTT
The DNA here is from genome assembly GCF_019970045.1 of Chryseobacterium sp. GVT01B. Taxonomy (GTDB): domain Bacteria; phylum Bacteroidota; class Bacteroidia; order Flavobacteriales; family Weeksellaceae; genus Chryseobacterium. The sequence continues at coordinate 173,528 of NZ_JAHXYI010000004.1, forward strand.
CTAATTTTTCATTTGTAGGTATAAATAATAAATCAATTATAATTTTATCACATTCTCTATCAGCACAGTAAAAAAAATCATCTGCTGAAACGGTAATAGTATTACTTAAAGCTAATTGTAAAGCTTTAAGAAATGTGGTTTTTCCTGAATTGTTTGCTCCAACTAATATCGTTGTGGGTTCTAAATTCATTTCAATATTTTCTAACCCTCTAAAACCATGGATTCTAATTTGTTTTAATAATATACTCATTTTCTGGTTATTTCTAGTCTGTGAATGTAAAAGTAAATTATTTATTATTTTAAATTCTTTCAAATATATTGAAATCTATTTTGGGGCTTGCTAAAAAGGTATGCTTTTTGTTTGCTACACACAAATTACAAAAAATCATATATTTGTAGTTCAAATTTTATCGGAAAATAAAAGTGTAAAAACTTTTGCTTTTGTCTTGTGAATCGGCAAAATTCAATATTATCACAAAATGCAGAAAGTTTAGCACACTTGTCATACGGCAAGTGGCTATCCCTGCTATATGTGATAAGGCTTTGCCGAGCCAACAAGACTAGAGCAAGTGATATAACCACTTGCTTTTCTAATTTTTCAGAAAAGCTGTTTACCGTAAAAGCTAATCATAAATTCAAAAATTTAATTATATGAAAAAGTTTTTAACAGCATTAGTAATTATTGTTTCAACAATGGCTTTTGCGCAACAAACAGAAAATCAAAAACAAACTGTCAAAGAATGTGATTTGCCTTCTAATTATCAGGAACCAAAACCAGACAAAAAAATCCAGTCTTGGTTAAAACGTGCTGATGCTACTATTGAAGATTTAAGAAAACACATTGCAGTAGAAAATGAGTGTAATGAGAAAGATGTAATCTTTTTAAGAATTTCTGAACAGAAAGGAAATGGAATGTATTCCGTTTGCGTTGTAGGAAAGCCAATGAAATATAAACGCATGGGAACAGTTTTTATGGGAGCAAATGAAAATCCTTTTGATACAGCAAAATAACATACTAATCTTAACTGTATGAAAAAGGTTTTATCATTATTCTTGTTTGGAAGTTTTACTATTGTTTATTCACAATCGGGTACAGTTACCTTAGATGAACAGTTTAAGTCAGAGGCTTACAATCCCAATGCTTATCAATATACGCCACCACCCGAAGCCTCTAAACAAAAAGATCAAAGTTTGTATCCTGATTGGACAAACAAGATTAAAGAACCTGCCATATCAGAGGATATTAGACCTGAAATAAAAGAAACTGTCAAACAGATAAAAAAAATCCCAAAAGAAAAAGAGTCCGACAAAGTTCAGGAAGTTATTGACGAAATGTTTCCTAATAAAATTCCTATTGCTTATGAAGCTCCTGCTTCCCAAACTGTAAAGCCAATAAAACAAAAGCCTACCGTTTCAGTATATCAAAACTCAAAAAATCAGCACAGTTTTGATATTGACAAATTAATAAATGTTTTGACAATGCTGTTTCTAATACTCGTTGTAATACTATTTTTCATATGGCTTACTTCAAAAAACAAGGCTAATATTAAAGTCATGCCAATAACAAATGAAAATCCGCTTTCATACATTCAAAGGGAAGAAATGCTGAAAGAAACTCTTATCGAAACAGCAAAACAAACACTTGTTTCAGATTTAAGAGAAATGGAAATTAAAGGAATTTTGGACGATCGAGAGATAGCCATACAAACTCTTTTGAGAACTTATCAAGAACTCTCGTTGAATCGAGCTAATGAATATTCCAAATCTTCTGATATTCCAAAGATTGAAATTGAAAAAATTATTAAAAGTGTTTATCAAAGTTTAAAAATTCAATATTATAAATTATAAGTCGATGATAATTAGAAAGATAAATTGTATATAAAATAAGCCACATTTAGTGGCTTTATTTTACAAATACATTTCTTCATTTCTTTTTCTTTCAATATCAATTTCTTTATCAATAAGCTCTAATCTACTCATTGCCCATTCTCTTACTTTTGATATTTTGTGATCCGAAAGCGTCATGAATATTTGTTTTTTCCCTTCCAGAAGAGGAACTGTTGATCCAACCCATGAGTACGTTCCCATGTTTGCACTAAAGCTGCTAATCACATTTTTATTTGCTCCAAACGTGTCTAATAATCTAATTGCAATAGGATTTAATTCATTGTATTTAGTGTTTTCTTCTGCATAAATAGGAACTAATTGAGCCAGTCTTTCAGGGGCTGTATCAGGTAGTTCTTCTGCCCATTTAAATATTTTTTCTATATCTCCTTTAAACAATAGTCCTTCACCTCTTCTGTAACTACTGCCAATATGAGACCCAAGAACATTTTTTAGTCCAAAAAACCTTATATATTCTTCATCATTACTTACAAGATAAGTACTTAGATCATTCCATATTTGGTCAAAATATTTTAAAATTAGTATCTCATATATTTTTTCGATTTCATTATCTATTCGGTGAGAATTTTGCCAAGTAATATTTTTAACAATTGTATTATTTATAAATTTTGCAAATTCATCTTCTTTCTCATCATTTAATATACTTATGATTAAGTGTGATATTTTATATTCACTAAAATCCAACATGTTGGGAAATCTACTAAATAATGTTTTAGCATATGTTTTTATTTCATAAATAATCAAATTGTTATAAGTTAAATTAAAGATGTTTTCAAATATGAAAACTAAACCTTTTTCTTGATCTCTTTTTAAAATCTCCTCAAAAAAATCTTCAATTTGTTTATAATTAGCTTTTGAAAGGGACTGGAAAAAATTATTATTATAAAGTTTTTGAATACTTTCTCCGTTATCAATTAAGTTGAATAAATAGCTAAAATATTCTATTCCACTATTATCAACACTTAATAGATAAAATAAAGAGTCTTGAAGTTTTACATTCTCAAAAAGTTTCTTATATGTAATTTTTTTATTTTCATTATCTATTTGATCAAGAAAACCTGCTAGAAGGACATAATTACGATTCTCAGATGATATCTTTTCTAGATTTAAAATGGCTAAATTTAAAAATAACTCAATACAATTATCTTCACCTTTTAAAACTTCAAATAACTTTTTACCAAAAGCAAATGTGAAATTAGGTCTCGAGCTAAATAGTATTGGAAAATATTCATCCCATGGATATTTATTTTCAATAAATTCTTCAGCTAAATTATTAAAATATTCGATTTCTTTATCATATGAAAAATCTTCTAAATCTAAGTGTAGATACTCTATTCCTTTAGTGAATCTAAATTTAAAATCATCCTTAGATAGGTTGGTAATATATTTATTTATTAATTCAAGCTCTGTTTCTGATAGAAAATCTTTGTCATATTTTTTAACTTGCTTTAAGGCTTTTAAACCAATATCATAATCCCAATTTTTTAATTCAAAAATTATTTTGAGATAATCTTTAATAAGTTCAAATTTTCCATATCTAGCAAATGATCTCGCTGCTCCTAAAATTATTTCAATTGATTTCTCTGAAAATTCAGTATCAGTTATTTGTGTTGTTAATAATTCTAATATATTTTTCCAATACTTATCTATTTCTTCATAGGTAGGATGATAATCTTGTAATTTTTTAAATCCTTGAGATTCTGCCCCCATAAATCTTGAAAAATGAGAAGTGTCAAGAGCGGCCTTGATGGATTTAAATGTTAAATCTTTTGAGTATTGATCTTTTCTATCAAGACACCACTTCAGAATTGAAAATCTTTGATCTAAATCAGCTTCTGTACCAGGCAATAATATTTTAAATAAGTGAATGAATTCTCCAGTTGCATTATTTGACCAACTTTCATTTTCAGCTAAAGCAAATAAGAATAAGGTTTTTGCGCTTTTGTCAAAAGTTCTTTTATCAAAACAAAGTTTTTCTAATGACCAAATTATATTCCGTCTTCCTTCTTCTATATTCTGAAGCTCAACTATACTCATTTGTCCAAAAATAGCCCATAAAGTATTTGATGTAGTTATAGGATTCACTTCAACAAATGAGCGAAAGAGGCGTGAACCCAATTCTGAATTTAAAACTTTCGCATCATGAAAAGGGCCACCTACAGATGTTAGTCCGCTAACTATTTCGGCTGCCTTAGGGTTAAAGTTTAAATATTTCATTTGCTTAGCAAATGACTCCACTATATTTGTTTTATGTTCAGGTTCTTGAATGTTCGTTAAATAGTCGATTATATTAGTCATTTTTGGTGTTGTACAGGTTTCTAACCATTCGCCAGCCAAATACATTGCTAATGGTAGAGGTCTCATGCTTATATAATGTCCTGTTTTTTGAAAAATCTGTCTGTTCAAATAATGATTACAAGTTTCTGTAAATCGATTTATTAGAACATCGTCATTTTGAATATCAACACTTGTTATATTTTTATTCACTGCAATATACTCAAGTTGCTTTCTATGATCATCTTCAAATCCAATATAATTAAACAATGAACAAGATCTTAATATATTTCTATCAATATCATTATTTCCTTTTTCACCAAGTAATTTGTCTATTAACTCTTTGTTTTCAATTTTACCAAACTTTGAATTATCTGCTTTTACTCCTTCTGATAATAAGGTTGCCATTAGGGGTATTCCCTGTGAAAATTCACTAATTCTTTTTTTTACATCTTCATTAAAATGAGAAAAGTCCTCTTCAATAATTTCATTAACTATATCATTTAATTTTTTTTGATCCATTAATAACACTGGGATATCAGGACGTTTATACAATTCTAACTCTTCGGGATTTGAATTAATGGAAATTAAAAATATCTTGTTATTTTCTTTGTTTAAATAATTTAATAGATTAATATGCTTGTCTATTCGACAGTTGTCTAAGATTAGAATCTTATCCTCATTATTGTCTTGTAGTTCTAAAATATACTTCGTTAAATCTAGTTCAGGTTTTTCTTGGAAATCGTAATATAATATTCTACTTGTTAGCTTAATACTATCATTATCCCCATCGATAGGCCTAAAGGTCTCTAATAGAATTCTACTTTTGCCCATTCCAGATAGACCTATTAATCTAAGATTATTTTCAATAGTAATTGAGTTTTGAATTGTAGATATTAAATTGCTTATTAATTCATTTTTGTGGTATTTGTTAAATGGTCTCCAAACTTCCGCCCATTCATACCATGATATAAATGGGCGATATTTGTTTTTTCTAGTTTTAAGAGTGAAAATTGTCGTTGTTGTTATTGCTTCAATTAATGATTTTACAAGCTTTTCTAGGATTATATTTTTATTAGTATCCAAAGCATTGTATGAGTATGAAATAGGAAATCTTAGATGTTTAATATCAAAAGGAAGTTCTATGCCAACCTCTTTTAGTGAGCCATACTCTTCATTAATAACCGCAATAATATTTTCAACACCAATTTCATTATAAGCGATTCCATACTCTAATAACACATTTGGATTTGGTGAAAGCTTTAAATATTTTAAAAATTCGGCAAAATTGGGTTCTTTTCTGACATCCGATGGGGGAGTATTAGTCAATGTTAAATCAGAAATAAAAATATCGCAGTTTGGTATTCTTTTATCTAAGATCTCATGAGCTGGTGAAACAGAGCCAGAACTTCCTGACGTGCCTTCAAGTAACTCATACTCAATATCCATAAAGTCAGGTAGTTTATAGATTGATTTTATAGCCTCTTCAATTGCCTTTTTGATAAAAAACCTATTATACTTTCCTTCTGTGGTGGCTTGCCATGAATAAAAAATCTTTATTTTCATATAATATCTGAATGTTTAATATTATTTGGTTTTTAAATTATTAGTTTAACAAATATATAAAGATTGTTTGTCCTAAAGCTATATCATATTTATTAGAATGTGGGTCAGTGAAATTTCTGAATCTGTTTTTGAATAATATGATTTAAAAACTTTTATTTCAGTATATGGAGTTAATTGTTTAGTTTCATCATAAACATTATTAAACTTAATGTTTTCCTTATCAAATTCTTGTATATATTTTAGATATTTTACACTAAAATTTTTAAAATTCTTTCCTGTATAATATATTCCTAAATATTTTTCGGGCAATCCATTTACATCATATTTATTAATAATTTTGATTATATGAGAATCTATATCGCTTGTTTTTAGAGATGATAGGTTCATACCTTCAAAAATAGACATTACTCCATCTTGTTCAATTTTTATGTCTAATTCTCCTTGCTTTATGCCCCTTGCTGATTTACCCCATCTTGCTTGGTCTTTGCTTATAATACCTTGATATGATAATTGATTTGAAATAAAGACATTTCTTGAATCTTCATCATTATTTATTGCAGCAGAAAGTCCTTGTAATTGAGAAATTGAAGTAAGTAGTTTGTATATAAGTTTTTCTTCTGGTTTTGTACTTCTATATAGATTAAGAATCTTACTTATCTCCACCGAAATTGCTGATTTATGACAATCAATAAAAAATTTATCCTTTTCTATGAATTTTCTTAATACATTATATCTAAAAAAATACGGTTCAGATTTTTGGCAATGTTCACAATTACAAGGTATTTCTTCATAAATATCTTGATTTTCAACCAAATTGAAGTCGGAATAAATTTTTGATAATTCTGTACGTATCAATGTAAGTAAATCTCTTTTTTGGACACCTATTACCGTAATATCTAAAACTTTTAAAATATTGTTAGTTATAACAAGTGCTTTTGACATTTCATAGTTTAATACAGCACCGTTTTTCCAATAATTATTTGATCCTCCTAGTAAATAAAATAATTTGCAGATTAATCTACTCATTAAACCTTTAGGCATAAAATTAAATTTAACCCTATAGTTTAAAGCTCCATCAATCTTAAATTCTCTTATTTCTAACTCATTTGTAATATTGCTTTTTAAAAGTTCTGGAACAATATATAGATTTTGTGCTCCTACTGCTTTAAAACAAATCGCAAACTTTTCCATTAGCTGTAATAATTGATGATGCGTTTCAGTTGGATAAATATCAGTATTAAGATAGCTTTCCAAATCAGAATAATTAAAGACACCATTGTTTTTTTGAATGGGAATGCAATCAATTAATGAATAAACAGCCTTTGTTGCCCATTGGGGATTAATTATTATAATGTTTTTTAAGATCGTATCTGCCTTAAAGTGAATAATATCTCCTATATCATGTAAATATTCACTAACTAAATCTAATTGATTTTTATTGATTTGTAAATTACTCTTCTTACAAATATTTTTAAATTCTGTATAGTTTACATAATCCTTTTTAATTTTGTTTAGTCTTTTTCTTATTTCAATCCATTGTAAAGGTAAGGTGTCCCCTAAATGATTCATATTTTTAATGCAATCTTCAATTGCATTATTTAATTTTTTTATACCGATTTTCTTTAGACATGAAACTTGATGGAAGCTATGAATGTTGGAGTATAATTGTCTATATGTTTTTTCGTTAATATCTCCATGACGTATATCACATTTATTCATAACCACAAGTATAGGACTGCTCTGTCCTAATAGTTTTATTGTATTTAACCAGTATTCAAAGTCTGTTTCTGAATCGTCTTTTCGAGGTTCCCATACAAAAACATAAATTGATCTTTTAGTTAAAAAGAATTGATGTGTAGAGTAATAGATTTCTTGACCTCCAAAATCCCACAGGTTTATTTTTACATCCTTATGTATAAATAGATCCTGAACAAATGTTTGTTGTGATAAATAATAAACTCTTTCAGATTCATCAAAATCGTATAAAAGATCATCAATGCCTACATAGTCATCAAAATAATTAATGGTTTCTTTAACTTTTCCATGTTTATCTTCATCCTCTATTATTTCTATGGCAAGTTTTTTTTGATAGAGATTATCAGCTTCTGAATGATGTGTATAATGAGGTTTATTTGCAGGAAAATAAACGTCAATATTCATTTTATCAATGTTAATTCCATGAGTTGTATCTTCTTTACCTTTTATAACTCTTGTTTTATTGTTTTTTAAAACTTTCATAAGAGTTGTTTTCCCAACTTCACCTTTTCCTACAAAAATAAGTTTTGTTTCATATAGCTTTTCCCTATTGTCATAATTTTTGATAAGATCAAAATAGTCTTTAATTCTTTGAATACTGCTATCAACCAATGCTTCTGGTAACTTGCTAATAAAAGGATTGGATTGAAAATCTATCTCGGTTTTATAGTTTAAATAAGTTAAACTCTCTGGAACATCGTATAACAAGTTATTTGAAATATTTATATACGTATGAGCATAATATACCCCATATATAAAATCAATATTGGTTAAATAATTATTTTTAAGGTTTAATATTTTTAAATATCTCATTTTTGCTACCATTTCGGGTAATGTTGGTAGAAAATTATAGCTTAGATCAAGCTCAATAAGATAATCCATATTAGAGATATCTTCAGGAATATCTAATAGTCTAAGACCACTTAAATTTAAATAATTATTTTTCTTTTGCTTTGCAAGTCTAATACGTTCAATAGCGATCTCAATATTCTTTGTGTTGTTCATGGTGAAAAAAAAATGACTATAAATATAGTTAAACTGATTCAGGTAAAATATTTTTTATTTGGAAGGACAGTAGGGTGAATGTATGGATAGAATTTTTGTTGAGGAATAATTTAAATAAAAATGAAGCAAGCGTATATAGTAGAATTTACTACAATTTAACACCAAAAATATTTTGAGTGTACAGATGAAACATACTATCTCTCACTGATACCCTCTCAAAGTCTTCTTTTTTGGTAGCCCCCTCCAAATTGTCAATTTTTTTTCAAAAGTAAATTTTGTTTTATTTGATTTTGTGGATCTGTTTTTATTTTCCACTTGCTGTTTTGTATGATTATTGGCCCTCAGTTTGTAGATTGATAGTAGGCTTTTTACAGTTGTTTTTGTTTGTGTGATTTCTACTTAAAATATTTTAAACTTTAATTTTATAATTAAATATTTTTGTAATGATGAATAGAAATAATACGAATTATAAGTATTTAGAATTGACCTTGACCTTAGCCTTAACCTTTTGTATGAAAATAGCTAAAATAAAAAAGCAACCAACTGATTTACAATTGATTGCTCTTTTTATTATGTAGACCCACAGGGATTCGAACCCCGACTGACGGTACCAAAAACCGGAGTGCTACCGTTACACTATAGGTCTGCTTTATTTTGGTGTTGCAAATTTATATATTTTTTTCTTATTTACAAATATCTTCTTTCAATTTTCTGCTGTTTATAAGAAAAAATAGGATTTGATTTTTTGAAATCCCAGGCTCATTGGAATACAAGAAGAATCTTTTTGCTAAAAAATCAAACCAGGATGATGAAATTTTTAATGAAAAATATTTGAATAATAATAAAAACAAAAACCATCCTCAAAAAGGATGGTTTGTAGACCCACAGGGATTCGAACCCCGAATGACGGTACCAAAAACCGGAGTGTTACCGTTACACTATAGGTCTGTTTTATTTTGGTGGTGCAAATTTACAGCTTTTTTCTTTACATACAAGAACTTTTTGATTTTTTTTTTAAATTTACTGTAGATTTTATTTACGGAAAATATGCTGATAGACTTCAATAATCTCAATATTAATCAATTATCGTTCAATACGGAATTTGAAAAGAAAGTGAAAATTTTTCTGGGAGAATGGTTTTCAGAAAAAACAGGCGTAAATGTGCAAACATCGGGCTCTACAGGAGTTCCAAAAATTTTTGAAATTGAGAAAAAGAAAATGGTCAATTCTGCAGTGATGACCTGCAAGTTTTTGGGATTAAAAAAAGGAGATACTGCATTACTATGCCTGCCTGTAGAATATATCTCCGGAAAAATGATGATTGTACGTTCTATAGAAAGAGTATTAAAGTTAAAAGTTGCTGAGCCTTCTCTGAAACCTGTAGAAAACCTGGAAGAAGAAATAGATTTTTGCGCTATGACTCCGCTTCAGGTAGAAAATTCACTGGAGAAACTTCATCTGATCAAAAATCTGATTATTGGGGGTGCAGCAGTTTCAGAAAGTCTGAAAAATAAAATTCTGCAGATGAACCTTAATTCTTCAAACCGTATTTTTGAAACTTATGGAATGTCAGAAACGCTTTCTCATATTGGCTTAAAACAATTGATGCCGGAACAGGAAGATTATTTCACCGTTTTTGAAAATGTATCCATTTCACTGGATGAAAGAGGATGTCTGAAAATTTATGCACCTAATGTAAATGCTGAAGAATTACAAACTAATGATTTAGTTGACATTAGAAACGAAAAAAACTTTAAATTCCTGGGGAGAATTGATAATGTTATCAACTCTGGAGGAGCGAAAATTTTCCCTGAAGCTCTTGAAGCCTTGGTGAAAAAGGAAATACCAAATGAAGCCGTATTTATAGGTTTGCCGGATGAAAGTTTGGGTCAGAAATTGATACTGATTATAGAAGGAAATCAATCAGATGAGATCATAAAGAAAATTTCAGAAATACCATTTGAGAAAAATTTCCATAAACCCAAAGAAATTATTTTCATCAGTGAAATTCCGCGCACACCCAATGGAAAAGTAAATAGAATGGAATTGTATAAAATATAAATATTTAGTAAAAAAATGAAAGACTTTTCAAAAGAACTCAGTTTCAAAACTTCCCGCAGTAGTGGTGCAGGAGGACAGAACGTTAACAAAGTAGAAACTGCTGTTACTGTACTTTGGAAAGTAGATGCATCAGAGTTTTTCAATGAGGATCAAAAAGTATTGATTCAGGATAAACTGAAAAACAGAATCAATGCAGAAGGTTTTTTATTCCTTACAGTTTCAGAAAGCAGAACCCAGCTGATGAATAAAAATAAAGCCACTGAAAAAATAATAGACATTGTAAACAAAGCCCTTATTGTTCCGAAGAAAAGAACCGCAACAAAACCTTCAAGAGCTCAGAAACAGAAGAGGCTTGATGGCAAGAAAAAACTATCTGATAAAAAAGAGAACAGGCGTTTCAAATTTTAGCTTGTTTCTCCCGGAGAAAATTTTAATTTTGCCGGAAACTTTAAAACCATGATAAAAAAACTAATTCTATTGGGAACTATTTCGAGTTCTTTATTTTCTTTTGCACAGGAAAAAATAACCATCATACCTGCTGTAGGATATGCATGGAGAGTAGCTAAAACAGCACCAGGTCTTTCCATGGCAGAAAAAAATTACGTTAAAGGATTGAAAAACGGAATTCATTTTGAAATTGCTGCTTATTATAATTTGAAAAACATTGGGATTGGTGCTAAATTTTCCAACTATAATGCTTCCAGCAGCGGAGTATTGAGCGGATACAATATGAATGGACAGGCGGTCACAGCTTCTATAAGCACTAAAGATAATATTACATTCTTTGGACCTTCCGTTATGTTCTCCAATTATACCAAACCAACAAACCATAAACTTGTTGCTGATGTATCTCTTGGAGTAATTACCTATACTACAAAAACAGCAGCTGTAAAAGGTACAGGTTCCAACCTTGGTCTGGAACTGGGGGCAGCCTATCAATATGCAGTTTCGAAAAACTTTATGATAGGTCCTAAGTTGGGAATTACGGCAGGAACATTGAGCAAAATAAAAGTGAATGGACAGACCGCTGATCTTGATGATGACCAGAAAGAAGGTCTGACAAGAGTTTCTTTGAGCGCAGCAGCTACATTTCGTTTTTAAATGCTATCTTTGTAAGGATTACATATAATCTCATAATAATGGCAGCAACAATCTCTTTCTCGGCAGAACGCAGGCAATCAGGATTGTTGCTGTCATTACTTTATTTACACACAGATTCTTTTCTGAAAAGTTCTAAGGACTTTATCAATTAAGCCCTGTCAGGATCCAAGACAGGGAATTATTCCGGATTTTATTTATTGCTTTTTTTGCAGTTTTCTATAGAGGAAGGCTGTTGTATGCCTGGATTCTACATTGGGTCGTCAGCGAATAACTGCATTTTAATTTAAAAAAAATTGAAAAATGTCCAATCATATTATTGTAACCACCGGAATTTATGATGCTATAAAAGATACAATCAGAAGAAAAAAAGTGAGCATCGGAGAAGAAAAAAGACTTACGGAAGAACTTAGAAATGCAAAACAGGTATTGAGAAGAGATTTGCCTGCTGATATCGTAACAGTTGAAAGGAAAGTAACTTTAAAAGACCATACCTTAGATTTTGAACACGAATATATTTTTGTACCGTCTACCAAAGCAAAACTTAAAAAGAATAAACATTCCATACTATCCGATATTGCTCTTGCAGTAGTAGGATATAAAGTGGGGGATGTTATCAACTGGCCGTTCAGAGACGGAGAAAGAAAAATTGAGATTCTGAAAGTGGAAGCCTGGGAGGGATAACCCTTTTTGAATAACATTAAGTTGAATTACAATGAAAGCGTGGCTATTTGAGCTGCGCTTTTTATTTCATTGGCTCAACTGTTTTGGAAAACGGAAAGGCACAAGCTTTTTATATACTATGTGCTTTAAGGCGCAAGGATTTTATCTCCGATAAAATTTTGTCCTGTTGAATCTAGCTGAAAATCTTACATCGAGCGAAGTCGAAATGTTCTTGCGCCTTAAAAATATACCTAACTCATGAAAAACTTTTGCGCCTTTGCGTTTTCCAATAAAACAACTTTGTTATTTAACAAATGATAAAAAAAGACTCCTCTGTTATACTTTCTTCAAGTGCTTTGGCTGCATTCCGTTTTTAAGTTTTATCTTTGCAAAAATTAAAAAAATGAGCAAACCGATAACTGAATTCATAGAAAAGTATTACCTGCACTTCAACGCAGCTGCATTGGTGGATGCTTCTAAAGGATATGTTGCACATCTTAAAGATGGCGGAAAAATGATGATTACTTTGGCTGGAGCAATGTCTACTGCTGAATTAGGGAAGATTCTTGCTGAAATGATTCGTCAGGGGAAAGTAGATTTTATCTCTTGTACAGGGGCTAACCTTGAAGAAGATTTAATGAACCTTGTAGCACACTCTCACTATGAAAGAGTTCCTCATTATAGAGATTTGACTGCTCAGGACGAGTGGGATCTTTTAGAAAGAGGTCTGAACAGAGTTACAGATACTTGTATCCCTGAAGAAGAAGCTTTCAGAAGATTACAAAAACATATCGTTGAGATCTGGAAAGATGCTGAAGCTAAAGGAGAAAGATATTTCCCTCACGAATTCATGTACAAAATGATCCTTTCAGGAGTATTGGAGCAATATTATGAGATTCCTAGAGAAAACTCTTGGATGATTGCTGCTGCAGAAGCTAATTTGCCAATCGTAGTACCAGGATGGGAAGATTCTACAATGGGTAACATTTTTGCTTCTTACTGTATCAAAGGAGAGCTTAAAGCTACTACAATGAAATCAGGAATTGAATATATGACTTACCTTGCTGACTGGTATACTAAAAATTCAGCAGGAAAAGGAGTTGGATTCTTCCAGATTGGTGGAGGTATCGCAGGAGATTTCCCTATTTGTGTAGTACCAATGTTATATCAGGATATGGAAATGCATGACATTCCTTTCTGGTCTTATTTCTGTCAGATTTCTGATTCTACAACATCTTACGGATCTTATTCAGGTGCTGTTCCAAATGAAAAAATCACTTGGGGTAAACTGGATATCACTACACCGAAATTTATCGTTGAAAGTGATGCAACTATCTGTGCACCATTGATGTTCTCTTACATTTTAGAAAACGCTTAAGCACAAAATTCTCATCAGAGATTATCATACAGCGCTCCAATTTATTTGGAGCGCTTTTTATTTTAGCATTTGGAAATAGATTTGTTTTAAAAACTCAAACTATTTAAACCATTAAGAAAAATGAAGAGAGAGCTAAAAAAATAGCTTTAGCTATTAATACTCTAAAAACTTAAATGGTCTTAGGTTCAAATAAAATATGATAACAATTTTATCGGAGATAAAATCCTTGCGCCTTAAAGCGCATAGTATATAAAAAGCTTGCACCTTTGCGTTTTCCAAAATTCTCCACAGACATCTGTGGCAAAAGACATTCATATTCAGAAAAATCAATCCAAAGAATTTACCAGCACAAAATAACGATATGCCAGAATTCCCTTTTCAATCTTAGTCAGATGATTAGGATCCTTCTTGCTCAACTTTGGAAGTACCTTTTTATTAATGGCATTCAACAGCCTGAAAAATGATTTTTTCATATCTTTATCTTTTAATCAAACATCATTGAGGCTGAAAGAGTTCAAAAATGATGCAAAAAAGAAAGTACGCTTAAAATAATCATTTGATATGGACGAAATTTTTAAACAGCAGGTATACGAAGTTGCAAGACTTATCCCTAAAGGACGTGTTTCTACGTATGGAGCCATCGCAAAAGCAGTTGGTTATCCCAACCATTCCAGACACGTAGGAAAAGCGATGGGAGGATGTCCGAAAGATGTTCCTGCTCACCGCGTCATATCAAGCTCAGGAATTTTATCTGTTCCGGAATTTCAACCTAAGCTTGAAGCAGAGGGAATCACTGTAGAAAATCTTAGAATAAAAAATTTCAAAAAACTGTTCTGGGATCCGTTGGCTGAATTGTAAATTTTAAGTTTCGGAAACGATGATTTTTTTAACGCAAAGCTTTTATCTATAGGCTGTACTATTTTTAAGGGAGCAAAGAAGGGAATCAATTTCATTGATTTTTTTAAGCGAACGTATTGCCCCAAAGCTTCATCAGCGAAAGAGTCGCAACTCTTTGCCACCTGAAGTAAAACATTCGAATCATTAAGTACTTTGCGTCAAAAAACTCATACATCAATATTACATATCACAAAAAAATGTCACTTCATAGTTGAATATGAGTGACACCAATATTTTTAAAGTTTCAAACCGTATTATTTTTTTCCGCTTGGGAGACCTTTCAGTTCTTCTTTAAGTCTTTCATTTTCTTCTTTTAATAAAGCAATATAGTTTTGTAGGTTTTCAATAATATCTCCCGGAATATTATCATAGTTATTCAGACTATTAATAACTCCTGCAGAAGAAGATCTGTCATTAAATACAGGATGGTTATTATTAATTACTACTGTAGCTTCCTCTTCTTCATAAATGTCCTCAATGGGTACATCCAGAAAACGGGCAAGTTTGTCCCATTCATCTTTTACGATCCTCACATCACCGCTTTCTTTTCTGCTGTAATTAGATACATCTGTTGCGATAAAGTCAGCTACCTGCTGTTGAGTGTAGCCTTTTTGCTTTCTGATGACGCGTAATTTTTCTTTTTGCATGACCTACATTTTATACAAAAATGGCAAAAAAGCATAAGCTATACAATAGAAAACGAATAAAATGTAGAGTAAAGCAATGAAGATTAAGAGAAAAGAAGGAACAGGTTTATAATATTCAGATTATTTATATTAGCTGTTGATGATTTTTAGATTGTTAGAAAACGCAAAGACGCAAAGATTTTTTCATGCGTTAGGTATATTTTTAAGGCGCAAGAACATTTCGACTTCGCTCAATGTAAGATTTTCAGCTAGATTCAACAGGACAAAATTTTATCGGAGATAAAATCCTTGCGCCCTAAAGCGCATAGTATATAAAAATCTTGCGCCTTTGCGTTTTCCCAACCTCTGTAGACAAAAAAAGACTGCTTCAAAATGAAACAGTCTCTTGTAAATTATTTTTCAAGTTGCTTATAGCTTCTCTGTATAAAATCTGTCAGGTCTTTTCCTTTCAGTAAGTTTTGTGAAAGCTTGGCAAGATCCAAAGCATATTTGATTAAGCTTTCCTTCTCTTCAGCATTTTCAGTTTTTAAAATCTGATTGGAAAGCTCACTATTGGAGTTTACCACAAGATTGTACATCTCCGGGAAACCTCCCATTCCAAACATACCACCACCGCCTGTAGCCTGCATTTCTTTCATTCTTCTCATGAATTCAGGTTGGGTAATAGTGAATGGAGCATCATTGCTGTCAAGATCTTCAAGCTGAACTGTAAACTTAGAATCCTGTATAGCTTCTTCAACATTCTTTTTCAAAGATTCTTTTTCAGTTTCATTCAGTTTTGAAATTACCGGCTCATCTTTTTTAATCAGGTTGTTCACGTGATCTGCATCTACTCTTGCAAAAGAGATATTTTCTTTTGAAGTTTCCAGCTTTTGGATAACGTGTGGAGTGATAGGAGAGTCTAATAACAGAACCTCATATCCTTTATCCTTTGCAGACTGGATATAGCTGTGCTGTTCATCAGCATTGGTAGCATAAAGTACAACCAGTTTATTATCTTTATCCGTTTGGATAGGTTTGATTTTCTCAACCAGTTCATCCCAAAGGAAATATTTTCCGTCTGTAGTAGGATATAACGTGAATTTGTCTGCTTTTTCAGCAAATTTTTCTTCCGTAATAATTCCGTACTCGATTACGATTTTAATATCATTCCACTTTTTCTCGTAGTCTTCACGGTTTTCGTTGATTAAAGAGGCCATTTTGTCGGCTACTTTTTTCGTGATGTAAGATGAAATCTTCTTTACAGCGCCATCAGCCTGAAGATAAGAACGGGAAACGTTCAATGGAATATCCGGAGAATCAATAACTCCTCTCAGTAGCATCAGAAAGTCCGGAACAATTCCTTTTACTTCGTCCGTTACGAATACCTGGTTTTGATATAATTGAATTTTATCCTTGTCGATATTTAAATTATTGCTCAGTTTCGGGAAGAAAAGAACTCCCGTAAGGTTGAAAGGATAATCAACGTTCAGGTGAATATTGAATAAAGGCTCCTCAAACTGCATTGGATACAGCTCGTGGTAGAATTTCATATAATCTTCGTTGGTCAGTTCGCTTGGAGCGATCGTCCATGCCGGTACCGGATTATTGATGATATTGTCTACCTCTTCCGTTTCTGCTACTGAATCTTCAGGAGCGTCATCCGGTAAAGGAAGTGTATGGGTCTTAGTCCCGAATTTGATCGGAACAGGCATGAATTTATTATACTTTAATAACAGTTCACGGATTTTTCCTTCTTCTAAAAATTCTACAGAATCTTCAGCAATATGAAGGATGATTTCAGTTCCTCTATCAGTTTTGTCAGTAGTTTCTTCAAGAGTGAATTCCGGGCTTCCATCGCAGATCCAACGTACAGCTGGTTCATCTTTATAAGACTTTGTAAGAATTTCTACCTTTTCAGCCACCATAAATGCAGAGTAGAATCCAAGACCGAAATGTCCGATAATCCCTGAATCTTTCGCAGAATCTTTATATTTTTCCAAAAACTCCTCAGCTCCTGAGAAAGCAACCTGGTTGATGTATTTTTCAACTTCTTCACCTGTCATCCCAATACCCTGGTCGATAATACGTAAAGTTTTCTGGTCTTTATCAATTTTAACTTCAAGTTTCGGATTTCCGTATTCCACTTTTGCTTCTCCGATGCTTGTTAAATGTTTTAATTTTAAAGTAGCATCCGTTGCATTGGAGATCAATTCTCTTAAGAATATTTCGTGGTCACTGTAAAGAAATTTTTTAATAAGCGGGAAAATATTTTCCACAGATACATTAATATTTCCTTTAGTCATCATATTTTATATTTTAATTGTTCAACATACTTCTCAAAAAAAATACCATGAAGATGAAAGTGACAGAATGTCATTTTTTCAAACTGAAACGGCCTTGTTATATAGATTTGTCAAAGAAATACCTTACTTTTAATTCTTAAAATATTTTAAAAATGAAGTTGAAATGTACAGTTTTTATGCTGCTCATCATGACCTTCTGGGTATATGGGCAGAAGAAGCCTTTAGACCATTCTGTCTATGACAGTTGGCAGAATATTGGCTCGAGAAAAATCTCCAATGATGGAAAATGGGTTGCCTATTCTGTAGATGCTCAGGAAGGAAATTCTAACCTTTCTTTATATTCCATTAAAAATAAAACGTCAAAGAAGTTTGCAAGAGGAACAAAAGTAGATTTTACGAATGATTCCAGGTTTGCTGTCTTTCAAATCCGTCCGCAGTATAAAGATATAAAAGCAGTAAAAGATAAAAAACTTAAGAAGAATAAATTAACAAAAGACAGCCTTGCGATTGTTGATTTTTTACATGATAAAACAGAGAAAATCCCGAATGTGAAATCATTTAAAATTCCTGAAAAAGCAGGTTCTAATGTTGCTTATCTTCTGGAGAATACAAAAGATAAATCTTCGGATGATGCCTCCGATAAAGAAGATGGAGACGAAAATAAAGATGAAGATAAAAATGTAAAGCCTTTGCAGCTGATTGTTCGAAATCTTTTGGATGGAAAAACTACGGAATATTATAATGTAATCCGTTATGAGTTTAGTAAAAATGGAAAGCAACTTGTTTTCGTGACTAAAAAACCGGAAGAAAAACCTAAAAAGGATAAAAAAGAAGTAAAGGATTCCGCAGATGAGAAATCTGAGGACAAAAAAGATACAGATAAATCAAAACCTAAGAAATATGCACTTCAGACCGTACAGGTTGTAGATCTGCAAAAAGGAACTGTAAATAAGATTTCAGAAATGGAAGGCGATTTTTCACAATTGTCTTTTGATGAAGAAGGAAATCAACTGGCATATGTGGGAACTTCTTCCGCACAAAATGATTTGGTGAAATTGTATCAGTTGTATTATTTTAATTTTAAAGGAAATAAAAAAGAAACTGTTACCAATAAAAATGCGCAGATGAAGAAGAACTGGGTAATTTCTGAAAACCGTTTACCGTTATTCAGTAAAAATGGGAAACAGTTGTATTTCGGTGTTGCTCCAAAGCCTATCGCGAAAGATACTGCAATGATTGCGAATGACCATGCCATTGTAGACATCTGGAATTATAAAGATGATTATCTGCAAACAGTGCAGCTAAAGGAATTGAAAAATGATCTGAAAAAATCTTATGCCGCGGTAATGCAGACGGAAAAACCGGATGTCTTCAGAAAAATAGATGGTGAAGATTTGGATACTTTAAGACTGGTAAATGAGGGGAATGCTGAATTTGCGCTTGGTATTACAAGTTTAAACAACCGTATTTCTTCACAATGGGAAGGGGCAACAAAGAAAACGTATTTCCTGATTGATAATAAAACAGGGGAAAGAACGGAAATTATTCAGAATCTGAACGGTTCGGCGGCTGTATCTCCACTAGGAAAATTTGTTGTGATTTTTGACAGAGAAAAAGGGAAATGGCTGAGTTATAATGTGAAAACCAAACAAACTCTTCCATTGAGTAGCGGATTACCTGTTTCATTTGTGGACGAGGAATTTGATATGCCGGATTTTCCAAATTCTTATGGTATTGCATCCTGGACAGATAATGATGAATCTGTGATTATCAGAGACCGCTATGATCTTTGGGAGTTTTTCCTGAATGGTTCAAAAAAACCTAGGAATATCACTAACGGATTTGGACGTAAAAATAAAATAACATTTGATACCTACGATTTAGATAAAGATATTAAAAGCTTAAACCGAAAATCCGCCATTTATTTATCAGCATTTGATAATACATCCAAAGCGAATGGAATTTTTAAGATCTCTATTCAGTCGAATTCTGATCCGGTAAAAATCCAGATGGAAAATGTATGGGGATACAGAAGTCTTCAAAAAGCAAAAAATGCAGAAAAATATATTATGGTAAAGGAATCATACACTGATTCTCCCAATATTTTTGCAACATCTGATTTCTCAAAACAACAAAAGCTGAGTGATACGAATCCGCAACAAAACCAGTATAACTGGGGTACAGATGAACTGGTAAACTGGACAACACCAAAAGGGAATACTTCTACAGGAGTTTTATACAAACCGGAAAATTTCGATCCGAATAAAAAATATCCTATGATTGTCTATTTCTATGAAAAACTTTCTGATAATCTGAACCGCTATGTTGCGCCCGCTCCTACACCTTCAAGATTGAATATTTCTTATTTTGTGAGCAACGGATATCTGGTTTTCACACCTGATATTTCTTATACAGATGGTTTCCCTGGAGAATCTGCAATGGAATACATTAATTCCGGAGTTGAAAAGCTAAAGCAAAATTCCTGGGTAGATGGTACTAAAATCGGAATTCAGGGACAAAGCTGGGGTGGTTATCAGGTAGCCTATCTTATTGCTCATACCAATATGTATGCAGCCGCGTGGAGTGGAGCTCCTGTTGTTAACATGACTTCTGCATATGGTGGAATCCGATGGACATCGGGGATGAACAGACAGTTTCAGTATGAGAAATCACAAAGCAGATTAGGAAAAAATCTATGGGAAGCACCGGATCTTTATATTAAAAATTCACCGCTTTTTACTATTGATAAAGTACAGACTCCGGTAGTAATTATGAGTAATGATAAAGATGGTGCAGTGCCATGGTATCAGGGAATTGAAATGTTTACTGCATTACGCCGTCTCGGAAAGCCGGTATGGCTTCTGAACTATAACGGTGATGATCATAATCTGGTAAAACGCCAGAACAGAAAGGATATTCAAATCCGTGAACAGCAGTTTTTTGATTACTATCTTAAAGGTGCTAAAGCTCCGGTCTGGATGACGAAAGGTATTCCAGCTACCCAAAAAGGAAAAGATTGGGGATTTGAGCTGACAGATGATAAGCCTAATTAATATGAACCCGGCGGAGCCAAAGGCTCCGCCGGGTTTTTTTATACTTCTCAGAAAATATATCACAAAACATAAACTGACACAATGGCATTTTTTTTATGATGGGTCTGTTGGGCACTTTTATTATATTTACCGCCAATTATAAATAACAGTATGGGAATCTTTGATTTTTTTAAGAAGAAAAATAACAATCAGGAAAATGTAAGTACTTTGGTTCAGGAAATGGAAATGCCGGAGGAAAAATTAGTAGTACAGGAAGTAGCGGAAGAAGTGGTGGAAACAATACCGGAAATCCCTTCATCACAATTGGAAGAGCCGAAGACAGTAAATAAGGAATATGAAAAAATCAAAATTTACAACGATTATATAGTCTATTCTATAGCGCTTCAGCTAAGAGGGGAGTATACACCTATTTCTGCTTTTGAAAAAGAAAATGGTGAGGTAGAAGGCTTTGCTTATATGGTAACAGAAGATGCTTATGCACTTGCTCCACAACAGGCGATCGCACAAATGGAAGAAAAATTTGAAAACGAACTTCAGGAGGGTAAGATCAAATCTTATATGATTTTGTATCACTCTCAGTTTGATAATAATGCTAATCATAATCCGGCAACAAAAGAAGAAGAATTTAAAGCAATTTCACTTTCTTATCATTTTGAAGGATCTGATAAGGCAAAAACAGGGCTTCCTTATATTTTTGAAAATCAAAATGTCACTTATAAAGGTTTTGCAGAGTTTTCTCACGAAGAAAATAATGAGATCATGAATCATCAGTTAGTGGATGGTAAGGATTATTTCCCGAATACAGAAGGAATTGCTGCTCCTGAAACAACTAATGAAGCAGGAATTATCATAAGAAAATCAAATGTTCATAATCTTGTGAATACCTGGAGCGGTATTTTTGGTCATGAAAATTTCCAGACTAAAGATTACGGTCAATATCTTACCACTGTTTTAATGCAGTCTACGGTTACAGATTCATCCGGTGAAGATAAAAACAAAACAGAATTTGAAGATGTAAGATTTAAAACTATTGTTACAGATGAATTGAGTACCATAATTCCGGAGGTAAAGACTAATTACACTTTAGATTTTGAAACAAGATCAATCAGGGAATGGGAAAATGCGCTGAATTTGCAGGCGATTGTAGCAGGGCCGGCCAGAGAAACTTTTGGAGTTTGGTTCTTTGCTACAGATTATGCTGAAAATAGAAACACTTACATGACTCAGCCTCATCTGAAGGTAAATATCAGCGGAATTGTTTTCATTCTTGACGTTCACACAAACACTGATTTACCTGATGGAACTAAAATGAGTGAAGACTTCACAACCTATGCACCAAGCCAGGATCTTCCTAATTATGCATGTTTTGATTTTATTGCACAGGTTGTAGACTTTAAAGAAACAGAATTACTTGAAGATGGCAGCGTTAAAGGATATATTCTGAAACTGAAATTGATTACCAACGAAGAGAATGAAGACTTCTTCACCATTGATGCTTTTGTGAATAAAGAAAATATGCGATTTGAAACTCCTGTAAAAGGGATGAAAGTTACCGGAGCAATTCAGCTGCAAGGTAAAATTGCTGAATAATTTAAAAGAATATAAAGGCTAAAGAGGTTGTTCCATGGAATGACCTCTTTTTTTATTTTCTGATCCTTCCTTTATTTATTTAAACGTAAAGAATTATGTGATTTGATAGCTGATGGTAAGGGTCCAAAAGGTTATGACTTTGTCGTTGATGGACTTTGTGGTAAATGAGGCGTTTGCTTAGTACGAATCAATGAAAATTGATTCCGCCCTTTGCTCTCTTAAAAATATTACAGCACACAGATGAAACCTTTGCGTGGTAAGTTTGCAAAAAATAAAAAAGGCAATCCTAAGACTGCCTTTCTATATTTTTCTGAAAAATTATTTGTTTTTCATTTCTTCCTTGATCTTGTTTTCCAATTCCTCAGAAAGATCCGGATTGTCTTTTAAAACTTCTTTTACAGCATCACGTCCCTGACCAAGTTTAGTCTCTTCGTAGCTGAACCAAGATCCGCTTTTCTTCACAATTCCCATATCTACTGCGGTATCAAGAATCTCACCTACTTTAGAAACTCCTTCACCATACATGATATCGAATTCTGCCTGTTTGAAAGGAGGTGCTACTTTGTTTTTCACAATCTTCACTTTCACACGGCTACCGATAGCTTCATCACCTTGTTTGATAGGTGCGCTGGCTTTTCTGATATCAATTCTTACAGAAGCATAGAACTTAAGAGCGTTACCTCCGGTAGTGGTTTCAGGATTTCCGAACATTACCCCGATCTTTTCTCTCAACTGGTTAATGAAAATCACTGTACATTTTGTTCTTGAAATAGTAGCTGTAAGCTTTCTTAATGCCTGAGACATTAATCTTGCATGAAGACCCATTTTAGAATCTCCCATTTCACCTTCAATCTCCGCTTTTGGCGTAAGAGCAGCAACAGAGTCAATCACAACGATATCAATAGCTCCTGAACGGATAAGGTTATCTGCAATTTCTAAAGCCTGTTCTCCGTTATCCGGCTGAGAAATGATAAGGTTTTCCAGATCAATTCCTAATTTCGCAGCATATGTTCTGTCGAAAGCGTGCTCTGCATCAATAAATGCTGCAATACCACCTGCTTTTTGAGCTTCAGCAATAGCATGAAGGGTTAATGTTGTTTTACCTGAAGATTCAGGACCGTATATTTCAATGATTCTTCCTTTTGGATATCCGCCGATACCTAATGCGATATCTAATCCTAAAGAACCGGAAGGAATTACTTCTATTGTATTGTCTATAGATTCATCACCTAAAGTCATTACTGTTCCCTTTCCGTATGTTTTATCTAATTTGTCAAGCACTAAAGCAAGTGCTTTTTTCTTATCATCAATGTTACTCATCGCTATTAAAATAATTTCTCAAAAATACATAATTTAAATATCAAAAACTAATATTATTTGTCCCTGAAAACTGTTTTTAGAGTTAAAAAATGATAAAATTTTGCTGCTGATTTTATTCATAACGAAAGAATGGAGGATGAGCTGTATAGGAATATTTAAAGATTTTTTTTTGTAACTAAAAAACTGCTGATTTATTAATGTAAGGTTTGTTGGAGCCTCGCAAAGACGCAAGCTTTTTTAATGATTCTATGCTTTAAGGCGCAAAAATTTTATCGAAGATAAAATTGAATACTGTAAAATTATTTTATCTCTCGCTAATTTTGCTGATTATGCAGATGTTAATAAAAATCTGCGTAAATAGCTTGATCTTCGAGAAAAATTTATTTAAGATTTATAATTTCTCTAGCTGAAAATCTTTCATTTTCTTGCGCCTTAAAAGTTTTTGTAACGCATGGGAATTTTTTGCGCCTTTGCGATTTTTAAAAGAGGTATTTTAATGAAAATTTGAATTCTTGGTGATATTCAGATAATCTTCCAATACTTTCATCTGATCCTTATTTCCTCTTTTTATTCTGGCATCGCGGCTTACGATTCTGTCATAAATTTTGTTGAAAAGGATCTTTGATTTGGGAAACAGATTTTTGTTGGGAACTTCCGGGATCTGCAGCCTTTTGCAGACTTCATCATCCAGCAGAAACCAGGTACAGCAGACATGCAGATATTTTAAATTTTTCCTTTGGAATTCAAATTTTAAAATTGGATTTTCCAGAGACTCATTCAGCAGAGAATGGGCAAGAAGAACAGAATCTTTATCGGACGGAGGTTGAACAGAGGTCCATAAATAAAAATATTCAGTAGCTTGTTTTTTATTGTCAGGAAGAAGCTGTTCCGGAATTCCCAGAAGATAACCTACGTATTTCCAAAGGTGAAAAATTCCCTGTTCTTCCTCAAGGGAAAAACTATTACCCAATTTTTGAAGGCTGTGAAGAAAGACAAGACTGAAACCGATATACGTTGCCATCATATCCCATGAATTGATGGGCTCACCCCAGTTTTCTGTATCCCAGCCTTTATAATGCTTTTTGATAGAAAGTCTTGCGTAAGAATGGATCAGCCGGGTTTTTATAGCAAACTCATAGCCTTTTGCGTGAACTTCCAGTGCATTGTAACGGGTAGCATTTACCCAGAAATCCAATGTTTCCGAAAGACGTTTTACCGCACCCTTTTTTAATGCCTCTGTAACGATAAGCGGTTTGTTGAGGTAGGCGTAGTCATAACCACCAATCAGACAATAATCCCTCAATGAGATTAACGAGTCCAGGTTGCTTCTCATGCAGAGTTCAGCACCGCTTTTGAGTAAATTGTAATCAAGCCATTCTGGAACTCTTTGAGTTTGGGTGAAAAGCTTTTTTACACTTTCAGGAACTGAATCTGTTTCCGAAACTCCATTTCTGATGTACTGCTCAATTTCCCTGGATGCCTCATGAAATTTTTTAGTAAAATAAATATCTCTTACCACCTCATCACCAATCTCGTCCACATGATGAAAAAAAGGAGCGAATTTTTCAAATTTTTCAAAACTCACTTTTGCTCCGGAAAATTCAATAAGCAGTTTTCCGTTTCCACTTTCCCAGAAATCTCTGAAATGGGGAGCATCTTTAAATCGTGGTTGTATCATTTTCATTCCTTTACCCATAAAAGTACAAGTTTTATGCTGAAATTCTTTGGTGAGATTTGTCAGGCTTAGGATAAAGGTTTTATAGGTATCCCCATTCAAAAGTTTTTTTAATGAGTTCGGAGCTGTTTCTGCAATCGGATTTCCTTAAAATATTTTTCCTGTGGGTACGTACCGTTTCCTCTGAAATATTCAACAGATCAGATATTTCTCCAGTGGAATAGCCTTTTGCAATACAGTTGATAATCTCGACCTCTCTTTTGGTGAAAATGACAGGAGTAGATTCATGAGGTTTATCATGTTCCATCCACTGCATCTGGTGAAAATCTTCCCGACCATTGATTCCGGATAGCAATACAACATAAGAATTTTGGTGCGTGATGTGTTCAATATTGGTGTGTATATTAACAGACTGCAAAAGCCTGCCGTTTTCATCTTTATAAGTGTGTAAGGCCTGATGATGGAAGAGTTCATAATTACCTTTTGAAGTTCTCATTCTGAAACAGTAGCTGGTTTTCAGTTCTTGCTGGTAATCAAAGCCGTTAATTTCTTTTATTTTTTCTATTGACATTCTTTCTGCTTCCATGACAAACTCAATGTCATCGGGATGGATGAGGTCTATAATTTCTTTCAGGTGTACTGGATATTTAATAAGACCATGTATTTTCAAAATGTCTTCATGATGATTGCAAATGGTGCTGTCTGCAAAATTAATAACATAATAATAAAATTTTCCCGGCGCAAAGATTTCTCCTATAAGATGTTCTATGGCGGGAACGGGTAGGACTCTGTTATTATTCTGTAAAATTTCAGGATAGTCATTCCAGACTTTGGTGAGGGGATGCGGTTTTTTTGCATGAGTCAAGTGCTTTTTCTCCATTGGTTAATGTTTTCTTAAAAATAATAAAATTATGTTAAAAAAATCACCCTTTTGTGGTATTTCATGTGGTAGGTAAGTATTGTAGCTTTAAATAAAACTAATGACCATTTCAAAAAAACTTTAATCTGAAAAATAAATAACCATGAAAACAAAAATTTTATTGCTGTTTCTGCTCGGATGGGTGGGGATGGTTTTTAGCCAAGTGAGATTGTTGTCTGACTATAAATCCAGATATCCAAATGTATCAAATGCAAAAACATTTAATGATTTTATCAAGAAAATAAATGAGAATGATAAAAGAGAAGAAATTATAAAACTAATAGAGAAAAATACAGGATTAAATATAAACAAAATAGATGGAAAAACAGTTGCAAATGGGATACTAAAATATCAGCAAATTTATTTGGTAAACGAGAAACCAGTATTCATTAATCTCAATAATCAATCAATTTTTATTATTGAGCGAACAAATGGTGAAAAATTTTTTTTTTACCCTAAAGCATTTATTTTTTTAACAGAGACTAACCAAAACCCAGAAGATATTATTCGTAGTAAACTTGATAGTACATTTTTTAGTATTGGTTATAAATGTATTGCAGAAAAAAATAAACATAATGCAAAAGTTATTCATGATAGTGTTTTTATAGATGATTTTAAAATATTAAAAAGAGCTGTTGTACTAAATTCTGCTGATAATGTGACAGATAATAATGCTATTGCATTTACAAGTGGAAATGATACCAAATTAAGTATTGGAGCTAATTTTAATTACCGTGATTATTTTTTTATGAATATTAGTGCATATACTTCAAGCATTAATAGTGGATTATTTTATTCGGATAAATCATGGAGAAATGATATTGGAGCATCATTTACTTTTAATGTAATAATTCCTTCTCAAACGAGATTTTTTAATCCTAAAAAATGCACAGAATTGTGCCAAAAAAGAGATAAATATTATAATGATACTGTTATTAATAATTATGATTCGTTAAAATCAAAGTACGATCAGAAGTTATTAACATTATTTTCAAATGGTATTGAAAAAATAAAAAAAGAATTGAATAATGATATAAATGAGAACGAAAAGCTAGAAAAATATGAAAAACTAGAGAGATATGAAAAGATAGTCAGTAATCTTAAAGAGAAAAATGAAAGCTACGAAAAAATAATAGCTGAACCATCAAAATATATTAATGATAGTATTATTGCTTTTGATAAGAAAAATATTGGAGTTCTTAATGGGAGTAGGTTAGAGTGGATTAAAACAACTATTGATATTTATAACCAGAACATAGATTTAGACACAGCTATTATTAAAAAAAATATAGCAGTAGAAAATCAGATTAAAAATTATCCAAGGATAAATGTTAATTTTTCTTATAATTTAAACAGACAGTATAATGTAAAGCTTATGAAATTAATAAATCTTCAAATATTTTCAAATTTTATAATGGGTAATCTTTTAAATGCAAATACAGGAAGTGAGAAACCTGTTTTGGAGCAAAGAGATGATAAAACTTTTATAGTTGATAAATATGGAAGAACATTGGGTGAGTATTCCTATCTTAAAAGAGCCTTTTGGACCCTACAATCAGGTGTACAAGCATCAGCTTTTATAACAAATAATTTCGGTGTGATGGTTTATGCATATCATACTTTTGCCTTACAAAACATGGATTATATGGATTACAGAAACAGGTATGCTCTTCAGGGAGGTTTGATTTTCAGAATAAATGATGAAGAAGATGTAAACAAGGCAACTTTTAGGATTATGGCTGGTATAGATAATGAGCCCTATCATACAAGGGCCTTAAAAAATAGTTTTATGGTCAAAGTAAGTATAGGTATTCCCTTCGGGTTATTTATCAAAAGTAAGAAATAAAAACAAAAACAAAAAAACCTTCCCATCGGGAAGGTTTTATATTACTTATTGCTTATCGCTCATTTCTTATTATAAAGAAGCAGCGTGTACAAGCATATCAACTAACTTGTTAGAGTAACCCATTTCGTTGTCATACCAAGAAACAAGTTTCACGAAGTTTGGAGAAAGCATGATACCGGCATCTTTGTCGAAGATAGAAGTTCTCTTATCTCCTACGAAGTCTTGAGATACTACTGCATCTTCAGTATATCCAAGGATACCTTTCAATTCACCTTCAGAAGCAGCTTTGATTACTGAACAGATTTCTTCATAAGAAGCAGCTTTATCGATTCTTACTGTTAAGTCTACTACAGAAACGTCAACAGTTGGTACTCTGAAAGACATACCTGTTAATTTTCCGTTCAAAGAAGGGATTACTTTTCCTACTGCTTTAGCAGCACCTGTAGAAGAAGGGATGATGTTGTTTAGAGCAGCTCTACCACCTCTCCAGTCTTTTACTGAAGGACCGTCAACAGTCTTTTGAGTAGCTGTTGTAGCGTGTACAGTTGTCATTAAACCTTCTACGATTCCGAAGTTATCGTGGATCACTTTAGCTAAAGGAGCTAAACAGTTTGTAGTACAAGAAGCGTTTGATAAGATTTTGATATCATCAGTAAGTTCCTTGTGGTTTACACCCATTACGAACATTGGAGTATCATCTTTAGAAGGAGCAGAAAGGATTACTTTCTTAGCACCAGCGTTGATGTGAGCCTGAGCAGTATCTTTAGATAAGAAAAGACCTGTAGATTCTACGATATAGTCAGCACCAATTTCATTCCACTTTAGGTTGTTAGGATCTCTTTCAGCAGTTACTCTGATTCTTTTCCCGTTTACTACAAGATCATTTCCTTCTACAGAAACTTCACCTGGGAAAATACCGTGTACAGAGTCATATTTTAACATGTAAGCCATGTATTCTGCATTAATAAGGTCATTGATTCCTACAACTTCAATGTTGTCTCTTTCAGTCATTGCTCTGAAAACAAGACGTCCAATTCTACCAAAACCGTTGATACCTACTTTAATTGTTGACATAATAGTTTGTTTTTATTAGATTATAAAAATAATTAGATTGCTAAAATTTCTGAAATCAGTAAAAGATCTTTATTGATTTCGTTATGTTTTTTAATGGCTTCTTCAATCGGCGTATACGTAAGATCGTTAGAACGCATTCCTGCCATTACATTGGTTTGTCCTTCCATTAATCCTGTTACGGCACCGTAGCCTAATCTGCTTGCCAAAACCCTGTCTGCACAGCTTGGAGAACCTCCTCTCTGCATGTGTCCCAAAATGGCTACACGAATGTCATAATCAGGGAATGTCTGCTTTGTTTTTTCGGCAAGTTCATACACATTGGCAAGTTTTTCACCCTCTGCAACCACCACAATGCTTGATGCCTTTCCGGTTTTTTCAGCATCTCTGAATTTCGTGAAAAGCTCATCAATACTGTCTTTTTTCTCAGGAATTAAAATATCCAAAGCTCCAGTTGCCAATCCACTGTTTAATGCAATAAAACCGGCATCACGCCCCATCACCTCTACAAAGAAAACTCTGTTGTGGGAAGTTGCCGTGTCACGGATTTTATCAATGGCATCCATTGCGGTATTCAAAGCAGTGTCGTATCCGATGGTATTATCAGTTCCGAAAATATCATTGTCGATTGTTCCCGGAACACCGATTACTCTGATTCCGAATTCTTCGTTAAAGATTTTCGCACCGGTGAAAGTTCCGTCTCCACCAATACAAACCAATCCGTCTATTCCAAGCTTTACGCAATTGTCATAAGCTTTCTGACGGCCTTCTTTTGTTCTGAATTCAGCGGATCTGGCAGACTTTAGAATTGTTCCACCCTGGTTGATTATATTTTTTACGGAACGGGCTCCCATTTTCAGGAAATCATTGTTGATAAGACCGTTGTAGCCTTCTCTCACCCCGTAGCATTCGATATTATAGTAATTGGCGGTTCTTACTACCGCTCTTAACGCCGCATTCATACCCGGAGAGTCACCTCCTGAAGTAAGAACTGCAATTTTTTTTACAGCACTCTCTTTCATCAAGAAAAAAATTTCGAACACAAATTTACAAAAACAAGTTCAGATTATCGTAGTAACTTTCCAATAGTTTTGAATATAAATTATTAAAAGCTTCTGAAGTTTGTAGGTTTAAAAAAATATCGTGCGGTTTTAGTTTCCTGAGCATCGATATCCAGATCATACCATGGTGTAAAATAAGGATTAAAAGGATTGGAGAGTACATGAATAGATTGTGCCGGTGTAAATCCTTCACTCAATAAAAACAAGCTTTTCCCTTCTTTATTCTTACAGACACCTGAAATAAAAACAATATGTCCCGGACTTCCCGGTGTGATCAGAATATCTCCGGTTTTCAGGTCAGAATTTTTTGCAACGGGTTTTGTTTCTTTATTTAATGAAATCGTTCCCGCATAATTAAAAATTAGATCCAGATAATTTCTGAAACTCTGATAAGAATCATCAAAAACAGTAGTCTTTCTAAAGCTCACCGAATTTCCATTGACAAAAGCTCTTGTTCCGTTTTTGTAGTCATTCCAGCTGAGGAGGTCACCACTGGTAAAATGAAATTTGATTTCGTCAAACTTTTTCGCCTTATAAAGATACTCTGCTCTCATACGGATGGCAGCATCAGCGCATTGCTGCAAGTCTTTATTTCCGGTATCAATATCAAAAACAGCTTCATGAAGATGCTGGGTAGAAATAGGAGTACCATCATATTTCAGAATTTGACTGTTGTAAGGTTTCAGCTTGAAATTTTCAATGAAATATCCAAAAGAACCAGATTTTTCTTCAATCCATTCATATCCCTCGGGAGGAGAAAATCTTTCCCGAATGGTATTTTTATCCTTATGAATCTTTGCAGAGCTTTTTGCCGTTAAATTTTCATTATGATCAGGCTCAGCCAGTAAGCGGTCTGATAATTTTTCTTTCGTACAGTTTGTAAGAATAAGAAGCGCTGTGATTCCCGTGATGATTTTTTTCATGCGTTTTTAGTTAACACAAATATCTTTTTTTTCCACGTACCAACAAATAAAGTTCTGAAAATCTGCAATATTTAACTTTTGTTTTAGGCTTTTTCTTTTTCAGGAATCAGTAATTTACCCCAATCATTCAGCTGCCAAAGAATTTTTACCAGCTGATCACCTAGTGGTGTTAAAGTATATTCAACTCTTGGAGGAAGTTCATTAAAAGACTGTTTCGTTAAAATGCCGTCATCTACCATTTCCGTCAACTGCTGATTCAAAACTCTACGATCCACTTTAGCGATACCACGCAGGAATTCACTCGGACGTTTTTTTCCTTCATTGATTTGCCAAACGATAGGGATTTTCCATTTTCCGCTGATGGTATTCACTGCGACTTCCAACGGGCAAATTTTATTTTCTTCAGCTCTCTCCTTTGTTTCCATAAAATTGACTTTTTTATCCCTATGGGTGAAAAATATGCGGTATTGCTTTTGTCCGCCTGATTTCAGACTTTTGTAAAGATAATCATTAAAATAGTATGGCTGAAAAACGAAAAGGCGCACGTTCCATCAAAGATATTCCACCGGATATTTTAGAACAGCTGAACCGCGGAGAAATTGAAACCGCCAATCTTACAGAATGGCTGGCAGTAGATCAAAAACTCTTGTTGGAGAATTTACTTCAACAGAATAACAGGATTGATTATTTAAAACCCGTCTTAGAAAATGTAGATCAACTCAAAAAACAAACGGTCAATACTCTCAACGAAGCTATTGGAGTTGGACTTTTGATTTTAGCCAGAAAAAATAATGATGATGAATTTCTATCGAAGCTTGCAACCCATCCGGCAGATCTCGTGCGTTGCTGGTCAGCTTATACCATTGGAAGGAATAATGAGTTGAAGCTTAAAGAAAAATTAAAAAGTATCCAGTCTTTCGCTACCGATTCTCATTTCGGAGTGAGGGAAATCTGCTGGATGACGGTACGTCCGGATATTTCAAAAAATCTTGATGAAAGTTTATCTATTTTATCAGAATGGACGAAGCATGACAATGAAAATGTAAGACGTTTTGCCAGTGAATCTACCCGGCCGAGAGGAGTCTGGTGTGAACATATTGATGCTTTGAAACAAAATCCTGGACTAGGACTGGAAATTTTAGAACCTTTACGATCAGATTCATCCCGGTATGTACAGGACAGTGTCGGTAATTGGTTGAATGATGCTAGCAAATCTCAACCTGAATTTGTGGTAGAAATTTGTGATGAATGGCTTCGTGAAAGTCTAACAAAAGAAACCCAATATATCGTAAAGAAAGCCTTGCGGACTATCAAAAAGTAAGAGTTATCCACAAAATAAAAATGTTGATTTAGTTTTTGGTTACATAGGTCGCAGATTTACATAGTTTTACATCATATTTTCATATTCCTTTTTTTCTTGGAACTGCCTTTGTTTGCTTAATTTTTACATGAAAAAGAACATTGAGATATTCTCAATATTAACTATATGTTAATGAGAAAAAGTTATCCACAATATGAGTTTTCAGTTAATGTGGATTCTATCTGTCACTAAATTAATAGTTTAAATGAGAATTAAAAAAAAGGTTTCAAAATACAGTATTTTCTTCACTGAAAAAAAAGTTATCCACAATATGGGATTTTGCCTTACCATTTTTCTGTCAAATACTTCCAGTATCTTTTCGGGACATGCTGAATATGAAGTTTCATATTCTTTCGTTCTACAATATTGGTTTTAGTAAAATATCGCTGCCAAAGCACCTGATAATTCATCTCTTCATCATGAAACTTTTGCTGGTACTTATTGAAATCCGGTTTTTCATCAGGGTAGAAGAATTCGCAGTTTTCCAGATCGTAAAAAATGCCGTAATTTCTCCTCAGATCATAGATCATCCATTTCTGATCCTGATAACGGTCATTAAAATGTTTTCGGATCAACGGAAGAACGTTGAAATCGGGATCTATTTTGGAAAAGAAAACACCATCTTTCATTTTTTCAAAGCGGACAAAAGCAGTCATTCTGTGCCTTTCCCTATCAACCGATTTACAGATTTTTGAAATTTGTAGAATATTGTTGTCTGCAAAGTTTTCAAGAATATTTTCTCCGGGATGTTTGATGGATTGTCTGACGGCAGACAGGATAAGGTTTTCAAGATCCGGATCTTCTGATAAAAAAACTTTTAAAAGCTTATGAATACCCACTTTCCCAATATTCTGCTCCAGTTTGTTGAGAACCCGCTCAGACTTTTCTGTTTGCGTAATGACTTCGTGGATTTCAGCAAAAATATTTTCCTGATGAAATCTTTCTCTGCTGGCAATTTCCACATCTTTATAACGATATTCAAAAACTTCAAATACCGCAGTAAAAAGACCGTCAAAACTTCCATCGTAGAGTAGGGTTGTCATTATTAATTTTAAAATTTAGTTGTGCTGCCTGTCATTCTGAGATTCTTCCTTCGTCAGAATGACAAAAGTGCTGTTTTATCGAAGCAATAAATTAGTGATCATTTATGAGAAAATCGTGTAGTTTGTGTTTAAAACAATGTCAGTTGTTGTGAGAATTGATTGTGAAACTTTGAAGAACTCCCACCAATCAACAGCTTTCTAAAATTTTTATCCGTTAAATATTTCAGGTAGGAATTCCCTGCATTGAAATCAATAAAATATTTTGCCCGGTTGACAGCTGCTCCCAGTTTTTTTAAATGATCCATCGTTAAAACCTGAAAACGTCTTGCACTGATAATTTTTTGAGCCGTTTTTACCCCAATTCCCGGAATTCTTAAAATTGTTCGATATTCTGCAGTCTGAAGATTTACCGGAAACTGATCAAGATTTCGTAATGCCCAGCTTAATTTCGGATCCATTTCCAGATCAAGGAAAGGAACATTCGGATCTAAAATTTCCTCAGCTTTAAAGCCATAAAATCTCATCAGCCAATCCGACTGATACAATCGGTTTTCACGAAGCATTGGAACCTCAGTTGTTAAAGAAGGTAATCTCTGATCTTCCAGAACCGGAACATATCCGGAATAATAAACTCTTTTGAGATTAAAATTTTTATAAAAATGATCGGCAACTTTAATGATCTGCAGGTCGTTTTCATTGGTTGCTCCTACAATCATCTGTGTAGACTGTCCTGCCGGAGCAAACTTTGGTACTTTTTTCAGAACTTTCTTTTCATCCTTATATTGAATGATCCCTTTTTGAATATACCGCATAGGACTGATCATATCTTGCCTATTCTTTTCAGGAGCCAGCAATTTTAATCCGCTTTCTGTAGGAATTTCAATGTTTACGGACAAACGGTCTGCATACAAAGCCGCTTCCTGCATCAGATCATCACTTGCCCCGGGAATAGATTTCAGATGAATATACCCATTAAAATTTTCTTCCAGACGCAGCTTTTTGGCAACTCTCACCAGCCGTTCCATTGTTGTATCTGCATTTTTGAAAATTCCTGAGCTTAGAAATAATCCTTCAATATAATTTCTCCGGTAAAAATTAATTGTAAGATCCACGACTTCTTCTACCGTAAAAGCAGCTCTTTTAATATCATTTGAACTTCTGGAAACACAGTATGCACAATCGTAGATACAGTGATTGGTTAATAAAATTTTAAGCAAAGAAACACATCGTCCATCTTCCGTATAAGTATGACAAATGCCACTTGCGGAACTGTCTCCTAAAGCTCCTTTTTTATTCTTTCTTGAGCCTCCGCTTGATGAGCAGGAAACATCATATTTCGCTGCATCAGCAAGGATTTCAAGCTTTTCTTTAAGGCGGTCAAAATTCATATGTTTAAGTGATTGATCTGTTTTGTATCAATATTATAATTTTATATTGTTCAAATTTAGTTCCAAAATTGATAAAAGTCAATCTTTTTTCATAGAAGTTATCAACAAAAAAGAGTCTCAAAATCATTATATTTACGGCTCATTAAAGTTTATATCATGAATCATAAACCAATCGAAGGTTTTTCCAAGCTTCCAAAGCAGGGGAAAATCGACTGGCTCGTAAACGAATATCTTGAAGGAAACCAGGAATATCAAAATATATTAAAACAATACTGGAACGATGATGCAGAGCTTCAGAAACTTCACGATGAGTTTTCTGAAAATACGATCTCCAATTTTTATATGCCCTACGGAATTGCCCCGAACTTTTTGATCGATGGAAAGCTGCTGGCACTTCCAATGGCCGTTGAAGAAAGCTCTGTAGTTGCTGCCGCTTCCAAAGCTGCAAAATTCTGGATCGATAAAGGAGGTTTTAAAACAACGATTATCAACACTGAAAAACTGGGGCACACCCATTTTATTTTTAATGTTGAATCTCATAAATTATTACATTTCTTTAATTTCAGTTTAAAGAAAAAATTACTTGAAGCGACAGAAGATATCACATCGAACATGAGAAAACGCGGCGGTGGTATTTTAAATATCAATCTGGTGGATAAAACTGCAGAAATGCCGAATTATTACCAGCTGAAAGCAAGCTTTGATACGGTAGATTCTATGGGAGCGAACTTTATCAACTCATGTCTTGAGCAGTTTGGAAAAACTTTGAGACAGGAAGTGGCAACCAGCGAAGATTTTACCCAGGAAGAAAAGAATTCATTGCAGATCGTGATGAATATCCTTTCCAATTTTACACCTGATTGTATCGTGAGGGCTGAGGTTTCCTGTAAAATGGAAGACTTAAAAGACGACAGCGGAATTTCTCCTGAAGAATTTGCTTCTAAATTCAAACAGGCAGTTGCTATTGCTGAAATTGAACCTTACCGCGCAACTACTCATAATAAAGGAGTGATGAATGGCGTAGATGCTGTTGTAATTGCTACCGGGAATGACTTCAGAGCAACAGAAGCCTGTGCACATGCTTATGCTGCAAGAGACGGACAATACAGATCTTTGACACACTGTACAACAGACAATGGCATTTTCAGATTCTGGATTGATCTACCTATTTCTGTAGGAGTTGTAGGAGGGCTTACGAATCTTCACCCATTGGTAAAATTTTCTTTGGCTCTTCTTGGAAAACCTTCTGCTCAGGAGCTTATGAGTATTCTTGCCGTTTCAGGTCTTGCACAGAACTTTGGTGCATTGCGTTCATTGGTGACCACAGGAATCCAGAAAGGTCATATGAAAATGCACTTATTGAATATTCTGAACCAATTGGGTGCTACAGAAGAGGAAAAGCAGCACTTTGTAACGTATTTCAAAGATAAGACAGTGAGCCATCACGAGGTGATCAATGAATTTAACAGAATGAGAGGAAACTAATGTTACAGATCATTTTGCCCATTGGATTCCTTCTTTTTGGATTCTTTTTAAAGAAAACCAACAATGAAGGGTTCAGAAGCTCCAAGAGATTTGCTAATATGTTTATTATACTGGGAATCTCTACCTTGGTAGCCAAGTTCATTTTAATGTACTTAAAATCAAAATAGTGAAAAAGAGTATTGTATTCTTCTTATTGATTTCCGGTTTAAGTTTTTCTCAGCAGAAAGATTTAAAAATACAGGATTTACAGCCCAAATCAGAAAACTTTGTGTTTCCTGTAGTTACTTATTCTGCAAATCCTTCCGTGGCCAATAAGATCAATACATTTCTTCAGGTAAACGAACTGGAATATATCCCGAATTCCGGTGGAAATCCTTTTAAGCTGGCTTCTACAGCTACGAATTCGTATTCCAACTATCTTTACTTTTATGATTGGGAGAAACTGGAAACGCCTAAAAATATCTTAACAATGGGTATTCATGGTGAAGCTTCTGGAGCCTATCCGGAAGAATTTGAAGATTGGAAGAATTTTGATCTAAGGACTGGAAATTTTATCAATGCTGAAGATTTATTTCGGGCAGAGAGCAGGAAAGCAGTCAATGGTTTGATTCAAAGTAGAGTAAAAAAGAGAGTGAATGACTTTCTCGTGAAATTAAAATCTGAAAAAAATCCATCAGAGGAAGTTCAGGATCAAATTGCAATGTATGAAGATTGTTTCATAGAACATACTTTGAATGGTATCCGGTATTTTTTTGGTAAGGATAAAATTACTTTTGTGGCAGGCAGATGTTCTAATCATGCCATGCGGGCATTGGACGATCTGGGAAGTCATGAGATTGAATTTACCTATAAAGAACTTGAAAAATACCTGAGCATTTATGGTAAGAATCTGATTTCGGGTTCTGAAAAGATAGGGCAGACTGGGCCCGGAAATAAATTATATAAAGGGAAAATTGACGGAAAATATCCTGTTATGGTTTTGTTTAACGAAATCAATGAAGACGATTCTTTTTCCGCCACTTATTGGTATGATAAGAATAAAAAACCGATTAACTGGAGAGGAGAATTTGTCCATGAACATTTTTCTATCACTGAAGATGATTATCATAGCGAAGAACTTAAGGAATGGATACCAAGAGCTTTAATAGAAGCGGATTTGAAAGGAAGTAAAATCATTGGAACCTGGCAGGATTATAAAACAAAAAAATATTTAACCCTAGAATTAGAAGAGTTATAAAATGAAAACAATTACTTTAGTTTTTGGAGCGGTTTACGGAATGGTGTCTGTGATCCTGGGTGCATTCGGAGCGCATGCTTTAAAGAAAATATTAGCTGTGGAGAGGCTAGAAAGCTTTGAAACAGGAGTAAGATATCAGATGTATGCAGCATTTTTCCTGCTGATCATCGGATATATCTTAAAATTTGAAACTTCTGCAGAAAAATGGACTTCCATTTTAATGATTGCAGGAACATTGTTGTTCTCTGTAAGCATCTATTTTCTGAGTATGCAGGATTATCTAGGGATGAACCTTAAATTCTTAGGACCTATCACTCCGCTTGGAGGGCTGATGATGATCTTAAGCTGGGGAATGCTGATCTTATATTTTGCTAAAAACAGAATTTAAGAATGAAGATTAACAGGAGAAGACGCTTAATAAGAACATTCAATCTCTTAGATCAACCTATCAGATTCAATCCGTTCGTATTCAGCCGTACTTTTTTCATGTGGGCTGTTACAGGTCTTGTAGGCGGTATTATTGCCGGAGGATATTGGATCGTACTGGAGCATTTCACTGAATTCCTGTCCGGGTTTCAAGGATGGCAGGTGATTCCGACCATGGCAATATGTGGATTGCTGGCTGGATTGGTGATTCATTTTATTGGTGATCCGGGAGAAATTCATTTGATTGTTAATAATATCAGATTCAATAAAGGAAAGCTGGAACCGAAGAACAATCCTTCGATGATTCTTTCATCCCTGTTTTGTGTAGCTTCAGGAGGAAGCTTGGGGCCGGAAGCTCCTTTGGTACAGGTAACCGGTTCTACGGGAACCTGGCTTGGGAAAATCTTCAGATTAAAAGGAGAAGAGCTGCGTTCTTTAAGTATTGCCGGGATGGCTTCAGGTTTTACTGCATTATTTGGTGCACCGCTGGGAGGAAGTCTTTTTTCTCTGGAAATCCTGCATCATAAACACGCTGTAGAATATTATAAAGCCATTATTCCTGCGTTGGTAGCGAGCTGTTTCAGTTATCTGATGTTTGCTTTGATCATCCACTTAGGAATCGGGGCAACCTGGGATTTGAAAGCCTATCATTATACCGGAGTATATGATTTTCTATATGCTACGCTGTTCGGAATTGTAGGAACATTTTTTGGATGGATTTTCATTTTTGTTGTTAAGTTTTTCAAGAAAGTTTTTGAATACAGACAATTTCCGATTTACATTAAAACATTGGTAGGAGGAATTGTTTTAGGAATCATTGCCTATAATTTCCCTATTACAAGATACTTTGGACATAACGAGATCAACCAGCTGATCGGTGGTAATTTCGGACTCAATTTCTTAATCCTGATTCTGGTTTTTAAAATACTGGCGATTGCCATTACAGTAACTTCAGGATGGAGGGGAGGATTTATCATTCCGCTGTTCTTTGTAGGCACCACATTAGGATTGATTATCCATAATTTATTTCCAGGTGTAGATACTACATTAGCTATTGTAAGCTGCATGGCGGCGATTAATGCCTGTGTGACAAGAACGCCGATGAGTACTACCATTATCTTAGGAACACTTACCGGGTTTACCTATTTTGTACCGATATTATTTGCGAGTCTCACAGGATATTTTCTGGCTCCAAGAATTCCGTTCATCGGATCACAATCTGAGAAATTAGTGGAAGAATAAAGGAAATTTGAGTGATATGTTAAAAATCAAGTCAATCAGACTTTAATTTTTGAGTCAATAAACTTGAACTTCCATGTCTTTTTAGTAAATTTGTCAACCTTTAAATATTAAAATAAAATAATAAAAATAATATGAATCTTCACGAGTATCAATCAAAAGAGATTTTATCAAAGTATGGAGTAGCTATCCAACGTGGTTTCGTTGCAAACAACGTAGATGAAGCTGTAGCAGCTGCTGAAAAATTGACTGCTGAAACCGGAGCTCAGGCTTGGGTTGTAAAAGCGCAGATTCACGCAGGTGGTCGTGGTAAAGGTGGGGGTGTTAAGTTTTCTCCAAACATGGATAAACTTAAAGAGAACGCTCAGAATATCATCGGAATGCAGTTGGTAACTCCTCAAACTTCTGCTGAAGGTAAAAAAGTACACTCTGTTTTGGTTGCAGAAGATGTTTATTATCCAGGAGAATCTGAAACTAAAGAATTTTATGTTTCTATTCTTTTAGATAGAGCTGAAGGAAAAAATACAATCGTATATTCTACTGAAGGTGGTATGGATATTGAGCACGTTGCTGAAGTAACTCCTCATTTGATCCACAACGAACTTATTGATCCTGCTATTGGTCTTCAAGGGTTCCAGGCTAGAAAAATTGCTTTCAACCTAGGTCTTGAAGGAAACGCATTCAAAGAATTTGTGAAATTTATTTCATCTCTTTACAATGCATATACAGGAATTGATGCTTCTCTTTTTGAAATCAACCCGGTATTAAAAACTTCTGATAACAAGATTATCGCTGTAGATGCTAAAGTAACTTTAGATGATAACTCATTGTTCCGTCACAAAGACTTAGCTGAACTTAGAGATACAAGAGAAGAAGATCCAATGGATGTAGAAGCTGGTGAAGCTGGTCTTAACTTCGTAAAACTAGATGGTAACGTTGCTTGTATGGTAAACGGGGCTGGTCTTGCAATGGCAACTATGGATATCATCAAATTATCAGGTGGTAACCCGGCTAACTTCCTTGACGTAGGTGGTACTGCTGATGCTCAGAGAGTACAGACTGCTTTCGGAATCATCTTAAGAGATCCAAACGTAAAAGCTATTTTGATCAACATCTTCGGAGGTATCGTAAGATGTGACAGAGTTGCTCAGGGAGTTGTAGATGCTTACAAAGCGATGGGTAGCCTTCCGGTTCCATTGATCGTAAGATTACAGGGAACTAATGCTGTAGAAGCTAAAAAATTAATTGACGAGTCTGGTCTTCCGGTACACTCTGCAATTACTTTAGAAGAAGCTGCAAACAAAGTAAAAGAAGTTTTAGCGTAATCTAAAATTTTCAAATAAATAGAAAACCGTTCCATTTTTGGAACGGTTTTTTTGTTATTATTTTGGAAGGCTAACCGTTGAAATGATGTGATTTTATTTATTGAATTCTTCCAGTCTGAAAAGATCCAGAACATTGGGTGCAATTTTTAAATCCGGCCTGAAAATCAATATTCCTTTTACAAAATTTTTAAGTAATAAATTACCATTTGTAATAACCAGATCAATATCTAA
The DNA here is from genome assembly GCF_019970045.1 of Chryseobacterium sp. GVT01B. Taxonomy (GTDB): domain Bacteria; phylum Bacteroidota; class Bacteroidia; order Flavobacteriales; family Weeksellaceae; genus Chryseobacterium. The sequence continues at coordinate 214,254 of NZ_JAHXYI010000004.1, forward strand.
ATTGACAGATTTACTGATAATTTTTTTTAATACCGGCTCAAAGAAATAAATACATAAACTAGGAGCAGATTCATGATACTCAGTCAGAAATACATCATATTTGCCATTTTCAGGGTTTGGAAGAAGATCAGCATACGGTATAGAATGTAAAATGTCCTGGTTGCGATAATGATGAAGTCCCTTTTCATCAACAATAATGTGGGTGGTTGTATTTTTTTTGATTTTCTGAGTGACTAGCCAGGCAAACAAACTCACAATTGCTGTAAAAAGGCCAATTAAAACAATCTTTATTTCTACAGAGATTTCTTTTGCATTCAATACCAATATAGCCATTATTATAACGGATAAAGGGGTGATAATTAAAAATGATCTGCCAACAGTCTTTATCAATAACGTAAGTCCTTTTGAAGTTTTTGATTCAATAGGGAGGAATGAATTTGATTGTGATGACATATTTTGTTGGTTAGATCTTTTCATAAATGTAGGAAATTATGTAATAACTATTTTAATCTAAAACGGATATAGCAGAAAACCTAATTAAACCGATATATCAATATAAAAGCCTTTATGATACTCAACCTTTATTAATAGTATAAAATAAAGACCACCTCATTTTTGAAGTGGTCTTTATCTTCATATGTTATTTTTTACTTATCCTGATAATTTTCCGGCAAATTAGTCTCTCCACTCGTAATACTGATACTCGTTGGCGTTACCAACTGCACTTTATCCACATCAAAACGCTCTTTAATCCCTAAATAAGCCTTACTTCTTACCTGAGCCAGATTAGAACCTACTTTTATCCAGAACTTCACCTGAAGATTAAATGCACCTTGTTTCAGATCTGTAAAGATCACCTCAATGGTGTCTAACTTATCCACATTGTCAAGATTTTTAATCACATCCAGAATCCCTTTCTGCGCTATACTGATATCTTCATCAGCAGGAATTTCAAAATTTAAAATAATCCTGCGTTGTGGGGAAGCTGTAATATTATAAAACGGAGCATTGAAGACGACCTGATTAGGAATATAAGCCTTCTTCCCGTCATCAGTAAGAATTTTGGTTGTTAAAAAACCGATCTCCTGTACCGTCCCTGAATGTGCTCCAATCGTAATATAATCTCCTACTTTGTATGCTTTGTCAATTCCAATCAGCATTCCGGAGAAAATACTGGATACAAGATCTTTCAGGGCAACCCCTGCAATAACCCCTGCAACCCCCAAACTTCCGATAAACTTCCAGAGAAAACCGCTGAATCCCATTATTTCCAGTGCAATAAAAGTTCCCATCAGCATGATCAGGAATCTGAATATACTGATTAAAGTCACTAGTGAACTTTCTTTTTTGCTCTTCGGGAAAAATTTATGGAACAGTTTTACGGCTGCCTGACTTAAATATTTACTGGTAATCAGGAAAAATGTAAATACTAAAATTCCGACAATAAGTTTTGGGGTAAGCTCTGCAAATGTCACATACCAGTTTTCCAATACTTTATAAACAAGATCTACATACCTGAGTCCGGTCTTCTCCATGAATAAAAATTTTAATTAAAGATATAAATTTTCATCAAAAAATTTGCCAGTTCCAAAAAGTCTACTAAATTTGTAGACTATAAAGAAAAAGCATTATGTCAATTAAACTAGGAGATACAGCACCCAACTTTCAGACAGAGTCATCTGTAGGTGATATTAATTTCTATAATTATCTGGGAGATTCCTGGGGGATTCTGTTTTCGCATCCTGCAGATTATACGCCGGTATGCACTACAGAGTTGGGATACACCGCAAAATTGCAATCTGAATTTGATGCCAGAGGAACGAAAGTGATTGCTTTAAGTGTAGATGGAGTAGAGGATCACCAAAACTGGGTAAAAGATATTAATGAAACCCAGAATACCAATGTACAGTTTCCTATTATTGCTGATAAAGACAGAAAAGTTTCTGAGCTGTATGATTTTATTCATCCTAATGCTTCGGTGACGGCTACTGTACGTTCTCTTTTGATTATTGATCCTTCCAAAAAAGTTAGACTGATTATTACCTATCCGGCCTCTACAGGAAGAAATTTTGATGAAATCCTTAGAGTGCTGGATTCTTTACAGCTTGTGGATAATTATCGCGTGGCTACTCCTGTTAACTGGGAAAATGGAGAAGATGTGATTGTTCCGCCAACGATTTCTACAGAAGAAGCACGAAAGATTTTTCCAAAAGGAGTGACAGAAATAAAACCTTATTTACGATACACGCCACAACCCAATACATGATTTATTTGATTTTTTATAGTTTAGTTTTAATTTGTACGAAAAGCGCCCCGAAATAAATTTTCGGGGCGCTTTCATTTTTTATAAGTATTTCAGTGATTACTTAACGTCGTTGATGATTTGTTTACCTTTAGAAGTTGGTAAATAAATACTGAATCCAACATTGAAAGTTAAAGTAGAAGTTAATCCCTCACTACCAAATCCTGCAACACCATTATATTTTACTAGGCCTTCAACACCAATGTTTGGTGTAATGAAGTATGAATAACCAGGACCTGCTCCAAAATCTAAACCTGTTGTAGAGTTAGATCCTTCAGTAGAAGTACCTCCAATACCTACATTACCTTCAAAGAACCATCTTCCGTGGTGTAATAGATTATCGACTCCTTTTTCTCCTGGAGAAACGTAATATCTGCCTAAAGCCCCAACTTTATAAACAAAATTGGTAGGCGATCCATTTGTTACTTTATTAAATCCTAAATCTATATATCCCCCAACAGCTACATTGTCTTGAATAAAGTAAGCCGCTTTTGGCTGTAATGAAATATTATATCCACCACCCGTATTTAAACCAAAATTACTGGCTACGATGCTACTTCCTACCATCCAATTACCTTTTTGAATCTGAGCGTTTGCGGTTGCTGTTAAACCTGCTACGGCTAATATCCCTGTTAAAATAAGTTTTTTCATAATTTATTATTTTAATAATTAAATGTTTATTATTCACGAGTTATAGAAAAAACAATAAATGTGCCATACTCTTAATTTTAGGTAATTTTTCTAAATAAACGTTAATATTCTCAGGGAGATATAATTCATTTTTTTAACATATTAACTGAGGATTTCATAATGATAAAGAAAATAAAAAGCGGGTTTTAAAAAGGAAATGATAAAAATGAGTAATAATCCCAAGTGCTTTTCTCTCTTTGTTCAGTGTGCTGAGTATTAAACAAATAAAAGAATGATAGATATGATCAGCCCTGCAATCGTAAACTTGATTCCGCGTTTGAAAGCCTTTGTTTTAGGATTAAACATCCAGAAACTTGAAATCACAAAAAAGAAAAGAGAAACTCCGAAGAATACACTTAGAGGCGATATAGCATCCTTAGACTGTGATTTGTGAAGAGAAACCATTTTGTCTAATACGAAAGGCAGCTCTTTCTTTGTATACTTTGCTTTTCCGGTTGCACTGTCATAAGTTCCCTGTTTAAAATAAAGAACACTTCCTTCTGTTTTTTCCACTTCAAGACCTTTCATCTTCAGCTCTTTTTTCAGTTCTTTCTCTGAAAGATTGGCTGCGATATTTTTTTCATACTTCTTTTCGCTTTTCAGAAAATCAGTGTCTCTGTACACGAGAAGGATTCCACTTAAAGAATATACTGCCATAATTCCGGCAAGGAAATATCCCAGATAACGGTGTGTAATTCTCATGAAACTTCTTGTGTCTTTAATCTTATCCATATCTTATTGTTTTGTTTTTGTTTTAAAATTTCAAAAGTGGAAACTGCAAAAATGCAATTTCCACTTTTAATGAAAGAATTATTATATAAAGAATTCTAAAGTCTGTATGTCAGTGTGAAATAGTAATTTCTCGGCGTGATAGGATTCACTGAATAATTTTCATGAACATTGTAATTTACGACATCAAACAGGTTCCCCACTTTCCCCTGGATAGAGAATTTATTCCATTCATAGCCTACAGATACAGAAACGGTTGTATAGTCTTTCAGATCAAACATTCTGCTCACATTATTTCTGCTTGTGTTTGTAGATTTTGAATCATTCCATCCGGCGATTCTGTCTCCGATGTAATAAACTCCAGCTCCAATTTTTAAACCTTTTACGTAGTTTGTAAATTTATAGAAAACAGAAGCATTCGCTGTTGTAGCTGGTGTTCTTACCAGTCTTTGGTTTTCAACGTATCCTTTTTCAGGAGTGTCGGTATAAACAGAATTGTTATAAGAAAAACCTCCGATTATAGATAAGTTTTCTGTAGGATTTCCTGTAATGTCTAATTCAACACCACGGCTTCTCATATTTCCTGCAAATTCTTTAAGATTGGTATCTGTTGAATTTACCGGAGCTCCGTTTTGAGCAGAAGCGAACCAATATGTTTGATAATAATTATTGTACATAATCTGGTAAGCTGTTAAGTTAACCGCTAAAGCATTGTTCCAGAAATTCTTTTTAATACCGATTTCGTATTGATCTACTGTTGACGGCTTTATACTTTGTCTTGATAAAGTATTTAACTGATTTTGAACATCTGAAACAGGCTGATTGGTGTTTACTGTACCAAATTGATCTGAAGTATATCCAGCATTTGAAGCAAACGAATTAGTATATGTTGCAAACACCGAAAGATTTTCATTTGGAGCATACACCAAACCTACTTTTGGAGAGAATGCATTGTCAGATGTCGAAGAATTGGCAACTTCAATTTTATCATTTAATGTAAAACGAGTTGTCAGCGTAGGCATATTTTCTATATAAGACCATCTTAACCCTGCAATTACTTTTAGTTGTTTGGTTAAGCTGATAAAATCCTGTGCATAGATCCCGATTCTTCTTGTATTGATTCTGTTTCTTGTATTAAGAGTAGAATTTGGCATATCAATACTTCCCCATGTTGATGGATCATCTAAATACAGAAGATTTTTTGGAGCTGCAATATTATATGCATACGCATCTGCCTGGCTGTAATCAGCATCTGAACCAATTAAAACTTTGTGGTTGATTCTTCCTGTATTGAATTCACCATTAATGTTTACCTGTGCAGAAGTATAATTTTGTTCGTTGTAAGTTCTGCCAAAAGGTCTTTTCCATGATAATCTGTTAGGATCTACAGTAGCATCTTTAGTGTCATATATCCATTGTACTCTTTCAGAAGAAAAATAATCTTTAGTGTAGTTTTGGTAAGAAGCTGTAGCGTTCAAAGACCATCTTTCGTTAAATTGATGATTAAAAGTTACGTTCGTAGAAGCTTGCTGTACATTTTGATATTGCCAGTCAGTACCGAAGAATGTGTTTCTGGAAACAGCATCATTCAATCTGTAGCTTTGGTCTTTTTCAGTAATAGATCCGATTCCGAAATCCGGAGTAAAATTATTTTTAAGATAATCTGCCTCAACAATTAACTGAGATTTATCGCTTAAATTAAATAAAAATGAAGGATTGAAGTAGTATTTCTCTGATTCTACAACATCTCTGAAACTTTCAGCATGCTCATAGGCACCATTTATTCTGAATGCAACATGTTTGGATAGAGGCCCATAAATATCAACTGTTGGCTTATAGGAATTCCAGCTTCCTCCGTTTAATCCTACGCTTCCCCCAAAATTGAATTTAGGTTTTTTGGTAATCATATTGATAACACCACCAGCTGCTGTATTACCAAAAAGCATAGCATTCGCTCCCTTTAAAACTTCTACTCTTTCCAGACCACTTACTTCAGGGAAAACACCACTGTTTATTCTTGAACCATTCTTGAAGATGTTATCATTTCCTAAAATGAAACCACGTCCACCAAAACTATCCTGAGAATTTCCTCTGGATGAAGTGATATACAGACCGTTTACATTCTGAAGAACATCGCTAAGCTGTTTTGCCTGCTGCTGCTCAATGATTTCGTGAGTAACAATAGCAATAGGCTGTGGATTTTCCATTACCGTCAGGTTTGATTTTGTCGATAATGGTCTAGCCTGGTTCGGATTTCCTGTTTTGTGAAGATTAATATCCTCAATGGTCTGAGTTCTGATGGTGTCTACTTCAGCATTTTTCATCTGTGAACTTGCTGAAACAGCGATCAATAGAAGACCCAAAGAAAGTAGTTGTCTTTTCATTTTATTTTTATGTAGAACAGTTTTAAATAAGGCGCAAATGTAAGTATTTGTTTAGAATAGATAAAAATAATTTTATGATTTAAATCATATTTTTCAGCGTTAGTGAGATGGATTATTTCTATACCTCCTTTAGATTAAGGAATAGAGCGTTTTTTATGAATATATTTGTTAAAAATTATAATATGCAATTGGTAAAAGCAGGGCTTTGTGCCTTTGGAATGAGCGGAAAAGTGTTCCATGCTCCCTTTTTAAAGGAACATCCGGGATTTTTTATATCTGCTGTAGTGGAAAGAAGTAAAGAAGAGTCTAAGGAAAAATATCCTGAAGCAACCATTTATCGTTCTGTAGAAGAAATGCTTCAGCATGCGGATGTAGAATTGGTCATCATCAACACTCCTGTTCAGACGCATTATGAATATGCAAAAAAAGCATTAGAGGCGGGAAAAAATATTATCGTAGAAAAACCTTTTACGGTAAATGTTGCTGAAGCGGAAGAGCTGGTACAGTTGGCTGAAGAAAAAGGATTGTTTTTAAGTGTATATCAAAACAGAAGATTCGACCGTGACTTCTTGCAGGTTCAGAAGATTTTAAATGATAAAAAAATAGGAAATATTAAAGAGGCGGAAATCCGCTTTGACAGATTCCGTACAACACCCAGCGGAAAACAGCATAAAGAAAGTCCGGATCAGGTAGGTGCAGGAACACTTCATGATCTGGGAGCACATCTTGTAGATCAGGCTGTACAGTATTTTGGATATCCTGAAAAACTTTTTGCAGATGTATTTTCTATGAAAGGAAGTGAGTTTGCTAACGATTACTTTGAAATTCTCTTATTCTATAAAGATAACTTGAGAGTAAGGCTGAAATCGTCTGTTTTCAGTAAAGAAGGTCATTACGCTTATACTATTCATGGAGACAGAGGAACTTTTTTACAGGAACGAACAGATAATCAGGAAAATGAATTGGTAGCAGGTGCTATTCCTGAATATGGTAAAGAATGGACCCAGCGATTGAAAGAATCGGATGGAATTTTAAACTTCCTGAATGATCATTCCGAGACTGAAAGAATTCTAACCTCCAGTGAAGCCGGAAATTACATGGATTATTACCAGCAGATCTATGAGCACATTGTCTTTGGATATGCATTACCATCTCCGGGAAGAGAAGTTATTCAGAATATGAAAATTATTGATGCTTCTCTGGAAAGTGCAAAAGAAGAAAGAGTAATTCAATTATAAAAAGGGGTATTCAATTATAAATGATGAGTTATGAATTATGAATGAGTCAGAGTGTTTGAGCGTTTTAGGGTTTGAGTGTAAATGAGTTGGAAACTTCTAATCACGACTGCTATCAACCTTGAACTTTAAACTTTGAACCTTAAATCCATTCATAATTCATAATTTTTAACTCATAATTATTAAAGGATTTCCTGAAGTTCCAGCCATCTCATCTCATGGTTCTCCAGCTTTTCTGAAACTGTTTCAAGTTCGGAAGAGAGTTTGGCGATCTTTTCATAATCCGCTTCATTGTTGAGCTGATCCAGAATTTTGGAACGCTGGTCTTCAAGTTCCGGCATTTCCTTTTCTATCGTTTCCAGCTCTTTTTGTTCTTTAAAAGTTAATTTCCTTTTTTTAGAAGCAGCCACTGGAGCGGTTTCTGTTACAGCAGCAATTTCTTTAGCGGGCTCAGGTTTTGCAGTGGTATTTTTTTCTAAAGCTTCTTCACGGCTTCTTGCCTCTCTGTATTCTGAGAAATTTCCTACAAAATTTCTGATTTTTCCGTCTCCTTCAAAAGCCAGGACATGATCTACAATTCTGTCCATGAAATATCTGTCGTGGGAAACAATAATCAAAGATCCCTGAAATTGCTGAAGGAAATTTTCAAGAACCGTTAGCGTAGGAAGATCAAGGTCATTCGTAGGTTCATCAAAAATCAGGAAATTAGGATTCTGATACAAAATATACATCAGGTGAAGTCTTCTCTTTTCCCCACCTGAAAGTTTGGAGATAGGAGAGTACTGAGTCTGATCGTCAAATAAGAACAATCTTAAGAATTGCGATGCTGACAGGCTTCTTCCATTGGCCAATGGATAAAATTCTGCAATCTCCTTGATGAAATCAATCACACGCTCATCCTCTTTATATGTAAGCCCTTTCTGAGCGAAATAACCGAAAGATATCGTTTCTCCGGTTTCAATTTCTCCCTTGTCAGCTTTTTCCAAACCTTGGATAATATTAAGCAGGGTAGATTTTCCAGCACCGTTTTTTCCGATAATTCCAACCTTTTCACCACGTTGAAACTGGTAGCTGAAATCTTTTAGAAGAACTTTTGCTCCAAAACTTTTATCAATATGTTTAAGTTCGAGAATTTTATTCCCCAAACGCTTCATTTCAAAATCCAGTTCCAAGCCATCTTTTCTGGTATCGGTTTTGGCAACCTTTTCAGTTTCGTAAAAAGCATCAATTCTGCTCTTTGATTTTGTAGTTCTGGCTTTCGGTTGTCTGCGCATCCACTCCAGTTCCTTTCTGTAAAGGTTATTGGCTTTATCAATAGTCGCATTAAGATTCTCCTCACGAATCATTTTGTTTTCAAGATAAGTAGCATATGAACCATTATGCACGTACAGATTTCTATCTTCCATTTCCCAGATAATATCACAAACACTGTCAAGGAAATATCGGTCGTGGGTAACGAGTAATAATGTGATTTTTGCTTTATTCAAATAATTTTCAAGCCATTCTACCATATCCACATCAAGGTGGTTGGTAGGTTCATCCATGATAAGAAGCGTATGTCTGTGTTCGGCTCTTGTTTCCGTCAAAAGTTTAGCCAGCGCTACACGTTTGATCTGACCTCCGGAAAGCGTTCCCATTTTGGCATCCAGATCAGTAATCTTAAGCTGGGAAAGAATCTGCTTCATTTCATTTTCAAGATCCCACGCTTTGTGAGCTTCCATATCGGCCAATGCCTTCTCAATAAAATCATTATCTGTAGAATGAAGTGATAGATGATAATTTTTAAGAGCAAGAATAGGTTCTGAATCCAGCGCCATCATAAATTCCTCAATGCTGAGTTTAGGATCATAATCAATTTCCTGGTCAAATAATACCACCTGGATATCTTTGTTGATGATCGCAGTTCCACTGTCTGCAATTTCTTTACCCATTAATATTTTCAGAAGGGTAGATTTTCCACTTCCGTTTTTGGCAACAATAGCAATTTTATCCCCTTCATTGATATGAAAAGTAATGTTTTCAAATAAAACTTTGATGCCGTAAGATTTGGTAAGATTTTCTGCAGAAACGTAATTCATTGGAAATTAATGGTTTGATTTTAATTTTGAATTGAACCGCAAAAATACGAAAATGTAACCTAAAATTTTCCGGAACCTCTTTTATAAAAATGAATATTTATAATTTTTTAATAGACTGTGCCCATTATCTGGAAAAACTATTCAGTAAATTTGATAAGACACAATGAATACATTTTTTTAATAATATAAATAATACAAAAATCTGATTGAAGTAATGAAAAAAGTAATTGTCGACATGGATGGGGTAATGGCGGATGTATATCATCAGCTGGTACAATTTGAAAAAAGAGATACGGGGAGAGAAATTGAAATCAGTGATTTAGCAGGTAAACCTGAAATAGAATCATTTCCGAACGGAAAAAAACACGTTAATGAAGTAGGGTTTTTCAGAACGCTGCCTGTAATGAAAGGAAGCCGTGAAGCAATGGAATATCTGAATAATAAATATGATCTGTATATTGTCTCTGCAGGCATGGAATTTCCCAACAGCTTAAGAGAAAAATACGATTGGCTGGCAGAACATTTCCCATTCATTACCTGGGAGCAGATTGTTCTTTGCGGAAGCAAAAAAGTAGTTTCAGGAGATGTAATGATTGATGATTATCCAAAAAATTTAGACCATTTTTCAGGACAAAGATTGATCTTTACCCAGCCTCATAATGAGCTGATAGAAAACGAGACTTACGAAAGAGTTCATTCCTGGGAAGAAGTTATGAATATCCTTTAATAGCACGAAATGTAAATATTTTTAGAGTTCTTTTGAAAACAATGGGGTTTTTAAAAGAACTTTAACTATAAGGAGGATAAATTTAATAAAGAATTGTGACAGCTGATGGTTTAAAATAAATAAGTTTGCGTCAAACTTTTAACATGAAAATATATCATACTTTATTCTTCCTTTTGGCGGCTTCAGCCTTCCATGCACAGGTTATTTCCGGAACTATTATTTCTAAAAACGAAAATCAGCCGATTCCTTACGTGAAAATCGGGATTGAAAAGAAATCAACCGGGGCGATTTCAGATGAAAAAGGACAATTTTCAATTGATCTTTCCAATGCTGAACCACAGCAGAAAATAAAAATAGAAGTCCCGGGATACGATCTTTATCAGGAAACAATAGAGAGTTTTAAAAAGAATGACCAGCAAAAAGTATTTTTAACAGAGAAAATTAAAAATATTAAAGAGATTGCAATAAAACCTAAAAAACTTGTTGATAAAAACTGGGGAGTCAATACAAAAACAAAAAGTGTTATTTATTCTGTTAATCCGGAATTTGACAAAAAAAGTTTTCTTGGAGAAACTGCTTTAGAATTCAATGCTAAGAAAAGATCCAAAATTAAAAATATCAATCTGAATATAGCCAGCTATGTTTCTACTCAGCCGGTTTTGATGAGATATAGCATTTACAGTGAAAAAAATGGCTTCCCGGATAAAAATATTCTTGAAGAAGAGATTACCGTGGAACTTACTGAAAATATGATTAAAGACGGAACCTATACGCTGGATGTCAATGATCGTAATATTTGGGTTCAGGGAAAATTTTTTATCGGAATCCAGTTTTTAAAAGATTTTGATGGCAGAATTAAAATAAGTGCCGCTTTATTCAGAACCGGATTTATAAGAGAATTTTATGGAGACTGGCAGAAAATGACTATTGCTGCACCAGCGATTAATATTGATGTGAAAATGGATAAAAACGGAAGCGATAATCAGAGTGAAAATGATTAATACTGATGTCTCTGAGTAACTGAAGAATCAATCACTTGTTCATATAATTCTATCTTCACTAATCCAGTGTCAGTCTTTTTAACGACCATGAATTGCCATTGTAGATATCAAGATCTACTTTGGTGTTGATGCCATGAACAATTCCGTTTTCCGTAAACTGCCAGAAATCCCACTGGTCATCGGGAGATGGAGAAGGAACGTCATTGTAATTGGCCAGCCATAGCGGATAATCTTCAAATTCTCCTTTCAGGAAATCCTTATAATAATGATAATAGGTATAAATGATAGGCTTTTCACCATAAGCATCCTCTACAATTTTGCACCAGACTTTAAGATCTTCAATCAGTTTTTTGTTCGTTTTACGCTTTGGAATTTTTTCAATATCAAGAATAGGAGGAAGATCGCCACTTTCAAGTTTTACATTTGCTAAAAAATTATTGGCCTGAATGACAGGATCTTCATCAGCTCTGTAAAAGTGATAGGCACCACGGATAAGATCATGTTTTTTAGCTATTTCCCAGAATTCCTCAAAATGCTTGTCGGCACTTCGGTTTCCCATTGTAGCACGCATAACGACAAACTCCAGCGGAATCGTTTTATTTCCAATACTGAGACTGTCCCATTTGATATCTTCCCTGTTCTGATAATGAGAAACATCAAAACCATAAGTTTTATCAAGGTTGTTCGCTAAAATTCTCTGAATTCTTGCGGCTTCTCTTTCGCTGTTGTGGAGTTTCTTGTGGGTAAATTTGTTAAAGTACAGTGCGTAATAATAGCTGACGGATTGCTTCAAATAAAAGCCGGTTCCAATAAGAGCTACAATTAAAATAGCCAATATCATCCATCTTCGGAAAAAATACTTCTTCCGTCTTGTTTTATGGAGCTGTTTGGCAGTTTTTTTGGTGTACTTTTTTGGTGTCATAAAGTTTTGCAAAACTAACTTTTTTCACTGCTAAATGCTAAAATAAAATCAGTAAATTTGTGTATTATGGAAACACGCGAAAAAATCATCATTATAGGAGGAGGATTTGCGGGGCTGCAGCTTGCAAAAACATTGAATAACAAGAACAAAAAGGTCATTGTTCTGGATCGGATGAATCATCATATGTTTCAGCCGCTTTTTTATCAGGTAGCCTCGGGAAGGATTGAACCTTCCAATATCTCTTTCCCTTTCAGAAAGATTTTTCAGCAGTCCAGAAACACACAGTTCCGTATGACAGAGGTGAAAGAAATAGACCCTGCCAGCAATAAAGTAATTACTGATGAGGCAGAATTTACTTATGATAAACTCATCATTGCAACGGGGTGTAAAACTAATTTTTTCGGGAACAAAGATCTGGAAGGAAAAGCTTTCGGAATGAAAAATACTCAGGAAGCCATCAGCATCAGAAATCATGTGTTGACGACCTTTGAAAAACTGATTATTGAAAAAAGCCGAAGCGATGACGGAAACTGGAATATCGTTATCGTAGGAAGCGGACCTACCGGAGTAGAACTGGCAGGTGCTTTTGCCGAAATGAAAAAAGACATCCTTCCAAGAGATTATCCTTACATGAACTTTGACCATCTGAAGATTATCCTGGTAAGTTCAACTGAGAAACCACTCGCTGTAATGAGCAGTGAAGCCCAGGAGAAGTCTGAAAAATATCTCAAAGACCTGGGGGTGACTTTTATGAGTGGAGAAGTGGTGACAGATTATGACGGAGATAAAGTACATCTTAGAAGCGGGAAAGAAATACCGTCCAATAATGTAATCTGGGCAGCAGGAGTTACCGGAAATGTGGTAGGAGGCTTCCCTGAAGAAAAATTAGTAAGAAACAGATATATTGTAGATCGATATAATACAATAAAAGGATACGATAATATTTATGCCATCGGGGATATTGCCTATATGGAAACTCCAAAATATCCACAGGGACACCCGCAGGTAGCAAACGTAGCCATTAATCAGGCAAAAAATTTAGGTAAAAATTTATTAAAGAAAAGTCAGAACGAGTGGGCAGAATATGAATATGATGATAAAGGTTCATTGGCGACCATAGGGAAGCATAGAGCCGTTGTTGATCTGCCATTTATAAAATTTCAGGGATTTCTGGCGTGGTATTTCTGGATGTTTCTCCATTTAATGCTAATTTTGAGCGTTCGAAATAAGCTGGCCATATTCTTCAACTGGATGTGGAGCTATATCAACAAAGATTCTTCTTTAAGATTAATTATTATACCTACTAAGAAAAACGGAACATTACAATGAGAATTGACATAATAAGCGTACTTCCGGAATTGATGGAAAGTCCGTTCAAAACTTCTATTTTGAAACGAGCAATGGATAAAGGGCTGGCAGAAGTACATTTTCACCAACTGAGAGACTGGGCTGTCAATAAGCACAGACAGATTGATGATGAACCTTACGGAGGCGGAGCAGGAATGGTGATGATGATTGAGCCGCTGGATAAGTGTATCTCAGAGCTTAAATCTCAAAGAAATTATGATGAGGTAATCTATCTGACACCGGATGGCGTTACTTTAAGTCAGAAAATTGCCAATTCACTTTCCATAAAAGAAAATCTGATCTTTCTTTGTGGCCACTATAAAGGAATAGACCAAAGGGTAAGAGATCTTCATATTACAAAAGAAATCTCCATCGGAGATTATGTTCTTACCGGAGGAGAACTGGCAGCCTGCGTGCTTGCGGACTCTGTCATCAGACTGCTTCCTGGAGTTTTAAATGATGAGCAGAGTGCCTTAACGGATAGTTTTCAGGATGATCTTCTTTCACCACCAATTTATACCAGACCTGAAAGTTATAAAGGATTGGATGTGCCTAAAATTTTACTAAGTGGGAATTCCGGGAAAATTGAAGAATGGCGTCATGAGGAAGCGGTAAGGATTACCAAAGAAAAACGCCCTGATTTGCTATAGTCAAATATTGTCGAAACTTGTCGAAACTTGTCAATTCTTATCCACGTTGAATTCCATTTGTTTTGAAGATAAATGGAATAATATTTGTTGTAAATTCAATAAGTGCGAAAAATATTAATATTTCTAATTTTAAATTAAAAATTTATTTCTATTATTCTGATTTTTACGTATTGTCTCAATTTTGATTAATGTGTTAAAACTCCCGAATGATTGAAAAATTAATTTAAAATAGCTGATTTCATTGATATTTTTTATTATATTTGAATCGTTTTTTATTGGAAATTGATTCGTCTTTCTTGAGTTGAATCAAAGGAATTTGAAAAAAAATAATAAATTTACATCTTAGGAAAAAAGAACATAATAAATTAAAAGTATAGAAATTAGTGTAGATGGAGCTGTTCTCTTTTTATAATGTTGAAAATTTATTTTTACCCGATCCGAAACCTGTCCACAAATTAGATCCTACGCGGTCAGGATTAAGGAACTGGGATGAAAAAAGATATAATAATAAGCTTTTCAAAATCTCCCATGTATTTCAGTTGATGAAGGAGGATAATGGTGTACTGCCATTTGTAATAGGATTGTCTGAAGTTTCCGGAAGGAAAGTATTGGAAGATCTTGTGGAGATGGAGCCCTTTCATTCGCAATATGGAATTGTACATTACAACTCTATGGACGAAAGAAAAGTGGATGTAGCCATGTTGTATGATAAAAATAAAGTAGAGGTAATAGATTCTGAAACCATTACTTTCTTTTTTGAAATAGTAAATAAAAACACAGGAAATTACGACACAACCAGGGACGTACTTTTTTCAAAAATTAAATATAAAGGGGAAATTATTAATGTCTTTATCGCCCATCTTCCCTCTAAGCGAGAAAAAGATATCAATAAACCTAAAAGAGCCTTTATACTGAATGAAGTCCGGGAACGGATTATGAAAATCGTAGATGCTGATAAGGAGCATGTCATACTGTGTGGTGATTTTAACGAAAACCCGGATGATGAAAATTTAGTGCAGATTCTCTATAACAATGACCGCGAGAAGGTTTTAATGAACCCTTTTCAACAATTGTTTTCTACAAGAAATTATTCTACTTTTCATTATAAATCTGGATTGCTGTATGATCAGATTATTATGTCAAGATCTTTGCTTGATAATAAGACGCTGGCTTTTCAGGATGCCCATATATTCAATTCTGAAAAAATCCGCAGCAGAACCAGAAATTTTGAAGGACGACCTTTCCGAACTTATGCTGGTACAAGGTATTTGGGAGGATATAGTGATCACTTTCCGGTTTTTGTAAAATTTAAAAGTTTACAGTAAAAAACATAAATAATAAAAAAAGTAGAAAATGAAAAATTCGAGCAACACAAGCTATCATTTAGATTCTATTGACAAGGAAATTATCTACATGTTGATGGATAATGCTAAAACTTCTTTAGCCCACATTTCAAAAAATGTTGGAATTTCAACAACTGCAGTGCACCAAAGAATCAAAAAACTCGAACATGCAGGAGTTATTGAAAATTCAATATCATTTCTTAATCCTAAAAAAATAGGGTATAAAGTAATTTCCTACATTGGTGTGTTTCTGGATCAGCCAAGTCATTATCCAGAAGTGGTAAAATCTTTGCATGATATTAACGAAGTGGTGGAAGCCCATTACACAACAGGGAATTATACCATATTCCTGAAAGTTCTTTGTAAAGATAATGATCACTTAATGCAGATCCTTAACAAGCTTCAGAAGCTGAAAGGAGTAACAAGAACAGAGACTTTTATATCTTTGGAACAAGGTATTTACAGACAATTGAAAGTATAACGATATGAACATAGCCCAATATTTGGATTCAACCTACCTGAAAACACCGGAACAATCAGGTATTTCCCATGAAGAAACACTTCAAAAAGATAAAGAACTTGCGCAGGAAGCTATTGAGAATGGTATTTTTGCAGTAATGATTCGACCGGATTATGTAGCTGAGATAAGGAAATATATTCAGGAAAGAAATTCAAATGTTGCAGTAGGAACTGTAATAGGTTTTCACGAAGGAACGTATTCTGTTGAAGAGAAGCTTTCCGAAGCCTCAAAAGCAATAGAAGACGGTGCTGATGAATTGGATTTCGTTATTAATTATACAGCTTATCTGCAAGGAAATACAGAGCTGGTAAAAGATGAATTTGTAAAATGTACAAGATTATCTCTTGAACATCATAAAATAGCAAAATGGATTATTGAAATTGCCGCTTTGACAGATGAACAGATTGCAGATCTTACCAGAAATATTTCTACCTGGGCAGAAGAGAATTTCTCTGAAAATGATTGGTCAAAAATTTTTGTTAAATCTTCAACAGGATTCTACAAAACTCCTGAAGGAAAACCTAACGGAGCAACTTTTGAAGGAATAACAATTATGCTCAACAACGCAGGAAAGCTTCCTGTAAAAGCAGCAGGTGGTGTAAGAACCCCTGAGGATGCTGAGAAAATGATTAAGATGGGAGTGAAAAGAATAGGAACTTCTTCAGCTTTAGCACTGATTAAAAATGAATCTCCGTCAGAAGGATATTAATCTAAGGTTCAAAATAATAAAAAACCATCAGTTTTGCTGATGGTTTTTACATTTATATCTGTGCCTGATATTCTTCGTAGAACTGTTGGGTTTCTTTGATTAAGCTGTTCATTTCTTCCAATGTGAAAACTTCCAGGAATTTTCTTCTGAAGTCCTTGAAGTGAGGGATTCCTCTGAAATAATTACTGTAGTGCTGTCTCATTTCCACCAGACCTAATCTCTCTCCTTTCCATTCAACGCTCCATTCCGCATGCTGGCGAACGGCCAATAAACGGTCTGATATTGTAGGGGCAGGTAAATGCTCTCCTGTTGTAAAGAAATGCTTGATTTCATTAAATATCCACGGATAGCCAATAGCAGCACGTCCGATCATAATACCGTCACATGCATACTTTTGTTTATATTCTAATGCTTTTTCAGCAGAATCAATATCTCCGTTTCCAAAGATTGGGATCTCAATATTAGGGTTTTGTTTAATTCTGGAAATATGTTCCCAGTCTGCTTCACCCTTGTACATCTGGGCACGGGTTCTGGCATGTATAGTAAGAGCTTTGATTCCTGTTTCCTGCAGACGTTCTGCAACTTCATCAATATTAATGCACGTACTGTCCCATCCTAAACGGGTTTTTACCGTTACAGGCAGATGAGTGGAACTTACAACAGCTTTTGTAAGACGAACCATCAGGTCAATATCTTTCAAAACGCCTGCTCCCGCTCCCTTGCAGACAACTTTTTTTACAGGGCATCCAAAATTGATATCTACCAGATCCGGATTTACTGTTTCAACAATTCTTGCGGACATGGCCATAGCTTCTTCGTCTCCACCAAAGATCTGTATGCCCACTGGTCTTTCATAATCGAAGATATCAAGCTTTTTACGGCTTTTGATAGCGTCACGAATCAACCCTTCAGAAGAAATAAATTCTGAATACATTAAGTCTGCACCATGCATCTTACACAAACGTCTGAACGGAGGATCACTTACGTCTTCCATCGGAGCCAGCAAAAGTGGAAATTCCGGCAGTTCTATGTTGCCTATTTTTATCATAGTGCAAATTTACGAAATTCTGAAAAAACAATATTTTACTATTTATAATGTGTTTTTGTTTTGCGTATTTTTGTTTATTTAAGGGATTTTATGATATTTTGTTTAATTTTTATTTAATTTATATGTTTGATTTTCAGTGTTTTTAATATTATGTTGAAAAATATTTCTTATATTTAATACTAATAAAAATTAATAATATGAGAAAAATTCTATTTTGCTTGATGGCAGTTTTTTCTGCATCAAATTTTTATTCACAAGTGAATGTGTCTGCTACGGCAGGTACAGCTACAGGAACCTATACTACGTTAAAGGGAGCATTTGACGCTATTAATGCGGGAACACATCAGGGAGCAATTGCAATCAGTATCACAGCTAATACCACCGAAACGGCAACTGCCAGTCTGAACGCCAGTGGTGGTGCAACAAGTTACACTTCGGTTGCGATAAAACCCGCAGTGGGAGTTACGGCTACTATTTCAGGAGATGTTGCCAGTGCACCTTTAGTGAGAATACAGGGAAGTAATATTACTTTAGATGGAAGTAATGCTGCTTCTGGAACTACAAGAGATCTTACCCTTACCAATACTTCTGTTACAGCACCTCAGGTACTTACATTTATTGCGGCTTCTGCTGCTGCTGCCAATACGAATATTACGGTTAAAAACCTGAATATAGTAAACGGTATCAATACCTCTTCTGCTTTTATAATGTATGATGGAGCTACAACTCCTACAGGGGGCTTCTTTAATAATGTGACGATCCAGAATAATTCTGTGAAGAAAGCCTACATAGGAATTTATTTATTTGCTGCAACAGCTGCAGGTAACGGAGGTAACACTCTGGTGACAGGAAATGATGTGAGTGCCTCCGGAACAGATGCTGTTCGTCTTTGTGGAATTTATGCACAGGGAGCAGACGGAGTAACAGTAAGTAATAATACAATTGGCAATTTTGAAACTACCAATGCTGAGATCAAGAGAGGAGTCTGGTTTGCAACTGCAACTGTAAATTCTTCCATTACTTCAAATACCATTACCAATCTGGGGTATACCGGAACAGGTGCCGGAGGTGCTTCCGGAATAACAGTAACTTCTGGTAATACGGGAGCTTCCGCAGCAGCCAATATTATTGTAAAAGGAAATACAATTTCTAATTTTAATTCCAGTGGAACGGGAACTCTGTTTGCCGGAATTTATGCTGGAGGCACATTAACGAATGGAATGACTATAACCAATAATAAAATCACGGGAATCAAAAATACCAATGTATCCGGATATGGAGCGCAGGGGATATATCTGTCAACAACAAGTCTTACCTCCAATACTTTAGTGGCCAACAATATTGTAAGTGGTGTAGCAGGTTATGGCTATGCAACAACAGGCGGAGTAAATGACAACGGAAACGGAATAGTCATTGCCGCAGGAGGAGGGTATAAAGTATATTATAATACTGTTGTGATGGATGTAAGCCAGACTGTTGCAGGAAGGCCATCTGCCTTAAACATTACGAGCGGAGTAACTGGCGCGGGAGGTATTGATGTGAGAAACAATCTTTTTGTCAATACCCAAACCCAGGCAGGAGATAGATATGCTATTTACGCCGGCGCAGCCAGCACGGTTTTTTCTACTATTAATTATAATAATTTTTATTCTTCAGGAACGAATCTCGGGTATATCGGAGGAGCTGCAAAAGCTACCCTTGCTGATATCCAGGCAGGATTTGGAGGTAATGTAAATTCTTTGAATGTTCTGCCGGTATTTGTATCAGCAACAGACTTCCATGTGTCTGGTACCGGAAATGCCGCTCTTGATAATAAAGGAACTCCGGTTGTTGAAGTGACATTGGATGCTGATGGTAATACAAGAAATGCTGTAACACCGGATCTCGGAAGTTTTGAATTTACAGCAACTGTATTGGCCGTAAATGAAGCAGCGAAAAAGAATACAGTCAATTTCTATCCAAACCCGGTTGTAGATTACCTTTATATCAATAATGACAGCAGAATCAAAGATGTTGAAGTATATAATGTTTCAGGACAAAGAATCCTTAGTGAAACAATCAACGCAGAAAAAGGCTCTGTAGATATGAAACGTGCTCCAGCAGGAATTTACATCTTAAAAGTAAATACCGAAAGAGGCTCACAATCACTTAAAGTTATTAAAAAATAAAAATTAACTAATAACCAATATAAATCCCCAATAGTGATATTGGGGATTTTTTATTGTAAATAAGGAACTGTCCAGCTTAGAAACTTGCCTTTACCTGCATACTTCCGATATGAATGGTCCGGTCACCCGAATTTCTTCCTTCATAATTAAGATTCAGCTGGATAAATGAGTTGATTGCCTGCTGAATAAATACACTCCATACCTGGTTTTTCCCCGGCTTCAAACCATCCAGCATCTGGTTTCCTACAATACTGAAATTGTTTCCGGTAAAATTGTTGCTGATGAATGAGAAATTTCCACGGATCGATGTTTTTCTGCGCTCCCATTGGATAGTTCCTGTAACATCAAAAGCTTTTAGAAGTTCTTCACCATCCAATCTTTGTTTCTGACGGAAAGCAGAGGATAATTCAGCCTGTATAGCGTCTGTGAATTTATAAGTGGCCTTAGGCTTTGTTTCAAAATTATTAAGACGGTAATCCCTTGTTGCAAATAACTGTGAGGAGTTTTGAATGTCATGAACAGAATTTTCCCAATCGACTCTGAATTCTTTATTGAACCAGTATCCGATATTCAGGAAATGAGAGGTTTGCTCACGCTCTTCATTACTGAAATTGGCATTGATGAGGTTATCGTTTGTGATGAATCTGTAGTTACCATTCCAGCCTGATTTATCGGTAGGATTGAATTGTACAGAAGCCAGTATATTTTGATTTTTAAGAATCTGATCGCTGTTTTTTTCAAAAGGATTCAGCACAAGAACTTTATCCTTTTTATAGAATGAGTTTTGGGAATTCAATGAAATATTGAAATTCCAGCGCTTTAAAAATCCGTTTTCTGAGTTGAAAACGATTGCCGGATTGACAAATAATGCCAGCTGTAATTTATTTTTATTGGAAGGAATATACCTTACGGAATTGGTGTACACACGAATGTATTGGGCAAGATCGGAATATTCTGCAATTTCAAATTCGTCAAGCTGCTGTATGCCATCGCCGTTATAATCTGTCCATTTATATACACCCTGTCCATCCGTTACTTTAATGTACTGGAACTCTCGCTGTGCTTCCTGTCCGTTTCCAAGTTCGTAGAAAGCCTGAAGACGCATCCCGTTTCTGAAAAGCTGTTGATTGTATAGAATATTTCCAACGACGAAGTCATTATTTCGGGTAACGTCACCTTCCGCACCTGAGTAGAAAAATTTTCTGTAGTGGATTAAAGCATTTAACGTAGTTCTTTCCGTTTTGATGATCTGACTTTCTGCCATGAAACCTAAAATATTGTTCATGTTCTGAAGCCTGTTGTCACGTACAGAGTCATTATCTCTCATGTATACTTTTGCCAATAGCTTGGTTCTTGTACTGTCACCGATCTTTTTTTGCAAAAAGATTTCTTTCCAGCTGAAACTTGTGACATCCATAAGCTGGGTGTCATTGTATTTTTTCTCATTGTGTTCCATGCTTCCACCAATGGCCCAGCTTCCTTTTTTACCGGTAAATTCAGTTGAAATTCCTCCACGGATAAATTTAGTATCCTGAAGAGTGGCATTAGTACTCAAATAAGATAAGTTCCCTTTGGTAAAGAGCTTTCCGGTGATCCATCCGAAATCAAGGTCGTTTTTAAGTCCTTTATAAGAATCCTGTTCATTCAGATAATTGACACGGTAGTTTAAGGTAGACTTATTATTCCATTTGTTCAGGAAGCTGAAAATAAACCTGTTTTGGGTCTTCTTGTTAAATTCTTGCGTAAGGTTAAAATCTCTGGAGAATTCCACATCATTGATACGGTCAAGAATATGAAATTGTCTGTCTATGTACTGGTATTCAAAGCTTGGAGTTCCCTTCCATGTGTTCTTCGTAAAGCTTTTATTTCCGAAAATACGCCACGCATAGCCCATATTCTGATCAGAATCCTTTGATGAAAATAAATTGACATCATAATTACTCAGGGAAATATCAGCTCCTATTTTTCCTTCATTCAATAAATATTCAGAATTCAGGGAATATACCTGTGATTTCTGAGGTGAAGGAAGCTTTCTTACCGCTCTGTAATCTCCGGCATTAGGACCAACATATTCAAAAACACGTCCGTTGTTGGTGGTCTGTGCTATTTTATAATCTCCCAGATTAGCCCCGAAATAAGTAAAAGAAACCTGGTAAAGTGTTAAGTTAGGATCAGTGGAAAACTCGTAGAAATTCCCGGCAGAGTTTAACTTGTATAAAATTTTATTCACATCATATTCGGTAACAACTCCTGATGGTGCATACATCAGATTAGGATCATTACCTGCTTCAGCAAGGATTTGTTCATCCTCTTTAGAGAGATTTAAAGAAAGAGGTGCGTTTTTATTGTCATTTTCCATGAACCAGTTGAGGCCCACTTTGAATTTTTCTCTCTGATGCTCAAGTTTTCCGGTAAATAAATATCTGGAATAATTTCTGTTGGCGTAGTTATAAGAAATCGTAATGAAATTCTGCTGGAAAATAGGGCGGAAACTGGTAAAAGTAACCTCACCTGTATTGTAATTAATGATATAATCCTGGTTTTCTCCTCGTTTCATTAAGATACCGTCAATGAAAACCTGCTCAGAACCTGAAATCAATGTGATAAACTGTTCACCGTTTTTACCTGTCAGACGGTAAGGTCCCTGGTTACCTTCAACCCCCTGAAAACGAATTCTATGGAACTCACTTCGTGCAACACCGGCAGAAATATCAATCAATGTTTTGTTTTCCTTTCCAATTTCTGTCTGGAACTGAAGTCCCATACTTCTTCGCTGGTATTTCGCAAAATAATTTTTAGATTCTACAAGATCAAGGTGTCCGGCTCTGAGAATAGACTTTTCCTTGATGTTAAGCTGCATATAAATTTTATCAAATTCCTCCAAAGTCTGGGTATAACCATCAGCCTGAATAGGAAGGTTATGATCTGAAATACTGGCTAAAATCGTCACATCTTTTGAAAGTCGTCCCGAAATCTGAAGATCCATAGAACTTTGTACAGATTGTCCCTGGTTGTTACCAAAAGTAATCCCACGGATGATAGAACCCTTTGAATTAAGCTCACCTAAGAATCTTTTTTTATCATTTTTTGCCAGGACAGCTTCATCAATAATGATCTTATTGTGTGTTCTTATGAAATCCAGAGTATCTTTTGCAAAGATGTCCTGTTCCAGTCGTGCAGCAAGAATACTATCCCTTTTAATGCTGTCTTCAGGCACGTTGGGGTTTTTCCATGAAAATACCTGAGCATTTCCTGAAAATATGCCTAAGAAGAATAAAACGAATAGGATAATGAAATTCCGCAACTTTTAAAAATAATTCGTAAAAATAATTAAAAAATGTTAACATTAAGGGGTCAACTATAATTAACAAAAACTTAACCTCTTTATTGTCCCCCCAAAAGAAATAGAATGTAGTTTTGTTATCGAAAAGAAATTATTAACAACAAAAAAATTTAAATCATGAAAAAATTTTATTCTCTTTTTGCAACAGTGATGATGGGTGCAGTTGCCTTTGCACAAACAACTTACCTTTGGGATGGTAGTTCTGTAAATCCTATTTCAGGTACAAATGCAAATATTTCAAGTGTAGCATTTGCAGCAACTCAGGGAAATAATAATGGTACTACTAACTTAATTACTACTACATCAGTATCTAGTGGTTATACAGGAGCAAGCGGGTCCAGTAATTTTGGTGCTGCGGCTTTTAAAGATGCTCTTTCTACTGCTGCAAGTACTTATTTTAGTGTAACTGTTACTCCGGTTGCTGGTAATAAGGTAACTTTAAATTCTTTAAATTTAGGATCAAGAGGAACATCTACAGGACCTGGAAAGATTACAGTATATTCCAGCATTGATAATTATGCTACTGCAATAGGAACTGTAAATGTGAATAACAATAGTACATGGACGTTGAATAGCATCACTTTTGCAGGTGCAAATTTAGTAGGAGCAGAATCAGCTCCGGTTACCTTAAGAATCTATGGAAGTGACAGTCCTGGTACAGGAACTCCTTCTCTTGGTACTGCTAACTGGAGAATAGATGATATTTCTTTAGTTGTTACTTCGTCTACTGCTTCTCTGGCTGTTATTGATGCTAAAAATACAAAATCAGGGAACTTCGTAAAGAATTCTTTTGTTAAAAGCGATGAGATTGTTTTCGGATCTGATGTAAAAGACGTGAAAGTTTTCAACATGTCCGGACAGCTTGTAAAAGAAGGTTCTGTGAAACAAAACGGAACTGTTAATATTGCTGAACTGGCAAAAGGAAACTATATCATAACAGGTACAGTAAACAACCAACCGGTTTCTCAAAAAGTTCTTAAAGACTAATCTCCTGAGATAAAAATACAAACAGCCGTTTCATTGAAGCGGCTGTTTTTTTATGCAACTATTTACTGATGTTTAGATTTTTGTATACTGTTTATTTCTTAATTTGGTGGTATTGTTTTTGATGTTTTTATTACAAATCCATTTCTAAAAATTATGACGATGAAAAAAATCTTTACTCTTGTCGGGCTTGTATCATTAACTGCCTTTGCAAATGCTCAGATTGTAATTAATGAGATTTATGGCGGAAATGCAAATTCAGGTGCCGTATTGAAAAATAATTATATTGTGCTCAAAAACATCGGAACGAATTTGGTTTCTTTGACTGGCGCCAGTATACAATATGCTCCAGCGATAGGAGCTTTTACTGAATATCATACGCTGCCGGATTTTACTTTAGGCCCTGAAGAAACCTATTTGATTCAGGAATCAGCCATTGATGGTGGTGTTGAGAATTTACCGACCCCTGATTTTATTGCAACTACTATTGTCAGTTTTGATGGAACACTCAACAAATCTTCCGGATTGAGAATTTCCAGTGTGTCTGGAAAAGTTGCTTTAGCTGGAAATATAGTTCAGGTTACCGGACCATCGGCATCTAATGTCCTGGATTTTGTAGGATATGGGTCAAATGCAGATCAGTTTAAAGGAGATGGGCCAGCTCCTTCTCCCACTACAACCACAGCTATAAAAAGAACATTAGTAGACAGTAATGATAATGGGGCTGACTTTTCCCTGGAAGGCAGTGTGAAGTCCGGTTTTGTGCAGAATCCTTTTATAAAGGATAGTAAAATTGTCTTCGGAACTGAAGTGAAAGATGTAAAAATCTACGATACCTACAGACAGATTGTAAAAAAATCACCTACAAAATTAGCATCAACTCTTGATATTGCCGAGCTTCCCAAAGGAACTTATATTGTGACAGGAACCATTAACAATATTCCGATCTCACAGAAAATTATAAAAGATTAGTTTTAATAAAAAGAGTTTATTTTCAAAGTTAGGTAATTGGACTTTGTCATTCTGAACGGAATGCAATGTAGTGAAGAATCTCATATGCTTGGCTATTCATAAGATTCTTCCTTCGTCAGAATGACACTTTTGAGGTCTTTTTTTCTTTTTTTGTTATCCGAAGGCTTAATACCAGCCTCTTCTTGCTGCATTGATGATGGAACCAAGATTAAGAATCAATGTATATCGGATACGCTTTCCATAATCTTTAAATGAAGGTTCAAAGCCTAAGGAAGATTGTATTGGGAAATAAACTTCCAGAAAATCCGGGATGATTCTTACTTTAACTCCGGTATCCCATATGAATTTGGCGGGAAGGTCTTTATTTTTATAAACTCCGGCATCTGCATACACATGGAAAATTTTCCATACACTTGAATCTACATTGGCAGAAGTGATCCATTGGTTTACCATTCCCGGAAGGAATGATTTGAAACCACCATCAGCTAATATAAACTGTTGTGAAAGCAGACCACTGCTGGCACTTTCTCCCAAAAGATTATAAGAGAAAGAGTAGTTGGAAACCCTCGAAATTCCATAATCGAAAAGGTTGTTTCTTGTATTATTTCTTAAGAAGTATCCGGCAAATAAACGTAAACTTAGCTTTTGTTTAGGAGCAAATTCCCATCTATAGAAACCTTCAGCTGTTATTTTGTTAAAATCCTCCATTCCCTGCGTACTCAGACTAAAACTTTTTTCATGGATCATCTGGCTGTCACTATATCCATATCCGACTGTCCAGACATTGTATTTGCTGTAGTCGTTATTGGCAATCATTTTAGGGCTCAGATCTCTTTCAAAATAATTATAGGAAACCCCGATGCTTCTGCTCACGGTACTTCTGGGATTTTTTCTAAAATTGATAGAAGTAGCTATTGAACTCTTTCTGTAGGCTAATCCATAATCGTAATGGAAATAAGAACCGGAAACTCCAAAGGTTAAACTTCGGATAATACTTTCGGCAGGCAGAATAGAGTAGGAAACAGCTCCTGAACCTGTCAGTTTTCCTGTTCCAGTACTGTAGGTTGGTGTGACTGAATACAGGAATTTCTGATCAAATAAAGATTGGTTTTTTAAGTTAATTCCCAAAAGAAATTTATCATACGTATTGTTGAAACGTACTCTTGGCGTGATATAAATTTCGTTGTATTCGGGATTTGGTATGTCTTTTATTAATTTAAGTTTAATTTTTTTTGCATTGGAAAATATTCCTTTTGCATATAGGAAATTATCTCTGTAATTTGACTCAGGGAAGGTATATCCGCTGTTTAATGTAACTTTATAGATGTTATCAGAAGCCGGAAGTGACAGATTGGTAATGCGTTCATTTTCTTCAGTATCTATCCAATATACCTTTTTTTCTCCTTCTCTGGTCTCGGTTTCAAGCTTTACAGGAATGGAAATATCTGTATTTTTTGTAATCTTTATTTCTAAGGAATCGTTGCTTTTTCTAATGTTTTTTAACTTGAAATCAACCCTGTTTTTCTGTTTTAAAAAGTTTGAAAGATAGGCAGATGATTTATTTTTCTCAGAAAGAGAAGTCAGGAAATTTTCAGGATTAATTTTTTTTCCGCTATTCTGAGAAATATAATCTTTTAGAATATCATTGAAGTTGTCATATCCCATTTTATCCGCCGAAAAATTAAAAAGACTTCCGGTTTCAAAACTACTGACAGCCATGTCATTAAAATTACTTAAAACAGGAAAATGCTCATCAATCTTCTGATCAAGATTTTGCAGCATGATATATTGATAAGAAAGTCCGTAACGATCCAGAAGTTTTACTTTAGAGGCATGGAAAAATTTTAAAGGCTTAATTCCAAATACTCTGGTTTCAGGAAGTGTTCCTAAAAGTTTTGTGTCAGCATAGAATTTTTTCAGATACTGAATTTCCAGGTAAGATTTTAAACCGTTTTTGAACCAATGGTCTTTTTCTTTATCGGCAATAACGTTTTCATCAAGAATTTTCTTGGCGATGATTCCAAAATAATCCAGATCTGTTTTTTCAGCATTCGTAAATAGCTGAAATCTGAATTTCCAGAAAGTAATATCATTATTTCCGAAAAAGTCTTCTTTAGCTCTGAATTTATCAGAAATAAAAATGCTTTTCGGAAGAATACCGATTCTTTCTTTCAGGAATTTTAATTGTAAAGGAAGATAAAACTCCAGATTCTGTTTTTCTTCGGGTTTCAGATTATAACCAAACTTAATTTCTGTTTCAGCGCCGTCAACATTAGTTTTTATTGAAGGATATCCGGTTGTCGAAATCAAAAACTCAGGGTCTGAATCCAGATATCCTTTGAATGAGTTCATTTGAACCTGAGGAAGATTACCTTCCACAAAATTATTTACGGGAATATCAAAGTTTACAGTCCAGAAAGTATTGAAACTTACGGGTTCTTCAATATCGTGATAGTTTCTTTTGGAAATATTGTCCGGATCAAAATGATCCGGAACAATAAAGAAATATTTTAATACCGTATTCTGAGCGGATGTTCCGTATCCCGTAAAGGTTTTATCGGGAAGCTGCATCCGGTATTGCAGTTGTAAAGTGACGCTTTCGCCAGGTTTTAATACATTTTTCAGAGGAATAAAAAGATTTTCATCTGAGATTGTATTGACGGGAATGACTTCATTGTCAGAATTCTTAACATTCAGTTCAAGAAGTTTTCCCAATTGATTGCTTTTCGCAAAATGCAAATCAGTATTTCTGTCTTCCAGTTTTCTGTAGACTAAAGACGTTCCGCGTCTGTTGTAAGCGGAAACCCAATTCAGGAGTTTTACAGTCTGCAGGTCTTTTTCAGAATGATTGTAATAAACAATTTCCTGACTGATCTCAAGGTTCTTTTTGTCAGGAGACAGTTTTGCTTCAATATAGATGCTGTCTTTCTGTGCAGAAACCTGTGCGGCTCCCCAGAACAAAATAAGGCAAATGCTGATCTTTTTCAAATATTCGTGATAAAGCCCAAATATAACTTATTTTGTAAATACTTTATAGGATTTTAACCCTGAATTGCTTTTTTTTCCAAAGAATTAATATACGCGTTCCAACCCTCTGTCTTATAAGTGATCGCAGCTGCTTCAGGATTATCAGATTTGTAGATTCCTCTTCCTACGATGATAAAATCTGTATGCAGCGTTTTGAAAACATGTTCCGGTGTATTATACTGCTGTCCTTTACCATCACCAGAATCTGCAAGATTAACTCCCGGAGTGAATAATAAAAGGTCTTCCGGAATTTTGTTCTGAGATACTCCACCAATTACATTAGGATGAGATAAAGCTACTTTTAAAGCCTCTTCACGATAGCTTGCAGTAGTCAGAGCTCCTTTTGAAGACATTCCTACAATAGCAACTACTCCTACATTGTGGAAGCAGTCTAATGATTCAAAACCTCCGATAACCTGAGACGTTACGAAATCTGCCCAATTTGTAATTTTGAAAACCCCGCTTGTGAACTGAAGTTCCTGAGTATTTCCAATGTCAGCAAATTTTCTGTCCTCCATCAGTAAGAACTGGTGTTTTGTTGCAATAGCTTTTAAAGGAGTGATTGTTTTTTCGTAATCAAAATCAGAAATAATATCGATGTGTGTTTTTAAAGCAATGATGTGAGGTCCTACTTTTTCAGCAAACTCAAGTAACTCCTGAGTGGTAGTAACATCTGCAGAAGCAATAAGATTTGATTTTTTTGCTAAAGCTGTTTCCAGTAATTTTTTTGAAACTGAGTGTTGCGTAGTCTGAAGTTTCTGTTCGTAAGAAGATCTGGTTTCCTCTTCAAACTGAATATGGTTCCCCTGAAGGAAGTCCTGGATTCTTTTTACCTCTTCATCAGACAGTTCACCGGTTTCCTGAAGAATATTGCATACTTCCGAAATATTGAAAAGAGTGTGTACTCTGTATCCTTTGCTTTCCAATAGCTGTTTCCCGCCTTGTTCTCTGTCCAATACCACTACAATATCAGAAACTTTAAGGTCTTCCTGTTCTATTTCAGGAATGGTTTCTAACAAAGATTTTCCTGAAGTGATTACATCTTCTACCAAAAGACAGTTTTGTCCTTTCTGATAAATTCCTTCAATCAGTTTTTTTGTCCCGTAGCTTTTAGCTTCTTTTCTTTTAATAATTAATGGAATATAGCTTTCCAGAGACATTGCAGTCGCCATAGGAAGAGCAGCATAAGGAACTCCACAGATTAAATCAAAATTATCCAATGGAAGCATTTCCAATAAATAATTAGCAAGATTTTTTAAAATTTTAGGATCTGAAGCCAAAGGTCTTAAGTCTACATAAAAAGGACTTTCAATACCACTTTTCAGGGTAAACCTTCCGAATTTAATGATTCCTAGTTTGTAGCACTCTAAGAAGAATTCTTTTTTACTTTCCATTATTTTTTATTAGATATTGCAAATTTAAGGAATTGAAATAAGGCTTAAAAATTTATCGTTCATTTGTAAATAAAAAACCACCCCGGATTTACCAGGATGGTGTGAAAAATATAATAAACTATTATTTTACGATTTCAGCATCAATGACTTGGGCTCCGCTGTATTTTTGCTGGGCTTCCCATAATAAAAACTTGTCGACCTCTTTGATGAGCTTAGGAATGGTAAGTGACAATACTGCCAGGTCATCCATGACTCCAAGTACCGGTATAACAAATTCAGGAAGCAGGTCAATAGGAGAGAGCACATATAAAATTCCCAGTAAAGGAAGAATAATGTCTATGGATTTCATAGGATAGGCTCCTTTTCTCCACATTTTGACCATTCTGAAAATATCAGGGATCTTTTTTATAAAGCCCTTGTGACTGATGGCTTCTTTTGCAAGATTTAATTTTGAATATTTCATTTTTGTGTTAGGATTTAATAAATTTTTCAACATTGTAAATTTCACAAATCCTGTACCAACAAATTATAAAATTTAGTTAAAAATTTATTTGATAATATTGTCAATGAACTGATGCACAGTCTCTGTGTCCCAATCTTTTGTAGCATCTTCCTTGATAAGGATTCTTCCATGCTTATCCAGAAGGAAAGTCGTAGGAAAAACTTTAGGAAGAATTTTCTCAGAAATAGGGCTTTGAGCAATATATACAGGAACAGTGTAATTATTTTCCTTTAAAAATTTTCTTATATCATCCTCTTTGTCATTCATTGCAATCAATACGAAATCTACATGATCTTTTCTGGTATTATACAGTTTCTGAATAGATGGCCATTCTTTTCTGCACGGTGGGCACCAGGTTCCCCAGAAGTTCAGGAAAATCCCTTTATCTTTAAAGTTTTTAAGATTCGTACTCGGAGCATTGATTCCCTTAAGTTCTATATCGTAATCCTCTTCACTGATATGTACAGCATTTTCAATAGTTGCAACAGGTAAGAACGTATCTTTTAGAAAATTCCTTATTCCCGGTACAAAAGCAACAACACCGATGATGACGATTAATACAAGATAAATGACGTTTTTTTTCATATCTGGTGTTTATAGGAGATCTAAAATTTCCTGAACAGCATCTTTTCCTCTGTTCTTGGCATAATATATCTGCAGATCATTATAGAACATATCTTTTGTGTATGCTTCAGGATTAGCTTTATATTTCATTAACAGTTCATACCCGTATTTCGGACGAGGGCCCCATGAATTTTTTACATTCAGGTCTTTATCAAGAATAAGAACCTTAGGAATAGATTCCGTGCCATTGGTCAGAAACTGGTTGATTAAACTTTTATCACTGTCTCTTAGAAAAACTCTTACTTCATTATGACCTTCAAAAAATCTGAATAATGCAGGTACTGTTGCACTTGCATCACCACACCAGGCCTCAGAAATGATTAAAATCTTTCCGTCAAAGTTTTTGGCAGCAAGTTCTTTCAGCTGATCTTCATCCGGAACGTATTTTTTTACCGTTCGGTCCATTCTCTGAAGACCCAGCTCATAATATTGTTTATATTCAGCTTCCTGTTGGTTAGCAGGATTCTCTAATCTTTCTTTTGCAATCTGAAGGTATTCCTCAAAAGAAATTCCTTTATCCCAGTAATTTTTCATTACCAAAAATATTTTATGTTAAAAATTATTGATATTTCTTGTTTTGTTGATCAGAAAAAGGTCTGCCAATACAAATGCAGCAAGGCTTTCCACTACCGGAACTGCTCTCGGAACTACACAAGGATCGTGGCGCCCTTTTCCTTCTACGATTACAGGATTTCCATCTTTATCAATACTATCCTGAGGTCTCAGAATAGTTGCCACAGGTTTGAATGCCACACGGAAATAAATATCCATTCCGTTGGAAATTCCGCCCTGGATACCTCCTGAAAGGTTAGACTTTGTAGTAAAATCTGTATTGAAAGCATCATTATGCTCTTTTCCTGTCATTTTGGCTCCGCAGAAACCGCTTCCATATTCAAAACCTTTGCAGGCATTGATATTCAGCATAGCTTTTGCAAGTTCAGCCTGAAGTTTTGAAAATATAGGTTCACCAATTCCTACGGGAACATTTTTAATCACACATGTAATTGTTCCACCAATTGTATTCCCTTCTTTTTTGATCTCTTTGATTCTTGAAATCATCTTTTCAGCTGTTTCAGCATCAGGACAACGAACATCATTGCTTTCCGTTTGGGAAAAATCTAAGGCCTGATAAGGTTTTTCACAGAAAATATCACCTACGGAAGACACGTAAGCGTTGATTTCAATGTCTGATAAAAGCTGCTTGGCAAGAGCTCCGGCAACTACCCAGTTCATGGTTTCCCTTGCAGAAGATTTTCCGCCGCCACGATGATCTCTGAAACCAAATTTCTGGTCATAAGTAAAATCCGCATGGCTTGGACGATACGCGCCTGCTATATGATCATAATCTTTTGATTTCTGATTTTCGTTTTCAATGATAAAACCAATTGGGGTACCTGTTGTTTTGCCATCAAAGATTCCTGAAAGAAACTTTACTGTGTCACTTTCTTTTCTTTGAGTAACAATTGCTGACTGGCCAGGTTTTCTTCGGTTCAGTTCGTATTGAACCTTATCGAGATCTACCGTTAAACCTGCCGGGAAATTATTGATGATACCGCCATAAGCCACTCCGTGACTTTCTCCAAATGTTGTAAGACTAAGAAGATTACCTAATGTGTTGAACATAGTACAAAATTACCTTTTTTTCTTCAGATAATAAAGTTTCTGGATTTGTTCTATTTATCGGTGTTTTTGATATTATTGATAACCTTTTGGGCTTCCTTTTTTTCTTCCGGAGTCATTTTTTTCCAGATAAACCCTTTTTTCAGATCATTTTTGTCTGATAGCTGAGGGAAAATACCTGCTTTTACATCATCAAAAATATAGAATGGGGTAACCGCTGGAACTGGAGTATCAAAACTGTAAGGATAGTTGTGGGAAACATTGAATTTAAAATTCCCGATTTTAAATGTATTAAACTGACGATATTCGTAGGTTGAAGGCTTGTAAAGCTGTTTCTTTTCAAATCCTGTCATAAAACTTCCTACTCTGAAGCTCGGAATATATTTTTGTATTAATGCCGGAAAAGATAGCATGGAAACGAAAAATAAACTGAGAACAGAAAAAACAATAATAGATTTCTTCTGGTTGAAATATTCATAAAACAGAACAAAAAATACCACAAAGAAAACATCGATGAAAAATCTGTATTGGGCAGAAAATGTAAGGACCAATATACTTTTTATCAATAATGAAATACAGATCAGCGTGATGAGTTTTCTTTTTTTGATCCAGGCAAATACAAAAAAAACAGCTAAACTCAGGACAAAAAGAATATTAATTTTTGATTTGATTCCTTCCAGAAAAAGCCAGTTTTTAATATAATCTGCTGTAGAAAATTTTTGAATTTCTTCATAGGTGTACTGCATGTCATAGGTTTTCATGATTGCAAATTGTGACGAAATTTTTAAAACCTCGGGATTGGGTTTCCATGATACTCCCAGATCACCTATTGCTACAGGAAAAACTGGAAAACCGAATGTCCATATGTTTTTAATAAAGAAAAGAAAGAGAATCAGAATCCCTAAAAGTAATGGCTTACAATTGTTTTTAAAAATAAAAACCGAATGTAAGAATACCAATATAGGCAGCCATATCATCGTAGGTTTTATAGAGAAAACAAAAACAGAAAAGGCAAAAAGAAGAGTCGTATTTTTGTTTCCGGCTATGAGCTCATTTAAAATAATCAGTGAAAAAATAATGACAGGAAGATCCGGGCTTGGAGACTGCGAAAACAGTAATAAGACAGGTAGGAAACAAAGATGTATCCAGTTTTTTCTTTCGATGATATAAATGGTGTAGATGATGAGTAATACAGCATTGATTCTTAAAAACGGATCAGAAAAATTGGAAAATCCGGCCTGAAAAATATGCCAGACAGACATTTGCCCCAACGTAAGATCTACGTTTGAAATACCCTTTACCAGTCCATATTCTGCAAGCCATTGAAGGGTAGGGATGTAATAGCCAAAATGATCCAATATATAAGGATAATAAGAACCCGCGAGCATAATAACAAGAGTGGTAACACTAAAGAGTATAAAATCTTTCTTTGAAAATTGATAAAACTCCTTATAGAGCTGATGTCTAAAGAAAAAGAATAATCCCAATAGTATTGAAGCTGTTTCTGCATAGATATTCAAAGGGATGAAAAAAGAAATAAATGTCCATATCAGGCTTATTCCCAGGATTCCGGATAGAATTTTTCCTGAGATTCCCTGAAATAGAATCCCGGATACATTTTCCATGATTTTCCCCCAGCCTATTAAGACAGGAATGATAAAAATTGAAGAAAGCAGGATCAATAGCATAAAAAAAGATTGCCTAAAAATAAGCAATCTTTATATTTATTGTGAAAATATTTATTAACGGGGTTGTACCCTTCCGTCTTTTCTATCTTGTGATCTACCAATGGTATATCCTGTTGCACCTCCTACAACACCGCCAATTACAGCTCCTAGTCCTCTGTTTTTCTTAGCGATTAAGGCTCCTGCAGCAGCTCCACCTACAGTACCAATAACGGTTCCCTTGGCTGCTTTACTCCATCCTTTTTTCTGGGTCGTTCCCTGTGAGGTACCACTTCCATTATTGGCATAACTTCCGTTGCTACCTGATGAGCCGGAATTTGAGTTTCTGTCTCTATATACTGTTCTTGTTTCTCTGATTACCTGTGGTCTTGAATTATTTTCAGCAGCAGCTCTTGCTTTTTTGGTTTCAGATATGCTGTCTGCTTTTTTCTGAGCTTCATAGACCATCTTTTCTTTTTCAATAGCCAGTTTTTGTTTTTCTATTTCAAGTTGTCTGGCCTGAAATTCAAGTTTCTGTGCTTCCAGTGATTTCTCAGCAACGCTGTCATCTTTCTTGCAGGCCGTCATTAAAAAGACGGATAAAAAACCTGCTAATACTATCTTTCTCATAATTCAAATTTTAATAAGATAAAGCCAAAACGACTTTGATTTTAATTTTATTTTCAATTATGAAGCCAAATTTTAGTTAATGAATGTTAAAATTGATGCTAAAAAGTGGAGATAATTTTTAATAATGACAAATTTTATACTGTTAATGCGGAGTTGCAGGGTATTTGTAAATTTTAGTTCACGGATAGTTTTTATTGAATTCATATAAGTTGACTATTTTTGAATACCAAATTACTTTTAATATGAAAAAATCAATTTTTACAGTATCAGCATGTATTGGATTGCTGGCTGTTGTCACATCATTTTCCTCTACGGAAATAATAGAGAATAATAAAAGCTGTTCAGAAATAGCTGATACTGTACCAAAGTCTCAGACTTATAAGATCCGTTATGGTCTTCTTTCAAAAAGCGGAGCAAAAATTCTTTCGGGAAATTATGATGTAGGAAGTTTTCTTGCTGAAAATATGGTTACCGGAGAAGTGTATGATACTTATTATAGCGGAGGATTTCAGCCGGTACCACAATATTACGACGGACTTCCGGCAGGAACTTATACTTTTTCTGCTATGCAGGGGCAAGGTGGATGGGTAGGTTATGGAACGGTAATTGCTACAGTTTCGGACGCACAAGTAGATTCTGATGGATATATTACAGTGTATATTCCGATTATTTGGGAGGAGTAGGCCTTGTGAACCAAAAAATATTTAACTAAATTTACCTTCCCTGAAATGAATTTTTTTAATCGTTGAATCGTT
This sequence comes from Chryseobacterium sp. GVT01B, assembly GCF_019970045.1. GTDB lineage: Bacteria > Bacteroidota > Bacteroidia > Flavobacteriales > Weeksellaceae > Chryseobacterium. Next base: position 249,622 of record NZ_JAHXYI010000004.1, read on the forward strand.
GATTATATTTTTTTTATTTGTTTTTTATCAATTTTACATTGAATAAATTCTAATAAATTACTATAATTGTGTAAATTATTATTGATTCATTCATCAGGATGTTTTTGATTCTATAGAAGTATTCATTCTCTGGTTCTGTATTGTATTATGCTCTTTTGAAGAACGTATTAATATTAGTTGTATTGAATGATTCTACAATATTCTGTTTAGGTTTTCTAAATAGATTTTTTTCATCATTTGTGTTTTTTAGGCCTCCATCAGGAGGCCGTTTCTATTTATTCAGTTTTATGATTCTGCTCATATAATAATTGGAAAGGAGATGGTATCTTTGAGTATAAGAACATTTTCATTCCATATTTTATCAAAAAGACTCCTCTGCATGAGGAGCCTTTTGTTTTATATATTATCTAAGGTGACTTTTATTTTACTGATTAATCGATGCATTTTTCTAGTCTGATACCTGATAAGGTTGTAAATTTCCTGCGAATTGGTAAAAACTTCGGGAACTGTCTGGTTATTGATAGTTTTTATCCCCCGTCTTTTCATTGTATCATGGATCACTCTGGCAAAGGATTCTTTTGCGCTTTGTTTTGCCTTGTCCTGGGAAATCCCATCGGAATGCAGTCTGTATAAATATAAAGGTTCTTTGATGAATTTAGCTTCTCCCTGTTCCAGTATTTTTAAATACAAATCCTGATCTACTGCATTTTTTAAATTAAGATTAATCCCAGTAGTTCTTAAGTAAGTTTCTTTTTTAAAAGCAAAGAAGTGAGCAAATTGAATGGGGCAGTTGAAAAAATGGCGGTTATTGTAAATCTGTTTGGTACCGGCATATATTCTTTCAGGAGTTAGGTTTTCATCACACAGCATCATTTGAGAATATACCGCCGCAAGATCATCTCTGTCAACAAATTCCTGGGTTGTTTTTTCCAACGCTTCCGGATAAAGTGCGTCATCTGGGTCCAGGTAGGCACACAAATCTCCATTGGCATATTTCATGCAGGCAGCTTTTGTAAAACCACAACCTTTATTGATTGGGTTATGATAAAGTTTGAAGCGGAAATCACCTTGAATCAGGGACTGTATAATCTCTACAGAATTATCTGTGGAGGCATCATCAACAATTATAACTTCCCAGTTTTTATAGGTTTGACTGATTAATGAATCATAGCATTCCTTGAAATACTTTCCATTGTTATAGTTGGCTATAAGTATAGAAAAAATTGTCACTTTGTTTTGAATTAATTATACAAAAGTATAGAATAATATATGTGTAAAACATTACTATAATCATAGGATATCTGATATTTTTTATTATATTTTAAAATCCGTGAGGGTGAATTATGTCTTAAATACTGTTTTTCAGTGAACAATTTTTGGAATATTAGAAAATAACCGGAAGAATAGGAATTAAAACAGCATTGTTTATTGTCTTTTTTTGAGAAATACTTTCTACTGGCTGGATAGCTTATTATTTAAAAGAAATAATAATTTTATGACTGTACGCATAAAATAAAAAAAAAGAGTGGTATATCTTTGGTTAAGAATTAATAGATAAAATAATTTTTATCTCTGATATAAAATTTTTTTTCATCATTTGTGTTTTTTGAGGCCTCCAATTTTTTGGGGGCTTTTTCCATATAATAATCTTAAATCTTTAAAGATCAAAAAGTATTCTACCGTTAAAAGGGGAATCCCAAATGATAAATACTTTGTCATTTGATCTTCGCAGAGGAGCTTGAATGGTTTCATAGTCTCCTTTTTCGGTTAGTCTTTCCACAATAAGATCAGAACCTTCACCTATTTCATTTACATTGTACTCCAACTGATATTCTTTTTCATTGTTTTTCGTGAAATCTTCTTTACTAAAAATTATTTGTGCCATGATAATTTAAATTTATTGGATTGATTTATATGAAGAATAAATTATGCCAATTTGATGTTGATTTAGTTTTTTTTGATACCTGACTAAATATTTGAAAATTTTTATTTCCTAATATGAATTTTATTTTACCAAATTGTAAATTATTTTATTTTTAATATTTTTGCTGGGGTATTAGATTTATTTTAATTAATTATAAATAATTATGAAGTGGTTTTTAAAGCATCAATAAAATTGGTCTAAAATGCTGAAACTGAAAAATGGATAAGCCCCAGTGTAATTCACTTTTTTTTCTCAAAGTTGGCATTCTTGGCACGATTTTTCGATATAGAAATGTAACTCATGTTTAATTTGAGTTTTCATGGTTATTAGTTTTTATCCTCGGAATTTCCGGGGATTTTTTTTTGCTCTTATATGACGCTGCTCATAAACGTAAATTAATTAATCTTCTATTTTTGAATAAGATAATTTTCAATCCATCCTCTTTTTGCATTATTTATCAAGCTCTTCTTTGATCAGGAGGAGCTTGTTTTATATTATTTAATACAAAAAGTCACATTATAAACAAAAATCCAAAAAGATTGAATAGTGCGTGGAAGAGTACTGTTAGGATGAAACTATAGGTATGGATGTGCTTGTTATAATAAATATAAAGGTTATTTAAAATAAGACCTCCAAAAAATGTCATCACAATATATAGCCAATTATAATAATGCATTGATGCGAAAATGATACTCATAATGATGATGCAGAAGTATTTATTTTTTATGCTTATCCATTTAGTCAAAACCAGATAAGGGAAATATTGAAATACTAAAGTCTCAATAAAAGGAGCAACAAAGATTGCAATAAAACGTAGTTCGTTTTTTGAGATATTTTGACGCTTATAATAATTTACATTAAAATGCAAATAGGTATCATTAATGTAATTGAAGAAATATCCATTTAAAAGAGCTAAAGTAAATGAAAGAATAAAGAAAATAAATATCTTTTTCATATATTAAGAAGAATATTTATTGAAATAGATCAAAAAAAGGTTGTATTTTAAAATTTATCATTCTTTACTTTCTTAGATAACTTGATATCGGCTATCAGCCTATTTATGGTATTTTGCAGCTTTTCTCATCACAATGTATAGGAATTATTTTTCTTTTTACTGCTAATTCCTTATAAATTAATTGTCCGAGACCAGTGATCTTAAACAGAAAAAGAATTGGAAAAAATATCCAAAATAACGGTAGCCTTAAAAGTATCATATAAATTGTAACAAAACCATATCTCCATTTTTTATTATATGAAGCCATCTGCTGTTCTGCCAATGTTTTATTTATACCAACAGCTTCGCTAATATGATTGGGATTTCTCAATTCCTTAATTTCCATCATATTCATCCAATCTAATCTTTTTATATTTCTGACAAACAAAGTACAGTTTGGGCAATAATTATCATAATAAATTTTCATAACTGGAAAATATTTAGAATAGGTTTACCTGTCAAATAGGTAGCAAATAAAATAATTAATAGAATATCAATAAATGTGTTATTTTTAAAAACACGTGACATGAAAACTTGAAAACCTGTAAGTATTAAAAAGCTTAATAATACGTACATATTTTGCGTAAATGAATGTTTTATTAATAATGGTATCAACAATATTACATAGAAAGCAAAGATGATCACATTTTTTGACAGAACAATTTCAAAGTTTTTATAAGGTGAAATTTTCTCCGCATAATCGATGTTATATAAGGATAATCTTGTAAGAAATTTATTAATAAAAAGAGTAAAGAAAAAGAGTAAGGGTAGCAAGAATTTTAAAAAATCTTCTTTTACGGGGAATAATAAAATCCAAATGATAAGAATAGCATAAATTGCAGTTTTGTCTATGGAGCGTGAGAAAAGATAGAAATCTTTTTGAAGTATATTAAAAAATGACAGATCTTTTTTTATTTGGCTAAAAGAAAATTTAATAGATTTCATTTCTGAGCCTTTTTGTGAAAAATCGGTAAACATTTTAATTGTAATAAGTTTCCTGTTTATAGGAATTTTAGACAATAAATACACAGTTGGAACAAATAATACCAATGCACCTAATTTATTCAGCCAGAATAGGGGTAGGATAGGTTCTTGCAGAGAGATAATATGTAGTCTGGATTTTGGAAGATATCCAATGGCAAATACATTTGTTTCAGAAATATTCTTATTGATTATAAAATTTAATTCATGAATTCCTAAAATTCCTAAAAAAAATCTATCATTAAACATGATAAAAAATACCAATATATAATAGACAGCATATTTGAGAAAGTTATTTTTTATATAATATTCTATAAAATAACTCAGGCCAGCAACGATCAGTATGTATGGCACCGAAAAATATAAGAGAGGAAAGATGAAATATGGTCCTGTAAGCTCGATGTTCTGTATGAAAATTGTAATATTCAAAATAAATAGAAATGTCATTCCTATAAAGAAAAGCCCCAGAATTTTATATAATGCTTTAAAGAATGAACTTAAAAAAGAAAGATCTTCCTGTACATAAGTATAATTTAAAATTTCCTTTTCTCTTTCTCCTGCTAAAATATGAATCAATAGCCATGAAATGATCACATTAGAAAAAATTGCAGATACATTTCCAATCCAAAATTTATTTGGAGCAGGACTTATGTTACCCATATAGAATGTTACATAATCAGCATCTTTACCAGGTATAAGAAAAAGCCCCAACACGATTAAAATCAGGGTGCAGAAAATAAAGGATTTTTTTTTGATTAAATACGTATAGTATAAAGATGATAGAGGAAGCAATCTTGACATTTAACTATTTATTTTGAAAATTAATATTGTTTTCCAGAGAGGCTGATCCGCTGCTAATAGTTATTTTCTTATCACAAAATCTGGAAATTTCATCTATTAAATGTGTTGATAGAATGACGATACTCGTTTTTGAAATATCTTTTAGAAGTAAATACATTTTTTCACGTTCCAGATAATCTAGATTATTTACAGGTTCATCAAGTATCAATACATTAGGGCTGTTAATGATGGATAAAGCAAATGAAATTTTTTGCTTAATTCCTCCCGATAGGTTTTTTACTTTTTGTTTTTTATAACTTTCTAAGTCAAAATCTTTTATAATCTTTAAAATGTTATTATGGAGGCTTTTTTTCTCACATCCTTTCAAAAGGCCGAAATAAGTTAAATTTTGGATAATATCGAAATCTTGGATAAGGCCAAGATTCTGAGACATAAACCCCAAATCTTTTCTTAGAGATTGTGGCTTATTTAATACTGAAATGTCATTATAAAAAAAATCTCCTGTTGATGGTTGTTTTAATGTTGAGATAATATTAATTAGTGAAGTTTTTCCTGTGCCATTTAATCCTAATAAGGCATAAAGCCCATTTTCAAATTCTAGATTAATTTTATTTAAAATTATTTTATCTCCAATTTTATAGGAAATATCTTTAAGTTGTAACTTCATTATTCTTGTTTTTTTGTTTAAATATAACCGATCGTTTTTCATCCAAATATTTCATTAGTATAGAGAACTTGCCCGGATAGAAAGCAATTATATTAAAAAGTAACATTGCGATAGAAAAGGTATATATTTTTATGACCAGAGCGATTACAATATGCATAATGATTATATTGATAACCGTCCATTTTCTTATATTTTTACTTAGAAAAACAAAAATAGGAAATAAAAGTTCCAATATCGTTACATGTAATGAGGCTAGTTGATAAATAAACTTTGGAATGTGAGCAAAAAATGAGTTAATTACTTTTTCATCTAAATAATGATTAATACAAAGCCAAATTGCATTACCATCCAGCCAGTCAAACCCTAAAACTTTACCAAATCCTCCAAAAAAATAAATAATACAAAGCTGGATCTGCATTAGCCTTACAGCAAACGAGAATATAATACCTTTATATGATTCAACTTTTATCTGATCTTCAATACAAAAAAAAAGATTGATGTAAAGCAGAAAAGCTATCATAAAATCAGCACCATAGGATAATAAGTAAGCAGAATTAAGAAATACCGTATGCAGGAAAATGACTATAATAGCAAACAGAATTTTCCAATAATTTAGCAATATCATTATCAGAGAAATAAGATATAAGTAAAAGGGAATAATGAATGCATACTTATACTCAATACTAGTTAAGGAAATTATGTTTTCAGTAAGTGTAGATACTTTTATTTTATCTGCAGAAACAAAATTACTATTCAGAGATTCGCTTATTATTCCGTTTTTAGAGTATATACTGTATAAATCCGGAAATATTGATAGTATATTAATTAATGCTAAAATACTTATCAAATAAATAAAAATTTTTGTGTTTTGGGAATCATCTTTATAAGAAGTCATAAATGAAACTATCTTATTCATGGGTGTTTAACTTTTTAATGTTATATGCATTTATACTTTTTTTATTTCCTTGATATTTTTCATCTAATAACCTAATCCTTCTGACAGAAACAATAAAATTCATATCTTTTATTTCCTTATTTTGATTAAGCATGAAAATGGATATATCCTTTACCAGCTTATTTCTTTTTTTTCTATTATCAAACATATTGGTCAGGTTTATTGACATAGACATGTATTTGACATTAGATTCTTTAGTGTTGAAAGATATTGGTATGGGAATATTTGTACTGTTTGTAGTGAAACTGTATTCAATCTTATTTCTATTAAGATTAGGTGAATAGAATGCATATCCCCTGTCAATTCCGGCATAATTTGAATAGTACATTATGATGTCAGGATAGTATGATGTATCAGTTGGAACTATGTGTGCATAAATTTTTCCAACGGGATTTAATGCTATTTTTTTTATATCTTTAAAATATCCCAGCGAATAGATATTATTTGTTATTGATACTATTGCATGAAATATTAAAATAAAAAAAATAAAGAATATCCAAGTATTTTTTTTCATTGAAAACTTTAATATAAAAGTGATAATAAATGAGCTGTCCGAATGATGGACAGCTCAATAAAGCTTTGGTAAAATTATTCCCAGCCTCCTAATCCAGCAATGTCCTTGCTCCAAAGAAGTACGAAACCTGCTGCTGCTTCAGTTTCAAGCTGCTCTGCATTTTTTTCTGTAACAGCAGTGTTATTTTTGTTAGCTTCAACTGTACTATCGTTTGCTTTTGCAAAAGTAAATAGTGATGTAGAAACTAAAGCTACTGCTACTAAAGCTACGATTGACTTAGTTTTCTTATACATATTTTTAAGAATAATTATTAACGATTTGACTCCATTTTATTTCGGCTGAGCCCTCTTCCTTCTGTTTTATGAAAAATGTCTAAAGTTTGTTATTAGTTTCTATATTGTAAATATTGTTTTTAAGAATATTCATTACTTTTTTATTTTCAGCTTTAATAACTTCTGATACAGTTCTACCGTCAGGCATTTTCTTATTCATATCGTCTGAAGTCATTTTATTTATAAGTTTTCCCATTGGATTTTCTTGATAATCCTTAAACATGGTTAAAAATTTTCTTTTATCTACTTCAATGATATTTTTACTGCCCAATTTATCTGAGAATGAGTTCTCTTCGTAATTTGTTATCTTTTTATTGCCGGCTAAAACCCATGAAAATTCTTTTTTCTCATCCTCAATCTTCACGATTAAACCAGGCAATCCGAAAAATTTATATGGACCATCTTGAAATGGAATTGTTTTACTGAACCAAGCTGTCCATTTTCTTCCATTAAATTCAACAGTCGCTTTTTGAACAGGATATTCGTTAATTGTAGAGGTTTCTGTTTTTATTTTCCAATTTAACTTAGCCTCTTCAGAGTAATTAAACTTATCATTTAAAATTTTATCATAGAAATAAATTTCTTTACTTGGATTTTTCTTTATAACCTTATAAGAAAAAACAGGAATTTTAAGCATTTTACTTAGATCAGGGGTATTACCTGATTGTTTAGATTTTTGTAAAATATCATTAATGAGTGAATCCTGGGAAACAGATAAGTAATCTCTATAGATTGATTTATCACCCGTAATATCAAGGATTGTTAAAATTTTTTCATAAGTCAAAGAATCCTTATTCTTTTTATAGGTAAGTTCATAGAAAAATCTATTAGCTTCAGTTTGACTATATGTCTTGCTAAAAAATAATACAATGATAATAAAGAATGCTTTCTGCATGTTAAATATTTTATTGATTTGAGTCGATTGAAAATCTTCTAATCTGTTTTAACTGATGCAAACTTAGGGATGAATGGAAGGCAAAAAAAGCAATAACACTCAGGATTTATAAATTTATCATATAAATTTATAAATCCTGAGTGTTATTTAAGTAGTTGTACTGTAGGTTTTTAGGTGTTTTTTTTGATGTAAAATTATGATGTAATTGATTTCTCAATTTCTTTAATGTAAATAGAAGTGGTAGTCCCTGTTTTTTTCTTAAATGCGACAGAAAAAGCCTGCACATTGTTGTAACCAAGCTCTTCTGCGATAGCTGGAAGCTTATAAGATCTGAATTTTTTGTCTTCTATTAATCGTTTTAATACATAATCAATACGTAAATCGTTAAGATAAGAATTGAAGTTTTTACCTTTACTGTTGTTGATAGTTTCAGATAAATATGCAGTGTTGGTTTTTATTTTTTTAGCCAAATTAACTAAAGTGATACCTTTTTTTAGGTATAACTCTTTAGCTTCAAAAGTTTTCAGTTCTTTAAGAATAGATATCTTGACATCCTCAGGGATAATTTTAGCAGTTTTTTCTTCTGCTTCTACTGTTTCAGTTTCCTCAATTTCTAATTCTTCTACTTCAACCTGCTTCAATATTTGGGGTATCGAAGTTTCGTTATTAATGTCAGTAGGAGTAATATCCTTTTTTTCAAATTGCTGAATTAATTCCTGAGCAATTTTCCGGTGTTTTTTTTCAGTCTTTTTTGCTTTATAATAGAGATATAGAATTAATAATAGTATTATCAATAAAATTACAATAGAAACATGTAAAATTGTTTTTCTGTTATTTAAGTCATTAATTATATTTTCCTTTTCCTGTAAAAGGTTAGGTGTATCATATTTTTTAGGCAATTCTGTGGATAAATATTGGAACTGCTCATCAAGTTTTTTGTCTACTTTTAAAAATCGTTCAATATAGTACAGTTGCTTTTCTTTATCATTTTTTTCTTTGTAATAATCGATGAGATAAGTATATATTTCCCGGAGCTTAGGAAAAGTAATTTCTGTTTTTTGAACATTACTATCTAGTAATATAAAATACTGTGCAGCTTTTTCTTTGTTTTTTAAACCATCATAAGCTTTACCCAGATCATAAAGTGCATAATTAGCATTGTTTTCATTGATTTTTATTAAATCATTATAAACAGTGGTTAGCTTTGTAATTGCTGTACCGTATTTTTTCTGCTTTAAGTCATACTTTCCGGATAAAAAAGAGTATAAAGTAAGATCATAACTATTTTTATTGGTATTAGCGAATGCTTGCCCTTCCTGAATGAGAATATTTGCAGAATCCAGCTTATTGATCTCAAGATAACAACTTATAAGTGCTATGCGTATTTGATTTTGCTGATATTCGTCTGTTATATTATTCCTGTTATACAAATAACCTCTGAATATCTTCGCAGCCTCAACGTTTTTACCTATATAGCTATTAATATAAGCAATGTTCATATTAGCATAAGCTGTCTGTTTTTCATCATTCTGCTCTTTAGCATATTTTAACCCAAGAACATAATTGTCTAATGCTGCTTTTAAATTATCGTACTTATAATATAGATTTCCTTTTATCAAGTAAGTTCTGGCAGGATATAAGTTTCCCTTTATATCTTTTGTAATTAAAGCTAAACTATCAATGTACTTTAAGGCAGTGGGGAAATTTTCATTAAAATGTATAAGATTATAGCCTTCAGCTATTTCTAAAGTATTTTTTTCTTTTTTAGCTTTTTGTAGATAATATTTACCAATTCGTTCAGACTGAAGAGTTTGGTTATGATCGTAATAATCATAAAACTTATTCTTTAGCTGAGAGTAATTAAATTCATATAAGCTATCAATTTTATTCTTCTGAGCGCTTATCAAATTATTAAATAAAAATATTATAATTAGAAATATATACTTCATCATTTTGTAATACAATGCAAATTTACATTTTTATTCATCAAATAGAAATTCTTGAAAAAAATAAAGAAAATATGTAACTTAATAATAGTGTGATTATTAGACTGTTTTTAGTATTATTGATTTATAAATCCAGAATGTGTTTTTATTGCAGTTTTGAAAAATATTCTTTTATTTGCTGCTAGTTTTTAAATATTATCATTAATGAAAAAGGCAATCAAATCTGAAAAAAAATTATCGCTAAAGAAATTACAAATAATGAAAATTAGCGAAATGAAAACAATTATTGGAGGCAATAATCAGCTGGAAAAAGACGATAGTGATGAACCAGGGACATTATTACCTAATAATACTATATCAGTGAGAGGTTAAAAATGAAACAATTAATATTTATCATTATTAGCATTTTCTATTCTTTCTTTCTATATGCTCAAAAAAGTAATCCAGCTCCCTCTATTTCGGCAACAGACGAATATTTTGGGAACAAGATTGTAGATGAATACAGAAATTTAGAAAACTTAGATAATCCTTCAACAAAAAAATGGATGAAGGAACAAACAGATTATACCAACTCTATTCTTGGTAAGATTCCCAAAAGGAAGTTTTATTTAAATCAAAGACTGGAATTTGATCAAAGACAAGGTTACTCCATTTCGAATTTAAATATAACTAATAATGATAAATATTTCTATTTAAAGAAAAATGGCAATGAGAAAGTTGCCAAATTATATTACCGGGAGAGCTTTTCTGGAGAAGAAATACTTCTTTATGATCCGGCAAATTATAAAAGTAATGAACAAAATCATCAATTTGTTATTAATTATATTATCCCCGATTTAATTGGAAATAGGATAGCTGTTTCGATGGCTGAAAAAGGGAAAGAACTTTCAGAGGTTATTATTATAGATGTAAAAAGCAAATACATCTATCCCGAAGTTATTGTTAATACAGCACCTGCAAATATAGGAGGAATAAATTGGTTGGATGATAATTCTGGCTTTTTCTATACATATTTTCCAATAAAGGACTCTAAGTCTTCTGATTTCTATAAAAATGCACAAGTTGTTTTATACAAAATAGGAACAGACCCAAAGAAAGTAGTAGATGTTTTTTCCGCCAGTAATAATCCAGAACTAAAAATAGATGAAAAGAAAGCTCCTATTATTTTAGACTCTAACGACAGATTTTATATTGGAATGCTACTTGATAATGAGTATTACAGACAAACATTTATCATTGCAAAGCAAGATTTGTTAGAAGGTAAAAAAACATGGAAGCCTCTTTATAATAAAGAAGATAAAGTGAGATCTCTACAACTCTCAGACAATGATTTATTTTTCTTATCCCAATACAATTCTCAAAACAATACACTTTGTAAGACAAATCTTGTAAAACCTGATTTTAGAAATCCTGAAATACTTATTCCTGAAAAAACAGATGAAGTTATTGGGCAATACAGAATAACTAAAGATGGTATCTATTATACTACAACTAAAAATGGAGTAGAAGCAAAGCTATATCAATATAAAGAAGGTAAAGATCGTTCGATTGGGCTTCCCTATCCATCTGGTAATATTAGTTTAAAGGCGAAAGGAAAAGATTTTTCAGAAATCTGGGTTAGCTGCTCAGGATGGGCAAATGAAGAACAACGTTTTAGATATGATTTGAAAACTGGTTTATTTTCTCCTGAAAGTTTAACTCCAATTACAGATTATCCAGAATTTAGAGATATTATAGTTAAAGAAATCACTGTAAAAGCAAGAGACGGAGAAGAAATACCATTATCTCTTATATATAATAAAAATATTAAGATGAATGGTAAAAATCCTGTATTAATAGATTCTTATGGAGCATATGGATATTCTAGAGCCCCATTTTTTTCTAGAATTTATTTATTATGGGCCAATCAGGGAGGAATTTTTGCAATCGCCCATGTGAGAGGAGGAGGTGAAAAAGGAAAAAAGTGGCGTTTAGGGGGATATAAAGAAACGAAGCCTAATACGTGGAGGGATTTAGTAGACTGTACAGAATATTTAATTAATAAAAAATATACCTCAAAAGATAAAGTTGCAATTTGGGGAGCCAGCGCAGGAGGAATTACGGTGGGAAGAGCAATAACAGAAAGACCAGACCTTTTTAAAGCTGCAATTTTGGAAGCTCCATCTATTAATACATTGAGGAATGTGATTAGTATGGATATTAACTCAGAGGAATATGGAAATATAAAAGATCCAAAAGAATTTAAAGCTTTGCAGGAGATGGATGCATATTACCACATAAAAAAAGGAGTAAAATATCCTGCAACATTTATAACAGCAGGAATAAATGATCCAAGAGTAATTGCGTGGGAGCCTGTAAAATTCGCGGCTAAGTTGATGGCTGATAATAGTTCTAAAAATCCAGTATTACTTCAAGTAGATTATGAAGGAGGTCACGGAAATAATACAACTGCTGCTCATGGGCATGCTAATCTATCAGATATTTTTGCTTTTGCCTTCTGGCAATTAGGACATCCTGACTACCAGCCTCAAAATCAAAAAAAATAAATGTCTCGTTTTCCATATCTTTTTTTTGAGGAGTATGTTGTACGTACTCCTATGTTATCATATAAAAACTTCCATAGAAACTTCCATAAAGAAGAAGTTTTGGATGAAGAAGTAAAAGAAGTATATAGTGATCCTGCCTTTCAGGAATCCATCTATCTTGCGTCACCTGATTTATATGTGGCATTAAGAAAATGGATTGACTCAGAAAAAGAATTTTCGCCCAAAGAATACCAAAGACTAAATTATACCTTTTTGAAATACTATAGCCGAATGAGTACACGCAGTACACCATTCGGCTTATTTTCTGGAGTTAAATTGGGGAAATTCACGGATGAAACTGTTGCGGCTAAAAATCACAAATTAATGATAACTGACCAAATTAGAGATACTAAACTTGATATGCATTTTTTGGTTGGTTTGGTCAATCATTTTGTAAAAACGCCGAAAATAGCAGATCAGCTTTTATTTTATCCTAATAATAGTATTTACAAATTAGGTAATAAAATAAGGTATATCGAATATCAACAGTTAGATGGGAAAAGAGAACACATTATTTCATCTGCTTTAATTTCTGACGAACTAAAGAGTATACTGGATTTTTCCAAACCAGGAAAAACCATTCATCAAATTTCAAAAATCCTTATTAATGCTGAAATTACAATTGAAGATGCTGCAGAATTTGTAGAAGAGCTCATCAATAATCAAATACTTGTAAGTGAATTAGAACCTAATGTTTCAGGAAAAGACTTCTTAGATACTATTATCTCTGTTTTAAACAGAATAAAAGCTGAAAAAGAAGTTGAAATTTTAATTTTGATAAAAAAGAAACTAGAAGAATTAGATCAGGAAATTACGAATCCAATTTGTAAATATGCTGAAGTTGAAGGATTAATTAAATCTTTTGAAATTGAATACGAACAAAAATATTTATTTCAAACAGATTTGTATTTCAAGGATACTTTTGAATTATCAACTAGTTGGAAAAAGAAACTTAAACAAGGAATTAGCTTTTTAAATAAAATTAATTTTAAGGAAAGGGAAAATGAATTTTCAATGTTTAAAAAAGCTTTTTCCGAAAGATTTGAATCACAGGAAATACCTTTATTGTATGTTCTTGATGCTGAAGTTGGAATTGGTTATAAACAAAATGTTTCAATTAAAGGTATGCATCCTTATTTAGATGATTTGAAAATTTCAAATTCTAAACAGCAGAATTTACATATTAAGTTTAACCCGGTTCATAAAATTCTTAACGAAAAGTTGCAAGATGCGTTGTTGGAAGATTTGTATAAGATTGAGTTAACGGATGAGGACTTTAAAGACTTTAATGAAAGCTGGAATGATCTGCCTGATACAATTTCTTTTTTTGCAGAAATTATTACGGATCATAATCAAGAAAAATTATGTTTAAATAATAGTACAGGAAACAGTGCAGGGAATCTGCTGGGAAGATTTTGTTCAGAAAAAGCGGAAGTACAACATTTGACAAAAACTATTGCGGACAAAGAGGAAGAAATAAACCCAGAATTTATTCTAGCAGAACTTATTCATTTGCCGGAATCCAGAATAGGAAATATAATAAGAAGGCCAACCTTAAGGCAGTATGAGATCCCTTATTTAGCTCAATCTCTGTTACCGTCAGAAAATCAAATACAAGTAGAAGATTTATATATTTCTTTGAAAAATGATAGGATCGTATTACGCTCAAAAAAATTGGATAAAGAAATTAAACCTTATCTTACAAACGCCCATAATTATCATGCAAATACTCTACCTGTTTATCATTTTTTATCTGATCTGTATTCCCAAGATGTAAAATCAGGTCTTTATTTCAGTTGGGGAGGATTGGAACATATTTATACATTTTTACCAAGGGTAGAATATAATGATATCATTCTTTCAAAAGCTCGGTGGAAGATAACAGAAAAAGCTATTTCATTTTTGGAATCATCAATTTTAGATAAGAAAAATTTTTTACTAAAAGTAAAAGAGTGGAGACAGAAGAGAAAAATTCCAGTATGGATTCAATGGGTAAAGTTTGATAACACTCTAACAATAAACCTTGAAAATTATGATATGGCAATGCTTTTTATACAAACTGTAAAAAAAGAAAAGACAATCATTATTGAAGAATTTTTATGGAATGAAAATGATGATTTTAAGCGTGAATTTGTATTTCCTATGTATAAAGATAAAAAAGTGAAGAATGACTGAAAGAAAGTTTATTCCGGGAAGTGAATGGTTGTATCTGAAGATTTACACAGGAATTAAAACATCAGACAGTATTCTGGAGGAAGTTATACAACCTTTGCTCGATTATTTTATGGAGAGTAATTATATTATGAAATGGTTTTTTATCCGCTATAATGACCCTAAACCACATTTGAGGTTAAGACTGAAATTGAATACTATAGAAAATTATAACACAATTCTAGAAAAAATTAATTATAGTTTTCAACCTTATGTAGATAGTGGAGAAATTTCGCTTGTAGCGATTGAAACTTATATCAGGGAAATTGAAAGATATGGACAAAATACAATAGAAGACGCAGAGACATTATTCCATCGAAATAGTGAATTTACTTTGCAATGTTTGCATTATGATGATGAAGAAAAAATCATAGTTAGTTTCTTTTATATTGATCAACTTTTAAACAAGTTAAACCTTTCATTTCAGAAAAAGTTAGACTGGATTAAGGATTCCAATGATGCTTTTAAAAAAGAATTCAATGCTGACAAAAAACTCAACAGTCAATTGGATAAAAAATATAGGGGATTTAAACCAAAATTTCTTGATTTTCTTACTTCTGAAGATTTTTTAGAGGAAAGAAGTGCCGTTCTTTTCAATATTGAAAAATGTAGTTCAATATTGAAAAATATTCTTAATTATAATGAAGATCAAGTCTTAGAGATGTCTTTGCGAACTTTCTTTCAAAGCATATTCCATATGAATATAAACAGGATGTTTGTATCTAATCAAAGGCTGTTTGAAATGGTGATTTATGATTATTTGTTGAGGTATTATAAAATGGAAGCTTTTAAAAATTTGTAGAAATATTCGCCAAACGATTTAATTTGGGAGATAAGGAATAATAAGTTTAGCTGTTTTTAAACTGAAAGTTATGAAGACTATAAATGAAAAAACAAAAAAACCTCTAAATAATTAGAGGTTTTTTCTGAGGTACCTAGCGGATTCGAACCGCTGTAGATGGTGTTGCAGACCACTGCCTAGCCGCTCGGCCAAAGTACCATTTTTACCATTTTTGAGGTGTGCAAATATAGCAAAATTTCTTTATGAACAAAAGTTTTTAAGCAATTTCTTTCTTTCCAAGAGCCTCGATTTCGCTTTTTGCTTGAATTTCAGCCTGATAATTTTTGATGTTAATTACTCTTGTTTCACTCCATTTGTCATGCCAGCCGTTTTCTCCCAAAAAAGAAAGGCCATCAAAAGGAACAATTCTGGAAATATTGCGGATCAGATAATCATTGAAAGTAGGCTCAGTACCATCTATACAAATGACTTTACATCCGGTAATATACTTGCCAACAGATCTTCCTTTTGTAAAATATTCTATAAGAAATGTGTACATAAAATAGATTAAAGAGGTTATCAGTATGTCCAGAAATCTATTTATTTCGGACATTTTATAAGCAAGATTAATGAAAAAATCATTATTGGTAAGATTGAATATTAAGGCAGCCACAAATCCAAAAGTAAGAAAGGTAAGAGTAATTACAAGTCTGTCAATAATAAAATTAGCAAGTCTTATCCCCTTTTGGGCTCTGTTTCTGTCTACAACGACTAAATATTTTCTCATGGTTGGTTATTAGTTTTTTTATGGTTAGTTTTTATTTGACATTTTAAAATCCGTTGACCAGTAATTTTAAAGAGGCATTGGTATCAATAACAGCGGTAATTCCTGTACTGCTGAGTAGAATTTTACTAGGTTTCAGATTGAAAACTTTCCCGTTCATCTTTAAACCTTTATAGTATTCTTTATTAAAAGCTTCTTCAATACTTTTCCTTGATGTTTCTTCCAGTTCCTGGGTTGGAATACCATATTCCTCCTCAATCATTTTTACAATTTTCCCCTGAAACAGGAGAGAAGCTGTTTTCTGAAGAATATTGGTCGTTTT
This sequence comes from Chryseobacterium sp. GVT01B, assembly GCF_019970045.1. GTDB lineage: Bacteria > Bacteroidota > Bacteroidia > Flavobacteriales > Weeksellaceae > Chryseobacterium. Next base: position 266,314 of record NZ_JAHXYI010000004.1, read on the forward strand.
CAGCTTAAATTTGGTCTCTGATAAAACAATTTTTCTTTTTGTATCATCATACACCGGAATCCCGGAAATAATTGCAGTACCTTTTATATAACCATCGGTCTGAGCTTCAATAACGACTCTGTTATCAACTCCATATACCCTGATGTCAGTTACTTTCACCTTAGAGTCACGGATATCAAACTCCTTATTTAGAAATGTCTTTCTTGCCATGTTGCTTGCCTCCGTAAAAGGGATATTGGCTGTAGTCTGTAAAATAAACTTATCCGCAACAGTAGGAGTGGAGTTAAAGTTGGCAACAGTGGTTACAGGTGAAGAAGCTTCAGGTTTATTTCCTGTGAAAGTTTCGGAATAAATATCAACACCAAGCGTAGCATTGATCTGGTTTCCATAAAATTTCAGAGGAGTAATATTGACTCCCACCGGGCTTACCTTCAGCCAGGTATTATATTCTTCAGAGATATTGAAAGGCTGCAGAAATGTGTTCCAGGCCATTAAGGCATATTGCTGGAAATTCAGCTGTGTAGCCATTTGTTGATCTATCGTCTTACAGAATTTCTCCTGTTGTTCCTTTAAGCTTTTTTCAACAATGGAGGTAATAGGAATCTGGATTCTTCCATAATCAAGTACCGGTTTACTTACCCATCTGAAACCGTTCGGGCGGGTATTGGTGGTAATGGTCCAGTTATTTTTAAAAGTAACGGTTGTATTGAATGACATTACCGTTTCAAAAGTGGTATTCTGATAAGTATATACTCCCAGAGTTCCGATTCCTTTTTCTGCCCATATTTTTAATGGAACTTCAATCAGTAAATTCTGGCTGGTTCCACCTACAAGACGAATAGGTCTGGTTTTCCATACTTTCACTTTAAACTGATCATTATTATTGTCAGTATAAGAGTCATCCTGGTAAACAAGGTCTTTCACAGAAGCATTGATCATATTGCTCAGTTCGGAAAGAGGAATCGTCACAGGCATTGTAATACTGGACTTTATCTTTGGAAAATTATAAGCGGCCAGTTGATTATCAACACCGGTCTGACCAAAAATGCTGATACCTGCTAATAAAAATAATATTTTAACGAATTTCAATGTGTATGTTTTTTTTAATGAACGAAAATAAGAATTTTAATTTTCCGGCTTAAAGCTTTTTTCAAGCTCAATGCTGGCACCTGTCATTTCTCCCTGCATAGGCGGAGCTGTTTTTGTGATTTTTAATTTAATATAATCAATCTGTGGAAAGCTGTTGTGAATAGTTGAGATTATTCTTCCGGCTACATGTTCCAGTAATTTGGATTTTATTTTCATTTCCTTGTGAAGAATATCGTTGATATCTGCATAGCTTATGGTGTCATGCAAATCGTCGGATTCTGCTGCTTTCCACAGATCGGTATGAAGTTCTACATTCAGAATATAATACGTCCCGATAATATTTTCCTCAGGAAGTACGCCATGGTACGCATATATTCTTACATCTTCAAGATATATTTTGCTCATTGCCTCATATTTTATGAAGCAAAAATCGTCTTAATTCTTCAAAGTCTGAATTTATTTCTACAGTTTTTTTCTCCTTTTTCATCAGTTCGTTCAATGAATCCGGAATTTCAATCTGGGTATGGATCGCTATTTCTACCGCATCAGGGAATTTTACTGGATGTGCAGTACCCAGAATAAATCCTTTTTGCTCAGGATTTTCCTGCAGATACTCTTCCATTGCAGCAAAGGCTACGGCACTGTGAGGTTCCAGAATATAGCGGTATTTCTCATAAACTTTTGTGATCATATTCATTGTTTTATCATCATCAATAGAATATGAAGATATTTTATTTTTTAAAGCACCAAACTGATGCCCGAAAAGCTCTAAAATCCTTACGAAATTACTCGGATCTCCAACATCCATGGCATTGGATAGGGTAGCAACTGCGCTTTGTGGCTTATAATTCTGAGTTTTAAAATAATCAGGAACTACCTGATTAGCATTACAGGCTGCAATAAAATGACTGGCGGGCAAACCTCTGAAATGAGTCAGAAGTCCGGCGCAGATATTTCCGAAATTTCCACTCGGAACACAGATTATGGGTTCTTCTTTATGATGTTCAATCCATTGTTTTAAGGCTATTAAATAGTAAATCTGCTGGGGAAGCCATCTCGCAACATTAATAGAATTGGCTGAGGTCAAAAATAACTGACTGTTGATTTCTTCATCAGAAAAAGCCTGTTTTACGAGATTCTGGCAGTCATCAAAACTACCATTTACTTCTAATGCTGAGATATTTTCACCTAATGCTGTCAACTGTTTCTCCTGAACCGGACTTACTCTGTTTTTAGGGTATAGAATTACTACATTAATTTGTGGGATTTTATAGAATCCATGGGCAACAGCACCTCCGGTATCCCCGGAAGTAGCTACAAGAACAGTGACTTTTTTCTGCTGATCTTTCAAAAAATAAGACAGGCAGCGGCTCATAAATCTCGCACCGATATCTTTAAAGGCAAGAGTAGGACCATGAAACAATTCCAAAATAGAGATCTGCTCAGTGATCTTTACCAGAGGAATTTCAAAACTAACGGTTTCGGTTACAATTTCTTTTAGAATTTCTGAGGGGATTTCATCTCCCACAAAATCTTTCATGCATCTGTACGCAATTTCTTCATTAGAATACTGATGAAGGGTTTGGATAAATTCTTTATCAAACTGTGGAATATCTTCAGGGAAAAACAATCCTTTTTCTTTCCCTTGACCTTTTATTGTTGCTTCTCTGAAATCAATTTTTTCAAGATGATCTTTTAAGTTATAATATTTCATTTCTGTTTTTTAGGGTTAATTTTCTTCAACAATTTGGATACCTGCCGGATTTATTTTTGAGACATATACAGGACTTTCAATTTCAATCTCATCATAGACTGATTTCATCATCTGAGCAATTTTTTCTGCCGTTTCTTTTTGTTCGGAAAGCATAAAAATAGAAGGTCCTGATCCGGAAATTCCTCCTCCCAGAGCTCCCAACTGCAAACTTTTGGTTTTAATTTCGTCAAATTTTGGAATCAGAATACTGCGTATTGGTTCTATAATGACATCATTAAGACTTCTGCCAATCAACGGGAAATCATTTTTCTGAATTCCTGCTACCAGACCTGCTATATTTCCCCATTGCTCTACTGCACTTTTCAATGTGATATTTTTCTTTAAAATCTGTCTTGCATCTGAAGTTTTCACTTCCACCTGCGGATGTACAGCAGTTACAAATAAATCAGGACTGTTCAGCGGAATGATATCAATGGGATTGGTGGATTTTACCAGGGTAATTCCTCCATAGATACAAGGAGCAATATTATCTGCATGTCGTACTCCTGAAGCCAGTTCTTCTCCGAACATGGCAAAATAAACCATTTCCTCTTTTGATAATTTATTTCCCAATAATATATTGGCTCCAAAGGCGGCTCCGGCGGCACTTGCCGCACTGGAGCCGAGCCCGCTTCCAGGTTTTATATGTTTATGAATAATCACTTCAAAACCGTTTTTCAGATTAAAATATTCCTGAATTTTTAATAAGACTATTCCGGCAACATTTTCGGAAGGTTCTTCAGGGAGCCCAAAAGAATCAGTATGTTTAATACTTATTTCAGAGGTTTCCAGTAATCTGAATTCCATTTCATCATAAGGATCATGCACTGCCATGCCCAGAATATCAAATCCGCAAACCAGATTGGCAACAGTAGCGGGGACTTTTAATTTTACTTTTTTCATAACTGTATTTTTAAATAGAACGGATAATATCTGCAAAAACTCCGCTTGCTGTTACATCAGCTCCAGCCCCGGCTCCTTTTACAACCAAAGGCTGTTCGGAATATCTGAGGGTTTTGAAGATGACAATATTGTCTTTGCCATAAAGATGAAAAAGATCACTGTCCGGAGCGATATGCTGTAAACCTACTTTTGCTTTTCCATCTTCAAATTCTGCGACGTATTTTAATATTTTGCCCTCATTTTTTGCTTTATTTAATAAGTTTTTAAAGTGGTCTTCATATGCTGTAAGCTTTTCATAAAAGTCGTCAACGTTTCCATGCATACATTCTTCAGGAAGGAAACCTATATTCTCAATTTCTTCAAACTGAAGCGGATATCCGGCTTCTCTTGCCAGAATTAAAATTTTTCTTGCCACATCAGTTCCCGACAAATCGAGTCTTGGATCCGGTTCTGTATAACCTTCCTGCTGAGCCTGAGCCACTACTTCAGAAAAAGTTCTGCTTCCGTCATACTCATTAAATACAAAATTCAACGTTCCACTCAATACTGCCTGAATAGACTGAATTTGGTCTCCACTTTTGATGAGGTCATTAATGGTTCCTATTACCGGAAGTCCTGCTCCAACGTTGGTTTCAAAATAAAAATTACAGCTATGGTTTCGTGCTGTATTTTTTAATGTTTTATACTTTTTGAAATCCGAAGAAGCCGCAATTTTATTACAGGCCACGATGTTCACGCTTCTTTTTAATAAGCTTTCATACACTTCGGGAATGTCAGCACTTGCCGTTACATCAACGAAAACCGAGTTTCTAAGGTTTCTGCGGATAATTTCATCGGCAAATTCCCGGGCGGAAGCTTTTTCTCCCTGCTGATCCCAGATAAGATAGTCTTCCTTTGCTATTCCTTTGTCTGAAAATAACATATATCGGCTGTTGGAAATTCCTGCAATTCTCAGGTTGATCAAAAAGTTTTCTCTTAAATAAGCATTCTGGTCATAGATCTGCTGAATCAATTTTGAACCTACATTTCCTGTTCCGCAGATATAAAGATGGATTTGCTTAATTTCAGTTTCAAAAAATTCTTCATGAAGTACATTTACTGCTTTTTTGCTGTCTTTTTCTGAAATTACGATACTGATATTTCTTTCTGAAGATCCCTGAGCAATAGCTCTTATATTGATCCCGTTGTTTCCCAGACATCCGAACATTTTTGCGCTTACGCCGCTTCTGCTTTTCATACTTTCTCCAACCAAGGCTACAATGGAAAGTCCGGTTTCAATGTTTACGGCGTACACTCTCTTCAGATTGATATCATCTGCAAAAGAAGAATTGATTGCATACTCGGCACGTAACGCTTCTTTTTCTTCAATTGCAATCGTGATAGAATGTTCCGAAGACCCTTGTGTAATAAGGATTACATTGATTTTTTCATGACTTAAACACTGGAATAGTTTTGCTGAAATACCAGGAATTCCTACCATCCCGCTGCCTTCCAGCGTGAGTAATGCAATATTGTTCATGTTTGAAATTCCTACGGCAATTTGCTTTTCATTGTTTAAAGATTTCAATTGGTGAGAAATCAAAGTTCCTTGTGCATCCGGATCAAAAGTATTCTTGATGATTAAGTTTATGTTTTTTTCCATGACAGGCTGGATGGAAGGCGGGTAAAGCACTTTTGCCCCGAAATGGGATAGTTCCATCGCTTCATGATAAGATATTTCTGAAATAGGTTTTGCATTGGAAGCCAAACGGGGGTCAGCGGTCATCATTCCGCTTACATCGGTCCAGATCTGAAGTTCTTCTGCATGAATAGAAGCAGCCATAATGGAAGCTGTGTAATCAGAACCACCTCTTCCTAATGTTGTAGCATTGTTTTTTTCATCATGGGCTATAAAACCAGGACCTACGATAATACGATTGTTATTTTCATTCAGAAAACTGATAATATTATTTTCTGTGCATTGAAAATCTACTTTTGCATTGGTGAAATTACTGTCTGTTCTGATGAGGTCCGCAGAATTCATCCATAGGCAGTCTAATCCTTCATGCTGAAGTCTTGCTGCTATAATTTTTGAGGACAGAAATTCTCCATAAGAGGCAATTTTATCTTTGATTCTGTTGGTAAGTTCACCAAGAACTGCAATTCCGTTGTAAAGGTCTTCAAGATCATTAAAATGTTTCTTAACAAAACTCAGCCATGAACTTTGTTCTGTGATAGGGAAAAGATCTTTGACCAGACTGATATGTTTTTCTTCAAGATTCTGAACTATTTGAATATAATTTTCATCTTTTACAGAAGCCAGTTCTGCTGCTCTGATCAGTTGGTCAGTAACGCCATGAAGTGCTGATACAATAACAACTATTTTGTTTTTTAAAGATTCATCTTTTATTATTTTTTCCACCAGAAGGATATTCTGAGAATGGGCGACCGAAGTTCCGCCGAATTTTAAAACTTTCATCAATTATTTATTTGAGGTTGGATATAACGAAGTGACTACTCTTTAGAAAAAAGAGTACGGGTACCGGAAATAATATGTGAAAATTTACCCCGTTATGGGGTAGTTGTTGTAGTTGTGAATGTAGAAACAGAAGATATGCCTGAAATAAGTGATTTCAGGGCAGAAATATCAGATATGTTTCTTAATAAATTCATTATAACAGGACAAATGTACAACTTATTTTGAAATAGCCAAGTTTTTAACATAATAAAATATATTTCCTTTTTTGGAGATATACTTGGTGTAATTAATTAAAAATGTTACATTTATAACATTAACTAATAACAAGATACACATGAAAAATCTAAAGAAAATCAATCGAAATGATTTAAAATCAGTCAACGGTGGAATAGGCCCTTGTACTGCAAACTGTCCTGTCGGACCTTACGGACCAGGTGAACCGAGATCATGTGCTGATTATTACGCTTTACCGGAATGCTGTAAAGGAAGAGTACTGGTAAGCTTTGAATGCTTTGGTCCTTTTTAATCTTCAATAACAAAATGTTTGTTGTTTTTTATTACTAAATACTAAATTATTACAATATGAAAACAATTAAAAAATTATCACGCGAAGAAAAGAGAAATATCAGCGGAGGATTCACTGATATTCAGATTGAAGCATGTGGTGGAGAGCAATTTGTATGTTTCCGCGGAGGTGGAAAATGGGGATGTTGGTTAAAGCCTGGAGGTACTTGCTATGCACCGATGCTATAGGTGTTGACTGATTTTATCTAATCAAAAACGATCAAAAATTTAATTTAAAATAAAAACTACCATGAAAAATTCAAAAAAATTAAACAGAGAAAGCTTAAGGGCTATTATTGGAGGTGGAGGAGATACCTGTGCTGTTGATCTTGACTGCGGACCAAAAGGTTGTGCAGTGTGTACCGACTTTAAAGGACGTAAAGTTTGTCTTTATCTTTTCCCTTATGATCCATCCATTCCAGGCAGCTGTATGGTTCTGGAAGGCTAGAAAAATATTATTAAAAAAATCAATTCGTTATAAAAACATACAATCAAAATTTAATTTAAAACTACTATGAAAAATCTAAAGAAATTAAACAGAAAAGAACTTGAACAATTAAATGGAGCAGCAGGTCCTTCAAGATGTGCAGGATGTCCACAACATGCTACATTCGGAGATGGTCCGGAATATCAGTATCCATGTTCTGCTTATCAGGGACTTCCTGACCACTGCAAGATGTGTGTTCTGGTAAGTATGGAATGTGTGGACGGAGGAGTTTCTTAAAAGATCATTTGACTTTATGAAAAATATAAAGAAACTGAACAGAAGAGATTTGGAACAGATGAAGGGTGCCGGCGTATCAAGATGTGATAGTTGTCCTACCCATCTGGTTTTTGGACCAGGTTCTTCCAGTGATCCTTCGTGCGAGGCATATTGGACATTGTCCGAGAATTGCAGAATGTGTGTTGTTGTGAGCGCAGATTGTTTTGTTGCAATCACTGCAGACTAAAAATAAAAAGCACTGTGTAAAAACAGTGCTTTTCAATTATTTTATGCTTTTAGAGAGATCAAGCATTGCCTCAATAGGCTTTAATGCTTTTAATCTTAATTCTTCGTCGATAAGAATTTCCGGAAGTTCATACTTCATACATAAATACAGCTTTTCCATTGTATTACGTTTCATATAGAAACATTCCGAGCAGTTACAGCTTTCATCAAAAACCAATGCAGGAATAAGTTCCTTGTGAGGAGCACGCTTTCTCATTTCGTGAAGAATTCCTTCTTCTGTTGCAATGATGAATTTCTGACAGTCATCTTTTTCTACATAATTCAATAGAGCAGAAGTAGAACCAATAAAGTGAGCCAGTTTCAAAACAGCTTCTTCACTTTCAGGGTGAGCAATCAGCTTGGCATCAGGATTGTCTGCCAGCTGCTGGGCAATTCTTTCCATTGAAAAAGCTTCGTGTACGATACAGCTTCCATCCCAGAGGATCATGTCACGGCCTGTTTTTTTAGATAAATATCTTCCAAGGTTTTTATCAGGTGCGAAGATGATCGGTCTGTCTTTCGGAAGTGCTTCTATTACAGTTTCAGCATTTGAACTGGTTACGATGATATCACTTTCTGCCTTAGTTTCTGCGTTACAGTTAATGTAAGTTGCAATTAAAGCATTCGGGTGCTGTTCACGCATTTTTCTTAATCCTTCTCCTGAACAACCGTCAGCCAGAGAGCATCCGGCCATCGTATCAGGAAGAACTACTTTTTTAGTTGGGTTCAGAATTTTAGCCGCTTCCGCCATGAAATGTACACCACAGAATACAATCATGTCAGCATTCGTTTCTTTTGCCTGTCTTGCCAGCTGTAAAGAATCTCCAAGGAAATCAGCGATATCCTGAATCTCTCCCGGCTGGTAGTAATGGGCAAGAATAACAGCATTTTTTTCCTCTTTAAGTTTAAGAATGGCTTTTACCAACTCTTCTCCCTGAGGAATAGCTATATCTTTTATATCCAGAAATCCTCTGACAGGAATTGCAGATTTAGCTTTTTCTAATGTTTCGGTACTCATATCAACCTCAATTTTTTATGATCAGAAGCTAGAGGTTAGAAATTAGAAGTTAGATTTTGAGAGTATTTGATTACTTCCATCTTCTGACTTCTATCTTCCAACCATTAATTACTGATAAAACTTTTTATTAAACTTTCTATTTCTTTTTTAGCTACATCAAGATCGGTATTAATCACGATCTTATCAAACTCGCCGGCGTAGGACATTTCTTCTTCTGCCTTCGCTACACGGGTTTTTATGGTTTCTGCATCATCTGTATTTCTGGAAATCAATCTTCGTTCCAATTCTTCAATGGAAGGCGGTTCTATAAAAATAGAAAGGGCTTTTTCACCGAAATATTTTTTTAACGAAATACCTCCTTTTACATCTACATCAAAAATAACAACTTTTCCCTGATTCCAGATTTTTTCTACTTCAGATTTTAAAGTACCGTAATATTTATCAGTATATACTTCTTCATATTCTACAAAAGCATCTTCAGAAATTTTCTGCCTGAATTCATCCGGCGTCAGAAAATGATAATCTACCTGATGAACTTCACTTCCTCTCGGCTGTCTCGTGGTACATGAGACTGAGAAGCTCAGTTCCGGAAATGTTTCCAGTGAATGCTTTACTAATGTAGTTTTTCCGCTCCCTGATGGCGCTGAAAATATAATTACTTTATCCATTTTTTACAATTTCGGGTTTCGGGTTTCGAGTTACGGAGTCCATTGTTGGGAATGATAATCACGTATCTCGTAACCCGTACCTATCATTACAATACGTTTAACGTCTGTTCTTTAATTTTTTCCAGGTCATCCTTCATCATTACTACCAGTTTCTGGATTTCTGCATGATTGGCTTTAGAACCTAATGTATTGATCTCTCTTCCGATTTCCTGAGAAATAAAGCCCAGTTTTTTTCCGTTGAAAGATTCATTATCCATTACTTCTTTATAATATTTCAGATGCTGGGTAAGCCTTACCTTTTCTTCAGAGATATCAAGCTTTTCAGTGAAATAGGCCATTTCCTGGTAGAAACGTGTTTCATCAACATTTTCAAATTCTTTCAAAGATTTCTGATAACGCTCTTTCACGCTTACAATTCTTTCTTCCTCAAAAGGAATTACTTCTCCAAGATATTTGTCAATATTCTGGATATTCCTGTTTAATTCTTCATGCAGGATGCTGCCTTCTGTTCTTCTGAATTCTTCAAATCTGTCTACAGCATTATTGACAATTTTTGCCAGTGATTCCCATTCACCTTCTGTAAGCTCATCAGGTCTTGATGAGATGGCATCAGGAAGTCTTACCGCCATTTTAAGATATTCAAAATCAGGGCCGTCAGAAGCTATGTTTTTAAGCTCATTGATGTAAGATTCAATTAAATTTTTATTAATTTTTACATCATTGGACTCTTCGAGGTTCTCAATATTAACGTAGCAGTCTACTTTTCCACGGATAATTCTATCGTTAAGAATTTTTCTGATTTCAAATTCTTTTTCTTTATAACGTAAAGGAATTTTAATATTCAAATCAAAGCTCTTGCTGTTCAATGATTTAATATCTATTGTAATTTTTTTTCCTTCAAAAACATCTTCGGCTCTACCGAATCCGGTCATTGATAAAATCATAGTTTTTTATTGTTCTACAAAGATAAACATTTAAGTGTATAGTTTAGCTAAGTTGAATGGCTGGAAGATGGAGGCAGGAAGTGGGAAGATTGTGTAATATAAATTATATCTGATTTTAACTTCCAGCCTCAGGCTTCCATCTTCCAGCAAATTAAATAAACTCATTTTCGTAAATTAGCGCTGTGAAAAAGAAAAATTTGATTTCTGTAGTAGGACCCACCGGAATTGGTAAAACGAGACTGGCAATTGATTTGGCTCAACATTTCAATACGGAGATTATTTCCTGTGATTCCCGCCAGTTTTTTAAAGAAATGAAAATAGGAACCGCTGCACCTTCTGAAGAGGAACTTGCCGGTGCACCTCATCATTTTATCGGAAATCTTTCAGTTGAAGAATATTATTCTATCGGCCAGTACGAAGAAGATGCGCTTCAAAAACTCAATGAACTTTTTGCAACTCATGACACCGTTATTCTTGTTGGTGGAAGTATGATGTATGAAAAAGCAGTGATAGAAGGTCTGCATGATCTGCCTGAAGCCAATACTGAAAATCAGGAAAAACTTCAGACCATCATGGAGCAGGAGGGAATAGAAAAACTTCAGGAAATTTTACAGGAACTTGATCCCGAATATTTCAGTGTAGTGGATATTCACAATCACAGAAGACTTTTGCGTGCTATTGATGTGATCTGGCAGACTGATACAAAATATTCTGAACTAATCGCTGTTTCTCAGGATTCCAGAGATTTTAATGTGATTAGAATAGGAATAGAAGCTCCCAGAGAAGAACTGTATGACAGAATCAACCGAAGAGTAGATATAATGATGGAAAATGGCTTGCTGGATGAGGTGAAAGGTCTTGAACAATTCAAGGATCTGACCGCTTTGAATACTGTGGGCTATGCAGAATTATTCAAATATTTTGATGGAGAATGGGATCTTGATTTCGCGGTTTCGGAAATTAAAAAGAATAGTCGCAGATATGCGAAACGCCAGCTGACGTGGTATAGGAAAGCGGATGATATTCATTATTTGCAGTTGGGGTATTCTGAAAAAGAGTATGAAGATTTGCTTCAATGGATTGCGGAGGAGTTTGAAAAGTAAATACTTTTACATTATTAAACGACTTTAGAAGCTTTGAAAATATAGATTCCTACGGAATGACATCGTGCGTGGGAAAACTAAGCGCTTAGTTTGTCATTCTGACGAAGGAAGAATCTCATCGATTGTTTTTAAAGATTCTTCATTCCACTTTGTTCCATTCAGAATGACAGTACAGATGGTAATTAATTAGGGCGTTTTTATACTAAAAAAATGCGGCTCTGAAAAGAACCGCATCTTAAAACAAATATAATTTAATTTACTACTTCCAACCGCCGCCCAGCGCTCTGTATAGATCTACAATGCTGCTTAATCTCTGTCTTTTAATGGAAGCCAGATTCAACTCTGCCTGTAGGGAATTCCCTTGTGCTGTAATCACTTCCAGGTAATTGGCTGAACCTCCTTTGTAAAGAAGCTGTGCGCTTTTAATTCCATCTTTCAACGTGTTAGATTGTTCTGTGGCTTTCTGTTCCTGAACTTTTAAATTTTCATTGGAAACCAAAGCATCAGAAATTTCTCCCACGGCATTCAATACCGATTGACGGAATGCCAGAACATTTCTTTCTCTTTGAATTTTTGCTACTGCAAGATCTGTCTTCAATTGTCTTTTCTGGAAAATAGGCTGAGTAATTCCTCCTAAAACCGATCCGAATAACGAAGCCGGAATCTGAAACCAGTTGTCAATTTTAAATGAATTGACTCCTCCGTTAGCTGTAATCTTCAATGCTGGATACATATTGGCCTGAGCAATTCCTACCATTGCATTGGATTCTAATAAAACCAATTCCTGCTGACGTACATCCGGTCTGCGGCTTACCATAGCTGCCGGAAGACCTGCGGAAATATTCTGAGGTAAAGAAGTATCAGACATTTCAATCGTTCTGTTTACTTTATTAGGCAGTTCTCCTGTAAGAATACTCAATGCATTTTCCTGAATGGCGATATTTTGTTCAAGTTGCGCAATCAGAAGTTCTGTAGCCTGTTTCTGTGCGGCAGCCTGTTGTACTCCTAAGGAAGTGTTATCACCACTTTCCCACATTTTTTGGGTAATCATCAGGGTATTGCTGCTCAGTTCCAGATTAGATTTTGCAATAGCCAATTGTCTGTCCAGCATCAACAGGTTATAATATCCCTGTGCAATGGCTGCAACCACCTGAGTCTGAACTGCTTTTGAACCTTCATAGGTCTGAAGATACTGCATTCTAGAAACTTCCTGTTGGTTTTTGATTTTCCCCCAGATATCAGCTTCCCACGAAAGGTTGAAGGCTGCATTATAATCTTCAACATGGCTTGAACCTAAAAATAAATTTAAGCTTTGCCCGTTCATGCTGTTTTTGGAAGGTCTTGAGATTTGCCCGCTTACTCCGAAACCAACATCCGGATATTGCATATATTTTGCCTGTTTCAGTTTTTCCTGTGAAGCAGCAACCTGCTTTAGGGCAATCTGAAGGTCATAATTATTTTTGATTCCTTTTTCAATCAATCCCTGTAAAATAGGATCGCTGAAGAACTGCTTCCACTCCAGATTCGCTATGCTGGCAGTATCGGCAGTTGCAGTATACTGAAACTTTTCCGGAAGTGGCAGTTCAGGCTCCGTGTATGCCAGTTTGGACACACATGATACAGAGCCTATAGCCAGCGCAAAAGTTAGAATAATATTTTTTACTCGTTTCATAGTTTTTAAACTTTTAATTGAATACAAAACTTAGAGAGGTTTTGATTTATGCAAAATTGTCTTTAGTAGGAGAAAATAGCTGACTTTTTTAAACCATTAAGAACAGCAGGAAAATAGTGAATCCCTTGTCTTAAAATTTTCTCTAAGTTTTTGTAATTCATTTTTATTAATGAGCTGAAGCTAAAAGTTCTTCCTCCATTTGTTTTTTCTTCAGTCTTTTCTGTTTTCTGCTTGGCATTTTTTCATGCAGATACTGGAAGATCACATACATCACCGGAATAATAAAAATCCCGAATATTACTCCTGTAAGCATTCCTCCTACAGTACTGTATCCGATAGAGTGATTTCCTTTTGAAGAAGCGCCTTGCGTCCATACCAATGGAAGCATCCCCACGATAAAGGCAAAAGAGGTCATTAAGATCGGTCTTAAACGTAATCTTGATGCCTGAAGAGCAGACTCAATCAAAGTTTTCCCTGCTTTTCTTCTCTGTACGGCAAACTCTACAATAAGGATGGCATTTTTCGCCAATAGCCCGACAAGCATAATCAATCCTACTTGAACGTAAATGTTATTATCGATTCCGGCTAACCCTGTGAAGGCAAATACTCCAAAAATCCCTGTTGGAATCGTAAGAATAATAGCAAAAGGAAGGATATAACTTTCATACTGAGCTGCCAGTAAGAAGTACACAAACAGAATACTTAAGAAGAAAATGAATGCAGTCTGTCCGCTTGTTTTGATCTCCTCACGGGTAATCCCTGTCCATTCATACCCATATCCTCTTGGAAGTGATTGCTGAGCCACTTCTTCTACCGCTTTGATGGCATCTCCGGTACTGTATCCAGGTTTTGGTGTTCCGTTAATTGTTACAGCGTTGAAAAGGTTATTTCTTGTTACCGTTTCAGGTCCGAAAGATCTTTTTAACGTTACTAATGTTTTCGCAGGAACCATTTCGCCTGATTTATTTTTAACATAAATTCCTTCCAGAGAGTTAATATCAGTACGGTAAGGAATATCTGCCTGCGCCATTACTCTGTAGTATTTCCCGAATCTGTTAAAATCAGATACAAAGCTACTTCCGAAATAAATCTGCATCGTCTGCATCAATTCCGTTACGGAAACTCCCAGCTGGTTGGCTTTGTCAGTATCTACATCAATGGTGTACTGAGGGTTTCCTGCTGCATAAGTAGTGAATGCGAAAGCAATTTCAGGACGTTTCATCAATTCACCAATGAACTGCTGAGTGGTTGTTCCCAATTGTTCAAAAGAACCATTCGTTTTATCCTGAAGCATGAATTCAAATCCGGAAACGTTACCGAAACCTTGTACAGTAGGGAAGTTGAAGAAGAAAGCATTCGCGTCTTTCACCTGGCTTACCTTTCCTGTTAAAGTTCCTGCAATTAGATCAGGATCTTTCATTTCACCACGTTTGTCATAATCTTTAAGTTTAATAAAACCTGCAGAATATGGAGAAGCATTGGCATTACTGATAAAGTTCATTCCATCGGCTACCCAAAGGTGATTGGTTGCTTTCTCGCTGTTGATAATTTTATCAATTTGTGCTGTCGCTCTGTGTGTTCTTTCCAATGAACTTCCCGGAGGAGTATTCACAGCATATAATACGAATCCCTGGTCTTCAGTAGGAATAAATCCTGACGGAGCTTTTTTGATCAGAAAGACACTTGCTGCTGTAATAAGAACAAGACCTCCTATAGCCACCCATTTATTTTTAATTAAAAACTTAAGACTGTAGATATATTTTCTGGTCATGCTGTTGAAGCTTGCATTAAATGCATTGAAGAATCTTGCTCCAAAACCTGTTTTATGGCCGTGCTCTCCATGTTCTCCCTGAGGGTCATTTAAGAACATTGCACACAATGCCGGACTTAATGTCAATGCATTCACTGCTGAAATTAAAATCGCAATTGCTAATGTAAATGCAAACTGTCTGTAGAAAACCCCTGCAGGTCCCTGCATGAAACCAACCGGAATAAATACCGCACACATTACCAATGTAATGGAAATAATGGCTCCTGAGATTTCACTCATCGAGTTCATGGTAGCATGTTCTACAGGCATTCCTGTCTGTTCCATTTTGGAATGGACGGCTTCTACCACTACAATGGCATCATCCACCACAATACCGATGGCCAGAACTAATGCAAACAACGTAAGCATGTTGATACTGAAACCAAATAGCTGAAGGAAGAAGAATGTTCCGATGATCGCAACCGGTACTGCAATAGCAGGAATTAATGTAGATCTGAAATCCTGAAGGAAAATATATACTACAATAAATACCAGAATGAAGGCAATAACTAACGTTTCAACAACCTGATGGATAGAGGCATCCAGGAAGTCTTTAGAGTTATACATGATAATCGGCTTTACTCCTTTTGGAAGAGTAGTTTCCATTACTTTCACCTGACTTTCAATTTCAGTCAGGATTTCATTCGCATTGGAACCTGCAGTCTGTAGAATGGCAAATCCGGCAACCGGTTTCCCGTCAACTCTGTTAGTCGCAGTATAAGTATAAGACCCGAATTCTACTCTTGCTACATCTTTTAATCGTAAGAAAGAGCCGTCACTATTGGCTTTAATAGCGATGTTTTCGTAGTCTTCATTCTTATTCAGTTTTCCTTTATATTTAAGGATATACTCGTAAGTTTCCTTACTTCCCTGTCCCAAACGGCCCGGGGCTGCTTCAAGGTTGTGGTCTTTAATGGCTCCCAGAACTTCCTGAGGAGAAAGGTTGTTAGCTGCCAGTCTGTCCGGTTTCAGCCAGATTCTCATAGAGTAATCCCTTGTTCCGAATACCTGAGCCTGTGCTACTCCCGGAATACGCTGAATCTGTGGAATAACATTAATTTTCAGGTAGTTTTGAAGGAATAATTCGTCATATTGTTTTTCATTTTCACTGGTCAATCCCATGAACATGATCATACTGTTCTGTACTTTCTGGGTAGAAATCCCGGCCTGTACTACCTCCTGAGGTAATTGGCTCATCGCTTTCGATACACGGTTTTGTACGTTTACAGCTGCATTATCAGCGTCAGCACCTTGTTTGAAGAACACACTCAGTGTCATTGTACCGTCGTTACTGGAGTTTGAGGTCATATAGGTCATGTTCTCAACTCCGTTTACGGCTTCCTCAATAGGGGTGGCAACTGAACGTGCTACAACCTCCGCGTTGGCTCCCGGATAGAATGCAGTAACCTGTACACTCGGTGGAGCGATGTCCGGGAAGAGGGCAATCGGTAAATTAAAGAGAGACAGGGCTCCCAATAATAAGAGTATTATGGAGATGACCGTTGAAAGGACCGGCCTTTCTATAAATTGTTTTAACATAAGAAGTTTATTTTTTTAAGTCTTCTGTATTCGGGATGGACTATAATGGTTTTGCTTTTAGCAAGCTGTCAGAAGAAATATTTTTTGGATTGATGGAAGCTCCGTCTTTTAGGTTTCCAATTCCTGTGTAAACTATTTTTTCTCCAGGTGCAAGTCCTTCAGAAATGAAATAATAGCTATCCGTTTTTCCTGATATTTTGATTGGTCTTCCGGTTACCTTTTTGTCTTTACCCATTACATATACATAGGTTTTATCCTGAATTTCGAAAGTAGATTCCTGTGGAATCACTACGGCATTTGAGATCAGTTGCGGCATACGCACTCTTCCTGTATTTCCGGTTCTTAAAGCTCCGTTGGCATTAGGGAAAACAGCACGTACACTGATGGCTCCGGTAGTTTTATCAAACTGTCCGTCTACGATGCTCAGTTTTCCTTTTTCAGGATAAGTACTGTTGTCAGCGATCACCAATTCTACCATTGGCATATTTTTCAGCTTTTCTTCCAAAGTAGCGCCCGGATATTTATTCTGAAAAGCAATAAAGTCCAGTTCACTTAAAGAGAAATAAGCATAAATTTCACTGATATCAGATAATAATGTCAATGGATTTACATCTGTTCTTGAGATCAGACTTCCTTTTTTGTAAGGAATTCTTCCGATATAACCACTTACAGGAGCGGTAATGGTTGTAAATCCTACATTGATTCTTGCGCTTCCTACAGAAGCTTTGGCTTGTGATGCAGCAGCAACAGCAGCTTCATAATTGGCTTTAGCTGTTTTAAGTTGTACATCAGATACTACTTTTGCAGCAACCAATGGCTGAAGTCTGTCTACCTCTACTCTTGCTTTTTGGATATTGGCATTAGCAGCCTGTAGATTAGCTTGTGCCATATTCATTTGTTCTCCGTAGCTTCTGGAGTCTATTTTAAATAATGGCTGTCCGGCTCTTACGTAAGATCCTTCCTCTACATAGATTCTATCAAGATAGCCATCTACCTGAGATCTTATTTCAACATTGTTTTTCCCTTCTAAGGCAGTAGGGAATTCCTGATATGTAGTAGCGGGTGATGTAAGAACGGTATAAACCGGAAGTTCTGGAGCTGGCGGCGCGGCATTGGATCCTTCTGCAGCCTTGGTACAGCTCTGTAAAAGAATTATACTTGCAATAAGTACAATAAACCTTGTTTTTCCAGGTATTTTCATTGTGGTTTAATTTTTTTAATGAAGTGTTAGATTTAAGTAAAAGTCTTTTTAATAAATGCTGTTTTTTTTCCTAACAGTGTTAATAGTTAGTTCAAAAAAAATTACAGAATTTTTAATGTCCGATAAAGTCGATTGTTTCCATAATTGAAAATTGTTTTTAAGGTATTTAAGTGTATAATGATGGTGTAAGGTGTGTTAATTTTACTAACAGTGTTAATTGATAAGCAAAAAATGATTATTTTTAACAACTGAATGATATGAATTGCTCCATAAATGATTTCATTTTTAATCAGGAAAAACTGAATAATTTAACTTAATTCGGTGTTAAATTTCCTAACGGTGTTAATTTTAAATTCAAAAAAAATTTACAAAGACTTAATAAAAGCCGAAACAGTTTCGTCCAATGTTGTCTTGTTCATTGTGGAAGGAATATCAGCAGTACGCATCATCATGATAGAGATCATTCCGTGAACGGCAGAAAACAGAGCGTGAGACATATGACAGGCATTGTCCGGATTGGATCCGTTTTTCTTGATAATCTCATAGGTACATTCATAGATCAGTTCCTGGAATGATGAGAATTCTTTTTTCATCTGCCCTTTTCCACAGCATTGCATTCCAAGACCAAACATAAGCTGGTAATATTCCTTGTTTTTAAAAGCAAAGTTCCAGTAGGCATCCACAATCGCAACAAGCTGCTCTTCAGGAGTGTCATGTTTCTGCTGAGCTTTTAATAATTCTATGTGTAGCT
The DNA here is from genome assembly GCF_019970045.1 of Chryseobacterium sp. GVT01B. GTDB lineage: Bacteria > Bacteroidota > Bacteroidia > Flavobacteriales > Weeksellaceae > Chryseobacterium. The sequence goes on from NZ_JAHXYI010000004.1 coordinate 284,775, forward strand.
TATGAAAGCCATCTAAAGAAATTTCAAATAGAATAGCTTCTTTATTTTCAAAATAATCATATACTACAGGTGCACTATACTCAATAGCATCAGCTATCTTACGCATAGACAATGAACCCCAGCCTTCAGTTTTAGCCAAAGTAAAAGCAGCCTGCAAAATATTTGCACGGATGGATTCTTTTTCTCGTTGACGGCGTTCATGTAGACCCATGATATTTATTTACTAACAGCGTTAGCAAAACTACAAACTTTTTAATATAACTTCCAAAGGATATTATGAATTTTATAGATTTGCCGGCTATTTAAAGAAAAATATATCAAAGGCTGGAAGCTTGAAGAATGGGAGCTGGAAGTTGTTTCGCGTTAAAAAAACACTACTAATAGAATTTGACTATAACTATTTTTTAGAGGCAAATATCTTCCTTCCTCTACAAAAATAAAATGTCTGTTTCAGAACTCAGCTCAATTAATAAAAGAAATATCTATCTTTGCCGGTAAAGAAAAAAGGATATGAATACTCCATCAAATATGCTGGCATTAGGAACAAAGGCACCGTTTTTTGAACTTCCTAACCCGTCAAAAACGAATGAACTTCAGTCTTTGGAAGAGCTGAAAGGAGAAAATGGTACTTTGGTGATCTTTATGTGCAACCACTGTCCGTTTGTTCTTCACGTGATTGATAAGATCAACGAATTATATGAAGATTATAATGAGCGAGGAATAGAATTTATCGCTATCAATGCTAATGATATTGAGAAATATCCGGCAGATTCTCCTGAGAAAATGATCGAATTTCAGATTGAAAGAAATTTTGATTTCCCTTATTTATTCGATGAAAGCCAGGCAGTAGCTAAAGCTTACGATGCGGCTTGTACACCGGATTTTTATTTCTTTGATGATAAGCTGGATCTTGTGTACAGAGGTCAGATGGATGATTCAAGGCCTGGAAATAATAAAGATGTAACAGGTGAAGATCTTATTATTGCTTTTGAAAATCTTTTGGCTGGTGAAGCTCAGGAAGAAATTCAAAGACCAAGCATGGGATGTAATATTAAATGGAAATAATTGCTGGTTGCTGGTTATTTAGTTACTAGTTTTTACTCATTATAATATAGAGCTGCTCTTTTTAGAGTGGCTTTTTTATTGATCACAATATAGCTCATTTATTATTCACACAGTTTGTCACTCCGTAGGAGTCTCAGCATAGCATGTCTTGTCTTTTTTGATTGTAAACCTTTCAAAATTTATGTAAATCGGTCTGGATTGCTACGGAATGGACAAACACAGCGTTTATTGTAACCACGCGAATTGTCACTCCGTAGGAGTCTCAGCATAGCATGTCTTGTCTTTTTTGATTGTCAACCTTTTCAAAATTTACGTAAATCAGTCTGGATTCCTACGGAATGAACAAACATAGCGTTTATTGTAACCACGCGAATTGTCACTCCGTAGGAGTGACAGCATAGCATGTCTTGTCTTTTTTGATTGTAAACCTTTTCAAAATTTATGTAAATCGGTCTGGATTCCTACGGAATGACAAATACAAAAGCATTGTCTATTCATTCACTTGTCACTCGGCATAGTTTCTCTATTAAAAGCTTGCCATGGTTTTAGTCTCATTCTCAACTTTCAAATCTACATTAACGTTACTGTGAGAATAATTTCTGATAAACTCTGAAGGTGTTTTCCCTGTATATTTTTTAAACATTCTATTAAAGTACGTTACATTATTAAAACCGCATTGGTAGCTGCATTCCGAAATAGATCTGTCCTGCGCCATTAGTAAGCATGCCTTATTAATTCTGTATCTATTGACAAACTCTGTAAACGTAATCTGGGTCGCTTTTTTAAAGAAATTACAGAAAGCCGGCAAAGTGAGATTGGCCAGTTTTGCTACTTCTTCAATTTCGATTTCCTTGTCATAATGATGTTCTACATACGTGAAGATATTTTCAAGGCGGGTTTTATTTTTAGAAATAATGGTGTAGGGCATGATTTCTTTGTTCAGAAGATCGTAATCTTCACATTTTGAAAGTTCAAAAAGAATTTCAAGCAGCAGCAAATACCTTTTGTAACCTTCCGATTCCAGCATAAGCTTCAACTTGGGAAGCATCACTTTTTTAACTTTATGGTGAAAATGAATTCCATATTTTGACAGCTCCAGAAGGTTTTTAATAGATCTGGCTTCTACCTCCTGTTGGGGAAACTGCAGAATTTCTTCCTTGAACTGAAGTACAATTTCTTCATGCGGATCAATCGAGTTTAATCCAAATCCGGAATGGGGAATATTAGACCCGATTAATACCAGATCGCCATTTGTATAATTACTTTTATGATATCCAACGTGACGGGTTCCGTTCCCGGAAATGACACATACCAGCTCAATTTCGGGATGGTAATGATACTCCCATTTGAATTCTGAAATAGGAGAGTTGTTATGAATCGTGCGGAATGAGCTCTTTTCATTAGGAATTACCCTTTCAAAAGTAACTTTCATTTAATTAATCATATTTAATTGCTAAAAATACTAATTATATTAATATAGTTCAAATATTGATTTACTGTGTTAAATTATCGTTAACACAAATGCTTCTATCTTAGCCGACAAGAAATAACCTGAATGAAAAATATTAACATCAAGGCCGTTTTATTTTTAAATTATTTTGTCTTTGCCATTCTTCTGAATTCTGTAGGTACAGTGATCCTGCAGGTACAGCAGAATTTTGGGATTTCAAAATCTTCGGCCAGTGTTTTGGAAGGCTTTAAAGATCTTCCCATTGCCATATGTTCATTCATTCTGGCCTCATTTCTTCCCAAAATCGGAATCAAAAAATCAATGTTAATTGCTTTATTGCTGGTAAGCTGTATGTGTTTTGTAATGCCGTTTACCAATAGCTTTTGGGTTTTTAAATTATTATTTGCTACGGTAGGAGTTTCCTTTGCTTTAATTAAAATTTCGGTTTTTACTTCTATTGGATTGGTAACGGAAACAGACAAGGAACATTCCAGCTTTATGGGATTTCTTGAAGGTTTTTTCATGATTGGAGTTCTTGCAGGAAATGTATTGTTCAGTTTATATATTGATGATCATAATCCGGAATCTACGCGTTGGTTGAATGTATACTGGGTTTTGGGTGGGCTTTCCACTTTATCTTTTTTATTCCTGTTCTTCTCAAAATTAAATGAGCAGGAAGCGAAAAGTGAGAAAACAGATTTATTGGGAGATTTAAGAAATAGTGCAAGCTTATTCAGCTATAAAAAAGTGCTGTTCTTTTTATTATGTGCTTTCCTTTTTGTACTGGTAGAGCAGAGCTTTCAAACATGGACGCCTACTTTTTATAAAGAAATTTTAAAAGTGCCTACTTCAATGAGTATTCAGGCGGGAGCTGTTTTAGCAGGAGCTTTTGCTTTAGGAAGATTTTTGTCGGGATTCTTCTCTAAGAAATTCAACTGGATCTATGTAGTTTCTTTTTGTGTGATAGGTTTTGCTATCAGCTTACTGTTGGTTTTACCATTGACCCATAACATTCATATTGATACAAATACAAACTGGCTGAATGCACCTTTGGTAGTTTATTTATTTCCCTTGATGGGAGGTTTGCTGGCACCGATCTATCCAAGCATTAATTCTGTGATTCTGGCATCAATCCCGAAATATTTACACAGTGCCATGTCAGGATTGATTGTTGTTTTCTCAGCAATCGGAGGAACTATAGGTTCTATCATTACCGGTTTTGTGTTTCAGGAGTTTAGTGGTCAGCAGGCATTTTATCTGTCTTTGATTCCGCTTTCATTACTGATCACTTCGGCAGTTTTCATGAATAAATTAAAAATTAATCCTAAAAAATAACAATGAGTAATCAGCTTTACATAAACGAAATTCAAAGTCTGTTTGATGAGGTGCAGAGATCTGAAATTTTTGAAGATCAGAAAATGATGACAGATGCAGTTCCCCTGTTTCCTGTTGCAAAGATTAATGAAGATTATGAACAATTAAAAAATACAGAAGGTTTTGATCTGAAAGATTTTGTGATGACCCATTTTGACTTTTTAGGGGCCAGAGTTTCGGTGCAGAGAGAAGATCATCTTCCTATCAAAGAACATATTGAAAAATTATGGGATGAATTGACGCGTATAGCCGATAAAGAAAAGGGAACTCTTTTAAAATTACCGAAACCCTATATCGTTCCGGGAGGTCGTTTTAACGAGTTTTTCTATTGGGACAGCTATTTTATTATGCTGGGATTAAAAGCTTCCGGCAGAATAGAAATGATGGAAAATATTATTGAAAACTGTTCTTACCTGATTCAAAATGTAGGATTTGTCCCGAATGCCAGCAGAACTCATTTTCTGAGCAGATCACAGCCTCCTTATTTTTCATTAATGCTGGATCTTCTTTTTGAAACAACGCGTGACGAAGAAGTTTATACAAAATACCATGATACTTTAGAAAAAGAATATGCTTTCTGGATGAATGGTGAAGAATGGCTGGAAAATAATTCCAGTGTAAAAAGAGTGGTTAAAACAATAGACGGAGATATTCTGAACCGCTATTACGATGCAGAAAATGCACCACGTCCCGAAAGTTATCTGATTGATATTGAGGATCATGAAAAAACTTCGGGAGATGAATTTTATAGAAATATAAGAAGCGCCTGTGAATCAGGCTGGGATTTTTCCAGCAGATGGTTTGCAGACGGAGAAAATATACAGACGATAGAAACGCTGAACTTAGCACAGGTTGATTTAAACTGCCTTTTATGGCATTTGGAAATGACTTTGGCAAAATCTTCAGCGCATCAGAATCTGAGTGAAAAAGAAAATTATTTTTCAGAAAGAGCAGCAAGCCGAAGACAGATGATCAATAAATATTTCTGGGATGGAAATACTAACAATTATAAAGATTATCACACTAAAAAAAACACAAAAACACCGTCTGAACATATTGCTGCTCTTTACCCTTTATTCCTGGGAATGGCAGATCAGGAACAGGCAGAGGCGGTTGCAAAAGCTATAGCTGAAAAATTTCTTTACAAAGGCGGGTTGGTTACCACCACTAAAAATTCGGGCCAGCAATGGGATCTTCCCAATGCATGGGCTCCTTATCAGTGGCTGGGCTTTAAAGCAATGAAAAATTATGGCTTTGATGAACTGGCAGAACAAATTAAAAATAATTGGTGTTCCAATGTAGAAAGAGTCTACAAAAACACCGGAAAACTAATGGAGAAATACAATGCATTAGACACAGAAACAATAGCAGGCGGCGGGGAATACCCTAATCAGGATGGATTTGGTTGGACCAATGGAGTGTATTTACAATTACAACAAAACTGAAACTAACAATAAAAATAAGGCTATGAAAAAAAAATCAATCTTTTTAATCGCCGCAACAGCTACGTTATATTTTAATAATGCTTATGCCCAGGAAACTCCGCAGGATTCTGCAAAAATTTCCTCTATCGATCAGATTGTCATCACAGGAAATTCAAATCCGAAGAAAAAAATAGAATCCAGTACAGCGATTTCCACATTCAGTTCCAAAGAAATCCAGAAGCAGAACCCCATTAGTGCCGCTGCTTTATTGCAAAGAGTTCCCGGATTTGCGGTGGAAACTTCAGGAGGTGAAGTAGGAAATAACCTTTTTGCAAGAGGAATTCCTTCCGCAGGAGCTTACGAGTTTGTGCAGGTACAGGAAGATGGTCTTCCGGTTTTTGAAGACGGAGCCCTTCAGTTTGCCAATGCGGATAACTTTTTTCGTGTAGATAATTCGGTCAACCGTATGGAAGCTTTGAGAGGGGGATCGGGATCCATTTTTGCAACCAATTCTCCCGGCGGGTTGATCAACTTTATCACCAGAGAAGGAACCAATGATTTCAGAGGTACGGCAAAATTGGAGACAAGTACATATGGATTGATGCGTACTGACGTGAATGTGGGTGGAGCTTTGGTTCAGGATAAATTGTTTTTTAATGTAGGAGGTTTTTACAGAACAGATGACGGGATCAGAAAAACAGGCTTCAAAGCTAATAATGGAGGACAAATCAGGATGAATCTGAAATACGTCTTTGATAAAGGCTACGTAAAAGTGTATTATAAAAAACTGGATGACAGAAATACATTCTTCCTTCCTATTCCTTTGGTACAAAACGGTAACAAGCTGAAAGGATTCCAGAATTTTGATCCTAATTATGGAACATATAGTTACAGAGCAATCAGCCAGCTGAATATCCCACAGGCAGGAGGCGGATTTTTCAACAGAAATCTTGAAGACGGAATTCATCCGAAAGTAGATGCACTGGGAGCTGAGTTTAAATATGATCTTGGAAATAATTTCAGCGTTTTAAATAAGACCAGATACACCAATATCAATATGAATTATACAGGGATTTTCCCTGCAGGAGGTCCACAAACAATGGCAGAATATGCTAAAAGTAACGGAATTGCCGGCAACAATTATCAGTATTCATTGGTGAGCAATGGAGCTGTAGTTAATCCTGAATATGTACAGAAACTGGGATTCTGGGCCATTGACAAGCAAATGAATAACTTCGTTAATGATCTTCAGTTCAATTATAAATTTGACAAGGGAAATGTTACTGCAGGTTTTTATAAATCCAACTGGAAATCCCGTCAATACTGGAATTGGAGTAATATCCTGACTACTGCTACAGACAGACCGGAATTATTGAATCTGGTAGATACTTCTTTAAGCCCTTCAGATGTTGGATATTCCAAAACATATAACGGAGTTGCCAATATGACATTTTTGCAGAGAGATACTCAGACTCAGGGAAGCTTGAATGATCTTTATGTAAACCTTGATTATAATATTACCGATGCTTTAAGTGTAAATGGAGGTCTTCGCTACAGCCATGATTATTATAAAGGAAATTTTGCCAATACAACCTCTTCCAATTTAAATAATTCAGGGTTAACAACGGATGGAACTCATGGTTTCGATACTACAACTGCTGATGATAATATGAGCGTTTTAGGAAACAAATACACATACTGGAATTATAATGTTGATAAAGTATCTTTCACGGTTGCGGCTAATTATAAAATCAACAGAGAGAATGCAGTGTATGCTCGTTTTTCTAACGGTTTCAGATCTCCGAATGAAGAAGCATATTACAATTATTTCTCCAATCCGAACCCTGATAAACCTTTAAAATCTGTAACAACCAATCAGTTGGAAGTAGGATATAAATATTACTCTCGTACTTTTGATGTAGCAGTGATTCCGTTCTATTCTACCTTGAAGAACCTTTCATTTACAGATGTTTTCTCTGATGGTACATCAGAAAATACATTCGCCAATACAGAAAACTATGGAGTTGAATTGGAAGGTTTCGCCCGTTTATTCAACAATACTTTAGAAGTAACATTCAACGGGACCATTCAGAGTCCAAAATATAAAAACCTTGAGGCCGGAAGCGTTCTTGAAGGAAATGTAGTAAGAAGAATGCCTAAGTTTTTCTTCAATATTTCACCGGCAGTCAATATTACAAAATCATGGAGAGCATATGCAAGCATGAATTACTATGGAAAACGTTTCCAGGATGAGAAGAATATGCAGACATTACCTTCATTCACCGAATTTGGAGCAGGAATGTCTTACCAACTAGGAAAAATACGTTTTGCCGTGGACGGAACCAATATCTTTAATACAATCGGAATCACAGAAGGTGACCCAAGAGCAGGTTCTCCAAACGGAGACGGAATCATTATGGCCAGACCTATTATGGGAGCTGCAGCCAGAGCTTCCATTATATTAGATTTCTAAACTCTATTTCTTTATAACAATGAAAAACCGTCGGAAGATTTTCTGACGGTTTTGTATTTTTATGTTCTCTCACAGATTAAGAGGTATTTGGCAGAATTAAGTTTGAATCCAGACACTTGCAAAGTTCTCAAACCCTCAAACCTTCCAACTCTGAAACTCTCTTACTTCAAAAACGGATTGTACTGCTTCTCAAAACCAATCGAAGTAGGATTTCCATGTCCTGAGAAAACCTGAGTATCATTATCTAAAACGAAAAGCTTTGATTTAATACCATCAATCAGCTGTTCATAATTCCCTTTATAAAGGTCAGTTCTTCCGATACTGCCTTCAAAAAGAACATCTCCTGAGATCATGAATTTCTGATTTTCGTGATGATAAACAACACTTCCCGGAGAATGTCCCGGAACATGATAAATTTTAAACTTTTCTCCATCCAGATCCAGTTCATCTCCTTCCTTAATATATTCTACATCTACTTTTACAGGATCTACCTGCATTCCGAATCTCATTCCGCTTGCCTGAAGCATATCCAGAACCTCCTGATCTTCCTGATGCATTACTACAGGTACTTTGAACGTATCAAAAGCCCATTGAAGCCCCAATACATGATCAATATGTGCGTGAGTCAAAAGAATTTTCTGAATTTTCAGTCCGTTTTCTGAAATGAAACTCTCAATAGCCTGAGTTTCCTGCCCTTTCATATTTCCCGGATCAATTAACCATGCATTTTTATTCCCGTTATAAATGATGTAAGTGTTTTCGCTCGCAAAGTTGAATACGAAACCTTGAATCTGAAGCATATCTGAATATTTTTTATTCAAAAATACGATATTATTAAGAAAATGGCTATTTTTCGTTATCTTCGTCATAATGAAAACTTTGCGAATACTCTTACTTACTTTGAGCGGACTGGTTTTTGGACAAAATATCCAAAGTGTTCAGCTGTTCAATCCTCAGACCAATGATGAAACCCCGGTAATCAGGATTGGTGAACAATTAGTTCTGGGCTTTGATGATCTTACCAACGGCAGCCAGATCTATAGATACACATTCAAACATTATGACAGAAACTGGAACGATGATAATCTGTTTTTTACAGAATTTGCTACCGGAAGTATGAACGCGCTTCTGGATCAGTTTCAGTATTCTTTCAATACCTTGCAGGCTTATACGCACTATAAACTTGTTTTTCCGAATGATAAAATCCAGTTGAAAATTTCCGGGAATTATGAACTGATTGTTTACAAAGATTCTGCAGATCAGCCTCTTTTCAAAAAAAGATTTTACCTGGTAGAAGATGCAACAGCTGTAGGGTTAAATATTTCAAGGTTTGCAGATGCTAAAAATCCCAATCTTAACCAGAGGGTAGAAGTGAATGTTACTCCGAAAGGAGGAGATATTTCCTCCAATGTCAATTCAATCACAATGAATGTGATGCAGAATAACAACCCGAATATGGTGATTTCTAATCTGAAGCCAAGCAGTGTTTTAGGAAATCAGGTGCTTTTCCAACAGATGAATCTTACCTTTCCCGGAGACAATGAGTTTTATTATTTCGATAATAAAAATATGAATATGGCGGCGGATATGGTGCGTGCAACCGAAATAAAAGATGATGTTAACCAGACCTATCTTCATCCGGTATGGGCGTTTCCTTTAAATTATCAATACCAGCCGGATGTCAACGGAGCATGGTATTACAGAAGAAATGATTTAGGCAGAGAAAGAGATGCAGAAAGAGAAGCTGATTACTCATGGGTACATTTCTATCTGGAATCGGATCCTGTGGATAAAGAGATTTATGTTTTAGGAGGATTTAATAATTATAAGCCAACTAAAGAAAATCAAATGCAGTATGATGCTGCTACGAAGCAGTATGTGGCTAAGATATTCCTGAAGCAGGGTTTTTATAACTACGTTTTAGTAACCAAAGAAGGAAATGGAGCGTTGAATTTTGGTGAGGTAAACGGTAATTTCTGGCAGACAGAAAACCTTTACCAGGCATTTCTTTATTATGCACCATTCGGAAGAAATTATGACGGGTTGATGGGTTATGGTGAATTCAGAACTCCAATAGCGAATAAACGGTAATGATTTGAGATCATTATTATTTTAAAATATTCTTATAAAATAGGACTGTCTTTTAAGATGGTCCTTATTTTTTATCCATTATTAAAAGAATTAAATCTTTCCGGGCTTTAATTATTACTAATTTATAAAATATAATGCACTGAATAGTGAAAAAAAATAATTCACAAAATTTTGATTTTTGTTAAATATATTAATGTAAAATCTATATTGCGGAAAAATTATCTTTAAATAATTATCTTTGTTTTAAAATCATTATTGTGTTTTCTTTATTGATTTATAAAATCAATTAGGTTTTTGACACTTTAATTATTGTTTTATTGCGAAAAGTTTATACATTCGTCATCACAATCAACCAATATTATTATGAAAACGAAATTTATCTTAGTGGCAAGCGTTGCCGCCTGCTCTTTTGTTTTTGGGCAAAACACACCATCAAAATTAAATCCGGGTAAAAGTGGATTACATGCAGATTTTATGAGATTTGATAAAAATGCACCTGCATTTCAAGGGAGTCCTGTTTTATTTGATGAAACTTCACAGAGACTTTCTCCTGGGCAAGCACTTAAACTGGGCTTGGAAAAAGATGCGCTGGGTTTTGAAACTCATAGATTCCAACAGACCGTTAATGATATTCCTGTAGAATACGGAATGATGGCGGTACAAACAAAAGGCGGTAAAATAGTAGGGCAATCAGGAAAATGGGTTCTTCAGCTTCCAAAAGGACTTGAGAAGAAAACCAATATTTCTGAAAGTATCGCTCTGCAGAGTGCTTTATCATTCGTTGGGGCAGAATCCTACAAATGGCAGAATAAAGAAGAGGAAGATTTTCTTAAAAAAGAATCCAATAATCCCAATGCAAGCTTTGCTCCTAAAGGTGAACTGGTATATTATTCAGATCCTACCGATGAAAAGCTGAATGATTTAACTTTAGCTTATAAATTTGATATTTACTCAGAAAAGCCATTAAGCAGACAATATGTTTTTGTAGATGCTAAAAATGGAAAAGTTTTGGGAACAGACGCTATTATCCACGAAGTGAATACTCCAGGAACAGCAACTACAGGATATAGCGGAAGCCGCAGTATTGTAGCTGATTCTTATAACGGAAGCTACAGATTAAGAGAGACCGGCAGAAATGCGGGTACAGCGGTAGAAACATACAATCTTAAAAAAGGTACTAGTTATTCTGCAGCAGTAGATTTTACAGATACAGATAATGTATGGAATAATGTAAATACCAACAAAGATCAATATGCTACAGACGCCCATTGGGGAGCAGAAATGACTGTTGATTATTTATATACAAAATTTGGAAGAAAGAGTATTGACAATAATAATTTTGCAATAAAATCTTATGTTCATTACTCTACCAATTATTTCAATGCATTTTGGGATGGCTCCAGAATGACCTATGGTGACGGAAGTTCCACAACTAACGGAGGAAAACCATTAACAGCTATTGATGTTTGTGGTCATGAAATTACCCACGGGATGACTTCCAAAACGGCAAACCTTGTGTATCAAAGAGAGCCGGGAGCATTAAATGAAGGTTTTTCTGATATTTTCGGAAATTCAATAGAACGTTGGGCAAGACCAACACAGGCAAGCTGGACATTAGGAGAAGATTTCAATTATGTCATCAGAGATATGTCTAACCCTAATGCTTACCGTCAGCCGGATACTTATAAAGGTACCTACTGGAAAGATGCTACAACTACAGGATGTGCAGTGCCGGGACAGACAACCAATGATTATTGCGGTGTTCATACCAATTCGGGAGTCCTTAACTTCTGGTACTATTTATTGGTAACAGGAGGTTCAGGTACAAATGATAACGGTTTTGCTTATAATGTTTCCGGAATCGGACTGGATAAAGCAGGTGCTATTGCTTACAGAACATTAACGACTTACCTGACTTCATCATCCAACTATGCGAACACAAGAACTTATTCTCTTCAGGCAGCAGCAGATCTATACGGAGCTGGAAGCAATGAAGTGACACAGGTTACCAATGCATGGAACGCAGTAGGTGTAGGAGGCGGAACTTCTGCGGCAGGACTTGTTGCAGCAACTTCAAATGTTTCAGCTTATACCATCAGCCCAAATCCTGCAACTGACAGATTCACTGTGAATTTTGAAGGTAAAGCCGGAAAAGGAATTGTAGAATTGGTAAGCCTTACAGGTAAGAAAGAGATTTCTGAAAAAGTTGATATTACAGAAGGTGCCAATAAACTGAACATCCAGCTTCCTTCCAATATACTTCCTGGGGTATACATTGTAATGGTAAACGGACAGAAAGCAGGAAACTTGATTAAAAAATAAACACCAAATTTAATTTTAATATATTTAGCAAAATGGCCACAAGAATTACTTGTGGCCATTTGTATATTTTGAATGAAGTAAATTATACCAAATAAAAATCATTCAGTTTTTCCTCACAAAGGATTTTTACGACTTCAATCCATCGGTCCTCATCATTCAGACATGGGATATAATGGAAATTTTCTCCGCCTCCATGCATAAACTGTTCTTTTCCTTCTACAGAAATTTCTTCCAGGGTTTCAAGACAGTCAGAAACGAATGCAGGACACACTATGGCCAGATTTTTTATCCCTTTTTTACCAATTGTTTCCAACGTTTCGTCGGTATAAGGTTCAATCCATTTATCTTTTCCTAATCTTGACTGGAAAGAAACGATTGTTTTTTCTTTAGGTAAATTCAGTTTCTCAATGACACGCTGTGTTGTGTTATAACATTGATGGCGATAACAGAACTGATGGCTCGGATTATCATCTCTGGAACAGCAGTCATTAAGATTGCAGGTTTTGGTAGGATCTGTCTTATAAATATGTCTTTCCGGAACTCCGTGATAAGAAAACTGCAGGGCATCAAAATTTTCAGGAAGTTTCTCCTTAATACTTTCTGCCAGACAGTTGATATAAATATCCCTGTTGTAAAAAGGCTGAATATAATTGATCTTTACTTTTGGAAACTTCTTTTTTCTTACTTCTTCTGCCTTTTCAATTACCGTTTCCGTAGTACTCATGGCATATTGAGGATATAAAGGGAAAAGAACGATCTCCGTGATTCCCTGATCTACCAGTTTCTGAATACCGGTTTCAATGCTGGGTTCAGCATATCTCATTCCTATTTCCACGGGAACATCTACCAGTTTCTGAAGTTTTTTCTGAATTTTTTCAGTGATGACAATCAGTGGTGAACCTTCATCTGTCCAAACCGTTTTATAGGCTTCAGCAGACTTGGCAGGTCTTGTTTTCAGGATGATTCCCTGTACAAGAAGAGCACGAAAGATCCAACGGTAATCAATTACTCTTTCATCCATCAAAAATTCATCAAGATATTCCTTTACGTCGTTTACAGAGGTTGATCTCGGTGATCCGAGGTTGACCAGTAAAATTCCTTTATTATTCAATATTCTAATTTTTAATTATGAAACAGACGTTGTAAAATCTGCTACTAATTTTGATACTTTAGCAAAGGTATTACTTTCCAGTAAGCCATTGCTGTCAAATTTGCCTTTTATCCCCTTTATTAATGCCTGATGTTTATCATCTGTTGTTGCTCCAAGAGTATTTAAAATCATCAATAACTCTTCATGGCCTTTTTCTCCACTGGCTGATGCGGTAATCACTGCAACCGGCTTATCAGAAAAGATCGTTGTAGAAACACACCATTCCAACATATTTTTTAATCTGCCGGGAATACTGAAAATATATTCCGGAGTGGAAAATATAACACCTGCTGAGTTCTTAATATCCTCTCTGATCTTCAGAACTTCAGCCGGAATATTCTCATCCGTTATTGCAGTATCAAAATAGGGAAGAACAGCAAGATTATCATACATCAGAAAATCTGTATTTTCTATCTTTTCCAGAACCTGCTCCATCAGTTTCTGATTGCTGGAGTTCTCCGAAGCACTTCCAATAATAACGACAATTTTCTTTTGGGGAGGCATTTTAAAACTGAATTATCCGTTTACAGCTTCTACTTTTTCTACCAGATTCGGAACGAATTGTTTTAAAATATTTTCAATTCCGTTTTTCAAAGTAGCCGTAGAACTAGGGCAGCCTGAACAAGCTCCCTGTAAAAGCATTTTTGCAGTTTTACTCTCCTGGTCATATTCCATCAATGAAATTTTTCCACCGTCATTTTCTACTGCAGGCGCTACATATTCATTTAGAATATCAGAAATTTTCTGCTCATCTTCCGTATAATCTCTGTTGATGATCTTTTCAACAGGGTTTTCATGTTTCTGAGGTTCTATTTTAGAAATTTCACCTCCGTTTTGAAGATACTCGGCAATAAGCGCACGAACAGTCATCATCATCTGGTGCCATTCTACAGAATTGTCTCTGGTAACCGCTACAAAATTATCAGAAATGAAAACTTCTTTTGTAAATTCAAATTCTTTAAAGATTGCCTGTGCCAAAGGAACTTCCTCAGCAGCTTCAATTGATTTTACTTCCACGAAACCTTCCATTAGCAATTTGTTTGAAACAAATTTCATTACATTAGGATTCGGAGTCATTTCAGCATAGATCTGATACATTTCTTTTTTCTTCTGAAGATAAATTCTTGGGTTGGCCAATAATTCATCCTCAATCACGTTTTTCAGACTTTCAGCTACATGTTCCCATTCTATGGTATCCTGTTTTGCTACAGCTACAAAATTAGCCGTAATGAAAATTCTTTCCACAAACGGATAATTGAAAAGCTCCTGTGCTAAAGGAATTTCTGAAATATCTGAAGTTCTGTCCAACTCTAAAGACCCCGGAATGAGATTGTAATCTGCAACAAATTTCATTACTTTCGGGTTTTCGGTAGGTTCTATAAGTACGGTACGCATTTTTTCGTTAAATTTGAGATACAAAAATACGCATTAGAAGTTAGAAGCTGAGAATTGAGAGTTAGATTTTTGCTATCGCTGTAATTTAGAAGTTAGATACCACAAATTATAAGGCAGAAGATAACTATTTTCAATTGGGCATATTTTCAAATTTTCAAATTAATATTATGGCACTTATAAAAGAACTTTTAGGAAAAGCACCACAGATCGGAGAGAACACTTTTTTAGCAGAAACCGCTACTATTATTGGTGATGTTACGATGGGAAGAGACTGCAGCGTTTGGTATAATGCTGTGATCAGAGGCGATGTTCACTATATCAAAATGGGTGACAAGGTAAATGTTCAGGATAATGCAATGCTGCATTGTACCTATCAGAAACATCCGCTGAATATCGGAAATAATGTTTCTATCGGACATAACGCAATTGTTCATGGGTGTACCATTAAAGATAATGTTCTGATCGGAATGGGAGCTATTGTAATGGATGACTGTTTGGTGGAAGAAAATTCTATTGTAGGAGCAGGTTCTGTAGTAACTCAGGGTACTCATATCAAATCCGGAGAAGTATGGGGCGGAGTTCCAGCAAAAAAAATCAAAGATATTAATGCACAGTTATTGGAAGGAGAAGTAAACAGAATTGCCGATAACTATGTCAAATATTCCTCATGGTATAAAGAGAATGTAAAAGATCATCAATTTTAGGTTGTCAAGTGAAGAGTGAATCGTCAATCCGCTGCGCTTGTCAATTATTTTTGGCAGTAAAAAATTCACTATTCACTTGCGAAGCACAATTCACCATTGATCTATTTAAAATAAATATAAAAGCTCTGTCGCAGGACAGAGCTTTTTCGATTTGATATAGAACCTTTGTTTTATTGTTAGTTATTATCAGGCGTGATCAGTCTGATTTTTCCATGAATACATTTCAAAGAGGTAGGAGGTGTGATGACTACACAGTCCGACATGATATTATATTTTTCATTAAAAGTTTTTACTTTATCCGTGTAATCATTCACTCTCTGTAAGAAGGCTGCTTCTATTTTCTTTGGATAAGCAATATATTGCTGAGGTCCGCCACAGGATTTTGCTCCCATGGGTGCAAACGCCCATTCACTGGCATCCGTACATTTTTCTCCGGACACTTCAGACTCAATAGAGGCTTTTAATCTATCCAGCTGTGCCTGCTCATACTTCTGGCTGTCTTCATCAGCAGGTCTGTCTGCGATATCTACAGGAAGATTGGTATTGGTATTTTTTGAGGTATTACAGGAAACCAGAGTTAATGTAGTACTTAATACTATCACCGGGAAATAGAAGAATATTTTTTTCACAATAAACTTTTTTCTTTTTAAGAATTTTCAAAACTTATGCCAAGGTAAGAAATTCAAATTCATTTCCGTATTTTTGACAACGATGAACAATCATTTTTTTGACTTAATAGAATATACGAACAGAAGTGTTTTTCTGACCGGGAAAGCCGGAACAGGGAAAACGACATTTCTCAATGATTTTGTAAGACGTACAAAGAAAAAACATATTGTAGTAGCACCCACGGGAATTGCTGCGATCAATGCGGGAGGCGTTACCATTCATTCCATGTTTGGGCTGCCGTTGAGAACTTTTCTTCCTACGACAGAAAGAATAGACACTAGTTTGGCTAATAATATTGCCGATCTGATGCCTCATTTCAAATACCGTAAAGATAAACTTAAGCTTCTGAGAGAAGTTGAGATCATTATCATTGATGAGGTTTCAATGTTGAGAGCTGATGTTCTGGATATGATGGATTTTTCTTTGAGATTTATCAGAAGGAATAATCAAAGATTCGGAGGGGTGCAGATGCTCTTCATTGGAGATTTGTTTCAGCTTCCGCCTGTGGTAAGGGATGAGCATATTCTGAAAATGTATTACAATTCACCTTTCTTTTTTGACAGCCATGCCATTAAGGAAATCCCGATTGTTACCATTGAACTGACAAAAGTTTACAGACAGTCTGATCAGGGATTTCTTTCGATTCTGAATGCTATCCGGGACGGTGATGTGGATAATATAGATTTTAACCACCTCAATGAAAGATACGATCCTGATTTTGACATGGGGAAAGAATCTTACGTATATCTGTGCTCTCACAATAAAATGGCTGATGAAATCAATCTGGAAAAACTGGCGGAGATCAAGGTAGATCCTCAGATTTATGAAGCTAAACTTGTAGGTGATTTTAAAGAAAACCAGTTTCCAAACGAACAGTTTTTAGAATTGAAAATCGGAGCACAGATCATGTTTATCCGAAATGATATTTCCGGAGAAAAGAAATATTTCAATGGGAAATTAGGAGAGATCATTGGATTGGATGAAAATGAAATTCGTGTTGCTCTGGATGGAAGTGAAAATGAAATTGTAGTTAAAAGAGAAACCTGGGAGCAGAAAAAATATTTCCTTGATACCGATAAAAATATCCAGGAAGAAGTATTGGGAAGTTTTGAACAGTTTCCGATAAAACTCGCCTGGGCTGTTACCATCCATAAAAGTCAGGGACTTACATTTGATAAAGTAATCATTGATGCCGGGAAAAGTTTCACGGCAGGTCAGGTATATGTGGCTTTATCCCGTTGCAGAACACTGGAAGGAATTGTTTTAAAATCAAAAATTACCCCTGAAGTTATTTTCAAGGATAACAGGATTTTACATTTTCATACCGATACTATTGCCAACGATCATGTGGAAGCTATTCTGAATCAGGAGAAATATGACTACAGCATCAGAAAAGTGCTTCGTACCCTTGACTGCACATGGTTTTTAAAAGAAGTAGAAGAGTGGAATAACCTTTCAATTGTTACCAAGAATATAGATCATGCCAAGACTAAGCAGCTTTATCTTCAGTTGAAACATGAAGCGGTAAATCTTGGGAAAATCTTTGAAAAGCTGGAACGAATCATTTTCCAGAAAGTCAATAATTTTATTGAGCAAAAAGAAGACTGGTCCGAAATTGAAAGTAAATCAAAAGGTGCCGTTAATTTCTTCTTTACAGAAACCAGAAATAAAATTTTCGATCCTCTGAAAGAATTTTATGCTGAAATAAAAGGAGCAAAAGGTTTAAAACAATATAACGAGGAATTCAAGAACTGGCTGGAAGATATTGAAGAATACCTGAATAGTTTAAGAGAAATTTATCTTCTGGAAACTAAACTTTTAGATGAAAAGAATGATAAAGAGATCAACCTGAAAATAGCTAAAGTTCCATCTCAGGTTTTAACGTTCCAGTTGTTTGAACAGGGAAAAACTATCGGTGAAATTGCTTTGGAAAGAGGTTTGGTAAAAGAAACAGTTATCGGACATCTTGCCAAATTTGCAGAACAGGGATTGCTGGATATCTCAAGAGTCATCACTTCAGATAAAATAAAGGCTTTTGAAGATGAATTCTACAAAAATCCGCACGAAACCCTCACAGAGTGGAAAAGTGCGCTTCCTAGTCATTTTGAATTCAATGAAATCAGGATTCTGATCAATCATTATAACTATAAAAAAGAAAAGAACTCATAAGAGTTCTTTTTTTATTTACACATGTTCCTGAAAATTAAGGATACATTGTGTTGATCGTATTAATATCTCCTGTTGTAAAACTGGTTCTGTTATACGTAAAGTTTGAATTATCCGCTCTTGTGATGGTTGGCAGTCCATTTTTAGAATAAGAAGTCGGCCAGTACATCATCACAGAATTAATATTAAAAGGGCCAATGTCCGTTCCTGAATTATAGATATTGAAATTATAAGACTGCCCGCTCTGGATATTGTTCCACAGGATTTTTACATATTGATCCCTGTCTTTACGGGTATGCTCATGATAAAGTCCTACTGTATGTCCCATTTCATGAATTACCGACCCTACAGAAATATACTGGTCCAGAGATACGGTTTGTTTTCCTCCCTGATAACCGATATGTGCCCAGCCATCCGATCCCGATGAACTTCCAAAAATAAATTCAACATAATTAGACTGATTGGTGCGGTAGATCCACTGAGTATTGGTTTTGTTGTTGTACTCGCTGATTGCAGAATTGATTTTATTGACATTGATAGAACCCATGTTACTGGCAATGGTGTAATAAATTTTACCGTTTGGCCATCTTGAAAAACTAGCGCCGCCCTTATTGGCTTCACTACCTTCTGCCAGTTGTTTGTCGGACAAAACAATATCTCCCTGGAAAAAATTCATTCCGTTTTTTCTTTCATAAGTGATTTCCTGACCATTCAATTGTCCTTTTTTAACGTTTTCAACATTGAAAGCATTGGTTTGAGCTTCTGAAGTGATTTCTTCATTATTTTTAGTACACGATGCTAGAACTGCAGTCATAATAATGCTCATAAGGACAGTTCTTTTTGGGAATATTTTCTGCGAAAAAAGCCCATTGGTTTTTTTGTTCATATTAAAGTTTTTTTAATGATTTGGTATACGAATATAATAAATATTTCTCTTTTTATTGAATTATTGTTGTTAAAGTATATAGATTTTAGTAAAGTATTTATTCAAAAATCATATAACTAAAATCAACTAAAGAAAATTTTAATTCCAATAGTTTTTCCCTGAATTAACCGATCGGTTTTATTAATTACAAAAAGTAACTAATGCAGTTTTTATGTTTTAAATTTGTATGGTTTTTTCAGATCAAAGAAAAATTAACATCTCAATATGAAAAATTTTGAAATTTCTGTTTTAGATCTTGCGCCGGTAAAGCAAGGCAAAAGCATTCACGATACTTTTCAGGACAGCTTATCATTAGCGAACCATGCTGAAAATTTAAACTATAAAAGATTCTGGCTGGCAGAACATCACAATATGGAAAGTATTGCGAGCTCTGCTACTTCAGTTCTGATCGGTTTTATTGCCAACGGAACGAAGACAATCAGAGTGGGATCTGGCGGTGTTATGCTTCCGAACCACAGCTCTCTGATTATTGCAGAGCAGTTCGGTACTTTGGAGTCACTTTTTCCTGGAAGAATAGATCTTGGGGTTGGAAGAGCGCCAGGAACTGACGGATTGACAGCTCAAGCTTTAGGAAGAAATCCTGCTATTATTAATGAACAGTTTCCAAGACAGATTCTGGAACTTCAGCGTTATTTTTCTAAGGAAAATTCAGATGCCATGGTTCGTGCTATTCCCGGAGAAGGGCTGGATATTCCCATTTATATTCTTGGATCAAGTACAGACAGCGCATGGCTGGCTGCGGAACTGGGCTTACCTTATGCATTTGCAGGGCATTTTGCTCCGGAGCAGATGGAAATGGCTTTTAAAATATACAGAGAACATTTTGAGCCTTCAAAATATCTGGATAAACCTTATATTATTGCCTGTGTAAACGGTGTCGCAGCAGAAACGTCTGAGGAAGCACATAAAATCTCTACTACTTTATTCCAGGCGTTCATCAATATTGTAAGAAACGACAGAAAGCCTTTCGCTCCACCTGTTGATGATATGGACGAAATCTGGTCACCAATGGAAAAATCCATGGTTCTGCAGAAACTGAGATATACTTTTATCGGAGATCAGGTTGAAGTTCAGGAAAAGCTTAAAAATTTCCAGGAAAAATTCCAGGTGGATGAACTGATGATCAACTCCCATATCTACGACCATCAGAAAAGATTGAGATCTTACGAAATTTTCAGAGAGGCAGCGAACTCTTTATCCGAAGCGTAATAAACCCTTCATAATTAATTGGCAGATGCTTATTTTTATGAGTATCTTTGCAAAAATAAAAAGTAAAAATGTCCGATATTAAATTAAATACTATTCCAGAGGCTATTGAAGACCTTAAAAATGGTAAAATAATCATAGTAGTAGATGATGAAGACAGAGAAAATGAAGGAGATTTTCTTTGCGCAGCAGAGTTGACAACACCGGAAATTATCAATTTTATGGCTCTTCACGGAAGAGGGCTTATTTGTATGCCGCTTCCTGAAAAAAGATGTGATGAGCTTGGGCTTGAAGTGATGGTAAGCAGAAGCAGCGATCCTAAAGAAACTGCTTTTACCGTATCGGTTGACCTTTTAGGAAACGGAACATCTACCGGAATTTCTGCAGGAGACAGAGCAAAAACAATTTTGGCACTGATGGATGAAAAATCCAAACCTACAGACTTTATGAGACCTGGCCACATTTTCCCGCTTCGTGCAAGAAAAGGAGGAGTATTGAAAAGAGCCGGACATACTGAAGCTGCTATCGATCTTACGAATTTAGCAGGGCTAAAAGAAGGTGGAGTAATCTGTGAGATCATGAATGAGGATGGTACTATGTCCCGTCTGCCTGAACTTCATGCATTCGCTCAGAAACACGATATGAAGATTGTTTCTATTGAAGATCTGATCCATTATCAGCTTAAAAAAGGTAACCTGGTTGAAAGACTTGAAGAGAAAAAAGTGAAAACGCACTACGGTGAGTTTGATTTTTATGCTTTCAGAGAAACTTCTAATGACCAGATCCACTTTGCATTGACAAAAGGAGCATGGACTGTAGATGAGCCTGTTTTGGTAAGAGTACAGTCTTCAGATTCTTATTTTGATGTACTGACAAGATTGAACAACGGTGAAAAACCATTGCTGGAAAAAGTAACCGGTATGGTAAATGAAGCTGGAAAAGGAGCAATCATTTTTATCAATAACGTTTCTAACTCTGAAAATACATTGAGAAAACTTCAGCAGTTCCTGAACTATCAGGACGGTCAGGAGCAGCATCCTACTTTAGCGTACAATTACAGAGATTATGGAATTGGAACGCAGATCTTAAAGAATTTAGGAATCAATAAGTTCAAAGTAATCACTCAAAACCCTAATATCAAACCTCAGGTTGGAGGATATGATGTAGAGGTTACCGAGATGGTTCAACTATAATAAATTGAATAGTTAACGATAAGTTTTGACTGTTTACAATATAAAAGGTTTAGGATTTCCTAAGCCTTTTTTAATGATATAAAATTTTAAAAGGCACAAAAGTTTATTTTTTTAAATACTTTTGTGCCTTTTATATATTGTAAGATAATCTGAATCCTATTCTTAGTTTAATGTGATTCCATCAAAATTCCTGAAACCATTTAAGAAATCCTTTACTGTCATTCTTTTTTTACCTTCCAGCTGAAGTTCCAGAGGATAATAAATTCCGTCCTGAGTATAGATTTTAAATTCATTTTTGGAAATATCTAAAGTTCCTGCCGGTTTTCCATGGTCAGAAAGTTCAAATTTACCACCGAATATCTTTAATCCTTTTTCTTCGTTTTCAATTTTTAAAGTTGTGAAAGCTGCAGGATAGGGAGACATTCCCAGAATAAACTGATGAATGGTTTTTGAAGACTGATCCCACTTGATTCTGGTATCTTCCTTGAAAATTTTATAAGCATTTTTAGGATGTTCTACCTGTGGCTGAGGTTTTTCTTCAATAGAGTTTTCAGCAAGACCATCCAATGTTTTCACTACGAGTTTTGAACCCATTTCCATCAGTCTGTCATGAAGGCTTCCTGCATTTTCGTCAGGTAAAATTTCTATTTCCTGCTGAAGGAGAATATTACCTTCATCAATTTTTTCATTGATAAAGAAAGTTGTTGCTCCTGATTTTTCTTCACCGTTGATTACTGCATAATTGATGGGAGCAGCGCCTCTGTAATCCGGAAGTAAAGATGCATGAAGATTGAAGGTACCCATTTTAGGCATTTCAAAAAGAACTTTAGGCATCATTCTGAAAGCTACTACCACAAAAACATCGGCGTCCAGTTTTCTAAGTTCTTCCAAAAATTCAGGATTTCTCAACTTTTCCGGCTGAAAAACAGGAATATTGTTTTCTTCAGCATAGACTTTTACAGGGGATTGGTGAATTTTCTGTCCACGTCCGCTTGCTTTATCAGCTACAGTTACAACACCTACCACCTGATGGTGAGATTGATGGATTGCCTCCAAAGATGTTTTTGCAAACTCAGGAGTCCCTAAAAAAACGACTTTCAATGATTTCATAGTACAAAGATAAGTTTTTGATCTGAGAGTCGAAGGGTGTTAGAGCCTGAGGGTAGCAGAGTTTTAGAGATAGGATGAGTATATTTTATCTTGTAATTAAAAATCATTCTATGCTTATTATTACTCATTGCTCATTATTCATTATTGAGCTCATACGTTCTGAAGTTCAGCATTCTTACCTTTCCGGAATCTAAAAGGAAAATAAGGTTTTCTAAGATGTTTTCTTTAGAATGATAGCTCAACTGTATAGAAAGCTCTTCAATTGTTGCCGGCTTTTTAGCTAATAAATTGATGATCTGCTGAGAAATATTCTTACCAAACATTGACTGTTTGTTTTTTTCGCAAACAGAACATTGTCCACAGTTTTTTGAATTTTTTTCACCAAAATAGGCCAGGATGAGTTTCATTTTACAGTATTCGTTATTTTCTGAGTAAAACTTCATTTCCTCCCATTTCTGGATTTTGTTTCTCTGAATATGTTCAAATAATTTCCAATAAGCACTATTTACTGCTCTTTCATCGCGGGGTTTCAGGAATTTAATACTGGATAACGCGCCATCAATATATTCAAGGTAATTCTTTTGCTGCAGCTCCTTAAGACGTTCTTTGATCAACGGGACACTGACATTGATTTTATTGCTTACCTGCTGCTCACTGAACATTACCTTATGGGTCGTGATACCGGATACCGTACGGAAAAGAAGCTCCATAAAATGAGCATCTTTTTGTGGTAACTGATCTATCTCGTCTGCTTTGATAAATAGTTCGAGAGAAGACAGGCTTTTGTTTTCATTATAGTAGATAATTTCCTGGTTGTGCAGAAAATTAAGTATGTTATTGATTTTTGCTTTCGACAGCTTTGTGAAATTCTGTATCCCAAGAGTATTCAGCTGAAATGTTTTCTCAGGAAGTTCAAATTCTGCTACCTGAAAAATAGAGTAGAGGTAGCTGATGATCTTCAAAAATTCTGCTTTGTTGGGTGTTTGGTTTTTTAAGATCTGATCAAAATTCAGGAGTTCCTGTTTATTCCAAAGCATGAAGGCAAAACTGTCTTTTCCGTCTCTTCCGGCCCTTCCGATTTCCTGGTAATAGTTTTCCAGAGAGGCGGCAGGAGAGTAGTGGATTACAAAACGTACATTGTCTTTGTCAATACCCATTCCAAAGGCATTGGTAGAAATAAGAACATGATTGTCACTGTTGTTCCAAAGATTTTGTCTGGTGTTTTTTTCTTTAGTTGTTAAACCTGCATGAAAATAATCTACATTTTTCAGTTGATTTTTTTTCAAAAATTCTGCCAGCAGTTCAGCTTCTTTTCTGGTTCTTACATATACAATTCCAGAGTCATTACTATATTTTAAGATATCAAAAACGCGTTGAAATTTATCAGATACTTCATCTGTAAATATTTTGATATTCTCTCTTTTGAAACTTTTTTGGAAAACAAAAGGTTTCTTCAGTTCCAGCTTATTTTTGATTTCTTCCAGAACTTTTGGCGTTGCAGTGGCTGTAAGAGCAAGACAAGGGATCTCGGGATTGTTACTTCTGAATCCTTTAATATTCTGATAACTTGGTCTAAAATCCTGCCCCCATTCTGAAATACAGTGGGCTTCATCAACCGCAATAAAGGATAACTGAATTTCCTGCATGTTCTGAATAAACTGAGTGTTGGTAAGTCTTTCAGGAGAAACATAAAGCAATTTGGTAAGACCTTCTTTACAGCGGTCGTAAATTGCTTCCGCATCATATTCATCCAGTTCAGAAGAAAGATATTCTGCTTCTATACCATGGGATTTAAGCTGATTTACCTGATCTTTCATTAGTGCAAGTAAGGGAGAAACTACCAGGCAGGTTCCTTCTTTCAGTAAAGCGGGCAATTGATAGCATAAAGATTTCCCTGCTCCTGTGGGTAACAGAACCAGAGTATCTTTTTCATTGATGACAGCATTAATAATTTCTTCCTGAGCATCTCTGAAATCGGTATAACCCCAGAAATACTTAAGAGTATCATATTTGAGCTTTTGAAAATCCTGCGGCGAAATCATGTTGTAAAAATAAGGAAAGTATTATGACAAAAAAAGTCACGCCAGGCGTGACTTTCATATAATATAAATAAGTTTATTATTTAGCTTCAAAGTAAACTCTTCTGTTGGCTCTGTTTTTCCACTCAGGGCACTTCGTTGCTGGCTCACACTCAGGATATTTAAGGTCTTTTTCACCTTTTCCTATTGCCTGTAATTTACCAGTTTGAACACCGTTTTTGATCAGATAGTTCTTAACGTTGTTTGCTCTTCTTTCAGATAGTTTTTGGTTGTAAGCATCAGTACCTCTTGTATCAGTAGCTCCGATTACACTATATGAACCATTTGAAGAATTGATATAGTTTACAGCATTATTTAAGATTGGAGTGTTTGAAGGTAAAATTCTGTCAGAATTTAAGTCAAATTCAATTCCTTCCAATTTAGTTTCTGTTTCTACTACAGGTCCTGTTGTTGCTACAGGACATCCGTTGTTTTCAACAGGTCCAGGAACCGTTACACACTTGTCGTAAAGGTCAATTACACCATCAAGGTCAGTATCAAGAGCAACTCCGGCACCATCTACTCTTGCTCCTGCAGGAGTGTCAAGTTGTCTGTCCCAATCGTCACATACCCCGTCGTTATCAGCATCTCCTTTTTTACATACTTCGATATCCTGGTTTTTATTAGCCAGTACATCCAGTTTGTAATAGATTTCCTGAAGCGGGTCATGCCACATTACATGAGACTCATGTTTTCCTAATTTTAGAGAAACACCTAAAGTCGCATTGAAGAAGTTGTCAGAAACCTGCTCAGAACGTTTGTTAATAGCGCTGTAAGCATCACCTCCACCATCAAATTCATCATCACCGGTTACTACATACATTAATCTACCTTCAATATCGATTCTTCTGTTCACTTTAAACTTCAGACCTGTACCAGCCTGCATGAACATAGATCCTAATTGGAAAGGTTTTACTTCTGTCATCAATCTCTGTTTGTTGTTTCCGTCCTTCTGGTATGCTCTGTATGCGATAGTACCGATACCTGCATATCCATGAAGAGCCCATCTGTAAGGAGAATGGTTATCAACTCTTCTTAGTAAATTAGAAAAGTTAATGTCTCCTAAGATTGAGATAGCATCATACTGAGTTCTTGCTCCCACTGCTGTTGCATCGGGTGCTGAATCTTTAGTATTGAACCATCCTTGTCTTGTTTCACCTTTGTCATACTGTAGATTGATTCCGAAAGCATGTGTAATTGCTTTGTCAATACTTAGATAGGCTGAATATCCAAAAAGGTTCTTACCGTTACCATTTTTGATTGATGTCAAATCTGCTGACTGAAGAAGTGGAACTCCAACCCCTGCAGAGATAGACCAATCGTTAAATCTTTTAGATTGGCTGGTGAAAGGGGAAACATTAGCAGATCCCGAAGAAAATGTATTAGGATATTCTCCTTTTGAAACTGCCGTTGAGTCTTGTGCATAAGTGGCAGAAGGAATTGCCAAAGCAAATGCTACAATTGCTAAACTTAATTTCATAGTGTTATTTTTTTAAGTTAAGTTATTTTAAATGATTTTTTACGCCAAAAAGCGATTTTATGTTATTTTTTTTCAAATCAAACTAGTTGATTTTTAATGTGTTTCATACTACTATCCTGAAAATAATGATAAAGGTATGTAAAATAATTCGTAGTAGAAAAAAAATAAACCGAAAAGAGTAATTCTTTTCGGTTTTGGTGTATTATGAAAATTATTTCTTCTTTTTCTTAGCAGGTACTTTTTTTACTGCTTTCTTTACAGGTGCATCTTCATAGTCTTTCTTTTTGATAGAATCCCATTCAGATGTTTCTATAAATCTTACTGTAACTTTTCTGTCTGCCATTCTCTCAGCATCTGAAGCTGATGCAGGAATCGTAGCTTCTGCTGAGCCTACTCCTCTTGATTTCAGTACATTTTCATTGATACCTCTGGTTTCCAGAGCTCCTACAACAGCAGCTGCTCTTTCTTTAGACAGTCTTAAGTTGTAAGCTGCATTTCCTTTGATATCGGTATGTCCTGTCAATAGATAGTTTCCTCCGTTTTCTTTAATAATTGAAGCAGCCAGATCCAATTTTTCATTAGATTCAGGTCTGATAGTCGCTTTATTAAAATTGAAGTAAATATCTTTAAGGGTTTTCTCTACTTCTACAGCAGTTTCCTTGTTGTCTTTTTTGATAGGACATCCGTTGTTTTCAACAGGTCCAGGAACCGTTACACACTTGTCGTAAAGGTCGATTACACCATCTAAATCAACATCAAGAGCAACTCCGGCACCATCTACTCTTGCTCCTGCAGGAGTGTCAAGTTGTCTGTCCCAATCATCACATACTCCGTCGTTATCAGCATCTCCTTTTTTACATACTTCGATATCCTGATTTTTATTAGCCAGTACATCCAGTTTGTAATAGATTTCCTGAAGCGGGTCATGCCACATTAAGTGAGACTCATGTTTTCCTAATTTGAAAGTAAGACCTAAAGTCGCATTGAAGAAGTTGTCAGAAACCTGCTCAGAACGTTTGTTGATAGCGCTGTAAGCATCACCTCCACCATCAAATTCATCATCACCGGTTACCACATACATTAATCTACCTTCAATATCAATTCTTCTGTTCACTTTAAACTTCAGACCTGTACCAGCCTGAAAGAACATAGAACCTAATTGGAAAGGTTTAATTTCAGTCATCAATCTCTGTCTGTTGTTTCCGTCCTTCTGGTATGTTCTGTATGCGATAGTACCGATACCTGCATATCCATGAAGAGCCCATCTGTAAGGAGAATGGTTATCAACTCTTCTTAATAAATTAGAAAAGTTAATGTCTCCTAAGATTGAGATAGCATCATACTGAGTTCTTGCTCCCACTGCTGTTGCATCGGGTGCTGAATCTTTAGTATTGAACCATCCTTGTCTGGTTTCACCCCTGTCATACTGTAGATTGATTCCGAAAGCATGTGTAATTGCTTTATCAATACTTACATAGGCTGAATATCCAAAAAGATTTTTACCATTACCATTTTTGATAGAGGTTAAATCTGCCGACTGAAGAAGAGGAACTCCAGCTCCTACTGAAATAGACCAATCGTTAAATCTTTTAGATTGATTGGTAAATGGAGCAACATTAGCAGATCCTGAAGAAAACGTATTAGGGTATTCTCCTTTTGAAACTGCCGTTGAGTCTTGCGCATAAGTGGCAGAAGGAATTGCCAAAGCTAATGCTACAATTGCTAAACTTAATTTCATCGTGTATTATTATTTGATTTCTTTTGAGAAAGAATTTTTAGATTTTTAATTATTTGATAGGACATCCGTTATTTTCAACAGGTCCTGGTACAGTTACACACTTATCATAAAGGTCTATAACTCCGTCAAGGTCCATGTCTAAAGCAACTCCGGCGCCGTCTACTCTTGCTCCTGCAGGAGTATCAAGCTGTCTGTCCCAATCATCACATACTCCGTCATTGTCAGCATCTCCTTTTTCGCAAACAACAAGATCTGTTGATGCATTTTCAAGAACACTGGTTCTGTAGTAAGCTTCCTGAAGTGGGTCATGCCAAGCAAGATGAGATAATTGCTTTCCTAATTTGAAAGATACTCCTAAACTTACTGTCCAGGCATTATCTGATCTTCTAGGGTTTAGCATATTATATTTTGAACCTGGCGTTGAAGGATCATAGTCATTAGGATCAGCCCATCCGCCGCCATCAAATTCATCATCACCACTGATGATGTACATGGTTCTTGCTTCAACATCAATAAGTTTTGAGACATTATATTTAATTCCTACACCTCCCTGGTAGAAGATAGAATTGATATCAATGTCCTGCTTAATGAATAAAGGAGTTCTTCTTGGAGTAGTGCTCCATCTGAATTCATCATTATCATGTAATGACGTTCTGAATCCCTGAACTCCAATTCCCATATATCCATGGAATGCCCATCTGTATGGGGAATGGTTGTCTACTCTTCTGAATAAGTTCGAGAAGTTAATATCTCCTAATAAAGAGATGTTGTCAAACTGTGTTGTTGCAGTAGCAATTCCTGATTTTACACCTGCAGCACCGGGAAGCTGTGCTGTCTGTTTCGTTTCTCCTCTCATATACATAACGCTTAGAGCGAATGCATGTGTGATTTGTTTGTCTACGCTTACATAGGCATTGTACCCCCAATTGGTCTTATCCTTGCGGATAGATTTTAAATCGGAGTGAACCATAAATGCAGGACCTCCACCGACAGAAATAGACCAGTCTCTGAAGCGTCTGGCTTTATTGTCGAAAGGTTGTACATTAGCGGAGCCTGAGGAGAATGTATTAGGATACTCTGTGGAAGAGTTTACTGTAGTGCTGCTGTTCTGTGCGAAAGCTGCAATTGGCAATGTCGTAGCCAATAATAATAAACCTAATTTCATACAATATGTTTTATGTTTTAAATAAAATCTTTTAATAATACTCTGGAAAAATCCCTTTCAAAAAGATGTTTTTTATGAGGGATTTCTAATCTTTCTGATTGAAAATTTAATTCATTATACTTAATGATATCAATGTCTATTATCCTGTCAGTATAGCCTCCAGATACTTTTGAATCATTAATTCTTCCCATCTCAACTTCTATATTCTTAATACAATCAAGCAGTTGAATTGGTGAAAGAGGAGTGAATATTATTGCTGCAATATTACAAAAAATATTGGAACTGACAAACTCTACAGGCTCAGACATTAAATATTCGCTGGTTTGTGAAATGTGATTTCCAGCATCTTTTAGCTTCTTTAATGCAAGCTCTACATTTTTTTTTTGCTCTCCTAAGTTACTTCCTAGTAACAAAACGACCTTATGCTGCGACATATTAGAAAATTGATTGATTTATGAGAAGTTTCTTCAAAAATGTTTTGGCAAATATAGTAGCAATTGTCATACTTTGCGCTTTATTTTTCATCTTTTTCATTATGATGCTCGTGTTCAGTTCTATGGGAAATGATAAGTCGGTGGCGGTGAAAAAGAACTCGGTTCTTACGATTAATTTAAAGACAAATATAATCGATAGTCCTACTGAAGAGGAGATGGGATTGTTTGGTATAGGTGCTCAAAATAAAAGTGTTCTTTTATATGATGCATTGGAAGCTATTAATAAAGCAAAGACCGATGATAATATCAAAGGAATCAGTATTGAGGCAGATAATCTGAATGCAGGTCTTACTCAGATTGATGATCTTAGAAATGCTATTGAAGATTTTAAGAAGAGCGGAAAATTTGTGTATGCTTACGGAAACGGAGTATCACAATCAGCTTATTATTTAGGATCGGTAGCGGATAAATATTATCTGCATCCTGCTGGAGGTATTGAATTGAAAGGTCTTTCCACTGAAGTTACTTTCTTTAAAGATTTTGCTGATAAATACGGTATTGGGATTGAAGTGATCCGTCATGGTAAATTCAAATCTGCCGTAGAGCCCTTTTTAAGAAATGATATTTCTCCTGAAAATAAAGAACAGTTAAGTACTCTCTTGAATGATCTTTGGAAAAATACGTCCAATAAAATGGCTGCTTCAAGAAAAATTGATACCGCTCAGTTCAGAACAATTACAGATAGTTTATACGGAATGATTCCTGAGCAGAGCTTGAAATATAAGCTTGCGGATAAACTTATTCAGAAATCAGAATATGAAGATCTTCTTAAGGCGAAACTGAGTGTAAAAGAAAAAGAAAAACTGAATAAGGTTTCTTTGACAAGCTATATCAATTCTTACGCTGATGAAGACAAATCCGGTGAAAAGATCGCGGTGCTTTATGCTTCAGGATCTATCAACAACGGAGACGAATATAATGATATTCATTCTGAGAAATATGTGAAGTATATTAAAAAGCTTCAGGATGATGACAAAGTGAAGGCAGTAGTTTTCAGAATCAACTCTCCTGGAGGAAGTGCTAACGCTTCAGATGAGATTTTATTTGAATTGCAGCAGCTGAAAAAGAAAAAGCCATTGGTAGTTTCTTTCGGTGACTATGCCGCTTCAGGAGGATATTATGTTGCCATGGCAGCTGATAAAATTTATTCAGAGCCTAACACACTTACCGGTTCTATCGGAGTATTTGGGGTAATGCCTTATTATAAAGATATAGCGAACAAAAACGGAATCCGTGCAGATATTGTTTCTACGAATGCTAATTCTATGTATTATTCAGGACTAAACGGAGTGACTCCTTATGGGGTAAATATGATGACGAGAAGTGTGGAAGGTACTTATAAAAGATTTGTACATTTTGTAACGCAGAACAGAAAGAAAACTTTTGAGCAGATTGATAATGTAGGTGGCGGTAGAGTATGGAGCGGAGTTCGTGCCAAAGAGATCGGTTTAGTAGACGAACTTGGTACTTTGAATGATGCTGTGAAATTTGCTGCACAAAAAGCAGGACTGAAGTCTTACCAGGTAGACGCTTTCCCTAAGAGAATGTCACCATTTGAGCAAATCTTCAAGGATCTGAATGAAGAGGACGTTTCTGCCAGAATTATTAAAAACAAGATCGGTAAATCCAACTATGAGATTCTACAGCAGATTACAGACAAAAAGCTGCAGTCTGAGGTAAAAATGGAAATGCCTTACCAGATCAGAATCAACAACTAACTAAATTTATATTGTATACAAAAATCCCGGATCTGAAATTTCAGATCCGGGATTTTATTTTTTATCAGCGTTAATATTAGCTTTTCTTGGTAGCCATTCCGTAAATCCAGAGGATGATTAAAGCTCCCCCAATTGAAAGAATCCAGCTTCTCGGATTCCAGAATGAAGTAACATCTCCCCAATGGAGAATGTAAACTCCTATAGCTCCTCCTATAAATGCTCCCAGAATCCCCAGGATAATAGTGATTAGCCATCCTCCTCCCTGAGTTCCGGGCATGATCATTTTAGCGATTGCACCTGCAATAAGACCGAATAAGATCCATGTTAGTATTCCCATAGTTGCAAATTTTTTTAATTGTTAATATTTAAAATTGATTTGTTGCTAATATAAGGGAAAACATGATATAAATCATCTTTTCTTGAAGAATGAGTCTACAAATTCCGTACCATTAAAAAGCTGTAGATCCTGCATTTTTTCGCCTACACCAATATATTTAACCGGAATCTGGAACTGGTCAGAGATACCAATTACCACACCTCCTTTTGCTGTTCCGTCTAGTTTTGTAACTGCCAATGCATTTACTTCCGTTGCTGCTGTAAACTGTTTTGCCTGTTCAAAGGCATTCTGTCCGGTAGAACCATCAAGAACCAGCAGGATCTCATGAGGTGCATCAGGAATTACTTTCTGCATAACTCTTTTGATCTTGGAAAGTTCGTTCATCAGGTTGATTTTGTTGTGAAGTCTTCCTGCTGTATCAATGATCACAACGTCTGCATTTTGTGCTACAGCGCTTTGTACAGTATCAAATGCCACGGAAGCGGGATCAGATCCCATTTCCTGTTTTACGATAGGAACGCCCACTCTTTCGCTCCAGATCACCAGTTGATCTACTGCTGCGGCTCTGAAGGTGTCAGCAGCTCCGAGAACTACTTTTTTACCCTCTGATTTGAACTGGTGAGCCAGTTTTCCGATAGTCGTTGTTTTTCCCACTCCATTTACTCCTACCACCATGATGACATAAGGTTTTTTGGAGGTATCAATATTTCCTGTACCGGCGTGAGGATTTTCAAGCAATAATCCTGAAATCTCATCACGAAGAATTTTATCCAGTTCGTTTACACTTACATATTTGTCTCTGGCAACACGTTCTTCAATTCTTCCTATGATTTTAATAGTAGTAGAGGCGCCTACATCGGATGCAATAAGTACTTCTTCAAGATCATCAAGAACTTCGTCATCTACTTTGCTTTTACCGACTACGGCTTTCGTCATTTTTTCAAAGAATCCCTGGCTGGATTTTTCCAATCCTTTATCTAAGGTTTCTTTTTCTTCTTTTTTGAAAATATTTTTAAACCAACTCATAGTTTTAGTTTATTCTTATTTATTTTTAATCACTGCTGTGGCTTCTACTTCTATAAGCACATCATCTCTGAAAAGCCTGCTTACTTCCATAAGGCTGCTTACAGGAGGGGTTTGAAGATTGACATACAAATCTCTTACTTTTCTGAAATCAGGTGTTTTTTTGATGTCTGTGGTAAAGATTCCCAGTTTAATGATGTCTTTTCCTGTTCCTCCATATTCTTTCAGAATGTTCTCGATATTTTTGAAAACCTGCTGAGTCTGCTCCTCTATCGTATTTCCCACAAGGTTACCTTCCGGATCCAAAGGCACCTGTCCGGATAATAAAATCATTTTGGAACTCCCGCAGTCAATACTTACTGACTGTGACAGTCCTTTGATGTTGAAAACTTTTGGCGAACTTTTATATTCTACAGGGTTCATTGTTTTCTGACTGAATGAAAATAGAAAAGTTGCTGTGCAAGCCAGAACAAGTATCTTTTTCATACTTTACTGATTAATAATCTGGTGCACAAAGATAACAAAAAAACTACCCAAAATATGAGTAGTTTTTTATATTGTAAACAAAGTACTGATTATTTTTTCAAATAACCGTCTACTTCGTCAGCATTCATTACTTTTTCTTCGAAAACGTAAGCTCCTGATTTAGAAGACTTAACCATTTTCACCACTTTCGTCATTTTCTTAGACTGACCGCTTTGTAGGGTTGCTACTACTTTCTTTGCCATGGTAAGTTATTATTTATAAATTACTTAATTTCTTTGTGAAGGGTAGATCTCTTAAGAACAGGATTGTATTTTTTCAATTCCAATCTCTCTGTAGTGTTCTTTTTATTTTTTGTAGAAATGTATCTAGACATTCCTGGCATACCGCTTTCTTTGTGCTCTGTACATTCAAGGATTACTTGAACTCTATTTCCTTTTTTTGCCATGATTTATTAATTCTTTTTAATCAATCCGTTTCTAGTAGCTCTTTCAATAGCTTCCTCGATTCCAATCTTGTTAATCACTCTCAATCCATGAGCTGATACTTTCAGTGTTACGTGCTTATCTTGCTCTGGAAGGTAAAACTTCTTCTCTAATAAGTTAATTTCAAAACGACGCTTCGTTTTGTTATTAGCGTGAGAAACGTTGTTACCAACCATTGCACGCTTTCCTGTTATTTGGCAAATTCTTGACATATCTCGATGTTCTTATTTGTATAATATTTGAGAGTGCAAAATAACGAAGAATTTTTTAGATAGACAAATCTTTTGGAAAATATTTGCAAATAAGTGACTGATTAATAATCATGAATTTTTAAAATAGCAGAATCCTTGGGATACAGCAGATAATCAGTGCTGATATAATTCATACAGCCTTTTTTTTAAGCAAAGAAGTTAATATTCTATCTTTGTTTTTAATTAATCTAAATAAAAACAACTATGAAGAGGATTTATATTTTATTGTCTATGTTGCCTGTAAGTCTGATGGCCCAGAATTTTACAGAGGTACAGACCAGCATGAATAATTTTTATTATTCAGCGGCAGATATTGCTGATATAGACAACAATGGTACAATGGATATCGTGCTGAATGGAGCAATAGATTCTGATGGTGATGGAAATGTAGACAGTACTTATAATGAAGTATATCAGAACAATGGAACGACATTATTGCCTTATGCCGGATTAGGAGCTGATGTGACCCATCTGGGAGATATCAGATTTATTGATTATAATAATGACGGGTTGATGGATATTATTTCCACAGGACTTAGTTATATGGATGTTGTGAATTATAAACAATACAGATTCAAAAATACAGGAACAGGGTTTGTAAAAGAAGCTGAACTTCCCGGGAAAATTTATGGATCTGTAGAAGTTTTTGATTTTAATCATGATGGAAAATCGGATTATGCGGTCAACGGAACTCAATATGCCCATGGAGGAGGGTTTGGAAATACATTGGATTATTATAAAAATACAGGTGCCGGTTTTGATCTGACTGCAAACTGGGTGGACGGAACTCAGAGCGGAAGCTTTAAAGTAGTAGACCTTAATAATGACAAGCTTCTTGATCTGGTCATTATCGGATCAGATATCAATGGTGATCCGGTTTCTAAAGTATATATGAATCAGGCAGGAGTTCTTACTCCTACGCAGGACCTAGCGCCTGTAGCGGTAGGAAAAATAGATTTTGCAGACTTCAATGCGGATGGTTTTCAGGATGTTGTGGTGATTGGGAGAGACGGAAATGATGAAGGATATTTTGCTGTTCTGATGAACGATGGTACAGGTAATCTGACCCCTCAAACAATTACCGGAACTGATATTTCAGATCTTTCGCTGAGTGTGGGTGACCTTAATAATGACGGGTATTATGACTTTATCATTTCAGGAAATGAAAACTATAATGCTGTTGTGAAGACATATATTTATGATGTTTCTAATAACAAGTTTAATGAAGGAGCATTAACGGGTATAACTGCGCTTGGAGGTCCGGGACTGGTACAGCTGTTTGATTTTAATAATGATCATCATCTGGATATCCTGTTGGGTGGATTTGACTGGGTTGCTTCTGATCTGCCTTCACTGACTAAAGTATTTAAAAATAATTCTACTGCCGCAAATGCAAAGCCTACACCGCCGACTCAACTGAATCTGACGAAAAATGGAAACCGTTTCAATTTTGCATGGAGTGGTGCTTCGGATGACAAAACCCCAGTAAGTGCATTACGTTATGAAATTACGGTAGGATCTACACAGGGCGCTCATGATATTGCTAAATATGTCGTGACGACCCCATCATGGTTTCTGGATCTTGATCCGGCCATTCAGAATGTGTACTGGAGTGTAAAATCTATTGATGCTTCAAAGGTATATTCTGATGCTTCCGTGCAAAGTGTACTGGGAACAGCAGAAATTAAATCTGATAAAAATGTTGTGATCTATCCGAATCCTACATCAGATAAAGTGTATATCAAAGGAGGGAAGGTTTCAGAAGCTGAAATGTATTCAATGGATGGAAAAAAACTGAATATCAGTGTAAATGGAGATCAGTCTATTGATGTTTCTCATTTACCTAAAGGAGTGTATTTATTAAAACTGAAGATAAAAAACGAAATAACCACAAAGAAGCTTACGATTAAGTAATTGAATCAATTCTATCTTCTATCAATGAGAAAAGCCAGACGTCCAGCTGGCTTTTCTCTTTTTTTTATGTTTAAAATATTTTTTAAATGTCGCAGATTGTGGTATTCGTGCGAAAATTTGTGTAATTAGTGTTTAACAATTACGCTTTCTTCGTTTTCTTTTTGAACCATTCAATCAGATAATAGAACAATAAAAAGCCCAGTGCAAATATGGAAAATCTTGAAAGAAGATCACCCGCCCTTGTATAAAATGTCATTGTATCATACAGGTTCACTTTTGCAAATAAGGCTGTTTTGTCTCCATAGAAAGTATCAGCGGTCACCTCACCTTTAGCATTGATATGGGCAGAAATTCCACTGTTTGCAGCACGGGCAATTTCTCTTCTGGTTTCAATAGCTCTCAGTTTAGCATAAGATAAAAGCTGTTTGTGGCCTTCTGTAACACCCCACCAGGAATCATTGGTCATAATGGCTAAGAAATTGGCTCCTTTTTTTACATAGTCAGTTACAAATTCGCCATAAATACTTTCATAGCAGATAATAGGCGCCAGTTTCCCTTTGTTGTAAGGATTTGAAAAAGCAACTCTTTCTTTGTCTGTTCCCAAAGAGGCTACAGTTCCTCCGAGGTTAAGCATAGCATCTCCTAAAAGTGGTTTTAAAACATTCATATAAGGAAATATTTCAACACCCGGTACCAGTTTTCCTTTGTGGTAGGCTTGTACTTTCTGATTAGGCACAAGTTGAATCGCCGTATTATAACTGCTTACCCAAACACCGCTATTGATCTGGTAAGCTTCTTTAGGTAAATCAGCAGGATTATAAAAAAAACGGTGCGAAGAAATTCCGGTTGCAAAAACAGATCCCGGATGATTGGATAGAAATCCTTTGATATTGTTTAAAAGTAAACTTTTTTCAAAAGCTGTTTCAGAAATAGAACCTCTGCCGGGAAGAGCAGTTTCCGGAGCAATGTAATAATCAATCTTACCGGTAGAATTTTTTTCAGCAAGTGCAAGTAAATCCTGCTCAATGGTAAGGCTGTCCTTTGAATATTTTTCGGCATAAGGATCAAGATCCGGCTGCAACATCAGAATGCTGACCTGTCCGGCTGGTTTTTCGTCAAAATTATTGTATTTGATCATTGAAATAATCATCGGAAGAATAATTAAAGCTCCAACAATGGCTGAATTTTTAATCAGGTCTTTTCTCTTTCTTCCAGCTTCCCAGGTTCTTACAGTATAAAAAATAAGAACATTGATCAGAAGGATCCAGAAACTTCCTCCGGTAGCTCCTAAAGTGTCATACCATTGGATCAGTTTTGGGTAGTCGGCAAATACATTCCCCAGATTCAGCCATGGCCATGTCAGTTCCCATCCCAAATGAAATTTTTCAAAGCTCATCCAGATCGCGATCAGAAATCCTAATCCCCAATACGTTCCCTGAGCATTTTTGTACCAGTGATAACATTGGAATACTAATGAATATAAAAGAGAGTTGACCAATACCGGGAATACTACAGCCATCAGAGAATGGCTTCCGTCAGGATTCTTAGAGCCATACAGCCATCCTGTAGTGACTATGTTCCAGATCACAAAACATAGATAAGACAATCCGAAGACGACCCAGCTTTTCCTTTTATAATCTGAGAATTTTGAAACTCCATGCTCCATCATCAGAAGAGGAACAAGGGCAAAAAATATAAAAAACGGAACTCCATAAGTTGGCCATGAAACCGACAGCAGCATTGCTGAAATAAGTGTAAGTAGAACGTATTTCATTAAATTATTTTAATACACAAATTTAATGTTTTTGAAATGAATATATTAGCAGTTCAATGTTAAAGAAAATATATAAAATTAGTATTGTTCCATACACTCTGTTTCTGCTTTACCTGATGTTTTTGGGAATGGGCAGGTTTCAGTATGAAGAAAATCTCCTTACGTTAGAACCTGTTTTTTCTACAATAAGATTTATCCAGGGCCCGAATAGGACAATAGATATTGTAATGATTGTCCTTGGAAATATTATCATGTTTATTCCTTTTGGATTTTTGGGCTGGGTTTTGCCTGATCTGAAAAAACTAAAACCATTACTATTTAGCTTTATCTCGTGCATAGTTATTGTCGAAGCACTGCAATACTTTACAAGAATGGGAATATTTGAGGTAGACGATATCATCCTGAATACATTTGGGGTGTATCTGGGATGGGTATTTTGCAGGATTTTTGAAAAAAGATTTAATTATTAAGTTCCTTGGCGCGTTTTTCGGCATTCAGAATTCCCTTTTTCAGAATTTCTTTGAAACTGTTGTCTTCAAATGTTTTTAAAGCAGCTTCAGTAGTTCCGCCTTTAGAGGCAACATCTTTAATAAGTTCTTCAAGGTTTTTTTCTGAGTTGTTGATCAGGTGGTAAGCTCCCAGCATTGTCTGTTTTACAAAAAGTTTAGAGAGGTTTTCTTCAATTCCCATTTCAATACCAGCCTTAATCATTGCATCAATGATGTAATAAAAGTAAGCAGGGCCACTTCCTGAAAGCGCCGTAACACCGTCTAAAAGTTCTTCTTCTTCCAGATAAACCGATCTTCCGGTGCTGTTCAGTAATCTTTCTATACTTATCAGTTGACTGAAAGAAATTCCGTCTGCAGCAGTATATCCCGTAATTCCCATTCCCAAAAGGGTAGGGGAGTTCGGCATTGCTCTTACAACGAGCGGATGATTCAGTAATTTTTGAATTTTTTCAATATTGATTCCCGCCATAATGGATAATACCATCTGGTTTTCTTTTAAAGTAAATTGAATATTTTGGGCAACGGACTGAAAATCCTGAGGTTTTACAGCGATGATAATCAAATCAGCATCGAGTTCCTTTACTTCTTCAAAGGTGGAAATTTTAGATTTGGGAAATTCTTCAGCTATTTTGGAGATTTTTTCCTGATTTCTGATAATCAGATGCAGATGTTCAGGTTTGATCAGCTCGTATTTCAAAAATGATTTCGAAAAAGAAAGTCCCATGTTTCCGGCTCCAAGAATAGCTATTTTCATCACAAATTGTAATTTTTAAGCTAAAATAATGATTTTTTGGAAACCTGTGATGAGTTATTGTTGGAAAAACGCAAAGGCGCAAAGATTTTGAATGACATGCTGTTTTAAGGCGCAAGAACGTTTCGACTCCGCTCAATGTGAGATTTTCTGCAAGGGTGAGAATGAAATAAGATAAGGTTAATCCTTTTTGTCGCACAAAGATCGAACAGCATTGAATTTTATCGGAGATAAATCTTAGCGCTTAGAAAATAACTTGTGTCCTTGTGTTTTTCATTCCATCTATGCATAGATTCCTACGGAATGACAAAGTGTACGGATAAGCTAGGCGTTGTGTTTGTCATTCTGAAAGAATCCAGCCTTACAATTTTCCAGCTATCATGCAGCCATAACGCATTTTATCTGAGATAAAATCCTTGTGTCTTAAAAACTCAAAGAAATTAATACCCCTGCGCCTTTGCGTTTACCAATATTTTTAGAAATAGTGTATAAAAAAAGACTGTATTCACCAGCCTTTATATATTTTTTAGATTAAATAATATTAACTTCCCTTTCAAGTTCAATTCCGAATTTTTCTTTTACAGAATTAATAATCTCTGTGGAAAAATCAAAAATTTCTTTTCCAGTAGCATTTCCGGTAGCATTGATGATCACCAGGGACTGCAATTTGTGTGAAGCTACATTTCCGATCTGCTTTCCTTTCCAGCCACATTGTTCAATCAGCCATCCTGCAGGAACCTTTACCACATCACCATTAGGATAACCCTGAATATTTTCAAACTTTTGCTTTAAATCTTCAAATTGAGCTAGAGGAATAGTTGGATTTTTGAAAAAGCTTCCGGCATTTCCGATTTCTTTAGGATCCGGCAGTTTGCTTTGTCTTATATTGATAACTGCTTTTGAAATATCCTGAATGGTTGGATTTTCAATGGCGAGATTTTCCAGTTCAGATTGGATCGCGCCATATTCTGTTTTGATCGAATGGTCTTTTCTGGTAAGCTTAAAAGTGACTTCGAGAATAACATATCTGCCTTTTCCTTCCTGTTTAAAGATAGAATCTCTGTAACCGAACCTGCACTGTTCAAGATTGAATGTTCTCAGTTCAAGATTTTCTAAATCCAATACCTCACAGCTTACAAAAATATCTTTGATCTCTGTCCCATAAGCCCCGATATTCTGCATCGGAGAAGTACCTACATTTCCCGGGATTAAAGAAAGATTTTCTAATCCTCCAAAATTCTGCTGCAGGCAGTACATTACAAATTCATGCCAGTTTTCACCTGCCTTAGCTGTTACCAATACTTCATTTTCATTGATGTTCTCTTCGGCAATTCCTTTTAAATTAAGTCTGATGGCAAGACCGTCAAAATCTTTGGTAAGAAGAATATTGCTTCCTCCTCCTAAAAACAGAAGCTGAAGAGATTGGTTTTTCGAGAAAATAAGAGCCTCTTTTAGTTCATCAATTGTATTGACTTCAGTAAAATAGCGGGCTTTGGCTTCAACACCGAATGTGTTATAAGGTTGTAGTGAAAAATTTTCCTGCATGTTTATTTGTATTCTTTGGGAAGAATTTTGTCTATTTGTTCTTTAAGTTGTTGTAATTGCTTGTAATGTAAAGTGTCTACATAAGCATTAACGTAGATGTGTGATTTTTTTGGAGTCCGGATCTGGAAAGTTTCATCTGTTCCGTCTACCGATTGTAGGCTGGGAGAGCTTTTAATATGGTCGAGATCTACAATCCTTACTGATGATACAAGCTGTTTCCATGTGTTGGAACTGATGGCAGATGTCCATTTTTTATGGGTTTGATTGGCCGTCATTCCTTTTTCTGCAAAAACGGAATCTTTTGTGACTTTAACAATTCTGTAATTCCCAAGATGTCCTCCGATGTCGGAAACACTGATGAAAGTAATCTCGTGCGGATTTTGATGAGAAATAGTCTGTTCCGTTTTTTTGGAATCACAGGAAAAAAATGCCGACAGCAAAAGAATCGAAAACGGTATTTTCAGATGTAGTTTTTTTGTTGTCGGCATAGGATATATTTTACAGACTGAATTCTTCTCTGTACTTCTTTAAAGCTTCTTTCAGAATTTCAGCACTTCTTTTTAAATCTTCTTCTTTCAGAACGTAGGCAATTCTTACCTGTTTTTTTCCTAATTCAGGATCACTGTAGAATCCTCCTGCAGGAGCTACCATGATGGTTTCGTTGTTAAGAGAATATTTTTCAAGCAGCCACTGTGCAAATTTTTCAGTATCATCTACCGGAAGTTCAGCAACACAGTAGAAAGCTCCTCTAGGTTTTGGGCAGATTACGCCTGGGATAGCATTCAAAAGATCTACCAATACATTCCTTCTGTGAGTATACTCTTCTCTTACTGCTCTGATGTAGGCACCATCATTCTGGTGTGCTGCTGTTGCGGCAATCTGTCCTAAAAGAACCGGGCTTAATCTCGCCTGTGCAAAAAGCATGGCAGCATTACGGATTTTATTAGAACGGGTAACCAGACATCCAATTCTTACTCCACACATAGAATAACGTTTGGATTCAGAATCAATGATGATACAGTTTTCAGCTAATTCAGGGAAATCAAACATGGAGATCTGCTGTTTTCCGTCATATACATATTCTCTGTATACTTCATCAGAAATGATTACAATATCATATTTCAAAGCAATGTCTGCAAGCTTCTGAAGTTCCTCGCGGGTATACAGATATCCGGTAGGGTTTCCTGGGTTACAGATAATGATTGCTCTTGTTTTTTCTGTGATTTTTTTCTCGAATTCTTCAATAGGAGGCAAAGCAAAACCAGTATCAATAGTAGAAGATACGGCTACTACATTCACATCAAATGTGCTGGTGAAACCATTGTAGTTGGCATAGTAAGGCTCAGGAATAATCACTTCGTCACCCTCATCACATAAAGTAGAAATGGCAAAGTTCAGGGCTTCAGAACCTCCATTGGTAACAATGAAGTTATCAGGAGTAAGATCTGAAAAACCTAAAGAATGATAATATTCTGTAAGGGCCTTTCTGTATTCTATATTTCCTTCAGAAAGCGCATATTCCAATACTTTTAAATCGATGTTTTTTAAAGCATTTAAAGCTGTTTCCGGAGTTTCAATATCAGGCTGTCCGATATTAAGGTGGTATACTTTTATTCCTTTCTGTTTTGCTTGTAATGCAAAGGGAACCAGTTTTCTTACCGGCGATGGCGGCATATGCAGTGCTCTGTTTGAAATATTCGGCATTGTTCAAAAAATTTGTATGACAAAAATAGGATTTAATTTCTCAATAATAAAATTAAGAATCAATAAGAAGATGTTTCATTAAGTTTTACGTTGTCTTTGAAAGTTGCTTATTTAAATGATGTTTGGTATTAATTTTTCACACTTTTTGAATAAAGTTTAAGATTTTGTTAAAAATAACATTTTCGTATTATTATTTTTACTAAATTTCGCCTCAAATGTGATTAAAATGGTAATAAATTTATTTTCTAGAGTGGTACCTGCTATCGCTCTCTTTTCTGCCAGTGTACTCATGGCTCAAAATTATCAAACTATGCCGGTTTCTTCAGGCTTTACAGCTGATGTAATTGCCAACGGGATAGGTTCTTCAACAGTTACTACAAATAATGACGTAGACGGAGTTTCTTACGCTTTTATAGCGAAAGATTTTCAGCTGACCTCCACAAGTGCAGCGATTACGTATGGTATTCCTGTTGATGGAGTTATTAATTCTGTAGTGGGAACTACTCCCGGATTGAGTTTTCAGTTAGCAAGTTTGAATGCGAATAATTCTTTAAGACTGGCTGCAACCAGTGATAACGGAACTTTGGCATTTACAACATCAAAGGCGGCGACCAAACTCTATATGCTTGCTGTAAGTGGAAGTGGGACTTCTACAGTAAGTGTAGTGGTCAATTTTACAGATGGGAGTTCACAGACGTTTTCAAGTATCAGTCTCGCAGACTGGTATAATGGATCTAATTTTGCCATCCAGGGAATAGGAAGGATTAAAAAGCCGGGAGCTACTCCTGGAGCTGGTGATGATGTTCCTTCTCCTGAAGGCGGAACCAATCCAAGATTATATCAGATTGAGCTGGCAATAGATGCAGCAAATCAGACAAAACTGATACAAAGTGTAACAGTAACTAAGGTAAGTGGTTCAGGAATACCAAATATTTTTGCTTTTTCAGCAGACGCTTATTCGGATTGTATGCCTCCTGTATTGCAGGCGGTTTCAGGCATCACAGCTAATTCTGCTTTAGTGTCATGGACAGGTAGTGCTGCCAGTTATGATGTATACCACAGTACATCAAACACAACACCGGCAAGCACAGTAACACCTACTTATCCGGGAGTAACAGGGACAAGTACAACGATTGGAGGTCTTAACTCCAATACAACCTATTATTATTGGGTAAGATCCAATTGTAACACGGCGACAGGCCAAAGTGTATGGTCTTTTGCAGGAACATTTAAAACAGCTTGTTCTACTTTTACAGTTCCGTATACAGAAAATTTTGATACAACAAATACAGGTTCCTCATCAAATACTAATGCACCAAGCTGCTGGGCATATCTGGAAAGTGCATCATTTGCAGGATATGGGTATGTAACTACAACAAGTAACTATTCAGCACCTAATGCGTATTACATGACCAATTCAACTGCTACTACGGGTAGCCAAATGCTGGTTGCACCTCCAACTGTAAACCTTTCAGATGGTACCAAGCGTGTAAGATTCTATGCAAAAGGAGGAGGAAGTAATTACACATTATTAGTGGGGACATTATCAAACCCTGCTGATCCTGCTTCTTTTACACCAATTGGTTCTCCTATTGCTCTGACAACTACCCACACACAATATACTGTTAATATTCCTGCGGGTTCTGATTTACAGTTAGCATTTAAACATGGTTTGGGAGGTACTTCACGTTCTATTTATATTGATAATATTACCGTTCAGAATATTCCTTCTTGTCTTGAGCCAACAGCAGCTACTTCATCAAACGTGACAACTAATGCTGCAATGATAGGTTGGACAGCACCATCCTCAGTTCCTGCAAACGGATACGAAGTATATTACAGTACAACCAATACCGCACCTGATGCTACAACTGTGTTGAATGCTACCAATTCCGTAACTTCTACCACAACTTCAGCACCATTAAGTTCACTATCTGCTGACACGAATTACTATGCATGGGTAAGATCTGTATGTAGTGGCAGTGACAAAAGTATCTGGAGTGAAGTTACTGCATTCAGAACAGGATACTGTCTGCCTTCATCTGCTT
This sequence comes from Chryseobacterium sp. GVT01B, assembly GCF_019970045.1. GTDB lineage: Bacteria > Bacteroidota > Bacteroidia > Flavobacteriales > Weeksellaceae > Chryseobacterium. The sequence continues at coordinate 329,010 of NZ_JAHXYI010000004.1, forward strand.
CTCAGAACTCGTGGCTTTCTGACTTCAGTTCTACCGGAGGATTGATAAATATGGCTTATTCATCTGGCTCAAGTGTTGCAGGTGGATATCAAAATTTAATAACAAGCAATAACAAGATTATAAATGCTCCAGGATCCGACACTTCAGTGTCTTTCACTGCAGGAGGTCCAACATGTGGAATAGCGGTTTGGGTAGACTGGAATAACAATTTAACTTTTGAAGCTTCGGAAAGAATGTTTGTTACTAATACTTATATAACAAATACTTCCGGAACTATTACTGTACCTGCGGGAACTCCTCTGGGAACTTATAGAATGAGAGTAGTAACTGATTATAACAGTACAGCGCCATCAAACCCTTGTGGAGCTATTTCAAGAGGAGAATTTATTGATTTTACCTTTGAAGTGGCTACCTCTTTATCAACTTCAGAAACAAATTTGAAGAAAAAAGAAGTGAATGTATATCCTAATCCTTTCAAAGATGTTCTGCATGTTGCAGATATCAAAAATGTTAAATCTGTAACGGTTACTGATGTGGCAGGAAGAGTAGTGAAAACTATTGACAATCCAACAACAGAACTTCAATTAGGAGAATTAAATACTGGTTTATACTTAGTGACAATGAACTTTAAAGATGGTTCAACATCTACTGTAAAAGCCATTAAAAAATAAAATTTTTTGAGTTAATAATTTCTGTAGGCAGTTGCATTCGTGTGGCTGCCTTTTTTATGATCCATTACATAATAACTGGACAAATTATTCTTAAAAAATGTTGATGAAATTATTATACATTTGCACTGAAAACTATAACATCCATGAATAAATTAAAACTACTTTTTTTACTCCCATTATTTTATTCCGAATTTTCACAGGCTCAACGAATTGATAAAGAAATGATCAGTTTCCAGCTTTTGAAAGAACCGGTTTTTCCTACAGACCTTTCCAGCAGAAACTATACGATTACGATAAAATCTCCCTATAACATTACAAAAAATGATGTTATAAGATTATCAAAAGAAGATCACCAGAAAAAAGTGGATAATTATCAGGCAAACGTTGAAAATGCCAAATATGAACATGGAGAAAGATTGAAGGATTATGATGCTGAAGTGAAAAAGCTTCAGGAAAAGTACAAACTTGAGTCTGCAGAATACAGCAAGTTATCAGCAGTTGAAAAAATTGCGGCAACTAATGGCGCTCCTACGCTGAGATTACCTTCAAGACCTATCCTTAATATTCCGCCGGTTCCGGTGTATCAGCAGCCAGATCTTAGAGATGCCTTAATTGTGGATAATAAAATTCTGTCTTCACAAATAGATGTGATCGGTTTTTCAAAAGGCGGAAATTATCTTGATATTGTCATTGAAATGGAAAGAACAAATTTTCAGGACAATCAGGGAAAAACTTTCGCCAATCAGCCTACAAAAATTATAGCGAAACAGGGAGGAACTGTAAAACTGGATAAGACTTATTTCTCAGATTTTGCGGAAATAGCAAGCGTTCCGACCAATGAAATTAATCTGAATGCTCAGGAAAAAAGATTCCTGCAAAGAACCATTGATCGTACAAGGAATATTATTAATGAAAATTTTGGGTATCAGACCATTAATTCTACAGTGACTTTGGCAACTGTAAAGAACAAAGGAGAGTATGACGATTTGGAAAAAGCATACATCTACGTTACGACCAATCTTAAAAAACTTCAGGCAAAATCAGATTATGCTCCGAATAAAGTAGCCATGGAAAACATGCAGAAAGGGATTGATCTTTGGAAAAGTGCTTTGACAAAAGTAAATTACAACGATAAGAAAGCTGTTTACAATCAGAAGATCGGGGAATATCTTTATTTTAACCTGATCAGATTAAATATCGCATTAGGCAATTACCAGGAAGCAGAGAAATATTTAAATGAGTTACAGGAACACTTAGTAGATATTAAACTATCCTACGATGCTAATTTTGAACTGAAAAGATTAGAAGAAAAAATTTATAATAACTAAAGAAAACGATATGATTAAACAGATTATTGCTTCGGCATTAATTACAGCTTCTGTGTACTCTTATGCACAGACGAAAGTGACTGAGGGAACAAAATTCACAGTGGATGCCAATCTTGAAACGGATGATAAACTGGTACTGGCAGATGATTACAATTCTTATATGTTCAGTGCCATCAATATTGACGGACTGATGAGAAATGTTTTCCCTCACAAGAAATTATTGATGAGAAAACTGGATCAGAACGGAAGTCTTGTGGATACTTATGTGAAAGATTACGCCAACAAAACGAATGGTGTTCTTCACAACTATTTGGGATCACAGCAGATTGATGATGATAAATTTATAGCATTTACAGAAGAATATTTCGGAAAAGAAAACAGAAAGGAAGTTTTTCAACATGTTTTCAGCAGAAAGGAAGGCACTTTTACAACAAAGAGTATTGCAAAATACAATATTGAATCTACCAACAGATCGGGTACAACGTATGTTCTTTTCTCAGAAAACGGAAAATATGCAGCCATCTTCAATGACAGATTTGCCAACAAAAAAACAGAGAATATAAATGATGTTCTGGTATTAGACCTGAGAACTCTTTCTCCGGTTTGGAACAAAGAAATTACATTGAGCAGTGATTATGTTGAAAAGTCTTTGACATTAACGAATTCAGCAAAAATTGTTGTATTGCGTAAAGCGTCAGGATGGAAAGAATCTTATAAGCTGGAACTGGTTTCCAATACGGAAGATAAAGACCTTCTGTTCGATGATAAATATATTCCTGAGAAGTTATATGCTTTCAGCAAAAACGATAACGATTATCTGGTAACTTTTGGAAGAAAAAATGCGGCGGTTACTATCGGAGCAAGTACTTTCGGAACGGTAATGTACTACGATATGAAATCCGGAAAAGCGGTGATCAGCAATACCAATTTAGCGGGAAGCAAAGATATGAACGATGTGAAGGTTATCAAAACCATTGTGAAAGGGGATGAAACTTTAATGGCTGTTCAGCAGGAGACGGTGACAAGACCGATGCCTACCACAATGAATCGTTTCCCGGATCCTGTATATTCACTGGATGCAGGAATGCTGATTAAATTTAATAAAGAAGGGGAAGTAAAGCAATTTGTGGCAGCTGGAACTTCTACAGGAAAAAGAATTCACGTGGTTGAAGCCGGAGATAAACTTTATATTTCTGCATTTTACCCTAAAGGAGCATTTGGAAATACAGGATTTTCTATGAAAGTTTTTGATTTTGCCAACCTGAAACCTCAGGAAGTAAGCCTTGATTATAAAGGAAGAAACTTCTTCCAGAACTACGGTTTTGCAGATGGAAATATGATTCAGTATGTTCCGAATGTCAACAAAATGATGTTCCTTCAAAAGAGCAGCAAAGATGTTCAGATGTTCAGTGTATACAATTTTATAAAATAATCGTATTTTAGAAAAAATTACAATATGCAGATTCAGTCAGTTTCCATAGAAGATTATATCTCAAAGATTCCTGAAGAAAGACAGGAAGCATTCAAAAAACTTTACGATGCGGTAAATGATAATCTCCCAAAAGGTTTTGAAGATGCTACAAATTATGGGATGATAGGTTGGGTAGTTCCTTTGGAAACATTTCCTGCCGGATATCACTGTGCGCCCGGAACACCGCTGCCGTTCATCAATCTAGCTTCTCAGAAGAATTTTATAGCACTGTATCATATGGGTCTGTATTCAAAACCGGAACTTCTGGATTGGTTCGTAGGAGAATATCCTAAACATTCCAAAAAGAAGCTGGATATGGGTAAATCCTGTGTCCGCTTCAAAAAAGTGGAAGATATTCCTTTTGAACTGATTGCCGAGCTGAGTCAGAAAATGACTCCTGATGACTGGATCGGAATTTATGAATCTCAGTATAAAAGATAAAAAAGGCCCTGAAATCAATAGATTTCAGGGCCTTTTTTATGCTGGAAGCTGGAAGGATGAAGCCATATTTGTGTTTTTAGAATTATTGATATTTATATACAATTTTACATTAATCTTGCTACCGTCTGTCATTCTGAATGTAACGTAGTGAAATGAAGAATCTAAGCTTTACGTGGGATTCTTCCTTTGTCAGAATGACAATGGTGTAAAATTGTATATAGTCTCCAAATTAATAAAATGATTTTCATCTATCCATCGGCTTCCGGAAACTTCCATCCTCCAGTTTCCCTCTTCCTTTCTAAAAATGAATATCCCAGATTCCCACTTTACGTTCTAGCTCAATCAAAGCAGCTGCATTATCTGCAAGAGCCTGATAATAATCTTTTCTTACATTGTTATACGTTCTCTGGGCATTCAGTACTTCAAGGATAGAGCTTTCTCCTCTTTTGTAGCTGTAGGTGATTCCTTCCAGAATACTTTGTGCTTCCGTAAGCATTCCGTTATGAAATTGTCTGAGCTGTTTCTGAGTGGCTGCATATTGCTGATAAGCCTGAATGACTTCAGCTTTTATCCCTTGTTCGATTTGTTTGTACTCAACTTCTGCCTGAGAATGAGCCATTTCTGCAATTTTCAATCCTGCATTTCTTCTGTTGGAAAATTTCAAAGGAATGCTAATGCCCATTTTAACAGCATTTACAGTGGGAGAAGGGGCAATTTCATTCGTAGCTTCGGTATGCCGCTCTGCTCCGGCACTGATGCCTAAATCTATAACTCTATTAGCTTTTTCAAGGCTGATCTGACTTTTGGCAACCTCTGTATTTTGTCTGGCTGCCAATAAATCTGCTCGTTCATTTAAGGCCTGAAGAGTGAGATCATCAATACTAAAATACCTGTTGAACGCATTAAAATCTCCGGCAACATCTCTGTCTGTAATTTTGCTTTCTCCAAGAAAAACCGATAAACTGGTGAGCGCCTGCTGTTCTGCACTTTCAGCCTGATATACTTCATTGAGAAGGGAAGCAGCTTCCAGCTTACTTTGTTTGGACGTCACAAGTGATATAGTTCCCAATCTATAACGGATACTGTCGGACTTTGCCAATTGCTGCATATTTTGATAAGAATCCTGTTGTACTTCAAGCAAAGCCCTGGATTTTAAAGCGTCAATATATCCTAAACTTGCATCTGCACGAAGGTTTCTGAAAAAATCCTGCAATTGTATTTTGCTCAGCTCCGATTGATTCTTTGCCAGATTTACCCTGGCTTTTCTTTTACCACCCAATTCAAGGGTCCAACCGAGTGATGCACCATACACATATCCCATATTCTGATTCACACCGTTATTGGTGGTTTCCATTTCCAGTTGAGGGTCAGGAAACATATTGGCGGTCTGGATAGCAGCTTCGGCCATACTTACATTGTATTTTTGAGAAGCATATCCCAGATTTTTATTTCCGACAAGGCTCAGGTATTCTTCGAATGATAAAAGTTCTTTTTTCTGTGCCTTCATCCCTGTGATGCTAAGCAATACGAGAGATAATATGATAAAACGAACTCTAATTTTCATCTGATTCTAAATTTTGTTTTTCGTTTTGGCGTTCAGCCATAAAATAAATAGCCGGCAATACGAATAGGGTTAAAATAGTGGAGAACATCAGTCCATAAACAATGACAGTTGCAAGTGGACGCTGTACATCAGAACCTATTCCTGTAGCTAATGATGCCGGAAATAATCCGATTACAGCAACTGTTGCGGTCATCAATACAGGTCTGAAACGGTCTTTTGCTCCCTTGATGGCGGCCTCTTTCAGTTCATACCCTTTCTTACGCAGATCGTTGATATGAGAAATCATAATGACTCCGTTCTGGATGGCAACTCCGAACAATGCAATAAATCCTACGGCTGAAGATACATTCAGAGACATTTCCCGGATATTGAGCGCCAGCATTCCGCCAAATAAAGCCAGTGGAACAATAGACATCAGTACCAAAGCCTGTCTGAAATCTCCAAATGCACCATATAATAAAAGAAACATGATTGCCAATGCCAGCGGAACGATAAATGCCAGTCTGGAATAAGCCCTGTTTTGATTTTCAAACTGCCCGCCCCATTTGATCTGGTATTTTTCGTGATCGTATCTGATATCTTTTTCAATTTTATCCTGTGCTTTTTTCAGGAAAGAAGAAAGATCAGTTCCTCTCAGATTCAGCTTTACGGTAAGATGACGTTTGTTCATTTCTCTGGTAATGGTACTTTCTCCTGTGCTTAATTTTACTTCTGCCACCTGAGACAGTGGTATTTTTGCTCCTGAAGCTGAAGTCAGCATCAGATTTCCGATTTTATCCGGCGTATCGCGGCTGTCTTCTGTATAACGGCAGGAAATATCATACACTTTATTGCCGATAAAGATCTGAGAAATGGCTTTTCCTCCCAATGCTACTTCAATAAGGTCGGCAACATCTGCTACATTCAGTCCATATTGAGCAATCTTGTCTCTGTTGGCAATAATCTGCAGTTGAGGTAACGGCGGTTCCTGATCGATAGCAAGATCTGCAGAACCTGGAATGGTATTTAATGTGGATAATACATTTTCTGCAATACGTCTGGTTTCCTTGAAATCTTCTCCATATACTTTTACTACAAGTTCGCTGTGTGCTCCTGAGATTTTATCCATTACTCCGTCAATCATCGGTTGTGAAAAGCCAACGGTGAATCCCGGCATGTCTTTATAATCTGCGGCAAGTTCTTTGATGAGGTCTGCTTTTGTTTTTCCTGAAGGCCATTCGCTGTAAGGCTTTATTCCAATGGATACTTCAAAGTGGGAAGCGGTCCATGGGTCAGTACCATCATCATTACGTCCTGCCTGAATCATCATATAAGTGATTTCAGGATGCTTCAGGGTACGGGCACGCAAAGTATCACTCATTTCTTTTGATTTGGCTAAAGAAATTCCAGGAGGTAACTGTACCTGCAGCCAGATGGAACCTTCATCCAATTCGGGAAGAAAATCTTTTCCCACATGCCAGGAGAGAATTCCGGCAGAAATCAGAACTATCATAATAGGAATGATTACTCTTTTAGGAGTCTGCATTATTTTTTCAATGCTTTTTCCATAGGCTGTGCTTATTTTCTCCAGCCATTTATTGTGATAGATTTTCTGTGGTTTCCGATAGATCACATAAGCTAATCCAGGAATTAGAAGCAGTGCAACGGCAAGGGCTCCCAATAGAGCATATCCAACAGTAAAAGCCATAGGGGTAAATAATTTTTTCTCTACTCTTTCAAATGCAAACAAGGGCAGATAAGCGGTAATGATAATAATGGTTGAAAAGAAAATAGGTTTTGCTACCTCAATCACTCTTTGGGTAATGGTCTTTTCTTCCAGTGTTTCTTCCGAATTTTCTTCCCGTTTCTTGAGAATGGTTTCCAGCATGACGATAGCTCCGTCTACAATGATCCCGAAATCAATCGCTCCCAATGAAAGGAGATTGGCCGGAATATTGGTAAAATGCATGAGTATAAAAGCGAATAATAAAGAAAGCGGAATGGTAATCGCCACCAGCAATGCTCCCCGCCAGCTTCCAAGAAATACAATCAGAACGATAATAACCAGTACAATTCCTTCGGTAAGGGTATGGGAAACGGTAGTAAGAGTAGTTTTTACAAGATCTGTTCTATCCAGAAAAGGATGAATTTTTACTCCGGGAGGAAGTGTTTCGTTATTCAGTTCTTCGATTGCTTCATGCACACCCTCCAGGACCTGTGAAGGGTTTTGTCCTCTTAATAAAAGTACAATTCCTTCCACACTCTCAGAATAATTTCGTTTTCGATCTGTATAGCCAAGAATTCCTTTTCTTTCCAGATTTCCGTATTTCAATGTTCCTACGTCATTAAGAAAAACAGGAACTCCATTTTGAGTTTTTATCACAATTTTTCCAAGATCATCCAAGTCTTTTACCAAACCTATTCCACGGATAACATAGGCAAGATTTCCTCTTGGAAGCATGCTTCCTCCTGCACTTACATTGTTTTTGGAGATTGTTTCGGTAACTTCAGACAGAGATAATCCGTATTGTTCAAGCTTATGCGGATCCAGCTCGATCTGAAACTGAGTGGTAATTCCTCCGAAATTAGTTACATCAGCAATTCCTGACAGCTGTTTGATACGGGGAATGATGACAAACTTTTGTAAATCCGTCAATTCCCGCAGACTGTGGTTGTTGCTTTCGATAATATAACGATAGACTTCGCCAATGGGAGAGGTGAGGGGATCTAATCCTGGCTGTGCACCATAAGGAAGCTCCACATCCGTCAGTCTTTCCTGAATACGTTGCCTTGCCCAGTAATCATCTATCCCGTCATCGAAAACCATAGTGATAATGGAAAGTCCGAAGGTACTTTTGCTTCTCATCACATGCATTCCGGGAAGTCCGTTCAGAGATCTTTCCAAAGGGATTGTGATTTGCTGTTCCACTTCTTCAGCAGCGAGTCCGGGAACCTGTGTTACCACCTGGGAAGTTACGTCCGCAATGTCAGGATAGGCTTCTATGGATAATCTGGTCCAGGAATAATACCCGAAGAATCCCAGTAAAAGGAAGAGAGCCAGCATCAGCCATCTTTTCTGTATAGAGATTGTTAGTAATTTTTTCATAGTTCTTGATTTCGCATCATTTTACATTATTTCGCATCCAGCATATAAATTCCTCCTTCAGTCATGATGGTTTCTCCAGGTTTTAATCCTGATATAATCCTTACTGTTTTCTGATCTGTTTCTCCCGTGGTCACAGGACGTCTGGTAAATTGGCTCTTTCCTGTTTTTACCCAGATATATTGAGAACTGTCCTGTTGCATCAAAGCGGTTACGGGAATCATCACTGTTTTTTCAGGAGTTGTTGAGAAGTTCACGGTAGCGTACATTCCAGGTTTTAATTTTCTGTCAGGATTATCGCATTCAATAAGTACTTTGATACTTCGGGTATCTTCGTCTACAATTTCATTGATGTGGTATACTTTTCCGGTAATATTTCTGTCCGGATAAGCACTTACCTTTACAGAAACCTGATCTCCGGTGTTGACAAAGCGAATGTCTTTTTCCTTTACATCACCGGAAATCCAGACTTTTGATAATTCTGCGATAATCATTACCGGATCTGCATCTCCCTTCAGATATTGTCCGTTTACAATTTTGTTGGAAATAATTTCGCCGTTGATAGGAGCTCTTACAATGAGAGGACTTCCTATCCCTCCTCCTTTGCTGTTATAAACCTTTAAAGCTGAAGATGCGTTGGAAAGAGATGTTCTTTTATTTTTAAAATCGGTTTCTGCCTCGTCCAGTTCCTTCTGGATGCCTACTCCGTGTTTAACGAGGTCCTGCTGGCGTCTGTAATTTTTTTCAGCAAGCTGTACATCATTCAGAGCATCCGTATAATCTTTCTGAACTGAAAAATAATCTGAAGAAAGGATCTCGAAAAGAGGGCTTCCGGCAGAAATATTTTGTCCGAGCTGAATAAATGACCGGGTAATTCTTCCGGAAAAAGGGCTGGCAATTTCTGCATAATGATTTGGAATCGCCTGAATAGTTCCTGCTGAGATTACGCCATCACTGTGTTTCTGTTCGGTAACAACCTGTGTTTTAATTTTTTTGAAAATGGGATTGTTTTCCGGAACAGTGACGTGATCGCCCTTTATTACTATTTCCGGTTCTTTGTTTTGCTGAGGTGTATTGTCCTTACAGGAAACTGCAAAGAGAATAAGACTACTTACGATTATCTTTTTCATGATCTTAATACAATTGTGTGCTATTGCTGATTTTTACTTTTTCTTTGTTATTTTTCTTAGTGCTGAGCCATTTTTTGCCCCTTGTTTCCTTCTGAGAGGATAAAGCAGGTCTCAGGAATATATTGGTAGAAACAATAAAGAGAACTGTGATGAGAGCTTCCACAGGATATCCCAAAGCACACAATGCGCCTATGGCTGCGGAACACCATAATGTGGCGGCAGTATTTAATCCTCTTACGGTAAGACCGTCTTTCATGATGACACCGCCACCTAGGAAACCTATTCCGCTGACAATATAAGAGGTGATTCTTCCGGCTGCATCGCCACCAATTCTGATAGCAATCAATACGAATGCAGCAGAACCGATACATACCAGAGTGTTGGTTCTGAGACCGGCATTTTTTTTGCGCCACTGTCTTTCAAAACCTATACCGGCTCCCAGACAGAAAGCGGTCAGTAAACGAAGGGTAAATTCAAATGTATTCATAACTTTTCCTGTTTTTATAAAGCTTTTCAGCTGTACGGGAAAAGTGAGTACAACTAAAGCTTTTAAGATTGATAATTACTGTAAGGATCTGCGTCCATATGCTTTATTTTTTACTGTGCAAAAGTAAATAGTAACACGTTTTTTTACCGTTAGAAAAGCTTTAGAATATTATTATAAAATCATTAGAGAAAATGTTTTCCTGTTTTTTTAATGATGAAATGAGAACTGATTATTTTTTAGATCTTATTAATAAATGCAAACTGTATCCATTGTAAAAGATAAAATTTCAATACATTTGGGGCAGTTAGTTTTATATGATGAATTTCACGATTTATCGTATAAAAAAAAGTCTGTTGAATCTCGGAAACTTCTTTCCAAAATCTTTAGAATTATATATTTTAGAAATGAAAAAATCAAACATAGCAATACCAGCTACGCTTTTAGCGATCATTTGTGTACAGGGAGGAGCTTCCATTGCGAAGCAGCTTTTTCCGGCCATTGGAGTTATTGGTACGGTTACTTTAAGAATTGTACTTTCTGCTGTTTTGCTTACGTTGATTAACCGTCCGAAATTTTTACAGTTTGACAGACTGAAATGGAAATACTGTGCGATGTACGGAATAGGTCTAGCCGCTATGAATCTTATTTTTTATATGGCGATTCAAAGGATTCCGTTGGGATTGGCGGTTACTGTGGAATTTGCAGGTCCATTATTTCTTGCCCTGGCTTTGTCCCGGAAATTGCTGGACGTTGTATGGGCATTACTTGCCTGTGTTGGAATTCTGTTGATTGTGCCATGGCAAAATGATCACGTTGATTTGCTGGGACTTGGGCTTGCTTTTCTTGCGGGAATGTTCTGGGCTGTTTACATCATCATGGGTGGAAAGGTTTCAAAAATAATGGATGGAAAAGATGCGGTAACGACCGGGATGATATTTGCGAGTATGGTAATTATTCCCTTTACGATTTGGGATGGAGCGGTTTTTAATCTTACGCCCACTATTTTTGTTAAAGGACTTGGTGTGGCTATTCTTTCGAGTGCTTTACCTTTTTCGTTGGAAATTATGGCTTTGAAAAGACTTCCTGCTAAGACTTTCAGTATTCTGATGAGCCTGGAACCAGCATTTGCAGCACTTTCGGGATTGATTTTTCTTGCTGAAGAATTATCTTTTTTACAGTGGATTTCTATCGCATGTGTGATTGCTGCCAGCATAGGAACTACAGTTTTCAATAAGAAATCTCTTGCTCATGAGTAGAGAGGTATGGAATTTTTTTAACCATTAAGCTAATTAAGGTTTTAAAGGAAATTAAGATTCAAATAAATTTGAATGAAGTGTTGATACATCAACTAATCATAAACTCTACCGTGAAAATAGTTTCGTTATGATCCGATATTGCTGTCACTTTTGCATTGTGGAGCAGAATAATTTTTTTGGTGAGGAACAATCCTATTCCGTGGCCTTTTTCCTGTCTGGTTGTTTCACTTCTGAAAAATGGCTCGAAAATATGCTGTAAATCTTCCTTAAGAATCATATTCCCTGAATTGATAAAGCTTATTTTAAGACATTCAGAATGAGATCTGACATCTATAAGGCAACTATGTTCCGGAGAATATTTACAGGCATTGTCAATAAGATTATTAAAAGCAACCTGCAGCAGATATTCATTTCCCTGAATGACCAGCTGGTGTTCTTCTATTGAATCTTCGATGTTCAGTGATACTTTATATTCTGAATTTTCTCTTATTATTTTGCTGTAAGATTCCAGAAGAACTTCATCCAGGCGCACTTCAGAAAAACTGATTTCATTGGGGTCATAGCTTGCTTTGGCAAGATCCATTAAGCTGTTGGATAGTTTTACCATATTTCGGGCGTCATTCAGGGCATATTGAATGGTTTCCTTGTATTCCTCTTTGGTTTTATCCTTCTCGGAAGCCAATTCCAGTTCAGTAATAATCGCAGATAATGGCGTTCTCAGTTCATGTGAAATGTTTGATACGAAATGCTTTTGTGAATCAAAAGAGTTCTCAAGTCTTTCCAGCATTCCGTTAAAGTTCTGGGCAAGCTCATTGAGTTCGTCTTTCTCTTTCGTTGTTTTAAGTCTTAATTGTAATTTTCCGGCTGTGATTTTTTTGATTTGATTGACCATTTCACTCAGTGGGCTCAATGCTTTTTTAGAGAGAAATATCCCGGCCAGATAAATCAATATTAAAATACTGAAGAAGGCGATAATGCTGATGGTAAGAAGATGAGTGAGATATTCATACCCATATTGATCATAAGCGGCTGCGGTGACTGCGTAAGTTTTTCCTTCATAATGATACACCATTCCAATCACTTGTAAATCGTTTAAAAAGAAATTGATTCTCTTTTTCTGGAATATCTGCGAAAGCATTTCCGGAGTTTCCTTTACATAATCTACTTTGGCATCGTCATGATAAACGAGTTGCTTATTAATATCATAAATCGCTACCTGAACTTCATTAAGCGTTCTGGTATTGTTTTTATAAAGCTTGTGCATTTCCTGTTCAGGCAATGAACTCCGGAAAAATAAATCCGCTTTGGCAATGGCTTCGTTCTGAAGTTCGCTGTAAAAAGATTTCTCTCTGGCTTCTTTGGATGAATAATAGATCGAAACGCTGTAAACCCCCAAAAGCATTGCAGTGATTAAGGTAAAAAGCAGCGTAAGTCGGGTTCTTATTTTCATCCGGGTATTTTTAGTTCATAATGCTTACTGTACAAGGCCTGATTCGTAGTCTTTTTTCAGAATAAATCCCATTCCGGCTTTGGTGTGGATCAGTTTCGTTTCAAAATCTTTATCTATTTTTTTTCTAAGGTAATTGATATAGACATCAATAAAATTAGTGCCCGTGTCAAAGTGGGTCTCCCAAACTTTCTCTGCAATTTCACTTCGGGAAAGCACTCTTTCGGAATTCTCCAGCATGAATTTTAAAAGATTAAATTCTTTCGGAGTCAGTTTTATAGGAGTATGATCCCGGCTTACTGTTTTCTGTTCCAGATTCATTTCAATACCCTCATATTTCAGAGCGGAAACTTTTTGCTGTCTCTGTTGCGAAAAGCGTTTCAGAAGCACTTTGATTCTTGCTACCAGTTCACGCATTTCAAAAGGTTTGGTCAGATAATCATCGGCTCCGGCATCAAAGCCTTCCAGTTTGTCATCAGTGGTTCCCAATGCCGTAAGCATAATGACCGGAAGATCAGGTTTCAGAGTTTTGATTTCATTACAAAATTCCAGACCGTCTTTTTTAGGTAATACAATATCAGTCACTACCAGATCAAAATTCGTCTGCAAAGCCAGCTTCATGCCTGTGTTTCCATCATAAGCCACGGTTACCTCAAATTCAGCTTCCTGAAATCCTTTTGCAATCAGTTTGGAAAGTCTGTCATCGTCTTCAACTAATAAAATATGTGGCATAAGAATCTTGGAAATGTTTGGGTTGATGTGAAGAATAGATCAATATTCCCACAAATGTAATGAATTCTATTTTGTAATTTTGGTCCCGAAAGTATAATCGAATGTCTGAATTTAGAATTAAAAAAAGAATAAAGCAAATTACTGTTGTTGGCCTTTTATCCTGTCTGATGATATTATTGATGCAGTGTAAAAGTTCTTATTCCGGTAATGTACAGCTCAAAAACGGGGATCTGCTTTTTGTAACAGCTAAAGAATCGGGGCTTTCTGGTGCTATTAATAATGTTACTCAAAAACAAAAAACTGCTTCATTTGATCATATAGGAATTTTGGAAAAAGAAGGCAGCAAAATGTTTGTTTTGCATGCTGCTCCGAAAGGAGGTTCTCAAAAACAGGATCTGAAGGATTTTATAAAAGATCAAAAAGAAGACGGGCAGGAGGTGATTATTTATCGTTTAAAGCCGGAATATCAGAATAAAATTCCTGAAGCTATTAAAAAAGCGCATTCCATGTTGGGGAAGCCTTATAATTTCAATTATATCCTGGATGAAAATTCGTATTACTGTTCAGATTTTGTGGAAAGATCTTTTCGGGCAGGAAATATTTTCAAACTGGAACCTATGACATTCATTGATCCCAAAACAGGAAAAACAAATGCATTCTGGGAAGAATTCTATACCAAAAAAAGTCTCAAAGTCCCTGAAGGAGAGCCAGGTTGTAACCCTAACGGACTTGCCGGGTCTGATAAATTAGAAAGACTAGGAAACTATTAAAATACTGAGAGAAGCTGGACAGGCTTCTTTTTTTATGTTAAATTTTTAAAAATATTAGTCTACTAATTTGGTGGACTAATATTTTTTTATATTTTTGTCACAGATTTAATGCAGAACGCAATATGATCATAGAAGTTTAACCAAAAAATGTTTAGCGATGATTACACCTAATCCGGGCCTGCAGGTTTTACAAAATAAAATTAACCTGCCTAAAAAAGAATTGTTATTGGAAATAGAGTTGAATGGCAAAATGAAATTTGAGCATTTAATGAATACCATCTACAATCAATTGGGCATCTGTCATAGAGTGTTATCCGCTAATGTAGAGTATGTGAACGGATATAGTTTTGGTTCAGTACAGTTATATATTAATGTAAGTTCAGAAGATTTTCAGCAGCTTGAGATCTATCTGAATAAAAATAAACTTATGAATACAACGGTGGAGTATATCTGCAGAAAGTATTTTTAAGTGAGATTCATATAGTTTTAATTACTCAAAGTGTCCGGTTTATTACCGGGCACTTTTTATTTTACACTAAAAGTAAATTAAAACAGAATAATTATTGGCCGGGACAAAATTCCCCTCCTCCGGAGGGGTGGCGAAAATTCAAAGAATTTTTGACGGGGTGGTAAAAAAGAAAAAAACGTTCAGAGTAATCTGAACGCTTTCCTATTATTAAATAAAATAATTTTAAATTCTTTCGATATCAGCACCAATTGCTTTCAACCTTCCATCAATATTCTCATATCCTCTGTCGATTTGCTCGATATTGTGGATAATTGATTTCCCTTCTGCAGAAAGTGCCGCAATAAGAAGTGCATTTCCGGCTCTGATATCCGGAGAAACCATTGTTGTTCCTCTTAAAGGAGCTTCCTGGTTCAACCCGATTACCGTAGCTCTGTGCGGATCACATAAAATGATCTGAGCACCCATATCAATTAATTTATCAACAAAGAATAATCTGGATTCAAACATTTTCTGATGAACCAGAATACTTCCTTTTGCCTGAGTAGCTACCACTAAAATAATAGATAATAAATCCGGTGTAAATCCTGGCCATGGAGCATCCGAAATAGTAAGGATAGATCCGTCAATAAACTTCTGAATTTTATAATGTTCCTGAGCAGGAATATAGATATCATCACCACTCTGTTCAAGTTCGATTCCTAATTTTCTGAATGTATTCGGGATAACACCAAGCTGGTTCCAGTTTACATTTTTGATGGTAATTTCAGATTTCGTCATAGCTGCAAGACCAATCCATGATCCGATTTCTACCATATCCGGAAGCATTGTATGCTCTGTTCCTCTAAGATAATCTACTCCTTCAATGGTAAGAAGATTAGATCCGATTCCTGAGATATTAGCCCCCATTCTGTTCAGCATTTTACATAATTGCTGAAGGTAAGGTTCGCAGGCTGCGTTATAGATTCTTGTTTTTCCTTTTGCTAAAGCTGCTGCCATTACAATATTAGCAGTTCCGGTAACAGAAGCTTCTTCCAATAAGATGAATTTTCCTCTTAATTCTTTAGCCTTTAAAGAATAGAAATATTCATCTTCATCATAATTGAATTCAGCACCTAATTCAACAAGTCCCTGAAAGTGGGTATCCAGTCTTCTTCTTCCGATTTTATCACCTCCCGGAGTCGGCATATAAGCTTCTCCATAACGGGCAAGCATCGGCCCCATCAGCATAATGGATCCACGTAATTTTGCTCCGTCTTTTTTGAACTCGTTAGATTTTATGTAATCAAAATTTACCTGATCAGCCTTGAAAGTATAATCTCCCTGTCCGTTTTTAGTAATTTTTACCCCAAAATCTCCAAGAATTTCAATCAGTCTGTTCACATCATGAATATCCGGAATATTTTTGATTCTTACTTCTTCGTCCGTAAGGAGTACCGCACATAAAATTTGTAAAGCCTCGTTCTTGGCCCCTTGTGGAGTTATTTCGCCCTGCAGTCTTTTTCCTCCTCTTATTTGAAATGTTCCACTCATTATTTTCTGTTTTTATGATTGTTATTATGCCTTCTTTTGTTTGGCTGGTTGCTGTTGTTATTTTTATTACTGTTGTTATTCCTGTTGTTATTGTTATTATTCCTGTTGTTGTTATTGCTGGTGTAATAGATTTTACTTTTTTCAAGAGAATCTATTCCGGTAAGGTCCAGCCTGTTTTCAGACAGTTCTTTCAGATGGCGGAAAATAACATCATCCGTCACATGTTCTTTATTATAGACATTATAAGATTTCTTCATATTGTTGGCAATTACCTCGATAAGGGCTTCTTTTTCATCACCCGTTTCCAGTTCAATTGCTTTTTCTATCAATTGAAGAATACTTTTTCCATAAAACTTAAAGTCACCCTGAAGTTTTGGATATTCCATTCTTTTAGGTTTTTCTGCCAATTGTTCCGGAGTAGGGAACGGATATGGAGAATCTACATCCAGATCATGATTAGCAAGAATATAAAGATGGTCCCAAAGTTTATGTTTATAATTTTCCTCGTCGCGAAGTTGTGGGTTTCTCTGACCCATAAAATCGATGATTGCCATAGCCATTTCGTTCCTTTCCTCTTTGGTAGGAAGTTCTTTGCAGCGCTCAACCAACTGTTGTATAATTCTGCCGTATTCCGGCATATGAAGCTGAGTTTTTTGGGTATTGTATTCCATAGTATGCAAATATATGGATTAAAAGAAAAATTGTTTCGAGAATCTGAAAAATTTATGATTTTTTAATGAAATTTTTAAATGATTTTCTTCTTGATTTATTGTTGAAAATTAAAATATTTCCCATTCAATTGAATTTGTTTTCAATAAAATTGTATCTTGTTTAATAGATTGATAATTAATTATTACGATGAAAAAAACATATTTTTTCCTTTCCCTATTGGCTTTAGCATTAGTCAGCTCTTGCCAGAACAGAGATGAATTGATTAATGAAACTTCCAGACAGGAAGAAGTTCATAACAAAACGGTGAATGTCACTCATCATGACGGACGTCCTTTCAGCACCGGAAAGGATTTCGGATCTACAAACGGTAAATTTGTATCCGGGCCGGGTGGAGGAGTTCTGATGCAAGGTTTTTACTGGGATGTTCCTGAAGGGGGCAACTGGTGGAATACTGTTAAAGATAAATTAACCGCATGGTCTGATGCCGGAATTGGTGCCGTATGGCTCCCTCCGGCTTCAAAAGCACAGAACGGAGCTTACTCTATGGGATATGATCCTACGGATTATTATGATTTTGGAAATTTTAATCAGAATGGAAGTGTGGAAACCCGTTTCGGATCAAGAACAGAGCTTGAAGCATTGATTACAAAAGCGCACGCAGAAAGTATGCAGGTGTACGCAGATATAGTGATCAATCATAACAGTGGTGGACAATCCGAAGCGAATCCTTTCACCGGAACCAATACCTGGACTGATTTCTCAGGCGTTGCTTCCGGAAAATTTCAAAGAAACTACAATGATTTTTATAAAAATGCCTACGGAAATAATGACGAAGGGGCTTTTGGTGGATTTCCCGATCTCTCTCATGCGAACCCCCATGTGCAAGACTGGCTTTGGGGAAGAGATGATTCTGTCGCAAAATATTATAAAAATGTGATGAAATTTGACGGCTGGAGATTTGATTACGTTAAAGGGTTCGGCCCTTGGGTAGTCAATACCTGGAATTCTAAAGTAGGTGGATTCTCCGTTGGTGAATTGTGGGATTCCAACGTAAATACTCTGGAATGGTGGGCCAATAATGCAAACAGTTCAGTATTTGATTTTGCGGCTTATTATAAAATGGACGAAGCTTTTGACAACGGAAATTTAAACGTTCTGAATGATGATATGATGTGGAAAAGAAATCCATACAAAGCAGTCACTTTTGTGGCCAATCATGACACAGATATCATTTACAATAAAATGCCGGCCTATGCCTACATCTTGACCCACGAAGGATATCCAACCATTTTTTACAGAGATTATGAAGAATGGCTGAATAAGGAAAGGCTAAACAATCTGATCTGGATTCATAACAATAAAGCTACCGGAACAACCTCTATCCTGTATACCGATAATGATGAATATATCGCAAGAAGAAACGGATACAATGGAAATCCCGGGCTGGTTGTATATATCAATACATCATCAAGCTGGCAGGAAAGATGGATAGAAACCAACTGGAGCAGCCAGCAGATTAAAGATTTTACCGGAAATTCAACTTGGTACCCGACTACTCAAGGTGATAAATGGGTGAAAATCCAGTGTCCGCCGAATTCTTATTCTGTATGGTCGCTTAATTTGTAAGTAATAATTGATAATTGATAATTGATTAAGCTGGTAAAAGACTGTTCTTCAGTTTAACCTCCATTAAACATTAAATAAAAACAACTATACGTCTTATTTGTCATTCCGTAGGAATCTCTACAATGCATTATTTATAGTACATATTGTAGGAAACTCTTACGGAATGATATTTTATAATAATTAGAAAGAAATTTTCTATAAGATAAAATTACACCTGAATAAACTTTTTCTTCTGGTGCTGATCCGGTAAATAACATTTTTGATTAGCCAGTTTCATCCTGTTTCTGGAAATGATATCATATACCTTATCACTCAAAAATGCCGGCAGAATTTTTCCTACAAAAGAAAGTTTATACACTCCTCCCAGTAAGTTGGCGATTTCCAGTACTGCCCGTGATTTAATCTGATAATATTGTCCCGGTTTCCATAGGTACATTGTATTGAAGACATTTGTTTCCAGACCTCTTTCGGATAAAAACTGCTGTCCGAATTCAGATTGAAGAGAAGCAAACATGAATTTGTCTTTCTTATCCCGCTCCAAAATCCACTGCACCCAGAAATTACAGACTCCGCAATCTCCGTCAAAAAACACAATATGTTTATTTTCCCAGTTTTCCACGACTTTATTTATTAAACATGATCCTTCTTTCTGTATCTTCTTTAACCTTTTTGAAGTATTGGCTAAGCTCTGCACGCTGTTCATCCGATAGTTTGGCGTTCTGATGTCCCAAATAATAAGACTCAAGCGGCATTTCTTTTTTCTCAACCATCTCTATACATTCCTCCAGTTTATGAAGTTGCCTTTTAGGCTCATATACTGCAAAGGTAGAAAAATTAAGATGTTTCCTGCCTTCGTTAATATGATTTTTTACCCACCATGAAGCCGGTGAAATATTGGTATACCATGGATATGCTGTTTCATTGGAATGACAGTCGTAGCATGAGGTTCTTATAGTACTGGCAATTTTTTCCGGAGTGTTTTTAATCTTCAGAAAATCCATGCCAGGAGTAGGAGGTGGATTTGTTTTGTCAATCGGAAAAAACTGAATGATAATAAAAGCAACAAGCAGAACAACGATTATTTTTTTCATAGAGATAGTATTCATGTTTGGTAAAGATAAAGGTAGTTAATTTATTTTTAGTGATATAAAGTTGGAAGATGCTATTATACTTCCTTCCCCAAGCTTCTTTCTTCCTTTTTTTATAAATACTTACGTTGAGTAATTCTAAATTGAACGCTATACTGCTGTTTTTAATTAAGTTAATCTGAAAAATGATTAACTTAATACCACAATTTTGCCTTAGTTCTGATGCTGTCAGAAATACATGTTTATAGTTTTTAACTATCATTGAAATAAAAATTAATAGATTGTATTTATCAGTCAAACGTTGTAGGTTTGTCATGTTCTTACAACAAAAAATTGAAACTGTATTAATCAACATAAAAAATAAAATAAACGACAATGGAAAAAGATTTGAATGACATCAGCAAATGCCCGTTTCATAACGGAACAATGAAAAAGAGTGTAGCAGGTGGCGGAACCCAGAATTCTGATTGGTGGCCGGATCAGCTTAGAGTAGATCTACTTCGCCAGCATTCTTCCCTTTCTGATCCTATGGATAAGGATTTTGACTATGCCAAAGCATTTGAAAGCCTGGATCTTGAGGCGGTTAAAAAAGATCTTCATGCATTAATGACAGATTCCCAGGATTGGTGGCCGGCAGATTTTGGTCATTATGGTCCTTTATTTATTCGTATGGCATGGCACAGTGCCGGAACTTATAGAGTAGGAGATGGTAGAGGTGGAGCAGGAGCTGGACAACAACGTTTTGCACCGTTAAACAGCTGGCCGGATAATGTAAGTCTTGATAAAGCCAGAAGATTACTATGGCCAATCAAGCAGAAATATGGCAGAAATATCTCATGGGCAGACCTTTTAATTCTTACCGGAAACATTGCTCTTGAATCTATGGGCTTCAAAACATTTGGATTTGCCGGAGGACGTGCAGACGTTTGGGAACCGGATTCCGATGTATATTGGGGATCAGAAAAAACATGGCTGGGAGGTGACTTACGTTATGCTCATGGTTCAGAAGGAGTAGTAGAAGGACAATCAGCAGTTCTTCCTACCGATGATAATGCAGACGGAGATATTCATTCAAGAAATCTTGAAAATCCATTGGCAGCCGTACAAATGGGACTTATTTATGTAAACCCTGAAGGTCCGGACGGAAATCCAGATCCTATTGCTGCCGCTAAAGATATCCGCGATACTTTCGGCCGTATGGCGATGAATGATGAAGAAACGGTTGCTTTGATTGCCGGAGGACATACTTTCGGTAAAACTCACGGAGCGGGCCCTGCAGATCATGTAGGAAAAGAGCCTGAAGGGGCAGGAATTGAACAACAGGGATTAGGATGGTCGAGCAGCTATAAATCCGGAAGCGGTAGAGATGCTATTTCCAGTGGTCTGGAAGTGACCTGGACAGAAACTCCGACTCAATGGAGTAATTACTTCTTTAAAAATCTTTTTGAAAATGAATGGGAATTAACAAAAAGCCCTGCCGGAGCTCACCAATGGATAGCAAAGGATGGAGCAGATATTATTCCTGATGCATTTGATGCTGACAAAAAGCATAAGCCAACAATGCTTACAACAGACCTTTCATTGAGACTGGATCCTGTTTATGAAAAAATTTCAAGACATTTTTACGAAAATCCTGATGCCTTTGCCGATGCTTTTTCAAGAGCATGGTTTAAACTGACACACAGAGATATGGGACCACGTGCCCGTTATCTGGGACCGGATGTTCCACAGGAAGAATTAATTTGGCAGGATCCTATTCCGGAAGTGAATCATGAATTAGTAGATGGAAATGATGTGGAGGCATTAAAATCAAAAGTTTTAAATTCTGGATTAAGTAATTCTGAGCTTATATCTACTGCCTGGGCATCAGCATCTACTTTCAGAGGAAGTGATAAACGTGGTGGTGCCAATGGAGCGAGAATCAGACTGGAACCTCAAAGAAGCTGGGAAGTAAATAATCCTTCTCAATTGAATAAAGTATTAAACGTGCTGGAAGGAATTCAAAAAGAATTCAACGATTCTCAAAACGGAGGTAAAAAAATATCATTGGCTGACCTGATTGTTTTGGCAGGTAATGCCGCAGTAGAGGTTGCTGCAAGAAATGTCGGACAGGATGTAAAAGTTCCTTTTGCTCCAGGAAGAATGGATGCTTCTCAGGAACAGACTGATGTAGAATCTATGGGATATCTTGAGCCTGTTGCCGATGGATTCCGTAATTACCTGAAAAGAAGATTTACGGTGTCTACAGAATCTTTATTAATTGATAAAGCTCAGCTATTAACGCTTACAGCTCCTGAGTTAACAGTATTAGTAGGTGGAATGCGTGCTTTGGATACGAACTTTGACGGTTCAAAACATGGCGTATTCACCAGCCGTCCGGGAGTTCTTACCAATGATTTCTTCGTAAATCTTTTAGATATGGGAACGCAATGGAAAGCTATGTCAGATGACAAACAACTTTATATGGGAAGTGACCGTTCAACTGGTCAGCCAAAATGGACCGCTACCCGTGCCGATCTTGTTTTCGGTTCCAATTCTGAATTGAGAGCAATCGCTGAGGTATACGGAAGTGCTGATGCACAAGGTAAGTTTGTAAAAGACTTTGTGGCAGCATGGACGAAAGTGATGAATCTGGATAGGTTTGATCTGGTTTAATCTTTTTAATCATATAACAAACAGGCTGTCTTGAAAAGGCAGCCTGTTGTTTTTATATTTATCGTTGACTTTGAAGGTTAGCGAAAGATTTATTTATTTTATTGATCTCTTTTTAATTTAATAATTTCATCTACTAATAGTGGAATTACATTTCTTGCCATAGCAATGAAATCCTGATCCTTAGACTTTATTGAAATGAATTCGATATCATAATCCCTGTTTTCTTCTTCTCCGGTCATTATAAAACCGGATCCGGAATTAAGATCTCTTCCTTCAATATATGATGTCCATGGAGATGGAGTAGCCTTATTACATATTTCCATGATGTTTTTTAATTCTAATTCTGTCATTTTACTTAGTTTTAGCCGGATTCTTTATAGGATTAAATAATTTTTTCGACCTGTTCTGTCGTTATTCCTGAACCAAATTACAATTTAAAGATTTGTCATGAAGATATAAAAACAAAAACCATCCTTAAAAAAGGATGGTTTGTAGACCCACAGGGATTCGAACCCCGACTGACGGTACCAAAAACCGGAGTGCTACCGTTACACTATAGGTCTGTTTCGATGATGCGAAATTATAGAATTTATTTTAAATATGAAAATCAAAATTAAAGATTAATTAACATAATAAGAGTGTAAAACGCTTTACTTGTTGATATCCAAATAATTATTTTTAATAAAAATTTTAAAAAATCTGTTCCTACCCATAAGCAGCAGGTTGGTGAATATTCCCTGCTCAATTTGAAGAGTCGGGTTTATGCTAATTTATCCACTGAATAATAACTTCCAGCCTTCTTCTTCCAGCTTCCATCCTGAAGCATTCTGTTAAATAATAAAACCTTATCTTTGCAAAAAATTGGGCTCCAAAAGTTGGAGTAACCCATTAATAACATATCCTGAGCATAAGCAGAAGGATTATTAAACATTTTTTATGTCAAATATTGTCGCAATCGTTGGACGTCCCAACGTAGGAAAATCCACGCTTTTTAATCGTTTATTAGAAAGAAGAGAAGCTATTGTAGATTCTACAGCTGGTGTTACCAGAGACCGTCACTACGGAAAATCAGACTGGAACGGGGTAGATTTTACTGTAATTGATACCGGAGGTTATGATGTAGGTACAGATGATATCTTTGAAGAAGAAATCCGTAAGCAGGTACAATTAGCTGTAGAAGAGGCTACTTCTATTATCTTTATGATGAACGTGGAAGAAGGACTTACTGATACAGACTACGAAATTTACAGTTTACTAAGAAGATCCAATAAACCAATTTATATCGTTATCAATAAAGTAGATTCTGCCAAAGAAGAACTTCCGGCAACAGAATTCTACCAGCTGGGAATTGATAAATATTACACTCTTTCTTCTGCTACCGGCTCAGGAACAGGAGAAATCTTAGATGATATTGTTAGAGACTTCCCAACAACAGAATATAAAGATCCTTTTGAAGGATTACCTAAAATCACTATTGCAGGCCGTCCAAACGTAGGGAAATCTACAATGACCAATGCTTTATTGGATGTTGAAAGAAATATCGTAACGGATATTGCAGGGACTACAAGAGACAGTATCCAGACTTTATATAACAAATTCGGACATGAGTTTGTATTGGTTGATACAGCGGGGATGAGAAGAAAATCCAAGGTAAATGAAGACCTTGAATTCTACTCTGTAATGAGATCTATCCGTTCTATCGAGTATTCTGACGTAGTGATCATTATGGTGGATGCTACACAGGGATGGGAATCTCAGGATATGAACATCTTCGGATTGGCTCAGAAAAACAGAAAAGGAATTGTAATCCTTGTTAATAAATGGGATTTGATCGAAGACAAGCAGACCAATACAATGCGTGATTTCGAAAAATCAATCAAAGATAAAATCGGTCAGTTCCAGGATATTCCAATCCTATTTGTTTCAGCTTTAACAAAGCAGAGAATCTTAAAAGCTGTAGAAGTGGCAATGCAGGTTTATGAAGACCGTAAGAAGAAGATTAAAACTTCAAAACTGAATGAAGTAATGCTTCCAATCTTCGAAAATACTCCGCCACCGGCATTGAAAGGAAAATATATCAAGATCAAATATTGTGTGCAGCTTCCAACGCCGTCACCACAGTTTGTATTCTTCTGTAACCTTCCACAGTACGTGAAGGAACCTTATAAAAGATTTACTGAAAACCAGCTGAGAAAAGAATTCGGGTTTACCGGAGTTCCGATTGAAGTATATTTCAGACAAAAATAATAGGAACAATTGTTCATAGAAAATCCGGTAAGTTGACTTGCCGGATTTTTAGTTTAAAATCAAAAATACCACGTAATTATCTCTAAAACCAGATTTTTTATCATTGAATAATTATAGTATATAGCATAGGTTTATTTCTATTCATATGCTTTATTTCTCCCCAGGTCCAATCTTTCAATTCGTTTTTTAGTTGTAATTTTGCAGGAATAATTATCTGAAATTAAAAATAAAATTTTCATGCTTACTATTTTATCGCAACACTTTTCTCTTGTCAATGAATGGATTAACGAACTTAGAAACGTTAATATCCAGCATGATCGAATGAGATTCAGAAGAAATATGGAAAGAATTGGAGAGATTGCCGCTTTTGAAATCAGTAAAGGTCTGGAGTACAGAGAAGTTGAAATTCAAACTCCTTTAGATACAATTAAAAGCAGGGAAATTGCTGTACAGCCGGTTATTACAACTATTTTAAGAGCAGGAGTTCCATTGTTTGAAGGAATTCTGAACTATCTCGATAGAGCAGACTGTGGTTTTGTAGCAGCCTATAGAAAACACGATGCCAACGATTATTTCTCAATCAAACAGGATTATCTGACTTGCCCAAGCATTGAAGGCAGGCCTTTGATTGTCGCAGACCCGATGCTGGCAACAGGAGCTTCTTTAATTGAAGCGATCAAAGATTTATTAACCAATGGAAATCCAACCCAGCTCCATATTGTAGCAGCAATTGCTTCAAGACAGGGAGTGGAAACCATTCAGAATGCCTATCCTGAAGCTCATATCTGGGTAGGAGCTATAGATGAAGAGTTAACATCAAAAGGGTATATTACTCCTGGTTTAGGAGATGCCGGAGATCTTAGCTACGGAGAAAAACTTCAAAGATAATTTAAGAAAGATTCCAGAAATCTTTTATTAAGTTCAACAATAGACTTGGTCGTACTTTATCCAGTGGATGTTTTGTATCCGGAAGTACGGCCAGTTTTGCATTCGGGAGACTTCTGTAAACTCTTGAACTCTCTTCGATTGTTACCATATTGTCTTTATCTCCTACCATGATCTGAATAGGAATGTTAATCATCGCAAGATTATTTTCCAAAGGAGGATTTTTACCCAAATCAATCATCAAATCTGCAATAGCAGGTAGAAGCAGCTTCCATTTTAATCCGTGTTGTGACTCTAAAAGTTGGGCATACTGTGGAATTTTCTCAAGAATGATATCAGGATTAAGCATTTTACTTTCTTTCAAAGCCTGCTCTTCAGTCCAGTCAAACTTTGTTCCCAGTGTGATAACAGAATTTACATGTTCAGGACTTTTCATTGCGTAACAAAGCGCTGTGTAACCTCCCATACTGTGCCCGAAAATAAATATATCTGTCAAGTTATTTACTTCGCAATATTCTGATAGTTCCTGAGTGTATTTTTCAATACTAATCCCCTCAGATGGAAGTTCAAGGTTTCCATGTCCTGAAAACAGAGGAGTGTGTACCGTAAAATATTGAGATAAAGTATTCAGATAAGGCGTAAAAATATCGCTGTGACCTAAAGCTCCGTGTAATAAAAGCAGATGTGGCATAGTTGTTTAGTTTCCGGAAAATTAGGAAAAAGAATTGAATGATGAAAATAGATTCGGTAAGTGTGTGCGAGGGTTTGAGAGTTCTAGAGTTTGAGAATATTTTTAAAAATAATTCGCGCTGAAAATCCCTAAACCTCGAATCTCGGCTCTCGTACCCCGCAATCTCTTTCAAACATCCATCGCCATTACCAATACACTCACTTTATTATTTCCGGCATTTAAAATCTCCCATGCAACCGATGAAACGGTATTTCCTGTGGTAAAAACATCATCAATCAGAAGAATGTGCTTTCCTGAAACCGGTTGTGTAATAGAGAATGTATTGAAGGCTTCCAATCTGTGTTTCTTATCTTTTAAAGCCTGTGCTTTTGAATAATGATTTCTTTTGATTAATTGATGGTCAAAAGGGATGTCATAAAATGCTGCTAAAGTTTCTGTGAATAAATGAAGCTGGTTATATCCGCGCTCTTTGAGTTTCTTTGGATGAAGCGGTACACTTGCCAAAAGATCAGGTTTCTCGTTTTTGAAGTCCAGGCGTTCTGTTGTCCAGTTGGCAATGATTTTTCCTGCTTTTTCCCGGCTTTTGTATTTTAATTCATGGATAATCTGCCGGCTTAAGCTTTCCTCTTCAAATTGAAGTAAAGCAAAGGTGTTTTCAACAGGGAAAAACAAACTGCATTTTTCCTTGATCGGATTATTTTCAAAATAAGAATAGTGGGTAAAATAAATCTGGCTGAAACAAAGATCACATACCAAAAGTTCAGGATCAATGATTCTGTTACAGTGGATGCAGCGGTTGGGAAATAATATATCTAATATCATAGTGTGTTTTTACTAAGATATAAAAAATTGTCAATTTCACTTCGAAAGTTAGTTGTTTTCGTATCGTAGACTAAAAATATCAACCCGAATCACGCACCACGAGTCACGCACCCCGCAAAAACATTGACTATTCACCCTTTAATGCTCAAACCTCTTCCTTATCTTCTCCACAGCGTTTTTCATGCTTAGATTAAAATGTTCTTTTTCCAATCTTACCGGTGGTGCTTGTCTCACTTCACAATCTGCAATACTGCAGGATTCACAGGTAACTCCAACATTGATGGTTTTCAGAGAAGGAGATTTTATAAAACTTATCTTTTTGATCGTTTGGGAATTCAATAAAATACCCAGGCAATAACTTCTGTTGCTTCCATCAGAAAAAGGATTCTTTTGTGAAGTGGAAATGACAAGATAACTTATTCCCTGATCTTTATAATGAGAAATTTGAGCATCCGTAAGAGTTTCATTTTCTTTTAAATGGTCAAGATTTTTTACAGCAATCCACCTTCTGCAATAATGTTCATTAGTTGCATTGGCATGAGGAGCCTGCTGATGGTTCAGATGAAGTTCTTTTAAAATCTGAATCTTATCCGAATTTTTCTTTTTTACCAGACACAGATAAAATAAATCTTTAATTCCCATTTCTGCCGAAAGAATATTAGTCAGTCGGTAGTAGAATGTTTCAGGAGAACGGGTAAAACTGTTGATAAGATTCTCGAAATTTTTAGATTCCCAAATATTATTTTGGAAAAATTCCGATGTTTTCTCAATGACCGGCTCTTTTGAAATTAATAAAGCACCTGCAAAATAAGATGCATAAAAATTGTTCAGAATTTCCTCAAAACTTCCAAAGTCAAGCCATGAATACGTATTCGGACGTATTTTTAGTTCCAGAACATTGAATCCGATTTCTTTGGCGAGGATAAATGTTTTCTGATCCTTTTCTAGTTTTTGGTTCAGCAGTAATAGTTTTTTCTCCGGAATAAAAAGCGAACGGAGGTTATCCAGGGTTCCATATTTTTCAAAATCTTCAGATTGAATCGTGTAGCTAAACTTTTCTGTAAGAATTTTTTCAAGAACTTCAGATTTTAAATTTTTTCCGGGTTTTATCTGATTTTCCTGAGTAAACAGAATTACTTTTTCTTCAATTTCCGGAAAATAATTGTCATAAAGTTCCTGGAATGACCTTAATACAGCAAAATAAAATCTTTCCTTACCAAGATTATAATTCTGGGAAATTTCGATCAGTGCGTTGATGAAAGCCGTCACCTTTTTGGGAGCATCACTGATAATGCTGATAAGATTGTTTTTGTTGATCCCGAACAGCTCCAATGGTACTTCTTTGAAAAAATCTGATTGCAGAATTTCATTGAAAGGAGCCAGACTCTTATCGAGTTTGGTAGAAACCAGATCATCAAAAGTACAGCTCAGCGCTTCGGAAAGCTGGATGATTTTATCGTGTTTTGGATATTTTTTTCCGTTTTCAATTTCGTTAAGGTAAGATTTTGATAATCCTGTCTTTACGGCAAGATCCTGCAGAGACCAGTTTTTCTTTTGTCTCTGCTGTTTCAGTTTTAGCCCGAAAACTGTTTTGATAAAGTCGCTTTCTGAATTCATTACTCAAATATAAATAATTAGATGCGATTATTCGCATAATAAATTTTAAATAAAATTAGCGAACGTTCGCTGTTTGTGAAAATTTTTATTTATGTTTGTAATATCAAATCACAAAATCAATATGTTATGGAAACCAAGACTCAATTAGAAATAAAAGCACAGAAGCAGTTTGAAGCAGTTTTTACTCCGGATTTGGCAGATTTTCTGATTGCACTTCATCAGAACTTCAATCATAAAAGGCTTGAACTTTTAAAAGAAAGAAAAAATACACAGCAGAATTTTGATCAGGGTAATCTTCCTGAATTTTTAAAAGAAACAGAAGAAATCCGGAATGGAAATTGGGTATGTGCCTCTTTGCCTGAAGATTTGCTGGACAGAAGAGTAGAAATTACTGGACCTGTAGACCGCAAGATGATTATCAATGCTTTGAATTCCGGGGCTTCTACCTTTATGGCAGATTTTGAAGACAGCAGCTCGCCGGTATGGGAAAACTGCATTCAGGGGCAGATTAATCTTTCTGATGCTATTAACCGTAGTATTGATTTTGTAAACGAAGCAGGAAAAGCTTATACTCTTAACGGAAAAACCGCAGTTTTGCTGGTTCGTCCGCGTGGGCTTCATCTTCCGGAGAAACATATTGAAATCAATGGTGAAAAAGCTTCCGGCTCGCTGATTGATTTTGGAATGTATTTTTTCAGAAATGCAAAATCGCTTTTAGAAAAGGGAAGTGGCTCTTACTTCTACCTTCCGAAACTGGAACATTATAAAGAAGCCCGCTGGTGGAATGAAGTTTTTGTCTTTGCCCAAAATTATCTGGGAATTCAGCAGGGAACAATTAAAGCTACAGTTTTGATAGAAACCATTACTGCTTCATTTCAGATTGACGAAATTTTATTTGAATTAAAAGAACACAGTGCAGGACTGAATTGTGGAAGATGGGATTATATTTTTTCCTATATCAAAAAATTCAGAAACCTTCCGGAGTTTATCGTACCGGACAGAGATCAGGTGACCATGACTTCCCCTTTTATGAGCGCCTACTCCAAAAGAGTTATTGAAATATGTCACAAAAGAAATGTACATGCTATCGGCGGAATGACAGCCCAAATTCCGGTAAAGGACAATGATGAAGCCAATAACCTTGCTTTTGAAAAAGTAAGAAATGATAAGGAAAGAGAGGTGAAAAACGGTCACGACGGAACCTGGGTGGCACATCCTGCATTAGTTTCGGTGGCAAAAGAAATTTTTGACCAGTATATGCCTTCCAAAAATCAAATCGATAAAAAATTTGAATATCATATAACAGAAAGTGATTTATTGGAAATTCCTAAAGGCGATATTACCGAAAAAGGAGTCAGAAAAAATATCAACGTGGGAATTCTTTACCTTGAAAGCTGGCTGATGGGAACTGGTGCTGCGGCTATTTATAACCTGATGGAAGATGCCGCAACTGCAGAGATTTCAAGAACACAGATCTGGCAATGGCTGAAAAACGAAGCCGTGTTAAGTGATGACAGAACGCTTACCCGCCACATGATTTTACAGTGGGAAAGTGAAGAAATGGACAATATTGAAAACTATGTAGGAGAAATCCGTTTTAAAAATGGAAAATTCAATCTTGCGAAAGAACTTTTCAATGAGCTGATCTTCTCTGAAAATTTTGAAGAATTTTTAACGCTTAAAGCATATCCTTTTATTTAGGAAAAATGTTGGTTGCTGGTTTATAGTTGCTGGTTAAAAAACAGATCATGAATTAACAATAGAACCAGCAACTAGCAACAAAATTACTTTTAAATCTAATCAAACAAAATCCAAATATTATGAAAACAAGACAAGAACAAATCCAGGCTATAGAACAAGACTGGCTGACAAATCCACGTTGGAATGGTGTAAAAAGGCCTTATACGGCGGAAGAAGTTTTGAAACTTCGTGGTTCTTATACCATAGAATATACCATCGCGACAGAAATGTCCAAAAAATTCTGGAATAAATTAAATACTCAGGATTATGTGGCAGGACTTGGAGCGCTTACAGGTAATCAGGCAGTACAGGAAGTAGATGCAGGACTGGAAGCTATTTATCTTTCAGGCTGGCAGGTGGCTGCAGATGCTAATTTATCAGGAGAAATGTATCCCGATCAATCGCTGTATCCGGCCAATTCAGTTCCTTCTGTGGTAAAGAAAATTAATAATGCGTTACTGAGAGCAGATCAGGTACAATCTGTGAGTGGAACAGGAGATAAAGAATATCTGGTACCTATCATTGCAGATGCAGAAGCGGGTTTTGGAGGTAATCTGAATGCCTTTGAACTGATGAAGCAAATGATAGAAGCTGGTGCAGCCGGTGTGCACTTTGAAGATCAGCTTTCTTCTGCAAAAAAATGCGGTCACCTGGGCGGAAAAGTATTGGTGCCAACCCAGGAGGCAGTCAACAAACTGATTGCAGCACGTCTGGCAGCCGATGTACTGGGAGTTCCGAGTCTTATTATTGCAAGAACAGACGCAGATGCAGCAGATTTACTGACTTCTGATATTGATGACAGAGATAAAAAATTTGTAACAGGAGAAAGAACTTCCGAAGGATTTTATGTGGTAAGAAACGGAGTAGAGCAGGGCATCGACAGAGGTTTGTCTTATGCACCCTACGCAGATCTGATCTGGATGGAAACCTCGAACCCTGATCTGGAGCAGGCAAGAAGATTTGCGGAAGGAATTCATGCTAAATTCCCCGGGAAGATGCTGGCTTATAACTGTTCACCTTCATTCAATTGGGCGGCAAGACTTAGCGTAGAGGAAATGTCTACTTTTCGTGAAGAGCTGGCAAAAATGGGGTATAAGTTCCAGTTTATTACATTGGCAGGATTCCATGCTTTAAATACAGCAATGTTTGAATTGGCATTAGCCTATAAAGAAAGAGGAATGGCTGGATACTCAGAACTGCAGGAACGTGAATTTGCTTTGCAGCAGAAAGGATTCAGAGCGGTGAAGCATCAGTCTTTTGTAGGGACAGGGTATTTTGATGAAGTACAGAATGTTGTTACCAACGGTTCTTCAGCTACCGTAGCGATGAAAGATTCTACGGAAACAGCACAATTCCATTAGTCATTTTTTCCATATTTTTTGATGTTAAACCTTCCTTTTTGGGGAGGTTTTTCTTTATTTAAAGCTTTAAGTCTGTTTTATTTCTTTCAGTTTTTCAAATAATAAAGGTCATATGATAAGTAATTGAAATTTGAATTATATTTGGGGACGAAAAATATTATTAAAAAAATGAATTTAATTAAAGTACTTTTTATTACATTAGGATTAACCCTTACTGCAGGTGTTGCAAATGCTCAACAGAAAATAGGAAGTGTAAACACAGAAGAAATTTTTGCAAGCTTATCTGAAGTAAAAACTATAGGAACTACGATTGATAATCTAACTAAAACAAAACAGACTGAAATTGAAAAGCTGATCAATGATTATCAGACTAAGCTGAAAGCAGCACAGGATAAAGAAAAAACTTTAAGTGAGGCTAACAAAGAAGCGGTAACTAAAGAACTGATTGCAGCGCAAACAGAATTACAAGGTTTAGGTAAAAAAATAGAAGAAACAAGAGCGCAGGCTGCTAAAGATATTTCTGCCAAGCAAAATGAAATGCTTACTCCACTGCAAAAGAAAGTAAGAGAAGCTATTTTTGCTGTAGCTAAAGAAAAAAATCTGAGCTATGTATTTGATACAGCAGCACAGGAATCCAATAACCTGCTTTATACAGACGGTAGTGAAGATATTACTGCTACTGTAAAAACCAAATTAGGTGCTACAGCAACTGCTGCCAAGCCTGCCGGAAAAACTAAATAAGAATATCAATATATTGAATATAGGAACGGAATCAGAGAATATCTGATTCCGTTTTTCTATTTTCTAAAGTAAAGTTTTTGTTCTGCAGGACTAAGGAAGTTTTGTTTTAAAATGATAAATTTGAGTAAACTTTCATGAGCATGAATTTAATGTACGAAAAACAGATAAAGGTAACGGAAGAGCATATTGATCAGAACAATCATGTAAATAATGTACAATACGTGCACTGGGTGGAAGAAGTGGCAGCAGAACACTGGGACCTTTTAAAACAGAAAACAGAATATGCAAACGATGCCTGGATGCTTCTTGATCATCATATCCGGTACAAAAAGCAAGTCTATTTGAATGACACCATCACGGTAAGAACCTATCCCATGTCACCTGAAGGAGCCAAACAGCCCAGAAAAGTAGAATTTTACTGCAATGACGAGCTTGTAGTAGACTCAAGCACCCTTTGGATCCTGTTTGATCCGGAAACCAAGAAGATCAAACGTCTGGGCAGTGACTGGCTCGAGAAATTTTTCTAATAAAGGAAGAAATAGGCTGATTTTAATTTATTAACATGGAGTTTGAGTGTAAAAAATAATTTTTCTCTCCATGTAATACCATAAAGCCCACAATTGTTTTAATAGAGAAACGAAAAACAGACATTCCCATGAAACTATCTATTTTAACAATACTTTTTTTAAGTTTTTTCTTTACCGGTCATAGTCAGACAGCTGACCAGGCAAAAGCAATTGACAGCTATATAAAAAAGGTCATTCAAATCAATGAGATACCTGGAATGGCCGTAGGAATCGTTAAGGATAATAAAATTACTTTCCAGAAATACTATGGAACGGAAACTTTAGAGAGTGATAAAAAAGTAGATGCCAATTCCATGTTCAGGATCTATTCTACTACAAAACTAATGTCAAATGTCGGGCTCTTTCAGCTTGTAGAACAAGGAAAAGTATCTTTAGAAGATAAAATTTCAAAATATATTGACAATGTACCGGCAGAGTGGCGAAGTATTCAGGTAAAAAACCTTGTATCCCATTCCTCAGGATTACCAGACTGGATTCGTTTCAGCGATATTCCGGTGGATGCTTCCAATGCTGAAGTGATTGATCGTTTGTCAAAAGAAAAAATGGACTTTGGAACAGGAAGTGATTACAGATACAATCAGACCAACTACATGCTGGTCATGATGATCATTGAAAGAGTTACCGGAGAAAAATTTGAAGACTATATCGTGAACAATCAGTTTTCAGATTCCAGAAACCAGGTTGTGTTTTCATCTAATTCTATTGAAAAAATCCCTAACAGAATCGTAAAGTATATTTATAACAAGGACACCCATCAATATGATAAATCTACATTTGTGGAAGGGAGAAGAGCGCATTCTGCCAATGGTCTGGCCATTGCATTGCCTGCTTTTTTACAGTGGAGCATTCATTTGAGCAAGAATGATTTTCTAAAACCTGCCACACAAGAGCTGATGTGGAAACCTTTTGAATATAAAGATAAAAATATCATCTTTACTCATGGTTGGGATATGGGAACTTTTAATAATATAAAGTCTTATCACTTTTCCGGTGGAAATGTAAGTGCCTACAGAATTTTTCCGGATAAAAATATGGCTGTTGTGCTGATGTACAACGGATATAAAGAATCTGCTGTGATGTATCAGATGCTCAATCAGATTGCCGGGATTATGGATAAACGCTTGCTGAATCCTTACACGTTGTCAGAAGAATATACAAAATCTGAACCTCTTGTTCACCCTGATCTTAAAAAAGAAATCTATGGATATCGCATAGAAAAAGACAATCTTGTTTTCTCTTACCAATTTCCTGAAAAGCAAAGCGTAGAATTTATAAAAAATATTTCAGTTACCGGTTCATTTAATGACTGGAATCCTGATGATAAAACCTACTATATGAATCTGAAAAAGAACAATACCTTTGAGCTGGTTTTGCCAAAATCTCAGTTTGAAAAAGGAAAAACCTATCAGTTCAAATTTGTAATGAATAAAAACGGCTGGCTTTCTGTACCTTACAATGCAATCAATGTAGATGGAACTCCGGATAATAATTTGACCTTTAAAATAGATTAAAAAAGATATTTAAATATTGTTGTAATAGAAACAGTCTTTTCTGTGTTAAGCGGTTTTATCATATCTTTGCAGTATGATACGTATTACAAAAATTTTTACATTTGAAACAGCTCACGTGCTTTACAACTACGATGGGAAGTGTAAAAATATGCATGGACATTCCTATAAGCTGTTTGTAACAGTGAAAGGAAAACCGATCAATGATATTGAAAATCCTAAAAATGGAATGGTGGTAGATTTCGGAGATATCAAAAGTATCGTAAATTCCGAAATTGTAGATGTATGGGACCATGCGGTTCTTGTAAATGCTCTGTCTCCACACAAAGAGCTTGGGGATGACCTGGAACAGAAAGGGCATAAAGTAATCTATTGCAGTTTCCAGCCAACCTGTGAAAACATGTTGTATGCTATTGCTGCTAAAATCAAATCAAAACTTCCTGATGGAATTTCTTTAGCCTATCTTAAACTTCATGAGACAGAAAACTCTTATGGAGAATGGTTTGCAGAAGATAATCAATAATTTACCCCAAAACTCAGAAGGTGTTAAAAACAACAATTAATTTAGAACCTGGAAAAAAAGTATATTTCGCTTCAGATCAGCATTTTGGAGCTCCAACTCCAAGTGAGAGTAAAGTGCGTGAAGAAAAATTTATACGCTGGATGAATGAGATCAAAGAAGATGCTCAGGTTTTGTTTTTAATGGGTGATCTTTTTGACTTTTGGCATGAATGGAAACATGTAGTTCCCAAAGGATATATCAGAGTGCTCGGAAAAATTGCAGAACTTAAAGACAGAGGAATTCATATCTATTTCTTTGTCGGAAACCATGATCTGTGGATGAAAGATTATCTGGAAGAGGAAATTGGCTGTACTGTGTTTTATCAGAAACAATATTTTGAAATGGGAGGAAAGCAGTTTTTGCTTGCCCATGGAGACGGACTGGGACCTGGTGATAAAGGATATAAAAGAATGAAAAAATTATTCACAAATCCGGTAGCACAATGGTTCTTCAAATGGCTGCATCCCGATATTGCAATGAAAGTTGCATTATACCTTTCCCAAAAAAATAAAATGATTTCCGGAGAAGAAGACAAAGCATTCCTGGGAGAAGATAAAGAGTTTCTGATTATTTATTCCAAAGAAAAGCTGAAATCTGAGAAGATAGACTATTTCATCTATGGACACAGACACCTGCCAATGGTGCTTGATTTGGGACAGAATTCAAAATATATCAACCTCGGAGACTGGATTTCCTATTTTACCTACGGGGTTTTTGAAAAAGATTTTGAATTGAAAACTTTTGAAAAATAAAGCAAAAAAAATTACCCCTAAAAAGAGGTAACTTTCGAACGGGCCGAAACCCACTCTTGTTTTTAATCCATATTCCATTTAAGTATGTGCAAGAAGCTTACCAAAATAGGTTTTGTAGATTAAAAAATTATTAAATATCAATATTTTATCTTTATAATTACTTTATCCTGAGGTGATAAGATGCTCAAAGGTTATGGAATTAAAAAATATATTCAATATACAAACTGAACAGGATTTCCTGAATGCATCATTGAAAACGTTCCGTTATCAATATGAAAATGTTGAAATATACAGGAAATTCGTCGACTTTCTGAATGTTAATCCTGATGAGGTGGATGGCTTGGTGAAGATTCCGTTTTTGCCGATCGAAATGTTTAAAAATCACAAGATTCTGGATAAAAATATGACAACTGATCTGTTTTTTCAAAGCTCAGGAACAACGCAGATGAATCTGTCAAAGCATTTCATTGCAGATCCTGAACTTTATGAAGAAAGTATTTATAAAAGTTTTGAACAGTTTATCGGGAAGCCGGAGGATTTTATCTTTTTGGGGCTGCTTCCAAGTTATCTGGAAAAACAGAATTCATCGTTGATCTATATGGTAGATTATCTGATGAAAAAATCTGCCAAACCGGAAAACGGGTATTTCCTTTATAACCATTCTGAACTTTTTGAGCTATTGAACAACCTGCAGGGCAAAAAAGTAATTCTTTTCGGAGTTTCCTTTGCTCTTCTTGATTTTCTTGATTACTGTCATGCTGAGCAAAGCGAAGAATCCCTAAATTTTCCTGAAAATTTAATAGTGATTGAAACCGGAGGAATGAAAGGACGAAAAGAAGAAATGACCAAGGATGAATTGTTGAAAATCTTACAGGAAGGTCTTAAAACAAACAAAATATATTCAGAATATTCCATGACAGAGCTTCTTTCGCAGGCTTATTCCCTTGGAAATAATGAATATGAATGTCCCAACTGGATGAAAATTATGGTTCGGAATGCAGAAGATCCTCTGGCTTACGAAAAAGAAGGACGAACCGGAGCTATTAATATCATTGATCTTGCCAATACCCATTCCTGCTCGTTTATAGCAACGCAGGATTTAGGTAAAATTGTAGGCAATAAATTTCAGGTATTGGGAAGAATAGACCACTCTGATATCAGAGGATGCAGCCTCTTAGTAAGTTAGAAAGCTTAATTTGAAAGATGAATTGTAAATAGGCAATTCGCTTCGCTTGTCAATTTCTTCTAATCGTAATAAACAAAGAAAAGATAACCCGCAACTTTTGCTGAGTGAAACGCCTTTGCGAACATTTAACAGCAGTAAATAGATACTTTGTGAACATTGCGTTTATAATATTGACTATTAGGAGAGCGCATTATCATTAATACTTTTTACATTGTACATTTTACAGTTATAACCAATGATCAAAATAGAAGAACTCATACACGCCTACATCCATTCCCATTGTGATTTTGAAAAAGAAATTGTACTGACCAATTATTTTCAGGCCGATTGGGAAGCAGATATTCTGATTATTGATTCAGAAGGGGGAAGTCATGAAATTGAGATCAAGTTTTCGAAAAGTGATTTTAAAAATGATTTCAAAAAATCATATCTCAATAAAGATACCGGAGAAAAATTTCTGAAACATGATAAAATTTCCTGTGGTGATTATATCTGTAATTCTTTTAGCTTTTTGCTCCCGATGGGAATGGTAGATGCTGCTCTTATCCCTGAACACTGCGGAATCATTGAGTTTTACCATAATGCAGATACCTGGGAAACCGAATTTTATCTGATCCGGCCGCCTAAAAAACTTCATGAAGATTCCTACTGGAAACTGAATGATAAAGACTTTTTTATCAGAAAAATGGCTTTAAATCTTCTCCAGCGCAAAATGGAAATTAAAGGAAAACACGAAGAACTTATTTTCAAGAACCCTTTTGATATCAAAAAACTGAAATAATGCTAAAAGATTTCTGGTAAGCTTATCAGTATGATTTAAACGTAAAGTTTAGTTTACTCTTTTTAATATTTTAAGGAAGCAAAGAAGAAATCAATGAAATTGATTCTGATTAAGCTAAGGCTATCATATCGCTCAATCAACGACGCAGTTGTTATCACTTTGCTCCCTTTAAATAAAAACATTTTCATATAAAAACTTTGCGTTTACAAAAAATTCAAGAACAATTTATTCAAATCAGAAAAATAAAAAAATCCTGCCGCCTGACAGGATTTTATCATTGAATTTTATTTAAAAAAATTAATCTGCAATTTCTGCAGTGTCTCTCTGAAGTAAGAACTTGTAGATCAACCCACCTACAACTCCTCCCAAAATAGGTGCTACCCAGAACAGCCAAAGCTGCGACATAGCAATTCCTCCCATGAAGACAGCCTGTGAAAGTGATCTTGCAGGGTTTACAGAAGTATTCGTAATAGGAATAGAAATCAGGTGAATCAAAGTAAGCGCAAGACCGATAGCAAGCCCGGCAAATTTACCGTTGGCCCATTTATCTGTAGCTCCCATGATCACAATAAGGAAAAAGGCAGTTAATAAAAACTCAGCCAGGAACGCGGCTCCCATGCTGAAAGCTTTTCCGTTATAAACGGCCTCTCCGTAAAAGTTCGTGGCAAAATCTCCGGGCTTTGAGAATTCTACCGCTCCTGCACCGTTTAGAATTGTATACAGACATCCTGCTGCTACAATAGCTCCCAGACACTGGGCCACGATGTAAGGAATAAGATCTTTGGCAGGAAATCTTCCTCCTGCTAAAAGTCCAAAAGAAACTGCCGGATTAAAGTGTCCTCCTGAAATGTGTCCTACAGCGTAAGCCATCGTAAGAACAGTAAGACCAAAGGCCAAAGCAACTCCTAAAAGTCCGATGCCAATGTCGGGAACGCCGGCTGCGAAAACAGCGCTTCCACACCCTCCGAAAACAAGCCAAAATGTGCCGAAAAATTCAGCGAAAAGTTTTTTTATCATGTTGTTTATTATTTATGTATCTCAAATGTAAAATTTAAATCTTAAAGTAAAAAGTTAAAACTGAAAAAAAAATTCAAAAAAGAGTGAACAAAAATTACAAAATCTGTAATTTGGTGTAAAGTTTGTTTGGGATTTATTTATAGAGTATTATAGTAGGTTTTGAAAGATATAACATAAATGTTTTATTTTTCATTTGTAATTTAAAAGGAGGTGAATGAGAAAGTTTTTCTGTGTGGTCTTTGTACCCTTTATTTATAGTTTACATTATTCGCAGGCAGCAAAAAAAGCTTTTCCCTGCTATGATCTTACTACTGTATTGAAGGTTGAACCTACACCGCTTTACAAACCTCATCTTGATGCTTCAAAGAGTTTTGGAATACAGCTTCTGAAAGATTCCAAAACAGTACAGAAGTATATTAACAAAGGTAAATTCCACAAAATAAAAAAATCAGGGAAAGGATATCAGGTTCAGAGACTGGATTACAGCAGGGCTTATATGGTATCCAAGGCTAAAACCACCCTTGAGAAAATAGCTTCCAAGTTCAGTAAAGATACAAAAGGAGGTACTTTTACCGTTTCATCCATTACCCGTACTCTTGAAGACCAATGTAGGTTGAGAAGAGTGAATTCTAACGCCTCGCTAGGGATCAGTTCTCACAATTATGGCAACTCTTTTGACATTTCTTATGTAAGATTCAACAACGTTCTGAAGTACAATCCGAAAATGGAAATAGCACTGGAGAAAGTTTTAAAGCACTATCAGAATGCCGGTAGAATATATTACATTAAAGAAAGACAACAGAGCTGTTATCATATTACTGTGAAAAATTATTAATTAAAATCTTACTTGCATAGCATGTTTAGTTTATATATTTTTATAGGACTAAAAACTATGCTTATGTCAACATTAAACATTGTAGACTACATGCTGCCTGTAGAAGAATGCAGAGCAGCATCAAACGAATGGAAAGCGTATTTCTCTGACTTTTCCAAAATTCAAAAGCTGATTCCTACCAACTATGTTTTTAATATTTCCAGTGAGCACCTTGAGTGGATGAAGGGCTTTAAGGATTATAAAGACTTTTGTGCAGCAGTAGGAGTTTATAGAGATCGTATGATCCTTATTTTTTATCCTATGAATAATGAAGGGGTAAAAATAGACGTTAAAGAATATCCGTACAGTTTCCTTACAGAGCTTGATAAAGACTTGAGACTCCAGGAAGTTCAGGAATATACTGTTATTAGAAACGCCGTTCTTTCTAAAAATCTTGAGAGTACAGAGAAGAATGCTAATATGGGATTCCCGGTTTCCAATGCACCAATTCTTGAGCAGGATATAGCTGTATCAGCTATTGAACGTTGGAGAACCGAAGGTATGGAGTGGTTTTATAAAGAATGCAGAGAAAATGAAGGCATTGGGATTTTCAGAAAATTCTATGTTCCTACCGCAGACCTTTGCCTTGAGGATGATGGTTTACTAGGTATTACCTGTTCTTTTGGCCTTAGATACAATGATATCTATGGAAAAATGTTGGTAACTCTTATTTTTATTTCTTCCAGAGCAAATCTTAGAAATTCGGAACTGGGAGCAGAGACTATTTCCAATACTTATGACTGGGCAAAACCATGTCCTCCTATCTGCCGTATTCCGGATGTAGATGTAGGAAGTGGATTTTAAAAACGATAAACTGAGGAATGGCTGGACTTTATAAAGCAATTTTATTCCTGAATTATGCACTGCTTCTATCTGTTATACTGCTGGGAGCAGTAAAATACCGCATATTAAACCAAAAAGAAAAGCAGTATTTTTATTGTATTGCTTTTCTTTTTTTTATTGAACTGCTGAATCTGGCGCTGCCCTATATCTTCAGACTCAATGATACATCATTTCTTTATCCCTTTTATATTGCAGGCGAGTTTTTTTTGCTGACAGGTTTATTTATCAGAAAACTGGATTGGCCAAAATATGCTCTGGGGCTTACAGGCGTGCTGGCGGGAGGTTTTATGATTTCAAAATATGGGTTTGATTATCCGTCCAATGCAGATATTGCAAAAGTGGTTTCCAATATTGTTATCATATGCCTTTCCGGGTTTACATTGATCCGTGAGATTAAAAATACATCTGTACAGAATCAGAATCGTTTTATTCTGGTAGATGCCAGTATTTTTTTCTACTATTCTGTTTCTGTATTTATTTTTATCATCCAGCACCAGATTGCAGAACTGTCAGAAAACGATTATTATATTATTCTCAGTGCCAATAATATTCTTTCGAGTATTTTGTACTGTTCATTTTTATATACTTTTATCAGATTAAAGAAGTAACTTTAAATATCAATCTGCTGATCCTTATAATTGTTACCATAACAGTTATAGTATCTTTTATTCTGCTAGCCTACAGAGCTTTTATAACCAGAATTATCAAAGAGAAAAACGTACAGCACGAAGCTGAAGTTCTTCATCAGAAAAAATTAGTACTGGAAAATATCAAAGCTCAGGAAGAAGAAAGGAAGAGAATTGCAGTGATGATTCATGATGATATCGGAAACCGCCTCAATATTCTTTCTTTATGGTTGAATAATCTCGATACCCAGGGTGATGAGCTGATTAAAAAAAATATCTACGGCCAGATGTCTTCCCTGATTGATGCTGCCAGAAGTATTTCCCATTCATTGTACCCTGTAAATCTTGAATCGGTAGGGTTGGTGTTATATGTTGAAGAATTAATAGCCAACCTTTCCCATAAAATTAATATTTCCCTGCAGGTGATGCCGGGATATGAAAAGAAAGATCTTTTCGCAGAAGTACAGCTGTACCGGATTATCCAGGAGTTTACTACCAATGTAATCAAGCATTCTGAGGCAGAAGATCTTTGGATCTATATTAAAGATTATCCTGAAAATACGGCTGTTATTATTTCTGATAACGGACAGGGTTTTGAATATGAAGAAGTAAAAAAAGGAATGGGAATAAAAAACATAGAATCCCGTATCAAATCTATGAACGCAACACACAAATGGAAAAAAACTTTTTCGAATAAAGGAAGTCGTTTAATCATAAAAATTCCAAAATATCATGAGTTCCCAAATCAAACTAGCACTGATTGATGATGAACAGCTGATCCTCGAAGGGGTAAAAATGTTGCTGTCCAATGAAAAAAATATATCGGTATGCCTTACCGCAGATAACGGCCCCGATTTTATAGATGACCTCGGAAAACTTTCAAAAAATGAATTTCCTGATATTGCCCTTGTAGATGTTCAGATGAAACCGATGAACGGTTTTGAACTTGTAGAAATTCTGAAAGAAAAATATCCTGATCTCAAAATTATTATCCTTTCGTCCCATTATAAAACCTCTATTCTCGGATATATGGTCAAGTTGGGAGTATCAGCATTTCTTCCTAAAAACTCCAATAAAAAAACATTTATTGATGCCATTACAATGGTAGATAAAAATGGAGTTTTCTTCACGGCAGAAGACCATCAGATGTTGTTTACCTACATGAATGGTTCTGCAAAGAAAAATTCTCTTTTTGAAATGGAAGATGAGCTTTCTGAAAGAGAAAAAGATGTGGTTAAGCTGATCTGTCAGGAGTTTACCAATAACGAAATAGGAGAAAAACTCTTTATCAGCCCCAGAACCGTAGAAAGCCACAGGCAGCGAATTTTGGAGAAGATAGGAGCAAAAAATACCGTGGGAATAGTGATTTATGCTATTATTAACAATATTTATTCCCTTGAAAAAATGTAATCTGATTCCGTAGAAATACGGAATTTTTTATTTGGTACTTTTCACTCTACCTAACCTTGTTTTTCTTCTGTTATTTTGAAATGTCTCTTTTAGGGATTTTATTTGAAAAAAACACAAACAGGATCTGTAATAAAAAATTAAAGTAAAAACATGAATGGCAGTAGAGTGATTTCCGTCGGGATTTTCTTTGACGGTACAGGAAATAATGGAGTAAATATTCTTTCACCGGATAAGCCGCTGAGCAACAATGAAAGTTATTATGGTACATTCACCAATATCTATAAATTATACAGTTTATTTATTGGAGATGAAAAAATATATATCGAAGGAATTGGAACCGTAACGGGCAGTGAAGATAATAATTTTGCTATGGCAACATGTGCAAATCCACCCTATGACAACGGATATTCTTCTGATGACAAACTTCAGAAAGCAGGAGATTTTGTGCAGCAGATGATCCATGATCAGACAAAAGAATACCATTTTTATATATACGGATTCGGGAGAGGAGGAATGCTTGCAAGGACTTTTTGCAATCAGCTTTTAACGCATTATTCTCTGGGAAATTGCAGAATAAAATTTTTAGGAGCTTTTGATACAGTAGAATCCAAACCTTTTAATACTTATAATTTGAATATCCCTGCTCAGGTAGAGAATGCATTACATGTCTGCGCAGTGAATGAGAGCCGTTTTTTCTTTCCGCTTACCGGATTTTTTGAGAACTCAAAAATAATGGAAGATCAGAAATCGGAAAATACATCTTCCGTTTGGAAAGAGATCTTTGTACCGGGTGATCATGCGGATATCGGAGGAGGATATCTTGAAGGGCCGCAGTCTGTTTATATTTCTACAGACTTCATTAATAGTGATGATCTGCATCATTATGTTTCAGATATCAGGAATGAAAAAACCAATGCTGAAGGTATTAAAATCTGGAATGCTCTGCTTTCCGGATATGAAGTGGAGACCGCTAATGGTCTTTCACAGGCATATGTGTGCCGGGATAAAGTATATAATGACCTTTCAAAAGTATATGGGAAACTGATGTTGGAAGAAACCAATACTAAAGTATCCGTTTTCAGTACAGAAAGCGATGCATATTTTGGAATAGATTATAATAAACATCCTTTTCTCAGTCGGTTTTACATCAAAATAAAAGAATATGTAAAAGATC
Source organism: Chryseobacterium sp. GVT01B (assembly GCF_019970045.1). Lineage (GTDB taxonomy): Bacteria > Bacteroidota > Bacteroidia > Flavobacteriales > Weeksellaceae > Chryseobacterium. Next base: position 372,853 of record NZ_JAHXYI010000004.1, read on the forward strand.
TTGCTGCGGGTAAAAAGCCAATCTATGATTTTTGGAAATTTGCGGATTATACCCATATTTCAGCAAATTTCGGATTACACAGCAACAGCTTTCTGAAAAGATCCCAGCGGGAAATTAATATTGAATTGATTAATAATGGATTAAATGTTTCCAGCAGTACATCTGTTGACCAAACCAGCCAGACACGGCTTTCCGCTGAGCTTCATCTGCCGGAAGACAGTTTTGTTGCAGATTTTCTTTACGGAACCAGTGTTCCCAATAATGATGTATGGGATCGTTCTATTTTAAAAACACCGGCAGTCATTACATTAAATGGAATTAAGAATTAGTGCCTACACTTCTCAGTTTTAAATTTAGGTTAGGGGACATCATTAAAGGTGTTCCCTTTTAATTATAACAGATTGAATTCCATTGAGTATAAGTACTGAATTTTATATTTGGTATATTATACTGTAGTTTTTAGATTTTAATTCTCGTTATTTTGAATTGTTCATTTCACGAAGCTTCAATAGTATAACATGAACAAAGGCGTTTTCTGAAAAGCCTGATATCAAAAGAGTAAGAACACCAAAGATTTAAAACAATGGAAAAGACACTCATTCAACAATCGGAGACTACATTATTCACAATTAATTTTGATTTTACCTCAAATGATCAGCAAGAGATTCTAAGAGATTTGCAGGCAAATAATTATAAGCTTGTAGGATATAAGGGTGCATCGGGACCCAATCAGGTTTCCTCAGGTGTACCAACGTGGTTTTCAATTTATTATTATGAAATGTTTGGATGTGAAGATATTTATTGTGAACCAAAATATAAAGTATATGTTTACAATAAAGGAGTTATAGATATCAATACAACCATTCAAATGCATGCCATATCGGATGAAATTCCGTTAGGTACAGCAGTAACTTTCCACCAGGATGGTTCTTTTTCTGCTACTTCAGGAGCCCCGGCAGAAGCCATCACAGTAAAAAATGAAAGAGGGGTTAATACGTCAGATATTACAATAGGCTTAGCTGCAGAAGTAGAAGGAAGATTCCAGCCTTTCTGTGCATTTACATGTGCCCCGCAAGGAGAAGTGATCATGGAACCTAATGAAAATATAGTTCTGTTTGCTGCCCAGACAGGTGCTACTCCAGGATCTGTTACTAAGTGTACAACAGGATCTGGATGTAACTTTGCGTTCAGTGCACAGAATGTAAAATATGAGTTAGAGATGATTCACAGAAATTACGGTATTAGAAATGTGCCAGGAAAAGTACCAGTGAAATCTATACCTCGGGGGACCTCATTGGCAGAGCTTCTCAATATCAAATAAAAACCTCCGGAAAATTTTTTAAATTAACTAAAAAAATAACAATATGACCGTTTCAGAATGGCTGGATAAAGCCAAAAGACTTTTAGATATTTGTAATTACGAGATCAGTATTAGAAATGGGAAGAAAGCTTTAACAGTGAGTCAATCTGATACTTTGCACGAGCTGCAGGATGAAATAGGGTATCGCCACGGAATCGCACCGGTTAGCTATAATGATGCTTCAGATATTCTAATAGAAATGATCGGAATGGTAAAAGCAGGATGGAAAACACCACCACTTATCCCTGGATAACAATTCTTATAAATCAATTGTATTATAAATCAAAAGCTGTCCGTTTTGGGCAGTTTTTTTATTTCTGGGCTATTCATTTCTTTTTCCGTATTTTTGCACCCGAAAATTCATTATTCATTACTAATTATTAATTAAGATGCTTTCGGTTCAAAGTTTAGGGTTACACCATTCAGGAAATTATTTATTTCAAAATGTCAATTTCACCATTAAAAAGGATGATAAAGTAGGTCTCGTTGGTAAAAACGGAGCGGGAAAATCCACTTTATTGAAAATGCTTTCCGGAGAGATTAATTTCTACGAAGGAGAAGTGGTGACTGAAGGGAGTGTTACCATTGGTTTCTTAAAACAGGATCTTGATTTTGTAAAAGGAAGAACGGTGTGGGCTGAAACCATGCAGGCTTTTGAGCAGATCAACGCCTGGAAAAATGAGCTTGAAGAAGTGAATCACCAAATGACGGTCAGAACGGACTATGAAAGTGATTCCTATACAGATCTGATTAATAAAATGACCGAACTGAATGACCTTTTGATGAACCATGATGCCTACAATCTTGAGGGTGACATGGAAAAAGTGTTATTTGGTTTAGGATTTAAAGCAGATGATTTCCAGAAAATTACCGATGAATTTTCCGGAGGATGGAGAATGAGAATCGAATTGGCAAAATTACTTCTTCAGAAGAATGATATCATGCTTCTCGATGAGCCTACCAACCACCTGGATATGGAATCTATCATTTGGCTGGAGAACTTCCTGAAAGACTATCCGGGAGCAATTGTTCTGGTAAGTCACGATAAACAGTTTATGACTGCGGTGTGTAACCGTACTTTTGATATCAACAACAGAAAAGTTGATGATTATAAAGCCAACTATTCCAAATATCTTGTCATGAGAGAAGATCGCCGTGAAAAACTGATTCAGGCTAAAAAGAATCAGGATGCGGAGATCAAGCAGATGGAAGATAACATTAATAAGTTCCGTGCAAGTGCTACAAAAGCATCTTTTGCGCAGTCACTTATTAAAAAATTAGATAAAATAGAACGTATTGAAGTTGATAACGAAGACGTTTCAAAATTCAATATCCGTTTCGTACAGTCTATGGTTCCCGGAAAGATCATCTTTGAAGCAGAACATCTGGGAAAAGCTTACGGACAAAAACAAATCTTTGATGATGTAGATTTTATCGTTCAGAGAGGAGACAGAATTGCTCTTTTAGGGCAAAACGGACAGGGAAAAACAACTTTAGCTAAAATTTTAGCAGGAGATATTAAAGATTATTCAGGAACATGGAATCTTGGACATAATGTTAATATCGGATACTTCGCACAGAATCAGGAAGAGGTTTTAACTCCTAATAAAACGGTTCTTGAAGAAGCGGAAGATGCTGCAACGGAAGAGACAAGACCTAGAGTAAGAGACTTATTAGGATCTTTCCTTTTCCAGGGAGATGCGGTTACTAAGAAAACCAAAGTGCTTTCCGGAGGAGAGAGAAACCGTCTGGCACTTTGTAAACTGTTACTTCGTCCTTTCAACACGTTGATCATGGACGAACCTACCAACCACCTTGATATTCAATCTAAGGAAATTATCAAGCTTGCACTGCAAAACTTTGAAGGTACCTTAATTGTCATCTCGCACGACAGGGAATTTCTTCAGGGACTTTGTGATAAGATCTATGAGTTCCGTGACGGGAAAATGAAAGAATTCCTTGGAGATATCAACGAATATCTTGAATACAGACAAAAGGAAACGATCAGGGAGATTTCTGCTGAAAAAGCCAAACTTCATCAGGAAGTAAAGGTAGAACCTAAGAAAGTAGAAGAAAAACCAGCTGCCAGCAGTCAATCTTCAAATATCGTTAGTAAAGAACAGAAAAATATTCAGAATAAAATCAAAAAGGTAGAAGAAAAAATTTCTGAGCTTGAAACAAAAGTAGAAGAGATGGAAGCTTCCTTTGCCAAAGAAAATCCATCTGATGAAACCTTGGAAAAATATAATAAAACTAAGGAAGAGCTGGATACAGCTCTGCAGGAGTGGGAATACCTTGGTACACAGCTAGATTAAATAAAATAGAAATGCTTCATAAACTAAAAATTATGAAGCATTTTTTTGTAACAAAATCATTTTCATTTCTACCAATTATCAATAGTTACAAGTAATTTAATAAAAGTTTAAGGAAACAATTAAATTATTTTCATAATTTTGAACCATGATTTTTAAAGAAAGCAGAAACCTAAAGAGTTTTATCTCCAAGCTATTGTTTGGGGTATATTTTCTCGCGCTGCTTTCTCAAAGCTTTCACCATCATGATTCGGTAGACTATTTTAAGGCTTTTAATCTTAAAAAAGTTGAGAACACGGTGACGAAAGCAGTTACTAAAGAGAAAGCTGGCGACTGTCTGGCCTGCCACTTTTTGGTGACCGGACATACATTAGCTCCTGAAGAATTCAGTTTTACTTTTGAGCATTACAGCCACGAGGTAAAACAAATCATTGCCATCCAGGAGAAAATCTGGTCTCAGACCAAATTCACTTTTCAGCTTCGGGGACCTCCCGCACTTTCATAATTCATAGATTCTATAGGGTTTAAAGTTTAATACTTTAAAGTTCAATGTTTAAGGTTTAAAGTTGTTGGAAAACAACTGATAGTTTGTAATTGATATTTAATTACAGCTTCTGATTTCTAACCTTTAATTTCTCATTAGACATTATACTTTTTACATTGTACAATGTACATTTTACAATTAAATTAGCCCTTCCCACAAATTTTAACGAAAAATGTACCCTATTGAAAAGGGTGCGCAATCAATCTATTTACAATGAAATTGATATATTGCCTGCTGCTGATCTTTTGCGGATCAGTATTTATAAGTGCACAAAAAACCTATACTGTAGAAGGAACCGTTCAGGATTTTCACGATAAAAGCTTATTGGAAAATGCTGTTATTAAAATCGGAAACTTTACAGCTAAAACCAATAAGAAAGGTAAATTTTCTTTTGACAGGATTCCTGCAGGGAAGTATACACTCATTGCGCAGCATCCTGATTGTGATGATTATACTGAAAATATAGGAGTTGGTCAGGATGTTCAGCTGGTTATTACGCTGGAACACCATGTTAAAGATATCGAAACAGTTACCATTCATGGAAATCATAAAAATAATGGTTCTCTGGTGGTCAAAACAGTCAATAAATCTGATATTGAGAAAAATTCTACAGACAATCTGGGGAATTTATTATCTAAAATTTCAGGGGTGACGGCTTTGAAAACGGGAAATAATATTTCAAAACCCGTTATTCATGGTCTTTATGGAAGTCGTATCAGCATTCTGAACAATGGGGTACGTCTTGCTGAACAGGAATGGGGTGTAGAACATGCACCGAATGTTGATATCAATAATTTTCAGCATATTGATGTAATAAAAGGGGCTTCTGCTTTGAAATATGGAAGCGATGCCATTGGTGGAGTCGTGGTAATGGAGCCGGAAGTTTTCCCTAAAAAAGATACTATCAAAGGCTCAGTAGGGCTTACCGGAATTTCCAATGGAAGAGGTCTTGGCCTTGACGTGGATGTTGCCAAAGTCTGGAAAAACGGATGGGCAGTGAAGTCTGGTGGAAGTATCAAGAAACTGGGCGACCAGAGTGCTCCGAACTATAATCTGAAAAATACGGGGATGGACTTTTCTTCCTTCAATTTTACAGTTCAGAATAATACCTATGAAAGAGGAATTTCTTTTGATTATTATCTGACCAATCAGAATATTGGGATTTTAAGAGACTCACACGTTTCAACTTCTGAAGATTATGACAGGGCAATGACTGCTAATCCTCCTATTTATTCAGGTAAGTTCAGTTATGATATTGATAATCCAAGACAGGTTATTGAACATCATATTGCAAAAGTTTCCGCTTTTAAAAGGTTTGAAAATATAGGAAAACTATCTGCAACATACAGCTATCAGTATAACCACAGACAGGAATATGATATCAGAAGAGGTGAGCTGAGTGATACTCCTTCACTGGACCTGGAACTGATGACACATCAGTTTAATCTTAATGATTTATTAGAAAGAGAAAAATGGTCTTTAGAAACCGGAATTGATGCAGGTTTTCAAAACAATTATTCAGATCCGGCAACCAAGGCAAGACGTCTGATCCCGAATTATGATAAATATTCTGCAGGCGCATATTCTGTTTTTAAATATAAGATTTCTCCTGAATTCAATTTTGAAGCAGGAGCGAGATATGATTTTACCCGTTATGATGTTACCAAATGGTATGATAAAAGTGATTGGGAGAAATCATATGCAGATACTTATCCACAATTTTATGTGAAAACCGATCAGAACAGAGTGCTGACACGTCCTCAGCTTAATTACAACAATGTTTCTTTCAATGCAGGTTTGGAATATCGTCCTAATGCTAATTTTGATCTGAAATTTAATTATGCAAAGGTGGGACGATCTCCGAATGTTGCTGAATTATTTTCAGACGGGCTGCATCACTCTGCAGGAGTGATCGAAACGGGAGATATGCGATTGAAAAATGAGCAGGGGCATCAGTTTAATTTAAATATAGATTCAAGGTTTAATGTTCTGAAAGGCTTGAATATTTCTGTGAATCCTTATTTCTTCATCACTAAAAACTTCATTAATGAAATTCCGGTGGGGATTAAAGGAACTATCAGAGGAGTATTCCCTGAATGGGTGTATCAGCAGATTGATGCGAAAATGTACGGAGTAGATCTGGATATCAACTGGAAACTTGCGGATGATCTTACCTATGTAGGAAAAGGAAGTTATGTATATGGACAGGATGATACCCACAACGAACCGTTGATCTTAATGATGCCACCTAATTTTTCCAATGCATTGCAGTTCAAAAAACAGAAATGGAATAATTTCTATTTCACTGTTGAAAATCAAACTTTTGTAAAGCAGACCAGATTTCCGATTCGAAATGCACCATTGGAACTCTATGTGAATGGCGAATTGGTAGATAAAGAAATCGATTTCAGTACGCCACCCAATGGATACTCACTTTGGAATATACAAACCGGAATCAACATCAGCAAAAATCTTTCTGCAGGACTTATCGTAAATAATCTTTTCAATACTTCGTACAGAGAATATCTGAACCGTTTGAGATTCTTTGCAGATGAGGCAGGAAGAAACTTTATTTTAAATTTTAGATACAAATTCTAAAAATTTCAAAAACAATTCAATCAAAATTTTACAATTTTAAAATTCTTAAAAAATGAAAAATCTATTCAATACTAAAAATATCATCAAATTATTAGCTGTTTTATTTATTACTGTTACTGCTGTGACCTCGTGTCAGAGGAATGGATCTGCAGAAGAAGATGACCTTCCTCAGGAAGAACTTACCAACATCCTTTTGTTGGTGACAGACGATGCTGCAGGAACTACCCAGACTTATGATTACAGTATCGGGGCAGGAGGAACACCTACCATTCCGCTTACAAATGGTAAGACCTATACTGTTCAGGCAAAATTTAAAAACGGAAATGAAGATGCTACTCAGGAAATTATTGATGCTAAAAACGAACACTTTTTAATTTTTGATTTTCCAAAATCTAATATTACAGTAGAAAGAGTAGATGGAAGTGATCTTAGAAGCGATGGAAAGAGAGTAGGATTAAGAACAAAATGGACCGTAGTAAAAGCTGTTGACGGAACTGCGCCATTCTTAAAATTAACGCTTATTCACTCTCCTCAAAGCGTAAATGATGCTAAATCAGGAACTGCCTGGGGAAGTGTAGTAGGAGGAGAAACTGATGCTGAGGCAAAATATAACCTAAGTAATTAGGATAATTAATCTTGTTTGGACCACCGGAATTCTCCGGTGGTTTTTTATTTAACAATATTTGGCGTTATAAGTTGATTTTAAATGGGTGATTTTCATAAAAAATTCATATTTTTGCAACCTAAAATTTTAATCAATAATGAAGGTTACCGCACAAAACCATGATGACGTAAGTGCATTGCTTACAGTAACATTGGAAAAATCTGACTACAAAGAAAAAGTAGAGAAGCAGTTGATTAATTATGCTAAAAATGCGCAAGTTCCTGGATTCAGAAAAGGGAAAGTGCCTTTGAGTATGGTTAAAAAACAATATGAAGCAGGTATTGCATTTGAAGAAATCAACAGACAGGTTTCTGATGCTTTAAACAACTATGTTAATGAAAACAAATTAAGATTAGTTGGTCAGCCTGTTCCTCAGCCAGTAAACGAATTAGATTACAATGCTGATCAATTAGAAGTTGCTTTCGAAGTAGGATATGAGCCTGAATTCACTATAGATTTAGCTAAATATGAAGCACCTCACTACAAAGTAGAAGCTTCTGACAAAGAAATCAGCAAGAGTATTGAAAACATGCAGAAGCGTTTCGCTGAGCAGGTTCCTCAAGATAAAATCACTAAAGATTCTTACATTGCTTTAGAAGTTTCTCAGGTTGTGGAAGAAGATGCTGAAGGAGAGCACCACCACCACCCAAAAAACCTTACCGTAACAGCTGAAAATAAAGAAGCTTTCAAATTGGTAAAAGGTTTGAAAATGGAAGGTTCTGTAAAAGTAACGAAAGAAACTCTTGCAGGTGACGAAGAATTAGCTAAAGAATTAGGATTCAGCAAAGAAGAAGTAGAGCACCTACACCACAATGAAGTAGAAGTAAAAGTAAAAGACTTCTATACATTAAACTTAGCTGAACTTAACCAGGACTTATTCGATAAAGTATACGGAGAAGGAAATATCAAGACTGAAGAAGAACTTAAAGATAAAGTGAAAACTGAATTGGACGAGTACTTCCAGCAAAATGCTGATGTTCACTTTGTGAATAAAGTATTAGAGCAGGTAACTGATAAAGAAGAAGTAAAACTTCCTGAATCATTCCTTGTGAAGTGGTTATTATTCTCTAACCAGAACATCCAGTCTGAAGATCAGGCTAAAGAAATTCTTGAAGCTGAGAAAAACCAATTGAGATATCAGATCATCGAAGGTAAATTGATGACTGAAAACGAAATCAACCTTGACTATGCTGATGTATTAGCTCAGGCTGAACAGTTAGTTAAAAATCAATTGGCAATCTACGGAATCCACCACTTAGGTGATGAAGAAATCCAGAAATATGCTGTTGAAATGTTGAAAGACCAGGAGCAGGTAAGACAAATTTCTTCTGAAGTAGCTATGGCTAAATTGAAAGATGTAATTCTTGAAAAAGCCAGCAAAAAAGAAACTAAAATTTCTCACGACGAATTTTTAGAAGAACTTAAGAAATAATTATAGTCCGATATAAATATTTGAAAACCGTCAATTCTTTGGCGGTTTTTTGTATTATATATTCATCCTAAAGGTTAATCAGCTATTACTCATCATCAATCATTCATCAATTATCATTCATTACTAATTGCTCATTACTCATTACTTATCCGTATGTCCGCCAATATTCCTATATTTACCCTTTAAACTTTATTATAAATATGAAAAAGATCATCATTCCGTTTTTCTGTGCTGTACTTTTTTCAGTACCGGCAGCCGCTCAGAAGAAAGGAGCTGCATCTGCTAAAACAGAAGCTGTAAAATCCAAACTTACCTCTAAAGAAGTTATTGATAATTATTTCAAGGCATTAGGAGGAAAAGATAAACTGGAAGCTGTAAAATCTACCATTACTGACAACACAGTAGCTGTACAGGGAATGGAAATCCAAATGACAACTAAGAAATTAGGAAATAAATTCAAATCCGTACAAGCTTTTATGGGGAAGGAAATGATTCAGTTGTTTGACGGTGAGAAAGGATACTTTGATCAGATGGGAACTAAAACAGATATTCCTGCTGATAAGATCGCTGACCTGAAAAAAGGAAAACCCATTGATGCTCTGGCCTTTGATGCTTCAAACTTCCAGACTGTATCTACAGAGAAATTAGACGGAAAAGACTATAATGTATTGTCTTCGGATAAAGGAAAGTTTTATTTCGATGCAGGAACTGGACTTTTATATAAGACGGATGCAGGAGAAGGAAATGCAACCATTAAAAGTTATATGACTGTAGATGGAATACAGTTCCCTGCTGAACTGGATGCTGAAGGTGGAGGTCAGAAAATGACAATTAAAACGAACAAAGTTGTAATCAACTCCGGAGTTACGGATGCTGATTTTAAATAGAAAATCGCTTTTAAAGATATTAAACCGGGTATTTCCCGGTTTTTTTGGTATATGGAGAAGTTTAACTCAAATTTAACTATAAAATGAATTCTGTAATTTCTTCACATTGTGGATAATTGTTAGTTTTAAGCCGTAAATAAAATCAAATACCATGAAAAAAGTCTTATCTTCATTTGCGGTCATCTTTTTGATGTCAGCAAACGCCTTTGGACAGAATATTCCAGTGGATCCTTCTGTACGAATTGGTACCCTTTCCAACGGAATGAAGTACTATATCAAAAAAAATACTTTACCGGAGAAAAAAGTAGATTTCCGTCTGGCCATCAATGCCGGATCAATTCTTGAAGATGAAAATCAAAGAGGATTGGCTCACTTTATGGAGCATATGAACTTCAATGGAACCAAAAACTTTCCAGATAATAAATTAGTAGACTTTTTACAGTCTATCGGAGTGAAATTCGGACAGCACCTTAACGCTTATACCAGCTTTGACGAGACGGTTTATATGCTTCCCGTTCCATTGGATAAACCAGGAAACCTGGATGCCGGATTGAAAGTAATGGAAGACTGGGCCTTCAATGCAACCCTTTCTGATGAACAGATCAATAAAGAAAGAGGAGTAGTATTGGAAGAGCTAAGATTGGGTCTTGGAGCTGATAAGAGAATGATGGATAAATATCTTCCGAAGTTTTTATATAAATCTCAATATGCAGACCGACTTCCGATTGGCAAAAAAGAAGTGTTGGAAAACTTCAAACCTGATGTGATCAGAAAATTTCACCAAGATTGGTACAGACCGGATCTGATGGCCATCATTGTTGTAGGAGATATCAACGTGGATGAAATTGAAAAAAAGATAAAAGATAACTTCAGCAAATATAAAAACCCTTCAAAACCCAGAGAAAGAAAATCTTTCGATCTTCCGAACCACAAAGAAACTCTGGTAGCTATTGAAACAGATCCTGATGCTACCAATTCTATGGTACAGTTTATCATGAAAGATACTGATGCCTATAAACCGGATGTAACGGTAGAGCAGTACAATCAGAGTCTTGTTGAAAATCTTTCAACAACGATGCTTAACAATAGATTGAGAGAACTGATCAATTCTACAAACCCGCCTTTTACTTTCGGATCAGTATATCACGGAGGAACTTATGCAAGAAGCAAAGAAGCTTTCCAGGGATTTGCCATGGTGAAAGAAGGAAACCAGCTGAATGCACTGAAAGTTTTACTGGAAGAGGTTGAAAGAGCAAAAAGATTCGGATTTACCCAATCTGAACTTGACAGAGCGAAATCTCAGGTATTATCCAACCTTGAAAGATCTTATAACAATAAAGATAAGACAGAAAGCGATATGCTGGTAGGTGAGTATGTAAGAAACTTCCTGGAGCAGGAACCAATACCTGGAATTGCATGGGAATATGAAGATACCAAGTCTTTCTTACCATCGGTTACCCTTGCACAGACCAACGAAATCATCAAAAAAATGGTGAAAGATGACAGCAGGGTGATTGTGATTACAGGTCCTAAAAAAGATAATATTACCATGCCTACAGAAGCAATGGTTCTGAATACATTCGATGCTGTAAAAATGGCTGATCTGAAACCTTATGAAGAAAAGGCTACCATCAAAAATTTAGTAAAACCTTTCAAATCTGAAGGAAAAATTGCTAAAACAGAAACGGATACCAAGCTGGGAACAACAACCTGGACATTAAGTAATGGTGCTAAAGTAACTTTCAAGAAAACTGATTTTAAAGATGACGAAATTGTATTTACTGCAAGAAGCTTAGGAGGAAGTTCTCTTATTCCGGATGCAGATTACAATAAGACACAATTTGCTTTCTCTGCATTAACAGAAGCTGGAGTAGGCGGATTCTCAAAAGCGGATCTTACCAACTATCTTGCCGGTAAGCAGGTGAATGTAAATCCTATGGTAACCTCACTTTTTGAGGGGGTTTCCGGAAGAACAACCCAAAAAGATTTAGGAACAGCCATGGAGCTGATGTATGCTTATTTTACAAACTTAAATTACAACCCGGCTTCATTCAATGCATACAAAGAAAAGCAGTCTGCAATGCTGAATAACCTGTTGTCTAACCCTCAGGCTTATTTCTCTAACGAGCATGCTAAATTCATGAATCAAAAGAACCCTAGATTTATTGGTGTATTCCCAATGGAAAAAGACTGGGCCAATACCGACTATAAAAAAGCATACGATATCTATAAAGATAAATTCGCCAATGCCGGAAACTTCCAGTTTTATTTCGTAGGAAATATTGACGAAGCGAAGTTTAAAAATGAAGTCCTTCAGTATATTGCAAGCTTACCATCATCAGGGAAAGCTACAATGTTCAAAGATACCGGATACAGAACAATGACCGGAGATTATACAAAAGTGTATAAAAAAGGAAAAGATCCTAAGAGTATGGTATCTATCTCGTATAGTGGAGAAGCTCCGTACAATGAAAAAGAAGCTTTAGCATTATCAGCTCTTGGAGAAGTGGCTACCATAAAAGTTATCGAAAAACTTAGAGAAGACGAAAGCGGTATCTACGGTGGAGGTGCAAGAGGAGGTATGAACAAAATTCCTTATGGTACTTACAGCTTTGGAATTAACTTCCCTTGTGGTCCGGAAAATGCAGATAAACTGACAAAGAGTGCTATTACTGAGCTTCAGAAGCTGATTGATAATGGCCCGGAGCAAAAAGATCTGGATAAGTACAAAGAAGGAGAATACAATGACAATAAAACAGAATTGAAAGACAATATGTTCTGGATGAATGCTATTGCTAAAAACCAGCTAGACGGAAGTGATAAATATGACATCCTGAATTATCAGGAAAAAGTAAAAGCGCTTACCGTAAAGGATCTTCAGGATGTCGCTAAAAAATATCTTACAAAAGGTAGAATTGTAGCGACTTTGATGCCGGAAGACGGTTGGGAAAAAGCTAAAAAAGAGGAAACTAAAAAAGCAGAAGTTACTACTGTAAAAGCAGGAGCTGTTAACTAGTCATACTTTTTTATTACAATAAGAAAACCGCAGAGAAATCTGCGGTTTTTGTTATTTAATTCAAATCCTGATCGGTTAAGAACCATATTCTTTTTTCCATTCATCAGCAGCCCCGCTCAGAACATTGTAAAATTCTTCGCCATATTTTCTGATCAATGGAGTCTTTAAAAACTTATAGACAGGAACCTGAAGTTCTTTTCCAAGCGTACACGCATCGCTGCATACATTCCATTCATGATAATTCAAAGCAGTGAATGCAGAATATTCTGTAACACGAATAGGATAGAGGTGGCAGGAAATTGGCTTCTGCCAGTCTACAGCCCCATCTTCATAGGCTTTTTCAATACCACATTTGGTAATCCCTTTTTCGTCGAATGTTACATAAGCACATTCGCGGTTTTCCACCATAGGAGTAACATACATTCCGTCGTGCGGGTCAGTAGTCCATGTTCCTTGCTCTTCAAGGGCTTTGATGCCTTCCTGAGTAAGGTAAGGTTTTATTTTATCAAAAATACTGTCCAATATTTCAAGCTCGTTTTTATCCAACGGAGCTCCTACATCTCCTTCCACACAACATGCACCTTTACATTTTGTAAGGTTGCAAACAAATTCTTCGGAAAAAATTTCCTCAGAAATCAATTTATCGTCTATCTGAATCATAATTTTCTAAAATAAATCAAAAACTGTACCTGCTTTAAAGGTCAGTAAACTAATAATAATAAGCCATACACTGGCTTCACGCATCCAGTATTTAGGTAAGAATCTCATCATTCTGCTCAGAATAATACTTGAAGGAAATGCCAGAAGCAGCAGATATTCATAGCTCTTATTCATATACAGGATGATGGAAACAAGCTGTGCCATCGAAAAGACCAACAGGAAAGTATATTTATACCTGCTTATCGGGCTTTTTTTATTATAATTTTTAAAATGGTCATATACTGCATAAATAAGCATCAGAACCACAGGGATCAGTGGCAGAAGCTCCGTATAATCCGTTACCGGTTTCATCTTTCCAAACGGAAAATAATCTATATTCCAGAAAGTAAACTGAACAAAATACATCACAGAGAAATAACTGAAGGTAATCAGAACAATTCCCAGCAGGAATCTGAAAAGGTTCAATGTGATTTTAGCAGAGGTCGCAATCACATGAATGATCACAAAAACAGCCATCGGCCACGTGGTAGGAAGGAAAATAAAGTTTAATGCCACAATAGATCCTACCAATACATACGACTTCTTTCTGATATCTTCATCCGCACTGGTCAGAAGAAGGATAAGAAAGGAGTTTGTAAGCAGCGAAACCGCAATTCCTATATCCAGATTTCCGGGATACAGCCCGAAAATGAAAAAAGTATATAAAAATAATGGGAGATGCGTCTGATAATTAAGGGCAATACTGTGAAAACAAAAATATCCCAAAGCAATTCCCAGAAAAGTTATTCCGGCAACAATGGCTTCATAAGTGTTGAAATTCAGTATGTTAAATATTATGACTACTAAAAGAAGAAAACCAATATAAACAGGAATTGAAAAAATATTGCTTTCTTTTGAAAGTAATTTAAACATTTTTTATAAATTTGTACAAAGTTAATTTAAAAAAGGAAAATAATGACGTCTTTCTTTCTATTCTTAAGTAAAGTTTTCAAATGGACTTTCGGTTTCTTTGATACTTTCGGTAATGTTTTAAACTGGATCTTATTTGCAGTTTGCTGTGTATTATTTACTTATTGGTGCTATGTACTTGTAGTAACATTAGGTGGAGACAAAGACAAAGACTATTATTCTCCAACGGAAGGTAAGCACCCTTACTACGATCCGAATATCTACAAAAAAGAAGGTTAATTAATTGGTTATATAGTAAAAAACCGATCAGACAATATGCTCTGATCGGTTTTTTTATTACTAACGATTAAAATTTCTTTTTCTTAGTCGTGAATTGGAAGTACCAAAACAGGAATACTTGAACTTTTAGTAATTCCTTTGGTTAAGCTTCCCACGAATACATCATAAATTCCGCTTCTGCCATGCGATCCCATCACAATATAATCTGCATTTTTTGCCTTTGCATGTTCCAGAATGATGTCTTTGGCAAGCCCTTGTTTTAAAAGGTGTTCGCAATCAATATCATGAGCAATGATTCTCTGCTCAATTTTATTAAGCTGTACCAGCTCTTCTCTGATTTCATTGGCTTCTACTTCAGGAAAATATTGAAATCCCATATCGCCAATGGCAAAGCCGATATCTGATGGCGCTACATGAATCAGGTAAATTCTGCCGTTAAGCTGTTTTGCAAATTTTATGGCACCGTCTACCAATTGGTCTGTCTTGTCCCCAAAATCTACGGGTACTACAATATTTATCATAACCTCTAATTTTGTTACCTAAAGATAGGGAAAATTTGTCAGACTCTGATGTTAAATACTTATAATATTCGGATATCAAGGATTTTTTCTTCTTCAAGATAAGCCTCCAGAATATCATTTTCATCTACTTTTCCAACTCCTTTTGGAGTTCCTGTGAAGATAAGGTCACCAACTCTTAACGTAAAATACTGAGAAGCGAAGGCAATGATTTCATCAAAATTGAACATCATATCCTTTGTATTACCATCCTGTACTTTCTCTTTGTTCTTTAACAATGAAAACTGAAGGGTCTCAAGGCTGAAGTTATCTTTTTTAAAGAAACTGCTTACTACTGCAGAACCGTCAAAACCTTTAGCAAGCTCCCATGGAAGCCCTTTTGATTTTAGTTCACTCTGGAGATCTCTCGCTGTGAAATCTATTCCCAGAGCTATTTCTTCATAATGCTTATTAGCTGTTTCTTTTTGAACATATTTCCCCCCTTTGGAAATTTTTAATACCACTTCAAGTTCGTAGTGAATGTCATTTGAAAATTCAGGGATGTAAAAATCATTTCCTTTCAGAACCGCTGTATCCGGTTTCATAAAAATAACGGGATTTTCAGGAATTTCATTTCCTAATTCTTTCGCGTGTTCACTGTAGTTTCTTCCTATGCAGATTATTTTCATAACTTAATTAATTTACTTTACCTTACCTTTAAAATATCCTTTACCTTCTTCTATATATTTTTCAGGACCATATCTTCTTTGAACTTTGAGTTCAGTGTATCCGAAGATGCTATCTCCTTTTTGATAAGATTCTTTATCCAGAATAAGTTTACTGTCCAAAACTTTATAATATTCTCCCGTGTCCAAAAAATCAAAAAGTTTTATATCGTCAGTATAAGAATAGGGAGAGATTTTATATCTGTTTTGAAAAATATCTATCTGAAAACCACCACCGCTGAAACCATCTCCAACAGAAAATGTAACGTTTAGCATTGGATTTTCATTAATAGAGCACATATAATATGCTGGACTTATACTGTCTGATTTTGTTTTAAAATCATTGGTTTTAATATCTTCACTTTCTGAACCCCAGATATTTGTTTGTTTTTGCTGATCAAAAGATTTAAAAAGAGGTTTCTGGCTTAAACTACGATCAACTTCTACACTGTTCCATACCAATAAGAATTTTCCTATTATGAAAACAAGAAAGCCAAGAATAACAATGAGAAAAATCTTTCCAATTTTTTTGACCATATTAAACCTTAATGGAACTCATTTCCGCAATAGTAACATTTGAATTTATGACTCGTCAGAAAAGAAATTCCAAAGAAACTTGTTGCGCTGTCATCTCTGTAAATATGATTGGAACCGCATTTCGGACAGACAAAATCAAACTCAGGATCTTCAATGGTGTGTTCTACTTCCAGCGAATACTGTTCATTGTCCTTATAATCCTGCAATACCTGCTTGGCCTTTTCCAGATCTTCTTCAAAAACCTGAAGTTGTATTCCGCCTACCGCTTGTGACAAAAGCCAATCCGACTGGATAAGCTGTTCATTCGCAATGAAGCTGTTGATATCGTTTTCAGCCAATATCTGTTTGTCCCTGTTAGCTTCAAGGGCAGTTTCATAAAATTTAAAACGAACCAGATCAGACATATTTAAAATCTGCTTGAGAGTTGAATTTTTGTAAAAACTTTCTTCGTATACAACGGAAAGTCAGCATTCTGAAGCCATCCGAAATATCCTAAATCTTTTTGGAATACCGCTTTCACGCCCTGGCCTTTATATTTTCCAAAGTTGAAAACTTCTTCCATTTTTTCGTTATATCCGATAAATCCGGCAAGATCTGCATTCTTATTATGGAATGTAAACTCACTTAGCGGAGCTATTTCATTCGGAATATCATCATATTTTCCTACTTGTGCATCCAGAACTTCAAACGTTGCCATGACATCAGCTTCTGCAGAATGGGCATTTTCCAGTGTTTTTCCACAGTAAAACTGATAAGCAGCTCCTAAATTTCTAGGTTCTTTTTTATGGAAAATAGTCTGCGCATCTACTAATCTGAATTTACTCAGATCAAAATCCATTCCTACTCTTAAAAGCTCTTCAGCTAAAAGCGGAACATCAAACCTGTTGGAATTAAACCCTCCCAAGTCACTTCCGGTAATCATTTCCATAATTTTAGAAGCAATATCTCTGAAGGTGGGTGCATCTTTTACATCTTCATCATAAATTCCGTGGATCTCACTGCTTTCTTTAGGAATAAGCATTTCCGGGTTGACGCGCAATGTTTTGCTTTCTCTGGAAGCATCAGGATTTACTTTTAAGATACAGATTTCAACAATTCTGTCTTTTCCGATGTTGGTTCCTGTTGTTTCAAGGTCAAAAATACAAAGTGGTTTATGGAGTTTTAAATTCATGTTGATGATTAATAATTTGAAAATGTGTTTTACTTAAAATAAGGTGATAAAAACCTTATGTAAATTCTTTAATTTCTATTTTAACTGTCCCTGAAAAACAAGAGACACCAATATATAATAAATAACAAGCATCGGAATTCCTACCACCTGAAACAGGGCAAGAATAGCAATACCTCCTACCAGTAATACAACTTTAGGGTAATTATCTTTTAGTTGTTTTGATTTGAATTTCATCGCCATCATCTTAATCGGGCTGATCAGAAGCCATGAGGTAAGAAGAGTCAGAAGAATCAGCAGCAGCTCATTATTGAACAAAAAGCTGAAAGTTCCGGTTTCTTTAAAAGCATAATAAAGACCAAACAATAAAACAGTATTGGTTGGCGTATTCAATCCTTTGAAATAATAACGCTGCTCTTCATCAAGGTTGAAGATGGCAAGTCTCAGGCAGGAAAATACCGTAACGATCAATCCGAGATATTTGATTTCAAACGGAAAGTGAATCCCAAGAAGCTCTGCACCAAACGGTTCAAGAGCTTTATACATAGTAAGTCCCGGAATGACCCCAAAGCTTACCATATCCGCAAGAGAATCCAGCTGAAGTCCCAGATTGGAATTTGATTTTAAAGCTCTGGCTACAAAGCCGTCGAAAAAATCGAAAATAGAAGAGAGAATAAGACAGATCGCAGTCGTCTGATAATCTCCTAAAATTAGATGTATTGCTCCTATACAGCCTGCAAATAAGTTAGCCAGGGTTAAGGCATTGGCCAGATTATTTTTTATAAAATCCATAACTACAAAATTACAGTTTTTAAAAATTCTAACTCAAAATAATCTGCACTAAAAAATGCATTAAAGTGTTTTTGGTGTAAATTTGCCCCATGAAATTTTTAAAAGGATTTAGAAAACAGGAAGTTCTGGCATTAGTTTACAGGATTTTTTTAGCCTATGTTTTTTATCAGATTGCCAGACTTTTATTCTGGTATTTTAATAAAGATCTGATTAAAGTTGACTCTGTTTCAGAATACATAAAGCTGGCCTTCCATGGTACGGCTTTCGATACCACTGCTATTTTATATGTCAATGCATTGTTTATACTCCTTAGTTTATTGCCTTTGGTGATCAATACAAAAAAGGTCTTTCAGAAAATTCTTTTCTGGCTGTATTTTATCACGAACGGGATTGCTTATGCGATGAATTTCGGGGATTTTATTTACTATAAATTTGCACAGGCAAGGCTTACCTCTGCCGTATTCCAAGTGGCAGAACATGAATCCAATGTCTCCCAAACGCTGATGATCTCTGTGGGAGAGCATCCTTTTGTGCTGATTTGGTTTATTGTTTTAATGGGATTGTGGGTTTTCCTTTACAAAAGAGTAAAAGTGGAGGAAGCGAAACCTTTAAAATTAGTTCCTTATTTTATTACTTCCATTATTACGCTGTGTCTCACTGCGGTATTGGTGGTAGGAGGAATCAGAGGAGATTTCAAACACAGTACAAGACCTATTAATATGGTGGATGCTACCCGTTTTGTAACAAATCCACTGCAGGGAAATATGGTGCTCAACAGTACATTCTCCTTTTTCAGAACTTTAAATACCAATAATTTTAAGGAAGTTCATTTCGTAGATGAAAAATATATCGAAGAAAATGTACAGCCTTATAAAGTATATGACAGAAAAGTTGAAAACCGACCTAATATCGTTATTTTCATTGTAGAGTCTTTTGGAAGAGAATATTCCGGAGCGTTCAATAAAGATAAAAATATTAAAGATTACGTTTCTTACACCCCGTTTATGGACAGTCTGGCTGGACAGAGTCTGATTTTCCCCAATACTTTTGCGAATGGAAGACAGTCAATTCATGGAATGAGCAGCGTATTGGCCGGAATTCCGAGTCTTACGGATGCCTTTACCGGATCACCTTATTCCAATCAGAAAATTCAGTCTATTGTGTCTGTTTGTAATGATCTTGGATATGATACTTCTTTTTATCACGGAGCGCCGAATGGCTCTATGGGATTCTTGGGATTTGGAAATATTTTAGGATTCAAACACTATTTCGGAAAGACAGAATACAATCATGATGAAGATTTCGATGGAATGTGGGCTATATGGGATGAGCCCTTCCTTCAGTATTTTGCTAAAAATGTCGGGAAGAAGCAACCTTTTATGACGACTGTTTTTACTGCTTCATCACATCATCCTTTTAAAGTACCTGAAAAATATAACGGTAAATTTAAAAAAGGAAAGATTGAAATCCATGAGCCGATGCAGTATACGGATTATGCCATCAAACAATATTTTGAAACCGCTAAAAAGCAGCCTTGGTATAACAATACCATCTTCGTTTTCACCGGAGATCATACCAATCAGGTGTATTACCCGGAATACGAAAGAGCGATGAACCGTTATGCCGTTCCATTGGTTTTTTATTCTCCGAATCCCGCCTATCAGCTGAAAGGAGTAAATCAGGAAATAGCACAGCAGGCGGACATATATCCTACATTGGCTGATCTTATCGGGTATAACAAACCTATCAGAAGCTGGGGTAGAAGTTTGGTAAGTGATAAAAAGTACCCTTTTATCGTTGTAAATTCAGATGGAAGTACAGATCAGTTTATGATCGGGAATTACATTTATCGCTTTGACGGAAAAGAAATTATCGGTGTGTATGATAAATCTGACCTGAGTCTTGAGAAAAATATACTCAATGAGGTTAAAAATGCTGAAGTGGAGCAGGGGAAGAAAACCGCAAAAGCATGGTACCAGGACTATATGGATAGAGTGATTAACAGGAAACTGTATTAAAAACGGTTAGCTGGGAACAGGTTTTTCTGCTTTTCTTTATCTCTTTATGCTTTGTATAATAAAAGTTTTTGTTCGTTGAAAATTAATTTATATTTTTAACAATACGTAGATAAGAATATTGTATTAAAATTAAAACTATAAGAAATATGAAAAAAATATTGTTAACGTTCGCGCTTTCTCTATGTGGTGTACTTACATTTGCACAGATAGAAGGCAAGTGGAAAACAATAGATGATGAGACAAAACAGGCAAAATCTATTGTTGAAGTATTCAAAAAGTCAGACGGGAAATATTATGGGAAAGTTTCTCAGTTATTAATAAAACCAGCTGAACCCAACTGTACACTTTGTAAAGATGACAGAAAGGGAAAACCAATTGTAGGATTGGAGATCATCAGAGGATTGAAAAAAGACGGTGATGAGTTTACCGGAGGAACAATTACGGACCCTAAAACAGGGAAAACCTACAAGTGTACTATTACAAGAAGCGGAGATAAGCTGAATGTAAGAGGTTACTTAGGATTATCTTTATTAGGAAGAACCCAGGTTTGGGAGAAAGCTAATTAATATAAGTTTAAATAGAATTTTAAAACGGCATTTCAGCAATGAAATGCCGTTTTTGTATAGGAAAGATTTAAAAGAAATTCTTTTCCATACTTTAGAAAAAACAAGAAAGAATAGTACAGCCATGAAGAAAAATCATTTTTAAATAAAATTAATAAAAAGACTTCTCGCTCAAATGAGGAGTCTTTTTATGATGTGTATAATAAAAAATCACTATTTTTGTAGTCTAAATTTTTCGAATAAATATGGCAGAATATACTTTTCGTGAGGTAATTGCACAGGCAATGAGCGAGGAAATGCGTAAAGACGAATCCATCTTTTTAATGGGGGAGGAAGTTGCAGAATACAATGGTGCTTATAAAGCTTCAAAAGGAATGCTGGATGAGTTTGGTCCTAAAAGAGTAATTGATACTCCAATTGCAGAACTTGGGTTTACAGGAATTGCTGTTGGTGCTGCAATGAATGGTAACAGACCAATTGTAGAGTATATGACATTCAATTTCTCATTGGTAGGAATTGATCAGATTATCAATAATGCTGCAAAAATCCGTCAGATGAGTGGTGGACAATGGAACTGTCCAATCGTTTTCCGTGGGCCTACGGCTTCTGCAGGACAATTGGGAGCTACCCACTCTCAGGCCTTTGAAAACTGGTTTGCAAACATTCCTGGCCTTAAAGTAGTGGTTCCTTCAAATCCTTACGATGCGAAAGGATTGTTGAAAACAGCAATTCAGGATAATGATCCGGTTATTTTCATGGAGTCTGAGCAGATGTATGGAGATAAAATGGAAATTCCTGAAGAAGAATACTACTTACCATTAGGAAAAGCAGATATCAAGAGAGAAGGTACAGATGTTACTTTGGTTTCTTTCGGTAAAATCATGAAGCTGGCTTTACAGGCTGCTGAAGATATGGCTAAAGAAGGAATCTCTGTAGAGGTTATTGACCTTAGAACAGTTCGTCCTCTTGATTTTGATACTATTCTGGCATCAGTGAAGAAAACAAATAGATTGGTTATTTTAGAAGAAGCTTGGCCATTTGCGTCTATATCTTCTGAAATTACTTATATGGTACAGCAAAAAGCATTTGACTATTTAGATGCTCCTATCAAGAGAATTACTACTCCTGATGCACCTGCGCCTTACTCTGCTGCATTATTTGCAGAATGGTTCCCTAAACTTGAAAAAGTAAAAGAGGAAATCAAAAAAGCGATGTACGTAAAATAGTTATAGAGAAAAACTTCCGAAAGGAAGTTTTTTCATTTATTATATTCATGAAGAAAAATTCTTGACGTCATAAAATTAGTATAAATTTGCGCCTTTAAAATAAATTAAGCTGATATGGCAGAAGTTACAGAAGATGGTTACCACTTCGATATAAAGAAGCTTTCCTTTATGGGAGTTTTAGTGTCTCTAGGAATTGTTTTTGGAGATATTGGTACCTCTCCGCTTTACGTAATGAAAGCAATTGTGAATGCAAGATTCCAAGGGAGTAATATGCCTTTCAATGAATACATAGAAGGTGCTCTTTCCTGTATTATTTGGACACTTACCCTGCAGACCACAATAAAATATGTGATCATCGCTTTAAGAGCAGATAACAAGGGTGAAGGAGGTATTCTTGCTTTGTTTTCACTAGTTAAAAATCTTAAGAAAGGATGGTTGTATCTGATTGCCATTGTAGGAGCAGCCGCTCTTATTGCAGACGGGGTAATTACGCCATCGCTTACCGTAATGTCGGCTATTGAAGGTCTGGAAATTTATAACCCTCATACCCCTGTTGTACCAATCACCATTGGAATTCTGATTGTTATTTTTGTGGTACAGCAATTCGGAACCAGCTTTATCGGGAAGTTTTTTGGCCCTGTAATGGTTGTTTGGTTCTTAGTATTAGGAGGTTTGGGAGTGATGCATTTAAGTGAGAATTTTGAGATATTAAGATCTTTCAATCCTTACTATGCTTATAAACTTATTGTCAACTCACCAAGTGCCATTGTTATTTTAGGTGCTGTTTTCCTTTGTACAACGGGAGCGGAAGCCCTTTATTCAGACTTAGGACACTGTGGTGCAAAAAATATCAGAGTAAGTTGGGGATTTGTTAAAATCATGCTTATTCTAAACTATCTTGGACAGGGAGCTTGGCTTTTGACTAATTACAATAAACCTGGATTCTCCGTAGTAAACCCGTTCTTTGGAATTATGGAAGAATGGATGATCATCCCGGGAGTAATTTTGGCAACAGCCGCTGCAATTATTGCCAGCCAGGCATTGATTACAGGTTCTTTTACCATCTTCTCAGAAGCAATGTCTCTTAACCTGTGGCCAAATCAAAAAATTGATTATCCTTCAGGGGTGAAAGGACAAATGTATATCCCAAGAATCAACTGGGGACTTCTTATTCTGTGTATTATTGTCGTTCTGCATTTCAGGGAATCCGGAAAAATGGAAGCCGCGTATGGACTTTCCATTACAGTTACGATGCTGATGACAACAATCCTGCTTGTGTTCTGGTTATTGAAACAAAGAGTAAGCAAAATATTGATTTTATTTTTTGCATTTGTTTATATGGCTATTGAATTAGGTTTCTTCAGTGCCAATATTATCAAATTCATGGAAGGAGGTTGGATTACCGTTGTATTGGCTGGTTCTATCGGACTTTCTATGTATGCATGGTATAACGGACGACTGATTAAAACAAGATTTATCCAGTTTGTGAAAATTGAAAAATACGTGTCCATCCTTAAAGATATGAAACTGGATGAAACCATACCGAAATATGCTACAAACCTTGCTTATCTGAGCAGAGCAAAAAGAAATGATGAAGTGGAATCAAAAATCATCTATTCCATCATCAAAAAACAGCCGAAAAGAGCAGATCATTATTTTATCCTGAGCATCGTAAACCAGGAAGATCCCTATACTTTCAAATATACAGTGGACGAAATTCTTCCCGGAACAGTATATAAAATCAACTTCCTTTTAGGATTTAAAGTAGACAGAAGAATCAATGACTATTTCAATATGGTTCTTAAAGATTTAATGGCTGACGGAACCATTCCTTCAAGAAGCAGCCACCCTTCATTAAGATCTCATGAAATACCGCCGGATCTTAAATATGTAATCATAGATAATACTTATATCAACGATATCCTTTTAACTGTTAAACAAAAGATTATTCTTAACATTTATAACTTTGTGAAGTATATCGGAAGTGATGACTTTAAGGCTTGGGGAGTATCTTCTCATAACGTTGAAGTAGAATCTGCACCTATTACAGAACTTACGGTTTATGATAATAAGATTGAGCAGTCGGGGTACTTCCGACACAACTCTTAGCCTTATGGCATCTAACCATACTATCTATTTAAATAAAATTCAATAAATTTGTAGATAATTTTTTTAATGGATACAGTACAAAAAGAAAAAAATATAGCTTTGATCAAGGATGTTTTGAGAAACTACTTATTAGAAAAAGGGTTCAGAAACACACCTGAAAGATATACGATATTAGAAGAGATTTATAATATGGATCATCACTTCAACGTTGATGATCTGTATCTTCTGATGATGCAGAAGAAATATCATGTTTCCAAAGCAACGATTTACAACACTATTGAAATTTTCCTTGATGCAGGTTTGATCCGTAAGCATCAGTTCGGAGAAAAGACATTGACCTCTTCATCTTATGAGAAGTCTTATTTTGACAAACAGCATGACCACCTGGTGATCTACAAAAAAGACTCTGATAAAGAGATTGAAGAAATTATTGAATTCTGTGACCCAAGGATCCAAGGAATCAAAGAAGCCATCGAAGAAGCGTTTGGCGTAAGAATTGATTCTCATTCGCTATATTTCTATGGCACTAAGAATGACTAATTAATGAGAATAATCCTTTTTCTGCTAATCTTTATTTCTACGCTCAACTTTGCGCAGGATAAAACTCCTGTGAAGAGAGATCCCTATTTGCAGGCTCCTTCACCGGCTCAGCCCAAACAGGTGAGACCCGAAGATAAAGTAAAGATCATCCATGCGGACGAAATCAAGAAAGACCCTGAAAAATACGACGGAAACCAATATTTTACCGGTCATGTTCAGATTGAACATCAGGGATCCATTCTTACTGCGGATGAAGTAGTCCTGTATAATGAAGAAAATTTTGTAAAAGCAATAGGTAATACAAGACTTCAAAATACAGATGGCTCCGTAATTACAGCAGGAGAAATGGAATACGATGCCAATACCCAAAAAGGTGTTGCCAGAAAAAACGTGGTCTTAACCGATCCTAAACAAACAATAAAAACAGATATTCTGTATTATGACAGACTGGCTAATCAGGCTTATTTTAATACAGGAGGAACGATCTCAGATGGCCAGAATGTAACCTATGCCAAAGTAGGAACGTATTTCCTCAATACAAGAGTTGTAGACCTTACTGGTAATGTGAAAATAGAAACGCCTCAATATACCATAGAAGGCCCTAATATCAAGCAGAATCAGAATACTAAAATAGCAGATTTTAATGGCCCAACAACCATTACCAGCAAAACCAATCCAAGAAACAGAATCTACACTGAAAAAGGAACTTATAAAATGGATTCCAAGGAGGCTTATTTAACCAAAAACTCCAGAATCTTTTATAATGAGAAAATTCTTACCGGTGATGATATGTACTACAATCAGATCTCAGGATTTGGTAAAGCAACCGGGAATGTAACCCTTGATGATCCAAAAGAAAGAAGATATATAAAAGGAGGGTACGGAGAGATTTTTGAGAAAAAAGACTCTGCGATGATGACGAAAAACCCTTATGCCGTAAAAGTGATGGAAAAAGATTCCATTTATTTTGCAGCAGAAAAAATTATCTCTTACCAAAGACCGGATTCTCTTGATATTAAAGTGAAGAAAAGCTATCTCAGAGCTTTTAAAAAAGCCCGTATTTATAAATCCAACGCACAGGGAAGAGCAGACTCTATTGCTTTCAATGAAACAGATGGAGTAATGCATATGTACACAAGTCCCATTCTGTGGAGCGGTGAAAAACAGGTGACCGGCGATAAAGTAGAAGCTTATTTTAATACCAAAACAGAAGATATAGACTCATTAAAAGTAATCGGAAATGCCTTTGCCATCAGTAAAGTTGATTCACTCAATCTAAAAGATGAATTCAACCAGGTAAAAGGAAAATTCATGACGGTTTACTATGAGAAAAATGATATTAAAGAAGCCAGAGTCGTTGGAAATGCCCAGTCTATTGTCTATGTAGATGATACCGATCAGGAAACCAAAAAACCGGAAAGAATCGGAATTACCCTTTCTACCTGTGGAATTATCGGAGCATTGTTTGAAGAAAGAGCCCTGCAGATTATTTCATGCAGTATCGGAGCAAATTCAGACACCTATCCGATGAGTAAAATAGAACCTGCACGAAGGAAGTTCCCCGATTTTAACTGGAATACGAAAGACCGGATCCGAAAATGGCAGGATATTCTTGTAGACACCCCGAACAACGAAGAAATACAATATACCGCCGATAGCGAACTCTTCGATAAAGCGCAGAAAGCAATTGATGACGAAAAAGCGAAAGAAGAAGCTAAAAAGCCGAAACGAACCAGAAAATAATATAAAAGACCAGTACTCACTGGTCTTTTTTTGTGGATTAATTTTAACCTTTAATGAATCTTTTATAGCTTTGCTGAAATTTTGGAGACAATGGAAATGCATAAAGATTTTTTTATATATCAGGCTCAAACCACAAAATTTGCGGCAGGTTTTGAAGTTGAAAAAGCAGAAGGAAGCTATATTTACGGTACAGATGGAAAAAGATATCTTGACTTTGTAGCAGGAGTTTCTGCCAATACGCTGGGACATTCACATCCTAAGATTGTAAATGCAATCAAAGAACAGGCAGATAAATACCTTCACGTAATGGTATATGGCGAATATGCGCAGGAAAAGCCTATTGCTTTATGCAGACTGCTTGCAGAAGCTACTCCGGATCCTTTGGAAGTTACCTATCTTGTAAACAGTGGTGCCGAAGCTATTGACGGAAGTCTGAAGCTGGCAAAACGATATACCGGAAGAGAAGAAATTGTTTCCTTTAAAGACTCTTATCACGGAAATACCCATGGTGCTTTAAGTGTTTCAGGAAATGAAACCCATAAAAGAGAATTCCGTCCCTTACTGCCAATGGTCTCTTTCATTGAATTTAATAATGAAAAAGATTTCGATAAAATCACTGAGAAAACGGCTTGTGTTATCCTTGAAACCATTCAGGGAGCAGCAGGGTTTCTGGTTCCCGATAAAGACTATCTGATCAAACTAAAAAGAAGATGTGAAGAAGTAGGAGCACTTTTGATTTTAGATGAAATTCAGCCCGGATTTGGAAGAACAGGAAAGTTATTTTCTTTTGAACACTTTGGAATCGTTCCGGATATCCTGGTGATGGGTAAAGGAATGGGAGGAGGAGTTCCTGTAGGAGCTTTTATGAGTTCCAGAGAAATTATGGAAAGCTTATCACACTCACCAAAGCTTGGTCATATTACTACTTTTGGTGGAAATCCATTGATTGCTGCGGCAAGTTATGCTACTTTAAAAGAAGTGCTGGACAGCGGATTGATGAATGAAGTGGAAGAAAAAGAAAAACTGTTCAGAGAACTTTTAGTTCATCCTAAAATTAAAAATATCAATGGCAAAGGTTTAATGCTTGCCGTGAATCTCGGAACACCGGAATATACACTGGAAGTAGCGAAAAAATGTATGGAGAAAGGGCTTGTTGTCTTCTGGCAGCTATACAGAAATGAATACCTGAGAATCTCTCCGCCTCTTACATTATCCAAAGATGAAATCAGAGAAGGATGTCAGATTATTCTTGATATACTGAACGAAAATTAAAGATACAATCTCTCCGGAAAGGAGAGATTTTTTTATGCTTTACATGACAGTTTTAACCATTAAAAATTAATGAAATAAGGATTTAAATCCCGTGATAAATATCATACTGATTCTTTAAAAAAGTAATTGTTTTTTTGCGTAATAAAAAAATTAATTTATATATTGCGGGACGATAAAACAAAGATTATATGGCGAAACATAAAGTCCATTACGAATTTCCAATGCACTGTTTATCAGAGATTTTATATGAATATCTGGCGACTGCAGAGGGATTGTCTGAATGGTTTGCGGATGAGGTAACAGAGAAAGGCGATGATTTCTTTTTTAGCTGGGGTGGAGGACCTGCTGAGAAGGCCACTTTGATCAGATATAAGCCTGAAGGTTTCGTGCGTTTCAGATGGGAAGAAGATGAAGGAACAAAAAATTTCTTTGA
This sequence comes from Chryseobacterium sp. GVT01B, assembly GCF_019970045.1. Taxonomy (GTDB): domain Bacteria; phylum Bacteroidota; class Bacteroidia; order Flavobacteriales; family Weeksellaceae; genus Chryseobacterium. The sequence goes on from NZ_JAHXYI010000004.1 coordinate 401,137, forward strand.
AATGACTATCACAATTGATGATATTACAGAAGATCTGGCTTTAAATATTACAGATTTCTGTGAAGAAGGTGATGAAGAGGAAAATGCAATGTATTGGGAAAATCTTATTGAAAACCTGAGAATAAAACTAGGTGCGGCATAATACCGGGCTATATTAAATGATAAAACTGATGAACGATTTATCGTTCATTATTTTTTTGTAAATAAATCACATCAAAAATTGGAAAATCAATATTTTACATCAGACGAGTTAAATGTAAAGAACAGAGCCTTCCTTTGGGGCGACTCAGTGAAAGTTTCTTTCTTTGTAAGAAATGGTGGATTGATCATGGACGAAGAATGCTATTTTTTCCTGATGGCTTCCATGAGAAAAATGAGAATGAATATTCCTTTAACTTACACCCTGGAGTTTTTCCAGACACTTTTTCAAAAAGAAATTATTGAAGATAAAGGGGTAAAGAACGGGATTATCAATTTCCAGGTGTTCAGGAATAATGACGGTGTAACATTGGCAAAATCTTCTGTTTCCTATTTTTACGAAGTTTCAGAGTTAGCAGATGTACTGTCAGTTCATCAAAGATCTTTAGAATTGGATTTGATTAAAGAAATTAACGTTAATAACAACCTTCTGAGCAATATCAGAGTTCACTGCCCGGAAAATATCTACGGAGCGATCTATGCCCAGGAAAATGACCTTGATGACGTTATTCTTCTGAACCCAAACAAAAGAATAGCACGTACCACTGCCGGAAATCTTCTTTTTTTAGAAGGCGATGTTATTAAAGTACCCAAGCAGACTGAAGGAGCTTACATTTCTCCTTTGATGGAAAACTTTGTGACTTTTTTACATAAAAATAACCTTGCTGATATTCAGGAACACGAAATTATCGCATTTGAATCTCAGAAAGCTGAAGAGATTTTAATGATTTCTGAAGAAAAAGGTATATTTTCTGTAGGTAAGATTAGAAATAAGACTTTTGAAAATTCCCGTTTCTCAGAATTAGTGGAAAGCTGGAAGAAAAGTTTTAATCAATAAAAATTGACAAACCCGGTAAACAACAAAGTTCCAGAAGTCCTTTACCGGGTTTTATTCTGATTAAATCAGAAATTGTTTATTTTATTTAGTATTCGTTGATGATTTCAACAAATTTCTGTGCGATTTCTTTCTGCCCTTTTTCACTCGTTATATAATTTCTGTTTTCAGAATTATTGATGAATCCAAGCTCTACCAATACGGCAGGTGCTTTAGTTTCTCTTAAAATATGAAGATTACTCTCCGATATTTTGCGGGCATTGAATTTCTTGTAAATTTTTCCGGCTAACTCCTTTGAAACATCAGAATTCTGAGTGTAAACTTCAAAACCGTTATCAGATCTCTCTTGTTCAGGAGAGGTGTTGACATGGAGTGAAATCACCATTTCAGGATTAAGTTTATTGATCTGAGCTGTCCTTTCGGAAAGAGAAGGATACGTGTCAGAATCCCTTGTCAGAATGATTTCATATTTATCCTGGCTTTCATTAATCTTCTGGATTTCCTTAGCAACACTTAATGATATATTCTTTTCACGAATTTCACCATGCGTAGCCCCAAAATCATTTCCGCCATGACCGGCATCTATGACAATATATTTTTTGTTAATGGGAGTAAATGATAAAAATGCGGTAGAAAATATTGATAAAGCAAGTAATGTAATACCTTTCATATCAGTGATTTTAGTTTTTCAAAGAACGGAAAAACTTTCTTTAAAATTGGTTAAAGGAATCTTAAAGTTTGTTAATTGTCTGATTGATATGAAAATACTACATTAATTCAGCGAAATGTCTTCAGGTGAATTCGCCCAGAGAAGAAACTCACCACCAAGATTCTGCATAATAGACTTCCAAAGGGTCTGATCGTTTGGAAGAGTATAATCCAGATTATAAACATCCACAACTGTCCACATTTTTCTTTGAACTTCAGTGTCAAGCTGGCCTGGAGACCATCCTGAATAACCTGAAAATATTTTGATGTGCTCAATATCCAGTTCGCTGCTCAAAACAGCATTAATGATACGTTCAATATCTTCTGTAAGATAATATTCATCTGTGATGTCTGTATAGATTTCAGTAACCCTTTTACCTTTTACAATAAAAAATACTTTATCATTCTCCACAGGACCTCCGTCATACACCTCAATTTTAAAGTCAAAAAAATCTTTGAACTTGCTGCTCATTTGGCTGTTCTTTTTATTCAGTATCAAACCAAATGCACCACTTTCATTATGTTCAATAACCAACACTACCGATCTTGAAAAAATATCGCCGGAAATGTCAGGTGTCGAGATTAATATTTTACCTTTGTATGAGTGATTCATACTCAAATTTAATAAAAAATATTTATGGAAAACCTGCACGACAAAAGAAAAGTGTACGAGAAATCCCAACTTATTGAAAGTGAGATAAAACAAAATCCAATTGAGCAGTTCAGAGACTGGTTTTTGGAGGCCAGTGAGAGCCCAATGATCTCAGAATCCAATGCTATGGCTGTTTCTACTGTAGAGGAAGACGGGTGTCCGAGAACAAGAATGGTTCTTCTTAAAGCATATACCCATGAAGGATTTATTTTTTATACCAACTACAACAGCCGAAAGGGAAAAGCAATAGAAAACAATCATAAAGCATGTCTGCATTTCTTCTGGCCTAATCTTGAAAGACAGATCATTATCAAAGCAGATCTTGAGAAGCTGGCAGAAAACTTAAGTGATGGTTATTTCCATTCAAGACCTAAAGGAAGCCAGTTGGGAGCTGTAGTTTCTCCACAGAGCCAGGTGATTCCGAACAGAGAGTTTTTGGAAGGTAAATTAAAAGAACTGGAAAAAGAATATGAAAATACTGAAGTTCCAAGACCTTCTAATTGGGGCGGATATCTGGCAAGACCTTATGAGATTGAATTCTGGCAGGGCAGACCCAACCGTCTTCACGACAGAATTATTTACCAGCTGGAAGATCTGGATTGGAAAATTTCAAGACTAGCTCCTTAAATAAGGAATTAGATGTTAGAAGCTAGAAATTAGTGGTGTTCGTTTTTACTATAAACGAATACTGAAAAAATAAACTTTGTACTATCAATAGAAGCGGGCTTTAGCCCGCTTATTTATTTGTATCAATGATAAAAGCTTTAGCTGAAGTTTGATATTGTACAGCTTATTTTGAAAAGTAATGAAATCAGGCAGATTATAACCTTTTTAGGTTTTGGCTGCCATCGGAATTGGTGATGTTTTTTAATGGCTCCCTTCGACCACGCTCAGGATGATTGCCCGTTCCTATTGAATGATTAGATAATTATAAATATTGTCATTTGATTATCAGTTGTTTGCTGATCTTGATTAAATTATGAAAATGTATATCAATAGAGGTGGGCTTTAGCCCGCTTATTTATTTGCGACAATAATAACGGCTTTAGCCAAAACTTAATAATTCTTAACCGCTTAAACCTTCTTAATGGTTTAATTTATTCTATTATTTGAACACAAAAAAAAGGCTATTTCTAAGAAACAGCCCTTGAATTTTTTTAATCTGAATGATTATTTTTTCTTAGCACCTGAAACTGCATTTGACAAATCAGCTCCAGCTTTAAATTTAGCAACTTTTTTAGCAGCGATCTTGATCGGTTTTTTAGTTGCAGGGTTAATCCCTTGTCTAGCAGCTCTCTCAGCTACTGAGAAAGTACCGAAACCTACTAAAGACACTTTTCCGTCTTTTTTCTTTAATGTAGTAGTTACGTTACCAATGAAAGATTCTAAAGCAGCTTTTGCTGCAACTTTAGTGATACCTGCATCTTTAGCGATTGCGTCGATTAATTCAGACTTGTTCATAATTTTTAATATTAAAGTTAGTTCGTAATTATAGCAAATATAATACTATTTTCTAATTGTGCAATTTTTTTATTAAAACTTGTAAAATTTTTTTGCTTTTCGGTGAAATTGGTTAAAATATGATAATTCCACTTTTTACAGAAAATCTACGTTACAGGTTACTAAAATCATGCCAAATGCTTATGTTTATTGACTTTAGCAAAAAGTTAATATTATTTTTCGTATTTATTAAATCCTAAATTCTGTATAAACAATTAATTTTTTTGACCATATGATTATTAAATCTATAAGTAATTTTCAGAATCTTTGTGTTCTGTGAAATTAAACGCCTGTGTTTGTGGGAGTTTTTAAATGATACTAAAGACCTGATTTATTAATTTTTATTAATAAATTTGCAACATGCTAATAGAAGTTTTCAAGTCTAAGATTCATAGGGTGAGAGTAACTGCCTCTGACCTTAATTATATAGGAAGTATAACAATAGATGAAGATCTTATTGAAGCTGCCGGTCTGGTAGTGGGGGAAAGGGTCTATATTGTGAATGTGAACAACGGAGAACGTTTTGACACGTACGTTATCAAAGGAAAAAGAAAATCCGGAGAAGTATGTCTGAATGGGCCTGCAGCAAGAAAAGTACAGAAAGATGATATTATCATCGTTATTGCTTATGCGCAGATGACCCCGGAAGAGGCTAAAGACTTCCAGCCAAAGATCGTTTTCCCGGATGAAAAAACAAATCTTCTTACCTAGTACATGGAGAAAACATCAAAAAGTCCAGTAAAATCAATATTAACAATAGTAATATCGCTTGCTTTTGCAGGCTTTTTTTTATGGCTTGCCTTAAGAGGTCTTGATTTTAAAGTCATCCAGAAGTCATTGGCAAAAGCAAATTATCTGTGGGTATTGTTTGCGTCTGTATTTGGTCTTCTTGCGTATTGGTTTAGGGCCATTCGCTGGAACCTGATGCTTGAACCCATGGGATACAGAATTTCAAATTCTAATGCCCTTTGGTCCATATCATTTGGATATCTGATGAACCTTACCATTCCAAGAAGTGGTGAAGTGGCAAGAGCTACGGCTTTGTATGGAGTAGAAAAAGTACCTGTGGACAAATCTTTTGGAACGATTATTTTGGAACGAGTGGTAGATTTGATATGTATGCTTGGTTTCTTAGGATTGACATTGTTGTTTAAATACGATGCAATTCTGTCCTTCTATAAAAATTCAGGAATCAGTATGAATCCTAATAAGATTGTATTGGTCCTTTCAATTCTGATTGTGGGAACCGTTTTGTTTTTTGTATTCAAAAAGAAACTTTCAGGAATTCCTTTTTTAGGAAAAATTGTCAACTTTATTGATGGAATTTTCCAGGGGATAATGTCTATTTTTAAATTAAAAGAAAAGGGAAAATTCATCCTTTATACATTAGGAATCTGGATTTGTTATTATTTAGCTGCTTATCTGGTTTGCTTTGCACTTCCTGAAACCTCCGCATTTACTTTTGCAGACGGTTTCTTTATTATCGTAGTAGGAACATTGGGAATGATTATTCCTGCCAGTGGAGGTATTGGGGCTTATAACCTTGCGATGAAGTATGGCTTTATGGCGCTTTTTATATCCGTAGGAAAAAGTGCTGATTTCGGAGGGGAAATGGGATTGACATATTCTTTTATTTCTTTACCGCTGCAGATTGTGATCATGCTGGTGATGGGACTGGTTTCCATTCCTATGCTGGCCAAAGCAAGAAATGCTGCCGTTTCAGATAAGGATTTTGAAAATTAATTTAATACTCTTTTATACAATACAAGGTTCAATTTTTTAATTGGACCTTTTTTTATGGTGATGGGTGACTTAAATAGCTTTAATTGCGCTCTGTAGATCATTTTTTCCTAAATAAATTTGGTCAGGTCATAAATCACTTCTATCTTAATGCGAAAAATAATCATAATATAAAACACTATGGCAATTAATCTACAGAAAGGGCAAAAGATCGACATAGGATTGACGAAAATGACGATTGGATTAGGCTGGGATCCCAATGAAGGAACCGGCTACGATTTTGACCTGGATGCTTCTGCAATCATGATTGATTCTGACAGAAAATTAGTAAGCGAAGAATATTTTGTTTTTTACAATAACCTGAATTCTCCGGACGGAGCTCTTACTCATACAGGTGATGATCCTAATGGTAAAAACAGTGATGGTGACGATGATGAAGCCATCGTAATAGATCTAGATAAAGTAGATTCAAGAGTGGAAGAAATTCTTTTCGTAGTCACTATAGAAGATTTTGAAAGAAGAAGACAGAATTTCGGACAGGTAAGAAACTCTTATATCCGGGTTGTTGATAATCATTCAAACCAGGAAATTGCAAAATATGAGCTGGATGAAGATTTCTCCATTGAAACCGGTGTAGAGTTCGGAAGGCTGTACAAAAGAAACGGAAGCTGGAAATTTGAAGCTTCAGGAATAGGATACAGAGCAGATCTTGGTTTCTTTTTAGAGAAATACTACAAAGGACAAATTATCAAATAAAATCATCAAATACACAAAACTATAACTATGGCAATTAATTTACAGAAAGGACAAACGATAGATTTAAGAAAGAATGACCGCGGAGAAAGCGTTTATGATCTTTCAAAAGTAACCATTGGCTTAGGATGGGATGTAAGAAAGCAAGGCGGAGGATTCTTTGGAAAACTGTTCAGTAAAGAAGCTGAGTATGACCTTGATGCTGTGGCTTTTCTTTTAGATGGTAATGGCAAAGTCGCCAATCTTGGAAGAACGGTACAAACCAATGACGGAAGACAGATGGGGCTTTACCAGGGAGATGTGGTTTTCTTTAATTCTATGCAGCACCCAAGCGGGAATGTGTGGCTTACAGGAGACAACAGAACCGGAGCGGGAGATGGGGATGATGAGCAGATCATTGTAAGGCTGGATCAGTTGGACCAGAGTTATCAGAAAATAGTATTCATTGTTACCATTTATCAGGGAAGAACGAATAACCAACACTTCGGAATGATCGAAAATGCATTTATCCGTGCGGTGGATGCTACAGGAAAAGAAATTACGAAATACAGCCTTTCAGGAGATTCAAGTATGAATGGTAAGTGTGCAATGGTTTTTGCAGAAGCATACCGTCACAATGGCGACTGGAAATTCCGCGCTGTAGGAGAGCCGCATCATACAGATAACTTTATAGACATTCTGAGACAGCAGTACGCTTATTCCAACTAGATTCTAAATTTTTATCAAACCAAAATAAAAGCCGGCTTGGAAGTCTCCGACTCCCTCCGCCGGCTTCAGACTTAATATTTGTCATATAATGAGCAGGAGATTATTAGCTTATTTTTTATTAGATACCTCAGGTTCTATGAACGGTGAGCCTATTCAGGCACTGAATAACGGATTTAACGGATTGATCAGTATGCTTCGTGCAGATCCACAGGCAATGGACAGTCTGCATCTAAGCGTTATCACTTTCGATAGAGAAGTGAAAAATATTATTCCTTTGACAGATCTGGCGAGTTTTTATCCCATGGAAATTACCTGTCCGGACAGCGGGCCAACCCACACGGGAGCTGCATTGGAAATGGTTTCAGAATTGGTGAAGAAAGAGATTGTAAAAGAATCAGCGGATACAAAAGGAGACTGGCAGCCGTTACTTTTTATATTTACAGATGGAAAACCTTCGGATATTCAGAAATACAGACAGATGATTCCTGTGATCAGAGGACTAGAATTTGGTGCCATCGTAGGCTGTGCTGCCGGCCCGAAAGCTGATGAACAGTTTTTGAAGGAACTGACTGATCATGTGGTAAAACTGGATACCACAGACGCTATCACACTTTCTTCGTTTTTCAGATGGGTAAGTTCTTCCATTACACAGGGAGGACATTCGCAGAATACAGGAGAAAATATCACACTGCCTCCTCCACCATCGGAGCTTAATATTATTATTTAAAAAATTGTCTTTACAACATGAGAAGACTGCCTATTTATTTTTTAGTAGACATCTCCGAATCTATGGTAGGAGAACCTATTGAGCAGGTACAGGAAGGTATCGCCAATATCATCAGAGAATTAAAGAAAGATCCGTATTCACTTGAAACCGTTTACATTTCCGTGATAGGTTTTGCAGGAGAAGCAGAAGTGATTACTCCTATGCAGGATATTATCAGCTTTTATCCACCTAAAATTCCAATCGGGAGTGGCACATCACTTTCCCAGGGTTTGATTAAAGTAATGGATTGTATTGACAGAGATATTGTGAAAACCACCTACGAAAGAAAAGGCGACTGGAAACCCATCGTTTTCCTTTTTACAGACGGAGTTCCCACTGATGATGCTACCAAAGCTATTGAGAGGTGGAATAACAAGTACAGCGGAAAATCCAATACAATTGCCGTATCTATTGGAGAAAATACAAATTACAAACTTTTAGGTTCATTAGCAGATAATGTACTGCTGTTTAATAACTCTGATGAGAATTCCTATAAAGAATTTTTCAAATGGGTAACCGATTCTATTAAAACAACCAGCCAGAGTGTTACAGAAGCCAAAAAAGAAGGAATTAATTTGTCTAAAATTGATTCCCTTATTCTCGAGAAAGTAGATCCTGAAATGGAACAGCGATTTCCGGATAACAATTTTGTAGTATTAAACGGGAAATGTCAGGAAACTGAAAAGCTTTACCTGATGAAATTTAAAAAAGCATTTGCCGAATCAAGCATTCCCGGAATGGCAACAAGATATTACAGACTGGACGGAGCTTATAAAATTGATGAAAAAGCCTACTACAGACTTTCTTCCAATCAGAAAACTCACCTTAAAATCAATATAGAAGAACTGGATGGAGGAACTTCATGTCCTCATTGTGCCAATCCTATTGCGTTGGCAACCTGCTCCTGTGGCGGTATTCACTGTTTGAGAGGAGAAGGATACAGCAAATGTCCATGGTGCGGAACTTCGGATTATTACGGATTTTCCGGCGGAGGATTTGATATTAACAGAACCTTAGGATAATGATGGGTAAGTTCTTCAGGAAATCAGCCTCTGACTCTAAACCAAAGACGATGGAACAAGCTGCCGTTTATAAAGAAAAAGAAGAGTTCAAAGATGCGCATTGGGTATTAAAGAATGCCAGTGCAAAGCAGTTCTATGAATTCCATCTTGACATGGAAGATTTTCCGAATATAAAAATTCAGAATATCAGCGGTATTGAAGAAACGGGCCTTACTTTTGAAAACGATACAATTTCAGGAATTCCGGTTACCAACAATATGTATCATCTGGATGTTCAGTTTTATCACATTCATGATCAGAAGCAGATTGAGACAAAAAAAATACAGCTCTTTGTGAACGCAGATCCGAAAGATTTGTGGAAAAATATTCCAAGCGATACAAATGCAGCTTTTTATAAATCTGAGGAAGATTCTTTCAAAGGTTCCTTTTCAGACAAAAAAATTGTTGTGGCTTCCAAAAGAGGACGTTCCCATGCCCATGAAGGAAAATTCCGTGAAGATGATTTTTCGGTGAATAACCTTCCTGAAGATTGGAATATTGTTTCTGTTTCAGATGGAGCGGGCTCGGCAGCTGCTGCAAGAGAAGGTTCGAGATTGGCAACGGCAACGATAAGTCAGTTTTTCAATTCGAGGGAGATTGTAGGCGAAATCGAAAATAATATCAACCAGATGTATGCTTCAGGTTCTTCAGATAAAGAACAAACGGATGCTGAGCGAAATATCAAAAATATTTTATCGGAAAGTGTTTTACATGTCTATCAAACATTAGAAAAAACGGCAGCAGAAAATGCTCTGTCTGTAAGTGATCTGCATGCTACGCTGATTTTTACTTTACTTAAAAAGTTTAGTTTCGGGTATGTCATTCTTAGCTTTGGAGTAGGAGATTGCCCGATTAATCTCATCAATCCTGATTTTTCTGAAGTGAAACTTTTAAATCAGATGGATGTGGGAGAATTTAGTGGAGGTACCCGTTTTATTACCATGAAAGAAATTTTCAACGATCATGTGGCTTCCCGTTTCCGGATCACCTGTGTGGATGATTTTTCCTATCTCGTGCTGATGACGGATGGTATTTATGATCCGAAATTTCTCACAGAAAATAAACTGGAAGATACAGAAAGCTGGAAATCACTTTTTGAAGACTTTGCCGGAAATAATGATGACCGGACGAAAGCAGATTTTATCAACGATGAAAAAATTGATGAGCAGCTTTTAATATGGAGCGATTTCTGGAGCAGAGGAAATCACGATGACCGAACATTGGCAATAATCTATTAATACCATGAAAAAGACCATTAAGGTTGTTTCTGTCCTGGACACAGCCAAATCCTATGAATATGTAGATGAAAACCCTATCCGGGGCGGCGTGAAAGATGTTTATTTTTCTCCTGATAAAGACTATGTGGTTGCTTTTTACCGGAATCCGCTGGATGAAGGACAAAAAGAAAGAATCATGAGAATTGTTTCCACCTATCTGCAGAGTATACAAAACGGGAATGCTTCAGAGTATTTTCTAAACGAAATATTCAGGTGGCCATACGATATTGTTGAAAAAAATAAACTCACAGGAATTGTAGTTCCTGTTTATCATAATAAATTCTATTTTGCGAAAGGATATATCGGTTCAGAAAATATCCAGGGGCAGGATAAAGTAGGAAAATGGTTTACTGCGCCCATGTTCAGGAATCAGCAGTATCCGTTGAGACTGGATCCGTCGGAACTGGGAGACTGGCTGAGTTATTTTCAGATTGCGGTCAATATCAGCAGAGGAGTTAAAAAACTGCATCAGATGGGGCTGGCACATTCCGACTTGTCTTATAATAATATTCTGGTAGATCCGGTAACGAAATCTGCCTGTATCATTGATATAGATGGACTTGTTGTCCCCAAACTGTTTCCTCCGGAAGTAATAGGAACTGCAGACTTTATTGCTCCTGAAGTGTTGAAAACGAAACATTTAAGCCTTCAGGATCCTGGAAGACATCTGCCTAATCAAAAAACAGATCTGCACGCCCTTGCTGTTCTGATTTATATGTACCTTTTAAGAAGACATCCTTTGCGTGGAGGGAAAATATGGGATCTGGACTCCGAAAAAGACGAAATTATATCCATGGGAGAAAAAGCCCTGTTTGTAGAACATCCGGAAAACCCTTCCAATCAGGTAAAAGCAGATCATCTCCGGAAGTGGGATGCATTCTGGGGTGATCCTCAAAAAATTCCTTATACCGTAACCGGACCTTATATTTCAGAGCTTTTCAGAAAAACTTTTATAGACGGTTTGCATGACCCCATCAGACGCCCCACAGCCAATGAATGGGAAACTGCTTTACTGAAAACTGTAGATCTGATACAGCCTTGCCACAATTCCGGCTGTACCGAAAAATGGTATGTCTTTGATAATACGAGCAGCCCTAAATGTCCATTCTGTGGAACCCCACATCAGGGAACATTACCTGTTTTAGATTTATATTTCAAATTTGATGATGAGGTATGGAAACCGGAAAACCACAGACTGATGGTCTATCACAATCAATATTTATTCAAATGGCATGTTTCCAGGAAAGTGATACGCAATGAAAACCTGACGATGCAGGATAAAATGCCTGTAGGATATTTTACTTTCCATCAAGGAAGATGGGTATTGGTAAACCAAAGTTTATCAGGAATGAAAGATATCACAGAACAAAAAGAAATTCCAACAGGTTCTATGGTTGAACTGACTGATGGTAAAAAAATTCTGTTATCTGCAGAAGAAGGCGGAAGGTTGATCTATGTAACGATAGCAAATCAGTAACCCGTCATTGCGAACGTAGTGAAGCAATCTCATATTTTCAGATCTCGCAAATAATTGTGGCCATTTGCGCTCATTTATTTGTGAGATTTGTGTTTAAATCAAAAAAAATAGAATGATAAAATTGATTTTAGCAGTCCACATTCAATAGGAACGGGCTTTAGCCCGTTTTAAAATTAAAAATAAATTCCAACGGCTTTAGCCAAAACTTACATGATTTTCAATTCATTGTTTTTCAGTTTCCATGAAATAGGAATACTGATCTTCACCCACAATTCTAAAACCAAGACTTGTATAAAGATGTTGTGCCTTATTGGTTTTCAAAACACTTAATGACACCGTTTTTCCTGCTAACGAAGCTTCCTCAAGAATATCAGACAAAATCTTTTTTCCAAGTCCTTTACCTTGCTGGCTGGGATCAATCTGAAGTTGCAGGACATCAATGTTTGTAAATGTTCGGTCTACTTTTAACAGTCCAATGGGTTGATTGTTTAAAAGAATAATATTGGCTTTTTCAAACTGGTACAGAACTCTTTGCAAAGTTGTTTCTCTGTCAGTAGATAACCCTGAATTTTCATAATGAGGGTTCATGGTTTTCATTCTGAGGTTGAGTAGAAAATCAATATCGGTATCATCAGCTTCTTTGTAACGCAGGTCAAGATTCATATTCAAAAATAAAAATTAGATTCTATTTTAATGCAATTTTCAGTCCCATTTCTTCTTTCATATACAATAAAACTTCTGCATTTCCCCGGGCATCATCTACCGGATTGTGGGTGTGCTCAGTCTTACGAAGATGTTTCCACTGGGCAAAAGTATCCTTTTCCAATCCGCAGTAAAGATCAGACAGTCTTCTGGAAGAAAAACCAAAAGGATTCCGTCCGAGAAAATGATGAAAATACCAGCAGATAAACATCCAATCGAAGCCATTATTATCACTGATGAAAATAGGCCTTCCTTTGGAGTTCGTTTTAATCCAGTCTTCAAAGGCAAGCATGACAGTCTCAGGATCATCAAAATTCATTGTTTCTTCCCTGCTGAAGCCGGAAACCACTAAAGCATCAGGATTGAATTTATCAGAAATCGGTTTAAGCTTTCCATAAAAAGTGGTGTCCAGTTCCTCTGTAACGAGTACAGCTCCGAAACAGGCCATTGAAAAATCACCGGGAATCGGCCCATCCGATTCTATGTCAACCATGATGTAGCTCATTGGAAATAGTTTTAAGAAAACGAAGATATTGAAATAAGCTGGATAATGTAATGGTTAAGGCTGGGAGCTGGGAGAAGGAGGATGGAAGTTATTTTGATTGCTAAGATATACTTTTCTCTTTTTAATAAAAGTTATCTCAAAGATTTCAATCAAATAGCTTCAGATGTTACACGTCATCCAGAAACTTTCTTCTCCCAGCTTCCCTCTTCCAGCCTTATATTAACTCAAAAAAGCCTCTTCTCCCGATCTTTATTTTAGTTTGAGGGATCAGTTCCATTTCTTCATTAGCATCTGTTATTTTATTGTTATTGACCTGAATTCCTCCATTCTCAATTAACCTTCGGACTGCCGATTTACTTAGCTCATTTTTAAGCTGATGGCAAAGTTCCACAAGAGATACCTTGTTTTGAATACTCTTCAAATTATGTATAAAAACAGACTCATACACTTTCTCTTCAAAATTTTTATTCTGAAACTGATTGATAAAGAATTGTTCCGCATTTTCTGCTGAAGCATTATCATGGTATTGGCTGATGATATTTTTAGCAATGAGCTTTTTAATATTCATAGGATTTTCGCCTTCCGTTATTCTCGAAACAAGAGTCTTTTTTTCTTCCACCGAAAAATCCGTAGTCAGGTTGATAAATTCCTCTATCAATGCATCGGGAATAGACATTGTCTTTCCAAACATTTCATTAGGCTCGTCTGTCAGCCCAATAATATTGTTCAGTGACTTACTCATTTTTTCCTTTCCGTCAAGACCCTTGAGCAGAGGCATACACATAACGATCTGTGCAGACATTCCATGTACCTCCTGAAGCTGCCTTCCCATTGTACAGTTGAAAAGCTGATCTGTGCCACCCATTTCGATGTCGCACTCAATTTTTACAGAATCAAAGCCCTGAAGAATTGGGTATACCAGTTCATGCATGGCAATAGGAGTATTTTCCGCAAATCTTTTATTAAAATCATTACGGTGCATCAGTTGGGCAACAGTAACTTTTGACAGCAATTGAATAACCTCTGAAAAGTCAAGCGCATCCAGCCAGTCAGAATTGAAAAGAATCTTTGTCTTCTGAACATCAATTACTTTGGAAAGTTGATTGATATAAGTCTGGGCATTATGCTGTACATCTTCAGCACTTAAAGGTTTTCGGGCTTTATTTTTCCCTGTAGGATCACCAATTCTTGCTGTAAAGCTTCCTACCACGATAATGATCTGATGTCCCAGATCCTGAAATTGTTTCAGTTTTTTCAGTACTACCGCATGCCCCAGATGCAGATCCGGTGCAGTAGGGTCAAATCCCAGTTTGATGGATAGTTTTCTGTTTTCCTTTTGGGCTTGTGTAAGTTTTTCTTCCAAACCGTTTTCAGGAAGGATAATAGCCACATTTTCTTGTAGTAAATGAATCATGTTGAATAGTTTTAAAAATGAAAAGCCCGGACAGGTACTGTCCGGGCTCTATAATATTTTAGATTATTTTATTGAATTACAGATATAGAAAGTCTTCCCGAACGATAGCTCGGAACGTAATATTCACTGAAGAATGGAAGACGTAGTATACTGTTTAAATGTTTCATGATGTTGTAAATGTACAGAATTTCTGCGGATCCAATATTTAAACCATTAAGACGTATTGCAGGGTTATAACAAGATTTGTTTTAAAAAAAACTTAACCATCCATCTATCTTAATGGCTTAAAATAATGGTTCAAAACAATTTTACTTGCGATTTTTGAAGCTAATTTCATGCCATAAATCCCTTAAAAGTAAAATACAGGATAAAGATGTAAAAACTGTATTTTATTATTTTCTTTGTCAGCTTATAAGTGTTGATTAATAAAGGATTAACGGTTTGTTTATCAGTATTTGTTTTCATGAATTGTTATTTAATAATTAAGGACATGTTCAGAATATAAGTTTTTAATCTGATCCTTCCAGATTTCAATATCTTCGGAAGTTGCTTTATCTGCCTTATCAAAAAATAAATGTTGAATAATTTCCAGTCCGGAGTAGATGAAAATTCCATTATCCGAGGTTAAAGTGAGAGCTTTATCCATTCCGGTTTGTTCATATTCTTCATGAGATTTTCCGTGGGTATTGATAATGACGGCTTTTTTACCCGTCAGAAGTCCTTTTTGTATACCATGGTCATAGCGGTAAGCAAATCCGTAACTAAACACCCGGTCTATATAACCTTTCATCATCGCAGGAAGACCTGTCCACCAGATAGGATAAATAAAAGTAATCTGTTCTGCCCAGAAAATATAATCCTGTTCAACTTGTATATCATCAGCTACTTTTCCCATGCGCTGCCCCTGCATATCAGCCAAAGAAAGTACAGGATCAAAACCTGTCGCATAAAGATCTCTCACTACAATTTCCTGATTACTGGATTCAAGTGTTTCAATAACGGTGTTTAAAAGTTGATGATTTAAACTGTTCTCATTCGGATGGGCGTAAATTATTAAATGTCTCATTGCTTTTTTTGTTAAGATTAATGAGACAAAAGTAGCGTGATGTACTGTGCGAAAATTGTAAGAAAACGAAACGGACTATTTCGATTTTGGATTACAGATCTCTTGCTGAAATTTTAAATACTGAGCTGGCGAAATGTTCATAAAATGGTTGAAATCATGAATAAGCTGGCTTTGATCATAATAACCACATTCATCAATAATGGTAAACCATTTCACTTTATTCTGCTTAGCGATTTCCTCTTCAATGACTTTTACAGCTTTTAAAAAACGGTTATAGCGGTTAAGTTCTTTTAAAGAATATCCAAATTGCTCTTTCTGCTTGCGCTGAATATTTCTTTCCGTCTGCTGAGTCTGTTCTGCAATTACTTTGACCGGATTTAAAAGATCATTTTCAAAACTGCTCAAAAGCTTACTGGTAGTGTCCTGATGCTGAAGATAAGGTCGGCAAAATTCAAGGATGTGATTTACTTGTTCTTGTGTTGAAGCTAAATTTTTCAACTGATGCCACAAATCTGTAAAACAATTTTCTTCCAGCAGTTCGTCAGGATGTCTTACCGACTGTTCAATGGGTACTTTTCCAAAAAATCTGAAGAAAGCATCATCTTTAAAATTGGCTACCAGAATAGAACAACCTGCAGGAAGCGTATATTCAAAAGATTGCCTCACCGGACCAAATACCATACATTTATCAACACCAATGATCGTCTTTTCCCGGGTAGACATTGTAGCACTTTCTCCAAAACAGAATAACAGAATTGTCTGATACGTGGGCAAAAGAGTTTTGGTAACAGATAGATCAGAAGTATTTTCAGCAAAATAAAAATGAGTAAATACATTTTCAAATTCCAGAGGAACTGAAATTCTAAACTCATTGTATTGCAGTGGTAATTCCATAATTCAGAAATCAACAAATGTTTTTTGTCATTTTATAATTGGTAAGGGCAATTTCCTTTACATAAACAGTCTGCTCTTCAATCAAATGAAAACCCATCTTTTCAAAAAATGGTCTGGCGGTTTTGCTCACATCTGCTGTAATTTGTTTCGTATCATGCTTCAGAGCTTCCTTTTCAATTTCATGGTAAAGCATCACTGCTATCCCTTTTTTCTGATGATCTTTGTGTACAAAAAGAAGGTCAATATAGTTTCCTTTATCAAGAGTACAGAATCCTATGATCTGATTTCTATTTTCAGCAACTAAAACATACTGTCTGCTGATCACATTTATCCATCTTTTCTCGTTTTCTGCACCGGATTTCCATGCTTCAAGTTGGTGGGGATTGTAGTCTTTTTTGCATACCTCATCTATTGTGGATGTGAAAAGCTCCAGCATTTCCGGAAGATCTTTCCTGAGCCCTTTTCTGATGGTGATACTGTGACTATTGGATGTATTGCTGCTCATAAAGTTTTTGCTGTTCTTTATTAAGAAGTGGATAGAAAAGATTCATCTGCAGAAGCGTATAATGCTGTATTGCTTCTTGGGGACTGAGTTTTAAGATAAGCCTGTTGTGAGTAAGCCAGTTATCTGCAATAATGAATATCTGTTCAGTAAGACAATCTACGATAAAATGAGGAACATCTTTCTGAAAAATATTACTCTTTTGAAGATCTGAAAAGATGAGCTGAAATTCCTCTTTTCTGCTGAAATTGATCCCTTCATATCTGGATTCTATTTCAGGAATCTGGTTGAGTATATCTATAAAATTAATAAATATAAAACGGTAAAAATAAAAGATTTCACAGGTAGAATAAGTAAACTGATAAAGATCTTCCAGGCTTTTATTCTCCAGCTTTTTCATTTGGTTCAGTAGTTCATCCATTTTCAGGGTAAGCTCTGAGAAAAGAATTTTAATAATGTCTTCCGAGTGCCTGAAATGATAATGCAGATTGCCCGCACTGATGTTAAGTTCAGCCGCAATATGCCTTGTGGTGATATTGTTATACCCCTTGTCATTAAATAATTCCAGCGCTTTAGACAGAATTTTATCCTTGGTCTTCATAGCTCAAAGATAAGAATATAAGAGTGGATATAAATCATATTTTTAAAATTAGAACAATTGTTCTAATTTGATATATTTGCAGTAATAAATTATAAGGCAATGGAAGGCAAACCAAAATTTGATTACGAATCAGCAGATAAAAATGAAAATGAAAGTAAAAGAGACCCTCAGGAAGTTATATCCAAAATACTGCAGGTGATTCTTGGGATAATAATGGCAGTGCTCCACATGTGATGAAAAGAAGAATTTCATATTGGTTTCTGCTGGGACTGGCAGCTTGGGGGACTATTGCTGTACTGAGACGAAACGGAATTTATATTCCCGTTATCAATGATTATTTTACAGACGGTATTACTGTTCCTATGTATTGTTATCTCATAGAATATATAATGAATTCAATCCTGGGGTATCCATGGAAACCGGATCTGAGATTTATACTGACTTCAGTGTTCTATCTGTCTTTTTTGTTTGAAGTGCTTTGCCCGAAACTATCTGTCCGGTTTACCGGAGATGTTTTTGATGTACTTGCTTATTTTACCGGAGGACTGGTATACTACTTTTTTTCAGTGAAGAATTTGGCTATAAATAAAAAAGCCAACAGATCTACATCGTAAAGGAGACTGCTGGCTGTGGTATAGTTTTTATCCTGGTTCAATTATTATTATAATCTCAGTTGTACTTTTTTATCAGCAGTGTTCTTTCGATTATGTATACAAGACAATCATTGAGTCCGGAATGTTACATGAGAAGGCGAATATTTTTTTAACTGATAAATTTTGAAGCTTTCTTTTGGTAGCTTTGCAAAAGACTTAAAATATTCACTTCGATGCACGACAAGCTTTTACAATATATCCGGTCAGCTCATGATTTTACCTGTGAAGAAACAGAAGCTGTCAAACAATATTTTGAGCCGGTTATGTTTTCAAAAAATACTGTGATAGAAGAAGCAGGAAAGGTTCCTTATTATCTTTACTATATTATTTCAGGCTATCTCAGGCTTTTTTACAATGACCAGAATGGTAATGAAATTACTACTCATGTCAATTGTCCACCCGGATTTTTCACTTCTTATTCAGATTTTATCAATGGTACTGTTTCTGAAAATAATGTGGAATGCATCACAGATGCTGAACTTTTGAGAATTTCAAAACAAAACCTGGATTATCTGACTGCTAAGAGTCAGGCAATGAAAGATTTCAGTATTTCGGTTTTTCAACAATCAATTGCTTATAATGAGAACCGTTCCAGAGAATTATCTGTTTTGAATGCCGAACAGCGTTACCTGAAACTCATGCAAGACTATCCGGAAATTATTCAGAATGTTCCCATCCAGCACATTGCTTCGTTTTTAGGGATGAAACCCGAAAGTCTGAGCAGAATCCGGAGAAAAATAATTAACTAACAAAAGTCAAGTGGTTCCGGTTCTGGGAAGATGAACTTTGCAGCATTAAAATCAATGCAATGACAAAGAATCATTTAAGTCTTGTTTCCGGAGCAAATGGACATCTGGGAAATAATTTAGTCCGATTTTTACTGAAACAGGGATTGCCGGTGCGCGCGGCAGTAAGAAATATACATAATAGAAAACCTTTTGAAGGACTGAATTGTGAGCTGGTGCAGGCTGATATTACGGATAAGGCTTCTTTTGTAAAAGCCCTTCAGGGTGTTGAAACTTTTTATGCAGTAGGTGCTGCTTTTAAATTATGGGCAAAAGATCCCAAAAGAGAAATCTATGATGTGAATATCGCGGGAACCAGAAACACCATCGAAGCAGCAGCAGAAGCTGGTGTGAAGAAAATAATCTATGTAAGTTCTGTTGCTGCACTGGATTATACTACATTACCTGCGAAAGAAAGTAACGGCTATAATCCGGACCGGAGAGATATGTATTATAATTCTAAGAATGATGGTGAAAAACTGGCTTTTGATCTGGCCGAAAAATTGGGAATAGAGCTGGTTTCTGTGATGCCTTCTGCGATGATAGGCAGTGAAGCGTTTTCTCCGTTGAATGTTTCCTTCGGAGTATTGAAACTTATCCTGAACAAGAAAATTCCGGTAGATACCAAAATTACTTTGAACTGGATAGATGTGAAAGATGTGGCCGAAGGATGTTATCTCGCAGCTGAAAAAGGCCGTTCTGGGGAACGTTATATTTTGGCCAATGAAAAATGTTTGACGATTACAGATACCACCATTTTAGCCAGCGAACTTTATCCTGAATTGAAACTGGAGATTCCCCGTTCAGTGCCTAAAGGAATCCTATTCAGTATTGCTGCCATTATGGAATTTACCGCAAAGCTCAGTGGCAAAGCTCCTGTACTCACAAGAAAAGATATTGCCATGTTTTCCGGATTACAGCAGGATTTTGATATTTCCAAATCAAGAAATGAACTTGGTTTTAATCCCAAAAGTCCTGAACAGATAGTGAAGGAAGCATTAGATTATCTGATGAAAAACCCTGGAATTTTAAAAGAGGCATAAAAATGTCTCTTTATTTATTCCTGTTCAAGTTTGATAATAGGTCCTTTGTAAAACTTAGTCAGATCATACAGATCAGCAAAATGATGTTGAAGCTCCGGAATGATTTTTCCGTCAAATTCTTTTGAAGCACATTGGTTTTCTGCCAAAACGTATAAAGATTGATTGTCCGGCTTCAGATACTCACAAAGTATATTATCGTGATGCTGGTCTCTGTTGATAATTTCTGTGAGAAATATTCCATAGATCAGGAATTGATTGAAGTTTTTGGAGTCTACAATATAATTCATGTCCTGTTTCAGGAGCTTTTCATAGTCTGAAAGAATCTGAAGAAAGTTTTCGGCATGAACGGTTGTCGGTATTTCATAAAAAAGATCAATACCATTGATGAAAAGCTGTGTTTTTGCTTCCTCATGATCTGAAGAATACACTTTACTAAACCATTGAAAAATAAGGAGGAGTTCCTCCTGAGTAAGTTCTTCAACAGAATCCTTTACCTTGTTTTTGATGTTTTCAAGCGTGTCTTTTGCATCAGATGGCAGGAATTGTAGAATATTTTCCTCTTCACGGTCGAGCTTATTGTACAAATTAATTTTGGCAATAGTAGGGTTGGTTTTGATGAAATAAAGTTCTTCCGCCATAGGTATTTACCAAATAATCTTTAAAAATGGTTATTGAAAGATACAAAATATGCTTCAATTTTATTTAAAAAAATAATATGTAGCGAATGGTATAACTATTTTACCGTTTCATGTAATGCAATTCTGTTTCCTTCTGAATCTTCAAATTCTGCTACGGCAAAACCATACTTTTCATCTGTTTTCTTAGGATAAAGAACAGTTCCTCCATGTTCTACAGCCTTTTCCAGGGTATGGTCAATATTCTCTGTTTTAAAATAAATAATAACACCGTTTTTGGAAGGTTTGTAGACATCACCTTTGGCCAGAGCTCCTGTAATCCCACTGTTTTTTTCTTCAAAAGGAAACAGAGCCATCTCATAACGATCTATGATTTCTTTCTCAAAACTAAAGTTGAAAACAGCAGAATAGAACTTTTCTGCACGCTCCAGATCATGCACAGGGATTTCAAAATATACTACAGGGTTGGTCGATTTCATATTTTTTCCAAGGTTAGGTTTCTGTGATTGACTGCAAGATACAGCTATTAGTAGTAAAAACAGGAAAAGGAAAAACGGGGATTTCATGACAGGGATTATTTCTTTGATCTAAAATAGAATATTTATCTGTATTTTAAAAATAGATAGACTTATCTATTTTTTGTTTAGATTTGTAAAAATTTTCACGATGAAAAAAGAAAAAGTACGCGAGAGGATTATCAGGGTTGCTTCAGATTTATTTTATAAACAGGGATACAATTCTACAGGAATCAACCAGATTATAGCAGAAGCTGATATAGCCATCGGTTCACTGTACAACCACTTTTCATCTAAAAACGATCTTCTTCAGGCATATCTCATCAAAGAAGAGCTTGGTTGGTTTGAGGGATATGAAAACAGTACATCCAAGATTGCAGAACCCAGAGAAAAACTTCTGGCACTTATTGACTACAGGAAGAAATTACAGCAGACCTCCAAGTTTGCAGGATGTCATTTCATAAAAATAGTTTCTGAATTAGGGGAAGGAAATCCTTCTGTCTCCGGTTTTGCCAAACAGCATAAAGAAAAACAGAAAGATCTGATTAAAACACTCGTAACAGAATATGGGGTACAAGGACAAGTTTCTGATGTTGATTTAATAACCGGGAATATTTTCCTTTTAATAGAAGGAGCGGTTATAACATCAACAATCAGCAAACAGAATGATTCTTTTGATCAGGTTAAAAAAATTGTTCAGGGTTTATTACCCTAATTTTTTTTGAATGTTATAAAATAGATATATCTATATAAAAATGAAATATAAGTATTTGAAATTATTGGTTATACTCTTTGGACAGTTGTTGACAATTATAGATATTTTTATCATTAATGTGTCTATACCTTCCATACAGCGTGATCTTCATGCTTCCAACGGAGAAATGCAGTTTATGATCGCGGCTTACCTTATCGGATTTGCTTCTTTTCTGATTACCGGAGGGCGATTGGGTGATTTATACGGAAGAAAAAAGATCTATATCATCGGATTAATATCTTTTATGGTAAGTTCTATGGCTTGCGGAATTTCTGCAGGAGCTGAGCAACTTGTTATTTCGAGATTTGTACAAGGGATAAGCGCTGCAATGATGGCTCCGCAGGTGCTTTCCATGATTCAGATTTTATTTACTGCTCATCATGAACGTACAAAAGCCATGGGTTGGTATGGGATCACTATTGGAATAGGGACTATTTTAGGTCAGTTTCTCGGCGGATATTTTTCATCACTTACGATGATGGAAGAACCCTGGAGACTTATTTTTCTAATGAATATTCCTATATGCCTGCCCGCAATTTTTCTTAGTCTGAAATTATTGAATGAATCTAAAACTTCGATAAGGCAGTCTTTTGATATGGGTGGCGTTGTAATGCTTTCTGCAGGATTGTTCTCTGCTACTTATGCCCTTACGATGTCTGAACATGAAGGTTTTCATTTCAAAAATATCATACTGATTATCATTTCAGCCGGAATTATTTTAGGTTTTATCAAAAATCAGAAGAGAAGAATAGAAAATAAAAGATCTTATCTGATTGATTTTGAATTGTTCCGTTATAAGAATTTCAATCTGGGAATTCTGGCCGTTTCCTTCTTCTTCATTATGCTGGATTCCTATTTTTATATTTTGTCGATTTTTTTTCAGGATGGATTAAAGATCACTCCGTTAGCAGCCGGAGAAATTATTGTCTTTCAGGGATTGGGATTTATACTGGCATCCGCGGTTTCTGTAAAACTGATTTTGAGATATGGAAAAAAAGCTCTGATTGCAGGGCTCAGCTTTATTATTGTTATTCTTATTCTTCAGCTGTTTTTATTCAGAATACAGATCGGTTTTCCCATGTTCTGCCTGCTGTTGTTTTTGCATGGGTTGGGAGTAGGTTCAATCATTCCTTCACTGGCCAATATTGCCCTGTCGGGAATGTCTGAAAAGTTGATTGGAAATGCATCCGGGATTTACAATACATTTCAACAGATTGCTGCCATCATTGGAATTGTCGCTGTAGGAAGTGTTTTTTACTATTTTCTGGGAACGAAACCTTTGGTAAAGCATTATCACAATGCGTTTTCAGTGACAGTATTAATCAATATTCTCTGTCTGATTTTTGTAATAGCTTCAGTTTTTAAAGTTCCTAACCATGTTCTCCCTGAAATGAGGTGTAGAAAATAATCAGGATTATTTGTATGTTTTTTTAGATGAGGTCTTGACTTCACTTAACGTCGCTTTCGCAATATTTCTGGTGACTTCAGTAGGAGAGTGGCAATCACAGTTGCTGAATCCTATCACATAGATATCTTCACTGGGAATATAAACGCCCATGCTTTTAAATCCAAATACACTTCCCCCATGTTCCCGGTCTGGAGTTCCATTAATATCTTTCAAATGCCATCCGTATCCGTAGGTAAATTCTTCACCATTATTCAGCTTATATTTCTGAAATGCTTTTTGGGTTTCTGTTGAATTCAACAGAGTATTCTGAAGCAAAGCCTGCTGCCACTTCAACATATCATTTACAGTAGACATCAATGAACCGGAAGAAAAAGGAACACTGAAACTGATGACTGTTTTATTGACAAATCCCTGTTCCTTTTTGTGATAGCCATAAGCTCTTTGAAGGATCACTTTTCTGTCTGAAGCGTAATAAGAATGGGACATTCCTGCTGTATCAAAAATATTTTTCTTGATAAAATCTTCATAAGAAGTTCCGGAAACCAGTTCAATGATATACCCTAAAATCACATATCCGGAATTGTTATAATCAAACTTTTCTCCCGGAGCAAAATCTATAGGTTCATTTTTGAAAAAATCAACCATTTCTTCAGGTTTCATCTCTTTTTGTGCAATAGAGGAAATGGATTTCATTTTGGTAAAATCTTTAATTCCCGAGGTGTGGGTCAGAAGAAGATGAATAGTAATTTTGTTTCCGTTAGGATAATCTTTAACGTAATTGGAAATGGGATCGCTGACAGTAAGTTTGCCTTGTTGTTCCAGCATCAGAATAGCTACAGCGGTAAACTGTTTGGTCATTGATCCGATCTGGAAAACATTCTCCGGGGTCATATCAACGTTGAGTTCAAGATTGGCTTTTCCAAATGCTTTCCGGTAGAGATTCTTTCCATTCCGGGTAATCAGGAAAACACCACCAGGCTCATTTTCATTCCCAAATTCTGTCTGAATTATACTGTCAATTTTCTTTTCATATCCTTTAGTATGGATTTGAGCATCAATTATATTGCTGAAAAGCAGAAGCAATATCAAAAAGGAAGTTAGTTTTTTTATAACCATATTTCTGTAATTTGTTATACAAAGATATGATTAATTATTATTACTATGTTATACAATATAGTGATTTATGTTTTTTCCTAAAAAATAGAATGAGTTTTTATAAGAAACTATTTTTCAACAGAGATTAACAACATCATTGGTCTGCGGAGTTCTTCTTTCATCTCAGGGATTTCTTTCAACATTTCCTGACCTGGTTCTGGTTCAATAATTTCTTTGATTTTGAAACCGTGTTTTAATAAAGTATTTAAATAAGAAGTTAAAGTACGGTGGTATTTGATTACATTCTCTCCTAAAAAAGTCGTGTTTCTTTTTCCTTCCATAAAATAACGGTCTACAGGCCAACAGGTTTTTTCGCCATTTTTATCATATACCCAGTCCTGGCCGCCTTCAGCAGTGAAAACAGGATGTTCCACTGAAAAGACAAAAGATCCTCCGGGGCTCAGCCAATTGTAAATATTCTGAGCAATACTATCGAATGATTCTACATAATGTAATGTAAGCGAACTCAATATGATATCAAATTTTTCAGCAGGATATTCCACATCTTCCAAAGCTTTCCTTTCATATTGAATTCCTTCCAGATTATTGATTTCCTGAGCTTTTGCAAGCATTTTTTCCGAAAGATCAATTCCGATCACGGATTCTGCACCATTTTCAATAGCATAACGGCAGTGCCACCCAAAACCACAGCCGAGGTCAAGAATATCTTTTCCATGAAAATCAGGCAGCATATTTTTCAAGGTGTGCCATTCTCCAGCTCCTTCCAATCCTATCTGTGAGCGGAGCATTTTTTCGTACTGGTCAAAAAATGACGGATTGTCGTATTTATTTTCTTTCATAGCTTCAAAAATTGTGGTTCTTTAATTAAAGTCATTTTGACTTTTCTTACCTGACTTATCATTTATCCATGTCAAGGTTTTAAACCTTGACATGGATAAACATACTTAGATAGTTGAGACTTTGAAAATTTTCAGCTCATTAAAGAAGTATCATTCCTGCAAATTCTTTAATGAAGATGGACTTACGTAAATTTACGACAATAATATCAGAACTCAAATGCTGTTATGTATTATCAAATATTGCTTTGTGTTGGGAATTGAGACGTTACTTTTGATTTTTTCGCATTGCTTTAATCAGTTTGTCATTACGTTTATCTGTTCTTTCATTATTTAAAGAAAGTACAGCCCATATGGCGGCAGGAAGCCATCCGATCAAAGTAATCTGTAAAATCAGGCAGATAATTCCGGTGAGAACTTTGCCACGGACGATGAAGGATAAGAAGGGAAGTAATATGGCTAGTAACATAATTTTAAATTTTTAATTGAACAGAATTTAGCGGGATTGAGGATCAAAATAAGCTTTAAAAGTAAGCGGATCTGCAGTTTTGTCTTCCGCTTCTTCAAGATATTCTAAATATTCTTCCTGATGCTTTTCCATATAAACAAGCACAATAGCGAGGTTTACAAACAGGTTTTTATCTTTGGAACCTAAATTTAAAGCCATCTTTAAATACTCCAGAGCCTTTTCGTTTTCTCCCATATCGGAATAAACAGCGCCAATATTAATTAAAGCTGAAGTGTTTTCAGGCTCAATGAGTAAAATTTCATCTAGTTCTTTAATTAGCAGATCATTCAAAGTATCCCAATGATCTTCATTTTCCCATCTTCTAGCCTGAAGTTTTTTTACGTTTTCTAATCTTTGAGGTATCGTACTCATTATTTAAAATTACAGAATGTATGTTTGCTTTGTTTACTGTACAAATTTAGCTTTCTTAAAATTGATTTGCTGTTTTTTTAAGGTTAAAAGAATTTTATTCTTTAAGACCATCCAGTATGGCCGCTTTGAGGATTTCAATGTTAATATCTTTCAACGCTTTGAATTTAATGCAATATCCGGTTACGTTGGCTTTCCCTATTTTATCTCCATAGGTTGTGCTCAGATAGGTCTTATCAGCGATGTTGAGAACATAAATTGAGATTCCAGAGGTATTGGCACTCATTCCGATCTGATAAAAATCTCTGGTTTTTCCGTCGGTATACTGTATGGTATAGAATCCATATCCGATATTGGGATTGGAAACAGTCTTATTTTCACTGTTTTTTCCATCCAGAAACCATAACTGGCATTCTTGCATAAGGTCCAGAATGATGTAATGGAGTTCCTGCATATCATTGCGTTTCTTCTCAGGCTGACTGTCGATATAGTCTTTGATTTGTTCTTGGATGGTCATGTGAAATTTGAGATTATTGAGCGACTAATTTACAAAATTTCATAAAGCACAATATGCATAATGATGAAACAAAAAGAACAGCAATTGCTGTTCTTTTATATTGTATTTTTCCTGATCCGTTGAATCTGTTTATGGGTTATCCAAATGCTCTTTTCAGCAAACTCTCTACTTTTGGCTCGCTGCCTCTGAAGCTTTTATAAAGTTCCATTGGATCTTTCGTTCCACCTGAAGAAAGCAATATTTTATACTTGGCTGCAATCTCAGGGTTGAAGATTCCGTTTTCTTTGAAATACTGAAAAGCATCTGCATCCAGAACTTCCGCCCATTTGTAAGAATAATATCCGGCAGAATACCCGCCCTGGAAAATATGGGAGAAACTTGGGCTCATTGCCGTTTCAGAATTGGAAGGATAAAGCGTTGTTGCTTTGGTATATTTATCTTCAAAATCCTTTACACTTTCATTTTCTAATTCTTCAACTTTAGTATGATAGTTCATATCAAGAAGTCCAAAACCTAGCTGTCTTAAAGTCTGGTAACCCTCCATGAAATTTTTAGACTGTTCTATCTTTTCAATTTTCTCGTCAGGAAGTACTTCCCCGGTTTTATAATGTTTGGCGAATGTTTTTAAGAACTCAGGTTCATAACAGAAGTTCTCCAGAAACTGAGAGGGAAGTTCCACAAAATCCCATTTTACAGAAGTTCCTGACAGCGTAGGATATTGGGTATCTGCCATCATTCCGTGAAGGGCGTGCCCGAATTCATGGAATAAAGTAGTCACTTCCTGGAATGTTAGTAAACTAGGAGTATCTTTTGTCGGTTTACTGAAGTTACAAACGATTGAAATATGCGGACGGGAATTTTCACCATTTTGCTTATACTGATTTTTGTAGCTGGTCATCCATGCACCGGCTCTTTTCCCTTTTCTTGGGAAATAATCAACATATAACAGAGATTTGTAAATTCCATTCTCTTTTACTTCATATACTTTTACATCTTCGTGGTATTTTGGAATATCATTTCTTTCCTCAAAAGTCAGTCCGAAAAGTTTTCCTGCCAATCCGAATACCGCTTCCTGCACCTGATCTAACGGGAAGTAAGGTTTTAATTCTTCATCATTAAGATCAAATTTCTGTTTACGAAGTTTTTCAGCATAGAATGCGTGGTCGTAACCCTGCATTTCTTCAATTCCGTCAGCTTTGGCTAAAGATTTTAATTCTTCAATTTCTTTATCAGCATATGGTTTTGCTTTGGTTAAAAGTTCGTTTAAGAAATCAAAAACTTTTACCGGAGACTTCGCCATTCTTTCTTCCAGAACAAAATCTGCATAGTTTTTATACCCGATAAGTTCAGCTTTCTGCTGTTTTAGATTAAGAAGTTCTTTAATCAGATTCTGATTGTCAAATTCTCCGCCATCAAAGGATTTTTTACCGTTTGCCAGCGCCAGTTCCTTTCTCAGTTCGCGGTTTTCAGCATACGTCATGAACGGAATATAGCTTGGGTATTGTAAAGTCACTACCCAGCCTTCAAGGTTTCTTTCCTTAGCCTCTTCTGCATACTGATCGATAATAGCCTCAGGAATTCCTGCAAGATCTTCCTTATTCGTAATATGTTTAAAATAAGCATTAGTAGAAGCCAAAACATTCTGTCCGAACTGTAAAGACTTCAAAGAAAGATCCATGCTGATTTTCTTTAATTTTTCTTTGTCTTCCTCATTCAATAGAGCTCCGCTTCTTACAAAACCTTTGTAGGTCTCATTCAGAAGCATTCCCTGTTCTTCGTTGAGATTATATTTGTCCTTTTCATCATATACTTTCTTGATTTTGTTGAAAAGGGCTTCGTTTTGAGATATTTTTGAAGAATATTCCGTTAAGATCGGAGAAACCTCCTGGGCAATTTGCTGGATCTCATCGCTGGTCTCAGCAGAATTTAAGTTGAAAAAAATATTTGAAACCACATCCAGCTGTTCCCCTGAATATGCCAATGCTTCAATAACATTTTCAAAAGTGGGTGCTTCCGTATTGTTGACAATAGCATCAATTTCTGCCTCTGATTTTTGAATCAGTTCTTTAAATGCCGGCAGATAATCTTCATTTTTAATGTCATTGAATGGCGCTGAATGATATGGAGTAGTAAATTTTTCTGTTAAAATATTCATTTTTCGATTTTTTATAAAAGGTAAATGTAATGATTCATTGGGAATCACAGCTGAAACGCTCAAAAATAATGCCTTACTCACAAGTTATGACAAAAATACTTATCTTTAAATAATCTTGTCATATGGAAAGTGGGAGTGATGTGGGAATATTTAATTTTGAAACAGATTTAAAATAAATAACCTTAAAATATATAGACTATGAAAACACTCTTAAAAATCATTGGTGCCATCATTGTGCTGGCTATCATCTATGCTGTAATTGCAATGCTGGCTTTCAGTAAAGATTATCATTATGAAAAATCTGTTGTCATCAATGCACCACAGGAAAAAGTATGGCCTTATGTAGGTACTTTAAAAGGCTACAATCAATGGGATCCTTTTTCCAAGGCTGATAAAAATATTGTGATTACCTATTCAGGGGACGGTGATAAAGTAGGAGATTCCTATCACTGGAAAGGTGATAAAAATGTAGGAGAAGGAGAGCAGGCAATTAGTGAGCTGGTTCCTAATCAAAAAATGGCTACAAAACTTCACTTTATAAAACCTTTTGAGGGAGATATGAAGGCTAATTTTGTTATGGTTCCTGAAGGAAGCGGAACCAAAGTGACCTGGATGATTGATAATGAATTGACTCCTATGATGAAAATTATGAAACCACTGATGAACGGGAACATGGATAAAATGTTTAGCCAGGGTCTGGGTGATCTGAAAAAACTTGCTGAAAAATAAAATGAAAGCCTTGTAAATTTTACAAGGCTTTTTTATTACAATTCTTTTTTCCTGATTTCGTTTATCAAGTTATTTTAGATTAGCAAAGAAATATTATTCAAAAATATTATCTTTATATAAAGAATCGATTGTATGGAGAAGATTGTATTTGAAAAAAGTGATATCAGAGACTTTGTGAAAACTACTATCGCAGAGAAAATTGAGAAGCTTAAAAACTTTATTGAATTTACCCTGGAGGCCAGCCGTGACATCAAAAAAACTCCGAAATATGACAGTATGAGAGAAGAAATGCAGGAGGAGATTTATCAGATGCAGAGACAGCTGGGGGCTTTGAATGATCTTAAAAGAAATATGGCAAAAGTCCTGAATACCGCTACAGAAAGAGTACAGCTTGGCTCACTGGTCATCACCAATAAGGCCCGGTTTTATATATCAGTGTCATTAGGGGAATTCTTTTTTGAAGGAGACCGGTTCTATGCAATCTCTCCCGAAAGTCCCATGGCCAAAAAAATGATGGGTATGAAATCCGGCGATGAGTTTACTTTAAACAAAATCCATCAGAAGGTTATAGAGGTTTTGTAAAAGTAAAATTGATAAGTTTCCGGTACCTATCAGCCAATCAAACATTAAACTTCCTTCATCCGGCTTCCTGCT
This sequence comes from Chryseobacterium sp. GVT01B, assembly GCF_019970045.1. Taxonomy (GTDB): domain Bacteria; phylum Bacteroidota; class Bacteroidia; order Flavobacteriales; family Weeksellaceae; genus Chryseobacterium. The sequence continues at coordinate 431,173 of NZ_JAHXYI010000004.1, forward strand.
TCCATCTTTTTCGTAATTTTGTTACATGAATAAAGCATCCATTTTAAAAGAAATCATAGAGCAAAGGAGAAGTATTTTCCCAAAAGATTATGCGGATACAGAAATATCTCAGGAAGTTTTGGAGGAAATTTTAAATGCTGCTACACTTGCTCCCAATCATAAACGCACAAAACCCTGGCGTTTTAAAATATTCAAAGGTGAAGAGAAAGCACAGCTAGCCTCAGAAATGCAGGCTATCTATAAAGCAATTACACCCGAACAGCTTTTCTTAGAAAAAAAATACAATGATATCGGTTTTAAAATCAATAAAGCCAATGTTGTAGTTTCTATCGTAGTTAACTTCAGCGGAATGGTTCCTGAATGGGAAGAAATAGCTGCTGTTTCAATGGCGGTTCAGAACATGTATCTTACCTGTACAGCGAATAATATCGGATGCTATTGGAGTTCTCCCAAAATTGTAGATGAGTTGAAAGATTCTCTGACTATTGAAGAAAACCAAAAATGTCTGGGATTGTTTTACATGGGTAATTTGGAATAAATAGCCCTGATCGAGCGGTTTGTTTAAGCTCTTTATCTTTGTAAAAAGAAAAAAGCGAGTAGCGAGAGCAGGTTCCCGGCTTCTGGAAAAATGAATTTTATAAAACTTTTTATCTGAAGCTTTTTACTTTAAACTTTTTTACTATCTTTGCACTCTTAAATATTTAACTGGGACGAGTTCCCGTAAAATTCAAACATTATGTCAGTAAAAATCAGATTACAAAGACACGGTAAAAAAGGAAAACCTTTTTTCCACATCGTGGTTGCAGATTCTAGAGCTAGAAGAGATGGTAGATTCATCGAAAAACTAGGAACTTACAACCCAATTACTAATCCAGCAACTATCGAATTGAACGTTGATTCCGCTGTACAGTGGTTAAACAACGGTGCTCAGCCTACTGATACTGCTAGAGCTATTTTATCTTACAAAGGTGCTCTTTACAAAAAACACTTACAAGGTGGTGTAGCTAAAGGTGCTTTTGACGAAGCTGAAGCTGAAAAAAGATTCAATGCTTGGGTAGAAGCTAAAGACTCTAAAGTACAAGGTAAAGTAGAAGGTTTAGCAACTGCTAAAGCTGATGCTAAGAAAGCTGCTTTAGAAGCTGAAGTAAAAGTAAACGAAGCTAGAGTTGCTGCTGCTGCACAAGCTGAGGCTGATGCTAAAGCTGCTGAAGAAGCTGCTAACGCACCTGCTGAAGAAGTTGTTGCTGAAGCTACAGAAGGAGAAGCTCCTGCTGCTGAAACTGAAGAAAACACTGAAGCTTAAGAACAAACCCTGTTATGCGTAAAGAAGATTGCTATTTTTTAGGAAAAATCACACGCAGACATGGACTTGCGGGTAACGTAATCCTTAAATTGGATACCGATCAACCCGAGCTTTACAATAAATTGGAATCAATATTCGTTGAAATCAACGGATTATTGGTTCCATTTTTTATTGAAAGATCATCATGGAGCAAACTTGATGCTCTGAATCTTGCATTCAAAAACTCTTCTGAGGCTATGGTAGACCAGGTGTTGGGTAAAAATGTTTACCTTCCGCTTGCTTCACTGCCTAAACTTTCGGGAAAACAATTCTACTATCACGAGATCATCGGGTTTGAAATCTTTGATCAAAATGATAACAACTGTGGAGTGATCAGATCTGTAAACGATCAGACGGCACAGGTGTATTTCATTACCAATCTGGATGGAAAAGAAGTGGTTATTCCTATGATCAAAGACTGGATTCTTGAAGTTGACCGAGAAGAAAGAATAATCAAAATGGAACTTCCTGAAGGGCTTATTGACGTATTTCTGGTTCCATCCAAGAAAGACGAATAGTTTTGCAATAAGCTATTCTTCCTCACTTTTCTACTTACTATTACTTCATTACTCATTACCCATTTTTAAGGCGGGTAAAAGATATTCCTGTACCATTTTTTCAACTTGTGAATGGGCATAAGGTTTATTGTAAGCTTGTGCGGTAATTACCATTACAACGGGTATTTTGGTGAAGATGATGATTTTGTTTCCACCATTTCCGCTGGATTGGTAAGCCTCATAACTGCTGTTTCCCACTGTATAAACTTTTCTCCAGAATAAATATCCATACCCTTCAAAATCGTGACGATCCGGAAAATAATTGGTAAAAGATTTCTCAACCCATTCTTTGCTCAGAATAGTTTTTCCTTCCCAAATTCCATTATTGCTGTACAGCTGCCCGAATTTTGCAAAATCAAGAGCTTTCATACGAAGTCCTCCCGCCAGAGAAGGTTTTTGCTGCGGAGTAAACTGCCATTTATAATTTGTGATTCCAAGGGGTTGAAATAACTTTTTATCAGCATAGTTTTTTAAGCCTTGTGGAACCGATTTATCCAAAATATCTCCGGTTACCACAACTCCGGCAGTGAAATAATTCCAGTTTTTTCCTGGTGTATTCTCTGTCATTGGCAGATCTAATGTGAAATTTACCCAATTTTCGGTAGGATACATATTTTCTTCATTTCCGGCAGATTCCGGGTTTTCATCGTTTCCTTCAAATCCGGAACTCATTGTCAACAAACTTTTTATAGTAACATTTTCTTTTTGAGAAGAATAATTTTTAAATTGTTTCAGATCATAAAATTCTTTCAGGTATTGATTTTCACTTTTTAAATATCCTTCTTTGACAGCAATTCCCGTCAAGGCTGAAGAAAATGATTTCCCTACAGAACGGGTATCCTGCAAAGAATCTCTTCCGGATCCGTTGAAATATTCTTCCAGAAGCAATTTTCCGCTTTTTATGATTACAATTCCGGTTATATTTTTAAACCTGTTTTCTGCAATTTTCTTATTCAGATTTCTGATAGCTTGTGTATTGATTTTTTTCTGAGAAACCTTCCATCCACTGTTGGATTGAATGGGTTGAATGGCAATCTGCTGCTCTTGAATGTTTTGGGAAGGAACACTGAGATTGATCTGACCTTCTGCAATAACAGGCCCTGTTTTGAGTGTAGAAGCGTTGAGATACGGACGTATTTCAATTTTTAAGGTATGATTTCCTTCCGCCAGAGCATCAATTCCGTTATGAGACATATAAAAGCGCATCCATAAATACCTTCCCCATGAATCTTCGTTTTTACTGCTGAGAAGAGGAATTCGCAATGAGGTCTTGACTTTTTTATGATCTGCCGTACCTGCACCTGTATTGAGATTTTCTTTATAGATCAGTTTTCCATCTACATAAAATGAGAATTGATAATTTCCGTTTTTGAGCAGTTCATCAACCGTCCAATTGGGTTCAAGCTGATGCAGATAATTAACTAGAGAGTTATCAAAAAAAGCATGAATACCAAGATCTCCGTTTTCCTGGAATAAAGGAGAACTGAGAAAATCCGAATCTTTCAGGTTTTCAAGAGAAATAGTTTTATTAACGAAAACAATTTTACCGAGATGATTTTTTTGAATCGGATTTTCAATTTTTTCAGGATTGACTATGTTTTTATTTTGTCCCTGATAAAGATAAAATGTGAAAATAAAGATCAATAATAGAACTGGTTTCATTGCTAGAAGTATTTAAGCAAAAGTAGCAAACTTCTTCATGGTAAAATAGAATGAAATTAACATTGCGATTTTATTATTCACCATATATTCTAATTGAACAGCTTTCTGAATTCTCCGGGAGACTGATTCGTCTTTTGTTTAAAGAGTTTACTGAAAGACTGCGGGTGTTCAAATCCCAATTCATAAGCAATTTCACTTACAGATAAACTTGTGGTACTCAAACGTTCTTTAGCAGAATCAATCAATTTATTCTGGATATGCTGCTGCGTATTTTGTTGAGTGTGTAATCGGAGTAAGGTTCCGAGATAATTAGGTGAAATATTCATTTGCTCGGCTATCGTTTTTACCGAAGGAATTCCACTTTCAAGAAGATTTCCGCTTTCAAAATATTGGGATAGGAGATCTTCAAACTTGTATAATAATTCGTGGCTTGATTTTTTTCTGGTGAAAAACTGCCGTTCATAAAAGCGTTCAGAATAGATCAGTAACAATTCAATCTGTGAAATAATCAGCTCCTGTGTAAATTTATCGGTATTTGCCTGATATTCACGTTCAATATTTTTAAGGATATCAACAATAATTATCTCTTCTTTATCGGAAAGGAAAAGAGCTTCTTTTACCTGATAACTGAAGAAATCATAAGACTTTATTTTCCTGGTTAATGAAGTATTCCACAGAAAATCGGGATGAATCAGCAATAAAAATCCGGTAGGCTCTACTTCAACATCCTGTCTTATTTCCAGACTTAAAAATTGTTGTGGAGAAACAAAGCACAATACACCAGAATCAAAATCATATTGCTGCTGACCGTAATTGAATTTTGGAGTGACATTTTTTTTCAAACCAATAGAATAAAAATTCTGGATCCACTTCAGTTCTTCATTTTCTACAACATAACGAACCTTGCTGTAATCTATCAAACTGATCAGTGGATGCTCAGGATTCGGAAGACTACAGAAAGCATGAAAATCTGAAATCGAATTAAAACGAACAGGCTGTTTCATAATAGCGAAGTTAAGTGTTTTTGTAAAAATTATAATACATGATATCATAAAACCTTGGACTACAGTCAGGCTGACTTCTAAAGTTTTATATTTAATTCATCCGATTAAATTAAAATATTAAGTATTAGGAATGTCATCCTAAGCGAAGTCGAAGGATAGTATCAAATTAAATCGCAGTAGAAACAGTAAGGCTTTCCCATTTCTCAGCATCTTTCTTTAAGATATCAATCTTATTATTCAGAAACTCCATCGTTCCTACTCCCAATAATAAATGTACCGGCGGATTTTTCTCTTTACTGATCTGAATCAGTACATCAGCTGCCTTCTCCGGATCATTAGGCTGATTTCCGTTGATGTCATTAAGATGAGCCTGTTCGGAATTCCTTGCAGCTTCATACGCTTGAATAGGATTGGAAGGTGTTTTCACAGAATCTTTAGTTAAAAAATCTGTACGGAAATATCCGGGATACACTACAGTAGCGTGAATTCCGAAATCTTTTACTTCTTCAGCCAAAGCTTCAGTAAATCCGGCAACAGCAAATTTTGTTGAGCAGTAAATTCCCCAACCCGGAAAATTAGCGGAATATCCACCAACGGAAGAAATATTGAAGATGTTTCCAGACCTTTGCTCACGAAGATAAGGCATGGCATTTCTGATCACATTTAAGGTTCCGAAAACATTTACTGCATAATTTTCTCTCGCCTCTTCATCTGTAAGTTCTTCCAATGTTCCGATTTGTCCATAACCTGCATTATTCACAACTACATCAATTTTTCCGAAATGTTCAACCGTTTTGGCAATGGCAGATTTAATATCGTTATTGTCTGTAATGTTTACGCTTAGCGGAAGGAAGTTTTCAGAAGTTTCTCCGAGGGTTGAGATCAGGGATTCAACGGTACGGCTTGTTGCAGCAACCTGAAATCCTTCGGATAATAATTTTTTTACCAACTCGAATCCTAAGCCTTTTGAAGCTCCTGTCACGAACCATACTTTTTTTGTTTCCATTTTTAAATATTTTTTTGTTTAAATGATGGTACAAAGATGGAAACTTACGAAAAGGGAAATGTATCCAAATCGGGGAATGATGTATCCAAATCGTGAATGGTAATTTTATTCGAGATGATTTCAATGATTTTTCAGAAGGTTTCTGTATTTCAGAGGTGTAATTCCTATATTTTCTTTAAAACATCGGGTAAAATGACTCTGATCTGAAAAGCCACATTCTATAGCAATATCCGTCAAAGAATGGGGTAAAGTCAGCAATTCAAGTGATTTATTAAGTTTTAATTTTCTGAGATATTCACCCAGATTACAGTGGAAATATTTATGAAAATCCCTGCTGAGATGAATAGGGTGAATGTTCAATGTTTTAGAAAGTTCCGTAAGATTCAGGCTTTCTGTAAAGCTTTCATGTAAAATTTCATTGATCTGGCCTACCCAGACTGGTTTTCTATCAGTGGTTTCCTTCTGATGGGTCAATTGACTGAAAAGGTGCAGTAATAACTGATTGACGGCCAGTTCAAAGGATAAATCATTGATTTTCGTTTCTTTGAACATTTGATAAACCAATAGTTTTAAAGCCGGATCTTTTATATTAAAGCTGCCTTCCACTTTATTTTTCTGAATGTCAAAACGATCAAACCAGCTTTGCGTGAGCTCGATATGAAAACCTCTTGTAAAAACATCCGGCTTAATATTGTAATGCGGATCTTCCCAATGATGGTACAATAATGTTCCTGCAGAACAGCCATAGGTCTCTTTTCTGTTTCCTTCTGTCATATTGCCCTGAAGCAAAAAAGTGAAATAAGCATTTTCATGATAATGCCAGTCTACGTAAGGATGTGTATATTCCGTATCTGTAATCGTCAATCCTTCTAAATTGACCAACTGATTGGTTTCCCCAAAATATTCGCCTTTACGAAGGGTATTCATGATAAATTTTGTTTTAATCGGTCAATCTGTTCATACATTTTATTAAAGAACATTTTCCTTTCCCGGTTTCCGGATTCGTTCAGTGATCGGGAGTTTTTGATCTGATGTTCAAAATAGCTCAGAGAATCTTCACAGGTGATTTTATCATTGGTCATCATATATCCAAACATGCTGAAAGGAACGAAAAAGGAACATTGCTGCTCATTTTTGAATAAAATACTGTTGTTTAAAATTACTAAATCATTGACATATATCTGGAAATTAGTTTTTTCCAGTGTTTTAATTTCCAGGCCTTCCAGTAATTTCCTCAGGTCATCAAGAATAAGATCCACATCATTTTTCTTCAATAGTCCCATTTCATAGTAGAAAGAAATTTGTCTCAAAGCACTCATAATCGTAGTGTCATTCCAGATTTCCGTTACGTTTTGTTTATCGTAAAGATCTTTAAGCAGATCATTCTTTACAGAATGGTATTCCATATTAAATTCATGAAACGGACTTAAGAATTTATCCTGATTCAATAGATTCATCCAGACATAAAACTTGAAACGGGACAGAATGGAATCTGAAATGGTATAAAAAAACGGGATGTCTTTTGCTGAATAAAATACTTTGGAATTGTTGATATTCTGAAAAACATTTAAAATTTTCAATGAGTTTTCGAAATAATTTAAAAGATCTTCGGTGGTTCTTACCGGCTGTGTTCTTTTGACGACCAATTGATTTTCTGTTCCCAGAAATTGATCCAATGAGATCTGATAGTACCTGGCAAGCTCCAGCGCTTCCTCAAAGCTGAACTTAGCTTTCAAAGAAGTTCTTCTGTGGGCCGCATCATAACTGATGTTAAGAATGTTGGCAATCTCATCATTTAAAGATTTTTCCCCGATTTTTCTTCGGATTTCCTTCAATAGAGCTTCCTGGTGCATAGTTTTGTGATTTTCACAAATGTAGTATTTTTTTTAATTTTTTTTCACATTCGGAACTGTGCTTTCTGCTGATAATTTTGAAATGTAATTTTAAGATAATGCGTTATGAAAACACGAATTTTATTTGCAGCAGTTCTTTTATTCAATAGTCTGGCTTATGCATCAGACAGTTTAAAAGCAGATTCTTTGAAACCGAGATTTATCGCAGCTTCTCCTTCAAAGAATGTTAGAAATGTCAACGGGATTTTATTTAAATACTATGATGAGGAAGATCATTTTAAGCCTAAAAAAGTAAACGGATTGGGAATGGGATTCAACTTCCTGGGTATTTTTCTTCCTCCGTTGATGCTTTTCAACTTACAATTACCAGGCAATGATGATTATGTAATGGTTCCCCGTGAAAAGATGAATACAATCAATGGACTTCAATTGTCTCTGATCAATATGGAGCCTACCGTTACCAATGGCCTGGAGGTTAATGTTTCGAGTAATATCAACACATATGCTGTGACTAACGGAGTATCTGTTTCTCCATTTTTTAATCTCCATCATGAGATGAAAGGTGTTTCTGCAGCACCGTTGGCCAATATTGGACATAAATGTCGTGGGCTGCAGATTGGTTTGTACAACAAATGTGAAGATTTCAGAGGAATCCAGATCGGCGGATGGAATGAAAACGGAAAAAGAAAACTTCCTCTCATCAACTGGAATTTTAAAAAACAGAAAACAAATTAGACATGAAAAATTATAAACTCATATTATTTTTATTCCTGTTTTCAGCACGTATTTTTTCACAAAATGCCACTCATGATACAGTGAATACCTCTACAGAAGAACCTTTTGATTATAAAAAATATTATGATTGTGATTTTGGAGAAGGAAATGTTTTGATTGTGATCAAAAAAGGGAAAGAGTTTACAGATTTAAAAGATTTAAGAAAATCAGGGAAAGGTTTTGCCATTAAAATGGAAGCCATCTATAGTATGGAATTCACGGACGGAAAAAGATATGAATCAAACGTGGTGAAAAATATTACACAGGATAGTCTTTCGATCACGAATTTTTTCAATGAGAATGCAGCTAAGTTGGCAGGACAGCCTTTTAAACTTATTCATTATCCTCTTTCAGCTTTGAAGTATGTGCGTTTTATTGATGACAGGATGCTGTCTCTGTACAGCAAAAAGAACATTCAGAAAAATTTTGACCTGATTGTGAAAAAAATGGATCATGCTAAAATGTGTCCTGCTGTTATCAATTTTAAAGATAGAAGTGGAGAAACAAAGGTTTGCCATTTTTATCTGACATCCCAGGGATATGATCTTCTTTACGAGAGTGATGGAAGAGTATATTATCTTGAGGGTAGAGTAGAATGGAAATAATTTTTTGAAGAGAGTGCAGCCATCAGTCTGTACTCTCTTTTTAGAGACTTATCACTATTAAATTTAATGAAAATATTGATTAATACATGAAAAAAGCAAAAGCAGTGATGCATCTACTGAAGAAAAATAATATTTTTGTAATATAGCTCGGATGAATGATGAAAATAAAATATTTATTGCTGTTTTTGATTATAGGGAATGTGCTTTTTAAGGCACAGATCAATAATGTAGAAAAAAATATTCTGGAAAGACTGACTTATAAGGAATTGGAACATGAATTCTATAAGGCCCTTCCGGGAGATACAAACAGCACAAAAAGTATTGCCAGTTCTTATCTTAAAAAGGCAAAATTTGAAAAAAATACAACTCAGATTGCTGAAGGGTATGTTTTGCTTCATTATGACGAAGATTTACCCAATGCATTAAAATACCTTGACAGCTTACAACACATCACCAAAAATTCAAAAGGAAATGCCTATCCGGCAAGAATCTACCTGTTAAAAGGAAACCTGTATTTCAAGACTGATAATCTCCAGGCTGCATTAAATAATTATATCCTGGGATTGAAATATGCAAAAGAAAAAGGAAATAAAAGGCAGATTGCCATGGCCCATACCAGTATTGCCTATCTCAACAATTATATAGGGAAACATGCGGAGACCGCAAAAGTACTGAGACATTATGCCTATCATGCCGATTATTTGACTGTAGATGAAAGAAATTCTCTCAAATTGAATCTCGCAGATGCTTATATAGAGATCAATAAAATGGATTCTGCTTATATATTGATACAGGAAGGTTTACAGGGGGGCAAAAAAAATAATGATGTTTACCGTTATTATCAGAATCTTGGGTTGCTGGGATATTATCATCTTCATTCAAAAAATTATCAGAAAGCGATTGACGGCTTATCGGAATGTGAAAAATATTTCTTTACCAGGAATAATGGTTCTAAGAGAGATCATAATTATACCCTTTTGTATTTAGGGAAATCCTATGCCGGGCTTCAGAAAAAAGAAAAAGCAGCAGACTTTTTCAGGAAGATTGATTCTATGGTTCTTAAAATAAATTATATTTATCCCGAGCTGAGGGACGTATACACTTACCTGATTGATTATTATAAAGAAAATAATGATAAAGAAAAGCAACTGTATTATGTAGACCGTTTTCTAAAAGTTGATCAGGTCCTGGATACACAGTTCAGGTATATTTCCAGAGAGCTTCCGAGAAGATATGATACGCCGGAACTACAGCAGGAGAAGGAAGATATTACTAATGAGCTTACAAAAAGAAAGAGTTTGTTTTATATTGTACTGAGTCTTTTATTGATATCGCACCTCCTGTTTATCAATGTTTATTTTAAATATAAAAAATCTGAAAAGAACTATAAAAAGATTGCCCAGGATCTGATTCAATCCGTAAATGAAAATAGAGTAGGGAAAAATAAAGAACCGGAAATCGAACAAGAAATTCATTCTGAAATTCATCCGGTAGAAAATACGGAAAATTCTGAAGACAAAACATCCAGAACTGTTTCTGAAGATATTGCTCAGACCATTTTAAAGGAACTTGAAATATTTGAAAACAAAGATCAGTTTTTGAATAAAGGGATTACCTTGGGAAGTCTTGCTAAAAAAATAAAAACAAACTCTAAATATCTGTCAGAAATTATCAATACTTACAAAGGGAAAAACTTCGCAACCTATCTCAACGATCTCCGTATTGACTATGCCATCAGCAGACTGGCCACTGACAGAAAATTCAGGTCCTACAAAATTCCTTTTATCGCAGAAGAATTAGGATATAATAACGAACAGGCTTTCACTTTAGCCTTCAAAAAAAGAACCGGAACTCCTCTTTCTATCTATCTGAAAGAAATTGAAAACATGTCTTCGGATTAGATTTAATTTACTGGTATTCATTTGGTTAATGTTTATAGATTCATGATTTTATGTATATAAATTTATGAATCTATAAACCATTCCCTTGTGTCATTCTTCCACTTCCTGCATCTTTGCTTCAGGTAAAAACACAACCATTTATTTTGTATGTGCACAATACAAGATATCAGTTCTAAGCTGTTGAATATTTAAATATCAAGTCAGGAACTGTATCAAAAAAATTAATAATGAAGAGGATAAAAACAGAATAATAATCAGAAAACTAAAATGCAACTAATGATGTAATTGTTCAGAATTTTAGAGATGTAAAGTGTAGTAATCATTTAAAATCATTAAACAGTAAATCCGGTGAATCCTCCACAGTTTAAAAGTATAGTTATAGTCTAAAAATGGATGTATGACCCGGTAATTTACCATGAACGTATCACTTAAAAACTAATAACCATTTCAATAAACTAATTCCATGAAAACCCAGAGTAAAATAAAATTTTATTCTTTTTAAAAGTGATAGTGTAAGTGTGTTCATTCCGGGTGTATCCGGATTTTATTGAAGTTCAGGATGATATTGAGTGGAAATGTACCTGAAAATGAAGAAGAGTCTGCAGAAGAAAAAAGGTGAATTTCCTGAACTGAAAGTTTAAATACCTGTTAAATGATTTTTAAAGACAGCGCAATCATCAAGTTGCGCTGTTTTTTTGTAACTTTGCAGACATTAATTTTTATATAAAAAATTTATCATCAACAAATGAAAAAGCAAACGATCAAAGAAATCCTAAAGGATTACAAGAAAGTATTACATCATGACATTACAGTTTACGGATGGGTAAGAGCATTCCGTTCTAATCGCTTTATTGCGCTTAATGATGGTTCTACGATTAATAATTTGCAGATAGTTGTTGATTTCGAAAATTTTGATGAAGAGATCATCAAGAAAATTAATACGGCTTCTTCTCTGAAAGTAGTAGGTGAGGTGGTAGAAAGCCAGGGAGCTGGACAGACTGTGGAAATTATCGCTAAAAAAATCATTGTTTTAGGAGATAACTTTACGGAAGAACTTCAGAATACAATTCTTCAGCCTAAAAAACACAGCCTTGAGAAACTTCGTGAGCAGGCACACTTAAGATTCAGAACAAACCTTTTCGGAGCGGTGTTCAGAGTGCGTCATGCAGTAAGTTTTGCGGTTCACTCGTTCTTCAACCAAAATCAGTTCTTCTACATCAACACACCGGTTATTACGGGAGCAGATGCAGAAGGAGCAGGTGAAATGTTTGGAGTGACGAACTTTGACCTGAACAACATGCCGAGAACTGAAGAAGGAGATATTGATTTTGCACAGGATTTCTTCGGTAAAAAAACCAACCTTACCGTTTCAGGACAGCTTGAAGGAGAAACTGCAGCTATGGGATTGGGAAGAATTTATACTTTCGGACCTACTTTCCGTGCTGAAAATTCTAACACTACAAGACACCTTGCTGAGTTCTGGATGATTGAGCCGGAAGTAGCTTTCAACAACCTTGAAGACAATATCGACCTTGCGGAAGATTTCTTAAAATATGTGATCCAGTATGTATTGGATAACTGCAAAGATGATCTTGAGTTCTTAGACAACCGTTTTGCAGAAGAACAAAAGACAAAGCCGGAAAAAGAAAGAGCAAAAGAAGGTCTTATCGAAAAACTTCAGAATGTAGTGGCTAAGCGTTTCAAGCGTGTAAGCTATACAGAAGCAATCGAAATCCTATTGAACTCGAAAGAAAACAAAAAAGGAAAATTTGCTTACCCGGTTGAAAAATGGGGAACAGACCTTCAGTCTGAGCATGAAAGATATCTTGTTGAAAAACATTTTGAAAGCCCGGTAGTATTATTTGACTATCCGAAAGAAATCAAAGCTTTCTATATGAAACTGAACGATGACAACAAAACTGTTGCAGCGATGGATGTTCTTTTCCCTGGTATCGGTGAGATTATCGGTGGATCTGAAAGAGAAGCAAGATTAGATGTTTTAAAACAGAAAATGGCAGATATGCATGTAGATGAACATGAACTTTGGTGGTATCTTGATACCAGAAAATTCGGTTCTGTGCCGCATGCAGGCTTTGGTTTAGGACTGGAAAGATTAGTTCTTTTCGTAACAGGAATGACGAACATCAGAGACGTAATTCCTTTCCCAAGAACGCCGAAAAGCGCTGAATTCTAGAACAATAAAAAAAAGCCTTAATCACAAGTTAAGGCTTTTTTTATTTTTCAATAGTTTATTAAGATGGGATGTATACTGCAAAAATCATGCTAAATACATTTTTTATCAAATAAATTTATTAAATTCGTAGAATATGTTATGTTAAAACGCAAATAAGAATATGCTTAAACAACACTTACAACTCAAATTAGGACAAAAGCTGGCCCCTCAGCAAATCCAGTTGATGAAGCTTATTCAACTTCATACTCTGGAATTTGAAGAGGAGTTGGAGAGAGAGTTAGAAGAAAACCCGGCTTTGGAAATTGCGAAAGAAGATTCTAAGGAGGATGAATATTCTTCCCTGGAAGATGCTTATAAGGATGAGGGTACAGAAAGCATTGAAACAGATTTCGACGTCAATGAATATATCTATGACGATGAACCAAGCTATAAAACCGCATCCAGCAACTATTCTCCGGATGATGAAGAATTTGACAATGAAAGTCTTCTCACGGAGGGACAGTCCTTGTACGACTATCTTACAGAGCAGATTCATCTGGTGAATATCAGTGATGAAGATCTTAAGATTGCAGAATACCTTATCGGGAACTTAGATACAGACGGATATCTTAGAAGAGAAATCAAGTCTATTGTTGATGATCTGGCTTTCTCACAAGGAATTTATACAACTAAAGAAAAAGTTGAGGATATTCTGGAGAACTATGTTCAGAAGCTGGACCCTTCCGGAGTAGGAGCAAGAGGCCTGCAGGAATGTTTATTGCTGCAAATTGAAAAGAAAGTAAGCTCAGATAAAGCAGTTTCTTTAGCTGCCAATATTTTGAGACATCAGTTTGAAGCCTTGACGAATAAACACTATAACAAGATCATTCAGAAATATGATATTGAAGAAGAAGATCTTAAAGATGCACTGGAAGAAATCTCAAAATTATCCCCGAAAGTAGGTGGGAATTTCGACACACAGACCATTACAATCAATCAGGAAATTATTCCGGATTTTGTGATTCAGGTAAAAGACGGATTAGTAATTCCTATGCTTAACAGCAAAAATGCACCTACGTTAAGAGTTTCTGAAGAATATAAAGATATTCTGACTACTTATTCCCATGATAAAAATTCATCGGAGCATAAGCAGGCTGCATTATTTATCAAACAGAAACTGGATGCAGCAAAATGGTATATAGATGCTATTAATCAGCGTCAGAATACCTTATTACAGACGATTACGGCGATTGTGAAATTCCAGAAGGATTATTTCATTACCGGAGACGAAAAGTCTCTGAAACCAATGATCTTAAAGGATGTTGCAGATATTACAGGATTTGATATTTCTACCATTTCAAGAGTCGTAAAAAGTAAATATGCAGATACTCCTAACGGTATTGTATATCTTAAAGACCTGTTTTCAGACAGCTTAACGAATGATGATGGAGAAGAAGTTTCTACCAAAGAGATTAAAACCCATCTTCAGGAAGTAATCAACAAAGAAAATAAAAGAAAGCCACTTACAGATGATGCATTAGTGGTAATCCTAAAAGAACAGGGTTATAATATTGCCAGAAGAACGATTGCAAAATATCGTGAACAGCTCAATATTCCTGTCGCAAGATTAAGAAAAGAACTTTAAAATATAAAAAAGCATTTCAATTTGAAATGCTTTTTTTATTATTGAACTTGTACTTATTTAAAGTTTTCACTCCTCCGTTTTAGCAAGTTGTTATCAATAATTTCAGTACCGTATTTCTACTGAATAAAATTCAATCCTTTATCCCGACATTTGGTTGATTAATCTTTAACTGAACCAATTAACCATTTTGCTTATGTCAACAAAAAACGTTCAATTTAGTGTTGAAGTGAAAAACATGACCATCACTTCAGGAAGTTTTCAAGTTTTTGGAATTGTTGAAAATTTCATTGGCGCTGTTAATAGCAAAACTTCATTTGAAAACAATACTTTCAATGTTGAAATTAAAAATGTAGAATCGGAATATTACGCTGTAACCGTTTGGGTACATGAATATATAATTCAAGATACTCTATACAAAATTGAAGGCGAACCCTTAAGTTTATTGGCAACATTCTATCTTCCTGATGTTATTGCTCCTGTCATTGTAAATCCCGAATCCTCTATCGCTTCAATCTATACATTTGCACGTATGGCGAAAGTAGATGATAATGGGACAGTTCATATTGCAGGTACCGAACGAAATATGAAAATCGCTTACGGGATGAAGAAGAATCTATACAAAACAGAAGGAGCCATCGGAGACATGATAAGCACATCACCGAATGGCTTTGAAACGAATAGTTATCCCATGTTCAATTCTTTATGTAATTTGTACTATTATTCTTTAACAAATCCAATCCTCACTACAGGAAAGCCTTTTTACAGACAGTTTTTAGATTTTGCCTGGCATGGGCCTTCTGAATCAAATAAAAATTTTCTTCAGGCTGTACGAAATGTATTACATGATCCCTGTAATAATGCCGTCAATATTTATAAAATGCTTATTGGTTTGAAAGAAATTTACCCGGATTCATTAGTCTCGATGAAAAATATGACTGATGATCAAAAAATTCCTAATAACTGGACACTTACACTAAAAAGCAATTCTTCAGGAGCTAAAAACTTTATCCCGAGTGGTGCTGCATTTGTTGTTTTTGATGCGGATGATAATGCATGGATCGCCAATAATTTCCGGGCCGGTTCTCCAGATTCGGGAACGCATTGTCCTGTGTATAAGTACGATGCTACACCTGCGGATTTTTCTCCGGTTCAGGGCGGTGGACTACTTGGTGTAGCTTTTGGAGCTGCAGTAAGCCCGGATAAAAAATATATTTCTTTCGGTAACTTCGGCTGGGGTTCGGAATATAACAATCCACAAGAGGGAAGTATCTCCCGTTTTTATTATAAAGACGGAAAACCGGTAAGTCCTTCCAATGGTTTTACATTAGGGCTTTCCCGTGTTCAGGGAATGGAATATGATAATCAAGGGAATTTATGGATGGCTTCAGTGGGCTGCCAGAAACCTTTTGCACCTGCCAATCCGGGAGTTTATCCTTTTGAAAACGAACCGAGTGCAGTAGTTGTTTATCTAAAACCGGAAGATGGTGACTTCGGGAAGGGTCCCACAGAAGCATTAACTCTTATCTGTAATGAATTTCCTGTAAAAAGATCACCAGACATGACTCCGTTACCTACCCAAACCCCTTACTTGAAAATATTTGATGTAATTCCTGATCATAAAGGGAGTGCATATGTGTCCTGTATTGGAAATTATGATAAAGATATTCCTGAAAACTGTGCTTTTTCAGCAGTTTATAAAGTTGCAATTGAAGGAAATCAATTGGTGGTAACAAATAGCTGGTTTAGCAATTACTCTGAAAGTGCCAATAAGCAGGAAGGTTACGAATCACTTCGTCAGATTGCAATAACTGGTAATGGCGATGTTGTTGTGGTAGGGGTGAGCAGCAGCCGTGCCACAGTTCTTAGCAAAGACCTTTCAGCCGTTTTGGGGTATTACGATGTCAATACTTATGCTCCCTGGGGAGTTAAAATAGATAAAAAGGAAACTGTTTTTCTAGCCAATTTTGGTCATGAAACAGATTTTAAGAATAATCCTGCGCTGGATATGCAGGGGCCTTTTGGAGTAACGATGCTTCGTAACCCGTCAAAACCGGAAACCGCCATGCTGCTTACTCTTCCTACGGGTGGTTCTGAAGTCACTTTGGCTAATGGATATCCTTTATATGGTACTCAGCGTAAACCAAAATTGCACGAAACAAAACATGAAGGGGTACAAATGCAGTGTTATCAGCCAATCATGAGACTGACTTCAACAAATATTGACGGTGCCGGAAATCTTTGGTGTATGAACAACTGGAAGCCGTCAACCCTTGTAGATGTTTTTGATAATCCCGGTGGTGATGGAGTAGTCATTTTTCTGGGAATTGCAGAACCTGAATAAGCCGATTAATTTATTTTGAACAATAAAGAATAAGCGATTATTCAAAAGCAAATTCATATAAAATTACATAACCATAAAAGGCACAAAAGTATTCATTTTAAGTATTTTCGTCTAATTAGTAATCCTAAAATGCTTCCGTTGAAAAGTTCATATAAGGTGAAAAATCAAACATTTTTATAAAACTAATTTGTACTTATTATGCATAAAGTTTGGCTCTGAAAAAACTTAAGTATTTTAAAACTTTTGTGCGTTTTGTGGTTAAAATTAAAATTTAGACAGGATCAATCTTTAAAACTGCCTAATTCAAGCTCTTTCATTGAGATTTCCCGCATTTCTACTTTTCTTATTTTGCCAGAAATAGTCATTGGGAACTCATCTACAAACTTCCAGTATTTCGGGACTTTATAGTGGGCAATTCTTCCTTTGCAGTATTCCTGAAGTTCCTCTGCTGTGATAGTGAATCCTTTCCTTACTTTTACCCAGGCCATCACTTCTTCTCCGAATTTTTCACTCGGAACTCCAATAATCTGAACATCAAGGATGTTGGTATAAGTATATAAAAAATCTTCAATTTCCTTAGGTGAAATATTTTCTCCGCCACGGATGATAAGGTCTTTTATTCTTCCTGAAATGGTAATATAACCGTCTTTATCCATTACTGCCATATCTCCGGTATGCATCCAGCGGGCATCATCCAGTACTTTTTTAGTATTTTCAGGATCATTCCAGTATTTCAGCATGACAGAATATCCTCTTGTACAAAGTTCACCATGTTCGCCACGTTTCAGGATTCTGCCATTTTCATCCACAATTTTTATTTCAAGATGATCCTGAACAGTTCCCACAGTACTGACCTGTTTCTCCAGCGGCGTTCCTATTAAAGTCTGGGTAGATACGGGTGAAGTTTCCGTCATTCCGTAGCAGATGCTCATTTCTTTAATATTCATCAGACTTTCTACCTTTTTCATAATTTCCGGAGGACATACTGATCCTGCCATGACACCCGTTCTTAAGCTTGAAAAATCATACTTATCAAAATCTTTTACTGCCAGTTCCGCAATAAACATAGTAGGAACACCATACAAAGAAGTACATTTTTCATCAGAAACGGCTTTTAAAGTAATTTCCGGATCAAAGCTGTCGTTGGGAATTACCATACAGGCTCCGTGGGCTGTGCAGCATATGTTTCCGATCACCATTCCAAAACAATGATAAAAAGGGACAGGAATACAGACACGGTCTTTCTCAGTATATTTTAACCGTATTCCGATAAAATATCCGTTGTTCAGGATATTATGATGAGAAAGTGTAACGCCTTTCGGGAAACCTGTAGTTCCGGAAGTATATTGAATATTAACAGGATCATCAAACTGTACATGTTCTTCAAAGCTGTGGAGAACTTCATCTGAAATATCCTGACCGTTATTGACAAATGCTTCCCAGTTTTCATCAAAGAATATTTCATGCTCAAGGGTTGGACATACTTCTTTGGCATATTCAACCATTTCTTTGTAGTTGCTGCTTTTAAAACTTAAAGAAGAGAAAATGAAACGGACTTCAGACTGATTAAGAACATAGGTGAGTTCATGAGTCCTGTAGGCCGGATTGATATTGACTAAAATAGTTCCTATTCTCGCAGTGGCATACTGCAAAAGAACCCATTCATAACGGTTGGAGGACCAGATTCCGATTCTGTCACCGGATTTTGCTCCCAAAAGCAGTAAAGCTTTTGCAACGGCGGTTGTCTGATTGTAAAATTCCTGGTATGTAGCTCTGTAATTCTGATGAACACAGACTAAGGCTTCCTGATGGGGATATTTTTCGACAGTACTTTTAAGATTGGCTCCGATGGTCTGTCCTAATAATGGAACCTCAGAAGTTCCATACACATAAGATAAGGGCATAGTTTAAGATTTGGTGGGCTAAAATTAATAATTATATCCCGAAATATGCCTATGTATATTAACTTTCCTGAGAATCTATTTCTTTAAGCTGCTTTAAATTTTTATCAAGCTTTTTAATAATTGTACCATATACCAGTCTGTAATAAAGCCAGATCATGGATATACCTAATAACGTACTGACAATAATTCCTACGATAATAATAGTAAGATTCGAGCCGCTAGGCTGTATATTCTGAGAGTTTAAAGTGTAAAATATGAAAGCGGTTAATACAAACGTAAATATCAACAATAATACAATACTGATCAGAATAAAAGCATTTACTGTTGTTTTGAATTTAATAATTCTGGTGATAAGCCCCTTTAGATTTTCCTCAATCTTGATTCTTCTGTAATTCTGGTAAAATTTCAATACAAAATAGGCTGTAATCAATAGACTTAAGACCTTTATAGCTAAATAAGCATGACCGAAGTTGTTTTCTACTTCAGGAGCTTCCTGGGCACCTAGTCTTTCCAGCATTTTACGGAAACTGTCAGATTCTTCTTCAGGAAAAAGATAAAAAAGACCTAATACGGAAAAGAATAAAAATTCTACAACGCTGATCCAGAAAATATATTTGATGTAATTACGTGACTTTCTATTCAACATCTGGAGAATCTCCTTGTCGTCATATTTAGGCTGTACAGGTTGTTCCTGCCATGTTTTTTTTAAACTATCTAGATCAAATTCAGGCATATTTTTCCATCTGTTCTTTAAGGGTTTTCTTTAATCTGTTCATTTTCACACGTGCATTGACTTCAGTGATACCGAGGTTTTCTGCAATATCCTTGTAAGGCAGATCGTCAAGATACATCATGACAATGGCTCTTTCTACATTAGGAAGAGTCTTGATTACAGTATACAAAAGTGATACCTGCTGCTGTTTTTCATCGTCATCTTCCACAAAATCCTTGTGGTTGATGTCCAGTTCATTCGTAGGAAGACTTTTGCTTTTTTTTCTAAAGAGGGTAATGGCTGTATTGAGCGCTACGCGATACATCCATGTGGAAATCTTGGAATTTCCTTTAAAGGAATCATAACTTCTCCACAGCTGTAAGACAATTTCCTGGAAAAGATCCTCTTCATCTTCCAGAGAATTGGTATACAGGCGCGATACTTTGATAATCAGACCCTGATTATCCTTGATAAGCTTCGCAAATTCTTTTTCTCTGGAATCCATAGATGTATAATGGCACGAAGATAATAATAAAGTGGTAATTGGTGAAAATTATAATGTAAAATCGTAAAAATGCAAAAAAAGAGAATTAATAATTTAGATTTCCCTCTCTGTTCTGGCTTTCTCCGCTTTCTTTGCGAAATTTATGTATCTTTGCATCCGCGAGAAAATCGGCTTGTTGATTTCCCGTTTTACGGGAGGTAGGAAAGTCCGGACACCATAGAGCAGCAAAGCGGATAACATCCGTCACCCGTGAGGGTAGGACAAGTGCAACAGAAAGCAAGTACAGTTCGGCTGTAGTGAAACCAGGTAAACTCTTTGCGGTGCAATGGTAAGTATATCGGTTCTTTTCAGTAATGGAAATAGGGGCGGCTCGTCCTGAAAACCGAGGGGTAATCAGCTCAAGTGCTGCAGCAATGTATCACGTAGATAAATAACAGGCACTTCTTCGGAAGTACAAAATCCGGCTTATAGATTTTCTCGTTTTTTTAATATAATCTTCCTCAAATTTTATTCTTACAATCAAATCTGTTTTCATAATTAATTGTGAAATAGATTTATATAAGTCTAATATAAGACTTGTGTAAAACCAAATAAGACGAATAGAGGATTTTTATATTTTTCTGTTATCACACATTTGTATAAACAAATAAAAATGAAAACAGAAATCACATTACATTCAGTTCCTGAGGAAAAACCTGGTTATATTCTTATTCTACTCTATATTGCCTTTGTATATGGACTATTTTGGGCAATTGACCAATGTCTGACTTATTTTTTTAGTGATATTACCCATGTTGTCCTGATAAAGATTCTTAATAAAATAATATGGATCGGATTGATGTTTTTAAATTATCTGATCGTAAAACATTTCCTTTATCTGATAAGAAAACAAACAAAACGTCCGGTTATTTATCCTGCTTTAAACATCTCAAAAGAAGGAATAACTTATTACCCGGAAAATAGGAAAGCCGAATGGGGAACTATTTCAGAAATACAGATTATAGATTCTATATTGTCTGTAACCGTAGATTTTGATTCTAAAAAAGATTTTAAACTTAATCTTTTTAATACAGATCTTCAGAAGCAAATGAAGCAGGAAGATTTTGAAAAACTATTGGAATATCATTATAAAAAAGAAATTTATACTTATATTACTCCTGTGTCTTGTGGTTGTGGTTGTTGATTTTAATATAGAAACTTACAAAATGAAAACAGAAATCACTTTATATAAATCCAGACAAAGAAAACCGGGATATGTGACGATTATTTTCTTTATGTTTATATCACTTGCCTTATTAGCTGCTCTTTGTGCACTAATCTATCTTTTGCTGACAAGTAGTGATTCCTTTAAGTTTTTAATCTCAATTATTGTACTTGTATTGCTATCAGCTCTCTTTTATGGTTCAGTAAAAATCTTAATCAGATGCATTACAGAACAGAGAACCCCGAAAGAAGAAGCTGTAGAAATACTATCCATCACCCAAACAGGAATTTTTAACCATAAAGCAAAACAGCAATTGATATGGGATGAAATTTCTGAAATTCAGATTGTTGATGCTGTTATTTCGGTGACAGTAGATTTGTATCCCGAAAAAGATTTTCAATTACATTTAGGAGATACAGATGTTTATACGGATATGACCAGGGATGATTTTGCAGAATTACTTCAAGGTCATTACAAAAAAGAAATTTATACCTATAATAGTCCTTTATCCTGTGGATGCGGAGGTTGATAGAGTTTATATTAATTACCAGAATTACCAATTAAAATGTGACATTATGAAACCCGAATTTACTTCCGTTTTATTGGATAACAAACAGTTAGATTATGACCGGAATCCTTTGTGGGGGAGGATTTCAGCGTATCAGATTGATCAGGCTGATGTCATCATTCCATTTTCCAGAAAATTGGCTCAGACTGAAGGGTGGACGAGGAGATTCTGCCTGCTTGCTATTGAAGAATATAAAAAGTTTGTTTATTTGTGCTGTATCTCAAAAAACGGAGCTTCCCCGTCGATCGTAGTAGATAAAGTATGGCATATGCATTTGCTTTATACCACCGAATACTGGAAAGAATTCTGTCCTAACATCCTTGAAAGAGAGCTGCATCATTTCCCAAATGTAGGTGGAATTAATGATTATCATAAGCATCAGGACTGGTATCTGGAAACATTAAAGCTTTACATCAATATCTTCAGGCAGAATCCACCCGAAGTTTTCTGGCGAATTCCAAAGGAAATCATACCATTCCTGCTACCGGAAAATGGGAATAAGATAAAAATTACCGGACAATTTACATGGAAAAAAACCTTTGAAAAATTACATTCAAAGGTCTTTAATTATATTCATAACAGATCAGATTTGAAATAAATCATAACTGATTATTCTGCCATTAATTGCTTTTTAGCCTTTTGAAGATCTTCCGTGTCTTTATCAGAAAGTGTAGGATATTTGAGATTCATTTTTTCAAGGGTATCGATAATGATCTGGATAGCAGCCACTCTTGCAAACCATTTGTTGTCGGCAGGAAGTACATACCATGGAGAATGATCTTTTGATGTTTCATTGATGGCTGTTTCATAAGCTTCCATATACTGGTCGAATAATGCTCTTTCCGGAAGATCTCCTGCAGAGAATTTCCAGTTTTTTTCCTGCTCATCAATTCTGTCCAGAAGCCTTTTTTTCTGCTCATCCTTAGAAACATGTAAAAAGATCTTTACAACCGTTGTTCCGTTCTGTGAAAGATGTTTTTCAAAATTCCTTATACTTTCATATCTGTTTTCCCAGAATTTATTGTCGAAATCTTTTACCGAAGACCATGTTTTTTCACTTAAATTATATTCTGGATGTACTTTGCAAACCAGAACACTTTCATAATGAGAGCGGTTGAAAATCCCTATCATTCCTTTCTGTGGTAATGCAAGATAATGCCTCCATAAAAAGTCATGAGAATATTCTTTAGAACTTGGTGTTTTAAAACTGGTCACATTACAGCCCTGCGGATTTACCCCTCCGAAAACATGTTCTATCATACTGTCTTTTCCTGCTGCATCCATAGCCTGTAATATAACCAGAAGAGACTGGCTTCCGTCAGCATATAATTTTTCCTGCAGCTCACGAAGCTTTTCTTTCTCCTGAATCAGCATTTGCTCTCCGTCTTCTTTGGTGAGCTTTCCTTCATAAGATGTTGAAGTTTTTTTTATTGAAAATTTTCCACTTACCTTAAAGTCATCTGAGAAATTGGTGTCCATATATTTTTAAGATTAAAAGATTAAAAGATTAAAAGATTAAAAGATTAAAAGATTAAAAGATTAAAAGATTAAAAGATTAAAAGATTAAAAGATTAAAAGATTAAAAGATTAAAAGATTAAAAGATTAAAAGATTAAAAGATTAAAAGATTAAAAGATTAAAAGATTAAAAGATGTTGTTATTAAAATTCAATAGGGGGGCTTTAGCCCACCTTTAAAATATAATAAATCCAAAAGGCTTCAGCCAAAACCTAAATAATATATTAGATAAATATCAACGCCATTCCCTACCACCTGTTATCCGCTATCTGCCACCTAAACAAACATAAATGTAATAAAAAAACCGCCTCTATGGAGACGGTTTCTTTATTTTTTTGAGTAGAGATTACTTCGCAGCAGCCTTTTTAGCTAGTTTAGCAGCTTTTTTCTCAGCTTTAGCAGCTTCTTTCTGCTCTGCAGGAGTCAATACTTTTGCTTCAGCAACAGGAGCAGGAGCATTAGCGTCTACATTACCTTTAATGTAGATTACACTTCTACTGTTTACAGGGTCGTTAGAGAAAACCTCAATCATTTTGTTGAAACCTCCAGGAATAGCAGTGTTGTATCCAACTTTGATCTTAGCGGATTTACCCGGCATAATAGGATCTTGGCTGAACTCAGGAGTTGTACATCCACAAGAAGGCTTTACGTTTGAAAGAATCAAAGGCTTATCACCTGAATTCGTTACAGTAAAGAATCTCGTACCATCAGCGTTAGGCTTAATAGTACCGTAATCGAAAGTTGTTTTATCAAATGTAATCGTTTGTGCAGATGCAATTGCAAATGTCCCGAATAATGCAATTCCTGCAATTAGTTTTTTCATATTCTTGAATGTTAATACGTTTGTTAGATAAATTTTGTGAAACAAAGTTAAAAATTATTTTAATTCATGCTTAAAAATTTTTTTCTTTAGACTATTTTTGCAAATTGCAAGCCAAAGAAATAGAATTTATGCAGATTTCAGAAAAGTACAATCCACAGGAAACAGAACAGAAATGGTACAATTACTGGTTGGAAAATAAATATTTCCACTCAGAACCTAATGACAAACCACCATATACCATAGTCATTCCTCCTCCAAATGTGACGGGGATATTACACATGGGACATATGTTGAACAATACCATTCAAGATGTTCTGGTCCGTCGTGCAAGAATGCGCGGATTTAATGCTTGTTGGATTCCGGGAACAGATCACGCTTCAATTGCTACCGAAGCTAAAGTTGTTGCTAAATTGAAGTCTGAAGGAATCAATAAGTCAGATATTACCCGTGAAGAATTTCTAAAACATGCCTGGGACTGGACTCACAAATATGGAGGAACCATCCTTGAGCAGCTGAAAAAACTGGGATGTTCTTGTGATTGGGACAGAACCCGTTTTACCATGGAAGATAATCTTTCAAAGCAGGTTATTATAAGCTTTGTAGATCTGTATAATAAAGGAAAGATCTACAGAGGATACAGAATGGTCAACTGGGATCCTGAAGCAAAGACCAATATTTCTGATGAAGAAGTAATATTCAAAGAACAGAACGGAAAACTTTATTTCCTTAAATATAAAATTGAAGGTTCAGAAGAGTTCCTTTCAGTGGCTACTACACGTCCTGAAACTATTTTTGGGGATACTGCGGTATGTATCAATCCTAATGACGAAAGATACGCCCACTTAAAAGGTAAAAACGTAATTGTACCGATTGTAAACAGAGTAGTTCCTATCATTGAAGACGAATATGTTGATATTGAATTCGGAACCGGAGCTTTGAAAATTACACCGGCACATGATGTGAATGACTACGAAATCGGACAGAAACATCAGCTGAAAATGATTGATGCGCTGGATGATGACGGAAACCTTAATGAGCACGGATTGCATTATGCCGGAAAGAACAGATTTGATGTAAGAAAGCAGATTGCAAAAGAACTTGAAGAAAAAGATCTTTTACTGAAAGCTGAAGACTATGTAAATAAAGTAGGAACTTCAGAAAGAACAGGTGCCGTAATTGAACCTAAAATTTCTGTACAGTGGTTTCTTAAAATGTCTGAACTGGCTAAGCCTGCTTTAGATGTGGTAATGGATGATGACGTAAAATTCTATCCTGAGAAATTTAAAAATACCTACAAACACTGGATGGAAAACATCCGTGACTGGAATATTTCCCGTCAGCTATGGTGGGGACAGCAGATTCCTGCTTTTTACTACGGAACAGGAGATGAAGATTTTGTTGTAGCTGAAACAGCTGAAGAAGCTTTAGAATTAGCAAAACAAAAATCAGGAAATTCAGAACTAACTCTGGAAAATTTAAGACAGGATCAGGATACATTAGATACATGGTTCTCTGCCTGGCTATGGCCAATGTCTGTATTTGAAGGGCTTTTAGATCCTGAAAATAAAGATATCAAGTATTATTATCCTACTTCTGATCTGGTAACTGCCCCCGATATTATTTTCTTCTGGGTGGCAAGAATGATCATGTCCGGATTAGAATACAAAAAAGAGGTTCCATTCAAGAATGTTTACTTTACAGGAATTGTAAGAGATAAGCAAAGAAGAAAAATGTCCAAATCTTTAGGGAACTCTCCGGATCCTATTGAATTAATGGAAAAATATGGTGCTGATGGTGTACGTGTAGGAATTCTATTGAGTTCAGCAGCAGGAAATGACCTTCTTTTTGATGAAGACTTAATGCTTCAGGGAAGAAACTTTATGACCAAAATCTGGAATGCATTCCGTTTGGTCAATATGTGGAATCATGAGGATAAACCGGCAATTGCTACAGATAACCAGGCTATTGAATGGTTTGAAAATAAACTGAACAAAACAATCGTTGAAATTAATGATCAGTTTGAGAAGTTCAGAATTTCTGATGCGCTGCATTTGATCTATAAATTAATTTGGGATGATTTTTGTGGTTGGTATCTTGAAGCAGTCAAGCCTAACTATGGAGAGGGAATTTCTAAAGAAGTATATAATAAAACAATCTATTTCTTTGAAGAATTGATGAAGCTGCTTCATCCGTTCATGCCATTCCAGTCTGAAGAAATCTGGCAGTTGATTTCTGAAAGAAGTATTGATGAAGCGCTTGTTATTGCTCAGCAGAAGGATGCAGATAGCTTTAGTGAAGAAGTTATTAAAAACTTTGAAATCACAGCTGAATTGATTTCAGGAGTTAGAAATTACCGTCAGACAAAAGGAATTTCGCCAAGAGAAGCTGTTGAGGTTTATACCAATGCATCTGAATTTGTCAATGAAGCAGTAGTAAGAAAACTGGCTAATATTTCTGAAATCCATTTTGGACAGAAAACAGATAAGCCTAGCTTTACTTTCCTGGTAGGAGCGACTGAGGTTTCTATTCCTTTAAGTGAAAACTTAGATTTAGGAGAAGAAAAAGCAAAAACTGAAGAAGAATTGAAATACTTAAAAGGGTTCTTAATTTCAGTAGAAAAGAAGCTTTCTAATGAGAAATTTGTTGCCAATGCTAAACCTGAAGTTGTAGAGGGTGAGCGTAAGAAGCAGAAAGATGCTCAGGATAAAATTGCGATCCTTGAAGAGAAACTGAAAAGTTTGTAAAATATAGACAATAATTTTGTCAGAAATCTCAGGCTGGATACAGATGAAAATTGTATCCAGCCTGATGGTTTAAAGAATAAATAAAATGACACATATAGAAAACATAAAAAAACTATTCTCGAAGGATTTTGTAGAAAATCCGTTGTTAGAAAGTTTTGAAGCAGGAAAGATTTACCTTTCCAGTGGAAAGTTGGTTGCCTGCGATCCATTGATCACCAATGATATGCTTCCTTTCACTACAGAATTTCCGAAGGGAGATTTTTCTGTGATCGTGCACAAAGAAAGAAACAGTAACTGTGTGGCTTATGCTGAAATCATATTCAATAATTCTGAAATTAAAGAATGGAAACTGGCAACCACAGCAGGACAGAATATAAAAGATCTGGCCAAAGAAGAAATCTTTGGTTATCCTGTAGAAAGCGGGATGGGATGTTTTATGGATGTTGATACTCAAAACAGTCTCAATGAACTTGAACAGAGATTATTCCAGAATAAAGGCGGAGATTTTATGGGAATCTACGAAGAATTTTTCCATGAGTATTTCTTTGATGAAAACGGAGCTATTGACCAATATGCTTTTCTGAAACCTGCAAAGGAACATCCCGGAACTATATTTGCTTTTGAAACCGGATATGGTGAAGGATTTTATGCCAGCTATATAGCCTATGATCAAAATCAACTGCCTGTGAAAATAATTACTGAATTTATAGAAATAAGTTAATTTAAAATTAGTTATTTTTGGAACACGATTTTGTCAGTTATAAATTTTAAAGCTAATACAAAACACAATGAATTTCTCATCAGAACAACCCCGAATTATTGTTGTGGGCAGCTCATCCATAGATTTGGTTCTTGAAACCGAAAAACTTCCTTCACCCAACGAAACGGTTTTGGCCGTTAAGTCAGATAGCTATTTTGGGGGTAAAGGAGCTAATCAGTCGGTAGGTACTGCCAGGCTGGGTGCCAGTGTGTACTTTATAGGATGTGTGGGGATGGATCCCCTTGGACAGCAGATTATGAGAAATCTGGTAAGTGAAAATGTAAATGTAGGTTTTGTACATGAAACAGATAAAGATGCTACAGGAACAGCTTATGTAACTACTTCTCATGGCAATGCAGCTATTGTTGTTGTACCGGCAGCCAATAAATATCTCAGCAAATCACATATAGACGAAGCAGATAAGTATTTTAATACTGCAGACCTTGTATTGGTACAGCTTGAAGTTTCTATGGAGGTGGTAGAGCATACCGTTAAAAAAGCCAAGAAATATGGTAAAAAAGTTGGCCTATATGCTTCTCCTGCAATGAGAGTCAGTGAAGAAATTTTAGAAAAGGTTGATTTTATTGTAGCTAAGAGCAACGAGTTATATACCATTTTCGGAGAAGAAAAAAGGGAAGAGGTCCTTAAGAAATATTTCAATAAAGTTTTTGTAAGAGATGATACCAACTCAACCATTTATTTCGATGGCACAGAAATGAAATATTACAGAAACGATAAAGATGAGAAAGTTTATAAAATGGGAATGGGTGATGCATTTACGTCAGGATTTGCTATTGCGCTTTGCCATGGAAACTCTATTGAAGAATGTGTGAAATTTGGAAATGAAGTTTCCTCAAGAGTTTCCGGAGGTAAAGGTTCTCAGACAGGGCTGCCAAGAATGTCAGATTTCTTTTCTTAAAGCTATTTACGACATATCAAAAGTCTGAAACTTAACATAAAAATATAAGTAAAAATGTCCACTTTTATAGTGGATTTTTTCTTTTTATACTATGGAAAAACTAATATTGACCACAGAAGACCATATTTCTCTGGCTGTCCATCTCTTTAAACCGGAAAAAAGTAATGGGAAACTATTGCTGATCAATTCGGCAACAGGTGTAAAACAGCAGGTGTATTTTTCTTTTGCCAGTTATTTTTCTGAACAGGGATTTACAGTGATTACCTATGATTACAGGGGAATAGGACTTTCCAAGCCGAAAGATATGAGAGGATTTCATGGTTCTATGAGATTGTGGGGCTCAAAGGATTATAAAGCATTAACCCAATATATCAAAACAGATTTTAAAGACTATAAAAAGTTTTGCTTAGGCCATTCTGTAGGTGCTTTAATTCTGGGAATGAACGAAGACTCTGAAATTTTTGAAGAATTTGTTTTTGTGGGAACACAAAATGCTTTTGTGGGTAATCTGAAATGGAGAACAAAAATTGAGGCATACTTTGGCTTTGGAATCGTTCAGCCATTAACCACTTCATTATTAGGGTATTTTCCGGCACATTGGTTTGGACTGGGAGAAAGTCTTCCAAAAAATTGCGCATATGACTGGAGAACCTTAATTTTAAACAAGAAATCAACCAACCGACTGTTGGAGAAAATTGATGACTTTTCTAAAAAATTGACACAAAAAGTATTTGTAATCCGTGCAGAAGATGATGTCTGGCTGACAGAAAAAGGAGTTTTAAGCTTATTAAATAATACCTATCCTAATCTTAAACCAATTTACAGATTGGTCGCTGTTTCAGAATCTGATAAAAAGAAAATCGGACATGTCAATTTTTTTAGAAGTTACAACAGTAAACTCTGGGATATTATTTTAAATGAACTGATAGATAAATGAAAAGTACGATTGACAATACAATAGCATTTGTAAAAGAAAAATTAGAAGGAGCAGAAGCGGGACATGACTGGTTCCACATCGAAAGAGTCTGGAAACTGGCTGCACAAATAGCAAAAACCGAAGATTGTGATAAAGAGGTGGTAGAATTATCTGCTCTTCTTCATGATATCGCAGATCCTAAATTTCATAATGGTGATGAGACTATTGCTCCCAAAATATCCAGAGCATTTCTTGAAGAACAGAATGTTCCCGAAGAAACAATCCTTAAGGTTTTATTTGTGATTGAAAATATTTCATTTAAAAACAGAGATCAGGCACCGACAAATCCACCTATTGAACTTAAAATTGTGCAGGATGCCGACCGTATTGATGCAATTGGAGCTATCGGAATTGCCAGAACATTTAATTTCGGAGGCTTTAAGAATAACCTGATGTACCATCCGGATATGAAGCCTAAATTGGGAATGTCGAAAGAAGAATATAAAAAGTCTGATGGCACAACCATCAATCATTTCTATGAAAAACTATTGCTTCTGAAAGATATGATGAACACCGAAAAAGGGAAAAAAATGGCCGAAGAAAGACATGATTATATGCTGAATTTCCTCGACCAATTTTATAAAGAATGGAATGTAGATTAGAAAATATTATACCCCAGAATTAAAGAAAAAGATTTAAGATCTGCATGAGGAAGATCCTTATACAGAATGTTAGTACGATTATTAAATCTTGCTTCTATACTAAATTTGTTATTGTAATTAAATCCTGCACCAAGAGAAGAACCTCTGAAACTTTGACTAGAAGCAAGAGCTATCTTATCAAATACAGCTCCATCGTAATCAACATCTATGGAAGATGGTGAGCTGGTTCTTATGTTGAAAGCATTGATCGTGGCATTAACAAAGATTTTTGATTTATCATTCAAAAACATAGAATATCTTATTCCTACTGGAATATTAATAGAAGAATAGCTATCCATTGTAATACTATACAGATTGTCATCTGTTGGGATAGTTGTTCTTTTATTGGTATACTGTGAATACGTAGGCTCAAGAATGACAGACCATTTATTTTTGTTAAATGGTAAAATCAATTCAGCTTCCAGACCTAGTCTGAAATTAGATTTTGAAGAAAAGCCAGAGTTAGGATAAGATTCTTCTAATTTTAGCGGTGCATAAAAATTAATTCCCGGCCTGATATTAAGGTTGAATTTTACCTGTTTTTTATTTTCTGTAAAATTCTGATCATTGGTTTGATTAGTAATTGTACCATCAGAATTTTTACTATTATAAGCCTTAAATATTTTTGTTAAACTAGAGGCTGTATATTGTGTTCTGTTTACTAATGTCTGGATATCACTGTTATCAGAAAAAATATTTTTTAACTGATCAAGATATTGATCATTGGTAGCAACCTGGGAACTATTCCCATTAAAAAAATATTTTTTATAAATTAATGGATGAATGATAGAATCTGATTCAGAATAGAAATATCTTGTAATATGGCCTTTATAAGTATATAGTTTTTTACTTCCGGTAACAAGTTCTTTCAGGAATACTGAACTTTTTACAAACTTAGGCTCATTGGTATGGGAAAAGCTGGAAATATCATCTGATGAGTAGTCGATATCACCAGTATAACTAACGTATTTGGCATCATTGTATATCCCGAATTCTTTAATTGTAGATGGTATTCCCTTATCTTCAGCTGAGTTTTCATCTGTTTTAAAAACAAAATTATCAGGATTGTTTACCCATCCTTTATTTTTAATGAGAACCTCTTTTTTTACGTTATTTTGGTTTATAATATATCCTTTTTCGAATTTGACTTGAGCGTAAAATGAAGCTATACTAAAGAAAGTGACCGCTGAGAGTATTTTTTTCATGGTTAGTTAAAATTAAAATATGGGCGCAAATATAAATAAAATGGAGAGAAGAAGTATCTTTGTAGAATATGACACTCATTATTTTTATAATATTTCTGGCATCTGTTCTTTCTCTGGTTTTATTTAAGGTGAAATCGGGTAGTATGGCCAAGTGGGCGAAGCTGTTTCGTATTGTAACAGTAGTTTTTTCAATTTCTGTTTTTACGTACTGGTTTATTAAGAAAAGTGCTGTGGCATTTGTGGATAATTCTGTAGGACTGCAGGTTGTCAATAAGCTTCCTCAGGCATTAGATTTTTATCTGATTAATGTAAATAAAGCAGACCAAAATACAACTCTTGAGCCCAAACATATCGGGAAAATACGTCCGGAATACTACAGAATAGAATACCTGAAAATGGATAAGTCTGATGAATACTGGATTGTAGGATATCTTGGGAAGAAAAATCTGGTGTACTTTTCCCAGCATTCCGTACCGAATAAAAATATAGATCAGATTGTAGAGGTACAGAATTACATCAATCAAAGTATGAAACTTTCTGAATCGGCAAAAAAGCAGGTAGATGCTTACAATTATGAAAACACAAAACTGGGAATCTGGATTACACTGGATTTTCTTCTTTTGTTTCTCAATCTGGTGTTGCTTCTGAAGAAAAATAAATAGGAATAGAATAAATGGGAAATAAGTACTATAAATAGACTCATTTCCCATTGTTATTTTTGCTAAGGATAATCCAGGATCTGCATAATTTGTTCCTTAAATTCCTCCGGACAGGATCTGACAAGTTTGTCTTTGCTTTGTTTACTGATTTCTTTTTGGGTAACCCATTCCGTTTTATTGGAATTCAAACTGTGATGATCATATACTCTTTTTATGGTGTTGTTTTCATAAAAAATATATTCATCACCAAGCCAGTTATTGGCAATACTGATTTTGCAAATTTCTTTTTCCATGATTTATGTTTTTAAAGTATAATGCACCGTGAAATACATTACACTCTAATTTACGAATTTATTCGTTATGAAAAAGAAGTTTGTATCTATCTTTATCCCGTACCCGATTTATATTATCTAAAATAATGTACCTGTACTTTCCGTGGCCATTTGTGGAATATGAATATCAATTTTCCATTCTTCATTCAGCTTCTTGATAAAATATGCGGATAATAGAGGTGATGCTTTTTCAATATTCTGGTGTACGAAAAAGTAGAGATTCTGAAGACCTTCTTTCTTCCATTTAGTAAGATGTTTCAACCAGTCATCCAATCTTTCATAATCACTTTCTGCATTGGCTCCTACGTAACGGATAAAGGCATTAGGCGTAGTAAGGCGCATATGAAGCATATCTCTTCTTCCGGCAGTATCTACGATGATGTTGGTGATGTTATGAGCTTCAAAGAGTTCACAGGTTGTATTAAGGATTTCCTCATCAGTAAACCATTCTGTATTTCTGAGTTCTATGGCTAAAGGAACTTCTTTTGGCCATTCTTTTACAAATTTTTCCAGTCTGTCATAATCTTTAGGTTTAAAATTATCATGAAGCTGAAGAAAAGCCATTCCCAGTTTTTCATCAAAATTGATCACTGCCGAAGCAAAATGAGTCACCGGATCAGTCACATCAATCAGTCTTCTGAAATGAGAAACCGTATTGGTGATCTTAGGGAAAAATTTAAAATTCTCAGGAGTTTTTTCTTTCCATGTTTTTACCTGATCCGGAGTGGGCATTCCGTAGAAAGTTGCATTCAGTTCAATAGAATTAAACTGAGTCGCATAATAGGTCAGTTCATCTTTAGTTCCTTTAGGATAAAATCCCTTAAGGTCCGTTTTATTCCATTTTGCACATCCGATAGAAATATTTTCCAGTCCTTTTTTATTAAGAGCCAGCATTTCCTTGGTTTTAGGATGATCTTTTGGTAATGTGAAATCTATTTTTGATGGGTCTTCTACTTGTCCGAATTTCATATCTGTAGTTTTGGTATTAAACAATAAACACAAATATAAACCAAAAAAATCATAGAATTTTCTATGATTTTTAATGGAAATAATTGTATTGAAGATACTTATTTTTTAATGATTTTTTTGGTAACCTGAGTTTTATCAGTAGTAATTTTTATTACATAAACAGCAGTAGGATAGCTGTAAAGATCAATGTTTACAATAGTCTGATTAAAGTTTCTGTCAAAAATAATTCTCTCCTGAGAATCAATAAGTTTTATATTTTTTATAGGAGTATCTGAGCTGACCTGTAGAATATCTTTTACCGGATTAGGGAAGACTTTGATCTGTTTTGTTTTGAAGTTTGCGTTGTCACTCTTTAAGAAAGAATTGCTGCAGTTTGTGGTAAATGTAATATCAGGGTATATGGTCTGGAGTTCATTCAGTTGAGAATCATCCACACAAACGGATAAATTAGAGTTGTTATTGGTGAGATCAATCAAATCTTCTGTAGAACCGTTTCTCAGATTAGCAGAAGTAAGATTAGACATATTCCATAAAGTAGCGGATTCCAGATGTGATGATGTGGAAAGATCAAGCTGGGTAATCTGAGGACAGGTATTAAAATGTACATTCTTCAGATTAATATTAGCAGCAGTATTGATTGGGGTAAGCAAAGGTAGATTTGCTAATGTTAATGATTCTAAATTTGTATTATTTGAAGTATTCACTGAAGTAAGAAGATCATTATAGGAAAGGCTCAAAGATTGCAGAGAAGTGCAGTCCTGGGTATTCAGAGTGGATATTTTTGTGTTGCTTACCGCAATATCTTTAAACCCGGTACATTGGCTGAGGTTGATGTTTTCTAAATTAGAGAACATATACCCGATTGACAGATTCTGTAGTCCCGGACAGTTTTCTAAATCAAGTTTTCTTAAATCGTTATTATTGTCGAATGAGAAATTCGTGAGTGCAATACAGTTGTTGGTGAAAATGTTCTGAAGATTGTTTTCGCCTTGTGTACCGTTGCTTATAAAACGATCCGTTTTTAGAGTATGCAGATAAGAAAGGTTACTTGTGTTTACCGTATTCATATATCTGCAAGAATTAGTGAGATCAATGCTTTCCAGTTTTTGAGCGGCGCTGAAGTTTATAGTATTGGTGATCTTTTGATTAAATGCCTTCAGGATTTTCAGTTTTGGAAGTCCTGCAAGGTTTAAAGTATTGACATCCCCGAAATAAACTCCGGAAGTGGTAGAGTATATGTATCTGTTATAGAAAGAGCAATCTAATTCTTCAAGGTTAATCAGTCCTGCTGTACTAAAATCAATTGAGGGTGCATTCAGTCCCATTATTTTCTTTAAAGAAGAACAGCCATTAAGGTTTACATTGGAGAAATAGGATCCTGTTGATTCATAATGATCTGTATCTGCAATGATCTCCTGCAGGTTTGTGCAATTATTAGCGATCAGTTCAATATTCTGTTCTGGATTACCCGAAGAACTGAAACCTCCTGTTACTGAAATTTTGGTTAAAGTATTCAGATTAGGAACAGTAATTTTTTCCAGAAATTTACAGGAATCAAATGTAAGAGTTTGAATATTGGAATTCTCAATGTACAGTTCCTTGAGCTCGGCAGAACTAATCACTGCATTACTGTTGATTTGTTGACAGTTTTTTATTCTTAAGCTGTTTTCATCAGGGGTCCATTGATTACCAGAGATTTGATAGGCGATGATATCGGCGATATTCTGAATTCCTGAACAGTTGTCAAAAGAAAGATTAATAGGAGATGCCATATATTGACCTCCCTGTGATAAGTCATAATAAAAAGGTCTTCCCTGAACTTTTTTGATTTTAGTATTGTTTGTAAAGCTGATGTTGGCAGTCTTGGTATTCCAAAAATAAAGTTCCTCGAGATTGGAGAACAGTAACGCATCTGAAATCCCATCTGGCAGATGGCTGTTGTAGTATGTACTGTTGATGTTATTCGGATCAAATGTATCACCATTAGGATCAATATACATTTGGCCGGAATCTAACCTGATCGTCAGAACTTTAACCTGTTGCGCTTCTGAAGGCTGAATCTCTCCATCTCCGTTATTGTCTATGGCAATAGAATTTCCGTTAAAGTCTTGTGCAATCTGGTTTGTTGTGTTTGAGCTTAGAAGTAAAGCTTTAAATTTTGCATCAGAAAAATTCAGATTCTGGGAGTAAGCGATAGAAAATCCGCTTACCCATAAGGTAAATAAAAGTTTTTTCATATTTGAGTTTTAGTTATCAGATAATGTTACAAATCCCTTTGTGTACAATCGGATGCCGTAAATATAATATCTTTTTTTAAAAAAGATTCCTTTTAGTTGCTTATGTGCTGATTTCTTGATTTTAAATAAAAATGAATAATAAAAATTTATTATGATTTAAATTTATTTTAAATATTTGGGATTTTGGTGTCAATTTT
The DNA here is from genome assembly GCF_019970045.1 of Chryseobacterium sp. GVT01B. Classification (GTDB taxonomy): domain Bacteria; phylum Bacteroidota; class Bacteroidia; order Flavobacteriales; family Weeksellaceae; genus Chryseobacterium. The sequence continues at coordinate 466,907 of NZ_JAHXYI010000004.1, forward strand.
TAATTTTTAAGAAAGGAATGTCTCTTAATTTTTTTGCATAAATGACCTGCAAAAGCTCTGATAAATAAAAAAGCACACTAAAAAGTGTGCTTTTTTAAATATAGTGTGTTTATTACTTGATCCTATGCCTCACAGCTTGAACATGACACGAAGTTAACCATCATTTCTTTTGAAACAGATGAGCTTCTTTGGTAGTAAAGTGTTTTCACTCCTTTTTTCCAAGCTTCAATATAAAGATAGTTAACATCTTTTACAGGCATTGTAGAAGGAATCTGAAGATTCAGTGACTGTGCCTGGTCAATGTATTGCTGTCTCTGTGCCGCCTGAGAGATGATCTCCATCGGAGAGATTTCTTTGAATGTTTTGAATACTGCCTTTTCTTCAGGGGTAAGCTCATTCAAATGCTGTACAGATCCATGGTTAAGCATGATTGTTCTCCATGTTTCCTCGTTATCCAATCCTTTTTCTTTCAATAGTTTTGCAAGGTATTTGTTCTTACGCATAAAGTTTCCTTTTGCAAGACCCGCCTTATAATAGTTAGAAGAGAAAGGCTCAATTCCCGGGGAAGTCTGCCCTAAGATTGCAGAACTTGAAGTGGTAGGAGCAATAGCCATTGTGGTGGTATTTCTTAATCCGTATCCTTTCAATACTTCAGGCTCTCCATAGATGTTGGCAAGCTCTCTTGACGCCTGCTCAGCCTGATCTTTGATATGTCTGAATGCTCTTGCGTTGAACTGAGTCGCCTCAAAGCTTTCAAACGGAATCATATTTTTCTGTAAATAAGAATGGTATCCTAAAACTCCTAATCCAAGAGCTCTGTGACGCATCGCAAAGTTTCTTGCACCCTGTAAGTAATAGTTACCTTCAGTTTTATCAATAAATTCAGATAGAACTGCATCCAGGAAGTATACTGCTAATTTTACAGCATCCGTATCTTTCCACTCATCATACAGTTCAAGGTTCATAGAAGACAGACAGCAGATGAAAGACTCTTCCATAGTAGATGGAAGCATGATTTCAGAACAAAGGTTACTTGCGTTCACCGTCATTCCCAAATCTTTATAAACCTGAGGTTTATTTCTGTTTACGTTGTCTGTGAAGAAAATATACGGAAGACCTTTTTGTTGACGGCTTTCTAATACTCTTGCCCAAACTTTACGTTTCTCCATATCACCGTCTATCATATCCTGCATCCAGTAATCTGGTACACATACTCCGGTAAACAGGTTCTGAATCGGGCTACCGATATCTTTAATGGATAAAAATTCTTCAATATCTCCGTGGTCAATATCTAAGTAAGCAGCAAAAGCACCTCTTCTTACCCCTCCCTGAGAAACCACATCCATAGCCGTATCAAAAAGCTTCATGAATGAAACTGCTCCTGAAGACTTTCCGTTGTCAGTTACAGCTGTTCCTCTGTTTCTTAATTCTCCGAAATATCCTGAAGTACCTCCTCCGATTTTAGTCTGCATGATTACTTCACCCATTTTGTGAGTAATCCCTTCAATGCTGTCCGGAATGTGAGCGTTGAAACATGAGATAGGAAGACCTCTTTCAGTTCCCATATTTGCCCATACAGGAGAAGAGAAACTGATCCATCCTTTTGTGATCATTTCTTTGAATGCCGGTTGAAGTTCAGGTTTGTATAACCTTTTTGCAGCGGCAGTGGTAATTCTGTCGATAGCTCCGTCTACCGTTTCACCTTTCAACAGATATCCTCTGTTCAGCATCTGCTCAGACTCTTCATTGAGCCACCATATATTTGAATTTTGCTCTTCCATAGATGTTATATTTTCGAATTCCGGAATGAGAGAATCACTCCGGAATTTTGTTTTTTATAGTATTGATTGTAAAATTTCTACTTTGTGGGAACCGTTCAGCCCGCTTTCGTCTCTTAATCTCTGAAACTCTTTAAAAGACGGAACATTCAAAACTTCATGCTGAACTTCTTCATTAATGTAGTTTGAATAATGTACAAAAGTAACACCATCTTCCTTTACAAAAACTTTGTATTCAAATGTGGAAGAATCTAAATTCTTGAAATCTTCCAGAAACTTTTGGATATTAGTTTTGTTGTTTGGAACAAATTCCGGGTTTACCGTATAGCTTACTATTACATTGATCATCTCTTCTGTATTTGTGCTTTATTAATGAACTGATTTCCGTTAACTGATCAGAAAGGAATAAATCCTGATACTGACTGCTTTGACGCTCGCTTCGCTCGCGCCTCAATATTAAAACAAATCGTTTGCTGTAATACTCTTATCGTGCTTCGTATAGTCTACAGGTCTTTTTGCAAAGAAATCATCTAATGAATTGGCGAAAACTTCTTCTTCGAACCATACCATTGGTTTGTACTGTTCCGGAGTGATGTTGTATCTTGTTTTCATATTGATTTTTTTCAAGCTGTCATCCACACGGTATTTCATGAAGTTTAAAAGATCTTCTTTAGAAACATTGTCTATTTCTCCCAATTCAAAAATCCAGCTAAGGATATCACCTTCTCTTGCAATAGACTCGTCTACTAAAGTGTAGATGTCTTCGATATCGCTGTCTGTTAATAAATCAGGTTGCTCCTCACGGATTTTATTGATCAGGTAGATTCCTGCATTAGCGTGAATTTGCTCATCTACTGAGGTCCATGCGATGATATTGGAAACATTTTTCATGAATCCTTTGAATCTTGTGAAAGAAAGGATAATAGCAAACTGTGAGAAAAGAGAAACGTTTTCCACTAAAATACTGAATAATAGTAAAGCGGAAACATATTCTTTCGGAGTCGCAGAATTAGCATGCTTTAAAGCATTTCCTAAAAATTCGATTCTTCCTTTTACGGCAGGAATTTCAATAACGTTAAGGAATTCATCATTATATCCTAATACCTCTAATAAACGGGAATATGCTTCAGAATGACGAAACTCGCATTCTGCAAAAGTAGATCCTAATCCATTGAATTCCGGCTTTGGAAGGTGGTTGTATAAATTTCCCCAGAATGTCTTTACAGACACCTCGATCTGTGCAATGGCTAACAGCGCATTTTTCACAGCGTGCTTTTCATGTGGTTCCAACTGCGAATGAAAATCCTGAACATCTGCAGTAAAGTCCACTTCCGAATGCACCCAGAACGATTTGTTGATTGCCTCTACAAATTGAAGAACCTCCGGGTATTCAAATGGCTTATAGCTTACTCTTTTATCAAAAATTCCCATATTAAATATCTTTATAATTAAATAATTTAGATCCTTGTGGATAACGTTCCGGAAATACTTAACTTTTTGTTTGTCTGCGTGTTGTGAAATAAAGTTATTCACTTCCGCAAAATCATATTTCTTGTAAAGAACTAATAGCAAAGTTCGAAAAAAAGAACTGATTTTGAAAGGGGTAAATACTAATCGGCTGACTTTTAGCCGGAAAAGTTTTCCACATTTACATGAAACTGGCTAGAATAATAGGCTAGACCACTATATTGAGGATAAATACATGGAAATCCAGAGTTACAGTTAAACAAAAATATGCAAAGTATTATTAATAAAGGTTTAAGGCGTTAAACAAAAAAATATTTGAATAAATTTTTATTCTTGTAACAATTTGAAAATATCATCTACTTATTGGGTATAAAACATACATCACTTAATGTTAGTAATTCAGGATTTAAATAAGTCATACGATACAGGGAAAAGCAAACTTCATGTTCTCAAAGGAATTAATCTGAATATTTCTGAGGGCGAGTTTGTTTCTATTATGGGAAGTTCCGGTTCCGGAAAATCTACACTTCTTAATATTATTGGGATTCTGGATGAAAAAGATTCAGGAACCTATGAATTGGATGGAGTTCCTATTGAGCATTTATCAGAAGTAAAAGCTGCAGAATACAGAAGTAAATTTTTGGGGTTTATTTTTCAGTCTTTTAATCTTATTAATTATAAAACAGCTTTGGAAAACGTAGCACTTCCTCTGTACTATCAGAATGTACCGAGAAGAGAGCGTAACCAGAAAGCTATGGAATATCTTGAAAAAGTAGGATTAGCACAATGGGCAAACCACCTTCCGAGTGAACTTTCCGGAGGACAGAAACAGAGAGTGGCTATTGCAAGAGCATTGATAACAAATCCAAAAGTGGTATTGGCAGATGAGCCTACCGGAGCATTGGACTCTAAAACTACTCATGATATTATGAAACTTCTTCAGGATATCAACAATGAAGGAAAAACAATCATCGTTGTAACCCACGAACCGGACGTAGCCGCACAAACCAAAAGAAACGTAGTACTGAAGGATGGGGTTATTGAAAGTGATGAATTTATTAAGCAGATTGTACTATAAGTAAATAGTGAATGGTCAATTTTGCTTCGCAAGTGAATTTTATAATGAGGAAGATAAATAATTTATAACACACACAAATGAATATGAAAAAAAATAAAAATGTTTTTAAATCTGAACCATTATAGACTTGACATTTATCAGTCAGCCAGAGAATTAAGAATAGGATGTTATAAAGTTTTATCTAAAATTCCTGATTATGAAAAGTTTAATATAATTGACCAGATACGAAGAGCTTCTACTTCAGTGGTATTAAATATTACCGAAGGGTGTTCAAGAAAATCTGAACTGAAAAGGAAAAGATATTTTGAAATTGCCAGAGGCTCAGTTATTGAGTTGGATTCTTGTTTTGATATCGTTATGGAATGTAATTATATTGAAATAGAAGAATTAACAAAAATTGGAAATTTAATAAAAACAGCATTTATCTTATTAAGTAAAATGTTGAAAAAAGATTAGAAATGTGAAAAGTAATTAGGTCGTAATTAAAGTCTGGTGAAGAATAAATTGACAACAAAGTTAATTGACTTCGAAGAAAATTGAGAGCGCAGCTAATTGACTTTTTTACAAAGTAAAAAAATAAAAACTATGTTTGACCTAGATCGTTGGCAGGAAATATTCAGTTCTATCCGTAGTAATGTACTTCGGACGGTGCTTTCAGGGTTTACTGTAGCTTTGGGACTGTTTATTTTCATTGTGCTTTTTGGAATTGGAAAAGGACTTCAGAATGCATTTTCTGAAGGGTTTTCGGGAGATGCCAAAAATCTTATTATTTTTTCTACAGGAAAAGCTTCTTTAGCTTATAAAGGACTTCAGTCTGATCGGAATATAACAATGAATAATTCAGATTATGACTTTTTAATTAATACAGATAAGGAAAAAGCCGGCCCTTCCAGTCCCAGATATACTGCCAATTTAATGGTGAAATATGGAAAAGAAAGTGGTCTTTATCAGATTAATGGGGCTCAGCCAGGGGAGCAAGTCATTGAAAACAGAAAAATTATTGATGGCAGGTATGTGACAGCGATGGATTTGGAAAGGAAATTAAACGTTGCTGTTATTGGGAGAATGGTTCAGCGGGATTTGATCAAAAATGGGAGCCCGATAGGAAAAGAGCTCGATATTAATGGAACAATGTATAAGGTTATTGGAGTTTTTTCAGATGATGGAGGAGATAGAGATGAAAGACATATTACCGTTCCGATTACTACTTTACAGCAGATGAAGAAAGGATCTGATACTGTAAATATAGCCTATATAACATACAATGATAAACTGACTCCTGATCAGGCTATTAAGTATGGTGATGAGCTTAAAGATAAATTAAAAGCGAGAAAAAGTGTTTCTCCTGATGATGAAAATGGGGTGCGTGTCTGGAATAATGCGAAAAACATGAATGATACATTTGCATTTATGGCAGTTCTTACAGCCATTGTCGGGTTTATTGGGATGGGTACATTGCTTGCGGGAATCATTGGGATCAGTAATATTATGGTGTATATCGTAAAAGAAAGAACCAAGGAAATCGGAGTACGAAAAGCCATTGGTGCAAAACCAAGCGGAATTGTAGGACTGATCGTTCAGGAAAGTGTTGTGATTACAGTGGTTTCCGGACTTGTTGGAGTAGGAATAGGCGTTTTGACTTTAAGTCTTATCGGAAACAGCCTTGAAGAGTTCTTTATTAAAAGCCCGAGTGTAGGATGGGGAGCCATCATTATGGCATTTATCGCTTTGATTTTTTCAGGATTGATCGCAGGATTTGTGCCAGCGTACAGAGCTTCAAGAATTAAACCGATCGAAGCTTTGAGAACAGAGTAATTTGCGGAAAAAGATAAACGGATTAATGAAATTCATAACTCATAATTTATAACTTATAATTCAACAAGGTGAATATCATATTTAAAAAAGATACTTGGCAGGAGATTTATTACTCATTGAGGAATAATAAACTCCGAACATTTCTTACCATGATCGGCGTAGGATGGGGCATGTTTTTGTATGTGAGCCTTCTTGGAGCAGCAAAAGGAATGGAGAATGGTTTTGATAAATTATTTTCAGGTTTTGCCACCAATTCAATCTTCCTGTGGGCACAGAAAACTTCTATTCCCTATGAAGGATTTCCCAAAGGAAGAGAAGTTCATCTGAACTTAAATGATATGGAAATGCTTAAAAGAAAAGTAACTGCCATTGATTATATCTCGCCGCAAAATGCAAGAGGAAGCTTTACCGGAACGCCTGGGGAAGCCATGTCAAGAAACGGGAAAAACGGAACCTATTCGCTTACGGGAGATTACTCTGTAGGAAATAAAATTTCAGAAAAGAAGCTGATCTTCGGACGTTACATCAATGATGCCGATGTTTCAGGGAACAAAAATGTAGTGGTCATTGGAGAAGAGATTTATAAAAACTTCTTTGATGCCAAGAAAAAAGAAAACCCAATTGGGAAATCAATCAATATTAAAGGACTATTCTTTAATGTAATCGGAGTTTTCCGTGTGAAAAAAGGAGGCGGATTTGAAAATGACCAAACAGCTTTCATCCCGCTTTCTACCTATACAAAAATGTATAATGCCGGAGATCAGATTGACATGTTTGCGATTGTAAGTAAACCTAATGCCAATGTGAATTCGGTAGAAGAAGATGTAAAGCAGGTTTTAAAGTCAAAAAATAAAGTATCCCCTGAAGATACCAATGCTTTTGGAAGTTTCAACCTTGGAAAAGAATTTAAAAAGCTGACTGGTTTTCTTACGGGAATGCAGCTGCTAACAATCATTGTAGGTACACTTACAATCCTTGCCGGAGTTATTGCAATTTCAAATATCCTTTTGATTACAGTAAAAGAGAGAACCAAAGAAATCGGGATCAGAAGAGCATTGGGTGCAAAACCGGCAGAAGTAAGAAATCAGATTTTGCTGGAAAGTGTGGTGATTACACTCTCCTCGGGATTATTAGGTTTTATGTTTGGAATTTTTGTATTGATGATTCTGAATGCTGTTACCCAGGGTCAGGATTCATTTCCTTTCTATAATCCAACGGTCAACTACGGAAACGTATTTGCTGCTATGGCTGTCATGGTTATTTTAGGATTAATAATCGGAATGATTCCGGCGCAAAGAGCGGTTAAGATCAGACCTATTGAAGCCTTAAGAACAGAGTAATTAATTTGAAAATGAAACCATTTTAAGATTTAAAAGCAAAAATTAATATAGATAATCAATCTTTGAATTTTAAATCTTTCAATCTATTTAATAAAAAATAAACTATACATATGAAAAAGAAATTCACCTGGAAAAAAGCCATTTATATTGTGTTGGGGCTTTTATTTGCAGTGGCATTGTTCTCAGGGCTTGGCTATCTTATCAAATCTAATTCTCAAGAAGGAGAAGCTTTCCTTACCCGTAAGCCTACAATCCAGAATATGGATGATAAGGTAATGGCTACAGGAAAAATTGTTCCCAAAGAAGAAATTGAAATTAAACCCAATATTGCGGGGATCATAGATAAAATCTTAGTAAAAGAAGGAGATAAGGTAGAGGTAGGACAGCTGATTGCTACCGTGAAGATTGTTCCCAGTATCTCTGAAGTAAACGCTGCTCAGCAGGAAGTTCAGAATGCACAAATTCAGATTAGCAATGCTCAGATGAATGTAGGAAATATGCAGAAGCAATTTGAAATGCAGGATAAACTGTACAAGCAGGGAGTAGCTTCTAAACAGGAGTATTTGAATTCTCAGCAGCAATTGTATTCTCAGCAGCAGACGTTGAAAAATGCTCAACAACAATTAAATACCGCTCAAAAAAGATTACAGATTGCTAAGACAGGAGCAACTCCTGAATTGAAAGGACAAGGTTTAGCTACTACAGAAATCCGTTCAAAAGCTTCAGGAACCGTACTTGAGGTGCCTGTAAAAGCAGGAAGTCAGGTGATTGAAGCCAATAACTTTAACGCTGGAACCACAATCTGTTCAGTGGCAGATTTGAATGTCCTGATCTTTAAAGGTGAAATTGATGAAGCTCAGGCTGGAAAACTAAGCGAGGGTATGGATATGAACATCGTAATCGGTGCACTACAAAACAAAACTTTCCCTGGAAAACTAACGATGATCGCACCTAAAGGAAAAGATAATGCAGGAACCATTAAATTTCCGGTAGAAGGTAACGTAAGTAATCCTAATAATGAGTATATTAGAGCAGGTTTTTCTGCAAACGGTGAAATTGTTTTAAGTTCTCAGAAAAATGCATTATTATTGGATGAGTCTTTAGTTCAGTATGAAAAGAAACAAGGAAAAGATGTACCTTTCGTAGAAGTGAAACAAAAAGACGGGAAATTCAAAAAAGTATATTTGAAACTGGGAGCTAGTGACGGTATCAACGTTCAGGTTCTTCCGGGATCAGAGATTACAAAAGATACTGAGATTAAAGTTTGGAATCCGTCTGATAAAGACAAAGAAGAACTGAAGGAAAAGTCTAAGAAGAAATAATAAACTACACTATACACTTTTAAACTGTAATCCTGGAGGGAATTTTTTTCTCCGGGATTTTTTATATCAAAATCTTTACAAGAGTAAATTCCTATATTTGAGTCAGATAAATCCATGAAAAATGTGTCGATACGCCAGGAAAACTTATAAATCACATTATGTCTGTTTTAAATGCCGGAAATCATTTAAACAGCCGGATGCTTATGACATTATAAAAAGGATCGAAAAAGAAAAGGTATACCACGAACCTGGTGGGAAAACAATTCGTAAAGTAGGATATGTTTTCACGAAAGCAGAAACAAAGGAATTGGAAAAAATTGTTTCAGATCTTGAAAACAGAATTATAAAATGCCCGGAATGCAGCAGTGTGATGGCTGATCTGGGGAAAGACTTCAAAGCTCCTAAAAAAACAGCAGTCAAAGAATGGAAGATTGTAGAAAGCCTTTTTAAAACAGGAAAATGCTTTCATTCCTGCGGTTGTGATGGAATAGGATATATTCCCAAAAATCCTAAAGACTATGAAGTATACCTGAATAATATACTGAAAACGTATCAGGAATATTTGGCCGCCTGTCAGGATACTCCCATAGAAGAATGTCCTGAGAAGACTGAAGAAATTAAGTATTGGTCCGGCAATATTCAGAAGATAAAAACTGAAATCATAGATAATAAATTTGAAATCATGTAACAATAGAAAGAGTTGTACTGTCTTAACTTTAAATTCTAACTATATCCCATGAAAAAAGACTATTGGATTCTGTTTCTTTTTGTCATTGCAAAGTTTGCCCTTCAATACTCGCTGATAAGTCCTGAGTATGAACTCCACCGGGATGAATATCTGCATCTCGATCAGGCGAATCATTTGGCGTGGGGATATCTTTCAGTTCCTCCCGTCAACTCATGGATTGCCTGGGTAATTAAAATGTTAGGAAATTCTATATTTTGGGTTAAATTTTTCCCGGCTTTGTTTGGAGCACTAACGATAGTACTGGTATGGAAAATTGTTGAAGAACTTAATGGGAGTCTCTTTGCTAAAATACTGGCTTCTTTAGGCATTCTGCTCTCAGTACTTCTCCGGGTAAATATGCTGTTTCAGCCTACCTCTTTAGAAATTTTTCTGTGGCTATTCCTTTATTATGCTTTGATTAAATATTTTAATTCAAAAAAAGTAAAATGGATTTACATTGGAGCTGTCATTTTTGGAATAGGAATATTAAATAAATACAATATTGCTTTTTCATTATTGGGGCTTATTCCTGCATTATTGTTAACAGAGCAAAGAAGGATTTTTATGCAGTCTCATGTGTATTGGGCCGCTCTTTTAGCCTTAATTATTGTTTTTCCCAATCTTCTCTGGCAGTATCAGAATCATTTTCCGGTGATCCATCATATGAAAGAACTTTCTGAAAAACAGCTTGTGCATGTGGATAGAATGGGTTTTATGAAATCTCAGATTCTCTTTTTCATAGGAGTTGTTTTTGTTATTATAGCAGGCTGGGGAGCATTACTGTTGTATAAACCTTTTGAGAAATTCAGATTTTTCTTTTGGAGTTATATCATTACAATCACTCTGTTTTTATTTTTTAAAGCAAAAGATTACTATGCAATAGGGCTTTATCCTGTGTATATTGCCTTTGGTTCAGTTTTTCTGGGCCATTTATTTGAAAAAGGATGGATGAGGTTTTTGAAACCTGTCAGCATACTTATCCCTATACTTTTATTTCTTCCCTTATATAATGTAGCCTTCCCCAATAAGAGTCTTAAATATATTGAGTCCCATCAGGATCAATACAAAAAGTTCGGATTGCTTCGCTGGGAAGATGGGAAAGATCATCCGTTACCTCAGGACTTTGCCGATATGCAAGGCTGGAAAGAATTAGCTCAAAAAGTAGATAAAGAATATTCCCGACTGTCAAAATCCGGAAATACCATGGTATTGTGTGATAATTACGGACAGACTGGGGCTATTAATTATTACTCAAAGGCGGGTGTTGTGGCAATGTCTTTTCATGCAGATTATATCAACTGGATAGATTTAAGCAAAAAATATAGAAATGTGATCAGGGTTAAAGATGCCCCTGAAGCAGGAAAGGAACTTAAAGAATCAGGTTCTTTTTTTGAAGTTGCAAAATTATATGATTCCATTACCAATCCGTACGCAAGAGAAAGAGGAACGGCAATCTTCAGTTTACAGGGTGCAAAAATTGATATCAATAAAAGAATTCAGGACGAGATTGATGAAACTAAAAATGAATGGAAATGATAGAATAGAAGAAGGATAATTAGTTTAAGATATAAAGATAATAGATAAAAAACATTATCGCAACAATATTGCATTAGTGGGATTTGTTTTACCTTTGTACTATCAACTATCAACTATCAACTATCAACTATCAACTATCAACTATCAACTATCAACTGAACTATGGAAAACAAAAACTTTGATGTCATCATAATAGGAGGAAGCTATTCGGGATTATCTGCTGGTATGTCATTAGGAAGATCTTTAAGAAATGTCCTGATTATTGACAATGAAAAACCTTGCAACAGACAAACACCACATTCCCATAATTTTGTTACTCACGATGGAAAAACACCGTCAGAAATTACTCAACTTGCCAAAAATGATGTCGAAAAATACAACACCGTTCATTTTTATAATGGAACGGTTGTAAAAACGGTAAAAACAACTGAAGTTTTCGGGATTGAAACTTCATCCGGCGAAAAATTCCAGGCTAAAAAACTCATTTTAGCTTCCGGAGTGAAGGATAAGATGCCGGATATTCCAGGATTTGCAGAATGCTGGGGCGTTTCTGTTATCCATTGCCCATACTGTCATGGCTATGAAGTGAAAAATGAAGTTACCGGGATTCTTTCCAATGGAGATATGGCTTATGAATTTTCAAAACTGATTTTTAATCTGACTAAAAATCTTACCCTGTTTACCAATGGGAAAGCTGTTCTTACTAATGAGCAGCTCGAAAAACTGAAACAGAATAAAATCCTCCTTAACGAAGATGAAATTGAAAGTATAGAGCATACAAAAGGTTCCATTCAAAAAATTGTTTTCAAAAACGGAAAAGAAGTTGCTTTGCAGGCTTTATATGCTAAAATTCCTTTTGAACAAAACCTAAATGTGTCCGATGATCTGGGATGTGAACTGACAGAACAGGGATTTATTAAAGTAGACATGATGCAGAAAACAAATGTTCCCGGAGTTTTTGCCTGTGGAGACAATGTGACTATGATGCGTTCTGTGGCTAATGCTGTTGCACAGGGAAATTTTGCAGGTGCTGTGGTTAATAAAGAACTTGCAGACGAAGAATTTTAAAGAATTTTTGATCAGATTAAAACGATCATAATATTTGATTTATTGATGAGGTTTTTCAATTTTTAGTGTTTAAAATCATTTTTTCAATAGAGAAATCTCAATGAAAAATCCGTACATTTGGGGTGGAAATTTCAAAAACTAAAAGTAAAATGGATATTATTTTCGACCTGATTGAAAAGGAAAGACAAAGACAAACTCACGGATTAGAGCTTATCGCATCAGAAAACTTTGTTTCTGAAAACGTGATGAAAGCAATGGGAAGTGTACTGACAAATAAATATGCTGAAGGATATCCCGGAAAAAGATATTACGGAGGATGTGAAGTTGTAGATGAGGTTGAAACATTGGCTATCAACAGAGCAAAAGAACTTTTCGGAGTAGACTATGTGAATGTTCAGCCACATTCCGGTTCTCAGGCGAATGCAGCCATTTATCTTGCAGTTTTGAAACCTGGTGATAAAATCATGGGGATGGATCTTTCAATGGGAGGACACCTTACTCACGGTTCTGCAGTGAACTTTTCTGGTATTCAATATAATGTAGTTTCTTACGGAGTACAGCAGGAAACAGGTCTTATTGATTATGACCAGATGAGAGAAGTTGCTCTAAGAGAAAAACCAAAAATGCTTATTGCCGGTTTCTCAGCATATTCAAGAGATTTAGATTATGCTAAATTCAGAGAAGTAGCAGACGAAGTGGGAGCAACGCTTTGGGCAGATATCGCTCACCCGGCTGGTTTAGTAGCAAAAGGATTATTAAACTCACCGTTCGAACACTGTCACGTAGTAACTACCACTACTCACAAAACCCTTAGAGGTCCAAGAGGAGGGATGATCATGATGGGGAAAGATTTTGAAAATACCTATGGACACAAAACTCCAAAAGGAGAAATCAAAATGATGAGCCAGGTATTGGACGGAGCTGTATTCCCAGGTATTCAGGGAGGACCGTTAGAGCATGTAATCGCTGGTAAAGCAGTAGCTTTTGGTGAAGCTTTGGACGGACAGTTCGAAACCTATGCAAAACAAGTTAAATCCAATGCTCAGGCGTTATCAAAAGCGATGATCGACAGAGGATTTGATATCGTAAGCGGAGGTACAGATAATCACTTGATGCTGGTAGACCTTAGAAATAAAGGAGTAAACGGTAAAGAAACAGAAAAAGCATTAGTACTTGCTGATATTACCTGCAACAAAAACATGGTTCCTTTTGATGATAAATCTCCATTCACAACATCTGGTATCAGATTAGGAACGGCAGCAATTACAACAAGAGGGCTGAAAGAAAATGATATGGATACGATTGCAGGATTAATTTCTGAAGTGGTAGACAACATCAAAAATGAAGAAGTTCTTATATCCGTAAGAAAGAAAGTTAACGAATTAATGGAAGGAAAAGCTCTGTTCAATTACTAACAGGCATTCCGATATCATATAAAGAATGGGCAGACTGCTCATTCTTTTTTTATTCAATGGAAAAGAAATCTTATACTTTCGAGGAAATCAAGCAGAAGCTGGTTAACTACTGTGTTTACCAGGACCGCTGCCATGCAGAAGTGGAACAGAAGATGAGAGAATTTCTACTTATTGATGAAGCCAAAGAAGAAATCATTTTATTTCTCCTGAAAGAAAACTACCTGAATGAAGAAAGATTTACACGAAGTTATATCAGAGGCAAATTTTACATCAAACACTGGGGGAAGACCAAAATTAAAATGAATCTGAAACAAAAACAGATTTCAGAAAGGTTGATCAGTTCATGTTTTGATGAGATAGATGATTCTGATTATGAGAAGACTATTAGGAAAATTTTTGAAGGGTATTATTCTAAACAAAATGGTTTGAAAGAATATCAAAAAAAAACCAAAACTATAAAATATTTGATGAGTAAAGGTTTTGAATATGAGAAAATAATTGATATTTTTGAATAATATATTAATAAATTACAAAAAACTTGACATATGACTTTTAACAAAAAAACAATCAGTTCAGTGAAAGAGATTGATACATAAATATTTAATAATTATTTTAAAGATAAAACAGCTGAAATAAAGAATTATTATAGATAAATATCGCCTTTATAAGACTTTATATGGTATGATTTTTGTCTGTGAGTTTTAGCTATATCGTAATGAAATTGCGAGATTTCATAAATATAACATCAAATTTATTTTTGATTTCAACATATTGAAATAAATTTATTTTATTTTTGCATGATTGTATCGGAATTATCTTTGATCAGATGATCAGATATTACACATTAATTAAATATGAACACCAATATAGACAATGTACGATTCTCTTAGAAAAACAATATTTGGAGGGGATAATGTTGTCAATCTCTCAGACGTAAGATATCTTCCTAGATGGATAATTCTTGTAATAGACATTATTATTCTGGTTATATCTTTATTTCTTTCTACTTACATTATCGAAAGAATTACCAAGCAGGAATTTATATACCATGAAGATAAAAGCTTAATCTTTGCTTTTATTATTATGGCGAATACTGCTTTTATGTACCTCTTCAAGACGTATGCCGGAATTATCCGCCATTCAACATTTATAGATTTATTTAAGCTTCTGATATCCTGCTTTTGCACAATGCTGACTATCGGAACGATCAATATTCTTTATTTCTGGACCACAGGAGCTAAGTTTATTCTTACTCCTTACCTGATCCTTTATTTTGTAATTTCATTTATGGGATTATTCCTTTTCAGATTATATGTGAAAGAGTTTTTCCATATTGTAAGGGAATACAGAAGAAGTGCACTGAAAAAAAGAATTCTAGTGTTAGGAATTGATGAACAATCAATTGCAATTGCACGTGCTATTCTGGATAATCCAAGCCTGCCTTATCAGGTAGTAGGTTTTTTAACGCAAAGAACAGATTCTAAAAGGGCATCTCTACTAGGAAAACCCATTTACGGAAAACAAAAAATAGAAGAAAACACGAAAGAAGATCTTATTATTGATGGTATTCTCATTGTTAAAGAAATGATGGCCAGAGATGAGATGAACACGTGGGTGAATTTATTTTTAGAGAAGGATCTTAACGTCTTTAAAGCGCCGTCAGTACAAAAGCTGAGAGACAGCGATTTAGGTGGATCTATCAGAAATCTTCAAATTGAAGACTTATTAAATAGAAAGCCTATCAAAATTCAGAATGAAAAAGTAAAGAGCAGACATTTTGATAAAACCGTATTAGTAACTGGTGGAGCAGGATCTATAGGAAGTGAAATTGTAAGACAGGTTGCCAACTTTAATCCTTCTTTAATCGTAATACTGGATCAGGCAGAGACACCGCTTTACGAAATTGAACTTGAAATGAGAGAGAAATATCCTCATATTGCTTTCAAATTTGTTTTAGGAGATGTTTCTAATCATCACAGAATGGAATCCTTATTCCAGACGTATAGATTTTCGATGGTGTACCATGCTGCTGCTTATAAGCATGTACCTTTGGTAGAAGAAAATCCGCATGAAGCAATTTTTGTTAATATATTAGGTTCAAAGATTGTCGCAAAATTATCAAGCAAGTATAAAGTAAACAGATTCGTAATGGTATCTACAGATAAAGCTGTAAATCCTACCAACGTTATGGGAGCTTCAAAACGGGCTGCAGAACTTTTTGTACAATCACTTCAAAATGTAGAGGGTAATGTTACCAAGTTTATTACAACAAGATTTGGAAACGTATTAGGATCCAACGGTTCTGTAATTCCCCATTTTAAAAAACAGATTGAAGCCGGAGGTCCGGTAACCATCACTCACCCGGAAATTGTAAGATATTTCATGACTATTCCTGAGGCTTGTGAATTGGTACTTCAGGCCGGAACAATGGGAGAAGGTGGTGAAATTTTTGTCTTTGATATGGGTGAACCTGTTAAAATTCTTGACCTTGCGAAAAGAATGATCAAATTATCAGGATTCGAGCCTAATATTGATATTAAGATCATTTATACAGGATTAAGGCCCGGGGAAAAGCTTTATGAAGAACTTTTAAGTGATGATGCGAAAACTCTTCCTACGCATAATGATAAGATTATGATTTCTAAAGACCCTTCTACGGGATTTGAAGAAATAGAGGCGCTTACCACACAAATTACTAAAGCTTCCCTTAGAAGAGATAAAGTAGAAGTAGTAAGGATTCTTAAAACAATCGTGCCGGAATTTCGAAGCAATAATTCAATCTATGAGGCCTTAGATAAATAGGAAAAAAATAAATGTATATTTGTACAATTTAACAAGATAATGAAAGGAAAAATATTAGCAGTAATCTTAGTGTCCTCTTTAGTGATTTCCTGTAAAGTTAATCCCAATGCAAAGAATGATTTAAATTATATGCAGAATATAGAACAGGTTGCAATCAATGCTTCTGCTAAAAATTCTGCAAATACAATTCAAGCAGGGGATCAGCTGGTTATTCTGATCACGGCAAAGGATATGGATGTTGTAAAACCTTTTAATCAAAACTATTCTTCATCAGAACTTGTTCAAACCAATGCTGCTGCTGGAGGAAATACTCCTAATCAGGGAGCAACAATACTGTCAGGTCCAACATATATTGTAGATTCGAATGGTGATATTGACTTTCCAATATTGGGAAAACTGAATACTTTAGATAAAAGTTTGACAACATTTAAAGATGAACTAAGGGAAAAAATGACGAAATATGTCATTAACCCAACAGTTAATATGAGACTCTCGAACTTTAAAGTTACGGTATTAGGGGAAGTAAATAGACAAGGCGACTATACTATTGCAAACGGACAGGCAACGATCTGGAATGCATTAGGGATGGCTGGCGATTTGACTCAGTATGGAAAAAGGAATGATATATTGGTGGTAAGAACAGAAAACGGGGTTGTTTCTCACGGCCGCATTAATCTTCACGATGCTAATTTAATTAATTCTCCATATTATAATCTGAAACAAGGGGATGCCATTATTGTTTCTTCAAACAATACAAAAGATGTTATGGCAAAACAAAACCCAAATACAGGTCTTTACCTGACAGCAATTTCTATCGGTATTACAGCCATAGCAGTAGTGGTAAGTTTATTTAATAAGAAATAAAAATTGATGGATAACCAGCGAACTTCACAATTTTCAGAAGACGAAAACGACACAAAGAGAATTAATGTTAGTGAAATTTTAAAACCATATATCCGAAAATGGCCTTGGTTTATTATAAGTGCATTTATTGCTTTGGTAATAGGCTATATTTCATTGAAATTTATGGTTCCTGTATATGGTGTACAGTCTACAATTCTTATCAAAGATGCTAAAAATTCTTCTTCATCAGTAATGGCAAACGATTTGGGGGTCTTACCTGATTTATCAGGTATTGGAGGTCTTAAAACCAATAGTATAGCCAATGAAATAGAAGTTTTGAAGTCAAAAAAAATGATGAGTGAAGTCATCAGCAGTTTAAGTCTTCAAACTAATATTACAGCAAAAGGAAAGATCAGAACCTTAGAGTTATATAAAGAAACTTCCCCTGTAGAAGTGAGGGTAATTGGAGAGAAAAAGGATAAAGGTGCTATAAATACAATTCTACTTGCAATCAATGGAGAGAAGTTAACTTTGAGTGGTGAAAGCCTTAAAAAAGATATTGTAACAACTTATGGTAAGACAATAAGTTTACCATTTGCAAACATTATAATAACAAAAAACCCAAAATTTAACGCTGCAGAAGTTAAAGGCATAAACATAAACAATCTGGTACTTCAGATATCTTCTCTGGAAGCTGCTGTAAATAGCCTTCAAGGGCCGCTTAATGTTGATCTTGTTAATAGAGAAACAACCGTACTAAAACTTGCATATCAATATCCTCAGATAGCAAAAGCAAAAGATATTATCAATAGCCTGGTAATAGCTTATAACAACGATGCTATTGTAGATAAAAATTCAGAATCAAAAAAGACTTTAGATTTTATTGAAGATAGAATAAAAAAATTATCAGGTGAGCTGGGAGAAGTTGAAAATCAGAAAGAAAGTTTTAAATCGAAAAATAACCTTACTGATTTAGAAACGGAAGCTAAAATTAATTTAGAAAGTTCTGCTGCAGCCAGAGCCAAACAACTGGATGTGGATGCTCAGCTGGAACTTACAACAGCACTTATAGGCTATGTTTCTAAACAAGGACAATATCAGGTTCTGCCTGCAAATGTAGGATTGAATAATCCTGAAGCAATATCAGGAATATCAGGATATAACCAACTTGTTTTACAGAGAAACAGATTACTTGAATCTGCTACACCAGAAAACCCTACTGTGGTAGATGTTACAAAACAAATTAATGCAATGCGTAGTTCCATTATGCAGACTCTCCAAAGAAATAAAGTAGGGCTGGAACTTGCAAAAAATGAATATTTAGGAGAGCAAAATAAAGTTTCTGGAAAAATATCCAAACTTCCTTCTATCGAAAAAATGTTCAGAAGTATAGAAAGACAGCAGCAGATTAAAGAAAATCTGTACTTACTTTTACTTCAAAAGAGGGAAGAGACCGCTATTGCACAATCTATCTTAGCTCCAAAAGCAAAAGTTCTGGATGCTGCATATGCTTCACCAGCAGCGATTTCTCCAAAGACTAATGTTATTTTGACGATTTATTTAGTAGCAGGTCTGTTAATTCCATTTATTATTATTTATTTAACAATGCTTTTCAATAATAAAATTGTTACAAAACATGATCTTGAGAAGCTTGTACATGCACCTATTATTGCGGAATTACCAAGTCTTGAAAAAGGAGATTCTGAGATCGTAAAAACGAATGACATTACTCCTATGGCGGAAGCATTTAGAATTCTTATTACCAATATGAATTTCATGCTTTCAAAAGATGGAAAAGGAAAAGTTGTATTTGTTACTTCTACAGTAAAAGGAGAAGGGAAAACCTTTACTTCTGTCAATTTAGCTTTAACATTAGCTAATCCTAAGAAAAAAGCAATTATCATAGGATCTGATATCAGGAATCCTCAGCTTCAAAGATATAACCCTGCCAGAAAAGGGCTTACCGGACTTACGGAATATCTTTATAATGACGATACAAAACTGCAAGATATCATTCATGTATCATCTTTTAATCCTCATCTGGATGTAATTTATTCAGGAATGATTCCTCCGAA
The DNA here is from genome assembly GCF_019970045.1 of Chryseobacterium sp. GVT01B. Classification (GTDB taxonomy): domain Bacteria; phylum Bacteroidota; class Bacteroidia; order Flavobacteriales; family Weeksellaceae; genus Chryseobacterium. The sequence goes on from NZ_JAHXYI010000004.1 coordinate 486,173, forward strand.
TCCGACAGAATTATTATCCAACGGTCGCTATGAGACTCTTTTAAGTGAATTGAAAGATAAATATGAGTATATTATCCTGGATACTGCACCATTGCTTCTCGTTACAGACACATTCCTTATTGCTGAACTTTCTGATATTACTATTTATGTATCCAGATCGAAATACACTGAAAAGGCATTGTTAGAATTTGCAAATAGCAATATCGATCAGAAAAAAATCAAAAATGTTGGTTTCGTACTTAATGATGTGAATAGGGAAGATTTAGGATATAGTAACAAATATGGTTATGGGTATAACCAACATACAGAACAATCTTGGTTTCAAAAAATAAAAAATAAACTTAGTTAATGATAACAACATATAAAATAGCGGTTATAGGCCAGGGTTATGTAGGTCTACCTTTATCTCTTGAATTTGCAGATCACTATCCTGTCTTTGGATTTGATATCAATACACAGCGTGTTGAGCAACTTAACAACGGAAAAGATATAACGCTTGAAGCAGATGTTGATAAATTAAATAACGGACTGAAAAAATATAATGAATCTAATGGTTCTTTAGGATACAAAGCAACAAGTCTGTTGTCTGATATTTCTGAAGCTAATGTATTCATTGTGACAGTTCCTACCCCTATTGATAAATATAATGCTCCGGATCTGAATCCATTGATTTCTGCCTCAAAAATGTTGGGAGAAATTATCAAAAAAGGAGATATTGTTATTTATGAATCTACAGTCTTTCCAGGATGTACAGAAGAAGAATGCGTACCGGTTCTTGAAAAATATTCAGGACTTCAGTTTAACGAAGACTTTTTTGTAGGATATTCGCCGGAAAGAATTAATCCGGGAGATAAGGTAAATACGCTTACAAGTGTTAAAAAAGTAACTTCAGGTTCTACGGAAAAGATTGCCGAAGAAGTTGATAATCTATATAAGAAAATCATTACTGCTGGAACTCACAAGGCACCCAGCATTAAAGTAGCAGAAGCTTCTAAAGCTATTGAAAATGCACAAAGAGACGTTAATATTTCTTTTGTGAACGAATTGGCTTTAATTTTTGATAGAGTAGGAATCGATACCAATGATGTATTGGAAGCTGCAGGTACAAAATATAATTTCCTTAAATATAAACCTGGATTAGTAGGAGGACATTGTATCTCCGTAGATCCTTATTATCTTGCACACAAGGCAGAGCAGTTAGGATACCACCCTGATGTTATCTTATCCGGAAGACGTGTAAACGATTCTATTGCTAAGTTTGTTGCTGCTAAAGTAGTGAAACTTCTTATTGCAAAAGGTGGAGTGATCAAAAATTCTAATGCCTTGATTTTAGGAGTTACATTCAAAGAAAACTGTCCGGATGTCAGAAATACCAAAGTTGTTGATATTTACAGAGAACTTGCTGATTATGGAGTAAATGTAGACATTTATGATCCGTGGGCAAGCAAAGAGGAAGTAAAACACGAATATGGAATTGATATTCTGGATACTTTACAGGAAGGGAAAAAGTATGATTCTTTAGTTATTGCAGTATCTCATAACGAGTTTCTGGAAATGGATATGGATCAGCTTAAAAAAGAAAATGCTGTGGTTTTTGATACCAAAGCATGTTTAGACAGAAATCTGGTGGATGCAAGACTGTAACAGATAATGAACTATGATATTATAATCATTGGTGCGGGTTTGGTAGGTTTGGCTACAGCCTATCAGACTAAGCTGAAAAATCCTGATTCTAAGATTTTAATTTTAGAAAAAGAAAACGATGTTGCATTGCACCAATCGGGACACAACAGCGGCGTAATCCATAGTGGGATTTATTATAAACCAGGCAGCCTTAAAGCAAAAAACTGTATCGAAGGATATAATTCAGTCATTAATTTTGCCGAGAAACACGGGATTAAATACGATCTCTGCGGAAAAATAATTGTAGCTACCTCACAGGAAGAATTACCCCTTTTAGATAATATTTATAAAAGAGGTATTGAAAACGGTCTGCAAAACTTAAAATACCTTTCAAGAGAAGAATTCCGTGAAATTGAACCTCACTGTGAAGGTATAAGAGCAATAAAAGTGCCACAAACCGGAATTATTGATTATCCGGGAATAGCAAAAAAAATAAAAGAGCTTTTTGAAGAATTAGGAGGCGAAGTAAGATTCAGCAATGAAGTAAAAAACATCATTGATAAAGGATCTGAAATTATTGTAAACACCAATATTTCCGAATTTAAAACCAAAAAGCTGATTTCCTGTGCAGGACTCTATTCTGATAAGATCACCAAAATGACCAACGAAAAAAACGATGTGGTCATTATTCCGTTCAGAGGAGAATATTATAAAATTAAGGATGAAAAAAAATATTTGGTAAAACATCTTATTTACCCGGTTCCTGACCCTAGTTTTCCGTTCCTTGGAGTACACTTTACCAGAATGATTGATGGTAATATCGAAGCTGGTCCTAATGCAGTGCTGGCTTTCAAAAAGGAAGGATATCATTTTTTCGATTTCAATTTCAACGAAACAATGCAGACCATGCTATGGCCTGGATTTAGAAAAATTGTTGCGAAATATGGGAAAACTGGAATGGGAGAAATGCACCGTTCACTTTCCAAATCCGCATTTACAAAAGCTTTACAGAAACTTTTACCGGAAATCCAGGAAAATGACCTCGTAGCAGGAGGCTCAGGTGTAAGAGCACAGGCTTGTGACAGAAATGGAGGACTAATTGATGATTTTGATATCGTAAAAAACGGAAACATCATTCACGTTAGAAATGCACCCTCTCCGGCAGCCACTTCCTGTCTTTCTATAGGAAATAAGATCAGTGAGCTTATCGTGAATTAAAATGCACCTCTACGTGCACTCAAAAAACTAAAGATATGAAAATTCAAATGGTTGACCTTAAAGGTCAATACCTGAAAATAAAAGAAGACGTAGATGCCGGTATCCAGGAATGTATAAACAATACAGCATTTATTAACGGTCCTGCTGTAAAAGAATTTCAACAGGATTTTGAAAAATATTTGGGCGTAAAACATGTTATTCCATGTGCTAACGGAACAGACGCCCTTCAAATTGCCATGATGGCACTTGATCTGCAACCCGGTGACGAAATTATCTGCCCGGCTTTCACTTACGTAGCTACAGCTGAAGTTATTGGTCTTTTAGGATTAAAACCGGTAATGGTGGATGTAAACGAAGATACTTTTGATATTGAGCTGGAAGATTTACAAAAATATCTGACACCCAATACCAAAGCAATTGTTCCCGTTCATTTATATGGCCAAAGTGCCAACATGCAAAAGATTCTTGAATTTGCAGAAAAACACAATCTTTTTGTTATAGAAGATAATGCTCAGGCAATTGGTTCTGATTATACTTTTTCTGATGGAACTGTCAAAAAGACAGGAACTATCGGCCATATAGGATGTACCTCATTTTTTCCGTCAAAAAACCTTGGTTGCTATGGTGATGGGGGTGCGTTAATGACGAATGATGATGATCTGGCTTTAAAAATAAGAATGATTGCCAACCATGGTCAGGAAAAGAAATATTATCATAAAGTTTTAGGTTGTAATTCCAGATTGGATACAATTCAGGCAGCTGTTTTAAAAGTTAAGTTAAAACATTTGGACAAATATTCAGCAGCCAGAAACAGGATGGCTGATTATTATGATAAAAATCTTGCAGATATTGCCGAAATTCAAACTCCCAAAAGAGCTGAAAACTCTACTCATGTATTCCATCAGTATACCCTTAGAGTAAAAAATGGGAAAAGAGATGAACTACAAAAATACTTGGCAGAAAAGAATATTCCAAGTATGATATATTATCCTTTGCCCCTTTATAAGCAAGAAGCTTTTCTTCAATATGTAGAAGAAGGCTTTAGCCTTCCTGTTACGGAACAACTTTGCACCGAAGTGATTTCCCTTCCCGTACATACAGAATTTGATCAGGAAGTATTAGATGTTATTGTTACAGAAATTAAGAATTATTTTAATTAATATAAAGCAGATATGTCAGATTTTTTTGCACACGAAACAGCTGTTATTGATGAAGGTTGCCAGATAGGGACCGGAACGAAAGTTTGGCATTTTTCACACCTTATGACCGGCTGTGTTTTAGGAGAAAAATGTAATATAGGACAAAACGTTGTTATTTCTCCAAAAGTAGTGTTAGGAAAGAATGTAAAAGTTCAGAATAATGTTTCTATTTATGAAGGAGTAACATGTGACGATGATGTCTTTTTAGGCCCTTCAATGGTTTTTACCAACGTAATAAATCCTAGAAGTGCTGTAAACAGAAAGAATGAATATCTGAAAACACATGTTGGAAAAGGTGCATCTATAGGAGCGAATGCAACTATTGTCTGTGGACATAATATAGGTCAGTATGCTTTTATTGGAGCAGGAGCAGTAGTCACAAAAGAAGTGCCGGATTATGCTTTGGTGGTAGGAAACCCGGCCAGACAAATGGGGTGGATGAGTGAATTTGGGCAAAGACTTCATTTTGATGTAGAAAATATTGCCGTTTGTGAAGAAAGTGGAGAAAAATACAAATTAGAAAATAACAAAGTTTCTAAAATTTAAAAACAAACAAATGAGTGAAAAAATCAAATTTGCAGTAGTTGGCTGCGGGCATATCGGAAAAAGACATGCCGAAATGATCTCAAGAAATGAGGAATGTGAATTGGTTGGATTAATCGATATTAAAGATAAATCTGTACTGGGCATTGAAAATTATGAAGTTCCCTTTTTTGCTTCATTGGATGAATTTCTGGCTTCCGGGATTGAAGTGGATGTTATTAACATTGCATCACCAAACGGATTCCATTTTGAACAGTCTTATAAAGTGATAGATTCAGGAAAGCACGTTGTGGTAGAAAAACCAATGGCTCTGAAAAAACAGCATGCCGAAAAACTTATTTTTCAGGCATTGCACAAGCATAAGCAAGTTTTTGCAGTAATGCAAAACAGATACTCTCCACCTTCGGCGTGGGTAAAAGAAATGGTAGAGAGCGGAAAACTTGGTAAAATATATATGGTTCAGCTTAATTGCTACTGGAATCGTGATGACCGATATTATAAACCGGAATCATGGCATGGAAAGAAAGAACTGGATGGGGGAACCTTATTTACACAGTTTTCTCACTTTATAGATATTATGTATTGGTTATTCGGTGATATTACCAATATTCAGGCAAAATTTGCAGATTTTAATCATGAGACTCTTACTGATTTTGAAGACTCAGGTTTCGTTAGCTTTGATTTCGTAGACGGAGGAATGGGATCATTAAATTATTCTACTTCAGTGTGGAATCAGAATCTTGAAAGTTCTATGACAATCATTGCAGAGCATGGAGCCGTGAAAATCGGAGGACAATACATGGATAAGGTAGAAGTTTGTAATATAAAAGACTATGTAATGCCGGAATTAGCTCCAACGAATCCTGGAAATGATTATGGTGCTTACAAAGGATCTGCGGCTAATCATCACTACATCATTGAAAATGTTGTGGATGTACTGAAAGGAAGAAATACCATTACAACCAATGCTCTGGAAGGATTGAAAGTGGTGGATATTATTGAGAGAATATATGATAAAAAGTAGACAATTTTCATAATAGCTTAAATTTTGGTAACAAGTAATTATTTCCTGGAAATACTTTCAGATAATCTGTTGCAGGATTGGGTAGGTAACATTTTTAGAGAGAGATTTGATGTAGATGTCCAGGTTGAATTTTCAGAGGGTCATTTTTGTTTGATTTTTTCTCAAAACAGCCATTTTGTAACTATTAACTTTACAGATAATGGAAGACAAGCATTTTTCAATAAAGAAAAAGTCTTCAGTTATGTGTCTGGAGAATCTATTTCAAAAACAACAGGGCTGGGAATCCCAAATGAAAATTTAGTTTTATTTGGAGTTTCGGAAATAGACTGGTTTATCAGGAAAGAAAACAATGTTTTTACAATAAATTATGACTTCGTATCATATATGATATGGTCCCTCAATAGATTAGAGGAATATGGAGTGAATTCTGAAGATAAACATTCCAGATTTGAGTTGAAAAATTCTCATTTATTTAAGGATGAATTATACCTGCGCCCAATAGTTGATGAGTGGATCTATTTTATTGGAAGTATTCTTTTAGCCTCTGATATTGACTGCAAACAAAATATGTTTTCTTATGAAGTGAGCCACGATGTAGATAAAATATCAAGATATATTAGTGTCCCAAAAACTAAACTTATCACACTTTTTCTGATAGATTTGGTAAAAAGACCCCAAATGGTTGTTTCTTATTTTACAAATAGGAAATTTTTTTTTGATAAGGAGGCTTCCAATACATTTGACTGGATTATGGATGTTTCAGATAAACATGGTATAACCAGTAAATTTTATTTTATTCCCGACAATACCTCTTTTAAATTTGATTTCAGATATAATTATACCAATTTTGTAAAACGTCTTATTACTAAAATTGACAATAGAGGTCACGAAGTAGGTATTCATTATAGTTACAGTGCTTCATCAAAATTCAATATTAAGACTGAATGGATGAAGCTTAGAACAATTTTGTCTGAATTGAACATTCCTACAGAAATGGGGGGAAGAATGCATTATTTGAGAATTAATTTTCTCGAAACGCTAAGACAAATTTCTACGGTTGGACAGAAGTATGACAATACCTTAACCTTCCATGAAACAGGTGGTTTTAGATGTGGAACATGTTTTCCTTATAAACCATTTGACATCTATAACAAATCAATTCTAAATGTAGAAATAAGACCTTTAATTATAATGGAAGGAAGTGTTCTGGATTATTCTAAAATAAGAATAGAAGATGATAAAGCTCTTAATTATGTCAAAAAAATAGTTCTTCAGTGTTATAAAGTAGGAGGTAGATTCTCATTACTTTGGCATAATGATGAATTTGAAAATGAAAAAAAGAAAGAACTATACTGTCAGATCCTCGAATTTTGTTCAACCCTGAATAACACAAAGCAAGTATGAGAATTTTGATAACGGATGCAAATTACAAAAACTCTATAGCAATACAGCGGGAATTGTACAGAGACAATATGCATGAGGTTTTTGCTACAGATAAAGAAGCTGTTTTTTTTACTAAAAGGTTGGGATATTGTAAAGATTATATTGTAGGGGATTTGGAAGAATCAGTCAGACAGATTAGTCCCGAATTTATAATTCCTGTAGGGAGTGAAGCCGTAAAGATATGCTCTGAAAAATATAGAGAATTATGTTTAATACCTACAAAAGAGAGTCTTGAAATAGCATTAAATAAAGATAAAATGGTAATTTTGAACTCTCTTAGAGATGTAAATTATCCTGAATGCAGGTTATTTTCAAATCTGGAAGAGTTAAAGCTATATAGTAGAGATAAGAATTGTGTTGTTAAATCAAGCAATGAAAGCCTAGCTAAATTTGATCCGTTATATGTAAAATTAGGTTCTGAATCCGAATTCGAAAAAATAGAAAAATACTTGTCAGGGGGAGTAAAACTATTAATGCAGGAGCAGGTATCAGGAGTAGGCAGAGGCTTTTTTTGTATTGCCAAAGAAGGTAAAATTATTAGCTATTACATGCACCAACGTATTAGAGAAATACCAATTACCGGGGGATCTAGTACAGCTGCCAAGTCTATTTTTTGTGAAAAAATGTTTAATATATCTAAACAAATTATAGAATATTTAAATTGGTCTGGCCCATTAATGATTGAGTATAAATATGATGAGACGAAACAGCAATATTATTTAATAGAGTTGAATCCCAAATTTTGGGGTTCATTAGATTTATCTTATGCAGTAGGACTCAATTTTGGAAAAACCTTGATTGAAGCTTATTCAAATAAGGTGGAAGAACAAATTGAGAAAAAATATGAAGTGGGAAAAAAGTTCTTCTGGGTTTTAGACGGAGATCTTTTGGTTTTGCTTAAAACAGGAAAACTACATAAAATAAAAGAATATTTTTATAAAGACTCTTATACGAACTTGTTTGAAAACTTTTTCGTTGATTCAATCAAATTAATATGGACCATAAAGAAAATTTTCTCAAAGTAAATAAAATGAAAAAGGGAATTTTTCATTTTCACAGTACCTATTCCTATGATGGAATAAATACGATTGAAAAAATAGTTAAAACAATAAAAGATAAAAAACTTGATTTTGTTGTTTTAACTGATCATGAGACCATAAAAGGAAGCTTAGAGCTTCAAAGAAAAATAAAAGAACAAAATCTGAATGTAGAGATACCTACTGCTGCAGAATATAAAACGGATCGGGGAGATGTAATTGCATTAAATGTAAAGAATGAAATTACAGATATGAAATGGGAAGAGTTTTATAAAAATGCAAAAGAACAAAATGCAATACTAATTTTACCTCATCCATATGACGGGCACACCCAAATAGAAGAACTGGCACAAGCAGTTGATGTTATAGAAGTATTTAACGCCAGATCATCAGTTATTAATAACTACAAGTCTTATCTATTGGCTCTAAAATATAAAAAATCTGTAATTTGGAGCTCTGATTCTCATATTCCTCAATCTCTCTTAAATGTCGTGGTAGGATATGAAAAAAATGATTTAATGTTTCATGAAGCATTAACAAACGGCGAAATTGCTCCATTATTTCTTAAAAAAAGTTCAGTGTTAGATATTTTTTTATCACAACTCAAAAAAGCATATGTAAACAAAAATTTTAAATTGTTTATATATATTGTATATAAAACTCTTTTTAAGAGAACTAAAGAAGATTATTTAAATTTATGAAAAGAAAAATAATATCTTTTTTAGGGAGCAATATATTATCTCAATTAATATTACTGATTGCAGTTCCATTAACCGGAAGAATTTATTCTGATTACGAAATTGGAGTTCTGTCCTTTATTTTATCAATTTCTGCTCCATTAGCATATTTTTATACTTTGTCTTACAACAAAGCAATTATGCTACCAGCAAAGAGCGAGGAATATAGTATGCTGTATGCTGTTTCCATTTTTTTAAGTATAACCATCTCATTAATTTCCTTTTTCGTTATACTTATTTCAATGCTATTTTTTGATATAGATTACTATTTTTTAATTGTACCATTGGTTGCATTTAGCCAATCTTTATATAGTGCATCAAAAGATATTCTTATAAAAAAAGGGTTGTTGAATGTTGTAAGTAAATCAATGATATTAAACTCTGTGTTTGCAGTTATCATTATACTTTCTGGTTATTATATAAAACTATCATACTGGGTTTTGATATTATCTTATGTGATACCGAATTTTTTAGCAACTATATTTATCTTGTTTTATCTCAAAATACAAAGAAGAAATTTTGTTTACAGAGAGTTTTATAACATTATAATAAAATATAAATCCTTTCCATTGCATCAGATGCCAGCTTATTTTATTAATACTTTTAATGCAGAGCTGCCTAGTTTTTTTATAAAGCATTATTTTGGAGAAGCTATTTTGGGGAATTATTTCATGGCTTCTAAAATTGTAAATAAACCATTAAGTTTAATATCTGAAAGTTTAAATGGGTTAATCTACAAGGATTTATCAGAAACCAATAAAGCTAAACTTAATAAGAAAATGAATACTTATGTTGGATTATTATTTTTGGTTTCCCTGTTATTTGCTATAGTATATTTAATTTTTGGTGAATATTTTTTCTCTTTAATTTTTGACATCAATAAATGGAGGAAAGCTTTTGATATGAGTAAAATAATAATTTTCACCACTATTATTTCTGCATCTTTTTCTCATTACTCAAGCGGTGTATTGGTTAAGCGGAAAAATAAAATTTTTCTCGTTTGGGAGGTAATTACTACTTTAGTTTTGCTTGTTTCATTTTTTTTAGGAAAGAGTTCCACAATAGATTTATTTATTTGGATTTATGTAGGAGTAATTCTATTTAGATATTTATTACTTTCTTTACTATTTAATAAGTCTTGATTTTTTGTTGCTATGAAGTATTTTACACTACTAATATTTTTTATTATATATAAATTATCTTTAGATTATCTCTATGTTAATTCAATATCTGTGCATTACGGATATCTTGGTTATGAAAGAGAATTTAGTCATACAATTAATAATCTTTCTTACGTTGCTATATTATTTTATACTTATTTTTTTAAAAAGATTTTAGAGAAAGATACTCCTGCAAGTTTAATTCTTATGGTGATATATCTCTTATACTTTTTACCGAATTTAACTTTTTGCGTATATACCAATAATTTGGAGTTCTTCTTATATAGTGTTATATATTGTGCTATGCTCTTTTTGTTTTATATAAGATATGGAAAGGTAGCATATTATAAAATTTTTGACAATTCTCAATCGATGATTTTATTTAAAATTTTGCTATATACGGTGGTGCTGATGATGATCGTTTTCTCCGTTATATATAATGGTTTTAGTATTAAATTTGATTTTGAAGAAGTATATGAAATACGAGCGAAAGTCAGTGAATTAAATATGCCGTCGTTTATCAATTATCTCCGCCCAATAGCAAGTATGTTCATTACCATTTCTTTTATGTATTATCTGATACAAAAAAATGTTTTTTTGAGCTGTGTATTTTTCTTCTTTGGCTTAATGATGTATTCTTTTGGTGCACATAAAACGGATTTTGTATTATTGATATTGACCATACTTATTTATTTTTTTTATAAGAAAGAATATAATAAGTATCTTCTGCATGCATTTATTGGCTTCAACCTTATTTTGATATTTTTTGTCGAATTTGGAAGTGAGAGTGTTCAGATCAGTATTGCCGGCCTTTATTCAAGAACCTATTTTACACCTACACTATTAGCCTATTTTCATTATGATTACTTTTCAACTCATGAATTACTTTATCTCAGAGAGCATTTCGGACATTGGTTTGAAAGCACTGTAAATCATAAGAATAATTCTCCTTATATAATAGCAGCAACCTATTTTAATGACCCGGATATGTCTTCCAATACAGGTTTGATTGGAAGTGATTATGCACAATTTGGATGGATTTCCCTATTGGTATTTCCATTTTTGAGAGCTTTTTTCTTTAGAGTATTTGATATGTCAAGCTTTAAATTAGATGCAAGAATATATTTGATTTCTAGTTTTTCTTTCGGAGCCCTATTTATCAATGGAGCTTTTTTTACAGCACTTATTTCAGGTGGGTTTTTAGCCGTTTGCTTTTTACTTTATTTAATGCCTAGATATAAAAAAAATGAATAAAAAAATACTTCATCTTTCACCTACAGATATCCGATATGACAGTAGGATATTAAAAGAGCTGAAGGCTGTCCAGAAAATTGAAAATACAACCTTGGTTGCTTATGGTATTGATGATTCTGAGGGACATAAATATGAAACAGAACATATGCCTTTTATTAAGGTGTTCAATATCGCTACAAAAAACCTGAAATTTTTACCAAGGCCTGTCAGATATTTTCTTAATCTTATAGAGGCATTTATTAGAATGGTTTTTCCTGGGATCAAATATAAACCGGATGTCATTCATTGTCATGATACCCTGTATTTGCCCATAGCTAAAATGATCAAATTATTTTGTGGATCAAAACTGATCTATGATGCCCATGAACTTGAATCAGATAAGGCAGGGCAATCAAAAATACTTTCAAAGTATACTCTTTTCATTGAAAAAATGTTGTGGAAAGATATTGATATCCTGATTAGTGTGAGCCCCTCAATTATTGATTGGTATGATAAGCATCTTGGGAAAAAGGAAAGTGTATTAATATTAAATTCTCCTTTGCTTGATCCTTCTCAGAAAGAAAATGTTAAAAATAATTATCTCAGAGAAAAATTTAATATTCCTGAAGGGAAAAAAATATTTTTATACCTGGGAATAATAAGTGAAGTAGGAAGAGGCGTAAATTTGTATCTGGATGTTTTCCAAAGAAAAGAAGTAGATTCTCATATTGTTTTTATTGGTTATGGTGAATATGTTGATGAAATTAAAAAAATAGCACTCAATAATGATAATATTCATTACCATCCGGCGGTTCCGCATCATCAGGTAGTAGAAGTGTCTACATCCGCTGATGTAGGGCTTTGTCTGGTGGAAGCAGTCTCTTTAAGTGATTATTATTGCTTACCGAATAAATTATTTGAATATGCCTTTTCAGAATTATATATTTTAGCATCAGATTTTCCTGATATCAAAAAAATTGTTGCTGAATATAATTTAGGAAAATGTAGTAGCTTGGATGCTGAAAATTTATTTGAAATCGTAAAAGATGTTGAGCATTTAGATTTGAATAATAGGGTGAAAAAAGACCTTTACCCGCTTAGTTGGAACTTTCAGGAAAGTGAGTTACTAAAAATGTATAATAATATTTTAAAAAATAAAGAATAAATAATAAAGACAAATGTGTGGAATTTTTGGAGTCGTATCAAAGACTCATATCAACAAACAGAAGTTTCAAACTCTGGTAAAACATTCTGAACAAAGAGGAGTGGACTCCAGTGGTTTGATCTATTATCAAAATAATCACTATAAGGTAAACAGAGCAGATTATAGTATTGAAAAACTACTGAACAAAGTACAGCCGTATAATAATAATATTGTACTGGGGCATAGTAGATTAATTACCAATGGTCTCGGGGACAATCAGCCAGTGGTGAGAGGAAATATATGTGCTATACACAACGGTATCATTGTAAATGAAGATGAAGTTTGGAGTAAATTATCGGTAAGCAGACAACTGAAGATTGATTCTGAGGCTATTGTAGCCATTGCAGAAGAATTTCTTAGCAACAAGGAGAACAAAATTGAAGACCTTTCTAAAGAAATACTTTCTCTATGTAGGGGAGTTATTGCATGTGCTCTTGTGTTACCGGAAATAGGAAAGTTGGTTCTTTTCTCCAATAACGGAAGTTTATACGTGGGGTACAATGAAGATAAAACTTATTTTGCTTCAGAAAATTATGGGCTTAAAATCATTGGCTGTGAGAATATCAGTCAGATAAAAGATGAAGCTATGATTATTGACATCCCTGTTTCAGTGGAAAATCTGAATATTGTAGATGAGAAAAGCAGAGTAGAAAATTTGATTCCTGAATTTAAATTTAATACAATTGAAGAAGGCTTACTGGAATACAAAAAGATAGACATCAAGAGATGTACAAAATGTATACTGCCGGAAACAATGCCTTTTATAAAATTTGATGAAGCAGGAGTATGCAATTACTGTAAAAATTATAAGCCGAGAAATAATCCCAAACCGAAAGAAGAATTATTTAAACTGGTTGAACCTTACAGAAGAAAAGGAAAAGAATTAGACTGTATCGTTCCTTTCTCAGGAGGTAGAGACAGCTGTTACGGATTACACCTTATTGTAAAAGAACTGGAAATGAAACCCGTTACATATACCTATGATTGGGGAATGGTAACAGATCTTGGCCGAAGAAATATCAGCCGTATGTGTGCAGATCTTGGGGTAGAAAATATTATTGTAGCTGCCGATATTTCACTCAAAAGAAAAAATATCAGAATGAACCTTGAAGCATGGCTTAAAGCTCCGCATTTAGGGATGATGGCAATGCTTACAGCAGGAGATAAACATTTCTTCAGATATGTAGAAGATATCAAGAAACAAACAGGAATCAACCTAAATCTTTGGGGGGTGAATCCATTGGAAGTAACCCACTTTAAAACAGGATTTTTAGATATTGAACCTGATTTTGAAGAAAAAAGAGTATACAGCCATGGTGCTATGAAACAGTTGAGATACCATTCTAAAAGATTCAGAGCGATGATGCAGAGTCCGGGGTATTTCAACAGCTCACTTTGGGATACTCTTTCAGGAGAATATTATCGTAGCTTTACTGATAAGCAGGATTATTACCATATTTTTGATTACTGGAGATGGGATGAAGAACAGGTAGATGATACCCTTTTAAATCATTATGATTGGGAAAAAGCAATAGACACCACTACTACCTGGAGAATTGGAGATGGTACAGCAGCTTTTTATAATTATGTATATTATACCGTGGCCGGCTTTACAGAACATGATACATTCAGAAGTAATCAGATCAGAGAAGGACAAATGACAAGAGAAAGAGCTTTAGAGCTTGTTGAAATAGAGAACGCTCCACGTTATCAGAACATCAGATGGTATCTTGATACTTTAGGACTGGATTTTGAACGTGTGATAAAAATCGTTAACAATATTCCAAAATTGTATAAGCAATAATTGATACTAATTATTAAATGCCTATTTATAGATGAAAAATTTATTAATTTATAAACTGAGGTTTATTTTTATTTATTTGTTTTGTACCATCAGCATTTGTCCGGTGGTACAAGCATCTGTAAATAAAACTTCATTAATATCGGTTGAGCCCGTATTCAGACAGCAAAATCTGAAAACGACAGAAATAGTTAATCTGATCAACCATTACAATGATATTTTTGCTTCCGAAACAAAAATGGCAAATTGGCCCAATGCAGCTTATGATTGTGCCGCTTTTTTATATATTCCTATACAATATGGTTATGATACGAAAAATCAGGAAATTATAAAAAGACTGCAGGTGCTTTTTACTTATGAAAGACTGCTTACCATAAAGAATAGAGCAGATATAGATGATTTAAGTAAAAGAACGTTCTATTTTACAGTTTCCGAATATCTTAGAAAAAGTGGAATACGTGGCGATGCCGAAAAGACCAAAATGTTTAATTTCATCAAAAAAGAGATATTAAACTATTGGAACAATACCTATGCAAATATTTGGGAAGCAGAATCCAGGAAATTCTATGGAGTAAAACAGAGAGTAGAGTTTTTGCTGACAGGTGAGTATAATGGAGATATGAGCTATTATAGTGCATTTACTGATCTTGAGCTTTATATTATGGGAACAGGAGTTAGTCTTTCACTTATAGAAAAAGATGCCTCGCTTACCGCTACAAGGGATTTGATAAACATTAGAAACTCTTTTTATCAGGTAATGCAGAAAAAAGTAGTATTCCAGGATAATGTATGGTATCTGCAGCCCAATGTCTGGAAAGATCACCCCAATTTTCAGGATGTGGTCTTAAAAAAGAACCAAAATGTTAATTGGGATGCATCTCATTTTTCAAGAATGCCGGCTTATCTCCATATTCTGAAATTATCATTTCAGTCTGATACTACAAAATTTCAATATTTAGATAAACTCAATACACTGCTTTCAAAACAATTACTGAATAATATTGCAATGTATAACACTAAAGACGGGATTTACACCTTCAATAATTTTGTCGATGGGAATAACAGTAATTTTAGAAGTAATCTTAAAAAAGGAGATAAGGGATTATCACCTTCTGAGGATTATACACATATTTTTTATGGATGGTGGAAGATGCTCAATACAAATGAGGTAAATATGATGTATGATAAAATTTCACTTAAATATTCATACTATTCTAATCAAAATCCTTTTATCAACGATAATAAAGGGTACTTTCAAGAAATTGTAAACTTAAAATAAACACATACATACTGATGAATATCTGGCTGATTTCCAAATATGCCTCACCACCACAATACGCAAAAGTTCCGTCACGTTTGTTTTATTTGGCAAGAGAATTTAAAAGACAGGGGAATAATACCCTCATGATAACTTCAGATTCTAATCATTTTACCAACTGTCCTGAAACTGACAAAATCTATAATGATGAAGAGCAGGATGGGGTAGCCATAAGATGGATCAAAACAAAAAAATATACTAAAACAGCATCTATAGACAGGATTTTATCATGGTTTGATTTTGAAAGAAAGCTATTTTCTATGAAACTTTCCGGGATGACAAAGCCAGATGTGGTGATTGTTTCGTCACTTTCTATTTTTACTATTATTTATGGTTATTATCTGAAAAAGAAATTTGGCAGTTTTCTGGTTTTTGAAATCCGAGATATCTGGCCTTTAACGATGACAGAAGAAGCCGGTTTTTCCAAATCACATCCTCTTGTTTTACTGATAGGATTTATAGAAAAGTTTGGATACAAGAAAGCTGATCTGGTTGCGGGCACAATGCCAAGGCTGGATTTACATGTGGAACAATTACTGGGATATAAGAAACCTTTCCATTGTTCACCATTAGGATTTGATCCTGAAAATTATTCTGAAGAATTCCTGAAAGAGAAAAATCCGTTTTTAGAGATAATACCATCAGGTAAAGTAATTGTTGGCTATGCCGGAAGTATGGGGGTTACCAATGCGTTGGAACCTTTTATTGAAACCATACAGATGATGAAGGAAGATCATAATATCCATTTTGTACTTGTTGGAAGTGGTGATCTCAGAGAATCTTACGAAGAACAGTTAAAAGATTGTTCCAATGTTACATTTTTACAAAGAATCCAGCAAAGTGAAGTTAAATATTTTCTTGAGGCTTGCGATATTCTGTACCTATCTACTAAAGATTCAAAAGTGTGGGACTATGGGCAATCTATGAATAAAGTGGTAGAATATATGTTGGCTGCAAAACCGATTATTGCTTCCTACACCGGTTATCCTTCTATGATAAATGAGGCGGATTGTGGTAAATTTATCAATAGCACATCTGCAGAAGATATCAAAAATGCAATCTTATATTATGCCAATATGAGCTCAGAAGAAAGAATTGCGATAGGTGATAAAGGGAGAAAATGGATTTTTGAAAACAGAACGTATCCGGTATTAGGGAAACAATATATGGATGCTATTTTATTTCATTCCCTAAAGCAAAAGAAGTAGCTTTGCACTGGCTGAAATAAATAATAGGCTATTTTGAAAATTACTATTAATAATAATTTCATTGATAAACTATTCCTGTTGTCTGTTATGGTGGGAAATACTATCGCCATTTCTTTTGCAAAACCTTTGGGAATGGACCCCAGGAATTTTTCTATCCCCTATAGAATATTAATCATTCTATTTTCCTTATTGATCATCTATAGAGAAAGAAGAAATATTAACCTTAAAAATATTTCAATAATAAGCCTTGTAGGATTCTGGATTTTTTACATCATCAAGCTTATCTATTCGTTTAATAATTATTCTTTTCATCAGGATGTATTATTATCAAAGAATGAAGATATTTTCAGAATTTTATTTATGATACTTTTGCCAAGTTTTGCGTTATTATGCATTAATTACAACAAAGTAGACTTCAAGAGCATCACAAATTATTGTATCACTATTTTATGTGGTCTTCTCGTTGTCAACTATATATATGGTTTTATAACATTAGATCATATTTTTAGTACATATTATATTATGTACGGGCATATAGGAGCCTCATTGTTTATCATATCGTTATTTTTGCTTCTGTTTTGTAAAAAAGACTATAACTCATTTTTTTTATTTTTCTGTCTTTTTTTAGGTCTCTTCAATGTGATTCAGTCTATGGCAAGAAGTCCGTTATTAGCTGTTTTTGTGTGTTCTTTTTACATGGTTCTTTTAAAAGGAAATAAAAAATATCTGTTATATATAATTACATTGGTTTTGTTATTCATAGGCTTGGTTATTTTACATGAATATTATGGAAATGAGCAAATAACAAGCTTTAACAGAATATATAAATGGGTTGCACATGGAGATACATCAGGAAGAGGACCTTTATACAGCAGAGCTATTGAAATCTTTAATTCAAATCGCTTTTTAGGTGGAAGGATTTTATATGAAGATGGAGTTCATCCGCATAATATCTTTTTAGAACTTTTAATGGCTACGGGTATTTTAGGGTTAATTATTTATTTCCTAAAGTTTTTACCTGTTTTAAAAAATGCTGCCTTATTTTGGGAAATTCAAAAGGGAAATATATACTATAAACTGATTTTTGCGTTATTTTTGCAATACTTTACCTTAGTACAGACTTCCTGTAATCTTTTCAATATACCGGAATTTTTGTACTTTAGCTCAATAATTATAGGTATTGGTTATACAGTAAAAACACAGGAAATTTAAAAAAATATTTACAAAAAGTATATGATGATTGATACACTTAATTTCTAAAAATGTACAAAAATTATTTAAAGAGGATTTTCGACTTTGTAGTTGCTCTCATAGGAATTACCTTTCTGCTTCCAATTTTTCTTATCGTAATGATTGGATTGTTTATTTCCAACAATGGTAAACCCTTTTTCTTTCAAAAGAGGCCTGGTAAAAACGGTAAGATTTTTAAAATTATAAAGTTTAAAACAATGAATGATAAAAAGGATTCTAACGGAAACCTTTTATCAGATGCAGAAAGATTAACGGCAATAGGCTCTTTCGTCCGTAAAACATCTTTGGATGAAATTCCACAATTAATCAATGTCTTGAAGGGAGATATGTCACTTATTGGACCAAGACCTCTTTTGGTTCAGTATTTACCTCTATATAATGAACATCAGGCCAGAAGACATGACGTGAGACCCGGAATCACAGGTTGGGCACAGGTGAATGGTAGAAATGCAATATCATGGAATCAAAAATTTGATTACGATGTATGGTATGTAGAAAATATATCATTGATGTTAGATGTGAAAATCTTCTTTTTAACAGCTAAGAAAGTTTTTATAAGAGAAGGAGTTTCTGCTGATGGACATGTAACCATAGAACCCTTTCAGGGAAATTAATTGATCGTTATGTATTTATTTGGAGCAAGTGGACACGGAAAAGTAATTGCAGATATTGCAATGGCTAATGACATAAAGATTAAGGCATTCATAGATCAGGATATCACTAAAAATGAATGCTATGGCTTTCCTGTATTAAATAATTTACCTGACGATAAGGAAAAACTGATTATTTCAATCGGAAATAATTCTACTCGTAAAAAAATATCAGAACAAATTAAAAATGAGATAGGCATCTTAATACACCCAAAATCTATAATTTCGGGGTCTGTAAAGATTGAACCGGGAACAGTAGTAATGGGTGGCGTAGTGATTAATGCTGATACCACTGTTGGTAAACACTGTATTATCAATACCAATGCCTCTGTAGATCATGATTGTGTGGTTGAAGACTTTGTTCATATCTCACCCAATTCGGCACTTGCAGGAGGAGTGAAAATTGGAGAAGGTTCTCAGATCGGAATCGGTGCTTCGGTAATACAAGGAATTAAAATAGGAAAATGGTGTGTAATAGGTGCCGGAGCGGTAATTATTAATGACATCCCTGACTATTCAGTTGTAGTGGGAAATCCCGGTAGAATTATTAAGAAGAATATTATATAAACAAATTACAAATCAAAAATATGAATACTAAAATCTGGTTGTCCTCACCCCATATGGGAGGTAACGAACAAAAATATATCAACGAAGCATTTGAAGAAAACTGGGTAGCACCATTGGGACCTAATGTTGACGGACTTGAAAAAGATCTGGAGCAGTTTTTGGGTGAAAATGCAAAAGTTGCCGTTCTTTCTGCTGGTACTGCAGCACTGCACCTTGCACTTATTGAATGCGGAGTACAGCATGGTGATGAGGTTATTTGCCAGTCAATGACTTTCTCAGCATCAGCTAATCCTATCGCTTACTGTGGAGGAACACCTGTTTTTGTAGACAGCGAACCGGATACCTGGAATATGTGTCCGAAAGCTTTAAGAGAAGCTGTTGAAGACAGAATTCAAAAAGGAACAAAACCCAAAGCTATTATTGTAGTTCATTTGTATGGTATGCCTGCAAAAATGGACGAAATTACAGCTATTGCTCAGGAATTCCAGATTCCTGTTATAGAAGATGCTGCAGAAGCTCTTGGTTCAACTTACAAAGGACAGGCTTGTGGAACATTCGGACGTTTTGGAGTATTAAGTTTTAACGGAAACAAAATTATTACCACATCAGGAGGAGGAGCTTTGGTTTGCCACACTCAGGAAGATAAAGATAAAACGGTTTTCCTTTCTACCCAGGCAAGAGATAATGCACCTCACTATCAGCATTCACATATTGGTTTCAACTATAGAATGAGCAATATTGTTGCAGGAATAGGAAGAGGGCAGATGGAAGTGCTTAAAGACAGAGTGGAAGCCCGTAGAGCAATGCATGATTTCTATTTTGATATCTTCAAAAATATTGAAGGAGTGACAGTATTCTCTGAGCCTGGAAGTGATTTTTATTCAAACCACTGGTTATCTGCCATTATTGTTGATCCGCAGGTTACAGGAAAAAACAGAGAAGGCTTAAGACTTGCATTTTTAGAAGATAATATAGAATCAAGACCGCTTTGGAAGCCGATGCACCTACAGCCGGTTTTTGAATCTTCTCCTTATTACGGAGGAAAAATTTCCGAGAATCTTTTTGATAACGGACTGTGCCTTCCGTCAGGATCAAATTTGTCAGATGATGACAGAGAAAGAATAGCAACTGTAATCCGTAACTACTTCGGAGTTTAATATCATTGGATTTAATGAATCAGTATAAATATTGGAAAGTGGTTTTTGATTTTATCTTAGCGGTAATATTGACCCTCTTTCTTATGCCGGTACTGATTATTTTATTTGTGGTTGCAAGTCTCGATACCTCATCAAATGGTATTTTTTTTCAGACCCGGATAGGACAGTATGGAAAGCCATTTACCATATATAAATTTAAAACAATTCATGATAACAAGAGAGTATGCTCCAAAATAGGGCAGACCCTCAGGAAATTTAAATTTGATGAATTTCCCCAGTTGTTTAATATTTTAAAAGGTGATATGAGTTTTGTGGGACCCAGACCAGATATCGAAGGGTATTACGATAAACTTGCCGGAGCAGATAGAAAAGTTCTGGAATTAAAACCAGGATTAACCTGTGAAGCAAGTATTAAATACAGAGACGAAGAAAATCTCCTGAACAACCAGGAGAATCCGTTGGAGTATAATGATGAAATATTATTTCCGAACAAAGTAAAAATGAATCTTGATTATTATGAAAATATGTCTTTCAAAAATGATACAAAGATTTTATTTAAAACAATAATAACTATATTGAAATAGAGTTTTTTTACTATTATGAAAATTAAAGAAACCCCGCTTAAAGATTGTTATATCATAGAGCCTACCATATTTGAAGATGAAAGAGGCTACTTCTTTGAAAAGTTCAACGAAAAAAAATTCGAAGAACTGACAGGAATGAACGGTCACTTTGTACAGGATAATATTTCCAGATCATCTTATGGCGTACTAAGAGGACTACATCTCCAGAAAGGCGAGCACGCACAGGCAAAACTGGTATCATGTTTAGAAGGCAGTGTATGGGACGTTGCCGTAGATCTTAGAGAAGATTCTCCTACCTTCGGAAAATGGTTCGGAATAGAACTTACCGCAGAAAATAAATTACAGCTTTATGTACCGAGAGGTTTTGGACACGGGTTTGCTGTATTAAGTACCCACGCCGTATTTTCCTATAAATGTGATAACTTTTATAACAAAGAATCAGAAGGCAGCGTAAAGTTCAATGATCCGGATCTTGATATCGATTGGAAAGTTGATGAAAAAGATGCCATACTTTCGGAAAAAGACCAGAACGCCCCTGGATTTAAAGACAAAAACTTTTAAAATATATCCCTGAAAACCACTTTTATAAAGTGGTTTTTATTTTTTAATTCTTAACTCTTCAATATTTTGTATCTTTGCAGACTCAAAATCAAAACGATGCGTACAAAATCTGTAGGGAAGAAGAAAATCAATGTAGTCACTCTTGGGTGTTCCAAGAATGTATATGATTCTGAAGTATTAATGAGCCAGCTGAAAGCTAATGGCAAAGAAGTGGTTCATGAAGACCGTGGTGACATTGTTGTAATCAATACCTGCGGATTTATTGATAATGCTAAAGAAGAATCTATTAATACTATCCTTGATTATGTTGAGGCTAAAAATAGAGGAGAGGTTGAAAAAGTATTCGTTACAGGATGTTTATCAGAAAGATACAAACCGGATTTGGTAAAAGAAATTCCGGATGTAGACCAGTATTTCGGAACAAGAGACCTTCCGATGCTTCTGAAACATCTTGGAGCAGATTATAAACACGAACTGGTAGGAGAAAGACTTACAACAACTCCAAAGCATTATGCTTACCTTAAAATTTCAGAAGGTTGTGACAGACCATGTTCTTTCTGTGCGATCCCATTGATGAGAGGAGGGCATATGTCAACCCCTATTGAAAAACTGGTTTTAGAAGCTCAGAAACTGGCGAAAAAAGGAACAAAAGAATTAATTCTTATTGCACAGGATCTTACTTACTATGGTCTTGATCTTTACAAAAAAAGAGCGTTAGGAGATCTTTTAAAAGAATTGGTGAAAGTAGAAGGAGTAGAATGGATCCGTCTTCATTATGCTTTCCCAAGCGGTTTCCCTGAAGATGTTCTTGATATTATCCGTGAAGAACCT
This sequence comes from Chryseobacterium sp. GVT01B, assembly GCF_019970045.1. Lineage (GTDB taxonomy): Bacteria > Bacteroidota > Bacteroidia > Flavobacteriales > Weeksellaceae > Chryseobacterium. The sequence continues at coordinate 508,522 of NZ_JAHXYI010000004.1, forward strand.
AAAGTTTGTAATTATATAGATATTCCTCTTCAGCATATCAACTCAGATTTGTTGAAATCAATGAAAAGAGGAACTACCCATGAGAAAACAGATGCTCTTTTAGGAAAGTTCAGAGAAAAAGTCCCGGATATGGCGATCAGAACAACGCTTATCGTTGGATATCCTGGTGAAACAGAAGAAAGATTCCAGGAACTTAAAGACTGGGTAAGAGAACAGAAATTTGACAGGTTGGGATGCTTTACTTATTCTCATGAAGAGAATACTACAGCTTACGTACTAGAAGATGATATTCCACAGGAAGTAAAAGAGGCAAGAGTAGAGGAAATCATGGAACTGCAGTCTCAGATTTCGTGGGAAAAGAACCAAGAAAAAGTAGGTAAAATATTCAGATGTATTTTTGACCGTAAAGAAGGGAATTATTTTATCGGAAGAACAGAGTATGATTCACCAGATGTGGACAATACAGTTTTAGTTTCTGCCGAAGATACTTATATCTCTATAGGTGAATTTGCAGAGGTTAAAATTACTTCAGCCGAGGAGTTTGACTTATATGGAGAATTAGTCTAGCTAAATGCTTACTAATCAGTTTAAAATAAGATTTGTAAAATGGAGTTATTAACGAAAATTAACATAGAATTTTCTCGGTAGCTTGTTTTTATTTTATTGATAATCAATTTGTTAATATTTTGCGTAATTAAGATTTTTCAAATTTCTATTATAAAGTATATAAATTCAAAAATTATGTCTTAAATTTGCGCAATAAGCAATATTTTTAAATAATATGCTTTCAATGAGTTAATTATTAAAATGAAGCTAAAATAGTTATTTTAACAGGGCAGCTTCAATATGATATTCACAGGTTGGGATGCATCTTCCTTTTGGAAATATTGATGAAAAAAAATGTAATTAAAAATCTTTAAAAACTTATGAAAAAATTTTTATTAACAGCAATTATGCTTGTTGGCCTTTCGGCCCTTTCTAAGGCTCAGCAGGGGCGAGTGGGGATTAACACAACCACACCTGCCGCAACGCTAGATGTAGTAGCAAATACTACTGATAACACTAGACCTGACGCCTTATTAGTCCCTCGTATGACAAGAGCTCAATTATTAGCTAAAGATGCGGCTTATACTGCAGCTCAAAATGGAGCGCTTGCTTTCGTTACAACAATTGACGGTACCGCAACTCCTAAAACAACAAACGTTACAGCAGTAGGTTTTTACTACTATGATGGCCAGACTACAAATACCTGGATTACTGTAGGTGGCGGCGGTGGTGCTGTAGCAGCTCCTTCTGTGAGAATCTCTACAACTGGATCAGATTTATCTGCAGCAGACCTAAATGGTTATGTATTTATAGATACAGCAGGTTCAGTAAACTTGGCAACTATTCCTGTAAGTGCTGCTACTAAAGGTAAAACAGTTACTATCGTAAGGATAGGAACCACCAATGTTAGTATAACGGGAATGAATGCTAGCTCTGTTAACTCTATTACTGTTCAAGGTAGAGGTATTGCTTTTGTTTATGATGGTACTGCATGGCAGTCTTACTCTGTAAACTAATCTTAAATTTACACACATTTAGTTATGAATAAAAAAATTTTATTAGCTTTTGCCTCTGTAGTGGCAATGCTTCAATATACAAATGCGCAGGTTAGAACAAATGGTTTCGCCAGCGGAAATATACAAGGACAAGGAGTTTTCTTAGATGCTTCTGGTAGTACAGGTGGTTTCACAGATAGTGTAAACAATGGAAAAGGACTTGTTTTCCCAAGAACAGACTTAACTACCTTTACATTTGCAACTCCTGTTACTGACGAAGATAACTTTCCAACTGCATATGATGGCATGATTGTTTTTAATAGCGCTTCAGGAACTACTGTTTCTGGTATTGCTACAAGTGTAACTCCGGGATATTATTATTTCTCTAATCCAACTGGTGGATCAGCAAATGGTTTTGCAACTTCTACTGGTAGATGGGTTTCACTTTCAACTTCACCTAAAGTAACTGTTGGAACAGCAGAAACAACTACAAATACTATTATAAATGTAAGTCCTGGTGTTGATAAGCAGCTTTATGCTATCAAAGGAACTTTCACTGCAAGTGGTACTTCTACAGCAGTTAATATCCCAGCTCCTACAGGAATGACTACTATGTATGGTATTACAATCTATAAAGCAGGTACAAACACTGTTTATGATAGAAGTTTATATTCTTTTAATCCGGTAACAACTCCAGGAAATGCAATTACAGGATCTCCTAGTATGTCTGTAGTGTATCCTAATGGTACATACGATTATGTATTAGAATATTTAAAATAAAACATTAATTTAATTACATATAAAAACCAATGATTTCTCATTGGTTTTTTACTTTTAAGAGATTTCGTTCATTTATTTTTTCGGGTTATACATCATCACTTATTCATTTTTTTGGATGGCTAAAGTGGATTTGGGGTTAATAATAGATCAGTCTATAAATTTTAACAAAATAAAAGGTGTTAAAAAATAGTTCTGGTGTCTCTCTTTATATAAGCAGATGTTGTCTGTCAGAAAGTTTTTCCGGAGTGCGGTTCTTAAGACTTTAAATTTTTTAAGATTGATTTTCTGATTTTATTTTAACTTTATTAATTTGTAATTTATTGATTATCAGTTGTTTTTAAAAGTGTGAAATTTAAATTATGCACGAATTAGTTAATTATGTTAACTTTTCGCATATTTTTTTAACACTTTTTAACACTATGCTCTAAAACCCCTGTTCATAGGAGGTTACAGCGGTATTTAACATTTGATTAATCTTTTGTTAACAGTTTTTAACATGTTGAATAGGGTTTTCTAAAGATTCCTGATACTTTTGTCCCGTCAAAACCAATAAAAGTTCAAAATGATGAAAAGATTCATTCTCGTAATCATAATGATGATTTCAACCTTAGGTGTTTATTCTTTTACGAGTAATGCCTTAGATGCGAAAAAAACAAGTTATGCATCGTACTACCACGATAAATTTAACGGTAGAAAAACTGCTAGCGGAGAAATCTTTGATAACTCAAAGTTTACTGCAGCAAACAGAACGCTTCCATTTGGAACAAACGTTAAGGTTACTAACCTTAAAAATGGTAAAGAGGTAATAGTGAGAATTAATGACAGAGGGCCTTACCATTCATCAAGATCTTTAGATATGTCTAAAGCTGCGTTCGATGAGATTGGAGATATCAGTCATGGTACAATTCCGGTCGAATATGAAATTGTCGATTAATTTTATGATTTAAATTAAAAAAAAGCCAGCTGATTCAGCTGGCTTTTTGTATGCGGTAATATCCTGTTGATTATACATCCAATTCCAATAAGGCAGGACAATGGTCAGAATGTACGGCTTCCTTTAAAATAACAGCTCTTGAGAGCTTATCCTTTAAACTGTAAGAAGTAAAGTTATAATCCAGTCTCCATCCTTTGTTTCTGGCTCTTGAATTTTGTCTGTAGCTCCACCACGTATAATTGTCCGGATCTTGATTGAAAAACCTGAAACTGTCTATCAGCTCACATTCATTAATGAAATTCGTCATCCACTCTCTTTCCATTGGAAGGAAACCAGAAACATTTTTTAAACCGATTGGATTGTGAATATCGATTGCTTCATGACAAATATTAAAATCACCGGAGATAATCAGGTTGGGAATTTCTTTCTTTAAATTTTTGATATATTCCAGGAAGTCATGGCAGAACTGCATTTTAAAATCAAGCCTCTCGATATTAGATGCAGAAGGAACATACACGGAAATAGCTGAATATCCGTCAAAATCTGCACGGATGATTCTCCCTTCATTATCATAGCTTTCGATACCGCAGCCATACTCTACATGATTGGGTTTGATTTTTGAGGCGATTCCGACCCCGCTATAGCCTTTTCTTACTGCTGAGTGCCAATAACTGTGATAACCTAATTTTTCGAGGCTTTCGATGTCTATCTGATCGTTTCCGGCCTTACTCTCCTGAATACAGATAATATCCGGATCAGCAATCTTTAGCCAGCCCAGGAAATCTTTCGTAAAAGCTGCTCTGATTCCATTGACGTTGTATGTAATTAATCTCATTAGTCTTCTATAAAAAGTTTAAAATTTTCATTGTATTTCGAAGGGATAAATTCAGTGATATCATAATCCGCTACCTGATGAATATAAAAAGGATCTTCAGAAATAATCTGCTCAACTTCATTTTTAGATTCTGCATTGGCTATGATGATCCCTCCCGTTCTGGGTTCTTTTCTACCTGAAGCAATAAACTGTCCGGATTCATAATGCTTATTAAGGAAAATATTATGCTGAGGAATAAGAAGCTCTACATTTTCAATAGAACTCTTATAGGTAAGCGAAATAATAAACATGATTTATTTTTTACGAAGATATGAACTATAAAAAAGAAGCGGAAAAAATCATTCGATTTTTTCCGCTTTAAACCCAAAATTAAATAAACTATGAAAAAAACTACTTGGGTTCTAAAATGCTGATAGGAATGATACACTCTTCCAGTGAAATTCCTCCATGCTGGTAGGTTTCTTTATAGTAATTAACGAAATGATTGTAATTCTTAGGATAAGCCAGGAATATATTGTTTTTAGCAAAAATATATTTCGAGCTTAAGTTTCCTTTTGGAAGGAAAAGTTTTTCAGGATTGGTAATCGCCCATACATCACTGTCATCATACGTTAAGCTTTTACCTGTTTTATATCTGATATTAGTAGAAGTTTCTCTGTCTCCCACCACTTTACTTGGCTTTTTAACATATACCGTTCCGTGGTCTGTGGTGATAACCAGTTTATAGCCGTTTTCTGCTGCTGTTTTTATAATCTTCAGTAAAGAAGAGTTTTCAAACCAGTTGAAGGTAAGAGAACGGAAGGTTTTATCATCACGGATCAGTTGATCTACAATATGGTTGTCTGTTTTCGCGTGGGAAAGAATATCAATAAAGTTGTATACGATGACCAACAGATCATTGTTTTTATGCTGATTGAAATCATCATAGATTTTTCTTTCAAAATCTGCATTCAGTACCTTCAGATATTTCATAGACTTTGAGCCCAAACCTATTCTCTTCATTTGATCTTCCAGGAAATCACGCTCAAATTCATTTTTGTTTCCCTCTTCATTATCATTAAACCATTTATCAGGGAAACGTTTTTCAATTTCAGACGGCATTAATCCAGCAAAGAAAGAGTTTCTCGCATACTGTGTAGCCGTAGGAAGGATACTGTAGTAATAATCTTCCGAAATCTTATTGTAATATTTTGTAAACAAAGGTTCAATCACTTTCCACTGGTCGTAACGAAGATTGTCTACCATCAGCAAAAGAACTTTTTCTTTTTCAACCTCAGGTTTTACTTTCTCCTTGAAAAGGGTGTGGCTCATAAGAGGTTTGTCTGAGTCAACAAGCCAGTCTGTGTAGTTTTTTTCAATAAACTTGGCAAACTGAATATTAGCCTCTTCTTTCTGAGACTGCAGAAGGTCTGCAAATTCATTATCCGCTACCTTGTCAAATTTGATCTCCCAGCTAAGGATTTTTTTATAATATTCCGCCCATTCCTGATAGGTTCTAAGGTATGACAATTCCATAGAAAGGTTTCTGAATTCCTGCTGGTACTGCAAAATAGTTTTCTGCTCAACAAGATTATCTTCCTGAAGGTTCTTCTTTAGGGAAAGTAATATCTGGTTAGGATTTACAGGCTTCAATATATAATCGGCAATCTGAGATCCGATAGCCTCTTCCATAATGTGTTCTTCTTCGCTTTTGGTAACCATCACAATCTTTAAGGAGTTATCTTTTTCCTTAATCATAGGAATAGCTTCCAGTCCGGAGATACCCGGCATATTTTCATCAATTAATGTTAAAGCAAATTTCTCTGAATCCATAAGTTCCAAAGCCTCATTCACATTATTAACAGGGGTTACCTGGTAGCCCTTCTTTTCTAAAAATACAATATGAGGTTTAAGTAAATCTATTTCATCATCGATCCATAATATCTTTTCTGACATAATTTATTTTTTACATGGTTATTCTATCAAAATGTTGACCAAATCCTTCTAAATTCTCACAAAATAGAAAGATTAAAAGTTAAATATTAGTTAAATGAAAATACCGTTTGATATTTCACATTTTTGTTTCATTCAATCCGTGGTTTCTATATATTCCAAAGCCCTTTCCAGAATTTCATCTTTTCCCTTTTTAAGCCCTTCCACACTCGGTTTTACAAGAATATCGGGAGTGATTCCTATTCTCTGCGTTTCTCTTCCGTCAGGATAATAAGCACCAAGTCCAGTAAACCGGGTATCAAGACCGGCAATTTTAAACATAATCACATCTCCGTTGGCTCCTGAAGTATTGCTTCCGATAATTTTGGCGTTCGGATGCTGCTTGAACATCATTGTGGTGGTCTCTGCCTGGCTTTGGGTATTCTCATCTACTAAAACGATTACATTCCCTTTATAGTATTCAGGGTTTTTCCTGCCGATAACATTTTTTCTGCTGTAAAATTTACCGGGATAATTAGGATCAGGAAAAGTAAACTGATAATAAACGGACGGTACAGGAAGCAAAAGATAGCTTAAAGGGATGATCGTTTGCTTTGGATAATTTCTAAGATCAAAGATAATAGATTTTGAAGATTTTAAACTGTTGTACATTTCATTCAGATCATCTTTTTCTATAATCTCCATATCAACATACCCGATTTTCTTTTCCTTATCCATGAATTTCCACTTCCGGGGAGCTTTATTTTTTTCATGAATAATATCTTTGGCAAAATACGTTCTGGTTTTGATTTCCAGATTTTGTCCTTCTCTCTCAATTTTTACAGAAATAGAATCGGTATTGCTAAAGAGAAGTTTGCTTTTTGCTTTGTTGAATTTCCCCCAGGAATTGGAGGCTGGAATATATTTTCCAAAGCTGTTGACGATTTGCGGTATCGTTTTCCCTTCAATATCATAAATGACATCTCCTACATGAAGCGGGTTTTTCTCCCTGAATTTTGTCGCATTGATTTTTGTAATCACAAGTTTTCCTTCTGCATAAGAATAATCTACAGGCACACTTCGGATTCCGTATTGATGAAGCTGAATTTCCTTTGACGAAAGATAGGCATGGGAATCATCTGTTTTGGTAACCAGTTCCGCCAGTGTTAAATGATAACTTTTATCAGTATCAATCATAAGAAATTTGGGAATCATTTCTGTAAGAACATCATTCCAGTTCTGATCAGTTTCATACTTATAAGGAAAAAAATACTCTACATAATTCCAGTATCTGAATAGCTCCAGTAAGCTGATCTTTACTGAGGTGAATTTTGAACCGTAAGATTTTTCATTTCTGAAATATATTTTCCTTCCGCCTTTCCCAAAATAATGATTGTTTGCCAGATTTCTGTTGTTTTCTATATAATGAAGCTTTTGAGAAAGATCTCTGGAGAAAATTTGACGGTTATCTATCCAGCTCAGGTCAAAATTTTTAAGAAAATATACTTTATCATCCTTTACTGAGCATTCTTTGCAGGGTGCAACTTCTCCAAGACTTTTGATCCAGTCAACATAAAAATTATTCAACACCTCTTTGTCATTAATAGATTCAAGCTCATCAATCTTTTGAAAAAGCTGTTGATCCCAGTTCAGATTTCCTTTTGCTACATGAGGATGGTAATATTTTAAAAATCCCCATATTCTGCAAAGGGATTCCAACTTTTGTGTTTCAGTTATAATTTGTGCGGAAAAATTTAAACTTAAAAGTAATAAAAGGAAAAGAGAATACTTTCTCATTAAGGGTTATCGTGTTTTCTCTCAAAGGTAGTCCTTTGCCATAACAACTGCAAAAGGTTTTCAAAAAATATTGAATTAAAAATAAAAATGAGCCGGAGAGATTTTTAATGATATTAAGAAGATGTTATTTGTGAAAAATATGAATGATATCAGTTTTTAAACTCTATTTTTTTAATAGTAATTTAATAAAAGCCTAAACTTTAAAATGCCTAACTTTGTTTACTAATATTGACGTTTCAATGCAGAATAAGCTAAAAATCATCAACGATCCTGTTCATGGATTTATCAAAATTCCCCACGAAATTTTATTTGATATCATTGAGCATCCTTACTTTCAGAGATTAAGAAGAATTGGGCAGACCGGGCTTTTAAACCTGATATTTCCAGGTGCTACTCATACAAGATTTCACCATGCTCTGGGAGCAATGCACCTGATGTTTACTGCATTGGAAACATTAAAGCAGAAAGGGGTTAAGATTTCTGAAGAAGAGGAAAAAGGAGCGATGCTGGCTATTCTGATGCATGATATTGGTCATGGTCCGTTTTCTCATGCGCTGGAAAGTATGCTGATGGATGACTGGCATCATGAAAACCTTTCTTTGCTCCTGATGAACAAGCTGAATGAGGAATTTGACGGTCAGTTATCAATGGCTATCGAAATGTTTCAGGGGAAATATCATAGGAAATTTTTCAACCAACTGATCTCTTCTCAGCTGGATGTAGACCGTTTGGATTACCTTAAAAGGGACAGTTTTTTTACCGGTGTATCGGAAGGGAATATTAATACCCAGAGAATTATTTCCATGATGAATGTTTGTGAGGAAGGTGAACTGGTAATTGATGCAAAAGGAATTTATTCTATTGAAAATTTTCTTACAGCCAGAATGTTTATGTACTGGCAAGTATATTATCATAAAACGTCAGCTTTAGCAGAATTTCTCTTGGTTAAGATTCTTGAAAGAGCTAAATATCTTATTTCTCAGGGAGCAGAGCTTCCCGCAACGGATAATCTGAAGTATTTTCTATACCGCGAAAAGAGTGCTGCAACGGATGAAGATATAGAGCGATTTACCAGCCTTGATGATAATGATGTGATCCAGGCGATGAAAGAATGGCAGAATGCAGACGATTTTGTACTGTCCTATTGGTGTAAATGCGTAATTCAGAGAAATTTACCTAAAACAATTATTTCATCACATCCATTCAGTCAGGAAATAATTGATGAAAAAGTAAGAAATACCAATGAATTTTTCAAAATTGACAATGGAAAAGAATTGGTTCATGAAATAAAAAGAAAACTTTTGCCCTATCATGCGGAGAAGCAGCCCATCTATTTACTGCATAAAAATGGTAAGAGAACAAGGCTTCATGAGTCGGAAGATCAGCTTTTATCAGGGTTAATTGTAAATAAGACAACCCGCTATATCCTTATGTTTCCAAGAGATATCTCAAAGGTAGACTCTTAAATAATATTAAAATTTACGATCTGAAACCAAAAAATGTTTGCAAATTCTAGAATTTCTTATCTTTGCAGAATATGGAATTTACAGCTTCGCAAATTGCAAGTTTTATTGACGGAAAAATAATAGGTGACGAGAATGCACTTATTACAGGGGTTTCACCAATTGAAAATGGGGAATCAGGACATCTTTCTTTTATAGCACAAGATAGATTTTCTCATTTCTTGGATACCTCACGATGCTCTGTTATCATCATTTCGGAAAAACTTCTGGAGAAAAATAGTTATAACCCTACCTTAATCGTTGTAAAAGATGCTTATCTTTCTTTTCAGATCCTGATGAATTTATATCAGGAAATGCAGGGAAGAAAAGAAGGTATTGAAAATGGTTCTTCCATTCACGATACGGCTGTCATAGGAGATAAAGCCTATATCGGAGCATTTACTTATGTTTCCGAGAAAGCTAAAATTGGGGAAGGGGCACAGATCTATCCACATGTATATATAGGAAAGGGAGTGAAAATTGGTAAAAACTGCAAAATAGACAGTGGTGCCAGGATTTATGACTATTGTATTATTGGGGATAACTGTGTAATTCATTCCAATACGGTAATTGGAGGTGACGGTTTTGGTTTCCAGCCAACTGCCGAAGGTTTCAAAAAAATACCACAGCTTGGAAATGTAATTATTGAAGACGATGTTGAGATCGGCTCCAACTGTAGTATAGACAGAGCGACAATAGGCTCTACCATTATAGGAAAAGGAACTAAAATTGATAACCTGATTCAGATTGCCCACAATGTGAAAATAGGTCAGAACAATGTAATTGCAGCACAAGCAGGAATTGCAGGTTCTACTACAATTGGTGACTGGAACCAGATTGGGGGACAGGTAGGTGTTGTAGGACATATCAAAATAGGAAATCAGGTGAAGATTCAGGCTCAGAGTGGTGTGAATTCCAGCGTTAATGATAGAGAAACCCTGTATGGCTCACCAGCCATCAGTTATAATGACTATTTGAGGAGTTATGTTCATTTCAGGAATCTTCCTGGAATAGTAAATAGAATAAATAATCTTGAGAATAACTCAAAAGATAATACTAATGAGTGATATGCAAAAAACACTTCAGCAAGAGGTAACTCTTTCTGGAATTGGCCTTCATACGGGTAGAGAAGTAAAACTTACCATTAAACCTGCTAAAGAAAATACAGGTTTTGTATTTGTAAGAACCGACTTAGAGGGACATCCTCAGGTAGAAGCAGATGTAAATTATGTTGTAGCAACAGAAAGAGGAACTACATTAGAAAAATTAGGAGTAAAAATTACCACATGCGAACACCTTTTGGCAGCTCTTGTAGGTTGTGATATTGATAACGCAATCTTAGAAATGGATGCCTCTGAACCACCTATTCTTGATGGATCTTCAAAATACTTTGTTGAAGCTATTGAAAGCGTTGGTGTTGCAGAACAGGGTGTAGCAAGAGAATATCTGGTTGTAAAAGAAGTTCTTACCTACAGTGATCCGGCTACCGGTTCGGAAATCACAATCATTCCTTCAGATACTTACGAAGTAACAACAATGGTAGATTTTGGGACTAAAGTATTAGGTACTCAGAACGCCACTCTTAAAAATATTTCAGAATTTAAAGACGAAATCTCATCAGCAAGAACATTCAGCTTCCTGCATGAATTGGAAATGCTTTTAGATCACGGTTTGATCAAAGGTGGAGATATTTCCAATGCCATTGTATATGTAGATAAAGATCTGACTCCTGAAACTACAGAAAAACTAAAGAAAGCCTTTGGAAAAGATAATGTATCAATCAGACCAAACGGTATTCTTGATAATCTTAATTTAAACTATCCTAACGAAGCTGCGAGACACAAATTATTAGATGTAATTGGTGATCTTGCTCTGGCAGGGGTGAAAATAAAAGGTAAAGTTATTGCCAACAAACCGGGGCACTATGTGAATACCCAGTTTGCGAAAAAACTGAACCGCCAGTGGAAATTGCAGAAAAAGAAAAACGTTCCGGATTTTGACCTGACAAAAGAACCGGTATTCGATATCAACGGAATTATGAAGCTTATGCCTCACAGACCCCCGTTCTTATTGATCGACAAAGTTCTTGAACTTTCAGACTCTCATGTTGTTGGTTTGAAAAACGTGACGATGAACGAACCATTCTTCGTGGGGCACTTCCCTAAAGAACCTGTAATGCCTGGAGTACTTCAGGTAGAAGCATTAGCACAGACAGGAGGAATCCTGGTACTGGCCAGCGTTCCGGATCCTGAGAACTATTCTACTTATTTCATCAAAATTGATAAGGTGAAATTCAAAAGAAAAGTAATTCCCGGAGATACACTTATATTCAAAATTGAATTGATAGAGCCTATCAGAAGAGGAATTGTTCATATGCAGGGGTATGGATACGTAGGAGATACAGTAGCAGTAGAAGCAGAGCTTATGGCTCAAGTTGCAAAAAATAAAGTTGATTAAATGATTCATCAATTAGCAGCCGTAGATAAACGCGCGAAAATCAGCAAAAATGTAATCGTAGAACCATTTACTACAATTGCAGGGGACGTGGAAATTGGGGAAGGAACATGGATTGGTCCTAATGTTACCATTATGGAAGGGGCAAGAATCGGAAAAGACTGTAAAATCTTTCCCGGAACTGTAATCTCTGCAATCCCTCAGGACTTGAAGTTCGATGGCGAAGACACACAAACCATTATTGGAGATAATACTACTTTAAGAGAATGTGTAACCATCAATAGAGGAACCAAAGCATTAGGATATACAAAAGTAGGAAGTCACTGCCTGATTATGGCAACCTCACACGTTGCGCATGACTGTATTATAGGAGATAATGTAATTATTGCAAATGGCTGCGGTATTGCAGGACATGTTGAAATTGGTGACTTTACCGTAATGGGAGGTTTATCAGCTGTTCAGCAGTTTGGCAAAATCGGGAAACATACGATGATTTCAGGAGGATCTTTAATTAGAAAAGATATTCCGCCTTACGTAAAAGTTGCAAGAGATCCAATTTCTTATGCAGGGATCAATTCTGTTGGGTTAAGAAGAAGAGGGTTTTCTAATGAGAAAATCTTTGAAATTCAAAAAATCTACAGAGCTATTTTCCAGATGAAGATGAATGTTTCTCAAGCGTTAGCATATATTGAAAAAGAAATGCTTCCAACGGCTGAAAGAGATGAAATTCTACAATTTATTCAAAACTCACCTAGAGGTATCGTAAAAGGATATGGTACCGGAAAGGATAGAGATTAATTTAATTATAAATACTATCAGACAATGAAAAGTTTAATCGTACTTATTGCGCTTTCTGCAACTTCTTTTTTGTTTGGACAGCAAACAGAAAAGTCTGCAACAGGTAAAAAAGAAAAACCTTTTACCATAGAAAGAAAACTTTCCGGAGAGTCTAATGATAGTATTGCCAAGAATAATTTAAATGGTATTCTGAAACAGAAAAGTACCGGAAGTTCAATATTAGGAACAACCGATCAGTATAAAACTGATATTCAGATGAATGTAAACAGATTGAATAACAATGTGAATATGTTCAATAATAATACATTTAACAGAATGATGCCTCAAGGACAAGGTATCGAAATTAAAAAAAGAAAATAAATATTTATATAATTAATGGCAACAAGTAACGATATCAGAAAAGGTCTTTGCATCGAATTTAGCAACGATATTTTTAAAGTAATCGAGTTTCTTCACGTAAAACCAGGGAAAGGTCCTGCTTTCGTAAGAACAAAACTAAAATCTGTGACAAACGGAAAAGTATTAGATAATACATTCTCTGCAGGCCACAAAATTGATGAAGTAAAAGTAATCACCAGAAAGTTCCAATATCTTTACGATGACGAGAACGGTTTCCACTTCATGAATAACGATGATTTTTCTCAGTTATATTTAAATAAAGAAATGATTGAAAACTCAAACCTGATGAAAGCAGGTGAAGAAGTAACAATCATTTTGAAAGAAGCTGATGAAACTCCACTTTCTGCTGAACTTCCACAGTCAGTATATCTGGATGTGATTGAAGCTGATCCGGGGGTAAAAGGAAACACTGCAACAAACGCTCTTAAAAACGCAATCGTTGAAACAGGAGCAAGAGTAATGGTTCCTTTGTTCATTGAGCCGGGAGACAAAATTAAAGTAAGCACTGAAGACGGTAGCTACTTAGAAAGAGTGAAATAATAAATAAAATTTACATAAATTCGGTTTGCATTAGCACTCCGAATTTTGTTTTATAAGAAAATCTATTGTTATGAGATTCCATTCTCCGCAAAAGCTTAAAACGATTGCAGATTTAATAGGCTCAGCATTTGTTGGGCCGGAAGACTTTGAAGTATTGGGAACCAACGAAATTCACATGGTAAAACCAGGGGATATCGTTTTTGTGAATCACCCCAAATATTATGATAAGGCTTTAAATTCTGCAGCAACTATTATTTTAATTGATAAAGAAGTAGAGTGCCCGGAAGGCAAGGCGCTTTTGGTTTCTGATGATCCTTTCAGAGACTTTAATAAAATCAATACTCATTTTACCAGAATATATAATTTCACAGAAGAACTTCACGATGTTGAAATAGGAGAGGGGACAAAAATTCACTCTTCTGCAGTAATCGGAAACAATGTGAAAATCGGAAAAAACACCCTTATTTTTCCAAATGTAGTGATTGGTGACCGCACAGAAATCGGAGATAATGTGATTATCCAGTCCAACACCGTTTTAGGAGGTGATGCATTTTATTACAGAAAATTAAACGGAAACTTTGACCGTCTGATTTCTGTAGGGAATGTTATTATTGAAAACAACGTAGAGATCGGAAACGGCTGTACCATTGACAGAGGTGTTACGGATTCTACCATTATTGGAGAAGGGTCTGTGTTGGATAATCAGATTCAGATCGGACATGATACCGTAATCGGGAAAAAATGCCTCATTGCATCTCAGGTAGGAATTGCAGGATGCTGCATCATCGGTGATGAGGTGACGTTATGGGGACAGGTAGGAATCGCTTCCGGAAACAAAATTGAATCAGGATCTGTACTTTTAGGGAAAACCGGAGTAAACAGAGATCTTGAAAAAGGAACCTATATCGGGATGTTTGCAGAAGATTTTAAAACTTATCTTAAAAAAGAAGTAAAACTGAGAAAATTGTGATGAAGAATTTACTAGCTCTATTTCTTTTTATATATTCAATAAGTTTCGCTCAGAAATCACAGATTGAAGCAAAGGTTACATTTAGCGACAACAGAATAGTAGATGCTAAAATACCTTTTATAACAAATCTTTTTGATAGTAATCAGATTGATGAGATAACGATTAGCGACAGAAAAGTTAAGATTTTGGAAGATGGAAAAGCTATTAAGTACCAGCCTTCTGAAATTCAGAAAATAGAATTTACAGATCTTAAAGGTAAACCAAGGATTTTCATTTACTTTCCTTTAGAATCAACTAAAACTTTGGTGGAGCTTGTGTATGATGGTGAAAAAATAAAATGGGTGAAAGCATATAGACGCCACGGCTATGATGGATCTACCCTTGTATCAGATGTCTTGTTCAAAGGAGATATAAGACAACCTTTGAGTATTTTGGTCAATAACAGGAAGAAATTAAAACAATTAATGGTAGAAAAACCCGAACTTGAGCCGCTTATTGAAAATATTAATTATAACAGACTTAAGGAGCAGGATTTAATCGATCTGTTGAAAAAATATGATGAATAAAATCAGATTTAAAAATTTTTTTAACGACAAATAATCATTATTTTTGTCTGACGTATAAACTGAAAATAAATAAATTAAAACAACAATAAAATGTCAATTTTAGTAAACAAAGATTCTAAAGTAATTGTACAAGGATTTACAGGGAACGAAGGAACTTTCCACGCTGGTCAGATGATTGAATACGGAACAAACGTAGTAGGTGGTGTTACTCCAGGAAAAGGAGGTAGCGAGCACTTAGGAAAGCCGGTATTTAATACAGTAGCTGACGCTGTTGAAAAAGCAGGAGCAAACGTAAGTATCATTTTCGTACCACCGGCATTCGCAGCAGACGCTATCATGGAAGCTGCTGAAGCAGGGATCAAAGTAATTGTATGTATTACTGAAGGTATTCCTGTAGCTGATATGGTAAAAGTAAAATCTTATATTGCTGACAGAGACTGCAGATTAATCGGACCAAACTGCCCTGGAATCATTACTTCTGAAGAAGCTAAAATTGGTATTATGCCAGGTTTCGTTTTCAAAAAAGGTAAAGTAGGTATCGTTTCAAAATCAGGTACTCTTACTTACGAAGCTGCTGACCAGGTTGTAAGAGCGGGTTACGGTATTTCTACTGCTATCGGTATCGGTGGTGACCCAATCATTGGAACAACTACAAGAGAAGCATTAGAATTATTCATTAATGATCCTGAAACTGAAGCTGTTGTAATGATCGGAGAAATCGGTGGAGGTCTTGAAGCTGAAGCTGCAAGATGGTACAAAGCAAGTGGTTCTAATAAACCAGTTGTAGGATTCATCGCTGGACAAACTGCTCCAAAAGGAAGAACAATGGGTCACGCAGGTGCTATCGTAGGTGGTACTGAAGATACAGCTCAGGCAAAAATGGAAATCATGAGAGAAAACGGTATCAACGTTGTAGACTCTCCTGCTGACATTGGTGCTACTGTAGCAAAAATTCTAGGATAATATAAAACCACATCATATGAAAAAACTTTTATTAGCCTCAGCTTTGACGCTTTCCGCATTATCTTTTGCACAGGTGCAATGGAATAATACAAGATTCGGTCTTACAGCAGGTTTAAACTACTCAAGAGTAGCAAATGCCCACAATCCCTCTGGCCCAAGATACGCCTTCCAAGGTGGAGCTTTGGCTTTGATCCCCGTAGGGAAGGCAAACCAATTCTTTATACAACCCGAAGTTCTGTACTATGGTGCAGGAGAAACCGGGAAAGATAAAGATGCTAAAGGTCAAAATGGTTACGATGCAGTATATGCAAATAACTATCTGAGTGTACCGCTTTATTTCAAAGGATATTTTTCAGAAGCTGAATCAGAGTTCTTTGGAATGATTGGACCTAGATTTAACTTTTTAGTAAGTCAGGACGTAAAGAATCCTCCAGTAGGAAGACCTTACTATGATCCGGACGTTACTGATCCTACACAGCCGGCAGGAGTAAACGGAAAAGCAAAAAGCTTTAACTGGGGACTTGGACTAGGCGTAGGATATAGCTATAAGAGACAACTCGAAGTAGCTTTAAAATATGATTTAGGACTTTCTGATACTTACCCTGGTCTTGTAAAAGAAAAAGGAGGTACTGATAAGAAAAAATCAGAACAGGTTATTGCACTTACCTTAAGCTATATATTCAAATAGAATATCTCAGAATATAAAAAATCCCGGAAACTTAGTTTCCGGGATTTTTTATATTATAAATTGTAAACAGGCTAATCGGTAATCTTTACTTTTCAGCCTTGTCGTGATTATCCTTTAATCCACTTCCAAAGCTCTTTTAAAGTAGCTTTGTTACCGTACATCAAAATACCTACACGATAGATTTTTCCGGCCAGGAAGATCATAAAAACAGTTGTTGCCAGCAATAATCCAATGGACAGCGCAATCTGCCATGCAGGAACACCAAATGGGATTCTTGCAATCATTGCCACCGGTGAAGTAAATGGAATGATTGATAACCAAAAACCTAACGGCCCGTCAGGATTATTCATCAGGGTAAAACTTCCATACATCCCCAATGTTAAAGGTAGAATTGCAAACAGAGTAAATTGCTGTGTTTCTGTTTCGTTATCTACCGCAGAACCAATTGCTGCATAAATAGAACTGTAAAAAATATACCCTAAAAGGAAGAAAACAATGAATACAAAAATAATCAGAGGGAAGTTCAGTTCCAGAAGACTGTGAGAGATCTGGGTAGCAAGCTGCCCCACATCCAGTTTACTGGCAATCTCATTATTTCCACCCGGAATATTTTTCTGAAGAGGTGAGAAACCTGTATTCAGAACTAATGCTCCGATGACAGACATCGTGATCCAGATCAGAAACTGTGTAAGCGCAACCATGGTTACTCCTAAAATCTTCCCCATCATCAGTTCAAACGGTTTTACGGAAGAAATAATAATCTCCACAACACGATTGTTCTTTTCCTCAAGTACACTTCGCATTACCCTTACCCCATAAATAATGATAAACATAAAAGTAACATACATCAGGATCATACTCAACCCGGATTTAACCCCGAAAGCAAGATCAGAATCTTCTTTATTGTTATCACTAACATTAATGGTCTTTAATGTAAAGCTTTTATCAAGATCAATTAACTGAGTCTCCTGAATGCCCAGTTGTTTGATTTTTTCTTTTTTAACAACATTGCTGATGTCAGAAATAATCTGCTGCTTTGTATCGAATCCTATTTTACTGTTGATCACAAGTCTTGCCTCTTTTTCAAGCGCATCAAAATTCTGATTTTTCAATTCCGGAAGAATCAAAATACCATCCAGGGATTCATTTCCTTTTAAATTGTTGATCTTTGATTTTTCATCCGCGGCAGAAACAAAAACATAATTTAGTTTATCATTAGATTTCAGCTGATTCATGAATAATCCGCTCTTATCAACCACTTCTATAATACTGTGTGATTCGTTTGCCTTAAACATTAACCCTATCACAGCTCCAAAAGCAATGATCATAATAGGAGCAAGCAGTGTTAATATAATGAAGGATTTTTTCTTAACCTGTGTAAGAAATTCTCTCTTGGTAATTAAAAAAATATTATTCATAGATTAAGGATGGTTACTTACAGCATTAATAAACACTTCATTCATACTGGGAATTCTTTCATCGAATGATCTCACTTTGCCCACTTGTACCAGATCAAGAAGAACATTATTCTGACTCTCTTCATTTTTCAGGTCAAAAGAAACAAGATTATTTTCATTTGATAAATTGAAGATGTCATATTTATTCTTGAAATGGTCAAAATGATCTGTGTTGACTTCAGAAAGCGTAACTCCAAAAATATTTTTCTTGAATTTTTCCCTTACGTCAAAAACCCTTCCGTCAATGATTTTTTTAGAATTGTTGATCAAAGCAACATAATCACACATTTCCTCCACACTTTCCATTCTGTGAGTAGAAAGAATGATAGTAGTTCCGTTATTTTTAAGATCAATAATCTGATCTTTGATTAAGTTGGCGTTTACAGGATCAAAACCCGAAAAAGGTTCATCAAGAATTAAAAGATGAGGTCTGTGTAGAACGGTTACCACAAACTGGATTTTTTGTGCCATCCCTTTAGAAAGTTCAGACAGCTTTTTTTTCCACCATTGGTCGATGTTCAGTTTCTCAAACCATTTTTTTGCTTCATTCAGAGCATCGCTTTTACTCATTCCCTTCAGTTCCCCGAAATATAAGATCTGATCTCCAACACTCATGTTTTTGTACAATCCTCTTTCTTCGGGCATATAGCCGATGTCTTTGATATGATCGGGGTTCAGTTTTTGTCCGTTGATGAAGATATCTCCGGAGTCTGCCTGAGTAATTTGATTAATGATACGGATAAAAGAAGTTTTTCCGGCTCCGTTGGGTCCTAAAAGGCCATAAATACTACCTTTTGGAACATGGATGCTGAAATCATCCAGGGCGACCTTTTTTCCGGCATTGTAGGTCTTTTTAATATGTTCAGCTTTTAGCATTAAAATTATTCTTTTTACAATTAGTATAAAAAGGTCCCGAAAGTTACGGAAATATTAAAACAGAATTAATGTAAAAGAAAAAATCCTGATGATTATCAGGATTGTAATTTATTGTTTCACGATTTGAGTAACTTTTTGCGTGTTGTCACTTAAAATATAACGGATCATATACTTTCCGGGTTTCAATTTTTCAATATTAATCTCACCTGAATTCATATTCACTGTATAATTAGCGACCTGCATACCCAAAATAGAATAAAAAGTCACACTTTTGATTCTTAAAGAAGAATCTTTTGCCTTAATGATAAGGAAATCCTTTGCAGGATTTGGATAAGCAAGCAACACCCCATCATCCGCTTTCTGAGTGATGGAACTCGGCTCTCTAAGCTGAGCTTTTAAATTGTTGGAAAATCCAACAAAAGTGCCTACAAATAGAAATAAAAGTAAAAGTTTTTTCATCAAATTTATAATTTCTCGAATATATGTAACAAATGTAATAAATTCTACAATTTCATACAATAGTTTTTTGTAGAACTTATATTAAATTTGTAGAAACTTATTCAAAAAGTATTCCAAAATGATACATTCAAGAAATAGAAGACTTAGAGTTAATGAATCTATCAGAAGTTTGGTAAGAGAAAATGTGCTTACAACTGATGATTTTGTAATGCCGATCTTCGTAATGGAGGGCGAAAACAAGCAGGAGGCAATCCCGTCTATGCCGGGAATTTTTAGGCGGAGTATAGATTTAACCGTTAAGGAATGTAAGGAATTATTTTCTTTAGGAGTAAAAGCTGTCAATTTATACATGAAAGTGTCAGAACATCTGAAAGACAATACAGGAAAAGAAGCCTGGAACAAAGACGGATTGATGCAGCGCACGATCAAAGCAATCAAAGATGCCGTTCCGGGAATGATTGTTATGCCCGATGTAGCCTTAGATCCTTATTCAATCTACGGACACGACGGAATCATTGAAAACGGAAAAGTTATCAATGATGCTACCAACGATGCACTGGCAAGAATGTCAGTATCTCATGCGGAAGCAGGCGCAGATCTTGTGGCACCTAGCGATATGATGGACGGAAGAGTACAGGTTATCCGTGAAGCGTTGGAAGAAAGCGGTTTTACAGACGTAGGAATTGTAAGCTATGCTGCCAAATATGCGAGTTCTTTCTATGGACCATTCAGAAGTGCTTTAGACAGCGCTCCAAAAGATGACATGGAAATTCCGAAAGATAAAAAAACATACCAGATGGATTTCCACAATACCCGTGAAGCATTGAATGAAGTGTTTAAAGATATTGACGAAGGAGCAGATGTGATCATGATCAAACCGGGACTTCCTTATCTGGATATTGTTTCCAAAGTACGTGAAGCTATTGATCTTCCGATTGCAGTATACAATGTAAGTGGAGAATATGCGATGGTAAAAGCAGCGGCTCAGAACGGCTGGCTGGATAATGACAAAACGATCATTGAAAGCCTGACTTGCTTCAAAAGAGCAGGAGCAGATATGATCTTTACTTATTTTGCAAAAGAAGCTGCGGTCCTTTTGAATAAATAAACGGTTAGGACACCAACGTTAATGTTAAGTTAATGGTCCGGATTGAAGACTTTCGTGTAAATAAAAAATATATTTTTGAGTAAAGCTAATTTCGAGAAACGAAAATTATTAAAACATCAAAAGAATTTATTTATGAGAAATCTTAAAAAGATCGAAAGAAATCAATTGAAGGAAATCAAAGGAGGAGAAGTGATTATTGATGATCCAAATTGTGGAACATGGTGTAAAGGAATCTGGCATCCATGTACAATTAATCATTTAGCTTGCCCGCCGGATTAATCATTTCAATATAAAAAGTAAACAGGCTGTTCTTATCTGAACAGCCTGTTTTATTTTCAAACGGATAAGAGGTATTATTTTATAACCAACCTTTTTTCCCGTAAACGTAAGTATCATCAAACTGCTTATCACTCATGAAAAGATATAAAATACCTTCAATAAAAGGGATAATAGAAGCTGCTCCTAAAGTAACAATATTCAGAACAAGTTGGATGATTCCCTCTTTTGTATATCCCAGATAAAATTTATTTAATGCGAGCCAGCCTACAAGAATTCCCAATAAAGCCGCAGGGATTTTCTTTTCCGAACGGTAAGGGACATTGCTTTGCTGGTTTTGTACATTTTCTGTTTTTGTGTAACCGTAATTTTCCATTTCTTAATGATTGTAATTGATTGTGATGTTTTACGATAAGTAGTTGAAAATGATAAAAAGTTACAATGATTTGGAAGTGAATAAGTTTACATTTAAATCAACAAGTTGCTATTAACATATAAGTGAAGTTTATATTTTTGATATATTTGCCCTATGATTTTACGAGGAGAAAACTTAATCAAGGAATATGGTCCTAAAAAAGTTGTAAAAGGCGTTTCTGTACAGGTTCAACAGGGAGAAATTGTTGGTTTGCTGGGTCCGAACGGAGCAGGAAAAACCACATCGTTTTATATGATCGTAGGGTTGGTTAAGCCCACTTCAGGAAAAATTTTCCTGGATAAACAGGAGATTACGACTGATGCAATGTACCGAAGAGCCCAAAAGGGAATCGGATATCTGGCTCAGGAAGCTTCCGTTTTCAGAAAACTTTCCGTGGAAGAAAACATTATGGGAGTATTGCAGCTGACCAAGCTTTCAAAGCGTGAGCAGCAGATCAAATGTGATGAACTGATTGAAGAATTTTCTTTACAGCATGTCCGTAAAAACAGAGGAGACCTTCTTTCCGGAGGAGAGAGACGTAGAACTGAAATCGCACGTTGTCTGGCTACAAGCCCGAATTTCATTCTTCTGGATGAACCTTTCGCTGGGGTAGACCCGATTGCCGTAGAAGATATCCAGAAAATTGTACGAAGCCTTGTTGACAAAAACATCGGAATTCTGATTACCGACCACAACGTACAGCAGACGTTGGCGATTACCAACAAAACCTATATTATGTTTGAAGGAAAAATCCTGAAAGAAGGACTTCCGGAAGATCTTGCCAATGATCCGCAGGTAAGAGAAGCATATCTTGGTGAAAACTTTGTCTATCAGAGTATCTTGGATAAACCTAAAAAGAAAAAATACGCTTACAATATCTGGGCAGGTAATTTTGATTCAAAATCGCAGTTGCAGGGATTTGTAGATGAAAATTTCAAACAGTTTGATGATCTGAGACTCATGTATGGTTTTGAAGATATCAGCTTTGCTTCATTAGCGAACTCTGAAATTGAGCATATCTTTAATGATGTGGTAGATAAAAATGCCAACAATTCATTTGTTTTCCAGAAAAAAGAAATCAATTCTCAATATTCTTTAGAACAGGCAGAAGCGGAATCTAAAGAGGCCGGCAGAAAAGAACTGCATTACCTTACCACTTATCTATTTGAAGGATAAAATATAAAGCATTTATTTGCTGAACATGATAATAAAACGTACCTTTTTCTTTTGAAAGCGGTACGTTTTTCATTTAAAAATGATTTCTATGGCTAAACCTTTTAACAGAACAGTCACCTTGTTCGGAATTTATAAACAGCTTGTCCCATTCATCAGACCTTACCGACCCATGATTTACGGAACCTTGTTTCTTACTTTTCTGGGAGCTCTGGCAGCGCAGGTAAACCCGATTGTTTTAAAATATACGGTGGATGAAGTTACCAAGCTTACCCATCTTCCACATCCCATGTCAGAAGGAATTCATATTCTCATTATTATTTCCATTATTTTACTGGGAAAAGAACTGTTGAATATCTTTATCAACTTCGGGCAGAAGTTTTATGGTGAAAAGATCAGGATCAATGTCAGTTCTGTACTGGCTCAGTCAGCTATTGATAAAATATTAACCTATAGAGTTGCTTATTTTAACGATGAAAATCATGAGTCCGGAAAATTACAGATCAGAATAGACCGTGGAATAGAAAGTCTTACAAAACTGGTTCAAAACTTTTTTATAGATATTCTACCTCTTTTTTCCAATGCGATCATTGCCCTGATCATTATGTACATGCAGAATGTGTATGTAGGACTTGTTTCAACCATTATTGTTCCCATTTATTTTTATATCAGCTCCCTGCAGGCAAAAAAACTGAACGGAGTACGTCGTCAGCTTAGAAATCAGAGAGAAAAAAAGACCTCCGGACTTCTGAATCTCATCAATTCCATTATGGTTATCAAAAGTTTTGTCCGTGAAAAATTTGAAGGAAAAAAACAATACGATCTTCAGATGGAACTGATGGAAAGCCAGATGATCACAAGAAGAACCAACTTTATTTATGATGGCTTAAAAACGTTTATTGAACAGTTCGGAGTTGTTTTGATTATTCTTTTAACGGTTTATCTCGTTCTTGATCAGCAAATGACGATTGGTGCGATCATGCTTCATATTATGCTTTTCAACAATGTTTCTGCACCTATCCGCCAGCTGCACAGGATTTATGATGATATGAACGATGCCATGATCTATGCTGAAGGCTATTTTGATATTCTGAATGCAGATAATGAGACAGAATCGAATGGGAATTTTGTAGAAAATGAAATCAAAGGAACTTTTGAACTGAAGAATGTTGATTTTACTTATCCCAATGGCACAAAAGCTTTACATAATGTTTCCATGAAAATTGAAAACGGAAAAACGACGGCTTTGGTAGGGCTGAGCGGTGCAGGAAAGTCAACGGTCATTAATCTTTTGTGTAAATTTTATTTTCCGGATTCCGGAGAGATTCTTTTGGACGGGGTAGATCTGAATGAATTTGACAATACTTTTCTTAGAAGTGACCTTGGACTGGTACTTCAGAGAAATCACATCTTTCAGGGAAGTGTAGAAGATAATATCCGCTATGGAGATATGAATGCCAGTTTTGAAGAAATTCAGGAAGCCGCAAAGAAAGCTTATCTGCATGAACAGATCATGGATCTTCCGGATCAATACCTGCATGATGCTACTCAGCTTTCCGGAGGACAGCAGCAGAGAATTGCCATTGCCAGGCTGTTTCTGAAAAATCCTCCGATTATCTTTCTGGATGAACCTACAGCCAGCCTTGATGCCATTGCCACCGAACAGATCAAGAATTCTCTGGATGCCATAAAAGAAGGAAGAACTGTTGTCATCATTTCTCATTCCCTGTCACAGATTCTGGATTCGGATATCATTTATGTGATGAAAAAAGGAAGAGTAGTGGAAAATGGAACTCACGATGAACTTTACAGTAAAGAAGGAACTTACCGGGAGATCTTTGACGCATCAGCCCGCAGTCTGAATCTCGATAAACTAGTGAATACTTTCAAAGAAAATTAAATAAAAAAACTCAGCTTGGCCGCTGAGTTTTTTATTTTCATAACAACTGTTTAATGCGCTTTTTCAGGAACCTGATAAGTACCTACATCTGCTCCGAAAGCAATATTAATTCTGTTATAGCTGTTGATGGCAATAACAGCCATTGTTAAATCTACGATCTCAGTTTCAGAAAAATAATGGCTTACTTTTGCATAAATTTCATTATCCACTTCCTTACCATTTAAAGCCGTTAAAGTTTCAGCCCATAGCAGTCCTGCTTTTTCTTTATCCGTATAAAATGAACATTCTCTCCAGACACTTATCAGAAATATTCTCTGTTCAGTTTCACCTTTTGCTCTTAGTTCTTTGGAATGCATATCCAGGCAGAAAGCACATCCGTTCATTTGTGAAACCCTGAAATACATCAGTTCAAGAAATGAATTGTCCAGTGATGAATTCTGTACCTGAAATCCCATATTGTGAAGGGCATTTACAGCTTTGTTTCCGATCGCAAATGCGTTGATTCTTTGTGACATAATATTTGTTTTTTGATTAATTATGTGACAAATGTAGAACTGTATTTTCCTGAATTTTTTTACAAATGATAAATTTTATAAGGAAAGATTTTAAAAGCTGGAAGCTAGAAGCTACTATTAGGTAGATGATATATATTCGGTCTTCAATAACTTCCCTCTTCCAGCTTCCAACATCCCCTCCTCCCATTAAAGTTTTTGTGCTCTGATTCTGCTTAAAGAAACCTGAGTAATTCCGATATAGTCTGCCAGATCTCCAAGACTGATGCGTTGGATAAGATCGGGTCTTTGCTTCATAAAATTATGATAACGCTTTTTTCCGTCGTCTTCCAGCATTTCACTGATCCTTCCCATCATATTCACCGGAGCTTTTGAATAAAGCTTGCTGAAAAGTGTTTCTGCCGTGTGATATTTTTTACATAATCCTTCAATAATATCTCTGTGCACACGGAGAACTTCAGTAGGTTCCAGGGCAACGATCATGTATTTTGACGGCTGTCCTGTAAGAAAACCGCTCAGCTCAGCAAAAAAAGCATTTTCTGCAAAAAAAGTCATGATAAAATCCTTATCACCATTGTCAAAAAATAGTTTGACAAGTCCTTTTTTGATAAAATAGAAATACCGGCAGGTTTCGTCACCTTTTAACAGAAAATCTCCTTTTCTGTAGAATTTGGATTCCAGATGAGAAACAAGTTCGTCCATGACTGCCTGTTCCGGTTTTAAAACTTTTTCAATAGACTGAACAAAATGAGTGTGAAGCATAAAGAAGAAACTGTTTTGTGAAAAATAAAATTAATAAAAAAAGCAGTCCCATTGATAAGACATACCTCGAAAAAGAATTTTAGCTTTGCTGTATCATGAACGATCACTATCTTAAAAAACTTGATCGGGTAACGGCTATCCTTACCCAGTTACAGTCTAAACCTGTTGTTCGGGCACAGGATCTGGCTGAAAAGTTCGATGTAAGTATCAGAACCATTTACCGTGATGTAAAAACTTTGGAAAACGCAGGGATTCCCATTGTGGGCGAAGCAGGTAACGGCTATTCCTTAATGGACGGCTACAAACTTCCTCCCATTATGTTTACCAAAGAAGAGGTATTAAGTTTCATTACAGCCGAAAAGCTGATGCAGAAATTTTCCCATCAAAGTTTAGGAAGCCATTATCAGGCAGCCATGGAAAAAGTACGCTCAGTATTGAGAAATTCTGATAAAAATCTCATTCAGAATATTGAAAAGCAGATTGATGTTTTTAGTTTCCATACCGATTCCGGAGATTCTCTTAAAAATGTGATTCCTATTATTTTAGAAAGCATTGCAGACAAAACCCAATTGAATATCAGATATCAGACGGTAGATGGAAGGGTAGACAACAGAACGATTGAAACCGTCGGGATGTTCTTTGAGTTTAATTTTTGGTACATCATGGCATTCTGTACCCTGAGAAAAGATTTCAGACAATTTCGGATAGACCGTATTTTAGAGATTTCAAAAACCCTGAATCCCTTTTTACAGGAATACGGCCAGGTGAATGATTACCGTAAAAAATCAAACGGAAATAAAGTCAGAGCTAAACTTTTGGTAGACAAAAAAATAATGTCTCATCTGGTGAATTCCAAAAAATATTACGGACTGATAGAAGAAGTAGAAACTGAACAAGGAGTAGAACTCACTTTTGAAACAGAATGGATCAGCGATGGATTTCCCCGCTGGCTTATCACTTTTGCAGATTATGCCACCGTTCTGGAACCGGAAAGCCTTCGCATTAGATTGAAAGAGCTGCTAGTAAAAATGGTTGAAAGACATGAATAATAAACCCCAACAAGACAGCTGTTGAGGTTTAAAGACTTAATTGAGGCAATAAATGAAATGGTTAACAAGCCAAGGGTAAAATCGCAAAAAAGCTAAATTTGTTTAGTCGCAAAAAATGATATAAGTTGTTGAGATGGAGGAAAATCACTATAATAAATGACATTGCAGATGTATTTTTCATGATTTCCGCCTTTTTGCAATTTTACCGCTTCACTTTTTTATTAAAATTAAAATCTTTCCCAGAAGAAAGGTGGTTCTATTCCTAAAGCTCTCAGATAAACATATCCCTGCCCACGGTGGTGAACCTCGTTATCTACAAAATAAAGGATGTTCTGATATACCGGGAATTCATATTCTCCAAATAAATTGAAAGTTTCCTGGAAGCGCTCCTCAGAAATCATATTGAAATAATGGTTGATTACTTCTGTTTGTTCATCCCACTTTTTTAAAAGTTCTTCTTTTGTTTTTGGATTAAAAGCTTCTTCGTTGTAAGCTTCCATAGTTCCTTCAACAATTCCCTTCAAAGCAGGTCCGCCAATGCCAATCAGCTCTACTGCCAGTTTTGCAAAAGGTCTCATTCCGCCTATTGAAAATTCAAATAAATCTTTTTCAGGGAAAGATTCAATTACTCTTCTCGTCAGATTTCTGTGTCCCTGCCAGTCGTTTAATAGCTGTTCAGAAGTCATGAATTGTTTAGTGGCTGTTGCTGTAGTTGTCATAATGTTTTGTTTTTGTTTGTTGTTGATACAAAGGTAAGATAGGGTTATGACAACAGTTTGTCAGCAGGATTTTTGATATTGAAAAAAATATTTTTTTCTTTGCTAAAATATCCTGACCTGTTTTTGCGTTAGAAGGATGGATATTAATAACAAAAATCGCTATTATTAGAATTATGAAGAAGTATATTTTGCCTGTTGTCACCACTTTTTTATTAGTATCATGCAATAAGATTGAAGAAAAAATTGATCAGACTGTTCAAAAAACAACCGAAACTGTGCAGCAGAAAGCACAGCAGGCTGTAGAAGAAACAGTGAAGAAAACGGTCAATGAATCTGTGAATTCTTTAATTAATTCCGAAGACGTTAAGTTTAATACTGTTTTTCCCGGTGCAGGTGCTGCTATTGTATCTGAAGAAAAAGGGAAAAAAATTAAAATCCCGGGAAGATCAGAAGGTTACATTTTTAAATACAAAGCAGACATTGCAGTATTAATCCCATTTTTAGAGGGACAGCCTACTTCTGATGAAAGTAAATCAGAAAAGAAAGCCCGCAAGATTGATGGGCAAAACATCATTGATAAAATAAGTCTTTTATCAAAATTTCTTCCTGATAATACCTTTGATGCCAGTATTCTGGAAGATATAAAATCCGATAAAAACATTCAATATTATAAATTGAAAAGGTTTCCCAACAGTAGTACAATTATCTACAACCCAAAAAATCAGACCATCATACAATACGTAGAGGTAAATAAATAATTTGGATATGGCCGTTTCAACGGCCATTTTTTATTCTTAGTCATTTCGTCATTGCGAGCCATAGGCGAAGCAATCTCAACTCGCTTGAAAACTACATATCAAAAAGATTGAAATCATATTTATTTTCAGGTGTAATTTAATCGCTTTTTCAGACGTAATTAGGAAATTATTACTATGTTTTTTTTAAGATTGTTAATAAATTACTTGATGTTGGTGAATTTGATTCTATTTATAAATAAATACTATTTGTGGATTTATGGAATATTATTCATATCATATGGTTTATTTTTATATTTAATATTAATATTTTCATTAGATTTATTGAATAATTATCAAATCACATGAAAGAGAAATCATTTAATAAAAAAATCTGTGTATTAGTATTAAGCGGAGCTGGTGCAATGGGATATGCTCAGGACAGCATAAAACAAAATAAAATAGATGAAGTTGTGGTTACAACGGGTAGAACTAAGCCCAGAACCATCATTACCTCAGCAATTCCTATTGATAATATTTCTGCTGTACAATTAAAATCCACAGGGCAAACTACTTTTGATAAAGCTTTAACCTATGCTGTTCCATCTTTTAATTCATCACAGCAAACCGTTTCTGATGCAACGGCTCATTTTGATCCGGCAGATTTAAGAGGATTAGGGCCTTCCAGAACATTGGTTTTGGTAAATGGTAAAAGAAAAAATCAAAGTGCTTTAATTTATGTAAATGATACCCCTGGAAAAGGTGAAGTAGGTACAGATCTTAAAAGTATTCCTTCAGCTGCCTTACAGAATGTAGAGGTATTGAGAGATGGTGCATCTGCACAATATGGCTCTGATGCTATTGCAGGAGTAATCAATATTATTCTTAAAAACAGCGTTGGAAAAAGCACGGTCAATCTTTTTTCAGGTATTACTTCAAAAGGAGATGGTTTTAATATCGGAGCAGATTTTAATACAGGAATCAAGGTTGCAAAAAACGGAAGCCTGAATCTTACACTAGGATTTTCATCCCAAAATAAAACTAACCGCGCAGGTTCTGTTACAAAAGATGATCTTTTTGGTGTAGATAATGCCTGGACGCAGGCTAATCCTGGTTTAGGAATGATCATTGGGCAGCCGGAGACAAAAGTTGCTAATATGTTTGTAAATTTTGAATTGCCAACAAGTGAAACGGGTAAGTTTTATGCTTTTGGGGGTACAACTTACAGAAGTGGGACCAGTTTTGCTTTGTACAGAACACCCTATTGGGTAACTTCAGATTTTGGTTTATTAACTCCAAAAGGACAACCCTATAACGGATTTCAACCGGAATTTAAAACAGATGTTTATGATTATAATTTAACCTCCGGATGGAAAGGCATGTTTGGAAAATGGAGTTTTGATGGGAGTGCAACCTTTGGCTCTAATGCAGTAGACTATGCTGTCGCAAACACGATTAATACATCTTTGGGTGCCAATTCTCCAACCCGTTTTAAAGCAGGTGGCCACCAGTTCAGTAATATTATAGGAAACATAGATATCAGCCGGGACTTTGGTGCACTTGTTTTAGGAGCCGGAGCTGAAGTGCGCAATGAAAATTATCAGGCAAGGGCAGGAGAAGAAGCATCTTATATAGGAAGTGGTGCAGAATCATTTCCGGGGCTGCAGCCTCAAAATGAAGTCAATAAAAATCGTCAGAATATCGGAGCTTATATGAATGCTGAATGGGATATTACGAAAAACCTGTTGATTGGAGGAACTGTGAGATATGAAAATTTCAGTGATTTTGGAAATAATGTTTCCTGGAAAGGAAATGCAAGATATAAGTTGTTAGATGATAAATTGGTTTTCCGTGGGTCTGTTTCTACAGGATTTAGAGCGCCTTCATTACACCAGATTTATTATTCCAATGTTCAAACCAAAATTACAGGGAATACTGTAGCTAATCAGGGAACTTTTAACAATGACTCTCAAATTGTAAGATCTGATCTTGGGGTACAAAAATTAAATGCTGAAAAAGCTTTTAACATTACTGGAGGATTTGCCGTAAAACCATTTAAAAACCTTACGATTACAGCAGATTATTACAGAATAAAAATTAAGGACAGGGTACTTTTCTCAGGAGATATTGGTTACAAAACAGGTGCTCCCGGGAGTCCGGATCTGACAAACCCTGTGGAAGTAATATTAGATAATAATAAAATAACTTCCCTGAAGTTTTTCACTAATGCTGTAAATACCGTTACTCAAGGGGTAGATTTCGTTGCAAATTATTATACTTCCGCTATTGGCAAAGGAAGATTGGGAGTTATTGCTGCTTTCAATTATAACGAAACTAAAATAGTAGATAATATTGCCGTTCCGAATATTCTGGCTGAAAATGGTTACTCAGAAAACTTTTTTGACAGAAAAGAACAATCCAGAATTACCTCCGCAAGGCCAAAAACAAAAACTATTCTTAGTCTTTCGTATGACATTTCAAAGTTTAACTTTAACCTTAATAATACTTATTTTGGTTCCGTTACATGGCAGCACGCAACTGATCCCGCCAAAGATCAGACATTTTCTGGCAAGGTAATTACAGACATAGTTTTAACTTATAAAATCACCCAAGACCTTAAAGTTTCCGGAGTTGTAAATAATTTGTTTAATATTTATCCGGATGTAATAGATACTAAAGGAGATATAGTAACAGATCTTGGAGGAAGATTCAAGTACCCTTGGGAGGTGAATCAGTTCGGATTTAACGGAACAACTTTTCAGCTCAATGTTAATTATACTTTTTAATCTCTAAATAAAAGAATTAGCATTTGCTTTGTCATGCTTAAAAGGACAAGCAATCTCAAAAGATATAAAAGCCATATGCGAATATTAACTGACATTATTTTCTAATGTCAGTTTTATTTTTTCAGATAGAATAGGAAGTTATTACTACATTTTACTTTTTACATTCTACAAAAAAAGGTATTTTAGTACTATGAAAATTTATACGAAAACAGGAGATAAAGGTCAGACGGCATTATATGGCGGAACGAGAGTTTCTAAAGCCAGTGCCAGAGTAGACAGTTATGGAAATATAGATGAGCTGAATTCATTCATCGGGATTGCAAAAAGTCATATCGAAGATGAAGAAGTACTGAGACAGCTTAAGAAAATACAGTTTGATTTGTTTACCGTAGGTTCTGAAGCTGCTACACCAGTAGATAAACTGATGCTGGCCAACGGGAAATCACGCCTTCCGATCATTATTTCAGAAACAGAAATTGAAGAACTGGAACAGTGGATGGATGCTTTTGATGAAAAGCTGGAACCGCTTCAGTATTTTATCCTTCCCGGAGGAGGGAAATCCGCAACTTTTTTACACGCTGCAAGAACCATCTGCAGAAGAGCAGAACGTTCATTGGTATTTTTGAATGAATCAGAAGAAGTACGTCCTGAATTGATTAAATATTTAAACAGGCTTTCAGACTATCTTTTCGTGTTAGCAAGATATATTTCAAAACTGAACAACGAACCGGAAGAATACTGGAATCCGAATGAGAGATAAAGCATTACTTTTCATCAACGGAGATGCTCCAAAATTGTTACCTAATCCTGATAATTATGGCTTGATTGCCTGTACAGACGGTGCTTTTCATTATCTAAAAAGACTGGATTTTCCTATGGATAAGCTGGATTTTATTTCCGGTGATTTTGATTCGCATTCTGGATCAGATGAAGAGATGTATCAGGAAAAATTTATCCTTACATTGGATCAGGATAAAACAGATTTTCACAAAGCTTTGGAAATCATTTTGGAAAAAGGATTTTCGGAGATTGATGTTTTCGGAGGAAGTGGAGGCGAGCAGGATCATTTTCTTGGAAACCTTACCGTTGCTTATACCTTCAAAGATCAGATGGAAATTAAATTTTATGATGAATTTTCAGAATACTACTTCATTCCCAATCATTTTAAATTGGAAGGTGCAAAGAATAGAATGATTTCTCTCTATCCATTTCCATCAGTGAATAATATTACAACGAAAGGACTCAACTGGCCTCTGACGAATGAAACTCTAAGCATTACTTCAAGAATAGGAACCCGAAACTTTGCCGTTGAAGATGAAATTTCTGTAGAATATGAATCAGGTGATGTCTTGTTATTTGTAGGAATCAGCGAAATAGAATATCCTGCAATCTATTAAAGAATCAATTATCAATAGAAACGGGCTTTAGCCCGTTAGATAAATAAACAAAGTCCATTGGCTTTAGCCAAAACATATTATAAAAAACGTCATTGAATAAACTAATAAAAATATCAGTTTTCACCATTTCATTATGCAGTATTGTTTCATGCAAAACACAGCATTTTGAAACACCAGAATATGGTAAAAATGAAACTGAAAAAGTAATTCATGTTAAAAAAGTAACGAATTTCCGGACGGTAGGAAATATTAAAAATACAGAAGGAAGAACTTTAAAAGAGGGAAGGTTCTACAGAAGTGCCCATCTTCATAAGCTTAAAAAGAAATCTTTTGATGATATTGATAAGCTGGGAATAAAAGAAATAATTGATCTTAGAAATTCTAAAGAAATATCTCAGAAACCGGATCAGCTTCCGGCATCGGTAACCTATAAAAAATATTCAGCGTTTGAAGATGAGGGAGATCAGTTGGCTCAGGCAAGAAAGCTGGTTCTGAAGGGTAAGGTAAATGCTTCTGATGCAGACAAAAGAATGATAGATTTCTATCGCGAATACGTTACAGAAAATCCAGAAATCATCAAGAAAATCATTACAGAAATTCTGGAATCAGAAAATCCGGTTTTGTACCATTGTACAGCAGGAAAAGATAGAACAGGGATTACCACCGCGCTCATCCTGACAATTCTGAAGTTTGATAAAGAGACCATTTATAATGAATATCTGCTATCCAACAACTACAGAAAAGATATGGTTCAGAAAAGACTTCGTCTTGCCAATCGCTTACATTTTATCTATCCAAAGATGGATTTGCAAGTGCTGGAAAAACTGAGCTGGGTAGAAAAAAGATATCTTGATGCTGCTTTTGGGGAGATTGATAAAAAGTATGGCTCTACAGATGCCTATATTCAGCAGGTATTAGGGATTTCCGATGCTAAAAGAATAGCATATATTCAAAAGTTTACCTATTGATTATCAGAGGTAAATTTTTATAGGACATGATATTGGGTCTTTATTTAAAATTATGATAATTTTAACACCCAAAAATCAAACTTTTTTAGCAATTTTGCATTTCTTAATTCACTTGTTTAGAAATGAAAATAAAGTACTCGGAACTTATTGATCAGACATTATATTTTCCTACAGAGGAGTTTAATGTATCTGAGAACAATTTGTTGTTCCACGACGTTCCTTTGATGGATGTGGTTGAACAATTTGGCACTCCGCTAAAGATTAGCTATCTGCCGAGAATTTCTCAAAATATTCAGAAGGCCAAAAGCTGGTTTAAAGAAGCTTTTGAAAAAACCGGATATAAAAAGAATTATACCTACTGCTATTGCACAAAATCCAGTCATTTCAATTTCGTATTGGAGGAAGCTCTGAAGAATGATATTTCAATAGAAACATCTTCCGCTTATGACATGGATATTGTAAAATCTCTTTACGAAAAAGGGAAAGTAGATAAAAACATTGAAGTAATCTGTAATGGTTTTAAAACGGATGATTATCTGACAAATATTTCAGATATGATCAACAATGGTTTTGAAAATATTACTCCGATTCTTGATAATTACAGAGAATTGGATAAACTTACGGAAAGCATCGATTCTACCTTTAATATCGGAATCAGAATCGCATCAGAGGAAGAACCTAAGTTCGAGTTCTATACCTCAAGACTAGGAATCGGATATAAAGATATTATTCCTTATTACAGTCAGAAGATTGCCGAACACCCGAATGCAAGATTGAAAATGCTTCATTTCTTCATCAATACCGGGATCAAAGATACTTCTTACTACTGGAATGAATTGTATAAATGTCTTCGTGTATACGCGCGTTTGAAAAAAATTGCACCGGAAGTAAATTCATTGAATATCGGAGGTGGTTTCCCAATCAAAACTTCTTTGAACTTTGATTATGACTATCAGTATATGGTAGAAGAAATCGTTTCTCAGATCAAAAAATTCTGTGAAGAAGAAGGAGTAGAAGAACCTAATATTTATACGGAATTCGGAAGCTTTACTGTAGGGGAAAGCGGAGCGAACCTTTATAAAATTATTTCCCAGAAACGTCAGAATGACAGGGAAAAATGGAACATGATTGACTCTTCTTTCATGACAACTCTTCCTGACACATGGGCGATTTCAAGACACTTTATCATGCTTCCGCTAAACCGTTGGGAAGATTCTTATGAAAGGGTATTCTTAGGAGGACTTACATGTGATTCAGATGATTATTATAACTCTGAACAGCATACCAATGCTATTTATTTACCGGTTTTCAGTGATACTAAGCCATTGTATATAGGATTCTTCCATACAGGAGCGTATCAGGAAACGATCGGAGGGTATGGTGGAGTTCACCACTGTCTGATGCCTCAGCCGAGACACGTCCTGATTCAAAAGGATGAAAACGGAGAGTTGCAATATGAAATTTTCCGTGAAAAACAGGAGCCGGAAGATATCCTGAAAATTCTTGGATATAAATAGTTTCTGTAATCAATAGGAACGGGCAATCATCCTGAGCGTAGTTGAAGGGAGCCATTTACAATCAATAGAAAAGTCAATTGGCTTTAGCCAAAACGTATACAAAACAAAAGCTCTCAGAAAAAATCTGAGAGCTTTTTTATTTAAAAATATTTTGCAATCTTATCCAGTTCTAATTCTTCATAATCAGTAACTACAGTATTTGCCAAGGTATAATCCTGATTTCTTGAATGTGGACTTCTGTATGCCGCACAGAAAATTTTAGCCCGATGTGCTGCAAGAATTCCGTTGGTAGAATCTTCAATCACCATGCAGTTTTCAACAGGTTCACCTGCCATTTCTGCAGCCAGTAAAAAAACTTCAGGATGAGGTTTTGATTCTTTTAAATCTGCACCGCTGATTTTTCCGCTGAAATATTTTTCCAATCCGAACTTTTCAAAAACCATATTGATCGTTACCATGGTAGCCGAAGAAGCGAGGATAAGCTTTATTCCGTTTTCATGATAATGTTCAATCAGTTGTCTTACTCCCGGAATTAAATCAAATTCATCATCATTATAAAAATAATCTTTGAAATGTGCTCTTTTGATTCCTGCAATGGATTCATAAGTCTGATTGAGGTTGAATTCATTAATCAAAGTTTCAGAAACTCTTTTGGTTGACGCTCCGGTAAAAGAGGTGTACAGCTCTTCGGAAACCGCAATTTCCAATTCATCAAACGTTTTGAAATAAGCTTTTCTATGCAATGGTTCTGTATCTACAATTACCCCATCCATATCGAAAAGAACAGCTTTTAAAGACATACTAAAGTTTTGTGCAAAAATAGTTATTTGAACCGAGAGTGGAAAATGAATAAGTTGACAGGTTATAGATGATAGACTGCAGGCAGCAGGTTTGAATTCCCGTTTTTAAATCTGATGTTCCCCGGATTTTAACTCATAAACTCAGTAACACTCTTACTCTCCAACTCGCAAACTCTTTGTATCTTTGTGGAATCTTTTAATTTTTCAATCATTTAATTTTTTAATTAATAATTATATATGAAAACATACGCAGGAATTCCCGAAGAAAACGCAACGTTAGAGAATTCAAAAGTAATGTTGGTAACTGTTCCTTATGATGGAACTTCAACATGGGGGAAAGGAGCTGATAAAGGCCCTGAATTATTCTTAGATGCTTCTGAAAACATGGAGCTTTATGATATTGAAACCCAGACAGAACCTTATCTTCAGGGAGTGTATCTGGCAGGAGAAGTTTCTGAAAACTCCAGCCCGGAAGCAATGACAGAAGCTGTTTACCAGAAAACCAAAGAACTTTTGAACAATGAAGGGAAAGTATTTACTTTATTTGGGGGTGAACACTCTGTGTCTATCGGTTCTATCCGTGCAGTAGGAGAGAAATTTGAAAACCTTACCGTTCTTCAGTTGGATGCTCATACAGACTTACGTCCTGAATTCCACGGTTCTACTTCTAACCATGCTTGTGCGGTGTTTGAAGCTAACCAGAAACATAACCTTGTTCAGGTGGGAATCCGTTCTATGGACGCAGAAGAAGCTCAGTATTTACCGGAAGGAAGAGTATTTTTTGCACACGAGATTGCGAACAACGAGAACTGGGTGAATGATGTATTGGAAAAAGTTTCAGGAAACGTATATATTACAATAGATCTTGATGCTTTTGATCCTTCTATTGCTCCTTCTACAGGAACTCCTGAACCAGGTGGATTACAATGGTATCCAACACTGGAATTATTAAGAAAAGTATTTGAAAAATGTAACGTAGTGGCATTCGATATTGTAGAATTAATGGATTCTCCAATGGCTAAGCCAACCGCTTTCCTTGCGGCTAAGTTATATTATAAAATGCTTGCTTATAACGATATTTATAACAACAACTAATATTCCGCAAGAATCGGATTTTTTCTGCCGTATATTCTTTGGAAATTTGTGAGGTAAAATAACAATACAATGTCCACACAAAGTCAGATAGATTATAACAGAATTGCAAAGGCGATAGAATATATCCAGAGCAATTTCAGGCTTCAGCCAAGTTTGGAGGAAGTGGCAGAGAATATTCACTTAAGTCCCGCCCATTTTCAGAAAATCTTTACAGATTGGGCAGGAACAAGTCCGAAAAAGTTTTTGCAGTTCATCAGTCTTGAACACGCTAAAAATTTATTGAAGGAAGAAAAAGCAAGTTTGTTTGATACCGCATATGAGACAGGATTTTCTAGTACCAGCAGGCTTCATGACCTGTTTGTAAAGATAGAAGGAATGTCTCCGGCAGAATATAAAAATGGCGGAAAAAGCCTTAGTATTCATTACAGTTTTTCTGAAAGTCCTTTCGGAAATATAATAGTAGCTTCTACAGAAAAAGGAATCTGCTATATGGCTTTTGAAGACAATAAAGAAACAGCATTCGGGGAGCTGAAACAAAAGTTCCCCAATGCTTCTTTTACAGAGTACCAGGATGCCCTTCAAAAGAACGCACTGTCCATATTCGATAAAGACTGGACAAAACTCAATACTATAAAATTACACTTAAAAGGTACAGATTTTCAGCTTAAAGTCTGGGAAAGTCTGTTGACAATTCCAATGGGTAAACTGTCTACTTATGGCAGCCTGGCTGAAAAAATAGGAAATTCCAAGGCATCCAGAGCAGTGGGAACAGCTATTGGAAGTAATCCTGTTGCATTTCTTATCCCATGTCACCGTGTGATTCAGTCTACAGGACATCTCGGTGGATATCGATGGGGAAGTGAAAGAAAACAGATGATTGTGGGCTGGGAAGGTTCACAAATGTACTCGTAACTTATTTTTACCACAAAAGGAACAAAAAGATTTGAGGGATGGATAATAAGATTAAAAATTATCTGTTATAAAGCTCACAAAAAGAAAATCAAAGATTTTCAAAGACTTTAGTATACTTTATGCATGAATCTTGTTACTTAAATGGTTTAATGGATTACAACTTTTGTGACTTTTGCGGTTGAAAAATATTGAGCCTTAAGTTTTGGCTAAAGCCAAAGGATTAACCCTCTTTTTTATTAAACGGGCTAAAGCCCGTTCCTATTGATACAAAAGTTACTGTGTCATTTGTGAAAATATTGGTGTAATTTGTGTTTAATTATTAAGATCATAAATACATTTTACATTGTACCTTTTACAAAATAAAGCATTTAAATTAAAAAAGCTATGATGAGTCTCTTCGAAGAAATATCAGACTATCCGATCAATATACTTCCGAATGACGGAACCGTTCATTATTATGGAAAGGTTTTTTCAAAAGAACTTTCTGATTCTTTTTATACCTATTTGCTGAATGAGATTCCCTGGGAAAATGATGAAGCAATTATCTTTGGAAAACTGATTTTAACCAAAAGAAAAGTGGCCTGGTTTGGAGAAAAGCCTTTTGAATATACGTATTCTAAACGGACAAAATATGCAAAATTCTGGACTCTGGAATTACTGGAATTGAAGAAAAAATGTGAAGAAGTTTCAGGAGAAACCTACAATTCATGTCTGCTCAATTTATATCATGACGGGAGTGAAGGAATGGCCTACCACAGCGATGGTGAAACAGATCTGAAAAAACACGGTGCCATTGCTTCTTTGACCTTTGGAGCAGAAAGAAAATTTTTATTTAAGCATAAAAGGACCAAAGAAAAAGTAGAAATATTCCTGGAAAACGGAAGTTTGTTAATTATGAAAGGAACTACTCAGGATAATTGGCTTCACAGGCTTCCACCCACTACAAAAGTGAAAACTCCCAGAGTAAATCTTACTTTCAGAACCATTGAAGAATAATTTTTTTAGAGATACTTGCCCACAACGTTTGTCATTCCGTAGGAAATCTCAATACAGATTAGATCGATTATGCAGACTTTAATTTTAATTAAGCTAATCATTTCTATCAATAGAAGTGGGCTTTAGCCCAGTTGAACAAAGAAATAAATTCATCCGGCTTTAGCCAAAACCTAAAAAAATAAAAAAGCTGTTTGTCTGAACAGCTTTTTCAAAATTATTTTAAAACTTCAGCTTCAATAGAGCTGTCATTATATACTTTAATAAATGCTTTTGTATAATCCTCTTTGGTTGCGAAATTTGGATTATCCATAAACTTCTGTGGATTGATGGCGAAAAGCGGGAACCATGTACTGCTGATCTGAATCTGGATTTTATGTCCTTTTTTGAAGGTGTGAACCACATCCTGAAGTCTGAAATTAACAGCTGTTTTTTGATTAGGAACCAAAGCTTCTCCTTTTTCTTTTGTATTTCTGAACCTTGCAGGCATTATTTCACTTCTTACCATCTGATGATAGTTACCATAGATAACACCTTCTTTCTTTTCTGCAGGTTTAAAGTCTTCAGGGTAAACGTCAATTAATTTTACCGCAAAATCAGCATCTGTAGAAGAAGAAGCAATATTAAGTTTGGCCATGATCTCTCCGGCAAACGCGATATCTTCTGTCAGAACATCGGTTGTGAAAGTCAGAACATCAGGTCTTCCGACAGCAAATCTCTGGTCTTCGGACATATAATTTTTGGGGGTGAAACCATTGAAATCTTTTAAATGATCTGAGCTTAAAACAGGATTGTTAGGATCACTGTAATATTCAGAATATCCTTGTCCGGAAGTTTTCTTCAAGGTGTTGTCAGCTAAATAAAAGTTAACTTTCTGAGCATTTTTAGGTGGGTAAGAAGTAAATTCTTTCCATTCTTTAGCTCCAGTATCATACATCAGCGCTTCAGGAAGTCCCGCATCTTCTTTTGTATTGCCTTTCAGGTAGTGGTTGAAGAATTTTGTTTCAATATTTTTCTGGTAGTATGTTGCAATACTGTCTCCAAAATAGGTTTCGCTGTGGAAATGTTTTCCCTGCTCCTGAGACCATCCACCATGAGAGAAAGGTCCCATTACAATTGTGTTTTTAGCTTTAGGGCTTGTTTTTTCAATCGTTTTATAAATATTCAGAGGACCGGAAAGATCTTCTGCATCAAACCATCCGCCAACAGTCATTACAGCATGATTGATATTCTTCAAATGAGGAAGAAGACCTCTTTTCTGCCAGAATTCATCATAGTTGGTATGATTCATAATTTCTGTCATGAAGAAATTATTCTTATAATACTTTTCATATCCGTCTTTCAGCGTACCCATATCTCTGTAGAATTTTAATCCGTCTTCAGAAGTCTGCTTGATGAAAGAATCCATATACCATGCTTGTTTTTCAGGTTGTGTTTTCTGAACTCCAAAAACAGGGAATGTTCTGAAATAGCCTAGCATAAACCTTCCGTTGTGAAGGAAATCGTCATTCCAGAAATCTGAGATAGGGGCTTGTGGAGAAGAAGCTACCAGCGCAGGGTGTTGTGACAACGTTCCTACAGCAGTATAGAATCCGGGATAAGATGTCCCAAACTGACCGGCTTTACCATTATTGTCCTTGATGTTTTTCAAAAGCCATTCAATGGTATCATAAGTATCTGTACTTTCATCTACATCTTTTTTAGTTTTACGCTCTACCTGTGGAGTCATATTGGTAAAAGTACCTTCACTCATATATCTTCCGCGTACATCCTGGTATACAAAAATATACTTGTCTTTCATCAGATAGGTGTTGGGGCCTACCTTTGTTTTATATTCATTCTCTCCGTATGGGGCGATGCTGTAGCAGGTTCTCTGCATCAGAAACGGATATTTGTTCTTGTTTGATATATCTTTCGGGATATATACAGCAGTGAAAAGTTTCACTCCATCACGCATCGGAATATAAAATTCTTTCTTGGTGAAATTGTCTTTAACGAAAGTATCTTTCTGTTCCGTCTTCTGAGCTTTTCCAAGAATGAAAAAAAGAATACATAATACTGAAATATGGATCTTCATAAAAAAAATTTGACGCTAATTTAAAAATAAAAACACTGTTATCGATCAATCTTCTCTGTATTCATAAAAATAGCCGGAAATATCCGGCCATTATCAAAAATTATATATAAAAGTATGGTGTTGCTTCTTTACAGTTTCTTACCTGCAAACTTATTCAGCTTCATGCTGATAGAGAACATGATGTATCGTTTCAGGATCAGATCTTCACGGTCTTCAAAATAAGAATCTGTGATCGTTCTTCTTACGCTTTGATTTTGATTCAAGACATCATAAATCTTCACTTTTGCTGTAAACTGCTTTTTGTAGAATGAATAGCCCAGACTGGTATTCCAGAAGTAGAAATCTTTTTTAAAGCCGGGAGCAATATTGGAATTGGTGTTATATTCAAAATCATTTCCAAAAACAAACCTTCCCTTCAGCATATAATTGGTCAGTTCAAGTTTCAATGACTGGTTGGCTGTATTTACACTTTTTAAATTATAATTGGTATAATTTGAGAAGCTGTATCCAAGCCTGTAAGAAGGTTTTATGGTCATTTTATCTTTGATCTCATACACAAGATTAAGACCAGGATTAAGATTGTATGAACTGCTGGTAAAAGATTGCCCGTCGATAAAACCATTATTGTAATTATAATTCATGTTGAATGTTGGGTTAATGGTCAGTTTATCATTTTTCCATTTCAGGTTTTTACTGAAGCCTCCGCCGGCGTTAATGCTTTTATTTCCGCTTACGTTATTATAAGTTACCACTTGTTTTCCTGCATTATCATAGGTGGAAAAATTAATGATGTCATTATTTCTGTACGTAAAACCAATATTGAAATAATAACTGAGATTTTTTACTTTATTATAATTATTGAAATACAGATAAAGATTGTTGACCCAGGTATTTTTCAAATTGGGGTTTCCTTGATAGGTAATCAAAGGATTGGATTCATCTTTATAAGGAGTCAGCTGTTCTGCAGTCGGAATGTTAAAGTTGGAGTAATTATAGATACTTAAGGTTTTACCTTCTCCAAGCTGATAGTAAAGGTTGAGATTATATTCAGGTAATACGAAATTTTTCTGCAGGTCATATTGCTGTCCGTTGTAGATGGAGTTAACCTTCATATCAGAAATATCAAGATTCACCGAAGCCCAGAAGTTGAGTTTATTTTTATTGATCTGATAGCTCAATTCAGGAGAAATCTGATTGATTCTCTGCTTCATATTATTTGATAAAAGCTGGTTGAATTTAGTGTAATCTCCGGTAGCATTATCAAAATCATTTACATTC
Source organism: Chryseobacterium sp. GVT01B (assembly GCF_019970045.1). GTDB lineage: Bacteria > Bacteroidota > Bacteroidia > Flavobacteriales > Weeksellaceae > Chryseobacterium. The sequence continues at coordinate 550,463 of NZ_JAHXYI010000004.1, forward strand.
CTTACATCCCTCGCTGATCTCGCTTCATATTTTATTTTAAAATTTACACTGGACGAATCGGAAATGGGTTCTGAATATCCTGCACTGAAATTGAAAGAGCTGTTCTGATTTTTATTCTTGGCCAATTGATCACGATTATCTTTTGTTATCTCGTTTTCATCATAAAACGTATTCTGGGATTGACTTAGATTATCCCTTTTAGACTCAGAAATTGAACTGTTCATATTGGCTGAAAGCACACGGCCTTTTTTCTTGAATTTTCTGGAAAAATAGATGTAAGGATTAAATGAATTACTTTCCGAATCATTACTTGAATAGGAGTTACTTTCATTCAGAAGACTTCCATTCTTCAAAGTAGATGATTGTGAATTATTGAAACTGAAACTACTGCTTTTAGTAAATCTAGGGGAAAGATAAACACTTGTCATAGAATCCAGCTTGATTTTAACTGAAGTATCAAAACTGTACTGCTTGGATTCATTTTCTCCGTTACTTTCAGAATTGGTCTGAAGCGTATAATTGGGTAAAAGAGTAGATCTTGAAACCTTGGATCTTGTCTCCGTATTAGAATCCGAATGCATCAGACTGAAAGAATCCAGATCAGCATTTTTCCCCATTTTATCACTGTAATTCAATCCAATGGTTGTAGACCGCTGAATTCCTCTTGTACCGCCTCCCTGGTTGTAATACGTCACATTTCCTACTGTTGAGACAGATCCTCCCTGCATCATCCAGGCATTCCGGCCGTTCCCCATACTGTCAAAAACCTCATCCCTGGAAAACCCCTGTGAATTGATATTATTGGAAGAAGCAAGGATACTTACTTTAGTATCGCCTTTAAAATAACTGGCCAGCCCGCTAGCCTCATACCGCTTGTCTGAACCATAACCTACCGTAAGTCTTGTCAGCAAACCTTTATTTTTCTTTTCGTCAATATTAAAATTGATAGTGGTATTCTGAGATTTGGCTGTTGTCCCGCTCAGTTCTTCTTCCTTTGTCTTGGTTGTTGTAAACTGAATATTCTTGATAATATCTGCGGGCAAATTCTGAAGGGCAATTTTGCCGTCTTTATCAAAGAAAGGTTTCCCGTTGATCATAATTTGATCGACTTCCTTTCCGTTTACTGTAATTTTTCCATCATTATTGATCTCTACGCCTGGAATTTGTTTCAGAAGTTCTTCTATTTTACTGTCAGGTCTTACTTTGATTGCTGCTGCACTGAACTCAATAGTATCTTTTTTAATTTTTACGGGTGATGCTGTGATTTTTACCTCATCAATATTGTTGACAATACTTTGCTTTTCAAGCTGAATATCTCCTAAGGATAATGCCTGATCTATTTTATCAAATTTTTTTGAATAGGAAGATAATTTATCAGCGTCAATTTTAAGAATGGAAGGTTCTTTTACATCATCAATCTTCAGAGAAAATTTTCCTTCTTTATTGGTGGCTGTGTAATTGATAATGGACGAATCTTTTTCTTTCAAAAGGTAAACGGTGGCATTTTCTATCGGCTTCTTTTCAGAATCTGATATTTTTCCGTCAATGTGTAGTTTTTGAGCGTGCAGAATAATGACTGTGAACATCAAAGTCAATAGCAACAGAGTTTTCTTCATTAGTTTTTTTTCTGAGCCGTAAAAATATAAAAACATCCCAAAATAGGGATGTTTCTATGCTTTATTTGTGAAACTTTATTATTTTTTAATAAAATTTATGCTCTTAAATATCTTGAATAAGCATATCCTTCCTGACCGTCATCAGTTTTCACTTTCCACCAGTCATCAGAAGTTTGTTCAATTAAAGTTACAGAAGAACCTTTAGCCGCTTTACCTACTACGGCAGCTTCAGTAGAAGGCTCCTGTCTGATATTAAGGTTAGAATCTTCTGTTGCCACTGTTAAAGAAGCTCCTGAAGTAAGACCTGCAACCTGTACATCAATATTGATATCTGAAGCAGAATAAGTAGAATCAATAGCTCCTAAAGCATTCCATACAGCATCTTTAGCCGCAGTGTTGGAAGCATTTCCGGAAACATAAAGAATTCCGTCCTGCTCCTGAACCTGAAGATTAGAGATTCCTGCAGACTGTGCCGCTGAAACTACGCTTGAATATTTATCTTGTAATTCGCTCATCTTAAATTATTTTACGATTAGGTTGTTGTTATACTTTCCGATTTTCAAAGCATCTACAGATTCTTTGATTTTTCTAGCCTGCAGGCCGGAAACATTTCCTGTAAGAGTAAGCTGTCCGTTTACAACTTCTACTTTTACAGAAGGGAAATCCTTCACCGCATCCTGAACTTTTTTCTGAACAGCAGGATCTACAGCAGAAGCAGTTTCAACAGGTGCCGCAGCAGGAGCAGCTGCTACAGTAGACATATCCATTACGTCTTTTACTCCGTTGATCGCTTTTAATTTTGCGATCATCGCGTCTTTAGACTGCTGATCTGCGAAAGTACCGCTTAAGTGAGCTACACCTTCTTTTACTTCAACAGAAGCATTGGGATTAGAAGTTACTACCGTTGTAGCCTGAGTCTGAAGGTCGGCATCAGAAACTTTCTTTTTACAAGAAATAGCACCGAAAGATACAGCTACAGCTAATGCAGCCATTGCAATAGTTTTTTTCATATTGTATATTTATTAATGTTGTTATACAATCAAATGTAATAATAAAATTTGTACCAAAAGAATAAAAATTCAATAAATGTTTCTTAATTTTTTTACAATATTTTCTAAACCAGGCTTTTAATTTTTGGGTATTAAAAACTTAATGTAAAATTAATCCCCATTGAAGAAAATCTCCTGCCAATTGAAAAACCATTATATTTGCGCAAATTGAACTATATATATGAAAGGACAGAATAAACTTTTTATAGCAATTATCATTGCCCTTCTTGTTGGAGTAGGAATTGGAGGTATTGTACACGTGAAATATCCTGAGAATGCAGAACCTTTTGCTAAAAACATAAAACTGCTGGGAACAGTTTTCATCAGATTGGTACAGATGATTATTGCTCCTTTGGTGTTTACGACTTTGGTGGTGGGTATTGCCAAAATGAGTGATATCAAAATGATCGGAAGGGTAGGAACAAAAGCAATGCTTTGGTTTATTTCCGCATCTCTGATTTCCCTTTTTATCGGGTTGATCCTCGTTAATTGGCTGGAGCCGGGACATGTCACAAAACTACCGATTCAGGATGTATCTTCTGCTGATGAGCTTCTTAAAAGCAGTAAAAGTTTCTCCATGGAAGACTTTGTAAAGCATATGATTCCTAAAAGTTTATTTGAAGCCTTTGCAACCAATGAAGTATTACAGATCGTGATATTTGCAGTGATGTTTGGAGTTGCACTTGCCAATTTAGGTGAAGAGTATTCTAAGCCTGTGGTGAAGCTTTTTGATATCATCGCTCACGCAATCCTTAAAATGGTTGGGTACATCATGTGGTTTGCTCCGCTGGGAGTATTGGGAGCTATTG
>NZ_JAHXYI010000005.1 GCF_019970045.1 Chryseobacterium sp. GVT01B
TAAGACGGGCCCCTGTATCATTCAGGATATGACCCAGCCTCTCTACAGGGTAACCAGGATCAAGAGGAACATAAGCTCCGCCTGCTTTTAAAATACCTAAAATACCTATCAGCATCTTTTCTGAACGATTAAAGCAAATAGGGATCAGTTCATCAGGACGGATATCATAATGCTGGATCAGATAATGGGCAAGCTGGTTAGCCTTTTCATTAAGATCTCGGTAAGAAAGACGTACATCTCCAGATACCAATGCCGTATGCTCAGGAGTCCAAAGCGCTTGTTCCTCAAATAATCCATGAATCGTAGCCTCCTTATCATAATATTTAATCGTATCATTCTGGGAAGAAACTACTCGGTGATGCATTTCATAATTCAATAAATGGTAATCAGAAATTAATCGATTGGTTTTATTATCCAATAAATCATCCAGAATACAGATAAACAGATTTTTATAAAGCTCTATAAAGTTTATAATCAATTCGGGATTAAGTTGAGAGCTATTATATATTATCTTAAAGTAAAGTATTTCATTTTTAACTTCCTGTTCCATAGAAATCATGTCAACTGCATTTAAACTTAATTCATCATTAACTGTTATATCAGCAATTCCATGATAATCAATAAAAAGGTCCTTGAAGCTAGTCTGAGAAAAATTAAACTCCAGAATATCAGGTCTTGGAGCGTACTTCATAAGATCCAATATAGGCAAGTAATCCGCTTTGGTGTTCCATAAACTATCGAGGTACTCCATATTTTGCTTAATCAGATCCTTAAGTCTGCTATCAGAAGAAAAATAATATCCTTTAACAGTAGTATTAACATGTGAGCCTAAAATATAGTTTTGCTGTTTCTTAATACTTACCGGGTAATTAATAATCAGATGATTAACCTCTGATATTCGATGGAGTAAAATAGCAAGTACTAGCTGTCCATAGGCATAAGGAGTCAGTTTATAAGTTTCCGTTAACAAATTTGTTTTGGAAAGTATTTCTTTGGAAAATTCAAAGTTTATTTCATTGAATGAACTATAATCACTTACAGACTTATTATACACTTCTAGAAACTTGAAACCCGGATTTTCAATGCTTGTTAAATGTCTTTTCCAAAAATCAGCAATTACCTCCTTTCCATTATTCAATATAGTCCTTACCTCCTTATTCATTTCATTAAGTAAATGTGCCTGCTCGAAAAGGCTTACTGGATTGTCATAACTGCTATTATTATAATATTTACTCAATTCACTATGAAGAAAATTATCTGTCAGCCGATCAATAAGAATGCTGGAAAACACATAGATTATTCTATATTTTCCATCATCCTGTTTAATAATATAAAATCTTGACAGTAGATCATTTTCAAGGTCAAATGGCTTTAGTACAAGCTTTAAAAGCTCTTCATAATCAGTCTGATTAGGGAGAGATACGAGCAGCGGAGTCGTATCAGACAACTGCACCTTGCTTTTCCAAAACAATTCTCCATCCACCTTAACTATATTACTATTAACCAATAAATTATGATTAACAAATCTTACCAGACTTATATTGAGCCTTTCTATATCAATAGTTCCTGAGAAGGTCTGATCTAAAATAATGTGAGGATCACCTTTCAAAGGATTTAACTTCCAATTGTCATAAAAAACTTCCTGATAGGGAGTCAGTTTTAATAAAAATTCTTTCTTCATCATAATAAGAATATTAATTACATATTACCTCTCCTGAATAACAGATACTTTAATTATCTTTTGATAGCTATGTCTTAATGATTATTAGTGTAATGAAAAGAAGAATCTTTATATTTTTAGTCATGATACAAGCTTCATTTTCTTCAATATATATTTACCATTTGTTTACAAATAAGAAATAATGGTAATAAGTATTCTTTTTCAAGTGTAAAATTAACACACTCATATCATACTGATTACCAATACTGTGTAGTTTTATATTGCAATACATCAAGAAAAATATCTATAAAACATCCCCTTGAAAGCTTTTGTATGATCCCTAAAGAACGTTGTGTGCTAGTGAAAAAACTACATTTAAATAGTGATAATACGACTGTTAGTTTATAGTTACCTAAGTGATAAGAATGTAATTTTGTATATGATCACTTTCAGAGAAGCCGATCAAACTGATCAAAGAAATATTGAAATGTAAGTTAAGTATTACATTGATAGAAATCTCGATAAAATTATCTCAACATTCGGGTTGCTGTACATAGTCTAGAACATATGCTTTATGTATTCACAGTGTACCGACATGAATTTTGATAAATCGGTTTAAAATTTATATTATTTATATAACCATGAAATTAATAAACGAACATATATATTCGGAATGGTTCGCGCCATCTAATATCCTTTTTAAAGTGTTTTTTAAGTTATTTTTTTTAACTATGTGGCGGCAATGCATATCATCATTCCCATTGCCGCGCTTTTTAACTCCCTATAATTGACGTATTTATACATAAGTTTTATTTTAATTACAGATGGAGCTGTCTCAAAAATGAGACAGCTCATTTTGTTTTTAAAGCTATCTTACAATTCGTCCGTTATAGATAATTGAAAGTAAAATTTTTGCTACAAATCTAAGCGCAGGTATTTTATATTGCATAAAAATCCCGGAGAACTTCTTTCTCCGGGATTTTCTATATTTTGAAAATTATCTATTTGAATATATAATTTAAAGTTAAGGCTATCACCTGTTCTGACTTTTTACTATCATTACCTCCAATTTCATTTACAAGGCCTGGATATGTATCTGAGAATCCTAAATCGTACCTTAAAGCCAATTCAACTTGCCGCTTGTAACTATATCCTACTCCTAGTCCAAGTCCCCAGTTGAAACTCTTAGCTTTACCATTTACACCTGAAGGCTGTTTTGGATCAGTAACATCAGGATTGTAATAAGGTCTTCCTACAGGAGTATTTTTTACATTCTGATTGACTAAAAAATTAAATCTAGGACCTATTAATCCAAAGAATTCAGATTCGGATTCTGAAAAGTATCCTTTGAAATAAAGAGGTACACTTAGATAATTATTAGCATATACCGCATCATAACCATCTTTTCCTTTGGCATCTTTATCTTTCCCGGTTTCTCCCGCCCCATAATATAACACTTCCGGTTGGATAAAGAATTGATTAGTTTTACCCATCGGTATCATTGCCAAAGCTCCTCCTTGAAAAGTATATCTTGCACCGGAGGGATTATGGGCATTGGCTACCCTTGAATAGTTCGCACCTGCAGTAAGGCCAAACCTTGTGTTTTTCAATTGCACTTGAGCAAAAGACAAACCAGAAAGAATCAAAGTTGAGAATAATAAATGTTTTTTCATGTGCTGTGGTTTTATATTGTTTTGAAAATTTTCACTGTCATTTCAATATTAAGAGATAATAAATCAACATAATTGTAAGACTATATCTTAATCTGAAATACTAGCACTATTGCTATGATATAAAAGAGATCCGGCAATTGTGTGGCCATGCCGGATCATTAAAAACATAAATATCTACAGTATGAAACAATAATGTAGAAAATTCTTTAAAGAGACATGACAAATGTAAATAGATATTTCCTCATATATAACTGAATATCAATAGTATTATCACTAATATCAAGTAGTTTTATCACTACTATAAACTCAATGCATTAATTCAGTCGCTTGAATCAAGAGGTGCCAACATTAATTAAACTACAACCTGTGAAAACAAAAAAACATGTATCTCAGTCGGAAAGCTCAACCATAATTTTGATTTTACATACAAAATGTATAGTTAATTTGTTTGAAAGAGGTCAATCTTCTTAATAGGGAACAAAGCCTACAGCTAATGCTATGGAATGATATAAATTCTCATTTAAAATAAAACTGACCGACTACCTGCTTATAGGGAACACCTCAAAGATTACATTTTAAGGGGTTATTGTAGAATTAACTTCATAATAACATTTTAAAGTTGTACGTAACAGATAACCAAATAATAAACAGGAAACCAAATGCCATCTGATCCCCTGTTTTTAATACTTCAATAAATTGTCGCAATAATTTACTTATTCACTACAACCTTACGTACAATCTCAATGCCCAATCCCTTTATAGTAATCATATAAGTACCATTTTCCCAACCCATTGTAGATATCGCCTTCTTTGTATCTGGTGGTACTTTATTTTCAGTATAGATCAATTTACCTGACATATCATAAATTTCAATACCGATCTTTCCTAATATATGGTCGGAAAAATTGATAAAGAATTCATTTTTAGCAGGATTAGGATAAAGTGTAACTTCAGCACTATTTATACTTACTTCTTTTGAATCTAATGAATTACACACAGAGGGAGCAGTAAAATCCTCAGTCTGATCATTAATATCTGTTTTACTTCCTGCAGAAGCGTTGACTCCTAAACCTCTTTTAGCAAAAGCTTTCCAGATCATACACTTATCTATCCCACCTGTGGATGCCTGTTCAGCAGCAAGAATTGCATCTCTTCCATCAATAAATGTCGGATTGCAGGCCTGAAGTTTGAGAGCATCTATGACAAGCTGCATAACTTTTGTACTACCATTGGTCGTATTGGCTATAAGATCGGCTGAATATCCATATTTTTCTACATATTTCCAATGAAGATCCCAAAGCATTGTTGCCCAAACAAAACCTATGGAATGTTCATCCGCCATGCCATTGGTATCTCCATAAGTATAATTATTAATGGCAAAATCTGGAGAATATCTGGAGAGACGACCTCCATTGCCTGTAGTTGGCTCTCCGATTATATAGGTTCCTAAACCTCGTGGAATTGATTCACTGCTGCTCTGTGTATTGGTTAGCATCAAAGCAAAAAAATCTGACCATCCCTCTCCCATTTGTTCCTGACTTTCAATTGTTTCTAAACAATTATATCCCGAACCAGTTAACCTGTTTGAAACTCCATGACCAAATTCGTGAATCATGATTCCACTATCAAAGCTACCATCCGGAGCAGTGTCTCCCGGACCACTTTTTAAAGTTATATTGACGGTTGTTCCGGCTTGCAACAAATTTTTAATATACTCTCCTTCAGAGTTCCTTATTAATACTGAGGGTATTATTATTGTACTATCATTCCCTATAGGGGCCATATTCTCTAACATGGTATCTTCATATATTATGACACCTTTCGCACCTGCATTTTGTAGATTTTTTACTTTAGTGGTAAATGTACAGGGAGGATTTTGCTGAAGTTCTGACATCGTTAACCCTTTTACCAATGCAATTTTATTGGTAAGTGAACCGGCAGATAATACTGTGCAAGCATTGGAAGCTCCAGTAACTAACTGAACATCCTCGGTAACTCCTGTACTATTTAAAACAGATCCAAAAGAGGCAGCTTTGGCTATCGGCTTCCTTGTTGTTGCCTGAGGTGGTGTATTATAATATAACCTTTTAATAGGAGACCATAAAAACATTTTCATAGTGGGGTTAATCCCTTCAGGAGTAGGAAAAAAAACAGCGTTGTTTGTACCTTGATTATTTTGTGCTTCTGCCAATACATAATCATTTCCAATTCCTCCATTATTAAAATTATTTTGCTGAAAATTCCTTGCTGACTCCGTAAAACCAAGCTGGTAAAAAATATCATGAACTTTATTATTGATATAAAATAAGTTAGTAATGGCAGCATCACGATTATCCAAAGAAGTCCCATCTATATTAAATGGATAGTCAAAAGTTCTTAAAGTTCCTCCATCTGGCGAATAGTCAGCAATTTCATTACGAATATAAGCATACACATTGTTTCCTCTAGTAATCGTATAATGATTGGTACCATCGGAATGCCATCCTTCTGGCGAGGCAGTAGGAATTCAGGGATCATTGACCAACATTCTGTTACCAAAAGTAGGTGCCTCTACAGGTAATTTAAATACGTTATAAGAAGCATGATCTGAGGTCCATAATAAACTGGACGGCTGATATTGTGTGCCAATAAAAATAGAAGAGTTATTTTTACGGTTTGCAAAATCATGGGAATATCTATTTGTGGTGAAATTACAATAGGATGCCAAATTGACCTTACTAATGATATTACCGCTATCTGCATCCATTAATATATTCCAGTAATTAGAAGTTTCTGGCTCAGAAATTAATATTTCATGACAAACGATAAGAACATCATTATGTATTGCATACACCTGCCTTTCTCTTACTATATTACTACTACCAGAACTGGAATCATAAAAACCAAACAGGGCATAATTTCTGATTTCTGGTTTCTTAAAGAAATCAGCTAATGTTTGTAAAATAAATTTTTTGTCAGTAATTTTTCGGTGTTCAGAGACAATTCCTTGATAGTCTTTAATAAAGTTATCAGTATAATAAAGTATATTATTGTCTCTTATGAAAGCCGTTCCACCAGATCTATATACAGGAATTCCATTATAAACTTGCTGGAATTTAACAATACTTCCATTTAAGGACTCTGATCGGTCAATATTCTCAATAGTGAAGTTGGTGAGGTCAATCTTTCTAAACTCTTTAAGTTTATTTCTTGAAATATAGCTTTTTATCAGATCTTCATTATTCTGAGAAAACAAATCATTTGACAGAAATAATAAAACTGCGTATAGCAGCAGAGGTAATTTTTGCTTTTTCATATTGTACTGTATTTGCAAGAGGAGAAAAAATATTATATCTCTCTCATTAGTGATAATAGAATAAAACAACAGTATCAAAAATGATTTTTGTTGTATTGGATATTATAATTAATCTAACATAAATTAGCTTCTATGTTAAATAATTTTTCTTGCTAATACATCAGTATATTACCATAGGGGGACACTGATTGAATAGTACAGTTAATTCGTGTTACACGGATTTCTGAGATAATCTAATAATGAATGATATCTTAAATAATCTCTTGATTGTACATTACAAACATAAAGTAATTATATTTTTCCTCCCAGAAAAACAATATAGTTTTATATAGACTATAGCATAAAATTAAAACTATTTGAATCACATATTAAATAATGAGTACATTTAGTTTACTATTGAAAAAAAGCGAGAATAACTAACAGGCATAACAAACTTAGAAAATACAATAAATAATATTTGCTGCATTGGTTTCTAGAAGTTATTTAAAAAGCAATATATTATAATATTTTACTCTGAAATACAGCGTACCGACACGCCATTTGCACGGTTTCCGTTGTTCTCTGGATTAATTGTACTGCTAAAGGAAAAATTGTACGCGTTTGAATTGGCGTACTCTGTACTACTCCAATAATTACCGTTATAAGCTCGATTTGTTAATGCTCCTGTATTATAGAATCGGTATCCTGTAGTAGGTAGGGTTAAGGTGTTTCCATTGTTGGAGAATACCATGGCAGCAGTAAAATTGTTGGCTCCATCTGTAGATGATGTAGTCCAAGTTCCAATCTGACTAGCAGTACTGCTCGCTTTAAATCCCACCCATTCATGTCGTGTAGGAATACGGAAGCCTGGTGGACAAGGATCATTCTCCGTTTTTATTGGCTCAGTTTCTGTACCATTGTTCCATGCTTTATCAGGTGCTTTTTCTTTATTCCATCCTGAAATAGCTTCAGCAGACGTATAAGATGTAGCCACTGCATCCTTTCTACCCCATTGATAATAATCCCCCATAATAGCTTGTGTAGGCAAATCAGGGTCCAGGATAGGATTAGCGCCTAGATTTCGGGACATCATTTGGCGGATCTGACCATTAATCGAGACATTTACTATATCATCAAATCTAGTCCGAGGTTGTACAGGAAGGCTGAAGCTGCAGGTTTTACCCGCCAGATTAATATTAAACGTAGCCGTTCCGGTTGTAGGAGGTGTTCCTTTGATGTTAAATATTAAAAAGCCACCACCAATACTAAGGTTTCCAGGGGAGAGATTTGCAGTAAGATTTGTAACACCAGTAGAAGGAATACTTAAAGCAGAATACGCGCCTCCATTCCCACCGCTATAGGGTAAAATTAAACTTACCCCAGAAGCAGGCCGTGCTGTTTCCAAGAGTCCAACATTAGAAGAAGAAGAACATAACAACTGTGATAAGACTGTTATGGTGTTATCAGTAGAGATAATTTTGATCCATCGATTACTAGCTGCATCGAAATAGTAGAAACCTTTATCATCTATTCCTTCTACCTGGCCAGTACGTTTATCAGGATCAGGAGGAGCTGTAACATATACCAGAATGGCATTCTTAGCATTAGAATAAATACCATTTGCTTCAGCCGTTTTAAGTATGTTACCCGCTAGACGAGGTATTATAATACCTTCTGAAGTATCAGTATAAACTTGTCCATAAAATAAGCTACCAAGAAAAAACATTGGTACTAAATACATTTTTCTCATGTGTTAAATATTTGATGATTAGTTTTATTTGGATCTATTAATACATTTTTCTATAAATAATAAGGTATGTAAACTAGTTAATCTGAAGATAATTAAAATCAAAAATTCGAATGTTAATTTTGTAATTTATCTCCTTGATAACTGATGATATTTACCATTCGAAATAATTCTAAGGAATGATTTTCTTTATTCACAAGAAAATCATACAATAACTAATATTATCATTCTGATATTAAACCTCTTACATCATTAACCACTTCAACAGCCTAAGCTTATTTTTTCACCTATATAATACTAGTATCTTAAATAATGTAAACCATAAATGAAGATACTTTATAAAAATACAGAACATAATACATTATATCCACTACATCACTATCGTATTTGATCTAAGAAATTATCGTTTTTAAACTACAAATAAAAACCAGGATATAAAACCGCTAGGCATAAGAATAAAAAGGATTAGGGTATGTAAAATTTTTATAAATATTTTGATCAAAATCCATCATCTATCAAGTTTAAATAGATCCACCATTTTCACCTTCATTTTCCCATCTATTAAAAAATATTGTGTAGCCATAGAAATTAAAGTGTTGCTTGATTTGAATTGATTTGACATAGCTCTTTATATGTATAATGATAAATTATAAATAAGGCTGCTCATAGAGCAGCCCTAATAACAATATTCATAATTTTACTTACAGTATTTTAATGGCTTATCAAAGTCCATTTTCCCTTATTTATTATTTACTCTGAGATACAGCGTACAGAAAAACCATAAGGACGACTAAGTGAATAGTTGGCAGGAGCAATATCCTTAAAGAATGACATAAAATAGGCATCTGTGTTAAGTACTTCATTCTCTGTGCTGCTCCAGTAATTTCCATTATTAGCACGATAACCCAATGCTCCCGTAGCATAGAAACGATTTCCGCCGCCAGGGAAAGTAATCGTATTTCCGTTATTCTTAAATACCTTGGCAACACTGAAATTGGAAGCACCATCAGTAGCGCTTAAGGCCCATGTTCCTATATTGGTTGTTGTACTGGCAGTAATAAATCCCTGCCATTCCGCTCTTGTAGGAACCCTGTATCCGCTAGGACAGGGATCATTCAGGGTATTTTTTTGAGGTATCGACTCACTGCCTTTATTCCAGGATTTGTTAGCAGCATTGGTCGTGTTGTAACCTGAAATGGCAGAAGAGGAAGTATAAGCTGTTGCTACAGGGTCTTTCCTGCCCCATTGAAAATAATCACCTATAATAGACTGACCAGGAATATCGGGATTTTCTGATGTATCAGCTCCTACATTATGCGCTTTCATTCTACGGATCTTTCCGTCAATAATCACCTCAATATCATCAGCAAAAGAGCTGCCTGCCTTCACAGTACGGCTAAAGCTGCAGGTCTGTCCGCCTAGACTAATATTAAAAGTAGCCGTCCCTGATGCTGCAGGAGTTCCCGTAATACTAAAATTAAGGGTACCGCTTCCGTTTTGAAATGAATCTGCAGTAAGTATGGCAGTAAGTCCTGTCACTCCGATGGAAGGTAAACTCAAACTGCTATACGAACCTCCATTACCTCCATTATAAGGTATCTGGGTTGTAACTCCTGAAGCAGGAGTTCCGGAAGTCAAAACTCCTGAATGGACTGAAGATGAACACAGCAACTGTGTGATTTGACCTATATTGGTATTGCTGCTCGACACAATTTTCACCCAACGGTTAATTCCTGCATCAAAAAAATAAAACCCACGTGAATCTACTTTTTCAACCTGTCCAGTACGTTTTGATAAATCTGCTTCTTTAGTTACAAAAATCAATGTAGCATCCTGATCCGATCCATATACTCCAGCGTTATCGGCCAATTTAAGGGCATTCCCTGTTTCACGTGGAATCATTAAGCCTTCTGCGTGACTCCCATCTATTGTTTTTTCTGTTACATCTAAAGTAGATCTGGGAACTTTATTGTTAATTCCCACCTGTCCATAAGACAAAACACTCATCAAACAAATCGATAATAAATATGTTTTCCTCATTTACCTAAATATTTTAATTTTTTTAATTTAATTTCCGAAAAGGTCCTATAATTTCAAAATATGTCATTTTGAAGTCATTTTTAGATTTTACAGCATCCATGTTTCTGCTTCATTACGATTGAAATTTCAAGCTGAAGGATGGCTACAAATTTAAAATACCACACTAATAAAGGGATTGGAGATCATGTAGTTTTATATCGCATGGCTTGTATGATAATTACGACAACTTGTAGTAGGAGTATAATAATTGTAAAAGGCCATTAAACCTGGAATTTAAAAAATGATACAAATTATATCTAATAACTTGTAATAAATGATACAAAATTTATCTAATTTTGCAATATGGAAAGGGCAATTGTACATATGGATCTGGATACGTTCTTTGTTTCCTGTGAAAGGCTGAAAAATTCCGAACTGGAGAAAAAGCCTGTGATCATCGGAGGTGGAGACCGCGGTGTAGTAGCCTCCTGCTCTTATGAAACCCGTTTTTTCGGAGTTAGAAGTGCTATGCCCATTAAAATGGCTTTACGGCTTTGCCCCGAAGCAATAGTAATTAAAGGAGATATGGAAATGTATTCCAATATGTCTCATATGGTAACGGAAATTATACAGGAAAAAGTACCTGTTCTGGAAAAGGCAAGCATTGATGAATTTTATCTTGATCTCTCTGGAATGGATAAATTTTTCGGATGCTATCAGTGGACAGTTGACATAGCTGAAACTATACGGAAAAATACTGGGCTGCCCATAAGCTTTGCTTTGTCTACCAATAAAACTGTATCCAAAATTGGGACAGGAGAATCCAAACCATCCGGAAGATTCGAAGTAAAGCAACCTGATATTCGGCCATTTCTGAATCCGCTATCAGTTAAAAAAATTCCAATGGTGGGAGATGTTACCTTTCAGTTGCTTTCAAGGTTGGGCATAAGAACAATTCAAACCCTTTCTGAAATGCCCGCTGAAGTACTACAGCAATTGATTGGCAAAAATGGGAATGAGCTCTGGAAAAAAGCACATGGAATTGATGAAACTCCTGTTATTTCTTACTCAGAACGAAAGTCCATCTCTACAGAAGATACTTTTGCACAGGACACTATAGATATTCAAGGCATCAAAAGTATTTTGTCCGGAATGGTTGAAAAGCTTTGCTATCAGCTCAGAGCAGAAAAATGGCTGGTATCAGTAGTGGTTGTAAAACTCCGGTACTCCAATTTTGATACAGAAACCAAACAATGCAGGATTCCTTACACCTCGGCTGACCACACACTGCTCAAGTATGTTTTAGAACTATTCAAAAAAGTGTATACCAGACGTATGAGAATAAGGCTGGTCGGAGTCAAATTTACAGGACTGGTTCACGGATGTCATCAAATGGATCTTTTTGAAGATACAGAAGAACTGATCTCACTGTATCAGACGATGGATAAGATCAAAGATAGGTTTGGGGCCTCAAGTGTTGGAAGAGCTTCCGGTTTATTAAAATAATTACAATATGTTTCTGAACTGCCATTCCTATCATAGTCTACGTTACGGTACCATTTCTATTCAAGATTTGGTAAAGCAGGCTGTCAACTTTAATATAAAAACCCTGGCTCTTACTGATATCAATACCATTACAGGAATTTATGATTTCTACAAACTCTGCCAGGATCATCATATCAAACCGATCGTTGGAGTTGAAATACGGGTTCAGGATGAACTGTACTATATCTGTCTGACCAAAAATCAACAGAGTATTGGAGAAATCAACAGACTTTTAACGGCTTATAACTGTGATGGCACTGAAATCCCCAAAATAAATCCTGTTTTTAAAGATACTATTGTCATATATCCATTGGAGAATATTCCTGAAAAGTTATCTAATCATGAATTTATAGGCATCAGACAAGATCAGTTAAACTTTTTGATTCAGCCGGAATTGAAACTGCTGATCCATAAAATGGTTATACTACATCCGGTTACCTTTACCACACCTGAAGAATATGAGCTCCATAAAATATTAAGAGCAATTGATCACAATACATTAATCAGCAAACTTACAGAGCATGATTACTGTAAAGCCCATGAAATGTTTGCCTGCAAAAAAAAACTTCTGGCTCAATTTCAACATGAACCTCAAATCATTGAGAATACAAAATACATTGTCAATGCCTGCAGTTTTGATTTTGATTTTTCAACGCCTAAAAACAAAAAGTATTTCACAGAAAGCAAAGAAAATGATTTTAAACTTTTAAAAAAGTTAGCTTATCAGGGACTTTCAAAAAGATATTCCAATAATAACTTACAGGCAAAAGCAAGAGTAGATAAAGAATTGGGAGTTATTGATCAGCTTAATTTCTGTGCCTATTTTCTGATTACCTGGGATATCATCCAATACAGCAATCGTATGGGATTTATGCACGTAGGAAGAGGAAGCGGTGCCAATTCCATTGTCAGCTATTGCATTGGAATAACTGATATATGTCCTCTGGAACTGGATCTGTATTTTGAGAGATTTTTAAACCTCAACCGTAAAACCCCTCCTGATTTTGATGTTGACTGGAGTTGGCATACCAGAGATATTATTCTGGAATATATTTTTAACAAATATGGTAAAGACCATGTTGCTTTCTGTGGGACCAATGTCGAATTCAAATACCGATCTATTTTCCGGGAAATAGGAAAAGTATTCGGACTTCCAAAAGATGAGTTGGATACACTGGCAACAAAACCAGTACAAGAACATGATAATAACTCAATATCCAAACAGGTTCATTACTATGGAAAACTTTTAGAAAAGTTTCCTAACCAGAGAAGCATGCATTCCTGTGGAATTCTGATCTCAGAAGAGCCCATTACCAATTATTCCGCTTTGGAAATGCCCCCCAAAGGCTTTCCGATTGTTCAGTTTGATATGTATACTGCTGAGGATATTGGGCTGGAAAAATTTGACATTCTCTCACAGAGAGGTTTAGGTACTATCAATGACACTGTAAAGCTGGTTAAAGAAAAAAGAGGAATTGATATAGACATCCAGGAGACTTCTATATCAAAAGATGAAGCCAGATGCAATGAATATTTAAGTTCAGGAAAAACCATCGGCTGCTTTTATATTGAGTCCCCTGCCATGCGGGGATTACTGAGAAGACTGAAGTGTGACAATTACAAAGTGTTGGTTGCTGCCTCATCCATTATCCGGCCCGGAGTGGCCCAAAGCGGAATGATGCGGGAATATATTTTCAGACATAACAATCCTACAAAATTTGAGTACTTTCATGAGGTTTTTGAAAAAGAATTAGGAGAAACTTATGGCATTATGGTATATCAGGAGGATGTTATTAAAATTGCGCTTCACTTCGGTGGGTTATCAGCTCCTGATGGTGATGTGCTAAGGAGGGCGATGAGTGGTAAGGGCCGGTCTTTATCTGCCTTACAGAGGGTAAAAGATAATTTCTTTGAATCCTGTAAAAAACTAGGGCATTCTGAGCAGTTATCTATGGAGGTATACCGGCAGATCGAATCTTTTGCAGGATATTCCTTTTGCAAAGCTCACTCCGCATCCTATGCCGTGGAAAGCTATCAGAGTTTATATCTAAAGGTTTACTACCCTATTGAATTTATGGTTTCCGCTATCAATAATGGTGGCGGGTTCTACAGAACTGAAGTATATATTCATGAAGCCCGGATGTCAGGAGCTTCTATTCATAATCCATGTGTCAATTTAAGTGAATACCAGACAACGGTTTATAGCACTGATGTTTATTTAGGGCTGATGCATATTGAACGATTGGAAACATCATTAGCACAGCTGATTCCTGAAGAAAGAAATCAAAATGGAAATTATACCTCCCTGGAAAACTTTGTAAAGAGGATTCCTATTGGTATAGAAGCACTGCAAATTCTAATCTTTATTGGAGCATTCAGTTTTACTAGCAAACAGAAACATGAACTGCTGATTGAATCAAGATTTCTTTTGGGAAATAATAAGATTACCTTCAGGCATCCAACTTTACTTAATGAACCTCAGAAAGATTATCAGCTTCCGAAAATTGAAAGAAACCCATTTGAAGATGCATTTGATGAAATAGAAATATTAGGTTTTCCCATTTCATTCAGCCCTTTTGATTTGTTACAAATCAGATACAGAGGTAATGTAATGGCTAAAGACCTTACCCAATATCATAAAAAACAGGTTAAAATGCTTGCTTATCTTATTTCAAGAAAGCATGTCCCCACCAAAAAAGGGACGATGTACTTTGGTACCTGGATTGATGCGGAAGGAGAATACTTTGATACCGCTCATTTTCCCAGCTGTCTTGAAGAATATCCTTTTCAGGGAGGGGGCTGCTATCTCTTATTAGGAACGGTAGAAGTAGATTTTCACTTTCCTACTGTTACTATTCATAAAATGGCCAAAATGCCTTTTATTCCAGATCCCAGATATTCCATGGATAAAGAAAAATCATTGGAAGCCCAGCATAATCTACATGAAGATATTAGTATGACATGGCGAAGGCCTTATCCTCAGGAGCATGAAATAAGATTGCCAAGACAAAAAATGCAATAATAGGATTTTGGTACTGGATTAACCGAAGAAAATTTTATAAGCGTAATGCTGCTGGGTTAGAAGCATTCTCAATTATGAGAAAGCTACTCTTATCAACTTTATGGAGCGAATCATAAAATTAATAGCATTTGTATTAATCTTTTTCAGATTATTTCTTTTATTGGGTTACTACATAAAATAAAGAGAAAAGAAAATGAGATCTTTACTTTGACATTGCAAAAAGCTAAATTGCTTATTATATAGAAAAAATGGAAGATATCTGTTATTTTTTTGAGTACAAACATGCTCTTTTTCACTTTACTCAAACATTGATTCTCAGATGAGTGCAATTACTGTACTTTATCCTATTAACAACCTGACTTGATCACTCTTAGCAATTAAATTAAGAGTTTATTTATCAAAAATATTAAATAAGTCAGTTATTTACCTCCAAATATATTACCCAGGAAGCCGCCTAAACCACTACCGCCTTGCTGCCCGTTTCCACTTCCACCACCCAACACACTTCCCAGTATATCAGTTAAGGGATTTCCCGAGGATTGGGTGCTACCTCCCATAACATTTCTAAGAATATCATTGATAGGATGAGATTCTTGATCCTGAGCCTGATTTGATGCATTTCCAAGGATTCCTCCTAACAGATCTCCGAGACCGCTTGCACCTACATTATTTTGCTGTTTTTGCTGACCTATATACCCCATGACCACAGGAGCAAGCATTCCAAGGGCAGGACCTATCTTATCTGCTGAAATTCCTGTGTTTTGCGACAATTGGTTTTCAACATCACTTCTTTGTCTGCCAAAGATATGATCAAGAATAGATCCACCTTCAGCCTGTCTTGTTTCAGCCTGAGATGCATCATTTAATATACTTCCAGTATGATCTTTGTCTAAAGCGTTGTTTAAAGCTTCTGCTTCTTTAGCATCCTTGGATTTATTTCTAAGATGAGAAATAATGAGAGGAGTTGCTACCGCTAACAAGGCAATCACTTGGTTTTTGCTGATTCCGAATTTATTTCCGGCTTGTTCAGCTACCTGATTGCCTGTGTTTCCTGTAATTAAATCAATTAAACTCATTGTATATCTATTTAGGTATTAGTATATTGAAATTATTAAAAATATGCTGTTCTTCAGGAGTGTCTTAACAGTTTATCTGTTAACAGTTTGAGCCTGTATTGGGTGTAGTCACATTACTTTATTTACCTCCACTGTAACGTTTATCAGGAGTTCTATCCTTTTTTATTTAATAATCCCTATATTTTAGGTTTTTGATGCCTGAGCTATTAGCTCGGCATTTGGAGCAACAGTTACTTGTAAAAATATTATAATGTCTTAAAATCTATATTGACTTTGTTTCAATGAAAAGTTTAATTAAATTTTATGTCAACTAATGTGTATTTATCCAAATTTTCGCTATAGAATCCATACTTGTAATGAATTTGGCTGATCATTCACTAAAAAATCTGAAAGCATTACAATGTTTCATAAGACCCAGATAGGAGTTCATAGTATCACTTCTGTGTTGTGTTTCCTGTTCTTATTGGAATAGAAAGCATTCGGAAAAAGTTCCGTCATTTGTTTACCGGTTACATCGAGAGTAATTTCAGATTTCACACTATTCATTACGGCTTGCGCAAAAGTTAATGTACCAGTGAGGGAAATTGGCAATAAATACATTTTTTCATGAGTTACGTATTTTAAAATATAAATTGTGTTTTTTTGAAATTATCAATGTAAATTATTTATTAAAGATCATAAACAAATATAACCACATTTCACTAAATACCTTATAAACAAAGCGTAGTATTAAATCTAACACATTGTGATTTTATTACTACAATAAATATATTACAAAAGCTCAGTTAATAAAATCCAGCCTAAATTTTTAATTTACCTTTTGGTATGTCTTATCCTGAATTTACTTACAAGATTTAACATTAATTGTGCTAACAATAGATTCGCTACAAAATAAGAGTGAGGTTTATTTTATTTCTTACATACTTAAAGTTTCTTTTAGCTTGGGTGTCCAAAGTCTTTATTAAGCGAATACATTAAATAGAATATATAGAGTTACTCGAACAATAAATATTCTCAAAAATTAGAAAATTCCCTTTATACAACTGAATACAATAATTTCAAAATATTAAGTATTTAAAAACAAAAACTACTTCTTTAAAGCTTCTGAGCGTTTATGATGGCAGCAAATGAATATTTATGATTCCACTACAACACGCTAGTGAAAATACGACACTTGTTTAGTGATGATACTATAACAATCAGTTAAAGTACTGTCATTTAATAAATTAAATTTGTAAGAGTCTGGATTTATTTTCTTTAAGCGGATTCTTGGTTAAAAATTAACAAAAATTGTAACAGATGAAAAAACATTATTTATTAGCATTGGCTTTCGTAGGCATTGTATCCTACAGCCAGGTGGGAATCAACAACACTGCTCCCAAAACAACATTGGAAATATCCAGTAAGACTTCAGACGGAAGTTCTTCTGAAGGATTCCTTCTTCCGAAGGTAACGGGTAACCAGCTTAAAGCTGCTGAAACGGCAGGCGTTTATGCTAATGATCAGGATGCTACTTTAGTCTTTGTGACCGCTGCTCCTGATGAAGGCAATCGTACCGGTCAGGTAGAGGGTATGGACTCTAAGGGCTTCTATTATTTTGATGCAGGAAGTAACCGCTGGGTGAAAATGGTGTCCAGTGGAACAATCACGGGTTCGGTCACTGAACTTTTATGTTCTAATGCCACGCATGCAGGGGTACTAGAAACTACCAGTCCTGCTGCGGGAGTGAGTACCAACGTTCCTTACACAGGAGGAAACGGTGGGATCTATTCTGCGTTGAGTATTCCTTCTATTGGTGTAACCGGCCTTACGGCAGTCCTTCCTTCCGGCACCTTAAACAACGGAAATGGCACGTTGGTATTTACCATTACCGGAACACCGTCTGCAGCAGGTACCGCTACCTTTAATATAGATCTATTTGGCTTTAATTGTGGTTTTAACCTTACGGTAGAACCTTCCACCAGCTTTGCTGATGTAGTAGATGTAACGATTGACAACCAAACCCGCCAGATGATGACCCACAATTTAGGAGCTGATCCTACACTAGATCCTGAGCAGATGGTACAGGGTGTTCACGGAAACTATTACCAGTGGGGTAAAAAAGCGGCTGTAGCTACCGCCTATACCCCCGCTACGTCAATCTCTGGCTGGAGTACCACGGCTGCAGCTAATAAAGCATGGAACTCAGGTACAGAGGCCATTCCTGTAAAGACCACCAATGATCCTTGCCCTCAGGGTTTTCGTGTTCCTACCCGAAATGAGTGGATTTCATTTTATAATAACAGTACGGTCTCTAATGTAGGAACGTTTGTTGCTCTTCCCGGTAGTGCTACGAACTTCGGTGTGGGTAAAAAATTTGTTAATGGAACGAGTACGCTGGTCTTTCCTGCTGCCGGCAGCCGAAACAGCGCTTCAATTAATCGCGCCTACTCCTCAGACTATTGGAGCAGTACGGAAAGTAGTACAAACGCCTTTTCCTTCACCTTCAATAGCAATACGATAACTCCAGCCTATGCCAACAGTCGTACGTTCGGATTTTCAGTACGCTGTATTTCAGAAAATTGATTCTATTGATTGTATTAATTTCTCTATTTAGGAAAAATCTACATTATATTTAGTTTAGAATTAATATAAATAAAAGGCAAAAAGAAAAAGTTAGTACCCGGCAGTACAAAATCTTTACATGACATTAAGATTGAAAACTACTGTATATCAGTGATAATACTACCCAAAACCTGCTATGATTAAAAAAAATTTTGTCAACTTTTATCAGGCTTGAAATACAAATTTTCTCATCCGAATTATTTAATCAAACCAGCCTGTATCAAGCTGGTTTTTTATGTTAGATTGTTCCTGCAAAGTAGGAAGAGGGTGCCCTCACTCAGAAGCTATACAAATTAGTACTACTAATAATAATGATGATGATGAAAAAGGATTGGGAAGACTAGTTTGAAAAGCTTCTCTCTATGGTAGTTTTTTTAAATATTGTATGATACCGTTCAAAACCATTTTACACATCGCTCTTTTTACCGTTCCTTTAATTTATATAAGAGGTATAAATAGTAAACTAATTTAAAATAACATAGAAATCCGCTTTCTACTTTTTTAGAAAATCTGACTTCAATTTCAATCTAATATATTATTTATTGAATTTTCCTATAAATACAAAGTATATAAATCATTCACTACATAAATATGGACAATAAACCCAAAGAATTCCCATAAGTGTTCGAATAGTTTGTTGTTCTACTAGTATGATTACAGTAATTTATCGTTTTTTGAGACTTTAGTAGCAATTTAAACGTATCTCGTATTGTCAATGGTGTGGCTCTACCGCGGGAACTTTATTATTATAAATTAGTCTTTGGGAAATTTAAAATGGCGAAACTTTCGACTTCTCCGTACCGTTGCTAATAAGCTGTTATTTGATGTAATTTTTCTATAATTTATCGCAGTAAATTTCAATTCCCTTTATCATTTTTTGAAATTTTATTTTTCTGATCCTCAAATTCAGAATTTGCTTCTGCCAAAATAGCGAACTCCTTAGCTTTTTCACATTCACCAACTTCGACCAATGTATATACTAGATTATAGTATAAGTTCGTTTTTTCGGCCTTTGAAGGGCTTTTACTTAAACCAATTCTCAATATCTTTTCTGCTTTCTCGTAAAATTTTTTCTTATTTAATAGTTTTCCATAATTGACGTAACTAATAACATATGAACTATCAATGGAAAGTGATTTCTCATAGTTTTTCTCGGCATCATTAATTTTGCCTTGCATACTTTCAATGTTCGCAATTCCATTTAATACTATTACATTATTTGGTTCTAAAAAATTTGCATCGGTAAAATATGTATAAGCTTCATCATAGTTATTACTTTCTATTGACTTCAATCCATTTTCAAACAAAGATTTCGCTTCCGAATTATTAATTACTATATTTTCATACACAATAGTCGATCTTGAATCTGTTAAAACGTGATTGTTATTATTTTTCGGCTCTTGACAAGAACTTAAAAAAAAGATCAACAATAGAATAAGATTTGATTTCATGAAATTTTTAATTAAATCAGCAACTAAGTGGTTCGGCAATTGTTCATCTTGGTCTACTTAAAACTCCTTTTCTAAATTTCCTGCACAGGCAATAAGAAATACAAAGAAAAAATGTGCCTGTTACTTCCTCATTTAGGATATCTGTAAGTCTAAAGTTTAAATTTTGAATTAATCAAAATTTATAAATATGGATACAATAACGAAAAATGATTTAACAGCATTGAGAAACCTAATAGTTTCGGATATTGAGAACCTACTAAAATCTAAGCCATCTAATTCAAGAGAGGATGAAGAATTTGGCTGGATGCGGAGTAAGGTAATTCGCAGAAAACTGAATATTTCTGCTTCGACATTACAAAATCTCAGGATCACTGGCAAAATTCGATTCAAGAAATTATTGGGCTCGTATTATTACAACTGTGAAGACCTTCAACATCTATTTGATTATGGAAAGGAATAATATACAGCACTGGTTTGATTTCCTTGATGAAATTCAAAGTGATCCAAAATTGAATGTTTGGCATATTGCTTTGTTAACTGCAATTGCCCGCCTTGCTTGCAAGCAAAATGAAAAATGGATTATCAGAGTGAGCAGGAGAAAGCTTATGGAGTTTTCGCATATTACTACAATAACCAGTTATCATAAATATTTTAAGCAACTTCAACAGTTTGGATACATTAAGTACATTCCATCTTATCATCCAGATTATCGCAGCACAGTAGAAATTCTGTCTATACAGAAAAGCTGAGACAGAAAAACAATCCCCTCAAAACTTTATGCATTGAGGGGATTGTTTCTATTAAATAATAGCCTTTGCCCTAATGAGCATATTTTCAAAAGCATTACATCTCTCAGCAAGAGAAAGCTCTGAATAAGCGTTCTGAGTGTTTTTTAAATCATGGAATTCTTTTTCGAGCTGTTCGAGAAGTTTAACCAGACCCCTATTGAAATTATTGTTACCTCTTAGCTTGGCTTCAAGATCTTTCATTTCTCTAGCAATTGATTCCTGTTCAGTGATTGCATAATCCTCTGTCTGTTTCACTGAATGATGACCCAGCATTTCTTTAACAACGTGTATTGATACACCGTTGTTTAAAGTAACCGTACTGGCAAAGGTACGTCGTGCTTTATGAGTATTAAGTATTGCATTAACATTACATAAAACCGCTATCTCCTTTAGATATTCATTCATTTTCTGGTTTGAGCGACCCGGCAGTACGGAGCCTCTTTTTATGCATAATGGATTATCTTTATATTTCGATATAATTTCCAACGCTTTAGACAGAAGTGGGATATCGGTGTCAGATTTTGATTTTTGCCTGCTAGACATAATCCAGGCACTTCCATCATTAGCTTCTTTAATATCTTCCCATTTGAGTTGGAAAGCATCTATATAGGACAATCCTGTGTAACACTGAAAAACAAAAATGTCCCGTACTACTGACAACCTTTCTGAGCTAAATTCTTTTTCTTCAATTCGTTTTAGTTCAGCTTTTGTCAGCGGCTTCTTTTTAACTTTGGTTTTCTTTCCAATAAATAGCTTAAACGGATCTTTAGGAATGATCTCTTTTGCAACAGCTCTCAGCACTATTTTCTTAAAATTGCTAATATACTTCAATGAAGTATTGTTAGAACATTTCCTTACTGTTTTTAAGTACAGATCATAATCCTTTACAAACTCGTAGTTCAGTGCTCTGAACTCTATGTCTTCTTTATTATATTGATACTTGATAAATTCTTGAACATGGGACCTTGCAGTGATATAACGGTCATGTGATCCTTTGGCATATTCTCCGGTCTCTACCAATTTACCCATCTCATCATTATGTTCCTGAAATTCTTCAAGTACCTTATTTCTAGGTTTATATTTTCCGTTTATGAAGTTTATAAGATCAATAGAGGTAATGGGAATACCATTATTCATAAGTTCAGTTCTATGGCTGTTAATCTTACTCATTAAAGATTCTAGGAAAAGGTTAATAATCTTTGCATCTTCTTTCGTTCCAACAGCTTTGCCTTCTTTCTGATCCCATCGGTTGGGATACCATTTTCTTTTCGTAGAGGTTTCTTTAGGAATGCCATCTACAGTTATCCGCACATAAATATGGCGGATCTTTTCATTTTTTGAGCTCTTTAAAAAGAAAGTGAGCCCATAGCTTTGTTCTACTAACATAATTCAACATTTTTTAAGGTTATAAATGTCAAACTAAAAGTTCCTCGAATCAAGATGTTTAGATCTGCAACGTGTTCATTACACATTATTTAAATGCGTTTTTTGAGTCTGCTTTCTATGGCAATTTTCAATCAATTTAAAAATTGCCACACAATTGCCATAAACTTTTGGAGTATTTTTGAAAATTACAGTAATTGCTATAAATAAAAAAATCCTGCAAAATCAATGATTTGCAGGATTTAAATGTTTTTTGATGCTTTTTGAAAACTTACGTTTTCGCATCTGGCGGAGAGTGAGGGATTCGAACCCCCGGACCTGTTACAGTCAACAGTTTTCAAGACTGCCGCAATCGACCACTCTGCCAACTCTCCTTAAACCCCGGCTATACCGTTGTTTTCAGTGGTGCAAATATAGAACGATTTTTAATTTCTGCAAAACTTTTGCCACACAAATTTTAACAAAACTTAATAATAGACTAGAAATCAAGGGAATTATTTTTCCTGCAGTAACTCCTATTCCCTGTCTACTATAGCAATGAAACTGTTTTTTAAAAGATCTGACGGATATACAAACTGATCTCCATCTTCTCCTTTTACTACAATAGCACCTTGCTCATCATTAAGACATTTGTCCAACTGGGTTTTCATGTCATTAAGTGCCCCATTGGGAACCTCAATGATATAAATTCCAGTAACGTGCGTGATTTTTATGATTTTTGTTTCCATATTCTTTTGATTAGTTGCTAAATGTAGGGATTTTACTTTAAGTAAGAGTCATTTATTACCAGGAACAGAAAGCCCTTTAGAAATGACTCAAAAGCATTTTAACGGATAATCAATCATTGAGTTATCCGATTTTCTGTTCTGAATTTTACATTATATTTGTAAGGATTCATCGCAATATTAAAAACTAATAACATTATTTTCAAATGTTTACTCAATCTTTTATTAAAAATACGTTTATTACTGCCTCTCTAGCTTTTTCCTCAATGGCTTTTGCTCAGAAAATGCCTATGTCTGTTCTTCCATCCGGCCACCTGATTGTCGGAGCTGAAATAGATGGCAAAAAAGGAAATTTTATCTTCGATACCGGAGGAGGAATTAATCTTTTTCTGGGAAATTTTTCCAAAGAGCTTGGCCCAAAAGAAACTTATAATTATCTGACGGCTTTCCGGGCTACCGGTGAAAAAATGACTATTCCCCTTTTCAAATCGAAAGAGATTATTTTTAATGGTAAAAAATTTAAAGATACCTGGTACTCCACTCATGATATGGAGATCAAAGGAATTGACGGCTTGATCTCCCTTCCCATGCTTTATGATACAGAGTTTATCATTGATTATACTACTAACGAGCTTATCTTTCCAAAAGAAAAACTGAGCAGTAAGAAAGTGATGGATATCCAGCTGTCTACCAACGCAGACCAGTCCATGGATATTACTACTTATGTGCTATTAAACAATAAATACAAGATTAATGTTCTTCTGGATTCCGGCTCTGGTAAAGATTCTTTTTGGCTGAGTGAACACCTGATGAATACATTGGATATCAAAAAGGAAACCCTGCAGGTGATGGAAAAGAAAAGTGAATTCAATCCCGATCTGACAACTAAGTTTTATATAGGTGATATTGGCTCTATTTCTACCCCCTTTACTACTGTTGAAAAGCCTAAAGTCGCTTTTGTGGAAGGTCTTATTTATGAAGGTAAAACGAGTATTAACTGGCTGGGTAAAAAACTGGGATTCAATCTTAAAGAGAAAAAGATTTATATTTTGGATTAGAATTACAGAAATGTTGTAAAACTGTCATTCTGACCAAAGGAGAACTTAAAAACTCAATAAGATTCTTCCTTTGCCAGAAATCGAAGATTCGATGCAGTCAATGACAATGTGGAAAAGTATGCTGGAAAAGCCTCTCCATCAAAAATTCTTTGAACTTTCACCATCCTTTTCCAAGGAAGGGAAATAATGAGAATTCAGTCAGAATTTTGCCTGAGTTCTTATTTCTTATGACCTTATTCTTTCTGAGTTATTGAGACTGGATTCCTACGGAATGACAAACGTTGCGGGTAGGTAATCATTCCTATTGTGTCATTCCGCAGAAATCTAAATTTATTGAAATACTTTAGATTCTACGCTTCACTTTGTTCTGCTCTGAATAACAAGCTTTACGTATAGTTTTAGCAGGTTCTCAATTACAGTCTTTTCCGTCTTTTATTCTCCTGCAGGTTCAAACAATTCTATCTTGTTTCCTTCCGGATCAAGAATGTGTACAAATTTTCCATATTCATACGTAGCTACCTCATCCAGAACAGTTACCCCTTCTTTCTTTAGTTCCTCTACCAAAGCTTCGATATTCTCTACATGGTAATTGATCATGAATTCTTTTGATGAAGGCTCAAAATACTGGGTAGATTCTTTAAAAGGACTCCACAGTGTATATCCCTTTTTATCAGAATCGGCCTCTTTCCAGTCGAATTTGGCTCCATATGGGCTGGTGGGTAATCCAAGGTGGGTTTTATACCATTCGTTTACCTGTTCAGGGTCTTTACACTTAAAGAAGATACCTCCGATAGCGGTTACTCTTTTCATTTTTTTATTCGTTTTTTTAAGTTTAATATTAATGGAATGCAATTCGGGGTTGTTTGCAGTTTCACAAATATATTAATGTTTTCATTAGATATTTCATGAATTTTTTATCGGATATTTGATATGAAGAAATATTTTCATTGGAAAACGCAAAGACGCAAGTGATCTTAAAAAGACTGCTTATAAGGCGCAAAGATTTTATTTCCGATAAAATTATATACTGTGTACTTGAGTTGCGAAAAATAATATTCCACTTGCTGAAAATCTTTGATTTTCTTGCGCCTTAAAAATAGATCATAAACTTAAAAACCTTGCGTCTTTGCGTTTTCAAAAAAAACACTCCAGATATAGGAAAACGAAAAAAGCGCACCCAAGAGGCACGCTTTGTATTGCATAAACTGAATACTATTAGTGTAATTCAGCTAAATATTTTTCAGCATCCATTGCAGACATACATCCGCTTCCTGCAGCTGTAATAGCCTGTCTGTAGATATGATCCTGAACATCTCCAGCAGCAAATACTCCCGGAAGATTGGTTCTTGAAGAACCTTTTTCTGTTAAGATATATCCGTTTTCATCAAGATCTACCTGTCCTGCGAAGATATCAGTATTCGGCTTGTGACCGATTGCAATAAAGATTCCTTCTACATCTACTTTAGATTTCTCCTGAGTCTGGTTATTGATGATTACCGCTCTTTCTACCAGACTGTTTTCACCTTCAATCCCGATTAATTCATGGTGAAATTTAACTTCGATATTCGGAGTACTTTCCACTCTGTGAACCATTGCTTTTGAAGCTCTGAAAACGTCTTTTCTTACCAATAAAGTTACTTTTTTACACAGTTTGGCAAGGTAAGTTGCCTCTTCAGCAGCTGTATCTCCCGCTCCTACTACTACAACATCCTTTCCTCTGTAGAAGAATCCATCACATGTAGCACAAGCTGAAACTCCACCTCCTGCATATTTTTTTTCATCATCAAGACCTAAATACTTTGCAGTAGCTCCTGTAGAGATAATTACTGTTTTTGCAAGAATCTCTTTGTTTCCTGCATATAATTTGTGAACACCGCCAACTTCTTTAGAAAACTCAGCTTTAGTGATCATTTCATAATGAACTTTGGTATCAAATCTTTCTGCCTGTTTTTGCAGATCCATCATCATTTCAGGACCTGTAATCCCAGCTGGATACCCTGGAAAGTTATCCACCTCTGTGGTGGTAGTTAATTGTCCGCCTGGCTCCAAACCTGTATACAATTCAGGTTTAAGGTCTGCTCTTGCTGCATAGATAGCAGCGGTGAAACCAGAAGGCCCAGATCCAACGATCACACAATCTAAAATGTTTTGCTCCATAATTTACTTTGTTCGAAAAGATTTAATTTGAATTAAGACTGCTAATTTCGGAATTTTTAATTTCTCCTTAAAGTTATTTTAATGATACTTGTCAATATCTGATATGTTGAATTTCGATAGTAACTGCTCTGGGGTTTGTGATTCGTGATTCGAGTTATTTGATTCGGGTTGTAAAAATTAAAAAACTTGTGTTTTCATTTCCGTAATTAGCATATCCCGCACCCCGTATCTCTTCACCTCGCCTCACACTTTCATCTTAATTTTATCTACATTGATAATTTTATACACCAACTCCCTGATCAATTCAGCTTCTCCCATATTCACCGCTCCAAGTCCTTTCCCTTTCATATCAAACTCACGGAGAATAGAAATGACTCTCGTGGCATGTTTTAAAGGGTAAAGTCTTGCACTTTCTGCATAATCTTTAATGAAATAAGGATTTACACCCATCTGGGATGCAATGGTCTGTGGAGACTGCCCGGCCATCGTCTGATAGATAATAACGTTTGAAAAGTAATTGTAAAGGCTTGCCAGCATCATTACAAAAGGATTATTCTTCGGGTTTTTTCCCATAAAATGGGCAATTTTAAAAGCAGTATTGGCATTTTTGGTCCCCAAAGCCTTTTGAAGCTCAAAAATATTGTATTCTTTACTGATCCCAATATGGTTTTCAACAATGGTTCCGTCGAGGATTTCTCCTTCTTTAAGAATGATTTTTAATTTGTTGAGTTCATTAACAATTCTTGACAGGTCATTCCCAAGATATTCTGCCAGGAGATGGGAAATATTAGGGGCTGTATTGATTTTCAGTTTCGCACATTCATCTGAAATCCATTTAGGGAGATTGCTTTCCTTTACAGATTCACTCAAAAAAAGAGCTTTGGCTTTATCTAAAGCTTTGGCTGCCTTTTTCCGGCTGTCCAGTTTCTTATGTTTGTGCGCAAAAACCAATACTGTAGAAGGAACAGGGCTTTCTACATAAGATTCCAAAATTCTGTTTTCCTCTTCATTGAATCGTAAATCCTGAGCTTCTTTCACGATAATCACCTGTTTGTCTCCCATCATCGGAAACTGCCTGGCCAGAGAAAGAACTTCCTGATAAGAAGTATCTTTTCCGTAAGTAACTGTCTGATTGAAAGCTTTTTCATCTTCTTCCAGAAAGTTATGTTCAAGGGCTTTCACAGCGACATCAATAAAGTAAGCTTCTTCTCCGTGGAAAAAATAAATAGGTAAAACTTCTTTATTTTTAATATTTTTGAGGATTAAATCTAATTCTTTCATCTTATAAATGGAACTTCCAAAACTGAATTTTCAGGAAACTTTTGATTTTAAATTCAAGAAAGACAAAGATAAGTTTTTTATTTATGATTTGGTTCGTAAAACTTATCTTCTGCTCACTCCTGAGGAATGGGTAAGACAGCACTGGATACATTATTACCTTACTGTAAAATCCTATTCTACATCAGCCCTGATCACCGAAAAAAAGATCGTCCTGAATGGGCTGACCAAACGTATTGACCTTTTGATTACCGAGAAAACAGAGCCTGTTATTCTGATCGAATGTAAAGCGCCACAGATCAAATTAACGGAGAAAACATTTGAACAAACCGCCAGGTATAATTCCATTATCGGAGCCAGAGAAATTATTCTGACCAATGGACTTCAGCATATCAATGCTTATTATAAAGACGGGCAGTATCAGTTTTACAGACCAGAGTAAAGAAATACAAGCAGACTATCACACACTCACTGAATTTCATTACCGTTCAGATTTTCTGATGTCAATTTACCCAAGAAGTTGAAGAAAATTGGAATTGACGTTGAACTCTTTTAAATATTTTCTTAATTTTAATCTGTTTTACAATTCACTAATTCACAAATAATTAATTATGATACGTTCT
This sequence comes from Chryseobacterium sp. GVT01B, assembly GCF_019970045.1. Classification (GTDB taxonomy): domain Bacteria; phylum Bacteroidota; class Bacteroidia; order Flavobacteriales; family Weeksellaceae; genus Chryseobacterium. The sequence continues at coordinate 28,084 of NZ_JAHXYI010000005.1, forward strand.
ATCTTATTAACCACAATGATTATGGCTTCAGGAACTCTTTTCAGTCAGAAACTTAAATCTGTTTCCTATCAGGACGGTGCGCAGAAACTAAATGGTCTTATCACTTCCAATGCAGGAAAGAAACTTCCGGGAGTTTTGATTCTCCCAGCCTGGAAAGGGATTGACGAAGAAGCTAAGACGGCTGCTCTTGAACTTGAAAAACAAGGTTATATTGCCTTTATCGCTGATATTTATGGCGAAGGAAAAATTCCTGCAGACAATGAATCTGCTGCTAAAAGTTCAGGATATTACAAACAGAATTATAACGAATACCAGAAAAGAATTTCGCTGGCTTTGGAGCAGCTGAAGAAAAACGGGGCTATTTCTGACAAAACAGCTGTTATCGGTTATTGTTTCGGTGGTACCGGAGCGTTAGAATCAGCCAGAGGTCATTTACCTGTTGCAGGAGTGGTTTCTATCCATGGAAGTCTTGCAAGGGATCAGAGCAGAAAAAATGAAGCCCTAACTGCTAAAATTCTGGTTGAAAATCCCGCTGATGATAAAAGTGTAACTCCTGATGATTACAATAACCTCATCAAAGAAATGAATGAAGGAAATGCCGACTGGCAGATTATCACATACGCTCACTCCAAACATACTTTCACAGATCCGAAATCACCGGACTATAATGAAACCATGGCAAAAAGAGCCTGGAATCATACCCTGATGTTTCTGAAAGAAATTTTGAAATAAATATAGAATTATAGGCATTCAAGAAAATAATTCTAATTTAATACCCAAACAAAAAAGCAAATCCGAGGATTTGCTTTTTTATATTTTAAAAATTTTCTTAATCTACTCCTTCCTCTTCTCTGTTGACCAACTCCATAGAAAATGCAGGCAGACAGATGGCAAGGTATTCGCAAGGTTCTGAAAATGGATTACTGTAACGGATTCTTGCTCCTTTTTCAATTAGAATACTCTGACCTTTTTCCAGAGTAACGATCTCTCCATCAATTTCAAACTGTTTTTTTCCTGAAATGATGTAAGTAAATTCATCAAATTCGGGGGTCTGATGAGGTTCACTCCAGTCCGGAGGTGCCACCATATGAGCAATAGAAACTTTAGAATTTCCGGTAGAATTTCCCCAATGCTCTTCTATCAGTTTCCCATCGTTAGTAGGAACTATAAATGGTGAATGTTGAATTTTATATTTTTTCATATCCAGGCTTCTTTTGTGATTTCATATACGAAATTGGTTCTTGTAGGCTCTGCAAAATATGCGACTTCTTCTTCAGCAATTTTTTGTCCTCCAAGTCTTTCCAAAGCTGTCTGTGAACGGAAATTTTCTTTTCCAATATGAAAATGAACCTTATCTACAAACTGGAAAATATAATCCAGCATCAGTTTTTTAACCTGTGGATTGATTCCTTTACCCCAGAATTTTGTTCCATAGAAAGTATATCCGATGAAAATATGGCTGTCTTCTTCATCAAAGTCATAATAACGGCTGCTTCCCAATACGTCTCCGGTAGCTTTCTCAATAATCTTGAAAGCTCCGCCACTCTCCATAGCTCCTGTAAAAAAGTTTTCGAAAACCTCTCTCTGATAACGGTTTTTGTTGGGATGCTGTTCCCAGACTTTAGGATCGGAAGCTACTTCATATAAAGATTCAAAATCCCCTTGCTGTAAGGGGATCAATTGAAATTCTTCATTCTCTAAAACGGGCTGAACAGAAAAATTCATTACTTAGCTCTTTTTAGTAGAATCTGATTCTATTTTCTTGATTTCCTTCAATTTGTCAGAAATCTTGATTACAGTGTCTAATTTTGATGGTTTCAAAGGAACTTCTGCCTGAGCCATATCCCATTTGATCACTAAATTTCCTGTGTTTTCATCTGTAGGATTTAAAGTAATTTCAAACCACTCTTGTTTGTCTGTAAGGGTATTTACCGGTACGGTAACATCTACTACGTCCTGTTTAGGATCGTAAGTGTAAGCTCCCCACTGTTGGAAATCTTTATTCAATATTACTTTCCATTCTTTTTCTGTAGGAACGATGAACAATCCGTAAGTTCCTGCAGGAACTGTTTTTCCACCGAAATTAACGGCCTGTCCGAAAGTAATTTTTGTAGAAGAGTTAGCACCTGCTCTCCAAACCTGACCATAAGGAACCAATTCTCCGAAGATCTTACGTCCTTTCACTCCCGGTCTTCCGTAGTCGATGGAGATTTTAGACATAGAAAACTGCTGCTCAACCTTCTGACGCGGACTTGCTGCCGGCACAGAATAATCCTGAGCAAAACTTAATGCTGAAATTGAAATGCAAACTGCTGCTAATAACTTTTTCACGTGTAAATTTTTGTTTAAAATTACAAAAATCAAAACAAAATAGCTTTCATAAACTTCGTTAAATTTTGTTTTACCGATATTTTTCTATGAAGGGATTTTTTAACCAAATTCTTTTAAAAAGTAAATTATCAACTATTAAACATTTTACTTTTCTTAATCGTTTTCCCTTTTCTCAGCTGTATGGAATGAAAAACAGAAGGCACATCATTCGTCCATTTTTTAAGGATTAAAAGGATGGCAATAATCTCTGCCCGGGTGAGTAATCCTATCCAAAAACATAGATTAAACAAAATAACAGACTGACAATCTAAGATAACCTGAATAAGTGTTCCAAAAAGAAATAAGGTCCAAATTTTGGCCCCGATAGAATGCGTTGCCACTTCTTTTCTGAATTTTAAAAAGCTTACCAGATAAATCAAAACTTCTGCACCCGCCAGAATAATTATTTTGTAAGCATTTGTTTTGAAGAATTCGGGACATAGTATAAAAGCGGAGATTCCTACTAAAACAAAGAAAATCTGATCAACTGTAGAATCCAGACGCCTGAGTTTCTGAGTGGAAACATTCAGATGTCGGGCGATAATTCCGTCAAAAATATCAGTCAATAATCCTATGGATAAAAGAGTGACAGCAATTGCCTGATAATTTTCTATTTTAATGAGGCTTAAAGAAACAATGATAAATCCAATAATCAGTCTGGAAAAAATTAAAATAACCGGAATCTTCGATTTCATAAAAAGGTGACAAAACGTATTGTAAATGCCGAAATATAGGATATTTTATTTATATATTTCTAAAACAATATAGCCTTTTCCAATTCCAGTAACTTTTGTTTTCTCCAGATTCCTCCACCATAGCCTGTTAGCTGTCCGTTACTTCCAATCACACGATGGCACGGTATTATAATGGATATTTTATTCAAACCATTGGCATTGGCTACTGCTCTCACAGATTTAGGATTTCCCAGAATATCTGCCTGTTCCTGATAACTCCGGGTTGCTCCGTAAGGAATTTCCTGCAAAATATTCCAGACTTCTTTCTGAAAATCTGTTCCTACGGGAGATAGAGGCACTGTAAACGTTGTTCTTTTTCCTTCAAAATATTCAGAAAGCTGTTTTTCCAGAGTGTCAAAATGAGAGTTTTCACCTTGTATAATATTTGCTTTAAAATAGGTAGAAATACTTTTCAGCTCTGTAGGAAGTGCTTTTCTGTCTGAAAATTCCAGAAGACAGATTCCGTTTTCATCAGCACAGGCGATCATGGTTCCCAGCCTGGTTTCAATTCTCTTCAGATCAATGATTTTCTCCATGGCATTATTTTTAGGTGATCCTCCAAAAACATTTTTAAAACTATCATTAAAACCACTGAGACTTTCATAGCCTGTGTCAAAAGCCACATCCGTAACTGATTCTCCCTGCTGAAGTCTTTTAAATGCGGTATTCAGCTTTGATATTCTCTGAAAGGCATGAAATGTTATTCCATGGTGTTTCAGAAACCATCTGCGAACTGTTGCCGGTTCCAGTCCCTTTTTTACAAGGTCATAATCTTTAAATTTTAATGCCGGATCATCTGCAATTTCTTTGAGCAATTCTTTAATAGATTCTGGTGTCGCATTAAGATTTTCCAAAGGTCTGCATACTTTACACGGGCGATATCCTTTGAGCATCGCATCTTTGGTATTGGAAAAAAATTCTACATTTTCAAATTTTGGTTTTCTTGCTGTACAAGTAGGTCTGCAGAATATTCCCGTAGTTTTTACTCCCATCCAGAATATTCCTTCAAACGAAACATCTTTGGTATATGATGCCTCATACATTATTTTTTCTGTGAGTTCCATATTTAAATAAAAAGAGGTGAAAAACTTCTTCTGTTTGTAATCTTCTGACTTGCTTTTTCAAGCTCTATGTAGATTTCTACATTCCATACATTCACCAATAGTAATGGCTCTTCGCTCTGATGCAGTTGTTTAAAGCTAATCATTGTTTTTTTATTCAAAAGTAGAAAGATTATGGAGCTGCATGCAACCGAAAAATGAACATCTATTTTTTAATGATTCAGGAAAATAAGTTCAGATTTAGAATAAAATTGCTTTTTCAAGTTCCAGCAACTTTTGTTTTCTCCAAATACCTCCGGCATACCCTACCAATTCTCCATTCGAGCCTATCACACGATGACAAGGGATTAAAATGGCAATTTTGTTAATTCCATTAGCTGTTCCTACAGCACGTATTGCCTTGGGATTTCCTAAGATTTCCGACTGTTGTTTATACGTCCTTATTTCTCCCATCGGAATTTCGCGGAGAAGCTGCCAGACTTTTTCCTGAAATTCAGTACCTGTGATAAACAACGGAACTTCAAAATGGTTTCTTTTTCCTTCAAAATATTCTGTTAATTCTTCTTCCAATTGGAGAAAATGAAGATGCTCTTTTTCTACGATCTCTGCCTTTAAAGCTTTTGAAAGGGCCTTCAGCTGTTTTTCAATATTCTTTCGATCTGTAAATTCAAGCAGACAGATTCCCTGGTATACGGCACAGGCAATCATTTCTCCCAGTGGAGTTGATATATTTTTTTGGTGTATAATTTCCATTAGTCTAAAAGTAAGCTTTTTAGAAATTACATCTCTTTTTTAAGAAGTTAAAATTCTTTTTATCTGCTCAATATGTCTTTCATTATGATAGATAACAAAACGGAAGGTATCTCCCAGCTTCAGTTTTATAAGTTTTGAAATACTGATGCTCGTTTTTGTTTTTTCAAGATCAATATTCTGCGCTTTTTCTAATAATCCGAGCAGCTGTTTTTGCTGACTGATAAATTTCTCTATCACTGTTTTATTGAGTTGACTGTGGATAGGATTCATTATTTTAAGCGTTTTCATTTTATTCAAATTCTCTTTGGGAAGCATGCTTTTAGCAAAATAATTCCCTAGAATTCCCGGTTTGAAAGTATCTTTCGGAGAAATTTTAGAGCCATCTATTCTATTGGTGATTTCGGGAATATAGAAGTTTCCATAACGATTGAGATGTTCCAGACATTCCAGTGAACTCCAACTATCTTGTGAATTTCTGAAATTCAGCTCTCTTTCTGCTTTTTCTAAAAGGGTCTGTGCGTATTCTAAATGCTGACTGGTTCTTTGTTGTAATTCACTTAATAATATTGAAACTGAAGTTTTCATGATGTTTTTTATGCAAATATCATCATCAGATTTTTCTTAAATCTTGACTGAACTCAAGATTTTTTAAGCCTTGACAAAGTTTCCGGTGACATTCTCAGGTAATTGGCAATGTATTTATTGGGAACTTCCTGAAATAGCTTCGGACTTCGTTTTAAAACTCTCTCAAAACGTTCTCCCGGAGCATTGATCAGCAAATCTTTTTCTCTTTCCAGCTGTTGCAATACAAGATCTTCAAGAATATTCATCCAAAATTTCATATGTTCTTCATCGGATTGTACAAACTCATAAAAATCTATTTTTGAAGCAATTTTCACAGTTGATTTTTTAATAGTCTGAATATATAAATCTGAGGGTTTTCCTGATAAAAAAGAGTCAAGACTGACAATAATATTTCCGATATATCCGAAACGGATAATTCTCTCTTCATTTTCGTCCATCATGAAAATCCGGACACTGCCGTTTTCAATAAAATAAATATTAGTATCTGTACTGCCCGAAATCTTAAGGAACTCATTCCGTTTGAATTCTTTCTTTTCCCAATGGATTCCGCTTTGAAGCAATTTTTCAACCATTTTATTTTATTATTTGCTTTTCCAAAGATAATAGGTAATTTTAATGTTTTAAAACACTAATCACTTATAATGCTCAAAAAAACAGCCCTTTTTATGCTGCTTTCTATTGGATTTTCCGGGATGAAAGCTCAGCAAACCATTCCTTTCCGGATCACAAAACACAATAATATCATTGTGAAAACCCTTGTCAACAAAAAGGATTCTCTGGATCTGATGTTTCAGATTGCGATGAAAGATTATTCAATTTCACCCGAACGAAAGCGGAAAGCAGATCATATTATTTTCAATAAAGAAGAAATTAGTGATCATAATACCGTAGAAATTGGAAAAATCATCCAGAAAAATGTACGCTTTTTTGATAATCAGTTAACAGGACATGAAGCTGACGGAAAAATCGGAACCGGAATTTTTGATGGTAAAGCATTTAAAATTGATTATGATAACAACCAATTTGTGATGTATGATAAAATGCCGGACCTGAAAGAGTACCAGCCTTTAAATATCATCTTAGATCATGACGGATTCTATCTTGCCGGAGATAATATTATTGATGGAGATCAACAGCAGGAAGCCTATTTTGTACTGCAATCAGGATTTTCCGGAGCGATTCTGTACAGTAATGAATTTGCTGAAGAAAAGCATCTTGACAAAAAGCTAAAAGTAACCGGAGAAAAAACGCTGAAAAATTCTGAAGGAAAAACTCTAACCACCAAACAGGCCATTCTTCCTTATTTTAAACTGGGAAAGAGTGTTTTCAAAGATATCCCGGCAGGATTTTTCTCAGGAGAACTTAAAACACAAAATGTAAGCTATCTGGGTGCCGATATGCTCCGCAGATTTATCTGGATTTTTGATGCCGAGAGGAAAATGGCTTATATAAAACCCAGCAAATACTTTTCAGAGCCTTACTACAAAATGAATTAGAATATGATAAACACCTTAAAACTAAGAAAAATCATGAAAACCAAAACTGCTGCAGCCCTTTTATTTTCCTCACTGGTTATTATAAGCTGTCAGAAAGAAGAAAAGAAAACAGTTACCACAGAAATAAAACCCGCGAATGATTCTATAAAAACAACAAAAACCGAAGAGAAAATAGATTATACCGATTTTAATATTTTCAGTTTATCTGTTATTTCATCCGCTGAAAAAGATTCTGATATGGATATTTTTATTTCTGTTTCAGATATCTACAAAGGAGAGCAACCTATTCCTGCAGACATTGTTAAAAATCATAAGCAGATGACTTATGAAGAACGCCAGCATTTTGAACTGGATGCTCCCAGCAGAAAAAAACTTCTCAACGGAGTTCATCTCACGGAAAAGGATTCGCTCTATATTTATGAGTATGGCTCTAATAAACTTCAAAAAATGCCGATAAGCCAATTAAAAGCAGTAGCTTATCTAAGTCCTTACACAGATAGTGAAGATTTAGATCCAGATTCTTATATGGTGGGCTTTCAGGTAGCTACTCACCAAAAAACCACAGAGTACGACCGATTTAATAATGCCGTCGCATATTTTGGAAGTACAAATCCTTTCGTAGAAAATAAAATGAAAGCAATCAAATGGCAAAAAGCAGGTGCCGATATTTCAAAAAAATATTTTTCTCATTCAAAATTAGTTCAGGGAAAAACCTATCAGTCACAGTATGAAAACCTGACCTATTATCTGCAGGATTATCTTGAAGAAGGAAATACTGTAGAACGCAAATTGGTAGTGATTAATGATGATAAGGAAAAGATTGCTGAGAAAACATTTTCTCTTGCAGGAAGTGATGGCGGAGAATTTCTTCCTTTGTACGGGATAGATGCTGATGAAGCTAATATTTTCCAATATACGGGTCATCTTTTTAAAGGAAAACCTCCTGTGATTTTTGGGTTCATAGCACAGTCTTTTGGTTGTCCTTCCATTAGTTTTTTAGATAAAACGGAGAAAGATTTCCCTATCAATTGCGATAACAGACATTAAAAAAGAGCTCTTGAAAATGAATATGTTTAGATTCTACCGGAATGATCAATTATACACTTAGTGTGTCCATTCCGTAGGAATCTATACCCTTAATATCAACACTCTAATCCATAAAACTCAATTCCAATCCCAAAAAAGCCTTAATTCTTTCCCAATGGCCAAATACAGCATCTGGATTCCTACGGAATGACAAACTGGGTGGATAATCTTTGAGAATAAATCTGCTCAATCAACAAAATCTGCGAGAAAAGATTCAATAGGAACGGGCTTTAGCCCGTTTTTTATTACATCAGCAATTCCATTGGCTTTAGCCAAAACCTAATTTTAAAATTAGTATATATAAAAAAGAAACTGTGTCAAAAGCCAAATTGTTTGACTTTTGGCACAGTTTCTTTTCAGTATATTATTTTTTAGGATAATATTGGTCTTTCAGGTTCGTAAAATAGTTTTCAGATTCTTTGAAACTGTTGCTTTTCATGAATTTGATGACTACATTCAGATAAGCTTCTGAAGGGGTAAACTCTGTACCCATTTTTTCGGAAAACTTTTTATAATCTTCTTCCAGCAGTATGGGATTTTTGGCAAGTTGTTTTATATCCGTTCTGAAACCTTTAAATATGAATTTTAATGCTTCATAATTTCCCGGATAGGAAACAGTTCCATGGGTTTCTCCTTCAAAAAAACTATGTTTATAGTTCAGAGATCCGTTTTTTTCTATGATTCCTTTAAACTCTTCAATGGCCTGAGTCATATCAGAATTCCAGTTTTTCTGCTGTTCTTCATTGTCTGCCTGAGAAACGTACAAAGATTTTTTTGCAGGAAACTTTTTATTCTTTTCCAGATACTCTTTTGTTCTGATGATGGTCACTTTATTATCCCACCATAAACTTGGATCGTTCGCAACATAAGCATTGAAATACTCCGGATGTAAAAGGAATGTATTGATGGCAAATAATCCCCCGAAAGAATGCCCAACCAATACAGAATAATCCTGAGTTCTGTAGTTTTTATTAATGAATGGTTTCAGCTCTTCCTGCATAAATTTCAAGAAGTTTTCGCCTCCGCCACTGTCGGCAAAAAGTATGATATCCGGATTTACAGGGCTTTTCTTCTGAGCTTTTGTGGGAGTAAGATCTCTTGTCCTTTCGGTATTTTTAATTCCCACAACAATACATTCGGGAATATCAGCATAAGGAGTTCTGGCAATAAAATCCGTTAATCCTGTATAATATTCAAAATTGATTTCTCCGTCTAAAAGATAGATTACCGGATATTTGGCGGGACTTATGGCATTGTCATTATAGGTTTTAGGCAAGTGAACCCAGATTTCCCTGTTTTCATTTAAAATTTTTGAAAATATAGTTTGCTTCTCTCCTATTGTCAGTTTTTCCTGGGCTTTTCCAGGTGCGAATACTAAAAGTAATGAGAGTGTGATAATTTTAAACCAGTTGTTCATGGTGTGAATCTTTTCTGTGTTGATGAATATTTTTAATTTCTTTATTCTTTTTGGGTGATTTGTTTCTTCGGCCCCACCAGATCAGGAATCCCGTAATCGGGAGACTGGTACAGATAATTCCGATGATGAAGGTGAATATTTTACCGAACATCCCACCCCAATAGCCTACATGAAGATCAAAATTCATGTGTTCAATTACTTCATGCATCTGAACTTCTTTAGGATAATCAATTTCTTTTCCGGTGTATTTATTTGTTTCCATACTCTTCCCGTTGACAAGGCTTTTTAGCCCGATAAACTGAGCTGCAACCACATGATACACTGTTGCTGAATCATTTCTTGGAAGACTCATCCTGAACTGTTTTGCATTGGGAAATTCTTTGAATTTTTTGTCAACGAAATCAGCATAAGACAAGGCTTTTTTCTCAGGATCAAATTTAGGTTCATATTTTTCTGCAATAGTATGGGCATCTACTGCTCCGCCGAAAGCCTGCTGGGTAAGATTGGTTAAAACTTCATAGGCCATAATGAGTCCCGTAATGGTAATAAACACTGCCGGAAGCAATGAATAAAAACCAAAGACATTATGAAAATCGTAGTTTTTTCTGCGCCATTTTGTTCCGGATTTGATTTTAAAAGCTGTTGTTCTTGTTGTTTTGTTCCATTTTTTTGGCCACCAGAGAATCAATCCGCCGATGAGCTGAACAAAAAATATGATAGAAGCAATTCCAACCACCGTTTTCCCGAAGTTTCCTGCCAACAACTGCGCATGAATATGGGCTACAATATAGAAAAACTCATAACTTTTTGTAGAACCGATTACTTTTCCGGTATAAGGATCAAGATAATGATAAGCAAATACACCACGGGGACCACGGCCTTTTTTCTTTGGTTTTTCTGCTTTGTCCGCACTTTTATCTTTAGGTGGCTTCGTTGCTGAAGCTACTCTGAAACTTCTGCCAGCATCTTTGTAAGTATCAAAATAGAACGCTTTTCTGTCCGGAACCTGTTGATGAAACTGTACAAGCAACGCTTCAGGTGTCATCTTTTTAGTATGAGCCGGAGCATTAACGTATTTAGCACTTCCGCCGCACAGATCAATGATTTCATCACAAAAGACAAATACAGTCCCTGAAAGAGTAACTGTAAGCACAATAATCCCGGAAACCAGTCCGAGCCAGAGATGCAGCCATCCGGTGATCTTTTTGGTAAGGGATTTTCCCTGCTTTTTTTTAGGATTAATTTTTTTGTTTTCCATATCTGTTTTCATCATTCAAAAATGTAATAGTTGAAAATGCAAAGGCGCAACAAGGTGATAATAATGGCATGTTTGAAAAGTGAAAAGAGTTATTCCTGCTGCCATTTACTTTAGCATATTTGAGGGCATCAGAAACAGTTGTTTACTATCAATGAAAGCGTTACACCTTTGCGGTTTTCATCCTTATATTTTCGAGATTATTTTTTGTTTTTCAGGTTTTAAAATTTAAATGCAAAATTGGCAAGGATTTCTCTTGGCTTCTGTGGCTGTCCGTAGAAGTTCCAGTAGTTTTCATTCAAAGCATTATTCATTTTCAAACCGATTCTGTATTTTTTCTTGTCATAGAAAACCGTAGCCCCCACTGTAGTATAAGAAGGAGCGAGGAAATGATTGGTAATATTGATATAGGTTTGATCCACAAAATTGAATCCAGCTCCGAAACCAAGACCTTCATACGCTCCATCCACAATCTTGTAACTTGTCCATAAATTAGCTACATGTTTTGGTGTCCAGGCGATTCTTTTTCCGCTGTCTTTGCTTCGGTCATCATATTTATTATCGTTATATCCATATCCGGCAACGATATTCCATCCTTTGAAAGGATTGGCGATAATCCCTATTTCCAGTCCCTGGCTTTTGATATTTCCATCCTGAATGCTTCCTATTCCGCCCGGATCTGCTACAAGACGGTTTTTAACATTAATATTATAATAGCTCACCGTTGTCAATAATTTTTTATGGAAAAGATCCACTTTAAAGCCCGTTTCAACCTGATTTCCCTGTTCCGGATCCCATTTTGTCAATACACCGACTTCATTCAATGACGGAGCATAGTTTTTAAATCCATTTACGTAATTGGCAAAAAATGAAATCTGATCTTTTACAATTTCATACACCAATCCGAATTTTGGAGAAAACTGGGTCTGGCTGTATCCCGTAACTTTATTTTCAGGATATCCGTTTTTCGTAGAAATCTCTACCCCATTTATAACCGTATCATCATTTTTGTAGCTGTCTACTCTCAAACTTGCCATTACCAGTAAATTGTCTGTGATATTCAAAACATTGGAGATATAACCGCTGATCGTTCTGAATGTTGTAATATCAGATTCTGTAGATTTTCTTTCCTTATTCATGAATTTATTTCTTGAAATAGGATCCCAAGCGGAAGAGCTGTCAAGGCTAACTTTATCGTATGGCATGAAAACATTGCTGTATCCGTTAGCTTCATAGTAAGGGAACTGATATTTTGTTCTTTGCTGGAAATAATCTATTCCTACTACCAGGCGGTTTCTTAAGCCTCCTATTTTAAAATCTCCTGTAAAATTCTGCTGGATATTGTCTGTGGTCACTTTAAAGCTGTCAAAAGGACGAATCATTCTTTCAACCTGATTATTATTCAGATATCTGAGTACTAAAAATATAGATTCATTTTCATTGGCTTCTCCTCTCTGGTAAGACGTTCTTGAAGTCCATTGGTCATTGAATTTATGGGTTACTTCAGCCATCGTTACAAAATTGGTTCTTTTGGAACCGATATCATTGCTTGTAAATGCTCTTTTATAAGCTACTTCCAGGTCCTTCATCGAGTGTAAGGTCAGTTTTTCTGAGTTTCTTACATAAGCATTTAATGTTTTATCCGGAGCATGAAACTCGGTATCAAGTGTTACTGTGGTTTTGTCACTTACTTTATATAAAACACTTCCAGAGAAGAACAATCCTTTGTTGTAACCGGCATCCTGGAATGAATCCTGAGAATAAGCTGCCACATTGAATCTTGCCAATGCTGTTTTTTCTTTATTCAAAGGGGTGTTTACATCTGCCGTGATCCTGTTCATTCCCCAGCTTCCGGTAGTATAATTGATAATTCCTCCGAAGTTTTCCTGTGGTTTTTTTGTAACGATATTCACCACTCCACCATAGTTGGCTAATGTTCCTCCAAATAAGGTTCCGGACGGTCCTTTAATTACTTCTACTCTTTCAATATTAGCGATTTCGGACTGTACTCTTGGATTTTGAGTCAATCCGTTTCTGAAACTTGCATTGGAACTGAATCCTCTCATGAAAATATCATTCCCGCTGTCGTTTACACTGTTACTTACCACTACTCCAGGCGCAGAAGCCATTGCTGTGTTAAAGTCCATTGCCCCCATTTCACTGATGATTTCTTTGGGAACAAGGTTGTAAACAGTAGGGTTTTCAAGGTTTTCAAGAGGAAGTCTTGCGATGGATTCCGATTTTTTGGTTCTGTAATTATGAGTTCCCTGGAGGGATACGGATTGGATTTCAGCCACTTTAATGGTATCTGTTTCCTGGGCACTCAGCATCGTTACGGCTAATAAAGCTGCAGAAATAATTGTTTTTTTCATGTTTATAATTAAGTTAGTTCTACAAAATTATTTATTTTTATTAATTCTAAATAAAAATATGACACATGTCATAAAAATAATTTCTCTGAAACAGTCACCAACAAAGGGATTTAATGAAAATAAAAAAGCAGATAACTTCTGATTTATCTTATATGAGACTTAAATTTTCGTATATTAATAAGGTCTAATAAATTCAATTATTGATTATAATCTTCAAATATGAATCGTAATATCCAAGAAATCATTCAGCTCTTTCTTCAGTTTCTCTCGGAAAGAAATCTAAAAGAATTAACTAATCTATTTTCTGATACTATAGACTGGTATATCCCTGGGGATGAAGAAAAAGCACCCTGGCTAGGCATAAGAAATAATAGGCAGGAAGTATCCGATTCTTTTGAACTTTTATGGAAAAATACAGAACCCATTTCTGCTAAAATCGAAAATATTTTCAACGATGATGAAAATGCGGTTATCACGGGAGAATTTGTAACGAGAATGCTTGCAACAGGTCGTATTGTAGAGTCTTTATTCTGTATTCAGATGCGTATTCAAAATAATAAAATTACGCGCTACAGACTGCTGGAAGACAGTTTGGCTGTTTCAAAGGCTTTGGATAAGTAGTTAAGGACTATTATTGATAGTAAATGAGATTCTTCCTTCGTCAGAATGACAAAAGTCGAATAATTCGACTTTTGAGATAGCTCTTTTATATAATTTCTCTTATGATCTAAAATTATCTTTTCTATATCACGGCAGCAGCCATCATCGACATGTAATAATTAGCACAATGCAAGGCATTAATTAAAACAATCTCTTTATCGGGAAACATTTCAAAGGCATCAGATGTTGTAATCTGATATTCATAATTCATGGAGGTCCATTTTAAATGCGGCTTGATAATCATAAGTTCAACTCCTTCCTGATCGGTAAGGACAAATGATTCTTTAAAAATACCTCTGTGTTTAAAGAGATAACCGTTTTTCACGCCATCAAAATAGGTCTGTACCACGATTTCACCATTCCAGTTCATCCTGAATTTTAAAAGGACTCTTTCATGGTCTTTCAGCTCAATGGTAGTTCCCCAAAAACCTTTTGGCTCCACCTGATAGGTCTGACCCTCAGCAATTTCAATGACAGCATTAAATTTAAACCAGCTTGTATAAGTAAGTTTCCCAATTAATTTTTCTTCTTTTGTGACTTCAAAAGATAAAGAATTGCTTGATTTTGCGTAATATTCTGCCATGGTTATATTTTGATTTGGTGGAATTCTTATTAGTTTTTAAATAATAATAACAGCTTGAATTTTAACGCTCTAATTTATAAATAATTCGGTAAACATCATGTATTTTTAAGCTGATTCGATAAAAACGTTTGATAATTAATTATATTAATCTTCTTTGCTTTGATGTTCTGCAGTGAACTCAATTTCTTTTTTCAATTGCCCCGACATAATCATTCCAATAATAAATCCAGTCATTAATCCACCAATGTGAGCCGCATTATCAATCCCTCCTGTGAACCCCATAAGCAAGTTAAAACCAACAAAAACAATTGTACTGATTAAAAAAGCTTTATTAAAATCCGCAGGAAATACTTTAAAAAGCATACAAGCAAGAAAAAAACCATATAAACCAAAAATTGCTCCAGAGGCACCAACGCTTACCGTTGCATCATACCACAAAATACTTGTAAAACTAGCCATAATGCCTGTTATTAAATATATTAACAAGTATTTTCCTCTACCCAATAAAGGTTCAAGGAAAATTCCGACAAATAATAGTCCAACCATATTTGCGAAAATATGCATTAATCCTCCGTGCAGAAATGTATTTGTCAGCAATCGCCACCACTGATTATCAGTGGTCAATGGTTTAAAATTAGCTCCCCAATTTAACAAGTCATCACTTTTAAAAGAAACTAATCCTAGTCCTGAAAAAACCATTAATATGTAAACTAGTAGATTTAAATCAAATAAAATAGGAGTTATAAAAAATCCTTCTTTTGGAATAAATATATCAAGGATCTCCTTTAAGTCTGAATCTATTCTCGTAACACCTTTTTTCTTAAAATTTTCTAATTTATTTTTATTAAATTTAGGAAACAACAATAAGAGAAAATAAACAAGGGCACCTATTGCAAAAGAACCTAATACCCAAGAAAATTTATTTCCATTTCGTGTTTCAAATGGTTCTGTTCTTGCTTCAAAAATTATATTATCGTGAGATAAATTTTGTTCTATTTTTTCAAGAGCTTTATTATATTCATCATGATCCTCTGTATTTCCAATAGTTTCTAAATAAGTGAATTTATGAAAATCTGTATTTTCAAATTCTTTCTGTGAACGTTCTGCCAATAGCTTATACTTTTCTTTTTTCTTTTCATCAGAAAGGTTATTGCTTATTTGCTCTGAGTAGAGTTTTCCTAACCAATATTTGGGGGTTTTATTAATCGTATCAGAAACACTTTCTAAGATTGGCATTGTAACATAAATAAGCATATTAAAACGTTCGTTATTTCTTCCTGTAGTAGAAACCGTATTTTGTATTGCAATATGATGCTTATCTATATAATAATTTTTAAGAGTATAATATTTTGTATTGTCTGTTTTAGAAAGTTCTGAAATGACATTCAGATTCGTCAGCTTTCCTGTAGCAGCTGCTAAATATTTTTGAGCAATAATTGTCGGAATAGCGATAGCTATACAAGCTAAGAACTGATAAACAAAAGAAGAGTTCTCATTCTTAAATTTCAACAATTTGATCCTTGGTTGAAGCCAAATCAAAATTGGGATAAAAGGCAACCCAAAGGGTAGCCAAAACTCAACAATATCTTCTTTCAATGGGATACCTATTTTTATAAAAAGTAACCAATTCAGAAAGGTATATACTAAAATAAAGCCTAATGCAATTAATAAAAATGGTTTGTAAATAAATTGTAGTTTATCTTTCATTCTGTTTTTCAATATTTCTGACTGTCCTCAATTTTTCTCTTGTTGGGTTTGTCTTTATCATTATGTTCAGCTATCAGATCCCTTTAGCTTTGTCCAGCTTCTAACCGTTCTAATAACTAGATTTCAAAGTTACTTATTTCTTAAAAATTTAAAAATAAAAACCCTCATAGATTTCTTAAATCTATGAGGGTTACCATATTTATTTTGTTCGAAATTACATCGTCTCCATTTTGAAGCTCATGCTTTCGATTACTTTTAGGATTGCTTCTACTGTATCCATTGAAGTTAAACAAGGAACACCGTTTTCCACACTCATTCTTCTGATCTGGAATCCGTCTCTTTCTGCCTGCTTACCTTTTGTAGTGGTATTTACAACATACTGAACTTTTCCTTTCTGAATCAGGTCGATAAGGTTTACACTTTCTTCACCGATTTTGTATCCGATTTTGCAAGGGATTCCTTTTTCTTCAAAGAACTTCGCAGTACCTTCTGTAGCCCAGATTCTGAATCCTACTTCATGGAATCTTGCTGCAAGAGCTGCTGCTTCATCTTTGTGTTTATCTGCTACTGTGAACAGGATAGAACCGTGCATAGGAACTTTTCTTCCTGCTGCTACCAATCCTTTGTAAAGTGCTTTTTCAAGAGTTGTATCTTTCCCCATAACCTCTCCTGTAGACTTCATTTCAGGGCCTAAAGAGATATCAACTTTCGTTAGTTTAGAGAAAGAAAACACTGGTACTTTCACAAATACCCCTTCTTTATTTGGAACCAATCCGTTTTTGTATCCTAAATCTTTCAGCTTTTGTCCTAAGATTGCCTTTGTTGCAAGGTTAGCCATCGGAACTTCTGTGATTTTAGATAAGAAAGGAACTGTTCTTGAAGAACGAGGGTTTACTTCGATTACATATACATTTCCTTCAAAAAGAACGTATTGGATGTTCATTAATCCGATAACCTTTAATCCTTTTGCCAGTCTTTGTGTGTAGTCTACCAAAGTATCAATTTCGCTCTGAGAGATATTTTGCGGCGGATATACTGCAATAGAGTCTCCGGAGTGAACTCCTGCTCTTTCGATGTGCTCCATAATTCCCGGAATCACTACTGTTTCTCCGTCGCAGATGGCATCTACTTCGATCTCTTTTCCTACCATGTATTTGTCAACCAAAACTGGGTGCTCAGGGCTCGCTTCTACTGCATGTTCCATATAGTAAGCCAGTTCTGCTTCTGCATATACAATTTCCATTGCTCTACCTCCAAGAACGTAGCTCGGACGCACCAATACCGGGTAACCGATTTCGTTAGCAATTTTTATAGCTTCTTCTTTAGAAGTTGAAGTTCTTCCTTTTGGCTGAGGAATTCCAAGCTCCTGAAGTGCTTTCTCAAATTTATCTCTGTTTTCAGCTCTGTCAAGGTCTTCCAGTGAAGTTCCTAAGATCTGTACTCCGTGAGATGCTAATTTATCTGCAAGGTTAATTGCAGTCTGCCCTCCGAACTGTACCACTACTCCTTTAGGTTTTTCAAGCTCGATGATGTTCATTACATCTTCTTCTGTAAGCGGCTCGAAGTATAGTTTATCTGAGATTGAGAAGTCTGTAGAAACTGTTTCAGGGTTGTTGTTGATGATAATCGCTTCGTACCCCATTTCTTTGATCGCCCATACTGAGTGAACAGTAGCGTAGTCAAACTCAACTCCCTGCCCGATTCTGATAGGTCCGGAACCTAGTACGATAATTTTTTCTTTGTCTGAAACAACACTTTCGTTCTCTTCTTCGTAAGTTCCGTAGAAATAAGGCGTTTCACTTTCAAACTCAGCAGCACAAGTGTCTACCATTTTGTAAACCGGCATTACTCCGTTTTCTTTTCTGAAGTTGAAAACCTCACGTTCTTTTACATCCCAAAGAACTGCGATATTGATATCTGCGAAACCTAATCTCTTCGCTTCAATCAATGTCTCTTTATCAAATTTGTTGGCAGCGATTACTTTTTCGAAGTCAACTAACTTTTTCAGTTTCCAGATGAAGAACTTGTCGATTTTACTCCATTCTACAATCTGTTCCCAGTCGTATCCTCTTCTTAAAGCATCTCCGATGATGAATAGTCTCTCATCATCACACACTCTGATTCTTCTTTCGATTTCCTCAGCAGTAAGTGCCTCAGCTTGTTTTGTTTTTAATCCTAAATGCTTGATTCCGGTTTCTAATGAACGGATAGCTTTCTGTAAAGACTCTTCAAGGTTTCTTCCGATAGCCATTACTTCACCAGTAGCTTTCATCTGAGTAGAAAGTCTTCTGTCTGCCGTTTCAAATTTATCGAATGGGAATCTTGGGAATTTTGTTACCACATAGTCAAGAGCCGGCTCAAAACATGCGTATGTTTTTCCAGTTACCGGGTTCATGATTTCATCAAGTGTCAATCCTACAGCGATTTTTGCCGCGATTTTTGCAATCGGGTATCCTGTTGCTTTACTTGCTAAAGCTGATGAACGCGATACTCTAGGGTTTACCTCGATGATATAGTATTCAAAAGAGTGTGGATCCAAAGCAAGCTGTACGTTACATCCTCCTTCGATACCTAATGCTCTGATGATTTTTAAAGAAGCATTTCTCAATAACTGATACTCTCTGTCTGAAAGGGTCTGAGAAGGAGCTACTACGATAGAGTCTCCTGTATGAACTCCTACCGGATCAATATTTTCCATGTTACAAACCACAATGGCGTTGTCGTTTGCATCACGCATTACTTCATATTCAATTTCTTTGAAACCAGCGATTGATTTTTCAATCAAACATTGTGTAACCGGGCTGTGCTTTAATCCTAATTCGGCAATTTCTTTCAATTCTACCTCGTTGGAAGCAATACCACCTCCTGTTCCTCCCATTGTAAAGGCAGGACGAACAATTACAGGATATCCGATTTCATCTGCAAAAGCAAGTGCTCCTTCTACCGTATTTACGATATCAGATTCCGGAACCGGCTCATTCAATTCTCTCATCAACTCACGGAAAAGGTCTCTGTCTTCTGCTCTGTTGATGGCAGAAAGTTTAGTTCCCAATACTTCCACTTTGCATTCTTCAAGAATTCCTGATTTTTCCAGTTCTACCGCCATGTTCAGTCCTGTCTGGCCTCCCAATGTTGGTAATAATGCATCCGGACGTTCTTTTCTGATGATGTGGCTTACAAACTGTAATGAAATCGGCTCGATATATACTTTATCTGCGATTTCCACATCCGTCATGATCGTTGCAGGGTTTGAGTTAATCAAAATTACCTTGTAGCCTTCTTCTTTTAAAGACAGACAAGCCTGCGTTCCTGCGTAATCAAATTCAGCTGCCTGACCAATGATGATAGGTCCTGAACCGATTACTAAAATTGTTTTTATATCTGTACGTTTTGCCATTTTTCTTTTTTAATTGGGGTTAAGAATCAAATTCTTAAACTTCGTATTTTTTTACTTTTATAAGACTTGCGGTTGTATTTTGTCATTCCGAGGAATCGAGGAATCTAATTTTATTGTAGAGATTCTTCACTTCGCTATTGCTTCGTTCTGAATGACAAAAAGCAGTCTTATTTCTTAAAGTCTTCCATCATTTGAATGAACTCATCAAACAGGTAGTTTGCATCTTCAGGGCCCGGGCTCGCTTCAGGGTGATACTGAACTGAGAAACATGGGTGGATTTTGTGTTTTAATCCTTCGTTGGTTCTGTCATTCAATGCGATGTGCGTTTCGATAAGGTCTGTTCCTTTTAAGCTTTCCTGATCTACCGCATATCCGTGGTTCTGAGAAGTAATGGCTACTGTATTTTTCTCTAAATCCAATACCGGGTGGTTTCCTCCTCTGTGCCCGAATTTCAGCTTGAAAGTTTTTGCTCCGCAAGCAAGACCGATCAATTGGTGTCCTAAACAGATTCCGAAGATTGGAACTTTTCCTAATAATCCTCTGATCATATCTAAAGCATGTGGTACATCTTCAGGGTCACCAGGACCGTTTGACAACATAATTCCATCTGGGTTCATCAACAGGATTTCTTCTGCTGTAGTATCCTGAGAAACTACGATGATATCACAGTTTCTTTGAGATAGCTCTCTGATAATACCCAGTTTTGCACCGAAGTCTACCAATACTACTTTGAAACCTCTGTTCGGGTTAGCATAAGGCGTTTTTGTTGAAACCTCTTCTACCTGATTGGTTGGGAAGTTTGTTGATTTCAATTCAGAAGCTACAGCAGCTTCATCAGCGTCAGCATTTACAATTTTCCCTTTTACAACTCCATAGTTACGAAGAATTCTTGTCAGTCTTCTTGTATCAATTCCTGAAATTCCTGAAAGGTTTTTCTTTTTAAATAGTTCATCTAAAGTAATCTGAGTACGGAAATTGGAAGGAAGATCGCAAAGTTCTTTTACGATAAGCCCTTTGATTGCCGGCTCAATACTTTCATAATCATCACGGTTAATACCATAATTTCCGATAAGCGGATAGGTCATACAAACAATCTGACCGCAATACGACGGATCAGAAATCAATTCCTGATACCCTGTCATTCCGGTATTGAAAACTACTTCCCCTGCAGTTTCCAATTCTGCTCCGAAACCTTCTCCATGAAACACTTCACCGGACTCCAGTATTAATTTTTTCTTCATTTTAAACTTTTATCTCTTATTATTTATTTATATGTCATTAACAGGCCGCCCCTACGGGACTCATTAACTTTTAACTTCTTACTTTTACCCTGGCTCTTACTTAAAGGTATACCCTTTACTTTCCAACGCTTCTTTTAAAATGGCCATTCTTGCGAATACTCCGTTTTGCATTTGTTTGAAGATTCTTGATCTCTTGCATTCCACAAGGTCTGAATCTATTTCCACTCCTCTGTTGATGGGAGCCGGGTGCATGATGATTGCTTCTTTTTTCATCGACTGCTCTCTTTCTTTAGTCAAACCATATCTTTTATGGTATTCTGAAGCAGTAAAACTCATGGCAGAATCGTGTCTTTCGTGTTGGATTCTTAATAGCATTAAAACATCCACTTCACCGATCAGCTCATCTACCGACATATAAGTTCCGTTGATTAAAGCTCCTTCGTCAAACCATTGTTCCGGTCCTGAGAAGTATACTTTAGCGCCTAATCTCCTTAAAGCCTCCGCATTTGAGTTCGCTACACGGCTGTGTTTTACATCGCCTACAATTCCTACTTTCAATCCTTCAAACTTTCCGAATTCCTGATAAATGGTCAGTAAATCCAGCATACATTGTGAAGGGTGGTTTCCTGTTCCATCTCCTCCGTTGATTACAGGAATGCTGATATTCTTTAATTCCTCGAAGTATCTGTCTTTCTTATCGCGGATTACCACCAGGTTTACTCCTATACTTTCAATGGTCTTTACTGTATCATAAAGACTTTCGCCTTTGTTTACCGAACTGTGTGATGCATCAAACGGAACTACCTGAAGTCCCAGTTTTCTTTCTGCAAGATCAAAACTTGTTTTCGTTCTTGTACTGTCTTCGAAGAAAAGGTTTGAGCAAAAAACTTCTCCTTCAATTTTAGCAGTTTTACCGTTCGCAAAAGCCATCGCTTCTGTCAGTATACTGTTGATTCTCTCGGTGCTTAGTTCTGTAATCGTAAACATAATTCTTATTTTTGGGCATAAAAAAAGCGAAGACAACAATCTTCGCTAATAACAATAAATATCGTAAAGGGCGCTTTCGCCCGGTAAATCTAATGATATAAATGCTTTTTTATTCATTAGGTGCAAAGATACAACAATTTTACGAACCTACAAAAACAAAGTTTAAAATAAATTAAAAACCTCAGTATTTCCTTATTCTCATTTAAAATTAATATTTTTGTTACAACTCAAATTATTTTATGGATTTAAAAGACAAAATGATTCTCAGCATTATTCAGGAAGACTCTACATTATCGGTTAAAGAAATTTCCGAAAAAATTGGTCTTACCTTCACTCCTACGTATGAGCGAATCAAACAACTGGAGAAACAAGGAATCATTCAGAAGTATGTGGGTCTTTTAAACCGTGAAAAACTGGGTTTAAATATTGTAGTCTACTGTAATGTCCGTCTCAAAGAACAATCCAAGAAAGTATTGGAAACTTTTGAGAACCACATCGGTAAATATGATGAAGTACAGGAAATCATCAGTCTTTCCGGAGAGTATGACTATATGTTGAAGATCATTGCCAAGGACATCAATTCGTATAATGAATTTGCTGTGAATGTGATCTCAAACATTCCTAATATCGGGCAATACCACAGCTCAATTGTGCTTCACGAGGTGAAAAAATCTACCAAGTTTAAAATTGATCTGGAATAAATCTTCTCTTTTTAAACCAAAACTGATTTAAACTTCTTGCTGAAAATCTTTGATTTCCTGCGACTTAAAAATAATTCACATAATTATCTTTGCGCCTTTGCGTATACCAACTTCTTTAATAAACTCGTATTTTGTTAGAAAACGCAAAGACGCAAAAGAAATTCATAAACTTCATGGTGTAGGCGCAAAGATTTTATCTCCGATAAAATTTTATGCAGTAGATTTCCTTAATTAACCTTAAAGTCTTCATCTACCTTAATGGTTCAATTTATCAATCATCAAATTCAAAGAGCGGAGTAAAATCTAACCATTAAGATCACTTAAGCAGATAAGATTTATAAGATTAAGGCTTCCACAACGAAAAGACAGCAGGCTAAAATAATTTAGAAATTCTACTGATTTTTGCTTAAGTTTCTGATGACCTTAATGGCTTAGATTCTAACCCAATAATTTATTTTTCAGTTTATTGAACTGATATTCTATTTTATCCAGACAAAGATTTCCGATACTTCCCTGATGGGTATGTTCAAGATTTCCAGGCTCAAATTCAAACTCATTGTTTTCAATCTCCTGCCCTACTTTCACATAAGCATCACGGAAAGAACTGCCGTTTTTTACTTCTTCATTGATCTTCTCTACACTGAAAAGATATTTGTACTTCTCATCCTCCAGAATCCCGTCTTTTACCTGAATATTAGGTAAAGTGTAGCTTAGAATTTCCAGACATTCTTTCAGGGAATCAATAGCCGGGAAAAGAATTTCTTTGGTCAGTTGCACATCTCTGTGATATCCTGAAGGAAGATTATTTGTCAATAAAATAAGTTCATTCGGAAGTGACTGAATTCTGTTGCATCGTGCACGAACCAGCTCAAAGATATCCGGATTCTTTTTATGAGGCATAATACTGCTTCCCGTAGTAAATTCTTTTGGAAAGCTGATAAAATCAAAGTTTTGATTCAAATATAAGCATACATCATAAGCAAATTTTCCAAGTGTTCCCGCTAAAGTTGCCATAGACATCGCCAGTAGTTTTTCTGACTTTCCACGGGTCATCTGAGCATATACCGAATTGTAATTCATCGACTGGAATCCTAAGTTATAGGTTGTACTTTCACGGTTAATCGGAAAAGACGAACCATAACCTGCCGCTGAACCCAATGGATTTTTATTAATTATATTCTTTACAGAAAACAACATTTCCACATCATCCAAAAGCGCTTCCGCATAAGCTCCGAACCACAATCCAAATGAGGAAGGCATCGCAATCTGCAAATGGGTATATCCCGGAAGCAGAACATTTTTATGCTGATCTGCCAACTGAATCAGAATCTGGAAAAACTCGTCAGTAAGAGCTGTGATCTCACGGATCTCATCCAATAAATACAGCTTAATATCCAATAAAACCTGATCATTTCTGGATCTTGCGGTATGGATTTTCTTTCCTGTATCTCCTAATTCTTCAATTAAGATTGCTTCTACCTGAGAATGGATATCCTCAGCTTCTTTATCAATTTCAAAAGTCCCATTTTCAATTTGATTTAAAATAGTATTTAAAACAGATAACATCTGCTCTGATTCTTCCTGGGAAATAATTCCGGTTTCTGCTAACATTTTGCAATGTGCCATAGAACCTTTGACATCATATTTTGCCAAACGCTCGTCGAAGTCAAGATCTTTCCCAACGGTAAATTGAGTGACTAATATATTGGTGGCAAGGTTATCCTTCTGCCATATTTTTTTCATATGTAATTGTTTATTTTTTTTAAATCATATGCAATCACCACTTCCATCTGTTATATTACCAAAAAATTCGTTGGTAGTGATTCATAATATCTGATTTAAAATATTTGTTGGCTTTGACATGCCCGGCAAGGCAATCCTTATTACTATTAACTATAAAAAAACATTTCCTTATGAGAAGCTTTCATTTCTAATTTTCTTTTTGCATAAATCTTATTAAAAACTAAACTTCGTGCCTGCCGGGCGGAGTCAAAACATATATTGAGCTGAAAGCCTGATGCAGGAAGTGAAATTATAAACTATAATAACTTCCATCTTTCTGCTTCATTTTCCCATTATTTATAACACTTTTTCTAAAATACTGATGTAGATCTCTATTCCTTCTTCTATTTCCCGGATATAGATAAATTCATCTGCAGTGTGAGAGCGCCTACTGTCTCCAGGACCCACTTTCACTGATGTACATGGGATAATCGCCTGATCTGAGGAAGTAGGTGAACCATAAGTAGTCCTTCCGATTTCAATTCCCGCTTTTACAAACGGATGATCCATTTCGATCTTTGAAGAATTCAACCTGAAAGACCTTGCGGTGAGTGTTGATTCCATCTGAGACTGGATGATTTCAAATGCTTCCTGGTTGGAATATTCGTCTGTTACCCTTACATCCAGCGTGAAATTGCACGATTCCGGAACAACATTGTGCTGTACTCCTGCATGAATTCCTGATAAAGTAACTTTAACTTCTCCAAGATATTCTGAAACTTTTGGAAATTTAAAGGCTAAAATATTCTGCAGATCCTGCATACATTTTACAATCGAATTATCATGATTAGGATGAGCGGCATGAGAAGGAGTACCTTTCATTTCTCCATCAATCACAAGAAGTCCTTTTTCTGCAATCGCCAGATTCATCTGCGTGGGTTCTCCTACAATAGCGAGTTCTACGTTGGGTAGCTGCGGAAATAAAGCTTCAATTCCATCAAATCCTGAAATCTCCTCCTCTGCCGTCAAAGCAATAACTAAATTATATTTTAAATCTTCTTTATCATAAAAATGCAAAAAAACCTGCGCCATAGAAACCAAAGAAGCTCCGGCATCATTACTTCCCAATCCGAACAGTTTGCCGTCTTTTTCAACAGGAACAAACGGATCAAGTGTATACGCTTTGTTAGGTTTTACCGTATCATGATGCGTGTTCAGTAAAACGGAAGGTTTAAACACATCAAAATGTTTATTCACCGCCCAGATGTTGTTTTTAAAACGTTTGGTAGGAATCTGATGCTTTTTGAAAAAATTCTCAATTTCCACCGACGTATTAAACTCATCTTTGCTGAATGAAGGAATCTCAATCAAATTTTTAAGCAATCCGATCGCGTTATTTAACAGCTCTTCTTTATTATAAACAGATTTCAGTTCCTGCATGATGATTTTCTATATGGTTTTTCAGTTTTGTTTCCTTGATCAGAAACACTTTTTCTACATTATTCTTTACAGCTCCAAGAGCATTTTCAAGCTTAGGTAAAATCCCTTTGTGAAGCTTTCCTTCTTCTTTTAATACCTCAAACTCTTCTTCATTTACACTTTTGATCACTGATTCAGGATCGTTTAGATCTTCTAAAACCCCTTCTTTATCAAAACAATACAAAAGCTCCACTTCATATTTCTCCGATAACGCCTGTGCAATCACAGAAGCAATAGTATCTGCATTGGTATTAAAAAGATTTCCTTTTCTATCGTGGGTAATCGCAGAAAATACAGGAACAAGATCCAGCTTGATTAATTTTGAAACCAGCTTCCTGTTCACACTTTTCTTGGTAATATCCCCCACAAATCCAAAATCAATTTCAGGATGTTCTCTTTTCTTAGCTTTAATTAAATTTCCGTCCGCCCCGGAAAAGCCTATAGCATTGCATTTTTTCTGCTGCAGCTTTTCAACAATATTTTTATTGATTCCTCCTGCATACACCATGGTTACAATGTCCAATGTCTCTTTATCTGTAATCCTCCTTCCGTTGATCATTTTCTGTTCGATACCGAGTTTATCAGCTAATGTAGTCGCTAATTTTCCTCCGCCATGAACAAGGATCTTCTTTTCCTGAATTTCAGAAAACTGTTCTAAGAATTGGGTTAATAATTCTTCATCATCAATTAAAGCTCCGCCAATTTTTATGATGTATAACTTTTCTTTCATTGTAAACGTTTTGTGATCCATACCTTTTCTATCCTTGTCAAGGTTTCGAACCTTGACAAGGATCACTAGGCTTTTAATTCATCTAAAATTTCACTGAACACTGCCTGCGCAGAGAAAATCCGATTTTTTGCCTGCTGATAAATGATAGAATGATCTCCATCCATCACTTCATCGCTCAATTCCACATTACGGCGAACCGGAAGACAGTGCATCACTTTTGCTTCATTGGTATTGGCTAATTTTTCGTTGGTAAGCATCCAGTCTCCTTTCACTTCAGGCATTGCGGCATAATCATCAAAAGAAGACCAGTTTTTTACATAGACAAAATCTGCATCTTTCAAGGCTTCATCCTGATCATGAATCACTGTCACATCTTTTGTGAAGTTTTTATCTAAATCATACCCTTCGGGATTAGCAATTACCAGTTCCACATCCATTTCCTGCATCCATTCTGCGAAAGAATTTCCAACAGCATGAGCAATAGGTTTGATGTGTGGAGCCCATGTTAACACTACTTTCGGTTTATGGTCTTTTTTCCAGTTTTCTGTAATCGTGATACAGTCTGCTAAACTTTGCAACGGGTGACGGGTAGCAGATTCCAGTGAAACAACAGGTACTTTCGCATGTTTTTCAAACTGACTTAAGATGCTTTCATTCACATCATCTTCCTTGCTCTTCATTCCTGCAAAGCAACGTACTGCGATGATGTCGCAATATTGATTCAGGACTTCAATAGCATCTTTGATGTGTTCTACCGTATCTCCGTTCATTACAGCTCCGTCAGCAAATTCAAGATTCCAGGCTTCCTGTGCAGCATTTAATGTCAATACGTTTAAACCAAGGTTTTGTGCTGCAATCTGGCTGCTCAGACGTGTTCTCAGGCTTGAATTTAAAAATACAAGTCCTATTGTTTTTCCTTTTCCTTTTTCTGTTTCGGTAAGGGGGTCAGCTTTTATTTCTAAGGCTTTTTTTATGATTTCCTGTAAGTTTTCTACATTACTTACAGAGGTGAATTTTTTCATTTTGAATTAATTTTAAAGATTGTGTTTACACATTTTTGTCATTCTGAATGAAACGCAGTGGAATGAAGAATCTGTAATCAAGAACAACGAGATTCTTCCTTCGTCAGAATGACAAATACTCCACTCAACTTTTCCATTCTGTTTTTAAATCGTTTAGATATTTCCCAATACTGTTTTCAAAGCATTGATGAAAAGATCCGTTTCCTCTTTTTTGATATTCAGTGCAGGAAGAATCCTTAAGACACTTTTATCATTAGAGTTTCCTGTGAAAATATGATGATCGAATAATAAGCTTTTCCTTATTTCTGAACAGTCTCTATCGAGTTCTATTCCGATCATCAATCCTTTCCTTCGGATGGATTTAATATGTGGTAAATCTTTAATTTCATTTTCAATATACCCGCCCATTTTTTGAGCGTTTTCGATAAGATTTTCATCTTTCATGACATCCAGCACAGCAATAGAAGCGGCACATGCCAAATGATTCCCCCCAAATGTAGTGCCCAGCAAACCATTGCTTGCCTCGAATTTAGGATGGATCAAAACTCCACCTACAGGAAACCCGTTCCCCATTCCTTTTGCCGTTGTAATAATATCTGCTTCAAGTCCAAACTCCTGATGCGCAAAGAAATATCCACTTCTTCCGTATCCAGACTGCACTTCATCTAAAATAAGAACTGCATTGTATTTCTCGCACAGTTCTTTAATTTTAGATAAAAATTCCGTTGTAGGAATCATAATTCCACCTACTCCCTGAATTCCCTCGATGATGACAGAAGAAATTTCATTCCCAAACTTCTCAAAAGTCTCTTCAAGCTGCTGCACATCATTCCATTCTGATTTAATAAATCTTTCTGAAAAGTTAACCGGAGCAACAATTTTAGGATTATCTGTCACTGAAACTGCCGCCGAAGTTCTTCCGTGGAATGAACCTGAAAAATAAAGTACTTTACTTTTTCCATTATGAAATGAAGCAAGTTTCAATGCATTTTCATTAGCTTCAGCCCCCGAATTACATAAAAAAAGATTATAATCTTCATATCCTGAAAGCTTTCCTAATTTCTCAGCTAATTCAGTCTGCAATTCATTCTGAACGGAATTGGAATAAAAAGATATTTTTTCCAGCTGACCTTTCAGCTTATTCTGATAATGCGGATGATTATGGCCAATAGAAATTACAGCATGACCTCCGTAGAAATCAAGATATTGTTCTCCTTTATCATCCCAAAGAAAAGATCCCTGAGCTTTTACCGGATTTATGTTGAATAATGGATATACGTTGAATAAATTCATTTTTTTGTTGCTAGTTGTTAGTTGATGGTTGAAAGTTTACAGGTCCAAATAGTTATTCTTTATACTACTGCAACCTATCATCTGCAACCTTCTACCTCATTAATACATTTTACCTTAGAATGCTATCGGTTTCAAATTCAGGCCTGCATTTTCTTCCCAGTTCATCGCCAGATTCATATTCTG
This sequence comes from Chryseobacterium sp. GVT01B, assembly GCF_019970045.1. Taxonomy (GTDB): domain Bacteria; phylum Bacteroidota; class Bacteroidia; order Flavobacteriales; family Weeksellaceae; genus Chryseobacterium. The sequence goes on from NZ_JAHXYI010000005.1 coordinate 56,918, forward strand.
AACTGCCTGCCCTGAAGCACCTTTTAACAAATTGTCAATCGCTGAGTGAATAACGACAACATTTCCACTCTTTTCGATTTGAATCACACAGCGATTGGTATTGACAACCTGCTTTAAATCCACCGCCTTCCTACTTACCGTAACGAAAGGCTCCTCCGCATAAAAATCCTGATATAATTGTTCTATCTCCTCCAGCTCCAAATCCGTCTTCATTGTGGAACTTGTAAAAATTCCTCTTGCAAAATCTCCTCTCCATGGAACAAAATTCAGGGTTACTTCTTTATTATTGAATGCAATCAGCTGTTGTAAAATCTCATTCACATGCTGATGCGTTAGAGTTTTATAGGCTGAAACATTATCATTTCTCCAGGTAAAATGGGTGGTTGCCTGCAGAGATTGTCCAGCTCCTGTAGAACCTGTAATCCCTGTGGTAAAAACCTCACTTAACACTCCTTTTTCTGCCAATGGCAACAAAGCCAATTGAATAGCGGTAGCAAAACATCCCGGATTGGCGATGCTTTTTACTCCCACAAGTTGTTTCTTATTGATTTCAGGTAATCCGTAGATAAAATCTCTGTTTCCAAAGTTTCCTTCTAAACGGAAATCGTTTCCAAGATCAATTACCAGCGTTTCTTCCTTGACAGGATTCTGAGTTAACCAGTTTTGACTTTCTTTATGTGGAAGACACAGAAAAAGAATATCTACGTCTTCAGGTTTGTCCGTCAACATCATTTCACAAACCGTCGTTAAATCCGGGTACAGATCCGAAATTCTAGTTCCCGAATTCGAACGACTATATAAAAAACTCAATGTCACATGGGGATGAAAAGCCAGTAAACGTATCAGTTCACTTCCTGTATAACCGTTGGCACCAATGATTCCTACTGTTTTCTTCATTTTGATTCTGACAGCATTTTGTTCTGTCTTTCATTAAATCGTCCCTTCGGAACTAGTTGATATTCTGGTTAATCTGGTGGTATATATTTAAAGAATTGCTTACGATTTTAGTATAGCCTTTCACATCCTCTCCTGTCCATGCTCTGTTCGCTTCTCCATAACTTCCGAATTTATCGGACATCAGGTCATGATCAGATTCAATTCCATTGAGAACAAATCTGTATGGATGAAGGGTTACAAATACTTTTCCGGTCACTGTTTTCTGAGAATCAGTCAGGAAAGATTCAATATTTCTCATGACAGGATCTAAGAATAGCGCTTCATGAAGCCAGTTTCCGTACCAGTCGGATAACTGAGACTTCATCATTTGCTGATATTTTGAAAGTGTATGTTTCTCTAATAAATGATGTGCTTTGATAATCACTGATGCTGCAGCTGCTTCAAATCCTACACGTCCTTTAATCCCAACAATCGTATCTCCTACGTGGATATCACGGCCGATTCCGTATGCTGAAGCCAATTCTTCTATTTTTTGAATCGCATATACAGAATACTCAAAGCTTTCTCCATTCACTCCTATTACCTCTCCGTTTTTAAACTCAATTTCCAGTTCTGAAGGCTGAGTTTCTTTAATCTGAGACGGAAAAGCTTCTTCCGGAAGATTATTTCTGGATGTCAATGTTTCTTTTCCTCCTACTGAAGTTCCCCAAAGTCCTTTATTTACAGAATATTGTGCTTTCTGGAATTCCATTTCATATCCGTGCTCCTTCAAAAACTCAATCTCTTCTTCACGGGACAAAGCCATATCACGGATGGGAGTGATGATCTCAATATTCGGACACATTACCTGGAAAATCAAATCAAAACGAACCTGATCATTTCCAGCCCCTGTACTTCCGTGAGCAATAGCATCTGCGTTTACTTCAATGGCATATTTTGCAATTTCCTGCGCCTGAATAGTACGCTCAGCACTTACAGATAAAGGATAAGTATTGTTTTTCAACACATTCCCGAAAATCAAATATTTCACACATGAATTATAATAATCTTCCTGAGCGTCTACACACCTGTATTCTTTTACCCCAAGATTTAAAGCTTTTCTCTCCAATTCTTTTTCTTCTTCTTTTGAAAAACCTCCGGTATTTACAGTGACTGCATACACATCATATCCAAGTGTTTCACTAAGATATTTTGCACAGTAGGAAGTATCTAAACCTCCGCTAAACGCTAAGATGACTTTCTTTTTCATCTGGACTTTTTTTATTTTTATTAATGGTCACATGGAATTCGCTTGCAGAGTTTTGTGCAGAATACACAAAATCATTTTGGCTCACTCCATTATATTTATTTTCAGGCTGATTATTTGCAACCTCTTTTTTTTCTATATTTTCAGGAACAAATAACATGGCTGTACATAAACAATTCTTACGTTCCTTCATCATTAAAATTTCATAGTTCACACAGTTCTTGCAGCCGTTCCAGAATTCTTCATCCTGAGTCAGTTCAGAATAAATTACTGGTTTATATCCTAAATCACTGTTGATTTTCATTACTGCTAAACCTGTTGTCAATCCGAATACTTTTGCTTCCGGATATTTATCTCTAGATAATTGGAAAACTCTCTGCTTGATTTGAGTTGCTACGCCCCCGTTCCTGAACTTCGGTGATACAATCAATCCCGAATTGGCCACAAACTTCCCGTGCGACCAGGTTTCTATATAACAGAAACCTACCCACTCACCGTTTTCAGTGGCTACCACAGCATTGCCTTCTGAAATCTTCTTACTCAAATATTCTATGGAACGTTTTGCGATCCCCGTTCCTCTGCGCTGTGCAGAATCATACATTTCCTGCTGTATTTCACCCACATACATGAGATGTTCGCATGAGGAAATTTCTATTTCCATTTATTTATCTAATTTTTTTGGCAAATTTAAAATATATTTTCTTTTAAATCCAAATAAAAAAGATATTTTTTTTGTTTTAAAATTTTAAACAGGTAAAATTATCTTTATTGAAAAATATACATTTGCTAATTTATTATATATTTGCTAAAATAATATAGTTATGGAAAATACCTGTCCTAAATGCAGCAGCAGCAAAGTGGTAAAAAGCGGCATCATCAATGAAAAGCAACGTTTCCATTGTAAAGACTGCAACTATTATTTTACCGTTAAAAAGCTGGGAAAACAGATTGATGATTATTATGTCACCAAAGCGCTACAGCTGTACCTGGAAGGTTTAAGTTATCGTGAAATTGAAAGAATTATCGGGGTTTCACATGTCACCATAAGTTCCTGGATTAAAAAGTATAACATCACAAGACCGCCCCATTCTGAATTCCACCCTGTTTATAAGATATTGAAACAGAACGAATTGATTGATTATATTGCACAGGAAGAAAACATTAAAAATTCAGGGATTATCATTACTCAGTTTGCTGATAAGTATATGCTGATCAAATGGGAAAGGTTTAAGAAATAGTGCGGGATGCGGGGTGCGAGTTTCTGGATATGAAATACGGAGTAACATACTAAATATCAACTATTAAACAAATATTCCCTGGATCCCAAGTCTTGAATCTTGTGCTTCGCAACACGGATTGTAAAACCCGAATCCCGGAACTCGAAACTCATAATCTAATAAATCACAACTATACTATTACCACTAATATATATTAAATTTTCATAAACAAATTATTAATTACAATTTGGCATTCACAAAAAACAACGCCAAAAATTGATAATTTATGAAGAAATTACTTACATTTATTGGAGTAGCCTTAATCAGCAGTTCTCTATACTCTCAAGGTTCTCCTGATTACGGCAATGGCTTAAAAATAAACCTCAACCCGGACGGTGATAAATTCGTCCGTTTTATTTTATGGGACCAGCTTTGGCTAAGAAACACTTCTATGAATCCCGGAAGTATGGTAGGTGGCGAACCTACAGACAACTCCTGGAGCATAGGAAACAGACGATTACGTGCTTTAGCGTATGCACAGGTCTCTAAAAGATACATGATCCTCCTTCATTTCGGAATCAACAACCAGACCTTCATCAATGGAGGAGCCACAGGCACTTCAGGTACAGGAGGTTATGGAAACGGAAAGAAAACCCAGTTATTTTTTCATGATGCCTGGAACGAATATGCAGTTATTTTACCTGGAGAAGCCGGAAAATTCAGTTTATCTTTAGGGGCAGGTCTTCATTACTATATGGGACTTTCCCGTATGACGATGGCTTCTACACTGAATTTCCTCACCTTAGATTCTCCCGTTTTTTCATGGCCATTGATTGACAATTCTGATCAATTCGCAAGGCAGCTGGGAATGTTTGCAAAAGGTAAATACGGAAAACTGGAATACCGTTTCAGTTTAAATAAACCTTTCGCCACAGATCTTGTTCCTGTAAATGTAACAGATCCATCAAAAGCTGTTGCGGTAGACAACAACGGAAATCCCAGTTTTTCAAAAGCAGGATATGTGGAATACCAGTTCCTTGATGAGGAATCTAATACGCTTCCATACAAAGTAGGATCTTATCTGGGAACGAAGAAAGTTTTCAATGTAGGCGCAGGTTTCTATCATCAGGCAGACGGAACGAGAACATCTGTGAATTCCAACATTGAAAAGCACGACATTACTCTTTTTGCCGTAGATGCTTTTGCAGATATTCCTTTGGGAGAAGCGAAAAACAAAATGGCAGTTTCCGCCTATGCAGGATATTACAATTACAATTTCGGTCCAAACTACGTAAGAAACCTCGGAACAATGAATATCGCAGCTTCAGATCCTAATTTTATCGGAAATAAGGCCATCGCAGGACCGGGAAATCTGCAACCGACCATCGGGACAGGTAATATTATCTACGCTCAAGCAGGTTTACTATTACCAAGTCAGGCAGAAAAACCAAAAATCAGAATACAGCCTTTTGCAGCTTATACTCACAAAAGCTTTGAGGCTTTCGATAAATCTTCCTCTCAGTTTGATGTAGGAGCCAATTGGTTCATAGATGGTCATCATGCAAAAATCACGACTCAATATTCAACAAGACCAGTTTATACCAGTCCTACGGAAAGCCCTTCTTCTAAAGGAGAATTCATTGTACAGTTTCAAATCTACTTGTAAAATTTAAACTATTAAAAAAAGATTGTAAGATAAATTAGGGATACGTTCCTAAAATTCAAATAATTTAAAGAAGGAAGAATCTTACTAACAGCCAGACACACATGAGATTCTTCATTACATTTCATTTCATTCAGAATGACACTTTTGAAATAGTTTCATTTAAAGCCCTTAAGGGTTAAAAAAAATCAAATTAATATCCTATTCCATTAACATCAAAAACTAATCAATATGAGCGAAAATCATCACGAAAGCTACGAAAATATGACCGACAGGCAGAAAAACCGCACCATATGGAGTGTGATCACCGCCTCTTCACTCGGTACATTGATAGAATGGTACGACTTCTATATCTTCGGAAGTTTAGCCATTGTTTTAGCTACTAAATTTTTCCCTGCAGATAATCCTACCGCAGCATTTTTATCTACCCTGGCAACTTTTGCCGCCGGATTTGTGGTAAGACCTTTCGGAGCTTTATTTTTCGGAAGACTGGGTGATATCATCGGAAGAAAATATACTTTTCTTGTCACCTTACTGATCATGGGATTTTCCACTTTCCTGATCGGCTGTATTCCAAGTTATAAAACTATTGGATTTATGGCACCGGTTTTAGTTTTAATTTTAAGATTACTTCAAGGACTTGCCCTTGGTGGTGAATACGGAGGTGCTGCCACTTATGTTGCAGAATATGCCCAGCCTCACCGAAGAGGCTACTGGACTTCCTGGATTCAGACGACTGCAACAGCCGGACTTTTTATTTCATTAATCGTTATTTTAATCACAAAATCAACCCTTTCGGCAGAAGAGTTTGACAACTGGGGATGGAGAGTTCCTTTCTGGATCTCGATTCTGATGGTTGCCGTTTCTTATGTTATCAGAAAGAACATGAAAGAATCTCCTCTTTTTGCGAAGGCTAAAAGTGAGGGAAAAACGTCTAAAAACCCTTTGAAAGAGAGTTTCGGGAACAGATACAACTTCAAGTTTGTATTATTGGCTTTATTTGGAGCGGCAATGGGACAAGGAGTTATCTGGTACACGGGTCAATTTTATGCCATGAGTTTCCTTCAAAAGGTAATGAATGTAGAATCCGCACAGGTGGACTCACTCATGGCTACTGCTTTGTTTTTAGGAACCCCTTTCTTTGTATTCTTTGGATGGCTCTCTGACAAAATTGGAAGAAAAGCAGTAATGATGACCGGAATGTTAGTCGCTATTTTAGCTTACAGACCTATTTATAACAGCATGTTCAAGAGTGTGAATCTTGAAAGCAAAACTATTGCAGCCAATGGAATTACAGAAAAAAGAACCGCTAAAATCCACAGTGATATTGCCACGGACAGCCTGGTTACTTTTCATAAAGAAACTCTTTACACAGACGGCACTCTGATCAAAAAAGACAGTATTACTCATTGGTCGCCCGCAGGACCTGTTATGAAAGACGGAAAAGCGGAAGAACCAAAAATCTCCACCTCTGTAAAACTAAGTGACGACACCAAATGGTATCTGGTCTTCCTTGTATTTATACAGGTAATATTTGTAACAATGGTATATGGGCCTATTGCCGCTTTCCTTGTCGAGATGTTCCCTGTGAGAATCCGGTATACTTCAATGTCGTTACCATATCACATCGGAAACGGAGTATTCGGAGGACTTCTTCCGGCAGTGGCAACCTACCTGGTAACTACCGGAAAAGAAGCAGGTCATGCAACATGGTATCTTGAAGGACTCTGGTACCCAATTGGAGTCGCCGCAGTATGTCTGGTTATCGGATTATTTTATCTTAAAAATAAGAACAATAATCTTCACGATTAGGTACTGAATCACTCAAATTTTTATTAATTTTAAAACTACTAAAATGAACGGACTAAAAAAAATATTAGGCATTCTCTGGATCGCAATCGCGGTGATTGTAGGATATTTCGGAATTACAGTACTGGGAATCCCAAAAATCGCATCCGGAAAGCAGGAAGATCTGGTTTTTGGCATCATCATTCTTTTTGTACTGATGCCAATTATTTCGGGAGGAATGGCCATTTTCGGCTATTATGCCCTGAAAGGAGAATATTCTGACGATAAAATTTAAAAACCAAAATAGATAATTGATGGATAGTACGTCCATCAATTATCTTTTATTAATAATCATTTATGAAAAAGAGACACGAGCAAAAACTTATCATACTGAGCGTAGGGCTAATGATCGCTTTCAGCATTCCTATTTCATTGCTTTTCAACAGTGAAAGGGAAGTTCTAGGCTATCCTATGATCCTTATCTATCTGTTCGTGGTCTGGATGATTTCCATTGTGATTTCTTTTGTAATCGTAAAAAGACATGATGAGTAGTTTCGCATTATTTTTTGTAGTCCTGTTTTACCTGGCACTTCTTTTCTTAGTTGCCCATCTGGCAGAGAAGAAAAAGAGTAAGCTATGGATTAACAATCCTTACATCTATGCATTGTCTCTTGCGGTATACTGTACTGCCTGGACGTATTATGGAAGCATTGGCGTTGCAGCTACAAGCGGATTAAACTATCTCCCGATTTACATTGGTCCTATTATGATTATTCCGGCTTGGATCTATATTAACACCCGAATTGTAAGAATTTCAAGGGTTAATAAAATAAGCAGTCTTGCCGATTTCATCTCGTTAAGATATGGGAACAGCAGAAGCCTGAGTGCTATTATTACTGTGGTTTGCCTTTTGGCTATTGTTCCTTATATCGGATTGCAGATTAAAGCAATTTCGGAAACATTCCATTTGGTAACGGAAACTCCGATGTCAAAAAATATCCTGACCGACAATGCTACTTTTGTTGTGGTTTTAATTGCCTTGTTTTCTTCTTATTATGGAACGCGATATGTAGATGCTTCGGAAAAACGACTGGGGATTATTTCAGCCATTGCACTGGAGAGTTTTTTAAAATTATTCTTTATTATCATTCTCGGGCTTTTCGTAATCTATTATGCCTTTGATGGGTTTTCAGATATTTATGAGAAAGCCAGCAGGTTTAAAGACTTTAAAGAAAAAAATACCTTTAATGGCATTGAAGGCGCTATGAACTGGATGATCTTGTGCATGATTTCCGCAACAGCAATATGTATTTTACCAAGACAATTCCACACCGCTATTGTTGAAAACAGACAAGAGAAACATATCAAAACTGCGATTTGGTTTTTTCCTCTTTATCTTTTAATCTTCACTGTATTTATTTTCCCGATTGCCTGGGGTGGAAGGTTGATTTTTGATGGTCAGAATGTAAACCCGGAGTTCTATTCTATTCTGATTCCGCAGCATTTTGACAATACTTTGATCACTGTGCTTGTTTTTCTGGGAGGATTGAGCTCATGCATTTCCATGATTATTATTTCTGCCATTACCCTATCCATCATGCTTTCCAACAACCTCATCATTCCCTATGGATTGCTTGGAAAATTAAAATCCGAAAGTGAGGAACAAAATACAAGAATCATCACCAATATCAGGAAAATCAGCATTTTCGGACTGATTATCATGGCCTTTGTCTTTTATAAGTATTTCATTCTGAAAACATCTTTGGATTCCGTAGGATTGATCTCATTTGTTATTATTGCACAGCTGGCCCCTGCGTTTTTCGGAGCTTTATTCTGGAGAAGAGGAAGCTATAAAGGCGCTGTTACAGGGCTTATAGCAGGATTAGCAATCTGTTATTTCGGATTGATTATTCCACAGTACTATTTTTCATATAACCAGGAGTTCAAAGGGGCACTGAGAGACATGTATGATGCTTTCGGATTTTTCACCATTCCTTATCTGGGAAGAATTCCACAGATTTTCTTCTGGTCTATGCTGGTCAATACAAGCCTGTTTACCATTGTTTCGGTAAGTTCTAAAGGAAATTACCGTGAAAGAAACTTTGCTGAATTGTATGTAGACATTGACAAATACATTCAGAATCATGAAAATGCTTTTATCTGGCGTGGAACAGCTTATATTTCGGATATTCAGAATATTCTTGAGCGTTTTTTAGGCAAAAATAAAACAGAGCAGGCACTGCGAATTTTTAATTTAAAATATAATATTGATTCAAAAACGGAAACCGCCGACTCAAGATTTATAAAATTCTCAGAAAACCTTCTAGCCGGAAGAATAGGAACAGCTTCTGCAAAAATATTAATTGAAGGTGTCACCAAAGAAGATAAAATATCTTTAAAAGAGGTTTTAAATATCCTCGAAGAATCTAAGGAAAACATCAGCTTAAATAAAAAACTTACCGAACAATCCGAAGAACTTCAAAAACTTTCTGACGATCTCCGAACCGCCAATGAAAACCTCATTGTCAAAGACCGTCAAAAAGACGACTTCCTGGATTCTGTTGCCCATGAACTGAGAACTCCGATCACCGCTATCCGTTCTGCAGGAGAAATATTGGCTGACGATGACGATATTCCTTTCGATATCAAACAGGAATTTTTAAACAACATCATTACAGAATCTGACAGATTAAGTGAAATCATCAATGATATTTTGTATCTGGACAAACTACAGCATGGCGAAATCTCTCTGCACATTCAGGAAAATAATATTATTGAAACGTATAAAAAAGCATTAAGCCCGCTTCTTCATCTGATCCAACAAAAAAATATTCATTTAAGTGAAGTTAATCTTCTGAATCAGTTTATATTTGAATATGATGAAGCAAGAATGATTCAGCTGTTTCAGAATATATGGGGAAATGCTTTAAAATTTACAGATGAGCAGGGAACTATCCAGACCAAATTATTTGAAAAAGATCAACAGCTGGCCATCAGTATTTTCAATACCGGTAAACACATTCCGGAAGAAGATCTTGAAATGATTTTTGACAAATTTTATCAGTCTAAAAATCAAAACATTATAAAGCCAACAGGAAGCGGACTGGGACTGGCCATTTCCAAAAAAATAGTACAGGCACACGGAGGAAGTATAAAAGCAGAAAACAGCGGTCTGGGCGTAACTTTCACTATAAGCATTCCCGAAAAAACTAAAAAAGAGATTACAGATGAAGTTGAACACCATTAAAACCTTTTTATGAGAAAGATAATTATTGCGGATGACGAACACAAGATACTAATGTCGCTGGAATACAGCTTCAAGAAAAATGGCTATGACGTTTATATTGCCCGTGACGGTACGGAAGTTCTCGACTTTTTGAAAACAATGGTCCCGGATGTGATCCTTCTAGACATTATGATGCCGAATCTTGACGGATACAGCACTTTGGACCTCATCAAACAGGACGAAAAACTGAAAGACACCAAAGTTATCTTTCTGAGTGCCAAAAACAATCCCAGAGACATTGAAAAAGGCCTGGAAATGGGCGCAGATGCTTATGTCACAAAACCCTACTCCATCAAAAAACTGATGCAGCAGATTGAAGAGATGTTTTAACATGTAAAATTAAACCATTAAGATTTATAAAGGAATTAAGAGTATTAAGAGATTGCTTCACCTTCGGCTCGCAATGACACGGCGCTTATCCTTGTCAAAGTTTAAAACCTTGAAAGGATACGCAAAAAACCAAACACAAGACTAATGATATGGATACTGATACATTATTTAAACAAAGTATAGAAAACAAAGAAGATTTCTGGAAAGAACAGGCCGGAGAAATACAATGGTTTGATTTTCCTACGCAGATTCTCTCTAAAGACGAAAATGATTACCCGCAATGGTTTTCCGACGGAAAGCTCAATATGTGTTACTTGTGTATCGACAAGCACATTGAAGACGGATTTGGAGATCAGATTGCAGTCATTTATGATTCACCTGTCACCAATCAAAAGAAAACCTACACCTTCAATCAGGTAAAAGAGGAAGTTTCAAAATTCGCAGGAGGGATGGCTTCTTTAGGTTTAAAAAAAGGAGATACAGCGGTTATCTATATGCCAATGATCCCTCAGACTCTTTTTGCTATGCTGGCATGTGCGAGAATCGGGGTTATTCATAATGTGGTTTTCGGAGGTTTTGCTCCCAATGAACTTGTGGTAAGAATTGACGACTGCAAACCTAAAGTTTTAATCACAGCAACTGCAGGAGTAGAAATTGCCAAAAGAATTCCTTACCTCCCGCTGGTTGAAAAAGCGATTGAACTGGCACAGGATAAAGTTGATCATATTGTTGTATACAACAGAAAATTAGTAGATAATCAGGATGAAATGTTCGATGGACTGATTGATTATGAAGAACTGGTTGAAAAATCAGCTCCGGCAGACTGTATTTCTGTGGAATCTACCCATCCGCTTTATTTACTTTATACTTCGGGAACTACAGGCAAACCCAAAGGCATTGTTCGTGATACCGGAGGTTATGCGACTGCCTTAAAATTTTCTATGACGTATGTTTACGGAGTGGAACCGGGAGAAACCTATTGGGCAGCTTCAGATTTCGGATGGGCAGTGGGCCATAGTTTTTCGGTGTACGGACCGCTCATCAACAGAAATACAACTATTATTTTTGAAGGAAAACCTATCATGACTCCTGATGCAGGAACATTTTGGAGAATCATTTCAGAATATAAGGTTTCGGTGATGTTTACTGCACCTACCGCTATCAGGGCAATCAAAAAAGAAGATCCCAACGGAGAACTTATAAAAAAATACGATTTAACCCATTTCAAAAAACAGTTTCTGGCGGGTGAAAGATGCGATGTAGCTACACTGGATTGGTTTGCAGAACATATCGGAATTCCGGCTATAGACCATTGGTGGCAGACAGAATCCGGATGGCCTATGCTCGGATTGCTGACTCAGGATGAAAGTTATCAGATCAAAAGAGCTTCAGCAGGAAAACCTGTTCCAGGATATGACATTAAAATCTTTGATGAAAACGGACTGGAACTTGATCCCCATCACGAAGGCTATCTGGTGATTAAACTTCCTCTTCCCCCCGGTGCTATGCTTGGAATATGGAAAGACTATGCACGTTTTGAAAACAGTTACCTGTCTCAATATCAAGGCTATTACTTCTCTGGAGACGGTGCAATACAAGATGAAGACGGCTATATTTTCATCACTGGAAGAGTGGATGATGTAATCAACGTTGCGGGACACAGACTTTCAACTTCTGAAATGGAGGAAATTGTTTCTTCACATCCGGATGTTGCAGAATGTGCTGTGGTAGGTATTGATGATGATTTAAAAGGACAGGTGCCTTTTGCTACAGTGGTTTTAAAGAATGGCTCAACCATTTCTGAAGAAGACATTGAAAAAGATATCATTCAGATGGTTCGCAATAAAATCGGAGCAGTGGCTTTTCTGAAAAACGCTATGGTTGTCAAACGCTTACCTAAAACACGCTCCGGAAAGATTTTAAGGAAACTGATCCGAACTTTACTTGACGGAAAAGGTTTTCAGATTCCTTCAACGATTGACGATGAGAAAATCATTGATGAAATTCAGGAAAAAATCAGGGAATACAAGGCTTAAGCCAGAAATTAAACATAAATTTAAATAAAATAAATTCAAATTTCAAAAACGAAAGGGATATGAGAAATTACTTAATAGAAGATTTACCACAGTATTTTGAAGATTATAAAAAGTCTATCAAAAATCCTAAAAAATTCTGGGATAAGGTAGCAGATCAAAATTTTGTGTGGTACCAAAGATGGAGCAAGGTTGTTAAGTACGATATGAATGAAGCTAAAATCACCTGGTTCAAAAATGCTAAACTCAATATTACCAAAAACTGTATAGACAGACATCTTACCATACGAGGAGAGAAAACAGCGATCATCTGGGAACCCAATGATCCGAAGGAAGAAGTACAGCATATTTCTTATCAGGAATTGTATACACGCGTTAATAAAACAGCCAATGTTTTACGTGATATGGGGATTGAAAAGGGAGACAGAGTCTGTATTTACCTTCCCATGATTCCTGAACTGGCTATTACCATGCTTGCCTGTGCAAAGCTGGGAGCAGTACACTCTGTAATCTTTGCAGGATTCTCAGCTTCGGCAGTAGCTTCAAGGGTAAATGATTGTGAAGCCAAAATGGTGATCACATCGGATGGAAGTTACAGAGGAAATAAAGTTCTTGACCTGAAAAGTATTGTGGATGATGCTTTGGAAAAAACACCAACAGTTGAAAACGTTCTTGTAGTCAAGAGAACCCATAACGAAATTACAATGAAAGAAGGAAGAGATCACTGGATGGCTGACCTGTATGAGAAAGCATCTCCTGATTTCGTTACGGTAATTATGGATTCTGAAGATCCGCTTTTCATTTTATATACTTCCGGATCTACAGGAAAACCAAAAGGAATGCTTCATACCTGTGCCGGATATATGGTGTACACAGCTTATACATTCAAAAATGTATTCAATTATAAAGAAAATGATATTTATTGGTGTACTGCAGATATCGGGTGGATTACGGGACATTCTTATATACTTTACGGACCGTTATTAAATGGGGCTACCACCGTAATTTTTGAAGGAGTTCCTACTTATCCTGAACCGGACCGCTTCTGGGAAGTGATTGAAAAACACAAGATTACTCAGTTTTATACTGCTCCTACTGCAATCCGTTCTTTAGCGAAGGAAAGTGCGGAATGGGTAGATAAACATGATCTCAGCTCTCTTAAAGTCATTGGTTCTGTAGGTGAACCTATTAATGATGAGGCGTGGCATTGGTTCAATGACCATGTTGGAAAGAAAAAATGTCCGATCGTAGATACGTGGTGGCAAACTGAAACAGGAGGAATCATGATCTCGCCGCTTCCTTTTGTTACCCCAACGAAACCTACTTACGCCACTCTTCCACTGCCAGGTGTACAGCCTGTTTTGATGGATGACAAACGAAATGAAATTACAGGAAATCAGGTGACAGGAAATCTTTGCATCCGTTTTCCATGGCCGGGAATCGCCAGAACGATCTGGGGAGACCATCAAAGGTATAAAGAAACCTATTTTACGGCTTTCCCAGGAAAATATTTCACCGGAGATGGCGCATTGAGGGATGAAGTGGGTTATTACAGAATTACGGGGCGTGTAGATGATGTGATCATCGTTTCCGGACACAATCTTGGAACTGCACCTATTGAAGATAGTATCAACCAGCACCCTGCCGTTGCAGAATCTGCTATTGTAGGCTATCCGCACGACATTAAAGGAAACGCATTGTATGGTTATGTGATGCTTAAAGAATCTGGTGAAGGACGTGATAAGGAAAACCTGAAAAAAGAGATTAATCAATTGATTTCAGATCAGATCGGTCCAATTGCCAAGCTGGATAAAATACAGTTTGTTTCCGGACTTCCGAAAACGCGTTCAGGAAAAATCATGCGTAGAATATTGAGAAAAATTGCAGAGGGTGACTTCAGTAATTTTGGAGATATCAGTACACTTTTAAATCCTGAGATTGTAGAAGAAATCAAAAACGAAAGAATTTAATTATATTCAATTTTTTAACCAATGAAAGCCCTGGAAGTTACTTTCGGGGCTTTTTTATTGGTTTTAATTGTATAATTAATGTACATTTTTCCTAAAACAGGAGAATAATAAACGGACTTATTTTCAAAAACCCACATTATTCAATTGTTAAAATTAAACACCCGTTCAATAATTATTCTTAAATATTACTTTACTCTATTGAAAACAGAATATTAATTAACAAATTATATTGCCTTAAACACAATAATAATCAGAAAATTATTACTAACTTTAATGAGAACTTTAAAACCAATTAACTATGTCACATATATTAGCTGGAGTATTTGGTCATCACAGCGACTACAAAAAACTGGAAAGTGATCTGGAAAATTTAGGATTCGGAACTTCAGATTACATTGTATACCTTAATGATGGTTCCGGTAATTCCCAATATTTGGCAAGCGTTACCGTAAATGATCTCAATCAGATAGACCTTGCACGAAATGCATTTGTTCAGAATGCAGCATTGAAATCATATTTATTTGAAAACATGAAGATCAATGAAACCAATTACGATACCATCAAAAGGTATATTGATGCAAGAAACAGAGCTGAAATCCACACCAGTCCCGAAATTAAGATTAAAACGTCAAGTGACGGTATGAATTCTGAAGTGAAATTCTAATCGATATAAAATCTAATAGCCGAAGATCCGTAGTGTATTCTGCGGATCTTTTATGTTTGAAAAAACTAAAAAATTTCGTATTTTCGTCTTATTATAGGCATGTGCACAAATGAGTTACGATTTAGAACAAGAGAATAAAGAGATCCTTGCAAGATATAAGGACCTGATTTCTAACACATACAGAACGTTGGATGAGGAAAATAATAAACTTATCCGAAAAGCATTCGATATCGCTTTGGATGCTCACAAGGATCAAAGGAGAAAATCCGGAGAACCTTACATCTACCACCCTATTGCTGTTGCTAAAATTGTAGCGACAGAGATTGGTCTTGGAGCGACTTCTATTGCCTGTGCACTGTTGCATGACGTGATTGAAGATTCTGATTATACTTACGAAGATCTGAAAAAAATCTTTGGAGAAAAAATCGCCAGTATCGTGAATGGGCTGACTAAAATCTCCATCATGAACCACCAGAATATCTCTGTACAGTCTGAAAATTACAGAAAACTGTTACTGACTTTATCCGAGGATTTCAGAGTTATTCTGATTAAAATTGCAGACCGTCTTCATAATATGAGGACATTGGAAAGTATGGCTCCCGATAAACAGAAAAAAATCGCTTCAGAAACGGTTTATATCTATGCTCCCATGGCCCACCGTCTTGGATTGTACAACATCAAATCTGAGCTGGAAGACCTTTCTTTAAAATATAATAGCCCCGAAGTATACAACGAGATCACGGAAAAATTGGAACTTGCCAAAGAAAGCCGTGAAAGATATATCGAAGAGTTTACCAAAGAAGTATCGGAAAGACTTCGTGAAGAAGGCTTAAACTTTAAAATCAAAGGCCGTGCAAAAGCAATATCCTCTATTTACAGAAAGATGCTGAAGCAGGGAGTTTCCTTTGAGGAAGTTTTTGATAACTATGCCATCAGGATTATTTACAAATCGGATGCAAAAAATGAAAAATTTCTTGCCTGGAAGATCTACTCTATCGTTACGGATGTATACCACAGTAACCCGTCAAGAATGCGTGACTGGATTACACAGCCTCGTTCTACAGGATACGAAAGTTTACACTTAACGGTTTTAGGTCCGGACAGAAAATGGATTGAAGTTCAGATCCGCTCTGAACGGATGGATGAAATTGCTGAAAAGGGTGTTGCCGCTCACTATAAATACAAAGAAGGCTACAAACAGAGTTCTGATGACAGAAACTTTGAAAAATGGGTAACCGAAATCCGTGAAGTTCTGGAACAGCAGCAAAACCTTTCTACATCGGAACTTTTGGATAATATTAAGCTTAATTTATACTCCAAAGAGGTATTTGTATTTACCCCGAAAGGAGAAATTAAAATTCTGCCCACCAATGCTACCGCTCTGGACTTTGCCTTCTCAGTCCATTCTGACTTAGGGATGAAATGTCTGGGAGCTAAAATCAATGGAAAGCTGGTTCCAATCTCCTATATCCTCCAAAATGGGGATCAGGTGGATATTCTTTCATCACAGAATCAGAAACCAAAATCTGACTGGCTGGAATTCGTAGTGACTTCAAAAGCCAAATCAAAGATCAAAAGTTATCTTAACTCTCAGAAAAATCAACTGGTAGAAGAAGGAAAAGAAATCCTGCAAAGAAAACTTCGTCACGCAAAAATCAATTTCAATGATGAAGAAATTAATAAACTTCAAAAGTTCTTTAATTTAAAATCTTCTCAGGAGCTATTTCTTAAATTCCAAAGCAATGAATTGGATGTCAGTAGTTTGAGAAAATACATTGAAAGTAAAAACGTATTTAACAACTTACTGTCAAGATTCAGAAAATCACCTAATAAAAATCAGCATTTCGAGGAACCGAAAGAGGAAAACCTTGACATGATTATTTTTGGGAAAGATGAAGAAAAACTGAACTACAGCTATGCAAAATGCTGTACGGTAATTCCAGGGGACAAAATTTTCGGATTTATCACCATCTCAGACGGAATTAAAGTTCACAGTGATAGCTGCCCGAATGCCATCAACCTGAGAGCTCAGTATGACTACCGTGTCATTCCTGCCAAATGGGTGAATGCCGAAAGCTTCAAAAACAGAGTGAAAATTGAAATTGAAGGACTTGACAGAATGGGTATGATTAATGATATCACTACGGTCATCAGCGGAAGTATGGGAATGGATATGAAAAGTCTTTCTATTGAATCCAACAATGGAGTTTTCACAGGAAATATCATTCTCGAAGTTAAAAATAAAGGCCAGCTGGAAGAAACTTTCAAAAAGCTTAAAAATATTAATGGTGTTTCAAGAGTGAGACGACTACAATCATAAACATGAATTTATCTCTATATTTTAAAAAATTTTTCAACAACAGTCAGTCTTCAGGAATTATTCTTATTTTCTGTGTACTTGTTTCATTGCTTATTGCCAATTCCTCTGCTGCAGAGAATTTTCAGCATTTCTTAGACAAAGAAGTAGGCACCCATATTTTTGGGCTGGAATATCCTGTCAGCATCTGGATCAATGACGGATTGATGGCCGTATTCTTCCTTCTGGTAGGTCTTGAAATAAAACGGGAACTTGTAGAAGGTGAGCTTTCATCCTTTAAAAATGCCTCGCTTCCCATTTTTGCGGCGGTAGGCGGAATGCTTGTTCCTGCTGTAATCTACAGCATTTTTAATACCGGAACGGAATACAGCAATGGCTGGGGAATTCCTATGGCCACTGATATTGCTTTTTCATTGGCAATTATTTCGATGTTGGGTAAAAAGATTCCCAATTCTATCAAGATATTTTTAGCAGCATTGGCTATCGTAGACGACCTGGGAGCGATTCTTGTGATTGCTATTTTCTATACCGAACAAATCCACTGGAGCTATCTCCTGTTATCTTTTGGAGTGACTGCCCTGCTGTTTATTTTAAATTTCTTAAAAGTAACCAAAACTATATTTTATATTATTCCCGGGCTGTTTTTATGGTATTTCCTTCATCACTCCGGAATTCACGCTACTATAGCAGGTGTTTTACTTGCCTTTTCAATACCTACCAATGCTTCCCATGTAGAAATATCACCATTGGAAAAACTGGAGCACCAGCTTCACATTCCGGTAAGCTTCCTGATCATGCCTATATTTGCTTTAACGAATACCAATATTACTTTTTCCAGTGAAATGGTTGCCGGTGTTACAAGTACATTAGGATTGGGAATTATTTGCGGTTTGGTCTTGGGTAAACTGATCGGTATCAATCTGTTTTCACTTATTGCCATCAAATTAAAGCTTAGTTCTCTGCCTCAAAACAGCAACTGGCTTCAAATGATTGGTGTAGGTCTGTTGGCCGGAATTGGATTTACCATGTCCATTTTTATTGCACTGCTTTCTTTTAAAGGAGAAATTCCTATTCAGGATGAAGCGAAATTTGCTATTTTGATTGCTTCCTTTATAGCTGCTATTGCAGGATTTACCATATTAAGTATAAGTTCAAAAGAAAATCCCGAACTGGAAGAGAATTAATCTTTTTTTCGGGTTTCCAGTTTTCTCTTGTGTTCTTCGTCACCATCAAAGTCAGGTTCTGTAATCTGGCTGTGATAGTGTATGGTTTCTCTCTGGATTTCATCAGACAGCAGCTTTTCTATTCTGAGCTTTCTGATGGCCATATTCAGCTCATTTCCGAATAAAAGCAGATATACATTCACATTCACCCAAACCATCAGCAGGATCATACTTCCGATAGATCCGTAAAGTACATTATACCGCGCAATATCCTTTACATAAATCGCAAAAATATAAGTAGTAACAACGAACAGTATTGTGGTTAAAATAGCACCAGGAACCGCCTGTCGGAATCTTGTAATCTTCACCGTTCCTAACCAATAAAATAAGGTCAGAAGGATAAAGTAAAAAAGAGGAAAAGAAACGAATCCAATAATACTGGAGAGGTTATCTACAAGCCAGGTAATATCATAAGCAGGTGTAAACAGCTTCATTACGACCTCCACATAATACACCCCGAAAAGTGCTAAAAAAACAATGGTAATAAAACCTATTGTGATAAAGAATGAAAGAATAAACTCCTTTACATCACTCAGTTTTTCATCCGTATTTTCATTAAAACCATTAATCAGAGAAAATGTACCATTTGTAGCAAAAACAAGCGCAAGAACAATGGTCAGATTACTGATCCCTCTCATATTTGGGATGATATTGCTTTCTATATATCCTCTTACGTCACCTTCCATATTTGAAGGGAACACATTATGCATCAGCACATCAAAAATATAGAACTGCAGTTTATCATAATGCGGCATGTAAGGTAAAACAGAAAGCAGAAACAGAATAAACGGAAAAAGACTTATGGTAAAGCTCCAGGAAATAGCCGCCGCTTTTCTACCAATTTTTCCTTTGAAAATCCCGGAGATATAGATCTGAAACATCTGCCAAAGCGATATTCCCAAAACAGGAATATGGATGCTGTCAAAAAACTCTTGAATCTTCAAAATAAATCTGGGAACCTTTACACTCATCGATCTGTTTGTCTTTATACAAATGTAGGGGAATTAAATTAAATAAGGAAAAGATTGAATGTGATAGGTGGCAGATTGAAGGTAGCAGGGATTAGGGAAAATATTCTGTAAAATAGTAATACATGTCTATTGGAAGTCAATAGTGAATTTTGCTTCGCAAATGAATGGTGAATGTTGGTGGAGAGACAAGATTCATGAGGTAATAGAACTAGCAACAAAAAACCTTAAACTTTAAACCTTGAACTTTAAACAACCTGCAACATTCAACCCAAAACTTTGAACTTTTCTCCCCGAAGCCCTATCTTTGCACTCTGAAACTTCTTACAATGCGAATCAGTTTACTTTGTATCGGTAAAACAGACGATAAGGAAATTACGTCTTTAATCAATTACTATCTCAACCGTTTACCTAAACACTGGAATTTTGAAATCACTGAAATTCCGGATGTTAAAAATGCTAAAAATCTATCTCCTGATCTTCTTAAAAAGGAAGAGTCCAAATTATTTTTAAATCATATCGACAAAAACGATCTGGTAGTGATTCTTGATGAAAAAGGGAAACAGTTTACCAGCCGTGAATTTTCGCAGAAAATTGATACCTGGATGAATTCTTCTGTGAAAAAAGTACATATTCTGATTGGAGGTGCTTATGGCTTTTCTGAAGAAATGTACAGCAGAACGAATGAAAAAATCTCTTTATCCAAAATGACTTTTACCCACCAGATGATCCGCCTGTTCATTGTTGAGCAGCTTTACCGCGCTGATCAGATTCTGCAGGGCAAGCCTTATCATAACGATTAAAAAAGAGGTTCTCAAGAATGTTATTCTGACGAAGGAAGAATCTCACCAATACAATTTCTGAGATTCTTCACTACATTTCATTTCGTTCAGAATGACAAAAGCCAAATAATTTGACTTTTGAGCTAACTTATCTCTATTTCAGGCCAATCTGCCTTTTCGCCTCCCCCACTACAAAAGCAACGGAATTAGCGATATTAAAACTCCTGATCAGTTTAGACATAGGAATGGTCAGATGATTTTCAAAACGATCCAGAACATCTTTACTCAGGCCTACACTCTCTTTTCCGAAAACCAGCCAGTCACCATCCTGAAAATCGGTTTCCAGATATGATGTTTCAGCATGTGAACTCATTAAAAAAACACGGGACTGATCAGGGATCTGCTGAATCCATTCTTCAACATTTTCATATTCAGAAACATCGAGATGTACCCAATAATCCAGCCCGGAACGTTTCAGGTTTTTGTCATTAATTACAAATCCAAATGGATGAACCAGGTGTAATCTGCTTTCGGTTCCTACACATAATCTTCCGATATTTCCTGTGTTATTCGGTATTTCAGGTTCTACAAGAACAATATTCAGCATCTCTCTTTTTCTTTATTCGTTTTTAAAAACAGTTAAACCAGATTTTGGTATTTTAGTTTGGATTTAGTTAAATAGTCAGGGTTATAAATTTCAATTTATTTCTTGCCACATTTAGCATAGGAATCCGTCAGCACCGCTTTTTCATAACCCAAAGCAACCGCTTTATCCAGATTTGTACATGCTTCCTTAAGTTTAGAAGTATCCATCAGAATCATAGCTTTGCTCACATAGGATTGCGCAAATTTCGGATCTATGGAAATGGCTTTATTAGCATCAGTAAGCGCTTCTTTATATTTTTTCATTTTAAAATACACATCAGCGCGGCCATTGTAAAGCAATGATTCTGGTTTTTCAGAAATAAGTGTATTGTAATCTTTTAAAGCGCCGTCCAGGTCACCATTATTTTTTTTCAGATTGGCCAGTCCTGTTTTTGCAAAAATATTATCGGGTGCAAAAGTCAGAATCTGATTGAGATCTTTGATGGCAAGATCCTTTTTTCCCTGGCTGTCGTAAATTTTGGAACGGGTAAGGTATAAATCCGGAGTTTCAGGATTCACTTTTAATCCTTTTTCTACATATTCCAGTGCTTTTATCTTGTTTCCTTTCTGGCTGTAAAGCGATGACAGATTGACATATACTGAAACAGACATAGGGTTTGCTTTTAAGGCAGAATCATAAGATTTAAAAGCCTGAGTGGTCTTCCCCAGCCTTCTCTGAGCTGTCCCGAGATAATCATAATATTCCGACTGAAATTTTTGAATCTGCTCTTTCTCAGCCAGTTTTAAGTATTGCTCTTCAGCACATTTATAATCAGCTTTATTAAAACAGTCTGCGGCCAGTTTTTTATCCTGGGCATAGAAATTAAGGGAAAAACAAAGGGAAGTTACTAATAATAAAGTTTTTTTCATGAGGTTATAGTTTGTTTATTGATCACTTTTTTGGCGAGTGCACCAAATATCACTCCCAATAAAGATCCAACAAACGCCCCCACCAAAATATCAATTGGGAAATGCACTCCTAAATAGATTCGGCTGTACGAAACAACCAGAGCCCATGCAAATATAGTATAAGGAAACCATTTAATCTTCTTTTTCAGTAAAATACCTAAATAAGTTGCCAAAAAGAAGGTATTGGAAGCATGAGCCGAATAAAACCCAAACTGTCCGCCACATTTCACAATCCTCATATGATGCTCTAAGGTAGGGTCATGGCATGGCCTTAACCTAGCTACCCCATATTTGAAAACATTGGCAAGCTGATCAGAAACAACAGCCCCCAGCCCTATAAATATGAGAATAAAAACTAAAGTTCTTAGTTGATAATTTTTGTATAAAAAATAAAGAAAAATAATATAAAGAGGTACCCAGATCCAAGTACTTGAAATCAGCATCCAAAACTGGTCGAAAGATGAATCGCCCAGATTATTAAGGTAAAGAAATACCTTTTTATCTTCCTGAATGATTTCCTCCATGATTATCTGCTTACAGGTCCTTCATAAGTCTCATCATCAGCCGGCTTCGGCTTTGGAGGTTCGTTAGAAGCAAGAGTACCAGGTTCTGTCAGAATATCTTTTTCAATATCCTTCATCGGGTTAAAATCTTTGGCAGCATCTTTTACCTTTTCAATCTCACGCTTTATTTCAGAAACAGGATTATCTGTTTCCTTCATGATTTCAGTCTTGATATCTTCTACTGCTCCACGCATTTTTCTAACGCCTGCACCTAAGTCACGCGCAATCTGAGGCAGTTTATCCGGGCCGAATAATACAACGATTGCAATGGCAATGAGTGCCATTTCTCCAATGCTTAATTCCATCCGGTAAAATTACGAAAGATTATTGCATTTATGAATGGTAAACTAAAAATTTAAACAAATTTTAAGATTTTGTAAAATTTCAGAGTTTTGAGTTCAAGGTTGTTTTTGTTGATGGTTGTTTTTGTTGATGGTTGTTGGTTGCTTTTTGTTGATGGTTCTATTTCAGTTGTAATTATCTTCGTTCAAGGTTCAAGGTTTTTTGTTGCTGGTTCTATTACCTCATGAATCTTGTCTCTTCCACATTCACCATTAACTTGCGAAGCAAAATTCACAATTGACTTTCAATAGACATGTATTACTATTTCACAGAATATTTTCCCTGCTACCTGCTACCTATCATCTAATCCCTACAAACTACAAATTAACAAATATTTAATTCAAAACAATGAGAATTACACAACAATTCTGTATATTTATAATGCACAACCAAACAAATATATTATGAAAAAACTAGTGACTACTTTTAAAGTTTTCGCCGTATTATCGGTATTGGCATTCAATAGCTGCCAGAATGAAAACAACGAAATCAATCAGCAGGAAACAGTTCAGGCAAAAACAACCGTCGCAGACCTGAAAAAAGAGATCACTCCTCTTTCCTCTCAAATTATTCCTGAAGCAGTACAGCTTCAACTGAATGAATCCGGAAAAAATCTTGAAACTTATCTGAAAAATGATCTGCAGATTGCAGAAGTGAAAGTATTGGGAAAAATTTCAACTCAAAAAGGTATTGATCTTTCCAATAATCTGATCACCGACAAAGACCAGTTTATCGCATCGGGAAACATTATGGATCCCTCTTCAGTAAAGATTGGAAAAATTGGAGATTTATACAATGGTGATGATCTGACAACAGCTCAGCAGGGGCTGAAAGAAGCTGTCACTGAAGAAGTGAAAGCCGGAACCAACGTTATGGAAATAACATGGAACGGAAAAAACGGAACATTTACCACTCTATGTTTTTACAAAGATTCAGGGATTATCTGGGACAACATTTTCGGAGGTCTTATCATGATGGATCCGCGTGGAAATTCGGAATCTTCCGACAACAATCAGGCAGCAAAAGTAGTCTCTACCTGGTATAAACAATGGTGGACAGCAAGCTGGCTGTGGGGTTCCAAAAGAGGTGAAGCCGGATATCAGATTACGATTTATTATTCCGGTTCTACAGTTTCCAATGCAGATGTAAGCGATTGGGGATATATCAGTTTAGGGAAAGCGAAAAGTGAAAGTAAGATTACAAAGAAAACAGGTGCTTACGGACAATGTCGTTATGCATTGGGACTTTGTACGCCTACAGGTTCTTTAAGCTTTAATTCCACTAACTTTTCTGTGTCATTCTCAGGATTGGGCAGTAATATTGTCAGTAACGGGACAAAATCCCTTTATCCATAATTTTCATAAAAATCAGATTTCAAAAAACGGGAAACTCGCTGGGCTTCCCGTTTGTATTTTATATTAAGGATTTGAAAATTTCAATTCCAGTTTTGATTTCAATAGTTCTACTGCATTTTCTTTCAGTCCGAAGGTGGCTTTCAGCATGGCAAACAAATCTTCATTATTATGAATCAAAACAGATTCTTTCTCTCCTTTTTCATATCTTATATTCAGAGTATTCTGACTGAAAGTGTAACGGGCTTCTTCATCTACTTTGGAAAGCACCAGATTTTTCTTGAAGTTGGATTCAGGATGTGTAGACAAGTACCAGTTGGAAATTTCCAGATCTGCATGTTCAACTTGTTCGAGTGCAAAACGATAAATCGGCAGCCATTTTTCTTTCCAGATCCACAGGAGATACATTCCTTCTTTTTGTGAAATCTTAAAGAGACCGTTCGGGGTCTGTTGTGGTTCTTCGTTATTTAATAATAAAGGTGTGGTAAGTGTAGTCGTTCCAAAACCGCAATCTACCAGATATTTTTGCCCTTCTATATCAGCGATAAGCATCAAATGGCTTCTGGCAGCACTGCTGTCTTCTTCTCTTCGCCATACGACCCTTCCCAATTGCAGTTCAACAAGGAATCCCAGGCTTGAAAGCACTTCTCTTAAAAGTAAATTTTGTTCATAGCAATACCCGCCTCTCGATTCTGTAACCAGTTTTTTGAAAATATTATCCAGATCCAGAGAAGGAACTGTTCCTGTGTAAGAGTCAATATTCTCAAAAGGAATATGTTTAGGATGAAGCTGATGTATTGTTTTCAATACCTCCATACTCATTTCCGGAGTTCCGGAGAAATGAATCCGTTCGAAATACTTTTCCAGGTTTAATGTATTCATAATTTATTTTGTGTTTAAAAAAGTAGAAAAACTACTCCTGTAAAATTATTGAATAGATTGGACCCGAGCGGCATATATGGCCAGAATACAACAAATCTATTGATTCTAAAACTCCTTTTCTATTTTTACTTTTCCTTTTTTCTGAAATGCAGAATAAGTAATCACAACGCTAACCGCCATTAAAATAAATGCTAAAAAGAAAGGAGCACCGGAAAACTTGAACGGCGCTTCATCATGCGTGAAAAAGTAAAACAGATTCGTCATCATCGGAGGTCCAATAATAGAAGTTGCACTCATTAAGCTCGTCAACGCTCCCTGAAGTTCACCCTGTTCATTGGAAGGAACGCTTTTTGTGATGACAGACTGTAATGCCGGTCCACAGATTCCTCCTAAGCAATAAGGAACCAAAAATACAAACATCATCCATCCTTCAGAGGCAAAAGCAAACAGCAACATTCCAACTGCGTAGAAAGCCAGTCCGTAATAAATACTTTTCTGCTCTCCAAGTCTTGGTGTAGTCCATCTGATAAGCCCACCTTGTACAAGACCTACCAATAAACCTACTACTCCTAATGAAATTCCCACCATTCTTTCTGTCCAGTTGAACTTATACATCGTAAAGAAGCTCCAGTTGCTCTGTACAGCATGACCTGCAATATAAATCAATATTAAAGAAAGAATAAGTCCCGAAATTTCAGGGTGCTTACCTAAAAATTTAAATGAACCAATAGGATTTGCACGTTTCCAGTCAAACTCTCTTCTTTTATCTTTATCCAAACTTTCGGGAAGGATGAAATATCCATACAGGAAATTAAGCAGACACAAGCCCGCAGCTGCATAGAAAGGAACTCTGGCTCCATAGTGACCAAGCACTCCTCCCAGAACCGGACCTATAATAAATCCGAGCCCAAAAGCGGCACCTATCAGTCCAAAATTCTTGGCCCTGTCTTCATCAGTTGAAATATCTGCTATGTAGGCACTGGCCGTGGTGACACTTGCGCCCGTTATTCCGGCAATAATTCTTCCGAGAAACAGCCACCAGATTGTGGGTGCCAGAGCAAGGAAAATATAATCCACGGCAAATCCGAAAAGAGAAATCAGGATCACAGGCCTGCGTCCATATTTATCACTCAGGTTTCCGACAAGCGGAGAGAATATAAATTGGGTAAATGCATAGGCAAATCCAAGCCAGCCACCATATTTTGCGGCTTCACTAATATCTGCGTGAATAAGTTCCTCAATTAATTTGGGAACAACAGGAATAATGATTCCCCATCCTGTAATATCAATCAGTAAAGTAATAAATATAAAGCCTATAGCTGCTTTTTTCTTTGAATTTTCCATGATGGTGCAAAATTAATCAAATCTTAAAAATAATGGTTCTAAATTTCCATGTATTAAAGAAGTATAACATGAATAATATCCTTAATTTACTTTTTAGTATTTATATCAGCTATTCAACAAGAAAAAAGCCTGTTCCAAATTTTTCTTTTGAAACAGACTTGTATAATCAATCAGAAATCAAACTATTTAATTGGAATTCAACTTTGTATATATCATTCGGTTTGTAATAATACATTTGATCAGACAGTTTTGTTTTACAGTTACTTTTACCACATTGGTGTATTGATAGCCAGTAGTATTTCCGCTGAGTACAGACCTCACGCCCCTGCGATAATAAGTAGTCTGTGTAACTGGTGGGGCATCATAAGTAACAGATGTTGCATTGGTAATATTCACAAATGTTATATTATCTGCCGAACTTTGCCATTGATATTCTGCTGAACCACTTACCTGTGCTGCTGTAGTCTGATTAAACGCAGCCGGATCATTGCTGATATCCATACACACCGTCTGGTCTGCCGAAATAGCTCCGGGATCATTTACAGAGTTGACAAAAAGTCTTCCCACAGTAGAAATTGCCTGGAAGGAACAGGTATGAAAACTGGAGTTGGCCACTACACGGTATTGATTATTATTAAATCCTACAGGAACATTGCTGATCGTAAGAGTGGACGAAGTAACATTGCTGTAGTTAGTACCATTCGTCAGGTTAGTCCAGGTACTTCCGTTAAGAACCTGCCATTGATAAGTAATATTATCCGGAGTTTCATCTGTAGGAGTATTATTGATCACAGCAGTCATAGTTGTTGATCCGCCTGCAGCCACAATTTTATCCGAAGGTTGGGACAGATACGTCATAGGAGCCAGATAATATTCAGAAAGAATATTATACACCCTCATCTGACTGAATGAGAAACCCACCCCTATAGCTTCTCCAAAGTCCAGCCTTACTTCATCCCATGCTGCTGTGGGAATTACTTTAATTATCCTGCGCCCCTGATTATCACCAAAATCAAAGAAGAAATGACCATTGATACCTGTACGGTAGATTTCCTGTCCATTATTATAGAAAACAAAATTTCCCCCGTTAAAACTGGGATTAAAATTGAAACCATCCGAAGCAAAGTCAATATACACAGGTTTATTAGCCTGAAAATCGGCACCATTGGTTCCAACCCCTACATACATGCTGCAGAAAAGGCCGGCACCTGTACCCGGCTTTAAAGAGGCAAATGAATTGACATCCGTATCAGTCATATTATTAGGATTAGCCGCTTCTTTTCCCAATCTGAAACAAAGAAACCCGCCATCACTTGAGCTTGATGTATTGGTATCCAATAATCTCCCACATCCGCCATTGGGAAGTGTTACCATCTCCTGAGATGTCATTTTGCCTGATACAAAAAGACAAACTGCTATAAGCATATATTGTAATATTGAATTTGTTTTCATCATCAACAATTTTTAAAGTTAATTATACACGGGATACTCACCCCTGAACAAGGATGGTCATAATGACTGTATATCTCTTAAAATTATTTGATTACAAATACAATATTCACAAAAGAACAGGCAGTAGCCGATCCTATCACATCATAGCGAAGAATTCCATTCGCATCAATGCTTACATTGCTTAAAACTGTACTGTCAAAATCAGTCACATAATAATACAGATCTGTAGCATTTACAAAAAAAGGAATCGCTCCCGGAGCTCCTGTACTTGAAACTTTTGGGGTGGAAAACTGAGTTTTATAAAGCTGGAATAAGTCCTTTGTTCTTCCTGTACCTAACGTAGAAGTATCAATACTGATGGAAGGCATATAGAAGAACTTAACGACATTTCCACTGATCGGGATCCAGTTTGGACTGGAAGGTGTTCCGATATTCTGAGCCAATGCCTGTCTTGTAAGATCATAAACCAATAAACCATTAGCTGGTGTAGCTATTGTTGTGAGATCGGCAATTCTGGGGATCAATACACCTTTATTGGTGCCTGTAACATCTAATGCAGAACTTTTATCAGGATTTGAAGTACTAATCCCAACCTGAGCGTAAAGGAAACTGGCAGCACATAATGCCGCAGCAACGAATAATTTTTCGACTTTCATTTTTGTTTTGTTTACAGTAAATATAAAATAATTAATTACATAAAACTCTTATTTTTTAATAATTTTTAAATAAAATAACCATTTCAATAGAAACTCGTAAAAACCCTCTATTATTCGGCAATTATACAAAAAGTTTTACTCTCTAAAATTTGAGTTATTAAACATAAGTCTACTTTAACACAATTTAAAAAAATGAAATTTATTAAAAAATAAACAATAAAATCAGAATGAAAACAACTAATAAATAGTTACCAATAAAAAATGAATAAAATAATTAATAATTACTTGAAAATTCAACTGTTACTTATGAAAGAATATCTACATCTCTGAAAACATCTGTTACTTGCTATTAAACTGATTATAAACTCATAAAGCGGTAAAAGTATATAAAAAAAGACCGCTTCTTTCGAAACGGTCTTTATTAATTTATTGTAGTTTGTATTACTTTGAAGCAAGCTCTTCTTTTGTAGAAGTGGTTTTTCCATGTACCTCTTCTTCTTTTCCTGTTTTAAGGAAGTCATAAGCAATTGCAGACGCAATAAAGATAGATGAATACGTACCGAATCCAATACCAATTAACATAGCAAACATGAATCCTCTCAAGTTATCACCACCGAAAATGAAGATCGCAAGGATAACCAGAATCGTAGTAAATGAGGTGTTGAACGTTCTACCCAATGTACTTGAGATAGAGTCATCAAAAAGACCTGCTAATGTTAAAGATTTTTTCTCTCTTAAGTATTCTCTAATTCTGTCGAAGATAATTACCGTATCATTGATTGAGTAACCTAATACAGTAAGGATTGCAGCAACGAAATCCTGATTGATCTCCATGTTGAACGGCATAAACTTATGAAGCAATGAATAAGCTCCCAAAATGATAACCGCATCGTGGAATAAAGCTGCAACAGCACCAAGAGAGAACTGCCATTTTCTGAATCTTACCAAGATATAGATGAAAATACCTGCTAATGCTGCGACTACAGCAAGAATACCGTGAGTCTTGATATCGTCAGCAACCGTAGGTCCTACTTTCTCAGAAGAAATAATTCCTGAGTGATCTTTATCTGCAGATTTGAAATCTTTTAACGTCATGTTTGCAGGTAAGCTGGATTTTAATCCGTCATACAATTTCTGCTCAACAGTCTGGTCAGCTTTTAAAGATTCATCTTCGATAAGGTAATCTGTAGAGATTTTCAACTGCTTGTCATTACCGAAAGTTTTAGCTTCTACAGAAGAGTTTTTACCATCCTCAGTCTGGAATACCTTCACTAAATTAGCCTCAACATCTTCAGCATTTACAGCCTTATCAAATCTCACCACATAGTTTCTACCTCCAGTAAAGTCGATACCATATTTGAATCCGTGGATGGCAATAGATGCGATACAAACAACAGTTAAAACACCGGAAATGATGTATGCATATTTTCTTTTTCCAATAAAATCGATCCATGTATTTCTGAAAAGATTTTTTGTAGCACCTGTCCAAACTGAAAGGTGTTTTCCTTTATTCAATCTGGAGAAGATCATTACTCTTGAAATCAATACCGAAGTAAAGAATGTCATCAAGATACCGATTCCTAACGTTAATGCAAAACCTTTGATTGGCCCTGTTCCGAAAAGGAATAGTACACCCGCTGTCAATAATGTCGTTAAGTGACCATCAACAATAGCATTTAATGCATGTTTGAAACCGTCTTTGTATGCTTCAAGAATACTTTTTCCTGCAAAAAGTTCTTCTTTAGTTCTTTCATAGATAATTACGTTCGTATCTACCGCCATGGCCATTGTAAGTACAATACCTGCGATACCAGGAAGTGTAAGGGTAGCATCTACGGAATCCATAATTCCGAAAATGTAGAATAGGTTGATAATCATTGCAATTACTGCATAAACCCCAGCTCCACCGTAATAGAAAATGATATAAGCAATAATTAATAAGAATGCAATACCGAATGACATTACACCCGCATCAATAGATTCTTGTCCTAATGAAGGCCCTACAACTGTAGCCTGAACTACTTTTGCTCCTGCCGGTAATTTACCTGCTCCTAAAACGTCAACCAGTTCTTTAGCTTCTTCCTGAGAGAAGTTACCAGAGATCTGAGTTCTACCGTTTGGAATTGCATTTACAACGTTTGGTGCAGTATAAACTCTACCGTCAAGCGTTACAGCAACCGGCTTACCAACGTTTTTCTCAGTTAATGTTTTCCAATCTTTTGCTCCTTTGGAGTCCATCTGCATATCAACCACAACTCTGCTCAGCTCATCATAGCTGATGTTTGCAGTTTCAACAGCACCGTCTACCGGAGCCTTTTGGTTGATGTTACCTCTGATGGCATACAATACCAAGCTTTCAGCATCTGTAGCTTCAGGTTTGTAACCCCACATGAACTGTGTATATTTAATGTTAGCCGGACGTAAAGACTGACCTACTTTACTGTTTAAAATTTTATTTACAACAGCTGTATCGGATAATTTTACGTTAGCAACACCGTTCGTTCTTAATTTGTCAAGCTGTAAAAGATTCATGAAGTTCACATTCTTTGCCACTCCCATAGAATCTCCTTTTGCAGCAACCATAGTTGTCAAAGTCTGGAAATAAGGTGCAATTTCAGGAACCTGCTGTACTTCCCAGAACTGGAGTTTTGCAGAAGTCTGAAGCATTTTCTTCACTTTATCGATGTCCTTCATACCAGGCATTTCCACAGAAATTCTAGCTGTTCCAGGTACTCTCTGAACGTTTGGCTGCACAGCACCCATTTTATCAATTCTCGTTCTGATTACCTCAAAAGCTGTTCCTACAGATGCATCAATTTTTCTTTTAACAATGCTTTTCACCTGCTCATCAGGAGTGTTGTACTTTACCTCAGTAAGGGTTGTATTTCCGAAAATTTCCGGATCTGCCAACTTAAGGTTTGTTCCTTTAGCTTTGTTAACCAGATCGAATTGCTCGAAAAAGTTATCGATGTAAGCTTTTGTAGAATTCTTCTGTGCTTCATCAGTTTTGTTTAAAGCCTCGATAAGAACAGGATTTGTAGAATAATTTGTTAAATCATTCACAAGATCTCTCTGGTTGATCTCCAAAAGAACGTTGATCCCTCCTTTCAAGTCAAGACCAAGTTTCATTTCCTTGTCTTTGGCTTTAGTGTAATAAAGTTTTGTGAATCCTAGATTCAAAGTATCCTTAGAAAGTCTAGCAATTTCTTTCTGATACTTCTCCGGATTGTCTCCTGCAATAGCAGTCGCCTGCTTTTCAATTTTGCTGGCGTACCATGTTGGTAATAGCTCGTTTAAGCAAATCAACCCTAGTACAATAGCGACAATTGTAATAAGTCCTTTTCCTTGCATTTTGTTATAACTACGTTAAATTAAGTCGGCAAATATAATGATTTTCTTGTATTTTATGAATTTTTAACAACAGAAATGGTTTATTTTCAGATATATTGGTATTCTGAGTTCTATTTAAGATTTAACAATTTTTTCATGCTATCGTAATGAAGTCTTCAAAATCTGATTGGTACAAAATTTTCATTCACTTAATCAACACACTAACTATCAAAATATTATGAAAAAATTACTTTTTACCATTAGTATTTTTTCTTCCTTAATTGCTAATTCTCAAAGCATTAATTTGGAAGAATTTGCCACGGGACTTACCAGCCCGGTAGAGATTACAAACGCCAATGACAGCCGGCTTTTTGTTGTTCAGCAGAACGGAATTATTAAAATTATTCAACCCAACGGGACAATTAATACCACTAATTTTCTGAATATCAGTTCAAAGATTATTTTTGGCGGTGAAAGAGGTCTTCTGGGACTTGCTTTTCACCCGCAATACTCTTCCAACGGGTATTTTTTTGTATATTACAACAACTCCGCAGGGAATATCATCGTTGCGAGATACAGTGTCAGTTCAACTGATTCTAATGTGGCTGATCCTGCTTCTGAAAAAATCCTGCTCAACATTCCTAAACCATTCGACAATCACAATGGAGGAAGCATTCATTTTGCTCCTGACGGAAAACTCTGGATCATCACCGGAGACGGAGGAAGCGGCGGAGATCCGAACAATAATGCTCAGAATAAAAATGTATTGCTTGGAAAAATGTTGAGAATAGACGTGGATGCTACCGGGCCATATAATATTCCACCGGATAACCCTTTCGCAGGAACCGTAGCTGGTGCGGATGAAATATGGGCTTATGGACTCAGAAATGCCTGGAAATTTTCTTTTGACCTGACTACAGGAAATGCGATGATTGCAGACGTTGGCCAGGGAGCTATAGAAGAAATCAATAAAATGCCCATTACGACAGCAGGGTTAAACTATGGTTGGCGCTGCTATGAAGGAAATAATGTTTACAATACTGCAGGATGTGCAGCTCAGTCTACTATGACCTTCCCTGTTGCCGTATATGACCATTCAGGTGGAAAATGTTCTATCACGGGTGGTTATGTTTACAGAGGAACTCAATATCCGTCACTTCAGGGGAAATATTTTTTCGCAGACTACTGCTCTACACAAATTGGAATTCTTGATAACAATAATGCTATCACATGGACAGGTCCTTATTCGGGAAATAATTTTTCTACTTTTGGAGAGGATTATCAAAAAGGATTGTATGTAGCAGCCGTGAATAACGGAAAGATTTTTAAAATATCCACAGGGACTTTAGGAACTCAGGAAAATACTTTAGGCACCATAAAAGTATATCCTAATCCTGCTTCCAAAGAAATTTTTATTGATGGTATTACAGATAAAAAAGCAATTCTGGAGATTATCAGTGCAGAAGGTAGAAAAGTATTGGAAGCAGATAAAATATCTAACGGAAAAGGAATCAATATTTCAGGAATACCCGCCGGGGTTTATTACATTAACCTGAAATCCGGAGAATTGAAGTCTTACAGTCAGAAATTGATTATTAAATAGAATTATTCTTTAACATAGCATGCTTCGTGAACGATGTCCGTAAACTTTCAGTTTATGTTCAGCATGACAACTACCACCAAAATAATCAACTAAAATTTTAAAGCAAATAAAAAAGCGGTTCAGATCTGAACCGCTTTTGATTTATATTGTCATTGAGAAAATCCTTGTTTCAGGCTTATTTCTCATCATTCTCAGGTCAAAAACCATGGCTACATTTCTTGTGAAAGCTCTTCCGGCTTCTGTAATTTTAACTTCAGTTCCCTTAATCTCCACCAACCCGTCATTTTCCATTTCTTTCAACATTTCCAAAGCATTTTCAAGCTCCGGGAAAGAATTGTTGATATCAAAAGTTGTTTCAAGCTGGCACATCAGATTCAGAATATGTCTTCTTACAATCAGATCTTCTTCGCTCAGAACATGTCCTTTTACAACAGGAATCTCACCTTCTTCAACCATTTTCTGATATTCCTCAACCGTTTTTACATTCTGGGCAAAAGCATACCATGAATCAGAAATGGCAGACATACCAAGTCCTACCATTAGTTGGGTTTTGCTTGAAGTATATCCCATGAAATTTCTGTGAAGTTTTTTATGAATCAAAGACTGATACAGATCGTCATGCTCAAGAGAAAAATGATCCATCCCAACCTCGATATATCCCAAATCCTGAAGCAGTCTTTTACCATCTTCATACAAACGACGTTTTTCTTCTCCGCTTGGCAGGTCATTTTCATCAAAACCTCTCTGCCCGACTCCTTTTACCCATGGAACGTGTGCATAAGAGTAAAATGCAAGTCTGTCCGGCTTCAGCTCCATTGTTTTTCTGATCGTGTGTTCCATCGCTTCCCAATTCTGGTGCGGCAGTCCGAATACAAGATCATGGCTAATTCCTCTGTACCCTATTTCCTTTGCCCATTCTGTAACATTTTTTACATTTTCAAAGGGCTGGATTCTATTGATCGCTTTCTGAACTTTAGGATCATAATCCTGAACTCCAAAGCTTACTCTTCTGAAACCAAGGTCATATAAAGTCTGAAGATGTTCTTTCGTGGTATTGTTAGGATGTCCTTCAAAAGAGAATTCCGGATGTTCCGCAATGTCTACAGTTGAAAAAATTCCTTCCAGTAATGTTCTTAAGTTCTCAGGAGAGAAAAATGTAGGAGTTCCTCCACCTAAGTGCAATTCTTTTAGTTTAGGTTTTTCGTTGAAAAGGTCAAGATAAAGTTTCCACTCTTTCAAAACACTTTCCAGATAAGGTACTTCAACACTGTGTTGCTTGGTAATACGTTTATGGCATGCACAGAACGTACACAAAGCCTCACAGAAAGGTAAATGGATATAAATAGAAATCCCCTCCTCTGCATTGCTTTCATGAAAAGACCTGATTACAGTTTCCTTCCATTTTTCCGGTGAAAAGGTTGATTCATCCCAATACGGAACGGTAGGATAAGAAGTGTAACGCGGTCCGGGAATATTATACTTATCTATTAAAGAATTCATTTTGAAATTTAAAATTTTATAAGGGCATGAAATTTAACATCATTAAAATTCATCTTACAAAATTAACTATTAGTTATGAATTTTAACCTATGAATTATATTAGGTTCTATTTTATAATGAGTCTAAATACGTATGATCAGGCTTTTGACAAATAGTGATAAATTCTATACCTTATATTTAAAATTTTAATTTCATGACAGCAATTCTGCTATTTCCTGCAAGAACAACATGATTATCATCTATCCATTGACACACGAAAAACGCTTTCTCATCGGAAATTTTCTTCCAGGTCTTTCCAAAATCTGAGGAATAGCTGATATGTTTGTCTCCAACTGCAATAACTTCTTTTCCTTTTGATCCGGGCTTAATTTTCACACAGGTTGTATATCCTGCATTCTGTCCTGAAGCCTGAATTTGCCAGCTTTCCCCACCATCATAAGTTGTTGCAATATTATTGACATTGGCATCCTGTTTTGTATAATCACCTCCAGCTGCAATCCCGAAACGATCTTCAAAAAAATCAATGGAATAGATTCCTTGTGAGGATTCTCCCTGTACAACTGGTGTATTGAAGATTTCAAACTTTTCATCTTTCAAGTTCATTCTCAAGATTCTTGAAGCTTTCCCTCCGGTTGCAATCCACAGGTATTTTTTAGATGATGAAATATTGGTATTACTGGCAGCAAATGCAGCCTCACCCTCGTTTAATTTTATATTATTCTTAAACATACTCCATGTACCCTCTTTGTATATAGCCAGCTTCAGCATCTGATCTTTATCTGCATCACTAAAAGTATAGGCTATCTTATCATTGATAAAATGCAGGGCATCATAGAAAGCGGTTTTTGCGGTATCTTTAAAAACAACCTGTGACTCCAGCGTTTTTTTATCAATAGAAAAAAAACGTCCGGGGCTTTCAATATTGATAGCGTAAAAAGAAGTTTTATTCTGTGCTAACGTTCTGAATTGAAGCTTATCTTCAGACAGCTTGATCTGTTTCTGATTTTTATAATCTTTAAGATCTACAAACCCAAACTTGGAATCCGTACCGCTATACCAGACTTTGTTGTCATATAATTCCAGCGCTCTGATACTTATTTTATCATTAAGAATGGTTTCAAGGCTTTCCACCTGCTGGGAAAACGCTGTAAGACCTACGGATAAAAATAAAATGGAAAAAATCTTTTTCATATAATCGTATTGGGACAAAAAAAACCGCCGAAGCGGTTTATATTATTATTAATCTTGGTTCTGATATTTTTCAGGATTGTTAAGTTTACTGTTTGATTTTCCGTAAAGGAAATATACCAAACCTCCTAAGAATAACCACACAGCAGAAAGTTCCAATGCATGAGCACTTAAGTTAAATATCAAATAAATATTGATAAATACTCCTAATGCAACAACTATTTTATAAGCCGGAACTTTGAATGGTCTGATCAGATTAGGTTCTTTTTTTCTCATCACCCAAACAGCAATACAAACCAGTGTAAATGCAAACAGGGTTCCGAAACTTGTCATATCTGCCAATGTTGAAATTGGAGTAAATGCTGCGATGAATGCCACTACAACGCCCAACAAAATGATTCCTTTGTAAGGTGTTTTTGTTTTTGGGTGAAGTTGACCGAAGAATCCAGGAATTAATCCGTCTTTTGCCATACCGATGAAGATTCTTGACTGTCCCATCATCATTACCATTACTACAGAGATCAATCCTACTGTTGCAGCGATCGTTACTACATTACTAGCCCAGTGTTTTCCTGCAATTTCAAATGCATACGCTACAGGCGCTTTGATTGCATCAGGATATTTCCCTTCAGGGTTAAAGTCTGTATAATGCATCATCCCTGTTAAAACAAGTGATACGCAAATGTAAAGCGCTGTACACACCAATAGTGATGCAATAATAGCGAAAGGAACATCTTTTTTAGGGTTAATAGCCTCTCCTGCCTGTGTAGAAACGGCATCAAAACCAATATAAGCAAAGAAAATAGCAGCTGCTCCGGAAATAATTCCTTTAATACCATAGGCGGAGACCAGGTCTCCTTCAGAATTTTTGATCTGTACCTGATCCGGAATAAAAGGTTTCCAGTTTTTAACACCGTCTACAGCGTTGTAAAGATCAGTATTGGAAAAAATAATATAGACTCCTGCGATAATTACAAAGATAACGGCAGAAGTTTTCATCAAAACAATCAGGTTATTAGCCCCTGCTGCTTCTTTAGTCCCTTTTACCAATAATGCAGTAATTAAAAGAACAAGAATAAATGCCGGCAGGTTCATTGAAAAACCATCTCCTGTATAACTGGCAGGATCTGATGTAAGATAAGCCGGTAAATGAATATTAAAGATTTTCAAAAATTTGTTAAAGTATCCGGACCAACTCACGGAAACAGCCATACTCGCCATGGCATATTCGAGGATAAGGCACCACCCCATGGCCCATGCAAAAATTTCTCCTACCGTTCCATATGCATAAGCATAAGCTGAACCCTCTACAGGAATAATGGATGCAAACTCTGCATAGCACAGTGCAGCAAAAACGCAGGCAATACCTGCTATGATAAAGGAAATGGCAAGCGCTGGTCCTGCGTGATAATAGGCTCCTGTTCCGGTAAGAACAAAGATTCCACCTCCGATGATAGCACCCACTCCAATTGCTGTTAAACTCCATTTTCCAAGGACTTTTTTCAGCTCACTTTTCTTCATATCTGCCTCATAGGCACTTAGTGGCTTTTTAACCCAAATTTTCGACATGTTTTTTTATTTATTAAGGATTTACGAAAATATAAAAAATTTAGGAACTCCCACGTTTATCGTTAAACTTTCCTTAATTATTTTACATTAAAGTATTTAAAACCTGAACAACGCATTATAAAATCCATTTTAAAAAGTCCATATTTTTGCTTATTTTTGATTGCATGAATTTATATGATCTTTTTGTAAAGCCTTATGAAAGCTATGATTCTTTACAAATTATGCTGGAAGCATCAGGTGCAATTTTCGGAATACTGAGCGTATTTTTTTCCATTAAGAAAAATATATGGGTATACCCTACCGGCATTATTTCAACGCTGATCTATGTATACCTTCTTTTCAATGCCGGTCTGTTGGGAGACTGCATGATTAACGTCTATTATACTGTTATGAGTATTTACGGTTGGGTTCTGTGGGCAAAAAATTCTGAAGATCATGTTCATGTAGAGGTTACCTGGGCTACCCGAAAAGAATGGATATATGCAAGTATTCTTTTTGTGCTGAGTTTGATATTGGTTACTCTTATTTATTATTATAAGCCTTATATTGATAATCAGTTTTCTATGGAAGGAACCAGTTTAGGATTGTATCATCTGGACTGGGCAAATTGGATGGATGTTTTTACAACTTCAATATTTTTAGTAGGAATGTGGTTGATGGCCAAACAGCGCATTGACAACTGGATTTTCTGGATTATCGGAGATATTATCTGCATCCCTATGATGATTTTTAAGGGACTTGGAATCACTTCGGTTCAATATTTGGTATTTACTATAATGGCTATCTTAGGATACGTCAATTGGAAAAAAAGTTTTAAAGAAAAAAAAGTACAATAAAGTCATGAAAAATTTATTTAAAATAGCAGTCAGTATTTTTGCTATTGCCAGTTTAACCTCTTGTTTAGCATATACCGACGGATACGGAAGTAACGGAAATTATGGATATGGAGATCCTTATTATAACAACGGGTATTACTATGCACCTTCCGGATATTACGGAAGCGGCGGGTATTATGGTAATGACGGCTATTATTACAGAAACAACGTTAATTACTACTATGATAATGGAATTCCTTATTACTATGACAGTTATAATAACTCCAGAAGAAAAGTCTATGTAGAAAGAAGATCTGCTTCTTCTTCAAGACCTCAAAACGGATTCCAGAACACGCGTACAACGAATGGTAACGGTTCATACAATAATAACGGAGGGTTCAATAATAATAGAAACTCCAATAGCAATAGTGGATTCAGAAACCAGAATAGCGGTTCTCAGAACAATCAAGGTAACCAAAACAACAGCGGATTCAGAAATTCCAACAGTAATAGCGGATTCAGAAACCAAAGCAGCGGTAACCAGAATAATCAGGGTAACCAAAATAACAGTGGATTCAGGAACCAAAACAGCGGCAGCCAAAGCAGTGGCAGATCAGAATCTTCCGGCGGTGGATTCAGAAACAGCTCCAGCGGCCAAAGCACTAGTTCAGGCAGACAACAGAGCGGCGGAGGCGGCTTTAGATAAAACGATTATAAATAAGAAAACGAACAGTTAACACTGTTCGTTTTTCATTTTAAATATATTAATTTTGCTTCTTCATTTAGACAAAAAAATATGGAATTTTATAAATATCAGGGAACAGGAAATGATTTTGTAATGGTAGACAACCGTGATCTGCAATTTACTAAAGATAAAAACAGTATTGAAAAATTATGTGACAGACGTTTCGGAATAGGTGCTGACGGCCTTATTCTATTGGAAAATGATGCGAACTATGATTTCAAAATGGTTTACTACAATTCTGACGGAGGAGAAAGTACCATGTGCGGAAACGGAGGAAGATGTCTTGTAGCTTTTGCTTTTTTCCTTGACATCTTTGAAGATAAATGCAAATTCATTGCAACAGACGGAGAGCATGAAGCAGAAATCCATAACGGGATCATTAAATTGAAAATGATTAATGTGGATACCATTTCACAAGACGGAAATGATTTTGTTCTGAATACAGGATCTCCACATTATGTAAAATATGTAGAAAATCTTCCGGATTACAATGTGTATACTGAAGGAAACGGGATCAGAAATTCTGAAAATTATAAAGAAAAAGGAATCAATGTAAACTTTGTAGAAAAAATTTCTGATGATGAAATTTTTGTAAGAACCTATGAACGAGGCGTTGAGGACGAAACTTACAGTTGCGGAACAGGAGTTACAGCTTCTGCTTTAACTTTTCTTCAAAAACATAATCTAACCTCTGTAAAAGTTAAAACTTTAGGTGGAAATCTTAAAGTATATGCTGAAAAAAGTGGAGATACATTCCAGAATATTTGGCTGGAAGGTCCTGCAAAGCAAGTTTTTAGAGGTAAAACAGATCTTCTTTAAAAACAAAAACTTTTAATCAACATTTATAAGAATGAAAAAAGCTATTCTCATTATCATTCTGCTGGTTTTTGCAGCTGCAGGATTTTTTGGTTTGAGATTTTATAATAAATATTTAGGAAATAACGTAGAAAAAGACGGTTATGTTCTGATTCCTCACAGAGCCGGTTTTAAACAGATCCTCGATTCTATTGCTCCTTATATTAAAAACAGGGAATCTTTTGAAGCTGTGGCTAAAGAAAAGGGTCTTGATACCAATTTTAAAGCAGGACGTTATCATATCCAGAGCGGAACAGGAAATAAGAACCTTGTTAATATGATTAAAGCTGGGAACCAAACAGCAAACTCTTACAGAATCGGAGATTTTGGAGATATGTATCAGATGATCGGTAAGGTGACCAAAAAAACGGAAATTGATTCGTTACATTTTATCAATGATCTGGATGCTGTGGCACAAGAGAAAGGTTATAAAAATGTTGAAGATTTAAAAAAATATTTCTTCATTGATACTTATAATTTCTTCTGGACCGTAAGCCCAAGAGAATTTTTCGCCAAGTTTGAAAGTCAGTACAATGATTTCTGGACAAGTGAAAGAAAAAACAAAGAACAGCAGTCTGGCCTTACAAGAGATCAGATTTATGCTCTAGCTTCTATTGTTTATAAGGAATCCGGAGGAAAAAAAGATGAAATGAAAACGATTGCTGGATTGTATTTAAACCGTTACAGAAAAGGGATGAAACTTCAGTCTGACCCTACGGTAATCTATGCGATCAATAAGCAGACAAATTTTAAAGAATCTATTAAAAGAGTATTATATAAGCATTTGTCTACACCATCACCTTACAACACTTATGCAAACGCAGGTATTCCTCCGGGACCGATCTGTGTAGTGGATAAGAACTCGATTGATGCTGTTTTAAATGCTGAAAACAACAATTATATATTTATGTGTGCTGATCCGGCAAGGTTTGGATACCATAAGTTTACGGCAAGTGCTGAAGAACATGCTGTAAATGCAAAGGCTTACCAGGACTGGCTCAACTCAAAAAATATAAAATAAGTTTAGAAAGCACCTAAAAATTTATACAGTTAGAAAAACAATAAACAGTCATACTATTTTGAAGATCAAATTGATATGGATATTCAAAACAGTATGGGTTATCCTTTCACGATTTTATACAAAAAAATAACCTATGAAGAATAAGACAGAAATTGTCAATATTTTCACCAGAAAAACTTTAGGACTTACGTTAGTACTTTCAGCGGCGGCGATGGCTTTTGCACAGGAGAAGGCTGGAGTTTCAGGAATCATTGTCAACAAAAAAAATCAACCGGTTCCTTACGCTTCTGTAACTTTCAGCAACAAGACCAACAAAACTTTAAGTGATGCTGTACTGACAGATGAAAAGGGACAGTATAAACTTGAGCTTATACCGGGAGATTATGATATCACAGTAGAGGCAATTGATTACAAAAAAAATGTAGTCAGTAAAAATATCGCAGCAGCAGGCAATATCGGAGCATTATCTTTAGAGCCTGAGGCGGCTACAACCATTGATGGGAAAACAAAAGAAATCCAGGGTGTTGTGATCACCGCTTCAGCAGCGAAACCTTATAAAGTAGAACTTGACAAGAAAACATATGATCCTTCACAGGATATCGTGAGTAAAGGAGGAAATCTTCAGGATGTTCTGACTAATGTTCCTTCAGTTTCTGTAGATACGGACGGAACGGTTTCTATGAGAGGAAGTACCAATGTAAAATTTCTGATTAACGGAAAGCCTTCTGCCCTTCTGGGAATAGATGATGGAGCGAATGCCTTACAAAGTATCCCGGCTGACCAGATTGAAAGAATTGAAGTTATCACCAATCCTTCTTCTAAATTTGAAGCAAGCGGAACTTCCGGTATTCTGAATATCATCCTTAAAAAGAACAAAAAAATCGGATTTAATGGTAGTGTTGTAGGATCTTTAGGATATTTCCCGAGAACATCACTTAATACCAATCTGAGCTGGAGAAAAAATAACTGGACATGGTTTGTAAACGGCGGCGGCGGTTACACGGAAAACAAAACGAAAAATAATTCGGAAACGACATATCACAATATTACTTTTCCTAAGATCCTTCCTAATACGCAGCCAAATGATGTTCTTGTACATCAGCTGCAAAATTCTACCAGTAAAACCTATAATAAAAATTATAATGTAAGTGCCGGTTTTGTGTATGATCTGTCTGACAAAACATCGATCAATGTAACAGGATTGGTAAGAACTTTTGAAGGAGACGGAAATGAACTTCTGCAGACGTATGACAGTTTCCACAGATTTTTCAGAGATCCGTCAGATCCAACTGGAACTGCGGGAACATGGCAATTATTAAACCCTTACGGACAAAGAGAATCTAAAACGATATTTAATAACCTTGCTTTCCAGGGAGATGTAGGGGTAGATCACAAATTTGATGATAACGGTCAGAATTTATCAGTATCATTAAGTTTACAGAGAAACAGAAGCAATAATAATGCAGATATTCTTGAAACCAATGACCTGCTTCCGGATACACAGGATATTACCAGAAGACATTCTGTAAGCAAAACGATTATCGGGAAAGCAGACTACGAATTACCAATAGGAGAACAGTCTAAGATTGAAGCAGGATACAGATTGGATGTGAATGATAATACTTATAATAATTTTGTAAGCAGCACGTCCAATAATCCTTATATCCCGAACTATAATAACGATACGGATTACAGAGAGATCTTCAATGCTTTCTATTTACAGTTTAAAAGTAAAATCGGAGAAAAATTTGCTTATCAGCTTGGTTTAAGAGATGAACTTTCCAATGTAAAGATCAATTACATCAATCAAAATCCTAATGATCCGCAATTAAATAAAACAAAGAACTACAACAATTTATTTCCGAGTGTGTTCTTAAGCTATGATGTTTCTAAAAACAATCAGATTTTGGTTAATTATTCCCGTAGAATAGACAGACCAAGATCTTTCTTCATGGTTCCTTTCCCGAATTACAGCAACAGCCAGAATATTTTTGAAGGAAATATAGATCTTAACCCATCGTATGTAGATTCATTTGAAGTAGGATATAATATTACAAGAAAGAAGTTTACTATTAACCCTACCTTATACTACAGACATGCCACAGATGATACTAAAATGCTAGTTTACAGACCTGATGAAAATCTGGGCGTATTCTATACAAAACCTATCAACCTGGGAAGTGATGACCGTTATGGTTTAGATCTGAACTTTACCTACGATCCTTTTGCATGGTTAAAAATAATGGGTAGTTTAGACATGTTCGGATATAAAACGACCGGAATTGCCTATTATGATGCTCTTGATAAGGATAAGCAGAAGCAAACCCGTAATATGGACTTTACCGGAGATGGTTTCTCTACCAGAGCACGTCTTAATACGACATTCAAGCTTGATAAAACTTTAAGTGTACAACTGCAGGGATTCTATAGAGGAGCTCAGAAATCTGCCAACCAAAATACGGAGGATATGTATGCGCTGAACCTTGGTGCTTCTAAAACGATCTGGAAAGGAGACGGAACAATTTCCTTCAACATTCAGGATATCTTCAATACAAGGAGCAGAGAAGTACTTAGTTTCAATGAGGATTATACCCGAAGAAACTATATGCAGTGGCAGCCAAGACAGTTTTCTATTTCTTTAACCTATAGATTCAAACAGGGTGAAAAAGTAGATCAGCCTAAAAAGAAAAAGGATATCAATTCCAATGCAGCCGGAGACGACCAACAAGGCGGCCCGATGTAATACAACAAAAATCCCGAAAAGTAATTTTCGGGATTTTTTATTTTTCTATTTTACAGTTTCAGCTTTGGAATCTTTTTCTTTTTCAGCTTCATAGATTCTTCTTCTCAGATCACTGGTGGAAAACCTATGGTCTCTTTTGTTGTAAAAGATCTCAATT
Source organism: Chryseobacterium sp. GVT01B (assembly GCF_019970045.1). GTDB lineage: Bacteria > Bacteroidota > Bacteroidia > Flavobacteriales > Weeksellaceae > Chryseobacterium. Next base: position 100,973 of record NZ_JAHXYI010000005.1, read on the forward strand.
CCTTTTTCTTCACAGTATGCCTTACCTGTAAAGTCTCTGTCCATATAATCATCCCCAATGATTCTTACATCAATCACAAATGATTTTAAAATATCCAGCAGATCTTCTTCCGTATAATAAGGAATGATCTCATCCACAGCATTTACTGCTTTCAGTTGAATATACCTTTCAACGATAGTCTGACTTGGCTTATTTTTGTTGGGACGATCGTGGGAAGGATCGATCTGAAGTCCAACTATTAAATAATCACATACCGTTTTAGCTTCTTCAAGCATTTTGATGTGGCCAGCGTGTAATAAGTCAAATGAGGAAAATGTAATCCCTATTCTCTGTGTCTTCATATTAATTTTGAATTAAAAACTTCACTGAATTAAATGTTCTATTAAAAAGATAAAAACAAAGATTCAGGGAAGGTGTTTTGTAATTTGTTTATATAATTCGTTCTTTAACTGTTCTTCATATGGTTAGTAAAATTCATAACCACTGAAACTATACATTTCTTGTATTCAAATATTTCTGCCATTCCCAGACCGTTCTTAAAGATTCTTCCAGAGAGGTTTCAGACTTCCAGTTGAGTTCTTTTTTGGCCTTTTCAGGATTGGCATACGCAATAGTGATGTCTCCTTCTCTTCTGGCGCAGATCTGATACGGCACCTCTACGTTATTTGCTTTTTCAAATGCTTTTACCACTTCTAGCACAGATGAACCTTTTCCTGTTCCCAGATTGTAGGTATCAATCACAGCTTCAGATGAAGAGTCTTCCATCAGTTTTTTTAATGCTGCAACGTGTGCTTTCGCCAGGTCAACAACATAAATATAGTCACGAACGGCTGTACCGTCCTCTGTAGCATAATCATCTCCCCAAACATTCAGTTTCTCGCGTACTCCTGAAGCGGTCTGCATCACATAAGGGACCAGGTTATTGGGAACTCCTATCGGCAGTTCTCCAAGTTTTGCAGAAGGATGGGCTCCGATTGGGTTAAAATATCTTAATAACGAAATTTTACGTTGATAGGCATTTGCAAAATCAATCAGGATCTGTTCTCCCATTTGTTTTGTTTTCCCATACACACTTTCAGGTACTTTTAAAGGCGTATTTTCATCAATCGGCATTACATCTGCCTGCCCGTATACTGTACAGGATGAACTGAAAATAAAGTTGGAGATCTCTCTTTCTTTAAATTCCTTAAGAATATTAATCAGTGAGAACAAATTATTCTCATAATAATCCACAGGTTTTATCTGGCTCTCTCCTACTGCTTTAGAAGCTGCAAAGTTAATACAGCCATCGATCTGATGGGCATCAAAAACCTGAGTAAGAAGTTCTTTCCTTCTTAGATCAAAAGGATAAAAAGCCGGCTTTTTACCTGTAATTTCTTCTATATTTTTTAAAATAAACCTTTCCGTATTGGATAAATCATCTACAATAACTACTTCAAAGCCGCTATTGATAAGTTCTACCACCGTATGAGAACCGATATATCCAAGTCCTCCCGTAACAAGTATTGCCATTTTTATTTTTTAATCTTCGTGTTTTCCTATATTTTCTATTTCGTTAACACCTTTATATCTTTTCACTTTAAATAGGTTTACAATCAGTAAACTCAATATCAATACAATTATAAATTTAAAAGTAAAATGTCCTACAATATAATATCCATTTAAAAATCCAAGTAATAAAGGATAACCTAAACTCATTATGGATAAAAACAGACTAAGATTCAGGAACAAAATAGCTTTATCATATTTTTCAACTAAATTGATAAATGCAAATGAATTGATAACTAACGAAATACCAATAAATAATGTTTTCAATAAACTAAAATCATTAAATATTTCAAGAACCAAAAATGCTGATATTATAAAAAGTAATAAGCTGGTGATTACTGCTAAGTAGTATACCAACTTATACTTAAATATCTTTTGTTTCATTATTTCATAAACTCAAGAACAGCATCTGTAATATACTTCAGTTGCTCTTCGTCTAATTCTGTATGCATTGGTAAAGAAATTACCTGATCCAACAGCTTATCTGTATTCACAAAGTCTGCATCATTACTTTCCTGGAAGTATGCTTTCTGCTTTCTTAGTGCTACAGGATAATAGATCATTGCAGGGATTTCTTTTTCCGTTAAAAACTTCTGAAGTTCATTACGTTGTCCGTTCAGGATTCTTAAAGTATACTGGTGGAATACGTGAGTAGAATTTTCAGCTCTTTTTGGAGTCAGAATATTTGGATTTCCATCAAATGCTTCATCGTAAAAATCAGCTGCTCTTTTTCTTGCTTCGTTGTAAGAATCCAGGTGAGGAAGTTTTTTTCTTAAAACCGCAGCCTGAATACTGTCCAGACGGGAGTTTACTCCTACTTCATCATGATAGTATCTTTCGTACATTCCGTGGTTTACAATTCCTCTTAAACGGTGTGCTAATTCATCATTGTTGGTAAAAATCGCTCCACCATCTCCGTAGCATCCAAGGTTTTTTGAAGGAAAGAAAGAAGTTGTTCCTACTGTAGACATTGTTCCTGCCTGTTTTACAGTTCCGTCAGAGAATGTATATTCTGAACCAATTGCCTGAGCGTTGTCTTCAATAACATATAGATTGTGCTCTTCAGCAATTTTCAAAATTTCTTCCATATTGGCACACTGTCCGAAAATATGTACCGGAATAATCGCTTTTGTTCTTGGCGTAATGGCTTTTTTAATCTGTTCTGTAGAAATGGTGAATGTATCATAATCTACATCTACCAATACAGATTTTAGCTTAAGCAGGTGAATTACTTCTACCGTTGCAGCAAAAGTAAAATCAGCTGTGATGATCTCATCTCCTTCTTTCAGATCCAGGGCCATTAAGGCAATCTGTAATGCATCTGTACCATTGGCACATGGAATCACATGTTTTACTTCTAAATAAGACTCCAATTCATTCTGGAAAGACTTTACTTCAGGTCCGTTAATAAACGCTGCAGAGTCCATTACATTCAAAACAGCATTGTCTACATCATTCTTTATTTTGTAATACTGACTTTGCAAGTCAACCATCTGAATTTTTTTCATATAATAAATATTTCTGTAAAAATAAGGAATTTAATATCCTATCAAAAATTTTATTGATTTTGTTTTTATCTTTATACAAAATAATGTTATGAAAAAACTTTTACTCTTTTGTTTCCTAACGGGTTATCTTCATGTATCTGCCCAAACAGAACTTGTTTTTGTTTTCTTTACTGATAAGCCCAACAAAGCTGCATTTTATGCAAATCCGCTTTCCGAACTCAGCCAGAAATCGCTCAACAGACGTACGACGCTGGGAATTCCTCTTAACGATCAGGATGCGCCTATTGAACAGTCTTATCTTCAGAATCTTCAAAATTTAGGATTTACCGTTACCGATTATTCAAAATGGCTTAACGGAGCGGCAGTGAATGCTACTCCTGCTCAAAAAACTTTGCTGCAGGCTCAGTCTTTTGTTTTATCTGTTGAAAGTTTTGCAAGAAACAGTTCAACCACTGTAAAAACTGTGTCCACAAAATGGAAAGATGATGCCAGTCTCAATAAAATACTAACCACCTTTAATTATGGTTCCGGTGCCGGCCAAATTGATCAGGTCAATATCCGCCCTCTTCACCTGGCGGGTTATACCGGAACAGGAATTTCTATAGCAGTCATTGATGCCGGATTCCCAACAGTGAATACGGGAACTGCTTTTTCCAGATTATGGAATGGTAATCATATAAAAGCGGCCTATGATTTCGTCACTAAAACCGGAAACATTTACAATACAACACTCAGTCCGCATGGTTCTGTTGTGTTAGGAGCTATCGGCGGATATCTGGAAAACATATTTGTTGGCGCGGCTCCTGATGCTGATTTCTATCTCTACAGGAGTGAAAATGCCAATGTAGAAGTTCCGGAAGAAGAGCTATACTGGATTGAAGCTGCCGAGGAAGCGGACAGAAAAGGGGTAGAAATTATCACCTCATCACTGGGATACAATGTTTTTGATGAAAGCCGTTACAATTATACGTATGCAGATATGAACGGAAGCACTTCTTTCATTGCCCGTGGAGCGGGTATTGCTGCTGAAAAAGGAATTTTTGTTCTTGCTGCTGCCGGAAATTCAGGGTTGCAGCCATGGCATTATCTGATGACCCCGTCTGATAATGCTAAAGTACTCTCCATCGGTTCTGTAGATTCTGCAGGAAATGCATCCGGATTTTCTTCTTTCGGACCTAATTCTCTTGGAGTGGTAAAACCTGACGGAAGTACTCAGGGAACTGCTACCACCACAGTGTATGATAATGCCACTACAATTGTGAACGGAACTTCTATTTCGACTCCTATCGCTGCAGGAGGTGTGGCATGTCTTATCCAGGCATTCCCTACGATGGACAGGGAGCAGATGAGAACAAAGCTAAGACAAACGGCTTCGCTTTATCCTGGCCATTCAGATCAGATAGGATATGGTATTCTCAACTTCGGAAGCCTGTACAATATGGTTCTGAATACTTCTGAAATGGTAAAAAAAGAAAAGTTTTCCATATTCCCGAATCCTGCTAAAAACATTCTGAATATAGCATCAGAGCAGGAAGTTTTGTCTTTGGAAATCTATGATAACCTGGGAAGACTGATCAGAAAAAGCAGCCATCAGAAATCTATAAAAGTAGAGGATTTTGCAAAGGGAACTTATTATCTGAAAATTCAGATGAAGGATAAGGTTTACTACGAGAAATTCTTAAAGGAATAATTTTTTGTTTCTCGCAGATTACCTAGATTGAGCAGATTTATTACAACATAAACATCTGTGTGATCTGCGTAATCTGCGGGAGATATTCTTTTAACACAGCATACAATATGTTTTGGCTAAAGCCTATGGCTATGGATGGGTCAATAAAAAAGAATGGGCTAAAGCCCATTCCTATTGATATATAGCTGTACAATTTGTACAAAAAACTGATATAAAATAGCTTATGCAGAGTTTCTGCTGGCGTTAATGTTTCCGAATAGTGAACGTGTTACCAGCTTTTCATAAGCTTCTTTATTCCCTTCACCTTTCTGTATTTTCATCAACGCATATTGTTGAATGCTCAATAACGGAAGTACAATCTTTTCGCGGATCTTCACTGATTTTCTTGACAAAGGATCTTCTTCCTGAAGCATTTTAAATCCTGTCAGTTCCAGCATAATATCTCTTGAAAGCTCATATTCCTCAAAAAGAACATTCCAGAATGCACCAAACTTGGGGTTATTTTTAATATAATAAGTCAGAGGGAAATAGGATTTGTTCATACTCATCATAGAGTTCAATACTAAAGTTTTAAAGAAATCTGACCCTTTATACAGCTCTCTTACTTCTTCAAATCTTCCCTGTTCCTTCATCTTTTGCATGGCATATCCAAAACCGAAGAACCCGGGAACATTCTGTTTCAGCTGTGACCATGAACCCACAAACGGAATCGCTCTCAGATCTTCAAATTTCAGTTCGCTTCCGTTTCCTCTTTTTGAAGGACGGCTTCCGATATTTGTTTTTCCGTAATATTCAAGGGTACTCATCTCCTGAAGGTAAGGAACAAACATAGGATGAGCCTTTAAATCTGAATATTTTCCGTAGCTGATATCCGCCAATTCGATGATCAAAGCTCTTTCTTTTTCCGTAAGCTCTTTTTTTGCATTTTTGAATACATCATTTTCAACACCAGCGGTCAGAAGCTGTTCAAAATTGTATTTTGCCTGCTCTTTATTTCCAAAAATACTGGTAATGGTCTGGCCCTGAATGGTAAGTTCAATCTTATTATTGGCAATCGTTTTTCCCTGAGAAGCATAAAAATCGTGGGTTTTTCCACCTCCTCTGGCTGGTGGCCCTCCTCTGCCATCGAAGAATACAACTTTGATATTGTTCTGCTCGGAAAGCTTGGTCAATACTTCTTTTGCTTTATAAATTTCCCAGTTGGCTTTTAAATATCCGCCATCTTTGGTTCCATCAGAAAATCCAAGCATAATGGTCTGCTGGTTCCCTCTTTTTTCAAGATGCTTTTTATAGACAGGATTATGATACAGCTCATTCATCACATTTTCTGCGTTGGCAAGACCTTCCATCGTTTCAAAAAGCGGAACAATATCCATATTGATCTCTTCATCTTTATACCCGCAAATCTTAAAGAATGCATAGACATTCATCACATCTTTCACTGCATCGGAATTGGAAATAATATAACGGTTCATTCCTCTCAGTCCGTTCAGATTCTGAATATCTGTAACCTGTGAAACCGTTAACAATGTATCTTTTACAATATCTTCAAAATCTTCAGGATTTACATTTTCCGAAATCTGAATCAGTTTATTGAATTTCTGTTCGTAATCAGTCTCTTCATTTCCGTATACTTTTGCGTAAACGTCATCAATCACTTTCTGATGAATCCTGCTGTCCTGGCGGATATCCAACGTGGCAAAGTGAGTTCCGAAGATCATCACACGATCCCTGAAATTGGCCAGAAGGTCTAAAAACAAAGCGTTATGTTCATTAACTAATATTTTTTCCGCTTCTGCAGCTTTCTTTAAAATATCTTCAGCTGTAATAGTTTTTCCATCAAAAATGGCAGCATACAACGCTTCACTTAATTGGGTTAAAACTTCAGAAACTCCTCTGAAACTCAATCTTCTTCTGATAAATTTCAAATGGCTGTAATAGGACTTCAGAATGGCTGAACGAAGTTCTTCTGCTACTCTTTTCGTTACCTCTGCTGTTACAAACGGATTTCCGTCTCTGTCTCCTCCAGGCCAGAATCCAAGCTGGATAATATCTTCATGAAGGTGAAAATGTCCGTTTCCGAATGTCTTTTTGATCTTCGTAAACAATTCGCCAATGGTATCGTAATACACATATCTAAGGTATGAAATGATGCTTAAAGCTTCATCTATAGGAGTAGGTTTCTCTTTGTTGACAAAAGGAGTCTTCCCTAATTGCTGCAGAAGCATATCAATTTGAGTAACGGAATCACTGGTAATAGCTCCTCTTAAATCCTGAATGATCCTTTGTACTGAGCTTGGATAAAACTGAGTGGGATGCGCCGTAAATACAACCTTTACGCTAAAATCTTTTAATTTTTCGCGTACTTTTTCAATTTTATGATCCTGAAAAGAACGTTCAAAGAGATTGGTTACGGTTCCGCTGTCACTTTCAGAGTGAAGATTGGGAAAAGCAGCATCTTCAATACTGTCAAATAAGACTACCTGTCTTTCTATATACTGAATGATCTTAAAAAGCAGTTCGAGTTTCTGCTCCTCGGTCTGAAGATCGGTATGGTTTTTAAAAAATTCTTCGACGATATTTTCGGGAGTTTTTCCTGCTTCATAGCCAGTTTTGCTTTCCTCATAAAGAAACGGAAGCAGCATTCCGATATTCGTCATTTTATCATAGGGCAGGCTCATAAATAATGAATTGTAGATCTGGAACTTATTTTCCACGATCTGCCTGAATTTTTCTGCGCGTTGGTCGTGTATCATAATAACAAATGTAAGTGATTTTGGAATGAGTTGGGTTGACAAATGACAAAAAATTAAAGGAGGAAAAGCAAAAAATTATATTAATTTTTATTCAGGAATTACTTAGTTTTGAAAGCTATTTAAACGAACCATGATTAAATTCAATTTCAACGCCAATGTAAATATTAAAACCAACGGAACCCAGCTTGACAAAAAGGGACTGAAAACTATTTTAATCATATTTGGAGTGTTTATGCTGGTCTTTGTTTTTTCAGCAATAGCTTTTAGCTCTTTTGTGTTTGGCAGTATGGAATCAATGCAGAAAAGAGTTGATGAGTACAATAAGCAGATAGATGTCATTCACTCATTACCTGTTCTTAAATGCACCGTTTATACAGACCAAACGATCTCAGCTCCTCTATCAGGAAAAGATGCGGCATTCTATCTGCTGCGCGTGGGTACCGTTAAACAAAACAAACGATCTAAAGGGATTTACGAAAAATTCGATTACGTTATGGCAGCAGGCTATCCCAAAGGAGCTCAACTTTTAATCAATGGGCAACTATATCCTATTGATTTTAATAGCTGCATCATAAAAAATCCAGACCAAAGAAATATACCGTTTGTCTACGAAACTTATACAACCAGCGATAGAACACCGTACTATCTGCAAGATTATAAACCCAGAGGAACTCAAAAAATTTCTTTATTAAAAGATCAGCATCCCTGGATTCAGTCTTTTTTTGAACCTGGCGGATTAAACAATCTTCTTGTCAATGAATATATTTTCAAGAATGGTGATTCTGTTTATATCAAAGGAAAAATTGAGAATAACAGAATTGTTCCGTTTGTGGAACATATGCTCGACTAATTCTTTGAGATATGTGTAAGAGTCTGTTTAATATAATTTTCATTAATTTTACTCATATAACATCCATAATCCATGAAAATATTTACTTTTTTACTCTTAGCAATTCTGTTTATCTCTTGTGAAAAAGATTGTTATAATCCACCGTTACCCATTATCTTTGAGTTCGTAAATTCCAATAATGAAAATCTTATTGCTAACGGAACATTGACCACCTATTCGGTACAGGATGAAAATAATGTTAATGTACAATTAACCAAAACATCAGACAACAAGGTTATTGTAGAAAATGTAGGTGCTTATAACGGAACAAAAAATTATAAATTTTATTCTAATATTAAAAACCTTGATTTTGCAATACAGTCATCGGAGTTTAAAGGTGCTTGTGATGGGTATCAAATCAATAAACTGACTTTTACGGGCATCAATATTGATGTAACTGATGAAAAAGGATATTATAAAATTGTATTGGAATAATTCTCTTTACATTTGCACAAAAGTACTTTCTCTATGAAGTTCATCATCACTTTTTCCCTGATCTTTTCCAATCTGCTTTTTGGCCAGATCAAGGTTCCTGATGATTATAAAAAAATTCCTGATATCCTTGATACGGTAGATTATCTCTATCCTTTCGTTATTCCTGATAAAGATTATGCCTACTGGCGTGTACTCAGCAATGACACTGATTATGAAAAAGCAGTGATCTATGAAAGCCAGGCTCCCGATTTTATGACAATCAACGAGCCCGTTCCGGAAAGAGGTTTTTTCCAGAAATGTATGGGCAACAACTGCTTTTCATACATCCTTGCATGCAAAAATGAAAGATCTGTTTATTTCTCAAATGAACAGCAGTTAAGAGATTTTATCGGAACTGTGGACAATCTTCCGGAAGCTATTTTGCTGGCAAAAACTTATGGTTATTCAGTTGATACAAGTCACCGTTTTACCGGAGCTTATAAAATTGAGGACCGCCATATCTCTATGTATCTTATGCAGTCTAAAGGCTGTCCGGTTGTGAAAGAATCTTTTTTGGTTAAAATCAATAGAAAAACCGGAAAATTGGAAGCGAAAAGTAATGGAATCTATGCAAAGGATGAAAACTGTTCTGCTTTATAATTTTTTGGGAAAACGCCAAGGCGCAAAACAGCTTTATATAATTCATGTTTTAAGACGCAAGGATTTTATCTGCGATAAAATTGATAATCTCATATTTTAAACCATTAAGATTTTAAAGCTTATAAGAGTAGTTAAGGGAAATAGCTGAAGCTATTTTTTATCGATGTGCTTCATTTTCAATCAAAGATGATCTTAACTCTATTATTGCCTTCATTAATCTTAATGGTTTAATTTCTTATATATTAACAGCTCCCTGTCCTGATGCAATCAGGTAAGCTTCCTTCAGAGTTTCGGAATAGGTTGGATGGGCATAGGAAATCCGGAACATGTCTTCTGCTGTTACTTCATATTCCTGAGCAATAACACCCTGAGCGATCAAATCTGCTGCCCTTGCCCCAATGATGTGAACTCCCAGCACTTCTCCGTATTTCGGATCTACCAGTACTTTTGCAAAACCTTCCATATCCATTGAAGCCCGGGCCCTTGCGCTGGCAGAAAACGGAAATTTTCCAACATTGTAAGCGATGTTATTTTTTTTCAGATATTCTTCGGTATATCCTACTGAAGCTACTTCAGGCCACGTATACACCACAGAAGGAATTCTGTTGTAATGAATGTGGCGTTTTTGTCCGTTAATGGTTTCTGCTACAAAGACACCTTCTTCTTCCGCTTTATGAGCCAGCATTGCCCCACCGATAACATCGCCAATTGCATAGATATTTGAAGCTGATGTCCGGCTATTTTCATCCACTTTAATAAATCCTCTCTCGTCAAGCTTTACATCCGTATTTTCAAGACCAAGACCTTTTACATAAGGACTTCTGCCTACCGCAACCAAAATATAGTCCACCTCCAACTCTCCTTCTGCTCCATTTTTATCTTTAAAAAATACTTTAGCTTTAGAACCCGCATTCTCAGTTCTATAAACAGCCTGATTAAGACGGATATCAATTCCTTCTTTTTTCAGGATTTTCTGAAGATTTTTTCCCAGTTCATGATCCATCGCGGCAATAAGATGATCAGCATATTCCAGAATGGTGACTTTCGTTCCGATACGGTTAAAAATAGAAGCCATTTCTACCCCAATTACCCCACCGCCAATAATCACCATCGATTCCGGTTTTTCCTGTAAAGACAATGCTTCTGTAGAAGTAATGATTCTTTTTTTATCAATTTCCACTCCCGAAATACTTGATGGTTTTGATCCTGTCGCTATGATATAATGCTGCGCTGTAATTTCTTTTGTTTCAGATCCGTTTATAATTTTCACAGTAGAATTATTAATAAAACCTGCCGTTCCTTTCAGGCGGGTAATTTTATTTTTATTCATTAAAAAATCGAGACCTCCGGTATTTTTTGAAACTACCTCCGCTTTTCTCCTGTACATTTGCTGGAAATCAAGTTCAATCTTGTCCAGTTTTATTCCGTGTTCACTGAATTGATGGTGTGCCTCTGCATAATGATGGGTACTGTCCAGTAAAGCTTTAGTTGGAATACATCCTACATTGGTACATGTTCCTCCCAGTGTATCATACTTTTCTATAATTACAGTTTTATATCCCAGCTGTGCACTTCTTATAGCAGCCACATATCCTCCGGGTCCTGAGCCGATTACGGCAATGTCATAATGATCCATTTGATTTATTAATTTTTTATGATTAAATTTACTTGCAAAATAAAAGCAAAATTAAAACAAACACTTTCATTCTGCAAGTATTATTTCAAAATTAACAATATGAGTAAAAAAAGATCAGATTGTCCTATCAGTTGCTCGCTGGAAATATGGGGTGATAAATGGTCCCTGCTAATCATAAGAGATCTTATGCTGAAAAAGGAATGTACTTATGGAGACTTCCTGAAAGCAGATGAAAAAATTGCCACCAATATTCTGGCTTCCAGACTTCAAAATCTTCTGGATAATGGGATTATTGATAAAAAAGACCATCCGGACAGCAGGTTAAAAATTCTTTATTTTCTGACTCAGAAGGGTATTGATCTTATCCCGGTAATCGTTGAAATCAATCTTTGGGGAGACCAATACCTCACGATTCCCGATGACCGGAAAAAACTACTGGAAGAGATTAAAAAGGATAAGGAAGATTTTATCAGAAGAGCTAAAGCCTATCTTTCATCTGAAGTTTAGCATGCTTCATAGAGCCATAGCTTTCATAAAATATAATAATAGCAATTTTAAAATTTCGTTAACTCAATTTTCCTTTTCCATTCCGTAAATTTGGGTAAAATAAATTTAGAACAATGCTTAATTTCGAGTTTAAAAATCCAACAAAAATACTTTTCGGGAAAGGTGAAATTGCTAAAATTTCCAAAGAAATTCCTAAAGATGCCAAAATATTAATGATTTACGGAGGCGGAAGCATCAAAAATAATGGTGTTTACGATCAGGTAAAAGAGGCTTTAAAAGATCATGAAGTATATGAATTTGGCGGAGTTCCAGCCAATCCTGAATATGAAGTCTTAATCAATGCTTTAAGTTTTATTAAAGAAAAAAACATTACCTATCTTCTTGCTGTTGGTGGCGGATCTGTAATTGACGGAACAAAATTTATCTCTGCAGCAGCTAATTATGATGGTGAGCCATGGGATATCCTTAGAAATTCGGTAAGAACTTTTGAAGGACAAGGAATGCCGTTCGGAAGTATTTTAACGCTTCCTGCAACCGGTTCTGAAATGAATTCAGGGTATGTTATTTCAAGAAGGGAAACCAATGAGAAATTATCTTCAGGAGGCCCCGGACTTTTCCCACAGTTTTCTGTTTTGGATCCGGAAGTAGTCAGATCAATTCCAAAAAACCAGATTGTGAACGGAATTACAGATGCCTACACTCACGTGTTGGAACAATACATGACTGCACCTTCTTCTGCTGACCTTCAGGAAAGAATTGCTGAAAGCATCCTGATCAGTCTTCAGGAAACCGCTCCTAAAGTATTGGCTGATGATTTCAACTATGATGCTGCCGGAAACTTTATGTGGTGCTGTACAATGGCTCTGAACGGACTGATCCAGAAAGGAGTGATTACAGACTGGGCAGTACATGCTATGGGTCATGAGCTGACGGCTTATTTCGGTATTGATCACGCAAGAACACTGGCAATTATCGCTCCATCCCACTACCGTTATAATTTTGATGACAAGAAAGGAAAACTGGCACAATATGCAGAGAGAGTCTGGGGAATAAAAGACGGAAGTGTAGAAGAAAAAGCAGAACTGGGTATCAGAAAAATGGAAGAATTCTTCCACAGCCTTCATATCAAAACCAAACTTTCTGAGTACACAGAAGACTTTAAAGGAACCGCTGAAAAAGTTGAAAAAGCCTTTACAGACAGAAAATGGCTAGGTCTTGGAGAATATAAAAAACTAACTCCGCAGGATGCTTATAAGATTGTAGAGATGAGCTACTAAAAATTCAAAGTTCAAAATTTAAGGTGTAAAGTTTGCTGAACCTTCTAAGTTTTGACTGAAGCTAAAGTAGCAATTTATTTATAGGAAGCGGGTTTTAGCCCGCTTCTTTTATTTTAGATGATATCGACAATCAATTTTTTATGTTTAACGGTTTTATACGCTTGAAAATACTGATTACGCTATCCAAATTATTCAATTTACAAACATTCGTTTAAAAAATCATTATTTCATTATAAATATTTCAAATTTATTTATATTTTAGCATATTCTTAAAATTTGTGAAAATGAAAAAACAGCTACTTTTATTTACCTTTTCTGCCCTGGCGCTTACTTCTTGTAAAGATGACAATCTTGAAGCTTACGAAATGGATATCATGAAGGGAGATTGGAAGGAAGTTAAAAGGGAAATAATTTCCGGAAAAGATAATAAAACAGTGCTTCAATCTTATCCAAACACCGGATGTGCAGCTAAAAATACTCTTTTCTTCAGAACAGATTATTATGTGAGTTATACAGCATTTACAGGAGTAGGTGCAGACTGTCAAATGGATCAAAAAAGCGAGGGAAGGTATACTTATGATGCTGACTCAAAAGTTTTGGGAATTAAGCTTGGTGATGAAGAAGCATCGGCAAACTACAGGGTAGATGTCCTGACGGGTAAAGAACTTAGACTTGCCCAGCAGTTCGGAAATTTTGATCTGGATGGAGACAAAATTCCTGAAGTTACTTATGTTACTTACAAAAGATAAATCATAAAACTCCCGTTAACCGGGAGTTTTTTATTACTTTTATATCTAATTTAAAACTGAATATAATGAAGAAGATTCTATCAGCATTTCTATTGCTGTATTTTGCTATTGCCTTTTCTCAGGAGAAAAAACCAATGTTCTGGCAGGACATCCAGGAATTCAAAAAACAGGATCAGCAAAACCCGCCGCCAAAGGATGCGATTTTATTTCTGGGAAGTTCATCATTCACAAAATGGACTGATATCGCAGATTATTTTCCTGATAAAAAAATCATCAACAGAGGATTCGGAGGATCCAGACTTACAGACCTTAATGATTTTTCGGAGGACCTTTTAGCTCCTTATCAACCTAAACAGATCATTATTTATTGTGGTGAAAATGATTTTGCAGACAATCATCAGTTAAAAGCAAAAGTAGTTGTTGACAGATATAAAGCTTTTTATAAAAAAATACGTGAAAGATTTCCTAATATTGAAGTTGATTATATCTCTATCAAATACTCGCCAAGCAGAGAAGTGATCTGGCCGCAGATGAAAATTGCCAACAAAAAGATTGCTGCATTTATGAAAAAAGAACCCAATGCTGAATTTATTGATGTGACTAAAGCCATGGAAGATGCTAATGGAAATGTAAGAAAAGATATTTTTGTGGAAGATATGCTTCATTTTAAGCCGGAGGGATATAAAATCTGGACCAAAGTGATCACTCCTTATCTGAAATAAACTATAACCCATGATAAAAAAAACAATAACCATTTTATTTTCCGTTTTATTGTATTCTCTTTCATTTTCTCAGGAGAAGCCTAATGAAAAAGTTCTTCAGGAACTCTCAGAAAACGCGTGTAAATGTGCTGATTCTATTGCCCTGTCTAACAGAAAGAAAGAAGATATCATCAAAGATGTTCACGGATGTATTGACAAATACACAGGAGCGCTTCAAATATCTACTCTTTTGCAAGGAGCAGAAAAAGCATCTAAGGGAAATGAAAAAAAAGAGATTAACCTGACTTTTAATACAAATAAGAATTCACAGCAGTACAAAGACAGCTACAATGAACTTGAACGCTATCTGATGCAAAATTGCGAGAGTGTGCAAAGAGCAACCAAAACTATTGAAACCAGTTACGATAAGTTCTCAAAAAATGATACAGCAATTGACTTCTATGAGAAAGCCGCTGATGCGGGAAAAGCGGAAAACTGGAAGGAAGCTATTCAAAATTATGAACAAGCGGTAAAAGCTGACCCTAAATTTATTTATGCGTGGGATAATCTGGGAATCACCTATAGAAGAGTCGGAGAATATGATAAAGCTCTTAATGCTTATAGACAATCATTAGCTGCTGATCCGAAAGGTAAAATGCCTTTACAGAATATAGCAATCACGTATGTTTATAAAAAGGAATATCAGAAAGCTATTGATGCATACAACGATTTTGACAAAGTATATCCAGGTGATCCGGAAGTTTATTATGGAATGGGACAGGTCTACTTTACTCATCTGAAAAATAATGAGAAAGGTCTTGATAATATTTGTAAAGCATACAGGATTTATTCTGAACAAAAATCACCGTACCGATCTGATGCTGAAAAAATGATAGGATACATTTACAAGAGCATGAAAGATGAAGGTAAAACAGGTAAGTTTAAAGAGATCTTAAAAAACAACAACATCCAATTCGATTAAAAATAAAAAACGATTCCTGATAATGGAATCGTTTTTCTATTTTATTTCTTTCTTTTCGATTTCGATATTGCTTTCTGCTGAGCTCTGTTGGCTCCAAACTTCTTAGGTGCCTTTCTTTTGGAAGGTCCTCCCCAGTTTTCTTTTGTATTTTTAGCTTTCTTATCATGGAATGCTCCTCCTCCATCATTCAGTTTTACCTGTGCAGGATTTTTCATTACCACCTGATCTTCTTCAGCCGCGATCTTTTTAGGATTGATTTTAACTCCTTCCGGGAATTCATTAAATTTCAATTCTTTATCCATCAATAGCTCAATATCAAGAATCAAAGGTTCTTCTTTTTTAGTGACAAACGTAACCGCCTTTCCTTCTTTGTCTGCCCTACCTGTTCTACCGATTCTGTGAATGTACTGTTCAGGAATATCCGGTGTTTCAAAGTTGATAACATGGGTAACATTTGAAATATCAAGACCTCTTGCCATTACATCCGTAGTAATCAGACCTCTCACCTCTTCATTCTCAAAGCTTTTCATCGCCTTAAGTCTGTAATTCTGAGATTTGTTAGAGTGAATCACGTCAAACTGTCCAGGGAAAAGCTCATCAATTTTAGTAAAGAGCAGATCGGCATGTCTTTTATTATTGTTAAAAATCAATACTTTAGACATATCAGTTTCGTTCTTCAGCAAATACTCAAGTAAGTTGATCTTGGTATTGAAGTTTTCTACTTTATAGGCAGTCTGCTCAATTTTTTCAAGAGGTGTTCCTGATTTTGCCAATGAAATTTCAATCGGGCTTGCAAAGTACACATCCAGCATTTCATCTACCGCTTCCGTCATGGTTGCAGAGAAAAGGATGTTCTGTCTCTTTGGTTTCATCATTTCAAAAATGTGAGTAAGCTGCGGTCTGAAACCTAAATTAAGCATCTCATCAAATTCATCAATGATTAATTTCTGAACTTCTTTAAGAGAAATAGCGTTGTCTATGGAAAGGTCCATCACTCTTCCCGGTGTTCCTACCAAAATATCACAACCATCGTTGAACAATAGTTTTTGGGTATTGATATTTTTCCCTCCGTATATTCCGATTACTCTTGCAGTAATATTTTCTGTCAGTTTCTCAAGGATTTCAGTTACCTGTACTACCAATTCTCTTGTAGGAACAAGCACCAAAACAGTTGGATTTCCTGTCTTGCTGTATTTCCATGTTTTCAGAACGGGTAAAAGATAAGCCAATGTTTTTCCGGTTCCGGTCTGTGCGATTCCCATTACATCTCTTCCTGAAAGAATAGGTTTCAAGCTCTTCTCCTGGATGGGTGTAGGTTCAAATAATTCCAAATCCGCTAAAACATCAAGAATTTTAACCGGCAGGTCAAAATCTGCAAAAGTGAGTTTTTCCATTTTGCAAAGATAGGTATTTAATTACAAGTTAAAAATTAGGGGTTGCAGATATTAGGCAACAGGTTGCAGGGACTCGTTATTAAAAGTGATTCACTGATTATATTTAATTAACCCAAAGAACATTTATAACAATACGTTAAACCAGCAACAAAAAACAACCAGCAACAAATTAATTTCCTAATTCACTTTTACACTATTGACCTTAATTTTAATGTCATCATCTTCCCATTTGCTGGAGGTAACGATAACGTATCCTTTCTTTTTGGGATCTTTTTTGATCGGAAATTTGTCTTCTTCCCACTGATTGCAATGCGTTGAAATAGATGGTAATAATGGCTTCCAGCCGGTTTTACTTAAAGTATATACATAGAATGGATGCCAGCAGCTGGTACACCAATTCGGATAAAAGCCGATTTCTTCTTTCCCGTCACCATTAAGATCTCCCAGATTATACAGGCTTCCCTGATTGGCTGGTGAAATCGTGATAGGCTTTATGTTTTTATCACTGAAATAAATAGTTGTTTCACATTTTCCTTCACATTCGTCACCACAGTCGCTGACTTTTGTGTAGGCATATTCTTTGGTTCCGTTTCCGTCAAAATCTCCCTGAATATTCTCTCCATTGGTTTCCTGAGCCATACCATATGAGCTGAATAAGGTGATTGCGGTTATAATAAGTGTTTTCATTGTGGGTTTTTGGTTTTTAGTTGCGGGGTTTCGGATTGCGAGATTCGGGTTTATAGTGCAGAACGGAAAAATTATTGGAATTGTTTCATTTTTAATTCGTTTATCACTTTCTTGTCACTCTCAGTAAAAGTATTAATACCAGAATAATTGAAAATACAAAACCTAAGACTGCTACTAACGACAATTCTCCTATTCTTGGTCCTGATTCTGAACTAAAAACGATGGCTGTTGCAATGATATTTGCGCCTAAGACCATAGCCAGAATCAGATTGATCACACTGGATTTGATCAGTTGGTTGGTCTTGTCTATATTTTTGATTTCGCTGGAAACGGTGAATTTATTTTCATCCAGTTTTTGAAGAACAGAACGGAGCTCTTTCGGGATTTCATCTACATTATCCGTGAAATTCATCATTCTATCCATCCCTGTTTTTAAAAGGTTTTTGGGATTTATTTTTTTGGTGAAAATCTTTTTCGTGTAAGGATGAAGACTTTTAACGATATCCAGATCAGGGTTAATACTTCTTCCAACACCTTCTATCAGGCTGATTCCTTTGAATAAAAGATAGAAATAATCCGGCATATAAAGCCTGTTATCCTTTAAAATATCCTTCATCTTGTTAATGATCACCTGTACATTAATATCCTGCAGTGATGAGCTGTGAACAAAATTCAAAATATCTTCTACGTCATTTTCAAACCGTCTTTCGTCCGGTATTTCATAGCTTATGGCCATTTTTTTGAGTGACCGGACTATTTTATGGGAGTTTTTAGCGACAAAACTTACAATAAGATTTTCAAGAATTTCTTTATCATTAGGCTGAATTTTTCCTACCGCTCCAAAATCAATGAACACAATTTTACCGTCTTTTTTCACTAAAATATTACCGGCATGAGGATCTGCATGGAAGAATCCATAGTCTAAGATCTGTGATACAAACAGTCTTAATCCTGCTTCGGAAACTTTTACAGGGTCAATATCATTTGCCAGCAGCACTGATTTATCGGTAACCTTTATCCCGTCGATAAATTCCATACAAAGAATATTGTTGTTGGAAAATTCTTCGTAGACTTTAGGAACATAGGTTTCTTTATTATTCTTAAAGTTCAGACGGAACTGCAGGATATTATTTCTTTCATTCGTAAGAGAAACCTCTTCGAGCAAAGATCTTTCAAAGGTGGAAATCGCCTGTTTCAGATTCAGTTTTTCTCCTATTTCAGAATAGGCAGAAATCAGCTTTTCAATGTCTTTAATCAACAATAAATCATCCTCAATAACTGACTGTACATCAGGTTTTCTCAGTTTTAAAATCACCGGACTGCCATCCAGCAAAACCGCTTTATACACTTGTGCAATGGAAGCTGTGGCCAGAGGTTCTTTCTGAATTTCACGGAAATAGTCCTTCACGGAAATATTGAATTCACTTTCCAGTGCTTCTTCCACGTCCATATCTACTGTTTCCACTTTGTCCTGAAGTTTCTGCAGCTCCTGAATCAATTCCGGCGGTAATAAGTCTTCTCTGTTACTGAATGTCTGGCCTAATTTTACAAAAGTAGGTCCTAGCTCTTCAAGAGCCAGCCTTATTCTTTCATAAACGGTTCCTTTTGAAATAATCTCGTCTGAGCTGGGAGTTTCTTCCTGCTTATTTCCTCCATTCATCCTTGCCAGCATATCTTTAAATCCATATTTACTCAATACGGAAATCAGTCTTGCGGATCTTTTCAGTTTTCTTTGCTGCTTATCAAACATAGTATATCAATAGTAGGTGCAATTTACTCCAAAAACTGTTCCTTTATGAAAAGAATTATTGCATCAACATCAATCCACAAAGTTAAAAATAGCAACACGTAATCAGTGTTTTAAAGAATTAAATACATCAATAATTACAAAAACATTCATTTATCATAAAAATTAATATATTTACAGCGTACAAATAAAACAAACCAAAAGTATTACAACATGAAAAATTTACGTAACAACAAACTTTCAAGAGAGCAATTAAAAGGGATTGCAGGAAACGGAATCATCATCGGATGCTCAAATCAATGCTGTCCTACAGACGGTAGACCAAGATGTCCAAAACTGATCTGCCCTGCTGTAGTATGTCCTCAGTACATGTAATCTGTCCACTCAAAGAAAATTTTAGGTAAAATAAAAAGAGACTGTCTTTCTAGGCAGTCTTTTTTATAGGATGGCTACAACTTTAAACAATGCCAAACGGCAACAGATCATAAGTTTTGGCTAAAGCCTTTATTACAGATAAATACATAATAAGCGGGCTAAAGCCCGCTTCTATTGATATAAAATCTATCTGAATTACCTTTTGATGATTATCTTTATTTAAGATAGGTTTCATAGAGGTCTTTCCTGCGGTCTTTCATTACCTGAACAGAGCCGTTATGATGGAGATCTTTCAATAAATTCAAGTCTACATCCACAATCAGTGTCATTTCTGTATTGGGAGTCGCTTCGCCTTTTACTGCATTGGACGGAAAGGCAAAATCTGAAGGGGTAAATACGGCAGCCTGCCCAAACTGGATATCCATATTGTTAACCTTCGGAAGATTCCCCACACAACCGGCAATCGCTACATAGCATTCATTTTCTATAGCTCTGGCAGCAGCACAGTGGCGTACTCTCATGTAGGCATTTTGGGTATCTGTCAGATAAGGAACAAACAGTATTTTCATGCCCTGATCAGCTAAAATCCTTGGTAATTCCGGGAATTCTACGTCATAGCAGATCACAAGACCTATTTTTCCGCAGTCGGTATCAAAAACTTTGATTTCATTTCCTCCTTTCATTCCATAATATCTCTTTTCGTTCGGAGTAATGTGAATTTTTCGGTATTCGTCCACGCGGCCGTCGCGGTGTAAAAGATAACTTACATTATACAAATCATTATTGTCATTATCAAAAACAGGCATACTTCCGGAAATAATATTCACGTTGTAGCTGATCGCCAGTTCTGAAATTTTATTTTTGATCTCTTCAGTAAGTTTTGCCAGCTCTATCATACTGTCTCTTTCGGAAAGGTTATTGAAGGGAGCCAGTAAAGGAGTATTAAAGAGTTCAGGGAAAAGAACAAAGTCTGATTTATAATCTCCCATTACATTCACGAAGAACTCCACCTGTTCATAAAAAGCTTCTATATCTTTGAAGTGCCTCATCTGCCATTGCACCAGTCCAAGACGGATAATGCTGTCTTGCATGGTATTCGGTTTTCTGCTGTAATAGATGTTATTCCATTGCAAAAGAACTGCATTTTCTCTTGAAGCTTCATCTTCCGGAAGGTATTTTTTCAGGATTCTTATCGGAAGAAAGTTATTGGAAAGCTGGAAAGACAATACCGGATCATAAATCTCTTTATCTCTTACTTTTCTGATATATTCTCTTGGAGAAAACTCGTGGCTGTATTTGTGATAATTGGGGATTCTACCTCCAAGAACAATGGATTTTAAGTTTAATAATTCACAAAGTTCTTTTCTGGCATCATATAGTCTTCTTCCCAAACGTAATTCACGAAATTCGGGATCTACAAAAACTTCAATTCCATAGAGAACATTTCCTGTGGAAGTATGGGTATTGAAGGTATAATTTCCTGTAATATCGCTATAGGTATGATCATCCCCGAATTCTTCATAATTGACTATGATGGAAAGCGCTACAGCAGCCAGTTTGCCGTCTACCGTAATACAAATCTGTCCATTAGGGAACATTTTTGTAAGCTTATCAATACTTTTTTTGGACCAAATGGATTCCGACATTTGCGGATAGGCCCTTTTCATCGTTTCCGCCAGCTCATTGTAATCCTGAAGGGCCAGGTTTCTTGTTTCTATTTGCATTTGATGTAATTTTACTTAAATTTAGGGAAAAATTAGACAAATACAGCTTAAAAAATAACCAGTTTATTACTATTTTTATTTAAATGAAGCCATATGCACTAACCTTAATTATAAGTGTCATCATTATTTTTATCTTAAGATTTTTTTATCCTGAATCAATAATAAATATTTCACACAATTTAAACTTGTTTTCAATATCTGAACTAAATGTTCAGGAAGTTAAAACCCTTGTTTATTTATATTTAGCCGGATTAGTATTTTTAAACTATCTTATTTTCCATAAACATATATTATTCAAGCTAATCTACTGTGTACTAGTTATGATAAATATTATACTTATCATTTCTTCATTGAAACAATTTTAAAGCCCCAATGTAAAACATCATAGATTATGAAAGAGTTGATTTATCAAAAAATTCGGGAATATGATACTTTACAGTGAAGATTATTCTACAATTTTCTCAGATCATCAATTTTAACAAAAAAAATCCCACCCAAAACGGGCAGGATTTATATTTTAAATTCAAATCAAAGATTATTCCCACTCAATGGTTGCAGGTGGTTTGCTTGAAATATCGTAAGCTACTCTGTTGATCCCTCTTACTTCGTTGATGATTCTGCTTGAAACAGTATCAAGGAACTCATAAGGAAGTCTGCTCCACGTTGCCGTCATAAAGTCGATAGTATTAGCAGAACGAACTACAGCTGTATATTCGTAAGTTCTTTCGTCACCCATTACTCCTACAGATTTTACCGGAAGAAGTACAACGAATGCCTGAGATACTTTTTCGTAAAGGTCATTTTTATATAATTCCTCGATGAAGATATCGTCAGCTTCCTGAAGGATTCTTACTTTCTCAGCATCTACCGCTCCCAATACTCTGATTCCTAATCCAGGACCTGGGAAAGGGTGTCTGTATACCATGTGATGAGGAATTCCTAATTCTTCTCCAACTCTTCTTACTTCGTCTTTGAAAAGCTCTCTTAATGGCTCTAACAATTCAAATTCCATATCTTCAGGAAGTCCTCCAACGTTGTGGTGAGACTTGATCACTGCAGATGGTCCGTTTACAGACTGACTTTCGATAACGTCAGGGTAAATAGTACCTTGTGCAAGGAATTTAGCACCTTCAATTTTGTGGGATTCTTCGTCAAATACGTGGATAAATTCGTTTCCGATGATTTTTCTCTTCGCTTCAGGGTCATCAACACCAGCTAATTTTGTAAGGAATCTTTCCTGAGCATCCACCATTTTAATGTTCATATGGAAATGCTCTCCATACTGATCCATTACTTTTTTGCCTTCATCTTTTCTCAATAATCCTGTATCTACGAAGATACAAGTTAACTGATCACCGATTGCTTTGTGGATCAAAACAGCAGCTACAGAAGAGTCTACTCCTCCTGAAAGTCCAAGGATCACTTTGTTGTCTCCTACTTTCTCACGGATTTCTTCAACTGTTTTCTCGATATAGTTAGTCAGTTTCCAGTTTTTCTCTGAGTTACAGATCCCGAAAACGAAATTTTCAAGCATTTTCCCACCTTCTTCTGTATGAGATACTTCCGGGTGGAACTGAACACAGTAGATTTTACTTTCTTCGTTAGAGATAGAAGCAATTACTCCTGATTTTGCGTTCAATTCAAAACCTGCAGGCAATTCTCCCACTTCGTCAAAGTGACTCATCCAAACTACAGAGTTCTGAGTAACTCCTTTTAATAAAGAGCTTTCTTTAACGATCTCAAGGTTTGCTTTACCATATTCTCCTTTTTCTCCTTTGTTTACTTTCCCTCCTAAAAGGTGAGCAGTCATCTGCATTCCGTAGCAGATTCCCAACACAGGAACTCCTTGCTCATATAAAGCTTTTTCAACCAGGTGAGCATTTTCTGCATTTACAGAGCTTGGTCCACCGGAAAGGATAATTCCTTTTGGCTGTTTTGCTAAAATATCTTGTAATGGTGTATTGTAAGGTAAGATCTCAGAATATACTCCCATCTCACGGATTCTTCTTCCGATAAGCTGGTTGTACTGGGATCCGAAATCTAAAATAATAATACCGTTGTTCATTGTTGATAATTGATTTGTTTGAAAGAAATCAGATTTCAGAGATCAGATTTCAGATTTTTGGTCTGAAGTCTGGAATCCAGCATCTGAATCTTTATTTCTAAATATTAACTGCTTTACAAAAAAAGACTTGGAATGGCTCCAAATCTTTTTCCGTGATTTTTATTAAAACTTTCCGATGTCTTCTCTGTAGAAGCCGTAATCGAAATGTACATGACTTGCGTCTTCATAAACCTTTTTGCGGGCATCCTCGAAAGTAGCACCTGTAGCTACAATGTTCAGAACTCTACCACCGTTGGATACGACCTTGTCTCCTTTGTTGATTGCTCCTGCGTATAGAAGTTTACTATGTTTCAGCTTATCTTCTCCCGTAATTTCGAAACCTGTTTCGATATTTCTTGGATAACCTCCTGAACACATTACAAGACAAATTGCTTTTTCGTCTTTAAACTTAAGCTGAATATCTTTTCCTTCCATACAGTCCTGGATCACATCCAAAAGATTGTTTTCCATCAACGCCATCAATACCTGAGTTTCAGGATCTCCGAATCTCATGTTGTATTCAAGAAGGTAAGCTCCGTTTTTCGTTACCATCAATCCGAAGAAGATGATTCCTTTAAATCCGAAACCTTCAGCTTTAAGACCTTTAACAGTTGGTTCCAAGATATTCTTCTCAAAATCTGCATAATGCTCCTGAGTGAATTCCGGGCTTGGTGCTATTGAACCCATACCTCCTGTATTAGGCCCTGTATCTCCGTTTCCAGCTTTTTTATAGTCTTTTGCTGCTACACATGGGAACAATTTATCCCCGTTAGAGAAAGCAATGATAGACGCTTCAAAACCTTGTAAATATTCTTCAATAACTAAACGGATTCCTGCATCTCCATAGATTCTTCTGATCATAAAGTCATGAATGGTAGCCTCAGCTTCTTCAAGGTTGTCACAAATAACAACACCTTTTCCGCCTGCTAAACCACTGGCTTTGATCACCAAAGGATACTGCTGTGTCTGCACATATTCTTTAGCATCATTATATGAATCAAATACTACCGCCTTAGCTGTTTTGATATCATAGGTCTGCATAAATTTCTTAGAGAAAGCTTTACTTCCTTCAAGGCTTGCTACTTTCTGCGTAGGACCGAAAACTTTAAGATCGTGTTTTTTAAATTCGTCCTTGATACCCGCTACAAGAGGGGCTTCCGGACCTACAATCGTAAGATCAATCTTTTCTTTAATAGCGAAATCTCTAAGTTCTTTGATTTCCGATAAATGAACATTTTTCCCTATTACATCGGTAGTAGCATTCCCGTTAGCAAAAAACATTTTAGAAATTCTTGAGTCATTCTGAAGCTTTGCCGCTAAAGCAGATTCTCTACCGCCTTCACCTATGATTAATATTCTCATACTTTATATTATTATCTAGTCTTATTTTACAAATATATAATTTTGAATGCTAAAAATACAATCCCTAATTATTTTTTAATTCTATTTTAATTAGTGGAAAAAGTGTCTAACCCCTGTAAACATCATTGGGATACCGTGTTCATTTGCAGCCTCTACACTATCCTGATCTTTTACACTTCCACCTGGCTGAATAATCGCCTTGATACCTTCCTGAGCGCAGAAATCTACCACATCACGGAAAGGGAAAAACGCATCTGAAGCCAATACCAAATCTCCGGAGAATTTTTCTTTTGCTCTTTCGATCGCCTGTTGAGTCGCCCAGATTCTGTTTACCTGTCCGCCACCGATACCGAATGCCTGAATTCCGTTAGAAACTACAATAGCATTTGATTTTACATATTTTACCACTCTCTGAGAGAAAAGTAATGCTTTTTTCTGCTCTTCTGTAGGCTGTACTTCTGTAACCACTTTGATATCGTCAGAGAAGTAAGTATCGTTGTCCTGAACCAGAATACCACCGTCTACCTTCACCCAGGTCTGTTTGTCAGAAACAGGGTTTACAATTTTGATGATTCTTAAGTTCTTCTTTTTTCTTAAAATTTCAAGAGCTTCTTCATCGAATGCAGGAGCCATCACGATCTCAAGGAAAGTTTTGTTTAATTCTTCCGCTGTTGCAGCATCAATTTTATAGTTCATTGCAACAATTCCGCCAAAGATAGAAACCGGGTCACACTCAAATGTTTTCTGGTAAGTCTCCAACGCTGAAGTTCCGATAGCAACTCCACAAGGGGTAGAGTGTTTTACGGCACAACAAGCCATTTCTTCTTTGAACTCAGTAACAACTTTCCAGCAAAGGTCCATATCACGAAGATTGTTGAAAGAAAGTTCTTTACCACCAAGCTGTTCAAAGTCTTTCATTGCTCCATTCTCGAAAGTAGAAACATAGTAAGCAGCTGTCTGGTGAGGGTTTTCTCCGTATCTTAGGTCAGCAACTTTTTTGTAAGAAGCATTTAAATATGTAGGATATTCTTCATCTAAAAGCATTCTTGAAATCGCTGCATCATAAGCAGAGGTAAGGTTGAATACTTTTCCTGCAAGCTTTTTACGGGTTTCAATGTATGTATCTCCGTTTTGCTCCATTTCAATTTTCACTGCTGCATAATCTTCTACATCAGTGATTACCGTTACAGAATCAAAGTTCTTTGCTGCAGAACGAAGCATTGACGGACCACCGATATCGATAAATTCTACCTTTTCATGTAAAGAAATGTCTTTGTTCACATTTTCAAAGAAAGGGTATAGGTTTACGATCACCATGTCAATCAGACCAATTCCGTGCTCCTGAACGGTTTTCATATGCTCTTCGTTGTTACGAACAGCCAGCAATCCTCCGTGAACTTTCGGGTGTAAAGTTTTTACTCTTCCGTCCAGCATTTCAGGGAAATTGGTTACCTCATCAATCTGAATAGGATTTAAACCAGCGTCTTTCAAATGTTTGAACGTTCCTCCTGTGGAGATCAACTCATAATTCTGAGCTTCCAAAAACTGTGCGAATTCTACTAATCCACTTTTGTCAGAAACACTGATTAAAACTCTCTTTTTACTCATTTTACTTTCAATTTTTTACTTTTTACAGCTATTTCAAACTGTATCCGGGTCTTTCACCTCCGGATTTACTTTTATTTACTTAGATTTCTTTAATTATCCTGTCAAAAACTCTTAATTTCTGACACCCTTCTAAAGAAAGGGGATTAGTTTCCAAGGACCTTATTAATCGCTATCGGAAATATTTCATATTCAATCTGGTGAACTTTCTGAGCCAGGGTTTCAGGAGTATCGTCAGCGGTTACTTCAAAAGATTTCTGAAGAATAGCTTCTCCCTCATCAATGCCTGGTGTCACAAAATGTACAGTTGCCCCACTCTCTACTTCTTTGGCTTCAATGACTGCATTATGAACGTTCATTCCCCACATTCCTTTTCCTCCGAATTTCGGAAGCAAAGCAGGATGAATATTGATTATTTTACCATTCCAGTTTTCACAGAATTCAGATTTTAAGATGGATAAAAATCCTGCCAATACGATCAGATCTGTATTTTCCGGGATTACTTTAGCCAGTTCACTGCTGAAATTCTTTCCTCTTGGAATGAGTATGTTTTCTATATTGTGATTCTTTGCTCTTTCCAATCCGAAACATTCTCTGTCTGCCACTACCAAAGATACTTTTGCATTCTGGATTTCCCCAGTTTCAATGGTATCAATGATTCTCTGCAGATTGGTTCCTGAACCGGATACGAGTACAACGATGTTCTTCATTATTCAGATGTTAGATGTCAGATTTAAGATTACAGACTTACGGTCTGATGTCTAGGCTCTGAAATCTGATGTCATTTAAAATTTTAAATTGATTTTCTCTACTCCTTCAGTGATTTCCCCGATTTCGTAAGCATCATCTAAAAGGTGTAATACTTTTTCAGCATGTTCAGCATCTACAACAATCACCATACCTACACCCATATTGAATGTTCCATGCATTTCTTCACGTTTCACTCCACCTCTTTTTTCAAGCTCAAGCATCACACTAGGGATTCTGATTTTTGATTCGTCAATAGAAGCACAAAGTCCTTCAGGAATAATTCTTGGAACGTTTTCATAAAGTCCACCTCCGGTAATGTGGGCAATTCCGCTTACTTTTACTTCTTCCAGTACTTTATGAATATCTTTATAGTATAATCTTGTAGGAACTAAAAGAGTTTCATATAATGGTTTTCCTTCAAACTCTTCTTCAAAGTTCGGGAATACTTTTCTTACTAAAGAGAATCCGTTTGAGTGAAATCCTGAGCTTGGTAATGCAATAATTTTGTTACCTGCTTTGATCGTAGAACCGTCAATGATCTGATCTTTTTCTACAATTCCTACGCAGAATCCGGCAACATCATAATCTCCCGGCTGGTACATCCCCGGCATTTCAGCAGTTTCACCACCAATCAATGCACAGTTGTTATCTTTACAAGCAGCTACCATTCCTAAAACAATTTCTGCTGCGATTTCTGAATCAAGCTTTCCGCAAGCCAGATAATCAAGGAAAAATAAAGGTTTTGCTCCGTGGCAAAGGATATCATTGGCACACATTGCGAAACAATCAACACCAATAGAATCATATTTTTTGGTATCTAAAGCTACTTTCAGTTTTGTTCCTACTCCATCTGTTCCTGATACAAGAACCGGATTTTTGTATCCACCGATCTCATAGAAAGCTCCAAAACTTCCCAAATGATTCAGTACATTGGAATTGTGGGTTTCACCGACCGCTTTTTTGATCTTGTCAACCGTTTTGTATCCTTCTTCTTTGTCTACTCCTGCTGATTTGTAAGTGTTGCTCATGTCTGCTTAGATTTTTAGATATCGGATTCAGATTTCAGATGATTAATTGTCTTACATCTGGCGTCTTGTGTCTTCTTATCTTTTAATATTTCAATTACTTTTATACTCAATTTAGAAAACAAAAAAGCCGACAATCTTTTCAGATTATCGGCCGTTATTTTATCTCAGAATTTCAGAGCCCACAATTTTCCCTTTATGAGAAAAACATTGTTTATAGGAGGTCTGAATTTTCATCTCTTTTCTTTTTGCAAAAATAGTAATTTTAAATGAATATTCAAATTCTATTTTTCAAGGATGGTTTCAATAGCCGCAATCTTCTTGATTTTTTCTTTTAACTCATTGATTTTATCTTCATTAGAAATCTTTTGAGTTGCTTTATCAAAATTATCATTAAAGAAAGGCAGTGAAAAAGTTTCCACCACATTTCCTCCGTGGAAAGGAAAACGCTTTGATGCAGCTTCTAAAACACCTGCTCCACCTCTACCTCCCGGAGATGTAGACATCAATAGCATTGGTACTTCGTTCCAAACCGTTCTGTCTTTGATTCTTGATACCCAGTCGAACACATTTTTGAATGCTGTAGAATAGGTTCCGTTGTGTTCTGCCAGAGCCACCAATAGTACATTGGCACCGTCAATTTTGGCAGCAAAGTCATGAGCTTCCTGAGGAACACCACCTGCTAATTCTCTTTCATGCTTATAGATTGGCATTTCGAAAGGATTCAGATCTACTACTTCCACTTCTGCATTTTCAAATAATGTTGACGCATATGCTACCAACTGCTTGTTCATTGAAACGTCTGAGTTACTTCCTGCTATTGCTA
The DNA here is from genome assembly GCF_019970045.1 of Chryseobacterium sp. GVT01B. Classification (GTDB taxonomy): domain Bacteria; phylum Bacteroidota; class Bacteroidia; order Flavobacteriales; family Weeksellaceae; genus Chryseobacterium. Next base: position 129,889 of record NZ_JAHXYI010000005.1, read on the forward strand.
AAATTTTCATAGGTGAGATTTATTTTTTAAGATTACAAATTTAGTTTTTTATTTAAGATAAGACGGCAGTTCCATTGGGACTTCCATTAATAATATTTCAGTGTCTTCTACAGCTTCGATATTAAAGCTCTGGGTATCCCAGATTCCCAATCCGTCTCTTTCATTCAAAACACGGTCACCGATTTTTGCACTTCCTTTTAAAACAAACGCATAAACTCCATTTCCTTTTTTGTTGAGCATATAATTTTTGCCGTTTCCTTTTGTAAAGTTGGCAATATTAAACCATGCATCCTGGTGGATCCAAACTCCGTCATCATTTTTATCAGGAGATAAAATCTGTTGGAATCCATTGATTTTTTCACCTTCTTTGATACTTTTCTGATCGTATCTTGGTTCAACATCAAGTTCTCTTGGGAAAACCCAGATCTGAAGGAATTTCACCTCTTCATCTTTATTTTTGTTATACTCACTATGCTTCACACCCGTTCCTGCACTCATCACCTGGATTTCTCCTTTTCTGATTACTGCTGTAGTTCCCATTGAATCTTTGTGTTCAAGATCTCCTTCCAGAGGAATAGAAATAATTTCCATATCTCTGTGTGGGTGTGTTCCGAAGCCCATTCCCTGAGAAACGGTATCATCGTTCAACACTCTCAGAACACCAAAGTTGGTTCTGTCTCTGTTTTGATAGTTGGCAAAACTGAATGTATGGTAAGAATTTAACCATCCGTGATTGGCATGGCCTCTTGAATCTGCTTTATGATATACTGTTTTCATTTCTGTGATTATTTATGGTACAAATGTACGGTATGGGTTGATTAAAAAAGTTGATGTAGGGTAAGAAAGGAAATTTATGGTCAAAAGAGGTTGGAAAACGCTAAGGCGCAAAGGTTTTTATTCTATATGTTTTAAGGTGCGACGATTTTATCTGCGATAAAATTTCATACCGCGAATATCCTTTTTTCCGAAGATCGAGCAGATATGAATAAGCGCAAACATCTTTGTTATCTGTGAAGTCTGCGGGAAACTAATAGATTCTGAGTATTAATTATCAATTTAAGTTTCGGCTAAAGCCAATTGATAAACTCATAAAAAAGCGGGCTAAAGCCCGCTTCTATTGATATTTCAATTAAACCTTTACTTATTAATAACCCTTCGACAGGCTCAGGGTGACAACCCGAATACCAACCGAAATTTTTAAGCGATGTCAGGCTGATCCTGTCGAAGCTATTATTAAAAGGGATAGGTCAATAAAACTATTTATTTTTTAAAAGTGTACCTGTTTGATCTCCTCTTCAATCTCCTTAGGAGTTTCATCTTCAGATTTAACAAAAATCATGGTTACTACAGCTCCTATCAGCATGCAAATACCTCCAACAACAACATAATCCATAGCCTGTTTTCCGAAAACACCACTTACCACCGGACCTCCAAATAATCCATTAATAATCTGCGGAATGACAATAAAGAAATTGAAAATCCCCATATAGACCCCCATTTTTCTCTGTGGAATTACCTCAATAAGCATAGCATAAGGCATTGCCAGAATACTAGCCCAGGCAAACCCTAAGCCGATCATTGAGATCCATAAATTGTTGACATCTTTAATAAAATACATTGAAACAAGACCCAACCCTCCACACAGCAAAGCTAATGCGTGAGTTTGTTTTTTACCAATAAGTTTAGCAATGGGTGTCAACAGAAAGGCAAACGGAATTGCCCAAAGATTGTACATTCCGAAAAGTTTTCCGGTAAGGTCACCCGCATCATTAAATGCCTTGGAATGGGTATCTTCCGGGGAAAGTCCAAAATGATGGGTTGCCAATGCGCTGGTTGTGAAAACCCACATCGTAAACAATGCAAACCATGAGAAAAACTGAACAATTCCCAGCTTTTTCATCTGTGCAGGAATCGCAGCAAAGTCTTTGAAAATATCTGAAAACTTGGATTCCTGTTTTTCTGCTTCTTTCCCATCTTCAAAATCAGCAAATTCCTGTGGAGAATATTCTCTGGTTGTCATGATGGTATACAGAATTGAGATGATAAGCAATGCTGCTCCTATATAAAATGAGTAAATTACATTATCTGCTACAAATCCGGCCGGGGCTTCGTTGGAAATTCCCATTTTCGTTAACCAATCTGGCAGATAAGAGCCCAATACAGCCCCGATTCCAATCAGAATTGTCTGTACTGAAAATCCTATTGTCCCCTGATGTTTGGGAAGCATATCTCCTACCAAAGCCCGGAAAGGTTCCATTGCGATATTCACCGAAGCATCCATCATCGCGAGAAATATTACCGCTAACAATAAAGCATTAGCTGCAAACATCTGAGTAACGGATGCAGCATTCGGAAGAAGTACCAGCCCTATAGCACATAAAACGGCTCCAATTAAAAAGTAAGGTTTTCTTCTTCCCAACGGACTCCAGGTATTGTCTCCCATATGCCCGATGATAGGCTGAACAATGAGCCCTGTAACGGGAGCAACGAGCCAGAACCATGATAATTCATGAACATCGGCTCCTAAATTACCCAGAATACGGCTTGCATTTCCATTTTGTAATCCAAACGCCATTTGAATTCCAAGGAATCCCATACTCATATTAATAATCTGGAGCATGGATAAATTTGGCTTTTTTCTTTTTCCTGCTGCTCCAGTATCATATCTCCCCACCATTTCTGCCATTATGATTTCAGTTTTTGAATTAATGCATTTTCGATAGGGGCTTTTTCAACCACCACTTTATCTACCACCTCATTGGGAACTGTTACAGAAAGAACGTATTGTTTTACCTTCCAGCTTCCGTTAATTTTTTCTAGCACACCGGAACCTCTGCATATTTTCATCTGCGTATCCAATAGTTCATCGAACCACGCCAGTTTTCCATCTTTACTGAAGTAAATATTTCGTTTAAGAGCTTTAAAATTCCAGGTTTTCTTTTTGTCGAAATGAGGTTTAGCCCATACCATGAATTCTTTTTTATTCCATATTTCAGTAGCGTCTGTTCCGATGAAGGTAGATTCATCCGCAAAGAAGTTAAAATAGCCTGTGTAATCTGACTTTGCAGCGGCTACATTGAATGCATCCAGCATCGTACTGATTTCCGATTTTTCTTTTTCAAATGTATTTTTTGACTGAGCACTGAATAAAGAAAATCCCAATACAAAAAGGATTAAGGTATAAGCAGTCGTTAGTTTTTTCATATGTATTAATTATTTTTCAAGTTCAATGATGAATGGTGTTTTTGCAGGGATATTCATACTGTTTTCTAATAAAATTTCTTTTCCGGAAATCACTTCTTTTCCTTTTGTAAATCCATTAAGTGATTCGGCAAATCGTTTCAAGTCTAACGTCTGATCCTTTTCATTATTGTTGATGATGACCATTACACTTTCTTTTTCATTGTATCGGAAATAGACAAAAACACCGTCCTGAGGAACGAAATTTTTAGTTTTCCCATTATGAATCACGTCTTTGCCTTTTCTCCAATTTAATAATTTTTGAGTAAACCGGAAAAATTCTTTCTGTTCCTGAGTCTGAGCAGATGGATTGAAAGCATTCTGAGCATCAGACTTCCAGCCTCCGGGAAAATCTCTTCGGATATCGGCATCACCTCCTTTCGTCTTATCTCCTCTCATTCCTATTTCAGATCCGTAATAGATCTGCGGAATTCCTCTTACTGTTGAGATCAGGGCAAGTCCTATTTTGTAAGCGTCAGGGTTTGCATTAAATATTTCATTCCATCTTTCTGTATCGTGATTTTCAAAGAAAACCAGAAGATTATTGATATCCGGATAGAGGAAGTCGCTGGTAAAGGAGTCATAAATTCTGATCATACCTTTATCCCAACCTTCTTTTTCTTTAAGAGCTTTAGGCATATTTTCAAACAGCATAAAATCCATCACTGATGGCAAATGGGAATTGTACCCTTCTATGGCTCCTATTTTGGAGTTTTTCTGCCACGCTGCAATCTGTGCTGCCGTATAAAGCCAGGTTTCTCCTACGATATTGAATTTCGGATATTCATCGGTAATGGCTTTAGCCCATTTTGCCATGGCATCTTTATCATTGTAAGGATAAGTATCTACGCGGAATCCTCCCAATTCTGCATATTCTATCCACCAGATTGCATTTTGGATCAGATATTTCAAAACCAGTGGATTTTTTTGGTTAATATCCGGCATGGTGGTATCAAACCATCCGTCCAGCGCATATTTTTTATCAATATCGGAAGCGTTGGTATCGAATTGCGTTGTCGTTTTATAATTGGAACGTTTAAATCCTTTTTCTCCTTCATCAAACCAATGTATCCAGTCTTTTGAAGGAAGGTCTTTGATCATCCAGTGAGAGCCACCCCAATGATTGGTGACATAATCCATCACCAGCATCATATTTCGTTTGTTCAGCTCTGTTGATAAGGTTTTATAATCCTCGTTTGTTCCGTATCGACCATCAATTTTATACAGATCTGTCTGGGCATATCCGTGATAAGAATATACTTTTTCATTGTCTTCATTTACCGGGGTCAGCCAGACTGCCGTAGCTCCCAGATTCTGAATATAGTCTAGTTGATTGATGATACCGCTGAGATCTCCGCCATGCCTCCCATTAGGCAGACTTCGATTTGCTTTTTCTGTAAGTTCCGGTGTTGAATCATTCTTTTCATTGCCATTGGCAAAGCGGTCTGGCATGATCAGATACATGACATCTTTTGAGGTAAAAGATTCACGGTTGGCTGATCCGGGATTCCTTTGCTTCAATTCATAGGCATAGGAACTCAGGCTTTTGTTTCCTTTTTTGATGGTAATAGTAAACTTCGAAACGCTTATTTCATTGGTATTTACGGTAATAAAAACGTAATTCGGATTATCAACTTTCCGGATGTCTTTGATCTGTATTCCATCCGAAAGTGCAATCTCATTGTGGGCAACGTCTTTTCCATACACAAGGATCTGAAGTTCAGGGTTTTTCATTCCTTTCCACCAGAAAGCCGGCTCTATTCTGTCCAACACTTTTTGGGAAAAGGCTGCAGAAGCTATTGAAAGTGCTAATGCGGCAAATATTGTCTTCATATTAGTGTTCAATTTAGCATTTAATTTTCATATAGGTATTTAAAATATGATACAACAACCCTTTTTTTCATTCTAAAATCAATAATTAACATTCATTTTTTAACTTTTTCCTATAAAAGTTAAATTTTTCATAAAAAATTCATGCTAAAAGTTAATTTATCCCCCTTTTTATTTTTAGTTTTACAGAAAAAATGTTTAATTTCAGTAGTATGTTCCACGCTGAGGGGCCAGATGTTGTTTACACATGGACTATTCCTGTGTTTGCTGTAATTATTTTTGCAGAAATGGCCTACAGCCACTTCAATAAAGAGAAGATTTATGAGACTAAAGATGTAGCAACCAATGTTCTTTTTGCTTTGCTCAACTATGGGTTAGACATCATCATGAAAGGTTTCTCTTTGTTTGTCATGATGTTTTTTTATCATCACCGCATCTTCGACTGGCAAGAGGGAATCTGGTATTGGATTGCTGTATTTCTCGCTCAGGATTTCGCTTATTATGTTCATCATTATGTAGATCATCATTCACGCATTTTCTGGGCTGTACATATTACCCATCACAATTCTGATTATTTCAACATCAGTACGGGATTCAGAAGTCCTGTATTTCAACCTTTGTACAGGTATTTGTTTTTCTCTCCATTAGCATTTATGGGTTTTCATCCCTGGCATATTCTGGTAGCCTATTCTGCGATACAGATTTACGGCACTTTTGTTCACACGCAATCTATTAAAAGCATGGGATTTTTAGAATATATTCTGGTTACTCCTTCTCACCATAGAGTACATCATGCTTGTAATATCAAATATCTGGACCGTAATATGGGAATGGGGCTGATTATCTGGGATAAAATTTTTGGAACATTCGAGAAGGAGGATCCTGAGGTTCCAGTGAAATATGGAATCTATCCTAAGATGGAATCTAAAGATCCGGCAACTACTTTATTCTATGAATGGAGAAGAATAGGAAAAGATATCAGACAGCCGGGACTTTCTTTCAAAGACCGTATAAAGTATCTTTTCTATTCACCGGGATGGAGACATGACGGTACCGGAAAAACGGTAAAGCAGTATCAAAAGGAGTACAAGCATAAGGAAAAGCTAAAAAATGAAAGTACACCTTTAAAGGAACAAACACCCAATACTGAATATCAATATCCACAACTGAATCAACAGGCAGGAGATAAATAATCTGTTAAAAAAAATACCCCGGAACATTAAAAAATTAATGAACCGGGGCACCTTAGTGTATCTTTAATTATTTTACTGGCTTGATAGAAATTGCGAAACCGCCACTTCTTGCCATTTTAAAATTAATTTTTGATTTTCCTGTAATCTCTTTCTTATAGATATTATAGCTTTGAGGATTATCAATATAATCAGCAGTTTTTCCATCTTCATAGATTATTGCTTCATATTTCTTTCCTTTATCCAGGAATGAGAAGTCTACAGTGTACTCACGTTTGTTTTCATCAGTAATACCACCTACAAACCAGTTTTCAGTTCCTTTTGCTTTTCTTGCCGTGATCACATAATCTCCCGGTTCTGCGGATAAAATCTTTGTATCATCCCAATCTGCCGCTACATCCTTGATAAACTGGAATGCATCCATATGCTTTTTGTAGTTTTCAGGTAGATCAGCAGCCATCTGAAGCGGCATATACATTGTTACATAAAGGGCCAACTGTTTTACCAGCGTAGTTTTTACGAAACGGTTATCTCCAGGGAAGTAATAGTCTAACTTCGTCTGGAAAATTCCCGGAGTATAATCCATAGAACCTCCCATCCATCTTGTAAACGGAAGAACAGTCTGGTGATCAGGTTTATTTCCTCCAAATGCTTCGTATTCTGTTCCACGGGCTGCTTCTGCAGAGATATAGTTCGGATAAGTACGACTTTCTCCTGTAGGTCTTACAGATTCATGAGAATTGACCATAATTTTATAGTCGTTTGCTTTTTCTGCAATTCTATAATAATGGTTAATTGTCCATTGAGAGTAATGATGTTCTCCTCTAGGAATGATATCTCCTACATATCCGGTTTTCACAGCATCATAGCCATATTTGTTCATCGTCTGGAATGCTTTATCAGCCCATCTTTCATAGTTCGTTGCAGAACCTGAAGTTTCATGGTGCATGATCAGCTTTATTCCTTTTGAATGGGCATATTCATTCAACATTTTGATATCAAAATCCGGGTAAGGTGTGATGAAATCAAAAACGAATTCTTTAGAGTGTCCGAACCAGTCTTCCCAACCAATGTTCCAACCTTCAATCAATAATCCCTGGAAACCGTTTTCTGCAGCAAAGTCAATATATTCTTTAACTTTTGTATTGTTGGCTGCATGTTTTCCGTTTGGAGTCAATTTGGCAAAATCTGTTTTACCTAAATGAACATTTTCTGCAGTAGAATATGCCCACTGAGATTTTCCGATGATCATTTCCCACCAAACTCCCATGTATTTTGTAGGGTGAATGTAAGAAGTATCGGTATATTTTGTAGGCTCATTAAGGTTGAAGATCATTTTAGAACCCATAACCTGTTCTGCTTTCGGAGCTACAATAATAGTTCTCCAAGGCGTTACCGAAGGAGTCTGAATATACCCTTTCGCTCCTTGTCTGTCAGCTGTCAAATGCGTTTTGAACTTATAGTTCTGTGCATCTACTTCCAGATGTGAAGCCGGATAATCTAATACGGCAGCTTCAGCAATGTTGATGTACAATGGTTCTTTTCCTTCTTTTTTAAGCATTAAAGGAGACTGAACTGCATTTTTCACCAATGACTGGGAAGCGTTCGCATCGTATGCTTTATCCCATTTTGATGGAATTTCAGAAACTTTTGTTTCCTGATACTGATATTCCTGAGAGTCGTAATCTGCAACCATCCACCATGCCTTCATATCGGTAGGGAAATCAATTTCAGAGTCTTCTTCTCTGATCACGAAATAATTCAAATTCTTCTGCTGAGGAAATTCATATCGAAATCCTAATCCATCATTAAACAATCTGAACTTTACCACAATACTTCTGTCTGTAGAAGCCTGATTAAGGGTAACTGCCAGTTCGTTGTAATTATTGATATAATTTTTCTTTTCTCCTAAAACCGGCTGCCAGGTTTCATTTTTGGAGTCTCTTTTTTCATCTGTCTTTGCAAAACCGTTGTTCAGATCGTATTTTGCATCTTCTGGTTTGGCAATCTCAGAAGCGAATTTTATGGCTGTGTCTTTAAATAATCGCAATCCCAATTTAGAATCTTCAACTACTACCGCACCGTTATATTTCAGGTTATAGTAAGGTACTCCTTCTTTCAGCTGAAAGCTCATTTCAAACTTTCCGTCCGGAGATTTTAAAGATTGGGCTTTCACACCTGTAAACATCATTGAGAGCAAAAGCGCTCCAACTGTAATTTTCTTCATAATGACTATTTATTAACTTTAAAAATAGATAAAGTGCTGCGGTAAAGCAGCACTTTGCTTTATTATCAGATTAATCTATTATAATGGTTTTATTGTATAAACTCCTAATTTAACATCTACAGTAATTTTATAATTTCCTCCTGTACCATCAAATTTGATATTTCCATTACTTCCTTTTGGTCCCAAATATCCTGTATTCCCGTCAGCTGTTATATTACCCCAATCTAAATCACCAAAGCTCTGCTGACCAAGAAATTTAAATTCAGAAGCTGCCGGAAGAGCTATTGTATATTCAAATTTTCCATTTCCTAAACTATTCATTGAAATAGCCGTAGCAGCATTCCATCCGTTAATAGTACCTACCAGATACATATTTGCCGGATTCCAATTATTAATAGGTGACGGAGTTACAGTAATTGATTTTTGTGTAGCATCTGCATCAATAACTATTTTATACATTCCCGTTGCTCCCGTAAACTTAATATTCTCAGCTGGTGATGCCACTAAATTATTTGACCAGGTTTTAAAATACTTATAACTCATTCCTGCTGTATCTAAACTATAATTGAGAGGGCCCCAATCCTGCTGTCCCAAAAATCTAAATGATTTATCATTCTCCAGATAAGTATAGATTGTAGAATAATTATCTTTTTTATAAAGAAGTTGTGCTGTTGTTGCATTCCAACCTACAGCCGATGCATCTCCAACAATATAAAATGAAGGGTAAGCAGTAGTATAAGGTGTTACCTTAATAGTAACTGCATTTGAAACGATGGCAGCATTCTCTCCCAGTTTTGAAGAAAGTCTCACTTCAACATCAGCTGCAGTTTCTGGAATTAATCCTGCATCCAATACATAATTATTGAAATCTGCTACCGTAAAGGTTACTTTAGTAGCTCCATCATTCAAATCCACATTTTTTGGACTGGCAAAGTTTGTTCCTTTAACAGCAATCTGAAGTTGATTCTTCTGCGCAACCGCAACACCATAATCCGGAGCTTTCCAACTAAATGTAACCGCAGCCTGTGAAGCATTATCTTTAAGTAGAACCAAACTTGTTTTATCTGAAGTAAGACTAGATGCAGAAGGCTTTCCCAATACTGCTCTATCTTCATCTTTCTCACAGGAAACAACCAAAAATCCTAAAACAAGAAGTGTAAATATTTTAAATAAATTTTTCATTGTAATCAATTTTTTAAATTAATATCCAGGATTTTGAACCAAGTTTGGATTAGCAATAATATCTTTTGCAGGAATAGGATAAAGGTTTCTATAGTCTTCTACACTTTTTCCGTCTTTCACTCCTCCTTTCCAAGGCCATAAATATGAAGCAGTCGTAAATTTACCATAACGGATAAGGTCTGTTCTTCTTGTCATTTCCCATCCAAGCTCTCGTCCTCTCTCATCCAGTATATAGTCTGTATTAATTGAAGCAACAGTTCCTGCTCCCGCACGTGTCCTAAGAGCGTTTACATATCCAAGAGCAGTAGCAGCATTTCCACCACTTCCTCCTCTTAAAGTAGCTTCTGCATACATTAAATATACATCAGCCAGCCTGAATAACGGAATATCTGTATCGCAGAAATTTCCCGCAGCATCAGATCCCGGTTTTCCTGCACTTGTAAGGTTTTTGTATTTAACAAATCCATAACCATCCGTAAAGACTCCTAGGTCATTAATTTCAAGATTCTGTCCATCCGTATAGAAATTACCTCTCTGATCTGAAGGAGATCCTGCAAATAAATTCACATAAGCTTTGGTAGTTCTTAAACCTCCCCAGCCTCCACTGATCCCAAAGCTTGAAGCAGGCATGCTTCCCCCCACTCCCGCGTGGATCAGATAAGTGGTACCTCCTGATGTCTGAATATGAACACCGTCGAATGCAATTGGAAGAATAACTTCAGGGTTATTTTTATCATTATCAGCAAGGAATAAATCTGCAAATTTTGTTTTCAAAGAATATCCAGACTGAATTATTTTATTACAATACGTAATACAGTCTGTATAATGATTAGATCCATTATAAACCTGTGAATTAAGATACAGACGAGCCAGTAAAGCCCATGCAGCAGCTTTATCTACTCTTGCATAAACATTTGCTTTAGGATCTTTCAGGTCTCCAGATACTGCGAGCAGTTCACTTTCAATAAAATTAAATAACTCTGCTCTAGTAATTCTTTTAGGAGGATTAACTGAACCTGGCAAATAGCTTTCATCTACAAAAGGTACATTTCCAAACAGATCCAATGCGTAATAATATGATAATGCACGAAGATATCTTGCTTCTGCACGCATATATTTTGCTTCTGTCAAATTAGCACCAGTAATATTATTCGATGCTAGTTTTTCATCAGTTACATTTCTTAAAAATTCATTACTGGTAGCAATTTGCGTAAAAATCCTATAATAAGCTCCCTCCACAAATTCACTGGAAGAATCCCAGGTCATTTTATGAATAGTTTGTAAAGAACCATCATTCCATGCGATCACAGCTTCGTCTGTTGGCAGTGTCTGCAGTGTATACAAAACTCTGGTATATTGTGAAAAGTTACCATCAATCCCATTAATATCTGAGTTCCCTCCGTTTGTATTCTGTCCCCCATTTGCAAAGCCTCCATAAATTTTTGCTAAAGCCAATGGGTAATTTGCGAAATCCGTAAATACACTTGCGGAAGTAACATCCGTAATTGGTTGCTGTTCTAGATCATTCACACAAGATGTTGCAGTAAGAATACTAAATAATGCTGCAACAGCTATTATATTTGTTTTAAATTGTTTCATTTCTCTTAAAATTGAAAGTTAAACCCTAAAGAATACACTTTTGGCATCTGATAATATCCATTGTCAATATTTCCAAATACTTCTGGATCTATCCCTGAATACTTAGTAATTACAAATACGTTTTGAAGCATTGCATAAACTCTAATATTACTACCTTTATAGAAAACATCTTTAAAATTATATCCAGCGTTGATATTATCTAATCTTAAGAAAGAAGCATTCTCTACAAAAATATCGGAGAAATATTGTGGGCTTGAAAATCTGTAATCTGCTGCAGTAGAATACACATTCTGCAGATAATTATTGGTTGTTAATGATTGAACAGAACTGTTGGAAGCCGCATTATTATAAACATAATTACCTAATACAGCCCTTGCACTTAAACCAATATCCCAGTTATTGTGAGAGAATTTAGTGTTAAATCCTATGATAGCATCCGGCTGTGTTGATTTGTAATAATATCTGTCATTAACATCAATCTTACCATCTCCGTTTCTATCAACATAGATCCCATCCAAAGGTTTCCCGTTAGCATCATAAACTTGTTGAAATACATAGAATGCATTAGGCTGACGTCCTACAGTATGAGCCTGAATTGTATTATTCACTCCACCATCAATTCCTCCTACCAGAATTCTATATGAAGAATCTGCCCCATTAATAAGTTTGGTAATTTTGGATTTATAATGTGTTGCATTAAAAGATACCTCCCATGTTGTATTCTCTTTTTTTACAGGGACAAATGTAACTGAAGCTTCTATACCTTTTGTCTGCATATTACCAACATTCAAAAGGTTATGATTACTTAAATCTCCTGCTGCAATTGGGGAATCTACTATAAGATCCTTCGTGTCTTTCTGATAAACATCAATGGAACCTGTAATTCTGTTTTTTGCAAAACCAAAGTCAATACCAGCATTTTTTGTTGTCGTTATCTCCCATCCCAGGTTTGGATTGTAGATTTCAGGTCTCATCATAAAAAAGAACTGATCTCCAAACTGGTATTCTGCCCCACTAAAACTTAAATTATAAGCAGCATAAGACGGATAGTTTCTTGGCTTATTTGTATCTAATGTAGGGAGTTCTTGCTGTCCGGTTTTACCCCAACCAGCTCTTAATTTTAAAACATTGATCCCTGTATCTTTTAGGAAGTTTTCTTCATTAATTTTCCATGCAACAGACACTCCTGGGAAGTTCCCCCAAACATTACTGCTGGTACCATTATAAAATCTTGAAGATCCATCTCTTCTTATGGAAGCTGAAATAATATATTTATTAGCTATCGTAAAAATACCTCTACCATAGAATGATAATAATACACTTTTCGTTTCAAAATCATTGGTAAATGTATTTTGTCCTCTTCCTTTAAAAGTAGTTGATCCCGGAATGATTGTATGAAAATCCTGATATGCATACCCTGCAGTCAGATCAACAGTAGTGGAAATTGAAGAAATTGTTTTAAGATAATTTAAATAAGTTTCAAGCAACTTATTCTTTTTCTCCATAGTATATTGATTATAGGTACCTAAATCACCAATTCCCGCTCTATATAAAGGACTCACTGTTTTTGCACCATTACTTTTAGAATAGTCATAACCTGCATTTACATTAACATGCAAATCTGGTAAAAAGTGTAACTTATAATCTAATTGTATATTTCCTAATCCTCTCCAAAGAGAAGACACATCATGTACACCATTTAAAAGACCAACGGGGTTAGAAGTTCCATTTACATTAAGACCGGTAATATCATTATTAGGATCTGTCCATTCATAAAACCCTCCGTATTTTGTATTTCCTGAATAAACAGGTTGGGTAGGGTCAAAATATGTAGCAGCCTTAATTACTTTATCATCAGTAAATCTATTGTCAGTGAAAGTACCTTTTGCATTTACATTTACAGTCAAATGATTATCAAAAAATTTAGGATTCAAATTCAACCCTACAGATGTTCTTTTAAAAGAATTTGTCTTTACGATACCATTTTGATCATTATATCCAATTGATAAACGGTACGGCAGGCCTTTAATTCCTCCTGAGAATGCCAGATTATTATCCGTTCCCCATGCATTCTGATAAATAAGATCCTGCCAATTGGTATTAGCTGTACCCATTCTTGATGCATTATTGGCAACCGCAGCGTTTGTTTTTGCAAGATCATTTACAAACGATCTGTATTCATTGGCATCAAGAACATTCACGTTATCCATTTTTGTAGAAACAGTAGTAAGAGTTGAAAAGTTAACTTTTAATCTACCTGCAGTTCCTTTTTTAGTCGTGATTAAGATAACACCATTAGACGCTCTGTTACCATAAATGGCCGTAGCTGAAGCATCTTTAAGAATATCAAAACTTTCAATATCATTTGGATTAATAAGGGATAAGGGATCCGATGCTCCGTTTATTCCTGTAAAATCCTGTGGCACACCATCAATCACAATTAATGGTGAATTCTCACCATTTAAAGAAGAAGTACCCCTAATTCTGATTTTTGTTCCGGAACCCGGGGCTCCACTGTTATTGGTAATCTGTACTCCTGGTGTTTTCCCTTGGATCAGCTGTCCGGCAGAAGTTGCTCCTCCGTTGAAGTCTTTTGCCGTAACAGAAGTTATAGAACCGGTAAGATCAGATTTTTTCTGCTTTCCATACCCGATTAATACAACTTCCTCAATTTTCTTCTCCTGAGGAACAGAGTCTTTAGTCTGCGCATGCATTATTGTGCTGGCCAATAAAAAAGCAGGCGCAATTTTCAATACTGTTGTAAAATTATTCACAATCATATTTTTTTATAGTTTCGTTTTTTCAGTCTTAATTTGGCTTGTAGCCAGACTCGCAATTTAAAAAAAAAATAGAATTATCATAATTTTAATATAATTTTAGTTAAAATTATGTATATTACGAAACCGATTTTAGTTAGTTTTTTAGATTTCAATAATTTGCGACGTCTTATGCATTGCATAACATTTGGATTAATTTAATATTTAGTTAAACAACTGTTTAACTTAAATTCATATTCAACCTTAAAAAAACTGCATTCTACATCATAATAACACCATCAATAGCGGTATTCAACAGATATTCCTTATCTTTGCAGTTAAAACTTTACTATAAATGTCAAACAGAAAGATGATTACGGCAGCTTTGCCTTATGCAAACGGGCCGGTTCATATAGGACATTTGGCAGGTGTTTATATTCCTGCGGATGTTTACGCAAGATTTCAGAGAAGATTAGGAAAAGATGTAGCGTTTATCTGTGGTTCAGATGAGCACGGAATTCCTATTACCATAAGAGCTAAAAAAGAAGGAGTTACTCCTCAGGATATCGTTGACAAATATCACGGGATCATAAAAAAATCTTTTACTGATCTGGGAATTTCATTTGATGAATATTCAAGAACAACATCTAAAAAGCATTATGAAACCAGCCAGGATTTCTTCAAGGTTTTATACGAAAAAGGAAAATTCACAGAAGAAATTTCTGAGCAGTATTTTGATGAGCAGGCAGGAGAATTCCTTGCTGACCGCTATATTGTAGGAACATGTCCTAATTGTGGTAACGAAAATGCTTATGGTGACCAGTGTGAGAAGTGTGGCTCTACCCTTTCTCCTTCTGAGCTGATCAATCCGAAATCAATGCTTAGCGGAAATGTTCCTATTCTTAAAGAAACAAAAAACTGGTATCTGCCATTAAACGAATACGAAGACTTTTTAAATGAATGGATCATTGAAGGCCATAAAGATGACTGGAAACCTAACGTATACGGACAGGTTAAATCTTGGTTGAATGACGGCCTTAAACCCCGTGCAATGACAAGAGACCTGAACTGGGGTGTTCCGGTTCCACTTCCGAATGCAGAAGGAAAAGTTTTGTATGTATGGTTTGATGCTCCAATCGGTTATATCTCTTTCACCAAAGAATGGGCTGAGAAGAACGGAAAAGACTGGAAAGATTACTGGCAGAGCGAAAACAGTGACCTGGTACACTTTATCGGAAAGGATAATATTGTATTCCATTGTATTATTTTCCCGGCCATGATGAAAGCTCACGGAGATTATATTATGCCTAAAAATGTTCCTGCTTTTGAATTCCTGAACCTTGAGAACGATAAGATCTCAACTTCAAGAAACTGGGCGGTATGGGCTCATGAATATGTAGAAGACTTCCCTGGACAGCAGGATGTTTTAAGATACGCTCTTCTTTCATCTGCTCCGGAAACTAAAGATAACAATTTTACATGGAAGGATTTCCAGACTAAGAATAATTCTGAATTGGTAGGTATCTTCGGAAACTTCATCAACAGAGTTGCAGTTCTTATTCATAAATATTACGATGGAGTTGTTCCACAAGGAGATGTGAACAGCCCTGAACTGCAGGAAATAAGTAAGTCTGCAAAAGAAATTTCCGGATTCCTTGAAAATTATGAGTTCAGAAATTCGTTAACAGCATTAATGAATCTTGCCCGTTTTGGTAACCAATATCTTCAGACTGAAGAGCCTTGGAAAACGATTAAAGATAATCCTGAAAAAGCGGCTCACTCATTATTCGTTGGAGCTCAAATAGCTGTTGCATTAGCTCAGTTATGTGAACCTTTTATGCCTTTCAGCTCTGAAAAGTTATTGAACATGTTCAACGTTGAGAAGAAAGACTGGAATGCAATTGAAAACCAATCAGTATTAATTGAAACAGGTCATAAAATCAATGAATCATCCCTTCTTTTCTCAAAAATTGAAGACGATGTCATTGAAGCTCAGATCCAGAAATTAGAAGATACAAAACAAAACAATAAAAAAACAAACCCTAACGCAAATCCTATGAAAGAAGAGATCACGTTTGATGACTTTACTAAAATAGACCTTAGAACAGCAACCATTACAGAAGCTGAAAAAGTAGAAAAAGCAGATAAATTATTGAAACTTACTGTAGATACAGGAGTGGATGTAAGAACTGTTGTTTCTGGGATTGCAGAGAGTTTCACTCCTGAAGAAGTAATCGGTAAGCAGGTAATGATCCTGTTGAACCTTGCTCCTAGAAAAATCAGAGGAATTGAATCTCAGGGAATGTTATTATTAACAACAAAACCAGACGGAAAATTATCTTTCGTAACACCGGACGACAGCAATGTTGAAAACGGTATTGAGATCGGATAATTAAAATCCTTATAAAGATCACAGGCTGTTTCATTAGAAGCAGCCTTTCTTTTATATACAGATTATGGTCAGTAAAAATGTTTTAAGAAAGCTTTCCAATCAGGAATTAGAGGAATATTTAAAAGAAGGTAACCGCTTTGTTCCGGAAGCCGTTCAGATCGCTTTTGAAATTCTGGAAGAAAGAGGACGTATTTTCAGTGAACAGGAAAAAGAAACTGTTCAGCAATTAATTCAGAATAAAAAAGAAGAAGAGGAAGCAAAACATACAGAAGAGGTAGAAGTCTGGAAAGACCATATCACAGAAGATCCGAAGGCTCTTAAACTTTATTCCCGAAGGACTATTTTTGTCAGCTCCGTTTTTTTCTCTCCGATTCCGGGGTCTATTTTACTGTTCCTTAATTTAGTTAAACTTAAAAAATATCCTGCAAGTTTCTTAGCACTGGCATTTGGTTTTCTTTTTTTTATGTTTCAAAAATACGTTCTGCTTTCCCATTTTGACTTTGGTACCACTTCCAGATACAGTCCCGAAATTGGAGTTATTGCAGTAGGTGCTTTGGGTTTACTTGTCATCAGTGTTTTAGCAACTCCCAAAAAACTTCCTTACCGTGCAGAATCTTATATTCTTCCAGTGATTTTATGTGCCGGAACCACTGTTCTGATGTATTTTTATTTTCAGGAATGGTTTTCTTTTTATCCGTTTCAAGAGCCATCCATCTTTTCAGACAATAATAAGGAGCTTTTTCCCGCTATCCACTTTTACTCCTCGCGCCTAGCCCGGGAGCCAACTACATGCTGTGGGGTAACCGTTACTATCGGGGCTAGAGAAAAGTACAAAAACCAAAAATTGCCATCCTGTTCGCAGAATGACAATGTATTATTTGTTGAGATTGCTTCGCTTTCAGCTCGCAATGACTTGTCGTTAATTATTTCTTGGTAAATACAGTAAGAAAACAACACTCTGAGTAAATTTTTACCATTGAAAACCAGATAGATACACGTGATCAAATAAAAAAACACCCTTTTTATTTGGTTATATTAAATAAATTTTGCACCTTTACAAAGATTTATGAGCAAAAGACTTGTCATCTAATGCTCTTAATAAATCATTAATCGTTTTTCCTTCCGCAAATGTATAACTAAATTTATAATTGACAAAATATTTTTAAGATTTTAACAAAGTTTTTTTTTACAGTTAGCATACTAGCTAACATTTTTTTAATATTTAAATATAGTTAATTATGATTTTAAATTTACACAATTTCTCTTTTATTTTTGGTTTAGAGAAAAAACAAAACCAACTAGATTTTATTGATATCAATCTACATAAAAAAGATAATTTATTATTTCTTGACCCAAGACTTGTTTCTTACAATTCAGATAAGTTTTCTAAAGAAATGGACAAATACCTCAGAAAATACTGGGGTGTTCTTATTGCTGAAATAAAAAAAGAAAATTTCAGTCAGGTTTTTAAATTAATGAGAGGTTTAGCTGAACCTAAAGAAACTCATCTTGGTTTTTCTGAAAAAAAACAAAGTGGTAATTCTGTTGGGAATAAATTAAAACCTCAATTTATTAGAGAGCTATTTAGCTTAATTAATAATACAAACAGCCATGTAACCAATCTTGAAGACATTGAATTTTTCATTGATAGAGTTGGAGAAGACAGAATCTCGGATATAACTACTAAAATTGTAAAACAAGTCTTAATAGATTTTACAATTGAAGAATGTAGAAAACACAATTTAAAAACTCACACATTTCTTCAAAAGGATATTTGGAATTTTGAAAACGGAGAATGGGAGTCTAAATTCGTAGACTTACCAATCTTTGATAGTAAACCTATTATACTTATTCCTAAGAATATTGTTAGATTAAGAGGTGGTTCAAAAAATATTATTTCTTGCTTTTATCGATTTGCTATTAGAGAATATATTCTTAATGACCCTAGTCTTCTAAAAGGAATATTCCCTACTGGAAAGGATGGGCAACATCTAAGTAAAGACATCAAGAATCATTTTCCAATTTCAAAACAAACCTTAGGTGAATGGAATAATAAATATCCAAGATTAATGGTTGACTTTAAGTCTGATTATTTACATGATAAAGTCGCATGTTTAAGTGATGAAGAAATAGAAATGATAGTGTACCAAACGTATTATGAAAATGTAAGTTAATAAAGTTAATAGCTCAGAGACTAATCTCTGAGCTATTTTATTTTTTGGTAAGCTTTGCCAAATAAGAATCTTCGTCCTTCAAAACTCTTTCTATTTTAAAGCCGTTATTTTTAGCTGCATTTTTCAAAGTGTTGAAATCAAGGTACAGCCAGGTAATTGGTTCTTCAGATTCACCTTTATAATGAACTACGTAATCCAGCTCTCCATAATATCCGCCTGCAGGAATATACACTCCGCCATCTTTATCACGGTCAAACATATACAGGATATCCGTGCTGTCGATCAGAACTTGTCCTCCTTTATTTAACAAAGTATATAATTTCTGAAGATAGGTATCAATTTTCGCAAGGCTTTCAAAAACACCGGTACCGTTCATCAATAATAAAACCGTGTCAAAAGTCTCCCCTGAAAAGTCAAGCATATTTTCAAAAACTGCTTTTTTAATGCCTCTCAGCTGGCAGACTTCAATAGATTTTGGTGAAATATCCAATGCGGTTACCTCAAGATTTCTTTCATTCTGAAGATATAAAGAATGAGAACCTGCTCCAGCTCCGATATCCAGGACTTTCCCTTCAGATAATTCCAATGCTTTCTGCTCAATATCATTCATTTCTTCAAAATCTCTGAATAAATATTCTACCGGAAGTTCATCCAGTTCAGAAATTGATGTTTCAGTCTGCAGATCTTCAGGATTGTCATTGTGGTAATAATCCCAGATCGCTCTGCCCATTAAATCTTTCATAGTGCAAAGATAATAGTTCGGAGTTCAATATTCAAAGTTTTTGGTTGAATGTTGCGGGTTTCGGGTTGCGAGATGCGGAGTGCGGGTTTCGGGGTACGAGGTGTGGTGTACTTACAACTTTAAACCTTGAACTTTAAACTCTCAAACCCTCCCACTCTCAAACTCAAAATCCCTGCCTTCTACTCCATCGAATCCTTCTCCTTATGTCTGTCTGCCTGAGATTCATTTTCTGCTACGCCTGCTTTCCAGTAAGAATAAGCGTATAATTCCTGTGAGGTCCAGTTTTTTTCTTTTCTCAGATAAGTACGGATTTCTTTCACACTTGAAAATTCACAAGCTACATAACCAAACTTTGTAGTCTCCGGAATCTCAATACTTTTTACTGCATTTGAAATTTCACTGCTGATCTGAGGCTGTGCATTGTGTAACCATTTAAAATCAATTTGAGCTTTCGTTTCAAGCAGTTGTTCATCTTCCTTTCCATGAACTTCAATAATGCATATTCCTTTTGCTGTTGAAGGAAGTGTTTCCAAAATAGCACTGATCACTGGAATGGCCGTAGCATCACCTACCAACAAATACCAATCTGCTGCAGGATACAGTTCTTTTCCTTCCAAACGCATCATGACACCCAGTTTTGAACCTGCTTCAGCTTCCCTCACCCATTTGGAGGCCGGACCGCCGTCTCCATGATCTACAAAATCTATGATCAGTTCATTTTTTTCCAGATCAATTCCTTTGTGAGTATAAGTTCTGATGGATGGAGCCACTTCTTTTGGTGGATACACCCACTGATGGTTTTCGTCCAGTGTGGGGAAATGAATCTCGTTCAATCCAGCCGGAGGAACTGCAATCTTATTATTGTCCCCCACCATAGTATTTTTGAATACCTGAACTTCCGGTGAGTATAAATACACTCTGATAAAATGGTCAGTAATGTATTCTTTTCTGGTGACTTCGGCAACAATCTGCCCTGTTGAAATTTTAGCCATAACTGATTTTTTAAAAATTAAAATCCAGTTTCCGATCAATCTCAGAAACCGGATTTGAAATATAATATGTTTTCAGATCAAGGCACTTAAACCTTAATCGTACTTTTAAAATTCAAAAGTGTAAGAAAGATTGAATGTTCTGCCTCTTCCTTTATAATTAAACAATTCCGGAAGTCCGTAGGTAGAATATAAAACCTGGGAACGCTTGCTCCAAATGGTCTGATAATCTGTATTAAACAAATTCTGGATTCCTAAATTGAATTTTCCAAAATGAAATCTGTATCCCATCATCAGATCAGAAGTATTGTAGCCTTCCACCACATTATTAAGCTCGTCTTTCTGTTTAAAATTCTGTAACGACTGGAATCTGAATGACCAGTTTTTAATATTATACCCGATATAGGTTACCAATTTTGAAGGAGAAGCATTGTAAATCTCCTGTTTTTGCCATTCTCCTTTATTATCAACTTCAGATTTAATCAAAAGTCCGCTTGCTCCGAAATAAACGCCATTGCTTAAGGAATAAGAAACCTCAGCTTCAATTCCCATATTTCTTAATTTAAGATCATTCACGAGAATCTGGAAGGTCTTTTTATCTACGGCAACTGTTTTATCAGAAGTACTCAGGAATCCAGCAACCTGGGCTCTTAAACCACCTCTGTTTACACGGTATCCTACTTCAAACTGATTGGTTTTGATCGCCTGCAGCGGCTGCTCTTTTACATTGATACTGGATACAACATCCCAGTTGGTCCCCACAAGTTTATATTGCCCGATTCCGTAAAACTTGGCAGGATCGGCTAAACTTGCCCCCTGAGAAAAAGTTCCCCAAACCTGGTGCTGCTCATTAAACTTGTATAATAATCCTGCATTAGCCAATGTCACATTATAGGAACTTTCACCACCCGGAATTGCAGATGCCGAACTTCCATATCCCATCGCAACCTGTGTCTGCTGTTCGGAACCGACAAAATCGTCCATTTTTACGTTGATATGCTGATAACGGATTCCTGCATTCAATTGTAGTTTTGGAAGAATATTATATTTTGCCTGAACATATCCTGCATAGCTTTGTGAGTGGTTGGTAGGATATCTTCCCAGGCTGTATTTTGTCTCATTCACTAAACCTCCGCTGGACATTGTTTTGGCAATATCATAAACGGATTGTGTTCCTTCAAACTTCTCAAAATCAAAATCTGCCCCATAGGTAACGTTTAATCCACGCCATGATTTGGATAGTAAAGCTTTAATCCCGGAATAATAAGTATCCTGCTGAGAAGAGGACATATAAGGTATTCTTCCTGACTGTAATGTAACATTTCCAGGGAATGGATAGAATCCTAATTTTTCACCACGGGTTGCCAGCTGCACATAAAGGTCCTGACCGCCCAAAATTCCGTTTGCATTATAAGCTACTGTTGCCATATAACGCTCTGTACCTACGTTTTTATCGGAAGAGAAACCATCTCTCATTTCAAGTAATGAAGCATTTTTGGTAGTGAAAGCACTTAAATTCTCACCTAAAAATAAACTTCTGTCGCCATTAAATTTAGAATTGTAATACTGAAGGGAAGCTGTTATTTTATGTTTATTGTTAAACTGATATCCACCTGTAGCCAAAATGTCAATCGACTGGTTGTATTGAAGGTCCGTTTGTGTAATATCTGTAAAAAGCTGTTTCTGATCTGCCCCATACACGCCTCCGTTCTGCTGATAAGCAACTCCTAGCCTTCCGAAGAACTTATCACCCTTGGCAGCAATGGATTGAGCGGCACGGAAATCATGGTCGTCTTTACCCATAAAACCTGTACGCACTCCAAGTTCTGTTTCTCCACTGATTCCTTTTTTGGAAGGTGTTTTTGTAATGATATTGATAATCCCTCCGGTAGCATTTCCCCCATAGATTGAACTTGCTCCAGAAAGAACTTCAATTCTTTCAATATTAAAAGGATCAATGGCATCCAGCTGACGGCTTATTGCGCGGATACTGTTCAGAGAAACTCCGTCGATCATTACCAGCGCTGAACGGCCTCTCATATTCTGCCCGTAGTTGGTTCTTCCCTGTGGACCGATATCCATAGAGGGAATCAGAATCGATAACATTTCTTTGATGGGAACTCCGCTTTTAGCCTGTTCCTGAATCTTTTCTTTCTGTACTACCCAAACGGTTCCCGGAACTTCAGAGATTTTTGTAGGTTTTCTGGACGCTACAATCACCACATCTTCAATACCTTTAGAGGCAATAGAATCTTTCACTGTCTGGGAAATCATCACTCCCGAAATCAAAAGACCTATGAACGCATACTGCTTTTTCATTCTTTCTACTTCAAAGTTTTATAATCTCACAAAGATAATTCTTATTTAGAAAGAATAAAAATAAGAGACTATGAGATTTTCCCTTATTTTACTATTTTAACTTCTGTTTTCCCGGGAATTTACACGTTATAAAAAGCGTAGAATCCCGGCCTTTACAGATCCGGGATTCTACTAGTGAAAAACAAGGTTTCTTTTATACTGCAGGCCCTGCAGCATCTTTTATTTCTTCTAGTAATTTTTTTCTTTCACGAAGTCGTCTTCTCGCGATAACTGATTTACCGCCAAGAACTCTGATAAATCTTAAATACTGGAAACGTTCTCTTCCAAAATGATGAGTAAGAACGTATATCAATACGCCAAGACCGGCCAAAATAATGTATCCGAACAGTTTTTTACCTGCTATAATAATAGCATTCAGCTGAATTGCTTTCATATTGGAAGCAACATTCTGAGGTGTAATCGTCATCCCATCCATATAAACGGCAAGATCTCCTATGGCAATCACCTGGAAATGGTACTGAAACCATGAATAAATTGCTGAAAAAAGCCCTACCGCAAGGAAAGTTCTCCAAACCAGAACAAGCCCGATCGCAGCCAGCATATCATCCATTTCAAGTTTATCCAACGTATAAAACCACACCGAGATAAATAATGCACACATTCCGTAACCTTTCAGAAACATCGGCAGATACCAGTTGTCATAATTGAATTCCAGTACCATGGAAAAGTACATGATAATTGCATATCCCATCATCGCTGCAAATCCTGAAAAGATGAACATTTTCAGCGGCTTCTCTTTTTTAAACCAAAATACAGCAATCACTCCTGCCAGAATAATCCCGGGAATCATCAGCATACTGAGTTTCGCATTCGTCACCGAGTCATATCCCAGCACTCCTACCGCAAAAGTATTCTGAATAGATGCTGTTCCTAAAAACATTCCCAGCCAGATTAACATAAACAAACCGTGCTGTACATTGTTCTTTGCAAATATTTTAAATGAAAGATAAGGTCTCTTCAGCGTCAACTGACGAATGGTAAGTAATGCAAAACTTGTAAAAGCAGCAATACTTGCATTGACGATATTCTTTGAATTCAGCCAGTCCTGCTGTTTTCCGAAAGAAAATACATACGCTGAAAACATGAAAGTGGAGATAAAAAGCAGAATACTCAGCCAGTCGATATAATGTAATGGGACTTTCAGGGCAAAGTATTTATCATGCATAAAAATCCAGTGGATAAGTGCCAATATCATACATAAAACCGATGTCAGAATATAAAACTGCTGCCAGTTGTAAGAAACGGCCACTTCAGCAGCATAATAAGTCGCAACCTGATTCATCACCAAAACAAATGTATAGAACAGACCGTAAAACATTCCCCGGTTTCCGATCATCATCATCAGCGGAAGAAACAGTTCTATCGTGATCATCATTTTCATAAACCCTATAAGCAGAGAAGTAAATACAAAAATCATAGGCTGCAGGGTTGTTGCATTCACAAAGTTCAGAAATGCGAGAATCACCAGTAAAGCCACCATCTTATCTCTTACTTTGAATCTCATTTTCATTCTGAGAACAATGGGCATACAGGCCCCCATTCCTATTGTTGTAGCATAGTTGGCCCACATGAAGTATTCTGTCATGGCACCGGTACCTCCTGTCAGATAACTGATATTCCCAGTATAAACCCCACCGATAGGCATTACCACGGCAAGCAGCAATACAATCAGCAGCAGCTGTACGGGTTTCGGTACCCAATCGCTATATAATCCTTTGTTGTACATGATTTTTTAGGTAATAGATTTCAGATATCAGATGGCAGACTTTCAACATCAACCTTAACTTTCCACAACATAATGTCCGGAATCTGATATCTTCCATCTTTTAGTCTTTATTAATATTCACATTCATGTTCATTCCTGCGCTAAGTTTATCCAGGTCTTCTTTTTTGTTGGAAGCTGTAAACTCTATTCTTACAGGAATTCTCTGCTGTACTTTAATGAAGTTTCCGGTAGAATTATCTGTCGGCACACTTGAATATCTTGATCCGGTAGCAGCTGAAACAGCAGTCACTACTCCTTCAAATGTTTTACCTCCTAAAGCATCGGCTGTCATGGATATTTTCTCACCAATTTTAATATTGGGCATCTGGCTTTCCAGGAAGTTAGCTGTTACCCATTTCTGACCATTCAGAACGATGGTTGCTACTTGCTGTCCCGGCTGGATCAGCTGACCTTCAGAAAGGGTTCTTCTTCCCATCACGCCGTCATAAGGTGCGGTAATCACTGTATAGGAAAGGTTGATCTTAGCCATATCCAATGCAGATTTCGTTCTTTTGATTTCCGCATCGTTTATTCCCAGTTTGCTTTTCACTTCAGTAGTGGAAAGGTTTGCTGACTGTTTTTGATTCACCAGCGTTTCATAAGCCGCCTTTTGCGCATCATATTCAGTTTTTACCTGATCGTATTGCTGTCTTGTAACCGCTTCAGCTGCCAAAAGATTTCTGTATCTGTTTAAGTTCTGTTCTGCGTTCCATAGTCTGGCTTTTGCTCCTGCAATATTAGACTGCATCACATTGATATTGTTGGAAACGGTATTCACAGAGGAACTCGTTGCTGTTCTTTGTGCCATCGCATTCTGGTAGGCGGCTTCAGCCTGTCCCAACTGGGTAATAATTTCACGGTCATCCAGAATAACGAGTGTATCTCCTTTTTTTACATGCTGATGTTCGATGAATTTAATTTCTTTGATATAAGCAGAAACCCTTGTATTAATCGGATTGATAAATTCTTCTACCTGCGCGGCTTCTGTATAGGTTTTACTTCCGATATGGAAATAATTTCGTACCAGCCAGAATAATCCAAAGCCAATGACCAGAAAGACAATAATATTGGAAATAATAGCTCTTATTTTATTGGTTTTATTTTTCTTTTTTTTATTCTCTGCGCTTGGTGCAGCAGGAGTTGGTGTCGTATTTTGAGTGTTTTGTTCCTTGTTTTCCATTGTTGATTTTCAGTTTTAAAAATTAAAGTGTTCCTGTAGATTTCAAAAGGTTATAATACTGATACAAAACATTGATTTCAGCGTTGGCATAATCTAGCTCTGATTGCAGTTTCTGGTTCTGGGCATCTATCATTTCTGCCTGTACTGCCAGTTGGTTCAGATATTTGGCTTCCGTAATCTTGTAGTTTTCTTCTGCCAGTCTTTTGGAATCATTCAGAATATCCGCCTGCTGGATGGCTTCCTGATATTTTGTATAGGCTGCATTCACTCCCATATCTACATTCTGCTGTACCAGAGTCATGGCATCATTCGCCTGGTTCTTTTGCAATTCACCTAATTTTACTTTTTCTTTCGTTTTAAAGAGTGTATCGATATTATAGCTCAAAGAAACTCCTGTCTGCCATCCTCCGGAATACATATCCAAAACAGGATTTCTGGTGGTAATGGGTCTTTGCAGGGTATAGCCTCCAAATCCGGCCACGGTAGGCGCATTATCGGTTTTTATGATCTCAATGTTTTTATCTGCAACATCAATGTTTTTTTGAGCAGATTTAAGCAATGGGTTTTTCTCATGAGCAAGGTCTGTATAATAATCCATGCCTATCCCCGATTCTTTATTTTCTAAGTTTTCTGTAGGAACAATTTCTGTATCCGAGGATAAACCTAAAGCAATATTTAAATTATAATTAAGGATTTTTTTATTGTTGGAAAGTGTCAGAATTCCCTGATCCAGATTTTTGATGGCCAATTCTCCACGAATTACTTCATTTCTGGTTACCATCCCCTGCTGATAGAACTTCTGGATATTTTTCAAACGTTCTTGTGCCAGTTTTTTATTATTCTGAAATACTTCTTCCTGGTTGATCGTTTTATAGACATCCAGATAATTGGAAATTACCAAAAACTTTACATCCTGTTTATTTTTCTCTAAGTCCAGTTCAGAAAGCTGCTCACGAAGTCCTGCCATTTCAACAGACTTATTCACCAATCCTCCTTTGAAGATAAGTTGTGTAGCCTGTACAGCATATGAACTTCCGTAATGCGGCATCGGAACTTTTGTAGAATTTGAAAAATCTTTGTCAATTGCTACTGCATCCCCTAAATAGAACTGGCTTGTAGAAGCTGTAATAGTGGGCAGTTTTTGAAGTTTAACAACATTCGTGTTTTGCTTTGCAATATCTATGTTCTGTGCAGACACTTTAAGCTGCTGATGGTTCTGAACAGCGAGTTCCGCCACCTCACCTGCGGTCATCTGCTTGATCTGTTGTGAAAAAAACAGCGCGGGAAAAGCGGCTATCAAAACTGATAGTGCTGTTTTTATTTTCTTTGTCATTTTACCTTGTTTTACAGATGCAAAGTTAGGGCAACAACAAAATCAATCAAATGTTTGATTTTTGGAAAAAGATGTTCAAATGTAAGATTTTAGCTTTCGAACAGATGCCTGTACTGTGTAGGACTTACTTCCAGATGCTTCTTAAAAAAGTGAGAAAACGAGTATTGATCGCTAAATCCGAGAATAGAAGAAACCTCTGAAACCGGTTTATTGGAAGAGTTTAAGAGTACTTTCGCCTCATTAATAACAATTAAAGCGATGATCTGACTTGCAGATTTACCTGTGATAGTCTTCACCACAGAAGAAAGATGTCTGGTTGTAATCGACTGCCGTTCGGCATAAAACTCAACGGTTCTTTCTGTAAGATGATGTTCTGCAAGATCGGTAAGAAATACAAATACAATCTCTTCCTGTCTGGACATCTGATTCATAGAACTATTGTCTTCCTTGGAAATAATCCCGGCCATCTGGTAGCAGAAAACAGAGAAAAGATGTTCTACCATTTCTTTCTTGTACAGCATTTCTGTTTCAGAATCCAAAATATACTTCAGGAAATTGACACTTTTCCAGACCACTTCCATCTCATCTTCAGGAAAAGGAACTCCTTTATTCATCTGTTGTCTGAAATAACGATAGGTAATCAAACGGTTAAATTTCAATGATAGAGCAGAAATAAATTCTCTTTTATAAGAAACCATGCGGGACTGAAAATCATCGGTCACAGAAACCACTTCATAGATGGTTTGCGGATCTGTTACCATAAACATATTGGCGGAAACTTCCAGATCACTGAAGTGCTGCCGAAGTTTTATAGTTCCTGATTTAATAAAAATAAAAGCAGGATTATCGGGACGAAAAGGTTTATCCACAGCTATTCTTTCGAAAATATTGCGTTCCGTAAAAATATCAACTCCGAATTTTTCTAGGGCAGACATATGACAAATGTAAGCAATCTTACCAGTGATTACAAAATTTTATTATTTTAGCATCAATCCAATTTCCTGTCAGTATGAGAAAGGTTGATCTATTATTTGCAGAATACAGTAAAAGCCATAGAAACGCTACCAACAAGTTCATTCACTGGATTTGTGTGCCTTTAATCTTTTGGACGATTCTGGGTTTTGCCTCCCTCATTCCCGCTCCTCATTTCTGTGCTTCCTATTTCGGATGTGTCAGTATCATCAGCTGTATTGTGATTTTTCTTGTTACTTTATTCTATATCAGGCTTTCTCTTTTGATCGCTATTGTTATGACTGTCATTATGCTTATTATGGAGCATTTTATTTATCTGGCCAATATCAGTTTCGGTAAACAATCATGGATCGTTTATCTTTCTGTATTCATTATTACCTGGATTTTTCAGTTGATAGGTCATAAAATAGAAGGACAAAAGCCGTCCTTCCTCAAAGATCTTCAATTTCTGCTGATAGGCCCAATCTGGCTGTTAGGTTTTATTCTTAAAAAAACAGGAATCAGATATTAATCTTCAAGGGCGTACACTGCAAAACTTGCCAGCCAGTGATCCCCACCATAATTCCCCTGAAAAAGTAACGGTAATCCATTGGCAAGAAATACATCTGCTGTTTTCCTGAAATCTTTTTTCAGTGGATGATTGGCAGGAAGTGCATTGGAAATTCCTTTCATACACCATGCTTTTGAAAATGATAATCCCACAAGGTGAACAGTCTGATAATCGCTAAGATCACTTACCACAGGAATTTTTTCAACATTTTCCAGACTTCTTTTTTCGTAGAAAGCATTCAGCCATTGCACAAATTCTTTTTGAGGAAGAACTCTGCGCATCAGATCAGCAATTTCAAGACTTGGCGAAAAGAAATCCGATCCGTCCGGTTCCAGATAAGCAGGTGTTTTCTGTTCTTTTAAGAAAAAGTATTTAGCCTTTTCGATCAGTTGGCTTTCAAATTCTTTATCTTTATTTGCTCTTGCCCAATCTAAGGCAAAAGACATTGCAAATGCCGTATTAGGATGAACTCCGGTTCTGTTTGGATAGGTTTGTTTTGGAAGGTACGTTTTCCAGGACTTCAGAATCTGATCAGTTAACGGTTTCAGGTTTTCGTGCCATATTTTAGCTTTCGGATGATCCCAGTTGATAAGCTCTTCGTCCAGTTTTAAGATCCATGCCCAACCATAAGTTCTTTCGAAAGTTCCTGTCAGTTGATATTTTGTAAAATAATCAGCCTCTGTTTTCAATTTATCCTTCTGAAAAGATTCATCCAGAATTTTTTCAATCTCTTTGGCATTGGAAAGATTGGGTTTTGTTTTTAAAAGTCTTGTGAGCATCCAATGTCCATGAACAGAGCTATGCCAGTCGAAACACCCATAAAAACTAGGGTGAAGATCTTTTGGAGTTAAAGGAACTTCGCCTGCATTATTGATGATATGCGCTGTTTTATTCGGATATTCCTGATTGATACAGTGAAGTGGTTTGTCAGATAATTTCATCGCCATTTCGTCTGTAAGTTTCGGAACTTTCTGGGCATACATCAGAAATGGAGAAAACACAAATGCTAAAAGACTTTTTTTCATGAATTAAAAATAGAAATTATTTACTGTTTTCAACAATTTTCCGGACCGATTTTGAGATCATTTGATTTAATTTTTTGATTTCCTGCCTGTGTTTTAATATTTTATTTAAAAATTTCAAATAAATTTGAAATAGGATTACTTTTAAGCACACTTTTTGATCACATCCATAAAAAACTATCCCATGAAAAAAATTATTCTCCTTTTATCAGGACTTATTCTTATCAATTGTAATAAATCAGGAGTGGCCAAACAGGAAGTGAAGGCAGATCTGATGGAAGTTATTACTGAAGAGAAATCATATTCTCCCGTACCTCCACCTCCTTCTCTATCTGAAAAACTGATTCCAGACGAAAACAAATCTAACAAAGAGCCTTCTACCTCTAAGAAAACTGACACTATTTCCAGAAAAATAATCAAAAACGGTGACATGAAGATCCAGGTGGGCGATATTAAAAAAGCTCAGCGTCAGGTGAATGATATCTTAAAGAAAAACAATGCTTATATTCAGAAAGAGGATTTTCAAAATACGGATATGGATGATAATCTTAACCTGATCATCAGGGTTCCTCATAAAAATTTTGATGCTCTTATCAGTTCATTTTCAGACGGAGTCGGTTCTGTTTTATCCAAAAACATTTCATCCAATGATGTCACGGAAGAGTATACTGATGTATCGATAAAACTTGCCAACAAAAAAATCTATCTTGAAAAGTATCGGGACATGCTTAAAAGTGCTGCCACGACTAAAGATATGCTTGAAATTCAGGAAAAAATCCGCGAGCTTGAAGATGAAATTGATGTGGCAGAAGGCCGACTTCGTTTTATTGATGACCGTGTGAATTACAGCACTTTAAGTTTAAATTTATATAAAGAAAAAGTGAGAAGTTCAGCAACCTCTAAAATAGGTTTTGGAAGCCGTTTTGTAGATTCGGTAACGGAAGGTTGGAACAGTTTTGTAAGCTTTATGCTCGGAATAGTTTCTCTTTGGCCCTTCTTTTTAATCATTCCGTTTATTATTTTCTTTTGGAGGAAATGGAAATCTGGCAAAAAAGATAAAAATTAATATGAAAACCCGGGCATCTTCGATGCCCGGGTTTTCACTGCATTATCAACATTTAAACTGTTTCCAGTATAGTTTAAAAAACAAGAATAATGCAATAGTCTTGTTAAGAGCTGTTAAATATTTTTAAGTGAAATAGCTATATCACGGCAATTCTGCCATATGCTACTATTTTCCAAGTACAAATACCGCAGGAATTTTATGAAGTTCCGGCTTCTGTTTCTGCCAGTCTTTTATAGATTTTGTCTTTATAAATTCATGTTCCGGGTCGTTGATATTGGCCGCAATACAGAGCTTGGTATTCGGTGATAAAAACTTGCACAGATCTTCAAAAAGCTGATTGTTTCTATAAGGTGTTTCCATGAAAATCTGCGAATATCCGGTTTTCTGAACAAGTCCTTCAAGATTCATGATGTGCTTCTTTTTCTCTCCCTTATCAATAGGAAGATAACCATTGAAAGTGAATTCCTGTCCGTTAAATCCACTGGAAATCAAAGCCAGAATAATGGATGAAGGTCCTGAAACAGGGATTACTCTGATGTTTTTCTCATGACACCATTTAACGATCAGGTTTCCAGGGTCAGCAATACAAGGCAATCCCGCTTCTGATAACAATCCGAAGTCCTGCCCTTTCAGCATCAACTCCTGAGCTTCTTTGATGTCCGCATTTTCCGTGTATTTGTCCAATAAAAACAACTTCAGATCAGCCTGCTTCTTTTCCGGGGCAAAAAATTTAACAACCTTTCTTGCTGTTTTTTCATTTTCCACAAAGAAATAGTCTGTCTGCATGATATAATCTTTCAAAACAGGCGAAAAGTGGTTGATAGAAGTGTTTTCTGATAAGTAAGCAGGGAGTAAAAAAAGCATCGTATTATTTTTTAGTTCTTTCGTTTAATGAAGGTTGCGGAAAATATTTTGTAAGGTCCATAGAAAAGGTAACGGAAGTGATCTTCCAGGTTCCGTTGATCTTCATCAGTGTCCAGATCTCCTTTCCCCAGTTTTCCATTTTACCGTCGTACCAAAAGCTGTAATCGAAATTGGCAGAAGCTATTGCTCCATCTTCCACAATCTTAATATTGTCAAATTTCTCTTCAGATTTATCATCTTTAAAACTTTTGATAAAAGCTTTATAATCATCAGCAAAGTAGTAGTCTGCCTTAGGATTTTTCTCTAAACGTTTAGCATACGTCCTGTCTTTGTAAATTCCAGTCCAAAGTACAGGTTCCTGAAATAAAGAGAGATATCTGGCTTTATCTCTGGTTTTAATACATTCCATAAAGTCATCCATTACTTTACGGATTTCTATTTCATCTTTGGTTTGGGCAAAAGATAAATTAAAGCTTACCAGGAGCAGTAACAGCAGTTTTTTCATGATTATGATTGGGGTATTTGATTCTTAATAGCATCACATCCCCTATCCAAAAGCTGAAAGACTTTTTCAAAATCACTCATATCTCCCCAATAAGGGTCGGGAACCTCAGCATTTTGATGATCTCCCAATAGTTCTAAAAACAAAGATACTTTCTGTCGTTCTTCTTCGTTTCTTGTTTTGGAAACCACATCTTCAAATACATCAATATCCATACAGTAGATCTTATCAAAGGTTTCAAAATCTTTTCTGGTAATGGGTCTTGATCTTTGTTTTGAGATATCAATATTATGATTGGCAGCAGTTTTAATGGCTCTTTTGTCGGGATGTTCTCCTTCATGCATTGAAATAGTTCCGGCTGAGTCTACCATAAAATTCTCCGGTACCTTTGTTTTCATGATTCCTTCTGCCAGAGGACTTCTGCATATATTTCCCAGACAAACCATTAATATTTTCATATACTATCTATTTAAAAGAGTCTTTTGCCACAACAAAACTAAATAAAAAATGAAGAATAAAACTATCCTTCATTTCAATTTATTTCTGGTCAACAATGTTATTGTTTGATTCTTTCTGTAAGATCTTTTACGTACTTCTTGATTTCTTTATCAATTTTTGATACGTCTTTGATTGTATCACATGCATACATTACTGTAGAGTGATCTTTCCCTCCCATTTCTTCACCGATTTTAGTAAATGTAGAATTGGTGAATTCTTTAGAGAAGTACATGGCAAGCTGTCTTGGTAATGCGATCTCTCTTTTTCTTGTTTTTGACAGTAATTGTTCTTTTTTGATTCCGAAATAATCACATACAACTTCCTGGATGTAAGGAATGTTGATGATTTTTTTCTGGTTGGCAGCAATTCTGTTGATCGTTTCCTTTAACAATTCAAGACTCAGATCTCTCTTATATACTGTAGAGTAAGCGATCACAGAGTTGATTACTCCGATAAGTTCTCTTACATTGGTTTTCGTTTCCACAGCAAGGAAGTCAAGCATATCTCCCGGAAGAACGATTCCATCTCTGCTTAGTTTATCTTCAATGATTTGTCTTCTTGTTGATAGATCCGGAGATTTGATTTCTGCAGAAAGCCCCCATTTGAAACGGGAAACAATTCTGTCCTGAATATCCATAATATCAGCAGGCGCTTTATCTGAAGTAAGGATAATCTGTTTTCCGTTCTGATGCAGGTGATCAAAAATATGGAAGAAACTATCCTGTGTAGCTGATTTTCCTGATAAGAACTGAATATCATCAATAATCAGTACATCTACCATTTGATAGAAATTCGCAAATTCAGTCTGCTTGTGTGCTTTGGCAGCAGAGATAAACTGCTGGATAAACTTTTCAGAAGACAGATAAAGAACTACTTTATCAGGGAACTGATTCTTTACTTCAAGCCCTACTGCTTGTCCTAAGTGCGTTTTTCCAACTCCGTAACCTCCATATAAGAATAACGGGTTGAAAGCAGTTGCTCCAGGTCTTTTTGCAATGGATCTGGCTACAGTCGCTGCAAATTTATTGCTTTCTCCTTCTACATAACTATCAAAAGAATAGTCAGGCTTAAGGTTAGAATCTATATTTACTTTTCTTATTCCAGGAACTACAAAAGGATTTACGATATTAGCAGAGAATCCTTGTGGCATTGTTTCCTGTGTTTTTGGAGTTGGAACACTTTGTCCCTTGATGTTCATGGTAACCGGTTTTTCTTCACCTTTTGGTCTGTTTTCCATCACAGAATACCATAATTTCACTCCTTTTCCAATATTTTTCTTCAGGGCAGCAGAAAGTAAGGACAGGTAATTGTCCTCTATATATTCCTTGTAAAAATCGCTCGGTACGATAAGCGTAAGGTTGTTTGCTACTAATGAAAGCGGCTGAACCTTATCGAATAACATATCGAAAGATTTTTCAAGTTTTTTCAGGTCAGAATTGTCTTCAGCTGCGTTCAGGTTATCACGCATAAACTGAAGGCATTTCTGCCATATCATCATTAAATTGTCATCCATTTTTATGCCCCGATTATTCTTTGTTTGTACTGTGTTTAGAAGGAAGACAAAGGTCCAATTTTTTCTTTTCAAAAAAAAATATTGCAGGTATTGATTATTTAAAAATATATTTGTATGTATAATTTAACACCTAAAATGATACACACAACACACTCAATACGAGTACGTTACGCAGAAACAGATCCGATGAAATATGTATACTATGGTAACTATGCAACGTACTTTGAAGTGGGGAGAGTTGAGCTCTTCAGAAGCATCGGAATTTCATACGATGAAATTGAAAACCAAGGAATTTGGCTTCCTGTTTCGGACTATAAAATTAAGTATATCCGACCAGCTTTGTATGATCAAAAATTAGAAATTCATACTTATGTTAAAAAAATTCCGGGAGTAAGGATCGAATTTGAATATGAAATTTACAATGAAGAGCATATTAAAATAACAGAAGCTTCCACTACTCTATTTTTTCTGGATGCAAAAACCAATAAGGTTATCAAATGCCCGGATTTTCTAATGGAAATGATTGAGAAAAACTGGAAGGAAAAGTAACATGTTAGGAGATTCAAGGTCCAAGGTTTAAGGTTCTGGACAACCGCATCACGTAACCCGAACCCCGTAACTCGTAACCCGCAGCATTAAACTTTAAACATAAAACATTGAACTCCATTTATGAATTAATTCGCACCTTTGTACCTTTATTTTAATCATCCCTTATATATTATATTATGAAGATTGCATTTTTGGGACCTCATGCCAGTTTCACACAGCTTGCTGCAGCGCAGCTTTTCCCTGATGAAGAGTTATTACCCCAAGCCAGTATTCTGGATTGTTTTAAGGCTGTTGAAAGCGGCGAAGCAGTAAAGGCCGTTGTACCTTTGGAGAACTCTATTGAGGGAACAGTTTCTATGACGCTGGACTATTTGTATAAGACCCCATCTATTAAGATTGAAGCAGAAGCGGTAATGCCTATTGCGCATCACCTGATGATTCACCCGAACAACTCTATTGAGAATATTGAAAGAATATATTCACATCCACAAGCACTGGCACAGAGCTTCCATTTTCTGGACACTCATTATAAAGAGATTCCAAAGCAGGATTTTTCTTCTACTGCTGCTGCTGCGAAATTTGTTTCAGAAAACAAGGAAACGGCTATTGCTGCTGTTGCCAACCAATTTGCCGCTAATTTGTATGGGCTGAAAATTATCAACCGTAATATTCAGGATTTTGAACAGAATCACACCCGGTTTATCATTATCTCTAAACAACAGGATACCTACCAGAATAACAATCTGGAAACTTTGGGAGAAAAAGCAGGAATGCTGATCACTCTTCCGGAAGATCATCCCGGTGGGCTACATCAGGTTTTATCGGTTTTTGCATGGCGAAAGATGAACCTTAGCAAAATTGAATCCAGAACATTAAAGACCGGACTGGGCAATTATTTCTTTTTTATCAATGTGGAAGGGCCTTGGGAAGAAGTCTTACATGGAAACGCCCTCAAAGAACTTGAATCAATCAATGCTAATGTTGATTTTCTTGGAAATTATAAAGAATTCCTCTTAGAAAGCTAGAAAAAAGTAAATAAATAGATTAAAAACACTGCCATTTGTGCAGTGTTTTTGTTTTTAAACCTATTAAAAACCTGAAAAAAAATATTTTTTACAAAAAAATATCCAAGATCCAATACGATACATTTACTACTAAAATAACCCACACAACAGGGAGAAATATTTTTCTTTAAATACCTTATAAACAAGCGATTAATTAGAAGATAAATATAATAACTCGTAATTAAATTATGAGGTAATATTACACAAAATATAAACATATGTTTAAATATATTACATCATATTAATATTAAAATTATAAATTTCACAATGAAGGGTATAATTTTTATTGTATATTTGCTAAGCAACTAATTAAAAATCTTGATCATGAAAACTAAACTTTACAGCTTAATGTTAGCATGCGCAACCCTACCTTTATTTTCCCAAGTTGGTATCAATACAGCTACTCCATCTGCAACTCTAGATGTTAATGGAACACTGAAAGTTAGAGATACACCCGCAGCTACAGCATTACCTGGCTATCAGGTTTTAGCAATTAACCAGGGAAGTACTCAGGTTTACACTGTAGATCCTGCGCTATTAATTGCCGCATCAGGAACCAATACTTCTGTATATGCAGCAAAAAAAGCGACAGGTATAAGCCTTCTGAATATAGGAATTTTCCCAGCATCATTCCTGCCTGTTAACTTTGTAGCAGCTGACCGAAATATAGGAAGTGCCGCTTTATTTACAGACGCTGACGGTTCTTATACTGTCCCATCTACAGGAGTATATGCCGTTGGATTCGCATTCAGATATGGAACAGGGCTACAGGCATCATTATTGTCAGGGGCTCCAGGAATTGGAATCGCCAGAACCAGAACGGGGGTAACCACAATTATCGACAGTCGTCCTTTCAGTGGTGTTAATCTTGCGTTAGCAATTAACTTAACACTTTCTGATGCAAGTATCAATTCTCTTTACTCGTTCCAGGCAGGTGACAAAGTATCTTTCGGGCTTACTGATTCCGGTATTTTCTCCGGATCATTATTAGGATCCAGTATCTCATCATTCTACATTTACAAAGTATCCAACTAGTAAAACATATTGTTAGTTATCTATACCATTTAACCCATCACTTATACTGTGATGGGTTAATTTTTTAAATCGCTTTTCAAACATTTCTTTATATTTGATAAAACTAATGAAATGAATGAACTTATTGCTGTTGTCATACTTATAGTAATCTTCATCATTTTCAACAATCTGAACACTAAAATCAGAAGACTTGAAAAGGAAATCACTGACCTTAACCATAAAATTAATAAGGCCCCGGATCAGTCTGAAGTAATCCCAACAAAAGCTTCAACAGAAGAAACTATTGTTCCTCAGCAAGTACAGTCTCATCAAATTGTTCCTGAAGAAATAAAAAACAGGGAAGAAAATGAAGAAATCCCGATACCTGTTCAAAAAGACTGGCTGACTCCTGTTTTTGATTTTTTAAAACAAAATGCACTCACCATCATTGGTATTTTTACTCTTGTTCTCGGAATCGGCTACTTTGTAAAGTATGCTATTGATAAAAACTGGATCGGAGAAACTGCAAGAGCGGGTATTGGTTTTTGTACCGGAGCAGGAATTATAATTATAGGACATTTTCTCAGAAAAAACTATACAGCATTTGCTTCTATTATAACCGGAGGCGGGATTGCCATGCTCTATTTCACTGCCACCATTGCTTTCCGGGAATATCATCTTTTTACACAGAATACAGCCTTTGTTATCACCGCCCTGATTACAGCGGCATCTATTATTTTATCCTATTATTATAAAAGTGAAGTCCTGATTATTTTTTCATTAATTGGAGGTTTTAGTGCTCCTTTGATGATCAGTACCGGACAAAGCAACTACCCTTTCCTTTTTATTTATCTTACTCTTTTAAATATTGGAATGCTGGTAGTCTCTTTTCTTCAACACTGGAAAAGCGTAGGATGGACAGCTTATATTTTTACAACCGCTTATCTTTTTTATTGGACGAATGAGAGCACGGAGCTTTTAAGCATTACTTTT
This sequence comes from Chryseobacterium sp. GVT01B, assembly GCF_019970045.1. GTDB lineage: Bacteria > Bacteroidota > Bacteroidia > Flavobacteriales > Weeksellaceae > Chryseobacterium. The sequence goes on from NZ_JAHXYI010000005.1 coordinate 167,474, forward strand.
TACATGATCAGTTATGTGATTTTCTACCTTTTTGCTCTGCATGACTATATCAAAAAAAATATACTTTCAACTTCTGATATTTTAATACTTGCTTTTGCTAATTTTTCGAGTGTTCTGGGACTGCTTTATATTTTTGATACTTTAGCCTATGAACCTCCCATCATTTTTCCACTTGCCTTTGCTGCAGTCAATTCTTTTCTGCTCCTTAGAGAATATGGACGAAAAAGCTTCGGAGTTGCTTATTCTGTATTTGCAGGACTCGTTACCAGTCTTATCACTATTGCCATAGCTATTCAGTTTAAAACCCACCTTATCACCAGTATCTGGGCAATAGAAACTACTCTTCTGCTTTTCATCTGGAAAAAAACAGGTCATAAGATTTTCAGGATTTTCTTTTACATCCTTTTTCCATTGGTCATGATTGCTCAGATTGTAACCTGGACAGAGTATCTGGGAACAACAGATTTTACTATCATATTTAATCCTCCGTTTATTACCAGTTCATTTACCATCGTTTCCCTAATGATCAATTTATATTTATTAAGGAATACCGGAAAAGAACCACAGGAGAAAGTCAGCACTTTTTTTGAAGATCTTGTGACTGTGATTAGCTATGGAATTATTTATATAAGTCTTCTTCTTGAACTTACCTATCACGTTTCAGAGATGCCCTGGTCGGCGGTTGTCGGCATAGGACTGTTATTCAGCATTTATTATCTGTTTATATTATTACTTTTCAGAAAACCACTAAGTATCAGAAATGATGTTCAAACCGCTCTGATCTATATGTTTCTCTTTCTGATTATTCTTAATACTTCGGTTTCCACACTACCAGTTGTAACGGCTGTATTAACAAAAAAACTTCATTTAAGCTTTTACTTACTGCATCTGCTTCAGTGGATTCCTTTTATATATGTATGTTCCCGGATCATTCCATCATCAGAATTTCATAAAGTCTGGATTTCTTATTGGATCCTGTCATTGACACTTATCATTTCCGTAAGCTGTGAGCTTCATCATTCTTATGTTTTAATGGTTTCTAATGATCTTCCTCATTCTTTTGAAGCAAGCGCCCACTTCAATATTCTTTATCTTCCTATTGTATGGACTGTTCTTGCGAGTATTTTTATTTATATGAGTTTGAAAAAGAATATTCAGGAATACAATAAGGTTGGTTTTGCATTGATAGGGCTCATGGTTTTAAAACTCTACGGTTATGATGTATGGCAAATGGATAATATTTCAAGAATCAGCGCCTTTATTGCTCTCGGAATTATCTTATTGTTAAGTTCTTTCGCTTTTCAGCGACTGAAAAATATCATCAGAAATATGGTTGACAAAAAAGATAAAAATGAAGAAACTATAGACTGATAATCAAAATAAAAGTTTTTATTATAAATAAAATGTAAAACAATCTGAGATTTCATTCATATTTTATAAAAAATAACTATATTTATCGCGTTTTTAACAGTTACATATTCTGATTATGAAAAAATTACTCTATTCTTTTTTAATACTCTCTTCGGCTACTTTATTTGCACAGCAAAAAAATCCTGCTGTAAAGTTTGCAGTTGCTGACAACGCTATCGGAACAGTAGAATTGTTCAATGCGAAAAAGAACGTATTGCAGGTTTCTAAAGTATACAATACTCCGGCAAACCTTCCCCAAAGTTTTAAAAAATACAGTTCTGTTTTTACAAAAGGGGTAACTGAATACAAATTCAAAAATGGAGAAAATACATTGGACAGAATGTCATTATCCAACATCAACGCACAATATAATATTCCGGCAGACAACCCGGTATTTATTGAAGGTTATGAATTTGCGGATACCAGCACAATGATCTATCCTGAGATCAAGAAAAGAGCTGAAACAAAAGATCACAACGGTAAGAAAACATTGTTTATCTACACTACCGAATAACTTGAATAAAATAAAAAGGATGCCATTTTCAGCATCCTTTTTTATTTTAATATTTATTGTTCCATTTTTTCTTAAGCTCCTCATAAATCTTCTTCTCGGTAGAATTATTACCGGGCTCATATAATTTCACATCCCTGATTTCCTCAGGAAGAAAGTCCTGTTCCACAAAATTTCCTTCATAGGAATGTGCATATTTATACTCTTTCCCATAGTCCAGATCTTTCATCAGTTTTGTAGGAGCATTTCTCAAATGAAGTGGTACCGGTAGATTCCCGGTTCTCTTTACCAAAGCCAATGCTTCATTAATAGCCATATACGCAGAATTACTTTTAGGAGAAACCGCAAGATAGACCGCAGTTTCGCTTAATATGATTCTTGCTTCAGGATTTCCAATCACATTGATCGCCTGAAAACAATTGTTGGCAACAACCAGCGCATTGGGATTAGCCAGTCCTACATCTTCAGCGGCCAGAATAAGCATTCTACGGGCAATAAACTTAATATCTTCTCCTCCGGCAATCATCCTTGCCAGCCAATACACGGCTCCGTTCGGGTCACCACCACGCATTGACTTGATAAAGGCAGAAATAATATCATAATGCTGCTCACCATTTTTATCATACAGCGCCATTGTTTCCTGAAGAACTTCAAGGACATCCGTATTGATGATTTCTGTTGTACGGGAGTTTTTATATTGATTCAAAACCAATTCTACAGAATTGATTAGCTTCCTGGCATCACCACCCGAGTATTGAATGAAAGCTTCTTTTTCAAGGATTTTAAAATCGGTTCCTTCATCTTTATTATATCTTTCAGAAGCAATATCAATCAATTCTTCAAGTTTTTCATAACTCAAAGCTTTTAAAATATAAACCTGGCTTCTCGAAAGCAACGCTGAAACCACTTCAAAACTTGGATTTTCAGTAGTCGCTCCTATCAGGACAATCCAGCCTTTTTCTACGGCATGCAGCAATGAATCCTGCTGAGATTTGTTGAAACGGTGAATTTCATCAATAAATAAGATGGGTGATTTTCCGGAAAACAAATTCTGTTTTTTAGCATCATCAATGACATCACGAACATCTTTCACCCCTGAAGAAACAGCAGATAGTTTATAGAACTTCCTTCCTGATTGTTCTGAAATAATTTCAGCGAGTGTTGTCTTCCCGGTTCCGGGAGGTCCCCAAAGAATCAGAGAATTCAGGGTGTTATTTTCAATCATTTTTCTGATTGTTCCTTTGTCGCCGGTAAGGTGCTCCTGCCCCAATACATCGTTCAGGGTTTTAGGTCTTAATTTTTCAGCTAATGGAATATTTTGATTCAAACTAATTCTATTTTTTAAGATCAATGTTCCGGATTTTCGATCACCGAAACTTATAACAAATTTAAACTAATTTTCATTTTTTTACCCTATTTTTGCATTGTTTTGAAACTTACATTCAATAAAATCATTACATTTCCGCTGGTAATTTTGATAAAATTTTACCAATGGTTCATCTCGCCCTTACTTCCCAAAAACTGCCGTTACGAACCCACCTGTTCTCATTATATGATTGAGTCTCTTCGGGTTCATGGGATCTTTAAAGGATTCTGGCTGGGATTTAAAAGAATTTTGAGATGCCATCCGTGGGGAGGCAGCGGTTATGATCCCGTTCCGCCCAAACATAAATGTCAATAATCAAACTATTAAATCAATAGAAAATGAATACTATTTTTTTCAGAATTTATCTTGTGCTGTTTGCGTTCACAACGCAGCTTTTTTTTGCACAGGAATACTCTGGAGGTTTATCTGACGGAACTTTAGATGTCAACGGAAGCAATGTTCCTGTAAAAATCTATTCTACTACAGAAATGGGAGACCTTACCGCTTTTCCGGACAGAGAATCAGATAAGAGCCATTCTTTTGTTGTGATCCTTAACGGATCCAGCCTTGAGCCTTCTTATTATAATTATGCAGCTTCAGCATTAGCAAGGTTCAAAGATTCCAACTATCAGTTTTTTGATAAAAACTTTAAGCTGATCAATACCGCTGCGACTCAGGAAAATGTTACAGCATTTAAATATGCGGTAAAAACTGTAAAACCCATTACTGATTCTGATAAGGTAGAACTTAAAACTCCCTTCAAAATATGGGATCCATCGAAAGGAATTCATATCGGATCATTTACTCTTCACTTTTATAGTTTGATGTTTGTATTTGCATTTGGTTTCGGATATATTTTAATGACGAGAATCTTTAAGATTGACAATATTAACCAAAGATATCTGGAACCTCTTTTCACATGGACTTTAATTGGAACAATCCTTGGGGCGAGATTAGGACATGTTATTTTCTATCAGCCAGAGTTGTTTAAAGAGGATTTCTGGAGTGTATTTTTACCCATAAGCACAAAAAATGGTTTTAAATTCACAGGGTTTTCAGGACTGGCAAGCCATGGTGCTACTATCGCTTTGATCTTCACGACGCTGTATTACTCATTTAAAATCATCAGAAAAAATCCTTTCTGGGTATATGACAGATTAGGTATTGTAGTTGCGTTAGGAGGTGCATTTGTAAGAATGGGGAACTTTTTCAATTCTGAAATCGTTGGTAAACCAGCTGATCCAAATTCTCCGTTTGCATTACTTTTCCCACAGCAAAGCAGTGAATATGGCCTTACCGTACCTCGTTATCCAAGTCAGTTATTTGAAGCTGTAGGGTATGTTCTTCTATTCATTTTGTTATGGATACTTTACAGAAAAACAGATAAAAAATATCAGCAGGGATGGCTATTCGGTTTATTCTTTATTATTCTTTGGGCGATCAGATTCTTTGTTGAGTTCCTTAAAGAGCCGCAAGGTGATGAATTCATCCAGATCGGAGGTCTGAACACAGGTCAGGTACTTTCCATTCCATTTATGATTGCAGGTGTTGTTATCATGATCGTTTCTAAGAAATTTAAGATTACTCCGGAAGAAAATGAAAAACCTGAGTATATTGAAAAGGCATAAGCACAAACTGGAAATAGAATAACTTCAGTTTTAAGATAAAAAAGGCAAATTTGTACTACTACAGATTTGCCTTTTTCTTTTAAACTTATTTTAAAAGCCGTTCAGTTCATTTTCTGTTACAAACTTCTGGCAACTTTTCGATTCAGCTCCTCAAAAACGCTTCCAAATTCACTAATAACATCCGTAGGAAGCATAGATTCTTTTGAATGTCTTTCCGAAGCAAGATCAGCCGATCTTCCGTGAATCCATATCCCTAAAATACAGGTTTCTTCTTCAGAATATCCCTGTGCTAAAAGTGAAGTCAGAATTCCGGTAAGGATATCTCCACTGCCTCCTTTCGCAAGACCCGCATTTCCCGTTATATTGTAAAATACATTTCCCTCCGGAGTAATAACTTGTGTATGATGATCTTTCAATACGATATAAATATAATACTCTTTTGCCTTTTCTATGGCCAGCTCAAGTCTCTTAAAAGAATTTTCTGTACTTCCGAAAAGCCTTTCAAACTCCTTAGGATGAGGCGTAATAATTGATTTTTTTGGAATTAATTTTAGATTTCCTGCCTTTTTAGAAATGATATTCAATGCATCGGCATCCAGAATCATCGGACTGGTATAGTTTTTAAGAAAGCTCAGAAAATTTTTCTCAGTATCCGGATGAGTTCCCAGTCCAGGTCCTATGCCACAGGTAAGGTCTTTGTCTATCTCAAAGTTTGTTATAAACTGTTTTCCTCCCGTTATAAACATGGCTTCCGGACAAGAGGTCTGCAGTATCTCATATCCACATTCCGGTGCCAGCGTAAAGGTCAGCCCGGCTCCGGTTTTTAAGGCAGATTGTGTAGCCAGAACGGCAGCTCCTATTTTCCCATAACTTCCTCCTATGATTGCAACCTTACCATAGCTTCCTTTATGGGAAAACTCCTGTCTGGGCTTGAATATAGATTCTATCAGCTGATCATCAATGATAAAATATTCCGAATCTGTGGTATCAGCATAGGTTTTGTTTAAATCAATATCCAGCACTTCTACTTTCCCGGTATATTTTCCGGTTTCGGGATGAAGGAAAGTTCTTTTCCAGCCTTGAAAAGTCAATGTGTAATCAGACTTCAGAATAACGGGATCATTATCAAATATTTCATCTGAAGATAATCCGGAAGGAACATCAATGGATATCTTAATATTCTTTTTGGAGTTCAGCTGCTCCACAAGTCCTTTAAACTCCCCTTCCAACGGTCTGGATAAACCTGTTCCGAAAAGAGCATCAATAATAATTGTTTTATCATCAAAATTATAGTGTTCATTCTGATCAAATTTTCTGACCGAAATTCCTGATAAATCGCGGAGCCTTTTCAGATTGACCAAAGCATCGTCTGAAAATTTCCGTTTGGAATCGCCTACAAATACATCGACATCAAAACCTTTGAGGTAGAGTATTCTTGCTACCGCCAATCCATCTCCTCCATTGTTTCCGTTGCCACAGAACACGACCAGCTTTTTATGGTTTTTACAATGTTCCGAAATCCAGTGGGCTGCTGCCATTGAAGCTCTTTCCATCAACTGGATGGATGAAACCGGTTCATGGGAAATCGTAAAATGATCCCAGCTGCGAATCTGTTCTGCGGTAAAAATCTTCATAGGTAAAACAAACTTTTAAGCAAATTACAAAAGATTTTTCATTATGGTATCACCTCAATAATAAAAATAAGGAGACCTCATGAATGAAATAAAGTATCTGTATAAAGCTAAAATATTCATTAAATCCAATTCTATGAATTTATCATAAAACTCAATGTTTTGGGAATAAAAAACTATAAAAAGTAGTGTTTTTTACATTTTTTAATTATATTTTTGTGTATATACTAATTAAAAAAATATAAATTATGGGATTTGTAAAAGAATTTAAAGAGTTTGCCTTTAAGGGGAATGTTCTCGATCTTGCTGTCGGTGTGATCATTGGTGCAGCATTTGGTAAAATTGTTTCGTCTTTGGTAGAAGATGTAATCACTCCTCTGATACTGAATCCGGCGTTGAAAGCAGCCGGCGCAGAAAACATCGCAAAACTTACATGGAACGGGGTTGCGTATGGAAATTTCCTTTCAGCAGTAATCAGCTTCCTTTGTATTGCCATGGTTCTTTTCTGGATCATCAAACTAGCCAATAAAGTCAACAAAAAAGATGCTCCGGCTCCTGCAGGACCTACAGAGGATCAAAAACTACTGACAGAGATCAGAGATTTGTTGAAAAGCAAAAATATCTAATCTGATAACAATAATTCAAAATAAAAAAGCACCTCAACTGAGGTGCTTTTGTTGTATAATATCATTCAATTATTGAATCTGTAAGATACTTGAAATCTGCTCTGCCAAAGAAAGCCCAATTCTGTCCTGTGCTTCAAGAGTAGATGCTCCTGTGTGAGGGGTAAGAGAAATTTTAGAGTGATTAAGAATTTCCTTAGAAGGTGTTGGTTCGTTAATGAAAACATCCAATCCGGCAAATCTTACTTTTCCGGAATCTAAAGCCTGAATTAAAGCAGCTTCATCAATAACTCCTCCTCTAGAACAGTTTACAACAGCTACTCCGTCTTTCATGATTTCAAATTCATTCTGACCGATCATATAGCCGTCTTTCTGAGCCGGAACATGCAGCGTAATAAAGTCTGAATGCTTTAAAACCTCCTGCAATGGTTCAGTTTCGATATCAACATTGATAAACTGGTTGTTATAAAACTTTACTTTGATGCTGGCTTTCCCTACATTATTATCAGCAGCAACCACTCTCATCCCTAGTCCTAAAGCAATTCTTGCCACTTCCTGCCCGATTCTTCCCATTCCCACGATACCAATCGTCTTTCCTCTCAGTTCAATACCGGCAGCATAAGCTTTTTTAAGACCTGAAAATTCAGTATCTCCTACCAAAGGCATTTTTCTGTTGGAATCCTGAAGAAATCTTGCTCCGGAAAATAAATGAGCAAAAACAAGCTCAGCCACCGATTCCGAAGAAGCAGAAGGAGTATTGATCACGTGGATTCCTTTTTCTCTTGCATAGTCTACATCAATATTATCCATACCTACTCCACCTCTTCCAATAATGTCGATAGATGGGCATCCGTCAATAATATCTTTTCTTACCTGCGTAGCACTTCTCACCAATAGAGTACGGATTTTGTGCTCGTTAATATAATCTACCAAAAACTCTTGTGGAACTTTTGTAGTAATCACTTCAAAGCCTTTTTCTGTCAATGCATCTATTCCAGATTGATCCAGGCCGTCGTTTGCTAAAACTTTCATAAAATATCGAGTATATTAAAAAATGAAAGATTTAAAAATTAAAGGAACCGGGTTCGCATTTAATCTTTAAATCTTTGAATTATATTTTTATTCGCCGTCTTCTTTGAATACTTCAATGGTTACTTGTTTTTCTACCAAATCCGTAAATCTTCCTTTGTATCTTGTAGCTCTTACCAGGTGATTGTCTATCCAGTGATAATTTCCTCCTCTAGGTTTTCCGCAAAGTACGCTGTGGTATTTGAAACCATGCTTATCCAGCCAGTCAATAGTGATTTGTTTCAGATTTTCGGTTCTTGAAGTAAAAAAGCAGATCTGGTGCCCCTCATCATACCATCTGTTGACAGTTTCCAATGCATCAGGATAAGGTTCACAGGTAACCATTCTTTCCGGTTCTTCGTTTGGAACGTCATCTGTAATGGTTCCGTCGATATCTATTAAGTAATTTTTTACGCCATCCTTTAGAATAGGACTAATGTGTTCAATGTATTCTAATTCCATTACTAAATATTAAGTAACAAAGTTAGCGTTTTTACAACTATCAGGCACATTAATCTTAGTTTAAGTTAAAAATATACTACAAAAAATAGTATTTAAAGAATAATATCAATATTTTATCAACCATTTCATTGCAAATAGTTAAAATTTTTCGTTTTGATATTTCTTTTTATGATTAATATATAAGAACAGATAAAAAGACAAAAATGAATTTGCAGATTTGCCGGTAAACATTCTCTGGCATCCCCGGATATTACAAAAAGCATGATGTTTATCTAAAAATTTCCAAAATACATTTATTACTCTTACATTTGTAGGAATGGAAGAATTTGTTGTTTTAGTAAATCCTAAGGATGAAGTTTTAGGGCTGATGGAAAAACAGCAGGCTCACATCAATGGCCTGTTACACCGTGCTTTTTCTGTATTTCTGTTCAACAGTAAAGGAGAAATGCTTCTTCAGAAAAGGGCTTCAGGAAAATACCATTCTCCCAATCAATGGACCAATGCGGTGTGCTCACATCCAAGAGATGGGGAAACCTACAAGGAAGGAGCAATACGAAGACTGAGAGAAGAACTCGGAATTGAGGCAGAACTTTCAGAAAAATTCAATTTTATTTATAAAGCAGATGTTGGCAGCGGCCTTTGGGAGCACGAGCTGGATCATGTATTTGTGGGAAACCATGAAGCCGATTTCAATCTGAATAAAGAAGAAGTGGAAGATGTAAGATTCATCTCTCCTGAAAATCTCGATAAAGAAATCTCCGAACATCCTGAAAATTTTACAGAATGGTTCAAAATCATCCTCGAAGAATATAAACACCATTTTTAAATGATGAAGAAAATATTGTTTTTTTCTGCAATGTTAACGGGAAGTCTGTTTTTTGCCCAAAAAGCAAAAGTTTATGAAAGTCCCAACTACTCTATTAATGTTCCGGACGGCTGGAAATCTACGAATGACAGTGAGATCGTCAATATTTTTCCAACCAGTCAGATAGGAGCCATTACGATTTCGGAATATCACGATTTGGCACTTCCAAAAGAAGAAGTAAAAAAATTCATCCTGGCACTTTATCAGTCACAAGATCAAGAGAATAAGATAAAAGATAAAAAAAGCCAGAAAGGATATACGGAATATCTGTATGAACACTTTGATGAAAAAGAGAAGTTGTTCTGGATAACCAAAGTCTTTCAAAAAGACAAAAACTTATATTTAGTTTCCATCAACTGTGGCCAGAAATTCTGGAACGGAAACTACATGACCCAATTCAATGAGACTTTTAACAGTTTTAAAATAAAGAAATAAAAATTAAATATGAAGAAAACAGCCTTGTACGACAAACATGTTTCTTTGGGAGCTAAGATCGTACCTTTCGCAGGTTTTGAAATGCCTGTTCAATATTCAGGGGTTACAGAAGAGCACTTTGCAGTAAGAGAAAAAGCAGGATTATTTGATGTTTCCCACATGGGACAGTTTTTCATCGAAGGGCCGGGTTCAAAAGATCTATTACAGTTTGTAACTACTAATAATGTAGATGCTTTGGAAAATGGAAAAGCTCAGTATTCTTGTCTTCCCAACGAAAACGGAGGAATTGTAGATGACCTTATCGTTTACAAAATGGAAGATGACAAATATTTCGTGGTTGTAAACGCTTCCAACATCGACAAAGACTGGAATCATATTTCAAAATACAATACTTTCGGGGCTAAAATGACGAATGCTTCTGATGAGATGTCATTATTGGCAGTTCAGGGGCCTAAAGCTACTGAAATCCTTCAAAAGCTTACAGAAGTAAATCTTTCAGAAATTCCTTACTACCATTTCACAGTGGGAAGTGTTGCAGGAGAAAATAATGTGATCATTTCAAATACAGGATACACTGGAAGCGGTGGTTTTGAGATTTATTTCAATAACGAAAGTGCTGAAAAACTTTGGGACGCTGTAATGGAAGCTGGTAAAGAAGAAGGAATTATTCCTTGCGGATTAGCTTCCAGAGACACTTTAAGATTAGAAAAAGGATTCTGCTTATACGGAAATGATATCGATGATACGACTTCTCCTATCGAAGCAGGTCTAGGATGGATCACTAAGTTTGATAAAGATTTCGTTTCTAAAGATGTTTTCGCAAAACAAAAAGAAGAAGGAGTTACAAGAAAATTAGTTGGTTTTGAGCTTACAGACAAAGGAGTTCCAAGACATGATTATCCAGTAGTAGATGCTGAAGGGAATGTAATCGGAAAAGTAACTTCCGGAACACAGTCTCCAATGAAGAAAATCGGATTGGGTCTTGCATATGTAGACAAGCCTCATTTCAAATTAGGATCTGAGATCTTTATTCAGGTAAGAAACAAGAACATTCCTGCAAAAGTGGTAAAAGCTCCTTTTGTATAATCTGTTCTGAAGATATACTTAAATAAGAGAGGCTGTGATGTTCACAGCCTCTTTTTTGTTTAATAACAGATACAGCAGACTTTCCTGTCCGGGCTACAGACATCTCCTACGCCTGGTGTATTGGAAATCACTCCTCCTGCAGGTCCACATAAAATACTGCAAGGCGGGATGAAAGCAATTCCTCCACTCACCTCTTTTAATTCTGACCTGGTCAGTTTTTTTGTTTTTGAAAAGTTTGTTTTCATATTGTAATTTTTTGGCGATTATAAATATAGTCATAAATAACATTATAAATCAAACACTTACAACACATATAATTAAATATCCGGCTCAATAATGAATTCATTATTAAGCCGGATAGATCAACTATTTAAAGTTTAATTTATTCGTTTACCCCAAAGAACTTCTGCAATTCTTCAACATTTTTCTTATCATTCCCTACAAAAATCTCCTTGTCTGTAATAAAGACAGGTCTTTTCAGGAAAGTATAATGATCCAGCAGTAATTCTTTAAAATCTTTCTCGGTTAAAGACTTCACATCCAATCCTCTCAATTTGATCTGAGTAGATTTTTTACTGAATAACGCTTCGTATGATTTTGTTTTTTTATGCATTTCAGCCAATTCCTCTTTCGTGATCGGCTCTTTTTTAATTTCGCGAAGTTCCCAGTCTGTAAGATCAAATTGGGCTAAAATTTTTCTGCAGGTATCACATGTGTTGAGATAAAATACTTTCTTCATTACTGTTTCTAAATCTGTTATTGGTTAAAATTCCCTTTCATTGAAAGTTTCGTCTTTCAAAAGTAGGATTTAATCTAAAACTTTGGAAATTATTAAATAACTTTATTCAAATTTTATAAAGATGCAGAACAAGCCTATTACTTTTCAGTTTATTTCGGAGCCTTCAGATGTTAATTACGGAGGAAATGTACATGGAGGAAGTGTTATGAAATGGATTGACCAGGCAGGTTATGCATGTGCAACAACCTGGAGTGGTGATTATTCTGTCACAGTATATGTGGGCGGAATTCGTTTTTATGATCCCATCAAAATTGGGGAAGTGGTAAAAGTAGATGCTCAGGTGATTTTTACCGGAACATCCAGCATGCATATCGCCATTAATGTCTTTTCGAGAAATCTGAAACAGCCAAATTTTGAGAAAAAAACCCACTGTATTATTGTTTTTGTTGCGGTAGACGAAAATGGTAAAAAACTTCCTGTACCGAAATGGATCCCGGAAACAGAGGAAGAAAAACAGCAGGAAATTTACGCTAAGCGCCTGATGGAACTGAGAACGCAGATTGAGGATGAGATGAAACCATTTTTGTAAGAGCGGGTTTCGAGATTACGAGGTTCGAGGTTTAAAGTTTTGAGTAACCATTAACAAAAAAATGACCAATCACCTTATATGAAAAGTATTCTTACTTTAATGGCTTTGCTTATGATGGCGTTATGCCAGGCTCAGACGCATCGGTTTATTTATGAACTGCAGTATAAGATGGATTCTACAGAAACCACTTATGAAAAATTGAATATGATACTGGATATTACCCCGAAAGAGGTAAAATTTTACGGAAGAAATCTGATAACTACAGATTCTTTAAATAAAAAATTCGGGATGAATACCAGTCATACTGATATGTCCGGGCAGGTAGTAAAAAGAAAAGTCAATTCTTTTGATAATGAAAATTTCATCAATATTAAAAACGGATATTATTCCTTTAAAACCACTGATAAAATAAACTGGGTTATTTCTAATGAAACCAAAAAAGTAGAAAATTATACGTTACAAAAAGCGACTACACAATTTGGAGGAAGAAATTGGATCGCCTGGTTCTGTAAAGATATTCCATTTAATGAAGGTCCGTTTAAACTCCGCGGACTACCCGGTTTAATCTTTGAACTGTCTGATACAAAGAAAAATTTCATTTATCATCTTATCAAAAGTCAGGAACTCGCACAACTCTATCCTACCAATGATTTTCTTGAATCCAATTTTGGGAATAAAGCTGTTCCCATTAATGAAAAGCAAAAATATAAGCTGATCATGGAATTTTATAATGATCCTTTTGCTTTTGAAAGGAACAATTTCAACAAATCCAACAATGACCTGAAAATAAATATCAACGGAAAAGAAATCCATAATGTGGATGAACTGAATACCCAAACCAAAAGTATGCAGGAAGTGATAAGAAAATACAACAACCCGCTCGAAATCGATAAGGCTATACATTATCCAATCTATTAAAACTCTGATTTATCTTTAAGTTTGGGCTAAAGCCAGTGCAAAGTGTTAAATTGATGTGGGCGGGCTAAAGCCCACCTCTATTGAATTTTAACGACAAGATCTTTTATCTTTTATCTTTTATCTTTTATCTTTTATCTTTTATCTTTTATCTTTTATCTTTTATCTTTTATCTTTTATCTTTATTCATATATTTGCATAATCAAAAGGAAATGGTGTTCTTCCTTACCCAACCGCTTTACAAAAGCTGATGACGCCTGATTAAAAGATTATTAACAAATAACTAATCAGGATTATTATGTCAAAAAGTCAAAGAACACTTGATAAAAAAGCAGTTTTTTACACTCACTTTTTCTTCAGAAAATTTCCGGCTCTGCCTTATATTTTAAAATGGCTATGTATTAGTATCATTATCGGTGCATTGGTAGGAACTGCTTCTGCAGGATTTCTGCAATCGTTGGAATGGGCAACAGATTTCAGGGAAAATCATCTCTGGCTGATTGCATTGCTTCCTGTAGCAGGACTTCTGATTGGACTTCTCTATTATTACTTCGGAAAAGATGTTGAGGCAGGAAACAACTTGTTGATTGACACTATTCATGAGCCCAAAGGAATTATTCCGTTTAAAATGGCTCCTTTTGTGTATCTGGGTACAATGATAACTCATTTCTTCGGAGGATCTGCAGGGCGTGAAGGAACAGCTCTTCAGATGGCAGGAGCTATAGCAGATCAGCTTACCAGACCTTTTAAACTTGACAGAAATGAAAGAAAAATATTGATTATTGCGGCCATTGCTGCCGGATTCGGTTCTGTTTTCGGGACTCCTTTGGCCGGAGCTGTTTTTGGACTTGAGGTTTTTCTGATCGGAAGAATACGATATAATGCGATATTCCCTGCTTTTGCTTCAGCTATTCTGGCTGATTGGGCAACCAACCTATGGAATGTAAAACATACCCATTATCACATTGATTTTATTCCTAAGCTGGAGTTTTTACCCATTCTATACAGTATTCTGGCAGGAATAGCCTTCGGGGTCTGTGCTACTGCTTTCAGTAAGATTATTCATTGGGCAGGCTCTGTTTTCAAATCAAAAATTAAATATCCACCCCTTCGTCCTGTAGCAGGTGGAATTATTATTGCCCTGGCAGTTTTTGCGATGGGCACCACCCGATATATCGGATTAGGTGTTCCTGTGATTGTAGAATCTTTTGAAAAACAGCTTCCTTTATATGATTTTGCGTTAAAAATGATTTTTACCATTGTTACGCTTTCAGCCGGATTCAAAGGTGGAGAAGTTACCCCGTTGTTCTTTATCGGAGCTACATTAGGCAGTGCTTTATCTCTTTTTATTCCGTTGCCGTTCGGATTATTGGCAGGAATGGGTTTTGTAGCAGTATTTGCCGGAGCAACCAATACTCCTTTAGCCTGTATGCTGATGGGAATCGAATTATTTGGAGCAGAATGTGGCGTTTATGTCGCTATTGCCTGTGTGGTATCTTATCTTCTTTCAGGGCACAACAGTATTTATAGCAAACAGAAAATCGGAGAAGCAAAAAACAGAAGATTTGAAAGTCAGCAGGATCGTTCAATTTCGGATTTTTTATAAGTTGCTTTTTGTTGCTAGTTTATAGTTGTTTTTGTTTCTAGTTACTTTAAACCCCGAATCCCGCAACTCTCAACATTTCCAACAATAATTCGTAATTTTACCCCATGTTCGATTACAGATTAAAAGTTTTCCATACGGTAGCTTCCCGATTAAGTTTCACTAAGGCTTCAGAAGAGCTTCATATTTCGCAACCAGCTGTTACAAAACACATTAAAGAAATTGAAACTCAGATAGGCGCCAAGCTGTTTGACCGTAAAGGAACTTCTATTCAGCTGACTCAAAGTGGAAAGATTCTGTACGAACATGCAGAAAAGATCAGAAATATCTACCGCGACATGGAATTTGAGATCAGCCAGATCAATCAGCAGCATAAGGGAAAACTGATTATCGGGGCGAGTACAACCGTTGCGCAGTATATTTTACCTGAAATTTTAGCGAAATTTAATACGTATTATAAAGATATTAAGATTGAGCTTCTTACTGGAAATACGGAAGCTATTTCTGCCCTTTTAAAAGAAGAAAAAATTGATCTGGGCATCATTGAAGGAGAATCACAGTCTTCTTATTTTGAATATAAAACATTTAAACCTGATGAAATTGTTCTGACAGCAAAATCAGATCACCCACTTGCGCATAAAACCTTAAACTTAAAAGATCTTTATCATCTGGATCTGATCTTCAGAGAACAAGGTTCCGGAACTCTTGAGTTTATACAAAACAGACTTAAAGAAAAAGAAATCAATATCCATGAACTGAATACCGTCATGCAGCTGGGAAGCAGTGAAAGCATTAAAAATTATCTTCTCCACTCGGAATGTATGGCATTTCTTTCCATCAGTACCATCCTGAATGAACTTAAAAACAATGTCCTGACTGTGATTGACATTAAAAACTTTAGTATTGAAAGAGACTTCCATTTTATTCTGCCTAAAGGAGAACAATCTGAACTGATTAAGCTTTTTCTGAGGTTTGCAGAATAATTCCACTTATGATGTAAATTCTATTATTTTTAGCATGGTTATTAAAAATATACAAAGCTTTTAAGTTTTGGCTAAAGCCAATGGAATTTTTAAAATTTATTTGGCTGGGCTAAAGCCCAACCCTATTGATATAATTAAGCAAATAGTAAAATTTAACGACAAGATCTTTCATCTTTCATCTTTCATCTTTCATCTTTTAGCTTTTAGCTTTTAGCTTTTAGCTTTTAGCTTTTATCAATTATAACTTTTAGTTATCCAATATAACAAAATACAATTTATTTCGTAATACTATTTTCCGGAATTTTGATGCAGATTTTAAAAGTTCGCATTATGAAAGATTTCATTCAGAATGAAATGACCCGAAAAGTATTTTTTATTGTATTGGCAGTTCTGTGCCTTACCCCTCTTGTATCTTCACCAATTGCCCTTGTTTTAGGTTTTGGACTGGCTGTTTTTATAGGAAATCCTTTTGAGAAACATCTTCATCATTATATTCATTTACTTTTGCAGATCTCAATTGTGGGCCTTGGATTCGGGATGAAACTGGATGAAGCTTTACACGCCGGAAAAACAGGCATGATGTTAACGGTTGTGAGTATTGTTACAGTAATGGTATTAGGCTATTTTCTGGGTAAAATATTTAAGCTGGAAAGACCTCTGTCTTACCTTATTTCTGTAGGAACAGCTATTTGCGGGGGGAGTGCTATTGCCGCAGTATCTCCGATTATTAAGCCTAGCACCAAACAGATTTCTCTTGCTTTAGCGATTGTTTTTACCTTAAATTCTATTGCTTTGTTTGTCTATCCTGCCATAGGACATCTGCTGAATCTTTCACAGGAACAGTTTGGGCTTTGGTGTGCAGTGGGAATTCATGACACAAGCTCTGTTGTAGGTGCAGCCAGCAAATATGGTGATGAAGCTCTGAAAATAGCAACGACTGTTAAGTTAGCCCGTGCCCTTTGGATTATTCCGGTTTCATTGATTACCATGTTTATTTTTAAAAGTAAAGATTCAAAAATAAAAATTCCGTGGTTCATCGGTTATTTCATTGTAGCCATTCTTCTGAACACTTATTTTCCGTTTCTTGACCGTTTCAGTACTTCAATCACTGTTTTGGCAAAATCCGGATTGAATCTGACTTTATTTTTCATTGGCTCTACCCTTTCTCTCCAAACCCTAAAATCAATAGGATTTAAACCTTTAGTCACCGCAGTACTTCTGTGGATTACCATAAGTGTCGGCAGCCTTCTGTATATTATCCATTAAAATGAGCAGAACCCTTTTGATATCAAAAGGGTTCTGCATATTAAATGTGGAAATGTTTATTTCGTACTGAAATAATTTCTTTTAGATTGCGGCATCATCACAAGTATAAACCTGTGGACATCCGATATATTGTACACAATACCATGGTCCTGTTACAGAACCTGAGCAACTGCATCCGCAAAGAGATAAATCAGGGTTTCCGCTTACTCCTCCTGCGATATTCTTAAGGTCTTGTTTTCTTAATTTTTTAGCGTTTTTCATAATGTTCATGAGATTTAGTTTGATTAAACAATATAGTTTTAGTTACCTTCCAAAGTTAAACAAATATTAATTACACGCAACAATAATCAGAACAAAATTAATAAATTATTGATTTTAAACTAATTATTATATTCAAAACAAGGAATAGCACAGGCTTATTTATTAAACAGTTCAGATTATTCTGTAAATTCAAGGTCTCTGTCGTGAGTTTCAGAAATGGTAAGCGAGGAATAAAATGCAAGGCCAAATACCACTACCCCGACTATGGCAGCACTTTCTACAACAGGAAAATGTCCTTTCAGAGAATCAAAAGCAAATATCATCACCGGTACCAATCCTCTTACCATATTGGGCACCGTTGTTGTTGCTGTATTTCTGATATTGGTTCCAAACTGTTCCGCAGCCAAGGTCACAAACATAGCCCAATAACCTGTCCCGAAGCCCAACCATACACAAAACAGATAATATTTTGTCTCCGTGTTGGTATTCCCAAATAACATGATGGCTACTCCAATCAGGGTAAAGATCAGCATATAGAAGATGGCCATTTTACGTGATTTTAAAGCATGGGAAATAAATCCACTCAACAGATCTCCGACAGAAATCCCTACATACGCCCACATAATTGCTTTTCCGGGGTTAATCTCCTTTATCCCTAATTCAGGGGCAAATTGATTGGCTAAAACGGCAAGAATCCCTATACAATACCATGTAGGCAATCCTACAGCAATACATTTTAAATACCTTGTCAGTCTGTCTTTATTGGTAAAAAAGGATAGAAAATTACCTTTTGAAACATTTTTATGTTCAATATTCTTATAAATCCCGGATTCGGATACACTTATTCTCAGTACCAATAACATAATTCCCATAATACCGCCAATAATATAAGAGATATTCCACCCACCGGCCAGTTCTACTGTAAGCTGAGCTACTACAGCTCCCATTAATCCAAAACCAGCCACCACTGAGGTTCCAATTGCTCTAAGATTCTTCGGCAGGCTTTCAGAAACCAGCGTAATTCCCGCTCCAAGCTCTCCGGCAAGCCCAATACCTGCAATAAACCTCAAACCGGCATATTGGTACACCAAATGTTCTTTTGGAAAGTAAGGAAGAAACCCGCAGGCAATATTAGCTAAGGAATACACTAAAATAGATCCGAAGAGCACGGAAAGTCTTCCTTTTTTATCTCCGAAAATCCCCCAGAAAACACCGCCTATAAGAAGTCCCACCATCTGACAGTTCAGAATAAAGGTTCCGTCGGCATCAGGATTAAGTCCCAGTGCCTTTAAACTTGGTATTCTGACGATCCCGAATAAAAGGAGGTCATAAATATCTACAAAATAGCCTAAGGCTGAAATAATAACGGGAATGGAGAAAATGTACTTCAGTTTTGAAGACATGGACAGTTCTTGCATTTTTAAGTTTTGATAAAAATAGAAAACCTTTCAATTTCTTGAAAGGTTTTTATTAAATATCTTTTTCTGATTATTATCTGGCAATATTCACAGCTCTCGTTTCTCTGATTACTGTTACTTTTACCTGTCCCGGATAAGTCAGTTCATTCTGAATTTTCTCTGAGATATCGTAAGAAAGTTGAGAAGCTACTTCATCGTTCACTTTCCCGCTCTCTACCATTACTCTCAGTTCTCTACCAGCCTGGATTGCATAAGCACTGGATACTCCGTCGAAGCTTAATGCTGCAGATTCAAGGTCTTTCAATCTCTGGATGTATGATTCCAATACCTGTCTTCTTGCTCCCGGTCTTGCTCCTGAAATCGCATCGGCAACCTGAATGATCGGAGATAATAATGATTTCATTTCAATTTCGTCGTGGTGAGCTCCGATAGCGTTCACTACTTCAGGGTTTTCACCATATTTCTCAGCCCACTGCATTCCTAAAAGTGCGTGTGGTAGTTCTGATTCCTGCTCAGGAACTTTACCGATATCGTGTAAAAGACCTGCTCTTTTGGCTAGTTTCACGTTTAATCCTAATTCAGCAGCCATAGTTGCAGCAATGTTAGCTACTTCTCTTGAGTGCTGTAGTAAGTTTTGTCCGTAAGAAGAACGGTATTTCATTCTACCTACAATTTTAATCAATTCAGGGTGTAATCCGTGGATTCCTAAATCAATGATCGTTCTTTTACCTACTTCAATAATTTCCTCTTCAATTTGTTTTCTTGTTTTTTCAACGACTTCTTCAATTCTTGCCGGGTGAATTCTACCATCGGTAACCAATCTGTGAAGGGATAATCTTGCAATTTCTCTTCTTACCGGATCAAAGCATGAAAGGAGGATCGCTTCCGGGGTATCATCAACGATGATTTCAACTCCTGTTACAGCTTCCAAAGCACGGATATTTCTACCTTCTCTACCGATAATTCTACCTTTTACTTCATCAGACTCAATGTTGAAGACGGATACTGAATTTTCAATAGCCTGCTCAGTTCCAATTCTCTGAATAGTCTGAATAACGATTTTTCTTGCTTCGTTTTTCGCATTCATCTGAGCTTCTTCCATGATGCTCTGAACGTGTGCCTGTGCTCTTGTTTTAGCCTCAGCTCTCATGGTTTCTACCAATTCTGCTTTAGCTTCCTCTGCAGTATAATTAGATATTTTTTCAAGTATTTCTACTTTCTTAGCCGTAGCTAAATCTAATTCCTGCTGTTTTCTTTCAAGAATTTCGTTCTTCTTAGCGTAGTCTGCAATCTGTTTGTCTAAATCTTTTTCAAGTTTTCCGGTCTTGCTAAGTTCATCATTCAGCTTATGCTCTTTGTCTTTCGTTCTCTTTTCAACTTCCTGCATTTTCTTTTCACGGGACTGAATGTCTGCGTCATGCTGAGATTTCAATTCCAGGAATTTTTCTTTTGCCTGAAGGTTTTTTTCTTTCTTTATGGATTCAGCTTGTACGTTAGCTTTTTCTATAAGGTTTTCGGCATTTTTTGTTGCATCATCTATGATAAATTTTGCCTTAGTATTCAATGAGCTTTTAGAGAAAAACATCCCTATGATTGCCCCAATAACTAAGCAAATAACGCCGGCTATAATGGCTGTTGTCATAATATATATTGAGTTTTAATTGTCTTCATATCCAAATAAAAAAGCCTACAATAATCCAGAGATTGAGAGTAAACTCCTAATCAACACGATTTGAACTGATTTCCATTGTCTGTAATCCGGAAATCCGGCACGCCATTCGATGGACATTTGTTCGGTAATTGTTTAGCGTTGAGTTTACCTTTAATGTGTTAGAATTATTGTAGGCAGTAATTTTTCAGGAAAAAAAATCTATTTCCCGATTTCATTCAACGACTGATTAATCTGCGTTAACCTTTCGTTGGTAGAATTAATATTTTTTTCGTAGTTAAGAGAAACTACTTCTGCATTGGTTCCCAGTTTAAGGGCACACATAGCCAAAGCATCCTGTTTATCTCTTACATCGAAGTTCTGTTCAAAATCTTTAATCATATTCTCGATCTGCTTCCCTACTTTACGCAAAGTTTCTTCCTCTGCTGCCGGTACGTTCAGCGGATACACTCTTCCTGCAATGTTGACGGTTATTCTCCTTATCTCCATTATAATCCACTGTTTTGAAGCTGAGCAATACAGAAATCAATTTCTTTCACCAATCTGTTGATATGGTTTTTCATTAATCTATTGTGTTCAGGATTTCCTGATATTGCTGAATAAAGTTTTATATTTTTTTGTTCTTCTGCTAATACCTGATTCTTTCTTCTTTCCTCATCATACTTCTTCTTCAACTCTTCATGCTCAATATTTAATTCTCTTAGATTTTCAGTAAGATTTTTATAATTCTTTTGCAGAGTCAAAATTTTTCTCTCTAATTCTGAAAAATTGTTTTCTAAATCTTGAAGCATTTCAGGTTTGTATATTCTAACTAGAAGCAAAAATAAAAAAATAATAACACTAACAAAAATAAAACGCTCTATATTTTGATATACCAACAAAAAAGGAGGCGCTGATGCACCTCCTATGTATTTTCAATAAAATATTTTTTATTCAAATTTCAGAACAAACATTACGGCTCTTGTCTGTAATGTTGAGATTGCAGAAGCCCAGTAAGGAGGTGTAGTAGCGTTATCAGCCACTTTCTCATTGTTCATGAAGAATGTTCCTCTTACGGCAGGAGTCAGTTTAAATTTGTTGAAATAAAACTGGATTCCCATTTCTGCAGACCACGCAAAATTGTGAGTCGTTGATCTGTAGATTCCCTGCATGTTATCATCTGTAGAAGTTGAGTTAGACTGAAGGTTTACAACATAGTTCACCCCCGCAGCAATGTAAGGTCTTGAATTGTACCATCTTTGTCCGTGAAGTTCCAACATTACAGGAATGTCAATTAATGTAGATTTAATTTCTCTTACTTTATCCTTTTCCTGTAAAGGGAATGGCATAAAAGGAGGATTGGTCAAAGAACCGCCTGCATAAATGTCATTGGATTGAGTATTAAAAGTCAACTGTCTTTGTGCAAACTGTAAACCTGGTTCTATCCTTACATCAAGATAATCATTCAGTCTCCATTTTGCAATAAGTCCGGCACCGAAGCTATAACTTTCCTTGGAGGTAACAAGGTTTTCATTATCATTCATCCCATATTTCGGATGCAAAACAATGCGGTAATCCAGTCTGTTCCCGTTCAAATAAAACCCCCAACTGAATTTCTGCTCGTCGAAATCTTCCAACTTATCCATTCTGTTTCGGGTTCTGAATTGCGCGTTTGCAAAAACGGCAACATTTACTGAGGTTAAAACCAGTGCTTTTAATAGAAATTTATTCATAGGTTACTTTGTTGCTTTATAAATTGTGGCTATACCTAAACTTAATTTTTTATATTCTACTTTCTTAAATCCCGTATCTAAAAGAATTTGCTTCATCTTCTCCCCGAAAGGAAAAGCATTTACAGAATCCGGAAGGTATGTATACGCCCTATTATCCTTAGAAACCAATCTGCCGATGGCAGGCAATATATTTTTGAAATAAAACATATAAAATGGCCCCATGAAACCCTCTACCTTTGAAAACTCCAGTATATAAACACTTTTGTTATCTTTAACTACTCTTCTTAACTCTGCTAAACCTTTGGGAAGGTTTTCAAAATTCCTTACTCCAAATGCAACGGAAACAGCATCAAATCTATTGTCCTCGAAAGGTAAATTTTCCGCATCCCCTTTTTGCATGGAAATTTTGCCGTCTAATTTAAGTTTTTTTATTTTAATAACGCCAACATTCAGCATTTGTTGTGATAAATCTAATCCAACTACTTTAGAACCGGTTCCTTTTTCAATAGTAATTGCCAGATCTCCCGTTCCTGTAGCCACATCCAGCACTTCCTGCGGATTATCATTTTTCATCCATCTTACCAGTTTATTTCTCCACAAAACATCAATTTTCATGGATAAAACATGGTTCAGAAGGTCATACTTCGGTGCAATATTGTCGAACATATCCTCTACCTGGCTTTTTTTCGTAGCCTCTGAATTGTAGGGAGTAACTTTGGTGATATCTTTTGTCAAAACTTAAAACTTGTAATATTCTTTATAATAATTTAGGTAATCCTGCTTTCTGAAGATTTTAGATCGGGATTCCACTTTCTGGATATTCTTGATCACTTTGTCATAGTCTTCATCCACATTGTAATAAAAATCTTCTGTGTAAAGCTTATTGAAGCGTCTGGCTCCTCCGTAATAATCTTTTCCGTCAATGACCGTTTTATCAAGGTTGGCCAGTAATGAATCTTTTTTAAGATTGTATCCATAATACTGGTCATTTACATAGTAATCCTGATGGGTAATATTAATCAGACCACGAAGTTTATTTACTTCAAATGCCGAATCATACAGCATTTTTTTGTTCTGATCAAAAACCTGAATAGAGTTTTTCCCTTTATTCAAATCCACATGCACATACTGCCCGGCAGAGATGATTCCTTCAGATCCGTTATTGATCTTAAAGTAATACGTATTCGGGGTAGGATTATCTACAACATAATAATTCTTCTTGGCTAAAAAAAGGAAGTAGATCCCAAAGGCAACGATAAACGCCACAGCTGCAATAAGTAAGCCTTTTAAGGACGAGTTGTTTTTCATAGATTGTAAAGTACAATTTTTGCAAATTTAATAATATTTTTAATTCTCCGTTATTAATATTAATTATTAACTTTGCATCTTTAAAAAAATCATATAAACGAATGCCGAATACGATCATTATTGGCTCTGGATGTTATATTCCGAACAGAGTTATTGGTAGAGATTACTTCATGAATTCCGAGTTCTACACTGAAGACGGAGTAAAGATTGAAAAGCCTGTGGAAGAGACCATTGCGAAATTTGTAGAGATTACAGAAATCGAAAACAGGAGATTCATTGAGGATGATCTTTCCAACTCACAAATCGGTTATGAAGCTGCAAAAATTGCCCTTGAGGATGCAAAAGTAGACGGCGAGGAATTGGATTATATCATCTATGCAAGCAATTTCGGAGAAGTTACCGAAAACGGATATGCTGATTTTATGCCTACAATGGCAGCTAGAGTGAAGAATAAACTGGGAATCAAAAACAGAAAATGCGTAACGTATGATATGCTTTTCGGATGTCCGGGATGGGTAGAAGCAATGATTTTGGCTGATAACCTTATTAAAGCTAAAGTAGCAAAAACAATTCTTGTAATTGGAGGTGAAACACTGAGCCGTGTAACAGATCCGCATGACAGAAACAGAATGATTTTTGCTGACGGTGCCGGAGCAGTTGTGGTAAAAGCTACTGACGAAGAAAATGTAGGAATTATTGCCCACAATACAATCTGTGACAATGGTCCGGAATTGAATTATCTTGAAAATGCCCCTTCTATCAATAAAGAAGTAGACCAAAAACGTCTTTATGTAAGAATGCTGGGAAGAAAAATATACGAATACGCTCTTAAAAACGTACCCGTTGCCATTAAAGAGACCATTACAGATGCAGGTCTTTCTATTGAAGATATAGATAAAATCTTAATTCACCAGGCAAACGCTAAAATGGATTACGCGATGATTGAAAGACTTCACAGGCTTTATGACATCAAAGAATATGACCACGCGATCTCTCCTATGACGATTCAGGATCTTGGAAATACCTCTGTGGCAACAATTCCTACCATGTATGATTTAATAATTAAAGGAAAAATGGAGGGTCAAACGTTTAAACAAAAAGGGAACATTGTGATGACTTCGGTAGGTGCCGGAATGAACATCAATGCGCTCGTTTACAGATTTCCTTAAAATATTTAATAAACAAAAAAAATATAAAAGCACAGGGAAGTTATTCTTTGTGCTTTTTTTGATCAGAACATGCAAAAGAATTTTTTAATCATCGCTGGAATCTTCCTGTTTTTGGAAGTTTATATTTATCAGACTATCAGAACA
The DNA here is from genome assembly GCF_019970045.1 of Chryseobacterium sp. GVT01B. GTDB lineage: Bacteria > Bacteroidota > Bacteroidia > Flavobacteriales > Weeksellaceae > Chryseobacterium. Next base: position 192,335 of record NZ_JAHXYI010000005.1, read on the forward strand.
CTCACTGATAATTCATGGATAAGAATCGGATATTGGGTACTTTCATTAGCCGTGTATGGGATTTTCGCTTACGAAGTCACCCACTTCCAAAGATCAGACAGAAGTACGGTAAGGGCTCAGATTATGATCTCGTTATTTTTGATTTTCATCCTTCCTAAAATTTTTGTAGTTCTGTTTTTATTAATTGATGATATCTTCAGAACCGGAGGATACCTGATCGGCTTTGCCAAGTCTTCAGAAAACTTCTTCCCGGAAAGAAGGAAATTCCTGAGCATCGTAGGCTTGGGAATGGGAGGCGTTCTTTCCGCCCTTTTCATAGACGGGATTACTTTTGGTAAATACCGCCACACCGTAAGAAGAGTAAGGGTAAAATTCAATAACCTCCCAAAAAGCTTCAAAGGATATAAAATCATCCAGATTTCTGATGTCCACAGTGGAAGCTTCTCTGACCCCAGCAAATTACAACATGCGATAGATCTGATTAACGAACAAAAACCTGACCTGGTATTGTTTACCGGAGATATGGTAAATAACGTTGCAGATGAGTTCAAACCTTTCATTCCGTTGTTTTCAAAAATCCAGGCCAAAGATGGTAAGTTTGCAGTATTAGGAAACCACGATTACGGAGATTATATATCCTGGGAATCACCTGCAGCCAAAAAAGAAAACCTTGATACACTGATTGGTTATGAAAAGCAGGCTGGCTTTGATATGTTGAGAAACGAACACAGAGTCATCGAAAGAAACGGAGAACAACTTTACATTCTGGGTGTTGAAAACTGGGGGTTAAAACCGTTCCCTCAATTTGGAAAAATAGATGATGCTTTAAAAAACGTACCGGAATCTGCCACAAAGATCCTGATGAGCCATGACCCTACTCATTTTGATTATGTGGTAAAAAAACACCCTGCAAACATCCACCTGACCCTTTCAGGACATACGCATGGGATGCAGTTTGGACTGGATCTTAAAAATGTAAAATGGTCACCGGTGCAATATAAATATCCAAAATGGGCAGATTTATATGAAAGCGAAGGAAAACTACTGTATGTAAACAGAGGATTCGGAGTATTGGGATATCCGGGAAGAGTGGGTGTATTGCCGGAGATTACGCTTTTTGAGCTGAGTTAGAGATGCGGGGTTCGGGATGCGAGTTATTAGTTGCTGGTTGTTTGGTTGCGAGTTAGTTTTGTTTTGAGGGTTCGGGTTACGAGTTGCGTTTTTTTTGTTTCGAGTTTACTAGTTGCTGGTTACACAACCTTAAACTTTAAACCTTAGATTCTCTCCCTAATCCCTTTAACCTAAAACCTGCTACCTAAAAAATATAATCTTTCATACGGGAAGTAGCCATTTCCCGGTCATTGAGAAAAGTAAGGAGGGCATCTAGTTTGTCCTCCATTTTTTTGCCCGAAAATAAGCTTCTGTAAAAAGGAATATCAAAACGGTATTTCTTAAAATCTGTAAATTGCCACGTGTTCAGGTAGATCAATACAAATTCTTCATTCTGTAATGTTTCCAGCACCATATTCTGATAATACTTCATCGGCAGGATCTGGAACACGAAATCATTATAGGGAAGCTGACTGTAGGGAGAGATACTTTCAGGGACAATACTCAGTCCGTCCTCTTCTGTAATTTCCGTATCTCTTTTGAGTCTTTTGAAAGGAAAAAGAATATTGGCATTGTCGATATTGGAAACATAATTAAATTCCATCAGCTTCAAAATTTCCTGCGAAACTTTTACATCTTTCTGACGGATTCCCCTGATCTGTTTTTCCAGAAGATCCTGAATATTTTTTTTTGCATTTTCAATTTCTTCAGGATTGGAGTCTTTATTATAAAAAGCAATTTCATGCCCTTTGGATGAAATTGCTTTTATTAAATTTTGAAGTTTTCCGACAAGAGAAATCTCTACGAAAAAACTTGATTTGATATCATGAATATCTAAAATTCTAAGAATTGCTTTGGTATTATTTTCTATAATTTTCAATCGCTCATCATCAGTAATTTGGGAGCCGTTTTTTACTTCAGCTTCAATACATGTGATGTTAAAAGTCAATAATACCATTTAAATTAAAGTTTATATAAATTATATAAAATATTAAAAATCAGATGTTAAAAAGATTATTAATTAAAGTATTACTTTACATTATTAATCCTTGCTTAATTTTACTTTAAGATTCTTGATCATGTCCTTTGTCATTTCAGAAATTCCGAAATCATAAGTCAGACCCCAGTCTTTTTTAGCTACAGAATCATCAATAGAAGCCGGCCAAGAATCTGCAATTGCCTGTCTGAAATCCGGATTATAATCAATAGCAAAATCCGGAATTTCTTTCGTAATTTCTGCTGCCAGTTCTTTTGGAGTAAATGACATTCCCCCTAAATTATAAGAAGAACGAACTGATAAACTTTCTTTCGGAGCGTCCATTAATTTCAAGGTTGCATTGATGGCATCGTCCATATACAACATCGGCATTCCTGTATCTTCGGAAATGAAACTTGTATATTTTCCATCTTCAATTGCTTTATAGAAAATCTCAACCGCATAATCAGTAGTTCCACCTCCCGCCGGAGTTTTCCATGAGATCAATCCAGGATATCTGATACTTCTTACATCTACACCATATTTATCGAAATAGTATTCACACCACTTCTCCCCTGCCATTTTGGAGATCCCATAAACGGTTGTCGGATTCAACACTACATCCTGTCCTACATCATGCTTTGGAATTCCTTTTCCAAATACAGCGATAGAACTAGGCCAGAAGATCTTTTTAAGAAGCCCCTCTTTCGCCATTTCACAAAAATGAAGCAGTGGCTCAAGATTCAGTTTCCAGGCAAAAATAGGTTGCTTTTCCGAAGTCCCGGATAAAAGCGACGCTAAGTGATACACTGTAGTAATCTCGTAATCATGAATCACCTGTCTTACCAATTGTGTATTGGTAACATCCATTCTTTCATAGTGTCCGGCAGAAGTAATTCCTTCCTGCCATCTGTCTAATCCTGAAGCAACAACATTCTCCGCTCCGTGGATTTCAACAAGTCTGTTCGTAAGTTCGGTACCAATTTGTCCCAAGGCACCTGTAATCAGTATTCTTTCCGTATAGGATTCCATTTTTCAGATTTTTTTAGAATTGTACAAAAGTAAAAAAAACATGCCAACCATAATAAAAAAGGTGTATTTAAAATAGTATCACAATAACGCTCTGTATTTTCAATTAGATAATTTCAATGAAAGAAAAAATCAAATGCAATGATCATCAGGTTGCTGTTCAGTGAAAATTCAATAATTTTGTTTCAAGAAAAAACAATCATATGAAGAAGATTTTAATTGCTTCGATGCTGTTAGCTGCTCAACTCAGCTGGGCTCAGTTCACAGATATCAATATTATCAAGGAAGTACAGGTAAAAAAGAAAGGCGTGGTAGTCTCTGCACATCCATTAGCCAGTGAAGCGGGTGCCAAAATCTTAAAGATGGGCGGAAATGCCTATGATGCTGTTACCGCAACGCAATATGCCCTTGCTGTTGTTTACCCACAAGCAGGAAATATCGGAGGTGGTGGATTTCTGGTAGGCGTAAAAAACAATGGAGAAAAATTCACATTGGATTACAGGGAAACCGCTCCGAAAAAAGCTTCCCGCGATATGTACATTGATAAAAAAGGAAAAGCAGATACGGATCTTTCTCAAAATGGAAGACTGGCAGTGGGTATTCCCGGAAGTGTGGCCGGTTTTTTTGCTACCCTTAAATACTGCAAACTCCCTATGGAAAAGATTATTCAACCCGCCATTGATCTTGCAGAACAAGGATTTGCTATTACAGATAAGGAAGCAGAAATGCTGAATAACCAAAGGGAAAAATTTCAGAAACATAACAAATCTTCTATCATTTTTGTAAAGGACGCTCCATGGAAAGCCGGAGATTTATTAATTCAAAAAGACCTGGCTGAAACCTTGAAACTGATCCAAAAATTAGGAGCAAAAGGTTTTTATGAGGGAAAAACAGCTGATCTTTTAGTTGCTGAAATGAAAAGAGGCAACGGAATTATCACGCTGGAAGATCTTAAAAATTATAAAGTTGCAGAGAGAAAAGCCCTGGAATTTGAATATAAAGGAAGCAATGTAGTAACGATGCCTTTACCTTCAAGCGGTGGAGTTCTTCTGGCTCAAATGCTGAGAATGGCAAGTTTTGAAAACCTCGAAAAGTATCAGCAGAACTCTACAAAAGCCGTTCAGATCATGGCTGAAGCAGAAAGAAGAGCCTTTGCAGACAGAGCAGAATATATGGGTGATCCGGATTTTATTCAGGATAAAACTTCTTACCTGATCTCTGACGACTATCTGAAAGGAAGATGGAAGAGTTTCAGTTTTGATAAAGCTACACCCAGTGCAGAAGTAGGTAAAATTATAGAACAGCCAAAAGAATCTATGCAGACTACCCATATTTCCGTTTTGGACAAGGATGGGAATGCAGCTTCTGTAACCACAACTCTTAACGGTTATTACGGAAGTAAGGTATTGGTTTCAGGAGCCGGATTCTTCTTAAATAATGAAATGGACGATTTCTCTATTAAACCAGGCGTACCCAACATGTTCGGTGCAGTGGGCGGAGAAGCCAATTCTATCCAGCCGAATAAGAGAATGCTGTCCTCCATGACCCCAACTATTCTCCTTAAGAATGGAAAACCTTATATGGTAGTGGGAACTCCCGGAGGAACTACCATCCCTACTTCAGTATACCAGTCTATTGTAAATGTTGTTGATTTTAAACTGAACGCCAATATGTCAGTGAACGCACCAAAATTCCATCACCAATGGCTTCCGGAAACGATTACGGTAGAAAATAACTTCCCTGAAAGCACAATTTCGGATCTGAAAAGCAAAAACTATGTTATTGAAAAAACAAAATACATTGGAAAAACAGAAATGATTGTTCTTGATGAGAATGGAAGCATCCATGCAGTAGCAGACGGCCGTGGAGATGATTCTGTTGCAGTGGAATAATCGTATTTTTCAAAAAATTAAATACAGCTCCGGCTTCATTCGTAAAAAGGCAAAAGCCTTTTAGAATGAAGCCGGAGTTTTTTATTGATCAGTCCTCAGTACAGATCTTTTCAATGACTTTTGTCATGTTTTCAGATAAATTTTCTTAATTTTCGCCCTTAAAAAAACAAAACGACTGTTCTTTGAAAGCAAAAAAAATATACAATCAGCTTTATTTCCAGGTGATTATTGCCATCGTTGCCGGTATTCTTCTTGGAAAATTTTATCCTGAACTGGGAGAAAAAATGAAACCTCTGGGAGATGGATTTATCAAATTAGTAAAAATGATCATCGCCCCGGTCATCTTCATTACCCTTACGCTGGGAATTGCCCACATGACCGATTTGAAAAAAGTAGGCCGGATTGCCATAAAAGCAATGATCTATTTTTTCACATTTTCAACGCTTGCACTTATCATCGGATTAATAGTAGGAAATATCTTACAGCCGGGTCATGGTTTAAATATTGATCCTGCTACTCTTTCAGGTGATGTCTCACAATACCAGGCAAAAGCTCATGAATCAACGCTTACGGGGTTCATTATGAATATTATTCCGGAGACTTTATTCAGTCCTTTGGTGGGTGATAATATTCTTCAGGTTCTTTTGGTGGCTATTTTAATGGGAGTTGCTTTGGTTTTAACAAAAGAAAAAAGCCAGAAAGTAACTGATTTCTTACAGGATCTGTCAACTCCGGTATTTAAAATCGTTCATATGCTTATGAAACTGGCGCCTATAGGAGCTTTTGGAGCAATGGCATTTACTATCGGAAAATACGGGCTTCATTCTGTACTGAACCTTATATTTCTGGTAGGTACCTTCTATATTACATCTATACTATTTGTAGTTTTGGTATTAGGAGCCGTGGCATGGTATAACGGATTTAACATTTTTAAGCTTCTTTTTTACCTTAAAGAAGAACTTCTTCTTGTTTTGGGAACCAGCTCTTCAGAATCTGCCCTTCCAGGAATCATGGAAAAACTTGAAAAAGCTGGTTGCTCCAGGGCTATTGTAGGTCTTGTAGTGCCTACAGGATATTCCTTCAATCTTGACGGAACCAATATTTACATGACACTGGCCTCTCTGTTTATTGCACAGGCATTAAACATCCATCTTCCTATTGAAAAACAGCTAATGCTTCTGCTGGTAGCCATGTTAAGTTCAAAAGGAGCAGCTGGAGTTACCGGCGCCGGATTTGTAACACTCGCAGCAACCCTGGCAGTAGTTCCTGAAATTCCAATTGCCGGAATGACATTAATCCTTGGGATAGATAAATTTATGAGTGAATGCAGAGCATTGACGAATGTAATCGGGAATTCTGTAGCTACAGTAGTGGTTGCCAACTGGGAAAAACAGCTTGATAAAAAACAACTTCAATACTGCCTGGATCATCCGGCCGAAGTTGAGAAAAAGCTGGAAGTGTAAACAGGTGGCAAATCGTAGGTTGCAGGGATTAGGGGGAATTCAAGGTTCAAAGTTCAAAGTTTAATGTTGTGTGTAACACGGAACTCGCAACCCGAACCCTCAAAACAAAATTAACTCGTAACCAAACAACCAGCAACTCGTAAACTCGAAACCCGTACCCTTAAACCAAAATACTCAAACTCGCTGGCTGTACTTTAACATGAATCGGCGATTTGATTTTATTGAATTCACCGTCCAGATGCCAGTTTTTGGTATTGACTTTAAATGATATTTCAGAGACTGGAAGATAGGTGACATAGTCATCGTCTTTCAGTCTTTTTGTAAACATTCTGAAAGCAAACAATGCAGAATAGGTTAAAGGAAACTTTTTCACCAAAACCATATCTACCAGGCCATCACTTTTGCTGGCTTTCGGAGCAATATAAGCGTTGTTGCCAAACTGGCGGGTATTGGCAATATTCATCATCAGATACCTTCCATTGTACTGCTGATACTCTTCTTCCAAAAACTTCACCTTAATAGGTTTATAGTTGAAGAAAGTTTTTAAGGAAACTTTGATATAGTTTTTGAATCCACGGCTTGTTTTTTCAAATTCCTTGACAACTTTCCCGTCAAATCCTGTTCCTGAAACATTGATAGAAAGCCTGTCGTTTACCGTAAAAGTATCAATCTTTCTGGAGTTTTTGACTTTTATTTTTTCTAGAAGTTCATCCAGATTTTTACTGAACTGAGTTTCATTGGAAAATCCGTTTCCTGAACCTGCCGGGAAAATAGCCAGAATTTTTTCTGTATTAATCAGATTTTTGGCTACGGTAGAAATGGTACCATCCCCTCCTATGGCCACAAAAACATCCACTTCTTCAAAATGAGACTGGATAAACTCATCGGTTCCGGGAATAGATTCTGATACATAATACAACGGGTTGTTAACCTTTGTTTTAAGTTCGTTCAAAAACGGCTGATAGTTTTTTTTGGCCGAAAAAGGGTTGATAATAAAAGCTACTTTTTCCATTGACGCAAAATTAAAAAATGCTTCCTGATCTGGAAGCATTAATTTACTTAATTTTCATTCTTTCTTTAAATTCTGCATTTAGTGTGCCTTTCAGGTCTTCCCAGGAAACAGGAATTGTGATATCTCCTGCTGCAAAAGCGGCAATTTCGTAAGGACTGTAATGGAAATACAGGTTTTTATCATCAAAATAAAAGTTATCGGATGCAGGAATTTTCTCAACTAACAGCATTTCTGAGTTTTTTACTTCTCCGTCACTATCCATCGTTCCACTGTTGATTTTATCGATATTTTTCATCAGAATTGCTTCAATTTTATTTTTAGGCATTGAAGTAATATCTTTCAATTCTAATTTTTTACTGTTTTTAAGATCAAAAACTCTTTCTGAAAAGCCATAATTATCATGAGCTCCCCCTTCATACCCGCTTCCTACATACTGGATATGCATATAATCATTTGTATTGGACATCAAATTCATATGTGAACTCGAATACCAATTCTGAGCATAGGTAACATCTGAAACCCAATCTTTATTATCATTTTTTATAGAACTGAAATAATCATTCTTTTCTCTATCAAGGTAAGCCTGAAGACCTGCTTTGGAAAAGTCTTTGATTTTTTCATTCTGGAAATAGATGCTGTCTAATAACTTTTTATCTTTTAATGAAGGAAAAACCAGCAGTTTTGAAGTGTAGCTCACTTTTAAAGAATCTGTGATCTTTGTAGAATCATTCACTTTCACAGAGTCTACGACAAATCCTTCAGTGGTTTTATTTTCGATTTTTTCTACTGGCTCTGCCTTTTCATTTTTTTTACAGGCAGTCACTGCTAAGAAAGAAGATAATGCTACAACAGCAATCGTATTTTTCATAATTCTGATTTTTGGTATCAAATACAAAAACCATTCAAAAGATGAATGGTTTTTGAAAAAACTTTATTTTTTTTATAAATCTTGCTTAATTTCTCTTAAATATTACTTTTTAACAAGGCTTATAACCTGATTTTCAAACTTAGATGCTACTCCCCAGATTTGTTTAAAAGCAGGATAATATTCTTTTGGATAATCTGAACTGCTCACTTTTGTGGTGGTAGTCACTTCCAGTTTATTTCCTTTTTGTTCTACAGAATAGGTATATGCTATTTCTTTATCTTCAGTAACGATTCTTTTTTCTTTAGGCATTTCTTCAATGACATATCCTTCAGGGATTTCAAGAACGATTTTTTTCACTTTGGTGATCGGTGATCCAAAATCGATAGGATACTGTCTTACTTCCGTCTGATCAAATTCGTTTGAGCTTTTATTTAAAAATAACATTGGATTGATGATCATTTTCTTTCCTACTCTATCAATAAGGTTCATTGAGGAGAATTTCATGCTGCTTTCAAAATCACCGTTTTCTAAAACTTTTGAATTGATATCTGTAAAGTCCATAGAAAAGTTTTCCTTATACTGCTTTTTATATTTTTCAGCATTGTCATCATAGCTGTCTTTCACATACATTGCATAAGCACCTGTATCTCTGTCAGAATAGGTTCCGGAAATACTTCCGTCATCATTGATCTTGCCATTGACTGTAAGGAAAGTGTTGCTTGATTTTATATTGGTCATTTGAATCTGCAGAGTCTTTCCCTTAGTGACCAAAATCCCATATTGATTCCAGCTTTTAAGAGGTATTTCATCCAGAGAAGATTGTTTTGATGTGGCGTCATAGATATGCAATTGATTATCAATATTGATAGAAGCCAATACAAAATTCATGTTGGAAATATTGGGAGATACCAGATTAATCAATCCGTTTTCCACGGTAGAAATTACCAACGGATCAGCCTTAAGCCCGGCTTCACGAAGCATCATTACTAGGAAAAGATTGATTTCCGCTGCATTCCCTACTTTGGTTTCCAGTAGCTTTTTGATACCATCCTCAGTATAAATCCCTTTGTCTTTGTTCCATGTAAATGTTTTCTGAACGTATGAGAAAATAGCATTCGCTTTTTCAAGATCGGTTTTCATTTCTGAAACTCCTGCCGGCATGTTTTCTTTTGCCAGTTTTGTTCTTTTCAGTTCGCCTCCAAAGTCTTCGCTTTCGTAAAGTCTTTTCCCAATCTGATCCCAAGATGATGAATACAGTTTAAGCTCACCGAAGTTAGTGGAGTTCAACTCTGCACTGATTTTCGTTCTGAAATTCCTGTCATTTCTTACAAATTTTTCAGTTTTAAAGCCTTTCAAGTTCTCAAAAGCAAATCTGAAGGTTTTATATTGTGTACCATACAGATTTCTTTCCTCCATTTCCCTGTGTTTAGGTGAAAGTCCTCCAGTATAGTTTACATTATAAGACATATTGATAGGAGTATCAAGAACATATTCTGTGTTCAGGGAAGGGGTATCAGATTCTATCAATACCTCTGGAATCATAAAACGGAACGGAGATATAATTTCATACTGATATTCTAAGATAGACCCATTTTTCACACTCGGAAAAGCAAATTTTGTCAGAGTAACATATTTATTCTCCTTACTTTTATATTGTGAACTTTTTTCTACTTTCACGGGAACCGTTATTCCGTTTTCAAGATTGTAGGTAAAAGCCTTGAATTTACCCAGTGATTCTCTGTTGGTCCCAACATTATAAATAGGAATTTCAAGATTCAACCAGTCTTCAGCTTTGTCTTTATCATAAATCTTAACCCTGAAATAATATTTTTTGTGCAGATTCCCTGTGTTCGCATCTATCATAAAGTAAGCAGATTTATACAAAATTTCAGCAGGAGCATTTTCATCCAATAAAGATTTAGTTTTGGATAAATCTGCATCGTTGAATTTCGGAGGGTTCAGAAATTCGTATTTCTTCTGAGCATTCATCATTATTGCATTGGCAGAGCAAAGGACCAATACTATTAGTTTTTTCATGGTTATATTTTTGTTATTAAAATTTTTGAATTATCCATATTCAGAATTTTCTTTCTGAAACTGATGTAATCATTATATTTTTCTTTTGGGTACAGACCTTTATTAATCTGCATTTTTCTTGTCACTTTTATCTGATTATCATTTTTAACAAAGCTTAGCTTATATGATCCAAATTCAGAAGTGATGTTTGAGTTATCCGGAGTTTCATCAATTTTATAGCCCAAAGGAAGCACAAAGGCAATTTCATATTCATCTTCAAAGGACATATTGACTTCAAAAGGAAGTTCACGGTTCTCATCCGTCTTATAAACAACATCAGAAAAAATGGGTACAGATCTGAATAAAAGGCTGTTTCCTGCTTTTTTAGAGAAATTATTGGTTTTAAAATCAAGGTCATACGTAATAACAGCATTATCTCTGTCATTAGTAAAGTTTTTCATTTCCACTTTTTCAAAGTTTAAAATGTCAAAATTTGCTTTTACCGCGTCATTTTTCTCTTTTGGATTTAGATTTACGAACCTTAAGTTATAATCATATTGATTCCCTGTGTAGTAAAAGTTTCCTGTTCCGGCAATACTGTTATCCTCGTTAAGGTTAATTTTCAACACCTGTTTTTCCTTATTTTGTTCTGCTTTATATACAGGTGTATTGATAAGTTCAATTCCTTTTGGGGTCACCGCCAGTACATTTCTATCAGTTGTACTGTAACTTAAATGGTTAAAAGCCATTTGCTGAGAAGTATTTTCAAGCCAGATATTTCCTTTTTCAGTCGGTACCATCAGGATAACGTGGTTTCCACCCATAGAAGGGAATTCAGGATCAAAAGAAACCTGTGAACGGCCAGAAGTAATAATACAATAATTGGAAGGAATTCCTGCTTCATTCAGAAGAACTTTCATATAATTGGTAAGTCCCTTGCAGTCTCCGTATCCTTTTTTCTGAACCTCATCCGGCATCATAGGCTGCCAGCCGCCTATTCCTAAAGCAACAGCAATATAACGGCTTTTGTTCTGCATGTACTGATAAATTTTCTTCACCTTATCTTCCACAGATCCCTGCAGTTGCAAAGATGCCACTTCTGCCTTGATAGCTGGAGTAGACGCTGAAACAGGTATCAGAAGATCATTATAAATCCAGGTTCCGAAATCTGTCCAGTTATTCAAAGTTCCCTGCTTTCCTGCCAGACTGAATTTTGCCAGAGCAAAGTTTACTGCAGGTAGTATTTTAACGGGTTGTGGAATCATAAAAGCATCATCTATAGCAGGTACGTTTTTGTATGAATACGTTTTATCATTTGCACTGCCACTTTCTACAACAGAAGCATAGTTGTATTTTGACGGATAGATTTTGGTACGCAGTTCAATTCCTGAAGTATTGATGATTTTAAACTGCGCTTCTTCCAGGGATGTTTTGATAGAAGTAAAGGGTACAAAATCAGGAATGAAAACGGTATTTTCATCGTCCGTTTCATAAGAGAAGTCAACGGTATAAGGATACTGAGCCGGTGTATAAGAATACACCAGGACTCTGTTATCAGAATAAAAAATCCCTTGAGGGTTGTTTGCTATATCCTGAAAATCAGATTTTGAAACACTTTTAATCTTTTTTCCGACTTCATCGTAAATGGTAACTTTTACACTTGAAATACGTCTCTGCTTATCATAAGGAATATAGGCTGTGGCCTGATCATTACCATCTTTGTTTAAAACTGTGGTAACCTTATTATACTGATATTTTATTTGATCAATTTTATTGATCTGAGCTGTTGTAAAATCTTTTCGTATAACAACATTCGCATTTTTCTTTAAATTTTCAGGAATTACAGAAGCAGGATAGCTTTGTGCAAAATATAATGAGGCGGTGGACAAAGCCCCTAAAATTAAAAATTTCATCATTACTGTTAATTTTAAATAATAAATTTTTGTTTTATTTTTTTATTAAACTAATCACCTGATTTTCCGTTTCAGAGATCGTTTTCCAGATTTGTTTAAAAAACGGGTAATATTCTTTAGGATAATTTTGGCTAGCAACACCTATTTTTGAAGTAATTATTATTTTATTACCAAGTGTTTCAACCTTGTATAAAAAAGATATTTCCTGATCATCTGTAGCAATCTTTTTATCTTTTGGAAGACTCAAAACTTTATAATTTTCAGGAATTTCCAATTCTATTCTTTTTTCTTTATTAAAAGCTGAAATAAAATCAATTTGATGTTTTCTTTCATGGGACTGATCAAACAATTCCTTTTCAGCATTTAAAAACATGATTGGGTTGATTACTATTTTGTCTCCAATTATATCCATCAGATTCGTATCGGAAAATGTCATCTGAGTCTCAAAATCACCATTGGCCAAGAGCTTTGGTTCCACATTTTTACCATCTATATTATATTGCAGCGGAAACGCTTGTTTATATTTATCCTTACTTATATCAAATTCATCATAAGAGTTTATTGCATACATCCCGCTATCCTTTTGTGTGAATATTCCTTTCACTAAAGAGTTTTCCAGGTCTATGCCGGCTTTAATAGTCATCTCTTTTTTACTTATATTAGTATTGGAGAATGAAAGAGAGGTTCCTTTTTTTCCTTCCAGCAAAATTCCGAAATCATTCCAATCCCTCTCCGGTAAAATATTCACCTTAGAATTAAAGGAAGTCGCATCATAAAAATAAATCTGATTATTAATTTTAACTGATGTTAATACAAAATTCAAATTATTAACATTAGGCGAAATAATATTTAAAATACCATTATCAACTGTAGAAATCAAAAGAGGATTAGCTTCAATTCCGGCATCTCTTAAAAGCATGATCAAAAGAAGATTAATATCTGCACTATTTCCAGATTTTGTTTTTATAAGTTGTCTTAAGCTTTGGGAGGCCATTATTCCCGTCTTCTCGTTCCACTTATAATTTTCTTTGACAAAATTGAAAATTCTATCTGCTCTTCCTAAAGGATCATAATATGTCTTAATATTCTCAGGAAGAACATCTTTCACATTACCTCTTAAAAAACTTCCAAAATCATCAAAGTTATAAAGCTTTTCTGCAAGACTGTTCCAATCTTTAAACTCACTATAGGTAAAATACTTGGTTGAAAATCTTTTAAGTTCAGGTTTAATTTTCCCCCTGAATCTATCCAAATCTTTTACATATTTTTCCTTCTGAATAGATTTCATATCCGAATATCCGAATCTGAAAACATTATATAAAGCTCCTAAACGATCCTCAGTAGTGGAGACATGATATTTTGGTTTGATAACGTTTCCTGTACTATTGAAAGAATAAGTAATAGGCTCGTCTGGGTATTCCAAATTATATTCCTGATAAACAACGGGAATATTATACTCCAGAAAATATACAGGATTGGATATATTCTTACTTGTCACTTTATAGCTGTATTCTATCACAGATCCGTCTGAAATATTAGGTAAGGCAAGCTTATAAATATTTATTCCTTTTGTAAAATTCTCTTTTAATTGCTCTTTTTTATCAATTAAGATTTTTTCGACTTTATTATCGGATAAATTATATATTCTGACTTCAAACTTACTCAGAGATTCATCGGTAAGAAGAGGGATACTTATATTAAGCCAATCTTCGGAACGCTTTTTATCATAGATTTTAATTTTTGAATACCATTCTTTCTCCAAAGAATTATCATTCATGATATTATATCGAACACTATTGTAGAGAATCTCAGCAGGAGCATCTTTTTCTATCAGTGAGTTAGCTTTCTTAAGATCAGCTTCATCAAAGACAGGTGGAGAGAGGAATTTATGTTGTGTAAAAAATACATTAAACACAAGACAACTCACTGCTACAGTAATTTTAGTATTAATTTTCATGGAATGTTATTATTTTTTGGAATTCTCAGGAATTGCAGAAGCAGGATAGCTTTGTGCAAAATGTAATGAGGCAACAGATAAAGCCCCAAGAACTAATATTTTCATCATAGTTATTAAAATCAAGCAAAAATAAGAAAATCTTAATAACTGTTAAAAAAAATATAAAAGGCTTCAACATTGTGAAGCCTTAAACCTAATACTTAAAAGGTACTTTTTTGATGTACCTATAAGGATATGAACACATTATCAACTTTTCATTATTAAGATTCTGAAAAGTTAAAACAGAATATTTATACTCATTCCAGATATTTATTCTGTGCATGAAGGGATAAAACTTCATATTGTCTGCGTTTCAAATTTAAAATAAATTATGATTCGTATAATTCAAAAGCTGTAGAATTAATAATAAGCAGAAGTACAATTAATTCTACAATCCATAAAAAAAGACCTCATTTCTGAAGTCTTTAAGTTTTTCATTTACTTTTTTTTAATCATTTGGAACCAGTTTACTATCATACTGATCACTGCCAAGCCCCAATACCGGAATAAAGATAAACCCAAAAAGAAGAATCAGAATGGTGTACAGAGGAGTTTCTTTGGCAAAACCTTTGGCTAGTCTGTCATATACAACCCAGCATGCATAGATGTTTACCAACGGAATAAAGAACAGAATAATCCACCATATTGGCTTTTTCACGATCTCCAGCAATACTATTGAATTATAAATCGGGATAAAAGCGGCCCAGGCATCTTGTCTTCCTGCTTTCTGAAAGATTTTGTACATGCAGTATCCATAAAAGATATAGCACAGTAAGCCGAAGAACATTGTTCCGATCCCTAATCCTGCAGCGGCTGCTCCAGACACTGCATCTGCCCCATTGTAAGGGTCTGTTTGTAAAAGAGTTAACATATTATTGTTTTTTTGGTTTATCCAAATATAAAAAAAGCTTCTAAATAATTAGAAGCTTTTTTTATTATATTTTTAAAAAGGTTTATGCATCAATTTTTGCATATTTCGCATTTTTCTCGATAAACTCTCTTCTTGGCGGAACTTCATCTCCCATCAACATTGAGAAAACACTGTCTGCTTCCACTGCATTATCAATGGTTACCTGTTTCAGAATTCTGTGTTCAGGATTCAGGGTTGTTTCCCAAAGCTGTTCAGGGTTCATTTCCCCAAGACCTTTGTAACGTTGTACTTCTACTCCTTTTCCGTCCGGAGACATTTCTAAAGTAAACTCTTCACGTTCTTTTTCATTGTACGCATATACTTTTTTGTTACCTCTCTTTAATAGGTATAAAGGCGGTTGAGCAATATAGATATATCCGTTCTCAATAAGTTCTTTCATATATCTGAAGAAGAAAGTAAGAATAAGAGTAGAGATGTGAGAACCATCGATATCAGCATCGGTCATAATCACAATTTTATGATATCTAAGCTTCGCCATATTCAAAGCTTTGCTGTCTTCTTCAGTACCTACAGATACTCCAAGGGCAGTATAGATATTTCTGATTTCCTCGTTGTCATATACTTTATGAAGCATAGATTTCTCTACATTCAAAATTTTACCTCTTAACGGAAGAATAGCCTGGAAGTGTCTGTCTCTTCCCTGTTTAGCCGTTCCACCTGCGGAATCTCCCTCTACAAGGAATAGTTCAGATTCAGCCGGGTCTTTGGATGAACAGTCAGAAAGTTTCCCGGGAAGACCAGAACCTCCCATTGGAGATTTTCTCTGAACCATTTCACGCGCTTTTTTCGCAGCCTGTCTTGCCTTAGCAGCTAAAACAACTTTTTGAACGATTACCTTAGCTTCATTAGGATTCTCTTCCAGGAAGTTAGTAAGCATTTCCCCTACAATTTTATCAACAGCACCAGAAACTTCAGAGTTTCCTAATTTTGTTTTGGTCTGTCCTTCAAACTGAGGTTCCATTACTTTTACAGAAATTACAGCTGTTAATCCTTCACGGAAGTCATCACCGGTAATTTCTACTTTTTCTTTTGCCGGAAGTCCCAATTCGTCTGCATACTTCTTTAAAGTTCTTGTTAAAGCTCTTCTGAAACCTGCAAGGTGAGTACCACCTTCATGGGTATTAATATTATTAACGTAAGAGTGAAGATTTTCGTTGAATGACGTGTTATAACGCATCGCCACTTCAACAGGAATATCGTCTCTTTCACCTTCCATGAAAATCACGTGCTCCATAATAGATTCACGGTTACCATCGATATAAGCAACAAATTCTTTCAACCCTCCTTCAGAATGAAAAATTTCTGAGCGGAAAGAACCGTCTTCCAATTTTTCTCTTTCATCAGTAAGCGTAATTGTAATTCCTTTATTAAGGTAAGAAAGTTCTCTTAAACGGCTGGCTAATGTATCATAGTTGTAAATCAGTTCAGTAAAAATAGTATCATCCGGCTGAAAAAACTGCTTTGTACCTCTTTTCTCACTATGTCCGATCTCTTCAACCTGAGTCTGTGCTTTTCCTTTAGAATAAATCTGCTGATAAATATTCCCGTCCCTGTAAACAGTAGTTACCATTTCATTGGAAAGTGCATTCACACACGATACCCCAACTCCGTGAAGACCTCCTGAAACTTTGTAAGAATCTTTATCAAACTTACCTCCGGCTCCAATTTTTGTCATTACAACTTCAAGGGCTGATTTCTGCTCTTTTTCGTGGAAATCAACCGGAATACCTCTACCGTTATCACTTACTTCAATTCCGTTTCCTTCCTTGATGCTAACGAAGATCGTATCGCAGTATCCTGCCAATGCCTCGTCAATAGAGTTATCTACTACTTCATAAACCAAATGGTGAAGACCTCTTGTTCCTACATCACCAATGTACATTGAAGGACGCATACGAACGTGCTCCATTCCTTCCAATGCCTGAATACTACTAGCTGTATATTGTTTTTGACTCATATTAAATATTAAAAATCTTGCTCTATGCAAAGACTTACAAATATCGTGATTTTTTTCGAGGTATGAAAGTTAAAAAGTGTCAAAAAAATGTAGAGTTTTCTTATTGAAAACATAAGGAATTGTAATCCATAAAAGAATCAAAATTAATCTGTATTCCTGAAATATCAACTGTTTTAAATCATACTCAACATCAATAATTTATGCGTAAATTTATTTACTGAAAAGTTGATATTATGGATGATTTTATTGCTGCCCGTGCCCAGATGGCACTTTCTCTGGGCTTTCATATCATATTCTCCTGTGTGGGTATGGTGATGCCTTTTCTGATGGCTTTTGCCCATTGGAAATACCTTAAAACCAATAATGAAGTATACAAAGGACTTACAAAAGCATGGAGCAAAGGTGTAGCCATCCTTTTTGCTACCGGAGCTGTTTCTGGAACAATGCTTTCTTTTGAGCTGGGACTTTTATGGCCCGGTTTTATGAAACATGCAGGTCCTATTTTCGGAATGCCTTTTTCACTGGAGGGAACAGCCTTTTTCATTGAGGCTATTGCCATCGGGTTCTTTTTATATGGTTGGGAAAGATTCAACAAATGGTTTCACTGGTTCTGCGGATTTCTTGTAGGAGTAAGCGGGCTTGCTTCGGGAATTCTTGTAGTAGCGGCTAATTCATGGATGAATTCTCCAACGGGTTTTGATTATATTAATGGACAGTATCTTAATATAGATCCTATTAAAGCAATGTTCAACGATGCATGGTTTCCACAGGCTCTTCACATGACTGTTGCTGCATTTTGTGCCACAGGATTTGCGGTAGCCGGAGTACATGCCTTTATGATCATGCGAAAAAGAAATATTGAATTTCATACCAAAGCGTTTAGAATTGCGGTAGGTTTTGCTCTTATCGGAGCATTCGGAGCGCCTTTAAGCGGTGATGTTGCGGCAAAATCGGTAGCAGAAAGACAACCGATAAAACTGGCTGCTATGGAAGCTCATTTTGAAACTGAAAAAGGAGCTTCATTTATTGTTGGGGGAATTCCTGATGAAGACAAAGAAGAAGTGAAATATGCGGTGAAAATCCCAAAAGTTTTAAGTTTTCTGGTGAGTAATGATTTTAATGCTGAAGTAAAAGGTCTTAAGGATTTCCCGAGAGATGAATGGCCTCCGATTGCGGTTGTTCATTATGCTTTTCAGATCATGATCTTTTTCGGAGTGGTGATGATAATTATTGGAGTTATTTATTTATATTCTTTTTTCTTCAGAAAGGAATGGCTGAATAAAAACTGGCTGTTAAAGACCTTTTTAATTGCAACTCCTTTTGGATATATTGCCCTGGAAGCAGGATGGACTGTGACGGAAGTGGGAAGACAGCCGTGGATTATTTACGGAATTATGAGAACAGTAGATGCTGTTACCCCAATGCCTGGAATACAGTATTCCTTCTACTTCTTTACTGCAATTTTCATATCATTATCAATGATTCTTATCTTCCTTTTAAGAAGACAGATTCAAATGGTACCGAAACTTTACGATCCTACCGACCCTCAGCTTAACGATAAAAACAAAAAATCATGATCTACGTTGTTATAGGTTTTCTCTGGCTTTCCATCTGTCTTTATATTATTCTGGGAGGGGCCGATTTCGGAGCTGGTATTGTAGAGCTTTTCAGTAATAAAAAAGCCAGACATAAGACTCAGGAAATCATGTATGAATCTATTGCTCCTGTATGGGAAGCCAATCATATGTGGCTGATCATCGCAATTGTGATTCTCTTTGTAGGGTTTCCCGAAATCTATACCACCATGTCTACCTATCTTCATATTCCTTTGGTATTGATGCTGGTAGGAATTATTGCAAGGGGAACGGCATTTACTTTCAGACACTATGATGCTGTGAAAGACAACTGGCAGGTTTTATACACCCAGATTTTCTATTACGCGAGTCTTTTAACACCTTTCTTTTTAGGATTAATAGCTGCTGCAACTGTTTCCCATTCTATCAATCCTGACGCGGTAAGTTTTGTGGATTTATATATTTTTAGCTGGCTGAACTGGTTTGGAGTTTCTGTGGGGCTATTCACTGTAGCATTGTGCGCTTATCTTGCTTCTATCTTTTCATTAAGAGAGACCCGTGATAAAGCAGATCTTTTGCTGATGATAAGAAAGTCCAAGCAAACGATGATCTTTGTTGTCATTACCGGAATATTAGTGTTTTTA
Organism: Chryseobacterium sp. GVT01B; assembly: GCF_019970045.1. GTDB lineage: Bacteria > Bacteroidota > Bacteroidia > Flavobacteriales > Weeksellaceae > Chryseobacterium. The sequence goes on from NZ_JAHXYI010000005.1 coordinate 211,716, forward strand.
ACAGCTTATATTTCAGATATTCCTCTTTTGATGTGGGTCTTTTCAAAACCTTTGGGAATTATGGCAATCGCTTTTGCTACCATTGCATTATTGCTTATTCTAAGAGCGTTGAACCGACAAAAACTGCTTCCGGTACGTGCGTTGGCAGGATTTCAGATGGTCATGATTTTAGTAGCTGCAACGTATCAGCATAATCCGAATATTATTTTGTTAGGAAACGGACAGCATCTTTCATTACTGGAACATATGGCTCCTGAAAAAACCATTGCCGCATTGGGATGGGCTTTAATGCTGGGTTCATTATTTATTCTTCCTTTTTTATTTTATCTGATGGCATCGTTCAGTAAACTGAGAAAATAATAGATATGCCAAATTACAAGGATAAAACAGAACTTATTGAAGAGCTGAAGAAAAGATTCCAGCTTTACGATCAGGAATTTGATGATATTAAAGAAGACGAAAAAGACCTTCTGCAATCCGGAGTTGATAAAACTCCATCACAAAACATTTCTTATCAGCTGGGCTGGACTCACCTGCTTTTGCAATGGGAGTCTGATGAAAAAAAGGGAATTGATGTTAAAACACCTACTCCTGAATATAAATGGAATAACCTGAAGGGATTATATCAGTCATTTTATGACCAATACGGATCTTATAGCTTACAAGAACAAAGAACATTATTACAAAATCAGGTGAATGAAATTATTGCATGGATAGAAAGCCTTGATGATGATACATTATTTATTCCCGGAAAAAGAAAATGGGCCACAACTCCTGCTCAGTGGCCTGTCTGGAAATGGATTCATATTAATACCATAGCTCCGTTTAAAAACTTCAGAACACAGCTTCGGAAATGGAAAAAAGAAAAAGGTACAGAATAGCTCTGTACCTTTTATATTTATATCTTCTGAAAAATCTTAAGCCAATTTCATCAAAAGATTTTCGTCAATCTTCTCTACTTTCACAATATTGTTCTTTGTAAGAGTTTTGGAGGCTTTATCCCATTTTTTACCGGATAGCTGGCTTCTTTCTTTTACTTCAGCTAAAGACATTGCTTCTTCCTGAGAGTTAAGGATTTCAAGGATTACTTTTTCATCTTCTCCCAATTCAATCTGTGGAACCGCTTTTTCAGGTCTCATCTGAGGGAAGAATAATACTTCCTGGATAGACGCATTATTCGTTAAGAACATGATTAATCTGTCCATACCGATTCCTAACCCCGAAGTTGGCGGCATTCCATATTCCAATGCTCTTAAGAAGTCCTGATCGATGAACATTGCCTCGTCGTCTCCTCTTTCAGATAAAGTCATCTGTGCTTCAAAACGCTCTCTCTGATCGATAGGATCATTAAGCTCTGAATACGCATTGGCAATTTCTTTACCACATACCATTAATTCAAAACGTTCTGTTAAGCCTTCTTTGCTTCTGTGTTTCTTTGTCAGTGGAGACATTTCGATCGGATAATCTGTAATGAATGTCGGTTGAATAAAGTTTCCTTCACATTTCTCACCGAAGATCTCATCAATTAATTTTCCTTTCCCCATCGTCTCGTTTACTTCAATACCGATAGACTTGGCAAAATCGTATAATTCCTTCTCAGTTTTTCCTGTAATATCGAATCCTGTATATTTCAGGATCGCTTCTGTCATGGAAACTCTTGGGTAAGGAGCTTTCCAGTTGATCGTATGTTCACCAAAAGTAGATTCTGAATTTCCATTCACCTGAGTGGCACAGAATTCCAATAATTTCTCAGTGAAATCCATCATCCAGTTGTAGTCTTTGTATGCTACATAGATCTCCATTGCGGTAAACTCAGGGTTATGTGTTCTGTCCATCCCTTCATTTCTGAAGTTTTTAGAGAACTCATATACTCCGTCAAAACCACCTACGATCAATCTTTTCAGGTATAATTCGTTGGCAATTCTTAAATATAATGGGATATCTAATGCATTGTGGTGCGTGATAAACGGTTTTGCTGCAGCTCCACCAGGAATTGACTGTAAAATAGGAGTTTCTACTTCAAAATAACCCGCATCGTTGAAGAATGTTCTCATGGCATTGAACAATTTTGTTCTTTTTACGAAAATTTCTTTAACCTGAGGGTTTACCGTTAAATCTACATAACGCTGTCTGTATCTTAATTCAGGATCTGTAAAACCGTCATGTACAATACCGTTTTCGTCGGTTTTAGCCTGAGGAAGAGGACGCAAAGCCTTTGTAAGAAGTGTAAAGTTCTTTACTAAAACCGTCATTTCTCCTACCTGCGTAGTAAACAATTCTCCTTCGATACCGATAATATCACCGATATCCAAAAGGTGTTTGTATACTTCATTATATAGTTCTTTATCTTCACCCGGACAGATCTCGTCTCTGTTGAAGTAAACCTGGATTTTTCCTTTAGAATCCTGCAATTCTGCGAAAGAAGCCTTCCCCTGAATTCTGCGGGACATCAATCTACCAGCGATCTTCACCTGTTTACTTTCAGAAAAGTCCTGTTTTATAGATTCTGTAGTATCTGTAATGGTATACTCATCCGCAGGGAACGCATTAATCCCCATTTCAGTAAGCTTATTCAGCTTTTCTCTTCTAATGATTTCTTGTTCTGATAATTGCATTTCTTATTTTTCTAAAAGCGTACAAATTTAGGCATTTTTGACATGACCATCAATGGCTTTTTTCAGAAATTTTAAAAAGTGAAGAGGAATGATGTTGAGATTCGGGGTACGGGATATTGAGATACAGGATTCGGGATGCTGTCAATAGTGAATTTTGCTTCGCAAGCGAATGGTGAGTTTTGATGGAAAATCAAGATAATGACAACCTAACAAAAACAGCAACAAAAAAACTAGCAACCAGAAACCTTGAACCTTAAATAAACCAGGTTGTTCTGTCTTTTTGAGGAATAAACGTCCACGCCAGCATTCTGCTTACCTTTTGTCCCTGAGCCATATCAATAGTTTTCACTTCTACAGCGTTTACTTTCTTTAAAAGACTGGTGAGCTTATTGAGGTTGTCTTTTTTGGAAACCAGACACGTGAACCAAAGAACCTGGGTTGAAAATAATGCACTTTCATTAATCATCTTAGTGATAAAAGCCAGTTCACCTCCTTCACACCAAAGTTCCGACTGCTGGCCGCTAAAGTTAAGAAGAGGTTTTGTTTTCTTTGATTTATTAAGATTTTTTGTTTTTCTGATATTTCCCTTCATTGCAGATTCTTCAGAATCATGAAAAGGTGGATTACACATGGTGAAGGTAAACCTATCATCAGGATTAATGATATTGGTAAAGATATGATCAGTATCAGGCTGACTTTTCAACTGAATAACAGAGATAAGGTCTTCATTTTGATCCAGAATATTTTGAGCATTTACCAAAGAATCCTGATTGATATCTGTTCCCAGCATTTCCCAGTCATAAGCTTTGTTACTGATTAAAGGATATACAAGATTGGCTCCTGTTCCAATATCCAATCCTTTTACAGAATTTCCTGTGGGAATTGCACTCAGCTGTTCAGCTAAAAGATCAGCAATATAATGTACATAATCTGCCCTTCCGGGAATTGGAGGACAAAGATTGGTGTCGGGAATATCCCAGCCTTTAATATGATAAAAATGTAAGAGTAAGGCTTTATTGAGCAGTTTCACCGCTTTTGGAATGCTGAAATTAATGGTAACCGTCTGATAAGCATTAACGAAAACAAAGTGTTTCAGTTCCGGCACACAAGAGATAAGCTCATCAAAATCATAGGGATTGCGATGCAGATTTCTTGTGTGCAGACTGGATTTTTCAGCGGACATATTTTATTTCTTCTGACTTAAAATATATTCCACCATTTTTTTGGCATCTTCTTTAGATACCTGTGGATGGGCAGCCATAGGCACACTTCCCCATACTCCACTTCCGCCTTCTATAATTTTGGAAGCCAACAATTCTGTATCCTTTTCAGAGTACTTCCCTGCGATTTCCTTATAAGAAGGTCCTATCATTCTCTCATTCACAGCGTGACATCCTGAGCAATCCAATGTTTCCATGATCTGATCACCTGAAAGATTAGATGCTGCCGGTTCTGAAACAGCTGCTGTCTCAGAAGAAGGAGCCACTTCTGCTGTATTTTCTTTTTTAGAACAGGAAATGATCAGAAGACCGAGTGTTCCTACCAAAAGTATTTTTTTCATTATTTCTTCGCTGTAGAATCTGTTTTAGCAGCTTCAGGAGCAGTTGTAGCAGGAGTTGCAGCAGCAGGAGCAGCAGTTTTAGCTGTAGAATCTACAACGGTAGTTGCTTCTGGTTCTTCAAGCATCGTGTTAGTATCCTGTAAAGAATGATCTGGCTTTTTTTTGCAGCTTGCTAATAATAAACCTCCGATAAATGCGATTGCTAATACTTTTTTCATTTTTTTCTAATTTGGTAGCAAAAATATAAAAAATAAAGTTTTAAACTTATGACAAATGTTTTCTTTGATAAATATTTTTTAAGGGCTGAATTGTCATCAGATCAATAAAAAATAATTCAAACATTAGGGAAATTTAAGTAGGCTTGCTATTTTTGTATCACGGATCATCCGAACCAAATCAATCTATTAATTGAAAAGTTTATGACTAAAAAAAATCTATTGGGTACAGCTTTCTTCGCTCTACTCTCTTCCCTGCTTTTTTCCTGTGATAATTCATCGAACGAGCCACAATCAGAATATTCTGATAAAATTGAATCTGTAACGCTTTTAAAAACTACAAAGTCCTGGGATGGAACTGTGTATCCGGCTTATCCCACAACACAGTCTGAAATATCGGTTCTGAAAATTGCCGTACCCCCCAACAAAGCTCTGGACTGGCATAAACACCCTGTCATTAATGTTGCGTATGTAGAAAAAGGAGAAATCCAGATCGAAAGAAAGGAAGACGGCAAAACGCAATGGGTAAGAAAAGGCCAGGTTCTTCCTGAAATGGTTAACATTGCTCATAGAGGAAAAACCGGAGATAAAGGCGCAACTCTAATTGTTTTCTACAGTGGAACGCCTGATATTCCTTTGTCTGAACCGGTAAAATAATTGTTTTAAGCGCTATGTTCGCAAAGTAATTAAAATAAAACTCTTTTTTTGTTCGCAAGGGCACTTCGCTCAGCTAATGACAGCGAACTTTACTAAGTGAAACGCCCTGGCGACCGTTTTAACAGTAATTTAATAACATTTTTGCGATCCCAGCGTTTAATAAAAGATTATTATCGTTATATTTAATCCATGGTTTTAATTTCAAAAATTCTTTTTTTTACCAGTCATCATGGTTTTTATACTGTGATTTTGTTACTGGTACTCTTTGGAGGACTTTCGTACCTGACCAAAAAAGCATGGTTTTTGATCCCCATTATTCCTCTGGCTATATTAAACGGATTTGGAGGACAGTTTTTAAACGCATGGTTTTTAAACAAATACGGAGTGGAAAGCACTGCAATCATTACGTCTGATGTAGAAACCAACTCTACCCTGAATGACATGTATATTCATGATTATGAAGCTATTGTAAAGAAACAGGACGGAAAATATATTTCAACATTTTTCTCTACTACAACAGCTTCTATCTATCCGATTGAAAATGCAATCAGAATACCGCAAACGGAGGTTTCTTTTCCTGTAAAATATATTCCGGGCTATGAAAAAAACATAGTGATTCTCTACAATCAGTCTGATGAAGGACAGGCAAGTCTTAAGTATTCAAAATTGGCTCCTGTCAATTCAGCAAAAATCAAATATGAAGCAGACAGAACCAATAAGGAGTTCATTGAAGAATACATTTCAGCATTAGAAGAATATGTAAAATATTATGATGAAGCAGCTTACAAAGAGAAAATCAAAGAATTGCAACTTGAGCTGAAGCAGCTTAAATAGAAGATTTTTATGTTAAGTTTTTTTAATTTTTACTATTTTTTAGTTTTTGTATTAAAAAAATTTCTACATTTGTCCCATGTTTAAAATGAGCAACAATATTTGGTGGTGGCTTTCAAACTCTTCGTCGGGTCTGAAGGTATTGTCATGTTGCTAATCATACAGCAGAAATAATCAAAAAACAATATATAGGCTTTGACGGATACCGTTGAAGCCTTTTTTTATTCTTTAATCTTACAAAAAAACAAAATGCATACTGACACAATTAAAATAAAAACTGTTTCGAAAAAAACACTGGGAGATCTTCATACGCCCATGAATATTTATCTTAAAATCAGAGATAAATTCCGTGATACCATTCTTCTGGAAAGCTCGGATTCAAAAAGTATTGATAACAACTTTTCTTTCATCGCAGTAAATGCCATTGCAGGAATTGAAGTAAAAAACCTCAACGAATATGAAATCAAGCTTCCTGCTTCTGCTCCTGTAAAGCAGTTCATGATGGAACGCAATATCACAGATATATTTGAGGAATTCAGGAAAATTTTTAAATGTGAAGAAACCAACGATCCTATAGAACAAACCGCTCAGAGCCTTTTTGGATATACAAGTTTTGAAGCGGTACAGTTTTTCGAAAAGATCAATCTTAAAGCACAAAGTAAGGAAGTTGAAATTCCTGTTCTGAGATACAGATTATATCAATATGTAATTGCGATCAACCATTTCAACGATGAAATGTATATCATTGAAAATTCTATTGACGGGGTAAAATCTGAGTTCCATCTGTTGGAAAACCTTATTAAAAATCAGAATACCCCTGTGTATCCTTTCGAAAAAACTGATGAGGAAACGTCTAATATTACTGATGAAGACTATAGAGAATTAGTAAAAACAGCCCAAAAACACTGCATGCGTGGCGATGTCTTCCAACTGGTTTTGAGCAGAAGGTTTGAACAGAAATTCAAAGGAGATGAATTCAATGTATACCGTGCTTTAAGAAATATCAACCCTTCTCCGTATCTTTTCTATTTTGATTACGGAAATTACAAATTATTCGGATCAAGCCCTGAAAGCCAATTAATTATAAAAGACCATAAAGCAATCATCCACCCGATTGCCGGAACATCTAAAAGAACAGGAAACTTTGAGACTGATCTTCAGGCTATTGAAGAATTAAAAGCTGATCCTAAAGAAAATGCAGAACATACTATGCTGGTTGACCTGGCAAGAAATGATCTTGGAAAACTCGGAAAAAATGTAACGGTAACCAAGCTTAAAGAAATTCAGTTGTTCTCTCACGTAATCCATATGGTAAGTGAAGTAACAGCCGATGTTTCCACTGATATCAACCCTCTTGAAATGGTATCTGCAACTTTCCCTCAGGGAACATTGAGCGGTGCGCCGAAGCATAAAGCGCTTCAACTTATTAATCAATACGAAAAAGATTCCCGCGGATATTATGGCGGCTGTATAGGAATGATCGGATTAAACGGAACCTGTAACCAGGCCATTATGATCAGAACTTTCTTAAGTAAAAACAATACACTCTTTTACCAGGCTGGTGCCGGTATTGTGGCTAAATCAGTTCCGGAAAATGAACTGCAGGAAGTCAACAACAAGCTGAATGCACTGAAAAAAGCAGTGGAAAAAGCAGAAAAAATAGTTGAAAAATAAAATAAGCCCTACCAACACCAACTAGCAACTAGCAACTAGCAACTAGCAACTAGCAACTAGCAACTAGCAACTAGCAACTAGCAACTAGCAAAACAACCTAACAAAAAAGAAATGAACAACAATATAAACACTCAGCAGCCACTTAAAGTTCTTGTTTTTGACAACTATGACAGCTTCACTTATAACCTGGTCCAGATTATTGAAAGAATTCTGAATCAAAGAGTGGATGTGGTAAGAAATGATGAAATTACTCTGGAAGAAATCGGAAAGTATGATAAGATCATTCTCTCTCCAGGACCTGGAATTCCCGAAGAAGCGGGTATTTTATTAGACCTTATTAAAGAATATGCCCCTACAAAAAGTATTCTGGGAGTATGTCTCGGACAGCAGGCTATTGCTGAAGCTTTCGGAGGAAATCTAATCAATCTGACTGAAATCTTCCACGGAGTTGCAACCACTACTGAACTGGTAAAAGAAAATACCAAACTTTTCAAAGATCTGAATTCAGGACTGGAAGTGGGCAGATACCACAGCTGGGCAGTAAATCCTGAAGATTTCCCGGAGGAACTGGAAATCACAGCTGTAGACAAAGACGGAATGATCATGGCTTTACAGCATAAAACTTATGATGTACATGGAGTACAGTTTCACCCTGAGAGTATTTTAACTCCCGAAGGAGAAGTAATCATTAAAAATTTTCTTTTATCGTGAAAACACTAGAAGTCCCATCAACAACAATAAAAACGCCACAAATGAAAGAAATACTGCAATACCTGTTCAACCATAATACGCTTTCAAAATCAGAAGCTAAGGCTACCATGATTGAGATTGCACAGAATAAGTTCAATGCCGCAGAAGTTACCGCATTTATAAGTGTTTTCCTGATGAGAAATATTACTCTGAAGGAAGTGGAAGGATTCAGAGAGGCTCTGCTACAGATGGCTGTTCCTGCAGACATAGATGCCAGTGACGCCATTGACATTGTGGGAACGGGAGGTGATGGAAAAGACACTATCAATATCTCAACATTAGCAAGCTTTGTGGTGGCAGGAGCCGGGCAGAAGGTAACCAAACATGGAAATTATGGAGCTTCCACTATCACTGGTTCATCCAATGTACTGGAAGAACTGGGCTATCAGTTTAAAAACAGTTCGGAACAATTGAATGAAGACCTTAAAAGAGCCAACATTTGTTTTCTCCATGCTCCTTACTTTCATCCTGCGCTGCAATCCGTTGGATTATTGAGAAAATCTTTGGGATTGAGAACATTTTTTAACCTTTTGGGACCATTAGTTAATCCTGCAAAACCCAAATATTCAATGATTGGAGTGTACAACCTGGAAATTGCAAGAATTTATCAGTACCTCCTTCAAAAAGAGGAACGTGAATTTATTCTGGTACATGGCCTTGACGGATATGATGAAATAAGTCTTACTGACGACAGCAAAATCATTACAAAAAACGGAGAAGAGATTTATTCTGCAGAAGATTTAGGTTTCAACCCGGTAACGCTGGAGGATATTAAGGCTGGAAGTTCTGTCCAGGAAACGGCAAAAATATTTATGAATATCCTGGAAGCAAAAGGTACGGAACAACAAAATTCTGTGATTCTGGCCAATGCTTCAGTAGCACTGTACAACACGCACCGCTTCGGAACGTATGACGACTGTCTTCTTCTGGCTCAGGAAAGTCTTCAAAGTGGAAAAGCATTAAACAGTTTTAATCTCCTGATTAATTAAATTCATTATTCACTTGCGAAGCAAAATTCACCATTGACCAAACATAAACACAAGAAATGACTATACTGGATAAAATTATTGAACGAAAAAAAGAGGAAGTTGCCGGAGCAAAATCACGTATATCTCTTGACCGGTTAAAAAACACAGGCTTTTTTGGAAGAAAAACCCATTCTCTGAAAGAATCTATCAAAAATAGAAGCGGAATTATCGCTGAATTTAAAAGACAATCTCCTTCAAAAGGAATCATCAACAATAGCGTGGAGCCATTAGAAGTGGTTTCAGCATACGAAAATTTTGGAGCCAGTGGAATTTCTATCCTGACTGATCATGATTTTTTCGGAGGAAACTTAAATGATATTGTAAGTGTAAGAAATGATATTAACATTCCGATTCTGAGAAAAGATTTCATGATTGATGAATACCAGTTCTTTGAAGCTAAAAGTATTGGAGCTGATGTTATTTTACTGATCGCATCCTGTCTTTCACCCGCTCAGGTAGAAGAATTTACAGATCTTGCTCATGAACTGAACATGGAAGTTTTACTGGAAATTCATACGGAAGATGAACTGAAACATTGTAATTCAAAAATTGATCTTGTAGGAATCAACAACAGAAACCTTAAAGACTTCAAAGTGGATCTGCAACATTCTGTTCAGCTGAAAAACCTGCTTCCAAAAGAAGTTTTATCTGTAGCGGAAAGCGGTATTTATAACCTTGAAGATTTTCAGTTTTTAAAAGAAAAAGGATTTGACGGCTTCCTGATGGGAGAATATTTTATGAAAAATACGAACCCGGCTAAAGCATTTGAAGATTTCTCAGTACAAATTTAATAGATAAAATGATACCTGAAATGAACCTGCAACCTACCAGCACTCCCAAACTCAAAGTATGTGGCTTAACGCAATTAAGCCAGATTCAAGAATTGATGGCAATGAACGTAGATTTCCTTGGCTTCATCTTTTATGAAAAGTCACCGAGATATGTTTTGAATCATCTGAGCCTGGAAGAGATTTCTACTATAAATCACCAGGGAAAAACTGGCGTTTTTGTAAACGAAAAAGCAGAGGTCATTCTACAGATTGTTCAAAAAGCAGGATTGAATTTTGTACAGCTTCATGGCGACGAAAGTGATCGTTTCATTACTGAATTAAGACAAAAACTGGATCCCAAAGTCAAGATCATTAAAGTGATAAGGATAGGAAACAATGATTCAGAAACCAAAAATAAAATACTGCAAACTTTCAGTCAACAACCTACAACCTGCAACCTGCAGCCTATCACCTACTACCTGTTTGATACAGACGGGAAAGCATTCGGTGGAACAGGAAAACAGTTTGACTGGACTTTACTGAATGATCTTGAAATTCCACTGCCCTACTTTTTAAGTGGTGGTATTTCAGAAGAAAATATTGGAAATATCAAAGCTTTACAACAGCAGCCTTTTGCTTTAGATATCAATTCAAAATTTGAAATCGAACCTGGAAATAAAGATATTGACCGGATAAAAAAGTTTAAAAACCTATATCAATAAAAAGATATAACCCCTAAAAAAACACAACGATGAACATACATTTGCTAAAAAAGACATTTTATAAAAACTTATTTCCTCCTAAGTTTGGGAATGAAAAAATCCAGGCCTTGTATCATTTTGTTGCCGAGAATGACAGCAATATAGAGCATTGGGAAGTTGGCGGATTATTGTCTGAGTTCATTGAAATCATTAAAGATTTTCAGGAAACCGATATTCAGTATTTTTTTGAAAGAATCAGTTTGTGGAACAGCTATTATCTTGTTATTATTTCGGATAAGTTTCTGGAAAGCCATGTAAGATCAGTTATAAATTATGACTTAGGATTGATTTATGCTAAAATATTTCTGCTGTATGAAGACTCTGATTCTTATTATCTGATTGACAATCTGGAAATTGCAATTACTATGTATCAATCCAAAATAGATAAAGCAACGCTAATTGATTTAATGCATAAAATAGAATTATTACATTATAAAAAACTGATTACCAAACAACAATACGATTATCATCTTACATTTATTAATAGCTTAAACTCATGAAATATCAGGTAAAGGAAACGAAGGATTTAACGGAAAATGAGATAGAACATATCTTACAGCTTTGGGATATTTCTGCCTGGAACAACATGAGGTCTGCTTATTTCCAGACTTTTTTCAAAGATTCTGAATTTCATTTTATAATGGATACCGATGAAAATATTCTGGCAGTGATGCGTGTCAATTTTGATTTTACTTTAAAAATAGCCGGCACTGATTATTCTTTTGCGGAAGCTGTAGGACTTGTTTCTGCTCATAAAAAGAAAGGATATGGAGCCGCTTTAGTTCGTCATTTCAAAGAAAATGTCATTCAGAGAAATTTGGATACTATTGGTTTCTGCCATTCGGATCTCCGTCATTTTTATGAAAAGTGTTTGATTGAAATTCTTCATGACAAAGCTAAAATGATCAAAGAAAGTATCAATTCGGAATGGGTTAACTCTGAAGACGATGATATCTTGATTTTTAATGCATCAAAGGAAACCAAAGAACTGCTTAATCAGCTAAGCGCACAGAATAATGCTTATTTAATTACTAAAGAATAAAAAAATGAATTATAAAAACCCCGATGAAAACGGATATTATGGAGAGTTTGGAGGTGCTTTTATCCCAGAAATGCTCTATCCTAATGTAGAAGAATTGCAAAAAAACTATCTTGAAATTATAGAATCTGAAGATTTTCAGGCTGAGTATCAGGATTTGCTGAAAAATTATGTAGGCCGTGCTACTCCTTTATATTTCGCTAAAAACCTAAGTCAAAAATACCAGACTCAGATTTATTTAAAACGTGAAGACCTCAACCATACCGGAGCTCATAAGATCAATAACGCTCTGGGACAGGTTCTGTTGGCAAAACGTCTTGGAAAAACCAGAATTATTGCTGAAACCGGAGCCGGACAACATGGTGTTGCCACCGCTACAGCCTGTGCTTTGCTTGGTTTGGAATGTATTGTTTACATGGGAGAAATTGACATCCAGAGACAAGCCCCGAATGTTGCAAGGATGAAAATGCTGGGTGCAGAAGTAGTACCAGCCACTTCAGGATCAAAAACACTTAAAGATGCAGTGAATGAAGCATTAAGAGACTGGATCAACAATCCTCAGACGACTCATTATGTGATTGGAAGCGTGGTGGGTCCTCACCCATTCCCGGATCTTGTAGCAAGATTTCAAAGTATTATTTCAAAAGAGATTAAAGAGCAGCTTAAAGAGAAAATCGGAAGAGAAAATCCGGATTACGTGATTGCCTGCGTAGGAGGTGGAAGTAATGCTGCTGGGACTTTCTATCATTTTGTGGAGGAAAAAGCAGTGAAAATCATTGCCGCTGAAGCAGGAGGATTGGGAGTAGATTCCGGGAAATCTGCAGCAACTACATTTTTAGGAACACTTGGGGTACTTCACGGAAGCAAAAGTCTTGTGATGCAGACGGAAGACGGCCAGGTTATAGAACCCCACTCTATCTCTGCAGGACTGGATTATCCGGGAATCGGACCTTTTCATGCGCATTTATTTAAAGAAAAACGTGCTGAATTCTTTAGCATTAATGATGATGAAGCTTTGAAATGTGCTTTCGAGCTGACTAAACTGGAAGGCATCATTCCGGCATTGGAAAGTTCACATGCTCTGGCAGTTTTAGACAAGAAGAAATTTGGCGAAAATGATGTTATTGTCATTTGTCTGAGCGGCCGTGGAGATAAAGATATGGAAACGTATCTGAAGAATTTGTAAAATGTAAAAAGTATTCACGTAAAATGACTTTAACAGATAAAACCTGATCATAAATACATTTTACATAAATACATCAATACAAAAAGAAAGAAATGAAAAAACTAAATATATACTTCACAGCAGGAATTCCTCAACTGGATGATACCGCTGATATTATAAAACTGATTCAGGATTCCGGGGCAGATATGATCGAGATCGGAATGCCCTATTCTGATCCTGTGGCAGACGGTCCGGTTATTCAAAAGGCCCATGAGCTGGCTTTACAAAACGGAATGACGATTGAAAAGTTATTATCTCAGTTAAAAGCCATCAAAGACGAAATCAGAATTCCCATTATCCTGATGGGTTATATTAATCCGGTATTAAGTTTTGGATTTGAGAGATTCTGTGCAGCATGTTCCGAAAGCGGTGTTTCAGGGTTGATTCTTCCTGACCTTCCCCCTATTGAATTTGAGAAAAACTATCAGTCTGTTTTAAAGCAGTACAATCTTAATTTTACCTTTCTGGTCACTCCGGAAACCTCTGATGAAAGAATGATGTATCTGGATTCTTTAAGTTCAGGTTTTCTGTATGCAGTAAGCTCTTCCTCTACAACCGGAAATGAAAATGCAGTTTTAAAAAATGAATACTACCTTTCCAGGGTAGCTTCCCTCCCACTCAAAAATCCTGTGATGATCGGATTCGGAATTAAATCGAAAGAGGATTTTGAAAATGTAACAGAAAAAGCGGATGGCGGTATCATAGGAACAGCCTTTGTGAATATTCTGCTTCAGGATAGAGACTGGAAGAAAAGTGCCATAGATTTTATCCATTCCATAAAAGGGTAAAATTCACTAAATTTGTATATCAAAAATTGAAATGAATACAAATCAAAATAAATCAGTAGAATTTGAAGATTTAGGAGTCAAAGAATATCAGCCAGCCTGGGATTATCAGGAACAGCTGATGAAAAACATCATTGATACCAAGATAAAAAACAGAGATCTTCCTGCGGAACAACATACAACCACTCCCAACCACCTTCTTTTTGTAGAGCATCCTCATGTGTATACTTTAGGAAAAAGCGGACATGAAGAAAATATGCTTGCCGGCATTGATAAACTGAAAGAAATTGATGCCACTTTCGTAAAGGTAAACCGTGGCGGAGATATTACTTATCATGGTTACGGACAGGTTGTAGGCTATCCTATCCTGGATCTTGAGAACTTTTTTACAGACATTCATTTATATATGAGAAATCTGGAAGAAGTGATCATCAGAACCATTGCCGAATATGGTATTAAAGGAGAACGTTCTCCGGGAGAAACCGGAGTCTGGCTGGATGTAGGAAAACCTTATGCAAGAAAAATGTGTGCAATGGGTGTGAAAGCTTCAAGATGGGTAACTCTTCATGGTTTTGCATTGAATGTAAATACAGATATGCGTTATTTTGAGTACATCATTCCATGTGGGATCAAAGATAAGCAGGTGACTTCTCTGAAAAGAGAACTTGAAAGAGAGCTTACTCCGGAAGAAATGGAAGAACTGAAAGCAAAGATCAGAAAACATTTTGCTGACGTTTTTCAGGCAGAACTCATTTACAAATAGTCAATTGACTTAAAATATAATAAACCCAGTTTCAATAGTCGAAACTGGGTTTTTAGTTTAAATACTATCATAATTATCAGAACATTTAAATCTTACTGAATCTAAACCGTTTTATTTTTAATTTGGAAATCAAAGGTTTTCAAAACCTTATAGATGTTGAAAAATAGTGCTGATTTGTGAAATTGGCCAGATTCCTACGGAATGACACAATTGGAATCGAGGTTTTACCCCACAGTTTGTCCATTCCGTAGGAATCTAACCCATGAAAACCAAAAAACTCATAATTTTTTAAAAAACTTGTTTTATTTAAATCCACCACTATAATCATTAGTTTTTCGCCATTTTCAATATCATAAAATCAATAAAATGAAAGAATAATTTATTTTATTTAAAAAAACTCTTGCGTATATTTTAAATTTTATTACTTTTAATATCACAAAATAGTGAACTATTACAAATTAAAATGTTCACTGAAAATTAACCACCAAAATATAAAAACTATGAAAAAATTTCTTTTATCCATGATGGTATTCGTGACGGTACTGTCATTTAATTCCTGTTCAGATTCAGGTGCCAATCAGGATCCTAATCTTGTTGCCAAAGAGTCAAACGAAATCGCAATGAAAGACTTCGGTAAAACTGTCCCGGTAGGGATTGATAAAGAAGACGGGAAATTTAAAATCTCATTTATGGTTACTGCTCAGCCCTACTACATCAAGGACAGTAAAGAAAATGCAGGCTATATTTCCATGATCAGACAGGCTGTTGAAAACGAAACTCCTGTTCAGGTTTTCCTTAAAGCCAATACCAGCGAAATCGCAAAAGTAGACAAAGCTACTGCTGAAGATATCCGTTATTTCAAATCTATCCTTACTAAAGAAATAAAAGAAGAAAGCCGAAAAGCAGTAAGCGTTATTCCTAACCTTGCCACTTTAAACAATCTGTTTGCTCAGATAAAAAATCAGGCTTGCGGAACTTCTACAGCTTCTTCTCCGTGCATTACATTCAGATATCCTGTTGACGGATGCTATGCAAGAGCCCATAAAATGAGACAAATACTATTGAATGCAGGATACGACTGTGAAAAACAATTCGTGTATGGTAACCTGAGAGCTTCTACAGGAACATGCTGCGTATCATGGGTATATCACGTAGCGATATTGGTAAGCTTTAAAAATGCTTCCGGAATTGTTGAAAAAAGAATCATTGATCCATCATTATTCTCCAGCGGACCTGTAACTGATGCTGCATGGAGAGCTGCATGTACAAACACAAGCTGTGGATCTGCATCTGTATCTTCTTATGCCAATACGGCAGGAAACGTGTACTACAGAAGCCCGGCAGGTTCTTTACTGTATGATAACAACTATGTAAATACCAATTGTGTATTGAATATCTTCTCATCCCTTTCAGGATGTTCTCCTTCTCCTGCACCTAGCGTAGGAAGCTGTGGATTTTAACTAATTTATATAGAGCTCCTGCATTTATTTTAATACATTGCAGGAGCTTTTTACTTAATACTTTTTGCTATGAAAGCCTGGTTCTATTTATTATTACTTTTTATTATGATCACATCCTGTTCCGGTAATTCCAGTTCGCAGAACTTAACCTGGTATAATAATGCTACTATTTCAGATATCACCGAAGATCCGGATAAACCCAATGAAGTAGTACGTGTTGCCATTGGAATCAGTGCTCAGGTTTTTTATATTTCAAAAAAATCACCGGAGTACAAAACTCTGATGGAAAAGGCAACCCAGAGCCTTAAGAAAAGTAAAACCTATAATATTGGTATTGAAAATAAAACCAATATCATCAAAGAAATTAAAGAGGTGAAATAACCTTTAATTGCTCTGAAATAGTCTGCCATTATCTGATCACAGAAATCCCGGCATCTACTTTTACTTCAGCCCCATGGATATAGGAGGCTTCTTCTGAAGCAAGAAACAGAACTACATTAGCTATTTCTGACGGTTCCCCTTGTCTTTTAAAAGGTATGATAGGAATAATATCTTCAATAGCGCTTTCAATCTGCTCACCGGTTAGGCCTGTATTGTTGAAAATATTGGTCTTAATATGTCCGGGACTCACTCCGTTGACACGGATCCCGCGTTCTGTAAGCTCTACCGCAAAGGTTTTAATGAAAGACTGCACAGCAGATTTAGCAGCAGAATACACGGAAAAATTATGCATCGCAATATCCGTTGCTACTGAAGTATTAAAAATAACTGAACTTCCGCTATTCATCAATGGTAATATTTGCTGCACTGTAAAAAAAGGACCTTTTACGAGAAGATTAAAAAGTTCGTCAAACTGGTTTTCATCCACATATTCTACAGGAGCAAATCTTCCGTATCCAGCATTCGGAAAGACCAGATCAATCTGTTCTGTATATTTTCTGACTTCCTGCTGAAGGTTCATCAGGTCTTTTATATTTCCGGCATCGGATACAATTCCAAAAGCCTTTTCACCAAGTTTTTCCAGCGCCTTATTCACAGTATCTTCAGTTCTTCCTGTAATAATGACTGTTCCTCCTTCTTCAATAAATTTCTGAGCGGTAGCCAGGCCCATTCCATTTGTTCCTCCGGTAATTAAAGCTGTTTTGTTTTTAAATCTCTGCATTGTTTTTTGGTTTAAAATTCTTCTGCAAAGATTGCAATCGAGAGAATCTTAAAAAATCCGAATCATGCGAAAATGAGTTAAAAGCAAACTATATTACTATTTATTTTAATTCATCAATAATCGTCATCAATAAAATCTTTCAAAATTAAATTGCACACAATTAAATTGTTTATACATTTGTACTGTTGTTTTACTTCAATTAAAAAAACAGGAAGTTCAACAACCACCAAGTAGTTTAATTTAAAACAAAAGAAAAAATGTCATTAATAGAAAACCTAAACTGGAGACATGCTGTAAAAGCTTATGACCCGAACAAAAAAATTTCAAAGGAAGATCTTAATACTATTTTAGAATCAGCAAGGCTGGCTCCTACTTCATCGGGATTACAACCATTCCGAATCATCGTGGTAGAAAATCAGGAACTGAAAGAAAAAATGGTAGCAGGTGCTTTAAACCCTGAAGTAATGAGAGATTCTTCTCACGTTTTGGTCTTTGCAGCATGGGACAGCTATTCTAATGAAAAAATTGACAAAGTTTACGATTATCATACCGATGTAAGAGACCTTCCAAGAGGTCGTTTCGGAAGCTATACCGATAAAATTAAAGAAATGTATGGGGCACAGACTCCTGAAGAGCATTTTGCACACACGGCCCGCCAGACTTATATTGCCTTAGGAATTGCCCTGGCTCAGGCTGCAGAACTTAAAATCGACAGTACTCCGGCAGAAGGATTCAGTAATGAAGTGGTAGATGAAGTATTGGGATTAAAAGAATTAGGACTAAAAAGTGTAAGCCTTTTATACCTTGGATACCGTGACGAAGCCAATGACTGGCTGTCTTCTATGAAAAAAGTCAGAATTCCAATGGATGAATTTATCATAAAAAAGTAATACCTTCATCGAATCTTTCGTACTCAAACTTATGGAAAATCCGAAAACACCCAAACTAGAAAACCAGATTTGCTTCCCGCTGTATGTTATCGCCAAAGAGATCACAGGACTTTACCGTCCTTTCCTCGATGAGCTGGACATGACATATCCGCAGTACCTTGTTATGATGGTATTATGGGAAGGTGACGGACTTACAGTAACCCATATAGGGGAAAAACTGTTTCTCGATAGCGGCACTTTGACACCTCTTCTTAAAAGATTGGAAACCAAAGGATTTATCATCAGAAAAAGAAAAAAAGAAGACGAAAGAGTGGTTGAAGTATTTTTAGACGAAGCAGGAAAACAGCTTCAGAAAAAAGCATGTGAAATTCCGGGAAAAATTCAGGAAAGACTGGGTATACAGCCGGAAGAACTGCTGCATCTTAAAGACACAGTCCTAAAAATATTAAACAAAATAGAAAATAAATGAAAACATTATATACAACTCAGGTAACTGCTCAAGGAGGCAGAAACGGACATGTAAAAAGTGAAAACGGAGTATTGGATCTTGATGTAAGAATGCCGAAAGCATTAGGAGGAGCCAATGAAGATTTTGCCAACCCTGAAATGCTTTTTGCAGCCGGATATTCTGCATGTTTCGACAGCGCATTGAACAGAGTAATCAGTCTTTCTAAAGTAAAAACAGGAGAAACAACTGTTACGGCACAGGTAAGCATCGGCCAAATTGAGAATGGAGGTTTCGGATTGGCAGCAGAACTGGATGTGAATATCCCAGGAGTTTCTATTGAAGAGGCACAGGCTTTAACAGAAAAGGCACACCAAATTTGCCCTTATTCTAATGCTACCAGAAATAATATGGAGGTGAAGCTTTCAGTAACCAACAACGATTAATCCAATTTTTTTAAGCATAGTTATAACGAAAGGAGCTGTTTCCATGGAAACAGCTCCTTTTATTTTATATTTAACCGCAGATTTCGCAGATGGGCGCAGATGATTGAGGATATTTTTAGTAACAGTTCGTCATCATTCATAACTCATCATTTATAATTTATAATTCACCATCACCTTCTGTCTTTATTCACATCACTTTTCTGATAGGCATCTACTTTTTTATAAGAATCATTTTTCTCTTTTTCTTTTTTATCGGAGATCAGAATGCCGAAAAGATGGTCAATTTCATGCTGAAAAATAACGGCTGTGAAACCTTCTACAATTTCTGAATATTTCTGCCCTTTCAAATCCACATATTCCAATTGAATCACTTTACTTCTGTAAAACTGATCCCTGAAATCCGGAATAGACAGGTCTCCTTCCGGCCCAAGATTCTGCAGATCGGAATGCCATACAATGACAGGGTTGATAAAATATTCCAGAGGAGTTCCTTCTTTGTCAAAACGCTGTACCCAGATGATCTTTCTGTTGATTCCCACCTGTGGCGCTGCAATTCCTACTCCACCATCCGTAGAAAGAAGAGATTCTTTCATTCTTTTTACCAGAACAGTCGTATTAGGATCAAGAGGATCTGCTTCTGAAGAAATACTCAGCAATGTTTTATGCTGACTGGCATCCGTTGTCTGATAAATCGGTAATGCTGTGCTTACATCTCCCTGATTAATAATTGAAATCTCATTGGAAGTGAGTTTCTGGGCGTTCAACAGGCCTATAAAAAAGATCAGCAGGATGGGTAATTTCTTCATGTTTTTTGAATATGGTACAAAGGTAAATATTGTAGAATAAAAATGATTATAGAACGCTGATTTTTATGTTTTGGCTAAAGCCGTTGAAGTTTTGATATAAAAATGGCCGGGCTAAAGCCCGACCCTATTGAATTCAATGTAAGTTTGATTTTTGTCATTCTGAAAGGAATGCAATGTAGTGGAGAATCTTATAATTAAGTAATAGGGAGATTCTTCCTTCGTCAGAATGACATTTTTGTAAAAAATTAAAAAGTCTTGGTCATATCCGCAGGAATAATCAGATTAAAATCTGTTGGAATATAGTCTTTTGAGGGAACTTTCAATTCGGGATCGTCTGATTCAAAAACAGAGATTACGGCCATTTTCAGGTTAGGATTTTTCTGTTTGATATACCAATAGATTCCGCCAAATTCTTTGCTGTGATAGTTTCCGTTGTAATGGATAAATGTTTTCCCGGCCTGTAAATTTTTCAGGATAGATTCTGCCATTGTAGCATCTTTCGTTGCCTGGGCTGAAATAAAATTCATCACTTTTGTTCCTTCCGCATGATCTCCCATCATTGCTTTCATTTCCGGATATCCCGGAGTGTCTAACGTAACTTTTATCGGTAGCTGAGCGATATGTGTTTTCTCTTTTTCACTTAATTTGTTCAGGGATTCAAGACCTTCCTTAGCGGTTTGAGAGGCATATTTCCTTGGAATATTGGTAGCAATAAAACTCAGTTTTTTATTTTTAGCAAAATCTACCAAAGGTTTGTAATCCGTTGCATAGTTGTTCCATAAACGTGCGGAGTCTTTGAATGTTTTAGCATCAAATTTCCCATTCAGATATTGGTTCAGCTGAGCCTGATTGTCTCTTTCAAACATTTCAGCTCCTAAAATAAGCTGTCCGTTCTTTTTAGCAAACAGAGCTTCTGTAATTTTAAGCTGAAGCCAGTGATTGATAGAACTGTTATGGTTTTCACCAAAAAAGACCACATCATAATCGGCCAGTTCTTTCACCAGTTTTTCCGTCTTTACTTCTTTTCCTTTTTTATCATAAAACTGGAAAGCTTTAAGCTCCTGTGCCTTCAAAGAACAGAAACCCGCAAGCAGTATCGCTATGAAAATATTTTTCATTTTTTTATATTTAACCACAAATTACACAAATATTTTGGCACTCATTGTACTATAACTGTGAATTCACTTATCTGTAAACCTACCCTTAAAGTCTTTGATTATTCTTCGCCAAAATCCGAATAAAAAAGACCGCTTTGAATTTTACAAACAAAACGGTCTCATTCAAATCATCTAATTATTACTTTTCTAAAGCTGCTACAAGGTCCTTCCACTCCTGAAGCTCATGAATTCCAGGTTTCCTTTTTCCAAAGAACTGAACGATAAAGTCTCCTTCTTTGTTGAATACTTCGATAGCCGTTACTTCTCCGTCTTCAGTTGGTTTTTTAACGATCCAGGCTTCTGCAATTTTCGTTACATCCAAATGTAAGTTGAAGTCCGGGTCCATTACGTTGAACCACTGTTGGTGCCAAAGCGTTTTCTTTACGTTTCCGGTGTGAATTTGGATAATTCCTCTGTTTCCAACGAAAACCATGATCGGAGTATTTTTTTCAGAAGCATCTTCAAGGATGTTGACCACTTTTGCATTGTCTATTTTCTTAGCAAATCCTTCCGGTGCCAATCTTAATGCCTGTGTTCTGCTTACTCCATATTTTCTGGTCATCATGAAGAAATCATGAGTGTCTTTCAATTCTGTCCATGCTTTTTTGAAGCCTTCCACATCAATTTCTGAATCTGCTTTTTCTGCCTGTTTTAGAGCAACTGCCTCAAATACAAATACTTGGCTCTGATCTTCAGCTTTAAACTTTTCAACCAAAGCATCGAAAGCTTCTTCATTGCTGTTTTTTGTCAGATAGATCTTGTGCAATGCCAGACCATCTTTTCCGAAAAACTGAAGACTTTTCTTATCTCCTTCTACTACTGCAAAAGCAAACTTCCAGTGGTTAAGGAAAATCCTAAGGTCAATGTCTTCTCCAACAAAAAGCTGTGCATGCGGACTGCTGAAATCACTGTTCTGATAGATTCCTTTTCTTTCGTGAACACATTCATCATTACGGGTAAGAGCCATTACTTTTCCCAACTGCTCAGCTTCTGTAAGAATTCCCGGAAAATCTGTATTTAAAACAGTTACTCCTTCCCCTACACTGGTTACTAATAATTCAGCTTCACTTACACCTAGCTGTGCAGCGGCATTTCTTATTCTGATATGTGGATTTTCTGCTTTCAGAGCTTCCCATTTTTCCTTTAAATCATTAACTAATGTGCTCATTATTTTATTTTTTTATGGTTAAAATTGTATAAATTCTTTGTATTGTTTCTTCTCCTGTTTTACTTTTTATCTGCTCTTCTTTTTCGGAAGTTTTCATTCTTTTAAAATGACTTTTGGAGATCAGTTCTTCCATTTCATTGTTGTTGTAGAGTGTGAAATCATATTCCGTAAACGGCAGTTTTTCCATGAAATCTCTTTGCCCGAAAGTAAGGACGAGTGTTCCGTCATCTTTCAAAACCCTGTAGATCTCATTTAAAAATTCTACCGGATTTTCCCAGAAATAGACAGTATTTACTGTAAATATTTTGTTGAAAGTCCCGTCCTGAAAAGGAAGTTTCTTTCCTTCATACAAAATAAAATCTGCCTGATTTTCAAATTCTTTATTGAGCTTTCTGGCTTCATTGTGCATGGTTTCAGAAATATCAATTCCTGTATATCTGAGGTTTTTGGCAAGGCTCATGATACTTTTCAGGTGTCCGGCATTGCCGTGTCCTATTTCAAGAATATGCTGACCGTCATCTATCACAAGTGTTTTGATACTTTCTAACGTCATCCCGATGTTGGTGGCATTCATCATTTCACCAATCTCGATGCCTTTTTCTCCCTGAGGATTGGCAAGATTCTGTGCAAGGATTTTAAGTTCTTCTTTTTCCATGGTTATCCAAAAATGATCATTGGGTTATTCGTAATAGGGTGTCCGCAGATGGTACAGGGAAAATTATAGGCTTTACTGATGTTTTCTGCTGTAAAAACGTCCTGTGGAGTTCCAAAGGCGGAAACTTTTCCTGATTTCATCAATAATATCTTGTCTGCAAATTGTGCTGCAAGGTTCAGATCATGTAAAACAACAATGGCACTGTTGGCTTTTTTTGTGAAGTTTTTGATAATTTCCAATGCCTTATACTGATGTTTTATATCTAAATTGTTCAAAGGTTCATCCAGAAAAACAAGTTTATGGGTAATGTCGTTCTGTAATTGTGCCATTACTCTTGACAGATGTACCCTTTGCTTTTCTCCTCCGGACAAGGTATTGTAATCTCTGTCTTTCAGATGAAAAATATCGGTTTCATACATCATATTATTCATGGCTTCCAGATCTTCTTTGCCGGGCTGGGCATCAAAATAAGGATATCTGCCCATCATGACTACATCTTTTACTTCAAGCGGAATATCATTACTGTTGTGCTGCGAAAATTTTGCTTTATGTCTGGAAAGCTCTTTCACGTTCCACTCATAAATAAGTTTATCTTTAAATAATACTTTTTGTTTTCCGGATTTCACTTCATCTGCCAAAACACTCAGAAGGCTTGATTTTCCTGCTCCGTTCGGACCTACAATGGCTAAAAATTCACCATATTCCAGAGAGACATCTATTCCATCCAGAATACGGAATTCTTTATGTTTATAATTAATCTGGTGTGCCTTGATCATTACAGTGATTTTTTAAATTTAACCAAAATAGCAATAAAGATAGGTCCTCCCATCAGTGCAGTCAGAATCCCGATCGGAAGTTCAGACGGCGCTACGATACTTCTACTGAACGTATCTGCGGTCAGCAGCAAAATACTTCCGCACATGGCTGATAAAGGCAGGATAAAGGTATTATTGGATTTGAATAAAAGTCTTAAAATATAAGGTACAATAAGACCTACAAAACCAATTGTCCCTGAAAATGCTACACAGGTTCCCACCATTAATGCAACGGTGATGATGATCTGTTTTTTCAGTTTTTCCACATTGATTCCCAGGTGCTGCGCATCTTTTTCTCCCAACATCATGGCATTCAAAGCTTTTCCTTTAGGCAATAAAATGATGTAAGCGATCGTCATTACAACGGCCAGAATGATATTCTTTGTCCATGTAGCCGCCGCCAGACTTCCCAGATTCCAGAAGGTTAAATCCCTAAGCTGTTCATCTTTTGAAATATAGATCAGGAACCCGGTTATTGAAAAACCTATTGCAGTTATTGCAACTCCGGTAAGCAGCATCATCACTACATTTGTTTTTCCTCCGCTTGTTGAAATCCTGTATACCAGCATCATAGATAAGAATGATCCTATAAAAGCAGCGATTCCTACCAATGAAAACTGTACAACCTCAGGAAGGTATTCTTTGAAATGTCCTCCTAAAACAATCGCAATTGCCGCCAGCAGGGTTGCTCCCGATGTAAGGCCAATCAAATCACCTGTTGCCAGCGGGTTTTTAAAAAGTCCCTGAAGGCTGGTTCCTGAGACAGAAAGCATTCCTCCTATTAAAATTGCCATAACAATTCTGGCTGCTCTTACGTCCCAAATCACATATTTATCACTTAAGGACAAAGACGGATCACCTTTTATAAATTGCCACAGTGCCCTGAACGGAGAATTCTCTCCGAAATCATAAACTCCTGTATTAAGTGACAGCACTGCTATAATGACCAGCAGTACTGCACTTATAATAAGATAAAAGTATAGTTTACTTTGTGTTTTCAATTAAAAGTTTGTTTAATCCTACTGCTGCTTCTCCTAGTCTCGGTCCGAAACCTGACACTAAACCTCCATCCATTGCGATGATCTTCTTATTCTTTCCTGCATTGGTTTGGGAAACACCCGGCATTTTAAGAGCGCCTTCATTTCCTCCTGCTCCCTGTAAGCCTGTTTCAAAGAAGAACAGAACATCAGGATTAGCTTTTACAACGGCTTCAGGTGTCAATGGTTTGAAATCTTCAAAATCAGTTACAGCATTTTCACCTCCTGCAAGAGTGATCAATGAAGCCATTGGTGTATTTTTACCACTCACCATCAGCATATTTCCTCTGGCGTAGATGAACAATACTTTTGGTTTTTTAGCAATGGGCTGTACCTGTTTAAGATCAGCGTCAATCTTTTCATTTAATTTCTGGTAATCTGTATTTCCAATCGCTTTTGCTACAGATTCGATTAACTTTTTAGTTCCATCTACTGTATATTCCTGTTTGAATACTTCAGTTTTAATTCCGGAAGATTTGATTTTCCCCATTAATTCCGGGTTGATATCTTTATCAGAAGCTAAAATTAATGTCGGAGACACCGCCATGATCGGTTCAATGGTCATTGATCTCATGTGACCTAAATCTTTAGCCGTAGCTTTTAAAGATGCAGGATAAGTACTTGTAACATCTGTTCCTACGATTTCTTTTTCGTGACCTAAAGCAGCTACGATTTCAGTAATTCCACCGTTTAACGTTACTATTTTATTGTTGGTTTTTGGTGCTTCAGAAGCGGCTTCCGTTGTATTTTCTTTCGTTGATGCTTCTGCTTTTTTGCAAGAATATACTGCTACAAGTACAGAAGCTGCAAGGATGAATTTTTTCATGATATACTATTATTTGATTATTTATAAAGGTTCAAATTCAAAATTGGTGTAACCGCGGTTTCCATTTTCGTCTTTCATTTTATTGAATCTCAGTTTAAAGTAGAAACCTTCAGCATCTTTCAATACAAAGAAACGGTCTGAGTAGACAAAAGGAACCGGATTCGTTGCCGTCCCCGTTGTTGTTCTCCACTTATCACCAATGGCTCTATGATCATTAAAAACAAATTTGGCAGGCTCAACGTCTTTCAGTTTGAATGCGGTATAAGCCTGATCCAGACTTCCTGTAACACTTACCTGATAAGCACCTACTCCATTCAAGGTATTGGTCGTTACAAAATCTGCATAGAAGTAGCTTCCCGCACTGGTTGTAGGTCCCATGAATACTTCATTGGTAAACGTTGTGAATGCTAAGTCCCAGCTTTTTTTCTTAGGCTGAATTTTTATTGGTGTACCCGTTTTCAGGTTGAAGAACGAAAAGTTGTATTCAGTATCTTTGGTAATGATATATTCTTTGATATCTGCTCCCGTTGCATTCAGATCGGCATAGCGGATTTTATATCCATTCTGAGCTCTCAGAATCTGAATTTTTTTCCATCCTCTCGGATCACCGGACAATGAAACGGAACCTGCCCCGATATTGGCTGCGGAAGGTATTTCTCTTCCCAGATTGATCAGATAAACAGGATTGTCAGAATCATTTTCTTTGATGGCATCAATCCCGGAAGTCTGAGTCAGAAAATTACCATTAGGATTGTCAATATATTTCATGTTGGCAGCATCAAATGTTCCTACCTGAGCAATTTCTTTCAAACTTTCAACATCAGCATCTTTTATTTTACTGATATCTGCAGCATCAGGTATTTTAATAACTGTCATAGCAAGAGATCCGTTCATAATCACACGAAATTCATCTCCTGTATAAAAACCAAGATCCCAATCTGTTCTGCTGTTGACAGCCGGATTGGTATAATCACTCAGATCAATCCAAACCTGATTAGGTTCTGTAGGACCACCAACTTTTACATTGACTTCTGATCCAGTCATGGGAGGAACCGGAACCGGATCTTCATCTGCAGAGAGGCAGGACTGTGTGGCCACCATGATGGAAAGAATAGAAAATATTTTTAAATATTTCATAACAGTAACTTATTATTTAAAATTGAAACATTAATCTGGCAAAATAGCTTCTGCCATAGTATAAATTAACAGAACCACTCGCTGCTGTATGGGCAGAACCGGCAACTGCAGTAGAGTTTAATCTCGTTACATCAAATATATTTTTCACTCCCGCAGAAATTTCAAAATGCTTATTCCAGAAAGGCTGACTTACAATGAAATCCATTGTATGGAAGCTGTCTACTTTTCCAAGGCGGAAACCACTTGCTCCATCAGACACATAAATTCTGTCCGGACCTGTAAATTTGTAGTAAAGGGCAAAATTGGTATCGGTATTTTTCAGTTTGTACGTTGCAGAAGCGCCTGCCTGTACCAAATACTGGAAATCTGTAGGAGAAGAGGATGTTAATTCATTCATTGATACAGATGTTCCGTTCACAGATCCTCTTAAAGACAGGGCAAACTGATCTTTTCTAAAATCTACATTGGCTGAGAATAATAGATTTCTATAGGTATTAAGGTTCATGTATTTATAGGTAGAAGGTTGTTTTACCACAACCATTTCAATCCTGTCACGTACATCCAGATATAACGCATCTATTCCGTAAGCGATTTTCCAGCCATTATCCACTGAAAAGTTCTGATTCCAGAAAAGTCCAGCAGAGAATCCTTTTTCAGGATTTAAATCAGGATTCCCTTGTACATCATGGTTAAGGTTTACAAAATACGTGTACAGTTCATCATATTTAGGGAAACGGTTTGCAGATCCTACGATCGCTCTAAGGTTTGAATTTTCAGAAGTTTTATATCTTGCTGATAAGGAATAGTTGTATTGGTTATTAAAGTTCTCACTAAGGGAAAGTCTTACTCCCGGTCTCAATGAAAACTTGTCTGAAACATTCCATTCTGCAGAAAGGAAATTGGAATAGGTAAATATTTTTCTTTTTACCGCTTCTCCAAAGAAATCTCCGGCAATCAGTGCAGCATATCCATTGGTATAGTCTAATTCGTATCCTAACTGGAAATCAAAAACTTTACTATCAAGGAAATTACTGAACATCCCTCTTGAATAAATGACATCAGTCTTATAGTAAGATTTTTCGTCCTGACGGCTCTTTATCGCTCTGTTCGGGATGTCGTAATTGTAGTCGTAATATTTTCTATCCTGATTCTGATAGGAGAAATCTCCCATGTATCGGATATGTCCCAGATTGGTTTGAATATTAAACTGGTGCACCCAGCGGTCGGTATTGTACTTTCTGTCTCTACTTTCATAAGATACTCCACCTACTCCATCATTAAGCGGATTTCTGCTTACTTCCGGGTTGTAAAAGTTAAATTTCTCATTAAGATAGGACAGTTTGTAGAAAAATGTTGTTTTGTTTTTTGTATATCTTAACAATGCAGAGGCGTCGTACTGGTCTTTCGGGTTCCATTCATAGCCTCTCTGATTGTCCTGTCCGAAATATTTGTAACCTTTGCTTTCTCCTTCATATCCCATAAACTGGTTATGGTTGAAGTTGATGCTGGCAAACCATTCATTGCTGATATTATAATCTATATTCAGGTTCTGAATATGTCTTCCGTTCCCCTTTTTCTTAAGATCATAATTATCTCTTACCGTTTCTTCCTGTACTGAACCTCTTACGCTTACTTTTTTTGTACTGGTTTTCTTGGTAATAATATTGATTACCCCGGCAACAGCTCCATTTCCGTATTCAACGCCCATACTTCCTTTTACAATTTCGATTCTTTCGATATTGCTTAAGGTAATTTTCGTGAGGTCAATATTACTTCCCAATCCTGTATCTCCTACTACCGGAATATTGTCTATAAGGATTTTTACATAATCACCATTAAGTCCCATAATATTGGCAGTTGAATTTCCTGAACGGGTATCCGGAGTGATCTGTATGTTAAGACTTTGATTTAAAACCTCGGCAACATTAGTGGCTGCCATATTTTTAATCTGTTCTGCATCAATTACATCAACCTTATATATCGATTTGTTAATGGACTGCTGCATGTACTGTCCTGTAATAACAACTTCTTCAATTTTCTTTTGATTAAGAGAATCCTTTTCTTGTGCATTCACCCATAAGGCCACGGATAATGATAGAACGGAAAGCACTTTCTTCTTCATAAGGGTACAAATTTTCGACAAATATAAAACTTTATTTAGACTCATTAAAAATAATTATATATTTTTGTGGAATAATTCTAAATAAAAATAATCTCATGAAATTAAAATTACTTTTAGGAACTCTGATGTTTACAGCCTTAACAGCGAATGCTCAGGTATCTAACATCAATGAAAATTTCAATAATTTTACAGCCGGGAATACAACTTTCCCTCAGTTTGGGTGGTCTGCCATTGTTGCACCAATTACAGGAGAGTTCCCCCCTGTACCTCCGAGAATGATTGTAGCAGGTGATTCTAACAGGTTCGTTCAATCCTATGCAGGAAACAATGCGACAGGATCTTCATACCTAATTTCTCCACAGATTGAAAATCCAACAGGAAATAAGACATTAACTTTTGATACAACTTTAGTATCTCCATCACCTGGTCCGGGAAGCATCCAGATAGGAGTAGCATCCAATCCTGCTGATATGTCAACATTTGTTCCTGTTGGAAGTCCTATCAATGTATCGGTTATTGGCACAGTTCAGAATATCAGTGTAAATATTCCAGCATCTACAGGTTCATATATTGTATTTAAATTTACTCCTACAGCAACGCACGTTGCGATCCAGGTTGATAATGTAGTGTACAACACGACAGCATCTTTAGGAGTAAATGATAACAATAAAGTGACAGAAAATATAAGATTTGCCTTAAATTCTGATCAAACAGCATTGGAATTTAAATCAAAGAAAGATCTTAAAAATATCAGTATTTACTCTGCTGCCGGACAAAAAGCAACAGAAGGAAAACCAAACGGACAAAATTTTGATATCAGTACTCTTCAGACTGGAGTTTATTATATGAATATTGAAACTTCTGAAGGAAAAACGATTCAGACAAAATTCATCAAAAAATAAGGTTTATTAGACTATTATTTTCCTTTTTAAAGCCGGCGGGATCATTCCTTCCGGCTTTTCTGTGTCCATATTTTATGTAAATAAAAGTACAATTAATATAAAAACACGATAAAAATCATGTTTTTATTTAGACTCATTAAAAATAATTATATACTTTTGTGGAATCATTCTAAATAAGGATTTAAAAAATAAGTTATGAAAACAAAACTATTATTGGCTTCAGTATTGGCTATGTCTGTTCAGCAGACTGTTTTGGCACAAACTGATGCATTGGGGTACTCACAGGTAAATCTGACAATGGGGAGCGGCTATCAAAACAGAGTATTTGTAGACCTTGCAGATGGCAATATGGTTTCTCAGCCTGCCAATACCTGGGATGTTGCTTTTTATAGAAATTCAAACTATGCATTTGGATCAAGAATAAATGATGCAAAGGACATTGAGGTATTCACTGCTTCAACCAATTTAGCAGATTGGGATAATATCAGTATCAGCAATGAAGCTTCATGGGGAGATCCTCTTTATAACCCGGACCAGACCACTGACTGGAGTCAGGGAGCTTTTGAACAGGGGCCTGTGACATCTCCAAATCCTAATATCCCTTCAACAGGATGGGGAGTTTACAATCCGGTGAATCACCATATTCAGGGGAAAGCTATTTTTGTTTTAAAATACCCTTCAGGAACATACATCAAATTTGCTATTGAAGATGCCTTTGCTGGATATACTTTTAAATATTCAAAATGGAACGGTACTTCATGGGGCGCTACAGAAACAAGAACACTTGCTAACGGAACGGATGATTCTTATTTTAATTATTTCTCATTTGATACCGGTGCAAAAGTTCCTGGTCTTGAGCCGTCAAGAACTGCATGGGATTTCGTATTCACAAAATATTACACATTCTACATGGGCGTGCAGATGTATCCGCTTTCCGGAGCCATCCAAAGTCCTAATATCAAAGTAGCAATGACACAGCCGGAAACACAGGCGACAACAGCTTATACAATCCCTGCCAATGCAAGCTTCTCATCAGCTATTACAACTGTTGGACACTCATGGAAAGGCATCGGAACAGTAAAAAGTGATGTGGTATACTATGTGAAAAAAGGAAACGACTACTACAGAATGTACTTCACGACTAATGGTGGGGCAAGTACAGGAAATATGTATTTCAAATACAAAAAAATTACTGAAACATTAGGAATTACAGAAGTTGGAAAAAAAGCTTCTTTTGGTATCTATCCTAACCCTGCAACAGCAGATAAAAAAGTAACGGTTCTTTTTGATGTTAAAGAAAAAGCAAGCAACAAAGGAAATGTGGAGGTCTATGATCTTACCGGTAAAAAGGTATATTCTGCTGAACTTAGCAATCAGGCAGGGTTCTACAAGCAGGATCTGGACCTTTCTACGCTTACATCAGGAAATTACCTTGTAAAAATTACTTACGGCGGCCATTCGGAGACGAAAAAGCTAATCGTAAAATAAACTTTTTATTTTAATACTTTCTATTTTTTCTAATAAAAAGGCGGTTTCAGAATATTGAAACCGCCTTTTATTCCGTATTGATTAAAGAACTGAAAAAGATATAAAACAAATAGTTATATAAGACTATTCTTTAAATCATTAAATTTTTAAATCTTTAAATCCTTCATTCAATACCATTAATATATTTTAAATCCTTTATAAACTTCTGCAGAGCTCTCCATGATTTTGGAAGCATCTTTACGGAAATCCAAAAGGTGGTCCTGACCATTATGTCTGTTGTGATGCTCTACGCTTTCCCAAAGCTCGATCAGGAAGAAAGTTCCTTTATTATCTTTATCCTCAATAAGGTCATACTGCAGGCAGCCTTCTTCTTTTCTTGTTTCTTTCACAAGGTTCTGAAACAGCTCTACCGCATCCATCAGATAATTTTCATTAAACTTAAAAAGTGCAATGATATGTAAATTCATGTTCTAATATTTAGTGATGTAAAAGTAAAATATTTTCAAAACCGAATATCTTTTTAAGCCCTTTATTTTTCAATATAAAGCATAATTTTTAATTAAAAACTGATTTATAAATAGTTATAGAACTCATCACAATTACCAATGTTCCGATAATCACAAACATTTTCTTCACAGGGAGCTTTGCCGTAAGCATAGCTGAAAAAGGAGCGGTAATAATTCCGCCGATCAAAAGGCCGAGAATGATATTCCAGTGCTGAATCCCCAAGGTAAAGAAAAAGGTAACGGCGGCCGTTAGGGTAAGGATAAATTTGGCGACAGTAGAACTTCCTACAGCAAATCTTGGGGTAAATGCATTTTTAATTAAGGTTCCGGTTACCAGAGGGCCCCATCCTCCACCGGCAAAAGAGTCTATAAAACCACCTATCACTCCAAGTCTGGTAAGATTGGTTTTTCTTTTCAATGCTTTACTTTGTTTTTCTTTGAAGGCATTCGATAAAATCTGGATCCCGAGATATAAAGTATAGAAAGCGATCAGTGTTTTGGTGATCTTTGCATAATATTCACCCAGGTAAGTAAGGCTTACCGCACCAATAACAGCCCCGATAACTGCCGGCACTGCAAGTTTCTTCACTAAACTTTTGCTTACATTTTTCAGTCTGATATGGCTGAGACTTCCTGCTGCTGTTGTAAAACTTTCTGCTGAATGGATACTTGCGCTTACAATATGCGGTGGAATATTCAAAAGCAAAAGTGTGGTGGTACAGATTACTCCATATCCCATTCCCATTGATCCCGCTACAATCTCTGCAAAAACTCCTACCAGAAGCATCCAGTAAAAAATATAATTATCTTTTGCCAGAATAGTCTGCAGTTCTTCCAGATATCCCAGTTCATACATTGAAAAAACAGCAATAGATATAATGACAGCCGTCACAAAAAGGACATTAAGCCTTACCTGAATTTTTCTTGAAATCACCATATTAAAAAACCGTTTTAGTCAGTACTTCTTGATTATCTGTCACATCGAAAATAAAGACATTTAACGATCGTATGTTTTCTGTACTTCTGTACAAGGAAATATTTTCAGATATACGATATGCAGCATCAGAATGCACTGCAGTCATGGAGAGTGTAAGCTTTTGTAATGGGTTTGCCTCTTCTTTTGAAATCATAGTTTATTCATTTGAAGTACTGCAAATATCTGATAAAATATTTATCCTACAAAAAAAGTAGACTATTAATTCAAAAAAAAGGATCGGGTCAGTCGACCAGATCCATTAAAGTTTTTCTCTCCAGAATATTCAGTGAGGCATCCCGGACTTCTATCAGTACATCATGAAGTCCACAGTGATCTTCATTGCAGTCGTCACATTTTTCATAAAAATTCAGACTTACGCAAGGAAGCATGGCAATAGGACCATTTACCAGACGAATGATTTTGGCCAGTTTCACATTTTCAGGTTTTTCCTTCAGAAAATATCCTCCACCCTTTCCTTTTTTACTGTCAAGAATTTCCGCTTTTTTAAGTTCAAGCAGAATATTTTCCAAAAACTTTAAAGGAATCTTTTTGTGTTCCGCAATTTCGGAAATAAGAATCGGTCCTTCATTTCTTTTTTCTACAAGATATGAAAGCGCCTTAAACGCATATTGAGATTTTTTTGAAAGCATTACAGCAAAAATAAGAAAATTGTTTAACATTTGAAAAAGAGCTGTAAGCAGAGAGATAAATATTCAATTTTAGCTCTGCCTTTAGGTATTTTTGCTCATCTGGCTTATCCGTAATTTCACGGTTTTAGTACCACATTTTTGCCTTTCTCCTATTAAATCATTATGTTTGCCATATGTTCAGTAAACAAGAGGCACAGCAGTTAAAAAAGGAATTTTGGACCGCTTTCGGAAGATCATTTCCCAGAAAATGGATTCTCTATGATACCAAAATCAAGGATATGGCATTTAAATTTTCTGCGGACAATAAAAAAGCAGAAGTTTCTCTGGATATCGAAATGAAGGACGAAATTTTCAGAAACGCCTACTACGAAAAGATCTGGTCATTGGAAGACATCTTAAAAGATTACACCGGAGACTTTCATAAAGAAGAATATTTTACGCTTGAGAACGGAAAGGTTATCAGCAGGATATGGATAGAAAAGTCTGGTGTTTCCATTTTCAATAAAAATACCTGGCAAGAAATTTTTGAATTTTTTGTGGACAAAATGGACGGTTTCGAAAGGTTTTACTATGAATATGAGGATTTTATAAAGGATATATAAAATACTTACGAAATAAATACTATTTTACACTTCAGGCTTAGATAAAAAAAGAAAACTTATCTTTGTGATACCACTTAAACTAATAGATGAAACTAAATAACGTGATTAAAAATGAGAAAAGTGTACAAAAACATTTTTGGAGAAATCATCTCTAAAAGTAAAGCTGTGAAGCTAAACGAATATCATCTGTATTATTATGAGGAGGGTTCCGATTTCCTAAAAGAAATTGAATTCATCAACGAAGACAGTGTTTACAACATCAATTATTTTTTAAGTGACGAAGAGGACGAGGCGAATGTAGTAGAATATCTTAAGGAAAAATCTGACTTTTTTGATATTGAAAAAAAAGAAACCGCCGACGGTTTTATTATTTCTACCAATAAGTTGTATTCCTTATCCGTAGATGATTTACCTCTAATTTCTAAAACCGTTTTCAAAACGGACGATCCTGAAAATTTCATCTGTTCTCAGGTTATTGATAACGAAACCCATGAACCACAGCTCGAAAGAACGATAAAATGCTGGTATACCCAGGATGAAAGTGGCGAAAAATATGCAGCTATAGAATGCAGCTATCAGGAAGACGGAAAGCTTGAACTGGCTGTAGACAAAACTCCTGATCCCGACCATGAAGAAAACTGGGTTCATTATGATTATGATACCTTTCAAGATCTTCAGGCGCAGATCCCTACTGATATCAGTTATTACAGAACTGCTGCTTTACTTCCAAAAGGAGCCTTTCAGCAATAATCTATAGTGTATTAGTACCAATCTCAAATATTATTGAATATAGATGTGAACTCAATTTTTTTATAACTAAAGCTATAAGCAAGGTTTCTGTGGTCACTCTTCCAGCAGGTTGTAGAATTTCCTTCAGAAATCATAATTAAACTGATTTTAAAGCAAGATTGAGCCATATTACAATAAAAGTCCGGAAGAAAGTATCTTCCGGACTTTTTATTTTTTATCCAAATTTCTTTTTCCTCAGCCAGAAGAACAGTCCTCCGATAAGGCCGATAATGGCCAATGGAAGCAGTAAGTTCAGCCACTGCCATGTGGACTTCTCTTCAGTTATTCTTTGTCTGTCCAGCAGTCTTTCTTCAATATTTCTGTTTCTCAGTTCCATCAGATTGCTGTCATCCAACAGATAATCCAAAGCATTTCTAAGGAACTGTTCGTTTCCAAATTGCTCGTTGGTCAGCAAATCTACTCCTAATGGAAGCGGTTTACCTTTGATGACCTTATTTCTTCCCACATCACCGTCTGCAATAACGATCATTTTATTTTCCGGGCTGGATGTTTTGAATCCAGGGTAAGATTTTCTTTCAATTCTGGATGCATAGGCGGAATTAAATTTTCCTTCCAATGCTACAGCAAAGATCTTCGGCGTACTTGGTTTTTCCATTTGTCCAAGACTGTCTACGCTTGCAATTTCTTTCAGATCCACATAATTCGGAACCTGTTTCAATAATGTTCTTTCACTGGATTCAAAAAGAACTTTTGTTTTGATATTCTTTCTTCCTCCCAGAGTATCAATAGAAGTCGGAAATTCAAACTTTACAGAATTGATATTTTTTGTAACCGGATTGTTGTTTTCAGCAATTCCAAGCGGATAATAAGGCCAAGGCAGACTTGTGTATTGTGGATTTCCACTTACTTCTCCTGTAACCAGTCTTAACAGGGCAAACTTTTTAACGTCTTTTACCAAAGCCGGATTAATTCTCAATCCATAATTGAAAAAGAAGTCTGTCATATTAATGTCTACCGGGAAAGGCATTACTTTTTTGGATCTTGTTAAGGTATCCATTTCAGCATTTACGGCATCAATCATCCAAAGGGTTTTCCCTCCATTCATGATGTACTGGTCAAGAATTACTTTTTCATTATCTGTAAAGGCTTTTCTAGGTTTTGCAATCACCAAAGCACTCATTTGCTTTAATAAAGGAATATCTTCTAATGAAAGCTCAGTCTGGTTTTTAGGGATAATGGGGCCTGCATCATAGTTTTCCATAGCCAGCTGTACAAATCCCTGGAATTCATCCGGGTTCAATTCATCATGATTAACCAGAATTCCGATTTTCTTTCTTTTTGCGGCTGCAATATTTTTAATGTTGGAAACAAGGTTATATTCAAGTCCTTCAATAGATCTTGTTAACTGCTGATCTGCATCAATTCCCGCCTGCTGTACTACCAACGGTATAGAAACTCCGTCATTACCATGTTTGATTACAGCATATGGGAAAAGAGTGATCTGTGAAATCTTTCCATCTTTCACATCCGGTAGAATAGACGGCTGCATCCCCATAGCCATCAGAGTATCCTGAGACATTTTTGTTTTAATCGGATCGATGAATTTAAAATCGATCTTCGGATTAATTTTTCTGAATTCTTCCAGCATGAATTTCGTCTCGCTCTGAAGCTGTTTGAAACTTGCCGGAAAATCTCCTTCCAGATACACTTCAACAGTCAGAGGCTTTTTAACGGACTCCAGTACTTTGATGGTGTTATCGGAAAGTGTATATCTTTTTTCTTTTGTTAAGTCTAATCTGATTCCTGAATAGGTCAGGATAATAACCAAAGGAACAATTGCAATTAAGAAAATTCCAAGTGGAGATTTAGCATTGATCTTCTTCATAATTCTACTTCTTTTTGTTTATAAAATGATTAGACAATACTAATGAAGCACCAATGACAAGAACAAAATACGCTACATCTTTAAAATCAATAAGCCCTCTTGTAAAGCCTAAGAAATGTTGATAGAAACCTATATTCTGAAGGATAAAATCTGCTCCTCCCAAAAGTTTGTAGCTTGCTAATTGCTCGATTCCGAAATACATAATGAAGCACATGAAAACGCCTAACAGATAAGCCATAATCTGATTCTGTGACAATGAAGAAGCCAAAATTCCCACTGCAGCAAATGCCGCAATTAAAATAATCAATCCGAAGTAACTCCCAAAGGTCATTCCTAGATCAATATTTCCCGCAGGAACTCCAAGCACATACACTGTATAAAGGTAAATGAGTGAAGGAATAAGGCATAAAACCCCAACAATCCATACAGAAAGAAATTTTCCGGTTACAAGCTCAGAAACCTTTAACGGCTGCGAAAAAAGCCAGTTTAATGTTCCTGTTTGCTGCTCTTCCGCAAAAGTTTTCATAGAAAGGGCCGGAATGATAAACATCAGCAGCCATGGAACCAATACGAAATAACTCTGAAGAGAGGCCATTCCGATCTCAAAAATATTAGAATCGTTGTCGAAAAAGAACAGGAAAAGAGTTGCTATCAAACTGAAAGCGGCAATGATCACCCATGCACTCCAGTTTCCAAAGTAACTCCAAAGTTCTTTCTTTAAAATTGCAATCATAGTTTTTTTGTAAGATGTAAAAAGGATGCATGTTCTCAGACATACGCCCTACTCCACAATTATTTATTTTTTTTATTTTTATTAACCAGTTTCACGGTCATCATGATCAGAAATACAAGAACGAAAAATCCTGCGATTAATTGCCACCAGTATTCAATTGCCATAGATTTTAAAATCACGGTAAATACAACCAGAAACAGAATGAAAGTGGCAATTTCGTTGGCCTGTCTCAGTTTAATATTGGCAGTTGGCAATGTATTTCCATTCAATTCCTTCAAATGAAGCACTTTTTTCCAGCACCAGTAATGGTAAATGGCAAGTCCGATAAGGAAGGTCAGTTTTAAATGGAACCACCCCATTTTCATAAGTCCCGGATTTAAAAAGATCATGACCAATCCACATACTGCCATGATTACCCCGGCAGGAACGGTAATAATATTCCACAGTCTTCTGGCCATAAAGGTGTACTGCTCTCTCAGAATTTCTTTCTTTTCTTCCGGAAATTCATCGGTGTCCTTATAGTAAACGAAAATCCTTACGAGGTAAAAAATTCCCGCAAAGTAGCTTACCATGAAGATAATATGCAAAGCTTTGATGATGGTATACAGCATCCTAAAAATTTGTTTGCAAAGATAGTTTATTTCGGAAAAAAAGAGAATTTAATCTAAAATCTTTAGCTTAAAATAATAAAGATTCAATATTTTTTAGAATTTGAAAATGAATTTCATATCAACATTAAAATTGAAACCCAAATTGGTGCCTTGCCGATTGGAATGATAATCAAAAGGAAGACCATCTACAGGAGCATAATCTTCTGCCTTTCCTGTCATATTAGTATAAGAAACATTTTTTTGTCTGATACCAAAGCCAATTTTAGGCATAAAGCCAAACCAGGAAGACTCTTTATGAAGCAAAATGCTGTAGTTGATATTTAATCCATCTTTGGTTCTTTTATAATCTGCTGAACTAAAGGAATAATAAACATCATTTTCGTCATAATATTTTCCTGAAATATTTTTCCCTGTTTGATTTAAATAGAAAACTTCTGCTGATACAAAATGCTTTAATCTTGATTGAGGTGCCAGACTGTAAAAAACTTCAGGCCTTATTTCAAAAACCCTGTTTTCCCCTTCAAAATTGCCAGTATCTACAGGAGTTATTTTGTCAGTTCCATAGGCCAATTCGCTTCCCACCCACCATCTTTCATTTATTTTCCGCATATAACCTATATTATAGCGTTGATCACGAAAAGGAGCAAAAGCACTTA
This sequence comes from Chryseobacterium sp. GVT01B, assembly GCF_019970045.1. GTDB lineage: Bacteria > Bacteroidota > Bacteroidia > Flavobacteriales > Weeksellaceae > Chryseobacterium. The sequence goes on from NZ_JAHXYI010000005.1 coordinate 250,275, forward strand.
CAGTAAGTATTGATTTGTAATCATTAGATTGAGCATAAATTGTATTGAAAAAGCTAAAAAAAGCTAAAAGAAGTAAATATTTTTTCACAAAATGGCCATTAGAATTAGTGATCCAAATATATTATATTATCATCTATTCAGCAATAGCATTCATTTAATTACAAAAAATAGAGCACTGAATATTCTTTTCATAAAAAAACAGGATTTCTCTAAATAAGAAATCCTGTTTTTTATTCTACAAACGTAGAACTTTTTTATCTTAAGAAATAACTCCTAATTCTTTTCCAACCTTTTCAAAAGCAGCAATTGCTTTATCCAAATGTTCTTTAGTATGAGCAGCAGATAACTGTACTCTAATTCTCGCTTTTCCTTTCGGTACTACAGGATAGAAGAATCCGATTACATAGATTCCTTCATCCATAAGCTTTTCAGCCATTTTCTGAGAAAGAGGCGCATCGTAAAGCATTACCGGAACAATAGCAGCATCTCCGTCAGGAATATCAAAGCCTTTCGCTTTCATTTCTGTTCTGAAATATTCTGCATTTTCCATTACCTGATCACGAAGAGAGGTATTATCAGAAATCATATCCAATACTTTCAAAGCAGCTCCTACGATTCCAGGTGCCAGAGAGTTCGAGAACAAATAAGGTCTTGAACGCTGTCTCAGCATATCAATGATCTCTTTTTTACCGGAAGTAAAACCTCCTAAAGCACCTCCTAATGCTTTTCCTAACGTAGAAGTGATGATATCTACTCTACCCATTACTTCATTGGCTTCGTGAGTTCCACGTCCTGTTTTCCCGATGAAACCTGTTGCGTGAGAATCATCTACCATTACCAAAGCATCATATTTATCAGCAAGGTCACACACTCCTTTCAGATCTGCAACAATACCGTCCATTGAGAATACTCCGTCTGTTACGATAATTTTGAAACGGTGGTTCTTTTCAGTAGCAGCAATCAGTTGAGCTTCCAGATCCGCCATATTATTGTTTTTATATCTGTATCTCGCTGCTTTACAAAGACGAACACCGTCAATAATAGAAGCATGATTCAGTTCATCTGAAATAATAGCATCCTCTTCAGTAAATAAGGGTTCAAAAACACCACCGTTTGCATCAAATGCTGCCGCATAAAGAATAGTATCTTCAAGGCCTAAAAAGTCAGCGATTTTTTTCTCCAAATCCTTGTGAATATCCTGTGTTCCGCAAATGAAACGTACCGATGACATCCCATATCCATGAGATTGAATCATTTCCTGAGACGCTTTCATTACTTCCGGATGGTTGGATAATCCCAGATAATTATTCGCACAGAAGTTCAAAAGCTTTTTTCCGTTAGCTTCTATTTCTGCACTTTGCTGAGAAGTGATGATTCTTTCTCTTTTGTAAAGTCCGTCATTCTCAATATTCTGAAGTTCGTTCTGTAAATGTTGAAGGTATTTTTCAGAGATCATTTTTGGTAATTTTTTAGATGTGCTAATTTACTAAAAAGGCAGTAAAATAAAACCTTTTATATGTTTAATTCTAAAAAATCAATTCAGGTTTCAGTTTTAACATTATTAGTCTATAAATTCAGTAGGATAATATTTATATTTGTTTAAAATTTGAGAGTATGAGATTAAAGCCGGTACAAAAAATAAAGACCATCCATTCAGAAACCTTTATTAAGAACCATATGAAGCCGAGAATTCCAGTTATTATTGAAGATTTTATACATCCGGAAAGCCCTGCCTTCAAAAAATGGAATTACAAGTATTTCAAAGAAATTGCAGGAGATCATAGAGTAAATATTTACGGCAGTGAGCTTGATTCCCTTGACAGAGTCGCAAGTGATCCTATAGCACAAAGTACATTTTCAGAATATCTCGATCTTATACAGTCCACCCCTACTGAACACCGCCTTTTTTTATTTAATTTATTAAAAATAAAACCTGAACTTAAAAATGATCTTATCTACAATGATGTTACGGATGGTAAAATAATAAAATGGCTTCCTTTTATGTTTTTTGGAGGGGAAGGTTCCGTGACCAGAAATCATATTGACATTGATATGTCACACGTTTTCATTACCCAGTTTCAGGGAATCAAAAGAATATGGCTTTTTCCCTGGGAACAATCTGATTTTATGTATAAACTGCCATATAACTTCCACAGTCTTGCCCAAATAAAAAACCCAGACTACAGAAAATATCCTGCACTACTCTATTTAAATGGCTATGAAGCAGTGATTCATCCTGGTGAAACCCTTTATATTCCTTCCGGATGGTGGCATTATATTCAGTATGATACGGAAGGTTATTCCATCTCGGTGAGAGCCTTACCTTCAAGTCCTCTTGAAAAATGGAGAGGATTCAAGAACCTGGTTATTACAAGACATTTTGATAATCTCATGCGTAAACTGTTTAAAGAAAGATGGTTTGGGTATAAAGTAAAAATAGCCCGGAAGAGAGGAGCTAAAGCCGCCAGAAAACAAAGAAGCTTTCAGATCTGAAAGCTTCCTGTTGTTTTATCGTTAATGAAAAGTAAAATATGTATTGATATTTTACAGTCTTAAATTTTAATGTTTGATGAATTTGATACTTTTTTCATCAATGGTAATGAAATAAGTTCCCGGAACCAATTCTGAAATTCCGATCGCTTTGCCTGGCTGATAAGTTCCTTTTCCTACCAGTTTCCCATCTACTGCATGAATCGTAAAATCTGCAGCTCTGTTGATACCTTTCAGGTTAATTTCATTTTTTGCAGGATTTGGATAGAGCCCAAAGCTTTCTTTCTCAACAGAGGAAACACTTAAAGTATTATCCTGAGTAACGGTAGAGTTTTTCTCCAGAATCTGGTACTCATAATTGAACTGAACACTTGCAATAGGGAATGTCACAGATTCTAAAAAACTTTGGTTATTGGAAGTATTGTTAAGGACCAGATAAGCCGTTTGTCCTGAAGTTCCGGTTACTTTTATAGGCAAAGGCATTTCGAAAAAGCTCACCGCAGAACTGCTTTGGGTCTGAGAAACTTTAAATAAAGCCTGATTACCGCCCTGCATCCATTTTATAGTATAGGTAGGATATCCTTCCCCATACACCCAGTCATTAAAAAATCCTGTGAAATCTGTTCCGGTAGACTGAAACAAAGAAGCATTAAAATCTGCGGTACGCGCATAGCTGTAGGCTAAATTCGGTCTTGCATGATAATCTTTAAGAGCTTGATAAAATGCAGCATCACCTAATATCCACTTCAGCATTCTCAGCACATATCCACCTTTAGAATAAGACAGTCTGCTGTCAAATATTCTATTGATGCTGGAAAGTCCGCTGTCTGGCACATATACAGTTCCTGTTGTGCTTGCTGTAATATAATTGGATTGACCTTGCAGATAATTGAGGAACTCAGTATTGGTCATCAGTAACTTTTCATTGGCAACATGTTCCCCGAAAGTGGCAAAACCTTCATTCAGCCAGATATCATTCCATGCACCGCAGGTTACTTTATCACCAAACCACTGGTGAGTAAGCTCATGGGCAATCAACTGTTTGCTCCATCCTCCCATAGAAGACATGGTCTGATGTTCCATTCCTCCACCATACATAAATTCCATGTGTCCGTATTTTTCATTACGGAAAGGATAAGAACCAAAATAGGTTTCAAAAGTATCCATCACCTGCTTTGTCCAGTTGATATTGGCTATACTGGTTGCATTTGAATTGGTAGACGGATAAATATAGTTAACAAAAGGAAACGGAGGGTTTCCAATGGTATCAGTAAGCTTGACAAAGTTGGTAATTGACAACGCAATAAGATACGCCGGTGTAGGATACATCGTTCTCCAGAAGGTAAGCTTTGTAGATCCTGTAGGAAAAGTTTCAGACATCAGTTTTCCATTGGCAGCAACACTGTAATTGGATGGCGTTGTAATTTTGAAATCAAATCTATCAATTTTATCATTCAAACTTTGTTTTGTCGGAAACCAGTCCTGTGCACCATAAGGTTCATTTAAAGTAGAAAGTACCGGAACTCCGCTCTGCGTAGCTGTTGTAAAGGCTCCATTGGCACTAGATGGCATTCCTGAATAATGAATAGTCAGAGAATCCAGCGTATTGGCAGCTATTGGAGTCTGAAAGTCAATTTTCACTTCGTTGGAAGGAAGCTGCTGGAAAACAAGGTTGTTACCATGATATTTAACCTGAGAAACCGTTAAAGAAGTTGTCAGATCAAAATAAATGCTTCCCATACTCTGAGTTGGCTTAAAATGAGAAGTTACCGATCCGGAAATATTATTGGAAGCCGGATTGAGCGTAACATCCATTCTTTGATACTGTAAATCGTAATTCAGCGTATTGGGATTCGTATTTCCGATATTCATTTTTTGCGTAAAGGATTTTTTCTCTTTTTCGATCAATCCTTTCATATCGGTGTTTTGCTCATGCTTCTGGCCATAGAACTGTTGAGAAAATAAAAATCCCAACACCAAAAGGTACAATTTTGTCATGTTTAGAAAAATTTAATCAAATATAAAAAAAACCTTTTAATCAATGATTAAAAGGCTGTTATAATATATAAAATAAAAAATTTTTAAAGATCTAATGCAGGTTCCAGAATTTTCTCCATTCTCTTTTTCACCATATCTACCGACCCGGAATAGTTATTTACCATTAAAGAAAACACCAATGTCTTCCCGGAATTCGTCTTCAGATAACCTGCTAAAGTTTTTACTTTATTCAAAGTTCCTGTTTTTGCAAAAACCTGTCCGTTACCTCCACCAATGAACATTCTTTTTAACGTTCCGGATTGTCCTCCGATTGGTAAAGAAGTCAGATAGGATCTATAATATTTCTGATCCATCAAAGAGGTTAGAAATTTCGCCTGGGAAATAGGCGTTACATTATTGCTTCTTGAAAGTCCGCTTCCATCCATATAAGTAAGACCATTCATATCAAAACCTGCATCCTTCAGGTGATTTGTCACCACAATTCTTCCTGATTCTGAAGTCTGGTCACCCATTTTCTGATAACCAACGGTTCTTAATAAAGCTTCTGCCAATGAATTATCACTGTGTTGATTCGTATAATAAATAATGTCACTTAAAGTTGGAGATTTATAAGCTGAAAGCATTTTTCTGCCTTCCGGAGCTGCATCTGTTATTTTCGGACTTACTTTTCCGGTAACAGGAATTCCGCTTTTTACCAAAGTTGTTCTGAAAGAATTGGCAAGATATGCCGGAGCATCAGGAAGTTTGGTTGTTAAAGCACCGTTTCCTTCATATTTATCAGCATATACCATCTGATGATTGTAAGGAGAAACATAGAAAAATTTCTTATCCGTAGAGAAACTTCCTTTTTTAACAATCAGTTTTTCGTTAGCCGGGTTAATATCACGGGTACTTCCTGCAGGCAGATAATAATTATTGTTTTCCAACCATACAACATTTTCCGGAAGCACTGAAATATTGCCTTTGAAAAGCGCTGTCTGAATGATAATATCACCATTTACCTTTTTGATTCCCTCTCTTGAAACTCCACCCACGAAATCTGAAATAATATCTCTGTAAGATGATGCACCTGCTTTGTTTGTTCCCAAAGAAGGGTCACCACTTCCTATGACATAAAGATTTCCATTTAAAACTCCATTTTCATCTATAGTTCCTGAATACTCAAGCTGAGTCATCCAACGGTAGTTTTCGCCCAGCAGGTTTAATGCTGTTTCCGTTGTAAGAAGCTTTGTAGTAGAAGCAGGTACTAAAGGAGTATTTTCATTGTACGAAGAGATTACTTTCTTCGTTTTCGGATCGTACACTACGAATCCCCAGCTTGCATTTTTCAGCACAGGATCCGCCATCATTGTGTTCACATTAATATCTACAAGTTCTTTTGCTGACAAAACAGTTTTCTCCACCATCGTACTAACGGGTGAAGGCAGGTTTAAACTGCTTTTCTGACTGTCATAATTCTGAGAATAAAGAACGGTAGAAACGGTAGATTGAGCCAGGAAAAGACCAGAAGCCAACACCGCCGCACTTGAAATATATTTTCTGAAATTTACCATCTATCTTCTTTTTGTTCTATAGTTTTGACGCTATAAAAAATGACAGGTTAAATCATTCAATTAAAGAGCCAAACACTTAATCAACGTCCAAAAGTAGAAATTATTGTCATATAACGGACCACTGACCCGTTATAAAAGAGTGTAAAGTTTGTTAAAAATTGTTAAAAATCAACAAAAACGTCTTTTTTAATGCTTTGATATGCAGTGATTTCATCAAATTCTTTCAAACTTATTAAAACCAGGTTTTTGAATTTCTCATAGTTTTTCCCGCGGGGAAGTTTAAGCATAATCTGGAACTGATACAGATTATTCAGCCTTGCAATCTGAGCTCTTTCAGGGCCTAAAACACAATCTTCCGGAAGATATTTTCTTAAAATGGAGCCCAGGAACTGAGACGCCCTGTCTACTTTATCCTCTCTCCTGTGTTTCATTTCAATCATAATCAGCTTCGTAAAAGGCGGATAATGGAATTTCTGGCGTTCGGTAAGGATATATTTATAGATCTTCGCAGGATTATTCATCTTGATCAGCTGGAATACAGAATGATCAGGATTAAAGGTCTGAATGAGGATTTTCCCTTTCCCTGAAACCCTTCCGGCTCTTCCTGAAACCTGCGTGATCAGCTGATACGCTCTTTCTTCAGCTCTGAAATCCTGTACATATAATAAGGAATCTGCTTTTGGAATAGTAACGAGTTCAATATGATCAAAATCCAGTCCTTTTGAAATCATCTGAGTTCCTACGATAATGTCTGTTTCTCCGTCTTCAATCTTTTCATACAGTTTTTCGTAGGCAAATTTCTTACGCATAGAATCCACATCCATTCTGTCTACCTCATTTTCCGGAAACAGTTTGGAAACCTCTTCATGAATCTGCTCTACACCCACTCCTCTTTCGTTCAGCTTTTCAGAATTGCATTTCGGGCAGGTTTTCGGTTTTGAAGCTCTTTGTCCGCAGTAATGGCATTTCATTTCGTTCGCTGCCTTGTGATAGGTCATCACCACATCACAATTGGAGCAGTAATTGACATAGCCACAGCTTTCACATTCTATGACATTGGAATAGCCACGACGGTTATGGAGAACGATTGCCTGATTCTTTTCATCAACTGTCTTTTTAATCTCTTCAACAAGTTTCAAAGAGAAATTTCCGGAAACTTTTTTAGAATCCAGCGCTTCTTTGAAATTGATCAGTTCATATTCCGGCAGATTCACATTCCCGAATCTTTCATTCAGGAAAATATATCTCATTTTATCTTTTCTGGCTCTGTAGTAGCTTTCGACAGAAGGTGTTGCAGATCCAAGGATTACTCCCGCATTGTAAAATCCACCCAACACCAAAGAGGCATCTTTCGCATTGAAATAAGGAGAGACTTCTCTTGGTCTGTACGCAGAATCGTGTTCTTCATCTACAACAATAAGTCCCAGATTCTGATAAGGTAAAAACAATGCATTACGGGTTCCGATCAGAATACGGATGTCATTCTGCCTAATTCTTCTCCAGACTTCTACCCTTTCAAAATCTGTCAGTTTCTGGTGGTAAAAACCTAGCTGTCTGCCATATTTTTTTTCTAATCTCTGCGTAATTTGTTTGGTAAGGGAAATTTCAGGAAGTAAAAACAGAACGTTTTTTCCTTCTTTGATACATTCCTCAATTTTTTCTAAATAAATATGCGTTTTTCCTGATGAAGTTACCCCATGAAGCAGCACATTTTTTCCTTCTTCAAAAGCTTGATCAATCTCAGATTTAGCAACTTTTTGCTGTTCAGAAAGTTCTTCCAGCTCTTCAATTTCTCCTTCATAGCTTTCAATTCTGTCTTTCTGCATGTAGTATTCCTCCACAAAACCTTTATCTGCTAAAGGTTTGAAATGAGAACTTCCAAAATAACCGTCCTCAAACAATTCAGATTTTTTGATATGGGCATCAGGATTTTCCGTCTGCTTTTCTAAAATAAGAAGGAACAGGTCTTTTTGCTTTTGGGCTCTGTTTAGTTTTAAAAGAATTTCCGTAAGATTCTGATTAGCCAAAACCTCATCCTTAATTTTTACGTAAGCAACTTCTTTAGCTTTATATTTTTCAGCAATTTTTTCATCAATTTCAATATACTGAAGATCAATCAATGAATTGATGGTCTTGATAATATCCTTTTTAGGAATAAATGCCTCAATATCCGTCAGGTTAATCAGTTGTCGTACTTCAAGTGCCTGAATCAGGTACATTTCATTGACATCCAGGTTTTCAAAATCAACTACTATTCCTGGTTTTAATTTTAAATAAGTTTCACTTTCCAGCTTCAAAGAAGAAGGGAATGAAAACCTGTAAATTTCACCAAGACTGCACAGATAATACTCCGAAAGCCAGTTCCAGAAACGGATCTGTTCTTCAGGAACAATCGGCTTATCATCCAACATGCTGATAATTTCTTTAGCAGTAAAATTTTCCGGCGCGTTGTCGTGAAGCTCAAATACAATTCCCGTATAGATTTTCTTTCCGCCAAATGGTACCAGAACGCGCATTCCGGCTTGAATTTCGGACATCATTTCTTCGGGAACTTTATAAGTAAAAGATCCTTTGAGGTTCAGTGGTAAAACAATTTGAGCGTATTGCAAGGGAAATATTTAAAGTGTAAAATTAGATTTTTCTTCAGAGAACTGCAACTTTGTGGAGATTCTTTCGTCTTCGTTTAATAGACATTTAAACCCTACATTTTCAGGTATCATTCTGTCATTCCACAGAAATTTGCAAAAAAAACAATAATAATTTAATAGGAACGGACTTTAGTCCGTTTGATAAAAATTAAAATTTCAATTGGCTTTAGCCAAAACTTATATTATAACGCGATGCTCACAAAGATGCTATGAATAGTTTTCAATTCGTTCGCAAGGACGTTTTACTCAGCAAATGTATTCCTAAGGAATGACAAAGTGTGCGGATAAAAGAACTGCACAAATTCAGAAAGTCTATAAGAAAGAATCCATCAATGGTTAAAACAGCAATTGGGTCATCTCATACCAAAATGCGGAGGTAAAAAATCCTACAATGATACTGACTCCGATGATCAGATTGGTCAGTTTTGTATTAAGTCTGAACTGTTCTGCGATGATACTGGAGGTAACCAATGTAGGCATCGCCGCTTCAAATACGGTAATTTTAGCCACATCTCCTTTTATTCCCAGTAATAAAGCCATTCCCAAAACAATTGCCGGTGCCAGAATAAGCTTGTAAAGCATTGACATTGACATCTGAGGAATCAGTTTTTTCCATCCGTTAAATTTCAGCTGCAGTCCAACCGAAAACAAAGCTAATGGACTTACCGTAGCTGCAAGCTTATCAAAAAACGGTTCTGCAACGGTAAAATCAATAAACCGCGACAATAGCAGAGCGGAAATACAACCGATTAACGGAGGAAATGTAATGAGTCTTTTTAAAATAAATACTGCGCTTACTTTTCCTGATCTGCTTCCACCTTTTACTGCAGCAATAATTCCAAGAGTAGAAAGAGCAAAGAACATCGTTTGATCACAAATAATGGCAATACTCAGAAGCCCTTCTCCATAAAATGCACTGATTAAGGGAAATCCTATGAATGATGTATTGCTGTAACCGCTTGCCAGTTCTAAAGTACTTCTGGAACGCCTTGAATACCCCCTGCTCTTACTATAAAACATCATAAAGAAGAAGCAGAACACAGAAATTAAAAATGTGGCTGCTATCGGAAACAGCATTTCTGTTGTCCATTTTACTTTAGGCAGATATTTAAACGAAACTGCCGGAAGAGCAAGATAAAGAATCCAGGTATTGATACCCTTGTGAGCATCGGGGTGGATAGATTTTGTTGCTTTGAATATCATTCCTGCAATAATGCAAACTGCAATCAGAACAAAATTTACCATAACTGTAAAGAAATATGATGCAAATTTACGGCTGATTTTTGAGTTGGAAGGGTAAAATTTATATTTTTTTGAGTACAATTCCGGTATAGTAGAATATCAAATCCGATACAGAGAAAGCTCTTTTCATTTATTACAAAGCCTTGATGGATTTCTTTTTCACCCATCCAACAAACAAATCTTATTCTTCTTATCAATCTCAATTTAAATTTCAAACTATTAGTTTTATAATAAATAACTATATTTTAAATAATTTTTATAATAATAAATTCTGACGGAAATTTGTATTGTTGATAAGAGATAAGATATTAACTGGAAACAAATCAGTGAAAATATTTTTTAGAAACACATTTGTAAAATAATAAAACAAGACCAATTATCTCATTTTTTTATAACTAAAATTTCAAACAATGAATATTAATATTTTTAAAGAAGCAAGTATAGGTTCCTTAGACCTTAAAAACAGAATTGCAATGGCTCCCATGACCAGAGCCAGAAATGAAGACGGGATTCCTAAAGATTTCAATGCTGAATATTATGCACAACGTACCGGCACAGGATTGATCATTACAGAAGGTACTGCGATCTCTCCAACGTCAAAAGGAGTACTTCATATTCCGGGATTATATACTGATGAGCAGGTAGAAGGCTGGAAACTCGTGACTGATGCTGTACATCAGAAAGGAAGCAAAATTTTCACTCAATTATGGCATGTGGGGCGTGTTTCTCATGTAACGATCCAACCGGACGGACAAGCTCCTGTTTCTTCTTCTGATATTCAGGCAGGTGAAACGCATGCATGGGGATATGATGAGAACGGAAAAGAAGGTTTTGTTATTAATTCCAAACCACGAGCATTGGCAACTGATGAAGTAAAACAGATTGTTCAGGACTTTACTACAGCAGCGGTAAATGCTGTAAGAGCTGGTTTTGACGGAATTGAACTTCATGGAGCCAACGGATATCTTATTGAACAGTTCCTGAACCCGTTTGTGAATACCCGTAATGATGAATATGGCGGAAGTATAGAAAATCGCTCCCGTTTTTTACTGGAGATTGTAGATTCTGCGATTGCAGCGATTGGCGCTGATAAGGTAGCCATCCGTTTAACTCCTTATGGCGGATTGTACGAAATGCCTTATTACGATGAGATAGAAGCTACTTATGAGTATTTAGCGAAAGAGCTTTCAAAGAGAAATATCGTTTACGTTCATATTATGGATCAGAAATCTAGAGGGAGTTTTGCTTTACCGGAAGATTTTATGAAACGTTTCAGAAACTGGTATGATGGAGTGATTATTCTTGCAGGAGGTATGGACAGAGAAAAATCTGAAAAACTGATCAATGAAGGCTTAATTGATATTGCAGCATTCGGGGAAGCTTTTATTTCCAATCCTGATCTTGTGGAAAGACTTGAAAACAACTGGGAACTCACTCCTCCAAAAAGAGAACTTCACTACGGACTTACCATGGAAGGGTATCTGGACTGGGAAGTATACAATAAGCAAGAATCAAACTAACATAATTACTGTTTAAATTTCACTATATTATCAAAAAAGAGCTATCATAATGGACAGCTCTTTTTATTTTATGGATCATTCCGTATTAATATTCTGAAAATTATCTTTAGTTTTTCATTACATCCCAAAGACTCATCACCTCTACATTTCCCAAAGGTTTTGAGAGCGTTATTCTTTTTAAAGTTCCCGGCAGCAGATCAAAAAAATTATCGCTGAAATGAGTATCTCCTATTAAATAAACATCTTTTGCCAGAACATCTGTTGATATTTCAATTTCAGCTGGTGATATTTTTCTGATTTTGATATTTGGTTTTGAAAGTTTCAGGTCTTTCGGTTTATTAAAAAAGAAGAGTTTTTGAAATGATGCATCCTTTTCGGAACTGATCTTTAAAACAGCTTCAGACAGATTAAACTGTGCCAATTCTGATTTATTTATGCTTCTTATTTTCTTACTTACATCAGCATTTACAACGTCTGACTGATTGGCTTTCCAAAGTGTTTTTCCTTTAAAATCAATGAGCTCAAACTTCGTATCCACTTTCATTTCTTTCATAAGGTCACTTATCAGATAAACGTCATAGCTTGTATTGGTTTCCGCTATTGATACCAAAACGGGTTCAAAGCTTCTTTTTGCCTGATAATGGAAGGCTTTCCAGTTTCCGAGATAATCAATGGAAGACCATGAAACGACAGGCCAGCAGTCATTGAGCTGCCAATACAGTGTTCCCATATTGTAAGGTTTTGCACGGCGGTGAGCCTCAATGGCAATCTGCATACCTCTAGCCTGCAGCAGCTGTGAAACATAATTATACTGTACAAAATCTGTTGGAACTTTATAATCACGTTTCAGGTATTCATTAATGATCTCCCAACCTCGGGCATGCTTTTCATGTGCTTTGATTGTTGAATTTTGCAAATTTAAATCCGGAGTTCCTGAAAACATGGATTTTGTAGTTTCAAGACTTGGCGTTCCCTGAAAACCATATTCAGACATGAAACGTCCTACTTTTTCGTTGTAAATTTCAAATGGTTGCTCTCCCCACCAAACACCCCAATAGTGAGAATCTCCTTCTGTAAGGCTTTCTTTATGCCCCCAACCGATAGATGGCGAACTTGGCCAGTATATATTTTTATCTGACTTCAGGTTTTCTGCCAATGCATTGGGAATGACATCATGGAATAACTTTTTATAGTCTTTCCAAACCTGCAGTGAATCATTTTTTGAATAGTTGAACTGTTTCTGATATCCCCAGTTGACAATAGCTTCATCAATTTCATTATTCCCGCACCACAATGCAATGGACGGATGATTCTGAAGTCTGTTGACCTGATCTTTTACTTCTTCTTTTACATTGTTTAAGAATGCTTCATCTGCAGGATAAAAACTTCCTGCAAACATAAAATCCTGCCAAACCAAAATTCCGTTTTCATCACAGGCTTTGTAAAATTCATCATCTTCATAAATACCACCACCCCAGATACGAATCATATTCATATTGGCGTCTTTGGTATCTTTGATCAGTTTCTGATATTTTTCTTTGGTCATTCTGGGTGAAAAACTGTCTCCCGGAATCCAGTTGGTTCCTTTGATATACAATGGATTTCCATTCACTTTGAAATAGAACGACTTTCCTTTTTCGTCTTTTTCCTGAACCAATTCTACAGTTCTCAATCCTATCCTGATGTCTTTAACATCAATATTTTTAAGGTCTTTTGAAAGTTTTATTTTAAAATCATAAAGATTAGTTTCGCCACGTCCGTTAGGCTGCCAAAGTTTCATCCCTTTTGTTTCATAAGGAACCGTAATGGTATTAATCCCTTTTTTTAAAGTTATTTTTTTGTGGATTTTATTAAGATCTAAGGTGTAGTCTCCTGCATCTTGAGCATAAATTTCTACTTCAAAATGTAAATCAGAGGCTTTTTCGGAGTTACTCTGAATATCTTTAACGGTAATAATTTTGGCATTATTCCAGAATTCTAATGCGACATCTTTCCAGATTCCGGCGGTAACCAATCTTGGTCCCCAATCCCATCCGAACTGATACTGTGCTTTTCTTACAAAACTTCTTGGCGATTCCGGCATGGTAAACGGAACTTTTTTAGCCAGTTCTTTTCCGGTATTGACAGCAGATTGAAACTTAATCTGTAATGCATTATTACCCGGTTTCAGATATTGTTTCACAGGAATATTCCATTTCCTGAACATATTATCTGTTTTCTTCAGCAGTTTACCATTAAGATAAATTTCTGAGAATGTATCCAGCCCATTAAAGACCAAATCAATATTATCATTTTTCAATTCCTGAGATGAAACCGTAAATTGAGTCTGATAGTCCCAATCTTCATTTTCCACCCATTGTACTTTCTTTTCATTTTCATCTTTGTAAGGATCAGGAATGACCTTGTTATCCATTAAATCCAAATGAACGGTTCCCGGTACTTTCGCAGGAAGCCAGTTCTGATCTTTTGAATTTTTAAACTGCCAGTTCTCAGAAGACAAGTTTCTTTGGGAAAACTGTGCACATAGGATATTCTGCATAAAAAGGAAAGCAAAAAGGATCGTTCTATTCATCAATAAATTTGTTTACAATTCTATGGATTCCATATTTAATAAGTTCATTATTAAAATTAATAAGTAATCCCAATTTTATATTAGTCTGTTTCAGATAGGTCAATACCTGTGAGTGAAAAATAGGATGTAATTCTACTACAGATTTCACTTCTACAATGACTTTATCTTCTACAATCAAGTCAATTCTGTATGCATTTTCTATAAATACTTCTTTATACTTTAAAGGTAAGGATAACTGTTGCTTAACACTAAGTCCCTGCATTTTTAGTTCATAAGCTAAAGCTGTTTCATATGCATTTTCTAACAAACCCACTCCTAAGGTTTTATGTACTTCTATAGCAGCTCCTATTATTTTGTAGGATAATTCGTTTTCGGTCATTCATTTGTGTGTTTGTATTTTAATTATTTACTTTAAACGCAAAGTATTTATTTCTGTTATCGAATATTTTAAGGGAGCTAAGGCAGAATCGATTTTCAATCGATTGTATGAAGTTGCTGTTTTTATCCATAAGCTTAATCAGCGGCTTTGCCGCATTTCTTTGCTTCCTCAAATTATATTACAGTTTTATTTTTAAACTTTGCGTTTAAATTACTTTCAAAATATAGCTAGATTACTTACTCTTCAACGCAACCACTTCAGCCGGGTTCGCAAAAGCACCACCATCCGTAATGGCTGAGGAATGGAAATACCCTGCATTGGTAACAGCTCTTATTTCTTCAATATTGGATGAACGAAGTCCGCCTCCAACAAGGATTTCTATTCTTCCATTGGAAAGCTCAACCAGTTTTTTCAGATTTTCTTTTCCTTCTGATACATTGGGTTTCTGGCCAGAGGTAAGAATGGTTGTAAAGCCACATTCAATTACTTTTTCTAAAGATTCTTCCAGGTTTGCAGTACGGTCAAAGGCACGGTGAAACGTACATGGAAGCGGAGCAGCTAATTCAACCAAAGCTTTATTCTGTTCAACATTAACCTCATCATTTTCGTTGAGAATACCAAATACAAAACCGTCTGCCTGTAAAGATTTCAGATGAACCAGATCATTTTTCATCTGTTCAAATTCTGAATCCGAATAGGTAAAATCACCTCCTCTGGGGCGGATCATTACAAAAATCGGGATATTAATTTTTTCACGAAGCTTTTTCATCGTTTCAAAGTCGGGAGTGGTTCCTCCTTCACTTAGGCCGTCACATAATTCTATTCTGTCTGCTCCGTTTTCAAAAGCAATCATTGCTGATTCAGGATTAAAGCACGCTATTTCTATTTTTGACATTGTATGTATCTGTTTAATTCTACTTTGGTTCGTCCTGCAATACATCTGCGATCAGAAAAGAACCGTTTTGTTTTACTACTTTTATTACTGACGGATATTTAGCTTTAAAACTATTATCAGTCAACACTACATTAAAGATATATTCATCTTTTGAGGAAGATTTTAAATCACAGCTCCCGACTTCAATTTTATCCCAGTCCTGCGCTGTAATCAGGAAACCCACTCCAATTCCTGCTTTATTGGTATCAAATTTCGATTTCCATTTATCCTGAAATTCTTTTTCAGTCAGACTTCCATCTACGTCCATATCTACATTCGTTGCATCTGTTTTATACTCGAAATAGTCTTTGGTTGTGATCTTCTGCATATTCTTTTCTTCACTTCCGATATCAGCTTTAAAGTAGTTCACAATGCTTGTCTTCAGCCATTTTTGGGCTTCTTCTGCTTCATTGGACTCATTATTTAAAACTACTTTTTCTTGTATCTGCTGTGTTTTAATCTCCTTCTTTTCTTCCTTGCAAGCAATAATGAGAAATAAGGAAGCGATGATTGTTCTTTTCATATTCTAAGTTTTGGCTAAAGCCAATAGGTCTTCATTGATTTGTTTAAATGGGCTAAAGCCCATTTCTATTGAATTTTTTAATTATTTCAAAGCAAATTCAGGTTTTTCAAGGCGGTTTCCTTTCTGATCATACACGGCAAAATTGAATCCGTCCTGAATACAATAAGATCCATATTCTCCCTGTTTATTGATCGCAATAAAACCTACCTGAATATCTTTCAGGTTTTTGTTTCTTCTCTGATTAATTTTCACAATTCTTTCCACTGCTTCTTTGCACGCTTCCTGCGGGTTTCTGCCTTGTCTCATCAGTTCCACCACAAGATGGGTTCCTACCGTTCTTATGACTTCTTCACCATGGCCTGTTGCTGTAGCTGCTCCTACTTCATTATCTACGAACAGACCTGCTCCGATAATTGGGGAATCTCCTACTCTGCCATGCATTTTAAAGGCCATTCCGCTGGTTGTACATGCACCGGAAAGGTTTCCCTGAGCATCCAATGCGATCATTCCAATGGTATCGTGGTTTTCAATATTGGCAATGGGTTTATACTGGCTGGTTTTTAACCATTCTTTCCATTCTTTTTCAGATTCCGGAGTAAGAAGATTTTCTTTTTTAAATCCCTGCGAAAGGGCAAACTGCAATGCTCCATCGCCTACCAGCATCACGTGGGGTGTTTTTTCCATTACTGCTCTGGCAACAGAAATAGGGTTTTTCACATGCTCCAGACATGCTACCGAACCAATATTATAATTTTCATCCATGATACAGGCATCCAACGTTACTCTTCCATCTCTGTCCGGACGGCCACCATATCCTACACTTCTTTCTTTAGGATCTAATTCTACAAGGCGAACTCCTTTTTCAACCGCATCCAAAGCTTTTCCTCCTTTTCCTAGGATTGTCCATGCTTCTTCATTAGCTTTTAATCCGAAATTCCAGGTAGAAAGGACAATCGGTTTGTTGACAGCTTTAGCAGTGGGTTCGGGTAATTCAGCAGCCATCAGGTCTAATGGATTTACGGCAAGTGCGGCTGTTGCAATTCCCAGTTTTTTTATAAAACTTCTTCGGTTATTGTTCATGGTATCTCAAATTGTATAATGCTCACAAATCTAAAAAAAACTTCCATGAAATCCTCATGGCTGCTCAATGAATATCTGTGTATTATTTTTATTTATCTTTACTGCTGTAATGGACTCATTTAAAACTTTCAGAAATATCTCTTTCTTTCAGGAACTCTCTGATGAGGAAATTACTATTTTGGTCAATATCAGTACCCCAAAACTGCTCCGAAGAAAAGAGAAGCTGGCAGAACCCGGTAAGTCTTTCAATCAATTATTTATTCTTTCCCATGGATTATTAAGGTTTTTCTTTGATGATGAAAACGGGGTTGAAAGCAATCTTTTTCTCCCTTCTGAAAAGGAAGCTGTCATTATGGAAAGCCCGGAATCTTATGCTAATGAAAACGAAGGAAAATACACGATAGAAGCCGTACTGGAAAGCCAGATTTTCCTGTTCAACAAGAGTGAATTTGAAGAAGCCGCTTTTCAGCACAGAGGTATTTATAATGTGTATCTCAAATCTTTAAAACAGATTATCAGCACATTAAAAGTACGTACAGAACAGTTTTGCTCTACTTCTCCGCACTCTCGATATGAAGAGTTTCTGGAAACCCGCCCTTTTACTTCACAGAATGCCAACAGAAAGTATATTGCCAATTTTCTGGGCATTACTCCCAATTCTCTCTCGAGGATGACAGCCCGCATCCATAAAAAAAGGAACGAAAGAAAAAAATAACTTAGGAATACTTTTTCTCACTTTATTCACTCTATTTTTGCTTACTGAAAATACTGTTACCCAAACAATTAAAAGCAAAATGAGAAAAATATCATCTAAAAAGACACCTTATTGTTGAATCATCTTTAATCTTTCTTAAGATTCATAGTAACCAAGCGTATAATTACTGACGGCCGGTTACCACCTTGTTTACATTTCATTATTACCTTATACAATTATTTTATGCAAAGAACATCCTTACTTCTTTGCCTGTTATTTTCATGCAATTTTGTTCAGGCATCAACAGGCAATTTAGAAGACAATATAGCGAATGCTGCATCATGGTTAATTTTACTTGTTTTACCTCTTGCAGGCATTTATCTCTTCTGGAAAGTTCATATTTATCCGGAAAAAGTAGCAGAAAAAAAGAAACATCCTCAACTGAACGCCATAAAAAGTATGTGCCTCCTTTCCCTTGTTTTTGGAGGCCTTTTATGGCCGGTTGCTTTAATCTGGGCCAACTATGATTATGGCAGCCAAAATGCACCTGAAGAAGATACGGAAATCACAGAAGAAGAATTTAAAACCCTCGAAAATTAAAAAACATGCTTGAATTACTAGTCGCAATATATGCCGGAATATGCTGGCTTCTTATTAAAAAATTAAAACTAATCCCCTGGACCTTTACCACACAGGTGGTAGTATATTCACTACCTATCTTCGGATCTATTGCTTTGATATTAAGCTTAAATTACTACTGCCCTATTACATCTGATGTAAAAGTAGGAAACCGAAGTGTGGATATTACCACTCAGGTTTTAGGAAAAGTGAAAAAGGTATATGTAACGACCAACCAGGAAGTAAAGAAAGGAGATACCTTATTTGTACTGGACAGAGAGCCTTATGTACAGGAAATAAAATCTTTGGAGGCCAAACTAAGCAATATGAAAGCTACGGTAAGTTCTTATAATACAGATATCTCAGCTTCCAGAAAAAATATTGCAGGTTTACAGTCACAACTGGATCTGGCTAATAAAAGAGTAGCTCAGTATAAGGAACTGGTGGAAGCCGGAGCAGCCAACAGATTTGATCTTGAGCAGGCTGTTACCAATGTAAATGATCTCCAATCCAGAATCAGTGCCGCACAGTCACAGCAGCAATCTTTGGAAACGAAGTCCAATGCATCTTATGGTGGAGAAAATTCTTCAGTATCTGAAATTCAGGCAAAACTGGACCAGGCAAAATGGAACCTTTCGCAAACCGTTGTTCTTGCTCCTACTGATGGAGTGATTCCCAATGTTCAGCTGAATGAAGGAGCGATCATGGCACCTTTTAAATCTGCATTCGTACTGATTCAGAAGCAGCAGTCTGTGATTGGATTTTTTGCCCAGAACGAACTGGAAACGGTAAAAAAAGGTAATGAGGTTGAATTAGCTCTTAAAACAGAACCGGGAAAAGTTGTGAAAGCCAGACTTGAATATGTAATTGATGCTACCAGCCAGGGAATTATGAATAATGCAGGAGGAATGCTTGGGGGAAACGGTTCTACAGCGGGACTTCCTGACACAGCCAGACAATTGCCTGAAACGGATGGAAAACTTATTGCCAAGTTTGTATTGGAAGACAATCAGAAACAGCTTACCGTTGGTGCAAGAGGAACGGCTGTCATTTATTCTGACCATATCAAACCACTTCATCTCATCCGAAAAGTAATGGTACGTGTCAACAGTAAAATCAACTATCTGATTCCTAAACTTCATTAACATGTACAAGAAATTAATTTTATTGGGTGTACTTTCCGTAAGTTTAAGTTCATGCATCGGTTATAAAGAGCTCACAAAGGAAAATATAGACCAGCTTAAAGAAAAAAGTGAAATTGCTTCTCATATAGAAATCCCGGATGAATGGATCTTCGACAGAAAAGCGAACTCAAGATCAGTTTCCTATGACTGGATCAATGATCTTAAAACTCCTCAGCTGGAAGCGCTGATCAATGAAGGAATGCGTTATAATGCCGATCTTATTATTGCGAAGGAAAAACTGAATCAGATTGAGCTGGCCATGGAAATTGCCGGAAGTGATCTTTATCCGAGTGTAAATGCAGTAGCCAATACTTCCAATAATTTAGTCAGCAATACCCAGATTCAGCGTCTTGCGTTAAAAGCCAACTGGGAGATTGACCTTTGGGGTAAAAATAAATCTTCACAGATGGCAAGCACCAGCAATTATTTTTCTGCAAAACATCAGAATACCTTGCTGCATCAATCTATTGCAGGGATGATTGCTAAATCTTATTTTCTGAATATTGCGGGAAATATTCACGAAGATAAAATTGAAAGTTATATTCAGAAGTCTAAAGATCTGGAAAAGTTGTACATCATTCAAAAGAAAATTGGAACGGCAAATGCTTTGGATATCTCCAATATAACAGCAGAAATTATTTCCCTGCAAGGTTATCTGGAAAAAGTAAAAAACGCAAATGCACAATCCAGAAGATCACTGGAACTGCTCACCGGAAAATATCCGGAAGGAAAACTGGCTACTCAGAATTTTTTTAATGCTGTAACCAACGGTATTCCCGAATCTTTTCCGCTTGAGCTTTTAGAGAACAGATCAGACATACAGGCTAATCATTTTCAGATTGAAAAGGCTTTTTATGAAGTACAGCAGGCAAAAGCAGCAAGACTCCCTTCATTAAGTATAAGCACCTCTTTTGGCTCTGCCGGAAGTAATGTGGAATCTATCAATTCTTTATTTTCCAATCCGTTATTAAAAGTGGGCGGAGGATTAGTTTCACCTTTATTCAACAGCGGAAAGTTAAAAAAGAATGTAGAGATTAAAAATTCTCAGCAGAAACAGGTTGTTGAAGAATATTCAAAAGCTGTCCTGAATGCTTTGAACGAAGTGGAATCTTCTTTAGCCAATCTGCGTTCTCTTGAAAAACAGATGACCTATACTACCAATGCTGTCAATGAAATGAAAAAAAATATTACCCTCACCGAAAAACAAATAAAGGTAGGTACCAACAACAGCTTTGTACTGATCCGTAAACAGAGGGATCTCCTGAAAAATGAAATGAACCTCATCAGTCTGGAACTTCAGTACAGAATAGAGCGCATTAATCTTTATATGGCTTTAGGAGCGGAGAACTTCATTTACTCATAATTTTATACTTAAAAAAGACTGTAGATCATTTTCTGCAGTCTTTTTTAAGGTACTAATGGGGCAATTGATCTCTGAAATATCCATATACCCATGTTCCGGCAATTGCACTCAACAGGGTAACAGATACTGCCAAAGCTCCTGTTCCGATCTGAGCAAAAAGAGGTCCCGGGCAGGCTCCGGTAATGGCCCAGCCAAAACCGAATATCAACCCTCCATAAATCTGGCCTTTATTGAACTTTTTAGGCGTCAGGGTAATAGGTTCACTATATATTGTCCTGATATTAAATTTTTTGATCAGCCACACAGAAATCATTCCTACCAACACGGCACTCCCAATGATTCCGTACATATGGAAAGACTGCAGACGGAACATTTCCTGTATTCTGAACCAGCTGATCACTTCTGCTTTCACGAAAATAATTCCGAAAATAATTCCCGCAGCAAGGTACTTCAGGTTGTGATACCATCGGTGAGTAAGTGTACTTTCGTTTACACAAACAGCATCCTGATGACGTATATCCTGTTCTTTTTCTTTTATCATTTTAAATTCTTTTTTAAATTATACCTACAGGGAAAGGATCACTGGCAGAATAAGATTGGCCATTAAGAAACCTCCGATCATAAAACAGATTGTTGCTACCAAAGAAGGCCACTGCAAATTGGAAAGTCCCATGATGGCATGCCCGCTGGTGCATCCTCCTGCATATCTTGTTCCGAAACCTACTAAAAAACCGCCAACAACCATTGTGATAAATCCTCTCAAGGTTAACAAGCTTTCAAAGTTCATGAGCTGTCCCGGGACCAGATTGCTGTAATCTGTAATTCCGTAGCCTGCCAATTCCGTTTTCAGGCTGGGATTTACTGTTATTTCATTGGGGTTAACCAAAAAATTAGCTGCAATCATTCCTCCGAAAAAAATTCCAGCTACAAAGAATAAATTCCAGGCTTCTTTTTTCCAGTCGTATTTGAAAAAATTCACATTGGCGGGTATGCAGGCTGCACAGATATGCCTCAGCGAAGAGCTTATTCCAAAGGATTTATTTCCCATCAATAATAAGGCGGGAACGGTAAGTCCAATCAATGGACCTGCAATATACCATGGCCACGGTTCTTTTATAATCTCCAACATCTCTTTTTTTTAATCTAATTTATTTAAAATTTTAGTTTGACACACAAAATCGCTTTTAGGAATGCTTGTCAATGAAATAGCTTTAAAACCTCCTTCAATTTCTGTAAAATTCCTATATCCTCTTGCCTGAAGGATACTTGCAGCCATTGTACTTCTGTATCCGCTTCCGCAATGCATGTAAAAGTGTTCTTCCGGCTGTAAGCGATTAATCCAATCATTAATATACGCTAAAGGCATGCTGTACGCTTCATGAATGTGTTCTACATTATATTCACTTTCCCTTCTTATATCAATGATTTTTACTTCTTTGTCTTTTATTTCGGTTTCAAACTGTTCTGCAGAAATACGGTTGACAAAGTCTGTTTCTTTTCCGCTCTCTTCCCAGGCTTTAAAACCACCTTCCAAAAATCCTAAAATATGATCAAATCCTACTCTGCTTAATCTCGTTACCACTTCTTCTTCGGCTCCTTTTTCCGTTACCAGAAGAATAGGTTGATTCACATCAGCAATTAAAGCACCTACCCAAGGAGCAAAATCACCGTCCAGTCCTATATTGACCGACTGTTGGATAAAACCTTTGGCAAATTCATGATTGTCTCTCACGTCTAAAATCATAGCTCCTGAAGCTTCAGCAATTTCCTCAAACTGCTCCGGAGCCAGTGCATGCAATCCTTGTGAAAGAACTTCATCAAAACTGCTGTATCCTTTTCTATTCATCATAACATTCATTCCAAAATAAGCAGGAGGAGGCAGAAGTCCATCTGTTACTTCTTTTATAAAACTCTGTCTGTCCTTTTGATTCAAAGCATAATTGGTCTTTTTCTGGTTTCCCAGTGTATCTACCGTTTCTTTCTGCATATTTTTACCGCAGGCTGAGCCAGCTCCATGAGCAGGATATACTGTAATATCATCATCTAAAGGCAAAATTTTATGGTACAAACTTTCATATAAAAGTCCTGCCAGTTCCTCCTGGGTCATATTCGCACCTTTCTGTGCAAGATCCGGACGGCCTACATCTCCCAGAAATAAAGTATCTCCACTGAATAGCAATTTTTCATCTCCATTTTCATCCATCAACAGATAACATGAGCTCTCAAGTGTGTGTCCCGGTGTGTGAAGAACTTTGATTTTAATATCTCCTATTTCAAATATCTGATGATCTTCTGCAATGATGGCTTCAAACTCAGGTTTTGCGGTCGGGCCATATACAATTGGAGCTCCGGTTTTACTGCTTAAATCAAGATGTCCGCTGACAAAATCAGCATGAAAGTGCGTCTCAAAAATATATTTCAATTGTACTCCATCTTCTCGCAATCTGTTGATATAAGGTTGTGTTTCTCTTAAGGGATCAATAATTGCCGCCTCTCCTGCTGAGGTAATATAATAAGCTCCCTGTGCCAGGCATCCTGTATAAATCTGTTCTATTTTCATTGTCTCTATTTTTTGATGTTGTTATCTGATACAAATCTCCCGCTTTCTTTTTTCCTCTACAGCTACTTTTGTTACATAAGAGATTTAAAGGAATATTTCTTTAGCAATAATGTAAATACCCATAATCAGGATAAACCATCCGAATGCAGGTTTCAATTTTTTGCCATCTACCTTTTTTGATAACTGTGAGCCTATTATAATTCCTGCAACGGCAATTGCAGCGATAGAAATCAACAGTTCCCATTCTATTTTCATGTGATTTACAGAAGTGAAAAAGCCTATCAAAGAATTGAAGGATATAATGACTAAAGAAGTTCCTATTGCAATCTTCATTGGAATTTTTAAAAGGTTAACTAATGCCGGAATAATCATAAAACCACCTCCCGCTCCCACCAATCCGGTTAGAACACCTACAACAGAGCCCTGTCCTGCTGCCAGCAAAGTATTATTCTTATCTGTAGTTCTTTCTGACAGTTTTTCTGAAGTATTGCTTTTTATCATTTTATAAGAAGCCAGAATCATCAGGCCTGCAAAAATCAATAATAAAAAAATGTTTCTGGTAATGGTAAAGTTCTGTATCCTGAATACCTCTTCCGGAATGAATGGGAGAAGGTATATTCTGGTTAAAAAGATGGAAAGCACAGAAGGAATTCCGAATATCATTGCCATCTTAAAATTGACCAATCCTTTTTTAAAATACGAAACAGATCCAACAAGACTGCTTATTCCCACTATAAAAAGGGAATATTCCGTTGCCAGAAAGGCATCGAGACCAAAGAGATAAACAAGGACCGGAACGGTGAGAATACTTCCCCCACCTCCGATCAAACCGAGAGAAACCCCGATTAAAACTGCTGCTGTATATCCTATAATTTCCATTTTACTATTCAAATATTCTGATGCAAAAATGGGAAAGTGAAAGGAAGGCTACAGCTACTTTTGTTACATAAGAAAGATTTAACACGAATGAACACTAATATGTTCACAAAGGACACAAGGAAATACCCGAGGTTGGTTCTCCTTTGGTTTGCAATGACAGGTTGACCACCCCGTCAAAAATTCTCTGAATTTTCGCCACCCCTCCAAGGGAGGGGAATGTGAGTGCCCTTCATTAAAATGAGGTATCGTTTATGAATTGAGGGTTTTCAGGAGGATAATTTTGTTTCTGCCCAACTTTAATTTTCCGTCTTCTTCAAGCTGCTTCAGGAGTCTGGAAACGACTACCCTTGCAGTTCCCAGCTCATTTGCAAGCTGTTCATGAGTAGTGTTTATGGTTTCAGAGTGGGTAAGTTCTGATTTTTTCTGCAGCAGATTCAACAGTCTTTGATCTACTTTTTTGAAAGCAATTGCATTGATGATATCCAATAGTTCTTCAAACCTTTTATGATACAATCTGAAAATATAGTCTAACCATTCCGGGTGCTCTTTGATGAATAAAGAGACTTTGTCTACCGGTAAAAAAAGGATTTCTGCATCTTCTTCAATTTCGGCTTTTACGATGCTTTTTTCATTATGCATTCCGCCAAGAAAAGACATGATACAGCTTTCTCCCGCTTTGATGTAGTACAGTAAAATTTCACGTCCGTCTTCTTCAGTTCTGATCACTTTCAGCATTCCTTTCATCACAATAGGAATAGAACGGATGGAAGCATTTTCATCTAATATGATATCTCCTTCATGGTAATTTTTCGTTGTACCATATTGATACAGCTTTTCTACCAGATCCGGTGATGAAAATTCGGAAGAAAGTATGGTATCGTTCTGCATTTTTTTATTTCTAATTGACGAAGTACGGGAGAAAAATGAGCTTCAGTTCAATTTTAAATCAACTATAACTGATATTTATTAACTAAATTACAAAAATATGTGGAATGGAAAAATAGCGACGGCTGGAAAGGTGTGGATTTCAATTCCGTTATAAACTCCGCATTTTACCAATACAATGTTAACTGCAGTATTATTAATGTTTTAGGTAATTTACCATTTGATTTACTAATATCGAATCTTTTTTATCAAATTGAAAGCATTTAATATCAGTATAATAATTTTTTTTATCTGAGTATAGATAGTTTGTCAACCATTCACTGCTTTTGGAATTTATAAAAGCTTTATCTAATGACCTACCAATAACTCGATTATTTTCAGAGTGACAGCTTAGGCAATTGTATTCATAATTAGTTAATCCGGTTTCTTTGTTTTTGTTTGAGAAATTCTTCTTATCTAAAATATTTGAATTGCCAATATTGTCTATTTTAAAACCAGATAATATTGCAGCAACTTTTTCCCTATCTTTTAATAGAGATGAGGATATAATAACTCCATCTAATGAATCTAATTTTGGAACATAAATATTATAAAATCCTTGTTTGGAATCTGGAATTTCAATGACTGCTTCTCTCCCATTTATTTCAATTTGTTCCCTTAAATTTTCACTTAATTTATTTTTGTAAATTTTATGATTATATCTTCCATAATTTATAAATATAGTATCTTCATTATTAGTTAAATATGCACTATAAGAATCAATCATCTTTGGTTCTATTAATTTCCAATCAGAAGGATAATTAAAACTAATTTTTCCTATTTTAAATTCTTTTGCTTTTACATTCTCAGGCTTACATGAGAACATAAAAAAAAATGATAAAATGAAGAAAATTGATTTGTACATGAGTTTTGATAATATTAAGGCTAATTTACTCCAATTTCATCTACAAACAGCCAAGCTTTTGAATCTGCTCCAGGATTTCCTGCCGGAATGATGCCTGCATTTTCTATACTTACTTTCAGGTATTTTGCATTCTGTGTTCCTACATTCAATCTGATTTTTCCTTTGGCATTCTGGATCTCTGCAGTTCCGATTTCTTTAATAAGGTTAAAATTTTTATTATCATCAGAAACAAAAATCTTTGCGGATTTCGCAAGGTGAATCCAGCTTCCTTTATTTTCAAGGGTATTGAAATAAACTTCTGAAAAAGCTGTTTTCTGACCAAAATCTATCGTTGCCACAACATCTTTCCCCTGAAAACCAAGCCATGTTTTACCAAGCTGTTTTACATTTCCGATAATACCATCTACCAAAGTAAAAGCACCTCCAAAAGAATAATTTTCACTTGGCTGCTGTTCAAGGCTTATGCTTTTCCCTGTGGTTTTTGAAATCGTAAACTGTTGTGTAGAAACAGCGCTTTTCAGCTGACCCTCTTCAAAATAAGCAGATTTAATCGTTAAAGAATTAGGAATCTGAACCGCATTCTGATACGTTTTAGAATTGACGGTAGGATCTGTTCCATCCAAAGTATATCTGATTCCATTTGAATTCTGTGAGGTAGACAGTTCATAAGCAATTCCGTTATTTGAGGGAATTACTTTTCCGGTGATATTGTAAATGCTTCTTGCATAGTTTACCTTCATTTTATCCAGAACTTTAAACTGATTGATCACCCTGTTTTCAAACTCTTTATAATTTTTAGGGTCTGATGTTCCCCACCCCACTTCAGAAAGTGCCATTAATCTTGGGAAAATCATATATTGTACATGCTTGAAATCTAAAATATATTCCGTCCACAAATTAGCCTGAACTCCCATGATATATTTAGCTTGCTCTGCATTCAGTTCGGAAGGAATAGGATTGTAAGAATATACTTTGTCT
Source organism: Chryseobacterium sp. GVT01B (assembly GCF_019970045.1). Classification (GTDB taxonomy): domain Bacteria; phylum Bacteroidota; class Bacteroidia; order Flavobacteriales; family Weeksellaceae; genus Chryseobacterium. The sequence goes on from NZ_JAHXYI010000005.1 coordinate 277,279, forward strand.
AAAGGAGTAAACCCTCCAAAAGCATTAGGCTCAGACTGCGGATCGCCCTGATAATGGTCGAAATAGCAATATGCACCCGGTGTCATTACAGCAAAGTGTTTTGATTTTGCAGCTTCAATACCTCCGTTGACACCAGTCCAGCTCATTACAGCAGCATTCGGGGCCAGTCCTCCTTCCAAAATTTCGTCCCAGCCAATAATTTTTCGGCCTTTGCTGTTGACGTATTTTTCAATTCTATGAATAAAATAGCTTTGTAAGCCATGTTCATCTTTTAAGTTATTTTTCTTAATCAATTCCTGGCAGTGTGCACATTCTTTCCATCTCGTCTTCGGACACTCGTCACCGCCAATATGAATGTATTGGGATGGGAATAACTTGATCACTTCATCCAAAACGTTCTCCAGGAATGTAAATGTTTCATCTTTCGGGCAGAAAACATCATCAAAAACACCCCATTTCGTAGCAGCTTCAAAAGGGCCTTTTGTACAGGCCAGTTCAGGATATGCAGATAATGCAGCCAAAGCATGCCCCGGCATTTCTATCTCTGGAACCACTGTGATGTGTCTGTCTTGAGCATATTTTACAACCTCTTTTATTTGTTCCTGAGTATAAAAATAAGGTCCGTAAGGTTTCCCGTCAAAAGTATTATCAACATAAGCTCCAATCATGGATTCTTTACGTTTTGAACCTATCTGAGTCAGTTTTGGATATTTTTTAATTTCAATTCTCCATCCCTGATCGTCTGTTAAATGCCAGTGGAAAGTATTCAGCTTGTACATCGCCAGATAGTCTATATACTGCTTCACCTCTTCCACCGTGAAAAAATGGCGGCAGACATCCAGATGCATTCCTCTCCATGCAAACTTTGGCTGATCTTCGATTTTTAAAGCCGGAATTTTCTTACTCTCTTTATATTGCTCAAAAACCTGAATCAATGTTTGCATTGCCAGAAAATAACCTTGTTTAGTATAAGATTTTATATGAATCTGTTTTGGAGAAATTTCTATTGAATAATACTCTTTTTTCTGTTCTGCATCTGTTGGAGCTACAGGAATTATAGAATAGGTCAAGTGGCTTCCACCATCTTTTTGAATCTCTTGGAATTTAAACCCAGAACCTAACCTTTTCTTAAAGAACCCTGTTTCTTCTTTTGGTAAATTGCCAGCTAATGACAGGGTTTCTGGCATTATAAATTCACCCTGTGAAAATTCAACTTTTTGAGGGTAAGGGATTAGATTCAATTTATTCTGGGCAAAAATTACGTTTGAAATCAATACAAAAAATACTAAAAAAGTCCGTATCATTGGATGGAATTAAGGTTTGAGCTAAGATAATTATTTTTCAAAACTCCTGAAGTCTTTTTAAAACAAAATTTAGACATCTTAAATTTGTGAATGAACAATTTACAGTTTGCTAAATTATTTTCTTAGATATTATTCTATTATATTCTGGACATTATGGTTTGTTTTTTGATCAAATTAAACGACTTAAAAAAATTAAAAGATTTAAATTTGTAAAAAAATAGGATGAAAAAAAACTTTTTTCTGGCAGTCGGATTATTATTCTCAATGTCAACACAGGCACAAATTTTCGATATCATAAAATCTGCCGTTAAAGATAAAACAGGCGTAGATCTAAATGTTCCCGTAAAAAATAATGGTACTAAAACTACCACCACAACAACAACTTCCACTCAGACTAATAAATCATCTGCTAATCTTGGAAACCTTACCTCTACCCAGATTTCTTCAGGATTAAAAGAAGCCTTAAGTATGGGAGTAACAGATGGAGTCAAAAAGCTGGCAATTACAGATGGTTTTTTCAAAAATGAAGCGGTAAAAATTTTAATGCCAGAAAAATTAAGGAAGATCGACACCACTTTACGTTCCATCGGTATGGGAAGTCTTGCTGATGAAGGCGTAAAATTATTAAACAGAGCTGCTGAAGATGCCGTAACAGAAGCCGCTCCTATTTTCACCAATGCCATCACTTCTATGACGATTACAGATGCCAAGAATATTTTATTGGGCAGTAATAATGCAGCAACAAGTTATCTTCAGGGGAAAACCCAGAGCCAGCTGTTCAGTGCTTTCCAGCCTAAAGTAAAGGCATCATTAGGAAAAGTAGGTGCTGATACGCTTTGGAAAAACCTGATTTCAAAATACAATACTTTTACAGGACAATCTGTAACAACAGATCTTAACGAATATGTTACTACAGAAACCATCAACGGTGTATTCAAAATGGTTGCCGATAAAGAAAGCGGAATCAGAAATACTCCGGCAATGAGAACGACAAGCATTTTGCAGAAGGTGTTTGGGGCGCAGGATGGGAAATAATAAGATAATATTAGACTAAATATAGAAGCTGTTTCATGATGAGGCAGCTTTTTTTGTTGGGTTTTAATTTCTTTTGTCTTGAAACAAAAATTCAAGACTTGGACCTCTTCGCTAAAAATAATTCCTGTTCTCTAAAAATTCTAAACTTGCGCGAAAGCATTATTGCTGAATCAGTTCTAAGTCCGTGTCGCGCTTCGGACAATAGAATTTTCTTAACGTTCACAGGAGTTATTTTTTTGACGCTACAAGTTCCTATATCGCTTTTATCTCTATGTCTTATAAAAATTTCGGCCTCACTTTGTGAGGCCGAAATTTTATATTATAATCAGATTAGAACTGCATTTCAGGAATTTCTCCTTCAATAATCAGATCTGCTTCTGTAGCTTTAATAATATCTTCTACTGAAACTCCCGGTGCTCTTTCCACCAGTTTGAAACCAGCCGGAGTTACATCTAGAACAGCTAGTTCAGTAACCACTTTTTTCACGCAGTTAACTCCTGTTAAAGGAAGTGTACATTTCTTAAGGATTTTACTTTCTCCCGCTTTATTTACGTGCATCATTGCAACGATAATATTTTCAGCAGAAGCTACAAGATCCATTGCTCCTCCCATTCCCTTCACCATTTTTCCGGGAATTTTCCAGTTGGCAATATCTCCGTTTTCCGAAACTTCCATTGCTCCAAGGATGGTAAGGTCTACTTTCTGACCACGGATCATCCCGAAACTGAATGCTGAATCGAAGAATGAACCTCCTTCTAAAATAGTAATAGTCTGTTTTCCGGCATTGATGATATCAGCATCTTCTTCTCCTTCAAAAGGGAAAGGTCCCATCCCCAAAACTCCATTCTCACTCTGGAATTCTACGGAAATACCTTCCGGAACATAGTTGGCAACCAAAGTAGGAATCCCAATTCCCAGGTTTACATAATAACGATCTTTGAGTTCTTTTGAAATTCTTTTGGCAATTTGTTCTTTTGTAAGCATAATAAAAACTTAGACTGCAATTTAATTATTTTCACTTGAATACAAAAGGACTTTGTTGTATTCAATAATTAACACTGTTAGTTAAAATAATATCTGTAATTTTGCTTCATTATTTTAACAGAATGAAAATACTTTTTAAATATCTTAAACCTTATCAGTGGCTGATTCTCATTTCGTTGTTTTTGGCTACTATCAATCAGGTTTTCTCTTTATTTGCTCCTGCTATTACAGGAAATATCCTTGACCAGCTGGTTACTCATCCTAATTTTTTTGATAAAGAAAAATTACTACCCAGAAATCTTAATGAATATTTATATGGAAGTTCTGTATATCATGGTGCTTTTTATTTTCTGGGACTGCTTATCGGAACGGCAATGGTGAGTAGAATTGCCAAGGCTTTCCAGGATTATGTGGTAAGTGTCATCACCCAGAAGTTTGGTGCAAAAATATTTACAGATGGTTTAAAGCATTCTATGGCGTTGCCTTTTCAGGAGTTTGAAGATCAGAGAAGTGGTGAAACTTTGTCTATTTTAACGAAAGTAAGAGAAGATACGGTGAAATTTATCACAAATTTCATTAATATTTTCTTCGGGATTCTGGTGAGCATTATTTTCGTTTCGGTGTATGCCATCCGATTACATTGGTCTATTATGCCGGTTTATATCTGTGGAATATTCTTTATTGCCATTGTTACCAATTTATTGAGTAAAAGAATAAAAGTAATTCAGAAAAATATTGTTACCGAGACCACAGCTTTAGCGGGAAGTACTACAGAAAGTTTAAGAAATATTGAAATTGTCAAAAGCTTGGGATTAACCAACCAGGAAGTAATCCGTTTGAATAACAATACCTATAAAATTCTTGGTCTTGAGCTGAGAAAGGTGAAAAGCATCCGTTCTTTAAGTTTTATCCAGGGAACGATGGTGAATTTTCTCCAGCAGATGATTACGCTGACTTTATTGTATTTGATTTTTAAAAATATTGTAACTCCAGGACAGTATCTATCCTTAATGTTTTATGGCTTCTTTATTTTTGGGCCGATGCAGGAAATCGGGAATATTATTATTTCTTATCGTGAAGCTGAAGCATCTCTTCAGAATTTTGACCGCTTAATGAAAAAAGAAGTGGAAGAAAAGCCTCTTCATCCGAAACAAATTGGTGCTATTGAAGAACTGGAATTCAAACATGTTTCTTTCAAACATCAGTCTGCGCAGTATAAAGCTTTAAATAATATCTCTTTTGATCTTAAAAATGGAGAAACGATTGCTTTTGTAGGGCCTAGTGGTTCCGGAAAAAGTACATTGGTAAAACTGTTGGTTGGATTGTACAGACCTCAGGAAGGGAATATTTTTTATAATGGAATTAATGGGAAGGAATTTGATTTTGATGAACTGAGAAATCAGATTGGTTTTGTCACCCAGGATACTCAATTATTTGCAGGAACTATTAAAGAAAACCTTCTTTTCGTAAATCCTTCAGCTACTGAAGAGGAACTGGCTGTTGCTTTACAGAAATCGAGCTGTACAGCATTGCTGGAAAGGGCTGAAAAAGGAATTGAAACGGTTATTGGTGAAGGCGGTCTGAAACTGAGTGGCGGTGAAAAACAAAGAATAGCGATTGCAAGGGCTCTTTTAAGAAAACCTCATTTGCTAATATTTGACGAGGCTACTTCTGCATTGGACAGTATTACTGAAGAGGAAATTACTACGACTATCAAAGACATATCAAAAGAAAGAGAGCAGATTACAGTACTTATTGCACACCGTTTAAGTACGATTATGCATGCTGATAAGATCTATGTTCTTGAACGCGGGCAGGTAGTAGAAACAGGTTCCCACAGCAATCTGATTGCCGAAAAAGGACTTTACTATGCCATGTGGAGACAACAAATCGGGGAAAGGAAAACACAAGTTCCTCAAACATAAAAAAAGCGCTGAAAATATTTTCAGCGCTTTTTATTTATTATCTGAGCTTATTCTTTAGTTCTTACTGTTCTCTGCTCAATTCTTTTTTCAAATTTTTCTCCCTGGAAAATTCTTTGAATCATGATTCCCGGAATATGAATTTCGTTTGGATCCAATTGTCCCGGTTCTACCAATTCTTCTACTTCAGCAATGGTGATCTTCGCAGCACCCGCCATAGGATGGTTGAAGTTTCTTGCAGATCCTTTGAAGATAAGGTTTCCGGCATGATCTCCTTTCCATGCTTTTACGATAGAATAATCTGCTTCGTAAGCATGCTCCAGGATATGAGGTTTTCCTTTGAATTCTTTTACTTCTTTCCCTTCTGCTACTTCAGTTCCGTATCCTGCAGGGGTATAAAACGCTGGAATTCCCGCCTGGGCAGCTCTGCATTTTTCAGCTAACGTCCCTTGTGGAGTAAGTTCTACATCCAGCTCACCTGAAAGCATCTGTCTTTCAAATTCAGCATTTTCTCCTACATAAGATGAGATCATTTTTTTGATCTGTCTTTTGTGAAGCAGTAATCCTAATCCGAAATCATCTACTCCTGCATTGTTTGAAATACAGGTAAGGTCTTTCACATCACTTTCTACCAAAGCATTGATCGAGTTTTCAGGGATACCGCAAAGGCCGAATCCGCCAAGCATCAGTGTCATTCCATCCTGAATTCCTTCTATGGCCTCCTTTGCATTTTTTACTCTTTTATCTATCATGAAATATTAGATTTTTCTGTTGGCTAAATTTAATAAATTTTCCGGTATATCCCACGACCGGAAATGGTCCTGAATTGAATCTTTCTTTTGAATCTTTTTTTTAACATTTAAAACTATAAAAATCAAACTTTTAACCATAAAAACGAACAGACTTGTTCATTTTTATGGTATTTCTCATCAAATTGATTTATATTTGAGACTTCAAATCCAGAAATTCACTCAATTTTATTTCGGATATCATTGATTTAAACACAATTTTAATATAAAAATTATTTTACGGCAGATCATTATTGCCCTTTACTTCTTCTGATCTCTTCAGAGAAACATTTCAACATATACCATCACATTAATCATATCAAAATCAAATTTTAAATAAAAACATGAAAAAATTATTTACCTCAGCATTACTTGCCCTGGTACTCAGCATCAATGTGTATGCACAGGAAAAAACTTATTTCGATGAAAACTGGGAAAAGACCACTCAGGACAACATGGAATATTACCGTGAAACAACTCCTAAAGGTAAACTCACCCTTATCAAAGATTTCTATAAAGACGGAAAATTACAGATGGAAGGTCTGGCTTCTGACATAACTCCAAACAGTGAAGTTTTTGACGGAAAAGTAACCTGGTACACCCCTGAAGGAAAGATCATGAGCACTGTAAATTATTCCAACGGAAAGCAGGTTGGAGCTTCTCAATCTTATGATGATAAAGGCCGAATTACAGAAGATATGGTCTACAAAGCTGACGGTAACTTCACTGGAAAAATGGTGGCATACAAGGATCCTGAAAATGAATCTTTTTATAACACGATAACTACTTATGAGAATTCTCTGCCCGTAAAGACCATTATTTATGATGAAGATATTAAGGGAATCAGGTACGAAACCACTTCAGATAAAGACGGTAATTATGAGACTAAATATTACGGTGAAAAAGGGAAACTTATTGGTACTTCTCCTTCAGGCTCAGGAGAAGGGCTGCAGGTAGACTACTATCCGAATCCAATGAGGATTTCAAAAATCGAAAAAACTAAAAACGACGGCAGTATAAAAGAAAGTATTATCTATGCTAAAAACGGACAACTGCTACAAGAACAGAAGAGAAACAAAAAAGACGGTTATAAAACCACTTATGATGAATCCGGTAAAAAAATAGGTCATTTGGTTTATCAGTATGATAAAGAGAATGATATTTACCAGCCGACAGAGGGTGAAGATTATCAGCTTAATTATGATTATGCACTGATATCTTCTATTGATGTATATAAAAACGGCTCCATCATCACCAGTAAATATTTTGACGAAGAAGGAAAGTTATCTTCTGAGAAAATTCTAAAAGACGATGTTACCCAAGAGATTAAATATTATTCTCCGGATGGAAAACTGAAATCTACCTTAACCTATAAAGATGAAATGCCTTATAACGGTACAGCCTACGAAGGACTTACTGAAGTTCAATATAAGGAAGGCATTTTAGTGAATACTAAAATATATACGGAAGAGATAAAGCTGAAATCTGAGAAGAAATTAAATTCTAAACAAACCGCTTACGACGCTACTGTCTATGATAATAAAGGTGCTCTTTTATACACTTATAACCAACCTTTGAGTGAAGACGGAAACCATGATTACTTCTTCACCGCACAAATTGTACAGTATGTAAAGGGGAAACCTGCCAATAAATCTTCTGTAAAATCAGGTATTTTACAAAGTGGAAAAATAAAACTCACTACCCTAAACGGAGTCAAAGAACTTGAACGCAGTGGAAAATGGGTACTCTTAAAACTGTATAGTACGGATGGAAAGCTTCTTCAGGAAACCAAAACGCTGGCTGATATACCAGATGAGTATGCTTCCACCGAAAATCCGGCAACATTCAGTGAGGATGATCTCTATGTTGACTAATCACCGCATCAATATATCAAAAGCAGTTTCAATTTTTTGGAGCTGCTTTTTTTATTAACCATATAATCCGGATTTTACAGATGATAATAAAGAAGATATGTTTGCTAAACCCATATTTATTTCTGTTATAAGATTAAAAAAGAGACCGCTATTTCCAGCGGTCTCTAAAATTATAATTGTATTTTGTTTACTTATTACTGAATAATCAGTTTTAAAGTAAATAGTTTTCTTCCGTGTACTTTTACAAAATAAACGCCTGCCGGAAGATTTTCATTCACCAAAGAGAAACGTTGGTTATTGATATTTTTCGATACATAAAGCAGTTCTCCCGAAGCTGAAACCAATTCGATTTTCTCAATTGGGTAATCACTTTTGATAAAAGTAGGCTGTCCCGGTTTGGTCGGATTTGGATACAGCACTACATTTTTCTCTGTACTTCTGGTTTCTTCAGTTCCTAACGTTGGTGAAGTTACCTGGAACTGTACTCTGTTTGAAACTTCTGTATAAGAATCATTGGTAAACATAACCATATAATAATTTCCTGGTGTAGCTGGTACTGCTGTTCCCTGAATTGTTTTTGTTCCCTGAGTCACTCCGTCAAAATAGGTATAAGAAACGAAGTTATCATCAGGTGTCTGAACACTTTGTGGGTAAATTCCCAACCAGTCTTTGATAATCCCTGGAGAATCTGTCCATGACGCGGTAATATTTTCACCTAAAGTATATACCGGTTTATTGATCCAAAGATCAGTCACGATATCTCCTACTTTAAAGAATACCTTCTCTCCGATTCCGTTGTATCCGTCTTCCAGCAGATACTGAGCGTAATAATATCCTTTCGGAAGTCCTGTGAAATTAAGTGTTCCTGATGCAGTAGTTACATAGCTCCATTTGATAGAAGCTGTAGTTCCCGGAGTCTGCCCCATTTTATAAATTCCGATCCAGTCTTTCTGTAAGTTAGGTCCATTTGTAAAATTAAGAACCACTGTTCCTCCTACCGGGTAGGTATCAGAAGTTGTCTGCAGCTGAACTTTCGGTCCTACATAGAACTCTTTTCTTGGAGTGATTTCTGTATAACCACCATTAGCAAAAAAACCTGCAAAGTACTGACCTTTATTAGCCATACCATTATTAAAAGTAACCGTTCCTGCTACCTGTCCATTCGTATAACTGTATACTTGTGAAGTAGTACTCGCCGGCGTTTGTCCTTTTTTATAAATTCCTACCCAATCCTGCTGATTCCCCGGACCTCCGGTGAAAGTAGCAGTAATTGCTTCATTTTGGGCATATTCTGTTTTATTTAAAGTAAATGTAGGATTTGAAACAACACTTCCTGTAATTTCAAACTGCTTTACATCACTCCATTCACTCCATTCCAGGTTTCTGTCTCTGTAACGCGTTTTCACGTAATAGATTCCGTTTGGAATAGAGTTCGCAGCCAATGTTGCTTTTGTAATATCTACGCCATCATTCAGGTTTTTGGTTTTATCCGGAGTTCCGTTTCCGTCTTTTCCGAACCAGTTTTCAAAATCGCGGTAGAATTCTTTTTCAATCACAGAAAAACTGGATGTCTTACTGATCAGAAACTGTGTTGTGTTCAGCAGTTCATTATTTGAAGAGGCAAATGCACTTCCATTCAATGTCAAAGGTAAAGTAATAGCCCCTGAGAAATTGTTTGTAATGGATGGTTTTGCCGGTTTAGGCTGATTTTTATATCTGTGGAAAGAATCTACCAGTACATTATTTTTCTTGTTGTAAACTCCACCGATAGAATAACATTCAATATCCACCTTTCCTGTCGGAACATCTACTTCTACGATCTGATACGTCCAGTCTGTCAAAGTTTTCTGAACATCATCAAAATCCTTTTCATTAGACATTCCCCAATACTGATCCCAAGCCGTTCCACCGGAAATAATCTGATAGTTTGGTGTATTTTTAAGCTGTCCTCTGTGGTATAAATGATGGTGGGCTCCCACGTGCATTAAATATTTATCAGAAGTTACCAGAAGTGGTACGGCATTTTCTCTTACCCATGTAGAGATATCTCCCACATATTGTTCAGCCTGATAAGGTCTGTGGCTTAAAGAAATGATCCAGTCTACTGTAGTATCATTGTTAGCCGCTGTTAAGATCTGCTGAAGCCATGTCTGCTGTGCAGATCCCGTATGTTCTGAGCTTAAACTTACGAATAATACATTCCCAGCCTGCTGAGCATAATAATTTTCATTTCCTGAGCTTATTCCTTTATAACTAATTTCATCAATATAAAAATGAGCATAGTAAGAATTCATTCCCATCGTTCCATAGGTTTCATGATTTCCTACTGTTGTCTGAATAGGCAGATACGGTGATAACTTGATGTTCTTTTTAAAGTGAACATTTTCATAATGATCCAATGTTCCTACATCCACCTGATCTCCCACCATAAAAGTAAGAGCAACATTATCAGACGGATCTGAAGTAGCTCCGAATTTTTCTTTTAATTTTTTGTAGGCATTCAAAGTAAGCGTATCATATCTGGGCTCAGCTTTAATCTGGTTGTCCCCCATAATAAGGAAACGGATCTTTCCATTGGCCGTTACAGCCTGTCCCGGCAAAGGAAGCGTTCTGAAATTGTAGACAGCAGACTCGCTGGTACCTGTTTTTATCTTATAATAGTATTTTGTATTCGGCTGCAGATTGGTAACCTTTGCCGTATGATAATAATAGTTGTTGTTGTACCCTGTATCTGAAAAGATATTGGTAGTTCCTGTTACCGTCACGTTCAAATTCGTTGGAGAATCTCCGTAGATCACGGTTGTTTCATTATTGGAAGCTGTTTTCCAATTGACGATCATAGAATTCGGGGTAGGATTTTGTAAATAGGGAAACAAAACCTGCCCGAAAGCCATCTGAACCGCGAAACAAAAAAAGAAGAAATAATGTTTCATAATAGCTTTAGTTTTAAAATAACATATAGTTTTAAGTTGTGAATCAGGAATTTAAAAATCGGTGTTAAGATTTTTTATTTCGGGCAAAAGTAGAATTCCCATATAAACTCTGTCTGATGGTATTTTAAAGAAACCGTTAATTTTTTAGCAAAATCTGAATGAAAAAATTATAGTTTTTAGTACATTAATTATTTGGCATATTCAAAAACTATTTTGTACATTTGCAACCTGTTATTCAACCTCTGACGAAGAACGTGTAAGTTGCTTAGCTTTAACATTTTATTTTATTAATAATGGATTTATTAAAGTACGTACAAGACAAGTACATTGCTAAAAAAGAATTCCCTGAATTCAAAGCAGGTGATACAATTACTGTGTATTACGAAATTAAAGAAGGACAAAAGACAAGAACTCAGTTCTTCAAAGGAACAGTTATCCAATTAAGAGGTACTGGTTCTACAAAAACTTTCACTATCAGAAAAATGAGTGGTGATGTAGGTGTAGAAAGAGTATTCCCTATTAACCTGCCTGCGCTTCAAAAAATCGAGCTTGATAGAAAAGGTAGAGTTAGAAGAGCTAGAATTTACTACTTCAGAGACCTTAGAGGTAAAAAAGCAAGAATCAAAGACGCTGCTTACAAGAAGAAATAATTCAGACAACAATACATACAAAAAGAGGCTGTTTACCCGTAAACAGTCTCTTTTTTTGTTTAAAATTTTCTTTATTTTCTATTTGGAGTTCCTTTTCCTGTTTCCAGATTATCCATATTGTTCAACCCTGTCAAGGTTCATCTATCCAATCTCTTTTATCACCTGTAAAGATATTACTCATGCTTTATGAGGTATTGCAAAGGAGTCGAGCCTGTTTGTTTTTTGAAAAACTCAATAAAAGCACTGTCTGAAGAGAAGTCCAAAATATGAGACACCTCACCTATTGAATTCCCTTCCACCAAAAGTTCAATTGATCGTTGTAACCGCCACTGCTGCCTCCATTCCTGGTAAGACAACCCTGTTTCTTTTTTAAAAATACGGCTGATTGTTTTCTCTACGGCCCCGGTTTTTTCCGCAAGTTTTTTCAACATCGGCGGCATGGCATAGCGCAGAGTCCATTCTTCTGAAAATTTCTTAAAACGCCTGTCTTGTGGTATTTTAAGCTTCAGCTTTTCTTCCGGAGCTCCGCTTATTTCATCCCAAAATACATTGAGCAGACTGACCTGATCATTTCTGAGATCTGACCATTCCCAAAAGCAGATCCTTTCGATGATTTCTTTTAATAATGGATTGACGTGCAAAACTCTAAGACTTGAATTCATGTATTTTTCTGCATAACATTCGTCAAAATAGATTGATCTGTGAGCCACAATATTTCTGAAGTTTACCCGATGAATCTCATTGGCAGGAATCCAGAGCATTCTGAATGGAGGCAGAACCAGCTGCCTGTCAGAAGTAGTAACAGTCATACAACCAGATGGCGCATATAATAACTGAGCTTTCGTTGCATGAAAATGAAAACCGGAATCATGCATCACCATATCAGAAGCTATCCCAATTACCTTTCCCCGAATAGAATCCGCATCAAACTCTTCATTTTGCTTTAATACAGCCATGTCCTATTTTTGATATTTTTTGTTTTTATATCATTATAAATATACATTGAAATTTTGGAAACTTTGCAGAAAAAAATGAAAAAAACAAATCCTATCTGGCTCCTGACCGTACTTGTAATGCTTCCTCAGTTTGTAGAAACTATTTACAGCCCGGTTTTACCAATGGTTCAGGAACAGTTCGGAGTGAAAGAAGAATCTGTTGCCCTGACGATCAGCCTATATTTTATAGCATTTGCGCTGGGAGTAGCATTTTGGGGAATACAATGTGACAGGATCGGAAGGAAAAAATCCCTTGAATTCGGGCTTATCACCTATGGAATTGGAACACTGACAGCTATTTTTGCTCCCAATTTCATTATTTTCCTTTGTGCCAGGATTATTTCTGCATTTGGAATTTCTGTGGGCTCTATTGTGACACAAACAATTCTAAGAGATACCTATGATCAGAACAATATCAGCAAAGTATTCTCCTGGATCGGAATTGGGTTATCCATAAGTCCTGTAGTTGGAATGATTACCGGATCAGTATTGACTTCTTCCGTTGGACATCAGGGTGTTTTCATAACATTATGCCTGCTTGCAGGGCTGTTTTATATTCTTTCCTGTAAGAAAATTTCAGAAACCCGGCATTCAATAAAAGAAATCAATATGGGTATTTTAACTGAATTATTAAAGAGAATGCTTCATGACAAAGCTATTATAAAATCTTGTTTATTGATTATGAGTTTTAATGTCTTGCTGTTTTCTTACTACTCACTGGCTCCGTTTATCTTTAAGGAATATCATTATTCCACTTATGTTTTTGGATACAGTAGTATTATATTGGCTGGCGGAACATTTGCAGGAGCAAAACTTAACAGATTTCTGTTATTGAGGAATATACAACCTAAAAACTTAGTTAATGCAGGTATATTTGCGGCATTTATCACTTCTATTTTCGTATGGATTCTGGCAAGTAAAGGGATATACTTTTTAATTCCTTATTTTTTTATTGTGATGGCATTCAGCATTACAATTCCAAATGTTCTGAGTACTGCGCTTATCAATTATAAAAACGAAACCGGAAGTGCAGGAGCTTTGCTGGGACTGATTTATTACATTCTGATAGGTTTAGGTCTGATAAGTATTGGTTTTATACAGAATTTAGGGATTTCCTGTGTCTTGTTTTCCGGAATTGGAGTTTGTGCATTACTATTTATTGATCGTAAAAAGTAATAAATTTGAAACATTAGGTTTAAGGAAAGCAAAATAGCTTACTATTTTAATCACTCAACAAAAACTTAATGTTTCAAATATTTTATTGTATAAAATTATACAGAGCTTCAAAGAACTGAGGGTATACTTCGATGTGTGGAAGATGCCCTACGTTCTCAATCTCTACGAGCTTTGAGCCTGCAATTTCACGCTGGGTTTTCTTTCCAAGTTCCTGATACTGGCCCATTTTTGGCTGAAGTTCTTTGGGAGCTCTATCTTTCCCGATTGCCGTTCTGTCTCTTGTTCCGATAATAAGCAGTGTGGGAACTTTGATATTTTTAAACTCATAACATACGGGCTGGTTATAGATCATATCCGATGTGAGCGCCGCATCCCAGGCTACCTGAGGGTAATCTTTATGGAGTGTCCATCCTGCAATCAGATCAAGCCAGGGCTGATATTCTTCTTTCCATTTATTATCATAATAGAATTTGAGCTGATAGTTCTTATAGGTTTCCGCAGTATTTTTCAGTTCGGACTGATACGCCTGGTCGATTGTCTGATATGCTGCAAAAGTCTTATAATCCTCCAACCCGATTGGGTTTTCAAGAATAAGTTTCTGTACTTTTTCTGGATACAGCAATGTAAATCTAGTCGCTACCATTCCACCCATTGAATGCCCCAGAACGATTGCTTTATCAATTTTCAGTTCATCCAAAATTCCTTTCGTATTCTCTGCCAGTTGTGAAAAAGAAAATTGGTAAGCATGAGGCTTTGAAGACTTTCCAAACCCGATCTGATCAGGAATCACCACTCTGAATCCTTTCGCAGATAAATCTTTTGCTGTTTTCTCCCAATACGCTCCGTTGAAATTCTTTCCATGAAGAAGCATTATTGTTTTCCCATTGGGTTTTTGTGGCTGTACATCCATATAAGCCATTTTCAAATCTTCTCCCTGAGACTTCAAATTAAGAAAATGGACTTCATAAGGGTATTTATAATCGGAAAGCATTGCATCCAGAGGTTTTACCTGTGAAAACATAAAACCGGACACCATCAACGCAAAAGCAGCCGTTATATTTCTGAAATGTTTCATGAACTTTTATTTAAAGATTAAAATTAAAAAAAACCGCTCCAAAAGGAACGGTTTCAACTGTTATTTTTATTTAAATATTTTTTAAGACAATTCTGCCACCGAAACTTCTTTTACTTTTTTTGAAGGTAAATTCATCAAAACAATCGCAAAAAGAATCAAAGCAATTCCTATCCATTGAATCAGAAATACTTTCTCACCTAATAAAACAAAGGCCATCGTCACAGAAACCGGAAGTTCCAGTGAGGAAACAATACTTCCCAGCCCCAAGCCTGCATTTGGAAATCCGATATTGAATAAAATTGGTGGAATAATGGTTCCAAAGAGAGCCAGTACAAATCCGTATGTCAGGAATATTGAATAATTGAATGAGTGAATATGTTCTGTATTATCTGTAAAATTCAAGTATAATGATTTTAAACCATCAAAATACATAGGCCCGATCTGAGCAAAGAATAAAAATGCAAAAACCACTACAGAACCGCCCGCCAACATGATAATACTTTTCCTGAAAACCGGAAGATGGGTTGCCAGCGTATTGGAAGTAAACATCGTCAAGGTATACGACGCAGCGGCCATCAGTCCCCAGAAGACTCCATGCCAGTCCAGCTCAATTTCCATATTGATAAGATTCGTTGCCAAAACTGTTCCCACCAATACGATAACTACAGAAACCACTTTTCTTGCATTGGGCAGTTTTCTTGTGATGATACTTTCAACCACCACGCTAAACCATACCGATTGCATCAACAGCACAATGGCAATTGAAACATTGATATATTGTACAGCAATATAATAGAATAAACTTGTTCCTCCTAAAGAAGTTCCTGCAAGCAACAGCATTCTTACTTCTTTAGAATCTGGCAGCGATAATTTCTGTTTTGAAGTTAGGGTCTGAATAAGATTAAGGACCAAAAGTCCGGTCAAACCTAATACAAACTGAGAAGTAGTTACTTCCGAAGTGGTGAAACCATCATGGTAAGCCATTTTCACAAAAGTGGCCAACATACCGTATATACTAGCTCCAATCCCTACAAATAAAACACCTTTTAGTATATTTTTCTTCTTCATAATTTTTTTTACAGCCTGCAAAGTTACGACATATAAATTAAACCAATCCGAAATGTTATAATGATAGATAAACAAAATCGCCACAAGCAAGCTTGTGGCGATTTTGAAATTAAATATAAGTAAATTATTTTTTAACCATTACTTTTGAAGCGGCTTCAAAACCAAGTCCTTTGATTTTCACCATATAAGTTCCGTTTACCAGGTTGCTTGTAGAAATTGCTTTCTTAGCATCCGGTGAAATTTTATCTTCAGAAGAAACCAGTTTACCAGACATGTCATAAAGTTCTACGCTTACTTTTCCAAGAGTATTGCTTGGGAAGTTGATATAAAACTCGTCTTTAGCAGGGTTTGGATAGATAGAAATATTCTTATTCTTATCACCATTCACTTCATTGGTAGCTAATAAACATTGTTCCGGTACATTAAAGTCCTGAACCTGATCATTAATATTATTCTTCACTCCCGCAGATGCATTCACTCCTAAACCTCTTCTTGCGAAAACGCCCCAGATCATACATTTGTCAACACCTCCAGTTGTTGCCAGCTCTGCTGCTAATATTGCATTTCTTCCATCAATAAAGCTAGGGTTACATGCCTGAAGTTTCAGAGCATCTGTTACCAGCTGTAATACTTTTGTACTTCCGTTAGGAGTTGTGGATAATACATCTGAAGAATATCCGTATTTTTCAACATATTTCCAGTGAAGATCCCATAGCATAGTAGCCCAAACGAAACCAATAGAGTGTACATCCGGAACGATTGCTGATCCGTTATTGTATTCCATTCCATTGGTATCTCCATATGTAAATCCGTTAACAGCAAGACTTGTTGAATATTTTGCAGGTCTGATACCACCACCTGTTATCGCCTGACCTATAGCATAAGTACCTGTACCTCTCGCCACAGTAGCATTGTCTCCAGCTTTATTAGTCAACATTAAGGCGAAGAAATCAGACCATCCTTCTCCCATCTGTTCTCTACTCACTCCTGCATTCAGACAGTTATATCCTGTACCTGTCATTCTGTTGGATATTCCGTGACCATATTCATGAGTTACGATTCCGTTATCAAAACTTCCATCAGGAGTCATATTTCCTTTTAGGGTAACATTTACAGTAGTACTTGCTGCCATCTGAGTTTTGATATATTCTCCCTCTGCATTGGTAATAAGTACCGAAGGAATTGTAATTGTTGGATCATTACCTGCCATATTACCTATAGTAGCTCCGTTCACTGCATTGTTATAAACAATCGCTGCTTTAGCTCCGGCATCCTGAAGGTTTTTCACTTTAACAGCAAAAGAACATGTTCCTCTTTCAACCAGTCCTATTTTATCAGTCAATGAACTTGCAGGTAAAGCTGTACAACCATCCAAAACTGATGAAAGCGCTACATCTCCTGTTATTCCGCTCATAGGTAATGGAGTACCGAACTGAGCAGTCCCAGCTCCCGGTGTACGGGAAACAGCAGCCGTTGGTGCATTATAGTAGAATACTCTTCCTACCGGAGACCAAAGGTACATCTGCATTTTACCATTATAACCATCCTGTCCTGAAGAGAAATTTGCGTTATTTAATCCGCTGCCATCCTGCGCCTCTGCATATACAGAATCATCATCTCCTCCTACAGGTCCATTACCAAAATTGTTCTGTTGGAAGTTTCTGGCAGATTCTGTAAATCCGAATTTGTAGAAAACATCATGAATTCTATTATTCAGATAAAATAAATTCGTAATAGCAGCATTTCTGTTGTTTAACGGAGTTTCATTGATATTAAAAGGGAAATCAAAATTTCTTGTTGCCCCACCATCTGCCGGAGCTCCTGTAAGATAATCAGGTGCTGTTAAAGCTGTTCCTGCAGCATCTTCATAGGCAAAAACATTATTTCCTCTTGTAACAGTATAATGAGTGGTACCATCAGAATGCCATCCTTCCGGGGAAGCACTCAGAATCCAGGGATTAGTAATGATTGATCTTGAACCAAAAGTAGGTGCTTCAATTGGCAATGGAAATACATTATAGGATGCATTATCCGGTAAAAGTAACGGAATATTATTCTGTACTACATTATTTTGAGGCCCCATTAGAGTATTTTCAAAATGATCAGCATGGCTGTATTCAGCATCTGAGCTATAAGCATCATGATGGAAATTACAAGATAAAGTCAGATTATTTTTTAACAGGATATTTCCATTATTGGCATCTACTAAAATATTCCAGTAATTCGGAGTCTTTGGTTCCGTTAAGGTATATTCATAGGCTAAACGCAGGTTTCCATTCTCGTCATTGGTATATACCAGTCTTTGATTGGCTGATGTAGCTTTTTTTTGAGTCTTTTCAAGATATTCAAGAATCGTAAAATTTGCAATATCAGGGTTTTTCAGATCTTCAGCAATTTTTTGAAGAGCTGTGCTTTTATTAATAGCAGCTGTACCGGATGTAGATGCAGTATAATCTTTCACAAAATTGTCCGTATAATAAACAATTTTATTGTCCTTGATCAATGCTGTTCCTACAGAGCTGTAAATTGGCAAACCATTATAAGTCTGTAAAAATTTCACAACATTACCATTTAAGGATTTTGAAGGATCTACAATATCAACAATGATATTATTAAGATCAGACTTTTTATATTCTCTTATTTTATTTTGAGAAATATAATCCTTAATCAGTTTTTCATTATCCTGTCCAAACAATACAGTCGGAAATGCAGAAAATACTGCAAATAAAAGGGGTAGAGCTCTATTTTTCATATCCATTATTAAAGCCGCTAATCTACAAATAATTCACATAACTTTAATATTTTTTTTATTAAAAATAAAAATATAAATAAATACATTAGAAATTGTCAAACTAACATCATTTTACATATATCTCAATAGAGAGAACCTCGTCATAAATTTATGTCTACCACATTATATTTAACGAATTTTTAAATCTTCACAATGTAATTATTTCATCAAATAAGTCACACATCACTGTAATATTTTTAATGATTATCTCCTTTTACTTTATATTATTATTTTTTAAAAAGGCTATATTACCTACTCTTTCTTTTATCATATTTTTACTTTATAGTATAGAGATAAAAAAAGCCGCTCAAACGAGCGGCTCCTTATATATCAATGGTTCAAAGATTATTTACCTTCTTCCATTTTTCTTTTCAACTCTGCTAATGCATCGATGTCTCCAAGAGTAGATCTTTCTTCGTTGTTTGAAGAAGAAGATACGTTTCTAGAAGAAGATTCTTTAACGTTTTTCTTTTCTTCGTCTCTGAAGATACCTGTGTGAGATACTACTACTCTCTTGAATTCTTTGTTGAATTCGATTACTTTGAACTGAGCATCTTCACCTTTTTTGATTTTAGATCCATCTTCTTTCTCTAATAATCTTGAAGGGCAGAATGCTTCAACTTCAGCATCTTCGAATTGAACAGAAGCTCCTTTATCGTGAACTTCTACAGCTTTACCAGCGTGGATAGTTCCTTCAGCATATTTAGTTTCGAATTTATCCCATGGGTTTTCAGTCAATTGCTTGTGACCTAGAGATAATCTTCTAGCTTGGATATCTAATTCAAGAACTACAACATCTAATTTATCACCTACTGCGCAGAACTCAGATGGGTGCTTGATTTTCTTAGTCCAAGAAAGATCAGAGATGTAGATTAATCCGTCGATACCTTCTTCTAACTCTACGAATACACCAAAGTTAGTGAAGTTTCTTACAGTTCCTACATGCTGAGATCCTACCGGATACTTAGCTTCGATGTTTTCCCATGGATCTTTAGACAATTGCTTGATACCAAGAGAAATTTTTCTTTCTTCTCTATCTAAAGTTAATACTTCAGCTTCTACTTCATCACCTACTTTTACGAAATCTCCAGCAGATCTTAAGTGAGTAGACCAAGACATTTCAGAAACGTGGATTAATCCTTCTACACCTGGAGCGATTTCTACGAATGCACCATAGTCAGCAAGAACTACTACTTTTCCTTTTACTTTGTCACCTACTTTCAAGTCAGCAGAAAGAGCATCCCAAGGATGAGCTTCTAATTGCTTCATACCTAATTGGATTCTTGTTTTCTCATCATCGAAATCAAGGATTACAACTTTTACAGTCTGTCCGTCTTCTAGGATTTCAGATGGGTGGTTCACTCTAGACCAAGAAAGGTCTGTAATGTGGATCAATCCATCAACACCTCCTAAGTCAATGAATACACCGTAAGAAGTAATATTCTTAACAGTACCTTCAAGAACCTGACCTTTTTCAAGCTGAGCGATGATTTCTTTTTTCTGACCTTCGATATCTGCTTCGATCAATGCTTTGTGAGATACAACTACGTTTTTGAACTCAGGGTTGATTTTCACAACTTTGAACTCCATAGTTTTTCCTACGAACTGATCGTAATCTTTAATTGGCTTAACGTCAATTTGAGAACCAGGTAAGAATGCTTCGATTCCGTGAACATCAACGATCATACCACCTTTAGTTCTTGATTTAACAAAACCGTTAACGATTTCTCCAGTTTCGTGAAGTTCGTTTACTTTATCCCAAGCTTTAAGCGTTCTAGCTTTTCTGTGAGATAATTGTAACTGACCAGTTTTGTCTTCTCTCTTGTCAACCATTACTTCTACCTCATCACCTACTTTCAGGCCTTGGTTGTAACGGAATTCGTTAAGAGAAATAACACCTTCAGATTTGAAGTTGATGTCTACGATAGCTTCTTTGTCAGTTAATCTTACAACTCTACCAACTAAAACGTCATTATCGTTCAGGCTGTTAAGAGATCCGTTATAGATTTCTTCTAAATCGCTTTTTTCTTTTCTCGCATCTGCATCAAGACCTGATTCGAAAGAATCCCAATCAAATTGTTCTGGTGCTACGTTTTGGTTTAATAAAACCTCTGCTGAATTTGTCTCTTTTGACATTTTCTAATAAAAATTTGTATTCCTTCTTTTTTAACGGTTTGAATAAATGCGGATTAAAAAATACGGAAGTAATTAATTTTAAGTAATTTACCCATCAAACCTTTTCGCCACAAAAGTGGGTGCAAAGATAGGAATTTTATTTGAGATAAACAATACATTTGCCTTTACAAATTTTCTCGTTAAACAACTGAATATCAATATTTACGATTTAAAGATTATAAGGATTTAAAAATTGAAAGATCAGGCGGTTCAGAAAAACTCAGTTATTTTTTTGATCAAAAGAGCAGGAATACAATCCATATATGAGATTCTTCATTTCGCTACACTTCATTCAGAATGACAGTAACCCAGAATTAAAACAATAACAATTAAAGAAGAGCAGCACTTCCCTATCCCTCTAAACCCTCAAACTCTCCCACACAGCACCCACTTAAATTCACTACCTTTGCACCATGGAACTACAATCAATCTACCAGAAGCTGCAGATTCAGGATATGAATCAGATGCAGAAATCTACTTATAATGCGTCTGAAAACAATACAGACATTGTTTTACTCTCTCCTACAGGATCTGGAAAGACTCTTGCTTTTTTATTCCCGGTTCTTCGGAATCTGAAAAAAAATGTTCAGGGGGTTCAGGCATTGATATTGGTTCCGGCCAGAGAATTGGCTCTACAGATTGAACAGGTTTTCAAAGCAATGGGAACAGATTTTAAAGTATCTGTTTGTTACGGCGGACATGACAAAAAAATCGAGGTTAACAATTTAATTGAAGCTCCTGCAGTGTTAATAGGAACTCCGGGAAGAGTTGCTTACCATGTGAGAAATAATAATTTCGATCCGAAAACGATTAAAACCCTCGTTCTTGATGAATTCGATAAAGCGCTGGAATTAGGTTTCCATGAAGATATGGAGTTTATTGCCGGCTCATTAAAAGGACTTTCACAAAGAATTTTAACTTCAGCCACTGCAATGGATGAAATTCCATCGTTTACAGGTCTTAAAAATGAAAAAACAATCGACTTTTTAAAACTAAGTGAAGTAAAACCAGACATTCAATTGCGAAAAGTAATGACAATTTCTGAGGAAAAACTGGATACTTTGTTTAATTTAATCTGTAAAATAGGAAATAAAAGAACTCTTATTTTCTGTAACCACCGTGAAGCCGTTGACAGAATTTCTGAACTTCTTCATCAGATGGGAATCGACAGAGAAACCTTCCATGGCGGAATGGAACAAGATGAAAGAGAACGTGCATTGCTGAAATTCAGAAATGATTCTGCAAGAATTCTTATCACTACGGATCTTGCTGCCCGTGGACTTGATGTTCCGGAGGTAGAATCTATTGTACATTATCAGCTTCCTCCAAAAGAAGATGCTTTTATTCATAGAAACGGACGTACTGCAAGAATGAATGCCAAAGGTTTTGTATATCTGATCATGACAGAGGACGAAAATTTCCCATTCATTAAAAATAATACCCCTGAAGAAAGTGTTGCCGGATTTACTAAAGTTCCGGAAAAAACACCTTTCCAGACTATTTATATTAGTGCAGGAAAAAAAGATAAGGTCAATAAAGTGGATGTTGTGGGATATCTTATCAAAAAAGGAGAACTTCAGAAAGAAGATATCGGTTTGATTGAAGTAAAGGACACCACTTCCTATGTTGCTGTTTCCAGAAGTAAAGTCAATGCTGTTTTAAGAAAGCTGCAAAACGAAAAACTGAAAGGAAAGAAAGTAAAAATGGAAGTTGCTTATTAAACCACAAAAGTCACAAAAGTTTTTTAAGTTGATACTTTGTGTATATAAAGTTCACATAAGCTTGTAAAAATCTTCAATTTTCAAAGATAAAGTAATTAATCTTGAGAGAATTCCCCTCCTCCGGAGGGGTGGCGAAAATTCAGAGAATTTTTGACGGGGTGGTTTCAACAATATAACAAAAGAGCTCTGATGTTCCATTCGTGGTAACTTCAGAGCTCTTTTGTTATAAGAAATATACTACTTTATTCCTCTTACTTTGGTAGGAAAAGTATACACAGATTTTGAGGCAGTAATGAAGAGTATATCATTATTTTCTCCACCAAAAGTTACATTGGAAGTCCACTTTTCAGGGATAGGAATATGGTAAATTTTCTTTCCGGAACGGTTAAAAACATGTACTCCATCTCCTGTAAGGTAAAGATTGCCATGTTTATCTAACTCCATTCCGTCTGATCCCATTTCACAGAAAAGTCTTTTTTCAGACAGCTTTCCTTCGTCCAATATATCATATACATATGTTTTTCCGGCATCAATATCAGAAAGGTATAATTTTTTCAGTTTTTCACTGCCTACAATTCCATTCGGCTGCGTAAATGTATCCAGCTTGGTTACTTTTCCTGATTTATCTCTGTAATAAAGGCTTTTGTGTGGTAATTCCTGTTTAAAACCGACCCAGTAATCTCTTTCATACAATGGATCTGTAAAGTACATGCCTCCGGCTTCGTCATTCCATACATCATTGGGACCGTTCAACCTTTTTCCTTCAAAACCTTTAAGCAGAACTTCTACTTTTTTGTCTTTGGAAATTTTCCAGATTTCTCCCTGATCATCTGAACAGGTAATCAAATATCCGTCTTTGTCAAAGTGCATTCCGTTTGCCCTTCCCGTCTTGTCTAAGAACTCTATGACTGTATTGCTTTTCCAGTCCCAATAATAGATCTTATCATTGGGTTGATCGGTAAAGTAAACATTTCCTTCTTTATCTGCTGATGGTCCTTCTGTGAAACTGAATGTATCGGAAACCTTTTCCGGTTTTACTCCTTCATAAAACATTTTACTATAATTTACTGATTGACAGTTTACCAATGCGAAAACCAAACCAATCATGCCTATTTTAAAGATATTCTTCATACTTCATTTTTAAACCTGCAATTTACAATATGACCTACAGGTTTCAAAATATTTTCCCGTTTTGATACAATAAAAATCATAAATACAAAATGTCCCAATTGTCCTATTTTTGAAGTAGATCATATTAGTAATAAAAAGATATAATCCGGAGCTTTGCAGTAACAGGATCAATCACTTTTTTCAATGAAAAAATCAATGCAAAAAAGAAGGTGAATCCGGATGAAAATAGTACCAAAATACTTTTATAGCACACAATAATGAGCGCAGAGTCCAACAATATCAAGTCTTTGGAAATTGAAAATGAAGATTTCAGAAATTCAGTGGGAACAATGGATGAAACCGGAAAAAGGAAGTGGATATTCCCCAGAAAACCAAAAGGAAAATACACCAACTACAGGAATTACGCCAGCTATTTTCTTCTTGCTTTATTTTTCGGGCTGCCTTTTGTAAAGATCAACAATAATCCTTTCTTGCTCATCAATGTTATCGACAGGAAATTCTTTATCCTCGGACAGCCTTTCTATCTGCAGGACTTTTTTATCCTTGCATTAGGTGCCGTAACTTCTGTCATTTTTGTAATGTTATTTACCGTGGTTTTCGGAAGGATATTCTGTGGCTGGCTTTGCCCTCAAACTCTTTTTATGGAAATGGTTTTCCGTAAAATAGAATATTGGATTGAAGGAGACCGAAATAAGCAGATGAAACTCGACCGACAGGAATGGGATGCCGAGAAAATCCGAAAAAGAATGACGAAATGGTCCGTATTTATTTTGATCTCCCTGATCATTTCTACTTTCATGTTTATGTATATTGTAGGCTATGAACAGGTTTTCCAGATTATGCAGGAAGGACCTTCAGAACATCCTTTAAAGTTCATTACGATGATCTTTTTCACGATGACTTTCTATTTTGTTTTTGCATGGCTTCGTGAGCAGGTATGTACTCTGGTTTGTCCTTACGGAAGGCTTCAGGGAGTTTTAATTGATAAACAGACAATCAACGTATATTACGATTTTAAAAGAGGGGAAGGCCGTTCAAAATGGAGAAATAATGAAGACAGAAAAGCGGCTGGGAAGGGAGATTGTATAGATTGTAACCAATGCGTTGTTGTCTGTCCTACGGGAATTGACATCAGAAACGGGCAGCAATTGGAGTGTGTGAATTGTACTGCCTGCATTGATGCTTGTGATGAAGTCATGGAAAAGGTAGGCTTACCCAAAGGATTGGTGCGTTATGCTACAGAATCAGAAATTGAAAACAGCGAGAAGTTCAGATTTACTCCGAGAATGAAAGCAACGACCGTTATTCTGGCATTGCTGATCGGATTCCTTGGATTTTTAATGTACGACCGTGGTTCTATGGAAGCGAAATTCATCAAACCGGCTGGTTCTACTTTTTTCGTTAAAAACGGTAAAATCACCAATACTTTTATTTATACACTTCTGAATAAATCGAATGAGAAAAAGATCCTAAATATTAAAGTTATCACCCCATCAAATGCTGAAATCACTTATTTCGGTTCTGAAAAAATCATATTGAAAGGAGACCAGATTCTGAAAGGAAACATCAATATTTCTTTCCCTGAAGATGAGATTAAGTTCTCAAAACAAAATATGATCATCGGAGTCTTTGATGAAAAAGGAAAACTGGTAGATTCATTTGAAACAACTTTTGAAGGGCCATTTAAGTTAGCTCTTTAGAGAGCAGATGGTAGGTTGCAGGAAATAGGGATTAGGAAAAATGCGCTGTGAAATATGGATAGAGGTTTATTATATCAATGGTGAATTTTGCTTCGCCAGTGAATAGTGAATCTTAACAGAGCAGAACTGACAACTTTAAACGCTAAACGCTAAACCTTAAACATTTAACTCAGAACCTTGAACTTTAAACTCATTAAGCCTTATATTTCCTCATAAACTGCGTGGGAGTCATTCCGGAGCTTTTCCGGAATACTCTTACAAAGTAGGAATATTCTTCGTATCCTAATCTGAAAGCAATTTCAACCAGGCTTTCATCCAGATACATCAACATTCTTTTGGCTTCCAGTACAACCCTTTCTGTAATCACATCTGTAGCTGTTTTTTGAACAACAGTCTGTACAATTCTATTCAGATGTTTGGATGAAATACCTAATAAGGAAGCGTAATGGGCAATCGATTTATGTTCTGCAAAATGCTGTTCAATCAAATTTTCAAAATCCTGATAATGTTTAAAATACGAAAGTCCGGCAGCGGAAGCCTGTATATCAAAATCTTTTGAAAATAATCTGGTGGAATTAATAAAGATCTGAGACATCAATGATAAAATAAGACCTTCTTTCATGATATTTTTAACCTGATGCTCTTCTCCGAGTTCCTTAAATAAATTAATATTCTGCTTCAGTTCCAAAGCATTCAGTTGAAGTTTTCTAGGAAAAGACACAGATCCAAAAAAAGGAAAATTCCTCAGTTTCTGATTTACATAATGCATTTCATAAAATTCCTGGGAACAAAAGAAAATATAACCTTCTATATCTTCCGAAAGCTCCCAACTGTGAATCTGCCCGGGCGAAAGAAAGAAAAGGCTTCCCTCAGAAACATCATACTTCTGAAAATCAATTTCATGTACCCCTACTCCTTTGGTGAAAAGAACAGCAGCATAAAAATCATGTCTGTGTGGCTTTTCTATATGCCGATGTCCTACCACCAAATGATTCTTCATCGTGTTGAAATAAAAATCTGAAGTATTTTTACCTGCCTGAAAAAGATCAATATGAAGGACGGAAATAGGATTCATCACGTAAATTTATATATCTGGTAAAGATTCACAAATGTAGACAAAAAAAGACCAGCATATACCGGGTCTTCTGATCTGATACAAACTAATATATGTAATTTTATGGCAAGTTTGCTATTGTATAATGAAAGTCAGACTGTAGTTTTTCCAATATATTTGGATACAACTTTAAAAAATTTTTATCTTTGAAGTTTAGGAGTCGTAAAATGAAAATAAATTTAGCTGATAAACTGTATTATTCTATAGGAGAAGTAGCAAAAGCATTCGATGTAAACACTTCATTAATACGCTACTGGGAACAGGAATTCCCTATTATCAAACCTAAAAAAAACAGAAAAGGCAACCGATATTTCACTCCTGAGGATATCAAAAACCTTCAGATGATCTATCATCTTGTAAAAGAAAAAGGATACACTCTGGACGGAGCCCGTATCGCCCTGACTACAAACAGTAAAATCTCCGAAACCATCACCCTTATCGACAGGCTTGAATTTGTAAAAGCTGAGCTTATTAAATTAAAAGAGTCTTTGGGAGAAAGAGAGGAAGAATAGTTTTATACAATATATTAAAATCCGCTGCATTTACTGCAGCGGATTTTTTGTTTATACTCTCTACTACCCATCAAATCTGAATAAGCTTCCAGGAGGAAATACTTTTTTTTATAGTTATGGAAAGCTGGCAACCTATTAATAAAAAACATGACGCTGATGATTTCACTTTTTCTACCCCCTTCATCAACCCCCTCTACCCCTTTGGGCAAGGGGGTATACCCTGCTATATAAGGGCTAGAGGTGTTCATTAACGGTCTCCAACCACTTTGATAAGTGGGTAAAGTGACTTATAAAAACGGTTGAGACAGTTGTAAAGTAGTTATATCTATTTGATAATGTGCCCGGAGATATTTACAATAGTGTTTGAAGGCATTTCTTAAATGGCTGGGGACAGTTTACGAAATGGCTATAGCAAATTAATGAGCGACTGCAGAGACTTACTATAATGGCCAAAAACACTTCCGAAGCCGCTGAATACAGTTATAAAATAGTTCCCGACACTTTAATAAATATGATAGGAATATTTTATGGATATTTTTTAAATGAATGAAAAATTACCTGGCAAATGAGGAGCTTCTTAAGATATAAAGCTCTAATGAAAATGGACAAAACCACTGCACAAACAGTGGTTTTTGTTTTATTCGTGACACGAGCGAAACTCTCGGGCCAGCGGGGATTACAATCTATACTATCAAAGATTACTTATAAACAATTCATTGCTGGAAAATATTCTGAAAATGTAACACTCCATTTATTATCAAAGTCTCCGCTAATAATAATATAATCAATTCCTTTTTTTAAATTAAACTCCATCTTTTCTTTTTTCTTAGACGTAATCTTTATCTTTTTATTTCCTTTAGAAATTTTAATTTCTCTATACCCACAGGTATAATTATCAAAATTATATTTTTTACCATTAATAGTGATTACATCGTCAATAAAAGCAGCATTATTAAAAAATAATAAAACTTCGTCATCTTTTTTAAGAAATTCTTTTGGAATATTTTCCAAATAAGATTTATATGCCGTACTATCTGTTTCTGTTGCTTTCGTTTTATCTTGATAATAAAAATCAATATTATTTTGTGCGGAGCAACTATTGTTGGTCAGTAAAACAATTATTAAAAAAAATATTATTTTCATTATTTTTTATTTTTTGGTAATCTAAATGAGTTAGCTTTAACAGTTTCTTCCATCTTCTGTATCTGATTTTTATTAAATTCTATACCTAATCCTTTCATTGAAGAAGTTGGGTTTTCATATGAATTCATCCTATTGTTAATATTGGCAGGAGTAGCTTCAACTCCTGAATTTGGCTCCCAGATATGTTCTAAACCAAAAGTATGACCAATTTCATGCGTAATTGTATCTGTATCTCCATTCTTTGCATTAACAGTTGCTGTAATTGAATTTCCGAGCGGTGCGTCTCCAAGAACTGTCCCAGCAGTGGTATACACAAAAGCCAACTTTAAAGCTAACCTCTTATCTTGATCTTATATCTTATTATTCATTGTCTTCTAAGTTTTCATATTTATAATCTGTTAGAATTAATATTCCAAAATACTTCCATTCAAATTCATCTTGATAGTTAATTTTTATAATTAACCTCTTTTTTGTTTTTTGAAGAATATCTATTGAAGTAACTATCTTATGATGGGAGGGATATTTTCCATATGGTGAGGAAGCTATAAAACTTTTAGAGTTTTCTCTAGTTAAATTAAATTCATCGAATATTCCTAATTTTATTTTTTTTAGTGATTTAAAATTCTCAGATTTTAAGCATAAAATTTTTTGGAAAGAATTCTTAGTATCATCATATTTATACAAACTTTCTTTGTCAGAATCATATTTTAAATATTCATACTTCATCTTAGAAGTATCTTGTTTAAAATAATCGAATATTCCTGCATTAACTTTTTCATTGTTTAACATTCCTGATCTATAAGTTACAACAATTGGATTATAAAACTCTAAAATCTGCCCTTTTATAATACTAGTAAAAGGTAAGAATAAGATTAATAAAAATGTTGTTTTTTTAATTCTGCTTGTCATTTTTTTCTTTTTTTGCATATTCTCTAACTTTAATAAGCTGATTCATAATTATTTCTGCAGAAGATCCAGATGTGCGTGGTACTATAAGCTTAAAAGCATCGGCTCCATATTTAATATGATCCCCATTGGCTCCTCCTGTGGAATCTTCTATATGAGACTTTATTTCATGATAAATTGTTTCTGCTAAATCATAATTGCTATATCCGACAGTTTTCGAACTACCTGAATCATCAGTATTTATTACACTTTATCTTGAATCACTACTATTTTATTTAAAATAGTTTTCATTTAAAGAAACTAAATGAACTTTTTTATCTTCTGATTTAGATATATCTAAATTATTAAATTCCGAAGAGTTACCATATCCCTACGAAATTATATCATATAAAAATATCAAATTTCCATTTGTTTTTTAAGTATTAAACAAAATCTGCATATCATCTTTAATCATTTCATTATCAACCATTGACATACTTTATTTTTATTGATATTTTTACTTCATGATGAGAAAAAGCTATTACCAGAAATTGGCATTTATGGTCACATTGCTGACTATTTTATTGGCCTATCAGAAATACACCAGCCGGGAAAAAGAACCTTTTCCTGATATAAAGTTTATTACTAGTTCTTCAAATTCTGCAAATTTATCCGATTTTGATCCCAATACACTGGACAAAGAGCAATGGCAGAAACTTGGCTTTTCAGAGAAGCAGACTGCTACAATTCTTAAATATAAAGATATTGTAGGGGGAAAGTTTATGTCAAAAGAACAGTTGAAAAAATGTTACGCTATTTCTGACGAGAAATTCAGTGAATTGGAATCATTCATTTTACTTCCTGAAATAGCAGAAAAAGGAAATTCAAAAGGATTCAATACGTTTGGAAAGAAAGAAATTATTATTTCAGGGAAATTCAATCCTGATCGGTTTTCTGCTAATGATTGGCTTAAAATGGGGTTCAGTGAAAAACAGGCAGAAGCTATTTTAAAATACAGAAATTATCTGGGAGGAAGCTTTATCAGTAAGGAGAAGTTTAAAGAATGTTTTATCATCTCTCCGGAAAATTATATCAAACTTGAGCCTTATTTACTTTTACCAGCGAAAACTCCCGAATCTTTTCAAAATTCGGCAAAGAACAATACAGTCAAAAAAATTCAATACCGGTCTTTTGATCCTAATCAGCTGGATCTGGAGGGCTGGAAAACCTTTGGATTTTCGGAAAAGCAAGCCATTACCATCATTAATTACCGGGATAGAAATCTTCGGGGAAGCTTTAAAAGCCTGGACGATCTGCAGAAATGTTTTGTGATTTCTGCTGAGAAATTTCAGGAAATGAAACCTTATATCAAGTTCCAGGAAAAACAACAGGAAAAAACTGATTTTTCAAAAACAGATCTCAACACTATTACTTTCAGACAACTTATAGAATTTGGTTTGGATGAAAGAAGCGCTGGCTCTATGATTGGCTTTAGAAAAAAACTCGGAGGTTTTATCAATAAGCAACAGATTTTAAGTACTTATAATATTAATCAGGATCTTGTTCAAAAGCTAATCTCAATTGCACCGTTAAATTCCTCAGATGTACCCAGATATTCATTAGTAGACGCCCCCGAAGAATGGCTTAAGAACCATCCCTATTTCAAATATTCTGCAGACAAAATCATTTTCTACCGGATCAGTAATCCTGATGACAGAAAAATATGGAAACTTTTAAAACTAAAACCTGAGTATGAAGAAAGGATGAGACTATATGTAAAATAGCTTAAACGATTCCAAAAAATAATATTTTGGAATCGTTGATTATATGAAATATTCTAAATTTTAATGATGCATATAATTGCTTGGACCATTGGTTCCTTCAATAGATTCCGGCAGTATTCCATAGCGGTTACGCAAATCGACTGTACCTAAGGTTTTTCCTGTATTGATATCAATTACACTAATGGTTCCTGAATTCAAGTTAGGGAGATCCAATAAATTATTTTGTACTGCTACAACCTCTTTTCCTGACTTGGTTTTAAAGAAAGCCATATGATGCGCCCCTTTATCAGCATCAAAAGTCTTCAAAAGCTTTAGCTGGGGAAGATTACTTAAATCAAAGACCAGTACCTTTCCAGGATCTGCAAAACTCACATACAGTTTGTTTGAATCATCAATATACATTTCGAGTGCCCAGCCTAAACCTTTTGTGCTTCCGTCAAAGATCTTAGTAAAAGCATCATATTTTTTGGTGGCAGTATTGTATGGTGCAATCCAGATATCTCCTCCAAGCATTGTTGTAGCAAGTGCATACTGTGGAAACTTTCCGCGTAGTAATAACACTTCCACAGGAGCAGATAAATCAGTTGGGGAGTCTGCTACCTGATAGGTTTCCTTTATTTCATAAGTATTCAGATCTAATAAAGTACAGGTATTGCCCATTCCCGTTGTGAGGTCCGGGTGAATGGTTGAACTGACCATCATCAATCCTTTTTCTTCATTAATTGAAATACCATGCGGATACATTATAAACTTATTGGGATTAGCCTGAATCGGTGCTTTAATTGTTTTGATGAGCTGATTATTATTAGCATTAAAAACACCTATGCTGCCATCCTTCGGACCTCCTGCTCCTCCCATAAAGGTCATAAAATATCTTCCGTCAGTTGTGAAAAATAAATTTTCTCCTACCGTATTCTCACCAGTATCAATAGGCGTTGCATCAATTAATTTTGGCAATCCATTTTGATCTTCTCCCGTTTTTATCTCATAGAGATAACTGCCACCCAAAGCAGTTGTGAACATTTTTTTTGCATTCTGATTGTAATAAATATGATGGGGTAATACACCAATACCCAATTCAAGCTTACTGCTGATATTTCCGAAATCCGGGGCTTCAGGGTCAAGCTCAATAACGGCAATTCCGTCTGGTAATCCTTTTAAACTTCTGTAATCAATGTAAAAGGAAGAATCATGTGAATGATCTGGATCGTGTTCATTTAGACAACTGGTAAAAGTTATCAAAGTCACCAATAAAAGAACTGCAATAAATTTTAATTTCATGATTTTCAGGTTATAAGTGTTATAAATATAATATATTTTCTATGAAAAATAAAATATATTACACCAATATGTGAAAAATAATGAAATGAAAATAATTCAATACTATTTCCGGTAACTTATACCGGAAAATATAGAAGGAAAATCGTTAAAGTATTGTATAAGTTTAGTCGAATGTTTTACTGGAATCTGTGAGCAGAGCATTCAATGCATTCAGTTCATCTTCGGTAAGATCTCTCCATTTTCCAATCGGGAGGTCTAGTTTGATGTTCATAATACGGATTCTTTTCAGCTTTTTTACTTCGTATCCGAGATATTCGCACATTCTTCGGATTTGTCTGTTGAGTCCCTGGGTAAGAACAATTCTGAAATTCATATCATCAATCTTTTCTACCTCACATTTTTTGGTTACGGTATCCAGAATAGGAACTCCATTTCGCATTTTTTCCAAAAATCTCGGATTGATCGGCTTATCTACACGAACAATATATTCTTTCTCGTGATTATTACGGGCTCTTAGGATTTTATTGACGATATCACCATCACTTGTCAGTAAGATCAGTCCCTCACTTGGTTTGTCTAATCTTCCGATAGGAAAAATTCTTTTCGGGTGGTTGATATAATCTACAATGTTATTTTTTTCACGTTTTGTATCCGTAGTACAAACAATTCCTACCGGTTTATTAAAAACGATATATACTGGCTTTTCCTGAGGTTCTCTGATAGCTTTACCGTCTACCTCCACAAGATCTTCATCGGAAACTTTTGTTCCCATTTCAGGAATTTTCCCGTTTATTTTAATCCTGCCCTCTTCCAAAAGCTTATCTGCTGCTCTTCTGGAACAGTATCCTACTTCTGATAAATATTTATTGATGCGCGTTTTTTCCATTAGTCTTTTCCGTAGCCGGTATAATTTTTATTGCTGAAAATTGTAATTCCATAGCTTAATCCTATGAAAAATCCATCAGCCCTATCTTTGAGTTTATGTGATTCAAAAACAATTCCTCCTTCCTGACTCAATCTCTTTGAATAAGAAACCTGCATTCCCAATCTGCCGCCCCAGAATTCAGTATCTGAAACTGCAGAATGATTAAGCTGCTTTCCATAATTAATATCAATGTAAAATGGTCTTTCTCCCGGAGAAAAAATGATCTTCGGCTGAATAACCCAATAAATCAGATGATAATTATCCTGTATAAAGCTATATTTGATTCCGGTTCCTAATGCAAAATTAGGAAGAAAATTATATCCTCCGATAGCAGTAACACCATAAGTCAGATTTCCTAATGAAGATTTGTTTTCAATATACTGCGAATTGTTGGCCTGATCCTTCTTCTTAATATTAAACCCGATATTAAGGGAAGGATTAAAATAAAAATCCATTTTTGATTTTCCAGATTCTGTATCCTGAGAAAATGTCTTTAAAAAGGCAAATACAAATATTAAAAAGGATAATTTTATTTTCATAGATTTTCAAATCTGTACTCGTTATTTAAAAACTGATCAGTAGCGTTTTCAATAGCATAGTCACCGATTTTAGTACGTCTTAATTGAGTCAGATAGGCTCCTACTCCCAATTCCTGTCCGATATCATGGGCAAGACTTCTGATATAGGTTCCTTTTGAACAGCCTACCATGAAACTTACTAAAGGAAAATCTATCTTAACATCTTTAATGTAATGAATGGTGGTTTTTCTGGCCTTCATTTCCACTTCTTCCCCAGCTCTTGCAAGATTGTAAGCTCTTTCACCATCAATTTTAATGGCTGAATAAACGGGTGGTTTCTGTTCAATTTCTCCAACAAACTTTCCCAGTACTTCTTTTACCTGTTCTTCAGTAATATGAGAGATATCCTGATGAAGGATTTCAGGTTTTTCGGTATCATAAGACTCTGTCTGTACCCCAATCTTAATCTCCGTCCAGTATTCTTTAGGAGCATCCTGGATTTCAGGAATTTTCTTGGTGAATTTTCCGCAGCAGACAATCAGAAGTCCCGTTGCTCTGGGATCTAAAGTTCCTGCGTGCCCGATTTTAAATTTTTTAGGAAGATCAAACTCCCTTTTAAGTTTATATTTCATTTTATTGACAGCCTGGAAGGAAGTCCAGTCCAAAGGCTTATCCAATAAAAAAACGTATCCTGATTTCAGTTCTTCAGCAGTCATGAATGGGTATAAATGGGTAATTCTTATTTAAAGAAATAAAAATAAATCAAAAGGGCAACTCCAACAAAAATACGGTACCATCCCCAAGGTTTAAATCCATATTTATTAAGCACTCCAATGAATGCTTTGATAGCGATAAGTGCCACGATAAACGCGACAACATTTCCTACCACAAAGATCATAATGTGATCCTGCGACGCCATAATCATTTCATATCCTTTCTGCGGATTGGGTGTTTCTTTCCCCCATGTTTTCACAAAAACCGAGTATACGGTTACCGCCAGCATTGTGGGTACTGCAAGGAAAAAGGAAAATTCTGCGGCCGCTTTTCTGGTAAGCCCCTGTGCCATACCTCCAATGATAGAAGCAGCACTACGGCTCGTTCCCGGCATCATTGCAAGACACTGCCAGAAACCAATGGTCACAGCATTTCTTATGGTAATTCCTTTTTCATCGTCTATTTTAGGATTTTTAAACCATTTGTCAGCAAACAGTAAAACAACACCTCCTAAAACCAATACTGAGGAAATAGCGATCTGATTTCCCAGTACAGCTTCAATTTTATCATCGAATAAATATCCTAAAACCAAAGCCGGAACTACAGCAAAAGCGAGTTTAAAATAAAACTGAATATTATTTAAGTCAAAAAACTTTTTCCAGTATGCCACTACCACTGATAAAATAGCTCCAAACTGAATGGATACCTGAAACATCTTTAAAAATTCTGTTTCTTCAAGCCCCATAAGGTTGGCTGTAAATCCCATGTGTGCGGTAGAGGAAATTGGAAGATATTCTGTTAATCCTTCTACAATGGCAATAATAATTGCTTTGATTAAATCCATATTCTTTTAAAAAATTAAAAGATTAAGAGATCCGGAAATTCAGAATACATTATTCTCAATTTCTTAATCTCTTAATCTCAAAATATAAAAATTTATTTATTTTCTTTTTAAGATCGCGTATACTTCTATTACAAATCCTATAACAACAAACAGAGGTGCTATCCTGATTCTTCTGATAGAAAAGATATCATCATTCCATGAGTTCGGGTCAAATTTACCATCTACCGTATTGGCATCCGGGCCCATCATCAATAGAAATCCTACGACAATAAATGCCAGTCCTATCAGCATCCACTTGAAATTCTGCGGTCCGAAATAGAAAGCGTTTTCCTGTGGTACTTCAGCTTCATGTCCAAAGTCTGAAGCGGAAAATTTATTTGTTTTTTTGCTCATTGTTAAGAGTAATATAAATCGTCAACGTTTGATTTTAAGAACCTCCATGTAGCGAAAATTGTACTTAAGACAGAGATAAAGACTCCTACTCCCAATACTAAGATCACTAACCAGAAATACTGGTTGTTATCCTGTACGAAAGCAGAACCAATCTGGCTTGTAAAATAATACCAGACACCCCCTAAAGCAATAAGACCAATTACAGAGCCAATAGCTCCTAAAATGATAGCTTCTATGATGAAAGGCTTAAGAATGAATCTTCTCTTCGCTCCTACCAGCTGCATTGTTTTAATAATAAATCTCTTTGAGAATATTTTCAGACGGATAGAGTTGTTGATCAATACAACAGCCAATACCAGGAACAGAATTGAAAATCCGAAGATCCACTTTAAGATTCTGCTCAGGTTATTGTAAACATCTACCATCAAGGTACTGTCATTTTTAACATCGATAATCCCTGGAACTGATTTGATTTCTTTAATAGCTTCATCAATTTTTGCAGGATCTACGAATTCAGGTTTTAAAGCTACTTCAATAGAGGAAGGGAAGATATTTTCTTCAAACAATGCATCACTGTCAATTCCCATACTTTTCTTGGCTTCTTTTGCAGCCATGTCTCTTGAAATATAGGTTGCTTTTTTTACCGGAGCTAGTGTCTGTACCTTTTTAAAAGTTTCTTCCTCCAGTTTTGCAATCTTTACAGAGTCTTTAGCATCATAATTTTCATCAAAGTAGGCGTTCACCACCAACTGTTCTTTGATATAGTCAGAATACTTCTGGGCATTAATTAAAATAAGCCCCATTAATCCTAACAAAAATAACACTAAGGCAATACTTATCACTACTGTAATATTGCTGGACCGAAGCCTTTTCTTATTAAATTCATCTACAGATTTAGCCATTAATATTAAAATTTTTGGCTAAAATAGAAAAAAACTTCCGAAATTTGGGACGAAATAAAGAAAATCATTGTTAATAAAATCATAAAAAACCTTGAGTGTAAAAGCAAAAAAACATCTTGGACAGCACTTCCTGACAGATGAAAACATCGCAAGAAAAATCGTAGAAGGTCTTAGTTTTGAGAACTATAATAACATCATGGAAGTAGGTCCCGGAATGGGAGTTCTTACCAAATATCTTCTTGAAAAGGATCAGAACATTTATCTTGCAGAGATCGATACAGAGTCTATCGAATACCTGAAAAAGAATTATACAAAGGTTACTGAAGAGACTTTTGTGGGAGATTTCCTGAAACAGGACTTCGGTTTTATCAAAGATGATCAGATTGCTATCATTGGGAATTTCCCCTATAATATTTCATCACAGATCTTGTTTCAGATTGTAGATCATTATCAACTGATTCCGGAAATGGTAGGAATGTTTCAGAAAGAGGTGGCTGAGAGAGCAGCTGCCGTTCCGAGAACTAAAGATTACGGTATTCTTTCTGTCCTGATACAGGCTTATTATGATGTATCTTATATGTTTACAGTACATGAAAACGTATTCAATCCGCCGCCAAAAGTAAAATCCGGAGTGATCCGCCTTACAAGAAATCCAAAGGAAGGTCTTGCAGGTAACGAAATTCTCTTTAAGCAGATTGTAAAAACAGGATTTAATCAGCGAAGAAAAAAATTGTCTAATGCATTGAAATCCTTAAATATTCCTGAAGCTTTAAAAGGCCATGAGTTTTTGGATAAGAGAGCGGAAGAACTTAGTGTAGCAGATTTTATACACTTCGCCAATCTCTGGAAAGAAAATCAATAAACTTCAATAGTAAAAGCTCCTGATAAAGGAGCTTTTTTCTTGGATCAACGATAATATTTCATGTCTAAAAAGCAGAAAGCCTTTCAAAATACATCTGAAAGGCTTTCTTTTATATTACATTATCAATTCTAATTTCTGTTTTTCAGCATAATCCATCCTGACCAGTTCATCTGAGCTTTTGATTTTGGATACTCAAAATTGAACTTATACCAGTATGTTGCTGTAGGAAGTCTCTTACCTCCAACTGTTCCGTCCCAGATAGGATTTTCTTTTGAGAATCTGAACATTTCCACTCCATATCTGTCATACACAGAACCTGTAAAGTTTTTAAATTCTCCAAGAGCTTTAAGATCCAGTACGTCATTGATTCCGTCTTCATTCGGAGTAATAATGTTGTTGATCTGCAGGGTAAAGAATTCAAGTGATCCTACACAGTGCGTCCCTACTCTTCTTACCAAAACGGTATAGTTTGTATTGTCTAAAAGATTGCTAAACACGTTTGAATCCTGCCAGCTGATTCCGTTGTCAATAGAATATTCCAAAGTACTTGGCATATTGTTCATCGGAGGATTTTCAGCCGTGATCGTTACTGTTTTCTTGATGCTTTCATAGTTTAATCCAGTCACAAAAGGTGTAGCTGCACCCATTACTTTAGCTTCAAAAACTTTCTTACAAATTCCGTTATCAACTTCTACGGAATAGATACCCCATTGGTCTACATCAATTTTCTGTGTTGTTGCCCCTGTACTCCAAAGGTATTTAAAGCCTTGTCCCGCACCTGCATCAAGAGTCACTTTATCACCCACACACATTTCAACATCTTTTAATGGGGAAGTGATTTCCGGAGTAACTTCGATTCTTATTGTTGCCGGATTAAGAGATTTACAACCTTTTGTTCCAATAGCGTATACTGTAAATGTTGTTGTCTGATATAAAGTAACAGTCTGCATATTTCCAGTTCCCATGAAGTTGCTCCATTGGTAAGTATCTCCTCCTTCAGCAGTAAGGGTTACAGATTCTCCCGGACAGATTTTTATTCTGGAAGCTTTTACTTTGGCCGTTGGGGTTACTTCTTTCAGTAATTTCAATTCAACCATTTTACTACAGAAACCACCATTAGAAACTACAACATAAAGAATCTGACCATCGTTACCGTTATAGTTTAATGGAGTCTGAATATAATTATTGTTTTGTGCAATTGCATCCGCCTGATTTACGTAGAACTTAAAAATAGCTCCTGGTGTCGGGCTGATGGTAGAGGTAATTGTGCTTAAATCAAAAGTGGTAATATCCGGTGTAGTACAAAGCAGTAATGTAGCATCCTGAGCCTGCGGAGTTGTTCCTCCATGAATCTGAATCGTAGCTTTACCCGGACAAGGATTCCCCGGAACACTTACTTCAATAGTATAAGTACCTGGCTGTATAGCCGTAATTGTATTGGTAGTAGCATTTGGTACCGGTGCACCATTATAATACCATTGGTACACAAGGTTAGGATCACTTACTGAAGCAGTGATCACCTGAGGTACGTTATCACACACGTTGATATCTGAAGGTAATTTTGTACCTGCCGGATCTAAAAGGTCAACCCCGATATTGAAAGATCCTCCTTCCAGAAATACTGCAGAGTCATAACTGTGGTCACTATAATCAGCAATTACCATTTTGAAGTGATATTCCTGTCCTGCTACTACGGTTGCTGTAGCGGTTAACGGAATTGTTCTTCCATTAAAGTTGGTCTCAACGTTACCTGTATTGTATCCTGCAAAATATTGTTCATTTACCGCACCACAACTTCCTGGTATTGCAGGGTGGATATTCGTAATACTTACGGGTCCTGCCCCTCCGGGAAGTACAGCCATATTTACATAAGGTCCTCCTGAAGTAGGTCTCAATAAGATGGCAAATGCATCTGCAAAAGTACAAGGGAAAGAACCCGTGTATTCTTCGGATGCAATCAAATAGTTAAATTTAATCTGGCTTGTCGTAGGAACGAAGTCAAATTCCAGAAGAACGGCATCATTCAATCTGCTTTCCACTACTCCGATTATCTGTGCAAGGTCAGCATCTGATCCTCCACCATTGACATCACTCAGCCCACCTTCAAAACTGTTACCAGCTCTTCTTGCATACCCTGTAGAAAGAATAAGCCCATCTTTAAAAGGGAAATTGGTTGTAGCTTTATGAAAATATCCCCATGCTCTGTCTGCATCACTTGCAGCATGATTAGGAGTAATCTTCACGTTACTTACATTTGGAGTAAGGCAGGTATTGGTCCCGGATGAGATCAATACATCTTTTACCATTTTCTCTATCGTGTAACTTGTTTCAGCATACTGCGGAGCATTTACATCAATAAAAACTCCAGCCCTTCTGGATAATGCTGAAGGGGTTTCCTTTGCATGTTTCCTGGGGGGCAGATTTTGTGAAAATAAAAAAGTCGAGATGACTAAAAAAAATAAACAAAGCGGTAGATATCTTCTCATAATATTTTTGTTTCAACAAATTTAATTTTTTTTTAAATATCTCACATACATATTTATATTTTTTACTGTAAAAAAACAATATATGAACGTTTTAAAGTAAATTTTCGTTAATCAATCCCTATTCGTACAAACCATAAACAATGTGGTAGCATCGTGTTACAAATTGTTTTAACATATTTATCCTCTATTTAAAATAATTCACAAAACACAACAACGTTTCTTGTATAAAACAACAAAATCTTCCATTACTGAAAGATTTTGTTGTCTATTTTTTATTTTAATAAATTCTAATTTCTGTTTTTTAAGAGAATCCAGCCTGAGCGCTGTTCCATTTTCTTACTGGCCGGGTTTTCCCATTGTACTCTATACCAATATGTCCCTGTAGAAAGGTTAATTCCTTTTAAAGATCCTGTCCAGATAACATCGCCTTTTGAAGCTTTGAATACCTCTGCTCCATATCTGTCAAAGATAGAAGCTGCAAAATCTTTGTATCCACTGATTCCTGTGAAATCGATAGTATCATTTACACCATCCATATTAGGAGTAATAGCATTGCTGATAACGAATGTAAAATAATCCAGTGAAGTACCGCATTTAGCACCTTTTACTCTTACCATCAGAGAATACATTGTATTGTTCAGGATACCGGTAAATATATTCGATGGCTGCCACGTCAGCCCTCCATCAATTGAAAATTCTAAAACACCTCCAGTTGGGTTACTTGCCGTAAGGGTAAGAATGTGATTATCATATACAACATTGGTAAATTGTGGCAGATCAGGATTAATCAGCTGGGCAGAGAACGTTTTGGAACAGACTCCGTTACTGATTATTACAGAATAAGCACCCGCAACATTAGTTGTTATCGTCTGAGTGGTTGCTCCAGTATTCCATAAGTAAGTATAATTTGGTCCCGGACCTGCATCAAGAGTTCCTTTATCTCCGGCACAAACAAATACGTCTTTCAATGTAGAAACAATTGCCGGAACTACTTCAATGGTTACTTTAGCCGGATTCACAGAGCTACATCCGTTTCCTCCCAATGCGAATACTGAATATTCTGTTGTTGTGGTAGGAGTAACGACCTGCGTATTTCCATTTCCTGTAAGTCCTACCCAGTTATAAGTAATCCCTCCCGTAGCAGTCAGTGTCACAGATTCTCCTTCACAAATTTTTAATTTGGATGCTGTAAGTCCTGCTATAGGTGGACCTACCTGAACGGTAACTGATGCCGGTGTTGCAGAAATACATCCGTTAGCTCCAACAGCAAAAACAGTATACACAGTAGTTGTAGTAGGTGAAACAACCTGAGTACTTCCGTTTCCTGTAAGACCATTGCCCCAGTTATAAGTTACCCCTCCGGAAGCTGTTAATGTTACAGATTCCCCAATACAAATACGAGGTACTGACGAAACAACAGCAGCCACCGGTTGTACTTTATCTTCCTGTACAGTTACTGTTGAAGTAAATGTACAACTTAAATTACCTGGCTGTGATACATTAGTAACTGTTAAAGTATAGGTACCACCAGCGCTTACAACAGGGGTAAGGGTGTTCCCTCCTGAGACGATAGTTCCTCCCGTTGTTGTCCATGTAATTGTAGATCCTGCAGGAACAACAGATGCTGAAGCATTGATTGTAATCTGAGGAGTTGTACAGGTAATTGTTTGTGGTGCAGCAATTGTAAGAGTAGTTTGAGCCGTGCTTAATAATTGCAGAGATACTACATAGCTGCAACCTCCATTACTTACCAATACATAAATCGTCTGGCTTCCTCCCGGCGGCGTATAAGTTGTAGGAGTTACAATAAAGTTTCCATTAGCAGCATTGGCATCAGCCTGGTTTACATAATAAGTAAAAGTAACTCCACCAGTAGTTGTGATCTGAGGCTGAGCTTCTGTAAGATTATAAGTTAATCCTGGCTGATAACATTTATGTAGTATTGCATTCTGTGGCGTAAAAGGTTCTGACACTTCAATTGTTATGGTAGCAGGGTTTTGAGACACACAGCCATTAGCACCTACTGCTGTTACAGTATAAGTAGTTGTAACGGTAGGTGAAACCACCTGTGTATTTCCGTTTCCGGTAAGACCATTACCCCAGTTATAGGTAGCACCTCCTGATGCAGTAAGTGTTGTAGATGTACCTTTACAGATTTTTATTTTGCTTGCAGTAAGTCCTGTCACCGGTGGAGCACTGTTTCCCGTTACCGTTACATTGCCCACTGCTGTACAACTAATATTTCCTGGCTGATAAACTTTTGTTATGGTTAAAGTATAGGTTCCAGCAGCATTGATAACAGGGTTTAAGGTAGTTCCTCCTGAAACAATATTTCCTCCTGTAGTTGTCCAGTTAAATGTAGCACCTGCCGGATAAACGGAAGCTGAGGCATCCAGTGTAGTCTGAGAGTTAGCACAAGTAAGTACTGCAGGAGGGGCAATAGTAGGGATCATTTGTGGCGCTTTCACCAATTGAAGCTGCGCTACTTTTGCACAGAAACCGTTTGCAACTCTTACATATACCGTTCCACCTGCGCTCTGATGAGCCGTTGGGTTAGGTATTGTATTTGTATTTCCTGCATTAGCATCCGCTAATGTGGTATAATATGAAAACACGGCTCCCGGAGTGGTACTTATTGAAGCCTGTGCTGATGTTAAATTAAATGTTGCATTTCCGGCAGCATAACAGGCTGTTAGTGTAGCATTCTGTACTGTTGGAGATGTCCCACCCACTACAGTAATAGTAGCTTCTCCCGGACAGCTGTTTCCCTGTATAAAAACCTTAACAGTATAAACTCCCGGTGCTGTTGCTGTATAACTTGCATTGGTTGCCCCGGCAATCGGGTTGGTTCCCAAATACCACTGATAGGTTATATTTGGCCCCTGAACAGAAGCTGTAAAAGTCTGTGGTGTATTATCACACATATTTACAGATGCAGGCAGCTGTACTCCTGCCGGGTCTAAAATTTTCACTCCAATATCGAAAGATCCTGCTTCCAAAAATACGGCAGAATCAAAATTGGGGTCCTGATAGTCAGCAAGAACGATTTTAAAATGATAGGTTTCTCCCGGGATTACAGTTGCTTTTGCTGTAAGAGGAATGGTACGCCCGTTAAAATTGGTTTCAATCTGAGCAGTATTGGTACCTCCGTAATAGGCTTCATTTTTAGGTCCGCAGTTTTGATACTGCGGGTGGATATTCGTTACACTTACAGGGCCTGCTCCTGCCGGAAGCACTGCAAGGTTGGTATAAGTAGGATCAGATGTTTTTTTTAGAAGCAAGGCAAAACCATCGGTGATGGTACATGGAAAGTTCTGCTGATATTCTTTCGAAGCAAATAAATATCTGAAAGTAATTTCAGTAGAAGCTGCAACGAAGTCAAACTCAATTGAAGTAGCATTGGTGAGGTTATTATTACCGATTCCCAAAGCGTTCGCCAGATCTACATCTCCTCCTGTTCCAAGGTCATCGCTTAAAGTTCCCTGAAGAGTGTTTCCTGCTTTATTGGCATATCCGGTAGAAAGTATAATCCCTTTACTAAACGGAAAATTGGTATTTGACTTATTAAAATATCCCCAGCTTCGATTCTGATTGGAAGCCGGCAGGTTTGGAGACACCGTTACATTGCTTACACTTGAGCTGGTACAGGTAGTGCCTCCTGAGATAAGAACATCATTGATTAGCTGGGTTATAGGATAGCCTGATTCCGGGTAACTTGGTGCATTCACATCTATAAAAGCACCTGCCCTCAAGGAAGCAGCACTCGGTTTTCTCGCAATTTCTACCCTTCCTCTATTTTGAGCAGAAATAAAGTTGCTTAAGAAAACTAAAAATAACGCTAAAAATAAATTTCCTCTCCTCCTATTTAACATTTTATATTATTTTAAACAAAAATACTATTTTTTTTGATTGAAATTCAAGTTAACACAATTTACATTATTACTAACGCAAATTTATTTATGTTAGGATATCAACTCTATTTATTTTAATATAATAAAAAAAGACTGACAAAATAGCCAGTCTTTCGATTATAGTTTTAATTATTCTATATTTTTAAGTAATATCCATCCTGTTTTCACCGTAACTTCTTTACTCGCAGGATCTTCAAAGGTTACCTGATACCAGTAGGTGGAAGTAGGCAGTTTCTTACCCTGGAAATATCCATCCCAATATGGTCTTATCTTTTCAGCCTTGAAGACTTCTCTTCCGTATCGGTCAAAGACCTGTCCGCTGAAATCTTTATAGTTGACCACTCCGCTGAAATCTATAATATCATTAATATTATCCCCATTAGGAGTAATTACATTTTTCATCACGAATGTAAAGAATTCAAGGAAGCCTACGCAGCTTGTAAACTTAACTCTCACCCTGATTGAAATAATTTTATTTTTAGGGACATTGTTAAATACATTGGAAGACTGCCAAGTAACTCCGTTATCTACTGAATATTCCAGAATACCATTGCTTGGATTGCTTGCTGTAACAATCATTACTCCATTTTCATTATAGTCTACGTTTATTACTTCAGGAATCACAGCTTTAATAACCTGTGCTTTAAACTCTTTTGAACATACCCCATTACTTATCATTACCGAATATTCTCCCGGAGTAGAAACAGTAATGCTCTGACCTGTTTCTCCATTACTCCACTGATAAGTATATTCAGGACCT
The DNA here is from genome assembly GCF_019970045.1 of Chryseobacterium sp. GVT01B. Classification (GTDB taxonomy): domain Bacteria; phylum Bacteroidota; class Bacteroidia; order Flavobacteriales; family Weeksellaceae; genus Chryseobacterium. The sequence continues at coordinate 321,635 of NZ_JAHXYI010000005.1, forward strand.
GAACCTGCATCCAGAATGATTTTATCTCCCTGGCAGATATGTCCTCCTTTTAAGTTTGAAACGATAGCCGGTACTACTTCTATTGTAATACGTGCCGGCTGAAGAGATTTACATCCCTGTGCTCCGATAGCATATACAGTATATGTTGTTGTCTGGGTAGGACTTACAGTTCTTATTCCACCTGTAGTGGCTGCAGAATCACTCCACTGGTATGTTACTCCACCAGAAGCTGTTAACAACACAGATTCCCCTGCACAGATTTTTAATCTTGGAGCTGTAAGCAATGCTGTCGGAGTTTCTTCTTTTCTTAATGTTAAAGTTGCAATTTTACTACAGAAAGCTCCATTGGAAACCAGTACATATAATATCTGTCCATCTGTACCGTTGTAGGTTGTCAGATTGGTAATATAACTATTGTTTTGAGCCTGTGCATCCGCCTGATTAGCATAAAAACGGAATACCGCTCCCTGCGTGGTACTGATCAGAGGTTTTGCCGTTTCTAAATCAAAGGTACTGAGTGCAGGTGTTGTACAGAGTTTAAGCACAGCATTCTGTACTGTAGGACTCGTTCCTCCGATAATGGTAACGGTTGCTTCACTAGGACACTGATTGCCCGGAACCATTACTTTCACAGTATATACTCCTGGCTGGGTAGCAACATAAATAGCGCTGGTTGCTCCCGGAATGGCAACTCCGTCTTTATACCACTGATACGTCATTCCCGGAATGGCTGCTACCTGTGCTTTCAATTGCTTTGGTGTATTGTCACACATGTTGATGCTGCCAGGTAAAACTGCTCCGGCTTCATCTACAATTTTAATTCCGACATCAAAAGATCCTCCTTCCAGGAATACAGCTGAGTCATGGGTAGAGTCTTTTGCATCTGCCAGCACCATTTTAAAATGGTATGTCTGTCCCGGAATTACATCTGCTATAGCTGTTAAAGGTGTTGTTCTTCCAAAATAATTAATAAGCAGGTGAGGGTTTGCCAATCCTCCAAAATAAGCTGCATTGATAGGTCCACAACTGAATCCATTGCCGGCAGGAACAATATTGGTCGCACTTACAGGTCCTGCACTTGCCGGCAGCACCGCAAGATTGGTATAGGTAGGATCCCCCACTTTCTTCAGCAATAATGCAAAAGCATCAGAATAACCCAGACATGGATAATCCGAAGTATATTCATCAGAAGCAAATATATAGTTAAATTTTACCTGATTGGAATTCGGTACAAAATCAAATTCAAGTGCTACAGCATCCGTTAAGCTGACATTGGCTCCGGTAGCTGCTACAAGGTCTGCATCACTCCCGGTTCCTGTAGATTGCCCAACAGCTGACACATAGCTATTACCTGCTTCCGAAGCATACCCTGTAGTCAGAACAATACCATCAGTAAAAGGAAAACTTGTTGTTCCTTTATGAAAATATCCCCAAAATCTGTTGCTGTTAGTCACATCATGATTAGGAGATACTGTAACATTGGTAACATTGGCTGTTGTACAATTGGTACCACCGTTGATCAAAATATTCTTCACCAATTGCTCGGGTGTATAATTTGAAGGAGTGTAAGGAGGTACATTTACATCTATGAATGCTCCAGCTCTGAGACTGGCAGCAGAAGGCTTTATCTTTTCTGATTTTCTGACTGGTCTCGTTTGAGAAAATGCAGAAACAGAAATCAATAAAAAAGAAAAAAGGAAAAAATAGTTTTTTAGTCTATAGATTAACATTTTGTTTTCATTTGTTCAAATGTAGCAAAAATAATAATAACAAATCAGCCTTTAATGTTACTATTTTTCAAATAAACACCTAGATTCATAAGATTTTTTTCTTATCATTACATTTTCCGTAAATCATTCTGGAACAGAAATTTATAAAAAAACAGACCAATTTGTATTGATCTGTTTATATTTTATTGTTATACTTCAGTTGCAGCTATTCTTCTTTTTTCAATTGCTCAATTTCATTTTGCAGCTGAGAAATAATATCTTTTAAAGCCTTTATTTCGTTTTTATTAGAGTTGACATTACTCCTTAATATTACATTTTTTGCTCTTTCATTGTGATCTTCTTCTTCCTCTTCTTCATTGATCTCTTCAATGTCTTCCTGGATATCTTCTATATCTTCATTAATCTCTTCAATGTCTTCACTGATCTCTTCAATATCCTCACTAATTTCTTCAATATCTTCCTGAATGTCTTCAATATCTTCACTGATCTCTTCAATATCCTCCTGGATATCTTCAATTTTCTCGTGACTTTTATTCACTGACATCTGGATAAAAATAGCCAGATAAATAGCTTCCAGAGACAGCACTGTAGTAAGAATCAGAAGCATCTTATCAAAGTCTACAATATGCAGCATCGGAAGCAAAAACGAAGTAAGAAACAGCAGAGTATGTACAATCAGAGACTGGATAGATCCTATCCATGATGTAATACTGTCCGCTATTTTTTCAAGAACTTCTGTTTTTTCGTTATATTTTTTCATCCTTTATATTTTTACAACAGTTCTTTGGTAACGCCTAATCCAAACAAGGCAAAATCATACTTTGCAGGATCTGCTTCATCAAATTTTCTAATGGCAGCATCCAGTTCTTCCACCGTTTTCCAGTCATTCTGTATTCTGGAAACCAATCCCAGTTTTCTGGAAATATTTCCGGTATGCACATCCAAAGGAATGGAAAGGTTTTTCTGATCTATATTCTCCCAGATTCCAAAATCCACTCCCCGCTTATCTTTACGTACCATCCACCGCAAAAACATAATAATCCTTTTAGCAGAAGAGTTTTTATAGGGGGAACTGATGTGTTTATGGCTTCTGTGCTTTTCTGTTTCCAGAAACCCATTCCTGAATCGTTCTATGGCATGGAGAAAATTATTCTCCGGTTCTTTTACTTCAAACAGGCTTTCCAGGCTTTCATTCTCTTTATAAATTCTGTTGAACTGCCTGATGAAGTAGGAAAAATCCTGCCCATTGAAGGTTCTGTGAATACTTTTATCCTGAATATCTTCCAGATCCTTTTCTGAATAATTCATCACAAAATCATAAGGAGAATTCCCCATAATATCAAGCATTTTATTCGCAGAATTGATGATCGATTTTCTGTTTCCCCAGGAAATTGTAGCTGCCAGAAATCCCGCAATTTCAATGTCCTGTTTTAAAGAAAAACGATGAGGAATCTGTATGGGATCATTTTCAATAAAATCAGGAGTATTATACCGATCTGCTTTTTCGTTGAGAAAATCTCTGAGTTCTTCAAATTTCAGCATATTCATTTTAAATCTTTACACTTTCCAATGCTTTTGGTAAAAATGTATTGGGGAAAATATTTCTTGCTTCATCGGTAAATACAGTCAGATCTCCATATCTGTTGGAAAAATGTCCTAAAATCAGTTTTTCAACCTGAGCTTTCTGAGCAATAGTTGCCGCTTCCAATGCCGTGGTATGTCCTGTATAATCAGCCATTTCCTTCAAATCATGTAAAAATGTTGATTCATGATAAAGAACCGTTACATTTTTAATAATCGGAATAACACTTTCAAGGTAGCGGGTATCACTGCAAAATGCATAGGAAACCGGTGGAGCAGGTTCCAGGGTCAGAATTTCGTTTTTAAGAACATAGCCATCGCTCAGTATAAAATCTTTTCCTGCTTTTATATTATGGTAATCGCAGGTTTCAATCTCGCTGTATTTGGCAATTTCTTTCATATTCAAATGTCTGTCTTTCGGTTTTTCTTTAAAAAGATAACCGTTACAGTAAATCCTGTGATCCAGTGGAATTGTGTATACTTCTACTCTGTTGTCCTCATATATTTTTTCAGAATAATCTTTATCCAATTCATGATAGACCACTTCAAAACCACGGTGTGTTTCCGTAATCTGGAAAATGGTTTCCAGCATCTTCTTAATTCCTTTCGGACCATAAACATGCAGCGGAGTATCTCTTCCTAAAAGACGGAACGAGGCAATAAGTCCCGGAAGTCCGAAACAGTGATCCCCATGCAGATGGGAGATAAAAATATGATTGATTTTTGAAAATCTTGCTTTTGCTTTTCTCAGCTGAACCTGTGTTCCCTCTCCACAATCAATAAGAAAAAGTCTTTCTTCCATTTCCAGCAGCTGGGCTGTGGGTGATGTGTTGATGGTTGGAATCGCTGAATTGAAGCCTAATATTGTTAAATAAGTACTCAAATCAATAATTTATTATAACAAATGTACGACAGAAAATCTAAATGGTCGGTTCACCCTGATATTTAAACTTAATCAGTCACTTTTAAAAAATCCATGAATAAATCTAAGGCCTGCTTGCGGTGGCTGATTTTGTTTTTGTCTTCCGGATTCATCTCTGCAAAGGTTCTCTCATGCCCTGTAGGAACAAAAATAGGATCATATCCAAAGCCTTTAAAGCCTTTATTTTCTGTCAATAAATTCCCGTGAACTCTACCTTCAAAATATTGAGCTCCTTTTTCATCATAGTAGCATAGAACGGTAACGAAATAAGCTTTTCTATTTTCTATTCCCTGCATTTCTTCCAGCACCTTTTCAATATTTTTCGCAAAATCATGATCTCCGGCATAACGGGCAGAGAAAATGCCAGGTCTTCCGTCCAAAGACTCTACTACCAGGCCGCTGTCATCTCCCAAACTTGGAACACCTGTTTTTTCAAAGCAGTATTTTGCCTTGATCAGAGCATTGGCATGAAAAGAATCTCCATCTTCCACAATTTCTTCGTGAATATTGTAATCGGTAAGACTTTTCACAACGCAATCACTTCCCAGGATCTGTTGGATTTCTTCTTTTTTATGTTCGTTGTGTGTAGCTACTAATAATTCCATTTCTATATTCATTTTCAATTTTACTTTTTTACTTGGTTACTTACATTTCAGCATAATGCACTTTATACTTTTTCATAAAAAGATAATAAAATAAAGAAAAAAGTACAATTCCTACGCTCAGTACGAGCCATTCTGAAACATGAAGAACTTTTGCAAAACTCTCATCCTTACCATAAAGCACCAACAGTGACAGGGTTAAATTATTAAACGCATGCAGCAGTATAGGCATCAGTAAAGATTTTGTTTTATGATAAACCAATCCCAGCACACAGCCCAGCATCACTGCGCTGATAAACTGCCATGGATTTCCGTGAACCACTCCAAAAATAATGGAAGCATACAAAATAGCTTTCCATGGTTCTACTCCTTTATTGATCAATCCTTTCTGGATAATTCCTCGAAATATAATTTCCTCAAAAATCGGAGCCATAATTACCGTCATAATGATCATTACCACAGGATTATCGGTCAATTGACTCATCAGTTGGGTAAAATATTCGTAAAACTTTCCAAAAAAAGGTCCTGTAGTAGGAATCTGAGCGGCAATAAACTCTGAAACAAACATCATCCCCGTCATCATTGGAAAAATAAGGAGATAGGTAGAGAAGTTAACGGATGATAAATTGAAGTTAAGCTTCTTTTGAGTGGTACGTCTTACAATGAAAAAATCAAAAAAGGCAATAGCAGTAAGAAATCCTACAGAATTCGCAACCATCAGAAACCAGTCTTTCAATTCGATATTTTCCCTGAAAACAACTTTCCAAAAGGTGCTGAATAAAGAAACAGCCATTGTTCCCACGAATAATCCAACCACCAAAACAACACCGCCAAACCATGTGAACGTAAACTTCGGATATTTGCTATTTTCCATCCTTTCTCTGTAAAAAGTTTATATAGAAACAAAGATAATTTTTTTGACTGCCACAGGCAACTAAAAAAGGATTTTCTTATTTTCGTTCCTTTATCCATGAACATCACAAAATGAATACAGAATCTCCGTTTCAGAGGATTGAGTCTACAACAAACAAATTGATAACGGTCGTTCTGAATACACTATTCCTCGTTATATTTATTCCTTTCATGATACTTTTCGTTCTGGGACCTGTTTACGGAATTTATAAAAGAGGATTTGAGACAATGATTTATCCGGCATTGGTTTTTTGGGGGATCTCGGCACTTATTTTAATTCCTGCAGTCCGTTATTATATAAAAAGAAAAACATTAAAAAGTAAAATTGTGGTGGACGAAACCGGGCTTTTATTTTATAATGCAAAGAATGAGATTGCAGATCAGATCCTTTATAAAGATCTTCGGCCTTCAAAACAAAATTTTGATATTTATACTGTAAATCCGGTGGGGTCAGGTATTGCTCCTTTACTGGAAATAACCATCCAATCAGAGAAAAAAGAGGAGACCACAAGACGTATTGATATGAATCTTCCTCTGAAGGTGGTAAAAAATAAATATACTTTGTATGCATTCTTCCTGCATGGCATTGTGAATTTCCGTCCTGATTTAAAGGTGGACCCGATGGTCTTCCGAAGCTACTCTATTGATACTGAAACATGGAAAGTGAATAACAGAGGAGTTTCTTTGGGATGCTGGCTTGTAATTTTGACGGCTCTTATTATTACGGCACTTATATGCGGATTTGTTTTTATATTATCTGAAACCAAGAATTAATATGACAGAAAAATTCCAGACCATAGAATCCAAAATCAATAAACCCGTTACTTATTTTCTAATGGGAATCATCTGGATAGCCATCATTCTGATTATTGTGGTAATCGGGGTCGTTTTCGATAATCTTTATTATCATTTCAGACAATATTTGGAAAATGATCCCGGTATTTTTTTCATCCTTCTTATTGCCCAGTTTTTTCTTATTTTTTGCTGTATAGCTTTGATAATGGCTTTAACGTACAGAAAAAAAGAAAAGACAAGAAAAGCTGTTGTAGATGAAAAAGGAGTTACTTTCTACAACACTCAAAATACCATTATTGAAACGATCCTGTATAGCGATCTTCAGCCAGCTAAAAATCCATATGATGATGTATATGTCCGAAACAATCAAACTGTAAAATATGGCAAAACGACATTACAGATCTATCTGAAAAATAATTCCGGGAACATTGTACTTTCAACTGTAGACTTTAATTTTGAACTGGTAATTCTACGCAACCAATATGATCTGTACCGCCATTTTCTTAAAGGTATTCAACATTTCCGCCCTGATCTGAAAATAAGTCTACAGACTATTGAGCAGTACAACCTTACTTCAGAACCGCAAAAAACTAAATTCGGTGTATTTGAATACATCATGTCTGCAGTTTTTATACTGATTGCTGTTGGATTGATTTATGTTTTTATGCTGCTAATAAAAATGTTTATTTGATAAGTAGCTCAGGTAAAGCAGACTATTAGTAGGTTCATAGTCCTGTTTATCATTCTCAGACGTGACTATCCTTCTATTCTTCTGTGTAATTAATATTGTCTAATTTAAATTTGAAAACCTCGTAAAAAATCACGATTTTTGCAACTTCAAAATACGATATGTCAGACTTAATCAAAGAAATACAAAAAAGAAAGACCTTCGGGATCATTTCCCACCCGGATGCCGGAAAAACAACTCTTACGGAAAAGTTACTTCTTTTCGGGGGTGCTATCCAGGAAGCGGGTGCGGTAAAATCCAACAAAATAAAAAAAGGAGCTACCTCCGACTTTATGGAAATCGAAAGACAGAGAGGGATCTCTGTAGCGACTTCTGTATTGGCATTTGAATATAGAGACCACAAAATCAACATCCTCGATACTCCAGGTCACAAAGACTTTGCTGAAGATACTTATAGAACATTAACTGCTGTAGATTCTGTAATCGTTGTAATTGACGTTGCAAAAGGGGTTGAGGAACAGACGGAGAAACTGGTTAAGGTTTGCAGAATGAGAAACATTCCTATGTTGGTTTTCATCAATAAACTTGACCGTGAGGGTAAAGATGCTTTCGATCTGTTGGACGAAGTAGAACAAAAATTAGGATTAACAGTTTGCCCACTTTCTTTACCAATCGGTATGGGAAGTGACTTTCAGGGAATTTATAATATCTGGGAAAACAACATTCAGTTATTCTTAGAGGAGAAAAAACAGAAAGTTGGAGATTCTATCAAGTTTGATGACATCAATGATACTTCTATTGACGAAGTAATTGGTGAAAAAGCAGCAAAAACTTTAAGAGAAGAACTTGACCTTATTCAATCTGTTTATCCTGAATTTAACCGTGAGGATTATATGAAAGGTGATCTTCAGCCTGTATTTTTCGGTTCGGCTTTAAATAATTTTGGTGTTCGTGAATTATTGGATGCTTTCATTGATATTGCTCCAATGCCACAGCCAAAAGAAAGTGATACCCGTCTTGTAAAACCTGAAGAAAGTACATTCACAGGATTTGTTTTCAAAATCCATGCGAATATGGATCCTAAGCACAGAGACAGACTTGCTTTCGTAAAGATTGTTTCAGGAACGTTCAAAAGAAACGAAAATTACTTATTGGTAAGAGAAGGTAAAAAAATGAAGTTCTCTTCTCCCAATGCATTCTTTGCTGATAAAAAAGAAGTAGTGGAAGAAAGCTTCCCTGGTGATATTGTAGGTTTACATGATACCGGAAGTTTCAGGATCGGAGATACACTTACGGGTGGAGAAAAATTGAGCTTCAAAGGTATTCCGAGCTTCTCTCCTGAGCATTTCCGTTATATCAACAACAATGATCCGTTAAAAGCTAAGCAATTGGCAAAAGGTATTGATCAGTTGATGGATGAGGGAGTTGCGCAGCTGTTTACCCTGGAAATGAACGGAAGAAAGATCATTGGAACAGTAGGTGCCCTTCAGTATGAGGTTATCCAATACCGTCTTGAACATGAATATGGTGCAAAATGTACTTATGAGCCACTATCCATGCACAAAGCATGCTGGGTAGAAGCAGACGAGAAATCTGAAGAGTTCAAGGAATTTGCAAGATTAAAGCAGAGATTCCTGGCAAGAGATAAATACAATCAACTGGTATTCCTTGCAGACTCATCTTTCACGATTCATATGACACAGGAAAAATTCCCGAATGTGAAATTACACTTCATCAGTGAATTCCAGGAACATTAATTAAAGGTAAAATTGCTTATCATATAAAATCCGTAGAAAATTTCTACGGATTTTTTATTTCTTACTATATGATCATTTTTATGAAGGCATGAGGTTTATTATTTTAATACATCTGGATTCCTACGGAATGACAAAGTGTATGGATAAAATTCAGCGTTCTGTATGTCATTCCGTAGAAATCTAATCTATTAAATAATAAAATGTTGTTATTAAACACCTCTATGAAAACATATCCTACTCTTTTAATACCCAAAAAAAAGAAAAACGATTTGTAAATCTTTTGTAAAACAAATACAAAACACTGAAAACACAACAGTTATCATTTTACCAGCACAATACATTCTATTTACAATCTTTACAAGAACTTCCCTCCTAATTTTACTTCATCAAAAAAATTAATGTTATGAAAAAGTTCATATTACTCGTTGCTGTATCAGGCACTTTCATTATGTGTAAAAAAGCAGAAGCTACACAGGATAAAATTAATGAAGTAATCAATAAAGCTGACAGCGCAACTACTGTCGCTACAGAAACCATTGACAATGCCAGTAAAGCAGCAAACCAGGTAATGGATTCTGCCAGTATTAAAATAAAAGATTTTGAAAATACTAAAAGTGACATCCAGCAAAAAATAGAGAGCACCTCAAAAATGGTAGATTCTATATCCGAGAAAATTGCCACTACAAAACTGGAATCCAAAATAGAGAAAAAAGATTCTATTGAAAAAAAATCTGAAAAAATAGCTGTAAAAGCTCCCGCTCCAAAGGTTATTAAAGAAACCAAAATCATTTATAAAGACCAACCTAAAAATGACAGCTATGAACTGAATATGCCAAAAGATAAAATGGTGAAATCAGGATATCTTGTGATAAAAGCAGACAATGCAGAAACGGTGAAAGAAATCATCAGAGAAGAGGCCAATAAAAATAACGGCTACATCAAAAATGAAAATCTTTCTTATGTTGAATCTGCCAGCCCTTATGGTGAGAATCAAAAAGTATACAGTCTTGATATCAAAGTTCCGATCCAGCATTTTGATGGTTTAATGGATGCTATCAACAGTAATGTTGGAGATATTGATACTAAAGACATTCAGGTTTCAGGGCGTAATTATGCAGACAATACCATCTGTACGATCAATGTAAGTATCAGTGATAAGGCTCAAACAGAAAAAGAACCTAAAACTTTCGGTGGAAAATCATTGGCAGCCATTGAATCTGGCTGGGAGGTAATAACGTCTATTTTCCTGTTTATTCTTCCGTTGTGGCCGTTATTTCTTATTGCCGGTATTGGATATTACTTTTACAAAAAGAAGAATAAAAATGTTCCTGATAACGACACTCATTAGATTTGAAATCCATCCTCGTGGTGGATTTTTTAATGTTTTTTTAATGAGGTTTAGAAGGTAAGATTAATTCTTATGCTTAATTTTATAACATTAATAAAAACAGCTTGTTTATTAGGAAAATTACTCTTAACTTTAAGTGTAGATAAAAACAATGAATCTTTGTTATTATACAGGATTCACCACAAAACCGGAAATTTTTATTTCATATATTAATATTTTGTGATTTGGTGTAAAATAAGGCCCTCATATTGAGAGCCTTATTTGTTTTTATTTCATATTCACTACTTTGTCTACGACAAACTTTGTATTTCCTCTCCATGGGAGAGCACCGTTGTATTCTTTGTAATGCAGATCAAAGCTTTTACCACTGTTGGTTTCCAATTGTTTGAAAATCTCAGGGTCATCTACAGAAAACTCAAACTCGTAGCTTGTAATTGTTCCTGTTTTACCTCTCCCGAAGCCTTCCTGAATCAGTTTACCTTCATAAGTTTTGAAGATATAACCTTTTTTCATGGCATAGTTCAGGTATCCGGATTTTACGCCTTCTCCGAAAACAAAATAGTACTTATACCAGACAAATACGCCTAGTAACAACAGTACAACACCGAGGGTGATCCACAAAGATTTTTTCATAGTAGTGTGTTTGATAAAATGTTATTTCGCGATGCTTCTTGAGATCACGATTTTCTGAATTTCAGAAGTTCCTTCGTAGATCTGAGTGATTTTCGCATCTCTCATTAATCTTTCTACGTGGTATTCTTTCACATATCCGTATCCACCGTGGATCTGTACTGCTTCAATAGTAGTATCCATTGCTACCTGAGAAGAGTATAATTTTGCCATAGCTCCACTTTCAGAGATATCTTTTCCTGCATCTTTTTCACATGCTGCTTTGAAACATAACATTCTTGCTGCCGTGATCTGCGTAGCCATATCAGCTAATTTGAATGCAATTGCCTGGTGGTTGATGATCTCAGTTTTGAAAGCTTTTCTTGTTTTAGCATATTTCAATGCCAGTTCGTAAGCACCTGAAGCAATACCTAAAGCCTGAGAAGCGATACCGATTCTTCCTCCGTTCAATACTGCCATTGCAAAGTTGAACCCAAATCCGTCAGCACCAATTCTGTTTTCTTTTGGAACTTTTACATTATTAAAGATCAAAGAGTGTGTATCACTTCCTCTGATTCCCAGTTTGTCTTCTTTTAGCCCGATTTCAAATCCTTCCCATCCTCTTTCTACGATGAAAGCATTGATCCCTTTGTGCTTTTTCTCAGGATCAGTCTGTGCAATTACAATATAATAAGTAGCTGTTCCACCATTGGTGATCCAGTTTTTGATTCCGTTTAAAAGATAGTAATCTCCTTTGTCTTCAGCAGTTGTTTTCTGAGAAGTCGCATCAGAACCAGCTTCAGGCTCAGATAACGCAAAAGCTCCGATTACCTGTCCGCTCGCCAGTGGAGTAAGATATTTTACTTTCTGTTCTTCAGAAGCAAATTTTTCAAGACCGGCACAAACCAATGAATTGTTTACAGACATTACAACAGCTGCAGAAGCATCCACTTTTGCAATCTCCTCCATTGCCAGCACGTAAGAAACGCTGTCCATACCTGCTCCTCCGTATTGTGGGTCTACCATCATTCCCAAAAGGCCCATTTCTCCCATTTTTTTCACCTGTTCTGCAGGGAATTTCTGGTCACGGTCTCTTTCAATCACTCCAGGTAATAGTTCGTTCTGTGCAAAATCTCTTGCTGCCTGCTGAATCATCAGCTGTTCTTCCGATAAATTAAAGTCCATAAAAAAAATAATTAGATAGCCGTAAATTTACACTTTTTAAGCAAATCTGAAAAAATAAATTAAAAGCAGGAAAAACGCACAGAAAAAGGGAGTTGAAAGAGGTTTTAAAGTTTGAAATAGCAATAAATGACATGCAGGTTTACCAATCGGGAATACCACACTATTCAGGACGAAAAATAAAAACGGTTTGCTAAGGTATGCTAAATCCAGAATGAGCTGTTGTAACCACTTTTTAAAGACCTCTGGTCCCCTTTTTGGTTCAATATATTATGGTAAGCATTTAACTATTTCCTAATTATTACATTCATATGTTTTCAATTAAAAAAAATGCTTATATTTAAATTTCTTTATAATTTATTTAAAAAATCATGACGATCAAGAGATTATTCGATATTCCGCACTACGCTTTAGAAAAATATCCTAAAACGGATATGTTTGTAACGAAGTATCAGGGTGAGTGGAAAAAAACTTCTACGCAGGAGTTTATTAATGAGGGAAATAAGATATCCAGAGGGTTACTGAAGCTGGGCATAAAACCGGGTGATAAGATCGCTTTGATTACTACCAATTCCCGCACTGAATGGGCGATTATGGACTTTGGTCTTTCTCAGATCGGAGTTGTTTCCGTACCTGTTTATCCAAGTATTTCACCTGAAGATTACGAATTTATCTTCAACAATGCTGAAATTCAGTACTGCTTTGTTTCTGATAAGGAGCTGTTGACTAAAGTAATGAAAGTGAAACATAACATCCCTACTCTACAGGGAATATTTACTTTTGACAACATCAGCGGTGCTGCCAACTGGAGAGAAATCCTTGATCTGGGTAAAGATGAATCTACACAAATTGAAGTAGACGACCTTTCCAATGCCATCAATACAGAGGATCTGGCAACTATTATTTATACTTCCGGAACTACCGGAAGACCTAAAGGAGTAATGCTTACCCACAACAATATTGTTTCAAACGTATTGGGGGCTATTCCTAGGATTCCAAAGAAAAGAAGTTTCGATTATAAGGAAACAAGAGCATTAAGCTTCCTTCCTATCTGTCATATTTTTGAAAGAATGCTGTTCTATCTTTATCAATACAACGGTTTTTCTCTTTATTTTGCTGAAAGCATCGAGAAAATGGGGGAAAACGTAAAAGAAGTGAAGCCTCATTATATGACCGTAGTTCCAAGACTTGTTGAAAAGGTATATGATAAAATCTACAATACAGGATCTTCTGCCGGAGGACTGAAATCAAAAATATTCTTCTGGGCATTGAACCTCATCAGTAAAAAGAAAGTAATCTCAAAACCATCCGGACTTCAGGAAATTATTGCTGACAAACTGGTATTTTCTAAATGGAGAGAAGGTTTAGGTGGTGAAATCGTGACTTTGGTATCAGGATCTGCCGCATTATCTACAAGACTTAACTTAATGTTCCAAAATGCAGGAATTCCAATTTTGGAAGGTTATGGCTTAACAGAAACTTCCCCGGTGATTTCCGTCAACAGTTTTGAGAAAATGAAAGTCGGAACGGTAGGTATTCCATTGGATAATTTAAAAGTAAAGATCCAGGAAGATGGTGAAATTACCGTAAAAGGGCCATCAGTTTTCAAAGGATATTTCCAAAACGAAGAAATGACCAAAGAAGCTTTTACAGAAGATGGATTTTTCAAAACCGGCGATATCGGGCATATTGACAGTGACGGATTTTTACAGATCACAGACCGTAAGAAAGAAATGTTCAAGACATCCGGTGGAAAATATATTGCTCCTCAGACGATTGAAAACTTAGCAAAAGCTTCCAAGTTTATTGAGCAGATCATGGTGGTAGGTGATGGTGAAAAAATGCCATGTGCTTTAGTACAGCCAGATTTTGAATTTGCTAAAAACTGGGCTTTGAGAAACAATCTGAACATCGGTTCCACACCGGAAGAGATTGCAAAAAGCACTGAGCTGAAGCAAAGAATTGAAAAAGAGATTGAAGGGATCAACGAACATCTTGGAAACTGGGAGAAAATCAAAAAAATTGAACTTACTCCTGAAGTATGGAGCATTGAAAGCGGATTGCTTACTCCAACATTAAAACTGAAAAGAAAAGCGGTAAAAGAGAAGTTTATTGCTTTGTATAATAAGATGTATGATCATCAGGAATAAATAATACCAACCGCTTCATTTTGAGGCGGTTTTTTTATAGGTTTTGGCTAAAGCCAACAGAAGGATTTATTTTTTTATTAAACGGGCTATAGCGTTTCTATTGATTATTCTCCGTTGCGTTTCAATAGGCCTATTATTGCACTATTGTCATTCCGTAGGAATTCATATTATATTAAAAGAATGTATAGAGATTCCTACGGAATGACAACACACCGCAAAAGGTTAAACAAACTAAAGCCCGTTCCTATTGAATATACACAAAAAAAGCTGCTTCATTTCTGAAGCAGCTTTTGTATGATTTAAAATCAATAATTAGAACTTAATTACAGATTTCATTCTTTCGTTTTCTTCCATTACCAATTCGTCATCAACAAGGATTTTCCCTGAATGCTCATCAATAATAATTTTCTTTCTCTGAGCAATTTCCATTTGCTTTTGAGGCGGGATTGTAAAGAAAGATCCTTTTGGAGCTCCTCTTTCTAATCCTACTACTGCAAGACCATTGATAGAGTTTGTTCTGATTCTGTTGTAAGAAGCTAATAATCTCTCATCGATTTTACCTGCGAATTCTTTAGACTGCTCTAAAAGATATTCTTCTTCTTTCTGAGTTTCAGAGATAAGACCTTCTAATTCTTCTTTCTTGAATTTCAAGTGGCTTTTCAAATCGTCGATCTTCGTATTCAGTTCACTTAAAGTTTCGTTTTTGTGAGCAATTTTAACTCCGAATTCTTTAATTCTTTTTTCAGCAAGCTGAATTTCCAGATCCTGGAATTCCATTTCCTTTCCTAATGCTTCAAACTCTTTATTGTTTCTTACATTATCCTGCTGAGATTTGTACTTCTCAATTAAAGTTTTAGCATGGTTAATAACTTCATGCTTTGTTTTGATCTGATCGTCCTGATCTTTGATATCAGCATGAAATTTTTCAGCTCTTTTTTCAAGACCTTCAATCTCGATTTCAAGATCTTCAACTTCAATTGGCAATTCTCCTCTAGTATTTCGGATTTCATCCAATCTTGAATCAATGATCTGTAAATCGTATAAAGCTCTTAATTTTTCTTCAACTGAAATATCGTTGGTTTTTGCCATATTTAAATGAAATAATTTACTGGGTTTGTTTTTTCAATAGATTTTGAAATTGCAAATGTACTAAATTTTTGTGACAAAATTTCAAATAATTGTTGAGTAACAAATTGTTCTGATTCATAATGGCCAATATCACAAATCAGCATTTTAGACTCTGCTAAAAAATAGTCGTGATATTTAAGATCTCCGGTAAGATAAGCATCACATTTTCTGGAAGCTGCAGATCTTATCCCACTTGCTCCGGAACCGCCCAGAACCCCTACTCTTTTGATTTTTTTATTGTTGAAAGAGGAGTGCTTTATCACTTCAAGACCAAACTTTTCTTTTACAAACCCCAGGAAATCTTTTTCATCCATTTCCTCTTCCAGATCGCCATACATTCCCAATCCGGCATGTTGGTTTTTATTATCAAGGCTGTATATCTGATGGGCCACTTCTTCGTAAGGATGTGCGGCTTTCATTGCGCCCACAATCTGCCCTTGTTTAAAGCTTTCAAAAATCACAGAAATCATATCTTCATCTGCATTTTCACGAATGTCCTGCTGGCCTGAGAACGGATTTGAACCTTCCACCGGTCTGAAGGTTCCTTTACCATTCACCGTAAAACTGCATTCATCATAGAAACCGATATTTCCCGCTCCCGCTGAAAACATTGCTTCTTTTACTTTTTCGGAATGCTCTTTCGGTACAAAAACCGTCAGCTGTTTTAGATTATTTTCTTTCGGCTGAAGAATTTTCATATTCTTTAATCCCAACTGCCTGCAAATTCCATAGTTGACTCCAAAGAAATCATTATCAAATGCTGTATGAATGGCATAGATCGCCACTTTATTTTCTATAGCCTTTAAGACGGCTCTTTCCACATAGTTTTTCCCTGTTAAAGATTTGAGTCCGGAAAATATAATGGGATGGAAGCATACAATAAGATTGCAGTTTCTTTCAACAGCTTCATCTACTACATTTTCTAAAGCATCATGACAAACCAGAATCCCGGATACATCACGATCATAAACACCACACAACAGGCCTACGTTATCAAAATCTTCTGCCTGTCTGATACTTATTTCCTCTTCAATCTTTGCAATTACGGTTTTTAGCTTCATTAATTTATATTTTACGGTTACAGCGAAGATATTAATTTTACTAAAAACCCAAAGAATATTTCTGCTGCAATAAAAAACCGGCTTTCATCGGCCGGTTTGAATTTGATATTAAAAAAATAAATAGACTGTTAATCTTTGAAAAGCGATACTCTTGTAAAGGATTCCATTACCACACTACAGTTGATATCGGCTTCCATAAAAAGCTGATAGCCTCTTCCCGGATCAAGACTCGCAGGATCTGCAATAGTATAGAAATAGAATGTAAGAATGTTACCTGCTCCACTTGAACCACTTGGGACTAATTGGATAGAGTTAATCTCAAAACCGGAGTCAGGATTTTTAAAAGTAGCTTTTATTGATCCTGATGAATTGGACCCTGGAGTAATTGTAGCAATGGCTCTCCAGACATGTACTTGTCCGTAAATTTCATTTTCTCTCCATTTACCACTGGCTGCAATATAAATATTGGAGGTAACTCCCGGAAATGGAACTGTGGTTTCCGGCCAGCTTGTAGTAGGACTTGCTGCAAAGACCAGCGGTGTGGCATAAAGCACCTGTTGTCTTGGGCCATACCCGCTTCCTGCTGCACTTAAACTGAATGAGGGTTTTACATTTGCGTTTCCAGAATTTATTTTAACGACACCGTCGTTACCAGCCTGAGAAGATGTGGGAACAAAAAGCTGTCTCCAGAGGGTACCATCCCAATACTGGAAGTTATTCGTTGTCGTATTAAAAATAAGTGTTCCTGCAGTAAGGTTAGCATTCACAACACCTGCAGGTGGTACTGTGGAAACATTATTATCTGCCAGGTATGTATCCCGGTCAGTATCTGAAAGACGAGGAATGAGAATCCCTTTCTGGTTGGAGACTATATCCAGTACTGCAGCACCATTGGGTGTTGAAGTATTAATCCCAACCTGAGCATCTACAAAACTGCTTATGAAAAACAGAATAAACAAGGTTAAAATTTTTCTCATGATATAAAGCTTTTGTTGGATAAAATTACAAACTTGAATTAATATTATGTTAAAAAATAAATTTTTATATGTCATTTTTTATTCGTATTTTACTTATTATAATGTATTGAAAATCATTAAATTAAGTGCGAATAATTCACTTTTTAATGATGAAAATTACTTTAACATTTGCAGGATTCTTTTAACAATCATATCTTTACCTTATACTCTATAGAAATTATTAACTTCGCTGTGAAATAACCTATATAAATGGAAAGAGAACATAATCTTGTTCCTGAAGACAAACTTTGGAAAAGATTCCTTTACCGGATCATTTATCGCTCCGATACGAAGCTCGGAAAACTGTTCGATATCATCTTATTATCTTTAATTCTTGCAAGTACTGCCATTATTATGATGGAAAGTGTCCCTAAGCTTGATAAAAGGTTTCATTATACCTTCCTGATTCTGGAATGGGTGATCTCCATTTTCTTCACTATTGAGTATTCTATGCGTATTGCTGTGGTGAAGAATAAACGGAATTATATATTCAGCTTTTTTGGAATTATAGATTTCCTGGCTCTTGTACCTTTTTACCTCAGCTTTTTCTTTCCTATCACTAAATATTTCCTGATTTTCAGAATGCTGAGAATGTTGAGAATCTTCAGGATTTTCAATTTGCTGGATTTTATGAATGACGGATATCTTATTGTGCGGGCCCTGAAAAACAGTTCGAGAAAGATTTATATTTTCCTTTTATTCCTGATTATATTCTCTGTGATTGTAGGATCACTGATGTTTATGGTGGAAGGTGGACGCCAGGGATTTGAAACTATACCACAGTCTATTTATTGGGCGGTTGTTACAGTAACTACCGTAGGATATGGTGATGTATCTCCTATTACGCCTTTAGGAAAGTTTTTTGCGGTTGTTCTGATGCTTGCCGGTTACTCCATTATTGCTGTTCCTACTGGTATTGTCACGGCAGAAATGAGAAACAAAAGACAAAATCTGGAAATGGTATGTGAACGTTGTGGAAACGAAGATATTGATGATGATGCCAGATATTGTAAGCAATGTGGCAAGAAATTAGCTTAATATTTGGTATAAGTAAAATTTATTCACCAAATACCTCAAAATCATGGAACCTAAAAAGAAAAACAAACCGAATAGCTTAGTGATCATTCTTTTTGCACTGGTAGTGCTGATGATCATCGTCTACTTTATATTAGTAATGTTCTTCCCAACTGTTTTTGACCTTATGAACAAGGGTGAGATTCAGCCGGTGCCTAATAAGTAATGAGTAATAAACAATAGGTAATGAATAATTTATAATGATTTATATTATATAACGGTCATTAACAAAATAAAAAGATGAGTGAAATATTTCGCTCATCTTTTTTTGATCTGTAGATTTTTAAAGTAAATGTCTACTTCATAAAAAAGGACGGATCACTAATGACCCGTCTCTTTCTTTCTATTTAAATGATAAATTATTTTTTAATGGCTTTGATAGTCTGTTTAGATCCGTCTTTCATTTCCAACGTTACTAAATAAACACCCTGCATTAAGTCTCTTAAGTGTATCGTAGATTCAGGGTTTGCAATAGTTTTCACTAATCTTCCCGTAACATCTGTTACTGATACATTTTTCACGTTTTTCACATCAGAAATATTCAATACATCCGTAAATGGATTAGGATATACTTTGATACTGTTTTTCGCTGCAGAAACTTCAGATGTTGCCAGATTTGCATTATTAATGCTTATATCGTCTACATACAGATTAAACTGGTCCGGATCTGAATAGGCATTAAATCCAAAGTAATACACTCCTGTCGTAGGAACTGTAAACGTTATAGATTCTGTATGAGCCATTTCATCATTGATTGACGGATAATCTGCCACTGAATTAGTCATTGCAGATTCAACTGGTGAAGTTCCGTAAGCTACTTTCAGTTTTTCAACATAAGTAGATGAGTTATTCCCGTACTTATAGCTAATGGTATATTGTGTCCCCGCTGTCAGGTTCAATCCCTGGGTAAAGAACCATGCATTGGCAGAACTGGAAGAATTATAATGATATCTTAATACATTGGTAGTAAATCCCTGGCTGTCAGAAGGCGGATCTACTGTTTCCCAATTATTCCCAGCTCCCGAGTTAACATTCATTGTACATCCTGGAAGTTCAGGAACAGTAACATTTTCAAAATCTATTGCATAAGGAAGATTCGCACTTGAACATAATGTCATAAACGTAGCAGAATCACTCCAAACACTTTTGCTGGTTGCACTACACGCAGATCTCACCCATACATGATAAACAGTGGAAGCAGCTAAACCTGGAATATTATAAGTAGTTGCTGTAACTCCTGTAAAATTAGGTGTAGTTGTAGCTGTAGGTGCTGTATTGGTTGTGCTGTAATAAATATCATATCCACTTGCCGGTACAGGAGTGGCAGCTGTCCAGGAAACCGTAGCTCCTGCGGCAGTAATATTAGACATCACTAATGCATTAGGCTCACTACAAGCTGGTGCTACATCTATATTAATATCATCTACATACAACTGATTCATATTGGCATCAGAATATGCCTGGAATCCAAAATAATAGACCCCTGTGGCAGTTGGTGTAAAATTCACAAAAGCACTGGTTGCTGTACTGGTAACAATATTTGAATGATCGGCTAATGTATTGGTCATTCCTGCACCTGTAGCTGAAGTTCCGTAGGCAATTTTTAACTTTTCGGCATATACAGTTCCTTCTGCGTTTGCATATTTATATTTAATTCTGTAGGTAACTCCCGCGGTAAGGTTTATTCCATTGGTGAAAAACCAGGTATCAGCATTATTGGCATAGTCGTAAGAATACTGAAGAACATTTCCCGTAAATCCTTGAGCATCCAAATCGCCCGTCACCCACATATTTCCTGAACCGTCATTTACTACTGAGGTACAGTTTGGAAGATCAGGTGGAGTTATGCTTTCAAAATCCAATGCATATGGCACTGCTACAGAAACGCAGGATGTCATAAATGTTGCCATTTGAGACCATGCACTTTTATTTGAAGTACTGCATACAGAACGTACCCACACGTGATAAACAGTAGCCGGAGCCAATGTAGACAGGCCAGCAGTTAAACCGGTACTCGTTCCGGAAGCTACAGCAGCAGCTGTAGGATATGTACTGGAAGTTGAATAATAATATTCATAACCGCTGCCTGGAGCAGAAGCCGGAGCTGTCCATCCAATCTGAGCTGAATTTGCCGTCACTGCAGATACCGTTAAAGCAGACGGTGCAAAACAAGTTGGAACTGCACCAATTACTACAGTATAATCATGGGCTTCTCCATACCCATCAGTATTACACGGAATAGGGTCACTGGAGAATCTATCCCCTACTCGCATTCTGTAAGTACCAGGAGTAACGGTTGAAGGAATTTCAATAAGCCCAGAGGTAATATTGTTTCCTCCAACAAAAGTACTACTCGCAGAAGCTACAAGTTCCGGAGCAGCATCATCAAAAGTTCCGTCGTTATTAAAATCTATCCAAATCCTTACATTCTGATCACTGTAATCATGTTTAACGCTAAAATCATAACTCAAACCTGCACTAAGGTTGATTGTCATCGAAGTATAATCTCCATATGCATCAGTAGAGCAACCCGTATTAGGGTGATCAAATCCGGCACCCGGAATTGCAAAGGAGTCTATTACATCTCCTCCACTACACCCACTTGCAAACGCAGGCGTACAGTAAGTCTGTGCGGAGGATAAAAGGCCGGTCATTAAGAAACCAACAAGTAAAAAATTTCTCATATAAAAAACAGTATTAGTTAATCAAATCTAGTGAAAATCAACAATAAAAAAAATATTTTTTTAATTATATCACAATGAATTAAACTTTTCCTTTTATAAAAGATAATTTCACTTATAAAAAGAGAGGCCGCTCAAATTGAGCAGCCTCTGTATCCTATTTTTTAAGAAATTATTTATTTCTTAATTGCTTTAATTGTCTGTTTAGATCCGTCTTTCATATTCAGTACTACTAAATACATTCCTTGTTTCAAATCTCCTAAGTGAATCGTAGAAGAAGGATTATCAATAGTCTTTATCAATCTTCCGGAAGAATCCAGAATGGAAACTGATTTGACGTTATGTGGTTTTACAATATTCAGTACACTTGTAAATGGATTTGGGTATATTTCTATAGTTTCTTTTTTATCAGTAACTTCAAGAGTACCAAGGCTGGTTACCTTTTCTATAGTAATGGTAAAAACGCCTTCCACTGTATCTGTATCGTAATCCCGATCTCCGATATTTATATAATATACGTTTCCTGCAATAGTTGGCAAATCCATTATAACCGGACTTGAACCAGTAAAATTTACTCTTTTTACACACGTTAAGTTTCCACAATTTCCTTTATAGGCACCAATACCAAAATTAAATGTGCTATTTAAAGGTCTTGAAACTGTAATCTTATGCAGAAAACCATCACCAACGAAGGTAAACCATGTTCCGTCATTCATTGCAGAATTGCAAGAATTTATAAATCCGTTATTATTGGTAGTATGCTCAGCATCAATCTGTGTATAAGTATATGGAAAATTTGAGACCGTCAAAGCACCAGCACAGTCATCATTAACAGGAGGCAGCAATGTTCCCACACATATATTGAATTTAACGGCAATGCCAACACCTGTACTGTATGCCCTTATATAATAGGTTTCACCGGCAACCAACCCTGAAACATTATTAATATAACTAGAACGATTAACGCTTCCACCACATTTTACACTTGTTAAAGCACCACAGCTACCTTTGAAAACCTCAAATCGTATATCTTGCTGTGTACCACTCACTCCAACATCTATAATATTTTTAAAACTAATTCTGTGGCTGGTTCCTGTGGCAACAAATTTAAACCAAACATCATTCTGAACCCCGATTCCGGCACACGAAGTTGCTGGTAACATCGCTGAAACTGTTGCTCCCAAAGTACTTCCTTCAAGTCCCCCAACACAGGTCAAATCCGGATTAACAGTCAAAGAAACAGCATTTGCACATTCATCATTTACCGGAATCGGTGTCAAATCTTTTGTAATACATAAATCAAAATTGAAACCCGATTGGGGCGTTCCTTCTACATCAAATACTCTGAGATAATAAGTTTCTCCCACTGTAAGACCGGTAACAAGTCCAACAGCCCCACCTATTCCTACACATACAGAATTACCACAACTGCCACCCAGCACATTAAAACTTAATCCTCCCAAAGAGTTTGGTTCTCCCACAGCAACTTTATTAATCAATTTAATGATATGCTTGGTATCAGTTGCTATAAATTTGTACCACACATCATATCTGGAGAAAGAGTCACAAGATATAGCAGACTTCGTTGATGATAAAGTTGTTCCGGAAATAACATTGATACAATCCATCCCAGAATTCACAGGAACAATTATAGCATTGGTACAATTATCATTGGATGGCGGCGGTGGAACAGTTCCTACACATATATCAAATTTATGAGATGAATAGCCTGATCCACTAAATACTTTTATATAGTAGGTCTCTCCTACAGTAAGGTTATTAACAACAGAAACAGGACATGATGCACTTGTCACATAACCACATCCAGAATCAGAACATAATATACTTGTCAAATTACCACAATCACCTTTTAAAACCTGAAAATAAACATACCCACCTCCTAATGGTACAGAGGTTACATCCTTCAGATTAACTGTATGCCTAGAAGAAGTAGCTGTAAACTTATACCATACATCACCAGTACTCGTACCACATGATGATGCAGGAGAAGATACAGTTGACATCACAGTAGTCCCAGAGGTAAAACTCACACAATTCACATCTGGATTTACAGTAAGATTTATAGCATTTGTACACTCATCATTGGAAGGTATAGCCGGTACTGTTGTAAATTTCTGATTAACACAACCAGAGGACTCTCCTGTTGGCCCCACTGCTGTTACTTTAAGATAATAAAC
The DNA here is from genome assembly GCF_019970045.1 of Chryseobacterium sp. GVT01B. Classification (GTDB taxonomy): domain Bacteria; phylum Bacteroidota; class Bacteroidia; order Flavobacteriales; family Weeksellaceae; genus Chryseobacterium. The sequence goes on from NZ_JAHXYI010000005.1 coordinate 345,069, forward strand.
TGTACTTGCCAAAAGTGGAGATGACGGAGTAAAGTTTGTTGTCGTTACAGACTGTTGATTAACAATATCTGTTCCTCCCGCAGTAGTTCCGACAGAAACTTTGTAACTTGTAGCTCCCTGTACAGCAGCCCATGTAAAATTAGGCAGAACCGGTACATTCGAAGCATTGTTTGCAGGATAACTGATTATTGGACAATCCGGTAATGGATTAGGAACTAACCCCATAAGACTGACTACAGGTTTATAAGGTAAAAAATGACCATTTGGCGGATTTGCAGGATCCGGATTAACAGTATTACTCTCGGTATAAAGAGCCTGTTCCATAGTATTATACACAAAAAACGGATTATTTGAATTAGAATTAAATCCATTTTCATCTACTGCAACAACCAGGTTTCTTATATTATCATATGGGAATGGTGTAGTAAATGTCACTTCTACTATCCCGTTTACATTAGTAACCGTACCTGAATACACCTGAGTCATTTCCCCGACAGGAATCCACCCAACTTGATAATTTAAAGAGTTTTTTGTGGTATGTCCCAAATAAATCACCCAATTTGATAAATAAGCGGGATTTGCAGAAGGTGTTAAGTAAAACTTAAGACCTGTAATATTACCTGCTGCATCAGCATTGATTTCCTGTTTTGTATAAATCTGCTGAGAATAGGAATAACTAAAGCCACTATTGACAGGAGCATTCCCGGTAGCTGTGCTGCCTCCACCCAGTTTGATTTGAGCACTTAATGCGATGCTTATCATCAGTAAGCATACAAATAAGATTTTCTTCATGTATAAGTTTTTGGTTATTAATACGTCTACGAATTTACAATAAATTTAAAACACCTTTTTTAAAAAATTTAAAAATAAAAAAACGACAGCTTTTTAGCTGTCGTTTCATGTTATATAATTAATACATTTTATCTTTTAATTGCTTTAATCGTTTGTTTAGATCCATCTTTCATATTCAATACTACTAAATACATTCCTTGTTTCAAATCTCCTAAGTGAAGCGTAGAAGAAGGATTATCAATAGTCTTTACTACTCTTCCTGCAGCATCAACTACAGAAGCAGATTTTACTTTAGAAGCATCTGAAATATTCAGAACGTCTACAAATGGATTAGGGTAAGCTTTAATTTCATTGTTTTTCTTTTCAACTTCAGCCGTTGCAAGCCCTGAACATCCTTGCGTAACAGAAATGCTATAATTACCAACTCTGGTTGCAGCATATCCTGTAAGCAATACATAATAAGTAGTCCCTGCAACTCCTGTAAATGTTAATGTTGGAGCATTATAAAGGCTAACTGCACAACCGGCGTCAGCATATCCTACACCTGAACTGTTACTGAAACAAGTAAGTGAACCACAAGTACCTGTATATACTCTTAAATAAGCGTCATATTGCGTACCGCAAGCATCAATAGTAATAGGACCGTTTTCAGTAGCTTTTACTGTATACCAAACACCTTTATAAGATGCCGTACTTCCAGAACTACCACATGTTGAAGCAGGAAGTGTTTCATCTCCTGCAAGAGCATTAACACCCTGAGCCGTACCATTACAAGCCAAAGCAATAGCGGTATCACAAGTATCATTAGTTACAGGCGAAGGAGTGGTTACAGCAATCTGGAAATTGGATGTTGTAGTTGCTGTACTTGTAGATGAATACACTCTAACATAATATGTTTGTCCTGCTACAAGGTTTTGCAATAATATACTTGAATTTCCATAAGCACCATCAAAACAAGTCATAGCTGTTAAAGCTCCACATGTTCCAGAATATATCTGTGTACTTGTTGCATTATCAGTATATAAAACATGTACAAGATGTGTAGCACCTGTTGCAGTAAATGAATACCAAACATCATCATTAGTACCGGATGCACTACATGTAGGTGCTGTAACTCCAGAACTTTGAGTAGCACTCACAGTAGAACCATTCACAGCATTCAGGAAAGCATCTGTACTGCTCACAGAAAGAGATGCAGCATTTGCACAATCATCATTTGCAGGCGGCGGCGGAGGTGTACCAATACAAATATTGAAGCTATTAGCATATAGTGTACTACCGTTTGTATTGGAGTTATAAACTCTCACATAGTAAGTCTGACCTGGAGTAAGACCGGTAAGTGGTGTATTCACAGCAGTACCACATTTAATACTTGTCAAAGTACCACAAGCTCCACTGAAAACCTGAGTATATACACTCGTAGACGTAGAAGTTCCCACTGCAGTAACGTTTGAAAGCAATACTACATGGTCAGTACCTGTAGCTGTAAATTTATACCAAACATCATCATCAGCAGTTCCTGTACATGGACTTACTGCCAATCCTGAATTAGTAGCACTTAAAGTTGTTCCTGATACCGGTGAAGCACATGTCAATGTTGGGCTTACAGATAAAGAAACAGCAGCCGAACACTCATCATTAGCAGGAGCTGCAGGAAGTGTTCCCATACAAATATCAAAAGAGTTGGCATAGAAGCTCGCCCCTGAATTTGAATCATAAGTATATACTCTTACATAATAAGTCTGACCTGCAGTAAGACCTGTTAAGTTTGTAAAGTTTGTATTTGAGCTGATACATGTAGTACTTACCAAAGCTCCGCAAGCACCACTGAATACCTGAGCATACAAAGATGTTGTAGAAACATTTCCTACAGAAACTATATTTTTCAGCTGGAAAGTATGACCTGTTGACGTCGCAGTAAATTTATACCAAACATCATCGTCAGCTGTTCCTGAACAAGAACCAAGAGCAACTCCTGAACTTGTTCCTCCCAATGTTGTTCCTGCTGTAATACTAGCACAACTCATATCAGGATTAATAGTAATAGCCACGGCGTTTGCACAGTCGTCATTAGCTGGCGGTGCCGGTGGTGTACTTACACAGATATTGAAACTTGCATTAGCAGTAACAGTAGACTCATAAGTGTATACTCTGATATAATAAGTCTGACCTGGAGTAAGGCCGGTAACGAGATTCGTATTAGGATCAGAACATAGCATCCTTGTCATAGTACCACCACAACTTCCTGACAATACCTGGAAATACATATCTGTAACCCCTGTTGTAGTTCCCGTAGAAGTCACATTAGAAAGCGCTACAACATAGCTTGCTGCTGTTGCAGTAAATTTATACCAAACATCATCATTTGGAGCTCCGCTGCAAGTACCTGCAGCCATAGATTCTGTAGCTCCCAATGTATTACCAGGAGTTGTAGCAGTACAAGTCAAAGAAGGATTTACTGTTAAATTTACAGCACCAGAACAATTATCATTTGCCGGAGGCACTATAGTAGTTGTGAAATTTCTTTCAGTACATCCTGTTGATACAACACCGCCGTTATAAGCTGTAATAGTATAATAATACTGCGTTGTAGGATTCAGCTGCTGTGCAGGAGTAAGGGTATAAGTAGTAACATTACCCATGTTAAAATTACTCAAAACATTGGATGAACCTGCAGATGTTCCGATACTTAAGTTGTATCCCAGTGCTCCACTTACTGCAGGCCATGAGAAGGTCGTTAACACAGGTAAACCAACCTGAGCAGCTGTAGGCGCACTCACAGACGGACATCCCAAAGTAGCCATTGTAGTGAAAGATCTTTCTGTACATGCAGGGGAAACTCCTGTAGAATTGGCAGCATATACTGTATAATAATATTGAGTATCAAAACTCAAAGAATTTGTTAGAGTATAAGAAGTTACATTTCCTACATCCTGCATGTTCATCACATTGGTTGCTCCCGGCGTAGTTCCGATGCTGATCTTATATGATGTAGCAGAGCCTGCAACAGCCCAGCTAATGGTAGGCAATACCGAAACACCTGTTGCTGCAGCCGCAGGCGTAGCAACAGCAGGACAAGCCGGAACTCCCGGAGTAAGTCCTAGCAGATTTGTAATAGATTTCGTTGCTGTTCTTGATCCTGTAGGTGGTGAAGCCGGATCCGGATTGGTTGTATCACTTCTATAATACAAAGTTGAATTGGAAGCCCCTGTAAACGTATAGAATTTATTTGAAGTTGCTGTGTAGTCTGCAGTATTCTCATCAACAGCAACAACCAGGTTATCCGTATTGTTATAAGCAAAAGGTGTGGTAAAGTTTACAGTCACTTCACCTCCGGAAGCACTTACTGTCCCTGAAAACACCTGAGACAAACCAGATACAGGAATCCAGTCTGTAGTACTGGAAAAAGAAGTTTTAGTAGTATGACCTACATATACCACCCAATCTACTGATTTTGTAATATCAGCATTATTCGGTAAATAAAACTTCATTCCGGTAATATTACCAGCAGCATTGGCATTAATTTCACTTTTAGTAAAAATCTGCTGTGTGTAGTTGTATCCGTAGTTAACATCAATAGGAACATACCCGCCCTGGGTATTCCCACTTCCCAGCATTATCTGGGCATTTGTAATGGAAGCTATTAAAAATAGACTTAATAGTAATAATTTCTTCATAAATAGTAATAATAAAAGTTAGGGCGATAAATGTATAAATATTATTTCAAATATTAAAAATTATCATAAAATTTTAATAATAAATAGCCAATAACCCTTATAAAATCAAATAAAATCAAACGTTTATTTAATTTAAATATTTATTTCGCAATTCATTGAAAAAAGTACAACACACTAAAATTCAATCAATTAAAATACAATACCAATAAAATAGACTATAGAAAATTTTTCTATTTAACATAAAAAACTATTTAAAAATTTTCATCAATATCAAAAATATATAAACAAAAAAAAGAGTGACTTTTAGCCACTCTCTATACTATTATAATTATTATATCCTTTTTTCTAGTTTAAATAAAACTCATATTTATTAAGAAGCTGGATTTCTTTAATCAAATCTCCATTCAAATCTACCGAATGTTTCATGGATTGTACTTCAATATGGGAATCATCTTCAAGGTTTTTGATAAAGAATTTCAGCTTTTGATTTCCTTTATTTCTATCAAGCACTGTCCTGAAAAAGTCCAGATCCTCAGCTCTGACATCCATAACATCCATAACCAAAGATATACTCTTCGCAAAACGTTCGAACGCTTCCTGCAGTTCTATCACATCATTGACATTTACGAAGACTCTCCCATCTTTTACCTGAGCAAATTTTATCTTGAAAATAACAAACCTCTGCACTTCCAGTTTTTCCTTCAGCCTCATATAATCCCTATCTCCCAATCTGAATGAATACGATCCAGAATAGTCTTCCAGGGTAACAAAAGCTACTTTTTCACCACTCCTGAAACCATCTTTTACCACATATTCCGTAATCAGACCAGCAACAGTATATTCTTTTCCACCACCACCGTTTTCTCTTTCTTTTTGTAAGGTTTTCCAGTCTTTTTTCTTTTCTTCAAAAAGTTCTTCCTGCTTATTGGCAAAAGCCTGCTCTTTATAAGCATCCACTTCATCAAGATTCAAAAAATGAAAAACTCCTTTCGGTTCAGCTTTTTTCGTAACTTCTTCTATAACCTCTTCCTCTTCACCGGCTACGATGTCATCAGAAACAATCTCTACAAGATCTGCAACCTCATCAGCAGAGTCTTTTTCCAGAATAGGAGCTTCATCTATAACCACTTTTTCTTCATCCTTCTCCAATACCGACTTTTTAGAAAGCTGCCCCTGCATAAACTGATATTGGTATTTAAATTCATCCAAAGGATGTGCGGAAAGGTAAAATCCGATCGTTTCTTTTTCTTTATTAAGTTTATGCATGTTTGGCCATTCCGGGCAAGGTGCTAATTTCGGCTGCTCAATCTGAACTTCTTCTGCAAAATCCGCAAAAAGAGAATGCTCCATCTCATTTTTACTCTCCTGGAAGCTTTGTCCGTATCTGATCAACCTTTCAAGATTTGTTCTTCCAGACATATCAATATCAAAATACTGACCTCTGTGGAAAGAATCCAATTCATCAAAAGCTCCCGCAAGCACCAAACTTTCTGCTACCCTTTTATTCATTTGCGAAGGGAGAATTCTTTCAAAGAAATCATAAATATTTTTGAATCTTCCATTCGCTCTTTCCCGTGTAATTCCTTCACTCGGACCTTCTCCAATCCCTTTAATTGCTCCCAAGCCGAAACGAATCTGTCCTTTTTCGTTTACAGAGAATTTATACTGAGATTCATTTACATCCGGTCCTAACACATCTACTCCCATACTTTTACAATCCTCCATAAACATGGTAATTGAATCCGTATTGTTAATGTTATTACTCATTACACTCGCCATATATTCTGCGGGATAATTGGCTTTCAGATAAGCTGTCTGGTAAGCAATAAATGCATAACAGGTAGAGTGAGATTTGTTGAAGGCATATTCTGCAAAGGCTTTCCAGTCATTCCAGATTTTCTCCAGCCTTTCTTCATTCAGGTTGTTCTTTCTACCTCCTTCAATGAATTTCGGGTACATTTTATTAAGGACATCAATCTGCTTTTTACCCATCGCTTTTCTCAAAGTATCGGCTTCACCTTTGGTAAAATTGGCCAATTTCTGGGACAAAAGCATTACCTGCTCCTGATAAACGGTAATCCCGTATGTTTCTTTTAAATATTCTTCTGTTTCCGGTAAGTCATAAACAATCTCTTCAATTCCGTGCTTTCTGTTAATGAAGTTCGGAATATATTTGATAGGCCCCGGACGATATAAGGCGTTCATGGCAATAAGGTCGGCAAAAACCGTTGGCTTAAGCTCCCTCATGTATTTTTGCATCCCAGGACTTTCATACTGGAAAATCCCTACTGTTCGTCCTTCTTTAAACAACTGATATGTTTTGGCATCATCAAGCGGAATAAGATCCGGATCAATATCTATATTATATCTTGCCTTTACAAGCTTTAATGCATCCTTAATGATCGTTAAAGTTCTCAGCCCCAGGAAGTCCATCTTCAAAAGACCCGCACTTTCTGCCACAGAGTTATCAAACTGCGAAACCAGAATATCTGCATCTTTTGCAGCGATGGTCACCGGTACAAGGTTACTTACATCTTCAGGAGTAATAATCACCCCGCAGGCATGAATACCGGTATTTCTGATGCAGCCTTCCATTTTTTTCGCACTCGCAAGTACGTCATGGCGGGCATCATCCGGGCTATTCAGAACATATCTCATTTCATCAACAAGCATTTGTTCCTCCGGTTTTAGCTTATCGTATTTAGATAAAGCTTTTGCAATGTTCATCCCCGGGCTTGGCGGAATTAATTTTGCAATATTATTCGTGTCAGGAATCGGGACATCTAATACTCTTCCCGCATCTTTAATCGCAGATTTCCCCCCTAAAACAGAGTACGTAATAATCTGTGCTACCTGATTCTTACCATATTTTTCAACTACCCATTTGATGATTTTATCACGTCCTTCATCATCAAAGTCAATATCAATATCAGGCATGGAAACCCTTTCCGGATTCAGAAATCGCTCAAAAAGCAAATCATATTTAATAGGATCTACATTGGTAATTCCAGTGCAATATGCTACTGCAGAACCTGCTGCAGAACCACGGCCAGGACCAACCCAAACACCCATTTTTCTTGCTTCATTACAAAAATCCTGTACAATCAGGAAATAACCGGGATATCCTGTATTAGCAACTACCTCCAGTTCAAAATCCAAACGTTCTTTGATTTCGTCTGTGATTCCGCCGGTATCTGCATATCTTTTTTTCGCCCCTTCATATGTTAAATGCGTCAAATACGCCATCTCACCGCGTTTCCCTCCATCAATATCATCTTCAGCATGAATAAATTCTTCCGGAATATCAAATTTTGGAAGTAAAACGTCTCTTTTTAAGGTATAAGGTTTAAATTTTGCCGTGAATTCCTCATAAGCATCAAACGCATCAGGATAAGCTAAAAAGGCTTCTTTTATTTCGTCAGAATTTTTGATGTAATATTCTCCTGTAGCTAATCCTCTTCTCTTTCCAAAGCCCTTTCCGACAGGAGTTGTCAATTTTTCTCCGTCTTTGATACAGCTTACAATATCCTGAATATTAGAATCGTCTTTATTGGTATAAAAAGTTTCGTTCTGGGCTAAAATTTTAACATTATATTTATCTGCAAAATGCAATAAAACATCATTTAAATGCTCTTCTTCAGGCAGTTTATGATTCTGAATCTGAACATAAAAGTCATCTTCAAAAGTATCCTTCCACCATTTGAAAAGCTCCTCCCCTTTTTGCTCACCTGTATTTAAGATCGCATCGGGAATATCTCCCAGAATTCCTGAAGTAAGGGCAATTAAACCTTCTTTATACTCAGCAATCAATTCACGGCTAATCCTTGGAACTCCAAAATAAAATCCTTTTAAGAAACCAATACTTGAAAGTTTGGCCAGGTTTTTATATCCTTCAAAATCTTTCGCAAGCAAAACCACCTGCGTTCTTCTGTCGGGATCATCTTTCGTAAACTGTTTCTGCTCGTAACGGTCTGAAATATAAAATTCACAACCCACTACAGGAATTAAAGGCTCTGAAACAGGTTCATTCTCATTAAATTCTTCTCCGTTCTCCTCTGCTTCCTGCTTTTTAGCTAAATATTCTTTATGTTTTTTTGCGCGGTCACCATTTGCCCCTTCAATTGCTGAAACAAATTTAAAGGCACCCATCATATTTCCCAAATCCACCATTCCAACGGCAGGGAAATTATCATCCGTAGCTTTTTTAATTAAATCATTAATGCTGGAAGTCGCCATTAATGTTGAGAAAACACTGTGATTGTCAAAATTGAAATATTTGCCCAGATCAATCTCATCAACACTTCCGAAATCCTGCTGCTTTTTCTTATTATGAAAATCTGCAACCTGCCTTCTGATAACAATATTGAAAGGCTTTATCGGATCCGGATAAAGACTCTTGAAATACGCCAGCTGATCTTCAGAAATCTTTAATGTTTCTGCAGGAACTACCCCAATTCTTATCATTTCAAAGAACGCTCTTGCCGTAGCATTTACGTCGGCAGCAGCATTATGCGCTTCATCAAACTTACTTCCATAAAGCTTTTCGTAAAGTTCTTCAAGTTTCGGCGATTTATATTTTCCTCCCCTTCCTCCACCAAGCTGGCAGAAGTCGGTTCCCAAAATCATGGTATCTGCTCTGGGTTTATCCTGTAGATTATCTTTAAGGTTCTTTCTGTAAAATTCCGCTCCTACAATATTGTAATCGAATTCCACATTGTGTCCGGAAACCACTCTTACTCTATCTAAAACTTCAGCAAATTCTTTTAAAACTTCTTCAAGGTCACGCCCTTCTTCATTGGCGATTTTCGTTGTAATCCCGTGAATACGGGCTGCATTGAAGGGAATATCATATCCTTCAGGTTTTATTATATAATCCTGATTCTCAACTAAATTCCCATCATCATCATGTATCTGCCATGCAATCTGAACCATTCTTGGCCAGTTTTCCGAATCTGAAAGCGGAGCGTTGAAATTTTTTGGTAAACCTGTTGTTTCTGTGTCAAAAATTAAATACATATAATGTTCTAACTTTTTTATAAAAGAGAATGTAAAGTTACTCCATTTTTTTCAATTAATTTATACCCAATATCAAGAATAAACCATAATTCGCGATAACAAAATTATCTCATTTTATTAAAAATATAAACAACTCAAACAAGCACGAAATAAAATATTAAAATATTATTAAAAAAATTAGAATTATTTACCAAAACTAACTAGTTATCAGTTTTTTGCTATAAATTTGATTAACCATAATTTTATAATTTATTACTCAAAAATGAAGAAACAATTACTTTTAATCAGCACATTGATTATTACATTAACAAGTGCGCAAAATAATGAAGAATTAAAAAGAGAGTTTGAAAAACAAAACAAAGAGAACAGCGCAAAGTTTGACTCTTATGTAGCAAAACGTTCAGGTAATAACAAAGCTTCTGAAACTCTGAAAGGATTTGAAGAAAAAAGAACCAGTTTAGCAGGCTTTATGCCAAATGGCAAACCTTTTTTTAACAGTAATGAAGATATGGACCAAATTAAAAATGCAAACGCTGACTTTCTTCAGAATGGAACAGTAACCGGGCTTACCGGAGCATTTAATGGTGAGAATATTAAATATACAATATTCGACGGAGGAAGAGTTTTTGGCGGACATGTATTCTTTAATAATACTGCAAACCGAATTACAAACAAAGAAGCCAGTACTTTGAATTATTCAGCACACTCTACTGCTGTCGCTGGTTTTATGGGAGCAAAAACTTATTCACAATCAGTGACTTTTACAGATGGTACTTCCAGAACAATAAACTTCCAGGGAGTAGCAAAAAACTCAACCATGGATTCTTACACTTTCCGTGATTCTGTATTACCTGGAGACACATCTACAAGTACTGTATTCCAAAAGATTCTGACAGCCCAGCCTAAAATATCAAATCACTCTTATGGATCAAATGTAGGATGGAATCTAGATACAGTAAACGGAGCCAATGCATGGGTTTGGAACGGTGCTTTCAACAGTCCCGGTTCTTCATATGACTTGCAGGGAACGTACTTCAGCAATGATCAAAATTATGATGCCATTGTTTATAATAATCCTAACTACGTTATAGTAAAATCTTCGGGTAATTATTTTGGATTTGGACCTAACTACCCAACTCCCACTCCACTTCCCACATACTACACTGACAACAATGGTAACCCTGTAGCATTTGCAGCAACAGATGTACTGCCTAGCACCAACTGTGCACAGGGATTTGACTGTATAGGTCCTGGTTCATTAGCCAAGAATATTATTGTCGTAGGAGCTACCGACAGAATTACTGCCAACTCAGGGAGATACACTACATCCGCTGATGTAATTCATTCTGATTACAGCAGCGCAGGACCTAGAGATGATGGAGGTATCAAACCAGATATTTCAGCAGTAGGAACTGATGTAGGAAGCGCATCCACTGCTGAAGACACAGTTGGCAGCCAAGGGTTAACAGTTGGCAGCGGAACTTCTTATTCAGCACCTGTAGTAACAGCAGTAATCGGCCTGTGGACTCAAATTAACAAACAATTATTTAGCGGAAATGAATTAAATGCTGCTGCAGCTAAAGCCTTAACGATCCATTCAGCAGCCGAAGCAGGAAATCCGGGACCGGACCCATTGTTCGGATGGGGATTCATTGATGCTAAAAAGGGAGCTGAATTATTAGTAGGAAAATCCAACAACACAGTTATTTTCAATAACGAAACATTAAATAACGGAGCTGCTAATTCTAAAACAATTCTGGCAACTGGAAACACTCCAATAAAAGTAACCATTTCATGGATTGATCCGGAATACAAAATACCGGCCACAATAAGCTGGAGTGATGCTTACAACAACAGAAGCTCTAGATTGGTCAATGATCTGGATCTTAGAATTACCGACATGGAAACAAATACAGTTTACTTACCATGGAAATTAAACGCAACAAGCCCAAATACAGCAGTTAAAGGTGACAACACTGTAGACAATGTAGAACAGGTAGTTGTAGATGCTCCTATAGCAGGAAGAAATTATAAAATTGAAATTTCACATAAAGGAACATTAAAGAATAACGCAAACCCCAGTGTTACAGCTCCTCAGAATTATTCAATTATCGTGACAGGATTCACTCAAGTATTAGGAACTAAAGATGCTGTAAATGCTCTAAGCAACCTTGCCATTGCTCCTACGGTTACGAAAGATTTTACAAACATTCTGAATGCTCCTAAAAAATCTACATTCAATGTATATGACCTTACAGGTAAGAAATTACAAAGCGGTACCATTAATAATGAGAAAGAGCCAATAGATTTATCAACTTACACGAAAGGAATTTACATCATTGAAGTAAAAACAGACAAAGATGTTATTTCTAAAAAAGTGATCAAGGAATAACCTATATAGACAAAGATTTTTTACAAAATACTAACAGTTGTTAGTATTTTGTTTTTTTATGTATATTTGCTTCCTATGGAAAATGCACTTCACGAAAAAGTTTCTCAGGATATATTACTCAAAGCGTATAATCATATGATGCTGGCCAAAGCAATGGCGGATATTTATGAAGAAAACAGAAACGTATGCAAATACGTGCACAGTACTTCAAGAGGTCACGAAGCCATCCAGCTTGCAACAGCGTATCAGTTGAAAAAAGAAGACTGGGTTTCTCCTTACTATAGGGACGAAAGTATTCTTTTAGGAATTGGTTTTGAACCTTATCAGTTAATGCTTCAATTACTGGCTAAAGCTGATGACCCTTTTTCTGGAGGAAGATCTTATTATTCCCATCCTTCAAGCAGAGATGAAAACAAACCTAAGATTGTTCACCAGAGTTCTGCAACCGGAATGCAAACCATCCCTACTACAGGAGTAGCACAGGGAATCAAATACATCCAGGACTTCAATCTGCAGGAATTTGAAAATAATCCTGTTGTTATCTGCAGTCTTGGAGATAATTCTGTTACAGAAGGTGAAGTGAGCGAAGCTTTACAGTTTGCGGCTTTACATCAGCTTCCTATCATTTTCCTTGTACAGGATAATGAATGGGGAATTTCCGTAACGAAGGACGAAGCAAGAACCTGTGATGCCTATGATTTTGTTGCTGGATTCACGGGATTAAGCAGAATGAGAGTAGACGGAACAGATTTCGTAGAAAGTTTTGAAGCGATGAAGAAGGCCGTAGATTTTGTAAGAACAGAAAGAAAACCTTTAGTTGTTTGTGCAAAAACAGTTTTGATCGGCCACCATACTTCCGGAGTAAGAAGAGAATTCTATAGAGACGAAGAAGATTTAACTAAACATAGAGCTAAAGATCCGGGAGAAATCCTTAGAAAACATTTACTGGAAACAGGAATTGACGAAGATCTTTTAAAGCAAATCACTAAAAAGGCACGTCTTGAAGCAGAAGAAGCTTTTGAAAAAGCTAAAAATGCAGAAGATCCAAAGCCTGAAACCGTAATGCAGCACGTTTTCGCTCCTACTCCTATTACCGAGGAAACAGGAACACGTGAGCCAGCCAACGGAGAAAAAATTGTAATGGTAGATGCTGCTATCCATGCCATTCAGGAACTGATGTGGAAACACCCTGAAGCTCTTCTTTACGGGCAGGATGTAGGTGAAAGAATTGGCGGCGTTTTCCGTGAAACAGTTACTTTAGGGAAAAAATTCGGAAGTAAAAGAGTTTTCAACACAGCCATTCAGGAAGCTTATATCATAGGATCTACTGCCGGAATGAGTGCTGTAGGCTTAAAACCAATTGTTGAAGTTCAGTTTGCAGATTATATTTATCCGGGAATCAACCAGTTAATCACAGAGATTTCAAAATCCAACTATTTAAGTGGCGGAAAATTCCCTGTAAGCAATATCATCCGTGTTCCTATCGGGGCATATGGCGGCGGCGGTCCTTACCACAGCGGAAGTGTTGAAAGTATTTTAGCCAATATTAAAGGAATCAAAATAGCATATCCAAGTAATGCAGCAGACTTTAAAGGTCTATTAAAAGCAGCTTATTACGATCCGAACCCGGTAGTAATGCTTGAACATAAAGGATTATACTGGAGTAAAGTTCCGGGAACCGAAGATGCTAAAACGATAGAACCCGCTGAAGATTATGTTCTTCCATTTGGAAAAGGTAAAGTAATCATCGAAGCTGATAAGAATGAAACTGAAAAAGGCAGAACCTTATTAGTGGTTACTTACGGAATGGGAGTTTATTGGGCTAAAGAAGCCGCTAAGAATTTCAACGGAAGAGTTGAAGTAATTGACTTAAGAACATTAATCCCTCTGGATGAAGAACTTGTTTTTGAAAGAGTGAAAGCTCACGGAAAATGTATCGTTCTCACAGAAGAACAGCTTAACAACTCTTTTGCAGAAGCTTTTGCCCACCGTATCTCTAAAAACTGCTTCAAATATCTTGATGCACCGGTAGAAACCATGGGATCACTGGATGTTCCTGCTGTTCCTATCAATTTGATTCTGGAAAAAGAAATGCTTCCTAATGCTGAAAAACTCAGCAATAAGATCGAAGAAATGCTGAAATATTAATTTTATATAAAATTAAAACCTCTAAAATTTTTAGAGGTTTTTTTATGCATTTTTTTTATTACATTTATTTAAGATTATCAATCTCAATTTTAGACTATTATAAACCAAGAAAACCCGATTATCTATTACCTGACAAGCATTACAAAACAAAACCCATCACAGTTTGGTATTTATTTTGTCTCTACACGAAAAACACATCTATCTTTATGATCACAACCAAATACGTCAATTATAAACAGGTTCTCAATCTGGCAGGTATACATCTGGTCTTAATCTCTATCTGGTGTACATTGATTGCTGTTTTCTTTTATTTCTTCAACTGGCACTGGATGACAATTCCCTGGGTTCCTGTTGCACTGATTGGTACAGCAGAAGCATTCCTTGTTGGTTTTAAAAACAACCAGGCTTATGACAGACTTTGGGAAGCCAGAAAAATCTGGGGTGGTATTGTGAACTCTAGCCGTTCATTTGCTTCTATGGTGTATGCTTTTGATACCAAAAACGAAGGAATTGGAGTTTTTGACCTTGAAGACCGTAAAAAAAGAATCGTCTTTCGACATATTGCATGGTTGTATACTTTCCGTGAACAGCTTTTGGTGCCTACAGAATGGGAACATATCAGTACAGAAAAGAAATTCGGGAATATCAACCTGAGAAGAAACAGACTGATCAAAGCTGGATTTCCGGATTACGGAAGAGCTCCTATTTTCCTCCATAAATATCTTTCGGAGGAAGAATATGAACTTAAAAATGATTATAAAAACTTTGCCACTTACCTGGTATCCCAGCAGGCAAAAGACATCAATGAGCTTAAAAACATGGGGGCCATTACAGAATTCAACCAAACTCAGCTGCAAAACAGTCTGAATGAATTCTATAATTTTCAGGGACAGGCTGAAAGAATCAAAAAATTCCCTTCCCCAAGGCAGTTTGCCAGTACAGCCTTTGTTTTCAACATTCTTTTTATCATGCTTCTTCCTCTTGGATTAGTAAATGAATTTGCAAAACTTGGTGATTGGGGAATATGGACTTCTATTCCGTTCTGTATTATTATCGGATGGATCTACATTATTATGGAACTGGTAGGTGATTATTCTGAAAACCCTTTTGCAGGATTGATGTTTGACGTTCCCATGCTTTCTATCTGCAGAACGATTGAAATTGATCTGCTTCAGATGAGTGGAGAAACCGATCTCCCAGATCCTATTTCTTCTAAAAACGGAGTTTTGGTTTAATTTCTTTCTTAAAGTGGGCTATTTCACACCCTGAAAATCATTCAAAAAAATTAAAAAATATTCTTTAAAACATATTTAAAACTTCATTGTTTTTCATAATTTAGAAGAATTGAAAACATCAGCTAAAATCTGTCCAAAATTGAATTGCGGTTCTGTTTCGGACAGATTTTAACGTATATTTTTTCATCAACTAATAATGTATCCCTTCTTTTTTAAACAATGAGATCAAAGCAAATACTGCAGATTTTGACAATACTGTGTCTTACCCTATTCTGTTCTGAATTGAAAGCACAGGCAGCTTTCAACAAAGAATTACCCAAAGAGTTTACAGACCAATTTACCAAAGAAATCAATGACAGCATTCCGTCTCTGGGGTCTTTTATTGTTTCTGAAAATGATAAGGTAATTTATGAGCAGTATTTTCACGGAGCGAATAAAGAAACGGTCTTCAGTATAAAGTCTGTTACCAAAAGTATCGTCTCTGTTCTGGCAGGAATAGCAAAGGATAAAAACCTGCTTCCCAATCTCAACACTCCGGTTTTGAAAATTCTTCCGGAATACAATGTTTCAAGAAGCAGTTTTAAAAACATTTCCAATATTGAAGGAAAGGTTGCCCATGATTCAATAAGAAATACTTTAACTTTAAAAAATCTCCTGACCATGCAGGGAGGTTTCGACTGGACTGAAAATTCAAAACTTTCAACGGCCATGCTTTTTTCCGGTGATCCTGTAAAGTTTGTGCTGGATCTGCCTTTTGAAGAATATCCTGGAACCGTATTCAACTATAACAGTGGAGAAACCCATCTTTTCAGCGCAGCATTGGCAAAAATTGTAAAGACCAACCTGAAACAATTTGCAACAGAGAACCTCTTTAAACCGCTAAAGATAAATGTACCCCGATGGGATACAGACTCCATGAACAGAAATATTGGAGGTTCTGAAATGTTTATGAAACCTGAAGATATGTTGAAATTCGGTTCTATGATTCTCAACAACGGAAAACTTGGAGGCAGACAGATTGTATCTCAGAAGTGGGTTCAGGAGTCTACCTCAGAGCAGGTAAAACTGGATTCCTGGGACGTAATGCCTAATGCCAACGGATATGGCTATTATTGGTGGCGAAGAAAAACCAACGGACATCAGGCTTTTGTTGCAACCGGATACGGCGGTCAGCTCATCTGTGTCATCCCGGATTTAAAAATGGTTATTGTAACGACCTGCTTTTTAAATGATAAAAACAAAGGAAGAGCAGATATCAAAAGACTTCATTATTTTATCGATAAAATAACGAAAGAAAACCAATAGCTAAGCAGGAAAATTTTCAATGATCTACAATACAATCGCCGTTGTATTTTTAACCTCAGAAATCATAAATGAGCTGTGTGTGCTTGCGATGTGCTGAAGTGTCGTAAGCTTTGTCAGCATAAAATTACGGTAGTCTTCAATATCTTTTACTCCTATTTTAAGGATATAATCATAATCTCCGCTCACATGGAAGCATTCGGTAACCTCCTGTAAATCCATCACTTCTTTTTCAAATTGCAGAACAAATTCTTTTTTATGCTGGCTTAATTTTACATGGCACAGAACGATAAAATTTTTCTTAACTTTACTTTTGTCCAGCAAAGCCACGTACTTTGAAATGACACCCGCATTTTCAAGCTTTTTTACACGCTCATAAACTGCGGTGACAGACAATCCAAGCTTGCCGGAGAGCTCTTTGGTGGTTTGTTTACAGTCAGCCTGTAAAAAAAGTAACAGTTTCTTATCAGTTTCGTCAAGTTCCATAGATATTTTTTTGGTAAAAGTTTAATACTATCGAAGATACTAAATATTTTTTCTAAATAAACAATATTTTACAGTTTTATTTTCTATAAATTCAAATTTATGTTGTAATAATTAGCAAATTAATGCAAATTGGAACAATAAAATAAAAACAATATTTATGGAAAACTTTAACGCAGCCAATGAGATCCAGGATCTTCAGTATTTTGGTGAATTCGGAGGAGTGAATCCTTCTATCTCGGACAGCTCTACTTATACATTCCTTTCTGCAAAGACCATGTTTGATACTTTTGAAGGAAATGCGGAAGGATGCTACCTGTATTCCAGACATTCATCACCTATGAACCTTTATCTGGCTCAAGCTCTTGCCAAGTTGGAAAACACGGAATCTGCCAACGTTACAGCATCCGGAATGGGAGCTATTACTTCGGTTTTGATGCAGGTATGCAAAAGTGGTGACCATATTATTTCTAGCAGAACCATCTACGGAGGAACGTATGCTTTTCTTAAAAACTTTATGCCTCAGTTTAATGTTGCAACCAGCTTTGTTGATATCAACAATTTTGAATCTATAGAAAATGCTATTACTCCCAATACTAAAGTAATTTACTGTGAAAGTGTAAGTAATCCGCTCCTTGAAGTAGCAGACCTTAGAAAACTTTCCGAAATCTGTAAAAAACACAATCTGAAACTGATTGTAGATAATACCTTCTCTCCGCTTTCAATATCTCCGACAGCATTCGGGGCAGATGTTGTGATCCACAGTTTAACGAAATTCATCAACGGAAGCAGTGATACGGTAGGAGGTGTATATTGTGCAACACAGGCATTTATTGATGATACTAAAAATGTAAATTCCGGAGCATGTATGCTTCTGGGACCTACTATGGACAGTTTAAGATCATCAAGTATCTTAAAAAACCTGAGAACATTACACATCAGAATAAAGCAGCACAGCCACAATGCCATGTATCTTGCTGAAAGATTTGAGACAGATGGTTTAAAGGTATCTTATCCCGGATTACCATCGCACAAAAACCATGAATTAATGAAAAGCATGATTCATGAAGAATACGGCTACGGAGGATTACTGACTCTGGATGCAGGTACAACAGAAAAAGCAAATGAACTGATGGAGCTGATGCAGGCAGAAAACCTTGGCTATCTTGCAGTAAGCTTAGGGTTCTATAAAACCTTATTCTCATGCTCAGGAAAATCTACTTCATCTGAAATCCCAGAAGAAGAAAGGGCATCCATAGGAATTTCTGACGGATTGATCAGATTCTCCATCGGTCTTGACCACGACATCAAAAGAACTTACCATAAAATGAAGGAGTGTATGCTGAAAGTAGGTGTTCTTAACCACCATGAAAACATTTCCATATCCTAATTTATTGTAAAAAGGCTGTTTCAATTGAAACAGCCTTTTTTTATTCAAATCACAGCATCTGATTTTAGATTCCTATGTACGAAAAGTGCTACTCTGATTGTACTCAAAAACTTCTTTATGATTGAAAAAACTGTTCCCTCACAATTTCTGAAAAAAAGAAATATTTTTCGCGTAATATTTTGCATATTTGTAGAAAATACGGGTCATGCAAAAAGAAAAACTACGCAACGTAAGAAAAAGAAAAGGTATCACACAACAGCAAGTGGCAGATTTCATAGCTACAGATGTATCTAACTACTCCAGAAAGGAAAGTGGTGATGTATCTATAAGAAATGACGAATGGGAAAAAATCGCCCGCTTTCTGGAAGTTCCCGTAGAAGAAATCTATGAAGAAGAGGAAGCGAAACTGATTAATAATTTTGAAAATAATACCGATAGTAATAATATTGGAACAATAAGCAATAATGAAACTGCAACAGTAAGTACAAATTATTATTGCAACATCCCTGAATTTCTTCTGGAAAATCAAAAAGACTATATAGAGCTTCTGAAAAAGGAAAACCAAAGGTTACAGGAAGCCCTTAAGAATAAAGAATAAAAAAACTCAGCAATGTGCTGAGTTTTTTTTTATTTGTTGTAGCTGGATTTTATTTCTGTGGTGCAGTGTCAAGTTTTTAGCAGGCTTCACCAGCTCATTCGAGCATTATAAAAGTTGTTTGGTTACAAACAGACTTAAAACAAACCTTCCGACATCTCGGAAGGTTCTCCGCAACTTGCAGGAGACTACCCGACATCTCGGGAAGTCTCAAACATACTTGTTTTTAACAATCCGAGGACTCGGATGGTTTGTTTCACTATTGTTTTAGACTACCCGAGGTGTCGGGTGGTTACAAACGGGGTTGTTAGGGAAATTATAATGGCTTTAATCACCGTTGAGATTCCTAGGGAATGAAAAGTGGAATGTATATATGTACACTTATTCCCCCAGACTCCATACAAATTATTCGCGTAGATTATCCATACAGTATGTCATTCCGTAGGAATCTAGGTTGATATTTTTTTAAATTTGGATAATAAATTAACGATAAATAAGGAGTGAGATTCCTACGGAATGACAAGCGTTGTGTATAATAATTGTGAGTAAAAAATTCAATAGGAATGGGCTTCAGCCCATTTATCAAAGAAATAAGCCTTTCAACGGCTTTAGCCAAAACCTGTACAGGATGCTCCCTATTATTTCTTATAATAATGATGTGGAAAAGCCTCCTCCGGTTTCATTCTTAAAACATTCAGCAGAATCCAGGATTTCAGGAACCCATATCCATAGGAAAACATCTGAATATACGTGGAAATAACCGCCATTCCGGCAATACTGATATTTTTAGTCAGTAATAAAGCATGAAACAACACCAGAAACGTGTACAATCCATAAAAAGAAAGGATTATCCCTCTATGCATTATAAAATATTCCAGAAATCCCATCATATATCCTAACATAAATAAGGTAGGAAATGCAAAAGAAATCTTCACATAATTCGGGTGTCTCTGATTAAGAATCGGCCTTGCACAGCCAAACTGATACACCTGCTTGGAGAATTTTCCAAAATCAACTCTACGTTTATGATATACCGCAATATCATCAAAAAAGGCAGTGGTAAATCCGCTTTCCCAAAGGGTCATGGATAGATCCGGATCCTCTCCTATTCTCATTTCAGAAAATCCGCCTACTTTTTCAAAAACGGCTTTTTTTACTCCCATGTTAAAACTTCTGGGCTGAAATTTGGAAACCGCTTTCTTACTTCCTCTGATTCCTCCGGTTGTAAACACAGAAGTCATGGAATAGGAAATAGCTTTCTGCATCAGATTAAACCCTTTATGTGCTTTATCTGCCCCTCCAAACGCATCACAAGGAATTGTAAGAATATCGTTTTTAATATGTTCAATATAATCTTTTTCAACAATGACATCACTGTCTACAAATACGAGCCATTCATTTGCTGCTCTTGCCGCCCCATAATTTCTTGTCAGTCCCGGTCCTGAATTATTCTTTCTGAAATATTTAATATCCAATCCCTGTTCAAAGTTCTTGATGGTAGGTTTCAGATCGATCAGAGAGCCGTCATCTACAATAATGATCTCGAATTCCTTATCCGTCTGCTGGGTAAGAGAGGTCAGTAACTCAAAAAGTTCATCTTTTCGGTTGTAAATGGCAACGACAATGGAAATAGTAGGCTTCAAATTGAAAATTTTTCAAAATTACTTATTCGCAGAACAATCTACAAACAGTTTAACAGCTTATTCAGAGAAATTAACGAAGTAGAGTTTTATCTTTCTCAAGCCATGGATTTTACAAATGAAATTCTGAGCCAAGTCATTTGACATTTTAAACAAAATAAAGCTGAGGAATCCATTATAATTTTGCTTTAGAAATTTAAAACAACAATAAAATGGAATCTATTATCAGCACAATGCAACAACCTATTCAATCAGGCTTTAATGCTTTCTCAACAGCTCAGGAAGTTATAAAAGGAATTGATCTTACCGGAAAAACAGTTATCATTACCGGCGGGTATGCAGGAATCGGCCTTGAAACCACAAAAGCCCTTACCTCCGCCGGAGCACATGTCATTATTCCCGCAAGAGATATTGAAAAAGCAGAAAAAAACCTTACAGGAATTGAAAATTTTGAACTTGAAAAAATGGATCTGATGGATCCTGCATCTATTGACTCTTTTGCAGAAAAATTTGTATCATCAGGCAGAAGTCTGGATATTCTCATTAATAATGCGGGCATCATGTGGGTTCCTCTCCGCAGGGACAGCAGAGGTATAGAGTCTCAATTGGCAACCAATTACCTTGGGCAGTTTCATCTTACCGCAAAATTATGGCTGGCTCTGAAAAAAGCAAACGGAGCGAGGGTTATAAGTGTTTCTTCATATGGCCATCAAATGGCTCCTTTTGATTTTGAAGACCCGAATTTTGAGAAAAGAGAGTATGACACGCTTTCCGGATATGGACAATCTAAAACAGCATGTAATCTGTTTGCTGTAGAACTTGATGAAAAAGGAAAAGAGTTCAATATCAGAGCGTATTCCCTTCACCCAGGTTCAGTTTATGGTACCGATTTGGGAAGAGAAGAGCCTATTGAACTTTTTAAGCAGCTCGGAACGCATGATGAAAACGGAAATATCAAACCGGAAGTTGAAGCACGTTTAAAAACCATTCAACAAGGAGCTGCAACAACAGTCTGGTGTGCCGTAAGCCCACAGCTTAACGGAATCGGCGGAGTTTATTGTGAAAACTGTGATATTGCAGAAATCGACAGAGGGCAAATTGAGCACAGGTTTGATGAACCTGCTACCATCCGTGGGGTACAGCCTTATTCTATTGATAAAAAAAATGCTGAGCAATTATGGAAACTGAGTGAAGAGATGTTGGGATTTAACTTTGATTCCAAATAACTGTTTTTAGGCAATTATATACAATCCTACATTAATCCTTCTATCTTTTTATGACGCTGTCATTCTGAATCTAACGCAGTGAAATGAAGAATCTAAGCTTTACATGAGATTCTTCCTTCGTCAGAAATCGAAGATTCGACGTAGTCAATGACAATGGTGTAAAATTCTATATAGTCGCCGTTTTTAAATACATTTGTAATGAAAAACTTTTGACAATGGATTTCCAGATACAATACCTCACACCGGATATCAAGCTTTCCAGCTATGATGATAAGCTGTTCAAAACAGAAACGGTTTTTGAATATCATATGCTGGTCTGGTTCATATCAGGAGAAACGAAAATTATCCAGGCAGACAAAACCTATATTTTCAAAGCCGGAGATATTTTTCTGATTCCGAGAAATCATCTTGCCACGATTATCAATTATCCAAAAGACGGGCTTCCTCACAAAGCAGTGGTTATGCATCTTACCACAGAACGGTTGAAAGCATTTTACAGCGCTGTTGATTATCAAAAGAAAAATAGACCCGGGGAATCCAGCATTCACAGTTTCAGCAGCCATCCGCTTCTGAACAGCTGTCTTGCGTCACTCATTCCTTATTTTGAGATTGAAGGACCATTTCCTGAGAATATCGCTCACCTGAAGATCACTGAAGCCATCAGTATTTTAAGGGAAATTGATCACAATATAGATTCTGTACTCGCTGATTTTGATGAGCCGGGGAAAGTAGATCTGATTAACTTCATGGAAAAGAATTATATGTTTAATATGCCGTTGGAACGATATGGATATCTGACGGGAAGAAGTTTATCTACTTTCAACAGAGATTTCAGAAAAATATTTCAAACGACACCACAGCGGTGGCTTACGCAAAAACGTCTTGAACTGGCCTATTATCACTTATCAGAAAAGAATAAAAAACCATCTGATGTTTTTCTTGAAGTAGGTTTTGAAGACCTGTCGCATTTTTCACATGCTTTTAAAAAGCAGTATGGTTTTGCTCCTTCACTGACGCAATAAAACAAAATAGGTTGTACCACATGAGTACAACCTATTTTATTTTATAATAATATGAAAGCCATTTAGTAAGATCCACAAGGAACTGGATTAATCATATCTCATTTCTGAGATTCTTTTTGTACGTATTGATATTTCGAAGGTTTTACACCAACAACTTCTTCAAAGACTTTTAAAAAAGTGGAATGGTATCGAAAACCTGCCTCTGTATATATTTCTCTCATACTTTTTTTATTATCCTGTAATTCCCTCTTTGCATGTTCAATCCTATACCAATTAATAAAATTATTAAATGTCTTTCCTTGTTTATTCAAGGCAGCGGAGGCATAGGATCTATTTGTTCCTACAACTTTTGCCAGATCCTCCAATCTGAAATCAGGATTCTCATACAATCTATCTGCATCTATATGCTTGACCATATTTTGGTAAATCCTATTTAGCTTTATATCATACACACTCTGTTGAGTATCTGGCTCCGGATCATCTATAACAACAGATGGATCAGATGGATTAATTGCCTCCGTCATGCTTATTTTATTCTCTATATAAGCTTCATTATGCAAATAAAATTGATATATAATAATAGCTATTACGATTATAAAAAATGAAATATCAATATAGTTTAGAATAAACAATTGCTCTTCTGATAATATTTTAAAGGCCAAACTCATTGTATCTGAGATTCCAAAAATATTAGAGATAAAAGGAGCTGCCATAATAGAAACAACGATGAAGACCGAAACATTGATGGTCTTTTTCATATGATGCAGAAATAAGCTGGCTAAAGGAAAAGCAACGCCCCATATTATATTAATGGGCATAACCTTCCAAAAGATAATATTACTGATAAAAAATATAATAATAAAGGGGTATAAAGCTATCTGAATAAGATGAATAAAATCAAAATTAGTTTTATAATTCCAGACTACTATGAAAATGTAAAGAGAAAATATGGCAACAATTAAATGATGAATTGCAGGTATAACAAGTCCCCAAGTATAAAAGAGAATACTAAAACTCATCGAAATAACAAGCAATATGATCACAAAAGTTAAAGTGATTTTCTTTTTTGATTTATTGTAGCTCATTTGTGATATTTTAAATTTGCAGGGCGCAAAAATATAGATTATTTTTCTTTGACAATTATTTCAGATAAAAACAATAAAAAACCACAATCGTCAATTGTATTTATTGGTAAAAAAAATAACATTATCATCAATAATTGAAATATAACAATTTAAATGTCAATAATTTAAATTCAAAAGAAATAAATATACCCTATCATCATCATATATTATTTCTTTACGTTCAGTTATCTCATATTTGCCACACTGTTTCACACAATTATTGTTCTTAATTCTTTAAACAAAATTGCTACAGGAAGCCTTTATACTATTAAATCAAAACCAGATCTTTCAAAGAAAGTATTATAATTTCATAACGTAAAGTTAATATTAAAAACATGGATTTCAAAGAAATACATATAGGAAAACTATTACAGAACAAAGTCGAAGAAGAAAAGATTGAGATCTCAAGAATATGCCGCTTCTTCAACCTCCCGGAAAGAGACATTGATGAGATGTATGATAGTGCATCATTAGATATCAATATCATTCTTAAGTGGTCTAAATTATTAGAATATGATTTTTTCAGATTGTATTCTCAACATTTAATATTATATGCACCCAAAGGAAATAAGAAATTGAATAATGTGAAAAGTTCTCTGCCTAATTTCAGAAAGAGCATCTATACAACAGAAATTATAGATTTTATTCTGACAGAAATTAAAAAAGGAGAAAAAACAAAACAGGAAATAGTAACTGAATATAAAATTCCCAAAGCCACTCTACATAAATGGATACAAAAATATCAAAAGTAAAAAATACCATCCCAAACTATAAGAGAATTTATACGGATATGATTCAAAAAAAATATCCGCACAAAAAAGAAGAATGCAGAATTATCTTGGAAAAAAATAAATTAACAACATTAGATATAATAAAGCTGAACAATATAATTTCTGATGCTCAGGATTGTGCCGTTTTTAGATCCAATCAAAAACACAAATCTTATGATACAGAAACCATTATAAGAATATTAGAGTATCAGAAAAAAAATAAGATAACCAATTACCAGACCGCTATTGACTTTAAAATGAGCAGAAATACCCTTACAAAATGGAAAAGAAAATATATTGTTTAAAAACCAACAACCTTCAGTTAATCTGACCTTTCAAACTAATGAAAGGTTTTTTATGCAAAAATCACCAATAAAGGCATATAAAAAAATGGTAGACATATCTGTCATTTTTCAAAAAATCCTCATCGTAAAAATTTTTATACAAGGGATACATATTTTTTAGAGCCAAAAAAGGATTATCAAAATCACATCTGTAAATACACATCTCATTTTAGGTAAAAAAGATTACAATATTGTAAAATTCAAAACCCACAATAGACTCACCAACAACATGTTAAACAAATAAATAATAAATATACGCCATCATAATCAACTATGTAATTTTTACATTCAATTCCTTTATGTTTGCCCTGTTCTTATCAGAGAAAGATCATTATCATACAAAATTCAAGCAGGATTTCTAAGGTCTGTGAGGAACTAAAAACATAGACCTGAACAATATAACTAACATTCACATTATGTTCCAGAAAATTAACAAACTCGATATCATCCTATACAGATGTGTAAAATATATTTTGGGAAATTCTTCCATAAAAAAATACCATTCTTACAGACATAGGCAAAATTTAAACCGTGAATAGAAAAAATACATAGAATGATTTATTTAAATTTTAAATTAACATAAGACATGAAAAAAAAATTATTGTTCTTGGGATTTACAATAATCTCAAGCTATTTATTCAGCCAAACAGGAGGGGTAGGAATAGGAACCTCTTCTCCGGATGCATCTGCCATACTTGATATAAATTCAACCAATAAAGGAGTTCTCGCACCCAGAATTTCTTTAACCTCTATAACAGATGCTACTACCATACCTTCTCCTGCAACCGGATTATTGGTATATAATACAGGAACAGCCGGACTTACTTTTACAGGATATGTATTTTGGAACGGTTCTCAATGGAGAGGTCTTGACAATTCTTCTCTCACTATTGGTACAATAGACAATCTTCTTTGTAATGGCGCTACCCTTTCTCCAAGTACTTATACCCAAAATGTAGTTTATTCAGGTACATTGAATATTCCTTACACAGGAGGAAACGGTGGAATTTACCCTTCGCAAGTCATCTCTTCAAATGGACTTACAGCAACGCTGCAGTCAGGAAATCTGGCTTTAGGTGCAGGAAATCTTATTTATAGTGTTTCAGGTACTCCAACGGTATCCAGCCCAACAACAACCAACTTTACCATTAATGCCGGCGGTAAAACATGTACAGCTACTGTTGGAACAAATATAATAGGATTGGGTCAGGAAATCTATTGGTCTGGCACTGCACCTGCCAATGTAGGAAGTGGCGGCCTGAGTCCTACATCTACAGTTGCTCAAAACTATCTGAGTTATTATTCCTCGGATGTTCCAACGATAGACGGAATGAGGTTTGACGTTTATTTTATTGAAGGTGTTACATCCAATGGTACTGTTTCAGCCGTTCCTCGTTTAGTCAATGTTTCCGGAGCTAATTTAAAAGTTAATTTTTCGGCAATATCCAGTGCTGGAAGTTACGGAACTTCTAATATTTGGCTTGCCGACGGGCAGTTTATTAATTTAGATAATGGGATCTACAATGGGTATGGAGTTAATATGACTACCAGCAGTACTCCTGTTAGCCTGAGTGATCCAAGTAATAATCATACTGAAATTGAAACAGCTCATTTATTAGTGAATGGACGTTGGTACAAAGCCGAATTTTACTCTGTAATTGATAACAATAACACTACAAATGCCAGCGATGATATTAGAAGAATTTCAATATTTGTAAAGAGGTTAAAATAGAAAATACACAGTAATCTGACTAAGATTCTAAAAACACAAATAAGTTTAAATTTTATCATTTATTAAATAATATATAAAATCATGAAAAAAAAACTGTTATCAACGATATTAATCACAGCAGCTAATATCTTGATATTCTCCCAGGTAGGTATTAATAACGCAACTCCAAAGGCTACCTTGGACATAGTAGGAAAACCTACTGATAATACTACTATGGACGGAATTATTCCTCCCAGAATTACAGGAGACCAATTGCATGGCAAAACGTATACTACGGCTCAAAAGGGTGCTGTTGTTTATGCTACCTCAGCAGCTTCAGATACTAATCTTACTGGTCAAACTATCAATGTAAAAACCGAAGGAATGTATTATTTTAACGGGCATGTTTGGATCAGATATACTACATCTTCTACTTATATGTCTGCATCCGTAGGAGGTGGTACAGAATATACCTCTAATAATATTGGAGGTTGGGGATGTAGTGGTGCTTTAACTTGTGGCCCAACTGCAGAGGTATTAAGATGGAAAAAACCCGATGGAACCAATCCTGAGTTTTATGATCCATATGGATTATTTGTAGGAGATGGCACAACTACCCATGCTAGTAATATGAATGGTTTTAAAATACAAGAAGATGGTCTTTACCAAATCTCCTCTACTATAATTATAAGACCTATTCCATTTATTACAACCTATGTAGCAGCAGGAGCACATATTCCTGTTGTAGCCTATGTATTTCCAAATGGGACTTATGTTTCAGATTATCTTACAAATACTACTGTCAAGAAATATTTACTAGGAACTGTTGCAGCAGATATGCCTGCCGGTCTTTTAGGAACCATCTCAATCAATACAATGTCTACAGATATATCACTAAAACAAAATGATTTAGTAGTTATAGAATATAAAAATATTTATTATGGAGGCACTCCGGGTTCTGTATTAGGATATACTGTTCCATATGATAATGTAGACACTCAAACTTATTCAAAATTTGGAATTAAAAAGCTATAAAAAAAATACACAAGAACAAAGTTGAAATAAAATTACTTCGAATAAGATTCTAATTAACACAAATAAAAAAAGCAAAGTCGTTCATTCCTGAACGACTTTAGTTGATTTAATATTTATTATACTTTTCATTTAAGTATACATTACTACAGAAATAAAAAAAGAAAATACAACCAATAGATAAGTACTGAATTTATTTTTTCTGTGGAATATCCGAATCTTTTAGCTCTTTCTTTTGAGATATTACATTGTGATTTAAAGCCTTTCTTTTAGGTTTTGAGCCTGATGAGCCCGATGATTTTGATCCGGAGCTAAACAGACCAAATACATCCAAAACCACATCAAATATATCTAAAAAATTCCAGGACATAGCTAATCTTTATTTATCTTCCAATTTATGTACTTTCTTCGTTCCTTCATACATTTCGTACTGTAAAAATCTCGTTTCCAGCTTTCCGTTGAAAAGTTTGATCTTTCTTGAAGGACGTAAACCGATTCTTCACGGCTTCAAGATCAGAAGAGATAATTCTGGTTATATAACTTCTTTATATTTTTACTTTAAAACCTTTATATAAACCAGCCAGATCTGAAATAGCTATACATTACTGCAGAAATAAAGAAAGCAATTACCGAACAACTGAACAGGAGCAGTTTAAAGATATTCTTAAAATAATAGAGCTCCATCACATGTAATATAAAAAACATTACAAATGAAATCACAACTCCTATTAAGGAAGTTACAACCAAAGTTTGTGTGTAATTTTCTGCTGGCAATGGATCTTTAAAAACAATCAGAAAAAGGAATATTGTAGCTGCAATAAGCCCAGCACTGACTTTCTCTGTAAAATATTTAGATCTTCCTGAACTCTTTTTTTGTGGCTTCTCATCATAGTTCAGGCTTTTTCTATCAGAAGTTGAACGTGAACCAGAACCAAACAGCTCCAATACATCGACAATTATATCAAGTCCATCAAGAAAATTCCAGGCCATCAGTTTATTATTCTAAACGATACAAACTATTATTTATTTTCCTCCAGCTTATGTACTTTCTTCGTTCCTTCATACATTTCGTACTGTAAAAATCTCGTTTCCAGTTTTCCGTTGAAAAGTTTGATCTTTCTTGAAGGACGTAAACCTATTTTCTTCACCGCTTCAAGATCAGAAGAGATCAGCCATGCCAATGTATTCGGATAATTAGTTTTGAAAGTATCCCCGATTTTTTTGTAGAAATCATCATCATTAATGGAAATTCTCTCGTCATATGGAGGGTTAAATACCATCAATAAAGGGAAAAGTTCTTTTTTAGACTCAAAGAAGTTTTGTTTTTTAATCTCAATGATATCTTCCATTTCTGCCGCTTCTACGTTCATTCTTGCAGCATTCAGCATTCTTGCATCAATGTCATACCCAACAATTTTTCCATCAAACTGTCTGACTCTGTTAATTCTGAATTCTTTAATTTTCGAGAACAGTTCTGCATCATAATTATTCCAGTTCTGGAATCCGAATCTCTTTCTGAAGATCTGAGCCGGAAGATCCAGAGCAATCATAGCTGCTTCAATCAATAATGTTCCGGAACCACACATAGGATCAAGGAAATTACCTTTTCCATCCCATCCTGCAAGCTGAAGCATTCCGCTAGCCAAAACCTCATTGATAGGTGCTTCTCCCTGTTCTCTTCTGTATCCTCTTTTGAACAAAGGATCTCCTGAAGAGTCCATTGAGATCATTACCAATTCTCTGTCAATATGAAGATGGAATTTGATATCCGGATTTCTTGTTTCTACATTCGGGCGTCTTTTGAATTTTTCCTGGAAATAATCCACGATCGCATCCTTCATTTTTAAAGTTACAAACTGTGAGTGTTTGAACGTTTCAGAGTTTACTGTCGCATCAATAGAGAAAGACTGGTCTACATCCATAAAGTTTTCCCATTCAAACTTGAAAAGTCTGTCATAAAACTGATGCTGGTTGAAAGCCTTGAACTCATGAATGGGCACCAGAATTTTCAATGCTGTTCTTGCAGAGTAATTGATTTTGTAAAGAAAACCCAGATCTCCTTCACAATTTACCGCTCTGTTTTTAATTTCAACATTCCTTCCACCCAATTTTTTGATTTCTTCTGCCAGAATCTGCTCCAATCCGAAGAATGTCTTTATCTGTATTTTAATATTTTCTGTATCCATAAGTGTGAATTAAAAGATTTAAAGCTTTAATAATTAAAAGATTAGCCCTCCAACTTCTTGTCCAATTGAATTTTTCAATCTCTTAATGTTGTAAAATACTTTGCTTTTAACCGCACAAATTTAGTTATTTTTGCATTATGGAATGGTTTGAATCTTGGTTTGATACCCCTTATTATCATTTGCTTTATAGCAACAGAGACTATACTGAAGCTGAAAACTTCATTAAAAAGCTCACAGCGGACCTTCAGCTTCCGCCTCAGTCGAAAATCATAGATCTTGCCTGCGGAAAGGGAAGACACTCTGTTTTCCTTAATAAATTAGGATATGATGTTTTGGGTCTTGATCTTTCCAGACAAAGTATTGAATCTGACAAACAATATGAAAATCAAACTCTGCTTTTTGAAGTTCATGATATGAGAAACCCAATTGATGCAGACCCGATGGATGCTGTATTCAATTTATTTACAAGTTTTGGGTATTTTGACAATGAAAATGATGACAAAAAAGTATTCCAGTCGGTTTACAATGCATTGAAGCCCGGAGGATATTTTGTGCTGGATTATCTGAATGAAGAGTATGTAAGAAAAACTTTAGTCCCTGAAACAACAATCACCCGTGGTGATATAGATTTCAGGATTCTTAAAAAGATAGAGGGCAGACATGTCATCAAAGATATCCGTTTTGAAGCAGACGGTAAGCCTTTTCATTTCTTTGAAAAAGTAAAGCTTCACACATTAGAAGCCATTCATGCTTATGCTTCGGAATGTGGTTTTGAAAGAATAAAAATCTGGGGAGATTATCAGCTGAATGAATTTAAAAAAGAAAATTCCCCGCGTTGCATCAATTTATTTAAGAAAAAATAATGACAACAGTACTTTTACTGATTTTAAGTGTAATAACAGGAGTATTCCTGGGAAAGCACTTTGGTAAAAAAGAAAAACTGGCCAAAAATCTACTGATATTAAGTGCCGGTTTTTTAATTACAATCTGTCTCAATGAAGTTTTCCCTCAGGTGTATACCTCTGCTGGAAGCAATAGTCTTGGAATATTTGTAATTGCAGGAGTTCTTCTACAGATGATTCTGGAAGCTCTTACCAAAGGTTTTGAACACGGACACTTCCATCATCATAATGAACACAATATTCTTCCTGCTGCTTTAATGGTCGGATTGTTTATCCATGCTTTCATTGAAGGAATCCCTCTTGCCAATGAAGAGCATGAGATGTCCCCTTATCTTTGGGGAATTGTATTTCACAATCTTCCCATTTCATTTATTCTGGGGGCATTTTTATTCAACAGAAAAGGAGAATCAAAAAGTTCTTCATCTTATCCTTCTATTCTCATTGTTGCCTTATTTGCTTTGGCCTCTCCAATGGGAATGTTGTTAGGAAACTATTTCAATCCTGATCTTCAGCCCTATTTTCTGGCTATCGTAGGAGGAATTTTCCTTCACATTTCATCGGTAATCATTTTTGAAAGTAATAAAAATCACAATATTGACTGGGTCAAAATCGGACTGGTTGTTCTAGGAGTTTCACTTGCATTGATGATGCATCTCTTCCATCAACATCCTGCTGCTCATTCTCATTAAAAAATAAAAAAAGCTCCGGAATTTCCCAGAGCTTTTTTTATTGTATATAGCTTATCTAAAGCTTAGAATTTCCATCCTACTGTAAGGAAGAAATTGTTTCTGTTATTTTTAACCTCACTTGCTGCATACGCATCACTTTCAAAGATGTTATTGGCAGAATAATAAGATGAATCAGAATTTCCGTCCATATATCCTCTCATAAAAGGGTTAGTGTACTTAGATGAGATATTCTGATAAGATGCATCTACATAGAATGATTTGAAATCATACCCGATACCGAAAGAAAGTGTATTTCTGTCACTTAGCATCATGTTGCTGTACGATTGATCTCCTACAGTACCAGCATCATTAAATCTACTGATCGTAAGGGCATCAAAAGGACTTGACTGGTAAGCATAACCTCCTCTCAGTCTGAACTGCTGTACTCTGTACTCAGCTCCTACTCTCACTTCAGAAAGGTTTTTATAATTCTCTTTAAAGAAATCATTTAATGATCTTTCTGCACCGCCGTATACTTTATAATCAGGCTTTGTAAGTCCAAGGGTATAGTCTACGTTCAAAGAGAAGTTTTTACTTGCTACAAATGCAGCACTCACTGTTGCTTTAAGCGGTGAAGTAAACTTTCTGTTTTCAGCACCCATATCGTCTCCGTAAACAGGATCATTATAGAAATAATAATTTCTGTCTATTGTCCAGAATGTAGGAGTTTCAAGAGATGCTCCCACTCTGAAATTAGGACTTAGCTTTCCGATAACCCCTAATGAAGCAGAAAAACCTGATGATCTTTCTGTATAAGGAGTATCCTGCTTACTGAACCCTTCTGTAGAATTATTGGCAAGATTTCGGTAAAATAAAGTATCATATTGATCAACTGAAGCGTTGAAAAAATTGAAACCTGCTCCTAAGTATAAATTATGATTGTAATTCGCTCCTACCCCAAAACTCATCTTTGACAAATTACCATATCTTTCATAGATATGTCCTGCCAATGCTGCATCCTTGGTTATATCATCTTTATCAAAAGCGTAAACAACATTGTTATTACCCGGTGACTGAATTACATTATCAAGAGACTGATTGGAAAAATTAATACCGATATTAATAAACTTCCAAGCCGTTTCTGTCATCAGCGGGAAAGCAATGATCCCTCCTGCATTTCCAAGGTCTCCCTTAGTTTTGCTATAGTCTATGGTAGATCCAGCCAAAGAGCTGCTGTTTTTATTGCCTAAAATAGATAAAGTTCCTGAAACCTCTCCTGAAATAGCTACCCCTAAACCTGCCGGGTTGGTAAGCAAAGAGTTTGCATCACCACCCAGTGCACCATTAGCTCCAGCCATTGCATTGAACTTAGCTGATCCCACCATAGGAGTACTTGAGTAAACATCCACGGTATTTCTTATCACAGAAACATCCTGAGCCTGCGCATAAAATGCCGCAGAAATACTCATTAATACTAAAGATTTTTTTAACATTATTTTTTAATAGTTTATTCGTTTGAAAATTATCTGAATCCACCTCTGCCTCCGCCGCCGGATCTCATTCCGCCACCGCCGCCAGAAGAACCGCCTCTGAAGCCGCCTCCACCGGAGTTGAAGCCACCGCTAGATCTGAAACCTCCTGAATCATTAGATCTGAAGCCTCCATTATTGTTGTTTCTAGGCTGTGATTGCTGATAATTATAATTAGGTCTTGTCTGTGGTGCAGTATTACGGAATCCACCATTTGAATTGGAGTTTCTGAAACCGCCATTTGAGTTGGAATTTCTGAAGCCACCATTATCTGTGTTTCTAAATCCGCCGTTACTATTTCTGAAACCTCCGTTTGAATTAGAATCTCTGAAACCTCCGTTATTTCCGTTTCTGAAACCACCATTAGTATTTCGGAAGCCTGAATTGGCTGTATTGGTTCTGTATACTGCGTTAGCTACACCTGTATTCTGGAATCCTCCTCCACTGGCACCGCTTCTTCTGTAAACAGGTCTGTTGTAGTATCCGCCACCCCAGTAACCGCCTCCGTATCCCCAATAAGGGTTTCCGTAACCGCCCCAGAATGGGTCATAATATCCACCGTATCCCCAGTATGGATTTCCCCATCCGTAAGAGCCTCCCCAGCCCCATCCGAATGATCCGCCCCAACCCCAGGATATGCTTGCACCCCAGCCCCAGCCGCGGTTCATGCCCCAGCCCCAATATGGGCTGTAACCACCATACCAGCCCCAAGGAGATCCCCATCCCCATGAGTTGTCATAGTAGTTTGTCTGCGAACCTGCATAAAGTCCCCAGTCTGAATCGGTAGCATTGGAGTTCCAATTGGTGTTGGTACCACTCCAGTCATTATATCTGTTTTGCTGTTCTCTGGAATTCGCCTCTGCATTTTGAATAACATTGGAATCCTGATAATAGTCATAATATTCTCCTACTCTGTTTCCGCTATCATTAATGATAACTCCTTCAGGTAGCGTATCCTTATTGGGGTCGTAATACACCCCATCCGTCTCGCTATACCCTCCCATCTGAGCACCACAAGACACAAGTAATAATCCGCCTGATATTGCCAACACCCCTTTGGATCTTAGCAGACCAAGCAAATTTTTATGTATATTTCTTTTCATGATAACGTAAAAATTTTTAATTTAAATTATATTTGCAATCTGTACCAAAAATGTACCAAAATACTGGTAAAAAAATCTATCAAAAATAGATTTTTATTTTTAGATAACAATAATGTACAAAAGTTAAAAAAATTTTAAAAAATAATGGCAAAATTAACCTCAAGAAGCGAAGATTACAGCAAATGGTATAATGAGCTGGTTGTAAAAGCTGATTTAGCTGAAAACTCAGGCGTGCGTGGATGTATGGTGATCAAACCGTATGGCTATGCGATCTGGGAAAAAATGCGTGATGAAATGGATAAAAAGTTCAAAGAAACAGGTCACGTTAACGCATACTTCCCGCTTTTTGTGCCCAAGAGCTTGTTTGAGGCTGAGGAAAAAAATGCAGAAGGTTTTGCAAAAGAATGCGCTGTTGTTACTCACTACAGATTAAAAACCGATCCGGACAATCCATCCAAACTGATTGTAGACCCGGATGCGAAACTGGAAGAAGAGCTTATCGTTCGTCCTACTTCAGAAGCTATTATCTGGAATACATATAAAAACTGGATTCAGTCTTACAGAGACTTACCGATACTGATCAACCAATGGGCGAATGTTGTTCGTTGGGAAATGAGAACACGTCTTTTCTTAAGAACTGCAGAATTCTTATGGCAGGAGGGCCACACCGCTCACGCAACAAAAGATGAAGCTGTGGAAGAAGCAGAAAAAATGAATAAAGTATATGCAGATTTTGCAGAAAACTTTATGGCAATGCCGGTAATTCAGGGGTTAAAAACACCTTCTGAAAGATTCGCTGGAGCTGATGAAACCTATTGTATTGAAGCATTAATGCAGGATGGAAAAGCTTTACAGGCGGGAACATCTCACTTCTTAGGACAGAATTTCGCAAAAGCATTTGACGTAAAATTCACCAATAAAGAAGGGAAAATAGAACATGCGTGGGCTACATCATGGGGAACATCAACCCGTTTGATGGGAGCTTTGATTATGACACACTCTGACGATTTCGGATTGGTACTGCCTCCTACCCTGGCACCGATTCAGGTGGTGATTGTTCCGATCTTTAAGGGAGAAGAGCAGTTAGAGCAAATCAGTGAAGTAGCGTTGGATATTCAGGCTAAACTGAAAGCAAAAGGTATTTCTGTGAAATTTGACAATGATACTCAGAACAAACCAGGTTGGAAATTTGCAGAATACGAATTGAAAGGAGTTCCTGTAAGAATCGCGATGGGACCAAGAGATCTTGAAAATAAATCTGTGGAAATTGCGAGAAGAGATAATCTGACAAAAGAAGTTCGTTCTATCGAAGGTCTGGACTCTTATATCGAAGATCTATTGAAAACAATTCAGCAGGATCTTTATAACAAAGCTCTTGAATTCAGAAAAGATAATTTTACGAAAGTGGATACTTACGAAGAATTCAAAAAAGTCTTGGAAGAAAAAGGTGGTTTCATCTATGCGCATTGGGATGGTACAGCTGAAGAAGAAGAACAGATCAAGGATGAAACGAAGGCTACCATCAGATGTATTCCTTTAGATGATGATGTAGAAGAAGGAATTTCATTGGTTTCCGGAAAACCATCTAAGAGACGTGTGTTATTCGCAAAAGCTTATTAAAAATTTTAATGATTTTAAAAAAAATCGTTAATTTTTAAAGAAATATTCAAAAAAAAGTGACATTTGGACGGATTTTTGTTTAAATTTATCTCAACATTAATCAAAAAAATTTATTATTATGTCTTTAAATGTCATTGATTTAATTAAAGGACAATTAGGTCCCGCTTTGGTTTCACAGGCTGCCTCGCAGTTTGGAGAAAGTGAATCCGGTATTTCTAAAGCAATTGGCGGATTGTTACCTGCTGTAGTAGGTGGATTAGCCAATAATGCAGATAAGCCTGGCGTTGTGGATGCTATTACACAAGCCTCTTCAAGTGGAATTTTAGGAAATTTACTAGGCGGTTCGTCCAGCAACCCTATTATTTCTAACTTGTTGTCTTCAATTTTTGGAGATAAAGTAAGTGGATTAGTTAATTCCATTGCTAGTTTTTCAGGAGTAAGCAATACCTCTGCTAGTTCTTTGTTAAACCTGGTGACTGGAGCTACAGTAGGCACAGTTGGAAAATATGCAGCAGACAATAATTTGGGTGCTTCAGGTATTTCCAGTTTGCTGAACGATCAGAAAGGCATTATTTCTTCCTTATTGCCGGCAGGTCTTTCTTTGGCTTCCTTTGGATTGGGAGCTGAAAATTGGTTTGGTCAGGCGAAGGAAACAGTTTCTTCAGTAACTTCTACTGCTAAAGATAACATCGCAGAAGGTGTAGCTACAGCAAGAGAAAATGTTTCAGAAGGAGCTAGAGAAGTGAGAGAACGATTTGAAAATAATAACAATAATAATCAAGGCGGAGGCTCCATCTGGAAATGGTTGCTTCCGCTTTTACTGTTACTGGCAGCCGGGTATTTCTTGTGGAAACAGTGCGAGAAAAAACAAACCACTACCACAACTACTGCTACGTCTGACTCTGCGACGACCACTTCTACTGCAGATACCGCTACAACAGGAACCGCAACACCTGTTCCGGCTACTGCTAAAACCGATGAAAACATTGACCTTAACGGGGTAATGTTAAAAGGTTACAAAGGTGGTATGGAAGATCAGATGATTACTTTCCTAAAATCAGGAGCTTACAAAAATGCAGCTGATGATTCTGCACTGAAAGATAAGTGGTATGATTTTGACCATGTTAATTTCAAAATGGGAAGCTCTACTGAGCTTGAAGCAGGTTCACAAGGACAATTGGACAACCTGGTAGCTATCCTTAAGGCTTTCCCTGATGCAAAAATTAAAATCGGTGGTTACACGGATAAAACTGGAAATGAAGCTTCTAATGTAAAATTATCAAAAGCAAGAGCTGAATTTATCAAAGCTGCTTTAGCAAAAGCCGGAGTTGGAGCTCAGGTTTTAGAAGCAGAAGGTTATGGAAGTAAATTTGCTACTGTAGATGCAAAAGCTTCTGATGCAGAAAGAGCTGCTGACAGAAAAATGTCTGTAAGATTTGCAAAATAATCTTTAGAT
Source organism: Chryseobacterium sp. GVT01B (assembly GCF_019970045.1). Taxonomy (GTDB): domain Bacteria; phylum Bacteroidota; class Bacteroidia; order Flavobacteriales; family Weeksellaceae; genus Chryseobacterium. The sequence goes on from NZ_JAHXYI010000005.1 coordinate 382,432, forward strand.
TTAATAAAAATTAGATCCCGGGAAGTAATTTCCGGGATTTTTTTATGCCATGATTTCTCTGTTTACATTTATTTAATTAAATTTGTTAGTCATTTCTAACATTTATGAATTTCAATATAAAAAACGCCTGGCGAAAAGATAAAACATCTCATTCCTTATCAGAGGTTTATTCATCTATCAAAGTCCCTAAAAATGCAAATTTCTGGAGAAAATATCTTGCATTTGCAGGACCTGGACTGATGATTGCTGTAGGATATATGGATCCGGGAAACTGGGCTACAGATATTGCCGGAGGTGCTCAGTTTGGGTATACCCTGCTATCGGTAATTCTTATTTCCAATATTTTCGCGATGGTTTTACAGCATTTATCCGTGAAACTGGGAGTTGTTGCAGAAAGAGATCTTGCACAGGCATGCAGAGATCACTTCAGCCCCACTACTAATTTTATTCTCTGGGTATTTTGTGAAATAGCTATTGCCGCCTGTGATCTCGCCGAGGTCATTGGTTCTGCAATTGCGTTAAACCTATTATTTCACATTCCGCTAACGTGGGGAATTGTCATTACCACAGTGGATGTTTTAATTATTCTTTTACTTCAGGCCAAAGGTTTCCGATGGATTGAAAGTATTGTAGGAGGACTTATATTCATTATCCTTGCCTGTTTTGTCTATGAAATCGTTATTTCTAAGCCTGCTTTCAATGAAATTCTGGGAGGATTGGTTCCTCAAAAGGAAATCATTCAGAATCCCGCAATGCTTTATATTGCTATTGGGATCTTAGGAGCCACCGTAATGCCCCACAACCTGTATCTGCACAGCAGTATTGTACAGACCAGAGATTATACCCGGGATACACAAGGCAAAAAAGAAGCGATAAAGTTTGCTACCCTGGACAGTACGGTTTCATTGATGCTGGCTTTCTTCATCAATGCCGCGATACTTATTCTGGCTGCAGCCACCTTCCATACAACAGGTAACGAACATGTAGCAGATATTCATGATGCTTATAAAATGCTTACCCCTATTCTGGGAGCTTCAATGGCAAGTATTGCGTTTGCTATTGCGTTATTGGCATCCGGACAAAACTCTACATTGACAGGAACTCTTGCAGGACAGATTGTAATGGAAGGGTTTTTAAATATCAGATTAAAGCCATGGCTGAGAAGGCTCATCACAAGACTTATTGCGGTAATTCCGGCTCTTATTGTTGCTATCCTTTACGGTGAACAGGGAACGACCGAACTATTGGTTTTAAGCCAGGTCATTCTATCCATGCAGCTAAGTTTTGCCGTTGTACCATTGGTTATGTTTACCAATGATAAAGCGAAAATGGGAGAATTCGTCAACAAACCGTTCCTTAAAATCTGCGTGTGGGCAATTTCCATTATTATTATTGTTTTAAACCTGTACCTTTTGTATCAAACGTTTACAGGAGAATAAAAAATACAACTATAGTTTTTAAATTGACTATTGGACATTATTAGTGAATGGTCAATAGTCAGTTTTTGCTTCGCAAAGTCAATTTTTAAAACTACACACTTATAAAATTCACAAGCGAAGCGGATTGATTTATTCACTATTCACCTTCACTCATTTTTCTGCCTTAATGTCCTGATTTTGGATTTGGCAGGCTCTTTGTCAAACAAACAGTAAATAAATATTGAATTATGGAAAACCAGGATATTAACGAAGAAAGCATCAATAATCAGGAAGAAAACAACGTTCAGAATGACGCAACGTCTCAGGACAATGTGACAGCAGCTCCTTCACCAGAAGAACTTTTGGCAGAAGAAAAAGACCGTTACATCAGATTGTATGCTGAATTCGAAAACTATAAAAAAAGAACAAGCAAGGAGAAGATGGAATTCTTCCAATATGCTAACCAGGAGATGATGGTTTCAATGTTAGGGGTTTTAGATGATTTTGAAAGAGCATTAAAGGAAATCGCTAAAAACGGAAACCCGGCTGACCTGCAAGGTGTAGAGCTTATCTATCAGAAATTCAAAAATAAACTTACCGAAAAAGGCTTACAAACAATGGAAGTAAGAGCTGGTGACAGCTTTAATGTTGATTTCCATGAAGCGATTACTCAGATCCCTGCTCCATCGGAAGATTTGAAAGGAAAAATCGTAGACGTTATTGAAACTGGATATACTTTAGGTGATAAAGTAATCCGTTTTGCAAAAGTAGTAACAGGAAATTAAAATTCATAAATGATAAATGATGAGTGATAATTGATGAATGTTTCACTTATTAGCTTTAGAATATCTTTTATCATTTATCAACAATCAATTATAAAATTGTCATGTCAAAAAGAGATTATTACGAGGTTCTTGAGATCAGCAAATCTGCATCCGCCGACGAAATAAAAAAAGCATACCGTAAAATGGCCATCAAATTTCACCCGGATAAAAATCCTGGTGATAAGGAGGCTGAAGAAAAATTTAAAGAAGCTGCTGAGGCTTACGAAGTTCTAAGCGACGATCAGAAACGTGCCAGATACGACCAGTTCGGTCACGCCGGAATGGGTGGAAATGGCGGTTTCGGAGGCGGTGGCTTCGGAGGCGGAATGAACATGGAGGATATTTTCAGCCAGTTTGGAGATATTTTCGGTGGTGGTTTCGGAGGATTTGGTGGTGGCGGTGGAGGCCGTCAGCAGGTAAAAGGTTCTAATTTAAGAATCAGAATCAAGCTGAATCTTGAGGAAATGGTAAACGGAACTCAGAAAACCATTAAAGTAAAGAAAATGAAGATGGCAGAAGGTGCCACTTCAAAAACATGTCCTACCTGTAACGGTTCCGGTGTTCAGTTAAAAGTAATGAATACCATGTTTGGTCAAATGCAGACTCAAACTACATGTAGTACTTGTCAGGGAATTGGGAAAGTTGCTGACAAGATTCCTGCAGGAGCCAATGCACAAGGTCTTATCAAAGATGAAGAGGAAATCACGATCAACATTCCAGCAGGAGCAAGAGACGGAATTCAGCTGAATGTAAGAGGGAAAGGAAATGATGCTCCATTTGGTGGAATTCCAGGGGATTTATTGGTCATCATTGAAGAGGAAGTAGATCAAATCATTAAGAGAGAAGGCGATAATCTTCACCAGGAACTGTATGTTTCTTTTGCTGAAGCTGCTTTAGGAACGAAAAAAGAAATTCCTACTGTAGGCGGAAAAGTAAAAATTACCGTTGATCCGGGAACTCAGTCCGGAAAGATCTTAAGATTGGCAGGAAAAGGACTTCCAAGCATCGACAGTTACGGAAAAGGAGACATGTTTATCCACATTAATGTATGGACGCCACAAAAGCTTACTAAAGATCAGAAAGACTTCTTTGAAAAGCAGATGTCCAGCGGAGAAATGGTTGCAGAACCATCCGGAAAGGAAAAAACTTTTTTTGATAAAGTAAAAGATTTATTCAATTAATATAAAAAGAGACTTGTAAAAAGTCTCTTTTTTCATTTAAAAGTTAGGGTTGAAAGGTTCAAAATAATCTTTAAGCCAGACCATAAAAAATCCTACATTCTTACGAATACAGGATTTTTTTGGTTATTTAATTCTAATTCTGTTTTTATTTTTTTGTCGCCAATGAATAGATTCCTTTTCCTAATGTAAATACAGCAACCGCTGCCAATCCGCCAGCAACTCCAAGCGTAAGCTCTTTTAAAACATCCGGCCAGGTTGGAAGTACGCCATGAAAAAATTCTATTCTATGTAGAAAAATTCCACCAGCAACCATTATTAAGGCAATTGTTCCAACGACTCCTAATATTTTAATAACAATAGGTAAAGCCTTCACTAATAGATGTCCAAGGCTCCCGAAAAAACCTTTATCATTACTTTTCTTTATCAATTTAAAACCTGCATCATCCATTCTTACGATCAAAGCTACAATTCCATAAACCCCAACAGTAGCAATAAACGCCACCAGGCTCGTTACTAAAATCTGCGTAATGAAAGGATGACTTTCTTCCAGTACGGTTCCTAAAGCAATAATAACGATCTCAATTGATAAAATAAAATCCGTTGTAATTGCCGATTTTACTTTCTGTTTTTCTATTTCTTCAGAACTTTTTTCTTCTTCTACAATTTCCTCTATAACTTCATGCCCCTTTTTGTCACGATGAAAAAGAAATTCTATTATTTTTTCAACTCCTTCAAAGGCCAGATAGAATCCTCCAAGGATCAATACATAATTAATAGCAGGAGCATACAACCAATTGAGTAAAAAAACGATAGGAAGAATAATCAGTTTATTGATAAATGATCCTTTGGTGATAGCCCACAGAACCGGAATTTCTCTGGAAGAAAGAAAGCCAGTGGCTTTTTCTGCATTTACAGCAAGGTCATCTCCTAAAATACCAGCTGTCTTTTGGGTAGCAACCTTACTCGTAACTGCTACATCATCCATCAATGCTGCAATATCATCTAAAATTGCAAAAAAGCCTGATGCCATATTTTAATAATTTTTTAATCTTTGTTAAGTTCAGCAAAAATAAATATTTAATTCCGTTTTTAGATTCATAATCTGACAATAATTTTGAAAATTATAAGAATGATTAATCAATACCCAGCTTTCAATATTTTATATCTTTGTTTAAAATCTATCCAATGGATGAAAACTGGGAAACTCAATTACAAAGTATATGGTTAAAACTGGGAACAATACACCATGAAGAGTTTATTCACCAAATTAGAAGTCATGTAGAATTACTAACGGATTCCCTGGCTATTGCTGATTTTGAAAAAGCCTGTGCTTTTGATTCAACGGGATATGAAAAGGAAGCGGAACCTTTGTACAGATCTGCATTAGATCATGGTCTAACCGGTTTGCGAAGGAGAAGAGCAAGAATCCAGCTGGCAAGTACCTTAAGAAATAATGGAAAGATAGAAGAAAGTATTGATATTTTAAGGGAAGAAAAAGCTAATTATTCTGATGAACTGAATGATGCAGTAGACTCTTTTTTAGCGCTGTCCCTTTCTTCAGCGGGAGAATACAAAGAAGCATTATCATTAACCCTGAAAGCAATTTCAAAACATTTGCCCAGATACAATAATTCCCTGAGCCGCTATGCTGAAAACTTATAGCTTGCTACACAGTTTCCGGATAAATTATAAAGCTCTCGGCAGCTGAGTATTCAAATTCTTATGGATAATAAATTATGTGCTAACAACATAACAAAAATCTGCTTACTTTTAACCGTTTTTAAAATCTGATACTATGCGACGTCAATCCTCTATTTTAGTCTTACCATGTTCAATTTTTATGTTCAGCATATTTTGCTCTCCTTTAAAAGCCCAGACTGAAACGAATGTCAGCACTATTGATCAGGTAAAGAAAAAACAGGAAATAGACAGTATCATAAGAGCATACGCAGCTATCAATAAATTTAATGGAACAGCTTTAATCCATTATCAGAATAAAATCATTTTTGAAAAGTCTTACGGCTGGCAAAATGCAGAAAAAAAGATCCCCAATCAAAACGAAAGTGTCTATCAGATTGCTTCTTTGACCAAATCTTTCACAGCTCTAATGATTATAAAATTAAGTGAAGAGGGAAAACTTTCTGTTCATGATCCCATCTCAAAGTTTATTCCCGATTATCCGAGAGGAAATGAAATCACGATAGAGCATCTGCTTACCCACAGTTCAGGTATCTATGAAGTATTGCAAAACAAGGAGTATTTCAGCCTGCTTCACACCGGAAAAAGTATTACCAGAGATAAAGAGCTTTCTTATTTTAGAAACGAGCCTCTGGCTTTTCAGCCGGGTACTCAATTCTCATATACCAATTCAGGCTATATTCTGCTGGGAATTATTATTGAAAAATTAACGGGCCTTTCTTATGAAGATGCGATAAGAAAAAACATATTAAATCCTCTGAAGATGACTCACACAGGCTTTAATTATCTGGCTCTGAAAAGTCCATATAAAACAGTTCCCTATTCATATATTTCAAATACAAGACAGGAAAAAACAGAAGTCTGGAATTCAACATTAACGGGCCCTGCAGGACAGATTTACAGTACTGCTGAAGACCTTTACAATTATTATAAAGGATTAAGAGACTATAAAATTGTATCCAAAGAAACATTTAAAAAAGCTACAACCCCATATTTGAGCGGCTATGGTTACGGATGGTTTATTGATGATCTGTATGGTAAAAAACTCATCAACCATGGTGGAAATATAGAAGGTTCTACAAGTTATTTTGCCATGCTTCCTGAAGAGGATCTCAGCATTATTCTTCTCAATAATATCACGAGTAAAAAACTGGAAAAAGCAGGGAACACCATTCTAGCAGCCCTTTTAGATCAAACCTATACTCTTCCACAACCTAAGAAAGAAGTCACTTTAAGTACTGATTTACTTAAAAAATATGTGGGTAATTATAAACTTGCGGACGACAGTATTATTCATATTCTATACGAAAACGGTCAGCTCTTTATTCAGAGCAGTACTATTCCCAAAGTGAGAATGCTGGCTGAAAAAGAGGATGTATTTTTCCTGCAGGATGATGACAGCGAAATTTCTTTCATATTCAAGAAAGGAGAAAAAGATGTTATCAGTATCAAAAAAGGACTTTCATCAAAAACAGCCGAAAGACTTTAAGTAATTTGACATCTATCATTGACAATACATCAATTTTTTCTTAAATTTAATTAATGAAAAAGCTCATTCTCAGGTATCATTTTTTCGTAATGGGATGTTTCGGTTTTCTGCTGCAGTCCTGCAATACAAAGTTCAGAGTCTGGGTAGGTCCCGGAGGTCAGCAGAAAATTTACAATTTAAAATACGGTGAGCATAAAAGACAGAAAATGGATGTCTTTCTTCCCAAAGATTATGCTGAAGATTCTCCCGTTGTTCTTATCGTTCATGGCGGCGCCTGGACTTTAGGTAAAAAGGAACACATGATACAGATTCAGAAAATGCTTTTTGAAAACAAAATTCCGAGTATCAGTATGAATTATCGGTTAGTTTCTGCAAAGAAAAAAATCACTTATAAACAACAGCTTGAGGATATTGGCCTGGCGATTGAAAAATTCAATTCTTTAACGGAAAAAGCAGAACTTCTGCCCAACAATTATATTCTTCTGGGAGAAAGTGCCGGCGGACATCTGGCATTACTCTACGGATATCAGCATTCTGATCAGATCAAAAAGATTATTTCTCTCAGTGGACCAACAGATTTTTACAGCGCTGAGTATCTTAAATCTTTTTATTCCAAATATACATCTCCCACTTTTCAAAAGGTAGTAGGCAGTAAATTTGACCGGAAAAATGTTTCTGAAGCCTTCAGAGAAGCCAGCCCTATTGCGAATATTACCAATGTTCCTACCCTCCTGTTTCAGGGTAACAATGATTTTCTTGTCAATCAGCATCAGGGAATTTCCATGGACTCAGCGCTTACCCAAATGAATATTCCACACAAGTTTATCTTTATGAAAGGTGCTGGTCATGCTCCAAGGTTCTTCAGTAAAAGAAAAAGAGACAGTATCATCTATCCCAACATTCTGGAATGGATCAAAAAATAATTATCTATTCAAAATAATTAAACAACTATCCTAACCAATTCGTTCATAAGAGTCTTTTAAATATCCAGTATAAAAAAAACAATTTTTGCCTGGTAGATGTATTTAAAAACGCTATGGTCGCAAAAGAATTTTAATGCTTATATATCTCGGTCGCAAAGACACTTCGTTCCTCTAGGCAGGTGACTTAGCTAAGTGAAACACCTCTGCGAACGAAAAAATAACAGATCATAATAATAACCTTGCGAACTTTGCGGGGTAAAAAACATTTCTTATGCATAAAAAAGCCATCTCACTATTGAGATGGCTCTATATTTTGATTGAATTTTTTATTTATTCAAAATCCTGGTCTTCATATTTTTTAGAAAGGTCTTCTTTTTTTCCGAATACAAATTTGAAGATCACCGGAAGTGTTGTCACCAGGACAATCACAATAATGATGTATTCCAGTTTCTCTTTTAGGTTGATTCCAAACTGTTCCATAAACAGTTTATCCAGATAATGTCCGGCAAAGATCAAAATGAATGACCATAGCACAGCACCAATAATATTATCTCTTAAAAATTCCTTTTTATCCATCTTCACAATTCCTGCTACAATGGGTGTAAAAGTTCTTACAACAGGTAAGAATCTGGCCATAATAATTGCTAATGCTCCGTGTTTTTCAAAGAAATCATGAGCCTGGTAAAGGTATTTTTTCTTGAAAAGCATTGAATCCGGTCTTTTATATAAAGCAGGCCCGGCCTTTCTTCCGAAATAGTATCCTACTTCATTTCCAATAATAGCGGCAAGAGCTACTCCCGAAGCTAATAATGTAGTATCTAAGAAATCGCTCCCTGTAGAGCCAAAAGTCTCTTTGATGATTTCAACGGCATAAATTCCTGAAACGAACAAAAGTGAATCTCCCGGCAGGAAAAACCCTACAAAAAGCCCTGTTTCAGCAAATACGATAAACAAAATAAGCCAAAACCCTCCCATTTTAATATAAAACTCCGGGTTTAATAAATCCTTCCAGCTATTGAAATCTTCCATAAATATCGATGAACAACAAAAATAAGTCTAAAATGTCTGAAACAAAAATTAATTATAAGATTTTAACTAAAATTCAAACATGATTTTTAAAGGTCAAGGTCATCATCCGAAACCGCCGTCCCATCGGCCATTAGAAATGCTTTTAAGAATGGGGTAAGATTTCCATTCATTACAGCATCCACATCTGAAGTTTCATGACCTGAGCGTACATCTTTTACTAGTTTGTAAGGGTGCATTACATAATTTCGGATCTGGCTTCCCCATTCGATCTTCATTTTATTGGCTTCTATCTCATTTCTTGCCTTCATACGCTCTTCCAGTTCCATTTCATAGAGTCTTGAACGAAGAAGCTGCATTGCTTTTTCTTTATTCTGAAGCTGAGAACGGGATTCTGAGTTTTCAATGATAATTCCGGTTGGTGCGTGACGAAGACGTACAGCGGTTTCTACCTTGTTTACGTTCTGCCCTCCTGCTCCGGAAGACCTCATCGTTTCAAAAGAGATATCAGCAGGGTTAATATTAATTTCGATCGTATCATCTACCAAAGGATAAACATATACGGAAACAAAGCTGGTATGACGTTTTGCATTACTGTCGAAAGGCGAAATTCTTACTAAACGGTGTACCCCATTTTCACCTCTCAGATATCCAAAAGCAAATTCTCCTTCAATCTCCAGGGTAACTGTCTTCACACCGGCTACATCACCTTCCTGAAAGTTCAGCTCACGGATTTTATATCCTTGTTTTTCTGCCCACATGGTGTACATTCTCATCAGCATAGCCGCCCAGTCACAGCTTTCTGTACCTCCAGCCCCAGCGGTGATCTGAAGTACAGCAGAAAGCTCATCACCTTCATTGGAAAGCATATTTTTGAATTCAAGATCCTCAATTTTTTCTACCAATTGCGGAAAGGTTTCATCCAGTTCTTTTTCAGAATCCGGATCTTCTTTGGCAAAATCCACTAAAACCTGTATATCTTCAAACTGCGTCTGAATTTCATCATAACCTTCCACCCATTTTTTCTTGGAACGAAGCTGTTTTAAAAATGCTTCAGCAGTTTTTGGATTGTCCCAAAATTCTGGTGCCGCAGTTTTTTCATCATCATTGGCAATTTCTATCTTCTTTTTTTCAATCTGAAGGTATCTGTGTAAGTCTTCAATTCTGGATTGAACTTCTTTTATCTGGTCGTTGTTAATCACGAATGTTTCTTTTTGCAAAAATAAGGAATTCTTTTAGAGTGGAGAGGTGCGGGTTCAAAGTTCCGGGTTTAAAGTTTTGGGGGTTCCAGCATGTGGAGTTCAGGGTTTGAATTCAATCCGGAAAAAATAGACTCTGAACTATTGAACTGGTGGGATAATGAGTAATTAGTCATTGATAATTTCAGCATCAAAGCTTCTTCTAAGATATTCTTTTGATTGTTTACTTTCCGATTTGAATCCTACCATAGTTAAAATGTAGACAAACAAGAGCATACCTAGAGGAAGAAAAAGTTCTACTGATATTTCCTTTTCTCTTATAGTTCTTATGGAAACTCCTATGAAGAAAATCAGAGCAAATGAACACCAGACTATTAAAAAAAAGAAGACAAATGCATGTAGCGACATGGTCACCTGTATTTGGGTTCCATTATTTTCATTTTGAATTCTACCATTTATCTGAGGAAGAAACGAGTTTCTGTACTGAATAACTTTGCTTATTTCAAAGCTATTATTATTCACAGTTCCTTCATATTCTTTTATATAATTTTTTCCCAAACCAAATTTTTTAGGTTCTACAAAGCCTGAAAGTCTTGTTAAAACTTCCTGTTCAGATAAATTTGTTTTGTAAGTAATGCGTTCGTAGGGTAAGTATTTCATTGGTATACCTCTTTATTTCAAATCATATCAGCCATTATTTCACCCATCTTAGGAGCCAGAGCAACGCCCATCCCTGAAAGTCTTACCGCACAAAACTGCCTTTCTGAAAGTTGTTTTACAATAGGTGATTTTTCATCGCCCATCGCCATAATTCCTGACCAGCGGAGTGCTATTTTAAAGTCTTTATAAGGAAGTATGACTTCTTTTAAAAAGTTTTCCAAATGATTTTGTAAAAATTCTGTCGTTTCAAAAGCCGTTGTTTCTTCTGTTTCAAAATCCTGATTTCTTCCACCACCCAATAACACCCGGTTTCCGAGATTCCTGAAATAATAATACCCTTCATCATAGTGAAAAGTTCCTTTCAGCTTCAATCCTTCTATGGGTTCTGTCAGAAGAATCTGTCCACGGGCAGGAATGATATTTTCTTTTTCCAGAAACCTGGAAGTGAAAGCGTTGGTACAACAGATCACTTTATCTGCTTTTACAGAAAGATCACCGGAAAGACAAACCTCCATCTTATTGGCTGTTTCTTCAATATTTCCAACTTCTGTTCCGAATAAAAATTCTACTTTCAGCTCATGGCACTTTTCAAGCAATTTCTGCAACAGTTTTCCTGAATGCAGACTCCCTTCACAAGGGTTTTCAATCAGAAATGCAGATTTTTCCAACCCGAATTCCTTTATTTTGTCCTGTTTCAGAGTATAGGTTTTATCCAGACCAGTTATTGCTTTCAGCTTTTCATTAACGGAATCGAGATAGAATAAAGGTTCTTCATTATTTAAAATTTCATAGCCGCCAGTAAGTTCAAAATCAATTTCATCATTTTTAAAATAATGCTGAATTTTCTGAAGTCCGTCAAATCTCATTTTAACAAGCTCCAGAGTTTTCTCCCAACCCATTTTCTGTGAATCAGCAATCACTTCAGTAAGGCTTCCGAAACAGGCAAACCCGGCATTCCTCGTTGAAGCTCCCAGAGGAATGGCATTCCGCTCAATAATTAAAATCGACTTTTCGGGATATTTCTCTTTGATAGATATCGCTGTCCAAAGCCCGGAAAACCCGGCACCAATGATAATGATATCTCTTTTCCTGTAGAAAGTTTCCAGTTCCCAGATGCTGTTCATGAGTGATTTTTATAAAATGTATTTATGTAAAAAAGTAAAATGTATTCATGACAAATTCATATCTGGTAAAAGATAGATCATAAAACCAGAAACCTCAAACTTTAAACTTTAAACCTTGAACTCTAAACCCTATTACCCCTTATCTTTCTCCTCCTCATTATGCTGAAACCCAATGGCTCTTTGTGGTTCTTCGACAACTCTATAAGTTTCCAGTTCATTTTTCAAAGCCTGAATTCTCAACTTGAAATCATCAAAATTATTGATAATGGCATCGGCTAAGAACTTGGCCACCTGATCCAGATATTCTTCAGTAAGTTTTGAACCGGCATCTCTCAGTGCCCCGTTCAAAAGTTCCTGATCAATCTTCAGTTTTTCATTTCTGGTTCTTTGATACAGGTTTTTAATTCTTTTCTTTAAACTTTGGGTGAAATCGATCAGCATGGTATTACTGAAAGCCCTCATTTTACCGGATATTTCATGCCAGAAAGGGACTTTATCTGCTTTGTTATTTTTAAGTATTTTATAAAGCAGCGAATCTTCCTCAAGTCCTCTGGTCATTGCATATAAAATGATCTCTGAACGTTCTGAAGCATTAGGTGGAAAGATCGGGATCATCACATCAAATCTTCCCGGAGCAAGAATTTCTTCATTAATTTCCGAGACAGAATTGGCAGAGCCCACCATCAGAACACCTTCTTTTTCAAATTTCCCGATATAATGAAGGATAAGCTCCTGAGCTTCAAGATTACAGGATGCAATATCTGTTTCCGCTCTTCTCTGCATCATAATTTCGTCAAAATCGTCCATGAAAAGAAGCATTTTATTTTCTTTCATCATGCTCAGTAAAAAATCACTGAAATTGATTTCATTTCCGTCAATCAAAGAAGTTCCCAGATAATGTTTCTTGACTTCTTTAAACTGGTATCCGATAATCTCAGCAATTTTATTTGCCCAAAATATTTTACCACTTCCCGGAGGTCCGTACAGAATAATTCCTGCAGGTTTGTTGATACCCCAGTCTTTGATCTGCTGCGGATTCAGGAATGGCTCCAAAACAGTGGAGGTGTAAAAGAACAGATCTCTGTATCCTATAAAATCTCTTTGCTGGAGGCTGGTTTTGTGTCCGAAATAATCATAGACAAACTGGTAGTTTCCTCCCAATTTGTTATCAATTCCATAGCTTGATATTGAGGATTTGAAAAAGCCGTTATCAAAAATATTGAGGTTGTTATCTTTAATCACCTTTTCAACCTTTTCTTTAGGCTGATTAATAACTTTGGCAATCTGTTCCAGTGTTTTATTCTTATCCAGGTCTTTTTCGTACAACCTTAAAAAGTCTATATTTTCGCGGGCAAATTTTTCAAAATCGTCTTTTACTTCAAAATTGGTACTGATGCATTCTACCAATTCCAGATCGAAATCCTGTATAAACTGTTTTATGGCTTCTGCAGAAACATTAAGTTCTTCTGCCAGTTCAATTAGCTTCATAAGTCTTGATTAATTCTATCAAATTTAATGTATTTACCCATAAATTAATATTGATTTATGATAATTCTGTAACATTATCTAATTTATATAGACTACTACTATGTAAAACAAATTACATGGAAAAGATTTTATCAGTAAAAAATTTAACGAAAAAATTCAAAAGGGTTGTGGTCAACAATATCTCTTTTGACGTTGAAAAAGGAAATGTTTATGGGCTTCTGGGTCCGAATGGAAGCGGAAAATCTACTACTTTCGGGATGTTGCTTTCAACCATCAATCCTACCAGCGGAGACTGGTTCTGGTTTGGTAAAAAAGGAACGGATCCGGAAACTTTAAAAAAGATCGGAGCAATTATCGAGCAGCCCAACTTTTACCCTTATTTAAGTGCAGAAACCAATCTTAAAATTGTAGCAGAAATTAAAAATGCTCCTTATTCAAGAATTGATGAAGTCTTGAAAACCGTAAACCTGTTTGAAAGGAGAAAAGATACGTTCAAAACCTTTTCTCTGGGAATGAAACAACGTCTTGCTATTGCTTCCGCGATGCTAAAAAACCCTGAAGTGATGATATTAGATGAACCAACCAACGGACTGGATCCGGAAGGAATTATTCAGATCAGAGAAATCATCAGTAATATTGCCAAACAGGGGATCACGATCATTATTGCCAGCCACCTTTTGGATGAAATTGAAAAAATCTGCAGCCATGTGATTGTATTGAAAGAAGGAAATTCCATTTACTGCGGACGAGTGGATGAAATGACTTCCAACAATGGATATTTTGAACTGAAAGCGGACAATAACACACAGCTTTTAAATGCTTTGAACGAGCTTCAATGGTTCTCCTCCATCAATCAGGAAGGCGATCTTATCAAGGCTCAGATCCGTGATGATGCTTCTATTTCAGCGTCGGCTATGAATCAGAAACTGGCAGAGAAAGGGATTTATCTTTCTCATCTGACCAAGAAAAAACTATCTCTTGAATCTCAATTCCTTGAACTTGTAAAAAACACCAATTAGTCATGATAAAATTATTAAAACTGGAATACTACAAAAACCTGAACTATAAACCGTTTAAGGTTTTCACAATACTTTATTTCGCCATTCTTATCGCATTGCTTTTCATCGGATTGGTTGACTTTGATGTTTTTGGAGGAACGATTAACTTAAAGGAACAGGGGATTTACAATTTCCCGGAAATCTGGAACTTTACCACATGGATTGTTGCTTTATTGAAAATATTCCTGGGACTGATTATTGTTTTCTCTATTTCGCAGGAATTCAGCAACCGGATGTTTAAGCAGAATACGATTGATGGATTAAGCAGAAAAGAATTCATTACTTCAAAACTACTGACGATAAGTATTTTTACGATCGTTTCAACGTTGATTGTATTGGGTATTACTATATTCCTTGGTTATCAATATTCAAATACAAAAGAATCTGCAAAGGTTGTTGCTGAGATTTTCTTTATTGGAAATTACTTTGTAAAACTGTTTACTTTCTTCTGTTTCTTAATGTTTCTTTCCATTTTACTGAGAAAATCAGTGTTTGTATTTCTTGCTCTTTTTGTTTTCTGGATTGGGGAAGGAATTTTAACAGCTGTGGAAGTATTCTCAAAAGTAAAAGGGATGCAGGGGCCACAGAGAAATGAAATTCTTCAGAATGACTTTTTCATCACGCATCTTTTACCGTTGGAAAGTATGTCCAGCCTTATTCCTAATCCGATGATGAGATTAAATATGGCTAAAATGATGGGCGTAAAATATGAGTTCCACTACCCTACAGAAAGTCTTATTGCATGTCTGGTATGGTCTGCTCTATTCATATTCGGATCGTACTGGATTCTGAGAAAAAGAGATTGGTAGGTTTCAATGGTTAGAATTAAAGATTGAATGATTTAAAGATTCAAAATAAAAAGGCTGCCAGATGGCAGCCTTCCTTTCATATTACTTTTTATCTAACAACGGAAGATATTTTCCGTATCCTTTTGTTTCCATTTCAGCTTTTGGAATAAATTTCAGCGAAGCACTGTTGATACAGTAACGAAGTCCGCCTTTGTCTGTAGGACCGTCTGTGAAAACGTGTCCCAAGTGGGCATCACCGGTTTTACTTCTTACTTCTACTCTGTCCATTCCGTGAGTACGATCCAGTTTTTCATCAATCAAAGCCTTTGTAATAGGTTTTGAGAAACTTGGCCATCCACAGCCGGATTCAAATTTATCTGTAGAGATAAACAAAGGTTCTCCTGTGGTAATATCTACATAAATTCCTTCGCGGGTTTCATTCCAGTATTCATTCTGAAAAGGTCTTTCTGTACCGTTTTCCTGAGTAACATTATACTGTTCTGCAGTCAGTTTTTCTTTTAAAACTTTTTTATCCTGTTTTTGGTAGGCTGGCTTTGGAAGCGGATTTGCTTTTTTTGCCATTTCAAAAAGTCCCGGTTCAATGTGGCAATATCCTCCCGGATTTTTATCCAGATAATCCTGATGGTAATCTTCTGCTCTATAAAAGTTTTTCAATGGAATAGTTTCTACCAATAAAGGCTTATTATAGTTTTTTGCCAGTTTCTGAACTTCATCTTTTACTACAGCTTCATCTGTTTTGTTAGTGAAATAAATTCCTGTTCTGTACTGGTTTCCTCTGTCATTTCCCTGCTGATCTTTGCTTGTAGGATCAATGGTTTTAAAATAAAGGTCAATTAACAGTTTCAGATCTACCTGCTCGGGGTCATACTTCACTTTCACTGTTTCAGCAAAACCTGTTGTATGACTTACTACCTCTTCATAAGTAGGATTTTGGGTATTTCCATTAGCATACCCCACTTCTGTTCCTACAACACCACGAATCTGTTGAAAAAAATGTTCTGTTCCCCAGAAACATCCACCTGCAAAATAAATCTCTCTAACGTTTTTGTTATCCATAATTTTCTCATTTTCTTTTTTTATTTCCACTACATTAGGCTTGTTTTTTTTGAAAAGCCCGGATCCCGCAGCAAAGACTGCTATACCCAGAATGATTCCGAGTACAATTAATATATTTTTCATTTTTACCTTTTTATTCATTACTTATTATTTTGAACGAGCATCAATCCAAATCCTAAAAGCATCAGGTCTTTTACAATAAAGAAATCTGTCACAGGAACTCCATCCACCACTTTCCATATTCCCGGCGTTGTAAACAAATAGCTTAATGTTACCAGAAAAATGACTATCATTCCTATTCCTGCATACTTCTTCAGTACAGCAAATTTCGCACTAAATATCAGGAGTAATGCAATGATAATTTCTATCACTCCGATAAGATTTGACACTGCCTGAATGCTCATAATCTTATATACGAAAAAAGTTAAGAAATGGTTTTCTACCAAAGGTTTTATTGCGGCTGCTTCTGTAGGGGTAAATTTGAAAATACCGATCCACAGCAAAATAAGAGCTGCTCCGAAAAGGGAGATATAATACCCGGTCCGGGTGAATTGATTTTTAGATTCGTGTACTGTTCCGACCATGTTTTTAAGATTTTAATTGAATACTTTATTGTTTTCAATAGTATAGTCGGAGCCTTTTCACAATCCTGACAGAATTTTTCTTAGAAATTTAATTTATCGATCATTTTATTTTTAAAATCCTGAATTTCAGATTCATTTATTTCGGTTTTCTGTTCAGAAAATGTCTTGGCGAGAACTTTATCCAGGATTTCCAGTTTTTGTTTGTACATCCTGCACCATTTACAGATCATCAGGTGGATGTTAAGTTTTCTTTTTTCTTTGGCAGAAATGGTATCGGCATTATGTTTTTCCATGAGCAATGTTGCTTCACTGCATGGTAAAAAAAGGATATGTAGTATTTTTCTTATCATTTCATTTACGATCTTGAAAACCAGTTAAACTCCAGGCATTCTCTCAGCTGTATCCGGCTTCTTTGAAGTATCTTCCAAAGATTAGTCGTAGAAACATTCAATTCCTGACTTACTTCCGGTGCTTTTTTTTCTTCGATATAATACATTTTAAGCAGAATCTTCCATCTGGAGGGCAATTCCTCAATACATTCCTCTAATGTTTTATTAAAATCCTGATTATCTAAAAGTTCATCACCTTCACCCGATACATTCCAGTCATTTAAAATATCATTATTTTTCCATGATCCTGTTTCATCAAAAAAATGATCGAGTCTGATATTAGGTTCTGATTTATATTTTTTTCTGTAAAAATCAGCAGTTTTCCTGTTCAGAATAGCCATCAGCCAGGTGAGAGGCTGGCTTTTCATTTCAAAAGAATCATATCCCGAGTAGGCAGCGAGAAAAACCTCCTGAACTACGTCCTGAGCATCCTCCTTATTTGAAAGCAGGTAAAGCGCTTTTTTCAGAAGCGGCCCGGAATACTGTTCTATCCAGCTTTTCAACTCTTCGTTTTTTGTCATGTGGAGGATTTTTTGTCTTATTTCAGATCACAACGAAGGTAATAAGTTAAACGGAAAATCACAAAATAACAGGTAATCTTATTTCCCATAGCCTGCTTTAAAAAAAAATGTATGATGTTCTTTTTTTGAATAATTGATATTAATTATTTCCTTCAATGCTGCTTTTTTATCTGCGGCCTTTTCATAATAGCTCTTAGAGATGGTATATCCTATAAAATATGCAAGATCAGCGGGTTTATCTTTGGAAGGGCCATTATACATCCATTTTTCTGTATCATATAAGTACATCTCTTTTTTAAATTCAGACCAAAGCTGCACCTCATGCTGTCTGCCATAATCCATATAAGCAATGTGAGGAAGTTTTCCCAAAAGCTTTTCAGCAATAAAATCACAGGAACCTTCCATCAAAGCCCAGCCTAATAAATCCAGATTACGATATTCCTCTTCATTATTCACTCCATTGATATAATCCTGCTGTACATGAACCAGCTCATGGGCAATAGTATACTCTGTAGACAGTTTGATTTCCGAATCTGAGGGTGAAGTAAGTGCAGCGACTTCTGTTCCTACTAAAATAAATTCCCGGGTTGTGGTTCCTCCTCTGTTAAAAGTACCTATCACAAAACTAATCTGAGGACTGTGAAACGGCGGATAGATTTTTTTAAAAGACGTATACAGCTTTTCTAGATCATAATCCTGCTCTGCAATCTCCAGTGTCTTTGCACGCACTTTATTCCAGCGCTTCGGTGTTGTATTAATACTTCTGACATAATCTGAAACGCTCATTGTATCCATTTTTATCAATGCATTAAGTGCCGGACTTGCTTTTTCCAGATATTCTGACTTAATAATTTCCATCTGTTCCAGAGAATCATTAGATTTCTGTACCAGATCATAGGCTTTCCAGAAGTTGGTAACATCTGTATTTGAAACTCTTTTCTGGGAATAAATGAACATTGTTAAGAATAAAAATACAATACTATATTTCATAGGAAATTCTTTGCTCCAAAATAAAACTTTTAAATTGATTCTTCACAAAACCTGTATCTGTTGTTGTAATCAAGTACAATTTAACTCTGCTGGCTTTTATCGATAAGCTTTCAAACTTTATAGGTTTTAAAAAACTAAAAGGTTTACAAGGTGTAATCAAAAAATGATGCCCCTTCATTATCAAAACCCATCCCCATTCAAAACATAGCATAAAATTATTACAAATCGCTTAAAAATCTTAAATTTGCATCTTATCAAAATTTGATATTAAAAAAAGCAAAAGCAATACTATGACATCACAAGAGATACGTCAAAAATTTTTAGACTATTTTAAAAGTAAGGGGCACCTTATTGTTCCTTCAGCTCCTATTGTGCTGAAAGATGACCCTACCCTTATGTTTTCCAACTCCGGAATGACGCAGTTCAAGGATTTTTTCCTTGGCTACAAAACACCTACCGCCCCTAGAATTGCCGATACCCAAAAGTGTCTGAGAGTTTCAGGGAAGCACAATGACCTGGATGATGTAGGTAGAGATACTTATCACCACACCATGTTTGAGATGCTGGGAAACTGGTCTTTCGGGGATTACTTCAAAAAAGAGGCTATTGCTTTTGCCTGGGAATTACTGACTGAAGTATACGGAATTCCAAAAGAAAATTTATACGTAACGATTTTTGAAGGTGATGCTTCTGAAAATCTGGACAGAGATCAGGATGCTTATGATTTCTGGAAGTCTCACATTTCAGAAGACAGAATCATTAACGGAAATAAAAAAGATAACTTCTGGGAAATGGGTGAAAGCGGACCGTGCGGACCGTGTTCAGAAATCCATGTCGATTTGAGAACACCAGAGGAAAAAGCGAAAGTTTCAGGACTTGAACTGGTAAATAATGACCACCCACAGGTTGTAGAAGTATGGAACCTGGTTTTCATGGAATTCAACAGAAAAGCAGATAAATCGTTAGAGAAGCTTCCTGCTCAGCACGTGGATACGGGAATGGGCTTTGAACGTCTTTGTATGGCGCTTCAAGGGAAGTCTTCCAACTATGATACAGACGTTTTCACTCCGCTTATTGCTAAAGTTGAAGAACTTTCAGGTAAAAAATATACAGGAATTTTAGAAGACGAAAAAGATATTGCCATCCGTGTTGTGGTAGATCATATCAGAGCGGTTTCTTTTGCGATTGCAGACGGACAGTTACCTTCAAATGGAGGTGCAGGTTATGTAATCAGAAGAATTTTAAGAAGAGGAATTTCTTATTCTTACCGATTCCTGGATATGAAAGAGCCTTTCCTTTACAAATTGGTGGCTGTTCTTCAGGAGCAAATGGGACCTTTCTTCCCTGAACTTGAAAAACAAGGAAAACTGGTTGCTGAAGTGATCAAAAGTGAAGAAGATTCATTCTTAAAGACAATTGAAAACGGTCTGATCAGAGTTGAAAAACTGATTCAGCAGACTATTGCAAATAATCAGAAAGTATTACCAAGCGAAGAGGTTTTTGAATTGTATGATACTTATGGTTTCCCTGATGATTTAACAAGAATCATTGCTGAAGAGAAAGGATTAACGATTGATGAAGAAGGTTTCAAAGCTGAGATGGAGAAACAAAAACTTCGTTCAAAAGCTGATTCTGCTCAGAAAGTATATGACTGGGTAAATCTTGAATCGAAGCCTGAAACCTTTGTAGGATATGACCAGACTGAAT
Organism: Chryseobacterium sp. GVT01B; assembly: GCF_019970045.1. GTDB lineage: Bacteria > Bacteroidota > Bacteroidia > Flavobacteriales > Weeksellaceae > Chryseobacterium. The sequence goes on from NZ_JAHXYI010000005.1 coordinate 402,576, forward strand.
CTGAAACGTATATTACCAGATACAGAAAGGTAGAAAATAAAGACGGAGAATTTTACCAGGTAGTACTAAGCAGCTCCCCTTTCTATCCTGAAGGAGGTGGACAGGTTGGAGACAAAGGTGTTCTTGAGAACGCTGTTGAAAGCTTTGAAGTACTGGAAACGAAAAAAGAAAACGGATTGATCATTTCATTGATCAGCGGTCTTCCGAAAGATGCAGGCGCTGTTTTCTATGCTAAAGTAAATGCTTCTGAAAGAAAAAACTCTCAGGCAAACCACTCTGTAACTCACCTTCTGCACGAGGCTTTAAGAGACGTTTTAGGTACTCACGTAGAGCAGAAAGGGTCTTATGTAGGTCCTGATTATCTACGTTTCGACTTCTCTCACTTCAATAAAATGACAGAGGAAGAACTGGCATTAATTGAAGAAAAAGTAAATAAGAAAATCAAGGAAAGTATTGCTTTACAGGAATTCAGAAATATTCCGATCCAGGAAGCTCTGGAGAAAGGAGCAATGGCTTTATTTGGTGAAAAATATGGTGACAGCGTAAGAATGATCCAGTTTGGAAGTTCAAAAGAACTTTGCGGAGGAACTCACGTAAAAAACACCAGCGAAATCGGTCATTTCAAAATCACTTCTGAAGGTTCTGCTGCTGCGGGAATCAGAAGGATTGAAGCGATTTCAGGAGATAAATCTGAAGAGTATTTCAGCAATCTTGAAAAACAGATTATTGAGCTTTCTCAATTATTAAAGTCTAAAGATGTGGTAAGATCTATCGAGAAACTGATCGAAGAAAATACATCATTGAAGGCTGAAGTAGATGCTCTTAAAAAGGAAAAAGCAAAAGGGGAAATCGGAGAATGGAAAAATGCTTATGAGCAGAAAGGCAACAAACAGCTTCTTGTAAAGAAAACTTCTCTGGATGCAGGTTCTGTAAAAGACATCGTATTCCAGCTGAAGAGAGAAATCCCTGCTTCTGTAACGATCATTCTTTCTGATGCAGACGGAAAACCAATGATTACTGTTGGTGTTTCTGATGATCTGGCTGCAGATTATCAGGCTGGCACTATCGTAAAGGATCTTGCAAAAGAAATCCAAGGTGGTGGTGGTGGAAACCCAGGCTTCGCAACAGCTGGTGGTAAAAACCTTGAAGGGTTAGAAAATGCTTACCAAAAAGCTTTGAATATCTAAAATAGAAATATCTATTATAAATTTTAGCCCCGGCTGTCTCGGAATCGAGACAGCCGGGCTGTTTTTTATTAAATAATATGTTTTTTTTAAAACCAAAGTATTTTCTATAATACTTTATATTTCAGGAGGCAAAGAAGGAAATCAACTTCATTGATTCTGACAAAGCTTATGTAATAATCATGCTTCTATCAGATAAAGCATACTTTTCCATAAACATCTGTGTAATTCGTGAAATCAGCGGGAGATTAAATAATTTTGGAAAGCTGTATACTATTCAAACAAATCCACCAGCGATTAAATCATTGAAAATAAGACATTTTATTTATATCCATTCTAATTATTGACCTTATCTTAACAAATCATCATCTAATCTTAAACTATTTGTTTTGTCTTCTTAAAACTTAGTTAACACTATACCTTTAGTTTTGTCATAATCGAAATTCAAAAAACCTATTTATGAAAATTAACAAAACTATCGGAGCCCTACTCTTTGCTTCCCTTGTATTTCAAGGCTGCAATGATGACAATAACGGGAACTCTGACACTCCTGTCAATGACAAAATCAAAATTGAAAATTTTTCTAAAGAACCTGCTTTCGTTTTTGGGATGCCTGGTTTTGAAAATTTAAATATTACCACCCTTATTTCCAGCTCTGATGTTCTTTCAGGTTCTCCGGATTTCGTTTTCGGAGGTCAGCCGGATGGTATGGGAATTATGAAAGATCCTAATTCTGACGGTTATCTGATGATCACCAATCATGAGATCAAACAATCTGTATCAAGAGTATATTTAGATAAAACGTTTAAGCCTGTAAAAGGAGAATATATTTTAAATGGAACCGGAGGAATGACAAGATTATGTTCCGCAACATTGGCAACTCCTGAAACTCATGGTTTCAGTGCTTTTCTTACTGCCGGGGAATCTGGTGAAGAAAGTATGGTTCATGCTTTGAATCCATTGGCACCAGTATCGCAGGCATCAGATAAGACAAGAGTAAAACCAGCTTTGGGAAAAGCTTCCATGGAAAACGCAGTTCCGCTTCCTAAAGATGTTTCCAATGGAAAATCTTATATCATCATTGGTGAAGACCAGTCTTATTCTTCTTCTCACCAGTCTGCAGGACAATTAATCATGTATGTTGCCGATACCCAGGGAGATCTTGATAACGGAAAGTTATATTCTTTAAAAAGAACCAACAGCAACTATACTGAAACAGATATGACGAAAGGAAGCAGCTACGATGTAGAATTCGTTGAAATTCCTAATGCCAAAAATCTTACAGGAGCTCAGATCAACCAGAAAAACATTGATAATAATGCCATCCGTTTTTCAAGAGTGGAAGATGTAGATTATAGAAAAGGAGCTGGAAAAGGAAGAGAAATTTACTTTACCGCTACGGGAGAATCTTCTGATGGTGTGAATCCGAAAGCTGGATTAACAATGTGGGGAAGAGTTTATAAGCTTGTTCTGAACTCCAACAATATGCTGACAGGAAAGCTGGAAGTGGTTGCTGAAGGAGATTCCAATCCAGGAAATAATCTTATCAATCCTGACAACTTATGTGTGACTGAAAACTTTGTATACATCCAGGAAGACGGAGATTCTTATTACAAAAATGCCAACCACGATTCTTACATCTGGCAGCTGAATATCGCTACAAAACAATATAAACCATGGTTGAACATGAAGCACAACAGAAATGATACTGCATGGCAGACTGCTTACAACCAATCCGGAGATCTGCAGAAATTCGGTTCATGGGAATTCGGGGCAATGGTTGATATTTCTGACATTATCGGAATTCCGAATACATTCTCTGTGAATATCCACTCACACACATGGCAGCTGGATAAATTCAAAAATCCTGACGGTTCCGGAATCAACACCAATAAAGAAGGTGGACAAATCGTAATCATCAGAAACGTAGAAAAATAGTTTTAATTCCTTCATATCAAATTAAAGTATCAATAGAAAATCTCTGTTGATACTTTTTCATACTTATGAGTAAACTTTCAAAATACCCGATCCTCCTTTTCTTATACTGCGCAGCAGCACTTTTTACGCTCTATTATTGTAAAAATGATAAACAGCAGCCCGTACATGAAGATCTTGGTTCTGTAAAAAACAGGATTATCAAAACCAATACTGATTTTGAAAAACAGATCAATGAACTGAAAGCCCTTGTTTCTAAAGATTCTGACGAAAAACTTCTTCAGGAAAAATTTCAGGATATCAGAAAAACCTACAAAAAAATGGAATGGGCTGTAGAATACTTCCTTCCCCACTCTGCGAGATTTATCAATGGTCCTGCCCTTCCTGAAATAGAAATGGACGAGCATACAGAAATTGAACCCGAAGGACTGCAGGTTCTGGAAGAGATGTTTTATCCCTATAATAAAGGAAATAAAGATGAGGTGACCAGAATGCTCAATAAGCTCATCAATAAAAGCAATACCATAGCCACCAACTTTCAGGTAATTACGATTAGTAAAGACCAGGTTTTTGATGCGTTAAGACAGGAAGCTTTCAGGATTTCAAGTTTGGGAATTGCAGGTTTTGACACTCCGGTTTCCGGAATATTTTTACAGGAAATGCCTTCTTCGCTGGAAGGAATCAAAGAGACACTGGAACAAATTTCCACTGAACGTTCGAAAGACAAAGCTTTAAAAAGTATCATTACAGAAATTAATTCAGCCATTGAAGTTCTGAAAAGAAACACAGACAAAAACACTTTTGACTACGCCAGTTTTATCCCTGATCATTTGAATAAGATCACCACTTTGATGCTGGATTTTAAAAACCAGGAGAAAATTCCGGATGTTGAGGTAACGACAGCTTTAAACAAAAATGCGGCTACATTCTTTGCTAAAAATGCTTTTAATCCCAATGCATTCACTCCAGGAAAAGAATATGAATTCTCTGAAGAAAAGGCAGCTCTAGGGCACCAGCTTTTTAATGATAAAATCCTTTCCAACAACAATAACCGAAGCTGTGCAACATGTCATATTCCTGAGAAAGCATTTACTGACGGGCTTGCCAGATCTATGTCCCTGGAAAATTCGGAACTTGCAAGAAATGCTCCTTCTCTCAACTATGCAGGTTATCAACATGGTCAGTTCTGGGATATGAGAAAGGACGACCTGGAAGGACAGAGTTCGGATGTGATCTCCAATAAAGAAGAAATGCATGGTGATCTGAATGTCATTCTCGCCAAAATCAATCAGGATAAAAACTATCAGGCGGCATTTAAAAAGATTTATCATTCTCAAAAAACAGAGGTTTGGCAACTTCAGAATGTCCTGGCAAGTTATATTCGTTCTTTGTCAAAATTCAATTCTGCTTTTGATGATTATATGAGGGGAAATAAGTCGGCAATGACGGATAGCCAAAAACGTGGATTCAATCTTTTTGTTGGAAAAGCCCAATGCGCAATATGTCATTTTGTTCCTTTATTCAATGGTACAGTTCCTCCTAATTTCAAGAAAACCGAACAGGAGGTTTTAGGAACGGCAGTCAATGGTGAAAATAAAACCTTTGACAATGATCCGGGAAGAGGAAAATTTCATGAAACAGTACCTTCATTGCAGCATTCCTTCAAAACGCCTACGCTTAGAAACATCAATAAAACAGCTCCTTACATGCATAACGGAGGATACAAAACATTGAAAGAAGTTATGAATTTTTACAATAAAGGCGGTGGAAAAGCTTTTGGATTTAAAGTAGACAATCAAACACTCTCCGACACTCCGTTACAGCTTACTGATAAGGAAATAGATGATATTATTGAATTTATGAAAGCCTTGGATGATCAATAAACTATCAAAAACAAAATAACAAGTGATCAAAAACTCTTGAACGAACCGGGTTCAGGAGTTTTTTTATTGGAAATTTCCATGAAATACAGAAAGACTACCTAAGTGTTCTCATCATTCAATTTTATAAGGTACAAAGTCCATGAAAACATTAGATTAAATCAATGTTATACTATGTTAAAAACTTTTCCAGAACAATAAATATCATTAATTTTGACCTAGTAATATTACATGAAAAGGGGTTTACTGTTATTATTTTTTCTGATCTGCTTTTTGGGGTATTCGCAATCAAAAATTAAGATTGTGGATGACGCCAGTCAAAAGCCTGTTTTTAATGCAAAAGTATCCTGTGACAACACCGTCATTGGATACACTAATGAACAGGGCGTTCTGGAATTTAAAACAGGATGCAAAAACATTGATATTGACGCTGATTCTTACCAGAAAGAAACGATATCAGTGGAGAGCAGTATGGAGATTTCCCTGCTCAAAAAGTCTTCAAAAACCACCAGTATTGAAGCTGTAGTTATTGAAGATAAAAGTGATCCCCGGGCTTTGGAAATTCTGAAAAAAGTGAACAAACTTTTTAACGAAAACTCTCCAAAAAGTTTGGGTTCCTACTCTTATAAATCTTACGAAAAAATATCTCTGGATATTGATGAGGACAGTCTTACACAGTTTAATCAATATTTCAATGATTTAAATATTTTCAAGAAAAAAAGGGAAAAAGACTCGTTGAATAATATTTCCGCAAGAAAAGTATTTTCAAAAAGTAAACTTTTTCTCTGGGAAAGGGCACAGGAGTTTTTATATTCCAAAAAATATGGTGAAAAGATCAATATTCTGGACAACAGAATTTCTGGTCTGAAGCAGCCTATCTATGAAATGATCGCACTCCAGCAGAGTAACAGGGACATTGTTCCTGAGCAGGTGAAGCCCGAAAACAGAGGATTGTACAGGTTCTTTCTTTCGGATACCGTTACTCTTGACGGGAGAAAAAACTTTGTGATCCGTTTCCGTGAAGTCAATTACAAAAAACCAGACAGAAAAAGAAAGTATAACGGCGCCATTTATGTAGATACGGAAACCTACGGAATCAAAAAGATTGAAAATTTCAGTAAAAATAAAAACGACGGAATTATCACCAGCACATGGGTATTCTACAATAACAAATGGTTCCTCGCCCATGAAAAAACAAAGCTTAAAATGGGTAAAATGGCGATGGATGACAAGGAACATGCTGATGATAAGAAAGACAAAAAAAGCTTTGGCACCTATGCTTTCCTCACCTCAAAATATTTTGATTTTGAAGCTCCTATCGAAGAGAATCCCAAAGATTTCAAAGGCTATACTTTCTCCGTAAAAAATATTGACGGCCATTCTCTGGACCGTTACAGAACGGAACCTCTTACGGAAAGAGAACAAAATACCTATAAGACCATCGACAGTTTAGGTAAAAAATATAAAATTGATACCAAAGCACAGATTTTATCGGGATTACTGAACGGGCAGATCAGAGTAGGATCTGTAGACTTTGCCGTAGATGAAGTTGTCAATTATAACTCCTATGAAGGTTTCAGATTAGGTTTAAAAGCCAAACTGAATGAAAATTTTAACCCTTATTTTTCACCGGATTACTACTTTGCCTATGGGGTGAAGGACAGAAAATGGAAATATGGAATGGGGCTTGACATGAAAACCACACTGGAAAAAAACTCAATTTTCAGATTTGAGGTGTATGATGATGTAACAGCCTCTGGGGAATTCAACCGCAAGTTTTGGAATTTCAAAATGAGAACGATGAACTTTGGGAATAATCTAAACAATGACAAGTATTTTCACTTTAAAGGAATGTCATTATCTTATCTGAACGATGTCACAAACGGTCTTACTCTTGCCCTTGCTGTAAGAAGAAATACAGAACAAGCAGAGTTTGATTATCAGTTCAGAGACAGAGGAACTTCCTATCGAAATTTCAACACGCTTTTCACCTTAAAATATTCTCCGAATTCTACCAATATTATGACTCCACAGGGAAAATCTCTGATTGACCAGAGATATCCTGAGCTCTATTTTAATTATGAACAAAGTTACAAAATGCTGCAGGGAGATTTTAGCTATTCCCGTTTTGATGCGCTGTTTGTTCATAATTTCAAAACACCAATCGGAACTACCGGTTTCAGATTGTATGGAGGTGCTGTTTTGGGCGGAGCTCCTATCTGGAAAAACTTTACGATGAACGGATTGGCCTCTCCTGGTAAAGACTTTAATTTTAACCTTACTTCTTACCTTGGGTTTGCTACTCTGGAGGGTGGAAAATACTATAATGACAGATTCGTAGCGTATTACTTTACACACAAACTGCCATGGTATTTCAAGAGTTTCGGGCATAATGTTTCCAGCTTTGATTTCGTCTTAAGAGGGACTATCGGAGATATGAAACATCCGGAATATCATCAGTTTAAGTTCAGAAAACTGGATCACCTGTATCAGGAAGTAGGTTTGGAATGGAACAATTTCCTTTCCAGCTATTTTAATCTGGGCTTATTCTACAGAGTGGGTTATTATGCGACTCCGCATTTCAGAGAAAATTTTGCCATCCAGTTTAAGCTTAAGTTTCTTGAGTTTTAATACCTAAAAAATACAAAATCTTTATTTTTGAATCAAAATTCAGAAATATTCACCGATAATATATAAAAAGAACATGCAGAAAATCGAAATCAAAGCAGAACAGTTTTTTGAATTATTAAAATTAAAAGACACTCCGATGTGGGAAATTTTCTCACAGATGATTGATGGAAATGAAAAGGAAATTATCTTTTTAGACCATGAAGACAAGATCCTTTTTAATTATTTTTTGCCTTCTACACAGGAAAAACTGGAAGAAGACAGAAAAGAGTTTTCAAAACAGTTTTCAGATAAATTAGCTAACTTCAATTAAGAGCTGCCATGAATAAAAATTATGTTTTTTCTTTACTTGGGCTCTTCATATTTGCCTTTGGAAGCGCTCAGAATTATAAGAAGCCTTTGGTTTCCGCCATCAAAGAATCTGATCTACGCAACGATATGTACCAGCTTGCTGCAGACCAGTTCTGGGGACGTGAAGCCGGAACGCTGGATGAATTGAAAGTTTCTATGTGGCTGGCAGACAAAGCCAAAGAAACAGGAATGAAACCCGCCGGAGATAACGGAACTTTTTTCCAGTTTTTTGATATGTACAGACATCAGGTTATTCCTCAAAGCAGCCTAAAAATTGGAGATACCAGTCTGAAACTATGGAAAGATTTTCTTGTGGCTGAACCCGTAAATGCTACTGTAGATGCAGAAATAGTGTATGCCGGAAACGCAGAGCCAGAAGATCTTGCCAAACTGAATATCAAAGGAAAAGTTCTTGCCGTAAATGCTTCTGACAAAAATATCTCAAAAGATATGACCCTTTTTGTAAGAAGGTATCCCGGATTTGTAAGAAATAAATATTACGATAAAGCTTTTCAACTGGGAGCAAAAGCCATTATTTTCATTACCGATGATACCTCTGAAAAAAGCTGGATAGAAGTACTGCCTCAAATGACAAGAGGAAGCTATGGTGTAGAAGGATTAAGAGAAAAAATCACGAATAATATTCCTGTTTTATGGATTAAAAGAGAAAATGCAGGCTGGGTAAAAAACAATCCTAAAACGTCTCTGAACCTGATCACTGAATCCTATAAATATCCATCTGTTAATATTATTGGGAAAATAGAGGGTACAGATCCGGTTCTTAAAAATGAATATGTTTTGCTGAGCGGACATCAGGATCATGACGGGATCAGACATCCTGTAAAGAACGACACGATCTACAACGGTGCTGATGATAATGCAAGTACCTGTGTTGCGATGTTGGCAATGGCCAGAGCTTACAAAAAACAGCCGGGAAAAAGAAGCATTCTTTTCGTTTTCCATGGGGCTGAAGAAAGAGGTTTGCTGGGTTCAAGATGGCATGCAGCCCATCCTGTAGTTCCGAAAGAGAAAATTGTAGCCGTTCTGAACGGTGATATGATCGGAAGAAATGACAATAATGAAGCTGCTTTATTGGGAGGAAATGCTCCTCATAAAAATTCTGAAGAGCTCGTAAAAATGGCTGAAGACGCCAATAATGAAAGTACAAAATTCAAATATCTGAAAGATTGGGATTCTCCAAGCCATGCAGAGTATTTCTACTTCAGAAGTGACCATCTTCCATATGCGAAAATTGGAATCCCTTCGATATTCTTCACCAGTGTACTGCACGATCAATATCATACACCACAGGATGAATCTGAAAATATCAATTACAAAAAGCTGTATAAAATGACGGAATGGATGTATAGAACATCCTGGAAAGTGGCTAATGAAACTGAGCGTCCGAAAGTAATTTCAAATTTTTCGCTTGAAAGATAACTTGTAAGGAAAAAGAATTGAACCATTAAGAAGAGTTTAGAATTTAAGGAAAGTTAAGATTCAAATAAATTTGAATGAAGCATTCCGCTTAACTATTCTTAAAAACTTAATCATCCTTAATGGCTCAAAAAAATATTTTTATTTAATCATTATTGTCGAAAAATAAAGAGCTTCACAGATTGTGAAGCTCTTTTCATCATTGTGTTTTTAGAATCTGTTTTTAAAACGAAATAATTTAATATTGGATATGATTATATGATTTGGAGCCATTAAGATAAATTCAGGATTTAAGGAAAGCTAAGATTCAACCCTGTTGAATGAAGCTTTCTGCTTAATTATTCTTAAAAACTTAATCATCCTTAATGGTTTAAAAAATTTTAAATAAGCAAATTCATCAGAGAAGGATCATTGTTCAGATAGTTGACAAAGAAATCATATTGTTTCATCTTATCGATCAAAGGAGTGAAATCTTTATTTTGCTTCAAAGCAATTCCTACGACTGCAATACCTTTTTCTTTTGAGTTCTTTTGGGTGTATTCAAAGTAGGTAATATCATCATCAGGGCCTAAAACATCCATCACAAAAGCCTTCAATGCTCCCGGACGCTGTGGAAATCTGACCAGGAAATAATGTTTTAACCCTGCATGAAGCAATGCCTTTTCCTTGATTTCTTCCATACGGGTAATGTCATTATTGCTTCCGCTGATAATACAAACGACATTTTTCCCTTTTATCTCTTCTTTATACCTATCTAAAGCTGCCACTGAAAGCGCTCCCGCGGGTTCTACCACGATAGCATCTTTATTATACAGTGATAATATGGTTTCACAGACAAGTCCTTCATCTACTGTAGCCATATCGTACAGGATATTTTTACAGCGTTCGAAAGTGAGGTCTCCTACTTGCTGTACCGCTGCTCCATCTACAAAACGGCTTATCTTTTCAAGAAGAACAGGTTTTCCTTTTTCAAGGGCTTTTTTCATGCTTGCTGCTGCGGAGGGCTCTACACCAATAATTTTTGTTTGCGGGGACAAATGCTGAAATACCGTACAGACTCCTGCTGCCAGCCCACCACCACCTATCGGAACAAAAAGGTAATCTACCATACCTTCTGACTGTTCCAGAATTTCGAGTGCCATTGTCGCCTGCCCTTCAATAATAGCAGGATCATCAAATGGATGAATAAATACACTGTTATGATCTTCGCAAAACCTCATCGCTGCATCTTTCGCCGCATCAAAAGTATCTCCGAAAAGGATAACATCTATGTATTCTCCTCCGAACATCTTTACCTGTTCAAGCTTTTGTCCGGGTGTTGGTAAAGGCATGAAAATAGTTCCTTTTACCTTCATGGTCTGACATGCAAAAGCAACGCCCTGCGCATGATTTCCGGCACTGGCACACACCACTCCTTTTGAGAGTTCTTCCTTTGACATCGTTGCCATCTTATTGTACGCTCCTCTGATTTTATAGGATCTTACCCTTTGAAGGTCTTCTCTTTTGAAACAGATATTCGCGTCATAAATGGCTGACAGATTGTTATTGACAGCCAAAGGCGTTTTTACCACTACATTTTTTAATCGTTCCTCCGCTTTATAGACATTCTCTAAAACGGAGGAACTTATTCCCTCTTTCATCATCTTGTATAAGTATTAATTGTTTTCGGGTCTCAGGCTTCGTACGGTCTTGCCGGCCTTCCACATTTCGCTTTCTCTTAACTCGGTAAGTTCAACTTCCAGTTTCTCACGATAATCAGGCTTGCTGTTACTGTCGATCGAGCGCTGCGCTTCATTTCCTTTGGCAACGTTATCATACAACTCTTCAAACAGAGGAGAAGTGGCATCTCTGAAACGCTTCCACCAATCCAAAGCTCCTCTCTGAGCGGTTGTGCTGCAGTTGGCATACATCCAGTCCATCCCGTTTTCTGCTACCAATGGCATTAATGACTGGGTAAGTTCTTCTACGGTTTCATTAAAGGCTTCGGAAGGACTGTGTCCGTTTTTTCTCAATACATCATACTGAGCGGCAAATATTCCCTGTACAGCTCCCATCAATGTTCCTCGCTCTCCGGCAAGATCGCTGTAAACTTCTTTTTTAAAATCGGTTTCAAAAAGATATCCGCTTCCTATTGCAATCCCCAATGCAGTTACTCTTTCTCTTGCTTTTCCTGTTGCATCCTGATACACGGCAAAACTGCTGTTCAGACCTCTGTCCTGCAGAAACATTCTTCTCAGTGACGTTCCTGAACCTTTTGGTGCTACCAGAAATACATCTACATCGGCTGGAGGAACAATTCCTGTACGTTCGCTAAAGGTGATTCCGAAACCATGAGAAAAATACAGCGCTTTTCCCGGAGTAAGATGTTGTTTTACTTTTGGCCAGTATTCAATCTGTGCGGCATCGCTCAGAAGGTAGCAGATAATAGTTCCTTTTTCTAAAGCTTCTTCGATTTCAAATAAAGTTTCTCCGGGAGCAAATCCGTCTGCGATTGCTTTATCCCATGATTTGGAGTTTTTTCTCTGTCCTACAATGACATTAACTCCGTTATCTTTCTGATTCAAAGCCTGTCCGGGTCCCTGTACTCCGTATCCAATTACTGCTACGACTTCATTTTTTAATACTTCCTGAGCTTTTTCCAACGGAAATTCATTTCTCGTTACTACGTTCTCTTCTACTCCTCCAAAATTCAATTTTGCCATTTTTTTGATTTTATTTGTTATTGATTATGATGTTTACTTTTTATTCTAACTTGCGTATTCTATTGCCGTCAGATAAGGGGTTCTGTGATAATGTACTTCCAGAACATCTATCTGCTTTTCCATTTGTCTGCTGATTTTCTGAACGGAATCTTCCGTTTCTCTGATCACAATGACAAACTTTTTAACTTTTTCTATTTCTGAAGGACCTACATTAAAGGTTACCATAGAAATTCTTCTTCTTGAAAAAATAGCATTAATTCTTCCGATCAATCCTAAATAATCTTCTGTATACGCTGTAATGGTATATTCTTTATGATCTGTTTTCATCTTTTTATTTTTAAAATTTATTATTCAGTACAATTTCCGAAACACTTTTCCCCTGAGGAATCATCGGAAATACATTGTGCTCTTTTCCGGTCATAACTTCAAGAAGGAAAGATCCTTTGTGATCCAGCATTTCCCGAATCGCCCATTTCAAATCTTCCCTCTCAGAGACTCTGTTTCCGGGAATATTATATCCTTTTGCCACCTGAACAAAATCAGGACTCTGAATATCCACCGAGGAATATCTTTCTTCATGAAACAATTCCTGCCATTGCCTTACCATTCCCAGATAGCAGTTATTAAGGATTAGAATTTTAACCTCCGGATGATACTGCATAATGGTTCCCAACTCCTGAATATTCATTTGAGCACCTCCATCTCCCATGACAGCAATTACAGGACGTCCAGTCTCTGCATAGGATGCTCCTATTGCGGCAGGAAGACAGAATCCCATGGTTCCCAATCCACCACTTGTTACATTGGTACGGGGATTTTTAAATTTAGAATAACGGCATGTCGCCATCTGATGCTGCCCCACATCGGTTACAATTACCGCCTCTCCTTTTGTCATCTCGTTCAGATAGCGGATAACTTCTCCCATTGTAATTTCTCCTTCTTCAGGAAAAAGTTCTGTATTGATGAGGTTGATACTTTCAATTTCATGACAGCTTTTAAATCTTTCATGCCATTCCGGGTATTCTCTTTTTGTAATCCATTTTGTAAGAAACGGAAGTGTATGTTTACAGTTTCCAAGAACCGGAACATCTACTTTTACATTTTTATTGATCTCTGCCTTATCGATGTCCAGATGAATGATTTTTGCCTGCTTCGCATACTGATCCAATTTTCCTGTTACACGGTCATCGAAGCGCATTCCGACAGCAATCAAAACATCACATTCGTTGGTTAAAATATTCGGTCCATAGTTTCCGTGCATTCCTACCATCCCAACGGCTTGTGGATGATCGGTAGGAACAGCACTCATTCCCAGCACCGTCCATGCCACCGGAATTCCTGATTTTTCGGCAAATTCTAAAAACTCTTTTTCAGCTTTCCCCAACATAATCCCTTGCCCGGCGATAATAAATGGTCTTTCTGCCTCATTGATCAGCTGTGCCGCTTTTTCAATATTTTCAAAACAAGGATCCGGATCTGGTTTATAACTTCTCAATGAATGACATGGAGAATATCCTTTATAATCAATAGATTGCAGCTGAGCATTTTTAGTAACATCAATCAATACAGGACCTGGACGGCCTGATTTTGCAATGTAAAATGCTTTTGCCAGTACTTCGGGAAGCTCATTGGCATCGGTAACCTGATAATTCCATTTGGTAACCGGGCTTGTAACATTCATTACATCTATTTCCTGAAAGGCATCGGTTCCCAGAAGATGTTCAAAAACCTGTCCTGTAATACAAACCAAAGGGGTATTATCCAACAAAGCATCCGCTAATCCCGTAACAAGGTTGGTTGCCCCCGGACCGCTTGTTGCCAAAACAACTCCTACTTCTCCAGATACTCTTGCCAGACCTTGTGCCGCATGTACCGCTGCCTGCTCATGACGCACCAGAATATGTTTCAGCGTTTCCCGATAATCATAAAGGGCATCGTAGATAGGAATAATAGCCCCGCCAGGATATCCGAAAACTGTTTTTACGCCTTCGTTAAGAAATGCTTCCAGAATGATCCGGCTTCCGCTAAGTTGTATTTCTGTTGATAAATTCAGGTTTTCCATATACTTTTATTGAGTGATTTCGTCCGTTACACAGCCTTCAGCAGCCGATGATACTGTTAATGCATATTTATAAAGCAGTCCTTTCTGTACTTTAAGAGGTGGTTTTTGCCATCCTTTTTTTCTTCTTTCAATTTCTTCGTCTGAAACTTTGAGCTGTATGGTATTGTTTACGGCATCAATTTCAATCAGGTCATCATCGTTTACAAAGGCTATCAGACCTCCTTCGTGAGCTTCCGGAGTGATGTGTCCCACTACAAAACCATGGGTTCCTCCGCTAAACCTTCCGTCTGTGATTAGGGCAACACTGCTTCCAAGACCAGCCCCAATCAACGCACTTGTAGGTTTCAGCATTTCCGGCATTCCGGGAGCTCCTTTCGGACCTTCATTCCGGATGACGATGACATCACCATGTTGTACGGTTCCGTCCTGAATTCCTCTGATCAGATTTTTTTCACCATCAAATACGCGGGCTTTTCCTACGAAACATTCTCCTTCTTTCCCTGTAATTTTGGCAACACTTCCTTTTTCAGCAAGGTTTCCGTACAGTATTCTCAGATGTCCGGTAGCTTTTACAGGTTCTGAAAGAGGTTTTATGATTTTCTGTGTATTAAAATCCAGATCAGGAACATTTTCTAAATTCTCAGCTAATGTCTTTCCGGTTACAGTGAGACAATCACCGTGTAACAGTCCTTCTTTTAAAAGATATTTCATTACCGACGGTATTCCTCCGTGCTCATATAAATCCTGCATCAGGTATTTTCCGCTTGGTTTAAGGTCCGCCAGAACAGGAGTACAGTCACTCATCTTTTGAAAATCATCTTGATCCAGTGACACCCCAACACTTTTTGCCATGGCTATAAAATGTAAAACAGCATTGGTACTTCCTCCCAAAATAACAATCATGCGCAGTGCATTTTCAAAAGCTTTTCGGGTCATGATATCGGAAGGTTTGATATCTTTTTCCAGTAATATTTTCAGATATTTTCCCGCTTCATGACATTCTTCCTTTTTTTCTTTGCTTAAAGCGGGATTAGAAGATGAATACGGAAGGCTCATTCCTAATGCTTCAATCGCAGAAGCCATTGTATTGGCAGTGTACATGCCTCCACATGCTCCTGCTCCGGGACATGAATTTTTCACAACACCATCAAAATCTTCTTCTGTAATTTCTCCTGCAATTTTTTTCCCTAAGGCTTCAAAAGCTGAAACGATATTAAGCTGTTCACCTTTATAACAGCCTGGAGCAATTGTTCCTCCGTACACCATGATGGATGGTCTGTCTAATCTTCCCATTGCGATAATGGTTCCCGGCATATTTTTGTCGCATCCTGGTAATGCGATTAATCCGTCATAATATTGGGCTCCACAGATTGCTTCTATACTGTCGGCAATTACATCACGGCTCACCAGGGAATAACGCATTCCGTCTGTTCCGTTGCTCATTCCGTCGCTTACGCCAATGGTATTAAATATCAGTCCGGCCAATCCATGCTCCCAAGTTCCTTCTTTTACCATTTTAGCGAGATCGTTGAGGTGCATATTGCATGTATTTCCATCGTATCCCATACTGGCAATTCCAACCTGGGCTTTGTGCATATCTTCTTCTTTAAATCCTATCCCGTACAACATTGCTTTGGCTGCGGGCTGCTCACTGTTTTGTGTGAATGTTTTTGAATATTTATTTAGCATATTATTCTTCATTTTCTTTTCTTCTCATCTGCTTAAAGCGATTTTTTTTATTTAATTTTCAGCCAAAACTACAGCTTGTAATATTTCTTTCATTTCTAACTTTCCTAAAAACTACAATATCCAATCATTAAAAAAACAGATATATTTATTTGATAATCAGATATTTAAATTCTAAAAATTTACAATGACAGAACTCTTACCCTTTTCAAATAAGCCTGCTGCACCTTCTCACTTACTGTATCTTCCCAGCTTTTTGTAAAAGGGACATCATCCAGGGAATCCAATGCCACAATTTCTGCTGCTGTACCACAGAAAAAACCAGCATCTGCACCACGCATTTCTTCAGGTTTGAAAAAGGATTCTTTAACGGGAATATCAAGCTCTTCACAGATTTCAAAAACCGTTTGTCTTGTAATTCCCGGAAGGATACTTCCTTTGCCCGGAGTAAATAAAGTACCGTCTTTTTCGTAGAAAACATTCGCTCCTGAACTTTCTGCAACGTTTCCATTTTCATCTAAAACCAACGCTTCATCATACCCTTTGTCTTTGGCATCCTGACAGGCAAGTATTGAGTTTACATAATGTCCTCCTACTTTGGCTTCCACTTTAAATGCCTTCGGATTTGGGCGTTGAAAGGAGGAAGTCATGATTTTCATTTTATCTGCGAGATAGCCTTTGCTCCATTCCCAGGCCAGAAGTGATAAGTAAGATTTTTGACCTTTTGAAAGTGACATATTGGGTGAACATGTGACCAACGGACGGATGTAAGCATCAGTGAAACCGTTACGTTCCAGAAGTTCATAGGTAAGTTCTGTAAGTTGCTCGGCAGAATAATCGAAGGGAATATGCATCAATTCTGCTGATCTTTTCAGTCTTTCGTAATGTTCTTTTGCTTTGAAAATCTGGGTTCCGTTATCTGTGCTGTAGGATTTTATGCCTTCAAAAACAGAGTAACCATAGTGAAGAGACTGTCCGTACAGATCCATTCCGGCATCTTTGGCTTTCATAAATTTTCCATCAAAGTAGATAATCGTGTCGTCGTTGTAATACATGTTATAGAGGTTTAAAAAATTAACAAAAGGGAATAAAAAAAGCCCTCTCACGCTGTGAGAGGGCTCAATATATGTACAGTCATACATCTTCCATCTCACAGACGCAAGGGAATAATAATGACGATAATAATTACTGATAATAACTGATACATATTTTTACTATAAAAAATTAAAACAAAAAAACCGCTTCAATATTTGAAACGGTTCTATATATAATTTAAATTAAAATCTATCTAAAATGCCGTTTCCTTCCTGCTGTTAATGACAGCAGCAATAATAGAAATGACAATAATATTTTTTTGATTCGTGAAATTCATACTGCAAATGTATAAACTTTTTAATTACTCACAAGTTTTTTTCGCACTTTTTATTTTTTTCGTAAAAACTGAGTCACAGTTTCCTTTGCTTCAGCGACTTCATGAACTCTTAAAATTTTTGCACCCTGCTCCAAAACTTTCATGTGAAGTTTCTGTGTTTCTTCATTGATATCCAGAGGTGATTTTCCCAGTGGTTTATAAATAAATGACTTTCTGGAAATCCCTATCAGTAAAGGAAACCTTCCGAATCCCAGATATTCAACTTCATGGATCATTTTCATCTGATCTTCCACTGTTTTTCCGAATCCAAAACCGGGATCAAGGATAATATCATTCACTCCTTTTTCTAAAAGTTCTTTTGTTTTTTGTGAAAAATATCTGTTAACCTCCAATGTTATATCTTCAAATCTGATCTTATCATGCATAGTATCATAAGAAGGATTTACGTGCATCAAAATGTACGGAAGTTTTGTCTGAGCTGCTGTATCAAACATTTCTGCATCATACTGACCTCCAGAAATATCGTTGATCAAATCTATGCCTTCATTGAACCCAAACTTTACAGTTGCGGCATAAAAAGTATCAAGGGAAATCAGGGATTCCGGGAATTCTTTTTTAATCAGAGAAATGATATTTCCAATTCTTCTTATTTCTTCTTCAGCACTCAAGAACTCTGCGTTAGGACGTGTAGACTGAGGTCCGATATCCAATATTTCCGCTCCATTTTTCAACAGTTTTTCGGCATGCTCCAGAGCAGCTTTTTCGGTATTGAATTTTCCGCCGTCAGAGAAAGAATCCGGGGTCAGATTGAGGATTCCCATGATTTTTGGGGTATCAAGTTGTACTAAACGACCGTTACAGTTGATTGAGTAGGTTGGAGAGTCTGAGTGTGGGAGAGTTGGAGAGTTGGAGAGCATGGGAGTTTATAATTGATGAATGATAATTGATAAATGATTTTGTATTCTGCAAAATTAGTGATTTATAGCTTTTAAGAGATAAATTGAGGCTGGAAGTTGGAAGATGGAAGCTGGAAGTTAGGCCAGACAATCAAACATCCTTACTCTCGAACACTCCCACTCTTACCCCAAAATCCCGTATCCCGTATCCCGTATCCCGAAACTAATCAAACTCTCAAACCCTCCGACTCTCCGACTCTCCAACTCTCCAACCTTCTCACTCACAAACTCACCTCCTCAAATTCAAAAATCTAAAACCGAATTCGTATATTTGGAAGATTAAGAAAATTTATGCTAAAAACATCAGTACAGTTCGAGAAAGTTATCAGTCAGTGTCGTGATCTTTTCGGTAAAAAGTTACAGGATTATGGAGCTGCATGGAGAGTGCTAAGACCGAGTTCCATTACAGATCAGATTTACATCAAAGTCAACAGGATCCGCACGCTTCAGATGACCGATAAAAAAATGGTGGATGAGAGTGAGGAAGATGAATTTATCGCTATTGTGAACTACTCTATCATTGGACTTATTCAGCTTGAGAAAGGGCTTTCCAATGATTTCAATGAAAATAAAGAAGAAATTTTAGGTCTGTATGACAAATATTCCAACGAAGCGAAGACTTTAATGGAAAGAAAAAATCATGATTATGGTGAAGCATGGAGAGATATGAGAATCTCTTCCATCACAGATCTTATTTATCAGAAAGTATTAAGAACTAAACAGATTGAAGACAATCAGGGAAAAACAATCGTTTCGGAAGGGCTTGACGCCAACTATTTCGATATGCTGAACTATGCGGTCTTCTGTCTGATCAAGTTCTCGGAAAAAGAAAATCAATTCGAACCCAAAAATATTTAATATGCTTAAAGGTTTATTACGCTTTATTATTGCTGTTATTTTTATCCTTTCAGGCTTTGTGAAAGCCGTGGATCTGGTAGGTTTTTCTTTCAAAATGGAAGAATATTTTGCCCCTCCGGTATTCAATATGCCATTTTTAGAAAAGTTTGCGCTTCTGTTTTCCATTATAGTGGTGGTACTGGAGCTTTTCCTGGGATTTATGCTGCTGCTTAAATTAAAGCCTAAATTTACCTTATCCATATTAATAGCGCTTTGTATTTTCTTTGGATTTCTTACATTCTATTCAGCGTATTTCAATGTCGTAACAGATTGTGGATGTTTTGGTGATGCGATCAAGTTTACACCTTGGCAGAGCTTCCTTAAAGATGTTGTACTTCTGGTAGGATTAATTATCCTTTTCGTTCTTTACAGAAAAGAATTCCGTAAAAAGGATGAGTATGGAGTTACCCAAAAAGAGTCTTCCAATACTTTTAAATATATTCTTTTAACTGTATTTTCTCTGGGCATGATTTACGTTATGGCACAGGGGATTATGCATGAACCGATCATTGATTTCCGTGATTATAAAATAGGAACAGACATTAAAGGTGAAAAAGTAAAAATCGAAAAAAACCCTTCTGAATATAAGACTTTTTATTCTCTGAAAAACCAGAAAACAGGAGCTGTTATTAAGGTAAATCAGGATGATTATATCAAAAAGACAGAATACTGGGCAGAAGGTTCTCCATGGAAAATTGAGGAAGGAAAAAATGAATCTGTGCTGATCAAAGAAGGTTACAAATCTGAGATTGTGAAATTTAAGATTGAAGATCCTACAGGAATGGAAGTTACGAACGAAATCATCAATGCTCCAAAAGCTGTTTTGGTGTTTTCTTATCATCCAAAAGATGTTCCTGCTGATCTGCTTCAGAAAGTGGAAGCTAAAGTAAATACACAGAAAGGAGCTCTAATCTATGGAGTTTCTACCTATCCGAATACTTTTAAAACGATTAAAAATGCAATGATGGACGGTACTGCCATCAAAACCATAGCAAGAAGCAACCCGTTTGTACTGATTCTTGAAAATGGAAAAATCATAGATAAACAGCCTGCAAAGGACTACGTTAATTAATTATAAATGATGAATGATAAATTATAAATGATAGGTCGTTACGAGAAAGAGTTGTCTTCAATTATCAACTATCAACTATCAACTATCAACTATCAACTATCAACTATCAAATTTAAACACTAAACTTAAACATACTAAGCTCATGCAAAAATCAAATAAATCAATCGCCGGATATCACTTATTAATGATCCTTTCTTCTGTAGACGGAGAGTTTGCTCCTGAGGAAGGAATGCTGGTGCAGCAATATATGGCGGATGAATTTCCGTTCAGAATGAATCTTGACAACGAATTGGAGACACTAGCTCTTTTACAGCCTGAAGAGTGGAAAGACCACTTTGAATTCCATGCAAGATGCTTCCATGAAGATTCTACTGAAGACGAGCGTGTAAAGTTTGTTCAGTTTGCAAAATCATTGATCAAAGCGGATAATAAAGTAACTGAAGAAGAGCATACGTTCTATGTTCTGCTGAAAAATCTTTGGGGATTATAGTACAACTACTAACAAAGTAAATAAATCAATATATAAATCTTATGAGAAGAAAAATAGTTGCAGGCAACTGGAAAATGAACAAAAATGTAATTGATGCACAACAATTGATGATTCAGTTACTAAGCTATAAAAACAACAATGCTACCAACTGTGAGGTTTGGATCGCTCCGCCTGCTTTATATTTAATGATGGCAAAAGACATCTTTGAAAAGGACGAAATCGGGGTATTTTCCCAGGACATGAGCGAGCATGAAAGTGGTGCTTATACTGGAGAAATTTCTGCTGATATGTTAGAATCTATCGATGCTACCGGCTCATTGATCGGACACTCTGAAAGAAGACAATATCACGGAGAAACAGATTCTCACTGTAACAGAAAAATCAAATTGGCTCTTGACAAAGGTCTTACACCTATCTATTGTAACGGGGAAACTCTTGAGCAGAGAAAAGCAGGACAACACCTGGAAGTGGTAAAAAATCAGACTGAAGTAGCGCTTTTCACACTTTCTGCTGAAGAAATCAAGAAGGTAGTGATTGCTTACGAACCTGTTTGGGCAATCGGAACAGGAGAAACGGCAAGCCCTGAACAGGCACAGGAAATCCATGCACACATCAGAAGTATCATCGCTGCAAAATACGGACAGGAAGTTGCTGATGAAATTTCAATCCTTTACGGAGGATCTGTAAAGCCGGACAATGCAAAAGAAATCTTCTCTCAGCCGGATATCGACGGAGGACTGATTGGAGGTGCTGCTTTGAAATTAGAGGATTTCTCTAAGATTATTGAAGGTTTTAACTAATATTGAAAATAATAGGTTCTGGCCAAAGTCTGTTCCTATTGATATAAAAACGGCGACATCTTCGATGTCGCCGTTTTCCGTTAAAAAAATCTAATTATTGAATATCGACTATATACATAGTTCCTTTGTCTACCTTCCCTGTTTTAGGAAGAATTTTAGCTTTAGGGTTTCCATTTCCATCATCCACAACTCCAAAGTCATCATCATTGAAAACAGCCAGTTTATTATTTCCCAAATAAACGATTCCCTCAAACTTATCATGTTCATAGCCCAGTTTGGCAACCAGATCCACCGCTAATGTTTTTGAAACAGCTTTTATCCCCGCATTGGTAATTTCATCCCATGAACACTGCTCTAAGGCTTTTCCATTGATTTTCATTCCGTCAACTGCATTAATGTCAGTTCCATTCACATCGGAAGCGTTGCTTAAATTTATTCTGTATACTTTTTTAATTCCTCCCTGAGATCCGAAATTTCCATCTCTTTCAATCACCAGGAATTCATTGTTACTTAAGGCCGTAATGTCACAAACTGAATCAGAAGCGCCTCCATCCTGTTTGTATAAAAACTGTTTGGTCTGCCCTGTAATAATATCAAATGTGACGATTCTCGTTAAAGTAGTATTGGTAGCCAATGCTTTAGTAGGTACAAGCATCATCGACTGTATGGTTCCTACCAGCGTTCTTCCATCCGGCGTAATGCAAAGTCCTTCCATTCCTCTGTTAGCCCTTCTTTTCGCCAAAACCGCAGGTAATTTTCTTGGTCCTGTATTTACACCCACCGGGCTTATTCTTTCCATTTCCATTCCGTCTGCACTATAATGTACAATATGTGGTCCGTATTCATCAGAAACCCAGAATGTACCGTCTGCTGCTGCGACAATACTTTCACTGTCTAATCCATATTGATCCGTCCCTAAAACATTTCCGGAAGCATCATAGGCTATTTCTCCGGTACTGCCCATTCCTACAGGGTTTGGTAATCCTGTAATAAGCTGTCCGGATGGATTTTTAAGTTTAATATATTTAATTACCTCTACATTTCCGTCAGCGTTGATTTTAAAATGCATGATGGTAGGCGTAAAGTTAGGAGCAAGGAACTTTTTCCCATTCTGAAAGTCAGTATTTGGTCCTCTGTCTGTTATGACGTAGAATTCACCTTTTCTTGTTGGGTGAGCTGCTGCTCCGGAACCAAATCCGCCATTGATGACATCTACTCCGTTGATCGTAGCCAGTTTTGTAAATGGAAATTCCTGAGGTAGTTTGGAATAATTAATATCCTGATTAATTATTGTGGTATCATCATCACTTTTACATGAAGCCAATACTGCCAGCACTACAGCAGACCATAGTAATTTTTTCATATTCACTTTTATGGCTGCGAAAATAGAGATTGATTATAAACTGATCTTGAATATAATGATAATTGTATTTTAACAATAGAATTACAAAATGAAATGAATATAAACAGAAAAAAGAGAATTTAAGAGTGAGTGATGAGAACATGGAAAACCACCCCGTCAAAAATTCTTTGAATTTTCGCCACCCCTCCAGAGGAGGGGAATTTTTACGTTTTCAACTGGGAATATGGTCTTCCGGATTGTAGATTTTTTCTGATGTATTATTCATGAGTGATTGTGGCTGGATTTCTACGGAATGACAAACTGTATAAATAAACTCTCATTTCAATTGTGTCATTCCGTAGGAATCTTAACACACAATAATTTGATTTAAATGAATGATGAAATTATAATCCAACAAAAAAACCGCACCAGATAGGTGCGGTTTCTTATGATTTTACAATCAATTATTTTTTCTCAGTAGATCTTTGCAGAACCTCATCTACCATTCCGTAGCCTTTTGCTTCTTCAGAAGTCATCCAGTAATCTCTGTCAGAAGATTTTTCTACCCACTCGTAAGTTTGTCCTGAGTGGTGACCAATGATTTCATAAAGTTCCTGCTTCAGTTTCAGCATCTCTCTCAAGTTGATCTCCATATCAGAAGCAACTCCCTGAGCACCTCCTGAAGGTTGGTGAATCATTACTCTTGAATGCTTAAGCGCAGAACGTTTTCCTTTTTCTCCGGCAACCAATAATACAGCTCCCATTGAAGCAGCCATACCTGTACAGATAGTTGCTACATCTGGCTTAATGATCTGCATGGTGTCATAAATACCTAAACCAGCATAAACACTTCCACCAGGAGAGTTGATGTAGATCTGAATATCTTTTGACGGGTCTGCACTTTCCAGGAATAAAAGCTGAGCCGTAACGATATTTGCTACCTGATCATCAATACCTGTTCCCAGGAAGATAATTCTGTCCATCATCAAACGAGAGAAAACGTCCATCTGAGCAACGTTTAATCTTCTTTCTTCCATGATGTACGGAGTAAGATTCGTTGGGCCATACATTCCCATATACTGATCGGTAACCAAACCGTTGTTTCCTAAATGCTTTACAGAGAAATCTCTGAAATCTTTTTTAATGTCCATATTTCTATTATGTATTATTTTTATACTATTCTCAATGTTTAAATTACAATATTTATTCCTAAAATTTTATAGGACTTTTTGTCACAGAATATAAAAAAACTGACTTAAAAAACTATCTTTTTCTATCTCCATAGATTCCTTTGATAGGTGAATATTCAATGATATTACTCAATCGCATGGAAGCCTGTTTCAATAAGGTAATCTTTTTGATGAGCTCGTAGTACTTTACTTCATCAGTATCCCTGTACAGATCCAGCTCTTTATCCGTTTCCGTGATTAAATAATCTATATATCTGTATTTATGCAATAAAACATCTCCCTGGATCTGATCTGCCACTTTATCTCCGTAATTGGGAGGATAAATATTTCTGGAAGCCCAGTTTTCAAGATCATCCAACGGAATCAAAGCATCCACCACCTTTGTAGTAATCTCTTCATCCATAAAAGATACAAAAAAGTTTCCACTTCTGAGCTCATCTTTCTGAATTCCCTCTCTCACCTGAGTGATAATGATTTCATTGCCTTTGACTAAAAACGTATACTGCTCTTCTTCAAAATGATGAAGAATTTCCTCAATGACTGTAATCTGATATTCTTCACCTTGTTCATTTCTACGTTTCAGAATAATATCTCCAAATGCAAGCATGTGCTCGACAAGCTTGTTCTCCATGAACAGTACATCAAACAGGAAAGGATCTTCTTTCTCTTTTTCAAGAGGAACAATCTCCATCTTCGGAGCTGCTTTCTCCTTTTGCTGCTGCTGAACATGATGGGTCTGATTCTGTGTAATCTGCTTCTGAACATCAAGCTCATTGAAAAGACTTTGCTCAGAAAGTCCGAATTTATTGGAAACCTCTTTAAGGTAAACCTCTCTTTTCAGCGCATTCTGTACAAAAGAAACAGATTTTACGATATCCCTTATCGCTTCTGCTTTTTTAATAGGGTCATTACCAACATCCCTCAATAGGATTTCCGCTTTGAAGTCGATGAAATCCATCGCTTCATTTTCGATATACTTTTCTACATATTCCTGCGGATGCTTTCTTGCAAATGAATCCGGATCATCTCCATCAGGGAAAAGCAGGACACGAATGTTCATTCCTTCAGTCAACAGCATATCGATACTTCGGAAACTGGCTTTGATACCGGCGTTATCACCATCGAAAAGAATGGTTACGTTTTCCGTAAGCCTTTTAATCAGTTTGATCTGTTCCGTTGTCAAAGACGTTCCGGAACTGGCCACTACATTTTCAATTCCAGACATATGAAGCGAGATCACATCCATATATCCTTCCACCAAAAGACAGCCATTCTTTCTTGAAATTGCCTGCTTACTCTGGTTTAATCCATAAAGGACATTAGATTTATGATAGATCTCCGTTTCCGGGGAATTGAGATATTTCGCTGTTTTGACATTATTTTTAAGAATCCTTGCTCCAAAACCAAGTACCCTTCCTGAAAAACTGTGAATAGGGAAAATAACTCTTTCTCTGAAACGGTCTACTCCTGCAGGAGTATTTTCCGGGAAAATAGATAATCCGGACTTCTCAAGAATTTCTTTGTTGTATCCTTTCTCCAGTGCATATGCAGTAAAAGCATTCTTCTTCTCAGGAGAATATCCCAACTGGAATTTTCTGATAATATCGTCCTTTAATTCTCTCTCTTTAAAATAAGCCAATCCGATGCTTCTTCCCTCCTGATCATCCCAAAGAATTTTCTGGAAATAAGTATTGGCAACCTCATGAATTTTATATAAAAGATCTTTTTCAGTCTGTGCATGTTTTGCCTCTTCGGAAATTTCACGCAGATCTTCTTCAATTTCAATTCCGTACTTTTTTGCCGCATGGCGAAGGGCTTCAGGATAGGTAAAGTTCTCAATTTCCATAAGAAAAGAAATCGCCGTTCCTCCCTTTCCGGTTGAGAAATCTTTCCAGATCTGTTTGCTTGGTGAAACAACAAAACTTGGAGATTTTTCTTCATGAAAAGGACTGAGTCCTTTAAAGTTAGACCCTGCTCTCTTCAACTGCACGTACTCACCCACAATCTCTTCAACGCGGATCGTGGAGAATATCTTATCAATGGTCTGTTTGGAAATCATGGTGTAAAATTAAGTAATTTATGGAGAAATTGGAAGAGATTGGGAATTTCGGTACGGGATTCGGGTTGCAAGTTGATAAGTTTGTGAATATATATGGAATGTGCTGCTTATAACTTCCATCTTCCAGCCTTAAATTTCTAGCTTAGCAAGTCATAAATCATTATTTTTGCAAAACAAATTAGCATATGCAGTTCAATATCAATACAATCGAAGACTGGCAGGAAGTTGTTGACAGCATCATTCCGGAATTAAAACATAATATTCTTTTATTAAAGGGAAATCTGGGAGCCGGAAAAACTACTTTCACACAATTTCTGCTTAAAAATATGGGCAGCAAGGATGAAGTCAATTCTCCCACTTATTCTATTGTTAATGAATACAATACGGAAAAAGGGAAAGTATACCATTTTGATCTTTACCGCTTAAAAAATATTGAAGAAGTCTATGATATCGGAATTGAAGAATATCTGGACAACTCTTTTTTATGCATTATCGAGTGGCCGGAAGTATATGAAGAGGAGCTTTACGGTCTCAACTATCACACAATGAGTATTGTGAACACGGGTGAAAACAGAGAAGTTTCATTCGATTAAATATTATGTATCTTTGCTCATAAATTGAGTGTAAATAACAATCTGTAAGACATAATTTAATTTAAGGATGAGTACAAATATTTTTACTCCTTTCACAGAAGAAGAATTGATGCCGAAAGAGGAAAAATTGGAGGTTATTAAAAAGGGAAAACAGTTCAGTATTGGAATTCCTAAAGAAACCTGTCTCAACGAAAGGAGAACCTGCATCACTCCTGACGCCGTACAGGTGTTGGTAGAGCACGGCCATGAGATTATTATAGAATCCGGGTCCGGGGAAGGTTCGTTTTTTACAGATTTACAATATTCTGAATCAGGAGCGAAGATCACCAATGATCCTAAAGAGGCTTTCGGACAGGATCTTATTCTGAAGATCAACCCTCCTACTGAAGACGAAATTGAGTACATGAAACCTAATACTTATCTGGTTTCAGCACTTCAGATCAACCTGAGAGACAAGGAATATTTCTTAAAGCTTGCAGAGAAAAAAATAAACGCCATTGCTTTTGAATTTATTGTTGATGAATACAAACAGCTGGCACTGGTAAGATTAATCGGGGAAATTGCAGGAACCGTTTCTATTTTATATGCTTCAGAATTATTAGCCTTATCGAACGGCTTAATGCTTGGAGGTATTACAGGAGTAAGACCTGCAGAAGTAGTAATTCTTGGAGCCGGAATTGTAGGTGAATTTGCTACAAAAGCAGCAATAGGTTTAGGAGCCAGCGTAAAAGTTTTCGACAACTCTTTATCAAAGCTGAGAAGACTTCATACTATTGTTGACAGTCGGGTACCGACTTCTATTATTGATCCTAAAGAACTCAGCAAAAGTTTAAGACGTGCTGATGTGGTGATAGGAGCGCTACCAAGATTGAACATGACGCCTATCGTCACTGAAGATATGGTGATGAAAATGAAAAAAGGCAGTGTCATTATCGATATTACCATAGATAACGGTAAAGTTATTGAAACCTCAGAACTCACTACCATGGAAGATCCATATGTCATCAAACACGGTGTCATTCACTGCGGGCTTCCGAACCTTACTTCAAGAATGCCGAGAACTACAACAAAGGCTATCTCGAATTTCTTCCTTTCTTATATTTTAAATTATGACGAAGAGGGCGGCTTTGAAAATATGCTGATCCGCAAAAACGAAATGAAGCAGAGCTTATATATGTACAAAGGAAGACATACCAAGAAAATCATCTGCGACCGTTTCGGACTTACGTACCACGATATCAATCTTTTAATTTTCTAATGAAGAAACTGAAATTTTATGCAATAGGCTTCGTTCCGGGGCTTTTGATCGTATTTTTTATTTTAAACAAAAAAGGGGCAAGCTGCAGCGGATATTTACCCAACAGCCGTGTTATTGCTGAAAGCCTTTCTAAAGAGTTCAAATATTCTGACGAGGCTAAGAGCGCAATGGCAGCCTACAAGATTGATGAGAAATTTATAAAAGACAGTATCATTACCAACGGGAAAGTAGATTTTGACCGCAGCCATGCACAGAAGAAACCTTGTCCAAGCTATCTTTTAACCTATCCTGAAAAAAATCCGTCTTATGAGATCATTTATGAAAAATGTGAAGAAACGGTGATGGTAAACAGTCTTAAAAAACTTAAATAGTTTTAATACCATAGTATGGGCGGCAATTACTACATGATTCATGACTATCTGATATTCATCGGAGTTTTTGCCATTTTCCTGTTTCTGACAACCAGTATTTACCTTTTCAGCCAGCATGAGAAACTGAAAAAGAGAAATAGCAAATTATCTGAGACCAATAAACTTATTGAACAGCGTCTGAATGAAGTCCGTCTGGAACATATTGGTACAAAGCTGAATCCGCATTTGTTTAAAAATATTCTTAATTCGGTGCAGTCTCACGCCTATCAGACGTACATGTCACTGGATAAGCTGGCGAATGTGCTGGATTATATTTTATATGAAAGCAACAATAAGTATGTAAGCCCGAAAGAGGAGCTTAATTTTGCTTTAAGCCTTATTGAAATTAATAAAATAAAAATCAATCCACTTTTTGATTTCAGAATCAAATCAAAGATTAATAAATCTGATGCGCTGTATGAGGAAAAGGTATTTGCTCCGCTGATTACTGTGGATCTTATTGAAAATGCCTTTAAACATACGGATTTCCTGGCTCAGGACTCTTTTATTTCCATTTATATGGAGCTTGAAAATGGTATTTTCACGATGAAAGTAAGTAATAAAGCTTCGTTAAAGAATATTCTGGAAAAGGAAAAAAGCGGTTTTGGAAGCCAATCTTTTGATCAAAGGCTTAAAATGATCTACAGCACTTACTACCAGCTGGAAAGAAGTTCAAAAAACGGAGTCTTTACGGCGGAATTAAAAATCAATTTAGGAGAATTCTATGATAAAATGCGTTATTCTGGATGATGAATTATTGGCTATTAGCTATTTAAAACTTCTATGTGAGCAGATCGACAATGTAGAAGTGGTAAAAGCATTCAATGATCCTAAAATTTTTCTGAACGAAATAGACAGTCTCGACTGCAATCTGTGTATTCTGGATATTGAAATGCCCGGAATGACAGGCCTTCAGGTGGCTGAGATTATTTCAGGTTCAAAAAAAATTATCTTTACAACAGCTTATAAAGAATATGCAGCCGAAGCTTTCGACCTGAATGTGGTAGATTATGTAAGAAAACCTATCAAAAAAGAAAGACTGATGCAGGCTTTCGAAAAAGCTAAGGAACTGGTGGAAGACAGCCCTAAAAAAGCTTTTATCGAATGGAATACCAATATCGGAAAAACCGTCATATTTACAGAACAGATTTCTTATATTAAAACCTCTGAAATTGACAGCAGGGATAAAGATATCATCTTAAGTGACGGAACAACAATCGTTCTAAAAAACCTGAATTTTAAAAACCTTCTGGAAATGCTTCCTGCCAAAGATTTTGCCCAGGTCAACAAAAAAGAGATTATTGCTTTATCTTCTATCAAAGTATTTTCAACCAACGAAATTATTACAACAATTGCCACTGAAGATCA
The DNA here is from genome assembly GCF_019970045.1 of Chryseobacterium sp. GVT01B. GTDB lineage: Bacteria > Bacteroidota > Bacteroidia > Flavobacteriales > Weeksellaceae > Chryseobacterium. Next base: position 432,248 of record NZ_JAHXYI010000005.1, read on the forward strand.
TACCTTTCTGAAACTTCAGATTGGTGATGCCTACAAAAATTCCCTGATGGAGCTATTCGGGAAATAAGCCCTTTTTCAAATTTTTCCGGTTTCGTTACAGAATTACTGCACTTTATTACAACTCCCCTTTTTCGACGTACAATCCATTTATTTTTGCACAGAATTAATTGATTTTATAATGAAAAACTGTTTCTATGCTGCAGGACTTCTCATATCCGGCTTGTGTTTTTCCCAAGAGATACCTTCAAAAATAAAAGTATCTTTTTTTGACGGAATAGCAGTGGCCGGATATGTAGATCATGGTGCTTTTATTAATTTTACCGGACCCAATGTAAGCCTTACCCACCAAAACATAAAATTCGTATTGGGAATGCTTCCTTCATTAAGAATTAAAGAAGACCGGTCATCAGGAACAAAAAACAGTCCTATTATGCCTACGCTGGGTGCCGGTCTTACGATGGTTTATAAAAAAATTGCCCTTCAGATCCCGGCTTACTATAATACCAAAACAGCAGACCAGAACGGCAGCTGGAAAATAGGATTTGGATTCGGATATTCATTCAAATAGATTTTATTACATTTTTTAGAACATTCATTACATTTAAAAAAAAAGAGTATTTAACATAACTATATTCTTATCAACTTTGCATAAAATATTGGAATCATGAATTTGGGGAAATACAAAAATTTAATTTTCTACATTACTACCATCGCTGTTTTTTCGTGTCTGATGTATTATTTCATTATTGAAGGACAGACTTTGGAAGTAAAAGAAAATATTGTTGCTAAAACCAGCAGCGGTTCTACCTGGGAAAATTTCTTGGAATCATTTAAAACCAATCTTCATCATCCGCTTGCGTTATTACTGGCGCAAATTGTCACTATCATTATGACGGCAAGACTTTTCGGATGGATTTGTATGAAAATAAAACAGCCCACTGTCATCGGAGAAATGATTGCAGGTATTGTGTTGGGGCCATCACTTGTGGGAATGTATTTCCCTGAGTTTTCGGCATTTCTTTTCCCCAAAGAATCATTAGGTAACCTTCAGTTTCTAAGTCAGATAGGTCTTATTCTTTTCATGTATATTGTTGGAATGGAGCTGGATCTGAGTGTATTAAGAAAAAAAGCTCATGATGCCGTAGTCATCAGCCATGCAAGTATTATTATCCCTTTTGCTTTGGGAATAGGACTTTCTTATTTTGTTTATCAGGAATTTGCACCGGAAGGTATCCAGTTTACTTCTTTTGCCTTATTTATAGCTATTTCTATGAGCATTACAGCCTTTCCGGTATTGGCAAGAATCGTACAGGAGAGAAACCTCCAGAAAACCAAACTGGGAACTATTGTTATTACCTGTGCAGCTGCCGATGATATTACGGCATGGTGTATTCTTGCAGCCGTAATTGCTATTGTAAAGGCTGGCTCTTTCGCAAGTTCCATCTATGTAATTATTATGGCTATTGCTTATGTATTTTTAATGATAAAAATTGTCAGACCATTCCTGAAAAGAATCGGAGACCTTCAGGCAGGAAAAAATACAATCAGCAAACCAATGGTCGCTATTTTCTTTCTGACTCTGATTTTATCTGCATATGCTACCGAGGTAATCGGTATTCACGCTTTATTCGGAGCTTTTATGGCAGGAGCTATTATGCCTGAGAATACAAAATTCCGTACTCTTTTTATTGATAAAGTAGAGGATGTGGCTTTGGTGCTTCTCCTTCCGTTGTTCTTTGTATTTACCGGACTTCGTACTCAGATAGGACTTCTGAATGACAGCCATTTATGGATGACGGCAGGATTTATTATTCTGACTGCTGTTCTCGGAAAGTTTGCGGGAAGTGCACTGACGGCAAGATTTGTAGGCATTAACTGGAAAGAAAGCTTAACGATTGGAGCTCTGATGAATACAAGAGGTCTTATGGAACTTATCGTACTGAACATCGGATATGACCTTGGAGTTTTAAGTCCTGAAATTTTTGCAATGCTTGTGATTATGGCACTCTTTACCACTTTCATGACAGGACCTGCTCTTGATTTCATTAATTTTATATTTAAATCTAAGAAAAATCAGGATGAGCCTGCCCACGAAAATGATTCTAAATATCGGGTTCTTCTCTCTTTTGACAAACCGGAATCCGGAAGTACTCTCTTAAAACTGGCTCACAATTTCACTCATAAAATGAATGGCAATAAAAGCATCACTGCTATGAATATTGCTCCGGTAGATGAAATGCATGCCTATGATATCAATGAATATGAGGATTCACAATTTCAAAACGTCATTGAAACCTCTCACGATCTTAATCTGGAAGTAACTACTCTCTTTAAAGCCTCTACCGATATAGAAAGTGATCTTACCAGCATTACCAATAAAGGACATTATGACCTTCTGCTGATCATGCTTGGAAAATCCATGTATGAAGGAAGTTTATTAGGCCGTTTGCTAGGCTTTACCACCAAAATCATCAATCCCGAAAAGCTCCTGAATACAGTGAAAGGCAAAGGAAATATATTCAACAATTCTCCTTTTGACGATTTTACCCTTCAGATTCTGGACAAAACCAATATTCCTGTGGGAATTTTGGTAGAAAAAGACTTTAAAGCGGCGGATAAAGTATTTGTTCCCATCTTTAATCTAAGTGATTTTTATCTTCTTGAATATGCTAAAAGGCTTATCAATAACAACAATTCACAGGTTATCATTCTGGATGCTGCAGGACAGATCCGAAACAATATTGAGGTGAAGGAACTTATCAGAAGTATTGAACAGGTAGCTCCTAATCATATTACCCTGTATAATGAAAAGAAGATTGAAAAAGAATTTCTGAACGCTCAGGATCTGATGCTGATCAGCAGTAAAAGTTGGAAAAATCTGATTGATACAAAAAGTCTTTGGCTTTCTGATATCCCTTCTACATTAATAATTTCAAACCCATAGCCAAAATAACACACCGATATTTCTATTTCTACCAGAAGCTGTAAATATTATTCGTTGTCTGTAAAGAAAAAACGGGTATATTTATAGCTTCAATTTTTTGGGACATGCTGATTAACAGTGAAAATGGAGTTATAGAGCTGAAAACCTTTGCTACCACACTTTATAAGGGAATAAGTCTTGATCAGCTGAAGCAGACTGATTTTTATAAAGAAAAGTATCACAATATGTGGGATGTAAAAACCGGGTATTTTTGGTATTATTTTCAGCATATAGAAATAAAAGGGTATCAGGTATCTTTCAGTTTGTGCTTTTTCGGAGATCAGCTGGACATTATCCATATGAACACATGGGAAAATGGTGATGCTAAAGACTGGAATGAATGGACAGAGGAAAAAGAAATGAACGTTTTTCACAGAAACAATACTTTTCTCACCCGGATCCTGGAAATGTCTCCAACCCAAAAAAAGAAAAAACCTTACCCAAGCTGCACCTTCAAATTTCCCTGGGGAGATATATGGTCGGTCTACGATCCGAGAAGTGCCAGCAGCCTGATGGGAATCAATTTTAATGAAGAGGAAAAAACAAATAAAAATAACTTATAACCAAAGAACAAGACTTTAATATGTGCCGATACTCCATGATGGTTTACAAAGGACATTATGCCTGTTTCAACTGCCAGAAAACTTTCAAACGCCGCCACCTGAAAGATGTGGACCGGGATGCTCAGACTTCCGTGGAAGCCAAGTGCCCCGAATGTGGAAATCTGATGGCCAATATGGGACTTGATTTTAAATCCCCTCCTAAAAATGACGATAAGCAATGGGCTCATATCCGTGATTTGTATACGATAGGAATCACTTTTCATTCATGTGGATGCTCCGGTCCCGGATATATTCCGCAGGACAGAAAGGCCATTATTACCTATCTGGAGAAAATCCGCTCAGAATATATGCACTCTCTTGTATTCTGGAGATATCGCATAGAACCTGAAAATAAAAAGGAACGGGAACTGGATTATCAAAAGCACAGCAGTCATTTATGGGCTGTAAACCGTAATGCTTTTAAAGAAACAGTAACCAATCAGGAAGGAATCAACTATTGGCTCAAGAGAATCAATGAGGTGGAAGAAAGACTGAATATTATCAAAGCGGATAAACAATAGCAACCATTTAATCAGTTAATTTCAGAAGTCTTTTAAAATCCTCTGTTATACTTTTCTCCTGCTCAGCCGGATAATCCGCATTGATATTATATTCGCGTCCCATAGTAGCATTAATTAAAATAATATTTCCATTTTCAAAATAATTTCGGGTTATTGTAATTTCTGATTTTTTCAAATCAAATGCTTCCGTATCATTATTTTCTTTCATTGCTTCAGCATCATAGAAAAGGGGTCGGTTATACCTGTACTCTTTCTCGAAAACAAAAGAAAGTCGCCCGTTAAGAAGATAATATTCTATCAGTTTCTGTCCCATTTCGCCATAATGCCTGGCAATAACTTTTTCCAACCCTTTATCCGTATAATAAAATGTGGCCTCCCCTCCTTCTGCAGATTCTCCTTCAATATCCTTCTTTTTGACAAAAGTCCATTTTGTCATGGAATTAATCCTTTTAAAATTGGTCTGAATAGGTTTCAGCTGCTTTTTTAAGCCCTTGCTATTTGTTGTATCATTTTCATTGAATGTTTCGTTGATCCTTACAGTATCCTTTGCTTTTGTAGTGAAAAAAACAGAAGCTTGATCGCCGGACTTCTGAGCATATGCAGAACTCAAACTGATCAATATTATGAAAACTCCGTGTAAGAATCTATTCTTCATGTTTACTGTTTTATAACTTTAAAATTAGTAATAACTTTTGGTTGTATTGTACATTATTAAACCACAAAAGTCACAAAAGTTTTTTTGTTGGCTTATTTTAATTTACTACTAACTGTTTTAAAAGTACACAAGCTTTGAAAACCCTTGTAACAGCTTAGATTCCTACAGAATGACAAACTCATGGATAAACCATCATTCCAATTATGTCATTCCGTAGGAATCCATCCACATTAAACCAATAAGAAAGCATCAACAAAAACTCCAATCCTGACTAGCATCACAACTGAAGACGTAAAAATTCCCCTCCACTGGAGAGGTGGCGAAAATTCAGAGAATTTTTGACAGGGTGGCTTCCATGCTGCATTTATCTTCATGTCGTAATTCTACTACACTTTTTAAAATTTAACCCTAAAAATTAATTTCAAATAGAGTTTTTTAATAGCTTTATCCTATAATTCACATTGGATGGAAATTGATTTCTTACAATATCAGGTACGGAATGGAGACACGCTGACCTCTATCGCTTCCCGGCTGGGCATGACCGGTGAAGAACTAAAGCTGTTTCACAATTCCCATTGCCAAAAAATGGATAAGATTTGGTTTGAAAGTCTTAATGACGTCAAAAATATCTATGTTCCCACCAATTTTAAAACAGAGATCCAGAAAGAACGAGAAAGAAAAAACAGTTTTCCTTCAAGATTTTCAGAGTCTTTTCTTGCCAAAACATATTCAGTGAATGAGACTTTTGAAAGTCCGTTTGAACCTTTCGTTACTATTGATTATACCATTGAGCTTGCTCTTCACAAAAGCAAAAATACAGATCAATATATTTTGAGCTACAGCCAGAATGATTTTAAATCCAATGGAAATACGCCCGATGATAAGGTAAGCAGCTTATCCATTGCCTGCATGAAAAGTATCATGCCTCTTGAATTTATTATGAATGACAAGGGTCAAATTATCGGCTTTGCGGACCACAAAAAAATCACAAACACATTTACCCATCAGCGTAAAGATCTTGAAGAGTTTTATGTAGGAGAAGTTTCTCAAAATTACATGAATTCGTTTAAAAGGGGCATCAGCGATGAAACGGTTTTCTTGCAGCAATTGCAAAGTACACTCCTTTTTCAGACTTTGTTTCCCAAAATAGATTGGTTTCAAAGAAAAAAGAATTGGACAGAACCTATTTATTTTTTACAGAATTCGTTTCCTGTACAATGCGAACTCAATATTGAACAGTCAAATGATGATGAAAACTCTGCTTTGACCATTTTAAACGGTAAAATCACCGAACGATGCACTCCACAGGAGATTATGCGCGGCATAAAGTTTAAAGATTCTGCAGCTGAACCTGCGCAAGGAAATATAATATTAGAATACACCACCCACACAAAAAATAAGAAGCTTCTTCAGGCTAAAGCTTCGGTTTTACTCAGTCATGAAGATGAATTTATTCACCAGCACCATATCAATATAACACAAGGATAATATGAAAAATTATGTCACACAAAAAGGCGATACTTTCAGTTCGCTGGCCGGGCAGTTTAAGCTGAAAAATGAGGCCATTTTAAAAACTTATCATAACCTCCACTGCCCGCCGGAAGATGTCATGCAGGAGCCTGTTCCCGGAAAAACCATTTTTATTCCGGAAGATCCACACCTTATGGCCGAGGAAACAGAATCTCAAAATATCTCTGCATCTTCTCAGCAGGAGTCTACAGAAGATGATGCTGTTTCTGAAGAAAATTCAACGGAAGAAACTCCAAATGAAGAGCAATCATCTGGAACAGCAGAAGAGCCAACCAATAAAGAAGAAAAGAAAGATAAAAAAGAAGATAGTGGTTCCAGTCCCCATGAAGGAAAATATTTCATTGTACAGAAGGGAACCGTACAGTGTAATCAGGGATTTAAATTTCCAAAATTTAAAGTCACCAGTCATCAGAAACATTACTGGAATGACGGAGAAGGACAGGCCGATTATCTGGCTGTAACAGAAGACGATCTTCAGCTTGATCCTGCAGCACAACCATTTGGACAATGTAAACTTAAGCCAACTTCAGGAGGTTATCTTCCCTGTGCTTATGCTCCTGCCGGAAAGTGGCAGAAGACGTATGAAAAAGTAAAAGTGATGGGAAAAAGCTGTCTTACGGAAATCTCTGAACTAATGTGCAGTACAGGAGGAAAAATCACCATTCTCAAACACGGACAGCAGAGTGAAGTCGGTAAAAGCCAGGTTGCCAAAACAAATACGCAGGAACAGCAGGTTTACAATCCCGTTGTGGATTTTGATGAATTTAAGGAAGATACAAAAGGTACAGACGAACTTTATTACAGCTAAGCCATGACAGGAAGTATAATCGGAAATCAGAATCCTCTGGTAGGAACAACCTATACCTACGAAATAAAACCTTCGGGACTGTCATTCGGTCTGAAAGGTGACTATGAATGGTATCTTTATAAGAAGCAGAAAAACGGAATCTGGAAAGATATTACCAACAAACCTAAAAAAGGTGAAAAAGTAACGTACAGATTCGGAGAAATAGGCCTGGGTATAGAATTTCAAATGAAAGTCTATGAGATTAAAAAAGGAATTTTACCAGGTATGTCTGCTACCAAGCAACTGGCTGGCAGCTGTATATTAATTCCGACCAGTGATAAGGTTTCAAAAATAGAGAAGGTAATTCTTTTCAACAGAGGAGCAAAAGACGTCAATAAGGCAAGTTACCGTGATACTCTTATTGCGCAGGCACATTGCATTGCAATGTTTAATAAAGAGATCGAGTTTCATCTTTGGGAAGATGATGCACCTGGAAAAGGCCATGATGTTAATATCAATAAAAACAACCGTCACACAAGAAGTTATAAGGCTCGGGTCAATGAAAAAGGGATTGCAGAAGTGCCAATTCCCCTGATGTCTGATGAAAAAATCCTTCGTCAGATGGCCAATCAGTTTCTAATGAAGGGTGACAGGAATGAAGGCGCCAATCATGAGTATTATGTTACAGCCACTTATTCAGGAAAAATCCAGGGAGCCAGCCAGGTAAATGTAGATGTAGCCAATCCTGATTATAAAGGACAGCCTCAAAATCAACCCCAACCTAAGCCTAAACCCGGCACACAGACTCCAAAATTTTCTCCAAAACAAGGAGGTGGCCCCAAACAGCCAGATCCTACAGGTAATATTATAGAAGCTCTTTTCATTGATGATAAAGGAAATGAACTGTCCAAAGTAGCTGTAGGAGATAAAGTAAGAGTAAGAATTCACTCCAAAAATATGGTGGGAAAACACATCCAGTATGTAGTTTGGGAATATGATTCCACTTCCAATGATGAAGTTTACAGAAGTGGAAATATTAAAATTCCTGCTGATGTATGTGACACTTCAGGATTTATCATTACAAAGGCTATTTTTGAAAAAGGAGTAGACTCTCCTATCGGCGACCCGGATTCCGATAAACAAAATTATTTTATAGAAATTATCTCAAAAGATCTTTCCGCAGAATCTCAGAAATTTGGGGTAAATTCGGAGGGTCTGATGCAGGTGGAGAAGGTGAAGAGTGCGGCGGGGGTGCAGAAGCAGCCTGAACCTGCAGTTCCAAAAACTGGGAAATGTTTTTGTAATAGAGATTTCACACCAGAAGAGTTTGAGAAAATAATTCATGGGCTTCGTGATAGCGAAAAGCGAGTTAAACAAGGTAGCGGATATAATTTATTTAATGCTCCTAATTGCAATATTAAAGCTGAAGATAGAACCATCGAAAAGCTGCGTTCTCAAATAAATACAATCTTCAATCGTTATGGTATCAACACCTGCCTTAGAAAATTACATTTCTTATCACAAATTTATCATGAAACTGATCGTCTACGAACTGCAAAAGAATATGCCGATGGAATTAAGTATGATCCAGGTAAACATCCAGATGCAATAAAAAGTGGAAATACAACAAAAGGAGATGGTGAAAAATATAAAGGTAGAGGTTTAATGCAATTGACCTGGAAAAACAACTATAAAATCTATAAATATTATTCTGGAATTGATGTAGTTACAAATTACGAAAAGGTTTCCGACACACTTTCAACAGCCTGTGAATCAGCTGGATGGTATTGGAAACAAGGAAAAATATTAAGTATTGACACAAGATGGAAAGGTCCCGCAGATGCACCATCCTATGTAAAGATTCACAAACCTGACTACCCTAAAGATACAATTACATGGGAAGATAATGGCAAAAAAAAGAAATATGGAACGGTAAATATGGGATTAATAGCTGATGATGACAAAGTAGATTTAATAAGTTACTTAGTGAATGGAGGAGCAAATGGTTTACAAGAAAGGAGGAACTATGTAATTACATTAAAAGCTTTATTTGAATACCCACAAAAATGTGTAAATAAAACCCAAATCTCACCACCTGTAAATAACGGATCGTCTAGTTCTGTAACAATAAGATTAGTTAGAAAATGGCAAACTAAGAAATCAACAATTGGAGAATTCAGTATTGACAATACTCAGATCAAAGGCTTTATCCTCGAAGAAAAAGGGCCTGACAGTACAGAGTCAGGAAAAGAGCAACGTGTTCCTATTGGGACATACAATCTAGAATGGCATTCCGGTACAAAAATTAAAAAAGGCCTAAAGCTATTCAATGATGTTGTATCTAAGGACAGAGCAATCTTAATCCATTCTGGTAATACAGCAGATGATACTGAAGGATGTTTATTACCCGGAACAACCCGATCTACAGATTTTGTTGGTGGTAGTAAAGATAAATTAAAAGAAATATTTACCTATGTGGAAGAAATAGGAATTAAAAACGCTAAAATTATAATTACTCAAGCATATGAATAAATTACTCTTATTAATACTAACTATATTAATATCATGCAAAAGCCCTTCACAAGAGGGAAATAAAAACATTAATGTTGCAAATCTTGAGCAGTCATTTTCAAATAAAAAGGAAAAGGAGTTCTTAGAAAATTTTCCAAAGGATTTTCAAACCTTTAAAAATACATTTGGTTGGAACGATGAAAAAGATTCTGCTGAGATTCTTTATAAACATGCCAATTCTTATATTGATTACTGGTTTTCTTTAATTCAAAAACCTCAATATAAAAAATATGAAAATTCAATAATAGAAATTTCAAAAAATGGAAAATGGGAAGCTGATGCTGTTAATTATTTTAAAATAAAGTCAATAGAATACATTAAAAGAAATAACAAATATGATCTAATCAACTCTTTATCAAAGAATGATGCAAAATCAGTTTTAACATTTTTGTTTGATTCTCCTCATCCAAAACCAGATGATACATTATTAGCCAACTTAACAATTGAAAAACAAAACTTGGCAAAAGAATTATTATCCACGGATACTTCAAATGAAACTAAAAGGGGCTCATTTGAAACCTATGTTAACAATGAAGATTATTTCATAAAGATCTTTGATGTCAACAAAGATGGCATCTCTGATAAAATTGTAAGTAACAAACCTTATCAAGGAGAAAATTTATTTATCTTTTTTGGGGATAAGCAAGGTAAATATACATTAGCATTGGAAACAAGAAACTTTTCTGAGGATGGAGGTAATATTATTGATGATATCATTCCAATTTCTGGAAATAAAGGATTCACTGTAAAGACATCCTTCCCTGATCGTGGATACTATGAAAAAGAATATAATATTATTTTGGATAATAACACATGGCTTCTTAAAAATATTATCTATAAAACAATGTCAGATATTTCTCAGGACGCAGTAAAATATATTTGTGATGTTCCCCAAAATATTGATATCCAGAAATCCGGATGGACTGATAAAGTAATACCTATTCCTGAAGAAAATGTAAGAGCAAAAAAATGTAGAGTAGAGAAAAGCAAAAATAAAACAGCCTTCTACATTCAAGATTCTGATGGTTATACCAATTTAAGGAAGGAGAAAAACTCTTCTTCTCAAATCCTACAAAAGATCAACACAGGTGAACAAGTTGAGGTTTTAGACCAAAACGGAGATTGGTGGTTGATAGTTTCTAAAGAAGGTAAAAAAGGATATGTTCATAAAAGCAGAATAAAATCTGAATAAGTAACTTAAACAAATGATGAAAAACTGTTTAATGCCATTTTTACTAATGCTTGTTGCATGTTCAGGAAAGGAAAAAGAAACCTCAATATCTGAAGTTTCAAGCAAAATAGAGAATATCCAAACTTAATTCAATTAAGTAAAATCAGTTGTAATCAAGAAAATATTGAAACAGCAAATTATTCTTTAAACTGTAAATTATCCTAATTATTTAGATGGAAAATATTATGAGAAAGAAGATAAATCCTACTTTGAATTTTCAATGTCAAAAATAGAATATTACAGAAAGTATAAAAATGGGCTTTTTGAAGGAGATTATAATAAAATAATTGATCTTATAAAATAAATCAGTTATATCACATAAATATAACTAACAAATGATAAAACCCATTTTAACTTTATTAACTCTCATATCTTTCTTTTTTAGATGCAAAGAGAATCATGCAAGAACTATTGATATTATTAAATCACAATATCGAGCACTATACTTTGATGATGATAATATTAAAGATAAAGCTGTAATTAAGGCAAAACAAAATACAGAACTATCTAGTTTTATATTATACATCTACTTATCTTCATTGAACAAAACGGTTGAAATTCCCATATTAAACAATAGTATTCTATATAACAATACTGAAGCAGACTATTATTTAAGTGATCCTATTATTAAAAATAAGATCATTACCATTCGAGTAGATTATGCCGATCAAATTACCAAACCAAATATTTCTGGAGAAAGAAAAAATCTGATTGAAAAAATAAAATTTAGGTTTGATACTAAAAACAAAAAAATACAAGTTATTGGATATGATTTAAGTTATACAAAAGCTAAAAAAATTATTCAAAATCATTTAATTTTATTACAGGCAAGTTTCATTCTACATCATCTTTTGATGGCAAAAAAGAAGAAGCATCTGGTTGGGCTTCAGAACTTCAAAACATATACATTGAGAATTTGAACCGTGATTTTTCAATAAACTTTCATTACATGGAAATGAAATTGAATAAAAAGCTTACAAATAAAAACAGATTAATGGAACCATTTTTAAATATATTAATTCTCAAATTTTTATTTTATAGTTGCAAACTTTCGCCAATAAAAAAGAATAGCCTGGCCTGCTAACCAAAACAAAAAAGGCTGTTATCACTTCCCATTAACACCACCTACACACAATTTAGAAAAGAAATTTCGTTTCATTTAAAAAATATTTATACCTTTGCTTTGTGATTTTTAACAACGGAACATATTATTATAGAATTTTTACCTCAGCTCTGGGATAGGGATTCTTATGAATATAATTTAAAACCTCGTCCTAGGGACGAGGTTTTTTTATTTTAAAAAATTTAAAAAGATGAAAATAAGTATTATTGGAGTAGGATTGATCGGCGGTTCGATGGCTTTGAAATTAAGAGAGAAAAACCTGGCCAGCTTCATCTACGGAATTGATAACAATACACAACATATCAGTGATGCATTAGATCTTAAGATTATTGATGCCGGAGTAGATCTTGAGCATGGAATTAAAAATTCGGATCTGATTATTCTTGCCATTCCAGTAGATGCTGCCAGAAAACTATTGCCCTCTGTTCTTGATCTTGTGACTGATCAGCAGACTGTAATGGATGCTGGTTCTACGAAGGCAGGAATTGTAAATGCTGTAAAAGACCATCCGAAACGTTCACGATTTGTCGCTTTCCACCCGATGTGGGGAACAGAAAATAACGGTCCGAAATCCGCTATTGTAGAGAGTTTTTCCGGAAAAGCAGGTGTGATATGTAACAAAGAGGAATCCGCGGACGATGCCTTAGCTACTGTTGAAAAAGTAGTAAATGCCCTTGATATGCACATGATTTATATGGATGCAGAAGATCATGATGTCCACACCGCTTATATCTCCCATATCTCCCATATTACATCTTATGCCCTGGCCAACACCGTATTGGAGAAAGAGCGTGAAGAAGAAACGATTTTCCAGCTTGCCAGTTCCGGTTTTTCAAGTACCGTACGTCTTGCCAAGTCGCATCCGGAAATGTGGGTTCCCATCTTTAAACAAAACAAAGAAAATGTACTGGACGTTCTGAACGAACACATTACCCAGCTCAGAAAATTCAAATCCGCTCTGGAAAAAGAAAACTATGAATACCTTGAAGAGCTGATTTCCAACGCCAACAGAATCAGAGGAATTTTAAGATAAATTCTCTTATACGATACTAAAAGCCCGACGGTTTTTACTTTTATTTTATTAAGAAACCCTTAGTCAGTAATGTCTAAGGGTTTTATATTGTAAAAAATTATTATTTCTATTAACATTCCGGAACGTTGACTGCAATCGCCAATCCGCCTTCCGAAGTTTCTTTAAAACGGTCACTCATCGACTGAGCGGTTTCCCACATCGTTAGAATCACCTCATCCAATGTTACTTTTGCTTTGGTAGGATCACTTTCCAATGCAATATTGGCGGCCGTAATCGCTTTCATTGCTCCCATTGTATTTCTTTCAATACATGGAATCTGTACCAGTCCTTTGATAGGATCACAAGTTAATCCAAGGTGATGCTCCATAGCAATTTCTGCGGCCATCAATACTTGTCCAACGCTTCCACCCAGAATTTCTGTAAGTCCGGCTGCTGCCATTGCAGAAGAAACTCCGATTTCCGCCTGACATCCTCCCATTGCGGCAGAAATGGTTGCGTTTTTCTTGAATAATGTCCCGATTTCTCCTGCTACAAGCAAAAATCTTACAATATCATCCTCACTGGTAAACGGAGTGAATGCCTGAGCATACATCAATACCGCCGGAATTACTCCACTCGCTCCATTGGTAGGTGCCGTAATAATTCGTCCGAAACTTGCATTCTCTTCATTCACAGCCAGCGCAAAACAAGCAATCCATTTGTTGATATTCGTAAAGTTTTCTTCAGCATCTACAACCTGTTGAAACCACTCGTCTTTATTTTTATAGATTTTATCTCCTAACAGTTTTCTGTTGATTCCTGCAGCTCTTCGGGAAACATTCAATCCACCCGGAAGAATTCCTTCCTTATTGACTCCTTTGTAAATACATTCTTTAATCTGCTGCCAGATATAAAGTGCTTCCTGTCTCGTTTCTTCCTGACTTCTCCAACTCTCTTCATTCATGAAAATCAAATCAGAAATTTTATCAAATCCTAGTTTTTCACAATATTTTGCAATATCAGAAGCTTTATGACAAGGATACAATGTACGTACACATTGCTTTTGAATAGAGTTTTTTTCCTGGCTGGCAATGAAACCACCACCTACAGAATAAAAATCCTGCACAAGTTCAGTTCCGTCTTCAAAAACAGCTCTGAAGATCATCCCGTTCGGGTGAAAATCAAGGCTCTTTTTCATGTTTAAAATCAGATGATGTCCATAAATAAACGGAATTACCTTTTCACCACCAAGATTAATGGTTTGAGTACTTTTAATGTAATTTATTTTTTCATCAATTTTTGAAGTATTGATCGTCTTAAAATCTTCTCCATTCAATCCAAGCATTCCTGCAATATCAGTTCCGTGCCCAATCCCCGTTTTTGCGAGTGAGCCAAAGAATTCAAGAAAAACCTCTTTAACTTCTTCTATTGATCTTTCTCTTTTTATAATCCTGATAAATGCTGCTGCTGCGTTCCAAGGTCCCATCGTGTGTGAACTGGACGGGCCTATTCCTACTTTAATAATTTCAAAAACCGATATTGATTCCATAAATGATTCGTCATTTTCCTCTAAAACAAAGATACATGATAAATCCTAATATATGCATAGCAAAATCCTAGATTTATCTGGTTTTGACAGCCCATAAAATAAGTATTTTTGTAAAATGGGTTGATTGTATGAATTTCAGTCAGGTCTATCATTATATTGTTCTTTTTAACTATTTTTTTAAATGGAAACATTAATTAAGAGTATCCTGCAGCATGTCCCGCTAACTCCCGAAGAAATAACCTTATGTAAAAGCTTCTGGACAGAAAAAACATTGGAAAAAGGAGATTTTTTGTTGCGAAACGGGGAAATCTGCCGCCATGACAGTTATATCATTTCAGGAGTTTTAAAAGCTTTCTGTATTAATGAAGAAAATGGAAATGAAGAAATCCTCTTTTTAGCTATTGATCATTGGTGGGCAACAGATATTTCGAGTTTTTCAAAACAAAAACCTTCCATTTACAATATACAGGCTGTGGAAAAAACAAAGCTTTTGCAGATCAGACATCAGTCTTTTCAAAAAATGCTGAAGGAAATTCCAGCTTTAGAAAAATACTTCAGAATTATTCTGGAAGGTTATCTCGGAACCCTTGAAAAAAGAGTGGTATTCAATCATATGCACAAAGCAGAACAAAAATATCATGATTTTCTGGATACTTACCCCGATATTTCCTCCAGAGTTCCACAGTATCTGATTGCTTCTTACCTTGGAGTCTCCGCAGAATTTATCAGTAGAATCAGGAAAAAAAATAAATCCTCTTGAACTAGATCAATTTTTCAGGAATAAATAATCAGGAATTTTGCTGTTATAAATTCTTAACAAATGAAAATACTGATTATTAATGCCAGTGTAAGAAATGAAAGATCTTATAGCAGAAAACTGACCCAGCACTTCGTTGAAAACTGGAAAACAAAATATCCTCTTGATACTTTTACCTACAGGGAAGCAGGAACTGACACTATTCCCAATATTGATGAATCCTGGATCGCGGGAGCATTCAAAAAACCGGCAGACAAAACTGAGGAAAACCAAAAACCTTTACAGCTCAGTGATGAACTGATCAAAGAACTCAGGGAACATGATGTATATGTAATCGGAACTCCTATGTATAACTGGTCTATTCCGTCCGGATTGAAAGCTTATATTGACCAGGTAATGCGGATTAATGAAACCTGGAAATTCAGATCCGGAGTGCCGGATGGTGATTACGTGGGACTTCTTGAAAACAAAAAGCTCTTTATTCTCTCAACCCGTGGTGATACCGGATATGGAGAAAATGAAAAGAACGGACACGTCAATTTTCAAACGACTTACCTGAAACATATCTTCGGGATTATGGGCGTAAATGATGTTACCATTCATTCCTTAGATAATGAAGAATTTGGCGGTGAAGTCTTTGAAAATTCTAAAAATAAAATCTTCAAAGCTATTCATTCTATTCAATAAATCATAAATTTCATTCAGGGCATCAGCTGAAACTTTCCTCGTGCTGAGAAAGATCAAGCCCTTTATTTTCAGATTCTTCAGAAACTCTTAATGTAATTATGGAATCTGTAAGTTTATATAAAATCAATGAACCGAAAAACGTAAAAACAGAAACCAAAACCAATGCAGCCATATGATGAAGAAAAACCTCTAATCCTCCATGCAGTAAGCTTGCTTTTTCACCATGAGCAAAAATAGCAGTCAGAATCATTCCCATAATTCCTCCTACTCCATGACAGGCAAAAACATCCAGCGTATCATCTATTTTCTTTAAAGGCTTCCAATTAACCATTATATTAGAAACTATTGCTGTGATAAACCCGATAAAAAGGCTTTCCTGAATGCTCACAAAACCACATCCGGGAGTAATTGCAACAAGCCCCACAACAGCTCCGATACAGGCACCCAAAGCAGAAACGCTTCTCCCATTGATTCTATCAAAAAAAATCCAGGTCATCATTGCTGAAGCAGAAGCTATGGTAGTCGTTCCAAAAGCTGTAGCCGCAGATGCAGATGCACTCAATGCAGATCCTGCATTGAAACCGAACCATCCAAACCACAACATTCCTGTTCCCAGCAATACATACGGAATATTGGAAGGCTCATGATGCGGATTCTTTCGGTTTCCTACTACCAAAGCTCCGGCAAGTGCAGCAAAACCGGCACTCATATGTACAACTGTTCCACCTGCGAAGTCTTTTACCCCAAAATATTTGTTTAAAAGCCCATCAGGATGCCATACCATATGACAAAGCGGTGTATAAATAAAGATGCTGAAAAGGACAATGAATAGTAAATAAGAAATAAAACGAACCCTTTCCGCAAAAGATCCGGTAATAATTGCAGGGGTAATAACCGCAAATTTCATTTGAAATAAAGCAAAAAGAATAAAAGGAATAGTGGGTGCCATCATTTTATTGGGCAGATTCCCTACTTGGCTAAAAAAAGGGTAACTGAGCGGATTTCCGATAATTCCGTAGTGTTTTCCAGCAATGGTAATTCCCAAAGATTCACCAAAAGACAGAGAAAAACCTACGACTACCCAGACCATAGAGATCACTCCTAAGGCAATAAAACTCTGTAACATGGTAGAAATCACATTTTTTCTGCCAACCATTCCTCCGTAAAAGAAAGACAGTCCGGGCGTCATCAATAGAACAAGCCCAGCTGCAGCCAGAATCCAGGCAACATCCGCACCTACAATTTTATCTTCGCTTAAAAATTCTCCGGTATCAGGAATATCAGCAGTCGGATTCCAGAATAAACCACCAATTGCAACGAGTGCAATTACTGAGAATGAGACGATCCATTTTAATCCTATTTTCATAAAATTCATATTTAACCCTATCAAATTTAAATATAAATTCTATAAAAATCACATTTTTTAAAACAAACACCCCGTAAAAAACTATTTAATCAATAATGTTTTTATTTTTCACAAAACACTTCATTCAATATTTTTGAAACTTCTTTGGATTTTGTAGCTGGAAAAAGATGGGTTCCTCCTTTTATTATATAATCCGGTTTGGAATAACGAATTGGAAAAACAATATCTTTATCACCTAGGATCTGAATAACATTAGGATTTTCTTCAAACTTCCATTCGGAAACTTTTTCTACAGACCATTTCAGGTAATAAGGATCTCTTACTTTAAAATATTGAAGAAGTTTAGGGTTTTTAGGATCAAAAAGCTTTCGGATAACAGCATATACATTGGCTGCCTTGTCATTGAATAAACCTACAGGTAATATTCTCGGAATTTTGGTCACCTCACCCGTCCTGATAAATTTTGACTTTTCTTTGTCAGATTTTATACTTCCCAGAATGACTACTTTCTCCGCGGGTTTCAATAAATTAATTTCCTGCACGATAATTCCTCCGAAAGAATATCCCAACAGACAGAACGGCTCAGAGTCATCTACCTTATCAGCCATCCTTTTAACATAAGCATCAAAAGGCTCATTTTTTTCAGGGATGAGCCAATCTATAAAAATCAATTCATAGTGTTTGGGAAACTCTATTCTTTCAAGGACCTTAAAGTCTGCTCCCAGACCGCTGACGATATAAATTTTCATACTACGAATTTATAAAAAATACAGGGAACAGTAAATGATTAAGCCAAATCTTTGATGTAACAAAAGCATAAAAAATGAGCAGCTCCGGTGAACTGCTCATTTTTATATTGATCGTATAGTAATCTTATTTTTTCTTCTTTGGAACTCTGTTCTCGTTATCCAGCATTTCTGTGGTAACTTTGAACTGGATGTCCATTTCGTTCTTAATGAAATAATCTTTCAATGAAGACTGATAGAATACTTTAAAGTCTCTTCTGTTCAGAGAGAACTTCGCAGATTCAATAGAGGTTGTAAACTGAGTAACATATACATTCGCAGGGAAAGAAATTGTTTTTCTCACTCCTTTAAGGGTAAGGTCTCCGTATACTGTAGAATTGTATTCACTGTTTGCTAAAGGAATAATTTTAGTCAAATGGAATTTAGCGATAGGGAATTTCTTCACTTCAAAGAAGTTCGAGCTTTTCAGATCGTTGGTAAGCTTGATCTGATCTTCATCAGAAACATCTCCTGCCATCATACTTCTCATATCTATGATAAACTCTCCATCTACCAGGACCGTATGGTCAAAGTTAAATTTTCCACTTTTCAGTTTTACTGTTCCTGAGTGGGATGTTTCTTCAGTTTTTACCACTTTATACCCCCACCATCTGATCTCTGATGAAGTCACTTTTGAAACCTTATCAAATTTCTTTTGGGCAGAAACAAATGACATGCTTGCGCACACCATAGCAAACAATAGTAATCTTTTCATTCTTTTTTATTTACAATTCAACAAAAATAAAAAAAAGTGTAGAACTTCTACACTTTTAATAATCTTTTTTTGATTAATTTATTGAGCAGTTACTTTTACAAGCATTTCAATATCATCTTTCACAAAAACATCCTGCATTGTAGACTTGTAAGCTACATCAAATTTCTGTCTGTCGAAAGAGAATTTGTTAGATACTAAGCTTACTACTCCTTTGCTGTAAGAAATCTTAGCAGGGAAAGTAATTGGGCTTGTTTTTCCTTTTACGGTAAGGTTTCCAGTTACAAGAGAACTGTAGATTTTATCGCTGTTTTTCTTGATTCCAGTGATTTTAAAGCTTGCTGTAGGGAATTTTTCAACTTCAAAGAAGTCACCATTCTTAAGGTGTCCGTTTAATTTTTGCTGATATTCTCCTGTAAGGTCAGTTGAGCTGATTGAAGTCATATCCAACACGAAGCTTCCACCTACCAATTGGTTTCCTTTCATGATCATGTCTCCGGACTTTACTTTTACAGTACCGTCGTGAGAGCTCGCCTCAGATTTTGCTACTTTGTATCCCCACCAGTGTACATCAGACGCTACTACTTTTTTTGACTGTCCAAATGCTAAACCACCAGCTAAAACTGCTAATAAAAATATTTTTTTCATTGAATAGAGTTGTTTACTTATTTAACGATACAAAGGTAATATCTTATTCAATAGATTTCATTGATGTACATCAATAAAATTTATTATTTTCATGAATAATATCATCCCATAAAAAAACTCCGAATTTCTTCGGAGCCCTGTTTTATACCTGATAGTAAGCTGTATAAAGCGCTATACCATTTAATGCTGTATGATTTTGCTTGACCAGATAGATGGGAGTGTTTTTAAGCATCTCCTCCATTTTATCACTGATCTTGAATTTCTCATAGAATTTCGCCTTATCAATATATTCAGCGATCATCTGTGGAATATCTCCGGCAATCAGCAATCCTCCGGTAGCTTTCAATTTTAATGTTAGGTTGTTAGCTTCTCTTGCCAGAAACTCAAGGAAGGTATCTAAAGCGATTCTGCAGATCAATACGTTCTCCTCGATTGCCGATTTATAAAGTTCTTCCACAAAATTTCCCTGTGCAAGGCGCTCTCCCAACCATTCCGGTTCAGGATGTCTTTTCACATCTCTTAAAAATCTATAGATATTGAATAACCCCGACTTGGAAAGTACATTTTCCCAGCTTACAATACCATAAATATTGTTTAGGAACTGATAAAATTCAACTTCTACATTGGTTCTTGGCGAAAATTCTGAATGCCCTCCTTCTGTAGCGAAAGGTCTCAGGTATTTTCCGTCAAAGAAATATCCGGCTTCACCCAATCCGTTTCCGGGAGCAAGAACCGCTACATTTCCTTTTTCAAGATGTCCGCTTGTATAGATAGCTTCAAGATCGTTATCTTCAAGAAGAGCCATTCCGTAGGCAGAAGCCTCAAGGTCGTTCAGCATGTCTACTTTTTCGAACCCGAAATCACGGGCATATTCTTCAACATCTAAATTCCAGCCCAATCTTGCAGGACTGCTTTTTCCGTCAAGTACAGGGCCTGGCACTGCCATTCCAAGACGTTTTATATTTTGCAATTGGTTATCCTGAATAAACTTCTTTAAAATATCTGAAAAAGAAGCGTATTCTTTGGTTGCATATTTATTTTGTACTTTTATCTCAAGACCTCCGTTCCCGGAAACGAAATAGCCTAAGATCGTTACATCTTCACGGAGACTTGCCCCTATGATAGAAACATTATCATTATTACTGTTCTCTACTCCTGGTAAATAAAGTGGAAATTTTGGATTCAGAATCATAACCTCAAATTTTACCAAATATAATAATAGTTTTTGTAAATCCTGCACAGAACAAAAAAACCTTTCCACTTTCGTGAAAAGGTTTTGGTTAATAATTGTTTATATATTAAATCTAACTACTTTCCTAATGGAATATTGTAACCGAATCCTACACCGATATTCCCCACATTATAGTCCTGACCTGGCAAATCTCCTTTTGTTCCTACAAAAACCTTTTGGTATTGTACGAAGAAATTCCAGTCTCTGTTGTGGTAACCGATCTCCGGTTTAAGGTAGAAACCTCCGCTTGCTCTTTCCACATTAGTGTTGGATGCAACCGTTTTATCACCTACTAAGAAACCATATCCTAAGTCTGTTCCGAAATAGAAACCGGTTTGTTTTGGGTAAATTCTGATTAAAGCAGCTACAGGAACTACTCCTACATCATTATTTTTATATCCGTTGTTCTCTTTTCCGAAATAGTGAGTATATCCTGTTGCAATACCTAATCCGAATCCTGGTGTAATAAGATTTTGGTAAGCTACATCTACTCCTACTGCGGCAGAAAGGTTGTCTGAGGGAACTGCTAAACCAACATTTGCGCCTACTTTGATCATATTATTCATCTGAGAACTTTGGGCACTTGCGATACCTGCTGTTAAAATACCAGCCAGTACTATTGCTTGTTTAAACATTTTCATAACTCTAATTTTTAAATTTTACTAAACAAGAGGATGTAAAAATCATGCCAAGCGAGGGTTTTTCTTTGATTTTAACACCGTAAAAAATCATAAAACAATGAATATCAATATATTATTTTTAACAAAATTTAAATATTTGTTTAACAAAATTTATCAAAAAACTGATATCAAAAAGTGAATTAAGGAAAAAAGAAGGAAGCAAGAAGATGAAGGCTGGAAGAATATCCTGCTATATAACAGCTCACGTTTGTTATGATTAAAGTTGAGGAAAATTTCTCCTTACATGCACACCATAACTCCCGGCTTCATTCTTCCAGCTTCCAGCCTAAAAAATAATATTAACAACCTTTAACCCGTTATTATTTTAACCTTTTTCTTCAAAGCATATCAAAAAAATAAATTCCTCATGGCAGCTGATTCATTATTAAAAAACAAGCATCTTCTCTGGCGGGCAGGTTTTGGTATTGGTATTCATCAAATTGATGATTTGAAAAATAAAAGCATTAAAACCTTAATGGCTGAATTATTAAAAGAGGATAATTTCAACGAAGTAACGTATGACACGCCTGATCTCGATTCAGCAACAGATTACATGAACAGTACAGCTTCGGCAGAAAAGAAAAAAGAAATGCAGCGGCTCAACAGGGAGCAAAACAATGAACTGAATCTCAATTTTCTGAATACAATTGTAAACAGCAAGGAACAGATGAGAGAAAAGATGGCCTTTTTCTGGCATGGGCATTTTGCATCAAGAGTACAAAATCCAAGGTTCAATAAACAGCTTTTGAATACGATCAGAAAAAATGCACTGGGAAATTTCAAAGATCTTCTTTTTGAAGTGAGTCAGTCACCAGCCATGCTTAATTTTCTGAATAACCAACAGAATAAAAAGGATCACCCTAATGAAAATTTCGCCCGTGAGGTTATGGAACTGTTTACCATGGGCAGAGGCAATTATACCGAAAAAGATGTAAGAGAAGGCGCCAGAGCCTTTACGGGATGGAGTTATGATAAAGAAGGAAATTTCAGGGAAAGAAAAAATCTCCACGATGAAGGCTCAAAGACTTTTTTAGGTAAAACAGGCAACTTTAATGGAAATGATGTACTCAATATCATTTTGGAACAGAAAGCAACGGCACAGTTTATTACAACGAAAATTTATAAGTTCTTCGTGAATGAAAAAGTAGATCAGGATATTGTCAATACACTCAGTACAAACTTCTACAATTCCGGATATGACATCAAAAAGCTAATGACTGAAATATTTTCAAGCACCTGGTTTTATGATCAGAAAAATATTGGTAACCGGATAAAATCTCCTGTAGAACTGATGGCTGGTATGATGCGGATACTTCCCATGCATATTCAGAACCCTGAAAATCTTATCGTTTATCAGAAATTATTGGGACAAATGCTGCTTTATCCGCCGAATGTAGCAGGATGGCCGAATGGAAAATCATGGATAGACAGCTCTACCCTGATGGTAAGGCTACAGATTCCACAGATCTGGTCCGGGCTTCGTCCTTTGGAATACAGTCCCCGACAGGATGATGATATCGATATGGGAATGAAATCCCGGGAAACAGCTTTTAACAAGAGTTTTAAAAACCCGAATATCACCATCGACTGGGAGCGTATTGAAAAAATCTTCGCCCATAAAAACTGTGAAGATTATCTTCTTCAGAATACTCAAAGCCTCGATATGAACTCTGTAAGAAATTTTTCTGATAAGAGTATCAAAATGAATGTTATCAACCTGATGTCTACCCCGGAATACCAGTTGAGCTAGGTAGGGGTTTCAGGTTGCAGGCAGCAGATAATAGTGAATTACCGTTTCGCTTTACAACTTTTTATTTACTATTTAATTCCATAAAAGTTTTATAAAAACAAATAATAGTAAAAATATAGACTAGTCCTCCAACCCGCAACCTACCATCTGCCACCTTACCCTAAAAACAAAATTATGCTAATCAAAAGAAGAGAATTCCTCAAAATAAGTTCACTGGCTACAGCCTCAATGCTTATGCCTAATTTCTTAAAAGCGATGACACTGGATGAAGCTCTGAATCCCAATCAGAACATTCTGGTAGTTCTTCAATTTACTGGGGGAAATGACGGTTTAAATACCATTATTCCAGCTAAAAATGATATTTATTTCAGAGAAAGGAAGACGCTGGCTATTCAGGATTCAATACCCCTGACTGATGAAGCGGGAATTAACCCGTCTCTCTCCTATTTTAAGGAACTTTTTGATAACGGAGAGCTTTCTGTGATGAATAATGTAGGCTATCCCAATCCCGACAAATCTCATTTCAGAAGTATGGATATCTGGCAGTCGGCAAGCAGAAGTGATCAGTTTCTGGAAACAGGCTGGCTGGGACGTTTTCTGGATGAAGAATGTTATCGTTGCGATCACCCGACTCAGGCGCTGGAAGTAGATGATATGCTAAGTTTAGCTTTAAAAGGAGAAAACAATAAAGCTTTTGCCTTTAAAGATCCTAAAAGGCTCTATCAAACCAGTCAGGAAAAGTATTTTAAATCTCTCTACGACCATCATCACGATGATGAAACGGTCTCTTATCTTTATCAGACATTAGGCTCTACGATTAATAATGCAGATTATATCTTTGAAAAAAGTAAAGCCAAAAAGACGGAACAGGTTTATCCTAATTCTCAGTTGGGAAAGGACTTTAAGACTGTAGCTTCTTTAATAAAATCTGATATCAATACACAGGTTTATTATCTTTCGATCGGAAGTTTTGATACCCATGTCAATCAGAATGACAGACAGAAAAAATTATTCAATGACATTAATGAAGCTGTAAAATCATTTGTTACTGATATGAAAAGCAACGGGCTCTTCAATAATATCCTACTAATGACCTTCTCAGAATTCGGACGCCGCGTGGCCCAGAATGCCAGCAATGGAACGGATCACGGAACAGCCAACCAGATGTTTTTTATCAGCGGAAACCTTAAAAAGAAAGGTCTGTTGAATGCACTTCCTGATCTGCAAAATCTGAATGAAGGCGATTTAATCTACAAAGAAGATTTCAGAAAAGTATATGCAACAATTCTTAAAAACTGGCTTAAAGCGGATTCATCCAAAGTTTTGGGATGGAAGGATGGTATTTATGATTTTGTATAGGGAAACCTAAAAAGCAACAAAAGTTTTTTTTAAAGAAAACAATGCATTATAAGCATGTTTAGATTCCTACGGAATGACACAATTGTAATAACGGTCTTATCCACACAGTTTGTCATTCCGTAGGAATCCAGCCTACTTTGACCCAAAATTACAATCCTGAACAATACCTCAACCGAAGAGCTAAAAATTCCCCTCCTCTGGAGGGGTGGCAAAAATTCAAAGAATTTTTGACGGGATGGTCTTAGCCATCCTCATCAACAAAAAAGAGACTGTACCTAGTTATGACAGTCTCTTTTCAATAATTTTAAATTTTAACTACTTTTACGTTTAAGCCGTAATCTGCTTTGGCTTTTCATTCTGATCATCTTTTTTATCAAGTTTCTCAGATATTTTTTTTACAATATATTCTATCGCTATGGGTGCCAGGATTGCAATTAATGCTTTAAATATTCTTGATTTCATAAACTTAATTTTGTGTGTTTAAATAATGCAATTTCCAAGCCAAGATAAAAATAACCAGGAAGTTTAATTCTCATCAGGAACAATAAGACTTTGATAGTTTTTACGACCAGCATTGAACTTTTCTTCCATTTTCACTCTCAATTTACGGGGTTTATGAACAATCAGACTGTCCCCAAACCCAAGCAGCAATCTTTCTAATTCAAAATTGATCTGAACACATATTTTAAATAAGGTTCCATCCTCATCTTCCCTGATGATCTCCTGACTTTTGTGAAGTGGTTTGGTCTTCACATAAGGAGCATTTCCTGAATCTACCCAGAAGATTACATTCCTTGGGTCCATTGACTCTGAAACTGTAACTCCTACAATATCTTTGAAGTATTCGTCTCCATCCAGATCTTTATCAATATACGGAAGACTTTCAACTGTTTCAATACTTTCCATCCTATCAAGGGCCAGATTGTACATTTTCTGTTTATAAAGACAGATCAGAAACCAACGGTTGTTGAATTCCTTCAATAGCTGCGGGTGTACAGTAAATATATTGGATTCTCTTGCCGTAAAGCTTTTGTAAAGAATCTTCAGTACTTTTTTATTTGCGATACTTTCGTAAAGAATATCAATATGTTCCAATCCTTTCAGCTGTTCATTTTTATCCAGGTGAATAATTGATTTCTGATTGGTTGCATGAATTGAGTCTTCCAGTTTCTGAATAACTCCATTCATCTCTTTGAACATGGAAAAGTCCTTAAACTGTTTTAAAATCTGGACTGCATTGTTCATGGCCTTCAGGTCACTTTCATTCACAGAGATGTTATGAATACTGTATTCCGGATCACTGTAACGGTAATATTTTCTTTCGTATACTTCAATAGGAGCTTCATACCCGAATTTTTCACTCCGCATATTCTGAAGATCAAGCTGAACTGTTCGTTTACTTACATAAGATTCTTTTCCTTCAAATTCGAATAATGCTTCCGAACATTCGTCAATGAGATCTTCCAGCGTATATTTCCTGTATTTATTTTTAAGACACTTATCTAATGTTTTATATCGGATCAGAGCGTTTTTATTGGATGACATACCTTAGTGTTTAATGATTGGTGTTGTTAAATAAGCTGTTCACTTATTCATTTTTGCTCTTTTCTAAAAGTTATTTTTCCTTTAAAGCATTTTCGTCAAAAGTAATTCCCTCCCAACCGAATTTGATAAAGTTTCGGATATTCTGGTGATCATCTCCCTCCGGATTTTTCAAAACATCATCTCTATAAAATTCTCCAAAAAGCCAAAGTGTCTCTTCTTTCGTCAGATCCTGCATACTCGCGAAGCTGAATACTTTACACGAACCATTGTTCTGCCCTGCCTGATTGGTAGTATCTCCGTTTTGAAAAGCTGTAGGAGTAAAATCATAATGTTCATCAATGTAAGTGATAACATCACCAAACTGAATAGTTTCCGGGAAATGTTTTAATTGTTCTAATAGTACCATAAACCTTGTTTTTTAATTATATATTATTGACGAATCTACAAACCTGTTTTTTTCGACTTGATAAAACTTTTGTAAAAATAATTAAAATTTCTTTATCTACGCAAAACTATTGCGCAATAATAATATTACTTTGCATCATCAAAATGAAACAAAATGGAATTTAATGGAAATCATTTAATCGAATTAGGATATAGACCAGCAAAATGGTTTAAAGATGCTATTAGCTATATCAATGAGAATAGCCTGAATGAACATCAGATTGCAGAATATCTGGCACAGTTCAATCAGCCGGACCTTATTCCGCTTCATGAAACGGCTAAAGATTTTGTGATCAACATCCGTGCAGAACACGAAAGTGAAAATGATAATGTGGAAAAAGTAATCAAAACCATGAAAGTGCTGATGAAAACTCCTACACTCGTAGGTGGTGCTATAATGCCTGATGCCTGCCCTACAGGTCCTGAAGGTCAGATTCCGGTAGGAGGTGTGGTCATTGCGAAGAATGCCATTCACCCGGGATTCCATAGCGCTGATATTTGTTGTTCTGTGATGCTGACGGATTTTGGAAAAACCAATCCTAAAGAGGTTCTGGATGCTGCACATTCTGTAACACACTTCGGATATGGAGGAAGACCAAGAGGTGAACAGATGCCCATGTCTCAGGAACTGATGGATGCTTTCAGAGAAAATGAATTCTTAAATGATGAAAAACTGATCAGCATTGCCCGTTCTCATATGGGAACTCAGGGAGACGGAAACCATTTCCTGTTTGTAGGAATTTCCAAAAATACCGGAAATACAATGATGGTAACACATCACGGATCCAGAGCACCGGGAGCGGCTTTATATGATAAAGGAATGAAAACGGCCAACCGTTTCAGACAGGAAATCTCTCCTGAAACATTGAGAGAAAATGCATGGATTCCTTATGATACTGAAGAAGGTAAATCTTATTGGGAAGCACTTCAGCTGATCAGACAATGGACAAAAGAAAACCATACTTCCCTTCATGATACAGTTTTGAATAAGCTGGAAATAGAAAAGGAAAACAGATATTGGAATGAGCATAACTTCGTTTTCAAAGATGGAGATCTGTTCTACCATGCAAAAGGGGCAACTCCGTTGGATGATAAATTCATGCCTGATATCACGGGACCAAGACTGATTCCGTTGAATATGGCAGAACCTGTATTGATTGTGCAGGGAAAAACGAATGAAAGAAACATAGGCTTTGCACCACATGGAGCCGGAAGAAACTTTAGCAGAAGCCAGCATAAGAGATCTTTAGCTCATAAAACAACTGAAGAAATTTTCAATGAGGAAACAGAAGGATTAGATATCCGTTTCTACTCTAATGAGATTGATATTTCTGAACTTCCGAGTGCTTATAAAAGTGCTAAGAACGTAAGAGCGCAGATTGAAGAATATGGACTTTGCGAAGTTCTGGATGAAGTGATGCCTTACGGTTGTATCATGGCGGGAGACGTGCAGAAGAATGCTCCATGGAAGAAAAAGAAGAAATTCAGAAAAGCATAATTTTTAATTTAATATAAACCTTACAGGTTTTCAAAAACTAATAACCAGCCTTGCAGGTATAAAAGCCTGTAAGGTTCATGAAAACTTTTTATAACGGCAGGAGCAGTAGCTCAGATGGTAGAGCAACAAAATTACTTTTCGCTGCAGGCAACTAAAGTTCCTATAAATCGCCAAGATTGTGGGTCACAGGTTCGAGTCCTGTCTGCTCCTCAATACAATGAAAATGTTTACATTAACCTATTCATTTTCATTAGTTAAAAAAATTAAGGCAAAGAAAGTTCCTATAATTCAGAATTACTTTCCGCCTTTTTACAAATTATAAGGCAAAGGGAGTTCCTATATTTTTTTGGATAAATTACTCCCCGCTTTTTATAAACTATAGGTAAAAGGAGTTCCTATACCCTTCACTTTTAATGAATCTACTCCTCACTTATTTTTTAAATTAAAACAATGAAAACACTACAATTATTCAATGCGGTATTGTCCAAAGAATCAAATGCAGAGCCATTTATTTCTAATGACGGCTTTGTTATTGAACCGAATGCAGTTTGGGCAAAAAATGAGATCATCTCTTATTACGCAAAAGAAAAACTGAATGGAAATGATTTGAATAAAACTTTCCATAAATCCTGGGAGAAAATAAAAAACACTTCCAGAACTGAATTGTTTTTTGAACAGATCAGACACTATATTTCAACCTATGGAAGTAATTTTCAAAATGAAATTTACATTCCTAAAGAAATATTGAATGTTCCTGATACAAAATTGATTTTTAAAGTCATTAAAGCTTGTACAGTAGAAGAAATGCAGGAAAAATGTCTTTCTCTTCTGAAGTCAGGAATTGCTTTAAAA
Source organism: Chryseobacterium sp. GVT01B (assembly GCF_019970045.1). Lineage (GTDB taxonomy): Bacteria > Bacteroidota > Bacteroidia > Flavobacteriales > Weeksellaceae > Chryseobacterium. Next base: position 461,126 of record NZ_JAHXYI010000005.1, read on the forward strand.
GAAGAAACCATTGATGATTTGCTGCATATTCTGCATACGGAACTGGAATATGATTTCACAGGAAAAGAAAACATCAGAAATAAAGAAGCCATTATCAAAATAGCCGATTTGTACGACATCTATCCTGAAAATCCTGTTGAGTTTTTCCGTTATGTCATTTATAAAACGACCCATACAACGCTTTTAATCAAAAACGATGAATTGATTGGTTTAATTAAGCAAAGTAATTTTAACCCAACCTATTTGTTTGAAAGCTTTGGAATGGAAAAAATGGCAGAAATTTTCAACAGATTCAAACCATTATTCCTTGCTTATAAAAACAGAGCTCCGAAAGTAATTAATAAAATTTCAAAGCTGTCTAAAGCCTACCATAAGCCATTAATTTCAAACCCATTGAATGATGCTACAAATACATTATTGGAAAACAGTGATTGGCATTGGCTGGAAAATGCGACACCGTTTGCATTATTTAAAGCATTGTCAGCTTGTTACTCAAGAATGTACGGTCAGGATACTTTTGTCTATAGAGTCAGAAACGGAAAATCATGGACTAAAAAAGGTAAAGAAACTTACGTGAATCAATTCAACTATGATTTTATTTTAGATTTTCTGAAACTGAAATATGAAAACCTTTCCGGAAAGAAATTCTATTTCCCTGAGAATGTAGAATTTGCATTGCCAACTTCTGAAAAAATGTTTGTTGGAAATATTCCTACCGGAACCCGTTTTTATGCTGATAGACTGGCAGTAGGTATTTATTGGGAAAATCAATGGGGAGCCAATGACCTTGACCTTTCAGGATTGAATATCGCTGGAAAAATAGGCTGGAATGCGGCTTATAATCACGGTGATGGACAATTGATGTACTCCGGAGATATGACATCTGCTCCCAACGGTGCTGTCGAATATCTTTATGCCAATAAAGGACATTGTGCACCAACACTTGTCATGAACAACGTTTTCAGCGGAGATGCCAATTGTGGATATAAAGTCGTGATCGGAAAAGGAGATAACATTTCTTACGATTATATGATGAATCCGAACAATCTATTTGCTGAAGCGAAATGTAATTCTGTTCAGAAGCAAATGATTCTGGGAATGCTGGTAACAAAAAACGAAAAGCAATGTTTCGTACTATTGAATTTCGGAGCCGGACATTCTCATGTTTCTGGAAATAGTGAAGTTTCAATGATGGCTACAAGCGCATTGTATCAGCAATGGTACGAAGCGATGTCTTTCAATGAGCTTGTAAAAGAGCTTGGCGCAGAGATTACCACAGAAAAGTCCGAGGCTGACTTTGATTTTTCACTGGAAAGCCTGGAAAAAGATAGTTTTATCAGGATTTTTAAATAAATCCATTACGCCATCTGATTTTTTCACGTGGCGTTTTAACCGTTAACTCGCCTCATAAAACAGCCTCATTAACACGTACATTACCGTTTTTAAATAATGATATTATTTTTTATATATTTGCCAACTTTAAAATTTACAAAAACTAATAATCTAAAAAAAACAAACACTTATGAAAAGAAATTTATTCGTGAAAAATTTTTTATTTTTCTTCTTATTCCTTGTGGCCGCTTCTTGTGGATCTGACGGTGGCAGGGATGATGATAATGGCACAAACAACAATGCTAGTACCTCTCCAAAAGTAGTAACCGGTAAACCTTCTTTCAGCAATGCACAATTCAAATTTGCAGGCACGGTAACCTCTTCCGGATCGGGATATTCAAGACGCGGATTCTGCTGGGCAAAGAATATCAATCCTACCATCAGCAATTCAAAACTGATTGAAGAGTATACTAATACAACAGGAGATTATCAGCTTACAGCAACTTACAGTACTGATTTTGAAAAGTCGACAACCTATTATGTAAGGGCATATATAGCAGCTAATAATGGGGATATTATTTATGGAGATAACGTAACATTCGTTACGCCTGCAAAGATGGATATTACTTTCAAAATGGCTAAGGCAATATATACAACATCAGCTACTTTAAGTACTGATGATATTTCGGTAAATTATCTTGAAGCCTTCTATCCTGATGAAAAAGGATTCTGCTACAGAACGAGTACCGGAGTAAATATATCGAATGGCCAAATCATCAAAATATCAAATCCTAATAATTATTCAGCATACGAACTGGAAGCTACGGCATTACTTCCGAACACTACTTATTACGTGAGATCTTATGTAAAAGAAGGTGCACAGGTATATTATTCGGACGAAAAAACATTTAAAACAGCGGGTGCTATTGGTGCTTCAGGGGGATATGTTTTTTATGATAAGGGAGAGTTTACGGACGGCTGGAGATATTTGGAAGCTGCACCTGCTAACCTTACTTATAACGGATCTGATAAAATCAAATGGGGATGTTCATTTAATATCATTAATCAGACTCAGGCTGTAATGGGATCAGGGCCTGCCAATACAACAAGAATTATTTCTCAATGTTCAGATGCCAATTGTGCTGCCAGATTATGTGCTAATTATACTGTAAATGGTGTTGGTAACTGGTTTTTACCATCTGAAGAAGAATTAATGGCATTCTATAAAAGCTCTAAGAATGTTTACAACATTGCATCAAACCCATGGAATGATGTATCTCAAAAGTATTATTGGAGCTCTACCGAAATACCGGGTGGTAATACAGCAAGAATTCTGGATGGATATGCTGGTTATATGTGGGAATATAATAAAGATTACAACATGGTAAGGGTAAGACCCTTCAGAAGATTTTAAAATATTTTACAATAGAAAAACCGCTATTCTTAGCGGTTTTTCTATTGTAATGAGAATGTCAAATGACTCTATATGTTCATTTTTTTAACAGAAAAGATTCCTTTATCCAAATTAACAATCACTTTTTTTCCGTAATCAATCTGAACAATAAACATATTCTCCAGCGGAAACTGAAGCACTGCCTGAAGCATTAAACGAATGACTCCAGCATGGGTAATGATGAGAACCTTATCTACATCGTTTTTCTGAATGAGTTCATTCCAAAAGCTGAAAACACGGGCCTGCATTTCAACGAGATTTTCTCCGCCAGCAGCATTGATATTGATAAAATCGTTGTACCACGGATTGATTTCCTCTTCAGGAATATCAATCCATTTTTTCATTTCCCAGTTCCCGAAATTCATTTCGCGGAGTCTTTCATCTGTTTGATAATCCAATTTAAAATAATCGGCCAGAAGACAGCATCGTTTAGAAGGACTTGAGACAACGATATCATAATCATCATCTATCTCTAATCTATTAAAATCTTCAGGATAATCTTTTCTTAAAGGCATTTCAGCAAAACCATAACACAAGTTCTCCGGATTTTCTACAGCAGTATGACGGATTAAATGAATTTCCATGCGATCATTGTTCCTAAGTAAAATAAAACTTCACAAACCTGCTGTACAGATCCCAGACAGTCACCTGTATAACCGCCAATATGCTTTTTAAAATACCATCCCATATATATTTTACCTAAATAGGCCAGCGCAAAAGCGAAAATCAACCGCCAGTCCGGAATCAGGGCAAAAGCAATTAAAACACTGATGAATCCTACCAGCAAAGCCATTCCATCCAAAGGTTTATTGGCCAAAGGTTTTGATTTGCTGACATCAATATCGGTAACATATTGGTGAGTATAAATCATTGTTCCCGAAATAAACCGGCTTACTGTATGCGCTAAAACAATGATGGCGAGAACTTTTACCGGTGCTATTATTCCCAAAGCCTGAATGCTGTAAAATTTCAAGGCAAACAACAGGATAATTCCAATCGTTCCATACGCTCCTACCCGGCTGTCTTTCATAATGATCAGAATTTTTTCCTTTCCATATCCGCCTCCGAAACTGTCGCACATATCTGTGAAACCATCTTCATGAAACGCTCCGGTAAGTAAAACACTGGAGATCATCATTAAAACAATTCCTATTTCCAAATTAAAAAGTATTGTGGAAAAATACAGAACCAGCGCATTGATGAATCCTATCACTAATCCAACCCAGGCAAAATACTTTTGGGATTTATTCATAATCTCACTGGAATATGGAATGGTAAACGGAACTGGAATTCTTGTGAAAAACATTAATGCTGTTGCAAAGTAGATCAATTCATTTTTTATGGCTTTCATTTAATCTTTATTTGATACCTGCGCTCCCTCAAAACTCGACATTTCATTCAGGAAATTAACGGCACTTTGAATAATCGGATAGGCCAATGCACAGCCTGTTCCCTCCCCAAGACGCAGATTCAGATTGAGAATAGCCTGTTCTCTCATTAATCCCAACAATTGAGGATGGGCATTTTCATTGCTTACATGACAGAAAATACAGTTGTTCAGAATTTCAGGATTCTTTTTCCAGACTGTGGCTACCGCTACTGTTGCAATAAATCCGTCTACCATAATCAGCATATTATGATGATAAGCTTCTTCGATGGCACCAATTATTTGTACGATTTCTAATCCTCCGAAGGTTTGTGCAATTTCATCTTCAGTCATTTCAGACGGATATTTATCTATCGCTTGTGTTAAAATACCGATCTTATTCTGTAATTGATGGTCATTCAATCCTGTTCCACGTCCGATGCAATTGGTAATCGGAATGTCAAAAAGCTTGCTCATCATCAATGAAGAAGCGGAGGTATTCCCGATTCCCATTTCACCAAAACCAATGATATTACAGCCTTTTCCTGCAATTTCAGACACCACAGACTTCCCATTTTTAAGGGCCTGATAATATTCTTCTGAAGTCATTGCCGGTTCTTCCAGAATATTACGGCTGGACTTTCTGACTTTCTTGTGAATCAGATTCAAGTCTGGAGGAAAATCAAAATTCACTCCGGCATCTACCACTTTAATTTTAATTCCATTCTGTCTGCAAAAAACATTGATGGCCGCTCCTCCACCCAGGAAATTCATCACCATCTGATAGGTTACCTCCTGTGGATAAGCACTTACACCCGCTGTAGCAATTCCATGGTCAGCTGCAAAAACTACCATATGAGGATTCAATAGCTGTGGTGAAGTGGTTTTCTGAACCATTCCTATTTTATGGGCAAGATGTTCCAGATGTCCTAATGCACCTAAAGGTTTTGTCTTAAAATCAATTTTATGCTGTAATTCTGATGATAACATGGATGTGAATGTAGTTATGTTAAATGGAAAAATGCAATATTAGTAAAATAGAGAGTATTTTGTATCGTTTGTCTGTAGTTTTTATAAGATGGAAGCTGGGAGCTGGAAGTAAGAAGAAGAAATTTCCCACACCATTCTCAAACTCTCACCCCGCACTCGAATCCCGTAACTCAAAATTCTCCAACTCAAAATCCTACGCAAGAACATTGCGCACTACTCTTTTTACTTTGTAACATAAATAAAAAACAATGACACCAAAAATACTTGAAAAAATAAAAGAAGTTGAAGCAACACGGGACGTAAAAGTTCTTCTTGCGGTAGAATCAGGGAGCAGAGCGTGGGGTTTTGCGTCTCCTGACAGTGATTATGACATACGTTTTATATACCGTCATGAAAAAGACTGGTATCTTTCTCCCTGGGATAAGGATGAAACGATAGAATTTATGACAGAAGATGATCTGGACTGTTCCGGCTGGGATTTGAGAAAGACCTTTCATCTTTTACTGAAGTCGAATGCGCCCTTACTGAGCTGGTTCTACTCTCCTATCGTCTATAAAGCAGATGAAAAGTTTGTGGAACTGTTCAGACCTTTGGCAGATGCCTGTTTTTCTCCGGTAGCGGTTTCTTATCATTATTTAAGCATGAGCAAAAAATATCTGGAAGCCTGCAGAAGTGATGAAGTAAAATTAAAAAGTTACTTTTATTGCTTACGAACAACATTAACCGGAAAATGGATCATAGAAAAAAGAACAGTTCCTCCTGTGTTATTTAGTGATCTGCTTGTTTTAACAGATGATGCAACCAGACGAAAAATAGAAGATCTTGTCGCCTTAAAAGCAACCAAGGGAGAATCTTATTACCACCCGAACGATTGGGAATTGTTTGATTTTCTTGAGAAAACAATCGCTAAGAATGAGGAAAAAGCAAAAGACTTGTCAGGAGGAAAGGTAGATAAGGCTGAGATGGAGAGGGTTTTTAGGGAGATATTAAAACTTTAAAGAAAGATAACATGAAAATATTCAACTTTTTCAAAAAAAAGTATATTCAACCCCTTCAAAAGGAGATTGAAAAATTGATTCCCAAAGAGAAAGAAAAAATACATGAATTTATTGAAAGATGTCAATTTTTAAAGGAAGAAATGGGAATTGAGGTCCCTTTGTCAGTGATTGAAACTTTCAAAAGGTATGATCTTCCTAAACACAATTATTTTTATAGTATTTTTTGGAATGTTGATGATGATAGTTTTATTATTTTCTATACGGAAGCTTTTATTGAATTAGTTGTTACCCGTTACAAAGAGATTCACGGAAAGGATGCAGATTTGGCTACATTGTTACAGCAGCTTGATGATGCAGTTTATGAATTCCGCATAAAAGAAGATTGTTTTGACAGAACAAATCCTTCTTTTGATTTTATCAACAACTGTTATGAAGAGTTCAAAAAGTCTGGAGAAGAACTTACTATCACCATGGATCTGGGAAATTATGACAATCTCGTTCTCAATAAAGAAGAAAAAGGCAATGTGGGATATAATTTATCATCTTATAAAACAGCTGCAGGAATAAAATATAAACTTCTTACACAATTCAGACCTTTACGGGAAGTTATCAAAGAAACTTTAGACAGTCAGCAAAACCATTATTAATCTTATTAAATAAAACCAAATGAAAAATATAATCGCGCTCTCCCCCATGTATACGGAGGACAGCAACAATTTGAAAAAAGCATCACTCAACTCATCTTATGTACTGAGCCGTTTTAATGCAAAATGGAACGTTCCTGAAGAATTTCAAGCGGATGTAATAGCAGTATATGGTGAGGATATTTACGCAGAAATTGTTTCCGAACAGTGCGATCTTACATTACTTAAACCTGCTGACGACTGGTTAAATCATATCGATGAGTCATTTACTCAACGTAAAATTTCCTATGGTCAACTAAAAGATTTTATTAAAGAAGAAAATATTTTTATTAAATGTTCTGATTTTAAAACTTTTAAGGCAGGCGTTTATCAAAAAGTAAATGATATTAAAGGCTTTGATTCTTTGGACCAGAACATCACTGTTTTCACTTCTGAAGTGGTAGAATGGGAACTTGAAGTGAGATGTTTTGTTTTAAATAATAAAATTAAAACTCATTCATCCTATTGGAGAAACAATGTTTTTGACACCAATATGCTTTCGGAAAAAGAACAGAAAGATATGTTTAGCTTTTTTGAATCTTTTATCCAAAAGAACTCTTCTACACTGCCCACTGCCATCGTGCTGGATTTCGGTATTATAAAAGGAAAAGGCTGGGCCTTGATTGAAGCTAACCCTGCATGGTGTTCCGGATTATATGCCTGTGATACGGAAAAAGCTTTGGAAGTAATTGTGAATAGTTGTATCAAAAATTAAGATTATGGAAATGAATATTTTCATTGGGATTCCTGCAAGTGGAAAAAGTTCCTTTTACAAGGAGCTTTTTTTCAATTCACATATCAGAATCAGCATGGATTTACTGAATACACGAAACAAAGAAGGAAAATTACTCCAGTATTGCTTCGAAACACAATCAAAGATGGTCATTGATAATACGAATGTAACTAAAGAAAGCCGTAAAAAATACATTGAATTTGCTCAACAAAATAAATATGAAGTTATTGGATATTATTTTGAAAGCAACATTCAGGATTGTATAGAACGAAATAAAAACAGAAAAGATTCCATTAACGAAATCGGAATAAAGTCAAAATACAAAGAACTGGAAAAACCTTTATTTGAAGAAGGTTTTGATAAAATATTCAGGGTAAAAATTGTGGATCACAAATTTGAAATCAACGATTATGAAATTTGAAGAAATTGAAGCTTTAATGCGAAGAAATGAAAGTCTTTCGGAACAGTATGTTCTCCCGGAGAATTTTATTGTTGTGAGATTAGACGGAAGAGGATTTACAAAACTCACCAAAGAGAAACTATCGCTTGAAAAGCCATTTGACAAGAAGTTCAGCGAGGTGATGTTAGATGCGACAAAGCATCTTTTTAACATTGGATTTAAGGTCATCTACGGTTATACTCAAAGTGATGAAATTTCTCTGTTGATTCATAAAGATGATAATACTTTCAGCAGAAAAATAAGAAAAATCAATTCTGTACTGGCAGGGGAAGTGAGCGCTTTTTTCAGTCTGCAGTTTCAGGAAATCTGTGTTTTTGACTGCCGGACAATTGCTATCCCTAATCACGAAATGCTGCTGGATTATTTTTGCTGGAGACAGGAAGATTCTCACAGAAACTCTCTTTCTGCTTATTGTTACTGGACGTTGAGAAAAAATGAATTTAATGCAAAGCAGGCTACGGAAAAAATTGAAACGTTATCTATGGCTGATAAAAACGAATTACTTTTCCAATATGGTATTAATTACAATACTCTTCCCCTATGGCAAAAACGCGGTATAGGAATTTGGAATAAAGAAGTGAAAAAGCAAAGTTTCAATCCTGTTACTAAAGAACCTGTTGTTTATTTGAGAAACGAACTGTTTGTTGAAAAAGAATTGATGATTCGTGATGAATATAGAGTCTTTTTAAAAGAAATTTTTGATACATTTTAATTTTTGAATTTCACTTAATACACCACAATTATTCAAAAAACACTATAAAAATCATGACCATCCAAGACCTAAAAAATAAAAACCTTCTCCTCTTCGAAGCCATTTCCGGAAGCAGGGCTTTTGGGCTGGCAACGGAGAATTCTGATACGGATATCCGTGGGGTGTATTATCTGCCTAAGAAAGATTTCTTTGGTCTGAATTACATTCCGCAGATCTCCAATGAGACGAATGACATTACGTATTACGAAATCGGGAGGTTTGTAGAACTGCTGCAGAAAAACAATCCTAATATTCTTGAAATTCTGGCAAGTCCGGAGGATTGTATTCAATATAAACATCCGTTGATGGATCTGCTGAAAACCGAAGATTTCCTGTCAAAACTCTGTAAAGATACTTTTGCAGGTTATGCTGTTTCTCAGATTAAGAAGGCAAAAGGTCTTAACAAAAAGATTGTAAATCCTATTGATAAAGAAAGAAAATCTATCCTGGATTTCTGTTTTATCCTTGATGGACAGGGTTCTGTACCGTTGAAAAAATGGCTTCTCGAATTCCCTTCCTCTGGAGAAGTGTCCGAAGGAAGAGGTGGTTCACAGGAAAAATGCGGATTAATCAACATTGACCATACAAAAGGAATGTATGCTTTATTTTATGATGAATCGGGAACATTGGGATATAAAGGTGTTATGCAGAATGAAGAGGCCAATCAGGTTTCTGTGTCGTCCATTCCTAAAGATGAAAAACCAGTCGCTTACCTGTTCTGTAACCTTGATGCCTACTCTGTTTACTGCAAAGACTACAGAGAATACTGGAAGTGGGTGGCTGAGCGTAATGAAGACCGCTATAATGTCAATCAGACTCACGGGCAAAATTACGACAGCAAAAACATGATGCACACTATCAGACTCCTGCAGTCCTGTGAGCAGATTTTTAAAACCAGTTCACTGACTATCCGTGTAGAAAACCGGGACGATCTATTAGATATTAAAGCTGGCAACCAATCTTATGAAAGCGTAATGCAAAAGGCAGAAAATCTTATACAGTCAATAGAAAAACATTATTCAACATCCAGTCTTACTGACGGGCCGGATCTGGAAAAAACAACAAAAATCTTAATTCAGATCAGAGAAAAACTGTATCATAATGATGAATTATAAATGATGAGTGATGAATGTGGGGTTGGTAAACTTCATCACTCCCACTCTCCCACTCTCTTACTCTCTTACTCTCTTACTCTCTTACTCTCAGCCTCAGTAACCCGAAACTCGTACCCCGCACCCAACTCCCACTCACTTCTTAGAAGCTTTTACCATCGGATTATAATCCAAACAAATTCTGATCCAGTATTCAAAATCAGCTGCTTTTTGAAAACCAATGGGTTCAACATAACAATATCCATTTAACTGCTTCCCTTTCATAATCATCGGCAGAAAACCTTTTTTCTCTGAAACCTCATCTTCCATTTCGGGATCATAACGGCACATCAGGTTGTCGTGACTGATGTTGATACACATTTTCCCGTTCACCAGAAAAGACATTCCGCTGAACATTTTCTTCTCTTCAACTTAAATATTTTCTATGATTGAAAGCCGTTCACGTACCCGGTCGGCAAGTTCAGTACTGTAAGCCATGATTTCTATTTTTTATTATTTAAAATTAATTAAAAACAGTGATTATCACAATGTTTTCAGCACTTTACTCTCAGATTCCACATAAGACAAAATAAAATTTTATTTAAATTAATTATTGTTTTACGATAATTAATTATACATTTGCAATATCAATTACTCTTCGTACCATGAACCAGACCAAAATTATTTCAAAAATTTTATTTTATATCTGTTCTGTATTGTCGGCCGGATATTTAATCACTTTTGTGTATTCCTTATTCTGCCTGATCAGCGGATTTGCGGTTACACCTTATAAAGAGGGAAAGTTCCTCCACATCAATTATCCTTTTACAGAACAGCCATTTCTGAATATCGAAAACAATTACTCCTATATAGTTTTTTCATTTCTGTCTGTACTCATCACTTATGGAATCTTTTTCTGGTTATCTGCCAGGGTTTTCAAAGTATTTTTCCAGCAGAAACTGTTTACTCAGGAAAACATTATTCAGCTTAAGAAATTTTACCTGTACAATATTTTTATCCCGCTTCCACTGGTGATGATCGCGAGTTTCTTTGTGGAAGTAGAAAGTATGATATGGGGACTGGTGTTTATTCACTTTATGCTTGGAATTTTCTGCCTGTTTCTTGCGAATATCTTTAAGCAAGGACTACATTTGCAAAACGAACAAGACCTATTTATTTAAAATGCCAATTATAGTCAACTTAGATGTGATGCTTGCCAAACGAAAAATGCAGAGTAAAGAATTGGCAGAAAAACTGGGTATCACGCCCGTAAACCTCTCTATCCTGAAAACCGGCAAAGCCAAAGGTGTCCGCTTCGATACCCTTGAAGCCATCTGTAAAATACTGGAATGCCAGCCGGGAGATATTCTTGAATTTAAAGAGTAGACGAGTTGCGGGATTCGGGATACGAGTTACGTATTGGAGAGTTTGAGAGTTTGAGGGTAGGTGTGTAAAAATTCCACTTCTAAATTTTCTAACCTTTAACTTCCAGCTAATAACTCCAAACCCTAAACTTTAAACCCTAAACTTTAAACTTTAAAACCTAAACTAGCTGCCGAAAGGCCGCCTGTCCTTCTATTCCCCAAACACAACGTTATGAACACATTATCAATCAACAACCTTAGTCTTACCTACAAAAATGGTTTTCAAGCCATTAAGAACATTTCTCTCGATATCAAAAACGGAATGTTCGGACTGCTTGGCCCCAACGGAGCCGGAAAGTCTTCTCTGATGAAAACCATTGTCGGGCTTCAGAAACCAACATCGGGAACGCTGCTTTTTAATGAGGTAGATATTATCAAAAATCCCGATTATATCAAACAGAATCTTGGGTTTCTACCTCAGGATTTTGGAGTGTATCCAAAAGTATCTGCTTATGATCTATTGGAACATATAGCCATATTAAAAGGGATTACCTACAAAAATAATCGTAAAAGTCAAATTCTGGGTCTTCTTGAAAAGGTCAATCTTTCTGATTTTGCTAAAAAAGAAGTACACACCTTTTCCGGAGGAATGAAACAGCGTTTCGGCGTAGCTCAGGCATTATTGGGAGATCCGAAAATTATTATTGTGGATGAGCCCACTGCAGGATTGGATCCTGAAGAACGTAACCGATTTAATACATTGCTTAATGATATCAGCCAGGATGTGATCGTCATTCTATCCACTCATCTCGTTGAGGACGTCAGAAACCTTTGCTCAGAAATGGCAGTGATGAATCACGGACAGATCCTCAGAAAAGGAAATCCGGGAAAATTAATCGCAGAGCTGGAAAATAAAATCTGGTCAAAACCGATTGACAAAACCGAACTGGAAACCTATGGTTCCAGCTATGAAATCATCAGCAGACAGCTTCTTGAAAGAGCACATCACATTACTGTATTTTCTGAAGAATCTCCAAAAGATTTCAGTTCCGTAACTCCTTTACTGGAACACGTTTATTTCCATACGCTCACTCAAAAACCTTAATCATGAACACTATATTTTTATTTGAAGCCGGACGCTCTTCCAAGCACTGGCTCACCTATCTTGTGGCCTTACTTCTGATAGCTCTCGGTATTTTTTGCGGAAGCCAGTTCAATCTTTCAGTAGGAGAAGGAATTTATTTAAACTCACCCTATACCATCGGTTTTATGACCGGAATGCTGAGTCTTGCCGTTATTTTTTTCGCTACTGTATATGCTTTACAGCTCTTGTTTAAAGATCAGGATTCAAAATTTGACCATATCCTGTTTTCATTTCCGATTTCAAAATCTACTTATCTGAACGGGAAATTCGCTGCTTATTTTTTACAGACATTTGTAAGTTTTTCTTTTCTGATGACAGGATTTCTCGTAGGGCAAATCATGCGTACCGGAAGTGAAATGCAGGAAGGTTTTACGATCATCCATTACATCTATCCGCTTTTGATCTTTGGTCTTATCAATAGTTTATTTGTCTGCAGCTTTCTGTTTCTCATTTCATTTATTGTCAGGAAAAAACTATTGGTTGTAGTCGGCGGGCTGCTTTTGTATGTCTTATACATGGTTATTTTATTGTTTTCCAACTCACCTTTTATGGCGGGAAGCTTGCCTCAGTCTCTGGAAACACAGCGGTTTTCAGCTTTGATTGATCCTTTTGGACTGTCTGCTTATTTCATGCAGGCCCGTGATCTTAGTTCTCATCAGAAAAATATTCAGATGGTTCCTTTTACGGGGTATCTGTTGTTCAACAGAATCTTATTTATCCTAATATCAGTTGGATTTCTTTTTCTCTCACTCAGATTATTTTCATTCTCCAATTTATCAGGAAAGAAAGTAAAAGCATCAGGAATTATTCAGCCATTATCGGAAACGAACAGATCAGAATATTCAACTGTTTCAGCTAATTTTGGTGGGCTCTCTTCTTTTCAGGCTGTATTTTCTTTTGTGAAAACTGATCTTACTTATCTGTTCAAAAGTATTGCTGTTCCTGCAGTTTCTATCCTTCTATTATTTTGTGTCGGCATGGAAATGTATGCCGAGATTGAAAAAGGGATTCGTCTTCCCCAGAAATATGCGGGCTCGGGACTTATGGCAACAACTATTTCAGAGAATTTTCATCTGCTTGGTCTCCTTATTTCAGTATATTTTCTGAATAATATTTTCTGGAGAAGCCGGACTTCCGGATTTTTCCTGATTGAAAACAGTACTTATTTCTCAAAAAACAGATTAGCAGGACATTTTATCTCCATCAGCCTTCTGTTGTTTTTCTTTACTGGAATTTTAATTGCCCAGGGAATTGTTTTCCAGGCCGCTTATCAGTATTTTCATATCGACTGGAAGGCGTATCTCGGCGTTTTCCTTTTCAACACTTTCCCTCTGATGCTGTTTTCCGGATTGATCCTTTTGATTAATGACAGAATTCCTAATAAATTCATTGCACTCGGAGTTTCCATTCTCGCAGTTTTTGTATTGTCCGGTCCTGTTTCCGGGAAAATCATCTCCTACCCTCTTTTCAGAATATTTTCTGATTTTAAAGGTACTTACAGTGATTTTAACGGCTATGGAATCTATGAAAAAGCATTTGCCCAAAGACTTCTGTTTGGAACAGCTATCATCTGTACTTTATGGATGTTTAATCATTTAATCAGGAGTAAAAAAATATCTGTTGTCTCTTCCATTTTAAGTATTCTTCTTCTGATTTCAGGAATCTTTGCCGGAATATTTTTTATGAAAGGATATATTCCTGACAATGAAGACCAAAACCTTTTAAGCTCAGCAGAATATGAAAAAAACTTCCGGAAATATGAAAATCTTCCACAGCCTGATATTACTGATGTTACCACAGAAATTAAGCTGTATCCTTCAGAAAATGCCTATCAGATTGTAGGAAAATACACCCTTACCAATCAAACTGATCAGCCCATCAACAAAATACTCGTCAATTTTAATGAGGATTTAAATCTTGAATCTGCTGCATTGACATCAGGCCCCGAAACAATGAACATTGATAAAAACACTACAGAAATTGTATTAAAACAGGCTATTCTTCCAGGTAAAACAGCTTTTCTGAATTTCAATCTGTCTTATCGATGGTTTGCTGTGAATGGCCATCAGTCTTTTAATGCTATTATTGAAGATGGATCTTTTATGAGGATCAGCAGATATTATCCCACCATTGGATATCAAAAGGATTATGAAATTCAGGATGAAAAGCAGCGCCGCCAGTTCAAATTGGGAAAACATACGGAACTGAAAAAACCGGAAGCTCCTGAAGTGGTAAAAAAGGATTTTATTAATCTCAACATGACTGTTTCTACTGAATGGAACCAAACAGCCATAGGCACAGGAGATCTTGTAAAGAAATGGACAAAAGCAGGGCGTAATTATTTTGAGTACAAAGCAGGTCAAATCCCCTTTCGTTTTGCTGTTTCTTCAGCTAACTATGAAATAAAAAGTGAGCATTATAAAGGAATTACCATCAATATCTTTTATCATCAAAAACATTTTGAAAATGCAGATCATCTTCTGGAAAATGCGAAGCTTACTTTAGAGTACTGTCAGCAGAATTTTGGGAAATATCCTTTTAGAACCATCAATTTTGCAGAGATTTCCTCTTTTACCAGAGGTTTTGCGGCTACAGCCTATCCTTCCGCTGTCTTTATGCCTGAAGGTATGATTTTCCATGCTAATATACAGGCAGACAAGAAACAGGATGTCATCAATGAACTTGCAGGACATGAACTTTCACATCTCTGGTGGGGAAACAGCCAGATCAATCCCGATGACAGAGAAGGTTCTGTAATGCTTACCGAAACACTGGCTATGTATACGGAAATGATGCTTTATAAGAAAATGCATGGCAGAGAAAAAATGATGGAAAGAATCAAAATGCATGAGCAGATCTATGACAATGAAAAAGGATTGTCTGAAAATGTTCCCATCTATAGAGCTACGGGTGATGCTCCTCATATTTCTTATTCCAAAGGGGCTGCAGCCATGGTAGAATTGAGTAATTTAATCGGTGAGGATAATGTCAATACAGCTTTAAAAAGCTTTTTGAACAACAATCAATATCCTAAGAAACCCTCTTCACTAGATCTGATGAATGAGTTTTATAAAGTAACACCAGATCCTTCAGCCAGAAAACAGATCGACAGATTATTTAAAACCACAGAAAATATAACTTTTACTTCAGGCTTGAAAAACGCCTCTACAAAGACAAAACCGAAATAATTGACAAACCGTTTTTAATTTTTTTTGAAAATATTTTTCAGGAATTGTAACAAAATAAAAAGGGGCAATACCAATTAGTTGATATATCAATAATTGATAAGTCATTTTAAATTTGAAATATGGAAAAGTTAAATTCAATTATATTCTACAACATAGACAAAGCAATCAGAGCCTACAGAAACTATGCTCAGCGGCAGCTGAAAGCCCATGGTTATACGATCACGATCGATCAGTGGCTTATCATCAAAGCGATTCTGGAAAACCCGGGAATTACCCAGAATGAGATTGGTGATCTTGTTTTTAAAGACAACGCTTCTGTCACAAGAATTATTGATTTAATGGTAAAATCCGAATACATTACAAGACATGTTCATCCTGAAGACCGCCGAAAAAGCAACCTGGAAGTAACAAATTCCGGAGTAAAAGTAATTAAAGAGGTTCAGAATATCGTAGAGAAGAACCGTAAAACAGCTTTAAAGGGTATCAAAAATGAGGAACTGGAAGTCATGTATTCAGCTTTACTGAAAATTTCAGAAAACTGTCTTAACCCTAAAAAGTAAAAACTATGACCAGAATACTCTCATTTATTTTTATCTGTGTACTGATCTCGTTCAGCAGCAGATATTCTGCCCAGCAGGCAGCACAGAGTTTGTCTTTGTCAGGAAATATACAATCCGGCAAGGCCGATCAGATGGAGATCAATCTCTTTAATGCAGATCATCAGTTAATCAAAACAGAAATTGCTGATAGTAATGGTAAATTTAATTTTAATGATTTAAAACAAGGAACTTATCAGGTAAAGATCAATAGAAATGGTACTGAAGTCTATCATTCGGAAAATATTTCATTGTCTGAAAATACAACGCTCCCTTCCATAGACCTTAATGTAAAATCTATTGAAGGCGTAACGATTACAAAAACCAAACCTCTCATTGAAAGACAGGACGGAAAAATGATCATGAATGTCGAAAACAGCATTGCCAGCACCGGAAATTCGGCTTTTGAAGTATTGGAAAAAGCGCCGGGAGTAAGTATTGACAATAATGATAATATCAGTCTCCGCGGAAAAGGAAATCTCCTGATTCAGATTGATGGCAAAAATACGCCGATGACCGGAAGTGATCTTGCCAATTATCTTAAGGGAATTCCGTCCTCCACCATTGAAAAAATAGAATTCATCACCAACCCTTCTTCCAAGTATGATGCTGCAGGATCCGCAATCATTAATATTAAGCTTAAAAAGGAACAGAGAAAAGGAACCAACGGAAGTATTTCCACGTCTTTAGGAACGGGTAAATATGTGAAGAATAATAACAGTTTCAGCATTAACCACCGAAATAAGAAAATCAATATTTTCGGAAATTACAGCTTTGCTTACAGGGAAGCTTATAATGGTCTGGTGCTGGACAGAAATTTCTATGAAGCCAACAATTTCAAAAAAGCTTATGTACAGGATAATTATCTGAAATTCAAATTCAACAGCCATGTTGCCAAAGCGGGAATGGATTATTACCTGAATGATAAAAATGTTCTTGGTTTTTCTGTAGGGCTGGTTTCAAACAAATTCAATGTGAACGGAGATAATTCCAATGTGACACTGGGCAGCAACCATCTTCCTGAAAGCTCATTCACCACCGTCAACAGATCGAATGACCGCTGGACCAATCTATCATTCAACCTTAATCATAAATATACAATTGATTCTTTAGGCTCTGAAATCTCTACCGATTTTGACTACATTAATTATACAAATTCTTCACTGCAAAGTTTTGATACCCAAACGCGCAGAATAACCAGTGGAAAGGATAGTCTGGATATCATAAAAGGTGATATGGATGGAAAACTGAATATCTATTCCCTGAAATCTGATCTTACCAAGAATTTTAAAAATGAATGGAAGCTGGAAACGGGAATTAAAACCAGTTTTGTAAAAACAGACAATGATCTGAAGTTTTTCAATGCAAGCTCCGGAATTCTGATTCCTGATCTTTCTAAAACCAATCATTTTATTTACGAAGAAAATATTAATGCAGTGTATGGAAACGTCTCTAAAAAATGGGAAAAGTTCAAAGCCACAGCGGGATTAAGAATGGAAAACACCAATGTAAAAGGAACGCAGCTTACCACCAATCAAGTTAACAAAAGAAATTACACCCAATTGTTTCCAAGTGCTGTTTTTTCTTATGATCTGACCGATAAAAGTAATCTTGAAGTTAATTTCAGCAGAAGAATTACAAGGCCCAGCTACAACCAGTTGAATCCTTTTAAGTTTTATCTTGATCCCACTACTCTTAAGGCAGGAAATCCTGATCTGAATGCACAGACCACGATGAATTATGAACTGACTTACAGCCTGAACAACAAATATTTTGCAACATTAAGCTATAGCAAAACCTCTGATAATATCACAGATATCCTGAAACCAGTGGTAGAAAATGGCCAGGTGGTGACGGTGCAGACTATTGAAAATTTAAATTCCGTATCTTATTTCGGGTTAAATCTTATTGCTCCTGTAAAGGTGGCCCAATGGTGGTATATGAACAACAGTGCCAATTTCTACTATGGATCATACACCGGAAATGTTTCAGGAACACAGATCAATAACAAAGGAAATTTCACCTTTAGTATCAACAGTATCAATTCATTCAAGCTAGGAAATGGTTTCACTGCTGAGCTTACCGGGAATTATAAGGCAAGAGAAGTGTATGCTTATCTGGATGTAAGTCCCAACTGGTATCTGAATATCGGAGCACAAAAGAAATTCAAAAACAACAGTACCCTGAAGCTGGCCTTCACGGATATGTTCTTTACCAGCAATATAAAAGGACAAACCGTTTATAATGATTATCTCGAAAACTTTGCCGTAAAAAGAGATACCCGTGTGGTGACACTTTCTTACACTTACAATTTCGGATCTTCTAAAAATGGGCAGCCCAGAAAAACAGGAGGTGCTGAGGATCTGAAACAGAGAATCGGAAGCTAGTTAGAAAAACGCAGAGGCGCAAAGAAGGAGAAATAAAACATTGTATTTAAGGCGCAAGGATTTTATCTTCGATAAAATTGAGTACCGCTAACGATACATTTACTTTAATCTCTCAGTGGTCTATTAGATAAAGCAAATGAAAAAATAAAGTAATTTGCTTGCTGAAAATCTTCGATTTTCTTGCGCCTTAATCAACACTATATTATTTTTTTTGCGCCTCTACGTTTTCCAACTTTATACCCTACAAAGCAAAAATCCCTCAAAATTGAGGGATTTTTTATGTTTAAGAATGAATCTTATTAAGCTTCGTTAGAAGGAGTCTGGTTTTCCACTGGCTTTTCAGCTTGTGGCTTCTGTCCTTCAGGTCTTCTTTGTCCCTCTGGTCTTCTTTGCCCTTCCGGTCTTCCCTGTCCTTCTGGTCTACCTTGTCCTTCCGGTCTTGGAGGTCTTGGTAAAAGAACTTTTCTTGAAAGCTTCATTTTCTTACGGTCATCATAACCCATGAACTTCACTTCTACTTCATCACCTTCTGCATAAGGAACTTTGTCCAGACGAGCCCATTCAATTTCAGAAATGTGAAGAAGTCCTTCTGTACCTTTAGCAATGGCTACAAATGCACCAAAGTCCATTACTTTCACTACTTTACCTTTGTAAACTTCACCTACAACCGGTACGAAAGTAATTTCATTGATCTTAGCAACCGCAGCATTGATTTTCTCTCTGTCTGTTCCTGCAATCTCGATACGTCCGATTTCTCCGATTTCTTCGATAGCAATAACAGTATCGGTATCTTTCTGCATCTGCTGAATGATTTTTCCTCCAGGCCCGATTACAGCTCCAATGAAGTCTTTTGCAATCTCCATTACAACCATTTTCGGAGCGTGAGGTTTCACGTCTGCTCTTGGTTCAGCAATTGTTTCAGTGATTTTATTTAAGATGTGTAATCTTCCGTCTCTGGCCTGCATCAAAGCTTTTTCCATGATATCCATAGAAAGTCCCTGGATTTTGATATCCATCTGACAAGCAGTGATACCGTCTGCAGTACCTGTTACTTTAAAGTCCATATCTCCAAGGTGATCTTCATCTCCTAAGATATCAGAAAGTACCGTGAATTTACCTGATTTTGCATCTGTGATCAATCCCATTGCAATACCGGAAACAGGTTTTGTAATCTGTACCCCGGCATCCATTAATGCCAATGTTCCTGCACAAACTGTTGCCATTGAAGATGAACCGTTGGATTCCAGGATATCAGAAACAATTCTGATCGTATATGGATTTTCTTCAGGAATTACAGCCTGCAATGCTCTCTGAGCAAGGTTACCGTGTCCTACTTCTCTTCTTGAAGTCCCTCTTAAAGGTCTTGCTTCACCTGTAGAGAAAGGAGGGAAGTTATAATGTAAGAAGAATTTTTCGTCGTGTTGCGTAATTACGCTGTCTACCATGTTGGCGTCTTTCACAGAACCTAAAGTTACTGCTGTTAAAGATTGAGTTTCACCTCTTGTAAACACTGCAGAACCGTGAGCTCCCGGAAGGTAATCAATTTCTGACCAGATTGGACGGATCGTTTGAGGATCACGACCATCAAGACGGATATTGTCTTCAAGAATCATCTGACGCATTGCTTCTTTTTCTACATCATGATAATATACTTTTACGAAAGGTGTTACTCTTTCCAATTCTTCTTCATTATCAGCATATTGAGCAAGGAATTCTTCACGAACTGCTTTGAATTTCTCTCCTCTCTCCTCTTTTCCAGATGGAGTTCTTGCTACTTCATATACTTTATCATAAGTTTCTTTCCATACTTTTTCACGAATTTCTTCGTCGTGATTTTCGTGAGAGTATTCTCTCTTAGGGAAAGCTTTTCCTACTTTTTCTGCTAATCTCTCCTGAGCTTCAATTTGCTTTTTAATTTCAGCATGACCAAAATTAATAGCTTCTAACATTTCCTGCTCAGAAATTTCTTTCATTTCACCTTCTACCATTACGATGGAATCTTTAGTAGCTCCAACCATGATGTCTAGCTCAGAATTTTTCAATTCTTCATAGCTTGGGTTGATAGAAAGTACTCCGTCAAATCTTACAACTCTTACCTCAGACATTGGTCCGTTGAAAGGGATATCAGTAATAGCAATAGCTGCAGAAGCCGCCAAACCTGCTAAATCATCAGGAATTGTTTTTCCGTCATAAGAAATTAATGAAATCATCACCTGAACTTCAGCATGGAAATCTTCAGGAAAAAGCGGACGTAAAACTCTGTCCACCAAACGCATTGTTAAAATTTCCTGATCAGAAGGTCTTGCTTCTCTACGGAAGAAGTTTCCGGGAATTCTTCCACCTGCGTAGAATTTTTCTCTGTAATCAACTGTTAATGGTAAAAAATCTACACCAGGATTTGCTTCTTTATTGGCTACAACAGTTGCTAAAAGCATTGTTCCACCCATTTTTACTACCACAGATCCGTCAGCCTGCTTGGCCAATTTCCCTGTTTCGATAGTGATTTCTCTGCCATCAGCAAGAGTAATCATTTCTGTAAACGCTTGAGGTATACTCATAAATTTGTCTTCTTAATACTCCGTATTGAGTATGAATTAATATTTAAACTCTTTAAATTTCGTGTGCAAAGGTACTATATAATAATGAAATATTAAATTTTTCACTTGCATAAATAGATCGTCAAAATACAAAAAATTGGCTATCAGTTAATGAAAGATTCAAAAATTTATAGCTGTAATCTCAACTTATTCGTTATTTGTGAAAACAAAAATGCGTTTTTCTGAAGATAATGCATTGAAAAATGCTGGTGTTTTTGTATTATTGTCTCAAAAAATGAAAATAACATTCTGAATCGAAAAGAAGTATACATTTCATTATAAAAATCACTAAAATTATTGCAAAAGCATAGGTTGATCCCTATATTTGCCTTACTTCACAAAATGCAATGCTGTAGGCAAAAAAAGTTAAGGACTTATCCTTATACAGATAAATAAATGTTTATGATTAATAAAGAAGTACAATCGCAAAGCAGGAATTATACGGTTCCGTTGATTACCATCACCCTGCTGTTTTTTATGTGGGGATTCATCACCTGTATGAATGACATCCTGATTCCCTATCTGAAGCAACTTTTCAATCTTACCTTTTTTGAATCCATGCTGGTACAGTTCTGTTTTTTCGGAGCTTACTTTATCGGATCTCTGATTTATTTCCTGATCTCTATCACCAAAGGAGATCCTATCAATAAATTAGGCTATAAAAAAGGAATCCTGTTCGGAATTTTTCTCGCAGCTTTTGGCTGTGTCCTGTTTTATCCCGCAGCTACGTTTTCGTATTATCCGTTGTTTTTAGGAGCCTTATTTATTTTAGGATTAGGCTTTACGGTATTGCAGATTACTGCCAATGCATACGTTTCGTTACTGGGAAGTGAAGAATCTGCTTCCAGCCGACTGAATATGACACAGGCATTCAATGCATTCGGAACTACGATTGCTCCTGTGCTTGGAGGCCACCTTATTTTTGAATTTTTCTCATCTCCGGACGGATCATTCAGTGCGGTAGCAACGAGAATTCCGTATCTTATTTTTGCAGGAATCCTTTTATTGGTTGCCCTATTGATTTCCAGAGTTAAACTTCCATCATTCCAGATGGGTGAAGAAGAGGCTGTAAAAGGCTGGGGAGCGCTTGAGTTCAGCCATCTTAAATTCGGGGTATTTGCTATGTTCTGCTATGTGGGCGGAGAAGTAGCGGTAGGAAGCTTTATTATCAGTTTCCTTGAGCAGCCGCAGATCATGGGCTTTAATGAAATCATCAGTAAGAATTACCTTTCCTTGTATTGGGGCGGTGCTATGATCGGCCGTTTTCTTGGAGCTATCTCTTTGAACCAATCTTTAAGCCAGGGTAAAAAGGCTGTTTATATGCTTGGGGCAGCAGGAGCTGTTTTCCTTGTCATCTTCAGCATTGTAAATCTTACGTTCTCTCAGATCAGCTTTTTCCTTGTATTTATCGTTCTGAATTTCATTGCTTTTTTCATTGGCAAAGCGGCTCCGGCAAGAACGTTATCAATCTTTGCAGCGATCAATGTCGTATTATTAATTTCAGCCATGGTCAATCATGGAGAACTGGCTATGTACAGCATTTTAGGAATCGGAATTTTCAACTCTATCATGTTCTCCAATATTTATACACTGGCTATTTCAGGGTTGGGTAAATATACCAGTCAGGGGTCTTCCTTAGTGGTAATGGCTATTTTAGGAGGTGCTATTGTTCCTATTTTCCAGGGATATCTTGCAGATCAGTTTGGAGTACAGCATTCATTCATTATTCCTGTATTCTGTTATCTGGTTATTCTGATCTTCGGCGCTTACTGTACCAAATATCTTGGTCATGTAGAAACCACTGAAGCCAAATCAGGGCATTAAAAATCAATCATATCAAAATGTATAAGCGGAATATCTCAAAGGTGTTCCGCTTTTTTTCGATCTTAAAATGTAACTTTCTACCATAAAAAAGAACTTATCTAATAATTAACACCAAATTATTATGAAAATACAATTAAAGCTTGAATACGCAGCATTTCTGTTGTTAGGGATCTATGCTTTTGCCCAAACGGGATATTCATGGTGGTGGTTTGCCGGACTATTCCTTGCGCCGGACATTTCAATGCTGGGGTATACGGTGAATACTAAGGTTGGAGCATTTTTCTATAATCTATTCCATCACTTTGGAGTAGCTGTGATTGTTTATTTTGCCGGAACAGCTTTATCTCTGCCCTATTTGCAGATGATAGGAGCAATTTTATTTTCTCACTCAGCTTTTGACAGAATTCTGGGCTATGGATTGAAATATCCGGATAGTTTTCAGAATACGCATTTGGGGAAAATTGGGAAGAAGGCTGAATAGGTATGTTGTAAACTACCCCGTCAAAAATTCAAAGAATTTTTGCCACCCCTCCAAGGGAGGGGAATTTTCACTCCTTCGGTTGATATTTTTGTCAGGATTGAATTTCTGTTGATGCTTTTCTTGTTGGATTAATGTGTCTGGATTCCTATGGAATGACACAATTGTGATGATGGTCTATCCATGCAGTTTGTCATTCCGTAGGAATCTAAATATTCTTTTATTATAACATGAAAATCAAAGACTTTAAGGAACTTAAGTATTCTTCTCAACCATTTAGTAATTTCTTAAAAAACTTTTGTGGCTTTTGCGGTTAAAAATCCCTTGTTATGTAAAAACAAAAAAGCAACCTCTTTCGAAGTTGCTTTTTATTTTGAAAATCTTTATAGATTATTTTCTTAAACCTAATGCAGCAATAATAGCTCTGTATCTTGCGATATCTTTCTTTTTAAGGTAATCTAATAAACTTTTTCTCTTACCTACCAATTTCACTAGAGATCTCTCTGTGTTGAAATCGTGACGGTTAGCCTTTAGGTGTTGAGATAAGTGGTTGATTCTGAAAGTGAAAAGAGCGATTTGTCCTTCTGCGCTTCCTGTGTCTTGTGCAGATTTTCCATGTTGTGCGAAAATTTCCTGCTTTTTGTCTGTTGTTAAGTACATTCCAATATTGTTTAATGATTATTATGTAACGGGTGCAAAATTACGACTATTTTTTGATTCTGCAAACATTATTGATTTCATAAATCAAATTTGATAGAAAAAAATGTTAAAAATTTCTTAATAAATTTTATGCAATCCAACGAAAAGGCAGTAATTTTGCATTCGAATTACAAATGAAAAAAATTATATTCTTTACAGCAATTACTACTTTTTTATTCATCAGCTTTACTTCGGTAAAAGCCCAGAAAACTGCTGATGACAAAATAAAAAAAGTTCTGTACTTCAATCCTGAAGTAGAGCCTGATGTTGATGAGATAAAAGATCCCACCAACAATGCGTTCTTTGACGCTGTTTCCGATAATTTCAGCAACAGAAAAAATAAAATGCTTCGCGCAGAAGTTCAGGTTCCGTTTGACAGCATAGATAAGCAGACTATCGTAGATTACTGTCTCAATAATGATGCAGATTTTGCGATTGTTTCCAAAGTGAGATATTTCAAAGTTGGGTTTGGAAAATATGTTTTCTCCAATCAGGTGGTTGTGAGCATGAAACTTTTTGGTTCTGACGGAAATCTTGTCACGGAAACGGACTATGACACCTACCGAAAAAATATGCGTCTGCTGGGTTCAACAGTCAATTCCATTAAAATTGGAACCGAAGGAGCGATAAAGGGAATCATCAAAAAACTGAGAAAGCTGAAACCGACAGAAGCAGAGCTTTGAGTTTAAAGTTTAAAGTTTAAAGTTAGAATATAAGGCCTTTGATAATCAATGGTCAATTTTGCTTCGCAAGTCAATCGTGAATTTTTATTCCGCTGTTCAATTAGCTATACCAGAAAAATTCATCATTCATCATTCATAATTTTTACAAAGTATTTTCTTGTTAAATAAAGCACTTATTCGCACTTCTGGGATAGGTGCTTTCAGTTTAAATACATCATAAACAACTGATTAACAATTAAATATTTTCACCAAACAAGGATTTATTAAATATTTTTTACTATTTTAGTCTGACATTAAAACCAAAATATCATGAAAAATCTAAAGAAACTCAGCAGAGAAAAAGCAAAACAAGTTAATGGAGGATCCATGGAACGATGCAGCGAAACCAATCCTTGTAGTGTTGGATGGTGCTGCTTCGGAATCTGCTCACCCTTCATTTGTATCGAATAAAAAATAAACTAACTCACATAAAATCAAATCTCATGAAAAATCTAAAAAAAATCAGCAGACAAGTTCAAAAGGAAATCAAAGGCGGCGGACCTTTCAAAAGATGTACGGAACATTATGAATGTCCGGGCGGATCATGTTGTCATAACATCTGTGTTGTGGATCCATGTCCCCTGGAATAATATATGATCATTACGGACACCTGCAATTGTAGGTGTTTTTTATTTAAAACTTAAATAAAATATTGATTTATAATAAAATATTTTCACCACCAAATGAATAATATGAAAATATTTATTATTTTAGTCTAACATTAAATCTAAACTATAACTATATGAAAAATCTAAAAAAACTCAGCAGAGAGGCTGCGAAACAAATTAATGGCGGTATAGGGCCGTTCAGATGCAGTATAACAAGGCCATGTTCTGTGGGATATTGCTGCAATGGAGAATGTCTTGATCATGACTGTCCGATAGAGCCTTAATCTTAAATATTGATCACCATGAAAAATTCAAATCTTAAGAAGCTGAACAGGCTGGAGCAGAAAAATATTAAAGGAAGCGGAATAAAAAAGTGTGGGGACAACTCAGATTGTGGACCATACCAGTGCTGTACAAATTCAGTTTGTACGTACATCCCTACCTCGGAATGTGAACCAATTTAAAGAATATTGGAATTTAAATTTAATTTTTGAACATCTGCTTCGGCGGGTGTTTTTTTGCCCTTATACTGAAGTGATAACTTTAATTAATCCTTAATTTTGCCACTTTATTGCTCAGTCTTAAAAATTTGAATTATTTTTGCATATCCAAAAAATTTCACGTTTTGAATTCTAGAGACGAACTTATCTTCAACCCTGCCGATATTGCCGAAACTCTCAGCGAACTTCCTGCTGATGAGAGGCTGCTCGCGTTTCTGAAGGTTCCTAAAGAATACAAAGCAGAGGTTTTTTCACATCTTGATCCTGATTTCCAGGAAGATACAATCAGAAGTATCGGAAGTGATGAAGTTTCTGAGATCCTGAATGCAATGACTCCGGATGACAGGACTGCTCTTTTCGAGGATTTCCCGGATGAGCTTATTAAATATTCTATTAATCATCTTAATCCTCAGGAAAGAAGAATTGCTTTAAAGCTTCTTGGGTACAACTCAGACTCTATTGCCCGTCTGATGACTCCTTATTATATTCAGATCCGTAAGGAATGGACCGTAAAAAGATGTCTTCAGCAGATCAAAAAGGTAGGAAAAAGAGTGGAAACCATGAACTACCTGTATGTGGTGGATGAAAGAAACCGTCTGATTGATGACCTTGCTATCGGAACTTTACTGTTGGAAGAGGAAGATACACTGGTTTCTGATATCACAGACAATCATTTTGTAGCCATTACCACCACTACTTCTAAAGAGGATGCGGTAACTTATTTCGAAAAGTATGACCGTGGCGCTCTTCCAATTATTACGGAAGCTGGTGTTCTGGTTGGTATTGTAACAATAGATGACATCCTGGATCAAATTGAACAGCAAAACACGGAAGATATCCAGAAATTTGGGGGATTGGAAGCGTTAGATCTTCCCTACATCCAAACTTCATGGACTGAAATGATCAAAAAAAGGGCAACCTGGCTGATTATTTTATTTGTTTCGGAAATGCTGACTGCTTCTGCAATGGGGTATTTTGATAAAGAAATTGAAAAAGCGGTTGTTCTTGCCTTGTTTGTTCCGCTGATTATTTCCAGTGGAGGAAATTCCGGATCGCAGGCTGCCACGTTGATTATCCGTGCGATGGCACTGCAGGAAATCAGCCTGAAAGACTGGTGGTATGTCATGAAAAAGGAAATTATCTCCGGATTATGTCTTGGCGCTATTCTGGGAGTTATTGGATTTATAAGAATCATGCTTTGGCAGCAGATTGGGCTTTTTGATTATGGCCAATATTGGGTTTATGTTGGGCTGAGTGTTTCCGTTTCCCTGATTGCCATTGTGTTGTGGGGAACATTATCCGGATCTATGATTCCATTTGTTTTAAAGAAATTAAACCTTGACCCTGCCACTTCTTCTGCTCCGTTTGTAGCAACATTGGTGGATGTGACGGGGCTTATTATCTATTTTAGCGTAGCCGGGGCTTTCTTAACCGGAAAACTTTTGTAATTTTAGGCATCATCTAACATGCCAATATGAAAATCGTTTCACTTGTACCCTCTATTACCGAGGCTTTATTTGACCTTGGACTCACCGAAAATGAAGTTATCGGGAGAACAAAATTCTGCATTCATCCTCAGGATAAAATAAAAAATGTAGCAGTAATCGGTGGGACCAAAAATATCAATATTGATAAAATAAAAGCGCTACAGCCGGATCTTATTCTTGCCAATAAGGAAGAGAATGTAAAAGATCAGGTAGAAGCCCTGATGGGTGATTTTAAAGTAACCGTAACCAATGTTGAAACGATTGAAGATAATTATTATCTGCTTAAAAATCTCGGGAAACTTTTAGGAAAGGAAGAAAGAGCTCAGCTTTTCAATCTTAAAATATATGAAATCCTGAATCAGGCCAAGCTGGAAACTCCTGTGAAAGCAGCTTATCTCATTTGGAACAATCCTTATATGACGATTGGATCAGATACATTTATCCATAGAATTTTATCAGAAATTGGTTTTGAGAATATCTTCAAAGATAAAACACGCTATCCTCAGATTACTGCTGAAGATCTTGCGGATGCGGACGTTATCATGCTGTCCTCTGAACCGTTTCCGTTTAAAGAAAAACATATTGAGGAACTGCAGGCTTTTTACCCTGATAAAAAGATTATGATTGTAGATGGCGAAGCATTTTCCTGGTATGGAACCCATATTGCAAAATGTGAGAATTATTTTAAAGAATTGCTGGCTGAGATTCATCTGATGCAGCAAAGCTGATTTTTTGACCAACTTTAAACTCTAAACATTAAACTAAACTAACATGTCTGATACAGTTATATTATCTGAAGGAACAGAATTCAATCACGTTATTCAGGAAGTTTCAAAATACATCAATCTTTATGTAATGGCTTTTGAAAAGAATGAAAGGGCTATCACGCAAATGGATAAACGTGAAAATATGTATGGTGGAAACGGAACTGTATATATGTTACAGATGTTTGATCAGAAAGAATTAGCCAATAATCGTCTGGCGGCGTATATGGTTTTATTGAATAAAGGAGATGAGTCCGGATTTCATACCCACAATCAAAGAAATGAGCAGGAACTGTACGTAGTAGTGCATGGAACCGGAGAATATCGTGAAAGAACCGGCGTTGAAGGTCCTATACGAAAGAAAATTCTCAAGAAAGGAGATATTACAGCGATCAGTTCTATAGGGTATCATTCTATCGAAAATACAGGAGATGAACCTTTAATCATGTTTGTCATTACCACTTATAATCCATAAAAAGTAAAGATGGGAATCTCCGGATTATATTTCATTTCAATATTTATAAAAAACTCCGACTATAAAAGCCGGAGTCTATATTGTAATTACATTGGAGTTCTATTATAAAACCTTAGAAACTTCGTTACAAAGCCATTCTAATAATTCACGGTCTTCATTGGTAAAAGGATCTACCGTATGGGAATCAATATCAATCTGACCGATGTTTTTTCCATCTTTAAAGATAGGAACTACAATTTCGGCTTTTGTATCAATGGAGCAGCTTAGATAATTGCTTTCTTCGTTCACATCAGGAACTACAAATGTTTCATTGGAGACCGCAACCTGTCCGCAAATTCCTTTACCGTAAGGAATAATGGTATGATCTGTTGGTGCTCCTACATAAGGGCCTAAAATCAATTCTTCCTTATCTCCGTTTTTGAAATAGAAACCTGTCCAGTTGAAATAAGAAATTTCCTGATCCAACAAGTGGCAAACTTTTTCAAGTTTTTCTTCTGTATTATGTTTAGGACTTTCAAGAATTGAGGAAAGTCTTTTCTTTAATTCTGACATTGTATATATTTTTTTAAGAGAATTGTTTTAGGGAAAGCTCTTCTTTATATCCAAACATTCCACGCTCTTTAATCATTTCTGCTACACCTTCCGGAACCTGAGTTTCCCAGCCTTTAACACAACATGCAATTTTTCTCAAAATTTCTCTCGAGTAGATTTCTAAAAACTCCGGATTATAGTTCGTAATATCTACAATACGATTGTTATGTTTGAAATATTTATATAATTCTTTCAGGTTTTCTTCTACTTTCAGGTTTGAAGAATCCAGCAACTGATGTGTTTCGGGATCTTTATAAGGATACAGATATACTCTCATCCCGTTTCTGAAAAACTTCCCGAATGCTTCAAGGATTCCACCAGACATATTTTTATAATATTTCTCATCAAATACCATCAACAGGTTATTTACTCCCATCGCTACTCCGATATCCCCGGTTGTATAAGATGCAAAATAATCGATCAGTCTGTAATATTCAGAGAAATTGGAAATAATAACGGTGTATCCCAGCTTAGCCAGAATATCAACCCTGTCAAGGAAATCTCTTTCGTCAATATCTCCGTCTGCTCTCAGATTGGAAATAGTGATCTCAATAAGGACTTCTGTTTCTTCATGGGTACAGATAGCGTCTTTGAAAAACATATCCATCCCATTTTTAAGCATATCAATGTTTACTTTCGTTACCGGTCTGAAACTTCCCCTTACCGCGAAAATATTTTTCTTGTACAATACATCTGCCGGAAGCATATTACTACCCTGAGAATTGAAAATCACCGCATCGGTCATCCCATTTTTCACCAGCTGAAGTGACATCAATCTGTTGTCAACATACGCAAAAGCAGGCCCGCTAAAATCAATCATATCAATTTCCAGGTTGTCTTTCGCAACATCATCATACAAAGATTCTACTAAAGTTCTTGGGTTGTCAAAATAATTAAAAGCTCCGAAAATAAGATTTACTCCCAGGTTTCCTAAAGTTTCCTGCTGAAGGGTAGCATCATTTTCTTTGAATTTTACGTGAATCACGATTTCATTGTAATCTTCATTTTCTTTGGTCTGAAAACGAATTCCTACCCAGCCGTGGCCTTTTACAGTCTTATCAAAATTGATGGTTGTTACCGTATTGGCATAAGAAAAGAATTTTCTATCAGGATTATTATCTCTTGAAATTCTCTCTTCAATCAAAGCTACTTCATACCGAAGCATTTTGCGAAGCCTGTTTTGGGTAACGTACCTGTTTTTTACTTCCTTTCCGTAGATGGCATCACTAAAATCTTTGTCATAAGCAGACATCGCCTTAGCAATCGTACCGGAAGCTCCCCCTGCTCTAAAAAAGTGGCGAACAGTCTCCTGCCCTGCTCCAATTTCTGCGAAAGTACCATAAATAGTAGGATCTAGATTAATTGTTAATGCTTTTTGTTTAGGAGTTAGTTTCTGATACATTAGGACATGAAATTTTTTGTAAATTTACCAAAATTAAACCAACCTCAAAACAAAATGAAGTTGAAATTTTTAGGAACTGGTACTTCTCAAGGTGTACCCGTTATTGGCTGTACATGTGAAGTGTGTACTTCTGAAAATCCCAAAGACAATCGTTTGCGTTCTTCCGTGATGGTGACTACGGAAGAAAATAAAAAAATACTGATCGACTGCGGTCCGGATTTCAGGCAGCAAATGCTTACCAACCACGAACATACCGTAGATATTGCGTTGATAACTCATGAGCATAATGACCACGTAATCGGGCTGGATGATATGCGTCCACTGATTTTTAAGAGCGGAAAAGATGTTCCCCTGTATTGCTATTCAAGGGTTGCTCATGAAATAAAAAACAGATTTCCTTATGCTTTTGCTGATGTAAGATATCCCGGAGCACCCGCTTTTGAACTTCATGAAATTGAAAATAAACCTTTTCATGTACTGGATACGGAAATCACCCCAGTAGAAGTGATTCACTATAAAATTACTGTCTTCGGATACAAATTTAAAAACCTTGCCTACATCACAGATGCCGGATTCATTTCTGAAACGGAAAAGGAGAAACTGAAGAATCTGGATGTTCTGATCTTAAACTGTATCAGGAAATTTGATCCCCATCCTGCCCATTTTATTCTTCCGGACGTCATCAAACTGTTTGAAGAATTAAAACCGAAGAAATTATTTTTAACACATATCAGTCATCATTTAGGATTGCATGACATTGAAGATAAGCAGCTTCCACCCGGAATACACCTTGCCTACGATGGTTTGGAACTGAGCTTTTAAAAATTTTTCTTCAAAAAGCTTTTGAACATTGAAAAAAGTTCCTATATTTGCACACCAATTTGAAACAAACATCACGTTTGAAGTAAACATCAAGCCCAGGTGGCGGAATTGGTAGACGCGCTGGTCTCAAACACCAGTTCTTAGGAGTACCGGTTCGATCCCGGTCCTGGGTACAAAAACCTCTGAAAATCAAATGATTTCAGAGGTTTTATTTTATTATACATCTATTAAATTTTACCTCCGTGTAAAAAACCGTGTAAAATTTAATATTTACAAGCGCTTTTATCATCATATTTACGTTACATTAACTCCGAAAATATGCCCTACAAACGCTGTAATACCCATTGCAACGGTTCCCCAGAAACAGATCCTTAATACCGCTACTTTAATACTGGAACCTCCCGCTCTGGCAGAGATTGCACCCAAAAGCATTAAAAATATAATTGAAAATCCGTACTGAAAATATACCATTTCTTTAAGGGGTGCCAAAAGAGAAACGCTAAACGGCAATAAAGCACCCACCGCAAATGAACCGAAAGAAGCTATTGCTGCCTGTAAAGGTTTTGCCTGTGTTATTTCATTAATTCCTAATTCATCACGGGCGTGGGCTCCCAATGCATCATGCTCTGTAAGCTCAATGGCTACCTGCATCGCTGTTTCTTTGGTACAGCCGCGTTTTTCATATACTTTGGCCAGTTCTCTAAGTTCTATTTCCGGCATTTCTTCAAGTTCACGTTTTTCACGAAGTAAATCTGCTTTCTCTGTATCTTCCTGTGAGCTCACGGAAACATATTCTCCAGCAGCCATAGACATGGCACCTGCAATCATCCCTGCCAGTGCCGCAAGAATAATGATATACCGATCTGGTTCTGCGGCTGCAACCCCGATGACAATACTTGTAGTGGACAATAACCCGTCATTCGCACCCAATACAGCTGCCCGAAGCCAGCCTACTCTGTTTACATAATGTTTCTCCAACTGATGATGCATAGCTTGTTGTTTTGGTTGTATGCTAAAGTTACCAAATGTTTCATCAAGAATCATTTTAAATTATGTTCATTCTTACCTCAGATAAAGACCTCTTATGATCAGAAACAAAATTCTATCTGATGTATAAAATCAACTCATAGCATTCTGAAAATCAAATTAAAAAACACCGAAATACTTTCATTCGGTCCGGAAATTCCTATTTTCTTATCTTTGCAGGAATGAATTTATTATATATCAATTGGGATGTGAATCCCGAAATCGTCAATATTCTTGGATTTCCTTTAAAATATTACGGACTGCTATTTCTTGCAGGGCTGGTTTTATGTTTAAATATTTTAAAACGTATTTACAAAAAAGAAGGCCTTAGTTCACAGGCTCACGAAGCTTTATTTTCTTATGCTCTTATAGGAATTTTATTAGGTGCCAGACTTGGACACTGTCTTTTTTATGATTTTGATTATTATTCCCAGCATCCACTTGAAATCTTATTACCTATTCAAAAGGGATTGGACGGAAGTTATCATTTTACAGGATTTGCAGGACTTGCCAGTCATGGTGGTGGTATCGGATTGGTGATTATGCTTCTTATCTATGCGAGAAAATTTTCTATCCCGTTCATGACGGTTTTAGATGCAATAGCGATCGTACTTCCTTTGGGTGGTACTTTTATAAGACTTGCCAATCTGATGAATTCTGAAATCATAGGAGTTCCTACGGATGTTCCATGGGCCTTTATATTCCGTCAGGTAGATGATCTTCCAAGACATCCTGCCCAGCTTTACGAAGCGATATCTTATTTTATTATCTTCCTTTCTGTCTATTTTATTTACAGGAAAAACATATTTAAAATCGGAAGAGGGTTTTATTTCGGAATCAGTATTCTGTTGATCTTCATTATGAGAATTCTGATTGAGTTTATCAAGGTAGATCAGGTAGAATTCGAGCATGGAATGAGTCTGAATATGGGCCAGCTGTTAAGCATTCCTTTTGTTCTTCTCGGTTTATTCTTTATCATCAAAAGTATAATGGAAAAAGGAAAGGTAAAAACCACGTAATTCCTGATTCCTTCTAAAATAAAAACTCACTGAAAGCTGTTTTCAGTGAGTTTCTTTTTTAATGGATGCTCCAATAAATTATCTTGTTGTATATCCTCCGTTAGCAAAGATGGTCTGCCCGGTAATCCACCAGCCTTCTGTTACCAGAAATTCTACCAGCGGGGCGATATCTTTAATATCTGTAAGTCCTCCCAATGCTGATGCTGATTTATGATAAGCAACGGCATCATCTGCTTCCTGTCCATAGAAGAAAGGAGTATCCATTGGGCCAGGTGCTACAGCAGTTACAGAAATCCCTCTTGCTCCGAATTCTTTAGAAGCAGCTCTTGTAAAATGCTCTACGGGTGCTTTTGCTCCTGCATAAGTAGAATACAATCCGGTGTAAGCAGCCAGTAATGACGTGACAATAGTACAGATTTTCCCCTTATCGTTCAGTTTTTTACCAGCTTCCTGTAAAAAGAAGTAAGCCGATTTTGAATTGACATTGAACATGGTATCGTATTCTGCTTCTGTAGTCTCTGAAAATGGTTTTTTCAGTACCATTCCCACCGTATTGATCGCAATATCAATCCCTCCGAAGCGGAAAATCGCTTCATCAAAGAATTTTGTAATATTATCTACTTGGGTAAGGTCTCCCTGGAACAAAAAAGCTTCCGCTCCTAATGCCTGTACCTCAGCAAGGGTTTTCTCGCTATCTGCTCTTGAGCTTTCACTGTTGTAATGTATTGCCAGTTTTGCCCCTTTTGCTGCAAAATCTCTACTTAAAAGTCCTCCCAGGTTTTTACCTCCTCCGGCAATTAAAACAACTTTTCCTTTTACATTTTGTGTTGACATCGATTTTATTTTTAAATGTTAATGAAGCAAAGATGGATAATAAAAACGGTCTCAACATGGTGAAGTTTTCGGGAGTTTTATTTAAAAAAAGTATTATTCTGATTCTAATTTTAAATGAAGACAAAAACATTTATATTTTTTTATATAAACAATGTTTTTTAATAGAATGCTATTTACCAGCCAGATATGACCTGAAACATCCCTATTATATTAAACAAAGCTATATAATTCACTATTACGCATCAATTTTAGGCATAACATTTGATACTTTCACAGCCGTATTATACACCACTTCATTTTTATAATATATTTTTTTATAATCCTCAGTATTCTGAGGATTTTTTTATACACTTATTCTGACTCTCATTATCGTCTTACACTCAGACTATAAAGGCATCCTGACATATCAGCCGTAAAACCATTTCTGATAATCAATCATTTAAAACCGGATAATTCATTTTATTGTTGTATATTTGTACATTAAATAACCAAGTCAATACTTTGTTTTCTGTAACGACCCGAATATTTTTTATTCAGTCTTTGCTTTTTGAGCAGCCATATTTTAAACTTTTATTCTTCTACTAAGAACAATACTTGTCGGAATTTTAAAGCTCTGTATGATTGGGAAAATCTAAAACAGAAAACATAGCCAGGCTTTATAGGGGTCTAAAACAGACCAGATTGAACCAATTAATTTATAGAAACTAAATACTAAAAATAATTTATGGCAGATTCTTTTTCTAAAAAGGAAAATTTCAAGAAAAAAATTCAAAAGCAAAAAGAAAAGGCGCTAAGACGCGAAGAACGTAAAACGAACAACAACAAAGGAGCTGAGGATGTCTTCATGTATGTAGACGAATTCGGAAGATTAACTTCTACTCCACCTGAACAAAGACAGGAAGTAAACCTTGATGATATTCAACTGGGTGCTGCTCCTATTATTGAGGAAGATCCAAGAAAAACAGGAATTGTTACTTTCCTTAGTGAAAAAGGATACGGTTTCATCACTGAAGACAATTCTAAAGAAAATATCTTCTTCCACAACAACAACTGTGTAGAGCCGGTAAAAAAAGGAAACAAAGTATCTTTCGAAAAAGAGAAGTCTCCTAAAGGATTCTCCGCTGTTGAAATTCAGATTGTTAAATAATATGTACTTATAAAATGTTTCTGCGGTACTAGCAGATTCGTTTTAAACCATATACAAAGAGACTGCCCTATTGGGACAGTCTCTTTTTTTGGAACATATAAAAAAAAGTTAACTCAACTTATATAAAGTTAGAATCTAACGCAATATCCTTTAATTATCTCAATTACCATTACGGGAATCCGTAGAACAGCATTAAAATATAAAAGAAGCTGCCTAAAAGACAGCTTCCTTCATCGTAAAAAAAAGTAAAAATTAATCCAGTTTCCCACCCAGTGCTTTAAACAGCAGGACGTTATTTCTGGTATTCTGGTGCTGGAATTGTAATAAATCCAGTTCAGCAGTCAGTTTGCTTTTCTGAGAGTTGATCAGCTCAAAATAATTGGCATATCCTGTCAGATAGAGATCGTTGGAAACCTCTACGCCGCGGTCCAGGAAGCCTACTTCTTCTGATTTCAGTTTCAAAACCCGTTCATAGATCTTAGTCTGTTTAAGGATCGACTGAAGCTCGTTAAAAGCAGTCGTAATACTTTTCTGGTAGTTCAAAAAAGCAATTTCCTGCTCTTTACTCGCTACTTTGAATTCATACTTCAATTGTCCTTTATTAAAAACAGGTACCATCAATCCACCCAACAATTGCCCAGCCAATGAACTTGGTTTAAAGAATGTCTCTACAGAAAAAGAATTGAGTCCGAAACCTGCACCAAGATCAATCTTAGGATAAAAAGCAGCTCTCGCAGCCTTTGCATCAGCCTGGGAAGCTTCTAAAACATAATAATTGGCCGCTACATCAGGTCTGGAATGGATAACTCCTTCTACATTAATTGTTTTATTTAAAACTTCCATATTGGTAGGCATCAATATTTTTCCGCGTTTTACCTCTCCGCCATAGCTTCCTGTCAACGTAGTAATAGCCTGTTCCACTGTAACGATTTCTACTCTGATATGTTCAATCTCTGCCAGCCAGTTGTTATTCTGTGCTTTGAACTGCTGTACCGCCAATTCTGTAGCTTTTCCAACCTCACGTTGTGCCAGAACAATTTCAAATGCTCTTTGCTGAAGGTTGTAGTTCTTCTGGTAAATGGCAAGACGGTTATCTAAAGCCACCAGCTGGTAATATAGATTGGCAATATCCGTGAAAAGTTCTACCTGTAATAATCTCAATCCTTCTGTGGAAGCCAGATATTTCTTCTGAGCGGCAATCTTTTTATTTTTCAACTTGCCCCATGCATCAATTTCCCAGCTGCTTCTTGCACCCAGCCAGTAATTAGGGGTAAAATCCCTGTTAATTTTCTGGTTTTCTGTAATATTAGGAGAAAGGTTGGTATCATAGTTTCCTACTCCTTCCATTGTATATTTTCCATATCGGTCGCCGGAAGCCTGTACTCCCACTTCAAGGGAAGGCAGTAAATCCATTTTTGATCTTTGAAGGAAACTATTGGCAATCTCCACTCTTTGCTGCGCAATCTGGAAATCCGGATTTGCCTGTACTACTTTATCAAAAAGCTCAAGCAGATGTGGATCTGTAAAGTAAGCCTTCAGATTGATCTGCTGAAATTCATCCGAAGTTTTATTTTTATCCGTTTTGATGATTTCATTGGGTAGCTCCTGCGCCTTTTTCAGCTCGGTTACTTTAGGAACCGCACATGAAACCAAACTCAGTGAAGCAATTCCGTATATTATATTTCTATGATTTAATCTTTTCATCTTTCTTCTTATTTTCAAGTTTTGCAAAGAATATATACAGTCCCGGAATCACTACCAATCCGAAGATAGTTCCTATCAACATACCTCCCGCCGCGGCTGTACCAATGGAACGGTTACCTATTGCTCCCGCTCCTGATGCAATACATAATGGAATAAGTCCTGCCACGAATGCAAAAGAGGTCATCAGGATAGGTCTCAGACGTTGTCTTGCTCCTTCAATTGATGCCGGAATGATATCGTATCCCTGTTTATTTCTTGCTACTGCAAATTCTACAATCAGAATGGCATTTTTAGCCAAAAGCCCAATCAACATGACCAATGCTACCTGTGCATAAATATTATTATCCAATCCCGCCAGCACCAATGCGATATAGGAACCGAAGATCCCCGTTGGAAGGCTTAATAATACAGGCATAGGAAGAAGGAAACTTTCGTATTGTGCAGCCAGTAAAAGATAGACGAATAAAAGGCAGATCGCGAAAATGTAAATAGTCTGGTTTCCAGATAAGATTTCTTCTCTCGTCATCCCTGACCATTCAACATCAAATCCTCTCGGCAGTGTTTCTTTGGCAACACGCTCTACGGCAGCAATGGCATCTCCCGAGCTGTAACCGTCTGCAGGCTCTCCATTAATCATCGCAGACATATACATATTGTACCTCGTCAGTACTTCGGGGCCGTACACTTTTTCAATAGTGATGAAGGTAGAGAACGGAACCATTTCGCCTTTATCATTTTTTAAATATAAATTCAGAATGCTTTCAGGGGTATCTCTATGCTCCGGACTCGCCTGTACCATCACTTTATACATCTGGCTGAAACGAATAAAATTCGTGGCATAATAGGATCCCAGCATTGTCTGTAATGTAGACATCGCATTGTCTACTGAAACTCCTTTCTTCGCTGCCATATCGTAATCCACATTGATCATATATTGCGGGAAAGTAGCATCAAAACTGGTAAAACTGTTCTGTAATTCAGGAGCTTCATTCAGTTTTTTAACGAAATCCTTCGTAATCTTATCTGTATTCTCAATGGTTCCTCCGGTTCTATCGAGCAAACGCAATTCAAAGCCGCTGGTATTACCGAATCCGGGAACTGTGGGCGGTGCAAAGATCTCAATCTGGGCATCAGCTATGCTTTTTGTTTTGTCAGAAAGCTCTGTGATCAGATCGTTCACAGAAATATTTCTTTCTTTCCAGTCTTTAAGGTTGATCATCGCCATTCCGTATGATGAGCCTGCGATTTCCGTTACAATACTGTAGCCTGCAAGTGTGGTCACATTTTCAACTCCTTTAATCTTCTTGGCAATAACAGTGACTTCATCCAGTACTTTTTCAGTTCTTTCTACCGTTGCTCCTTGTGGAGTGGTCACACTTACATATACCATTCCCTGATCTTCCATGGGAATAAATCCAGTTGGCAGGAATTTGCTGGTCACAAAAGTCAATCCAACAAATAAAAACAACAGTCCGAAAGTAACCGTAGTTCTTGTCGCAAATTTTGATAAAATACCTACATAGCCATTGGTCAGTCTTTCAAAACCTGTATTGAAACTCTGGAAAGCCCTGTCAATAATTGTTTTCTTCTTATTGTGGTCATGAGGTTTTAAAATAATAGCACAAAGCGCCGGGGTAAGCGTCAATGCATTCACTCCGGAAATCACAATACTGATTGCCAGTGTCAATGAAAACTGACGGTAAAATACACCTACCGGACCATCCAGGAACGCTACAGGAATAAATACGGCTGACATTACAATCGTAATCGCTACGACGGCTCCTGCAATTTCTTTGGTGGCACTGATGGTGGCATCCATCGCATTCATTCCTTCTTCCATTTTCACGTGAACGGCTTCCACGACGACAATGGCATTATCAACCACAATACCGATGGCAAGAACCAATGCAAACAATGTTAAAAGGTTGACAGAGAAATCCAGCATATTCATGAAGGCAAAAGTCCCTACCAATGCTACAGGTACAGCTAATACAGGAATTAAAGTGGAACGCCAGTCCTGAAGGAAGATAAATACCACAATTCCTACGAGAATAAAGGCTTCGATAAGAGTTGTCAGTACAGCACTGATGGAAGCATCCAGGAATCTGGAAACATCATAAGCCATGTTGTACTCCATTCCGGGTGGGAAGGATGTGACTTTTAATTCTTCCATTTTTGCCTTTACGCTTTCAATAACTTCGGAAGCGTTGGAACCAGGACGCTGTTTCATCATGATGGATGCAGAGGGTCTTCCGTCTGTTTTGGAAACCATTCCGTAGTTCATCGCTCCGAATTCAACTTTAGCAATATCCTTAAGCTTTAAAATAGTTCCGTCAACATCAGATCTGATGGGAACTTCTTCATATTGTTTAGGCTCAAAAAACTTCCCTTTATATTTGATAACATATTGAAGCTGGCTGGAAGTTTTCCCTGATGTTTCTCCTACTTTTCCGGGTGCTGCGGAAATATTCTGTTTTTGTAGTGAAGTAATCACTTCATCCGCAGAGATATTGTAAGCGGCCATTTTCTGTGGGTCCAGCCATACTCTCATCGAATATTCTTTCTGCCCCATAATCTCGGCACGCCCCACTCCATCAATCCGTTTCAACTCCTGAAGGATATTAATATCTGTAAAGTTATAGATGAATTGCTCATCCTGGCTTGGGTCTATACTCGTGATATTAAGATACATCAGCATACTGTTCACCTCTTTTTCAGTGGTAACTCCGGCCCTGATCACCTCTTCAGGAAGCTCATCAAGAATAGTTGTCACCCTGTTCTGAACATTTACTGCTGCTACGTCAGGGTCTGTTCCTACTTCAAAGAACACCTGAATAAGAGTAAGACCGTCATTGGAAGTAACCGTAGACATATACGTCATTCCCGGAACTCCATTGATTGCCCTTTCGAGAGGAAGAGCTACCGCATTGGCAGATACTTCGGCATTCGCTCCTGTATATTTTGCCGTAACGGTTACTGAAGGTGGTACGATGTCTGGAAACTGGGTAATAGGCATCTTTAATAAAGCCATTATTCCCAGCAGTACAAATAATATGGAAATAACCAACGAAAGAACCTTTCGTCTTATAAACATTTCTACCATAGTAAATAGATTTAAAGATTATGAAAGGTTAATACTTCTTTTTGATTTTGATAATATCACCGTCTTTTAAAGACTGAGTTCCTTCATAAATGATTAAATCTCCTTTCTTAAGGCCGTTTTCTACCATATAAGAATCCCTTAAGGTAGTTCCGATCTTAATGCTGGTCATTTTCACTTTATTCTGTTTATCCACTACAAAAACATAGGTCTTATCCTGAATGGAAAAGGTTGATTTTTGTGGGATAAGAATTGCGTTATTCTGTTGCTCAGAAATAATAAGCTTTCCGGAAGTACCGTGTTTGATCAGACGGTCCGGATTCGGGAACAGTACTTTATAACGGATGGAACCTGTAGCTCTGTCGATTTCCCCTTCAGCGGTTTTCAAAGCTCCGTTGAACTGGTAATTGACTCCGTTCGGCAGTGTCAGTTCTATCTTTTGGTGACTTCCGATCTTATCGTTAGCCAAAAGCTCAAAATATAGATTTTCAGGGATTGAGAAATACGCATATACTTCATTCAGCTGAGACAGCGTAGTCAGCAACGTACCGTTTTCTACCAAACTTCCGTCTTTATGAGGAATCACATCAATTACCCCATCAAAAGGTGCCGTGATTCTTGTAAAGCTTATTTTCTGAAGAACTGTTCTCTTTTCCGCATCGGCGAAAGCATGTTTTGCTTTAGCAGAAGACAGCTTTGCCTTCACCATTTCCAGCTCGTTGTTGGCCACAAATTTTTTAGCATGAAGACTCTGAATCTGTTTCAGTTCTACTTCTGCAATACGAACATCAGCTTCAGTCTGCTTTAATGCCGCATTGGCTTTCAGAAGTTCCATCTGCAGCTCGGCATCATTGATTTTAAATAAAGCCTGCCCCTGATGTACAAATTGTCCCTCATTTACATAGATATGCTGTATAATACCTCCGATTCTGGAACGCATCTCAACATTCTTTTTAGCCTGGATATCAGTGACAAACTGGTTGCTCACCAATGTATCTTTTTCTTTGATTTCCAGTACTGGAACTTCTTTGTCTTTTTTATTATTTTTCTCCTTGTCTTTACTGCATGACACAGCGAATAATGTTGCCAAAAGGCAAATTATTACAGTTTTAAAATACATTTTTAAATGTTTAAGTTATAAAATTTCGTTAAAGCAATTTGATTTTCAATAACTTAAATCTAGTACAACTGGAGGAGATGGAGAAAGGATTTGACTCCACAAATAGTAGATACAGCAATCTCCGGAAGGGTGATTTTCGGAATAACTTTTAAAATTCCTGAAAAATCTGCAATTGCAGAATCGCTTTTTTTGACGGAATGTTTTACAATTTTAGCAGCAGCAGGCAATGCATGCGTGTTCATATCTGCCTCTTCGTAAACATCCAGAACATGAATGTTAGTAACAGGAGGAACATGAGGAATATTCCGCAATGATTTTTCTGCCCAATTCGAATTGAAAAGGGTAAAAACCAGCATGATATAAAATAAGAAAAATGACCTCAGACCTGCCATGTCAACCAGAACACATTAGTTTTTTAGTAAAAACGATAACGCTGCAAAAATAGGGATTTCTATTGGGAAATACGGTCATTGAACTGTTAAAAAAACTTAAACAATGGATGAATAATTCCATTATTTGGAATTTGGATTCCTACGGAATGACAAATACAACGTATAAACTTAGCAGCCTGTTTGTTATTCCGCAGGAATCTAAAATAAGTCGTTAAAAGTTTTGGCTAAAGCCAGTTGAACTTTCATCTGTTATTAAACGGGCATGCTTTTATTGAATAATTTTTCTTACAGATTTTGCACATTAAGCTGATTATTTATTCTCAAGGCTTATCCACTCTGTTTGTCATTCCGTAGGAGTCTAAAATAAGTCATTAAAGATTTTGGCTAAAGCCGTTGAAGGGTTTATTTATCTGAACGGGCTAAAGCCCGTTCCTATTGAATGATTAAAATTGTATGACTAGAATAATTTACTAAGAACCCTGAAACGATAATCAAAGATATGTTCCAGTTTCTTTTTAACGAAAAGACGATGTGCAATTTCTCCTAAAAACCCCATCGGAAGTTCATAATCTATGGTATCTCTCATCAGAACGCCTTCTTCATTAGAAATAAATTCATGATGGTGATTCCATAGTTTGTACGGACCTTTCTTCTGAAAATCAATAAAGCTTTTTTGAAAATCAACGTGGGTGATCTCCGTCTGCCATTTCATTTTAATACCGAACAAAGGGGAAACATAATAGTCGATGAGCATTCCTTCATAGATTTCATCATCTTCCATTTCCGTCAATACAATAAAGCCCATGTCTTTCGGGGTAATTTCTGAAAGATTATTGGCTGAAGAAAAGAATTTCCAGGCGGTTTCTATATCACAATTGAGCTGTTGTTCGCGGAAAAGGGTATGTTTCATAAGGAGGAATCAGTTAACATGATTGTTATGAAAACAAAGGTATAACAAAGGTTTAATTATATATCCACATCAGTACAGGTTTCTTTGAGTACTGAATCATCGGATCAATTTCTTTCATAGCATTGTTGGAAACGGTAGGACAGCCCCATCCTTCGGGAGATCCTTTTGGAAAGACTTCGTCATCACTCATCATATCCCAGGAATGAAAGACAATAAACCTTTTTAAAGCATTACTGTTTGTTTCTTCAAAGCCGTGCATCAGGTATTTTATGTTGATTCCCCAGTCGCTGTACCCTCTTCCTTCAAGCTTATATTTTCCTAAGGATGAAAGGTGGCTTCCATCCTCATTACTGAATCCAGGATTTGCTTTAGAGTCATCTTTACTCCATGAATTGGAACCACAGCCATGACCAACCAGGTATTTTTTTGAGATTTTATTATTTTTAAAATCCCAGACAAAAAAACGATTCACTCCGGAATGGAGACTCATATCGATAAGGATACAGAAATCATTATTAAGATCCTTTGAATTGCAGAACCTCAATGCTTCTTCAGCTTTCATTTTAGTTCTGGAAAGGTCAGCATAAGGTTTCTTTTCGGCCACAGCAGGTATTTCAGCAGTATGCATGATACTGTTTTTTTTCTCCTGAGAACATGAACACAGCCAAAGCGCAATGAAAAACAGACAAATCCCTTTCATGAATTACTTATAGTGCTGAAAAATTCCGAAATCTGATGGAGTCCAAAGCGCAGCTTTCTGTCCTGCAGCTTTTAAAGCATTATTTGACCACGTATTGCAAGTATAAAGAAAACTATAAGTACCTTTTGCATCATAAAAGGCATCATTATCACTGTATACTGCGTTTGTAGGAATCAACATGAAGTTACCATTCTGATCTCTGTCAAATTTATCTTCTACAAATTTTACCAGGTTCTCATACTGGCTTCTGCTGATCATAATCATTTTACAGTCATCTCCTTCTTTCATCGTATTATAATAAGTACAGTGCATTGCAGAATCACTTAGCCAGAATGCAGCTTTCACAGCGGTTGAAAATTTCAGATCTGCCCAGGTAGGTGTATCAAGATAGAATCCTTTGTCGCCCCAGCCTATTCCGATGTACTGATAATCTGTTTTTTTTGATTTTGTATTGGCAAAAGGAATTTTCAGGCTCCAGTCCTGCAGATCATTTTTTACAGGCATTACTATATCTGTATGCACTCCATTGGTATAGATATAAATCGGAATTTCTTTCTTCTGTCCATCATCTTTAGCCGAAACCGGAATATAGGGAATCAGCAATCCGAGAATTACATAAATCACTACAATTCCTAAAATAATTCCTACCACTTTCAGGAGATACATTAATATAGTTTTCACAGTCATGTTTTAATAAAATTTAATCTTTATTTTTTAGTAAAAGTATTTGTTTTAATCGAAAAATTAGCTATATTTAGTTACGAAATATTCACAAATATGCGTAAAACTATCAAATCCCAAAAAAGGTTTAAAGTAAGAGTAAAAACTGCTCCTAAAAGAATACAAAAAAAACGTTGATTTTCGGTGAGATTCTGATCTCCTGAAAATCAATTTTTCTTTATAGGAAAGGTTTTTCAAGTAACTTATTGGTATAAATCTTTACCTCCTTAGAGCCAAAAATTTAAGGAATGGTCGATTATCAGCTCTGGTTTGGAACTACAAAAAATTCCAAAGGAGGGATTGTCACCAAAAGTTCCGGTAAAAATCAATCAGAAGATCTCTGTAAAAACTCAATATTTCTCTTCAAACCTGCAAATTTGGTCCTTTTTACGGGGGACTTTCTGAAGATTTCCGAGAAAATTTCCTGGGTAATTTCTTTCCATTCTCCTTTTTTGAAGTTTTTCAAAGCTTCATTGGGCTGGAAACGGCTTTGTTTGTTAGGTGCTGAAAAACGGTTCCATGGGCAGACGTCCTGGCAGATATCACAGCCGAACATCCAGTCTTCCATTTTATCTTTAA
Source organism: Chryseobacterium sp. GVT01B (assembly GCF_019970045.1). Classification (GTDB taxonomy): domain Bacteria; phylum Bacteroidota; class Bacteroidia; order Flavobacteriales; family Weeksellaceae; genus Chryseobacterium. The sequence continues at coordinate 505,882 of NZ_JAHXYI010000005.1, forward strand.
AGTAATCAGGAATTTCATTTTTGAGCTCGATGGTTGCATAAGAAATACAACGGCTTCCATCGATAATTTTTTCAGATACAATAGCATCTGTAGGGCATGCATCAATACATTTTCTGCAGCTTCCGCAATGGTCTGTAGTGGCATGATCGGCAATCAGTTCTAAATCACAGATAATTTCAGCCAGAAAATAAAAAGAACCGCTTTGCTTGGTAATGAGGTTTGCATTTTTTCCTACCCAGCCAATTCCGGATTTTCTCGCCCAACTTCTTTCCATAATGGGTGCAGAATCTACAAAAACACGGAACCCGAACTCCCCTATTTCTTCCTGCAGCTCTGCAACCATCTCCCGGAGAATCTCTTTGATTACTTCATGATAATCTTCTGCATAGGCATATTTTGAGATTTTGTAATTTTCTAAAATTGAAATTTTTTCCTCGGGAAAGTAGTTGTATGAAAGTGAAATGACAGATTTGGAGCCCTCAACCAAAAGTCGGGGATCAAGTCTTTTATCGAAATGATTTTCCATGTACTTCATTTCGCCGTTATAATTGTTCTTCAGCCACTTTTCAAGATGAGGAGCATCTTCTTCCAAGAAATCAGCTTTAGAAATGCCACAACTCTGGAATCCAAAACTTTTTGCTTTGGACTTGATCAGTTGGGAATATTTTTCAGCGCCTGCATTCATAATTTCACACTGCAAAATTAAGATTATTTTATCAATCTTCAGATTTCTGTGGAGCTTCGTCCGAACTCCTGTTTCTATCCTGTTTCTTTTCTGAAAAATTATGTTTTAATTAGGATTTTTTTCAAAAAAAAATTGCGTAATTTCGTTTCTAATTTAATGTTTAAACCCAACAACTATGTCTTTAATAGAAGTAATACAATCCGGAAACTATGAATTAATAGACGTTCGTGAGCCAATGGAGCTTGAAATGGACGGTAATATAGATGGTGCTAAGAATATTCCTCTTGGTGAAGTAGAAGATAGACAGGATGAGATTCTATCTGTTGAAAAGCCTGTGATCTTATTCTGCAGAAGTGGAAACAGAAGCGGAAAGGCATTGGATTATCTTAATGCTCAAGGATTAAAGGACGGTTATAACGGCGGAGGCTGGGCTGAGCTGAAGGCTGTTCTGGAAGCAAATCAGGGAACTTTTTAAAAGTTCCTTTTTTTATCCCTTATTTCTATGAATCTGAAAAATCAATTTGACAAGCTTTGTTCTTTGTTTACAGAAGATGAGCAATTGATTAACAATCTTTGGAAGGAGATTGAAACTAAATATTCTGAAAAGGGAAGACATTATCACAATCTTCTTCATCTTGAAAACATGTTCAGTGAACTTGAAGCGGTGAAAAGTAATATCTCAGATTTTACGGCTATTTCTTTTTCAGTTTTTTACCATGACGTTATCTACGATGCAACTTCCAAAATTAACGAAGAGAAAAGTGCGGCCAAAGCAGAAAAAAGGCTTGCCGAACTTCATTTAGATAAGAATAACATTTCAATTATTTCGGAACAGATTCTTGCCACAAAATCACACCTGAAGTCTGATCATGAGGACACCAATTATCTTTTAGATGCTGATCTTTCTGTGTTGGGAAAAGATTTTAAAACCTATTTGGAGTACACTAAGAATATAAGGAAGGAGTATTCTATTTATCCTGATTTTCTTTATAAACCGGGACGAAAAAAGGTACTCAAACATTTTCTGGAACTTGAAAGCATCTTTAAAACAGATCATTTTAAGGAGAAATATGAAGCCCAGGCAAAGGAAAATATTGCTGAAGAACTTCAGTTACTTTAATTCAATAGTATATCTTTAAGCTTTCCCATTTGAAAAAGACATCCTGATTACAAGATGTCTTATCAATATTGCTACAGCTAATTCTCTATTAAAAAAATTTACTGATAAATTCTGTTGCTTTCTTCAATGCAAGTTCAGGAACTTCTTTATGCGGTGTATGCCCGATACCGGGAATAATATATTTTTCAGCATAACCATTTACCTGAGATACAGTTTTTTCAACCTGATCCAATGTTCCGTATTCGTCGGCTTCTCCTTGTATAAATAATAATGGAACTACGATATTTTTCAATAGATATTCAATATTCCAGGTTCTGTAGTCTTCACGTGTCCAGGTTTCCGTCCATGCTCTGAAAAGTGTTTCTACTTTATCCCCATGGTATTTCTGTAAGCGTTCCGGAAGATTGGTTGTTTTGTAAGCGTCCCAGGCATCATACACTCCTTTTAAAGTAACGTCTTCAACAAATATGTGTCCTGCTTCACAGATAACAGCTTTTACTCTTTCGGGATATTTGGCAGCGGTAATTAAGGCTATTGTTCCTCCATCGCTGTGTCCGAAAAGAATAGCGTTATCAATATTTAATTCAATCAATAAGTGATTCAACAGATCAGCTTCCAATTCCATATAATTTACCGGTCTTTCATGAGTAAGCATCGAATATGATTTTCCATAGCCCAGACGGTCATATGTCAGAGTGTTGCATTGTGTCGTTTCGGATAATTTGGCTGGAAAGTCTCTCCAAAGCTGCACTGAACCTAATGAATCATGCAGAAAAACAATGGTAGGTCTGCCTTCAAACGGATTACTGTGTTCTATATATAATTTTTTACCCTTTACATCAATTATTCTTCCCTCCATTGAATAAAATTATATTTAAAAAGTTGGCATTTTTACTTCTTCAAATTCTTTCAACAAATGATTGAAAACAGTTTCTACCGGGAGAACTTCATCAATCAGGGCAGAAACCTGGCCAATTTCCAGCTCGCCATCTTCCATATCTCCTTCAAACATTCCGCGTTTAGCTCTGGCTCTTCCCAATGAGGCAACCAAAGCCTCTTTATTTCTTCCGATCTGATAGATGTCTTCCAGTTCACTGAAAAATTTATTTTTAACCATTCTTACAGGTGCCAGCTCCTTCAAAGTAAGATGAGTGTCACCTTCCTGCAGTTCTGTGATTTTCTTTTTCCAGTTTTCATGGGCACTGGCTTCTGTAGTGGCAGCAAAGCGGGAACCGATTTGTACACCGTCTGCCCCAAGAATCATAGCAGCCTTAATTTGTGAACCTAAAGCAATTCCTCCTGCAGCAATTAACGGCTTAGAAATATGTTTTTTTACATTTGGAATCAGACAGAATGTTGTTGTTTCATCTCTTCCGTTATGTCCACCTGCTTCAAAACCTTCTGCAACAATAGCATCTACTCCGGCATCTTCACATTTTACAGCAAATTTGGTAGAGGAAACTACGTGAGCTACTTTTATTCCTTCTTTCTGAAGGGTTTCTGTATAAGTTTTCGGGTTACCTGCTGATGTAAATACAATCTTTACTCCTTCTTCAAGAATGATCTGAATGATTTCTTCAATATTAGGGTATAACATCGGTACATTTACACCGAAAGGTTTATCTGTAGCCTGTTTGCATTTCTGGATATTTTCTTTCAGGATATCAGGATACATACTTCCTGCTCCAATTAAGCCCAATCCACCGCAATTGGAAACCGCAGAAGCCAGTCTCCATCCGGAATGCCAGATCATACCTGCCTGAATAATGGGATATTTAATATTAAAAAGGGTTGAAATTCTATTTTGAGTTGCCTCCATATCATGAAGTTTTTTTGCAGCGTTAAAATCTATAAAATTGCTCATGTGTAAAAATACTAAAAACAAAGGTTTTCAAGAGAATATGCGGTAATATTTTCATTAAGAATTTGAATGCAGCTTAAAGCAATCATCTTAGATAAAAGGCATAAAAAAACCTTCAGAATTTCTGAAGGTTTTTTTTTATTTTGCCATGGATTGTTTCTTCCAGTTAGACTTAAAGCTACAACTGTCGTAACGTCCGTCAATAGAGATAAAAGTTGTCGGTAACTTAGAGTTGACAAACTTTTCAACCATTTCACTTTTCTTTTTATTCAATGCCATCTGCTTGATTCTGCTGAAGTCAGTTTCCAATGTAATCTGGTGAGAAGGAATCACATCTTCAATTTTAATGATCTTGATCTCCTTTCTCTTGTTTTCTTCATCTTCAAAAGCTGTAGTGATGTCTCCTTTGTTCAATCCTGCCAATTCGTAGCTGATTGTTCCCGGGATACTTTCTCTTTCAATTTTATCAGAACCATCTGCTCCAGGAATTACCCCTGCGTTGAATTTTGTTCTTTTATCATCTGAGAATTTAAAAGCAGCATCTTTAAATGTCATTTTACCATCCACGATAAGACCTCTGATACTGTCTAGTTTTGCTTTTGCAGTTTTAAGCTCATCATCAGTAGGTACTCCTTTTAGCAAGATGTGTCTTGCATCATACACTTTACCTGATCTTTTCAGCAACTGAATAATATGGAATCCGAATTCTGATTCAATAGGATCTGAAATTTCATTTTCCTGAAGGTTCAGTGCAGCAGCCTCGAATGGTTTCACCATCTGCCCTTTGTTGATATTTTTATATAATCCTCCGTTAGCAGCTGACCCTTCATCTTCAGAATAGATTCTTGCCTGGCTCTCAAAAGTTTCCCCTCCAAGAATATCCTGCTTGATCTTTTTCAATCTGTTGATAAGGTCTTGTTTGTGTGCTTCCGTTAAGGTAGGATAGATCATAATCTGAGCTAAAGTAACTTCGTCTTTTACCTGTGGCAACTGTGATTTATACATGTTATAGAAGTCAGTAACCTCATTTGGAGTTACGTCTGCTTTCTCAGTAACTCTCTGATATTTTGCCTGTCCGTAATACTGGTCAGTATCTATCTTTTCGATAGCATTTTTCATTTCATAAGCATTTCTGAACTTATACGCGGCAAGCAATGTTTTTTCATCCGGAAATTGAGAAAGCAACTGACGGTATTTTGCATTAGCCTGTTCTTTGATTGCTGCAGAACGGTTTTCAATTAAGGTATCTTTTTTTGCTTCATATACAAGAAGCTTGTTGCTGATAAGGTTTTCCAGGAACTCACATTTATCTGTGTTGGCAGCTCCCTGCTGTTTCCCATAATTCATTTGCTCAAGTACATCAGATTCCAAAACAATCTCATCCCCGATAACAGCTGCAATACCATCCACCAAATCTCCTTGTTTTAGCTGGGCATTCATCATATTTGAAGAGAATATCATGATGAAAATCCCAAGAAGAAAAGTGATTTTTAGTTTATTTGTCATTTTACTATTTTAACAAGTTGCAAATTTAGAATTCTTAACGAATTTCACTCAATTTTTTATTATAAATATTTCTTAAAAAGACTTATTTACTGCAGTTCAACATCAAAAGTCGTTAATTCTTTGAATTGTCTCAATCTGCTGAACATATCTGCTTCGCTTACCTCCTCTATTCTTTCTGTTCCGAACTTCTCTACAGTGAATGAAGCCATAGCAGATCCTACGATAAGAGCAGATTTCATTGTATCGAAATCTATTTTCTCTTTTTTAGCAAGATAAGCTGCAAAACCTCCTGCAAAAGTATCTCCAGCTCCTGTTGGATCGAAAACATCTTCCAGTGGAAGTGCCGGGATAGCAAATACTTTATTGTCATGGAAAAGCAAAGCTCCGTGCTCTCCTTTTTTGATGATGACATACTCAGGACCCATTGTGTGGATCTTTTTTGCTGCTTTTACTAAAGAATATTCTCCTGAAAGCTGTCTTGCTTCTTCGTCATTGATCGTGATTACATCTGTTTTCGCAATCATATCCATTAAGATATCCCATGCAGAATCCATCCAGAAGTTCATGGTATCAAGGATAACCAGTTTTGGACGGTTGTTCATTTTTTCAAGTACGGATAACTGAACTCCAGGGTGTAGGTTTCCAAGTAACAAAATTTCGGCATCCTGCATAGAATCCGGGATTTTCGGATCAAAATTCTCAAGTACATTTACTTCTGTAGCCAGAGTATCTCTTGTGTTCAGGTCATTGTGGTATTTTCCAGACCAGAAGAAAGTTTTTCCTTCTTTTACGATTTCAATTCCTTCGATATTTACATCTCTGTCTGTGAACATATCAAGATGTTCTTGTGGAAAGTCTCCTCCTACTACAGAAACAATTCCGGATTTAACGCCTAAAATTGATGAAGTGATTCCGATATAAGTGGCTGCACCTCCTAAAATTTTGTCCGTTTTACCAAATGGTGTTTCAATTGCATCAAATGCAACACTTCCTACAACTAAAAGTTTCATATATTTTTCAATGTATATTAAAAGTAATTATTTTTTCCATTCAAAAGAGTCCAGCATGTGTTTCATATCATTTTTGATATAGTTCACAGCAGGCGCAAGAGAATCCGGTTTCGGTCTCGTATTAAAGTATAAGTAAGCAGTAACGAAGTGTTTCGTACTGTCCGTAATGTAAAACTGAAGATTAGAAGCACTCTGCCCTTTCAGTTCATAGAAATTCCCGTATACTTTCTTTTCAGGGTATTCAAAGGATTTTGTATCTATAGAACTGGCTTTGATGGTATGTTCATATACCATTTTTTCAGCTTCTTTGATATGGTCTGCAAAGTCATTCTGTATAGGGTAATAGGTAACGAAAAGCTTTGCTTTCATTTTAGGGTAATTCACATAGAACCAGCAAGGTTTCTTAGCCGGTGCAATAGAAGCAAAGTCCGAGTACTCAAAGGTATAGGCACAATCGTTTTCAAACTTTTGGTATTTCGGTGCAGGATATTCAAGACGCAGTTCTCCATAAGGTTTTGGTGAAGGGTCTTTTCCACATGAAATTAAAAGCAGTGATACAAAAATAAAAATGACTTTTTTAATCATTTTGCAAAAGTACAAATTAGATTTCAGATTTAAGAAGACAAATTTCAGTCTTTCAGAGAGTTTTGAATGTAATTTTCCAAAGGCTTCGGAAACGATTTTTCGTGAGAGCCTTCAACATCTGTAATCAGGTATTGATTTTCAGCGATAAAATCATTCCATATCTTTTGTGAAGTAACCTCAACATTCAATATTTCAATGCTTAAATTCTTATGGGTAAGTTTATGAGCAACCGTCTTTGAACCCGTAATGAATGGTTCCATATCCGAAGAAATGGCTGCAGGAAACTCAAATAACTTCTTCCATATAAAATCATCTGCTCTCTGACGGATCAGAAACTTTCCGTTTCTGTGAACAAAATAATAGGTCAAAGCAAGATCTTCTGCTTTTACTTTTTTTGTTTTTACCGGATAATCTGAAATTTTCTGCATAGCAAATGCCAGACAGTCTTCATTGATGGGACATTCTGTGCAAAGTGGATTTTTAGGTTTACAGATTTCTGAGCCTATATCCATCATCGCCTGGTTAAAATCACCCACATTTTCCGGCATCACCAAAGCAGCCAGCTCAGAAAAATAGGTAAAAGCTCTTGAATTAGAAATATCAAAATTATCGGCAAAAAGACGGCTCAGAACACGATAAAAATTCCCGTCAACAGCAGGCATTTTCCCACCAAAACATATGCTTGAAACGGCTGCTGCTGTATATTTCCCGACTCCTTTAAGTTTTAAAATTTCTTCGTATTGTTCAGGAAAGACGCCCTGATAATCATTCATGATCTGCCGGGCAGCTTTATGGATATTGATCGCTCTGGAATAATAGCCTAATCCTTTCCAATATAACAGCACTTCATTTTCTTCAGCTTCTGCCAACGTTTTTACGTCTGGAAACCTTTTAATGAAATTATTATAATGATTCAATCCCTGATTGATTCTCGTCTGTTGAAATACAATTTCACAGATCCAGATTTTGTAGGGATCTTTTGTCTGTCTGAAAGGCAAATCTCTTGCATTATTGCTGTACCATCCCAGAATTTTGCTGCCAATGTGTAGAAAATCTGAATTTCTGCTATCCTTCTTCAAAAATTTTTGTTTTGCTTTTTATGTGATACCTCATGAACTTAGATTACGAAGTATTTTCAATTGGCAAAGATAAAATTTATTTATCAGCTTTCACAGAGTATACTGGGGCAGCTTTTAGCCACTGATAATTAAGGTTTCTGTCTTTCTTTAAAAAACGGTATCCTTCCAGATTCTTCAGGTAAACATACATGGAATCAGTGTTTTTTATCTTTAATTTATATTGGGATAAAAACAACATAGGCATTTCTACGGTGGAATCTCTTACTGTTTTTAATACTTTTCCAGATCTTACTTTGTAAAGGTAGAATGATTTACCACGGCCTTTTGAACTGTCTGCCAGCTTTACGTCTGAACTTGCAATGACCAGTTCACTGCCATCAAAGCATTCATCTTTATTCATGATGTATGCCTTTCCTTCCTGGCGTTCATCTGCAAAAAGATCATTTTCGTATTGGCCGGGACTTTGGTATTTTTTCTCACAGCTTATCAAAAGTACCATCAATATAGCGGGTAAGCCAATGATAAGTTTCTTATTCATATTAAATTTCATAGGTGTTGGTTGAAAAAAAACCGATGTAAAATTGCATCGGTTTTTGTTATATAAAGTACGTTGATGTTACTCCTGAGTATATTCTGCATCCCATTCGTTACCGTCATCTCCCTTGTGTCCGTCAAGTTTAATAACGAAACTTTTTGTAGGGAAATAAGGCGTCATACGGATATCCAGCCATACTCTGTCTTTGTTTACTCTATCCTGCTCGAAACGAACAATTTTGAATTTCTCGATCAATTTGTCCGGTCCTTTGATATTATCAAGGAAAGTTACAATCTGTCTTCTCAAATCGTCTTCGTTTTTAGCATTCCAGTTTTCAAAAGCTCTTCTGTTCAGGAAGTCAAGAAGTACTTTGGTTACGTAATCGAATACACGAACTACGGAATACGTCTGAAGACCGATATTGTCTCCTGTAAATAAGGTCTTCGCTGAGAAAGCCATAATTTTTCCGTACTCATTTACCATTGGTACAAGACCCATTTTTTCCAACTGAGAAATTTCACTTTTCTTCAGTTCGAATTTCACAGCGTCTACTTCGTTGATATTCCCGTGTTTTTTACCTGCTGCTACCTGAGACATCAGGGTTTTATGGATTTTTCCTGCTAGTGAAGTGGAAGGTGGAAGTTCTACGTTTTCTTCTTCACCTACTTCTTCAGCTTTACCACGTCCTACCAGCCAGTTACACGTCATAATAACGTTACTTCTGTGAAGTTCTCCTCCTGTAAGATTGGCAGAGTGGAATAAGTCTACTACGTCATCCGGCTTATCAAGGTTGGCGAAGTCTGTAACCATCATTACTTTGTTTTCGTTACAGATTTTTGCCCATTTCTCGATGACCTTATTGGATCCTAAATATCCTGGTATTGCAAGGATTGAATAGTTATCTCTAAGGTCAAGACGGTCGTAATAATTTTTGAATTCTTCTGAGATTGCATCAATGAACAAAGGATTATCCAGATCGGAAACCTGTTCAAGGCTTGCATTTACGATACTTACGTTATCCACTTTATCCAATTCTGTGTTTTTGTAGAATTGAGCTACTGTTCTATAGTTGGTTTCCAACAGACGAACGGCATCCAGTGTATTTTTTAAGTTTGTTTTTAGGTTTTGGTCGGCCTGTTGTGCTTTACTTTTGCATGTATCGGCCATTTTATCTGCAGATTCGCTTCCTTCTAAAAGGTTTACCCAAAGATTGATCTTCTGAAGAAGTTCTTTTCTTTCGTCTGCTTTATTGCTGTCATTCAGGAAGATTTCTTTTCTTGCCTTTCTTGTTGGGTTCATATTGGCAATACCGTCTACAACGGATTCAACAAAGCCAAATCCTCCCATTTTATTGAGCTCTGCAAGCGGGTTGCCTTTCGGTTGTCCCGAGTGCTGCTGCTGACCCTGCTGCTGGCTTTCTTGTGCCTGTAATTTGCTATCCATGATTTAATGTAAGTCTTTAATTATTTTTCAAGTTCTTGTGCCACTTCTTTCAATACCTCTACGAACGCTGCTCTTGTCTGATCGTTCTCCAGCATATTGCGTAGAATTTTGTTTGTTTTCAGCTGACGTACTATTTTATTGTACTGCTCCTGCTCCATGCTCAGCTGCTGCAGATAATCTGACTTCTGAGTAAGGCTTTTAGGGGTAAAGTCTCCAAGGTTTTGAAAACGGAATTCTTCTTCTACCATTCCTCCGTCTTCTGTTTCGTGTTGTACCGATATTGAAGGCTGAAAATGTTTGAAAACGTCTTCCACTGTTTTTAATCCTGTTACGATTTCAGGAGTATAAGACTCTTCTGTTGTAAGCTGGCTTACTATCAGTGATTTATTTTCCTGTATTTCCTGAATAGCTTCATTAGCGTCTACTTTTACTTCGTTTCCGCCAACACCATAATTAAACATTGCCATATTATTGTTATTTTGAGATTTCTTATTCTGGTTTGGATCTGTCTTTGAGTAATTTACAGATGAATCAAATAAATTACCAATCCAGTGTTTAAATTTAAAAAAAAACTGTAACATAAAAAATTTTACTAAGATTTTTCTTGGATCATCTAAATTTATCTACATTTATTCAACATAAAATCACCATATTACGATATCACTAAGCTATGAAAAAATAAATAAAAAAATTCAAGAAAAAATAAATAAAATTTTGTCCGCTCTGTTCTTATACAAAAGTATCCAATGAATGTTAAAATAAGGATTCCTCAATGATTACAAAAAAATCTTTATATTTAATCAAAGTGAACAGTGTCATGAAAGATGTAAAAATAGCGTTCAGAAAACCCATATTTCCAGTTTCAGAAGCATTACAGAAATATCTGGAAAAATATAACAGAACAACGCAGATCAGGTTTCTGTATGAAGACCTCCTAAGGTTTAGCGACAGTGTGAGCATTCTGGATAAAGACGGTAAAGATACTTTGTGGCTTGGGGTATTGTATCCTGAATATGAGTTTAAAGAAATAGAGGCTAATTTAAATAAGATTTACACTCTTCTCCATTCTGATGGGGATACTGCTACTCTGCCTTATCTGAAAGTGGATACGATTGACTTTTGTACCTTCGGAAATTCTAAACCGTTTCGGGTTCGGGTAAGAAATATACTTAACGATAATTATACTAATTTTTATATTAAACAGGCGGATGCTTCACGAATATTCGGACTGGAACTTGAGGATTTGCTTTCTCCCAACCGGATCAACTTTCTGGTTTACAAAAACACTTTGATTGAAGAGCATATTTTAGGAATTCCCGGTGATGTTTTTATTAAGAAACACCTGCACAACTGTACGGAACTGGAAAAGGCACAGATTTCCAAGGAATTTGTAAAATTCAATGAACGTTGTCTCATCGGGCTTCTTGGCGATATGAGATCTTATAATTATGTTGTAATTCCAATACATGATTTTGACCAGGTCATTTACAGAATTCGTCCCATCGATTTTGATCAGCAAACTTATGAGGGGAATCTGAAAGTTTACCTTCCGCAGTACTTCAAGGAAAACAGTCAAATGGTCAATATGGTACTGGAAAAACTGAAGCCAAGTTCTATAGAGCAATACCGTAAAGAAGTACGTTCGCAGATCGTAAAAAGAGTGACCAGCAGCAAAAACAGATTTGATGAACTTATTTCTATTATGAAAAAAGACAATATTGCACCGGAAGCCAATGTTACAGAACTAAAAACTGCTTTACAAAAACTCACCTACGATGTCAATTTCAAGTACTGTAAAAGCATGGGAGACATTATAGAAACCGGAATAAAGTTTGTTATCCGGAATTATAAGAAAGAATATTAAAAAAAAGAGAATCCGTCTGCATTGAGACGGATTCTTTCTTTTCTAACAATTTCTAAGGTAAAATTACCAGATTTTTATTCTGTCCTGAGGAGCTTTATATAGTTTGTCCCCTTGTTTGATATCAAATGCTTTGATAAATGAATCCTGGTTTACCAGTGGCCCGAAAGCTCTGAACATTCCCGGAGAGTGCGGATCTGTTTTCACCTGATTGATCATATACTGATCAGTTGCTTTGGTTCTCCAAACGGTTGCCCAGCTCATAAAGAATCTCTGATCCTGAGTAAATCCGCTGATCTTTCCCGGGTTTCCTTTATCTTTTAAATACATCTGAAGGGCATCGTAAGCAACAGCTACTCCACCTAAGTCACCAATATTTTCTCCACTTGTAAATTTACCATTTACAAAACTTCCTTTTACAGGTTCATAAGCACTGTACTGAGCTGCCAGCTGACCTACTTTTGCATCAAAGTTTTTACGATCTGCATCTGTCCACCAGTTGTTAAGGTTACCATCACCATCGAAACGTGAACCGCTGTCATCAAATCCGTGAGAAATTTCGTGACCGATAACGGCTCCGATTCCTCCGAAATTCACTGCTGCATCAGCTTTAGGGTTGTAGAAAGGCGGCTGAAGGATTGCTGCAGGGAATACAATTTCGTTGTTTGATCCACTGTAGTACGCATTTACAGTTTGTGGAGACATTCCCCATTCTGTTTTGTCAACGGGCTTTCCTACTTTATCTAAGCTTCTCTGATACTGCCATGCTGCTACATTCTGAAGATTAGAATAAAGCGTTGCGCCCTCTTTTGGTGATTCTACTTTTAACTGTGTATAATCTTTCCATTTATCAGGGTAAGCAATTTTTACGGTAAACTTGGATAGTTTTTCCTGAGCTTTTACTTTGGTTTCAGGTGACATCCAGTCTATGTTTGCGATATGGGATTTGAATGATTTTAAAAGGTAATCAATATAGGTTTCCATCTGCTTTTTAGCTTCAGGAGTAAAGTATTTGTCTACATACAATTTCCCGAAAGCTTCTCCAAGAACACCATTTACAAGGGTAAGCCCTCTTTTGTTCATTGGACGCTGTTCTTTCTGTCCCTGTAAATATTTCGCATAGAAATCAAATCTGATCTGTTCTAAGCTGTCATTCAGATTGCTTGCGTTTCCGTTGATGATATGATATTTCAGGTAGTCTTTCAGTAAAGGAAGGTTTTTCTGTGTTACAAACTGATCCATATTCTGATAATACTTCAGTTCACCAATAATCACTCTGTCTGTATTTACACCAGCATCTTTCAGATATTTTGCAAGGTCAACATTTTTCACAAGGCCAGATAACTCAGATACATTTTTAGGGTTGTATCTTAAGTTGGCATCTCTGTTCTGCTCAAGCGTCAATAAGTAGTTGGCAAGCTGCTTTTCAAAGTCTACTACATTCTGTGCAGCCTGAGTAGAATTTTTATAACCTAACACTCCGAATAGTTTTCCAACATAGGTTTGATATTCCGCCAGTGTTTTGGTGTTTGCTTCGTTTATTTTCTGGTAATAATCTCTTCCCAATCCCAGATCCGGGCCACCCAGATACACCGCATTCATATTAGAATTCTTCATATCAGCACCCACTCTCCATCCGTAGAAAGAGTTGTCACCTAATTTTGTTGCGTCCAAAAGGTATTTCTGAAGATCGTTAAGGCTTTTAATAGCATCTACTTTAGCAAGATCAGCCTTGATAGGAGCCAGCCCTTCTGCATTTCTCTTATTGGTATCCATAAAAGAGGCATACAAATTCTGGATTTTCTGTCCTTCCGATCCGGCAGGATATGATTCTGTAAGGATTTTGTTTAATATATCTAATGAAGCATCATCCACATTTTCTCTCAACGCATTGAAAGATCCCCAGTTTGCTTTGTCAGAAGGGATCTGAGTAGTCTTCACCCAATTTCCGTTCACATAGCTAAAAAAGTCATCCTGCGGGCGGACACTGGTATCCATATACGATAAATTGATTCCCTCTTCTTTTGCTTCTTCTTTTACCGGTTCAGTCACTTTTGCCGTAGCTTCTGTTTTATTCTCTGTCCCTGCAGTCTTTGCTGCACCACACGAATTAAGAAATACAATACCTGAAAGGGCAAGTATTCCAATATTTAGCTTTTTCATTAAAGATTATTTTTGATTTTACACAAACTTATCAAATATACAAACTTTAATGATATGTGATGAATGGTAATTGATAATTCAGGGTTTAATGTTCATTGTTCAAGGTTTAATGTTAGTTTAGAACCACCCCGTCAAAAATTCTTTGAATTTTTGCCACCCCTCCGAGGGAGGGGAATGATGGAAGCCGTTATGACAAATAGAAGTCTTCCGATCTCCTAATATCTAATCCCTAACTCCTATCACCTGCCACCTGATACCTAACATCTATCACCTGCTACCTAAAAAAACAAAACCGCCCATTGCTGAGCGGTTGTTATTTTTACCAGATTTTGATTCTTTCTTCCGGAGTTTTGTATAATTTGTCTCCTTTTTTCACATCGAATGCTTTGTAGAAAGCGTCAACGTTGATAAGCGGACCAAAACTTCTGAAGTATCCCGGAGAATGCGGGTCAGTTTTCACCTGATTTACCATATATTTCTCACTGGATAATGTTCTCCAAACCGTTGCCCAGCTTAGGAAGAATCTCTGATCCTGAGAGAATCCACTGATTTTCCCTGGATTTCCTTTATCTTTTAAGTACATCTGAAGAGCGTCGTAAGCAATATTTACTCCTCCTAAGTCTGCGATATTTTCACCGTTTGTGAAAGTACCGTTTACAAAAGTTCCTTTTACAGGCTCGTATTTGTCATATTGAGAAGCAAGGGCTTTTGTTGCTTTTTCGAAGTTTGCTTTATCTTCCGGAGTCCACCAGTCTACTAAGTTACCATCAGCATCAAACTGCGCCCCTGAATCATCAAATCCGTGGCTCATTTCGTGACCGATAACAGCACCGATACCTCCGAAGTTTACAGCAGCATCAGCTTTAGGGTTAAAGAATGGCGGCTGAAGGATTGCAGCAGGGAATACAATCTCGTTGTTTACCGGGTTGTAATATGCGTTTACAGTCTGTGGAGTCATTCCCCATTCTGTTTTATCCACTGGCTTACCGATTTTAGCTAAATCTTTATTGTACTGCCATTCTCCGATGTTCTGAAGGTTTTTATATAGATTTCCACCTTTTGCTTCAGAAACGATATTTAATTTTGAATAGTCTTTCCATTTGTCAGGATAAGCAACTTTTACTGTGAATTTGTTCAGTTTCTGCATTGCTTTTTCCTTAGTTGTTGAAGACATCCAAGCTAAGTTATTGATATGAACTGCAAAGCTTTTCTTTAAATAGTCGATTAATTCTACCATCTGAGCTTTTGCTTCAGCAGGGAAATATTTCTCAACATATAATTTTCCGAAAGCTTCTCCCAAAGAACCGTTAATCAATTCAAAACCTCTCTTGTTAAGAGCTCTTTGCTCCTGCTGTCCTCTAAGGTATTTACCGTAGAAAGCAAACTTCATGTTTCCTAAGTTTTCACTTAAGTAAGAAGCGCTTCCGTGGATCATGTGGAATTTCAGATAGTCTTTAATTACAGAAAGATTCTGAGCATTCACTAATTTATCGAAATCTTTATAGAATCCTAGTTCACTGATAATTACTTTATCTGTATTTACTCCTACTTTTTTAAGATACGCTGGAAGGTCAACTCCTTTTACCAAAGCAGAAAGTTCTGCCATCGTTTTAGGGTTATACTGAAGCGTGTTATCACGGCTCTGCTCGTTTGTCAGATAAGTCTGTGCGATGCTTTTTTCATAATTTACGATACCTTTTGCTGCTTCATCAGCATTTTTGTACCCTAATTCTTTTAGCATCGAAGCTACATATTTCTGATATTCAGCAATAGCTTCTGTATTTTTCTCGTTTACTTTCTGATAATAATCTCTTCCTAAACCTAAAGAAGGATTTCCTAAGTAAACGGCATTCATTTTAGAATCTTTAAGGTCTGCATCTACACCCCATCCGTAGAAAACATTCTCCCCTTCTTTTGTTACAGAAGTAAGGTAGTTCTGAAGATCAGCCATGTTTTTAATAGCATCAATCTTATTCAGATTTTCCTGGATAGGCTTGATTCCGTCTGCATTTCTCTTCTCCATATTCATGTAAGTAGCATACAGATCCTGGATTTTTTTCCCTTCACTTCCGTCAGCAAATTTATCTTTCAGAAGAGAGTTCAGGATTGTCATGGAATTGTTATCCGTATCCTCAGCCAGTTTATTGAAGCTTCCCCAGGTTGGTTTATCAGATGGAATTTTGGCAGTTTTCATCCAGGTTCCACTCACGTAGTTGTAAAAATCATCCTGAGGGCGCACCGAAGTGTCCATCAAGCTAAGGTCTAAACCTTTATCTGTGTTGTTCACTGCTACTTTAGCAGCTTTAGCTTGTGCGCTCATAGTAGTCTGAGTGCAGATCCCTGCTATTAAAAACAAAGAAAGCGTTATTTTTTTCATTATGATAACAATTTTTAGAATATGTATGATTTATTTGAAATTTGTTACTTTTCAAGGAAACAAATTTAAACAAATATTAAGAAGTTGCTATCTCTTTTACATTCCCAGTCCTTTTCAGGAACCCCCAGGACTGCATTTCGCCTTTCAATGCCTTTCTTAAACTTTTAAACAAAACAATATACATCAGCCATCTGTACCCGAATCTCTGTGGAATAATATACAGCAGATTGATTAATTTTTCGCGCTGCATAATAAATGCTACTAAAGCTAAAGAAGCATCCACCAAAAGAAAAATCAGATAATAGGTGAATATTTTATCTCCGTTTCCAGACAGAATTCCAAAAAACATAATCACATCTGCCAGCGGTGAGAAAAATGGAATAATATATTGGAATAATAAAATATTCGGCATTGCCCAAAGTCCCAATCCTTTATATTTGGGGTTAAGGAAAGTCTGTCTCTGTTTCCAGAACATCTGCATGATTCCGTAGGTCCAGCGGAAGCGCTGTTTTAAGAACTGATTCGCCGTTTCCGGAGCTTCAGTAACGGCAACCGCTCTGTTTTCATTGGCGACTGTATATCCTGCTTTTAAAATTTTCACGGTAATATCACAATCTTCAGCTAAGGTATCTGATGAATAGCCTCCAGCCTCAATAATTACAGCTCTTTTGAATGCACCAATAGCACCCGGAATTACGGTAATCGCATTGATATTCGCATACGCCAGCCTGTCAAAATTCTGACTCGTTGTATATTCTATAGCCTGCCATCTGGTAAGCCAGTTGACTCTGTTTCCAACTTTCACATTTCCTGCTACGGCTGCAATTTTTTCTTCCGGATCTGAATTTAAAAATCTCGCAACCAAATATTTCACGGCATCCTGCTGCAGTTTGGTATCTGCATCAATACACACTACATATTCTGCATCCGTCTGTGCTATTCCGAAGTTTAAAGCCGTTGCTTTTCCACCATTTGTTTTGGTGAATATTTTCAGTTTCGGATGATCAGAGAATGCTTCTGATACTTTTTCATAAGTGGAATCCTTACTTCCGTCATCTACCATAATAATGTCAAAATTCGGATAGGTCTGCTTCAACAGATTCTGCAGGGAAGAAACAATATTCACTTCTTCATTATAAGCAGGTACAATAATGGAAACTTTAGGATAAGATTCCAAGACTGGAAATCCGCCAAGTTTTTTCTCTTTTTTTCTTTCTTTAAAAGCCCAGTATGCCATCAGCAATAATCTGACTAATCCTAATACAATGAAAATGGTAAATAATGCCACCAGAAAATGGCTTATTCCATAAATTACAGTGGCCAGTACAAGGTTGAGCTGCATGATATAGTATGACTTTGTTTTCGGAACTTCAGGCATCAGTTCACTTCTGGTTTTATGCAGAATACTGGTCAGGTTTGTAAAATGATAGCCTTGTTTCTGAAGTGTAGGGATCAGAATTTTTAAAGCTTTCACCGTTTCTTCTCTGGTATCTCCGCCTGCATCGTGAAGAAGAATGATATTTCCTCTCTCTTGTTTGAGTCCGGCCATTACACGTTTTACAATTTCATCTGCTTTTATTCCCGGCTGCCAGTCTTCAGGGTCAATATTTTCCCCGATATCAAGATAATTTTGTTGTCTTGCCAATGCTACCGGAATGATCTCTTCTGAAGTGGTAGGCTCAGAATCGGCATTGTACGGAGCTCTGAACAGAATTGTACTGTGTCCTGTTACACATTCTATCAGTAATCTTGTCAGTTTCAGTTCCAGTAAAGCTCTTTCAGGGCTTACTTTTGCTACATTTTCATGGGTGAAAGTGTGGTTTCCGATCTCATGTCCTTCACGGTAAATCCGTTTAACAAGCGGAAGATTCTTTTCTGCATTTAATCCTACCAAAAAGAATGCTGCCGGAACATGGTACTTGGACAGTACATCTAATATCTGTGGAGTATATGTTTCGTCCGGACCATCATCAAAAGTCAGCACCAGTTCTTTTTGGGGAGCGCCTCCATATTTTTTCACTTCGTAAGAACTTGGATAAGTGATGTAGTTTTCGTCTGTAATTATTTTTTCTTTCGGATCAATCTCCAATGCAATTTTCCCGTCATGAGGAGTATTCAGAACATCCAGCACTTCTCCATCTCCGATATAATCTACCATGGTCTGTCCTTTTACATTTTCCAGGGTTTTCAGATTCAGTTTGGAAAGGCCGGCAAATGTAAGGTCTTTATCATAGAAATTCCAGACTCTGCTGTCTTCACTTCCCAGTCTCCAAAGTGCTGTTCCTGCCAATGGATATTCTGAAGAGAAACGCATTGTATTGAAAATAGAAGCGGCATCATTGAAAAATACGGTGTGGGTGAGATTTTTAGAATCTGTATAAGAATAATTTAAATTAAACGTATTGTCATTAAAATCAATGACCGCTTTACTGGCACTGGCTTTGGTAATCGCCTGCATATAAGTTACAGACGTATTATCATCTTTATTGGAACTCCAGTCGTAGCCATAAGCACCAAGACCTAAAATAATTTTTTGCGGAAAAGTTTGTTTTACGATTTTTCCGGTCTGTTCTTCGATCCATTTTTGAGAAGAAACCGGCCCTGCATCACTTCCGGCAGAATATTCATCGTAAGCCATCAAAACAAAGTAATCTACATAAGGATTTAATCTTGGTATGTTGTAATCATCATTATCCGTCATGATATCCATCGTCACCAGCAGCTGATTCTTTTTGAAAGTTTCTGAAAGCTCTTTCATAAAGGCAATCAGGTTTTCATCAGAATTCAGGTTCATATCCTCAAAGTCAATATTGATTCCTTTGAAATGGTATTTTTTACACTGCTGGGTAATTTTTTGGATCAGATGGGTTCTTTTCTGAGGATCATTAAGTACTTTCACTAATCCTTCTGAATGGAATTCCTGATCAGAGTTGTTACTCAGCATCGGCATTGCAGCAACTCCCGTTCTTTTGATCACTTTGTATCCTTCCGGATCTACATTGGTTTTCAGATCTCCTGTTTTCGGGTCAAGGAAAAACCATTCCGGGAAAACCAGATTAACGTGTCTTATATTTCGTTTCAGGGACATGAGAGACTGAGGATCCCATGCTACATAGAATGCAGACCGGATTCCACCTGGAAACTGAGCCCAGTTTCTGTTCTGATTTTTATATCTTTCTTCCCTCGCCTTCTGAATTTTGTCGAGGTTGGTATGGATTGTTTTTTCCGAAATAAAGCTTCTAAAACCTTTATATTCTTTGGAAATTTTATTCTCCTGAAGATAAGGTTTATTGGCTGTAATTACGGCTTTATAATCTTCTTTAAAAGGAATTTTAGGACTTCTGTCCAGGGTCATCATCAGCCCCAAAGCAAGCAAAAGCAATATTCCTACAAATATAAAAATACGGCTTCCCCACTGTACACTTTTCCAGCGTTTTTTGCTGTTGGTCTGAAAGATCTGTTTGGAATTTTCCACGATTTTTGAAATTTATTGAATGGCTCTCAAAAAGTGTGAAAAACTGTATAAAAATTAATTAAAAAAAAATTAAAAAAACAGAAATGTATCTAACTGTTTATAAGGAGACTTACAAGATCCTGAATCACCTTTTGTGAAACGAAATTCATAAAATCTACTCTTTCCAGATGCGGCATGTATAATTTAAATGTTTCTGCTTTGTTATTAATCCTTATTGTATAATACACCGTACCGATATCTTTCCCATCTTCTCCTTTTCCAGGGCCGGCCACACCGGTTGTAGAAAGAGAGATATGGGTTTCAAATAACTCCTGACAGCCTTTTGCCATTTCCTGAGCTACTTCTTCACTTACCACCGTAAACTGATCTACGGTCTCTTTAGAAACATTTAAAATTTTAATCTTCTTTTCAGTGGCATAAGGTACTATTCCGCCATGGAAATATTTTGAACTGCCGGAGACTGAAGTGATCATTTTTGCCAGTTCACCTCCGGTACAGCTTTCTGCCGTGGAAATGGTGAGATTTCTTTCGGTAAGCATTTCTGCCAGAATATTCTCGATTTTATCCTCAGATACAGCAATTACATGACCTTCTACTAAAGGAAGTAATTTCTGAATTTCTTCCTCAGTGATCTGTTTCAGCTGTTCTTCATTATCACCGGAAGCCGTCAGACGAAGCTTTACACGGGTTCCTACCGGAAGATAAGACAGCGCAATATTTTCCGGAAGCGCCAGTTCCCAGTCTTCAATTTTGTCTGCAAGAATACTTTCAGGAATTCCCACAACGGAAACAATCCTGGTATGGATATAATGAAGACTGAATCTTTCCTGTAAATAAGGAATAATCTGATCTTTGATAAGCGGTTTTACCTCGTAAGGAACACCCGGAAGGCTGTAAGACAGTTTACAATTCAGCTCCATCATCATGCACGGAGCCGTTCCGTAATGATTCTGAAAAACAATGGATTTGGTTGGGACAAAAGCCTGCTCTCTGTTTCTTTCGAGAATGTCTGCCCTTCCTCTTCTCTCCATATACCCTTTAAGGTGATTAAATGTCACCTCATCCAAAGCAATTTCATCATTGAAATACTCTGCAAGTGCCTTTTTGGTTTTGTCATCCCTGGTTGGCCCAAGTCCTCCCGTTGTAATGACTAAGTCACCTGTTTCAAAAGCAACATTCAATGCTTCTTTAATGGTTTCAATTTCGTCTGAGATTGTAAGAATCTGAGTAACTTTTATTCCTATGTTTTTAAGTTCAGCAGCAATAAAATTAGAATTGGTATCTACCGTGTTTCCGGAAAGGATTTCATCACCAATGGTAATCAGAACAGCTTTTTCCATATGTTTTTTTGTTGAAAAAAATTCTATGCAAATGACGGAAAATTCTGTGGCTGCAGCAATATAAATTGATTTTTTCTATTTTTGACGAAATTTATTTAAAACTACAATACAAATTATGTCTAAATATGATGATGCTTCATGGCATTATGGTGGTGATTTTCCTGAGGGACTTCCTCAGAAAAACGGAGCAACGCATACAGGAATGTTCCTGAACTGGTGCATTCAGAATGATCTGATTTCTGATGAACTGAAAGAAGATGGTGAAGAAGAAATTGAAAAATTAAAACGCAGAGAAATCACTGGTGCAGAATTCATTATGGATTCCTGTGACGGGAAATTTTCTGAATATGACCTGAACGAGCTTGGAAATCTTTTTGCAAAGGATTATTATGCGGATGATACCGATTTCGGAAACAGATACAGCTCGTTTGCTGATGATTACGTTAATATTTTCGATGCAAAAGCTGAGGAAAGTGATTATGAATACGAAACCTTCTATCACATTGAAGATACCTACGAAAACTATGATCTGATGAAACAGGTTATTGATCACCGTTTTGAGGAATGGAAAGAGTATATTAAAAACTAAAAAGCGAAAGGGTAAATTTGCAAACCACTGAAAATCATTAGTTTTTCGCAAATTTACCCTTTTACCTTATCTATTGATTATGTTTTATCCAAATCAATTCATCGGTATTATAACCGATTTTTCTTGCTTTCTGAAGGAAACGCTGGCGGATGCTTTCAGGAATAGTAGTGGTACGGGAAAGAATCCATAAATATTTTAAACTGCTTCCTGCCACCAGAGCATATTCATAGTCCTCATCAATATCTATAACGTTATAACCAGACCATATTGGTTTAAAAAATGAAACTTTCAGACGGGCTTCTTTCGGGTCTTTTACAAATTTTGCTTCCCCGATCGATTCATTCCATATTTTTTTAATGTAGTCGAATCCTTTATTTCTGACCTGAACTGTTCCATCCGGATTCTCTGTATATTCTGCAGTGACATTATCCATATTTTTCTCGAACCTGTAATCAAAACGGGCGATCTCATACCATCTGCCAAGATATTTTTTAAGATCAAAATTCTTTACCGCAGAAGCACCTCTGGGAATTCTTACAGAATATGAATTGAAAACGATAAGCCCTAAAGCTCCCAATGAAACGGGAAGTATAATTTTATGAATGGTTTTCATGACAGAAATATTTTGGTGGTTATCATAAAACGTCAAAAATAATGCCTTTGGCCTGTTAAGGACCCATAAATTCTATGAAAAGACTTTCAGGAAATTATCTTTAAAACTTCCTGAAACTTCAATTTCCGTATCATCAGACAACATTACGGTTCCACTTTTATGGTAAGATTTCACAAATCCTGTATTGATGATATGGGAACGGTGAACTCTCACAAAAGGACTTTCCAGCAGATCATCGAAATGTTTTAAAAAGCGGCATACCATCTTTTTTGAACCATCTGTAAGGTAAACCTGCGTAAAATTTCCATCAGCCTGGAGTCTCACAATATCTTCAGTCTTTACGACATCAAATCCCTGCAGGGTTGGAAGAATCAGCTGCTGTTTTTCAGGCTTTAATTTCAGGTTTTCAAGCAGGATCTTATTCCGGTTGAGCTCTTCTTTTTTTTCAAGGCTTTCCACCACTTTATTAACTGCAAGAATCAGCTCCTGAATATCAATAGGTTTTAAAATATAATAACTTGCCGATTTGTTTAAAGCCTGTAATGAATATTGTGAAAACGCAGTAATGAAAATGGTTTCATAAGAAAACGCTTTGGTAGCTTCCAATACGTCAAAGGCATTTCCGAAGGGCATTTCTACATCCAGAAATACCAGCTGGGGCTGCTTTTCAGCAATCAGTGGCACTGCTTCTTTAATATTTTCAGCCTCGCCGAGAATTTCCACCTGTGGACAGTATTTGGTAAGATAGCTTCGTAAAACTTCTCTTGCGATGAGTTCATCGTCTACAATTACGGCTTTTATTTTCATTGAGGTCAGATATTAGGTGGCAGCCAATGGGTTGCAGATGCAAATTAAGAATTTTTAATCAATCATACAATCTGACCCAGCCCATGGTGAATAAAGATTATACTTTCTTCCAGTACCATGCATACTTTATGATTAATATTGTAATTATGCACTCTACCATGGCAAGGAAAACATAAAACAAATACCAATCCGAAAAAGAAATAAAACCAATAAACAGCATGATAAAAGTAAAAAATATACCAAAGATGAGGTTAAGCATCCTGTTCAATGCCGGTTTTAGTATCAGGGAAAGAAATACCATCACTGCTGGAATTGCCAGAACAACGGAGGCAAGAAATAATTTCGGCGGAGAATCTAATAAATTGGTTCCTTCCACCAAACCACGGGCTTTCCCCGGAGTATAAAGCTCAAAATAATCACCGTACAGATAGCACAGAGTAACTGAAGCCCAAAGACCTGCCAATATGATTTTCACATTGATCTGTACATCTTCAAATTTTGTAGAATTGTTCATGGTTATGATTTTTTAATTAACTTTTTTATTTCGTATTCCAACCAACAGCAGCCAAAAACAGATACCTATTTCTCCTATTGTTGCCGGTAATGTAATATAAGCTGATATCAGGTAGTCTGAAAAATGAGGAACTGCAGTTCTTCCAAAAACGTTGATCAGATATCCAAAACACCCCAACATTAAGAAGATGCCCAAAACTTTGGGCAAGAATCCGGACTTATACACCAGATATCCAAAAGGAAAAAGCCATAATCCCCAGAAAACCTGTGCAATTAAAAGTCCTTTGTTATAATTGCTCAGCAGGAACATTATTTGGCTCTGCAACTGCTTTACATCAAACACTTTTAAATAATCCGTTCCTTCAATAATCGTAAGAATAGAAAATTTGTTTTGAAGATTGATAAAAGAAATAGGGATACTGATAAGAGCAAGAATAACCATCAGTTTTGCATAATGATCATCCACATCTTTCAATAATTTATACAGAACCAATGGGAGTAAAGTAAAAGCAATATAACAAATAATGCTGCTTACTATACTTAATCTGAATAACTGTACTGCAGAAGAAATATGTTGAAAAGTCAATGCTGGATTTTCCCAAATGATCAGCTTTGACGGAACATACATTAAACTGAAAAATCCGGTTACGATAACAATGAGATAAAAAAATCCCGCGAGTTTGGCTGTTTTAGTTGTTGTATTCATTTTGGGTTATGTTTTTATCTGTTAAGACAATAACTTAACCAAAATGGTTACAGAATTTTTTAACGGGGAGTAAAAGACAATAGGTAAAAGACTATTTTCAGGGGTTTATGGCATTTTTATTTTTATAGTGACAAGAACTCCGTTATTACTTGCCTTATCTTTTACAGAGCAGCTAATATCTTTTTTGTATAGATCATTCAGAAGCTGAATTCTTTCCAGCGTATTTTTCATTCCTCTACCTTCTCTTGTTTTTTGATGCTGGGTTTTCTGTTTTTTGCTTTCTTCAATGCCTATTCCGTTGTCTTCAATACGGATTTTAATGTATGATTCACTTTTCTCAAAGTTTAGTTTTAAAAAACCTTTTTCTGTTCTGTAGCGGAGTCCGTGCCAAATTGCATTTTCCAGAAACGGCTGTATGAGCATTCCCGGGATCTGCAGATTTTGCATATTCAGACTTTCATCTACATCGATTTCGTAATCAAATTTATCAGCAAAACGCGTTTTTTCAAGGGCAAGATAATTTTGGAGAAGATCAAGCTCCTGCTGGAAAGGAATAAAATCTTCAGTAGAATTTTCCATCACGCCACGCATCAGTTTGGAGAACTTTGTAAGATACTGATTGGCTTCCAGCTCATTATTGGTCGCAATAAAGTGGTTAACACTATTCAGGCTGTTAAAGATAAAATGCGGATTCATCTCTCTGCGCAAAGACTGAAGTGCAATTTTTTTATTCTTTATCTGAACCTTTTTCAATGTTCTGAAAATAAAAACAATCAATCCGGTAAGCAGAACCAAAGCTCCGATCAAACTATAGTTGAATACATTTTTCTTGCGTATAAGCTCATCTTTTAATTCTCTTTCTTTTTCCAGCTGTGAAATTCTCTGTTCAGTATCTTCCAGGATTTTATTGTCTACCAGACTTCTGTCCTTGGAAACAAGATTGGGAAGTTTCCCTAGAAAATCTCTGTACAACTGAACGGAAGCATCTATATTTCCTGAGATTGCATAAAGACTGTCCAGTTTTTTTACACTTCTCTGAGCTTCCAGCGTATGACCTTTGTCCAAAGCAATTCCGTAGGCATTTTTTAACAGGTCTACTGCTTCTTTCGGATCATTTTTTTTAATATAAATATCCGCCAGTTCCTGAATCTGATTGACTTTTTCCTGCGAATTTTCTTTTACAAAATCTTCTTTCAGCACCTTCTTTTTAGCTTCAATAGCTTTCTCAAAGTTTTTGTTTTCAACGTAAAGATCTGCCAGTTTCTGATTAATAGCCAACGCTTGCTGCGGGGCTTCTTTTTTAGAAATTTTATAGGCTGTATTCAGATTTTCTTCGGCACTGGAAACATCTTTCTGTTTAAGATTTACATCAGCCAGCTGACTGTAGCTTTCTGCAAGATCACCCTGCTCGTTTTCTTTTTTACTTAAGTTAATATTACTCTGGATAGCTTCTGCCCTAAGCTCTGGCGTAGGCGAAGAAAGCCTTGTAACATCGTTAGAATTGACGGCTTTACTTTTTTCACTGTACCCCATTTGTGCCACTCTGCTATAGTTGCTGATGGCAGGGGTTATTTTATTCTGCTTTTCCTGTGACTGGGCCAATCTGCGGGTTGCTTTTTCAATATTTGGCTTGTCATTAAGTTTTTCATACAGATTTTTGGCTTTGGTATAATATTCTTCACTCTTCGGAAAGTTCCCGCTGTTAAAGAAAGTTTCACCAATATTATAATAAGAATCTGCCTGGGCAGGTTCATTTTTTGTATCCATTGCTTTTTTCAGCTTCTTTGTTTCCACCTGTACATCTTCCACCGCAGCAGCGGTAGTATTAGTGGTTTGGGAAGACATTGTGTTTCCCCAAAACATCAGTAAAAAGATTGAAAGAAGTGTAAGCATTTTCATAAAACAAAGATATACATATATATAGTGTATTCAAAAACTATTCACCAAGCCAAAATCCCCTTTCACCAAGTTTAGTCTTTGATAATATGGGCGTAAGGCTAAGTTTGGAGCATAATAATTCAAATTAAAAAATCATGAAAAAATTAACTCTTACTTTTTTACTCATTACGGTATCTTTTTTAAGTCTTTCAAAAGCACAGGTCGGAGGAAACCAGGTCTACAGAGACAGAAATAACAACGACTATTCCACTCTCAGAAATTTACCTGAATTCATCAACACCAATACCTATTTTGCTACCGATTCAACCTTAATTATCACCGTAAAAGTATTGATGAACAAAACGGCAGATCAATATAAACTTACACTGGGTTTGAATGAAGAAGCAGCCACTCCAAAAATTGCCATTGAAAATATCAACAGGAGAATCAGCGGTTTTATGAAAAGAATATCCCCAATGGGCATCAAAGACAATGATATTTTTGTGGACTTTATCTCTCAGACCAAAATCTATGACTACAACATTAATAAAGATTCACAGACTGCTGTCCAGAAAATGGATGGATTTGAAACCAAGAAAAACATCATTATTACGGTAAACAAACACTCAATGATCGAAAAACTGATCTCTGAAGCTTCAGACTTCCAGATCTATGATGTTATTAAAGTAGATTATATCAGCAGTGATATTGATAAAATCCAGGAAGAACTTCTCAAAGAGGCTTATTCGGTTTTCGACAAAAAAAAGGAAAATTATTTTAAACTGTTTAAAAAAGAAATTATTGGAAATCCTACCGCTTCTTCAGGTTTCACTTATGTTTTCCCCAAAAGCCAATATCAGAATTATACGGCTTTTGAAAGTGCCAATGTTACGTATGGATATGATAGCAGATACGTCAAAAAGGAAGAAAGAAAATCTAAAACCTTTTATTATGATGGGACAGATTATACCGGCTTTGATAAAGTAATCAATAATGCTGATCCGGAAGTGGGTATACAATATATTATGAATCTCAACGTAAAATATGATCTGAAAAAGAATAAAGGAAAGTAATCATTTTCCGGAACTCACCAAGTGAAAGCTCAGTTTCACCAAGTCTCCCGGTTTCGGGCTTCTAATCGGCGTAATTTTACATCAGTAATTAAAAATTTAAAAACAGGAAATTATGAAATTGAAACATTTTTTATTAATCGGAATTTTAACTCTTGGAAGCTTTGTAAATGCTCAGACACAAGAAGTAAAGAAAAATGCAATTGAAGTAACTGGTGTTGCGGAAATGGAAGTAGAACCGGATGAAATCATCTTCAGCATCGGAATAAAAGCAGATAACAAAAACGATCTGGCAGATAATGAGAAGAAGTTATTTGAAACCTTAAAAAATGCAGGAGTAAAAAACGAAGACATTAAGTTCAAATCAATGTACCAGAATATCTATTCTAAAACAGCCAAGTTTACTAAAAGTTATCAGTTTAAAGCCAGTACAAAATCAAGTCTGAGTAAAATTTTTGAAGACCTGAACCAAAAATGGGTAAGCAGCCTGAACATCGCGGAGGTAAAGAATACCAAAATTGCAGATTTCAGAAAAGCAGTTAAGATCAACGCTTTAAAAGCGGCTAAAGAAAAAGCAGATTATTTATTGGAAAGTATGGGCAAAAAGACCGGAAATGCTCTTGAAATTGTAGAGATAGAAGATTACACCAGTGATACAATTATGCCAGTTGCTTACAGAGGAAAAGCAAGCAATATCCAGTTGGAAATGGCTGATGCTCCGGTAGATTATTCTTTCGATAATATTGAAAATATCAAACTGAAATACAGCATCAAAACAAGATACGAAATCCTTTAAAATAACAGATGTAAAAGACAGTTCCTTTGGGAGCTGTTTTTTATTTTCTACCCCCAGAAAACTCACCAAGTCAAAAGGCCACTTCACCAAGTTTCCAAATTTCCAGCCTTAAATAGGAATAATTTTACTTCAGAATTAAAAATAATAAACGATGAAACGTTAGCCAATTACAATAAACAACTTATAAAAAATAACAATATGACAACTCTAAAAATCTTAGCACTTGCAGCGGGAACAGCTTTTTTAAGCTCCGGTAATATTCCGAAAAACCACTCTACAAAAAGTAATGTTGAAAGCCATTTACCGGCACAAAAAGTAACATTGATTCCGGCGAACTCAACCATAAAGGACAATAAAATTCAGGTCGCTCTTTTACTGGATACCTCCAATAGTATGGACGGGCTGATTGAGCAGGCAAAATCCAGGCTGTGGAATATTGTGAATACGTTGACCACTCTCAAGTATAACGGAAAAGCTCCCCAGATTGAAATTGCCCTGTATGAATATGGAAATGACGGAATTCGTGATGAAAATTACATCCGCCAGGTTGCTCCTCTCACTCAGGATCTTGATCTTATTTCCGAAAAGCTATTCGCTTTGAGAACCAATGGTGGCAGTGAATATTGCGGTGCTGTTATTCGTGATGCTTCTGCCAACCTGAACTGGGACAGCAATGATAAAAGTATGAAACTGATTTATATTGCAGGAAATGAAGCTTTCAATCAGGGAAAAATAAATTATAAGGATGTTGTTTCAAAAGCAAAGGATAAAAATATTTATACCAACACTATTTTCTGTGGAAGTCGTGAAGAAGGAATCCAGACGTTCTGGCAAAACGGAGCGTCTTTGGGAGGTGGAAAATATTTTAATATCGACAGTGACAGAAAAGTAATCTATATTGAAACGCCCTACGACAGCAAAATTTCCGAATGCAATGCAAAGCTGAATGACACTTATATCTACTATGGAAACCACGGTTCGGAATACAGACTAAAGCAGATCACACAGGATAAAAACGCTGAATCCCAGTCAGCATCCAACTTAGTGGAAAGGGCCGTTGCCAAATCTAAAAAGAATGCCTACAAAAATGACCATTGGGATCTGGTAGATAAAGCTGAAAAGGATGCCGGATTTATTGCCAATGTAAAAGAAAGTGAACTTCCTGCCGAGCTGAAAGGAAAAAGCAAGGAAGAAATTCAAAAAACGATCACGGCAAAGTCTGCCGCACGCGATAAAATTCAGAAAGAAATTGAAGAGCTTTCCAAAAAGCGCCAGACCTATATTGACGGAGAAATGAAGAAGCGGGGTACTGATGATTCTGATGATCTGGGAAAAGCAATTGAGAGTTCTATTGTTGAACTGGCTAAAAAGAATGGGTATAGTTTGTAGTTGAACAGGCAGTCTTTTTTTGACTGCCTGTTTTTTCTAACCACCCCGTCAAAAATTCTTTTGAATTTTTGCCACCCCACCAAAGGAGGAGAATTGAGCCCTCTCTATTTGAACTATTTATCAAAGTATCTTTTTACTACATTTTTTAAAATAATTTAAGCAGGATTCCTACGGAATGACACAATTGGAATAGCGGTTTATTCAGGTACTTTGTCATTCTGTAGGAACCTAAGCAGTTTGCATGTATAGATTAAAAATCGAAGGTTTTCAAAAACTTAAGTGTACTTCTTAAACATTGAGTAATCTCTTAAATAACTTAAGTGTTTAAAAACTTTTGTGACTTTTGCGGTTAAAAAAACAGGATTATCTCCCGAATTTAAAATACCTTGATAGCGGATGTTTTTTGTTCTTCATAAATAGAGAAGTCATCTCCATTCCTGTTACTGAAAAAGTAATTCCGTTTCCTCCAAAACCTAATACAAAGTAGGAGTTTCTCATTTTTTTATGTTCTCCGATGTAAGGCAGACCATCTTTAGTCTCACCAAAAGTTCCTGCCCACACAAAATCAGGGTAAAAATGATAATCAGGTTTTATTTTCTTCAGATTTTTAAGGATTTCTTTTTCTTTTTTATTGAGCAGAGCATCCCGTTTTCCAGCATCATAAAAGTCTTCATCTCCTCCTCCTATAAGCATTCTTCCGTCATCGGTAGTCCGCATGTAGAGATAAGGATCATCGGTATTCCAGACCAACGTACTGCTGATATTTTTAAACTTGTCTTTATCTATTTCAGAAACAACGGCATAAGTACTTTTCAGATTCACAAAATTTTCTTTCAGCAAGTTTTTACTTTCATAACCAATGCAGTAAATGATCTTTTTTGCTTTGATCTGATATCCACTGTCTACAGTAACCAGATTAAAACCTTTATGCTCCTCCACTGCTACCATTTCTGTCTTATCAAAGATCTTCAGTCCTTTTTTTATATTGTACATAAAAAGTTCATGGGCAAACTGAAAAGCATCAATACTGGCTCCCTGCCTGGATAATATTCCGCCGTATGTGTTCTCAAATTCAAATTTCTTCAGAATCTGTTCCTCTTCCAGCCACTGCACTTCAAATCCGTTTTCTTTTCTTGCTTGATATTCTTTCTTCAGCCATTCTGCATCTTTCTTTTTTGAAGCAAAATACAAGGATTTCTTTTTTTTAAATCCGGCATTTGATTTAACCATTTTTGAAAGTTTCTCCAGTGTATCAATGGCATCACTACAGGCTTTATAACTTAAAACAGCTCCTTTTTTGCCTATTTTTTCTATCAGCTCATAAAGAGGAACATCTATTTCGTACTGCAGCATTGAAGTGGTAGCAGAAGTGCTTCCATTACAAAGTTCTCTTTTATCAATAAGAATGGTATTATATCCATCTTCTATCATTTGATGAGCAATCAGACTTCCGGTAATGCCACCTCCCACAATGAGAACATCACATTTTTCATTCGATTTTAAAGAAGGATAAGAAGCTAACAGTCCGTTTTTTAAAAGCCAAAAAGGTTCATTTGATTTAAGATCCATATTAATATTTTACACTGAAAGTAACAATATTTATACCTTTTTTAACAATTTTTCATCAAATTATGGTGCAATTATTGTTATTATTTAAAACTCAAACCACCATAAAATATTTATTATGATAACAATTATTCCAGAAGCCCCGGAAAATGTTGCAGCATTCAATGCAACGGGAGAAGTAACGAAAGAGGATTTTGAAAGACTGGTAATTCCGCGCGTAAAAGAGAAGGTAGAGCAATTCGGTGAGCTGAATTACTTATTGTATTTGGATACCGATCTGGATAATTTTACCATGGGAGCATGGCTTGAGGATCTGTTGTTAGGATTGAAAAATCTTACCAACTGGAATCGGTCAGCCATTGTTACTGACAAAGAAGGTATACGTAATTTTACCAGCATTTTCAGTGTTCTGATGCCGGGAGAGTTTAAATCTTTCCCCAAAGAAAATTTATACAATGCCCTCTATTGGTGTAAAAATGGAGATGAAGTAGAGGCATAAAACTTATTTTTATACAGAAGAGCCTGTTTCAATCAGAAACAGGCTCTTTTTTTATTTCAATAATAAGAATTATCTTATTACTTATCACATGATACACATTCTGCGGCAACTTCTTCTTCAATCTTTGAACCGTACAGATACATATACCTTACACTTATAACCAATCCTATAAAAGTCATTCCCACTCCCACCAGCGATGGATAGTTGAATGAATACCCGTATTCCAGAGGAATTCCTCCAAAGAAAGCTCCCATTGCATTAGCTATATTAAAACCAGCCTGCATAAAAGCAGCGGCCATCATTTCGCTTTTTGGAGCAGCTTTCATCATCATAATATTGATAGGTGATGCAATAGACATCGATAAAGCGCCACACATAAACGTCAATACCAAAGCAATATTCTTATGTTCTGCAAGGAAGAAAACACCTCCAAGAGACAGCATCATTAAAAAGATCAGAAGGGCACATGTTTTTTCAGGTCCTAATTTATCTGAAACAATCCCACCTACAAGATTTCCAACTACCATTCCAGCTCCTGCAAGAATCATCACATAAGCCATTTGGCTACTTTTGATTCCGGCAACAACAGTCATCAAAGGGGTAATATAACTTAGCCATGTAAAAAGACCTCCAAATCCAATTGCTGTAATGGCAAGTACCATCCACGATTGTTTATTCTTAAGGAATTTCAACTCTTCCATGAAGTGTGTATTTTGGTTGGATTCCATGGCGGGAAGCCACAGTTTCAAAAATAATATGGCAAAAAGACCAATAGCCGCTACAATAGCAAAGTACAGTCTCCAGTGGAATGTATGCCCGATGTATGTAACCAGAGGAACCATGGCCAGGTTGGCGACCGTGAGCCCTGTAAACATCATCGATATATAAAATGCTTCTTTCCCTTTTCCTGCCATTCTTGAGGCAACTACTGTTCCTACACCGAAGAATGCTCCGTGAGGAAGTCCGGACAGAAAACGGATAACCAACATACTGTTATATCCGGGAGCAATTGCAGAAAGACCATTAAATAGGGTAAAAAGGATCATAAAAGCTATCAAAACTTTTTTAGGAGGGAACTTCACCGAGTACCCGATCAGAATCGGAGCTCCGATAACTACTCCCATAGCATACGCAGAAATTAAATGTCCTGCCTGCGGGATTGTAATCTGTAATGTTTTTGCAATATCCGGTAACAGTCCCATTACGGTAAACTCCGTAGTTCCTATTCCCAAACCACCGATAGCCAGTGGTATTATTCTTTTATCAATCTTCATTATATCTAAATCTTTTTTCTGAATTAATTTATCTCAAATTAAAAATACCTGAATTTCTTCATTTTGAAAGTGCAAAAATCGCAAGAAAGTTTGAATTTCACTCCTCTTTGAATGATAAAAATTTGCTCCATATTAACCTTTTTATTTAATTTTATATTCAGAAACAATCAAATGAGAACAAGATGAAAATCCAGAAAGAAATTATTGAATTTGAAAAAGGGAAATCATTCAAACTATTTGCCCCTTCCCTGAAAAACTGTTTTTTCTGGCATTATCATCCGGAAATTGAACTGGTCTATGTAGAAGCGGTGAACGGAATCCGGCATGTAGGGAAAGATATTTCTGCCTTTACAGACAGTGATCTTTTATTGATTGGATCTAATGTTCCTCATCTTAATTTTGATTATGGTATTCAAACAGAGTGTCAACAGCTTGTGCTGCAGATGCGGGAAAGCTTCCTTCAGGATATTATTCTTCCTGTTCCTGAATTTGAGAACATCAAAATTCTTTTAGAACGGTCATATCTTGGACTGTCATTTTCCGGAGAAACAAAAAATACAGTGGTTGAAAAACTACAGATCATTAAAGATAAAAACTCCTTTGAATCCCTGGTAGGATTAATTGAAATTCTGCAGATTCTCGCTGATTCAAAGGAAGTAAAGGAACTTAACAAGGAAGATACCAGAATCAAGTGGTTTTTGAATGATAAAATCAGAATGGGAACCATCTACGACTATATCCACGAAAATTATGACAAGAAACCCAATGTCAATGAAATTGCCAAAATTGTAAGTCTGAGCACTCCTGCTTTCTGCCGTTATTTTAAAAAGCAGACCAATATGACCTTTACAGATTTTGTTAATAATTACAGAATCAATCAGGCTAAAATATTTCTACTGAAGGATTATTCTGTGACCGAAGTTTGTTTTCAGGTAGGATTTGAAAGTCTTTCTTACTTTAATAAGCTATTCAAACAACATACGGGAGAGACGCCTTCCGAATTTAAAAAGAAACATTTTAAACCGATTGAAATCAATGGCCGGATTGGAGTGATTACAAAGGAAACGGCTTGTAATAAGTAGGACGTACATGATGTAATGTAAACTTCTAGACCACCCCGTCAAAAATTCTTTGAATTTTTGCCACCCCTCCGGAGGAGGGCAATTATGGCAGCCGTTATTGTAAATGGAGTTTTTTCAACTACCTAATCCCTGTAGCCTAACATCTACTACCTACCTCCTAACATCTGCAACCTACCCTAAACAAAAACCGCTCATTGCTGAACGGTTTATATTTTAATGAATATGTTTTTCTGCGTGGTAAGAACTTCTTACAAGAGGGGAACTTTCAACGTGTCTGAAACCTAAGCTTCTTGCAAAATCCCCAAACTCATCAAATTCTTCAGGAGTGATGAATTTTTTTACAGGAAGATGTTTTTTAGTCGGCTGCAGATATTGTCCAAGAGTGATAACATCCACATTAGCGTTTCTGATATCTTCAATCGTTTGGAAAACCTCATCTTTAGTTTCACCTAATCCAAGCATTACCCCAGTTTTGGTTCTTCTTTGTCCGGCTTCTTTCAGGTATCTTAATACTTCAAGGCTTCTTTCATATTTTGCCTGGATTCTCACTTCTCTGGTAAGACGTTTTACCGTTTCCATATTATGAGAAATCACTTCCGGAGCTACATCTACTAATCTGTCAAGATGCTTTGTAAGCCCCTGGAAATCCGGAATCAGAGTTTCCATAGTGGTTCCCGGAGAGATTCTTCTTACAGCATTCACTGTTTCGCCCCAAAGAATAGATCCCATATCTTTCAGATCATCACGGTCTACAGAAGTAAGAACGGCATGTTTGATCTTCATTAATTTGATTGATCTTGCTACTTTTTCAGGTTCATCCCAATTTACATCAAGGGGTTTTCCTGTTTTTACGCCACAGAATCCACAGCTTCTAGTACAGATATTTCCTAAAATCATGAAAGTTGCTGTACCTTCACCCCAACATTCTCCCATGTTCGGGCAGCTTCCGCTCTGGCAGATTGTATTTAATTTATATTTATCAACCAAAGTTCTCAGCTCTCTGTAATTCTTTCCGGTAGGAAGTTTTACGCGGATCCATTTTGGTTTTTGAACGGTAGTGTCTTGAACTGAATTTTCCATTTCTAAAATTGAAGTTCAAAGTTAAGGAATTTTTAATGGAAACCATCAACCGGAGATATTGATGAAACTTATCATTCAAAATTTCATTTGTATATTTATCTGTTCAAAATATTCTTATGAAAAAAACATTCTTCCTTTTGTTCGCGGTATGCGGAGCATTCTGTCTTGCCCAAAAACAATTTCAGCCAGCGGGTTCTACCCTTCTGGAAACGGTAGACGGAGATCTTGATGGTGATAAAATTGCTGAAAAAGTACTCATTTACACCACAAAAGATGATGGTGAACTGGGAAAAATCCGTGAGATTCAAATTCTGAAAAATGCAGGCGGAAAATGGACTCTTCTTGAAAAATCAAGAAATGCCATTCTTGAAAGTGGTGGAGGTGGTATGATGGGCGATCCTTACGGAGAAACTAAAATTGAGAAAGGAATTCTCATCATTTCTCAAATGGGCGGAAGCAGCTGGAAATGGGATGTTACAGACAAATACAGATTTCAAAACGGACATTTTGAACTCATAGGAACTTCCTCCACATATGGAAGACCCGGAGATTATTGGAAAGATGTAGATTTCAACCTATCAACAGGGCAGCTTAACTATACAAACGAGGTAGAAAATACAGCTGAATATGGCAAATCTTCAAAGGAAATCTATATTCATAAAGGTATAAAGATTAATCTTCAAAACAGAAATCAGGAAAAGCAAAGAAAAATTATTCTTCCGAAGACAAAAGAAGAAGTTTATTTCTAGGTAATAAGTTTTGGCTAAAGCCAATTTTGAATCTTGTCATTCTGACGAAGGAAGAATCTTATTAATGAATAAGTTTATGAGATTCTTCACTACATTGCATTTCATTCAGAATGACATTTGAAAGCCCGTTTCTATTGAATATCCTGTATTGATTTATAGGTTTAATGATCATCAAATTCATTATTCTTCAGCAGTTCGGCTAAGACTTTTTTAGCACGCATTACCCGTACTTTGGTATTGGCAACGGAAATACCCAGTTCTTCGGCAATTTCTTTGATGCTTTTTTCCTCAAAAAACCTCAGCTTGATAATATCCTGATAGTTGGCATCCAGAGATTCTATGGTTTTGATGATTTTCTTCTGTTCTTCTTCAGAAATCAGAAGTTCTTCCGGAGATTTGGCATATTGATTTTTGACTTCATCAAGATTTTCAACGGCATCTTCGTTTTCACGGTTCTTTTTTCTCCAGAAATCAATAACAGTATTCTGTGCAATGGTCAATATCCAGGTTTTAAACTGAAAATGAGGATCAAACATATCCAGTTTCGACAATACTTTTGAAAAAACATTTACGGTGATTTCATCGGCATCGTTTTCATCCCTCACCTTTTTCATTACAAAAGAGAAAACATCCACCCAAAAAACATTGATGAGTTTAGTCTGGGCCTTCTGATCTTTATCTTTGGCCTTCTGTATGAGCAAGAATAGCTGTTCGTCATTCATTAATAACAAATATAGCTTATTTGGGGCACAATTGCAAAAGGGAAAAACATCAAATCTGCTCAATGTCGGCAAAGTTATCATCAAAGTATTTTAGGTTTTTATGAATTTACTTATTTGCGATTTCTCCTTTTTCTCTTCCTTCTGAATTTACTATCTTTGCTTCTTAAAATTTTAAAGTTAACAATCAATGAATTCCTTTATAGAAGAACTGAAATGGCGTGGTCTGTTTGCCGATATGATGCCTGGAACCGATGAACAATTGAATAAAGAGGTAACTACTGCATATATTGGTTTTGATCCTACTGCCGATTCTTTACATATCGGAAGTCTTATCCAGATAAAAATTTTAGCTCACTTCCAGCAGCATGGCCACAAACCAATTGCTTTGGTAGGAGGAGCTACAGGAATGATCGGTGACCCTTCCGGGAAATCAGCTGAGAGAAATCTTCTGGATGAGGAAACTCTTTTACACTATGTTGACTGTTTAAAAAATCAGCTTTCAAAATTCTTAAATTTTAATGGAAACGAGCCCAATAAGGCTGAATTGGTGAACAACTATGACTGGATGAAGAACATTTCTTTCCTTGATTTTGCTAAGAATGTCGGAAAGAATATCACAGTCAACTATATGATGGCTAAAGATTCTGTAAAGAAAAGACTATCCGGAGACGCAGGTGTTGACGGAATGAGTTTTACAGAATTCACCTATCAGCTAATTCAGGGATATGATTTCCTTCACCTTTACCAAAATAACAATGTAAAACTACAAATGGGAGGTTCTGACCAGTGGGGGAATATCACTACAGGAACGGAACTGATCCGTAGAAAAGCTCAAGGTGAGGCCTTTGCATTAACGGTACCTTTAATTACAAAAGCGGATGGTTCCAAATTCGGAAAATCTGAAAGCGGAGAAAACTATTGGCTGGATAAAAAGAAAACATCTCCTTATAAATTCTATCAGTTCTGGCTGAATGCTACTGATGATGATGCTGAAAGATTCATCAAGTTCTACACTTTCCTTGGAAAAGACGAAATTGAAGCTTTGATCGAAGAGCATAAAACAGCGGCACACGAAAGAAAGCTGCAAAAGAAACTTGCCGAAGAGGTAACAGTTTGGGTGCATGGAAGAGAAGAATATGAAAAGGCACTGAAAGCTTCTGAAATTCTTTTCGGACGTTCTACTGCTGAAGATCTGGTAAGCCTTGATGAAGAAATGTTCCTTGAAGTTTTTGACGGAGTTCCTCAGAAAGAAATTGCAAAGTCTGATGTTTTAGGAGTGAATATTGTAGATCTTCTTTCTGAAAAATCAGGATTCTTAAAATCTAAGAGTGAAGCCCAAAGAGAAATTAAAGGAAATGCAATCTCTGTCAATAAGCAAAAAGTAAATGATACTTTTACAGCTAATGAAACTGATCTTATTGACGGTAAATTCTTATTGCTGCAAAAAGGTAAGAAAAGCTACTTTATTGTTAAGGTAAATTAATCTTAATAGCATAGTAAATATAAAAACAGGCGCTGAGATGAATCTCGGCGCCTGTTTTATGTCCTAAAAATTTGATATTAAAATGTATAGCTTGTAGAAGCTGATAAATACTGTCCGCTGGAAGTTCCTTCTTTCTTAAGCTCTCCGTCTACCCAGATCTGAACCTTCAAAGTAGCAGAAGCATCCGGTCCGATAGCATTTACTGCAACATTGGCACTGTATGCTCCCGATTCTGATGTCACCTCAGGGCTGCTCCACGTTGATCCGCTAAGACTTGATGCTGTAGTGGGGTTACCGTCAATTCCGTACACCGCTACATCAATATTACTGCCTGATGAAGCGATTGCCTTAAAAACTACTTTATGACTTTTTCCTGCTCCATTCACATTGTCATCATCATCTTTACTGCATGATGCTGTAAATCCAATAAGCATTACTGCTATTACTGCAACGAATGCTCCTCTTAACAGTTGATTCATTCTCATTTTTTTCATAATCTTTTTGTTTAAATTTTAGTTACTATATTGAATATTCTATGATTAATGATTTGATGTCTGCAAAGCTATGAGCATCACTTATGTCTATCAATCCTGAAAAATCAGTAATTTTTTCTACCTAAATTCAGGTATTTTTTATGCTAAAATTTTTAATTAAATTGAGCGTTTAAAAAAATATTTTTCAGATTTGATTTATAATGAAGAGATTACTTGCCCTACTAAGCCTATTCTTATTTTTTAAATTGCAATCCCAGCAAATCATCCCGCTTAATGAGAAATCTTATATAGACAGCTTACAAAGCATTACAAAGGGAAATCTTCCGGATACTTCAAAAGCAACGGCTTTTTTTCTTTTATCTAATTATTATAGAAACAGTGATTCTGTTTTGAGTAAAAAATACCTTGAAAATGGGAAGATACAGGCCCGAAACAATCCTTTCTTTTCAGCAAAATATTATTATTACGAGGGACAATACAACCTGGACAGAAACAAAAGGAAAGCGGGTATTTCTTATCAACAGGCTATCAAATCTTTATCTAAATTTAAAAATGAAGAATCCGATTTTTTTCAGGCACTGGCCTGGTATAGCTATGGAGTTACCCAAAAAGATAAAGAGGGATATATTCCTTTAGTCAAAATCATGCTTGAAAAAAGTATTCCCCTGGTTGAAAAATATGAAAACAGTGGAAATTTAGGTTTCTTATATACACAGCTTGCAGTGATTCTTACTTATAATGCACAGTTTAAAAAGGCAGAAGATTATAATAACAAAGCATTGAAAATTCTTGAAAAACAATATCCGGAGTCTGCCGAATTATTTTTCACTTACCTCAACTCTGCCAACAATTTCTGCTATCAGGCTAATGGAGATAAAGCTGAAAAGTTTTTATATAAAGCAGAAAAACTCATCAGCCTCTATCCGGAATCTTCCTCCAATGCATTCTATTATTACAGTAAAACCCTTTTGTATATTACCCGCCAAAAAAATGCAGAAGCACTCCCGGTGATAGAAAAAGGGATTTTTTATGCAAAAAAATTCAATCAGAATCTTCTGGCTCAGATGTTTTATTTCAATAAGTATGATATTTTAAAGAAACTTAAAAGGTATAACGAAGCCAAGGCTACTTTAGAAGATGTTTTAGCAGAAAAGTCCTTGGCCATTGATCTTAACAACAGAAAAACTTTTTATAAGCAGCTTTCTTTACTTAATGAAGAAACAGGAAATACCAAAGAGGCACTCTTATGGGAGCAGAAATATTCTAAACTCAACGATAGTCTGAATACAGAAAATGTGAAGCTGGAAATCAACAAACTTGAATCTAAGTTCAATGCGGCTGAAAAGGAAAGAAAAATAGCGACTTTAAATGCTGAAAAAAATCAAAAAAATCTGGAGGTAAATAAGAAAAACTCTTACTTATGGGGAATGGGTCTTGTTTTATTGCTGGCCCTAAGCCTCCTGGGCTTTCTTTTCATCATTTTCAGAAAAAATAAAAAAATAAGCGAGCAGAAGATAGAAGATATCAAACAAAAGGAAGAATTATCACTTACCAAAGCCATTCTTGATGGTGAAGAAAGAGAAAGAGAGCGTATTGCAAGAGACCTTCATGATGGTTTGGGTGGAATGCTGGCGGGAGTTAAAATCAATTTTTCTACATGGTCGTCCAATCATCTCCATCCTGAAAAGGATCAGGAATTTTATAAAATCTTAGGCCAGCTGGACAACTCTGTGAGTGAACTCCGGCATGTGGCCAGAAATCTTATGCCTGAATCATTGCTTAATTTTGGTTTGGAAACTGCTTTACATGATTTGTGCGAATTTTACATCAGGAAAAACCTCGACATTGATTTTCAAGCGATTGGTATTAGTAAAACATTACCTTTAAATATTCAGCTTAATATTTACAGAATTGTCCAGGAGTTATTGGCCAATGCCATAAAACATGCAGAAGCCAGCAGCATCTTGCTTCAATGCTCACAATCTGGCGAAAATTTTATGATCACGATTGAAGACAACGGAAAAGGTTTTGATAAAAATACAGAAAATACCACCAAAAGTATGGGACTTCGCAACCTGAAAAACAGGGTTAATTACCTGAAAGGAACAATGGAAATACATTCTGATAATCAAGGAACAGCGATTAATATAGAACTCAACATCCATGGAGAATGAGAAAATAAATATCATCATCGTAGACGACCACCCTATTGTCATTGAAGGTCTTAAAATGATGCTGAACAGCCAGCCTTTTTTTAATATAGCGGGAAGTTTTACTTCCGGTGCAGAAACAATCAGTTTTATTCAATCCGAAATGGTGGATATCATCCTCCTTGACATTACTCTGCCCGATGCCAATGGAACGGAACTCTGCAAAGAAATAAAGAAAATTTCTCCGAATACCTCAGTAATTATGTTCAGTAACCGCTCTGAGCGAAGCATCATCATGCAGTCTATACAAAACGGTGCGAGTGGTTATCTTCTCAAGAATACTTCTATTGATGAACTTGTAATATGCATCAAAGGGGCTCTTTCCGGAGATATTGTTTTCTGTAATGAGACAAAACAGATCATCAGCCGTCCTTCTCAGCACGATCTTCCAATGCCACGGCTTACCAAAAGGGAAAAACAGATCCTGCAGATGGTAGCGCAGGGAAAAACAAGTAATGTGATTGCCGAAGAACTGTTCCTAAGCCCACTTACTGTAGACACCCATCGCAAGAATCTGCTTCAGAAATTCCATGCAAAGAATTCAACAGAATTGATTAATCTCGCAGTACAGCAACAATTGATTGAAAAATAAAAAAACCACTCTTTAGAGTGCCCCCAAAAAGTTAGACACTTTTTAGGGGCATTTTTTATGGGCAAATCAAAGTATAGTTTAGCATTTAAAACAGATTGTGTTGTTAAGGTTTTACAAAGACATCATTCGATTTCCGTAGT
>NZ_JAHXYI010000006.1 GCF_019970045.1 Chryseobacterium sp. GVT01B
ACTACGGAAATCGAATGATGTCTTTGTAAAACCTTAACAACACAATCTGTTTTAAATGCTAAACTATACTTTGATTTGCCCATAAAAAATGCCCCTAAAAAGTGTCTAACTTTTTGGGGGCACTCTAAAAAAGGTGCTTTTAATTTTCCAATATACCGGATAATACCTCTTTAATTGCATTGATAACAAATTTTGGTCATAAAGAGCAGTCGGTTACATCCTTTGACAAAACAATAGCAATAACGAAGGGCAAAAAAACATCTTCAACGCCCAGGTTTGTATATGGCAAACTCATAAAGTCCGATCGTGAAAATATTTACCAGAAAAAACATTCCGATCTAGTCTTTTACTACAGGATTTTTTTATTATCTGGAGTATTATACCACAAATACATCCTGTAAATATATTCAGTAAATTTGACGCA
The DNA here is from genome assembly GCF_019970045.1 of Chryseobacterium sp. GVT01B. Lineage (GTDB taxonomy): Bacteria > Bacteroidota > Bacteroidia > Flavobacteriales > Weeksellaceae > Chryseobacterium. The sequence goes on from NZ_JAHXYI010000006.1 coordinate 425, forward strand.
TGCAGATTTCGCCGCCTGAACATTTGGCTCCTTTTATAAGACATTATATCTTTTTGGAAAATTCTGAAGAGGATATAAGGCGTTTAAGGCTTTTTACGGATGGCAGTTCCGGGCTTATTCTTTCCGGAGATATGAATCTGTATTCCGGTATTTCAGAAGATCGGATACCGCTTTCTTTTTTTTATGGAACTCTAAACGGCTATAAAGACTTCTTTTCAAAAAGGAAATTTTCTTTGATTGCTATTGTATTCCAGCCTTATTTTTTAAATATTCTTTTAAAAACATCCGCCAAAGAGGTTAGAAATCAGATTGTTTCTGTGGAAGATGTTCTAAAAAATAAGCTGGAAGTATTTCAGGAAAAACTTTTTAAGAAAACCAATCCTTTGACTGTTATCAATGATCTGAATATTTTTTTTACTGAATTTTTATCTGAAAAAATAAACACGGATTACCATATTATAGCGTCCACACAGCAATATATTCTTCAAAATAAAGGAGCTGTATCCTCCAAAGAATTAGAAAAATTCACAGGATATTCTGAACGTCATCTGGAAAGAAAATTTGAATTTCATATGGGAATATCACCTAAAAAATATGGAAATATTATCCGTCTTCATTACTTTTTAAGCCTTATTAATAAAAGTGTTGATGATAGAAACATGACGGTTCTTTCTTATGAAGCAGGTTTTTCTGACCAGTCCCATCTTATCAGGGATTTTAAAAATAATATCGGGCTTACTCCCAAACAGTATTTGAAGACAGAAAATAAAATGGCTGTCAATTTCATTCAGCTGTAAACAAGCATGTCGGTTTTATACAATTTTTGATAAGCAGAGTCCTCTAGTTTTGCTTAAAAAAACAATGAATATTAAAATTTCAACTGCACAATTTGAAAACAAAAGTGGAGATAAGGCGTATAATCTGTCTGTCATTGAAAAACTGGCCAGCCAGGCTGCTTCCCAGGGATCTCATGTTATTGCTTTTCATGAATGCTCCATCACAGGGTATACTTTTGCCCGGAAACTTTCAAAGGAACAGCTTCTTGATATTGCAGAACGTATTCCGGAAGGGGAGAGTATTCAAAAACTGCAGGAAATTGCAGCGCAGAATGACATCACCATATTAGCCGGGCTATTTGAAAAGGATGAACATGATCATCTTTTCAAAGCGTATGTATGTGTTGATAAAACAGGACTGAAGGCTAAATACAGAAAATTGCATCCTTTTATCAATCCCCATCTTACACCCGGTAATGAATATTGTGTATTTGATATCATGGGCTGGAAATGCGGTATTCTTATCTGCTATGACAATAATATTATTGAAAATGTCAGAGCTACAAGGCTTCTTGGTGCAGAAATTATTTTTATGCCCCACGTTACGATGTGTACTCCTTCTACAAGGCCTGGAGCAGGTTTTGTAGATCCTCAGCTTTGGGAAAACAGGATAGTTGATCCTACCTCTTTACGTTTAGAATTTAATGGAATGAAAGGCAGAGACTGGCTGATGAAATGGCTTCCGTCAAGAGCTTATGATAACGGGGCTTATATTGTTTTTTCAAACCCTGTCGGTATGGATGATGATCAGTTGAAAAACGGTTGTTCTATGATTATAGATCCATTCGGAGATGTTATTGCAGAATGCCGGTCATGGGAAGACAGTTTTGAATCTGCGGTTATTACTTCTGAAAAACTCAGCCAGTCAGGAGGATACAGGTACATTAAGGCAAGAAGACCTGAGTTATACAGGAATATCATAGGACAGGAGCATTCATCTGAACAAAAAGTGGTATGGCTGGATGATAAAACTGTTTAAAAATATAAACCCTCTTCAGACTCTGTCACGAGGGTTTATTTTATGGATTAATTGTTTGTTGAAGATCGCTCCAGGCACCACCATTGTAAATATGTTTGAAACCTCTTTCTTTCAGGATATTCTGTGCTTTTACACTGCGAAGTCCATGGGAGCATACGGTGATATATGTTTTTTTTGGATCCAATTCTACGTACCGCTCTCTGATTGTTCCTAATGAAATATTAACCGACCCTTCTATATGTCCCGTTTCATATTCCTTTTCAGTTCTTACATCAAGAATCACTGCTCCTTTTTTAATCAGTTCAGGCAATCCGTTATCTAAGGTCTGAAACCGATAAACTCTATATACAACATACAGTATAAAAGCTATTCCACAGACTATAAGAACATTTTTCATAGTTTACTCAGTATTTTTTTATCAATATAAAATGTTCCGAAAGGAATAAAACAGGCAAGAATCACTTTCCATGTAATCTCTTTAAATTTCCAGTTCTGTTCTACACCAATGCTCAGCGTATTAAACAGAAAGAGCAGGAATAAAGTTCCATGAACGGGGCCTATTAATCTTACAAATAAAGGGTTTCCCATCCAGTATTTCATCGGAACGGCAATACACACTAAACTTAATAATGAAATGCCTTCTAAAATAGCCAGAATTCTTAGCCGGCCAATTTTTGTTTTGAATAAATCCATCATAATTATCTGAAATAAGATCTGTTTGCTAAAGGAGAAAAAGGCCACGGAATAGCAATGAAAATAATAATCAGTGCAATAGAATACCAGATGCCCATGGTTTTGAATTTGTCTTTATCTGAAAGTTTTCTTTTGGCTAAAGCGGAACCGATAGTGATGATCACAACAGCTGTAATCATCAATGAAATATGAATCAACCCGAAAAACAGATGTTCAAAAGATTCTTTGGCTTCATTAAAATTTTTCCAGAAATATTGAATCACCGGACTTTTGAAATAGAATATCATTCCGATAATTAATTGTACATGAGCTATGGTAGCTGTCCAATGTCTTACAGAGTTATCTGTTCCGGTAAATTTTCTGTCTGAGGAATATCCTTTGTAAGAACGGAAAATAGCGTATATCAAGCTTATTAAAACCAGCCATCGGGTCTGTGAATGTAAAAAAGTCAGGGTTTGATACATTGTTTATTTTTTTGAACACAGCAAAGGTATAATAAAAACATACTAATTAGTATGTTTTTAATCAAAAAAATTATTGAAGAGTGTTGAAATATGATTTAAGTCCCTTTAAATAAACTAGATATACCTCTTTGGAATTTTCAACTTTTCCGAGATTTCTGACACCCCAATATCCTGAAATAACAAAAACGCTTACTTCTCTGGCACTGACATCTTTCTTAATGATTCCTGTTTCCTTACCTTTTTCAATACTTTCCGCGAAAGCATTTTCCCATTCTTTTGAAAGTTCGTGCAAAGCCTGGGTAAACGCAGTATGCCATGGTGCCATCTGCTGTACAAAATTGGAAGTAGGGCAGCCGTATTCAACTTTTAAAAAGTCAGTTTCCATCAGAAGATTGTAGATGATCTCATAAATATTGTCTAATGGATTTTTATTATTCTGAAGGGATTCAATAAAATTACGTCTGAAATTGGGCTTCATTAGTTCATTGATAATAGCCAGCCCCATTTCATCTTTGGTTTTGAAATGATAATAAAAAGCACCCTTCGTTACCTGAGTCGTTGCAATAATCTCATCAATGCTTGTGGTCTGGAAACCTTTTACATAGATCAGTTCGAACGCTTTCTGGAGAATAGTAAGACGGGTTGCTTCTGATTTCTTCATTAAAAATAAGTGATTATTGTACAAAGGAACAAATTTTAAATTGAAAATAAAACTATCATTATTCTGATATGTTTATACAATTTAAATAATTTTTATAATACAATTATTCGTCGGAAATTTGCTTTGTCAATATCAACAAAATACAAGACAATGAATTATCAAAAAGAAATACAGATCAATACTGCAACACAGACTGCTAAAAAAGGTCTTCCTGCAGCACTATGGGCATTAACAATAAGTGCCTTCGGAATAGGAACTACAGAATTCGTCATTGTAGGTCTTCTTCCAACAGTAGCTTCTGATTTAGGGATCACAATTCCTTCTGCAGGGCTATTGGTAAGTCTTTATGCGATAGGAGTAGCTATTGGAGCTCCGATACTAACGGCATTAACGGGGAAAATTCCGCGCAAGACACTTTTGGTTTCTATCATGCTGTTGTTTGTTATCGGAAACGGTTTGGCATCCATTGCTCCCGGTTTTATCACCTTAGTTTTGGCCAGGATTCTTACGGGATTTGCTCATGGGGTTTATTTTTCCATCGGTTCTACCATTGCAGCTTCATTGGTTCCTGAGGAGAAAAGAGCTACAGCAATATCTATTATGTTTGCCGGACTTACCCTGGCGATTGTAACCGGAGTGCCGTTAGGAACTTTTATAGGACAGCATTTCGGATGGAGAGCAACGTTCATAGGGGTTTCTATCCTTGGAATTATCGGATTAGTTGCCAGTTTATTATTGGTTCCCAACAATCTGAGAAACGGTAAAACAGCTTCTTTAAAAAGTCAGTTTAAAGTACTGGGAAACAGACGTCTGATTTTCGCATTTTTAATGACAGCCATGGGATATGGGGGAACATTTGTAGTATTTACCTATCTGTCACCTATTTTACAGAAAATTACAGGGTTTCAGGAGTCTACCGTAACTTTTATCCTTTTGATTTATGGAATTGCGATTGCACTGGGCAATTTGATTGGAGGAAAAGTTGCTAATAAAAACCCATTGAAAGCACTTCTATGGATGTTTGCTGCGCAGGGATTGGTATTGCTTGCTTTTTATTTTACTGTAAGCAGTCCGGTGTTAAGTATCATTACACTTTTCTTTTTAGGCGCCTTATCATTTGCTTCTGTTCCCGGACTTCAGCTATTAGTGGTACAGATTGCTGAAAAAGAACTTCCTGGAACAGAAGATGTAGCTTCAGGGATTAATATTGCTGCCTTTAATATGGGTATTGCAATCGGATCTTATGTGGGAGGAATGATTGTTACCTCCTCTTTGGGCTTGGAAAGTACTCCTTGGATCGGAGCTTTATTCCTTTTAGTTACAGTATTGATCACGGTTTACAGTATCCGTTTAGGTAAGAAAAATATATAGTTTTCATTACCCATGTCAAGGTTTAGAACCTTGACATGGGTAACTTTTATAGCACAAATACCATTAAACCTCATAAATCTCAGCATCTGTAAACACAAAAAATGTACTGTTCTTAGGCAGATTTTTAGTATCCAATCCTGTAAATTCACTGAAAGCCGGAAGTAACAACTGATTACTGCTGAGAGCAAAGCAGGGAAGCCTGATGTTTTTTACAGCAGAATTCAGGACAATTCCGGGATGAATATGTCCGGTAATCTGGAATTCAGGTCTGGCTGTATCAAAATCGTGAATAAAGGTAATCACATCTATTTCCAGCCACTCAGATTTGTGTTGAAAACATAGCTTTTTCTCCAACGCTTTTGAAATGCGGTCATGATTTCCTTCAATAAGATAAAACTGTATGTCCGTATATTGATTTTTCCATGTACAGAACTCATCCACATCAGAATTGTCTCCTGCATGGAGTAAATCTCCAACAACAATAAATTTTTCAGGCTGAAAAAATTCAATCAATGCTGATAATCTTTCCAGATCGCTTTTCATAATATGATTTGCCAGAGCAATGCCATTTTTGCGGAAATGAGCTGTTTTTCCAATGTGAAGATCAGAAAGAATAAGGGCTTTTTCCCTTTCCCAGAATAATGCACGCTGATTGGTAAGAATGAAAGTTTCATCTTGTACAGAAATGCTTTTGGTTGCTATAAACACGCTTTATAATTGAATATTTAATGTTTAAAGTTACGTCATATTAATGGAATCAGCCTACCTTCCGGCTTACATGAAACTTTTCATCAAAAACATAGGTCAGAGGAAAGCCTGTAGCGATTTCTCTTTCTAAGATTTCTTCAGGAGACAGATGCTCAAGGTACATGATCAGTGCACGAAGGCTGTTTCCATGAGCGACAATCAATACATTTTCGCCTCTTTTTAATAAGGGTCTTATCTGGCTTTCAAAATAAGGAATTACTCTGTTGTAGGTATCTTTAAGACTTTCCCCTCCGGGAGGAACCACATCATAGGATCTGCGCCAGGTATGAACCTGTTCATCACCATATTTCAAAGCGGTTTCAGCTTTATTTAATCCTTCCAGATTTCCGTAAGAACGTTCGTTTAATGCTTTATCTTTAACGATTGGTACATCAGGATTTCCTATTTCATTCAGAATGATGGATAAAGTATGCTGCGCCCTGATGAGCGCCGAGGTAAAAGCAATATCTATTCTTTCTCCTTTTAAAGCAAGACCTGCTTTTTTGGCTTCTTCAATACCGGCTTCGGTTATATCAATATCTTTCCACCCCGTAAATCTGTTTTCCAGATTCCAGAGTGACTGTCCGTGACGGACCAAGAACAATTTTTCCATTTTAAATTTAATTTACAACTTCTAAGATATACTCTAAGTTACGATGATTATTTAAACTTATCAAGAAATTTCAAACAGAATATTAGGCTAAGAATAAGATTAAAACGATAGATTTTTTATTTGATTTTATAAATTTTAGAATCTTGCAAAGGCGCAAATTTTATATTATCTATTTTTATTTAAGGCGCAAGAAAATCAAAGATTTGCAGCAAGATTAACGTGACTAAATTTTATCGGAGATAAAATCTTTGCGCCTTAAAATATTATTAATATCTATTTTTTGCTTCTTTGCGATAAACAAATATTCATCGGCATATCTGTTCTTACACAAAACACATTAATTAATTATAAAAGATCACTTATATTGGATAGCTTCAGCATTCTTTTAATTCTTGCATCAAGCCCTTCACTGGAAAGGGTTTGTCTCAGACTGTCTACTTTGATCGGGAAACTTAGCGGAGTAAAGGAACGGGAGTGTTTTAGAATAATTTCAGATTTTTCAATCCTTTTAAATGCTTCTACAAGTCGCTGCTCCTGAAGCTGCATATTAAAGACTTCCGTATAGGCCTGTTTAATTAAAAAATGATTGGCATCATGGTCTTCCAGCACTTTAAAAATAAGTCCGGCTGAACTCTGTAATGATTTATTGGAGCGCTGCTGTCCGGCATAGTTTTGAATCACCATTCCTGAAATTACAGCAATATCTCTGAATTTTCTTCTCGCCATTTCAGCAGAATTGATACTGGCAATCACATCGTTCATCAGATTGTCCCGGGTTAAAATCTGTTGCAAATTCTCTTCATTTAAAGGAATTTCTTTATCGCTGAACAGTTCAAATCCGTAATCATTCATTGCCATCGAAAATGAAATAGGTGCCAGTTTTGAGATACGGTAAGCAATCAGTGCAGCCATGACTTCATGCACCAGACGACCCTCAAAAGGATACATAAACAAATGATATCCCTCACGGTTCTTAATCATCTCCACCAAAAATTCTCCTTCTTTAGGAATATGAGAGTTCTTCTCCTGATTGACGAGCAATGGATGTAAAAATTTCAGTTCCTTTTCTGAAGCCTTCGGATTTAAAGCATGGGACAGCTTTTCTCTTAAAAAATGTCCAAGATTGGTACTTAGAGGCAGTCTTCCGCCAAGATAACTGGGAACAAGAGCTCTTCCTTTGGCTGCTCGTACATACACGGTCATATCTTTGATCATTGCGACCTCCAGAGTACGCCCGGCCAGAATAAATTTTTCCTCTTTTTTCAGTTTTGAAATAAAATATTCCTCAATCATTCCGATATAACCTCCGGAAATAAATTTCACTTTCAGCATGGCATCACTTACAATCACACCCATATTCATTCTGTGGAGCATGGCAATCTTTCTTGAAGTCACTTTGTAAAGTCCATCTTCCGTAATGACTACCTTATGGAATTCTTCATAGTTCTTTAAAACACTGCCACCAATCGTAAGAAATTCGAGAATGCTTTTCCATTCTTCATCGAGCATTTCCTGAAAGGCATATACTTTTTTGATTCTTTCGTAGAGTTCATCAGGATAAAAACCATCACCAACAGCCAGTGTCATCAGAAACTGAACCAGAACATCAAAGCATAAGACCTGTGGTTCTCTGGGCTCAACAACTTTCTGTTTCACGGCTTCTTTTAAAGCAGAAACTTCAATCAATTCCAAAGAGTGAGTGGGGACACAATAGATTCTGGAGGTTTCAAAAGGAGAGTGCCCGCTGCGTCCGGCCCTTTGCAGAAAACGCGCAACTCCTTTGGCAGATCCTACCTGAATAACGGTGTCCACAGGTTTAAAATCAATACCAAGATCCAGCGATGATGTGGAAACCACTGCTTTTAATTTACCTGAACTTAAATTTTCTTCAATCCAGATCCTCAAATGGGCATCAATGGAACTGTGATGAATGGCGATCTGGCCTGCAAAATCAGGATGAGCATCCAGCAAAAGCTGATACCACATTTCACTCTGGCTTCTGGTATTGGTAAATACAATGGTAGATTTTGATTCCAGAATAATTGGAACAACTTTATCAGCAAGCTTATTCCCAAGATGTCCTGCCCATGGTAATATTTCAATTTCATCCGGGAAAACCGGGAGAATATCTATCTTTTTCTGCTCTTTGGCGGTAATTTTTGTCTTTTTACCGTCATAAGGAATAAGAACGTCCATGGCTTCATCCAGATTTCCGATGGTTGCTGTAATTCCCCAGATTTTTATCTCCGGAACATATTTTCTAAGCTGTGAAATGGCCAGTTCTACCATGACACCACGCTTTGAACCCAATAATTCATGCCATTCATCCACAGCCACACATTTCATATCTGTGAAAAAACGGTCATTATTTTTCTGAGCGAGTAGCAAATGGAGACTTTCGGGGGTTACAACAAGAATTTCAGGCATTTTTTTGACCTGCTGCTGTCTTACTTTCGGATCGGTATCTCCGTTTCTTACGCCTACAGCCCAATCAAGTCCTATTTCATCAATAGCTTCCTGCATCGCTTTTGCAATATCTTTGGACAATGACCGCAGTGGAGTAATCCAGATCATTTTCAACCCTTTTTTATAGCTCTCAGGATGATTCAGGAAATCTGAAATCAATGCTAAGAAGACAGAAAAAGTTTTTCCAAAACCAGTAGGAGCGACTACCATTCCGCTGTAGCCGTTTCCAAATTTCTTCCAGGTTTCCAGCTGAAATTTAAAAGGGGCAATACCTTTATCGGTCATCCACTGCTGGATGATCTTTAATCCGTCGCTATGTTCAAAAACTGCCAATTTATATTTATTTTAAATTTTAATGCTAAGGACGCTAAGAGTTTATTTGATATTGTTTTATTCGATCGAAAGGGTGTTTCACTTAGCAAAGTTCGTATTTTATTGTAGCTGAACTTAGGCCTTTTCGAACAAAATATTACTAATAAGTTAAAAAACCTTGCGCCATTGCGTTATAATATTATTGTATTAATTTTTTTATCTCTTCCAAATTATCAATTTCATCTACTGTTTTATCTTTCCGCCATCGTACAATCCTCGGAAACCGGAGAGCAACACCGCTTTTATGACGGTTGCTGAAACCTATTCCTTCAAAAGCAATTTCAAAAACCAGTTCTGCTTTTACCGTTCTCACAGGTCCGAATTTCTCAATGGCATTTTTAGTAACAAACCGACTTACTTCCATGATTTCTTTATCTGTAAGCCCGGAATATGCTTTAGCTATGGTAACCAATGCGTCTCCGTTTTTTACAGCAAAAGTATAATCGGTATAGTAAGTGCTTCGTCTGCCGCTTCCTTTTTGAGCATATATAAGCACCGCATCAATGGTAAAAGGATTGATTTTCCACTTCCACCAGTCACCTTTTTTCCGGCCGGAATGGTAGGGTGAATTTTTTTGTTTTAACATCAATCCTTCACTGTTTACTTCTCTTGAATTTTCACGAAGTGAGTCCAGCTCTTCCCAATTTTCAAAGTCAAGACTTTTGGAAATTTTGATGTTCTGAGGATTTTCATTTAATAATAATTCTTCAAGCAAAGCTCTTCTTGCGGAGATAGGATTCTCTCTCAGATCATTATTTTCAAGCTCTAATAGATCATAAGCAAAGACTTCTATCGGAATTTCCGACAGCATTTTTTTAGTTAAAGTCTTCCTGTTTAATCTTTTTTGTAATTCATTGAAATTTAAAACTTTATCATCTTTTACCGCAAGTATTTCTCCATCTATCACAAAGTTGCCTTTCATGCCTTTTACGACTTCTGTAATCTCCGGAAATTGTTCGGTTACAAGTTCTTCACCTCTTGACCAGATAAAGACTTCATCATTTCTCCGGATGATCTGTCCGCGTATTCCGTCCCATTTGTATTCTACCAGCCATTCATCAGAATTTCCCAGTTCGTCAGGCTTTTTTTCCAAAGGATAGGCAAGACAGAAAGGATAGGGTTTTGAATTATCCGGATTCACATTTTCAGCCTCAATAAGCTCTTTAAAAGAGACTTCATCCGGCTGCCATTTTCCCATTAAGCTATGCATCAGTGCACTGGATTCCTGGCCGGAAAACTTTGTCAGAGCATTGATCAGGGTTTTATCTGATACCCCGATTCTGAAACTCCCTCCAATTAATTTATTGAAAATCAATCGTTCAGTGTAATCCAGACCGTTCCATGATTGCAATACAAATTCTTTTTTTTCTGTATCTGTTTTTCCTTTTAAACCGACAATATCATTCATCCATTCTGATAAGGTACGCTCTATATTTTCCTCAGGAGGTGGAAGAATCAACGATAATGTTTCCCCGAGATCTCCTACGGAAGAATAAGATTCCTGAAACAGCCAGTAAGGAAGTTTTGTGATTTCCAGCGCCCATTCTTTCATGTAATTGGTATTGACATTTCTCTTGGGCCTTTTTCCTGTAAACAAGGCGATAAACCATACTTTATCTTCATCAGGAGCACGTTCCAGATAATCGATGATGGCATCTATTTTAGCATTGGTCTTATTAGTGGTTTCCAAAGCGTTGATAAGGTCTGCAAAATGTCTCATGATTCCGGGGTTTCAAGGGTTTCTTTTTCAGATTCTTCTTCGTCTTCTCCAAATAAGGTTTCCACAACATCTGCTTTGACTCCGATTTCATTCAAATATTTTGAAAAAACTTCGGTTTGTCCGTGCGTAACGTGTACGAGTTCAGCTTCTGTGGCTTTTACAGTCTGCAATAAACCTTTCCAGTCTGCGTGGTCACTCATGGCAAAGCCAGCATCTGCACTCCGCCATCTTCTGGCACCGCGAACCTGCATCCAGCCGGAGCATATTGCAGTAGCCGGATCTGGAATTTTTTTGATAATATTACTGTCAAGTAAAGCGGGAGGGACGATTACAATTTCATGTTCCATTTCTTTTGGACGTTCCCTGAAATCAGCAATGGTGTAGTCCGGAAGGTCGATTCCTACTGTTTCAAAGGCTTCATTCAGCTTTCCGATGGAATAGTGGACGTATATTTTTCCCAGATCTTCCACCGCTTTCATAATACGCTGGGCTTTTCCTAAAGAATACCCAATAAAGACTGATGTTTTATTATTTTCTTTATTCTTCAGTACCCAGTTTTGTAGTTTTTTATTTAAATCCGGAACTTCAAGCCAATTGTAAATAGGCAGTCCAAAAGTACTTTCTGTAACAAATTCATTACATTTTACCAGCTCAAAAGGAGTGCTTAATCCATCATCCTGAACTTTATAATCCCCTGAAATGACAGTCACATATCCTTTATATTCAAGTCTGATCTGTGCAGAACCAATAATATGTCCGGCAGGATGCAGAGAGAGTTTTACCCCATTGATGTTGATAACTTCTCCGTATTCTACACTCTGGCATTCGATATCCATTCCGATTCTTTGGTGCAGAATAGGTTTTGTGAAATGGTGACAAAGGTATTTCTTCATTCCCCAACGAGCGTGATCAGCATGGCCATGGGTAATAATCGCCATATCTACAGGCCTCCATGGATCGATATAAAATTTTCCCTGAGGACAGAAAATTCCTTTTTTTGTAAATGTGATTAATTTCAATGGTGTGACTGGTTTTATAGAATAAGCTTCAAAAACTTAACCAATTTACAATAAACAGTTTGTTTTTTTCGATTGAATGTCTGAAAAACAGATGAAAAAAGCCGTTTCAAGTAGAAACAGCTCTTATTTTATTTTTCATTAAGGATATCGCTTACATGATCAATCCATTGATAATCAGGAATTGTTTTATCTATGTAATAATCCGGTTGAATCCCTTTTCCGTCAATAGCCATCTCCGGAATACGGAAGCTTTTAGAAAGTGAATATCCCAGTTTAAATTCGTTACAAGGGGAATTTACAAAATACATATTTGAAATGTCCAGAACTCCTGCTGTGGTCGTCCCAAAAAGTTTTACTTTTTTGCTTTGTTTGACTGCCAGTAAGAACTCTTCTGCAGTGCTGCCGTTCCCTTCATTGATGATAATTCCTACATTTTTCGGATAAGGTGAAATTTTATCTATTTTAGTAATTCCAACAATCTTTCCATCGTCCTGCAGGCTTACAAACTTGCCTAAATTCTGGTTTAATTTGTCGTAGGCTTTCTTTAGATACTCTTTTTCTTCTGCCGGAATTCCATATTTCTGGTAATTATCATAAAGATCAAGCATTCTCTGATTATTCAGTTTCGTAGAATAAAGCTGTGTTCTGACACTTCGGATAGGGTTTGTATAGATATAAGGGATAATTTTGGCAAAACTGTTGTCACTTCCGCCGCCATTATTTCTGATATCAATGATGAGGTTTTCTGTGCTTTCAATTTTAGATTGGTTGGCTGTGATAACGCTGTCTATATCTTTTTTCAATGCTCCATTAAAGGAAGGAATTCTTAAAAGCAGGGTAGTTTTATTAATCTGTTTTAAAAAAGGCTTTCCTGCCTGTGCTGCTTCGAAATAAGTTTCAATACCTTCTTCTTTTTCAAATTTCGGTGAAACTCTTTTCAGGGTAAAGTCATTGATTTCAAGATAATTTTTCCCGATGAATCTTATATTATTTATTTCCTGCCCGGATTTGTTTCTTAAGTAGAATGTTCCTTTTGTTTTATCCGCGTTAAAAGTCAGTTTTAAATCATAGGGTTTCCAGTTATCTGCTCCGGATTGGATAATAAAACCTTTATAAACATCTCCAAATTTTTTAATTCCTATCGTGTAAGGCTGGACTTCCCAGATCCCTTCAATATCAGAATCTTTTTTGGATGAAACTTCCTTTTTAAACTTTTCAATATCTACTTTTATGATTTCCGTGTTACTATTTATGGCTGAGACTACCGGCTGAGGCTGGGCTTGCTGATTCTCTTTTTCGATCATTTTAATGGAAATATGTCCGGATCTGAAGAATTTAAGCCATTCATAAATAGTCTGGGTGCATTCAGTATCTGATTTTGAATTTTTAATTCTGTTCAGAAATTCATTGTTATGAGCCTGGTAAGCCGGAAGTCCTTTTTTATCAATTATATATTGGTATCCGGCATCATTTTCCTCGAACGTTTTTTTTACCCATTGATAATTACTTTCACAGGTACAGTTTTGAGCAAAGCTAAAGGAAGAAGTGGATAAAAAAATGAATAAGAGTGTCTTAATTTTAAGCATACATGGTTTTTTAGTTTGAAAGCTACAAATCTAACGATAAATATATTTTTTTATGATTTTGAAAGGGTGTTTATTTAGCGATAAATTCCCTTTTTAATGGATTGTCTGAACTTTTCAGCAATATAAAATTGAACGCTGCAGCAATATTGTGCTTCCCGAAATCTTAGAAATTTGTATCATCATTAAAAAAGAATACAATGAGTAAAACAATTTTAATTACAGGTGCAGCTAGTGGATTCGGAAAGATTGCTGCTTTTGATCTTGCCAAAAAAGGACATAAGGTAATTGCTACAACACAGGTCTATCCTCAGATGAGTGATTTAATCCGCGAAGCTAATGAACAGGGAATTGATCTTACGGTCGATAAACTGGATGTAACCAGCCAAAGAGATATTGATTATATCTTAAAAAAGTATGAGATAGATGTTTTAATCAGCAACGCCGGAATCATGGAAGGTGGTCCGATTGCTGAACAGCCGGTAGATATTATCCGCTCTATGTTTGATGTAAATGTGTTTGGTGCATTGAATCTTGCACAGGGATTTATCAAAAAGTTTGTTGAAAAGAAAAGTGGTAAGATTGTTTTCACCTCTTCAATGGGAGGTTTATGGACCGTTCCGTATGTAGCCGCTTATTGTGCATCAAAACATGCTTTGGAATCTATCGCTGAAGGCTTGAGAACTGAACTTGCTCCATTTAATATCAAAATTGCAACTTGTAATCCAGGGGTATTTGGAACAGGATTTAATGACAGAGGAGTAGATTCTATTTTTCACTGGTATGATCCAAAAGTTAACTTCACACCGGAATCTGCTTTTGATGGGGCCGCAGAATCTTTAGCTCATCAGCTGGATCCACAGTCTATGGCAGAGGTGATCGTGAATGTAGCATTAGATGATGAGAGTCATTTTAGAAATGTACATCCAAAAGAAACTGAAGATTTTGTAAAACAGCTTCAGGCAGATGCATGGACCGCAAAAAGCTAATATCATGAAACTGAATTATAAAACCGCAGAAAAAGCACTGCATGCAGCAAAGGAAAAAGCATTATCCATGAATATTCCTGTAAGCATTGCTGTGGTAGATACCGGAGGACATCTTGTCGCACTGGCAAGACTGGACAGCGTCTACGGAGTGATTGACTTTGCCATTAAAAAAGCAAAAACAGCAGTTATGTTTGGTGTAAACAGTGATTTGATGGGTGAAATTATCTCAGAAACCGGTATTCACGGCTACGGAATGCTGAATTCAAATGAGGGGCTTCTCACTATTGCGGGCGGTGTTATCCTTAAAAATGCAGATGGAGATGTCATTGGTGCAATAGGCTCTTCAGGCGGGACTCCCGAGCAGGATAAACAAATTGCAGAAGCAGGCGCTCAGGCTATTGGTTAATTTCAGATATTTGTATGATGGAAAACACTTCTGAGATCATATTCGATAAACTGGTTTATTCATGTGCCTTTGAGTCTTACAGAGGTCATGAAGAATTTATTCCAGACCATTTTCTGGGATTTCAGATCTCCGGAGAAACGCATGCTTTTCATGAGCAAGGAAAGACTGTGATCAAAGAAAATACAGTAGTTCTGGTCAGAAAAAATCAGCTGATCAGGACTATTAAATATCCTTCATCGCATGAAAAATATCAATTTATTTCAATTACGCTTGATGATGAAACGCTGAGACAATATGCCAATGAAAACAAAATCACTGTAAATAATAATTTTCCAGGAAATCAGCGTTTGTTTTTTGAGCCCAATGATTTTTTTAAGAGCTATTTTACATCTCTTATTCCTTACATTAATAAAACACAGGAGATCCCGCCAAAATTAGCGATGTTAAAGGTCAAAGAGGCCATAGAACTCCTTTTGCTGAGTAATCCGGATCTTAAAAACCTCCTTTTTGATTTTTCTGAACCTTATAAAATTGACCTTGCAGAATTTATGAACAAAAATTTTATGTTCAATGTATCAGTAAATGCTTTTGCAAGACTCACAGGTCGTAGTTTATCGGGTTTTAAACGGGATTTCAATAAAACATTTCAGATGACCCCGAAACAATGGCTGAAAGAAAAAAGGTTAAAGGAAGCCTATTATTTAATTAAAAACAGGGATAAAAAGCCTTCAGATATTTATCTTGATCTGGGTTTTGAGAATTTGTCCCATTTTTATTCTTCTTTTAAAAAGAAATTTGGGGTGACAACTACAGAAGTTTAATGTCAATCAATAAAAAAAACACATTTATAGTATAAGGATTGGAAGTACAAAGACACAGAAAATAAATCTTGTGTCTTTGTATTTTCCTTTTCTGTTAAGGAATTATATTTTCAGATGTTCACTGATGATGCAGACCTTCAAAGTCCTATTTTTCAAAATTATAAAGATTGATTCCTATTTCTTCATTTTTAATTTTTACGACTCTGATATCCAGCGGATATATAATAAATTCTGCAGCTCCCTGGATTTTTGCCTCCAACAGATGTCCGGCTAAAGCAGTATAATCTTCTCTTCCCAAAGTAATGTGAAGATGAAGGGTTAGTTTTCCTTCTATTTCAGAGATATTTCCTGAGATATTAGTGACTTCCATCTGTTCTTTAAAGGTTTTGTCAACATACTTTTTGGTTGCAGGATTAAAAAAACGAAGTGTTGCTTCACTTACTGCTCCTATTCCAGAGACTTCTCCTGCCTGGATATTCCGATTCCTGATAAAATCCGTCAAAGTCTCTACAATACTAGAAAGATTATCAAGACTTACCACATATATTGAACCTGCTTTTCTTGCGGACCAATTATTTCCTTTATAATTTTGAACCTCCATAATACTAAGATTTTAAGGTAATACATACAATAATTATGCTTTGGTCAAACTTTAGGTAAAAAATGTATTATTTCTCCTGACATTTTTGAATAGTAAGTCCCTGAAACCGGTAAAAAATGCCGAAATTTGCAGCAAATAAGAAGTAATGAAGATTGTAGATATAGAGAACTGGAACAGAAAAGAACATTTTGAATTTTTTTCTAAAATGGCAAGCCCTTATTTTGGATTTACAACGGAGGTAGACTGTACAAAAGCGTATGATACCGCTAAAGAAAAAGGATATTCTTTTTTTGCCTATTATTTTCACAAGTCTATGGTGGCGATCAATACTATTGATGAATTAAAGCTAAGAATCATTGATGGTCAGGTGATACAGTTTGATACTGTACATGCCGGCAGTACGATCGGAAGACCGGATGGTACTTTCGGATTTTCATTTACGCCTTTCTCAGAAGATTTTGAAACCTTCAATGCAGCGCTTCAGGAGGAGATAAAAGGAGTGCATCAGACTTCAGGATTAAGATTAAGCAATGAAAGGTTGGGGAAAGACCACGTAAGACATACGACCATTCCATGGAATTCTTTCAGTGCTATATTGCATCCTACAGATTTTAATACTACAGAATCGGTTCCTAAAATTGCTTTTGGCAGGTTCAACATTCGCGACGGCAGAAAATATCTTCCGGTTTCTATTGAAGCACATCACGGACTAGCTGACGGTCTTCACCTTGCCAAATATCTGGAAGAATTTCAGAGACAGCTTGATCAGTAGAGGATAGTTTAAAGATAAGGATTGGTACAATTTTTAACAATAATTAAAGCCGGATATTTCCGGCTTTTGCTTTTTAATAATGAATCTTCCGTTTTTCTATTTTCACAATCTGATCTTTCTCCATCTGCTTTATGGTCCGTATAACCGTTTCTACACATAATCCGGTGAGTGAAGCCATTTGCTGGCGGGTAAGAGGAATCTGGAAAGAATAAGGCGCTTTATCCTCATGATAACTCTTCAGGTAATCCATCAGCAGTTTGAGTTTAGCAACCGGATTCTGGAAAGAAAGATTATAAAACATGATGTATTTATAGTACATTCTTTCAGCAAGACATTCATAAATGCTGAGTGAAATTTCAGGATTACTTTTGACCAGATCCAGAAAATTCTGCTTTGGCATTTTGTAAATGACGGAATCTTCTATCGCTACAGCATTCATGGGATAAGGCCGGTCAACAAAAAGCAGAGATTCTCCAAAGCTGTGACCATCCGAGAATATATTCTGAATAAATTCTTTCCCGTCTTCCGTATAATTATTGAGTTTAATTTTCCCTTTTTCAATCTGGTAATAATGGGTTGGAAACTCTTTTTCATGGAAAATCATTTCGCCTGTATGATAAGTTCTTGTTTCTGCCCCAAAAGAAATTAATAAACTTTCAATAATCATAGTTGTGATTTATTTATAAAATAAAGAAACACCGATTTTCTTGATTTCTCTTATCATGTGGTACCATTCATATACCACATATATTCATTTTTTTATGCGTGTTTAACCTTGAAAACATTGACTGAGATCATAAAAAGTAAAGGCAATAACACGTTACATTTACATCCTATCCAAAATTAAAGTATAAATAAAGGGAAACTGGCTGATAAAAGCAGTTAAGATATTTTTGTTTAAAATATAACGTGGTATCTATGTGGTACACGGTTTTTATAAAATTTTAATCATTTTCTCTTTCTTTGCCAGTATAAAAATGAAATAAAATTCATAGGTGTGATTTTTTTAACATAATCATTCAACAAATACAAACTATATGCTATGAATTATTGCAATATATTAATGAAAACCAATGAAATTTTGAATACATAAAAATTATTTTGTTCCCGATGTTAAATCAGCAAAAACACAGATTGAGTAGAGAAAATAAAGACTTTGTACAGATTCACAAAAGATGTGGTATCTGAAATGAGTAGAGATGAGAAAGTATTATGAAAAATAGAAAACCTGAACCCAACTTAGAGGATTTGAAGCAGAAAATTCTTGTACAAGACGAGATTATGGCCTTAGCCAAGGCAAATTCTCCTCGTCTGCTGAATAAATTCAGACTGGTTCATCCTGATTTTTTTAAAAAGTTATCCGCTATACAGCCTGCCCTTAAAAATTCTGAATTGATCTTTTGTATTTACCTTAAGCTCAATATGACCACTAAGGAAATTGCAACTTGTATTTTTGTAACACCTAAGGCGATACAAAACAGGAAAAACAGGATCAGAAAGAAACTCAATATTCCTTCTGAATTTGATATTTATAAATGGTTTAATGAAATTTAAACCATTTTTTTATTTGATTTCTATTACATTTCTTTCCAGATCGTGATAAAGAAGAACTTTCCAACGGTTTTCTTTTGCCTCTTTTTCCCATTTAAGACGTAATTCCATTGCTTTTCTGCCATCGAAATCACTTTTATAGGCTACATGGTATTTTAAATAAGAGGCCTGTGGAAGATCATCAGCTCCATAGAAAGCTGTTTCGCCATTTTCCCTGATCCAGAAAACCTGCATAAAAGGAGTATGTCCACCCACTACTTCATAGGAAATCTCATTTGTAATCTGCCCTGATCTTCATCCATCCATATAATATTATGCAGTTGAACCAGTTGTTCCAGAATAGTAAAATCAAAAGAGGGGTTGCCTTTCTTTTCCATAGCAAAATCAAGTTCACGTTTCTGGATATAAATCTGAGCATTCGGAAAAGTGGCTTTAAAGCCATTATCTGTAACGGTTATGGCCCCGTCAATATGGTCTTTGTGGAGATGGGAGAGTAATAGCTTCGTGATTTGATCAGGATGAATATTTTCTCTTTTCAGAATTTCTGAAATCACAGTTGTTCCGGATTCATTTTTCCAGCCTATTCCTGCATCTAAAAGGATATAATCACTTTCAGTAATGATAAGAAAAGGCTGTACAGACATTTTGATTCCACCAACTTTATCAAAATTTTCTTCTGTTAAAAGAGTGAAGTCTTTGGTTTTACTTGCCGAAAAATTGCCTTCTTTGAGCGGAATGATTTTCATGCTGCAAATTTCCTTAATATTTCTAACATTCAAAAGGTTTTCCATCGATATATATCATCAATAAAAACAATGATACAGACAGAGTGTTGAAATCATTCTACTTACCGAAGAATCTTATAGTATTCATAGAAATGTAAAGCCAAGGGGCGAATAATTTCTTTTTTTAATGATTATCTTTGATCTCTTAAAAATCTGACGGATTATTTTTGGTCTGCTGTCAGTCACTTTTCAATTCAAATAAAAACTTATACGTAATGCAGGAGAGTTCTTCCCACGGTATTTCCCGGACTGTTATCTGGCTTATGGCCGTTATTTCCGGACTGGTCGTCGCCAACAATTATTATAATCAGCCTTTACTGGCACTTATTTCAGAAGAGCTTCAGGTTTCTGAGAGTGCGGCAAGTAAAATTTCTGTGCTTACCCAGATCGGGTATGCATTGGGATTGTTGCTGATTGTTCCGTTGGGTGATAAATTTTTCCGCAAGAAATTGATTTTAATAGATCTGTTTCTCGTTTTCGGATCTCTTTTATGGATGACTTTTGCTACTGAGCTGTGGATGCTGTATGCTGCCAGTTTACTGATTGGAGCTACATCAGTTATTCCGCAATTGTTTGTTCCTATTGCAGCAGAACTTTCCTCAGATAAAGAAAAATCGGCCAATATTGGACTGGTAATGTCCGGATTGTTGCTGGGAATTCTTCTTTCCCGTTTTGTAGGAGGAATAGTGGGTGAAGTCTGGGGCTGGCGGGCTATGTTTGGTATTGCGGCAGGACTCATGATTCTTGTATGGCTGGCAGTATATAAAATGCTTCCTGAGCTTTCTCCTAATTTCAAAGGAACTTACAAAGAACTGATGCGTTCTGTGGCTCACCTGGCAAGAACACAACCTGTTCTTCAGCTGGCATCTTTCCGTGGTGCAATGGCATTTGGATCTATGTGTGCATTGTTTACAACTTTGGTCTTTCATATGGAGAAACCACCTTTTAATGCCGGATCATCTGTTGTAGGAAGTTTTGGATTAGCAGGAGCTGTAGGAGCTTTAGCCGCTGCAAAAGTGGGAAAGCTTCAAAAATATCTGGATATTAACCGTATTATATTGTATTCTTTGCTGATCGTTATTGGAAGCTGGGGCTTTACTTATTTTGCCGGAGAAACCTATTGGGGGCTGATTGTAGGCGTTATTCTTGTTGACCTGGGTGTACAGTCAAGTCATATTATGAATCAAACCAACTATTTCCTGATCAAATCAAATGCAGTCAACAGACTGAATACTGTGTATATGGTATCTTATTTCATTGGGGGATCACTGGGAACATGGCTGGCTTCCGTTGCATGGCAAAAGGCTCAATGGAGTGGGGTGTGTTTTGTAGGAACCGTGTTTGGAGTATTGGCCCTGATCGCTCATATTCTGTTTTCAAAAAGGGTAAATAGAGCAAATGCAGAGATGTAAAATTTTATATTGCTGATTGTTTAAGGCGCGGGATTTTATCAAAGATAAAATCCCGCGCCTTTTATTTTCAAGTTTATTCAGGTTCAAAATCTGCAGAAACTCTTACGCTTCGGTTGTTTCCTGTGCCAGCATCATTTCTCTGTGTTTTCCTCCCCATTCATCAAGCTGTTTCCATATAGGAATCAGTTCCCGGGCAATATCTGTAAGTTCATAATCTACTCTTGGGGGAACTTCTGCATAAACAGTTCTTTTTACTAAGCTTTCTTTTTCCAGTTCTCTCAGCTGCAGGGTAAGCATTCTTTCCGTTATTCCTGAAATAGAGTTTCTAAGTTCGCTGAAACGCAATT
Source organism: Chryseobacterium sp. GVT01B (assembly GCF_019970045.1). Lineage (GTDB taxonomy): Bacteria > Bacteroidota > Bacteroidia > Flavobacteriales > Weeksellaceae > Chryseobacterium. The sequence goes on from NZ_JAHXYI010000006.1 coordinate 21,633, forward strand.
TCCCGTCCTTTAGTTTGTTTAAAATAATAAGTTTCCACCGGCCTCCGATTTTACATACAGCATAACTAAGATCACATCCCTGTATATATTGTCTGTTGATATTATTCGTTGAATTTTCTTTTAGCTTTCCCATTACTTACAAATTTGTTCGTACCATACATTTAGCTGTATACGGTGCAAATGTAAGGTTTGAGATTTAATTTTACACACAGAAAGCAGAAAATATGCGGCAATGAGGAACAATAGCGCTCACGTTCCCTGCAAAATAATAGTAACTTAAATCAAAATAATAATGCAATTAACACCTAAAATAACACAGATTTTAAATCATTTAGAAAAAATACAACCTTTCAATCCTCAGAGTTCCTTAGACGGAGCCCGTAAATATCTTGAAACAATGTCCCTTCAGCTTAGCGGCAAAAAGGAATCCGTAGCAATGATTGAAGAATTGGAGATTCAACAGGAAAATCATCAGATTCCCATTCGGATTTACCGTCCCAATGGAAAGAATGTTCAGAATTCATCGGCTATTATTTATATTCATGGAGGGTGGTTTATTGCTGGTGGATATGAAACCCATGATGCTGTAGTCCGTAAACTGGCCAATAAAACCGGATCTGTGGTTATTTTTGTAGATTACCGTCTTGCTCCGGAACATCCTTTTCCTGCAGGCTTAAACGATTCTCTTGACAGCATAAAATGGGTTATAGCAAATGCAGAATCTTTAGGAATTGATCCTGATAAAATAGGAATAATAGGAGATAGCGCTGGCGCAGCATTGGCTACGGCTGCCTCTACTCAAATGGGAAAGCATCTGAAATTTCAGGTATTAATTTATCCTGCAGTCGATAATCAACTCAATTCAAAATCATGGGAAACTTATGAAAACGGGCCTGTTCTTAATAAGCAGGGCGGTGTTGAAGCATGGGATTGGTACCTTCCCAAAGAAGAAAAGGATAATCCTTTGGCGATTCCTGTCTTAATAAAAGATTTTAAAGAAACTCCACCCACTTTAATAATTCTTGCAGAGCATGATCCTTTGCTTGATGATGGGAAACAGCTTTCTGAAAATATGAAAAATGCAGGTGTTACACTTACAACAAGTCTTTACAAAGATATGGTCCACGGATTTATGCATATGGGAGAAATTCTGGAAGAAGTACAGTCTGCAATAGGTGAAATGGCTGTTTTTGCTCATCAAAATTTAAATTCTGTCCAAGAAAAAGTATAATGAAAAAGTACGCATACATTGGATGTCTGGGATTTATAGCCGTTATTACAACAGAATTTGGGGTTATCGGAATTCTTCCACAAGTTGCAGAACATTATAAAATCAGTATAAACAAAGCAGGGTATCTGTTGAGTGCTTTTGCATTAATTATCGCTCTTACAGGACCTTTTATGACCTTATTTACGTCAGGGTTTGATCGTAAAAAAATAATGCTTGCAGCCATTTTTATGTTTCTGATTACGGGTTTTGTATCTTCTTTTTCACCACCTTTCTGGCTGTTGATGCTGGTTAGGATTTTACCGGCATTTCTACAACCCGTGTATATTGCAACAGCTTTATCTGTGGCAGTTTCCCAGGCAGATGACCGGAAAAAAAATGAGCTGATGGGAATTGTATTTAATGGAGTAGCCATTGCTATGGTTACAACGGTTCCTTTTGCAACATGGATTGCTGGACTTTGGTCCTGGGAATATTCATTTATGATACAGACTGCGGTAAGTCTGATTGCTTTAGTGGTCATTTACTTCCTTCTTCCCCCGATGCCTGTGAAAGAAAAAAAATCCTATGGAAACCAGATCAGAATCCTGAAGCAGCCTCCATTTATTCTAAGTACTCTGACTAACTTTTTCATGATTACGGCTTGGTTTTCTACTTAAAGCTACTTTGCAGATTATCTGAACAAAGCAAAAGGAATGGATACGTCAATGGTCAGCTATATGCTGCTGCTGTTTGGACTTATTGGAGTGGCAGCCAATGGAGTTGCCGGAAAAATGCTTAACAAAAATATTGCGGGTACTACGGCTATTTTTCTTTCCGGAACCATTTTAATACCTGTACTTTTATATTTTTCTGATGGAAATTTATGGGCAACGATTGCAGTCATCGGAGTCTGGGGATTTCTTTATTCGCCAAGTTTTCTGAATGCATCTGCTTATATGATTTCTTCTGCACCAGATTCACTGGAATTTGCCAACAGTCTGGCTACATCTTTCGGAAATCTGGGAGTAACGCTGGGAACTACGATAGGAGGTTGGATCATCGTTACAAAAGGAGTAGCATATATTCCCTGGATAGGTGTTGTTTTCGGGCTTCTTGCATTTCTGATGATGATCTTGAAAAGCAGAGTTGAAAAACGAAGCGAGGTTGTTTCCATTTGTCAGAATTAAACTGTAACAATTTTTGTTACATTGGATAAATTGTAGTAACTTTGTACTATCAATTTGATTTAAAATTAAATACAATGAAAATAGAAATCTGGTCGGACGTAATGTGTCCGTTTTGCTATATCGGAAAAAATAATTTTGAACAGGCTTTAAGCAAGCTGCCTTTCAAAGATGAAGTAGAAGTAGAGTGGAAGAGTTTTCAACTGGATCCAACTTTAGATCCCAATAAAACTCAGGATACCATTCAGTATTTCAGAGAAAAGAAAGGAGTTGGCGAAGCTCAGGCAACGCAAATGCTTGGACAGGTAACTCAAATGGGAAAAGGAGCAGGAATTGATTTTGATTTTGGAAAAACTCTGATCACCAATACTTTCAGTGCCCATAAATTACTTCACTTGGCTAAAAAGCACAATAAATCCAATGAAATGGAAGAAGCCTTGTTTATCGCTCATTTTATTGACGGTAAAAATGTAGGAGATACAGAAGTTTTGGTAGCTCTTGCTGAAAGTTTAGGACTTGACAAAGAGGAAGCAAGACAAGCTGTTACTACAGATCAACTGGATGATGAAGTTAACCAGGATATTCTTGAAGCAAGAAATAATGGCGTTTCCGGAGTTCCATTCTTTGTGCTGAACGGCAAATATGCTGTTTCCGGAGCTCAGCCTGTAGAGACGTTTGAAAATGCACTTCAGCAGACTTATAAAGAAACTGTAAGTCCGTTTAAGGATCTTTCCGGTGGTGCCGGAGCTTCCTGTGATGCTGACGGATGCAGTATTTAAGATAATAAAACCCCAAAACAATTGATTTGTTTTGGGGTTTTAATTTAATATATTAGAAAAACCTGTTGTATCTTTGTCATGCAGTACCAACAGCTGTATAAATCTGATTTCTCCATGATAAAAATTAACAACGAAACTCACTATTCAATTGACGATACCCTTTTTGTTTTTGCATTAGATTCCGAAGCAGGAACTGTTTTTGATGATAAAAATAAATTAATTACAGGCATCGGAAAGGTAAATGCAGCGATAGAATTAACCAAAGAAATTCACGCAAGAAAACCAAAACTGATTGTAAACTTAGGTTCTGCAGGAAGTAAAGGATTTCACAAAGGGGAAGTGGTATGCTGTACAAAGTTCATCCAGAGAGATATGGACGTAAGAGGGCTTGGATTTAAACTCTATGAAACGCCATTATCAGGAGTGCCCCCTGTATTGGAATATGGCCTTAAAATGGATGTCTTGAAAGAAGGAATCTGTGGCAGCGGTGACAGTTTTGAAATGAATCACTCTGAGACAGATTATAATATTGTAGATATGGAAGCTTATCCACTCGCGTTGATTGCTCAACAGGAAAATATTCCGTTTTTATGTCTGAAATATATTTCTGATGACGCAGGAAGTGACGCAGCAGATGATTGGAGCGTACAGGTACATCTGGCTTCCGAAGCTTTTAAAAAAATACTGTTTTCATAAACAAATATAAATCCTGAACAAAGTTTCAGGATTTTGTTTTCTATTTGTATTTTTACTTTCAACCCATCACTCATATGAAAGTTACTTTTTATAAGCCGATGCATCCTGTTTTGAAAGATTATATTGAAGGATATTATTTTATAGAAAAAGATGATCATCAGAAACCGGTAAAATATCTTACATTTCCGGACAATTACTTTATCGTGTCAGCATGTCAGGATGTCTCTGTTACACAGGACAAAGGATGGGTAGAAATTACCAGATCTTCTTCTGAAAATATAGTGGTTGATTTTGTATTCAGATGCTCTGTGCCTACTGAAATTTTTTATCGGCAATCGGTTAATGAAGTTACCGTTTACTTTAAACCCTTAGGTATTTATCATTTTTTTAATGCTGATAAAAGCGAAGATCTGGAACAGGAAATCCTTCTTTCAGACTTTACAGACATTATGGGCACTGTTTTAAAAGAGTCTGACAGAAGAGTACAAATTGATATACTGGAAAACTATTGTCTTTCCAAATTCCGGAAGAGGGACTTACATCTGGCTTATACAATATTGAATGATTTTGAAACAGAATTGAGTATCGAAGAAATTGCTTCAAAAAATAAAATCACGAGACAGTATGTCAACAAAATATCTCAGCGATATCTGGCTAAACCCGCTTCAGAATTCAGAAAAATACAGCGGTTTCGTAATGTCTTGATTTCAAATAAAAAATCCAGAAATCTTACAGAACTTTCCTATGAACATCTGTTTTATGACCAGTCCCATCTTATTAAAGATTTTAAAGAACTCACCAGGATAAGCCCCGGGAAATTCTTTGAGAATGTAGATACTGATCAGAATAATGTCTGGTTATTTATCTGAGTTTCCATTTTTACAATTCATACAGAACTCATTAAAATACATTTGTTGAAATATTAAATCCTTATTTCAATGAAAAAATTATATGTTGGGATTTCCCTTTTCACTTTCTTATTTTCGAGTGCCCAGAAAAATGATATTTCAGTAGTGCTTGCTGATATTACAGAAAAAGTAAAAAGTCATTATATTGATAAAGAAACTTATAAAAAAGTGGACTCTTTATTTCAAAGTGAACTTAAAAAAGGAACTTTTAAAGACCTCAATAAAAAAGGTTTTGCGGATCTTCTTACTCAAAAGTTAAGAACAACTATTAAAGACGAACATTTTTTTGTTAAATATCTCGAAAACTACACGCCTGAAAAACAGATGAGTGAAAAAGAGAAAGAGAAATTGAACAATGAACACAATAGTCTTGAAAATTTCGGATTTGAAACAGTTCAGCGACTTCCGGGGAATATTGGGTATATCAATTATAAAGGTTTTGCCTCTCCTGAAGCCAGTGAAAAAACTTTAGCTGCCACCATGAACTTTGTTGCCAATACCCATTCTTTGATTATTGATCTCAGAGAAAACGGAGGTGGAGAAAACGGGATGCTTCTTTTATTTTTAAGCTATTTTTTTGATCAGAAAAAAGATCTTTATACCACGTATTTCAGACATAATCAGAAAACAGTTGTAGACAGTACCCAACCCAAAGTTTCCGGACAGAAATATCTTCATAAAAAGATCTATATTCTTACCAGCAAAAATACTTTTTCGGCCGGAGAAGCTGTTGCCTATTTTTTACAGCAATATAAACTTGCCGAAGTAATTGGTGAAAAAACAGGGGGTGCAGCCAATCCTGTGGATCATTTTATGGTTCAAAATCAATATTTACTGCTTGTTCCGGCAGGAAAAATAACAGCCTTAAGTACTCAAAAGAATTGGGAACATATAGGAGTGATCCCCGATCAGGAAGTGAAAACTGAAGATGCTTTAAAGACGACTCACCTCAAAATTTTAAAAAATATAATAGCATCAGAAACAAAAACAGAACTAACCTTATCTGAAATAAAAAATCTTATTTATAAACTAGAACAATAAATACCTTTTATGTCATCAATTATTATCAATACATCCAGCGAAAAAGACCTCGAAATACTTCAGAATATTGGTATACAAACCTTCACTGAAACGTTTGCAGAAGATAATACTGAAGAGGCTATGAAAAAGTATCTGGAAGAAAGCTTTAATACTGAAAAGATAAAATCAGAGCTGAGTAATCCTGATTCATTTTTCTATATTGCCTGGGAAGAAGACAATCCGGTTGGTTACCTGAAAGTCAATTCAGGAAAAGCACAGACAGAACTTCAGGACGAAACCAGCCTGGAAATTGAAAGAATCTATGTAAAGAAAAGCCATCACGGAAAAAAAGTAGGTCAGCTTCTTTATAACCAGGCTTTGGAAACAGCAAGACATCTGAATAAATCATACTTATGGCTTGGAGTCTGGGAAGAAAATTTAAGAGCACTCAATTTTTACAGGAAAAACGGGTTTGTTGAATTCGATAAACATATTTTCAGACTGGGAGAAGAAGAGCAGACGGATCTGATGATGAAGAAAATACTGGATTAGAAGGACTTTTGTTCCGTAAATAATACAGATTTTCACTGATAATTATAACATTCCCAAATGAACAACTCAGAATTTATAAAAGAAATCACCCAATATTATCCACTATCTGATGAAACGGTGAAGGCTTTACTCGATATATGTACTGAAAAACATTATCACAAAAATGATTTACTGCTGGAATCCGGTTCAATGGCGAGATATTATTACTTCATCAAATCCGGGCTGATAGGATATTACACGGTAGATGAACAGGGAAATAATATTTATAAAATTTTCTTTGAAGAAAACAGTTTTGTAGCTTCCACAGCCGCCATTATCAAAAATGAACCTAGTGATTTCACAATCATAGCACTGGAAGACTGCACAGTGATACAATATCCTGCAAAAACTTACCGGGAACTGCTTGAAAAGCATCATGATCTGGCACTTTTTCATCTGTATTATCTGGAGAAAAACTGGGTGGTAAAAAAAGAACCTCTGGAAGTCTCGTTAAAGTACGAAACAGCAAAAAAACGTTACTTACAACTGGTTGAAAATAAGTCTCTTTACAGCAGATTAAAACAGCACCATATTGCTTCTTATCTGGGAATTACGCCTACACAACTTAGCCGGATAAAGAAGGAGCTCAACTGATATTGTAAGTCTGAGTGAAATAAAGTAACAAAAGCTTCAACATATGTTGAGGCTTTTTTTCTTTTTCTGCTGCAATTTTGCTATGTCAAAAGATCATTGGTACATTATATGTTTTATAATTAAAAGCCTGTGATTATTCATTAATTAAACATTTTCAACATGAAAAAGCTTATCAACATTGTCTTTGTACTGACTGCATTTGTACAGTTATCAGCACAAAAAATTATTCATCAGGAAGTATTCAGTCCCAAAATGAATAAAAAAATCAAAACAGTCATCATTACCCCAAATATTCAGCCTAATACAACCTATCCAACGGTTTATATCCTTCATGGTTTCAGCGGTAATCCGGACAGAATTATTAAGCAGGACATTCCTGATTTGGTTAAAAAAGCTCAGGAATTTAAAACCATTTATGTACTTCCGGACGGAAATTACAGTTCATGGTATGTAGATAGCCCCATTCTTAAAGATTCACAATATCAAACCTTTATTGGAAAAGAACTGGTAGAATTTATTGATAAAAATTATCCGGTAAAAGCAGAGAAAAGATTCCGCGGAATTTTGGGATGGAGTATGGGCGGTTATGGAGCTACCAATATAGGAATTACATATAATAAAACATTTGGTATCGTAGGAAGTTCTTGCGGAGCTCTGGATTTCAATTCTTTTGGAGAAGGCTATCAGAAATATATGGTGAATAAAGTTCTGGGACCATTAGAATCAATTAATCCCAATTTCCTTACTGACAGTAAAGTAAAATTAATGTCCGGAGCAGGACAGCAATATATTTTTGATTGTGGAACAGAAGATACCCAGATGATCAATATGAACAGAAATTTTCATAAGAAACTGACAGAGATGAAGATCCAGCATCTCTACACCGAATCTTTAGGAGGACATGTTCCAGAATATTGGAGCAGATCATTATCTGAGCAATTGTCATTGTTTGACAGGTTTTTTAAACAGTAAAATTATAACCCATGTCAAGGTTTGAAACCTTGACATGGGTTATAACAGCTGATTTTAGGTTTCGGCTAAAGCAAAAGGATTTATATTTTTTATTTGTTAAAACGGGCTAAAGCCCGTTCCTATTGAATATTGATTAGTTTTTATATCAATAGAAGTGGGCTTTAGCCAAAACTTACCACCTTTGATCCTTGTCAAGGTTTAAAACCTTGACAAGGATCAATCAAGTGAAAATCAAATAAAAATCCTTTTCAAGCACTGCTTAAAAAGGATTTGCGATTGATTGAATGTTCAAAAATGCTAACTAAGCATTATATTAAAAATGTTGAAAGTTTTTACCCAAATGTTCTTCTATCACAAAGAACGGATCTTCTGTAAGTGTATGTGCTCTCATATCAATAAGGCTCACTTTACTCATCATACGAAGCATGATTCTTCTCTCGCACGGATGTTCTATTCCGTCAATATTTCTTACTCCCGCACGGAAAGCCGACCTACCATGAGCACATAAATGATTATTAACCAGAATAACGTCTCCTGCCTGAGGCGTAAATCCTGAGTAAATCAAATGTCTGGCTTCTTCCCAGAACTCATACAGCGTATTCTGTGCTTCATCCGATTGTCTTATACTGGAATTGAACAACTGTTCAGCAGCATCAAATCTCATAAACGGAAGACTATAATTACCATACAGTACAGAATCTAATGTTTCTTCTTCATTTTCTGCTGTTTCCAGGTTGGCATCTTTCGGAATTTTATAAATACGCTCAAAAAGAGGTCTGTAATTGTCCCCGATAGATTCATGAGAACGGATAGAATAAAGCGTAGAAGGAACCTGCTCCTCATTTCTTACATACATAAAGCTTAAGTAGTCAGCCTGATGTTTCAGAAAAGCATCTTCTGTGTGTACATACAAGTCTGTTGAAGACCCTGATCCGGTTTGCGTTTCCTTCATTTTTTCATCAGGAATGATGGCATGGATCAGTCCGCCTCCTTTACGCTGTGAATAATATTGTACAGGTTTTGAAGGAAGTGCCCCATGAATAAGTGCACATGCAAAACCATATAAATTAAATTTTGAATAATCTGCCGCCTGCCAATTCGGAGGGGTAGATCCTATATCCTCCTGATCGATATCCATTAGTCCTGTAAAGATCAGGGCACCATACTGATTTTTTGAAAAGTCACTTGCAAAATCAGCCGCTATATTTAAAATTCTCTCCGGTAAGAAATAAGACGCCAGCTGATGTACATGCTTTATAAAATCACGGTTTTCATAATTGTCATACTTTTTCTGAAGATGCAGCGCCGCATCTTTTATCATTCTTCTTTCCTGAGAGGTGACTTCTATGACCGTAGGAAGCAGTTTTACCGCTGTTGAACAGTCTTTATCTAAAATTTCTGTAGAATTCATTAAAAAAAATTTGGTGTTAAGTAATAATTTTTATCTTTGTTTTTAATTATTCTAAATAACAATAGCTGGTTCAAATTTAGTAATAATTACGCAATCACCAAATAAATTATAATAAAAAATGAAAAATTTAAAAACCTGACTATCAGACATATACAATAGTGTATCAAAAAAACCACAACAACTCACAGATTTAAAAAATCACATTACAAAACTTTTATGAACAACAATTTAATATCCCTAGAAGAGCTCGCAAGCACAACTTCACCTCACATTTCGGGGAATTTTGGGAATATTTTTCATCCTGACAATTATGATCATTATCGTAATGCTGTCAATAGTACTTTAGACCTGGTTCAGGAATTTCTTCACAGAAACAACAAGCCTTTCAGTGGTATAGAAGCCAAAACAATGAAAGGAATGGTGGAACAGATTGATCTTAATCAAAAACTTTCCAATTATAATGAGCTTCTGGCAGAAGTAGATGATATTTATGTAAAACATGCCACAGCTTTTCACCTTCCACAATATGTAGCTCACCTTAACTGTCCTGTAGTAATCCCGGCATTGGCAGGAGAAATCCTTGTAAGTGCGATCAATTCTTCACAGGATACTTATGACCAGAGTGCAGGAGGAACTTTTATGGAAAGAAAACTGATCGACTGGACTGCCGGTCAGATCGGATATAATACGAATGAAAGCGATGGTGTTTTCACCGCAGGGGGCTCACAGAGCAATTTAATGGGATTGGTCATGATGCGTGACTGTTTTTCTCAGAAAAGATATAATCACAACATTAAAATGGATGGTCTGCCAGTGGAGGCAAGCCGTTTCAGAATATTTGTTTCAGATAAATCTCACTTCAGTAATCTGAAAAATGCTTCCATTATGGGACTGGGTGAGAAAAGTATTGTTAAAGTACCTACTGATGACCGTTTCCGTATGGATATTTCTCTTTTGAAAAAATATATTAAAAGAGAAGAACAGCTAGGAAATATTCCTATTGGTATTGTAGCAACAGCAGGAACTACAGACTTTGGAAATATTGATCCATTGGATGATATCGCCAATATTGCAGAACAATATAACATCTGGATGCACGTAGATGCTGCTTACGGTTGTGCTTTATTATTAAGTGAGAAATACCGTGACCTGATCAATGGTATTGAAAGAGCAGACTCTGTAACGATTGATTACCACAAATCATTCTTCCAACCTATCAGCAGTAGTGCTTTTATTGTTAAAAATAAAAAAGAACTGTTGATTCTTAAACACCACGCCGATTATCTGAATCCGAAAGAAATGGACGAAGAAGAAATTCCGGCACAGATCAATAAATCCATTACTCAGAGTACGAGAAGATTTGATGCTTTAAAACTTTGGTTTACCATAAGAATGATGGGGAAAGAACAGTTGGCAGAATATACAGACACCGTGATTGATCTTACCAAAGATGCAGCCGCAATGATTACGGAAGATGCAGATTTTGAGCTTCTTTCAGATTCTGACTTAAGTGTTCTTGTTTTCAGATATGTAAATCCGGAAATCAGTGATCTGAATGCCCTGAATCAATACATCAAGATGAAATTGTTCTACAGCGGAGAAATCCTTGTAGCAAGTACAAAAGTGGATGGAAACTTCTATCTGAAGTTTACGTTCCTGAACCCGATTACGACTACAGAAGACATTCATCAAATTCTCACCACAATCAAAAATCATGGAAAAGACTTTAATTCAGAAAAATAGAACAGGAGAAAAAGCCCGGGAAATTACTTTCAGAATTCTGTTGAACGGAATGTTGAGAGAACTGGGAAACGGAAAATTCTATCAGGGCGTTCCGAAATATGATCTTCTGACAGCAAAGGCTCTTCAAAATAGCGATTATTCATTGTTTATGAGATTTGAAATGAAGAAAAGCGGACTGTTTTTATTTGCTCCGGTTTCTTATCGTTCCGAAACTCTTTTTCATGAATACGAACCTGTTTTGTGGGCGGTAGACCACCAAAATCAAGAGGTTTCTGAAGTTAATGATCAAAAACTGACTGAATTGGTTTATAAAGAGTTTTCTGAGACAACCAATGAAAAAGGATTCCAACAATTTGTGGAAAGAATTCAAAGCAGCTTAAGAAATCTGGAACTGACAACAGAAGCTTGTCTTCAGGATGATCAGCTTTTAACGTATTCTTTCCTTGAATCTGAGCAAATGCTTCCTGCCGGACACAATCTGCATCCTTTCACCAAATCAAGAATGGGATTCTCTGAGGAAGAACAGCTTTTATATGGTCCTGAATTCGGGAAAGGATTTCAACTGGATTATTTCCTGATTCACAAATACTGCATCACGGAAAAGTCCCTTCCGGGAATTTCTGCAAAAGAAATCTTCGAAAAATGGACTTCTTTACCGGAAAGCTACGATTTTGAAAACATCAATGATTTTTATATAGTTCCATGCCATCCGTGGGAGGCACAATATCTTTTATCAACAGCAGAATATCCTGAAATGCTGGGTTCCGGGAAAATTATTCACATCGGGCCTTTGGGAGAGGATTTTTATGCGACATCTTCTATAAGAACAGTATATAATCCGGATTTCAGCTGGATGTTGAAATTTTCTCTGCATGTTTTAATGACAGGTTCTGTAAGAACGAATAGCTTAAAAGATCTCAACAGAGGATATGCTTCCGCAATCTGGTGGCAGCATCAAAAAGCTTCATTTGAACAAAATTTCCCGAATTTCAAATTATTGCTGGAACCTTCCACGTTAAGCGTTCATTATGAAGGAAAGAATATGGACAGTCTGAATATACTGCTCCGCGAAAATCCTTTTTCAAATGAAGATAAAGTGATTTTATTAGCAAGACTTTGCCAGGATGAATCTACAGATGGTTTCAATTTTACGACGCATTTCTTTAAAAACGTTGCGAATCAATTAGGGGTAGATACTGAAAAAGCAGCTATTATCTGGTTTGAAAAGTATGTAAACCTGTTGCTTTCTCCTTTAAACAGATTGTACAATCAATTAGGCATGGCTCCTGAAGTTCATCAGCAGAATCTTCTTGTACAGCTGGATAATCAGCTTCTTCCTGAATCTATTTATGTAAGAGACGGACAAGGGTATTTAATCAAAGAAAGCTTCAAAGGAAAATATGAATCTCTAATTAAAGATTATCCTGAAGTGGAAGACCTTTTCATCAGAGATGAGCGTCTTCTGGACATTATTTCACACCATCTTCTGGTAAGCAACCTGAGTGCACTGATTGCTTCAATTGGTAAAACAGGATTGGTGAAAGAAAGAAGATTAATCCATATTCTGTACAGGGAATTTGAAAATCTTCATGAAACTGAACCTTCCTCATTAACGGATTATGCTTTGAATCAAAGATATTGGGCAGTAAAATCAAACCTTCAGTCGGCGGTTGCTGATGTAGACGGCGGTGTAAATGCTTCTTCAATTTCTTATGCTAAAGTCCCGAACCTTCTTCACAAACATTTTTTCTCGGATCAGCTAATCAATCCACAGGGAACAGAAGTTTTCTTTAAAAGATATTTCCAGAAAGAAGACGTAACCATGAGTATGCGTCCTATAGATCTTGAAAATGACCTTGAAATGCTGCATGAATGGTTCAACCGTGAACATGCCGTAAAAATCTGGCAGATGAACTGGCCGATAGATGAGCTTGAAACCTACTACAGACTGATGCTTCCAAGTGATGAAGCGCACAGTTATATCATCGCAGGAAACGATGAACCTTCTTGTAATATTGAAGTGTATTGGGCTTGCAGAGATATTGTAGGCGATTATTATGAGGTACTGCCTACGGATTACGGAACACACCAGTTCATTGCACCTATTGATCCTAAAAAGAAATTTGTATCTCCATCCACTCAATCTATGGTTGACTATGTTTTTGCACAGCCACAGGTAGGAAAAATGGTAGGAGAAGGATCTGTAGACTCTCTTGCATCTATGATGAATAAAGCTCATGTAGGCTTCAAAGTAGATAAAGTAATAGAAATGCCTCATAAAAAAGCCAATCTGAACTTCTGTTATAGAGAATGGTACTGGGAAAAATTTCCACAGAATAAAGAGGTACAAATCACCACAAACATCACAAAAAATGACTAACGAAGCCGTATACAATGTAATAGGCATAGGTATAGGCCCTTTTAATCTGGGACTTGCCGCATTATCTAATCCGATTTCGGAACTGAAAACCCTTTTCCTGGACCAGAGAGATGGTTTCGACTGGCACCCGGGACTGATGATTGACCATGTAACCCTGCAGACCCCATTTTTATGCGACTGCGTTTCCATGGCTGATCCTACCAATCCTTTAAGCCTTTTGAACTATCTGAAGGAAACCGGAAGACTGTATAAGTTTTTTATCAGAGAAGATTTTTTCATTCCGAGAAAAGAATACAACCGTTACTGCCAATGGGTAATTGAACAGCTTCCACAATGCCGTTTCTCTACTCAGGTAGTGGATATTACTTATGAAGAAGGTTTATATCATGTAACTACGATTCACACCAAAACCAAAGAAACTACGGTTTTCAAAACGGAAAGACTGATTTTGGGAACAGGGACACAGCCTCATATTCCTTCTTTCATTCCGAAAGATGATTCCCGTGTTATTCATACCAGTAATTATCTGTACAGAAAAGAAGAGCTTTTATCTCAGGGTAAAAAAATAGCGATTATCGGTTCTGGTCAGAGTTCAGCGGAAGTTTTTTATGACCTTCTTCAAAACAGAAATGAAGAAACACAACTGGGATGGTATTCCCGTCCTGACAGATTTTTCCCTATGGAATATTCTAAACTGACACTGGAACTTACTTCACCTGATTATGTAGAATATTTCTACAACAGAAGCGAATCTGCAAGGAAAACGATTTTAAGCAAACAGCAAGCTCAGTTTAAAGGAATCAATTACGATCTGATCAATGATATTTACGATTTTATTTATGATCTGAATATCGACAATGCTGATCCTAATCTTAAAATTATTCCTAACAGCCAGCTGAATAGAGTAGACAACAGCAATCCTGATTTCATCAATCTTGAGTTTACCCAACTGGAACAGGAAGTACCTTATGACCAGGAAGCTGATTATCTGATTCTGGGAACAGGATACCGTTATCATGAGCCTGCATTCTTAAAGAATATTCAGGATAGAATCAAGAGAGATTCCAGCGAATTGTTTGATGTCAACAGAAATTATTCAATAGACCACAACGGAGGGGAAATTTATGTGCTTCATGCTGAAGTTCATACTCACAGCTATATTTCTACAGATCTGGGAATGGCTGCGTACCGTAATTCCTACATCATCAATGATATTCTGGGAAGAGAGCATTATAAAATTGAAAAGAAAATTGCTTTCCAGGATTTCGATGTAGAAAAATATGCTGATTTACCAACTGCCAAAATTTAATCAAAAAATGAACACCAACTTAAAAAATACAGTAAGCCAGGAAAACTGGAATCAGGCCAACAGAAATTTAATGGCTAAAACCATCGCAGAATTGATGCACGAAGAGCTTCTAAAGCCTGTGGTAACCTTTGAAAATAAAAACGGATATACTGTTTTTACCCTTGAAACCGGAGTTGAAAATATTGTCTACAGCTTCCGCGGACAGGAAAGAATGATGGATTACTGGCACATTGATAAAGACAGCATTACAAAAACAGAAAACGGTGAAGATTTGTCTTCTGTAGATGTAGCAGCTTTCTTCCTCGAAATGCAGACTGTTTTTGACTTAGATCCTTATACCATTGCAAGATACACGGAAGAATTACTGCATACTTTGTATTGTGATGCTTTAATCTTATCAAGAGGAGTAATGTCTTCAAAAGAGCTTTCAGATGCGGATTATCAGACGGTAGAGCATAATATGACCGGACATCCATGGGTAATTGTAAACAAAAGCCGATTAGGTTTTTCTCCACGTGATCTGAAAACATATGCTCCTGAAGCCGATGAAAATTTAAAAGTAATCTGGCTGGCTTCTCATAAAAGCAGATCGTCATTCCAGTCTTTGGAACATATTAACAGAGAAGAATTTTATCGTTCTGAAATAGGAGAGGATTTATATAATGATTTTCAGCAGCAGCTATTGAGCAAAAGAAAAGCTGTTGAAGATTATCACTTTATCCCTGTACATCCATGGCAGTGGGAGCATAAGCTTCAGATTCATTTTGCCGGAGATATCGCTTCTGGACTTTTAATCCAGTTAGGTGAGGGTAGTGATACTTACAGTCCGCAGCAGAGTATCCGTACTTTATTCAATGTAGATCATCCTAAAAAGAGATACCTGAAAACCGCTGTTTCTATTCTGAGTACGGGAAATATCAGAGGATTATCACCTAAACAGATGAAAATTGCTCCTGCTATTACAGATTGGGTAAAAGGTTTGATTAAAGACGATGCTTATCTGGAGAATAAAGAAACTATTTTCTTAGGAGAAGAGGCTGCAATTACCTATTTGCATCCACAATATGGAGCTATTGCCAGTGTGCCTTATCAGTATAATGAATTCCTTGGCGCATTATGGAGAGAAAGTGCTGAAAATTATCTGAAAGAAGACGAACAAATGGTAACCATGGCTTCTTTACTTTATGTAGATGAGAGTGGAGTTCCATTGGTTCAGGCATTCGCAGAAAAAGCAGGTGTGAGTATCAAAGAATGGATTGAAAGCTATCTTGATGCCTATCTTACCCCATTATTACACATTTATTACACCCATTCATTATGTGTAACGCCACATGGAGAAAACATTATGGTTGTTTTGAAAAATGGAGTTCCAAAAAGAATCGTAATCAAAGATTTTGTGGATGATATTGTACTTACTACAGAAGCCAGAGAAAAACTTCCTGCACACCTTGCAGATGGTTTGATTCAGTCTTCCAACAAAGAAAATATCCCGTTGTTTATTTTACTTGGCGTTTTTGATGCTTTCTTCAGATATCTGTCGAATGCACTTCATACCTATTCCAACTTTAATGAAGAAACATTCTGGGAACTGGTTCACAACTGTGTAGAAAATTATAAAGCTGAGAACACCCACCTTCAGGAAAGATACGAAAAGTATGACCTGTATGTACCGGCATTCAAAAGATTCTATATCAACAGTCTGCGTCTGAAAAATAACGGTTACAGCGAGAACAAAGCATTTGCCATTCCGAGAAAAGACGGAGCACTGCCAAATCCGCTGTATCAGATTGCCAATAAAAATTCAGTAGCAGCAGTATGAGGAAATTCCTGCATATACTAAAAGAAGGAGCGGTTTTTACGTATGGAGCCATAGCCGGAAAGAAAGTTGAACTGACTTCCGGAAGTATCAACCGTTCCATCTTTAGTCTTGCCATTCCCATGGTGATGGAACTTGTCATGGAATCTGTTTTTGTGAGTGTCAATCTATTGATTATCGCAAAATTAGGCGACAAAGTTTTGGGGCTTGTGGGAATTACAGATAACTACATCAACTTTGCTTATGCTATTGCCGTAGGTTTGGGAATTGCAGCAGCAACCCTTACCGCCAGAAGAGCAGGTGAAAAAGATAAAGAAGGAATGGGCAGAACAGCCCAATACATCATCTTGCTGGCCCTGTTTTTCGCGGTGCTTATTGGTGGAGTTTCCTGCTTTTTCGCATCGGAAATTGTTGATTTTCTGGGAATCAATGCCAGTACGGTAACCGAAGGTGTTTCTTTCTCAAGACTGGTCTTCCTGAGTATCGGGCTTGTGATTCTCCGCCTTTCTGTGAATGGACTTTTCAGAGGGGCTGGTGATGCCGATATTGCCATGAAATCACTTTGGATCTGCCATATTTCCAATATCATTTTCGCAGTGATCCTTGTTTTCGGATTAGGATTTATACCTGCTTTTGGATTGATGGGATTGGCGTATGCTACAGTTTTATCAAGGCTTTTAGGTGTTTTATATCAGGCTTTCGTATTGATATCCGGAAAAACCAGCATCAGCATCGGAGTTCCTTTACAGCTTGATCTACCCTTACTGCAAAAGATTCTGAAAATAGCCTTTGGAGGACTGGTTCAGTATATCATCCCAACATCCAGCTGGCTGATTATGGTGAAGATTATCTCCACTTTCGGAACCACAGCGCTTGCAGGATATATCATTGCCCAGCGTATTGCTTCCGTAGCTACGATGCCTGCCTGGGGAATAGGAAATGCTGCCGGAGTTCTTACTGGCCAGAATTTGGGTGCCGGAGAACCGGAACGTGCTGAAAAAACAGTTTGGAGAGCCGGAACCATCAACATGACTTATCTGGTACTTGTAGCCTTATTTTGGCAGATTGCAGCAGAATATGTGGTGAAATTTTTCACTACAGAACCGGAAGTTGCCAGATATGCGGTTCAATACATCCATGTGGTCTCTATGGCGTATCTGCTGTTAGGATTCACTATGGTGATCAGCCGTGCTCTGAATGCTGCTGGAAACATATTACAGGTAACATTGTTGTACCTCGTCATGTTTTATGTGATTCAGCTTCCTCTGGCTTATCTCTTAGGAGTAAGGTTTCAGTGGGAACTGAGAGGAATATTTACCGCAATCGTTTCTTCGGAAATTGTTTTGGCTGTACTATTCCTCATGATTTTTAAAAATGGAAAATGGAAAACTATAAAAATTTAAAATGAACACTACAGAAGAATTTTATGAAATTATCGCCTCTGCCATCGCAATAAAGAAAGAATTGGTAGATGAAAAACTAACGTATCAGGAAATCCCGGAATGGGATTCTATGTCTCATCTTCTTATCGTAGAAGCGCTTGAACAGTTTTATCAGATCAAATTTGATTTTAACGATATCCTGGAGATGGGAACCGTCGGAAAGATTCGCGAAAAAATGAAAAAATACGAAGTATTCGTAGAAAACTAAGCATATGAAAATTTTAGAAAATGTAATTGCCAATAAGAACTTGGGGTTTACAGATGCTTCCACCGGTACAACAATACCGGTGGGAACACTGTACCGGTCTTTAGGCTTAAACCCGGTAGAAAAAGGGCTGCTCTTTTTGTACAATGACAATCAGCTGTCCAGTATTGAGGTGCTTCTCAATTTTTACGGAACAGCTTACACGATTGCGGTACTGGGACAAAAACTGCATGAGGAATTCAAAGAACGTATTGAGGCAGAATACCGTCCGAAATACATCTTTGATCCACAGAGAGAAGCCATTGAAGGATATACTCTGAAAGCATTCTCAGACAACATCAGCATCTTTGCAAAGGATGATTATAAGAGTGAAGTTACGATTCACCCTGACATCAAAATCCTTTTGAGTACGTCTGGAACAACAGGTGTTCCGAAACTGGTTAAATTATCTGATGAAAGCCTTTATCAGAATGCATTGAGCATCCTTCAATATATGCCGGTTCAGGGAACGGATGTAGTTCCTTTAAATGTTCCGATCAATTTTGTATACGGATTCTCTATTTTCACCACCAACTGTATGCGCGCCGGAAGAATCGTATGTACAGATAAAGACATTATGCAGAAAGCATTCTGGGACGAAATGGAGGAGTATGGGTACAGTACTTTGGGCGGAGTTCCTTTTCTTTATGAAAACCTGAACAGAATAGGATTTTTCAGAAAAGATTCTCCAAGTCTGAGATATTTTACCCATACCGGAGGAGTAATCAATGCTGAACTGAGAAAAACGATTTTCTCTTACTGTCACGAGTTTAAAAAAGATTTCTTTGCACAATACGGACAAACGGAAGCAGGAGGAAGAATGGCTTATCTTACTACAGAAGGATTGCTGGAAGAAGAAACATCAATCGGGAATGTGGTAGAAAGAGGAAGCTTCAAAATTGATCCTGAAACGGATGAATTACTGTTTTCTCATGTCAGTATTTTCGGAGGTTATGCCAATAAACTGGAGGATCTTTCCACGTATGAGCAGCCTTCTGTACTGCATACCGGAGATACCGCCAGAAAAGGTGAAAACGGAATTTATTATATCACAGGAAGAATAAAACGTATCATGAAGCTTTTCGGAATACGTCTTAATCTTGATGAGGTAGAATTTATCCTTAAAAATGAAATGCAGGGCAATACTTTCGTATGTCTGAATGCCAATGATAAAAAAATTGTGGTATTGTATGACAATCCGGAAATAGATCCTCAGATCATCACCGAAACCATTAAAAATAAACTGCGTATCAACCCGCAATATGTACGCACAGAACTTATAGAATCATTCCCATTATCACAAAACGGTAAAATAAACTATCCCCTGTTACAAAACTTACAGCATGAAAACATCTAAAACCCTTATATTACTTCTTGGTCTTGCTTTATCTTCAAATTCGCTTTTTGCACAGCAAGGCGACAGAATTCATGGCAAAATCATGCTGTCTGAAAAAGCACCGGTAAAAAATGCTATTTTAAGACTTGTCAACACGTCTTATCAGGCAAAAACCAATAATTTAGGAGAATATTACTTTGAAAATGTGCCACCTGGAGAATATACGCTTCAGGTGGTTTTAAATGACATTGAACTGATGAGGGAACCCATCCAAATTCAGAAAGATGTCTACGAAATTCCTGCGATCTACGCTCCTTTACACAATAATGTGATTGAAGGAATTACAGTATATGCAGTGAGCAGAAATAAATTTTTGGATAAAGACAGTACTTCAGTGGCTAAAATGCCTTTGAAAGTTCTTGAAAATCCACAGGCTTACACAAGCATCAACCAGCAGATCATGAAGGAACAGCTTACTTACGATATTTCGGAAGTATTGAAAAACGTTCCGGGTATGGTAAAAATGCAGGGAAGTCCGGGAAGAGGTTCCGGAGACGGAAGTTTCTACTACAGCCTTAGAGGTTTTCCTACCAAAGTATCCATGGTAGACGGCGTTCCTGCAACCACCAACGGAGAGATAGATCCTGCCGATCTTGAGCGTCTTGAAGTGATCAAAGGACCTTCAGGAACATTGTATGGTGGGGCTGTAACTTCCTTTGGAGGTTTGATTAATGCTGTAACCAAAAAACCGAAAGATTATTTCGGAGGAGAGGCTTCTTATCTTATGGGAAGTTATAATCTGAACCGAGTAACCGCTGATGTTTACGGTCCGATTACAGAATCCAGAAATATGCTGTTCCGTTTGAATGCCGCTTATCAGTATCAGAACGGATTCAGAGATTCTGAATTCAGGAAGTCATTCTTTGTAGCACCTACAGTAAGTTATCAAGTTAATGAAAGATTGAAATTTAACTTAGGAGCTCAGATTTACAATTATGAAGGAACTAATACTCCGATTATTTTCCTTCCGAGAACAAGGCAATATTTTGCCCATAATCCTGATGAACTTGGTTTTGACTGGAAAAGATCATATTCCAACAATGATATGACCTTAAAAGCACCATCTATCAATGTAAAAGCAGAAGCGAATTATAAAATTTCAGATCAATGGACTTCACAGACTTTGCTTTCAAGAAACTTCAGAAAAACAGAAGGGTTATATCAATATCAGTTTATCAGAGGAAATACAAGTGATGCCATGCTGGAACGTAACGTACAGTGGCAGAACTCAGAAGCTTCTTCTACAAGTATTCAGCAGAACTTCAATGGACAATTTAATATTGGTAAAATTAAAAATAAGATGTTGATTGGGCTAGATTATCTGAATCAGACAATCAACAATAATCATTCTCCAATTGTAGTCTTTGATAATGTCAACGGACAAAGCTTAGAAGGATATCCGAATATTTCTAAAGATCTTGCCCTTCAAAAAATCCAGGCATTTACACAGGCAGCCATTCAGGCAGGCAAAACGCCTTTGGTAAGAAATAATTCCGCATCAAACCTTTATGGAGCCTATATTTCAAACGTCACTTATATTACAGATCGTTTGATTACCCTTTTAAGCTTACGTATGGATCATTACGAAAGTAAAGGACAACTTAACCTGAATGATAATAAACGTACCGGTGATTTTAATCAGACTGCATGGTCTCCAAAAGTAGGGATTGTATATCAAATCCTTAAAGACCAGTTATCTGCTTATGGTAACTATATGAACGGTTTCAGCTATACAGCACCTGTTGCACAGCAGCTTCCGGACATTAGCGGGGAAATGAAACCTCAGATGGCCAATCAGTGGGAAGTAGGAATTAAAGGAAATCTTTGGAGAAATAAAATTAATTTCACCGTTGGATACTACGATATTCTTGTGGATAACATCCAGAGAGGAAGCGGCGTAATCCGTGACGGAAAAGAATACAATATTGTTGTTCAGGATGGAACACAAAGAAGTAAAGGGATTGAAATTGAAACCATC
This sequence comes from Chryseobacterium sp. GVT01B, assembly GCF_019970045.1. Classification (GTDB taxonomy): domain Bacteria; phylum Bacteroidota; class Bacteroidia; order Flavobacteriales; family Weeksellaceae; genus Chryseobacterium. The sequence goes on from NZ_JAHXYI010000006.1 coordinate 43,306, forward strand.
ATGAACCCTGTTCAGGGATTAAATATTATGGCCGGATATAGCTATAACCACAGCAGATACGAAAAGGCTGATCCCGCTGTAGAGGGACGTCGTCCTGAGTCTGCAGGTCCTGCGAATGTATTCAATTCATGGATCAGTTATATTCTTCCGATCAAAGGACTACAGGGACTTGGAATTGGTTTCGGGGTAAACCGCGTAGGAAAACAGATTACCGGAAATAAAACTGTTACCGGACAGTTTGCATTCCCAGCCTATACTTTAGTGAATGCTTCCATTTCTCTTGAAAAAGAAAGATACAGATTAGGATTTAAAATGAATAACCTGGGCAACGCACAATATTTTGCAGGGCAGGGAGTGGTAGTCGCTCAGATGCCTCGTAATTTTGTTGCTGAGGTAAGCTTTAAATTTTAAGAATGAAGCTGAAGTTTAGAAAAATTGCATATCAGTTACATCTATGGCTCGGACTCACGTCCGGGCTTATAGTTGTTATCATGGCCGCTACAGGATGTATCCTGGCTTTTGAAGAAGAATTAAAACATATTGTTCATCCCAACAGATATTACGTTGAAAACATCGGAAGAAACAAACTTTCATTGTCAGAGCTTACGGAAAAAGCAGAAAGAGCACTTCCGGAAGGTTTAAAGGTCAAAAGAGTCATTATGCCTTCTGATCCCTCACGAACGTATATATTCCGTACCTTAAAAATGAACGATGAAGCATGGACGTATTGGGGGACTTATCTTTATTATTATCGAATTTATGTAGATCCTTACACCGGAAAAGTACAGGAAGTAGAAGATGCAAAAAAAGACTTCTTCGAAATTGTACTGGATCTTCACAGAAGACTTCTGCTGGGTGAAAAAATCGGAAAAGCGATTACCGGTTATTCCACATTGATATTAGCTGTAATCCTTTTATCGGGGCTTGTGATATGGTATCCCCGAAAAATGAGTAAAGCCATGCTGAAAGGAATGTTTTTCATTAAAACATCTGCCAATTGGAAAAGGATTAATTATGACGCTCATAATGTGTTGGGATTCTATGCCATTATTCCTTTACTCTTAATCTCTTATTCTGCATTGATATGGAGCTTTGAGGATGTAGACAAATGGGTAAAGAATACGCTGAACGGAAATATTCCCACAGAAAAGAAAGCCAAAAGTATAATCCCTTCAGAGGAATTTTCAAACCGTGAAAATATTCTCAATCTCATCGGAAATACCATGGAAAAAGGATTGAAAGATAAGAAATCAGCACTTGTCAATTTCCCTAGATCGGAAGAAGGAACCTATTATGCTGAACTTACTTATGACGGAAGGCAGTATAGAAATGAACATTTTAATTTTGATCAATATTCAGGAGATATTTTAAAATCTCAATCTTATAAAAACAAAAATATCGGATATGGAACCGCATTAAGAGAAAGAAATTATGATCTTCACACCGGAAGCATTCTGGGACTGACTACCAGAATTATATATTTTCTGGCAGCCATTATCGCACTATCACTCCCGATTACCGGTTTTATTATCTATTTGAATAAGAAAAAGAAGAAACCAAAACATAAGAAAAACAAAGTAGTTTTTCCTCATCATCATTAATAAAGAGAAGAAGTTGTCTCAAAAGTGTCATTCTGGGCGAAATGAAATGTAGTGAAGAATCTCATAAAGGATATTATTGAGATTCTTCCTTCGTCAGAATGACAAAAGTCAAATCATTTGACCTTTGACATAGCCTTTTCTCTTTTCAAAAGTAAAATATAAAGTATCAAATTTTATCGGAGATAAAATCCTCGCGCCTTAAAAACAAAACGTTATAATCTAACTTGCGCCTTTGCGTTTTCCAACTAAAAAATAAGCAAACTATAATAATCACCCAACCAACCCTTTCACATTCTTCGAAAAAACCTCAATTCCTTTATTCATCTCTTCAAAATTGAGATCTCCAAATCCCAGACGCATCGCAGTAAGACCTTTATTCTGATATAACAATGTTTTAGGAATGAAAAGATTATCTTTTGCACAATTTCGGCTCAGTTGCATCAGATTCAACGGTATATTCCATTCCAGCCATATGGCCAATCCTCCGGAAGGTCTTTGAAAAGTAATAAAATCCCCAAGATTCTCTTCCAGTAACGCAGAAAAATGATCACGTCTTTCCTGATATACCTTTAAAGATTTTTTCAGATAACGGTTGATTTCCCCTTCTGCAATCATCTCTCCAAGCGCTCTTTCCATCAAAATATCTCCTTGGCGGTCTATAATTCCCAGATATTTACGCATTTCTGTCATCAGATTCTCCGGAGCAACGATAAATCCTGTTCTGAATCCTGGCGCCAACGATTTCCCGAAAGATCCAATATAGATTACCATTCCATTCGTATCAGCACTGGCTAAAGGAAGAATAGGACTTTTGTCATAATGAAATTCGTAATCATAATCATCTTCCAAGATAATAAATCCATATTCATTCGCTAATTCCAATAACTCAAACCTTCTCTGAGCACTTAAAGCAACGGTAGTAGGATAGTGGTGATGAGGTGTCAGATAAAGCATCCGTATTTTCTGCTTTTTACATGCTTCTCTTACACTTTCCACCATAATTCCTTCTTCATCAATGGGAATCGAAACAATGTCAACACCCGCTTTCATAAAGATCATATTGACGGAAAAATAGCTTAGAGCTCCCACCAATACAGTGTCACCGGCAGAAAGAAGAATTTCTGAAACAATATAAATACTCATTTCCGTACTTCGGGTGATGAGAAGATTATTCTTGGAAATAGGAAGCCCGCGGGAAAGATTCAGATATTGAGATAAATGTTCTTTAAAAAATTCACTTCCATCATGATTATAATGTCCCAAAGCCTTCTGATTAGATTTACGCTTCAAAATTGAGCTATAAAATCTTGAATGTTGTCCGATTTGGGTTAAACGGATATCCGGCACCCCATCATTAAAGACATACTCACAGTCCGAATGTTCAAAAGGATTATCAAGAATATTAGACATTTTGAATGAAAAACCAGTAGAAACAGGGTAGTTTTGAAGGTTATTTTGCTTAAAATCATTCAATTTCACAGGTTTTTCCTGATCTTTTCCAATGATAAATGTTCCTTTGTTGGGAAAGCTCTCTGTCCAGCCCTGAGCCGATAATTCATCATAAACCGCAACTGCTGTATTTCTGTGGATTTCCAGCATTTCACTGAAAGTTCTTGTCCCTGGAAGCTTGGTTCCGAAAGGTAAAAATCCTCTCTGAATCGCATTGATCAGTTGATTGGCAATCTGCAGATAGATAGAAGTCTCTGATTTTCTATCTATTTTTATAAAACTATCGTAAGGAATTTTAACCGGACTATCCATAATATCAAAACTGGCACCATGTAACCATCCGGCAATATACTACTTTTGACATCAAAATAAAAATCTATGGAATTTCATCATCTGTTAAAAAAAATTGTACAGGAAGGAAGTACCCATGCCAAATGGCTGAACACCCTTTCTTTTATGGAAAATGCCGGTGCAAGAAAAATATCAAAATGTGAACATCCTACTTTGGTTTCTCAGATCCAGCTGAAACACGCTGCTGAAGAGCACCGCCACGCTTATTATTTAAAGAAACAAATCGGGAAAATAAATCCTGAGCTTTGTAAAACCTACGAAAGTACAGAACTTCTGGCGCCAATTGCAACTAGCCAATATCTTCACTCATTGGATATAAAAGCCTGCCGTTATCTTCAGAAAGCTTTCAACCTTGATAAAACAGATATTAAATATGCTGCCTATCTTTTTGTAACCTATGTGATTGAGGTACGAGCTGACGAACTTTATCCGGTTTATCAGGAGGCACTTACCGAAGCTTCTTCTAAAATTATGGTAAAATCTATTATCCTTGAAGAAGAAGGACACCTAGAAGAAATGATTCATCAGCTCAATGAATTTGCTCAAGACTGGAAGCATCATGCAGAACATATTTTAACCATAGAAAAAGAATTGCATGAAGAATGGATCAATGCTGTTACCCGGGAAATTGCTCAGTTGAATTATGCTTAGCAACAGCTCTCGTTTTCAGGAATCTCTTGACAAAAGAAAAGAGGAGGGAACATTAAGGCGTTTGCGGCTTAAATCTGATGGAACCGATTTTTATTCCAATGACTATCTTGGATTTGCAAAAAGTACAGAACTCCAATATTTGCTACTGCAAAAGATTATGGATAATCCTCAGCTGCTTTCCGGAAGTACAGGCTCAAGGTTAATCAGCGGGAATAGTCAAATTGCAGTTTCTGTTGAAAATGAAATTGCACAGAAACATCAGTTTGAATCTGCATTACTTTTTCCGTCCGGATATAATGCCAATCTGGCCTTGTTTTCCACACTTCCCAGCCGTCATGATGTAGTTATTGTGGACGAACAGATTCATCGTTCAGTACATGATGCCTGTAAACTGTCGAATGCTAAAAAACTAAAGTTCAGGCATAATGATCTTGAAGATCTTGAAGATATTTTAAAAAGACAGGAAGATCATTGTTATATCGCGATAGAAAGTCTTTATTCAATGGAAGGAGATTTTGCTCCTATTCAGGAAATTACTTCAATTGCAAGTAAATACAAAGCTTCTTTGATTGTAGATGAAGCCCACGCTTTCGGTGTTTTTGGATATGGATTGATTGAAAAATATCAATTACAAAATCATGTTTCGGCAGCAGTTGTGACCTATGGAAAAGCTCTTGGAGCCCATGGAGCGGCAATTCTCTGTAATGAAACGGTGAAATCTTACCTGATCAATTTTGCAAGTCCTTTCATTTATACCACATCAGCACAGGATTTCCAGTGGATGAGTATAAAAACAGGATATGAATTTCTGGATCAAAATCTGGAGCTGACTAAAAAACTTCAGAATAATATCAGAATTTTCCAAAATCAAAATTTATATTCTCCATCGGCAGAAACAAGCCCGGTTCAGGCTATTGTAATCCCCGACAATCAAAAACTGAAGGAATTACAACAAACTTTATCTGAAGAAGGATTTTTAACCTACGCCATCTACAGCCCTACCGTAAAAGAAGGAAGTGAAAGATTACGGATATGCCTTCACAGCTTTAATACAGAAGAAGAAATTGTGAAACTGACTGAGATTATTAAAGAATTTATTTAAAGTATAGTTTTCAAACCCCGCAACACGAATCCCGAATCTCAAAAAATGAAATTATTTATAACAGGAATAGGAACCGAAATAGGAAAAACAATCTGTTCAGCCGTTTTGGTTCAGCATTTTAAAACAGAATACTGGAAACCTATACAATCGGGTGACCTGCATTTCACAGATAGTCATAAAATTGAAGCATGGACAGATATCGAATTTTGTCATCCGGAAACCCATCGTTTACAGCTGGCGGCATCTCCACATCAGTCGGCAAGAGAAGAGAATATTACGATAAATCTGAATGATTTTCAACTGCCTGAAACAGAAAGATCATTAATTGTAGAAGGAGCAGGAGGTCTTATGGTTCCCATTTCGGATACTACTTTTATGATTGATCTGATAGAAAGGTTAAGCCTTCCAGCTGCATTGGTGATCAGAAATTATTTAGGCTGCATCAATCACAGCTTATTGTCAATCATCGCATTACAGCAAAGAGAGATACAATTAGAGTACCTGATTCTTAACGGAGACTTTCCCGAAGATACAGAAAGGGTGATCTGCAGTTTTATTGAAAAAGAAACAAAAATTATAAGGATTCCAGAGATCAATCATACCGATAAGGAATCAATACAAAATGCTGCAAAGCAATTAACAATAACAAAAATATGATAATGGATACTAAAACAACATTAAGAAACAACTGGACGAAAGAAGAAATCGAGGAAATTTATCACCTTCCTCTGATGGAGCTGATCTATAAAGCAGCTACTGTACACCGTGAGTGGCATGATCCTTCTGAGGTACAGATTTCCACATTATTATCTATCAAAACCGGAGGATGCCCTGAAGACTGCTCCTATTGTGGACAGGCAGCCCGTTACCATACCAATATTAAAGTACAGGCTTTATTGCCTACAGAAACTGTAATTGCTCACGCACAAAAAGCAAAAGATTCCGGATCTTCAAGATTCTGTATGGCAGCAGCATGGCGTGAAGTTCGTAACAACCGCGATTTTGACAGGGTTATTGATATGGTAAAAGGAGTAAATGATCTCGGCTTAGAGGTTTGCTGTACGTTAGGAATGCTTACAGAAGAACAGGCTTTAAGATTGCAGGAAGCAGGATTATATGCCTATAATCACAACCTTGATACTTCAGAACAGTATTATGAAGAGATTATTTCAACCAGAACATTTGACAATAGAATCAATACCATCAATAACGTAAGAAAAGCAGGAATCACAGTATGCTCCGGAGGAATTATCGGGCTTGGAGAAACCCATAGAGACAGAATTTCAATGCTTCTGACATTAGCAACAATGCCAAAACACCCGGAGTCTGTTCCTATCAATGCATTAGCGAGAGTAGCAGGAACACCTTTAGAAGACAATGAAAAAGTAGATACCTGGGAAATGGTAAGAATGATTGCTACCGCAAGAATTGTAATGCCTTCTTCTATGGTAAGATTAAGTGCTGGTCGTATAGAAATGTCGGAAACAGAGCAGGCGTGGTGCTTTATGGCAGGGGCCAATTCTATTTTCACAGGAGAAAGAGAAACGTTATTGGTAACACCTAATCCAGGAGTTTCTGAAGATATGCAGATGCTTCAGACATTAGGACTGAAACCTATGATGAAAAAAGAAACATGTTGCTAGATAATTATGAATGATAAATTATGAGTGATGAGCTGGATTATTGGTATTATAGCGCTTATTATAAAATTGGTTTTTGAATTTTTATAAACTGCTGTAATCGGATATGAGTTGGAAAACCCAAGAACGCGAAGATTTTGAAGGTAAATAATATTTTAAAGCGCAATGATTTTATCTCCGATAAAATTGAAAAGTACAAATTTTCATTCTCTTGCAGATTATGCAAATTAAAAAAAATCTACAAGGAAATTTATGATACCTCACTTGCTGAAAATCTTTGATTTTCTTGTGCCTTAAAATTTTCGCAATCTATGATAAAACTTTGCGCCTTTGCGAACAATCCAACATTTCAATATATTCAACTAAATTATTGTTAAATCCATCTCCATCACTCATTTCAATTTTCACATCAATATATGATTAGTTTTTAACGCTAATGTTCACAAAGAAAGATTTTTTATTCTGAAAAATATTTCGTTCGTAAAGCCATTCTATTTAGCAATGCAGAATGTTTCTAATTGCTTAGTGAAACGCCTTCGCGAACTTAAAACAACAGCATGCAAAGTGAAAAACCTAGCGATCATTGCGCTAAAACTTAAACAATTTATCATTTATTTCTACTTTTTAGATCTATAATATGAATACAATAACAAAAGAAATCAGCCTGCAACAAAGAGATAAAGCTGTCAACTGGCATCCTTATACGCAGATGAAAACAGCTGATGATGCCATTCCTATTGTAAAAGGAAAAGGAATTTATCTTTATGATAACGAAGGAAAGAAATATATGGATGTCGTTTCATCTTGGTGGGTTACTTTGCATGGGCATTCTCATCCTTATATTGCCCAGCGTGTTTTTGAACAGCTGAATACTTTGGAACAAGTTATTTTTGCCGGATTTACACATGAACCTGCTGTACAACTTTCAGAGAATTTATTGAAGCTGCTTCCGGCGGGTCAGGAGAAAGTTTTTTATTCTGATAATGGCTCCACAGCAGTTGAAGTAGCTTTAAAAATGTGTATTCAATATGCGTACAATCAGGAAAAAAAGAAGACAAAGATTTTAGCTTTTAAAAATGCTTATCACGGAGATACTTTCGGAGCAATGTCTGTAAGTGAAAAAAGTTTCTGGACAAGACCCTTTGAAAGCATGCTGTTTGAAGTTGTTTTCATTGATACACCCAATGCTGAGAATCTGGACAGTTTACATACACAGATTAAAGAATTAGCCGATGAAGTGGCCTGTTTTATCTATGAACCATTGGTTCAGGGCGCGGCTGGAATGCTGATATATGATGCTGAAGATCTTAGCCAGCTCATGAAATTCTGCCGGGAAGAAGGTATTCTTATGGTACAGGATGAAGTGTTTACAGGATTTGGAAGAACAGGCAAACTTTTCGCAGCAGATTATCTTACAGAAAAACCGGACATCATGTGCTTTTCAAAAGGTTTAACGGGAGGTACGATGCCCATGGGAATCACTACATGTTCCAATGAAATTTACAATGCTTTTCTGTCGGATGACCGTTATAAAACCTTATTTCACGGGCATTCGTTTACAGCTAATCCTTTAGCCTGTACGGCCGCTCTCGCCAGTATGGAAATACTTTTGACAAACGAAACTCAAATGAATATCAACCGCATCACTCATCAACATTCAGAGTTTGCAAAAGCACTTGCTTTTCATCCTCATGTAGAAAAGGTTCGTCAGATCGGGACTATTTTAGCTTTCGATTTTAAAACCGGGAATGGTACTTCTTATTTCAATGAAATAGGGAAGAAGCTTTACAATGAATTCTTACAGAGAGGGATTATTATGAGGCCGCTGGGAAATGTAATCTATCTGGTTCCACCTTATTGCATTACATCCGAAGAATTGGATTTTGTATATCAGAATATTATGGAAGTTCTGGATCAGTTTAGAGATTAAACGGTCCCTTCAAGTAATAATTTTTTAATTTTTTTAAACCTTATAGATTTCAAAATCTATAAGGTTTTTAATAGGTAATAATTTAAAATTAAAGCAATTACTAGTTAGCCTTGGCAGATTCCTTAAAGTTCTTGTTCAGCTTTCTTTAAAATACCAATCAATTCTTTCAATTCTTCTTTACTGAATTCAAGCAAATTCTGATTATAGTGGCTTGACGGAATTTTTATATAATTGACCCAGGATGAAAGTTTCTCCCGGTAAACACTTCCGAATTCAATAGTATTCATGGTGACAAACTTATATTTGGTTTCCTGATTCGCTTTTTCACTTTCTTTCTGTTCCACGGTCTGAAGAGCCTGAATGAGCTTTCCTAGTTCATTCTTATCAATCGTAAGAGTCTTTTTCGATATTTCATCAAAGGTTTCATATTCATACATCATCCCCAGAAAAGTTTCTGATGAATTGTCCGAAGCAACTTTCGTTGCAATTTTTTGAATATTCAGGTTTTTAAACTTACCTACATTAATAATTTTCTTCTCAATTAATGTCCCTTTTCTTGAATTGATAGTAAGCCCGCGAGATGTTGGTATAGATCTTTGAATAGGAGGAGGCGTAATTTGAGCAGCTGCCCATGTACTTGATACAAAGGAAATCACAATGATGATTCTTTTCATTGATAGAATTGTTATTAGTTTTTTAAATGTAAATATACTTACTTCTTAATTAGTTTTTTTGTAGAAAATCTTCCATTTTCAAAAATTGTTTTTGCAAAATATACGCCTTTAGAAAGTTCGGAAACATTAGAATTATTTTCTGTTACCGTTTTTAATAGCCTTCCATCAACCGAATAAATCTCTATTTTATCAATTTTTTCTTTTGATTGATACATTAAATGGTGTTCTATGGGGCTTTCAAAAGTAATTTCAGGATTGTTTTTCACCGTTCCTTTTGTTGCTAATGTAGCAGTGCCGTTTAGAAAATATTTAACAATATTGAATGTTTCTCCATCAGTGCTCACAATGATATTATCATCAAAAACCTTTATTGAATTAATGCTATGATAAATTAAATTAGGATCATTTTCTATATATTCTCCAAATGCAGGATCAACAGCTCCATTCTGATCAAGCTTAGAGATATAATAATAAGTATATCCACTACTATTCGGTCCAGCATAGCCCGCAATATAATAAGAACCGTTTTTTTCATAGATATCCCGAAATTCAAGGCCAACAATTCCATTATAATTGAATGTGGTATCTGGTGTACCATCCGCATTAAGTCTTCCTAAAACAGGTGGAGTCTGCCCCGATAAATCATTTTTTGCATATACAATTTTATCAGCAGAATCTACTTTTATAATACTAGGTTCTCCACTAAACAAAACTTCTCCATTATTACCAAAACTAGCCATAGACTGTCCGTCAAAAGTGTATTTTTTTATTGTGTCAATTCCGAAAAAAAGAAGATTAAGCTGGTTATCTAAAATGATATTAGGAAGATAATTACTCTGAAAAGGATTCTGTTGATAAGTCAATATTTCTCCGTTATTCCCAAAGCTATTGTCTAATGTACCATCAGAATTTAATCTCAAAGTATGAGTTTTCGAGTCGGTTTGTCCAAAAGAATCCATACTAATTCCTGAAACAAGAATTTTATTGCCCTGTTGTATAAGATTAGTTAATTCAAAAGAAACGGATAAATTGGCTAATGCCTTTATTCCTCCATTTCCGAATGAAGGGTCTAATTGTCCATTTGAAAGTAAGCGAACTACATCCAAATAATACGTACTGTTTGTAGAGTCATATCGTTTGAGTAGTAAAGTTAATTTATCATCAGTATGTCTTATCACTCCAACAAGAGAACCATTATCGTAGTTCAAGGCAATTTTACCATTCGTACCAAAAGTCAGATCTAAAGAACCACTGTAAGTTGTCGCTTTAGAAATAATTAATTGGTTGGTGCTGGTATTGTAGGATTTATAAAATACTGAAGTTGTTGCTGCAGTTAATTCTCCTGAATAAGTGTTTCCCGTTCCTAAATATGAGCTTCCTGCTGGAAGAGTATAAATACCGTTTGAAGCAAACGCAGGATCTTTGGAAATAATTTGTGCAAAGGAAGCTTGTGCCACGAGAGTAAGCACAAATAATAATTGTTTTTTCATTGTTTGGTTTTTAATAAAAATTTTTGAGGTTATAATGTAACCTGTGTAAGTATATAATTTTTAGGTTGTGTTTTCAAATGTATGATAAAAATTTTATAAAAGTAAAAAGATGTTCAGGTTTTTGTTTTACACCAGTCCATTTCCCCATGAATGCAATTCAGAAAGAATTGGTCCCAGTTTTTGACCATTATCGGTTAATTTGTAATATACCTCAGGCGGAAAATTGTAGACTTCAATCCGTTCAATGATAAGATCTTCTTCAAGCTGTTTCAACTGCTCAGCAAGTACTTTTTTGGAAACCCGTGGCATGCTTCGCCAAAGTTCTACAAAACGTACTTTATCTTCCTCAAAAAGATTGTGCAGAATCAGCGGTTTCCATTTCCCTGAAAGGATATTCAGGCTCCGTCTTAATCCACAGTTTTTAAATTCTTCAAAATTCATAAGTCAGTTGAATATTTATGGTTAACCTTTTGGTAACCTTCGATTGTTTTATCCTGGTTGAGCAATAGCTTTGCCGTACAAACTTAGTCAAAATGAAATTACAATTATGGCGCAATGCAACATTGCTGTTGAATATTGATGGAATTTCCATCCTCGTAGATCCAATGCTTGGAGAAAAAGGGTCTCTCGGTAAATTCCCAATGGTAGACAACAAATTATTGAATCCTCTGGTAGACCTGCCTTTTAGCAAGGAAGAATTAAATCAAAAACTGGAAAAAATAGATGCTGTAGCCGTTACCCATCTTCATCCCGATCACTGGGACACTGCAGCTATTGAACTTCTGGACAAAAACATTCCAATAATCTGTTCGGATGTCATCTCAGAACAAATTACAGAACAGGGTTTTACAAACGTTTTCGTTGTGAATAATAAACTCCAATGGAGAAACACTGAAATATCTATAACCAAAGGCCAGCATGGAACCGGAGAGATTGGAGAAAAAATGGGAATTGTGAATGGTTTTGTTTTTAAAGCAGATAATAAATCCGTTTATATTGCAGGTGACAGCATCTGGTATGATGAAATTGCAAAGGAAATTGATAAGCATCAGCCACAGCACATCATTGTTGCAGGAGGAGCCGCTACTTTTTCAGTGGGAGATCCTATTATTATGACCAGTGAAGACATTATAAAAGTCTGTGATTACGCTCCGGAATCCACTGTTTGGGTAACTCATCTTGAAGCCGTAAGCCATTGTAAGGAAGACCGGAATTTTATCCAGAAAAAAATAATTGAAAAAGGATACGAAAACCAATGTTTCATACTAAAAGATGGCGAAGAGGTAAACCTGAAATAAACAACAGAAGTTATGGCTTATTTTTTGAATATTCCCTGATAAATAATTTGTATGCTGTCAGTTTTTCTCTTAAATCTTGATTGGAAAGAATTATTATTGGGACACGAAGAATGGTCATTTCTTTTAGAGATTATTCTTCGTACCATGATTATGTTTCTGGCTATTATCATTGGACTTAGAATTTTAGGAAAAAGAGGTGTAAAACAGCTTTCAATCTTTGAGTTGGTAGTTATTATCGGCCTGGGATCGGCAGCAGGAGACCCTATGTTTAATAAAGATGTCGGAATTATTTCATCCCTTATTGTTTTTATTGTTATTATTCTCCTATATTCTATTGTGACCCATTTTATCGGAAAAAGTAAAAATTTTGAAAATCTGGTTGAAGGAAAATCCATCTGCCTGGTAGAAAGTGGCGAATTTTCAATTAAAAACTTTCAAAAAGAAAATCTTGGGAGTGACGAATTCTTTGCAGAGTTGAGATTAAAAGGAGTTTCGCAACTCGGGCAGATTGAAATGGCTATAGAAGAAATATCAGGAGAGATTAGTGTATTCTTTTTAGAAGGTGAATCTGTAAGATACGGGCTTCCTATTATGCCAGGCTCATTAGATAATCCGTTAAAATATATTCATGAGGAAAAGCATTACTCTTGTATATTCTGTGGGTTTACAGAACCTAAAAAAGCGGGTAATGCCGGAAGCTGCCCAAGATGCCAAAAAGAAGAATGGGTAGCTTCCAGCAATAAAAGACGTGTAACCTGACTATACTAATCCTCTACACATTTATTTCTCGCAGCCTTCAATCCAAAATACAACATCAGCATTACTGCAAAACTTAATAAATAAAATGAGCTGTTCCAGGAAATATCCCAATCATGCAGTTTTCCAAATAATGGAGGCCCAAATGCTGCAATCAGATATCCAACAGACTGCGCCATCCCGGAAATCTTAACAGCATTGATACTGCTTTTCGTTCTCGTAGAAAAAAACAGAATAGATAAGCTGAAAGATAAACCGTTGGAAATCCCTATGATCACGGCATTCACATAAATCCACTGAGATTTCAGGAACACAAACATCATCGTGCTTCCGAACATCAGAGTGCATATAAAAAGAATCATCAGTCTCTGATCTTTCATCTTGCTGGCAATAATCGGGCAGCAGAAGGTCACAGGAATCATCGTAATCTGAATCACAAAGAAAACCCATCCCGAACTTTCTCCCTGCATATTAAAATCTGCAAGAAATGAAGGCAGCCAGGCCACCAGACAGTAATAAAATAAAGACTGCAGGCCCATAAAAATACTGATATTCCATGCCTGAGCAGATCTGAACATATTAAAATCAGAAGTGCTGAGTGCTGTTTTCGGCAGATTTGGATTTCTTTTATTAAAGATAAATTCCAATGCTAAAACAAGAAAACCCAATGCCGCAATCACCAGCCATATTCCCAGAGAACCTTTCCATCCAAACCCTGTCAGTTCCCCGATCTTCACACTAAAACCAGAAGCCAAAGCTGCTGTAAGATTCATGGATATGGCAAAAATACCTGTCATAAGACCAATCTGCTTCGGGAAATTATTTTTAACATATCCGGGAGTGACCACGTTTCCAATGCATATCCCTAACCCAATGAATATAGATCCTAAAAATAACAGCCAAAGAGATCCGCTGATTCTTAGAAATAAGCCAAAACTTAAAATAATCAGGGAATACATCAGAAGTTTACTGATTCCGAACTTATTAGAAAATTTGCTGACCAATACAGAGCAAGCCGCAAACATAAACAGTGGAATAGAGGTAAGCAGACTTACCTGAAAATTATCCAGTTTCAATGCATCTCTTACTTCTCCCAATACAGGAGCTACGGCCACAATCGGTGAGCGGAGGTTACTGGAAATTAATATAACTACCAGAACGTTAATGATTAATAAAACATACGAAGCATTCTTTTTTACTTCATTCTTCATCATAATAAAAACTTTTCCACAAAATTAGCACAGTAATTTTGTTTAATTTTGCCAAAGTTTTAACCTAAAACGACATGAACGCTAGCGACAGCATAAATATTGATGATCTGAAGAAGCCTTATTTTGTATGGTTTGAAGAAAACTGGGTTCATGATGATGTTCTTCACCATCATCAGAAAGGTCAGCTGGTATACGTGGAAAGCGGTTTTCAGTACATTACTATTGAAGAAAAAATTTACCTGCTCCCACAAAATCATGCAGTATGGATTCCACCAAACGCCGTTCATAAAACCAATTCACATTCCGAAAAGATCAAACTGATGATTATGTTTGCTGATATCAGGACAAAAAATCCTTTTTATCATGAAATCAATGTGTTTTCTGTACCCCCGGTTTTAAAAGAAATGATAAAATATGCTGAAAAATGGTCTAAGCAGATGAATTCAGATGATGATGAAAACCTATTTCTGAAAGCATTGTTCAACGAACTTCCACGATTTGTGGAGCATTCATTAACTCTTCATATCAGTCTTCCAAAAGATCAGCGTCTTACCAAAGTTATTGAGCATCTTCATCACCACTACCGGGATGAAATTAAAATGGAAGATCTCAGCGATACTGCACTTTTGTCTTTCCGTACATTAGAACGTATTTTCAAAAAAGAAACCGGGCTCACCTTAAGTAAATACCAGCAGATGCTGCGTATCATTAAAAGTCTGGAGTTTCTGAGCGCCGGTCATCTTACCATTTCAGAAACTGCTTATGAAGTAGGATACAAAAGTGTACAGGCCTATACCAGAAGTTTTTGTTCTGTTATGCAGTTCAGACCCACAGATTTTATCAAAACAATTCAATAGCCGTTTAAAGCACGGCAGAGGCGGTCAAAATATAGCTGAAAAGAGAGTTATTGAGATCTTAAAACTTTGAATATTCATTTATATAAAAGCAATTGACTTGTTTGAAAAATGATATAATTCACATTTTACATTATTTTCCACTTCCACAGTCAATATTCAATTATGATATTATTGAAAACAAAAAGGTCTCCACGAATGGAGACCTTAAAAAAACACAAATGATGAAAAAAAATTATTTCGATTCACAAATATAAACAAAAATCGTGTTATGCAAAACATCATAAGCTCATTTTTTTTAAAAAATATCTATTTTAAGTGAAAATAATTATTCTCTAAATGATTTTAGTTTTCTTTAGGATTCCGAAATTCTTTATGCAAAAAACATATCCTGTTAAATATAATTCGCATCCTGATGAATTGTATGCCGTTTTTTAACCCAAATTGAAAAGTTGCAAAAAGTGAATTATTATAAAAGCAAAGCTTCTTTAGTATATTTTTCAAACATATGTTTAACTTTTTTGTGACTCTACTCATAAAATTCTATAGATTTTTTACAGTAATTTCTCCAAAACATATTGCATGAGTCCCAAAAAATTTAAAGGAGTTCCTAAACAAAAATTCGGAGGTTTCCATGATACGGAAACCAGAAAATTATTTGATCAGGACTCTATGGCGTTGAAATTTGAAACATTAAAAGAGCGTTTTTTTTCAGTCAATAAGTGGCAAAGTTATTGTGGAGAAGCATTTGCAGCATTTAAACTTTACGATTTCAATGGCCGTCCCGTGGATCGTGAACCACAGAAAGGAGATTTTATCAGGATTGATATTCCGGGGCCGGGAGAATCTGAGGCCAAAGGATATGATTGGGTAGAGATTACAGATATCTGTTTTTATGAGAACAGCTTTGCTGAAAGTATAACAATGACCTGCAGACCATCCAGAAATCCAGAAGATAAAAAAAACCGCCATATTGCTCATTTTTACAGTTCCGGATCAACCTCTACTTTCATGATATCAAAAAGTCCTGCTCATTTAAAAGCCGCAGTGTATGGACGAAATGAAAGACCTAATCTGAATGCCAAATTCTTTGATGTTATCAGGAATCTTACTATCGCTGCCGGAGGAATGATGGGAGCTGCTAAAATACAGTGGAAACAGCTCAGCGACGGGTTATTGGATTTTGAATAGCTATTTTCTGCCTTTTTTGATCTAGATCAAAGTTTAGTATTTGTTGTACAGGGACCTTTGCACCCGAATATTTTAAACAAAATTTATGAGTACAACATTAGAAAAAGGACAGACTATTAATTTCTTTCAGGTGACTGCTCCCATTATCATTTCGGTGTTTGGGGTTTATCTTACGATAGGAATTGCTCTGGGAGTACTTCCCGGATTTGTCCAGAACACATTAGGCTTTGACAGCATTATTGTGGGGCTTGTTATTGGCCTCCAGTCGTTGTCAACACTTTTGACCCGCGCTTATTCCGGCAAAATTACAGATACCAGAGGAGCTAAGAAAAGTAAAATGTCCGGTGTGATATTAGCGGTTATTGCCGGGATTGTTTATGTACTTGCGGTACTATTTCAGGCTCATCCGCTAACGGCGCTTATCTTTCTTTTACTAGCAAGAATCATCCATGGTGTTGGTGAAAGCTTTCTGGTTACGGGAGCATTAACATGGGGAATAGGGCTTGTAGGACATTCTAACTCCGGAAAAGTAATGACCTGGAACGGTATTGCTATGTATGCGGGAATCGCAATCGGAGCTCCTGTGAGTATCTGGTTGAGTAAAGAATACAATATTCTTCCTGCTTTTATCCTTATAGCCTTACTTCCGCTTGTAAGCTGGCTTTCTACCGCAAAACTTCCTTCTATTCCTGTAGATAAAGACCATGTGCGAACACCTTTTTACAAAGTAATCGGTGCAATATCAGGCCAAGGACTGAGTCTTGCTTTTTCATCAATGGCATTTGGATGTATCGCCTCTTTTATTGCTTTATTTTTTTCACAAAAGAATTGGGGTGACGCTTCACTTGCCTTTATGGTTTTCGGAATATGTTACGCTCTTACCAGGGTTTTCTTTGCTTCATTTCCGGATAAATACGGAGGTTTTAAGATTGCTTTCATTTCTCTGATCATCGAAGTGGCAGGACAGCTGCTGATCTGGATGTCTGCGTCCAAAACACTGGCCATTATCGGATGTGGATTAACAGGGGTTGGATTTTCATTGGTTTTTCCAGCTTTGGGAGTTCTTGCCATTCAAAAAGTAAAACCACAAATGAGAGGAACAGCCTTGGGGGCATATGTTGCTTTTGTTGATCTTTCATTAGGATTGGCAGGACCTATTGCCGGACTGATTGCAGGCTGGTTTGATTATCAGGCAGTGTACCTTTTCGGGGGAATCAGCTGTGTTGTGTCTATGGTTATTCTACTATGTAATAAAAAATAAAAATGGCAAATTCTATAATCAGTCAAGCAGAAAAAACAAAAAAAATACGTTCTGTATTTATCGTTAAAAATAAACATTATCTTACTCCACATCTTATCCGTGTAGTATTTGAAATCAATGAAAATCAGGTTAAAATGCTGACTAATGTACGCTCCGGTTCTAATAATAAAATCTTTATTCCGGCTGAAGAGGGAAGCGCTCCTTTAATAAGAACATATACCAACAGAAAAATTGATCTGGAAAACCGGGAATTAAGTGTAGATTTCGTTGCCCATGGTGATAACGGACCTGCTTCTGCCTGGGCATTGCAAGCAAATTCTGGTGATTCATTGGAAATAGGAATGAAAGAAAGTACAAGACCTCTGATTCCTGATGCCGATTTTTATCTGCTGGCTGGAGATGCAACAGCATTACCCGTTATTTGTGCCATTGCAGAACAGTTTCCTCCTTATGTATCAGCAAAAATACTATTAGAGGTGGCAGGCAAGGAAGATGAACTTATTCTGTGTTCCGCAGCAGATATATCCGTTGAATGGCTTCATAATCCTCATCCGGAAGAGGGAAGCCCGCTCGCAGAAGCTGTAAAATCGGTTCAGTTTCCACCCGGAGTTTTGAAAGAATATGTGTATATCGCTGCAGAATATGCAACAGTACATGAACTTCGTATTTATTTTAAAACAACTCTGCAATGGGATCCTCATGGTTTATATATCTGCTCGTACTGGAAAGCCGGACAGGCAGAAAATATGTAGACCGTTTAGATAAAAATAGTAAGCAAAACCTTTTTATCACTACTTTTGCTTACATGCAGGAACTTTTAGCTTCATATATTAAAAATAGAATATCAGTAACGGATGAAGAATTGAATACCATTCTTTCTTATTTCAAATCTGTTCAATTAAAAAAGAACGAAACGCTCCTTACCAACGGGCAACACAGCCAACGGACATTTTTTGTTGTAAACGGATGTATCCGTATATTTTTCATCAATGAAGAAGGCCAGGATTCCACGCGGTATTTTGCATTTGAAAATCAGTTTGCAACCGCATTAACCAGTTTTATTACTTCTGAACCCTCCGACGAATTTATTCAGGCCGTGGAGGATTCAGAAGTATATTACATTAGTCATGAAAGTTTTTACCATCTCCTGGAAATTATTCCGCAATGGGAAAAATTTTACAGAATATATCTGGAAACAGCCTATGTGAGCAACACAAAGAGACTGATGTCTTTCCTTGTTCAGGATGCCCTTGAAAAGTACCGTCAGCTGCTGAGTGAAAATCCTGTTGTGGTAAGACGGCTTTCTAACAA
This sequence comes from Chryseobacterium sp. GVT01B, assembly GCF_019970045.1. Taxonomy (GTDB): domain Bacteria; phylum Bacteroidota; class Bacteroidia; order Flavobacteriales; family Weeksellaceae; genus Chryseobacterium. The sequence goes on from NZ_JAHXYI010000006.1 coordinate 62,076, forward strand.
AATGGTAGCCTCCTATCTAAATATTTCTCAGGAAACCCTAAGCAGATTGAAATCAAAACTATGATTTTTTGTTTGATAAATCTAACATTATTAGTAATAGCTATTATTTATTTAAACCACTTTTAAACTGGCTAAAATTATCAAAAAATTAATACCAGAGCCTGTTTAAGAAAAATTTAAGCCTTATATTTGTACCCATGTTAAAATGGTTCTCCATATTATGCTCGATGATGTATGTGCTGGCTACCACCAATGCGGGGGAAGTACTGAAGGTACCTATGTTTGTGGAACATTATATGGAATACCACGGAAGCTTATCAGAATTTGTGATGGAGCATTATGATAACCACAAACAGGATTCTGACTGGGATACCGATCAGAAACTGCCATTTATCAATCCACCCATTGTACTGACTGTACATGCTCAGCTTCCGGAACTTACATTCGAAATAAAAAAACCTAAAGAAATTACTGTTTCCAGGAAAAACAGTATTTATAAGGAAAAAGATTTCTCTAATTATTACCTTTCTCAGATTTTCCAGCCTCCGCGACTTTCTTAACAGATTTTATACTGACATTGCTTTAGCCTTAAAGCAGTTTATTTATTATTACATCAATTTAACCTGTTGTGCATTATAACACTGTTTATGATGTCTTTACTAAATTTTGTTTAAATTTTTCATCATGATAAGTTTACAACAAAGCACATGAGCATCAGGCAGATATTCTTACTTACGGGTATGATATCTTCTGCTATTTTACAAATAAAGACTTCAGCAACTTTAATAAGACACTTCGGGTTATCAATTAATAGTTTTTCCATGTTAAATAAAATTATTGAGTTTTCTGTAAAGAATAAACTCATCATTGCTCTGTTTACAGTGGGGCTTGTTCTTTTTGGGGTATATGAAACAACCAAATTACCCATCGATGCTCAGCCGGACATCACGAATAATCAGGTCCAGATCATTACCACAGCGCCTTCATATGGTGCGGCAGATATAGAACGTCTCGTTACATTTCCTATTGAACAGGCAACCAGCAACATCAGCGGAATTACCGAACTTAGAAGTTTTTCACGTTTTGGGCTTTCATTAGTAACGGTAGTTTTTGATGATAAGACTGATGTCTATTGGGCACGGCAACAGGTTCAGGAACGTTTACAGCTTGTTCAGGACAACATTCCTGCTGGAATCGGTAAACCGGAATTAGGTCCTATTTCCACAGGATTGGGGGAAATTTTCCAATATGTTGTAAGGGCCAAAAAAGGATATGAAAATGTCTATGATGAAACTGAACTCAGAACCATTCAGGACTGGGTGGTCAGAAGACAGCTTCTGGGAACTAAAGGAGTGGCAGATGTCAGCAGCTTCGGAGGAAAACTGAAGCAATATGAAATCGCCATTAATCCAAACAAACTTCAGGCATTCAATATCAATATCAACGATGTTTTTGGGGCATTGGAGAAGAATAACCAAAATACAGGAGGTGCTTATATTGAAAAGAAAGAAACCGTTCTGTTTATCCGAAGTGAAGGGCTTCTGGGAAGTACGGAAGATATCGGAAATATTCAGGTGGCAGAAACCAAAGAAGGTATTCCGGTACACATTAAAGATGTTGCTTCTGTGAAGATAGGTTACGCGACAAGATATGGTGCCATGACCTATAATGATACCGGAGAAGTATCCGGAGCTATTGTACTGATGCTGAAAGGGGAGAATGCCAACGTAGTGATTGGAAATATTAAAGAAAGACTGGAAAAAATACAGCAATCATTGCCTGAAGGCGTTGTCATTGAACCTTTCCTTGACCGTGCAAAAATGGTAAACAACACCATCAGTACAGTAAAAACAAACCTGATGGAAGGAGCTTTGATTGTTGTTTTCATTCTGGTTTTATTCTTAGGAAACTTCAGAGCGGGATTACTGGTAGCCTCTGTGATTCCTTTAGCCATGCTTTTCGCGATCATCATAATGAATATTTTTGGCGTAGGAGGAAATCTGATGAGTCTTGGAGCACTTGATTTCGGACTTATCGTAGATGGTGCCGTCATCATCGTAGAAGCTGTGCTGCATCAGCTGGCCCATAAAAAGCATTTCGGAAAAGACAATATGCTCAGCAAAAAAGAAATGGATGACCAGGTTTCCGGTTCTGCTACCAAAATGGTGAACAGTGCGGTTTTCGGGCAGATCATTATCTTAATTGTATATCTCCCGATTTTTACACTTCAGGGAATTGAAGGGAAAATGTTTAAACCAATGGCTCAGACCGTTGCATTTGCCCTGATTGGTGCATTTATTCTTTCCCTTACTTATATTCCTATGATGAGTTCTCTGGTACTGAGCAGAAAGAAGAAGGAAAAAGAAAATATTTCAGACCGCGTAATGGGCAAAGTGGAAACAGGCCACCAGAAATTCCTGATAAAAGCCCTTAAATATAGAAAAACCATTATTCTGGGAGTATTAGCCCTGTTTGTTGGTGCTGTTTTTACCCTTTCGAGAATGGGTGGAGAATTCATTCCATCTTTGGAAGAAGGTGATTTTGCAGTTGAAATGAGAATCCTTCAGGGAAGCAATATTAACGAAACCAAAAAAGCAACCACTCAGGCCGCCAATATCCTTTTAACCCAGTTTCCAGAAGTAGAAAAGGTGGTCATGAAAATTGGTAGTGCAGAAATTCCCACAGAACCGATGCCTATGGATTCCGGAGATATGATCATTGTTTTAAAACCTAAAAAGGAATGGACTTCTGCCAAAACATTTCCCGAACTTTCTGATAAAATGAGTAAAGCTCTGAACGTTATTCCTGGATTGACTACCAGCTTCCAGTTTCCTGTACAAATGCGTTTCAATGAATTAATGACCGGAGCGAGACAGGATGTGGTATGCAAAATCTATGGGGAAGATCTCGACAGCCTTGCTGCTTATGCAAAAAAGATGGGAAGTATCATCAATAAAGTAAAAGGAGCTCAGGATCTTTACATTGAGCCCGTTGTAGGTGCTCCACAGGTTGTTATTGATTACAACCGTTCTGAACTGTCCCGCTATAATATTTCTGTAGCTGATATCAACAGGGCAGTCAATATGGCTTTTGCAGGGCAAACGGCAGGCGCTTTATATGAAGGTGAGAAAAAGTTTGACATCGTTGTCCGAATGGATAATGAACATAAAAAAGATATTACCAGCATTCAGAATCTTTTGGTTCCTACTTCTTCGGGAGAACAGATTCCATTGTCACAATTGGCAAAAGTTGAGCTTAAAAACAGCCCGAACCAGATCCAGAGAGAAGATACCAAAAGAAGAATTATCGTAGGATTTAATGTAAGAGCAAGAGATGTTCAGAGTATCGTGGAAGAGCTTCAGCAAAAAGCAGGTAAAAGCCTGAAGTTATCACCTGGCTATACTGTTTCTTATGGAGGAGCCTTTGAAAATTTAAATGAAGCCAAAGCCAGACTCGGAGTTGCCGTTCCGATTTCATTAGTGATGATCTTCCTGCTGCTGTTCTTCGCCTTTGGTTCTGTAAAACACAGCTTACTTATCTATACTGCCATTCCATTATCAGCCATAGGAGGTGTTTATTTTCTGGCGTTGAGAGGAATGCCTTTCAGCATCAGTGCGGGGGTAGGATTCATCGCTTTATTCGGAGTTGCTGTACTTAATGGAATAGTTTTGATATCAGAGTTTAACCGATTGAAAAAGAACGGAATAACCAACACCAACAGAATTGTACTGATAGGCACAAAAATCAGGCTTCGTCCGGTTTTAATGACTGCTTTTGTTGCTTCATTAGGATTCCTTCCCATGGCGATCAGTAACGGCGCCGGAGCAGAAGTACAGCGACCTTTGGCAACTGTGGTTATTGGAGGTTTGATGCTCGCTACACTTTTAACCCTTTTTGTACTTCCTATTCTCTATGTTTTGTTTGAAAATATTAATAAAGATAAAATGAAATTCTCTAAAAAAACCAATTATAAAAAACTGTCAGTTTTCTTATTGCTTATCTCTTTCGGAAGTTTTCAGGCTCAGGAAAACATTACTTATGACCAGGCCTTGGAAAAGGCTTATCAGCAAAACGGAACCCTTAAAAACTCAAAATTAGTATCAGATTATCAGGAAAAACTCAAAGCGAGCTATCTGGATATTCCGCAGCTGGAAGTTACAGGAGGATTTGGGCAGATTCAGGGAGAGGAAACCGATAATTCATTCGGAATCTCTCAAAGATTCAACTTTCCTACCGTATATTCAAAAAGAAAACAGATGCTGGATGCGGAATGGTCTGCCAGTATCATCAATCAGAATCTGACCAAAACGCAGCTTAGTAAAGAAGTTACAGACGTTTTCTACAGAATATTGGTACTTCAGGAGAAGAAAAAAGTATTGGAATATATCAGCCAGATGTACAATAATTTTGCTGACAAGGCCGGGCTAAGATTAAAAAAAGGAGAAGCCAACATTCTGGAAGAATCAACCGCTGAAATCCAGAAAGAACAGGTGAAAGTACAGCTAAACAGTCTTGAAAATGACCTGAATATGGCAAAACTTCAGCTTCAGTTATTACTTCAGTCCGAAACTTCTTATCAGCCTGTTGCGGATAAACCAACGATGAATATTGGCCTTCAGATTTCCGAGGAAATGGTAAAACAACATCCTGAACTTCAGTATCTGCAGCAACAGATCAAAGTAGGAGAGGCCGAAGTACAGCTGGAGAAAAGCAGACTTCTTCCCGACCTTCTTGTTGGGTACACCAATCAAAGTATGAAAAACATCAACAATAACCGTTTCAATTCAGTTCAGGTAGGTGTAGGAATTCCATTGTTTACAAAGGGACAAAGAGCTATGGCAAAGGCGGCGCAGGCTAAAATTGCAATCTCTGAAAATCAATACCAAAGAAAAGAAATTGAACTTAAAAACAGATTGAAACAGCAGCTGAATAATTATATAAACCAACAGAGAATCATTGAAAATTATGAGCAGAAACAACTTCCAAAATCTGAAACTATTTTAAAAACAGCCCAGAAACAGATGGAAGTGGGAGAAATTGATTATCTGGATTGGGTAATATTGGTGAACCAGGCCGTAAAAACCAAAGCAGACTATATTGATCAACTGGAAAAACTGAATCAGATCAGTGCCGAACTTAATTTCTTAATTTCAAAATAACAACGTCATGCATTTCAAGAATATATCAATATACAGCCTTGCTTTACTCCTTACTTTATCTTCATGTTCAGGAAAAAAAGAGGAAGAAAAAACGGTTTACGAAAACACAAAATTTACCAAAAACAATGAAAATTCAGTTCATCTTACAGAAAAACAGATTCAGTCTGTAGGAATTACCACCACATCCATTCAGAACAGGAATATGGAAAAGCTGGTAAGACTGAATGGAAAAGCAGAAATTGCACCATCCCATATCAGTTCGGTTTCCAGTATTATGGGCGGACATATTAAATCTATCAACGTAATTAATGGAAGTCATTTCAACAAAGGCCAGGTTCTCGCCGTTGTAGAAGATCCACAGTTTATACAGCTTCAGCAGGATTATCTGGTGACAAAAGCACAGCTTGAAGCGGCAAGATTGAACTTTAACCGCCAGAAAGACCTTAATACGAGTAAAGCAAGCAGTGATAAGACTATGCAGACCGCTCAGGCAGATTATTCTACACTGAATGCTACTTTAAGAGGGCTCGAAGAAAAACTCAGAATCATCGGAATCAATGCCAAAGGTTTGAGTACCGGAAATATCCGAAGTAAAATCAATATTTATGCTCCGTTTACCGGTTTTGTAAGCAAGATTCTTGTGAACAATGGACAATACATCAATCCGGCAGATACATTATTTGAGCTGATCAATCCGACAGGATTACTTTTGGAGTTAAAAGTATTTGAAAATGATGTGAATGATGTGAAAGTGGGCCAGGAAATTTTAGTGTACAACAATCAGAATCCGGATGTAAAATCCAACGCCAGAATCGTCAGTGTAGTTCCAAGTATTGAAAATGGGGGATCTGCAACGGCAATTGCTAAATTGTCTTCGGTAAATTCTGAATTTGTAAAGGGAATGTACATCAATGCTGAAGTAAATATCAGCAGCCGTTACACACAAGGGCTCCCCAACGAAGCGATAGTATCTTTTGAAAACAAAAATTATGTTTTTGAAGATCTAGGAAAATCCAATTACAAAATGATTCCGGTAGTAACGGGAATTTCTGATGATCGGTTTACAGAGATATTAAAAGCCGATGTTTTAAAGGATAAGAAAATCGTGCAGAAAGGAGCTTACAGCCTTCTGATGATGCTTAAAAACAAAGCAGAATAATTAAGTAAAGTCACAAAAGCTTTTACTTTGAAACATCTTAATTAGGCAAGCTAAAATGATGACGCAGAAAATTTCACATAAGCGAAAATCAAAGATTTTCAAAAACTTAGGTGTACTTATTATGTTTAAGCAAGGTTCTTATGAAAGACTTAAGTGTAAAAAACTTTTGTGACTTTTGCGGTTAAAATAAACATACAAGAAAAAAAGATCAGTTATCCGGCTGATCTTTTTTATTTCAAACAATTGAAAAAAAATGATATTTGACATGTTTTTCATTTTAAAAAATATTATTTAATGCATAATTCATTTTAAAATAATACATTTAAGAAGTGAATAGTTTTTAAAGGATTTTTTAGATGAATAAGAAAAGAACTTTTATCGAAAATTTATGACAAAAAAACCTTTGCACAATTTCCATATTCCGGTAATGGGACTGGCTTACACCATAGACAGCCCGATCCGTGTTGCCCAATATGGAATTTCTTCTGTGATCTCCATCATTGATGATGAAATTCTGGAAAAGATGAAAAACTTTTATAATAAAAAGTTTAATCTCGACTATTTTGGAATCTCAACAAAGACAGATGATTACAGGGCAAAAAGAATTACTGCCTATCTGGATATGGTAGATGATATCGTGAATGAAAAATTTGAATCTTTCAAACAGGAAATCAGCAAAAATACTGAGGCATTAAAAGACTTTATGGCCATACTTCCGAATACTTCGGACCTTAAAAACGGACTTCAGAATCTTATCAATCAAAAAGATAACTGGAGCTCCAACATCAAGAACTTCATAGAATCTAACCTAAAACCGGGAAGTATTGACGTCAATATCATGACGAAAGTGGATAAAGACAATTATCAGAACAACGAACAGCTTCCGGTAATGTATAATGACGCCCATGCTTCACTGCGAGGATTTGCCAAAAGCAAACTGTCATCATCAATGGTTCTTTCTGCTGGAATGAATCCTCGCCTTTACAGCTATATGGAAGAGTTTGAAGACTTTTATCCTGATGAAAACGGAAATATTAAAAAGAAGATCATCCTTAAAGTAAGCGACTTCCGTTCTGCAATGATCCAGGGAAATTTTCTGGCTAAAAAAGGATTGTGGGTCTCAGAATACAGAATAGAATCCGGATTGAATTGCGGAGGACATGCCTTTGCAACCGAAGGAATGCTTCTTGGTCCAATCATGGAAGAATTTAAGCAGAAAAAAAATGAGCTTATACAGTCAGCATATGCCTTAATGACAGCTGCTTTGGAACAAAAAGGAAAATGTACTGTTTCCGAACCTCTGGAAATGAAAATTACCGTTCAGGGCGGAGTAGGAACTTCCGAAGAACATGAGTTTTTGCTGTCTAATTATCATGTAGACAGTGTAGGATGGGGCTCACCATTTTTACTGGTACCAGAAGCAACCTCTGTAGATACCGAAACCCGGAATCTGCTCGTAAAAGCAAAAGAACAGGATCTGTATCTGAGTAATATTTCGCCATTGGGAGTTCCTTTCAACACGGTAAAAGGTACCTCTAATGAAACATTGAAATATGAAAAAGAAGCCAAAGGTAAATATGGAAGTTCATGTCCCAAAAAGCTGTTGGCATTAAGCAAAGAATTCTCTCCGGAGGGAACCTGCACCGCTTCTAAAAAATATCAGGATATAAAACTGAAAGAACTGTATACTGACCGGGAAACCTTAACAGAAAAGGAGTTCGATAGAAGAAAGTCTCAAATAACCGATAAAGCATGTTTGTGTGTAGGACTTGTGAATGCGGCATATATGGAGCAAAATCTTGAAATCAAAGGAGAAAAACAAGGTGTTGTGATATGTCCCGGACCCAATATCGCCTTTTTTGATAAAGAAGTTTCACTTTCGGAGATGATAAAACATATTTATGGAAAAACCAATATTCTTTCCCATACCCAACGCCCGAATATGTTCATCAATGAACTGAAAATGTATGTTGAGTATCTGAGAAAGGAAATCACATCATCAGTAGAGATTACTCATTCCCAAACAAAAAAATGGAATACTTTCAAGAAAAATATACTTGAAGGAATAGAATATTATCATGATCTTTTTAAAGGATCATCATTCTTCAGCAACGGATTATCAACCATCAACCTGCAATTACAGGAGTATAAACTTCAGCTTACTTCTATTGAGGTTCCACAGGTTGAAAAATAACCGTATTTTTTAATTGATAGATAATAAAAACAGCTTTCAACGCGGAGGCTGTTTTTGTTTTTTTCTGTTTTGTTGAAGAATCGTACAGATGCTAGATTTATAATAGTATGCCTAATTTTAGGCGATAAAAAATCAAAATTTTCAATAAACGTGTGTCTAGTTTTACAGCATACAATTTTATCGGAGATAAATCCTTGCGCCTGATAAACGATGTTACAGATAAAAATTCTTTGCGTCTTTGCATTTATCCAACTTCTAATTATTTCATAAAATATGAAAACAAATTTTGCTTTTTCTAATAAATGTTGGAATATCGCAAAGACGCAAAGGGTCTAATATTACTTTATAAATTTAAGGCGCTAGAAAATCAAAGATTTTCAGCAAGCGTGTGTCTAATTTTTACAGCATACAATTTTATCGGAGATAAAATCCTTGCGCCTTATAAACGATGTTACAGATAAAAATTCTTTGCGTCTTTGCGTTTTCCTAACTTCTAATTATTTCAAAAATAATAATCAAAAAAATCGTGTAAACATCAGTATTTTCATTAATAATAACTATAATGGGAATGGCTATTTTGAATATCCTCAGGGCTTAATATTCCTTACCTTAGAGGTCACTTAGTAAAATTATTTTTATGGAAAAAAGAAAGATCAAGAACACCGATTTAACGATTGCGCCAATCAATTTCGGAGGAAATGTTTTTGGATGGACGCTGGATGAAAAACAGTCTTTTGATATACTGGACCGCTTTACAGAAGCAGGATTCAATTTTGTAGATACTGCAGATACTTATTCATGGTGGGTAAATGGCAATGGGGGACAGTCTGAGGAGATCATCGGAAAGTGGATGAAAAGCCGTTCTAACCGTAATGATATCGTTCTGGCAACCAAAGTAGGTTCTGAAACCAAAGAACATGGCTATGATATCAGCAGAAAACACATTTTACAATCAGTAGATGAGTCGCTGAAAAGGCTTCAGACCGATCATATTGATCTTTATTATACCCATTTTGATGACAATATCACTCCGGTAGAAGAAACACTTTCGGCTTATGATGAGATCATTAAGGCTGGAAAAGTTCGTTATATTGCGGCTTCCAATTTATCACCTGAGCGATTAAAAGCATCATTTGAAGCCGCAGAAAAGAATAATCTTCCCAAATATGTTGCATTACAGCCTCACTATAATCTGATGGAAAGAGAAGGTTTTGAGGGAAATTATGCACCTCTGGCAGAACAGTTTGATTTAAGCGTATTTCCTTATTGGTCTCTTGCTGCTGGTTTTCTAACGGGTAAATACCGTGATGAAGCAGATCTTGTGAAAAGTGCGAGAGGAGAGGGCGTAAGAAAATATTTAAATGATAAAGGGCTTAAAGTATTAAAAGCACTGGATCAGGTAAGCGCAAAACACAATACTACCCAGGGAACGGTTTCTCTGGCATGGCTGTTATCCAATCCTTTAATCACGGCGCCCATTGTAAGTGCTACAAGTGCGTCACAGCTTGAAACAGTATTCAATGCTCCAAAACTTATTCTGGATCAGGAAGATATTGATTTATTGAATAAAGCGAGCAACTAATTTTTCAACTTTCATTATAGACTAAAATTAAATCCGTTCAGTGATGAACGGATTTTTTATGATGTGACGACGCTAACCACCCCGTCAAAAATTCTTTGAATTTTCGCCACCCCTCCAAAGGAAGGGAATTCAGGTTTTCGGTTGTTATATTCAACATTTAATATTAATCAGAATATTCTTTCAACAGCTGTCTGTAGCTCATCAATATTGAAGATTTTGAAATAAAGCCTACAAAATCATTATTTTCGCTCACTACCGGAAGATTCCATACGCCTGTATCATCAAAAGTCTGAAGAATATCCAGCGGTTTATTTTCACGGTGCAGGATAGCCGGTGGAGTTTTCATAATCTGGGCAACCAATTGGGAAGCATCCATTTCTTTATTAAAAAGATAAGGTCTTATATCATCTAACGTAAGAACTCCTCTCAGTTTTCTGTTTTCATCCACAACGGCAAAAATATTTTTGTCGCCATTCTTTACCATTTCAAAAAGTTCTGTAACAGGAGCATTTTCATTAATTGTCTGTGAATATTTATCAATAAAATCTTCAGTTCTCAAAGCAAAAAGAAGGTTTTTATCATGTTTATTGGTGAAAATCTTTCCTTCATCTGCTAATGATTTCAGTTCCGGAGAAATTGGGGAAAACCATTTGGCAATAAGGTAAGACATCACAGAAACAATCATCAGAGGAATGAACAAATCATACCCGAAGCTGGATTCAGCAATCAGAAATATTGCTGTAAGAGGAGCATACAAAACGCCGCTCATTGCTCCGGCCATTCCTACCAGAACAAGATTCGTTACAGGAACATCTGTAAAACCTATATGCTGGCAAACCAAAGCAAATAAGTAGCCTAAAGTTCCTCCTGCAAAAAGGGATGGAGCAAAATTACCTCCGTTACCTCCGCTGAATATCGTAAAAGAAGTGGCAAATGCTTTTAACAGCAATACCAGAACTAAAAATATAATAATGGTCCATTCTCCGATCTCAAAATATCTGAAAAAACTGTTTTCAATAATAGAATGGGTATTTCCGTTGGTAAATGCTTTCACCGTTTCATATCCTTCTCCGAATAAGGGAGGAAAAAGAACACACAATAATGAAAGTACAGCGCCTCCAAACATTGCTTTACGCATTCTGGAAAGCTGAAGCCCTTTTATAAAATGTTCTACTTTTTGAGAAATAATTACAAAATAACGGGCATACAAGCCTGTTACAATTCCTAAGATAAGGTAATAAGGAACATTTTTATAGTTGAACGCATCTCTTGTATAAAACCTGAAAAGAACATCTTCCTGAAGCAAAATCCTCGACAAAAGACTTCCGCAGACAGCAGCCACAACCAAAGGAATAAAGTCTGTAAAAACCACTCCCGTCAACAGAATTTCAAAGGCAAACATAATTCCGGCAATAGGCGCATTGAATGCCGATGCAATCCCTGCTGTAGCACCTGCAGCCAGCAATAAAGTACGTTCTTTATAACTTAATCTGTAGGTTTGTGCATAGTTTGAGCCAATAGCAGCTCCGGTAACGGCTATAGGACTTTCCAGCCCTGCTGAACCTCCCAACCCTACGGTAACCGCACTTTGTATCACCTGAGAATACATTTTAACGGAAGCTACGATACTGGAATTCTGTGCAATTTCATAGAGAATGGCCCCGATACCTTTACGATCCTGTCCTTTGAACAATGTCAGAACAATCATTGTGGTAAGAACAATTCCTAAAAAAGGAAAAACAATATAGAACAGTATCTGATATTCAAAGTGGACTTTATTGGTAATAAAATTGTGGATGTAGTGTACCAACGTTTTCAGAATAACTCCTGCAAGACCCGCCGTACAGCCTACCAGAATCCCGGAAAGAACAAGAAACTGATTTCGGCTCAGCCTGTTGTTCAGCCAATGCAGAATAAGCTCATAGCTGCGTGCTTTTTCTAATCCGTATTTCTGGAAATCTCTTTTAAATTTAAGGAAGCTCAGGTACTTTTTTTTGTTGTGAATTTTCACCTTGGAAACATTTTTATGCTGCTATGAATAGATACAGCTCCGTAAATTTATGAAATATCTTACAAAAACACCTAAAAACACCTTTCTCAATTTCTGTTCATCATCTTTATTTATGACAAACTTTATCCTTTTTTCTTAGAATTACCCGTCAATAATAATCCTGCAGCTACCGCTCCAATAAGTCCTGCACCTGCCCAGATCAAAGGTTTTGCGGGAATAGAAAACAATGTTTTCCCATCAATTCCCATATTTCCTTTAGAAGGTTCCTGTACATTTCCGCCGGTATTTTTATCCTGATGCGCTTTTTTCATGACCATCCGCATTCCTGCTGAAGAGACATAGCGAATGACTCCCGGAAACATTTCATACAGGTTTTTAAATACTACTGCAGACCAATCGGGATAGGTAGCTTCTTTTGGGCTCTTGGCAGTCTCTACAATGGAAGCGGCCAGTTTACGCGGATCAAATGAAGGAGGAGGTGTACCGAGTTTTATTCCTGAGTAATTAGCGGCATGTTCTATTCCTGATGATTTCTGAAATCCCGGGTAAAGCGCACAGATATGAATATCAGGAAAATCCGAAACTTCTCTCTGTAAGGTTTCCACCATACCGCGGATTCCAAATTTTGAGGCCGTATAGGCTGTTCCATACGGTGCAGGCATCCATCCGCCTATGGAAATATTGTTAAGCAATACTCCCTTTTTCTGTTTCTTAAAGACAGGAAGCACTGCATGGGCCGAGTGCATGTATCCCAGTAAGTTTGTTTTCACGATCTGATCGCTTACATCAACCGGAATTTCCTCAAATTTACCAAATGCCAGCACTCCGGCATTATTCACCCAGTAATCAATTTTACCACTAAATTCAAGGGCTTCTTTAACTAAATTTTGAACATCTCCGGCTATAGAAGTATCTGTGGGAACAACAATCACCGTAGCCCCAAGTTTTCTGCATAGTTCTGCCGTTTCTTTCAAAGCTTCTTCACCTCTTGCTGCCAGCACAAGATCTGCTCTCTGTTCCGCAAAAGCTTCTGCTGTTGCTTTCCCAATACCACTTGAAGCACCTGTAATGACCACTGTTTCTCCAAAAAAAGGAGGTCTTCTTTGATTTTTCATAATAATAGAGATTTAAGTGTTGGTATTTTTTAATTATCCGTTCCCTGTATTTCTTTTTGGAAAGAGAATAAGCCTGATGGATGGATTGTTGGTGATAAACAGACGGAACCAGTCCATTGCCATCTGAATTTTATTTTTGAATCCTACCAAAGGAATAATATGAATGAAAAGCCAGGTGAGCCACGCTATGAATCCATTAAAAGAATGCTTTGGAAGATCTACCACAGCATTGTATTTTGAAATAATCGCCATACTGCCTTTATCATTGTACCGGAATTGCTCCAGAACTTTTCCGTCTTCTATCCGTTTAAAATTGGCAGCTAGATTTTTACCCTGCTGAATGGCAACCTGAGCGAGCTGAGGATGGCCTTTGGGATATTTTTCTTCGGCCAGCATTAAAGAAATATCTCCCAATGCATATATATTTGTGATCCCTTCTACTTTGTTATAGGCATCCACCAAAACCCGTCTTCCTTTTCCAATGCTTTCTTCCGGTAAACCCGGGATTTCTTTTCCTATCACCCCCGAAGTCCATATCAGGGTTTCTGTCTCGATAGAATTTCCGTCACTTAATATGACTTTATTGTCTGTATAATCTTTTACGGAAACATTCAGCAGAATTTTAACACCTAATTCTTTCAGTTTTTCATAGGCTGTTTCCTGGGCGAGTCGGCTCATGGGTGAAAGTAAGGTAGGCAAAGCATCAATCAGATAAAGATTAGAAAGCCCCAGTTTTATTTCAGGATATTCTTTCTGAGCAATATATTTTCCCATTTCGGCCAGCATCCCTGCCAGTTCTACTCCTGTGGGACCGCCTCCTGCAATAACGATATTCTGAAGTTTTTCGGCTTCTTTAATGTCTTTATTCCGGGCAGCTTCTTCCAGGGTCAGTAGGATATGATTTCTGAGATAAAGTGCTTCTTCAATATTTTTCATAGGCAGAGCGCATTTCTTTACACTCTCCATTCCAAAGAAATTAGATTCTGTTCCTAATGCCAATACCAGATAATCATAGTTCAGGTTTCCCGTATCAGTTTCTACTATTTTACTTTCAGGGTTTACTTTCAACAGGCTTCCCATATGAAATTTCACATGTTTGTCGTTGGAAAAAAGTTTCCTGAAAGGGTAGCTGATATTGGTAGCTTCTATGAAGGAAGTAGCAACCTGATAGATGAGTGGCGGGAAAAAATGATAATTGTTCTTATCAACCAGGGTTATTTTGAACCTTTTATCATTTTTGAGAGATTTGATAAGATTGATCCCCGCAAATCCTCCTCCTACGATTAGAATATGCTTTTTCATAATAAATTGTTATTGAAATGGTGTACTGAAAGAGATTCAATAACAGGACCAAAGAAGTTCCAAAATAAATATTTAACATAATGTTTAAAACAACAAAACCTACCTTGTTTTAATGAGAAACAAGAGTTTCAGGATGTACTGTCTATTTTCCTTTTAACGTTTCGCACGATGTTTGCAGCCTGTTTAAGAATCCAACACTTTAAATATATTCATATGAAAACAGAGATTTTAACAGAAAAGCACCGACTGGGAATAGGTGGAGTAGCGATAGGAACGGCTTTTGAAAATATTACTGATGAACAGGCTCATAAGATACTGCAAACAGCCTGGGACACAGGAATCCGATATTATGATACGTCTCCGTGGTATGGACTGACTAAGAGTGAGCGAAGATTCGGAGGTTTTCTTAAGGATAAAGACAGGAGTGATTTTATTTTTTCAACCAAAGTAGGAAGACTTTTTCATAAGGTTCCTGAATCTGAAGTTCCGCCTACCATGTGGAAAAATCCTCTTCACTACGATTTCTTTCATGATTATACAGCCGATGCTGTGCAAAGATCTATTGAAAACAGCCTGGAAAGAACCGGACTGAGTCATATTGATATCGTTTACATTCATGACCTGTCTGAAGATCAGGTAGGAGACCGCTATCCTTATTTTCTGAAACAGGCTAGAGAAGGGGCTTTTAAGATTCTTTCAAAGCTTAGGGAACAGGGAATTATCAAAGCATGGGGAATGGGCGTAAATAAGATAGAACCTATTTTAGATTGTATAGACTCTGCCGATCCGGATATCTGTCTTTCTGCAACGCAGTATTCTATTCTGGAACATGAAGATGCAGTAGACCGGCTGCTTCCCGTTGTGAGAAAAGCGGGGGTAAAACTTGTTTCGGGAGCAGGATATAATTCAGGGTATCTGGCAGGAAGAGAGCGCTACAATTATAAAGATGTGATCCCAAAAGGAATGCATGAGAAAAGAGCCCGGATGGCTTCTATTGCAGAAAAATACAACATAAGTATTATTGATGCTGCTCTTCATTTTGTATTGGCTTCTGATGAGTTTGCTTCTATTATTCCCGGAGCGAGCCAGCCTGAACAGGTAAAAGATAATATGAAAGCTCTCAATACTACCATTCCTGTTGAATTCTGGACAGAGTTAAAAAATGAAGGATTGATTTATGAGAAGGCACAGGTTCCGGGAGGAAAATAAATAGTTTATATCTTTTATGTTTATTCGCTTAAATTCAAAATTTCTTCAAAATTTAATGATAGTTTTATGCCATGAAAATTCTAATCGTTGAAGACGAAGCAGCACTTACCCAAAGTATTTCCGAATATCTGTCCGGAGAAAACTACCTGTGTGAAGCAGCCAGTACATTCAGTGAAGCTATGAGTAAAATAGAGATATTTGACTATGACTGCATTTTACTGGACATTATGCTTCCGGATGGAAATGGTCTGAAAATACTTGAAGAATTAAAAAAGCAACAGAAACAGGACGGCGTTATTATTATTTCTGCCAAGAATGCTCTGGATGATAAAATTGAAGGATTAAAACTGGGTGCAGATGATTATCTTACCAAACCTTTTCATCTCTCTGAGCTTATGGCAAGGGTATATTCTATTATCCGGAGGAAGCAGTTCAGCAGCTCCAATGTGGTAAAACAAAATGAGCTTCAGATTGATTTGCTGGCTAAAACGGTTGCTGTAAATGATGAAGCCATTTCATTAACCAAAAAAGAATTTGATCTCTTGATTTATTTTATAGGCAATAAAAATAAAGTCATCTCCAAAAGTACACTGGCAGAGCATCTTTCCGGAGATCTTGCAGATATGCTAGACAATCATGATTTTGTATATGCTCACGTAAAAAACCTTAAGAAAAAGCTGTATGATGGGGGATGCGGACATTATCTGAAAACGGTGTATGGAACGGGGTATAAGTGGGAAAGCTAGATTAATTATGAATTATGAATTATAAATGATGAATTATAAATTATGAGTGAAAAGAAAAATGTACTGAAAGATAAGAGTTTTAATTTTGCAATAAGGATTATTAATCTTTTTAAATATCTTTCTACTTCTAAGAATGAATATGTTCTGAGTAAACAGTTATTAAGAAGCGGAACAGCAGTAGGAGCTTTAATAAGGGAGTCACAGAATGCAGAAAGTAAAGCTGACTTTATTCATAAACTCGCTGTTGCTCAAAAAGAATGTGATGAATCTATTTACTGGATTGAGCTTTTATATCATACTGAATATTTATCATCTACTGAATTTGAAAGCATAAATAATGAAGCCATAGAAATATTAAAAATAATCCGAAGCATCATCATTACATCAAAAAACAAATAGTCTTCCGTAGAAAATAACAATTCATAACTCATAATTTATAATTCATAATTATGTTGAAGCCTCTACTCACCAAAACCACAAAGCCCTTTCTCATCTACGTGCTTATTGTGTTGATGATAAGTATTCCTGTATATTATTTTGTGGTGGACACCATCTGGAAAAGTGAACTGGATGAGCATAATCAGATTATCGTAGAGAAAACGGCGTATGAATTTAACCAATTAAAGCTGTCTGAAAAAGAATTGGATAAAAGCCTTGCGCTATGGAATGACATCCAGCCTGAGACGAATATTGAGAAAATTTCAAATCAACAAATAAAAAAGGATACGGTTTATACTTATGAAAAGCACCTGCCCTTTATTTCGGAACAAAAAAAGGAGCGCTACAGATGTCTGAAAAAAGTCGTTTATCTTCAGAACAAACCTTATCTTTTTACCATACAGACCAATATTGAGGAATCACACGAAACAATAGCTGTGATTGCGATGATTACCATTTTTTTCTTTGTAATCATTGTTTTAGGGCTTTTATACCTGAACAGAAGGCTTTCTTCATCTATCTGGAAACCATTCAGAAATACATTGGATCAACTGAAAACCTTCAATCTTAACAGTCAGAATACCATACAATTTCCAGCTTCTGACACCACAGAATTTGAAGAACTGAATCAGTCTCTTTATAAACTGATAGAACGTAATATTTCTACTTATAAAACCCAGAAAGAATTTACAGAAAACGCTTCCCATGAGCTGCAGACTCCTTTGGCCATCATTAAGAATAAGCTTGATCTTTTGCTTCAGGATCAGAATCTCACTGAAAAGCAGTACAGAATTGCTGAAGATATGAACAAGGCTCTTACAAGAAGCTCCCGCATCAATAAAAACCTCTTGCTGCTTGCTAAAATTGAGAATAACCAGTTTGACAGTTCTGAGATTGTTTTGTTTGACCATTTACTTCAACAAAGTATAGATACGCTCGGGGAACATTTTGAGCAAAAAAATATTTCTGTTCAGGAAGAGATCTCTGGCAGTGTACAGGTGAATGGAAACAGCATTCTCACAGAAATACTGATCAACAACCTCATCATCAATGCCATTCGCCATACTTCTCCTGGAGGTTTTATTGCTATACAATTGACGGGTTCATCTTTTGAAGTTTCCAATTCCGGAGCTGAAAAGCTGAATACGGATTTCCTGTTCAAAAGATTTTCAAAACTTTCAACAGATAACAGCGGAAGCGGGCTGGGACTCGCTATCATTCAGGAAATCTGCAGGTTTCATCATTGGACGATCAGCTATCGCTTTGAAAACAATCGCCATATCTTCACTGTTAAATTATAGTTAAAGAATTTCACGGCTCCGGCAATTCAAAATTTCTTCTAAATCGTATTGCACCTTTGTATAGAAAATACTGAGGCAGATATTTATTTGTAATGACTGAAAAACAAGTCTTCATTCACAACAACTATCTGGTCTTCTGAATCAATGCCATTGGTGGCATCTAAAAACAAAGCAAAATGAGAACAGCAAACAAAGTAGCAGCCGTTACACTCCTTTTCTGGCTTATGAAAATTGTAGCCACTACCTTGGGGGAAACCTTGGGAGATTTTATTTCTATGACGCTTAATCTGGGGTATGTTGTAGGAATTTTGGTTACACTCGCATTTTTCATCCTCATATTATCCGTACAGCTTCGTGTAAAAAAATATATTCCGGCAGTTTACTGGATCGTGATTATCGCAACAACAACTTTAGGAACAGAAATCTCCGATTTTATCGACCGTACTTTAAAAGCAGGATACCTGGTGGGGAGCCTGATTTTGCTTTTTGGTCTTTTAAACTCCTTATTCTTATGGTATAGAAAATATAAAAACCTTGAGGTTTATCCCATTTTTGAAAGAAATAAAGAATTCTATTACTGGACGCCCATCTTATTTTCCAATAGTCTGGGAACAGCTTTCGGGGATTTTCTGAGTGATAATTTAGGACTTGGATATATGACGGGAGCTTTGATCACCGGGCTCATTATATTAATAGTAGTGGCGCTTCATTATTTTACAAAAATCAATCATGTCGTCCTGTTCTGGATTGCTTTTGTTTTTACCAGACCATTTGGTGCCACATTCGGAGATCTTTTGACAAAATCTTTAGCTAAAGGAGGTCTGGACCTTGGAACACTCAATGCTTCCCTGATATCTCTTGCTCTGATGGTTTTGATGATTATCATTTCACAAAGAAAACACAGCCGGGAATTACCTCTTCAAAACGAATAATTAATATTTCTCCTTATAACAAACTTTTTATAGAAAATAAAGACTAGCAGAATGAATAAGACAGCCTTGTTATTTTTCCCAACCTGTATGGTAATTTCTTCCCTTGTTTCAGCGCAGACAGCTTCTGTAACGGCATCCGGAAGGATCATGAATAAAGATAAAACAGCAATACCTTACGCCCATATTATTTTAAAAAAAGAAAAAGACAGCACTTTTACGGCCGGAACCATTACCAATGAAGAAGGAAGATTTTCTATTACAGGCATAAAACCGGACCATTATCTTCTGGAAACCTCCATCACCGGATATGATACGTACACTCAGCCTGTTTTCATAGGAAGTCTTTCAGAGTTTCTGGAAATCCCTGCCATTGAACTGAATCAGAAACAGGAAAATGAAACGAAAATAGAAGCCATCACCATTACGGCATCTAAAAAGAATGAAATAGACAGCCGACTTGACAAAAAAACGTATTCTGTAGCAGACAACATCAGCCAAAGTGGCGGATCGGTATTACAAAGCATGCAGAATCTTCCCGGAATTACTGTACAGGACGGTAAAGTACAGCTGAGAGGAAATGATAAAGTAACGGTACTTATTGACGGTAAACAGACTGCTCTCACCGGGTTTGGAAGCCAGACAGGGCTGGATAATATTCCGGCTTCTGCTATTGATAAAATTGAAATCATCAACAATCCTTCCTCAAAATATGATGCGAATGGAAATGCGGGAATCATCAATATTATCATGAAAAAGAATAAACAGAACGGATGGAATGGAAAAGCAGGGTTTACAACAGGTTTAGGCTCACTTTGGATAAGAAAAGAAAACCTTCCCACAATAAGACCGCAATATACACTAACACCTAAAATAAATCCTTCACTGTCTGTTAATTACAGAAAAAACAAGGTAAATATATTTTTACAGGCCGATAATTTATATACCGAAACCCTTAATAAAAATGAATTTGTAACCCGTACTTATGATGATGGAACCGTTATTAATTCTCAGCTGAAAAGAAACAGAAATACGAATTTCTTCACCACTAAAGCAGGAATAGACTGGACTATTGATCCGCAAAATACCTTAACCATTTCAGGAATGTATGGAAGCGAAAAGATCATCGACAGGGGAGATCAGCCGTTTTTCAATGGAGATATGTCCCAACGTCTTCGCCTGTGGCAGTTTTTGGAAGACGAACTGAAAACAACCGTGATGGGAACTGCTTCTTATCAGCATAAATTCAAAGACGCAGGGCATGTTTTGAATGTAGGATTCAATTATACTTTCCACAGAGAGGATGAAAAGTATTTCTATGATAATTATCTTCCTTCTTCCACAGGAACGGATGCCTTCAAGCTGTTATCTGATGAACAGGTATATGATTTCAACATAGATTATGTAAAACCTCTGAAATACGGCCGGATAGAAACCGGGATTAAATTAAGAAAAAGAAGCATTCCTACCAACATGAATTTTATTCCCGGTACCAACTCTGTGCTGGATGCTTCTGCAGGAGGAAAAGCCGATTATAAAGAGTTTATTCCTGCGGTGTACGGAAATTATGTTTTTGAAAATGAAAAATGGGAAGCAGAACTGGGATTGAGGCTGGAATATGTAAAAATTCAATACGATGTAAATCCCAACCACCCAACTTATAAAAGTGACGGATACAATTATACCCAGCCATTCCCGAATTTCAGACTTGCTTATAAGCTTGATGACCGCAATAAGTTCTCTGTATTTTATAATAGAAGGGTAGACCGTCCTAATGAAGTGGACATCCGTATTTTTCCAAAGTATGATGATGCAGAAATCATTAAGGTAGGAAATCCGGCACTGCGTCCTCAGTTTACGAATTCCATTGAGCTTGGATATAAACACAATTGGGATAACGGATATCTGTATTCTGCATTATACCACCGTTTTGCCAACGGAACCATCACGAGAATTTCAAGTATTGTTCCGAACAGTACTCTTATTTATGCCATATTCCAGAATGCCGGAAAAAGCTATAATACAGGAATTGAAACGATATGGAATCAAAAGATATCGGATGTCTATTCCTTTAATGTCAACGGAAATTTATACCGTAATCAGATCAATGCATTTACTGTAGAAAATCTGTATCCAAAACCTAATACTTTCTCGGCAGACCTGCAGACTGCCATCTCAGGGAATGTTAAAATGAATAACGTTTTTCATTTTTCGAAAGGCCTGGACATGCAGTTTACACTCGTTTATCTGGCACCGGATATTATTCCGCAGGGAAGAATAAAATCAAGGTTTTCTATGGA
Source organism: Chryseobacterium sp. GVT01B (assembly GCF_019970045.1). Taxonomy (GTDB): domain Bacteria; phylum Bacteroidota; class Bacteroidia; order Flavobacteriales; family Weeksellaceae; genus Chryseobacterium. Next base: position 83,521 of record NZ_JAHXYI010000006.1, read on the forward strand.
TGCAGGAGTGAAAAAAGCCATTCAGAAAGGGAAAGGCGAACTGTTTTTAAATGCTTCGGATTTACTCAATACAATGGTCATCAGAAAATCTGTTCAGGGCAGCGGGTTCGCTTATACAAGTAATGATTATTATGAAACTCAGGTGATCCGGCTTGGGTACAGCTATAAATTTTGATACGGAATTGAATAATTATAAATGTGATTTAAGATGAAAAAACACTTTCAAAAAACAGTGATGTATATCTTGGTTTTGAGTTCAGCTTTAAGCACAATCAATGCTCAGAATACAAATGACACTATTGAAGTTCAGAAACCTGTACAGGATAGCATAATCACTACAGAAATTCAAAAGAGCAAACTGAACTATAAAAGCCTGATTATTCCTACAGTATTCATTGCCTATGGAGTAGCAGGTCTGTCAATGAATAATCTAAAGAAACTTAATATTTCTACAAAAGTGGAGATCAGCGAACATCAGCCCACGCAAATAAAACTGGATAATTATACCCAGTATGCTCCTGCGGTCATTGTATATGGACTGAATGCAGCAGGGATAAAAGGGAAACATAATCTGAGAGACCGTACTATCATTTATGCTTCTTCACAATTAATTGCGGCAGCCTTTACCATGCCTTTAAAGCATCTTGTAAAAGAGGAAAGACCGGACAGATCAAATACCTTATCTTTTCCTTCAGGACATGCAGCGACAGCATTTTCTTCAGCACAATTTATGTTCAGGGAATATAAAGACACTAATTTCTGGCTGAGCATTTCAGGATATCCGTTTGCTATTTTCACAGGGGTATACAGAATGCTGAATGATAAACACTGGCTGGGGGATGTTGTGGCAGGAGCCGGATTTGGAATTCTGTCTACCGAACTTGCCTATTGGCTGTTTCCAAAAATTGATAATTTATTGCGAGGGAAGAACATGAGTAAAAATACCCTGTCATCTACGATGGTAATGCCGTTTTATCAGAATAAAATTGTAGGAATAGGTTTAGTAAAAACTTTTTAACATACAAGCACGGTTTAGTATTGAATGGTGCTTGTATTTATACTACTTTCGCCTTGCGAATTATTTTTGCCAACAGGTTCGGAAAAAATCTCTTCAGATAAACAGCCATTACTTCTTTACCTCCTATGGCTTTTTGTTTTTTCTGTTTTTCAATGGCATGGAGCATTTTTTTTGCGAAAATATCTACAGGCATTCCATTTTCCGTGGCATCATCCATTGTGCCTTGTGATGAACCGTCTCCTGTAACTGCATTAATGGAAATATCGGTCTGTATAAAACCCGGACAAATAATCGTAACCCTAATATTCTGATTGAATAATTCCGCCCGTAAAGCATCAAAAAAACCATGTAAGGCGTGTTTTGCTCCGGCATAACCACTTCGCATAGGAGCTCCGAATATTCCCATAAGACTGGATACAACCGCAATCTGCCCTCCATTGTTTCGGATCATATAAGGTACTGTTGCTTTAGTAAGGGCTACCGTTCCGATATAATCAATATCTATCAGCTGTTTATCCACTTCAATATCCGTTTCCATGGCTAAAGAACGTTGAGAAAGTCCTGCATTATTAATCAGAATATCAATCTTTCCAAACTGTTCTGAGGCTTTTACTGCAATGGCAGGCATTTCTTTATAATTCTTCAGGTCTAAAGGAATCACTGCATACCGATCTGTATTCAATCCTGCTTTTTCAGCTACCAGATGCAGCTGCTCTTCTTTTCGGGACGACAGGATGATTTTAGCATTGCTGTTCTTTGCAAGACTTGTTACCAAAGCTTCTCCGATACCTGATGAGGCTCCGGTAACCCAAATCACTTTATGATCGAAATAACTGCTCATTCTTTACTATTATTTAATTTTTAAGTCCTGCAATATATTTTCCGGCTTTCATTCCTGAAAAGATACAGCCTCCCAAAAATGTACCTTCCAACGCTCTGTAACCGTGCATTCCGCCACCTCCAAAACCAGCCACCTCTCCGGCAGCATACAATCCCTCAATAATGCTGTCGTCATCTTTTAAAACCTGACCATTCAGATTGGTTTTTATACCTCCTAATGTTTTACGGGTTAAAATATTGAGCCGTACAGCAATCAAAGGTCCGTTTTCAGGAGCTAAAATCTTATGGGGAGCAGCTACACGCCCAAGTTTATCCCCTAAATAATTCCGGGTATTCCGGATATAATTAACCTGAGTATCTTTTGAAAATTTATTGTCTAATTCTCTGTCACGGGCTTCAATCTGAGATTTTATTTTTTCATAATTCAAAAGGTTATTTCCGGCCAACTCATTCATCCTGTTAACCAAATCTTCCAGATTATCTGATACAATAAAGTCTTTTCCATGTTCTTTAAAGTCTTCTACCGGTCCCGGAGCCTTTTTACCAAAAATCCTTTTCAGAAAAAGAACATAATCTTTATTCGTGATATCCGGATTCTGTTCTGAACCTGAAAGGGCAAATTCTTTTTTAATAATTTTCTGAGTGAGGATAAACCATGAATAAGAAAAACCTGTTTCCTGTATATACTGTAAAGTTCCCAGTGTATCAAATCCGGGAAGAAAAGGAGCGGGGAGACGTTTTCCTTTTGCATCAAACCATAACGAAGAAGGCCCAGGCAATATGCGGATTCCGTGGTTAGGCCAGATCGGATTCCAGTTTTGCAACCCTTCTGTGTAATGCCACATTCTGTCACGGTTGATAATATGAGCTCCTGTATTTTCTGCAATACCAATCATTTTGCCATCTACATAAGCAGGAACGCCACAAACCATATTTTCCGGTGCTTTACCAAGTCTTTCCGGCCAGTTTTTTCTTACCAGCTCATGATTGGCGCCAATTCCTCCGGAAGCTATAATGATATTCGGAGCGGTATATTCAAATGATGAAATCACATTTCTGTTCGTTTCAGCACCTCTTTCTTTAGTATCATTCTCCAGAATATCTCCTTTGAGACCTTTTATCTTCCCGTTTTCTAAGATAAATTCCGTCACCCGATGTCTGAACTTCATCTGCAGTAATCCCTTTTCCTGAGCTTTGTATGCTTTTTCTACAAAAGGTTTTACGACTCCTGTCCCGGTTCCCCAACTCACATGAAAGCGAGGTACCGAATTCCCGTGTCCAGTTGCAGAACCATCACCACGTTCTGCCCAGCCTACCATAAACATCAGTTTGATGCCTAATTTGGAAATGTATTCATACTTTTCACCGGCAGCAAATTTCAGATAAGCTTCTGCCCATTGACGGGGCCAGTAGTCTTCCGGACGATCGAAACCAGCCGTTCCTTTCCAGTCCTGAAGTGCCAGTTCATAAGAATCTTTGATCCCCATTTTTCTTTGCTGAGGCGAATTAATCAGAAACAGACCTCCGAAAGACCAGAATGCCTGTCCTCCTATATTCTGTTCAGTTTCCTGATCCAAAAGCAGTACTTTTTTTCCGACATTGGTAATTTCCATGGCAGCAGTAAGCCCTGCCAGTCCGCTTCCTATGATGATGGCATCAGGCCGGAATGTTTCTTCCATTTTTAGGTATTTTTGTTGAATGATACTTACTATAAATGTATTAAATATTTAAAACCAAAAAAATATAAGCTGCAAAATATTCAGTATTTAATACTAGAGTTGTTTAAACTTGACAAAATCACAAAAATTTTCATTTTAAAACACTGTTATTCAGGAAATTAACTTCATTACTGGATCAGCCATTCACGGGGAACACAGTTCATTATAGAATCTTGAACTTAGAATGTGATTCATATCATTCAAAAAAACTGTTCTCTTCAAAATATCCCGTAAACGCTGATTTTCCTGTAATCCTCTATAAAACATTTCTATCTTTGTGAAAAATAGAAGTATGAAGTATTTATTTATCATTGCCTGCTTTGTCTGTTCCATTTTCAGTCAGGCACAGCAAAAACAGGATCCATGGAAAGACAGCCAGCTTATGGACCCGGCGTTACTGGCTTCCCGAATCGAAAAGCATAAAACAAAAGATCTGGTAATCATTTCGGTGGGTCCTGAGGCCATCATCAAAGGTTCTGTAGATATAGGACCAACGCATGAGCCTGAGAACCTGGAAAAACTGAGAAACTATCTGAAAGACATTCCTAAAAACAGAGAAATCGTAATATACTGCGGATGCTGTCCTTTTGTAAAATGTCCTAATATACGTCCTGCTTTTGCTTTACTGATGGAAATGGGCTTTAAAAACGCGAAGCTTTTAAATCTTCCGAAAAACATCAAAACAGACTGGCTGGATAAAGATTATCCTACAAATGATTAATATGAAGAATGCTTTAACTCTGTTACTTTTAATAATTTTCTCAGGATCTGTTGCCGCTCAAAGTACAATAGAAGTAGGGAAAAAAGCTCCTGAAATTACAATGACCAAGTCAGACGGAACTTCATTTGCCCTTTCAACATTAAAAGGAAAGGTCGTTCTGATTGATTTCTGGGCAACCTGGTGTGCTCCCTGTGTAGAGGAACAGCCTGAGCTGAAAACATTTTATGATACCTATTCTGAACAGGTAAAAAATAATAAGTTTGAAATTCTGGGGGTTTCTTTAGATAAAAATAAGGAAAGCTGGAAGAAAGCAATTGACAGATTTAATATCCAGTGGATACAGATCAGTGATTTAAAATTCTGGAAAAGTCCTGTCGCAAAACTTTACGAAATTGATGAACTTCCTTTTAATATCATCATCGACGGACAGGGAACAATTTTAGCTAAGAATCTTCACGGTAAGGAGCTGGAAGAGTTTTTAAAGAAAACTTTAAATCAGAATTAAGAATATAAAATGTGCTGATGCTGTACATGCCAGTAATCTTTTAAGCATTCATAAGGTGGATCTGATGTTTTTGGATCTCCACCTTCCCGTGGTAAAAGGCTTTGACTTTCTGAGAAAATTAAAAAATCCTCCATTCGTTATTGTTACCACTGCTTATCATCATTATGCCGTAGAAGGCTACGAACTTGATTTTGCAGATTATCTGATGAAACCTATTCCCTATGAGCGCTTTCAGGCTGCTATCGGGAAGTTCAAATATTTAATGGAAGCGGAGGATGCTTTACTGGAAGTATCTGAACGTGATTATATCTTCATCAATAGCGGGAAAAAGCAGATTAAAATTACTCTGCAGGATATTTTCTACATCGAGAGCTTAAGAGAGTATATTCACATTCATACAAAAACAGAAACTTTCACTTTTAAAATGCCTATCAGTAAAATAGAAAAGATTCTAAATCCCAAAATGTTTGTCTGTATTCATAAGTCGTATATCATTTCAAAGGACAAAATAGAAGTTAAGTCGGCCAATGTCATTCAGATTAGGGGGAAAAACCTTTCGGTGGGAAGGACGTATAAGCCGTTGTTGGAGCTTTAAGAGGGAAGTGTCTAAACCACCCCGTCAAAAATTTTAAATTTTTGCCACCCCTCCGAGGGAGGGGAATTTTCAGTCGTTCAATTCAAAATTCAGGAAACCGGCAATTTTGCTGTTTCTGTTTCTCAGTTTATAATTTTAGTAGATTTTATCGCGTTGTTGATATATATCTTTGACTCAATTCTTTACTTTTTATCCAAATTTACATAGCAAAAGATACTTGATGAGAAATCAAAAAAAGAGTGAAAATCACCGGAATATAGAAAACCAAATGAGATAAATGTGGTTAGTTGATTATGCTAATGTTGAATGATGATTGGCTTAATGATTAGTGATAATCTTAAGCCAATTTCTTTTTCAGGAGGAATATCTTATTTTAAAATATTTTAAGCCCAACTATTCCTGCAACAATCAGTAATGCAGAAAGCAATCGTAAAATACTTGCTGAGTCCTGAAAAAACAAAATTCCCACCAATAAAGTTCCTACAGCACCAATTCCGGTCCAAACTGCATAGGCTGTTCCAATAGGGATACTTTTCTGAGCGTACCAGAGAAATCCGCCGCTAACGGACATACAAATGATCGAAAATATGATCCAGCTCCATTTATTATTTTCCGGTTGTTGAGATAATTTAAGTCCCAAAGGCCATCCAATTTCAAAAATTCCTGCGATAATTAATGCAATCCAGTTCATACTACTTATTTTTAATGATGTTGCTTTTATTGAAAATTTCATTAAAAATGAAGTTCTTTACAATAAAAGGCTCCATCTCAATTAATAATACAAAATTACCATTACCCATTCATATTCAATATAATAAACTTTGTGACGCTGCAAAAAACAGAGATAGAACGTATGATACAGACAGTGAACCGTTCAATATTCCATAATGAATGTAAGTCTGAATATATCCCTAATATTAATATCTTTATACCTTGGAAAAGAGTGAGCAGAAATCTTTTTTTTGTTCAGACCTATTCATCTCAATTATGCTAACAGATATCATTACAAGTCATCTTAACGTCCTTTTTTGTGGAATCAATCCCGGTTTAAAATCATCGGATGACGGCCATCATTTTTCGGGAAAGAGTAACCGTTTCTGGAAAGTCCTTCACCAGTCGGGGTTTACTTCTTATGAAATTGAAGCGGTGAATGATACTTCTATTCTGGATTTCGGGCTGGGACTCACAACTGCTGTCGCAAGGGCAACTTCCCGTGCTGATGAACTTTCAAAAGAAGAGTTTGACAATGCTTTGGATACATTTAAAACAAAAATAACAGAATATAAGCCTCAATATGTAGCTTTTCTCGGTAAGGCTGCTTACAAAGCTTTCTCTAAAAAGAAAGAAATTCTATGGGGACTGCAGACAGAAGATTTCTGTGGAGCAAAAGTCTGGGTTTTGCCCAATACCAGCGGTTTGAACCGGGGTTTTTCACTCGATCAGCTGGTTGCTTATTATAAAGAGTTTTATCATACAATTCATGAATTGTAATTGTTATATTGTATTAGGTTTACTCACATATTTATTTCCTTTCACAAAAAAACGCAAGGGTAAAAGGGCATCTTCCTGAGCATATGCAACGCCTACACGGGGAGCTTTTATAATGTCATCGGCAGGATATTGAATTCCGTGATCTTCAATCCATATTTCATTTCCATCCAGATCTTTTTTATTAAAAGATTGATCAATACCTAAAGCTTTGGCTGCAGATCCGGGGCCGGAAGAAATAGCCGCCTTATCTGCGGACATATTACGTCTGAGTTCCATGATGCCTTTTCCTATCAGCGGCTCAACAGCTCTGATTAACACAGCGTGAGGCTCATCTTTTACAGAAGTTACAACATTGAACAGATGATGAATTCCGTAGCATAGATAAACATAGGAAATACCACCATGACTGTACAACGTTTCCGTGCGGTTTGTCCGTCTGCCGCCATACGCATGGGAAGCTTTATCCAGAACTCCGAAATAGGCTTCTGTTTCTACAATAATTCCGGCTGTTATTTCACCATTAATATCTGTAAAAAGAACTTTCCCCAGAAGATTCTGAGCAAGAAAAAGAACGTCTTGGTTTGAATAATAGGAGAGTGGCAGTTTCAAATGAGTGGTTTTATGTATTTAATGAGTTAAAAGTAGGGATATAAAAACAATTTTCATAGAGTTAAACAGATTGTCACTACATTTGAACATGAGTTAATGACACTCACTCACCCCAAAAGCAAAATTATGATGAAATTTTTCAACCTGACGCTGTTTATGGTTATTTTTTGTCTGACAGCATTGTCATTCAGTATTCCTTATCAGCAGTCTTATCAAAAAATGATTGTCGGGAAGTGGCAGCCGGTACTCTCAGAAAGTGAAGGGATTGAAGCTAATGGAAACCGAACGGTAAAAAATTACAAATTAAACAGCAAAGACCTCATGCAGTTTAATGCTGACGGCTCCATTATTGATAGTGGGCAGCTTTATTTTTCGTATGAATTACATCCTGAAGACAAAATCTTATCTTTATTTGACGGGGGTAATTATGAGCGAAGATTTGAAATCGTCCAACTGGATAAAACAACAATGAAGATTGTCATGAAAGAGACAGACAAATACAAAGGAGAGCCTTTTCATATAACCTGGACCATTGTATTTAAAAGAAGATAAAACGAACCCAACATTTCTCTGTAACCTTTCAAAAGAGGTGATATCTTTAACCATATTTTAAGTGAGTTCTAATTGTATTCTAATGCGATAAAGCTCTACTGCTGCATTATTAGCTTTAATTTTGCAAAATGGAAAAGAAAAATTTATTTACCACTTTATGTAAAACTATTTGCTTGTTATTATTAATTGTTGGCAGTACCGTGATTAAAGCCCAAAGTAAAGGAACTTCAGAGATAAAAATTGCCTATGGACTTGGAACGACCACAGATTTTATTAATGCTTTTACCAGTGTGTTTACATTCGGTTATGGTCCTTATGAGACAGGAAATTCCGGAGCTTTTGTTGTTGAATATAACTATGCAATAAAGGATAAATGGATTATTGGAACAGACCTCGCATATCAACAGGTAACGAGAGAATATTCCGATAAATCAACGGAAAAATCACACAATTATACTTTTGCCGTAAAAAGTAACTACAACTATATATCCAAACCAAAATTTCGTATGTATTACGGATTGGGATTAGGATTAACATTGGAAAAGAGTAGGAATCCTTTACAAAGTATCTCACATTTTAATTATCAACTTACAGGGCTCGGAATTAGATTAGGAGGCAGATTGGGAGTAAGTGCTGAAGCAGGTTTTGGATATAAAGGAATAGGAAATGTAGGGCTGGCTTACAGTTTATAATAATCAGGATCAATATTCATTACCTCTATTTAAAAGAAAAACCAGATAATTTGATATCTGGTTTTTTCTTTTCTATCTTCCTCCCGGAGGACAATGTTCTTTTAAATATTTTGTAAATAGAGTAGCAAGGTGCTCTGACGTACCTTCCCCTTCATCAATGGAGTGTGTACGGTTAGGATAAGACATCAGCTGAAACTGTTTGTTGTATTTTACCAGCTCGTTGATGTAGACTTCCGTATTCTGGTAATGTACATTATCATCACCTGTTCCATGAACCAGTAAAAGATTTCCTTTTAGATTTTTAGCATAAGCCAGTGGAGACCCATTCACAAAATCTTCTCTGTTTTCCTGTGGAAGCCCCATATATCTTTCTTGATAGATATTGTCATAGAACAACTGATTGGCTACCGGAGCAATAGCAATCCCGGTCTGGTAAATATCAGGATATTGTCCCAAAAGGTTCAGGGTAGATGAACCTCCGCCGCTCCAGCCCCATACGGCAACTCTTGAAGTATCTGCATAAGGCCATTTTGCAAATAAAGCTTTAGCTCCCATTGCCTGATCACGGATATTAAGCTGTCCTATTTTACGATAGACTGATTTTCTCCATTCACGTCCTCTTGGAGCAGGTGTTCCACGGTTTTCAAGGGAAACATACAGGTAGCCATCTTCAGCCATATCTCCAACGTACAATTGGTTCCAGCCTGTATAGAAACTGTCTGTTACTGTTTGCATTGCCGGTTCTCCATAGACTGTGAAAACCACCGGATATTTTTTATTAGGATCAAAATTTTTAGGCTTTACCACCCATCCGTCCAATGTAACACCATCCTGTGTGGTAATCTGGAAAAACTCTGTTTTAGACTTTGCAGGATCTGCTTTTGCTGTTCTCTTGGCAGCAACGAGTTCTTTATGTTCCGGAAGTGATATTACAGAACCCATTGAAATGGCATTAACGCTGTTATTGGTAAACATCGCGATTTTCCCATTGGGTGATATCGTGTATATATTGGAACCTGTGTAAGCTTCAGGGGTAACTTTTTGTGCTTTTCCTCCTTTCATACTTACTTTGTACAGATACTTTTGAGTCGCATTATTGGGTGATGCTGAAAAGTAGATCTGTTTGTTCTGAACATCAAAAAACTCAGGTTTTATCACATCGAAAGCATCTTTGGTAATCAATGTTTCCTTGCCGCTCATATCTATTTTATAAATATGTCTCCATCCATCTTTTTCAGAAAGCCAAAGGAACTCCTTTCCATTCTCAATCCAGTCCCAGCCACTTGGGTCATTATCGTTCCAACGGGATTTGATATCAATCCATGCAGCATCTGTTTCCGTATGAATAGTCTTGCTGCTGCCAGAGTTGGCATCTGCCACGATGATTTTGCTTTGATTCTGTTTTCTGTTCAGCTGCTGAAGAATAACGGATTTAGAATCTAGTACCCATTCCATTCTCGGAATATAATTTTGCATTTCATCTCCTGCAATATCTGCTTTCTTTGAAGATTTAGAGGCAAGATCATAAAACCAGATGCTGCAGCCTGAAGGATTTTCGCCCACTTTCGGATATTCTACAGGAACTGTAAATGAATACAGGCTGTCTGTATTATTGATCATCAGGAAGTTTTTTGTACCTCTTGCATCCAGCTTCCAGTAAGCAATTTTGTTACCGTCGGGTGACCATCGGAAACCATCCTGAGTTCCAAATTCCTCTTCATATACCCAATCAAAAGTACCGTTGATCATACCGTCTGTACCATCAGTCGTGATTTTGGTAATCTGGTTGTTTGAAAGTTCTTCAACATACATATTATGCTTGGATACATACGCTACTTTTTTTCCGTCCGGAGAATATTTTGCAAACATCAGTGATGAAGAAGGTAATCCTTTTCCAAGCTGGGTAAGCTTTTTAGTGTTTTTGTCAAAGATCCAGTAATCTCCACGGGTATTGTCTCTCCATACTTTTCGGGTATTGGCAAAGAGTAATAAACTTTTGTCATCAGGAGATACCTGGAAACTTTGTACCTGCAGTGGTTCAGAACTTCCCATAGGAACAAGTTCATTGCTGTTTAAAAGAGTCTGATCTTTTCCGGGATGCAGTACATCAACAATTTCAACCCCCTTTTTAGTAAATGAATAATAAGCATTGCCATCCGGAGTCCACTGTGTTTTTTGTGCAGCCAATGGCGACAGACACAGGAAGTATAATGCAATAACGGTTAGTTTTTTTATATTCTTCATAGTTATTATTTGATTAAGCTCAATGTTCAGCTCTGTAATTTTCAATTTCTTCAACTGTTTTTATTAATCCGTTCCCAAGAAGTCTGTACCCGTCATCAGTAATCAGGAAATCATCTTCCACACGGATTCCTCCAAAGTTTCGGTATTCATTTACTTTATCGTAATTGATAAAATCTGCATTTTTATTTTCAGCCTGCCAGATATCAATCAGTTCCGGGATCATATAAATACCGGGTTCAACCGTTACTACAAATCCGGATTCAAGAGCCTTTCCTAAACGTAAAGATTTAAGACCGAATGTTTTGGTATCTTTTGGTTCTTCTTCGGTATAGCCAATATACTGCTCTCCGAGATCTTCCATATCATGTACATCAAGTCCCATCATATGTCCCAATCCGCATTGGAAAAATAGGGTATGGGCATGGTTTTTTACCGCTTCTTCAGGATTTCCTTTCATCAATCCAAGATCAATAAGACCTTCTACAAGATGCTGAGAAGCTTTCAAATGAATATCCTTGAATCGAACACCCGTTTTCAGAAGCTGTTGGGCATTATTAAAAGCATTCAGAACCACTTCATACATTTCCTTTTGTTTTGTACTAAAAGTTTTGCTCACAGGAAATGTTCTGGTAAGATCGCCTGCATATCCCATTGCCGTTTCCGCTCCGGAATCGTTAAGGAAAAGATCTCCCTCTTTCAAAGTATTAAGGCGATAATGATTATGCAGAATTCCTCCGCTTATGGTTACAATCGGAGGATAAGACATCTGACATTCTTTATTGGCAGCCAGATATTGAATGGCATTCGCAATTTCATATTCTTTAATGCCCGGTTTTGCGATCTGCATCGCCAGCAAATGCATTTCATTGGATACATTCACGGCCTGTTCTATCTGCACTATTTCCTGAGGTTCTTTTATAGACCGCTGCTTCACAATGGCTTTAATCATTTCTGCAGAAGGCTGTAATTCTGTTATTTTAATCCCAAGAAGATCGGCAAGTAAAATTTTATTGGAAGACTGATACGGAGGAAGATAATGTACTTTTCTCCCGGAAGTTTGTGCTTTTAGAATATATTGAGAAAGTTCTGCATACAGCATGGTTTCCTGTACTCCGGATTTCAGACTTTTTTCTTTAAGGGTTTCCTGTCTGCCCATCCATACGATGTCATCTATACTTAATTCATCTCCGAAAACAATGGTCTTATTCTCATCAATATCAATAATGGCCGCAATACGGGGTTCCTGGATTCCGAAATAATATAAATAGGTGCTGTCCTGACGGAAATAATAAGGATTGTGTTCAAAATTCACAGGATTCTCTATATTTCCCAAAAACAATAAAATTCCGCCCGATACATTACTTTGTAAAACTGCTCTTCTATCTTGATAGGTTTGTGTTGAAAACATATTATGAATACTTTTTAATTTAAAGCTTTAAAGGTACGATTTTGTACTATTGACCGCTCTTTATTTACTAAAATAAAGAATAATGTAAAGTTTGGATTTTAATATGATATCCAGTGTTCATATTTTGCTTAAATTCGATCATATTTTAACCTTTTACATCAAAATATCGGTTCTATGAAGAGTCTTCAGTTTTCAGTCCCTGCTGACACCAACAAAAGTATCCGTATTCAGGAAGATATAATGCCCAATTTTTATCCTTACTTCCATCGCCATACGGAAACCCAGATCATGTGGATTCTTAAAGGACACGGGACACTGGCCATAGAACAAAATCTCTTTAATTTTGAGGCCGGTGATATTTTCTATCTGGGAGCTAATCAATCACATGTCTTCCGGGGTAATTTTGATAAAGATGAAAAACAAAAAGTTCATTCCATCTCTATATTTTTTGATCCGTATAAAAAGATCGCTGCATTTTTTGACTTACCGGAATTTGGAGAGCTTAAAAATTTTATTGCCCATTCAGAAGTCGGTTTCCAGGTTGCCCCTAAATTAAAAATATGTATCGGGGAAAACATTGCAGCATTACAAAAAACAGAAGGAGTAGAGCAGATCATAGATTTTATCAGGATTTTAAACCATCTTAAGCAAAACAGGCATCTGCATATTCCCTTATCTTCAGAAAAGAATCTGCCAAATCATATTTCAGATTATGATCAAAGAATTATAGATGCCCAAACCTTTATTAAGAAGAATTTTGCTCAAACTAAACTTACCCTTGACAGTATTGCTCAGGAAGCCTGTATGACCCCTCAGGCATTTTGCAGATCTTTTAAAAAACGAACCGGAATCACTTATATTGAATATCTTAATGAACTCCGGGTACAACGAGCTTGCAGACTATTAACATCCAGCAGTATGTACAGTATTTCTTCTGTGGCTTTTAACAGCGGATTCAACAGCCTTACCAATTTTAACCGGGTTTTCAAGTCCATTATGAAATATTCGCCTAAAGAATACCTTAAACACTATAAAGAGGCCACTATAGAGCAATAAAAAGCAACTTGTTAAAATACGGTTAGTATCTATTAAAATATTAACATTTACCGTTTTAAAATTCACCTAGTTTTGAATAAATATTATTTGATATGAGTACAAAACTAAACTGGGAAGGTATTTATCCTGCTGTATTAACTCCTTTTACCAAAGAAGGTGAGATAGACTTTGAAATGTTTGCTCTCAATACAGAAGCCCAGATCAAAGCAGGTGTTCACGGAATTATCCTTGCGGGAACATTAGGGGAAGCCAGCGCGTTAGAAACTGAAGAAAAATTTGAACTGCTGAAATATGCAAAAAAGATAACACAGGGAAGAATTCCTGTCATTCTTAACCTTTCTGAAAATACTACCAAAAATGCAGTAAACTTTGCTCAAAAAGCTAAAGAATCAGGTGCTGACGGGCTCATGCTGCTTCCTCCGATGCGTTATAAAGCCGATAATCGTGAAGTAGTAGAATATTTCAAAGCAGTGGCTTCCGCTACGGACCTTCCAATCCTGATCTATAACAATCCGGTTGATTACGGAATATATGTTACCCTTGAAATGTTTGAGGAGCTTATTGAGTACCCAACCATTCAGGCTGTTAAAGAATCTACTAGAGATCTTGCCAATGTAACCAGGATGATCAACCGTTTTGGAAAAAGAATCAAAATTCTCGGAGGCGTAGACACCATTTGTCTGGAAACCCTGATGCTTGGCGCAGACGGCCTTGTAGCAGGTCTTGTAGATGCTTTCCCTTATGAAACCATGGCAATGTACAACTATGTGAAAGCAAATGAATACGACAAAGCCGTAGCAATCTACAGATGGTTTATGCCATTGCTGGAACTCGATATCCACCCAAAACTTATTCAGTATATCAAACTGGCTGCTACAGCGGAAGGAATAAGCAGTCCATATGTAAGAGCCCCACGTCTGGAACTTCATGGAGAAGAAGCTGAAAGAATTCAAAAGATTATTGAAGAAGGCAGAGTGAATCGTCCGAAACTACTAATTCCGTAAATACAGATATGATAGAAGAAACATCACCACAAAATATTGATAGAAGAATTCAGATGGCGGTTGAAGCCTTCCAGTTCCTTAAGAACACCTCTGTAAAAGAACGGGCTGCCTTCATGAACAAAGTTGCCGATCAAATTGAAGCACTGGGAGAAGAACTTTTGACAACGGCTCATACTGAAACATCGCTGCCTTTAGCCAGACTTACTGGTGAAAAAGCAAGAACAACAGGACAATGGAGAAGCTATGCCAAAGCGGTAGCCACCGGAATATATACAGAACCAAGAATTGATCTTGCACAATCTGACAAACAAAAAGGAGACATCCGAAAATACAATGTGGGTATAGGACCTGTAGTAGTTTTTGGGGCCAGTAATTTCCCGTTTGCTTTTTCTACAGCGGGCGGTGATACGGCAAGTGCTATTGGAGCAGGTTGTCCTGTTATTGTAAAAGCTCATCCGGCTCACCCTAAAACCTCTCAGCTCATGGCTGATGCTATAACAGCTGCCGTGAAAGAATGTGGCTGGCCTGAAGGAATCTTCAGCCATATTACCGGAACATCCAATGACATCGGGGCTTATTTAGTTCAGCATAAAGAGATCAGAGCCGTTGCATTTACCGGTTCATTTACCGGTGGGAAAGCGTTGTTCGACATGGCGAATCACCGTGAAGATCCTATTCCTGTTTTTGCAGAAATGTGCAGCATCAATCCAGTATTTGCCCTGCCGGATTTGCTTGAAATCAGAGCAGAAGCGTTCGCTAAAGAATATCTTTCATCCTTAACATTAGGAGTGGGACAGTTCTGTACCAATCCGGGAGTATGTATTGCTCTTAAAGGAGAATCTCTGGACCGTTTTATCATTACCCTGAAAAATGAAATTCAGACAGCAGTTCCCGCAAAGATGCTTCACAAAGGAATTTATGAAAGTTTTGAAAAACATAAGACCTTTGCAGCAGAACAGCCTGAAGTACATATTATTGCAACAGCAGATACAGAAATTAATGAAGGGTACGGACGTGCTATCGTGATAGAAACCAACGCCAAAAACTTCATGAAAAATCCTGTACTAAGTGAAGAGGTTTTCGGGCCTTTTGGTATCATTGTAACTTGCGAAACCCAGGAAGAGATAACGGAAATCGCTAAACAACTGAAAGGACAGTTAACAATTACCGTAGCAGCTACCGATGAAGATGCCCGGAATCATCTGATGCTTATTAATCTTCTAAAGGATAAATGTGGAAGGTTACTCTTCAACGGAATGCCTACAGGAGTAGAAGTTGTTTATGGCATGCAGCATGGAGGCCCTTTTCCTTCCACTACTGATTCCCGTTTTACCTCCGTAGGACCAGATGCTGTAAAGAGGTTTATCCGTCCTATTTCTTTCCAAAACTGGCCAGATGAATTTTTACCTGAAGAATTGCAGAATGAAAACCCGTTACGAATCAGCAGAATAATAGATGGAGAAGTCAATTCAGAATCATTAAAATTACAAACCACATGAACAGAACGTTTTTTTGTATAGATTCACACACCTGTGGCTGCCCTGTACGTCTTGTAGCAGGAGGAGGTCCTATTTTAAAAGGAAAATCCATGATGGAGCGCAGGCTTCATTTTATGAAAGAATATGACTGGATCCGGAAGGGGCTTATGTTTGAACCCCGCGGGCACGATATGATGAGTGGAAGTATTTTGTATCCACCTTTTGACGAAGAAAACGATATCGGAGTTTTATATATTGAAACCAGCGGATGTCTTCCCATGTGCGGACACGGAACGATAGGTACAGTAACCATTGCTATAGAAGAGGGTTTGATTTTTCCCAAAATTCCCGGCAAGCTGCGCCTGGAAACACCGGCAGGACTTATTCTTATTGATTATGTACAGGAAGGCAAAAAAGTAACCTCTGTAAAATTAACCAATGTAAAATCCTTTCTGTATGCCGAAAACCTGGAAGTTGATTGTCCTGATCTCGGATTGATAAAAGCGGATGTAGCTTATGGCGGGAACTTCTATGCGATTATAGATCCTCAGGAGAATTTCAGAGATATTTCCGATTTTACAGCCAGCCAGCTTATTCATTACGGAAAAATCATCAGACAACTACTCAATGAAAAATACCAGTTTATTCATCCTGAGAATGAACACATTACCGGATTAAGCCATATTCAATGGACGGGTAATCCCAAAGACCCTAAAGCCAGTGGACGAAATGCTGTTTTAGTAGGAGAGAACGCTTTGGATCGTTCACCATGCGGAACAGGTACCTCTGCAAGAATGGCTCAATGGTATGCTAAAGGAAAATTAAAAGAAGGCGAAGAGTTTATCCATGAAAGCTATATCGGATCCCAGTTTATCGGGAGAATTGAAGGAACGGCTACTGTTGTCGGAAAACCGGCAATTATCCCTTCAGTAGAAGGCTGGGCAAGAATCACCGGTTATAATCATATTATTATTGATGATGAAGATCCTTACTGGCAGGGATTTCAGGTTATGTAAACAAACATATGACACAGAATAAAGGAAAAGCACTCATTATTGGTGCAGGAATAGCAGGTTTAAGCTCCGCCTATTACCTTTTAGAGAAAGGCTGGAGTGTAGAAATTCTGGAACAGAACGATCTTTCCAACAATTGTTCTTATGGCAATGCAGGAATGATTGTACCCAGCCACTTTACTCCGTTAGCGGCACCAGGTGTTGTGGCACAAGGAATCCGCTGGATGTTTGATAGCAAAAGTCCGTTTTATGTAAAGCCTTCATTGAATTCTGACCTGTTTTCCTGGGGGATAAAATTCTTAAAACACTCCAACCAAAAGCATGTGGACCGCTCAGCAACAGCCATCAGAGACCTTAATCTGGCGAGCAGCATCCTCTACAACGAGATTGCCACAAAGGATGAATTTGATTTTGATCTTAATCAGAATGGTATTTTAATGCTCTATAAAACAGAGAAAGTTGCAGAAGAAGAGATAGAGCTTGCCCACAAAGCAACCAGGATGGGTTTACCCGTTGATATTCTGGATAAAAAAGATATTCAGGAACTCGAGCCCAATGCCCGATTGGATGTTATCGGAGGAGTCAATTACAAATGTGACGGTCATATGAATCCCATGAAACTGATGGAGCAAATGATCTCTTATCTTAAAAAGAATGGTGTCACTTTTCATACTCATCACAAAGTAACCGGCTTTGAAAAATCAGGAAATATGATTAAAACCATAATTGCCAATGATAAAAAGTTTACAGCAGACCGTTTCGTCATGACCGGAGGTTCATTTCTCCCTGAACTGGCTCAGAAAGCAGGGATCAAAATTCAATTAATGCCCGGAAAAGGATATTCTTTCATGCATACCCCTGAAAATCCGGTCAATACCCTAAATCATGCTGCTTTATTACTGGAAGCAAGAGTGGCTGTCACTCCTATGAACAGGCAGATCCGTTTCGGTGGAACGATGGAACTGGCTTCCCATTATGATAAAATTAACATGAAAAGGGTAGAAGGGATCATCAGGTCTATTCCTCAATATTTACCTGACTTTCAGATTGAAAAACCCAAAGAATCTGAAATTTGGTTCGGCTACAGACCCTGCGCTCCGGATGGACTTCCTTATTTAGGACAATCTTCCCAATTGAAAAACCTGATTATCGCAGGCGGCGGCGGTATGATGGGTTTAAGTTTAGGACCCATTTTTGGAAAAACAGTGTCAGAACTTGCCAATGACCAAAAGCCAACGGTTGAGATAAAGATATTCAACCCTGAAAGATTTAGTTAAAAAACACCACATAACACACAAATCAAGCCAAAAACAATTTGATTATTCAAATAATTTATTAACAACCAAATCCAAAATTTATGAAAAAATTTAAATTACTAGTACTTGTTTCCCTATTTCCAATAATAGGTTTTGCGCAAGAAAACAGACCTCGGGAGTGTAAAGCAGATGAAATGATGAAAAAACATTTTGAACTGCACCCTAAATCTAAGGCTGAATATGAAAATTTTGAGAAATACACCCAAGATTTCGTAAAGAAAATGGGTTCAGACAAAAATTCATTGAATAATAGGATCAACAATCCAACGTACATTATTCCTGTGGTTTTTCATGTGTATGGAGAATCTCAGAGTAATGTAAAAGTAAATTACCAAAAAGTAGTTGACTTACTGGAACAAATCAACTTAAATTTCAATGGAATTAACACGGATTCAAATACTGTGGATCCTGATTTCCAATCTATCAGAGCAGCATTAAGTATTGAATTTCGATTAGCTAAAATTGATCCAACCGGAAAAGCAACAAGCGGAGTGGTATTTCACCCATTCAAAGGTGGATATGGCAACGGAGGTGGATATGATACAGAAATTGGCACAGATGCATGGGATAATACAAAGTATATGAATGTGTATATACAAAATGACCTATATGCTAATAAAGATTTATATCAATCAGGAGTTGCCTGGTATCCGGATTCATACATGACTTCAGTAAATACAGCCAGAGTTGTTTATAACGGACGTTATATATTTAATGCTGCAGGAACACTGGCTTCAAACGAGTTTTCTGATACATTTACTCACGAATTCGGCCATTGGTTAAATCTTCAACACACGTTTAATGTTCCATGTTCAACTGCAAACCCTACTAATGATGGTGATGGAGTTGCTGACACCCCTGTAGAAAATACTTCTTCCGGATTAGGATGTTCAGCTGGAAACAATTGTCTTGGACAAAAAGTAAACGTTGAAAACTATATGGGATACAATGGTTCTTCCGGTTGTTATAAAATGTTTACCAATGGACAGGTTAACAGAATGCTGGCAGCATTAAACCATCCTTCGCGAATGAATTTATGGCAGCCTGCCAACTTAGCAGCAACCGGAGTTGCCAATACTCCACCTAGATTAACCCTTAGCAACAGTACATTTACAGAGAACTTAAACAATAATGGAGCCGTGTCATTAGATGGAACAGTAGCATCTGCTCCTACATCAACGATTACGCTAAAAGGAGCTACATTTGCCGTTCCCAATGGAACAACTCTTACTTCAGGAACACATTTCACTTCTTCATTACCAGCAGGACTAACAGCATCTATAGCAGTTATAAGCCCTACTACTGCTACACTTAGCATAAATGGTGCGGCAACCAGTCATCCTAAAAGTCAGGTCCTGAATTCATCAATTACGTTCCTGAATTCGGCTATAACAGGAGGCGTAACTTCATTAGGATCAACGACAGCTTTGGCATTAACTTTTTCTTACAAAGATCCTTATAAAATAGTTACAGGAACTCCTCTGGAAAGTTATGCCAACCCAACACCAACAACAGTAACCACCAACTCAGGGGCAACTTGGAAATATTTTATCATTAACCCGGAGCTTAGTGATGATGCCGGGTATGGCGCCTGGTACTATGGAGCCAATCAATTAAAATTAGAAACCTATTGGAAAGGATTAGTTTGCCAAACAGGAACACGAAATATCAGTTTAATTCCGGCTTGCACCACTATAACTAATGCAAATAATATAGGTTACCCAATTGGTACTCCCGGACAACTTGACGTGTACACTCCTACATACACTAACTGGTCTGGCCAAACCGCTTATGTTGGTTTTAGAAACCAATTCGAGGGCTACAATATTAACGGCTATTTCAAACTGACTGTTGGGGCCAATGGTTCAGGTTATTCTGTAACTGCGTTTGGATACAATACACAACCAAATGGCAGTATTACAACCCCTTGTGCATTATCATTATCCACTGCAGACGTTGATACAATAGACTCAGAAACTTCTATCTATCCAAATCCGGTTTCTGATGTATTAAATATTAAAACAAAAGGGGAAATTAAGTCAATTTCTGTTTATGATATGTTTGGAAGAAAAATGAATGCTAAAGTTATGGGGGATAAGGTTGATGTTAAACACTTCCTAAGCGGAACTTATTTAATTGATATTGAAACTTCTTTAGGGAAATCTTCCCAAAAATTCATTAAAAAATAGGATCAAACGGTAACCTATGGACAATATTCTGGCGGCAGTGGTCTGCAACACCATCAACCTCCTGATTATTACTTCAAAGCAGTTACAGATTGGTTTAAAACTTTTTAAATAACAAAACACTTTTCTCAGAAATATGAATAATAGTTTAGTATTCATATACAGTTGATTGGGCTTCATTGTAAGCCCAATTTTTTATTCTATTTATGAGCAGTTCTTCATTTATTTGTGTACTTTTATTCTGTAATTACAATTCCAATGCATTATAAAAACGACACCATCATCATCCGTGAATTTACAACTAAAGAATTTCCTTTGTTTTCCACTCTTTTTGAAAATGAGAATGTTACCCGCTATCTGCCTTATAAAACTCCTGAAGAATATAAGGAAATGTTTGACAAAGCAGTGGCAGATTATAAAGAAGGACCATTCAGCAGATGGGGAATATTCTACACTCAAAATAACGATTTTGTAGGAATGTGTCTGGCCAGAATCTTCCTTGATAATCCCGATCAGCTGGAAATAGGATATACTTTGGGTGATAATTATTGGGGAAAAGGTCTTGGAACTGAAGTTTGTAAAGCCCTTGTTGAGTATTGTTTATCATTAAATCATCAGAAAGATATCGTTGCTGTAACCGATCTTGATAATATAGGTTCTCAGAAAGTTCTTCTGAACAACAACTTTAAGAGAATTGAAAACCTAAAACGGGAAGATAGGGAGCTGGCTTACTTTATATTACAGAAATAGTAAACAGATCTGATCCTTAGAACCGGAGGCCTGCAAATTCCCCTCCTTTGGAGGGGTGGCGAAAATTCAAAGAATTTTTGACGGGGTGGTTATCTTTCACTGCAGATTTCACAGATCTACACAGATGATTGTATATATGTTGTGCAAAGCAATCATAAAAATCTTTGATTTTTAAAGCTTCAGTGTACTTCTCAACAGCCTACCTGTCACTTAAAATATACTTAAATGTTTTTTTAATCTTTTGTGACTTTTTTGGTTGAAATACATCAAAGCCTTCCACAGAAAACATTTCATTTATCAGATATTTATCATAACTTGCAGAAATTATGATGTCAAAACGTTGCAAATATGCGCTTAAAGCAATGGTCAGATTAGCAAGGAATTATAACCAGGGCTTTCTGCCAACCTCTGTTATTGCACAAGACGAGAACATCCCCAAAAAATTTCTTGAACAAATCCTTCTTGAACTTAAAAGAGCCAAACTTGTCAACAGTAAACAGGGTAAAGTAGGAGGGTACTATTTACTGAAATCACCCGATGAAGTCTCACTAGCAGACATTTACCGCATTTTTGACGGGCCAATTGCATTAACCCCATGTGTATCTTTAAACTTTTATGAAGCCTGTGATGATTGTGTGGATGAAGCAGTCTGTTACCTCAGAAAAGAATTAATGATCGTTCGTGAAAAGACAAGAACAAGCATGATGGAGGCTACTCTGACTAAGTTCATTACTCAAGGATAAAATTTTTTTATTTAAATTCTACTATTTTGATAGGAGTTATAGAATTTTGTATATATTTGCAGGACTTAAATCTCAATTCAAAATGGAAAACAGTCTGAAAAATGAATACGAAAACCTTTTGAGAGAGGCTGCTGAAGCTTCTTTTCAAACTAATGGACTGCAATTACTGGCTGAAAGATTTCCGGATAAAGTGATCTTTTCAACCAGCTTCAGTTACGAAGATCAGGTGATCACTCATCTGATAAAAGATTTAAATATTGAAATTTTTACCCTAGATACAGGAAGACTTTTTGAGCAGACCTACGAAACCTGGACTTCCACAAAAGCTTTCTTCAAAAAGAACATCAAAGCCTATTATCCGGATATGGAAGAGCTCAGAGAATTTGTAACAGAAAACGGGCCTGATTCTTTTTATCAGTCTGTTGAAAAGAGGAAAGCGTGCTGTACCATCCGTAAGGTTCATCCATTAAAAAAAGCATTGGAAGGTTATAAAGTATGGATTACCGGTCTTAGATCCGAACATTCCCCAAACCGGAAGAATATGCCCCAGCTGGAATGGGATCAGGATAATAAGATCATAAAATTTCATCCCATCCTTCACTGGACGACAGAACAGGTGACAGAGTATGTAAAAAAACATCATTTACCCTACAATCACCTTCACAAGAAAGGATTTGTAAGCATAGGATGTGAACCATGTACCAGAGCGATCAAAGAAGGGGAAGATTTCAGGGCAGGCCGATGGTGGTGGGAAGATGCCAATAAAAAAGAATGCGGTCTGCATATTCATCAATAAAAAAGAAAAACATGTCAATACAGCAGTTAAACTATTTAGATCAGTTAGAAGCCGAATCTATTTATATATTAAGAGAAGTAGCAGGTCAATTTGAACGTCCGGCATTATTATTCAGTGGAGGAAAAGACAGTATTGTGCTTGCTCACCTGGCAAGAAAAGCATTTTTTCACGGGAAAATCCCATTTACGTTTGTTCATGTGGACACCGGGCACAACTTTCCGGAGGTGTTGGATTTCCGTGATCAGCTGGTAAAGCAGTTTGATGTTAATCTTGCTGTGAGAAAAGTGGAAGATACTATCAAAAGTAAAAAACTAACCGAGGCTAAAGGTAAATTTCCAAGCAGAAACTGGCTGCAAACTTACACTCTTCTTGACACGATTGAAGAATTTGAATTTGATGCCTGTATCGGAGGAGCTCGTAGAGATGAAGAAAAAGCCCGCGCCAAGGAAAGAATATTTTCAGTTCGTGATGAATTCGGACAATGGGATCCTAAACTTCAGCGTCCTGAGTTGTGGAATATCTTTAACGGAAAAATCCACAAAGGAGAAAATGTAAGAGTTTTCCCTATCAGCAACTGGACAGAACTGGACATCTGGAATTATATCCGAAGAGAAAAAATTGAACTTCCTTCTATTTATTTCTCGCATGAAAGG
Source organism: Chryseobacterium sp. GVT01B (assembly GCF_019970045.1). Taxonomy (GTDB): domain Bacteria; phylum Bacteroidota; class Bacteroidia; order Flavobacteriales; family Weeksellaceae; genus Chryseobacterium. The sequence continues at coordinate 106,909 of NZ_JAHXYI010000006.1, forward strand.
GAAGTGGTAGACTTTAATGGTCAGTGGCTTGCCAATTCTTCACATGTTTTCTTAGAACCTGAAGATATTGTCACCACTAGAAAAATACGTTACCGTACCGTAGGAGATATGACCTGTACCGCAGCAGTAGAGTCCAATGCGGTCACAATAGATGCCGTCATTGAAGAAATTGTAGCAACCAGAATTTCAGAACGTGGCGAAACAAGAATTGACGACAGGGTAACAGAAGCCGCTATGGAGGACAGAAAAAAAGGAGGCTATTTTTAATCAATGATAAAAGATAATTAATCAATGATTACACAAAGTATTTCATCAATTATCATTTATCACTTATCATTTATAATTAAAATCGTATGGATATATTAAGATTTATAACAGCAGGAAGCGTTGATGATGGCAAAAGTACCCTTATCGGCAGACTGCTTTACGATAGCAAAAGTATTTTACAGGACCAGTTGGAAGTCCTTGAAAAACATTCAAAAAATAAAAATGAAGACGGAGTAGACCTGGCTCTTCTAACAGATGGATTGCGTGCAGAAAGGGAACAGGGAATCACCATTGATGTTGCCTACCGTTATTTTTCAACAGCAAAAAGAAAATTTATTATTGCTGATGCTCCAGGCCACGTACAATACACGCGTAATATGATCACCGGAGCATCAAACTCTGACCTTATGGTTATTCTTATCGACGCAAGAAAAGGCGTGATTGAACAAACCAGAAGACATTCCATCATCGCTTCTTTATTACAATTAAAGAAAGTCGCTGTAGCCATTAATAAAATGGATATGGTGGATTATTCGGAAGAAGTTTTTGAATCTATCAAATCAGAATACTCAAAAATTGCAGAAAATCTTGGATTAAACGATGTCACTTATTTTCCGATCTCTGCATTGAAAGGAGATAATATCGTTTCAACATCTGCCAGAACAGACTGGTACAAAGGAAATTCACTTCTTAAATATCTTGAAGAAGTAACCCTGAATGAAGAAAAAAACAACGGAAGCCGTTTTCAGGTTCAGTATGTAATTCGCCCTCAGACCGAAGAACTGCATGATTACAGAGGATACGCCGGACAAATATTAAGTGGAAAATTCACAAAAGGAGACAAAATCCATATTCTTCCGGCAGATCTGACCACTGAAATTACTAAAATTGAGATCAATGGTATTGAAAAAGAGGAAGCTTTTGAAGGGCAGCCTGCAGTGATCCATCTTGCTCATGATTTAGATGTCAGCAGAGGAGATATTTTTGTCACGGAAGAACAGATTCCGTCCGTTGAAAAAGATCTGGAAGTTCTCTTATGCTGGCTTGATCAGAAACCTTTACAACCGGGGAATAAATACCTTCTGCAGCAGAACAGCAGACTTGTGAAAGCAATTGTTAAAGAGATAGATTACAAGATCAATGTTAACACCCTGACCCATGAACAGGCAGACAGCGAAATTAAACTGAATGAAATTGTAAAAGTTACCCTGCGAACGGCACAGCCTTTGGTCTATGACAGCTTTACCAATAATAAAACAACGGGCTCTGCCATTTTGGTGGATGAAACGTCCAATTCAACGGTAGCAGCCTGTATAATTCAATAGAAAAATGGCAATTTCCGATCACTTAATAGAAAGAATTCATCAGACCAAACAAAATAGTAATCATGGATTCTTTGATAAGATAAAGACTAAAAGATGGGTTAAGGATTTGTATGAAACACTTTTCCTTCCCCAGAATGACAACACTGAAGATCAGCTGAAAAGAAATTTTGGAGCACTGCGGGAAACTCTTTCAGAACAGATCAATACCGTAACAGGTGATCAGGACAGTACTGAGAAACAAGTGAATCAGTTTTTTGAATCTCTGCCTGACCTTTATGATCAGTTGGTACTGGATGCAAAATCTATTGTAGAATTTGATCCTGCCGCCGATTCTCTGGAAGAAGTCTATCTGGCATATCCCGGCTTTTTTGCCACTTATGTCTATCGTATTTCACACCAGTTGTGGAGTCAGAAAGTGAAAATATTACCGCGTGTCATTTCAGAGTATGCTCACAGCAAGACAGGAATTGATATTCACCCGGGAGCTACCATCGGAAAGTCTTTTTTTATTGACCATGGGACAGGAATTGTGATCGGGGAAACAACAGTCATTGGAAATAATGTCAAAATCTATCAGGGAGTTACCCTCGGAGCCTTGAATGTTTCCAAAGAAAAAGCTCACCAGAAAAGGCATCCCAATATTGAAGATGATGTGATTATCTATTCTGGAGCAACTATTTTGGGAGGCGAAACTACCATAGGCAGAGAAAGCATTATCGGAGGAAATGTCTGGATAACACAGGATGTTCCTGCCAATTCGCTGGTTTACCACAAAAGTGAAATAAAAATAAAGGATAATACTTCATTACCCGAATCATTAACCTTTGTGATTTAAAAAAACAAAAAAATAAATTGATATGAGATTTCAGAACGCATTAGAAACGATTGGAAATACTCCCGTCGTAAAAATTAATAAATTATTCAATTCAGATCACGAAATCTGGATTAAACTTGAAAAAAGCAACCCTGGCGGAAGCATTAAAGACAGAATCGGACTGGCGATGATTGAAGATGCAGAAGCAAAAGGATTACTAAATAAAGACAGTACCATCATAGAACCTACCAGCGGAAATACAGGAATAGGTCTGGCTCTGGTAGCAGCTGTAAAAGGATACAAACTCATTCTTGTCATGCCGGAAAGCATGAGTATAGAACGCCGTAAAATTATGGAAGCTTACGGTGCCGAATTTGTACTTACCCCAAGAGAAAAAGGAATGAAAGGCGCTATCGAGAAAGCTAATGAATTGGCTCAGGACACTCCTAATTCATGGATTCCAAGACAGTTTGATAACCCTGCCAACGTAAAAGTCCATGTTGAGACTACTGCTCAGGAAATTTTAAAAGACTTCCCGGACGGACTGGACTACATCATCACCGGAGTAGGAACCGGAGGACACATCACAGGAATTGCAAAAACCGTCAAAGAAAAATATCCTAACGTAAAAGTATTCGCTGTAGAGCCGGAATTGTCTCCTGTTTTAAGCGGAGGAAGCCCGGCACCACACCCACTACAGGGACTAGGAGCTGGATTTGTTCCTTCCATTCTGGATATTACCCTTTTAGACGGAGTGATTACCGTAGGAAAGGAAGAAGCTTATGAGTACGCCCTCAATGCCGCTAAAAAAGAAGGCCTTTTTGTGGGAGTTTCCACCGGAGCCGCTTTAGCAGCCATCGCAAAACAGTTGCCTGAAATACCATCTAACGCTAAAATCCTGACGATTAATTACGATACCGGAGAAAGGTATCTGTCTGTGGAAGGACTCTTCTAAATCCTTAATTAACATCTACTTCAATGAAAACAAATATAAAATCACCAAAGGTTTACCTTATCGGTGCAGGGCCCGGCAACCCTGAACTGATCACTGTAAAAGCAGTAAAAGCGATCGCAGAAGCAGACGTCATTTTATGTGACCGCCTTGTAAGTCCTGAGATTCTGGAAACATACGTCAATGAAAATACAGAAATCATCTATGTAGGGAAAGAATGCAGCAAAAATGCTTCCACCCCTCAGTCTCATATCAATACTTTAATGGTGGAATATGCTCGTCAGAACAAAACTATTGTAAGGCTGAAAGGAGGAGATGTTTCCATATTCTCCAATATTCTGGATGAACTGCAGGCTTTAAAACAAAATCATATTCCTTACGAGATCATCCCGGGAATTACAGCAGCTTTAGGAGCAGCAGCTTTTGCAGGGATGCCTTTAACAGCAAGAGGATATTCTACATCCGTTCGTTTTCTGACCTATTATAAATCAGAAATTGTAACTGAAGAATACTGGAAAGAACTTGCTTTTACTAATGATACTCTTGTTTTCTACATGTCCAAAGGAAATCTTACTCCTCTTGTAGAAAAGCTTATACAGCTAGGGATTTCTAGTGATAAAAAAATTGCAGTCATTGAACAGGCCACAACGCCTTATCAAAAGGTGTACACGTCATCTTTTGATGATTTTAACGAAAAATTCGGAGACAAAGTCTTTGCATCACCTTCTTTGGTTGTAGTTGGCAAGATTGTCAATCTGCATGAAGAGTTTTCATGGCTTAAAAATGCAGAACAGGAAGGTCTTTACTTCAAATCAGTGGAAAACGGAAGTCTAATCCCTACAACTCAAAATTTCTTTGAATATGCTGTCTGAAACAAAATTAAATGTATTAAAACAAATCTCCGGAGACCTCTCCAGAGATGAAGCCATCTGGGCAAGCGGATATCTTGCAGGCATTGCCGGAGGAACTTCACTGACCGCCGTACTACCGCCACAGCAACTCAATAACAGCACTCAAAATGCTGTAAAAAAGATAACTCTGGCTTACGGAACAGAAACCGGAAACAGCAAAAAACTGGCTACAGCATTGGCAGGTATCGTGAAGAAAAAAGGACTTCAGGTTAAACTTGCTGATCTTTCGCAATACAAACCTAAAGATCTGGCTAAAGAAGAATTCTTTTTCGTAGTCATCAGTACACAGGGAGAAGGAGAACCACCAGCTCTTGCCAAAAAATTCTACGATTATATTCATGAAAATGAAATCAATCTCAGCGGACTGAAATATGGAGTACTGGCCTTGGGAGACAGCAGTTATCCTCTGTTCTGCCAAACCGGAGAAGATGTAGATTCACGTTTTGAAATATTAGGCGCTCAACGCATTATTCCAATAAAGAAATGTGATATTGATTACGAGCAGGAAGCTTCCCATTGGGTAGAGCATGTATTCGACACCGTTCATAAAAATGCTGGTCAGAGTACAAAAAATGTTGCAGCATCAAAGATTACTTCCGGTAGAAAGAAATATCAGGGGAAAGTTTCGGCTATCATTAATCTGAACGATATTACTTCTGAAAAAGAAACGTATCATATTGAAATTGAAACTGAAGAAGCACTTGTCTATCAACCAGGAGCAGCTTTGGGAGTTATTCCGTTCAATTCAAAATCTGTCGTGGATGAAATTATTACGCTGACAGGAATTGATCCTCAAAAACAAATAGAAACATCAAAGGTTACAGCTTCTGTTGAAGAACTGCTGTACAAGCATCTTAACATCAGTTATTTACTCAAATCTGTTGTTGCTCAATATGCAAAAATAACGGGACATTCCATCCCGGAAGTGAGACTCAGCCTTCTTGATCTCCTCAGAATTTATCCCGTAAAAAATGCAGATGAATTTGAAGAAATCCTACAGATAGTAACTGCTCAGGCACCCCGCCTGTACTCAATTTCTTCGTCGCTGGAAGCTCATGGTGACACGGAAATTCATATTACGGTTGCGAGATCAGAATTCTTTATTGATCATCAGAAACACAACGGGTTATGCAGTGGTTTTCTAAGTGAATTCAAAGAAGGAGAAGAGGTGGAATTTTATATTCAGGATGCAGGACACTTCAAACTGCCGGAAGCCGATAAAGATATTATCATGATAGGACCGGGAACGGGTATTGCACCTTTCAGGTCTTTCCTTTGGGAACGTGATGCAACGGGTGCAGAAGGAAGAAACTGGCTGTTTTTCGGAGACAGGAATTTTGTTTCAGATTTTCTTTACCAGGCTGAACTTCAGGATTTCCTTAAAACAGGCAGCTTAACGCATTTAGACCTTGCTTTTTCCAGGGATACAAATGAAAAAGTATATGTTCAGCACAGGCTGGAGCAAAAATCTCAGGAAATATTTTACTGGTTGGAAGGGGGCGCGTCAGTATACGTATGTGGCGCTAAAGAACCGATGGCCCGTGATGTGGAACAAACACTTCTGACCATTATTCAGAATGAAGGAAAACGCAGCAAAGAAGATGCTGTAAACTATCTGGAAGAAATGGAGCTTGACGGCAGATATGCCAAAGATGTTTATTAAACGAAGTAAAGAAGTATTCGTAAAAAATTAAAGGAAATAGTTATGAACAATGATAAAGAAAACCTTTCACCGGTAGAAAGGATTAAAACCAGCAGTAACGGGCTCAGAGGATCTTTAAAAGAGAGCCTTGCTGATCAATTTACCGGAGCTATCCGGGAAGATGACCAAACTTTGATCAAATTCCATGGAATGTACCAGCAGGACGACAGAGACCGAAGGGAAGAGCGTGTCTCCAAAAAACTGGAATGGCTATATTCCTACATGATCAGATTAAGGCTTCCCGGCGGCTTTTTAACTCCGGAACAATGGGTAGGATTGAATGAAACGGCCGAAGATCACTCAACAGGAACCATCAAAGTAACGACAAGACAAACCATTCAACTGCATGGTATTTTAAAATCTCATTTAAGACCTACCATTCAGAGTTTCAATCTGCAGCATCTGGATTCTATTGCAGCTTGTGGGGACGTCAACAGAAATGTAACCTGTACAGCCAATCCTTCAGAATCCCCTTTACAGCAGGAAGCTTACGAACTGGCAGGGAAAATCAGTGAAATGTGTCTTCCAAAAACCAAATCTTACTACGATATCTGGATTGATGACGAACTTTTGGTTGATCGTAAAGCAGAAGAAGATCCATTATATCAGGACAGATATCTTCCAAGAAAACTGAAAATAGGAATTGCTGTTCCGCCCAATAATGATGTAGATGTATTTATCAATGATATTGCACTGATCGCAATTATTGAGAATAATAAAATTGTGGGTTACAATATTGCTGCCGGAGGTGGACTAGGAGCTACTCACGGAAATGAAGCCACTTATGCCCGTCTTGCATCCATCCTTGGATTTGTAGATACCGAAGAAAAAGTATTGAAGGCCGTCTACGAAATCATCACGGTTCAAAGAGACTTTGGAAACAGAAGTGACCGAAAATTATCAAGGTTAAAATATACCATTGATAAATTGGGTATTGACCAATACAGAGCTGAAGTAGAAAAAAGAACAGGATTCAGTTTCGAACCGGCCCGCGAATTTAAGTTTGAACAGAGAAAAGACCGTTATGGCTGGATTCAGAATCATGAAGGAAAATGGTTTTACACTGTATTTGTAGAGCACGGAAGAATCCTTAATACAGCTGAATATCCTTTAAAATCAGGATTATTAAAAATCGCACAAACGGGAAAAGCTAATTTCCGTTTTACCTGCAACCAGAACCTTATTCTGGCTGATATTGATGAAAAAGATAAGATTGAAATTGAAGATATTTTAAAAGAATACGGAATCTTTAATTATACAAACGGTGCAAGTGCCTTACGTAAAAATTCTGTTGCCTGCGTAGCTTTAAACACCTGTTCACTCGCTTTAGCAGAAGCTCAGCGTTATCTGCCTTCTCTGGTCACAAAAATAGAACCTATTCTTGAAAAATATGGCCTTTTGGAAGAAGATATCACGATCCGTATGACCGGCTGCCCAAATGGCTGCGGAAGATCTCCCAATGCTGAAATCGGATTTGTGGGAACAGCCTATGGAAAATATAATCTCCACATCGGAGGAGACCGCCTGGGAATGCGACTGAATACAAAATTTAAAGAAAATATTGGTGAAGAAGAAATTCTGACCACACTGGATGAACTTTTCGGAATTTATGTACAGAAAAGACTTACAGAGGAAACATTTGGTGATTTTTCATACCGTTACTTACACACCTTAAATTAATTATATGGCTAATTTTCATTATGATCTGAAAAAAAACAAAAACAATCAACCTCTTCTTTTAGGCAGACGAATGTGTATGTGTTGTTGATTCTCAAATAACAATATATACAAAGCTGTTTCAACTTTTTGAACTATGAGGAAAAGTTAATACGACATCCTGTCATTGCGAACATAAGGCAAAGCAATTTCAGCATTATATTAACGGCATAAACCACCCCGTCAAAAATTCATTGAATTTTTGCCACCCCTCCAGAGGAGGGGAATTCTAAGCCCTTCAATTGTAACATAAAACGATATTGAAAATTTTCATCATTAAAGGTAAAAAAATTCAGACAGCTTCATTCTCAATCTAAAAAATGAAGAAAAAATGAAAAACAAAAAGCAGGGAAATTTTCTACCTAAAGCAGGTATTATAGCATTTACATTTCTATTTTTTAACCTTGCAGAAGCACAGCAGCAGCTTATAGAGCTTAGCGGAAGCATCAAAAATACAGGAACACACAAAGGTCTCGATTCTGTAAAAGTACAGATCGAAAATACACAGGACACTGCATTAACGGATCAACTGGGGAATTTTAAAATCAGAACAAGAGTTACTATACCGTTCAGAGTGGTTATTCAGAAAGATGGTTTCTCCAGTCAGACGGTTGAAATTCTTTCTCCTTCCAACAAAATAACAATAGGGCTGAACCCTCAGAATACCATCATTGATGATGTCGTGATTTCAGCTTCCAGAGTTCCGGAAAAAATATTAAGATCTCCGATTGCGATTGAAAAAATTGATATCAAAACGATCAGGGAAAGTCCGGCAGCATCATTTTATGAAACGCTGGAAAACGTAAAAGGGTTACAGCTTTTAACCTCCAGTCTTACCTTAAAAATTCCTAATTCAAGAGGATTTAACTCGCCTAATAATTTTCGTTTTATGCAGTTGGTAGATGGTGTAGATGTACAGTCTGCAACGCTGGGAGTTCCTTTGGGAAACGCAATAGGGCCTACGGAACTGGATATCCAGTCGATGGAAGTAACCCCGGGAGCCGCTTCAGCACTGTACGGAATGAATGCCATTAACGGACTGGCAAGTTTACAGACGAAAGATCCGTTTACTTCTGAAGGAATAAGTGTTTATTTCCGTGGCGGAGTGAATCATGTGGACAATGTCAATCATAAAATAAGTTCTCTGGGAGAAAGTGCCATCCGCTTTGCAAAAGTGTTCAATAAAAACTTTGCAGTAAAGGTGAATGCTTCGTATTTCAGCGGAACAGACTGGATTTCCAACAATCTTAACGATCAGAATTCCGGTTCATCGGTAACAGCCAATCCTAATTTTTCGCTGGCCAATAATCCGGCTGAAGACCTTTGGAATAAATACGGGGATGAAAGAAACAACCGTGTTGCCGTAAAAGTGGATTACAACGGTAAACCTACTACATTCAACGTTTCCAGAACAGGATATCTTGAGAAGGATCTTGTGAGTCCTGATGTGAAGAATATCAAATTCGATGCAGGATTATATTACCGTTTCGGAGACCAGTGGAGAACTTCTTACGTTTATCGATATGGCTTGCTGGATGGAACTTTCCAGAGAGGAAATAAAATCCGCTTGCAGAACGCTACGGTTCAGAACCATAAAGTAGAACTGACAGGAAGAGAATTAACCTTCAGAGCTTATGTATCTATTGAAAATACAGGAGATTCTTATAACCTGAAGCCTTTGGCAGACAATCTGGATCTTACGAATCTTTCCAATACCAAATGGAAAAATATATTTTAGACTGCTCTTCAGAACAATTTAAATGGAGGAGTAAATCTTAATGATGCATTTATTCTCGCCCGTCAGGAAGCCGATAAAAACAGGGCAGTCCCCGGAACCGCAGCCTTTGAACAGTTAAAAAATACCATTATCGGAATCAATAACTGGGATTCAGCCAATGCAGGAGTTGCAGGAGCTCCGGCAACAGGAGGGGCAAAGCTTGAACAGAAATCCAGGTTTTATCAGGGTGAACTTACCTATGACTTCAGCAGATTTGTGAAAATTTTCAGCCTTCTGGCTGGTGTAGATTATCGCCTCTACAGTATTACTCCGGATGGAAATAACTTTGTTGATTTCAACCGTCCTGTGAGTGAAAGAAATATTCCTTTAGCCAACGGTACATTCGGGAAAGATGTTATCTATCAGAAATATGGAGCTTTTGCACAGATTACCAAGCTTTTCTTTGATGATAAATTAAAAATCAATGCCGCATTACGTATCGACAGAAACCCGGAGTTTGAAGCAAAGCTGAATCCAAGAATTAGTGTGGTGTATTCTCCTGTTAAAGAGCATAACTTCAGGGCGTCTTTTCAAAACGGATATCGTTTCCCTTCGTTATTTGAAGCACTTTCTTTCGTGAATAACGGGAATGTAAGAAGAGTAGGAGGTCTTTCAAAAGTAAATGACGGATTAGGCTATCTGGAAAACTCCTATACACTGGCTTCTATTGACCGGTTCACCTCAGCGGTAAACGCAGATATAGATGCAGGAAAAACCCAAAGCCAGGCTGCTCAGGATAATAAACAGCTTCTAACAGTAGCCAACTTACAAAAACTGCAGCCGGAAAAAATCAACTCATTTGAAGTAGGATATAAGTCTGTGTTTTTCAATAATAAACTGGTGCTGGACTGGGATTTCTATTACAATATTTACGAAGGATTCCTGGGGCAGGTAGAAGTGGCCGTTCCAAAAAACAGCCAGGTGGGAAGCAATGCAGCCGTACTTGCAATGCTCGACAGAAGTAAGCAGGACAGATACAGAGTTTATACCAATAGTAACAGCACTTACAAAAGCTATGGGACCTCTTTAGGAATCCGTTATAATATTACCGGAAACTATAATGTGAACACCAATGTTTCCTATAATGATCTTGCTTCCAATAATAATTCAGACCTGTTTATCACAGCTTTCAACACTCCAAAATGGATGGTGAATGTAAGTGTAGGAAACAGAGAGATTGTCAAAAACATAGGGTTTACTCTTGTGGCAAGATGGCAGAGCGGTTTTATGTGGGAAAGTCCTTTAGCATCAGGATCAATTCCGGCTTATTATACGATTGATGCACAGGCAACATGGAAACTCCCTGAAATTCATGCAAATATTAAAATTGGAGCCACCAATTTGCTTAACCGCCGTTATTTCCAGTATGCAGCGGGCCCAGAAATCGGAGGACTATATTATCTCGCTTTTACTTATGACTTAAAACTGTAATCAGGATGAGCAATTCATTATATCCCATATTTTTAAAACTTGAAAACCTGTCACTGCTGATCATCGGCGGTGGCAAGGTTGCCCTTGAAAAACTGGAGTCGGTACTTGGAAACTCTCCGGATACTTCCATCAAACTGGTGGCGAAAGAAATTATTCCTGAAGTCAGAACCCTGCAACATGAATTTTCTAATCTAACCCTGCATGAAAGAGGCTATGATGATTATGATTTTAATGATGCAGATCTTGCGATTATTGCAGTAAATGATATTGAACTGGCAGGAGAAATCAGAGAAAAAGCCCAGCAAAAAAATGTATTGGTGAATATTGCTGACAAGCCTGATCTATGTGACTTTTATTTAGGTTCCATTGTCAAAAAAGGAAGCCTCAAAATTGCTATTTCTACCAACGGAAAATCTCCGACCATTGCCAAGAGATTAAGGGAAACCTTTACCGAAGTCATTCCTGACGAAATGGATCATGTGTTGGATAATATGCAGCATATCCGAAACAAACTGACGGGAGATTTCAATTATAAAGTGAAAGAACTCAACAAAATCACTACAGAATACCTGTCCGATGGAAAAGCTTCTTCAAAACCAGATATGGAAATTGAAAAACTGATTAATATTACCAAAACAGCTCAGAGAAAAGCTAATATTTATCTTGCGATTATTGGTGTTTTGCTTCTTTTCGGATTATTTGGGCTTGTAGTGTATCAGTTTAGTCTTGCAGGTGATATCCAGTATTTTCTGAATAAGGATGGACATATTTTTTACTGGATGTTGTTTGCTGGTTTTATGGCGGAAATTGTCGCCGGATCCATGGGAATGGGCTATGGGGTGATTTGTACCACCATTCTTTTACTGCTGAATGTTCCACCTCCTGTTGTGAGCGCAAGCATCCACTCTGCAGAATCGTTTACCACAGCAGCAGGAAGTTTCAGCCATTACAAACTGGGAAATGTCAATAAGAAAATGGTGTGGGTGTTATTCCCGCTGGCTATTATAGGTTCTGTTATCGGTGCATTGACGCTGTCTCACTATGGGGAACATTATGCTCATATTGTAAAACCTGTTATTGCCTGCTACACATTATACCTTGGGATTAATATCTTAAGAAATGCATTTAAAGATAAAAAATCAGGGCAAACAAAAACCAAACGCAGAACCAATCTCAGAATATTAGGATTGGCAGGAGGTTTTATTGATTCATTTGCAGGAGGCGGATGGGGCCCTTTGGTAACCGGAACGCTGATCAAAGAGGGTAGGATTCCCCGTTATGTCGTGGGAAGCTCTACCGTAGCCAAGTTTCTATTGACTGTAACAAGTGCGATAACATTTATTTTCACTATTGAAATTCATCACTGGAATATTGTTTTGGGACTTTTACTGGGTGGTGTTTTTACAGCTCCGTTTTCTGCGATGCTTACTGCAAAACTTCCAACAAAGAAAATGTTTGTTGTGGTTGGAATTGTGGTTATTCTGATGAGTCTTGTTACAATAACAAAGTCTTTTTTGTCATAAAAAAATTAAACGCAGAGATTTTAATGTTTTACTTTATTTTGAGGCATCAGGGGGGGAAATTAATGATGCAGTGTATTGACATTATCATTACTCATTTTTAGTAAAAATCTGAAACCATTAAAACTTTGCGTTTTTTTATTTTTTTAAACTATATATAAAATGTTTTTGGAAACGCAAAGGCGCAACATGATTAAAAAAGGCTGCTATAAGGCGCAAGTATTTTATCTTCGATAAAATTAAATACAGGGTATCTTAGTCTCTCATCAATTATTTAGATTTAGCAATTGATTCTTTTAAGTGGTGTATAGTTCAAAGCTTCATCAACGACACAGTCGTAATCTTTACTCACTTTATTAAAAAGCTTACATCTTTAAACTTTGCGTTTTGCTTTTGCATATTCTAAAGAATTTTAAATACATTATATCATTTGCCCGTTTTTATTTTTTAAGTTCACGAATGACTACTTTAGCCATTTCCTTGGAGCTAAACGGATTTTGTCCCGTGATCAAATTACCATCCACCATAACCTTGGAAGTCATCGGAATAAAAGCTTTTTTATAATATACACCCCGTTCTTTAAGAGCTGCTTCAAGATTAAAAGGAACTTCATTTTTCCTTCTTGCCAAAGTTTCTTCAAACCAGTCAAATCCAGTAATATTTTTACCTTTGATCATGTATTCTCCATCAGAAAGCTTTACGTTCAATAATCCTCCAACTCCATGACAGATCGCTGCGACCAGTTTATTATTTTCATATTGGTTTCTTAGTATAATCTGTAGAGTTGTATTATCAGGAAAGTCATACATTGTTCCATGCCCTCCAGCCAAATAAATACAGTCGAAAGATTCATCCTTTACTTCATTGAGACTTTTTGTATGTGTTAGTTCATTCATAAACCTTGGATTTTCATAATATTTTTTTGAAATTCCATCAAGGACCAGAGGTTTAAGGCTTTCCGGATCAACAGGAGTATTTCCGCCTTTAGGAGAAGCTATGGTAATCTGCCATCCTTTTTCCCTTGCTACATGATAAATATGGGTAAGCTCACTCAGCCATAAACCGGTTTTAAAGTTACCGCTGGCATATTGATCTACATTCGTTACGATTAGTAATATTTTTTTAATCATGCTACTATTAATTAAAAGATTTTCTGAATTCTAAAGGTGAAACAGTGGTTTGGTTTTTAAATAAACGGTGAAAAGACTGCGGGTGTTCAAATCCTAAATTATAAGCAATCTCAGAAACAGACAGTGTGGTGGTGGATAGCAGTTCTTTTGCCTTTTCTATTACTCTGTTCTGGATATGCTGCTGGGTAGTCTGTCCTGTATGAACTCTTAACATATCACTCAAATAATTGGGACTGATATTCATCTGCGCCGCCACAAACTGTACAGTAGGAATGCCATTAATCAATAAGTTTTCATCTTTAAAATAATCATTGAGAAGATTTTCCAGCTGGCTTAAAAGATCATGGTTCACTTTTTTTCGGGTTAAAAACTGGCGGTTGTAGAATCTGTCGCAGTATTTTAACAGCAAATCTATATTGGAGACCAATAAATCCTGGGTAAAACCATCCATATTAGCTTCTATCTCCCTGCTGATATTGTCCATGATATCCGTTACGGATTTTTCTTCCTTTTCAGAGAGATACAAAGCTTCATTTGCAGTATAGGAGAAGTAGCCATAATCTTTTATTACGGAAGCTAACGGATATCCCTGCAGAAAGTCAGGGTGAATAACCAGCACGCTTCCTCTTACTTCAGAAAGCAGAATATCTTCAAACTGTAATACCTGGTGGGGAGCAATGAAATACATAATTCCATCTTCGAAATCATAATAATGTTGTCCGTATTTACATCTGCCTGCACAATCTTTTTTAATGGAAACTACATAAAAATCCGTAGTCACCGAACTTAAAATAGTTTCAGGATCAATATTCACTTCATTAAAATCAAAGACACTGATCAAAGGGTTGGAAGGCCTTTTCAGATTCAGATATCTGTGTAATGCGGTGATGGATGTTATTTTTTCAGGAGCTTTCATTTTATTTCTTTTTTACCACCCCGTCAAAAATTCTTTGAATTTTCGCCACCCCTCCGAATGAGGGGAATATTTTGCCCTTCGGTTGTGGTATTGGTGTTTCTAAGTTACTTATTTTAACGAAATTATTTTGCTGATTACTGTTCTTTTTTGATCTGCTCAATTCCTTGTCTGTAGGTCGTTACCGCAAATTCCGGGAATCTCTTTCTGAATTTTGAGTCATCAAAAAGGTTGTCATATTGGTATCTCGGAAGCAGTTCCAGTAATTCTTTTGCATTTTTGTTGAATAAAGATCCTATTGTAAAAAACAGTTTCGGAATTACGGAATACCTGAATTCTTTTCCATAGATCTGAGAAGCCAAAGCAATAAATTCTTTATAATTCAGCTTATGATCATCTACCGGTAAATGCCATGTCTGTCCGTAGGCATCGGGTGTATTTCCGATCAAAGCAGTGGCACGACTGGCATCAGGTGTCCAGATCAGGCTTCGCACTTTATCATTTCTTAAAGGAACTTTGAGTTTCTTTTCTTCTTTAATAGCATTAAAAATAAGGCTATTGGTAATACTCTGCGTTTTTCCGGGACCATAAAATTCAGGAGCTCTGCATATAACAGCTTCTATGGTTCCGGCTTTCATTTCTTTTAAAAGCATGTCTGTCATTTGCTTTCTTACCATTCCTTTTCTTCCCACAGGAGCAAATCCGGTTTGCTCTGTTAATACCTCATTATTCTGAGGATACATATAAGTATTATCAAAATAGACCAACTTTGTTCCGTTGATTTTACAGGCTTCAATAACATTTTTCATAATGTTCAGAAACTGTTTTTCCCATAAATCCGTATCCATAGGAAGGCCAAGGGTAAAATAAGCGATTTCACTTCCTTTCACGGCTTCTATTGCTTTTTCTCTATCTGATAAATCTGCTGAGAAAACAGTATCTGTATCATTTACTTTTTTAGCGTTTCTGCTGACAATACGGATGTCTGAAGTATAATTTCTTTTCAGTTCTCTTGCCAGTTCTTCACCAATCTGTCCATTGGCACCTAATATAGTTTGCATTGTTTTCTATTTTTCGGGTTATGTATTGCATTGAAAATAAACAGGATATTTTAGCTGCTTTTATTTATGATACAAAATTCGGGCATAATTATAAAAACAGAGTAACTTAATCCATGGAAGTTGTAACATAATCTCTGAAAACACAAAAAGCCGGAAAAATAAAGATAGCAATCTTCGAATAATACATTTCTTTTATTCCCTTGCTTCGTTTACTTTCCCGGCTTTAATCGCTTTCTTTGCCTTTATTATTTCCTGTCCAAAGCCAGATAATTGTCCTCAATTCTGCTGATCAGAATGTAGAACAATCCGGCATAGATCATCTGAATACCCATTGCTTCCCAGTTTTCAACCGTACTGCTACCAAAAAGCAGCAGAATAATCAGAGATGCTCCGGCCATAGTGGCAATACGGGTTTTAAAGCCAATGGTCAGCAGAAAGCCAATTGTAAATTCGAGAAAGGGGAGAGTGACACTAAAAAGATGAACCATTGGCTGCGGCAGCCAGCTTGTTTCAAAACCTTTCATCATTCCTGATGCAAAGTCCTGTAGTTTCACCAAACGGACTAATCCGTGTCCTAAAAGATTGATTCCCATCGACACACGAAGGAAAAAATAAGCTGTTTTTGTATTCATATAGTAGTATTTTTGGTTAGAAGAGGGAAGCTGGAGGCTGGAAGGTATATATCTGTTATGATTCACTTTTACTGTGTTTATCATTTATTTCAATTATTCTGTAATTTGTTTTTACGCACTTCAATAGCTTCCAGCTTCCTTACTTATTAAACTTTTCTTCACTGTTATCAACAGGAGTATCAGGATCATTCATCACCATTTTAGCAATATCATCTTTTCTCATAAAGACTACACCTTGCTTTTCTTTGGTATATTTTATAAATTCTTCCATAGCATGCATCATTGCGGGAGTTCCACCGATTCTGTCGTGAAAGCTGATGCTCATCATTCTTCTTTTGGAAGCTCCTTCTTCATACAGACGGTCGAATTCAAATTTCAATTGATTTAAAAACTGATCAGGGCTCCAGTGTTTTCCTTCAATATTGACGATATCATTATTCCGTAATGTGTAAGGGATTACGACAAAATTTTTCCCTTTTACTTTGGTAATGAAAGGCTCATCATGGCTCAGGTCATCTATGTGATACAAGAAACCCAGTTCCTGTAAAACTTTAAGCGTATTCGGGCCTCTTCTCAGCCAATTAGCATTATAGCCTACCGCTTTCTTACCTGTAATTTTTTCAACAACATCTACGCCTTGTTTCACAAAATTCAACTCGTCAGCATAATTCTTGTTCCACTGATTGTCCCAGGCAATTCCATGGGCGGCAATTTCATGGCCTCCATTCGCAATCGCTTTAGCCACTTCCGGATACTTTTCTGCGGCTGTTCCCACTACATGAGACGTTACTTTGATGTCGTATTTTTTCCACAGATCCAGCATTCTGTAAATTCCTTCATTTCCTCCGTAGCGATACCAGCTTTCTGCCGGAAGATCAGGTTGCCCTTTAGGAAGGGGAGTTCCGCTGAAAGGACTTTCTGCGCCCTCAGGCTGTCCACCTGTTTCAAACTGCATGGAAACGGAAATTACCAGCTGAGCCCCATTAGGCCAGTATTTTTTTGTTGAAGACTGTGTTTCGTGGTGATCTTTTTTTGCTCTTTTATCTTTGTTATGATCAGAAAAAGACATCAGAACAATTGTTGAAGCAAGCAACAGAACAGATTGTTTTATGTATTTCATTTTGAATGTATTTAATAAGACAAAATTGATCAATAATGAATCATGATCTATTGTAAAAATTAATGGTAAATTTGTAAAAATCCATTTTTCATGAAACGAATCGTTAATTTCAATTCTTTTAATGTTTTCAGCATCGAAAAAGAAAACTGGGACGTTGAGTATCACAATCATAACTTTTATGAACTGATTATCATAGAAAAGGGAAAAGGATTCCACCACCTCAACAATATTACTTTCCCCTACCAAAAAGGAGATGTTTTTCTCCTGCGGCCCAGCGATGGTCATGAATTTTCCATTACCCATAAAACACGGTTTATTTATATAAAATTTACAGAACAATACATCTGGGAAAATCTGCTCTCCAACAAGAAGAATGAGCTGAAAAAAGTGGTCCAGCTTCTGATGGAAGACCATTCTTTTGTATACGAATCGGTGATCCAATGTAAAACGGACAGGGAACATCTGTTACAGCTGGCCCGGATTCTTTTGTACGAGTTCAGTCATAAAAACACTTATAATAAAGAGATAAGCTCAGATATGTTTTCCGCTATTATTACGATTCTGATCCGGAACACGATGAGCAATATCACGGCTAAAAACTGGCTTACTCAAAACTTAAGCAGAATTGAAAGGATCTTGTATTATATCAACATCAATGCTTTAGATCCAGATAAAATGAAAATTGAAAATCTGGCCAAAGAGTTTATGCTTTCTCCCAATTATATCAGCATTTATATCAAAAAGCAGACAGGTTTCTCCATACAACAGCACATCATGCAGCATAGAATAAAAACGGCTGAAAAGCTTTTACTTCAGAGTCATTACAATATCAGTGAAATTTCTGACAAACTGGGGTTTAATGATGCCAGTCATTTCAATAAAATATTCAAAACCTATAAAGAAATGTCTCCTTCTGAGTTTAAAAAGAAAGGTGTATCTTATTGATCATGAGGTTTATATATTTTTCATACCTTTAATAATCAAATCTTTAAGTCTATGAAAATAAGCGCAGGGATTTTACTGTTTAAAAAGGAAAAAGACAGTCTGTATTACTTTCTGGTTCATCCCGGTGGGCCTTTCTGGAAAAATAAAGACCTCGGAGCATGGTCTATTCCAAAAGGAGAGATGCTTCCAGATGAAAATTCATTGGATCGTGCATTAATGGAATTTAAAGAAGAAACAGGAAAAACAGCGGAAGGAAAATTTATTGAATTATCACCTATTAAGCAAAAAGGCGGGAAAATAGTTTATGCATGGGCTTTGGAAGGAGATATCGACACTTCAGATCTTTACAGCAATACCTTTTCATTAGAATGGCCGCCCAAATCCGACAAAATAATAGAAATTCCCGAAGTAGATCAATGGGAATGGTTCCCTTCGGAAGAAGCACAACAACGGATCAATGCTGCACAGAAAGGTTTCATTACAGAACTTGAAAACATAGTAAACAAACAATAACACCTTAAAACAAAGACCATGAAAAAATTAAACAGAAAAACATTGAAAAACATCATTGGAGAAATCGGTATTGAACTTAATCTCCCTCTTCCTGTAGGCGTTTGCCTTGGAAACCTGCTTTCCCTATGCCCGCCTCATTCTCATTGCCGGGCAGATGAAAGATGCTATCCTGATGCTGCGGGCCCCTGCATCAACGGGCTGTGTCCCTCAGGCTATCACTGCCATTCAGGAGAATGTGTAAGATAGTATATCAAAAAGAAAAACGTTTATCAGGTGATAAACGTTTTTTTTTTATCTAAAGTTTTACCTTTTTATTCCGATCGCCCTTAACGCACTGGATGTCAAAAATATATCATCAAATACCGTAAGGGATTCTACATCATTGAATCCTGAAGGAAGCAGGTCATTTTTATTGAAAGAAAGCTCTATGGAAGAATCATAGGCAGCTGTAATACGAACTTTTGAATATCCGTTATAATCTACTTTGAAAGCTTCAAACATACAGTTCTGCTCTGCCTTCTGGTATTCGGCATATTCTTCAAATCCTGCAATATCAGTTCTTTTTCCGTCATTATGGTCAAGAGATTTCCATGCCGTATAATTTTTAGGTTCTTTCAGAATATTTCCCTCACGATCTAAGGGAACAAACATTCCAAGAGTCAAACGCTTCTTTAAAAAATTGGCATAATTATTCATCAGATTCAAAATCTGAAGATCGGCATATCCTTCGTGTGAATAATATTCCAGCACGAAAGTGGTCATCGGAATCAGCTTATGAGAAGCATCAGTCGGCATAAATTAGTCTTTACTTTTTTTGGCCGATAAAAATAGTATTTTTATTTACTTTACCCAATGGAAGGAAGTGAATAGGATGGAATTTATACCCATTCTGAATAACAATAAGTATAGGACAGCCCTTCATTTTTCAGTATTTTTGAAGAAAATAACCCTATAACAATAACCAATCCATCGGTAAAAACTGAGGATTTACACCTTTTACAAATTATTAAATGTTGAAAAAGATACTCTTAGGAGCCGGCATCATTCACTGTTGCTTTTACAATAGTATGGCTCAAAGTCCCGGCCAGCACCCGGTTTATACATCCGAATGGGGACATCTCTTTCGTGATCAGGGAAATAATAAAGATATTCTGGGAATATTTTCTACCGAGGCACCCGTTTACCTTCTCGATTCTACCGGAACACAATACAAAGTACAGGTAAGTAATGGTGATATTGGTTTCATAGATCATCAGCCTTTACAAAAAACCATGCGTGGCAAAAGTTCTGCAGGAGAGCCAGCCCAATATTTTAACAGAGGATCGCAAGGATTCCAATGTCCGCATTTCTATGTACAGGTATCGGAATTACGCGTAAGAAAAGCTCCTACCACAGAAAGCATACCGGTAAGGAGAGCCGCTTTAAATGAAATGGTATGTATTGATTATGTCCCTTTATATCAGGACGGCTGGATCTACATGGGTGATCATTTCCACGAAAATCCCGAATATATCCAAATGAAATATCTGGGTGCTGAACTTACCTATGAAAAAGTACTAAAAGACTATCTGGCAGCCAAGGGCAAAGACAGGGAAAAAGAACTGTCTCAGGTTGGAAGATTACGTGAAATAGCATGGTTCGAGGATAAAAACCTTAAACAAGCTTTACAATATTGGAAAGAATCTAATACCGGCATAGAAAATCCAAAGATAGATATCGACTTTGAACTTCTTCTAGCAGATCAATTCGCAAAAAAACCGGGAACAGAAGCCTATGAAAAAAAACTAAAAGCTTTGAATCTGCATTTTATATGGAAGGAAACCGCCCTTTTTGACGGAAAAATTACGGATGCACAGATGAAACAGCTGGAGATGCAGAAAGTGAAAGATATTCCTAATGTGCCGGAATGCGGCTGGGAGCCTCAATATTTTTACAGAACACCCAATATCATTATTGCTTTTGAAGAATATAAAGGAAAAGTTTCCGGAAGTATCTACAAAATGTCCTTCAGTAATGGTGAAACTATAGTGTTAGGAAATGAACGTATGGATTCCGGTTATGATGAAAAGAATTTTGTAACCCGTTTCGGTGATATGCTGTCTGCACGCTGGATCTCTTCCCCACATGAATACCACATTCAGAATGGTGATACCGGACTTCTTATTTTCACTTTTAAAGATGGGAAGCTTTTCAGCTACGAATGCATGTACTATTGCTAGATATAAATCATAATATGTTCAATTACTAATATTTGCATGAATGATGAATGATCCTATTTTATTAGCTTCTGATACTGTTTTATTTGGCTCCGGAATAGCAGAACTTGTTGCAGACAAACTACAAAAAGGGTGTGTACTTGGATATCGGCACCGTGATTTTTGCGGAATGGCCATGAAAATGGACGAAAAAAATCAATTTATATACGGAGAGCTTTATGATGGGATTGATTTTTCAGTTCCAATGGTTTTTAAAAACAGAGAATTATTTGTTACATGGCTTTCTGAACAATCCACGGCATCACTGGCCCGGCTGGATGATGATGATTTTTATAGAGCAAACCAGGTAATTACAAGACAACGCTTACTAGAATTTATAAAAGGCTAATGATGTGCTAATTCACCATTACAAATCTAGTTCAATTCTCCAACAAGAGTGATTAAATTTTAAAGCTGTATCTTTACCCTACCAAACAAAATATTATATGTCATTTATTACACCGGAAGGAGCCAGGAAGGCTCAGCTATCCCTATCCGAAAGAGCACCCGTTGCTCATGCTATTCTCTCAGGAGCAGAGAATATCTCGAAATACAACAGTGGAGTATGTCATGATGTGGTTGCCTATGCTTTATATATGCGGGGTGCCTCTATAAGTCCTGCTCAGCTGGCAGAATCAGCCGGACAAAAATGGTTAACCCTATTCAATTATCCGGCAGGAGAAAGATGGGACGGATATTCACCCATTCCGGCAGGAAAAGCGATTGGCTTTTACAGGCTTATTGATAAAACCTTCTTTCACTCAGCTGTTACAACAGGAAAAGGAAATGAAATTAGATCTGTTAACGGATTCTCATTAGGTTCTGCATGGTCTGTACCCGTAGATATGAAATGGGTATTAGGCAAAAGAAATTCTGACGGCACTTTCAATTATGATGGTACCAAAATAGAAGTCTATATCTCTTCTTTATAGCAGAGATTTTATTGTGATAAAAAAACGGGCAGATTTGCAAATTAGCGAATCTGCCTGTTTATTATATATCAACTAAGCATCAGCACATTTCGGACAGATCCCGCTGATAATAAAATTATATTCCTGTGCGATAAAATGTTCCGGCAAACTGATTTCCGGGATTGCGTTTTCAATACACGTCACAGAATGACATTCTTTGCAGTTGAAATGAACATGATTATGAAAATGTTGCTCATGAGTACATTTCCCGCTACACTTCGCAAAATTCACCACGCCATCAATATTGACGATCTTATGGATAGCCCCTTCGTTTTCAAGTCTTTCCAAAACTCTATAGATGGTTACTCTATTGCATAGATCACCCAATTTCTTCTGAATATCAGAGTGGGTAAGGGCTATATCTGAGTCATTGATAAGATTTAAAATTTCAGTTTTAGCATGCGTATTTCTGACCTGTTTCATATTTTAATGCAACAAAGTTGCGTTATTTAATTTTTTATGTATACTTTTGCAACAAAGTTACAATAAGAAAATTAATCCATACTATTATGAAGTCAAAAATTCTTGATGCTGTAGGAATCTCCGCTGCTGTTTTGTGTCTGATTCATTGTATAGTCTTTCCGTTATTGCTGATTGTCCCTTTGGGAATATCCCATAATCCTTATATCGATTTAGCCTTCCTTTGCATCGGTACCGTTGTCGTGTTCAGGGTTACCAAAAAAATAACCAACCGATGGCTGAAACTTTTATTCTGGATATCTGTTTCACTCATTTTTATTTCTGTACTCACAGATCTGATATTTGAGATTCATATCCCTCTGATCTATCTTGGAACAGCAGGTTTAATCACTGGTCATATCATCAATTTTAAAAATCATAAACATTAAATACATGACGAAGAAACTTCCTGTAACGGTACTCAGCGGCTTTTTGGGAGCTGGAAAAACCACATTGCTTAATCATATTCTGCACAACAAACAAGGCTTGAAAGTAGCTGTCATTGTAAATGATATGAGTGAAGTTAATATTGATGCCCGCCTTGTTGAAAATCAAAATACCCTTTCCAGAACAGAAGAAAAACTGGTGGAAATGAGTAACGGATGCATCTGCTGCACACTCCGTGAAGACCTGATGGTAGAAGTAGAACGTCTTGCCCACGAAAATCGCTTTGATTACTTATTAATAGAAAGTACAGGAATCAGTGAGCCCATTCCGGTTGCCCAAACCTTTACTTATATTGATGAAGAGAGTGGAATAGACCTTTCCCGCTTCAGCTATGTAGATACAATGGTAACAGTGGTGGACTGCTTCAATTTTATGAAAGATTTCGGTTCCAATGAACTGCTGGTGGATCGTGACCTTACCGATATGGAAGGAGATTACCGGACAATTGTCAACCTTCTTACCGACCAGATTGAGTTTGCGAACGTTATTATTTTAAACAAAACAGATCTTATAGATGCTGAAACACTTGGCTTTTTAAAGGCTGCCATTAAAAAATTAAACCCTGATGCTGTTATCCTGAATTCCGAATTTGGAAAAGTTGAACCTCAGCAGATTTTAAATACCCAACTTTTTGACTTTGATAAAGCACAATCTTCAGCAGGTTGGCAAAAAGAATTACAATCCGAGCATCATACCCCGGAAACTGAAGAATATGGAATAAGCTCAATGGTGTTCAGAGATAAAAAACCGTTTCACCCTTTAAGACTCTGGGAATACCTGAACTATCATTATCCGGAAGGAACAATAAGAGCAAAAGGTCTATTCTGGCTGGCTTCAAGACCAAGTGATGCTTTGAACTTTTCCCAGGCTGGCGGCTCTTTCCGACTTGAAAAGGCAGGAGTATGGTGGGGCAGTATGCCTATGAACCAACGGGTACAGTATTCTTCATTTACAGAAAATCAGGAATTTATAGAAAGCAGATGGGATAAAAATTGGGGCGACAGAATCAATGAGCTTGTATTCATCGGGCAGAATCTGGATAAAGATCAAATGATATCAGATCTTCAGGATTGTCTTATTAATGAACAGGAAAAAGAATTGCTTGAACAAAAAATACCTTTTGAAGATCCTTTTCCAAAGAACATTTAAAATTAACTTTTAATTAATGCAACTTGGTTTCGATAAAAAATTAAATGCAATAACTTACCACATTATTTCAAAACAATATGGACAGAAGAAAATTCCTAAAAGGTTCAGCATTACTTTCAGGTTTATTGACCTTATCACCGTCTGATCTCTGGAGCTTCGGGAAAACGAGTGAAAATCCCCGGGCAGGAAAAGCAAAGAACATCATCTTTATGGTAAGTGATGGGATGAGTCTCGGAACGCTTTCAATGGCAGACCTGTATTCCCGGAATATTTTGGGAAAGGGAAGTAACTGGCTTAATCTGTATCACGACAAAAAAGTAACCCGTGCCTTGATGGATACTGCTTCAGCAAGTTCTATCGTTACAGATTCTGCTGCGGCAAGTTCAGCATTCGGAGGTGGAATACGGGTTAAAAACGGAACCCTGAACATGGGACCCAACGGAGAAAAGCATCTTCCCATATGGCAGCAATATAAAAAAGCAGGAAAGAAAGCAGGCTGTGTAACAACCGTTACCATTACCCATGCTACTCCTGCCGGATTCTGTGTAAATTCTTCAAAAAGAAATGCAGAACCCCAAATCGCTGAAATGTATGCCGAGCTGGAACTGGATGTGCTGCTGGGAGGCGGAGACGAATTTTTCAATCCTGCTAAAAGAGAAGACAAGAAAGATGTCTATTCCCTATACAGCAAAAAAGGGTACCAAATTCTAAAAACACAAAACGACCTGAAAGAAATCAAAAAAGGAGAGAAGTTATTAGGAATATTCAGTACAGGAGCATTGCCGTACAGTATTGACAGAACCCATCTTCAGGAATTTAAAAATACTCCGACTCTTGCTGAAATGGCAAAGACCGCAATTGATCAGATGAAAGATCATTCCGGTGGTTTTGTACTTCAGGTAGAAGCCGGAAAAGTAGACTGGTCTGCCCATGCCAATGATGTAGCGGCACTCATTCACGATCAGCTGGCATTTGATGAAGCAGTAAAAACGGTAATGGATTTTGCCGAAAAAGAAGGAAACACATTAGTCATCATCACTACAGATCATGGAAATGCCAATCCCGGAACTATTTACGGAACTGATGCCACCAAAAACTTTAACAGCATTTCAGACTATAAATACACCAACGAATATATTCTGAACAAGATTCAGAAGGACTATTCGGTAAAAGATATCAAAGACTGGATCTATGAAGGCAACAAAATCATTCTGAATGATGATGAAGCCAAACATCTTCTGAGTTTTTACAACGGATTGGAGAAAGAGGAAGAGGGGCTCTATAATTATAAAAAACTGCCTTTCAAGCTTTATTCGGAAATTCAGAAAAGCAGGAATTCTGTAGGGTGGATCAGTATGGATCATTCCGGAGATTATGTGGAAGTGGCAGCCTATGGTCCCGGAAATGAACTTTTACAGCCTTTTATTAAAAATACAGACCTGCATGATCTAATGCTGAAAGCCTGCTTGATATAGACATTCATATTTTTTCATATTTAATTATTTGGGAGAGTGCAAGGCGGATTGATTGTGTCCGCCTTGTTTTTTTGTGATTTATTTACATGCTTTTTATAATACTGCCTAGTCGTTTCAAGGCATTTTCTACTTTATCATTCCAAACATTATTGCAGCTGATCCGGATATAATTTCTGTAATCCCCATTATTGGAAAACAGCGGCCCCGGAGCAAAATTCACAAACTGATCAATGGCTTTTTTCTGAAGCTCAAATGCATCAATATGGGCAGGCAGCTCTATCCATACTACCAGACCTCCTTCAGGCCGGCTCATCCTGATATCGGATGGAAAATATTTTTCTATCGTCTGAATCGTCAATAGCATCAGTCTGTGCAGTTCAGGTCTAAGCTTTCGCAGATGACGATCATAAGCTCCTGTTTTCAGTAACTGTAATAAAGAGGACTGTACAATGCTTGCCGTAGCAACATTAGTAACAGCTTTTAATTTGACGACCTGCTCTGAAAACCGTCCAGCAGCACACCAGCCGATTCTGTAACCAGGTGCAGCTGATTTGGAAAAAGAGGAGCAAAGCATAACCCAGCCATGTTCATCATAACTTTTTATAGTTGTTGGGCGTTGTGACTGAAAATGTAAATCCCCATAAATATCATCTTCTATGACCGGAACTTGCATTCTTTCAGCAAAAGCGGCTATTGCTGATTTCTTTTCATTATTTAAAGTAATACCATTTGGATTATTAAAATTTGAAAGTAACAGACATGCCGAAATCTTTTGCCTGCTGCAGATTTCTTTCAATTCCTGAATATTGATTCCGGCCAAAGGACAGCCTGAGAATTCAATGACTTTGAGATCAAGACTTTCGATTGTCTGCAAGATACCATGATAGATGGGGGACTGCACAAGTACAGTATCACCTGCTTTTGTTACAGCACGCAGACATAAGCTGACAGCTTCCAATGCACCATTGGTGACAATCACATCATCAGCTGAAAGATTACCCTGCCAAAGGAAAGATCTGCGGGCAATTTCGGTTCTCAACTGACTATTTCCTGCAGGAGGTTCATACTGTAAATGCTGTCCTGTTAAATCTCTGGAAGCCTGCTGCAAACTTCTCCGTAAAGCATTAAAAGGCAGAAGGTCCGGATGTAAAACAGCGTTAAAAAATGAAACATAAGATTTGTTTTCTGAATCCGGAAATGATACTTCCTGTAATACTTTCCCAATCGCTATTTTTTGAGCAAGAGTATTGTTTTCAGCCTGTTTTGGCAGATTTACAGAAGAAACTGAAGTACGGAGGACAACAAATCCTGATCTTTCTTTTCCTGCCACCAAACCTTTATCTTCCAATAGGGTGAAAGCTTTCAGAATAGTCCCAACACTTGTTTTAGACTGTTGCCGTATACTGCGTAATGATGGAAGCTTGGCTCCAACCGGATATGTCCCGTTATTAATAGAAAGCTCAAACTTATCCGCCAATGCTATGTATTGAAAATCCTTCATCTGTTACAATAATATATTCATTTTTTGTATCTGTTACAATACGGCAAAGATATCTACTTTTACTGAACAAAAAAATAAGAAGAATATGAAAAAATTAGGATTGGTAGGAGGCATCAGCTGGGCTTCTACTTTAGACTATTACCGCCTTCTGAATGAAGGAATTAATCAGCAATTAGGCGGATTGAATTTTGCGGAATGTATTATTTATTCTGTCAACTTTAACCATTTTCAGCAATTTAATGCAGATTACGACTGGGATGCTACTTATGAACTTCTGTATAATGCCGCCGAAAATTTAAAAAAGTCTGGAGCTGAAGCTATTGTACTTTGTGCCAACACAGCCCATATTGTTGCCGACAGGATTCAAGAACAGATAGGATTACCGCTCATTCATATTACAACGGCTACAGCTAATGCTGTCCAACGGAAAGGATTAAAAAAAATCGGTTTATTAGGAACAAGCTATACGATGGAGCTGGACTTTTATAAGGATAAACTGAGAGAAGCCAGCCTGGAACCTCTTATTCCTGATAGTAGTGAAGACAGAGATTATATCGAGGATATTTTAAGAAATGAGTTAAGCAGAGGAATTATTAACCCTGAAACTAAAAAAAATTACCTGAAAATCATTCAGGAGCTTATAGATCATGGAGCAGAGGGTATTATTTTAGGATGCACAGAAATTCCACTTCTGATCAAGCAGGAAGATGTTGCCGTTCCGGTATTTGATACCATCCAGATTCATGTAGATGCTGCTGTAGCATTTGCCGTTTCAAATCAAAACATAACAGTTAATTCATAAAACATTCAAATACAATATA
The DNA here is from genome assembly GCF_019970045.1 of Chryseobacterium sp. GVT01B. GTDB lineage: Bacteria > Bacteroidota > Bacteroidia > Flavobacteriales > Weeksellaceae > Chryseobacterium. Next base: position 134,716 of record NZ_JAHXYI010000006.1, read on the forward strand.
AATACAGTTCAATTTAAAAGAAACCAACAATAATCAATAAGTTCAATTTATTTAACGGTTTCAAACATAAGTGCCCTATCATAAGATATGGTACTTTTTCTTTTGATAATGCCCATTACACTTTTTTCGGTCTCTGATATAATAAGAGTGCATTAATTTTAATACGACATGTTCTGTCGCTGTCAGAAGATAATTTTACACCAAAATAAAATGAATTTCAATATAAATAAAAGGGGATTTAATAATAAATAGTATGATTTACAGCATACCACACTAAAGTTATTTTCGTGTCTTAAAAAATGTTAAATTCGCGCAGTTTTAATTAAACTAATTACTAACTCAGAAACAACACGGGAATGAAAAAATTCTATATCGGTGCATTCACTTTATGCACAATCTTGGGTATCTCTGCCCAGGAAGTGGTATGGCAGAAAGACATCAAATCCTCTACCCAGGATTTTCTAAGCCAGGTCACCACAACAATCGATCAGCAGTATCTTATCACGGGAAGTTCTATACAGTCAGGAAGCGGTAAGCTGGAGTCTGGAAACAAACAAAACAATGGCTATGATTTCCATCTGGTAAAACTGAACCAGCAGGGAGAAGAAGCTTGGGAAAAATACTTCTCGGGATCAAATCATGATTATTTATCAGCAACCGTTACCACACAGGATGGCGGATTTCTATTGGCCGGAACATCCTATTCAGGAAAAGGCTTAGATAAAAAAGACGATTCTAAAGGAGGATCAGATATCTGGCTTATCAGAATTAATGAATTTGGTGATGAATTATGGCAGAAAACATTAGGAAGTTCTTCAGATGAAGAAGCAAGAGCTGTTATTCAAACTACAGACTTGGGATTTTTTGTTGCAGGGAATGTTCAAAACTCTTCAAAAGGTTATGGTTCCAAAGATGTCTTAATTACCAGAATCGATAAAAACGGAAAAGAACTTTCGCAATTAATTTTAGGCGGAAAAGGTTTAGATGAAGTGGAGAAAATGATTCCAACGAGAGATGGCGGAGCATTATTGGGAATTTATTCCAGAAGTTCCGAGGTTCGTGTTTCGGGGTCTGAAAAAGGTCCCGGGATGCGAGATGCGGGTTCTGTGTCAAACGTTCAAAACTCGAATCCTGTATCCCGAAACTCGAAACAAACTGAAAACTTCGGTGAAGGAGACTACTGGATTGTCAAATTAGACAAAAGCGGAAAAGTAGAATGGGAAAAGAATTTTGGAGGAAAGGGTGATGATCATATCAGAACACTGGCTTTAACTTCAAACGGATTCATCGTTGGAGGAGAATCCAGATCAGAAAGATCAGGAAATAAAACGGTTGGATTGGAAGAAGGAACTGACCTTTGGCTGATTTCACTAAATGAAAGAGGCGATGAACAGTGGCAGAAATCCTACAATTTCAAAAACCGTGATATTTTGATGGGAATGAGCGTCCTTCATTCTGCAGATGATAAATCTTCCAAAGGGATTTTATTGGGCGGATATACTCAGGCAGAAGGAAGAATCCAAACCGATGATGAGACCTTCTGGATGCTATATCTGGATCATAATGGCAATGAGCAGTGGAGAAAGCATGTGAAAGGAGAATCCAGACAAAAAGAAGAAAGACTTTCAGATTTAAAGCTGAACAGAGACGGCTCTATTATTCTGGCAGGAACAAGTGCAGAAGAATTAGGCAAAGAGAATTGGAAGATTGTAAAGCTGGGAGACAAGCAGGTTGATCAGTTGATGGAAAAATACGATATCAAGATCTATCCAAATCCTGTGTCTGATTATGCTTATGTAGAAATCGGTTTTGATTTTAAAGATGCAGATATTCTGCTGTATGATATGAGTGGAAGACAGCTTCAGAGTATAAAAACAAAGAACAAAGTGACTAAGATTAATACCCAGGCTTTGGTTCAGGGAGCTTATCTGGTGACTATAAAAACGGATACGAATAAAACGGCGAATGCTAAACTGATTAAGAAATAAACACGAGATAATGAAAAGAACGATCGTTTCACTGGCAATCCTTATTGCTGGTATGGGGCAGCTTTATGCCCAGCAGCAACAGGTTAATTTTGGAGATTCTTCCAGACCTGTACCATCTGTTTCTTCCCTTGCCACTTATACAAATACTCCTATATCTAATGCTACAGGAATTCCTGATACATCATTTCCTTTGTTGGGATTACCAACATATAACAATGAAACGAGCTTAAATGTGGGGCTATCTTACAACCCTATGAATGTTTCAGAATCTGAACCTGCAAGTCAGGTAGGAAGAGGGTGGTCTTTATTTGCAGGAGGAGTTATTTCAAGGAGTATAGAGAATGATATTGATGAGATGCTGGATAATAGTAATAGCAACAATTATTATCAAAATGAGTTTGATGATACTTATTACTATAATTTACCGGGAATTTCAGGGAAGTTTAGATTTAAAAGAAATACAACCAACAATACTTTCGAGCTGGTCAACCTTTCTTCAAACAAAATTAAAATCGAATATACCCGTTCCAGCAATACGGCCACTATGATCTTAGAATCATTTACAATAACTGATATCAGAGGAATTAAATATATTTTTAATGATTACAGCAGGAGTAATCAGGAGCGAAATGTGTTTTTATCGGGGGGCAAAGTTTATAAATCGGCTTTCTTTTTAACACAAATAAAAGATGCTAATAATAGCGAGTTGGCAAGTTTCTCTTATCAGAAAGATACAAAATATAAAAATAATGGTGTCATAATATCTTATCAAACCTGCAAATTAAAAACCATCACCTCCCCAGGATTTGGAAAGATAGAATTTGAATATTTATATAATCCGGCGTTGGAAAATTCAATGAATGATCCATATCAGGTTCAGAAAATTATTTTAAAGGATAATTATAATCACATGGTTTCGGGTTATTCGTTCGAGTATTCCTCATTTGATGAAAGAACATTATCTAAACTGGAAAAATTGAATAAAAATAATGTCGTTTCTGAAACAACTGTCTTTGAATATGGTAATGCAAGTACCAGCATTCCTATACCCTACGGAACAGACCCTAATTCAATTTGTCCGGGGTTATCTACAGGAACACCAATAGTAGGGACAAGGGGGATTTTAAAAAGGATAAATACCCCTTCAGGAGGAGTTGTGGAATATAATTTTGAACAAAACATAATATTTAAAGATAGGACAAATCCCGCTTATCTTAATGAGATTCTTAATCCCTACATGATTTCAGATCCTGAGGTTCAGTATCTGAATCCGTTTTGGGGAGCAGAATTTGATACACATGTAAGTAATAATACAAATTATACATTAACTATCACTGGTAATCCAGGAACTTACAAGAGAGTATTTGTAATGTTTATCGCAGGGGAGTTATATACGGATAATCCTATGTGGGATCCAACAATTCCGTATTCTATGGGATACAGTATTAAATCGGGAGGTGTTGTTGTAACAGGCAATCCTTGTCAGTCTCCCTCATCAAACGGTAATTATTATGCCACTGAATATAGTTTACTTCCAGGAACTTACTCCGTTCAGGTAGGAGGTTCCGGAGGTCAGGGAGCCGTTCAGGCTTTTGAAATTGCTCATATTCCTCAGCCTTTTCACAATACAACCAGAGCTGCCGGAGCAAGAATAGCCAATATTAAATATTACAACAGCACTACTGATACAACACCTGTAAAAACAACAAAATTTGAATATAATAGTTTTACAGACAGTAATACATCTTCAGGATACTCAGTATTTCCAGATGGAGACATCAACGCTTCAAATTTTATTATTTATAAAAATGTAAAAATCACTAATGCCGATGATACTAACGGATATACCCAATATTATTATAAAATACCGAATGATTTTCCCAAAGAACCTTATACAGTAAATGGAAGCAGTGTAAAAATCTGGCCGCAATATAATTTAATAAGCAGTGGATTATTAGATAAAAAGGAATTGTATAATGCACAGGCCAAGCTGTTGGCATCTGAACAAACTACTTATACATTTGATAATATTCCTGGCACTGAGGAATATGGATTAGGAAATTGGGCACAGGGTATTGTCTATACCAAACTGGGATGGTTAAAAAAAATTGTCAATACTTCCAAAACATATTTTGACAATAACCAAAGTATAGAAGAGCAGTCTGAAACCAATTTTAATGTTTTCAATTTTGATCTGGCTTCCACTAAAAAAGTGGTGGATGGAAATACGATAGAGCAGTTCTATACCTATCCTGAGACAGGATATGCCAATCTTTCCAATGCCCACATTATGAATGTTCCGGTATTAGTTGAAGAAAAAAATGGTGGGAAAACAGTTTCCAAAGCAGAGACAAAATATGATAATACAGGCAGCACATTCCCAACTTCTGTAGTAGCCACTAACATTAGTGACGGAACTACAAAAACTGCTATGAAATTTGATCTCTATGATGAGAAAGGAAATCTTCTGCAGTTCACATCTTCCGTAGGAATTCCCACAGCTATTGTGTACGGATATGACAAAACACAGCCCATTGCTAAAATAGAGGGAGCAACCTATGCACAAGTGTCACCTTACATTCAGGCTATTGTAGATGCTTCCACTGCAGATGCTCAAAATCCCGATAATGAAGGAACACTTCTTACTGCGCTGGATAATTTCAGAAAAACAGCCGCATTGAAGGACTTTCAGATCACCACCATCACCTATGATCCACTCATAGGAATGACCACCACCACTGCACCTGATGGAATCAGAGCTATTTATAAGTACGATGCTAATAACAGGCTACAAAAAATTGTAGATATGAACGGAGTAACCCTGAAAGAATATCAATACAACTACAAAAACTAAACACAATGAAAAAAATATTAGTACTACTCAATTTGTTTGTGGTTGGTTTTAACTATGCACAGACTAACCTTACTTCGACAGAAAACTATATCTATGAAAAAAACTGTCTAACAGAAGATTGCTCCAAAAAGACAGAATCCGTACAATATTTTGACGGTCTTGGAAGAGCAAAGCAAAATATAGCGGTAAAAGCAACTCCCTCTGGAAAAGATATTGCCATTCCCGTAGAATATGATTCCTATGGAAGACAGGTAAAAAGCTACCTTCCTGTTCCGCAATCAGGGACACAAAACGGAGCTTTATACGCCAACCCGCTTTCCAATGCTTCTTCCCTTTACGGAAGTGAGAAAATCTATGCCGAAAAGGTATTGGAATCTTCCCCCCTGGGAAGACTACAGCAGCAAATACAAGTGGGTAACGACTGGGCAGGACATCCCGTACAGTTTTCGTATGCAGCCAATACCTCAGCCGATGCCGTGAAAAAATATACCGTGGTAACAAATTGGGTAGAGGGACGAACCAATGGTACACCAAGTCTTTCAGGAACTTATCCGGAGAACACTCTATACAAATCTGCTGTTACAGATGAAGATGGTAATATAACTACCCAATTCAAAAATAAGAAAGGACAGACCATCTTAACAAGAAAAAAAGACGGAACCCAGAATTCAGACACTTATTATATATACAACGAATATGGCGGACTGGTTTATACACTTCCTCCGTTAGCTTCTGCTTCTACATTAACACAGACTGTATTGGATAACCTTTGCTATCAGTACAGGTATGATGGCTGGAACAGGCTGGTGGAGAAAAAACTTCCAGGAAAATCCTGGGAATATATGGTGTATAATAAGGCTGATCAACTTATCCTGTCTCAGGACACAATCCTGAAAGGAAAAGGGCAATGGCTTTTTACCAAATATGATCAGTTTGGCAGAGTCATTTACACTGGAATCACCAATAATCCTGCCGGCAGGGCATCCATGCAAAACAGTGCCAATGCCAATGTCAATTTATATGAAACCAGAACTGCTACCGCAACGTTGACCTTAAACGGTATGCCGGTATATTACACTAAGCTTTCTACTCCTAGCAATGTTACCCAGATCTTAAGTGTTAATTACTATGACACTTATCCTTCGTACAGCTTCAATCCGGCTTTTCCTTCTTCCATTATGGGAAAGGTGCCGCTTTCTGATAATTCAGCAGCCAATGCAGTAAGTACGAAAAGTCTTCCTGTTATGAGTCTTGTAAAGAATATTGAAGACGATAACTGGACGAAAAGTTATGTCTACTATGATAACAAAGGAAGAGTAATCGGAACGCATTCAATTAACCACTTAGGAGGATATTCCAAAACAGAATCTGAACTTGATTTTGTGGGTGTTCCTCAAAAAAGCAATGTGTATCATGTAAGAAAGCCGGGCGAACCGGGAGTCATCATTAAGCAGCGTTATGTCTATGATTCAGGAAACAGGCTTTTACAACATTACCATCAGGTAGATGATAAACCTGAAGAATTATTATCAGAAAATACCTATAACGAGCTTTCTCAAATAACGAGCAAAAAAGTAGGTAATAATCTTCAGAGTATAGATTATACCTACAATATCCGTGGTTGGCTGTCTGATGTCAATAAAAACCAGATGGGATTGGCAGATCTGGGAGGAAAACTTTTTTCCTATGCCATTAAGTATAACAAAAAAAATGGGATCGATAATCCGGATACGGCACAGTTTGCAGGAAAAAATGTAACTCCGAAATATAATGGAAATATTACAGAAGTAGATTGGAGGTCGGTAGAAACAGTAGGGGTAAATCCTTCACTTACTCCAAAAAGATACGGCTATGCTTATGATTCAATGAACAGAATGACGGCTGGTTATTATCAAAACCCAGGCAACCCGTACAGCAAAGAAAATACGGAATCATTATCGTATGACCTCAACGGAAACATCAGCAATCTGTACAGAACTTCCGTAGCAGAGTATGGAAGCAATACGGTAACGGTAATTGATAATCTGAATTATACCTACACTGGAAATCAGGCAAAAAACATCAATGATATTTCTCAAAACCCAACAGGGTATGAAGGTGGAGGAAACACCATCACCTATGACCAGAATGGAAATATGCTGACCATGCTGGATAAAGGAATCAATTCTATTCAATATAATTATTTGGATCTGCCCAATAGCCTTCATTTAAACAAAAACGGAAACGAAGATGTTGCCATCATTACAAAATACAGAGCAGATGGAGCAAAGCTATCAAAAGAAAACACAACAACAATTACCGGATTTAACGGCTTTACAACTACAAAAAGAATTACAGATTATTTAGATGGTTTTCAATATGTAAAAACTGAAAATTCTGGTTCAGGCGGCTCGGAAACGTTGATACTTTCTTCCATATCCGCCAGAGCAATGCAGCCAGAGGCCTATAGCATCGTTACAGACCCTACTGTACAGCCTGTAGGAGGAAGCTTTATCACCAGTCTGAAAACTCCGGACTTACAGTATTTACCCACTGCAGAAGGATTTTACGATTATCTGAAAGATCAGTATATTTACCAATACAAAGATCATTTGGGGAATGTAAGGGTTTCTTACGGAAGAAACAGCGCAGGAACTCTTGAGATTACAGATGCTAATGATTATTATCCTTTTGGGATGAATCACCTGAAAACAGGAAATGCATTCTTTGGACGGGGAAGTTATAAAGATAACAAATACAACGGCAAAGAACTTCAGGAAACGGGCATGTACAGCTACGGCTGGAGAGAGTATATGCCGGATATTGCAAGATGGAACGGGATAGATCAGCTGGCAGAAAGCTACCTTTCTACCAGTACTTATGCTTATGTAGCCAATAACCCTATATCAAACTTTGATGTAGATGGAAGATGGTTTAACGAAGATGGTTCTATTGATACTTCAGGAAGAACTCCCGGGTTTACTAGCGGAAGACAGATGTACCAGCAATTTCTGGGACAATATCCTGGGCAAGGAGGAGGCGGAGGAGATGTTGTGGCACTACTGGCACGGGCAGGAAGTCTTGGGGGAACATGGAACAATACAGGGTTTGGTTTCATGGATGATAGTGGTATAAGTCTTGGTTATGATGGAAGATATAAAAGTCTAAATGCTAATTTTCAGGAAGGCGGCATGGGTGATCCGATCAATTACCTTGAAGAGGTTTTTATCACAGGAAAAAAAGGTGGAGGTTTCGGTGAAGACTCTTACAATGGTCTGCTGATGTACAGCAAATTTACAGGGGTTCTGAGTAGATTTACGTATAACCAGAATAGCTCTATACTAGCTGATGCTGTAGAAAACACCAAAGTAGGGAGGTCTGTATCTGCGGCTGAAAATTTCATGTTCCTGGAGTTACCAGCATCACTTGCCGGAGGAGAACTATTAGCTGCAGGATGGAGGGCAGCAGGAATGAGCAGGCTTATCTGTGGTCCGGCAGGGAGGCTTACCAATGGTCTTATTAAGATTTGCTTTACAGAAGGTACATTAGTAACGGTAGAAAAAGGAAGCAAAAAAATTGAGGATATTAAAGTAGGAGATCTTGTATGGAGCTACAATGAGAAGACTGGAAAAAAAGAACTGAAAAAAGTAGTAGAACTATCCCGCAATACTTCTTCTTCATTAGTAAAGGTCTCCTTAAACGGAGCAAAAATTACCTGTACACCTGAACACCCTTTCTATGTAAACGGAAACTGGGTAGAAGCTAAAGACCTTGTAAAAGGAATGGCCCTTACTACTTTAGACGGGAAAAATTCTCCTGTAGAATTTATTAAATTCTTGGATGAAAAAGTAAAAGTCTATAACTTTGAAGTAGAAGACAACCATAATTATTATGTTTCTGAGAAAGGGATCTTAGTACATAATAACTGTGATATTATTTGGAAAGGATTTTCTAAAGGCGAGTTAAATATTCACTTTTTAAAGCATGGAGCAGAGTTTGGAGAAATTACCCAAAGTCAATATTTGAAACTTGCCAAGAGTTTTGCAGGCGAAACCGGTGAGCATATTCAACAACAAACGGTTGGAAAATTTCTAGTTAAATTTAATAGTAATACTCAAGAAATTCTTGTTGGAAGAATAGATTTAAGAGAGATTAGAACATTTTATAGAGCAAATTCAGCTATGACTAAAATAAATCCATTTCAAGATGCTCTTGATTTGGCTGCAACTTTAACAAAATAAAATATGGTAAGATTAGACTTAAATACTGTTATAAACATACTATCATTACAAGAATATTCAAAATTGACATTGGAAGAAAAAGAAGAATTGATTGAATGTGAAGGAATCGAAGAAGTAGAAATTTTTGAATATTTAAAAGAAAAATATACTGGTATAAAGATTTCATATATTGAAGAAAAAATCAAAACTTTATATCAATTTCCATTAATTATTACAGGTACTCCAAAAGAATTGATTGCATGCCCTTGTTGTAATTATAAAACACTTTCAGAAAGGGGAAATTATGAGATTTGCCCTGTTTGTTTTTGGGAAGATGACGGAAGTAATGATGAGTTTAAATATAGTCATGTAAATCATACGACATTAAACGATGCAAAAAAGAATTTTAAAACAAAAGGAGCTATTTTAGATAAATTCTTAAATTCTGTAGATAGTGAAGGAAAATTAAAATATTATAAAACGATTTATTAGCATAAATTAAAAGAGGTTGAACTTTTCAATCTCTTTTAATTTTACATACACAATAATTAATGGAAATTAAAAGATATATTTCTTAAATATTCTAACAGGAAAATCTCTCCTTCAGAATCTATTAAATTCTTGGATGAAAAAGTAAAAGTCTATAACTTTGAAGTAGAAGGCAACCATAATTATTATGTTTCTGAAAAAGGGATTTTGGTGCATAATAATTGTGAATGGACAAGCGCAATTACAAATACGTTAGAAAATGCTTCATCAGGTTTAAAAAACATATCTCAGAACATTTTTTTGCAAGAGGTGAAATTAATATTGGAGGCAGACCATTATCACGGGACTATCGGAACATCAGCTCAGGGAGCAAGACAAATAATATTAGATTTTGGAAGAACAATTAATGAATCAGGAACAACAAGCCAAGTAAGGATTTGGATGAATGAAACATGAACAAGCATTAGAAGTTTGCATCCTTATACTAGATAATAATAAATATGGTAATAAATAAAAACAAAGAACTTTTTGGCTTTCAGCCTTATGAATTTACAAGTTTTTTAGAGGGAAATTCTTTAATAAAAGGCTATAAATATTTAGATCAACTTGTATGCGATTTATTGATATTTGAAAAAGAAGGACACTATTATAAATATGAAGATGAAAATTTAATACTTTATAGTCCAACAGAGATTAATGAAAATGGAATGTTTTTCTTTAAATTAAAAAATAAATTTCTATTAACAGAGAATGAGAATTTTCAATTTTATGCAAACTATGAAATTGATAAAGAAGATCTGGATATTATAATGATCGAAGCTATTGTGAAAGAGAGCAATAATAAATATTACTGGACATATTCAACAATGGATTATTTAATTGAGACTACAAATAAAAGATCTCAAGATATATATTTTGACTATTATCCCAATGAAATTGCTTTCGTTTTAAATAGGTTTTTGCTTTTAAAGAATATTACAAAAAGTGATATAATTAATAAGCTTCAATCTTTAAAAACAGAAGAAAATATAATTTCTGGATTTTATAAAGAATAACCAAGGACTTGCTAATTATGAAGGAAAAAGTCTTTTTGAACTTGTAAAGGCGTTCGAAAGTCAAGCTAAGAGTGCAGGTATGAATAAGTAGTTATAAAAGGTGTTGATATTGTAGAAACAAGATTAATGAACTCAAGAGCAGCAGAAATTATGGGCTACACTTATAAAGAGCTTAGTAAAAATAGTATAGAATTAGTAAAGTTTTTAAAATGATAAAGAATATAAATATTGTCAAATCTAAATTCAATAGAATAAAGCAGAATTTTTTTAAGACAGATTTATTTGAGAATTTAGAAGATAATATACAACAACAAATAAATAATAATATTGTATATCTAAATAACGAAATACCTTTCTTAGGTTATGCTTATAATGATGATTATTGGCTGCTGACAGATATTAGGCTTATTACAAACGATTTCATTATTTTTCTGGATGATATTGAAATAATTAATATCCCTGAAATTTTTGATGAAGGAAAAGGAAACTCAGAATGCGAAAGTTTAGAAATTGTTAAAAAAGACTCTGCTGTTTATACTTTAAAATTAGAGAGATTAACATGGTATGCAATTTTTAACGTCCTTAATTTCATTATAAGACATTGATTTATAATACAGTTACATTTAACTAAAACCTTTCGAGTACCGACTTTTCATAGAAGATGACAAAACTATTATATCAAACGATTAACTAATTACAATACAGTATCCATCCATACACAAAGTACCATATGATCACATATGGTACTTTTTCTTTTCATAATGCCCATTATTTCCTTCAAAATCCAAAATCTACTTCAATTCATTTGAAATAAACAGAGATATACCTTTATTGTCAAATTTACTATAATGGAATAGGAAATAATTTCGTATTTTGGTTTACTTATTAAAATAATAATTTAAAGTATCTAAAAATGTTTAAAATATAAACTTTAAGGTTCTGATTATCATTTTTTAATAATCAAAAAAGAAAAATCTCTAATCATTGAAATAATATATGAAGAAGTATCCAATTCCTGGGAATGAAGAAGCCCGAATGAGGAAACTGGAGTTTTTGGATCTTTTAAACCTTGAAAAAGATCCCCAGTTAGACATTTTTGCAGAAACGGCATGCCTGGTGACCGACTGTCCTGCAGCACTTATTGCCATGATGGAAAGCGAAACTCAGACTATTCAAAGCTGTGTGGGTCTTGATCTTGATTTTGTTGACAGGAAGAGTACTTTATGCCAATATTCTATTGCAAATGGAGATGTTGTTGTTATCAATGATACTTTATTAGACGAAAGATCTTTTGATAATCCACTTATTCTGGCGGGTGGAATCCGGTTTTATGCAGGAATCCCCCTGATTGATGATGAAGGTTTCGTATTAGGAACCATCTGTGTTATCGATTATAAACCTAAAACAATTACAGACGATCAGATTTCTACCCTTAAAAAAATAGGAGAGGCCATCACAAAAGTCCTGATGGGGAAAAGAAAAAATATTCAGGCTGAATACTTTCAACAGACCTTCAGTATTTCCAACAACCTGATCTGTGTTTTGGATAAGGATTTCTCTATAAAAGACGTCAATCCAGCTTTTGAAAGCATATTCCAATTGGAGAAATCTCAGGTTATTGACCAGAATTTCCTCAATATTTTAGGCAGCCACAATTCCCAACTGCAATTACTGACTAAAAATCTTCCCACTACAGATGAAGAAGTAACATTCACTACTTCTACAAACATAGATGATACACAGACTATTATTGTAGAATGGTATCTGAAACTGAATCAGAAGCACTCTGAAATTTTCTGTTTCGGAATCAATATTACCCAGCGCATCGATGAAAAACTCAAACTTGAAAGTTCTGAACGCCGTTTCAGAAGCTTCTTCGAAAATGCAATAGGTCTGATGAGTATGCATGATATGGAAGGGAATATCACTGAGGTAAACGAAAAAGGAAGAGAAACACTGCAATATTCCGCAGAAGAAGTGGAAGGACTCAACCTGAAAGATCTTGTCCCTGAAAAAAACTGGCCGCTACTGGAACAGTACCTGGAAAGAATTAACAAAAACCAGGAAGATTTTGGAACCATGATCCTGAAAACCAAAGGAGGTGAAGAAGTCATCTGGATGTACCACAATCTAGTAGAAATCAACAAAGAAGGAAAACCTTATGTAGTAAGTACTGCACTAAATGTCACCGAAAGAATGACGTTGGAAAAAGATCTTGTTCATACCAAAAAAATGCTGGAACAGACAAGTGCTGTGGCTCAAGTGGGAGGATGGGAAGTGAATCTTAAAAAGAATACCGTATTTTGGTCACAGTCTACCAGAGAAATACACAAAATAGATAAAACATTCCAGCCTGATCTGGAAAATGCACTCGGCTTCTATAGCGAAGACAGCCGCGAAAAACTGAAACTATTATTTGAAAGAGCTGTAAAAGAAGGTATTCCTTACGATGAAGAATTACAACTTGTACGGAATGACGGTGTGACGATCTGGGTAAGGGTAAAAGGAATACCTGAGTTTGAAGACGGAACCTGTATCAGAGTATATGGAATTATTCAGGATATTGATAATTTCAAAAACATCTACCTTGAATTGGCAAAAAAAGAGGCAATGCTTCAGTCATTTGTCGCCTATGTTCCTGCAACGGTTGCTATGTTTGACAAAGAACTCAATTACCTTTCCGTAAGCAGCAGCTGGAAAGATGAATTCCAGATGAATGATATCAGACTGATCGGAGAAAATATGTTTAAAATTTCTCCGGATGTACCGGATGAAAGAATCAGGATTTATCAGGATGCTCTGGCAGGAATTGCCTATAAAAATGAAGATATGGCCATAGAAATTCCTGATAAAGAAGTCATTCAGCATTACAATATAGAAGTTACACCATGGTATCTTTCCACTCATACAATAGGCGGAATCATTGTTTCTGCACAAAATATTACAGGATCGGTAAGAATCAATAAAGAGCTTAAAACCGCCAAGAAAATGGCTGATATAGCCAATAAAGCAAAATCAGAGTTTTTGGCCAATATGAGTCATGAAATCAGAACTCCGCTGAATGGTGTCATCGGGTTCTCTGATCTTCTGCTAAAAACTCCGTTGAATGAAATACAGACCCAATACCTGAATTATATTAATGAATCCGGAGAAAACCTTTTAAACATCATCAATGACATTCTTGATTTCTCTAAAATAGAATCCGGAAAAATGGATCTTTCAATTGAAAAATCCAATGTATATGATATTGTAAGTCAGGTGATCAATGTGATCCTTTATCAATCCCAGAAAAAAAATATAGAATTACTGTTAAATATAGAGCAGGGGCTTCCTGAAACCATCTGGGTGGACGAATCCAGACTCAAGCAGATTCTGATCAACCTCCTTGGAAATGCTGTCAAGTTTACAGCACAGGGGGAAATAGAGCTTAAAGTAGAAAAACTGAAGCTTGACCATAAAGATATCACATTAAGATTTTCAGTTCGGGACACGGGAATCGGTATTCCTAAAGAGAAACAGCAGTTTATTTTTGATGCCTTTACACAGGAAAACAGCTCTATCAGCAAACGTTATGGCGGAACAGGACTTGGACTTACCATTTCAAACAATATTCTGAAATATATGGGAAGCGGCCTGTCACTGGTGAGCGAGGTTGATAAAGGTTCTGTTTTCTATTTTGACATTCAGATTCCTTGTGAAATGACAGAACGCCCTGAAGATGAAGATCTGAAAATAAACAGAGTTCTTATTGTTGATGATAACGAAGCCAACAGAGTAATTCTTCAGCATATGCTTGCCTATAAAAATATAGATTCAAAGCTTGCTGCCAATGGTATGGAAGCCCTTCAGATACTTCTTGCAGGAGAGCGTTTCGATGTTATTCTTATGGATTACCATATGCCGATCATTTCGGGACTGGAAACAATAGAAAAAATCAAGGAAATGTTTAACAAGCAAAATGAACTTTCACCTTTGGTTATCCTTCATACCTCTTCTGAAGAGCATGATGTCATCAATTCTTTCCGCCAGGAAAACAATTCTTACTTCCTGCTGAAGCCTATCAAATCTGAAGAGCTGTATAAAACATTGAAACAGGCCGTAAAATACACAGAAAAGGAAATCAGCCAAATTCCACAGCCGGAAACAGAAGCTTCATTACTGATGCAGGCGCCTAATGTTTTGCTGGTAGATGACAACCCTGTAAATATGGTCCTGAACCACAAAATGATACGTTCATTAATTCCCGATGCAGAACTCACAGAAGCTACAGACGGTCTTCAGGCTTGGGGACAATGTAAAGAAAAAGCATTCAATATCATTTTAATGGATGTTCAGATGCCGGTAATGGATGGTATTGAAGCTACAAAACAAATCCGTTTACTTCCCGGTTATGCCGATGTTCCGATTATTGGAGTAACAGCCGGAAATGTATTGGGTGAAAGAGAAAAATGTATGAATTCCGGGATGAATGATTTTCTGCCTAAACCTTTAAGACAGGCCGATCTTCTGGAAATGCTGAAGAAATACATTATGAATAAAAATCATACGATTTCTGAGGATTCTATAGATCAAACAAAATACCTGGACATTAATCTTTTGAACGAACAAATAGGCGATGATGATGAAGATTTCAGAAAAATATTTTTGGGTCTCGTAATACAACAACTTACCCAAGCTGAAGAAGATATTAAAAAAAGCACAGCAGAAAAAGACAGCACCAATCTGAAATTGATCCTTCACAAGCTCAAAGGAACAGCAGGAACAGCGGGATTGATACAGCTTACAAAAAATACGGCCAGCTGGGAAAATAAAGCAGATCCGGATATGGATTTTGCTTCTATGGAAAAAGAAATTATCCAGGAAATAACAATGGGATTACAATTAATTAACAACTTAATACAATAAAAAAAATAAAACTATGTTGATTCTAATCGCTGAAGACGACGAACTGATTCTAAAAACGATAGAGCACAAATTATTAAAAGAAGGGCACGAAGTGATCCTAACCCGCAATGGTAAAGATGCTATCGAAACCCTAAAAACCAAAGAGGTAGATCTGGCAATTACAGATATTATGATGCCCTTTGCCTCCGGAATTGAAATACTTTCAGCCATCAAAACGATGGATAAGCAGACTCCGGTGATCATGCTTTCCAGTATGGGGCAGGAAGAAGTGGTACTGAATGCTTTTGACCTTGGAGCTGCCGATTTTATAGTAAAACCATTTAGTCCCAATGAATTGATATTAAGAATAAAAAGATTTTCAAAATAAACTACAGCCATGTTTCTCACCACTTCTGTGCATTTTCTATTTCTCGTATTTCTGGGAATGCTTGCTTTAGTACTCTTACTGATCATAGCCGTACTCATTTACAGCTTTTATCAGTATAGAGAATCCCTCCATATTTTCAGATGGTCAGAAATGATTAATAAAAGAATCTCAGAAGTGATTGTATATGGTGAAGAAACCTCTGCAGACCCTAACTTTTCAACAGCATCCGGAAATTCTTTATTCAGAAATTTATTCCTTCAGAAACTGGCAGAGTCCGAGAAGAAATTTTCCGGGGCAGCACAGCATAAACTTAAAGACCTTTTCCATGAATATGGCCTTCAGGAAGAAGCATTAAAAAAACTGAATCAGAAAAAGATACATTTAATTGCAGGAGGCATACAGGAGCTTACAGCAATGAATGTAGAAGAATTACTTCCAAAAATTTCTACATTTTTAACGCATCCTTCAGCACAGGTTTACCAGGAAGCACAATATGCAATGGTTCATTTCAAAGGATTTGAAGGGCTTCATTTCCTGAACAGCATATCAACAAAAATATCAGAATGGCAACAGCTTCGTCTGCTTATTTCAGTCACCAGTATTCCTGAGAATTCCAGTAATAGTATTAAAAGCTGGGTTGAAAGCTCAAATGACTCAGTGATCATTTTTACCCTTAAACTGTTAAGAAAATTTCAGGTATTACCGCTTTATCCTACAGTTATCGATTTGCTGGATCATCCTTCCATTGAAGTTCGGGTACAGGCAGTACAGACATTGTTATCCCTTGAAAATTCTTCAACCATTGTCCATCTCATAGAAGTGTATCCTCAGCAGCCTCTTGAAGTGCAGAAAGAAATCCTTAAAGTAATGAAGAAGTCAAAAGACCGATGCTCAGTAGATTTTCTGAAAGATCAATTGTTAAATACTACTGATTCAGGAATAAAAGTCTATGCAGCAGAAGCCCTATGCTCACTGGAAAAACAGGATTACCTGATGGAAGTATCTAAAAATGAGACTTCATCAGAAGAATTAATCCAAATCATCAAATACGCATTACAGGAAAAAGTATGTTAGAATTCTCACACATTATCTATGAAGTTGTTATCTGGGTGTTTCTGATTTACGGAACAGCAATAACCCTTATCTATGGCTGGATAGGAATCTATGCGCTTGGAGCTGTACTTCGTTATAAAAAAGAAAATACATTTACAGATTACAGTGTTATTGCAGCAAACCCTAATGCTCCTGTATTCAGTGTTATTGCTCCGGCTTATAATGAAGGAATGACCATTGTAGAAAATGTTCGTTCTCTGTTATCCCTTTACTATCATAATCTGGAAATTATCATTGTAAATGACGGAAGTAAGGATGACTCTATCCAAAAGCTTATTGAAGCTTATGAATTGGAATCCATGGCTTATTTCATTCAGGGAAAAATAGAAACCAATACCGTAAGAGGTGTTTATAAAAGTAAAAATCCAGCCTTCAAAAAGCTGATCGTTGTCGATAAAGAAAATGGTGGTAAAGCAGATGCTCTGAATGTGGGAGTGAATATTTCTTCCGGTGAATATCTGGTTTGCATTGACGTAGACTGTATTCTGGAGCAGGATGCGATTCTAAAACTCGCAAAACCAATGCTGGAACAGACCGATAAAAAGTTCATCGCCTGTGGTGGAGTCATTCGTCTGGCCAATAACTGTGTGATAGAAAACGGCAAAATAGTAAGTGTCAACATGCCGAAAACCCTTTTGGGCAGAACCCAGGCATTAGAATACATCAGAGCTTTTGTACTCGGACGTATGGCTTGGTCCAGAGCATCAGGATTGATTCTCATCTCCGGCGCTTTCGGAGTTTTTGACAGAAAAATAGTACTCGCTTGCGGCGGCTATGATAAAAACACAGTGGGAGAGGATATGGAGCTGGTGGTAAGAATGAGAAAGTACATGGAAGAAAAAAATGAACCTTATGAAGTACTTACCATTCCGGATCCTTTATGCTGGACAGAAGTTCCCGAATCTAAAGATATTCTCAGAAAACAACGTAACAGATGGATGCGTGGAACGATGGAAACCCTGTGGAAGCACAGAAAAATGATGTTCAATCCGAAATACGGAAAATTAGGAATGATAAGCCTTCCTTATTGGTTCTTTTTTGAATTTTTGGGTCCGCTAGTTGAGTTTTCAGGATATATCATCTTTATTATCTTTTTACTGTTGGGAATTATCAACTGGCCGTTTTTTACGGTTCTGTTTGCCCTCGTGATCTCAATGGGATTTCTTTATTCTATCTATTCAATATTAGTAGATCTTGTAAGCCATCAGGTTTATACCAAAAGAAAAGATTTCCTGGCGCTTATTGTAACGGCTTTTTCCGAACCTTTTTACTTCCATCCTATTGTGGTAAAAGCAGGAGTAAGCGGGTTTATAGATTATTTCAAAAAATCCCACGGATGGGGCGAAATGACAAGACAAGGCTTCAATCAAAGCACGCAGCATTTACCTTTTAAAGAAAGAATGCTTGCCATTCTGCAGTCTGGCCTTAAAAGATGGGGAATACTCGCATTGGTTTTTTTTGCTTTATTTTTAGTGGGAGTAACTGCAGAATGGTTATGGTACCGGTATACTTTTCCTAAATTTGATACCCCAGCGATTGTCGGGAATCTTTTCACAGAGAATATTTTATTTGCCTTAAGACTCACATTTTGTGTTGGAATTGCTTATCTGATTATTAATTTTATCAGAGAAGGCTGGGCAAAGACTCTGACGACTGTGGCTTTGCTTATTGTAACCGTTACTCAGTATATTTTATTCCTGTATTTCTCAGAAACCCGCAACATATTAGGCGCAGACCTTTTATACTACAGCAAAGAAGAGATGAAGCAGATTTTACAGGCAAGCGGAATGCTTAATTTTAAGAACTTTGCCCTGCTGGGTATTTTAATCACAGTCTCTTTTGTCCCTATATGGATAGCCAGTAAAACAGCCTTAAAATCCATCTATCCGGGACTTATATTACTTGTTTTCGGATTAGCAGCCTTTTTCATTCCATCCAACATATTAGGATCCAAAACCTTGAGCTCTGAGAATGAATTTAACCAAAATGCAGCAAAAAGTAAATGGGCTTATTTTTTTAAATCCAATGAAGACAATTTCATCAGCGATCATCCTGAACTGAATGAATTACTGAGTGAAAATGAAGATTTCACCGCCAATGCCGAAATGCTCAATAAAAATTTCCCTTTCTGGAGGAAAGAAAATACCCCGGATTTTTTAGGATATTATTTTAACAGATCTGAGAAAGTTCCCAACCTTGTTTTCCTTATCATGGAAGGTTTCGGACATGCTTATACTTCACCAAAAGGATATATCGGGAACTTCACCCCTTACTTGGATTCTTTGTCCGGCAAAGCATTGTATTGGGAAAGCGCTTTAAGCTCAGCGGGAAGAACATTTGGAGCATTGCCATCAATCACAGGATCGCTTCCTTTTGGAAAGAACGGATTCCTTGAAATAGAAAAAACTCCTGAAAATTTCAATCTTTATAATATCCTGAAAGCCAATGGATTTGAAACAGGTTTTTATTATGGAGGCCATACATCCTTTGACCGTTACCGTGAATTCCTTGAATACAGCGGGGTAGATCATATCATAGATGAACCCTCATTCAGCAGTCCTTACCGTAAGCTTCCCGCCAATAACGGAGAAAGCTGGGGATATGAAGATCAGGCAGTTTTTGGTAAAATGCAGCAACAGCAAAAGCCGCAGGACAGACCTTATTTCAATATGATTCTTACCCTTTCAACGCATAATCCTTTTTTAATCAACAATAAAGGTTATTATGAAAAGCTTTACAATCAAAAGCTGAATTCTGGTATTTTAACTTCCGAACAGAAAAAATGGGCCACAGCGCATAAAGACCAGCTGATTTCGGTTCTTAATGCCGATGATGCCATCAAAGGATTCTTTGAAAGTTACAGCAAACGTCCGGATTTCAAGAATACCATTTTTGTGATCACAGGAGATCACAGTATGCCTGAAATCACATTAGAGTCTAAAATTGACAGATTCCATGTACCTTTAATGATCTATTCACCTTTGTTGAAAGAATCAAAACGTTTCTATAAAACTGTAAGCCATTTTGATATTGCTCCCTCTATTTTGGCTTATTACAGAAATAATTATAAGCTCAGTACACCTTCAACAGTAACATGGGTAGGAAGAGGGTTTTCTCCGGATTCCGAAATCAGCAAAACCGGAATTCCAATGATGCAGAGTAAAAACCAGCTTATTGATTTTGTTTCTGAAAAGTATTATATTCATGACGGACAGCTTTTCACCCTGAAAGACATGGAAGAAGATGCCTCCAATGATAACGCAGCCCTGAATAAGATCAACGGCAGATTCAATCAGTACAAAAGCATGAATTCACAGTTTTATTCTACTAAAAAACTGATGCCAGATTCGGTAATGATCAACTTTAGGAAAAAAGTAAAATCAAAGTTTTAAAACTTTCTGGTATAGCCTAATGTAATATCAAATTGATTCCCTTTTTCACCCGGACGGTATTCCTGGTTATAATACATGGTTCCCACTGAAAACAGATTGGAATGATAGGAGAAATTGTATTCACCACCTATTTTAAACGTTTTAAGCTTAAAAGTTTCATTTTCCAGAAGATTGTTTCGGTTTTCTTCCGGGCTGATCCCGGTTCCGATCTGAAAAGCAAAATAATCCTGAGCCCCTTTTGTATAATACCTTACAGTTCCCGTATAAGAATGTGAAATATTCTTGCTGTCTGGAGTGATATAAGTACGCAGATTAAACCAGAAATTTTTATAATATTTCCCTACGGCAGCGGTATACATCCAGATACTGCTGCTGAAATAAAGCTGACGGTAACCTATTTCGGCTTCAAAACTATGGGGAAGGTTTGCATTCAGGGAAACTCCGGTTCGGTACTTCGGAAACAAACCGACATCATCAGAATATCCTCCGCCAACATACAGGTAGAACATCTTGGAAAGCCTTGGATAAGCCTCCAATTCAATTTGTGTGCCGCCCTGGGCAAATTTATTGGCATAATTTCCACGAAGAATCACAGAACCGATAGGAGTAATCCTCTTGTAACTTACCCCCACAATATGCCAGTCATCATCAAACTGTTTGTCAAAATGAGAATAATTATAAACAATTCCTACTGCATTTTTAGAATTAAGCTCATTGATTCTTACCGCAAGAGCCCTTGCTTCAGTATTCTTAGGATTGATGGTCAAAAGAGTAGTTACAGCTTTATCTGCTTCCTCATAATTATCCATCCCAAAATACACTTTTGTTTTCAGCAATAATAATGTTTCAGATTTAGGATGATAGGAGAGTCCTCTATCTAAGATTTCAATAGCTTTTGTATTCTGATCATTCCAGTATTCCAATGAAGCATAAGCCAGAAAATAATCTTCATCCTGAACCTCTTTTTTTTCAAGCTCTTCAAATATGGCTCTTGCAGACACCAGGTCTTTGTTCCAGGTATACAGCCTTCCCAGGAAAACTGAAATATCTGTATAATTAGGCGCTTTTTCCAATGCCTCTTTAGCCAGAGCAATAGATGCAGGATAATCTTTCTGTTCAAAAGCAGCATTTCGTGCTTTAACGAATAATTCATCAGCGGATAAATTCTGCTGACTATACATTGTAATGGGAAAAAGTAATGCAAATAAAAAGGTTGAATATCTTTTCATTGAAAGTTTAATTATTAATGAACTTCTGGTATCACAAATATATTGAACTTTTACATCACAACCCAGAGATTATTCGTCAGAACTTATATTTTTTAGATTATTTTTCAATTAAATAACCCATAAAAAGCAATTATGATGGAATAATTATTGCCGTAATTAAAAAAACTGATTTATTCAAAAAATTCTATCATGAAAATAGCCACTTATAATGTTAATGGAGTCAACGGACGCCTGCCCGTCTTACTGAAATGGCTTAAAGAAGCCTCGCCGGATATTGTCTGCCTTCAGGAATTAAAAGCACCTCAGGAACGTTTTCCGGTAGAAGAAATTAACAAAGCAGGCTATGAGGCGATCTGGAATGGACAAAAAAGCTGGAACGGAGTTGCCATACTGGCGAAAAACAAAGAAATTACGGAGGTACAAAGATCTTTACCCGGAGATTCCGAAGACATTCAAAGCCGTTATATTGAAGCAATCATTGATAAAATGGTAATCTGCTGTCTTTATCTCCCGAATGGCAATCCTTATCCCGGACCAAAATTCGATTATAAATTATCCTGGATCAAACGTTTTAAAAGAAGAACCAGCCAACTTATTACAATGGAGCTTCCTGCCATACTTATTGGTGACTTTAATATCATTCCCGAACCTATTGACGTGTACAAACCTGAACGCTGGGAAAATGATGCCCTGTACAGAACAGAGGTAAGAAAAGCCTACAAAGATCTTCAGAAGAAAGGATGGCTTGATGCGATACGCAGTCTTTATCCCGAAGAAAAAATATACACCTTCTGGGACTACTTATACAAAGCTTACGACAGGAATGCAGGCATGAGGCTGGACCATATTTTACTGAGTCCTTATCTGCAGAACCGGCTGCAGTCCGGTAGAGTAGACAGTCATGTACGCGGCTGGGAAAAAAGCAGCGATCATGCTCCGGTGTGGATTGAGCTCGCAGACTAATTGTAACTCAAGAATAACAAGATCATATATAGTATACTCCCGGTTTATAAAATCAGGAGTATAGTATATAATATGGTTGATTGAAAACTAAGACTGTTTACGGCGACGACCGGAAACCTTTTTATCAAGATCCCTGATGTCCTGTCTCAGCTCACGGAACATTTCTTTAAAATTATAGCTTTCATAGTCACCCGGCTCAAAATCTTCCGGAAAAATTCCTGAAGCATACTGCCAGATTTCTACAACTTCTTCAAACGGAATCTCATAAGGCTCATAAAAAGAATTGTCAGCACTTACACAGATTGCATTTTCTTTTCTTTCCTTAAAACGTTTATAGGTAATCCCATCATTCAACGTAACAAAAACATAGGTTTTTCCCTGTTTCAAATCATTGATTCCTTCTACATATTTTCCTACAATATAGGAACCGCTTCTGAATGGAGGCATAGAATCCCCATCTGCAGGGAATGCTCTGTATTTTCCGTTCGTAAGGAAGGGAAGAGCAATACGCTGAAGACTTTCAATATAATCTACATCACTGTAACCTTCCAGATATCCCATAGAAGCTTTTTGAGGGATAATCTCTATGGTATCATTTCCATGTGTGTCTACCGCAACCGGAAGCACAATTCTGTTGTCCGGCAATTTCAGCATATCATCCATAGGATACTTCTGAATATCTACCGACAGCATAAGATCAATACTTACATGAAAATATTTGGAGATTTTTACAAGCAGTTCGATAGGAGGTTCAGATATTCCGTTCTCATATTTTGAATAACGGACTCTGGAAATCATCAGTTCATCAGCTACATTTTGTTGGGAGAGCTTTCTCTTGGCTCTTAAGAAGCGTATATTATTTGAAAAAATTGACATTGATAAAAGTATGTAAGCAAAAATACAAAATTTGTATGCGTTACCAACCACCAAACCTTGTTTTACTCTAAGATATAAGGAAATTTAGCAGCTCATCTCTCCATTTTTACTAAAGCGAAGAAATTTTCACACTTGAAACTTTCAATTTCTGCAGGCTAAAAGCAGATTTCTGAACAAATATACAAAGCTTTACATAGGTTAAATAATCATCATTAATAAACAGAATTTAGTACAGAAATAATAACTCTAAATTTCACAAATTGAGTTATTATTTTTAACATTTAGTAAATCAATCACATATAAGTGAAAATCATATTTTTACTAAAACACACATATATTAATGAAATATTAAATAATAAAAACATATAATTAATTTATTGAAAATAATTTGCAATTGTAATATTATTATTCATATATTCGTGATGTAATAATCATATAAAATTATAGTTATGAAAAACTTAAAAAAATTAGACAGAAACGAATTAAAAGCTATTTCAGGTAACGGATTACTAGATCCAATCGGCGGACTTCTAGGTGGACTAGGAGGTGTTGTAGGTGGAGTAGTAGGCGGAGTAGGTACTATCGTTGGTGGCGTAGTTACTGGCGTAGGATCTACAGTAGGTGGTGTAGTTGGCGGTGTAAGCACTGTTGTAACTAACGCTTTATGCCAGACACAATGTGTTGTTAATGGTGTAATCCACATCAAATTACTTGAGTGCGGATCAACTTGCTAGTCAGCAAGCATTACATGTAAAAAATTATGAGGCTGTCTTATTAGACAGTCTCTTTTTTATTTTAAAAATTAAATAACTGGCCCATTAATTTTAATCATTTTGTATTGCATGATCCTATCATACTGAGTCTTAAAGAACCTTTCTATTTATAACTTTTAAGATTTCAGCGGTTAAAATAACATCACGAGAGCTTCCTTCATGGAAGACAACTTTCTAACTTTTCTATTTTCAATTGATATCAAAAGCATCAATCCAGATTATATCACATCTGCCTTATATTAGTTTTTAAGCTGGTTTTTATTATTTGTGATTCCATATTTGCTGATAACTATCTGAAATTTTCCAATATGTGCAGTTATACTTTTAAAATTTTAAGTATTTGCTATAGAAAAAACAACAAAATGAAAAAAAAATTACTGTTCCATAAATTTTTTTTTTCTAATTTTCAGCTTCCATTGCTATAAAATTAATCTGTAAAAATGAACATCATCACATGATAAAATTCATGTGCTAACTATCTATAATAGAACACTATTTAGTGTCTAAAATTATTTATTTTATGTGATGAAAAATAATCACATATTATTGAATTACGGCATAAAACCCTTTGTATAAAGGATTTAACATAATAAAAAAATCACTATTTATTAGAGTTAACATTATTTTTTTTCTATACTTTTGAAATCTAATCTTTAACATTTTAACCATGAAAAAAGAAAATCAAAATTCTAAAAAATCACTAGAATCCTTAAAAGGTAAAAAATTAGGTGATTTAAAAACTGTTTATGCAGGATTACAAAATCAACAAAATCAATTAGTGCTGGACGCTGAAATGGGCAACTGTATTACCCTTATTTATAATGGAGGTACAGCTGATGATTCATCTTGGGATCGTAAGTAATTACAAGCTAAAAATGGTCACCTCAATTGTATTGAGGTGACTTTTTTTGTCTTTTTTTGTAATTCCATAGAGAAAGAAGCCTTTAGAATAGGCAAATTTCATTCTCTATCACTTACTTCAAATAATTTTTTCAAATTATTATAGCATGATTTTAATTTTGTCTACCCCCAAAGATGATGATACAAATTGGGTAATGGAACACTTGTCAATTCTTGGCGAAAAGTATATAAGAATTAACGACCTGGATTTATTTACCGGAAAAACCAAAATGTATGTTGAATTACAGCCACACCCTAAATTGATTGTAGAAAATCATTTTTTTGGAAAAGTGGATATGTCAGAAATCAAATGTGTTTGGTTTAGGAAATTCGGATTTTTTAACAGGTATAAAGAAAATATAAAGACTGAAAAAAATATAGAATTATTAAATTATTTAGAATCAGAATATATCTCTACATTAAATATATTTTTTGAATTTTTAAAAGATAAAAAATGGCTTAATCATTATCAGAAACTGGAATCCATGACTAAAATAGGAACTTTAATGGCCGCTCATGAGATAGGCATTAAAATTCCTAAAACGTATATAACGAACAATTCGGATAACTTAAACTATGACCAGCCGTATATTACTAAATCTATAAATGAAGGATCAGTCATCGGTATTGATGATAAAGCTTTCTTTTTTTTCACCACTCAATTAAGCGAGAAAAGAATTAAAAGCTATAAAAACTTCTTTCCGAGTTTATTTCAGGAAATGATCAATAAAGAATATGAACTTAGGATCTTCCACCTGAACGGAAAGAATTACAGTATGGCTATATTTTCTCAAAATGATGCCCAGACAAAAACAGATTACAGACAAGTCAACTATGAGAGTCCTAACAGATATGTATCTTATACTCTCCCGGATTCTGTGGATAAAAAAATATCTGCTCTGATGAAAAAAATAGGATTGAATACGGGTTCTGTAGACATGATAAAAGCTGATGACGGCGAATATTATTTTTTGGAAGTAAATCCTTCCGGGCAGTTCAGAATGACTTCTTTACCATGTAATTACAATCTTCATTATGAAGTCGCTCATTGTCTAAAAACTATGAACACATGAAAAAAAGTTTAATACAAGAATTAAAGCATAATAAGGAATTGTTTCCTGTTGTTTTTTCACATATTTTTCCTTTTCCAGATACTAAAAAGGCAAGAAGGAATAATCTGAGTAGACAAGTCACAACATCCATTCATCAATCGGAAATACACTGTTTAAGAATATACAAAGATGGGATCAATTTATATACAGAGCAATAAAGACAAATATGTCAACTTCTTTTCCTGTTGTATATTGGTAAGAGGTTTTGAAAGAAGTACAATATATGATATCCAAAGAGAAACTATAGAATTCATACCTAATACCTTAATAGATTTTGTTGAAGATATAAAAGGGAGAAAAGTTAGCGATGTTTTGGAAGAATATAAATTCAATAAGATAGCCAAAGAATATCTGATTTTTTTAGAAAAAAAGGAATTTATTTTTTATTCCAGCAACCCATCTTTTCCTGAGTTATCTGATATCAGTATCAATGAGGATACCTCAGAAATTCTTTTTGCAACAGTTGTTTTATCACAGCATATTTATGATAATATGGATACGTTTGCGAAAAATATTCAGCAATTGGGAATCAGAAGACTGCACCTTCATATAGATAATGAAAGCTGTATGGAACAGCTACTGGAGATATTGTCAGCCCTGAAATATTCTAGGGTTATTAATTTATCACTTTCTTTTCCCAACCAAAAAATAAATAACAGAGTGTATGATAATAAACGGATTACTTCTATTACGTTATTTAATTCTCCAAGAAAACGATCTGTAAAAAGTAATGATATTATTAAAAATTATATCACCTGTGATGATTCTAAATTATTTTTAACCCAATTTAATCTGTATGATATTGCCATAAGTATTAATGCGTATAATGTGGCAAAAAATTATAATTTAGCATTGTTCAAGACTATATTTATTGATGGAGACGGAAATATAAAACATAATTTTTCAGATAAAAACAGCTACGGAAATATCTTGGATAATTTTGAAGAAATAAAAACCAGTACTGTAAAAAAATTATCGAAATTATGGAATGTTAAAAGAGATGATATTGAGCCTTGTAATGTCTGTGAATTCAGATATTGCTGCACAACAACCTATATTCCGGAGAAAGCTAACACCGGATATAAAGTAAACTGCAATTATAATCCCTACACCGCAGAATTCAATTAAATGATAAATCCATCTTTATTATGAATTATAAAATTTTAATAAACCTAGTCCTCATTTTTCTATCCTCTAATTTTTTTGCCCAGAATTTCCGGATTGATTATCAACTTTCTTATAAAGAAGACTCTTTAAGCTCGGAAACAACGAATAAAAGCATGCTGCTTTTCGTTCAGGGAGGAAAGTCTAAATTTCTGACTGAAAAACAATATCAGGTAGATTCACTTAGAAGTACAGGATTTAAAGGATCTGCGATAGGAGATAACAGCTTTTTAGTTATTAACGATGAAGAAAACTTAAGTTTTAAATATTATTTCTTTTTCAGAGATACATATAAAATAAAAGAATTGGTAAATCTAAACTGGGAACTTAAACCTGAGACCAAAAAAATAAGTACCTACCTATGTAGAAAAGCA
The DNA here is from genome assembly GCF_019970045.1 of Chryseobacterium sp. GVT01B. Classification (GTDB taxonomy): domain Bacteria; phylum Bacteroidota; class Bacteroidia; order Flavobacteriales; family Weeksellaceae; genus Chryseobacterium. The sequence continues at coordinate 162,469 of NZ_JAHXYI010000006.1, forward strand.
ATTTTAAAATATAAAGGAAGAACCTGGGAAGCATGGTATACTCAAGATGTACCCATTCAGGCTGGACCTTATATTTTTAGAAATTTACCCGGATTGATTATCGAGATGGCAGATTCTACCGGCTCTTATAAGTTTAATCTTTATTCTATAAAGAAAAAATCTGATACTTTAGATTTTGAGGATATGTACAAAGGAGCACTTACTGTTCCGCAAAAGCAGTTACAGAAAGTATCTTTAGATTATTATAATGACCCTTTAAGAGAAATGAAATCAAGTAATGTGCAAGCAAAATTTATAGATGAAAAAGGAAAAGAGGTGAAGCCTGATTTCAGAGAAATGACCAAAACAATCCAGTCTCGTCTGAAAAAATACAATAATCCGATAGAGCTGACGGATGCTATAAAATATCCGAACTAATGCAGATTGAAATTAAACAAGTTTATAATATTATAATTTAAATAGTTCAGCCACTCTTTTCAGAGTGGTTTTTTTATGCCTCAAAATGAGCGATTACTAAAATTAAATGATACACAATTCAAGAAATATTCAGCTAAATATTATTCATTTATGACAATATATTTTACTTCATGCTCAACAACAATTCATGACACAAAAAGCATTATAAAATGACATGTTTTGACAGCATTCGACAAGTTGTGACAATCAATTTATAATGTATAATTATTTGTTTAGCAATAGCTTTGCAACATTAAATCACAGAAATATTTTTTTATACCAGATTTAGGATAAATAAAGAAATAAACTGATTAGGATTAAACAGAAAACACAAATGATGAAAAAATATTTAACTATTGCATGCTCTGCAATTGCACCCTTTTTTTGGGGACAAGTTGGAATCGGAACCAGCTCTATAAATCCCAACATTATACTACAAGTAGAAAGTATTCCTTATTCCGGCAGTACATCAAACGGAGGAATTTTATTTCCAAGAATTGCACTTATTGCAGCCAACGTTTTTGCTCCGGTAACCGGAACCCCAGTAACCGGATTGATGGTTTATAATACATCTACAAGCGGAACAGGAATCAATGCAGTTACTCCAGGACTTTATTTTTGGGATAATACGAAATCTCTCTGGTACAGAATGGCCCAGAAAGATGCTGATGATACTGCGCTATTTTCTAACCAGGACATTAATACAGATTTAAATGATGGTGTAAACTATGCCGATCTTTTCGCCAATATAAGATTCAATAATGACATCACTCTTTATGAAAAAGTAAACAATACCACGTTGAAAATTAATGAAGTAGGATATTATAAAGTTATACTAAACCTGGATCTTACCAACAGAGACGGAACTAATGACAATTTTGGAATTAAAGTATTGGTAAATAATGCTACTAATATTGTTACTGACCAGTTTTATATTCCTGGGAGAGGTACCGAAAATGCTTCAGTAGGTAAATCAGTGGTCTATTATATTCCTATTAATACCGTAGGAAGTACATTAAGGTTTCAGGCATATGAAATAGACCCAGGGACTGAGGTTTACTTTAAGAATCCAAATACATCAACTATTTCTATACAAAGACTAAGATAATTATGAAAGCAATCTATATAGGCATTTTTAGTGCATTATTATGTCCAATTTCAGGCTATAGTCAGGTTGGGATAAATACTCCAACAACTAATGACGGTGTAACTCTTCAGTTGGAGTCAACAAACAAAGGAGTATTATTTCCAAGAATTGCATTAGTTTCACGTACATCAACAAGCCCTTTAGCGGCAAGTATTCCTACCGGAACTATGGTTTTTAATACAGCAACTACAGGAGTTTTTCCCAATACCATTACACAAGGGTTGCACTGGTGGAGCGCTGAAGAGCAGCAGTGGACCAGCCTTAATACCAATATTGAAAATGCAATTGTAAAGTACACCAATTCCGAAGTGAGTACCAATTATAATACGACTACATGGCAAAACGCCAAGTTATTTGGAAACAAAATTTTTAATGAAAGTACGACCATATATGCAGTCAATACCTCAAACCAGACCATAACGATAGGAAAATCAGGATTATATTCTATTTCTGCAGTGTTATCTTTTAATAAACTTGATGGTGGAGATGATGGAAGGATTGCGTTAAGTGCCAGAGTATACCTCAATAATGTAGCGGTAGGGACCGAACAAGCTATTAACTCTGATTACACTGCAGGAGTTGATAATGGTTATGGCTTTTTCTCACATTCATTCACAGAATATCTTGAACTTAATGATGGAGATGTCATTAGTATAAGACTTAAAAAAACTACCGGAACCTATTCAGGAAGTGACGGTTCTGCTGCAGTTCCGTTCAACCTTAATGGTCAATCCAGCATAGCAATTTCGCGCATACGCTAAAAATAATCTCACAATCAAAAAACACAATGAAAAAAATATTTAACATAATTCTATTGCTTTCCGGCAGTAGCCTTTCATTCGGGCAGGTGGGTATAGGTACTGCCAATCCTGTTTCTTCATCAATTTTAGATGTAACATCTTCTAATAAAGGAGTTTTAATTCCAAGGGTTGCCTTGCTGGCAACTAATAATACCTCTCCATTATCGGCAAATATTCCTGATGGAACAATGGTTTTTAATACAGGAAAGTCGGGGACAGGTACAACTGCTGTTATTCCTGGGGTTTATATCTGGATCAATAATAGATGGATTATTCCGGCTGCAGTAGGTACAACAATCAATACAAAGGCTGCAAAATTCAATAATCTTTCATCAAGTACTACGAATTTTAATCCAAATCTTGTAAGTACTCCTGTAAACATTGATATTTTCAGCTCTACAGCATTTAATGATGACCCTGTAGTTATTGAGAAGCTGAATAATTATCAGGTTCGTCTGAATGCTTCAGGGTTATATTTGGTGAGTGCCAATCTTGCATTAAGACAAAATCCTGCAGCTGAAGATTCTGAAGTTCAAGACTATATCCATTTCAATTTGGACGGAGTTCTTGCTTCTTCAAATATCTCTACTGTGGTTCCTCAGAATAACCCCTCAGATATTAATACCAGCGGAAGATTTGCATTTGGATCAATATCTTATATCTATGCCACAGCCGGACAAGTTTTAACATTACAATCTACCAGAGCTGCTAATGGTACTAACGGAACTGTAAACTTTGATGGAGTGAGCCTTTCCAGCGTGACGATTATTAAGCTTCAGTAAGCTATGATTCTTTAATTTCATTCCATGCAATTTTAATATATTTTTTAGTGGAGGATATCTTTGAATATTCTCCATTTTAATTTATAAGCTGTTATCAAGCCTAAAATAGATAATAAAAGCTACAAAACTTTTAATTAAAGAGACTCATTTAACGGATGAAGGAATAGCAAAGGTTTTCAGATTTGAAAAACCTAAAATATATACAATTTAACATAATATAAATTATAGGATTTTTATTATTTGTTTGAAAGAGAGTATTAAACGCTTCAGAATCTCATATTCTTATGATTTCTCTTTCAAATATTCTTTAACCGTTTCTAGGAACTCTTCCTTGGTTATAAACCGATCCAGAAAATCTTCCAGGCTTCCTTCGTTTTCAATCTCCTGAAAATAAACTTCATGATCTGTACTGTACACTATAGGATTTTCCTGGTCCGGATCAGTTGTACAGACAAAAAAATGATCAGGATAACCGTAAAAATAAAATAGGCAAATAAATTCCATTTCAGAGCCTTCTACAATTTCTTTTATTTCATGTTCGTCTATAAGACCGTCCAATTCTTCGTAATCCTCTGTATCTTTCTTAAACGGCGTGAAAAACCAATCTCTGGGAAAATATTGTCCATACGGCAATTCATGGTCAGAAAAATAATGTTCTAATAAATTCTTGTAAAAGTCTTTCTGATCATTCTGAAATACGGTTTTATATTTTTCATAATATTCATCTATTCCGTAAACATCCCAATCCCTGTCATAAAGATGATGTCCAAATCTAATACTCTGCCAGTTCTCGGCAAAATTTTTGTCAATACTTACGGCATCTGTATTTCCTCCTAACTCTTTTATTTTATTTACAATACTCTCAGTCATATTGCTGTAATTTATTTTTGGCTATATATTATGTTAAATTGAAGTCGTAAAAAATTCACTCTAAGATCTTAAAATTACAAAATCTTGCCACATGACAGCTTTTATCATTATGAAACTCAATACCTTTATCCTAACCAAAAAATAATATGAAACCTAAAATGATCTGGGCCAACCTGGCCGTAGCCGACCTTGAACGCACACATAAATTTTACACAAAGCTGGGATTCAAACCCAATAACCCGCACTCTTCTAATGAATTGGTAAGTTTTTTTGCAGGTGAAAATGAGTTTATTATACATTTTTTCTTAAAAAATATCATAGAAAGAAACCTAAAAACAATGAAATTTGGAGATCCTCAAACTTCTAATGAGATCATCTTTACCCTTTCCGCAGCAAGTAAAGAACAGGTAGATGAATGGGCACTAGAGGTTAAAAATGCCGGTGGAACTATTGTTTCAGAACCTGAGAGTTTTGGAGAAAACTATTATGGATTTATATTTGCAGACCCTGATGGGCACAAGTTTAATGTATTTTTTATGTAGACTTTACCTTATTTTCTCTATATTTGACATTCAACAGATACATATGAACCGCTCGAACTGTCTGCCTCCTCCGGCACCTTAATATTTTCAAATTAATTTGAAGTGTACTTGTGTTGTTAACTAATTAACAACAAGATTGTTTATGCTTCTAATTCCTACAAAAAATATTAATTCAAATCTTTTACAGTTCATTCTCAATGAAAAAATCATATTTATTATTGCATCTGGCCGTAGTACTTGCCGGATTTACAGGAGTATTCGGAAAATTAATATCGCTTAACGAAGGGCTTTTAACCTGGTACAGAGTTCTGTTTTCCTGTATTATTTTATTTTTTATCCTGAAAATATTTAAAATTCCAAATATCACTTCAGGAAAAGAAAAACTGAAAATAGCTCAGGCAGGACTTCTTATTACTTTACATTGGGTACTTTTCTATGCAAGTATCAAATATTCCAATATATCAATTGGAGTTGTATGCTATTGTCTCACCAGCTTTTTTACAGCTTTACTGAAGCCAGTCATTGACAAAGAAAAATTCCGGTTATCAGAATTGGGACTCAGCGCTTTGACACTTCTCGGAATCAGTCTCATTTTCCATTTCGATGCATCTTATCAACTAGGAATTATTCTAGGGGTATTCTCTTCTGCAGTTGCTGCGCTTTATACTATTTATAATGAACGTCTGGTTCAGCGTTTTGACAGTATTGTTATCAACTATTATCAGATGCTTGCCGGTACTGTATGTCTTGGAGCAATTTTGCCCATATACCTCCTCTATTTCAAAGCAGATAGCATAGTTCCTGACTTAAAAGACACGGCTTATTTGGGGTTATTAGCACTTTTTTGTACTGTAGGACTTTATGTGATATTTGCAGAAGTTTTAAAGAAAATTCCAGCCTTTACGGTGAACTTAACTTTCAATCTGGAGCCGGTATATGCTATTATTATTGCCTTTTTATTTTTTGATGAAAGCAAAGAAGTTAATCTTTCGTTTTATATCGGATTGGCATTTATTATTGCGTCTGTAGTTTTGCAGACATTAATTTCACTGAAGAAAACAAAATAATAAATGTATAGTTTAAATCATTTTATTTAAACAAAACCGGACACTCAAATTAACTTTAAGTGTCCGGTTTTATATGTAATAAGCTGTAAAATATTATTTATTCACCCCCAAATTGTTATATAACTGCACCTGCCATATTCCCACGACCTCCTTAAGCATGACAAAAGTAAATGCTGCGTTATAGCTGTTGGGAAAAGCCGTTATTTCAGTATCAATAAAATCTGATGCCTGCGGAATAGGTTTTAAGCCAAATATCTGAAACAGAGAAACAGATCTTTTCATATGAAAACCCGAAGTAACCAGATACACGCTTCCAGAAGCCAGCTTCTTTATAATCGGACTTGAGAATTTTGCATTTTGATACGTATTCATGCTTTTATCTTCCTTAATAATATCAGAATCTGATACTCCCATTTTTTTAAAGTTTTCACTGAATAATTCTGCTTCACTTGTGTGGCCACTTCCCTTTCCGGAAATTACTATTTTACAAGGTGTATTATTTTTCTTAAATTCATGATACAACTGATAAGCTGTAACGATTCTGGAATAAGACATCGTATGCAGTTTTTCGGTATTGTTAATGTCTACAACTCCACCACCCAGGACAACAATAACCGGATTCTGAGCAGTTATATTCTTCACCTCCGAATTATGGGTATAGCTATTCTGTAAATATCCTGAGATAAGTTTTCCCAGAAAACCATTTCCAATAAAGATGATGATTAAAACTACCAATATACCAATTCCTATTCTCAGATTTTTGCGTTTATTTTTTCTTTTCAGCAGAGCGATTATAACTATCGCGAGAAATAATAAGAAATAAGGTTCTGTAAAAAGCTGTAAAACACGAAATAAAAGGTCTAGTAAAAATTTCATCTGATAATATTGATTAATGTATAGAAAACACAGGACTGCAAAGGTAGTTATTTTCAAGAGGACTACTTTTCTCAGTGGTCAAACAGCCATATCCTATTAAGAAAATACTATAAATGATGTTCTTTTTTCTACTAATCATAACAGAATTTTTGCGTTTTCATACAGCCATGCAATGCATTGGAAGTAACAAATAATTAAAATTATTGAGATATTTCGTTTAATTTATCTTTCTGTTTATACAATTATTTTATACATTTGCAGTCATTGAACAACACACTTTTTAGTGTGCTAATAAAAATGACAAATACCTACCCAAGTGAAAAAGCAGAAAAGCATCACCGTTTTTATGACCGTAATCCATATATTTTTGGACCGACATTTTTGTAAAGAAAAAAACAAAAACTCTTCCTTAAGTATAAAGAAACTATTTTAACTTTAGACAGAAAAAAAACCTTTAAGACTAAGAATCAGATTCAAAGTGGATCTGTACAGTATTCTATAAAAATATCGTTGGGAAGGAAATAAATACAAATTTTTCCTTTGACAGATGATAACTTTCTCTTACAATACCATTCTCATAACAACATATATTTCGGCCGCCTTTGGCGGCCGAAACTATTTCTACTCCACAATCTCATAAAATTATGAGACCAATTTTATCTACCTAAAATAAAGCACCTCATCACTTAAAACCTATGCCAAATTACCGGATTATAGTATTAAAAAATCTTGAACAGATTTAACATAAAAATTAATATTGTCTCAATGCAATATAGATTTAAAAAAAATACATTTGTCTTGTAACTTTAACATAATCAATGAAATGTCAACAGTTCTCAAAACATTTGTAGCGTATCTCAAAAGGCCTGCTCTTTATCCTGAACTGGGCAGAAAAATCATTAAAAATACGGTAAGTAGAAGAAGTCCATTCAAAGGAAAAGCAAAAACAAATTCCTGGGCTGCATCCATAGCAGTTTCTCAAAAAACAGCAGTTTCCAGGCTTTTCTCAATGGATACTGATCATTTCAGAAATACCTATGCTGATATTCTGGAAATAGCAATTACAAAAGAAGCACAATGCCCTATTACAATGGGCGGTCCTGGCGCACTGGAGCTAATTTATTATGCCTGTGAATATACAAAAGCTCAAAATGTACTTGAAACCGGAGTAGCTTACGGGTGGTCTTCTTTAGCCATATTGCTTTCACTTCAAAAGAGAAACGGAACACTGTACAGCTCAGATATGCCTTATCTTGCTCAGGACGGTGATGAGTATGTAGGATATGTTGTTCCTGAAGACCTTAAAAAATATTGGCAGCTATTCCGTTTTGCAGATAGAGAATCTTTACCGAAAATTTTCAAACAGGTGTCTTCTTTTGATGTTTTCCACTATGATTCTGATAAAAGTTACCATGGAAGAATGTGGGCTTATCATCAAATTTATAAAAGATTGAAATCCGGTGCAGTTTTTATCAGTGATGATATTGGCGACAATTCTGCCTATCAGGATTTCTGTGCTAAAAAAAATATTAACACTACTGTTGTAGAATATAGCGGAAAATACATCGGCGTTTTTATAAAACAATAATTGCCCACTCATCACGCAAATATCACAGATTAATAATACACTTCAAAAATCCGCTTAATCACCAAATATGCGGAAAACGATTCACACCGCTTCATCAGGCAAATTCACTTGCCCACTCTTTGCTCCTTAAAATGAAGCACCTCATCAGATAAAACTTTGCGTTAAATAAAAATCAAAATCAAGGATGAGTCTAATATTAAACCATTAAGAATATATTATGTTGTTAAGAATATTAAGAAAATATCTAAAGACATTTATTAAGCACACTGCTTTATTCAAATTTATTTGAACCTTAATGTTCCTTAAAAACAAAAGCATTATTAAAAGAAAAATGGAGAGTATTAAGTTCTCCATTTTTCTTTTAATAATCATGTTTATAATTAATTGGTATAAAATTTCTTCAAAAAAACTTGCGTAGCTAAATAACTACACATATATTTGTAGTCAAATAACTATACGATGAATTTAAGAAGAGATGTTTTTCAGGCAATAGCAGATCCTACGAGAAGATCTATATTGATGTTGGTGGCGGCACAGTCGATGACAGCGGGAGCCATTGCTTCTAATTTTGATACGGCGAGACCTACCGTTTCAAAGCATCTCCAGATCCTTACAGAATGCGAACTGCTAAGATCTGAACAAAACGGCCGCGAAATAATCTATCACCTAAATCCCAATAAAATGAAAGAAATAGCCGATTTTATAGAACCCTTCCGCAAAATGTGGGACGAGAAATTCAATAAGCTGGAAAGTGTAATGAAAGCGTACCAAAGCAATAGTGATAAGAGAAAATAGATAATAGACTAAGAGATGAGAGACGATGGACGTCAAAGTTTAAATTATAAATATTAATAGTCAATTTTGCTTTACAAATGAATCGTCAATTACCTTTGAAAGGATAACAACGTTGAACATTAAACTTTAAACCTTGAACGTTTGTATTCTCAAACTCTAGAACTCTCCCACTCTAATACTCAGAAAACCCTCAACACCAAAAACTTAAAATATGGAACTTAAAACAAAAATCCACGCAGAAGACGGAAAACAGGAAATTTTCATCACCAGAGAATTTAATCTTCCGGTAGAACTCCTTTTCAAAGCGTATACAGAAGCTGAACTCTTTGAACAATGGATGGGCACCAAAGTGACAAAATTTGAAAACAAACAACACGGAAGCTATCGTTTTGAAACCTCCAATCCACAAGGTGACGTAGTTTTCAGTGCCAATGGAACCATTCACGAAGTAACAGATAATGAGAAAATTATAAGAACTTTTCAGATGGAAAACACTCCTTTTCCTGTTCAGATAGAGTTTTTAGAATTTGAAAAAATAACGGATACCACCAGCAAAATCACAATCCAGACGATCTATAAATCCGTAGATTTCAGAGACCAGATGCTGAAATTGCCGTTCGCCCAGGGAATTAATATGGCGCATAATCGTTTGCAGGAAATGTTTAAGAGAGAAAATAGATAATAGACGAAGAGATGAGAGACAATGAACGACAAAGCTCAAATTGTGAATATTAATAGTAAATTTTGCTTTGCAAGTGACTCGTCAAAAAGAGAAAAGAGATAATAGACGAAGAGATGAGAGACAATGAACCACAAAGCTCAAAATTTCCCTTGAAAGGATAACAACCCTGAACATTAAACTTTAAACCTTGAACGTTTATATTCTCAAACTCTAGAACTCTCCCACTCAAATACTCTCAAACCCTCAAACCCAAAACACATGAATCCAAAAGTCAATTTCTTCTTTGATAAAAGCCAGCAATGGCACAAAGAATTTGAAAAATTAAGAACAATTGCCCTAAGCACAGAGCTTGTAGAAGATTTAAAATGGGGATGCCCATGTTATACCTATGAAGGAAAAAATATTTTCCTGATCCACGGTTTTAAAGAATACTGTGCAATCCTCTTCTTTAAAGGAGCTTTGATGAAAGACCCGGACCAGATTCTGATCCAGCAGTCTAAAAATGTACAGGCTGCAAGACAGGTGCGCTTTACAGACGTAGAGCAAATCAATGATTTGGAAGATGTTCTTCGCAGCTATATGTTTGAAGCCGTTGAGATTGAAGAATCAGGTGCTAAAGTTGAGATGAAGAAAACTAAAGAGTTTGAAATGGCTGAAGAGTTTCAGAACAAACTGGATCAGGATCCGGCATTGCAGGAAGCTTTTAAGGCATTGACTCCCGGAAGACAAAGAGCATACCTACTCCACTTTTCCTCTGCCAAACAGTCCAAAACCCGGGAAGCCCGCATTGAAAAATGCATTCCACAAATCATGGACGGAATAGGATTAAACGATTTACTATAAAAAAAATAAATCATGAACACACCACAACAATCACAAAAAAGAACAAAGATCATCTATTGGGTATTTACGCTTTGGATGGCTCTGGGAATGGTTTCCACAGCAATTGTGCAGCTGATGAAAAGTAAAGATGAACTACTAAATTTCACTAATTTGGGTTATCCTTCCTACTTGATGACCATTATCGGAATATGGAAAATATTGGGCGTTATTGCCATACTGATTCCCAAACGTCTGTTGCTAAAAGAATGGGCTTATGCAGGATTTTTCTTCGTGATGTCAGGCGCTGTAATTTCCCATCTTATTGTAGGTGATACAGCAGGAAGAACTTTTCCCGCCGTATTATTATTAGTATTGGTTATTATTTCATGGTACTTCAGACCTGCAGACAGAAAAATCACTATTATTGGTTAATAATTTTTAAGAAAAAAATCAAAAATTTTATCGCAGATAAAATCCTTGCGCCTTAAAAAAACTTTTATTTGTAAAACTTGCGCCTTTGCGATTATCCAACATTACAAACCAATTCAAGTAAAATAAAATCTGATATGAAAAAGAAACTGACACCAGAACAAATCAACGAGCTTTTACAAACATTAAAAGCCCGTTTTGAAAAAAATATGAATCGTCATAAGGACCTGAAATGGGAGAAAATCCAGCAAAAACTCGAAGCCAATCCCGAAAAAATCTGGTCTTTACACGAAATGGAAACTACAGAAGGTGAACCCGACATCGTAAATTACAATAAAAAAACAGACGAGTACTCTTTCGTAGACTGTTCTCCGGAAAGCCCGAAACGCAGAAGTCTTTGTTATGATTATCCAGCCTGGGATGCCCGAAAAGCCAACAAACCGGAAAGCAACGTCATCGACAAAGCTAAAGAAATGGGTATTGAACTTTTAACAGAGAAACAATACAGAAACCTTCAGGAACTTGGAAAGTTTGATCAAAAGACCTCAAGCTGGATAAAAACGCCATCACAGGTAAGAGAACTCGGAGGTGCCCTTTTCTGTGACAGACGATATAATACTGTATTTACTTACCACAATGGTGCAGATTCTTATTATGCAGCAAGAGGATTTAGAGGAATATTAAAAATATAAGGAGAATTATCTTTATCAGAATACATTAGGAATCTCTCAACCAGGGAGATTCCACACTCCAGAAAATAATTTTCACACCAAGATAATGTTCAGCATATTCTACAAATTCTTCTTTGGTAAAAGGCTTTTTAGTTTTTGGATTTGTATAAGTGAGAGTCGGCTCCTGAACTGCCATGGCGACTAAAGGCAGCTTTCCTTTGTATTGATTAAAGAAAGGATAAGAGTTTTTCATCTGGCCTTTTTTATTCGGAACAATATCTGGCCCTCCAAGTCCTATATTATTTTTATAAGCAAAATCAAACAGTCTGGACATGTATTGATGGTCATTGTCCCATTCACAGGGAAAGAAATTAACATACTGCAATACATTGGATTGATGGAAAGCATTTCTCGCAAACTTCAGATTTTCCAGTTCAGCCTGAAAATAACGGTCACAGCTAAAACCGGTTTTATCTGCTTTCATTTCTATATCTATTGATGTTTCGGGAAGATTAATTCCTTGAATTTTACCATCAAACTTTTGTGCCAATGCTCCTATAAGCTTCTGAAATCTCTCCCGGACAGCAGGATTCCATTGCTGGGTAACCCATCCGCTTCCAACAGGTTTATTTTCCCCCGGATTATCATATTGAGAAACCAATCCTCCTGTATACTCTTTATCATTCAACACATAATCAGGAATATATCTGGACTGTGGCTCAAAAAACCTATCCTGAAGCTGAATAAATAGTTTTCTATTGATCGAAGTTAAATATTCCAGGTCTTTTTCAATCATAGAAAAATCATACACGTCCTTTGAGGTTTCCAAAGCTCTCCAGTTATAAACAATCTGTACTCCTCCGATATCCTGACGGGTAATTATTTTTTCTATTTTCCTAAGATCCCCTGATGAAGTGTAAATATAATTCTGAGGCGTCTGCCCTGATATAAAATGCAGACCAAGCATAAGCAATCCCAATCCCAGCGCTTTGGTAATCTTTTTCATTAAAATCAATTTTGCATAGTCAATCATTTTCCGTGCCTAAAAACATCAGACATTTTTAAGAGCATTAAAAAAAGTATTTTATCATGATCAATATTATTAAAATACAAGTAGTATTGTTATTTTTGGAATTCAAAATTTAATTGTATTAATTTTGGGTATGAAAAAAATATTTATTTTTATATCTGTACTCCTATCTACAGTATTCTACACACAAAAATGCATGGACTTACATCAAAGTATAAATTCTAATGGTCATTTCAATATATCTTTTACAGAAAAACTCTTTGATAATTTCTCTGAAACCATTCCCGAAGTAATCAATATAGAAGAAAATAGTCAGGATAATCTTAAGTTATTTCAAAATAAATTCCCAGACATATATGATGGCAAATGTTTAAAAATAAATATAAAAGGAGAATCAAAAGATTTTTTTTTCTGCGACAAAGATCAAAGAGACCAAATTCCCAAAGACCTTCATAGCACTTTAGGAAAATTTAAACTTGTTTCAATAATAGACAACTTTTATTTTTTCAAGTATTCTGGATTTGAAATCAGTGGTTACCAAATGTATAATGCAAAAGATCGTTTATTCTATTTTTTTGGAAGTAAGCCTATAATTTCGCAAGATAAAAAAATCATTTATTCTTATAATAATGATTACTATGCTTTTGAATTAAATATCTTAAATTTAGATAACTATAATGAATTAACCTATCGTCTAATTGGGGATTTTGATATCAAAGATCTTAAACTCACACAATTAAAAAACACTGACCGTTATTCTATAATAATGAGTCTGATACAAAAATTTATAAGCAGAGATCAGGAGAATAACATTACAGGAACACAGTACTGTGATAGAAAAATAAAAATTAATTAAACATACCAAACAATATTTTTAATTAATATTTTTCCTTAAAATTTATTTTCTGAAATATTAATTTTCATCATAAAATCATTATCTCTTCATATCCTATTTTTAATATACAAATACTATTATTATTTTAGCAGAATAGAAATTTGATTTTTAACAATTAAGGATATGAAAAAATTAATCTTATTGGGTGCTGTATCAGCTTTTTTAATCAACTGTAATAAGAAAACTGAAGCTCCGGCTCCCAAGGCAGTGGCAGATACTATCGCTGTTGAAGAACCTGTAATAGATACTCTTGGACCAAAATCGTTCTGCTATATCGGGGTAACAGGAAAAGACAGTGTTTTTGCTTCCATTGATGACAATTTAGGAACTATCACCGGAAAGTTATCTTATAAAAACAGTGAGAAAGACAGTTCAACAGGAGATGTAACCGGTTTCAAATCCGGAGATACCCTGAAACTGACTTACGAATTTGCCTCAGAAGGTAAAAAAAGCAAAAGAGATATTTACTTCATCCAGAAAGATAATGCTTTGACAGAAGGAATTGGAGATCATAAAGAGGAAGACGGACAGTCTAAATATGCAGATGAGAAAAAAATCACCTATAAAGACGGACAGAAGCTAAACACCGCAGACTGTAAAGTAGTGAGCGAAGCTTTAAAGAAATAATACATTATTATAAAACAAAAAGAGGCTGTCTCAAAACTCCAATAGCGGCCTTTTGTCATTCTGACGAAGGAAGGATCTCTATAATAAACAACTATGTGAGATTCTTCACTACATTGTATTTCGTTCAGAATGACACTTTTGAGACAACCTCTTCATTTTATGGTAATTCTGTTTCAATGATTTCAATAAACTGGTTTACTGCTTCATCACCTGTATTCCAGGAAGTAATAAGACGTATTGCCGAAAAATTCTCATCTACTTTTTTCCAGACAAAAAATTCAAAACTTTCAGACAGTACGCTTATAAGTTCATTGCTTACAATAGGAAAAATCTGATTGGTATAGGTATCTGCAAGAAATGCTACTCCTTTTTTCTGCAATGCATTCTTAATTTTCATAGCCTGCTGATTGGCATGTTTCGCCAGATCAAAATACAGATTGTCTTTCATCAGTTCCATAAACTGTATTCCCAGCAGTCTTCCTTTAGCTAATAGCGCTCCTTTTTGTTTGATATTAAAAGCAAAATCTTCCTGAAGAACTGGATTATTAATGACAATAGCCTCTCCTATCAACGCCCCGTTTTTGGTTCCTCCAAGGTAGAAAACATCCGTCAGAAGAGCTACTTTTTCCAGAGTAAGATCACTGATTTCTGAAGTCAGCCCATGTCCCAGCCTTGCTCCGTCCATAAACAGGTATAATTTCTTTTCTTTACAAAATGCTGAAAGCTCTTCCAGTTCTTTTGCCTGATAAATAGTTCCCAGCTCTGTAGAATTGGATATATACACCAGCTTAGGCATCACCTGATGTGGTACATTACTATGTCCTTCCAAAACCGGAATAATGTCCGACGGTCTTAATTTTCCATCTGCTGTTTCAATGCTCAATACCTTATGTCCAGTGGCTTCAATGGCTCCTGTTTCATTATTCAGAATATGGCCGGGAGCGGCAGAAATCGCGCATTGATATGGCTTTAAAATCGCTGAAATAACAATTAAGTTCGCCTGCGTTCCTCCTGAAACCAAAAAAACTTCAGAATCCTGATTGTTGATTTTTTCTTTAATTAATGTTTTAGCTTTTAATGAATACTCATCTTCTCCATATCCGGCCTGCTGTTCAAAATTACTTTTTGTAAGCGCTTGTAGAATATTCGGGTGACATCCCTCTGAATAGTCGTTTTTGAATGAAAATTTCATAGAGTAAAAGTAAAAAAAGTTAAAATAACAAGAGTAAACTTTTCATTTTATTTTGTTAGATTTGTATTGAAAATCATCTAACATTTTGAAAACAACCCTAACAGAAGAGAATTACCTGAAAGCTTTGTTTCATTTAGTTGACAATGAAGGAAAGGTTACGATTAATGAACTCAGCAAATTTTTGAATGTAAAAATGCCGAGTGTCAATAATATGATGAAAAAGTTTGCAGAGAAAAAGTGGGTCATTTATGAAACCTACAAACCTTTAATCGTTACCGAAGGCGGAAGACGTGAAGCCGCTCTGGTAGTCCGAAAACACAGACTTACTGAAATGTTTCTGGTAAAAAAAATGAATTTTGGATGGGAAAATGTTCACGAAATTGCGGAGCAGCTTGAACACGTACACTCTCAAATCTTTTTTGATAAAATGGATGAAATTCTGGATTATCCTAAATTTGATCCCCATGGAGAGCCTATTCCTGATAAAGACGGAAATATTATTTCCCAGGATCTGCAGAAACTGAGCCACTGTGAACCTGGTGAAAATGTTACTTTTGCCTCGGTTACTTTATCTGACGATGCTTTTTTAACCTATCTCAACGATCGGAAATTGCTCCTCAATACCAAAGTAAAAGTCGTTAAAGTAGAAAGTTTTGATAAATCAATGACTATAGAAATTGATGGCAAAACGGAAATTTTAAGCAAAAAGGCGACTGAAAAAATATTAGTTAAGAAATAACCTTAGCACATCTTAAAATAAACCTCACAGATTATAAAAACCTGTGAGGTTTGTCATTTCATAAAACACTATTATAAGATTCTTGAACTATCTCTTTTCAATTTAAAATAATTCAGATCAATTTGCTTCCTCCGGTATTATTTTAACCTTCTTAGGTTTTATGCTCAACAGAAAAACAGTTGAAATAATAAATATACTTCCAATCCAGTCAATTAAAGAATAAGAAACATTAAGCCAAAACACTGCTAAAATTGTAGCAGAAAGTGGTTCCATAGATGCCAGAAGACTTGTTTTCTGACCTCCGATAATCTGAACTGCTGACAGATAAAAATAAAAAGCGATTAATGTTCCGAATAGTACAATAAATGCAGTATAGCCAAATGTCTGCATATCCCATACTCCCTGAATGTCCCATGGAGCTTTTACAAAACTGAATATGATGCCTGCACAAAACATTCCCCATCCAATGATAAGAGAAGATTTGTATTTTGATAAAAGTTTCACCGGCTGTAATGTATAAACAGCCAATGCAACAGCTGAAGCAAGGCCAAAGAACAAAGCTGTTCCGGAGATAGAAAGACTGGATGTATCTCCATGAGTTACCAGTAAAAAAGTTCCTAAAACTGCTAAAACAATTGCTGCTATTTCAACCAAAACAGGAACTCTTTTATTTTTAAAAGCAAGATATACAGCAATTATAACAGGGCCTGCATACTGAAGAACAGTGGCAGTGGCTGCATTAGAATATTTTATAGCCGCAAAATAGGTATATTGAACTGCCAACATTCCTGTTATGCTGAAAATAACAAGCTGTATGGCATCTTTTTTATTTTTCCAGATCTCAAAAAGCTCGGTTTTATCAGAAAACTTTGCATACAGCAAAAGACATATCCCGGAAATGAGTAAACGTATGGTAATCAGCCATTCAATATTAACTCCCCGCTGCTGAAAAAGAAATTGTGCAAATGTTCCGGCAACACCCCAGAATAAAGCGGCTAATACCGCCAAAGAAAAACCTTTTAGTACATTCATAGTGATAAATTCTATTTAAAATGCAAAATTGCATCAAATACTGCTTGATTTTTCACGAAATTTGAGTATTAATTTGCAATTTTGTTTCACTAAACTCCTTAATTCTAAAAAAATGAATGAACTTGACCAATTTGATTTTCAAATCCTTAAGATCCTGCAAAAGAATAATCTTACTCCACAAAGAGATATTGGAGATCATATAGGTCTTTCAGCTGCTGCGGTACAAAGGCGAATCAAAAGAATGCGGGAAACCGGAATAATTAAAGCAGACATTTCCGTCATTGATACAGAAAAGTTAAAGCACTCTGTTACCCTTATTGTAGAAGTTTTCCTGGAAAGGGATAAAATAGATTTGATAGATCAGGCTCAAACACTGTTTACTTCAGCTCCTGAAGTCCAGCAGTGTTATTATGTTACCGGAGAATCAGATTTTGTACTGGTAGTTGTAGTTCCTTCTATGAAAGACTACGAAAAGCTCACACGGAGAATATTTTACAACAATGAGAATATCAAACACTTCAGAACATTAGTATCAATGAACACAGTAAAGGCAGGGCTTGAAATCCCTATTGATATTTTGTTGTGACAATAAAAACCGTTGATTCTCTGAAGCCAATTTTAACAAAAATCGTTAAAAAACGGTTAAACTCCCCTTCATAAAATACCTGAAAATTAATTTTTAATTAGGTTTGCAAAATATTCTACAGACTTTGTCTTTTCTGACAAATCCCAACATTTAATTATTACTAAAAAAATTATGAAAAAAAGCATTCCGTTTTTTATTATTTCGATGCTGTTAAGCCCATTTGCAAACGCTCAGGACACCAAGGTAAGAGATTTTGTGATTGAACCTCAGATTAAACCTAACTTTTATATTTATAAGACTTTCGGAGTATTTGGAGGTAAAGAATATTCTACCAATGCTGTTTATCTGGTTACCAAAAAAGGAGTTGTCTTATTTGATGTGCCATGGCAGAAAACCCAATATCAAAGCTTGTTGGACACCATTCAAAAACGTCATAACCTTCCTGTTATCGCAGTATTTGCAACGCATTCACATGAAGACAGAGCCGGAGATTTAAGCTTTTATAACAATAAAGGAATTAAAACTTATGCAACAGCAAAAACCAATGAACTGTTGAAGAAAGACGGAAAAGCTACTTCTACAGAAATCATCAAAACAGGGAAACCTTACCATATTGGTGGAGAAGAATTTGTGGTAGATTTTCTGGGTGAAGGACATACAGCCGATAATGTAGTGGTATGGTTTCCAAAATATAAAATACTGGATGGAGGATGCCTTGTAAAAAGCAAAGCAGCAGTTGATCTTGGCTATACAGGAGAAGCCAATGTTGCACAATGGCCACAAACCATGACAAAATTGAAAAACAAATATTCACAGGCCACTCTTGTGATTCCAGGTCATGACGAATGGAAAGGAGGCGGACATGTTGAGCATACGCTTGAGCTTTTAGAGAAAAACAAAAAACAGGAATAATAATTTATTTTTATAAACTTCATATACCATAAAAAAATCCCGAATTTTCATTCGGGATTTATATTTTAATGATGGTTGTATTAGTCTAATACACTCCAACCTCTCTTAGGATTTGTATTGGTAGAAACCTCCTGTTCGTTAACAATGATGTTTTCTTTTCTCTGACCGATGTAATCAAGTTCGCTTAGTTTAGAGAAAATGGTTTCAAGGCTTCTCAGCATCTGTTGAATATAAAGCAACGGCTCACCACAGTTATGATGATCGTAATTGGTCTCTGCCACAATAGAAAGCTGGTTCAATAAAGTATGAGGAGCAATCTCACTCCACTCCAGGCTATAGTTCAGCATTTCTTCCAATTCAGCAGGAACAAGAAGCTGGGTTGAATTATATAAATGAAGAGCCAATCTTGCAAAAGACTCAATCAGAAATACTGGCGGCTGCCAAGGGGTAATATTTCTGAATTGGAAATACATGTCTCCAAAAGTATTCACCATTGTACTGCACAGGAACTTCACGTTTTGTGCCAACGCTGTATTTTGATTTTTATGGGAAGTCTTCTGAATAATTTTAAAAGCATACTGCTGAAGATTCCCGATAGATTTTGCATAGCTGCTGTAATATTCCACTAATGCCGGGTGACTCTGTACAGACGTACAAGGCGGAATAAAGTTGGAATCTACCTGAGCAATATTCCCTTTTAAATCTACTTTTCCAATGATAAGATAATTACCTCCTGAATAGCTGCTGTTAAGAGAAGTTACAGGAAGCAGTTCAATATGATGATTAGGCTGTGCACTTGGATGGCGCGGCGGAATTTCCTCAGGGTCAATATCTCCGAAAGGAACTTTATCAAAAGGATTTACAGAGATTAAGATATAATATTCACCGTCTGCCTGTTCTTCGTTCATGGATTTCGCCAAAGACTTTACGCTGATTCTTCTGTCTGTCAGCTCAATCCGGTAACCCGCCATCGTAACAGCGCTACAACGCTTGATAACAAGCTGTACATCATTGGTTGCCGTATTGTGAACATCAAAAATGGTACGGTCTGTAAATTCATTGGAAATAGGCAGAAGTCCGTAGTTATATGTAGTAATTCCAAGGGAATTGGAATCTCTGATGGTATCAATTAAGAAATTATCCTGATCATTAAGGTGTCTCTGGGAAACCTTCATCCCATCCACCCAGTTGATTGCAAAATGTTTAATAGGCTGTATCATGTTTAATACTTTTTAATTTTTTGTGATTATGATTTTCTTGCGACTCCCTCCTCTTCATGCTGAATGACTCTCTTACAAATCACCACTTCATTTTCAGAAATGCTGTTTGTTGTAATGTCGTGGTCGAAATCTATATATTTTCTGAAACTGAAAAACGATTTTTTAGTGTAAAAGATCCAGTAATAAGGCTCGTTTCCTTCGTCTGAAAGATGAATAACGGAACCCGGATTCTTATGGTTGTAATCATCTACTACCCTGTAGAACCAATCTCCGAAAGTAACCCCCGTTGGAAGTGTTTTTGCCTTGATTCTGAAACGGTTGGTATCTTCTAATTTTTTGCTCAATTCAACATTCAATACCATTAATCTGTCAAAATCTGCTCCTTCAAAATCAGGCAGTTTCTGCTCCGGTGAATATCTCCATGTTTTATAAATATCAAAAGGAATCGTGATAAACTGGATATAACAGTAATAAAATACCATGGGAACTACAAAGATCAGCATACTTGTTGCCGCCATTACAGCATATCCTGTTCCTTTACTCATCCAGTTAAAGATCAGAGTGAAAAGATATCCTCCCAAAGCGATACACGTCAATGAAAGCAGAGACTCAAACAGAATACTCATTGCCAGGGATTCGATGTGCTTTTTGAAATACTTATGCAACAAATTCACATGAATAATCCCGAAAATAAGGTAAACAACCTGTGCGATGAGATACCAGTACGGATTAAAGAGATTTCCGGCAAATCCGAAAAATCCCGGAATAGCCAGGCATAAACTGCACAGAAGCACGTATATAATAATTACTTTAATTTTGATCGCAGGTTTATTTCTACGGATTACACCCAGTATAACCATCATAATAATTGCGATTAAAGGCATTAAGATATACCTTAAAAAAATACCTTTTACTGAAGAAATTTCCATTTGTTTCTTTTCGAATTTATACTTTGTTGGTAGTTGTAAATATAATAAAATAATTTAGAGAAATGTAGAGTATCCAAGGCGGCTGGCATTTCTTCCATCGTCTTCAAGACTGAATGAATATTCCTCTTTTTCCGTAACAAAATTCTCTTCCACATCCACTGTTACCGGAAGAAAATAATCATACAGTGACTGAAGTACATTTCTGAACGGACTTCCTGGTATATACTTCTTCATGTCTTCATAAGGAATAGGGCCAATATTTACCACCCAGTTTCGCTGACCGTCCATATGCGGACCACTTGGAATATAGGTTACTCCTAATCTTGAATTTCCCAATAACATGGAATTATCATTTTTCTCAATCCTATCAATGATGTTGGGTGAAAAAGTAACATTTACCGGTACCTGCAGAAAAGCAGTCATACATCTTTCAAACCATTTTTTATCCCCTCTTATCTGGTGGAAAAAAGGAAGAATATGCATGAAGATATAAGCATTCTGCTTATCCAGCATCTTTATCAGAGGCCAAAGCTCACTTACGGTTTCCAATAAAGAATCCGTATTGCTTGTAATATCAAATTCAGATTCTTTAAGTAAAGCACTGATTTCCGTAAAAAAAACTTCCAGCTCAAAAGGACGAAAAAACTTACGGGCATCATCTTCTACCCTTTTTTGTTTACGGATTTCCCTTACCACAGTATCTACGTTCTTTCTGGAAGCTCCAAGAGACGGCGGGTGGAATAAACCCTCCGGAAGATAGTCATAAATACCTTCCCTGTAACTCTCTATGGTAAATACTTCTTCGTCAAATCCTAAATAACTGCTTGAAATACTCTTAATATCCTTCAGGTAGGCACGGTCGTTCACGCCAACACGCTCAATGAATATATTGCTTACCGCACGATGGTATTTCAATAGATTAACAGCCACAGCTTCAGCCTTAAAGTCTGTTTGCAGCTTATTGTAATGCATATCTACAATATTAGTCTCATACATAGTGTTTCCTCTGATTATGACTTGTAAAGATAATATATCTCATAAGTTTGAAAAAATATTTTGCTAATAATTTTATCCTAAAAATAATAATTTATTGACATTAAAAGGAATAACTTCTAGCAAATTCCGTAAAAATACGGTAAATAAAAGGTTTATTTGTTTTTTTTAATTTAAAATTAACTATTCAGAATCAGATAATTAAAGGTTAAAGTTTTAGGTCGGGGTAAGTTTTTATATTTTAATTCTTCCTTATATATAAGGATACTATTCTCTCTTTCTCCACTCTCCTATCCCTGCTATTATTGATTTCTTATCTTCATCTGACAAAATATAAGTTTTCAAACGTAGTAGAAATACCTCTTTTATGCAGATTAAGTTTTATTAACATTATCTTATAGAATAAATTCAGGATAATGCATGCTCATTCCGAAAGCGGGCCGTATCTTTGCAGACTGAAAATTGTTATTTAAAATGAAAAGTATCTATTCTAAAATTCTGATTTTAGCATTCATGGCCTCTTCACTTTATTCTTATGCATGGGGATTAACGGGACACAGGGTTATTGCAGACATTGCAGAAAACCATCTTTCCCGTAAAGCGAGAAGAGAAATTAAAAAGATCATGGGAAAAGAGCGTCTGGCTTACTGGGCGAACTGGCCGGATTTCATTAAATCTGATACCACAGGAGCATGGAAACAGGCTTCATCATGGCATTATGTAAACATTGATCCGATGACCGACTTTAAAGCTTTTGAACAAAACTTAAAAGCGCAGGCAGGACCAAGCCTTTACACTCAGGTAAACACACTATCCAGCCAGATTAAAGACAAAAACACTTCTGAAAAAGACAGAAAAATTGCTTTAATTTTCCTTATCCATATTATGGGAGATCTTGCACAGCCCCTTCACGTGGGAAGAGCAGAAGATTTGGGAGGAAACAAAATCAATGTTACCTATTTCGGAGACAAAACCAATTTACACTCAGTTTGGGACGGAAAACTGGTAGACTCTCAAAAATACAGCTACACAGAATATTCTAAACTTTTGGATATCAAATCTAAAGAAGAAGTAGCACAGATACAGTCCGGGACGCTGGAAGACTGGTTATATGATTCTCATAAGATTGCTAATAAAATTTATGCACAGACTCCTAACGACTCTAAATTATCTTATGACTACCAGTATAAATTCAATGATACTTTGGAAAGACAGCTTCTATACGGAGGATTGAGACTGGCAAAAGTATTAAACGAACTTTTCTAAATACGGGTTTCGAGTTGCGGGTTCATTAACCAAAGGCGGCTTAAAATTGTATTTCAAGATATAAAAACGGGACTTCGGTTTCGTTTTTTTTGTTTAGGGTTTAGGGTTTAGGGTTTAGGGTTTAGGGTTTAGGGTTTAGGGTTTAGGGAAATTACATTTTTTATTATTGACACATATTTTAATTTTCAAAAAAGAAATTAATACACTCATTATCAATTAATTAATATCATTATTGCAAATCTAAAACCATCCAAACCGGAACAAAATAACTGATTATCAGCACATTATTTAATTCAAAGTAAACTTATACATTTTACTTCGGACATTATACAAAAAAACCGTCTTTTTACAATTTAAATAAAATACTGAATACCAATAAATTAAACCAAAAAATAAAGATATTTACACATTTTACAGTCCACATTATACAAAAAACACTCTATCTCGTGTAACCTTTTTACCTTTTCATACGTATATATTATAGTAACTCTTTTTTGAGGATAAAATAAATGAGACAATTAAAAATCACTAAGCAGGTTACCAACAGGGAAACTGCTTCATTAGACAAGTATTTGCAGGAAATTGGTAAAGTGGAACTGATCACTGCGGACGAAGAAGTAGAATTGGCACAAAGAATACGTGCTGGCGACAGAGCCGCACTTGAGAAATTAATCAAAGCCAACCTTCGTTTCG
Organism: Chryseobacterium sp. GVT01B; assembly: GCF_019970045.1. GTDB lineage: Bacteria > Bacteroidota > Bacteroidia > Flavobacteriales > Weeksellaceae > Chryseobacterium. The sequence goes on from NZ_JAHXYI010000006.1 coordinate 186,110, forward strand.
TAGTTTCTGTATCCAAGCAATACCAAAATCAAGGTCTTTCTTTACCCGATTTGATCAATGAAGGTAACCTAGGATTGATGAAAGCGGCAAAAAGGTACGATGAAACTAGAGGTTTCAAATTTATCTCTTATGCAGTATGGTGGATCCGTCAATCAATTTTACAGGCATTGGCTGAACAGTCAAGAATTGTAAGACTTCCGTTGAACAAAATTGGTTCCATCAATAAAATTAATAAAGCATACGCTCACCTTGAGCAGGAAAATGAAAGACCACCTTCTCCGGAAGAATTGGCTGAAGTTCTTGACATGAGCGAGGAAGATATTAAAGAATCTATGAAAAACTCCGGAAGACACCTGTCTATGGATGCACCTTTAGTAGAAGGTGAAGATTCTAATCTTTATGATGTATTACGTTCAGGAGAATCTCCAAGTCCTGATAAAGATCTGATGCTTGAATCTCTACAAATTGAGATTGAAAGAGCATTGAATACTTTGACGCCAAGAGAGGCTGACTTAGTAAGATTGTATTTCGGACTGAACGGAAAACACCCAATGACTTTAGAAGAAATTGGTGAGACTTTCGATCTTACAAGAGAGAGAGTTCGTCAGATCAAAGAAAAAGCAATTAAGAGACTAAAACACAATACCAGAAGCAAGATCTTAAAATCTTATCTGGGTAAATAATTTTTAGCGTAAAAAATTTTATAGGCGGAGTCTGGTTTCAGGCTCCGTTTTTTTATTTAGATAGTATTCATACATCCAATCCGTAAACTTCTGTAACATTTTTCACCGTTTATTCAACTAATTAAAATCATATCCTTTACTCATTTGCGATAAATTCTAAATGATTAATTTTAGTTGATGGGATATGATGTTGAGAACACCAAAATAAAACAGACTATGAAAAAAATACTTTTCGCTTGTGCGGTAGTTATTTCTTTACTTTCCTGCAGTGAAAATAAATCGCGGCAAGCTCCTACCGTAGAAAATGCAGTTGATAATGCTGAATCTTCAGTTTCTGGAGCTATTAAAAAAAATACCAGATACTCCTCACGTGAAGGAAACCTTGTTCATGAAATCTATCAGGAGCTGATAAAAAATGACAAGGCTTTACAGGATCTTGACAAAAGAATAACGGTTATTAATCAGGAAACGGAGGACGCAATGATCGAATATGATGATGTTATTCAAAAATCAGAAACATACTATAATGATGCAACGGCACTATCAAATTCGGTAACCGATTCTGTTACAAAGAAACAAATTGAAAAAGAGATAAAGGCCAGCTCTGAAAAATATGATATAAAAACACAAACTATCCGAGACCTCATCGTCAAAATAAAAGCAAACAGGACAACAGTTCATAATCAATACCTTGTATTTAAGATCAGAAAGACCCTTCCTGAAATTGAAAAGTATCAGAATGCCCATCCTCTGAAAACAGACAGCCTCAATCAATTCATCAATAAGCAAAACCAACTGCTGGAAGAGTTGAAAAAGTTAAAATAAATACCAACACACCTCATGAAATATACTACAAAATGGCTCACTGATAAAGCCCGCGTTAAAGAACTGGTAGACTTTTTTATTACCCATAAAACAGATTCTTATATTTCCCATGGCGAAATGATGTCCGGCAGAGCCACCGATTCTCATCATTGGAATCCGGATCTTGAACTGATTCTTACTGAGCAGCTGATTACTGATTTTAATTCTGATGGCAGTTCTAAGCTGAATATTCTTATTGCAGAAAATGAAAATGGGGAAATTGTCGGAATGATGGTTTTTAATGTGATCAACAGTCCTTTTAAAAAGTATGCGATTTTAGAAGATATGCTTCTGGATCAGTCTGTAAGAGGCCAGTCACTGGGAAGTAAACTGTTAGAGAAAGCCATCCATGAATCTAAAAACTGGAATATCAGTTTCATCCTATTGGAAAGCGGAGTCAACAACCATGGAGCGCACAACTTTTTTAGTAAGTATGGTTTCAAAAAGGTATCGGAAAGCTATATTTTAACAATATAAATTAAATGATGTCTTATGAGCACCATTTCAATCATCGGAGCCGGAATCGGAGGATTGACCCTCGGAAATATACTGAAACAGCATCAGTATGATTTCAAGATTTATGAATCCGCTCCCGAAATAAAACCCGTAGGAGCAGGAATTATGATGGCAGTGAATGCGATGCAGGTTTTTGATCAACTGGGATTAAAGGAAAAAATTGAAAAAGCCGGTAATAAAATTCATAGAATTGTTATAGCCAACGAATCTTTACAGCCTATCTCCAAAACAGAAAATCTGGAACTTGAGGCTCAATACAATTCATGTAATGTTGCGATCCACCGTGCTGAACTCCAAAAGATCTTAGCTGAAAACCTTTCTCCCGATTCCATTAAGCTTAATCATTCTCTACAAAAAATTGAGAAGAAAGAAAACTATATTTTAAATTTTGAAAACGGAAATCAATTTGAAAGCCAGATTGTTTTTGGAGCTGATGGTATAAAATCCCCTATCCGAAACCAGATTTTAAAAACCGGAACGATCCGTAATTCAGGACAGAAATGCTGGCGTGGTGTTTTAGATTTCGATCTGCCTGAGAAATATCATCAGGAAGCCTTTGAGATGTGGGGAAAAGGAAAACGTTTTGGATTTGTAAAAATTTCTGATAGAAAAGTATACTGGTATGCCTGTGTCAATGAAAAAAGTTTCGGGAGATCTCTTGAAATTGCAGAGATTTTTAATGATTTTGATCCTTTGGTTTTACACCTTATTGAAGCTACAGCAAACGAAAATATTATTTGTAATACAATTTCCGATCTCGCTCCTATTCCCAAATGGTATTCTGAAAATCTATGTCTTATCGGAGATGCTGCTCACGCCACAACTCCTAATATGGGGCAAGGTGCCTGCCAGGCCATTGAAGATGCTTATATCATCGGAAAATTACTTGAGAAAAACCAGGATTTCAATGTTGTTTTTGAAGCATTTCAAAGTATCAGAAGAAAAAAAGTAGATTATATCGTCAACACAAGTCGAAGCATAGGAAAGGTTTCTCAATGGGAAAGAGGAAATTCAATACGTAATTTTCTCATGGGTATGATTCCGGAAAGTATGCATCAAAAAATGGCTAAAAAGATTATAGAACTGGAAATGTAGAAATCCTTTTTAGGAAAAAAATAAAATTTAAAAAATAATATCTGATTTATTAATAACAACTAAAAATTAACAGCATGAAAAAAATCTTTTATGTATTGCTCTTATTCATAGGAGTACATACAGCACGAGCACAGGAGGTCCCGGTACTGGACAGAGGATTATTTTTTGGAAATCCGGAAATTTCCGGAGGACAGTTGAGCCCGGATGGAAAATGGATTTCCTTTACGAAAGAATATGGCGGTATCATGAATATATGGGTGAAAAAAATTGATGAACCTTTTGAAAAAGCCCGCCCACTAACAGACAGCAAACGTCCGATGAACGGATATTTCTGGTCTGAAGATGGAAAGTATATTCTTTATGTAAAAGATGGAAATGGTGACGAGAACATGAATATTTTCGCCGTAGATCCTATGGCAAAAGTAACCACAGGAGTTCCGGAATCAAGGAATATAACACCTCTTAAAGAGGTAACAGCACAAATCTACATGGTAAGCAGAAAAGATCCTGATTTACTGATGATTGGACTGAATAACCGTGATAAAGCATGGCATGATTTATATTCATTGAAGATCTCTACAGGCGAACTGAAAAAGATTTATGAAAATACAGACCGCATCACAAGCTATGAATTTGACTGGGATGAAAAATTAAGAGTGCTGTCCAAAACAGATGATAAAGGAACTACCCAGTTTTTTTATAAAGAAGGAGATAAACTTACTCCTATTTATGAGACTTTAGTAACAGAAAGTGCCTATATCTCAAACTGGAATGAAGATAATTCTAAATTCTATCTGGTAACAAATAAAGGGAATCTTGATAAATCAACCCTATTCCTGATGGATCCGAAAACAAAACAGATTACAAAAATAGAAAGCGATCCTAAAGATAAAGTAGATTTTGGAGGACTGTTTCTGGACAGAAATACAAGGAAGATGATCTACACTTCTTACACCGGAGATAAAACAGAGTATTACTGGAAAGACAAAACATGGGAAGATAATTATAAATTTCTGCAAAGTAAATTTCCTGGAAGAGAAGTTAATTTTTCAAGTTCTACGAATGATTATTCTAAATTCTTAGTTGCTGTTGGAGGTGATAAATATGCTTCTGAAGCTTACTTTTTTGATGCAAAAACAAAACAGTTGCTATTTCAGTATACACCAAGAACAGAATTGAAAAAAGTTGAAAAGTATCTGGCTGCAATGACTCCTATTTCTTATAAAAGCAGTGACGGACTTGAAATTCCGGCATATCTGACTTTTCCTGTAGGTTCATCCGGTAAAAATGTACCTGTAGTTGTTTTGGTTCATGGAGGTCCGAAAGGTCCAAGAGATTATTGGGGATACAATTCAACCGTACAGTTTTTAGCCAACAGAGGATATGCGGTATTACAGCCCAACTTCAGAGCGAGTGGCGGATATGGTAAAAAGTTCCAGAACGGCGGAGATCTTCAGTGGGGAAAACTAATGCAGGATGATATCACCTGGGGCGTAAAGTACCTGATTGATCAAGGAATCGCAGACAAAAATAAAGTAGTAATTATGGGAGGAAGCTATGGTGGATATGCAACACTCGCAGGTTTAGCCTTCACTCCTGATGTATATGCTGCTGGAGTAGATATTGTAGGGCCAAGCAACCTCTTTACTTTATTGGATTCTGTACCTGCTTACTGGGAAGCCGCCCGTGCTTTCCTTTACGGAATGGTTGGTGATCCTAAAACTGAAGAAGGTAAAAAACGTATGCATGATGCAAGTCCTCTATTCAGTGTGGATAAAATCAACAAGCCATTACTGATTGTTCAGGGAGCGAATGATCCAAGAGTAAAGCAGGCAGAGGCGGATCAGATTGTCATTGCACTGCGTGACAAAGGCAAAAAGGTAAATTACATCCTTGCCGATGATGAAGGCCATGGATTCCGTAAGCCGATTAACAGCATGGCCATGTACGCTGAAACCGAGAAATTCCTTGCTGAAGTAATCGGTGGAAGATATCAGAAAGAAATGCCTGATAATGTGGCAAAACGTCTGAAGGAAATGACGGTGGATATTTCAAAAGTAACCTATACACCAAAAAGCGAAAAAACTGCAGGAGCATCTAAATAAAAGTATTTATATTAATTATAGAAAGCCACTTCATTTTATGAGGTGGTTTTGTTTTTAAACAAATAGATTAATCAACACATAATCTTACAACTTATAAGAATAATATTATCTTACTCAATATTTTTAATTAATTTAATTACAAAATAAACAACAAAAATACCATTAATTTAAAATAATTTAAATTAAAACAAATAATCATTGTTAATAATATGAAATTTACATAAAATTGTTTCCAGATTGCAATCTAAAACATTTATTATTTATTAAAAAATTAAAATTTTAACGATGAAAAAAATTATCTTTATTGTTGCCTTTGGTGCAGCTGGACTTATGAGTGCTAAAAATATTACTGCTAAAAAAGTAATTAAAAAAGCTGAAACTATTGAGAAAAAAGCTGTAAACCATAGTAAAGTTTCTCAAAAGACAAAAGCTATTTTTTATAACTGGATTCAAGTAACGTCTCCTTGTGGAGCTGTTTATTATTTAGAAGCTGGTGATTATGATAGCGTGGGAGATTTTACTGATGATGTAATTTACTTTAATGCGCAAAAGTGCGGAACATCTTATCCTATAGCATAACGAATTATAAATGAAGCGGATAGAAGTATCCGTCTTACATTTTAACAAAAAACAAATAGAATGAAATTTATAGTTGTACTATCAGTTACATTTTTCAGCTTTATTAAAGGGCAGGATACTAGATTCCCTGATAATTTTACACTTCAAGCCCCTAAATACCAAGTGAAAATCTATGAAAAAAGTAATCTGAATATTTATTATCAGGTCAAGTTTTCTGATAATATCAATGCTGCTGAAAGCAAGAAGGAAGCACTTTGTATCTTACAAATAGGAAATAGCTATTCTAAATTTAGTGACATTAAGGGTGTTCAACAGGATTCAATATCTGAAAAATTTAGTCATCAGGAAAGAATTGGAGGAAAAGAAATTAACCAACTACTTAAAGTTCGAGAAATATGGTCAAATATTATTTTTAAAAATAAATTAACAGATAGTTTAATTATACAGGATAAAGCCAAAAATAAGTATCAATATGATGAAAAAATACCTTTTTTTACTTGGACTATGAGTGAAGAGAGAAAAAAAATCCTTAATTATGAGTGTAAAAAGGCAACAACACGATATAGAGGTAGAGATTATACGGTTTGGTATACAGATAAAATACCTATTAGTAATGGGCCTTATGTTTTTGGTGGATTGCCTGGTTTAATACTTGAAATTGAAGATAATAAAAAATATTTCCATTTTGAAGCAATTGCAGTCGATCAAAAACCTACTGATATTTATTTACGTAATGATAAAAGCATCTTCAAAGTAAGCAGAGATAAATTTAGAATGATTCAGCAATCATATTATGATAATCCTGGATTTTTTCATGGTAAAGCTTATAATGGTGATGGTAGCCAAATGCCAATAAAATCTAATCCTCTTCCTTATAACCCTATTGAATTAGAGTAAATAAAGAATCAATCTGTAAGATTAAAATACTAATGTACTTAAATTTAAAAAGCAACTCTGATAAATAAAGCCATCTCATTTTCACGAGATGGCTTTTGTTTTTAAGTTCTTATTTTTCCTTTTCAGCCTGCGCCAGCCTTATCCAGTGAACTATTTCTTCTAGCTGTTTTTCGGAAAGTTTCGCTTCCGGATGAAGATAAGTATAAGAAGTAAGCGGCATTTTTTTCTGCTGTATTTGATTCACAATAGATTCTAATTTATTAGTCTGTTTACGATGGCTGTAACTCCCCCATTCATTAAAATTCAATTCTTCTTTGCCGTTTTTAATATGCTTTTCAAGATAATAACTTAAGGGCTGTATATAAGAATAAAATGGATAATGAGTAGAATTGCTGTGACAGTCATAGCAGGAATTTCTAAGAACAGACTGCACATTCTCAGGAAGTTTGTAAACCTTTGAGATATCTGTAGAAGGAACCTGCCCGTAATCAATATTACGGACAGGCTGAATAATCTGAATAAGTAAAAAAATTAGAACAAACCCTAGCAATATGTTTTTCATGTGTCGGTTCATCTCTTTTTACTATTTTAAAATACTTTCTTTACAGATCCGCAGTTAATCATTTTCTGTCCTTCATATGGATTGACAATCTCTTCCGATTCACTGATCCAGGTTCCGCCTTTTCCATTATTGTACATTGGACAGAAGTCCTGGTATAATTTTAATCCGCCAGTTCCCTTTTCTTTTATTAAATCATTAATATCATTACTCAGAGATAGCAGATGTTCTCTCTGATGAGCTATATCATCAGATTTTCCACCGATATGTTCTGCATTTTCTGCTGCACTTTCTACAATATCACGCAATTCAGAATTGCTTTTTGCATCGGTTTTACTGATATCTATTTTCTTTAATATAGAAAACAGACTTTTAGCTGCATCGGAAGCTTTTTTAGAATCATCCTGAGCCAGGGCATTTTTTAGAGGAAGGTAACCTTTGATAATTTGCTGAATCGGAAAAGCTGAAAGCTCGCCGGTTTCTTTTTTACTTTCTTCCGGGCTTTCTTTTACCTCCTGATTTGAGATTTCTGCAGGTTCAGTTTTACCCGTCGTTTTAATTTCCGGTTCTGCTTTCTTCTCAGATATTTTACTGTCGGGTTTATTACAAGAGTATAATGTAGCTCCCACAAACAGTACGGTTATTATATTTTTCATTGTTTCTTAAATAATATGGTTAAAAAAATTAATACGTCAAAGTAACACCTGCACCCCAGCCCATTTCATTATCATAGTTTCCGGAAACGGATAACCATTTTTGAAGAATATACCTCATTCCTGTTGAGAATTCACCATCAGAATTGACGCTGAAGTTTCCTCTCAGTCTTCTTGAAAGTGGAATATCCTCACGGCTCAGTTCTAACAGTACTTTTCCGTTCTGGTCTACACTTGCATCAGCTGTAATCAACATGGGAAGTACATACTGCATACCTACCATGAATGCAAATTTGTTTTTGGAAGCTTTCTGCTGTCCGAACCAGGTCTTTTTCCCATGAAAATCCATACCCATATCCTCTGCCATCTGTCTTTCCATGATCTCATGATTTTTTTGAACTCTTACTCCTACATAGGGAAGCGCCCACTGGAATTTTCCTAAAAACCGTCCTACTTTTGCACTTCCTTCAAAATGATCAAAATTCCAGTTAGAATGAAACTCATTCAGGTTAGCCCATCTCGGTCCGAACATCGTCATCGTTTCTGCATGGATCTTATTGCTTGCTACATCCAGCATCGCCATAGAACTGGTCATTTTATTATCCTGTATAAAGTTCTTCCAGGCTAGTTTTCTGTTCGGAAGCTGTGGATTGGGTTTAGAGTTTTCATAACTGAAGATTCTTCCCATTCCCGCCATCATATGGTATAAAATATGACAATGGAAAAACCAGTCACCATCCTGATTCGCAGCAAATTCTATCGTTACGGTTTCCATTGGCATGATATCTACCACGTTTTTCAATGGAGAATATTCCCCTTTTGAATTGATTAATCTGAAATCATGACCGTGAAGGTGCATCGGGTGGCGCATCATAGAATTATTATACATTTTAATTCTAAGAACTTCTCCTTTTTTTATCAGGATTTTATCTGTTTCCGTTACGGTTTTATTATCCAGCGTCCATAGATAATGGTTCATATTCCCTTCCAGCGTAAACTTCATTTCACGGATGCTGTCTGTAGGAAGAATTGTTTTTTCAGGAGATTTTAAAATATTGTAAGACAATCTTTTAATAGTTTTCTCTTCTCCCATATCCATTCCTGAGTGTTGAGAATGATCCTCCTTTTTATCTTCTTTCGTCTTCACTCCCATCATCTCATTGATGTGTTTTGCTGTAGTTTTTCTTTGATTTTCAGATAATTCCGGGTACATTACTTCGTTCATATCCATCATCTGATTTCCCATCGTCATGGTCATAGGCTTCATATTTCCGCTCATTTCCATCATGCCGTTCATCATTTTCATTCCTTCAAAAAGCATCAGCCTTGGAAGATTGGGAGCTTCTACCTTCTCACCTGAACCCAGCCAAAGGGAAGCGTGTCCTATTCTGTCTTCTGAAGTCGCTCTGAATTCAAAACTTTTATTCTCCGGAATCGTGACTTCAATATCATAGGTTTCTGAAACCCCAACAATCAAACGGTCAACTTCTGTCGGAACTACATCATTTCCATCATTTCCGACTACTTTTATCTTTCCGCCTCCGTAATTCAGCCAGAAATAGGTAGATGAACCTCCGTTGGCCACTCTTAATCTTACTTTATCTCCAGGTTTTAGATTGGAATAATCTGAACTTGGAGTTCCATTGATCAGGAATTTATCATAATAGACATCACTTACATCCATCGCCTCCATCCTTTTCCATTCATTCAATGCTTTTGTCCCTAAATTTCCGGATTTGATGGCTTCCCAGTAACTCTGTACTGCATTTTTCTTTACAGCATACCAGTCTGTATTGGCCATATGAAGTCTTCTTGCAATCTGCATCGGATCATCATCGCTCCAATCTCCCAGCAATACCGGAATCTCAGCATTGTATTCTGTTTTCGGCTCACCTTCTCTTTTCTTGAAAACCAAAATCCCATTCATTCCTATCTGCTCCTGAAGTGCTTCGTGGGAATGATACCAATACGTTCCGTTTTGGGAAACTCTGAATTTGTATAAATGGGTTTCTCCAGGCGTTACGGGTTTTGTAGTAAGATATGGGACTCCGTCATGTTCGTTGGGAAGAATTACTCCGTGCCAGTGCAATCCTGTATTTTCCTTAAGCATATTGTGCAGGTAAATTTCTGCTGTATCTCCTTCCGTAAAATATAAAGTCGGAGCCTGAAGTTTCCCGTTGATCGCAATTGCTCTCCTGTTTTTTCCGGTGAAATTGACAATGGTGTCTTTTACATATAGATCATAACGAACCGTTTTTCCACCGAAAGTAATTCTTCCGTTTTCGGAGTTACGTTTTAAAACAGATTTTTCTTCCTTTGGATTTTCAGCCTGTACATGAGAATGATCTTCTTTCTCTATCAGGTCCATCCCGCATTTAGGACATTTTCCCGGTTTATCCGAAACTACTTCAGGATGCATCGGGCATGTATAAGTAGTTTGAGCTTTAACTGTTGATATAACTTTTTTTTCTGGCTGAACAGAAGGCTTTATTACTTTTGCTTTCTCAATTTTAGTTATTTCCTTTGCTTTATTTGCCTTATTTATTTTTGTTTCTGCAGGTTTTGCCTTCGTTTCTGTTTTAACTACAGGTTTCGCTTTCGGTTTTACAACGACTGTCTTTTTAACCAGAGTCATTCCGCATTTCGGGCAGTCTCCAGGTTTTGAGGACACCACTTCAGCGTGCATCGGACAGGTATAATACGTTTTTGTATTTTGTGCGAAAGTAAAAACAGAGAATAACAGCACCAGAAACATTATCAGTTTTTTCATAATATTTCAAAGTTTTTAGAAGTTGTACAACTTAAAGTTAATTATAACTTAAGCTATACAACTTGTTATTTTAAAGAATAATAGACTAATTATTTAATCTCTGACTTTACGCTTCCGCATGAAAGCATAGACTTCCCGTAGTATGGGTTGGCAATCTGTTTTTCATCGCTCAGCCAACTGCCATCTGCCATTGGGCAATATTGTACATAGACTGGATTTTCAGAAAGTTTGAACTCTTTGGTTAAAGCGATCATATTGTCTGAAAGATTGAAAAAGGTTTCTCTTTGAGCGGTAACATTTCTTGCTTCGGAAATAACAGAAGCATCTTTTCTAAGAACATTAAGATTTCCTTCCGAAACCATTTTATAGTCAATAGCTGAAGCTGTTTTAATGAATTCTGTTGCGGCTTTTGAAGTTTTGTCAGCATCATCTGAAGCTAGCGCTGATTTGATTGCGATATAGTTCTGATACAGCTTAGAAACCTGAGCATCCTTTTTAGATTGTGCTGATAATGAAATGATTGAGAATATAGATAAGGCTGCTGTAATGATATATTTTTTCATTGTTTTAAATTTTAGAATTAATTTTTAATAAAGAATAATTGGTAACGCATCAGGAATATGCGTCAGGACATGTCGCCTGTAATTGTATACGGTAATGATACAGAAAACGACAGACGAATTCTAAATTCTAAAATTACAATGATTGATGTAGATTGGGACCGGCCGGTATTCAGGTGGTCCATTAATCTGGATTTGAGTATACTTGGTTGCTGAAAAAGACTTATCAATAATAGGAAACTGATGTTTCACAGGAATGTCTGAAATCTGGCCTAAAAAGTCAATTTTAAGCAGATCTGATTTCTGGGAATCATCTACTTTTACTACTTTGATCTCTGTTTTGCAGCATTTTTTTTTGTCTTTCACACCGCATTTAGCACAGATACCATCTGTTTTCTGGCTTACAGAAACAAATTCCTTCATGCAATAATGAATGCTAAAAGCTGCTCCGGAAGAAAACCCGAAGTAGAAAATAGAAAACAATATGGCAAGAATCTTTTTCATTGATAGGACAAAGATAAAAATATCTCTGAGACCGTTGTTATAAAATTTGGTAATGTTGTTACAAAATTCGGGTAAAATAAAAAGCTTCCGAATTTTTCCGAAAGCTTTTATTTATTTTTTGAGAGATTAACATCAACCTCATCTTTTAATTTTCTATAGTTTAAATTCTAACTTCACATTGAAGAAACGTCCTGTAAGACGTACCGGAACAGGATACATATAATTGCTGTTATAATCAGTGATCCATTGGTTCGCTACAGTATTGTTAATATTAAATGCATTGAAAACCTGAACGCCTAATGTCAGCTCCTCGAAATTACCCCAGAATCCTGATCTCTTATTTTTTTCTTTTGGATCAATGAATACTTTTGTCAATCCTAAATCTACTCTTTTATAAGAAGGAAGGGTCTGCTGATAATTATATGCCGCATTAAAATCCGGCTGCCCATTACTGTTGAATAGTACAGGAGCACCTGTAGGCAATCCCATAGCATATACTAAAGTAAGGTTTACGCGCATTGACGGGAAGCTTGGCATATAATCCTGATAGAACATCGCAAATCTTAATCTCTGATCTGTAGGTCTTGGAATATCGCCTTTTCCATCAATATTTTCGTACACTCTGGCATAACTCGCAGATAACCATGAATCTACACCAGGTACAAATTCTCCAAATAATCTTGTATCAATACCATACGCATATCCTTTGGAGTTATTCTGCCCGGAATAACGGATCCTCACATTATCCATGTAATACGGAATCAGATTATCCATTTTCTTGTAGTAAAGCTCCGTAGTTAGTTTGAATGGTCTGTCATACATCTGGAACTCATAATCATTGGCAAGAATCACCTGAATAGAGCGCTGTGACTTTATATTGGAGTTAAAATTACCATCCAAATCTTTAATTTCTTTATAGAAAGGCGACTGATAGTAGATTCCTCCTGAAATTTTGAACAACATATCGCTGTCCCAATCAGGTTTTATTGCAAACTGGGCCCTTGGAGAGAATATCGTTTCTTTATTGAAGCTCCAATTCGCAACACGTACTCCGGCATTTACAAATACTTTACTGGCTCCCCAGTAGAACTTCTGTGAATATTGTGCATATGCTGAAACTCTTGTAGGTTCAATATTATTCTGTCCTGCAATATAATAAGCCAGTTTAAGATCACCGGTAGTTCCCGTTCTCGGATCGATAATTTCCGGTCTTGGAAGGCTGTATCCTGCGGAATCTACCAATTTCCATTCATTAGTAAGATCTTTCAGGTTTTCTTTCTCATATTTAAATCCAACTTCAAAGTCGGTGTTTACATTAGGAGAAAATTTGGCTCTGAACTGTGTACCGTATGTTCTTACAAATAAATCATTTCTTGCATGCTCTATCTGTCCGCCAACATCGAAAGAGGTCACAGGCTGCTGTGTTACCGGATCAAACGTCTGAAGTTCATATGCTGACTGAATGGTATAATATTCTCTTTCTCTGTTCTGATAGGCAAAAGCATCCAAAGTAAGCTTCCATCTGTCAGCCGGCTTATAATTCATGGAGAATGTCCCCATCATATTTTTATACTGGTCGTTTTCTTTACCCGCATATCCTATATTTACAGTGATAGGCTGCTGAAGACTTCCGAAAGTAACACTTTTTGCCTTAGGGATCATCTCGTAATCATTTTTGGAATAATATCCGATAAATGACATGGAGAATTTATCACTGACATGATAATTCAGATAAGACTGGAAATCCCAATACGTCGGGTTAAAGTCCGTATCTTCCTTCAAGGTATTAAGAACAAGATTGGTGTTTCTGTATCTTCCTGAAAATAAGGCTGTAAATTTTTTATTTTTTGAAGCTAGGCCTGTTGTCAGCCTACCTCCAATTAAACTGGCCTCTCCTGAAACTTCAAATTTTTCAGGTTCTCGGTAATAGATATTTAAAGCAGAAGACATTTTATCACCATACTTGGCTTCAAATCCTCCTGCAGAGAAATTGACTGCAGAAACCATATCCGGATTGATGATACTCATCCCCTCCTGTTGTGAGTTTCTGATCAGGAAAGGTCTGTAGATCTCAATATCATTGATGTAGATAAGGTTTTCATCATAGTTTCCACCACGAACCATATATTGGGAAGACAGCTCTGTATTGGAGTTTACGGAAGGAAGTGTCTTAAGCAATCCTTCAATTCCACCGTTGATAGAAGCCACAGATTTTGCTTCTTTTGCTGAAATTCTCACATTGGTAAGGTCGTTTGTTCTTCCTGTTGCTTTTTTCTGGAAGACAACTTCCTCTATATCGGTTACTCTAGTGGTCGCTGTATCCTTTTTTCTTTGTTGGGAGAAAATCAGAAACGGGACCATAAGGCTTAGCGGTAAAACTAGTTTTTTCAAAAGAAATGTTTTAGAATTTCTAAAATTAATGTTTTTTTAACAATTACAAAATCGATTCTCTAATTCTTGTCAATTTTTGTAACAAATCTTCTAATAAATCTAATCTTAACATGTTGGCACCATCAGATAAAGCGGTTTCCGGTGTAGGGTGTGTTTCAATGAAAATTCCGTCTGCTCCTACTGCAATTCCTGCTTTAGCAACAGTTTCAATAAGGTCTGGTCTTCCACCTGTAACCCCTGAATTCTGGTTAGGCTGCTGTAAAGAGTGTGTAACATCTAAAATAACGGGAGCATATTCTCTCATCGTAGGAATTCCTCTGTAATCCACGATAAGGTCTGTATATCCGAAAGAATTTCCTCTTTCAATAATCGCTACTTTCTGGTTGTCAGAATCTGTTACTTTCTGAACGGCAAACTTCATTGCTTCCGGTGAAAGGAACTGTCCTTTTTTCAGGGTAACACATTTTCCTGTTTTCGCGGCAGCGATTAATAAATCAGTCTGACGAACAAGGAATGCCGGAATCTGCAGAACATCTACATATTGTGCTGCCAGCGCTGCATGCTCATTTTCATGAATATCCGTTGTTGTAGGAATATTGAATGTCTCTCCCACCTTTTTAAGGATTTCAAGAGATTTTTCTTCACCAATGGTTGTGAAAGAGTCTACACGGCTTCTGTTAGCCTTTTTGAAGCTCCCTTTGAAAATATAAGGAATATTATATTTATCTGTGATATTGATTACTTTTTCAGCAATTCTCAATGCCATATCTTCTCCTTCAATAATACAAGGTCCGGCAATAAGGAAAAAGTTTTTTGAATCTTTGTGCGAAATATTATCTAAATACTGAATCATTTTGTTGTAATTAAAAAGTTCAGTAAAAATACTGAGAAAGTTTCAGATTTGGAAATTATTTGGTTGCTTTAACAGGCTATGGTTGCAATAGTTTTTAACTCTTTTGGATTTTTGGTTATTAATTGATAGATGCTTCGACAGGCTCAGCATGACAATGATACTATCTGTTTTAAAATAAGGGAATCAGACGATAGCCATATGGTAATCAAAAGAAGATTGAATTTCTGGTTATGAATTGACAGATGCTTCGAGAGGCTCAGCATCCGCAATAATTTATTTAGAATTTCTTCAGAATTTTCTCAAATGTATTCACATTCCTGCTGGTCAACTGATCTTTAAGACTTTTCTTTCCCAAAACCTTCCCAAAGGTAGAATCCAATGTATTTCCTTTCGGGACCTGCCAATAAAATATATCATTGATAATCTCAGCCTTTTCGCCTTCTGTCTGGGCTGACTTTTGAAACTCCTCCATCAAAACTTTTTCCACACCCGGAATTCCTACAAAACTATAAATATGGAAGTTTTCATTCTTCTCAAAAGGAATACTGTTCCAGAAAACCTCTGTCTCTGCCTGAGATTTTACAAACAAAAAAGCTTCATAAGAAAAATGTTCTGACATCGCTTTTTCAAGGACAGTCTTTAGCTCTCCCACACTTTTATCTGAAGAAAATACAATATTTCCGGAAGCCAATATTGAGCTCACGTCTTTCATACCGGCATCTTTAAAAACCTGGCAGACATCAGCCATTTTCATATTGGTTCCTTTTACATTGACACCACGGAGAAAAGCACAGTATTTCATTTTTTCAGGGATTAGGGATTAGATACTAGGTTGTAAATTTGAGGGTTTGAGAGTGAAAAAGTTATGAGAACTCCTTATTTTTTAATCTTTAAATACTTAAATATTTCAATCTTTTAATCAACCCTAATGTACAAATTATAGTCTGTTCCGGAAGGTTTCAGATTGTAAATTTTTTCCAGAATCTTATTATCACTTTTCAGATGGTCTTTCACACGGAATTCTTTCAAGAGTCTATAATGAGTTTGATAATACAATGAATTTGCACTGTTCCCTTCGTAAAGGTTTTGATAAGAAAGAAGATATTTCGGTTTTCTTGTTTTTACGGTATTGATCCAGTAGTTTACTTTATCTTTTTTAATCTCTTCCTGAATCTGTTTATCAACCAATCCAACCTCATCAATTGTTTTTAAGCCTGAAAAGTAAGGAACATAACCCGCCGGTTCCAGTAAGATCCATTGATTTTTATCTTTTTCATATTGGTTTAAAAAGGTTCCAATTGTTCTGCGGTAGTTCCACTCTCCGTTTCCTGTTGCAATACAGTGAACAGTCTGGAAAATAAGCATTGGGAAAATATAGAAAATAACAAGTAATGACAACCACAGGTTTCTCTTCTCCTTTTGTTCCAGGACAAAAATAAGAACAGGAACGAAAAGCAGCAGCTGCGGTACCCAATAATACCAGTCGAACAAGCTTTTCTGAGAAATAAAAATAATCTGTTTTACCCATCCGAAAAGATAGATCATCCATAAAAAGTAGTTTCTCTTTTCTCTTTGTCTGATCAGATAAATAAAGCAAAGTAACTCAAAAATCAAGATCACAACAGTCATAGGATTGAAATCTCCGGGAACTTTCAGCATTCCCCAAAAGTTTCCGAAACTCTTAAAAAAGTAACCGATATGCTGTTGGATCGTAAAATTCTCACTATAAAGTAGTTTTTTCGCTGTAATGGTATTGTTAACCAACTCACCAAAGTAAAGCCAGTTGAAAGCAACCGTGGATAAAACACCAAGAATACCTCCAAAAATATAATTCCATCTGATTTTTCTGTTCCAGAAGATATCTACAAGAAATACAATTCCCAGGAATATGACGGTATCAATTCTTGTAAACATGATTAATACCGGAAGAAGTGTCAATACCCATTTTTTCCCTTTATGGAAACCATAATACAGCAATGCCATCTCGAGGAAAAACAGGATTCCGTACTCCATTCCGAGAATTGATATTTTAATGGCTGGCGGTAAAATACCGATCAAAAATATAAAGATTGCTTTATGCCACGGGTTTTTAAGAACCAAATGGGAAAGCAGTAAAGTTCCTATCGTAAATACTATAGAATTAAAAATCAAAAGAGGTTCAATAAAGTTTTCTTTTCCAAAAACAAAATTGAAAAGGTAAGACACAAACACATAAAGATGAGTGGTAGATGCAGAGATTTTGACATCTCCGTTGAATCCGATTACTCCGTAATCCAGTAGATTTTGAGCCACTCTCCAGGTAATAAATGCATCTTCCTGAATATAGTGTGTTAATAAAAAAAGAAATTTAAAAAGAACCGTAACAATTACGGCATAGATTGGGAATTTGCTATTTTGTGTTTCAGCCATTATGTATTTTTACTTTCACAAATATAGCCTTAATCCCAATAATAAAAAAACGGGACCGAAGTCCCGTTTTAAGTATTTTATTTAGTTGCTTTGATAATCGCAGTAGTAATCTGATTTTCTTTTTCTTTTGAATAAGTAGAATCATAAGGTTCCATGACATCAAATAAATACTGATAGAATGGCGTGATCTGCTGTACATTTTCAGACTCTTTCATCGCCTTCTCTTTGCCCATTTCCTGAAGATCTTTGACAAATACATTGAACTTCTTATCAATAGGCTCAATAGATTTTACAAGATAAGCATATGCTTTTTCTTTCTGCCCGATCTTCGTGTAAGCATCCGTTACGGCAGCTACTACAAGAGAATATTCCATAGGCTTTGTTCTCATTTGTCTTCTCAGGTAGCTTTGATCTGCTTTGGAAAGGCTTAAATAATAATCGTATTCTTCAAAGATTCCTTTCTTAAGAACCTCAGCAATCTGAAGACCTTTCTGCTCCTGACCTGCAATGATATATCCTGATACAATAGAGCTTAATGAACGAGGGTCGTTATATTTCTCAGCAGGAATTTCTTTGGCTGCAAGATCCAGAATTTCTAATGCTTTAGCTTTCTGTCCGCTCAACGCAAGTGCTGCTGCAGCTCTGCTCGCTGACATTCTGTAGCTGATGATATTGGAAGTAGCCGTTTCATCAAAATGAGCATTTAAGTCTTTGAAGTTCCCCCATCTGAAGTTTTTCACTACATTATAAAGAGAATTCGTATCTACTCTTCCCATATCTCCATCAGCTGTCGGAGGTGTTTGGATAGGAATTAATCTGTAACTGAATCCGTCAAACTGAAGGTAATCGTTAAGATAGAAAATATTTTCACTGTCATAGATACCTCCTGATGAGAAGTTGATCGGACGTTTCCAGTCGAAGTTCGCTAAAAGATCCATCAAAATCAGGTTGTTCTTATACAATGTATTTCCTTTGTAAGTAATCATAATCTGATTGGCTACATTCGGAAGATCTTCTTTGTTGATGATTCCTGCTTTTAAAGCATTTTCTTTATTGACAGGAAGAATGAATTTGTTTACCGGAAGGATATTGTATTTTTCAAATTTCTCTTCCCCGAAGTACATTTTCAACAATTCGTCTTTTTCAGGAGACTTGAACTTAATGAATTCAATAGCCTGTTTCAGTGTTAAAGAATCCTGAGTAAGGTACTTTCTGAAAGACTGGAATTCTGTTTCCGGTGCTCCCTGTTCTTTCAGCATAGAGAAAACACCTTCCCAATCTTCTTTCTTCATCATATAGATCTGGTCATTTACACCATCTCTGTAATCTTCGTGAGTCAATTGGCTAGGGATTCCCATAGCGTTGTAAGTTCTTCTCTTGATCTGATCAAGGTTCCAGGGCGTTGAAGCAAGGGTAAAGTTCACTACCTTCACATCATCTCTGAATCTTTCTGTTTCCTGGATCGCCCAAACCGGATAAGTATCGTTATCTCCGTAAACGAAAAGGATATCGTTTTTCGGTAATGATTTTAAAACCGAATATGCATAATCGTAAGCGGTATATCTGTTGCTTCTGTCATGAACATTGTAGTTCTGGAATCCCATCATGAAAGGTACACCTAATAAAACCACACCTAGAGCAATGTTAGCTCCGTTTGATTTTATTTTAGACTGCAGGAACCATAGAATTGCTCCTGCTCCCATACCAATCCAGATCGCGAATGCGTAGAATGAGCCTACCATTGCATAATCTCTTTCTCTTGGCTCAAAAGGTTTTACCCCTGTATAGAAAATAATCCCTACACTTGTTAATATAAATAAAGATAACAATGCATAGAATCTTCCGAAGTCTCTGTTTAACTGGAAAAAGAACCCAATCAGACCTAAAATTAACGGAAGGAAGAAGAATTTTACCGTACTTTCATTTTTGAATTTAGCAGGCAGCTTATCCTGGTTTCCTACGTTTACATTATCTATGAAAGGAATTCCGGAAATCCAGTTTCCTTTTGTGCTTTCCATGTTTCCTTCAAGATCGTTCTGTCTTCCTACGTAGTTCCACATCAGATATCTTACAAAGTAATATCCGTTCTGGAAAGAAATGAAATACTCCATATTCTGAAGGAATGAAGGCTTCTGAACATTGATAAGGTTATAAGGTTTTACTTTCAGGTAATCTGAAGCGGTGATCGACTTGTCTTCGTATTTTGCTCTCAGCTCATCAAAAATCTGCTTAGCCTGTGGATTGTCTGCCACATCTTCATTTCCATAATTGAATGTAAAATCAGGGGCACCATACATTGAAATATAGTTAGCCATTACATCTTTATCCTCATTAAACATTCTCGGCATTAAGCTTACCTGAGATTTGTTGAAAACGTAATTGAAACGGTCTCCTGTCTTTCTGTATGTTCCGGTTTTCTCATCTTTTTCATAGATCTCACCGGTTTTTTGTGTCTTAAAGCTTCCGTCTTCATTTTTTTCAATTCCGTTAGCATCAAGGAATGCTGTATAATTCTGTCCATAGATTGTTGGCCAGTCACCATACTGCTCTCTGTTATAATAGTCCAGCATACCAATTGCAGTATCAGGATCATTAAGGTTCATCGGTGGATTAGCATTGGCTCTGATAGGAATAACCATCCAGCAAGAGAATCCGATCATCATGAAAACCACAGATAACGCAGCAGTCTGGTAGATGTTTTTCTTTGCTTTTCTTGCATATTTGATTAAGAAATAGCAGATCGCTACCATTAAAACAAAAGCAGCAATTGTTCCGGAGTGGAAAGGAAGTCCAAGGCCATTTACAAAGAAAATCTCAAGTCTTCCGAACATCGTCATAATCAAAGGGAAGATAATTTTGAAAACAATAATCAAAATTCCCAGTGTAATGAGGTTTGCCCAGATAAAGTTTTTCCAGGTAAACTTATAGTTTCTTGCATAATATACCAGACATACTGCAGGAATTGCCAGCATACCCATCATATGCACCCCTACAGAAAGTCCTAAAACGAAGAAAATAAGAATAATCCATCTTTCACTGTCTCCCGCTTTGTACTCATTTTCCCATTTGGTGATTAACCAGACCAAAAGCGCAATAAACATAGAAGCCATAGAGTAAACCTCTCCTTCTACTGCAGAGAACCAGAAGGTATCTGAGAAGGTAAAGCAAAGTGCTCCTACTGCTCCTGCAAATAAAATAGAGATTTCCTGATGTTTTGTAATTTCTTCAAAATCTTTGTTTAGAAGTCTTCTCACAAAGTGAGTGATCGTCCAGAACAAAAATAAAATAGTCAGCGCACTGAACAATGCAGACATCGCGTTGATCACGATAGAATAATTTTCGCCTTTCCCTAATGCAAAAATGGCTGCCACGGCACCCACTATCTGGAATAAAGCAGCTCCGGGAGCGTGCGTTACTTCAAGTTTTACTGCAGAAGAAATGTACTCGCCACAATCCCAAAAACTGAAATTGGGTTCTATGGTGGACAAGTACGTGAAAAACGCAATGACGAAAATCACCCATCCTAAAACGGTGTTCCATTGCCTAAAAGTCCAATTTTTCATAGTATTAAATCAATTATGCGAAAATAAGGCTTTTATCTTATTTTATGCGGGTTTTAACAAAATTTAAAAATTTTGGCGTAGTATTTGCGAATATAGACCTGTCAAAACTGCAAATAAGAAAATAAGTTTTATAAAACTAAGCCCTAGAAATCAAACAAAAGTTTAGTAATTATTTATTTTTTTGTATTTTTGCAGTCAGATTTTTATTGAAAATAACAAATAATGAGTAATGTTTACGATAATATTCTTGGCCTAATAGGACATACTCCTATGGTGAAGCTAAATACTGTTACAAAAGATATTCCAGCAACCGTTTATGCCAAGTTAGAATCATATAATCCTGGACATTCCACCAAAGACCGAATCGCACTTCACATTATAGAGAACGCAGAAAAAAAAGGCCTTTTAAAAGAAGATTCTGTAGTTGTAGAAACTACATCCGGTAATACCGGGTTTTCTATTGCGATGGTATGTATCATTAAGGGATATAAGTGTATTCTTGCAGTAAGTGATAAAACAAAACCTGAGAAAATTGCTTATCTGAAAGCATTGGGTGCTACGGTGTATATATGCCCAGCCAATGTACCGGCAGATGATCCGAGATCATACTATGAAGTTGCTAAAAGAATCGCCCAGGAAACTCCTAATTCTATTTACATCAATCAATATTTTAACGAGCTGAATATTGATGCGCACTATCAGACTACAGGTCCCGAGATCTGGGAACAGACGAAAGGTAAGATCACTCACCTTTTTGCCTGCACCGGAACCGGAGGTACGCTATCGGGTTCAGCAAAGTTTTTGAAAGAGAAAAACCCTGATATCAAGATTATCGGAGTAGATGCAGATGGCTCTATACTAAAAAGCTATCATGAGACAGGAGAAATTCACAAAGAAGATGTACATCCTTATCAGATTGAAGGAATGGGTAAAAACCTGATTCCTGCTGCCCTGCTTTTCGACAAGGTGGATGAATTTGTAAGGGTAAATGATGAAATGTCGGCGTACAGAACCCGTGAAATTGCTTTAAAGGAAGCTATTATGGGAGGTTATACTACCGGAGCTGTAACACAGGGATTGATGCAGTATGCCCAGTCTCATGAGCTTACAGAAAATGACATGGTTGTTTTAATATATCCTGACCACGGTTCAAGATACATCACTAAAGTTTACAGTGATCAATGGATGGCCGAACAGGGATTTGTCAACAACTGTGTTCACAATTATGACGAAGTTTTCAAAACTGAGTTTATCAAATAAAAACGAATAAAATCACGATACAAATAAAGCCTTTTGCGTATACAGACAAAAAAGGCTTTATTACTTAAAAATTACGATACAATGTTGGATATTTTTGAAAGAATAAAAGAAAATCCAGGACCACTTGGACAATTTGCAGATTATGGTGAAGGCTATTTTATTTTCCCAAGATTAGAGGGACCTATCGGCCCTAGAATGCAGTTTCAGGGGAGAGAAGTAATTTTCTGGAGTGCCAATGACTATTTAGGATTGTGTAATCATCCTGAAGTAATAGAAGCGGATGCTAAAGCGGCTGCAGAATATGGAATGTTCTATCCAATGGGAGCAAGAGCGATGTCTGGAGAAACAGATCAGCACCTTCAGCTGGAAAGAGAATTGGCAGACTTCGTAAAAAAAGAATCAGCATACTTATTGAATTTCGGTTACCAGGGAATGGTTTCTACCATCGATGCTTTGGTGAGCAGAAATGATGTAATTGTTTATGATATGGATTCTCATGCCTGCATCGTGGATGGAGTAAGACTTCATTCCGGGAAAAGATTTACCTACAAGCATAACGATATGGCAAGTCTTGAGAAAAACCTTCAGAGAGCAACTAAGGTAGCTGAAGAAACAGGAGGAGGTATTCTTGTTATTACAGAAGGAGTTTTCGGGATGAGAGGCCAGCAGGGGAAAATCAAAGAAATCTGCGATCTTAAATCTAAATACCAGTTCAGATTATTGGTAGATGATGCCCATGGTTTCGGGACACTTGGTAAAACAGGTGCCGGTGTAGGTGAAGAACAGGACTGTAATGATCAGATTGATGTATACTTCTCTACATTTGCTAAATCAATGGCTGGTTTCGGAGCATTCCTTGCGGGTGACAAAGAAATCATCAGATATCTGAAGTTCAACCTTAGATCACAAATCTTCGCAAAATCTCTTACGATGCCAATGGTAATAGGAGGATTAAAAAGATTGGAGCTGTTGAGATCAAAACCTGAGATCAAAGCTAAACTTTGGGAGAATGTTTATAAACTACAGAACGGACTTAAAGAAAGAGGCTTCAACATTGGAGATACCAACACTTGTGTAACTCCCGTAATGATGCAGGGAACTCCGGTAGAAGCAACTCTACTGGTAAAAGACTTAAGAGAGAATTACGGTATCTTCACCTCTGTGGTAGTGTATCCGGTCATTCCAAAGGGAATGATTCTTTTAAGATTGATTCCTACCGCTTCCCATACGGATGCAGAAATTAATGAAACTCTGGCTGCATTTGAAGCAATTCATGATAAATTAGTAAGTGGTTACTATAAAGAGCAGGAACAAAAATTACTGCAGGAGCAAGGATTAAGTTTTAAACCGATTTAATTTAAAAATAAAAAAACCACTGATTGATTCAGTGGTTTTTTATTTAAATACCGATAACAATACATGAAACTTAGAGGTTACGCATTGGGGATTCTGTCAGCTGTTTCCTATGGGCTGATTCCGATTTTTATTCTGCCTATCAAGCAGGCACATTTTTCATTGGACATTACCCTGTTCTATAGATTTTTCTTTTCAGCCTTAATGGTTGGAGGATATTTGCTGTATTCCAAAGAAAGTTTTAAAATCAATAAAAAAGAAGCGTTAATCCTGGCCATACTTGGAGTCTGCTATGCTCTTTCTTCAGAGTTTTTGTTTTTAGGGTATGATTTTCTTACTGCCGGAATTGCTTCTACTGTTTTATTTATTTATCCGGTTATCGTAGCCTTGATTATGTTTTTCTTTTACAAGGAGAAGCTTACCAGATTATCCGTTGTTTCTTTGCTTCTTGCTTTCACAGGAGTTATTGTGTTGTGCCTGAAAGGTAACGGATTGGAAATTAATTTTACAGGATTGGGAATTGTAATGCTTAGCTCATTATTCTATGCACTGTATATGGTTATTGTTAACAAATCGAATATGAAGGTTTCCGGATTTAAGCTTACTTTCTACTCTATGCTTTTCACATCCACGTTCTTTATGACCAAAGCTGTGGCGGCTCATGAGTCGTTCGCCATTCCTTCAGCAGAAATCTTTTTTAACTTCCTTATTTTTGCATTCCTTACTACAGTGATCTCCAGTCTTTGTCTTGTGTATGCAATCAAATATATCGGATCTACTCCTGTATCTATTCTAGGTGCTCTTGAACCGGTAGTTGCTGTGCTGATCAGTGTACTGATGTTCCATGAAAAGTTCACCAGCAACTTACTGATCGGGATTACTCTTATTTTGATGGGCGTTACTTTAAATGTCATTACAGACCGTAAAAATCTGAATCATGCATAAACTGTAAGGCTTGCCTAGGCATTATCTGCTGGTAATACTTCTTTCTCTGAATAGTAATTTATGATACAAATAAGATCGATTTATTAATTAAAAAAAGAACTTACCTGTATCTTTTTATCTGATTTGAAAAATATTAAAAAATAAGGCCGCCTCTCTGGCATAAAAAAATTTATCTGACTATATTGCAATGGTCTATTGATGGGCATTCCCTCCTATAACAGATCAATGCATTTAGTTTAAAAGCCGATGAAAGAATTACAAAAACTCACGAAAGATCAACTATACAAAAGACTCAAAGAAAAATCCGAAAATCTATATACGATCGCTCACGAAGCTCTGGAAAACAATTTCTTCAATGAAAGCTCTTTAGATGAAGAAAGTCTTGCTGAGTTTCTTGAAATGCTGGATGATGAAACAGCAGAAAAAATAAAAGACGCTTCACTTCACATTAATAATGAAGACGACGCTCCTGAAATTATACTTATAGAGAACGAAAACAGCACTTCACTTGAATTGATTACCGAAGAAAATGAAGGTTATAAAATCATTCTCATAGAAGATGATATTCATTTATCCAAAACCCTTTTTGTTGAAGACTATATCGTTCTCATTACAACAGGTAATATACAGGCAGAAAATATCATCATCAACGGCTCACTTTACTGTGCCGGAAATGTTACGAGCAAAGTATTATTCGGAGCATCAGGCAATGATAATGAAACGTATATCGGTGGAAGTATTATGACTTCTCTGATTGCAGAAAACGGACATTATACTGTTGCTGAGGGAAATATATATTCCAGATATTTAATTAGTTTTCATAATGAAATAACAGGAAAAACAGGAAAGTTCATCGAGAATATCAGCCTGGAAAAACCCAGTGAAATTGGATTACTGAACCCCGAAATTCTGGACGAAGACGGATATTTTGATGAAGATTCTTTTTTAAACTTTATTGATCATAATCCTCCGGATGCCTTATTTGTTAAACCGACTAACTTATTTTGATACATCAATGATCCTAATTTTATCATTCTGTAGGAGTAACTTAAATTTCTGCGGAATGATAAAGTAAGAATAGTTAAACCCCCATAGAAACAGATTCTCAGAAACCAAAGCACTAAAGACTTTTCCTCACTGTTTATAATCAGGAGAAAAAATTTTTTTCTGAAAAAACTTTAGAATAACTTTGCAAAAAATTTCTGTTGAAAGACCTGCTTCTTATTACTCCGCCTTTTACCCAACTCAATACTCCTTATCCAGCAACGGCTTATATTAAAGGATTTTTAAATACCAAAAATATTTCCGCGTATCAGATAGATTTGGGGATTGATGTTATATTGGAATTATTCTCAAAAGACGGAATTCAGAAAGTTTTCAGCAAAAAAATTGATCTTCAGAATATCTCTGAAAATTCTCAGAGAATCTTTGCCTTAAGAGAAGAATATATCAAAACCATAGATCAGGTTATTCTGTTTTTACAGGACAAAACGCCCACGTTGGCAAGACAGATCTGCAGTATGAATTTCCTTCCCGAAGCTTCCCGTTTCAACCAGCTGGACGATATGGAATTTGCTTTTGGAAATATGGGTCTTCAGGATAAAGCCAAACATTTGGCAACTTTATACTTAGAAGACATATCAGATTATATTGTTGAAAATATAGATTCTGATTTTGGTTTCAGCAGATACGCTGAACGTCTCGGAAAAAGTGCCAATTCTTTTGATGAATTATATTCAAAATTATCTGGTGGTCAAACGTTTATTGATGAATTTACATTAAAAATTCTTCGTGAAAAAATAGAAGTGGTTCAGCCAAAATTGGTTTGTTTTTCAATCCCTTTTCCCGGCAATCTGTACTCTGCTTTTAAATCTGCACAATGGATCAAAAAGAATCATCCTCACATCAAAATTGCAATGGGTGGTGGTTTTCCCAATACCGAGTTAAGGGAAATTAAAGACCAGAGAGTTTTTGAATTCTTTGATTTTATTACCTTAGATGATGGTGAACTTCCTATTGTACTTCTTCACCAAAATTTAGAAATTTCCAATGAGGAAGGTGAATTTAAAAGAACTTTTCTCATCGAAAATCAAGAAGTTGTTTATAAGAATAATTCTAAAAGACACGATTACAAACAGGCTGATATCGGCACTCCGGATTATACGG
The DNA here is from genome assembly GCF_019970045.1 of Chryseobacterium sp. GVT01B. Taxonomy (GTDB): domain Bacteria; phylum Bacteroidota; class Bacteroidia; order Flavobacteriales; family Weeksellaceae; genus Chryseobacterium. The sequence continues at coordinate 212,835 of NZ_JAHXYI010000006.1, forward strand.
ACTTAAGACTCGATCAATATATTTCCGTTATCGAGATCGCCAATCCTATGCACAGTTTATGGAGTGACGGAAGATGGAACAAACTTACCATGGCTCATGGATGCTATTGGGGGAAATGTACATTCTGTGATATTTCATTAGATTATATAAAAATCTACGAACCTATTTCTGCTAAAATTCTGGTAGACCGGATTGAAGAATTGATTAAAACAACAGGTGAAACCGGATTTCATTTTGTGGATGAAGCTGCACCGCCTGCCCTGATGAGAGAAGTTGCTTTGGAAATCCTCCGAAGAAATCTTGTCGTTACCTGGTGGACGAATATCCGTTTTGAAAAAAGCTTCACCCGTGATTTATGCTATCTTCTGAAACTTTCAGGATGTGTTGCTGTTTCCGGAGGGCTTGAAGTCGCCAGCGACCGATTGTTAAAATTAATTGACAAAGGAGTTTCTGTGGAACAGGTTGCCAATGTAACAAGAAATTTTACAGAAGCCGGAATTATGGTACATGCTTATCTGATGTATGGCTACCCTACTCAAACTGTTCAGGAAACGGTTGATTCTCTGGAAATGATTCGGCAAATGTTTGAAATGGGAATTCTTCAAAGCGGTTTCTGGCATCAATTTGCCATGACTGCCCATTCACCTGTCGGAATGAAGCCGGAAGATTTTGGCGTTGTTCCGGTAAAACAAGAAATTCTGTTTGCCAATAACGATATAGACTTTCAGGATAAAACCGGAATCGATCACAGCAAGTTCAGCTTTGGATTAAAAAAATCATTGTTCAATTTTATGCATGGAGTGAATTTTGAATTACCACTTCAGGAATGGTTTGATTTTAAAATTCCAAGAACAACAATTCATCCGGACTATATTCACGACTGTCTTTTAGATGATGGCCAGTTTCAATTGAAGACCAACTCCAAAGTTGTCTTTCTGACAAAAAATGTAATCGCTGAGAATCGCGTAAAAAATAAAAAGAAATATTCTGGTACGTATACATTACTTACATTCCACTTAAAAACCAATATTGTGAAGGTGGAACTGGAAAAGGAAAAGGCAGAATGGCTGATGAATGTACTGGAAGAGAATTCTATTGAAAACGCAAAAAAACCTACTATTCAACAACTTAAGAACCAATTTGAAGAGAATTTTGAAGATTTTGAACTGTTCTGGTTTTCAAAACCGATGCAGCAATTGAAAGAAAATGGAGTGATTTTAAGTTTATAAAAATTTTCATTTTTTTCTCAGGGATTTTTGAAATTACTGAATTTTTTGTAAATTTTTCTTTTCCTGAACAAATAACGTCTGTTTTTATTGAATTATAATCTCCCACAGATTTCACGAATTACACAGATTTTTATTTTGACTTAAGAGAACAAAATCTTCTACTTTTCATACCAAAGGAATCAAATCCAAATTTCTGGCTACTACATAATGAAACGGCGAAATATTCCCCTCCTCCGGAGGGGTGGCAAAAATTCTTTGAATTTTTGACGGGGTGGTTAGTAAAGATTAATGAGGTTTCAATAAGTTTTGGCTAAAGCCAATGGAAATTTTATATTTTAATAAAACGGGCTCCCTTCGTCTACGCTCAGGATATCAACCCGTTTCTATTGATATAAAAAGATATTTTTTTAATTAGGAGTTTCTTTTGAAACAGTACCCACAGATACTTTCTCCTGTATTTTAATAAAATTAGGATCCATGATAGCCATGCGCTCTGCAAGTGCTTTATAAGTTGGAAACTTCAGAATAGAAGCTCTCCCGGACATTTCCTTGTAAATGGTGAAAGATTTTCCGCCTGCGGTCTTTAATTGCTTTGTGGTAGTAATATATCTCCCGATAAGTTTACTTTTAGCATCGTAAATCTCAATATCTATGGATGTTTTATCCATGATGGTATCATCTGAGCCGAAACTTACAGGCAGATTGGTAAAATATCCCACCGGAACGCCATTACTCAGGATCTCTCCCACTTTATTGACCTCAATATTCATCTTATCGATTTTCTTTCTGATGGCATAAGCATCTTTAGTTTTAGTATCCAGCTTTCTTTTGGGAACATTTGAAAAGATTTCGTCAAGATTTTTCACATTGATTCCTTTATTATCAATGATTTTAAGATCCTTAACCGAAGTAAAAACTGCTGACTTCTCTTCACCGGAGAACGCCGAAGGTGATGAATAATCAATCTCAATTGTTTTGTCCCTGTTATATACTCTATTGATGCTGATATAGCTGTCGCGAACAGAATCAACGATACTTTTATCAATGAATTTTATGGTATACATCGGGGTCTCCTTGAGATCCATAAACGTATATTCGCTGGATTTGCTGGACAGTTTCGCTACCGGAATGCCGTCCAGATTGACAATTCCTCTCTTTGTTTTGATATTCTGAGCATGGAGGAAAACACCCAGAACTGTAAAGAATATGACTATGCCTCTCTTCATACAATCAGACTTTTACAAATAAAAAAAGTGTAACACAAAGTTACACTTTCTTGAAAATATATTTAGCTTTTCATTTAATTATTCACAAAGGATAATTCCTTTATCATGATTAAATTCTACAACACCGCTTTTGATAGCATAAGCAAAAACAGAGTCTTTTCCAGCTTCTTTGGTAAAGTTTTTAGCAAAAGCCTCATCAATAGATTTAGCAAAAAGCTTTACATTACCTCCGATCAAAGAAGAAACAATTCCCGCGTGGTTTTTCATGATGTGAAATTCACCATTTTTTCCAGGCAATAATACTGAGTCTACTTCTCCTTCAAAAACTACGTATTCTGGTGTTAAAATTTTTATATTCATTTTAAGTTAGATTTGAAGATTTCAGATTTCAGATTTCAGACAACCTTAAAGTCTCATGTCTGGTATCTTTTATCTTTATGTCTAATTATTAAGCGTTTTCAGCTAACATTTTTTGTCCTGCTTCGATAGCTTCCTCGATAGTTCCTTTCAAGTTGAAAGCAGCCTCTGGTAAGTGATCTAGCTCACCATCCATAATCATAGTAAATCCTTTGATTGTATCTTTGATGTCTACTAATGATCCTGGGATACCTGTAAACTGTTCTGCAACGTGGAAAGGCTGAGATAAGAATCTCTGAACTTTTCTTGCACGGTATACAACAGATTTATCTTCTTCAGAAAGTTCTTCCATACCAAGGATTGCGATGATATCCTGAAGAGCTTTGTATCTTTGAAGAATTTCTTTTACTCTTTGAGCACAGTCATAGTGTTCCTGACCGATAACTTCCGGAGCAAGGATTCTTGAAGTAGAAGCTAGTGGATCTACCGCTGGATAGATACCTAATGAAGCAATCTTTCTGTCAAGTACCGTAGTTGCATCCAAGTGAGCAAACGTAGTTGCAGGAGCCGGGTCAGTTAAGTCATCCGCAGGTACGTATACCGCTTGTACTGAAGTAATTGAACCGTTTTTAGTTGAAGTAATTCTTTCCTGCATCGCACCCATTTCAGAAGCAAGAGTTGGTTGGTAACCTACCGCTGATGGCATACGACCAAGAAGTGCAGATACCTCAGAACCAGCCTGTGTAAAACGGAAGATGTTGTCTACGAAGAAAAGTACATCTCTACCTTGTCCGCTTTCTCCACCGTCTCTGTAGTACTCAGCTAATGTAAGACCAGAAAGTGCTACTCTAGCTCTTGCACCTGGCGGCTCGTTCATCTGTCCGAAAACGAATGCAGCTTTTGAATCTTTCATAGCTTCTAAGTCTACTTTAGAAAGATCCCAACCTCCGTTTTCCATAGAGTGCATGAAATCATCACCATACTTGATAATTCCTGATTCCAACATCTCTCTCAAAAGGTCATTTCCTTCTCTCGTTCTTTCACCTACTCCGGCAAATACAGAAAGTCCTCCGTGTCCTTTTGCAATATTGTTAATCAACTCCTGGATCAATACTGTTTTACCTACACCGGCACCACCGAACAAACCAATTTTACCTCCTTTTGCGTAAGGCTCAACTAAGTCGATTACTTTAATACCTGTAAATAAAACTTCTGCAGAAGTTGAAAGTTGATCAAATTTTGGAGCTGGTCTGTGAATTGGTAGACCACCATCCTTAGAAATATCTTGAAGTCCGTCGATAGCATCACCAACAACGTTGAATAGTCTTCCGTTTACAGCCTCTCCGATTGGCATCATAATAGGATTTCCGAATCCAATTACGTCCTGCCCTCTTTTAAGACCGTCAGTAGCGTCCATTGCGATACATCTTACTGTATCTTCGCCAATATGTTGTTCTACCTCTAAAACTACTTTTTCACCGTTTTCTTTTGTAATTTCTAACGCGTCATAGATTGCTGGAACAGCTTCCACATCTGTGAAGACAACGTCGATTACCGGACCAATAATTTGAGAAATTTTACCTTTAATTTGGTTTGCCATTGCTAAATTTTTTCTTGGTGCAAATATAGTGATTCTTCATAAACCCGCAATTGGTAAAAAAAAGATTTTTATCATGCTTTTGAGAATAGATTATTTTACTATTATACGGATAAAACAATGAAACTGTACTGCAATATTAAGGTTATAGGGATTACACCATTGTTATATTGATACATTGGCACATTATTTCTATATTTGCAGTCAAATTTTTCCGTTTTGAAAGTTTTCAAGAATTTTACAGATTATTCCTCGCAGAAGCCTTTAGCATTGTCTTTAGGAATGTTTGACGGGGTACATCTCGGGCACAAGAGCATTATTGATGAGCTGACTAAAGTAGGTACAGAGAACAATCTGGAAACTGCTATCCTTACTTTCTGGCCACATCCAAGGTTTGTTTTTAATCCTAATGAAGATTTAAAACTTCTGAATACATTAGAAGAAAAAAAGCAGCTGGTTGAAAAATACGGTATTGATAATCTGTTCCTTAAGGAGTTTGATGAAGAATTCAGAAACTTAACCGGAGAAGAATTTGTACGTCAGATTTTAATTGATAAGCTCAACGTTAAATACCTTATTATAGGATACGATCATTCTTTCGGAAAAAACAAAAGCGGAAATTTTGAACTTCTTCAGAAATTATCCAAAGAGCTTGATTTTGATGTGGAACAAATGGAAGCAATTAATATTCACGAAAATAATATCAGTTCTACGAAAGTACGTAATGCCCTTTTAACAGGAAATATTAAGGATGCCAATGAAATGCTGGGATACTCCTACTCTGTTTCAGGAACTGTTGTTCATGGGAAGAAAATCGGGAGAACAATTGGATATCCCACAGCCAATATTGATACGGAACCTATTAAGCTTTTACCTAAGAAAGGAGCTTATATTGTAGAAGTATTCGTAAAAGGCAACCAATACAAAGGAATGCTGAGCATCGGAACCAATCCTACAGTAAATGGCGAGAAATTAACTGTTGAAGTTTATATCCTTGATTTTAATGATGATATTTATGATGAGAAAATTACGGTAAGCTTCAGAGATTTTCTTCATGATGAAATCAAATTTGAAGGTCTTGAAAAACTGATTGAAAGGCTGGATGAGGATAAAAGATTAACACAGGCGTATGATTTCAAGGAGTAATAATTTTGATTTTCTCAGGCTTGTTTTTGCAAGTCTTGTTATTATTACCCACTCCTATGCTCTTTCCGGAGCTACTCAAGGCGATCCTTTATCACAACTTACCAACAGCCAGATGGAATTCTCTTATCTCGGAGTTCATGGCTTTTTCATTATCTCCGGATATTTAATTTTTAAAAGTTTACTGCGCTGCAAAGGTCTTGCTGATTATTACTGGAAAAGACTTTTAAGACTTTTTCCTGCATTATTGGTAGTGCTTTTCCTTACCGTTTTGCTGGCACCTGCAGTGTATGAAAGTTCTGTTCCTTATTTACAGAACAAATCCGTTTACACTTACATTCCTCAAAATTTAACCCTGTTTTTCCGTCAGAAAGGTATTGGCGGTGTTTTTGAAAACAATCCTTACAAACATAGCATCAATGGGAGTTTATGGACCATATGCTACGAATTCAGTATGTATGTAATGGTCTCTTTGCTATTCTTTATCCGTAAAAAAGCTTTTGTAAAAACCGTTGTTATCCTGTTATTTATATCAAGTTATATCTTAACTATTTTTCAGCCTTATTTTCTATATGGAGTATTCGTGAAACTGGGACTGGGAAGTAATCATTTTTACAATCTGATGTGCTTTTTTGCAGGAGGAATGGTACTGACTTACCTCAATGCCAGTAAAAGGACAGAAAACATACTTATTATAGCTTCCTTTATTGTTCTTATTGTAAGTGTATATTTGAATATTTCCCAATATACCTGTTATATTACACTGCCTTTACTGGTTATTCTTATTGGAGAGAGATCTACCCGATATATCAATAAAGTAGGAGAAGTAATTGGAGATACATCTTATGGAATTTATATTTATTCTTTTCCGATACAGCAGGCGCTAGTCTATTTTTTTAAGCTTGACACTGTTATGCTATTTATATTTTCATTGCCACTTTCAATTCTACTTGGATATATTTCCTGGCATCTGATTGAAAAGAGAGCATTAAGTTATAAAGATTTATTTGCTAAAAAGGCTATTCAGTGATGAATAGCCTTTTTATTTATTTTAATACTTTTAAGTAGATTTTCTGAGTTTCATTATTCAGTTTCACAGTAGGAAACTGCTTATCATAATCAATAAATATATCTCCTTTTTCATCAGCTTTTCCGTTGCCATCAGAATCCCAGCTTATTGTTACATAATATTTTGCAGGTCCTGCAGGTTTTGGATTGATCTTGCTTTCAGCATCTTTAGGTATTGGCAGATTGATGGTGAAAGGTATCGATTTCTGCTCGTATTCTTTTTCTGTAATTAAAGTAGCGGGAGCATCAGCCAGCTTTTCGTCCATTCCATATAAGCTTACCTTTAGCAATGCATTCTTTATGGTAAAATTATCTGTTCCTGAAAATTCTATTTTAATATTTTCGGGAAGTGTTTCAGAAGCTGAGACAGCTGAAGCTGGATTTTCAGCAGTACTTTTCTTTACTGGCTTGGTGCAGCTTGACAGCATCAATGTACCCGCTGCTACGAATAATAAAAGGTGGTTTCTCATTTGTTCTTTATTTTGTTACTAGGTAAAGTATATTTCACTGGTCATAGATAACAAATTTCATACCTCAATTTATTCTTACTATCTTATAGAGAATTTACTGCATTCTGAGCCTTCTTTGTCAGGGATTTAAAAACCAAATCATAGGAATGGTCAATGAGTTTAAAGATCAGATCTCTTTTCAAACCATCTGCTGTTACAGAGTTCCAATGGGTTTTGTTCATGTGATAAGCTCCTGTGATCTGAGGATACTGTTCACGGAGTTCTGCGCTCCATTCCGGATCTGTTTTTACATTTATCGATAACGGCTGTCTTTCAAGGCCCATCAGTAAAAACATTTTGGTATCTACTTTCAGTACAAGAGTCTCGTTATCAAACGGAAAGCTTTCCGTAACTCCTTTTTTGGCAAGACAGTAATCTAAAATTTCGTTGGCATCCATGCAATTATTAGTAATGGGTGATAAGCATTAGTAATGATTAAATGATATAATTCTTTAATCTTTAATTCAAATTTAGTAAATTTAAGAAAGAAATAATCTCACAAAACCACAATTATTATGAAAGCTTTGGTAATAGGTGCTACAGGTGCCACAGGAAAAGATCTTGTCAATCAGTTATTGAATGATAAAGAATTTGAGGAAGTGGATATTTTTGTTAGAAAACCTGTAGATATTCAGGATGAAAAGCTTAAAGTTCATATTGTTAATTTTGAAAAGCCTGAAGAATGGAAAGGTATGGTGAATGGAGATGTGGCATTTTCGTGTCTGGGAACCACTTTAAAGGATGCAGGCAGTAAGGAAGCCCAAAAGAAGGTAGACTTTGATTATCAGTATGAATTTGCGAAAGCCGCAAGAGAAAATAATGTGGAAGATTATATTCTGGTATCAGCCTATGGTGCAAATCCGCAATCAAAGATTTTCTATTCCAAAATGAAAGGTGAACTGGAAGAAGCTGTAAAACAGCTGCATTTCAATAAGATCACTATTTTCAAACCGGGAATGCTGGAACGAACAAATTCTGAGAGAACCGGAGAAGTTTTAGGCAGCCGGATTATAAAGTTTGCCAATAAACTTGGGTTATTAGAAAGTCAAAAGCCATTACCCACCAATATTCTTGCAAAAGCAATGATCAAATCTTCAAAAATAAAAAGTAACGGATACTCCAGCATAAAGCTGGGTAACATCTTTTGTTTTGCGGAAAAGACCAATGAATAATTAAAAGATTTGGGGTTCGGGATGCGAGGTAATATGATTCATGCCAAAGATGAAAACCTTCTTATTAATTTCTCTAAACCCTAAATCCTGCAACCTCCTAATTACTTTGTGGTTTTGCTGTTCATTTTCTGTCCTAACTTTTCATATTCAATATCATTAGGCTCCCAAAGTTCTATTTTGTTTCCTTCTATATCCATTATATGAACAAATTTTCCATATTCATAAGTCTCCATTTTATCAACAATGGTAACATTTTCGTTTTTTAGCTGCCCGATCAGTTTTTCAAGGTTTTGTACCCGGTAATTAATCATAAAATCTTTTTCTGAAGGTTGAAAATATTTTGTTTTTTCACTGAAAGGACTCCATTGGCTAAATCCTTTTTTAGAATTATCCGCTCCCTGATACCACTCAAATACAGATCCGTATTCATTGGTAGCAAGTCCCAGATGGCTTTCGTACCATTCTCTCATCTTTTTAGGATCCTTACATTTAAAAAAGATTCCACCGATACCGGTTACTCTTTTCGTTTCATCAGATTTATTTTCTGTAACGGCTTTAAAAGCAAATCCCAACATAAAGGAAGCCAGGATAGAAAGGGTAAAAATTATTTTCTTCATAAGGAATCATTAATGGTTGTAAAAATAAAAAAAGTGGATGTAAACACCCACTTGTAAAAATATACTTTTTTCTCTTTATTTCAGATATTTTGTAATAGCCTGGTCTGTAGGCTTTGTAGTACTTACAAAAGAATCAATCAGTTTTCCGTTTTCATCAACCAGGAATTTGGTAAAGTTCCAAAGGATGGTTGTGTTCTTTACTCCGTTTAACTCCTTTTCTGTTAGATACTTGAATATTGGAGCGGTATCATCTCCTTTCACGGAAACTTTAGCTGCCAAAGGGAATGTCACCCCGTAATTTTTCTGGCAGAAAGCACCAATTTCAGTATTCGTTCCAGGTTCCTGTCCTCCAAAATTATTGGCAGGAAATCCTACCACAACCAGTTTATCTTTATTTTCCTCATATACTTTCTCAAGATCAGCATACTGAGGGGTAAACCCACATTCTGAAGCGGTATTGACAATCAGGATTTTCTTTCCTTTGAAATCTGCAAAATTGATTTCTTTTCCGTCAAGACTTTCTACTTTGAAGTCGTATATTGTTTTTCCCATAAGTTCAGTGGTTTTGGCTTTAGAAATTTCACTTTTTTGGTTGGTGCAGCTTTGCAGGAATGCTATACAGGAAAGCAGCAGTAAAAAAATATTTTTCATTTTTTATCATTTTATGCAGGCGGGCTGCAGTTGAATTAAAATTTAAAAATGTTAGCCGGAAAAACTTTGTTGATTTCTACCTTGTTTAGTAGCATCACATAATCTCCGTCTTTTTTGGTACTGGAAGATTCAATTCTGAAAGGCATAATAATGTTTCCAACTTTTTTAAAATCAGAATAGATCAGTGTTTCATCTTTTTTCACTTCTTTTAAAAGCATATAAGTCTTTGTATCAAAATAATACATATTCTTATTCACATTTTTAGTAAGTTCTACTTTATGGCAGTAGATGTCTCCAACTTTTTCTTTTCCAAGGTATTTGGCATCAAAACCTTTATTTTCCCAATCAATGAAGTCATTATCAAAACTTTCCGGTATATATTCAGGGTATTCCTGAAGTTTATTTGCAGCATAGTTCATTGCATACCCTTTTGTTCCATCGAAACCTTCAATTGCCGTTTCTTTTCCCCCGGTAGTAATTAATGTTTTAGTAAGATTTGGACGCTGCTGATAAATTTTTATCGGATATTCATCTTTGATTCCCAATACCACTTTTCCCTGAAGCAATACAGAATTTAAAAGTTTCCAATTGGTTAACCCTCCGGATAATTCAATGTTTTTGTCTATAATTTCCTTTGCGGTCTGTGCCAATATCACATGCGAAAATATCAGTCCAAATACTAATAGTAACTTCTTCATTAATTTTATTTATAAATTCAAATATAGGGGGATTTATGTAAAATTGCAAAAAAAGGCGAAAGAGCAAATCTGTGAATCTGCTTTTTTACCTCAACATTTTTTAAATCAGCTTTCTTGCTTTTTCCAGGTCTTCCGGTGTATCAATACCTACTCCTATGAAATTGGTTTCTATCATTTTGATTTTCATTCCATATTCCAGGTAACGGATACATTCAATCTTTTCTGAGATTTCCAATGGTTTCATTTCCAGTTTTGAAAACTGCAACAGCGCTTCTTTTCTGAAAGCATATACCCCAATATGTTTAAAATAACTTATATCATAAGAAACTTCCCTGTGAAAAGGAATTACGGAACGACTGAAATACAGCGCAAAATTATTATTATCTGTAATAACTTTTACATTATTCGGGTTTTCAACTTCTTCTTTTTCATGCAGCTGTATTTTCAGAGATGCCAGGGAGATCTCCTGCTGATCATCATGTTTAAAGACTTCAATCAGCTGCTGTAATGGTTCCAGTTTAAGGAAAGGTTCGTCTCCCTGAACATTGATCACAATATCGCAGTCTATATTCTGTACAGCTTCGGCAATACGGTCGCTTCCGGTCTCGTGCTGTCCTGTCATAACGGCTTTTCCGCCATTTTGTACGATTTCATCAAAAATAATTTCAGAGTCTGTTGCTACAAATACTTCGTCAAACAGTCCGGTTTCCACTACGTTCTGATAGGTAGTCGTAATAACGGTTTTTTCTCCTAAAATCTGCATTAGTTTCCCGGGAAAACGGCTTGCTTCGTAACGTGCAGGGATGACAGCGATTATTTTCATTCAATAAAAATATTAAGTAATTCTCTTTAATTCAATAAGTTTCATCTCAGCATTTACAAAAGCTGAAATGTTCCTTTTTATTTAGATCAAATGTAGTGAAAAGTATCTTATTTACTCTACAAAACAGAGATTTCGACAGTTTAAAAAGAGAGTTTTACGCCTACCATATTATATTCCCATTGGCGGGATGCTGTAAAGTTGAGATTGTATTTTGTTTTTCCTATGGTTACTTCTGAGGAAGTATATCTGCTTTTTGAAATGGTTTTTCCAATAAAATATCCCATTAATAAAGCCAGTGGGTAATCTGAAGCCCAGTGAACTTTACTTTGCATCATCTGAAAACATAAGGCTCCTGCTAAGGTGTACCCTACAGGTTTTATCCATTTTGCATCCGGATAATTGTCTGCTATCACAGTGATTCCGGCCATAAAGGTTGTTAAATGTCCGGACGGCATTGCATCGTAATTTGAGGTATTCTTGCCAAATTCTGAAAAGCTTGGAAAAGGATTCCAGGCACCGCCTTTATTACCGTTTATCTCAGCAATAAAAGGGCTTTCTCTCCCGGTAATTCTTTTAAGGGTTTGGGTGAAAACTCCGGAAAGAATTAAACTTTCCATCAAACCACTCGCTGTAGCCTGCGCTCTGTAATCATTTTTAATTAAACCATATGTTCCGAAACCAATTCCCAGCAAGACCAATGTAGAACCATTCCCAATCAGATATAAAGTAGAACCAATATCCTTGGGAATTTTAAAAACACCGCCTATTTTGTTGTAGTTATTATCTTTATCCATTCCCCATCTTTCTCCCAACTCTCTTGAATTGTCAATCAGTTTCTGGTCAAATGGTAAAAGAATCAGAGTAGCTGCAACGGCACCGCCAAGATAATAAGCATGATCTTTGGCAACAAAGTCTTTATTTGTATTGATAAAGTTTCTGGGTAATTTCGTTACAAAATCTAATAATTTGGGCTTTGGGTAAGTTCTGATGGAACCGTCTTTCAAGGTGTAAGTCTGTACTTTTGGCAGCTCAGATTCCTTAGGTAGTTCTTTCATTTTCAATGTATCAACTTCTTGTGAACATACCAATATTGAAACTGGTAAGAGTAGAAATCTCAGTTTTTTCATCGTGCAATTTTCGACTTTATTATATTTAGGTGTGTAAAAGTCTCAAAGATAATTCCTAGATGAGTGTTGTACAAAGTGTTGTTTAATTTTTAATATTTATTTAATTTTTGGCTTAGTTACTCCGTGATCAGGAAACTTCAAGTCGATACTTATAGATATTTTTCACACTGTGTAAAAGTTTAAGTTTAAAACCCTCAGCAGCCTTATCTGGCATGTAATAAGAGTTAGAAACGTAATAAAAAAGCTATCCTTTTGGACAGCTTCATTTTTTTAGTTTTCGATTGAATTATTATCTTTTTTAAAAGCTTCAATCATTTGATCTCTTCTTTCCTTTGTAAGAGTTTTACTTTGTGGATACGGATTATTTTTAAACTCTTCTCTCTTTTTAATATACTGTTCCTTTGTTACCGGAATTCCTTTCTGTAAAGGTTCAATTTCAACAGCTTTTTTTACAATTCCAACTGCTTTAAATGAATGATATTTATTTTCATCGCTAACTTCTAAAATTAAACCAGTCAGACCTTTAAATCTATATGGTCCTTCAGAAATTGGAATATCTTTAGTGTACCAAGCTGTGAAAACTCTATTACCGAATTTTGTAGTAGCTTTATTACACTTATAACCAAGAATGGTTTTTACATCTTTATAATTAGTGTCCCAGTTCAAATAAGTGTTTTCAAATGTAAAGAAGTCACGATTTATATTAGATGTAAAGTAAATTTTCGAATCTTCCCTATATACAGAATATCCCACTTTATATTTTGGTAATTCAGCAGCTTTAATTTCAACGTTACTCGATGTTTGAGCGGCAACAGTTGCTTTTTTTACAACTTCTCTCGCAGCTGCATATTGTTGACTGTAAAATATAGAAGAATTAGAATTAAAGTCTAAAAGCATTATCTCTTTGTACCTATGATTCGGATCAATATCTGTTGTGTCTCTAACAAAAGAATATTCGTACTGAACTTCAAGCTCAGAAATTGACTTGTTAGCTTTTTGTTGAGAAAATAAACAAGTAAAAGAAAGTAATAAAATTATTAAAAAGTATTTACGCATCCTAAAGTTTAATTTATTCAATTACCACATTCCTGCCATAATAGGGTTAGTAAAAGGAGCAGAACATTCATCCTCCATTTGTTGCAAGTCAGTCAAAAAACAATCAGGTGCATCGTTTGGACCAACGTCAACGGTTTGTGTATATCCACAAGATGATGTAAGGGTAATTGGATGATAGTAAAACATTGCAGCAGAAGTAGCCTTTACTTCCTTAGTTTCTGCCTTAACTTCAGCGCTCTTTGCGCTTACTAATCCTGCAACACAAATTGTTGCTAATAAAATCATTTTTTTCATAATTGCTGTTTTTTTAGTGATTAGTTATTAATTAAAAAATCAACTTGAAAGTATAAAATGAATCAAACGACAAAAGATTTATTTTTATGTTAAATCGCTCGATATCATATACTTTTACATAATTATAAATAATGATTTATTTTCATTTACGGTAATCCGTAAGGTTATAACAAAAGATTTTTTCAGGAGTATTTAAGCTTGGTTTAAAACGTCATTAAACTAAAAAAACACTTAACATAGATGTCATTATACGAATGTTTGAAAAGCTATTTTTAGGACTTTGGTTTTCGCGATCATAATTTAATCAATAAAAGCTTCGACTCCGCTCAGCATGACACAATTAATACTCATTTTGGGATTTAACGATACCATGCCGGACAGAGTCGTAGCATATATTTTTTATGTAAAGACTACTTTAAATTATTCAAAGCACTTTCCAGTTTTGGAAGCATTACTTTGATCTCATCGGTAGCCAATCCACCTACAGAAGCACGGAACCAAGGTTCTGATTTGTCTTCTCCGAAGGCGGAGAATGGTACTAAAGCTACCCCTGCTTCATTGATCAGGTAAAATACAAGGTCTGAAGAGTTTTCAATCACAGTTCCATCCGGTTTTGTTTTTCCGATATAGTTTAACTTAATGGTAAGATAAAGAGCTCCCATTGGTTCAATACTGTCTACTGAAAGTCCTTTTCCTTTTAAATCCTGAACTCCGTTGTGAAGAACTTTTAAGCTTTCTTCAAGTTTACCTTTAAAATCCTCAACGAAAGAATCTACATTTTCTGAGTTTTCATAGAATTTAGCGGTTGCTTCCTGCTCTGGTTTTGGTGCCCATGCTCCAACGTGAGTAAGAAGTGCCTTCATTTTATCAAGGATATGCGCAGGTCCGAATCCCCATCCTACACGTACTCCTGTTGCTGCAAGGCATTTTGAAATACCGTCGATATAGATCGTGTAATCTTTCATTTCAGGGAAAAGAGAAACCGGATCTACGTGTTCAGCACCGAAAGTAAGGCAAGAATAGATCTGGTCATACATTAAGTATAGCGGTTTTTCGTCTGCTCCTCTTTTTTTGTTTTCAGCGATCACCAATTCACAGATTTCTGAAAGCTGCTCTCTTGTAAACATAGTTCCCGTAGGGTTCAATGGAGAACACAATGCCAATAATACAGCCCCATCCAAATGAGGTCTTAAATCATCTGCTGTTGGAAGGAAGTTAGTTTCAGGTTTTGTTTTTACTTCTACAGCATTGGCAGAAGTAAGATAAGCATAGTGATTGTTGTTCCATGATGGTGTAGGATAAACTACTTTATCACCTTCGTCTACAATTGTTTTGTATACGGCATAGATCAAAGGTCTTGATCCGGCAGTGATCAAAATATCCTCTGGAGAATAGTCCAGATTCCATCTTTTTTTAAGGTCTTTGGAAACTTCTTTTCTTAAAGATAAAAGTCCGTTTGCAGGCGGATAATTCGTCAGATTATTCTGATATGCTTTCTGAATCTCTTCCTTCAGCAATGCCGGAATAGGATAGATATTAGAATTCAGATCACCAATAGTAAGATTGGCAATTTCTGCTCCTTTTGCTTTTAGATCATTTACTTCGTTACCAATTTTTACAATTTCAGAACCGATCAGGTTCGCTGCTAATTTTGAAACTTTCACTTTTTCTTATTTTAAATTTATATTATCTTTCTCCATTGATCTTCTCATATATTTCATCTACCGGCATTTGTGTATCAAAAAGGGTTATTGCTTCTTTTACTTTTTTTGCCGTATTGGAATTCGGATATTTTTTAATTATCCTGTTGAATTCCGCTCTGTTTTCATCGTTTAGTTTTCCGGTTCCTTTGTCCATGTCTCTTTCAAAGGTTGGCGTGTTATCCATTCCCAAAAGATAATCAGACAAATATATTTTATAATCCTGTTTGACAGCCTTTATAAGATTGCTCTTAGGATATTTGTTCATAAAGTTTTCCCAGAACATAAGCCTGTCTCCCAGCTGTTCCCAGGTAATTATCAATCCAGCATCAGCTGCATAATTGGATTCACTTTCTTTATCAGTCTGTGAAATATAGACTTCATAATCAGGAGTTACTTTATTCTTAAACATGGAAGAATAATATCCCGGAACGGTCCAGATTTCAGTCATTCCTTCTCCAACTTCCCTGAACTCAAGGCCTTCTTTTTTCAGTTCTGAAGCTAATTTTTTAACATTGTCCGGTAAGTTGTACTGATCCTTATCATAGTTATAATAATTTACATATTTATCTAAAATATCAGTATGCAGGTTCATCAGACATTCTGTATACTTTCCTCTTATTTTTAAATAATCTTCGTATACATTGTCATTCTGCTCCGGACTGTTTCCAGCCATTTCTTTTTCGATTTTTGTACGGTACCATTGAAGTGATGTGATATAATCCTCCGTTTTATGGGCGGGAGAACATGCTGTATCTATCGGTTTGTACTGATCTTCTTTGGTTTCTGTAGTAGCAATCGAATCATTTTCAAGTTTGGTCTCTGAAACTGCAGTTTCCTTTTTACAGGAAACTACAGCTGCAGAAAGTAGGCAAACTGCTATTATTTTTTTGATCATCTGCTGTTTTAGGTGAAATTAATCCAGTTTCAAATCTGTTTTAACGGCTCCGATTTTAGCTTCCAATGATTTTAATTTATCTCTGAAATCCGCTTCTGAAGTAACAGAATCTTTTACAGAAACATAAAACTTAATTTTAGGTTCTGTTCCTGAAGGTCTTACGCATACTTTTGTTCCATCTTGGGTGTAATAGATCAATACGTTAGACTTTGGAATATCATTCATTACTTTTTTCTCGTTGGTAGAAATGGTAAGGCTTGTCTGTTCTTTGAAATCCTTTACTTCTTCCACTAATGATCCTGCAAGTTCTTTTGGAGGGTTTTCACGGAAGTTTTTCATCATATTTTCAATCCCTTCAGCGCCTTCTTTTCCTTTTCTTACAATGTTGATTAATCCTTCGTAATACATTCCAAGATCTTCATAGATCTCGATCATGTACTGATACATTGTTTTTCCGTTGGCTTTGCACCATGCTGCAATTTCACAAGCTAAAAGGATGCTTCCACAAGAATCTTTATCACGAACGAAATCTCCGGTCATAAATCCGAAACTTTCCTCGCCACCACACACAAATTTCTGTGTTCCTTCTGCTTCGCGGATCATTTTTCCAATCCATTTGAATCCGGTAAGACCTACTTTGCACTCAACTCCGAATTTTTGAGCAATATCAAAGAAAATATCTGACGTTACGATCGTAGAACCGATAAATTCTTTTCCTGTAATTCTTTCCTGCTTTCTCCATTCATTCAGGATATAATAAGTAAGGATCGTATTGGTTTGGTTTCCGTTCAACAGCTGCATTTCACCATCAAGATTTCTTACCGCAATTCCCAATCTGTCCCCATCCGGATCTGTTCCGATCACGATATCTGCATTGGTAATTCTTGCAAGATCCATTGCCATTTCCAATGCCGCAGGCTCTTCCGGATTTGGAGAGTCTACTGTTGGGAAATTTCCACTCGGAATCATTTGTTCTCTTACAAGATCAACTTTCTTGAATCCTGCTTTTTCAAGAGCTTTTGGAATCGTTGTATAGGTTGTTCCGTGAATAGATGTGAAAACAATATTTAAATTTTCTTTTCCAACATTCTGATAAGTAGAGTTTTCAATACATGCATCGATATATACATCATCCTGCTCCTCTCCTATCCATTCGATCAGATCATCATTTCCGTTGAATTTAATTTCTTCAAATTTCACAGAATATACTTCCTTAATAATGGCTTCATCATTAGGCGGAACAATCTGCGCTCCGTCATTCCAGTATACTTTATAACCGTTATATTCCGGCGGGTTGTGAGAAGCTGTCAGTACAATTCCTCCGTTACATTTTTTATCACGAACGGTGAAAGACAATTCCGGAGTGGGTCTGTGATCTTTGAAAAGCAGTACTTTAATTCCGTTTGCAGTCAAAACATCAGCTACCAGCTTTCCGAATTCTTTTGAGTTATTACGAACATCATAAGCGATAGCCACTTTAATTTCCTCACCTTTAAACTGTTGAAGCATATAGTTCGCCAATCCCTGTGTAGCCTGTCCTAATGTATATTTATTCAAGCGGTTGGTTCCTACTCCCATTATTCCACGCATACCTCCTGTCCCAAATTCCAATTCTCTGTAGAAAGAATCTTCCAGATCCGGAGAATTGCTGTCGATCAATGACTGTACAGCATCTCTCGTTTCTTTATCGAAGGTATCACTTAACCAAAGTTTCGCTTTTTCTAATGTATTCATATTTGTATGTTGTTCTTTTATAGTTTGTAAAGTTTCTAGTTTAAATAATACTGTTTTTAATCCAGTTTTTTGTTTTCAACTTTCGTCGTCTTATCGATTTTGAACGCCCTGATAGGATCGTTATAGTAAACAAATTTTGCAGTATTCTGGATATTCCCTTTCAAAGAATCTTTTACATTTACTTCTGCATAATTTCCGTTTTTAGAATCGATATTCAGATTGGTGATTTTCCAGTAAGGAGCAATTAAACTTGCTGTATCTGAGATTTTTATAACCGCTTCTTTAGACAATCCAAGAAAATTCGCACGGCTTCTGTTGTGCATTTCCACTTCTGCTCTTCTTGTGTTGACAGATCCCATGAAACTTGCATTATTTTTCATATTAAGTCTGAAATTGTCGGTCTTGATTTCACTTGAAATATTCACTTCCACAGAGTCAGAAATGGCTACTTTTTCCAGGTTATATTTTGAATAAATCGTTACATTATAAAAATCTACGCCTTTTGTACCTCTTTTTTCTTTAATGAAAAGTGTTTTGTCTTTTACATCCACATCCAGATTGCTCGCCACATTCGGATAGGTTTCTATTTCCACAAAATTCTTGGGCCCTTTGGCATAAAATACACGGAATTTCCCTTCCAGATCAAGGTTGACGAACTCCGAAACATCCACATCCTTCTTTTCAATATTTCCTTTCGGAGAAACTTTTCCACAGGAAACTACTGCCATCAGCATCAATGTGTATACAACTTTTTTCATATTTAATTTTAAATATTCTATATTATAACCGTAAAGATATTTATTGAAAATCTCTGAAAGCATTTTTCATAGCTCTCAATGGACTTTCAATATTACTTTTGAACAAAAATAGGATTAAAATTTCTAAAAATCTTTGTCTTTTGACAATAAAATACCTGATAATTTTCAATTTTTTGCTTTTCGGGAAAGACTATTTCTCCTTTCCTTTTACTTTTTTATAAAACCAGGTTTTAGGACTTCCAGCCAGTGAAAACAAAAGCAGATAATCTTTATTTATACCTGAAATTTTCATTGAAGTTGCTTCTTTATCATCATTATACTTCATTTTCAACAGATTATTTTCTATTTCATAAGTCCCGCTATTCCCCATTGAACTGAAAGTTTTATCCTTATAAAAAGTGAGAATTCCTGTTCCGTATCTGGAATTTTTTGTCTTGGTTTTCAATGTATCTGTCTGATGGATTTCCCCATCATAAATATCAATAAATTCCCATGAACCAGAAAGTTTATTGGATGAACATGAAGCTGCAAAAAGTAAAAGAAAATAAAAAAGAATTGGCTTGAGTTTAAACATCCTGATTAAAAGTTTTTATAAAATTACAAAAAGCACCCTGCTGACAGAGTGCTTTTTATGTATTGAAATTGGAATCATTATTTAGCGTAACCACCCCGTCAAAAATTCTTTGAATTTTCGCCACCCCTCCAGAGGATGGGAATGGTCATACATCGACTAAAGATTTATATTAACAGATTATTTTCAGTATGTTTAACTGAATACCCCTCTGAATTTATATCACTTCGTCGATATTATAGTTCTTGTGCTCACGATTGGTTCTGATAATCATTTCTCCTAAGAATCCTGCTACAAACAGAAGGCTTCCCAAGATCATCATTGTTAAAGCAATAAAGAACCAAGGATTATTGGTAATTAAATGTCCGTAAATTCCTCTTGCAACGTCAATCAGTTTAGAAATTCCCAGCCAAAGTGCAGAAAGAAAACCAACAATAAACATTAACGTTCCTACTGCTCCAAAGAAATGCATTGGTCTTCCTCCAAAACGGCTTACAAACCACAGCGTTATCAAATCCAGAAAACCTCTTACAAATCTTTCAGTACCGAATTTTGATGTTCCGTAAGGTCTTGCCTGATGCTGTACTTCTTTTTCCGTGATTCTTCTGAAACCTGCATTGGCAGCCAGTACCGGAATATAGCGGTGCATATCTCCGTAAACATCAACAGATTTTACAACCTGCTTTTTGTAAGCTTTCAAACCACAGTTGAAGTCATGAAGATAAACTCCTGAAACTTTTCTTGCTGCTGCATTGAATAGTTTTGACGGAATATTTTTCGTCATTACATTATCAAAACGCTTCTTTTTCCAACCGGAAACAATATCATAATTATCATGAATCACCATATTGTACAGTTCAGGAATTTCTTCAGGGAAATCCTGCAGGTCGGCATCCATGGTAATCACTACATCTCCGTTTGTTCTTTCAAAGGCTGCATGAAGCGCCTGTGATTTTCCATAATTTCTGGAAAATTTAATAGCGTGGATCTGAGGATACTGAACTTTCATATTCTCAATAATGCTCCACGACAAATCCGTACTTCCATCGTCTACAAACCAGATCTCGTAAGATAAATTGCTGGTTGTGCATACTTTATCAATTCTTGAAAAAAGCTCTTCCAGAGAGTCTTCTTCGTTCAGTAACGGAATAACTATAGATAAATTCATTTAATTTTAATAAAAATTAGGCTTGATTTGTTTCTTCGGGCTGATGTATTGTTCTTGTTCTGAAAAACGCTCCGAAAAACACCGACAAAACTACGTAAAATATAAGAATTGCTGCAAAGTATCCTGAAAAATGACTTGCGGTAAGCATATCTTTTCCTTTAACAGCTTCCGGAGTGAAGCTTTGTAGCCTTTCTTTGTACTTCTGATCCAGCTCATCAATATCTTTCTGATGCTTCAGGATTTTTCTTGCAGAAGTATATTCTGTATCCAATTCTGATTTTTGTCTCTGAACATATTGGTAGTTCAACAGCTTTTTAGCCGCCGGATCTACAAAGTTTAAAAAGGCATAAATACTGAAGATGGAAAGAATTCCTCCGACAAACATCGGAACGAATGCTCTTTTGAAAGCATCTTTGAATTTTACTACTCTATGGTTGTTCCAAAAGGATTTTACAGACCAGAAAGCAGTCCCCGCATAGAGAAGAGGCAAAACAAAAGCATTGGCTTTCAAAGAGATATCAAAATAATTGATTCCTGAGAAAAAAGTGTATACTACAAAGAAAACGATCATTGTAGCGATAAAAAGTATAATTCCTAGTGTTGATGGACTTTTCGTCATATTTAAATTTTTAGAAAAAAGTTGAAAAATTTTCCCTCTAAATGTCAAGCGTTTAGCTTTACCACTGCATTTTTTCAACTAATTTTCTTTAATAAAGTTTTGAAGTTTATAAAATATTCCTACCTTTGCAACGGCAAGTCCTAAACAACCAGCTCCTGAGAATCCTCCAGGGTGGGAACGCAGCAAAGGTAATCGGTCGTAGCGGTGTGATTTAGGTAGCTTGCCATTTTTTTTTGGTTTAAAGTGAGAAGAGAGGTAATTTGATAATTATCTTTTTTTGTTTTTAATACCTTACGCATCATTTTCTTTTTTCTAATTTTCAGATTACCGACTCCCGTTATTGATTAAAATTCGAACGTCTCGCCTAATTTCGGTAAAACAAGTTCTACATTTTTATCTGCAAAATGTTTTAATGCACTTTCATGATTGATTTCAATTGCCGGGAAAGTATCAAAGTGACATCCGATTACTTTTGGAGTTTTCAATAGTTCAGCAGCAGCAAAAGAAGCTTTTCGAGGGCACATTGTGTAGTGGCTCCCGATAGGAAGGATAGAAAGATCAATGTTTCCATATAATCTTGGGAACAGTTCCATATCAGCCATTACTCCTGTATCTCCAGCCAAATAGATATTCTTACCTTCAGGAAGTCTGAAGATATACCCTACAGGAACACCTCCATAGCTTCCATCAGGAAAAGAACTTGTGTGGTGGGCCGGAACCATGGAAATTTTAAGATCGTCGATTTTTGCTGATCCTCCGAGGTTCACATCGTCTTTGTTTTTTGCCTGTTGGAAGTAACCGCATACTTCAGGAACTCCAATGATGGTAGCTTCCGGGTAATGCTGCAACACCTCTGCTACATCGGCAATATGATCACCATGTGCATGAGTCAGCAGGATGTAATCGATTTTTTGAGCAGTAATATCAAACCCTGATTCTGCTTTTTTGTAGTTGTAAAAAGGGTCGCTCAGAATTGTTTTGTCCTTGTAAGTGAACAGGAAACAATTTTGCCCTAAGAATTGTATTTTCATTTTAAATTTAGTTTCAATTGTTATTAAACACAAATGACTCAAATAATTTCACAAACAACACCATGAGATTAGTGATATTCGTGAAAGCATTCGTGCCATTCGTGTTTTCTTTAATTTATTATTTCGATGGGAATTTGTCCTCAATAAGTCTGAGATTAATACCATGTTCCAAATATGCTTTACAGCCATCTAAAACCGTCGTAAAACCACCTGTATTGTCATTAATCTGTTTCATCAGATCTTCGCCAGTCTGATTGAATCCGTAGCTCTTAATGATAACAAGAGTTCCTTTTTCCATAGTTTTGAATTCGTAGTCTACATTCGTTGAAGGATCTCCCCACTCTGTTCTGATCAGCTGGTTCGGAATGATCTTATGTACATTTACTGCGTTTTTCACACCATACATTTCCCATTCCCAGGTAACCGTTTTACCTTCTTCTAATTTTCCGGTAGATTTTGTGAACCAGAAATTTGTTGTTATTTCAGGATTGATAAATGCTTCAAAGACATCTTCAACCGGTTTTCTGATAAGCATTTGAGCTTCAACATAGACATTAGAACTCATGATATACTATTTTAGATTTAGTTAAATAAATTAAGTCCGGCTGCCGTAAGAATGGCCATTACAAAAGTCATGATACCTACCTGCTTTAAATATTGGTCTAATTCTTTTGGCTCTTTTACCGACATGATATTTCTTCTCAGCTTTGATAATGGAAATAACAGGATCATTACGATGAAAACATAATAATTTTGCTGTTGTATAAATCCGTTTACTCCTAAAAAAATAAGGATTAGTATCAATGGAAGCTGTAACAGGATCATTTCATAGATCATTGCATTTTTGAATCCTATTCTCAACGCAAAGCTGTTTTTTCCCGATAGTTTATCGCTTTCAATATCTCTCATATTGTTCAGATTAAGAACTGCCATACTCATCATTCCAACAGCTGTTCCAGGTAATAACATATCCCAGCTGAAAGTTTTTGTAAATAAGAAATAGCTTCCACACACAGAAACAAGTCCGAAAAAGATAAACACGAAGATATCTCCCAACCCCATGTATCCGTAAGGTTTTTTACCTACTGTATACCCAATCGCCGCCAAAATACTCGCTACACCCAATCCTATGAAAATATAAAACTCATTCATATAATTTGGAATGAAAGCAACATACAACAAAGCAATGGTGGCAATGAAAGACAATGCTGCGAAAAGAATCACTGCATTTTTCATCTGTTTTGCCGTAATTTTTCCTGATGCTACGGCTCTTGCTTCAGCTTCATTGATTCTCTTGGCATCGGTACCTTTTACTCCATCACCGTAGTCATTGGCATAATTTGATAAAATCTGGTATAAAAGCGTTACCAAAAGAGCAAGTGCCAGAATCTTCCAGTCCCAGATTCCACCTTCTCCGTAAAGTCTCCATTTTGCAATGAAGGCTCCCATAATAATTCCGCTTAAGGAAAGCGGTAAAGTTCTTAGCCTTGCGGCTTTTATCCAATCAGTCATATAATTATAATTGATAAACGATAATTGATAAATGATATATGAATCATCATTTATCAATTATCAGTTATATTTTTAGGATATCCATTGATCTTCTCCGAAGTTTGGCTTTCTTTTTTCAAGGAATGCATTTCTTCCTTCCTGAGCTTCTTCTGTCATATAGGCAAGACGGGTTGCTTCTCCTGCAAAAACCTGCTGGCCTACCATCCCATCATCTGTAAGGTTCATAGCAAATTTCAGCATTCTGATAGACATCGGTGATTTTCCTAAAATTTCCTGAGCCCATTCGTAAGCTGTATCTTCCAATTCCGCATGCGGAACCACTTTGTTTACCATTCCCATTTCGAAAGCTTCCTGCGCGGAATAGTTTCTTCCTAAAAAGAAAATTTCACGGGCCTTTTTCTGACCTACCATTTTAGCAAGGTAAGCAGAACCGTAACCACCATCAAAGCTGGTAACGTCGGCATCTGTCTGCTTGAAAATAGCGTGTTCTTTACTCGCTAAAGTCAAATCACATACAACATGAAGTGAGTGTCCTCCACCAACTGCCCATCCCGGAACAACTGCAATAACTACTTTCGGCATGAAACGGATCAAACGCTGAACTTCAAGAATGTTCAAACGGTGTCTTCCGTCTTCTCCTACATATCCCTGATGTCCTCTGGCTTTTTGATCTCCTCCACTACAGAATGCCCAGCCGCCGTCTTTAGGGCTTGGTCCTTCTCCTGAAAGCAAAACAACCCCTATTGAAGGGTCTTCAGAAGCATCATAAAAAGCATCATATAGTTCTGAAGTAGTCTTGGGTCTGAATGCATTACGAACCTCTGGTCTGTTGAAAGCAATTCTTGCTACTCCGTTAGATTTTTTATAGGTAATATCTTCGTATTCCTTGGCGGTTTTCCACTCGATCATCTTATAAAAATTTTTCTCAAAGATACGGAATTACAGAGAAATTCTCTGTGTGAAATTCACCTATCATTTAAACAAAGAAGAGTTTTTTTTCATTCAAAATTTCTGTTTATAAATATTGAATAAGAATGTATTTTCAGAATGAACCATCCCCCTTTATTCTTAAAAACAAAAGCCGGAACATTTCCTGTTCCGGCTTTTTATGATTGAGTTATCAAATGATTACTTTGTTGCTGTAGCACTAAGCTCAGCTTCTTTAGCTTTCATCTCTTTAACTTTATCCATATTTTTAGTTACTATGTAAATTTCCTTTAACGCTGTAACTGCATCAAGACTCTTTGGATTTGCTTTATACCATCCTTCAGCGTATGGTAATGCTTTTCCAAATCTTTCTCTTCTTGCGTCGATTAATTTAGAAGCCTCATCCGGTTTGTCTTTTCTCAATGCATTGATCTCTCCTACTACTTTAGCATCATCACCAATAGTTGTATATACTAAGTTTTGATATGCATCAGAGAAGTCAGGCTTAAGCTCAACTGCTTTTTTAAACGCTTCTAAAGCATCATTAACAGTAGCAGGGTTTTTAGCCTGCATTACCCCAAGGTTATACCAGTTTGTTGCGTCATTTGGGTTCTTAGCTAATTGTTCTTTCAATCCGGAAACAAATTTATCTGTATTTCCTGATTGAAGATATGCTGTAGTCTGAGCTTCTTTAAGCTTAGCACTGTTTGGGAATTTAACTAATCCTTTTTCAATAACAGCAAGAGCCTCAGGTGCTTTTTTCGCATTAAGAAGTAATGAAGTAAGAGTTTCGTATAAGTCTGATTCTATACTTTTTGTCTGTTCAGTTTTGAAATCAGTATAGTCCGGGTTCTTCTTCATAAGCTCCCAAGTCGCTTTATCAAGATTCACTACCTGTCCTGTTTTCTTTTCTTTTGCAGTATAAGTAGTTTCTACTCCTGTAAATCCGGAATTAACAAGGTCTGTATATATTTTGATAGACTGGTCGCTGTTATTCGCTAATGCGTGACTAAGTCCAGCATAATACATATATATTTTGTTGTCCTGTCCATTAGCCTTCAATAGGTCATAAACTTCTATAAACTTAGGTGCTGCAGCTGCATAATTTTTTGCATTATATGCATCCATAGCAACTTTATTAGCTTCCTGAAGCTGGGCATTCAAAGCATTGGCATCTTTTTTCTGCCCAAAAGCAAAAGCAGACGCTACGATAGCCATTCCTAAAATTAGTTTCTTCATAATAACTATTTTATATTTATATTGTACAATTTATTCTTCAGAATCAGAATTCTCATTTTCCTCTGCTGCATTTTCATTTTCAGCCTGAGGGATTGTATCGTTTTCCTGGTTATCAGCTACAATATCTGTTCCTTCTTCAATTTCTTCAGAATCTTCTTCTACATCCTTATCCATCGCTACTTTTGCAATAGCTGCAATTTCGTCATTTTTCTTAAGATTGATCAGTTTCACTCCCTGAGTATTTCTACCCATTACTCTCATTTCATCCATACCCATTCTGATGGCAACGCCGGATTTATTGATAATCATCAATCCATCTTCATCTGTTACGTTTTGAATAGCGATCAGATTTCCTGTTTTTTCGGTAATGTTCAGGGTGATAACTCCTTTTCCTCCTCTGTTGGTAATTCTGTAGTCTTCTACTGCAGTTCTCTTTCCATATCCTTTTTCAGATACTACAAGTACTGTTTCGTTCTCTACATCATTCACAACAATCATACCAATAGCTTCGTCACCGTCTTCAAGCAGGATTCCTCTTACCCCGATAGATCCTCTACCTACTTCTCTTACTTTCTCTTCAGGGAAACGAATACATTTACCATTTTTAGTAGCAATCATAATCTGAGAATTTCCATTGGTCAGGTAAGCTCCTAACAACTGGTCATTATCTCTGATCTCAATAGCATTTACCCCGTTTACTCTTGGTCTTGAATAAGCTTCTAATGATGTTTTCTTGATTGTACCGTTTTTGGTAACCATCACAACGCTCATTTGATTTACATATTCGGAATCCTTCAGGTTATTGGTTCTGATATAGGCTTTGATCTTATCATCCGGTTCAATGTTGATAAGGTTTTGTACCGCTCTTCCTTTTGCTGTTCTGGAGCCTTCCGGAATTTCAAATACTCTTAACCAGTAACATCTTCCTTTTTCTGTAAAGAATAACATATACTGGTGGTTGGTTGCAGAAACGATATATTCAAGGAAGTCAGAATCTCTGGTTGTAGCCGCTTTATTTCCTACACCTCCTCTACTTTGAATTTTATATTCTGAAAGTGAAGTTCTCTTAACATATCCTGCGTGAGAAATGGTAAGAACTACAGCTTCATTCGGGATAATATCTTCGATAGACATTTCACCTCCTGAGTAATCAATTTCAGTTCTTCTTTCGTCTCCGTATTTTTCTTTGATTTCGATCAATTCTTCTTTAATGATCTGGAATCTTCTTGGCTCATTGGCTAAGATATCTTCAAGATTTTCAATTTCTTTCATGATCGCATCATATTCATCACGGATCTTATCAAGCTCCATTCCTGTTAAACGAGCCAATCTAAGATCAAGAATCGCCTGAGCCTGAATGTCTGAAAGTTCAAATGCCTCAATCAAGCCTTCTTTTGCTGCCTGAGGGTTTGCACTGTGACGGATAATAGAAATCGCTCTGTCTAATGAATCCTGAGTTCCGATCACTTTCATGAACCCTTCAAGGATATGTGCTCTTTCTTTTGCTTTTTTAAGCTCAAACTGAGTTCTTCTTACGATTACTTCATGTCTGTGCTCTACAAAGTGATGAATGATATCTTTAAGGTTCAGCTGCTCCGGCCTTCCGTGTACCAATGCAATATTGTTTACACTGAAAGAAGTCTGAAGTGCCGTATATTTATATAATAGGTTAAGAACAACGTTCGGAATAGCATCGTTTTTCAATTCATAAACAACACGAAGTCCTTTTCTGTCCGATTCATCTCTGATCTCGTGGATACCAGGGATTTTCTCATCTTTAACAAGCTCAGCTGTTCTTGCGATCATTTCTGCTTTGTTAACCTGATAAGGAATTTCACTAACGATAATAGCGTTTCTGTTTCCTATTTCATCAAAGCTAACTTTAGCTCTTAAAACAACTCTACCTCTTCCTGTATGGAACGCATCTCTTACACCGTCATAACCGTAGATGATACCTCCTGTAGGGAAATCCGGTGCAATGATGTGCTGCATCAGCTCATCAATCGTAATTTCTTTATTATCGATATAAGCACAGATTGCATCTACAGATTCTGATAAGTTGTGTGGCGCCATATTGGTTGCCATCCCTACTGCAATACCGGAAGTACCGTTTACCAAAAGGTTCGGAACTTTAGTTGGCATTACTGTCGGTTCCTGTAAACTGTCGTCGAAGTTATTCTGGAAATCAACTGTTTCTTTGTCTAAGTCTGAAAGCACCTCATCAGAGATTTTTTTCAATCTTGCCTCAGTATAACGCATTGCTGCAGGCGGGTCACCATCCATTGAACCGAAGTTACCCTGGCCATCAACCTGAGGATAACGTAAGCTCCAGTCCTGGGCCATTCTTACCATAGCATCATATACAGAGGAATCTCCGTGCGGGTGATATTTACCCAAAACATCCCCAACAATTCTCGCAGATTTTAAATATTTTCTATTAGAAAACACCCCTAATCCATACATACCATAAAGTACTCTTCTATGAACGGGTTTCAAGCCGTCTCTTACATCCGGTAACGCTCTTGAAACGATAACGGACATCGAATAATCGATATAAGACGACTTCATTTCATCAACAATGTTGATAGGAATCAGTCTTTCTCCTTCTTTTTGCATAAACAAATTTTATTGTAATGATATTCAAACTCTTAGCTGTAAGTCTGAAAATTATTTATTTCCAATTTTTATTAACGGGCTAATTTACGAAAAAAATGCCGATTTTTGCTGTAGAATTTATCCAAAAAATCTTAAAAATTCATAAAAATATGGGAGTATTAAGTATAACTTTCCACTGTACGAAAGATAACCTGGAAGAATGGGAAAATTATATTGATGAAACATTGGTTTTAATGACTGAAAACCTAATGGATGTAGACAAATATATTCTTTCTGAAGTACATAGTGATTATATTGAAGATGGTAAAAATTACAACCTCTTATTAATCTTTGAAAATGATGAATTGCGGGAAGATTTCATTAAAAGTGAACTTTTGAATATCTCTGAAAGAATTGAGAAAAAGTTTGGCCAGGAAGTGATGATCTTTAATACTTACCTGAATCCGAAAAAATCGAGATTATAATTTATAAAAAAGCACTGAAAAATCAGTGCTCTCTTTTTTTATCTGTGATGCCCATGACCACGGCCTCTGTGATGATGACCACGATCGTCATAAATATACACTTTCTTTACCTGGCCAGGTGCATAGTATCTTGCACTTCCACCATAATACCTTTTTGCATGACCCGGCGGCATTCTTCTTCCATGAGGCTCATGCACTATGCATGAAGACAGCATAAATAGTACCACGCCTGCCCCAACTACTTTAAACAAACTTTTCATTATTTTCACTTTTTCAATTTCGATAGCGAAATATATCAATGTTAATGCCAAAAGAAATTGAAATTAAGCTAATATATGTTAAAACCTGCTTCTAGTTTTCATTTTACACGACCTGTTAATAGCCGCTTCTTTTTTTCACCTGCCCAGGAGCATAATCTTTTGCACTTCCACCATATATTTTTTTAGCCTGTCCCGGCGGAACTGTTTTAACGCGACGCCCATTGTCATGCACTACACATGATGACAGCAAAAACATCACAATAAGAACTCCTGTAATTTTAATCAAATTTTTCATTATTTCTATTTTTTCAACTTAACTATTACAAGGGTAATGCCAAATTGGAAAGTTCAGAGTTCAGAGTTTAAGGTTTAAGGTTTAAGGTTGGAATATACAGCCTTTTATTGTCAATGGTCAATTTTGCTTCGCAAGTCAATAGTGAATTTTACTATGGAGATTAGTGCTTATCAAACAAATTCATCATTCATCATTCATCATTCATCATTCATCATTCATCATTCATCATTCATCATTCTTTATTCTTTAAAGAATTTCGCTTCTTTTCTCCATCAAAACAAGATCTTTCCATTCGTCGTTAAGCTTTCCAATTTTTTTTCGGACTCCTACCACTCTGAAGCCGTTTTTCTGATGAGACTTGATGGCCATTTCATTTTCGGAGAAGATATTGGTCTGCAATGTCCAGAATCCGTGGTCCTCGCTGTCCAGAATTATCTTTTTAAGCAATATGGAACCCAATCCCCTTCCCTGGTATTCGTTATCAAAATAAATGCTTACTTCTGCAACTCCTTTAAAACTTTCTCTTTTGCTGATTGGTTTCAGGGCGCACCATCCTATTACTTCATTATTTTCATTTTCAAGTACCCAGCGACAGTCGTTGAAATATTCCATACTCCAGGCTTCAGCGGTAGGAACTTCTGTTTCCAAAGTAGCAATTCCACCATCTACTCCCTGACGGAAAATCTCCAGCACACGGGTTTCATCACTGGGAAGCATTTCTCTTAATTCGTAATTCATCTTATTTAATGATATTTTCTTTTTATTTTCCTTTTAATTCTTGAATAGTGGGTCTGTTTGCTTTTCTCATCCTGAGAAACGACACTGATATTCCCATCCACTTCCAGAACGGAAAGTTTTACATTGTCTATGTTTTCAATTCCATGTTCTCTTATTGCTTCTTCCAATTCACTTTCTGTAATTTTTACACGGTTCAGCGCTGCCTGATCTGCAACACCATCTCTGATAAGAATTACCGGCTCATCCTCCATAAAAGTCTGAAAGGAACGGCTGGAAAACATGATTCTTTTTAAAATAAAGTTAGCGACAAACAAAACTAATGCCGCAATAATTCCGCCCTGGAGAGAAGTATCAGGGCCTACCATCGCATTCTGGACTGCATTTGAAATCAGCAGCAACAATACAACATCTCCTGCATTGAGCTGAGAAAGCAGATTTTTACCAAATAAACGGATAGCAATTACCATGAAAAGGTAAACGCAGAGGGAACGGACAGCAACGTTAAGAATAGGATCCACAATTTTTTTTATCTACTCAAATGTATTGATTTTTTGTTATTGTATGAATGCTACGGAATAAATATGTTGCTAACTACTGGATAGTGATTGATCGTTTATAAAAAGAGATTATTGGTATAAGATTTGACAGCCTTCATAACATTATAATTCAAAGATGAAAAAACAATTATTTTTATATCTGGCCATTTTTCTGCTTTTTACTGCCTGTAAAAAAAATGATATTCAGCCTGCAGATAAAGCAATCAATGAAAAAGTGAATGAACTTTACACTCAATATGGTAAATCTAATGAAGCTGTCTATAATCAGGCAATTTCCGGGGACTTATTTTCTAAGGATCTAAAGAAAGCTTTGGAAGATGCCATATATGCTTCAAAGGCAGATATTGAGAAAGTAAAAAACAGTGATCATCCTGATGAGAAACCCCTGATCTTTGAAGGTGCAATGTTTTCAAGTTTATACGAAGGGTATACCAGTTATAAAATAAAGTCTGTTACAAGACATGATAAGACAGCAGAAGCGTTGATAGAGTTTGAGTACAATATAACCACACCTAAAGTTATATGGACGGATACCATACACCTCATCAATACTGAAAAAGGATGGAGAATAAACAATATTACTTTTGACAAAATTGGAAATTCCAAAGATCTTAAAACGAGATTAACAGAGTTTGTTCAAAGTACACAGCAATAGAAAAGCCGCTTATAAAGCGGCTTTATTTTTTTACGGACATTGAACGATTGGAACATCACTGCAAATTACTTTATTTGCCCATTCGCAAAACGTACAGTATTTTTTAGGCTCTCCTCCGTACACTGACTTCAAATCTGACTTCGTCAGCTTCTTTAAATTTTTCATATAGTTTTAATTTTATGGTAAAGCAAAATTAAAATCTATCTGATTATTTTTTATTACAACTTAATCTGATAAGCTTTCATTATTCACACTTTTATGAATAATATGCAATGAATATTATCTGCTGTGGATTTCTACAGTCACAGGCATTACGTAAGTGTAGGCAACCATGTTATCAGTCAGTTTATTGCGGTCTACTCTATAATCAAGATCGCTTAATACTGTTTCAATTTCTTTGCTTACCGTTTTGCAGTCTCCTGTAGAATGAACATTTACAATTTTACCAT
This sequence comes from Chryseobacterium sp. GVT01B, assembly GCF_019970045.1. GTDB lineage: Bacteria > Bacteroidota > Bacteroidia > Flavobacteriales > Weeksellaceae > Chryseobacterium. The sequence goes on from NZ_JAHXYI010000006.1 coordinate 244,593, forward strand.
TTTTGGCAATATCAAATTTCACTACTGAATTTACAGTTCCCTGCTTGTAATCAGGATTGGTAAGATCAAAATTAGCTTCCAGTTTATTTCTTATATCTGTAAAAGTTTCGCTCCTATTCAGCTGAATAGGTTCAATGGTATTATGATTGGTAGTTTGGGCTTTGGCAGTGTTCAAAACGGCAGCAAATCCACAAACGAAAAGTGAAGCAAACAATATTTGAATTCGATTTTTCATAACTAATTGGTTTTAAATATTATACTAACCTTTTTTTGTATCTCTTAACCAAAGTTATTAAAAATAATTCATATTAATTTTACATTCAGTTAACATTGAGTTAACATTAGAAATTAATTAATTGATTTTCAGCAGAATAAATTTTAAAAATAATTGAAAATTTAATATTGGAAGTTAATTTTGGACATAAAAACTAAATTTTTATTTGCTAATCAAAGCATATATTATTCCATTAGTTTTTTTAGCGCTTCATAAACTTTTTTCCAAGCACTATCTTGAAGATGAGATTCCCATAATCTAATTGGTTTGATATTATTTTTCTCATCTTGCGGCACAAAATAGTAATCACCCATTTTTACTTTTTGGTCTTCATCATTATCAATATATAAATCGAGGTCAAATATTGTACAATCAGAAATCATAATGGGCAATATTTTTACTTTATTTTCTATTCTTTTTTTCATTGCATTTTGAAGTTCGTGATTATAAATAAAATCTGATCCTATAAAATCTTGACTTACCAACATAATTATAATATCTGCCTCATCCAATTTATCAAAGATTTCTTGCTGGACTTCAACACCGGCTTGTAATTTTAAATCTTGCCAAATATTTATCTTCCCACTTCGTTCTAAAGGTTTTAAAAAAGTCATTAGTCTTTGTTTCTCAATCACATCTTCATGACTGTAAGAAATAAATATTTTCTTCATATTTTTTATATTTTTATTATTACTAAAATGTTTAAAATTTAAACTTTTCAAAATTACTGTCTTATCAAAATCAAGTCCACTATTATTTATATTAATTCTATAGCCGTTAATAAGACTAGAAGAAAATTCATCACTTTCCAATAAATTATAGTGTATAAAATTTTTATTATCTGTGGAAAGGTATAGATCATTTGGAAACTTATTATATTTTTTTTCTGTTAAAAGAATATCAGTATCCCTAATTTGATTTTCTTCTAATTCAATCTGTTCATTTTCAATATTTTTATCCAAATAAGTATTCAAAATATCAAAAAATATTTCTCTTTCTAAAGTTTTAGTATCAAAATTATTTTCTTTGGGAATAATTCCAACACTAATAATTAACTTTTCATAATCAAGTTTAACTAACACTTTTGCATTCTGATTTTTTGCAGTAAAAACTAACTGGTCTTTTTTATAAAATTTTTTTTCAGGATTTCCGCCATACAGACAAATTAATTGGTTTATAAATCCAAATGGAATAAAGTTTTCAAATTTTAAGATAAAATTAAACTGATTAAAATCTCCAAAGATGAAATAGTCATCATCTTCATCGGTTGTAGATTTTAAATAACCAGGAATTATATATTTAGCGGGATCTGATTTATTATCAAAAAAAATTACTTTATTGTATTTCAGTAACTCTAATAAATTTTTATTTTTAATTTTCGCTTCAAAAATATTTTGAGGAACTTCTCCATTATACTTCCTTAAAGTAACTTCATTAAATATCCTATATATATCTCTTACTGTCTTCGCAGGATTTAACCAAACTACATCATTTAAATCTAAACTATTTTTGTAGTAAAGAACTAATCCTTTTTTTGAAAGTTGATCTAATTCAGCTTTCAAAAGATTCATCTCACTCTTTTTTTTATGATAAAAAGGGAGCAATTGACTTACTTTAATTTCATTAAGCTTTTTGTTATTAACAATAAATTTATAAAGATCAAATTCCTCTGAAGCCACTTCCTTTTCTGGTCTATTAGTAATAATATTTAATATTTCTTCTTTAAAACTATGTAAAGTAAGATTATACATTTTATTATTTTCAAAGCTTAGCTTGTCAAGACTTAAATAAACATGTCGTATAGTATTATCATTAAGCAATATATCTTGGTGATGTTTTTCAGAATAAGTTTGTATTTGGAATATATTTTTCTGATCACTAGTAAACTCATCTAACTGATCAACATAATCAATCTGACCTAGCCAATATCTACGATTAAAATTTATATTCTTTTCTCCTTTGGAGTCAGTTTTATATTTATTAACATCAGAATTTTTGTTCCAAAAAAGAAGATTTGTTGAAGACTGTGTCAAAAATGCTTTATAAACACCATGATAATAATCTTGCCCTCCAAAATCATAAAAAATAGCTTGGGGAATTTCATCTTTAACCTTCTTATTCTTAAATTGTGATATTTGCAATATATGTGTTGAATTACTTGTTTCTATTTCACTAGAAAAAAAGTAATTTAAAAATGTGGATTTCCCACATGCATGATTCCCCAATAAACAAATTTTTAAAGGTAATCTAACTCTAATTTTAGCAGCTTGATACTTTATAATTTCATTAATAATAACATCGTAATGATTTTTTTCAGAACCTAATATTATATTATTATTTTCTAATATTATATTATTATTTATTATTATTTGATTTAAATACTTTAATTCCAATAACTCCTTTATATCTTCAAAATTTGAAATATAATTATTTGAAATATCAAGATTCTTTAATTTCTTTAAATTTGAAATTTGGTTTAGATTATTAATTTGATTATTTCTAATACGTATATTATGTAAATCCGGTAAGTCATCTAAATTTTCAATTTTAGTTATCTGGTTATAACTTAAATAAATTGAACGTAACTTTTTTAAATTTTCTAAGCCTTCTATTTTCTTAATTTTATTTGCTCCTAAGTATAGATAGCGAAGATTAATTACATTTTCTAGGTTTTTAATTTTATTAATTTCTGTACCATTAATTGATAACCATTCTAAATTAACAAGATTATGTAAACCTTCTATTGTATCTAATTTTTCATTCCAGTTTAATTTTAAATCATATAATTTTGACAACCCATCTAGCCCACTTATCTTTTTTAATTTATTATATGATAAGTCGAGAAATCTTAAATTCTTTAAATTTTCTAAATTTTTAATTTCTGAAATTCTATTATTGGATAAATATAAATCTTTAAGATTTAAAAGATTATTGACTCCCTTAATTTCAGTAATTTCATTTTCCTCGATTACCAATTTTTCTAGATAAACAAATTCATCTAGCCCTTTTATTTCATTGATACCATTTCCTGATAAATTAATTGCTATTACATTATTATCCTTATCAATTTGGTAACAATTTTTATGAGCTATTCTTGAAATTATATTTTCATTACCTACTAAATTCAAGTTGAAATTAAATATCTTTTCAAGTTGAACAATTTGTTCTGATTTCTCCATGATGATTAGTCTTTTCCCCAAAAATAAATAAAAAAACCACAATTTTCATTGTGGTTTTCCGTAATATATTTCTATAATTCTATTCCAGTTCCCTCTTCAAGAACTTCCCAGTCAAGCTTTTCTTAGACTTCACAATTTCTTCAGGGGTACCCTGTGCTACGATCTGTCCGCCATGCTTTCCTCCTTCTGGTCCAACGTCGATGATATGGTCTGCTAATTTGATTACATCCATATTATGTTCGATGATAATGAACGAGTTTCCAAGTTCTACCAATTGATTGATGGCTTCCATCAGGATTTTTACATCTTCAAAATGCAGTCCTGTCGTTGGCTCATCAAGGATATAAAGGGTGTTTCCGGTTTGTCTTTTCGCTAATTCGGTTGCTAACTTGATACGCTGCGCTTCACCTCCTGAAAGGGTTGTTGACTGCTGTCCAAGCGTAATATATCCTAAACCTACGTCCTGTAATGTTTTCACTTTTGCAAAAATCTTAGGAATCGGCTGGAAGAAATCTACCGCTTCATCAATGGTCATATCCAGAACATCAGAAATCGATTTTCCTTTGTAACGAACTTCAAGGGTTTCTCTGTTGAAACGTTTTCCGTTACATGTTTCACAATGAACATATACATCCGGAAGGAAATTCATTTCAATAACTTTCAATCCACCACCCTGACAGGTTTCGCATCTTCCGCCTTTTACATTGAAAGAGAATCTTCCCGGTTTGTAACCACGGATTTTACTTTCCGGAAGTTCCGCAAAAAGGTTTCTGATATCCGTAAACATTCCTGTATAGGTAGCAGGATTAGAACGTGGTGTTCTTCCGATTGGTGTTTGATCTACGTCTACAATTTTATCAATATTCTCCAGTCCTTCAATTTTTTTGTAAGGCAAAGGCTCCTGAACTGCTCTGTAGAAGTGTTTGTTAAGGATCGGATATAGTGTTCCGTTAATCAGGGAAGATTTTCCGCTTCCTGAAATTCCGGTTACTACTACCAGTTTTCCAAGAGGAACATCCAGGGTTACGTTTTTAAGGTTGTTACCCGTTGCTCCTTTTAAAACAATATTTTTACCGCTTCCTGCTCTTCTTTCTTCAGGAATTGCAATTTTTCTTTTTCCATTGATGTATTGAGCAGTGATGGTATCTGCTTTCAACAAATCTTTTGGTTTTCCCTGCCAAAGGATTTCTCCACCGAATTTTCCGGCTCTTGGACCAATATCCAATACCTCATCGGCTTCAAGAATCATGTCTTTGTCATGTTCTACCACCAATACAGAGTTTCCGATATCTCTAAGGTTTTTCAGGGAATGAATCAGTCTTTCGTTATCTCTCTGGTGAAGCCCGATACTCGGTTCATCAAGAATGTATAGTACATTGACCAATTGAGATCCAATTTGTGTCGCCAGACGGATTCTCTGTGATTCTCCTCCTGAAAGGGTTTTTGAACTTCTGCTCAAACTTAAATAGTCCAATCCTACATCCAGCAAAAACTGAAGTCTGGTTTCAATTTCTTTTAAGATCTCATGAGCAATAATTTTATTTTTTTCTGAGAATTTATCTCTAACATCAGCTAACCAGTCTTTTAAGTCTGATAAGCTTAAACCATTGATCTCAGCAATATTTTTACCGTCAATTTTAAAACTTAAGCTTGAAGGCTGAAGACGTGTTCCATGACATTCCGGGCAGGTTTCTTCTGTTGTGAAGTGTCTTTCCAGCAAAATGGCTTCATAAGATTCTCTTTCCTCAATAATTTCTTCCATGAAAGCAATCAGACCGTCAAAGCCAATCTTAATTTTCTTGGTAATTCCGGCGTATTTCAGGTCTTTATTGAATTCTTTATGACATCCGTTGTAGATATAATCCAATGCTTCTTCAGGAATATCCTGCAAAGGCGTTGTTAATCCCAGTCCGAAAATCTCAAGAATATTTTTAATCTGGGAAAGAATCCATTTGTTTGATTTGATATCTTCCAATGGCAATAATCCTCCCTGATTGATAGATAGTTTTGGATTATCAATAAAGTAATCGGTATTGATCTTTTTAATGGTTCCCAACCCTTTACAGTTCGGGCAGCTTCCTTTCGGAGAGTTGAATGAGAAAGTATTCGGTTCCGGCAGCGCCAGAGAGTGCCCTGTTTCTGCGTCCATCAGGTTTTTGGAAAAGTATTCGATATCTTTACTTCCCAATTTCTGAATTCCGATAATTCCTTCTCCCATTTCCATCGCAGTACGCAATGATTTTTCCATTCTGCCTTCTGAAGCATTCTCCCCGATAATCCAACGGTCGATAACGATATCAATATCGTGGGTTTTATAACGGTCAAGTTTTAAATCATATTCAATATCCTGCAATTCGCCATCAATTCTTGCCTGTCCGTAGCCTTTTTTAGCCATCTGTACAAAAAGCTCATGATAATGCCCTTTTCTGGAACGCACGACTGGTGCCAAAAGCATGATTTTCTCTTTTTTATAATTTTCTTTGATGGTATCCAGAATCTGATCTTCTGTATAGCTTACCAATTTTTGTCCGGTAGACAAAGAGTACGCATCCGAAACTCTTGCATACAAAAGACGTAGAAAGTCATACAATTCTGTAACAGTTCCTACGGTAGAACGAGGGTTTTTATTGGTTGTTTTCTGCTCGATGGCAATGACCGGGGAAAGTCCTTCAATTTTATCTACATCAGGACGCTCCAAGCCGCCTAGAAACTGGCGTGCATAAGCAGAGAATGTTTCGATATAACGACGCTGGCCTTCCGCAAAAATAGTGTCGAAAGCCAATGAGGATTTTCCACTTCCGGAAAGGCCTGTAATAACGACCAATTCGTTGCGTGGAATTTTAACATTAATATTTTTAAGGTTGTGTTCACGTGCTCCGTAAACTTCTATATATTCTGTTGATTTGCTCATAATTCGGAGTGACTTTGCCTGAAAATCACAACGTGCAAAAATACGAAATTTTATAGACTTTTTTTGAATATTAGAACGATAAAAGTTTTATAAAAAATTCCTAGGTTTTGTTAATAGACTGGATCTTACTTTATTGAATTTTGCTGAATGATTCCATACGTTCCGGATATTATGTTTCGGCTAAAGCCAATCGGAAATCATTTAATAAAAAAACGGGCTAAAGCCCGTTCCTATTGATATCATTCAAAATGCCATACTAATCGGCATTTATATTTTAAACTGATTTTAATTTTCTTTAAAGATTTACATATCCTGGAAATCGACATCTTCATTGTTTATTCTTACCACATATTCAATCCCATCAATGGCTTTGGCGATGATCTGATTTCTTATAATATTAGCCATGTTTTCCCAATAGGCTCTTCCATAGAAAGAATAGTTCTGCGGAATAATTTCTACCTCAACGGTTCTTACAAAACCTTCTTTGGGCTTGTTGCTGATCATGGTTCCTCTTCTTACCCTTACTTCTCTTACCTCATCTTTCAGAATCATACGGCAAAAGTTTTTGACATCTTCTAAAGAAATGATCTTATCTCTTGTCGTAAGTGCATATTTATAAGCCTGAATACTGTCTGTTCCTTTCTGTTCTTCAGCACCACCCAATGTTTCGGTAAGCAATACAACGGTTTGCGACTTCAACTGGTTGGATAGTTCAGTTCCCGGACGCATGTGATTGGCCAAAGTACAATGCGTAACCCAGAAAGAAGCATAGGTATGATCGGTTTTTTCTACCGGTTCCATGATAACATAATTCAGTTCCTGTCTGATATTCCTTTTGGCATTGTTTACTTTCTGTACCATGGTTTTCATTTTATCGGACATTTCGCTGAGAACTCCTTTTACGTTATCTCTGTTCAAAAGGGAAAATGCTGCAATTTCGTCTCTTGTCAATTCAAGAACATTGGCAATCATATCAACTGCATTTCTGCTTGTGAAGCGTTCCATTCCTCCTTTTCTTACAGTGTATAAACCTTTTTTAAGATCATCTGCAGGTGTAAAAGGAATTTCTGTGTACTTTCTTCCATCACCGTCCTGTACCTCATCTACATAAAGAAAATGTTCACCTTCATCAGTTACCAAAGGAATATTATTTCCCATGATATCAAGACTGTATTCTGTTTTTTTCCAACCTCTGTTGTAGATCGGGAAAGCATTCAGTACAAATGAGAAGTTATCCAGGATTTCTGCTGAAAACTGCGGCGGGAATTCAAAAGTAAGCCACAGGAAACTTTTATTATCCAGGAATTTTGTAATTTCTTCTTTTCCTGCTAAGAAATCAAGATTCTGAGGAAGCTGCCCGGGTTCTGAGAACAGGCTTTGAGAAATTCCTGTTACTTCAATAAATTTATGGCGGTAAATGCTTTTAATATCATTAATCACCTTATTTCTGATGGACTGCTCTTTGAACATCTGTTCGTAACCGTCCGTATGATTTTCTGTAAGATAGCTTAATCCTTCTCTTACAAATAAAGGATTTCCATTGCTGGACACTGAAATGTATGGCAATAATTTATATACAAAATCAAGGTGTTCAAAAGCCGGATTAGAACAGAATATGCTCAGGTATTTAGGAAAGTTTTCACTTATATATTTGCTTACATCTACTCCTATTGTGATTTTTCTGTAATCTTCAGGTCTTCCCTGAAATCTTGCAATAGGAATTTTATTAAATCGGTCATCTATGCTGTAGCAGGTATTTCCTACAAACATAACAGACGTATGAACTTTATTGATCCTTACATTTCCTACCGGTGTAAAAGGGATATTCAGCTGCTTATCGGATTCTGATTTTACTGTGGAAGTCATCTGTTTACGGAAGAAAAACTCCGTATGTTCCAATAAAACCTCCGATGAATCATAGGGCTGTGTAAAAGCCACTGAATGAGCAGGAATAGGATGTGTGTAGATGGACGGTGTAAGAAGTTTTGCCAGTTTTTCCAATATACGGGCATTTACCGTCTGTATTTCATTATTCGCTTTAAAAACTTCTGTACTGAATGCATCTATCAACAGTTTTACAAAAGGATCTAAAGACTGCGGACTTCTTAACCCCCATACTTTAGTTGCATTCTGAAGCATTCTTGCTTTTACAGATTCTTTGGAATAAATATTCTGATCTAAATTCATAATTTTCTTTCGCTGTTAAAAATATTAATCAATAGACATCGGGCTTAGAAACAATTCGGTTGAAAAACTGAAACGTTCTCCTGTTTCCTCCATTTTTGCATTGATGGCAATTCTTACTTTCTTTTTAATTTCGGTGTGTTCTTTAGTATCGTAGCTGTGCTCTACAAATTGTATATGGGCATCGATCTGAGGGCTTACAATTCTTGGTTCATATTCCTGGATTTGTCTTCTGAGGCTTTTGACAAAAACGTTTTCCCAGATGGCACTTGTCACTCCATTATCGAATTCAAGGTTCCAAACATCGTTTCCATAGTTTTCATCATATCTGTTCTCCCCTTTTTTGGTGGTAATCAGCAACATAATATTGTGAGCAATACTTTCCCCCATATCGCAGGTATCGATACTTCCACCTTCGGTCATTAAAGTAGACGGTACGAAAGGCATTCGGTAATTTGGTGTATCCATAACTTATAGTTTTTACTTCATGGTCCGCTTATTTAAAAACGGAATACCAAAATACGCATTTTCACCAAATAATTGTTACAATACCTTAAATATTATTCAAAAAGAAGGGCCTTCAAACTGAATTGAAGGCCCTGAATCTATTATATCTTTTATTTTATTTAAGCGTCCGCCTTTTTCCGGTTGATAAAATAATATACCGGAAGTCCCAGCAATACCAGTACAAAGCCCGGCCATGTATACTGCTGTTTGTAAATTAACAGTAAAATACAGAAACATGTTCCTATGATAAGGTAAATAACAGGTGTTACCGGATAAAGCCATGTCTTATAAGGTCTTTCCAGTTCCGGCTGTTTCATTCTTAAATAAATAACTCCAAAAACAGTAATCATATAGAACAGAACGATTACAAAAGAGATCATATCCAATAAATTCCCGTACTGTCCGCTCAGACACAGAATTGAAGCCCAAACTCCCTGCATCCATAAAGCATTTTCAGGAACTTCATTTTTATTGTTTTTAACTGCCGACTTGAAGAACATTCCATCTTTTGCCATCGTCTGAAAAACTCTCGCTCCTGCCAGAATCAATCCGTTATTACATCCAAATGTAGAAATCATTACCAATAAAGCAATGATAATGGTTCCTGCACTTCCAAAAATATTCTGAGATGCAGCAACCGCTACTCTGTCATTGGCTGCAAATGCAATTCCGTCTCTGTCCAGGGCATTCAAGTATACATAGTTGACTGCTATATAAAGGATCATTACAGCAGATGTGCCATAAATCATCGATTTTACTACATTTTTTTTAGGGTTTTCAATTTCACCGGAAACAAAGGTCACACTTTCCCAGGCAACAGAACTGAAAACAGAACCTACCATGGCAGCTGCAATTCCGCCCAATAAAGTCATTCCTCCAATCGGTTCCCAGCATTCTTTAAGGAAATTACCACTCAAATCTTTTTTAAGGTTATTAAAAGAATCTGTTCCCCAGCTGAAGTTTTCTGATAAATGGGAAATATCTACTAATATAAATCCGGCCGCTATTAAGCCTAATAATGCAATGATTTTAGAACCAGTAAAGATATTCTGAAGGATTTTTCCACTCTCTACCCCTCTGGTATTGATATAAGTAAGCAAAACAATAACGGCAATCGCAAGAATCTGTATCCATGTAATTTTAAATTCCCCGCTTTGGAAAATAGGAGCAGCATCGTTAAGTGAAGGAATAAGGTAAGCAGTAAATTTACCAAAAGCCATTGCTACTGCAGCAATCGTTCCGGTTTGTATTACGGTGAACAATCCCCAGCCATAAAGGAACCCCATCCTTTTTCCGAAAATTTCTTTCAGATAGGTATATTGTCCGCCGGCTTTCGGAAAGAGTGCAGAGAGCTCTCCATAACTTATAGCTGCTGCTACGGTCATCACTCCAGTGATAACCCACACCACAATCAGCCAAAACCCTGATCCCAGGTTTCGTGTCATATCAGCACTTACAATAAAGATCCCGCTTCCGATCATAGAACCCATCACCAGCATAATGGCGTCCCATAGTTTCAGTTTTTTTTGCATAGTCAAGTATAGGCGTCAAATATAATCAAATCTGTCTTTGATTTTGAATTTTATTGAAAAATCCTTGAAACAGCTGTTTTTTATCATTTTTAAATCGGTTATGATTCAATATTAATTAGTATTTTTGGTAAAAATATTAAACATGAAATTTAAAGCAATATTATTTGCAGCAGCTTTAACAGCTTCTTCATTAGCATTTGCTCAATCTGGTCCACCGGAAGGAAAAGCTTTGGTTGGTGATACTTATGGAGATCAGGTAGCCCCATCCGCTGAATCTAAAGCGATCACAGTAGATAAATTGAATAAACAGCTTAAAAAAGACAATAAAAAAGTTGAAAATGTAGCTGTTAAAGGAAAAGTAACTGATGTTTGCGATAAAAAAGGATGCTGGCTTACCATTCAGACTGAGGACAATTCTAAGTTTTTTGTAAAAATGAAAGACTATGCTTTCTTTGTTCCTACAGCTTTAAAGGGTAAAAACGTAGTATTGGAAGGTAACGCAGAAAGAAAAGTAACTTCTGTGAATGAGCAGAAACATTATGCTGAAGATGCTAAAAAGCCGCAAGCTGAAATTGATGCGATTACTCAGCCTAAAGAAGAAATCAGATTTGTAGCTAATGGAATTAAAGTGGTTAACTAAACTTTATATTCTGAAATTAAGTTTTGGCTAAAGCCGGATGAATATTTATTTAATGTAAATGAGCTAAAGCCCATTCCTATTGAATATAAATTTTAATATCCCAAGTTTGGAACTTAGTTATAAAAATAAAATCTCCGGCAGCCTTTCAGGGCTGCCGGAGATTTTTTATGAGGTTATTTAAAATTCTTTTAGTCTTCAATTTTAAAATCCACTACAGAATCCAGTTTCGGATATTTGGTAGCAGAAATAAATTTCTTTCCGGTACAGTCTATTTCCAGCCAGCCTTTTCTCTTCTTTACATCTCCGGCCTCCATTACAAAAGGAATGAAAGAGATTTCATCTTTCCCCTCTTCTTTGATCTCTCTGTACTGAACTGCTATATCCAAAATACATTCATGGTCTGTATTCAGTCTTACATTTCTGTAAACGATATCATAATGCGTTTCCTGATTTTCAGGGATATCCAGATAAGTTTCCCAGCCTGTAATATCAGAGTTCAGCTCACTAATTGCCTTTAGTGCATAATAAAGAGCGATAGTATAATATTTTCTCGTTCCTTTTCTGGTATAATCATCTACAAAGTGTCCGCCTTCAAATAAGATCGTAGGCATTCCGGCTTTGATGAAATTATCACCTGTGGAAGTAGGATAAAATTCGTCAGAATATCTTCCGATCTGGTTCGGGATCATCTCCTTCAAGTGGTTGTATACACTTGCAATCACTGCCATGCATTTTTTCCTGTTTTCTGTAACAGTCCGTTCTACATTTTCTGAAGGTGCCAGGAAGGAAAGCGTAGCGGGATGAATACCGTCAGTGGTAAATATGGTCCTTTGCTCATGAAGGTTTAATGCATAATCATATTTCTTTGAAGCGGCAGCATGTTTCAGAAACTTAATCTCTTTACTGGCCTCGTTATGAAAATCTCTGTTCAGATCAATATCAGCAGCATTTAGTCTTGTCCATCTTTCAGATCCATCCGGATTCAGCATGAATATAAAATCAAGCTGTATTTTACTGAACAGTTCCGCTTTCATTTCAGGTGCCTTATCAAGGCTCACTAAAAGATCCAACATCGCATGGGTAGCGTTGGATTCATTTCCGTGCATTTGTGACCAGGCTAGTACCTGAATCTTTCCGGTTCCTATAGTTAACCGATAAATAGGCTTATCCAAATACGATGTTCCGATCTCCTGAATATAATCGCTGAGATTCGTCTGTAGGTAAGAAAATAATTTTTCAGGGGAAATATAGCGATTTGAGAAATCGGGTGTCTGAGAATAGATCTGTTCAAAATTCATCTTGAGAAATAATTTACAAGAATCAAATTTAACCATTTTTAGGCAAAAACTTAAATTAACATTTGTAAAAATAGTAAAAATGCAAAAATTTACATTTGACACATGTTTTTAAAATAATTTACAAGTATTAAATACTGCTGTTTTTATTCAATAAACAATAATTAACATCTGTAATACTATTAAACAGTCTCTAATGACATATTGTCTGTTGATAAAATTGTGGATTGCGAATAATTTAATTCAATATATTTAAAATGCATTGAATCAATAAGTTATAAAGTTTATCTAAATTACATTTAGAATATTACTTGAAGTGTAAGAAAGGCTTTTTTAGCTTCTTTGAGGAGTATTTTATCAAACATAATTATTGTGGAAAACTCTGCCGTTTATATTATTATACAAATGTAAATAGCTCAAAAAATTAGAAATCTTCTCTGGAATTCTAATTAATTTATATTTCTGAGCGTTAATTAACAGACAATAAAAATAGTTGTTTAGAATAGGTTCAATTTTTCTTTAATATGGTGTTATATCGGCTTAAATTAAGGTGTTTACATTAGTAATTTACTACTGTAACACACGTAATATAGCTATTATATCGCTTAAAATGGACATTTATCAGCATCTTGACTCCCGAAGAAGTAATTCGGTCGATTAGTTATGTAAACAGTAAAAAGGATTCATTTTAAGGGACTAAATCACCTTTTAAAATCTAATAATTTACATTTATAAACACTTAATATAAGTAAAATATAGTACTTGAATGCTCATATAGAATTCCCCCCGGAAGATTAATAATATATTAAATACAATTGTAATTTATTTGTAATATACTGATTTAAAATACTTTGTTACCATGTTACAAATGTATATAGATAATAATTTCAATTATTTACATTTGTATTTTGCATTTGTAAATTATATAAGTTACATTTGTAAAATAATTAAAGGTTTATTTTTATGAGTTTAAATGAAAGAATTTCCAAAATTATAGAGTATTCTAATCTTACTCCTTCTGAGTTTGCTGATGAGATTGATGTGCAGCGTTCGTCCATTTCGCATATCACGTCAGGAAGAAACAAACCGTCTCTTGAATTTATCATAAAAATAAAATCCCGTTTCCCGGAACTTCTGTGGGACTGGTTGGTTACGGGTGAAGGTGAGATGCTGAAATCCCAGCTGCCCGAATCAGAAATTAATGAAGAATATACCGAAGAGGAGAAAATAAAAACGACTCCACTACCCGATCTTTTTACGATGATGAATGACGATGATGAATTCGGAAGTGATGAAACAGAGATGGAAGCCTCCACATCAAGTGCTGGAGAATCGTTTATACCAGCCCAGAATAAAGCTCCGGAAAAAATATCCGATTCTCAGCGATTAGAAAATTCCAGTGATCAAATATTAGGACAAATACTTGGTAATCAGACTAATAAGATAAAACGTATTGTTTTGTTCTATGAAAACGGAAAATTTGAGAGCTTTGAGCCTTAAAAATAAAAACCTGATCAAAGAAAATGATCAGGTTAAAAAATATTTGAAGAAGAAAACTAAAGCTATTGCTTTATTTTGTTTTTTGAAATGAGATGGATATCCAGTGATAGAATTTTTATCTTCTTATGATTATCTATCCCACAAATATGTTTTTATAATTTCGGCTGTTTATAAGGATAATACTTTGCTTATGTATTTTGAGAAATTCTGTTACAGAACAGTATCCTGATGGTAAATGAAAACATTTTCATGCATTGGTTTTTTATGGCTCTATCAAATATAAAAATTAAAAATCAAATCAGCAATGAAAATCATATTATTTTAACATATAATTAATGTAAACAATAATTATATCGATTATTATTAATTTGATTAAAAGTCTACTTCTTCAGGGATAACTGAGCTTCTGTATTGAAGTTGATTGCATAAAAAAGCCTGCAAATCTGCAGGCCTGATAGGTATAGTAAAGCAATACTATTATTTCTTTCTTCTTTCCAGTTCTTTTTTGATAAGCCCCAGCTCTCTTCCGGTTTGTCCGGCTACAGAAGTGTTTTCTCTGGCTCTTCTCGTCAGATATGGTACAACATCCTTCACAGGTCCATATGGAAGATATTTAGCCACATTATAGCCTTTATCAGACAGATAGAAGGTAATATTATCACTCATTCCATAAAGCTGCCCGAAATAAACGTGTGGATTGTCAGTGTCCAAAGATTTCGCTTTCATTTTATCCATAATTAGCTCTGAAGAGATTTCGTTATGGGTTCCAAAAAAGGCAGAAACTTTATCCAGATGATTCATAACAAAGTCGATTCCTGCATTGTAGTTCTTATCTGAAGCATCTTTACTTGGCTGGATAGGATCTGCATATCCTTTTTCTACTGCTCTGGCTCTTTCTTTTTCCATATAAGCACCACGAACAATTTTGTACCCAATGAAGTAATTTTTCTCTCTTGCTCTCTGAAGATTAGCTTCCATATATTCCAGTCTTCCTGTTCTGTACATCTGGATGGTATTCCAAACGATAGGTTTTTGCTGGTTATACTTCTCCATCATTTCTTCACAAAGATGGTCTGCTGCATCCTGCATCCAGGTTTCTTCAGCATCTACCATTACTTTTTTATCATTTTCGTGGCAAAGACTGCATACTTCATCAAATCTTTTTACCACTCTTTCCCATTCTTCTTTCTGGCTGGTAGTAAGCTCAGCTCCTTTTCCAACGGCTTCATAAAGATCAATTCTTCCGAAAGCTGTAGGTTTGAATACGATAAAAGGAATGGCCGGATTTCCCACTGAGAATCTAACAATATCCTTAATTTCTTTGCAAACCGCATCAAAAGTTTCTTCATCTTCTTTTCCTTCAATAGAGTAATCGAAGATACTTCCAACTCCTCTTTTGAACAGCTGTTTCACTGCCTTCATACTTTCTTCACGCGTTTCACCACCGCAGAATTGCTCAAATAAGGTATTTTTTACAATCCCGTTAACGAAAGGAAAATTGTTGTGTACTGTAAAATTCAGGATAGATGTTCCAAGGCTTGTAAGAGCGGGCTGTTCAATCATTTTAAACATCCAGTAAGCCTTTCTCAATTGTGCATCAGACTTGTCTGCAAATGCAACTTTAGTATCATTAAAAATGGGCATTCCTATTTATTAAATTTAGTTATGCAAAGGTAATAATAACCTCAGTTTATTTAAAGATTTTTTTTATAATTTATGCTCTATCCCGTTTAAAAGCATTGCAATAATTCCTACAAAAACCCAGAACCGTAATATATTCAAAGTAAAGAAGTTACTTCTCCGGGAATCATTGATAAGAAGATAAATACATAATATCATGATAAAAAGTCCTCCGGCAAAATAATAGGCCATGAACCCGGTAATCCCGGTTTTTGTAATAAGTTTCATAGATACGGCCATAGTAACCATGAGTAAAGACGTCAGAATAAGTTTTGTATTTCTGCTTTTAAAATAATTAGGAATTGTAGTATATCCAAATGTTTTGTCCACACTTCTGGTAAGGGTATCTTTCACAATATCAATGCAAAGTAAAATAAGGAAAAGAAAAACTGCCATCAGGAATACCTTTTTTGAAAAGGTTTCGTAGTACACCATCATTCCAAAGAACGGATATAAGGTAAGACTGACAAAGGTAAGGTTGTTTACAATGAGTATTCTGCTCAATTTGTGACTATAAAACCACATAAAGAACTGATAAACTACAAAAAAAACAAAGACATTATGGGAAATCATCCACGCCACTCCTAAAGAAATAGCGCTGAGTGCGAGATAAGCGTATAGAAAATATTTCTGCTTGATAAAACTCTGAACCCTTGTTCTGAAAGGTTTTACAATATGGTCTTTCTCCAGATCATAAAACTGATTGATAATGCCACCGGCGAGAATGGTTAAAACCGTACAGAAAATAATACCGTGTACTTTGAAATCAAAGACAAATTTTCTGAAAGATTCATCCTGATTGAACAGGAAAAAAGTGGAAACATAAAGGGCAAACGTCAACAGGGCTGCTACAAAAAAACGCGCTCCGAGCAGAAAGCCCACGAATTGTGAAAATCTGTACAGTAAAGATTTTGATATATAATTTTTAGATTGGAAAGTTTCTTTTTCAGAATTCATTCCAACCTATTTAAAATCTGTAAATCACTTCTTTTTGGAAGCCTTCAAGCATTTTTTCTGCTTTTGCATAGTCTTTAGTAAATCCTAAGATATAGCCGCCTCCACCGCTTCCGCAGAGTTTCAGATAATAAGCGTTAGAATCCAGACCTTTTTTCCAGATATTAAAAATACTTTCAGGAATCATTGGACGGAAATGTTCATACGCCCAATGAGAAAGTTTTTTCAGATTTCTGAAGAAAGGATTCATATCTTTTTTAAGGAAAGATTCAATACATGCGTTGTTGTAACGGATAAATTCTTCTTTCAGGGTTTTGCGGAAACCTTCAGCCTTCATTTTTTCAAAGAAAATCTGAATCATAGGACCTGTTTCGCCTGTTATCCCGGAATCAATAAGGAAAATAGCTCCTTTTCCTTCTTCTCCTTCCGGAATATTTACCCTGTCTAAATTTTCTTTATTTTCGATAAGGATTGGCAGATTCATGTAACAGATCAAAGGATCCATTCCTGAACTTTTTCCATGGAAATAGCTTTCCATTTCACCGAAAACAGCTTTTAATTTTTTAAGATTATCTTTTGAGATATTCTCAGGATTGAGTTTGCTGATTGAATATTTTTCAAAAATAGCAGCAACCAAAGCTCCGGAACTTCCCACTCCATATCCCTGAGGAATATTGGAATCAAAGAAAAGTCCGTTAGAAATATCATTTTTGAAGCTCTCGATATCTAATTTAAAATCGTCGGAAAGATCAAGTGCTGTAAGAAATTCAGAATATTTCTGCAGATGCCTGTTGGAGTTCAATTCAAATTCTGAACTCAAATCTGAAAATTTTAAAGTTCCTTTATAGAAGCTGTAGGGTACTACCAGCCCCTGGGAATCTTCAATCATTCCGTATTCTCCAAACAGGATTATTTTTGCATAAAATAAAGGGTTGGTCATATTGACAATAAATCTTTTTGCAAAGTTAAAAATTATTCCGCTGAATATAAGCAAAACTCAGGCCGAATTTTTTCTATATAAATATATGAAAAAAGCCTGATATTATCAGGCTTTTACAAAGTTTTATTTAAAAATTACTGTTTGATCAGCTTTTTATTAATGGTCTGCTTCTCTGTTTCTACAGTAATCACATAGTTCCCTGTCTGAATTGAGGAAAGATTTATTTCCTGTTTATTCCCTTTTAAAGAAGAATCGGAAGCAACCAGCCTTCCTGCTTCATCATAGATTTTATATCCCTTTAATCTTTCTTTTGAAGAGAGAGTTATCATATTTTTGGCAGGATTCGGATAAATATCTATTGAATTATTTTTGATATTGATATCTTCTACTGCTAAGACACTACAAGAGAAGTTCACATTCCAGCCGTTTCCTGTAACGGCTCCATCTGAAACAAATCTTACGGTTATAGCACCTGAAGGATCTGTTGATGTAAACGGACCGGGAACTGTACTTCCAGTCAAATTATTTCCATTGGCGAATAATGGTGAAGCTGTAGAAGGGCCATTATACACATACATAAAATCATAGCCCTGTTCAAGATCGAATGTTGTAAATGTCATTGTCATAGATGAGCCCGGAGTAGGATAAAATGTTTTTACAAGGTCTTCATTATCTTTATACTGCCCGTTGGAACCTCCCGTGTCCAAAAACTGAGTTCCATCACACCATGCTCCGTCCGTCAGAAAAAGTTTTGATAACTGGAATGCATTTGGTCCGCTGCAATCTGTTCCTACACTTAGTCTGTAATAAGATGCCGGTTGTAGATTTGAAAAATTAAAAGACTGTGTATTAACATTTCCTGAAGATACTGCCGCTCCGTTTGCTGTTGTAAGCTTATATTTCCATGCTGTTGAAAGAGCGTCTGTAAAAGTGGCGTTTGCAGAAGTCTGTGTGATATTGTTAATGTTAAAATTCGTGATGGAAGTAGGGCAAGAAGCGGTACAGTTGGTACCAAGGCATCCTTTTGAATCTATTATATTTCTGATCAATGTTCCAGGCTGTACACCAAAACCATTCGCAAAATTAATCCCTACGCTGCTTACCAAATGGCAGTAACTCATAATAGTTCCTCCGCCTGCAGCAGGAAGTGCAGCCGTGCAACCTTCGTTATTTCCTGAAGCAGGTCCGCAGCCATCAATAGCTGTATTATTTCCGTTCCAGAAGCATGCGTGAGTATGCGGTGAACCTAAATTATGCCCAAGTTCATGCGTCATAGCTTCTATATTCCATGAATAGGTTGGCACATTTTGATAGGTGAAATTTGTACCACAATAAGAATATCTGTAATCAGTACATAATGAATTTACATAGGCGATACTTGTTGTAGCGGGGTTTCTTAATAATTGTGCCACATCCCCGTTAAAAGAGGTTCTGGTGGTTCTAAACTGATTCAGAATTGTGCTTGGTGAGCCTGCATAAGGATCAGTGGTTGTCCAAACAAAAACTTCACTTAAAGCCACATTAATATTCTCATTTGCATACAGTGTTGAAACATTATTATGCATAGCAGTTACCCAATTGGTTGTAGTTGTGGTATTACTTCCATTTTGGGTATAAGGGCCGAAACCTGCTTCATAGTACATTCTTACGCAGTTGTCTGTTTTCTTTTTGCTGGTATTATTAGGGTTGAAAACCGGTCTCTGAACCTGATTTTCTTTCAATCCGTCTACATCACAGGCAAATGGATTAGATCCTGTTAATTTAGAATCCGAGTAACTTACAAAATCTTCAGAATTTTTAGCTTTTCCTACAACTATATTTCCTAATTCAGGGGTAGAAGCAACTCCTACAATATCGTTATTGAAGAAACTAAAGGCCACGATAGAAGCATTATCCCCTTTCACAATTCCCTGATAATACACTCCTGGTGTATACTGTACTTCTATCCCTTTATCTGTAACTACTTTAAAATCGTTGGTTAAGATCTGATGTCTGTACATTTCAACAGTGATTTGTCTGCCTCCATCAAAGGGAAAAGAGATTTCAAGAAAATCAGGTTTATCTTGGATTAATCTTTTTAATTCTGCAGGCTTCAAAGACATCACCGTAATATCTGTTGCTGCTTTTTTGTATTCAGCTATTTTATCTGCAGATTTATCTATCTCAAATAAGGCATAGGTTTTAAGTTCTGATTTTCGATTATGAAATTCCAAAACTTTTTGAGCAACAGGTTTTAAATTTTGAGAAAAACAAAGAATAAAACACTGCAAAAAACAAATTAATAGAAGCTTTTTCATGATTTTGATAATTTTTATCGTTTTTTACAAATAAACAAAAAAAATCAAAACATAGTGAAAAAACATAGCTATATACTAGTATTAATGGCAATTCTATAAATAAATCAAATCAATTAATCAAATAAATGTTTTTTATTCTTTAAAATAAAAAAAAGACGTTAAAAATAACGTCTTTCAATTTTATAATGTTTCTCTGTCGGTTCTCATTTTAACCTTCAGGAATCGTATTAAAACCAATCCTGCTGCAAAGAATAGAGTCATGGATAATGCTGCGATACGCATATTATTGAAATACTCGATCAATGTTGCAAAGATGAATGTTCCAATGATGATGGCAATTTTCTCCAATACGTCATAGAAACTGAAATACGTTGTATTTTCCATTGAATTTTCCGGAAGCAGTTTTGAATATGTAGATCTGGACATCGCCTGAAGCCCCCCCATTACCAAACCGACTACTGCAGCTACTCCATAAAACTGATATTCTACTGTTGGACTTTCTTTTTTCAGGAAGTAAGCCCATATACAAGCAGCTATCCATAATATGATTGCAATGGAAATAACATTCCTGTTTCCGATTCTTTTTGATAGTCTTGAGAAAATAATAGCCCCAATAATAGCTTCAATCTGAATTACCAGAAGTGTTCCGATAAGTTTATCCTGAGCCAGATTGATCTCGCTTTTTCCGAATAATGTTGCCATAAGGAAGATCGTCTGCATTCCCACACTGTAAAAGAAGAAACTTGACAAAAAGAACTTCAGGTTTCTGTCTTTGAAAAGATCTCTTCCTACTTTAAAGAGTTCATGAAAACTTTCTTTAGCAATATCTTTATAGAAACTCATATTATCTTTTAATACTTCAAAAAAACCTCCCTGTTCTTCATGTTTTTTGAAAATATTTTTATAGTTCAGTAATACAAGATCTTTAGGAAGTTTATCTTTTACATCTCCAAACTGTGGAAGATGTTTGAATGTATATTGAGAAAAACCAAACCACCAGGCTCCTGTAAGCAAGAAACTGATTCTTGTAAATAATAACTGCTGTGCAGCCCCTTTAGCAAAAACCTGAATCAGCAGCAAGCAGATTACAACTAAAACTACAGACCCAATATATCCGTATACATATCCTCTGGAAGAAAGTGCATCCTGCCTGTCCGGTGTTGCAATATCCGGAAGGAAGGAGTTATAAAACACCAGACTACCCCAAAAGCCGACACTTGCCGTGATACTGAAGAGAAGCCCCAGAAATACGTTATGCATTCCTGTAAACATGGCTAATCCCATACACGATGTAGCTCCTAAATAACAAAAGAACTGTAAGAAGGATTTTTTGTTTCCGATTGTATCTGCCAAGGAAGATAAAAAGGGTGAGAGCAATACAACAATAAGGAAAGATATCGTTAATGAATATCCGTACACCGTATCCGGTTTGTATTCTTCTCCAAAAATTTTGATCATATGTCTTACCGGGACATCAATCCATGTTTTGGTTTCTGCTACGTATTCCTTTTTCTCATACGCTGTGGTAAGTATGGAATAATAAATGGGGAAAATAGTAGAGGTAATAACCAGGGAATACACGGAGTTTGCCCAGTCATATACAGCCCATGCCTTCATAATCTTTGGATTATTCTTTATGTTTTTAGGCTGTCGATTCTCAGTTTCAGACATTTCAAATATATATTAGTAGCACAAAAATAAAAAAACCATTAAGAAATGGATAAGTTTTTAAAAAAATTATCCATTTCTTAATGGTAATACATTCTTAAACAGAATATTAGATATTGATAAATGTATTTTATTATTGGGTTACTATTCTTTTTATGGTGTCAGTTATGAACAAATCGGCTAAAATCAGCATATTTAATATCCTGTGAATCTTAATCATACCTTCATGAAGACTATTTAATATGGTTTAACAGACATACCATAAGATTGTGGAAGCTCTCTTTACCGGTTCTGAACAACTCTGCGGATGTCATCGATACTGTCTGTAGGGTTATGTAACCAGAAGTTTAACTATAATAGCCTAAAGAGTATAGTAATAACCGTAAGAAAACACTCTGTAACCAAAAAAGCGGGGTTATGAAACCCCGCTTTTTTACTTTGAAACCATAAATTATGGCTTTATCTGTATGTTAGATATTTTCAATAACGATAGCAGAAGCTCCGCCACCTCCGTTACAGATTGCTGCTGCACCGTATTTTGCGTTATTTTGCTTCAATACGTTAATCAATGTAACGATGATTCTTGAACCTGAACTTCCCAGTGGATGTCCTAATGCTACAGCTCCTCCGTTTACGTTTACTTTAGCAGCATCTAATCCTAAGATTTTGTTGTTAGCCAAGCCTACTACTGAAAAAGCTTCGTTGAATTCAAAGAAATCAATATCAGAAACTTCTAATCCTGCTTTTTTAAGGGCGATAGGTAATGCTTTTGCCGGAGCAGTTGTAAAGTTTTCAGGCTCGTGTGCTGCATCAGCGTAAGAAACGATTTTCGCAAGAGGCTTCAATCCAAGTTCTTCCATTTTTTCTTTGGAAACCAGGATCAGTGCAGAAGCACCGTCATTCAAAGTAGATGCGTTAGCTGCTGTTACTGTTCCTTCTTCTTTTTTGAATACAGTAGGAAGGGTTGAAATTCTGTCGAAGTTTACTGCTTTGTATTCTTCATCTTCAGCAAAAATTACAGGCTCTCCTTTTCTCTGAGGAATAGAAACCGGTACAATTTCTTCACTGAATTTCCCTTCGCTCCAAGCTTTTGCAGATCTTTTGTAAGATTCTACAGCGAAGTTATCCTGATCTTCTCTTGTGATATTATAGTCTGCTGCACATTTTTCTGCACATACTCCCATATGTACTTTGTTGTATACGTCTGTAAGACCGTCAAGTACCATCCCATCAAGCATTTTGATATCGCCTAACTTTGTAGCCACTCTTGCATTGTAATAGTGAGGAACTAAAGACATATTTTCCATACCTCCGGCAACAATTACTTCTGCATCACCAGCTTTGATTGCCTGAGCAGCCATTGTTACAGCCTTCATTCCTGAAGCACAAACTTTATTAACTGTAGTAGAAGGTGTATTGATTGAAAGACCTGCTCCTAAAGCTACCTGACGAGCCGGCGCCTGGCCTTCTCCTGCCTGCAGAACATTCCCCATATAAATTTCCTGAACAGCATTAGGATCTAAACCAATTTTATCCAGTGCTCCTTTTACAGCAGTTGCTCCCAGTTTTGTAGCCGGAACTGTTGACAAGCTTCCCATAAAACTCCCCATAGGTGTTCTTACTGCGGAAACGATGAATACTTCTTTCATGTATATAATTTTTATTTTTAGCTACGGAACAAAGATTCCGTTTTATTAGGTTGAATTTATTTCACTTTTACATAAACCACATCAAACTGAGTTCCTTCAATTTTAGTATTAACTTTCAGAAGGTTATCCTGAGTTGCTATAATTTTATTATTGAAGACATCTCCTATCTGTATGGGATTATCTTTATCAGATTTCTCCATAATAATTGCTTTGTAGTTGCAGTCATCCACAAAAACCAATGTTGATTTGATATAGTCTTTTCCATTATTGAAATATTCAGTCTGAACATTATCTTTAATGGTCATATGCCATATTCCTTCCGGGTAATTGGGTCTCACAAATTTACCTTCTTTTATATTGGCACATTTAGGCGGATTATCCGGTTTTTTCTGATTTGCAGTCTGCGCGTTAATCTGTGTAGCTGCCATCAAGAAAATTCCTGCGGAAAATATTTTTAAGAAGTTCATCTTTATAGTTGTGTTCGATTATTTACTTTTTTGCTTCCTCCTGCAAAAACCAAAAGGAAAGCTCCTAAAAATTCTACAGCCCAGCCCCATTTCAGCTTAACAATTCCGGCAAAAGTTTCCTGCCATGATTTGAATGGTAAAAAGCTAAAGTATTGCAAAGACTGCATCTTTACAGCGAATAAGGTAAATGCAAATAAAAGGATAAGCAGAATACCAAAAAATCTTACGATTTTTACGCTGTTATTAACAATTCCAAAAACTGCACATGCGGCAAATATCCAGCATGCAATAACCAGATAATGATCAAGTTTCCAATAGTTCCAGTTCCCAATAACAGGCACGTGTACCAAGGGTAAAAAACTGCCTGCTACTACTAACAGTAATCCTAATAACTGAATATTTTTCATATTTACTAAAGTGCCAAAATACAAAAAAAAACACACTTTTAAATAGTGTGTTTTAAAAATAGGATTTCTTTACCCGAACACTTGTTAGTTATAAAAAAGCCTTAATATTATTATTTATTACACAAAGAAAAAGGTTATTTATTGTTAAATTAAAAATTAACATTTACGATCTTTATCCCGATCTGAAGTCCATATTTTTTCTTCATCAAAGACTTGTCATGGAAATTGGATGTAAAGTCTTTCCGGAAAGCAACATTCCGGTCTTAAAATAAAAAAATTGCATTTTTTAAAAAATGCAATTTAATATCTTAAGAATGTTAGTTTTAATTAATGTTTTACTGATGAAACATCTTCTGGGTTGTGTTTGTGTTTAAAAATAACTGCAAATAATACTGCAACCACTAAAGCGTATCCTGCAAAAATATACCATGACATTTCCCATCCTTTAAGCTGTAACAAAGGATCAGTTTGAGAAAATACATAATGATTCACAACTTCCTGCGCTAACAGCATCCCAATTGTTGCTCCAAAACCATTGGTCATCATCATAAACACTCCTTGTGCACTGGACCTTATACTTTTATCTGTTTCTTTATCTACAAAAAGAGAACCGGATACATTGAAAAAATCAAATGCAATACCATATACGATCATAGACAAAATAAACATCCAGACTCCATTTCCAGGATTTCCCAGTCCAAATAAACCAAATCTCAAAACCCATGCAAACATAGCCATTAGCATTACTTTTTTAATTCCAAATCTCTTTAAGAAGAATGGGATCAATAAAATACATGCTGTTTCAGACACTTGAGACAAAGAAATTAAAGCATTTGCGTGATTAGCACCCCAAGTATCTTTAAAGGATGGAATATCTTTAAAGCTAGTTATAAAAGGATTTGCATAACCATTGGTGATCTGAAGGGAAACTCCTAATAGCATAGAAAAGATAAAGAATGTTGCCATTTTTTTATCTTTAAATAAACTAAAAGCCTTTAATCCTAAAGCATCATATAAGCTTCTTTTTTCATCGCTTTTGTTAACGGGGCATTCAGGTAAAGTAAATGAATATAGGAATAAGATAATTCCTAAAACACCTGAAACAAAAAACTGCGAATAATTATTCTGATAACTTGTAAAGTCTACAAATAACATTGCACAGATAAACCCAATAGTTCCGAAAGTACGAATTGGAGGGAAAGCCTTGATGGTATCAAAATTATTATTAACAAGAACCGTGTAGGCTACAGAGTTTGACAATGCAATAGAAGGCATATAAAACATCACACTCAAGCTATACAAAGCAAATAATTTGGAAAATTCAATGTTATTTCCAGCTGACATCCCATAATATCCTGCAGCAAGTAAAAATACCGCAGCAAGTAAATGACAGATTCCAAGGAGTCTTTGTGCCTGGATCCATCGATCTGCAATAATTCCCATAATTGCAGGCATAAAAATAGAAACAATTCCCTGCATTGCATAGAAAAGACCTATTTTGGAGCCTAGTCCTATAGAACCTAAATAATTTCCCATAGAAGTTAGATAAGCTCCCCAAACTGCAAACTGAAGAAAATTCAGGACAGTCAGTCGTAATTTTAAATTCATAGTTTATATAAAAAGTATCTCTTTAGTCAATTGTCTTTTTCCTTCTCTTGATTTCTTCCTGGATTTCAAGAGCAGTATCATAGTCTTCTTCTTTAACGGCATCCTCCAGTAATTTCTGAAGTTCTTCCATAGAAAGAGATTTTAAGTTGTCTTTTGTCTGTACAGTTTCTGAGAAAGATTGGTCTTCTTTGGCAACATCTTCGAGTTCTAATAAGATCCCGGCTTCATTCAGAACCTGCTGTGTGGTAAATATCGGCGCATCAAATCTTACCGCCATTGCAACAGCATCTGAAGTTCTGGCATCAAGGATTAATTCTTCGTCGTTCACTTTATTTTTAAAGTTGATATTGGAGAAGAATACTCCGTCTACAATCTGATAAATGATCACAGAGATCAGTTCATAGTTGGCAGAGACTATAAATTTTGTAAATAAATCATGAGTAAGAGGACGCGGCGGATGAATATCTTTTTCCAATCCGAGAGAGATAGACTGGGCTTCGAAATTTCCTATAACAACAGGTAATTTTATGTGTGTTTCTTCATGCTCCAGTAACAATGCGTACGCCCCTGATTGTGTCTGGCTGTACGATATTCCGCGAATAATTAGCTGCTTATAATCCATAGCTACAAATATAGATTAATTTTTCATTGTGATTTTACTTTTTTACGCAAAAATAAAAGCCCGGAAAGCCGAGCTTTTATCTGTATTGTTGATGATTGTCAAACGTCAATAGTGAATTTTGCTTCGCGAGTGAATTATTTAATTAAAAATTGACGGGCAAAGCGAATTGACTATTCACAATTCACTTTCTTATCCTTTTATTGCTTTAATTTTCTCTGTTAATGCAGGAATAATCTGGAAAGCATCTCCTACTACTCCGTAATCAGCAGACTTGAAGAATGGTGCTTCAGGATCGCTGTTGATTACTACGATAGTTTTTGAAGAGTTTACACCGGCAAGGTGCTGAATTGCCCCTGAAATCCCTACAGCAATGTAAAGATTCGGAGAAATAGCTTTACCTGTTTGCCCTACGTGTTCTGTGTGAGGTCTCCATCCGATATCAGAAACCGGTTTAGAACATGCTGTAGCTGCTCCTAAAACGTTTGCTAAATCTTCAATCATTCCCCAGTTTTCAGGTCCTTTCATCCCTCTACCAGCAGAAACAACAACTTCTGCTTCTTTAAGATCTAATTTTCCTGAGCTCTGCTCGTGAGAGATCACTTTAGTATCTTCATTAGCTACTGATAAATTTTTCACTTCTTCTGAACCTGATACTGCATTTTCTTTAACACCGAAAGCGTTTTGAGAAACCGTAACAATTACTCCGTTTCCTTCAGCTTTTGCATGCATAAAACCTTTTCCTGAGAATGCTCTTCTCTTTACCTGGAAAGGAGAAAGGCTTTCAGGAGCTTCCAAAGCGTTAGTAATTAAAGAATAGTTCTTCATTACAGCAAGCATCGGAGCAATTGAAGAAGCATCAGTTGTGTGAGGGAAAACGATAATGTTTCCGTCTGCTACTTCACTTACAGCCTGTGCGAACGCTTTTGCTGAGAAGTTTTTAAGACCTTCGTCTTTAATATTGATGACGTTTGATGCTCCATATTTGTATAATAAATCTGAAGAATCTGTTGGGTTTACAGAGATTGCCGTAACGGTATCTCCAGCTTTATCAGCAACAGCTTTAGCGTAAGAAACTGCTTCAAAAGCTGCTTTTTTGTAAACTCCGTTTATATTTTCTGCGTATACGAATACTGCCATTGTTTTACATTTAAAAATTAAAAAGATTGAAAAATTTAAAGATTAGATTACTTTCGCTTCTTCGTGAAGTAATCTTACCAATTCATCCAGATTGTCAGGAGAAACCATTTTCACAGCTGCTCTTGGCGGAACGCTGTCATAAGATACTCCCTGAACTTTTACTTCTGAAGAAGTAGGCTCTACTACCTGTAGAGGTTTTGTTCTTGCAGACATAATTCCTCTCATATTCGGGATGATAAGGTCTTTTTCATCTACCAATCCTTTCTGACCTGCAATGATAGCCGGTAATTTCACAGAAATAGTTTCTTTTCCTCCTTCAATTTCTCTTACTGCAGTAGCTTCACTTCCGTTTACATCTAATCCTACTGAAGCGTTTACGAAAGGCTGATTCAATAGCTGAGCCACCATTCCCGGAACAGAACCCCCGTTATAGTCGATAGATTCTTTTCCGCAAAGGATAAGGTCATATCCTCCGTTTTGAGCTACAACTGCAATTTCTTTTGCTGTAGAATAGCTGTCTTTAGGATCAAGATTTACTCTTACAGCATCATTAGCACCAATTGCTAACGCTTTTCTGATTACAGGTTCTGTAGCAGCATCTCCTACGTTGATTACTGTTACTGTTGCTCCCTGAGATTCCTGAAGTTTAACCGCTTTTGTCAACGCAAATTCGTCTAACGGGTTGATTACCCACTGAATTCCGTTTTTGTCGAAAGCAGATTTATCTGCTGTAAAGTTAATTTTGGAAGTAGTATCCGGAACACTACTAATGCAAACTAATATTTTCATATGTTGTTCTTAATTTTTTATTGGTCATATGTAACCTTAAGGTTTCACGTGTACTATTTTATTTTTTCCCTTTGATGCATAAAATCATAACAGTTTATGCAGAGATTTTGTTTGAATTAATTTTTGCTAATATAAATAAAAAATATATTATGCATGCATAATACTTATTAAATTATTATTCAATACATTAGATGTAGTTACTTGGTTGGTTTTGTTGCCCTAAACTCTATTTTACTTGGCAAAACCCTTGGGTTCATCTTTAAAATATCCAATATGAGATTCCCCATATCTTCGGGCTGAATCTTCCAACTGTCTTTTTCAGACGGAATGTTTCCATTAAAATGAGTTGCCACCGAACCCGGCATAATCACTGTAGACTTGATATTATATTTCCTTAAATCGATCATTGCAGCCTGTGTAAAACCTACCACTCCGAATTTTGAGGCATTGTATCCTGTTCCGTTTTCAAAGAAGTTAGCACCTGCGAGACTTGAGATGGTAATATAGTAACCTTCTGTCTTTTTCAGTTCTTCTACGGATGCTTTTAAGGTATAGAAAACACCCGTAAGATTGGTTTCTATCATATCATTCCATTCTTCCGCAGTGAGTTCATCTACGGGTTTAAAAATACCTAATCCTGCATTAGCAATGATATAATCCAGTCTTCCAAACTTTTCAACAGTATATTTAACTGCTTCCTGCTCGCTTTCCAGGCTTCTTACGTCAGAAACAATTCCCAAAACATTTTCTGAATATTGTTTAAGTTCTTCTTCCGCCTTCATGACATCTTCTCGTTTTCTTCCTGAAAATGCTACTGAGATTCCATTTTCAAGTAAAATTTTAGCAATTCCGAAACCAATTCCTTTGGTTCCTCCTGTTATATAAGCTGTTTTATTCTCTGTCATTGATTCCCGATTTTAATTCTCTAAAATAACAAAAACGCTCCAATTGGAGCGTTTTACTGATACTAAGATTTATCAGGATTTATTTTTTTATAAATTTCTCTGTGAAGTTTCTTCCTTCCGTCTCTACATTCAGTAAATAGGCTCCGGAAGATAAGTTTCTTACATTCACCTGATCACCGTTTAAGGTTACATCTACTCTTTTTCCTGACATATCATATACTTCAACATGTTTTATCTTGTTAGCAGTTGTAATTTTTATTACTTCAGTAGCAGGATTTGGATAAATGGATAGTTTCACATCGTTTTTAACAGCATCTCTTGTAGATAGTGATGCTTCATTATTGATTTTGATGTTATCGATATAGGCAGAACCTCCATAATTATCATGTACAAAATCCATTCTGTTGATATTATTATTACTGAACGGTTGTCCTGTATAGATCAGAGCATCATTCAGGAAATATTGAATTCCTGTGGCCGTAGAAACTATTTTTACTCTGTACCAGGTATTGGCATTCCAGGTTTGGTTTGTATTTACCAAATTACCAGATCCTGCTGTAGCAATTAAAATACTTCCATCATAAGAAAAATCAATATAAGTAACAATTCCTCCAGCTCCTGTTGTACTCACTGTTCTGAACACAAAATCTGAGCTTGATGAACTTTTTTGCGTAAGTCTTACGTCAAATGATTGTGTAAAGCTATTATAGGTTAATGGTGTAGTAAAGGTATAGAAACCACCCATTACAGGGCTTTGTTGTGGTCCATAAGGTAAATCTGGTGTTATTTTTAAACTATTTGAACCCTGGCTTGCCATTTCAGCTGAAACCAATTGGCTTGTCAAATATACTGGTGGGGTCCCTCCATCATTTGTAGTAATCCAACCCTGCTGCCCATTAATATTCCCTGTTGTATATCCTTCACTGGCTTCAAAAGAGATAGTCTGCTGGGCATAAGATGATATGGAAATCAACGAAATTGCGAAAATGTAAAGTTTCTTCATGATATTTTTTAGTTTTGAGCAAATATATGTATTTTAATCAAAAAGACAAAATCAGCGAATATTTTAAACCTAATCAATAATTAACATAATATATTTTAACTTAAACAAATAAAGATATTAAACCTAAAGAAAAGCATCATTTCAAAAAAATCATCCATAAATACAGTCGCAGGCTAGAAAGAATACAGGTTTTCAGAATCAATTAATAATTTATCTGATGATTACTTTTTCTGTAAAATTCCTTCCTTCAGTTTTGATATTAACCATATATACACCTGCAGAAAGCCCTCTTACATCTATTCTGCTATTGTTCTTTTCAGTTTTTATCAGCTTTCCTGACTCGTCATAGATTTCAATACTTTTTATTGTACTAAGAGAATTAATATGGATAAAATCAGTTGCAGGATTAGGGTAAACTGATATTTCTTTGGTGGTAACTCTAGAATCTTTAATCCCTAAAACCAATAGTTCACTATTTACTTTAATATTATCAATATAGGCTGATCCCAGGGCATTATTATGCACAAAACGCAGCTGGTCTATATTCACTGAACTTGTGGCAGTTCCTGTATAAATAAGAATATTATTGAGGTAATACCTGACATCTGTGGCAGTTCCTATGACTTTTACTCTATACCAGATATTAGGCAGCCAGTTTGAAGATATTGAAATCAAATCCTGTATACCGGATACTGTATTCAGGATCTTGAACAATCCGGTTTTATCAAAATCCAATCTCACTACAGGCTGATCATCAACGCTATTTACTCCCTGAAAACCAAAATCAGAGCCGTTGAGCTGCGATATATTGATATCAAATGATACGGAAAAGTTGTTGTAAGCAAGAGGTGCCGGCAGGTTATAAAAGCCTCCGATAATAGGATCAGACTGGGTTCCGTAGGTGGCTTCTTTTACAATTTTGAGGGAACTGCTTCCGTCGCTGGCTTTATCTACACTGATGGTCTGATGGGTTACATTTGCAGGAACTCCTCCTGTGGGAGTACTGATCCATCCTGCCTGGCCATGGATATCACCAACGTTGAATCCTTCATTGAACTCAAAGGATATAGTCTGTTGTGCAAAAACGCAGGCTGAAAATAGCAAAAACGCAATTGAGTAGTATTTTTTCATAGTAAATCAAGTTTTGTATTAAAAATATAAACTTTCCTCGAATGGTGAAATAACTTATTGCAAATAAAAAATAACGCTTTTATTCTCAGTGAATTTAATTTTCAAATCTATTAAAAACGTCTTTCCACAAAGATAAAACAGCTCAATCAGGAGCAAAAAAATAAGGTATCTCTTTCCAGAAATACCTTACCTTATCTTATTTTCGTTGAATTACTTTGAATAATTTTCAAAGAACAACGGAATACTTTCAATTCCTTTATAGAAATTAAATAATCCATAATGTTCGTTTGGAGAGTGGATCGCATCAGAATCCAACCCGAAGCCCATCAATACAGACTTAGCTCCTAAAACCTGCTCAAACATCGCTGTAATTGGAATACTCCCTCCTCCTCTGTATGGAAGAACTTCTTTTCCGAATGCGGATTCCATCGCCTGTTTTGCAGCTGCAAATTCTTTGGTATTGGTTGGTAAAACATAAGGCATTCCTCCATGGTGAGGCGTTACTTTAATTTTTACTGTATCCGGAGCAATTTTTTCAAAATATTTCGTGAATTTTTCCGTGATTTCCTGAGGAGTCTGGTAAGGAACCAAACGCATTGAAATTTTAGCAAAAGCTTTGGAAGGAATTACGGTTTTTGCGCCTTCTCCTGTATAACCACCCCAGATTCCGTTGCAGTCTAAAGTAGGACGGATAGATGTTCTTTCTAAAGTTGTATATCCTTTTTCTCCTTCTATATTACTTAATCCAATTGATTTTTTGAATTCTTCAGGATTGTCTTTCAATTTGTTCATATCTGCTCTGTCTGCATCTGAAACCGTTTCTACATTATCATAGAACCCGTCAATTGTAATATGACCGTTTTCATCAATCAGATTAGCGATCATTCTTGAAAGAACGTGAATAGGGTTTGGAACTGCCCCACCGTAAAGACCTGAGTGCAAATCTCTGTTTGGACCTTCCACTTCTACTTCTACATAGCTTAAACCTCTCAATCCTGTTGTAACCGTTGGCTGTTCATTACTGTAAATATGAGTATCGGAAATTAAGATACAATCGCAAGTTAACTTCTCTTTATTTTCATTCACCCAGTCTCCTAAGCTTACAGAACCTACTTCTTCTTCTCCTTCTAAGATAAATTTAACGTTACAAGGAAGAGCATTGGTTTTCATCATAGCTTCAAAAGCTTTCAGATGCATGAAGAACTGTCCTTTGTCATCCGCAGAACCTCTTGCAAAAATGGCTCCATCAGGGTGTAATTCCGTTTTTTCAATATAAGGTTCAAAAGGTGGTTTTGTCCATAATTCTAATGGATCTGCCGGCTGAACATCATAATGTCCATACACCAATACTGTAGGTAAACTTTTATCTAAAATTTTCTCTCCGAAAACAATTGGATAGCCTTTAGTCTGGCAAACTTCAACATTATCAGCTCCTGCATTTTTAAGGTGCGCCGCCACTACATCTGCACATTTCAAAACGTCATCTTTATACGCCGGATCTGCAGAAATAGAAGGAATTCTCAATAACTCAAATAATTCATCCACGAAACGCTGTTTGTTTTCGTTAATGTAATTTAATGTCTCTTGCATTGTAAAAATTTATTTTGTTAAAATTAAAAAAAATGCCCGGCAGGAACAAACAAAAAAACAGGATTTTCCCAACCTTATGCTAATGAGCTTTATAGCCATCTTTTTTAATAAAAAATGCCCTGCAAAAACAGGGCACTTGTATATTTTGTACTTCTAATTAGTGTTCAGCTTTTGGAGCCTTTTCAGTTTCAGCAGGTTTTGCAGCAGCAGTACTGTCTGTTTTAGGAGCTACAGCTTCTGGCTTTACAGCAACTTCTTCCTTATGTTCTGCAGCAGCTGCATGTCCGTGACCTTCTCCCTGTGCAGCATCAGAATATCTTTCTACTCCTTCTTCCAGTTTCAAAGTCCCTTTATTTCCACCAGCTGGTACTTTTTTACAACTTACCGCTACTGTTGCAATTGCTAAACATATAACTAATTTTTTCATATGTAAAATTATTTTTTTTAAGATCATATGAAACCGCACTATTTTAATCTATTCTGATGTATCCAAACAGCTGGCGATTTCATGTTTAAATTTTTGATTGCCCAAAAGTAAGAAATCCTGCTTTTTTCGGCAACATTTTTATACTGATTTTAATATTATTTTCCCTTTTTTGGATTGTGTAAAAATAAGGTAATGATCTCCTCCATCTTTCAACCCATATTTTTTCTTGATTTCTTCAGGTTTTAAGGGATAGTTTTTTGAAATGATATTAAACTGTTCTTTTTTCTTAATATTTTTAGAGTCAACCGGTTCCATCTCCAAAATTCTTCCTGGAAAATCTTCCTTCTTTTCACTGGAGGTATAAAAATGACTGTTTGGATGAAGCTTTTTCAATCCGAATTTTTGTGAAATCAAATTAAAAACTCCTGCTTTCAAAATAGAGTTATTGGGGATGTAAATGTATTTTTCAGGCTCAGAATATTCCGATTCTGCCCTTTCTTCTTCTCCAAATTTGAAGGTAAAGCCAGATTCACCACTCTCAAGGTTCACACAGCTGCAGATAATCTCATCTGTATTTTCGTTGGATAAAAAAATAACAACTTCTTTTACATCATTTTTCAGGGCAATAATTTCTATCCTGGAAATACCCGACAGCACTGATACAAGATATTTAAGATCAATAAGCGGAGAGAGTTTAATAATTACCTGATCGGAAATAGAAAGTAATGTTTCCTGAATTTCCAAAATATCAGGAGACAGGTCTTCTAAAAGAAAAACTTTGTTTTTCTGCTGATCTCTTCTGGCGGGATCAAGGTAAATAACATCAAAATGTTCCTGATTTTGGCTCAGAAAATCTTCAAGCTTTTTGTTGATAAAACTTGCCTGACGCCCTAAGATACCCCAGTTATGCTTAACGATTTCTAAAAGTTCTGTATTCTGCTCTACCAAAGTGACATGATCAAAGTTTTGGGACAGATAATAGGCATCAATACCAAAACCGCTCGTAAGGTCAATAAATGTACTCCCTTTCAATATTTTGGATTTGTAAAGGGCTGTTTTTTCTGATGACGACTGTTCCAGATTAAGCTGCGGTGGAAAAATAATTCCTTCTTTCAAGAGAAAAGGAAATTTTCTTTCAGCAACCTGCTTTCCTTTGATCTGCTGTACAATTTCCTGCATAGAAACTTCCGGAAAAGGCGATTTTTTTAGCAGCAATGCATGTAAATCTGCATTCAGATTTGCATTGATATAGTTTTGGATTTCTTTGTTTATTAATTTAACCACAGATGACACGGATTTTCACAGATGTTTATGTTTTATTTCTTTGCATTCAAATGCTGATATATTTCTTTTTTTATTATTCTAACATTTTATAATCCAAATGTTTAAATTCAGGAAATTTATTTTTAACTGCAGATGAAACTGATTTTCACAGATGTTTATGTTTTATTTGTATTTAATACATTAAATTATTTCTGCTTTTTCTGATTAACTAAAAAATATACGCAATCATCTGCGAAAATCTGCGGCATCTGTGGTTATCTTTAGAAAGCTAATCTAAATTTCCTCTTACTTTCCGAATAATACTTTTGCTAATATAATCAGTATTAAAGTTAACCAGAATTCCTAGTTTCAATCCTGTTAACTTTAGATAGGTTAATAACTGTTGGTGATGAATATTTGCTATTTCCGTTACGGCCTTCACTTCTATGATAATTTTATCTTCAACAATTATATCAGCAACAAAGCTAGAATCAATAGTGATATCCCTGAATTTAATCTTCATTGGAACTTGAGTTCTCACTTTTAAACCATTATTCTCCAGTTCATAAGCCAAAACTTTCTCATAAACTTTTTCTAAAAGCCCTGGTCCAAGTTCATTATAAACAGAAAATATAGATTTCCTGATATAAAAACTTATCTCATTTTCTTTCATAACATTTGTATTTTGTGTTTCATAAATCTACACAAAATCTTATTTGAAAATGATTACTCAATCAAATTATCTTTTGTAAAAAATATAATCAGTTAATACCGGGATTATACCGTTCTGTTTAAATAAAGAGTTGATTTGCCCTCTATGATAAGTAGAATGATTAACTGCATGGAAAAGCATTTCAAAAATACTGTTTTCAAACTTTGCCCCTCTTGAATTATGATATTCTATTCTTTTATCCAGATCAAAATTCCTTATAATATCAATGCTTTTAAGAAAGTTTCCATGATTAATTTCCTCAAGAGATTCAAAAGGATTAATTTGCCAGACTTCAAAAGTTTTTTCTCCCAGAATCCGGGCATTCCAAATCTGTTGTGCATTAAGAGTATGATTAATCAAACTGATCGTTTTATCATCAACAAGTTTTCTGTTTTCAGAAATAACTTTAATCATTTCAACATTGAAATGATAGGTGTATTTAAATAAATCTATCAGTTTTTCATTCATTACTAAAAACTTATAAGCTTTTTTCTTTATGCAGCTTTATTACATTTGGGGATGTAGAATCTATATCTTCCGGATTTTCATTCTCAAAATCAAAGAATAGCAGAAATTCATTTTCATTAATAAACTTAATAAGCCCACTTAAAAATTTACTCTCTTCAAGTTTATTGTTGAAATCATTATATGATGCTACTAAACTGAATTTGATAATTTTTTTTGAAAAATCAGTAGTATATTTTACATGGGCAACTTTACCTTTGTTTGGGCCATCAGGAATTACATGATGTCTACCATCAATATCCAATCCATTAAGTTGTACCTTTACATAGCCATCATCAAAAAATGTAAATGAACCGTAACTACCGGCATCTATTCCGCCCCATTTTCCGTACAGATCTTTCTCTGTTTGTGAAAAAAGTAGTCCGAAAAATGATAAAAAGAAAATTAGTAAGCTTTTTTTCATGGTATTATGAGATGTTTTTACTCAAACATTTCAGCCCAACGAACAGCTATTATTTCATTTTCGTTGTAAAGATCTCCGATAGACTTTTTAACGTCTAATTTAGGGTATAAATTCACTCCAATCAGCTTTATTTTCCCTTCTTCAATCCATTGTTGTTCTTCAACAGCATGATCATAGATCTTTTTCTGAATAACGCCTTGTTTTAACAATTCAAGGTAACCTCCTGCTTCTTCAATTTCAACAAATAATGCCCAGGATTTTTCTGCAAACTGTTTTGTAATATCCTCAATATAATAACTTCCGTTCGCTGCATCTTCAAATACATTGATGATACTTTCGTAAGCCAGAACGATCTGTTGTTTGAAAGAAATCTCTTCCGAATTATCCGTACTTCTGTTTACCAGATAATTATTGGTAAAAACAGCGTCTGCCCCTCCGATCATTGCGGAAGCAAGTTCTAATGTAGAACGGATCAGGTTGTTTTCATTATCAGAAACGGCCTTATTCCTCAGTGAAGTCTCTGCAAAGATGTATGGAACTTCATCCATCCCATATTCTTTAGAAAGTTGGTTAAAAATGATTTTAAAGGCTCTCAGTTTTGCCATTTCAAAGAAATAATTTCCTCCTACGGCTATTCTGAATATCAGTTTATTCAAAATTTCAGCACCATAAGCTTCTACCAGCTCCTTAGTTTTTGCGAGCGCAATACCAAGCTGTTGATAAATAGCTGCTCCGGCATTCTGATGCAGTGAAATATCAACACATATGTTTCTTTTAAAATCTTTAGCCAATAATTCTTTAGCCAGCTGGTCGTCTATATTTCCTTCTTTTTCATTAAAAATGTCAATCAATGAAAAATACTGGTCTTCTTCTTTAGGACTTATGTGTCCTGCAAGTTCTTTGTTGTTGACAAAAAGAGTCTTTTGATCAAGATTTTCTACGTTATGATCAAGGATAAACGCAAATACTTCTTCTTCTAAACTTTCATGGTATTTTGCTACCAAATGGGTACTCTCTTCAACTCTGGGCAGATTTACCAAAGGCTTCTGAACTTCCGTGTAAAATGGCTTCACTTCTATTCCTTCCAAATTCTGCTTTTCTAAAATTGGGTAAATATCCTCTGTTTTAAGTTGTTTTTTGACTAAATTCTCCCAGTTTGAAAATATATCTGTATTTGACATTAGTTTTTTTATTTGTGAATGGTCAATGGTGAATTCTGCTTCGCAAGTGAATTTTAAAAACTAAAAATTCTTTTCGTCATTAACGTAATTCTATTCAACTTTTATTACTTTTTAGCAACTTTTGTGCTGTCCACCACCAAAATGAAGATCTCTTCATTCGGTTTTTTCATGAAATAATTTTCTCTTGCGTATTTTTCTTTCTCTGATTTGTTGTTCATCAGTTTTTTATAAAAAGCATCATTCTTTTCGTATTCTTTTTTATAGAAGTCAAGCTGCTCTTCATATTTTCTGATCTCACCATTGAGTTCATTAATTACAAGAAATGAGGTTTTATCGAAAAAAATCATCCATACCAAAAACAGACAGATCGTAATGGTATACTTGTTCAAAACATATTTCTGTATAAGTTTGAATGTTTCAGATTTCGGCTGAATGTCTTTGATAAGGTTGTTTTCTTCCATTTTTTTAATGTTTTTTCAACGAGTTTTTAATAACAGTAGTTAAAAAATCAATCGCTACGGAATTCTGCTTCATATTAGGGATAATAAGATCGGCATCATTTTTAGATGGCTCTATGAATTCCTGGTGCATTGGTTTCAATGTAGTCTGATAACGGTGTAATACTTCGCTCAGATCTCTTCCCCTTTCCTGGGTATCTCTCCTGATCCTCCTGATCAGCCTTTCGTCAGAATCTGCGTGAACGAATACCTTCAAATCAAATTCTTTCAGTAATTCTTTGTTGGTAAGAACCAGAATTCCTTCTACTACCAATACGTTTTTAGGTTCTACAGTCACATGATCTCCTGTTCTGGAATGAGTAACAAAGCTGTAAATGGGCTGTTCAATAGGCTCATTATTTTTTAAAGCTTTTACATGTTTTATCAGTAGGTCAAAGTCTATTGATTTCGGGTGGTCATAATTAAGAGCTTCTCTTTCTGTCAATGTAAGACCTTGGTTGTCATGATAATAATTATCCTGAGAAAGGATATTCATTCCTTCAATATCAAGCTGCTGAAGTATCTTGTCAACAACTGTAGTTTTGCCGGATCCTGTACCACCGGCAATTCCTATTACAAGCATTATTTTTTTGTTTCTTTATAGTTGGTACAAATATACTATTTTAGATAAAATATGACAATGTAAGAGTATTGAGAAATTAAAAGATTAAAGCATTTAAAGATTAAAAGACTTTGCTGAAGGCTGCTACTCTTTGTCATTTATTGTTATTCTTCAACTTTCACCTTCGGATTCAATAAAAAAACCGGCAAGAAACTTGCCGGTTTTTATTTTATACGATTTCGCTTGTTAATTCGCGCGAAATTAATTTTTCATGCATAGGCTTTAAAACATCCATTGAGCCTGTTTTTACGGTACACTTGCCCTTGTAGTGAACTAGGATCGTACATTGCTCAGCTTGTTCAAGTGTATGTTTGCATATTTCGATCAGACAGTCTATTACATAATCAAATGTATGAACATCGTCATTATGCAGTACCAGTTTATAGACTTCATCCGTATCATCCAGAACGAGGACTTCTTCCTCATACTGGCGTTTTGGGTCTTCGTAATCTTTTATGCTGTTATAAAAATTCATTCTAACTGTTTGTTTTAAACTTCTCCAATTTTATCTGCCAAATGATCTATAGCATTGGGTTCTTCATAGACCAATTCTACAAGTTCCACACTTTTATTATTCATTTTCAGAATTTTGAAGTGATAGTCCTCAAGATCAAATTCCTGGTTTTCTTCAGGGATGTCTTCCAACTCATAAAGAATAAATCCGGCTAATGAATTGTACTCACTTTCTTCTGAAAGAGGCAGTTTTTTAGGTAAAAATTCATTGATTTCATCCAAAGGCTGTGTAGCCTGTACCCAATACGTATTATCTGATATTTTATCAACGATTTTTTCTTCATCGTCTTCTTCATCCTGAATTTCCCCTACCAGTTCTTCCAGAATATCTTCTAATGTAATAATCCCTTCAGTTCCACCAAATTCGTCGATAACAATAGCGATATGCTGTTTTTTAAGCTGGAACGTTTTCAGTAAATCTGAAACTTTTTTACTTTCCACAACAAAAAAGGCATCACGCATTAAATCTTTAAGATCTTCATGATCCAGATTTCCTTTTCTTTTTACAAATTCCCTGATGATCTCTTTTGTATAGAAAATCCCGATAACATTATCAATGGAGTCGATGTATACCGGAATACGGGAATACCCACTGTCCATAATCTTATTGATGATATCATTCACATCTTCTTCAAAATCGATAGAAGTAATATTTTGTCTTGGAACCATGATCTGCTTAGCAGAATGATCGGTAAAATCAAATGCATTTTTGATGATCTCATAGTTCTCTTCTTCAATCTCCCCACTGTCAGCACTTTGTTTTACCAAAAGCTGAAGTTCTTCGGTAGAGTGAATTTCCTGTTCGGAAGCCGGGTGAATTTTAACCAATCTCAGGAAACCGTTTGACATTGAGTTCATCAACCAGATAAACGGTTTAAAAATCGTGTAAAAAACTCTTAGCGGAACAGCAGTTGCCATTGTAGTTGCTTCAGATTTTCTGATCGCAATTGATTTTGGGATAAGCTCACCAAATACAATGTGCATGATTGTAATCAACACAAAACTTGTCACTACTGAAATTGTAGTAATTGTTGTCTGAGTAAGATCAATACTCAAAGAGATGAAAATGTTTTCAACAATATGATGCAGGGCACTTTCTCCTACCCAACCAAGGGCAAGGGATGCCAATGTAATTCCTAATTGTGTAGCGGAAAGATATTCATCAAGATGCTTGATGATATGTTCTGCCTGTTTAGCCATAGAATTGCCTTCTGCGGCTTTTAACTGAATTTGTGAATAACGAACTTTAACAATTGAAAATTCTGCGGCTACGAAGAAGCCATTTAGTAAAACAAGAAATAAGGCCAGCAAAAGCCTGACTATGTCCGAGTCCATTTAGAGGTTGTATATATTTTATTAAGTACAAAGATATGTAAAATAAAAATAACCTGAATCCGGGATAGATAATTTTGGTTAAGGATTTTTTTTCAGAAAAAATGAAGCGATAAAACACTCTTATTTTTCAATTAAAAAAATAACTGAGGGGATTCTTCCATTTATCTATAAAAAGATGATTTTTAGATACCGAATAGCAGTTTTAGCATTCATATAAACAAAAAAGCACCGATAATTTCGGTGCTTTTCATTGTATCTTAAAATAATTCTTTATGAATTTTTCAAAGCTTCTGCTCCGGAAACAATTTCCAGGATTTCGTTGGTAATTGCAGCCTGTCTTGCTTTGTTGTAGAAGATCTTCAGATCATTTCTCAATGCTTCTGCATTGTCTGTAGCTTTGTGCATTGCAGTCATTCTCGCTCCATGCTCAGATGCTACTGAATCCAGGATTGATTTGAAAACCTGAGTTTTGATCGATTTTGGAATCAAATTATCCAGGATCTCAGCTCTGTTAGGTTCAAAGATATAATCTGTTTCAACCTGCGGTTCAGTGTTTTCAGGCATTGAAATCGGAAGAAGTTTTTCTGTAGTTACTTCCTGAGTTGCTGCATTCACGAATTTGTTATAAATAACATATACTTCGTCAAATTTCCCTTCTCTGAAGCTGGTCATTACTCCTTCAGTAATGTTCGCTACCATATCAAAGTTCAGGTTATCATAAACAGAACTTCCATTAGCATATACCGTACGGTTTCTTCTTACAGCATCATATACTTTTTTACCTACCGGCAGAACTTCAATCTCATATTGAGAGTTGTTCTGGAACTGAAGGTTAAGCTCTTTTACGATAGAAGAGTTAAAAGCTCCTGCTAGACCTCTGTTTGAAGTAACAGCGATAAATAGTATTCTTTTAACCTCTCTTTTCTGAGCATATACAGAAATCTGATCAGGATCTGAGCTAGAATTTACATTCTGGATAAGCTCCTGTAATTTTTCAGAATAAGGTCTTAACATTACGATTGCATCCTGTGCTTTTTTAAGTTTCGCTGCCGAAACCATTTTCATAGCACGTGTAATCTGCATCGTAGATGAAATTGACGTAATTCTGCCTCGTATTTCTTTTAAGTTTGCCATTAATTTGGGTTCAAAGTTTAAGGTCTAAAGTTTAAGGCTTAAAACGTTATATTTTAAACCTTAAACATTGAATTTTTTAGTTGTATTTAGAAGCTAAATCGTTAGCTGCCTGCTTAAGAACTGCTGTAATATCGTTATCGATTTTACCTGCTTTAATAGCAGCCATCGTATCAGGGTGCTTAGATCTTAGGAATTCGATGTACTCATGTTGGAATTCTTTGATCTTTCTGATAGGAACGTTTCTCATTAAGTTTTCTGTTCCGGCATATACGATTGCTACCTGACTGTCTACAGGAAGTGGAGCATTTACCGGCTGCTTAAGGATCTCTACGTTTCTTTCTCCTTTAGAAATAACTGCTAAAGTAGAAGCATCAAGGTCAGAACCGAACTTAGCAAACGCTTCTAGTTCTTTATATTGAGCCTGGTCTAGCTTCAAAGTACCAGATACTTTTTTCATTGATTTAATCTGAGCATTACCTCCTACTCTCGATACAGAGATACCTACGTTGATCGCAGGACGAACCCCTGAGTTGAATAGATCAGACTCCAAGAAGATCTGTCCGTCTGTAATAGAGATTACGTTGGTAGGGATGTATGCAGAAACGTCACCAGCCTGAGTTTCAATAATTGGAAGTGCCGTTAATGAACCACCACCTTTTACGATTGGTCTT
The DNA here is from genome assembly GCF_019970045.1 of Chryseobacterium sp. GVT01B. Classification (GTDB taxonomy): domain Bacteria; phylum Bacteroidota; class Bacteroidia; order Flavobacteriales; family Weeksellaceae; genus Chryseobacterium. Next base: position 286,745 of record NZ_JAHXYI010000006.1, read on the forward strand.
AAAGACTCAGGTAAATCATTCATCTGACTAGCAATATTGTCATCAGCGATAACTTTTGCAGCTCTTTCCAATAATCTTGAGTGAAGATAGAAAACGTCTCCAGGATAAGCTTCACGGCCCGGTGGTCTTCTCAATAGTAGAGAAAGCTCACGGTAAGCAACAGCTTGTTTAGATAAATCATCATAAACGATCAAAGCTGGTCTACCAGTGTCTCTGAAGAACTCACCTATAGAAGCTCCTGCCATTGCAGAATATACCTGCATTGGAACTGGATCTGATGCATTAGCCGCAACGATTACAGTATATGCTAAAGCTCCTTTATCAGAAAGCGTTTTAACGATTTGTGCTACTGTAGAAGCTTTTTGACCAATTGCAACATATATACAATATACAGGCTTACCTGCATCAAAAAATTCTCTTTGGTTAATGATCGTATCAATTGCAACAGTAGTTTTACCTGTCTGTCTGTCACCAATGATAAGCTCTCTTTGTCCTCTTCCTACAGGAATCATCGCATCAATTGCAACGATACCTGACTGTAAAGGTTCAGTTACCGGCTGTCTGAAGATAACTCCAGGAGCTTTTCTTTCCAATGGCATTTCGTATAAATCCCCAGTAATAGGACCTTTACCATCGATAGGGTTACCAAGAGTATCTACTACTCTTCCTAACATACCTTCTCCTACTTTGATAGAAGAGATTCTGTTTGTTCTTCTTACTGTATCACCTTCTTTTACTAATTTACTTTCACCAAGTAGAGCAACACCTACGTTGTCTTCTTCAAGGTTAAGTACAATACCTTCTACATCACTAGAAAATTTCACCAACTCTCCGTATTGTACGTTTTCTAACCCGTATACACGAGCAATACCATCACCGATGGTTAAAACTGTACCTACTTCCTCAACGTTTGATTGAGTATCGAAGTTGGCCAATTGCTGTTTTAAGATCGCAGATACTTCTGCCGGATTTATTTCTGCCATTGTATGGTTGTTTTTCTTAATTTAATTGGAAATCTTTTTTAACTTGGTTCAATTTTGTCTTCACAGACGCGTCTACCTGCTGGTCACCTACTCTTAGAACATATCCTCCAAGAATTTCTGGCTTCACATTCACTTTCAGATCAAAATTTGAATCAGCATTTACAAGATTGGTAGATCTTAAAATCTGATCCAGGTTCTCTTTTGAAAGAGGAGTTGCTGTAGTAAGTGTTACTCTCTGTATACCACTAAGGTCTTCTACTTTATTGATGAATTCCTGAGCGATATTTTTCAGTTGGTTTTCACGTCCATGCTTAATCACCAATCTGATCAAATTCTGAGAAGAGACAGATAAACCTTTGAAAATTTCGTTTGCTACTTCTATTTTCTTTTTAGAATCGATGTAAGGAGTCATGAAAAATTTATTTAAGTCTGCAGACTCTTTCATGATCTTTACTACATCTTTCATTTCAGAAAATACAGTAGCCGTTTGACCTGACTCATTTGTGAAATCAAGTAAACCTTGTGCGTATCTTTTAGCTACTTTAGATGTAAGCATTCTTAGTTAAGGTTTGATTTGTTTAAATAATTTTGAACTAATTCGTTTTGAGCTTCGCTGTTGTCTAATTTTTGTTTCAAGATAGACTCAGCAATGTTCACAGATAAAGTACCAATTTGAGTTTTGATGTCTGCCATAGCAGCATTTTTCTCAGCGTTGATAGTCTGTTTAGCAGCTTCGATCATTCTGTCTCCTTCCGTTTTAGCAACATCTTTAGCTTCCCCTACGATTCTGTCTTTAATTTCTCTAGCTTCTTTAAGGATAGCATCTCTTTCTATTTTAGCTTCACGAATGATTCTTTCGTTATCCTCTTTTAAAGTTTCCATTTCTTTTCTAGCTAATTTAGCTTGATTAAGAGCGTCAACAATAGATGTTTCTCTGTCATTGATAGACTTTAAAATAGGTTTCCAAGCGAATTTACCTAACAAAAATAATAATGCTAGAAAAATAACAGACTGGATAATAAATAATCCTGACGAAAACTGATGAATTAATTCCATTATATAAATGTATAAATAATTATTACTTTTTTTAAAGAACCATTACCTGTAACCAACCGTCACAGATAATGGTCTGATTTTAATTAGTTTACTGCGAATAGAGCAGCAAACGCAACACCTTCTACAAGTGCAGCTGCAATAAGCATAGCTGTTTGGATTTTTCCAGATTGCTCAGGTTGTCTAGCGATAGCTTCAAGAGCAGCAGCTCCGATTTTACCAAGACCGATACCTACACCTAGTACTACGATACCAGCACCTACAATTTTAGGGATTTCCATAATATATAATTTTAAAAAATTTGTTTTACTTTAATTTATAATTTCAATTAGTGAGCTGCATGATGTTCGTGCTCGTGCTCTTCTACAGCCATTCCGATAAACAGAGCTGATAACATTGTAAAGATATAAGCCTGTAGGAACGCTACCAATACTTCTAGTAAATAAATTACCAATGTAAGGAACGGGAATGCAACACCTGCGATAAAATTCTTGAATACATAGATCAATCCGATCAAACTCATTACTACGATGTGACCTGCAGTCATGTTTGCAAAAAGTCGAATCATCAAAGCGAATGGTTTAGTGATTGTTCCTAGTAATTCGATAGGAAGCATAATCAACTTCATTGGAACTGGCACTCCCGGCATCCAGAAGATGTGTTTCCAGTAATCTTTGTTAGCTGAGAATGTTGTAATCAGATATGTAAGGATTGCAAGGAAGAATGTCATTGTAATATTACCTGTAACATTGATTCCGAAAGGCATTAATCCTAAAACGTTAAGGAAAAGAATAAAGAAGAATACCGTTAATAAATACCCCATAAATCTTTTATACTTATGTCCGATGTTTGGAATAGCAACTTCATCTCTTACGAAAATGATTAACGGCTCTAAAAATCTTGCAGCACCTGTAGGAACCACTGATTTTTTATAAGACTTAGCCATACCACCGAATAACACTAACATAAAGATTGATACTAATAAAATAATCAGTACACTTTTTGTAATTGAAAGATCTAATGGCTTTTCGTTAGTTGGATGACCATCTTCACCAAGTGTTAAAGTTCCTGCTGCATCAGTCTTATAGATTTTCTCATGGTGTAACACATAAAAAGAACCGTCTACTTCAGTAGGCTCTCCGTGCATGAACCCTTCTTTGTTACTCATAAAAGAGTGAAAACCGTTGTCATATACAATAACAGGAAGAGGGAAACCGATGTGGTGACCTTCTTTATCAACCATCAATGTGAAATCATGTGCATCCAACAAGTGATGATCGATGAACTCTTTGTTTTCTTTGCTTACTTTGTCTTTCTCTGAAAGCTCTTGAGCAGGAGCTGCCCCAGCAGTAGCCTCACCGTGCTGTGCAGACACTAAGTTTAATACAAAAATACTGTAGAATAAAACTGCGAATTTCTTAAACATTGATAGGTTTTTTTCGTTGTGCAAAAATATGATATTTTTTCTAGTTTCAATAAATTATTTTACTGTTTTTTATCATGATTAATCAGCTTGATCGCATAGTATGTAAGCAGGGCTGTCAGGACAAAATAAGGTATAATAAAATGGAATTTATAGCCTGGAATCACTTCAAAGTTCAGTTTTTTTCTGATTAAGTACATCAAACCGAATTTTAAAAGAATCAAACCAATGACGGACAATCCTAAAAATTCCGGTGCTACTCTATTGATTAGGATAATAAGCGTGATCATCATCATAAACATGACGCTTAGAAAAAGATAAAATTTAATGATCACCACTTCATCCAGGTGAAAAACAAATTTCCAAAGGGAAAAATGCACCAGGAACGTCAGAAAGAATAAAATGACAACAAGAATATTGGGATTGATTTTCATTCTAAATTTTAATTGACCGCAAAAATAGACTTTTTCTATCGTATTATGATAAGATTTGATATATATCATTTTTTCTTATCTATATAATATTACGTCCCGGACACTTTAGATATGCTAAAAATTCCTTATTTTTGCAAACCTATAATTTACAATAAATATGTTTAATAGTTTACAGGATAAATTAGACAAGGCATTACATAATATTTCTGGTAGAGGAAAAATTACCGAAATCAATGTAGCGGAAACCGTAAAGGAGATCCGTAGAGCATTGGTAGATGCCGACGTTAACTATAAAGTTGCAAAAGATCTTACTAAAAGAGTTCAGGATAAAGCATTAGGAGAGAACGTTCTTACTTCCCTTACGCCGGGACAGCTGATGACGAAAATTGTTCATGATGAATTGGTAGACCTTATGGGAGGTTCTCAGGAGGGAATCAATCTTTCAGGAAAGCCATCTGTAATCCTTATTGCAGGTCTTCAGGGTTCTGGTAAGACTACATTCTCAGGAAAGCTTGCTAATTATTTACAAACAAAAAGAAATAAAAAACCTTTATTGGTAGCATGTGACGTTTACCGTCCTGCTGCAATTGACCAGCTAAAAGTTTTAGGTGGACAAATCGGGGTTCCTGTTTTCACAGAAGAAGGCTCTACAAATCCTTCTACGATTGCTGAAAACGCAATTAATTTTGCAAAATCAAACGGTCATGATGTTGTGATCGTAGATACAGCAGGTCGTTTGGCGATTGATGAGCAGATGATGAACGAGATCAAATCTGTTCATTACTTTATTAAACCAAACGAAACGCTATTCGTTGTTGACTCAATGACAGGTCAGGATGCTGTGAATACGGCAAAAGCATTCAACGATGCTTTGAATTTTGACGGGGTTGTTTTAACAAAATTAGATGGTGATACCCGTGGTGGAGCCGCTTTAACGATTCGTTCTGTTGTTGAAAAACCAATCAAGTTCATCTCTACAGGAGAAAAAATGGAAGCTTTAGACCTTTTCTACCCGGAAAGGATGGCGGACAGAATCCTTGGAATGGGAGATGTTGTTTCCTTAGTAGAAAGAGCTCAGGAGCAGTTTGATGAAGAAGAAGCTAAAAAACTTCACAAAAAAATCGCTAAAAACGAATTCGGTTTTGATGATTTCCTAAAGCAGATCAACCAGATCAAGAAGATGGGTAATATGAAAGACTTGATGGGAATGATTCCGGGTGTTGGAAAAGCGATCAAAGATGTGGAGATCAGTGATGATGCATTTAAACACATTGAAGCGATTATCTACTCTATGACCCCTGAAGAAAGAAGAAGACCTTCTATCATCAATACTCAGAGAAAAGGAAGAATTGCTAAAGGTGCCGGAAGAAAAATCGAAGATGTGAATCAACTAATGAAACAATTCGATCAAATGGGTAAAATGATGAAGATGATGCAAGGTCCTCAAGGAAAGCAAATGATGCAGATGATGAGCAAGATGCCAAATATGCCTGGAATGGGTGGAATGGGAAAATAAAAAGACAAAATCATTCATAAAAAAACTCTCAGAAATTCTGAGAGTTTTTTGTTTTTATTCTGAATAGGAGTTTATTTAAACTTATACCCTAGTCCCAACTGGAAGAAATTCATTTTTAATGTTTCACCATCCACAGGGTTTTTGATCATATTGGTAAGGCCAAAGCTGTAACGGGCATCTATAAACAATCCTTTATGAATGCTGTAATCAGCCCCTAGGAATAAACCAAAATCGGTAGATTTTAGACCATCATTCAGTTGTCTTTCTAAATAACGCTCTCCTTCTTTAAGCCCTGAAGGATCTACCATCCCGGCATTGGGACCACTTACTTCAAATTTTACTTTATTATTCGTTTTAAAACTTACGTAAGGACCTGCATAAATTCCCAGTTCCGGCGTTGCATAATATCTTGCTGATACAGGAATAACGATTCTGTTAAGGTTCATCTTTTCAGTTAAGGTAAAACCAGTACCTGATATTCCAACTTCTGCTTTACCACCAAGATTGGCATATTCTACCTCTCCCTGAACGGCAAATTTATTATTGAATTTATGTTCAACCAAACCGCCAACATAAAACCCTGACTTAGATTTTAAACTTGCTTCAAATCCACCAAATTCAAAATCTCCTTCACTGGAATTTAATTTTGATAAAGCATACCCTGCCTTTACTCCGAATGTAGTCTGCGCATTTAAGCCTGCAAATAAAGCAATCGCTGATGCTAATAAGATTTTTTTCATGATTATTATTAAATAGTTTTATATTAAAGAAGCCCTAAAATAGCTATCTCAGGGCTAATGTATATATTTTATTTATTATTTTGCAAATACATATTTAACTCCAAAAGTCACGGAAGTTAAACTGATGCCAAATTTGTAATCATCAGCTCTTCTGGCACCGTCAATGTCTCTTTTGTAAGTATTGTATCCGAATTCACCTATTGTTGCTTCAATTGACCAATTCTTCGTTATAAAATAATCCAGACCCGGCTTGATATTAACTCCAATATTGGTGTAATTATTTTTTTGTGTAAACGGAGCGGAAAGTATAGGATCTCCGCCATTACCTTCACTGTTAAAATCCAGTTTTTCCTGGCCAAATTCCAATGGAATCTGTAATTGTCCGAAGATGTATAACTTATCAGATAAAGTCCAGTATTTTCTTACGAATGGAGCTACTACAAAAGCATTATCTGTATCTTTAATTTCCATTACATTGCTAATCGCCGCATTCCCCACTTTGTATTTTGTAACAGCACTTTTATAGCCTACACCAAGTCCCACGGCTAAGTTAGTAGTAACGAAATACCCAGCTGTAGGAAGGATTCTGATCACATCATCCTTTCTTATAGTGCTGAATTCGTCCTTTTCACTGTGATAATACCCTACCTGTCCTGAAAGATAAGAAGTTCCTTTTGCAATCTGTGCGTTTGATAAACCGAAAAGCGCAACAGCGCCCATCAATACGATTTTTTTCATGATTATTATATTAGTTTTGTATAGAAAAAAGCCCTAAGAGTTTCTCAGGGCTTTCTTGTTATATGCTTTGTTTATTACTTTGCAAATACATATTTAACTCCGAAAGTTACAGAAGATAAATTCAATCCGAAGTTATAGTTGTTTGTAGCATCACCATCTTTTGGCTTGTAGTTGTTGTAACCAAACTCACCGATAGTAGCTTCGATAGACCAGTTCTTGTTCAAGAAATAATCTAAACCTGGCTTAACAGTAACACCAATCTGAGTATATTTAGCTTCAGTAGATGTAGAAGTAGAAGCAGTAGTGTTTCCAGAAGTAGTTACAGAACTGTTTTCAGTTTCAGTTTTTCCAAACTGCATTGGCACTGCTAACTGTCCGAAGATGTATAACTTCTCAGACAAAGTCCAGTATTTTCTTACGAATGGAGCAACAACGAAAGCAGGCTTCTTAGTAATATCCTTGCTTACAGTAGTCCCAAGAGGAGTAGTTAGAGTTGAAGTCTCAGTTGTCTTTTCAGTTTCGTAACCGATACCTAATCCAACAGCTAAGTTAGTGTTTACGAAATATCCAACTGTAGGTAATACGTTGAAGTTTTCTTTTTTATAATTACCATTGTCAGTTTCTTTTTGAGAATAACCAACAGATCCTGATAAATATGTAGTTCCTTTAGCAATCTGAGCGTTTGATAAACCAAAAAGTGCAACAGCACCCGCTAATAATATTTTTTTCATTTTAAAAAATTTTAATACTTTCTGAGGGCAAATTTACAGTGGTCCCCACTAATATTAAAATTTGTTAATGTGATTAATATCATTGTTAAAATTTAGGGTTTTATAATAATAAATCCTACTTAAGAGAATATGTTGAGTTTTTCACAATATTATGAATAAAAAAACTACATTTTATTAACAAGAGGAGAATATGTTTACTTTTTTAAATTTTCACATTTTTCCTAAGACCCCATGAATTCTGGGAAAATGCTAAAATCAATTAACCTAAACTACTAATTTTAAAGTTATTAACTCTTAAAATCTAAACAAACGTTTATAATATGAGATTATTTTTATCTTTTTCTAATCGCTGTAAGCATTTTATTTCAAAAGTTTCTGATAAAAGATCCGTACAGGCTGCTTATATTATATCAAAAAAAACTCCGGCCTTCGGCCGGAGTTCAGTTATTTTTCAACTGTCTTTATTTGATAAAGAAATTAAATCCTAAGTTTACAGCTCCTACACTCCAGTTGTCTCTGTACCAGCCATAATCACGTCTGTTACTGATAGACTGATATCCGATGTACAACTCTCCTTTGGACATCTGGTATCCAAATTTAGGCTGTGCATAGAAACCACCATCTACCCCATCCTTTGTAGAAATACCATATCCAAGGTCTAATCCTACAAAGATAGGAGCTCCTTTAAATTTATATTTCCCGGAAACAGCTACAGGAATAAATCCGAAATCATCAAAGTGATCTTTTCCGAAGAAGTGAGAATACCCTGTTGTTACCCCAAGGTCAAAACCTTTAGCAATATTCCACATATAAGCAGCATCCACTCCCAATGTAAATGAAGATACATCACTTGCATCAGACACAGGAACACCAATATGTCCGCCAATTTTAAAACCTTCCTGCGCTTGAGCAGCACCTCCTAAAAGTGCAAAAGCACCTAGTAATAATAGTTTTTTCATTTTTTTAGTAGCTTTAAATTACCCTGCAAAAGTACTAATTATTTTCATCATAGAAATAGAACCGGTCTCTGATATCTGTATAACGATAGAAAGCAGGACAATTTTTGTCCTGCTTTCTATTATTTCTAAATAAGATTTTCAGAATTAGTTTCCTCCGAATTTGAAACCTACACCCACCTGAGCAAAACTGTTCTTTACAGTACCACCGCTGTTGTCATTAGATAGGTTAGATACTCCTAAGCTGTATCTTGCATCAAAGAAAAGTCCGTTTTCCAGCATATATTCAACGCCTAAGAAAGGGGCAAGGTTTAAAGATTTGATATCTTTTTTAATATCTACTTCACCGCCTTCACCTTCCATTTCTACATCAAGGAAATCTGAACCAATTACAGTCTTTTGTTTAGCTGTAAGGATAATTCCAACGTTAACACCTGCGGCTACAGAGAAACCTTCTGTAATAAAGTATTTTGCAGAAACAGGCACTAAAAGAGTCCCAAAAGTCACTTTAGTTGACTCACCAAAATACATCCCTCCAGCATTTACTCCATCAATTTTTTCTTTAGCTCCCAGTGGTGAATACAAAACCTCACCCTGAACAGCAAAATTATCATTGAATTTGTACTCAGCCATCCCACCGATATAGAAAGTATATTTAGGAGACATTTTTCTTCCGTCAAGATCGTCTTGCTTATCGTCTAATTTAATCGTAGACATTGCGAAACCAGCTTTTGGACCAAATCGAAATTCTTGTGCGTTTGCAGAAATTCCCATAACAGCGACCGCTGCAACAAGTAAAAGTTTTTTCATGTTTAGTTAGTTTTTACATTTAAGGTCTGCAAAACTAACTATTTTTTTCAAATTAACAAATTTTAACTAACCAATTTAAGGTTAATAAAAGGTTAACAGAAATTTTCACTCATTTTTACTAGTCATTTCTCATTCTTTTCTCTTCATCATTATAGGCAAGAATAATCTTTCTTACAACAGGGTGTCTCACTACATCCTCTTCTGTAAGATGTACAAACCCGATTTCCTTTACTCCGCTTAAAATCCTCATAGCTTCTTTCAGCCCGGATTGTTGTTTTGGTGGCAAATCGACCTGGGTAGGATCTCCTGTGATAATAAATTTAGCATTCATCCCCATTCTGGTTAAAAACATTTTCATCTGAGAATGGGTCGTGTTCTGAGCTTCATCTAAAATTACAAAAGCATCATCCAGCGTTCTTCCTCTCATGAATGCCAATGGTGCCACTTCAATTACTTTTTTCTCAATAAAGCCTTCCAGTTTTTCATGAGGAATCATATCCCGAAGTGCATCATATAAAGGCTGTAAATAAGGATCCAGCTTTTCTTTAAGGTCACCCGGCAAGAACCCAAGACTTTCTCCCGCTTCTACAGCCGGTCTTGTCAGAATGATTCTTTTCACCTCTTTATCCCTTAAAGCTCTAGCTGCCAATGCTACACTAGTATACGTTTTCCCCGTTCCGGCAGGACCTATTGCAAAAACCATATCTTTTTTCTCGGTTTCCTTTACCAGCTTCTTAAGATTGGTTGTTTTAGCCTTAATGACTTTTCCGTTTACTCCTTTTACAATAATGTCCTGATCGAAAACCAGTTGTTTCTCGTTTTCGTCTTTAATATTCAGGATATTTTCAACGTCTTTCAGCCCAATTGAATTGTTTTTAGAAATAAAACGGACAATATCATCCAGTTTTTGCTTTAGTATATCTAATGCTTCCTGATTTCCCATCGCAAAGATATAATGATCTCTTCCTGTAATTTTAATGGTTGGAAAGCTTGATTTTATTAAGTTGAAATATTGGTTATTAACTCCATAGAAGATTTTCGCATCGATATCTTCCAAATCATATGTTAATTCAAACATGCAGTATTTTTATTTTAGATTTTAAAATTAAAGCTTTTTTTCAAATTTATATCAAATTCTTTTCAACAATCTTTCGGGCTTTCTTTTTATTTTAAATAACTTTGCAATACTACACTATTCTATAAATTGCTCATGTCAATTATTACCCTTACTTCGGATTTCGGAAATTTAGATTACAGAGTTGCCGCTGTGAAAGGCAAAATTCTGTCTCTAAACCCTGAGGTTAATATTATTGATATAACCCACGATATCCAGGCATTCAACCTTATACAGACTTCGTATATTGTAAGAAATGCTTATAAATATTTTCCAAAAGGAAGCATTCACATTATTTCCGTAGACAGTTTTTACAACAGGTCTAGAAAAAATATAATTTATAAAGCCGACGGATCCTACTTTTTGGCGGCAGATAACGGCCTTTTAAGCCTTATCTTTTTTGATATTAAACCGGAAGCTATCTATGAACTTACCCTGAACAACCGTTTTGATGACATCATCAACTTTACTTCTACAGACATTTTTGTACCTGCAGCGGTACATCTAGCCAATGGTGGACTTCCTGAGGTAATAGGACGAAAAATACACTCAGCTAAACAACTGATGTTCCCAAGGGCGGTTTATAATGAATCAGAAGGCATGATTATCGGAGAAGTAACTTATATTGATAATTTCGGAAATATAATCTCAAATATCAACAAAGATTTTTTCGAAAATATCAGCAAAGGCTATGATAATTTTACCATAAAATTCAGAAATTTAAGTCTTTCAAGGATATTTTCCAGCCACACGGAGGTTGTTTCAGATTGGGAAAGGGAAACAGAATTCCATGGGCAGTCTGCTGCTATTTTCAATGATAGTCAATTATTGGAGCTTACCATCTACAAAGGAAGCAAGAAAAACGGCGCCAAAAGCCTGTTTGGACTGAATGTAGGCGAAAATATTTATATTGAATTCAGCTAAGATTATATATTTCATAAAAAAACCGATTTTTTTTATATATTTGTCAAAATCTAAAAATCAAAAATGGCAGAATACAAATTATTGCTTCCTTCCATGGGAGAAGGTGTTATGGAAGCGACAATTATCACTTGGTTATTCAATGAAGGTGATAACGTAAAGGAGGATGACTCCGTAGTAGAAATTGCAACAGATAAAGTAGATTCAGACGTTCCGACACCAGTTTCGGGGAAAATCGTAAAAATTTTAAAGCAAAAAGATGAAGTTGCAAAAGTAGGTGAAGCCATTGCTATTTTAGAAATTGAAGGAGAAGGCGCAGCTTCAGAAGAAGTAAAAACTGAAACTCCGGCGGCTACTCCGGATGCTGACACTTTAAAAGCGATTGAAGAGCCTTTACAAGCAACAATTGCTTCAAATGTAGAATTCTCAGGAGACCTTTATCTATCTCCACTCGTAAAATCTATCGCACAACAGGAAAATATTTCTGAAACTGAACTGAAATCTATCAAAGGTAGCGGTTTGGAAGGAAGAATTACAAAAGAAGATATACTAGCATATGTTGCCAACAGAGGAAACCAGCCAGTTCAGCAGGCTGCTCCGGTACAGACAACATCCGCTCCGAAACCAGCAATATCTGCTCCGGCAGCTACGATTCCGGTAAGTGCAGGTGATGAGATCATTCCAATGGACAGAATGAGAAAGATCATCGCTGAAAACATGGTAAAAGCAAAACAAATTGCTCCGCACGTTACTTCTTTCATCGAAACAGATGTTACCAACGTTGTAAAATGGAGAAATAAAAACAAAGCAGTATTTGAAAAACGCGAAGGTGAGAAACTGACTTTCATGCCGATTTTCGTAAAAGCTGTAGTGAAAGCAATTCAGGATTTTCCAATGATCAATGTTTCTATCAATGGTGAAAACATCATCAAAAAGAAAAACATCAACATCGGTATGGCTACTGCCCTTCCGGACGGAAACCTTATTGTTCCTGTTATCAAGAATGCTGATCAGCTATCACTTTCAGGTCTTGCAAAAGCAATCAATGACCTGGCTTACAGAGCTAGAAACAAGAAATTAAGACCTGAAGATACTCAGGGTGCAACTTATACTATTTCAAACGTAGGAAGTTTCGGAAACCTTATGGGAACACCTATCATTCCTCAGCCTCAGGTAGCTATTTTAGCAATCGGAGCTATCGTTAAAAAACCTGCGGTTCTTGAAACAGCTGATGGTGATGTAATTGCAATCAGAAACTTAATGTTCATGTCTCATTCTTATGACCACAGAGTAGTAGACGGTTCTCTAGGTGGAATGATGCTGAAGCACGTTCACGACTACCTTGAAAACTGGGATCTGAACACAGAAATATAAGTAATGAGTAATTAGCAATAGGTAATTTTTGCTGATTTTAAATATTAAACCTTCGATTTAATCGGAGGTTTTTTGTTTTTGGCAGTCAAACATAATAGAATATCAAAAGATTAAACAACACAAAAGATCAATTGAAAATATCCAAATAAAAATCCATTTATTTATCAAATCATCAATAAAACAAATGCAATTACACATTATCACAACTTATTTTGAAATTAGATTTATTAGCATTATTTTTAAACAAATAAATATTCAATAATGGATCTGGATTACAGAAAGTATGACATGACAAAATTTTCTGCCTTCACTGAGCAGGATGAAAAGCTCATTACTGAAGTTTACGATCAGCTTTCTTTAGATTATGATATTTCAGTGATTGATATTGAAGACTCTCCTTATGAGCAATTCAGTTCGCATGACATGTATCCATTATTCATTCCTCAAATCTGTTACTTGGTAAAAGACAGAAATAATAACGGTTCTTTCTACCTTTTTGTTGTCAGCAAAGTTGGGATTACATCAAGAGGAGGTCGTTTAGGTCGTAAATTTGACACCATTCAACTTTGGGGATTAAAAAAACTTGAAGAAGATTTTGGATATATTTCCATTAACAAGAAAAGATTAATGGATAAGATTGCAGGAATATTCAGCAGTTTTAATATCAACTTTAAAGATCATGATTTTAAAGATTTCTATGTTTTAGGAAGTGATCAATATAAAGCCATCAATTTTTTAAACCAAAAGAGAAAAGAAACAATAAAAGTCTTTCCAAATGAAAATTTTAAACTCGAAGTGAGAAATAATATTCTGAGCTTTGGTTTACCGGAAATACTTACCATTGGAAATAGTGAAATCATCTCAAAGTTTTTAAACGACCTATAATTTCCAGAATTTTACCATAATTTCATCCCCTCAAAACAGACAAATGCTGAAAATTTTCATCCTTATACGGAAATCTATCAAAAATTCCTTTGACAATATCCGGAACGAACAGCTGAAGCACAACCTTCTTCAGGCTATTCCTTTTTGGATAGGATCTGTTATTACAGGCTTTTTTGCCGTAATGTATGCACAGGTATTTGCCTGGGGTGAACATCTCATGAATTTTATCTTTAACTGGCATGCATGGATGATTTTCATTATTGCTCCCATAGGATTTGTACTTTCCTGGTGGCTGGTGAAAGAATTTGCCCCCAACGCCAAAGGAAGCGGTATTCCGCAGGTAATGGCCGCAGTAGAACTCGCCAATCCGAAAGAACACCGAAAAATCAGAAATCTTCTAAGTATTAAAATCATTTTTTTCAAAATCCTTTCCTCAGTTATTCTGGTAATCGGAGGTGGTGCGGTAGGACGTGAAGGACCTACCATTCAGATTGCAGGTTCTGTTTTCAGAAAGGTCAACGAGTATCTTCCCGAATGGTGGCCGAAGATTTCCAAGAAAAACATGATTATGACAGGAGCCGCAGCCGGGCTTGCCGCAGCTTTCAACACTCCGTTGGGAGGAATTGTATTTGCAGTTGAGGAACTTTCCAAAACCCATATCAATTATTTTAAAACCGCTCTATTTACGGCTGTCATTATTGCAGGTTTAACGGCTCAGACTTTAGCCGGATCTTATTTATATCTGGGATATCCGAAGACCAATGATGTTTCTTTAATGGTAATGTTCCCTATTGTTCTTGTTGCTGCGGTTGCGGGTATTCTCGCTAGTCAGCTTTCTGTTGCTATGCTCAAAATCAACAGCTGGAAAAAGAACAAACTGAAAACGGATAAGGCCAATGTGATATTCCTGATTATCTGTGCTTTAATTATTGCTTCAATCGCTTATTTCATCAACAGAGAAATTCTGGGCTCTGGGAAAGAAATTATGGAGCGCGTCCTTTTTACGAAGGATAAACACGAAGACTGGTATGTTCCGGTTTTAAGGATGCTTGGCCCTGCACTTTCTTTTACTTCCGGTGGTGCGGGTGGAATTTTCGCCCCCGCCCTCTCAGCAGGAGCTAGTATAGGCTCTGTTATTTCTGGTGCTATTCATTTAACACCCAACGAAACCAATGTTGTTGTTTTGGCCGGAATGGTCGCTTTTCTTACAGGAATTACCCGGGCTCCTTTTACTTCAGCCATTATCGTTTTGGAGATGACTGACAGACATTCCCTGATTTTCCATCTGATGCTGGCAGGAATGGTTTCTTCCATTGCTTCTATTTTAGTAAGCAGGCATTCGTTATACGATGTATTGAAAGTGAATTTTCTTGCAGAATTAAGACAAAAAGATTAGTCAGAAATCCTGAGTTGAAAGTTGATTTCTTTTAAAAGTAACTATTGAAAACAGTTTTTAATTATAATATGAAGCAATTTCCCAAAACACTAAACTTTAAACTCTCAACCATCAATAATCAACTATTTCACGAATCCTCTTGCATATAAGAAATATATTCTCTACTTTTGCACCTCGAAATAATTAACAAATTCATTTAACATTATGAACAATTACGAAACTGTTTTCATTTTAACTCCCGTTCTATCTGAGTCACAGGTAGAGGAAGCAGTGAACAAGTATGTAGATCTTATCAAAGAAAAGAACTGCGAAATCGTTGCTAAAGAAAACTGGGGATTAAAAAAATTAGCTTATCCTATCCAATTGAAAAAGAACGGGTTCTATACTCTAATCGAATTCAAAGGAGAAGGTAGTGTAGTAGCTGATCTAGAATTAGCATTTAAGCGTGACGAGAGAGTAATCCGTTACCTTACTACGAAACTTGACAAACATGCTGTTGAGTATGCTGTAACTAGAAGAACTAAAGTAAAAGCAGCTAAAGCTTAATTATTAACCCTATTTTTTAAAAAAGACAAGACATGGCAATAGATGAAATGGCTAAACAAGCCTCAGCTGGAGGAGAATCAGAAGTAAAATTCCTTACTCCGCTTGATATCAATACAAAATCTGAAAAGAAATATTGTAGATTCAAAAAATACGGAATTAAGCACGTTGATTACAAAGATGCTGATTTCTTATTACAATTTGTAAACGAGCAAGGTAAAATCTTACCAAGAAGATACACTGGAACTTCTTTAAAATACCAAAGAAAAGTTTCTGCTGCTATCAAAAGAGCAAGACACCTTGCGTTACTACCATACGTAGCTGACTTATTGAAATAAGACAAAAAATAAATAAAAGAAGAGGGCAACCTCTTCTTTTGTTGCTGAATAAATAATTAATTCTAACTTGATTTTAGATCACTCTAAAATCTAAAAAAAGGACAACAACAATGGATATCATCCTAAAACAAGACGTAGAAAACTTAGGACTTGAGTTTGATACAGTAAGCGTAAAGCCAGGTTATGCTAGAAACTTTTTAATTCCTCAAGGAATTGCTCTTTTAGCTACCCCTAAAAACAAAGCAGCTCTAGAAGCTACTTTAGAAGCTAGAAAAGAAGAAGAAGCTAAATTAATCGCTGCTGCTAACGCTGTAGTAGATCAATTGAAGAAAACTTCTATCACTATCCCTGCAAAAGTAGGTTCTGGTGATAAATTATTCGGATCTATCAACAATGCTGATCTTTCTGCTGCTCTAGCTAAAGCTGGAGTTTCTGTAGAGAAGAAATACATCAAAATCCCAGGAAACACTATTAAGAGAACTGGTAAAGTAACAGCAAACATCAGATTACACAGAAACGTTGAGTACAATTTCGAATTCGATATCGTATCTGACGCTCCAGTTGTAGCTGCTCCTGCTGCTAAGAAGGAAGAAGTTAAATCTGAAGAAGCTTAATTTAAGCAACTGAGATTTTCTCACCATACAAACCACTTCATTTATTTGAGGTGTTTTTTTTGTTTGTAAACATAGAACATGTAGGTTGTTGATTAGGCAAATGATAAACTACCCCGTCTTTTTGCTTTGCAAAAATCCACCCCTTCAGAGAAGGGGAATTCAGGGAATCCTGACTTATATTATTCCTGATATGCCTGTATTTAAACTTAAATAGCAGCAATTCGTACCACAAATCCCGAATCTCGTATCGCGAAACCCTCAAACACTCTCACTCATTACTTATCCCCTCTCAGTTTCTGCTGATATTCCGTAGGAGCAATCCCAATTACTTTTTTGAAAATATTACTGAAAGATGACAGGCTATTGTACCCTACCATCATAGCTATTTCATACATATTATATTTTCCTTCCAGCATCAGTTCAAGGGAACGGGTAATCCGTAATGCCCGTAGAAAACGGACATAATTCATGCCCAGAATCTCTTTAAATTTCCTCGAAAGGGTTCTGGTACTCATCCCAAATTCTTTTGCTGTAGATTCTATGGTAAGAGGCTTCTCAAGGTTTGCATGAATATATCTTGCAATCTTCAGTAAGGTTTCATCTTTTGGGAAAGGGTGCTGTATCGGGAATGCCAGATGTTTATTCTTTTTTTCCTGTAAAACACCCTTAAAAGCTTTGAGAAAATAATATTTAGAGCCATCATTTTTTGTAATTTTCCCATCCCAGTCTTTAGTGTGAAAAATCATCTCCCGAAGCAAATTATTGACGGAATAAATATTAATTTCATCAAAAAAGCCATTTTCATTTTCTTCTTTTTTAAAATAAAAGTTATATAAATCAACTTTCGGACTGGTAGAAAAAATATAGTGAGGTGTCCCGGCCGGAATCCACATAAAGCACCTTGCAGGAAGATACCAGTGCCTCTGATCGGTGAAAACATGCACAATACCTCCTTCTGCATAGACTAATTGTGCAGAACTGTGATAATGAATATCTGTTGTTACATTGCCTGTGAGGACATGATAGATATAAAATTCGGCATCATCCTCTTCTACTGCTTCAAAATGGCTGTCATTCATAAAATAAAGATAAGAAGAATTTTCAAATTGGCGTAAATGAGCAAATCTTTTTCTGTTTTCACAAATCGGGTACTATGCATGTCGCCGTAACTTTGCTGCATCAAAATCATTTTAGCAAAAATCCTTTAATTAATTTATGAATATCATATTTAACGCATGCCGGTATCTGTGCATCGCGTTGTGCTTATTATTGAGCAGCTTTTTACATTCACAGATGATAGATTACCAACACCTCGGCTTACAGCAAGCGGTAGAGATTGGTTTGAAAAACAACAAAAACATACAGATAAGTCATCTAAAACAGGAAATGTCCGCTACCAAAGAGAAAGATCTCAAAATGGAAAAGCTTCCGGACATTGAATTTCATACCAGCTATACCCAGGTAACCAATTTGTATCAGCACCAAAATGGTGTATTTAACAAAGCAACAAAGTATGATGTCATCAATGGTATGTATGACTTTACATTATCTGCTTCAATTCCGGTATACATGGGCGGCAAAATAAAGAATACGGAAAAGAAAGCGGCTATTGACACTGAAATTTCAGCTTTAAGAACGCATCTGGACGAGAGACAACTTACCATGGAAATCATCACGGCTTTTCTGCAGATCCATCATTTAAAGGAACAGCAGAGTCTCATTAATGATAAAATGAAAGAGGATTCTGTCAACATCAAACAAGTAAAAGCTCTTAAAGCTAACGGTGTCGTAACAGTGAATGAAGTATTGAGAACTTCCCTGCAGCTTTCCAATCATAAAATGAGCTGGACAGAGCTGGATAACGATATTCAGATTGCAGAGCATAAGCTGAAAACTATTCTTTCTCTTCCGGAAGATCAGGAAATGCATGTGAATACAGAAGATCTTATTTCGGATAACGCAGCAATTCCTTATGTTGATGAATTGACTGAAACGGCTTTAAATAAAAATGAATCTGTTGAAATCACCCACAAAAATCTTTCACTGAAAGAACTGGATCAAAAAATCACCAAAGCGAATTATTTACCCAAAATTACAGCAGGCGGAGAATATTTTTTAAAGTACCCGAATATGATGTTTTTCCCTCCTGAACCCTATGCCTATCGCTTGGGAATGGTTGGGGTAAATCTTACCTATCCTATTGAAAGCTTGTACAAGAATAAGTATAAAATGCAGGAAGCACGGGAAAATATAGATCTTGCTAAACTTCAGATAGCGAAAAATGAAGAAAAAATAAGACACAACGTGTACGAAGCTTACAAGAAGTTTGAAGAAACAGACCAGAAAGTGAAAATTGCTGAAGAAGCGATTAATCAGGCAAAAGAAAATTATCGCATTGTAAGAACAAAATACGCGAACAAACTAAGTCTTATCACTGAGCTGATAGATGCCGACAATACTTATCTTGAGGCAGAATCCAACCTTATTTCCGTAAAAATAAACAGACAACTTAAATATTACCAACTCCAATATACGATTGGAAACTTATAAAAACTATGGCACAGAAACAACTGACACAAAAGGAAAAAAGAATCAACAAGTCCATTACTCTACTGGCCTGGATCCTGATCATCAGCGGAATTACAGGAATGGTCAGTTTTTATCTTTTTTCAAGAAAGAATGTCACTACCAACGATGCACAGATCGAACAATATATCACGCCTGTATCCAGCAAGGTTTCCGGGTTTATCAAAACGATAAAGTTTAATGAAAATCAGTTTGTACATAAAGGGGATACTTTAATCATCATAGATAACAGAGAGTTTGTGAATCAGGTACAAATGGCAGAAGCCAATCTCCACGTCAATACAGCTACCATCAGCACTATTGAAAGCGGCGTCAATACCAAAGAAAGCGATACAAAGATCATTGATGCCAAAATTGCTTCTGCAAGAATTGATATCTGGAGAACGGAGCAGGATTATAAAAGATATAAAAACTTACTGACCGAAGATGCTGCTACCGAACAGGAATTTGAGAATGTAAAGGCGTCCTATGAACAGTCAAAAGCCAATCTTCTGGCATTGGAACAGCAAAAAAATGCAGTAAGAGCCGGAGCCAGTGAACAGCAGACAAAGGTTGCTCCGGTTAAAAGCCAGATACAGCAGAGTAATGCGAGTCTGAACAATGCTAAACTTTATCTTTCTTATACAGTGATTACCGCTCCTTATGATGGATGGGTCGGAAAAAAGACCATTCAGGAAGGTCAATTGATTAAGGATGGCCAGGCTTTAGTACAGATCGTCAGCAAAGAAAAATGGATCATTGCCAATTACAAAGAAACACAGCTTGGACAGATTGATCAGAACCAGGAAGTTATCATTACTGCAGATGCGTATCCCGATATGGAATTTAAAGGAAAAATACTTTCCGTTTCTCCTGCATCAGGATCCCAGTTTTCTTTGGTAAAACCGGATAATGCCACCGGAAACTTTGTAAAAATTGAACAGAGATTTCCTGTGAAAATCATTCTTGACAACAATAAAGACAACGAAAAACTGCTTTCCGGAATGAATGTTCTGGTGAGCGCGAAGAAGATATGAGTTTGAGTGTGGGAGGATTTTAGAGTTTTAGAGTTTTAGAGTTTTAGAGTTTTAGAGTTTTAGAGTTTTAGAGTTTTAGAGTGCAAAATTACCTTCCAATCAATACATTTCAGACTTTACAATTAAATTATTTTTTTAGCGAAAAGACAGAACTGCAAAATAGCGAATCTGCAAATTTTTTCTTAAGCACATTCGCCATTTTACCTTTTACTTTTACACCTTGCACTTTTGTCTTTTCGCATTTTTAAATTCAGGTACAGCCGCGAATTTGCTTATCTGCCTTTTCAGCATTCCTTAATTAATGCTTTCCAAAAAATTATGCAACACAATACAGTTTATCATAAATGGGTACCACAATGGCTGAAACTGCCGCTTCTTATACTGGCATTGTTTCCCCACCTGATGTTGTTGTCGCTTTTACATTCAAACAGCGCCTTCACATCTTCTTTTATGGATGTCGATTCAGATGACATTCAGTATTTAATGATTTTGATGTACGGGACATTTGTGGTTACCCTTTTAGTTATACAAAGGTTTATGGCTTATTTCAGCGTGAAATATTACGTTCTGCTAATGGCTTCCATTTCTGTGATTATCCTTTATGTTTTATCGGTAACACATGATTATCATGTTATTCTGGTGATCCGGTTTTTAGAAGGAATTTTCGGGCTGCTGGAAGGTGCCATTTTCCTCCCTCTGATTATTGCCGAACTAAAAACAAGACATGCCAAAGTGGTGGCTTATCTTTTTATGTATACCATCATGCTGACAGGAGGAACAATAACCACTTCCCTATTGAAATCAAGTATTGAAAACTATGACTTCCAGCATATGATCCTCATGATGGCCTACTTTCATGTATTTGTACTGATAATCGGTATTGCTTTATTCAACAGAAACAGGTTCTTTCCAAAAAAACCTTTGTACCAACTGGATATTACCAGCTGGTTTTTGCTCTGGGTATGTCTGCAGGCTGGCGGTTATGCAATTATTTATGGAAAAAGATTAATGTGGTTGGAATCAGACACTATTATCATGTGCCTGTTTATATTTCTTCTTTCAGGAGGGCTATTCATGCTTAAACAAAGAAATTCCAGAAGACCGTTGTTTCACTTTGAAGTTTTCAGCTCAAAAAATGTGATTGCTGGAATGATCCTGTTTTTTATTTTCTACCTGATCCGCTCCGGACTTAATAATGTATACACCGTCATGGCTACCGTATGGAAATGGCCGTGGGATTATATTGTCAATATCCAATACTGGAACGTAGCAGGAACTCTTCTTGGTATATTATTATCAGGAATCTGCCTGGTCCGGGGAGTTTCCTCAAGAATTGTTTTCTTTACAGGATTTCTTTTACTCGCCATCGACTGCGCATGGTTTACCTATACTTTTTATCCGGATACTACCCTTTCAACGATTTGTCCGCCCTTATTTCTGCAAGGGGTTGCTCAGGGATTATTATTTACACCACTTGTTTTCTTTTTGATTTCAGCAACACCGGAAGAATATGTTGCCAATGCTACAGCTTTAGGGACAACAACCCGTTTCTGGACAACGGCTATCGGGTATGCACTGATGCAAAACCTGATGTTGTTTTTAACCTTAAAACATTCTGATACACTCAGCGCAAACTTTACAGACACCAATCCTGTTTTTTACAGTCAATGGTCTCAGGTTTTCGGGGCCAATATTTCAAAACTGTCTGTGAATGATTCTTTATCTATGACCGCAGGAGCTTTTAAGGCTAAAATTACTGCACAATCTATTCTCCTTTCCAATATGGAAATTTTTACCGGACTTTTCTGGCTCGCATTTATTACTGCGCTTTGCTTACTGCTTTATCATCCTGCGAAAATAGCAGTACGAAATATAATGTAATGCTAAAAAGAAGGAAGCTGGAAGCTTGAAGATAGAAGCTACTGAAGACATAAATAACAGATAGATTTGGATAAGATAGTTTCTTAAACGCCAGGAATACACTAAGGGGTATATATTTTCCGTTCGCAAAGGTATTTCATTCACCTATGTACACAATGAATGAACTCTGCTAAGTGTCAGCGCCTTTGCGAACGTAATTTCCCATTTTACAGTCAAATCTTTTGCGAACTTTGCGTTAAATTTAAATTAAGTGATAAACTTACTGTTTCTAACTCTCATCTTCAATCTCCCTTCTTCTCCCACTTTGGCCGGTTTATTGTTCGTATTTTTCAAGCAGCAATATTGCATAAAGCACTACGTTTAATACAAAAGCTTACCAATGGAAATTGAAAGAATTTTACTGAGCCAAAGAGATTTTTTTAAAACACAGCAAACCAAAAGTCCCGCTTTTCGGAAAATGTATCTTGAAAAGCTTAAAAACCTTATTATTTCTAATGAAAACATGCTGTATGAAGCAATTAGCAAAGATTTTGGAAAGTCAAAGTTTGATACTTTCACAACAGAGCTATCCTTCATTCTGAATGACATTAATTATTATATCAAAAACTTAAAATCTCTTTCAAAACCTCAAAAAGTAAAGACCAATCTTGTTAACCAGCTCGGAAACAGTAAAGTGTATGCTGATCCTCTTGGTTGTGTCCTGGTAATCGGAGCCTGGAATTATCCTTATCAGTTATCCCTTTCTCCAATTATTGCGGCTATGGCTGCAGGAAACTGCTGTATTCTTAAGCCCAGCGAAATCGCTGAAAATACAATGAAAGCGATGGCATCCATCATCAATGAAAATTTTCCGTCTGACTATTTGTATGTCTATGAGGGAGGTATTGAAGAAACAACTTCTCTTTTACAATTAAGATTTGACAAAATATTTTTTACAGGAAGTACAAAAGTTGGAAAGATTGTTTATAAAGCGGCTGCAGAACATTTAACTCCTGTAACGCTGGAACTGGGTGGAAAATCTCCTGCAATTGTCACTAAAAATGCCAATCTCGAAATGGCTGCTAAAAGAATTGTATGGGGAAAATTCCTCAATGCCGGACAAACCTGTGTAGCCCCCGATTATCTGTTGGTGGAAGAAACTATTCAGGAGCAGTTTTTGGAAATGCTCAGAAAATATATCAAAGAGTTCAAATATGATCACAATTCTGAACAGTACACAAGAATCATTAATCAACGAAATTTCCAGCGTCTTGTGCGCCTTATTGATAAAGAAAAAATCTATTCGGGTGGGCATTTTGATGAGGAAAAACTTTACATTGAGCCTACTATTCTGAACCATATAGATTGGAATGATGAAATCATGCAGGAAGAAATTTTTGGACCTCTGCTTCCTGTAATCCGTTTTCAGAGTTATAATGCAGCACTCAACTCTATTGTAGAGCTTGAAAAGCCACTAGCAGCTTATCTTTTTACCAATGATTCAGAAGAAAAAGAAAACTTTACCCGAAAACTATCTTTCGGAGGTGGCTGTATCAATGATACGGTAATGCATTTGAGCAATGACCATCTGCCATTTGGAGGCGTGGGAAATTCAGGGATAGGAAATTATCATGGAAAATATGGTTTTGAAACTTTCTCACATCAAAAAGCAGTTCTTGAAAAAGCCACCTGGGGTGAACCGAACATCAAATATCCACCTTATTCTGAGAAAAAATTAAACTGGATTAAAAAATTAATGTAATTTATCCCTAATTGGAGATTTTAAATAAAAAAACAATATATTTACTGCTTAAAACTAAATTCTATAACCATGAAAAATTTGAAAAAATTATCAAGAGAAAAATTAAGTAAACTAACAGGAGGATTATCATGTGCTTCATCTTGCTCGGACGGCAGCATGGTATATATCAGTTCTTGTACTTCGTGTATTCAGTATTCAGGTGCAGCAGCCTGCTATGATGCTAATGGAAAGGGTGCAATACGTATGGAGTTTTGTGCTGCTTAAGATAATAAAAAAGAAACCCGTTTTAATGAACGGGTTTTCTTTTTAAATAACTTTTCCTTTTTCCAGAAATTCTTTTACTTTCTCTTTACTATATCCTTTTCCTTCCTCTAATACCTCACTCTGTTGAACATGAACCTTTTTACCATCTTTATCTAAAATGATAAAAAATGGATAAAACTGTTGTTCTTTAATATTGATATATTGAGAAAAAACTTTTTCATTCTTATTCTCCGGGGAATAGTTCAGATGATAGTAAACATACTTTTTATCTACAATTTCCTTCAGCTCGGGAGTATTCTGCACAAAATTATTAAAACGAAGACACCAGATGCACCAGTTTCCACCGGCCTGGATCATAACATTCTTACCTTCTTTCTTAGCCTGAGCTACCAATTTTTTAATATCTGCCTCTGCGTCCGCTTTTGGATCATAGGGTTTAGGAAGCTTGGCTTTTTCTTCAGCTGCTTTTTTCTTCGCATCTAAGTCTTTCTGCTCAGTAGGCACTATAAGCGCTGTTTTTTGCTTTCCTTTATCCGGGGAGTTCTTCACTTCTTGTGAAAAAGCAAATGCACTTAATCCAAGAGAAGCGAAAATTATCAATTTTTTCATAATATAAAAGTAAAAAAATAATACATATCCCTCTGCAAAAATAGAACCATAATTTTATTATCACTAAATTTGCGTGTTTTATGAATTTTCTAATCAAAATATTAAATCTGATCTCGAAGCTGCCGCTTAAAATATTATATATTTTTTCGGACGTCATCTTTTTCCTGAATTATTATCTGGTAGGATACAGAAAAGAGGTAATCACTCAAAATCTGAAAAAATCTTTCCCGGATAAATCGGAAGAAGAAATTAAAGAGATCCGAAAAAAATTCTACCTTAATTTTTCAGATTATCTGGTAGAAACCATCAAATCTTTCAGCATTTCGGAAACAGAATCCAGAGTGCGAATGCAGCATATCAATCAACATTTATTTCATGAAGCTAAGGCTGAAGGCAAAAATATTATTCTTTTGGCAGGTCACGTTTTCAACTGGGAATGGATTAATGCACTGGCAAGAATTATTCCACAGGCACATTGCCATCCTGTATACAGAAGGGTAAATAATGACTTTTGGGAGAATCAGATGAGGAAGGTCCGAAACAAATTCGGAAATGAGGCATTGGAAGCCAATGAAGTAATCCTGAATATTTTCAGATCAAGAAACAACGGTGATTCTGCTTATATGTTTGTAGCTGACCAAACTCCCCACCACGCACACGTCACCTATGGATTAGAATTTTTGAATCAGCGGACTCCTGCTTTTATAGGATATGATAAGCTTGCCACAAGGATGGATCTTGTTTTTATCTATTGTGAAATGAAGAAGGTAAAGCGCGGTTATTATCAGGTAAATTATCACAGAATCTATCCTGATGGTGAAAAGTTTACTGAAAATGAAGTCGTAAGAAAGTTCCATAAGTTATTGGAAAATACATTACACAAAAATCCGGACAACTACCTTTGGTCACACAGAAAATGGAAATATCAGGACGCTATCAAAAATTTTGATTCTGAAAAAAAATAAATTGAAATGCAGAAAAAACTGGCAGTTGCCATCTTAAACTGGAACGGCAGAAATTGGCTTGAAAAATTTCTGCCGGGTGTGGTTCAATTTTCTCAGAATGCAGATATTTTTGTTATTGACAATCTTTCTACTGATGATTCCATTGAATTTCTTCAAAAGAATTTCCCCACAGTAACCGTTATTAAAAACGATAAAAACTATGGATTTGCAGGGGGTTATAATGAAGGATTGAAAGCTATCCCGAATGAATATTACTGTCTTCTTAATTCTGATGTAGAAGTTACCGAAAACTGGATAGAACCTGCTTTGGAATTATTGGAAGAAAATCCTTCCATTTCAGCAGTACAGCCTAAAGTATTATCTTATCATAATAGAAACTATTTTGAATTTGCAGGAGCTGCAGGCGGATTGATAGACAATCTTGGATATCCTTATTGCAGAGGAAGAATTTTTGATGTTCTGGAAGAAGATAAAGGCCAGTATAATGATGAAACAGAAATTTTCTGGGCATCAGGGTGCTGTTTTTTCGTCCGTTCAAAAGACTTTTGGGAGCAGAATGGGTTTGATGCAAGATTCTTTGCCCATCAGGAAGAAATTGACCTTTGCTGGAGGCTTATTAATTCCGGGAAACAAATTTATTATACCGGAAAAGCCCGTGTATATCATGTAGGTGGTGGAACGCTCAATAAACAGAGTGCACAGAAGACTTATTTAAACATCCGGAATAATCTTTCCATGATGCTTAAAAACCTTCCTTTTCCACAATTGATCTGGTTGATCTTTTTCAGATTATGCCTGGACGGTGTTGCCGGGATTTACTTCGGTTTAAAACAAGGTTTTCCACATCTGTGGGCGGTTGTAAGAGCTCATTTTGGATTTTATGCCCAGCTTCCCGGAACATGGAAACTTCGTCAGAAACACCAGAAGAGTCAGTTTTACCAATCAAAATGGCTGATATTTAAGCATTTTTTAGGTGGCAGATGATAGGTAATAGGTTGCAGGGATTAGGGATTAGTTGAAAATTACGACTTTCTTACTTATCATGAACTAAGATTCATTAGAGTAAAAATTCATAACTTCAATTAACCTTAAACTGAAAACTTTAAACCTTGAACATTTAACTCTAAACCAGAGAACTAGTAACCAGCAACAAAAACAACCTAGCAACGATCAACAACTTATAATTTTAAAACAATGGATTTCTGTGCAATAGATTTTGAAACGGCCACTCACGAGAAAAGTTCAGCTTGTGAGATGGGAATCTGTGTGGTACAGGATTCTAAAATTGTTGAGACAAAGACCTGGCTGATTAAACCTCCAAGTTTTCCTTATTTCAGTAAATTCAATATTGCTGTGCATGGAATTCATCCGGAAGATGTGAAAGATGCCCCAACCTTTGATGAAGTATGGTATGAAGCTCAGGATATGATGTATGGAAGCCTTATGATTGCTCATAATGCAGGATTTGACGCTTCTGTTTTAAGAGGATGCCTGGAACATTACGGTATGTTTACTCCGAAAATAAACTATCTGTGCAGTATTCAGCTTGCTAAGAAATCATGGAATTACCTTCCGAAATACGGTTTAAAACCTTTGGCCGAATATCATAAAATTGATTTCACCCACCACAGAGCGGGTGCAGATGCTGAAGTGTGTGCAAAGATCTCGCTGCTGGCTTTTGAGAAGCTATTTCTCACCAGCAATGATGAAGTAAACGATTATATGAAGGCGAAAATAAAAAAGCTTTAATAAGAACCCGGGTTCTTAGTCTGCCATTTATTAATCATTAATTACTCAACACTTCAGACAACAGATTGAATTTTGGAATATCAATTTCAAATGTCTCCTGTGTTTCGAGGTTTTTAACCAGGTATTTTCCGCTCATATTTCCTACTCCGGAACGAAGCATTACATTGGAGAAGTAAGCGAAATTTTCACCTGTTCCTATTTCAGGAGTCAAGCCGATAACGCCATCACCTATAATCTCTGTGTATCCGAATCCGACATCGAAGATTAACCATTTTCTTTTTAATACTTTGATAGGAAAGCTTCCGTCATTTTCTATCGTGATATTGTATTTAAAAACGTAACGGTTTTCGGATGGATAACTGTTTTTACTATCATATTCAGGTATAACTGAAACTTTGATATTGGAAGTCATTTTTGAAAACATCATTGTAGCATTTTCTTAATAAATACAAAAATCTCGCCTTTTTTATAAGGCGAGATAATATATTTACATTATAATTTCATTAAAACTATAATCCAAGGCCTTTTCTTTCGTCACCTCCTAATAATATTTCAACAGGATTGTCGATACCTTCTTTTACCGCAACAAGGAATCCTACAGATTCTTTACCGTCGATAATTCTGTGGTCATAAGACATTGCAACGTACATCATTGGTCTGATTACTACCTGCCCGTCAACAGCTACTGGTCTCTGGATAATATTGTGCATACCTAAGATTGCAGATTGTGGAGGATTGATGATTGGTGTAGACATCATAGATCCGAAAGTACCACCGTTTGTAATCGTGAAAGTACCACCAGTCATTTCGTCAACCGTAATTTTACCGTCTCTTACTTTGATAGCAAGATCTTTGATGTTTGCTTCTACGCTAGCAAAAGACATGTTTTCAGCGTTTCTCAATACCGGAACCATTAATCCTTTAGGACCAGAAACGGCAATTGAAATATCGCAGAAGTCATAGTTTACTTTGAAGTCTCCGTCGATAGATGCATTTACATCCGGATACATTTGTAATGCTCTTGTCACTGCTTTTGTAAAGAAAGACATGAAACCAAGTCCAACTCCATGTTTTTGAGCAAATTCTTCTTTATATTGCTTTCTTAATCTGAAGATTTCAGACATATCCACTTCGTTGAAAGTCGTCAACATTGCTGTTTCATTCTTCACAGAAACCAATCTTTGAGCGATTTTTCTTCTTAAAACTGAAAGTTTAGTTGTAGTGGTAGTTCTAGCACCTGTAGCCGTCATAGGGCTTCCTCCTAAAGCAGGAACTGCCGCTAATTCAGCATCAGTTTTAGTGATTCTTCCGTCTCTTCCTGTTCCTGAAACCTGAGCAGCATCCATTCCTTTTTCGTCAAGGATTTTCTTAGCAGCCGGAGATGGAGCTCCTGTTGCATAAGTTTGTGGAGCAGCTACCGGAGCAGCTGGTTTTGGAGCCTCTTGTTTAGCAGGTTCAGCAGCTTTTGGAGCTTTTGGAGCTTCTTCCTGTTTTGGAGCTTCAGCAGCAGGTGCAGCACCTTCTGGTCTTGCAGCATCCATATCAATTAAACAAACTACCTGACCTACCTGTACTACATCACCTTCTTCTGCCTTTAAAGTGATCACACCACTTTGTTCTGCCGGCAATTCAAGAGTTGCTTTATCTGAATCCACTTCGGCGATAGGTTGATCTTTTTCTACATAATCACCATCTTTTACAAGCCAAGTTGCAATTTCAACTTCTGTAATTGATTCGCCCGGTGAAGGAACTTTCATTTCTAAAACTGACATATCGAGTATTTTTTATTTTTTAATTGGATATTATTTAAATTAAGCTGTAACTGGTCTTTTTGCAGGAGCATCATCTCTGTCGAAAACTCTGTTGATCACTGCATTTTGGTTTTTCTCAAACATTTTGTGGCTACCTGGAGCCGGAGCACCGCTTGGTACCGGAGCAACTACCTGGATTCCTGTATCTCTGAAGTTTCTCAGGATATAAGACCAAGCTCCCATGTTTTCAGGTTCTTCCTGAGCCCAAACCAATTGTTTTTTGTTTTCGTATTTGTTGAAGATCGCTTCAATAGCATCTGTCTGAAGCGGATATAACTGCTCGAATCTTACTAATGCAATATTTTCACAGTTCAGTTCTTCTTTCTTCGCTAATAATTCGAAGTACAGTTTACCTGAACAAAGAACTACTTTTTCTACTTTTTTAGGATCTGCAGTAGGATCGTCCAAGATTGGCTGGAATGTACCGTTTGCAAAATCTTCGATTGGAGAAACCACTTTAGGATGTCTCAATAGAGATTTAGGGCTCATTACGATTAATGGTTTTCTGAAGCCCCATTTCAACTGTCTTCTCAATAAGTGGAAGTAGTTGGCAGGTGAAGTAATATTCGCTACTACCATGTTTTCGTTAGCACAAAGGGTAAGGAATCTCTCCAGTCTTGCTGAAGAGTGCTCAGCACCCTGTCCTTCTGAACCGTGAGGTAATAACATTACCAATCCGTTCTGGATTTTCCATTTTTCTTCTGCAGCAGCAAGGTACTGGTCAACAATGATCTGAGCACCGTTCACGAAGTCTCCGAACTGAGCTTCCCAGATGGTCAATGTATTTGGAGATGCCATTGCATATCCGTAATCGAAACCTAGAACCCCATATTCTGAAAGGTGAGAGTTGAATACATCAAATCTGCTTTCCGATACGTGTCTTAACGGGATATATTCTTCTTCTGTATCTTCTGTTTTTACTACAGCATGCCTGTGGGAGAAAGTACCTCTTTCCACATCTTCTCCGGAGATTCTTACATTGTGACCTTCCACAAGAAGTGTAGCATATGCTAACCACTCTCCTAACGCCCAGTCTAATGAGTTTCCTTCAATAGCTTTGATACGGTTTTCGAAAAGTCTTGTAATTTTATTGATGAACTTTTTATCAACAGGAAGTGTTGACATTTTAAGTGCTAATTCTTTAAGCTTCGCTGCATCATATTTGGTATCCACAGGCAACTGAACTGCTCCTCTCTTTCCAATTGGATAATTCGTCCAGTCTTCAGCCATGAATAGATCCATTACGTTTTTCTCAATCTCTTTAGAAGCATCAAAATCTTTGTCCAGAAGAGCTTTGAATTCCGTTTCCATCTTAGCAATTACGTCATTTGAAGTAACGCTGTCTTTCAATAATTTATCTTTATAAATTTCTCTTGGATTCGGGTGTTTTGAAATCGTTTTATAAAGGTTAGGCTGAGTAAATCTTGGCTCATCACCTTCGTTGTGACCATATTTTCTGTACCCTAAAAGGTCAATATAAACGTCTTTTCCGAATTTCGCTCTGAAATCAGCAGCAAAGTGGATGGCATGAACAACCGCTTCAGCATCGTCAGCATTTACGTGCATTACAGGAGATTCTGTAACTTTTGCAATGTCTGTACAGTATGTTGAAGATCTTGCATCCATATAGTTGGTTGTAAATGAAACCTGGTTATTGACAACGATATGAACGGTACCTCCTGTTCTATATCCTTCCAATGTCATCATCTGAGCCACTTCGTAAGCAATACCTTGTCCGGCAATCGCTCCGTCACCGTGAATGATGATTGGCAATACTTTAGAGTAATCTTTGTATTTGTCATCTACTTTTGCACGACAGATACCTTCTACAAGAGCAGCAACCGTTTCTAAGTGAGACGGGTTTGGCGTAAGGTTGATACAAACTTCTTCTCCTGAAGCTGTTTTGATTTTTTTAGATGATCCTAAGTGATATTTAACGTCACCAGAGAATACGTCTTCTTCGAATTCTTTTCCTTCAAATTCAGAGAAGATCTGCTTGTAAGATTTCCCGAAAATGTTAGTCAATACATTCAGTCTACCTCTGTGAGCCATTCCTAATACTACTTCATCTACTCCTAACTGAGAAGATCTTGAGATCAATTGATCTAAAGCAGGGATTAATGTTTCACCACCTTCCAATGAGAATCTTTTTTGTCCTACAAATTTTGTATGAAGGTAGTTTTCAAAAGCAACTGCCTGATTTAATTTTAATAAGATTTCTGTTTTTTCGTTGGCAGAAAGACTTGGATGGTTTTCATTTACCTGAAGCCATCTTTTGATGAAATCTTTTTCTTCAACGTTGTTGATGTGCATGTATTCTACTCCGATAGAATCACAGTAGATGCTTTCAAGGTGCTTGATCAAATCTGCCAAAGTAGCAGGTTCTTTCATTCCTGTTTCAACCGCGCAGTTGAATTTTGTATTTAAATCTTCTTTAGAAAGACCGAAGTTTTCGATGTCTAAAGTAGGTGTATAGTGTCTTCTTTCTCTAACCGGGTTAGTTTTTGTAAAAAGGTGCCCTCTTGTTCTGTAAGCCTCAATAAGGTTTACTACTTTAAATTCTTTCTTGATATGCTCAGGAACTTCTCCGTTTGATACTGCCTGAGAAATCTGTTGTACTGCCGGGGCAGCGCTGGCCGAAGCCTGAATAAACTGGATGTTATCGTCGTCTCCATAGTTCTCCAAAGCAAAATCGAAGCCTTGAAAGAAAGCTTTCCATGATGGTTCTAGAGAGTCTGGGAATTTTAAGTACTGTTGGTATAAATCCTCAATTAACTGAGAATGAGCTGCGTTTAGGAATGAAAATCTGTCCATTATTACAGTTTATCTATTTATTAAAATTTATTTGTAGAATTAATCTTCAAATTTAATAAAAAAAACCGAGTTAGAACAGTCTGAAACCGTTAAAAAAACTTAAGAAAAAAATAATTAAATAAAAATTACTTATACACTGATAATGAGAGCTTAACGTTTACCTCCTGACCTTCCATCGGACGTTCAATAAAGGTCTGGCGGATATCTCCGAAGCGCATCTCGTCTTTTTTGGCTTTCTGAATGAGCTGCTGAATTGCCCGAATTCGGCCCTCATAGTTCCCTTTATAGTACATTACGTAATTTTGAGACGGATTTACGGATCTAAAATTGAAATTATTATCCGACACTCCAATTTTCTTAGAAAGTGGAATTCCGAGGAAATAAGAAACCTCCTTGTCTTTGTAATTATCCGCATCTGTGATCAGGATTGGATATCCAAATTCATCATCTCTTTTTCCAAGATCCATCGTCACGAAATTATAGACTTTGTTATAATTCATCACGATATTTTTGTAAAGTGCATCTTTCTTGTTCGATGTACTTACATTGATCCCCAACAACAGTTTGTCTTCTTCATTTTCCACCATCAGACTGTCGTATTTAATAGCGGCCATCTGGTTATCTTTTTCTACTTTATTTCCTAAAGAGTTTTTAAGATTTGCCATACTTTTGTTGATGTTTTCGGCAAAACGGTCTTCCGTCCAGAAGTTCCCTACTCTTTTCCAGACAGATAATTTCGGGGTATGTACGTACCAAATGATTTTTGTTTTTTCTGCAGAAACAGGTTTAAACTTAACATCAACCAAAGTTGGATTTTCGTTTTCATCCTCAAAAAGCTGGTATTTCAGGGTCTTATTAAGGTTCTCATACCTGATGAACATTTCTCCATCGGTATCATTTTTAGGATCTACATAGCTAATGGCACTTCCCTGCCCTTCATAAGGCGTATAATAATCAATATCGATAGACTGTGAACTGGTAAAAAAATTATTCCATCTTGTGAAATTCTGAAGATTATTAAACTGTGAAAAAACCTTATCTACCGGATAATCAATCTCTTTTTCAATGGTGAAGTTTTTACTTTCGTCCACAAAATAATACATGGAAGCAGCATAAGCTCCCCCCAACAAAACAACGATAAAAGTTAATATCTTAAAAATACGCATCGCACAAAAATAATACAAATAAAAAGAGTGAACAATATGCTGATCACTCTGATTGTATGTTTAACAATAATTAACCTAGTTAAAGGCAGGAAGCGGGGTGAGGGAAGCTGGAGGATACTGTTAGACAGAAATAGATCGTAGATTTTTGATTATTTTCTGGCTTTGCTCTTGCTTCTTCCTCTTCATCCGATATGTGTTCCCGGAGCAATTACAGCTCCTTTTTTCACAACCACAATCCCATCCTGAACTGAATAAGTTCCATAATCACCATCAGGAA
This sequence comes from Chryseobacterium sp. GVT01B, assembly GCF_019970045.1. Classification (GTDB taxonomy): domain Bacteria; phylum Bacteroidota; class Bacteroidia; order Flavobacteriales; family Weeksellaceae; genus Chryseobacterium. The sequence continues at coordinate 320,193 of NZ_JAHXYI010000006.1, forward strand.
TATGTTTTCCTCCGATGATCTTTACATTATCACCTATGTAACAGTTTTTATCAAGAATTGCTTTTTCTATATAACAGTATTTACCGATTCCCATATTAGGACGCCCGCCTCTATCGTTCAGGACAATTTCTGTTGTATTTTGATAGAAATCGGCTCCCATTACGTAAGAATTTACGATGGTACTTCCTTTATCTATTCTTGTTCTGTTTCCAATCACGGAATTTTCAATTTTATCTGCCATGATGATGCATCCATCTCCAAAAACAGCTTTACTTACGTATGAACCATTAATTTTTGATGGTGGAAGCATCCTTGCTCTGGTATAGATAGGTGAAGAAGAGAAAAGATTAAACTGCGGCAAATCCAGGCAAAGGTCAAGATTGGCCTCGTAGAAAGATTCTATAGTTCCAATATCTGTCCAATATCCTTCATACTGATAGCTCAATGTTTTGTATTTTCCAATAGAACTCGGAATGATATCTTTTCCGAAGTCATCACCTGCTCCTTCTTCAAACATCTTTTTAAGGATATTCTTAGTGAAAATATAGATTCCCATAGAAGCAAGGAATTCTTTTCCTGTATGTTTATTAGCTTCTGAAACTTCAGATTTCATCCCTTCCAGCAAATCATAATCCGGCTTTTCATAGAAAGAAGTGATGTTTCCTTCATCGTCAGATTTTAAGATTCCAAAACCAGTGGCATCTTTTGCATTCACCGGAATGGTAGCAATGGTAAGATCTCCTCCGTTTTCAATATGAAAATCCAGCATTTCTCTGAAATCCATCTGATACAACTGATCTCCTGAAAGAATCAAGATATAGTCATAATCATATTTTTCAAGGTGCTTCATTGTTTGACGTACAGCGTCTGCAGTACCCTGATACCAACTGTCATTTTCTACATTCTGCTCTGCTGCCAGAATATCGACAAAGCCTTTGCTGAAAATATCAAAATGGTAAGAGTTCTTAATGTGTGAATTGAGAGAAGCGGAATTAAACTGTGTTAAAACCAGAATTTTATTCAGTCCTGAATTCAGGCAGTTTGAAATAGGAATATCTACCAGTCTGTATTTTCCCGCAATAGGAACAGCTGGTTTTGATCTGGAATACGTTAACGGGAATAGTCTTGTCCCTCTGCCTCCTCCTAAAACAATGGAGATTACATTTCGATTCATAAATATCTTGCGTTTTTTTTATTTTATTAAGTTTACTGTTCGGTTCTTAGTGTTTACTGCTACTTTAAAGCATTCTTTATTTTCATATTTCAGATTTGAATTAACTATTGCCACTTCGTATTCTCCCTGATCATTAAGTTCTTTAACCTGTTTGTCCACATCATCAATAGGAATATTGTGGTCTTTCAATTTGCTTCTGAACATTTTATTTACAATCAGCACATCCATTACATCTGCGCTTTTCAAGGCAAAATTTTCTATATCCTTATCATATTTTGTTTCCCAGCCTTTACCATATTTTTTTGTAATAGCGGCCAGTGTTTTTTTATTCGCCCTGTTTATCTTTTTTTCCAGCTCGTCATCAATAATACATCCGCCGGCATCTACTGTTTTTATTTTCCATTTTTCAGAAATACCATTGGTCGCTTCTTCTCCATATCTATCTTTAAGACCAACCCCGTATAGCCAGAAATAACCATTACGGAGTCCGTCATCTTCTTTTTTACAGGAAGAGACTATAATTATTATTAATAGAAATAAAAAAAGCTTTCTCATATTTAGCTATTATATAAAGCTATGTATTTTTCTGCAGATTTCTCCCATGCAAAATCAAAATTCATGTTGGCATGGATAAGTTCCTCCATGACTCCTTTTTGATTATAAATTGCCATTGCCCTGTTCATCGCATGTACAACATCATCTACACCAGGATACGTAAAATTAAGCCCTGCTCCACCGGTTGAAATATCTTCTACGGTATCTCTAAGACCTCCTGTATATCTTACCACAGGAACGGTTCCATATCTCATGGAATACATTTGATTCAGTCCGCAAGGCTCTACCCTGGAAGGCATCAGAAGAAAATCTGCCGAGGCATATATTTTATGGGAAAGATGTTCTTTGTATCCCAAATCTAAAGCAAAATTGGTGTACGTATAGTCGTATTCTTTTAATTTATTTTCAATATAGGTATTTCCTGAGCCGAGAATCATGATATTTAAAGCTCCGTAGCTTTGCTTAATGCTCCTCCATACTACATCCGGTAATAGATCAGCTCCTTTTTCCGTAGCGAATCTTCCGATAAAGGCAAATAAAGGAAGTTCGGGTTTCAAACCATACTCCTTGCAGAGTTTTTCTTTGTTTTTCTTCTTTTGAGCGACTGCATTTTTGCTATTAAAATTAAAATCCAGCATTGGATCAGTTTCAGGGTTCCAGACTTCGGTATCAATACCGTTGATAATTCCATAGGCTTTCCCGAATTCCTGACGAACCAGGCTTTCCAGTCCGCGGAAGCTAATAAAAAGTTCTTCAAGATATCCTTCGGAAACGGTAGTAAAAGCATCGGCACATTTGATCATACTTGCCAGAGGATTCATGAATCCGTTCCAATCCATCAGTCCCCATTGATAAGCATTAAAAGAAGGCATATAATTCGCCATATTCCAGCTCATCATTCCCTGGTATTCTCCGTTGTGGATGGTACCTATTGTTTTCACACCTTTTAAAAATCCGAATTCCGAACAGTTTTCTACCATAAAAGGAACCAGACCGGTATGATAATCATGGCAATGCAGTACATCAGGCCGAATTTCCATAGCGCACAGCCAATGTAGCACTCCATGCTGAAAAGCCATAAACTGGAAGCTTTCATCCTGATATCCATAAGGGTTTTCTCTGTCTAGTAACCCGGGAATTTTCACCATATACAACTCAAATCCCAGAACATTTGTTTTTTCTTTCAACACCTGAACCTGCAGCATATGATCTCCCTGATGAATAAACCCATCAAAAACCAGATCAAATTCATGATCATAGACAAAGGTTTTATTATACCAAGGCATCACTACCTTAGCATCTATTCCTTTTATTTTATTCTGATATTTCGGAAGTGCCCCGACAACATCTGCCAGACCGCCTACTTTTGCTACAGGATAACATTCTGTACTTAAATGATAAATAACCATTCTTTATCTCTTGTGTTTAATTCTGTGTAATTTATACTTTTTATCTTTCTTCTGTCTTAAAATAATTCCGGCCAATGGCGGAAGCTTCAAGGTCATTGTTTTTGGATATCCTCTCCATTCTTCATACTTCTCCTCCATTATTTCAGGTTCTACTCCGCTTCCGCTGTATTTTTCATCATCGGAATTTAGAACAACTTCCCAATGGGTTCCTGCAGGAATCCCGATTTTATAATCCAGCACTTTGGGTGCCAGATTTAAAGCGACCATCATTACATCGTCCTTTCTTTTTCCTTTTCTCAGGTATACATATACTGAGTTTTCAAGGTCATCTGCTTCAACCCATTCAAAACCATGTTTATCAAACTGATTTTCATAAAAGGCAGTTTCTGATCTGTACAGATGATTCAGTTCTTTTACAATTTCCTGCATTCCTTTATGAACAGGATATTTCAGCAAATGCCAGTCGAGGCTTCTTGTAAAATTCCACTCACTGGTCTGCCCGAATTCATCACCCATAAAAAGCAGCTTGGCTCCCGGGTGGGTATACATATAGACATACAAAGCACGTAGATTGGCAAATTTCTGCCATTCGTCGCCTTTCATTTTATAGATCAGGCTTGCTTTTCCGTGTACGACTTCATCGTGTGACAAGGGCATCATATAATTTTCATTATACATATACATGGAAGCAAACGTAAGTTTATGATGATGGAATTTACGGTTAGGAAAATCTTCTTTGAAATAATCCAGTGTATCATGCATCCAGCCCATCATCCATTTCATTCCAAATCCTACACCGCCATCATGAACAGGTTTGGTAAGCATAGGAAAATCTGAACTTTCTTCTGCTATGGTCATGATATTATCACCAAATTCCTTGTAAACGGCTGTATTAAATTCCTGTAGAAAAGCTTTCGCTTCCAGATTTACATTCGTTCCATATATATTAGGTTCCCATTCGCCTTCATTTCTAGAATAATCCAGATGAAGCATTGAGGTTACAGCATCTACACGCAATCCATCTGCATGATAACGGTCTAGCCAGAACATGGCATTTGAAATCAGAAAAGATTTGACTTCATTTCTTCCGTAATTGAAAATATGTGATTTCCAGTCCGGATGAAAACCTTTTCTCGGGTCTTCGTGTTCATACAGATACGATCCGTCAAAACGATGAAGCCCGTTAGCATCTCCCGGAAAATGGGATGGAACCCAATCCAGAATGACACCAATTTCGTTTCTATGAAGTTCATCAATAAGAAACATCAAATCCTGTGGTGAACCAAAGCGTGAAGTCGCCGCATAAAACCCGGTAATCTGATATCCCCAGCTGGGCTCATAAGGATATTCCATCACAGGCATGAATTCTACGTGAGTAAAACCCATTTCCTTGATATAAGGAACAAGCTTTTTGGCAATATCCCGGTAATTCAGAAAGCGGTCAGGATAATCCCCGTCTCTTACCCATGAACCCAGATGCAGTTCATATACAGATAAAGGAGCTTCCAGTCTGTTTTTTTCCCAGCGGCTATCCATCCATTCCTGATCATTCCATTCATACCATGTAGTAGAAACCAGAGAAGCAGCCTGAATATTCTGTTCCCAGCTCAATGCATATGGATCACTTTTTTCCAGAATTTCGCCTCCTTGTGTTTCAATAGCATATTTGTATAATGTTCCCCAGGTTAAGCCATCAATAAATCCTTCCCAAATTCCAGACCCGTCCCATCTCGGAAACAAAATATGATCTTTATGATTCCAGTTATTAAAATTCCCGATAACAGAAGCTTTCTTTGCATTCGGCGCCCATACTGAAAAGTACACACCCTTTACACCCTCTTTTTCTGCAGAATGTGCTCCAAATTTACCATACAGCTTATAATGTCTACCTTCTTTGAAAAGATACACATCATGATCGGTGAAAAGTGTATAGGTTTTAACAGAATTCATCAAGACCGGTTTGTATTTATATTTTCTTTGAAACTACGAAAAATACTGACAATAGCGATGAATTATTCATCAAATAATTGTCAACTTCATTTCGGTTTTAGTCTATCTATCAAATATATCATTTTTTAACTCAAATTTTTATGATTTCAAAACAATCTTTTTTTATACATTTAACATTAATATTTATTAAACACACACGATGAGGTTTGAACTTTATACCGAAGAAAAAGATGACAGACCGGTATTTATCACCGGAAATTTTAACAGCTGGAATCCTAAAGACTACAATTTTCAGCTTAAACAAACTGATCCTTCCCATTATTTTATAGAAATTGATGATCAGGCTCTTCCAGAAGAAATTGACTACAAATTCACAAAGGGAGGCTGGGAAAATGTGGAGCTGGATCAATATGGAAATATCACTCCCAACAGAAAAGTAAAAAAATCCGTCGGTAAAACTACTGATACGATAGAAAAATGGAGATTGAACTGGGGACCGTTCAAAGAAGAATATTATCCCATTGCTGAAGTGATTTCCGAAAACTTTTATATCCCACAGCTTGACCGCCACCGTAAAGTCTGGGCACTGCTTCCCTATGATTATCATACAACGGATAAACAATATCCTGTTTTGTATCTTCAGGATGCACAGAACCTATTCAATGAAGGAAGCGGATTCGGAAACTGGGAAATTGACAAGAAACTGTCTATCCTTGCAGAATATGGACGTGGTGACCTTATCATTATTGCCATAGAACATGGGAGCGAGGAAAGGATTAAAGAATATATTTTCGATAATGATCATGTAGCCAACGGTTCTGAGGGAAAAAAATATATCCGTTTTATTGCAGATACTTTAAAGCCTTTTGTGGATGAAAATTACAGAACCAAAAAAGACCGTGACAATACCGGAATCGGGGGCAGTTCATTAGGGGCACTCATCAGCATATACAGTGGGTTTCTTTATCCTGAGGTTTATTCCAAGTTACTGATATTCTCTCCTTCTCTTTGGGTTGAGCCTAATAACAACTTTCCAATGATGAATTTCCGGGTTCCTTTTAAAACAAAAATTTATCTTTATGGAGGCGGTCAGGAAGGGTCTAAAATGGTCAAAAGAATTCATATTTTTGAAGAATATCTGAAAAGATGGGAAGAAAAAAAGCTGTTTGATTTTGAGTTTAAGACCAATATCAATCCTGAAGGCACTCATAATGAATTTTACTGGTCACAGGAGTTTCCAAGGGCTATTGAATGGCTGTTCTATGATAACACAGAAAATCCTGTAGAAGTAAAACCACAGCAACAAAGCATTAAAAACTAAATCTATAAAATCGCTGAAGAAAATTTTAAAGCAGACCAGGACAAATGAAGAGCGATAACATATGATTTTAGAAAAAAATAATATCTATTTATGAAACTAATTAATAAAAAAAACAAAAATTACACTCAGATCTTCCACATATTTACAGAGGAAGAATGGACAAAATCCAGTAAAAATTTCAACAAAAATATTTCAACTTTTTTCACAGGAAAGAAGTATGAAGTTTTCATCAATGCTCATGAAGAAGGAGTTACCTATTTCATTGGATTAGGAAAATCTACGTTACAGAATTTCGAAATCCAGCAGGTTGCAGCTAAATTCTCACAGACACAGAAAGAAAAACTGCAGGCAGTACCTACACTGGCTCTGGCAGATTTTATGAATGAAAAACAATTTGAAGAATTTACAAAAGGATTATTGATTGGTACTTACAACTACCCTTTTGAGAAAAAACATGCTTTCTGGAATGTAAAATTTGAATTACATTTTGAGAATTTAAGTCAGAAAAAACTAGATCATATCAGCCAGAAAGCGGAAGCATTGGTAAACGGACAAACTGCCTGTCAGGACTGGCTCAACAAACCGGCCAATCTTAAAAAACCGGATATCTTAAGTACATACCTTAAAAATCTGGCAAAAAAACATGAGTTAAAGTACACCGTTTTCAACAGAAAAAAATGTGAAGAACTTGGATTGGGTGCTTACCTTTCAGTTAACCAGGGAAGTGCTTACGATGCAGCGTTTACTATTTTGGAATATAAAACTACAGTTAAAAATGCCAAGACTTTCGGATTGGTAGGAAAATGTATTTTGTTTGACACAGGAGGAATATCCATAAAAAGCTCTGCCAATCTGCATTATATGAAGTCTGATATGGGTGGAGCTACAGCTGTTTTGGGTACTTTAATTTATGCTGCAGAAATGCAGCTTCCTGTGAACATTATTGCTGTTCTTCCTATTACAGACAATGCTGTTTCTGAAAAAGCCTTGCTTCCAAGTGATGTGATCACAGCATACAACGGAAAAACCATTGAAGTACTTGATACCGATGCCGAAGGCCGTTTGATCCTTGCAGACGGATTATCTTATCTTTCCAAAAACTACAAAACAGATTTTCTGATTGATCTGGCTACTCTCACAGGAAGTTCTGTAAGAATGTTTGGTGACACCTGTGCTGCGATGTTTTCCAATAATGAAGAATTGAAAAATAATCTGATAAAAACAGGAGATCAAACCAATCAGAGAGTATGGAATCTACCTTTATGGGATGTCTGGAAAGACGATATTCAGTCTGATGTAGCCGATATGAAAAACATCTCTCTGAAGCCTGTAGGAGACTGCATTATTGCCGCAAAATTTTTAGAGCAATTCACTGAAAACCATTCTGCTTGGGCTCATTTGGATATTGCCGGAGTAGCATTTGGAAACGTAGGATATGCCAGGGAAAAAGCAGCAACAGGATTTGGCGTTCAACTCCTCGTGAATTTAATTGAAAATTATCATTAAAAATTAGTTTTTTACAAAAAAACTCTGTATAATTGATTAGTGGATTTTCAAAACCGCACGATATTACATTTTATGATATTGATAAAATAACAAATAAATGCTTTTATTTTTGAAAATTCACTAAATCTTAAAAAACATTATATGGAGAAGAAAACTATTGTATGTATTTCGTGCTATTATAAAGGCTACGATTTTATGGACGAAATGAAGAATCTCGGCAATAAAATCATCTTAGTAACCTCTGAAAACCTTAAAGAAAAAAACTGGCCCTGGCATGCGATTGATGAGGTATTTTATATGCCGGAACTCAAACCGTCCGTATGGAATCTGGAGCATCTGATTCAGGGATTTTCCCACCTGATGAAAACCAGAAAAGTAGATGCTGTAGTGGCATTGGATGATTATGATGTAGAAAAAGCAGCATTAATCAGAGAGACATTCCGTATTCCGGGAATGGGACAGACCACACACCGCTATTTCAGGGATAAACTGGCTATGCGGCAGAAAGCAAAAGATTCAGAGATCGGCGTTCCTGAATTTACAGCTGTATTCAATGATAATGAAGTCAACGAGTTTACAGACCGCGTTCCTGCGCCATGGGTACTGAAACCCCGCTCTGAAGCTTCAGCATCAGGAATCAAAAAAATAACGTCCAAAGAACAGCTTTACGAGGCATTAGAAACACTGGGAGAAGAACGTCATCTTTTTTTACTGGAAAGTTTTAAACCCGGAGACGTTTACCATGTGGACAGCCTTACTTTTAATAAAAAAATTATATTCACTTCTGCCTCAAAATACCTTGCTCCTCCTATGCAGGTTTCCCATGAAGGCGGCGTATTCCGGTCCAAGACTTTAGGCCGGTATTCTGAAGAGTTCAAAGCTCTGGAAGAAATTAATGCCAAAGTACTTTCCAGCTTCGGATTGATTAATGGGGCTACCCATACAGAATTTATCCGCGGAAAAGAAGATGGCAAATGGTATTTCCTTGAAACCTCTTCAAGGGTTGGCGGTGCTCATATTCCGGACCTGGTAGAAGCATCAAGCGGCATCAATATCTGGAGAGAATGGGCGAAAATTGAAGATGCTCTTCTGAAAGGCAGTGATTACAGTGTTTCACCGCCCACAGGATATTATTCAGGGCTGATTGTTGCTTTGATTAAAGATAAAGAACCTGATTACAGCAGTTTTGAATGTGAAGAAGTTGTAAAGTTTCTTCCGATAGATTATCACGTCGGGATTGTTTACAAATCCGGTGATGCCTCCGTGGTACAGGAGAGACTGGACTCTGCAGCAGAAATGATTCATGCAGATATGCTGAATATTCTACCTCCAAAAAGCAATAAGTTGAGTTCCTAAAAAATGAAGCGTGACATTGATATTCAAAATGTTATTGAATTCATAATATACAATCTGCCAGAAGATTCCATACTAAAATGTAATTTAGAAAACATAAGCCCGGGAAAATGGCAAAGCAAAGCATATTATCAGTTCGTTGACTCAACTCATGCCAACAAACCTGGCTCAACATGGATCTTTAAAGAAAATATAATCCTCGAACATCCGAAATCAGGAACAATTGTACTGGATATTTTAGAAAAAGATCAGCTTGGAGGAATTGAATTTATCAAATTAATATAAGCACAGTATTAAAATTAAACAAAGAAAAATGCCTCATATAGAACATACAGAGTATTACTCAAATATATTGGGAATCAGCCTCAAGGTAGAAGTGACCGGACATTACGGTCATCCTATCATCATGTTTCCTACTTCTCAGGGACAATATACTCAAAATCATGATTTCCATCTTAACGGTAGTATCAATTGGTTTATAGAACAGGGAAAAGTAAAGCTTTACAATGTTCAGACTATTGACAGCTGGAGTTTTTATGATGATAAAATTTCTCCCCAGCAAAGAATAAGAAACTATGAACGATATGTACAGTTTCTGATCCAGGAATTCGTTCCTTATATTCAGAAGCTTCATAAAACCCATCGCGTAGCCGTAGCCGGAGCCAGTTTTGGAGGGTATCACGCTGCCAATTTTGCATTCAGATTTCCTGACGTGGTTTCTCATCTGTTCTGCCTTTCCGGAGCGTTCAGTATAAGAAATTTTATGGACGGCTATTCTGATGAAACTGTTTACTTCAACTGTCCGAGGGAATTTGTAAGAAATGATGAAGCCTGGAAATATAAACACATGCATATTGTGCTCAGCACTTCTGATCAGGATATCTGCAAAGATAAAAATGTTGAAATGGCCGAAATTTTAAGACTGAAAGGAATAGACTTCTGGTATGATGAAAGAAAATGGATAGGCCACGACTGGCCACTGTGGAGAATGGTATTCCCAACCTTTATAGGAAACTTTTTCTCTTGAAACAATATAAAAGACAAATAGAAAAAAATATACACCCATCTTAAAAACAAAAATTATGACAAAAAAAGTAGGAATTCTTTTCGGTATGGAAGACACGTTTCCCTGGGCATTTATAGACAAAGTGAATGAACTGGGAGGTGGAGAAATCATAGCTGAACCCGTTACCATCGACAAATTAGAACAGGGTGCAGACTATGGTTATGCGGTAATCATCGACAGAATTTCGCAGGACGTTCCCTTTTACAGAGCTTACCTTAAAAATGCAGCTCTTAATGGCACTTATGTAATCAACAATCCATTCTGGTGGAGTGCTGACGAGAAATTTTTCAACAATGCCCTGATGTCTAAACTTGGCATTCCACTTCCTAAGACTGTTTTGCTGCCTTCACACGAAAGGCCGAACAATACTTCTGAAACTTCATTCAGAAACCTGAAATTTCCACATGACTGGGAATATATCTTTAATTATGTAGGATTTCCGGCATACATGAAGCCTCACGACGGCGGTGGCTGGAAAAATGTTTACAGAGTGGAAAACCCGGATGACCTTTGGAACAAATTAGGCGAAACGGAGCAGCTGGTGATGATGGTACAGGAAGAAATAATCTTTGATGATTATTACAGAGTTTACTGTCTGGGCAGAAAATATGTTCACATCATGCCTTACGAACCGAGAAATGCTCCTCATCTGAGATATGCTACTACGCATCAGACAGAAGGTAAAGAACTTGAAAAACTACTGAAAACCATCCATGATTATACCATTACCATGAATGAGGCGTTGGGGTATGACTTCAACACGGTAGAATTTGCCGTAAGAGATGGTATTCCTTATGCAATTGACTTCTGCAACCCGGCTCCGGATGCGGACAGAAATTCTGTAGGGGAAGAAAATTTTGCATGGATCATAGAACATGCTGCAAAACTGGCTATAGAAAAAGCTAAAGAATATGTTCCGGGAAAACCTAACATTACTTGGGGAGCCTTTGTGAAAGATTCCATAAAATAACATTGAAAAGAATTAAAAAACACAAAACAAATGCATCATCAGTTTACTATTGGAATTGAAGAAGAATATCAGATCATTGATGTCGAAAGCAGAGATCTTGTTTCTCATGTTTCAAAAATCATTGAGGGCGGCAAAGCGGTTTTAAGTGAAAATTTAAAGCACGAAATGCACGAATCCATGATTGAAATGGAAACAGGAATCTGCCAGAATATTCAGGAAGCGAGAGCAGAATTAACGAATTTAAGACGTCATCTTATCAATATTGCCCATGAACAGGGGCTTCGCGTTTCCGGAGGAGGCACACATCCCTTTTCACACTGGTCGGATAACAACATCACCCAAGGCGAAAGATATATCAAAATTGTAGATGATATGGGAGATGTGGCCCGTGAAAACCTTATTTTCGGTTTGCATGTTCATATTGGAATTCCTAATCGTGAAGAAGGCGTGAGAATTCAGAATGTAATGCGTTACTTTCTTCCTCACGTGTATGCTCTTTCTACCAATTCACCATTCTGGATCGGAAGATATACAGGTTTTAAATCTTACAGACAGGAAATCTTCGTAAAATTCCCCAGAACCGGTATTCCAAGTTATTTTAACTCTCTGGCAGAATTTGACAGCTATGTAGATCTTCTGGTGAAAACAGGAACCATCGACAATGCTAAGAAAATATGGTGGGATCTGCGCGTACATCCGTTCTACCCTACCATTGAATTCAGAATCTGCGATATGCCCCTGAGAATTGATGAAACGGTGTGCCTTGCAGCTATTATGCAGTGCCTTGTTGCTAAAATCTATAAGCTTCATCAGCAAAATCTGAGTTTCAGAAGCTACAGAAGACTGCTGTTGAATGAAAATAAATGGCGCGCTTCCAAAAGTGGTATTGAAGCCCATCTGATTGATTTCGGAAAAGAAGAATCCGTTCCATATCCTCATTTGTTAAAAGAACTTCTGGAGTTTATTGATGATGTGGTAGATGATCTGGGATGTCGCCAAGAAGTAGAATATGCCTGGAAAATTCTTGAAAACGGAACCGGTGCAGACAGACAGCTTCAGATCTTCAAGGAGACGGGCGATCTCACGAAAGTTGTTGATTATATGATCTCTGAAACGGAGTATGGCATAACACATGGTGAACCTGCTTCATAATATTTTTGGTAACTTTACAAAAAATATGATGTAATGAAAAATATTCGAATTGCTCTGCTTGACATGAACAACAATCATGTGAATCAAGGTTTTAGGAACATTAAAGAAATTTCTGAAGCATTTCAGCAGAACTCTGAAGAAAATGTTGTCATCAAAACGTTTGATGTAAGATATAAAGATGAAATGCCCGAAATCGGAGATTTTGATATATTTATTTCTTCTGGCGGACCGGGAAACCCACATCGGGAAGGTTTGGCGTGGGAAGACAGATTTGCCCATTTTCTGGATTCCGTTTTAGAGCATAATAAATTCAGTGAAGGTAAAAAATACCTTTTTCTGATTTGCCATTCATTCCAGTTGGCAAGTATTCACTGGAATCTTGGTAATATCTGTAAAAGAAAGTCTTATTCCTTTGGAGTAATGCCTGTTCATAAAACAGATGAAGGCAAAGAGGAATTCCTGTTCAGAAATCTTCAGGATCCTTTTTATGCAGTAGATTCCAGAGCTTATCAGTTTATTGAGCCGGATCATGACCGTTTTGAAGAACTTGGAATGACTGTCATGGCAATTGAAAAATTCCGTCCTCATATCAATCTGGAAAGAGCGGTAATGGCGGTTCGTTTTTCGGAAGAAATATTCGGAACACAGTTTCACCCTGAAGCCAATCCTGAATCTCTGATTGAAAATCTGAAAGATGAAAAAAACAGAGAAGCCATGATCGAAAATTTCGGAATGGAAAAATATCTTGAAACCATGGACAGAATAGACGATGAAGACAAAATCATCCTCACCAGGAATCAGATTCTTCCAAGATTCCTTCAGTTTGCAAAAAAAAACATTTTGAAAGAAGCTGAGACTTTGGTTTAAAAGGCTGGAAGCTGGAAGTTATTTTCAGTTAAGACTACTGAAGATCCTTTTATTCATGAACTGACAGGATAAATATTTTCATGTTTAAGAACTTCGCTCTCCTAGTTTCCAGTTCCTTACTACATAATAACAATCGGGCAGAAATGCTCGATTTTTTAACATCACAAAAGAAAAAAATATGATCCCAAAATACAGAAAACAGTACAATCAGGAGTTTTCGGATGAAAAATACAATCAATTAAAAAATATACTGGCAGAAAAAGGAGGTACAGCACCTACTTTCAGGGTTTCCGAAAGCCCTATTTTTTTGACTAAAGAGTTTGAAAGTAAACTTATCGATGCCAGCGAAAGTATCATCAGCCAGATCAAGGCTATGCCCACAGAAGTACTTCAGAAAGCTGTACCTGAAAACTGCAGGGTTCCCAATGATACGGACCAACCCCATTTTTTCACCATAGATTTTGGAGTCTGCAAAAATGAGAACGGAGAAATAGAGCCTCAACTAATAGAGCTTCAAGCGTTTCCTTCTTTATATGCTTTTCAGAAAGTATATGAGGAAACCTATTGTGAAGTCTACCCTTTTCTTTCGGAAATCAAAAATCCAATGCCTCATGAAACTTTTAAGAACTATTTAAAAGAATTAATTGTAGGAGATGAAAATCCTGAAAATGTAATCCTTCTTGAAATATTCCCGGAAAAACAGAAAACAGCGATTGATTTTGCTTTAACAGAAAAATTATTGGGAATAAAAACCGTATGTCTGACGAAAGTAAAAAAAGAAGGCAAGAAACTGTATTATGAAAATAACGGAAAGCTTACCGAAATCAAGAGAATTTACAACCGTGTTATATTTGATGAACTGGACAATATTCCCAATCTTACCACAGAATTTGATTTCCGTGAAGAAGTAGATGTTCAATGGATCACCCACCCCAATTGGTTCTTTAAAATTTCAAAATTTCTTTTACCTTTATTACAACATCAGTTTGTCCCGAAGAGTTATTTTCTGCATGAATTCCCGGAAAATGAAAACCTTGAAGATTTTGTTTTGAAACCTTTATTTTCATTCGCAGGAAGCGGAGTCAATTTAAATCCGACAAAAGAAGTTACAGACTCTATTCAGGATAAAGAAAACTATATTTTGCAGAGAAAAGTCCACTATGAACCCATTTTTGAAGATATCAACGGAGAATTTTCAAAAGCAGAGATCCGTTTGTTGTATATTTGGAGGGAAAATGACGAACGCCCTATCCTACTGGAAAATCTTGGAAGAATGACAAAAGCCGCCATGGTCAATGTAGATTTCAATAAAAAAGATGCCATCTGGATCGGTAGTTCGAATGCTTTTTTTGGATAGACAACTTATAAAACTAATAATACATGGAAGAAAAGTCAACAGCTTTTGCAGAATTTGACAATAACATTTTAACACGAAGAAGAAATCTATTACCCACCTGGATTAAAGTTTTCTTATGGATATTTTTAATCGGAGGTGCATTATCTGCTATTTTTTTGATAGCAGGCTCACTGATGACTCATGTCTCTTTATCTATATACGGGATAAGTGCTAACCATCCCTATTCAATGACAGGACTTTTGATCTGCTTTTTATTTTTGTTTAAAGGTATTGTTGCTTATGGACTTTGGTTTGAACAAAATTGGGCAGTACAGGCTGCAATAGTTGACGCAATCATAGGAATTGGGATTTGCCTCATTATGATGGTCATTATTCCATTTACCATTCCAACAATCAGCTTTACAATCAGATTAGAACTTATTCCTTTGTATTTTTATCTTAAAAAAATGCAGAACATAAAGAAAACCTGGGAAAGCTTATAAAAAACAAAACCTCCGAAATTTCCGGAGGTTTATTTTTTTTAAATATTCTTATCGTCTTCCAACAGCTCCTTGGCCTGATATTCCTGAACCAGGTCAATAGCATTGGAAATAACATCGCTTAAAGCAGTGATAAATGTTCCTTCTTCTGCCATTCCTATCGCATGTTTCAAAGCTTCAATTTCTTTAGGAATGATCTCGTAGCTGACATCTCTTCCTGCAACATTAATACCATCAATAATCAACCCATTGATTTCTTCTTCCGTTCTTCCTCGAAGATGTTTCTCATTTCGGATGATAATATAGTCAAACATTCTTCCGGCAATCTTTCCACACTCTCTGATATCATTATCTCTTCTGTCTCCAACACCGGAAATAATCCCGATTTTCTTCGTAGACTCAACATTTTTCAGATAGTCTTCAATGGCTTCGTATCCTGATGGATTATGAGCAAAATCGATCAGTACCTTAAAATTTTTAAACTTAAAGACATTCAACCTTCCCGGTGTAAGCTGAGCACTTGGAATAAATGTTCTCAAAGAATTGGAAATATCTTCAATTCCGAATCCATAAAGGTAACTTGCCAAACTGGCTGCCAAAACATTTTCAATCATGAATCTGGCTTTCCCTTCCATGGTGATCGGGAAATCTTTGGCTTTTCCTATTCTGATTTTCCAGTCTCCTTTTTTAATGGTTACAAATCCTTCTTCATACACGCATGTGATTTTTCCTTCTTTCGCAAATTTTACAATATGAGGGTTGTTTTCATCCATACTGAAAATCGCTACGTTGGAATCAAGATCATTCACGATCCTCATGGAATATTGATTATCTGCGTTCAGCACGCTCCAGCCACTCTTTTTAACACTATCGAGTACAACACGTTTTACTTTGGTAAGATCCTTCAAACTGTGAATATCATTCATTCCCAAATGATCTTCCTCAATATTGGTCAAAACTCCGATGTCACATTGTGAAAAACCAAGCCCGGAACGTAAAATCCCACCTCTGGCAGTTTCCAGTACTGCAAATTCTACCGTTGGATCTTTCAAGATAAATTCTGCTGAAAGTGGTCCTGTAGTGTCTCCTTTTGACAGCATTGTATTTTGAATGTAAATTCCGTCCGAAGTCGTGAATCCCACTCTGTAACCATTACTTTTTACAATATGTGAAATAAGTCTTGTAGTCGTGGTTTTCCCATTCGTGCCCGTCACAGCAATAATTGGAATGGTAAAAGGTTTCCCTTGCGGATAAAGCATATCTACCACCGGTGCAGCAACGTTTCTTGGAAGCCCTTCGCTTGGAGCCAGGTGCATTCTGAAACCCGGAGCAGCATTGACCTCAATAATAGCTCCACCACTTTCTTTTAAAGGTTGAGTCAGGTTCTCTGCCATCACATCAATACCGCAGACATCCAATCCGATAATTTTGGAAATTCTTTCTGCCATCGTGATATTTTCCGGATGCACCATATCTGTTACATCAATGGATGTTCCACCGGTTGAAAGATTCGCCGTTGATTTCAGGTAGACCACTTCTCCCCTTTGAGGAATGGTCTCCAGCGTATATTGAAGCTTTTCAAGAAGTTCCAATGTATCTTTATCTACCTCAATCTCAGTAAGAACATTTTCATGGCCATATCCTCTTCTCGGGTCTTTGTTTTCTTTATCAATAAGCTGTTGAAGGTTCAGTTCGCCATCTCCTACAACATGGGCAGGCACTCTTCTTGCTGCCGCCACCATCTTATTATTGATCACCAGTATACGGAAATCATAACCTGTGATATATTTTTCAACAATTACTTTTCTGGAATATTTCTGAGCATGTTCCAGACCAATTTTAGCAGATTCCCATTCGGTGACATTAATGGAAGATCCTTTTCCGTGATTTCCATCCAAAGGTTTCAACACAATCGGATAGCCAATTTTTCTGATCACAGCATTTAATCCTTCTTCATCTACGACCAAATCACCAATCGGTACAGGAATCGCTGCATCATGAAGCATTCTTTTGGTTAATTCTTTATTACATGCGATATCAACGGCAATGGAACTTGTTTTTCCGGTAATGGTAGCCTGAAACCTTTGTTGATTTACTCCATAACCCAATTGAACCAGAGAGTTTGTTCCCAGTCTGATCCAGGGAATTCTTCTTGAAGCAGCTTCTTCTACAATACTTCCTGTAGAAGGCCCAAGGCGGACACGTTCTCTGATTTCTTTTAATCTATGAATGCAGGCATTTAAATCATAATCCTTCCCTTCTATAAGGGCTTCTGCAATCTTTGTTGCTTCTTCAGCAGCATAGATCCCTGCATTTTCTTCAATATAGTTGAAAACTACATTATATACTCCCGGAGTTTTTGTCTCCCGGGTTCTTCCAAACCCTACATCCATTCCCGCCAGGGTCTGTATTTCCAAAGCAATATGCTCAATGACATGCCCCATCCAGGTTCCGGTTTCCACTCTATGGAAAAAACCACCTTCCACTCCTTCCGAGCATCGATGGGTAATCAATGAGGGTATTAATTTTTCAATCCTTTCCCTGAATCCTTCGATTTTATTGGTAGGATAATTCTCCATTTCTTCTAAGTCTAACCTCATCTGTATCAGCTTCTTTCTTCTGATGCTCCAGATGTTTGGACCGCGTAGTGCCTGAATCTTTTCGATTTTCATAGTCTATTGGCATTTTAACAGTTAACAATAACTCCTTTCATAGCCAAAGATAATGTAAAACCCCAAACAAAACCATAGCAAATTTAAAGATTTGTTAAAAAACAATTAATTTTAATTAACATTCCTAAAACATTAAAAATCAACGAAAGATGGCATGAAATTAGCCAATGAATGTGAATTATTTTTTAATTTTGTACAATGATGAAACCTGTTGGAAAATTAATAGTTATCGGAGGCGCTGTAAACAAAGGCAGTTTTGCTGAAACCGATTATGACCAGAATATAGAAAAGAATCTTAATTTTTTTGAGCGTGGGATCTTAAGGAAGATCATCAACGAATCAAAACTCAAGGAAGATTCTGTTATTGAAATTGTAACAACCGCCTCTCAAATCCCTCAGATTGTAGGTTCTGAATACAAAAAGGCATTTGAATTTCTGGGTGCTAAAAATGTAAATGTTCTGGACATCCACAACCGTGAAGAAGCCAATTCTGACGCGATGGTGGCAAGAGCCAATGCTGCTGATGTCATGATGTTCACCGGAGGAGATCAGCTAAGACTGACTTCTATTCTCGGAGGAACAAGATTCCATGATACAATTCTATTAAAATACCAGGAGCAGGATTTCATTTATTCCGGAACTTCTGCTGGAGCTGCTGCTGCATCTGAAAATATGATCTATCAGGGAAGCAGTTCTGAAGCATTGTTGAAAGGAGAAATCAAAACCACACAGGGATTAGGTTTGATTGATAATGTCATTATTGATACACACTTTGTACAGCGTGGCAGAATCGGACGTCTTTTTCAGGCTGTAGTCAACAATCCAAGAACACTGGGAATAGGACTAGGAGAAGATACCGGACTTTTCATTCATAACGATGTAATGACCGCTGTAGGTTCCGGTCTTGTCATTCTGGTAGACGGAAGATTTATTAAAGATACCAACCTTACCAATATCAATCTTGGAGAACCTATTTCTATTGATAATTTAACGGTACATGTCATGTCTATGAATGATCATTATGATCTTACCACAAAGACCTTAACTATTGAGAATTCTCAGTTTAATCCAATACCACAGGATAAATAGTACGGGTTGCGGGGTTTTGAGATTCGATTTTCAAAAGACAATAAGCTCGAAATCCCGGAACACGAAACTCGTATTAATACAGGATATGAATAAATTTCTTATCTTTTCTTCCTATTTAATGATCGGGCTTTGTAATAATTGACAGCAATAAACCCGAAGCCACGGAACACGAAACCCTTATCTATTATGAAAATCATTATCCACGGAGGTTTTTTCTCAGAAAGTGACCAAAGCCATGAAGTAAAAACAGCAAAACAGGATTCTTTAAAAGAAATTGCCCAAAAAGCATTTGAATATCTTACAACCCATTCAGCTTTTGATACCGTTGCTTATGCCGTTTCATTGCTGGAGGATGATCCGTTATATAACGCGGGAATTGGTTCTCAGATTCAGAGCGATGGTATTATCCGTATGAGTGCTGCTATTATGAATGGTGAAACTCAGAAGCTAAGCGGTGTCATCAATATTCAGGATGTAAAGAACCCTATTTTTGTGGCTAAAGATCTTATTGGTGAAGATGACAGGGTTTTAGGAGGCCACGGTGCAAAAATCTATGCCACGGAGCATGGTTTTGAGAATTTTTCTACAGAAATTCCTCAGAGAAGAAGTGAATATGAAGCCAAACTGGCTAACGGAGGTAAAGGAACGGTAGGCTGTGTAGCGATTGATCAAGAAGGAAAACTGGCTGTTGCTACGTCTACGGGAGGAAAAGGTTTTGAGATCCCGGGAAGGATTTCAGATTCTGCCACAGTGGCTGGAAATTATGCCAATGCCTTCTGTGCTGTAAGCTGTACCGGTGTGGGGGAAGACATTGTGAGCAATGCTACTGCCACAAAAATTGTAACGAGGGTTACAGATGGGATGAGCCTTCAACAGGCTTTCAGCAAGACATTTGATGAACTTAAAACCATCGATGGATTCGCAGGAGCTATCGCTATTGATAAAGACGGAAATCTTTATCATCAGGATTCTTATCCTACTATGGTTTTCGCCAGTTTTGATGGCAAAAATTTTGAAGTCTTTTCTTAATTTTAACATTTTTTTATAAGTCAATTTATTTTTTTGGCACGTATTTTACATTATTAGTAATAACAAATTTTAATATTAATACATAAAAAAATAGAAATCATGGGAAACAAAACAAAAGGTATATTAGCTTTATTAGGTTTAGGTGCATTAGCTTATTGGAAATATAAGAATTCAAGCCCTGAAGATCAACAGGCGGTAAAAGACAAAATCAATACTGCAAAAGATAATCTTAACAAATGGGGAAATGACCTTAAAACAAAAGCCAATGACGTTGCTTCCCAGGTTCAAAATAAAGTGGACGAAGTAAAGACAAAGGCTGAAGATTCTCTTAGCTAGACAAAAGCAGTTTTTTTAACATTCATATATAGGAAAAGTCATCGTAATCAGTATTACGATGACTTTTTATTTTGAAAGCTTTTAATTCAGTTTTTATTTTTTCTGTGCTGCCAAAGCAAAAACCAGTGGTATTTTATTTCCAAACTGTGGAATTCTCCATTTACCTTTTTCAAATTCATCTACATGTCTGAAGCAAGGATATGGCGACCAGTCAAATTCCTGAAAAGTATCCAGTTTTAAATCTTTTTTAACCAGATTATCGAGAACTTCTGATAAAGAGTGATTCCACATGACATATTCCTGTATGATGGGCGCAGACTGATCTGCATAGGTTCCTTCATAGGTTTCTACTATCGGTTTTTCATTAAAATAATTGTAAACAACTTTTGTAAAGTCATCATCAAACATCCAGACAACCGGATGAAATTCCGCCATGATAAATTGTCCTCCGGGTTTTAGGAAGTGATTGATAACACCCGCCCATTTTTCAAGATCAGGAAGCCAGCCTATTGTACCGTAACTTGTATACACGATATCAAATTTCTGATCCAGCACATTAGGTAGATCGTATACGTCTGAACAGATAAATTCTGTATCTGTACCACATTTCTGAGCAAGATCTTTCGCTGCATCAATAGCCTGATCAGAAAGATCTATTCCGGTCACTTTAGCACCCATTCTTGACAGGGAAATAGAATCCTGCCCAAAATGGCACTGCAAATGCAGAATACTTTTTCCTTTTATATCTCCCAGAAGCTCCAGTTCTATTGAGTTGAGTGAAGTTCTGCCTTTCAAAAATTCATCTACAAAGTAAAAATCCGACTTCAGGTGCGGTTCAACCTTAGCATTCCATGATTTTTTATTTATTTCTAAGTAATTTTCCATTGTTTTAGTTTTAAAATAGTGTTAATTCTGCTTTTTATTAAAGCTTACTTACGTCCTGATTATAATTTATTCATGAGCTTTTTCTTTTGATCCAAAAATTCTTCCTCACTTAAAACCCCGGATTCTTTTAATCTTCCCAATTGTTCGAGCAGGTCTAAAACACTGGGTTCAGGTGTATTCTGAGTGGAGCCTTCAGGGCGGGACATAAAATCTCTTACCTTTTCACAGAAAAGCTCTGCATGATACCTTCCTACTCCATCTATCTCTACGATATCATCAGTTACCTGAATATCTATGGAAGCCAGCAACACTGCTGTTTCATATTGTATTGAGCTTATTTTGCTGTAGGAAAAGTCCTCTACTTTCAATCCATACATGAATTCTTTATCTACAAAGATCAATCTTCTGTCTGTAGCTACTAAAATGATATGATGATTGTTTGTTTTATTTCTGCCTTCAACGAGATAGACAATTTTTTCGTCTGCTGAAAGAATATCCGGCAGCTCATGAATTTCTTTTCGGGCAAATATGGTAGGACTGATATCCAGTTTTTTAAGTTCCTCTCTTATTTCGTCAAGTCTTGATTTTTCACTCATGGTAACAGTTTATAAGCCTAAATTACTATTTATTGGTGATTAAATATTTAATTTGGTCAAAATATTAAGTTTCGGACGGAATTACGATAGAACTGTGCAGGCAATACATTTTCCAGCCTAACGTTTCATACAACCGCTTTCCTTCTTCTGTTGCTACTAAAAGGTTATTTGAGAATCCTTTTGATAAAGCGATCTTCTCAAGTTCTTTCAATAAAAAAGAAGCGAGCCCTTTTCTTTGATGATTTTTCTCGGTAATAATCCTGTCATATATAGCAGTACCATTGACAAGGGAAACACGGCCTATAGAAGCCTGTTCGCTATTCTCTGCTACAATCCTGACTACAAAAGTGGTGTTATACTCAGAAAATTCTAAGTGATATCCCTCTGCAAGGCTGATTTCCGGAAAATTCATCGGGTGAAAACAGGTCATCATATATCCTTGTGGCTGCAGTTTCCATCTTTCTGGGATTTTATCTATAAATGCTTCAGGAGAAGTAGATACTTTGAGATAAATCCAGGGCTCATCAATTGAATCTGCAAGTTGGAAAAAATCATCATTAAGTTCAGGAAATACAAAACGTTCTTTTTGTTTTTCATCTCCTACCATCACGTGGAAACCGGATTTATACTGAACAGGAAAAGGTACCTCTCTTGATAAGCACCATCCTTTAAGCCAGTTTTCTACTATTTCTGCCGATACTTTGTCCTTCATGATTGGGTTATTAAAAGTTTTATTTCAATTGCTCCAGCAGCTTTTTTTTCTGTTCTGCAAATTCGGAATCGGTCAAAATCCCGTTTTCTCTCAGTTTTCCTAATTTCTCAAGCTGATTAAAAATTTCTTCTGATGACACTGAAACACTTTTGTCTGCTGGATCAATTTGTTTCGGAGATTGTTCTTTCGGCTTATTATAATGAGGACTTATGATATCATAGAACTTTTCTGCATCTTCCTTATCCATATAGCATTCAAACTCAACTACTCTTTCGTCCAAATGCAGTTTAATGATCGGAGATCTCGGATGTGTTACAAAGCTTACCGAATTTATGGTCTCATTACGGTAATCATTAATCTTTGCTGCACCAAACATTCCTTTTGATACAGAAATCATCCTTTTTGGAGTTGCCACCAATACCCCTGCATCCAATGTATTGACAAACTGAGCATCTGTAATGGCAATAATCTGTTCCTCTTCGGAAATCAGATAAGGAAGTTCTTTGATTTCTCCTTTCGTAAACATTGAAAGATTGGCATTCAACTTTTCAAGTTCAAATTTTATTTTGCGTTGTCTCCGTTTGTAAACTTCTTTTGAAATTTGGGTTGAATCAGAATCTATTGTTACAGGAAGATTTTGCTGTACCACTGCTGCCGGCAGAACGGATTCTTTTTCCTCTGTTCTCAGCATTTCATTAATATCATCAATACTGAATTTATTGAGATTGTACAGCAATTCTTCATTGATATTGCTCGTTTCATTCAAACATTTATTGCATAAAACATTGCCATCTGAAAGCTTATTAGCTCCCAAAAGCGTATCCATAGAGGTCAATTCTGTTTTACACAATGCACAATTATTACTCATTTTTCCTTTTTTATAATTTATCAAGCAATTTTTTCTTTTGTTCGGCAAATTCAGCCTCTGTCAGCACTCCAATCTCTCTAAGTTTACCCAGTTTTTCCAATTGCTCAAAGATAGCTCCGGAGTCTCCTTTATCTGTAGAATAAACATTTTCCTGAACCAGATCCGGAATCGTTTGGGAAAATGCCTGCAATGGACTTGAATCCCTTCTCAATTCGTTATCAGGATAGTTTGTACTTCTGTTTTTGACATTGGAAAATGCCCTTCCGTCGTTTTTATTGTGCAGTTTAAACTGTGCATCACCTCTATAAGTATTGATTTTCAAGATCGAATACAAAAGATTTTCAAGATGATCAATGGAAGAAATATCCTGAAGGGAAAATTCATTTTTTACAACGCCGCCCAGAAATTTTTTATCAATGAAAGCTACCCTTTTCTGTGTTGAAAATATAATTCCTTCCCTGTTAGTTTGAAGATCAATCCCTTCTGCAATAGCCAGTAGTCTTTCATCTCTGTCCAGAACATTCGCCAATTCATTCACTTCTTCGTTAGCAAGAACACTCAGTCTTGCATTAAGAGCAACAATCTGATCTTTTATTTCATCCAGCCTTGTCGGTGCATCATATTCGTAATGGTTGTTTTGTGCATATTGTGATTCTCCGGTACTCTGGCTTGCATCAATTTTGCTTTTCAGAATCATTCCTGTAATTTCTGCAAAATAAAACTGATCGAGATTATGGATAAGATCTCTGTTGATAGTAACAGCTTTAGTAAAGCATACTGCACACAAATAACCGCCGTCAGCAAGTTTATTTTTACCTACAGACATATCTGTTGCCGTTAGCGGTGTTCCGCACAATGCGCAAATAGTGTTCATCTGGTTTTTATGTTTAAAAGTTTTTATGAATTCAGAGCATAATTTCACCCTGTGATCCAAATTACAAATTCTGAACCGATTTTAAAGATCAAAAATATTTAAATCTTAACACCAATCAAAAAAATAACCACAAAAAAGCTTTTGTGGTTATTTTTCTATTTATATATCCCAAGTAAAATGATATTATATTGGGCAATTTTTTCAATACTATTATCCTAAGAATTCTTCAAGAGAAACGGTTTTCTTTTCACCAGCTTCAAGATCTTTATAGGTAACTGTATTATTTTTAATTTCTTCTTCACCCAGGAAAACAACGTTCTTTATGCCTTTCTTTTCTGCGTAAGTAAACTGCTTATTGATCTTTGCATTTTCAGGATATAATTCTGCTGAAATTCCTTTTGCTCTTAGCTGCATAATCAGTTTTAAAGCTTCTATTGTTTCTTCTCCTCCGGAATTAGCAAACAAATATTCAATTTTGGATGATGCTTCTTCAGGGAAAAGATTCAATTCTTCCATTACCAGATAGATTCTGTCTAACCCGAATGAAATTCCTATTCCCGGAATATTTTTGACGCCAAAAACCTCTGTAAGGTTATCATATCTACCGCCTCCGCCGATGGATCCCATAGCAACCTCATCTGCTTTCACTTCAAAGATAGCACCTGTATAATAATCCAATCCTCTTGCCAGGGTAATATTGAATACAAGATTTTGCATATCAACACCAAGGCTCAGAGACTGTGTAAGGACATATTCAAGTTCTTCTACACCTTTCAAGCCGATTTCATTTCCTGCAAATTTTTCCTTTAGTTGAAGAAGGTTTTCCAATGCATCGTCAGACTGGCTGAAGAGGAAATCCAGTTTATCAATAGATTCCTGAGAAATTTCTCTTTCCAATAATTCTTTTACAACGCCTTCTTTACCGATCTTATCCAGTTTATCTAATGCTACAGTGAAGTCAATCAATTTATCTGTAATTCCTGCATATTCTGCCAATCCGGAAAGGATCTTTCTGTTGTTCATATGAATGGTAACAGGAACTTTCAGGTCTGCAAAAGATTTTAAATACAGCTGAACAAGCTCTACTTCCTGTAATAAGCTTTCACTTCCTACTACATCCGCATCACACTGATAAAATTCTCTATATCTTCCTTTCTGAGGCTTGTCTGCTCTCCAAACAGGCTGAATTTGAGAACGTTTATATGGAAATGTCAGCTTTCCATGATTCATAGCCACGAATCTTGCAAAAGGTACGGTAAGGTCATAACGAAGAGCTTTTTCGGAAATTTGAGAAACAAGTTTCTGATGGTTTTTATGATCCCAGTCTTCCTGATTAACATCAGAAGTATAATCTCCCGAATTTAAAATCTTAAAGATCAAACGGTCTCCTTCTTCTCCGTATTTCCCCGTAAGTGTAGAAAGATTTTCAAAACTTGGAGTTTCCAATGGCTGAAATCCGAATAATTCAAAATTATTCTGTAAAATATTGATGATATATTTTCTTCTGGAAACTTCCTGTGCCGTAAAATCTCTCGTCCCTTTTGCTAAACTTGGCTTCATTTTTTGTATGTCATTTTGATAAATGCAAAAGTACGGAATTGCATGGACTTTACACAGCATTAAAGCTGAAGAAACAATCTTCCCCAGCTTTTTGCTATTGTGTAATCAATTATTCTGAAAAATCACACGCTTTCAAGAATCTCAAGAATCTCTTCACCATAATTTTCAATCTTATGCTTTCCAAACCCTTTGATCTCCAGCAATTCTTCTTTTCTGGCAGGCTTATACTTGGCTACAGATATCAGCTCTTTATTGCTGGCAATGAAATAAGTGGGAAGATTCTGTTCCCTTGCTTTTTCTGATCGCCAGAGTTTCAGAGCATCCAATATTTTTTCTTCATCTGTATTCAAGAAATCATTCTCTGCAGAATATTTAATTGCTTTTGGTTCTTTAACTGTATTTTTTGTCAGTTTCAGATCTTCAAAATACAATATTACAGACCAATACCGTTCTTCACTTACAAAAGCTGTTTCTACTTTCATAATCTCGTGGGTATCCAGAAAATCATCCAGCATTTTCTGATCTCTGTACAGAAATTCTTCCGGAAGTCTTATTTTAAAAACTTTTACTTTCATCATTTGTGTTTTTAGAATTATTTTCCTCCTAATAATAAGATCTCATCTACACGAATTTCTGTGACATACCGCTTCACCCCATCTTTATCATCATATGATCTGTAGGTAAGCTTTCCTTCTATGGCAATTTCTTTTCCCTTGGAAACATACTTCTCAAAAATTTCTGCTGTTTTCCCAAAGGCAATAAGATTGTGCCATTGTGTTTCTTCTACTTTTTCTCCTTTGGCATTCGTATAATGGTCACTTGTTGCTAAGGATACGCTTGCTTTTACATTTCCGTTATCGAAGTTTACCATTTCAACTTCTTTTCCTGTGTAACCAATTAATGTTACTTTGTTTCTTAGTGACATAACTTTTAGATTTTAAAGATTAATAATTCAGATAAGAGACGTTCACTGTTTTTCTCAAATCTCTGTTGCAAAGATTGTGATGTTCCGATATCACAGTCGGTTATAAACTATTTAAATCCGTTTGTAGTCGTTTGAAAACGGATATTACAATAAATAGAATTCTGTAAAAGCAATATTTACCAAGCTTAAAAAACAATAATCATCACTTTTAAAGTAAAAATTAAACGATAGAAAACTATATCCTAAAATATTTTTCTCCTTCAAAAAAAACATAGTAAATAGATGTATTGCCAAGGATTTTTTTTCTAGTTAATTTAGAGATTATTAAAACGATGCAGGAATATATTGGACTTCTGAAAGAGGAAATCGAAAGACTGAAAAAATAGAAAGCATCAAAAATGCTTACCAAAAAAATATATTGAAGTCAGAGTGGAGCTTTTTCTATTCTGACTTTCTTTTTTTAAAAAGAAACATCCTATTAAATGAATAAAAAGGTACTCAACAAAACTATTGAGTACCTTCACTTAATCATCTAAACTTAGAAATGAAATTTATGGCTTTTCACATTCTACAATACTTTTAACTTCAGTCCCGATTTGAACAAGTCTGCTGAACCTCAATCCTGATCTTTCCAAAAGATCTTTAAATTCGTTCAATGTTCTTTCTCTTCCGGTAAGACATGCCATCATTACGATATCAAACAACTTTGAGATGTGGGGTTCATTTCTGCTGTTGTCAGGAATAACGGCGTCTACAATCAATAATTTGGCTCCTTTTGGCATTGCATTGTAACAGACTTTTAGAATCTGTATGCATTCATCATCATTCCAGTCATGGATAATCCATTTCATTGTATACAGGTCTGCACCTGAAGGAACTTTTTCAAAAAAACTTCCTGTAGCAACGGTACAACGGGTTTTTAAATTTTCAGGAATAAGCTGCAATGTTTTTTCAGTAACATGGGCTTCATCAAAGATAATCCCGGAACTTTCTGGTGATGCATTCAACATTGCATACATCATTGCACCATTACCTCCACCTATATCTATTATGGTTTTATAGGGTGTAAAATCATAGTTTTCTACAATACCATTCAGAACCATTCCGGACAAACCAGTCATTCCTCTTCCGAAATTTGCCCCCAGTTCCGGATGTTCCTTGTAATATTGCCAGATATTCATCCCATGAACGTGTTCAAAAGGAACTTTACCTTTCTGGACGGCATAAATAAGGTCTGCAAAACCGGGAAAATGTTCTCCCACATTGGCTATAATGAAGTCTTTTACGGTCCCGGGAACACTTGTTTGCAAAGCTGCTCCTAAATCATTCAATGCAAAAGTTTTACTTTCCAGTTCCTCAAAAATACCTTCACTGCTCAGGGCTCTCATAATCCGGTACAGTTCTTTTTCGTTGGAGTGAGTTTCTGCTGCCAATGCAGAGATTGTTTTGGGGCCATATGCCAGCTGGTCTGCAATATTAAGTTCCGCTGCCGTTTTTACACAGCCTACAAGCCACATCCGGCTAAGTACTTCAAACATTTTCAAAGTAAATTCCGGCTTAACAGGTTGTTTTTTCATAGTAACATTTTTTAATTGGTATTGTCTTAAACAAGTCGTTTATTCATTATCATCAAAACAAGAACAAACCTGATAAATTTGCTCTTGTCTGTGTTAAATTTGAAAATAAGCTTTAATATGAGATTAATCTTTTGCCTGAGAAATCCTTGTTACACTATCAATAGTAGCATCCAATGAGGTATCAGATTTTATTTTAATAAGATATCCGCTGCCTATGGATAAAGGATCGGCAACACTCACCAGATAAAAAACAAGATTTCCGGATGTTACCCCATTGGGTGCAACGGCTGTCTGATCTATGGAGAATGTTGAAGGAGGAACCGGGTTGGAGAGGTTTACTGTCACAAATGCAACAGAACCGTTATTCTTATTGGTATAGCTTACAATGACTCTCCACATGTGAATCTGGCCTGCAATAGGATTTTCCAGAAACCGCCCTGTGGCAGGATCATATATATCCCCAGGTACTGGATTGATAATATTTTCCGGCCATGTGGTGGTAGGAGGTGCAGCAAAGTCTGTCACAATATTCATCGGAGTTTGGTAAACAATGTTTTGATAAGTCATTAAAGGAACCCCTCCTGAAGATTTGAATGCAAATGAGGGTTTCACTCCTGCCCCGCTATTGAGCTTAACAACTCCTTCATTAGCGGTTGTTAAGGTTTGCGAAGAAATTACTGTACTCCATTGGGTTCCATTATAATACCTTAAGGTCTTATTCGTGGAATCATAGATAATCATTCCTGCTGTGGGTGTGGTTACATTGGCCGGAGGGTTGGCATTTCTGGTTAATACAACAGCTGAATTTGCTGAGGTAACATCTAAAACACCTTGTGGGGAAGTCGTATTGATCCCTACCTGTGCAATTGAGAAAGAAGAGCATAAAATACTCATCAATAAATTGGATTTTTTCATGGTTTGCTTTTTTGAATGTTGATATCAAATTTATAAAAAAACACTGTAAAGTGAAATAAAAATTCAATTTATTTACTGAAAACAAGTTAGTTATACATAACAATAAAACTTTATGAATAAAAATTTCATTTAAAACATTGATAAATACTGATTTTTTCAAACAAAAGGGAATTAAATAAAATACAGTCTTAGAATTCAATTTCAAGAATAAATTAGGTGATTTTATAAAACATATTGCTATAGCCAACAGAGATTAATAAAATCAGTTTAGTCTTTTTCAGCTTTCCGAAGCATAATTTATTGTATTTCATAGTTAATTAACCATTTGATTCTAAGAAAAAGTTTGTTTTAGTAAAATAACTGTCTGTCTCACGGTTATCCATTTACAAACGGATAATTCCGTATCTTTGTGAAAATTCATCTATGAAAAGGAATATCAATATTTTTGAGTTTCCTCTCAATTTGGGACTTACAAAAAAGGAACATGAGACAGAACCCGGGGTTCGAAAACTTCCGGATTGGCTCAGGAAATTTGATTTTCATCGTAGAATTGCTCCTAAAAAAGTTTTCAGACTTGATGCTCCGGAATATTCCATGGATTTTGATGAGGAATCTAATGTCAGAAATGCAGATCTCATTATTGAATACGCCAAAAAGCAGGCTGAATATATTCTTAAGAATTACGAAGAAAATACATTCAATATTATTCTGGGTGGTGACTGCAGCATTCTGATTGGAAATGCTGTTGCTTTGAAAAAACTGGGAAACTTCGGACTCTTTTATCTTGACGGGCACACAGATTTTATCCCACCGGAACTTTCAGAAACAGGAGGTGCAGCAGGAATGGATCTCGCTATTATTACCGGAACCGGACATGAGAAACTGACGAATATTGATGGTTTAAAGCCCTATTTATCTGAGGAAAATGTTTTCTGTTGCGGAAATGCAGAAACAGATGATGATGAATATGTTAATCAAATCGTCAATTCCAATATTCATTATTATGATCTTTACCGTCTCAGGGAGAATGGCTTCAGAAAAACCGCTGAAAACTTTCTGAAAATGGTGGATGATAAAGATCTGGACGGCTTTTTCATTCATTTTGATGTGGATATTCTGAAAGATGAGATAATGCCGGCTGTAGACAGTAGAATGGAAGACGGAATCAGCTATAATGATCTCAGAGAAATGCTGGAACCATTATTTGAAAGTCCGTTGTGTTTTGGAATAGAGATTACTATTTTAGATCCTGATTATGATGACAACGGAACGTATACACGGTCATTTATAGAAAATTTAATTCAAATTATAAATAAAGAAGAGTAAATGAAGAACAGTATAAAAAGAACATTCAGAGTTTCCAAATATGTGATCTATAAAGAAACGCTTGTTGATTACAAAGAGCATATCTGGTCATTCTTGGGTGCTTTTTTCGGAATTGGGATCATCGCATTTATCCAGTCTCATTCGTTAATGGAGACGGAGAATATATTCCTGATTGGTTCTTTTGGGGCTTCAAGTGTTCTTATTTATGGAGCAATACAGAGCCCGCTGGCACAACCCAGAAATCTTGTAGGCGGACATGTGCTGTCTGCATTGGTAGGTGTTACAGTCTATCAGTTTGTTCCGGATATCATCTGGCTTTCGGCTCCTTTGGCCGTGGCTTTTTCTATTGTATTAATGCAGTATACCAAAACCCTACATCCACCAGGAGGTGCTACAGCTCTGATTGCTGTAAGTTCTACCGGGAAAATTCCGGAATTGGGATATTGGTATGTCATCTCCCCTGTTCTTTCGGGGTGTATCATTCTGCTGCTGGTAGCTTTGTTTTTTAATAATATTACTCCTAACAGAAGTTATCCTACCCACAGCAGATTCATAAGACTGTTACGAAAAAGACATGCACATCCCCACAAAATAAAAAAATAAAAAGATGAATTGTCTGGAATGTGGCGAGAAAATCATCGGAAGGTCTGATAAAAAGTTTTGCAACGATGCCTGCCGGAACGCCTATAACAATAAGCAAAATAAGGATTCTAGTAACCTGATGCGGAATGTGAACAACAAACTCCGCAAAAACTACCGCATACTGATGGAAATTAATACTGACGGTAAAACAAAAGTAGCCAGATCCAGGCTGGATGGCTTAGGTTTTGATTTTGATTACTTCACCAATCTGAAAGTTTATAAAAACGGTTCTGAATACAAATTTATTTATGATCACGGCTATAAACTTCTGGAAGATGATTTTGTACTGATTGTAAAGAATCAGGCATAACCCGCACACCTTAAATAAAGTATTATGAAAGAAGTTGTTCTGATCACCGGAGCCAGTGGCATGATCGCCAAAGAACTGGCCAAAAAGATAGGTAAGGAATACGAAATCAGGTTTCTGACCCGAAAAAAAGAACATGATCATGAATATGAATGGGATATCAGAAAAGGAAATATAGATAAAGCTGCTCTGGAGAATGTTTCTCATATTATTCATCTTGCCGGTGCCAATATTTCAGAAAAGCGCTGGACACCAGAAAGAAAAAGAGAATTGATCTCAAGCCGTGTTGATTCAGCCGAATTACTTCGAAATGCTTTAAGAGAAAATAAAATAAAACTTAAATCTTTTATTTCAGCTTCAGGAATTAATTTTTATGGTACTGAAACTTCAGAAAAGATTTATACTGAAAGTGATCCTCCCGGGAATGATTTTTTAAGTGAAGTTGTAGTTTTATGGGAAAGAGCTGCAGACGATTTCAAAGAACAGAATCTGGCAGAAAGAGTGGTGAAAATACGAACTGCTGTTGTACTGTCCGAAAAAGACGGAGCTTTAAAGAAAATGATTCCTCCTATTCAATATTATATTGGATCACCTTTAGGAAGCGGCAGGCAATATATGCCATGGATTCATGTTGAAGACATCTGTTCTGTTTATGAGCTTGCTTTAAAAAATCCAGCAATGGACGGAGCTTATAATGCTGTTTCTCCGCAACATATTACTAACAAAGATCTTACAAAAAAGATTGCCAAAGTACTTGGAAAACCTTTATTCATGCCTAATGTTCCGGGATTTGTCTTGAAGTTAATCTTTGGAGAGCTGGCTACGGCTATACTGGAAGGCTCCAGAGCTTCTTCACAGAAACTTCAGGATGCAGGGTTTCATTTTAAGTTTCCGGACCTGAATAAGGCTTTAGAAGATCTATTAAAGAAGCAATAACAGAATGGGGGAAGAACTTTTAATCCTAAAAAATATTTCCAGGCATATTTCACTTACCAATCAGGAGAAATCTTATTTTCTCTCTCTATTAAAAGAAAAAAAAGTTGCTAAGAAAGAATTGATTTTACAACAGCAACAAGCCTGTAAAGAGATCAATTTTGTTCAGACAGGAATTTTGAGGGCTTTTCATATGGATATTACAGGAAAAGAATCTACGATCATGTTTGCGGTTTCTGACTGGTGGATCACTGATATGTATTGTTTCATCAATCAGAAGCCTGCCATGCTGAATATTGAAGCATTGGAAGACAGCTCTATTTTGCAACTTCAAAAAGATCATCTGGATGACCTTTATCACAAGATCCCGAAATTTGAACGGTTTTTCCGTATCATGATGCAGAACGCTTACATCAGAGAACAACTCCGAACGATTGAAAATCTTTCTTTACCGGCAGAGGAACGCTATTATAACTTTTTACAAAAATATCCTGAAGCGGTAAAACGTATCAGGCAAAAACAAATTGCTTCTTATTTAGGTATCACTCCTGAATTTTTAAGCCTTATAAAATCCAAACAAAAAAACAGCTTCTCTTAAGCTATATTATTTTTTTTACTCTGAAAGTTCTGTTACTTTACTCAAAAAAAATTATGTTTATACTTATTGCAGGCCCTTACCGCAGCGGAACGAACGATGATCCGCAGCTTATTCAGCAGAATCTTCACAATCTTGAATCTGTTGCTCTTCCTATTTTCAGAAAAGGGCACATCCCTATTATCGGAGAATGGGTTGCATTGCCATTGATCAACCTTGCCGGCTCTACCCAAATAGGTGATGAAGCATGGCAGGAAATACAATATCCCGTAGCTCATGCCCTACTTGAAAAATGTGATGCAGTGCTGCGTATAGAAGGTGCATCAAAGGGAGCTGATGAAGATGTAAGAATAGCCAAAGAAAGAGGCCTTACCATTTATTATACCATAGAAGATATTCCTTATGCAAAATCCTGATATCAACATCCTTCAGACAGAAATCCTTTCAGACAACTGGTATACACTGAACAAAGTCACCTATTCTGTTTTGAAAAAGGATGGAACCACAGAAACTCAGAGCAGAGAAGCTTACGACCGTGGAAACGGAGCTGTTATTCTCCTTTACAACCAACTTTTAAACACGGTTATTCTAACCAGGCAATTCCGGCTGCCAACTTATATCAACGGAAATGAGACAGGAATGCTTATTGAAGCCTGTGCAGGACTTTTGGATAATGATAATCCGGAAGACTGTATAAAAAGGGAAACTGAAGAAGAAACCGGGTATAAAATTTCCAAAGTTGAAAAGATATTTGAAGCTTATATGTCTCCCGGATCTGTTACGGAAATCCTTCATTTCTTTATCGCTGAATATTCAAATGAAATGAAAATTACAGACGGCGGTGGATTGGAAGAGGAAGGCGAAAATATAGAAGTTCTGGAACTTTCTTTTGAAGAAACTCTGAAAATGATTGATACAGGGGAAATCAAAGATGCTAAGACCATTATGCTTTTGCAGCATTTACGAATCAAAGGAGTTATGTAAAATCAAGATATAATTGATCGATTAATGATAAATAATGAAGTTGTTGGGAACAAAAATCATTAAAGCAATAGCTGTATTTGCAGTATTAATTTTCAGTATTCTAATGCTGAAAACGATTTCCCAATATATTTCTTTTGATAAAAACATCGGGTTTTTGGTTTTTAAGCAGCAGGTAGTCGGCAATCCGTATTGGATGGCTTTTTTCTATATTCATATTTTTTCTATTACGCTTTGCCTTCTGGCTGGTCTTACACAGTTTTCAAATCGGTTTTTAGCTGAAAACAAAGATCTTCATAAGATCATTGGGAAAATATATGTTTACAATATTCTGATCATCAATGTTCCGGCATGTTTTGTACTGGGACTTTTTTCAAATGGCGGCCTTATCGGAATTACAGGATTTCTGATTCAGGATGCTCTTTGGGCATATTTCACCATTGCTGCTGTACTTTTTATTAAAAAAGGAAATATCAACAGACATAGAACTTATATGATTCTAAGCTATGCGGTGACTACAACAGCCATTACTTTCAGAATCGTTAAGCATTTGTTGTATAATGAAACGCAGCATGATTATGAACTTTTTTATGGACTGAATGTCTGGGCTGCCCTTTTGATCAACCTGACTATTGCTTATGTAATTCTCAAAAAAAATTGTTTGTTAACGGGAAAAATCCAGACTAGAAAGGAAAATATAGATACCAACAAATGATACCAGAAAAAAAGATCCGATAAATATTAAGGTGTTGAAAAGTACTTCATACTTGTTATTTTGGGTCCATTTATTGAAAAAACGCATTATGAGATAAGCGATTCCTCCAAAAACGGCAATAATAAAAAGAAGAAAAAAATAATAGATCATGGTTTTGTGTTAATTGGTGTAAATCTATTATTTTAAATCTAAAAAAACAATGAATAATAGTAACAACAGGTTTACAAATAACTTTAATTTTGATCAGAATTGACACTTAAAAGCAAATTATGGAAATAAAGAATCTTGACCACCTTGTCTTAACGGTTGCAGATATTGATAAAACTATTGAATTCTATACGAATGTTATGGGATTTGAAGTCGTCATTTTCGGAGATAACAGAAAAGCATTGACCTTCGGAAATCAAAAGATCAATCTGCATCAGAAAGGACATGAATTTGAGCCTAAAGCAGAACGTCCTACCAGCGGTTCCGCGGATCTTTGTTTTATTGCACAAACAGACATTCATCATGTAATGGAAGAGCTCAGACAGAAAAATGTAGAAATCATTGAAGGAATTGTAGACAGAACCGGAGCTGTAGGAAAAATCAAATCGGTTTACTTTCGCGATCCTGATCAGAATCTTATTGAAGTAAGTAACTATTACTAAGCAAAAAAGACAATCTGTTTTGGTTTTTTTCTGACTATTTTTAAGCGTTTTATTCTCGTCGTTTTGGAAAAAACAAAATGCAGGTACAAAATCTTTATAAAATATGAGAATTCTATTGAGAAAATCTATTTAATTCTTTATATTTTGAATTTAAAGCGTTAATTTTGCACTGAAATTCAGAAAATTCGGATTCTTTCAACAGGTTATGTACATGAAAAAAATGATGATCGGGCTTGCTTTGGCCTTATCCATTACTATTTGGGGGCAAAAAACTCCTGCAAAAGCAAACAATCTGACACCTTACAGCTATCAGACTTTTAATTGTGATAATAAGGGGTATTTTGATTCGGCTAAATATAAAAAAGAAGAAATAGACGGAGTCAATAAGCTTTTGTATCAGTTCAATGGGGTTGTATTTGATACCCGACCTGTTTTTAAACTTTCCCAGCTTGAAGAAATCCGCCAAAACAGAGAAGTTTATTTACAGGAACTGGAGAAGCAATATGAAGAAAAGAAAAAGGAATTGTACAGCCTTAAAGTCATTGATCTTCCAAGATGGAAAAAATTAATGGAGGAAACCATTGATTCTTTTGAAAATGAATACCAGCTGAATAAAGAAGAAATCCTGGCTTATTCTGATCCTTCCACACTTAAAAACAGTAAATATTACAACACCTGCAGAGAACAGATTGATGCAATATCCTCTCCAGACCGAGAAAAGATGTTTATCGCATGGAAAAACTACACTGAGCTTAAAAGTAAAAATAATGCTGATCCGAAAAGTGTAATGGCGAGATTTGATGTCAAAATGAATGATCCACAGAAAGAAGATTATGCGCTGATAGATCTTATCGGCCTTGGTTTTCACAATTGTGCCAACAGCAGTTTCAGACAGAAACGTGAGGATGAGGTAACTTCTTACAAGGATTTTGACAAGATCTTTACGAAGCTGAAGAGAACTTGTGATGAACCATAATATTGATTCAAAAATCAAAAGATTTAATGATTAAAATATAAAAACAGTACTCCGATTGGGTACTGTTTTTTATTTGCAGTTATTTTATAAAGAACGGTTAAGAAACGGTTAAAGCAGGGTTAATAGATGGTTATTTCTTTGTGGAAGCAACAATTACAATTATTTTCGTTCATATAAAACTAATTCCATGAAACTCATTACTATTATTCTGACCTTGTTATTTTCTGTAACATCAGCTCAAAATAAACCTGTTATCCTACCCTTTTCTCTGGAAAACAATTCTGTTTATCTCTACTGCAAAGTCAATACAACCGACAGTATAAAGTTCCTGTTTGATACAGGTGCCAATGGTTCTGTCATCAATATCAATGCAAAGAAAAAAGTACCGCTTAACATTGATGGAAAGTCTGAAAATAAGGGCTCAAACGGGGTAAATATGGTTGATTACAGCAGCCATAATACAGTGCAGTTTGGAAGCATTCAGAAAAACGATATACAGTTTGCTCTTATTCCTTATGGTTCTGCAGATTTTGACGGAGTTTTCGGAACAGACCTGATGAAAGGAAAAATCATTGAAATTGATTATCATAAAAATGAAATCCGTTTTTATGAAGAAAATGACCGATCTATTGATTTAATAGGATATGAGAAAGTAAAACTGCACATGATTGACAACTATCCGACAGTAGAAAGCAGTATGATAGTGTATGGTAAGGAATATTCAGGATTCTTTGGCCTCGACAGCGGAGCGGATGATGTACTTACAATAGCTTCTCCTTTCGCAAAAAAGAATACGTTGGTAAAAGCTATGAAAACCATCGGCAAGGCTACAGCAAGAGGTTCTGATGGCTCTGTATATGAAATGCCTGTTGTTCTCTCCCCAGCTGTAAAATTCGCCCAGAAATATCTTTATAACCTCCCGATTACCCTTTCCGGCTCTACAGAGGGAATAGATTCTACAGAAAAAATGGCCGGTTTTTTTGGAAATCAGTTTTTAAAAAGATTCAATACTGTGATTGATTTTAAGAACGGGTTTATTTATTTTAAGTTAAATAAAAACCTGTACTCGGAGTTTAATTAGCTGTAAAAGTTGATTATACATATTCTATAAGCTTATATCGAGTCCATTTCACCTATCTTAAAATAACCCAAATAAATTAATAATGAATAAGTTATGATTTTATGGATTTAATTTCTTAATTTTGCACCCCGAAAATAAGGTTTAGAGATA
Source organism: Chryseobacterium sp. GVT01B (assembly GCF_019970045.1). Classification (GTDB taxonomy): domain Bacteria; phylum Bacteroidota; class Bacteroidia; order Flavobacteriales; family Weeksellaceae; genus Chryseobacterium. The sequence continues at coordinate 357,746 of NZ_JAHXYI010000006.1, forward strand.
TGAAAAAAATTGGTGAACACAGAACACTTCTTGGAGTAGATAAAAATGTTACTTTAAAAGAATTAAAGACTATTTACAGAAATGTGATGAAAGATACACATCCTGATAAATTCATTAATGATGAAGCCGGAAAAATAGAAGCAGAAGAAAAAAGCAAGTCTGTGATTGAGGCGTATCACTTTTTGGTAAGTATTAATTCTGAAACACAGGAAAAATACAAAGAAGAATATACTGAAACCATTACAAAATCTAACATCCAGGATTTCTATCTTGAGAAGTCAATTTTAATGGTTCAGCATCTGAACGGAAATATGTATGAGTATATGGGAGTTCCAAGAAATACGTATATCAAAATGGTCAACGCTGATTCACCAAGCCGTTTTGCAAGAAGACACATCTATGGAAACTTTATCTATAGAAAGTCCGGAGAGGCTATGGCAGATTAATTTTTTCTACATTACAATATAGAAGAGCTTTCAGTGCATACTGGAAGCTTTTTTGTTGTCAAAAACCGGATATTATGTTTGGACTAAAGCCAATATTAGGTCCTATACAGTTAAGCAGGCTTTAGCCCACTCCTATTGAACATCTTCTTACTGCGTGATTAACGGAGGCAAAATATTTTTATTATATAATTAATTATCAATAGAAATGGGCTTTAGCCCAATTAGATGAACAAACATCATCCGACGGCTTTAGCCAAAACAATCTTTAATCAGCATCAAAAAAGCGCCTCAGAAAATCTGAAGCGCTTTCGGTTAATTAAAGGCTTAATATTTATTTATCTACATGTTTCGAAGTGAATCCGTCTTCGCTTAGCTCTCTATGTACATAATCGGCTTTCATTTCAGTTTCGTAATCCACTTTTTCATGTTTGCCCATTCTTCTTAAGATAGAGTCAAATAATGAATATACTACTGGTACAATAATTAGAGTCAGGAATAATGACGATGTCAAACCACCAATAATTACCCAAGCTAATCCATTGTTCATTTCTGCTCCGGCTCCTTTCGCAATTGCAATCGGGATCATACCGAAGATCATCGCAATAGTGGTCATAAGGATTGGACGAAGACGTGCATGATTGGCCTGAATCAAAGCATCATGCGTACTTGCACCAGCTTCTTTTCTCATATTCGCAAAGTCGACAATCATAATTGCATTCTTCGCAACCAAACCAATCAACATGATCATCCCCAGCATCGTAAATATATTTAATGAATTTCCGGTGATGGCAAGAATTACCATTACTCCGATCAATGCCAGAGGAATAGAGAATAATACCACAAACGGATATACAAATGAGTCATATAATGAAACCATTACCAAATAAACCAATACAATAGCAGCCATCAATGCAATCCCTAAAGTACCGAAACCTTCGGTCTGATTTTCCATATCACCACTCCAGATGTAGCTTACTCCTGCCGGTTTGGTCTTTTCGTTATCCATAAATTTAGCAGCCCACTCATTGGCAACATCTCCTACAGGACGACCTACTACTTTAGATTTTACCTTCACAGAAGGGGCTTTATCTCTACGCTCCAACAAACTTGGTCCTGATCCCATTTTCACTTCCGCAAACTGACTCAATCTTATCTGTTCTCCTTTAGGATTGGTAAACATAAGATTTCTTACATCTTCAATAGACTTTCTGTTTGCATCACCAAAACGGATATTAATATCATATTCATATTCTCCGGCTCTGAATTTTCCGTCTGTATTTCCGTTAAATGCGGTCTGCATTGTTTGTCCTACACTCGAAAGGTTTAAGCCTAAAGAGGCCATCTTATCTCTGTCGATATTCACCTGTACTTCAGGACTACCAGCATCAGTTGATAATTCTGCATCTACAGAACCGGGAACTTTTTTAAGTAACTCAAGAATTCTGTTGGCTTCTTTATTTGCGGTTTCATTATCCTGAGCAGTCACTACCATTTCAATTGGTGCATTATCTGCTCCCATTAATCCGATTGGTGCCGTTTTAAATTCAACTCCTGTGAATTTTTCTTCTAAGGCTCTCTTAATTCTTGCAGACTTGATATCTGTGCTTTCATTACGCTCAGATTTATCTACCAAAATCACCTGAATCTCTGACTGGTACAAAGTAGCCTGTGCTCCACCAAAACCTGATGACTGCTGACCAACTGTGGTGATCATATCTACAACATCTTTGTCTTCTCTCAGATATTTTTCAACGGCAAGAGTAACCTGATTGGTTTTTTCTACAGAAGCATCTTTTGGTAATTCCATCTGAACAAGGAATTGCCCTCTATCCATTTTAGGGAAGAATTCACCTCCGATGAAACCAAATGCAACCAACATAAATGAAGAGATCAAAATAATAAATGTTATAATAACCGTCATTACTCTTCTTAATGTTGTTTTCAGACACCATTCCAGAATTCCTGTGATCCAGTGTGTGAATTTTTCCAATTGTTTTTCGAACCAGAGAATAAACTTCTCAAAAGGATTTTTACCTGAAAGGTGCACCAATTTACCATATCTTGAAGATAGCCAAGGAATAATCGTAAATGACGCCAATAATGAGAACATTGTCGCAATAACTACGGTAACGCAGAACTGCGCCAGGATATCAGCAACCAATCCTGAACTCATCGCAATCGGTAAGAATACCACCACGATTACCAATGTAATTGCCGTTACGGTAAATCCAATTTCTGAAGCACCATCGTATGCCGCACGAATTCTGCTTTTTCCCATCTCCATGTGACGATAAACGTTCTCTAAAACTACAATCGCATCATCCACAAGAATACCAACAACTAATGAAAGTCCAAGTAAACTCATTAAGTTTAAGGTATATCCCATCAGATACATTCCAATTACCGTTGCAATCAATGACATCGGAATAGAAACCATTACGATAAATGCATTTCTGATGTTATGAAGGAACAATAACATTACTACTGCTACCAGAATAATCGCTAAGAATAAATCGAAAATTACATGGTCTGCGGCTTCAAGTGTAAAGTCTGTTGTATCATCTACAATATTGATCTTAATCGCCTGAGTTTTATAATTGGTCTGAACATCAGCGATTGTTTTCTTAATTAATTCTGAAACTGAAACCGCATTGGCATCAGATTGTTTTTTAACCTGAAGTAAAATCGTTGAACTCTGGTTATATCTTGCCACTTTCTCCACATCTTTCTGTGTATCGAAAACGGTTGCAATATCAGATAAACGCACCTGAGCTCCATTTTTATTGGAAACAACAAGATTATTCATTTCAGCAACATTTTTATACTTTCCAGAAAGTCTGATCGTAGATCTTGAAGTCCTTGTTTTCAAAGCTCCTGTTGGAAAATCCAGATTGGAAGAAAGAATTGCCTGCTGTACATCTGCGATCGCAAGACCGTATCCCTGCATTTTCTTCTCATCTAAGCTTACCTGAATTTCTCTTTCCTGTCCACCTACAAGATCTACCTGAGCTACACCGTTTACACGGGAAAAAATAGGCTCGATTTTTTTATCTAAAAGATCATAAAGATCTTTATTATTCAGTTTATTACTGGAAATACTCAAAGTCATGATCGGGAGATCATCCAATGAAAATTTTTGCAAAGAAGGAGGATCTGCATCGTCGGGAAGATCTGCCAAAATAGCATTTACTTTTCTCTGTGCATCATTCAAAGCATAGTTTACATCGGCACCGGTATTCAGCTGAACCATAATAACCGATAAACTTTCGTAAGATGAAGATTCTACTTTTTTCACGTTTTCCAAAGAACCAACGGCATCTTCAATTTTTCGGGTTACCGAAGTTTCCACCTCAGAAGGTGAAGCTCCCGGATATACCGTAGAAATGGTTACCATATTGGTTTCAAACTTTGGAATCAACTCATACCCCATCATGGAGTAACTTAATAAACCACCCAGCGTAAGTATCGTAAATAATACGATAACCAGCGATGGCCTTTTAATGGATATTTCTGCTAACTTCATCTTCTGCTTACTTTACGATATTGATTTTCGAACCATTATCAAGGTTAATCTGTCCGCTGGTAACCACCTGCTCACCTCCATTCAATCCGCTTAAGATCTGAACTTTATCGCCATATACTTTTCCGGTCTGAACTTTAATTAATTTAGCTGTACCATTGTTTACAATGAATAACTGACCTGAGCTTACTCCATTTACAAAAGCTTCTGCAGGAACAGTCAACATATTTTGGGTTTCAGCACCGTGATTGGTTTTGAATGTAGCAGTTGCATACATCCCTGCTTTTAGATTACCTCTGTTCTGAACCTCAATTTCAACCGGGAAATTTAAAGTAGCATCACTCTTAGGAGCAATGAATGTAATTCTACCGCTGAAAGAGTCTTCTGGTAAAACGTTAACATTAATTGGAACTTCCTGACCCAATGCAATTCTTCCAACCTGGCTTTCGTCTACCAATACAGAAAGTTTAAGACTGTTGATATTAACAATTTCAAACATGGAAGTCCCTATAGAAACTACAGTCCCCGGTTCTACCATTTTTTTATTGATCGTACCGCTAATTCCTGCACGGATACTTGTATCGTTTACTTTTACGCTTTGTGCTTTAACTGCTGCCTGCATATTTTTCAACTGTAATCTTGAATTATCAAGCTGTTGCTTTGTAACGCCACCTGTCTTGTATGCATTTTCATAACGTTGGTTATCTATAATAGCATTCTGAAGGTTATTCTGTGCCTGAGTAACATCCACTTCGATAGCATCTCTTTTGATCGTTGCTAACACCTGACCTGCACTAACTCTTGAACCTTCTTTTACCAAAACATTTACGATACGTCCTGAGATTTCAGAAGACTGGTTCATTTCCTGTTTAGGAATGAAAGTTCCGTTGGCTGAGTAGTCTGTATCAATATTTTCTCTTGTAACGGTTACAATATTAACGTTGATTTTATCTACCTGCTTGGCAACTTCTTTTACTTCCTTATTCTGCTTTTCTTTGTTCCCGGCAATCTTATACGCGGCTAAACCTATAAGTACAGCTGCTACGATGATATATATTAAAGTTTTTTTCATTTTAGTTTATTATAAGTTTTGTAGTGTGTTTAGTTCACCCTTAGCTTTTATCAGCTTGATCTCTGCCTGTTTGTAATCCAGCAATGCATTAGAATAGTTCTGTTTTGCTGAAGTTAAAGCATTTTCAGAATCCAGCACTTCCGTAAGGGTTGCCAAACCGTTCTGGTAGTTAGATTGAGTATTTTTCTGTACTCTTTCTGCCAATCCTACATTATCTTTCATGCTTTCGATATTAATCAATGCATTTTCCATATTGGTAACTGCATTTTTATAATCTAAACTTAAGCTCAACTGAGTGTTTTCAATATCTACATCAAGATCCTGAATATCTATTTCTGCCTGATTGATCTTCGCTTTTGTAGCTCCTCCTGTGAAAATAGGAATATTTACATTCAAACCAATTGCTGAATAATCGCTCCAAAGAACTCCTTTACTAAGACCATTTGTCAACGGGAATTTTGCTCCGTTTGCTCCCCATCCGTAGTTCGCAGTAAGATTTACTGATGGATAAAGGTATGCTTCGGTTGCTTTTTTATTGAAAACCAAAAGTTCCCTGTTTTTATTTAAAACTTTGATCTCTGTACGATCATTAAGATTTACGTTGCTTGCAATCAGCTCAGGTTTTGGCAGGATCTCTTTTTCTTCAAGCTCTATGTCTGTAGCAATAGGGATTCCCATATAAAACTTCAGCGCATTTTTCGAAAGCTCAACAGAGTTGATTAAAGTCTGTTTATTGGAACCAATATTCGTAAGCTGTACGTTTGTTCTGTCTAAATCGATTGCTTTTGCCAAACCATTATCAACCAAACTTTTAATAACATTTCTTACTTTTTCAGTGTTGGCATAGCTGGCAGTTACCGTTTTAAGATTTTCCTCCTGTACGAAAACCTGATAATAAGCTGTAGCTACATTCTCAATAATCTGTTCATTGGTTAACTGAGCATTCAGTACATAAAACTCTCTTGTTGATTTTGCAGCTTTAAGCCCTGTAAATACTCTTTGATCAAAAATTGCCTGCTGAAGTTGTACAGAAGCTGTTGAACCCCAAGGCTGCCCAAACTGAGCTCTGATTTTCTCTCCTCCAAATTCCAGTAAAGATTCCTGGATAATTGGGTTATAGGTTAAACCCGCCGTTGCAGTGACCTGTGGTAAAGCACCGGCTCTGGCTTCATCAATCTTATATTCGGCTTTTTTGACCTGTAAAGCAGCTTTTTTAGCTTCTGCCTTATTTTGAAGTGCCTGTTTTATTGCTTCCTGCAGGGAAACCTGCTGCTGGGCAGACATCAATGTAGAGCCGAAAATCATAAATGCTGAAGCTATCCCAATTTTTAGCTTTGTAGCAGTTATACGTTTTCTATTCATAATTTTATACTTCGTTTATTTTTTATTTAATCTTCAGTCATTATTTATTTCTAAATGACGAATCATTTTCAGAAATACTTTAGTTTTTTTAGTTTTTGAACAACATATTGATAATAATCTCTTTTCGTTCGGAAATGATCTTATCATATTCTTCATCATTAATTAATAAATTTTCCATAAATAACGGTCTTATGGCACTTGGGAATACCAACAGCGCAACCATATTCAGAATAAACTGAACCGGAGCCATTTTTTCTATATTTCCCAATTCCATTTCTTTTTCGATGTCACTATACATTTCATTCAGGATATCTTCCTCAATTTCTCTGTGGTGGCAGGTTCCTTTATTGATCTGCGATACGATATACGTTTCCAGATACGGATACTGAAGGCTTGTAGAAAGGCTGCTTTCTATGAATTGGCTGATCTTCTCTTTAAAAGGTAGGGCAGAATTCTGAATAATTTTCGATTTTTCCTGTTCTACTCTTTGAGCCTCATCAAAGATGATCTGGATAAGCTTATCCCTTGAACGGAAATAGTAATTAATAAGAGTTCTGTTCACTCCTGCTTCATCGGCAATCTCCTGCGTAGTAGCATCAAATTTTCCTTTCACAAAGAACAAATTCTTCGCTGTCTCCTTGATCAATTCCTGTGTTTGGTCTTTTTTTGCTTGATTTGACATTTTTGTTAAACAAATTTGTGCAAATTTATATTAAAATTTATTTTTGACAAAATTGTTAAACAAAAAAATTAAACATAATTGTTATGACATTCATCATGTTCATGAATTGAAATTTGAAATAAGAAAATGTTCAAAACAGGAAATCATATTCTCTAAAAAGGTTATTAGAGAATTCTTCTGACATAAAATTTACGTGGGCTACTTCAATCAAGAATAGGAATAACAAAAAAAACGAGCAGAAATTTCTGCTCGTTTTTTTGTTATAATAATTTGATCTTATCATCTAAAATATCGATAATCTTATCTTTATAAAGTCCTCCGATCGCTTTTTTGAAATTTTTCTTACTCATCTGAAGCACATCCTTGATCTCTTCAGGAGAAGATTTATCGGATACATACAAAAGTCCGTAGTTTTCTTCCAGGCTGTTAAGAATCTTCTGTTTGAACTCATCGATATTTTCAAAACCATCCGGCTGTAAGGAAACGTCTATTTTCCCGTCTTCACGAATCATTTTAATATATCCTTTTTCTTCAGACAGCGGATACAGTTTTTTGAAAACATCGGAAGCATAGATCAAACCTATGTATTGTTTATTAATAACCACGTTCCAGCCCAGTTCACTTTCGTTCATCATAAGCAGATCTACTTTGTCTCCTTTCTGAAACGGAAGATCATCATACTGTGGGTTTCTCTTAAACTTTGTTGTCCCCGTAATCAGCTCCATATCTTCATCTACATAGATATAAACCAGATATCTTTTACCTTCGATAATTTTGGTTTTCTGCTGTTTGTAGGGGATAAATAAATCCTTAATGATTCCCCAATCCATAAAAGCTCCACTAGGAAGACTCTGTACGCAGCTCATCACCGCAAATTCACCTACTTCAGCCAATGGAATCTCAGTAGTTGCCTTTAATTTATCGTCATCCTGATATACAAAAACTTCAACTTCATCGCCGGTTTCTTTTTCATCCTGAATAAAGATTTTAGGCAGAAAAGCTTTTTCTCCGGATTCGTCTACAAGGATCCATCCTGAATTAATTTGTTCTGAAATTGTTAAAGTTTGAGTTTTTCCGAGTTGCATTGATGATAAAATTAGCTGACAAAGGTACGGAAATTTGAAGATGCCAACCTAGTCAATCCCATTATAATCTTTTAATGACCTATTTTTGACCTTTTATAAAGCTTGTAAAACCTGTACATTTGAATAAAAAACGAAACATGAAAAAATATTTCATCCTATCTCTGCTTCTTTCCGTTATCTTTTTAAAAGCTCAGCTACTGGAGAAAACAGCATTGAATGTTTCTTACCGATATACCGGAAGAAATGTTCTGCAGGCAGGATTGGAATATAGATTCGGAAATAGCTATGATGGTTCTATTATCCTAGGCCCTTCTTTACTTTACACCCATGTTAACAATACAGATAAATTTATTCCGGAGATGAATGTCAACCTTCTCCGTGCTGGATTTTTAATTGGAATATCCGGCAATCCTTATTCATTGGAACCGAGAATAGGCATCTCATTATTCAATGCAGTATTTCTCAATACCGGTTATTCTTTCCCAATTCACAGAGAAAAATATTTTAAAGGAGTAACTTTTGGGATACAGTTGAATATTGCTCCGAAACATTCTAAGTTTTATGATAAACTGAAAATAATGTAAAAAATATGTTTTGGCTAAAGCCAGTGGGTTGATTGCAAAAAATAAACGGGCTAAAGCCCGTTTCTATTAAATATCAGATTTCTCAGAGTTTAAAATAACCGAGAAATATATTTTATAAATTAGAAATATAATCCATCAGTTCACGTTTACTGCTTTCAAAATCAAAAGTATCATATACCATAAAATATCTGTTTTTATCAACGCAGTTACGGTACATAGACTTGGCCAGTGCCAGCTTTTTATTATCAAAACTGATTGCTTTCACCAGATCTCTTATTTGTACGGAAGTAAACATTGTAGTTCGCATCTGCTGATTGATCATGGTTATTTTACCGTCATCAAAACTCTCATTCCTCATCATCATATCATAAAACTGGCGGAAAGAATTATCATCCATTACATTCCCCTGATTATATCTGTCTCCCGGTTGATTTCCGTAAGGATTGTTCCATACATCATTCCAGTCATTGAAGCCATATTGGCCCTGAACGGGATAAGAATCCAAAAGATATAAACCTTCATTAGTGAAAAAATCCAATACTATTCTGCTGTTATTACGAAGCATAAGAGTGGTCCTGTAAATCAGAAAACCATTTTCGTAGATTGAAATTGGCATTCTCCCTGATGACAGATCAAAAAATCTGTATTTTCCGGAACCATTTGCCATCATCTGGTCTCCAACTTCAATAGTAAAAAAGCCTTGTTCAGGAATTCTCAGAAAAACTTCCGCATAGCCGTAGTTTCTCTTCCATTGATAATTTGGACGGGTATTTCTGTTTCCCTGAGGAATATTATTGTTTCCGGATCTTGACTGATCGAAAGCTTTATTTCTTTCATTGAAACTTTTCGGAGCTTTCATTTCTGTGGTGGAAGCTTCATTTTTTAATAACTCACCTGCTTTTCCTGCTTCCTGAGCAAATGAGCTGATTCCTGCTAAAAGCATCCAACTGATAAAAATCTTTTTCATGCATTACATTTTCAAAAATCAATCTCCATTTTCATGCCAAAAAACACATAAAAAAGGCTGTCTCAAAAAGAAACAGCCTTTAATTTTAAATATTTAAATGATTAAATCTTTTAATCAATTATTACATATGGATTGGTCTTTTCCCTGTAGCATCCAATGCAGCTTCTTTAATTGCTTCTGCATACGTTGGGTGAGCGTGAGAACTTCTTGCGATATCTTCAGCACTTGCACGGAATTCCATAGCAATTACCCCTTCAGCAATAAGGTCAGCAGCTCTCGCTCCGATGATGTGCATTCCTAAAACCTCATCTGTTTTTTCGTCTGCAATAATCTTCACAAGACCATCTACATCACCACTTGCACGGCTTCTACCTAATGCTCTCATTGGGAAAGATCCCACTTTATAAGCTACCCCTTCTTCTTTCAGTTGCTCTTCAGTTTTACCAACTCCTGCAACTTCCGGCCAGGTATAAACAACACCAGGAATCAGGTTATAATTGATATGAGGTTTTTGTCCTGCCAATGTTTCAGCAACAAAGACTCCTTCTTCTTCAGCTTTGTGAGCAAGCATTGCCCCTTTGATAACGTCACCGATTGCGTAAATATTAGCTACGTTAGTTTGCAGGTGATCGTTTACTTTTACTCTTCCTCTTTCGTCAAGTTCTACCCCAGCTTTTTCAAGGCCAAGACCGTCTGTATATGGTTTTCTACCTACAGAAACTAAACAGTAGTCTCCTTCTACTACTACTTCTTCTCCTTTTTTATCTTTAGCAGTGATCTTTACAGTATCTCCGTTTCTTTCAACCGCAGAAACCGCAGTAGAAAGCATAAACTTCATACCTTGTTTTTTAAGAACTTTAGTCAATTCTTTGCTTAAAGCCCCATCCATTCCAGGGATGATTTTGTCCATAAATTCAACAACTGTTACCTGAGCTCCTAATCTTAGGTATACAGAACCCAGTTCCAAACCGATAACACCTCCTCCGATTACAACTAAATGTTTAGGAATTTCTTTAAGGTTTAAAGCTTCTGTAGAAGTAATCACTCTTTCTTTGTCTAAAGAGATGAAAGGCAATGCAGATGGTTTAGAACCTGTTGCAATGATTGTATATTTAGATTCGATAGTTTCAGAAGAACCATCGTTTTTTGTCACTTTAATCTGAGTAGCAGATTCGAAGCTTCCCACGCCTTCAAAAACAGTAATTTTGTTTTTGTTCATCAGGTAGCTGATTCCATCTGTATTCTGCTTGATCACTTCGTTTTTACGTTCGATCATTCTTGCAATATCCGCTTGCGGCTCATTGATGATAATTCCGTGACCTGCAAAATTGTGTTTTGCATTTTCGAAATGTTCAGAGCTGTCAAGAAGCGCTTTTGACGGAATACATCCAACGTTAAGACAAGTTCCGCCTAAAGTTGAATATTTTTCAATAATTGCTGTTTTGAAACCTAATTGTGCTGCACGGATAGCAGCAACATAACCACCGGGACCAGAACCTATTACGGTAACATCGAATTGACTCATGTTATTCTATGAATTTGTTTATTATTATCTATCTTAATTCTCACAAATTTACATATAAATTACCAAGCACCAAAGTGAGTTTTATCAATTTTAAAAATGATAATTATATGCTTTAGTTTTATGAAAAATGTTATTTTATGAATTTTATATTTTCTTCATTTCCTTCTTTGAGATAAATTGCTGTAAAGATCAGCGGTTTTTCTGCTGATGCATTATCAAAATGAAGAATTGTAGTATTTTTAGGCTCATAGAAAGCATCTCCTTCACGAAGAAGAACACTTTCCTGTCCTTCAATCTGAAAAACAGCCTCACCAGACTTTATGATTCCTACTACAGGACATGGATGCACATGTTTGGGAGCTGCCAGTCCTGCGACCATTGTTATTTCCTGAACTTCCGCCGATTTAACACTCTGATCAATAGCTGTTTTCAACAACTCTTTTCTGGAGATAGTCTTCTGCTGAGCAATCATTGCAACAGAATTCAGCATCAAAATAATAATTATAAATGGTTTCATTGATTTGGCTTTAATTTTAAGGCTTATTTTTATTAAGCATGAAACATTATAGAGTCAATTTTCCTTGTCCAAATGTACCCGTACTTTCAAAAAATGAACCTCCATATACATACCACTCAAGGCTTTCCAGATATTCTACTGCATTTTCAGGAGTTATCTGTGAACGATCTTTTTTTGAAACAATTCCTTTGTACCATCTTCCTGATTTGGAAAAACTTTCATATTCTACAAAATAATGAATCCATATTCTCTGACACAATTTGCATTGCTAAATAGAAACTTCTCCATATCTTCCGTTAGTATGATCTATACCTAATTCTGAACTTCTGAATTCAGTATAATTGAAGTCAGGTTTTTCACAAGCGCATCCTATTTTCGGGATTTTATTCATTACAATCTATTTTATCACCCCAAATCTAAGAAAATAAAACCCCATAAGACAAATAAGTGCAGTCCTGCTACTTCATTAGATCCAGCAATAGCTTTTCGTATTTATCCAAGATAATATTCTTTGAAAACCTTGATTTAATAGAGTTTCTTATAGCATCTCTATTGTAATTATTCTGCAGTACTTTTACAATCTGCTGGGCAAAACCATCATAATTTTCAATATTGGCAACTTCACCGTTTACATTATGCTGAATAATCTCATTGATTCCTCCGGGACAGTTGTTGGCAAGCGAATAAGTTCCACAGGCACCTGCTTCCAGGAGAACATTCGGGAATCCTTCATATCTTGAAGAGAGTACGAATAAGTCTGCATATTTCAAGTATTGGTAGGGATTATCCTGTCTGCCATGAAAAATCACTTTTTTTAATCCTAAAAGTTCTTTGGTCTGATGTAAGATATCTTTATCTTTTCCATCACCCAGAATATGAAGCATAATGTTTTCATTCTTCAGTCTGGAAAAAACCTTCAGCAGGTTATCAAACCCTTTTCTGGATGATAAATTGCCAATAGCCACTACATTTTTATAATTGTATTTGAAGCATTCCGGTTTTAAAGACAGAGCCATTTTATCTTCAATAAAATCAAAGTCTACAGGATTATTGATCTTGACAATTTTTTTCTTTTTAATATTAAAATTATCAACAAGATCTTTCATCATATCATCACTCTGCGCAATGATTTTCTGATAGTTATTGTAAAAATTATAGAAAAATTTAATCTCTTTACGGGTTACATGCTGAGTTACCACATTGGTTTCCCGGGCAATGAATTTTGTTCTTGGAAAAAGCTTTATGAATAATGATAAATAGGCATTTACTTCACCAAAACCAGAGAACACAATATCAGGTTTTCTTCTGTAGATTTCTCCTAAAATAGGTTTTAAAGAATGTCTTATTCTTTCAGTATTGATATCGATAATTTCGACATCTTTTTTCAGAAAATTCAAATATCCGCCTTGTTTGCGCAACAGCAAAATCTTGGGTTCAAACCAATCTCTGGAAAGATGGTTCGCTATAGTAGTAACAATCCTTTCTGCTCCCCCGGTTTCCAAGTCCGGCAGAATAAATATGACAGATATCTTTTTCATCAGTGTAAAGTTACTAAAAAGTTTGGTTATCTTTCAAGAATTGAAAGGATGAAAATTGTTGTTTTGGTGCTTATTAACAGAAATTAACTAAGCTTTAAAAGTTGATTGTATATTGCAGTTTACTACTGGCTTTACTTGATATAAAAATAAAGCAAACTCTTCTACCGAAAAGCCTGCTTTATTTAATTTATAATCAAAAATTTTTTTTTTTAATTCGCTACGTCACTGATGAATTTAATTCTAAGCATTCTCACTTCTTCATCGGACAATTCATCCCCGAATTCATCCAGCAACACCTTCATGCTGTCACTTTCAGATTCGTTCATGAACTCCATAAATCCGTCTACAATGTCTTCATCAAAATTATCTTCAATATAGTAGTCAATATTCAGCTTTGTACCCTGATAAACAATTCTTTCCATTTCTTTCAGAAGTTCATCCATAGAAAGGTTTTTAGCTCTTGCAATATCTTCAAGGTCAATCTTTTTATCGGTACTCTGGATAATGAAAACCTTGTGGCTTGATTTATTGGCCACCTGCTTCAATACCATATCCTGAGTACGTTCTATATTGTTGTCTTCTACATATGTTTTAATGTAATCAGCGAATTCCTTACCATACTTTTTAGCTTTTCCTTCGCCTACTCCATAGATTTTGGTAATTTCATCTACTGTAATCGGATACTGAACGGTCATATCCTCCAGACTTGGATCCATAAACACAGTATATGGCGGAATTCCATGTTTTTTGGCAACTTTTTTTCTAAGTTCTTTCAACAGATTAAAAAGATTCTGATCCATACCTCCGCCGGCCTGCTGCTGTACCTGATCGCTCTCAGCTTTTGCCTGGGTAAGGTCAAATTCTCTGTCTTCGGCGATTAAAAATACGTCTTTAGAAGTACCATTCAGGAATGTTTTTCCTTTTTCTGTAATCTTTAAAACCCCGTAAGTTTCAATATCTTTTTGTAAAAAATTCTGAACGGTTGCCTGTCTCAGGATTGTTTTCCAGTAATTATCTTTTTCTTCTTTTCCAAAGCCAAAATGAGAACTTTGCTCAAGCTTGTAGGATTTTGTCACTGCATTTTCTTTCCCTACGATAACGGAAATCAGATCTTTAGATTTGAATTTTTCTCCTGTATCACTGATGAGTTTCAATGACTTTTTTAAGTCTGCAGTGGCATCTTTTACTTTTGGCGGATTGGATGAGTTATCACACATATTGGCACCGTCTCCTTTTACAGGATCAAAACTTTCTCCAAAATAATATAAGATATATTGTCTTCTGCTCATTGAAGTTTCAGCGTAGCCTACCACTTCATTTAAAAGCTGCAATCCGATTTCTCTTTCTGAAACTGGTTTTTGAGCCAGGAATTTTTCCAGTTTTTCAATATCTTTTGGGTCGTAGAATGCCAGACAATGTCCTTCGCCTCCGTCTCTTCCTGCTCTTCCGGTTTCCTGATAGTAACTTTCCAATGATTTTGGGAAGTCGTAGTGGATCACAAAACGTACATCTGGTTTATCAATTCCCATCCCAAAGGCAATAGTTGCAACAATCACATCCACTTCTTCCATCAGGAATTTATCCTGATTTGCGACTCTCACTTTCTGGTCAAGCCCCGCATGGTAAGGAAGTGCATTGATTCCGTTTACCTGCAGGAGCTGGGCAAATTCTTCAACTTTTCTCCGGCTCAGGCAATATACAATTCCTGATTTTCCTTTATGTTGATTGATAAACTTAACGATTTCCTTATCTATATTGATTTTAGGACATACTTCATAATATAGATTAGGACGGTTGAAACTTTCTTTGAACACCAAAGCATTAGTCATTCCTAAAGTTTTCTGGATATCATCCTGAACCTTAGGAGTTGCAGTAGCCGTTAAAGCAATCACCGGTACATTGGCGATTCTGTCTATAATCTGTTTCAGGTTCCTGTATTCCGGTCTGAAATCATGTCCCCACTCTGAAATACAGTGGGCCTCGTCGATAGCAAAGAAAGAAATTTTCACATCTTTCAAAAAATCCAGGTAATCATCTTTTATTAATGATTCAGGAGCTACATACAGAAGTTTGGTTTTTCCGCTTTTGATATCGTCAAAAACCTGCTTGGTCTGCGTTTTGTTTAATGAGGAATTCAATACATGTGCTACCCCATCATCAGATGAAAGGCCGTTCACTGCATCTACCTGATTCTTCATCAACGCTATCAAGGGCGAAACGACGATTGCCGTACCTTCCGAAATAAGTGCCGGAAGCTGATAACATAATGATTTTCCACCACCTGTAGGCATTAAAACAAATATATCCTTCCCATTCAATAGGTTGTCTATAATTTGTTCCTGCTGGCCCTTAAATGTAGAAAACCCAAAATACTTTTTCAATTCGCCTGATAAATTGGCTTTTTTTGCGCTCATCTAATTTTCTATTGCTAAATTTGCATCACACCCAAAGTTATAAAAATTCTGCTTAAAATAAAAGCGAACGAATTTATAAAAAATAAAATTTATATTAAATATTCTTTTTAAAATATAACGTTTTTAAAGAACTTTTTTGTATACCTTATCATCATAAAATGGATAGAACCAACATTATATCAATTGCAAAAACCACTTTAGAAATAGAGATTTCTGAACTCGAAAAATTAAAAAACAGAATTGATGACCAATTTGCACAGGCAGTAGAGATCATCAACTCGGCAAAAGGAAAGCTTATTGTAGTAGGAATTGGGAAATCAGCCCATGTAGGAAATAAAATTGTAGCTACTTTAAACTCAACGGGAACCCCTTCACAATTCCTGCATGCTTCAGAGGCTATCCATGGAGATCTGGGAGTGATTCAGAAACAGGATGTTGTTTTATGTATCTCAAATTCCGGAAATTCACCTGAAATTGCGAACCTGGTTCCTTATTTAAAAGATTATTCTTCCGCTTTGATCGGAATGACGGGAAATAAAAAGAGTAAACTGGCTGAGTTTTCTGAAGTTATTTTAGATACTCATGTTGACGTTGAAGCCTGTCCGAATAAACTGGCCCCTACCAGCTCTACCACAATCCAGATGGCTTTGGGAGATGCTTTGGCTGTTGCTTTAATGGAGTTGAATGATTTCAAGGCTAATGATTTTGCCAAATTCCATCCCGGAGGAAGCTTAGGAAAAAACCTGACTTCTAAGGTAGAGCAGTTTCTTTCTTCTCAAAAACCCCAGGTTGCAGAAGATTCATCAATAAGAGATGTCATTATCTCAATCAGTGCATCAAGCCACGGAATCACAGTTGTAACTAACTCGGATCAGATCATTGGTGTCATCACAGACGGAGATTTGAGAAGGATGCTGATGAAAGAGGAAGATATCAGTAAGGTATTGGCTAAAGATATTATGTCTGCCCATCCAAGAACTATTGAGAAAGATGCGTTGGCCAAAGAAGCCATGAAAACGCTGAAAGAAAACAATATCGGACAGCTTATTGTAACGGAAAACGGAAAGTATTTCGGGATTATAGATCTGCATAAACTGCTGGACGAAGGGATTAATTAGAAAATAAAATCCAAAATTTAAAGATTAATAAGTGAAAGATGATTGCAGATCAAGAGTAAAATTTAACTAATAATCTGCAGACGCTTACTTCTGTCATTTTTTTTATAAATTTGCGCTTTAAAAATTGTATTCTGTGAGTGATGGTAAAGACATGTCCTTTCTTGGGCATATAGGAGAATTAAGAGGGCATCTGATCCGTTCGATTATTGCTATCATAATTGCGGCTTTTGTGGTTGGTTTCAATATCAACTGGATTATGGACCATGTTTTTTTTGGGCCTACCAGAAATGATTTCCCAACCTTCAGAATTGTAAATCATTTTTCAAGAATGATTCTTGGAGAAGACAGTATTCACCTTCCCAAAGACTTCCCTGTTCGTGTACAGCGATTGTATCAGCAGTTCAATGTAATGATGGCAGTTTCTATTTTTGGAGGAATGGTAGCAGCATTTCCTTATATTGTATGGGAATTGTGGCGTTTTATTGGTCCCGCTCTACACCCGAGAGAAAGAAAGAATTCTATTTATATTATTAATGCGGTATGGATTCTTTTCATGACCGGAGTGATGTGTGGTTATTTTTTAATTCTTCCGTTTGCGGTTAATTTTGGGGTGATCTTCAAGATTTCAGATATTATTGTTCCGCTTTATGACTTAAGTGATTATACCACTTTATTTTTACAGGTAGTTTTAGGAATGGGCGTTATTTTCCTTTTTCCGATTCTGATCTATTTCCTTACCAGCATCGGAATTCTTACGCCAATGTTTATGAAAACTTACCGTCGCCACGCTATTGTTTTGATTATGGTAGTTGCTGCAATCATTACCCCGGCAGATGTTTTAAGTATGCTGATGGCCGCATTCCCACTGCTTATTCTATATGAATTCAGTATCATGATGTGTACATTCACTTATAAAAAAGTACAAAAAAGCAACGGAAATCTTCCGGCAGTACAGAAATAACCGGTATTTTTACTAATAAAAGCTTAAGCGCTACTGTTCACCCGAATGGTAGCGCTTATTTTATATAAAAATATTAACCTTAATTATATTTATTCTTAATTTAATTTAAAACAATGATAGAATTAAACTAATAATATAAAGTTGGGAACAATTAACTCCGTATTAGTAATATTTTTTTTAATAAAATACACTATCTTTAAAAAATTCAACTACAATCAATAAAAAATATGAAAAAGAAAATTATTTTTGTGTGTGCACTGGCTTTAAGTTTAGGCGGTTTACAGGCACAACGCTGGGAGCCGGTCTCGGAGAAAATCACACCGGTAAGAAAAGAAGTTAAAGTAGAATATGCCTACAAGTTTGATCTTTCTGCATTGAGAGAACAGCTGAAAAATGCTCCTGAAGCAGGAAAGGGAGGAAATCCTGTTACTGTTTCTATCCCAACAGCAGACGGAAGAATTGAAAGATTTTCAGTGTACAGCTCTCCTGTAGTAGAAAAGTCTATGGCAGACAGATATGAATTGGGAGCCTATTCCGGTATCGGATTGGATAATCCGCATAAGCAAATCCGCTTCAGTACTGCACCCAACGATTTTCAATCTATGACATTCGACTCTGATACCGGGAAATACGAATTTATAGAGCCTATCAATAAAGAAAAGGATGTATTTGGTGTCTTTTTCAAATCCAACAAATCTCATGAAGATCCTTTTGAATGTAGAACTGCTGAGCCTGAGAAGGCAAAGAAAGACATGAATAAACTTCTGAAGTCAAAAAATGTCTTAAACGGACTCGGTAATGTTAATAAAAGTAATGAACAAAAATACAGAACCTATAGAATTGCAATCTCTGTAAACGGTGAATACACTCAACTTGCCGGAGGTGTTCCTGGAGCCGCAGCCCGTATTAATGCTACAATGAACCGTGTAAATGGTGTTTTTGAAAAAGATTTTGGAATCCATATGATTGTACAGGATCTTCCACAGCTTATATTTACAAATCCTGCAACAGACCCTTACTCTACTGTAATTACTAATTCAAACGGAACCTATAGTGCTCCCGGTGCATGGAATCTGCAGCTTCAGCAAACACTTTCCAATACTGCTGGTGTAGGTAACAATGCCTATGACATAGGACATTTCTTTGGCCACAGAGGTGGCGGCGGAAGTGCCGGAGATGTAGGAAACGTATGCAGAAATCCTGCAAGCAATAATGATGCGACTTCTAAAGGTGCAGGAATTACTTCACCTTCTACTCCGGATCAGCCTTTCGGAGATAATTATGATATAGATTTTGTAGCTCATGAAATCGGTCACCAGTTCGGTGCTGCACACACAATGTCTATTGCCTTGCACGGTGCCCATATGGAACCAGGATCTGGATCCACTATTATGGGATACGCCGGTATTACCAATTATAATGTTCAGATGCATTCTGATGCTTATTTTCATACCAAAAATATTGAAGAAGTAGGAGCTTATGTGAATGCTCAGGATTGTGGTACTATTACAGCAGTAGCCAACACACCTCCTTCTATACAGCCATTGGTTAATAAAATGATTCCTAAAGGAACGGCTTTTGTACTGACAGCTTCTGCTGCAGATGCGCAAAATGATCCAATGACTTACACATGGGAACAGTATGATCTGGCTACTTCTACTTTTGGACCAGTAAGTGCAACCAGAAATAATGGTGCAAACTTCAGGTCTCTAATGCCTACAAACTCCCCTACCCGTTATTTCCCTAAATTGGCAAATGTTCTTAATGGCACTCTTACCAGTGCTGTAGATTGGGAAACAGTATCCAACATACCAAGAACTATGAATTTCAAGGTAACGGTGAGAGATAATAACCCGGACGCTGCACAACAACAGACCCAAAGCAGTCTGATGAAAGTGGATATAGGAAATGAAGGACCTTTCAAAGTAACTTCAACTACGGTTTACAATAATACTCCTGGAGCTGTTACCTGGGATGTGGTAAACACTAATAATGCGCCGTATAATGTACAGAACGTTAAATTAGACTATACTACAGATAATGGAACTACATGGACGGTAATTAATGCTTCCACCCCTAATGACGGAGCTGAGCCGTTTTCGTTCTCTTCTTTAGCAACGGGTGCCAGTGTAAAGATAAGAGTAAGCGCCATTGATAATGTATTCTACGCAGTTGGAAATGCCACAGTTTCCGCATCTGCAAGTGCCTGTACAACGTCTGCCCCGGCAGGTATTACGGTAACAGGTATTACAAGAACCTCAGCATCTGTAAACTGGACAGCTTTAGTAGGAGCAACATATTCTGTAATGTACAGAAAAGTAGGAACGGCAACATGGACTACTGTTCCTGTTTCAACAAACTCTTATAACATTTCAGGTCTTACAGAATCTACTCAATATGAAGTACAGATAGCCAATGTGTGCGGATCTTCTGTGGGTTCTTATTCTGCATCAACGAATTTCACAACGGCTTCATTTGCTAAATGTTCTATAACCGGAACAAATGCAGCTGACGAATATATTTCCAATGTGACGGTAACTCCTTCGGGAATGAACCCTGTCTCAAATAGCAGTGCTAATACACCATACACAGACTACACTACGGATCCTACAAAACTGATCACCCTTATGGCAGGATCTTCAGGCAACAATGTAAGCATTACAAAAGCATGGACAGGTTCACAGTATAATGATGGGGTAACAGCATGGATAGATTTCAATAAAGACGGAGTATTCTCTTCATCTGAAGTAATCTACACCAGCGCACCTAGCATAGCAACTCCTGTTTCAGGTTCATTCTCAGTACCTGCAGATGCTTATACCGGAGGAAACGTGATCATGAGAGTTGTATTGGGATATGAAAGCCAGCCAAGCAGCGGATGCAGCAATCAGCAATATGGTGAGGTAGAGGATTATCCGGTACTTATCCAGCAGCAGCTTTCAACCAGTGAGACCGTAAAAGATAAGAGCTCAATTCAGATCTACCCTAACCCGGCCAGTGATGTATTAAATGTAACTCAGATTTCATCTAAAGCTCAGTTTATCATTACCAATATGGCAGGTCAGAAAGTAATGAACGGTCAGATTAATGATAATAAAATCCAGGTTTCAAAATTAAGCACTGGAGCTTATATTATTTCAATTGAAGATAAAGGAACCAGTACGAACCTTAAATTCATCAAAAAATAAAAATCTAATAAATTTTTACAGCCCGGCATTGACCGGGCTTTTTTATGCCTTGCCAAAATCTATATTTTATTGCATTTCCGGTATGTGCTATTGATTTAATTTTATACTTTTGAAAATATTATTAATAAAAGTTTAAATGAAAAAGTTGTCATATACCCTGTTATTTGCATCAGGACTTGTTTTCGGACAGTTCTTTGAAAAGGGTAAGGTTTTCACCAAACAGGATACTTTAAAGGGCTCCAATACTGAATTCAGGAATTTTTGGGATGTCAAAAAATATGATCTTTCCGTAGAACCTGATTTTGAGCAGAAAAGCATTAAAGGAAATAATATCATCAGCTTTGAGATAATCAAAGATGTTACGAATCCTGTTTTCCAGATCGACCTTCAACAGCCGATGAAAGCTGATAAAGTGGAAGGAAGCTTTCCTATTGCCAATTATAAGCAGGACGGAGACTTCATTTTCATTACTACGAATAAAAAATTCAAAAAAGGCGAAAAATATACCATCAATGTTACGTATTCCGGAAAACCTACCATTGCTAAAAACGCCCCATGGGATGGCGGATGGGTTTTCACTAAGGATGAAAAAGGAAATCCATGGATGACTGCTGCTGATGAGGGAATAGGAGCTTCCATATGGCTTCCTACCAAAGATATCTGGAGCGATGAACCTGATAACGGAGTTATTATGAAAATTGTCACTCCTAATGATCTGGTAGGTGTAGGGAACGGCAGACTGACTGATAAAAAAACAACCGGCAGTAAAACCACTTATACCTGGGAGGTTAAAAACCCTATCAACGCCTACTCCATTATCCCGAGTATAGGAAAATATGTAAATTTTAAAGATGTATTTGAGGGTGAAAAAGGAAAGCTGGACCTTGATTATTGGGTTATTGACTATAATCTGGATAAGGCAAAAAAACAGTTTCAACAGGTAAAACCTATGCTCTCCGCGTTTGAATACTGGTTTGGTCCATATCCGTTTTATGAAGATTCATACAAACTTGTAGAGTCTCCTCACCTTGGTATGGAACATCAGAGTAATGTAGCCTATGGAAACAAATATCAGAACGGCTATCTGGGAAGAGATCTTTCAGGGACAGGTGTTGGGTTAAAATGGGATTTCATCATTATTCATGAAAGCGGCCATGAATGGTTTGCCAATAATATTACAGCAAAAGACCAGGCTGATATGTGGATTCATGAAAGTTTCACCAACTATTCCGAGACTCTTTTTACGGAAAAATATATGGACAAAAAATCTGCTGAAATCTATGTTCAGGGGATCAGAAAAGGGATAGACAATGACGTTCCTATTATCGGCCAATATGGAGTAAGAAATGAAGGCAGCGGAGATATGTATCCGAAGGGCGCCAACATGATTCATACGATAAGACAGGTGATTAACAATGATGAAAAGTTCAGACAGATTTTAAGAGGTTTGAATAAAGATTTTTATCATCAGACGGTTACCACCCAGCAGATTGAAAATTATATTTCATCAAAATCCGGCATTGATTTCTCAACTGTTTTTGATCAATACTTGAGAACAATAAAAATACCAACTCTTGAATACACTCAAAATGGTGATACTTTAAAGTTCCGTTATACAGATGTGGTAAAAAACCTGAAATTACCTATCATCATCAACGGTGATCAGACTATAAATCCAACGGAAGAATGGCAGACCGTAAAGCTTAAAAAGAATAGCCCGGTTGAATTCAACCCCAACTATTATATCAATTATTACAATAATAAATAAAGGAAAAAGGCAAATTTGTACACCAGCAGATTTGCCTTTTTCACTTTTTACATGAAAAACTTTAAGAAAAGTTTAATACTTCTTCCGTAACAAAATGACAAAAAGAGCAACTATTTAATTATTAATGTAAACCTAATGAGAAAAACAGTACTTAGTCTCGGTATTTTTGCTTCTTTTTTAGCAAATGCTCAGTCTATAAAAACAACCATTGATCTTGTCAATGTAAAAGATGATAAAGTAGCCGTTACCATGGAATTTCCGAAAATGAAATCCGGGGATGTTAAATTTCATTTCCCAAAAACGGTTCCGGGTACTTATTCTGTAGACGACTATGGAAGATTCATCGAAGGGATCAAATTTTACGATAATAAAGGAAAAGAACTTACTTTCACTAAAGTAAATGATAATACCTATTCATTGAAAAATGCGCAGGGTCTTTCCAAAATCTCTTATCTTGTGAATGACAGTTTTGATGATGAATTAGATACATCAAAGCATAAAGCGGTATTTTCTCCATCGGGAACAGATATTGAGGCGGGTAAAGTATATATGATCAATACTCATGGATTTATCGGGTATATTGATAATATGCAGGATGTTCCTTATCAGCTGATCGTTCAGAAACCAACGGATTTCTACGGAACAACAGCATTGGTAGACCAGGACAAATCTGATGCTACAGATACCTATACTCTTGCGAACTATGCTAAGGTAACAGATTCTCCGCTTATGTATACAAAACCGGATTATATTACCTTTAATGCAGGAGGAATGGATCTGGTACTGGGAGTATATTCTCCAACAGGAAAGTACAAAGCTGCCGATTTCAAAGAAAACCTGGAAAAAATGGTGATTGCTCAGAAGAAATTCCTGGGTGATATGAATACGAATAAAAAGTATGCAATCATGCTTTATCTTTCAGGAGGTGACGGACCTAGAGTGAAAGGTTTCGGAGCACTGGAACACCACGAATCTACAAGTGTAGTACTTCCGGAAGCAATGCCGAAAGATGCTATTGACAATACCATTACAGATGTAGTTTCCCATGAGTTTTTCCATACTGTAAATCCTCTGAAAACCCATTCTGAAGAGATTCACTATTTCGATTATGCAGACCCGAAAATGTCTCAGCACCTGTGGATGTATGAAGGTGGAACAGAGTATTTTGCCAACCTGTTTCAGATTCAGGAAGGTTTGATTAATAAAGATCAGTTCCTTCAAAGAATTGGTGAGAAGATTGCCAACTCCAAGAGTTATGATGATACAATGCCATTTACGGTAATGAGTAAAAATGTACTAGTTGAGCCTTACAAAGATCAATACAGAAATGTGTATGAAAAAGGAGCTCTTCTGGCAATGTGTCTTGATATTGAGCTTAGAAAACTTTCTAACGGAGAGATGGGATATCGTGACATGATCAGAAAACTGTCTCAAAGATTTGGAGAAAACAAACCTTTCAAAGATGATAAACTGATTGACGAACTGGTAACGGTAACCGGATATCCTCAGGTAAAAGATTTCTACAATAAATATATTGCAGGAAACCAGCCGACTCCTTATGCAGAATATCTGAAAATGGTAGGCGTAGACATCCAAAAGCAGGAAAGCCATCCTCTTTTCTGGTTTATCAAAGACCCGAACCAGACTGGTTTTGATGAAAAGACCAATGCTTTTGCTTTTGATGAAAACTCTGCACTTTCTCCTTTTGCAAAAAGTATAGGATTTAAAATCACTGACCAGGTACTTGCATTGGATGGAAAAACGGTAGACATCAAAAAAGTACAGGACTTTATTGGCTATACCAGAACCATCAAAGACGGACAGGAGGTAACGGTAACGATTTTAAGGGATAATGCCGGTAAGAAAGAAAAAATGACACTGAAAGGAAAGGCTATTCTGGATAAAATGACTATGGAAACTCCTACATTCAAGGCGAATCCGACTCCGGAAGAACTGAAACTACAGACACAGTGGCTCACTGGTAAAAAATAATAAGAAAAGCGGGGAAATTTCCTCGCTTTTTTTCTTCAAGTTCTTTATTCTTAATTTACAGTTAAAGAGTTTCCTCCTTTCTGATTGTTATCCTAAAAGTACTTCCCTTTCCTATTTCGGTCTGGGAAATTTTGATATCCCCGTTATGGTATTCATGAATTACTCTTCTTGCTAATGACAATCCTAATCCCCAGCCTCTTTTTTTAGTAGAATATCCGGGATTGAAAGCATTTCTTGCCTGCTGTTTTGTCATTCCGCTTCCATTGTCTTTTACTTCAACCAGAATATTTTTATTTCTTTCAAAAATTGACATTGTAATAGCTCCTTCCCCTTTCATAGCATCCACCGCATTTTTCACGAGATTTTCAATTACCCAGCTCATCAGAATCTTATTGTGAGGAACCAATACGGTGTAGGTAGGAAGATTCAATGTAAAATTGATTTTTTTGGAGATTCTGGTTTTCAGATAATCATAATTCTCCTGAATCGTTTCATTGAAATTCCTGTCATTCAGTTCAGGAACAGAACCAATTTTTGAGAATCGTTCTGAGATCGTTCTCAGTCTTTCAATATCTTTTTCTATCTCATGTACTCCTTCCGATTCAGGATTATCGAGCTTCATAATCTCCATCCACCCAATCATGGAAGATAGAGGGGTTCCGATCTGATGAGCAGTTTCTTTAGCCAGACCTGCCCAGAGATACCCTTCATCTGTCTTTTTGATCGTCCTGAAAAACCAGAATGAAAAACCGAAATACAACAGAATAAACAGTCCCAAAATATAAGGCGAATAGCGAAGATTATTAAGCATACGCGAGTTGTCGTAGTATACAAACTGGTTATTTCCATCCGGTACTTTGATCTCAATAGGATCATAATTCTTCTCCATATTGCGGATCAGGTCCTGAAGTTTCTCAGGATTCTTTATGGTGGCTTCAGGAATATTTCTGTAATATCCGAGATCGAGAATAGGATTTTTATATTTATCGGTTACAATGAACGGAATAGTATTGTTGATATTAAGGATATCCGGCAGCAGATCCAGAACATCCGTATCCGGAGTCTTTACTTCCTGCTGTATTCTTATCGCTTTAGAAAGAAGACTGATCCTTTTGATCTCCTCTTTTCTGAGAAAATTAATGAGTGATGTTGAAGCCACTACAATAGCAATCACCAAAGTAGTCATGACAACAAAAATGATCCAGTTATTCAGTCTGGTAAGTATGGATTTTCTCAAAGTTATTTTATTTTAAAACATTCAGAATTTTCTGCAGCTCTGCATTTCCACTTCCCTGGTAGTTATTAATGATAATCGAAAACACATATTTTTTACCATCTTTTGCCGTGTGATATCCGGCAAAAGATTTAGTATCTCTCATCGTACCACTTTTCATCTTCATTCCATTCTCCTGAACCGGAAAACCTTCGTAGTACGCTTCAAACCATGATTGTTTTTTAGCATATAAAAGTGCCTGTACTTCTGCTTTTGCTGCTACATAATTCTGTGGTGAAAGTCCGCTTCCGTCTGCAAAATTGATCATATTAGGATTGATTCCTTTTGATTTCCAGAATTCTTTCAGATAAGAAACTCCGCTTTTAAAACTTGAATTTCCTTTTTTCTCTTTTCCTAAAGTTTTAATCAATGTCTCTCCATACAGATTGATACTTTTTCTTAAAAACCAATAGACAATTTTATCCAGAGTCGGAGATTGATAAGTCAAAAGAATATTGTTTTTAGGAGCTTCCAATGCCTGTTTTCCTTCTATTTCAAGCTGAGAATTTGTGACTGCTTTTCCTGAAATCTCAATTCCGGATTCTTTCAGCCATTGTTTTACTTCTGCTGCAAGCTGTAAAGGCGGATTAGGAGTAGAACCGGAAACTGTAACCGTTTTTCCTGCCGGAAGCATCCCGTTAATTAACGCGACATCAGAATGAGGCGCGGTAAAGATAAGACTCTGGTCAGAATTGCCGCCTGCTTTCAGATCATTCAGCCATTTCACTCCCTCCAAAGGATAAGAAAAGCTTTTAAAATCTGTCCCGTTAATATTGATGTCAAACTGGTTTTCTTTCCAGTTGATTCCCCACACACCGGCTCCGTAATAATTTCCAAGATCATCCCAGGGCCAGCCTCCCGGAATCGTCTGATGGTCAAAATAAGAATCATCAATCACCAGATCTCCTGATATTTTTGTAATTCCTGAGTTTTTAATGGCCTCAATCAGCTTCTTTTTAAAATTTTCAGGTTTATAAGCATCATATCTCCAGCTTCCTAATGTAGGATCACCATTGGAACTGATGAAAAGGTTTCCATTCAGTGTTCCTCCGGATATATTCCCGGAATAGCTTGAAGTGGTTGTAAAAGTATAATTTTTACCTAAAGTTTCCAGTGCGGCACCAGCAGTAAAAATTTTCTGTGTAGAAGCAGTAGAAAGTCCTTTACTTCCCTGATATTCATATATAAAGTTGCCATTTTCATCCGAAACATAAAATGATAAGCTGGAAGAAACTGCTCCTGAAGAATCCATGAGATCCTTGGTTACCTTATCCAGTTTCTGTGCAATATTCTGCGCGGCAACCATCTGTACAGAGAGTGTGAGAACAGCAAGTGTTTTTTTCATTACATTGTTATTTGGATCTGAATAATTCTAATCAAATATAGTTAAAATAAAAGCTTTTCATACTCCCTGAGATCATCAGAGCTGAAAAGAATCTGATGGTCAGGCGATTTTTCAAACGACTGATCATAAGTAAAATATTTCTCGTAATCATCTTCATCTATAAAAATATCCATCTGGCATTCTTTTATATAGTTTGATTTTTCTCCGTAATCTTCTACAAAATATCCGGATTCATTCCATTGTTCATGATGGCAGCGCAGACAGTTTTTTTGATGCACCGCTTTATATCCGCATATCTCACAATGCTGCAAACTTTGGAATAACGTTGAAATTTCACTTCGTCTGTCTTCCGGGAAAAGCGAGAGAGGAATTGTTTTTAAAAGCAGGTAATAATTAGGTTCCTGCCATGAAAAATAAAACGTTTCTTCTGGATTGCCAAACGATTTTGTGTGAATCCACATTCTTTGAAGATCATATTCCAGATCGGCTTTTACGATATTTTTAATATTCAGAAGGGTTTTATGATCTCTTCTGATGTTCTGTTTTTCATCAATTTCAATAACAGGCTGCTGTTCCAAAAAATGATTCAGGCACAATGTTGTCTGCCATGAACCTATGGTTCTCATTTTACCTTCACTGCCACAGATTTCACAAGTCTTTACCGACAATTCTGAATATTTGTCTTTGATAATTTTAAGCTTGTTATTAAGTATTTCGTCCTCAGAATACGTGTAGCATCTCAACCCACCGAATTTTTCTTTTCCAAAAACACGGTGTTCCATATTCCAGCCTGCGATGGCAAATTCAAAGAGCAATTTCCGGATAAGCTCTTCCCATCCGGTACTGTTCACTGAAAAATTGGTCAGATTACGTTCTACAAAAAGACTGATCTCTTCTTTGTTCATTAAAGTCTGCTTCCTGCTTCTATTTCGTAAGGTTCTTTACCTTTCTCAAAAATTCTTGTCAGCTCGTTTCCTTCCACCGTAATAGAATCGGCTGTTCTTCTGATCCAGTTTCCTTCTCTAAGGCCTACTACTTTGATATCATTTTGGGTAAGGAATTCCTGAATACGGGTTTCTCTGGTTTCTCCGTTATGTTTCAAATCCGGGTTAGGATCAAGATAATGTGGATTGATATTGAAAGGAACCAATCCCATACAGTCAAAACTTGGCGGATATACAATCGGCATATCATTCGTGGTTTTCATATTCTGGCCTCCGATATTGCTTCCTGCGCTGCATCCCAAATATGCTTTTCCTCCTGAAACATTTTCTTTTAAGACAGACATCAATCCTTCTTCATGTAATGTTTTAACCAATAAAAAGGTATTTCCGCCTCCGGTAAAGTAACCTTTTGCCTGATTCAAGGCTTCTTTTTTATCTTCAAATTCATGAAGGCCTTTTACTTTTATGTTGATTGTTTCAAAGAAAGAACGTGCTTTTGCGGTATAGTCGTCATGGGAAATTCCGCCTGGCCTTGCGAAAGGAATAAACACAATTTCTTCTATTCCATTATAGAGTTGGATTAATTCTTCTCTTAAGTATTCCAGATATTCTCCGCCAAAAAGGGTGGATGTTGAAGCTAATATGATATTCATATGACGAAATTATATGTATTAATAAAAAAATGAATGACAAAGATAACCTCAAACATTAACGAATCAAAAATTAAACTAAAAAAAACACGTTTCCCGTTAATATTTTCTAAAAAAACTTAAAGCTTCTAAAATTTAAGATTTTGTGGAATTATTATTGAATTTTAGTTTTTGAATTTAAAATATAAGATTATGAAAATGAGTACAATTAATAGTAGAAACCTATTTTTAGGTTTGATACTGGCAGGAAGTGTAAGTCTTGTAAACGCGCAAACGACTCAACCGGAAACTTCGGCAGCAACGAGTCAAACAACCAATCCAACGATTGATGGTCTTAAAAAACAGATTGAGGCCAATCCAAAGGATACGGAATCCTTAGCAAAATTAGCAGCAGCTTACCAGGAAGCTTCAGACTGGCCGAATGCCATTGATACCTGGAAGAAAATCTCTGCTTTATTACCGGACTGGGCTCCATCTTATTACAGCCAGGCTTATGCTTATCAGTCTGCAAAAGATGATGCCAATGCAAAACTGGCTTATGAAAAGTATATTGCAACCGTAAAACCGGAAGAAGTAGAGCAAAATAAGAAAAATCTGGCGTATGCCTATTTCTATATTGCCTTTGCAGAACAGCAAACAGATCCTAATAAGGCAAAAGAGCACATTGCCAAATCTTTACAGTATGACCCTAGCAATCAGGACGCTGTGAAGCTTAGCAAAGCTTTAAATTCTTAATAGAATGAAAATGCCGGAAAGTTTTTCCGGCATTTTTTGTTTGTATCTAGCTTTAATTTAACGCAAAGGTTTATTTTACTTACCGTTTATTTTTAGGGAGCAAAGAGATTCGACATTGTCGCTGAAGAAGCTTTATGGAATATGTGTACTTTATATTTTCCACTCTTAACTATTCCTCCTTAACTATTCCTTATTCAATCATCTTTCCAAAAAAATCTGTTTCACCGTGTAAATGGCGGATGATTTTCTCGATATTCCGCTGAATGCTGGCTTCGGTTTTTAAATTGTTAATATAACGAACCAGTTCAAGCCGTCTTGAAGGAATCAGATTTTCAAAATTTTCTGTTGCCAGAGGACTTTCTTTAATTGCTTTTTCCAAATGAGGATGAATAGAAATACTTCTGTCAGAATCATCATATTCCAATACAATTTCAATGACTTCTCCAATTCTCTTTGGGGAGTTTTTCAGCATGGTCAGGTTCACATACAGTCTCCATTCTCCCAGATATTTCATCAGGTTTTGTTTAAACTCCTGCCCGTTTACTGTTCCTTTTACCGGAATCGGACTTTTATTCTTTCCCGATTCCTCAAAAATCTTGTCCAGAATCTCTTTCGGAACAAATACAAAAGGATTAATCCCTATGATTTCCAATGTGGCTGTAAAACTGCTGCTTTTCATAAATAATATGCTAGGTGTTAGATGCTAGATGCTAGATGCTAGATGCTAGATGCTAGATGCTAGATGCTAGATGCAAAATTAACTATTTGGTTTAAATCAACATATTTTTTTCTCATCCTTATTACCGCTCCCACTCTCTCACCCTCAAACCCTCAAACTCTATCACACGTATACCCGAAATCCCGAACCCCGTAACTCAAAATTCATATCCCAGAACCCAATTAATTCCCTATCTTTGTATCAATAAATCTATTTAACAAAATGAAATTTTTTATTGACACAGCTAATTTAGAGCAAATCAAGGAAGCTAGAGATCTTGGAATTTTAGATGGTGTAACAACCAACCCTTCATTAATGGCTAAGGAAGGAATTCAAGGTGCTGAAGCAATCAAAAACCACTACAAAACGATCTGCGAACTTGTAGACGGAGATATTTCTGCGGAAGTTCTTTCTACAACGTATGAAGAAATGATTAAGGAAGGAGACGAATTGGCTGCTATTCACCCAAATATCGTTGTAAAGATTCCAATGATCAAAGACGGAATCAAAGCTTTAAAATATTTTTCTGATAAAGGAATCAAGACTAACTGTACATTAATTTTCTCTGCAGGACAGGCTCTTTTGGCAGCAAAAGCAGGGGCTACTTATGTATCTCCATTCTTAGGAAGATTAGATGATATTTCTACAGACGGTCTTAACCTTATCCAGGAAATCAGATTGATTTTCGATAACTATATGTTTGAAACTGAAATCTTAGCGGCTTCTATCCGTCATTCAATGCACATCATTGACTGTGCTAAAATCGGAGCTGATGTAATTACATCTCCACTGCCTCCGATCTTGAGTTTATTGAAACACCCATTAACAGACAGCGGATTGGCTCAATTTATTGCAGATTCTCAGAAATTAGCATAATCACTGATTCTTATTCAGATATAAAAAACCCGGAATGATGTTCCGGGTTTTTATTTTATAATGATTATTTTATTTCAGCAGATCCAATTCAAGAATATTATTTTTCTTTTTCAGATCAATAGTTTTTTAATTCTGTTCTGTAATTTTTTTAACGACTTTACATGGATTTCCCACTGCAACTACATCATCCGGAATATCTTTTGTGACAACACTTCCCGCACCAATCACTGAGTTATTTCCGATAGAAACTCCGGGAAGCACAACAACATTTCCGCCCAGCCAAACATTATCTCCCACTTTAATAGGATGTGCATATTCAAGACCTTCGTTTCTTTGTTTGGCATCAAGCGGATGGCCTGCTGTATAGAAGCTGCAATTGGGACCTATAAATACATTATCACCAAATTCTACTCTGGCACAATCTAAGATAACAAGGTTATGATTGGCATAGAAGTTCTCTCCTGCTTTTATATTGTATCCGTAATCACACCAGAAATTAGGCTCTATACAGATATTTTCTTTGATGCTTCCGATTATTCTCCCGAGCAGTTCATATCTCCTTTCTGCATCGGAGTTTTTCAATGCGTTATATTCCTGGCACAGATCTTTGCAGGCAATACGTTCCTGAATCAATTCTTTATCGTAGTTAGCATTGTATAAAAGTCCTGCTGCACATTTTTCCTTTTCTGTCATATTTTGGAATTTTAAGTCCCGAGATAAAGATAAAAAAAACAGTAAGATTATGATAACCTTACTGTTTTTTATTCCAATATAAACCGCTTACTTATAAAGATCCGGTTCTATTTTATTATTATTTTTTAATTGGTCTTCTTTTGCTCTTTTTTCGATATTTCTGTACATTTCATTGACATCAATACTTTTTCCGTCCTGATTTTTCATCTGTACCACAGCTCCTGCAGGAAGAGTGCTCATGGTTTGTTTCATATCTTTTGTAGGATCTGTAAGATAATCTTTCCAGGCTTTTTTAAACTGCTTTTTATTGATCTCTATTTCCTTTCCTCCTATTCCAATTGTAGTAAGACCCGGTATTTGAATATCTTCTTCTGATGCGGCCTCCGTTTTCTTGTTACCAATTAAAGTCATGATATGAGATCCTGTTTTATCTTCAACTTTAACGATAAGCCCCGGCAGTCCATAGAACTTATAGGGACCGTCCTGGAATGGGATATCTGTAGAAAACCATGCGGTCCAGCTTCTTCCTCCAAAATTTGTGGTTGCCTTTTGCGTATTATATTCTCCGATTTTCTGTTTTTCAGGAAGGATTTTCCATTCAGGTTTTTGGTCTTCCGGCATTTTATACGTTGTGTTTCCGATGTTTTCAGAGAACGAAACATTATAATCCGGGTATTTTTTTGTGACCGTTGAAAAATTTGTTCCCGGCTTTATATTTCTCTTGATATTGATGCTTCCTCCGAACCCTCCTTTCATCTGCTTGGCGATATCAGCTTTCATTGTTGAATCAGCAACAAACTTTTCGCGGCTGTAGTATTTGGAACCATTTTTATCAATATCCAAAAGCATAACATCGCTTTTCACTTCTGCTCTATTGGTAGAATCAGAGATGTATTTGTAGTCATAAAAGAATCTGTTCACCTGTGCGTTCACAACCACACTTAAAAGTACCAGTAAAATGAAATAACTTTTTTTCATAGTTTATGTATTATTCAGATAGTAAAAAAGCTCTGCCAATGAATACTGACAAAGCTTTTGGAACTTTATTTCTTTGTCTCAATTCTTACTTCTCCTTTCTTCACTTCTCCATTCTTCTGGGTGTTGACCATTACTTTTGAAATATTGGCAGAACTCAAAGCGTTAACGTCATCTTTAGATGCTTCTCTTCCATCAATGTAATACTTGTATTTGTGATCATCATTACCGTTAATGCTAAACTTTTTCACCCCATTCATGGCAATGTTTCCGTTACCGTCTTTTTTGATGAAATCAGCATGCATTACCATCACATTAGGAGCAGAAGTTGTCATGGTAAAGTTACCAGCTCTGAAACTTTGTGCCACTTTTTCAGCTTCTACACGTATTTTTTCGTTTTCTTTTCTTATTCTATCTCCTTCTATTCTGGCTTTTTCTCCTTTAATAAGGAATACAGCACTTTCAGCTCTTGCTCTGTCTCCTTCTAGGCGGGCTTTTTCACCCTCTATTCTGGCTTTCTCTCCTTCCACCCTGGCTTTTGCGGCTTCTTTCATAGCTTTTTTTGCTTCTGCCATTGCTTTACGTACTTCTTCTTTTTCTTTAGGGCTAAGATCTTTATAGTAGACTGTATTATTGTTTTTAAAATAAACTACTTTCGGAGCTTTTGGAGCCTGAGGTTCAGCTGGTGCATTAGGCGGTGTGGGAGGAACGATGTGTTTTACGGCTCTTTCAGCTCCTCTTCCCGCTTTTTTAGCCGCTCTTTCTATTTTACGAAGTGCTTTCTTATCAAGAGGATCCATATTTTCAAGTTCCTTCATTTGATTTTTCCATTCAGCTGAATTGAAATATTCATCAACTTCAACTTTGGAAGCCATCTCTCCTATTTCTGATGCCAGATTACTTATTTCTTCAATTTTATCACTGAAGGCATCACTTTCCGGATCTAATCCATCCAGCTCCTTCTCTTTTTCTTTTATCTTTTTTTCAAGCTCGGTCAATTTTGTATGATCTTCCGGTGATACAGATTTTAATCCTGTAATATTTCCCTGAACAGATTTTTCAGGTCTTACTGTATCTTTTTTGATTTCTGAAACTGCTTTTTTAATGGAAAGATTGGTTTCTTCAATTTCTCTGTTCTTTGCATTTACCAGATAAGCAAAAGCTACGGTAAATAACACCGGCAATGCAAGAATTCTTCGCGCATATCCGAACTTGGTTTTTGGTTTTTGTAACATTTTAAGTCTTTTTTTTAGGTTTGAACTTAGAAACGGACTGGCAGCAGGCAACTGTGCTCCGGAAAAGTGGCTTGCTAAAAGCATCTGCGCAAATGCTTTGGTGTCCGATTGCTGTACGGCTTTTTTATCAGCCAGGTACTCGTGGATGAGATTAATTTCTTTTTTGATAATATGAAAAAACGGATTGAACCAGAAAACAGAAGTAATAATCTCGATAAAAATCTTATCAAAGGAATGTTTCTGCTCAATATGTACCATCTCATGCTTTAAAATCTGTTTTCCTATATCAGAATGCAGCGTGATGGCATTCTTCCAGAAAAGGTTCTTAAAGTATGAAAACGGGGCTTCGCTAAGATCTGTACGGTAAAAGTTGATCCCGTCAAAACTTTCTTTCTGAAACTCTTTTTTAAACTGCTGGATTTTGAAAATCCCATAGATCAGCTTCCCTAAAAAATAGAGAGAAACCAGTCCCAGAGCTGAAAAAATAATGTTAAAATAAAGGTTACCATTGTCTATGTTTTTATGTGTGTTAAAATTCTGAATCTTGTCAAGAAGCATATACATATCATTATTTACCTCTATCGTAAAATCGTCTACTCTGATGAGTGGCAGCAGTAGTGATATCACGATTGCAGCCAACAGATAAAATCTGTTATAATGATGGAATGTCTTGTCTTTTAAAGACAACTGATAGTACAAGAATGTTACACCCGAACATAAAATTGTTTTCCCAAAGTATAAAAGTATTGCTTCCATAGGTACTAGTCTTTATTTTTGAGTTCATCCAATAGCATCTCAAGATCTTCTACAGTCATTTCATTTTTTTCTACCAGAAACGAAACGGCACTTTTGTAGGAGCCTTTAAAATAGTTTTTCACAAGACTTTTCATGGTCTTTCCGGAATACTGTTCTTTTGAAACCAACGGAAAATACTCATGTTGTCTTCCGTGTACACGATAGTCTACGAATTCTTTGTCTTTCAATACTTTTAAAATGGTAGAGACCGTATTGGTATGCGGCTTCGGATCCGGAAAAAGATCAAGAACATCCTTTAGGAATCCTTTTTCTATTTTCCATAAATACTGCATTACCTGCTCTTCTGCTTTTGTTAAAGTCTGAATTTTCATATCCTGTTCATTTATCAATTATCGTGATATAAAGTCATCCAATTCTATATCACTAAGAAATTAGTTATACAAATGTAGAAATAAAAATGAATCAAACAACTATTTTTTTAGTGATAGAAATAAGCAATACTATAAACAATTGAAAATCAGCAATATAAATTTAGTTAAAATATATTAATTTTTTAAAGGAGTGAAATATCCACCTGCTTAATCCACAGAAAAAGAATCATTTCAGGGATAAATTCTTAAAACTTGTTAAATTTTATTAAATAAAATTAAAATGAATTTGTTTTAACCGGGAAATTATATTTATTTTAGTGCTTTAAAAATTTCTCATGAAAAGATATAATTTATTGATTGTACTATTACTGCTTATTTTTAACGTTACTACAGCACAAAAGAAGGGTTCTCCTGCTGCTGATCTCAGCATATTAAAGGATACAAAATCTAAAATCGAAGCTACCGTTCCATTGGTTATTCAACATCTTCAGACTATTGCTACAAAAGAAGGGGATAATAATATTATAACAAACGGAAAAATTGCTGTGGGCAAAGAATATGCTATTTTAGAATCTGAATGGTTTTTATACAGAAACAATATGAAAAACTGTATCCTGAACAATTCTTCCAAAAAGGCAAAGAAATGTATGGAATATCATAACAATATGTTTAGAGGTACAATGATCAATTATAATAATTATATTACCAACCTTACAAGAAAGAACGGATATCTTGGAGTTGAAGGTGATACAAAATTTGATTTCAAACCTGCTGATATCTCTACAAAATTAAGTGAAGCTTATTTCAATGCCAGCGATGCTGCAGGAAGAATGAAAGCGGATCAAAAAAGAGAATTTTTGGGACAGACCATGTCTGATGACAACAAGCTTACTCCTTACGCTCAATTAGCTCAATAATATCTAAGTATATTTAAAAATAAAAAAAAGAGAACTGCAATGCAGTTCTCTTTTTTTATAAAAGCAAAAAATCTCCGCCGGAAAAAGCAGTTTTGTGGTACTAATCATAAAACTTGGGGAAAAAGTAGAAAATTCGGCAGAGATTTTTTTGCATGCACTCTACAGATCAACTGTCCTACCCATGATCTGTAAGAGCTTTACAAAAATAGAACTATGCCCTCTACTTATGACAGAATGCCTTGTAGAATTAAATGTTCGGAATTGTAGAACTAATACTACTAAAAAGAAAGATGGAAGTGGGAAAAAATTTACACCTGAAAATAACATTATTTTAAGATATCATTTAAAGCTTTATTCTCCTGCGGCAGATTTTCCTTTCCCACTTCCGATTTTTCACCTAAAACTATTTTCCGCTCTGATATCTATTTCCACCAATGGTAGTAATTGTGCAGCCCGTCATATTCAAATCCGCAACGCGGATATAATGTATTCCCGATATCATTTGTTTTTTCTGTTTCAAGCATCAATCCACATGCGCCTGTTTCTTCACACCATTGTTTACTACGGTCAATTAATGCCACAGAAAAGCCTTTTCCTCTGTAATCCGGATGAACAAACAAATCACTCAGCAGCCATTGCTTCTGCAATTTGGTATAATGAAATAGTTTATAGAGTTGTACAAATCCTACAGCTTTTTCTTCAGTCATCACAAGAAAAATATCCGACTCACTGTTTAAAAACCGTTCTTTGAGAAAAGCTTTTCCTTTTTCAATATCTGATTCCTGTCTGTAAAAAACACGGTAAAGATTGAATAATTCTGCCGTTTCATCAAGATCCTCAAGACTTGCTCTTTTAATAATGTAATTCATCGTTATTTATTTTTATTAACAGGACAAAAATAGCCTTAAACAGGACCATTCTTATCGTCCAGATTAATATTAAACTGATGGTCCAGGAGATTCATTCTAAAGATAATATCGCACGTTTCGGATTTTCTTATTCCGGACAACTTCGGATTTTTGCAGTATAAAATCAAAAATACAGACTGGTCGCACCTTACGGAAACAATGCACGAAAATGGATATGCAGTAATTCCCAATTTGTTATCAGATCAGGAATGTGAAATAGTAAAGTCAGATTATGACAATCCCGACCTTTACCGTAAAACAGTGGTTATGGCAAGACATCGTTTTGGTCTTGGTGAGTATAAATATTTTGATTATCCGCTTCCCGAAATTATTCAGACCATACGAACAAATATATATCCGTATCTGGCTCCTATTGCCAATTCATGGTTTAAAGCGTTACATATTGATACTCAATTTCCTTTAGATCATCATGAATTTTTGCAGCAATGTCATACTAATGGCCAGCAGAAAGCTACTGTTTTAATTTTGAAATATAAAGAAGGAGGTTTTAATACTTTACACCAGGATTTATATGGTGATGTTTACTTTCCTATTCAAATCGTCTTAATGCTCAGCGAACCTGATAAAGATTTTACCGGTGGAGAATTTGTGCTTACCCAACAGATCCCGAGAGCTCAGTCAAAAGCGATTGTTTTAAAACCTAAAAAAGGAGACGTACTCATTTTCACGACTCAATTTAAGCCCGAAAAAGGCACAAAAGGCTATTATAGAGTCAACATGAAACATGGAATAAGTGAAGTTAAGGAAGGTAACCGATATGCTTTGGGAATTATTTTCCATGACGCTGTAAGCTAATAGCTGAGAATTGATAGTGATTGCAGAATTTATTACAAACTATGATCTTAAAAATAAAGTTGAATTTCTCCAACCGATTTCTTCTGACACTTACCTGTAAACTATAAACTCTCAACTCAAAATGATACTACACTCTCAATTATCACCCCAAAATTTAAGAAGTAAAATCCATAGCCGGACTATTCGTTTCGGAGGAAATAAAAAACTGAAGATTTACGGACTGCTCGGTTGTGGATCAGGAAAAAGAATGAAAAGAGAAAACAGAATTTTCTTTAAGGATGAAGAAGAGGCATTACAAAACAATTATCGCCCTTGCGGACATTGTATGAGAGAGGCATATAAGCAATGGAATAGAAAATATCCAACCTAAATCCTTAGCATTTTCGAAGATAAACTTGCGTCTCTTCATGTTATCCAGCCTGAGATTTCTTCACTTTGTTCACAATGACAGGATAATATAAAAAAATCGGTATAACTTTCGTTATACCGATTTTAGTTTAGTAGCGGGAACCGGACTCGAACCGATGACCTTCGGGTTATGAGCCCGACGAGCTACCTACTGCTCCATCCCGCGGTGTATTTTTAGAGTGCTTACCGAAAGCACTTACTTAGTAGCGGGAACCGGACTCGAACCGATGACCTTCGGGTTATGAGCCCGACGAGCTACCTACTGCTCCATCCCGCGGTGTATTTTTAGAGTGCTTACCGAAAACACTTGCTTAGTAGCGGGAACCGGACTCGAACCGATGACCTTCGGGTTATGAGCCCGACGAGCTACCTACTGCTCCATCCCGCGGTGTATTTTTAGAGTGTTTACCGAAAACACTTGCTTAGTAGCGGGAACCGGACTCGAACCGATGACCTTCGGGTTATGAGCCCGACGAGCTACCTACTGCTCCATCCCGCGGTGTATTTTTAGAGTGTTTACCGAAAACACTTGCTTAGTAGCGGGAACCGGACTCGAACCGATGACCTTCGGGTTATGAGCCCGACGAGCTACCTACTGCTCCATCCCGCGATATTGGATTGCAAAGGTACGAATATTTTTTACAAATCCTAATTTTTCTTTTAAATAAAGGACTTTTATGAAAACTATTTTATTATTTGTAT
Organism: Chryseobacterium sp. GVT01B; assembly: GCF_019970045.1. Lineage (GTDB taxonomy): Bacteria > Bacteroidota > Bacteroidia > Flavobacteriales > Weeksellaceae > Chryseobacterium. The sequence goes on from NZ_JAHXYI010000006.1 coordinate 396,807, forward strand.
CTTTGTTTTATGGCAAAAATATTAAAAATTTACCCAGACAACCCACAGGAAAATCTTGTGAATGAGGTTATTAAAACTTTAAATAATGGCGGGCTGATTATCTATCCTTCTGATACGATATACGCTTTAGGCTGTAATATTTTTGATATAAAAGCCATGGAAAAACTGGCTCAGCTCAAAAAAATGAAGCTTGAGAAGTCGAAATTCTCTATTATTTGTAATGATCTCAGCCATCTTTCTGATTTTACAAGACCTATTGACACCTCGGTTTTCAGATTTCTGAAAAGTCATCTTCCCGGACCGTTCACTTTTATCCTTGAAGCGAACAAAAGTTTGCCCTTGGCATATAAAGGCCATAAAACAATTGGTATCCGTGTTCCGGATCACCCTATCCCACAGCTGATCGTTGAAAAACTAGGACACCCTATTGCTTCCACCTCCATTAAAGATGATGATGAAATCCTTGAATATTCTACCGATCCTGAACTGATTGCCGAGAAATATGATCATTTGGTAGATATCGTTATTGATTCAGGATATGGAGATAATGTGGCTTCCACTATTGTAGACCTTACTTCCGGAGAACCGGAGATTATCCGTCAGGGAAAAGGAATTATTTAATTCAAAATGTAAGGTTCAAGGTTTAGGGTTATTGGATTATGGGGTTTAATGGGAAATATTCTATAGGAATTTTACTCACTTTTGTGCTTTTGGTTGCAGCAATGCTTTATTCTTTTCCAGTTATTACTATGATTACAGGAATAAGAGGAATTACTGCAGACAGCTTTTTTCTTAGCAGGATTGTGATCTGGATCGTTTTGATCATTGTATTTCTGTACAATAGGGTCATTGAAAAAGATTCATTCTTATTAAAAAAAGAATCTTCCTATTCTATCTTATTTTATATTAAAGCAGTTCTGAGCCTGTACTTGATCTGCATTATTGGCGGAGCAGCTCTGAATGCAATAATCCAGTTTTTTATTCCTGAAAAAATAAGTGATAAGCTTATTAACCTTGTCCCCGTTTTTAAGAACAATTATTTCTTAATCATTTTCATGTGCCTTACCGCTGCTATTGTAGAAGAATTCCTGATGCGGGGTTATATACAGCCCAGGATTGAAAAAATCTATAATAATCCGAATGCCGGAGTAATTATTTCATCCATTTTATTTGGAATTCTGCACAGCACATATGGCACCTTAGGTCAGGTTCTCGGACCTTTCTTTATTGGAATTGTTTTTGCCCTGTTTTATAAACGCTATTCAAATATTAAAATTCTGATCATCTGTCATTTTATGATTGATTTTATCTCTCTGATGACTCTGAATTTTATTAATATTAAACATTTATCTGCATTTTAACATTATGAAAATTATAACATCTCCTGCAAAATTAATGAACGTAGAAAACTCAACAGATCTTTTGAAATCTTCTACCCCAAGATTCATTGAAGAAGCAGCATTTATACAGTCTTATTTAAAAGAAAAATCTCCAAAATATCTTTCCGAACTGATGGAAATATCACCCAAACTGGCTGATGAAAACTGGGAAAGAAATCAAAAATGGAAATCCAAACCTACTGCAAAAGAATCTGCTCCGGCGATGTTTGCTTTTACAGGGGAAGTTTACAGAGGGCTGGATGCCAAGACTCTGGATAAAAATGCGGTAGACTATCTGCAGAAAAACTACAGAATGCTTTCCGGGCTTTATGGTCTGCTAAAACCTTCTGATAAAGTCATGCTTTACAGACTGGAAATGGGACGTCCTTTTGAGTTTGAACAATACAAAAATCTATATGGATTCTGGAGAGAAAAGATTACAGAGCAATTGAATTCTGAAATGAAAAAAGGAGAAATACTTCTTCACCTTGCCAGCAATGAATATGGAAAAGTAATTGACAGAAAAAAGCTGAACCATACAGTAATCGATTTTGATTTTTATGAATTAAAAGAGGGAAAACTGAAAACCATCGTTGTATACACCAAGCACGCAAGAGGTCTTGTGGTAAGATTTTGTGCTGAAACGAATGCCAAAACTCTGGAAGATGTAAAAGCTTTCAACTATGAAGGCTACAGAATTGATGAAGAGAAGTCTACAGATACTAAACTGGTTTTTACAAGATAAATGACAATTTCAGCATTTAAAAAATATTTCAAAACAGAACTTTCCGGTCTTTATACTGAATCGGAAAGTGCTTTTTTATCCTCCCTGTTTATTCACCAGATCGTAGGTTTTGATCATTTTCAGCAAAGAAGATTTTCTGAGCAGGAACTTCTGTTAGATGATGAAGAAAAGCTTTCTCATTTAGTTTCAGAACTTAAAACAGGACGACCCTATCAGCAGATTCTGGGAGAAACTGAGTTTTATGGAATGAAGTTTTTTGTAGATGAAAATGTACTGATTCCCCGTCCTGAAACGGAAGAACTGCTGGAGATTGCTATCAGGGAGATTCAACACTTGAAGTTTAACGTTAAAGGGCTAAAGATTTTGGACATTGGAACCGGAAGTGGAGTGATCCCTTTGGTTTTAAAGAAACATTTTCCTGAAGCTATAGTTTCATCAATAGATTTTTCTGAAAAAGCATTAAAGACAGCCCAAAGAAATGCAGATTATCATCAACTGGAAATACAATTTATCCATGCTGATTATCTGAATTTTGAGCTGGATGAAAACTTTGATATCATTATTTCCAATCCTCCGTATATAGGCATTGAGGAAGAGATTGAAATTGCAGATTCTGTGAAAGAATTTGAGCCTAAAATGGCCCTTTTCTCCCCTACTTCCGATGCTTTGATTTTCTATAAAAAGATAGCGGAAGATGCTAAAAAGTGCCTGAATGAGGACGGACTTTTATTCTTAGAAATCAATCAGAAATTAGGTCCTGAAACCCTGGAACTGTATCAGTATTTTTCTAACGCTCAATTATTGAAGGATTTATCTGAAAATGACAGGTTTATTTATGGAAGGAAATAAGTAATTTTGCTTCCAGACACCTAACCTATGAAAACTTTACTATGGAATACCTTCATTGGTATTTTTCTGATTCTGCAGCTCACCTCCTGCAAACAGCATCCTCAGGATGTTGTGAATGAGTATTATAAGAAAGGAGAATTCAATGGCTCTGTTCTGATCGTGAAAAACGGCCAGGTTGTATGTGATACTGCTTTAGGGTTCAAAAATATTGAAAAAGGGCTCCGATCAGATAAAAACACCTCTTTTTATATTGCCTCACTCAGCAAACCTTTTACTGCTGCAGCCATTATGATTCTACAGCAAAAAGGGTTATTGAAGCTGGATGACAAAGCATCTCAGTTCATTGAACTTCCTGAATATGCTAAGAATATTACGATCAGGCAGCTTTTGCACCATACATCGGGGATCAGTGACTATGAGAGTTTGTTTTCGAAAAAAGGATTGACCAATCAAGAAGTGATTGACTGGCTGTTTAGCCTTAAAAATCTTGATTTCATTCCTGACAGCAAGTTTAAATACAGCAACAGCGGATATATTATTCTTTCTCAGATTATCGAAAAGGTTTCCGGGAAATCTTATCATACTTTGATCAATGAACAGATCATCATGCCTTTGAAGATGAACAATACGTATGTGTATGAACCTTCCACGATTATTCAAAATAAAGCAGTGGGATATAATCAACAGAAGAAACCTGATGATTATTCCATCTTAACAACTGGTGACGGCGGAATTTATTCTACTCCTGAAGATCTGTATAAATTTGATCAGGCTTTACGAAACTACACTTTGATCAATAAAGAAAATACAGCACTTGTGTATACTCCTGCAAAACTCTCCGGCGGCCAGATTTCAAACTACGGGTTTGCCTGGTTTATAGAAAAAGAAAAGGGTGGAAAAACCGCAATGCATACAGGTGGTTTGAGTGGTTTCAAAGCTTTATTCTGGAGAGATCTGGAGCATAACAGCTGTATTATAGCACTTACCAATCAGGGAGATGCATTCCCTTTGGGTAACTTTTTAAATGATATCAAAAAAACAATTCAGTAAAGAAAATGACTATTCAATCTCACGAAATTAATACGATAAAAATTGCAGAAGTTATTTCTGATAACATAATCATCCAATCTGCACAGGACGGGTTGGATCTCATGGGAAATATCTATTATCAGGGTTTTGACAAAGTCATTCTTTATGAAAAAAACATCACTCCTGAATTCTTCGATTTAAAAACAAAAATTGCAGGTGAAATTCTTCAAAAATTCTCAAACTATCGTATAGGATTGACTATTGTAGGTAATTTCGACAAATATGAGAGTAAGAGCCTGAAAGATTTTATTTTTGAAAGTAACAAAACAAAACACGTAAATTTTCTTGGTTCACTGAAAGATGCGTTGGATAATTTATCAAAATAAATGCTTTTTCAGACAATTAGCTCAAAACATATAGCTCACCATGTTTTTAAGTATCAGTATTTTTGATAAACTGCAATTTCAAAAAAACACAATGATTTGAATGTTAAAAATAAACTACTTGTTTTGATATATTATTAAAAATTTAAATCAACAATCAATAATTTAACTAACAAATAAAGTTAAATTAAATTTAATCGTCTGAAAACCAAATATTAAGTAGTTTATTCGTATATTTGCAAAAACACAAGGATTATGAATTTTACTATTCTAAAGGCTTATATTGTATAATAGGGCTACTTAAAACTCAATTCTCTTTTTTTGACTCTTACAGATAGACATAGATGTTTCTATGACCCAATTTTGTTATATCTGTTACTTTGGAAACTAAGGTCTCCTCATACTATTGTATTGGTATGATTCATTGATTTGAATGAATTGAAGACGATTGATTTCCAGTATAAATTAAGCTGAAAGGAAAGTATTTTTCATAAAAAAACAACACAAAAAACATATAATACACAGATAAAAAATTATTAAAGACATCATGATTAAAAAATTATTTCTACCAATCGTTTTAGTAAGTTCTTTTTCTTATGCCCAGATAGGGATTAACACACCCACACCTGATGAAAGTGCAATTCTGGATGTGTATAGCCAAAATAAAGGGATGCTTATTCCAAGACTTACTACTGCAAAAAGAGATGCCATTGCTAATCCGGCCAACTCACTTCTTATTTATGACACGGATAAAAAATGTTTAAGCCAGAATATTGGAACGCCTACCAAACCAGATTGGTTATGTATCAGTAATAATGCTGTAAAAATGTTTTACATGCCTAGTGTTTCTTTTGATACTTCCACTACTGCAACCGGCAGAACTAAAGATTTATATACTTTGTATAAAACTCAGTTCGGATCTCCAAAGGCGAAGAGTACCAGTGCTCCTGCATCTATTCCTTTTTTCCCGTCAAGCAAAGATCTTTACTATTATGTAACAGATGCTGATCCTAATGTATTCAGTAATATTTCTATTTCTGATGACGGGGTAATGACCTATGACGTAAAAGCAGCTGCAACAGACTGTTCTTTTATTAATATTGTTTTTGTCGTTAAATAATGAGTTATGATAAAAAATACTCTAATTAGCAGACACAAAAGACTTTTGTTTATTTTCTCATCGTTTATTTTCTCCCAAGGTATTCAGGCTCAGAATCAGCAGGGAACCGGATATCCGTATTTTGTCAACTTCACACAGGGGTTACAGCCTCAGGAAGCTTATAAAGTAGTGACCAGCGGAGTCCAGAATGATGCCACCTTTACCACAGACGGATTGCGGCTTACCCGAAGTGTGAATAATATTTCCGGAGGTATTATACTCGCTGATAAAATATTCAATAGTGACCAGGGAATTAAGTTTGAATTTGAATTTGCCATTTATGGAGGAAATACTAACGGAGGAGATGGAATTTCCATATTCCTGGTCGATGGATCTATTCCTAAAAGTCAACTTAATCTTGGATATTTTGGTGGAGGATTGGGATATAGCTTTGTACGTGGAGGTGAGTCAACAGAAGGACTGAGAGGTGCCTATCTGGGAATAGGACTGGATGAATTCGGAAACTTCAAAACAAGTTTTAACCAAGGTGAAAGAGTCAGAAACGGAATTTTTGGCGTAACCTTAGCTGATGGACGAAGCAATGTTTCTTTAAGAGGTAAACGTGGAAATCAATATCTGTCGTCATCTGAACCTGCGGGATACAATGGCTACCCGTTACTTTACAGTACAGCAACCAACGCATCCCCTTCCAGCAGCAACCGATCTGCTTATCTGGACACCCAGACAGGAAAATTTATTGGCATAAAAAATACGAATCTTCAACAGTTCAGTATTGAAAGCGGTGGAACCACTATTCCTCAGAATGAAAATGACATCAGATTCCGTAAAGCCTATGTCACATTGATTCCCAATCCTGCTGGAGGGTACAATATAACATTGGAAATACAACACGGAAATGTGAAAGAAACAGTGATTGATAATTATTACTATCCAACATCCTTAAAGTACACAGAGACTACAATATCTAACAGTACGGTAAGAAATCTGGACACTTCTCCTCCAGCTACTTTCAGAATTGGTTTTGCGGCATCTACCGGAGCTGCTAAAAATATACATTTATTGAAAAATTTAGGAGTAACCAGACCTTATGCTGCGGAGGTAACGGATGATCTGTTTGCAGGATGTCCAGGCATAAAATCAACATATTCTCCTTTACTTAATGATGCGGCTTATAGCGGTCAGAATCCGCGAACGCTTTCTTATGATAATCTGGATTTTAATTCATTCCGTTTTTTGGACATTAATGGCAGTGTAATCCCGAATATTGTAAACGGCACCTATACAAGCAATGAGGGTACATGGGTATATTCTTATTCCACAGGAAGGCTTTCTTTCAAGCCTGCATCCGGATTTACCGGAACTGCACAAATAAAATATGATATCAAAGGCGGGGGAAGCAATGGTACTGAAGCCCCTTACAATCTTGAAGAATACAGATCAATGCCGGCGTTGATCCAAGTGAATGTTTCAAGTTCAAACAACTGCAGCAAAGCCTGTGTGATTTCTAATAAAAATGTCACTCAGAAAATAACAAGATAATTTGAAAAACCAGCTTTTCAGGAGCTGGTTTTTTTATTTTGAATAGGATTTTCAATAAAATACTGAACGGCATCACTGATTGCTTTATCTACAGATTGATATTGAATATCCAACTCTTCTACTGATTTCTGATTAGAATAATAATTACAAATCTGCAGTGCTTTCATATTGGCAGTACTGAGATTTGTTTTTATCTTTAATTTTCTTAATCCCTCTCCTATCAATCCCAGGAAATTCAACAACCCATTTGGAATGGCTATCATGGCTGGATTTTGATGGGTAATTTTATTTATTTTCTTAAAAAATTCTTTATAGCTTAAGTTTTCATTGGCTAAAAGATATTTTTCACCATTCCTACCCTTTTTAATCGCATGTAAGACTCCGTAGGCTGCATCTTCTGCGTGTACAAAGTTTTTCCCTCCTTTAGGGTAGAAAACAAGTTTATTTTTCCAGGCCCAGAAGATAATTTTCCCGGAACTCGGTTTGCTGTCATAGGCTCCGATCATAAAAGTGGGATTTACGATAATTACTTCTGTATTTTTACGGTTCTTTAAAAGGTAATCTTCAGCTTCCAACTTACTTTGAGCATACATTGAATGGGTAAAAGGATAAAGCTGCGGTGCTTGTTCATTTCCCCGGAATGCTGTAGTTCCATATCCCAAAGTGTTTGCTGTGCTTACAAACAAAAACTTTTTTACATTCATTAATTCTGCATGGGTAAACAGATTGATGGTTACCTCATAATTCACTTTTCTATATTCATCATAGTTGATGAGATTCTGGCGTGTTTCCGCAGCAATATGAATGACGCAGTCAACTTCTTTGAGTAATAATGAAAGATCAGATGAAAGATCCGTTTCCATCAGCTTCAGATTTTCGTTCTCTTCACCCAGCCAGCCGCTTTTCTTGCGCACCAGAGCAATAACAGAATAATCATTTTGTAATAATTTAATAATAACATTAGTTCCCAGAAGCCCTGTCGCTCCGGTTACACACACTTTTTTCATGCTTCTATCTCTCTTTTTATAGCCTGAGTCATCAACGGAAGTTTGATCCATATGGGTAAAATTTTCATCATCAGCCAGCTGATTGGGTTCACCATAATTACGGAATCTTTTTTAAACAATTGACGAATGCAGTATGATGCCACTTTATCAGGATTTAAAAGGGTCAGTTTTCCTATGAAACCTTGTTTTTCTATCCTTTTACAGACATCCGTATTGGTTTTCATAGCACCTGGATTCACCACACTTACAAAGACATTGGTATCTTTCAGTTCTTCATGCAGTCCTCTTGAAAATGAATGGATAAAGCTTTTGGAAGCTGGATATACGGTTTTAAAACCAATGGGAGAAAAGGCAGCCATGCTGGAAACATTCAAAATATAGGCTTTTGGCTGTTTTAAAAGATTAGGAAGTAGCTGATGAGTGATCAATGAAGTTGCCGTTACATTGACCTGTAGAATAGTATTGATATAATCCGGAGAGGCTTCTGTGAATTTTTTAGTTCCTCCAAGTCCTGCATTGTTGATCAGGATATGAATATTAAAAGAACGATTAAGCCATTCTGTAAGCTTCATGACATTGTCATTAACAGAGAGATCTGTTTCATAATAATGAACTTTTACATCATACAGCTCGTTCAGTTCCTGAGAAAATTCTTGAAGGTTCTGATCCGGAAGACTGACCAGAATGACATTGATCTTTTTCTTTGCCAGATGTTCAGCGAATGACTTGCCAAGTCCCTGGCTTGCTCCTGTGACGACAGCATATGACTCTTTGGTATCCATACGTTTAAATTTTATGGTACAAAGCTATCGTGAAAAGAGGGTTTGAATGTTCCGGATTATCTAAACGGACTGATTTTGAAACAATAAAGATAATTTATTTAAAACACTAAAAATCAGCACTTTAAATCAATAAAAAAGTAAAACTTTATAAACCTGAACTTATTTTTTGAATTCGGAAGGGGTTTGTCCAGTCACTTTTTTAAAGGTTGTATTAAAAGATGTTTTGGAATTGAATCCGGATTCGTAAGCAATCCCGAGAATTGATAATTTACTATTTGACTCCTTCAGAAGTTTTTGGGCATATTCTACTCTGAATTCGTTCACATATTGGAAAAAATTCTTTCCAAAGCCTGTATTGATAACATACGACAGGTGATGGGTAGAAACGGACAGCATTTCGGCCAGCCTGATCAGGTTGAGTTCACTGTCAAGATAAGGTTTCTGTGTTTCCATCAGCCTTTCAAGTGAGGTTTTAATCTTTATTAATTCATCATCAGAGATTAGCTTTCTCTTTATTTCTTCCGAATCAGAATCTTCATGGATAGAGATCAGCTCTTCTCTCTGTTTTTCTTCTAAAGGATAGATTTCTCTCTGTTTCATGGAATAATAACCCACCCAGTAGATGACAAGTAAAAAGACTGTATTAATAAAGAAATTCAGTGATTTGGGATCATAGAAAAGATTATATATCACATAGATGATATTCACAATAAGAAGTACCAGAATGATATATTCAAGCCAATTCAGATTGATTCCTTCCGTATTGGAAGAAAACTGCTGGATCTTCCGCTGGTGTTTTCTGATGGTAACGTAAGAAAGTCCGGTGTAGAACAGTGCCTGGATCAGGATCAAAATAACACTTAGATATTCAAACGGTTCTTCATACCCGAGCTTTACTAAAATAAGGCACAGCAGAAAAGCTGCGGGAAGCAACAGGAATCTAAAATCCCTGATTTTGAAGGTAAAAGAAGGATTGGTAAAGAACAGCACACTAAAGTAAAAAACAATAGGCGTGAAAAACTGAATACATCTGACGAAAAACAGGGAGTGAAACTCCACCGCCTCACCTGTGATAAGAAACAAAACCTCATCCAGCCAGAAGGTAGACCACAGAAACAGAAATATCCCAAACCAGAAATTGGCTTTACGGTTTACTTTCAAAGGATTGGCCAGCTTCAGCAGAGAAAGCAAAACCAATGAACCATAGATAAGTATCACGATGAAACTGTTTAACTCTGATGTGTTCATTGGTTTTGATATTTTGATTAAAAATAGTCTTTTTATCCTATTCGTTTCCTTACAAAAATTTCATATCCCAGATAAATTAATGGAAGCGACATGATTCCTATATAAATTCCGTTTTGCATGGCATGTTCCGGTGCATTTATCACAGCATATATTAATCCCAGAAAAGCTCCTCCCAAATGAGCAGCATGTCCGATATTATCATGTGCTCTCGGATTCAGCATCATATAGACAGAATAACCAAAATAGATCAGCCCGAAAATGTATCCGGGAATGCCGATAGGAATAAAGAAAAGATAGATTTTGAGATCAGGAATAAGTGCTATGGAAGCAAAAAGAATTCCTGAAACACCACCACTCGCTCCAACGGCAGAATACCAGGGTTGCTTTTGATATATGTATAATGATAAGAAGTTGCCCAGCAATATTGCTCCCAGATATACAATGATAAATCCAATATTCCCAAAGCCCTGAATAACAATAGGCGCAAAGAAATATAATGTCAGCATATTGAATACCAGATGCATGATATCAGCATGTAAAAATCCTGATGAAAGCAAACGAATATATTCTTTTTTATGAAGAATAGCACCAACACTAAATTTATATTTTTCAGTAATGGCAGGATTATTAAAAGCTATAAAACTTATAATAGCCGTAATGGCAATAAATAATATTAAAATATTCATTTTTTTTAATTTTCAGGTTCGTCACCTTGAAACAGATCACCAATAACTCCTCCGTCTTCGTCAGTATCTCCTGTTGATTCAGGTTCTTCATATACTTCAGGTTCTTCTTCTACAGGTTCAGGAATGGTAATATTGATTGCTTTTACTTTAAACTTTGTAAACTGATTCCCGATTGCTTTTATTCCTTTTACGGCAATAAATTCATCAATGTTTATCGTTTCAGCTTCACGTTCTTTCCCTTTATCTTTCGCAAAAATAATTTCTGCAGTCACATCATTGGCAACAATTACATTTTCAATGAATGATTTCGGGTGTTCAGACGGCATAAAAGTCTGTACATTTACTGTATTTTCCAGTAAAAATCTCTTGATGAAGTAAATATCTTTTTCTCCATCATAATAAATACAGGTAATAGGCTGTGCCGGTCTCCATTTTTCCAATACCAGATATTCATCATCGAAACGGTTACCAAGATCAAAAGACACCAGTTTTACTTCTCCGTTTGTGTTGATGGTCAAAATCTTGTCATCTCCTTTGAAACTTCCCAGTAATGTTCCTCTTACATCGGCATTCAGTCTTCTTACGGTATCGTCAAACCAGATTTTTCTAGGTGCAAGGGTAGAAACTCCTTCTTCCTTCATATCAACTTTCTTTACCGCATATTTTGTTACCAGATTTCCTTTGGAATCACGCCCTTTGATGGCAAGTTCGGAAAAATTAATTTCCATTTTGTTTTTCCTGATTCTAGGATTTGGTTTTAAAAGTACTGTTACGGTTTCTGCTTCTCCATTAGGATTTGCCGAAAAATACAGTGTTTCGGAACCTTTTTTATCTGAAGCTAACGGATAATCTGTATTTCTTGTCACTCCGGTTACAGAGAAACGTTTCATATAATATGGTCCTTCTCTTCCCTCGCGGTAGATCATATTATACACAGTTCTTTTATCGTTTTTCTTCCATATGGCAACGTGTAAGATATCTTTTCCAACAAACGTTTTTGCCTCTACTTTCACCACTTTCATGCTTCCGTCTTTTCTGAAAATGATGATATCATCAATGTCAGAACAGTCGAACAGATACTGGTCTTTCTTCAGGGATGTTCCGATAAAGCCTTCTTCAAAATTGGCATAGAATTTTTCATTAGCTACCGCTACTTTTGTGGCATCAATGGTATCAAAAATTCTAAGTTCTGTCTTTCTCTGCTTGTCTTTACCGTACTTTTTCTGAATATTTAAATAATAATCGATGGCATACGCAATCAGGTTGGCCAGGTGGTATTTCACCTGTTCTATTTTGCCTTCCAGTGATGCTATATTTTCTTTAAATTTATCTAAATCGAATCTTGAAATTCTCTTGATCCGGATTTCGGTCAGTTTTAAAATATCTTCTTCTGTAACAGCTCTTAAAAGATGTTTGGTATGTGGTTTTAATCCTGCATCAATGGTCTTTAGCACATCTTCCCAGGTTTTCACCTCTTCAATATCGTGGTAGATTCTATTTTCAATAAAAATTCTTTCCAGTGACGAGAAATGCCAGCTTTCCTGAAGTTCGTGAAGCTCAATTTCAAGTTCTTTCTTCAATAATGACACCGTGTGATCTGTATTCATTTTCAGAATATCGGAAACATTCATGAACATAGGTTTGTCACCTACAATCACACAGGCATTCGGAGAAATTGTCACCTGGCAGTCTGTGAATGCATACAGAGCGTCAATTGTCTTATCCGGAGAAACATCATTATGAATATGGATCAGGATTTCTACTTTATCTGAAGTATTATCCTCAATCTTTTTAATTTTGATCTTCCCTTTCTCATTGGCTTTTAAGATAGAATCAATAAGATCAGTCGTCGTTTTCGAGTAAGGAAGCTCGGAGATCACCAATGTATGCTTATCAGTTTGCGTGATTTTGGCTCTGGCTCTCACTTTCCCTCCTCTGTGGCCGTCATTATATTCTGAAACATCCAGATAACCGGCTGTTAAAAAGTCCGGATACAGTTCAAATCTCTTTCCTTTAAGATAAGCTACCGACGCGTTGATAAGCTCATTGAAGTTATGCGGAAGTATTTTTGTGGAAAGTCCTACCCCAATACCTTCTACTCCCTGTGCAAGAAGCAAAGGAAATTTTACCGGCAGGTCGATAGGTTCATTATTTCTCCCGTCGTAAGATTTGGTCCATTCTGTAGTTTTAGGATTAAAGACTACCTCCAATGCAAAAGGAGTCAGTCTTGCTTCAATATACCTTGCAGCTGCGGCAGAGTCTCCTGTATAAATATTTCCCCAGTTTCCCTGAGTATCTATCAGTAGTTCTTTCTGCCCTACCTGTACCATAGCATCTGTAATGGAAGCGTCTCCGTGTGGATGGTATTTCATGGTATTTCCCACGATGTTCGCTACTTTATTGTAACGGCCGTCTTCCAGTTCCCGCATAGAGTGCATAATTCTTCGCTGAACGGGTTTTAAACCGTCATACACCGAAGGGATTGCTCTGTCCAAAATTACATAGGAAGCATAATCCAGAAACCAGTCTTTGTACAGACCGGAAACCTTCTTTAAACTTTCACCCTCATGCGAATATTCTTCTGTCGTCATCTGTTTTTCTGTCTTTTTTCTCTTTATTAGCTTTTACTACTTTGTTCAGAGAGAGTTTTAAATCGTTTACTTCTTTTCTGTTCAAATAAGAGATCTGATACTTCAGTGTAGTAGATCCATTATTCTTACTTGAAACGGTGACGTATAGTCTTTTGATAAATAAAATACTGACTACATCATATTTTATCAGCTTATATTTTGGAAATTCATCGTGAAGAGGCTTCTCTAAAAAAGGAATAATATTCCTGTTTTTAAAGTTCAGAGCTTCTCCATCGCTGTCATATTCAAAAATCTGCCGTCCGCAAATATAAAAGATAATCAGCAATACAATAGGAACAATAATCAGCAAATAACTTTCATCATCCAGTGCATTAAATCTATATTTATTAGCGATAAATGCAATTACTCCAAGTACCAATATCATAAGAAGAAGGGTGCTCAAAAAGTTATAAACTGATGCTTTATTACGGTTACTTAGTCTCATTTGATTTTTTTTGTTGTAAGTTTCCTAATCTCTTACTTCAAAATGTGTTTTTTTTAAAACCTCTGCATCGTTCTCAAGGATAGTTTTAATATATAATTTTTAGTTTTCTACTTCATCCAGAATTTCTTTTTTAGCAATATCAGTATCATCTTCTACAACCAGGTTTTCCAGAATAAAAGTCTGTCTGTCCGGAGTATTTTTTCCCATATAAAACTCCAGAAGCTGTTCAATGGTCTGATCTTTTCCTAACACCACAGGTTCCAATCTGATATCCTGACCTATAAAGTGCTTGAATTCATCCGGAGAAATTTCTCCCAATCCTTTAAATCGTGTGATTTCAGGATTTTTTCCCAGATCATTTAATGCTTTTACTCTTTCGGCTTCTGAATAACAGTATCGTGTTTCTTTCTTATTTCTTACCCTGAATAAAGGGGTCTGAAGAATATAAAGGTGTCCGTTTTTAATCAGATCAGGGAAGAACTGCAGGAAGAAAGTAATCATCAGCAAACGGATGTGCATCCCATCCACATCGGCATCGGTCGCAATAATCACCTGATTATACCTCAGGTCTTCCAGACTTTCTTCAATATTTAAAGCAGCCTGAAGAAGGTTAAATTCTTCATTTTCGTACACCACCTTCTTCGTAAGACCATAGCAGTTTAATGGTTTCCCTTTCAGTGAGAATACAGCTTGAGTTTCCACATCTCTGGACTTTGTGATAGATCCTGATGCAGAATCTCCCTCCGTAATGAAGATCTGAGTATCTCCTTTTCTTTCGGCTTTCTGATCATTATAATGTTGTCTGCAGTCACGAAGTTTTTTATTGTGAAGAGAGACTTTTTTAGCTCTTTCTCTAGCCAGTTTCTGGATTCCGGAAAGTTCTTTTCTTTCTCTCTCGGAAATCAATATTTTCCTTTGGATCGCTTCCGCAATTTCCGGGTTTTTGTGTAAGAAGTTATCCAGTTTGCTTTTTAAGAAATCAATGATGAATGTTCTTACGGTAGGTCCATTTGGTCCCATATCATTAGATCCTAATTTTGTTTTGGTCTGCGATTCAAAAACCGGTTCTTCTACATTGATGGAAATAGCGGCAATGATAGATTTTCTGATATCGGAAGCTTCAAAACTTTTATTAAAAAACTCACGGATCGTCTTCACATAAGCTTCACGGAATGCATTAAGGTGAGTTCCACCCTGCGTGGTATTCTGTCCGTTTACGAATGAGAAATAGGTTTCCATCTGAGATTTGTCCGTATGGGTGATTGCCACTTCAATATCATCATCTTTCAAATGAACGATAGGATAAAGTGTCTCACTTTCCAGTTCTTCTTCAAGGAGATCTTTAAGACCATTTTCAGAAAAATAGGTTTCTCCGTTGAAAAGGATTTTTAATCCCGGATTCAGGTATGCATAATTCCGGAGCATTCTTTCGATATACTCTTTTCTGTATTTGAAATGCAGGAATATATCACCATCCGGAATAAAAGAAATTTCAGTACCGTTTCTGTCTGAGGTCTCTTTTTCTTCAAAGTTTTCTTTGATAAGTCCCTGAGAGAATTCTGCAGCTTTCATTTTCCCGTCGCGGAAAGAACGTACTCTGAAATACTCAGAGAGTGCATTTACCGCTTTGGTACCTACTCCATTCAACCCTACAGATTTTTTAAACGCTTTACTGTCGTACTTACCTCCGGTATTCATTTTGGAAACAGCATCTACTACTTTTCCCAATGGGATTCCACGTCCAAAGTCACGAATTGTAACTTTACCGTCATCCACTTTTATTTCGATTCTTTTTCCTGATTTCATCCTGAACTCATCAATAGAGTTATCCAGGATTTCTTTAAGCAGAATATAAATACCGTCATCAGCGGAAGACCCATCACCAAGCTTCCCGATGTACATGCCGGGGCGCAGACGGATGTGTTCCTGCCAATCGAGGGTTCTGATATTATCTTCTGAATAGGTTGGATTTATTTCTTGTGACATATATGATTTCAGCAAACATACAAAAATACGAAATTGTATAAAATTATCCGAATTTTTAAGTTTGTTTTTTTTTAAGATTTTTCCTGAAATATTGCAGTATTATCAACCAAATTACATAATTTACATGATTATTCTACTGAATGTGAAAAAAACAACAATCTACTGTTTATTTTCTTTCATCATACTCGCTGTTTCATTTTGTAATGCTCAAATTCCGGGCATGGTACATTATCATGAAGGAGACGGGCTCAACAGCTCTTATACTTACGGACTTAGTCAGGATGAAGACGGGTTCATTTATGTGGGAAGTGACAATGGTTTTTTCAGGTTTGACGGAACAGAGTTCAAGCAGTTCGGAAGTAAAAACGGATTAAAGAACATTGAGATTCTGAATAGCTTCTCAATTCCCGGCAACGGAATGTTTATTATTTCTTTCCTTAATGATTTCGCTTATCTGAAAAAAGGTAAAATCATCAATTCAGACCGCAATCCGGAGTTGAAAAAAATAAAATTTAATTATACTACTCTCAGTCACATCAACGGAAACACACTCTATCTGTATGAGGGTGATAATCCCAAAAATATATTGGTTTACAAAAACGAAAAAATCACAACAATACCTCTTTTTCTTAATCAGGATACGTCGGATTCTTATTTTGCTTTCGACTTGAATATGGCAAACGGACTTCTTTATATTTCAAATAAAGATAAAAAGAAGAATATAGAAGTCTACAATATTTTCACCCGAAAAAAAACAATCTGCAATATTTCGATCGAAAAAAATGCAATGGTAACAAGGAAGGGTGATTTTTTTATTGTAAAAAACGGAAGAACGATTGATGTATATAAAGTCTACCATGAGTCCCGTTTTAAAAAAATTGCATCCTATAAAGCTTCCGAAAACATACATCGTCTGGCCTTTGATAAAAACTCCCGGATCTGGGCCTGTCTTGAAAATGGGGGCGTTCTGTATTTCAAGAATTCTTTCACCGAAGAAAAAGGTTTATCAGATCCTGTCAGATTGATGGATGGCTACATTATCAATGATGTCTTCGCCGATACGGATAACAATCTTTGGTTTTCTACCAGAAACAACGGTCTTTTTTTTATTTCGGACCTGTTTTTCAGAAATTACATTCATTTTCCTGTTAAGAACAACTCATCCCATATTAAGGCTATTACTAAAAACGGAAACCGAATTTATCTCGGCTATAATGAAGGCAAAGGCGGCATTTATCATAATGGAGTCATCACTGATATTCATTTGGGAGGAAATTCACAAATGGAAAACAAAGCCATTTTTTCTGATGGAAATACTATTATTTTCGGGCTTACCAGAAATCCTCTTCTGTATAATACTAAAACGGGAGAAAAACGTGTTCTACAAGGAAAGGTTATTAAAAATATGGTACCTTATACCTCAGGATCTGTGCTTTTCTGTACTTTAGAAGGTCTTATTGCCTATAATTATCATACAAAATCCTATAAAAAGCTGATGATGGGTGACCGAATTTATACAGCGCTACCTTATAACAAAGACAGCATCTTTGCCGGAACATTTAAAGACCTCTATAAACTGAATGCCGCTACACAAAAGAAAAAGCTGTTTCTGGAAGGATATTATTTTACAGATATTAAGAAACTTAGTCAGAATCTTTATGCAGGTGCTACCAATCTTAACGGAATCATTTTGTTTAATAATTCCAGAATAATCAAAAAAATTACGGAAAGTGATGGTCTTCCGACAAGACAGATCAAAAGAATAGAAATAGAAAATGAAAAAGTTTTTTGGGTGAGTACCAATTATGGTCTTAGCAGAATTGAGTTTAAAGATAAAAAATTAAAAATCAACAACTTCACCCATATAGATGGGCTTCCTTCAAATGTTGTATCAGGATGTGTAATTTCCGGAGATACCGTTTATGCAGGTACCTCAAAAGGTCTGGGCATTCTTTCCATTAAAAATCTGTTGAGCCAGCAGGAATCTGTCCGTAAAAAAGTAATCATTAATTCCGTAAAGATCGGGAATAATTATTTTTTTGATCTTGACAAACCGCTAGCGGGCAAAACTCCGGATAACAACCTGACCTTTAATGTAAGTTTCCCGGATTTTGCTTCACAGGGGAAAATCAGTTACCGATACAAAATTGAAGGGCTAAGTGAAGACTGGCAATCCGGCAGTTCCCCGAATATTACTTTCAACTCTATTCCTCCCGGAGATTATACTTTTAAAATTTTCGGATTGGGTTACAATGGGAGAAAGTCTTATGCTTCTACTGATTTGCATTTTGAGATTAAGCCTGCCTTCTGGCAAACGTGGTGGTTTAAACTGCTTCTTGTCCTCATTGGAGCTACCGCATTATCTATGCTGATCGCATTTTACTTTCAGAAAAAAAGAAATAAAAAACTGGAGACTTTATATTATGAAAAGAAAATTGCAGAGCTGGAACTTCAGGCCATTAAAGCACAGATCAACCCTCATTTTATTTACAATTGTCTCAATTCCATTCATTTTTTACTGTATAAAAAAGATTATAGTGAAGCGGAGAACTATCTTAATACCTTTTCTGTAATGATCCGGAAAACACTTCATTATTCCGAAAAAACCTTTATGCCCATAAAAGAAGAAGCAGAATACTTATCCTTATACCTGAATATGGAAAAACTGCGTCTGAAAGATCTTTTTGATTATAAAATTTCCGTTTCTGAAAATGTAAATGAAAGCTGGACCGTTCCTTCACTCCTCATTCAGCCTTTTGTAGAGAATGCTATAAAACACGGTGTAGCGAATCTTCAGGGCAGAAAAGGAAACATTGAAGTGCTGTTTCAACATACAGGAACATCGCTCTGTGTGATTATTGAAGACAATGGTACAGGCATTGGAAAGAACAACCATTCCAAAGCGGATTCTTTTGGAGTAAAATTATCTGAAAAGAGAATTGAAACATTCAGACAACTTTTTGCTACTAATATCATATTGGAAATAACCGATCTTCAGGAGAAAGAAAAGAGACCGGGAACACAAATCACACTTTATATCACACCTTATGAAAACCAAAATACAGGCATGCATCATTGATGACGAGCAGGACGGAAGAGATTATATTTCCCTTCTGCTGGAGAATGAATTTCCGGAAATTGAGAACATCCACCAGGCAGCCAGTGTAGAGGATGCTTATATTTATCTTTCCAAAAACTCACCTGATATTCTTTTTCTTGATGTTCAGCTGAAAGATGGAACCGCATTTGATCTTCTTTCAAAGTTCAGAGAAGTTGACTCAAAAATTATTTTCATTACAGCTTTTGAGAATTTTGCGATTCAGGCCATTAAAAACGGAGCAGCCGATTATCTTTTGAAGCCTATAAAAAAAATGGAGTTTATTATTGCTGTGAATAAAGTTCTGGAGAACATCAGAAAAGGTAAAAATACGGTAAGTCTTCAAAATAATAAGATCAACCTTCCAACACTACAGGGTTTTAAACTCACAGATATCAGTGACATTATTCGCTGTGAGGCAGATTCCAGCTATACCACATTTTATTTCACAGATAAGACCAAGATAATTGTCTCCAAAACACTCCACGAATTTGAAGAACAGCTTTCAAAATATAGTTTTTTCAGAATCCATCATAAACACCTGATCAACCTGTCTCATCTTAAAGAATACATCAAAGGAAAAGGCGGCCAGGTAGTGATGGCAGACCATTCTGTACTGGATGTTTCTGTCCGCAAAAAAAATGATTTCCTTCACCGCATAGGATATCTGGATTAAAAAACTCTTACCTAATCAAAAAATTAATATCATCATTCAACTATACAATTAAAAGCAACTTACTTACACTTATTAAGATAACGCACACACTTATCAACCGGTATAACCAATCGTTTTAATATCATAATACCTTTACCAGAAGTCAATACACAAAATTAATACTAAAGTTTTTTGTTGATTTTTGATCTATAAAATCAATACTGTATTATGATAAAAGCATACATTTTTACCATCTGTATTTTCTTGGGTGGTCTGCTTTTCAAAGCACAGGCACCTTGCTCAGATTTTGATTCACCTACCCTTCCGGCCGGAAACTGGGTTCATGCTCCTTATCCTAATGGCAATGTTACCATTTCAAGCGGCACTCCCAATACTCTGGACGGTTCTCAGTTTTTAAAACTAATTGATGATTCAGGAGGCTCACGACTTGTCAACACCATAGATTTTAAAAATCTGGGACAACAGTTTCCTGGAAAATGTTTATTTTTTGATTTCTATCTTGAAAATGACGGAACATTCAACGGATCTCCGCCTATACATCCAGCCATTCACATCATGTCTGGCAACAAAATAATCACGTTTGTCGCCAATATCACTGTTACTGAAGGAAGCGGATGGGTACGGGTGCGCGCTCCTATTGCCAACTGCAGCGGTTCTGTTCTTCCCTCCAATTCTGAAGGAACCTGGACGATGGATCCCAGCAGCGGCACAACCTGTACAGATTTCAACAACATCATCAATAATTCAACTGCTGTAATGATTACTCCTGATTATACAGCCAACCCATCAGAAATAGTATGGTATGACAATATTTGCGTAAAACCATGTGCTGACTGCGACCCGAATTTCAAACTTGACACCTCATTCAGCTCTACAAGCAATACCGCAACAGCCAAAGTATCATTAGACAGCTATAATCCTCCAAATAACTACTCTGTAAACTGGGGAGACGGCACTCCGATTACTGACCACATGACTCCGCATACTTACAATACTCCTGGTTCATATACGGTATGCGTAACTCAATCTGACAGCAAAGGTTTAAAAAAATGCAGCACCTGCATTACATTTTGCTATTCAAAAAAAGTCATTTTAAAAAAAACTGACAATACAGGTCTCCGCAGTCAAGGGCCTGACCTGGAAGCCATTTCAAAAGAAGAGCTTCAGGCGAACAGAAAAAGAGATATCTCTTTAGTTCCGAATCCTGCCAAAAACTATGTGGATGTACAAACATCTCTTTCAAAGAAGGACAAAGCAGCTGTAAAAATTATTGACGGTTCAGGAAAAACAGTATTAGAAAAGTATGAAAATCTCAATAGCGGACGCCAAAGCATCAGATTGAATATTGAGAAGCTGATCCAGGGAATTTATATTGTGGAACTCACATCAGAAGGAAAAACCGGTTCACAAAAACTAATGATCTCTAAATAAATAGTCAAGAAGACAATAACCAAAATGCAGTTTCAAAAGTCGAACAATTTAACTTTTGAGACTGCGTTTTTTATATTCTAGCCATTGGTAAAAGACATGTATTATCTTTTCTCTAATTGTACAATCATATTTCTCAACATAGCGGGTACAATCAATTTATGAAAAGGACGAACAGGAAGAAAATATAATATCCCCAGCCAATTATGAAACTTTACCGTAGTGGATATGGTAAGAGATTTTTCGTCAAAATGCTCTTTATTTTCATCCAACAAAAGGGAAACTCTGAAATCCAGATGTTTATCATCTTCCCCAATAATAATTTCATGATCCGTTTTATCAAACACCCTAAAAATACCCATGTGCTCTCCCACTTCACATTTAAAATTCTTTTCCATCTGCTGCTTTTCTGTTTCAGATCCAGTTTTAAGTCCCAATAACCTTACTACTTTATTTCTGAACGCAAACATTTTCTTTCCCCATTTCGGTCCACTTGTAAAGAAAGCTTTTCCAATTTCTGAAATATCAATATTCCGACTGTTATATGTCAATTCCCCTTCAAAACTATCAACATAATCAAAATCTTTTTTTCCCTGCGATAAAACTGATTTTTCCGGAAACTCCGTCTGCTTAATCTTCATTGTTATTGTTTTTTATAGTTGTGTGTCTAACAAATGTAGGTATCTTTCTATAGATTTAAAAGAAAAAAATCAAACATATGTTTAAAATCATATTTCATCATTAAATTAATTATTCAAACCATTAACCTCCTCAACATCAACCTTCAACCTACCTCTATTTAATTTTTATTTTTATAAGTGGAGTCTGTTTTAAATATTTCATTAAATTCGATCAACAAAACTGTTTTTATGATACAACTTCCTTTATCAAAACTTTCCAATGTAGGAACTACTATTTTCAGTCAGATGACTCAGCTTGCCAACGAAAATGAAGCGATCAATCTTTCTCAGGGATTTCCGGATTTTATGCCTGATCTGGAGTTATTGAATCAGGTAGATCATTTTATTAAAAAAGGCTTTAACCAATATGCCCCACTAGGTGGAATGATTGGTCTGAAGGAAGAAATTGCCAGAAAAATCGAGAACAGCCATCAGGCAACCTATCACCCTGAATCGGAAATAACAATTACTGCAGGGGGAACTCAGGCTATTTTCACCGCCATTGCTTCTTTTATCAAAAAAGAGGATGAAGTAATTATTTTTGAACCGGCCTATGATTGTTATGAACCTACTGTAGAACTTTTCGGAGGTATTGTAAAACGTTTTGAAATGAAAGCTCCTGATTATAATATCGACTGGACTGCTGTAAAAAATCTTGTCAGTGACAAAACCAGAATGATTATCCTGAATAACCCCAACAACCCATCCGGAAAAATACTGACAGAAAATGATATACAAGAGCTTATTCAGCTGGTAAAAGGAACTTCCATTCTTATTTTAAGTGATGAAGTGTATGAAAATATTGTTTTTGACGGGAAGCAGCATTTAAGCATCTGTAAATATCCGGAATTGAAAGAAAGAAGTCTTCTTGTTGCTTCCTTCGGGAAACTTTTTCACGTTACCGGCTGGAAAGTAGGATATTGTGCAGCCCCTAAAATCTTAACGGATGAATTCAGAAAAGTACACCAGTTCAATGTTTTCTGTGTCAACACTCCTATCCAGCTTGCGCTGGCAGAGTATATGAAAAATGATGAACATTATACCCAACTGAATCAGTTTTTTCAGGAAAAAAGAGATTTTCTTAGAAAAGGTATTGAAGGAACATCTTTTGAGCTGCTGAATTGTGAGGGAACTTATTTTCAGGCAGTAAAGTATGATAAGATTTCGAATAAAAACGATTTCGATTTTGCATCTGAACTGACAATCAATCACAAGGTGGCGAGTGTTCCTTTTTCTTCGTTCTACAAAAATAAACTGAATGAGAATGTCATTAGGTTATGTTTTGCCAAGAAGCAGGAAACATTGGAGAAAGCTATTGAGAATTTATCAAGAGTATCATCATAATTTTAGTATGCTTTTGTGAGATCTTAGAGACAAGACCTTTACTCCAACTGTCATTGCGAGCAAAGCGAAGCAATCTCATTAAAATTAATGAATTTTGTATTGGAATACACTAAGACGCAAAGGAACTTTATAAACAAATGTTTTAAGACTCAAAGATTTATCTCCGATAAAATTGTACTGTTCTAAAATGACGTAGATATTTCAGAGGTCATTTCGGACGATGAGTTTATATTTTTCTTTAACAGATTACTTATTATTATTGATTTTCATATATTTATGAAATAACTAATCCATTAAATAATTAAAATCATGAAAAAAGGAATCATCTCACAAGGTAAAAAATTAAACAAAAAAGAATTAAGTACAATCAATGGAGGATTGGGTAACGTAAGATGCACCAATTCTTCAGGGTATTGCGTATACATCGGCCCTGGATGCAGTGAGCTTAAATGCCAGCTGCCTGAACCTCTTGAAGCTGTTGAGTAATTCAACTTCAAAGAAATGATAAATAATACCTCGGGCGGCTCAAAAATGAGCCGCCCGAGGTATTATAATGATGATCCATCAAATACTATAAAAACATTCCTCCTGAAACTTCAATTCTTTGTCCGTTGATCCATCCTGCATCTTCTGTACACAGGAATGCCACCACGCCTCCGATATCATCGGGAAGTCCTACTCTTCCTAAGGCTGTAGCACCCGCTACTGCAGCATTGATCTCTTCATTATCTCTTACTCTTCCTCCCCCAAAGTCTGTTTCAATAGCTCCCGGAGCCACAACATTAGCTTTGATCTTTCTTGATCCTAATTCTTTGGCCATATATTTTGTGAGCATTTCTACTCCAGCTTTTATAGATCCATAAACAGAAGATCCAGGTGTTGCAAATCTTGCCAATCCTGAAGATATATTGATAATTCCTCCTCCATCATTCATGAATGGCAAAAATTTTTGAGTCAGAAAAAATACTCCTTTGAAATGGATGTCTACCACATCATCCAACTGTTCTTCTGTAACTTCCGTAATGGGTGAATATAAAGCTGTTCCTGCATTATTGATCAGGTAATCAATATGAGTACTTCCTGTATTTTCCTGCAGGTGATTGGTAACGTCTTTTACAAAGGCATCAAAACTTTTAATGTCTTTTGTATCCAGCTGGAAAGCAGCGGCATTCCGTCCCATTGCTTTTATTTCATTTACAACGGTTTCAGCTTCTTCCTTGTTGCTTCTGTAAGTAATAATAACGTCTAATCCTTTTTGAGCAATCTTTAGTGCTGAGTTCTTTCCCAATCCACGGCTTCCTCCGGTTACCAGTGCGATATTTGTTTTTGTGTTCATTTTATTTTGATTCTTTTGATGGTACAAAGTTGGGATATTTCCTTGCTGAAGTATTTGCTTGAATCAATCTGAAATTTGCAAAATTCAAATCAGGAACGAAATTCTAATGGCGTAAAGGAAGTTTTCCTTTTGAAGAAATTAGAAAAATGAGCAATTTCTTCAAAACCCAAGGCATAGGATATTTCTGAAACGTTCCATTTGGTCTGCTTTAAGAGTATTTTTGCTTCCTGGGTGATTCGGTCAGAAATAAATTCCGTAGTCGTTTTTCCGGTACTCTCTTTTAATCTTTTGTTTAAATAATTAACATGAACCGCCAATCTGTCGGCATAATCTTTCGCAGTCTTCAGCTGCAATCTCTGATCCCAGGATTCAATAGGGAATTGTCTCTCCAACAGCTCTATAAACAGAGAAACCACTCTCATAGAAGCATCATTTGAAGCCGATATTTTGGTAGCAGGCTGTAATTTCTGCCCATAATGAATGAGTTCAAGAACATAGTTTCTAATCAGATCATATTTAAAAACATAATCCGAATCTATTTCTTTTTTTATCTTTTTAAAAAGGCTTTCTATCTCTTCTGCAAGTTCATTGTCAATTTCAAATACAGGTACTCCTCCAGGCTGAAAAATAGGAAGATCTTCAAGGTTATAATAGGATTTATCTTTAATGAAAAAGTCTTCTGTAAATACACAGAAACTCCCTGACTGGTCAGGATCTTCAGGCACCCAATGATAGGGAACTTTTGGAGTAGCAAATAATAAGGCGTTCTGTTTTATCGATATTACTTTGTCAGCGTATTCTGCCCTGTTTTTTCCTCTTATAAAACTTATCTTATAGTATTTCCTTCTGTTATAGGGCATTTCGGAAGTAGCCTTTGCCCTTTCGAGCGTTTGGGCGATATCGAAAACATTAAAGTGTCCGATATCTTTATGAAGTCCTTTTGGAAAAATACTTTCGAGATCTTTACCTAATTTGGCAGCCATCTCTCTGTAAAAATCTTCGAGTGAGGTATGTACTACTTTTTCCATGACAGATGATTTGTAAAATTCAAATATACAAACTTATGAAATAGTCTGGTTTGAATATATTACAAATTGCTCGCCAGAATTCCTAACTCTTAATAAGAAGTGAAAAGTTTGATAAATAATATACAGGGAATTCTAGAAAATCTAGTCATCAATATTTATATTATTCAACTAATTTATCTTTTTTTCTAAACACAGTGATATACTTCATTTATTTTTCTTACATTCGTCAAAACTAACCCATTAAAAATCAAATCAATGAAAAATCAAATCAATCAAACCGGAAAAAAGTTAAACAGAAAAGAATTAATTACAATCAAAGGAGGTCTTATCAACTGTATGGAAGCTGTTCTATGTCCTAACCCTCCTTGTGAGCCTTCTTCTGATCCAAATGGATGTACTATTATTTCTATAAAGTGTGCACAAAAAGAGTGCAGACCACAGTTATAATATCAATTATTTCATAAACAAAATACTATGAAAAAACTGGATCTAAACAAAGGTAAAAGGCTTAATAAAAAAGAGCTAAAGTCTATTCAAGGGGGAATGCTAGACTGTATGGAACCTATTCTATGTACTGAATTTCCTTGTGAAACCTATCCACCCGGAGATATCAGAAACTGTACTACCATTTCTGTAGGTTGTGCACAAAAAATCTGCCGACCACAACCTTAAGATTTTTATAAAATACTTCACTAAACCCAAATTAAGCATTATGAAAAATCAAAACTTAACTAACGGAAAAAAATTGAACAAAAAACAATTAAGAGTAATTACCGGAGGAAAAGAAATGTGTCTTCTACCAGACCTTACTTGTAAGAAGTATTCACTTGCCTGTGCAGAATTACAATGCCAGCCAATCATTGAGATTGAATAATATCAATACATTGCCCTTCTTCATATGAAGAAGGGCTTTTTTAAACTTCAAAAAAAACTAATACCTGATTCATTTAAATTATTACCATGAAAAAACAAATGTTAGAGAACGGAAAAAAACTAAGCAAGAAAGAACTGAAAACAGTAGCTGGAGGAAAAAAAATATGTATGTACAATGGCATATGTACTCAAGTGGGTCTTACATGCATGGAGCTTCAGTGTCAGACTGCGGAGCTAAAATGTACAGATATGGTTGGCAACTGTATTAGTATCTCTTTAGATTGTATAGAGCCAAAATGCCGGTTTGAAGTAGGTATTCCGCTGTAAAGATAAAATAACAGAACTGCTCTCTGATTCCAGGGAGCATTTTTTAAGCAGTAGCATCTGTTTTGAACTGCACATAAATGCAAAAAACGCTCCCAAATACATGGAAGCGTTTTTTATTATAAACGAACTTTAATATTTTCTTATACATTGAATCTGAAGTGCATGATGTCTCCATCCTGTACTACATATTCTTTACCTTCTACAGAAAGCTTTCCGGCTTCTTTGATTTTCACTTCAGAACCGTAAGTGATATAATCGTTGTACTTGATTACTTCTGCACGGATAAATCCTTTCTCAAAGTCTGTGTGGATTACTCCTGCAGCCTGTGGAGCTGTCCATCCCTGTCCAATAGTCCATGCTCTTACTTCTTTCACTCCAGCAGTAAAATAAGTCTGAAGTTTCAAAAGATCATAAGCTTTTCTGATCAAACGGTTAACTCCCGGCTCAGTAAGACCCAATTCTTCAAGGAAAATTTCTCTTTCTTCAAAAGTTTCAAGCTCATTGATATCAGCTTCTATCTGTGCTGCTAATACAACTACTTCTGCACCCTCATTCTTAGCCATCTCTTCAATCTTACCAATCCAGTCATTTCCGTTTTTGATAGAATTTTCGTCTACATTACAAACGTAAAGCACAGGTTTATTGGTTAACAACTGAACTTCTCCAATAATTGCTTTTGTGAAATCATCGGTAGCAAATTCTCTTGCGTTTTTACCATCTTCAAGGAATTTCTGTAAATTCTGAAGTGTTTCGTAAGTAAGGATATCTTCTTTCTTCCCTGACTTGATGAATTTCTTAGCTTTTTCAACTGCTTTCCCTACTGTTTCAAGGTCTTTCAGCTGAAGCTCTATATCAATAATTTCTTTATCTCTTAAAGGATCTACAGAACCTTCAACGTGAATGATGTTTCCGTTATCAAAGCATCTTAAAACGTGAATAATTGCTTCACACTCACGGATATTAGCCAAGAACTGGTTCCCCAATCCTTCTCCTTTGCTGGCTCCTTTTACAAGACCTGCAATATCAACAATCTCAACTACAGCTGGTAAAACTCTCTCAGGTTTTACGATTTTCTCCAGTTCAAACAATCTCTGATCCGGTACAGAAACCGTCCCAAGGTTCGGTTCAATAGTACAGAAAGGATAGTTTGCTGATTGAGCTTTTGCATTACTCAAACAGTTAAAAAGAGTTGATTTACCTACATTCGGCAGGCCTACGATTCCACATTTCATATTGTAAAATTCAAAGTTTAAGGTTTAGGGGTAACCCAAGGTTTCTCCAACTTTAAACATTGAACTCTGAACCTTGAATTACGAGTGTGCAAAGATAGTGATTTTTGAGAGAGTTTCATAATAAAAAAATCTGCCAATATTCTGACAGATTTTCTAAAGGTTCGGATCCACCGGCTGTTTTATGGATTATCTCCCGTAGCATTCTGGGCCAGCGGAACATCATTCGGTGCTTCCTGTAAAGTTTTATCTAAAGTAAATAAAGACTCATCGGTAGCTCTGTCACCACCAGCGATTTTTAATTTATCAATTAAGTTTTGAGCTAATGTTTCTTCTTCAATCTGTTCCTGCACAAACCACTGCATAAAATTCCACGTTGCCCAGTCTTTTTCTTCCATCGAAAGATCTACGATTCTGTAAATAGCGGTTGTATTGTCAACTTCATGTTTAAAAACGCCATCAAAACAGGCTGTAAGGCTGTCCGGATCTGCTGGAGGAGCTGGAATAGCATCTACTTTTGGTTTTCCGCCTCTGTTTAAAATGTATTCCATGAATTTGATTGAATGATTTCGCTCTTCCTGAGCATGGCGGTAAAGAAAGTTAGCAATTCCCTGATAGCCTTTATCATCGGCCCAAATTCCATAAGATAAAAAAACGTGAGATGCATGAATCTCCTTATTCATCTGGTCACTAAGTGCTTTTTCCATGTTGGTGGAAAGTCTGTTAGTATTCATAATGTTATATTTTGGTGATTATGGGATGAATCATGCAAAAATGATTCCGATGCAATTTATGTTTTAAACATAATTATTTATTTGCGTTTTTTATTTAATTGAAAATCATTATTTTAAACTGATAATTTATAGTTATTCTAAAATAAAAACCCAGTTCTATTGGAGAACTGGGTTTTTATTTATCATTGAGGCTTCACCTAAAGGTTCGCAATGACATATTTAGAGTGAGTCTTATCCCAACTATTTAATTCTTCTTGCTGTATAGTCACTTTCATTTCCTAATCTGTCGATAGCTTTTATAGCAACTGCACTCAGCTTTTTACCGTCTTTAAATTTAGGAATGTCTTTTGAAAGGGTATCCAGCGTCAAAATTTCGGTTTGCCATACTCCACTGTATTGAGTAAAAAGAACCCACTGGAAAACATCAGCAGCATTTTTTGTACTCCAGCTTGTCTGTGCAAAGCTTCCGTTGTCTGCAATAAACAATGTAGGAGTCTGCAGTGGAACGGTCTTTATCCATGGAGATTTTGGCACTAATGCTTTTTCACTGTACGGCCCGTTTTTCAAAGCAGGCAGCATATTCGGATTTTTAGTAAGTCCTGCAATACTCCAGTGAATTTCTCCGGCATCATTTTTCAGGATATTTCTGGAGATTGCAATCTGGTTTTTAATTTCTGTTGGACGGTCTGATACTTTAACCTCAACAGTGTTCAATCCCGGCCATAAGTGACGGTTCATTGTGTTTTCAGACTGCCACCAGCTTAACAGGGCTTCAAAACTTTGTCCTTTGGAATCAATAGGCCAGTAAAGCTGTGGTGAAAAGTAATCTACCCAGCCTTTATTTAACCATAATTTAGCATCTGCATACAACTCGTCATATTGTGAAGATCCTACCACTCCTGCAGGATATCCGGGTTTCCAGATTCCAAATGGACTGATCCCGAATCTTACATTACTTTTTTCGGCATGGATTTCTTTATAGATACGCTCTACAAATTTGTTAACGTTATCTCTTCTCCAGTCTGCTCTGGATAATGTACCGCCACTGTTTACATAAGCATTCCATGTTGCATTATCAGGAAAATCGGCTCCTCTGTTATAGGTTGCATAAGGATAGAAATAATCATCAAAGTGTACGGCATCAATGTCATATCTTTTCACAATGTCTCTTACTACATTGGATACATGGCCTTGTGTTTTCGGATTGGCGGGATCAAACCAGTACATTCCGTTTTTTAATCTTAAAACAGTATCAGACAGTTTATTGGCCATTGACAGATTATTCACAGCACCACCGTTGGTATGGTGTGCGCGGTAAGGGTTTAACCAGACATGCAGTTCCAAACCTCTTTTGTGAGCTTCTTCTATCCAGAACTGAAGTGGATCATAGTTCGGAAATGGCACCTTTCCGGTTTCGCCGGTCAGAAAGTAAGACCAAGGTTCAATATTACTTGTATAGAGGGCATCCGCTGAAGGTCTGATCTGAAAAATAGCAGCATTGAAATTATTATCTCTCAACATATCAAGCATACTGATTGCTTCTGCTTTCTGCTGTTCTACCGTAAGATCATTTCTTGAAGGCCAGTTGATATTGGCTACACTAGCGATCCATGCTCCACGAAATTCTCTTTTGATTTCCGGAAGATTGGTTCTGAAATTTTCTTCAGTTGAGGCTGTAGTTCCTGTAGACGGTTTTGTTGTTACAACAGGTACTTTTGGCGGGGTTGTATTATTGGTGGGTTTTGTAGGATTCTTCGTTGAAGGTGTTTTTACAACATTGTTCTGAACGGAACAAGAGGTAGTGTAAGATGCAAAAACGCCCAATAAAACGATAAGTTTTAATTTATTCATTCTCATAGTCACAAAACTACTTTAAAATTTATTTTTATTTTCAGAGATTATTATGCCAAAATAAGCATTTTAATGGGTTGACACAGAAAAAAAGCCCCGAAAATCGAGGCTTTATTATATTTTAAGAATTTCGGATTATGCTTTCGCTCCTCTTTCTACTCTTTTTCTTTCTTCTTCTGAAAGGATTTTCTTTCTCATTCTGATGAAGTTTGGAGTTACCTCAATAGCTTCATCCCCTTGGATATATTCCATACATTCTTCAAGAGAGAATAAGATTTTCGGAGCAACACCAGTATCTTTATCTTTTCCAGAAGCTCTCATGTTGTTCAACTGTTTTGCTTCTACGATGTTTACTACCAAATCTCCCGGCTTGTTTTGCTCACCGATGATCATTCCTGTGTAGATTTCCTCACCCGGATCAACGAAGAACTTACCTCTATCCTGTAATTTAGCGATAGAATATTCTGTAGCAGGACCTGTAGTTTTGCTGATCAAAACACCATTGTTTCTTCCAGGAATAGTTCCTTTGAAAGGCTTATATTCTGTAAAACGGTGTGCCATAATAGCTTCCCCTGCAGTAGCTGTCAACATCTGAGAACGTAGTCCGATCAAACCTCTTGAAGGAATTTCAAACTCCATGTGCTGCATTTCACCTTTAGTTTCCATGATGTGAAGGTCACCTTTTCTCTGAGTTGCCAAGTCGATTACTCTTGAAGCAAATTCTTCAGGAACGTCAACAACTAAAGATTCATAAGGCTCACATTTTTCACCATCAATTTCTTTGAAGATTACCTGTGGCTGACCAATAGTCATTTCATAACCTTCTCTTCTCATTGTTTCGATCAAAACTGATAAGTGAAGAATACCTCTACCGAAAACAAGGAATGTGTTCGCATCGTCTGTCTGCTGAACTCTTAATGCCAAGTTCTTTTCTAATTCTTTTGTTAATCTTTCTTTCAGGTGGTTAGAAGTAACATATTTACCATCTTTACCGAAGAAAGGTGAGTTGTTGATAGAGAACGTCATGTTCAACGTAGGCTCGTCAATGGCAGTTCTTTCCAATGGTTCAGGATTTTCAAGATCAACGAATGAATCACCAATCTGGAAAGCATCAAAACCTACTACAGCACAGATATCTCCTGCTTTTACTTCAGTTACTTTTTTCTTTCCTAATCCTTCGAAAACGTAAAGTTCTTTTACTTTTCCTTTTACAATTTTACCTTCAGCCTGAGCAAGACCAATCCACTGAGATTCTTTGATCTCACCTCTTGTCACTTTCCCGATTGCAATTCTTCCTAAGAAAGAAGAGAAATCAAGAGAAGTAATCTGCATCTGAAGATTTCCTTCTGTTACTTTCGGTTCAGGAACATATTGTAAAATACCATCTAATAGTGGTAAAATGTCTTCAGTCTGCTCTAATGAAGTGTTGAACCAACCTTGTTTTGAAGATCCGTAGAATGTAGGGAAATCCAATTGCTCTTCTGTAGCCTCAAGGTTGAAGAATAAATCAAATACCTTATCATGAACTTCGTCAGGGCGGCAGTTTGGCTTATCTACTTTATTGATAACCACTAATGGTCTCAATCCTAATTCCAATGCTTTCTGTAGTACGAATCTTGTTTGTGGCATTGGTCCTTCGAACGCATCTACCAACAAAATAACCCCATCAGCCATTTTCAATACTCTTTCTACTTCTCCACCAAAATCGGCGTGACCAGGAGTATCAATTACGTTAATTTTTGTGTCTTTATAAGTAACAGAAATATTCTTGGATAAGATAGTGATCCCTCTTTCTCTTTCAAGATCGTTGTTATCCATAATTAACTCCCCACTCTCCTGATTTTCTCTGAAAATGTTGGTAGCGTGAATGATCTTGTCAACCAAAGTCGTCTTTCCGTGGTCAACGTGTGCGATAATCGCAATATTTCTAATGTTTTGCATAAAAGATTTTTACGGGTGCAAAAGTAGTGATTTTTAATGAAAAAATATTTACTTATGCAAATATTTAATATTATGTTTAAAATACTTATTTACAAGACAATAAAAAAATGGTGTTAAAAAACACTGTTTAAATTATCTATGTGCATGTCATTTCTACCATGAATCTATTACAGGCAGTTCTCCACATATAATATCATATCCAGATTCCTGATATTGTTTGTTTATTTGTTATTAGCATAATAAAATAATATTATTTTAAAATATTTAACATTAAAAAAACAACATGGGTTTCTTTATATCAATATCTTATCAATCGGTAAAAAAGTACCAGATCAATTAAAACCACGATAAAAAATTTCACAAGAAATGATTTTTTAGAAACTTTATGATTGAAGATAATCATTCCGGAAGCAGCTCCTACAACGCCTATAAGAGAAATTCCTAAAAGCGTATTTTCTGAAATTCTCCATTGCTGTTTTCTGGCTTGCCATTTATCAAAACCAAAGACACCAAATGTAATCAGATTAGCGATCAATAGAAAAGGAATCATTTTAAACTTAATTTAAAGCAAAAATAAAGTTTAATTTATATATAAGAAGAAACGGAAATTTAAATTCAATACAAAACGAGATTTGTACTGCAGTCAGAATTATTTAATTTTGCCCTCTGTTAAAATAACAAATCAATGACACTACATGATCTTGCGGGAAGCTATGCTATTGAAGGAAGCAATCAGGAAGAATCATCCCAGGCTTCTTATCATGGTATATTAACCTTATCTATTGATGAAAACAACCGTATTATTGCTCAGTGGGTTATTGGTGATCATCTGCAACATGGTACAGGGTTTTATAAAGACCATATTTTAGTGATCAACTTCAACTATGAGGGTGAAGATCATAAAATCTATAAAGGAGTTGCAGTATACCGTTGTCTAAGTAAGGATATATTGGATGGTTTCTGGTCTGAAAAACATGGTAATCCTTTGTATCTCGGAAGCGAATATTGTGTAAGGATTCAGAATTCAAGGATTTTGAATTGATTTTGTCACCAGGTCAAATAAAGTTTATAAAAATAAAAAGGGCTGCCTTTATCAAGACAGCCCTGTAGTTATTACAATTTCAATAACTTATTTTTTAGCTTTTACATCGATAGCAATCTCGATATCTTTGCTGATCATCCATTCTGCCGGATCTGCTTCTGAAGTACCAAATTTAAGTCCCCAGTCTGCTCTGTTTACTGTAAATTTAGCCTGAATAGCAGCTGAATTTTCTGCTACATCTACTTTAGCAGGGAAAGTAACATTCATTGTTTTTCCTGATAATGTAAGGTTTCCGCTTACTGTTTTATTAGCTCCTGCTACAGCATCTTTTGGTGCTTCTTTTAAATCTGTAACACTTGTAATTTTGAAATCTGAAGTAGGGTTTTTCGCTACATCAAAGAAATCAGGATTTTTCAGGTGAGCTTCAAGATCTGCTGGTTTTTTATCTTTTTCTGTTACTGAAGCAGGATCTACTTTGATAGAGTTCATATCGATTACGAAATTTCCTGCAGAAACCTGCCCTCCATCAACACTAAGATCTCCAGATTTTACAGTAAGTGTTCCCCAACGTGGAGCCATTCCTCCTTTGTGGGTAGCCTTCCAGTTTACTACTGAACCTACTGTATCTACTGCAAGTACTTCACCTTTGCTCTCTGCTACTGTTTGCTCCTGAGCTGTAGCAGCAGCATCTGCCGTTTTTCCTTTATCACATGATGCTAAAAGCAATCCTACTCCTACTAATGCAATTACGCTAATTTTTTTCATATTGAACTGTTTAAAAAGTTTGTTGAAATTTTGTTGTTTTCGGGTACAAAAATAGAAAAACCAATTCGGAGGTACCTTATCATACATCAAGAAATACAATATTTATATTATTTGCAGTTGTAAATCCACTTACTAAACACCGCTATTCACATAACTGTTTGAGAAATCCTGATCCTTTATTGTTTCATTGCATTTTGTAGAAACCAGATTTTATAAACGAATTCCAATTTTTTCTCATTCCAAAATACTATTTTAGCTATCCGAAAACAGAACAATGACGACCGTAGAATTTATACAGAAGCAGCTCAACATTTCTGAAAAGAGCATCAACAATACTTTACAATTATTAGCAGAAGACTGCACCATCCCATTTATTTCACGTTACCGAAAAGATAAAACCGGGAATCTCGATGAAATACAGATCGAACAAATATCAAAGATCAGCAAACAGTTTGAAGACATTATCAAGAGAAAAGAATCTATCTTAAAATCTATAGAAGAACAGAATGCACTAAGTCCTGAGCTTCAACAGAGAATTGAAGGCAGCTTTGATATTCAGGAGCTGGAAGATCTATATCTTCCGTTCAAAAAACGCAAAAAAACAAAAGCCGATACCGCTAAAGAAAAAGGATTGGAACCTTTAGCAAGGATCATTATGAGTCAGAAAAATAATGACATCCAATTTCTGGCTTCAAAATATCTGAATAATGATGTTACCTCCGAAGAAGAAGCGCTTCAGGGAGCAAGAGACATCATGGCAGAATGGATTAACGAAAATATGTATGTCCGTAAGAATCTCCGCAGACTCTTTCAGCGGAAGGCAGTTGTTACTTCCAAAGTTGTAAAAGCTAAAAAAGATGAGGAAGATGCTCAAAAATTCTCCCAATATTTTGAATGGGAAGAAAGCCTTAGCAGAACGCCTTCTCACAGACTTCTGGCCATGTTACGAGCGGAAGCGGAGGGCTTTGTAAAAACAAACGTAGGAGTAGATAAGGAAGAAGTCATTGATTTTATTGAAAAAGCGATTATAAAATCTAACAATGAAAGTTCAGACCAAATTGCATTGGCCATAAAAGACAGTTATAAAAGACTTCTGGAACCCGCTATCTCCAATGAAGCATTACAGGAAGCCAAAGAAAAAGCAGATAAAAAAGCAATTGAAATATTCTCTGAAAATTTAAGTCAGCTTTTGCTTGCTCCTCCTTTAGGAGAGAAAAGAATCCTGGCAATAGACCCGGGATACAAAAGCGGATGCAAAGTGGTGTGTCTGGATGAAAAAGGAGATTTACTGCACAATGAAACTCTTTATCCTCATGCTCCGCAGAATGAAAGCGGGATGGCTATGAAAAAGATACGTTCTATGGTGAATGCTTATAATATTGAAGCAATCTCTATCGGTAACGGAACAGCAAGTCGTGAGACAGAATTTTTTATCAAAAAGATTGCTTTCGATAAACCGCTGCAGGTTTTTGTAGTTTCAGAAGCCGGAGCTTCAGTATATTCTGCCAGTAAAATTGCGAGAGAAGAGTTCCCAACATATGATGTAACGGTGCGTGGAGCAGTTTCTATCGGAAGAAGACTTTCTGATCCATTAGCAGAATTGGTAAAGATTGATGCCAAATCTATTGGAGTTGGTCAATACCAACACGATGTAGATCAAACCCAACTGAAAAATGAATTGGATTCTACAGTGATGAAATGTGTAAATTCTGTGGGAATTAATTTAAATACAGCAAGTAAATCTCTTTTAAGCTATGTTTCCGGAATTGGCGAGAAAATGGCGGAAAACATTGTCAATTACCGCGCTGAAAACGGAGCATTTGAAGATAGAAAACAGCTTAAAAAAGTTCCGAGACTTGGAGAAAAAGCTTTTCAGCAGGCAGCCGCGTTTGTAAGAATTGCGAATGCTAAAAACCCACTGGATAATTCCGCTGTACATCCGGAAGCTTATGGAATTGTAGAAAAAATAGCCAAAGATTTAGGAATTAAAACCCATGAACTGATCGCCAATAAGGAAAAAATAGCTCTTGTAAAACCGGAAAGTTATATCACGGGTGAAATCGGGATTCTAGGAATCAAAGATATTTTAAAAGAACTTGAAAAACCAGGATTGGACCCAAGAAAGGCTGCCAAAGTATTTGAATTTGATCCTACTGTTAAAAGCATTAAAGATTTGAAAGCAGGCATGATTCTTCCTGGAATTGTCAACAATATTACAGCGTTCGGATGTTTTGTAGATCTTGGAATCAAAGAAAGCGGATTGGTTCATATTTCTCAGCTGAAAGATGGTTTTGTATCAGATGTCAATGAAGTGGTAAAACTCCACCAGCATGTTCGTGTAAAGGTAACCGAAGTAGATGAAGCAAGAAAAAGAGTGCAGCTGAGCATGATTTTGTAATTTTTTAATTATAGATTAAATATAAATCATAAAATATTTATTTTGAACACAAAGAATTTAATTTTCGATCTTGACGGAACATTATGGGATTCCAGAGCGACCATCATTAAAATATGGAATGAAGTACTGGGTAGACATCAGTTAATCCAAAGAGAACTTAAGCCTGAAGATATGAATCAATATATGGGATTATTGGCTCATGATATTATAAAAGATATTATTCCGGGTATTTCAGACCTGCAGGTTCAGGAACTTCTGTCTGAAATTGTAGCCGAAGAAAATAAAATACTGCACATACAGGGTGGGATTTTATATGAGGGTGTAGAAGAAACTTTAAAGAGTCTTGCCAACACCCACTCTCTTTTCATTGTAAGCAATTGCCAGGACGGTTATATTGAATCATTTTTAGACTATTATCAGTTCAATGATCTGTTTGTTGATTTTGAATCTCATGGACGAACTCAAAAACCAAAATCTGAAAATATACAGCTCCTTATGGAAAGAAATGATTTAACAATCGAAGACTCCATCTACATAGGAGATACTCAGACCGATCATGACTCCGCACAAGGAAACGGATTGCCATTTATTTTCTGTAAATACGGATTTGGAAAATTGACTGATTCACTTTACGAACCATCAATTCCTACGTTTTCGGACTTAATAGCCTGTATTTCCGATAGTACAAAATAATGAAATCTTATTCAAGTAAAAGAGGCTGCCCTACGGGCAGCCTCTTTTACTTATAATCCTTAGAACTTCTTCTGGGCTCTTTTACTTCCGGCCATTTTACCGTTTCCCCTTTGTCATCCTGAGGCATTGCTCTCTTCTCTCTGTTGGCGAATTCCGGGTCTTCAGAAGCCATATAAGCTAATGATGCCGTTAAGATCACATTGTTTTTCACCTCATCAAAGACAATTTTATCATACGTATCTTTTGTTGTGTGCCATGTATATCCAAAATACCCCCAGTTCAGAGAACCTAAAGAAAATCCTGGTACTCCGGCGGCCACAAATGAAGCATGATCAGAACCACCACCGCCAGGCATTCCTGGGAAATCGGTTTTAATGTGGCTTTTTACAGCTTTTGGAACACCGTCAAGCCATTTTCCGATATAATCATAAGCTTTTACAAACCCCTGACCACTGATATTCACAACACGCCCTGTTCCGTTATCCTGATTAAAAGCAGCCTGCACTCCTTTTATAATCTCAGGATTATCCATCACAAAACCTCTGGAACCGTTTAATCCCTGCTCTTCACTTCCCCAAAGTCCTATCACGATGGTTCTTTTGTTGTTAGGATAATATTTTTTCAGGATTCGCATGGTTTCCAACATTGTAATCGTTCCCGTTCCGTTATCTGTAGCGCCCTGAGCTCCATCCCATGAATCAAGGTGAGCCGAAAGAATTACATATTCATCCGGTTTTTCCTT
Source organism: Chryseobacterium sp. GVT01B (assembly GCF_019970045.1). Taxonomy (GTDB): domain Bacteria; phylum Bacteroidota; class Bacteroidia; order Flavobacteriales; family Weeksellaceae; genus Chryseobacterium. Next base: position 434,819 of record NZ_JAHXYI010000006.1, read on the forward strand.
TCCTTTAATCATCCCAACAGTATTGAAACTTTTGGCTTCAGGAAGTATTTTAGACTGGGCATCAATTTTTATTTTAGGAAGCGTACCTTTTTCTGCCATTCTGTAGAGCATTCCATAATCTTCCACATCAATATCAATCATGGGAATTTTGGTTGTTTTTGCTCCGAATATTCTGTTAGCTCCCATAATTCCGGTCCAGTTGGAAATAGCAATTCCTGCTGCTCCTGCTTTTTCCAAGGCTTCTGGAAGACTGTTATTGTCATATCCGATATTCTTCACATAGGCAGTGAAATCTTTAGCTGCCTGTTCTTTTTCTGCTTTAAGCTTTTCATACAGTTCAGGAGTAGCAAATTCTTTGATTTGCTCATCGGAACGTCCGATTTTCTGATACTGTGCCATCAGCACTATTTTCCCTTTTGCGGAAGGAAGCCATTGATCAAACTCTGCTTTGGATGATACCTTTGGAAGAATTACTACTTCTGCCTCAATTGCTTTTTTAGTAGCCGGACTCCATGCAAGCTGTGTGGCAGCCAAAGATTTTACACGCGGAAACGTCATATCTACATGAGTAGTTCCTCTCTGCCATCCTTTCCATGTTCCAAACTGCTGAAGATTGGCATCTACTCCCCATGAGCGAAGTTTACCTGCGCTCCATTCATTAGCGGCAAGCATTTCGGGAGTTCCTACAAGACGCGGCCCGATACCGTCCAACAGCTCATATGCGAGGTTTTCCAGCTGGGAATTATTATTTACTTCATCTACAAAACTTTTTACGATAGGGTTGAGTCTTTCTTTTGGGTCAACCTTTACCTGAGCCCAGGAAAACTGAGCAGCCAGCACTACTGCAGGCACTGCAAAAAATCTATTTATCCTCATAATATATATTGATTGGTTTAAAGATAAAGGAAATTGGGGAGATGATGAAAGATTGAGCCTAAAAAAGAGGTTTTCCAGTGACATTATCAATATTTTCACATGAAAACAATAACAAAAATCCGCTAATAACTATAATTCATAAAAAAACTATCAATATGACAGTTTAGATTAGCATTAATAATTGTGTAGATATAAATTCATAAGTGTAAAGAAAATAGCAGTTTAAATACTCTTTACGATATTGAATTAACGCAAAAAAAAGCCGGCTTCAAAAGCCGGCTAAAAGTAAATTATTTTTTAGCTTCTTCTACAGAAACTTTTCTGAAGTCTTTGAACAATTTGCTTAGTTCAAGAGCTGCTTTACGAGCTCTTGTACCAGCTGCCTTGTTTCCTTTTTCTGCTTGTTGGTTTGCCTCAGTTGTGAACGCTTCAAATTCTGCGTTGATTTTTTCAATTAGTTCTTTCATTTATTTAAAAATTTAGGCTGCAAATATAGGTTTTATGGTGATTCCAGCCTAGCTGGAGCGAAAAAAGTTTAAGATAAATGGCTAAAATATTCACTTCCACCTCCATAAAAATATATTTTGGAATGATTTAGTCCCTGAAAACAATCATAAAACACGGTTCCAATCCTTATCTGAGGTCTTCTGAAAGGAGTTTTTCTTTTGGCTGGGTTTCATTATTTTGGTTTATAAATCTTTAAATAATGTATCGAAAAAATGATACCAGAATTTGTGGTTTTTAGAAAGAAACTGATGCTGGAAAACGGGACAGGAAATTATAAAGTTCATAAAGAATAATTACGCTCTGTATTTTACCATTTTAAGTTTGTTCATCGTATAAAAATGTTAGCAACACAGAAGTTCTTGAATTTTATTATAAATTTGAAAAAACGACTTATCCATGGTAAAAAAATTATTCATCCTGGCTTTATTATTACCTCTGCTCACCTATTCTCAGAACAAAATAAATTATAAAATCTATTATGATGCAGATCTTGAGCAAAACGGGCTAAAAGTTCAGGTTGATTACATCCTTAAAAAACCATCAGATACCATCTCCTTTTATTTTGCCAATGAAAACTGGGGTGAAAATAATCTCTTCAACAATCTTACAATATCAAAAGACGAAAATCCGGATATAACTTTTGAAACCCTCCCGGAAAAGAGTCAAATAAAGGTCAGGATGAAAACAGGAGATAAAGTTTCTTTTATTTATCATATAAAACAGGATTTTAAAGATCCTGATTATAAAATATTCAACCGTCCCAGGATTAACAATACATTCTTCCACGTTTTGGGTAAAAACTTATTCATTGTGCCCATATCATTTACAAAGATTCCGGAAGACAGGGAATTTGAATTTTCCATTGAATGGATAAATTTCCCTATGAAATTCAGACTACACAATAATTTTGCTACACAGGCTCGGGCCCAGAACATCAAAACAACACTTTGGGAAGGATTTTACAACTCACTGTTTATAGGAGGTGATTACAGATTTTATTCTTTTAAAATACAAAACAAACCTGTTTATCTTGCATTAAGAGATCAGTGGCAAAACGGATTTACGGATGAGTTTCTATTTTCAAACCTCAAAAAAGCGATACAGTCACAAAGAGATTTCTGGAAAGATTATGATCAGGATTATTATACCGTTACCTTAACCCCTACCGTTTCACAAAAGGACAGTCTTTTCAAAGGATACAGCTCAACAGGATCCGCTATCAAAAATGCATTTATGATTCAGGGAACTAATAATCCTTTTAACAACAAAAGTGCCTACCTTTATCTTCTTCATCATGAGTTGATGCACGAATGGATTGGAAATAAAATCCAAAATAAAAACGAAGAGCTTAATTATTGGTTTAGCGAAGGCTTCACCGATTATTATACTTATAAAAACAGACTTAGAATCAAAGATATTTCTATAGATGAATGGCTCACATTATTCAATACTGAAGTCATTCAAAATCATTGGAAGAATCCTCAGCGAAATATTCCGAATTATAAAATAAAAGATGATTTCTGGAAAAGCCGTGATGTAGAAAAGGTACCCTACAGACGGGGTGCAATTTTTGCTTTCTGGCTGGATAATCAGATTTTATTAAAAACCCGCTACAAAAAATCTCTGGATGTTTTGATGCGTGAATTATTGAAGGTCTGTACGGAAAAGAAGCTCAAGTTTACAGATGAACTTTTTCTCGATATAGCTCATCACTACCTGGATGAAGATATTACTTATTTCTTTCAGAAACACATCATTTCAGGGGAAGATATTAACCTTACCAAAGAAAAATGGATTGACGGTTTTGATTTTAAAATGATTGACAATATCCCCAAATTGGAAATTGACAAAAGCAAGAATCTAAAATATGGTCTCAATTAAACTTTATCCATAAAGGATAGGGTCAATTCGCTATATGTAACATCACATAAAATCTTTATATTTCAAGTAACAACTTCTTAGCCTTTTCACCTGCAGTTCCCAATAAGATTAGGCTTTCGGGAGTAATTCTTTCTGCAAAAACAATCCGGAAATGAAATTGATATTTATCCGTAAATGAAAAGGTATCCCCGGGAGTAAATAAAATCTGGTGCTTTTCACAATACTCGTAAAATCTTTCCATATCCATATTCTCCGGCAGCCTTCCCCAAATGCTGTATCCACCCTGAGGCCTGTGAAAATAAGAACCTTCGGGAAAAGAACTTTTTAAAGTGTCCAATACCTGAATAGCCTGCTGATTGAGCTTTTTTCGGAACGAACGCAAATGTCTTTCATAACTGCTTCCCTGTAACAGTTTCAAGACCAATTCCTGATAAACAGGAGAAACCGACCGTCCCAAAGAAAACCTCGCTCTTTCAGATTTTGCGTAAAAATCACCTGCATAGAGCCAACCTAAACGAATTCCCGGCGCCAATGTTTTTGAAAATGATGAATAGGTCATGACCAATCCTTTGGTATCAAAACTTTTAATACATCGGGGTCTTTGTTCACTGAAATAGAGATCAGAATACATATCATTTTCAATGATACACAACTGATGTTGTTCTGCAACACTCAACAATTCTGCTTTAACCTCATCACTCATTAATACGCCTGTAGGATTATGAAAATTCGGAGTTACAACCAAGGCACGAATATCGTTTTCAGCGCAAACTGTTCTGAAATATTCCGTATCAAAACCACTTCTGTAATGAAGAGGAATTTCGATCACTTTAAGATCGAGATTAGCAATAACTTCCAATACAGAGAACACACAAGGGCTGTCAACAGCAACCACATCTCCAGGTTTGGTAACCGATTTCAAAGCGATCGTGAGTGCTTGTAGTGCACCATCGGTAATAATTATTTCATCAGGATTTAAAATACAGCCATAAGTTCCCATCTGTTTTGCAATCTGTTTCCTTAATGTTTCCAGGCCATTTGAAGGGTAATATCTGAGCAGTGCTGCCCCTTTCTCACGAATTACTTCCTGCATCGTTCTGAGGATGAGTTTCTGCGGAATCAGCAAATCTCCGGGTACAGCTGTGTTGAAAGAACTGGATTCTGATGTTCTTTTGGAAGTCAACATCATATTTTTCATAAATTCGGCATCTCTTACGACCACAGGCAGCTTTGTTCTGACTTCCGGAATATGCTCTTCCTGAATTTCGGCAATAAAATATCCTGACCTCGGATGACTCTTAATTAATCCTTTAATCAGAAGATATTCAAACCCGCTTTGTACAGAACTTGTACTGAGCTTGTATTTTTCTTTAATTTCCCGAACGGACGGAAGTCTGTCATTTTCCTGCAAAATCCCACTGCGAATCTGTTTCTCTATTACTGCTGTAAAAATTTCGTACTTATAAGATTTTACCATAACACATCAACTGTACTGAACAAATTTATAAAATTATCTTTCTGTACCGATTATATTTTAGCAAACTGTATCCCTTTTAAATTGATTAATCTTATAATTTTGAATAAAAAAAATCCCATGGATATCATTTCAAAATTTACAGTAGGTTCTGAAGAGGGAATTTCTGATCTTATAGCCATTATTGATTCTTCTGTTTATGCTTTACACAAAGATTTTATTACGGAAGAGGAGATTAAAAAATACATTCACAATGAAATAGATCCGAGAAAAATGATCAATGACCTGAATGATCTCTCCAACCAGCTGATCATGACGTATGCAGATCAGAAACCTGTCGGATACAGTATTATAAAAAGTGGTTCTCTGCATTCTGGCATACCGGAAGGAAAAAGAGCAACAGAAATCAGTTTTGTGATTCTTTCAGAGTTTGATCTTCCTGAAACCAGGCAGTCGCTTTGGAAAAAATGCAGATCAGCAGTGAGTTTTACGGATATCGTATGGACCAATATGCTGGATCATGATCCGCTTTCGGAGTTTTTAAAAGAGTCTGGTTTTGTACCTTGTGTCAGTTCAAAAGCTGGCCCATTCCTGCTTCCATCCCATATTTTAGAATTGGAAATTAATAAAAGTTAGATGACCACAGATTTCCTTTCTATGATTTTGTACTCATATTATTGAGAGGAGTTATCATTCCTATTTTTTTTATTTCACTTAAAATTATTTTGAGTGAGCAATCGTTTTATTATCTTTGATTTTTATAATTTTTACTTATGAGCGATCAGCTGGAAACTATAGAAGATTATTACAAACGCATCCGTAAGAACCAGATCAAAATGTTTGATTCTGAGGATTTTGAAATGGGTAAATCTCATTTCAACATTTCAATGCGGAAATACTGCAGTTTTAAGAGTCCTTACAACCGCCGTGATTATTATAAAATCAGTTTTATCATTGGAAAAGGGACCATTCATTATGGCACACATCAGTTGTATATTGACCGTCCTGCATTATTCTTTCCTTCTCCAAGCATCCCCTACTCTTGGGAATGTGACAGTGATTTACAGGAAGGTTATTTCTGTCTGTTCAACCAGGAATTTTTTAACGGAAATTCGGAATTTAATCTGTTTAAAAAGACCTCAATGTTCAAAGAATGGAGCAAGCCTGTCGTTTTCCTGACAGAGGAACAAACTCAGCTGGCTACTCTTTATTTTGATCAGATTTACAGAATGAATAATTCTGCTTATCCCTTCCGTTGCAGCAGTATCAAAAGCAATCTGGCATCCGTTATGCATCTGGCAATGGAAAACCGTGTGGAAGACATCAATCCTAATGAACTTCCTGCAAATGTGCGTTTATACAGATTATTTGATGAACTGCTTAACAAACAGTTTCCCCTGGACTCTCCTGCTTATCCGCTTGCTTTAAAAACTCCTTCGGACTTTGCCGATCACCTTAATGTACATGTGAATCATTTGAATTCTTCGGTAAAATCTGTAACCCATCTCACGACAACGCAAATCATTAAAGAAAAGATGTTTGAAGAGTCTAAAAATCTCCTGAAGTACACCAATTGGGACATTGCTCAGATCGGTTATACGTTAGGTTTTGATCAGCCTGCACATTTTAATAACTTTTTTAAAAAACATGCCCGGACTTCACCATTAAAATTCAAGAATTTAGCTTAATATTTGATTTTTGTAATTTTTACTTTGTCTTTTAAAATTCACTTTCTTATTTCTTGACTTATTTTTGCATTGTAAAAATGAATGAATATGTTGAGAGAAGCATCTGAAAAACGAATCAGATTAATTACCATTATGGCTTTCGTGTCTATCCCGCTTTCCGGGTTTGTCACGGATATATATTTACCATCGTTCCCTTCTATGGCTAAAGAAATGATGGTTTCAGAAAAAGATATCCAGATCACTCTGACCTCGTATCTTCTTAGCTACGGAATTTCCCAGTTATTTGTAGGAGGAATTCTGGACAGTATCGGCCGCTACCGCCCTAAACTGATCGCATTGTTCCTGTTGATCCTGACCAGTATTTTAATTACAATGACCAACAGCATTTTATTAATCTGCCTGCTTCGTATTCTTCAGGGAGCTGCTGTTTCAGTACTGGTAGTAGCTACGCGGGCTATTTTTGTAGATATTTATGATGCCGAGAAAGTGAAGCATTATTTAAGCTACTTTACCATTGTATGGTCATGCGGGCCTATTCTGGCACCTTTCCTTGGGGGTTACCTTGAGAAAATATTTAACTGGCATGCTAATTTTTATTTCTTAGCGATATATGCAGGATTCCTTTTCCTGTTTGAATGGTTCTTCAGTGGAGAGAGTCTTCCTCAGAAAAAGAAACTGGACCTGTCAGAGAATATCAGCCTTTACAAAATGATGCTTAAGAACAGGATTTTCATGCTGGGAATTTTCATATTAGGACTGAGCTACTCTATCGTTATGCTATTTAATATTACCGGGCCGTTTATTATTGAAAACACTTTTCATTTTACTCCGGTTGTTATTGGATATTGTACATTGATCCTTGGTTTCTCCTGGATGATCGGTGGTTTCATCGGGAAACGCAGACTGACTCTTGATTTCAAGCCAAGAATTCTGCAGCCTATCCTTTTACAGCTTATTCTGATTGCAGGATTGATTATCACCAGCTATTTCGCAGAAAGTCTTTTTATTATGATTCCTTTTGCCTTTTTCATTCATATCTGTTCCGGAATTTTATTTACCTCATTCTTTACGACAAGTATGCTTTACTTTCCTAAAAATGCGGGAACTGCCGGCGGACTGATGGGTGGACTGGTCTATGTAATCACTTCTGTGACAAGCTTTATCATTTCAGTAAGCGGAAATGTAAGTGAGCAAAAAGATCTGTCCTGGCGCTATCTGATCATTGCATGTTTGCTTTTAGGGATCATCCTTATTATGCATCAGGCCGTAAAAAAAGAAAAAGCAGAGAACTAGTCTCTGCTTTTTTATAGCTCTTTTTTCTCGAGATATTATTTGAAAAGCGACCACCAAAAGGTAGTCGCTTGTTATAAAGATGAATGAGTTTATAATGAAGAACTCTAAAAAGACTGCGCAACCGTATTATTTAAGTTTACTTCAAATTGTACATCAGGAGTTAAACTTGTTCCATTCAGATAGATCCAGTCTGTTCCTGATTTATTATAGACCTGCAGATAATAAGTATTCCCAACTCCTGTCGTATCCTTGAAAGCGACAATATCCCCATTTTCAATACTTGTTGAAAAATTTCCTGCCTTTTTCTTTACAATCTGAAGTCTTAGGTTATAAGTAGTCTTTCCATATTTTGGATAAAAATAATAACTTCCACTGCCTGAGGAATACCAATACCAGAAATGATTGAGTCTTTCACTGCTCTCAACTCTTACATAACCTTCCTTCAGATCAAAATAATTATCAGAATCTCCGATATTCACAATATTAAACCAGGTTCTTGCATCACTTGGCAGTACAGAAGTAACAGTCAGCCAATCATTGGGTGTTGACAGGTTCGTACTGATATATTTTCCTGTGGCTACAGATTTTAACGAAACCCGGTCATATTTTCTGAATTTCAAGCTTTTTGTAGGTGTTTTCTGATCCGAATAGACATTGGCTTCTACAGGATAATGATCTGAGTATTCCGTCCAATGATATTTAATTCCAGTTATATTTGTATAAGTCATAAGGTTGGAAGCTACAGGATCGAATGCAATATTTTGCCAGGTTGGAGGTACAAGATGATCATTGGAAACCAAAATATAATCCAGATATTCTCGTTTATTAGCAGGATAAGGGTAATGATAAGAAGCCATCGTATTGGTTTTCGTATCCCATGAATATTTTAATCCTTTGTATGTAGGAGCATTTACATTCAGGGTTTGCAGCATATCCGAATATTCAGGAGTATCTTTTATAATGTTGAAATCTCCACCATAAATTACCATTTCATTTTCAGGAATATTCAAACGGTCAACAAATGATTTCATCATTCCCAACTGTTGTTTACGGATTTCCACATCTTTTCCATTACAAGACGGCTGTGTAGACTGAGCATGAACTGCTATAAAGTGGATACGTTTTCCTCCTTTTAATATTCTGGCATAAGCAAAGCCTTTCAGACAGTAGCCATCAAAATCACATCCTGCCGGAAAGATAAACTGATCCATTCTTTCTATAGGATATTTACTGGCAATCATCACACCTCCGTCTTCAAATCCGCCGGAGATGATCTCACGCCAATGACCGAAGGTGTTGTTCCATCCATTTTTTGTACGTCCTACTATAGGAGTCTGATAGGGAAAACTGGGAAGAAGTTTTTCACGTAGCTTATCTGAAGCTGCATTATCAAAGCATTCCTGAAGCATCAGAACATCATAGTTCTTCAAAAAAGAGGCTTCACCAATTTTCTGAGCTCTCGCCTGTTGTGACCATTGAGTCATACCAGACACTGCGAGTTCTTTCAACAGGAATGTATTGTACGATAATACTTTAATATTCGGAAAAGCACTTCTCATGGCATTTTCCTGTGCATTAGGCAGTGTTTCATCTGGCTGAAACTGATCTGATCTACACGATAAAAGAGTCAGAAGACATAGTACCGAAAAAATCCGGACTATTGAAAACATTTGATTCATAAGTTTTTGAGTTAAAATTGTTTTGTTTTGCTGCGGCCAAAGTAGGATTAACTGTATTGATGAAAATGAACCCAATGTTATCTAAATAATAATTTTTCGGTTCATTATTTAACTATTAAAAACTACAGTAATCTAAAGGCTCAATTAGTTTTAATTAAAACTAATTTTTCGTATATTTGTTAAGGTAAGCAGTACTGAATTTCTTTCAAATCATCTCTTACTCTGTAATATCATTATTATACAATATGCCTGAAAAACAGAACAATATATCAGAATTAGCACTGGAGCTTGGCCTGGCGATGAGTGAAATGAAAAGCCGGCTTCGACAAAAGATTCAGACCACGATTAATGAGTATGATCCGGATCTTTCTTTTGAACTGATTGAGATTCTGGGACTGCTTTCACGCAATAATGGTATTAACCAGCAGGAAATAGGAAATAAAGTAAGTAAAGACAAATCAAGCATTACTTACCTCATCAACAATCTCGTAAAACGGGATCTTGTTGAGCGGATCGCTGATAAAAACGACCGGAGAAACAAACAGATCTTTTTGACTCCAAAGGGGGAGAAAATCGTTGAAACCGTTTATCCATGGGCATTGGATCTTTACAAAAAGGCGGTTGGCAATATTGATGAAGAGGAGATCAGCAAAGCACTGCTTTTAGTAAAAAAAATGACAGCAAACCTGGAGAATCAGGACTAAAACATAATACAATATGAGAACAATCCTTGTACCCATTGATTTTACATCAACTACGGAAAATGCAGTAAGAGTAGCCGCAGACTGGGCAAAAACCTACGAATATCAAAATATTATCTTACTAAAAACAGCAGGAGAATCCGAATTTGATTATCTGCATATTGCAGAAGGACATTCATTTGTCAACGAAGAAAGTGTCAACAATCTGTTGCAGAGAACGGAATTATTATTTGATCAGTTAACAGAAATCATAACAGAAAAATCACCTGAAATAAAAGTTTCCAGGATATTAAGTGACTGGGCTCTTACCAGAAGCATCAATGAGCTTTTAAAAAATCAGCCTTCTGTAGAGTTGATTATTTTGGGAAGTGATGACCATACCTCCACCACTGAGAGCTTTGTTTCCGACAATATCATTAGCATTGCAAGAACGAGTCCTGTGAAAACCTTAATTGTTCCTAACAGCTATCACTATACTCCTATCAAAAATATATTTATTCCTTGTGATGTAAAGGGAATTAAAAGACTGGAAAGATTGTTTCATCATAAATCTGTTATCCATAAACAGGATGTGCGTCTGATGTTTTTGAATATCAATACCCGTGAGAAAGAAGATGAGGATAAAAAAAGAGAACTGGAAGAGTATATTCGTGAACGTTTGACGGAGATTCCAAGCAGTATTCATTATTCTCATGATGAAAATGTCATTAAAGGAATACTCACTTTTGCAGCCTCTAATGAAGCGGACCTTATTATTGCTTTGCCAGGCCAGCACAGCTTCCTGTATTATCTGGCAAGCAGAAGTATTTCTGAAGGAATTTATCAGAACACCCAGCAACCCGTATTGATTTTAAAATAATAAATTATAAAGTGAATGATTGAAAGCTAATAGTAAATTTTGGTGCTTTCAATCTTGACAAGTTTCAGTTCCTGCATTTTTTTAACATATCTGATCACAGTCTCTACCCGAAGCCCGGTAAGAGTGGCTATCTGCTGCCTGGTATAGGGAATGAGAAATGAATAGGCTTCCTCAAATCCAAAATACTTTTTAAGATGATCAAAAAGCTTCATAAGTTTGACTATAGGATCCGAAATCGCCAGGAAACTGGAAATCATATACCTGAAATGCAGTCTGTCAGCTGTATATCTGTTAATCTCGAGCATTAATTCAGGTTTTTCCAAAAGCATTTCCAGAAACTTAGTCTTAGAAATCTTAATAATCTCGCAGCTGGTTACAGCAATAGCATTAATGGCATAATGATGGCTGGTAAATAAATAGCTTTCACCAATGCAGTGACCATCAAAAGGGAGTCCGTGAACAAATTCTTTTCCGTCTTCTAAAAAAGTATTCAGTTTCACAGTACCATGCCTGATCTGGAAATAATATTTAGCTGCAGTTCCTTCTTTAAAAATAGAATCTGCCACATCATATTTTTCCAGAATGGCTCCCCGGGAAAATAATAAGTCTTCACATATGATCATCTTGCCATTATTTTTGAGTAAAAATACTTAAAGTGTAAGCTATATTGCAACTTATCAAATACCACAAAACACTGTATTTACTGACATCAACATTCGTTTATTAAGCTGTAATTTTCTTTTTATGTTTTGTTCCCCAGTCAGCAAGCGCTGCAATAACGTCTTTCAGTGATTCACTGTATTCTGTATGAACATATTCTACCAAGACCGGTTTCTGATCGGTAAGAACGGTTCTTTCCACTAAATGGTTGACCTCCAGTTTTTTCAATTCGCTGGAAAGGACTCTTGCTGAAATGCCATTAATCGTTCGCTGTAACTCGTTGAACCGTGTATGTCCGCCCAAAATAGCGATCATTACCCGGATGGTCCACCTGCCTCCCAAAACGTACAAAGCATCCTCAGTAGCAGACAGATGCGTACTGCATTGAGGCCTTGAATACACTATTTTTTCTTCTTCCATTGTCTTTGTTTTATCTGGTTACTAACCTAAATGTTATTACTAACCTTTTGGTAACTACTATATTTTTATTAGTAAATATAGATAATTTTGAAACATCAATTTTAAAAAAATAAAAAATGAAACGAGTACTTCATATTATCTCCAGCCCAAGAAGCGAATCATCAATCAGTAAAAAACTGGGAAATGCTGTTGTAGAAAAAATCACGGCAAAATATCCTGAAAGTGTTTTTAAAAAACGTGATCTGGCCAACCCGCTTTTTCCTCATTTAGAAGAAGCCCATATCAATGCCTTTTTTACTCCGGAGGAAAACCGCACGCCAGAACAGTTAGAAACTGTAAAACTTTCAGATACGGTAATTGCTGAACTGCATGAAGCTGATATTATCATTATTGAAGCTCCATTGTATAATTTCAGTATCACCTCTACCCTTAAATCATGGCTTGATCATATTGCGAGAGCGGGAAAAACGTTCAGCTATAGCGAAAACGGTCCTGAAGGCCTGGTAAAAAATAAGAAAGTATACCTTGCTTTTTCAAGTGGCGGTGTATATTCTGAAGGGGAAAGGCAGGCGTATGATTTTGTAGTTCCTTACCTAAAACAAACTCTTGGATTTATGGGAATGACGGATATTTCTGTGGTCCGTGCTGAAGGTCTTTCTGTCCCGGTGATTCAGGAAACAGCTTTGCAAAAAGGAATTGAGAGTATAGTTGTTGAGTAAAAATTTAAAAATGCTGTTCTTATGGAGCAGCATTTTTTATATCGACTTGCAAATAGGTAAAAAATGTTTACATCATAAAAACAACAATTCCCTCAACATATGTAAAAGTTTCTCTTGTTTTTATCTCTCATTTTTACATCATTAAAAAGAAAATTATGGAAAATAATAAACAACCTCAGCTGATCAATCCTACTGCATTATTCAATCCTAGTCCTTATGGTTTTTCACACAGTATTTCTGTGGATTCTCCTTTCCGGATGTGTTTTATATCCGGACAGAGTGGCGGTGTAGGAGAAAATCATGTATTGGCTGATGATTTTAAAACGCAGGTTCAGAATGCTTTAAAAAACTTAAAAATCGTTCTACAGAATCATTCTATGACGTTTGAGAATGTTGTCAAAATCACGCTTCTTATCGTTGATAATAATCCCGAGAAGCTTGAAATTTGGGCAGAAGAAGCTAAAAAAGTATGGAACCCGACATTTCTACCAACAAGCACGCTTATTCCTGTGAGCCAGCTCGCTTTACCTGGAATGTTGTTCGAGATAGACGCAATTGCGGTGAAAAGTTAGTTCCTGTTAAGACGTTCAATAAGTAATGATGAAAAGTTTTTCACACCCGTTCTGATGCTCTCTTCATCCACTTGAAAATCAGAAGAATGATTCATGGCAATCACTCCTTTTTTGAAATTGGAACCTCCCAGGAAAAAGTAAACGCCTGGTATTTTCTGTTGAAAATAAGAGAAATCATCATTGAAAAACGGAACCTGTCCATAATCTGCAGCAACCGTATTTTTTCCATAAAGATTCTGAAGGATTTTCTTGGCTGATGTTGTCAGCTTTTCATCATTGATAACCGTTGGATTTCCCTGTATAAATGAAACGGAAAGAAGTTTGTCTTTATACCCGCTGTCTTCTATAATTTTCTGAACTCCCGGAATTATTTTATCTAAATTAGAAGAATTTGTTTCATACAGATAGGTTTCAAGAAAAGACTCATTATTTTTAGAATAAGTCGTAAATTTTCCATCCGTGAACAGGTAATCTTTAAAAATAGTATCAGGATTTGTCAATCCGATTTTAGGATCAACAATAGATTGTAATTCCCATGGCTTTGTTCCGGGCTGAATACGGGACAGAAATTCACTGATCTTTTTCGTTAGCCCTTTTGTTTCTTCTTCAGATAATCCATTTTTTAACTGAACTCCTATTCTCTTCTGATAGGCAAACATTTCATTAGGTTTCACCATGATTTGCCCTACAGGCATTGCCGTCACATGCAATCCATATATTTCGTCAGGATTTATTATAGAAAGTAAGCCTTTATCCAGCATTTCTTTTGCCCCTTTGAAGGTTTCTTCTTCAGGTTGAAATATGAAATAGACTGTTCCTTTTAAAGATTTTTTATTTTTTGAAAGAACTTCGGCTATTCCCAATCCAACCGCCATATGGATATCATGACCACAGCCATGCTGAATGCCTTTTATTTTTGATTTGAAAGTTTCAGGATCAGGATAATCATTGGGTAATGCATCCATATCTGACCTCCATGCTATTTTTTTTCCCTTTTGATCTCCTTTCAGAATTCCTACCACACTGTAACCATATATATCTGTCTTAACTTCCAGTCCGAGATCGAGCAGATATTGCTTAATTTTTTCCTGAGTTTGCTTTTCATGACCTGCCAATTCCGGATTTTCATGAAACTCTCTTCTGATAGTAACCAATTTATCAAATATCCGGTCTGTTTCCTGTTGAACAGATTGATGTACAGACTTTTTGTTTATACTTGTTGAGGAATAAACAATTAATTCTTTTTTACTGTTCAATCCCTGTGCAGACAAAAGAGAAGAAACAAAGCACAATAAAGTTAAGGTTAATCGTTTCATGGTCAGGGGTATTGGTTTTATCTTTGGTGATTATAAAGCCGAAAGTTTATTTATATCAATTAGACAATAAAAGTTTTACTTTCGTTACATCCTGGCTGATTATTTCAAAGAATTTACAGTTTATAAAAACAACAAATGCTTACCAATGGCAAGCATTTGTTTACAAACATGATTATATTAAAATTATTTCACTTTCAATACGTTGTATTACTAAATAATTCTTTTCAAAGAAATTCCGATAATAGTATTGGATGTAGCCGTGTTAAAAGCTGCATTTGTAGAATAAGCTACAATAGACATCCTGTAGTATTTTCCATCAGGAAAAAGTATTTCTACAAGATCTTGTTCCATATTTTCATTGCTTGTGTAAAGCCAATCATCACCATCTATTTTCGTACTGTAATAATTAGGAAGAATCGTCATGTTGGGAGAATTCTGCAATGGATTGCTGGTAGACAATGTTGCATAGGATACAGTAATATTAGAATTCGTTGTGTTAAAAAATCTGGGCCTTAAAATAGTATCCTCACCGGCTAAAACATCAATCCTGATTCCCTCAAAAAATGGAAGCTCAGAAATATTCACAAATTCAGACAGAGCTTTTCTCTGAATTGTTCCTGTTTGGGAAGCAGCTCTTCCAGTCATTTGATTTTTATTGGTATTTCCTGCAGAATTTTGAAATGTTCCTGGAATTACAAACCTATAACCTCTTTCTTCTCCCACTTGGAAATTTCCACCGCCATCAGCAATGCTTAATCTTGTCCATTTAGTGCCATCCCAGTAATAATATCCTTTAGTTGTTAAGCTTCCCGCACCAGTGTTAAAAACAAAAAGCCCTGTCGCCGGATTGGGAATCGTTACAATATCTGTAGCAGAATTAAGATTGACCCTCGGAGGTAGGAAACCTCTGTTGGAAGATGTCAGATCCAATATAGCTGATGGATTAGGATTAGAAGTACCTATACCTACTTGCCCAAACAGGGCAGATGTAATTAAACTTGTTAATAAAAATAATACTTTTCTCATCTGTGTTTCTTAATAGTAATGCAAAATTCAGTAATTACAAAACTCAGATTATTGGTGAAAAGCCCAAATAAATATTGCTGAAAAATTCAATATAAAAGCAATAGAATCAAACAAAAAGTGATAAACTAAACCATTTCAAAAGTTTACTCTGTCTTAAATAAATCTATTTTAAGCTGAACATTATTTAAAATAATTCTAAACTCTGTGAAAACAAGACCTCTCGAAACCACTTATTACAAAGGATTTGTTACAAAAAATTAAAATTACACCATTCTAAATTACGTAGAAATACTGAATCTTATCTGAGAGGATCTGTTTAATTTCGAATAAACAAAAACTGACAACTATGGATAGCTTGAAAAACATGCATTCATTTCTGAAAAAGAAGTGGTATCTGAAAATCCGGCAGCTATAGATCAATCGGCATGATAACTTCCTGTTAAAAGGAGTTGAAGATATCTAACCCAAATTTTTAACGAAATGAATATTATTAACAAAATCCTCAACGTCGACGATTATTATTTCGACGTGTTTATGTCTATCTCGGAAGCGCTTGCCGGGTTTACTGTAAACGAATTACAATCCACAGGTCTGGCAGAGGCCTATTACACCTACGTTATGAAAAGCTTAGAAGCGGCTACTTTCGTAGAATTCCTTACAGTTTCTAAAAATATTCTTGAAAATTCTTCCGATGAAGATCAGTTGAAAAAAGCCATTCAATCTGAAATTATCGCCAATCCCGGAATGAATGATATCGCCGGAAAAGTGATCACCATGTGGTATTTGGGAACCTGGGAAGGAGCGTATATCAATGACATTTCTTACAAAGAAGGTCTTGTCTGGAATCTGATGCATTCTCATCCGCCAGGAGCAAAACAACCGGGTTATAAATCGTGGAATATTAAACCTGTAAACACCAACTCATGAGCCAGACCAATAATAAAAAAGATGTGATCATCGTAGGAACGGGGATCGCAGGATCATTGATCGCAAAACTGTTGTCTGATCATGTATTTGACGTGACAAAAGGCAAAATGATCCATCGTGCAGATGCAGGAAAATCTGATAATATCAAGGAAATATCAATCCTAATGTATGAAGCAGGGCTGGAAGCCGGTATTGAACTGGATTCCGTATCCTCAATGACCACTTACAATGAGTATATCCGTACTTTTTACAGAGAAGAAGCCAAAGTCCCCAACTCTCCTTATCCGAATTTGAAGCAGGCCCCTTCTCCAAATGTCCTGGATATGGAGCATATTGTCCAGCCATTTCCTGATAAAAAGGGATATCTGGTTCAGTTTGGGCCGATGCCTTTTGCAAGTGATGCCATCAGAGTGGGAGGAGGAACAACTCTTCACTGGCTGGGAACTACTCCAAGAATGCTTCCGAATGATTTTAAACTTACAGAAAAATATGGAATTACTATTCCTCAGCCTAATACTGATAAGCCAAGTCCGGTCAACTGGCCGATAGATTATGAAGAATTAAGGCCGTATTATGAAATGGCAGAATTTGAAATCGGGGTTTCCGGAGATGTTTCAAGACAGGAATATCCTATTTCTGAGAATATGGAGCAATATTATGGAAATTATGTATTCCCGATGGAAGAAATTCCGCAAAGTTATATGGATCATAAGATCATTGAAGGTCTTAAAGGCACGAGCGTAACGCTAAGCTCCGGAGAAATTCCGCTGATGATGGTCCCTTCTCCTCAGGGAAGAAATTCTATCCCGAATCCAAAATACGGAAAAACAAAGATTATCAAGGCTGAACCAAAAGAATCCGGGTACAAACTGATTTTAGACAGTTCTGAAAAAGAAGAATACAAAGCTCTTGGTTCTGTCTGGAATCCTTATATGGGAGAGCGTTGCGAAGGAAATGCATCATGCGTTCCGATCTGTCCGGTTCAGGCTAAATATAATGCTTTAAAAACTTTAAAAAAGGCACTGTATAAAGTTAACGATAATGAAAATCTTAAGCGTAATCCATACATGCAGATTCAGGCTCAGAGTGTGGTATACAGATTAAGTGTTGACCAGAATGATAAAGATAAGATTTCCAAAGTTCATCTGAGAAGGTATACTTCAAAGGAGAAAACCGATTTTGTTGAAGAATCAATTGATACTTCAGACGCCATCGTAATTCTGGCAGCCAATGCTTTTGAAAATCCAAAGATTTTATTAAACTCAAAATACACCGTTCAGGACGTTGTAAAAACCGTTGCCAACAGCAGTGATCAGGTAGGAAGAAACCTGATGGATCATATGGTAATGCTTACCTGGGGACTTTTCCCTGAACCGGTATATCCTTACAGAGGTCCCGGTTCTACCACTAATATTTCGTCTTTCCGTGACGGAAACTTCAGAGGTGAATTTTCTGCGTGGATCTCTCCGCTTGACAATTGGGGCTGGGGCTGGCCGGCATTTTCTCCGGGATCTGATGTAGGATATTTTATCAGCCAGAAGCTTTTCGGGGCAGAATTAAGAGAAGCACTTACGAACAGGCTTTCAAAACAGGTTTTATTCCACTTCGAGATTGAGCAGCTGCCTAATCCAAATAACAGAGTAACTATTAATGATCAGTATCTGGATGTTCTCGGAATTCCGCGTCCTGTTATCCATTATGAACTAACAGAATATGAAATGAAAGCGATGGAACAGGCAAAAAATGCTTCGGACCAGATGTTCAAAAGATTAAATATTGATGATTTCACAAAATATACTGCGGAAGACAAGAATTCTGTGATCTACAATGGAACAAGATATTCTTACAACGGGGCCGGTCATATTGTGGGAACGCACAGAATGGGTTCTACAGCAGAAGATTCTGTTACCAACAGCTATTGCAAAGCCTGGGATCACCCGAATTTATACGTTGTAGGAGCAGGAAACATGACCACTTTGGGAACCTCAAACCCTACTTTAACATTATCAGCATTCACTATCCGTTCGGTAGAATCTATCCTTGCAGATCTTGAAACTCAACTAAAAAAATAACAACATGAGACAAAGACTTATCAATAAAACAGCACAGCCACAGGAAATATTAACTGCAGGAAGAATGGCAGCAAGAAGCGCAGTCGTTACTGAAGCCGTTTCATTACCTTCTTTATTATTTGATTCAACATTGAGTAAAGAAGACTGGATTGAAGGATTAAAACATCACAGCAAAACATTGACGAATCTTTTACTGAACGATCAGATTGATGATTTTAATGCCTATTTAGAATCCCAATTTGGCTCAGATGTTTCTGAATTAAAAAAAGGATTGACTGAAATTGATTATAAACCCGTTTTACAGGATCTTTTGCAGACGGCTATTCTCATTGAACATTCTACCATTCCACCTTATCTTACGGCTTTATATTCGATTAAAGACGGAACCAATGCTCTGGCTTCCCAAATTATCAGAAGTGTTGCTGTGGAAGAAATGCTTCACCTGATCATGGTTTGTAATGTATTGAATGCAATTGACATTCAACCCTCTGTTAACAAAAAAGAGAACTACCCTACTTATCCGATGAAATTACCAATGAATGTTGATTTCTATGTAGGTCTGGAAACGTTCTCAAGCAACAGTATCGCAACTTTTATTGCCATTGAAAGCCCGAGCAAACCATTGGTAAAAGCGCCGAAATATGACCACGAAACAGATTCTTCAGCATTATATTCCCAAAGAACGGCTGTACAGGACAATAACTTCTGGACCCTTGAAAATATGAAAGGTTTCATCATGGAAAATGTACATACCATTGGTGAATATTACGATGTTTTATTCTTCTATATTGTTGTTTTCCAAATTATTGCCTATTACAAAGAACACGGAACTCTTCCTAAGAATTTCGAGGAATTAAATACCGGAGGAATTTTCACAGGAAATCCTGCCAAACAAATCCGTCCTGAGCAATATTACGGAAGTGGCGGAAAACTACATTTTGTGGAAGCTTTAGAAGGAGTAATTGCTGTTTTTCAGGAGATCAAAGGACAAGGTGAAGGGGCTGACGATTCAATTTTCGATGTTGACCCATCCCAATTTGAAGAAGGTGTAGAGTTGGCTCATTATTTCAGATTTAAAGAAGTTTTCCATGAGCATTTTTATCTCGGTGGAAACTATGAACCTTTTACGGATGAAAACGGTATGATGCCTGTCACTACTCCACCTACAGGAAAAGATTTACCCGTAGAATGGGATGAAGCTTATCCTATGAAGCCTAATCCAAAAGTGGAAGATTATATCAAAAACAAAGAATTACATGCACAAGGAGTTGAGTTTAATAAGACCTACAGACGTTTATTAGATGCTATACAAAGCGCTGTGGAGGGAAACCAGAGAGAACTGGAAAAATCAATCATGTACATGTATGCCTTGAAAGAACAGGCTGTTAACCTCATGAAACAGCCGCTGGATGCTCAAACTAATGCAGGCCCCACTTTCGAATACACTGAATTATAACCATAAAAACGATATATCATGCTTAAAAGAAAAAAAGAGAGTCCCGAATCGGGAGGCGAACAGTTGTTCCGTAAAATGCCAGGCCAAAATGAAGTTAATCTGGCTGAGCTAATGGATGGATATTCAAAACTATTGATTGATGATCCGGTAAGGCCATTCAGGGAAGACAATCTTCAGGCCATCGAAAATAGTGTAGATTATGGAATACTTAAAGCTTTGGCAGGTACATGGGTAAGCTATAATGTGAATTACAATAAAGATATTGCTAAACCGTCATTAGCAAGTGGAGTACATACTACAATTATGCCTTCTCCCGGAACCAATTCAGGAACGATACCCGGAAAATTCGCTTTTGACAGTGAAGAATATATTGAGAAGTTAACATTTTCAATTGTCCCGGGTGGAGTTCGTAACCGCGGTGGTGCCAGTGAACTCTTCTGTGGAGCTGTAAAATATGAGCAAAGTATTAAGAGTGTTAATGCCATACAGGGACAAGATGCTTTGAAATACACCCCTATCCATGAAGAAAACGGTATGTATCTTTGGCTGAGTGATGTCTACAATCATGCAGCAACCAAGGAATCTATTGAAAGAGACCGTGGTATTCATGCCGTTTCAACAGAAGATGCTAAAAAGTATGGCTATACGGGTGAATACAGAGATGAGCCTTTAGTAAGAATAACACCAGATGGAGTGGCAAATCCTAAATATATTCTTTTAAGTCAGCTAGAGCCGGGACAGCCTTATTATGAAATTATTCCGGCACAGGAAATAAAACCGGGAGCAGGAGTTGACGGTCCTTATTTTATTCCGGACTACTCTATTTCCCGAAGCGGCGTTATTCCTCACGGAAGTACCATTACTTTACTTGGCGATATTATTCCTCAAAATAAAGCTGATGAAACCTTTTATTTAATTGATGGCTCGCCTCAATTCCCTTATGGTAAAGAGGCATGGGATACTAATCATCTTTCCATTTCACGTACAATGGGGAATGCAGGGGTAACGCCAGAAGAAATCATTGACCTTGATAAGCCTGCACCGGATTGGGTTCATCAAACACTGGACGACAAAAATGATCCTGGTTCAAACAAGATTTATACTCAAAGAATACTCGCAGACGATTTATACCCTTATTCTGTACGACCCGATCTCAGACTTAGGGATACATTAAGAGGTCAGAAGGTCAGCAATTATGTACATGTGAGAATGTCTTCCAAAATGAAAACCGGAGCACAGGGAGGAGTTTTAAATGTTCCTTTTGTGAACCGTTTTGTTCCAACAGTTGAAGTGGATATGGATATGTGGATCGAAACAATTATTGAAGACGGAAAAGAAATTCTTCAGCTGCAATACGAGCAAATTGTATTCTTTGAATTTGATTTCGGGAATGATGGAGGTACTACAAGCTGGCCTCACATCCAGGTCAATACCCTTCGTAAGTTAGCAGATATTCCTGATGATCAGAAAAAAGTGATCGAAGATCAGTTCTTTAATACTGGTGAAAATTCCGGTGCAGCTTCAGGCTGTCCTTACCATAAAGGATAGAATTATTCACCAATAGTACAAAAAAGAGGCAGATTATTGCCTCTTTTTATGTTTTCTAAGTATATTAAAGATTATCGTAGGTCTGATCCACCATAAAAGATATTGCTTTTTTGATTTTTTCACGCCCTTCAGGGGTATTGGTATCTATGCCGCAGAAAATACTGCCATTTAGGGAAGAGAACATATTCAGGTAATAAAGCCCTGAAACCATAATCGCCATGATAGAGCGATAGGTATCCATTTTATCTTTGAAATGAGATTCCATCAGTAATTTGAAGATATATTCTCCATTTTCTTCCTGGGTATCAATCAATTTCTTCAATGATTTTCTGGGTTCAGAAATGGTCCACAACAATAGTTTTTGAGCTTCTTTGTTGGTATATACGTGATCAAATTGTGAAAGCAGCATATGCTCGATAAATTCTCTTCCTCCATCTTCCAGATTCGGTTTCATCTTTTCTACTTCTTCACTGGTTACCTTTACCCAAAAATCCTGTGTACGGACATATTCGTCCATCAGACCATCCATACCGCCAAAATAGGTGTAGATCATTTTCTTATCTACTCCGGCGGTTGCAGCGATATCATTGATCTTCAATCCTGCATACCCTTTCGTTTTCAGAATTTTCCCAACTGCATCTAAAAATTTTTTCTTACTGCGTTCCTTGTTTCTAATACTCCCTGATGCTGACTTTCTTTCCATGACTAAACATTCAATATACAAGTTTAAGAAAATTTTTTATCATTTTAGACACCTATAGGTGTCTAATTTCAACTATTTATATATATTTGTACAAAATAAAACCATCTAATATATAAAACCCTATCGAGATTGAAAATTAAAAACTATTCAGATTGTAACAGCGTATCAGCATCATTCAGATAGTAATTTCTTATAAAATAAAATTAATAACCTGAAAATCAAAACATTAAATAAAATTCATAAAATTTTTATTATTTTACACACTTCGTAGTGTCTTATTTTATATATTTGTACAAACTAAAACCATCTACATATCTTAAAACACTTTTAGGTTGAAAAATAAGACAATTCAGACTGTTTTATTTAGGTTCCCTTACTTTAAGACAATTTCGAACACGAAACAACTAAGGTAGAAACACAACAACACAATTGACCATTAGAGATTTCTAATGGTTTTGTTTTTTTCCATAATAATATAACAAACTAAATATTACAGATTCTCATAGGTTTGGTTCAATAAAAAAGAAACTGCACTTTTAATTTTATCCCGTCCTTTAGAGGTGTCTACATCTATTCCACAGAAAATACTGCCATTCATCGCAGCATACATATTCAGATAATAAAGTCCGGAAACCAGGATAGCCATTATCGCACGTACATCTTCAGCATGATCTTTGAAATGAGAATCCATCAGGAGTTTAAAAATATATTCTCCGTTTTCTTCCTGAGTATCGGTAAGTTTTCTTAGTGATTTTCTTGATTCTGAGATGCGCCATAGAAGTAATTTTTGCGCTTCTTTGCTTTTGTAGACATAGTCAAATTGCGACAGAAGCATTTCTTCCATGAAAGACTGTCCGCCGTCATCCAGTTTGGGTTTTATCTTGTCTACTTCATCAATAGTTACTTTACTCCAGTAGTCCTGAGACCGGATATATTCATCTATAAGCCCGTCTATCCCTCCAAAATAATTATAGATCATCTTTTTATCTACCTCGGCTGTAGCAGCAATGTCAGTCACTTTCAAAGCAGTATGTCCTTTTGTTCTCAGTATTTTTCCTACTGCTTCCAAAAATTTTTTTTTACTGCGTTCCTTGTTCCGGATACTTCCCGCTGCTGACTTTCTTTCCATGGTAAACTTTTCAATCCTACAAGTTTATGAATTTTTTTTCATTTTAGACACTTTTTAGTGTCTAAATATGTATATTTGCATCAACTAATAACCATTTTATATAAACGAACGATCAAAGTTGTGAGATTGAGTGAGATCAGATTGTACCGTTAATTCCCTCAGTTTAAATGTATGAACATTCCATGACTGAGGTAAAACATTACTCACAGCATCATTTTTATGGTGCTGTTTTTATTTAACAGAAATAAGTTCTTACATTTTTCAGGTATAAATACCCATTCCTTTTAATTTTTTTGATTTTATTTCTGGCTTGAAATACCTTCTATCACTGGTTTTTCTCAATTCAATTAAACATTGAAAAAAAATAATTTAATTTTTTTTTCATTTTAGACACTTTCAAGTGTCTTATTTTGTATATTTGCTTCAAACTAATAACCATTTTACATAGAAGCACTATTGAGTTGAGAAAAATTAAAAAGTTTCGAAAACAAGCAACTAAGGTAAAAACACTAAATGCAACAGTATCATTAGCTCTTTAATGATGCTGTTTTTAAATTTAAAAGTCAGATTTTGATTTTGAAGTACAGAAAATTGCATATACCGGTTTCGGTATAGAATAGTTGATATGAAGAGAGAGACTGCCCTAGGACAGTCTCTTATTTTTAAAGGTCAGAAAAGTTTGTTATCCTTTTGCTTTTTCGTCAGTAAAAAAATGATACCCATCCTTTTTCTCAATAAGTTGTAATGGATATAATGATGGATTATACTCACCGTTCAGCACTTCATTCAATGCATGTTTTTTGGATTCGCCAAACGCTATTACCAGAATATTTTCAGCGTTATTGATTACAGGTGCAGTCAAAGTAATCCTGAACATTTCCTGAGGTTTCAGATAATAGGCAGAAACCCATTTTTCTTTTTCATTTAAAACCTCTTCACCGGGAAATAAAGAAGCGGTATGACCATCGTCTCCCATTCCTAAAAGGATAAAGTCAAAAACCCCTTCATTGCCAAGAACACTTCTGATCTGCTCTTCGTAAGTCTTTGCATAATCCTCAGGAGTTTTCCCTTCAGCATACATAGGGAAAATATGGTTTTTATCAACAGGAACCTGGCTGAGAAGAGCTTCATCCGTCATTCTGAAGTTGCTTTTATCATCATGTAAAGGCACCCATCTTTCATCTACCCAGAAAAAGTAAACTTTATTCCATTCAATCTGCTCTGCATATTTCTGAGTCGCCAATAGTTTAAAAATAGCTTTGGGAGAAGATCCTCCACTCAATGCAACTACAAAACGGTCATTTTTCTGAATAGATTTTTTTGAAAGGTCAACAAATGCATCTGCTGCCTCTTTGTACAGTTTTTCCAGATCGTCAAATACTGTAATATTCATTTTTTGTCTGTTTAAATTTTATATTGTTTATACCCAGCTGTGTCCTTGTCTTTCCACCAAAGCATTAACATCTTCGGGTCCCCAGCTTCCTGCTTTATAATTCGGGAATGATAAATCTTTATTATTCTCCCAGGCTTCCTGTATTGTTGTAACCACATCCCAGGCTTCTTCCACCTGATCGGAACGCATAAATAAGGTAAGGTCTCCTAAAAGAGCATCCTGCAGTAAGGTTTCATAAGCTTCCGGAGTATCATCCTGGCAGGCAAAATTATCAAAAATCATTTCTGCAGGCTTCAAATCCAAGGTCAGTCCCGGTTTTTTCGTCATAAACTGTAATCTGATATCCATCATCGGCTGAATATTAATAATCAACCTGTTAGCTGATAAAAGATGCGGACTGTCTGAGAATGTGGAATGAGGAAGCGGTTTAAACTGAATGGTAATATAAGAATGCTTTTCTTTCATTTTCTTTCCTGTACGAACGTAGAAAGGAACATCCTGCCATCTTTCGTTGTCCAGATAAAACTTTATCGCTGCAAAAGTTTCCGTATTGGAATCTCCAGCAATACCGCTCTCCTGGCGATAGCCTTTCACATCTACCCCGTTTATTGTGCTTTTTCCGTATTGCCCTCTTACCGCATAATGATCAACCTGATCTGGAGAAATTCTGCGAATTGATTTCAGAACGTCAACTTTGCGGTCTCTTATTTCACCTGATTTCAAGGAAGCCGGCGGTTCCATAGCCACCATACACAGAATCTGCAACAAATGGTTCTGAATCATATCCCTCAAAGCTCCTGTCTGCTCATAAAAAGCACCTCTTGTTTCTACTCCTACTTCTTCCGCTACGGTAATCTGTACTGATTCTATATATTTATGATCCCATAAAGGTTCAAAAATAGAATTTCCGAATCTGAATGCCAATATATTTTGTACCGTTTCCTTGCCCAGATAATGATCAATACGATAGATCTGTTCTTCTTCAAATGTTTTTGCCAGAAGACTATTCAGTTCAATCGCCGACTGTTTATTGTGGCCAAAAGGCTTTTCAATAATAATACGGTCTTTTTTCGGATCGGAAGCTAAAGCTGTCGTTTTGATATGATTGGAAATGGTAGAAATGAAATTAGGTCCTATTGAAAGATAAAATAACCTGTTGGCTCTCATTCCGTAAACAGCATCAAAATCCTGCAATTTCTGCTGCAGATTCTGATAAGAACTTTCTTCATCCAATTGATGCTGGAAGTAAGTAATATGAGCCTGAAAACCTGCCCAGTC
Organism: Chryseobacterium sp. GVT01B; assembly: GCF_019970045.1. Lineage (GTDB taxonomy): Bacteria > Bacteroidota > Bacteroidia > Flavobacteriales > Weeksellaceae > Chryseobacterium. The sequence continues at coordinate 460,996 of NZ_JAHXYI010000006.1, forward strand.
TTCGGAAGTCACTTTTTTTCTGGAAAAACTTTCCAGATTTTCTTTGATATAATTTCTAAAAAGTTCATCGGTATTTTCGGCTCTTCCCAATGCCACAATATTGAAGCCTTTGGGCATTCTGCCGTCGATGTATAAGTTATAAAATGCCGGAAAAAGTTTTCTTTTTGCCAGATCTCCTGTAGCACCAAAAATAACGATTGTTGTTGGCTGCAAGATTCTATTTTGATTCATTTTTCCGAGTTTTAGTTGTTTGCAGTTTGCCAAGAAGTATGAAATACTCCTTCTCTGTCGGTACGCTGATAAGTATGAGCTCCGAAATAATCACGTTGAGCCTGGATCAGATTCACAGGAAGAGATTCTGTTGTGTAGGCATCAAAATATCCCAAAGCTGTCTGGATTCCCAAACTTGAAATGCCGTTTGCAGCAGCATATCCGGCTGTTTTTCTCAGGGCTTTGATTTTCGATTTTACCAATTCAGAAATGTCGTGATCAAGCAGAATATTAGAAAGATCAGGGTTTTGAGTATAGGCAGAATAGAATTTTTCCAGCAATACAGAGCGAATGATACATCCTCCTCTCCAGATTTTCACAACATCTTTCAATGGAATTTCAAAACCGTATTCCGCGGATGCCTTTACCAGTAAAGACAAACCTTGTGCATAGCTGATTAATGTTGAAAGAAAAAGAGCATCACCCACTTCCCTGATAAACAATTCTGTATTTTCAGGCTTTATGATTTCTTTTTCAGTATATATTTTAGAAGCCTGAACTCTCTCCTCTTTATAAGCAGATAAAATTCTTGAAGTTACCGCAATATCAATGGTAGGAATAGAAACACCAATTTCCATGGCTTGCTCAGAAGTCCATTTTCCGGTTCCTTTTGCGCCAGCTTTATCTAAAATCTGATCAACAAGATAATTTTCTGTGAATGAATCTTTCTGAGTAAAAATATCTCTGGTAATTTCAATAAGGAATGAATTCATTTCTCCATTATTCCAATCTCTGAAAACTTCATATAGCTGTTCATTATTCAGTCCGGCGCCTCTTTTAAGCAGATCATAAGCTTCACTGATAAGCTGCATAATGGCATATTCAATACCGTTGTGTACCATTTTCACGTAGTTCCCGGCAGATCCTTTCCCCATATATGCTGTACACGCTTCGTTGTCTACTTTTGCAGCAATAGCTTCAAGCATTGGCTTAAGAAGTTTGAAAGCTTCCAGGTCGCCTCCAGGCATTATACTCGGACCTCTTCTGGCTCCTTTTTCTCCTCCTGAAACTCCCATTCCCATAAAGTGCAGTTTTTTTGATGCCAGATCAGCAACACGTCGGTTGGTATCTTCAAAATAAGAGTTCCCTGCATCTATTACGATATCACCTTCATTCAAAAGCGGGGTAATGTTTTCCAGCACTGCATCTACAGGTTTTCCTGCAGGAACCATAAGAATAATTTTTCTTGGAACTTCTAATGCTGATACAAAATCTTCTAAAGAGCCTGTACCTTTTACATTCATTTCTGAAGTGGCACCGTTCTCTAATTCTTTTACTTTCTCCTGATCAAGGTCAAATCCTGCGATTGAAAATCCGTTGTCAGCAATATTGTAAAGAAGATTCCGTCCCATTACTCCAAGGCCAACTATTCCATAACTATATCTTTCCATTATATTGGTATTAATATGAATTTTTAATTACAGAGAATAAAATTACGTAAATGCTTATAAGGAAAAAAATAAAGGAAGAAAAAAATTCATAAGACTTCTGTTTTCCCTTCATTTATAAGCCACTAATATTCACATTTTCACATGGTTTTCTTTTTATAGAATAAAATTCAATCATTATTATGGTAATGATCTATTAAAACAGTCTGTTTTTTGGTATAATTAAACTTATATTTGCCAAAATTTATAAAGTAATGAACTATAAACTTGAACTCAACACTCAGGAGCCTAATTCTAAAATCGTTTTTAATACCATCAAATTTGATTCGTTCAAGATTAATATAGTTGAAAGATATATCGGGTCAATGAAGGCTCGTCCTACATTATGTGAAGTTTTATTTAAAGTAAGAACTTTGGATGATGTAATTATCAACAGAAGAGATGGTAATATAAGAGTAAAGATTAAAGGTGATGATTTTGAAACATATCAGAAATTATCCAGAGACCTGAATTCTTATGAGTACAAAAACAAATTGATCAACAGAAAAGAGGTAGAAGAAAATTATGTTCATTTCATCCTGAGTTTAGTGATCACAAATTACCAGCTTAATTAAGCTGTTCTGAGGATTGTCTCTCTATGTTTGTGGAGAGACAATTTTCAAAAAAATATACTGCATAAGAAGCAGAGAGATTTATTATTCCTAAAACTGTAAAACTACCCGGAAAAAGATTATTTGTTTTTCAGCACTTTTGACCTGAAATACATTTAGGAAAATTAAGGTTTAAATCAAATTATTCGTAATTACGTAGGAGATTGCTTCGATAATATTTTTCACGCCAATTCTTTCGAATAATTTACTTCTGTGAAATTTTATGGTGCTGGGTGATACAAACAATTGTTCTGCAATTTCTTCTATTTTTAATCCTTGAAGATAAAGTCTTATAATTTCAATTTCCCTTGTTTTTAAGGTGATTTTACATTCTTCTGTCCATTTTCCTGTAAAGAGATTATATTTCCAATACGTTTCTGAGATATTGGATATGATCCGGATATTTCCTGCAGTCCGATTAAGGGAATAGGATACTACACAGGCTATTTTAGAAATTTCGCCATCATTATTAAGTTCTATAGGCGTAATTCTTTGATTGACAAGCACATCTATACTATTTTCATTTTTAAGATGGAAATCATAAGTAATGGTGTGTACCTTTTTCTCTTCAGGTGAAAGACATTCAAAGAATTTAAGGCCAGTAGTTCTCACTCTTCGTAGTATTTCAAGATCTTCTTTCTTGGCATATTTCCGAAAAAAATTATAACCCATTTTTTCAACCTCAGCAGCCCGAAAGCCTGAGAAAAGAAGTGGATTCCCTGAAATAAATTCTAGTTTTCTGGTATTAAGATCTTCAATATAAACAGAACCCATACTGGTTCCCAATACTGCTTTGAGCACATTAAAATATTCGTTTGTACTCTCTTTTTCAAAAATTGTTGCACCAGACGTGTTCCCGGGATACAATAAATTTATTTTATCACTCATATTCTTGACATAATAATAAGGGTGAAAAACTATTTTTCTATTGATTACTTTTGCAAACATATTCATAATTAATTTAAATAAAAAAAACATCAAAAATTAATTATAATTAAATGTAAGTTTGCAAAACATTTATTTTAACAACAAAAAACACATAAAATTAACTAATTTTAATAAATATTTAATATTTAAAAAGAAACTTTTATGTATTATGCATGTAAAGAAACAGGATTAAGTTTAAAAAATCAAAAAAAAATTTTTATTATTAAAAAAAAAATTGAATATTCTCTTTACTAAAGCACTTCAACAAAAGTTTATTTCAAATTAATTCATTAAACTTTGATTTAAAAACTATACAAAAGTATAGCCATTTTATATTTTAATTAAATTATTTTTACCCTAAACATAAAATAGAGATTAATCTAAGAAATATATAAGAATGAAGAAATCTAGACCTATTAAAAACTACTTAACTAATGGGCTTATAAGCGGATGTTTTATATCAAACCAACACTAATTTACCTTTGAAGACATTCCATCAATTTTATATCCTGTTATTTCTCTGTTAATCTATTGATTACTTTTTTGATAGAAAATAACACATTGAAACATATAATTCATAAAAAATTAATAAAGTAATCATAATCATTTTTTAAAAAAGAATTCGTAATTTTTAGATTCAAAATTCAGCAATGCATGAAAAGTTTTATATTTAGTTTATTGTTCCTGATATTGAGCTTACCTCTTTTGGCTCAAAGAGACACAGATCATTGGTTTGCACCTTATTATGCCTCTGTAAATTATACACAGGCACTATATCTTTCTACCGATTCTGTAACTCCTTTTGTTGTTACAATTAACAGTAATAACGTCCCGATTGGTAATGTAACCATCAGCAAAGGGGCTCCTCAGATTTTTGTGGTACCGGCTGAAATTATAGCTGCTAATGTTAAATCAGATGCCTTTACCACTATCAATAAAGGTTTATATGTACAAGGAACCAAGCCATTCTACTGTTCATTAAGAATGGTAAGTAATACTACACACGCTGAAATTCTAACAAGTAAGGGAAAAGCCGGGATCGGTAAAGAGTTTTATGTAGCCGGAACTCCTAGTACCGCATCATCATCTTTATATAACTTCACTGCAGGTATATTGGCAACAGAAAATAATACAGTTATCACTACTACATGGAACTCAAATGTCACATTTTTTGGAGGAATACCAGCAACCCACTCGCAAACAATTACTCTTAACAAAGGACAATCTTTTATTTTTGCAGGAGGTCCGGGAGTGGGAGGTCAAAATATATCGGCTTTTATTGGAGCTAAAATTGTTTCCGATAAACCGATTACACTTACCAACGGAAATGTCAATGGAAATTTTGGAAGTAATACTAGTATGGGATCAGATGCGATTCTTGATCAGGCCGTACCTACGGATAGACTGGGAAGCACTTTTGCTATGGTAAGAACCAGATCTACCAATGCCGATCTGGAAGGTGGCATCATTGTAGGAACAGAGAACAATACCCAAATATTCATAAATGGTTCCAACACTCCTATTGCGACCATCAACAGTGGGGAATTTTACAGAGTTTCAGGAAGCAACTATGTTCAGCAGGGAAATTCCGGGCACTTTAATATGTTTATTACGACTTCAAAAAATGTCTATTTATATCAGCTGGTTTCTGTGAATAACAGCAGTGCAACCTGTGGTTTCAATTATATCCCGCCATTGAACTGTTTTTTACCTCGAAAAATTGAAGAAATCGGGAAAATAAATGAAATGCCAACAGGGCCAGGAGTAACAAGTACTGTCCCAACCGGAGCTGTTGTAAAGCTGAATATTTTAACGGAAACCGGAGCTAATGTAACGGTAAACGGAAATACTCCCACCACTGCAGAAGGACCTTTCGCATTGACAGGAAATAGCGGCTGGGTAACATATGCTATACCATCTATCACAGGAAATGTAACGGTGGTTTCTGACAAAGCTGTAACAGCTGGTATTAACGGTGGTTACAGTACATCCGGATACGGAGGTTATTTTGCCGGTTTCTCTTCTATCCCGCTGATTTCAAAAAAAACAGGAGATTGTATTCCGGGTATTGTACTGGAAGTAAATGACAGCTACGACACTTACCAATGGTTCCTGAACGGAAACCCTATTCCCGGAGCCAATACCAACACTCATGCTCCGTTGGTTTCAGGAAATTATACAGTGAAAATTTCAGTAAGTACATGTACACCGGCAACTACCCCGGTTTATAAAGTATATACATGCCTTGTGGAATCTGCAAAAGCGATTACTGTTTGTGAAGGACAACAGGCTATCGTACCAGAATTTACCAATTCTACCCAAACTTATGTTCCAAGTACGGTGACTATCATTACTCCTCCGGCAAACGGTACAGCTACCATTGATGCAGCAGGAGTTATTAACTATGTTCCCAACTTCGGTTATTTGGGTACTGATACTATTGTTTATAAGTTTTGTGGAAACGACCCGGATTTTACAGATTGTGAGCAGGTAACTGTAACATTAACGGTTTCTGAAAGCCCAATCGTCAAAGATGCAGCCTTAAGATCATGTTTCCAGCCATCTGATCCGGTGCTTGGAGTATTTAATTTAACAACAGCTGGAGTTAATATACAACCGGGAACAATTAAGAAGTATTATCCGTCTCCTACTGATGCGCATAACGGGACAAATGAAATTCTGAATCCAGCCAATTACATTGCTCCTAACGGTGTGGTTTACATCAAGGTAAGCAATACCGACGGATGTTACAAAATTGCAGAAGTAACCCTTACTGTTATTCCTCCTACCTACTCAGAAGTATTAAAGGATAAAATTATCTGTATGGAAAATACGACAACATTAGATGCAGGACCAGGCTATACATCTTATGAATGGAGTACGGGAGCAACAACACAATCCATCAAGAATGTAGGGGTTGGAGCCTATTGGGTAGATCTGAAAACCAGAGAATGCACCACCAGACAAACAGTGAAAGTATACGCTTCTGAAAATCCTGTTATTTCAGATATTGCTATTAACAATAATACGGTTACTTTAAACGTAATTGCAGGAACAGCACCTTATCAGTATTCGATGGACAATATCAACTGGCAGGATGAAAATATATTTACCAATATATCTCGTGGAAGCCATACTTTCTATGTAAGGGATTCATACAAATGTGTTCCTCTACAGGTAGAAATTACGGTTCCTAATCTGATCAATGTTATCACTCCTAACGGTGACGGAATCAACGACGTCCTTGATTATTCTGCTTTGGCAAATAAAAATAATTTCACCTTCAGCATCTATGACAGATATGGAAGTAAGCTTCATGTAGGAAATAAATTAAACGGATTTAAATGGGACGGAGCCACGGATGGTAAAAAGGTACCTACCGGAACCTACTGGTTTGATATGGGCTGGAATGAGAATAATACAAAACAAACTCCAATAAAATACACGGGATGGGTTGTAGTAAAAAACAGGAATTAGTTCCAACCTTGCACAGTAAATCATTGGACATTTAAACCTCTATTTTTATTATGAAAAAGTTATTATATATATTCTTAATCATCACTTCAGGCTTACTTTGGGGCCAGAAAAACAGCAACGTTCAATTTGCGGTTTACAATGATGCCATAGGAACTGCCAAGATGTTTGATCTTTATAAAAACAGTATTGAAAAAGTAAACGTTTATAAAACCAAGGCCAGCCTGCCTTCTCATTTAAAGAAATTCGATTACCTTGCTGACAACGGCTTAATAGAGATCAAGTTTAAAAAAAATGAAGGCTATCCTGACAGTTTATCATTGGAAATGCTTAATGAGCAGAGCAATCTTCCTAAAGACAGCCCCGTGTTTATTGAAGGATATCAGTTTAATGACACCTCTATCAGGGTCTACAGTGAAATGATCATCAACATTGAACTTGCAGATTTTAATGGACAAAAGTGCATCCATATTTCCACCATAAAAAATTAATGACTGGCATCAACAGAGTGTTAATTTAAAAACAAGAGGCTATTTCCTAAGTGAAACAGTCTCTTTTATTTTTAATATCTGTTATTCTTTATTTCAACAATCTGGAAAACCAGACATAAATATCTGTATCACCAGGAATATTCAGTTTTTTTCTGATATTATATTTTTTGGTTTGTACGGTCCTCACTGAAGTAAATGTATATTCTGCGATTTCTTTTTGTAGAGAAATTCAGGTATAAGTAAGCGCAAAATCGTATTTCTGTTATTTTTAAATCTGAAACAGTAAGGAGTTCATCAGAAAAACGGGGGCAATATTCATTGAAACGGATCAGGAACCCAGGGTTATTTTCTTTAGCAAGCTGTATTACTTCTTTAAAAATACACTCCTGTACCGGCAACTTGTGTGGCATATCTATTTTATCCAGGTTTTTACTTTTATATTTTTTGTAATAGTGTAAGAACAGGGATATAAAAAGAACAGATATTACTCCGCTGGCAAATAAAATAAACAAAAGGCCTTGTGTCAGTTTTTTTTCATTTCTTTCCTCTGCCTCATCTTTTTTATCAATAATATCTTTTAAAACCTGATTTTGTTTTTCTTTTGCCGTTTGAATATCCAGTAACTGATTTACATAGTATGCTGTACTGTCTTTTTCCTTCATTTCTTCATATAAACTCTTCAGTTCTTTGGCTACAGACTTTTGATGAAATTCATCCTTAAAATGATGTCCCGCAATTTTTTTGCAGATCCACAGGTAATGCCGGGCACTTTTGAAATCTTTAACAGCTCTATAATATTTTGCTGCATTGAACAGATTAAAGTATACTAAACTCTTATTATCCTTTTTTTTTAGATCATCGAGGGATTCCTTAATATAACCTTTTGCCAGATCAAGCCTGCCCATATCAATGTATATTGCAGCGAGATAAGAGGTTGTCATAAAACTCCAACTCAGCTGTGCTTTGTGTATTTTATATCTGTGATTTCTATTTTCTCTGTATATTTTTGAATATTTATAAGCGATTTTTATTTTCTCCAGTGCTTTTTCCTTCTGGTTCATTTCATTATAAAACCCTGCGTACTGCCAATTGATCAGGTAAGTGTAATACGCATTCTTTTGCTTTATTGTCTCTTCATAGATTTCATCCAGAAGACCAAAGGCTGTCACCCTTTCTCCCAGGTTATAATAAAGCATAGACTTAATCATATGCTGATATAAAACGATTTCAAAGTCTGATTCTTCATTAATTAAGCCCTCTTTATCCACTTTATCAATATAATAAAATGCTTTTTTTACATCATTATTTTTATTGTAAATGTTGGCTATTTTAAGGCAGCCCAATGCTGCACCATCATGATAAGAATACTTCCGGCAAATGGTAACAATACTGTCAATTTCATGTATTTCTTTTAAACCTGCAGTGCAAAACTCAATATCAAAAAGAATGCTTTTTAGTTCTTCTTCCGTTTGCTGTGAATAAAAAAATGAGGAAATTAAAAAAAACAAGAAGGTCAGCTTTTGTATCATGGTGTATTCATAATCTGAAATACAATATTAATACTATCCCTCTACCGTACCACTCAAACCACCTACGTATCACATACACAACATCATAAAAATATAATTAAACACCATTTAAATTACAGATTTAGCAATTATTTTTGCCCCGAAAATTATTCTATGCTTTTACAATAAGATAGAAAATTGATCAAAATTTAAAATGCTATTAATTACTATGAAAAATTTATTACCCTATATATTTTTATTGGCCACCATATTGGTAAGAATACAAAATGACAACTGCTCAGGAGCAAAATCCCTTACTGTAGGAGCAAACTTAGCTTTTGCAGCTATTACAACCAACAAGTGAAGTCGGTTTGGGTTCCGGATGTTTCAGGAAAATCTGTTAAAACCATTGAAAAACCTACATCTCAGATGTATTTGAATGAATTTAAAATCAGGACTGTATTTCATTACTTTAAAAATGACGGACGGGACTTTAAAAACAATAAAAACGATCAAAAAATAACACCTATTATTCAGAATCAAAAATAGTTTTTAATAATTAGGAAATCGTGTACCTGCAGGTTGCGTGTTATTTCCCTGGAGGTACTTTTTTTAAATTTTAAAATTCAAAACAATTTATACTTTTTCACATTGACGGCAAAGGTTATTTCATTAATGGAATAGCCTTTGTTTTTATATATATCTTCAGCCCTTATTTCAATAATTTGGAAAACCACACATAGATGTCCATATCACTGGGAATATTCAGTTTTTTTCTTAGATTATACTTTTTGGTCTGTACCGTTCTCACTGAGGTAAATGTATAATCTGAAATCTCTTTGGTAGAAAAATTCAGATAGATGTAAGCACAGAATCTTATTTCCGATATTTTTAAAGGAGAAACTTTTAACAGCTCTTCTGAAAAACGGGGATAATATTCATTGAAACGGGTCAAAAACTCAGGATTGTTTTCTTTGGCAAGCTGTATCAATTCTTTAAAAATACTCTCCTGAACGGGTGACTGATGAGGAACATCAATCTTGTCCAAATTCTTGCTTTTGTGCTTTCTGTAGTAATACAGGAAAAGAAAAATAAAAAGAATACAAATGGTAACACTGACGGATAAGATGAAAAAGAGGCTTTTTGTTTCTTTTTTTCTTTTAGTGGCTTCCAATTCGTTCTGTTTATCTACAGTATCATTTAAAGTCCGGTATTGTTCACTGCTTGAAGACTCTATATCCAGCAGCCAGTTAGAATAATAGCCAATACTGTCTTTTTGTCCCACACTCTGGTATAAAGCTTTAAGTTCACCTGCTACAGCTATTTGATAATTTTCACTTTTATAGTAATTTTTAGCAATATTTTTAGAGATCCATAAATAATGCTGAGCTTGTGAGACATTTTTAATGGCTTTAAAATATCTTCCGGCATAGAAAGCAGTAATATATTTTATCCCAATATCATCTATCTTTTTTTCATTCTGAATCGCTTCATCAATATAGATTTTTGCTGAATCCAATTTATTGAGATCTGTATATATACCGCCAAGATAAGCTGAGGTTTTATAACTGTTACTCAATCTGTTTTTATCTATCCGGTAAAGGTTACCTTTATTCTCTCTGTAAATTTTAGAATATTTATAAGCTGTTTTATTATACTTTAATGCCAGATCCTTCTTATTGACTTCATCATATTTACTGGCATACTGCCGGTTAATTAAGTAAATAAAATAGGCATTATTGGTTTTCATTGCATCATCATAAATCTCATCCAGTTCTTTAAAAGAAGAAACTCTTTCCCCTAATTTCTGGTATAAGAAAGATTTCTGTAGATGAAGGTAAAATATAACTTCAAAGTCAGTGCTGGAATTGATCAGGTTTTCTTTCTCTACTTTATTGATATAATAGAAAGATTTTTTTGTATCATTAAGTTTATCATAGATATTGGCAATCTTAAGATATCCTAATGCGGCACAATTATTATAGGACTCTTTTTTACATACCTTAATAAGACTGTCAATTTTTTCTATTTCTTTGGGTCCGGCGCTGGAATAATCTATATCAAAAAGAACATTCTTCAGTTCTTCCTCAGTACGCTGTGAGTACAAAAAGGAAGAAATCAAAAAGAGCAAAAAAATCAGTCTTTTTACCATAATCCCACTAAAATCTAAATACAATATTAATACTACATCAATGCAGCTCTGCCGAAAAACACATACGTATCATATACTCTATGTAACAAAACCGCAAACATACATCGTTTGAATTACAAAATTAGCAATTACTTTTGAATACTCGAATTTTATATTCAACATTCAAATACCATTGTTAAATACCTAATTTTTTAAAATGAGAAAAACTCTATTATCATTATTTTTGATATCAGGCTTCTGTCTTTCCAATGCCCAAAAGTGGGAACCGGCTTCACAGAAAGTATCTGAAATCCGAAGAGAGGTAAAAATCCAGTATGCTTACAAAACTGATATTACTACTTTAATTCAGTTATTAAAAAACGCAGAGGAAACAGGTGCTAATGCAAAAGCAGTAACAATTCAATTACCAACGGCAGAAGGAACTGTAGAAAAGTTTGCAGTATACAGCAATCCGGTAATGGAAAAATCATTGGCTGAAAAATATGGATTAGGCTCTTATGTAGGTGTCGGGATTGATGATCCTTCCAAATATGTAAGATTCAGCACATCCCCTACAGAAATACAGTCTATGATCATCAAGGACGGTAAATTCCAGTTTATAGAACCCGTTACAGCTGATAAAAAGACTTATGGTGTATTTTATAAAACGCAGAGAACAGATTCTGAAAAAGGATTTACCTGCATGGAAGGTAAAAAAGAACAGGATTTTCACACTTTAAGAAAAGCAGGAAAAAACAAACTTGCAGGAATTAATATTACAGGAAGACCTGCTGCATCCATGTACAGAACTTACAGACTTGCTTTGTCTGCAACAGGTGAATATACAGCACTTTTTGGAGGTGTTGCAGGAGCACTCGCCCAGATGAATAATACTATGACCCGTGTAAACGGTGTTTTTGAAAAAGAATTTGCCATTCACCTGAATATACAGAATTTACCCAATATTATCTATGCCAATCCCGCTAATGATCCTTATACAGATGATTTAAATGGTCAACTGCAACAAACTTTAACCGCTCAGGTAGGTAATGCCAATTATGATATCGGGCATGTATTTAATGCAGCTGGAGGAAACGGAAATGCTGGATGTATTGGCTGTATATGTACCGATCCAACAGTTGCAGAGCCACTAGGTAAAGGTTCAGCCTTTACTCAAAACCAGAATCCTGTGGGAGACACATTTGATATTGATTATGTAGCTCATGAAATGGGACATCAGCTTGGAGGAAACCATACCTATTCTACGGTTACAGAAAGCTCAGGCGTTAATGTGGAACCGGGAGGAGGAACAACCATTATGGCATATGCCGGGATTACAGCCAATAATGTTCAGATGAACAGTGATGCTTATTTTCATTATTCATCAATCAATCAAATCCTTACCAACCTTGAAGCTAAAGTTGGGTGCGGAGTAGCTCAAAATATCGCCAACAATAATGCACCAGCTATTACTCCGCTTATCTCCTATAACATTCCTAAAGGGACAGCGTATTACCTGGATGCTAATGCAGTAGATGCCAATGGAGATCAGATAACTTATAACTGGGAACAGTATGACAGCGTGGGATCTACAAGTTCAATCTCAGGAGACAGCGGCTGGGGCTTTAATCCCGAAGGATCTCTTACCCGTTCTTATCCTGCTGTTGCTTCCGGAAGAAGATATTTTCCAGGCCTTCCTATTGTTATGAGTGGGAAACTGACTAATAAAGACACGTGGGAAACGGTTTCCTATATTCCAAGAGTCTTACATTATGCTGTATCTGTACGTGATAACAATCCGAACAGACCGCTGACTATTTCTGCTGAAAATACAGTAACTGTTGGAAATGACGGACCTTTCAAGTTTAAAGGGTTAACAGCTTCTTCTACTCTGTATAACAATGCGACCAATACTATTTCCTGGGATGTTGCCAATACAAACCAGGCTCCATACAACACAGCCAATGTAAAAATTGAATATACAACCGATTTAACTAATGGATCAGCATGGACAGAACTGGTAGCTTCAACTCCTAATGACGGTAGTTTTGAAATACAGATGCCCGCGACGCTGCAGGGAAATATTAAGCTGAGAATTTCAGCTGTAGGTAATATATTTTATGCTGTCTCCCCTACAGTGACTGTAGGAAATGCTCCGGCTTCTTTAAACAATCCACCAACAGGTCTTACTGCCTTTGAGAATGATATATTAAAAACCTCAGCAACCGTTTCCTGGAACCATGTACCCGGGGCAACCTATTCTGTAAACTACAGAAAAGTAGGAACAGCAAACTGGTCTAATGCTGCCAGCCCGGTTAGTTCTATACTATTAAGTAATCTTGAAGATGAAACTTCTTATGAAGTTCGTGTTGCATCTGTGATCAATAATGTTCCCGGAGGGTTTTCACCTGTCTATAATTTTAAAACAAAAGGATTACGCACCGGATATGATTACTGTCTGATGACTACAGGAGGTAACACTACCAATATGGAGTATTTCAGCGGTATATTAAGGGTAACTTTGGCCAATGTAGATTTAGCAGGTAACGGAACCACCGTTCAGCATGCTTATAAAGATTATTCTGAAGACCCAGCGAAACTGATCCAGCTTACCCAGGGTGCTCAGTATAATCTGAACTATATCGTTTATGCCAATCGTGCGGGAGGGGCATTCCAGGATTGGGTGCAGGTATGGATTGATTACAACAGAAACGGAGTGTTTGAAGCTTCAGAGAGAATAGGTATTAATGGAGCCATTCCTAATGCCAATGGAAGACATCAGGGCAGCTTTGCATTTGCAGTTCCGGCTGATGCCTATAATGGTGACAAAACATTAAGAATGAGAGTAGCCAGCGGATTTTTCAATGCTTCTGCTGATGCATGTACAAGTCCTTCTGTAGATGATAATGGTAATCTTTTCTCTCGTGGTTCAGTATGGGATTTCTCTGTAAAGATCAGCGCTGCTCTTGGGGTCAAAGAATCAGCGCAGTCCTCATCTGATATTGAAATTTATCCTAATCCTGCAGATACATTTGTAGAGGTGAAAAACCTGAAAGGTAAAGCTGATTACAAAATCTACAGTGCAGAAGGAAGACTTGTTCAGGGAGGAAAACTGGAGAGTCAGAGAATCAATGTTGCTTCACTGATCAAAGGAATGTATGTCATCACCATAAAGGATGATAAGACGACTTATAATACAAAACTAATCAAGAAATAGTTGTAATAATTAGTGTACCGTGTACCTGCGGAAGATTATTACTGCCTGCAGGTACTTTTTTCATCAATTATTAAATACAATCAACAAGTAATTCATGATTATATAAAAAAGATAAAACGATATCATAAAACACAATTTTTAATCATTTTTTAGTAGTGTATCTGCAGTATAAGTGATTTACTGCAGGTACCTTTTACAGGAATTACCGTTCAAAAAAAGATAATATATATCAATCTATATTTAAAAAAAACATTTTTAATTCGTCGTTTGTATTGCGTACCTGCAAGATAAGTGGTTTTCTGCAGGTACCTTTTTCTAAATTACATTTCAAAAAAAATAATATATGATAAAAAAACTACTCTTTTTAATATGTATCGGATTTTCAATGTTATCATTCGCCCAATCCGATGAGGTTCTGTTTATAGGAAACAGTATCACGTACTTTAATGACATGCCTGAAATATTTAAAAATATAGCAGCTTCAAAAGGAAAAAATGTTTCCATAACAACACATACTCCGGGAGGAACCGGTTTTGTAAATCACGTTGATGATGCATCATTGTATCAGAAAATAAGATCTAAAAATTACAAATATGTTATCCTGCAGCCCGGAAGTGCTGAATCCCCAGGTTATTCCTTTCCTGTGGCTATTACCGCTGAACGTGGCCGCAAGATCAGGGATTCTATCCGAAAATACAGTCCGTGTTCTAAAATATTTCTCTATGAAATTCCCTATGGCGTCCCTTCTGCCAATGAATACAACACTTATTTTACTATTCAGCAAAAAATAAAGGATTCCATTACTAAGATGTCTAATCTAATGCAGGTGGAAATGGTTCCTGCCGGTGAATCTGCAAGGAATTATTACAATACTACTCAGGATCTTGCTCTTCACGGATCATACAATGATATTCATCCGGGACCGAAAGGAAGTTATCTTGTGGCAGCTTCTGTATATTCAGCAATTTTCCAGGATCATGTCTTTCCATCTACTTTTTATAACGGATTACCACAGAACACTGCCGAAAATTTTCAGCATATTGCGGATCAGGTTTTTTTCAATAATTCTGCACAATGGAACAGCAACGCATTCCATCTTCATGCAGATTTTACAGCAGTAATCAATGGAACAACGGTAAACTTCACCAATCATTCTGCCAATCAGACTTCAGTATTATGGAATTTTGGAGACGGTACTACAGACCCTTCCCTGAATCCTGTTCATCAGTATACTTTTCCGGGAAATTATACGGTTACCCTTACTGTCAATAAAAATTCCTGCTTAGAAACCTTTACGAAAATAATCAGTATTGCTTCGCTCGGAACGATGAATTCTAACATAAAGCCCGAGCTTACATTTTATCCCAATCCTGTTACAGATTTTTGTTATATCAGCAGTAAAGAAAAAATGAAAGACGTTATTATTTATGATATGGCGCAAAGAAAAATTGCCGATTGGAAAAGCCTTCATGTTCATGATATGAAAATAGATTTTTCAACATATAGTAAAGGAGCTTACGTAATCAGTATTCTTTATGAAAATAAGCAGAAAGAAAGCATTAAGATTATCATTAAATAACTAAAAAAGAGCAGAAACACCAAAAGTTTCTGCTTTTTAATGCAAAGTCAGGGAAGATTATTTCCTTTTCAATTCCTGCAAAATCTTCACAGCATTATCGTTTTGTGGATTTAACTGAACTGACTTTTCATAATTTTCAATAGCCAGCCTATTGTTACCGCTTTTCATATAAGCTTCTCCTAAACTATCATATGCATTAGCAGACTTGGGATTTTCCTTCACATTTTCTGTGAAAATTTCTATTGCATGCTGAAAATCCCCATTATTTAACCTTTGGTATCCTGAATCATTGATAAAATCTTCATCAGGAACAATAGTATATCCAAATTCCCTGGAAAGAAAATCATAATGTGTTTTAATATCAGAAAATGATCGTATTGCAGAGGAATCTCTTGGATTAATAAACCATTTTGAATAGATAAACCTAAGCCCGTCATACATACTTTGGTATCCAACTGAAAAATGATCTTCATTCATGTAGGTTTTAAAATCCCATTTTAAAGACTTTGGCGCATATTTTTTAAGCTGTTCATGCAAAGTATTTAAAGGTTCTCTCCCATCAGGCTCATCGCCTATAGAAAGCTGCAGATAGCTGACCTTGTTAGTGTTATTGTTATTTTTATTCAATGCATCAGGAAACTGTTTTAGTATTTCTGAATTTCCATCGTATATTGCAGGACTGATAATGATATATGACTGAAAAAGTTCAGGGTCTTCTTTTTTACAGTAAAGCGCAAACAAACCTCCCAGTGAGTGACCTTCCAGAATATAATAGGGAGCAACCCGAAAATTATTCTTTATAAACGGAATAGCTTCCGTTTTCAGAAAGTTCAGAAATTTTTTTGCGCCTCCGGTAGTACTCAGGCTATTGTCGACTTTGCCATGAAATGTAACTGAATGTATAGGAGTAAAATCTCTTACCCGATCCGTATTTACAATTCCTACCACAATTGATTTAGGAATTCTGTAACGGTCAGAAAGAAATTTTTCCAGTTCGCTTACGTAAGCAAAATTCAGGTCCGGATCCAACAGATAAATCACTGGATATATCCGATCACTTTCAGTATAATCAGACGGAAGATTAATCCATAATGTCCTGTTTTCATCTAGTATTTCAGAGTGAATAATCTTTTTCAATTGTGTTCTTACAGGAAGATTCTCCTGTGCACTTAACAATTGAATCTGAATCAGACCGCATATTGTTAAAAGAAAAACTCTACTTATTATAAACACTTTCAAGTTCATGGTTCCTGGATTTACTCAATTACAATATCATATTGATTAACAATATAATAAAACTAATATACGGCAAATTACTTACAAATAAGCAGTGATATTTTTTTCTAACATTAAATAAAAAGAGAACTCAAATTGAGCTCTCTTTTTACTATATCATTACTACCACTAGGGTATCACAATATTATTGAATGATAAAGACTATTCTGCAACAACTTCTTCTGCATACACAACACCTTCATAACAAGCATTGTATATAGCTTTCAGTTCTTCCAAAACCGGAACCCTCGGATTGAAACCTGTACAAGGGTCTGCCAAAGCGTTGGCTGCAATATAGTCAAGGTTTTTATCCCAATCTTCTCTTGAAATTCCGAAATCTTTGATCGCTGACTGATTGTTGACTTCGGAACGTAATGTTTCAATAGCCTGAGCCAGTTCTTCGGTAGTTTCTTTCCCGATTACTCTTGCCAGATCAGGATAACGTTCTGTAGCCAGCGCATTATAACGGATCACATTCGGAAGAAAAATAGCGTTTGAAGCTCCATGAGGAATTCCATACAAGGCTCCTACCTGATGAGACAAAGAGTGTACAATTCCCAACCATGCATTGTTGAAGGCTAAACCAGCCATAAATGATGCATCATGCATATTCTGACGAGCCTGAATATTCCCCGGATTTTCTACTGCTTCTTTTAAATTATCAAAAACAATCTCTAAACCACCTTTAGACAAGGCATCAGCAATATTATTATCAATATTTGAAACATAAGCTTCCACACAGTGTGTTAAAGCATCAAGTCCTGTATTGGACGTCACATGAGCTGGCATTGAAGCACAGATTTCTCCATCAATAATCGCGATATCCGGTGTCAATTCGTAAGAAACAACAGGATATTTCACTCCTTTTTCTCTATCGGTAATTACCGCAAGACCAGTAGTTTCAGTTCCAGTTCCACTTGTAGAAGGAATAGCGATAAATTTAGCTTTATTTCTCAGAACCGGTACTGTGAAGGGTTTAATCAAAGCATCAAATTCCACCTCAGGATATTCGTAAAATACCCACATGATTTTTGCAGCATCAATTGCTGAACATCCTCCTAAACCGATAATCCAGTCAGGTTGAAATGTATTCATGACCTCTGCACCTTTCAGACATGTTGCTGATGATGGATCTTCTTCTACCCCTTCAAAAATCCGTGTTTCGATTCCTGCTTCATTAAGGTACGCTACCGCTTTGTCAAGAGTTCCGCTTTTTCTCATGGAACTTCCACCTGTTACAATAACGGCTTTTTTTCCCAGAATATTTTTTAATTCGTCAAGACTTCCCGCACCATGGAAGACTTCGCCTGCAATAAATAATTTGCTCATTTTCTTATCTGATTTTAATAAGACAAAATTAGACAAGCCCTCACAAGCCCTGTTATACAAACGGGACTATGCGTTATACATTTGCGCCAATTCCTGCTGAAGTTCGGTGGGAGTTTCTTTGAGTTTTGCTTTTACAAATTTATTAAGAGCAGAAGGAGAATTAAAACCAAGATCGAAAGCAATTTCTTTATGGGAAAGATCGGAAAACATCAGCTGTCGTTTAATTTCCGTTAAAATGCGGTTGTGTATTGCCTGAATGGCGGTCTCTCCGCAATGTTTTTTAGTAATAGAGTTTAACTTTTTAGTCGTAATAGCCAATTCTTCTGCATAATACTGAACGGTTCTGTATTGTTTGTAATGCTCATTCAACAGCTTTTTAAACTTTACATAGACAGGCTGGTCCGTTGTTTTTTCATGTAAAACAGGATGTAAACCGTGAATGGACTCAATAAGCCCAAGAAGAATAATTTTGATATAAAACCTTGCCTGTTCTTTCTTTATTAGGGTTGGCTGTTCATAAATTTCTTGAATGATTGAAATGTTGTGTATGCTTTGTTCAAAATCCTCACGGGAAAGTATTGTGCAGTTGAGCTGTGTAGAAAGATTGACATTATAAGTACTCAGCTCATTCTTCAGAATATCCGAACAAAACAGGATTTCCTCAAACAGAATAATTTTCCCGATCAGATCTTCACTTGACTGCGCAACACAGTGTACCTGCTCCGGAAATATCACAGAGATTTTTCCTGCTTTTATCCAATGAACCTTATCTTCAATATAAATCTGAAGTTTTCCCTGTTCTACAATAAAAATGCAAAAGTGATCCTTTTTATGGGGTTTTGTATAGTGATCCAAATGATCGTTATTCAAATCAAAAACCCGGAAAGACAGATTTTTATCTTCCTGCTTCTGAATATTTTTTTTGATCTCCAGTTTCTTCATAATTCCTTTTACCAAGGCAAATTTATGATTAAAAAAAGGATATAAACCATTATCAGCAATGATAAATAACGAGTGCAACAATTTTTGAAGTATCATAAGACCTTACATCAAAAAACAGTTTTTCCATTTTGAAATCGTATTCCGGCTCAATTTAATATTCTTAAGTGAAATTTTATTTTGCTGGCGAGTTTATGAAAACATTTAAAATTTTGATTTACAGTATTTTAAAAACAGATAGTAAAAAAAAGTTAAAAAGATTTTGTTTTTATGACCAATCGGTCATATATTTGCATCATTATTTAAACTCATCATGGCAAAAGGGGAAGAAACCAGACAGTTCATTATAGAAAAAGCAGCACCTATTTTTAATACAAAAGGGATTGCAGCTACTTCTATGAGTGATATTATGGAAGCGACCAGGTTGTCTAAAGGCAGTATGTATGTTCATTTTGAAAATAAGGACGTTCTTGCCTGCGCTGCCGTTGAGCATAATATGAAACTATTAACTGACGGACTTCAAAGAGTTTTGAGTGGCCATAAAACTGCTGAAGAACAATTATTAGCTTATATTGATTTTTTTAGTGATCCCAATCATCCCCCGGTTGTTGGAGGCTGTCCTCTATTAAATTTTGGAATGGAAGCTGATGACACCAATCCTATAGTCAAAGAAAAGGTAAACCGTGCGATTAAACAGGGACAGAAATTACTTACCGGTATTATCGAGAAGGGAATTGCCAATAAAGAATTCAGAGCAGACTGGAGCCCGTCGGATTTTGCAACCGTTCTTTTTGCCATGCTTGAAGGAGGTCACTTAATGTCGAGAATGTCTGGTAACAATGACAGAATGGAGGTTATCGGAAACAGCCTGAAAAAAATGATTGAGGAAAACAGAGTGTAATTTTTTTTATCAAAAATATGACCGATCGGTCATATAAATTTAATATAAAACTTTATAAAAAGTATAATCATAACAATTAATTAAAAAACAAAACAATGTCAAAAACAGTTTTAATTACAGGAGCATCAAAAGGTTTCGGAAAAGCATGGGCAGAAGCATTTTTAGCAAAAGGATATAACGTGGCAGCAACAGCCAGAAACGTTGAAACACTTAATGATTTAAAAGAAAAGTATGGCGATTCTGTATTGCCTTTAACCTTAGATGTAGACAAGCGGGAAGAATCTTTGGCTGTAGCTCAGAAAGTACAACAGCACTTTGGAAGCATTGATATCCTGATCAATAATGCAGGATATGCATTAACGGGAGCTATTGAAGAAACGAATGAGCAGGAAGCCAGAGCACAATTTGAAACGAATTTCTTTGGAACTCTGTGGCTAACACAGGCAGTACTTCCTATCATGAGAGATCAGAAAAGTGGTCATATTATTCAGGTCTCTTCTATTCTGGGATTAGCCACTTTACCAACGATGGGACTATACAATGCGTCTAAATTTGCATTAGAAGGGTTAAGTGAAACGTTAGCTACGGAAGTGAAAGAATTCGGAATTCATGTTACTTTGGTAGAACCTAATGGCTATGCTTCCAATATCTGGCATACAGGAATTAATACTCAAAGCAATCCTGTTTATGATGGTCTTAAAAAAGCTTTTTCTGAAGCTGAAACCTCTTTCGGAAGTGTAGAAGCTACAGCACCGGCACTTATCAAATTAGCGGAAACTGAAAATCCTCCATTGCGTTTATTACTTGGAAAAGTAGCTCTTCCTTTTGTAAAACAGAATTATGAACAACGACTAAAAGTGTGGGAAGAATGGAATGAGGTATCCGTAGAAGCTCACGGATAATTTTCACAACAATACTATCATAAAATAAGCTCCGTCTTTATAAGAACGGAGCTTATTTTTTATCCTTTTTTGGATTGAAAACCCCAGTTAATTTACTCAGATTTACTGTTCCATATCTCATTTTCCTGTTCACCTCCTATAATGTCTATTTCGCTGCAAAATATGGCTGTTTGAACACATTACCCGTTTACCACCCGCTTTTCAGCACCTAATTTTGTCCCATCAAAAAGAAAAACAGATTTAAAATTAAAACAATAAAGCAATGAAAACAACAATTTCAACCATCCTGTTAGCAGCAACTTTTATTCTAAGTACTCCTTCAATTTTAAAAGCGCAAGCTAATAATCCCCAGACGACTTCGTCAAAATCTGACACCAGTATCCGTCCTTTTCACATCAATATTCCACAATCTCAGCTGGATGAGCTCAAAAGAAGAATTTCAGAGACGCGTTTTCCTGATAAAGAGACAGTAAAAGATGCTTCTCAGGGAATTCAGCTCGCTCAGTTACAAGAATTGATCACCTATTGGGGGAATGGTTATGACTGGCGAAAAGTGGAAAATAAATTGAATGCCCTTCCGCAATTTGTAACAAATATTGATGGTCTTGATATTCAGTTTATTCATGTTCGTTCAAAAGAGTCTAATGCAATGCCCGTGATCCTTACTCATGGCTGGCCGGGTTCTCCTTTAGAATTTATTGATGCCATAGATCCTCTGACCGATCCTGTAAAGTATGGTGGAAAAGCAAGTGATGCTTTTGATGTGATTATTCCAGCGATTCCCGGGTATGGTTTTTCAGAAATCCCTACTGAATTGGGCTGGAATCCGGACCGTGTTGCCCGCGCCTGGGATGTACTGATGAAAAGACTCGGTTACAAAAAATATGTTTCTGAAGGTGGAGACCATGGTTCTGTAGTATCTGATGCTTTGGCAAAACAAGCTCCTTCTGGTCTTTTGGGTATTCATCTGACCATGCCGGCTACTATTCCTGCTGAACTTGTAAAACCCATCAATGCAGGTGATCCTGCTCCTTCCGGACTTTCCGCTCCAGAAGCACAGGCATATAATGCGATGAGTACTTTCTTTGGAAGAAATGCAGCGTATGGAGGAATGATGGTAACACGTCCACAGACGACAGGATATTTACTTTCCGATTCTCCAACTGCATTAGCAGCATTCCTTTACGAGAAGATCGCTGAATGGAGTGAAAGTGACCTGCATCCTGAAAATGTAATCGGCCGTGATGCAATATTGGATGATATTACACTTTACTGGCTTACCAACACAGGAGCATCCTCTTCGCGTTTCTATTGGGAAAACAATAAAAATAACTTCAGCGCTGATGCACAGAAAACAAAAGATATTAAAGTTCCTGTAGCGATCTCTGTATTTCCTCACGAGATTTATCAGGCTCCGGCAAGCTGGTCAAAACGTGCCTACCCTACCTTATATTATTATCATAAAGCTCCAAAAGGAGGACATTTTGCCGCCTGGGAGCAGCCACAGGTCTTTACGGAAGAACTTAGAGCAGCTTTCAAAGATCTAAGAAAAAAACTTTAATAACGGATCAAATCAACAAATATTGTTCAATCTAAATAATAAAAATATGGAATTAAATACCATTCAGGAAGTAGAAAATACAACAGTAGTAAACATTAATAAAGTGTTGTATTCCGGTAACGTTGTAGTAACCGGAGGACGTAACGGAGAAGCTAAAAGCAGTGACGGAAAACTGAACATTGAGTTGACGTCTCCCGGTGCCAAAGGAAACGGAACGAATCCGGAACAGTTATTAGCAGCAGGATGGTCGGCATGTTTTATCGGAGCGATGCATCTGGGCGCTGCCAAAATGGGAGTTACTCTTCCTTCGGACCTGTCTGTCAATGCCTCAATAGATCTGGCGACCAATGAAGACGGATTTTTCCTACAGGCTCATTTACAGATCATTTTACCGGATCTCCCCGTAGATGAAGCCAGAAAAGTTGTAGAAACAGCACATGCAACATGCCCCTACTCCAAAGCAACCCGTGGAAATATCAATGTGAAGATAGATGTTGTGGTGTAGTTATCAGAATGTTCTTATAACGTTTTGATTAAAGATCTTCCTTGCCTTTTGGTAAGGAAGGTTTTTATTTTTAATGAAAAAGAAAATATTCAAAACACAAATGAAATACCTAGAAAGAAAGCGATCTCTCCAGATATTTCATCCTTAGTCTTTAGAACCGATAGTAATTAAATGCAATCAGGGATTTAATTTTAATCTTTAGTGTGTCTCCAAAGGTCTGATAATTAAGAAAAAAGACAAAACAGATTTTGTAAATATTCTAAGCTTATTATGTAAAAAGAAATCTCAGCTATTGTAGATAAAATACTACTCAATATTACCATAAAAAAGAGCATATCTGCAATCAGATATACTCTAAAACTTAGAAAAAAACAAAATATAAACAACATTGCTTTAGTGGGAATGTGTTCTTCTCTTTATATTAAATTATATTAAAAATGTACGTTTCCATTTGGTCACCGTATTTCGGCTCAGCTTAAAGTGACTGGCCAGTTGGGTGTTATTTAATCTGTGTGCTTTTTGATAGTCAAGGATTTCGAAAATAGCCTGTTTATCATAGGATTTAAATTTCTGGCTTTCGGATGATCCATCAAAAAAAATAATATTATTAATTTTCAGTACATCGGATACAGATAGACTGTCTTTGGATAAAAACCCTTTGACAAATTTTCTTTTATCAGGACATTTTGCTTCTATAAAATCATGATAAATCTGTTTATAATTAGGGCCGATATTTATGATCTGTATTTGCTTATCCATTTATTGAGCGTTGATTTTGGAATTCTGTATTGAGTCATAATTTCTAAAGTCGTCATCTGCTTATTCTCCAGGAGTTCCAGCATAAAATCTATAATCTCTTTGGTATATAAATTTTTCCTGAATTGAGGCAGCTGGGACTGTTTCTCTTTTTTATTGGGGCTTGAAGCGGGAGCATATAAAATCAAATGATTAGAGTACAGCCGGAAAAAGTCATATTCAAGCAGTTTACACCACTTTAAAAGTATATCTGCACCTACAGACTTTTGAGAATACATCTCTGTAATTTCCTTTTCTGTTTTCTGTAGAAACTTACAGATTCTGCTTATTTCTACTTCTTCTTCCTTTACTCTTTTATACAGCAGATCTCCGATATGAATATCTTTCAAATTTTCCATCCTATATTAATTTATTTACTGCTCAAAACACCATTATCTCCTGTCGGAAATAAACTCATGGTCTTTCATAGTCATATTTTTCGTAATATCTTTGAAAAGTAAATTCACCTGATTTTCATTGCAAAAGGTAATATCAATGTCCATTCTTAAAACCTTTTCCGAAGAACCTGAGAACAGAATAACCAGATATTTTTTTAAAATGCCTTCCTTGATTTCAATATTTAAGATTTTTCTGTGCGGCATTTCAAAACGAGGTTTTTTACATCCTGAAAGCCATTGATAACTTTTTATGGAAAGGATCTCTCCGGAATTTTCATATTCAAAGATAAATCTGTTTTTAAGCTTCCCATATAGCAATACCAAAAGAGTAATAAAAACAAACAATATTGAAAGTAAATGATAATTAAGGAATCTAAGTGTAAAAATTACTCCCAAGAGTAACACAATCAGAATCAGCTGAAAAATCATATGATGAATTACTTTTTTCTTATTGTTTATTTTCATTGAACTCTCAAATTGTGAAGATTGCTATGTTAATATATTGTTTTCTATAAAAAATGGTTTGAATTCAAATGGCGGAATATTTCTACTCCGCTCATTCTAAAATGTAATTAAAAATTTAATTCTTGTAAAAACTATATCCTGTAGACTGTACTCCCCAGTTTTGTAAAAAAGCAGTATCGGTAATGTTAGCACGGGAAGATAAGTTTTCAATTCCGTATAGTAATTCTACTTTGTATTCAGAATCCGGATCAATACTAATCCCTGTTCCATCACCTACACTGTAATTGGCATAAAGAAAATACCTGTAATTGGCATTGGTAGCACCTCCTGTAGCATATGGATTACCTGAGCTGTCTAAATTTGCTGCGTCAAAGAAATACGGTGAAATCTGCGATGTCTGCATTACCACAGTTACGGTATTTTGTTCCGTCCAATCGTTAACTCCAGGTCCTGTTTTTTTATAAAGTCTTGCGTATGCTCTGCTATTGAACAATACAGGAACTTTAATCTTTCCTGTTCCACCTTCAATGGAAGTTTGAGAAAACGGACCTAAATCAGCGTAATTCATCTCAAACCATAATCCCCAGGATACAGTACCTCTTCGTATAGAGCTTGCAGGAAATTTCAACCCAATTGTAGAATTGGGAACTACCCAGCAATTACTGGCGTCAATCTGAGGAGAACCTCCGTTTTGAGCATTATTTCTTATCGAAGTCAAAGCTACATTCCTGGAATCATTCTGTCTGATATTACTATCCAAATTATATACAATAAAATCGTTGGGATTGACGGGCTTAAATATTCCTATATTCCCATCTGCATCTGCAACCACAGGAGTTCCTCCGGGAATTATAGGTAGTGTACGGGTACGCAATTCTCCATTGATATCTAATGTTTTTGTAGGAGAAGTCGTATTGATTCCTACATTTCCGGCTTGTCCGGATACGGTAATGGATAGTCCAAGCATTACCACTGCTAAGGATGTAATTTTTCTATTTTTCATAACCTTTGGTTTATTTTTTCTGACATTCATTTGCTTATTGACTACCTGAATTTTAACAGAGGAGATCTAAGTCTCCCCTGTATAAACCACCTTGAAATTTCACTTAAAATACGTGGGAACATATTTAACATTCATTGTTAAATCAGGTAATAAATTGTTGGGACAAAGATCAGATAACCTGTACGGCTGGTAAAATAATTATTGTAAAAATAGATAGCCATGATTGTAATTTTAAATTTAATACTGTGTAGTTTAAAAATGACATTGTATACTTTTGCTGGCCATTAATTTTTCATAACTTTATAATAATAATTCACTATTTCTATTAAAAACACAAACATAATTTCCTACCCATAATGATGTCCTGCAAAACCCATATATTTTTTCTATTATTCTGTGTGCAACTCTGTTATAGTCAGGAGATAGCTTCTGTATGGTATGATACAGACAACGGACTTCCGCAGAATAGTGTGAAGGATATTACCAAAGACAAATATGGATTTATCTGGCTGAGTACAGAAAACGGACTTGTGCGTTATGACGGATATAATTTTGTAACCTTTAATCATCTTAATCTTAAAAATAACAGGTTCACCATCTTTTTTGGACATGCGGAAAAAGACTCTATTTATAATCTAACGGCATACAATGAGAATACCATTTTACTCTCCAAAAGAAATGTAAATGTTTTACAGAAACAGACCAGCTGCATCCGAAAGGTATTGAGTGAAAGCAGATCACATTCCATTTTTTTTAAAAACAGTTTATCAGAAGAGGTAGAACATTTAAAATATTTTATTTATTTTGACAAAAACAACTACTATCACCTTGCCAACGATGGGACTATTCAGTATAAACACCAAAACATAGCCCCCATCAAAGGACTGCATCAGAACTATATACTGGATACATTCTGTTTTGGACAAAACATTTTTATCACCTCCAGGAAGTTAAAAAAGATCATTAAAATATTCTCCGGAAAAGTAACTTATCTGGATGCCCCTGATGTATTTTTTCAGGGGAAAGCGAAAATATACTGGAGCCAGATCAACAATCAGTCCTTCATCATTCATAATCACGTTTTATATAAAGTACTGTATGATCACAATGAGATCAATGTAAAAAAAATTGCAACTTATGACCTGAATAAAAACTCTTTATCTTCCATTTACCACGATGAGAACAATAATAAGCTCTATCTGGGAACCTTATCTGACGGTCTGAATGTCATTAAATTCAACAACTTCCATGTTGTCAACAAATCCGACAGATCTCATGATAATATTTTTTATTCCCCGCTGCCTTTCGGAAAGGATAAAGTAATCACCTCATCAGGAGACGTTTATAACGAAAACGGATTGCTAAAACAATATCATTTCAACACCACCAGCAGATATTTTTTATTGTGTGATAACAAAAAAAACATCATTGTTCAAAAAGATCAGTCTTTGCTGCGCTATCTCAGAGACATCGATTATTCGAAAAAAGAACAGCTGAATTTCGGGAAAACAGTTTCTTACGTTTGGAATATCAAAGATTATTATGTGGTAGTATTTCATCAGCCTTCGCTAAGATCTCAACTGGTTTTTTATAAGGATGCCAGCTTCAAAAAGTCTTTTTTGCAATTTTCCGTCTTCAATATTGTAACCTCTGTGCAGGAATATGGTCGGAATAAATGGCTTATAGGGACCAGAGATGCCTTATATTCCATAGAAGCACCCTATTTTACACCTAAAAAAATATCTTCAAAACCGTTGAATGTAAGGGAAATTGTAAAAACCCATGATGGTAACTTTTGGATTATGACCCAGGGAAACGGTTTTTTCCTTTACAAAAACAAAGAATTAATCAGAATGCCTGACGACAAGGACGGCTACCTTTTATTTTCGCATACGATTCTGGAAGATAAAAAAGGATTTTTCTGGATCAGCACCAACAACGGACTGTTCCAGGTGCTGAAAAACAATCTTCTGAATTATTCCAGAGATAAAAAATCTCCTGTATATTATTACAGGTACAGTAAAGAAGACGGATTCAATACGAATGAGTTCAACGGAGGGTGTTCTCCAAGTGCGGCAGTGCTTCAAAATGGAAGCTTTGTGCTGCCTTCTATAAAAGGACTGGTATTTTTTAATCCTAACAAGATCAGAAGTTATTATCCGAAGAATTTCTTTATAGAACGTGTGGTATTTTATGATTCGAAAAGCAGTATAAAAGAGAATACCATCAATCTGGAAAACAATTTTTATAAAGCTTTAATCCTGGTAGATGTACCTTATTATGCCAACCGGGTAAACCTTGTAATTGAAGCCAAACTGAAAGGCTCTAAAAATGAGAAATGGGAAAAAGTAAGCAGCGACGGGAAATACTACATCACCAATCTGGAGCCCGGAAAATATCAGCTTATCGTAAGAGTATTAGCCTCTCCAAAAGGAAAATACATTTACAAAACATTAAATATTGATGTAAAATATCTGTTCTATCAAACATTACTTTTTAAGTTTTTCATCATTTTAATTGTATCACTCATCTTATTAAAGCTAGTCAAACTACGGATAAGAAGACAGGAACTGAAAAAAAGAGAACTGGAAAAAATCATTGAAATAAGAACGCAGAAATTATTAAAAACTGTTTCAAAACTGGAGTATACAAAGGAACAGCTCCGAAAAGAAAGTGTTCAGCAGAAAAAATTACTGGAGACGATAAGCCATGACATTATCACTCCTATCAAATATCTGTCTATTGCGGCAAAGAAATTGTATGAAACAGATGAGCACGATCATTATATACAAAAAAAGCATTTTGAAAGCTTTTATAAATCTTCTATAGAGTTCTACAACTTTGTAAAAACCCTGAAAGAATACGCCGAGATTTATAACATTTCCGAAAAAAAGGAAACTTATAATATTTACGAAGTTATTGAATCCAAAAAAACTCTTTTTGAAGGAGCTGCCAGAGAACAAAATACGAAAATCATTAATCATGTTAAAAACCCTACTTACTCCCAGATCAATCAGAATGTAGTAGCGGTAATTATTCATAATTTAATAGATAATGCGATAAAAAACACAACAAACGGAACCATAGAACTGTCCACCATTGAAGATGACAGCATCTTTTTTCTGGAAGTAAGAGATACAGGAAAAGGAATGAGTATGGAACAGATGAAGTATTATGAAAAGCTTCAGAATAATATTGAAAATGAAAAACTCATTTTACAAAAGTACAGTCTGGGGCTGCATCTTATTCTTCAATTACTCATGATGATCAACGGTAAAATAGACTTTAAAAACAATACTCCACATGGAACAATAGTATCAATTAAAATAAAAAAACAAAAATATGGATAGAAAAATTATTATTGCGGATGATCATTTTGTGGTGAGATTGGGAACCACCCTTATTTTGGAATCCCACTACAAAGATGTGAAGATTTCTTACGCGGAATCTTATACAGATTTGACAGATCAGTTACTCATTGAGAAATTCGACTTATTGATCCTGGATATCAATATGCCGGAGAGTAAATATCTGAGCATGATTGGTGAAGTAAAAAAAATACAGCCGGATCTTAAGATTCTTGTGTTCTCAGTGTATGACAATGATATTGCAGTACAGTATATCATTGAAGGGGCTGACGGCTACATTAATAAATTATGTGATGAAAACAATATCCTGGAAGCCGTAGAAAACATTTTTGAAACCGGAACTTATTATTCCCCGGACATTGTTAAAAAGCTGGTCTCTTCCGCTAAAAAAGACACTCCTGTCAACCCTATAGAAGCTTTATCCGAAAGAGAAAAGGAAATATTTGATTTATTAATAAAAGGATACGGTAATATTGAGATCTCGAATGAACTGAACCTGCACCTTTCAACAGTAAGCACCTACAAAGCAAGGGTCTACAAAAAACTGAGCATCAAAAACACAGTAGATCTTGTACGGTTAGGAGATAAAAATAAGGCACACAAATACAAATAATCACTCGTATTTTAATAAACACTAAGATGTAATACCCAAACAAAATGCCCAATATCAGATTGATATTAGGCATTTTTATTTTTAATCAGCAGATCAATTGTATTATCTGATTACTGACTGTCTTTGAAGCAATTTTACAGCTTCTTCATTATTCTGCATCAGAGCATGCTGCAGGGCGGTGTTTCCTCTGTTATCCTTTATATTCTTATCAGCTCCTTTTTCTAAGAGCATTTTCAGAATTTCTGCTCTGCCAAAAACTGTGGCATAGATCAGGGCTGTTGCATCATTGTAATTTATGGCATTTATATCCGCTTTAAAGGAAATGAGTAATGAAACCATTTCTTTGTATCCTTTAAAAGCAGCACCCATTAATGCTGTATTACCACTTTTATCCTGCAGATCAGGCTTAGCTCCGTTTTCAAGCAGCCATTGGGCAGTTTTGTAATGATTATGATATACGGCTAAAATTAAGGGAGTATAGCCTTCTGTGTTTTTAGAATCAATATCTTTTTTAAATTGAGACAAGGCTTCTGCATTACCTGTCTTTGCATACGAAAAGATGTCTTGTGCACTCATTCTGTCAATCGTAAAAAACAGAATGAAAGCGGAAATAAAATATTTCATTATTCTTATTTTGAAGATAATAAAGATTCCAGCTGCTGGCGGTCCATTTTAACATATTGTGCTAAACGTTTTCCATATTCTGAATCTGCCTGATAAAAGTAAGAGATCATTTTAGCCACTACTTTTTTATTGGTAACGCTGTTCAAAGCATCTCCAAGGTTTTTAATCAGGTTATCCTGATCCTTTTTAGAAAAAGACCTGTACAGTTCTCCGGCCTGTTTAAAGTTATTTTCCTTATCTATTTTCGCCTGTACAGATGATGTACCTGCAGGAAAAACAGCCTGAGAATATTTGAATTTTTTGTTATCGGTCACTTCCGGTTTACCTGCTGAAGGCTGGTAATTGACTTCACCACTTTGAGGTCTCACAGACATGTACCCGTTTTGATTATAAGTCATGACTTCATTCTTTGATGCATTAACTGGCAATTGCTGGAAGTTCCCTCCGATCCTGTGTCTCTGCGTATCAAAATAAGAGAACAGTCTTCCCTGTAGCAGTTTATCTTCTGACGGCTCAATTCCAGGCACAAGAGTTCCGGGAGAAAAAGCAGCCTGCTCTACCTGCTGAAAATAGTTCGTCGGATTCTGATTAAGAGTCATAGTTCCTGCTTTTACCGATTTTGCAATAGATTCCGGCCAAATTTTGGTCACATCTACCGGATTGAAATCAAGCTTTTCAAAGTCCTCTTTCTTCAGCATCTGTACGTACAAATCCCATTTCGGAAAGTTTTTATTCTGAATAGCATTGTACAAATCTCTCGTAGCATGTTCTATCTGTGTAGATTGAATTTTATTGGCTTCTTCCTGGCTAAGATTTTTTTCACCTTGCTGAGGAACCCATTTATACTTCACATACGTTACTTCTCCTTTGGCATTGACCCATTTGAAGGCATGTACTCCATTTCCCTGCATTTCCCTGTAGTTGGCAGGAATTCCATAATCTGAAAATAACCAGGTCAACATGTGTGTAGCTTCCGGAATATTAGCCATAAAATCAAAAACTCTGTTATTATCAGAAGCATTATTGGTAACCGGAGAGGGTTTAAAAGCGTGAACCATATCAGGAAATTTCATGGCATCCCTGATGAAGAATACTGGTAGATTATTACCCACTAAATCATAATTTCCCTGATCAGTATAAAATTTAACCGCAAACCCTCTCGGATCTCTGAAGGTTTCGGGAGATCCCTGCTGATGTACTACAGTTGAAAATCTAACTAATACGGGCGTTTTCTTTCCCGCTTTTGATAAAAAATCAGCCATGGTAACCTCTGAAAAATCAGCATCTGCAACAAATTCACCAATGGCTCCGGCCCCTCTCGCATGTACTACTCTTTCAGGAATTCTTTCTCTGTCGAAAGCTGCCAATTTCTCAATTAAATGAATATCTTCCAGTAAAACCGGTCCGTTATTTCCTACCGTTTTAGAATTTTGGTTATCCCCTACAGGACTTCCCGTATTAGTTGTCAGTTGTTGAGAATACAGTGTAGACGTGATAAGAATCCCGGCTAAAAGCACATTTTTTTTCATAATTTTCTTATTTATTGTGGGGCAAATATAGACCGTTGATGTCCTGAATCCTTCTCAATAAATTCAATTCTAAAAATTTACAAAATCTATCGAATTAAATAAATTCAATAGATTTAATCTACTTTATTATAAAAAAAATAAGACTTATAAAATGATAATCAAATCTGATCTGTGACAATTTAATTTGCTGTTCCTGTAGTTTAATATCTACAACTTTGATTATTTATCAGATTAAATAATTACCTAGTTTTGCAAAAAAACAAATGATAAAAAAAATAATACTAATTATAATTATTCCGGCAACAGTTATTTTTCTGGGATTAAAATTCATCAAAATAAGTACTGTTGATCCTCCTATAGTCAATCATCTTAAAACAAAATTCTCCGGAAAGATTGAAGACAGCCCTTTTCAAAAAGAATATCTGAATAAAGGCGGAATCGTTGTGGTGAATGTTTGGGCCACATGGTGTAAACCCTGTATCCAGGAAATTCCTACTTTCAAAAAAATAAGTAAAGAGAATCCAAACATAAAGTTTGTTTTTTTATCTATTGATGAGGACCCTGAAAAATTAAAAACTTTTCTCGCTAAGAATACAATAAATGATATTACCCATCAGAATATGGAATATATGGATGCCATCAAAACCTTTTTAGGTGGAAATGGTCTGTTGGGATATAGTGCCATCCCATTAACTTTTGTCATAAAAGACGGAAAAGTAATTGATAAAAATGTAGGCAGTATAGACTACACGGAGTTTACCACTCAATTGAAAGGACTACGATAAAACCCATCATTTAATCTAAAAATATAACATTTCATATTAACTCACCGCTGGAAACCTGAGGATTACGGATGTTAAACAGCGGTTATATAAGATAGGCGTACAGCTTATCTTTTTTTAAGATTTATCTACAATTAAAAATATCTTATTTTTTTGAGATGCTTCCGGTCGGCAAACATTGAGACTTTTCATAATTTTTTTTAAAAAAACAGAAAAAAATAATTCAAAATAATGGGACTTTGAATCTTTTTTCAATACATTTGCGGCTTGATTATCTCATTAATTTGAGTTTCATGGTTATTAGTTTTTATCCCCAGGACTTACTGGGGATTTTTTATTTAAACCAATACCTGCCCAACTTTGTTCCATCAGTACTTCAAAGATCTTATTAAGGAAAACCAATTTCTTACATTAAAACACTTATTTTCAATTCGATAGAATATAAAAAAATCCATTTCCGGAAAATTCCGGAAATGGACACCACTTTATCATCATCCAAATCACAACTAAACTATGAACAGGGAAGCAATAGTTTGTGCATCGCTGCCACTTAATATTTCATCATAAGCCGCAGAACCGGCTGCCGCTCCAAATAAAGTTCCTGTATTATAACCTGCCTGGTTTACATTGTCTTCTCCGGCATACACAGGATTGGTTGCGGATGGCATACTTCCTCCGTCTGCAAGCTCAATCCACCCTTTATTGGCTCTCATTCTTCTTACCTGTGAAGCATGTCTGGCTTCAACAGAGTGAATCTGTAATGCTGCCTGAAGCACCACTTTATTGGACATTACATTTCCCGCCTGCCCTTTATAAGCTCTTACTCCCGTATCTTCAAAAGCCTGGGCAAGAATAAGAAACTGGCTATAATCTGTAAAAGGTGAAAAATTTCCGCTGGCTGTAAAGTCAAAGGTTGGTTTACTTCCAGGTGTTGTTCCCAGAGAAGTCAGTGTACTTTTCAGAAAACTGACGTGTGCTGATTCATGTTTTGAGATCTGCATAAAAACAGTTCTGTCTCCGGTGGGAATCAATCCTGGTGTGGATAGTCCTATGCTGTAATATTCATTTTCAAGATATTCCAGAACCAATGCCAATTGTAAGGCATCGGTCAGGGTACTTTTTAAAGCATAGCCTGTTAAATTCGTTTTCGTAGTTTCCGCTTTGGCAGAAGTAGCCATTAAAGTTCCCAATCCAAGCGGTACAGCTGCAGTAGCTGCCTTTTTCCCGAATAATGACATATTCGTGATGGTTTCCAGTCTTGATGCTTCCGTTGTGAAAAATTTATCATAAGAAAGCTTATCCAGTAATCTAAGAATATTCATAATGTAATTTTTAAAGGTGAATGATTAATTAATGCCTCTTTCCTTCCAGGTAAAAGGTGTTTTGATAAAAGCTCCGGCAGCCATTACGATATCTTTAGGCTCTTTTGCAAGATCAAGCCCATTCGCATCTATCACATCATCTCCCGAAAAATCAGCAGATCCCGGATTGATCAGATTTCTGATGGCAGAAGCATGTCTGGCTTCCACCGAAACTATTTTACCGGCAATGACCAGATAAGCAGGATTGGAAATATATTTTCCGGCTCCATTATAAGCTGCCACACCAGTGTCTTCCAGTGCTTTTGCTGTAGCTAAAACTGAATTACGGTCATTAAAATTCACATTCGGATACTGAAACTCCAGTTTGGGAAGCACATGGTCTGTAGCACCGCTGATGGCTGCTTTAAAGAAATCCCTGTGAATGACTTCATGATGGTAGAGGTCTGTAAAAACTTGTTTTTCAATACTGGAAATTCCCGTATAGAAATTGTTTACCACTTTGGTATAGAAGTCAGCTTCCAGCTGTTCGAGTGCGTAGGCGTAATTTAATACTCCTACATCACCTGTTCCCAAATCATATTTAGATTCCTCCATGATCTGAAAATCATCATTGTCATCACAGCCAATTATAGTAAGACCTGCGATGGCTAATCCTACTCCACTTAATTTTAAAAAGTTTCTTCTACTGGTATCAAGGGTAGCACCCTGATTAGAAACCTGAATTGTCTTTTTCATACTATTATTTTTTAGTGTTAGGATAAAAGAAGAAAAACAGCATACTGAAATATGCTGTCTGAAATCTTATAAATTGTTATGGCATTAAAACCGTATCTATTACATGAATTACCCCATTAGACTGGTTCACGTCTGCAATAGTCACTTTAGCACTGTTTCCTTTTGCATCTTTTATGTAAAGGTCTTTTCCTTTAGTCCAGAAAGTAAGGTCTTCTCCCTGCACCGTTTTCATCATGCTTTTTCCGTTACCGGCTTTTACAGCAGCCCAGATTTCTTTTGCACTGTATTTTCCCGGCAAAACATGGTAAGTCAAAATGCTGGTAAGCGTAGCTTTGTTTTCAGGTTTTACAAGATTTTCCACTGTTCCTTTCGGAAGTTTTGCAAAAGCAGCATCTGTGGGTGCCAATACAGTAAAAGGTCCTGCTCCCTGTAATGTTTCTACCAGGCCAGCAGCTTTCACTGCGGCAACCAGGGTTTTGTGATCTTTGGAGTTGACTGCGTTTTCAATAATATTTTTGGATGGATACATGGCAGCTCCTCCTACCATTACTGTTTTTTCTTTCATCATTTGTGCCGTTACCTTCCCGCTAAAAGCAAATGATAAAGCAACCATTGCTAAAACTGTGATTTTCGATTGTGTGTTCATTGCGTTATTTTTTAATTAATTATAAATAATTGTGTGTTTAATGTCATTTACGAGGCTGGTTTTATTTTAGATTGAAAAAAAATGAAATTATTTTTAATTAACTGATTTACAGTTAATTATTTTTCGTTCAGAATAAATTAAACATATAAAACTTATTTCAAATCGGTTTCTTATAGATTTTCAGACGATAAGAATTTTCAATTAAAAAAACAGCTCTTTCCTTTTCTAGAAATGAGTGAGCAAAGCAATACTAAAGACAAGTACAGCGCTTGAAACAAGACTTTCATATTGAATATTTTTTAGTGATTTCTTAAAAATCATGTACGAAATAAAAGATAGATTGTATTTTATTGACTATATGTTTTATTTTGTTACATTTGAACAGAAAAATAAAAGCTATTAAAACAACCTATTCGGAAGAGGAACTTATCGTTTTATTAAAAGAAAAAAACGAAACCGGTTTTCATTATCTGTATGACCACTATTCCGGTGCGCTGTACGGAATCATTCTCCGAATTGTTCAGTCTAAAGAATACACTGAAGAAGTGATTCAGGATGTTTTTGTTAAAATATGGAACTCTATCCATCAGTACGACGCTTCCAAAGGGAGGTTTTACACCTGGATCATCAATATTGCAAGGAATACGGCTATTGATTATTTAAAATCCAAAGGATTCCAGAATGAGCTTAAAAACCAACCACTTCCGGATTTCGTATATAATACTACAGAACTTTCAACGGTTAATAATTCCTCTGATTATATTGGATTTACCAATGTGCTTGAAGGGCTGGAAACGGACAAGCAGGAACTCATTGATCTTGCTTACTATCAGGGATATACCCAGCATGAAATTTCCGAAAAGCTGAAGATACCGCTGGGAACCGTGAAAACGAAAATGCGTAATGCACTGATGAAATTAAGAGATTTGCTAAAAGATTATCAATAAAATAAATTGAACACAAAAGAATACATATCATCCGGAATTATAGAATCTTATATTCTTGGCCATGCTTCTCCTGAGGAAGCGGGGATTTTGGAGTGTGTGATGAAGAATAATGCTGAAGTAAAAGCAGCTTTTGAAGAAGCGCAAAAGACTTTAGAACATCTTGCTACCGCTCAGGCTGTAACACCTCCAAGCGATTTGAAATCTAAGATCTGGAATAAAATTCAGCAGGAACAGACTGTTGAAGAGGTAATTCCGTCTGTTTCTACAAATGTTCCTGAAACAAAAGATCACAGAGAAGCTACAGAAAGAGTAATTATTAAGGAAAATACACAATGGAAAACGTATGCAATAGCGGCTTCCGTATTATTCCTGATCAGTGTTGCGGGCAATTTATTCTGGATGAATAGCCAATCGTCTGATAAAAAGGAAATGGCTTTACTGGCTGCAGAAAAGCAAGCCCAGGATCAGGCAATGGAAAAAATGGACCGCAAGATTGGCATGTTCTCCAATCCTGATATGCAGATGGTCATGCTTAAGGGAGTTGAAAAACATCCGGATTCCAAAGCAATGGTTTTTTGGGATAAGAAAACAAAAGAAGTCTATCTGAATGCCGAAAAACTTCCTAAAGCTCCTGCAGGAATGCAATATCAGCTTTGGGCCATCGAAGACGGGCAACCTGTAAGCGCAGGAATGTATACTGAAGATAAAGACAGCAGAATTGCACTGTCCAACATTTCCAATGCTCAAGCTTTTGCCATTACCCTTGAAAAAGAAGGCGGAAGTAAAGTGCCTACCATGGAGAATATGTTTGTGATGGGTGAAATTTAAAATACTTCATCAATTCCCAAAGTTCACAAAATGAGGAACATCTGTTGCAAAATTATTCATTGGTAACAGATTATTTCTATTGCTGTTAAAATCAAAAACCGAGTTATTATCAAACGGAACCCGTGGATAATACATGAAAGAAATCTGGATTCTGTTGAAAACCAGGTACGGATTATTAATCAATACCCCAATACCAATTTTTGTATTTGCTTTTGTTTTCAATAGCTTATCATCAGGCATTCCCAACCACCCCACTGCAGTGGTTAAGTAAGGACTAAAATGGAAATTCTTCCACGTTTTATTAATGAACAGTTGAAGCTGATACCTTAAAACCAGTTTTTTAGTCCCGATATAATCCGAATTATAAACAGGAAATTCATCTGTGGAAGAAAGATTGATCCTGTCTTTATAAGAATAGTTATGCTGTGGATTTCCTAAGGCAATCGTCGGAGAAAAAAAATGTCTTGCTTTGGCAAATTTCCAATCCATAAGATTCGTAAAGTATGTTCCATCCACGCGGAAAGACTCGCGATTTTGGTTGTCTTCATTAAAAAAACGTCCAAACTGCCCTTTTACAGTAAAGTATCCCAACTTTGTAAAAGTACCATAAGAAGCAGAGATTCCTACATAAGGGTTCACTTCTTTATTTCTTGATAAACCTCCTGCAATAATGTTCACAGAATTACCATACGCAACATCTTCAGGCAAGTCATATTGAAAGATATTTCTCTGAACCGAAAAGTTTCTGTGGATAAACCCCACAGACATGAGAAAACTGTTGTACGAACTAAAATATTTATACTGGTCTATTCCCGGACTGTCTTTATACTGATAATTCTGAAATCTTCCTATTATTGCAATATTGCTGGATACTTTTTCGTTGGGATCAGATGAAACGGGAATCTGATAACCACCCCATAAATCCTGACTGTACACTTTGATCTGAACTTCCGGAAATGCAGTATCAGTTTCTGTAGGAAGTAAAACCTTCCGCTTAAAATATTCAAATGTAAAACCACCCGCCCATCTCGTTAAAGGCGAGAAAAAGTCTCTTCTTAAGCTGAAATTAATTCTTTCATTTTTTGAAAAATCCCTTTCCCCAAGAAGCTGGGCATTGATATATGTCCCTAAAAGGTTATAGGTTGTATAACTTCCCAAAAGATAATCCTGCTTTTCTTTGGAATCGTTTCTGTAAAGGAAATCAAGAGTGTGGCCTAATCCCAATACATTTTCCTCAGTAGCTCCTAAACCGATTTTACTTCCGGAATAGCTGATTCTCGGCTTCAGGCTCCAGGAATCCAGAACTTTTACCACAACATCAATAGAATCTTTACTGGAAGTACTATCGGAAACACTGATATTCACCCTGTTGACAAATGGCATTGCTCTAAGTAAACGCTCAGATTCATAAAGTTTCTGGGCATTATATTCTTCCCCTTCTTCAAAAAGTAAATAATTATTAACCGTAGAGTTTCTTGTATTGGCATGAAGATGATCTGCTACCCAATCATACCATCTGGCCTTTTCTTTAGTATCTTTAGAGCCGTATCCAAAAGGATCAATGGTTTCGATCCTGATTTTTCTGATGTACTTTTTATTATAAGCCTCCTGCGACAGTTTTTCTGTTCTGGACTTCACAGAAGTAGAATCCGGCTCTCTACGAAATATAAAGCGGTGAATGAATTTGGTAACCTTTCTCTTATCCGAAAATTCTTCTATTTTGTAATACAGCGAGTCTTTCTTCTCCTGTGCATGTAGAAAGAAAAAACCAGTTAAAAAGAAAATCAGAGTTACAGCGAGTCTAGTCATTAGTCATCAAAATTCAGTTCAGTTTGTTGTATCAATTTATACGCCAATAAGCTTACAATATAAAGAAAAAACATTTTTAGATATAATAATGAAAGATCTTTCCGAATACAAGGATCTAAACAGATTTTTTTTAAAATACACTACCGCTTTTTAATACCTCTGTAGTAAGTCTACATTTTCAACGGTCTTGTTTTTCTATTTTTTTGTCTGATTACGGAATCCCGTAATTATCACATGGATAAATTGATTTTGTTTGCAGAAAATATATGATGAAAAAAATACTTTGCTTTTTAAATATCCACCAATGGAAATACACTAGCAATACTGAAAGAGAATGCAAGCATTGTAAAAGATCAGAGTATTTAGATGTCGATTCCGATGTTAATGCATTTGGCAATCCCTTATGGCTGAAGAAATCAAAAAAAAATTGATTTTATACTTGCCATTGAATCGTTCCTCATTCAAAAATTCACTTAGCTCTTATTATTTTTGATGATTTTTTCCTACAAAACGTGATCTGAAAAAAGAAAATGAAAAAAAGAATCAATAGAGGTGCTGAAAATAATCTTACAGGACAGTTTTCAACACCTTTACAAAAGGTTCAATATGATCTCACATATAAGTATAAGTATATGATTATATTTAATCCTATTCTGAGTCTTGTTTATAATTGCATCTTACTTGAAATCGGATAAGCTTTTCTGTAATTGGAAGGCTTATTTTGTGAGATAATTCTTAGAACACAACTCCCAAGCAGATACTATTGGTCACAATGAAAAGCTGACTGAAAAGCACATTCAGCCGTATGAAACTTAAAAGAGCTAACTTAAATCATGAAAACAAAAAGATTTCAATACGATTTTTTTTGTTATTTTTACTAATTATAAATAAAAATAAGATATGAGAAAAGTTATATTCTCGGGAATAGCTGTTATTGGAGGATTTCTAACTGTAAGTGCACAGTGTAAACCGGTATCGACCCTTGCAGAAAATTTTGACACCTGGAAAGATATCAATAAATGTTGGACTGCTCAGCCAGGGAAAGCCATGCTGTATGCGAGTGATAAAAGAATTGTTTTTTATTCAATGAGCAACCCAGGAGAAAATATGTATCTGGTAACTCCGGAAATAAAAGCCGGAACCTATACCCTTTCTCTTGATCTTTCGGATAACGGAGGAGAAACAACATTAGAGCTTTTCTCCGTAAACAGCCCTTCTGATGCAAAATCTTATGTTTCAATCACTAAACCTTCAAAGATAACAGGAGAGAAAAAAACATATACCATTTCTTTGAAAAAAGACTCACATCTGGGACTGAAAGTTTTACTGAATGGAGTACATCAGGCTGTTTATATGGATAATCTATCCTTAACTGCAAAGAAATAAACCGGAATTATCACGAATTATTTAACTTTTGTTTACACTCTACAAAATCTTCAGATTTAAATTAGAATACAAAGGTTATATGAACAAAAAGAGGTTGTCCCCTATCAAATGTTGGAGACAACCTCTACTCTAAGAAAGATTACAGAAGTAAAGTTCAAACTGTTATTGAATACAGGTGAGCAGAATTGATGCTATCTGTGATTCCATTAAGGTTAATGCACAGTTATCCCGTATTCAGGCTTAGGAAATTCGCCGGGAATTTTGTATCTGGTGGAATTGCCTTTATGATACCATGTTCCCAATCCTGAGATCATGAGTGCCATATTATGTATAAACCGTACAACATTCTTTTGCTGAAGACCGAAATCAGGTAAATTATTCTGAAGTTCAACAAATTCCTGAACATATGAATCATGGATATGCATTGCTTCAGCAATAGCTTCTTCCAATGAAACTTTATGCTGGTTCCTGATAACCAATATAATATTCAGAATTTCTGTATCAATCCCCATCTCCTTTTCTATGGAAGCAAAATCATTCTGAATGGCTATTATTCTGCACATTAACATTTTTAACCTTTTTATAATAGGATGTTCAGAAATATATCCAGGAACAATATAATTAATAGAAGGCTCTACCGGATCTCCATAGGGGTACATAGAAATCGAATACTCACGGATAAGCAGAAGGTTACTAAGACTTGGAAATTCTTTTTTTAACTTGTAGGGTGTTTCTTCCATAAGTCCATAAGTAGTATAATTATAAAAGTTTTTAGTCCAGCGTGCCAACCAATCATCATTTACGTAAGGAATAAATTCCTGCCTGCTTAAAGCCACCTGCTTTACCAGTCCGATGTCATCTGCTTTAGGTTGTTCTCCCATCATGATATCCATAATATGGTCTCTGATATCTGCAAATCGATCAACCGGGCACAATTCGTAATAATCATCCAATAGAGTCAGCCAAACCATAAATCTTGCTATAGGCCGGATCTGATCTTTGGTGCTAGCCGCCGGAAACATATATGACGCAGCCTCTACAAGACCATGCTTCTTGTATTTAGTTCTTGTAGCTTCAGACATAAATTGGTAATCCGTATCAATCCAATTATTCTGTTCTTCATAAAAAGATTGTGAAAACGGACCTATTTCATAGGGCCAGGGATATTGTAAAACCGGAACGTCTTGTTGTTTCATCTTTAAAATTTAAAAGTTATTTTAAATTAATCTTATTTACAGACTTTTATTTGCAGCATGATCTTCAGGCCAGGCAAAACCAACTCCTCCATGCTTATATCTGTTTGTTTCCAGATAAAAAGTGTTAACTCCCTGAAGCCCAACACCGGCATAATAAACAAATTTGTCGACGTATTCCTGATATTCACCGAATTCCCGATACTCTTCATGTAAACCATTCAAACTGGCCAGCTCTTCATTATGAATACGTAAAGCCTCTGCACAGGCATCTTCCAAAGAAAGATGATACTCCTGCTGCAATACAAAAACCAGATTAAAAACTTCTGTCCCCTTCGCCATCTCTTTTGGCAGGGAGTGAAGGTCATTTTGCCACGCAACGACCAGAGTCATATGGGAAATCATCTTTTGCACTACGATATGCTCAAAGATATGCTCCGGCAGAACAAGACCTGATTCAATCTCACCAAAGATCAGATAAGGACGCATGAGAACAGAATATTCTCTAATGGTTTTGTAAAGATTGAGTGATGGTGGACGGTGGGCTATTTTATATGGATACTCTAATTCGATTCCGTATCTGAAAGATTGATAAAAATAGTACACGAACCGATCAAACCACAGATCTGGCATGAAAGCACGAAACTCATCCCGGATCATGGCCATATGATGATAGAGAGCATTTTCCTCCGGCATAGCCTGAGCGCCTCTGAGAATATCTGTACAACGAATCCTTAACTCCTGAATTTCTTCAAGTGACGAATGCTCCACCTGGTCATCGAGAGCAACATATTGAAGCATGAATCTATTGCATGGAATGGCCTGCTCATAGGTCAAATGCGGCCACATACGTGCTGTACACATATGAAGTTCCATTTTTTTATAAATTTTCCGTTGTTTTTCTGTCAGGAAAGTATAATCATTATCAATCCAGCCATCCATATCTTTCCCCATTTGTTCAGCATGTGGATTTATAAGATCGGGCCATGGGTAGCATCCCCGTGGTAAGTAATCTGCACTATTAAATTGTTCTGGTGTCATTTTATCTGTATTTTAAAATTATTGTACTTAAATAAACATCATCTGTTTACTGAAATGCCATAGTACTTGTTCAATTTTATTGAAATTGGTTGTGTCCCAATGTTTCTTTTAATTCGGAAACACTTGGAAATTCTGTTTTGTTATAGCGGTCAAGCTTAGTGGATATATTTTTCCAGCCGCTCAATACCATACTCATATAGTGTACCCAATTGACCACATCCTCGTGCCATATACCAAAGTCAGGAAGTGAGGCCTGCAGAGCTACAAATTCCTTAAGATCTTCATTATGGAGGCGCAGATCTTCCAGACAGGCTTCCTCTAACGAAACCCTGCGTTCATTCTGAATTACCTTTACAATATTATAATAGATACTTCCCGTAGCTTCATCTTTTACGACAGATTGAACTTCATTGAAAAAAGTTACCAAATGACAGGCAAGTGCCTGGAGACGGCGGATCACCGGATGATCATGAATTTCCGGCGGCAGGGTAATACCGGTCTCAACCTCAGTGAGCTGCAGGAAAGGATACAGACAGATTGAATCTTCCCTTAAGACAATGCATTCTGCCGTTGTAGGAAAGATCTTATTCTCTTTGTATTCCTGTTCTTTTTTAAGCCCGCTAAAA
This sequence comes from Chryseobacterium sp. GVT01B, assembly GCF_019970045.1. Lineage (GTDB taxonomy): Bacteria > Bacteroidota > Bacteroidia > Flavobacteriales > Weeksellaceae > Chryseobacterium. The sequence goes on from NZ_JAHXYI010000006.1 coordinate 504,153, forward strand.
TACCTGCTGATCATCTGTGTGAAACGATGCATCGATTCTTTCGGAATAAACTGAAGCAATTCCTGTCTTAATGAGAAAAGCATAGAGGCCAAAGGTATTGTAGACTGAGAAACAGAAATTTCACCATTCAATATAGCAATGGATTGAGCATGTACCTCATCAATATCATCAGGTTTACTTTCTTCATACAGATCATCATTGTAAAGAGTCCAGAGCATCAGCCTGCAGATAGGCCGGAAACGTTCGGCAGAAGCAGTAGGAAACCATTGGGCAGCAATGTGGGCCGTTTTGGTTTTCTTGTACTTTTTACGCAGATCAGGATTATTCTGATACAGCCACATATATTCACCATCAATCCATTGATTTTCGGTGATGTCCTGCAATTGATCTGCATGGGGATTTTTTAAGGTTGGGAACGGATACCTGAACTTTGTACGAAGCAGTTCAAGAGGGTTAAAATTTTCATTACTCATGATTATATGTTTTAATGGTTTTACCTTTTACAGCACAATAGTTTATTTAAATAATGGTACTTTATAAAAAAAGCAGTCATATTTTAAAAACATATCACACTAAATACCAATAAGATACATTCATGAACAATGAAATAAATGTACAAATTAATTTTATTAAATCATATGGAATTTTGCCATATGATTTAATAAAATTTAACTATTTGAAAATCAACAATATACAGCTAATCTTCAACAATAATTCAAATTTACACCACAGATTATCAGCAACTTAACATTTAAAAAACAAAAGTTATTTAGTTATTTTACCTACATTATTAAAATTACTGATTAACTTTTACAGTGAAAACTATTATATAGCAGCTATCAATCAAATTGTATTATATTTCTTAATCTTTCAGCATTTTAACTTTTTTACAGAATTCTATCACTAAAAATGGGCCTAAGAAAATTATCGTAAAATAACTTTTCTTCATATATTATAAACAATATAGTTCTCTGAAAAGAGACTATATTGTTTTGATGATTATACAATTTCTGATGATTTTCCAAGCTGTCCTTCCCATTTGGAAACTGCAGAAGTTGCCAGAGCATTTCCTAACACATTGGTCATACTTCTTCCCATATCACAGAAATGGTCAATCGGTAAGATCAAAGCAATTCCTTCCGGCGGAATACCAAACATGGAACACGTTGCTACAATAATTACCAAAGAAGCTCTCGGAACACCGGCAATTCCTTTTGAAGTAAGCATTAATACCAATAGCATGG
>NZ_JAHXYI010000007.1 GCF_019970045.1 Chryseobacterium sp. GVT01B
ACAGAAGTTAAGCCCACCAGCGCCGATGGTACTGCGAAAGCGGGAGAGTAGGCCGCCGCCAGTTTTTATTTTATTTTTAAAAATCCTTTATCTTATGATAAAGGATTTTTTTTGCTTTATACACAACTCAAATCCAAAGCAAACCCAGCACAACTCGAAAGAAAACACAACTCCAAAGCAATGAGTAATCAATAATGATTAATGGTTCCTGTTTCCAACCAATACCAGAGATCCTTCATCATTGATTATTTATCACTTATCATTGATAGCACTCCCTTGTCACTCCGAAGGAGTCTAAACAGTGCATTATTCTAGTCAGTTACTAAGTATAGCTTATCAGATCACTTAAATATTAAAAACTCTGTGCTACTCCTTTGAATCCTTTAGGCTCTAATAGTGTGGCTGGATTCCTTCGGAATGTCATAGTTGGGATATTATTAGATCACTATATAAAATTGATGACTCTTAATCTGTACCCAATAACTCATAATTTATAATTTATAATTCATCATTCGTCTTCCCTAGCCACGATAGTAATGGTTACCCCGCAGGACGAGTGGTAAAGCTGTTGGGTTTGAGCGTAGGAAAGCATAGGAGCGAGGAGTATGAATGGATAGCGGGAGAATGCTCCTGAAATAGTAATAAGTTCTTTAGAAAACGATTCTTTACTATTGATGTAATTTTTGTCAGAATCCTATCTTTATGTATAGGATGTAATATTGTATGAATCTAAATTTAGTATATTATTTACATTAGTTATTATATTATCAATAATATATTCATCCAAATTTCTAATGGCTAAACCTTTTGTTATTTCTAATCTTAATACAAGACTCATCATCTTTTTAAAAATAAATGCATATATAAAAAACACGGCTATCTCAAACTGAAATAGCCGTGTTTATTTTTTATAATTTTATTATCAGACTTGAATTACTCCCAAGTTGAATTTCTCGGTAATAGGAGCGTTATTAGCCGCTTCAATTCCCATAGAAATCCATTTTCTTGTATCAGCTGGGTTGATGATGGCATCTGTCCATAATCTTGCAGCTGCATAAGTAGATTCTGTTTGTTTCTGATATTTTTTTGAAATTGTATCCAAAATTTCGTTGTGTTCTTCTTCAGTAATTTCTTTTCCTTGCTTTTTTAACGTAGACTCCTGGATCTGAGCAAGTACTTTTGCGGCTTGTGCTCCTCCCATTACAGCCAGATCAGCCCAAGGCCATGCAACAATTAATCTGGGATCATAAGCTTTTCCACACATCGCATAGTTTCCTGCTCCGTAAGAATTCCCCGTAATAATAGTAAATTTAGGAACTACAGAATTGGAAACTGCATTTACCATTTTAGCTCCATCTTTAATGATACCTCCATGTTCTGATTTGGAACCTACCATGAATCCGGTAACGTCCTGTAAGAAGATTAAAGGTATTTTTCTTTGATTACAGTTGGCTATAAATCTGGTTGCTTTATCTGCAGAATCTGAGTAAATAACTCCACCAAACTGCATTTCTCCTTTACCACTTTTTACAAGCTTTCTCTGATTGGCTACAATACCTACAGACCAGCCATCAACTCTGGCTGTTGCACAGATAATACTTTTACCATAATCTGGTTTATATTCTTCGTATTCGGAGTTGTCTACAATACATTTGATAATTTCGTAAGTATCATATTGCTCAGCTCTGGAAACCGGCATAATTCCGAAAATATTTTCAGGATTTTCTTTTGGCGGGTAACTTTCAATTCTGTCAAAGCCTGCTTTTTCAGTACTTCCAAGAGATTTCATGATGTTTTTGATTCTGTTCAAAGCATCTTTGTCATCTTTAGCCTTATAATCTGTTACTCCAGAAATAGAGCAGTGGGTGGTAGCGCCTCCCAATGTTTCATTATCAATACTTTCACCGATAGCAGCTTTTACAAGATAGCTTCCGGCAAGGAAAATAGAACCTGTTTTATCCACAATCATCGCTTCATCACTCATGATTGGTAAATAAGCTCCTCCGGCTACACAGCTCCCCATAACGGCAGAAATCTGGATGATCCCCATAGAGCTCATTTTAGCATTATTTCTGAAAATTCTTCCAAAATGTTCTTTATCTGGAAAGATCTCACCCTGCATTGGAAGATAAACACCCGCAGAATCTACCAGATAAATGATTGGAAGCTTGTTTTCCATGGCAATTTCCTGTGCTCTCAGGTTTTTCTTTCCTGTGATAGGAAACCATGCACCAGCTTTTACAGAAGCGTCATTCGCAACGATGATACATTGTCTTCCGGAAACGTAGCCAATAACCACTACAACTCCTCCGCTGGGACATCCTCCATGTTCCTTATACATTTCATATCCTGCAAATGCTCCTACTTCTATGGAATCTGAATCTTTATCGAGAAGATAATCTATTCTTTCTCTTGCTGTCATTTTTCCTTCATCACGAAGCTTTTGAAGCCTCTTCTCACCACCTCCTTTTTTGATCTCAGTGAGTAAGCGATTTATTTCAGATAATTTTAGTCTGTTCTGATCTTCTCGTTTATTGAATTCGATGTCCATAAAATTTTCAATTTTTTACGCTTAAAGATACTATTTTTATGAGGAATACAAATAGGAAGTAAAACAGGTGTTTAATAGTTTGGTTTCTAGTAAATTGTGAAATTTTTAACTAAAAAATATTTTTAAATAATTTATATTTTTTCTAACTTTACACTAGAGTAACAGAGGTGATATTCTCTGCAAATACTCTAAGTTCCTAGTTTATTTTTTTAATAGTTTATTATTTGAAGGCCCTGAAAGTTTAACAAATTTTCAGGGTTTTTTATTGATTGATCTTTATTTTAATTTTTATTAACTTTTTTTATATTAAACGTGTTTTTTTATCAATTTTTGTGATTGGGATTTGTAAATTTGCACGTTAAAAATCAAAAGGAGATAGGTTATGCATAAATTGGCACTTTTCAGGTTGCATTTAATAGTGTTTTTGTGGGGGTTCACTGCAATTTTGGGAAAATTAATTCATGCCAATGCTCAGATCCTTGTGTTTTACAGGATGTTGTTTGCTTCTATCTTTCTTTTTGTATTCATCAGGGGCTTTAAGAAAGAAAGTATAAAAGTTTCAAAAAAAATATTTTTTCAGCTGGCGGCAATAGGTTTTGCAATGGCGCTTCACTGGTATTGTTTTTTCTATTCCATTAAAGTTTCCAATGTTTCCATTGCGTTAAGTTGTCTTTCTTTATCTACACTTTTTGCCTCGATTCTGGAGCCTATTATTTTCAAAAGAAAGATCGATATATCTGAAGTTATAATGGGAACGGTCATCGTTGCCTGTATATTATTAATCTTCAAAACAGAGTTTCATTTTAAAGAAGGTATTATTTATGGAATCCTTTGTGCTGTATTTGGAACTATCTTTTCTGTTTTTAATGGGAAAATGTTTGGCAAAACGAGTTCTGGAAACATCATTTTTTATGAAATTTTCTGTGGATGGTTTATTTTATTGATATTTTATTTGCTTTCGGGGCAAATTTTTCAAATGAACGAAATAAACTACCGGGATTTGGCGTTAATATGCTTGTTAGCCGGTGTTTTTACCGCTTTCCCCATGTTAGAATCGGTGAAATTAATGAAGTATATATCACCTTTTACTTTAATTTTAACAGTTAATTTAGAACCTGTCTACGGAATTATACTAGCTTTTTTTATCTTTGGGGAATCAGAACATATGAGCCCTATATTTTATATTGCTTCAGGAGTTATGATACTGGCAATCATAGTCAATGGATTAATTAAAGCCAGAAAAACTAAAAACTTAAACTAAGCATCAAATTTATATGATGAAAAAATATCTTTTACTTGCATTTTCACTGCTGTTTGGGCTGTCTCAATCTCAGATTATCAGGAAATATTCCAATGAATTCTTAAATATCGGAGCCGGAGCAAGAGGTCTTGCAATGGGTGGGGCAGTAATTACCAATCAGGATGATGTATATTCTCCTATGTGGAACCCTGCAGGTTTGATGTCAGTTGAAAGAGACTGGCAAGGTGCAGCAATGCACGCAGAATACTTTGAGTCTATCGCAAAATACGACTATCTGGCGTATGCGAAAGTACTTGAAGAAGGTGTTTTTGGGGTTTCAGTGGTGAGACTTGGTGTAGACAATATTTTGAATACTACCCAGATGATTGACTCTGAAGGAAATATTGATTATGATAAAATTACTAAATTTTCTCAATCCGATTACGCGGCTATCCTTTCTTATGCTTTCAGGCCAGGAGGAAATCCAAAATTGGATGTTGGGGTAAATGCTAAAATTGTCTACAGAAACGTAGGTAAATTTGCAAATGGTTATGGTTTTGGTTTTGATGTGGGGGCGATTTATAAAGCAGATAACGGATGGAAGTTTGGAGGTATGGTAAGAGATATCACTACTACCGTCAACTTTTGGAGTATCAATCAGAAAGAACTTTCAACTGTTGTCAACGGAGAAGAATTCAACCCCGCACCGAAAGATAAACTGGAACTTACAATGCCTAAGTTGAATGTAGGTGCCAGTAAATTATTTGAAATCAACAGTAGTGTTTATGTATTGCCGGAAGCAGGAATTAATGTAGATTTCGCTAAAACTGCTTCATTGATTTCAACAGATTTTGCAAGTATCAGTCCCTATGCAGGAGCTGAACTGGGATATCAGAAAATGATTTTTGTGAGATTGGGGATCAACAGATTCCAGTCAATTACAGATATAGAAGACCTTAAAAGAAAAGTTTCTTTCCAGCCAAGTGCAGGTCTTGGGATCAGATACAGAGGACTTACACTGGATTATGCGATTACGAATTCAGGGATAGGCGGATCTAATTTCTATTCCAATTTCTTCTCATTGAAACTTGATATGGGAGCATTCAGAAACGATTAAAATTATAGAAATGAAAAAGTTATTAATGCTGACGTTGGTTGTGTGCTCAACAATGGCTTTTACACAAAAGGTTTCAGATTACAAATATGTAGTGATTCCGGAAAAATTTAAAACCTTTAAAAATAGCAGTTTTGGATTGGAAGCTTATCTGGCTAAAGCCTTACAGGGAAAAAAATATGAAATTTTAACCGAAGCGATGGACAAATGGCCGTCTGAGGCTAGAAATAATTCCTGTAATGTAATTAATGCAGAAGTACTAAATGATAAAAGTTTATTTACAAATAAAGTGATTCTGCAGTTCAAAGACTGTAACAAAAAGACTATTTTTGAATCCAAAGGTCGTTCGGATATAAAAGAATTTGAAGAAGGGTTTCCAGATGCATTGAAGCAAGCTCTCATAGACGTTGCATTCTCCAATCCTATAGAGATGCTGCCTGCAAAAATGTCTGATAATACTCAAAACGGACAGAATATAGTTTCGAAAACTATTGTATCTTCAAAAACTCCGGAAGCGAATAGCTACTCAAATGGGAAGTTTACCCTTCAGAAAATACAGATTGATCCTACTCAATTTATCTTAGCAAAATCTGGAAGTTCTGTACCATTTGCAACATTTAAATCAACTTCGAAAGATGCTGTTTTCTTAGTGAAATTGGCTGACGGAAATACTACCATAGGATATTTTGAAAACGGAAGCATTGTGATAGATATGCCACAGGCTGATGGAAAATTTTCTAAAGAAGTTTTTGCGGCAAAATAATCTGGAAATTACAAAATAATAAACATAAAAGGCTCTTGAAAAAGAGCCTTTTATAATATATATGCTGATGTGTTTTTCATTTTTTCAGAAAGTGAGAAGATGCTTTGATCAGACTTTCTACATGAAACAGACATAAGAGGTAAGTCACCATTTATAGTGATAAATGAAAATATAGAAAGATTTATAAAATGAGAAAAATTTTCATAGTATTATTGTTATTAGTTGATATTACTAATTTATGAAAAAATTATAAATAATACTATTATTTAGTAAAATATTTATTTATTTGTGTTTTTCTTTAATGAATTATCCTTATGGTTAAAGGAATGTTGATTTTTGTCACTTGTTGATGAAATAGAAAATAGATGTGAAATTTTATAAAGAAGGACTATTTTGCTAGTGTAACATAACTGTTAAACTGCGCCAGATTATCAATTGGCATTAAAAAACTCCCAAATCACTTTAGCCTTACTTTTCCCTAAAATTTCTTCCAGCGTTTCCATATTGGCTTCTTTGATACGTTTTACAGACTTTAGTTTAGACAGAAGCAGCTCAATAGTTTTTTCTCCAACACCAGGAATTTCTTCCAGTTCAGATTTTATTGTAGAATTTTTTCTTCTCGTTCTATGATGCTTTACCCCAAATCGGTGAGCCTCGTCACGTACACGCTGAAGGATTTTCAATGTTTCAGATTTTTTATCCAGATATAAAGGAATAGGATCTTCAGGGAAGAAAATCTCCTCCAGTCTTTTGGCGATACCTACAATGGTAATTTTTCCGTAAAGTCCCAATAATCTAAGGCTCTTTACAGCTGAAGACAACTGTCCCTTTCCTCCGTCTATCAGAATAAGCTGGGGGAGATCTTCACCTTCATCAAGCATCCTTTTGTAACGGCGGTAGATCACTTCTTCCATCGTAGCAAAATCGTTAGGCCCTTCCACTGTTTTAGGATGGAAAATTCTGTAATCTGCTTTACTTGGTCTGCCATCTTTGAAAACAACGCATGCTGAGACAGGATTAGTTCCCTGAATATTTGAGTTATCAAAACCTTCAATATGTCTGGGCTCAACCGGCATTCTGAGAAGTTTCTGCATTTCCGCCATGATTCTGTTGGTATGCCTTTCAGGATCTACAATCTGAACCTGTTTCAGTTTTTCCAGACGATATTCTTTAGCGTTTTTTTCGGAAAGCTCTACAATTCTTTTTTTATCTCCAACCTTAGGAACAATCAGTTTTACATTAGGAATTTCTACAGACAAATGAAATGGCAACAGTACTTCTTTGGAATCAGAAGAAAATTTCTGGCGGATCTCAATCAACGCTTCCTCCATAATGTCTTCATCTGTTTCTTCAAGAATTTTTTTTATCTCGGTCGTAAAACTCTGGATGATATTTCCATTTCTGATTTTAAAGAAATTGACATATGCTGCCGTTTCATCGCTGGTCATTCCGAAGACATCCACATCGTCAATATTAGGGTTGACTACAGTATTCTTAGCCTGGTAATCTTCCAGAATATCGAGTCTTTCTTTAATAATCTGAGCTTGTTCAAACTGAAGATTGGAAGCAAGTTTCATCATCTGATTGACCAGATAATCCTTAGCTTTTCGGAAATCCCCTTTGATAATCCCGCGGATGGCATCTATCTTTTCATCATACTCTTCCTTGCTTTCAAGGTCTTCACACGGACCTTCACAGTTTTTAATATGATATTCCAGGCAGACTTTATATTTCCCTTCAGCAATTTTGGCCGGAGAAAGATTCAGATTACAGGTTCTAAGTTTGTAAATATGTTTGATGGTATCCAGTAAAATCTTTGCAGGACGTACTTTTGCATAAGGACCATAATATTCGGATCCATCTTTAATTACATTCCTGGTCAGAAAGATTCGTGGAAAATCTTCATTTTTGATGCAGATCCACGGATAGGTTTTGTCATCTTTCAACATGACATTGTAAAACGGCTGATGTTCCTTAATCAGATTATTTTCCAATAAAAGTGCATCATACTCACTGTTTACAATTGTCGTTTCCAATCGCTGGATTTTCCCGACCATTATTTTGATCCTGTATCCGGAAAGGTTTTTGTTGAAATAGGAGAGAACCCTTTTTTTTAGATTTTTCGCTTTCCCAACATACAAAAGCTGTTCGTTTTTATCATAATAACGATAAACGCCGGGTTCGGATGGTAAGGTTTTGAGCTGTAGTTCTAAAGAAGGATTCATATAACAAAATTAAGGAAACTTTCCCTATTTAAAAAAGAAAACCTGCAGATCAGTCCGCAGGTTTTAATTTATTCTTGGAAGTATTTTATCCGTGATTCATTTCTGTATATTGATAGATCAGAAAGCTTAAATAATCCCATTCTACAGAGTTTTTAGGATATTTTTTCATAAACTCTGCATTGTCTCCGAATAGAAAATCGTAGTTATCTTCAAAATCATCTTTATGAAGCCACATCACTTTGTCACCCTTTTTTACATAATAAGATTTTATGACACCGCCACCAAATGCAGGAGCACCACCAAAACCTGTTGACATGGTTTCTGAAGCGAACGGATCATGATAAACCGTAATAAGTTCATTAAATTCAGGATTGATAACCTGCATTAAAAAAGCTTTGGGCTCTTTCTTGTTTTTTAAAGAAACAACCTGGTTTTCATATGGGATTGCATCGTTGGTTACAGATTTACTGTATTTTTTGGTGCTGTAATTCCTCATGTTTGAAATAAACTTTCCTGCTTTCATAGATTTTTCCCTCTCTGTTGCATACAAATACATTTCAGCAATATCTACCGCTGTAAATTTCATAGGCTTTCTCGTATCAACGTCTTCAATGGTAATGGACAGAATTTGTCCTCTCTGTTTTTCCCATGATTTACTGTAACCCTGGTATTCAGTATTGTCTTTTAATATGATTGTGGAGACCTTTTTATCAGATGCAGTATCGAACCCTTCGTTAAACAGATAACGGTTCATTTCTTTTCTTTCTTCTTTGGAATATTTTACTTTCTGGGCGAAAGCTGTTGTGCTTGCTACACATAAAGCAAGGAGTAGAGTTTTCAGTCTCATGTATTATTGTTTTTAATTTCGGGGCTAAAAATAGTAAAATAATTTCCTTGTTTATATAAAAATATAGAAGATTGAAATTTAGCTTTTCCAATTATTGTTAAATGCGTAATTTTAAGAAAATTTTTTAGAAATGATATACGGGGTAGATGTTTTTACTTTCCATGATGTTCTGGAAATCTGTAAAAAGCCAAATAAAGCCAAGCTTAATAAAGCCGCAAAAGAACAAATCTTAAAATCTCAGAAAAACGTACAGAAAATAGTAGAGTCTGACAGATGTGTGTATGGAATCAATACCGGGTTCGGACCTTTATGTGATACTAAAATATCGGCAGACGAAACAGCTCAGTTACAATATAACCTGATTATCTCTCATGCAGTAGGAGTAGGAAAACCGATTGATAAAGAACTTTCCAAGATTATGATGATTGCTAAAGTTCATGCACTTTCAAAAGGATTTTCCGGAGTTTCTCTTGAAGTTATTGAAAGAATGATTCTGATGCTAGAAAAAGATATCATTCCGGTGGTTCCTGAACAAGGATCTGTAGGGGCTTCGGGAGACCTTGCTCCTTTGGCACATCTGGTGTTGCCTTTACTTGGTTTAGGACAGGTTTGGGAAGGGAATCAGGTTTCTGATACCATGGAAGTTCTGAAGAAACTCGACCTTGAAGCATTGGCTCTAGGGCCAAAAGAGGGATTAGGATTGATCAACGGAACCCAGTTTATCCTTGCTCATGCAATCAAAGGGCTTGAAAAATTTGAATATTTATTAGATCTTGCGGATATGACTGCTGCAATGAGTATTGAAGCGTACAGAGGTTCTGCGAGCCCGTTCAAAAAAGAGCTTCATGAGATCAGACCTTTTGAGGGCAGTAAAAAAGTAGCGGCAAGAATGCTTAAATTCTTAAAAGGATCAGAAAATATGCAAGCTCACGAAGATTGCGAGAGAGTTCAGGATCCTTATTCCATGAGATGTGTACCACAGGTTCACGGAGCCAGCAGAAACGCTTTTGAACACCTTAGAATTATGGCGGAAACAGAACTGAACTCCGTAACAGACAACCCGATTGTATTAAGTGCTGAAGAATCTATTTCAGGGGGTAACTTCCACGGACAGCTGATGGCTCTGCCTTTAGACTATGCTACGCTGGCAGCTGCAGAATTAGGTAATATTTCTGACAGAAGAAGTTACTTATTGTTAGAAGGAAAGTACGGATTACCAAGATTATTAACGGAAAGCTCAGGATTAAATTCAGGATTTATGATCCCTCAATATACTTCAGCTGCTTTGGTTACAGAAAATAAAACATTATGTTTTCCGGCGTCAGCAGACTCTATTCCTACAAGTTTAGGTCAGGAAGATCATGTTTCCATGGGGAGTATTTCAGGAAGAAAATTCAATCAGGTTCTTGGTAACCTTGTGAATATTTTATCCGTTGAGCTGATGTTTGCTGCTCAGGGACTGGAATTCAGAAGGCCTGCAAAATGCTCTAAAGTAATTGAAGAAAACTTTACAGTTCTTCGTTCCAAAGTTGCTAAGCTTGAAGATGACCGACTGATCGGTAAAGACATGCTGGCAATTGCAGAGCTGATCAATGAAAGAAAATTTGTTGTCAACTAAACTTTAAATAAATAAAAGCTTCCGAAAGGGAGCTTTTTTGCTTTCACAAATCTTTTAATCTTTAAATCCTTCAATTTTTAAATCAAATAAACATGAATGTACTTAGAACAGATTCTACGAATCCAGACTTTCAAAAATTAGTAAAATATCTTGACGCTACTTTAGCAGAACATAATGGTGAGGAAGATGATTTTTTTGCTCAGTTTAATAAAATTGATACCATTAAAAACTGTATTGTAGTTTATATTGATGCTATTCCGGCAGCTTGCGGAGCATTCAAACCTTTTTCCGAAGATACAGTAGAAATAAAAAGAATGTTTACCAATCCGGATTTCAGAAAAAAAGGACTGGGTTCAACGATTGTAAAGGAACTGGAAAGCTGGGCCGCAGAATTGAATTTTAAAAAGGCGGTTTTAGAAACTTCTCAGGATCTGAAAAATGCTATTTCCGTGTATGAGAAAAGTGGATTTTACAGAATACCCAATTATGGACAATACATTGGAATAGAGCAAAGTGTCTGCTACGAGAAGATATTGTAATTTAATATTCATGTAATGCTAAATTCATTTTTTAAAAGTTTTTAATTCTCATGAAAGTGTTATATTGTGGCTCCAACCAAAATTATAACATATGAAAAAAACTGTATTCCTACTGGCAATATTTTTTGCCTTAAATTCGTGTTCCAGAGAAGAACTTCAGAACGAAAATGTAAAAACAGAAATGGCACAGAAAGATCCACTGACTGCAAAGCAAATCAATGAAAGGATCAATCAGGCTATTAAAACGGACGGAACTTTCAATTGGAAGAATGAATCTGATCATTTCGTTTGGAGTGCTATTTTCCGCGGAAACAAAATGGTGTCTATCGGTTTCGGAGCTTCTAAAGATGATTTTGACAGAAGTAAATCTCCAAACAGTAACGATATGGAAAAAGAAGTTCTTTCTGTAATCAAAAAATATGAAGGAAAAGAGGAGAGAAATTTTCTTCTTCTTTCAGATCAGTATCTTAACCAAATGGATGTTGTTATTGAAAATGAAGAAACCATTGCTGCTCTTCGACAAATGAAAAATATCCGATATGTAGAGCCGGCTGACTATCATTATTTTGAATTTGAAGCTCAATATAATGCAGAAGCAAAATCTTCCGGAAGCGGTTCGTCAGGATGTGGTTTTTCATCATCAACATTAAGTACGGCAGATTACACCTCTACAACACCAAGTGCAAAAATCCCTTGGGCTTTCACCAAGCACAGCATTCCTGAAGCATGGAGTTACAGTACAGGAGCAGGCGTTACCATTGGACTTATTGATACAGGAGTTTCTCCGGAACAGACTTTATTGGGAGGAAGCTTTAACAACGGAGCATCTTCAGGGAGAACAATCAGCAAGTTGGGAGTATATAACTCAGACGGATCCGGAGATCAGTGTGGGCACGGAACAAAAATGGCTTCCGTAATGACAGCTCCGAGAAATAATGCAGGACTGCCTGTAGGAGTTGCTTATAATGCCAATCTGATCGCCTACAGGGCTGCAGAAAACGTTGTTCTGGAAACATCCAGCGAGCAGACTGCTGTAAAAACGGCTTTTACAGAATTAGGCAACAATACCAGTGTGAAGATCATTTCAATGTCAATGGGACATATTTTCTCTGTCGGAAAAATTGAAGACGGTGTTAAATATGCTTATTCTAAAGGAAAACTGATTTTCTGTGCAGGAGGAACTTCTACCAGCTTTACCAGTTTTGTGGGGGTGATTTTCCCTGCATCAATGTCGGAAACCCAAGCGATAACAGGGGTAAAAGAGAATACATCCAATCAGAAATGTGATGTTTGCCACTCCGGAAGTCAGATTGATTTTACCTTCCAGATGGAGAGAGCTTCAGGAAATACAGTTCCGGTTTTGAGCTATTACAACGGACAGGCAGATTATGTGGGTGGTTCTTCAGTAGCTACAGCGGCTACGGCAGGAATCGCGGCATTAGTTTGGGCTAAAAATCCATCATGGACAAGAGATCAGGTCCTTAATAAAATGAGACAGTCTGCAACCTACTATCCGAACGTTAATTCAAGCTACGGTTACGGAAACATCAATGTATTAAAAGCAGTACAGTAATAATTATTACCATTAGAAAAAGAAAAGGAAATATCTCTGCTGAGGTATTTCCTTTTTTTATTGTAATATCAGATTATCCAATCCTTACACTTGTCATGCTCAGTGAGCCTCCGATAAGTTCATCGTTGAATAAAGTAAGTTCTTCAGACTGATCTTTCAGCCCCAAAGTATATAATAAAGGAAGATAATGATCAGGTGTAGGAACTGCATACTGTAAGAAAGTTCCCTGTTTCTGGTAATCAATAATATTCTGGAAATTTCCGTCCAGAAGCCAGTTATTGGTTTTTTCTCTAGCTTCCACAGCCCAGTCCCAGCCAGCTCCCACCGTATTTATATTTTTCCAGTCGATAAGGCGAAGGTTATGCACAATATTTCCACTTCCAATAATCAGAATACCTTTTTCACGAAGCTTATTCAGTCTTTTGGCAAGATCGTAATGGTACTGTGGAGGTTTTGTATGGTCGATACTCAGCTGGATCACAGGAATATCAGCATCAGGATACATATGTTTTATCACAGACCATGCACCATGATCCAGTCCCCAGCTGTGGTCTTCTTCTACATCAACGGGGAGCAAAAGTTCCGCCGTTTCTTTTGCCAGTTCCGGGCTTCCGGGAGCAGGATACTGTACATCAAAAAGGGCTTTTGGAAAACCATAAAAATCGTGGATTGTTTTAGGCATGTCCATAGCCGTTACAAAAGTTCCGTCTGTATACCAGTGGGCAGAAATACAAAGAATTGCATTAGGTTTAGGAATCTCAGAGGCTGCTTTTCGGAAACCCTGTACAAATTGATTTTCTTCAATGGCGTTCATAGGTGAACCATGTCCAAGAAATAAAACGGGCATTCTCTGTGTGCTTTTAAAACTATTGCTTATGTTTTGAAGATCGTTGAGGTTCATAAATTAAATATTGAAGAGTATAAAAAAATAAAAGGTTCAAGGCTTTTAGACAAATCCCTGAACCTTTTATAATATGTGTTATAAATTATGCTTGTTTTACAAACTGTAATTCACCAGCTATCTTTACATCATCACTTACCATTACACCTCCTGCTTCAAGAGCTGCATTCCAGTTTAATCCAAAATCTTTTCTGCTGATTTTTCCTTCAAAAGAGAAACCTGCTTTTGTATTTCCCCATGGGTCTACATTGATTCCTCCGAAGTCTACATCAAGAGTGATAGGTTTTGTAACTCCGTTAACAGTAAGATTTCCAACAATTGAATTATTTAATGCCTGAGATTCAAAAGTGATCGTAGGGTGTGCTTCAGCGTTGAAAAATTCTGCAGACTTCAAGTGATTGTCTCTGTCTGTATTGTTTGTGAATACAGAATCTGTTTGAATAGTAGCTGTAGTTTTTGCGTTTGCAAAAAACTCGTCTTCAGATTCAATTTCAGCAGTGAAAGTTCTGAAGCTTCCTTTTACGTTAGAAATCATCATGTGTTTTACTTTGAAAGTAATTTCACTATGCGTTGGGTCTAAGATCCATTTTGTTGCCATTGTATTTTGTATTTTTTGTTTGTTATTAATGATGCAAATCTAGGATAGAGTACCTATACAAGTCATTGATATAGGATAAGAAATTCATTTTTTTACATCAATCGTCAATTTTGCTTCGCAAGTGAACGGTGAATGATTGTGGCTGTTCAAAATGAAAATTGACAAGCAAAGCGAATTGACAATTCACAATTGACTCATTTAATAATCAATGGTCAATTTTGCCTCATATGTGAATGGTTAAAGCTGTTCAAAAATTTAAAAATTGACAAGCGGAGCGGATTGACCATTCACGATTGACTTATTCTAATCCCTATAAAAATCCAACTATTAAGTTAAGAAATAATTTCTTTGAAAGCATGAATTCCATTTTATGAATGTTTTAATTTAACATTTCTTAACGGATGGTTTTTATTTCTTATTTTTGAAGGATTCAATTTTATACAATGAAATTACATAAATTTTCTTTATTAATGCTGGTTTTGGGCAGTTCAGCATTTGCCCAGACCCAGAAGTTTACCATGGCGGAGGCTGTAAATGGAATGAGAACCAACCTTGCCGTAAAAAATATTTCCCAGTTTTCATGGGCTGCAGACGGAAAATCGTATATCCAGGCTGTGAAAGGCGGTTATCTGATTACAGATTTGAAAACCAATAAACAGGATACCCTGATCTCGTTAAGCCAACTGAATAGAAACTTATCCAATGATAAGCTGAAGGCTGTTCCTGCTATCAAATTTACAGGGAATTCCAATGGATATTTTACTACAGGTGGTAAAATGTCGTGGATTGAAAAATCAGGAAACGACTGGAAAGTAAAAAATACAGCTGTTGTAGATCAGGATGCTGCAAATGTGAAAATGTTTGGTGACGGCCAGACTTTTGCGTTTACAGCAAAGAATAATTTATTTGTAAATAGGAGTGGGAAGACCATTGCGGTAACGAATGAGTCTAATGAAAATATCATCAGCGGACAGGCTGTTCACAGAAATGAATTCGGAATTGATACGGGAATTTTCCCTGCACCCAACTCCGAGAGTGTAGCTTTCTATAAAATGGATCAGAGTATGGTAGCGGATTACCCTATCATTGACTGGTCTGTAACGCCTGCTGTAAATCATAATATCAAATATCCGATGGCTGGTCAGACTTCTCATCAGGTAACATTAGGGGTTTTCAATATTAAAACTCAGGCTACAACTTTCTTAAAAGTTGAAGGTGAAAAAGATCAATATTTAACAGCCGTTACATGGAGCCCGGATTCTAAGTATATTTTTGTGGGAGTTCTGAACAGAGGTCAGAATCATATGAAAATGAACCAATATGATGCTGCAACCGGAGAACTGGTAAAAACATTATTTGAAGAAACAGACAGTAAATATGTAGAGCCTCAGCATCCACTTATTTTTTTCCCAAATTCCAATACAGACTTTATCTGGCAGAGTCAGAGAACAGGATACAATCACCTGTTCCATTATAGTTTAGAAAAAGGACTAGTAGCACAAATCACAAAAGGAGACTGGCTGGTAACAGATATTTTAGGATTCAATGAAAAGAAAAAGGAAATCTATTTCACTTCAACAAAAGAAACTCCTTTAGAAAGACATTTATATAGAATCAACTGGACCAATTTCAAAATGCAGAGACTGGACAGTGCAGAAGGTATGCATGCCGGAACTTTGAGCAGTGATGGAAACTATCTTTATGATGCATACAGCAATGCCAATTCACCTAGAGTTGCTAATATTATTAATACAACCAATTTAAAATCTACAAATATTCTTACTTCTGAAAATCCATTAAAGAATTATCAGAGACCGGAAATTAAAAACGTAGAACTAAAGGCAGATGACGGTACTCCTTTGTATGGGAAAATTATCCTTCCAACAAATTTTGATCCGAATAAAAAATATCCAACTATTGTTTATCTGTATAACGGACCGCACTTACAGCTAATCACAAACAGCTTCCCGGCTTCCGGAAACCTTTGGTATGAATACATGGCTCAGAACGGGTACATCATCTTCACAATGGATGGAAGAGGTTCTTCTAACCGTGGAATGAAATTCGAGCAGGCTGTATTCAGAAATCTGGGAACAACAGAAATGAATGACCAGATGAAAGGGGTAGAGTACTTAAAATCTCTTCCTTATGTAAATGGAGACAAAATGGGAATCCATGGATGGAGCTTCGGAGGATTTATGACGACAAGCTTCATGCTTCGTAAACCAGATGTATTCAAAGTAGGAGTAGCAGGAGGACCGGTAATCGACTGGAGCATGTATGAAATCATGTATGGAGAAAGATATATGGACACTCCACAGGAAAATCCACAAGGATATGCTGCTGCTAATCTTTTGGATAAAGTTCAGAATCTGAAAGGAAAATTACTGATGATTCACGGGGCGCAGGATGATGTAGTAGTATGGCAACATTCTATAAAATTCATCAAATCTGCTGTGGATAACGGAGTTCAGTTGGATTACTTTACGTATCCGGGACATCCGCATAACGTGATAGGGAAAGACAGAGTTCACTTGATGCAGAAAATTACAGATTATTTTGATTTATATCTGAAGAAATAATAATAGAATCCAGCCGGAACGGCTGGATTTTTTTTTTGATAAATAGAGTTGTTGGAAAACGCAAAGGCGCAAAGAATTTTATGATTATGTTGCTATAAGGTGCAAGAAAATCAAAGATTTTCAGCAAGGATTAATTCTTATGGTATTAGAATTATGAAATTTTATCGCAGATAAAATCCTTGCGTCTTACAGCATCATAAGTTTTTCAAAAATTGCGCCTTTGGCTTTCCAACAAATCATAGTTTAGAACAATAAGAACTCTGATCTTACCAAACATCAATGTTTTTGATTTTCCATAGTGGTAACTTTGTATCACTAAAATCGACAATATGGAATTAGGAATAGGTATGTTCGGTGATTTGGCTTTTGACCAGTCAACCGGAAAATATAGAGATGCAGGAATTAAGATCCGTGAAATACTGGATCAGGTAAAATTGATGGATGAGGTAGGGATTGATGTTTTTGCTATGGGAGAGCATCATCGTCCGGATTATGCTGTTTCCTCTCCGGAAATAGTATTGGCTGCGGCTGCAAGCATTACAAAAAATATAAAACTGGCCAGTGGAGTTACTGTTTTAAGTTCCTCGGAGCCTGTAAAAGTATATGAAGATTTTTCAACACTGGATCTGATTTCAGACGGAAGAGCAGAAATATTCGTGGGCCGTGGAAGCTTCATTGAATCATTTCCGTTATATGGTTATTCATTGAATGATTATGAACAGTTATTTGACGAAAAATTAGAATTATTACTGAAAATCAATTCTGAGGAAAATGTAAGCTGGTCAGGAAAACTTCGTGCCCCGATGCAGAATCAAACGGTATATCCAAGAGCAAAAAATGACGGAAAACTTTCCATCTGGAGAGCTGTTGGAGGGACTCCGCAGTCTGTTTTAAGCGCAGCACAATTGGGAATGCCTTTAGTGGTAGCCATCATTGGAGGAATGCCAATTCAGTTTAGAAATCTGATCGAATTCTATAAGCAGGAATACCAAAAGGCAGGACATGATGTGTCGAAGATGCAGATTGCCGTTCATTCACATACTTTTGTGAGTGACGATCAAAAATCAGTAGATGGGTATTTCCATAATTATAAATCCCAGATGGATAGGATTGGGGCTTCCAGAGGATGGGCTCCTTACACAAAAGCGCAGTATGATGGTGGAAGAAGCAAAGACGGTGCTTTATTTATCGGAAGTCCGGCAGAAGTAGCAGACAAAATTGCTTATATGAAAGAGATTTTCGGAATTACCAGATTTATCGGGCATATGGATGTGGGAGATCCTGCTCATGAAGTGATGATGAAGTCTATTGAGCTATTTGGAAAAGAAGTGAAACCAGTCATTAAAGACTTATAAAACAAAACCGCTGTTGAACATTCAACAGCGATTTTTTTATAGAAATCACAAAAATTATATTTCCTGATAATAGGCAATTGCCACCTGAGGATGAAATGGAAGCATGAATGTTTCCCATCCATTTTCCTGATTCACTTCTTTGCTGAGTAAATATTTGTTATCTATAATATCAAGCAGCAACAATTCAGGTGAAAAAAAGGTAAGTCCTATTTTATGTTTGGAAGAATCTTCCAGATGGGAAGAAATAAGATCCAGCTTAAAATTATCAAAAGGGAAAAATGTATTTCCTAAGACATCAGGCAAACTTCTGATCACTCCACCCAATTGTGAAACATAATTACTGGCCGCACCACCCAATAAAAAAGGAATTTGTTTCGCATTTGGATTTCTCTGAAGGAGCTCCCAATAATTCTTTACTGGATTTTCTTTCTCATCAAAAGCCTGATGCTGAATTTTATATTCGAAATAGGTATCATCAAAAACATACCGATCCCAAATCATTTCAGAACTTTGATCAATAACAATACGAAAAGCAAGTTTTATTTTTTTCATCGGTCATCGTTTGAGGTATAAAAGATGTTTAAATTTCCATAAAAAGGATCAATGCATTTTCACTTAATGCTTCAAACTCCAATTCTTCAAGATCCCGGAGAAGGATCGCATCCCGGTTTTCCATCAGTCTGTTTTGAAACTCAAATGCACCATTGATAACCATTCCGAAAATAGATTTGTTTGACTCTTTCAATGCATAATATCCTTCAGCACGGCCATTGTAAAGACCAATGAAATTAGGGGTTTGTACTGTTTTTGAAATTTGGAAAACATTGTTTTTAAGAGTGAAATCCAATTCATTTTTAGAAAACTGCTGAGTATATTCATCTTTTTTAAATTCAAAAATTAAAAAGTCTGATCTGTCATGATGCACCAGATTTTTGATGACAATATCTTTTCCTGATTGAGTATTAAGGGTAAGAGACATTCCTGCTGAAACAGGTTCATAAAAATCAGAGATGATAATTTCCCCATACAAAGGAAGAATGAGAAGAGTTCTTTCATCATCAAAATTGAATCTCACTTCTCCTTCAATGTCCAGAACCACTTCCTTTAGACTAAGTAAAGTATGGATCTGCTCTTCATCTTTCAGAATTTCTGTCATTGTACTTTTCTCGTTTTCCTGCCAGATTCTGAAATCATTTTTGAAAATTTTTGATGGGGTCTGAACTAACATATCTGTATGATTTAATATTTCCACTCTGCACAGACTGATGCATTGCTTTTGAGGATAGGTAACACTAGAATAATTCACATCTTTACCAGGCCTGTGCTTTGTGGAAATGGGGTAATAACTAATATTAAAGAACTTTTCGGAATTTATGCCGAAACTTTTATGGTATGAGTCAGTGCAAAACCTCCACTGACACTTCCGGAAATACTGGACATCTCGTTAGACGTCCCGTCACCAAATACATTATCATTGGCATTGTAGGTATATCCGTTCATTCCTTTATAACCGGTACTTGCTGCTACCTGTACTACTGCGCTGTCGCTTCCTTCAGGAAATGCAATCTGGGTAACCAATAGGGATTGTCCGGCAGAATTATAAACATGAACATGGATATGGGTAGCTCTTCCGTTGTACCAGCCAGGGAAAATAGAAGTAAAGCTGACCTGTCCATTGGCGTCCGTAGTCTGCCTTCCTCTTAAAAAATGAACAGAAGTATAATTGGCAGACTGCATTCCTGTTCCTCCATATTCAGAATAATTTCCATCTTTATCACAATGCCAGATGTCTACAAGAGCACCTTGAAGAATTGCACAGCTGGCATTTACGTTCTGAACAGTAATGGCAATGGTAAAAGGAACTCCTGTTCTGTCGCTTACAATATTATTTTGAACCAGAGTAGACGGAGATTTTGTAGGAAATGGACCTTCTGTTTCTGTGTTTGTGACAGAGCATCCTGTAGAACCGGATTCAGTAGAAGTACCGGATGAGGAACTTATTACATCATCGTCACTTCCGCAGTGGATTAAAAGGGGAGCGGCAACGGCTGTTACTCCTGCTAAGCCCAGACTTTTCAGAAAGCCTTTTCTATTCATTGTTTTCATAATACAGTTTTTTTTAAGATTATACTTTAAGGCTGGAAGAAGGATGCTGGGAGTGGGAAGTTATTAAGAACTATAAAACATATATAGTTCGAGTTTAAACTATCTGAAGAACAAAATCATTAATCATTTGCTCAATAGTAACTTCTATCTTCTTTCTCACAACTTTTAACCTTTTCTTATTCCAAAAGTATTTTCAAAAAACAATGCAGGAAAATTTATGAGGTAAACAAATAAAATGTGTCGGTAAATCTGTGTTTTTTAAGAATTATTAAGAATTTTGATGAGAGTTGGAGGATGAAACTTGAAATAGAGCAAAGTATGGTAAAGATATTCATTACTTCTATCTCCATCTTCCTGCCTCCATCAGAATTTACCCAATTACTTATTCACAATCTTCATGACAAGATCTTTATACGTTTCACCAATAGGAATGATGAATTCTCCGATGTGGATGCTGCGATTGACAATCGTTTTAATGTTTTGTACAGGAACAATATAGGAGCGGTGTACTCTCACAAAATCCTTTTCTGATAGTTTTTCCAGAATGTTTTTCATGGAGGAGCGTGCGGTAATGGTAGAATGATCGGTTAAATGAATCTGGATATAATCATCCAGCCCTTCAATCAGAAGAATATCATTAAAGTTGATTTTATGAAGTTTGTAATCGGCGCGTATGGAAAGGTATTTTATTTCATCGGTATCAGCATTGGTTTTTACTTTTTCAACAGCTGTTTTGAATCTTTCGAAAGAAAATGGCTTTAACAGGTAATCTACAGCATTAATACTGAACGCGTCTACAGCATATTCTGAATAAGCTGTGGTAAAAATAACTTTGGTGTTCTGGGAGATGTTTTTATAAAAATCCATGCCATTTTTGGAAGGCATTTCTATATCCAGAAAGATGAGGTCAACAGGGAATTTGTTGAGGTACTTTTGTGCATCACTTTGAGTATTGAAGATCTTTTCCAGAGACAGATTTTCAATTTTTCCGGCGTAATTCTCAATGATTTTCAAGGCGAGAATTTCATCGTCAAGGGCGATGGCTTTTATCATAGTTTACAGTAAATTAATTTTTAAATCAACTTTGTAGGTCCTTCCGTCATTCATTGTATTTAAAGAATGTTTTCCCGGATAAACCTGTTGTAAATGCTCAAGGGTATTTTTCAATCCGACTTTTAAGCTTTCTTCATCCGTAATAGCGTGGTTTACAATATTATTAAAAACATTCAAATGCACAGATTCTTCCTGGATAATTATTGTGACAGATATTTTTGAATTTTCCTCTGCATTAAAACCATATTTAAAGGCATTTTCAATAAAGTTAACCAAAATAAACGGAGCTATCTGAAGGCTTTTTGTTTCTCCTGTTTCAGTATAGGAAAAATCAAGGCTGCTGTCTGTTCGGAGCAATTGTAAAGCTATATAATCCTTTATATATTCAATTTCTTTGCTGAGCGTTACCAGATCTTTGCTGCTTTCCTGTACCACGTAACGCATGACATTGGAAAGTTTCAGAATTCCATTGGGAGTATCATCAGATTTAAGCAAGGCCAATGAGTAAATAGAATTTAAAATATTGAATAAAAAGTGGGGCTGCAGCTGGTATTTTAAGCTTAATAATTCAGCCTTGGCTTTGGAGCGTTCCAGTTCTTTTTTCTCAATATTTTTAAAGATAAAAAGAGAAGACAGGAATGAAAAAAGGAAAGGGAGAAGAGATGAAAAGATCATCTGTCCATATGAAGCCTTATTTCTTTGCTGAAAATTTTCATGAGAAAATCTTCCTTCCATTGGCGGCGGCGGTATATTTCCGTTTGGGCTTACGGGAGGCGGAAGCATCTGCGAGGGAAAACCTGGGGTAGAAATATTATTTTCTGCCGTAAGGTAATTCGGAACAAAAACCATGAGTCCGAAACATAGCAAGAGACAGATTGTAAACAGAACATACTTCTTCTTGCTGTAAAGCTTTGGGAGAAACAGGTTGAGGTTGACATAGAAAAAAATCACCACCAGCACAAAACGGATAAACTCTCTCTGGAATGGAGAAACCTTAAATACAGATAATGTCCCGTCAAAATCCGGTGAAGAAACGATCGGAATTGTTAAGAGTAGCAGGATAAGGATAATATGTTGACCAATTTTTTTCACGCAGTATAATGAATTAAAATGCAATTCTTTTCTGAATTCAAATGTAATGAAATGACCTATATAAAAATAGACCTGAGATCAAAATGAAAATCTCAGGTGTACTTTTTATAAGATGAAACTTACAGTTTTAGAACTTAAAATGTAGTTGTAATGGTACGTTTACACTATCTCAATCAGACTTCCTCTTTCTTCGTCCTTGATAATATTCAGAGCTGTAGGAATCTTTTCCTTCAGTTCTTCAACGTGCGAAATAATCCCCACAATCCTGTTTTCTTTCATCAGATTGGTGAGCGTTTCAAATACAATGTTTACAGATTCCGTATCCTGAGTTCCAAAACCTTCATCAATAAAGAAGAAATTTTTATCGGCCTGTGCATTGGCCTGAACGCTTTCCGCAAGTGCCAGAGCAAGACTTAAAGATACCTGGAATGCCTGTCCTCCGGAAAGGGTTTTTACACTTCTGCTTTTTCCTTCGTTGAGGTAATCGATGATCTCGAAATCATTATTTTCATTAAGCTGCAGACTCAGCTGATTTCTGGTCATACGGTGAAAACGCACATTGGCATGATCGCAAAGCTGTCTCAGATAAATCGAAGAAACATATTGTACAAAACCTGCTCCTTTAAACAGATTCATCATTACCTTTAAATTCTCAGAACGTTTCTGAAGCTTTGCCAGCTCTTTCAGAAGATCTCCTTTTTTCACGAATTCTTTTTCCAGACGATCTATTTCAGCCGTTTTTGTTACGACAGAATCACTGATTTTTTTCTGCTCAATTTGGGCTTCATTGAACTGTTGCTCAGCCAGAGAAAACTGTTCATTATCGAATGAAAGTCCTTTCAGCTTTAATTCCAACTCATTGATGAATTTCTTCAAAGCTTCAAAATCAACTTTAAAATTCTGGATTTTAGTTCTCACAAGTTGAATATTGATATCCTGAAGTAAGATATTTTCAACCTCTTTGAACTCAATGAAATTCTGATCTGCCAAAGCTTTCGTAATAGCTTCTTCATTACCGGAAATTTCCTTCTCAAACTCTGCGATCTGTTTTTCAGATTGGCTGACAATAGCTTTTTGCTCTGCCAGTTTTGGAGAAAGAATTTTTTCCTGTTGTAATGCCTTTTGATAGTTTTCCTCAGTTTCTTTATTAGATCTTACCAGCTTTTGATACGCATCATCAACCTCTGTTATTTCCTTTTGAGCATACAGATTCCACTCCAGAATTTTAAGTCCTGAACGACTGATATTGATCTGTTCCTGCTTTGAAACTTCTTCCATCCGGAAAGCTTCCAAAGCACTTTTATATTTTTCCAGTGTTTTGCTTTCTTTTTCTAAAGATTCTCTTTCCAAAGCAATGTTTCGCTCCAGTTCTTCAATCTTTTTTTCTAAAGCAAATGAGTCGGAACGTTTTTTCTCAAATTCCTCTTCCTGATCCGGAGAGAATGGTTTCCATGTGAAATTCAGAAGATGATTTTCAAGATCCTTCTGAATCTGAAGAATAATTTTCTGTTCCGAAAGAAGCTGTTCCTCAAAGATTTTTTTGCGGTCCAGAATTTTATCAATTTCAGTTTCCTTCTTTTGAAGGTTATTTACTTCCTGCTCAACAGTTGTAATGTTCTCCTGACTTTCCTGCAGTTCAGTATTGACATCATGAAATTCCACAATATGCGGATGTTCCTTAGAACCACAAAGAGGACAGTTTTCTCCCTCATGAAGCTCGCTGGCAAAACGGGAAAGCTCTTTTTGTATTTTAAGATGATCCAGTTTCTGAGAAAGCTCTTTTTTCTTTACTTCTAATGCTTCTTTCCTGTTTTTGAAATCTTCTTTATAATTTTCGTTATAAGCAAAAGGTTTTAATTCCTTAGCAATTTCTTCAATCTGTTTTTGATGTTTCTCTATCTTTTCAGTCTGTTCCTGCTGTAACTTTTTTAAATTCTTTTGTTGAATAAACCATTTTCCCACCTCAGAAAGTAAAGCGGAATCCAGTTTTTGTTCTTTCAATATTTTAACCTGTGAAGAAAGTTCATCAATCTTCTTTTGAATCTTCTCTTTATTGAGATCTACCTCCTTTACCTTTTCGGAACCTTTCTGAGTTCTTTCATTCAGGGTTTTGATCTCTTCAGAAAACTTCAGGATCTGAATAATAAGATTCATATCATTTTCCTGAATTCTAGAATGGTCTAAAGCATTAAATTGTGGTTCAAGTGCAGCGAGCTGTTCTTTTATGATATTAAACGCTTTTTCAGTTTCCTGCCATGCTTTCACTTGTTCTTCTCTCTCGTTCCGCTTCTCTGCAATTTCCTTTGAAAGCTTATTTTTCTCAATAATCAGTGGATTGAAGAGCCTGAAAACGCGGTCATATAATTCTGTCTGTACTTCCAACGCATCTATCTGAGGTTTCTCTTCAGAAAGTTTACTGAATTTTTCCTTATTCTGCTGTAAACTGTCAAAATCACTTTTTAAGTTTTTCAGCTGTTGATAAGTATTGGAAATCCTTTCCAGTTTTGCATTCGATTCTGAGAGAATTTTCTGTTCTTCGGACAACTGCTCTTTCTGCATTAGGATTTTCTCCTCATTGATTTCTTCAAATCCTTTTAACTGGCCTTCAAGCTGATCCAGTTCAGATCTGTTTTTTACATTGAGTACAGAAACATTGTTCTGAAGATCAAATTTCTGAAGATTAAAGATTTCCTTCATCATATTCGTTCGTTCTGCAGCACCCAATTCAAGGAATTCTTTGAACTGACCTTGGGGAATGATGATGGTTCTTTTAAAATTGGAATAGCTTAAACCGATGATAAGTTCTGCATTAGAGTGGTCCAAAGGAACCCATTTGCCATCGATATTTTCATAGAAAGTAACCGCATTGGGCTTTACCTCCTCAAATTTTTTTGAATTTCTTTTAAAGTCGCGGGTAGCACGGAAGAGTTTATTCTCATAATTCACAAAATCAAATTCAATATAAGAACTGTTTGATTTTAAATTCATCATGTTATAAGCCCTTTTGTCACGCATGTTCAGACGTTCCGTTTCTCCATATAGAGCAAACGAAATGGCTTCCAGCACTGATGATTTTCCGGAACCTACCGCACCGAAAATACCGAACAATCCGGCTTCGGTAAGATTTCTGAAATCAATGGTCTGGCGTTCCTGATAAGAGTAAAGTCCTTCGATAGTTAATTGAACAGGAATCATAGCTTATGCATTTAAAATTTCGTTAAACAAATTCATCAGTTCTTCATTGGCTTCCTGTCCGCCGTTTTTAGATTTAAAATAATCTTTAAATAAGATATCAATATTCTGATTTAAATTGATTTCATGGCCTTGCTCTTCAGCAAGCTCCCGGTTTTTGACTTTTGGAATAAGGTGAACAATTCCGTTATGAGATTGATAAATTAACCTTCTTTCATCAGCTGTTAAAAAAGTCTCACTTTCCAGTGTAAGTTCTATAAATGTGTTGGGATTTTCACCTAACCATTGAACTGTATCTTCTACAGAGGAAAATGTTTTTCTCACCAAATTTCGTCCCTTTTTCAATGCTTTTTTTTCGTAGGTAACTGCCTTTCCCGGTTCCGCATCAATAATCGAAACGTACTTTGTCTGCCCTGCCTCACTGAAACTGTAGCAAAGGGGAGAAGATGAGTAAACAACGGGCTTTTCTTTCGTTCCGATATTCTGAAAGCTATGAAGGTGACCCAATGCCGTATATTGAATCTGTCCAGGAATAGTGTCGGAAAATATCAAATCTGCATTCCCGATTTTAATGGGTTTTTCTCCTTCAGGTTCTTCTAGAATTTCTGCACCCCTCTTATTCATATACAAATGGGCAGTCAGAAGATTAACTCCGCAATCATCGCAGAACTGATCTGCAAGACTTTTCCATGTCTCTGAAAGCACCTTATTGATTTCTTCGTCTTTATTTTCACCAAAATATTCCTTTAGACGGATTTCATTGGCGAAAGGGGTATGAAGAATTCTTACAGGAAAATCTATACCTTCAATTTTCAGTTCTATAAAACCTGCCTTTGAGTTTGAAATGTTGAAATATTCTGTTCCGAAAGGCTTGATCTCTGCTTTGGGATGGCCAATTAAAATAATTCCGCATTCCCGGGCCAGTGGATCAGGAGCGTTGATTAAGCTTGGAGAATCATGATTCCCGGAAATAGCAATCACAGGACGTTTCCCATTCAGGGATAAACGTTTCAGGGTTTTATAAAAAAGCTCAACGGCTTCTACTCCGGGATTAAAATTATCAAAAAGATCACCGGCAACAAGAATAAGATCTGCATGTTCCTCATCGGCAATGCCTATGATCTCTTCCATTACCAGAATTTGCTCTTCCATACGTGAAAAGCGGTCCAGTCTTTTTCCCAAATGCCAGTCGGCAGTATGCAGAATTTTCATAAAATTTATTATTGTTTAAAGTAAATAAGTTGAATAATGAACGGATTTATGGTTGATTATCTGTTTCTTCTTTTACTTTGAAATCTTCCAGAATTTGTTTTAAACGAGCTTTCCTTTCTGCTTCTGCATTCTGTATTTTTCGTTTTTTCTGATCAATTTGCTTTTTATTTTTCTTTCTGTTTGCTTCGTTGTTTTTACTCATATTTGTTGCTAACGAATAATTTTTACAGCTACGAAATAGCTTCATCAAAAATAAGAAACAAAAAGGGAAGAAGGGGTGTGGATTTCCGTATAAACTTATAATAAATTAATTTTGCAAAAAAAAAGATGGAACAACAGTCCAAAGATCCTCTACACGGAAAAAGGCTTGATGCTATCCTTGAAGAATTGGTAGAATACTATCAGGGCTTTGAAGAGTTAGGTAAGCAGATCAATATAAAATGCTTTACAGATAATCCGAGCATCAGTTCTTCTCTGAAATTTTTGCGAAAAACACCTTGGGCAAGAACAAAAGTAGAAAGTTTGTATCTCTTTGTCCTGAGACAGAAAAAAAGAGAGGAGGGCAGAAAAAAATAAAAGCTGTAAAAAGAAGATCTATTTTTCTTTATGCCTTTCATAGTTCCTTCTTCCATCTCCTAACTTCCAAGCTTACCGAATCATTTCAAAAATAGTATATTTGTAACATTAATCGTGAAACGCAATCACGAAAAAAAGAAAAAATATGACAATCGAAAACAATCACGTTGTAGCTGTACGTTACATTCTTCACACTATCGAAGCGGACGGAACTAAAGTTCTTGTAGAAGAAACAACAGCAGAAAATCCACTTACATTTTTGTATGGTGTAGGAATGATGATTCCAAAGTTTGAACAAAATATCTTAGGTTTAAAAGCTGGTGATAAAGCTGCTTTTGTAATTCAGCCTGAAGAAGCTTATGGTGAAAGACAGCCTGACGCTATCGCTCAATTGCCAATTGAGATGTTTAAAGAATCAGGAACTCCACCTCTCGGAGCTATCTTACCTTTATCTGATAACCAGGGGAACAATTTCCAGGCATTTGTGGTAGAAGTAACACCAGAAGTTGTAGTTGCAGATCTTAACCACCCAATGGCAGGAAAAGTGTTAGATTTCGATGTAGAAGTTTTAAGCACTCGTCCGGCAACTGAAGAAGAATTGGCACATGGTCACGCTCACGGAATTGATGGAACAGATGCTCACTAAAAAATATTAATCCAATCATTTTTGGATAAAAGATAAAAAATCCCCACAGAACTGTCTGTGGGGATTTTTATGTATCAATGTACAATATTTACTGAGGCATTCCCCTCTTCCGGAGGGGTGGCGAAAATTCAAAGAATTTTTGACGGGGTGGTTTATAACAGAAAAGTATAAAGTTCTTTGTCGTCGTATTAATCCAAAAACTCCCCTGAAACATAATACCAGCGTTCATGCATTTTCTGAAAAAAGGAAAACTCATGATGAAGCTGCGGATGACCGTCCTGATCTGTATAATAAGCTTTAAACTCTACCTGATTTAAAGCAGGAGTCCTGATAATTTCCAGCTTTGTCCATTGGTTGATTTCTCCCCATTCCTGAAGATCTCTTTTATTGTGGTATTTTCTTTTTCCCGGAAGGGTAGTTTCCATCAGATATTCGCCATTCGGAATGGCAAAAGCAGAGAACCTTGAACGCATCAGTGCTTCAGCAGTAGGAGCATGTTTTTCTCCGGTGTGATAAGGCTTGCAGCATTCTTCGTATGATTTTCCTGAACAGCAGGGGCAATTCATATATTGTATTTTAAATGTTGAATTGCAAAAATAATAAATATCAATAGAACAGGGTTTTGATTCACGAGTTTTATCATTTTAATACTTTGCCCAAATATTATCATAAAGTATTTCAAATTCAATAGAAACGGGCTTTAGCCCGTTAAAAAATAGACAAACAAAATCCAACGGCTTTAGCCAAAACTTGAGACATGAAAATTTCTATTGAATAAATTCTATACTTTTCTCGGATTTAAAAGGTCATGTCAATTTAAATCTAAAAAAAGAAGCACTCTATTTAAAGAATGCTTCCCGTTATTTTTTACTGATTGTCTTCATCAATTTTAGTATCAATAAAGCTATAATTAGCATTTGCCATATCCAACGCCTGTTCTTTTGAATTGAATTTGACATGTGATGGATCTATAACCGTATAAGTATAGATGTCTGTTTTTCCTGAATTAAAGTGGAGTTCATGAAATTCTCCTTTCTCAATCCACCATTGACCTCTCTCGATGACCTGATCGATGTTGCAATCCTGGATAGCTGTGAAAATAAGCATAAAAGTACCGTCTGCTTTTCTTTCCATTACCCAACGTTTTTCCATACCAACGATCTGCTGATCTTTTTCACTTCCTTTCCATAGACCTACAAGCTTGTTGTCTATTTTGTTGGCCTGTGGTTTTGCTTGCCCTTTTTGTGCATATATTGCTCCAAAGGCTAATAATAATGTTGCTGTAATAATTTTTTTCATGGTTATTTAAAAAATAATGTGAGAGGAACCCTGCTGTTTACTGTTATTCCCATAGTCTTGGCAGGGACCCATTTTGTTTTTTTTATAAAGTTTTTAGTTTCGTTGATAAAGTAGGATGAGTACTTATAATTTTTTTTATTCTGGAAGGTAAGATCAATATCTATGTCTGAGACCGTCCCATTTTTATGCAGGGTAAATTTCGCTGAAATAGAAGAATAAAAATCTTTGTCTTTCCGGTATTCAAATTCATCCGGATACTTTATATCTTTCCAAAAGTTTTTTTCATAATCTTTGAAAAAATCTCCGTAAGATTTGCTGCCCGGATACCTTGAAATGGTATCGCATTCTTCAAAATCATAGATCTTGTCTATGTTCTTTTTAATATACTGCAAATCTGCGATGTGTCTCAAAGAGTCAATAAACTTTGGCCCAAATTTTCTCTTGATTTCCTTTGACATTACACCTTCATAACAATTTTGCAGTTCCAGTGGAACAGTGCAGTAATAAAGAGCAGTTCCTGCTTCGATATTATTTTGTTTCAAAAGAACATCCATTTCATCATTGCTTCTGTAACTTTTTACCATTCCAAAGTAATGAAAATAGACAAGCTTGCCTTTTTTTATATCTGCTTCGGCTCTTACCGTTTCAGCAACACATTGGGAATCCAGATATTTTCTTTCTTCTTTAATATATTCTTCTAATTCCTTATTGGTAATGGTATCAGTATGTTTTTTTAATAAAGATTCTGACCTGTTTTCCAATCTTTTATTTTTAATTGAAAAGCAAGTCAGAATGATTAATGAGGACAATACTTTTATACCTGTATTGATGATCATATGATTATTTAATAAAACCTCGGTTTCTCAATAAAGGTTTGATATCCGGATCATGTCCTGTAAAGTCTCTGAATGCCTGGTTAAGATCAACAGAATTTCCTACAGAAAGAATGTATTTTCTGAAACGGTCACCATTTTCTCTGGTTAATCCACCGTTTTTACTGATCCATTCCCATGCATCATTATCTAAAGTTTCAGACCATAAATAAGCGTAATATCCCGCTGAATATCCACCTCCCCAGATGTGTGCAAAATAAGGAGTATGGTATCTTGGAGGAACCGTTGCCAAATTGAATCCATGGCTGGCCAAAGACTGCTTTTCAAAATCTAAAACAGGAATAAACTGACTGTCATTGCTTACGGTGTGCCAATCCATATCAAGTTCAGCAGCAGAAACCAATTCGGTAGTCATATATCCCTGATTGAAAGTAGATGCTTTTTTGATTTTATCTACCAAAGCCTGTGGAATAGGCTGTTTTGTTTCATAATGTACAGCATAGTTCTTCAGAACTACAGGATCTAAAGCCCAGTGCTCATTGATCTGAGACGGGAATTCCACGAAGTCTCTTGGTACATTCGTTCCTGAAAGGGAAGGATATTTCTGGCTGGCAAACATTCCGTGAATAGAGTGACCAAATTCATGGAAAATAGTAGAAACATCATCATAGCTGATTAATGAAGGTTTTCCTGGAGCCGGTTTCTGATAGTTATAACAGTTAACGATTACAGGTTTTGTTCCTAATAAATAAGACTGCTCAACGAAATTGCTCATCCATGCTCCTCCGTTTTTAGAATCTCTTGTATAGAAATCCAGATAGTAGATGGCGATAGATTTTCCATCATGATCGAAAACTTCATAGGTTACTACATCGGGGTGGTAAACCGGAAGATCTGTTCTCTTTTTGAAAGTCAGTCCATAGAATTTTTCAGCAGCGAAGAAAACACCTTTTTCAAGAACTGTTGTAATTTCAAAGTAAGGTTTTATTTCACTTTCATCAAGATCAAATTTAGCTTTTCTTACCTGCTCAGCATAGAAATTCCAGTCCCAAGGCTCTACTTTGAAACCACCTTTTTGCTGATCAATAAGATCCTGAATATCTTTTGCCTCACGTCTGGCTGTTTCCACTGCCGGAGTTGCAATTTGGTTCATCAGATTAGTAGCCGCTTCAGGTGTTTTTGCCATCTGGTCCTGAAGTTTCCATTCAGCAAAGTTTTTCTTTCCTAAAATCTGAGCTTTTTTCAATCTCAGTTTAGCCAGTTTTTCAATAGTTGATCTCGTATCGTTAGCATCTCCTTTTTCAGCTCTTGTCCATGAAGCTTTGAATAGCTTTTCTCTGGTAGCTCTGTTTTTCAAATTTTGTAAAAGAGGCTGCTGTGTTGTATTTTGTAAAGCCAGAAGATATTTTCCAGGTTGACCTGCTGTTTTAGCATCAGCTGCTGCTGCTGCAATCTCATCAGCAGAAAGTCCGTCCAGTTCTTTTGTATCAGCAAAAAATACACCTCCCTGCTTTCTTGCTTCCAATAATTTATTAGAATATTGTGTAGAAAGGGAAGCCAGTTCCTGATTGATCTGCTTTAATTTTTCTTTATCAGCCGCGGAAAGATTAGCTCCTGCAATTTCAAAATTCTGCTTATAATATTGTACAAGTCGTTTGCTTTCAGAATCAAGACCATCTTCTTTGATAGACTGTATTCTTTTATAAAGATTTTCATTCAGGTACAGTTTGTCAGAATGGGCTGCAAAAATAGGTGCATATTCTTCGTCTAATGCCTGCAGTGTAGGGTTTGTATTTGCACTTGTAAGATTAGAGAATACAATTTGTGCTCTTCTCAAGACTTCACCACTTTTTTCCAATGCAACAATTGTATTTTCAAAAGTAGGGGCAGCCGGATTGTTGGCAATTTTTACAATTTCAGCTTCATGCTGCTTCAAACCATATTCAAAAGCAGGTTTGAAGTGCTCATTTTTGATTTTGTCAAACTCCGGAGCTTCGTATTGAAGCTTGCTCTTCTTCATAAAAGGATTTGAAGATAAAGAGGGATCAGGTGCAGGTAGCTCCTGTTGAATATCGGTCTGTTTCATTGTAGTACAAGATTGATTGAACGCCAAGGCAGAAATTAATAATACCGATGAAATATTCTTCATAAATATAGTTGTTATTAAAGCATAAAGATATTAAAAACTTGTCTCATAGAATCTATTTTGACAGACGTATTTACTCAAACCGTTTTGTGAGTGGTTTTAAAATGAATAAGTTAGGTATTACAGAGTACATCAGTTTCATTCTGAAAAAACTGTATTGCAGACAATTGCAGTATTTTCATAGGCAATGTAATATTTTTTATAAATTAGTTGTTATTTAATTAAAGAAATCAACAAAAATAATTAACAAAAGAAATAAGCATGAAAACAAGGACTTTATTTATTTTTTCAGCCTTAGCGGCATTAGCCTCATGTAATGATAAACATGAGAACAGAAACAGAGATAGAGACGGAGACAAGAGTAACTGGGTAGAAAAAGTAGTGAGCAAAGAAAGCGGCCCGATACAGCATAAAGAATTTAACGGAGATTTTGATGAAATTCAGGTTTCCCAAGCAATAGAAGCTGAAATCATAAAATCTGAAACAGAAAAGGTAGAAATCTCAGCACCTCAGAATATTATCGATGAAATTCTTGTAGATAATGATGGCGGAAAACTGCATATTCATTATAAACCAGGCATCAGAGTGATGAACATCAGCAAAGTGACGGCTAAAATTTATACCAAAGACTTTAATAAACTTCTGGCCGATTCTGCCGCGAGAATTATCATAAAAGATAAATTTACTCAGGAAAAAACAGATGTAGAAGCATCAAGTGCAGGAAGTATTTCCGGAGATCTGGAAGCTAATGATATGGATATCAATATAAGCAGTAGTAGTAGCTTCGATGGTAAAATATGGGCCGTAAACCTTGATATTGAATCTTCATCAGGTTCTACTCTTGATATTTCCGGAAAAGCGAAAAAAGCAGATATCAGTGCATCTTCAGGCAGTAGTGTCTCTGCTAAAGGGGTTATCGCTGATAATGTAGAAGCAGATGCTTCCAGTGGTGCAAGTATCCATATCAGTGCTGTTTCCAGTGTGAAAGCAGGTGCTTCATCCGGCGGAAGCGTAGATATCTCGAAAAAAGGAGATCTGAAGAATGTGATCAAAGATGAAAGCAGTGGCGGAAGCGTAAGCATTCAATAAACTAATCCTGGGATTCATCCTCATCTTCTTCATCGGTGGATGAGGATCCTTCCCAATTTTTATTATCAAAATTAAGATTATCGTAAGCTAATAATTCCTCCTCACGCTGGAGGATTTCTTTTGTGGTAAACAACGTAATATCATCATCATTTTCCTTCATTTTTGCCAGCTTTCTGATAGATGCTTTATCAATAGCCATAAACCTTTGCCCGAGACGTCTCGCTGCATATTTTCTCATTCCTGTTTCATGAAGTACATCCACAGCCATATCTACAGCTGTTCCTAATGTCTCGCGGTAGATATGATTGACGCCGCTGTTCAGATAATCATAAGCATCAATCCTGTTTTTGGCTCTCACAAAAATTTTCACCTCAGGGTAATGTTCACGCACAAGTTCTGCAATGAACTTATTATCATCCGGATCATCCAGACACAAAACCAAAATTTCAGCATCTTCAATTCCGGCAGCCCTTAAAATAGGAATTCTGGTAGCATCACCGTAATATACTTTAAATCCATAGCTTCTTAGCAGTTTTACCCGGTCAGAATCACGATCCAGAACTGTTGCTGGTATTTTATTGGCTTTTAAAAGACGCCCCACCGTACTTCCGAAATGCCCAAAACCTACAATAATAATTTTCTTTTGACTGACATCACTTCCGAGAATATTAAAATCATGCTCTTCTTCCGGAATTTCTTTAATGAATTTCGGAGTAATAAACTTCTCATTAATGATCAGAAGAATTGGAGTGATACACATCGTAATTGCAGTGACTGCCATCATTTGTGCATTCATTTCAGGACCTAAGAGATAAAGATCCGATGCATAATTGAGCAGTACAAATGCAAATTCTCCTACCTGAGAAAGCGCAAACGCATAAAAAAGACTTTGCGGAGTATCTATCCTGAAAAACTTTCCGATGGTATATAAAACAACAAATTTTACGGCCAGTACAGCAAAAACAGTACTGAAGATAAACAATGGATCTTTCTGAATAATATTAAAATTGATAGTTGATCCCACACTAACGAAGAAAACGGCTAACAACAGTCCTTTAAAAGGATCGATCTGTGCTTCCAGCTCATGACGGAACTCACTGTTGGCAAGCATTACCCCGGCAAGGAAAGCTCCCAATGCAGGTGAAAGGCCGATAACAACCATAAGCTCTGAAACACCTATGACCAGGAATAGGGAAGAGGCGGTCAACAGCTCAGTCATTCCTGATTTTGAAACATAGCGCAGAAATGGAACAAAGACATATCTTCCCAATAAAATAAGCAACGCTACTCCGAAAATTACCGTTCCCGCCTGAAGCCATTCCGGCAGCTTTTGGATGAGAATCTGAATATCATTATCATGATGCTTGGCTTTATAGTTTGCTACAATAGGCAGTATTGCCAAAATAGGAATAACAGAAATATCCTGAAACAGCAAGGTAGAGAACGAAGCTTCTCCTGCTGTGGTTTTGAGATTATTCTTTTCCTGTAATGTCTGCAGAACAATTGCTGTGGAAGATAAGGCAAAACACATGGCAACAGCAATTGCTTTGTCTACTCTCCAGCCGACACTGATGAATACCAAGAAAAGTAAGAGAATAGTGAGTGCCATCTGAGAAAGTCCCAGACCCATTATTTTCTTTCGCATTTCCCAGAATTTCCGGGGTTCAAGTTCCAGTCCTACAAGAAATAAAAGCATGATAACCCCAAATTCACTGGCATGCATGATGTCATTCACATTGTTTCCCGTAAGTTTAAGGGCATAAGGACCTATAATGATTCCTCCTAAAATATAGCCGATTACAGAACTCAACCCGAATTTTCTGGCTAATGGAACCATAATAATGGCTACACCCAGGAAAATTAATGTGTTCATCGCTAAGCTGGATTCCATATGCTATTGATTGAGAAGTTCTGTAAATTCTTTTTTATGCAGGATAATTTCTTTTTTAGACAGCTTATTAGCTTCGTATACGATCTTGATGTGCCTGATATCTGCTTTGAAAACTTTTAAGGAAACAATCAGTCCGCTGATCAGCTCATCGATTGTATATTGATAGGTGCCGGTTTTACTGAAAGATCTTTCTTTTCCGCCAGTGGTTACCAGAATATAGACTTCTTTTCCTTCCAGAGGATTATGCTCATTTTCTTTCAGCCAGTCTCTGTCGAAAACTTCATCAATCCATAGTCTGAGAAGAGGTGGCATTCCAAACCATATCAGAGGAAACTGAAAGACAAAGCGTTCATAATTTTTAAGACGTTTTCTTTCTCTGAAGGCTGCAATATGAAAATCAGGGTATTCTTCGTAAAGATCTCTTAGGGTATAATGCTGGTGGCGAACGTAGAAATTGATGAGCTCTACATTCGAATTGGAGTGCTCCAGATAAGGGTGTGCAAATACTACCAGCGTCTTCTTCATAATCCTGTTTTCAGTAAATTTAAGAAAAAAATATTGAATAAAAGATGGTTTTTATGGGTTTTTATTAATTTTTTAATATGAAAAAATCAATTTAACATTAAGAAAAGTTAAAAAATCTATGTTATTTTAGGTTTTTAAATAAAAAATCAGGTCCTGGTGACCTGATCTGTTGATATATTTTGAAAATGATTGACTGATTTTACCATCCGCCGGATGCACCACCGCCTCCGAAACTTCCGCCTCCGCCGAAACCTCCGAATCCGCCGCCACCTCCGCCGGAACTTCCACCTCCAAAGCCACCGCCAAAACTGCCAGGGAATGGGAAGAAACCTCCGGGATAACTTCTGCGTCCTTTTCTTGTAATGATTACATCATCATCGTCGTCATTATTTCCACCGCGTCCACCTCCTCTGTTACCGAAAAGTATGGCTATAATGATGAAAATAACGAAAGCAATAATCAGAACCTTAAAAGCGCTTCCATTACCTGAAGGAGCCGTTGTTGCCACAGGTTTGAATTTCCCCTGAACAGCTTCCATAATAGCTGAGGTTCCACCATTGATCCCATCATACCAAAGTCCTTTCTTGAAGTTAGGGGTTACAATATAATCTAAGATCTGTCCTGCTACTGAAGCAGTAAGATATTGTTCTACGGCGCGTCCCTGCTGGATAGACATTGTTCTGTCCTCTGTCGCGATAAGGAAAACAACACCGTTATCTACTCCTTTTTTTCCGATTTTCCATTTTTGCCCGAACATGGTCGCCAGAAAGTTGACATCCTCTCCTTTGGTAGAACGGATAATCACTACTTCAATTTCCGTTGAGGTAGTATCTGCAAATTTGATCAGTTTATTATTTAAGGCATCTTTTTCCTGCTGAGAAAGCAGATTGGCTTCATCAAAAACAGGATAAAGAACGGCCGGTTTTTCAGGAATAGTATATTGTGCTGATACAAAGGTGTAAAAGCAAAGCAATAAAAATGAAAATACTATTTTAAGAGAACGTAATTTCATTTGAGAGTTGGTTTGGATTTTCTCCTTCTACAGGAAAATGTTTTTTGAGTTCAAGTCCTGTTTCCAGGATGGCACTTTTCAGAGCCTGGTAATAGTGTCCTTTGGCAAATTCAGCAGTAATATAGTCATGAAGATGATCCCAGTAAATCTGTTTTACCTTTTCATGGATTCCGATATCTCCAATGATAGTCAGATATTTCTGTTCAAAATTGACATGGAAAAGAACAGCATTCCTTTCAGCGGTTTTGTCCATATTGAGCTTTTTGAAAACCTCAAATGCTGTCTTTGCATCACGGCTATCCGTATTGGAATCAATATGTACCCTGATCTCTCCCGTAGAATGATCTTCCGCAGACTGAATCGCTTCCACAAGGGAAGCGATCTGTTGATTTGTAAGGAAATTACCCATTATTATTTGAATGCTTCAGGGGCTTTTTCAGCACCTGCCTCAGCTTTGAAATAAGGCTTTTCTTTAAAGTTGGTGAAATTCGCCAGAATATTATTCGGGAAAGTCTTGATAGAAGTGTTGTAATCTTGTGCAGCTTCGTTGTAATAAACAGTTTCTGTTCTGATACTGTTTTCGATAGCGGTATATTCTCTCTGGAAGTTGATATACTGTTGGTCTGCTTTTAAGTTTGGATAAGACTCCACTACAGCCATCAATCGGCTCAATGCTCCGGATAGTTCACCCTGTGCTGCCTGGAATTTAGCAATATCAGCGTCCGTCATATTCGTAGGATCGATATTGATAGAAGTAGCTTTAGAACGTGCTTCTACAACCTTCGTTAAAGTTTCCTGCTCAAATTTTGAATACGATTTTACTGTTCTTTCCAGGTTAGGAATAAGGTTCGCTCTTTTCTGATACACCGTTTCTACGTTTGACCATTTTGTGTTGACCGTCTGTTCTTTGGTTACGAAATTATTATATCCGCTTTTTCCCCAGAAGAATAGAACAGCAACAATGATAAGCAGGGCAATACCAATTGTTCCGGCGCCCAAACATCCTTTATTTTTCATAGTTTATTTTTTTAAATTTTTTGTGCTAACCAAATATACAAATTATGTGCTAATTTTGTAAAAAATTATTTGAATGACAACAATAGTGGTGGCAATGGGAGAGAAAAATGAGATTGGTTTTGATAATCAGTTGCTTTGGCATCTTCCTAAAGATTTAAAACATTTTAAAGATATTACTTCAGGGCATCCGATTATCATGGGAAGAAAAACATATGAAAGTATTGGGAAACCTCTTCCGAACCGTACCAATATTGTTGTGTCAAGAAAGAAAGACTGGTTTGAAGAAGGAATCCTTATTGTAGGAAGTATCAAGGAAGCATTGAAGTTTGCTAAAAAGATAGATGAAGAAGTTTTCGTTATCGGCGGAGGAAATATCTACGAACAGACTATGGAGGTTGTAGATAAGCTTGAAGTTACTTTGGTGAAGGCAGACCTTGAAGCTGATACATTCTTTCCGAAAATAGATCCGAAAATCTGGAAAAAAACAAACGAAATCTGCCACGAAAAAGATGAAAAGAATGGGTATGATTTCTGTTTCCAGACGTTTGAAAAAATAAAAAAAGATGCATAGAGATCAATAGTGAATTTTTGCTTCGCAAAGTGAATCGTGATTTCTTACAGGTACAAAATTAACAAGCGCAGCGAATTGACCATTCACAATTGACTTTTTGAACTTTAAGCCTTAAATTTATTATCTTTGCACTTCTAAAATTTAATAATGAATAAATACATAAAAATTGCAATAGCAGCAGTTCTTATCCTTGCAGGACTTTATCTGATGATTTTCACAAGAAATCTTGGATGGGGTATTGTTGTTTTTCTTTTAGCTTCATCCCCGATCTTACTATTCTTTAAAAATGAATATATCCTGTTGGCATTCTGGCAACTGAGAAAACAGAATATGGAAAAAGCCGGCGAGTGGTTGTCAAAAATAACTGACTATAAAGGACAGCTTCATAAAACTCAATATGGATATTTTCACTATTTATTAGGGTTGACACAAGCTCAGGACCATCCTGCAAAAGTAGAACCTTTTATGAAGAAAGCTTTGGAATATGGTTTGAATATGAAACATGACAGAGCGATGGCTACTTTAAACCTTGCAGCAGCGGCTATTTCTAAAGGAAGAAAACAGGAAGGACAGAAATTACTTGAAGAAGCTAAAAGACTAGACAGTGCCGGAATGATGACAGATCAGATCAAAATGATGAAAGATCAGCTGAAAATGCCGACGATGCAGAAACATATGCACAATCCTAATATGAGAAACAGAGGAAAATTCTTCTAATCGACATATAGATATAATATAAAAGTCCTGAATTTTCAGGACTTTTTGTTTTTTATAATGGGAGGAGGTGGTGGTGCTTCCTGCTTAAAAAATGTATCTCTTGGGTAAATATTTTCCCTTACAGTAAACAAATTGTCATGCTTCATAAATTTATCCTGGAGTCCATCATCATAAAATTTACGGCTCTGTTTTTTATAAGTTACAGTAACCAACGGGAAATCTCCTTTTTCATATGGTTTGTCTTCCTTATTCAGAAATTTAAGATAATTTTCAAAAGACAAAGAATCACCAGCTTTTACTTTGTAGATTATTTTTGGTAATGTTTGGCTCCTTTTATCATGTGATGCTGCTTCAGAATATTTCTCCAGAAACAGAGTGTCATTTTGTTTTGTAAATGTATAGATTTCAAATGCAAAGAACATGCAGGCTGAAAGATCAGTCTTTATTTTGATAGTATCTCCGTTTTCCATTCTTTCTGAAAAATGATAAATATCTTTATTCAAATCAAATTTACTTTCATGTTTGCAGGAGCATAAAGAAAGTGAAAGAATGGCGAAAAGTGAGTTTATCACTAAATTACATTTCCGAATTATTATGATCATACCCATAAAATTTAGGCATCTGCCAATGGTATTTTACAGCGAGGGTTCGTATAGCAACAATAAGAAGGATGGTAAGAATCTGTACAAAGGTGTAGGAAAGAAGAGAGTATTTTGTCATCAATAAGAATACTGCTCCTCCCACGATACATGCTGTGGCATAAATTTCCTTTCTGAAAATCAAAGGAATTCTGTTGAGCAATATATCCCGGATAATTCCTCCGAAACAACCCGTTATAGTTCCTAATGCAATACAGATCATAGGATGTATACCTGCATTTAAGCCTTTCTGAACTCCGATAATGGTAAATAATCCAAGACCAAAGCTGTCGAAGATAAATAAAGTTACTTTAAAGTTTTTCTCAAGAGATTTGAATACCATTGAAAAAATACTGGTCACCAGAATCAGGGTACACATCAGAATATCATGCATCCAGAATACGGGAATATCAAGCAGCAGGTCTCTTACAGTTCCGCCTCCCACAGAGGTTACAAATGCAATAATAAGCACTCCGAACGGATCAAGCCGTTTCTGCATAGCCGCAAAACTTCCCGACATGGAAAAGGCAATGGTCCCCAGGACTTCTATGGCAAAATTGAACTGTTCGTGCATATCTGTTATAAATGGTAAATGATAATTGATGAATGATTTTTTGCTTAAGCAAATTCTTGGCCATTGTATCAATTATCATTTATCGCTTATCAAATATTGTTTTGTCTATCTCTCCACTCTCACCGAATCCGGAACCATCAGTTCATATTCGCCGCCGTGGGTGATGATTTCCCTTACGATGCTGCTGCTGATGAAAGATTTTCCTGAAGAGGTCAGTAAGAATACGGTTTCCAGTTTTTTGTGGGCTAACGTTCTGTTGGTGTGGGCAATTGCTTTTTCAAATTCAAAATCGGCCGGGTTTCTTAATCCTCTGATAATGTATTGAGCGTTTTTTTCAAAACAGTAGTCTACTGTTAAGCCTTCAAACGAATCTACTTCCACATTGGGAAATTCTGCTACGGAATTCTGGATAAATTCCATTCTTTTCTCCAAAGGGAACATGTATTTCTTCTGAGAATTCTGTCCGATAGCGATGATTAATTTATCAAATAGCGGTGCCGCTCTTTCTATAATGTCGTAATGTCCTAGTGTAATCGGGTCAAATGACCCAGGGAAAACAGCAATTTTCATGTTGTACGAGTTATGATTTTGGTTAGTGAATTATCTATTATCAATTTTGAATCAATTTCTAACAGATAATTTCTAACTTCTATATTATTTATTTAAAGCTTTTTCAACCTCATTTCCACAAAGATCCATAATGGAAATTCCATAGTGTCTTGCCTGTTGTGGAAGAATACTTGCAGGAGAGAATCCCGGATTGGTATTCATTTCAAGCATATAGGGAATTCCGTCCATCAGGATGAATTCACTTCTTGAAAAACCGCTCATTCCTAGTGAATTGTACGCTCTTTTAGCGATTTCTTCCACTCTTTTTGTGGTTGCTTCATCAATTCTTGCGGGTGTAATTTCTTCAGAAGCCCCTTCATATTTTGCTTCATAATCAAAAAACTCATTGGTAGGAACAATTTCTGTAATTCCCAGAACGATGGTTTCTCCTTTAAAATCGATAACACCTACAGAAACTTCCATTCCGTCCAGGAAACTTTCGATCAGGATTTCATTATCTTCTTTGAATGCAATTTCAGTAGCGGCAATCAGTTCAGATTTTTCTTTTACTTTAGAGATTCCCAGAGAAGATCCGGATTGGTTGGGTTTTACAAATAGCGGAAGATTTAATTCTGATACAATCTCATCTACATTGATGTCTTCGCCTTTTCTTAAATAGATGCTTTTTGCGGAAGGAATCCCATATTTTGATAATACGGCAAGAGTATCTTTCTTATTGAATGTAAGAGCGCTCTGGTAAAAATCACATCCTGTATATTTTTGACCTATTGCATCCCAGTATGCCTGAAGAATTCCGTTTTCTCCCGGAGTTCCATGGATAATATTGAAGCAGGCATCAAATTTTAAGGTTTCTCCATTATCTAAAGTTACAGAAAAATCACCTCTGTTGATCTCGTATTTTTTATCATTTTCCCCTAAAAAATACCACTCATCTTTAAGGACTACTACTTTATATACGTCATAGAGATTTCTGTCTAAAGAATCATAAATCAATTGTCCGCTTTTTAAGGAAACGACATATTCATCAGAATAGCCTCCCATTACTACGGCAACACTTTTTTTGTTCATAACCATATAGTATCAATTAAGGCAAATTTAAACATTTTATGTAATGCAATATGGGAAATCGGCAAATTTTAAGATCAAAAATGAATTGTGTTAAATAAAAAGACCATTCTAAAATTATTAGCTATATTTGCGGTTATAATTAAAGTATTTTTAAGTATGCTTAAATCACTTTTCAATTGGAAAGTTTTACTGAATTTAGTAATAGCCATCGGTGTTTTTGCAGGGTTGGTATGGCTCACATTTCGCTGGTTGGAACACCATACAAACCATGGTCAGGAAATACCTGTTCCTAATATTGTTAATAAATCTATACATGACGCTGTTAAAATTTTAGATGATACAGGATTGGAATATGAAGTAGACAGTGCCAACTATAATCCTAAATACAGACCATTCCAGGTTCTTCAGGTTTATCCTGCACCGGGTTCCCGTGTAAAGGACGGAAGAACGGTACACCTTACAGTAAACCCGAGAACATGGGCACCAATTGCCGTTCCGGATGTTATCAATAAATATTCAGGGCTGGCATTCCAGAGACTGGATCAGGTGGGTCTTAAAATTGGAGATACCATTTATGAACCAAGTATTCAGAAGGATGCCCTTTTAAGAATTTTATATAAAGGAAATGCTGTAAATCCGGGAGCACGTTTACCTAGATTCTCAGTTATTGATGTAGTAGTAGGATCAGGTCCTATGAGAAATATTTCCATTCCAAATGTAGTAGGACTTACGGTAAAAGAAGCAAGAGCTGTTATTACCAAAAGTATGTTTGAAGTTGGGTTGGTAGAACATGAAGATGGAAGCAAAGACGAATCTGATATTATTTATTATCAGGATCCTGCTTCAGGGGATGTACGTGACCAGGGAATGCAGATTGACCTTTGGGCCAGTAAGAAAACTCCGGCAGAATTAAGAGCAAAAATAGAGCAGCTGAATTCTATTTACCGTATGAAGGTGGATACTTCACTTCCTCCGGTACGATATGAAGAAGTACAGCATAATGAACCAAGTTATAGTGCTCCTGTAGTACCTGCTCCTGCACCGAAAAGAGAAATTCCAAAGCCTGAAGTACCAAAAACTGAGACCCCTAAGACTCAGACAACGACTTCTAAACCTGCAGCTTCAGCAACCGAGAAACCTAAAACTTCTAATACTGCCCCTGCTACAGCTAAACCAACGGCTTCAACAACGACACAACAACCTGCTCAAAAGCCTAAAAAAGCTAAAGTGCAAATAGATTAAGAACAGATTAATATCAAAAATACAGGCTTCAACTGCAAAATGTTGAGGCCTTTTGTGTAAAAAATATAAAACAATGTCAGAAGATAACGAAGATTTTTTAGATGAAGAATTATTAGATTCCCACAGTATTGAAAACATCGATATTGACGAGGAAAATAAGGGATTGTATGAACATCTTAATATCACTGTTGACAGTAAACAGGAGCCATTAAGAATTGATAAGTTCCTTTTGATCTACAGACAG
Organism: Chryseobacterium sp. GVT01B; assembly: GCF_019970045.1. Taxonomy (GTDB): domain Bacteria; phylum Bacteroidota; class Bacteroidia; order Flavobacteriales; family Weeksellaceae; genus Chryseobacterium. The sequence continues at coordinate 43,220 of NZ_JAHXYI010000007.1, forward strand.
AATTCTTCAAGGAATAAAATTTCACAGACCTGCAGAGCCGGAAATGTTGTAGTGAACGGAACTCCGGTAAAGCAAAATTATCGTGTGAAGCCGGGAGATCAGATTTCGGTACTGCTTACCCATCCTCCAAGAGAGAATGTCATTATTCCGCAGGATATCCCTGTAAATATCATTTATGAAGATGATGACCTTGTAGTGGTAGATAAGGAAGCCGGAATGGTAGTACACCCGGGATTCGGAAACTGGGACGGTACATTGGTGAATGCGCTGGCTTTCCATTTTGAAAAGAATGGAGCAAAGTCTGATCTTGACAGGGTAGGACTTGTTCACAGGATTGATAAAGATACATCCGGACTGCTGGTAATTGCCAAGAACGAATATGCATTGAGCTTTCTGGCGAAACAATTCTTCAACAGAACAACCAAGAGACTGTACTGGGCTTTTGTGTGGGGGAACCCGCAGGATGAAGAAGGTACAATCAGAGGTCATATCGGAAGACATCCTAAAAACAGAATGCAGATGTCTGTTTATGAAGACGGCAGCCAGGGAAAACATGCAGTAACCCACTATAAAGTCTTAGAAAGATTCAAATATATGACATGGGTAGAGTGTAAACTTGAAACGGGAAGAACCCATCAGATCAGGGCGCATTTCAGACATATCGGCCACACTTTGTTTAATGATGAAAGATATGAGGGACATACTCCTTTAAGAGGGGTAAATCTTCCGAAATACAAACAATTTATTAAAAATGTTTTCGAAATTTTACCAAGACATGCCCTTCATGCCCATACCCTCGGATTTATACACCCAACGACAAAAAAGGAATTATATTTTGAGAGCCCAATGCCCAAAGATATGGCGGATGCCGTAAAAAAATGGAGAAATTATTTAGAAAACTAAAAATATATTGAGAATTTTTTTATATTTGTTGAATTGAAATCAAGATTTGTTATGAGAAAACTATATGCTATCGTATGTTTAGCTCTTTTGTCAAATGCATACAAAGCACAAGAATCACTACCATACTATCAGCAATATCTTTTGGATGGTGAGTTCCTGTTCAACCCAGCTCAATACGGAAAAACAGATTACGTACAGCTCAACGCCAATTATCAACAACAATTTTCAAAGTTCAACAATTCTCCGAATGTTCAGTCAATCGGGATTAATGCGAATATCTTTGATAGAGTAGGTGCTGGTATTTCCGTGTTCAGAGACAGTAACGGACCTATCTCTGCGGGCGGTATCACGGCTGGTGCTTCATATTTTATTCCTCTAAGTAGTGAAGGAGATAGAAAAGACCAGTTCTCTTTCGGTACAAGTGTTAACTTCTATAACATGAACTTTGATTATTCTAAAATTAATACTGAAGAAGGAGGTGACCCGTTATTGAGAGGTGAAGAAAGTAACATCTTCATGGTGTATGCTAACTTCGGTTTGGCTGCTACTTATAGAGGGTTATTCGGGGGTGTTTCCGTAAATGATATCGCATTAAGTAATGATGCTTCTATCGTAAACAACTACGAGCCTTCTCCAATTAAATTCTTCTTAAACTTAGGATATAACTGGAACATTGCTGATAATATTACAATTGCACCTTCAGCATTGATCAACCTTAATACAAACTCAACGAGAATGATCGACTGGAACTTAATGGCGACTTTCTCTAACGATATCAACGCATTCTCTTTCGGGGTAAGCTACAGAACGGTTCAGAACAGATTTGACAATCAGAACCTGAGTATCTCTCCAATTGTAAAAGTGAGATTCAACAAATTCATGATCGGAGCAACTTATAACCTTGGAATATCTGATATTCAGAGCTATGGTGGAAACAGCTTCATGATTGGTCTTGGTTATAACTTTGACAACTTTATTAATGCTAGAGGATTTAGATACTAATTAATTTAATTTAAATAAATTTGAGCTCTGAAAAATTTCAGAGCTTTTTTTATGATATATATTCACATTCCGTTCTGTAAACAAAAATGCAGTTATTGTAACTTTCATTTTTCAACATCCCTGAATTTCAAGGATGAAATGCTTCGTGCAATGAAAACTGAATTGTTGCTCAGAAAAGATGAATTACAGAACAGAACTCTGAAATCCCTGTATTTTGGCGGGGGAACACCCTCTATTCTTTCCGTGGATGAAATCAATTCTTTAATTGATGAAACATTACGGTACTTCAGTTTTGAAAAAGATATTGAAATCACACTGGAAGCCAATCCTGATGACCTGGACAAAAGTTTTTTAAAGCAGCTAGCCGGAACGCCGGTAAACAGACTGTCTATTGGTACCCAAAGTTTTTTTGAAGAAGATTTAAAATTAATGAACAGAGCCCACACTGCTTCCGAAGCAGAAGGTTCTATCAAACGGGCACAGGATTTTGGTTTTGAAAATCTTAGTATTGATCTGATCTATGGGTCACCAACCTCTAATCTTGAGATCTGGAAAGAAAACCTGAATAAAACAATAGCATTGGAAGTTCCTCATATTTCGTCCTATGCTCTGACTGTAGAACCCAAAACAGCTTTGGAAAACTGGATTTCAAAAGGAAAAGTGAAAAGTCCGAAAGAAGAAGAACAGAACAGAGAATTCTATTACCTGTCTGACTTTTTAAAAGATAATGGCTTTGAACATTATGAAGTTTCCAATTTTGCCAAACCGGGATACTACTCCCGCCATAATTCTTCCTATTGGAAATACCAGGAATATCTGGGAATAGGACCTTCAGCACATTCTTATAACGGCTTTGATGTCAGAAGTTGGAATGTGGCTAATAATCAGCAATACATTAAAAAGCTTAATGATAAATTGCTGGCCAAAGAAGAAGAAATTCTTTCCCAAGAAGATCAGTTCAATGAAATGGTTATGATTGGCTTGCGTACCATCTGGGGCGTGGATCTTACGAGCTTAAAAAATAAATTTTCGGATAGATTACTGGAACATTTTCAGACAGAAATCAAAACAAAGCTGGAAGAAGGTATTTTAATCATTGAAAATGACCATTTAAAAATTCCTGAAAAGCATTGGTTTATGGCAGACGGAATTGCTTCAGATTTGTTTATCGTATAATGTTTGCATGTATATAGATATGCCATAAAATTCACTATTTTTGTATAAAATTTCAGTTCATTTGAAAACTAAAAAACAAGATTATTCACATCTTTCACCAAGCCAGCCTATCGGAATTTTCGACAGTGGGGTGGGAGGCCTTACCGTTGCCAAAGAAATTAAAAGACTTCTTCCTCACGAAGATCTTATTTACTTTGGGGATACAAAACATCTTCCTTACGGAGAAAAGTCCAAGGAAGCCATCATTGAATATTCTACAAAGATCACCAATTTTCTGCTTGAGCAGAATTGTAAAGCGATTGTAATTGCCTGTAATACGGCAACAGCTAATGCTTTGAACGAAGTGATGCAGTCTGTTGCAGGAAAAGTTCCGGTCATAGACGTTATTAATCCTGTCGCTGAAAAAGTATCTTACGAAATCCACAATAATGTAGGAGTTATTGCGACCAAAGCTACTGTAAATTCCGGACTCTATAAAAAGAGTATCCGAAAGCATAATAAATGGATCAAAGTGGATGAATTGGCAACGCCATTGCTGGTTCCTGCCATTGAAGAAGGATTTAAAAACCATCCGATTACCCATGCCATTATTTATAATTATTTAAGTAATAGTAAATTAAAGAATATCGAAACTCTCATTTTGGGCTGTACCCATTATCCTCTTTTAATAGATGAAATCAAGCAGTATTACGGAAACAGAGTCCGTGTCATTGACTCTCCGAATATTGTAGCCAACCATCTGAAGATTATTCTGGATAAGTACAACCTTTTAAATGATAACAATCCCAAACCGAATTATCATTTCTATCTTTCTGATCTTACCAAGAATTTTGAAAAGATCTCTAAGAAGTTCTTCGGAAAAACAATTGATTTAGAATTAAAAGTATTATAAATAAAAAGTCTGCCTCATAGTGAAGCAGACTTTTTATTTGTTACATGTTGTCGTTACAAAATCATGTTTTTAAGGCACAAAGATTTATTTTTGATAAAGTTTTATGCTTCATTGAGTTCCCACGGATTTCACAAATCCCACAGATGATAACGCTTTTAGAATTAAAGGGTACCTAGAAATCTGTGTCCTCTGTGAAATTCGTGTTTAAATTACGCTTCCACAATTACTTTTTCAGCTTTCAGTCTGGTTTTTGGATTAAATTGAGGCTGGTTGGCATCTGTTTCATCTCTTTCCCCGATAGCTACTGCAAATAAGGTCTCATATTTTTCATTATTCAGAACAGCATCATATCCTTCAGGCTCAATTCCTTCCATCGGAGTGGAATCTATTCCCATAGCTGCACAAGCAGAAAGCAGTACTCCTAATGATAAGTAAACCTGATGTCCAAGCCATGATTTTATCTCAGTTTCTCCTTTAGGTTTTACAAAATTGTTGTAGTACGCTACAGATCCTTCCGGAAGATTTTCTTCAATTTGCTTCTCAAAGTTTCCTATGTTTTTGATCACCTGAAAGACAATGATATGGCTGCTGTCCAAAACTTTTGCTTTATTAAAATAAGATTTGTCACCTAATTGTTTTTTCAGTTCCGGATCATTAACAAAGATAAAGTTCCATGGCTGGCTGTTGATGGATGATGGACTCAGATTCAGGATCTCTTTAAGTTCTTCAATCTGTTCTTCACTGATTTTTCCCTGTGGGTTATACTTTTTTACAGTATACCTGTTTTTCATTTTGTTTAAAAAGTTCATAATTTTATACTATCATTTTTATAGTTACAAAATTAATTTAAGTTTCCTAACTTTGCAATAACGGTAAAAAATGATAGTATAAAAATGTATACAATAGATAATAAATCTTATCCCTGCTGTACCAGTGTTACTATGAAATTTATAGGTGGTAAATGGAAGGCAGTTATTTTACACCATCTTATTGGTGGGGCTAGAAGATATAATGAATTAAGAAAATCAATTCCTACTATTACAGAAAGAACATTAAGCTTGCAGCTAAAACAGCTGGAAGAAGATGGAATCGTTAATCGAAAAGTTTTTACGGAAAAACCTCCCTTAGTGGTTGAATATGAATTGACAGACTTTGGAAGAACTTTATTGCCTGTTTTGGAAGCGATAACAAAATGGGGTAAAGAAGCACCTGTAATCTCAAAAAAAATAATCAGGAATTAAAGTTCCTGATTATCTTCTTTATTTGGTTCAAAAAAACTGAAACTCACGTTTCCGTATTTTCGGGTATCTATTAGGTTAGGATGTTCCAACTTCATACGGCTTTGGTGTTCCACGATAAGAGTTCCGTTTTCTTTCAGGTATTTATTATTTAATACCAGAGAGATCAGCTCGTAATACTTTTTCTCTTCCATTTCAAAAGGAGCATCAGAGAAAACAATCTCAAATGACTTTTTATTTCTGAATTTTTTAAGCCAGTCAAATACATCACCTCTCTGCACGTTGATCTGAAGTGCCATATCAAGCTCAGAAGCGGTAGAGTTGATAAACGCGGTATGCTTTGGATTCATTTCCACAGAAGTCACATTCTGACATCCTCTGGAAGCAAATTCAAAGGTAATAGAGCCAATTCCTGCAAAAAGATCAAGCACGGAAATCGACTGCATATCGTATTTGTTTTCCAGAATGCTGAATAAAGCCTCTTTCGCAAAATCGGTGGTAGGCCTTACATCAAAGTTTTTAGGGGCGGCAATTTTCTTGGCTTTCCATTTGCCTGATATTATTCTGAACATATTTTTCTTAGGGTTTAGAATAGATTGTAGGTGGCGGTAATTATCCGGGATCTAATCTCCATTACCTGCGGCCTTCAACCTAATTAAGTATAAAATTCTTGTTTGGAATATTGTCAAAAACGATTTTCAGATTTTTAACAAATTTCTGAAGTTCGGAAATGAATGTTTCATTTTCCGTAGTTTCTCCATAAGCATAAAAGCTGGTTTCATTGATTCCAAAGCCTATCTTGCTCAATGTAAACATAATGAAGTAAAGGAAATCTACTTCTGAGTTGACATCAAGGTTATTATAAAGGATGATTTTTTTATTGTCAATCGCAAAGAACTCACATTGATTATGATAAAGATTGATGTGAATTTCCTTGTTGGTTTTATTATTAATTGAACTTAAAAACTTTTCTCCGGAGAAATTAAAATGAACCGGTATTGCCAGCTCCTTTATTTTCTTATAATAGTTCTTCGGGAAAGTATAATAAAACTGAATATTGAACTTTTTGTTGATAGAAAGCATCAGTTCTTCCTTCTCTCTATCGGTAGGTGCATTAAAAGCTATCAGATCAAATCCTGCTTCATGCTCAGAAAAACCTTCAGGCATCAGGGTAAAATGATTAAATGCTGAAATCACCTGGATCTCATCATAGCGCTGCTTAATAAGAACTTCGTCCAGCTTTTGCTCAATAAGATTGGCCGGGGTTTCTTCAGTAACGAAATAAGATTTTTCCTCCAGAATGTTTTTGTTCTTAACAATCTGGTAGATCAATCCGTCTTTGGTAAAAAGTAAATTAAGTACGTTCATATTTCAATTGCTGCAAATTTAGTGAAATTCTACCATTACCGCACCCGATTGATGGTGAAGTATTTCCTTATTATAAAAATCAATATTAACCTGGCTTTCCAATACATCCCGAACCATCCTCTGCAGAGTGCCGTCACCAATACCATGAACAATTTCCAGCCTTTTAAGGTTGTTTTTTCTGCAAAACTCAATCACTTCAATGAGTTTCTCCTTTTGAATAAACAATCTTTCAAAGCTTTCATAGTCATTGGGATTCTTCACCAAATTATGAAAATGCAGGTCTAAAACCAAATGATTTTTCTGATGTTTCTTAGAAATGATTTTTTTAGGCTCCGCTTTCCTTACCACTCTGATATTTTCATAAAGATCCGAATCCTTAGGAACCAGTTTTTCTTTTGCATATTGATGGGTAAAGCCATATTCATCTTTAAAAACGACAATATTTCCCTTCACGGAAGTTACCACTCCGCTTAAATCTTCATCTACTACCGAAACCTTATCGCCGATTTTCATATTTTTTAGACTTGTCTGAACCCATTATTGGTGCAAAGGTAGAAAGTAAAACGTATTGAAGGCAAACTCATTTACTCTCAAATTCTCAAACCCTCCAACGCTCAAACCCTCATGTTATCATTCATCAAACTCTTGGTCCCAATTCAATGACTTCCAGATCTTTGATTTCTTCACCGTCTACAACAAAGCGCATCATGGTTCTTACTTTATGCCAGCCCTGCTTTCCACAGGCACCGGGATTAAGGTGCAAGAGGTTATTTTTCTCATCATACATCGCTTTCAAAATGTGTGAATGTCCTGAGATAAATAATTTCGGAGCTTTCTCTGCTATTTCTTTTTTTGTGAGCGGAGTATATTTTCCGGGATAACCTCCGATATGAATCATTAAAACCTCCAGCTTTTCGCAGAAAAAACGATTGACCTCCGGAAACTCAGCCTGGATTTTAGCATCATCAATGTTTCCATATACTCCTTTCAGAGGTTTTATCTTTTCAAGCTGTTCAATGACGTCAAGATTTCCAAAATCTCCACAATGCCATACTTCGTCAGCCTGAGAAGCGTATTCCAGAATTCTGTCATCAATATAAGAATGAGAGTCGGAAAGGAGAAGGATCTTTGTCATTATCTAAAGGTTCTTTCTGTAATACTTTCGTGGTATTTATCTTTGAATATCGCTAAACGGTCAGGATTTAGCTCTCCGTCATGATTGATCACTCTTTCTTTTAATAACCATTTTACCATTTTTTCCATTCCTTTTTTAGAATTCATGAAATTGGCAATTTTGGCTATATCTGTTGATTCTACTTTTGTTTTTTCAGGCAGGAAATTCAGGATAAAATAATCATCACTTACATAGCTTGGAGTTTCATTGTCCATATACCGATAAAGAAGAATTTCTTCATCATCCTTCATAGAGAAAAATGAATATTGGGCTACATTGATTTTTTCAGTCTTCAGGATTTGTTTTCCATCCAATAAAACTTTATCGTCTTTGATGGTAACGTTCTGGGAAAAATATAAATTACAGCTTGTCATCAGTAAGAAGAAAGCCAATAATCTGTTTACTGCCATTTTTGATTTTTTAAGATTGCAAATATAAGAAGCTTTAATCAACTTATCAGATCGGTTTACTTTCAGAGAATAATTTAAGAATATCAGTCAGTAATATTTTTTGTTTTCCTGATAGAATCCAGCTTCTTTTCTATATCAGCACTGAAAACTTTTTTTAGTTTCAGTTGATTCTCCGTAAGTTTTGAAATAACAAAAGTACCGGTCATATTCGTATTAGAAGGAAATACCAAAGTCACTGTAGAATCTGAAGCTTTTTTCCAGTTCCCGATATAACGGTCTGGTTTTTCACTTTTAGTAACCGGTTCTTCCAAAGTATCATATCTTAATGTAGATTTAATCAGGTTTCCTGTGATTTTTCCATTTTTCTGAAATCTGATTCCTTCCCTTCTTGCCTCAAAACCATCCTTCTTTTCGTAGGTATAAATATAAGTATCCATTTTACTGAGATTCCAGGTTTGTAAAAGTAAAGGATTGGCAGTTCTGTCCTGGGCTTTGATACCACTGGCTGCGAAAAGAGAGAAAATACAGATACAAATAGGCTTTTTCATGAATACAACGGGTTTATCAGTAAAATAAGTAAACTTTTAATCATGCTAAAATTAGCATCACTTAATATTTAGTAAATTTGGGAAAATTAAAATAAACAATGAAACAGAAACTTTCTTTTTTCATTTTTCTTTTGACCGTAGGATTAGCCAATGCACAGGTTGAAGAAAAAAAGCTGGATGAACTGATCCAAAATACTCTGAAAACTTTTGATGTACCTGGAATGTCCGTAGGGATTGTAAAAGATGGGAAAATGATTTATTCCAAAGGTTTTGGAGTACGTTCTCTTACAACCAAGCAGCCTATGGATGATAATACATTGGTGGGGATTGCTTCAAACTCTAAAGGTTTCACATGTACAGCGTTAGCAATTTTAGCAGATGAAGGAAAACTGAACTGGGATGATAAAGTTTCAAAATATATTCCTGAGTTTCAAATGTACGATCCGTATGTTTCGCAAAATGTAACAATAAAGGATCTTATCACTCACAGAGCTGGATTAGGACTTGGACAGGGAGATCTTATGTTTTTTCCGGAAGGGGGTAACTTAACGGTGAATGACATTGTTCATAATGTGAGATATCTGAAACCTGAAAATCCTTTCAGAACAAAATTAGATTATAATAACATCATGTTTATTGTTGCGGGGGAAGTGATTCACAGAGTTTCCGGATTAAGCTGGGCAGACTTTATTGAACAGAGAATCATGAAGCCTGTAGGAATGACTTCAAGCTTTGGAAGCTATAACAGAGCAAAAGCAACGGTCAACAAAATTGATGCACATGCTCCTGTAGACGGAAAAGCAATTGCTGTTCCTCACGACTGGAACGAAACAGCCAATGCTGCAGGGGGAATTATGAGTAACATCAAAGACATGACAATATGGGCGGAATGTCTGCTAAATAATTTCACCACTAAAGACGGGAAAAAATTAGTTTCAGATAAAAATGTTCAACAGCTTTGGAATCTTCAGATCCCAGACAGAGTAGCGGCAAAGAATCCATATGATACAAGCTTCTACGGATATGGTTTAGGCTGGTTCCTGAGCGATGTTAAAGGACATAAGCAGGTGCAGCATACAGGCGGATTAATTGGAACGGTTACTCAGTTTACTTTAATTCCGGATATGAAGCTGGGAATTGTCGTATTGACCAACCAACAGTCTGGAGCTGCTTTCAATACCATTACCAATACGGTGAAGGATTCTTATCTTGGCGTAGCAGACAGAAACTGGCTGAAAACATATGGCGACAGAATGTCTAAAATGGAAGCAGATTTTAATAAACAAAAGAAAGATGCTTTTGCAAAATCTGAAGCATTTAAAAAAGAAAAATCTCTTCAGCCAAAAGCAGAACAGTTTACAGGAACATATAATGATGCATGGTTTGGTGATGTAGAAATTTCTCAGCAAGGAAATACTTACAGAATTTCATGCAAAAACTCTCCAAGATTAAAAGGGGAATTACTTCCTTATTCCAATAGTTCTTTCATTATCAAATGGGATGACAGAAGCTATGATGCAGATGCTTATATTATTTTCAGTTATGATGAAAACGGAAAGGCAGAATCTGCAAAATTGAAGGCGATTTCCGATGTGACCGATTTTAGTTTTGATTTTGATGATCTGGACTTGAAGAGGAAATAAAAAATGAGCATAAAAATATTCTATGAAGAACGGGCATTGGTCCGTTCTTTTTTGTTTCTATGAAAAAAATACTTCCTCGCGGAATTATAAATAATGACTTTTGATATTCAATAGGAACGGGCTTTAGCCGAAACTTAACCACCCCGTCAAAAAATAAATTTTTTACCACCCCTCCGGAGGAGGGGAATGTGTAGTTGGTAAAAGAAATATTGTTTATTGCAGCAGGTTTAGGTCTTGTTCTGCTAAAGAAAGCTCTGTATTGAGATGCTGTTTTTCAAAGAAATTTTTTAATTCAAGAAGTCTTTTCTTATTATTATAATGTATACTGGCATTCAGCTTTCTCTGGCATAGTGAACATGCTCTTGCGAGGTGATAATCTGTTTCTGAAAGTGAATTGGTTCCATTCATCACGCAGTTGGCATTCAGACAATGGCTGATTCCGAACATATGTCCGATCTCGTGAGAACTGATTTTTATTAATCTCAGAAAGCTCTCATTGAAATTGGAATCCGTTAAATGACCGTTTGCAAATCTATACATGGATGTTACGCCTACACCTTCTTCATAAGAGGCAAGTCCGAAAATGTAGTTCCATTCCGGTTGAGGGAAAAGATCTTTTTCTGTAATCCCCATCAATACTACAGCATCTTTAGGCTTTCTTTTAATGAGAACGCTTTCCAGTACGTAACTTGCCAGAATTTGCTCCTGTCCTTCCTTTGAAATTCTTTTGATTTTTTCAGGAAAGATTGTGTTGGGTAAAGCGGGAAGAACCTTTGTTTCCAGCTGGAAATATATTTTTAAATATTCTTTGGTGAGTACTATTTGTCTTTTCTGAAGTTCATTAAATTTTCCGATCGGCTGGAGGTAAATAATGTTTTTTCCAGGTTTGGGCTTTATCTTTTTTGATTGCTGAAAATCTTCAAACTGCTGAAATTTTTCATCATGATTGTACCGCCAGCTTCCGTGCTTGGGGGAAGAAAGCTTTATATCATTCAGCGCAATCGATTCAAAATAGGTTTTCTTCTGTTTCTGACATGAAAAAAGAAGGATGAATAGGGCTGCATAAGAAAAGAGAAAAGTAATGTTATATTTTCCCCGGTTCATAAAAGAATAGTAATTTCTTTTTAGCACCATCAAATTCGGACCATGATTCACAGTCTACTTCAAAACCAGCGACTCCGCATGTGGGAAAATGAAAAATATCTTCAGAAATAGAATTGGCAAAATTGGAAATTCCATTATTATGAGAGAAAAAGGCAACTGAATTCAAGGTGTCATCCAGGTTATAAATTACAGATTCAAAGCTTCTTTCCGAAGGATTATATAATTTTTCATCTGTAGCACAGTTAAGCTGATACGCCTGATTAAAAATTTTACACGTATTCAGTGCACGCACCGCAGGGCTTGATACAAAGTGATCGATGGAAATATTATTACTTTTAAGGAATCTGGACATGTGCATAGCGTCTGTCAAACCCTTGTCTGCCAATGGTCTGTCAAAGTCCTCCGTTTCCTCCGGCCAGTCGCTTTTTGCATGTCTTACGAGGATGAGTTTCTTCATATAATTGTTTTTTGGAAGATTAAAATTATAAAAAAAATAATGGAATAAAACATGATTTATATAAAAAAACTGCGTTATGAATAAAATCAGTAAATTTTACTAAATTTGCAGACTTATGGGACAAATCCTTGCAATAGACTACGGAAAGGCTCGTTGTGGTATCGCTGCAACAGATGATATGCAGATTATAGCCAGTGGGCTGGAGACTGTGGAGAACCGTTTTTTACTGGAATTTTTGAAAAAATATTTCAATGAAAATAAAGTAGATGAGGTAGTAATCGGACTTCCCATAGATTTGAAAGGAAACGTTTCGGAAGTGGAAACCGATATTTTAAAATTCATTGAAGAATTTAAAAAAGAATTTTCGGATATTGCGGTTCATCGTTTTGATGAAAGATTTACTTCCAAAATGGCTTCATTTTTTATTTCCCAAAGTGGAAAAAACAAAAAAAAGAGGCAGGAGAAAGGATTAATAGATAAAGTAAGTGCAACCATCATATTGCAGAATTTTTTAGAACAAAGATTAAGATGATATTACCGATAAGAGCTTTTGGGGATCCTGTTTTGAGAAAAGTGGGAAAAGATATAGACAAAGATTATCCCGAATTACAGGAACTGATAGATAATATGTTCGAAACCATGTACAGCGCTAATGGCATAGGTCTTGCTGCGCCACAGATTGGTTTGGATATCCGTCTGTTTGTAATAGATGTGACACCTCTTGCAGAAGATGAGGATTATGAAGACATTAAGGATGAGCTGGCAGAGTTTAAAAAAGTTTTCATCAATGCTCAGATTCTTGAAGAATCAGGTGAAGAATGGAAGTTCAATGAAGGCTGTCTTTCTATTCCGGATGTAAGAGAAGATGTAAAAAGAAAAGGAACAATCGTTATTGAATATTATGACGAAAATTTTGTGAAACATACAGAAACTTTTTCCGATATTAGAGCCCGCGTAATTCAGCATGAATATGACCACATTGAAGGGGTTCTGTTTACTGACCACCTGAGTGCTCTGAAAAAGAAACTGGTAAAAGGTAAACTGACAAAAATCTCTCAGGGTGACGTAAACATTGGTTACAAAATGAGATTTCCAAAATAAATTAAACAAGGATAAAAGAAATAATATAAAGCAAAAAGCTTAAGGCTGATTGCAGAATTTACAAAAAATAAAATTATGCTGTTAGAAAAAATAATTTCAATTTCTGGAAAACCAGGACTTTACAAATTAGTTTCTCAATTAAGAAACGGATTCATCATTGAAGATGTTACCAGTAAGAAAAAAGTAAGTATTGGAAACTCAAGCCAGGTAAGTTTGTTGGATAATATTGCCATGTTTACATTTGAGAAAGAAGTTCCTTTGTTTGAAGTATTTGAAAATATTGCTAAAAACAACGACTATAAGGAAACTATTTCTCACAAATCTTCTGATGCAGATCTGAAAGATTTTATGTTGGCATCTCTTCCTAACTATGATACAGAAAGAGTATATTCTTCTGATATTAAGAAATTGGCTCAGTGGTATAATGTTCTTCACAAAGCAGGATATATTACTCCTGAAAGTTTTGTAAAGGCAGAGCCTGAAACTTTGGATGGAGAGCCTGCGGAAGAGCTGAACATTGAAAAAGAAGCTAAAAAAGCTCCAAAAGCAGAGAAACCAGCTGCTCCAAAAGTAAAAGCTACTTCAGCTGCAAAATCAGCTCCGAAAAGTACACACAGAAAACAAGGATAATTCAGTTCTGAATTAAAGATACAAAGCCTTGTCGGGAATTTCCTGACAAGGCTTTTGGTTTTAGCAGGTGGCAGATGATAGGTAGCAGGGATTAGGGATTAGGGATTAGGGAAATTTTCTGCTGAGTTCAAATTTCGTCTTTATCTTTAAACATTAAACATTAAACATTAAACATTAAACATTAAACATTAAACATTAAACGCGAATCTCGTATCCCGTACCTCGCACCCACATCTATAAACTCTCAACTTTCAACGCTAACCTCTACCACAGACCCAAAATATCCCTTACATTTGTATAAGATTGAATTTCCCAATACTTATGAATACGAAACAGGAGAAACTGGAAGCCTTTGGAAGATTACTGGATATCATGGATGATCTTCGTGAAAAATGTCCGTGGGACCAGAAACAGACTTTAGAGTCGCTTCGCCATCTTACCCTTGAAGAAACTTATGAGCTTTCCGATGCTATTTTACAGAATGATCTGCAGGAGATAAAAAAAGAGCTGGGTGATGTTTTACTTCACTTGGTTTTTTACGCTAAAATTGGTTCGGAAAAAGAAAGTTTTGATATTGCAGATGTGATCAACTCCCTTAATGAAAAGCTGATCTTCCGTCATCCTCATATCTATGGAGATGTTGAAGTGAAAGATGAAGAAGAGGTAAAACAAAACTGGGAAAAATTAAAATTAAAGGAAGGAAATAAATCCATTTTAGGAGGCGTTCCGAAAAGCTTACCGAGTCTGGTAAAAGCATACAGAATCCAGGATAAGGTAAAAGGAATCGGTTTTGAATTCCATGATGCCGAAGATGCCTGGAAAAAAGTAGATGAAGAGATTCAGGAGTTTCATGCTGAAACCGATCTTGATAAGAAAGAACAGGAACTGGGTGATGTGTTTTTCTCTTTGATCAATTATGCAAGAATTTCAGGTATTAATCCGGATTCGGCTTTAGAAAGAACCAATCTTAAGTTTATTTCAAGATTCCAAAAAATGGAAAGGCTTGCTGAAGAACAGGATTTAAAATTGGCAGATATGTCTCTGGAAGAAATGGATGTTCTTTGGGAAAAGGCAAAAAAGCTTTCATAGCTCTTTATTGGAACAATTAATGCTTCTTACATTCAATTAAAAAATAAAAAATAAATATGTTACGTTTTCTTATTTTACCTGCTTTACTTTTATTGAGCTGCAATCCAAAAGCTCAGAATTCTCCGTCTAATGAGGATGAATTGAAAATCCAGTTTTCCTTACCTAAAAAGTTGAAGGAAGTTTCCGGAATTACTTTGTCAAAAGATAAGAAAACAATCTGGGTAATAGAAGACAGAGGGAATAAAAATGCAATATATGGTTTGAGTGATAAAGGTGATATGCTGGCAAAAATACCGGTAGAAAATGCTGAAAATACAGACTGGGAAGATATCATATCAGATTCTCAGGGAAATATTTATATCGGAGATTTTGGAAATAACGATAATAACAGACAGGATCTGGCTATCTTAAAAACCGATTTGAAAGGCAGCAGACAAACCATAACTAAGGTTGTTCAGACTACAAAATTCCATTATCAGGGTCAAACGGAATTTCCACCAAAAAAATCAAACCTGTTGTACGATTGTGAAGCTTTTGTAGAAATGGATGGAAATTTTTACTTATTCACCAAAAACAGAAGCAAAGGTTTTGACGGAACTTTCCTGGTATTTCAGGTACCTAATAAAGAAGGTGACTTTGAAGCAAAGTTAATAGGAACATTGAAACTTCAGGGTGGTTATAATGATGCTGCCATCACTTCAGCTACCATCAACAGTACGAAAGATAAAATTGTATTGCTGACGCATAAAAATGTTCATGTTCTTACAGGTTTTACGGCCAACGATTTCAGTTCTGCTAAAATTCAGAAAATTCCATTGAATCATAATTCGCAGAAGGAAGCTATTGTTTTTCTTAATGATAAAACACTAATGATTGCTGATGAGAAAGGGAAGGATGAAGGTGGAAATGTGTATACTTTTTCGTTAAACTAAACTTTTATCCAATACATAAATGATAAATAAAACCCCACAGAGAAATCTGTGGGGTTTTTGAATATATGAATGTATTGAAGTGATTGACGTTTTATAGGCTACGGAGTAAGATATGAGATATGAATATTACCGCTTGACAACCGGAAATCCTGAGTATATCGGCAACGTATTCTGAAGGTTTCTCCCGTATTAAAAAAATTAATGGATGAAAGATTATGATTCAATCCTGTAGTACGTTCTCCATGTCCGGTGGATATTCCTGCAAGTGTTGTAAGGGTAGGCGATACTTTCTGGATATAAGAATTGGCTGTTCCTGCAGTTTGTCCTGACGGATTTAAATTAAGATCATAGGTTGCATAAGGAACAATATTATAAAACCCGGGTTTTACTACTGTAAAAAGTCCTGTTGTTGAATTATAGGTCAGATAAGCTGTATCAATCTTATTACTCACATTAAAAACATAGGTTTGTGAATAACTTTCATGAGTGTTGACCGGAGTAGAATGTGTTCCTGTATAGCTGCCACTGGATGGGCTGATATCAGTTTTATTTCCCACATACACTACTTTTAAGAAGTTTTCAGATTCAATTGTTTTCCAAACCGGAGTATTTCCGGCTCCGTTTGACATGAGGACTTCACCTTTGTTTCCTGAATTTCCCTTTGTTCTGTCATCGCCACCTACATTCAGGTCTTTAACAACCTGTAGAGAACCGTTGACGTGTAATGTATGTTGTGGTGTTGGTGTTTTAATACCTACCTGTGCATTTAAATGAATAAACATAACAAATAATGCCATATACAATAGCTTTTTTTTCATCATCTGTTGATTTTTTGTTGCAACAAATATAAAATGTTTTTAAAATGTCCTTTTTTTAAAGAATTGATAAACATATAGTGCTATGTATTGCATTGACCTATGTAGCTAAAAATATGGCTTTTATTTAAAAGCCATATTTGTTTTATTAATGAAAAATGTAAGCTGAAAATTAGAATTATTAAATTTAATTAAAATTGAAATTTTTTAGATATTCAATAATAATTAATTCTAATATGTTGTTAAACAGTATTTTGTATCTGTCTCAAAATTATAATACTTAGAACTTCATTCCTATCCCTGCAGAAAGTCTTCCACCATCTGAGCCATAGAAATAATTCAGTCTCGCAGACATCATTTCTACAATACTTAACCAAACACCGGCTCCGGCAGATTGGTGCCATTTTCTGGAATTTTCATTGTCATTCCATACACGGCCAATATCATATCCGATAAGAATTCCCATATTCGCAGGAACAATATTGTTTCTTATTCTCCCGAAATCCCATCGTATTTCAGAATTATTGGTAAAATAAGATCTACCTGAGAACCTTTCGTTTCTAAAGGCTCTCATTCCGTTGTTACCGCCAATAGTCGCAGCCTGATAGAATTCAAAATTATTGTTATTCATCCACATGACATTACTGGCATTGGCAAAAACAAATTTTCCCTTTTTATCAATTCTGTGATCAATGGCAAGCTTTCCTTTTAAAGTCAGGAAATTTTTATTAAAGTCAGAAAGAGTTGCTTTCCAGTCGACATTAAGCATAAACTCAAGCCCAAGAGTAGGAAAAGCTGCATTATCTGCATTTTTATAACCAAATGTATAATTGGCTCCAACGAACTGCTGGCTGTTAAATACACCTGGCCTTACGTCCGGTGACTGATTAATGAAGCGGTCGGCTTTTCTCTGTACTTTATTATCTTCAAAAGTCAATTGAAACTGATGACTCAGATTCATCCAGCTCTTCTGAGAAATGGAAGGAGCAAAGTTGAATTTAGAAATTCTGGCTCTGTTATATTCTCTTTCTGTATCTTCCTTATCATATTCACTTTCATTAGACAGTCCAAAGAAGTTTTGAGAAAACCTTGGAGTTGTATAAAATGCATCCAGATTGAAATCCCAACCTGAGATTGCCTTTTTAAATACTCCTTTATACGTAAGGCTGAATCCTGCAGTGGCAGTATAAAAATTAGCTTTTAAGCTGTGTCTTTGGGTATAAGGATCACGGATAAAATTATTAACCGTATAATTAGCCAGAACCCCTACAATGACACCATCATCCGGGTTATAATCCAGATTTGGATATCCGGCAACGGAATTGTATTTCGGGTGCTTGTAATTATAGCTGTTGATGTCATAATCATCAGTAATATTTTTGGTTGCATTACCGGCGTTATAAGTATTCTTTTGAGATTTAAAATCATAGATCTTTATTTTTCTCCCATCAGCAACATTATAAGTATCATGATTATATCCACCAATCAGTCTGATGTTCATTTTAGGATTTCCGGTTCCTGTCACTTCATAGATATCATCATCTTCCAATCCATAGATCCAAAGTTCTTTTGTTTTTGAATCATTGTAAGTCTTTTCAAAAACCAGTTCATTCTGATCTTTATTCTTGCCCAGTTTATATTGCTGTACAAGTACCGAATGCCCGTTTTTGGTGATGACAAACTTATCAGGATTCACAGTTCCTGCCAGAGGTACTTTTTTCTGTAACACATCATAGTACTGAGCGGCATAGCTTTGGAGTTTTGTTTTTCTTACTTTAAGCTTTCTCTGAATTTCAGCAATGGTTTCGTCCTGTACCTCTTTCGGAAGATTATGGAAAGCATCATCAATATCCGCATCCGTAAGGTGTTCCTGAATATATTTTGCCTGTGTTTCCCATTCTGTCTGATCAGCCCCTTTTAAAAAGACAAGGTCCATCGGGTAAGGTTCCATAGCAAGCCACTTCACACTGCTTATATCTTCTGTAAAGGTTTTCATATGGCGGATTGCCGGAACATTCATAATAAGCTTAAATGCAGCTCCGTCATATTTACTGAATGCCTGATCTCTGTCTTTGGGAATAGGTTTATACACTATTTTGTCACCCATTTCATATTCTGCCCATTTCCACTGATCCGAGTGTCTGTCCCAGTCACCGATAAGCATATCAAATAATCTGGCTCTGATGTAAGATTCTCTGTCAACAGAATATTTATTGCTTTTGCTGAGGTTCTTTAATACATCATCCGTAGAGACAATATCTTTTGCATTGCCGAGATAAGCCAATGTCTTAGGATCAGAAGAAAAACGTTCTTCAATCATATACATTTCATCACCGTAATTCTCGTTATATCTACCCAAAGCTTGTTGCTTAGGAATATAATACAGTTTTGGATTGCTATGTAAAATATTCAGTTTCTCTGACATATTTCCAATCGTAAATGGAGTAAACGGATGATTGGTAGTATAAAAATCTAATAGGAATTTTTCAGGAAAGGTATCAGTGAGCTCTTCACCCAATGTACTCTTTGTGAAGGCCATATTGTTAAGAAAACGGATAGCGCTTTTTTTCACTCCACGCATCACAAATTCCTGTCCGTCTGCTGATTTCAGTCGTAAGCTGTTGGACTGGTTTCCTCCACCTTCTCTGAAAGGGGTGTATCCGCCGTTTAATTCTGAAAGATTAGCCGTTGGAGCTTCAATCGGGATTCCGTAATAATTTCTGTAGTGATCTCCCCAAAGCCAGCGGTAAAATTTCCCTTTTTGAGTAAGCTGTACCGGGTAGATGGTTGAGGAAAATGTCTGTGGAAAAGAATTCGGAAAATTATTAACAAATACATCCGGCTTGGAAATTACTGAGATATGTGTCAGCTTTTGAAGCTTTGCATCTTTTGTAGAAAAATATTCTACGTCCGTACTTTCGTCTTTTCTAAAATTTAAAACCGCAAAACCGCTGCCCCCGTAAGAAAAATCAGTTTTTTCTATAATGGTAGAGGGATCTGTTTTAGAACCAGCACCACTGATGATTTGTCTTATGTTTTCATCCTCATGATATTGAAGATTATGATCATGCCCGGAAACGAAAATAATATTTTCCTTATCCTGAACGATACTTTTCAGTCTGTTGGCCAGATCCGCGTAATGCTGGTTATTGATATCTTCAGGACTGGCTCCTGAGGAACTTCTTAAAATATTGATTAAGCTTGCAACACCAGGAACAGGAATCTTACTTTTTAAAGGAAAAAGATGTGATTTTGCAGAATTAAAGCCTGCATGGGTTCCACTGCTGATAATGGGATGGTGTAACGCAACAATGATTTTTTTACCCTGATTTTTGATAATGAGATCTTTAAATTCATCAAAAAAATTCTCGCGGGTTTTGATATTACAGTTTTTATTGATTCCGGGATAATTGTCCCAGTTTGCAATCACCCATTCCGTATCAATAGCAATAAGCTTAATATCTTTAGAGACGTTGATATCATCAATAGGGCATCCGTTTTTAGGCAGAAAAGCTTTTTTGTCGTCGAGGTATTTTTTTACCAGCTCTTCCTGGGTGTTTAATCCTTCCAGGCCGTTATACCAGTCGTGATTTCCGGGAATTACCAATGTTTTACCCTTGAAATTTTTGGTGATGGCAAGTTGATTCTCCAGTTTTTCTTTAGCTGAGGCATACTCTTTATCTGTTTCTTTGGGCATGCCGTTAGGGTAGATATTATCTCCCAAAAAGATCAGCATAGAGTTGCTATCTGCAGAATCCAGTTTGCTTTTCAGTAAACTAAGTGTTTTTTGTGCCTGAGGTTCATCTGCATTTCCTGCATCTCCAATCAGAAAAAGTTTAAAATCATTTTCAGATTTTATCTCAGAATCTTTTACTTCAAATAAGTTTTTGCCCTTTTGTACGTTATATGTAGCACAGGAATAAAGTGCTCCTGCGGACATTACAGTTCGAAGAACAATAGAAGTATTTTTTAGATGAGTTTTAAAGGATAAATTCATAAATTTACATTAACAAAATTTCAGGAATGAGCATTCTACAAAAAGCTAAAAATTATGTTGAAATCTTATTCAAAGATAAGTTATCTTCAGTATATTTTTATCATAATTTTATCCATACTGCCTATACGGTCAATAAGGCTGAGGAAATCATGAAAAACACCCCTGTTTCTGAAGAGGATCAGGAGAAAGTACTCGTAGCATTATGGTTTCATGATACCGGGTATATAGAATGTGCGCTGAACCATGAAGAGAGGAGTGTGGAGGTGATGAAAGCCTTTTTACAGCAGGAAAATTATCCGGAAAATTATATCGCGGATGTTGAAAAACTGATTCTGGCAACGAAAATACACTATGAACCTCAGAATTTGCTGGAAAAAATTGTGAAAGATGCAGATTTCAGTCATTTTGCAGGTCATGATTATAATGATATTTCCGATGCTTTAAGAAAAGAATGGGAGCTGACGAATGTAAAATGTTTTTCCAATGAAGAATGGAATGCCGGAAATCTTGATATGCTGAAAAATAAGCATACTTTTTACACGGATTATGCAAAAGAAAACTGGGAACCCCTGAAAAAGAAAAACATTAAAAAGATCGAAAAGAAGCTGGAAAAAGAAGAAGAGAAAAAAGAGGTAAAAAAGGAAAGCTCAGAGGGCAAAAAAGAAAAGGAAAAGTCAGATAGAAGTGTAGATACTTTATTCAGAGTAACCCTTAACAATCATACGAGACTTAGCGATATTGCAGATAGTAAAGCCAATATCCTTTTATCAGTAAACGCAATTATTATCTCAGTTTGTCTTTCTGTACTGGTTCCGAAGCTGGATGCTCCTAAGAATTCACATCTGATTCTTCCGAGTTTCATTTTGCTGTTATCCAGTGTATTTACAATCATATTTGCTATTTTATCTACAAAACCGAATGTGACCAAAACTACGTTTACTCCTCAGGATATTGCCAACAGAAAAGTAAATCTTTTGTTCTTTGGAAACTTTCAGCAGATGTTGTTTGATGATTACAACAATGCAATGAAAGACCTTATCAAAGACAGAGACTATATCTACGATTCTATGGTAAAAGATCTGTATTATCTGGGGAAAGTTCTGGACAGGAAGTACAAGCTTTTATCCATTACCTATAAGATCTTTATGGCAGGGATTATTATTTCTGTTCTGTCTTTTGGAGCAGCATTTCTTAGTCTTTAATTAAAAAATGTACAGATAAGCTTTCTTAAAGAGAGCCAAAGCTATGATAAACACTCATGATATTTTTTGTGATTGATTTATCATGGCGTCATTTGCTGTACTATGAATTTTTGTTTTTGAACAGGCCGGAATTTTGCAGACAGAATTGATAAATCTGGATGCTTATTTTGTGGATGAAAAATGATCTTCTATTCCTGTGGAAGCGTAAAAGAAACCCTTAGCGCCAACAACCCAGTAATTCCCTGGAGATCCTCTACCTTTAAAAACTCTATATCATGCTGTAAGACACCTTTTTTCTGAAGTTTGGAAATATAATCCAGATATTCTTTCTGGTTTTCCATTCCGAAATAAACAATGGTGATCTTTCCGGGAGCAGTGATACGTTCTGCAGAATCTTTCACATGGGCTTTATCCAGGCGCTTTTTGATGATTTCGTAATAGGAATTGTAGGCGCCATCTACATCAAAACGTTTTTCATCCATTCTGAAACGGATGTCTATTTTTTCATTATATACAAAGATCAGTGAAGCGATATCCAGCTGTACAGGAAGATATTTTTTGAACGACTGAAATTCAAGTTCCATTTTACAGATGGTTTTTAGCTGCCAATATCTTAGTTTGTGAACAACTTTCGAGGTGTAATGCAGTTCAGGAGCAATGGTAGAACCAATGTACAGATTATGTTCCACACCGTCAGACTTAAATCTTTCATAGTAATGTGGGAAAATTTCCTGTGCTTTTACCTGACTTTCATCCAGCATGTCTGCCAGCTTTCGGTTGACCAGCGTGATAGAATCATCAAGGTTCTTCCTGTGGTGATAGAACAGATCCGTAGTGGTAAAGATGTGTGAAAAATAGTCTTTGATTTTTGCCTTTATTTCTCTGGCGGTTCTTACTTCCAGTTTTCCCTGTAAAAAAGGATGAATTTCTTCCCTTAATAATCTCTGGAAACGTTGTTCTGTATCCGCTTTGATCTCATTGTTGATCTCATTTTCAAACACATCCAGTGCCAATACAAATTTTTCTGAATCGGAATTGGTGAGTGTCAAAATTTCATTCAGCCATTCAATCTGCTGATTAAGATCCTGCAGCATCAGATTAAAACGTTTTTCAGAAGAAGAACGGATATCTGAAACACCAAACAACGGAGTAAGATTTTTGAATGCAATTTGCTTTAAAGTATATATTTTCCTTCCAAGCGATGCGGTAAAGTATTTTTCAGCTTCATTTCTGAACTTCCAGACCACACTGTCATGAATGGTAGTATATTCTCGCTGAATAATAGCTTCTATCTGGTAGTTTTTCTCAAAGTAGAATCTGTTCAGAGAGAAAAGAACCATATCGGTAAAGAACTCAAGTTTTTTAAGTTTTAAACCATTAAAACTTCCTGCAATAGGTGATGTGAATTCCATGATGGCAAGGAGTTCGCCGTCTTTCATGATAGGAATTACCATGAAACTATTGACATTATTATCCTTTAGAATATTAAAGGAAGGAAGTAGCTTGACATTCTCGTCCAGGTTGTTTACATTAGAAACAACAACAGGTTTTGAATTATGATTTAAATTATCGAATGTACTCTTACGCGTCTCTTCATCAAATGCATTGATCCAAAAATCAAGAATATGATTGGTAAGAAGACTTTCATAAATCGGAAGTTTATCCAGTTTCTGTTCCTTTTTGTTGAAAGTCATCAGCCCAAAACTGAGTTCCGGAACATCAAAATAGGATTTGAAAATTTCAGTCAGATTTTCGTTGGGATTCATATTTTCCGGATCAATTTCAATCATGCTTGATTTCAGATCAGAAAGTGCTACTTCGGAGGTACAGTCTACCAGTGAAATGATAGTGAATCCTTTCAAAATCCATGATTGTGAAGGGAAATATTTTTTCCACAGTTTAAAATCATCCAGATTTTCCAGCAGCATATCCAGCGTGTCATCGGAAGGAATTTTGGCATCCTCAGTAGGAATGATTTCTGTAAAGTCTGAATTGACCGTAATCTTATAATGCTTCATTATTCCCTGTTTGTTGGGAATGTCATAATAAAACGGAATCGTACTTTTAATATCTTTTTTGAAATAACTTTGAAGAATCAGACAGCAGCAGAATACATAAAATTCATTATCTGAAATATTCCTCAGTTCTATTTCAAAGTCTTTTCCGGCATCTTTCAGAATATCTTTAAACCTTTCGGTATAATTGAACGTAATGTTGGAAAGTGGAATACTGGCTGCTTTTATTTCATTTTTAGTAAGTCCGGTTGGGAAAAGGTCAGCAAGAAGCAATCTGATGAGGTCTTCATATTTTTCGAGAAGGGAAGTATCCTGAAAGCCTTCTCTGAGCTCTTTAAAATTTCTGGTGCTCTCAATCAAAGACTCTGCGTAGTTCACCCTGTATTCCAGTCTGTCGTTATATCGGATATGCTCCAGGACATCCAAATATTTTTTGAATGATATATAAACCTGAAAAGGAGAGTCTTTTTTATAGAGATTAGCCAAAAGCTGAAATTTAAAGTAAAGTTATGAAAAAAGCAGAATATTGGCAGGGTGAAAAATTTATTTTATTGTATATTATTCACTTGTGTCTTCGGAAATTTTGCAAGGTATTTTATAATTCATTGCTCTTTTTTGTAAAGACAGATTATTGAATTACTGATTAGTAAATTTAGATATCTTTTTTCTTCTGTTTCCGTTTTATATTCCAGTTATAGATAATAAAAAAGCACAACTGAAAAGTTGTGCTTTTGATATTTTAAAATTCAGATTTTACAATCCGAACATTCTTGCAAATAAATCCGGGAAAACTCCAAGGATGATAATCAAAGCAATAACAACTACTGCAATGATATTGTAAGTAAGCGTTACTTTTTCTGATGACTTGAATGTAGATTCTTTAAAGAAGAACATTGCGATAATCAGTCTTAAATAGTAAGCAATTGATAGGGCAGAACCTAATACTGCAACCAATACTAAGAAAGCTGCACCGTTCATAGCCTGGGAGAATAAAGCAAATTTCCCCATGAAACCAGCTGTTAACGGAACCCCTGCCATTGAAAGCATAGAGATTGCTGCTGCTGTTGCTAATAAAGGTTCAGTTTTTGCCAATCCTTTGAATGCTCCGAAAGAGGTTTCTCTCTTTAACTTCTCTACCCAGATCAGACACATGAAAACTCCTACTGTAGATAAAGAATAAGCAAATAAATAAAAGGCAAGGTTATAAGTAGAAAGGCTTGTCATTCCGAAGAATACCAATCCGATATATCCTGCGTGAGAAACTGAAGAGTAAGCCAGCATTCTTTTTGCATTTGTCTGAGCAAGACCCATAACGTTTGCCAAAAGTAAAGTAATGATTAAGAATACGCCTAATACGTTGATCCATTCGTGAGTAACTCCGGTGAAACCAAGAGTCATCAATCTGAATAGCGCAAAGAATCCGGAGATTTTTACCACACTCGCCATGAAAGCTGTAATTAATGAAGGAGAACCTGCATATACATCAGGGCTCCACATGTGGAAAGGTGCTAAAGCTACTTTGAATGCCAATGCACAAAGAATAAGTAATACTCCTAAGATGAACATTACATTCCCTGAATTAGCTACTCCAAAATCATGAATCTTGTACAGATCAAAACTTCCTGCACTTCCGTAGATGAACGCAATCCCGAACAATAAGAAACCTGTTGCAAATGCACCCATTAAGAAATATTTAATAGAAGCTTCGTTGGATCTAAGATCAGTTTTATTAGCTCCAGCCATTACATATAATGGAATAGAAAGAATCTCAACTCCCAGGAACATCGTCACTAAGTTCTGATATCCGAAAAGGATGATTCCTCCACATAATGCAAATAGCATCAATGCATATAATTCTGACTGGTGGCTTCTGTGGTTGCTGAATGCAAAACCTCCCAGGAAGAATAATAATAATGTTGTTACGATTGATATTTTAGTGAATAATGCGGTATTGCCACTGTACTCATACATATGCTTATAATGATCGAAGAACGAACATTCCGGCATAAAACTTACGTACAATGCGATGATTAATCCCAAAATCCCAATGTATCTTGCGAATTTTCCTTGTTCAAAAACTCCTGAAAATAACGCAATAACTGCCGTTAGGAAAACAATAATTAAAACACTCATAATATAGATTTGAGATGCGAGATTTGAAGTTTAAAGTTTCTGGTTTAGAGTTAAAAGATTCGGATTCAAAAGTCCTTGTCTCTTCTCTCTTCGTCTTTTATCTTTATTCTCTCTAATCTCTTAATTTTTTAATTTTTAAATCTTTTAATTTTTTAGTTAGCCATCGCCATGTAGATAAACTTCACTGAACTACTCACCATGTCGATTACCGGTTGTGGGAAAATACCTAGTAAAATCACAAAAACCGCTAAGCTTGCCAATACAGAAAACTCTACTCCTGATAAATCTTTTGCTGTACTTAAAACGGCTTCATCTCCTTCTCCAAACATTGCTTTTCCGTAGAATCTCAATAAATACACAGCACAAAGAATTACCGTAAGACCAGCAATTACTGCTGCTGTTCCGTTAAAATCATAAACAGATTTCAACAAGATAAATTCTCCAATGAATCCATTCGTTAATGGAACTCCCATTGAACCTAATATAATGATTAGAAACAATACAGCAAACTTAGGCGCTACTTTAGCTAAACCACCCATTTGTCTGATGTCTCTTGATTTAAATCTCTTGTATAAAATATCACAACAGTAGAATAATCCCACTACGTTGATACCGTGAGCGAAAGTCTGTACCAAAGCTCCTTCAGCACCTTCAACATTGAAAGTTCCTCTTAAAGTAACTACTGCTGAAGCAAAGATACCAGCTACCATTAATCCTACGTGAGAGAAAGATGAATACGCAATGATTCTCTTCATATCCGTCTGGATAATAGCGATCAGGGCACCGTGAACAATTCCTACAATCGCAAGGATGATCACAATCTGTCCTGAGATCCCCGCTATCGGAAGTGGAGTGATTGGAAGTAAGTAACGCATTACACCGTATACTGCCATCTTAAGCATGATCCCTGATAATAACATCGATCCCTGAGTAGGAGAGTAGGTATAGGTGTCAGGCTGCCATGTATGGAAAGGGAATACCGGTAATTTCACTGCAAAAGCAAAGAAAATAAACCAGAATACCACAGTCTGCTGTACTTCGTTCAGTTGTGCATTATATAAATCTGTTAAAGCGAATGATGCAGAGTGATTGTACACATAGATCAATCCAGCTAACATAAATAATGATCCTACGAATGTATATACGAAGAATTTCGTAGTGAATTCAAACCTTTTATTCTCTTGTCCCCAAAGTCCGGCAATGAACCAGATCGGAATCAGGGTTACTTCCCAGAAAATGTAGAATAACAATCCGTCTAAAGAAGTGAACACTCCTACAAGGCCGAACTGCATCAACAGAATCAATCCGTAGAATGTATTTCTGTAGTTTACATTTTCGTTGAAAGATGATAAAATAATGATTGGAGCCAGAATATTGGTCAATAATAAAAGAAGCATACTCATCCCATCGATACCGAAGTGAAGAGAGCTCTTCATAAATTGTGACCAAGGATAATTGATCTCGTGCTGCAGTACACTATCTACCGTCGGAGTAAAATCGAAATCCGAAAGTATATAAAATGTAAGAAGCATTTGTACCAATGCAATTCCCAGTGCCAAATATTTGCTGGAATTACTCTTCCATGCAAAAACTAATCCCGAACCTACTAGAGGTAATAGTAATAATGTTAATAATAAACAAGACATTATTATTGTAATAAAAAGTTAACAATTAATATAATTCCCACAGCTAAAGACATGATAAGAATATACGTCTCTACATTTCCGTTTTGAACACGCTTCATAGCTTTTCCGCTGTCTTCAGCACCATCACCTACAAAGTTTACAAAACGGTCTAAGATACCCTTATCAAACATCTTTCCTCCGCGTCCTAATCCTTCAACAGTTTTTACAATCAATGCGTTGTAAAGTTCGTCAACATATAATTTCTTAGCAGAAAGCTTTTCCCATCCGGTGTAGTTTTCTTCTGCAACAGCCATCTTTTTCTTACTTACATAAGTATTTCTAACGATGAACCATACAGAGAAGAACATAAGCACTGTAGCTGCTAATAAGATCATTTCAGTATTGAAAGGCACTCCTGAAAGAGTAGCTTCCATCTGGCTGTAGCTTTGTTCTGTAAGAACTGGCTTTAACCATTCCATCAGTTTAGCATAGTGCCCGTGACCGATGAAGTGTGGCAGGTTGATAAAACCTCCGATTACAGAAAGGATTGCCAATACGATCAATGGTAATGTCATATTTGACGGACTTTCATGTAAGTGGTGTTTTTGTTCTTCAGTACCTCTGAATTCTCCGTGGAATGTCAGGTAGTATAGTCTGAACATATATGTTGCAGTCATTGCCGCTAATACGAATAAGATTACCCAGTAAATAGGGTTTTTAGCGAAAGCTGCTACTAAAATTTCGTCTTTAGAGATCATCCCTGATAATAAAGGGAAACCTGAGATGGCTAATGTCCCGATAAGGAATGTAGCGTGGGTAAGAGGAATATATTTTTTAAGACCTCCCATGAAACGCATATCCTGTTCGTTGCTCATTGCGTGGATCACAGAACCTGCACCTAAGAATAACAAAGCTTTAAAGAATGCGTGTGTCATTACGTGGAACATCGCTGTAGTATATGCTCCAAGACCTAAAGCAATGAACATAAATCCAAGCTGTGAAACGGTAGAGTAAGCTAATACTTTTTTGATGTCGTTCTGACGAAGTGCATAGAATCCTGCCAAAGCAGCTGTTAAGAATCCGATGAATAAAATTCCTCCCTGTACTGTAGGGGCTAAAGTAAATAAGAAGTTTGATCTTACTACCAAATAGATCCCTGCCGTTACCATCGTTGCCGCGTGGATCAACGCTGATACAGGAGTAGGTCCGGCCATCGCATCCGGTAACCATGTATATAAAGGAACCTGAGCAGATTTACCGGTAGCACCGATGAATAAACTCGCTGTGATAAAGATAATCACTGTTCCGTCCAATTCAAATTTTGAAGCGTTTTCTGCTACAGAAAGATAATCTACAGCATTGGTCTGAGAAGCAATCATAAAGATACCGATCAATAACGCAAGGTCACCAATTCTGTTCATAATGAAAGCTTTTCTTGCCGCTTTACCATATTCTTCGTTGGTATACCAGAATCCGATCAACAGGTAAGAACAAAGACCTACACCTTCCCATCCGATGAATAAGATAAGGTAGTTGCTTCCCATTACTAAAAGTAACATAGAGAAGATGAAAAGATTCAGGTAAGTAAAGAACTTATAGAATCCTTTGTCATGACTCATATATCCGATAGAGTATAAGTGGATCAGTGAACCGATACCCGTGATGATCATTACCATCATTAAAGAAAGCTGATCAATCTGGAATCCAAAATTGATTTGAACTCCATTTACTCTAAACCATTCAAAAGCTTTTACGATTACAGGCTGGCTTTCAGAATTAAAATTCATAAAAAGACTAACAGCGATACAGAATGATCCGAAAACCATTGCCGTGGCCAAAGATCCAACCAATATTTTTGGAAGATTTTTCCCGAATAAACCGTTAATAAGAAACCCTAAAAGTGGTAAAAGTACTATTGCATATACTAGATTCTCCATTCTTATCCTCTTAATTTATTAAATATACTCACATCTACAGAACGGGTATTTCTATACAGCATAGCAATAATTGCCAGACCTACTGCTACTTCAGCAGCAGCCACTACCATAATGAAGAAAACTAAAAGTTGTCCATCGCCGTTGCCTTTATACGCTGAAAAAGCTGCCAATAAAAGGTTTACAGAATTCAGCATAAGCTCTACACAGCCCAGAATCACAATAGCATTTTTTCTAAGCAATACTCCCATTACTCCCAGACAGAACAATACTGATGAAAGAATGATGAAGTAGTCCAAAGGGATGCTTTGTATAAATGTATTTACTTCTCCCATAATTTTATAAATCTTTTTTACCGATTAATACCGCGCCTACAATACCTGCCAGAATTAGGATGGAAGCAAGCTCAAACGGTAAAACATATTCATTAAACAAAAGTCTACCCAGATTTTTCGTAAGACCGATACCTCTGTCTACATTTTCAACCACAATGTGTTTGTCCTGTACGCCTCTGAAAACTCCCAGTACTCCTACTAAAAGAAGACCTGCTGTAAAAACTCCAACAAACTTTAAAGTATTGTTCTTCTTACTTTCGTCTCCTTTATTAAGGTTAAGCATCATCAGGATGTAAAGGAAAAGTACCATGATGGCACCTGCGTACACTATAATCTGGATAATTGCAAGGAACTGTGCATTTAAAAGAACGTACATACCTGCAATTGAAAACATCGTAACAATCAATGACAAAATAGCATAGAGAGGATTTCTTGCAAATACAAAATACACTGCACTTGCCACTGCTAAAAACGCCACCAAGAAAAATAAAAACTGATCCATTATTTTACCGCATTTTTTTGTTTCTCGGATTGTCTTGTGGTGATATCAATCCTTTCATTTATTTTTTCAACTAATTTATCTTTTCCATAGATGAAAGAACCTCTGTTGGTTTCTACGTCTACCAATCTGTCTGTAAGATAGATGGCAGATTTAGGACAAGCTTCTTCACACATACCGCAGAAAATACATCTCAGCATATTGATTTCATATACTGAAGCATATTTTTCTTCTCTGTAAAGACCTTTTTCCTCTTTAGTTCTTTCAGCAGCAGTCATCGTAATGGCTTCTGCAGGACAAGCTACCGCACAAAGTCCGCAAGCTGTACATCTTTCTCTGCCTTCCTCGTCTCTTTTCAAAACGTGCTGGCCTCTCCAGATGGTTGTTCTTGGCTTCTGTACTTCCGGATACGAATATACTGCGGGAGCACCTTTTATCACGGTTCTTACAGCATGCTTAAATGTAATCCCCATTCCTGTAAAGATCGCAGGAAGGTAGATTTTTTCAGCAAGGGTCATTTCTTTATTGGAAACAACTTTTGATCTGTTTGTAAGTTTCATTTAATTATAGATATTAGATGTTAGACACCAGATTTTAGACTAATCTTGTCTGTTATCTTAATTATTTAATATTGATGATTGAATATGATAGGCTAAAGATAAAGCTTTGATTTTATTATCAAATTTTCAAATCAACTCATTTTCAAATTTCTTAGTTTGCAAATGCTAAAATTACAGCTCCTGTAATTAATAGGTTTACCAATGCCATTGGGATTAAAGTTTTCCATCCTAAGTGCATTAACTGGTCATATCTGAATCTTGGAAGCGTCCATCTGATCCACATGAAGATCAGAATTCCGATGACAGTCTTCGTTAAGAATGCTACGATACTCAAGATTCCTGCAGTATTCTCACCCCAGTTCTGAGTTACCCATTCAATACCAGGATAGTTGTATCCTCCGAAGAAAAGAACTACCATGAAAGCATTGGAAATAAACATGTTCACGTATTCCCCGAACATATATAAACCTAGTTTCATTGAAGAATATTCTGTAGAATATCCTGTTACCAATTCAGATTCACACTCAGGTAAATCGAACGGATGTCTGTTGGTTTCAGCCAAAGCTGCTACAAAGAAAACAAGGAAAGCGATCGGCTGGTAGAAAATATTCCAGTTCAAACCGGAAACCCAAGGAATAACTCCCCATAATTTTCCAGTAGTCTGGCTTTCTGTAATTTCTTTTAAATCTAAACTTCCTGTCATCATAATGATAGAAAGAAGTGCTAATCCCATTGCCAATTCGTAAGAAATCATCTGAGAAGAAGCACGGATAGCACCTAGTAATGAATATTTGTTATTCGAAGCCCAACCTCCGATCATAATTCCGTAAACCCCGATTGAAGCCATTCCGATGATGAAAAGTACACCAACATCAATGTTAGCAACCTGAAGATCAAAAGAAGTACCTGCAATATTTAAACTTTTACCCCAAGGAATAACAGCTCCTGTAATCAATGAAATAAACATTACCAAAGCAGGCCCTAATACGAACAGGAATTTTTCTGCATTGGCCGGCGTAAAGTCTTCTTTGAAGAAAAACTTTCCACCATCAGCAAGAGGCTGCAGCAATCCGAAAGGCCCGGCTCTGTTGGGACCAATTCTATCCTGCATGATAGAGGCTACTTTTCTTTCTGCCCAGGTAGAGTAGGCTGCGATCGTAAGCGACAGCAGGAAAAGTGCTAGTACAAGTATAAGTTTAAATGTAAGTAAATCCATTTTTATTTAGATATTAAGATGTCAGATGCTAGATGTCAGATTTAATTTGCTGTCTGAAGTCTGGTATCTGAAATCTGATGTCTTATTAATTATTTTTCGTCTTTTTCACTGATTTCTTTAGCCATAGGATTGTCTAAAATTCTTAGCTCATCCTTAGGCTTTTCGTAGTGGTTCAATGAAATTACAGAGTGTCTGTCGATGTGTCTAGGACCTTCGATGTTCCAGTCTGATAATGCTTTTCTTTCAAAACGGCATGTATCGCAGATGAATTCTTCCACTTCACCCCACTGGTCTTTTCTTGCAGTTACTCTTACGATTTCGTCACCTTTCATCCATACTACAGCTTTTCCTGAGCATTTATCACATTTACAAGAGGCGTTCATTGGTTTTGTAAACCATACTCTGCTTGCAAAACGAGCTGTTCTGTCTGTTAATGCTCCTACCGGACAAACGTCGATAACATTTCCGATAAAGTCATTGTCTAAAGCTTTATTTAAATAAGTTGAAATTTCAGCGTGATCTCCTCTGAAAAGAATACCGTGTTCTCTTGTTTCTGTAAGCTGGTTAGCTGTCAATACGCATCTTGCACAAAGAATACAACGGTTCATGTTCAGTTTGATGTTCGGTCCAAGATCATCAGCTTCGTAAGTATTTCTTTCGAATTCTGTTCTTGTACTGTCTACACCATGCTCATATCCTAAGTCCTGAAGATGACATTCTCCTGCCTGGTCACAGATAGGGCAGTCCAGCGGGTGATTCACCAATAAGAATTCAGTAACCGCTTTTCTTCCTTCCTGAGCTTTCTCAGAAGTAAGGTTTTTTACTTCCATCCCATCCATTACGTTAGTTCTGCAGCTTGCTACTAATTTCGGCATAGGACGAGGATCTGCTTCAGATCCTTTAGAAACTTCTACAAGACATGTTCTACATCTCCCTCCACTGGTCTCTAATTTGCTGTAGTAGCACATAGCGGGAGGTACAGATTTTCCGCCGATTTGTCTTGCTGCTTCCAGAATGGAAGTACCAGGCATCACTTCAGTAGTCTGTCCGTCTATAGTTATTTTGAATTTTTTAACTTCTTCGCTCATATGATATGCTTTAAGCTTTATGCGTTAAGCAATAGGCTTTGTTATTTATATTTCTTAGTATTAAATGTATATCCAATTCCTCCCAGAACCTGTCCGAAAACAAAATCCTGGCGTGCTTTATCCGGCTTATTATTCAACGTGGTTTTGATGTCCCACATATTGATATATCCTGCTTTTCCTTCTAATCTCAGCATCCAGTTTTTCCAGAAAACCAAGTTAAGACTGGATCTGATATCGGTTCCCATACCTGCAACGTGAAAACGGTCACTTCTTTCATTTCCAAAAAGTTTTACATTACTTTTAGGAAACATGAACCCGATTCCGGCTCCATAAGACCATACTAAATCTATATTTTTCTTATGAACAAGATTTTTGTATTTCTCAAGACCTAAGTTTTCATAGTTAAGTCCGTCTGTATGTTCAAAAGTAAGGAACTTCTCATCTGCAAGATTAACCTGCCCGTTTTGAACCATTGCTGCATATTCAGGATCTGAAATATGACCTTTGAAACCTACCGTCTGGTTCTGATCCATTACATATTTCATATGGTCTATCCCAAGTACCAATGCTAAATTGTCTTTAATAAAATATCCTATTCTGAAATTATACTGTGTTACAGTAAACCAGCTTGGATCAAAATAAACAATTCCAAATTTTGTAGGTCGGTCTTGTGCAGTTACGTTATTCAATTGAAAATCGTATCCGTTTCCGGTAAAATGAATGTCAGAATTGCTATAAGCCGCTCTGTTCCATCCATAAAATACGAAAACCTGACCTTTTTTGCTTAATGGTAAAGGTTTTTCCTTTTTCTCAGCTTTAATCTGCTCTTTCTCACTCACTAAATATGACAAATCCTCTTCAACGGATCTGTTATAATTTGCAGTATCTGTTTTCTTATTCTGTGCAAATACAAAATTCGACATCATTAAGCCGACAACCAATAATTTTTTCATTTTACCTATGCATTCTTTTCAACAGCCGGAATAGGATCTGCATAATGTGCCAATCCATAGTTTTGTGTCTGAGATAACTCTGGGTTTTTCACGTGCCACTCAAATTCATCTCTGAAGTGACGGATTGCTGCTGCAACGGGCCAGGCTGCTGCATCACCCAATGGACAAATCGTGTTTCCTTCGATTTTTCTCTGGATATCCCAAAGTAGATCGATATCTTCCATCTTTCCTTCTCCTTTCTCGATTTTCTTCAAAATCTTGTACATCCATCCTGTTCCTTCACGGCAAGGAGTACATTGTCCACAGCTTTCGTGATTGTAGAATCTCGCTAAAGTCATCGTGTGTTCTACAATACACTGGTCTTCATCCAAAACGATGAAACCTCCTGAACCCATCATTGTTCCGGTAGCAAAACCACCGTCTGCCAATGACTCATAGTTCATATATCTTGGCTCTCCGTTCACTGTTCTCAGCAATAGATTAGCTGGAACAATAGGAACAGAACTTCCTCCAGGAATACAAGCCTTTAATTTTTTTCCGTCTTTAATACCGCCGCAATATTCATCAGAATAGATGAATTCTTCTACGGTAATGGTCATATCGATTTCATATACACCCGGTTTGTTGATGTTTCCACAAGCAGAAATTAATTTCGTACCTGTAGATCTTCCTACTCCGATTTTAGCATATTCAGCTCCTGTAATATCAATAATTGGAACAATCGCCGCAATAGATTCAACGTTATTTACTACCGTTGGTCTTTCCCAAAGTCCTTTTACAGCCGGGAATGGTGGTTTTAATCTTGGGTTACCTCTTTTTCCTTCAAGAGATTCAAGCAATGCGGTTTCTTCACCACAGATGTATGCTCCACCACCTCTCTGAACATAAATTTCACAATCGAAACCTGTTCCCAGGATGTTTTTACCTAAAAATCCTGCTGCTTTGGCTTCTTCAATAGCTTCTTCAAGAATATCCGGAATCCATGAATATTCTCCACGGATGTAGATATAAGAAACATTAGAACCTAAACAGTAAGATGAGATCAACATTCCCTCGATCAATACATGAGGAAGGAACTCCATTAAATATCTGTCCTTGAAAGTTCCGGGCTCAGATTCATCCGCATTGACAACAAGGTGTCTTGGAACGCCTTCTGGCTTTGCCAAAAAGCTCCATTTCATTCCTGTTGGGAATCCAGCTCCACCACGTCCTCTCAGTCCTGAAGCTTTTACTTCTTCAAGAATTTCGTCAGGAGTCATCTTCAAGGCTTTTTCAGCTGCTGTATAACCTCCCTGTTTACGGTACGTTTCAAAGTAGCGAATACCTTCTATATGTGCGTCTTTAAGTAAAAGTTTTTTACTCATTGTTATTTGCTTATTGCAATTGGCTTTTGGCTTCTTGCATTAATTATGATTAAACGTTAAGTGAATAATTTAAAATCTAAAATTTAGAGTTTAAAATTTCTATTAGTCTAAAGCAAGTTGTCCCTGTCTGCAAAGCTCAAGGATTTCGTCTACTTTTTCTATTGTTAAATTTTCATGAAAGAATTTTCCTAACTGAAGCATTGGTGCGTATCCGCATGCTCCAAGACATTCAGCAGGCTTTAAAGTAAACATACCGTCTTCAGTAGTTTCTCCATCCTTAATATTCAGTTTGGTTCTGATATGGTCAAGGATTTTTTCGCTTCCACAAACCATACAAGGCCCTGTTCTGCAAACTTCCAAAACATATTTACCTACCGGCTTCATATTAAACATGGTATAGAAAGTAGCTACCTCATATACTTCAATCGGTTGGATACTTAATAGTCCGGCAACATAATCCATTACAGGAACATCTAACCATCCTCCGAATTCTTTCTGTGCTAAGTGAAGTACAGGAAGAAGAGCAGATTTCTGTCTTCCTTCAGGATATCTTGCGATAATTTTATGTACCTGTGCTAAACTTTCCGGTTTAAAAGCTATTGTTTCGCTCATTTTTTATCTAAGATTAAAGAACATAGAAAAAGAGAGAATAGACTCTGAAATTCGTGTCCTAAATTCAATTTATATTGGGTGATGAAAGTCTTTTATCTTTCATCTATTTTCTAAATTCTAATTATGCGTCTAATTCTCCCGCAATAATATTCATACTACACATCGTTACAATGGCATCTGAAATTACAGAACCTGTAATCATTTCAGGATACGCCTGATAGTAGATGAAACATGGTCTTCTGAAGTGAAGTCTGTAAGGGCTTCTTCCTCCGTCACTCACAAGATAGAACCCTAATTCTCCGTTTCCACCTTCTACAGCGTGGTAAACTTCTCCTTTCGGTACATCAGTTTCTCCCATTACAATTTTGAAATGGTAGATCAATGCTTCCATTTTCTGATATACATCTGCCTTTTCAGGAAGATAGAAATCAGGAACATCCGCGTGGAATGGTCCTTCAGGAAGATTGTCGTATGCTTGATTGATAATTTTTAGAGATTCCCAGATTTCCTGTTGACGAACCATGAAACGGTCATAAGTGTCACCAGAAGTTCCTACAGGAATAATAAAGTCGAAATCTTCATAAGAAGA
The DNA here is from genome assembly GCF_019970045.1 of Chryseobacterium sp. GVT01B. Taxonomy (GTDB): domain Bacteria; phylum Bacteroidota; class Bacteroidia; order Flavobacteriales; family Weeksellaceae; genus Chryseobacterium. The sequence goes on from NZ_JAHXYI010000007.1 coordinate 79,824, forward strand.
ATAAGGTTGTGCAACTCTTACATCATAATCTACTCCTGCTGCACGTAAGTTGGGACCTGTGAAACCGTAGCTTAATGCTCTTTCAGCAGAAATAGCTCCTGTACCGATGGTTCTGTCCATAAAAATTCTGTTTCTTTCTAATAGTGTACAGAATTCTTTGAATCTTGGTGGGAAAGTTTTTAAGAAATCCTTTAGTAACTCATGGAATTTTGGAGTGAAATCTCTTTCAAAACCTCCGATTCTTCCCATATTGGTTGTCATTCTGGCTCCACAGATCTGCTCATACATATCATAAATACGTTCTCTTTCGATGAACATATAAGTAAGACCTGTAATCGCTCCTGAGTCCATTCCGGTTACCCCGTTACAGATCAGGTGGTCACCGATTCTTGCCAGCTCCATTAAGATAACACGCATATAGTCTACACGTTTTGGAACTTTAACGCCAATCAGTTTCTCTACTGTCATGTGCCAACCTAAATTGTTGATCGGTGCAGAACAGTAATTCATACGGTCCGTAAGGGTAGTGATCTGAGAGTAGTTTCTTCTTTCAGAAATTTTCTCAAATGCTCTGTGGATATATCCTACCGTTTGTTCAGCGTGAAGAATTCTCTCTCCGTCCATCGTTAAGATATTCTGGAAAATCCCGTGAGTAGCAGGGTGGGTAGGTCCTAAATTGAGGGTATATAATTGTCCGTCAATCTGTTCCTTACTTTCGTACTGGTTTAGTATATTAGATAATGAGTTATCTTTCATAATATATAATTGATAATTGATAAAGGATAATTGATAATGAATCAACCATCAGTAATCATTTATATTTTTTATCTTCCGAACATATTATCGTCCTTATCGGTTCTGGTACCGTCTTCAAGGCGATATTCTTTCAACATTGGGTGGTATCCAAGATCTTCCATATTCAAAATAGGTCTGAGATCCGGGTGTCCTTTAAATTTAATCCCATAGAAATCATACGTTTCTCTTTCCATCCAGTTCGCTCCGGCATAAAGCTCAGTAAGAGAATCTACTTCAATATTTTCTCTGGACATGAATATTTTCAGACGTAATCTGAAATTGGCCATCATATTATGCAAATGGTAGACAACACCTATTTCTTTTTCAGGGAATTCAGGGTAATGAATACCACAGATATCCGTAAGGAAATTAAATTCCAAAGATGAATCTTTAAGGTAGTGAATGATCTTCTTAATATCTTCTTTCTTCACTTCAATGGTCAGCATTCCATAAGGTTCTGAACTTGAAATGACAGATTCCGGAAATTCTCTTGTGATTGCTTCTAATACAAATTCGTTTGTCATTTCCGTTTAGTTGCTTATGTTGTAAGAATCTAATAATTTCTGGTATTCAGGCATGTCTCTTCTTCTGATGCTTTCGCTTTCTGCAAGAGCCTGTACCTGCATTACTCCTTCAATGATTTGTTCTGGTCTTGGAGGACATCCAGGAACATAAACGTCTACCGGAATAATTTTATCAATTCCCTGAAGTACAGAATACGTATCAAAAATACCACCGCTGGAAGCACAAGCTCCAACTGCTACTACCCATTTCGGCTCAGCCATCTGAGTGTAAACTTCTTTTAGGACTGGTCCTAATTTCTTTGATATAGTTCCGCAAACCATCAGCATATCTGCTTGTCTTGGAGAGAAAGAGTTTCTTTCCATACCAAATCTTGAAGCATCATACGTTGGGTTTAGGGTAGCCATAAACTCAATACCACAACAAGAGGTAGCAAATGGTAACGGCCAAAGTGAAAACTTTCTTGCCATCCCGATTACACTGCTCAGTTTTGTTGCGAAAAACCCTTCTCCTTCATATCCTTCGGGAGCAGGTGCATCTGTTCTTATTACTGGTTTTTTATCTGACATTTTCTTTTGTTAAGTATTTAAAGATTAAAGCATTTAATAATTAAATTATTCAATCTTTTAATGTTAAAATTTATTTATCCCAATCCAGCGCACCGCGTTTCCAAACGTAGAAAAACGCTACGAAGAATATCGCAACGAACGTAAGTACAGCAAGGAATCCTTCCATGCCGAATTCTCTAAAGTTTACTGCATAAGGATAAAAGAATACGATTTCAATATCGAATAGTACGAACAATACCGCAGTCAGGAAGTACTTGATAGAAAACGGCGTTCTCGCATTCCCTTCTACAGGAATCCCGCATTCCCAGCTTTGGTTTTTTACAGAGTTTCCTTTTTTCTGCTGTGGCCCCAAGAAATGTGCCCCAAGCAAAGAAACAGCTACAAATCCTACTGCTACACCAGCCTGGATAAGGATTGGAATATAACTTTCAGGTAAATTCATTTTTGCATTATTATCTCAATTTGCAAATTTAGCGAATAAACAAGAAAGCATGAAATTAATCAGCTTAAAAGTCTGATGAAAATGAGTTAAATCGGTAATTTAGAATCAATAAAAATTAGCTCTTTGTGATTATTTTTTTAGTGTGTTTTTCCCCGTTTTTTGTAGCAACTGTCAAAAGATATACACCATCAGGGATATTTGAGATGTCCAGAGTTCCCATATTGTTTTGATCGGAGAAATTTCTGATAAGCCTTCCGGAGTTGTCAAACAGCTGGATTGAGATGATTTGATTGCTTGCAATATTGGTCTTGTAAAAAATTTTATGGGTAGCAGGATTGCCTACATTAAAATATGTTTTTTGTGAAAGGTTTTCCTTGGTACTCAATGGTGTAAGAGTACAGGTGGAATTGGTGGATGTCAAAGTGTAACGGGCTGCAGCACCGTAGATAAGATGGTTGTAGGTACGTATTGGAGCTCCTATCTGTTTGTTGATCATATCAATTTCAGACAGGGTAGATTTATTGTTTTCATATGTTATAAGGTATGCTTTTGAATATGTTCCGTAATCAATAGAAAAAGCGGCGTATGGATACTGTGTATTGATTGCCATAAAAGGACAGCTCTGTGAAGGATTTTCCATATTGATCTCAACAATACCGCCGGTGATGGTTAGAAAAAGTCTGCCTTCATAGAAAAACAGATCTCCCGAAGGAGTTTGCCCATCAGACAGATTGCCAATCTCTGTGAAAATCCCGGTATTCATATCATATTTGTATAATGCATTAGGATTATTTCCTGCGGCATAAAGATAGTTTCCGGAATCGGCTACTAATGAATTTGCTGTAGTATTACCTGTAGTAAAATCACCTAGAAATTCACAACTGGAATCTGTATTCTTTTTTCTGTACAATAAGCCTGAACCGGTAAGATAGTACATATTGTTATTGCTGTCAATGGCAATATCTGTATAGATTTCATTGGCTATAACATTAGGAGTACAGAATGATTCAACAACTTCTGAAGTACCGGAAATGTCAAATCTGTATACATTATTGATAAAGTTGATATAATTACTTACCGAAAAGGTATTGACGTAAAATTCCTGGGAATATATTGATGCCGGAATAAGGAATACTCCGAAGAATAGTAATATTTTGTTCATGATGGTGGTTATTAGCAGGAGTAAATATATATTTATTTCATAGAATCTGATTATGGTTTAATATTTTTATTTTTTTATTTTTTTCAAAAGTGTATAAGCTATAAAAGAGATGTACCCAAAAAGAATACTGGCAAAAGCAATATTAATCACCGTATTTGTCTTGTCATCTGGTGATTGAAAAAATAAGTTATAACTGATAAATCCAACGATTAAAATAGCGAAAATGATAAGTTGTGGTTTCATAAGATAAAGTTAGGAGTTTCTGGCTTAGGTAGTAGATAAAAGCTGAGAGTTTGCAATTGTTTTCTGGGATGCAGGGATGAAGATTTAAAATTCGTTTAGATTATAAATTATCTGGATTTTATTTATTCTTTCTTATTCCTGCACCCTATAATGCGCTTTTTATATTGTACATTATTTTTACAAATACAGTATTACTTATTCACTTCCATTGAATAGGTTCTTCTTCTCTTATGATTCACCGGATTGTAATCCTGCCATAAGAGCTGCACACTTTTATTTTCTTCAAGTTCAGGATTAGTTTCTGCGAAATTGATTCCCATACTCGTAAACCGGACGAAAATTTCTTTGAAGATAATAGCCGTTACACCGCGTCTTTGGTATTCAGGATGAATCCCGATAAGGTAAAAATTGGCTCTGTCATTTTTTTTGCCGGCCTGTAAGAAATGCCACCATCCGAAAGGAAATAATTTTCCTTTTGATTTTTGTAAAGCTTTAGAATAAGATGGCATCGTAATGGCGAAAGAAACCAGCTGCTGATTTTCATCTACAACGCAGATTACATAATTTTTATCAATGAATGGGAAATATTTTTCTTTGTATGTTTTGATCTGTTCATCAGAAATTGGAGTATAGGTAGAAAGATGCTTATAGGTTTCATCCAACAGTTTAAACATAGGCTCTACATAAGGGAGAATTTCTTCCTTTGATTTGAATTTAAGAACGCTGAGCTTATATTTCTGAGCGATCAGTCCACTGAATTTTTCTACTTTTTCAGGAAGTACTTTTGGGAAATTCATCTCATATTCTACCCATTCTTTTTCTTTGGTTAGTCCAAGATTTTCAAGATGTTTAGGATAATAGGCATGATTGTAAATTCCAATCATTGTTGCCAGTTTATCAAATCCCATTGTCAGCATACCGGCTTTGTCGAGATTGGTGAATCCCATAGGCCCTTCAATCTTATTGATGTTATGTTCTTTGGCGTAATCAATAGCAGTCTGAATCAATGCTTTAGAAACCTCAGTATCATCAATGAAATCTATCCATCCAAAACGTACTTTTTTTATGTCTAATTCTTTTTCCTCCTTGTGGTTGATAATGACTGCAATTCTTCCCACTACCTTGCTGTCTTTTAAGGCCAGAAATTGCCTGGATTCGGAATAGTGGAATGCTGGATTTTCATTAGCATCCCAGATTTTCATTTCGTCTTTGATAAAGGATGGAACATAGTACGGATTATTTTTGTACAGATCCATCGGGAATTTTACGAATTGCTTGAGTTGAACGGCTGTTTTTACTTCAATAATTGAAACCTTAGACATAACTTTTGATGGTAATTTAAGGACAAATATAAATAATAATATCTTATACTTTGGCACAGTTTTTATATCATTATGGATAAAAATTAAACACAAAATCTATATAAAATGGTGGGTTATTATATCATAATTGGTATTTCAATGCTGGTGAGCTGGTGGGTTTCTTCCAGGTTGAAATCAAAATTTGAATATTATTCCAATGTACACCTTCGAAATGGCCTTTCGGGGAAAGAAGTAGCGGAAAAAATGTTGAGAGATAACGGGATAAATGATGTTCAGGTAATATCAGTTCCCGGGCAGTTGACGGACCACTATAATCCGGCAGATAAAACAGTAAACCTTTCTGAAGGAGTTTACATGCAGAGAAATGCCGCCGCAGCTGCAGTAGCAGCTCATGAATGCGGACACGCAGTACAGCATGCCGTAGGATATTCTATGTTGAATTTACGTTCAAAACTGGTACCTATTGTCAATATAAGTTCTAATCTGATGCAATTTGTCCTTATAGCTGGTATCGCGGTAATGGCTGCATCAAGAACAATGGAGAACCCTAATGGAAACACAACAGTTCTTGCCATTGGAGTTGCCATGTTTGCTGTGACAACACTTTTTGCTTTTGTAACACTTCCGGTGGAATATGATGCAAGTAACAGAGCTATGAAATGGCTTAAAGATACAGGAACTGTAACTGCAGAAGAATTTGTAGGTGTACAGGACAGTCTGAAATGGGCTGCAAGAACTTATGTGGTGGCAGCCTTAGGATCTCTGGCACAACTTCTTTACTGGGGATCATTACTTCTTGGTGGAAGAAGGGATTAATCATTAAATTCAAATGAAACATATTGCATCTCGGAGAGTTTTTCCGAGATGTTTTCTTTTTGTGCAAGCTTCAGCGAGGCTGTAAGGATACAGTTTTCATTAGCATCAAAATTCAAAACCTTGGCATCAAATTTTGATAGCAGGGTGAATATTGTATTCTGCTGATTAAAATTAAACTGAATCTCTATCTCTGTTTCCAGTTCACGGGTAATGATCTGCGCTTCTTCCAATGTGATCTTTGCAGATTCTTTATAAGTTTTTACCAACCCTGAAACCCCTAGTTTGGTTCCTCCATAATAACGGACTACAATCACAAGAATATTGGTGACTTCATTTGCCAACAGCTGGTTGTAAATAGGTAATCCCGCACTTCCGGAAGGTTCCCCATCATCATTCGCACGATAGTTTTCACCATTTAATCCCATTCTGAAGGCATAACAGTGATGGGTAGCTTTCGGATGTTCTTCCCTTATTTTTTCCAGTGCACTCTTTAGTTCTCTTTCATTGGTTACCGGGAAAGCAAATCCGATAAACTTGCTCCCTTTTTCCTTTAAAAGAGTATTTTCTATGGGTTTTTCTATGGTTTTGTATTCAAACGTCATTGTGAATTCCGGCTTTAATTATGCAAAAATATTAAATGCTTTAGTATTCTGCATCATGATCACAAATTAAGCCGTCAGAATTTGACGGCTTATCTATTTTTTATGTAAAATTATACTTACATTACATCTCCGCACAGATCCATTGGGATCAGACACATATAGCTTGTAGGGCCGCAAAAATCCTGAGGACATTGATCTCTACATCTTGTAGGTTGCCCGGTAGGTAGTATACATGTTACAAAAACACCACCTTTGATGATTTTCATATGGGTTCTGGATACCTTTTTCAAATTTTTCATGATAATATATTTTATTAATAATATTAACATGGGAATGTTCCATCTACCCAAGGTGGTGGGCAGCTCATACTTGAAGGCGTTGCGCAGCAGTGCTGTAATGAAGGTGGATAAAATGAGCAGCATTCAGGAGCGTTTCCTCCGTTTACTTTCTTTAAACTCTGTCTTGAAACTTTCTTTAAATTTTTCATAGTAATTTTTTTGTAAAACTAATGTAAAGAAATTATTTCATTCAGTGGTGATAAAGTGTTTTTATTTTAGCCTGAAGAAAGAAACTGTATTATCTCTGAAATTTTCAATTTTGGTTGCTGTATGGTTGAATTCCGGTGCTTTTGTTCCGTTTTCCAGCCTCAGATTTTCATTTTTAATGACAATGGCTTCGTCCCAAAGGTTAGCATTGATAAACTGTTGGAGTGTAAAACGACCTCCTTCAATAATCACAGACTGTATCTGTTCTTTATACAATGCTTCCATAAGTTCAGGAAGGAAATTATCCTTGTTGATTTTAATGAATTGAACAGATCCTTCGGTGCTTTCTTTTACAGCATTTAAAACCAATGTCTTTGCTTCATTATTGTAAATGTTGTAACCGGAAGGAACTTTTAAATCGAAATCGATCAGAATTCTGACCGGGTTTGTTCCTTCTGCATTTCTTACGGTAAGACTTGGGTTGTCATTTAAAGCAGTTTGGGTTCCTACTAAAATAGCATGCTCATCAGCTCTTAACTGATGAACAAACTGATTCACGAGAGTGTTGGAAACAGCAGTTGGTTTAAAGTCTTTATCCAAAAAGCCATCACCGGATTCTGCCCATTTTAAAATAATATAAGGTCTTTTCTTTTCATGGTAAGTGAAAAACCTTTTGTTGAGTTCAGTACATTCTTTTTCAAGAATTCCAGAAACAGCTTCAATTCCCGCATTCTGGATGATTTTCTTTCCTTTGCCATTGACTTTATCATGGGAATCCATAGCGCCAATAATGACTTTTTTAAATCCTAATTCTTTAATCTTTAAAGCACAAGGTGGTGTTTTTCCAAAGTGCGCACAGGGTTCCAGAGAAACATAGATCGTGGATTCCGGAATAAGGTCTTTATTTTTAACGGAATTGATGGCGTTGATTTCAGCATGGTTTTCTCCAGCTTTATGATGGTAGCCTTCACCAATGATTTCCCCGTTGTGTACAATCACACTTCCAACAAGAGGGTTGGGATAGGTTTTGCCAAGAGCTTTCTGAGCCAGCTCGATACATCTTTTGATATATAGTTCGTCGTTGTTCATATTGATAAAAAGAAAAAGCGAAGACAAATTGCTTTGCTCCGCCTTTATTTAATTTGTTATCTGTTAATCTCCGCTGATAATGCTGTGGAGATTCTGCTTTAATGTTTCCAGATGAGCTTTTTTCTCATCAATGGTGTTGTAAGTGTCTCTTAAAAGAGGATTTTCTCTTGATGGTTTGTTGAAGAAAGAAAGGTTGTTTTCCAGTTTTACAATTTCAGCTTCAAGATCAGAAATCTGGTTTTTGATCTTTCTTGCTTTGTCAGTAAGTTGGTTTTCAGACAGACCTTCTTCTTTCAGTTCAAGTTCGTTGATTTTGTTTATTTTCAACTTCTCTCTTAATGTTTTGTTGAATTCAGAGTTGATTGAAATTTTATCTCTCGGAACTTTGCCGATGTTGTTCCATGATGTTTTGATCTGCTCAATTCTTTCGATACTGCCTTCTTCATTTGAAACCAGCTTCAACTCATCAAGAAGCGCTTTCTTGTTTTTATAGTTTTCTTTCCAGTTATCAGTAGAAGTATTGCTTTTCTCTCTGTAGTTGTTGAAGAACGCATTACACGCATCACGAAATTCATCCCAGATCTTGTTGGTCATGCTCTTTGGAACGTGGCCTACTTTTTTCCAGTCTTCCTGCAGTTTTTTGAATAATGGAACTGAAATATCCCATTCTTCATTGTTCATATTATCCTGCGCGGTCTGGATCAGTTTTAATTTCTCTTCAAGATTCGCTTGTTGTGAACCTTTTAACGATTTGTAATAATTATTTTTCGTTGTATTAAAACCTCTGAGTGTTGTTTTGAAATCATTCCAGTTTTGGTTGGATAATTTTCTTGGAACACTTCCGGTTTTTAAGAATTCAGAACGAAGATCTTCAACTCTTTTGATAGCATTTTGCCAGTAGTTGTGATTCGGAGTTTCTGATGGTTCAGAAAGTTTCTTTATTTCAGCAATGATCTCGTTTTTCTTTTCAAGATTTACAGTCTGTTCTTTTTCAATAGAAGCGGAAAGCTCAGATTTTCTCTCGTGAATTTTGTTGGAAATTTCTTTGAATTCTTCCCATGTTTTTTCACGGAATTCCTCTGCAACAGGCTCAGCTTCTTCTTTCCAAAGTTTATGAAGATACTGAAGTTCGTTTAAAGCCTTTTGGATTACCGGTTCGTTTTCCAGTTCCTTAGCACGTGCAATGATATGCTCTCTCTTTTCAAGGTTGTGGCTGTATTCCTGTTCCAGAAATTCTTTATTCAGATCCAGCATCTGATAAAATTGGTTCAGGTGGTGGAAATAGTTGTTATTAAGAATTTTGAATTCAGATTTTGCAACCTGTCCGGCTTTTGACCAGTCTTCTTTAATTTCACGGATGGATCTAAAAAGATTGATTCCGGGTTCAGAACTTGTATATAAATTTTTAAGTCTTTCAATAATGTTTTGACGGTGTTCAAGGTTTTTCTTCTGCTCTTCTTCCTGTCCTTTCTGGAAGCTGTCATGTTTTTCCTTGAAAATATTGACTAGTGCAGAATATTTAGTTTGAGAAGGATGCTCGTAGCTAAAATTTTCAGCAGGATTTCCGGCTTCTACATATTCATGCTTTTTATCCTCCACTTCATCATGTATATAGTGACTTGCTTTTTCCTTCAGCAGGTTGAATCTTTTGAAATTCTCACCGGCATTGGGAGTGTTGATGATTTTTTCCATTTCCTTTAAAGCATCAGTCAGGGAAATTTCTACCTCTTCATGTTCTTCCAGGTGTTCTGCATCATCTTCATGTCGGTTTGCATCATGAGAAACCGTGTTTTCTGATGGGTCCTGAGATACTTCGTTAGGATTGTTCTTTTCTTCGTTTTCAGAAAGATTGTTTTCTGTAGTCATAGCAAATCTTTTATGTGAGTGGCGTTTATATCCTTTAAATATAGCTTTAAGGCCAATTAAAGCACTAATTTATGTTATTTTTTTTGAAAATTCCAAATTTCCCAAGCTTTTTCTGCTTGCTGTTCAAGCATATAATATCCGTTCACTGTCTTTGCTCCTTTTTCAGAGGCATTGATGATGAATTGAGTGTAGTTGGGATTGTAAATAAGATCGATGATCAGGTGCTCAGGAGAAAGTCCGTCAAAAGGAAAGTTCAGACAGTCTTTTACATTCGGGAAAGTACCTACCGGTGTACACTGAATGATTATTTTATGTTCTGCAACGGTTTCTTTATCAAGATTTTCAAAATTGATTTCCGTACTTCTGGAAACGGTTATTGAAGGGATATTATGTTTATCTAAAGCATATTTTACAGCTTTTGCAGCGCCGCCGTTTCCTAAGATCAGTGCTTTGTCCTGAGAAGGGGTTTTGTGTAAAAGAAGGGTCTTTTCAAATCCGTAAGCATCTGTATTGTAGCCTGTTTTTTTGCCATCCTGGATAAGAACACAGTTTACGGCACCTATTTTCTCTGCTTCATCGCTTAATTCATCAAGATAATCAATGATTTTTTCTTTGTAGGGAATGGTAACATTGAATCCTAAAAGGTCCGGAGAAGCAAAAAGGTTTTCCACTTCATTGATTTCGTTCAGATCAAAAATATCATAGGAGAAGTTCTTTAGCATGAGCTTTTGGAACTTGTTTTCGAAGAATTTTTTAGAAAAAGAATAAGAAATGTTTTTTCCTATCAATCCTAATTTTTTATTGGAATCCATAGATCAAATGTAAAAAAAAGACCGGATAAATCCGGCCTTGGTTTGAAATATTTTTTAATAATTAATCTACGATAAATTTAGTAGAGAAATTATCTGTTTTCAGGATGTAAGTTCCTTTTACAGTACCTTTAAGGTTGATTTTATTTGAATGTTTGAAAGGATTAGCGATCGTTTCAATTAATTTTCCTGAAAGGTCATAGATATCAGCTTTTGAAATTTTGCTAAGGTTTTCTCCTTTTACAAATAATTCATTGTTTCTTACCGGGTTAGGGTAGATCATGAATTCTGATTTGTCTTTTTGAGTTTCAGCAGTTCCTAATGTACCGAAACATGCCCAGCTAAGGTCATCCAGAGCAACTCTGTTGGAGGTCGAAGAATTTGTCAGCTTAATAACAACATTTCCACTTACGTTTATATTGTTAATGGTAGTTGTAGTGACAACATTACTGTAAGGAATAGTTCCTACATTAACATCGTTTACAAAAACATTGAAATATCCCGCGTTTCCGGAGAATTTTAACTGTGTTGTTAAAGTTAAATTCTGGATTCCACTTGAAAGTGTTGAACTCGTTAAAGAACCATTTCTGATTGTGATCGCTTTATTGTTGATGGTCTGGTCAACTCTTGCGTCTGTAGCAGTCCATGAAATTCCGTTGTTTGTCCAGTTTGCTGTCAGATAAGTATTTGCTGCACCGGTGATCATTTCAAAATCTTCAGTACCACAGCTTCCGCCTCCTGCTGGAGTGTCAAGAGTAGTTGCTGTAGCGGTTGTACTTTGTGGAGAAGAGTTTCCGAAAGCATCTTTAGCAATTACATAGAAAGTATATTGAGTAAGTGGAGCTAATCCAGATACAATAGTAGAGGTTGTTGTGCCGGAAACATTAGCTTTTAAAGTACCGTTAGCATAAACCTGATAAGAAGTTACTCCTACATTATCTGTAGCGGCAGTCCAGCTTACAGCGACAGAGTTTGAAGTAGGGTTGTTGGCAACAACATTGGTTGCTGCTGTAGGTGCCTGGTTATCGATTACCGGAGATCCCCAGATTTGAGCAACATATTCAGGATGATCAATGAAAGGGTTTCTGTTTCCCTGGTAAGTATAAGAAGCATTGTTTCTTGCAATTTCTTCCGGAGATACAGGATCCATTATATTCCATGCTAGGTATTGATTAAGCGCCCAAGGCTGTAGTCCAGGGAAAGCTGTGTTTCCAAGCATATCGCCGGTAGTGAAATTAGGCAGTTGGCCTTCGTATCTCGTTACAAAATAAAAGAACATTCTGGCAATATCTCCTTTGAAAGCGTCAATGGGCTCAAATACAGTACCTGAGTATCCTGGTGATACAGATGTTCCTAATTTTGATCCGTTTTTAGAGATGAAAGAAGTAGCTCCAACAACTCCGAAAGGGTAGTTGGATCTCATTCCGTTTACTTTTCCATCAGTAGCACGAATAAAATGAATATCAGCTACCATAGGAGATGCACTGTTGAATAAACTCTGAGGAATTACGTGTTCTCTGTTGTAACAATCGCCTTCATTAGCATAACCATTAGATCCACATTGATTGGTTCCCAGGATGAAATTATAGTCATCCGGTCCATTTGGATTTTCAGAATAAATATCCAGAATGGTTCCGTCGTTTTCATAAAAATAATCACGGTCAGTAGTAGCATAGCCTGTCCATAAACCGCCATAGCCATGGTCGACATGTCCATTGCTGATAATGTTTTTAAGAGCTGTTTTAAGAGCAGCACCTGTTAAGGTTGGCGATTGATTGTAATATCCTGCCGGAGCCTGTGCCAAAGCGCCTATAAATGTTACGCTTAAAAGAAAAAAAGATAAAAGTTGTTTCATTTATTTAAAATTGGGGCGTAAAGGTACGAAAAAATGAAACCGAAGTATATTAACTTAATGTAATGTATAAACTTAGGATATTACTTCTTAGTAATATATTCCTTGCTGATTTTTGAGAAAAACCATGAAATGGTGATTCCAAACAGAGAAGCTGTAAGCGCTACGATAAGATAATTTTTTCCTACAATTTTTACCGGGAATGGCAGCACTTCATTGGCTCTGAAAAATTCTGTGTAAAGCTGGAAGTAGCAAAGTGCAGTTCCAAGAATCAATCCGGTAATTACCCCGGAAATAACAATAAGAAGGCCGGTGTAGAAATAGGTTAATCTCAAATGGCTTAAAGGAAAACCCAGTGAAATAAGTGATTTTGCCTGTTCCTTTTTATCAAGCTGAAGGATAATGATCGCTCCTGCAAGATTAAAGGTGGTAATGAAGATAACCAGTGCAAAAATCAGGTAGATGAAAAGCTTTTCAGTATTGATCATTTTCCAGAAAGCGGCATTTTCTTCTTCTTTAGTTTTAATCTCAATATTTTTCCCTAGAGAAGAAAGCAGGCTTTGTTTTACAGCATCTGCATTTTCTGGATTTTTTAGTTTAATAACAATCTGATAAGCAGATTTTTTTGGAAGATTAAGTAATTCTTCCGTAAGCTCAATAGGAGAGATAATATAATTGTCCAGCTGATCTTTTCCAGGGAAAACACCGGTTACCGATATATCTCTTTTATTATAAATGTCTTCTTCTTTATTGATAATCCCTGTTCCCGGTTTGGGCATAAAGACTGTCGCATAATGGTTGGAAGAATCTACAGGAATTGAAAGTCTGTTATCCAGACTGTTTTCCATCAATACTTCATTGGAATATTTGAAGCTTGGATACGTTCCGTAGAAAACATCTTTATTGATAGGGTTTACTTTGATATAAGCAGAATCAACGCCTCTTAAATAGGCAATATCTCCTTTCCCGTTGAAGCTGATGTATACTTTTTCTTCAATAACACGGGAGAAATTGTTGATTTCTTTATGACTGCTTAATACTTTATTGACGGTATCCAGATTTTTAATGGTTTTTCCGGAAATGCTTTTTACAGTAAGGTCTGCATGAAGATTAGAAATAAGGTCTTTATTCAGGTCTTCAAGGCCTGAAAAAACAGAAATAATGACGAACATTGCAGCCACAGCAACCGTCATGGCACCCACAGACAGCCACGTAATAAACGTAACAGCAGTACTCCCTTTTTTAGCCAAAAGGTATCTGGATGCTATGTAAAATGCAATATTCTTCAAGATTTATAAAACAGGATTGTCGCCTTCGCCTCTTAATTCTCTTTCCAGTTTTTCAACATCATCCAGAGCGGTGTCAAGGTAGAAGTTAAGCTGTGGAATGATACGTACCTGTTTTGACATTTTTTGTCCGATGAAGTTTCTGTATTGAGGTTTGTTTTCTTCAATCTCCTTCATCACAGCGGTACGGAATTCCTGTGGGAAAATGCTTAAATAAATCTTAGCAATTCCTAAGTCAGCAGTTACTTTTACATCTGAAACAGATACTAAAATACTCTGTTTGCTTTCTGCAGCCTGTTTGCGGAAAAGCTCTGCGAAGTCTTCCTGAATAATCTGTGCTACTTTTCTTTGTCTGTTACTTTCCATAATTTCTGCAAATTTAGTACTTTTGTTTGAATTGATACTTTGAAATTCAACAGGAGTATCAAATTTACGATTTAATTATATTTATTAGTATTTATGAAGCTAGAACATATTGGTATTGCCATAAAGTCTTTAGGAGTTTCTGACGAGCTTTTTGCCAGATTATTGGGAAAAGAATCCTATAAAAAAGAATCAGTAGAAAGGGAAGGGGTTGTAACTTCTTTCTATGAAACGGGAGAAAGTAAAATTGAGCTGCTGGAAGCAAGTAATCCTGACAGTCCGATCTCAAAATTCATCGATAAAAAGGGTGAAGGCATCCATCATCTGGCATTTGGCGTTGAAAATATTATGGAAGAAGTGAAAAGACTGAAAAAAGAAGGATTTCAGTTTATCTCCGAAGAACCGAAAGAAGGTGCTGATAATAAATTAGTTGTATTCCTTCATCCGAAGTCTACAAACGGCGTGCTGGTAGAACTTTGCCAAGAAAAGCAATAAAAAATTTTGTAGTGAAAGAAATTTTACTATTTTTGCAAACACAAAATTTAACCAAGTTTTGAGGTCCTATAGCTCAGTTGGTTAGAGCACCTGACTCATAATCAGGTGGTCCCTGGTTCGAGCCCAGGTGGGACCACGGTTTTGAAGATAGACAATTCTTCGAAAATTTTAAAAACCCCTAAAATAGGGGTTTTTTTATGTTTTTATAGTTGCTATTTATAGACAAAAATAGTCATCGTTCCCAAAATAACTTTCCCCTCTTGTTTCCCCCGTAGATTAAACAGCAGTTTTTCGAAAAAAACCTTTATTACCTAATTCTGGTACGATATGACCTAAGGTAAATTTAGAATGAGAAATTAATAGTATAATATAAAATATTGGTTATCAGTTATTTGTATTTTTATATTTAAAATATTATACCTAAATTAGCTGATTTTTTCCTCTTCAAATTCTCTACTATAGTTATTGAGAATATAAACAAACAAATATTTTCGTTATGAATAACTATTCAATTAAAATTGTCAGAAGAACTGATAAACAAAATGCTAAAGGAGAAAATCCACTGATTTTACAAATCATCATTAATTCTCGTTCAAAGAAGATAGGTTTAAAAGAATCTATTGATCCTAAGTTTTGGGATGATAAAAACTCCAAAGCTATTGGTAAAGGATTTAAAAGTTTAAATGTTAAGTTGAATAAAATAAAATCAGACTTAGAAGCGCATTGTAGCTTAAAAGAAGCTGGAGGAGTATCTATTACGTTTGATTTAATTGATCGGTATTTCAAAGGAAAAAGTGACAATGATTTCTATCAACTTTTTGATGAAATTGTTGAAGCTAAAGGGCTTAAAGAAGCTACGGCTTATAAGTATTTGTTGTTAAGAAAAAGACTTAAAAGTTATAAGTCGAATATTTATACTTCAGATATTGACTATAATTTTGTGAAAGGCTTTGACTCATATTTGAAAAAGTTGGAACTGAAAGAAGGTGGTGCTGTTTACAATATGCACAAATGTCTGAAATCTATTATTAATCAAATCTACTTAATGCAGAAAATTAGTTTTTCTCCGTATAATAACTTTAAGTTTAAAGGTCCAAAAGTGAATGATGAGTTTTTACACGAGGAAGAGGTGGTACGTTTAAGAAATCTAGAATTGGATGAAGAACAAATTAAAAAGTATAAATTAACAAAAGATATGTTTCTATTCTCTTGTTATACTGGATTGAGATTTAGTGATTGTGATCAATTATTAGTTAAAAATGTTGATTTAAATAATTCGGTAATTTCAATCGTTCAAAAGAAAACGGATGATATTTTAAAAATTCCTTTTAGCGCACAAGCTAAAAAGGTCTTATGTAAATATATAATCGGTAAAAAGAAAGATGAGAAGATTTTCCCCAGTATTACTAATCAGACTGTTAATAATAAATTAAAGGATTTGGCTGATTTAGCTAAGATTAATAAAAGAGTTCATTTTCATCTCGCTAGACATACGTTTGGGAGTAGCTTAGTGAATTCGTACAATATTCCTTTACCTTTAGTTAGTAAATTATTAGGTCATAAAAATATTTCAAACACTTTAATTTATACGAATTCTAACTTTTCCATACTTAGAGATGCTATGAAAAACTTTAGTTACGGTAAAAAATCGTAATTTCGTAGAAGATAAAAATATAATTAATATAAAAGCGTAAGCTATCGTATTGGTACAAGAAAACCGCTAAACTTCTTAGATAACCAAATTCGATAGGCTTACGCCCGTGTCATCTATTGGCGTGGGCGATAAGTCATATCTGGTTATCGGGTTCTTAGCGGTACCTCTTGTACGGATTGGCTTAAAGTTCCACGCTTTTTCTATGGATTAAATTGCCGTTTTGGAACTGAATGGTTACTAATAATCATGGGAAACTTTTCTTATCTGATTCAGAAAAAATTTCGAGAGCTGAACTCAGAACAACAACGAATCTTCATTAGCGAATTTGAAAGACAAAAGAAATCTGTAGGGATATCTTACTTACTCTGGTTTCTTTTAGGGTGGCACTATGCCTATCTTAAAAAATGGGGTTGGCTGATATTATATATCCTTACAGCAGGAGGTTTTTTTATTGGGGCAATTATTGATCTCTTTAGAATTCCTAAAATGGTTGAACAATATAATAATGATCTTGCTTTAGAGATATTACGGGATATTTCAATCATGTTTCCTGATGAAGGTCGTGATTCAGAGGTTAAAGATGTTAATAAAAAGGCTGTAAATGATCTTTACATCACTCAAAAAACGCAATCAGGAGAAAGTTATTCATTTTATATAATCGTTGGTATAATCATCCTGTTTAGTGTTTCTGCTTTCTTCTTAAAGCCCAATAATACAGAGATGAAAAATAAGATTGTTGATGATATTATGGCTTATCAGCCTCAACTTTTCAAAAATATAAAAGATTTTTTTGCTGGTGAGAAGCTCCGTGAAAGGCAATCCCAGAGCTTTATAACTTTATTTCTATCAGAGAATGGTTATGAAAATAGTAAGGTATATGATGAAGACCTTGTTTTGCTAAGGAAATTAGTCTATAAAGATGAAAATGATAAACAAAATCTGATAACTGCTTATGGCTTCTTGGGTTTTACAAAGATTATATATGAGGATGAAAATCTGAAAGACAGAAAATTTGGAAGTTATAAAAATAAGCGGAAAACAAAACCTTATGAATATAGTGTAATAGAATCGACGAATAAATATCAAAAATTTGAAAGAACTGATTCTAAAGAAAGCCAAGCGCAATCTGAAATGAGAGAAAAAAGTAAAGTATTCCAGAATTCTGAAGTTGAATATCAGCAAGGAGATTCAATCAAAATCAATTAATCATGAAAAACTTAATCGTACTTATCAATCTCTGCATTTTCTCAGTTTTTTACTCCCAGGATTCTTATGAAAACGAGCTTAGGCAGACTAAGTTGTTTGTAAAAGGGGTTTTGAAAAATCAACCGTCAAAAGTTACTGAATACGTTAAGCTGACTGACGGTAGAATAAAACAAAGTAAAACCGATAATCCGCTTGAAGAATTTGAATTTCAATGGGATATGTTTTATAAAATCATTAGAAAAAATAATAAAATTGTCTATATCAGTAAATCTGATGATTTATGGGGGCATATTGGAGATAGCAAAACATCTTATGACTATTACTTCAATGAAGAAGGAATTTTGGTTGGAGCTGAAAAAAGTTTAGATTTTTTTTTGTTAGATACAACGTGTGCTAACCAAGTCAAATATTATGCTTCCTATATGAATGTAAAAGCTGAAAAACTGGAAAAAGCCGAAATATATAAAGATGATAATGGAAATGTTATTGATTTTACTTCCAGAAAATGCAAAAATAGCAAGGCGTATATTCAGAGTATTACCAATAGTTTAGATAAGATCACCTTCAGAAATTTGGAAGGCTTTATGAAGGCTGAGAAAATCAAATATTACAAATAAGATTTGGAAGGAAAAATAAAACAAGAGGAAAGCAAGTAAAAGCATGATATGTTTTACTGCAATACCGAGTAAAATAGAAGTGAAAATAGAAGTCAGAATACAAGAAGAAGCAAGTAAGGGTTTTCTGAAGAGTTTCTATGAAGTCTAAAGGAAAAAGCCCCGATTCTAAAGGGAAAGCGGGCTTTTAAATTTGTATGAGATTGAGTAATACAAGAGAGAAGTTTTAAAAATGTACTAGTGTCATTATTTTTTAATTAAATTTTCAAAATCATTTTTGAGAGTTAATCTTTCCCCTACATTTTTAAGCTTAAAATGTCTAATATGTCCATTTCTTAAAAAACAGTTTGCTATAATAAATATTTCCTTTTCGCCATCTTCTGTTTCAAATTCAGTCTTTTCACAATTTGTTATAATTCTAGTCGTGAATCGACCTTTTTTATCAGTATAGTTAATCTTGTAAAATTTATTCCCTTCCCATTTTAACTTATTAATATTGTTGTAAGAACGGGAAGAATAGTCAGGATATTTTTCCTCAATTAAGTCTTCAAATTTTAAATTTATTTTTTCTATATCTACTTTTTCTAAAAAAGACGATTCGTTTTTATTTGAGAGCAAATCTCTATATAGAATTTTTACACGATGATTTAGCATGATGATATCTTTAATTTCTACTAAAGAAAAATTAAACATATCTTTCTTATCTGGTTCCATTTGGATTTCCCTCGGGATTTTAAATAAATTTTCCTCCTTTATGCCAGCTTTTACAATTTCAATTTTATCGAAATCTATCGAAACTTTTTCAACAATTTTATATGGAATAAGTTCTTCTGAAAAGGTTTGTTTAGTAGGATTAAACCATTTACACTTCAATAAATATTTGCTTGAGTCTTTTTTAATTTCTCCATCGTCTGAATTTCTCCGATCCTTTAAAAATTTGTCGTTTTCAATGACATCTATCACAGTCATCACAGGTGGCAGAAAGTCTAAATATGATTCTGTTCTAAACTTTTCATCATCTTTATCTTTTGACCAACTTATTTTCTTTTTTCCTAATTCTGCATCAGCAGAAAGTAAAACGACAAGATTATCTTTGAAATTAGTCT
Organism: Chryseobacterium sp. GVT01B; assembly: GCF_019970045.1. Classification (GTDB taxonomy): domain Bacteria; phylum Bacteroidota; class Bacteroidia; order Flavobacteriales; family Weeksellaceae; genus Chryseobacterium. Next base: position 99,122 of record NZ_JAHXYI010000007.1, read on the forward strand.
TTAATGAGGAGTAGTTTTCTGTAGAATTATCTTTTTTTACATCAGATCCTTCAACCCTTTTAATCTCAATTATTTCATTAGTTTTGAACCAATGTTTTTCATAACAAGAATTTTTTGTATTATAAAATGTGCATAAAACTTGACCAGGTAAATTCTCTTTTTCTTCAGAATCAGGATTGTACTTTTTTTGATTTAGAATTTCGGTGACTACCATTATAGGTGGTGTCATCAGTGCATTAGCTCCAATTTTACTATTCAAACTTAAAATAAAAGGATGGTTTTTTAATGATACTAAATTGCCAATTTGGTACGAGTTCATAATTATAGTTAATAGTTTTAATTTTCCTATATTTGATCTGCTCGTAGAAAGTTGATTTTTTACAATTAGTCAGGACTATAGGACTTCGGTCTTACTGCCTTTGGCAGGAAAAAGGTTTGCAATGCAGTATTCCCGTTAGAAGGAATATAATGCACTCAAGCACTAAGATAAGTAATTTAATTGTAATCTCCAAACACATAAATTCTGATATTATTAGGTTTATAACAGGGGCAACATCAATTAGTTGCAATATATCTTTACGAACATTACAATGACTCAATTAATGGGTACTGGTCCGCTTTCCGTTAGGTATGTAAATCTAATAATCATTATTGCTAGAGCTTTCTACGAGTGTTTTTATGAGAATTGAACAAGAAAAGCCTATTTGGATGCAAAGTAAAGGATATTTACATATATCCAAAAGTTTACAGATTTCCAGTAATTGGAGAATCTACAAATCAAAAATCGAAAATCCTAAGTTTATTGCTAAGTATGCTTTTTATCCTCTAATGCACTCAATTATCAAAGAGAGAAAATATAAAAAGGTAGATAAAAATAAATACAACAATAAATCTAATAGATGTCATAATCTAAAGAAACTAGATGGAAGTTTTGAAAAAACGGCTAAAAAAAGACCTCTTCATTACGCAAGTCATTTTGATGCTTTAATTTATGGATATTATGCTTCAAAATTAAATGAATTGTATGAAAAAGAACTGATTAAGGATTCTTCTTTAAATGAATCTGTTAATGCTTACCGAAAGATCCTTTTAGAAGATACCGGAAAAGGTAAAAGTACAATTCATTTTGCAAAAGAAGTTTTTGACCAGATAAAAGAAAGAAGTTTAGAGAGTTCCGAAGTAAGTGTGTTAACATTTGATATCAAAGGTTTTTTTTCTAGTTTAGATCATGAACTTTTGGAAAAAAAATGGGCGACATTAATAGGCGAAAAAGAGCTTCCCAATGACCATAAGAATGTTTTTAAATCTTGTACAGATTTTCGTTATATTTTAAAAGATGATTTAAGAATCAATACTAAAAAGAATGGCAAACGTTCAGGATTTGATGAAAAAAAACTTGCAAAAATAAGAAGAGAAAAAGGGTTTAAATGTTTTTTTGAATCTAATATTGACTTTAGGAATGCTGTAAAAACAGGAAAATTAAGAATATATAAAAATCCTTTCTTTCAACCAAGAGGAGATAGTAAAGTGCAGGTTGGAATTCCACAGGGACTTCCAATAAGCGCTGTCTTAGCCAATCTATATCTCTTAGATTTTGATAAAAGAATTGTTGATTATATAGTAAAAGAACATAAAGGTTTCTATAGAAGGTATTCAGATGATATAATTGTTGTTTGTAACAGTAGTGATGTTGAAAATATAAAAATATTTGTTGAAAAATTAATTCTTGAAAGTAATCTTGAGATAAGTAGTTCTAAAACGGAGCAATTTACTTTTAGACAAGAAATCTATAATGATGCAGGTGATAAAAGATTAACATCTATAAAAATTATGGGTTTCGAGGAAAAAATAGGTAGTCCTTTAATTTATTTAGGATTTGAATTTAGAGGGTATAGTGTCTGTATAAAATCAACAAATTTGGCTAAATTTTATCGCAGATTAATTTCAATTGTAAAAAGAAGAGCCGGACGAGCAAAAAATAATAAAACCCCTTATATCAAAATTGCGATTTTTAAAAATCAGGTAAAAAAATTGTATAAGAAACCTTTACGGGATTTAGACGGGGAAGATAATGAATTAAAACAATCTTTCAGAAATAAAGTGTTTCTTGTTGAAAATAATAAGGGAGAATTTTCTTCAATAGTAAAGTCTTCCAATTATCAAAATAAATCAAATTATATCAGTTATTTAAATAGATGCAAGAAAATCTTTGGAGATGATATTTTTGTTAGGCAACTGAGAAAGAAAGATCATATTCTTAATTCTGCAATAAAGAAACATTTGAGTTGAGGATATTTAAAAAAGGTTGATGTGAATTCTTATTTCTTGATAATGTTCCTCCATTTGCTGAACTTACATAATCAGTAAACCTAATTTAGGCATAATATGACAGAGCGATCAATTGGTCGCTTTTTTCAATGTGTTTTTTTATTGCTGAAAATCAATGCTTTCTGTTTTTGGTATCAAATGACTCCATGAAATAATCCATGCATTTAATGTTACTGCAGTTAATTAAAATAAAAATTGTTTAACAAATAAAATTAAAGCAATGGATAAAAAATTAGTAATGTATGTATTCAAACAAAATCGAAAGTTAAAAAAAGAAATTAAACAGCTGAGAAATCTTATCAATGAAAAATGTAATTTTAAGGAATTATTGACAGTGAAAGAAGCCTGTGAGCATTTTGGGTTTAGTGAAAAAACTTTTTATCGATACAGAGCCATGGGGTTAAAAGTAGTTCAGAAAGGTCGTAATTCAAAAATATACGTTAGAGTAATTGATGTTGAAAAATTCTTAAATAAATAAAAAATGGTTGATAGAATAAAATTTGTTGTAGATAATGCAGATTTAAGTGATGAAATTCTTAATGAAAAATTCTTTAAAAGCAGACCTAATAAAGAAGGTACAATAGTTTATACTTATAAAAATAATCACATTGAAGAAGATATTAATGAAGATGAAACGGATGATGATAAAGTAATTTTGAAAAGCAGATATAGCAAATATTTGTATGTTCAGTATGTTCAATATAAAATATCAAAAAGGTTACCTAACGTTGACTATAATGTAAAAAACAAATTAATTATTCATAGAAATATCAGGAAAGATTGGTTTGGAAATGGAAGACTCGCTGATTTGGGGTACAAATCGTTTGTGAAGAAGATTAATAGTTATGCTGAAGAATTTCAAATAGATAATAAACGCTTGTGGAATGCTAGAGTGACCAAAATAGAACTAGGAGTAACTTTGAGATTACCAATTAAAATGAATGGAATTTTAAGTTGTTTCAATAGTTTTAGTGGACTAACAGAAAAGAATATCTACGGAAAGGATGGGGTGAGCTTTATTGGTAATAATTTTTCAGTTTCATTTTATGACAAAATAGAGAAAATGGATAAAAATAATGAGCTTTTCATTAAGTCAAAGAATAAGAGGAAACTGAAAGATAAAGTAACAAAGAACAATTATTTTTTACGTTTTGAACTTAAGGTGGAAAAAGTGAGTGGTTTTTACAATAAAAATTTCGATGATAAAATTAATCATTTATCTAAAATCAGAGATAATTGGAACTATCTGCTTTACTCAGTAGGAAATTTATACCAACAAATAAAATATATTGATGTTGTATCTCCAGAAGTTATGGATCTGATTAAAGGCGAAGAAAAAAAGCCGATGGATAATTTATTGAAATTTCAAGGAATTAAAAGTATTACACCAGACGTTTTTTTTGAGGAATTGTTACCTCAGATGAAGAAAGAAAAGCAATCAAAATTTAAAAAGGAATACAGAGAATTTTATAATGATTATGAGCGAAAATTCAGACATGGTTTCAAGGAAGAATTTCGAGCTAAATTAGACGAGAAAATTGACTCATTACTCAGAAGCTCTTAGTATAAAGAGTAATATAATACTTAAATTAGGTATAAATATATTATATGGGTAAAGGGTATAAGGAAGCTAGGAAAGTTTCTTGTTAAATCGAGTAAAATAATATTGGGCTATCGTGTAAAGAATAAGATAGGGAATCTACAATAGCTCATTAAGTAGTTTTTTTCAACCTGTATTCAAATTAATAACCACGAGGAGGTTAATTAATAAGGCAAATTTCGATGTTCTTCTTTCAGTAATATATTTTCTTATTATGGTACTTAAAATAGAATTTTTGCCCTTAAAAATAATTTTTAAAAATGTGATGAGTGGTTCTCTTTATAACATTTTTATTGAATCGTAATTTAAATACACAGTACTGCTTGATTGGAAAATTTTAAGATTGGTTTGCTCAATAATTAAAATATGATGTAAAATTTCATTTTCATATTTAAAAATATATTACGACATCTTTTGTCGCTTCCTTGTATTAGATTTGTAATTAGAAATATAAACATTGAGAAATTAATTAAGGGTCCTAAATTATAAAGTTCTCTCTGGTAGTAATATTGATATTGGTTTTTAAAGCTTATGAAAATAAATTACTATATTAAGTTCTTTCTACTCTTGCAAAATAATTTATAAATATAAACTAATAAATATAATTTATGAAAACTCAATTTGAAACTGATTTAGAAAAACACTTGAAAATATTTAACACTTCTCCCTACTTATTTATAGGCTCAGGTTTCTCAACTAGATATATAAAAACGGAAGGTTGGGGAAGTTTATTAGATAATGTTTCAAAAGAGATAAAATTATCTAAAAACTTTCATTACTACAAATCAAAAGCGGGAAATGATTTTCCTTTGGTCTCGACTTACATGGCAGCAGACCTGTTTGATAACTGGTGGAACTCTGATATTTTTGAAGAAAGTAGAATAGATTTTGAAAAACATTCTATTAATACGGAAAGTCCTTTCAAATTTGAAATCTGTAAATATTTATCAAAAAATAATTATGAAATAGATCCAGATTATGAAGAGGAATACAGGCTATTTAAGAAGATTAATATTGAGGGTATATTAACTACTAATTGGGACTTGCTTTTGGAAAAAACTTTTACTGATTTTAACGTTTTTATTGGGCAGGAAAAACTGATTTTTAATAACTCCTTTGATGTAGGAGAAATATATAAAATACATGGGTGTGTTAGTGAACCTAATAGTTTAGTAGTCTCAAAAAGTGATTATGATTTATTTCACGAAAAAAATCCGTACTTAGCAGCTAAATTATTAACTATTTTCATGGAGCACCCTATAATTTTTATTGGGTATAAAATTGGTGATGCTAATATTCACACTATCTTAGAATCTATAATTAATATATTAGATGAAGAAAATATAGATAAACTTAAAGATAGATTAATTTTCTGTGAAAGAGATAATTCAATTACAGAAACGAGCATTACTGATGGTAATTACTTGATTGGTAATGGAAGAATAAATTTGCCTATAAAAAGAATAAGATATAAATCATTAAATGAACTTTACAGTGTTTTAGCTAATAATAATAGAAGACTTCCCCTGAAAATTTTAAGGCATATGAAGGAAATGGTTTATGATTTTGTAAAAAGCTCTAAGCCAAAAAGTAAGATTTATCTCGCAGATGATACAAATATCGATGATTTGGATTTAGAAAATGTAGAATTTGTATATGGTTTTGGCTTGAAAGATGCTCTAGCAAGTCGAGGTATAAAAGGTATTGATTCCAGAGATTTATTAATAGATTCTATTGAAGATGATTTAAATTTTGATCCATTATCTGTTAGTAAGAATGCACTATCTGAAATGCAAGGAAAATATTTACCGTATTTTAAGTATTTAAGGAATGCCAATCTTTTAAACGATGAAGGATTAATTCCTGCGAATGATGAAACCAAAGAGCTTTCGCCTGACTTCATAAACTTAATAAATAATATAAAGGAAACTGATTTTTATCCCTCTAATAATTATTTATTAAAAAAAGATTATGTTAATGATACATACAATTCTGTTTCCGAACTAATTGCTAATGAAATCGAAAGACATCAAATATTGTATATACCATTATTAGAAATTAATAAAATTAACGTTGAAGAACTATACTCTTTTATTAAAGCAAAAAATTTAAAAAAAGAGGATTTAAATACATCTTTAAGAAAATTAATTTGTTTATACGACTATCTAAAATATAAGCTTCAGAGATAAGTTTTGTATTTTTTAAAAATTCTTAATAAATAGGTTATAATAGAGCCAAAAGAAGCTGGTTTATTTGATAATTTTTTAAAAGCAAATAAATCTTATTAATTGAATTCAAATTAATAAGATTTACAAAACCAAGGGAGGGACAAGACCTTCTTCTCCTATTGGGAATAGGGAGATGTTTTCTTGTTTCAATCTCCCTATTCTTTATTAATGATTAGTATTCTAATCCCATAGGTAGGAAGTAATAAAAATACTACTTCGTAGCAAGAAATAAAGCTACTAGCTTTATAACTGCCCAAGTTAACGTTCTCACGAACCGTGAGGAAATTTTGACATCTAACTTCAATCGCATGGCTCAAAAAGTATTAGTTAAAATTACCTCCCTTAGTATTTGTAGGTTTACAAATATAATATAAGAATTTTAGAAAATGAATGTTTAGATACTATATCAATTAATTTAATCAGCAAATTCAACGTAAATGTGAAGAAATATTGAATGTTAATCGAGAAGCTTTTGTTAATATTGAGGACGTATGCATATATCTTTTGATTAAAAGCTCCTTAAAAAAACAAATTATACAATTATTAAAAATAATTTTTCCCCTATACTTTCCCCTTTTTAAATACAATTGCTTGAAATTCCCATAAATAAAGGAAAAAATAAAAAATATTCGAGCCCAGGTGGGACCACAATAAATCAAGCACTTACAGAAATGTGGGTGCTTTTTTATTTCCTTTTAAAGGTAAATGAATATTTTTGTAGAGTATAGAAAAATTAATGAAACAGATATTTTTACTTTTATTTACCTTCCTTTACAGTCTATTTTTTACTCAAAACAAAATTGATAGTTTAAGACTATGGAATTATGAAGAGTTAAAAAATAAATTTACCATTTATGATGAAGATAACAAGAGATTAGAAGCTAGAGCTGTTTCTCAATACTATTTAACAAAAGCAAAAAAGGAAAAAAATATTCTTGAAATTGCAGAAGGTTATAATCTTATGCATTTAACTGAAGATTTCCCATTGGCGTTAAAATATATTGATAGTCTGGCCATGATTACAAAAAATGTAAAAGGAGATATATACCCTGCCAGAACATTTATCATAAAAGGAAACCTATATTATAAGTATGGTAACTTAAAAGCTGCCCTTGATAATTATATTTTAGGTTTAGAGTATTCAAAAAAGCAAAAAAATGTAAAGCAGATAGCTTATGCAAATATGAATATTGCCTATTTGAATAGTTATATGGGAAGAAATAAAGAAGCTGCAAAAATTTTTAGATATCATTTATTGAACTCCCAAAATATAACAGATGAATATCAGCATGATCAAATGCGGGTAAGTCTTGTCTACTGCTATATTAAAATAAATAAAATTGATTCTGCCGGTTTTTTTATTCAGGAAGGTCTCAATTCTCCTTTTGTGCGAAAGAATAAATATAATATGAATCAATATTTATATTTATCCGGTCAGCTCAATCTTGCAACTAAAAACTATCAGACAGCTATTGCTGAACTAACAAAGGCATATGCTTACTTTTCAAGTATTAATGATAACAATCAAAATTATGTATTATATAGCCTTGGAAAATGTTATAATGAATTAAATAATAAGCAAGAGGCGATAAAATATTTCACTGAAATAGATTCCAATATCAAAAAAACAGAGATTACCTTTCCGGAATTGACAGATATATATACTTTTCTAATAGATTATTATAGAGAAAGTGGCGATAAGGAAAAACAACTCTATTATATTGACCGTTTTCTAAAAGTTGACAAAAAACTAGATGAACAATTTCGATATTTATCAACAGAGTTGCACCAAAAATATGATACCCCCAATCTTCTGCAGGAAAAAGAAGATATAATAAAGGAATTAAAAAATAAAAAAACATTTTTGTATGTTTCCGTTAGTGTCTTAACATTAATATTATTTTTTCTTACTTATTTTTATTATAAATCTAAAAAAGGCGAAAAAAAACATCAAAAAATTGCTCAGGATTTAATTCATTTAATTGAAAAAAGAAGTCCAGAAACAATTCAACATCAAAACGGAAAACAAATAGAAATATATCAGCCGGTAAAAGTTGAAAGCGGCAGCAAAACAAATAAAGCTCTTCCCGAAGAGGTTGTTCAATCTATTTTAAAGGATTTGGATACTTTTGAAAACAAGCTTCATTTTTTAAAAAATGGTATTACATTAACAAGTCTGGCAAAAAATATAAAAACCAATACTGGCTATCTGTCAGAAATCATCAACAATCATAAAGGTAAAAATTTCACAACTTATCTTAATGATTTACGTATTGATTATGCGTTAGATCAACTTGTAAAAGATAAAAAATTTCGTTCCTATAAATTACCGGTTATTGCTGAAGAAATAGGTTATAATAACGTACAGGCATTTTCGATTGCGTTTAAGAAAAAAACAGGAACTACTCCATCTATTTATATTAAAGAGATTGAGAAATCAATTTCACATTAAAATAAAACACATATAGTTTTAGTATAGAACGTATTTTCTGCATAATTCAAATAATTTTTATTTATCAAAGATTCACTTAAGAATCAAAATCGGTAATTTATATCTGTCAAACTGACTTATAATAGTAAGCAAATGATTATTATCTACAGGTGTTGTCCAGCCTGTAGTTCTGTTTTGGAGTCCTAAACTGTTTTTATCAAGAGAAATTTCACTTTCAAAAACTAATACATTGTCGGAGTATACATACATTTTACTTTGTATTGTTGAGACATCTGAATTGTTATACCTGAAATTACAATTAAGCAGATCGTGTATCAAAGCTGTATTGTCAGACTTTAAAACTTTCCATTTAGGAATTGTGGGGCTGAGATTTTTTCGGTCTTCCTGAGTTAAAGTAATATATACAGCCATATTTTGAGAACTTTTCAGTTCAGGAATATCTTTTAATTTAAATACCTGATCAGGTTTAAAGTGAATAGATTCAGGATCTTTCACAGCTGTTAAGGCTATGATCATTGGGTTATAGAAAAAATATCCGGTTATTAAGAGAAATAGCGAAAGAATGATTTTTTTAGTCATATCATTAATCATAATTATTAGCCTGGTGAATGTAATAAAAAAGCAGAACAACTTTTAAAAATATTTACATAAATTCCCACTCTTATTTTCTTAAAAAGAGACATTTTATACTTTTAAATTTCCTATGCACAACATTAAACATTTGTTTAAAAAATCATAAAATACATTTAAAATTCAGTTAACAGCCTTCTTCCACAGATACCGTTGCTTTGCAAAAAAAGTAATGATGGAAAACAACAACCAATTCAACAGAAGAAGATTTCTTAAAAATTCACTATTGGCAGCCGGAGGGATTTTCATTGCCCCTTTAATTGAAAGCTGTAGCGATGATTTCACTGAAAACGGTAATGCTCCTGACGATCTTAAAAACGGAGGATTTGAATCCGGAGTAGCAAGCTTTGATCCAAGCGCTACGGGAATCATCATCTGGACAAGATATTCTAAGGGTACAGATGCGGAAATTACATGGGAGATCAGTAAAAACAGCAACTTTTCAGAAGTGGTAAGAAGAGGCCAGGCCAATGCTACTGGAGTGAATGACTTTACGGTAGCCGTAGATGTGCAGAATATCTCTTCCAATACAAAATATTACTACAGATTCTATAATATCAAAACTAAAGAAGCAAGTGTAACAGGGGAAACCCTTACTTTGCCTTCAAAATCAGATGCTGTAAATGATGTGAAAATGGCTGTGGTGTCATGTTCCAATTTTCCTGCAGGACTTTTCAATGTCTATGGGGCGATTGCTAAATCTGAAGCCGATGTAGTGGTACATCTTGGAGATTACATCTATGAATATGCTCCGGGACAATATGGAACAAACCCTTATACCAATCAATTAGGAAGAGCCCATCAGCCGGCTAAGGAAATTCTTAACCTCAGCGATTACAGAGAACGTTACAGACAGTACAGAGGTGACAAAAACCTTCAGCTTCTTCATCAGAAAAAACCATTTATCTGTGTTTGGGATGACCATGAATTTGCCAATGATACCTATAAAACCGGAGCAGAAAATCATCAACCGAATGAAGGTGATTTCCAGGTTAGAAAAATGGCAGCTTTCCAAGCGTACAGTGAATATATTCCTCTTAAAACGGGGAAAGATATGAGAATTTACAGAAGCTTCAACTTCGGAAATGTCGTTTCTCTTTACATGATGGACACGAGGGTGATTGCAAGAGATAAACAAATGGAATATTCTGATTATCTCGATAATGCTGGAAATTTCAATCAGGTACAATTTAAAACAGACTTTCTGAGTAGCAGCAGAAAACTGATCGGGAACGAACAGATGTCATGGCTGGGTTCTCAGATCAATGGAGATACTGCAAAATGGAAAGTACTCGGACAGCAGATTTTAATGACTAAAATGATGGTTCCTGCAGAGCTTCTGATGTTACTGAATCAGATTTTAGCAGAAATAAAACAACATGGAAGCGCACAGCCGGCCACCATGCAGGCTCTTCAGAATACCATCACACAATTAATTATTCTTAAGACAAGACACCAACAGCAGGATCCGACATTAACACCACAGGAAATTGCAAGAATCACAACTACTTTGCCGTATAATTTGGATGCGTGGGATGGATATTTCATAGAAAGAGAACAGCTGTATTCCCTTCTTGCAGGGAAAAATGTAGTGGTATTGGCAGGAGATACCCACAATGCGTGGTTAGGAAAGTTAACTGATGCTCAAGGCAAATTTATCGGAACCGAACTGGCGTGCAGCTCCGTTTCTTCTCCGGGATTGGAAGGCTATCTGGGAATCACGTCTGATCCTACAAAAGCAATAGAACTGGCGCAGGCTTTTTCATTACTGATTGATGATCTTGATTATGCCAATCTCTATAAAAGAGGGTATCTGCATGTGAAATTTACAATGGGAAGTTCCGTGGCAGAATGGAGATTTGTAGACAATGTCATCTCCGATACGTACAATACAACGACAGAAAAAACACATACGATTTCATAGTTTCAATTTAATTATATCTTATTTTCAATTTAGTAAAAAGAGTCATGGTGTGCCACTATGGCTCTTTTATGGTATTTACTTTTTTCGTATCTTGAACAGATGCAAGAGGATGTAAGAAAAGATTTTTTGCCGTTAGTTTCTAAATCATGGAGGTTCATGACCTGGCTGACCCGAACGTCGGCTGCACTTTTATTACTGGTGATGTCTTTAGTGTTATTGATATTGCCTGTTATGATTTGTAAAAATGTTACAATACTTGTTGTAGTATCAATATTGTACTATCCGGCCTTAGGTTTTGGTTTGTACCGTTTTATTCTTTACCAGAAGACAGTCAGAAACAGAGAAGTTAAAAAGATTATAGTTGATGATAAGGGAGTTCATTACGAAAGAAAAAATGGTACAACAGACCATATTCTTTACGATGATCTGGAAAAATATAACCTTGCAGATGAATATGATGTAGATCTTAGCCCCCGAAATAAAATCTATGTATTAAAAGTAAAACACAATGACTCTGTAATAAATATAGATTTTGATGGAGTGGACGCAGGTTACAGCAGCTATATTGTCAATCTCAATGCTTTACGGAGAAAATATATTCAGGGAATTGTTTACTTCAGACCGGATTTGCGTATAAATCCTTCCGTTTATACTGCATACAATATCAATCCTGTAGATTTTACATTTGATAAAAAGGAATATTGGACAGTATTTGCGAAGACTTTAGCTGTATTAATCCTGCTAGGTTCAATATTGGGATGTATTATGCTTGGACTTGTTAAATGGCTTTCTAAAGATCAGATTTATTTACACTAAACATCATCCGGCAAAAATTTCACAGTCTATTAAATTTATTCTCACTTCTCAAAATCTTATGCTTATATTTATTTTTCTTTTAAATTTTGTTATTTGGTAAACAGAGACATGATTTAAAATTAATTGAAAAGCAATGGTGGAAAATTTTATTTATTACTTAGGACTGGTCCTTGTCATTATCGGGGCCATTATGCTGGCCAATCGGCTGAAAGTAGCCTATCCTATCATACTGGTTATCGCAGGACTTCTTATCAGTTTTATCCCTGGACTGCCGGTGTTAAAAATTGATCCCGAACTGATTTTTATTATTTTCCTGCCTCCGCTTTTATATGAAGCAGCCTTCGCCGTTTCATGGAAGGAAATATGGAAAATGAGGCGAATCATTACCAGTTTTGCCTTCATTGTGGTTTTTCTTACCGCAATAACTGTTGCTTTTGTAGCAAATTCATACATTCCCGGATTTTCATTGGCATTAGGCTTTGTATTGGGCGGAATTGTATCGCCACCGGATGCTGTGAGTGCCGGAGCTATTTTAAAATTTGTAAAAGTTCCTAAAAATCTATCAACCGTTTTAGAAGGGGAAAGCCTGTTCAATGATGCTTCTTCGTTGATCATTTTTAGGTTTGCAATGGTAGCGGTGGCTACAGGACAGTTTATATGGCAGGATGCGGCCACTAGTTTTGGATGGATGGTCTTCGGAGGTCTGGGAATTGGAGTCATATTAGCTTTTGTATTCCTTAAAATTGAAAAAATATTCCCTACCGATGTTAATATGGATGCTATCCTTAGCCTGGTAGCTCCTTATGTGATGTACATTGCCGCGGAAGAAGTTCATTCTTCGGGAGTATTGGCTGTAGTGAGCGGAGGATTATTCCTTTCCGTAAGAAGACATGAAATTTTCAGAACTTCACAATCCAGGTTAAAAGGTTCCAATGTCTGGGAAAGTTTTGTATTTCTGATCAATGGAATCGTATTCTTACTCATCGGATTGGATCTTCCGGAAATTATGGTAGGTTTAAACAAAGAAGGAATAAGTCTATCCGATGCTGTCGGTTATGGACTGTTGATTACAGTTGTACTGATTATTGTTCGTTTGCTTTCTTCTTTCGGTGCCGTTTTTGTAACATTGATTATGAGAAACTTTATTAATGTAGCCGATAGAAACCCCGGAATGAAAGCTCCAATACTGATGGGCTGGACGGGAATGCGCGGAGTGGTTTCTCTTGCAGCGGCATTATCTATTCCGGTAGTGATGGAAAACGGGCAGCCTTTCCCACATCGTGATCTTATTCTCTTCATTACTTTTATTGTAATTCTTGCCACTTTGATTGTCCAGGGGCTTACATTACCTGCTTTGATCAAAAAACTCAATTTATCTGATGCCGGAGGAGGATATTTGTCTGAGGAAGAATCTGAACATTTTCTGAGAAGGGAAATGCGCAGGATAGCTTTTAAATATCTGGATGAAAATTATAAAGAAAGAAGAAGCGAAAATGAATATTTTAGCAAACTCATGGATCGTTGGGAACAGGAGGATAAAGAAGATTCCATTCATAAGATGTCAGAAGAAGCTAAAGCAATCTATTTTGAAACCCTCGAACAGCAAAGAATCTGGCTGCGGGAGGAAAACAGGCGCAACCCGAATATTGACGAAGAATATATAAGACATTATCTAACAAGACTGGACCTTGAAGAAGAAAGGCTCAGAATGTAAAAAATAAAGGGAATGAAAAATTTAAAAAAACAGCTCGGGCAATTTCCCGATGAAAAAAGAAAAGAATATTTTAATACACTTCCCAATTATCTTAATGGGAGATTTCAGAATATATTGACAACACCTTCTTTACTGGAAGGAGAAAGTATGACCAAAGTACTTTTCCATACTTTGTGTAAGGTGGAAAATACTTCGCCAAAAACGGCACTCCCATTTGTAATAACAGATCTAAAGAACCTTCATCCGGAAGAAAATGTTTTGGTATGGTTCGGGCACAGTTCCTATTTCATACAGGTAGATGGCAAAAAATTTCTGATAGATCCCGTTTTCAGCGGAAATGCTTCCCCAATGCCGGGTTCGATAAAAGCTTTTCAGGGAGCAGATTATTATAAACCGGAACACATGCCGGAGATTGACTTTCTGCTTATCTCACATGACCATTGGGATCATCTCGATTATAAAACCGTTCAGGAATTAAAAGATAAAGTTGGTAAAGTCATTTGTGGTTTGGGTACGGGCCAGCATTTCGAATACTGGGGCTGGGATTTTGACAAAATTATCGAAAAAAACTGGTGGGAAAGTATAGACATCGCGGAAGGTTTCAGAATTACGCTTACCCCTGCAAGACACTTTTCAGGAAGATTACTGAACCGTAATATCTCACTCTGGATTTCCTTTGTTTTAAAAACACCTACGAAAAAACTATTTTTGGGCGGAGACAGCGGTTATGGAAATCATTTTACAGAAATTGGAGATAAATATGGCCCGTTTGATCTGGCCATTATGGAAAACGGACAGTATAACGAAAAGTGGCCTTACATTCACACTTTGCCGGATCAGCTCATCACAGAAATAAAAGAATTGAAAGCCAATAATTTTATTCCTGTCCACAATTCCAAATTTAAGCTGGCTCAGCACGCATGGTATGAACCTTTAGAACTGGCCTCAAAAAATGCAGAAGAAAATAATATCCCCATTACCCTTCCCATGATTGGTGAAAAAGTAGACCTGAACCAATTGGGAACCATAACCTGGAAAAAATGGTGGGAGGACTGTTGGTAATGCATACATTCCTTTTAGTTTAAATATAAAAACCTGCCCATTACTGAGCAGGTTTCTTCCCTCTTATCAAAAAAGTAATCACTACAAAGGTTCCTTATGGTTAACCTTCGTATGAATGATGTCGTAAAATACAGCTGGTGTATTGGTATCAGGAGTAATTCTGTAAGTGAACGTTGTTTCATTCAGAACCAGAATATCCACAACACGTGTAAAAGTTGGAGTGGTAAGAGTTCTCTTCTTCCCGTCAGGAGAAATAGACCATGTACCTTCCGATCTCAATACATCATTTAATCCGAAAATTTTAAAAGTTCCGTTAGCTTTGAAGTAAGAATATCCTACGAATCCGGCAACACTGGCATCATTTAATGCAACATTATTTCCGCTTTTATCCTTCGCACCGGTTGTTTCCCATGGAGTAGAAGCTAATGTAAGCTGTCCGTTGGTGGGTTCCATATGAGAAGTTCTTGTGTGGATGATGTCATAATACACAGAAGGATCACCTGAATTAGGACGGATTCTGTACGTGAATTCATTTTTGTTCAAAACAAGAATCTCAACATCACGGGTGAAAATAGCAGTTCCATCGGGGTTCAATGCGGCAATTGTTCTTGTTTTTCCCTGAGCATCTACAGACCATGTTCCCATAGATCTCAATACATCAGTCAGATTATAGATGGCAAACTTTCCGTCTGCCTTGAAGTAAGCAAAACCTACATATCCGGCCACGCTGGCATCTGTAAGTGCTACACTATTTCCGTTTTTATCTTTAGCTCCGGTAGTTTCCCATGGAGTAGATGAAAGTACCTGTGAGGGAGTCTGCTGTTCAATAATAATTTCATTGTCATCACTTGAACATGCAACGAAAGATGCTGACAACAGTGCCGCTACAGACAGATAACATAATTTTTTCAGTGTATTCATAAGGGTATTTTTTAAGTCTTTGCAAACTTATTTCTAATAAATATCAAAACGTTGTACAGAATATCTCTTTTGTTGTAGAAAACATAACAGATCATGAATTGAGGTAAAGGAAATAATGTTAATATTGAATTCTGTTCAAGATATCAATATTGGCAAACATTACTATTGATAGGGGGAATTCCCCTCTTTTGGAGGGGTGGCGAAAATTCAAAGAATTTTTGACGGGGTGGTTTTAATATTCCTGGATAAAAACATATTTTTTACCCTAAAAATTCACCAAAAATTCTATTTTTGAGTATGAATAACAGAAACCGCGGAAAAAACACGGGCGATGATACCTTGTTTGGTTCAGAGAAACAGATCAGTAAACTGAAACTGGCTGTTGAGGATATGCGGTATCTTCTGACCAGAGAGTACCCGGAAAAAGCGACTTCAGACCTTGTTGGTAACCGATATAGATTGAAAACCCGCCAACTACAGGCTTTAAGGGGGGCATCAGCATCAGATTCCCAACTTTCTAACAGAGAATCGAAACACGTAGAAACTTTAGATTTAAAAGGGCAAACGGTTTACCTTGATGGTTTTAATGTTCTGATTTTATTGGAAAGTCTGCTTTCCGAAGCATATATATTTGAAGGATTGGATGGCTGTTTCAGAGACCTTTCCGGAGTTCATGGAACCTATAAAAGAGTCAATCAGACGGTAAGAGCGGTAGAATTGACGGCTGCTTTTTACAAGAAAAATCAGATTCAGAAGCTTGTCTGGATATTTGACAAGCCGGTTTCCAACAGCGGACGAATTAAACAGATTATTCTTGAATTTGCAGAACAACACCAACTCAACTGGGAAGCTGATCTGCAGTTTAGTCCGGATAAATTTCTGGCTGAAAGTTCAGAAATTATTATTTCTTCTGATGCCTGGATTCTTGATCACTGTAAAAAATGGTTTAATCTGATTGGTTATCTGATTCACGAAGAAAATCTTTCTGTTAATCTCATCAAAACGAAGTAAGTATGAATTTGTTTCAACCTTACATTCCTCTGTTTTCAGAAACATGGAAAAGCACATATAAAGCTGTTTTAGCAGAAGAACATCTGGAAGCTCTGGGGGAAAATATTAGTAGATTTAAGCAAAATAATTTAGAGTTACACCTTCCTTATTTTAATGAAGAAATAATCATTGACAGGAAAGAAAGCTTTGAAAAATTTATCACCATTATTGAAAGTAACAATTCAGATGAGGTGAAAACACAACTTTTAGAAACAATTCCTTTTGAACATTGGCTGAATATCTTAGGACAAAGATTAACCTCAGCAAGCATTCGTGATGAAAATGGGATTCCACCCTTGAAAACAACGCTGATCAATGCATGTCAGGAACCTTTCAATAGTGAAATTACCATTGCACAGAGAGCCTGGGAAAAACATATTGGAAGAATGGATGACGACTTTTGGGGAGAAATCAAAGGAAACAATCAAGAGAAACAGGAAAAAGTAATGGCGAAAATCCTTGATATCCTTGACAACAGAACCTGGTGGAATGTTTTCTTCCATTACAAACACAAACTGGTTTTTGAAGTCAGAGAAAAAGATGGCCACGGAATCCGCTGGAGCCATGGAGGAACAAAGTTAATCGGCTTTCTGGAAAAATTTCTTAACGAATAAATCTGTACCAACTACGGGAAAATAAAAAATCTCAGATTATAGTAAGCGTTCACCTATATTTTTAGTCTTTTTTCATTCTTTTTTTATTGCGTAAAAACATTGCGCAGAATACTTATAGTTTTGCAGACATAAATCAGAAGCTATGAATCAATCAGACCAAAGATTTTCAACCGAAGAATGGGAAACATGTCTCAAGGTTTTGAATGCCTTGAAAGAAAACCCTTTCCTGAATCCTGATAATAAAATATTTTCAGGGCTGATTACAAAAATTCATAAAAGTGCCAAAAAACAAAGCCGTCATGGGAATTATTCAGAAATGAAATCTCATGACCTGGCGGTGAATTCTGCCTCTGTATTGATGCAGAAGGCATTGGCAGGCGTTTCTGATTTTTATGATGATGAAAAAGAAGAAGTACAACTTACAAAACTTCAGATTCCCAAAAACTGCTACTGCTGTAACCAGAGTTATCAGTATGCACATTCTTTTTATTCCAGATTATGTCCTGTCTGTGCTGAAGAAAACTATGAAAAACGTTTTGAAACGGCAGATCTTACAGGAAGAAACGTAATCCTTACAGGAGGAAGAGTGAAGGTAGGTTTTGCCACCGCATTGAAAGTATTGAGAAATGGGGCCAATTTGGTTTTGACAACCCGTTTTCCGGCACTGGCGATGGAATTGATGCAGCAGGAAGCAGATTATGACAACTGGAAAGACAGATTGTGGATTTACGGTCTGGATTTAAGAAATCTAAAAGCTATTCAGGATTTTATCAATTTTTATAAATTCAATTTTGATACGCTGGATATCCTGATCAATAATGCTGCCCAGACCATAAAATATCCCGATGAATATTATCTTCCGATTATAAAACGTGAAAAAGAAAAACTTGTAGAATTTAAAAATATTCAGACTCTGATTCCGAATCAGACAGAAATTTCAAGCGAAACAGCAAAACTGGAATATGCCCAAAATGAAGAAACTCAGGTAGCACTTACCCGTTTTGGACAGCCTGTGGATAACAGAGACAAAACCAGCTGGAATTCTACTTTGGAGGAAGTTTCCATGTATGAATTGGTGGAAGTAAATCTCATCAATCATATAGCGCCTTACTTCCTGATCAAAGAACTGAAACCATTGATGAGAAATTCAGCATTTAAAGAAAAATTCATCATCAATGTAACCTCATCAGAAGGAATTTTCAGCTATGGAAATAAAACGGTTTTTCACCCGCATACCAATATGACAAAGGCTGCTCTGAATATGATGACATTGACGTCTGCAAAAGAATTTGAAAATGATCAGATCTATATGAGTGCTGTAGACGTAGGATGGATTTCTACAGGAGCGAAAGAAAGTCTCAGAAAAAAGCAGTTTGAAATGGGGTACATTCCGCCGCTGGATTCAGTAGATGGAGCAGCGAGAATTCTACATCCCGTGATAGAAGGAATAAAAGGAAATCACTTCAGTGGAATTTTATTGAAAAATTATAAAGTTCATACCTGGTAAAATCCATACGGAGATAATAGTAATAATGGAAAAATACATTTTGCTGAAATGAGTTGCAGGTTCGATTCCTGCTTATCTCCCATCATAGAAACGGTAGCTCAACGGAAGAGCGTTGGCCTTCCACGCCAGAGGCTGCGGGTTCAATTCCCGCCCGTTTCACAGGAGTACATGGTTTAAAAGGAGAAAAATACGTCTAAGAAACGGACGAGTTGCAGGTTCAAATCCTGCTGTACCTCCCAAATATAAATAATGGAGATAATAGTTTAAATGGAAAAATCATTCCTGCACAGAATGGTTGCGTGTTCGAATCACGCTTATCTCCCTAAGAAAATATCATAAAATAAAACAAAATGAACACATACATTGATATTGGCATTAATCTGACCAATAAACAGTTCTATAATGAACACGAAGAAATTATCAACCGGGCCTTGGACCAGGGAGTAGAACATATGATTCTTACAGGAACCAGCGTGAGAGGAAGTAAAGAATCTGCTGAGATTGCAGAAGAGTATCCGGAAATTTTATTTTCGACAGCAGGGATTCATCCTCACGATGCCAAATCTTTTAACGAAGAAAGCATCATTGAACTCAGGAAATTATTAAAACAGGATCATGTAATTTCAGTAGGTGAGTGCGGACTGGATTTTGACCGTGATTTTTCCCCCAGACCTGCTCAGGAAAAATGTTATAAAGCCCAGCTGGAACTGGCTATAGAAGTCAATAAACCACTTTTTCTTCATGAAAGATCCGCATTTAAAAGATTTAATGACATCACAGATGAATACCTTTCCCAATTACCTGAAGCCGTTGTACATTGCTTTACCGGAACATTGGATGAAGCGAAGATCTATCTGGACAAAGGATTTTATTTAGGATTTACCGGAGCTATCAGTGATGAGAAAAGATTTAAACATCTCGAAGACGTTATAAAATATGTTCCTCTTGACCGGATGATGATTGAGACAGATGCGCCATTTATGCTTCCGAAAAATATGCCTAGAATGCAGAACAGACGAAATGAACCCTCCTTTTTACCTTATGTAGCACAAACAATTGCTCATTTGAAGAGAATCAGTATTTCCGATGTCGCAGACGAGACTACAGAAACGGCCAGAAATTTTTTCAGACTATAAAAAAGAGCTCGACTGATAAAGTAAAGCTCTTTTTTTATAAACAAATTTGTCTTTCTACTTTTACAGACTCTTTATTGCTGATTCTAAAGCCAGTTCCATCATTGGGTTCAAAGCTTTTTCTCTTTCGTCAGCAGAGATTTTTTCATGCGTAGGGATAATATCCGTTACGGTAAGGATAGTCGCAGCATTTTTTCCTAAGTGCTGAGCATTGGCAAATAAACCGAACGCTTCCATTTCTACAGCAGGGCAGTTGTATTTTGTAGCAATTTCAGGAGTAGCAGGATCTTTTCTGTAGAAAATATCACTACTGTGGATGTTGATTGCCTTAGCGTTTAATGATAATTCTTTAGCCGTTTCATTGATGGTACCAAAGATATTTCCCTGGTGAGGAAGGATTTCATCTTCAATTCCCCATGCATATTTGGCATAAGTACTTTCGCTGGCAGCATTTTCAATATTTAAAATATCAAAAAGTTTAAGATCCGTATTGTAAGCACCACAAGTCCCGATTCTGATAATTGTCTCTACTTCATATTCTGTAAATAACTCAAAAGAATAGATCCCGATACTTGGGAAACCCATTCCACTAGCTCCTACAGTGATCTCTTTTCCTTTATAAAGACCTGTATAATAAAAAATTCCTCTGGTTTTACTTACCAGCTTAGCATTTTCTAAATAATTTTCAGCAATATACTGTGCACGAAGCGGATCCCCCGGCTGCAATACTACTTTGGCAATTTCTCCTTTTTTTGCACTGATGTGAATACTCATAATGTTATTTTGAATGGAGCAAAGATAATAACTTTTAGATTGTCTCCATGATTACGATAATGGAAACAGGGAAGCCTTCTCAGATCAACAGAATATATAAGATGTTATCAATAAATGTTTTAAATAATATTATATATGAAGTCTTTTGTATAATTCAAAAAGTAATCTGGTAAATGCAGAACAATAAAAGAATAATACGGAGCAGGTATGGTGGAAGCAGTCAGACTAGTTTTGCAGAAGTAAAACAATAATTTTTTTTTAAATGAGAATAGAACATATTGCCATCTGGGTTAAAGACCTTGAAAAATCCAGAGCATTTTATCAGAAATATTTCGGAGCTGTTTCCAATGAAAAATACCATAATCCTGTCAAAAATTTTCAGTCTTACTTTTTAAGCTTTGATAATGGCTGCCGTCTTGAAATTATGACCAAACCAGATCTCAGAGAAAGCAAAAATTCTTACGAATCCCAACAGTATGGAATCATCCATCTTGCATTTTCAGTAGACAGCATAGAAAAAGTAGATGAACTTACAGAGACGTTAAGAAAAGACGGATATACAGTTGCGGGAGAAGCACGTACCACCGGAGACGGTTATTATGAAAGTGTAATCCTTGACCCGGAAAACAATATTATTGAAATCGTAGCCTAAACCGTCATTACGGGAAGCTTCAGCGACGAAGCAATCTCTTAATAGGTTGGAAAACGCAAAGGCGCAAAACTTAATCAGTGCTGTGTATTAAGTCGCAAGGATTTATCTCCGATAAAATTAATACTACAAATTATAATCCTAATAAAGCAAATTATTGAGTCTTATCCTTGCTGAAAATCTCTGATTTTCTAGCGCCTTAAAAACAGTATAAAGATTTCAGCTTAACGTCTTTGCGTTTTCCAACCTTATAATTACTCCAAAGAATCCATATTTAACATGAATCTTCACTTTAAAAATTTTATTCTCAACGAAATAATTTTATTTTTGTTAGATCATGGAAACCAAGTCACCGTTTTTAGACACGATCTTTTTGCTTCGTAAGGAGGAATGTATTACCCTCTTCTCAAGCTTACAGCAAATTTCCCCTCAGGAAGAGGCGGAAGCAGGAGATTATTTTGAAACAGAATTTGAAAAAGAAAGACTGGAGTTTCTATCTGACCAACTTACCTGTAATAAGGAAACTGCCGTATGGGCAGCAAAAATTCTCTATCACAGCGCACAGCTTTATCTGATCAGAGAAAACACAGAGAAAAATATTGAAAATCTTATTCCCGTATTTAAAGGAAGCCGGAATATCTCTTCTATCTTATCCGCAGACTTATCATTGAGGTTTTTACCACAAGTTATTGTTGCTTTAAACTCTGTAGATCCGGAAGATCCTTTAATTGCCATGCTGGAAAATATTCTGACACAGTTTCATTATTCAGGAATCGGGTATGATCTCGATCTGAAAAATATCAATTGGCAGGAAGAATTGAAAGACACAACCTATAGAAAACTCTATCTGGAAAGAATTGTTGAAAAAAAAGATTATAAACTGGCGGAAATTCCGTTCATCAATAAACTAATAACAGCCGAATTCGGAATTCACAAAGACGCATTCTGGCGAGAACTAAAAACTATAACCGAGGAAAACAATGAAAACGTATGAGAAAGTATTTGAATTTTTAACTGACCCTACTAAAGAAACCTTTCTGAAATGTCGTGAGCTGGTAATCAATGATCCTGAATATGACCCTTATTCCGAAGACATTGAAAACATCCAGAATTTACTCAATGAAGGAAAATTTGAAGAAGTTATACAATATGTAAATGTCAATATTCTGTTAAGCCCGAGAGCCCATATTTATAAATATTTTGCATACAAGGAATTGGGTGATGAAAAAGGAAGGAGTATTGAAATGACAATCGCTCAGATTATTTTTGAGTGTCTTGAAAGAACCGGAGACGGAACCAAAGAATCTCCCTATATGATTACAAGAATTTCTGACGAAAGAGATTTAGCAAGGCATCACCTCAACAAACAGGACGTATCCCAAAATCTGGTTAAAGATGGAGATAAAATCATGGATGTCCTTACACTTGATGACGGAACGCAACTGTACTTTGATATCAAAGATCCTTATCAGAGACTCGCTTTTTCATTCAGCAAAAGAAATGAAAAGGCAGAAAGTAAAGACGAAGAGAAACCCCACAAGAAAAAATGGTGGAAATTTTAATTTTTTAAATCAATGAACCAGAATATCAATCAACTCAATACAGTCCTTACCTACGTAAAAGAAACCTTTGTAGGTAAAAGTGATGTCGTAGATCTGTTGGGAATCTGCCTTTTGGCAAGAGAAAATGCTTTTTTATACGGTCCTCCGGGTACGGCAAAATCGGCGATTGTCAGAACGTTGGCAAAAACCGTAAAAGATGGCAAAAACTTTGAATATTTATTAACCCGTTTTACAGAACCGAACGAGATCTTCGGACCTTTTGATATCAGAAAACTGAAAGAAGGAGAACTTCTGACCAATACGGAAGGAATGATGCCTGAAGCTTCCATGGTTTTCCTGGATGAAATCTTCAACGCCAACTCTGCTATTCTGAATTCCCTTCTGATGGCACTTAACGAGAAGATTTTTAAAAGAGGTAAAGAAACAAAACACTTACCTGCACTGATGTTTGTGGGGGCAAGTAACGTTCTTCCCGAAGATGAAGCATTGAACGCGTTGTTTGACCGTTTTCTGGTGAGAATTAATGTAGATTATGTAAAACCTGAACTGTTACAACAGGTGCTTTTAGCCGGAAGAAAACTGGAGAACCAGGAAGAAGTGGAAATTCCGGAAATCCATGCCGATGAGATCAGGCAGCTTCAGAACCTGTGCAGAACCATAGACCTTAAACCAATCTATGAAGTTTATCTGAATACCATTATGAGTCTTCGGAATACAGGAATTGCCATCTCAGACCGTAGAGCCGTGAAGCTTCAGAACCTGATTGCTGCAAGTGCCCTGATCTGTGGAAGAAAAGAAGCCGTGCTTTCTGACCTCTGGGTATTGAAGCATATCTGGGATACCGAAGAACAGATTGAAATTCTGGAGGGAATTATCAACAGGACCATAGAGAAAGACGATCATCCGGACTCTCATCCACAGGCGATGCACAACAAAACTCCCAATCCCGAGGAAGTCATGAAAGATGTGACAATTCTTGTGGAAAAATGGAATGGCGGAATGCTGAGCTTTGAAGAACAGAATGTAATAAAAGATAAACTGAGATACCTGCAGACCCGTTGTGACTGGATCAGAAATCCTGAACAGAAGCAGTATATCCAGCAAGAAATTGAAAGCTTATGGCAGAAGATCCTTCAAAGCGTTTAAAAGAATTCTGGGCAGAACTTCCCCGTGCCGATGAAGACTTTCTGGGCTCCATCAGAGACTGGAAAAACATTCAGATTGCATTGGATGAAGAAACAATCTGGCTGAAAGGCTTTACCGATGAACAGGCAGAATCTCCGGAAGTACAGCAGTTACCGGACTTTATCCTGTATGAGCTTCGTGATGGCCTTTTATTCAGGAAAGAAGCTTTGGTTCCGAGTAAAAAAATGAGGACAGCATTACTTTGGATATCCATAGACAAGGCATTACAGCTTACTTTCCCACCTTCCAATCAAAACTATTTTGGAATTCAGGAACAGGTTCGGGTAAGATTAAAAGAAAGTAATGAAGAGAAGCCTGTAATCGCTTTATTAAGCAATATTGCTGATATTAAAGAAAGTATAGCAGCATTACCAAAGTTTAAACTGGAAAAAATAAAATGGACTGTTTTAGGAAATAAAGCCCTGTTTATAGGCATTCCATTATTAAGCTTTCCCGGAAAAACCTATTGGACAAAAGACAGACATTTATTGCCGGCCGGTCTGGATTTTGAATTTAAAAATCTGAGTACGCTTTTACAGCAGAAATATAATAATGAGCCGGAAGGATGGCTACTTTGGGATGAAAACGGGAATTATCTTTTAATAAAAGAAACAGATTTCCGTCCTTTATCTATAAGTTCATTCCGTCTTACAGAAAAATCAAGAGAATGGAATTAAAGTTCTATTTCCAGTCCTATGAAAATTACTTTTGGGAATGGAAAACTGATGAAGATGTTCCCGGTGATTCCGGTTATCATGAAAACAATCTCCTCTCGGTTCCGGGAGTGGGAGCGATAGCTTACAGGCCTTATGTGATGGAGATTCTCAAAGAACTTCAACCACAGGGATGGCCTCCCTTTGGAGCGTTGCTGATGGTTTTGTATGCTATGCAGGATGGCTATATTGATTTTACAGGCCCTTTGAGACATACCGCTGAGTTTTACAGTGGGGAAGACTTTGAATTCAATGTGGAAAAACAAATTGAATTTCTTGAAAAGATCCAATCACTTCCCAATGTTTATAAGCAGAAACAAAACAGAATTGTACTGCTGCAGACCTTATTCAGCAATGGTCATAACAGGGTGGCCTCTCTTCATGCGGATATTTATTTAAAGATCTATTATAAACGACCGCAGGAAATTGCTATCAGTGCAGAAAAACAAGACGAAGGTTCAATAGCTTTAAACAAAGATCTGAGTGCTTTGAATCTGAATGAAAAATTTCCTACAGTACAATCCATCATTGATGCAATGAAAGGTTTGATCGACGAGCCTGAGCTGGATGATGAGGTGGTAGAAGAAGAAACAACAGCAGATACGGATAAAGATTTCATCAAAGAATTAATTGAAGAACCAAAAACATTTCAGGTAGGAAGCCTCATCAAAAGAATATGGAGCGGTCTGAAAATTCCTATGCGCCACCTTTCTCCCGGAGAACAACCTATCGGAGGAATTTCTGATATGACCAACAAAGGTGATTTTCACAGGATGCTTCTCTCCGAATTTGCCAATGAAGATGAGGTTTTCATGAATCGGGTAGCCAATAATGAAGCACTTTATATTCAAAGAGAAATTCCTCCTGAAGAAAATATTTTTGAAAGAATTATTCTCATTGATACTTCCCTCAGAAATTGGGGAACTCCAAAAGTATTGGCTTTTGCCTCTGCAATTGCTGTTATCAAACATCCGAAAGCCCATTCTGAATGTAAAGTTTTTGCCCTAGGACAGGCAGGTGTTCCTATTGCCCTTAATAAAGTAGAGGAAGTGGTTGAAAACCTCAATCAGGTGAGTCCGGTTCTGGAAGTTTCCGAAGCGTTGGAACATTTTTTTAATCAGGAACATACTGAAAAAGATATTGAAGTGTTCTTCATTACCCATGAGGAGAATATGGAGGATGAAAAAGTGCAGCGGGTAGTTCATCAGAACAGAGACAGACTTAAGTTTCTGGTAACTACAACATCAGATGGTGAAATTAATTTTTATAAACATCATAAAGGAGCCAGAAAACATATTCAGAAAATAAAACTTCCATTACAGGAGCTTTGGGCCAATCCGCCACAGCAGAAACAGTCCGTTCATAATTTCAATGGAAAGAAAACCGATCTTCCGCAAAATTATCCTGTCTTATTTCCAACTCCTGTTAATAAGATTGCCAAGTTTTTATATGATGGCGAATTTTTCATTCTTAGTTCTAAAAAACAATTATTGAAGACTTATCTTTCTGATAATTATTACGACAAACATTCCTATGATTACTATAAAACACATCATGGCTGTGAAGTTCTGTTTGATAACATTTCCATAAAACCTAAAGGACAGTTTGCCCTTGCAAAAAACAAGCAGCAGCACTTTATTCTGTGCCAGTATCAGCATGATCAGAAATTAATATCAAAGCTTAACCTTAATACAAGAGAATATTCCGAGCAGAATCTTACAGGGATGAATATTCCGGAGTCGTACAAACTGATTTATTTTGGACGGAGCTTTTATCTTCATCATCCGGATAATTCTACCCACTATAAAATAAACATGGAGGGAAATATCTCTGTAGAACCTATTACCGGAAAAGATAAAGAGTTTGAAAAAAATAATATAAAAGCTGAAGCCGAAGTTGCGAAACTGAAGGGAAGCGGATTGAGAATTATCAATAATTTTAACAAAATAGGAATCAATCAATATGAAAATCTGGTTATTTCCGGACATGAATTGTACAGTTCTTCAGAAAACACACTGGATTTTTCCAAAAATAAATATGATATTAAAATTTTTGCTGAGCAGAACAAAAATAAATTTACATTTCCCGATGGAAGCGAAATTATTACAGACTCACGGGGAATGCTGACTTTCCGAAGCAGTAACAAAAGTATCGAAGAATTTTTTATTCCTTCCACAGCTCATGGGTTTCTCTCTTTGGCAACCTATACAGAATTTGGCGGATCAGAATATTATCTTCCGGAACATGCCTTGTTGAAAGTAAGAACAATGGATGATATGTGTGACAGGTTTTTAAAACCGTTTATAGAACAGATTTTGGATTATGGAGCTTAGAATAAAACCTTTCCCGAAAAATAATTATCCCAAAAAGGGGCTTTTGATCAGAGGCTCTTCACCTGTGGTATGGCTTCAGGAAATGGAAACGCTTGGTATTAATTTAAGCCAGATAAGAACTTATGCAATTCCTGCCAACAGTCCTAATGTGCTGTATGGTTGTTTTCTTGTTTTTAATGATTATGCTCCGCAGGAAATAGGTAGAAATGCTTACTTTCAATGTATAGACAACAGGCTTTTCATTCCTGAAAACACTACTTTTTATCCCAAAATAAATACAGAAGACTGGGCACAGCTTGATTCCCGCTTTCTGGTTATGCATCCTGAATTCGGACTCGTAAAACTCTCTGAAGAAATCGAATGGATTTCATTAATTCAACAGCCTGGTATTATAGACGAAAACATCAGAAAACCGCTGAACGGAGTTTCAATTCCTCAAAAAATTGAAAGCTATACCGTTGAAATAGATGATGAAAAAGTAATGGAAGCTTTACAGCCAAAACAAACCGAAGAAGAATGGATGAATAACCTCCCATTTGACCTTAAAAAAGTGATGGCCGGAAATAAAAAAGAAATAGAAAAGTACTTACAATATATTGAAAAATATCCTGAAAGAGCAGTAGAACTGGGTGTTTCGCTTGATGTAATGGGAACTTCCAGAGGTGACGGCTTTGGCAAATTTACCTGGCTGGAAGGGTTATTTGGCGGAGGTTCAAGAGGGAAAACCGAAAGTCCCGGAACAAGAAACTTTCGCAGAATATTCTGGGCGGTGATTATTGCGGCAATAGTCTTAAAGATAGCATTACCTTCAGATAAAGATAACCCCGGACAGGAAGAAAATACAACCTCTTCCGGAAAAATTGAAAATAATGCTGTGCAAGCTCCTTCTGATATGATTGCTTTCCAGTCCGGGACCTCAGAAATTGATCTGAAAATAGATTCTATATATCATCAGGAGAGAAAAGAGTTGTCCAAAGAACTGGTTCACGCCGGGATCATAGAATCCAAAACAAAAGAAGACAAAGAAAATTATAAAAAAGCTGGTGGAAGAGAGGTCAGTGAAATAGGGAGAGATATCGGAAAGCTTGTGAATAAAGAAAAACAAAGCCGGGATTCTCTTAAAACCATTTATACCCAAAAGATCACAAAGCACCTTGAACAGAAATCTGAAAAGCTGGAACGTAAAATTTCAGATTCTCTCAAGCAGTATACCAAAGGAAAACCTGTAAACGGGGAAGTCGTAAAATTTCTGTTGAAAAAGAAAAAAGCTTTGATGGCTGATTCCTTGGGTAAACTTTACGGAACATTGGATATCGTAGACCCTTCTTCAGCTTCCATTGATAAATCAAAAGTGAAAGCTGTGGGGAAGGAAGGAATTCCATTGGATAAAAAAGCCCCGGTTTCAGATATTATGTATATGGTTATCCTGATGATTGCAGGAGTAGGATTGTATTTGTTCTTGTTTAAAAATAAATCGTTAAACCTTGGTGGCGATAACGTACCTGCTTGGGTGAAATTTATTTTAATAGCAATTCTTGTGGCGATGCTGGTATACTTATTTTATCCGTTGGTAAAAATGTTTGGCTATAACTGGTTTGTATGGGGGCTGGTGATCTGTGTGATGCTGCTTCTTTACCGTTTGTTCAGAGAAGATAAAACCATTTTAAAATCCGATGATGATGAATAAACAGAAATTTATAGACAAATTTATGGCAGCATTTGTACTGCTGGCCATATTTAAGGTCATCGGAATCTTTGCCCAGCTATTCCATGAAAGCTTCTGGAGCGTGGTCGGAACATTAGGAATCTTCCTAATTATAGCCTTTATTATCCTTCTTGTGATCAGATCCTTAAAAGATAAAGAACAGAACAACAGAAATTCAACAGGAAGAAAAGGCAGTGGAAGCAGTAATTTTTATCTGGAAAACTCACTTTTTGACAGAATCCGTAGCAAATACGAAGAACTCGCCGAAAAATATATTGCGGAAAACGATTATAAAAAAGCAGCAAGAGTCTATATGAATTTGTTGCAGGATAATTACAGAGGTGCAAAAACACTTGAAAATGGCGGGTTCTATAATGAAGCAGCTGTAGTATACCTTAAGAAACTGAACAATAAATCCGATGCAGCAGTTTGCTATGAAAAGGCAAAGCAATACAAAAAGGCAATTGACCTTTATAAAGATATGGAGCAGAAAGAAAAAGTAGGTGATCTCTATAAAGAAATCAACGATCTTAAAAATGCCCACCATTATTATCAAATAGTTGCAGATGACTATACAATCAATAACCAGATGGTAAAAGCTTCCCTGATATACCGTAAAAAAATGGAAAAAGCTGAAGAGGCACAAAAAGTACTGCTGAAAGGATGGGAAGAAGACAGAGACGCTTTCAATTGTTTGAATAACTATTTTGCCAATATTTTTGATGTTAAAAAACTGGAATCTGAAATACAGCATTTATATCAGAAAACTCCGGCTCACAAAAAGATCACTTATCTGGAGGCTCTGAAATATGAATTTAGAAAAGATCCGAAATTACATACCGTCACAAGAAATATAGCCTACGAAATCATTTCTGAAAAAGTTGCTACCCGTTCAGAAATTGTCAACGAACTGAAATACTTTAATCCCGATGATGAAGTGATTCTGAAAGACATTTCCAGATTTAAAACCGGAAGAAATAAAATGTTTAGGAATTAAATATTTAAAAATTGAAGAATTTAAAAATTAAAAGAAAAATTTTGCTTCATTAAATCAATGTAATTATTTGCATTATTCAGAACAATATTATTAGCGGTATTAAATTTTATCGCAGATAAAATCCTCGCGCCTTAAAGCATATTTTTTTAATATTATTTTGCGCCTTTGCGTATCTAAAACCTTCCAGAGATCGTGACAATTATAAAATAATAATAAAAAAGATTTATCTTTGCCCCAGAAAATTATGACAATACAAAGAGCACATATCAATGCAGAACTATTCGGAAGTCCTTCTAATAAAGGATTATTCGGGTATGATGAGATGATATGGAATGAGGCGAAATGTGCTGACTTTGGAAATTATTTACTGTAAACTTGTAAAAAATTAATCAAAATACAACAGAAACGCCTCGGAAAACCGAGGCGTTTTTTGTTTTTTAGGTCAGAAATTATTTAGAATGAAAAAAAATAACCATAAACATGAAAATTTTTTAATTAACAATGAAACTTTAATACGATAAAATAGAGTGATAAGCAACCCGGTGAGAGACAGTCATTTAGGTATTTAAGATATCTGCAAAATATTGCGGACAGAAATTCTCTATTCCAAAAATAAGACGTAATTAATTGGTTGTCAATGATTTGAATTGAAAATTTATTTGCGGATTCCAAAAATTCATATTTACTTTGCAACCGAAAATTGAAAGCAACAGGTTTTCAGGATTCAATTAAAAATAATTTAGAAACAAACAAAAATAAAATGAAACAGTTACACAACATATTCAATCAATATTCAAGACTATTCGGACATGAGCCGGCAGGAGTTCTGTGTATTCTTGATAGTGAAATTGTGGATGAAAGGTGCTTATATACGTGGGTCAGCTAATGATCTCTTACGTTTAAAAATATGAAGCGCCTCCCGAAAAGAGGCGCTTTTTTTATGGTTTCTTTAGCTTATTTGGTAAAGCGCCGGTCTGTGGAACCGGAGAACAGGGTTCGATTCCCGGGGATACCCAAAATATAAAATCTCATAGCTCAATTGGTTAGAGCATCGACCTGATACGTCGAAGGTTGAAGGTTCGATTCCTTCTGGGATTACAAAAATGTGAATTGTAAATTAAAAATTGACAAGCGAAGCGAATTGATTATTGACGATTCACAAAATTAAAACAATCTCATAGCTCAAATGGTTAGAGCACCGGTCTTTTAAACCGGGGGTTGAAAGTTCAAATCTTTCTGGGATTACAAAAAAGGTTCCGTAGCTCAACTGGATAGAGCATGGGTTTTCTAAACCCAGGGTTAGAGGTTCGAATCCTCTCGGAATCACAAAAAGGTTCATGGAAAATTTCCTATCCGGCTGTCTCCCGGAAAAGAAACAGAAGTGAACCCCAAAGCTGGAAAGATAACGGTGGTTGTTTACCCGTCTTGGACGCGGGAGGTCGCAAGTTCGAATCTTGCTTTCCAGACAATTTGTTCCATTAGCATAGTGGTAAGTGCGTTCGGCTTTCTACCGAACGACAAGGGTTCGATCCCCTTATGGAATACAAATGATTTCGTAGCTCAAGTGGTTAGAGTGTCGGTCTGATACACCGAAGGTTGAAGGTTCGAGTCCTTCCGGAATTACAATGATTTTGTAGCTCAATGGCAGAGCACCGGTCTGTTAAACCGGAAGTTGAAAGTTCGAGTCTTTCCAAAATCGCAGGTAACTAATTGTTAATTGTTTCAGGAGAAAAAGTAAAAGTTTGTCGAGAGCAGAAGATCTTTACGCCAAATACGAAAATACAGACAGGCTTTTCTTCTCTCCGGATTAATTAAAAATTAAGAATATCATTTATAAATTTTTAGGTAAAAATAAAGTTTGTCAAGCGCAGAAGTTCTTATATCAAACAATTTTAGACAGACTTTATTTTTTTAATCTGATGGTTCGCCGAAGTGAAAGAGTCGGGGCGGTCTGCAAAACCGTTGTGTAAACTGAGTGGGTTTGAATCCCATAACCATCTCAATGTAAAAATATAGGAGATATAAGAATCTTTTATCATCTATAGCAAAGAATATCCTTTATTAATAAAAGAAAAAGGCTGTCGAGCGCAGAAGATCTTTAATTAAACATTCAATAAAGACAGACCTTTTCTTTTTTAAGGAAAAAATGAAAAATCCGGAAGTACGCCGAAGTTGGAGAGTCGGGGCAGACTGTAAATCTGTTGCTTCATAGCTGAGTAGGTTCGAATCCTACTACTTCCACCAACCACTGATAATGTAATGGCAGCATGCAGGAAATGTACTCTTGTTGTTCAGGTTCGATTCCTGGTCAGTGGGTTAACGCTCTATTCGTCTAACGGTGAGGACGCCTGCCTTTCGAGCAGAAAACAAGGGTTCGATTCCCTTATAGAGTACTGGATGTGAATAGCTGGTCAATAATGAATTGATATAATACCATGAAAGTTCAGATTTTTAAAAAAAATTGGCCAGTTACCATTCACACAAAAAATGAAGAAAAGAGAAAAAAGGACTGTCGAGAGCAGAAGATCTTTAGTCAATAAAAATAGACAGCCTTTTACTTTTTTAAAACAAAATACATTAGGAAATGAGAAAGGTTTGTCAAGCGCAGAAGATCTTTACAAATACTAGCAGGCATAATTTATAAACAGACAGAGCTTTCTCAAACCTAGCATGACATAGGTAATAAGCAATGAGCAATAAGTAATAATCAAAAGAGAAAATATTACTCATTACCTATTACTCATTACTAATAAAATAACGCCTCTCTATTCCAATTGGCAGAGAAAACGGCTTTAAACCCCGTAAAGTCCCAGTTCGAATCTGGGGAGAGGTACAGAATATGAGTAATAAGAAATGAATAATGAGTAATTAAACAGCATAAAAAATTACTTATTACCAATTACCCATTATTGAGAAAAAAGCTGCGGGAATGGTGGAATGGCAGACACTCTTGATTTAGGATCAAGCTTTTGAGGGTTCGAGTCCCTCTTCCCGTACCAAAACATAAATGATAAGAGATCAATGATAAAAATTCATCAATTATCAACCATCATTTATCAATTATAACATGGAAGAGTGGTGTAGAAGGTCTGCACGTTAGTCTGAAAAACTAAAGGTACAGGTTCAATTCCTGTCTGTTCCACAAAATATGAATGATAACTGATCAATAATAAATGATTGCTGGGCATTTCATCAATTATCAATCATCATTTATCAATTAATTAAAACTGATTCATAGTGTAATAGGCAGCACACAAGATTTTGATTCTTGGAGTTTAGGTTCGAGTCCTAATGAATTAACAATTTACTCTGATAATGTAATGGCAGCATCTCAGTCTCCAAAACTGATGGTACTGGTTCGAGTCCGGTTCAGAGTGCAAAAGATGAAACCAGTGGCAGGTTATCATTTATCAATTATCAACAATCATTTATCAATTTAAAATATGTAGAAAAAATGGAAACGCAACAACAAACATGGCAGAATATGAACGGAAAATTTTTCCATAACTCTATCACACAGCTGGTAGAAGAAGCCATTATCCGCGAACAGGCAAACGGACACCGTCTGAAAGTATGTGTGGGATCAGATTCTCATGTATACGGAGATGCCATCAATTATGCTACGGCAGTAGTATTTATTCGTGAGGGAAAAGGAGCGTTTACCTTTATTAGAAAAGAAAGAGAAATACAGAGTATCAGTATCAAAGAGCGAATGCTGAATGAGGTCAACAAATCCGTGGAAATTGCATACGCTATCTGCTCTGTGTTGGATACTTATGGTGTGGAGATGGAGGTACACGCAGACATTAATACCGACCCGGATTTTAAATCCAATGTAGCATTAAAAGATGCCATGGGATACATTCTGGGAATGGGATATGTGTTTAAAGCAAAACCTTTTGCCTTCGCAAGTTCCAACTGTGCTGATACGATGGTGTAAAAAAGCTGGAAGAGGGATGTTGGGAGTTGGAAGCTTAAAAAAATTATAAAAATTAAATCATGGAAAAAACAAAAAGATTACTATTTCTGGATGATATAAGATATCCTGTTGAGGCATATCATTATACCAAACAGGAGATTTTCCTCAGAAACGACTGGTATATCGTTCGGAATTACGAGCAGTTTGTCAGCAGGATTTTGGAAAAAGGACTTCCGGAAATGATTTCTTTTGACCATGATCTTGCCGATGAGCATTATCTCAAACATGATTCTCAGGAATTTGTTGAGAAAACAGGATACGACTGCGCCAAATGGCTGGTAGAATATTGTATGGACAATTATTTGGACCTTCCAAAATTCTATAGTCACTCCATGAATCCGGTAGGAAAGGAAAATATTCTTTCCCTTTTAAAAAACTTTAAAAAACTGTAATGGACATTTTTAGATATATTCAGGATATAAAAACACATCTGAAACTCACATTTGATGAGGTAGACGGATGGTTTAAAAAAGATAAAGAAACTTTGAATCATCAGCCTTCCAACGGAGGCTGGACGGTTCAGCAGATTTTAGAACACATTTATCTTACGAATTTTTACTTGCTGATCCTTATTGAAAAAGGCTCCAAAAAAGCAATGAAGAATTCTTTGAATCTTGACCTTGAATCTGAAATAAAAAACTACAGTTTTAATAAGAAAAACTTTGACAGGGTTGGTGAACATGGTGCTTTTGAATGGATAAGACCGGAACATATGGAACCGAAAGGAGAATTAGGTCCGGATAAAATCAGAAGTTTAATGAGCCAGCAGTATCTACAATGTTTACATTATCTGGAAGTGATGAAAAATGGTGAAGGACTCTTGTATAAAACGACAATGACAGTGAATGAACTGGGGAAAATCAATGTATATGAATATATTTATTTTCTGTCACTCCATGCTCAGCGACACATTACCCAGATGAAGAAAAATGAATCAGAAACGATTAAAAACTAAGAACAAAATGATTTTTAAAACATATAACTCTATAGAAAATGCTTACCAGACCCGTGTGATCGAACAGATCAGGATGCAGGGTTTTGGGGATGAGGTTTTCATAGTACAGGAAAAAGTTCACGGAGCTAATTTCTCTTTCTTTACCGACGGAAAGGAAATTAAAATCGCGAAGAGAACTGCTTTCATCGAAAAAGATGAAAAATTTTTCAATGCACATCAGATTTTGGAACGCTACAGAAAAAATGTAATAGAAGTGTTTCAGAAAGTGAAAACCATACACCCGGATGTAGAAACTGTAGTGATCTACGGTGAACTGTTCGGTGGCGGTTACAAACATAAAGAAGTAGAACCTGTAAAAGATGCTGTGAAGGTACAGAAAGGCATTGAGTATGCCCCTTACAACGAATTTTACGCTTTCGATATCAAATTGAATGGGATTACCTATTTGAATACAGATGTTGTCAATCGGATTTTTGAGGAGACAGGATTTTTCTATGCTAAAATTTTGTTTCAGGGAACTCTGGAAGAAGCTTTGAAATTCCCCAATGTTTTCAATTCACAAATTCCGGCCTGGCTTGGATTACCAGAATTGGAGAACAATATGTGCGAAGGTACCATCGTAAAAACCTTGAAAACCAAATATTTTGGAAACGGTGCAAGAATTATTCTGAAAAATAAGAATGAAAAATGGGTCGAAAAAGCTAAAATGGTTAAAAAGGAAGCTAAAACTGTTCAGAAACAGGTTCATTTCAGCGAAAAAGCTCAGGAAATCTGGGAGGAAATCCAAAAATATGCTACTGTCAACAGACTGAATAATGTTATCAGCAAAATTGGTGAATTCCAGCCTAAAATGATAGGCAAGGTGATTGGCCTTTTTGCTCAGGATATTTTAGAAGATTTCGAGAAAGACTTTCCGGCAGCTTTTACTGCAATTGAAAAAGAAGAGCAGAAAAGGATCAACAAAAAGTTGAATTCTTTAGTAATTGATTTTATAAAAGAAGAGTTGATGACTCTTAAAGTGTAGTTTCGGTATTTTTTTACCGAAACTTTTTTATGTATAAAACTTAACCATAAATGCTGCGTGAGTTTAAGAACCTGATTTTCATTATGCAGTAAGTTTGTCATTCCGTAGGAATCTCAACCGTTAAAAGTGAAAATAGGCTTTCTTTTATGGTTTAAAAAAGAAAAAATATGTTACAGGCAGAAATAAAAAGTCTTTTAAAAGAAGACATCAGTATATTAATTAAAATTCCTAACTCAGGAAAGCATTATTTGTGTGATTGCGGAGAAGCAAGTTTATTGACGGTGAGAGAAGTACAA
The DNA here is from genome assembly GCF_019970045.1 of Chryseobacterium sp. GVT01B. Classification (GTDB taxonomy): domain Bacteria; phylum Bacteroidota; class Bacteroidia; order Flavobacteriales; family Weeksellaceae; genus Chryseobacterium. Next base: position 135,273 of record NZ_JAHXYI010000007.1, read on the forward strand.
TCTATATCAGCTGTATTTATCAGTCATACCCACATTGATCACTTTTCGAATTTCGATGGAATTTTCAGACATCAGATCGGAAGCGGAGAAAAAGTGGTGATTTGCGGACCAAAAAATATTCATCAACAGGTTGAAGCAAGGTTAAAATCTTACACCTGGAACCTGATTGATGAAAAAGCAATTGAATATGAAATTCGTGAAATTGTTTCAGAAGATGAAATTACTATTTATACCCTTCGTCCACCACATTGGAATCTGGAGTTGATAAAGACTCAGAGCTTCCTGTTCCAAGACGAGTATGTCAATGTTGATTTTGCTATTCTGGATCATAAAACAGATTCTATCGCTTACTTATTTAAAGAAAAAGATTCGGTCACCTTTAATGAAAATGCTTCCGGTTTCAGAAAAGGAAAGTGGATCAGCGACCTCAAAACCGCTTTTGAAAATAATGATGATGATAAAGAAATTGAGATTGAAGAAACTGTTTACAAAGCAGCTGATCTGTTCCATCTATTGACCCATAATGCGGGTTATAAACTTGGCGTAATCATGGATCATGCAGCAGATGAAAACAATTATGAAAAAATCAGAATAGTATTTGAAGGTGCAGATCTAGTGTATATCGAAAGCTTTTATAAAGATACGGATCAGGAATTTGCAAAGATCAATTACCACAGCTTTGCTTCTGCATCAGGAAAAATCATGAATGAATGTCAGGTGAAAGAAGCTATTCCAATTCACTTTTCAAGAAGATATACGGAAAGCGATCAGGAAGAAATTGAAACTGCTTTTTATAGAGCGTTTCGTAAGAATTAATTAAAAATATTTATTAAACAAAAACTACGAAATTAAACATTGAATGTGTCATTCTGACAAAGGAAGAATCTCTTTAAGGAGTAAGATTCTTCATTCCACTTATGAACTGCGTTCGTAGACTTTCAGTCTGTATTCAGAATGACAGTGAGGATTTTGTAGTTAAAAAACAATTAAAAAAAATGAAACCCAATATATTTTTTACAGCAGACCATCATTTTGGTCACGAGAATATTATAAAATTTTCAGAAAGACCTTTTGAATCTCTGGACCATATGAATGAAGAACTCATTAAAAGATGGAATGAGAAAATTCAACCCGGTGATACGGTCTACCATTTAGGAGATATAAGTCTGGGAAAACCGGATTTTACAAAAGAGATTTTAGACAGGTTAAATGGTAATATCCATCTGATAAAAGGCAACCACGAAGGTGCAGCTTTAGCTTATCCCAAGCGCTTTGCTTCCATCAGAGATTATCACGAACTGAAAATTGATGAAGCAGATAACAGCAACGGAAAACAGAAAATCATTCTTTTCCACTACGCCATGCGCACCTGGAATGGCTCGCACCGAGGTGTTTGGCAGTTATACGGACATTCACATGGAACATTGCCGGATGATGAGATGGCACTGAGTTTTGACGTAGGGGTAGACTGCCACAATTTTTATCCGATTTCCTACGAGGAAGTCAAAGAAATTATGAAAAGGAAAAAATGGACACCACCATTTGGTCCAAGAAATTAATGATGAGTAATAAGTAATGATTTGATGGAGGGAAAAATGAGAATGATATTTCATTGAGTATTCAACAGCCTTCATCATATATTTTACTTTTTACATCGTACATTTTATAATAACATGAAAACAACCAATGAGATCATAATTATCGATCTGGAAGCTACATGCTGGGAAAACGACAGAATTCCCATCGGGCAGAAAGTCGATATTATAGAAATAGGGATTTGTAAATTAAACTTAACATCAAAAGCAATTTCCCAAAAACAAAGCATTTATGTAATTCCTGAAAGATCAGAAATCAACAGATTCTGTACACAACTGACCGGAATTAGTCCTAAACTGATAGAAGAAAGAGGAATCTATTTTGAAGAAGCCTGTGAAATGATCAGAGATCAATACCGTTCTGCACCGCTTACATGGGCAGGATATGGAAACTTCGATGGAGTGCAGATCATAGAACAGTGTGACTGGCTTGGAGTAAAAAATCCTTTTTCAGAAAATTACATGAATGTGATGCATGAATTCAAAAGACATTTCGGACTGCATAAACAAATAGGGCTTAAAAGAGCCTTGAGTTATCTGAATATGGATTTTGAAGGCACCCATCACAGTGGAGCAGACGATGCTTACAATACAGCCAGAATTTTAAGTAAAATTCTGTAAATAGTAAATAGTAAATAGTAAATAGGTTGGAAGGCTGGAGGTAAAGTAGACACTATGAAAACTTCCCACATCTATCCTCCATCCTTTAACAATTAAATTTTAAACAAGTGAAAACAACAGAAAATATATTAATAGTAGACCTCGAAGCAACATGTTGGGAAAACCGACCGCCAAGAGGCCAGGAGAGCGAGATCATCGAGATCGGTGTATGCATCATGAATGCAAAAACCGGTAAGATCTCCAAAAATGAAGGGATTTTAATAAAACCACAATATTCAAAAGTAAGTCCGTTTTGTACAGAACTTACTACCCTTACCCAAAATATGCTGGATAATGAAGGAATAATGCTGGATGATGCATTCGATATCCTGAGAGCAGAATATGATTCAGAAGAACTAACGTGGGCGAGCTATGGAAACTACGATCTGAATATGCTTCAGAATCAGGCAAGAAGATTCTATACAGACTATCCTATGAGCGATGACCATATCAATGTGAAAACATTATTCGGAGAAATTCATCCTACCATCAGGAAAAGTGTTGGGATGAACAGAGCTCTGGGTGAGTTGGGTCTTACTTTAGAAGGCACCCACCACAGAGGAGTGGATGATGCTAAAAACATTGCAAAAATTCTGCATTGGTGCATGAAAAACTATTAAAGGAATTTTGTATCTTCAACATTATCAGTCAAATGGACTCTCTTGAAAAAGGGAATCTTATTTTTTATAAATAGGGTGTTTTAGCTTTATATAAGTTAACTTTGATGAAAACTTTTATTCATTGGACGGACTCACCGAATTACTTGAACATACCAGCAGAAATGTATTTTTGACAGGGAAAGCAGGAACAGGGAAGACTACTTTCCTGAATGAGTTTGTAAAAAAGACCCGCAAAAAACACATTATTGTTGCACCCACAGGTATTGCAGCTATCAACGCTGGCGGTGTAACAATTCATTCATTATTTGCAATTCCTTCACGTACATTTGTTCCCACCACAGAGCCTGTTGATCCCAATCTGGCAATGAATATTAATGAACTTTTCCCTCATTTTAAATACCGTAAAGATAAACTTGATCTTTTCCGTGAAATTGAATTAATTATTATTGATGAAGTTTCAATGTTGAGAGCCGACCTGCTGGATATGATGGACCATTCATTAAGGAGAGTCAGACGAAATCAATTGCCATTTGGAGGGGCACAATTGCTGTTAATAGGAGATTTATACCAACTGCCTCCCGTGGTAAGGGATGAATCGGAGCGTATCCTGTCAAAATTTTATCATACACCGTTTTTCTTTTCTGCCAAAGCATTTCAGGGCATTCCATTGATAACAGTAGAGTTACTGAAAGTATATCGCCAGCAGAGTCCGGAATTTCTTGAAATACTCAATGCAGTAAGACATGCAGATATCCGTAATTTGGATTTTGAAAAATTAAATTCCAGATATAATCCTGATTTTGAACCTGAAAATGAAACATATATCCATCTTTGCTCTCACAATCGGATAGCCGATCATATTAATCAGAAAAAACTGAATGAGCTCCCTGAAGATTCCTATTTTTATAAAGCGGTTGTCATTGGTGAATTTAAAGAAACCCAATATCCCAATGATGAAACGTTAGAACTCAAAATAGGAACCCAGATCATGTTTATCCGAAATGATTCATCTCCTGAAAAAAAGTTTTACAATGGCAGGCTGGCAAAAATTTCCTATCTGGATGAAGACCTTATCAAGGCTGTATTTGAAGAGACGGGAAAAGAAATAACAGTGACGAAAGAAGTTTGGGAACAAAAAAGATATACCCTTGATGGAGAAAAGAATATCAAAACAGAAGTATTGGGAAGTTTTGAACAATATCCGATACGTTTGGCCTGGGCAGTTACCATTCATAAAAGTCAGGGGCTAACGTTTGATAGGGTAGTCATAGATGCAGGAAGGTCTTTTGCCAGCGGACAGGTATATGTTGCATTAAGCCGATGCCGGACTCTGGAAGGAATTGTTCTGAAGTCTAAAATTACACCGGAAGCTATATTTTGTGACCACAGGATTGAACATTTTCAGCAGTCGACCCATGCTAATAATATTTTGGAGCAGCTTGTTGAGCAGGAAAAGTATGATCATACACTGCATAAACTCCGTATGACTGTAGATGCTGGCTGGCTGAAAGATGCTGTCATGATTTGGGCATCGACGGCCTTATCAGCAGAAATACCGGATCAGGCAAAATTAAAAAGACTATTAAAAGACTTTGAATCAGAAAGTGAAAAACTCTTTGCCATTTCCTGGAAATTTAGAAAAATTATTCATCAAAAAGCATTAAGTTTTGCGGCAGGAACCTGTCATTGGACTGAAATTGAAGATAAATGTAAAGGAGCTGTAAATTTTTTCTATAAAAGCATCGCGGAAGATTTCTTGCTGCCTTTAAAGGACTTATATTCAGAAACTGCAGGAATAAAAGGACTTAAAGCCTTTAATGAAGAAACTAAAGTATTTCTCTATGATCTCGCAGACTATATTGAAAAACTGAAAGAATGCTACCTCCTAGACCTTCCTTTATTTGACAGAATACTTGAAGTAGATACATCGATAGTCATTGCGAAAAAACCTACACATCTGATTACCTTTGAATTATTTGACAAAGGAATGCCTCCTTTTGAAATTGCAGAAAAAAGAAATCTTACCTTGCCAACAATATACAAACATCTGGCAAAAATGGGGTTGACAGAGGTGGAAAAAACTTTTAAGATGTAAGTCATTGATATCATAAAATTATCAGTTTTACAGTCAGGAAGTGATGATCATATTATCTGGCTTTACAATCCTGAAATTAATACGATCTCCGATTGCTGACCTTCTCAAAAATTCATGCTACAATATTTTAAATAAAATTAACGTATCTGTACAATAGAATGTTTTTATTATATAACATTACAAATTCCAAAAATAAGACACCAAATAATGTGTAAATATCAAAGTAGAGAGTATTTAGCCACTTTTTTACCAATATATCTTTAAACAGGGAATTGTTTTTGTGGTGCTAAAGTGAAGCTATCAGTTGTTTTATTAACTTAATATTTTGTTAAAAAATTCACTTTAACGGGATAATTTACTGTCTGTCAGTCATTTTTTTTTATTTTAGCTGATAAGAATGAATTTATGCTTATTGATGAGGGTTTTAAGAGAAAATGTTTAAACTGTAAAATAAAGGAGATGGTTTCTTTTCTTAAAAAGCTTACACCAAAAGATAAAAAAGAAGTCGTTACTCAATAACCTGAAACAAATTTATACATCAAATTAGAAGCACATGAAAGAAAGACTTTATGAGATCCTTAATGAGGAAAAGATACATGAGATTATCCCCTTTCTAAAAGAGCTTAGTAATGAAGAAAGGAAAACACTGGTGCCATCTATAAAGAAAATGGACAGGGAGATCAGTAAAATTGTAATGACTAAAAATTCCTATCATACGGCAGGATCTGTGAATCAGCATTCCATTATTGATATTGCTTCATTTGTCTGCATGGACAAAAAGAATTTCGGTAAAAATTACTGGAGTCTTTTCCGTAACGCAGAACAGACCGAACAGATTCTGGAGTGGGGCTGCCCGGAATGGTTTTCAGACTTCATCAATGAATCTGTAGAAGCTGAATTTACAGCATTTAGCTATAAGGATATTTTAGGATGGACAGAAAAAGGCTATGTACAACCCAAACCGGAACTGCTGGGACACCATCTGAGCAATTATCCAGCTGAACTGGACCGCCATCCCGAAACCCTTAATACACACTTTTGGTATTTATGTGAATATCCTTCCAAATCTTTACCCTTCCGTAAAGAATGGTTTCCTATTGTTCAGAAGCTGATCGCAGAAAAAAAGATTGAAAGGAAAAGATTTTTGAAAGAATGTCTTCTGGCTTCCAACAGAAATTTTAATAAAAATGTCACAGGCTGGTTTATGGATGCATTTACTTCATTAAAACCAACTGAAGAAGAGCTGTCTGAACTGCAGGGTGAATTGCTTGCAGGGCTGGCTTCCTCACAGTCAAAAGCTGTGAATACCATATTATCACATTTGAAAAAAATTGTGGGAGTTCCTGATTTTAAAAATGATGAATTTTCCCATTACCTTCCGAATCTGTTGAGCTCGGAAGTGAAAACAGTGGTTGTATCCAGTCTGGTACTGACCGAAAAAATATTCCAGAGAAAGAAAATAGATCCCGAAATGTTGGGAATGGCTTTAAGTACGGCATTTGTCAGCAAAGATGATGGCATACAGTCAAAAGCTGCAAAGATCATTCTTAAATATATTCCGGCTTCAGAAAATATGATAGAGGCACTTTCCCATTATTCAGACAATATACTGACCAATGTACGTCCTCTTCTTGTAAAATATATTGAAGAAACACAGCCGGAACTGGTAGCAATAGCTTCGGAAAAATTATCCCTGACTACAGAAGAAAATGCAGTGAAAGTACTTCAGAACTTTGAAGATCTCATGTTTTATCTTCCTTTGGCGATGGATGATCCGTACAGTCATCATTGTGATATTGCTTTGGCTGGATTTATCCGTTTTGCCGGAGATGTAAATGCCGAATCCGTGAAATTAATAGAACCGGTATTTTTGAAAGCCTGTAAAACAATTTCGAAATGGGAAGTTCCTTATCTGAATGTTTTAATATGTAATGCCATTATTAATTATGGCTTGGATCTGCTGGAAAAATATCCGGTTCAGCTTAAAAATCTGGAAAGAATTTATCATAAGACCAAAGAAGAGGAGGCCACAAGAGAGTCTTACTCCAATTATCAGAAAAAATTGGGGCCGATTGAAAATGTCGGAGCAGATTGCCCTGCAAGAATCGCGTTTAAAGAGCTGGCCATCTATGCTTATGAAAAAATAAGATCAGGAGATAAGATCCCGTTATTGTTCACGGTTACCCATGCTCCATGTTGGATTTCTCCAGTAACGTTGGTTGAAAGATTGGAAAGCTATCAGAATAATAATGTTAAACCCCATCATCTGGATATTCAGCTGGCATTGCAGCGTTGTGCTTTAGACAATACTTCAGAAGCGATCATTGAAGTTGAAAAAAGATTAAAAGGAGAATACAAAGAACTTTTACTTTTCTTCTTTGGCAAAAATACTAAGCCGGAAGGAAAATTTGAACATCCTTCATGGTGGATGACTGCAGGAATTACCCGTTCTCCGGAAACCTTATTTGAAGAATTCAGTGGTTTTGGGTATGATGATATTCCTGTAGAATTCTTTTCAGGGGCTTACAAATGGAAGACCATCGATAATAAGAAAAACTCATATTATCCTGTAGAGCTGAAAATTGTTATTCCTAAATATCATCTTGCAAAAAGGAAAGAGCCTTTATTTGTGGAATATTTCGTTGCCGAACAGAAAGAGCTTATCGAAATTCCTGCCTTGATGCTTTGTTTTCCGAATACTCCGGCAAATGCTTTGGCGAAAGTAATCAAGCACTGCCTTTTCTTTTCAGGAATTGCCGAAGTCTATGAAAGAAGTCTGGTTTTGAACACAGCGAATGCACTTTATCAGATCAAAAACCCATTAGACGAAATCGGGTATCTGTTCTTAGGAACTATTTTCCTGGACAGTGATAAAACTATTCGTAGTACAGCCGCTGAAATATGGCTGGAGCATGTTTCTTCCCAAACGATGGATAATGCATGGTTAGGAAGGGTGATAGGTTTGCATGAAAAACTGGAATGGGCACCTGTTAAAAGATTAACAGATCTTATGCAGCATCACATGCTGAATGTCAGTAAGAATCATAATATTGCCCTGGAAGAATTGATTTCCAATATATTGCTTCAAATGGAAACACCGGTTACCAATCTGAAAAAGATTTTAGAAATCTACCATGAAGTATTGGCTTTGAATCACTCAGATGCTCATAATGAAATAATAGGAAAATTAAATAGCTGGAAAGAAAATTCAAGTCTGAAAAAGATCTGTGGCCTTCTTCTGAAGAAATAGATATGGAAGGTACACTTATTTACAGCTATTCAGGAACATCCTCTTTAGTAAGGAGAGATGCACTTGAAGAATTGTTTCTCGCTAAATACAGTGAGATACATAAAAATACTGATGCTCCATGTTTTTTCTGGGGAAATGTTGGGCAGCCTTTTATTCTAGCGCGTTGTCTGATTACACTGTCCAATATTGTAAAATCAAGTTTTAACCTGTCCCCGTTTCAAATGGGGCTTCTTAAAGATCCGATCATAACAGCCGGAAATCACAGATTACGCTTTGAAGGTTTTTCTCACTGCGCCGGAGTTTATGCAAGGGTTGACGTATTGCCTGAAGGTCTGGAAGGTGAATTCCTTGAAAATGGAACTACAAATGTAGACTTCAATCAACCAATGATAACTGCGCTGGGAAGCATCCGCCCAAATGAAAAAATTATGCTTTCCGTGGGTGAAAAAGAAGTGGGACTGTATAAAGAAGAAGAGAAAATAATAGAAAGAAAAGTTCCTTTACCCGCAAAATGGATCAAAGGATTGGGAACAGTTCAGGTATATTTATCGGAATCCGAAAAACGCTATACTTTCAATAAAATTCAGACCCAGCAACTATTCCGCGGGATGCCGAAAGGCGTGGTAAAGTCTGATTATTATTTGATCGTGAGAGGAAATAAACCCATTTTTTCTCCGGTAAAATCTATGGATGCTGTTTGCATAGGCGGGCTTCACAGGCTTCGTCTTTTAGAGTCCCTGCTTCCTTATATTGATTATATGCAGGTTTTTTCACATTCTACTATGCAGTCTACAACGTGGCAGCTTTATATGGGACCTATCAGATTTAGTTTTTCTTTGTCAAGAGAGTGCTGGAGAGGTTTCTCAGGAGAAGGAGCAGTCTTAGAAAGCCTGATTTCTGAAGTTTCTGATGAGTGGATTGATGCTTTGGATAAGTACGCTTATGCCAATCAATCTTTTAATCCAAACATGCTTGCTCTGGAAGAAAATCTGAGTTTCAGCAAAACTGATACTATTACAGGAAGGCTTGCAGCAATGGGATTATTGGGTTATGACCTTGATGATCATGAATTTTTCTACCGCAGGCTACCTTTTAAATTAAGCCGTATTATTGGACTTAATCCCCGTATAAAAAATGCCGAAAAATTAATAGAAGACGGAAAAGTAGAAATTTTAAACAACAATAAAGCAAGAACAGAAGCCAGAGTAGAAGGAACCGGTGTACATCATACGGTAATTATTGAAGAAGAAAAAGAACGCTGTACTTGTGAATGGTTCAGTAAATATCAGGGCGAAAGAGGTCCTTGTAAACATGTGTTGGCAGTAAAAAAACTGATAAACAGTTAAAGCTTTTTCTACCTTATTTTATTATCTTGTTGACAGTCGCAGGGACGCAAAAATTTTGTTAAATAAGAATTCAATTTTGATCTCTTTAAGTCTTTGATTTTCTTGCGCCACTACATTATATCAGCATCTAACAATTTTTTATATCAATTTTTTTCCGAGTTTATCCATTCCTCATAACTAAGCACACCTAATTCCGGTTTGCTTTCTCCCTCAAGAATAGAGATGAATTCAAGCTGATTTCCATCCGGATCATTAAAATAAATGGCCAGCGCGGGCATCCACGCAAACACCATTGGTTCAACACTTCCATTTTTTAGAAAATTATAAGGCTTTAAATCTTTATTTTCTAAAAACTCTACTGAATAGTTTAAAATATCTTCTTTACTGCTGGAAAAAGCAAAATGTCTGGTCTGAAGATTCTCCTTCTGCTCCCATAATCCTAACATAAATTCTTTCCCTTCTCCAACCCATAAAAAAGCAATAGGCCTGGTTTCATCTCTGTGAGCCAGTTTCAATCCTAACACTTCCGTATAAAATTGTATTGCATTTTCCAGATTGCTCACCTGAACATGGGTTTCATATATTCCTTTAATCATAGCTTAATTTTAGTAATAGCAAATCTAGAAAACCCTCATTAGAAAACGTAACATTGCCCATTTCTTTAATTGAAATGAATGATAGAAGGATTTTATAATTATGAATTATAAATTATAAGTTATAAATGATGAATGATGAATGATGAATGATGAATGATGAATGATGAATGATGAATTAGATTGTTATCAAATATCAATGATTGTTTTCAATATTAATTCAATAGGGGTGGGCTATTATCCTGAGCGTAGACGAAGGAAGCCCATCTTATAAATGCCCCATTCATACGGCTTTAACTAAAACTTAAAATCTCTAAGATCCATTTTAAAGAAATCTATCCACAATAAAAATGTTCAATAAAAAAATCTACGCAAAAAGGTTGCGCAACACTGTTTTTACTTTGCATGAGAAATCAGAGAGGAAGTATCAATCCTTCCCAATGTTTAACAAAAAACAGTAACCATGAAATTTAATTTTTTAAAAAAAGAAACGAAAGTAGTATTGAACTACGAAGGTGCAAAAGCATATGCGATGACACCTGCAGAAGAATTGTATAGTGCTGTTGTTACAACAGGACTGTCAGATGCCAACTATGAAAAAGGAAATGACAGATTGGAAAGAATTCAGTCTCTGATCAAAAAAAATGACCCGGAATTTGTGGCAAAACTGGCGGTATATGCAAGAAAAGATATGTACTTGCGTTCCATTCCATTGGTGTTGACAACTGAACTGGCAAAACAGACTTCCGGTACGGATCTGGTAAGCAAAACAGTGGAAGGTGTCGTTCAGAGAGCTGATGAAATCACAGAATTGCTGGCATACTACCAACTTGCAAACAAAAGAACAGATACTAAAAAACTGAATAAACTGTCAAAGCAGATTCAAAAAGGCCTGGTAAAGTCCTTCAACAAATTTGATGAATACCAGTTTGCAAAATACAACAGAAAAGCGGAGGTAACCTTGAAAGACGCATTATTCCTGGTTCACCCGAAGGCTAAGGATGAAAACCAGCAAGCTGTTTTCAACAAAATTGCCAATAATACACTGGAAACTCCATACACATGGGAAGTAGAGCTTTCCGTTTTGGGTCAGACGAAATTTGCTAATGATGCAGAAAGAAAGTTAGCCTTCAAAAATAAATGGGAAGAACTGATCTTCAGCAATAAATTGGGGTATATGGCAACCATGAGGAACCTGAGGAATATCCTTGAAGCGGGGGTATCATCTGATGCAATGAATAAAGTATGCAGATATCTTTCAGATGAAAGAGCGGTATCCAATTCAAAGCAGCTCCCATTCCGATTTCTGGCGGCTTACAGAGAATTAAAAACGATAGATTCTCCTTATTTGTCATCCGTGTTGGAAGCATTGGAAGATGCTGTGGTAGTAAGTGCTAAAAATATCAAAGGTTTTGGTTTTGATACTTCGGTAGTGATCGCTGCAGATGTATCCGGTTCTATGCAGAAAGCAGTTTCCAATAAAAGCAAAATCTTGCTGTATGATATCGGTTTACTGATGTCGATGATCCTTCAGTCACAGTGTAAAAATGTGGTGACAGGTATTTTCGGTGACCGTTGGCTGAGAGTTCCAATGCCTAAAAATGGTATTTTAAGAAATGTAGACGCTTTCTACAAACGCGAAGGTGAAGTAGGGTATTCTACGAATGGTTATCTCGTTATCGAAGATCTGATCAAAAGAGATGAAAAAGTGAACAAAGTAATGCTATTCACCGATACTCAGATGTGGAACAGCACCGGAAACAGAAAATCTTTTGAAGACGTGTGGAACAGGTACAAAACGATCTCACCCAATGCAAAGCTGTATATCTTTGATCTGGCAGGTTATGGCAGACAGCCAATTGATATCAGAAAAAATGATGTACATCTGATAGCTGGCTGGTCAGATAAAATTTTCGAAGTACTGAACGCGTTGGAAGACAAAAAATCAGCCGTAGAAATGATTCATAAAGTAGTGCTGTAAAAGGCACTGCTTTTAATTAAGAACAAAAAATAAATTTTAATAATCAAAACCTATGAAAATCATAAATAAATATCCTGTGTTTGCAGACGTGATACAGACTGGAGAGAAATCTTTCCAATTTAAATTTAAGAATTCAAAATGCTTTGATTATTCAGGAGATCTTTTTATTGTAAATATTCATGGAATGCTTATTAATAATGTTGAAGAATGGATAAAAGCTATAAAAGCGGATCATATCAATATGGATTCGGTTATTACATTTGATGAAAATGTTATGGAAATCTTTACAGGAAAATTTGACGAAGATCAATGGGGTGATTGGTGTACGAGTTTCTCTCCATTTAATTTTGAAAGTTATGATACAAAGTATATTCAAAAGGAGCAAAAAGACTGGGATGATGAATTATTATTAACTATCAGAATGCAGGTCATGGAAAAAATGTTTCGTTCTGTAACAGCCGCTGATTTTAGAAGTTTTGTACAGGAATATTGTGAGATTAATTTGTCCAAGGCAGAATTGCAAGAAAAGCAAAGAGAAAAGTTAAAAGAAACTTTGGAAAAGATTAGTAAACTTAATGCTTCCAGTTTTTATGACATCTTTGTTTGGCAATCCGCATTTAAAATAGATTAATAATATATCGGGATTGCAAGAAAATAAAGCAAAAAATGGATTATGGGAAATTTATTCTACAGAATTGAAGAAGATTTAAAGGAAGGCAGAAAGAAAAAAGCCTGTGACAGATTAAGAAATATGATCAATCAGTTTCCTAATGATATTTCTCTGAGAAAAAGATTAGGACAGATTTATTTTGAAGCTGGATTTCTTGATGAAGCGGGAAAATTCTGGATTCTGTCTGCTCCTGAAAATAATGAAATGGAAAATGCGGTAGAGTTATACAGAAAATCTTTAAGCAATTCAGGAAATGCAATTTTAAAAGATATTGTTTTCAGAGGAAATAAAGATTTGCTTGATGAGCATGCAAAGAAAGTAATCATAGAGCTTGAGCAAGATAGCTTCAAAGCGACCAAACAAATTCCTGCTTTTAAAGCTAAAACTAGAGAAAAAGAAAAGTATCAGGAACATCATACAGGTTTTCTAAGCAAGATTGGAATCTTTCTATTGATTGGATTTATTATTTTACTTCCGGTTTTAGGGATTTTTAAATTGTCGGAATTGATCTCATCATTATTTTCTCAATAAAAATAAACTACGTAAAAAGATTGCGTACATACAATATAATTTTGCAGTATTAAAATAATATCAGTGCCGTTAGAAAGACATTCTTCGATTCTAAACTGACAGAGTCTTTCGACAGATTGCCCGGTAGCTATAACCAATGTCGTTCATAAGAGTTCCATCATCAAACTTTTAATTTGACTAGAATCAAAAACTCTTATTCCTAGTTACTTGGTTTTTAATAGAAAAACAACTGCGTAAATAGAATGCGTACCAGCGATATAAATTTGCAAAAGATAAAACTAATAATCATGAATAACTATAAAAGCAAGTGTCGTAAAACAGAGTTACTTCTTTAGGGACGGTAATACAGGTTCGAATCCTGTTCTGCAGCAGCAGATAGTAGAAATGGCAACACCCCGTATTAGTCTCTGTTTGATCTAATTACCTTGTTTTAATTATATCAGGTGTAGTTTTGTAGTCATACTTCGAGTTAAGTCTTCAGATGTAGGTTTAATTCCTGCTATTCCTGTTGTAAACGGAATGTAGCTCAAAAGATAGAGCAGAAGAAAAAGAAAAGATTCCGCCATTTTGCCCTGATACTATAAAAATTGTAGTAGATATATAAATAAACAAAAAAATTAAAAATCAAGTGTCGTTTTAGAATCATACTTCGAGATTGAGTAAACATTGGGTCGCAGGTTCGAATCCTGCCTTTTCCCTCGAAAAGGAGAGGTAGCTCAGCATGTAGAGCAAATGCACGGAAGATTCTGAGAATTTTACCTTGATTATATAAAGAGTGCCGTAGAGAAGGCCTACTTCGGTTTAATTTGGTTCGACTCCAGAAGGTCATGGAAATGATCTTGTACAAGTCTTTTCGAATCTTGCCTCTTTTTATTTTTAAATTAATAACAATGAATATACCAGTTAATCTGACTGAGTTTTTATACTGGGTCAAAGACCGTACAGAAAAATTATGGTCGGTAGATGATGAAAATTGTCCAAAAGGATTTTACGGAGCCAGATGGCAGGGGCTTTCCGAAGAACAGATTGATCAGGTTGAAAAAAAATATCAGGTCAGTTTTACTTCTGAACATAGAGAATTTCTAAAAATTCTTCATGCCATCGACAAAAAAGAAATTGTGGAATATGAAGATGAAGGAGAACTGATTACGGAAGAATGTACTTTCTTTTATAATTGGCTTGAAAATGAAGAGGAAATAAAAAAAATATTGAATACGCCATATGATTGGATGTTGGATGATATTGATTCAGTTAATAAAGTTTGGTTGAAATCATGGGGAATAAAGCCTGCATCCTTGGAAAAGAGAAAAGAAATTTTTGATGAATGGTTTTCACATGTTCCAACACTTTTACCACTTATGGGAACTCGTTATATAATAAGTGATGTAGATCTTGTTTGGAGACCTGTGCTTTCTATAAGAGGTTCAGATATTGTCATTATGGGATGGGATTTCAGAACTTATTTATTAAATGAGCTAAGAGGTTATCTTGATATTCATATTGATGTTTTTGATGAAGAAGATCAAATGTTTTATCCGGAGCTTATTGATGAAGTACAACAAATATTTAATGAAAACTATAAATATGATGAGACTAAAGACATTCCTTATCTCAAAGAAATGATTCTTTACTGGTCTTCCGGATGGAGTAGTTTCGGTTTAAGTTATCACCCGGAAAATGCCAGAGTTCATCCTATTGTTAAAACATATATAGCTGAAGAAGAAAAATAAAATAAACAAGTGCCGTAGAAAAATGTTACTTCGCTCATCACGACGGGGTCACGGGTTCGAGTCCCGTCTCTTCCACAGCAAAAAAACACGATGTATATAGGAAGAGTAGCTCAGTTGGTTAGAGCACGACTGCATTATTCGGATGCTGCCTTGTTTTCATAAAATCAGAAGCCGGAAGTGGGACGTTGAAAGATATC
Source organism: Chryseobacterium sp. GVT01B (assembly GCF_019970045.1). Classification (GTDB taxonomy): domain Bacteria; phylum Bacteroidota; class Bacteroidia; order Flavobacteriales; family Weeksellaceae; genus Chryseobacterium. Next base: position 150,541 of record NZ_JAHXYI010000007.1, read on the forward strand.
TTTGTATTATAATTTTCTATAGAGTCGGAGGAATCTCAGACTTGCCATCTTTCTTCTTCCCACTTCCAGCTTCTTTATAGTACTATTATGAAGTGTCGTTAGGAAAAAATTCATCGTACACAATTAAGGGAGGAATAGCGAAGCCGGTCATTCCGGCAAGGTTATCCGGTTCGACTCCGGCAAACGTACAGCCTTGTTTTTTCCTTATCATTACCTTTATAAAATGCCGGTAAATTATTTACCGGCATTTTTCATTGTATCAAGCTCTTCTTCAAACATAAGTTTCCATTTTGAAAGAGTAGTTCTGCTTATTTTATATTTTCTGGACATATAGCTTGTTGAATGGCCATGCTTTTTCTGATACTGAAGCAATTTTAGCATAGTCTGCCTGTCATAGGTTTTGAGTTTTTGATTTTCTCTGGACTGCTTGAACAGCTTTTCATTGAACTTCAGAACATCCTCACTGGTATTAAGTTTTTCAAGAAGTTCTTTGATTTTCGGATCTTTTAGCTTTTCCGGATATTCCATCTTTAGCATATCCTGATAAATTTTTTTGTAATTGGGGCGCATGTTTTATCTGTTTATCCGTTTACATTATCGCTCTTCTGAAGCCATCTGTGAAGGGTGCTTTTCGGAATAGAATACTCTTTAATGACTTCACTTTGGGTCATTTCACCGGAAAGAATTCTCTTCATAATAAAATCTTTAATTTCCTGAGTGTAAATGTTTTTCCTGAAATAAGGCGTTTTTTCGGACTTCTGCTGGTTTTTGTTGATAGCAGAAGGAGGTGCATATAAAATCAAATGTGAGCTGTAAAGTCTGAAAAAATCATATTCCAATAATTTACTCCATCTTAGAAGAAGATCTGTATCCATTGATTTGCTGTCATACATTACCTCGATTGCTCCTTCATCTTTGCTTAAAAATTTGCATATCCTTTCTATTGTTATTTCATTTTCATCTACCCTTTCCTTAATAAATTTCCCAATATGGATTTCTTTGTATAACATTTTTATTGAATATTATTCTTTTGTTTAAACTTATGTATCAAAAAAACGAAAATAGAATATATATATTATCTCATGTGGCGGAAAATAATTCACTTCAATTTGAAATTGATAAGAAATAGAAATTATGACGTAAGAATGTTAAATTGCGTTTAATAAGATGATGAGTCTTAAAAAACGAATCAATAAATTACCAAATATCTTAAAAAAAGGCGGGTAGGAGTCACCTTAATGTACTTGGGATATATTCTTTATTTTCAATGGGTTTCTTCTTCTTCTCTTTCAAACCTCTCTTCCTGCCATTTGTGTAAATAATATATAACCTATTAAGGTTTTTATGCAATTCTATGAGTTGAAGCTGTAGATAGATTGGTATACAGCTTTTTACGCGTTGAATTTTTTAATTAGTACCAAATAATTGCTTATTCGCTTTCAAATGTAAACAAAAATAAGTAGTAAAAAGAGATAGAAATGTAAAAATCATACTTTATATGCTTATTTTAATTAAAATTAACATATTATAACAATTAATGTGTGAATTGCTTACAAGTGATAGGCTTCCTCATAGAAAAATGATAAAAAGAAAAATTGTATTCCATACCTTTGCAAATCAATGAAAAATACTATAAGCTTATTCGATTTTTCGAAGAAAATAAATTATAAAAATGAACTGCTGGCCGGTTTTACGGTAGCGATGACTATGATCCCTGAATCTCTTTCATTTGCTATCCTTGCCGGTTTGTCTCCGCTTACAGGGCTTTATGCAGCTTTTATGATGGGATTGGTAACTGCTGTTTTTGGTGGACGTCCGGGAATGGTTTCCGGTGGAGCTGGTGCAACCATTGTTGTATTGATTGCTCTGATACAATCTCATGGCATAGAATATCTTTTTGCTACTGTAGCACTGGCGGGGATACTTCAAATGTTGGTAGGTATTTTTAAACTGGGAAAATTTGTGAGATTGATTCCACAACCGGTTATGTACGGATTCCTGAACGGATTGGCCATTATTATTTTTATGGCACAGGTGGAACAGTTTAAAATTACAGACAGCAGCGGAGCCGTAAGCTGGCTGCAGGGAATGTCTTTGTATATAATGGCTGGTTTAACTGCCGTGACAATTGCAGTAGTCTACTTTTTTCCAAAAATAACGAAAGCGGTTCCTGCTTCTCTGGTAGCCATTATAATTGTATTTGCTGTCGTTCTTGGGTTTAATATTCCAACCAAAACAGTAGCAGATATTGCCCATATCAGTGGAAACCTTCCAAGTTTTCATATTCCGAAAATCCCTTTTTCTCTGGAAACTTTACAGATTATTTTTCCTTATGCCTTAATTATGGCTGGAGTAGGTCTTATAGAATCTCTTCTGACCTTATCCATGGTGGATGAAATCACCAATACGAAAGGAAGTGCCAATAAAGAATCCGTAGCTCAGGGATTGGCCAATATTACCAACGGTTTCTTTGGAGGAATGGGAGGTTGTGCAATGGTAGCACAGACTTTAGTAAATCTTAATGCTGGTTCCAGAGCAAGATTATCGGGAATAATAGCATCACTTCTAATTTTAATAATCATTTTGTGTGGAGCGCCTGTTATTGAAAAGATTCCTATGGCTGCTTTAGTAGGAGTGATGATGATGGTGGCCATCAGTACTTTTCAGTGGGTGTCTATCAGAATTATTAATAAAATGCCGAAATCAGATATCTTCGTAGGAGTTACCGTTGCATTGATTACCGTGATTTTACATAACTTGGCGTTGGCAGTGTTAGTTGGAGTTATCATCTCGGCGTTGGTTTTTGCCTGGGATAATGCCAAAAGAATCCGGGCAAAAAAGCATGTAGATGAAAACGGAGTGAAACATTACGAAATATACGGACCGTTGTTTTTCGGCTCAGTAACGGCATTTACAGATAAATTTGATCCTATGAATGATCCAGAGCAAGTGGTTGTGGATTTTAAAGAAAGCCGTATTGTAGATATGAGTGCGATAGAAGCTTTAGGTAAATTATCTAAACGCTATAAAGAACAAAATAAAACTTTACACTTACGACATCTCAGTGAAGACTGTAGAAAAATATTGAAAAATGCAGAAGCTGTAGTAGAAGTTAATATCCAGGAAGATCCGACTTATAAGGTGATGCCGGAAAAATAGGGAGGTGGTCAATGAGTGAATTTTGCTTCGCAAGTGAATAGTGAATTTTTGTAGTATAAAAAAATTGACAAGCGCAGCGAATTGACGATTGCCCATTCATAATTCCATTATCAATAAATGAATTTTGCTTTGCAAGTGAATAGTGAATTTTTGTAGTATGGAAAAATTGACAAACGCAGCGAATTGATGATTGCCCATTCATAATTCCATTGTCAATGAGTGAATTTTGCTTCGCAAGCGAATAGTGAATTTTTGTAGTATGGAAAAATTGACAAGCGCAGTGGATTGACGATTGCCCATTCACAATTTCATATTCAATAAATGAATTTTGCTTTGCAAGTGAATAGTGAATTTTTGTAGTATGGAAAAATTGACAAGCGCAGTGGATTGACGATTGCCCATTCACAATTTCATATTCAATAAATGAATTTTGCTTCGCAAGTGAATAGTGAATTTTTTATAGTCTGTAAAAATTGACAAGCGCAGCGGATTGACGATTGACCATTCACCAAACATCCCATAACCAGACAAGGACTGTAAGAAAAAAAATCTACAGTCCTTGCTTGTTTAGGTGATTAATGTATTTGCAATAAAATCAGGCACTAAAGCATAGTGCGACAATTTCATGCTGATGGAAGCTCTTCCGCTTGTCAGCGTTCTCAGATCAGAAATATACCCGAAAGTTGAAGCCAACGGAACTTCCGCTGCAAAAATCTTTCTTCCTGATTTTTCATCAATAGAAGTGATGATTCCTCTTCTTCTGTTGATATCCGCAGTGACAGCACCCGTATATTCTTCAATACTTTGGACCTCCACCTGCATGACGGGTTCCATAAGTTTGGGACTGCAACCTTTGGCCCCAGCTTTGAATCCTTCTCTTGCCGCAATCTCAAAATCAAACGCCGCGGAATCCTGCGCGTGGAAAGAACCGTCCAGAAGAGTAACCTTCATGTTTTCCAGAGGATAACCTTTTAAAGGTCCGTTTTCCATAGCTTCTCTGAATCCTTTTTCAACAGAAGGAATAAATTCAGTGGGAATAACTCCTCCTTTGATCATGTTGATGAATTCCAATCCATGTTCATTATCAGTCCTTGGGCCGACTTCAAAAGTGATATCAGCGAACTGCCCGCTTCCTCCGTTCTGCTTGGAAAGTTTCTCTCTATGAACTTTGGTTGCTGTTAAGATTTCACGGTAAGAAACTTTAGGTTTTCCCTGATTGACTTCAATACCGTGATTCAGACGGATTTTTTCCAAAGTAACCTCAAGATGAAGCTCTCCCAGTCCACTCAATAAAGTTTCTCCGGTCTGTTTATCCCTTTCAACCACCAAAGAAGGATCTTCTTCCTGGATTTTTGCCAGCACCAAACCAAAAGATTTCTCATCACCATTGGTTTTCGGTTCAATAGCCACCCTGATAACAGGAGTCGGGATTGTAATCGATTCCAGCAATATCGGCTTGTCTGCAGAAGATAAAGAGTCTCCGGTTTTGGCATCTTTTACTCCTGTTAAAGCAACAATATCTCCTGCTCTAGCTTCTTCCAGAGATAACGTTTTGTCAGACTGCATTTGTAAAATCCTGGAAATCCTGAAACTTTCGCCCGTTCTTACATTCAGTAAAGTATCTCCGGATTTAATTTTTCCGGAATATACACGGAGCATAGCCAGTCTTCCCATATGCTTGTCAATCAAAACTTTAAAGACAAGCCCTGAAAAAGAAACCGTTTCATTTCTTTCCAGTATTACTGTTTCTTCTGTATGAGGATCTCTTCCATGCAGGTCAGCAAGCTGATCAGGTGCCGGAAGATACGTTACAACCGCATCAAGAAGAGGCTGGATTCCCTTATTCTTAAAGGCAGAACCACATAAAACGGGAACGGCAGATCCAGTTCTGCAGACTCTTTGTATAGCTTCTGTAACCATTTCAACAGTGACTGTATGTTCAGTATCCATGAAGATTTCAAAAAAAGTCTCATCATATTCTGCCAGAGTTTCCAGTAATTTGATTCTGTATTCATCAGCTTCAGGCTGGGAAGTGGCTGGAATTTCCTTCTCTGCAATAGTTTCTCCGTTTTCATCGGTCCAGTATAATGCTTTCATTTTGACAAGATCAATGACACCTTCAAAATGACTTTCAACTCCAATCGGGATTTGAAGAGCCACAGGAACAGCACTTAGCTTGCTTCTTATCTCATGAAGAACGGCAAAGAAATCTGCACCAATTCTGTCCATTTTGTTGATGAAACAAATCTTGGAGGTGCCATGTTTTTCTGCCTGGAACCAAACATTTTCAGTCTGTGGCTGAACGCCTGATGAAGCACAGAAAACTGCGACTACACTGTCCAAAACTCTTAGAGAACGCTCTACTTCTACTGCAAAATCAATGTGCCCCGGAGTATCAATAATGTTGATATTATAAACATTATCATCTTTTTTCCATTGTGTTGAAACCGCAGCGGATGAAATGGTAATCCCTCTGTTTCTTTCCTGGATGTCTTTATCCATGGTGGTATTTCCGTCATCTACATTACCTATTTTATGAATAAGTCCTGTGTAATACAGAAGTCTTTCGGATAAAGTTGTTTTTCCTGCATCTACGTGTGCTATAATCCCTATATTTCGTGTGTTGTATTTCATTTTGTTAAATTTAAATTGTTGATTTTTAGATCTGTATTTAGAAAAGGTTCTGAAAAAAATAAGCACAAAATACACTCCGGTCTCATAGAGCCGGTAAAAACATTTTTGTATTGCGTATCAAAGTGAAATTTTCAGAGATCTTAACAAATAACAGAAGTTGTTTGAATTGTTAAAGTCTGAAATTAGGGCAGCAAAAAAGACCTATCCGAATAGACAGGTCTTCAATATATTTTTGGGTATAAAAGATCTATAGAACTATTCAGATAAATATTCAGTGCTGCCAAAGAACACAGCTCTGACAGGATTGCTTAATGTAATAATATTTATCATTTTTGTTGACATTGTTGATTTTTAATCGGTTGCGAAATTATAATTTTTTTTTGATTTCCAAAGAATTTTTGAAAATATTTTTTTAAACGCTCCAAAAATCATCTTCTGCGAGTCTTTCAAATTCATAGAATTTCATAAAAATATCTTAAAACAGATAATGAACGTAATGCTTTTATGATAAATATTTTATCTTTGGGAAGAATAGTATGGTAAACACTTGTTGATGATTAAAAAATTTTAAATCTTTTTCAAGAAGCTAAATAAAAACTTTTAACTTAAAACCTATTGAAAACAGATATCGACATCCATAACCACTGTCATTTTTCCTTTGACCTGTGGCTCACTTTAATCAAATCTCATCCTGAATTTAAAGCAAAAAGAGTTGAGCTGTTCTCCTCATTTTTCAACGTAGATAAACCGATAGAAGAAGTTGCGAAAACTGTAAAATATTACGATGATCTTTGCAATACTATTAATGAAGTCACGGGAGGAAATATAGACACTTTTGAAATTTATCTGATGATTCTTGGTTCTCTGGGTGTGGATGTAAAACAATTGAATAAAGAAAAACTCAATGAGTTTTACGGAAAAAGTGAAGATTTATTTCTGGAATACAGACCGATTGTGATTTTTGAGAATATCCATGATTTTTTTGAGGATATTAAAAATCAGGGAAAGACCATCAATATTCTGAGCAATACAGGATTTATCAAAGGAACAACCATGAGAAAATTTCTGATCCACGAAAACCTTGATCAGTATATAGATTTCCACATTTATTCTGATGAAATCAACTGTTCCAAACCGAACCCGCTTATTTTTCAGGAAGTGAAAAATAATATCAAAGATCAGGATTTGCCAATGCACCAGATTCTGCATATCGGAGACAATCCGTTTGCTGATTATGAAGGAGCAAAGAACTTCGGTTTCAGTGCCCATTTACTTAAACACTAAAAATAAACATGAATACAAGATACAGCTTACACCACATTCATTCCGCAGATGAGTTTACATTCTCACCTGCAGAATACAGCTATTTCAAATATGGCGATAAGTCGTATGCTGAAAAATTTGCAAAAGAATTATTTGACGGATTTATTTCCGGAAACGAAGCACTTTTAGATACTGATAAAGAAATTATTGTACTTCCAAGCCCTTATATGGCGATTCCTACGGCTTCTAATTTCTTATGTTTTTTCTTTAAAAAACATCTGGATTTTTATCTGTTTCAAAAAGGGAAAAAGTCAAGTGTTTTATCAAAAATCAACCGTAATCACACCTATATCACAGATTACGGGAACCTCAATTTTGAAGACCGTAAAAATCTGATCGCAAATGATACTTATTATATCGATAAAGATTTTTTGAGAGGAAAACTTTGTATTTTTATAGACGATATAAAAATCACGGGAAGTCATGAATATACAGTCAACAGAATTCTGGATGAATACAGCGTAGAGGCAGACTTTATGTTCCTGTATTATGCTGAACTGATGAATTTTGACCTTAATCCTAAGATTGAAAACTTTTTCAATTATTATGCAGTAAAAAATGTAAAACATGTTGCAGAGGTTATGAATAAAGAGAGTTTTGAGTTCAACACAAGGATTGTAAAATATATTTTAGGCCTGGAATCAAGTAATTTTGATTATCTTACGTCTAAAGTAAAAAGAGAACAGATGGATCTGCTTTTGGAGCTGGCCATCAGCAACAATTATCATTTAATAAAAGAATACGAAAATAACATCAATACTTTAACACAAACGGAATTATATTATGGCTATTAACTTACAAAAAGGACAAAGAGAAAACATTAACGCACCTAAATTTACTGTAGGTTTAGGATGGGATATCAATAATACTTCTACAGGTACAGGGTTTGACCTTGATGCCTCTTTGTTTTTGCTTGGAGACGATAAAAAATTAGTTTCAGATAATCACTTTATTTTCTATAACAACCTTGAATCTCCGGACAAATCGGTGATCCACACAGGAGATAACCTTACAGGGGAAGGAGCTGGTGATGACGAGCAGATCAAAATTGATCTGACAAAAATTGATGATGCGATCAAAGAAATTACAGTAGTAGTAACGATTCACGAAGCAGATTCAAGAAAGCAAAACTTTGGACAGGTAAGAAATTCTTTCATCAGAATTTTCAATACAGATACCAATGAAGAAATCTTAAAATATGAATTAGATGAAGATTTCTCAATCGAAACCGCTGTAGAATTCGGAAGAATTTACAACAGAAACGGAGAATGGAAATTTGAGGCTGTAGGGGCAGGACAGAGAGACGGCCTTGAGAAATTTGTATCAATTTATCAGAAGTAATCATGGACAATCAGGAAAATCAACCCATAGATCCGCTAGGATCAATAGAACCTCTTAAAACCTTTGAACCTACTCCAATGGTTCCTCCAACTCCGGCTCAGCCTGTTCAAAATGCAGCACCGGCAGTTCTTGTGGACAGAGAGGGAAATGTAAATCTGACTCAGCTGCAGTCAGAAGAACGTCAGAAATATGAAGTTCTTGCGAACTCTATTGATGAGGCCAATCCGGGGTCTATTGTGAATTTTGGAGCAGAGCTTCAGAAAACTCTAACCAATCAGAGTGACAGCTTTTTAGGAAATGTAAGAAGATCAAATTCCGGAGAAGTAGGGGGACTTATCAATGACCTTTTGGTAGAGCTTAACTATGTGGATGTAGAAGAGCTTAACGGAAATAAAGTAAAAAGCTTCCTGAGTAAATTACCATTTATGAAGAAGGTAATGACGCAGGTGGAAAATTTATTTGCAAAATATGACAAGATCATCAATAATATTGAGCAGATCTCTTATAAAGTAAATGCAGGTATTATTACTTCTACAAAGGATAATGCGGTACTTCAGACTATTTTTGAAAGCAATGTGAATTCTATCAAGCAGATTGAAGAACTTGTAATTGCAGGAAATATAAGAATGGAAAGAGCTGCAGTAGAACTTGCTCAAATGGAAACTGCTCCTCAGAATTTTCAGGATTATCAGATTGCGGATAAGAGAGATTTCATTGCAAGATTAGACAGAAGAATGGCGGATCTTAAAGTGGTGCGTGTGATTATGATGCAATCACTTCCACAGATCAGACTGGTACAGAACAACAACGTTTCTATTGCTGAAAAAGCACAGACGATTCTTACCACTACGCTTCCTGTCTGGAAAAACCAGCTTTCACTGGCTGTAGCAATGTACAGACAGCAGCAGAATATTGAAATCCAGCAGAAAGTATCTTCTACTACAGAAGAAATTTTAAGAAAGAATGCAGAGCGTCTTGGCCAGAACTCAATAAATGTTGCCAGAGCGAACGAGCAGACTATTGTTTCTGTGGAAACATTGAAAGAAACAACATCAATGTTGATCAATACATTGAATGAAGTGAAACAAATCCAGAAACAGGGAGCAGATAACAGAAGAAAACTGGATCAGGATCTTCAGACATTGGAGCATGAACTTAAAGCGAATGTCAGAGGTTAATTTATAGAATACTAAGGTGGGGGATGATGCAGCAACCATATTGTCGCAAAGCAAAAGGAGATTAACCAAGCTTAAGCTTCTTGCGAATTTTTTTGAACATATTGACATAATATCTATTTACATCAAAACAGATATTATCCACAATCTGTTCCAGGAAAATACGGCTTTGGATTACAATAAACTGGAACTTTTCCATCTGCAGTATACCGACAGTCTCATAGAACTTCTTACTAAAATTAAAAAACAGAAGGAAAATGATATGCTGGCTGTTATCAATGAAATTAACATCAACAGTAAATATATTTCAGGTTTTGAAGAAAGACGGGTAGACAGTTTTCAAACCGACAGGAAAATGTACAGCGGTGTATTTTCCCAACATCTGAAAACATTATATAAAGACCTTACAGAAGATAGTTTTACAGCCAATTGGGATAATGTACTGTATTTTCATAAAAAATATGCTCAGGAATTTTACAGAACGGAAGCAGATGAATTATTGTTGAAATCCGATTCTTTTCCTGCTTATCAGTATAAAGATTATTCCATTGAAAGAAAATTACTAGGAAGGCTTAATATACAAGGGTTTAAAGTCCGTTTTGTCTGTGGTTACCTTATCGGAACCCACGATTATGAACTTTTCAAAATCTTTCAGTCTGATGATTATTTTATTTTCAGTGTAGACGAAAAGAAATTGTATCTTTTTGACAAAGAATTGGATAAGCTGGATATTTCTGAAAATCAGTCTAACCAGAGTTCCATTATCGATCAGCTGAGAAATAAAAATGAACAGCTGGAAAATAGTATGAACGAAAGAAAACGTGCTTTACCGGCTGAAGTGGAAGGTGTTTTGAAAGATTATATTAAAAACCTTGAAAATATGGACATTATGAGCAAGATATTTGATTTTGACGAAGAAACGAATATCCTGCGCGCGATGCTTAATCTGAATTTGAATAATAACTAAAACAAAATTTGAAAAGCAAAGAAGTATGCTTTTTTGCAAAAAGTAAATAACAACTAAACATAAAAAGATGGCTATCAACTTACAAAAAGGTCAGAGAATCAACCTTAAAAAAGAAAATGGAGCTGAGCTTTCTCAAGCTTGTGTAGGAATCAACTGGGGAGCAATTGAAAAGAAAGGATTTTTTGGAACTAAAAAAGAAGCAGTAGACTTAGACGGAAGCTGTATTTTATATGATTCAAACAAAAATGTTACAGAAGTAATCTATTTCGGAAACCTTAAATCCAGAAACGGATCTGTAAGACACAGCGGAGACGACCTTACTGGTGATGTGGATGGTGATGACGGATTGGATAATGAAGTAATCACTGTAGATTTCAGCCAACTGGAGCCTAACGTAGAACACGTTGCAATGGTGCTGAACAGCTACAGAGGTCAGGATTTCGGAACCATTCCTTTTGCTTCTATCCGTATTTATGAAGGTTCACCTACCAACGTAAGAGAAGTTTTTGCAAAATATGATATTGCAAATGATGCTTCTTTCAGGGGACATGTTGCCATGGTAATGGGAGTTTTCTACAAGAGAAACGGAGAGTGGAAATTCAACGCTATCGGAGATCCTACTGCAGACAAAAAACTGGAACAGACGGTTCAGACAGTTCAGATGAATTACCTGTAATCAATTGTCAATCAAAAGATAAATAAAATAGCAATATTTGTACTCTGTGCATCTATTGCTTTTATCATATAATAACATAACTAAAGTGGAACATCAAAGTATTTTAGAACTGCACCCAGGTCTGGTGTGGGGATTTGCAGTAACAGTCGTTATCATGCTGCTCCTGGACTTAGGGGTATTTAATAAAAAAAGTCATGAAGTATCTTCCAAAGAAGCTACCATCTGGTCAATAGTATGGATCTCGCTTTCAATGGTTTTTTCAGGAGTGGTGTATTGGGTATTCAATACCGATGGAAGTCCTGAAAGCCATGCTTTGGCAATAGAAAAATTTACCCAGTATCAGGCTGCCTACTGGATTGAAAAGGCCCTGTCTGTAGATAACTTATTTGTATTTATCCTCGTTTTCGGTTTCTTTAAAGTTCCGAAGTATCTTCATCACAAAGTTCTTTTCTGGGGGATCATCGGGGCGTTAATCTTCAGAGCCATATTTATCTTTGCAGGAGTAGGATTAATAAACTTGACTTACCTTCCTGAAATGAATATCTTCGGAGAAGCAGTGAAAATCAACGTTGTAATGACATTGTTCGGATTATTCCTTGTGTACGCGGGAATCAAATCCTGGGGTGATGGTGACGATGATGATGACGAAGATTACAGCAATACAGCAGGAGCAAGGCTAATCAAAAGTTTCTGGAAAGTTTCCGATAACTACGATGGAGATAAATTCTTCACCATTCAGAACGGAATCAAAATGGCAACTCCTCTTTTAGTGGTAGTTGGTGTTATTGAATTTACAGACGTTCTTTTCGCAGTAGATTCCATTCCGGCGATCTTCGCGATTTCCAATGACCCTTTTATCCTTTATACATCGAATATCTTTGCGATTTTAGGATTAAGATCACTGTATTTCCTATTGGCGAACTTTATCCATATGTTCAGCAAACTTCCGTACGGATTGGCGATTATCCTGTCCTTTATCGGGGTTAAAATGCTTATCGCACCATGGATTCATATTCCGTCTCCGGTTTCTTTGGGAATCGTAGGAGGAGTATTGGTAATCTCTGTTCTGTTATCCATCATCTTCCCTGAAAAAGAAGAAGAGAAGAAAGAAGAATTGGAAGAAAAATAATTTTATTTAAAAAATATCTTAAAAGCCTCTGGAATTTATTTCTGGAGGCTTTTTGTTGGAAAACGCAAAGGCGCAAAAAGGATAAGCATTGTGCTGTTTTTAAGGCGCGAGAATATCTTGGCTTCGCTCAATATAGGATTTACAGCAGAAGTCATATGATTAGCAGTATTAAATTTTATCGAAGATAAAATCCTTGCGCCTTAACACATTATTTTTCATGAAAACTTCGCGCCTTTGCGTTTTCCGACATTTTATCCAAAAATTATTTTAAAATAAAATAGACAGACTGGTCTGTATATTGTTTTTTTTCATACATTTGTTCCAGAAAAGAAAAGCATATGAAATCTCCAAGAGAAAGAATAGTAGAAAAAACCTTTGAATTGTTTGCAAAACAAGGGTACAATTCTACAGGAATCAACCAGATCATTTCCGAGGCAGAAGTAGCCAAAGCAAGCTTTTATCAATATTTTAAATCCAAAGAAGACCTATGTGTAGAATTTCTGAAGGTAAGACATGAATATTGGTTCAGTGAACTCAATAGTTTTCTGTCAAAGGAAAAAGGCCCGAAATCTAAAACCATCCAGGCTTTCGATTTTCTGGTATATATGAATAAAAAAGAAAATTTCCGTGGGTGCAGCTTTCTGAATATTTTATCAGAAATACCAATGGATAATATTAAAATTCTGAGTGTAATTCAATCTCATAAAGCTGATCTCAGAAACTTTTTTTTAGAATTGCTAAATAATGATGATGAACTTTCCGATCATGTCTATATGCTTTTTGAAAGCAGTATTATAGAAAGCCAGCTTTTCAAATCCAATGAACTCATTGAAAAATCAAAAAAAATAGTCACCAATTTAATACAATAAGTTATGGAACAAAAACATCCGCTTCCGCCTTTCACCCTTGAAACGGCACTGGAAAAAATTCAAATGGCAGAAGATGCATGGAACAGTCAGGATCCCGAAAAGGTTTCCAAAGCATATACTATCGACAGCGAATGGAGAAACAGAGATACATTTGTGAATGGCAGAGAAGAGATTGTAGTATTTCTTCAGAAAAAATGGGAGAAGGAGCTTCATTATAAGCTTAAAAAAGAATATTGGGCACACACAGATAATCGCATTGCTGTCCGCTTTGAATATGAATATCAGACTAAAGATGGCAGCTGGTTCCGGGCGTATGGAAATGAGAACTGGGAATTTGATGAAAACGGGCTGATGGCGAAAAGATACGCAAGCATCAATGATTTGGCTATCAGGGAAGAAGACCGGAAATTATAAGTACAAGACTGTTATAACGACAGTCTTTTTTTAGGTGGAAATTCATTTTCTTGTTTTATATTTGTGGAAAATTATTCGATGTTATAAACTAATAACCATCTGAATTATATGCTCATCTGAAAAATAATTCGGATATAAAACTTAAATACAAATGAGAAAAAATCGATCAATCGAAAAAGTATTCTTACTTTTTTTACTTACGCCTTTTCTGGCTTTTTCCCAATGTTGGAAAGAAATCTCTACAGGAAGATCGAATTCTGTTGGTTTAAAAAATGACGGAAGTCTTTGGACCTGGGGAAATAATTGGTATGGACAATTGGGTGATGGAACCAATGTGTATAAAACAAGCCCGGTTCAGATAGGGAATACTAACTGGAAAAGTATCATATCAACTCCTGCAGAAGATTATGTTATGGCTATAAAATCTGATAATTCACTCTGGGGATGGGGAAGTAATTTTATGGGAATACTCGTGAGTACTACCAATGAAAATATAACCAGCCCTACAGAAATCGGAAACGCTGCAAATTTAAAGAGTGTCGCTCCAGGAGTGCATATTTTAACTATACGAACAGATGGAACGCTTTGGGCTAAGGGAAATAATACTTTTGGGCAATTAGGAGACGGAACAATAACAGACCAGAACTATAATTACATTCAAATAGGAACGGATACTAATTGGAAAGCTGTTGCAGTCGGAGTATTTCACAGTATTGCACTTAAAACTGATGGAACACTTTGGGCCTGGGGTTTTAATGCAACAGGACAACTGGGAGATGGTACTACAATTTGGAAAAAAATTCCCGTTCAGATAGGAACAGATACTAACTGGAAAAGCATATCAGTTGGAGCTAATCACACTCTTGCATTAAAAACAGACGGTACAATTTGGGCCTGGGGGTATAATTCTTCTGGAAAGTTAGGTGACGGTACAAGTATAGATAAACTTGTTCCTACCCAAATAGGTACTGCTTCTGATTGGGCAAGTGTTTTCGCTGCAGTCAATCATTCATTAGCTATTAAAAATAATGGAACACTTTGGGCCTGGGGAGATAATATGACAGCCCAATTAGGTGATGGTACATATCTTACTAAAATGACTCCTATACAAATAGGTACAGACAGTAATTGGAAAAGTGTAGTTGGAGGGTATAATCATACACTTGCTTTAAAAACAGATGGTTCACTTTGGTCTTGGGGAGATAATACCAGCGGCCAGCTTGGAAATGGTACTAATGCTGAAAGAATAATACCTACAGCCATTTCATGCCCTACGACCATGACATTGCAAGTAGGAGAAAACAGTAGAAAAAATGAAGGAATAATATTGTATCCAAATCCTACAAAGACTTCATTTATAATTAAAAATCTATCAGGAATTAAAACAGTGGAAATCTATAACGAAGAAGGAAGGCTAGTCGGTTCCTATGCAGACAGTAATAGTATTAATGTACAATCCTTACCAGAAGGATTATACTGGGTAAAGGTAGAAGATGTCAAAGGCATGATAATCATTAGAAAATTAATTAAAACTGAAAAATAATAATTTATAAATAGTAGAAAAGGAACAGTCTAAACACTGTTCCTTTTTTGTCCTCTATATTAATATCTTTTACGTTATGTGCAAAAATTCATAACTCATCATTTATAATTCATCATTATATTAACCGTTTTTCCCATGCAGCAGTTTATTAATCTTTCTCCTCGTCTGTACAGATACTTTATAAGCTTCATCACGCAGTTTCTGTATTTTTCCTACAGGCTGAAAAAAGATTTTACTTTCAAAAGGATTGAATGACAGCAGTTCATTGGTACAATCACGGGAATCGAGCAATGAATCCTTATTTATTTTTACCTCACCGATTTTAATGAAAGGAGAGTTTTTCCATTCTACATTCAACTTATTGATCGGTTGATCCTGAAGATCGTAACATAGCTGTATCAATATATCAGCAGAAAAATCATGAGACTGCAGGTAATTTTTTAATGAGTCTTTGATCTGCTGCTTTTTCCCTGTATGTTTATCCACATTCTTAGGAGATAATTTTATTTTAATGATTTGATCTCCCAGTCGGTAAGCACCTATAGAATAATAATCAAATGACAGGATAAAATCATTTCTTTTACCTATCAGCTTGATCATATTACGAGCCATATCACCCGTCAATGCAGAAGGAATTACTTTAATTATCTGAAGCAGCATTGGAAACAGGCTGCTCCATTTTTTGATGTAAAACTTATTAATAGCGGTAAATAGCTTCAGAAAAGTAGATACAGAATTAATTGGGAACAACGGAAAATTTACCAATGGATAATTGGCAAGTAATCCACCGTTCTCATCCTTGATCTGCACGGCAAACCCATAAGCAGGAATATCCTTTTTAGAGTTTTTAATTTTCAGCTGGGCATTGGAAAACCGGATAGTCAGATCAAATTTTTCCTTATCAAAAAAAGGCTGCAGTGATTCCGGAATATCCGGTTCAGTCCAGAATGTTCCCTTTGCTACAGCATACGTTTTTGCATGAGCATTTCTTGTAGCATAATTGACATCACTGATAGAAGAGGATTGTTCAACAAAATCCGCTATTGTTTTTTTATTGAGTTCCAGAAGTTTTTTTTCCTCCTCATTCAGTTCATCAAACTTCTTATTATATTTTAATGGATTTGGCATTTAGTTTTTAAAATCCAATTATAACGCCAAGTTTCGAAATCTGTGTTAAGTAAGTATTACAATTATTTGAATTTTGTGGAAAAGATGTTTAGAAATAAGGAAATGTAAGACAATATGATTAGTGAATATTGAAAAATAGATTGGTTAACCTGTTGATTTTTAATGTTTAGTTTTTTTAATAAAAATGAATCAGAAGCATGTTGTTATGATAGGAAATGCTTTGGATTTTTAACCTTCCCTCATCGTGCTTCCATCTTCCAACTCTAAAAAAGCCTTATCTTTGTAAAAAAATTATAATATGGGAGTAGCAGATATGTTATTTAAACGTAAAAAAGAATTGGCAGAAAAGAACCTGAAAGATGGTAAAGAATATATGGAAGAGTATGGTAAGAGAGAAAGCGTTGTGCAGTTACCAAGCGGCTTACAGTATGAAATCATTACAGAAGGTGATGGGGCAAAACCAGGGCCTAAGTCTACTGTAAAATGCCACTATCACGGAACTACTATTTCCGGTAAAGTATTCGACAGCTCTGTAAAAAGAGGTACACCTGCATCTTTCCCTTTAAACAGAGTAATTTCTGGATGGACGGAAGCTCTTCAATTAATGCCTGTTGGAAGCAAATGGAGACTGATTATTCCACCGCATTTAGCGTATGGAGATCAGGAGATCAGCAAAGAAATCGGACCAAACAGTACGCTTGTTTTTGAAGTTGAATTGCTGGATATTAAATAATCCTTCTTAAAAATAGATTAAAAAATTACCTGATTTCAGGTAATTTTTTTTATTTGTACTATATTCGTATTGATAATTGCAAAACAAAGGTGACAGGAAAAGATTTGTTTTATAATACGTCCGGTAACACAAAAATATGACTGAATGAAAAAACTCTTCTACCTTCTCGCTGTGGTAAGCTTACTGGTGTCCTGTGTTTCCAAAAAAAATCAGGCAATCCAGCAGAATATTCTTACCCTTAAGGACAGCTACTGTAAAGCTCCCTTTAAGTATAATTACAATAATAAACTTCCGTCTTATAATTCGGATTCTATTTTAGCAGCCAATAAAGAACTCAGCGGAATGTTTACCGATCAGAGTGTTTTAATTTTAAATGCATTGGGTAATCTTGATGATGTTCACAAAATCATCGAACTGAAAAAAGATTCTTCCCTCACTTCACAAGTGAAAATATTGCAGCTTAAAACCAAAATCAACAGCAGGATTACGATTGCTTTAACAGAACTGGATGCGGTGGCCGCAGAATTTGACTGTGAAGGAGAGAGAGTAGCTCAGATCGGAAGTTATGTGGATAATCTAAATGCCTCAAGAAATAATAAACTGATTTTATATTCAATCATTGCCGGTGCAGCCTCATCCATTGCCGGAGGAATTGTGAAAAGTGATGGTTGGGATAATGCAATAGGTATCGGAGGAGGTATTTTAGGAGCAGGTTTTGGTTTGGCAACCCTTAACCCGAAAGGAAAAAAGGTAGAATTTATTCATCAGAGGAATCTTTTGAGAGATATCTGGAAAGAAAAACTGGAGTCTCCCAACTTCCCACCTTTCATTTGGTATATGTATACCGAGAAAAAGTTTTCCAACAAAGAAGAATATTCTATTATAGGAAATATGAAACAGAGGTGGCTTCATTATCAGTTTGATGATGTAAAAGAAGCTGCAGATAAGTCTGTGATTTTCAGTGATGGTGGGTTTTACAGAGCAGATGATCTGAATAACCGTGCTGCCATGCTCAATCAGATGCAGTCAGCAACCCGTACCATCAATCAGAACATCAATTATCTGCTGCTTGATCTGGATAAATTAATCCTTTAAGAAAAAATTAATTGTAATAAATTTTATTACAGTTAAAAAATGTGTATATTTGCAGTGTAATTACAATGAACAATACAAGATTTGCTACGGCAATACATATTATGACCTTATTGGCGAAGAGCCCTCAGGAGTGGCTTACTTCCGAGTGGATAGCCGGTAGTATCAATGTGAATCCGGTGATTATCCGAAAGGAAATCAGCGTATTAAGAGAAGCAGGCTTGATTATCAGCAGACAGGGAAAAGAAGGAGGAAGTCAGCTTGGCAAAAATGCGGAATTGATCACTATTTCTGAGATCTATAAAGCAGTGAAAAATACAGAAGTATTAGGGAAAAAAAATCAGAACCCTAATCCAGCCTGTAGTGTTGGTAAGGAGATTAATACTCATTTAAATACATTATTTGAAGAAACAGACCATTTAGTAGTAAAGTTTTTAGGAGACAAGTCATTACAGGTATTCGCTGACCAGTTCGAATAAAAATTTTTTATCTTTAAATGTAACAAAATTTATTACAATTTAATTAAAAATAAAACATTATGAAAAAAGTAGCAGTAATTGGTGCAACAGGATTTGTAGGATCAAATGTAGTAGCAGAATTAACAAACAGAGGTTATGCTGTAGAAGCATTGGTAAGAGATGCATCTAAAGTAAAATCACAGGAGAATGTAACGGCAAAAAGCGTTGATGTAAACAATGTAGATGAATTAGCTGAAGCATTAAAAGGAAGCGATGCCGTTATCAGTACTTTCAACGCAGGATGGACGAATCCTAATCTATACAATGATTTTTTGAATGGTTCTGAAAATATTCAAAAAGCAGTAGAGCAGTCCGGTGTAAAAAGACTGATCGTAGTAGGTGGAGCAGGAAGCCTTTACACTCCGGATAATGTACAAATCGTAGACACACCTGATTTCCCGGATGCTTACAAACCAGGCGCTACAGCAGCAAGAGATTATCTGAACAAAATCAGAGAAAACAAAACATTGGATTGGACATTCTTCAGCCCTGCAGTGGAAATGAACCAGGCGAATGTAGGAGAGAGAACAGGGAAATACAGAACTTCATTAGAAACTCCGGTATTTGATGAAAACGGAAGAAGCCGTCTGTCTGTAGAAGATGTAGCTGTAGTTTTGGTAGATGAACTGGAACAGAACAACCATATCAGAGAACGTTTTACAGCGGCTTATTAATTATAAAAAAACGGAAATGATACAAAAGAAATTATTGTCATTATTGACGTTGTTTGGATTTATCAGCATATTTGCGGGAAACCTCAAAGTGAAAGTATATAATCCGGGAACCAAAGCTATTTTCCCGATTACTTCCACCATTATTTATGGAGATAAAGATGCCATACTTGTTGATGCCCAATTTCAGAAACAATACGCAGAGCAGCTTGTGAAAGAAATAAAAGCGACAGGAAAAAACCTGAAAACAGTTTTTATTTCTCACAGTGACCCTGATTTTTATTTTGGGCTGGATGTGATCAGAAAAGCTTTTCCTAATGCAAAAATTATTTCAACAGCGCAGACAGCTTATCTGATATCAGCTTCAAAAGATGATAAACTTGCAGTATGGAAACCACAGTTGAAAGCAGATGCTCCATTGGAAATTATCGTTCCTGAAGCTGCTGTTTCCATTCCTGATCTTGAAGGAAACAAAATTGAAATCAGACAAAATCCTGAAGATCCGGCACACAGTTTTCTTTGGATTCCTTCCATTAAAACCATTGCTGGTGGGATTTCAGTGTCAGTAGGTTCACACCTTTGGATGGCAGACACTCAGAATGCAAAAGCAATTGACCAATGGATAGGGCAGATTGATGCCATGAAAGCTTTGAAACCGGAGCAGGTAATTCCTTCCCATTTTGCAGAACTTTCTACATCACCACAATCTCTTGATTTTGTGAAAAGCTATCTGGAAAACTATAAACAGGCAGTGACAGAAAATAAAACTTCGGATGCTATTGGAGATTTTATGGTTAAAAAATACCCCGATCTTCCAGGAAAAGAAGAGCTTGGAATGGGAGTTAAGGTTTATCTTAAAGAAATGGATTGGGATCTGAAATCTCCATACCCGGCCATCGGTCATAAAGTTGAAGTTGATTTTGGAACCGTAAAATTCCTTCTTGATTTTAAAGATAATAAAACAATGACCTTCACCGGAACAGCCGGAAGTTCAAAAAACAGTACAGATACTGTAGAATATACGGCTGTAGAAGTAGCGAAGAATATTTTTATGATCTATTGGCATGAGCCGCATCTTGGCTTCAATGTAACCCATATTCAGGATTATAATAAAAATATAGTGTATTCAAATATTGCAGGTCCCGATGGTACATTTACCCATCCAAAAGGAACTCTTAAAATTTTGAAATAATGATAAGAATCAAAAGTACATGTAAATTTTTGCATGTACTTTTTGTTATATTTGATTTGCAGAAAATCGTTTTTTAAAAAGAGAAGAGGATCTGTAATTTATTTTTAAAAATCAAATAATAACTCATGAAATCAATTAAAATTCTACCCTTTCTGTTGTTGACCTTATTTTTATTCAGCTGTGGTAAACTGGCGACAACATCCCAAGATAAAAAATCTGTTGACGAAGTTCTGAAGTTTTACGGAGGTTATGTTGAAACGATGAAAGGAGTACAAACACTGAACGGAACATCCAGCGATTTTTTTGAAGTACAGATTAAAGACAGTAAACTGATCAATAATCAACCACAAAGAGCGATATCCAATGCTGCCAATATTGCATTTATGGTTTTTCAGAATCAAAAACCCGGAGTCTATGATGTTGTTAAAACAAAATTACTTTTAGCTGACGGGGCAAGTTTTACAAAATCATTTACCCAAAAAGAATTGCAGGAAGTAAAAAATATATACCCGGAAATTGATAAGATCAATTCATTTTTGATGAATAAAGATTACCATGGAATGCTTGAAATGTTTGATCCAAAATTTAAACCTAAAGAGGAAGTGGCTAAAGAGACACTTTCAGGAATGGATTCTCAATTAGGAGCAATAACAAAAATACAGTTTCAGGGATTTGAATTCATTGAAGATTCCAATTTGGGACCTATCATTTTAATAAGGGAAGTGGGTCAGAGGAAGCAGTTGTTTCCTTTTATCAATCTGGCATTTGACAGAAAGACAAAAAAGCTGTTGAATATTGAATTTCCATAAAAAACAGATCAACCTATTTCCAGAATTAAAATAAAAAGGCCGTTCTATGTGAACAGCCTTTCTTTTTATAGATTCATAAACAATTTCGGGTTAATCGGAGTATTGTTTTTGTGTACTTCGTAATGAAGATGAGGACCTGTAGAACGTCCTGAATTTCCGGATTTGGCAATCACCTGACCTACTTTTACCTTATCATTTACCTTAGATACAAGTTGAGATAAATGTCCGTATAGTGTAGCCAGACCATTTCCGTGAGAAACAATCACGCAGTTCCCATAACCTCCTTTCTGCCCGGAAAAAATAATTGTTCCGGCAGCCGCAGCTCTTACATCAGAACCATAGGCAACAGCAATGTCCAGTCCTTTGTGGAATTGCATCTGATCAGCTTCAGCAGGTGGATTGTTTTTTTCAGCAGCAGCAGTTTTAGTCGTAGTTGTAGTTCCAGCCACAGCTTTTGTTGTAGAAGGTGCGGATGCAGCAGCCACAGGAGCTGCCTTTGGAGTAACCATTACTTTCACTTCCCTTTTATTTCCATAGCTGTCTGTAAGTTCAATAATTTTTTCAACAGGTTCAGCTTTTACTTCAGGCTTTGGAGCTGCAGCCACTGCCGGTTTTGCTTCCGTTGCTGCACTTGTTTTTACCGAAGCGAAAACAGTTTTGAATGGAATCGGGTTTTTTCTCACGCCAAAATTAGAGGAAATATATCCGTCTGTAGGCATACCTAAAGGAACCTGCATCAGTTTTTTCTGAAGATCCATCAGATACTGGCTGTATCGGTTTGCTTGTTTGGAAAGATAAATAGAATTTGAAATACTGTCCTGGTTGAGCATCATCAGTTTTTCGTTGGTAATGTCTTTGGACTTCAGGAAGGAGTTAAGTTGACCCACTGTCTGATCTACGAGGGTAAGATCAGTTTTCATTTTTAGATAATCTACACTGTCTTTTTCAGTGTTTATTTTTACAAGATTGACTTCGTAGGTTTTGTCGTCTCTTTCAGAAAAGAGCTTCGCAATGAAGACACCTTGTGCAAAAACTACTAGCAAAAGTCCTCCCAGGAGAATGTTTACGTTCTTCTTGCTGCTTAGAAATTTTTTCATATTTCTTCTCTTAGTAAATTTAAAACGGTTTTGAAGCTGCAAATTTAATTAAAAATAAGCTTTGCCGGTTATTTTTAATTAAAATTCAGTTTTTTCTGTATTTAACGGTTAATTAGCTGTTTAATTGTGTTGAAGTGTTAATTTTTTCAGAAAAT
Organism: Chryseobacterium sp. GVT01B; assembly: GCF_019970045.1. GTDB lineage: Bacteria > Bacteroidota > Bacteroidia > Flavobacteriales > Weeksellaceae > Chryseobacterium. The sequence goes on from NZ_JAHXYI010000007.1 coordinate 173,166, forward strand.
GGCGTTTATCATAGTTTCAAAGCCTTTGTTACGTCTTTGTTTTAATATCTTTGCAGTTCACATTCCAATTATGGCTAAAAAGAAAATTATTTCAGAATCTTCGAATCCAAAAAAGAATAAAAAGGATATTTCTGTAGGAGTTGTAGGGAGCGGAAGTTTTGCAACCGCTATCGTAAAAATGCTTGTTGAAAACTGTAAAGTTGTACACTGGTGCGTAAGAAGTGAATTTGTAAAAGGAGCCATTGAGCTTCGCGGACACAACCCCACTTATCTTACAGCTGCTCACTTCAATCTGAAAAGCTTAAAATTAACAACGGATATCAATGAACTGGTTTCTGCCTGTGATGTTATTGTTCTGGCAACTCCATCTATCTACCTGTCTGATACACTGGACAAGATGACCTGTGATTATTCAGATAAGATCTTTATCTCTGCAATTAAAGGGATTATTCCTAAAGTAAATGATGTGGTAGCCCATTATCTGCGTGATGAATTTAAAATCGGGTTCAGAAATCAGGCTGTTATTGCAGGACCTTGTCATGCAGAAGAAGTAGCAATGGAAAGACTTTCTTACCTTACCATTGCGGCAGTAGAAGATGAAACGGCTGAAAAACTTGAAGGAATCTTCAGTTCAGACTTTATTAAAGTACATACAAGTAAAGATATTTTAGGAAATGAGTACAGTGCCATTCTTAAAAATATTTTTGCGATAGGAGCGGGAATAGCAAGTGGATTGGGATATGGCGATAACTTTACCGCTGTTTTTGTTTCCAATGCAATCCGTGAAATGGAAGCTTTCCTGGAAGCCATCTATGAAGCACCGAGAGATGTGAATGAAAGCGCCTATCTGGGGGATCTTCTGGTGACTGCTTACTCACTTTTCTCAAGAAACAGAAACCTTGGAAATCTTATCGGAAAAGGATATACCGTGAGATCTGCCATTCAGTCTATGAATATGGTGGCTGAAGGATATTATGCTGCCGATTCTATTTATAAAACAGCGAAGCAGAAGAATCTTAAACTTCCGATTATAGATACCGTATATGCCATTCTTTATGAAGGTAAAAACGCTGAAAAACAGTTTAAAAAACTGACGGCAAAATTGAACTAAAACAAGACTTTATCACTGAAATCTTGTTTGTAAAATAAAATTAACTGAAACTTAAGCATTCCAATGCTTAAGTTTTTTTATGCTCATTCTGATAATCCGGGAGGTAATAATGCTCTCATATTATCAATCATTTCAATGATGTTTTATTGAAATTTTCCATGGTTTTTTGTTGTGTACTCAAGAAGTGTTTTTGCAGCAAAAAATAACGTGTTAAAATCGTTAAACGCGTTCCTGTTTTTAAAACTTTTCCCGAAATTTGAAGTAAAATTTAAAATTATGTCACAATCGCTTACAAGCAGAACACCGAAACCTAAATATGACGTTGTACTGATAGGCGGCGGAATCATGAGCGCCACTTTAGCAACGCTGCTTCATGAATTTGATCCAAATCTTGAAATCGCAATCTTTGAAAGACTCGGAAGATTTGCCAAAGAAAGTACAGCAGCATGGAACAACGCCGGAACAGGGCACTCCGCATTTTGTGAGCTAAATTATACCCCGGAAAAACCAGACGGGTCTATTGATATCACCAAAGCAGAAAGTATTGCAGAACAGTTTGAAATTTCAAAACAATTCTGGGCATATCTGCTCACCAAAGGCTATATTCATGAGCCAAAAGAATTTATCAATTCATGCCCGCATATGAGTCTGGTATTCGGAGAAAAAGATGCTGAATATCTTAAAAAACGCCACGATAAAATGGCAGAATCTGTTCTTTTCTCAGGAATGGAATTTTCTACAGATCATGAGAAACTGAGAGAATGGATTCCTTTGGTAATGAGCAAAAGAAATCAATCCGAAGTAATGGCGGCGACGAAGATGGATATGGGGACGGATGTGAATTTCGGAACACTGACAAGAAAAATGGGAAGACATCTTCTGGAAGATTCCAATGTTGAGGTTTTCCTATATCATGAAGTGAAAGACATAGATCCAAGAGAAGACGGGAAATGGGGAATGAAGGTAAAAGACAGAATCCATAGTCACAAGCAGGAAGTGGTGGCAGACTTTGTTTTCATTGGAGCAGGAGGATATGCGCTTCCGTTATTGGACAGTTCAGATATTAAAGAAAGTGAAGGTTACGGAGGTTTCCCGGTTTCCGGACAGTGGCTGGTAAGCCATAACCAGGAATTGGTAGAAAAACACCAGGCTAAAGTATATACACAGGCTACGGTAGACGCACCTCCAATGTCTGTTCCACACCTTGACCTTAGAATTATTGATGGTAAGAAAGCTCTTCTTTTCGGGCCTTTTGCAGGTTTTTCCACCAAATTCCTGAGAGAAGGAAGCTATCTTGATCTTCCTGAAAGTGTAAACACCAAAAACCTGAAATCGCTTTTCGGAGCATGGTGGCATAATATTCCTCTCACGAAATATCTTATTCAGCAGGTTGCCATGACAAAATCTCAGAGAATGCAGCATTTGAGAGAATTTGTCAAAGATGCTAAAGAAGACGACTGGGAATTGAAAGTAGCAGGCCAGAGGGTTCAGGTCATCAAAAAAGATGAAAAAGAAGGAGGTAAGCTGGAATTCGGAACTGAAGTGGTGGTGAATAAGAGCGGAACAATTGCTTCTCTGCTGGGAGCTTCGCCAGGTGCATCTACAGCAGTATATGCCATGTTGAATGTGCTGGAAAAATGCTTCCCGGAAAAGCTTCATGGAGAATGGAAAGGAAAACTGCTTGAAATGGTTCCTTCTTACGGACAAAAGCTGGCTGAAAACCCTGAACTGACCAATGAAGTGAGAAATTATACAAAAGAAAAATTAGAATTAGAATATTAATACCAATAATGAGCAATGAGTAGCAGCATCTATTACTCATTGCTCATTATTTATTACTTATTAAAAGGTGGAAGAAGTAATTGTAAAACCTGTTATTGCCAAGGAAATCCTGGAATCTCTTCAGGCGAAAACGGAAGAGGAGAAGCAGGTGATTGTACACTGTTGTTTTCCGGCATCACCGTTTTTAGGAAACCTGATCAGGATCTGGCATTCGACCTATCTTTTTGATAACCAGTCTGAGCATAGAAGTAAATTGATTCATGCAGAAAACATCTCAATTTCTCCTTACTGGACTCCGGTTCCTTTTATGAAAGATTTTTGGTTTACCCTGATATTTTCTGGGCTTCCGAAAGACTGCAAAAGTTTTGATTTAAAAGAAGTAATTCCTGAGGAGGGCGGCTTTTTTGTAGAATCAATCAAAAGAAATTCTTCCGATGTGTACCGTGTAAAAATTTCAGAATCTTATTAATATGAAAGTAAGGGAAGAAAAACTGAAACAGATTATTCATTGGGCCGAAAACAACCCTGATATCCGTGCTGTGCTTCTGACCAGTTCACTGGTAAACCCTTATGCTCCCGTAGATGATTTAAGTGATCTGGATGTAGAGCTTGTTTTTGAAAACAGGACATCTTATGAGTCCGGAAATGAATGGATCAGACTTTTTGGTGATCCTATTTCCATGATTGAAGAAGATGACCATGTTTTTGAGGGAAAACATGCCATGAAAATGGTTTTGTATAAAGACCATGTGAAAGTTGACTTTAAGCTCTACCAGGTATCTGAATTTATTGAAGAAATCAATGAAGAAACTCTTCCCGAGGATTGGGATGTAGGATATCAGGTTTTAATAGACAAAGATGGTCTGACAAGAAATATGAAACCCCCGACCTATCAGTCGATCATGATACATCAGCCTACGGAAAAAGAATTTCAACAGCTGTTCAATGATTTCTGGTGGGATACAACCTATGTGGCAAAATGTCTTAAACGTGGGGATATTTTTTATGCCAAATTCATGTCTGAAAATGTCCTGCGTACAGATTATCTGGTTCCTTTGATTGAATGGTATATTGCCGGAAATCATGACTGGAATACTATTACCACCAATAAACACGGAAGACTTTTCAAACAATATTTATCTTCGGACTTATGGAATAAAGTGGAAGCTACTTTCTCAGGAAATGATATTGAAGAAAACTGGAAAGCACTATTTGCCTGTGCCGATCTGGTACATGAGCTGGGAACTTCTTTAGCCGAAAAACTTCACTTTATCTATCCGGTGAAACTGGAAGACGATATTCGTAACTATCTTACAGAAATACAATCAATACCCTGATTTCAGGCAAATTCATTGTGTTTGATGAGGTTTTCAATACAGTATTCTGCAATCGCTGTAATGGTAACAAACGGATTAACCCCAATGGTTCCGGGAATTAATGATCCGTCCAGAACATACATATTTTCGTGATCTTTTAGTTTTCCGAATTCGTTGGTAGCTTCACCCAGAACACACCCACCAAGCGGATGATAACAGATATCAGCTCCGAAACCATTATTGAAAAGCAGATGGCTTCGGGTTCCGCCATTGGCTTTATTCATTTTACGGATAAAATATTGGGCATTTTCTCTCATTTTGGCAGTATTGCTTTCGTCCCAGTTCAAAGTCAGAGATCGGCTGGCTTTATTGTACACAACTTCTCCCTTTTTATCAACTCTGTTGATTAGCAGGTATAAAGCGGTAGCGACATCCATTCCCATTGGTAAAGGAGCAATCTCTGTAAAAAACGGGTGATCAGGATCGTCCCAGTTGTCAATGCCGCCTACCGGAATAGTAGATTGCTTGGCTCCTGTACCGCCAGACAAAGGTTTTACCCAGTTTCTTCCGGTCATAAAATTCCCGTTATTTCCCCATTGTTTTCCGATCTTTTCATGAACAGGGAAATTGTTTTCCGCATGAGATTGTAGCAGAAGCTGTAAAGTTCCCATTGTTCCTGCGGAAAGAATCAGCTTTTTACAGTTGAAAACTTTGTCAGCAACCGGAATTCCTGATGTATCAATCTGCTGGACATTTAATGTATAGCTTTTATCATCATTAAGTTTTATCGTTTGGACACAATGAAGATCAAGAATTTCTAAATTTCCGGTTTCCAGTGCTTTTCTGAGATAAGTTTTATCCAGACTGTTTTTTCCATAATTGTTACCATAAATAACTTCGGTATTAAGAGCTGAGCGGGGAACTTCATTCCGGAATTCTTTTTCCATATACTTAAAATCATACACGTTCGGAACTCTCATGGTCTTAAAACCAGCTTTGTGGGCCTCTTCTTCACCTACCCGTGTGAATTTATAATAAGGACAGTCTTTCAGAAACTGTTCATCAATTACATTTACCTTGAGCTCTTCCCGTACCAGAGGAAAGTAATGATTGTAAAACTTTTCAGCATCAAGATCTGGAAAAACTTCCTTGAAATAGCTTTCTTTGGGAGTAACAGCCATACCTCCGTTCACAAGAGAGCCCCCGCCAACGCCTCTTCCTACCCAGATATTGATATGTTCAAAATCCAGACGGTCTAATATTCCGGTAAAAGGTGTTAAAGAAAAAATATTCATGAAAGGTGCAATGCTTTTCTTTTTCAGCCATGCAGAACTTTTCCCGGGTTTTAAAAGATTGGAAAACGGAATTCCTGCTTTCTCCCAGTTAAGACCCATTTCAAGCATCAACACTTTTTTTCCGGCTTCACAAAGGCGTAATGCAGATACAGCTCCTCCGTACCCGCTGCCAATGATTATAATCGGAACATCAGTATTTTCTGTTATCTGGCTGTTTTTTCTTTCCGCGGCCCGGAATAGTTCAGATTGAAGAAAATAGAAACCTGATATCGCTAATGCACTGGTCCTGATGAAATTTTTTCTGTCCATGAGCTTTGTTTTTCAAAAAGTATGCTAGATCAGCCGGTGCTTATTTTATTTAAAACAGATTATATTTTTTTATTAGAATTTTAACTTTTGTTGTTCCGGAAATTCATAGTTTTACTTATAATTTTATATTCATGAAAAAATATATAGTACTCTTTTTACTCCTTCCATTATGGGCTTTTTCTCAGAAAACGGTTTCAAAGGAAGAGAAAGATGTTCAGAAATTTCAGAAAGAGCTCAATGCTGAATATCTTAATCCAAAAGAGACTCCGTTAAGAGGAGATAATTTTAAAAACTTTAAAGGGCACCCTTTCTTTCCTTTTGATGCCAAATACAGAGTAACCGCTAAATTTGTTAAATCAAAAGATACACAACCCTTTGAACTTCCTACTTCTTCAGGAAAAACAAAAACATATCAGGAGTACGGAAAAGCCACATTTATGCTGGATAATAAACCCTATACAGTCACTTTATACCAAAGTCTGGCTTTAATTAAACAGGATAAATACAAAGACTATCTTTTTCTTCCGTTCCGCGATGCTACCAATGAAAAAGAAACCTATGGAGGAGGGAAATATATGGATCTGAAGATTCCGAAAGGAAACACTATTGTACTTGATTTTAATCAATCTTATCATCCTTTTTGTGCTTATAATGCGTACGATTACAATTGCCCTATTGTTCCTGAGGAGAATAAACTTCCCGTGGAAATCCGTGCAGGAGTAATGTATGAAGATATTTACCATCACTAAAACTATGATACATTTAGAATTCTATAAACCAGAAGATCTTTCCGGAGTCAGTTATGCTTTGGATGAAAACCAAATGCAATTTACCGCGACAGCTCAACAGGCTTTGAAAAGTATCAGCGAACGGGATGACGACGACGCATTTCCGGTGACTATATTTGAAAATGATCAGGTTGCAGGTTTTTTTGTCCTTGATTTCGGGAAAGATAAATTTGAACTTACCGATGATGAGACATCAGTTTTACTGCGTTCTTTATCTGTAAATCCTCAGATGCAGGGAAAAGGAATAGGAAAAATGGCTATGCTGGAGGTCGGGAATTTTGTAAAAACTCACTTCGGGGATTGTAAAGAAATTGTACTGGCCGTCAATCAGAAAAATGATTCAGCTTATCATATTTATCTTCAGTCAGGATACATTTTTGACGGTAAAACCAGAATCGGAAGGAGCGGGCCTCAATACCTGATGCACAAAAAACTTTAATAAAATTTTAAAATCATAATTTTTTATCTGCTGATATCTTTCCATAACTTTGAGTAACATCAAATTACAAAACATGGAAATATCACTTCAAAATCAGGTTGCTGTGGTTACAGGAGCCTCCAGCGGAATAGGTTCAGGAATCGCAAAATCATTAGCGGAAGCAGGAGCAACAGTCATTGTCAACCATTCTTCGGAAAGATCTACAGAGGAAGCCAAAGCTGTTTTGAAAGAAATCACTGATGCCGGAGGAAATGGGATCACTTATGCCTGTGATGTCTCTAAAGAAGACCAGGTAATCAAAATGTTTCAGGATGTTGTTTCCGAATTTCAAACCGTAGATATTCTGGTGAATAACGCAGGCATTCAAAAGGATGCAAAATTTACCGAAATGACAATAGACCAATGGAATGCTGTCATTGGTGTTAACCTGACGGGACAGTTTCTATGTGCCAGAGAAGCCATTAAAGAATTTCTGCGGCGTGGGATAGATCCTTCACGTTCTGTAGCTTGTGGAAAGATTATTCATATCAGTTCTGTGCATGAAATTATTCCATGGGCCGGACATGCTAACTACGCATCAAGCAAAGGAGCCATCAGAATGTTGATGCAAACCCTTGCGCAGGAATATGGAGCAGCCAAAATCAGGGTTAATTCTATCTGTCCGGGAGCCATTCAGACTCCTATTAATCAGAGTGCATGGAGTACTCCTGAAGCACTCAATTCTCTTCTTACCCTTATTCCTTATAACAGAATCGGACAGCCGCAGGATATCGGAAATTTGGCAGCTTTTCTTGCCAGTGATCTTGCTGATTATATCACAGGAACAAGCATTTTCGTAGATGGTGGAATGACTACGTTTGAGAGTTTTTCTACCGGAGGATAGTGTAGTTTTAAAGTTCAAGGTTTAGGGTTTAAAGTTTTGAGCTTATTGTCATCAATACATGAATACATTTTACAATTGTACAAAACATCTTGTCTATGTCAGAAAAACAGAGAATTTCAGATATTTCATGGAAAAAATGGGGCCCATATGTAAGTAACCGGGAATGGGGGCTTGTTCGTGAAGACTACAGTGAAAACGGAGATGCATGGAATTATACCAGCCATGATACTGCTGAAGCCAAAACCTACCGTTGGGGCGAGGAAGGCATATGTGGAATCTGTGATGATCTTCAGAAACTTGTATTCTCTGTCGGATTCTGGAATAAAAAGGATAAAATGGTGAAAGAACGATTCTTTGGACTGACTAATGGACAGGGAAATCATGGTGAAGACGTAAAAGAATATTTTTATTATCTGGATTCTACACCTACGCATTCCTACATGAAAATGCTATATAAATATCCGCAAAATATTTTCCCCTATGAAGATCTTGTAAAAACAAATGCTTCGAGAAGTAAGGATGAAACGGAATATGAACTGATTGATACCGGAATTTTTGATAACAATGAATACTTTGACATCTTTATTGAATATGCAAAAGAAAGTCAGAATGATATTCTGGTCAGACTTACCATTATCAATAAATCTGAAAAAGAGTCTTCTCTTGTAATATTGCCTACGGTTTGGTTCAGGAATACCTGGAATTGGGGATATGATGACTATCAGCCACAATTACATGCTGAAGATGCAGACCGCATTAAAGTAAATCATCAGGATATTGAGATTAAAAACGTGTATGCAAAACAATCGTTGAAGACCCTGTTTTGTAACAATGAAACCAATAATGAAAGACTCTACCAGTCGCAAAATGGATCAAAGTTCTGTAAAGACGGGATCAATAATTTTGTGATGACGGGTAATTCTCAGTCTGTAAATCCAAAAAATGTAGGAACCAAAGCTTCTTTTTTTATTGATGAAGATTTTAAAGCCGGTGAATCCAGAACATTTGAATTCAGAATATCAGATAAAGATTTACGAGAGCCGTTCGGTGATTTTGAGACTCTTTTTAATCAAAGGCAGAAAGAAGCAGATGAATTTTATGCCGAAATCCAGAAAGGAATCACTTCGGAAGATGAAAAACTCGTACAAAGACAGGCTTTTGCAGGAATGTTGTGGAATAAAATGTTTTACCACTACAATGTTGAAAAATGGCTGAAAGGTGATCCGGCTGAAATGCCTCCTCCAAAATCGAGGGAAAAAATAAGAAATTATGACTGGAAGCATCTTAATAACGAACATATTATTTCCATGCCGGATAAATGGGAATATCCGTGGTATGCCACCTGGGATCTGGCGTTTCACACCATTAGTTTTTCCCTGATAGATCCGGACTTTGCAAAACATCAGCTGAAACTTTTTCTGTTTGAATGGTATATGCACCCCAATGGACAGCTTCCCGCCTACGAATGGAACTTTAGTGACGTAAACCCTCCGGTACATGCATGGGCGGTTTTCAGAGTATTTAAAATTGATGAATATTTAAAAGATAAACCCGACCTGGAATTTTTGGAAAGTGCTTTCCAGAAATTATTGATGAACTTTACCTGGTGGGTAAATAAAAAAGATACCAATGGCAACAACATATTTGAAGGAGGTTTCTTAGGGCTTGATAATATTGGAGTTTTTGACCGGAATGCTGTTTTACCCAACGGAGAACAGCTGGAACAGTCGGATGGGACAAGCTGGATGGCTATGTTTGCCCTGAATATGATGCGGATTGCTCTGGAGCTGGCTCTTTATAATAATGTGTACGAAGAAATGGCGATGAAGTTTTTTGAGCATTTCCTGTCAATTGCCAATTCACTGGATAATATGGGGGATGAAGAATTCAGTTTGTGGGATGAACAAGATGAGTTTTTCTATGATGCCATAGCTTCTAATGACGGAACGCATATGTATTTAAGATTAAGAACCATCGTAGGACTGATCCCGATGTTTGCCGTTGAGGTTATAGATGATGAAATGATTGAAAATCTGCCCAATTTTAAGAAAAGAATGAAGTGGGTACTGGATAATAAACCGGAACTGGCTTCTCTGGTTTCAAGATGGGAAGTCAAAGGTCAGGATTCCAAGCACCTTTTGTCTTTGCTTCGTGGACACCGTTTGAAAAGATTGTTAAACAGAATGTTGAATCCGGAGGGATTTTTAAGTGATTATGGGGTAAGAGCACTATCAAAAGAATATGAAAACAATCCTTATACTTTAACGCTGAATGAAACGGATTATAGTGTAAAATATACACCTGCAGAAAGTGACAGCGGACTTTTCGGAGGGAACAGCAACTGGCGTGGCCCGGTGTGGTTTCCGATTAATTTTTTGATTATTGATAGTCTTCAGCGTTTTTTCTTCTACTACAGCCCCGATTTTTTAGTGGAATATCCTACAGGAAGTGGAAACTATTCAAATCTGGATCAGATAGCAGATGCTTTAAACAAAAGGCTTGCAAAGATTTTTTTAAAGGATGAAAATGGAAAAAGACCGGTTCATGGACAGTATGAAAGATTTCAGACCGATCCGGATTTTAAAGATTATATTCTGTTCTATGAATATTTTCATGGGGATAACGGCCGTGGAGTAGGAGCTTCCCACCAGACAGGCTGGACCGGACTTATTGCCAAGATCCTGCAACCAAGATTCTCCAAAAAAGAAATTGCAGAATCTGAAACTGAAATGCCCGAAGATGTTGAAAAGACAAAAGAACCATAAAAGAATTCTAGCAATCAGGAATTGGTCTATTCAAATATCTGCTGGATAATTTCCAATGAAGCAGGCGTCTTGAAGTCTGTGATATGATAATGGTAGTACACGAGAAGGCTGTCCAGAAATTCTTTTCTTAATGAAGAATGGATTTTTGTAGCATACAGATTTTCGGCACAAAGTGCTTCTTTCCATAATGTAGAAATTTCTTCATTGAATTGCTGATGACAGATCACCTGGGAAAAAGTTCCGGTTTCCGGATCTAAAAATTTACCATCACCCAACAATGGAGCAACCCCTTGAATTTTTAAAACAGCCAGTAAAAAAAGCAAGTGTGCCTGATAATTTCTGCTTGTCAGTTCATTGATAAAATGATTAATGCCGGTATAGATAGGAATATTTTTATCCTCATATTTAAGGATATGACTCAAAAAATCTGAAATAAAGAAAATAACGGTATTGACTTTTATATCTGTATAAATGTCGTTATTTTTTACCAGTTCAAACTTTGAAACAGTTGGTATACCATTGCCACGGAGCGGATGTATTGAAAAATTCAGCTGGCTCAGTGGCTGCAGTAGGGCTTTCTTTTTGTTCTTTTTAGAATAAATTCCTTTTAGAAAATAGCTTTGAAAACCCTCTTCTTCAGTAAAACAATGCAATACAGCATCATTTTCTCCGTATTTTATAAACGAAAGTAAAAAACCGTTTTGTGAATTCATTAATTAATTGACTACTCCTATTTTGGCTGTAGCTTTATCAGACCCATCTTCATTGGTCATCAGAACAAAATACATTCCTGATGCTACTCTTACCCCTTTCTGGTTATTAAGATCCCATTCATAATAACCTCCTCTTGCTACTGCAGAGTGTACCACATTTCCTGCTGCATCTACAATTCTTATATTGGTTTTTTCTGCAAGGCCTTTGAGGGTCACTTTTCCTTTAAAATTAGAATACACAACAGGGTTAGGATATACTACAACATCCCCGAAATTGGACGTTACATCAGCAACATCACCCTGATAGGTTACAATACCATTATACGTTACGAAATATACTTTTCCGGTTTTCTTATCAACTTTTATATCTGTAACACTATTGGTAGGAAGAGGCGAATTTTCTTTAGTAAAATGTTTTATTGTTTTCTGACCGTCAGCAGAAAGGTAATATACACCACCGCCATCAATGGAAACCCACTTGTAGTTTCCTTCATCTACTGCAATCTGAAGAATAGCTGATTCTCTGAAAAGCTCTTCACCCAGTCCGTTTTGTTCTATGACTATAGGTTCTACTTCAGGCTGCGGGGTTTTTATTTCAGACGCAGCGTTAGACATAATTCTTAAACCACCGTCTGTACCGATCCATGCATCTCCGGACTTATCAAATGCTACCGATAAGATTCCTCCTGAACTGTTAAATCCATTAGCAGAGCCCAGAATATAATCTGAATCATCAGAAAGGTTGGTTGCATTTTTATAATCATATACCCAAAAGTTATTAGATCTCGGCAGTGGAGTCCATAACATATTTTCATGATAAACAGTCTTTTGGATACCATCACTGGCAAGAACTATTTTCTTTATAAGAAAGTCATCAGAGGCTTTGTCATAGATTCCTATGGAAGGGTTTCCGTCATTAAATCCAAAAGAAACAAAAAGGTTGTTCTGAGTATCTGTTGCAAAACCTACAGGACGTCTGAGGTAGGGTTGTGCCCCAAGATTATAATATTTTACCAGTTCAAAATCTTTGCTTGTTGCATTGTATTTCATTTTATACACCCCGTTATCCAGCATTGTATAATTGGTAAAGAGAACTTCATTACTGTTATAAGGACTTATGATAGCATCCAGCACGTTGATGAAGATTGGACGGTTGGGATTACTTTTATTGAAGAATGAAGGATAAATCCAATCTGTACCGTTGAAATAATAAAATCCAGGTTCTTGTGGCTGAATAAACGGATGGTTGTAGTTATTTGCTCTGGCACCAGAAGAAACCAGAAGCTGATTATTATCAAAAAGATTAATATTATACGCAAAATTGAAGTAAGGACCCGATGGTTTAAAAGTATTGTTACTTTCATCCTTGATCCCTGATAATACAGTTCCTCCAAAGATCTTTCCACCAGCTGTTATTGCGGTGTTACATTCTTCACCAAGGCTTACCGCATTTTGTGCTACTCCGTTCGTTCCGTAGGTATATACCCGGTTGTCAGTAACAATAATATTATTTGATGTGATAACGAGGTCACGGATATTTTCGAAACTTGTAGGAAGTTGTGTCGGAGTACCGTTGTTATAAAAATAAGCCGCTGTTGCGGATGAATATACCAGTTCAGATTCTGAATCTATATGTTTGAATGCTCCGGGAGCTTCCGTGGTCCATGTAGAATATACCGGAAAGGTCGTATTCATCTGATGGCTCTTCAATCCTGTATTGGTTACAGAATATACTTTATTCCCGAATATGGTTGCTTCATTACTCGCTTCATAAACTCCGCCAGTAAGGAAGAAGGTAGAATCTCCGAACTCTTTATTGTTCAGATTAAATATGGAAAGTCCATAGCCTACAGAAATGACAGCCTGATTTCCGGTTATGGAAATATGATTGATTTTTTTATTTCCGCTATAGCCGGTAGCAATAGGAATATCAACAATATATTTGATTTCCTGTGGGGTGATAACATCCATTGAACCGTTTTCATATCCAATAAGTCCTGTTTTGGTCTGTGGATTATAGTCAAAGGCTGTTATACCAATATTATGCAGACCATTGGCTTTGGACAACTTCGTAATTTCTCCTGTTGATATGGTATAATAGAATATTCCGTTTTCTGTAGCTGCAATGATTTTCCCATTGTCTTCTTTCATAGCTAAGACTTTGTTGTAGGAAAATAGATCTGCCCATTTTTTTGATGAAATGACCTGAGCTTTTGTAAACTGCAGGGATGCTAAAATACCAAGAGAAATTATAGAGAGTTTTTTCATATTATGCGGTTATGCTATGCTGCTGTCTATTGCCTGATTGTTCCAGGAAATATGCTGTATGTTTTTGTTTGTATCAAAATAAAAATCTATTCTACCCAAAAGAAGACCTGCCCATCCTACCTGATTGACAAGGACGTTTTTGCCCTGTCTGTTGGTATAAGTTTGAGGTTCCGGTAAGAATGTATGAGTATGGCCTCCCAGAATAATATCAATATTTTCTGTACTGGCCGCTAAAATTTTGTCACTTATTTTATTCGGCTCATCTTTATAATCATAACCGATGTGTGAAAGACAAATCACAAGATCACATTTCTGATCTTTTTTAAGATAATTGGAATAATGCTGTGCTACATCTACCGGATCGGAATAAACGGTTTCTCCATACTGTTTTTTACCTACAAGGCCGTCCAGTTGAATTCCCACACCGAAAATTCCTACTTTGATTCCATTCTTGTTGAAGATCTTATATGGGGAAGTTTTTCCATCAAGAATTGTATTTTTAAAATCATAATTGGAACAGATAAAAGGAAACTTCGCATTGGGAAGTACTTTTAAAAATCCATCAAGACCATTATCAAAATCATGATTCCCCATGGTAGAGGCATCATATTTCATCATGGACATTAATTTAAACTCCAGTTCTCCTCCAAAGAAATTGAAATATGGAGTTCCCTGAAAAATATCTCCAGAATCAAGAAGCAGTACATTGCTTTCCTGATTTCTGATCTGCTGAATTAAGCTCGCCCTTCTTGCAAAACCTCCCTGGTTAGGATTCTTTGTATAGCTTGCATCGAAAGGTTCTATTCTGCTATGCTGGTCATTGGTATGAAGGATCGTCAGTTTATTTGCGGATTTTAAATCAAGAATTTTCAACTCTTCCGCCATCATCATATTGGGAGCTAAAGCCATTGCCAAAGATCCGCCTCCTATTGCTTTTAAAAAACTTTTTCTATCCATTACTTCTTCCCGATAAAAATTAAACGAACATCTGAATTTACTACAACTTCAGGAGTTTTCTTAAAATAATCAATAAACAGATCTCTCATTTTAATTCCTGTTGAGATAGATTCTCCTTTTGCAAAGAATTTCATATTGTCTCCTCCCAGTGCAAGATAGTCTGAAGTGGCAATATAATAATCTTTAGCCGGATCCACTGTTTTTCCGTTGATTAAAGATTTGATTACCTGTCCGTTATTGGTCTCAATATACAAGTGAGAAACCGGATTGTTGACCTGCGTTTTTGCATAATACTCAAAAAGCCCCTGTAAATCTGTTCCTTTCATTTTCACAATTACCACCTCATTTTCAAAAGGCATTACTTCAAATACATTTTTGAGTAAAATGTCTCCCTTTCCGATAGTGGTACGGATTCCTCCGATATTGATCAATGCAGCGTCTACATTTTGCTTAAGATGAGTTTTTATCCATTCATTACCTCCTTCAAACGTGTAGTCAGCTAAAAGATTGCCCAGATTGCTGTTATCACCTTGCTTAGTAAGATCCACATTGGTATGAGAGATCTTCTGGTTCATTTCTTTATCCAGTTTTTGCTTATAAGGTTCAATAAATTTTGCAATCTCCTCATCATTTTTCAGCTCATTATTAACAGAAATATTTTTCTGGGTCTTTACATCCGCAAGTTGCAACGTAGAAGCTGTTTTGCATGCTGTAAGGGTCGCCAGGGCAATTCCTATTAACAAGAATTTATTTTTCATAATATCTTTTAGTATATGCAAATATAACTATATGTATAATAAAACATTATTATTTATTACAAATTCTTACTGTAAATTATTAAATTTGACAAAAATAATTCTAACAGATGAGCATTTTAAAAGGAGTAGGTGTTGCATTGGTAACGCCCTTTAATGAAGATTTATCCGTTGACTTCGATAGTTTAACAAAACTAGTGGAGTACAATATCGAAAACGGAACCAATTATTTGGTAGTATTGGGTACTACGGCAGAAGCCGCAACGCTTTCTGCAGAGGAGAAGAAACAGGTAATTGAGCATATCATTAAGGTGAATAATAAACGTCTTCCTTTAGTTTTAGGGATTGGCGGCAACGATACTCTTGACGTCAAGAAACAGATTGAAGAAGCAGATCTTTCTGCATTTGAAGCAGTACTTTCAGTATCTCCTTATTACAATAAACCAAACCAGGAAGGTCTTTATCAACACTATAAAATGTTAGCTTCCACAGGGAAAAATATTATTATATATAATGTTCCTTCAAGAACAGGACAGAACGTAGAAGCAGATACTACTCTTCGTCTTGCAAAAGAATTTCCTAATTTGTTCCTGATTAAGGAAGCTTCACCTAATATTTTACAGTATTTTGATATTCTGAGAAAGAAGCCTGAAGGATTTTCACTGGTTTCCGGAGATGATGAATACACATTACCGGTAACACTGGCAGGAGGAGATGGTGTGATTTCAGTAATAGGACAGGCATATCCTAAAGAATTTTCTACCATGGTACAACTGGCTTTTGAAGGGAAAGTGAAAGAAGCTTACGCAATTCACAATAAGCTGGTTGATATTACCCGTTTGATTTTTGCAGAAGGAAACCCTTGCGGTATTAAAGTAATACTGGCTGAAAAAGGAATCATTAAAAACTTCTTAAGACTTCCTTTGGTTGCAGCTTCAGAAGGTCTTCATGCAAAGATTAAAGCTGAAATGGCAAACATTTAATTATGAATTGAATTTTAAAATTCAGCAGTTCATATTGAAAAATATAAAGGGTGGAAAGTTTAGGCTTTTCACTTTTTTTAATCATTAATAATACAATAAATCATGAAATTAAGACAGGCAACAGCTGTAGATATCCCTTTAATTCAGGATCTGGCACGAAGATCATGGGAAAATGCCTATGCAGACATTCTTTCAACACAACAGATGGAATTTATGCTTTCTGAAATGTATTCTGAAACAGAAATTCTGAACCACCTTCAGAACCCCCATTACCATTATTATCTTATTCAGGATGAAAATAATGATTCTTATGAAGGTTTTATCGGATACGAACATCATTACGAAGAGAAAACAACCAAGCTGCACCGTATTTATCTGGTTCCGGAAAGTAAAGGAAAAGGATTTGGCAAAAAAGCACTTCAGTTTCTTCATGAGAAAGTTTCTGAGAATGGAAATGAAAGAATTATTTTGAATGTGAATAAAAATAATTCTGCCCGAAACTTCTATGAGTCCCAAGGATACAGGGTTTATGGAGAAGGTGTTTTCGATATCGGGAACGGATTTGTAATGGATGATTACATGATGGAATTTCTAATTCACTTATGATTGACTTAAAATTTTGTAACTTTATCCTGTAATTCTATAACAAGTGAGTTCTTTTTTTGAATGATCTTTGCTTCAGAACCAAATCACTTATAACAATACATTCATATGCTTGGTTTTGAGCTGACACAGCTTTTTATCAGTATATTTTTTTCATCCTTAGTGTTTAAATTCCTGTATTCTTAAATACAGGAGTTTTTGCGTCTATATGGCAAAAATAAAAAAAATACACCTATTTCACTTTTAAATGAAATAAATTATTATATTTACTAAATAAAACAGGCTTATATATACTAGGATGAAAATGTATGTTAAATTTGATTTCAATGCCCTTTGTAAAAAGGTATTGGACGAAAAACTTAAAGAACACGGGCTGAAGTACAGGTTGCTGAACTTCGGTGAAGTGGAATTTTATGAGCCCCTCACAAAGGAACAGCACAGCCTTTTTAAGCAAAATCTTGAAGACTATGGTATCGAAATCATAGAAAGTCAGAAGACCGCGCTGGTACAGAAAATAAAAGATGCTATCGTAGAACTGGTCTTTTCTGATGAGATCATACCGGTAAAAGCATCCATATATATTTCTGAGAAACTGAATCACAGTTACGGATATCTTTCCAACCTGTTTTCCGAAGTTGCCTATACATCTATTGAGAATTTTATTATTCTGCAGAAGATAGAGCACGCAAAAGCCCTGATCATAAGAAACAAACAAAGCCTTACAGAAATAGCCCACAAACTAAACTACTCCAGTGTGGCACATCTGAGTACCCAGTTTAAAAATACAACTGGAATCACTCCCTCCCAGTTTCAAAAAATTATTGGAAAAAGAAGAAGAGCTCAGAGCACGGTAATAAACCCTAAAATGCAGTATGAATAAAGAATTTCTGAACGTAATAGTAGCAGATAACGATGAAAACACCTTGATTTTCTTTAAAAATATTTTGAAAGAGCTGAAAATCTCTATAAAAGTTCAATGCTTCTCTAACGGTAAAGATATGATGCTGTATCTGAATAATGATGATGCCGTAGTTCCGGAAATTGTTTTTATAAATTACACCATCCCTGGAAAAGACAGCATGGAATGTCTGGAAGAAATCGAAGCAAATTCAAAATTCAATAACATGGTCACCGCCATTTTTTCGGAACCGATTCCGGAAAATGAAATTGAAGATATTTTTGTAAAAGGAGCCAATATTTTCATGAAAAAACCTGAGTCTTTTGAGAGTCTGAAAAAGGTGCTTACAGAAATTATTACAATCAATTGGCAGTATCATGCTTCAGGATTGAATAAAGATAATTTTATTCTGAAAGTGTGATGAATAAAGGTTTTATGAATTTAATATTAAGAAAATATTAATCGTATTTGATGCATACTATTCACAAATAAGTGAAAATTTTATAACTAATACTTAAAATCATATAAAAAGGATCTGAATTAATATACTGACATTTGTAAAAGTAATCTGAGACACAAATTTCATTATATAGTATAAGATACAGATGAATGAGAAGTAATTGTTTCTAAAAACAAAATTATATAAATCACGATGTTAGTTAACAAAATGAATTATACTAATTTTCCAATTTTAAAGCACAGAAGATCTTTAAACAAAACGGTACAATCATGAAAACTCAAAAGTAGTTGGAGGTATTTTTATTCGTTTCATTCCCTCATCTCCACCGAAACTCAGTTAGTTTTTATAATAAGCAAGTTGGAAAAAAATAATTCATTTTGTTTTTCATAATTTGTTTTAATAGTTAAGGTTTTAGCTTATCAAATAATATTGTTATATAGATATTTTCACACCACATCACAAAATATTAAGCCTTAACTATTAAAATGAATTTTTTGGATATACCAAAAAGTAATTTCTTCTAAATAACAGTTTTATAAGGGGGCCGCAGGAAGTATTTTCTGCGGTTTTTTTTATGAAATTTTACTCCATTTGTTTTTTCCTTTGTAATATCTGATATAATAGTTTTTAATGATCAGATTATCAGGTCTGGACAGCATTGGATCAGCTTCCAGAATTTTTTCTACCGTATTTTTTGTTGTTTTGATGATCGCCGAATCATTAATCAGGTCTAATCTCTTAAAATCTACCACACCACTTTGCTGGGTACCCAGAATATCTCCAGGGCCCCGAAGCTGCATATCCACTTCTGAGATTTTAAAGCCGTCATTGGTTTCAGTCATTGTCTTGATGCGCGTTCTGCTTTCTTTCGACAATTTATCCGATGTCATCAGGATACAGTAACTCTGTTCAGCACCTCTTCCTACACGTCCTCTCAGCTGATGGAGCTGTGAAAGGCCAAACCTTTCTGAACTTTCAATAACCATTACAGAAGCATTGGGAACATTTACCCCAACTTCAATTACTGTAGTTGCTACCATAATTTCAGCTTTCCCTGAAGCAAAATAAGCCATTGCTGCGTCTTTTTCATCCGGTTTCATTTTCCCGTGAAGCATGGTCACATTATATTCTGAGAAATAATCCATGACATGTTCCAGGCCTTCCACCAGATTTTTGTAATCTAAGGTTTCAGATTCCTCAATAAGCGGATATACAAAATAGACCTGTCTGCCTTTCTTAATTTCATCTTTACAGAAGTTATAAACATAAAGCCTGTCTTTTTCACGTCTGTGAGCAGTAATGATGGGTTTTCTTCCCACAGGCATTTCATCAATCACGGAAACATCCAGATCAGAATAAAAACTCATCGCAAGTGTTCTTGGAATAGGAGTAGCGGTCATCACCAGAATATGGGGCGGAATTTTATTTTTGGCCCAAAGCTTAGCCCGCTGGGCAACTCCGAATCTATGCTGCTCATCAATAATTGCGAGACCCAGATTTTTAAATTTAACCTTATCTTCTAAAACAGCATGGGTTCCTACCAGAATTGAAAGTGTCCCATTTTCCAGTTCTTCATGGATAATTCTCCTTTGTGCTGCTTTGCTGGATCCGGTAAGAATACGGATGTTGATTCCGGTTTTTTCTAACAGTTCTTTGATCCCGTTATAGTGCTGCTGGGCAAGAATTTCTGTTGGAGCCATCAAACAACTCTGAAAACCGTTGTCCATAGCAATAAGCATGGTTAACAATGCCACCATCGTTTTCCCTGATCCTACATCACCCTGCAAAAGCCTGTTCATCTGAATCGGCCTTTTCATATCAATCCGGATTTCCTTTAATACTCTTTTCTGTGCATTGGTGAGTTCAAAAGGAAGATGGTTTTCATAGAAATCGTTGAAGTGATCCCCAATAATTGGGAAAGGATTGCCATAAGCCTGTGTTTTATGGTGAAGTTTTTTCAAACCATATCCTAATTGAAAAAAGAACGATTCTTCAAATTTTAATCTGTAATCAGCCTTATCGAAATGCTCTTTATCCTTTGGAAAATGAACATTCAGGAAAGCGTGCTGTCTTGACATGAATTTAAAGGTTTTCATCAGGTCCTCCGGGAAATTTTCTTCAATCAGACTCGGAATTTCTTTGCAGATATTTCTCAATGCATTCTGAAAAAACCTTTGACTTAATCCTCTTTTAGTCAATTTTTCTGAACTTGGATAAATAGGTTTAAGTCTTGTATCTCCTTCTTTATTTTCCTCAGCTTCTATTTCAGGATGCGGCATAGAAAACTGACGGTTGAAAACATTAATTTTTCCGAAAATATAAACCTCTTTGTTAATAGGAAGCTGCTCTTTCAGCCATTTTGAATACTGGAACCATACCAGATCCATACTGCCTGTTTCATCATTGAATTTCGCAGATAATCTTTTAGTCTTCCCGGTCTGGATTTCCTGAACATGAGTGATTCTTCCCCTCAATTGTATTTCCTGGCTGCTTTCTTCCTGAAGCTGAGAAACTGTATAAATTTTACTTTTATCCAGATAGCGGATAGGGTAGAAGTTCAGCATATCTTCAACAGTGGTTAGGCCCAATACACTTTTAATAAGTTTGGCTCTTTCCGGACCTATTCCTTTTACGTATTCTATGGAGGTTTCGAGATTCATTTTCAGATTTCAGGATGCGGGTTTTTGAATTTTTTGATCCTTATTTTTTGACAAAAGAAATAAAGGTTCGAATTTCGGTAAAATTAAAAAGACTTCCAAAAAATTGGAAGTCTGTATGGTGAATTTTTAGCATTTAATCCGAAATCGGGATCTCTAAATTAATCTTTGATTTTAGATTTGAACTTTTTCTGGTAATCTTCCCATTGTTCTCTGGTTTTAATCTTTTTGAACAAATCTTTTGAGATCAGTTCCAGATAAGGCTCCAGTTCTTTGGCAGACAATTCTCCCTGAAGAATGGTGATAGGATCTCCATGTTCATCCAGAAATACGGTACTGGGAACAGCACCTACATTCATATACTGTGTAAACTCATGCAGTGAATTTTTTCCTTTTCTGTGCTCAGTATTGGGATTAGAAAATGTTCTTCCAAAGATATCAATACTCTTTTTTTCTTCTGCATTAAACTTTACAGGATAATAGTTCTCGTTCAGATTTTGAGCAATCACAGCATGTCCATAAGTTTTTTTATCCATGATTTTGCATGGGCCACACCAGTCTGCATAAAAATCGATAAGTATTTTTTTTGGATTTTCCTTTTGAGCTTTTAAGGCTTCCTCAATGGTCATCCATTTTACCTGGGCAAAACTAAAGTTTAATAAAAGTAAGAGAACTATGCTTAAAATTTTATTCATATTGTGATATTTAGGTAAAAATAAGCATAATTACTTATTTTCTATTTTACATCTTGCATTAATTTTTTCACGTACGGAGATATCAAAATTAATACCACTCCGGCAATTACCGCGTATAATCCCAATTGTTTATATCCATCAGTATAAGTGATCAAAGCATCATAGTTGGTAGACCCTTCTTTTGAGGTAGCAAGGCTGGCTCCGATAATCCCTGCAACATACTGCCCATAAGCAGAAGCAAGGAACCACATTCCCATCATCATTCCCTGAAGATTTTTAGTAGAAAGCTTCGTCATAATAGACAATCCGATAGGAGAGAGGCATAATTCCCCGAGGGTAATGATTAATAATGCCAGAGTAAAGAAGTTCAATGAAGTAACTCCTTGAAGGTCTGCAAATAATCGGGTAGCAAATAGAACATAGTACCCTAATCCCAGGAAAATAAATCCTAATCCGAATTTAATAATAGTATTAGGTTCAATTTTTCTCTTATTAAGCCAGATCCAAAGAAGTCCGATCAATGGAGCAAGGAAAATAATAAAGAAAGCTCCTCCGGAGTTATTCACACCATTCGGGTCTAGTCCGAAAAGATCTTTGTTCAGGTTTTTAGCGGCAAAAATGCTTAAAGAACCTCCACTTTGTTCATAGATTCCCCAGAATATGATTGAAAATATAATGAAAACGAGTGCTGCCCAAAGCTTTTTGCGTTCCGAAGCAGTTACTTTAGACATTTCATAGAATAAATAGATTAGGGTCAATGGGCCGATTGTCCACATGAAATAATCTGTATATTCTGTTTTAGCAACCATTGTCATAATAATAGGTACAAAAACCAATGACAAAACATATACTCCGTATTCTTTCCATTTTGGAATTGGAGCCGCCTTTGTTTCTGCTAAAGGATGTCCAGGCTGTAAACCGATAGTACCTAATGTTCTTTGTGTAAATACAAAGTTAATCAGGCTGACCACCATTACTATTGAAGCTAATCCGAAAGCAATATGCCATCTCATTTCTTCTGCAATAATATTGCCTAGGAATTCTCCTTTACCAATAGCAATACACAAATAACCACCTAACAATGCTCCAAGATTAATTCCCGCATAAAAAAGCGAAAAACCTGCATCAGCTCTTGAATCATTAGGTTTATAAAGTTGTCCCACCATAGATGAAATATTAGGTTTAAAGAAACCTGTCCCTACTACGGTGAATGCTATTCCGAGGAAAAAGAATTTATGGGGATCTGTAGCAAGAATTAAACTTCCTACGATCATAAGGAGACCTCCCCAGAACAGAGATTTTCTGAATCCTAAAATTTTATCGGCAAAAAGACCTCCTACAAAAGTAAAGGCATATACGAAGGCCTGGGTGGCGCCATATTGAAGGTTGGCTTCTTTTTCATGGAAATTAAGCTGTGAGATCATAAAGAAGACCAGCATTCCACGCATTCCGTAGAAACAGAAACGTTCCCACATTTCAGAGAAAAAAAGGCTCCAGATCTGTCTGGGATATTTTCCTTTGAAATTTTGTATTTCATCTAAAGTTAAGCTCATAATGATATATGATTAAGTTCTAATTAAGGGTTTTTATCTTTCTGATCCAGTTCAAAACGGATTCTGTCCTGATCAATAATTTGTTTTAATTCTTCTTCTTTTGGGAGGTACAGCAGGTACTTGCTGGCAAATAAATTGTTTTTATCATTCAAAATGGAAATTGATTTGTCTTTTGAGATCTCTGTAGTTCCAGTTATTTTGTACGGATTCATTTAGATAATAATGTCTTTTGTCTTTATTATCCTGAATTGAAAGTAATCTGTAATGTGACCAACTCAATTGTTGAGACAATGTGTCAACAATTGGAAACGCTGTGTAAAACTTTCGCATATTGGATAAGTTGGTATAATCAAAACCTTTTCCAAATTCTAAGGTAAGCTTCTGAGAAAGTCTTTTGAGCGTATATTTTCCATATTCTGCCCGTTCTTTTCCTTGTTGTTCATCTTCAACAATAAGTTTTCCAATCTGCCAGTAGGTAAGCAGTAGAGTAGAATTCGCTATCCGAAAAACTTTTTCGCGCGACTGTCTAATGATTTCCTTTACGGATTGGAATAAAGAATCTTCGGAAATTTCCATCATACGAAAATAAAAAAAACCTCTGACTTAGCAGAGGTTTTATTCATATTTTGTTAATGCAGCTAGTTTACACCGTGCATCATTTTCTTTAAGATAGGTGAAATTAAACCTAAAATTACAGATGCAATACCACAAAGTACTACGAATACCATGAAGAATTCAAATAGATTGTGAATTTCAAATCCTACAAAAGTAGGGTTATGTAATGGAAGCTGAGCTTTATCAAAAGCAGCTACCTGATCCGCAGTTAAAGTTACTTTTTTATCTAATACATCCTGTAGATTAACACCCAGTTCTTCAGCTTTCTTGAATTTATCACCTGTTGCAGGGATAAGTGCTCCTAATGAACCAGCTAATGCATAACCAGCTGCGTTAGAAATGAAGAAAACACCATATAGTAATGAAGCAAATCTTTTTGGAGCAAGTTTTCCAACCAATGATAAACCAATTGGAGAAAGACACAGCTCACCACAAGTCTGGATGAAGTATAAAAGCATTAACCATTTGATTGCTAATAATCCTGAGTTTCCAAGATCTTTTACATTGTGTGCAATGATGAAATAAGAAAGAGCAATTAATGCCAATCCCATTGCTTGTTTGAACGGAGACACAGGCTCTTTTCCTTTTGCTCTCAGTTTATCCCAACACAAACTGAAAGGAACAGCCAAAAGAACTACGAAAATTCCGTTGAAAATCTGAACCATTGAAGGAGGCATATTCCATCCGAAAATGTTTCTGTCTGTTTGGTTATCTGCGATAAATGTTAATGAAGATCCTGCCTGCTCGAATGCAGCCCAGAAGAAAATAATAAAGAATGATACAATATAGATTACCCAGATTCTTTGTCTTTCAACTTTGTTTTCTGCAGAAGACATAATCAGGAAGGCAAGAGAAATACCTGCTGAATAGATAAAAGGATAAATAATTCCCTTGATCATTTGTCCCATTTCCACTGAGTTAAACCCAAGTTCTCCTACCAGTAAATATCTGAATACAAAGAATAGAACAACAAATATAGCTACAGTAATTCCTAAGAATGTACCTGAGAATTTAGCAGTCTGTGTTTCTCCTTCTTCAAAATCTGCACTTGTATTGTTTTTTGGTAATCCTCCGATAGGTCTTCCTTCCGGAGTAACTACATATTTGTTTTTAAGGATAAAGAATGTTATTGTTCCTATTACCATCGCAATAGAAGCAGCTAAGAATCCCCATTTGAAAGCGAAGATATCTCTTACTCCGGTTGCAGCATCTTTTACATCTCCTACATATGGACAGATAAACTGACCTAAGAATGCCCCGATGTTGATACCCATATAGAAAATGGTGAAAGCTGAATCCAGTTTAGATTTTTCCTGTTTTGGATAAAGACTTCCTACCATTGAGGAGATATTCGGTTTGAAGAATCCATTACCAAAAATGATAACGAATAATGCCAGCCACATAATCAGTTTAGCACTTCCAATGTCTGCTGAGAAAGTTGAAGCACTGATAAATAACAAGAACTGGCCAATAGCCATTAGCGATCCCCCAATGATGATCGCAAATCTGTTTCCGATATACTTATCAGCAATAAATCCTCCCAAAAGAGGTGTTAAATAACATAACGCTAGAAATCCACCATAGATGATTGCAGCATCAGCTTCTTTTATTAATAAGGAATTTACCATGAAGAGCGTCAAAAGTGCTCTCATTCCATAAAAGTTGAAACGCTCCCACATTTCTGTTCCGAAAAGAACCCATAATCCTTTAGGATGCCTGGAATTCTTATTCTCTACAAATTCATCCGGTTTCGGACTCAATGCTTCAATATTATCCATTTCTATTGTTAATTTTTGTTAAGACTGACAAATATAGTTTATTTTGGGTTTTTGGCAAGGTTTTAATTTTATTTTTAAATAAAAAAGCTGCGGGACTATTCCGCAGCTTGCTAATCTTTATAATATCAATGATTAATGTCCTTTTTCCTTCATAATTTTGTTCAGTCTTTTTAACATAGAAAGACCCAAAAGTGTAGCAAATATTAACAAACCGAAGTTTACAAGGAAATAATTCGTCTTGTTTTCGTAATTATACCACGTACTTGCCAGGATTCCTGAAAGTTTATTTCCCACAGAGTTGGCCAGAAAGAAACCTCCCATCATCAATGCGGTAATCCTTGCAGGCGAAAGTTTTGAAACGAATGAAAGTCCCATAGGAGACAAACATAATTCCCCGATAGTAATTACTCCGTAGCTGGCAACAAGCCATAGAGGGGATACTTTTACGGCTCCGTTATCTCCTGCCATTACTGCTAAAACCATTACAAGACAGGAAAGTCCGGAAATAAATAATCCTAAAACAATCTTAGTAGGGGTTAAAGGCTCTTTTCCTCTTCTTCTCAACAATGCCCAGAACCCAACAATCACTGGTGTCAATGCTATAACCCAGAACGGATTGATAGATTGAAATAATTCTGTATTGTACAGATAAACTTTATTTTCAGGATTTTTCTCAAGGGTAGCGCGTTGTTCAGGAGATATGTTTTTAAAATAAACATCTTTGCCCATTTCTTTCTTCGTCTCTCCTTTGTCATCCTTTTGAGATCTGAACTGGTTGTCATAAACTGGAGTTTCTTTGTTTTCATAGCTCTTACCTTCCACCATATAAATACCTTCCAACGGCTTTTCAAGAGAAGCAGGAACACTTCTGTCTGTGTAATAATTGGCCCATCTTGTCAAAGCAGTTCCATTCTGTTTGAAAACAGCCCAGAAGAACATACTGATCAGGAATACAGAAAGTAATGCTCCGATAGAGGCTTTTTCATCAGGTTTAGCCTTAAAGTAAAGAGAGGCGTAAAAGTAAATAACAGGTATACAAGCAAATATAAAGGCATCTGTACTGTCACTTCCAAAAATATTGTTAGGAACAAACCAACCTATTGCTCCGGCAATAATGGCAGGAACAAATACTTTAAGCATGATTTCCGAAAGTTTTGTATCTCCTTCCTGTACAGGTTTCATTTGTGCAGCATGGATATAATGCTTTCTTCCGATGGTAAAAATCACCATACCGATAAGCATTCCCACTCCCGCAGTGATAAAAGCTTCACCCCAGCCAAATTTATTACGCATAAATGCAGCAATAATGTTACAGATAAATGCTCCGATATTGATTCCCATATAGAAAATATTATACCCGGAGTCTTTATTAGCTTTATAAGGTTCTTCAGAATAAAGATTTCCTAATAGCGTTGAGATTGTAGGCTTAAAGAAACCATTTCCTATAATAATTAGCGCCAGTGAAGCATAAAACAGAGGTAAATCTTTAAACACACCCATTCCTATATATCCGGCGGCCATTAAAAAACCTCCCAGATAAATAGATTTAATATATCCTAAAACTCTGTCTGCCAGGAACCCACCAATAAAGGGAGTCAGATAAGTTAAGGCAATATAAGTTCCGAAAATATCATCAGCAGTTTTATCCGGAAGTCCAAGTCCGCCTTTCATACCCGTAGGCTCAATAACATACAGAACAAAGATTCCAAGAATCAGGTAATACCCGAAACGCTCCCACATCTCTGTGAAAAAGAGGAAGGGCAGCCCTTTAGGATGTTTAGTCTTCATATATTCAATTTTCAAATTTCCCAAAAATAAGTTTTTAATTTTAATTGATAAAATAAATAATACTTGTCTAAATGATTAATGAAATAAATATAAAATCGCTTTGACTGAGACATAAAGTTTTTTAAATTGACCCAATTAAACTATGAAAAAGCTATTATTTTTATTATTGGGAACATTTACCTGTTTTGCTCAAAGCAACAGATTTGTGTATGATGTTGTATCAAAGAAAGATTCCACCTCAAAAAATCTTATTAAAGAAAATTTTAATCTGGATATCTCTAAAGATGAAATGAAATATTATAATAGAATATACTATATCAATGATTCAATATTTGCGACTAAAAATCAATATGGATTTAAAGGGTATAAACAGACTTCATTTCTGATTAAAAAAAATAATAGTAATGAATACCAAAACTATGAATATATAGGAGATGTGAATTTTTATAAAATTGATGAGAAGGCGGAACAGAACTGGAAAATTACAGATAGTATCAAGATAGCTGATGAACTTCACCTTCAAAAGGCAACAACACAATTTGGGGGAAGAAGTTGGGTAGCATGGTTTTCTAAGGATATCCCCATTCCTTATGGCCCTTATAAATTTAATGGATTACCAGGGCTCATTGTAGAGTTGTATGACACAAAGGAAGATTACCATTTCAAGGTCATAAAAAGCGAAAAAATTGTAGAGGATTATAAACAGGTTTCGCTAGAAAACTCTATTTCCAGAGCAATTCCCGTTAATCAGGCCAAGCTGGATAAATTGAAACTGGAATTATATGATAGTCCTTTTAAATATATAATGAATGGAAGACTTGTTTTACCTGAAGGAAAGAAGTTGCAACTTGAAGACGGTACCATTCTCACCAAAGAACAGTTGAAACCCGCTGAGGCCAATGAAAGAAAAAAAATAAAGTCTTTTAATAATCCAATAGAACTGGATAAAGCTGTAAAATACCCTTAAATAAAAAAACCTTTCAAACTTTTGAAAGGTTTTTTTTATTAGATATAATATACTGTTTATAAATTATTCAATATGAAATCAGTCATTTTCTGATACAACTGAGGTCTTGTCTGTCCACCATAGATTCCGTGGTTTTTATCCGGATAAGCCATGAAATCAAACTGTTTTTTATTTTGAATTAAAGCTTCGGAGAATTCCATAGAGTTCTGGAAGTGAACGTTGTCATCAGCAGTTCCGTGAATCAAAAGGAATTTACCTTTCAATAAGTTTGCATATTCTGTAGGAGAGTTTTTATCATATCCATCAGCATTTTCCTGAGGAGTTCTCATAAATCTTTCCGTATATACAGAGTCATAATATCTCCAGTTGGTTACCGGTGCTACAGCAATTCCCATTTTGAAAACATCTGCTCCTTTAGTCATTGCCAGACTGGTCATATATCCACCGAAACTCCATCCGAACATTCCAATTCTGCTTTTGTCAACATAAGATTGGTTTCCAAACCACTTTGCCGCAGTGATCTGATCCTCAATTTCATATTTCCCTAAATTCATATAGGTTACTTTCTTGTACTTTGCTCCTTTGTAACCCGTTCCACGACCGTCTACACAAGCTACAATATATCCTTTTTGTACAAGATGGTTGAACCACATTGCATTTCCGTTATCCCATGAATTAGCAACCTGCTGAGATCCTGGCCCGGAATATTGGAACATAAATAAAGGATATTTTTTATTCGGATCAAAGTTTTTAGGCTTCATGATCCAGGCATTCATCTGATCACCTACCGCATTCGGAATGGTGATGAATTCTTTTTCAACAAAATTATCCGTTTTTAATTTCTGTAACTGATCATTGTTGTTCTGAAGTTCTTTTACTGCTTTCCCGTTCCCGTCTTTTAAAACGTAAGTGTAAGGTTTTGCTGCTGTAGAAGAGGTTTCAATGAAATAATTATAGTTCTTGCTGAAATTAGCAGAGTTATTTCCTTCTGCATTGGAGATCAGCTGAGATTTTCCGTTTTCAATATTTACTTTGGAAATAACCTTGTTGATACTCCCTTTTTCGGTAGTTTGAACGTAAATTTCTTTCGATTTTGGATTGAATCCATAATAATCTGTTACTTCCCAGTTTCCTTTTGTGATCTGCTTTTTAAGCTTACCATCTTTGTCATACCAGTAAAGGTGGCGGTTTCCGTCTCTCTCAGAAGCCCAAAGGAAAGAATCATCCTCAAGAAACTCAAGAGTAGGGCTGTCTGTATCGATCCATTTGTCATCCGTTTCAGTAAATAATTTCTGAACAGCTCCTGTTTTGGTATTTACCTTTAAAATATCCGAAGCATTCTGAATTCTCTCAGAAGTAATTAAAACAATTTCATCTGCTTTTGCAGTCTGGAATACATTCGGAATGTAATAGTTTTTGAAAGAACCTAAGTTTAGTTGCATTGTTTTTCCGTTATCAAGACGGTATAGCTGTGCGGAAACAACAGAGTTTTTCTCACCTGCTTTTGGATATTTATAGCGCATTTCAGCCGGATAAAGACTTTTTCCGTAGATAGGAATATAGATTTCCGGTACTTGTCCTTCGTCAGATTTTACAAATACGATGGCATCAGAATTCTTGGTCCATTCATACTGTCTTGCATGTCCGAATTCTTCTTCATAAACCCAATCTGCCAAACCATTCAGTATTGAATTCTTTTTACCATCAGTAGTAATCTGCGTGATTTTTCCTGAAGCAAGATCCTGATAGAACAAGTTGTTGTCAGAAATGAATGCCACTTTTGTTGCATCCGGTGAAAATGTAGGCTCCTGAACTGTTTTACCTTCATTCAGACTGATTACTTTTCCGGATTTTAAATCTTTTACATCGAATTTTCCAAGGAAAGAATGTCTGTAAATAGGCTGGCTGCCTGTCTGTAAAAGGATTTTAGATTCATCATCAGAAAAAATATAGCTTTCAAATCTTCCGTCCACAAGATTTCCTTCCTTCTGTGAAGTTTTATAAGAATATTTTGCAATTCCTGAAGGTTCAATCACAAGATAATTTTCACCGTTTTTCATGGAAGTGATTCCTGCGATCCCTTTTCCACGGTAGTATCCTGAATATATTTTATCTAAAGTAATTTCCTGTGCCGATACATTTTGGAATACAGCAGCAACGGTAAGAGTTAATAGGAGTTTTTTCATTTTCAATTTTAATGATTCCAAATTTAATAATTCTTACTTATATAACCATATAAAATGCAAAATCAGGATTTGATATCCTTTTCGTACTCTAATAATATTCAATAATGAAATTTTTAAAAAAAGACAATTTGGCAAAAAAATTGAATATATAATAACTATAAATCAAATCAAATGATAATTATGGAAACGAATGCATACAACCAGAAACTGAACCGTTATGTATTAAACGACCAGATTGTTTATACAGGTTTTTCCAGTTTTAATGACGCAGAAGAATGCGCCCACAAAAAAGGAGGAACATTGGTAGAAGTGGTGTTTAGAGACGGGAATGATAATCCCGAAATTACTGATGAAGCAGGTTTGATAGAGAAAAAAATTCATTACCATGTGGATGCAGGCGATGAATACAAATTTATTCATTCCTCAGATCCTGGATTCAGAAAATATGCGGATGAGTTGCAAAAAATAAAAGCTAGACAACAGCAATCTCCACCCGATGAAAGATATTTTGCCAATTTTGAAATTGAAAATGCGGAAGACCCGATCATTGTGATCAAAAATGATCATTTTGAATCGGTAACATCAAGAGAGCGTTCAAAGTATTTGAAACATGCCTGCGTTTATGAAATAGGGGTTTCCCTGCCAAAATCTTAAAAAAATCAAATCATGAGCAAGACTAAATATTCAGAAAAAGCTCAGGACAAAGTAGGAAAAGTTATGCACGAATTCAAGGAAGGAAAACTGAAATCTTCTTCCGGAAAGAAAGTTACAAGCAGAAAGCAAGCCGTAGCCATCGGCATTTCTGAAGCCAGAGAAAAGGGTCTTAAAGTACCAACAAAGAAAAAAAGTAAATAAACCTATAAAGAAAAGCCCGGAAATTTTCCGGGCTTTTTTTATGAGAAGTGAAAATTTTCTCTATTTCGTTTCATTATAAAGCACTTTGTAGTACTCATCTGCCATCCTGTCGCTGTTGAAATGATCTTTCACATCATTCATTGCATTGTGCTGGATTTTTCTCCATTCATCAGGATGATCGTAATAGGTCGGAAGAATTTCGTTTTCAAGGATTTCATATAATTTGTTTAAATCATAGTTGTCCTGTTCATAGATGCTCATGTTCATATAATCAGCTTTCGGGACAACGAAAGAATTTTCTCTATGTTTGGCAAATTCCGGGATCCACCCATCATCGGTAGATAAATTCACAGAACCGTTCATAGCAGCGGTCATACCGGAAGTTCCTGAAGCTTCCCTTGGAACTCTGGGGTTGTTAAGCCATAGATCCGAACCTTGTTTTAAAGATTTACTTAAACTAAGTTCATATCCTGTAAGAACAGCCATACTTTTATGATTTTTACTTTCCTCAACCAGAGTATTGAATGTGGAAATGGCGGAATAGTCCATTGGATAAGGTTTTCCTGCCCAAATGATCTGTACCGGATATTTCGGGTTGTTAAGAAGTCTGTAGAATCTTTCTTTATCATGCAGAAGAAGTTCCGCCCTTTTGTAGCCCGCAAATCTTCTTGCCCAGACAATGGTAAAAATATTAGGGTTAAATAAATTTCCCGTTTGATCCGCAACGATACTGAAAAGCTTTTTCTTCAAATACTTTTTACGGTAGTCAAAAACGGTGGCATCATTTTCATCTTTAGCGTTGTATAAAGGTTTATCAGACCAATATTTAAATTCCTGTGCGTTAGTGATAGACGTAATTTCACAGATGTCAGAATATTTATTCCACATGGCTCTGGAAACCACACCATGAAGCTGAGAAACGCCGTTGGCAATTCTGGCCATCCTTAATGCACAAAGGGAATGATTGAAGCGGTCATCATTGGAACCTTCAATCTTTTTTACTTCTTCCATGCTGTAGCCGGAGAAATAGGACATATCATAACATAATCTGAAACTATGTTTTTCATTTCCTGCTTCTTCAGGCGTATGTGTTGTGAAAACCAGTTTTTCCTTAACTTTATTAAGGTCTCCGTTATATTTTTTCAACAGATAAAAGGCTGCCGGAAGCCCGTGAGCTTCATTAAGATGGTAAACATCTCTTTCAATATTCAATTCATCTAATAGTTTGGCACCTCCTTTTCCTAATAAAATATATTGGGCAAGCTTGGTAGATTCATTGGCATCATATAATTTGTGACAGATTGTTTTGGAAACATGATCGTTTTCCGGAACATCTGTGGAAAGAAAAAACATAGGTGCCGTATTGAACGTTTCAGGATCAAGGTACCATACTTTTACCCAAACCGGAGCACTGTGGATCTCGATTTGAAATTTTATTCCGGTGTCTTCCAGAAAGCTGTACATTTTTCTCGTCCATACAGGCTGTAAAGTCTGATCATGATTTCTTGCCTGGTCATAATAACCAAACTTCCATAGAATTCCAATTCCTATAAGATCTTGTTTAAGATTATAGGCGCTTCTCATATGAGATCCGGCCAGAAAGCCAAGTCCTCCCGAATATATTTTAAGTACCTGCTCAAGAGCAAATTCCATCGAGAAATAGGCGGTTTTTTTGGAATATTGAGGATTGATATTGTAGGGTATTCTGAAATTCCTAAAATCCATAAATGTGCGTTTGTGTTAGAAAAAGACAAAGGTATTAATTATGAAAATAAACTTTACATTAATTAACAGATAAATTAATTTTAAAACTAAGCATCGAATTGTTTTTTTACTTACCTTTAAGTGTGTAAATTTTTGATTATCAAAAACTTTTAACGATGAAAGCCCATGGCTGCATGTGTTCTTAATTAAATAAAAAAATCACACATGAAAAAGACGTTTTCTGAGGAAGATCTGATAAAGAATCTGAGTTTATATTACCTGAACAGGCATTTGAAAAAAAAGCCCATGGAGAAGTATCACCGTACCATAGACGAATCTCCGCTTCATGACCGTGAAAAATACAGAAAGAAATCCGAGATTCTGCTTCTTAATTCTTTTATGCATCACTTCCCCGAAGTGAAATTTGAAAACCTTACCTGCGAGAGCCCGGACTTTATCGCAAAGTTAAACGACAAAAAAATCGGAATAGAACTGACTGAAGTAATCAATCATCTGGAAATGAAGAAAGTGGAAAGCACTTTGAATAAAATGTTCCGTCAGGCAGAAATATTATTAGAACAGGAAGACACTACGAAATATCGTGGTGTTTATTTTTTAGAATTCCATCCGGCAACTAAATTTGATCATCTTGAAGCACAGCAGGAAAATATCATTAATATTTATAAAAGCATCAAAAAAAACAAACCTGTGGGCTGTGTAAAAAGCATAAGGAAATCTTTTCATCGAAGAAATGTCTTTATTACTCATGAATACAACATGAACCTTTTTGATGAACTCTGCTCGGAAAAAATTCTTGAACTCATTGAAAAGAAAAATGAAAAATTTCCTTACTACGATACCTCGGTGGATGAATGCTGGCTGGTGATTGTTTCAGATATGAATTCTATTGCTTCAAGATATACCTTTATTCAGGATAAAGAACATTTGACAGAGGTGAAAAGTCCTTTCCATAAAATATTTCATCTTGAAAATCTGTGTGGGAATATTACCAGTATAAAATAAAATTTCTGGTGTTTTCTTGTGTTTAGGTATTTCGTGCTTTAAATTGTGTTTGTGTGAACTATTTTAAATTATTTCGTGTTTTAATTTGAAATAGTTTAAAATTATATAGATTTTATTGTTTGTAATTAAAATATGGGTATATTTGGTGTACGTTGAATATCAATATGATGTATAACTAATAAACCATAAAAACATGTAATCTATGAGAAAACTTTTACTTTTCATACTTCTGTGCATCTCTCATACTTATTATTCTCAGGCAGATTGTGCTACCGCATTATCCGTCTGCGGAAACTCAAATATCACTTACAGTCCTACAGGATATGGTAATATAAAAGAATTGGTAAACTCAGGAAGTTGTATAGACTTCACCGGAGAGCATAATTCCATTTGGTATAAAATTACGATTGCTACCGGAGGTACCCTTACTTTTGATCTGGTTCCGAATAATCCGGATGCCGATTATGACTGGGCTATTTTTGGTCCTAATGTAAACTGTGGAAGCTTAGGTTCACCCATACGTTGTAATGCTGCAACCGTTATCGGGCCTGGCCCGGCTACAGGATTAAATATGACAAGTACTCTTCTGAGTGCTGCCGGAGGTTCTCTGACACCCTATTGCAGATATATGGATGTTTTGCCAGGACAGACGTATTACTTGTTTATTGATAACTGGGTAAGCAGTACCAGTTCTACAACGGCTCCGTTTTCTTTGACATGGGGTGGAACTGCTACACTGGCTTCACCATTTACAGACCCTAATATTCAGACACAACCATTTACACCTCCTGGAATTCCTGCAGCTAACCCTGCCGATCCGAGAGAAGTGGTAATCTGTTCAAGTACAGCTCTGTTTGATTTTTCTACATTGTCTGCAGGAATTCTCAATGGAAATCAAAACTTTAATGTAAGTTATCATCTGAGCCAGAATGATGCTTTAACGGGGAATAATCCTATTACGGCTCCAATCACAGTAAATACAACCACTGTTTATTATTACAGTATCAATTATACCGATCCAACTAATGCCAGCAATCCGCTTAATAAGTGTAAGCAGGTTGGAACGTTTAAATTCAAAGACGGTTCCATTACAGTTAAAAATGTAACATTAACCGAATGTAACAATAATAATGCAGGTACAGCTTTATTTGATTTAACCACAGCAGATGTTATTGGAAACCCGAATGTCACTAAAAAATACTATCATACGATGTCGGATCTCAATGCCGGTATCAATGAGATTACTACTCCTATGGCATTTGTATCTGCAGAAGGGATGGTTTATGTAAAAGTCATCTCAGAATTTGGCTGTACTGCGGTGGCACAGATCACCTTGAAGTTTTATCCGGTAGTGGTGGTGAATGAAGTGACACTGAGATCATGCTTCATCGAGGGCAATCCATCTACTGCATCTTTCAATCTTGTTAATGCTTCAGTAACCGGCCAGACCAATCCGACCAAGAAATATTATCCTTCATTGACCGATGCTGTCAATCAGACCAATGAAATTCTGAATGCTAATAATTATATTGCTCCTAATGGATTTGTATATGTAAGAGTTTCCAATGCTCAGGGATGTTATGCAATAGCCAGAATTACTTTAGTTGTTATTGCTCCGGTATATTCTGATAAACTTAAAGATGTAACTATTTGTGCAGAAGATCAGACGACACTGGATGCTGGGCCAGGATTCAAAAGCTACGAATGGAACACGGGTGCCACTACCCAAACGATCAAAGCAGGAATTGGAGTATATTGGGTAAAACTTAAAACAGGAGAATGTATTGCTACACAAACAGTAAAAGTACTTCCTTCCGAACAGCCGGTTGTTTCCGGAATTGATATCTCAAATAATACAATTACAGTTTCAGTAACAGGAGGAAATCCGGCGTATAAATATTCAATAGACAATATTATCTGGCAGGACTCTAATGTATTTAATAATCTTTCAAGAGGAGATCATAAAGTTTACGTAAAAGACGCTTACGATTGCGATCCCATAGAAATAGGAGTGGTTGTACCTAATTTGGTCAACGTGATTACCCCAAATGCTGATGGAGTGAACGATGTGATTGATTATTCAGCATTAGGCAATAAACAAAACCTTATTATGAATATTTTTGACCGTTACGGAAACAAAATATTCCAGGCTGACAGATCAAATGGTTATAAATGGGATGGTACACAGGGCGGAAGAAGAGTGCCTACCGGAACATACTGGTATTCTATCACATGGAATGAAAATGATAAAAATAATACAGCAATCAAATTTACAGGTTGGGTATTGGTAAAAAACAGAGAATAACAATAAATATAATACATAGATAAAACCACTTCATTTGAAGTGGTTTTTATTTTTAAAAGTTTTTAAATTAGGTATCAAAATAGAAAAAATGAAAGACCTGTTTGTAAAACGTTTTGAATATTATAAATCCCTGGGAGATAAAACATTTGACCAGCTTTCTGAGGAACAGATGTTCTGGCAGTATAATGATGAAAGTAATTCTATTGCCGTCATTGTGAAACATATTGCAGGAAATATGCTTTCAAGATGGACTAATTTTCTTACTGAAGATGGAGAGAAGTCATGGCGTAACCGTGACGGAGAGTTTGTCAATACATTTACTACTAAAGAACAGGTGCTGGATTTTTGGGAAAAAGGCTGGGAATGTTTTTTTGATGCCCTTGAAAAGATAAATGATGACAACCTTTACTCAACAACTTATATCAGAGGGGAAGCTCACCCTGTTATTGATGCTGTTCTCCGCCAGTTAGCTCACTATCCTTATCATATTGGTCAGATTGTTTATATCGCGAAAATGATAAAAAATGAAGATTGGAATACACTGTCTATTGCCAGAAACCGTTCTCAGGAGTTTAATACAGAAATGAAAAGCAAATTTTTAAATAGTGAACCAGATACCAATTCATCACCCGTCTGCTTTCAAAACAGCCCTGAAGTAAGGGATGAATATAAACAATAGATTGAATCAATCTTGGATTCTTATTAAAATTACTATCTTTGCACCCATAAAATTCAGGAGTAACAAATGTCTACTTTTCATAGAACTGCCGCGTTTCATACACTTGGCTGCAAATTAAATTTTGCGGAAACATCTACTATTGCCCGTCAATTAACAGATGCAGGTTATGATAAGGTAAGTTTTGATGAAAAAGCAAACGTGTATGTTATCAATACATGTTCGGTGACAGAAAATGCTGACCGTGAGTGTAAACTGCATGTAAAAAGAGCCATGAAAGCCAATCCGGAAGGACTGGTTGTTATTGTTGGATGTTATGCACAATTGAAACCAGAAGAAATTTCCCAAATTGAAGGTGTTGATCTTGTTTTAGGAGCGAAAGAAAAATTCAATATTCTGAGCTACCTTGATGATTTGGAGAAATCTGAGAATGAAGGAGTAGTGCACTCATGTGAAATTGAAGAAACAGACTTCTTTATCGGAAGTTATTCTATTGGTGACAGAACCAGAGCTTTCCTGAAAGTACAGGATGGCTGTGACTATAAATGTACATACTGTACGATCCCGTTAGCAAGAGGAATTTCACGTTCTGATACTATTGAAAATGTTCTCAGAAACGCCACAGAAATTGCTGCAAAAGACATCAAAGAAATTGTTCTTACAGGTGTGAATATCGGTGATTATGGTAAAGGTGAATTCGGAAATAAAAGACACGAACATACTTTCCTTGATCTTATTTCGGAACTTGATAAAGTAGAAGGGATTGAAAGAATCCGTATATCTTCTATTGAACCCAACCTTTTGAAAGATGAAAGTATCGAACTGGTTTCTAAAAGTAAAAGCTTTGTTCCGCATTTTCATATCCCGTTACAGTCCGGAAGTGATGATCTCCTGAAAAAGATGAAACGCCGTTATCTGACAAAACTATACAATGACAGAGTCAACAAAATCCGTGAGGTAATGCCTGATGCGGCTATTGGTGTAGATGTTATTGTAGGTTTCCCGGGTGAAACAGAGGAGATATTTATGGAAACCTATAATTTCCTTAATGAACTTCCTATTACTTATCTTCACGTATTTACCTATTCTGAAAGAGAAAATACGGAAGCTGCTGCCATGGAAGGTATTGTTCCGGTAGCTGAAAGAAAAAAACGTAATAAAATGCTTAGAATTCTATCTGAAAAGAAGAAAATGGCATTTTATCAGACACAACTTGGAAAATCGCTTCCAGTTCTTTGGGAGCACGAAAATAAAGACGGGAAAATGTTTGGCTTCACAGAAAACTATGTGAGAGTCCAGAAAGACTTTGATCCTGCATCCGTAAATCAAATCGAATTTCTAAATTTAGAAAAAATCCTGTCAGATGGCACGGTTTCTGTGCAATCTTCTTACCAAAATTTTTTAGCAAAAGCGTAGGCTCTTTGCTAAAATTCTACTAAATTTATTTTTAAACTTTTAAATACTACATTCATGAGAGATAAGTTTTTATCTTGGGGAATTGTATTAGTAATTGCTACATGGATTATAGCAATACTGATCAGAGCGCATTATTGGATACCAACGCTGTTATCCGCAATTTATGCATTAGGTGTATACAATGCTTACCAATCGAAACATGCTATTTTGAGGAACTTTCCTGTATTGGGATACTTCAGGTATTTTTTCGAGAGTATTTCACCTGAAATGCAGCAGTACTTTATTGAAAGGGAGACAGACGGGAAACCGTTTCCAAGAAATCAGCGTTCTGCAGTATACAGACGTGCAAAAAATTTAAGTGATACCGTAGCTTTTGGTACACAGCTGGAAGTTAATCACAGAAAATATGAAGGGATCAAGCATTCTATTTATGCAAAATCACCATCAGAAGAGCTTCCTAGAGTATGGGTAGGAGGAGAACAGTGTACACAGCCTTACCACGCTTCATTATTTAATATCTCAGCCATGAGTTTCGGGGCATTGAGTGACAGAGCTCAGATCTCCCTGAACAGAGGTGCCAAAAAAGGAAATTTTTATCACAATACAGGAGAAGGAGGAATTTCGCCACACCATATGGAAGGAGGTGATTTATGCTGGCAGATCGGAACAGGGTACTTTGGATGTCGTGATGAAGAAGGAAAGTTCAATCCGGAGCTTTTTGAAAAATATTCAACTCTTCCTAATGTGAAAATGATTGAGATCAAACTATCACAAGGGGCAAAACCAGGGCATGGTGGAGTTCTACCGGGTGTAAAAAACACTCCGGAAATTGCAGCGATCCGTCACGTAACGCCTGGAATGACTGTTATTTCACCACCATCACATACCTC
This sequence comes from Chryseobacterium sp. GVT01B, assembly GCF_019970045.1. Classification (GTDB taxonomy): domain Bacteria; phylum Bacteroidota; class Bacteroidia; order Flavobacteriales; family Weeksellaceae; genus Chryseobacterium. The sequence goes on from NZ_JAHXYI010000007.1 coordinate 212,599, forward strand.
ATTCTCTGATGCAGCAGGATTGCTGAGGTTTGTACAGCAGCTGAGAGAACTTTCAGGAGGAAAGCCTGTAGGATTCAAGCTTTGTATCGGAGATACCAAAGAATTTGAAGATATCTGCGTTCAAATGAATGTTTTGAAAATTTATCCGGACTTTATTACCATAGACGGAGCGGAAGGAGGAACAGGAGCTGCACCGCCGGAATTCTCAGATGGAGTAGGGATGCCATTGGAACCAGCTTTGATATTTGTCAACAGAACGCTTAATAACTATAATGTAAGAAACAAACTAAGAGTGATTGCCAGCGGAAAAGTTCTTACCAGTCTGGATATTCTGAGAGCAATTTCGATGGGTGCAGATATGTGTAACAATGCAAGAGGATTTATGTTCTCTCTGGGATGTATTCAGGCGTTGAGATGTAATACAAACAACTGCCCTACAGGAGTTGCTACCCAAGATAAAATGCTTATTAAGGGGCTTGAAGTAACGGATAAAGCAGAAAGAGTATATCACTTCCATAAAAACACGCTTCATACATGCAATGAACTGATTGCTGCTGCAGGAAGAAGTTCTTATGAAGAAGTAGATGCTACCATGTTTATGAGAGGAGATGAGTTTGACCACCTTGCAGATCTTTATTTCCCGGATATTTTAGGAAATGTGAAGCAGAAGGCAAGATCGTAATCCACATTAAGTATAACAAAAAACACCGCCATTAAGACGGTGTTTTTTATTGTATGAATATTTTTTATTGTTGTTGTTCTGTTGTTTGTTTCTCACCACTTGGTCTGTCCTCTCTTCCATAAATCTGAAAGTTGAATACAAAAGATTTATTTCTGTAAGAAGTATTTAAGTAAGGATAATGAGGGTTTCTAGCAAAAGCAGCTCTGGAAGGAACAATAATTACTCCTTGTAAGTTATAAGGAGCCTCGCTAGAAGGATTATTGAATGCTTTGAACTTTTGTAAAGCTTCTCTGAAACCAGGAATCTGGTAATATTTTGCTTTTTTTGCAGCATCAGTTGTACCAGCCTCTAATATTGATTTCTTCACATAATAAAACATTGGGTCGATAACAGGAATACCTGTTCCGTCAATGGTATTTAAAAACGCGGCTTTTGACGTGAATGATGTGTTTCCGTCAGAATTAACAGCCAGATAAGAGTAAGTTCTTCCCATGATTTTGATAATATCATCATCTTTGATTGTAGATTCATAAGGAGGAGTGGGGTTAGCAGGAGGTTGTGCTCCATTTCTGATAATATAGATAGTTCCTGAAGGAAGTGTTACGGGATTCAGTTCAGATAATTTTTTTTCATTATCATCCGCAGTATCCGTAGAACTGAAAGCTTTTATATTACCTTGTGCATCCAGATAATTTTCATCCATCAATTTTTTAATGGCTTGATCATCATATGTGTTTTGTGTTGTAATGTCTTCCGGCTCTACATAAGGTTCTGTCGTATCATCTTTTTTACAGGCGGAAAAACACAAAGATCCTGCAAGGATATATAAAAATATTTTTTTCATTTCAAAAAACTTTAATTACTTTACAAATAATATAACGGCAAAAGTATAAAAAAATATGAGAATAGATAAATTTTTATGGAGCATTCGTTTTTATAAGACGAGAAGTATTGCAGCAGAGGAGATTAAAAAGAACAGAGTTTCTATAGGAACGTCTGCCGTAAAGTCATCTAAAGAGGTAAAAGAAGGAGATACTATTAAAATCCGTAAGAATCAGATTGATTATAAAATAAAAGTAATTCAGATTCCTAAAAGCAGGATAGGAGCCAAATTGGTGCCTCTTCATATTCAGGACGTAACGGATAAAGAACAGTATGAACTGTTGAAACTTCGTAAAATGTCACAAGACTATTACAGAAACAAAGGAGAAGGAAGACCTACGAAGAAAGACAGAAGGGAAATGGATGATTATGTAGGTAACGACATTGATTCTGATTTTACAGACTGGGATGATTTCTTTGGAGAGACAGATAATGGGGAAGAAAACGAAGATTAATATAAAATAAAAAAGCTCTAGAGATAGAGCTTTTCTATTATTTCGTTGACAATATCTTCCGGTTCTCTGGAATCTGTACCTACAGTGAATTGTGCTTTACTGTAAAACTGATTTCTTTCAAATAAATGTTTAGCAATGAATTCCGGGAGGTCTTCATCAGATATATTGGCAATCAACGGCCTTTTTTCTTTCTGTTTTGAAAGCCTTTCAACCAATGTTCCTACAGAGCTTCTTAAAAAAACACTTTTGGAATTATGATTGATGATCTCCATATTATTGTAATAAACAGGAGTTCCTCCACCAAGACTTAAAACTACATTTTCTTCCGAAGCCAATATCTCTTCCAAGGCCTCTCTTTCCAGCTTTCTAAAGTAAATCTCACCCTTCTTTTCAAAAATTTCCGGGATGGTTAATTTGTTTCTTCTGGAAATCTCTTTATCGAGATCAATCAATTTAAAATCGATTTTTTCGCTTAATATTTTGGAAATGTGAGATTTGCCGCTCCCCATGTATCCGATCAATGAAATTACCATGAATTTTTTTTAAACAAATTTGCGAAAAAGTTTTGAGATAAAGAAAAAAGTCATATCTTTGCACCACTTAAAACAAGGGACATTACTTAAATGAAAACTTGATGAGTAAGTGACCGACTCGGTAGCTCAGCTGGTAGAGCAATACACTTTTAATGTATGGGTCCTGGGTTCGAATCCCAGCCGGGTCACAAGCAATAAAAATTACTGGATTTTGTAATTTTATTGCCTGCGTGGTGAAATTGGTAGACACGCCATCTTGAGGGGGTGGTTTCCTAAGGATGTGCTGGTTCGAGTCCAGTCGCAGGCACTGCAAAGAAAAATTTATAATTAATATTGAAATTTATTTCATTTTAATTGTGGCCGACTCGGTAGCTCAGCTGGTAGAGCAATACACTTTTAATGTATGGGTCCTGGGTTCGAATCCCAGCCGGGTCACAAGTTTACTGAAAAGTAAATTTTTTTCATATTAATATTTTGTGATTTGGTGTTTCAAAGGCTTCCTTCAGGAGGCCTTTGATTTTTTGTATTCTACGTAATAAATAAATTTAACAATACCAGACATATCTGAAATGATTGGGTTTTATTATAATAAATCAAAAAAACTCTGATGACAACATCAGAGTTTTTATCTTATAAAAAATATGTTTTCTTGTCGTATTAATCTAAATGCATATTGTCAATTAATCTTACACCATCTACCACCACAACAATGAATGCTCTGAATTTTCTGTCTTTATAGAAGAAATCAGTTTCCTGTAGGGTATTTTCATCGGCAATCAGGAAGTATTCCAGCTTCATTCCCTGCTGATTGTCAAAAATATCTGTTACTCTTTCCTTTATTTCCGGTATGCTAACGGTTCTGAACCAGTCGTTTACTTTTTTTAAAGTCTCATAAATGACTTTAGAAGCTTCTTTTCGGTCTGCATGAAGTCTCTGGTTTCTTGAGCTTAATGCCAGTCCGTTTTCTGCTCTGTAGATTGGAACTCCTGATATCTTAACAGGAAGATGCTTTTTATCTACCATTTTTTTAATAATAGCAAGCTGCTGAAAGTCTTTTTCTCCAAAATAAGCATTGTCAGGCTGTATCTGTCTGAAAAGCTCTTCTACAACGGTTCCTACACCGTCAAAATGTCCAGGTCTGGATTTTCCTTCCATCTCATTTTCCAATCCATCAAAATCATAGCGCTGGCTTTCAGTTTTCTCAGGGTAGATATCTGCTACCTCAGGAATGTAAACGGCATCTACAAGACCTGAAGTTTGAAGAATAAGAATATCTCTGTTAACATCTCTTGGGTATTTTTCAAGATCTTCAGAATTATTGAACTGGGTTGGATTTACAAAAATTGAAGAAATAACAAGGTCATTTTCTTTTCTTGCCTCTTCATACAGAGAAAGATGGCCCTTATGTAAAGCGCCCATTGTAGGTGCAAAGCCAATTCTTTTCCCCATTTCTTTCTGTCTTTCAATGAAATCCTGAAGGACTTTCCTGTTTTTTATAACTTCCATAGTTTATTTTAATGCTATTTCAAAAATACTAAAAATATCGCATAATAATATGCACTTTTAATAATTTGGAAAAGGGAATTTTCGTAAAAAAATGTTAATTAAAATAATGTTGGATGTTTTTTTGTAATTTTGCACATTAAAGCATTTTTACAAAAATTAGATAGAAAGTTTATGCCGAATCAAAAAATACTGTACATTACTACAGAGATGTATCCATATCAGGAAGATACAAATATGGCTGCAGTGGTAAACAAAATGGCACTTAAGATGCACCAAGAAGGCAATGATGTAAGAGTTTTTATGCCAAGATTTGGACAAATAAGTGAGAGGAAATTCCAGCTTCATGAGGTAATCCGTCTTTCAGGAATGAATATTATCATCAATGACCTGGACCAGCCTCTGATCATTAAAGTAGCGTCTCTTCCGGGGGAAAGACTTCAGGTTTACTTTATTGACAACGAAGAATACTTCAAAAGAAAACAATACTATTTTGACGATGAAGGAAATCCTTTCGAAGACAATGACGAAAGAGCGATTTTCTTTGCCAGAGGAGTTATTGAGACGATTAAGAAGCTAAACTGGGTGCCGGATATCATTCATTTAAATGGATGGATGGCTTCTTTTGTTCCAATTTATCTTAAAACTTACTACGAATCAGATACTTATTTCAAAGACGCGAAAATTGTACTTTCTCTGTATAATGAGAAGGATGCTGATTTGGATAAAAAGATCGACGAAAAACTACAGTTTGATAATATTTCAGGATTAAAAGCGTTAGATAACCCAACAATTAAAAGCTTTGTTATCGAAAGTATGAACTATGTAAACGCTGTTGTGAAAGGTGACGAGTTTCTGGATGAAGACCTGGATAAGGCTTTCAACGAAACTACTACCGAGAAGTCGGAATATCTTGACATAGATTCTATAAATCAACTTTATTAAAAACACATTTTTAATGACTCATAATCTTAAAAGGACCTTCGCCATGCTTTTATTGGCGATTTTCGGAAGTACAATCCTTTATAACTGTGAACCGGATCCAGATTCTCTTGGTGAACAGTTGTTCAATGATGATGCAGCACAAGGTAATGAAATTGCATATCCAGTTATCGCATACAATTATAGCAACAATGATTCAATCAGAAGTGATGCTGCCAGATTAATCAGCGGTGTGAGTGAATCTGGTGCGGCTTCATATGTTGGTGTTCTTGGAGCTTTTACTGAAAACCAGTTTGGAATGCAGAGAGCATCTTATGTTACTCAGCTGAGAATGCCGGTAGATAATTATGATTTTAACGGAGCGAATCCAAAAGTAGATTCAGTTGTTCTTGTAGTAAGACCACCAGCGAATACTACTGCAAGTACTTATTTCTTTGAAAGCGATTCATTAAAAACAAATACATTTGAGAAAAGCGATTTTCCGGTAGATGGAGTAGCTACAGCCGTTTCTATTGAGAGAAAAACATATCCTGTTCGTAAATACGGTAAAATAGGTGGTGCTTCAAAATCAATGAAAATCAATGTACATGAAGTTACCACGTTCTTAGATTCAAATGATGATACCTTTAAACGTTCCAATAAATCAATAAGCACTGGCGAATTGTTAGGATCAGGAGTGTTTGACGGTAACATTAATTCTATATCTATTACTAAGAAATCTGATAATTCAGTTGTGTTTACAGGAAATCTTGGTTTCAGAATGAAATTGAGCAATACAAACTTTTTCCAGACTCATATCCTTGATAAAAAAGGAAAGCCTGAACTTCAGGATGCTTCTAACTTTATCAGATATTTTAAAGGAATAAAAATTTCTGTGGATGAAACGGATAAATATCTTTATCAGTTCTCTCCTAATGATCTGCAGCTTATCATGTATTACAAATATGACAAAACAGATAACGGAACAACAACAAGACCACAAACAAATCTTGTTTTCAACTTAGGAGGTTCTAATGCTCATATCGGATTATATGAATACAGCAGAACTAACTCGTCTGTTGAAAAAGCATTGGCTGCAATTAATACTTCTGAAGGTGATGAAAAACTTTATGTTCAGGGAATGGGTGGTCCTTCTGTAGTAATGAAAATTAAGGATGAGACCATTGCAGACCTTAAGAAGATCTATGTTGAAAAGAAAGCAGGTATTTTAAGTGCTAAGATAAGAGTATATGTAGATCCTTTAAGCTGGAAGAATACCAACTCAACAGAAGATCGTAGATTTTCAATTCTAACCAATACATTAAATAGTAATGGTACTATTGATTTCTCAAAATTAGCTTATACTTCAGACTTGTCAACAGGGCTTGGGTTGTATAATTATAACAAGGATAAAGATTATTATGACATTGTAGTAACAAAAACAATCAAGGATCTTGTTGAAGATGTAAAAGATAGTGATGGGAACTTCATTAAGAATAAACCACTAATAATCAGTGCTGGAACATTTGCTGCAAATGCTACAGGAACCCTTTTAGGAGTTCGTAATACAACAAGAGCATTTGATATGAACAGAATTATTCTGACAGGTATAGATAAAGCGAATGCCAATCCAAAAAGAATCCAGCTGATGGTGACTTATGGTACGAAAAAATAGAATACAATAAATACAAAATACACTAGACAAAATATAATATGTGCGGAATAGTAGGATATACAGGTTTTCAAGACGCTTACGAAATTGTAATTAATGGTCTTAGAAGATTAGAATATAGAGGGTATGACAGTGCCGGAATTGTTTTAGAAGGTTCAAACAATAAGCTTGAAGTAGAAAAAACAAAAGGCAAGGTTGAGGATTTGGTGAATATTTCGAAAGAATTAAAAGGGAAATATAAAATTGGAATGGGACACACCCGTTGGGCAACCCACGGAGTTCCAAGTGATAGAAATTCCCATCCGCACTTGTCAAACAACGGAAAAATAGCTATTGTACATAATGGTATTATCGAAAACTATGATACCATTAAAACAATGCTTACTGAAAAAGGCTTTACTTTCAAATCAGAAACAGATACTGAAGTATTGGTAAACCTTATTCAATATTTTATGGATATTAATCCTGAAACGGATTTCCCGACTGCAGTAAGATATGCATTGAATGAAGTATACGGAGCTTATGCTATTACTGTACTTCACGAAGATTATCCTGGAGTATTGGTAGTAGGAAGATTAGGTTCTCCTCTGGCTATTGGTATCGGAGAAAAAGAATATTTTATAGCATCTGATGCTTCTCCTTTCGTGGAATTTACAAAAGAAGCCATCTACCTTGAAGAAGGACATATGGCAACAATCTCTCTTGAAAATGGAGTAGATATCAGAACCATCAATGATAATTCTAAAATTGAGCCGGAAATTCAGGAGCTTAAAATGAGCCTGGAGCAGATCGAAAAAGGTGGATATGAGCATTTCATGCTTAAAGAAATCTTTGAACAGCCTAAGTCTGTACACGATACAATGAGAGGGAGACTTCTTGTAGATGAAGGAGTGATCAAAATGGCAGGGATCTGGGATCATGTGGAAAGATTCAAAAATGCTAACAGAATCATCATTATTGCTTGCGGAACGTCTTGGCATGCAGGTCTTATCGGAGAATATCTGATTGAAGAATATGCGAGAATTCCTGTTGAAGTAGAATATGCATCAGAATTCAGATACAGAAATCCAATCATTACTGATAAAGACGTAGTGATCGCAATTTCTCAGTCAGGAGAAACAGCTGATACAATGGCTGCTTTAAAACTGGCAAAAGAAAAAGGTGCATTTATATATGGTATATGTAATGTTGTAGATTCTTCAATTGCAAGAATTACAGATGCCGGTTCATATACACATGCTGGTCCTGAAATCGGGGTTGCTTCTACGAAAGCATTTACAGCACAGCTTACTATCCTTACTTTAATTGCATTTAAACTAGGAAAACACAACGGAAACTTAGGAAACGCTGAATTTATGAGCTTAATTGCTGAGCTTGATGCTATTCCTAAGAAAATTGAAGAAGTGCTGAGTACGACCCATGAGCTGACTCAAAATATTGCAAAAGATTTTGTAAAAGCTACAAACTTCCTTTATTTAGGAAGAGGATACAATTATCCGGCTGCCCTAGAGGGAGCATTAAAATTAAAAGAAATTTCTTACATCCATGCAGAAGGATACCCGGCTGCAGAAATGAAGCACGGTCCCATTGCCCTGATCGATGAAAATATGCCAATTGTAATTATAGCGCCTAAAAAGGGTCACTATGATAAAATTGTAAGTAATGTTCAGGAAATTAAAGCGAGAAAAGGAAAAATTATCGCTGTAGTGAATAAAGGAGACCGTCAGGTGAGTGAAATGGCAGATTATGTTATTGAAATCCCTGAAACTTCAGAATGTTTCTCACCAATCGTTGCTTCCGTACCTCTGCAACTGCTTGCTTATTATATTGCAGTATATAGAGGGGCAAACGTAGATCAACCGAGAAACCTTGCAAAATCTGTTACCGTGGAATAAAAAGTTGTTGTAAATAAAATAAATTTAGATTTCTTCCGTTATTTCAAAAAAAATCTTAAAAGTTTCTTAAAAAAATTATATATTTACGGCTTAATTATAAAAATTAACATGAAAAGGATATTTCTTTTATTATTGTCTGCGTCGGTAGCATCGGTATCTTGTTCAGGTGGTGGCAGCTCTTCTGTAGGGAAGCCAGGAACAAAAGGAGAATTGATACCAAGAGAAAAAACTAAATCATTTGTTGCGGAAAGACCATACGGAATGGTCGCAATTCCTGCAGGTTCATTTGTTGCTGGTTTAGCAGACCAGGATCCAACAAATACTCCTGAAAAAGCAGCATTGAAGACTGTTACTGTTTCTTCTTTCTTCATGGATGAAGCAGAAACTACCAACTCGGAGTACAGAGTATTTATCAACTATGTAAGAGACTCTATCGCGAGAACTTTACTTGCTGAAGCTGCCGGAGAGGGTGGTGATGAAGGCGGACGTAAAGGAGCTAGCATAGGGGATTATGCATACCTTGCTAAAAAAGAAGAAAATTTAACACCTTATCAAGAATATATGGAAGGCCAGGGTGGCCGGGAAGACGGAAGTTATGATGCCAGCAAAAGATTAGATTGGAAAATCCCCTTGCACTGGAGCACAACAAAATATCCGGATGTAGAATACGCAGAAGTTCTAGAATCTCTGTATCTACCTTCTTCTTCCAGAATTGGAAACGAAAGAATTTTAGATGTAAGCAAGCTTAAGTATACTTACCGTTGGGGAGATATGGATGCGGCAGTTGCAGATAACGAAAGAGGAGCTAACTACCTGAAAAGCGAAAGTATCGCGATCTATCCTGATACTACAGTTTGGGTAAAAGATTTCCACTTTGCTTACAATGAGCCATTGTTTGAACAGTACTTTTGGCACAAAGCTTATAAAGACTATCCTGTAGTAGGGGTAACCTGGGATCAGGCAAGGGCTTATTGTAACTTCAGATCTAAATTGAAATCTGATTACAACGAAAGTTTAAAAAGGAAAAAACAAAAACCATTAGTATTCCGTCTTCCAACAGAGACAGAATGGGAATATGCTGCCAGAGGAGGAATGCAGAATGCTACTTATCCTTGGGGTGGTCCATATTTAATGGATGACAGAGGTTGTTACCTTGCCAACTTCAAACCGAAGAGAGGTAACTACATGGAAGATGAGAAAAAAGGTACTTATACATATACAGCTCCAGTTAAGAAATTTAAGAAAAATGGGTTTGGGTTATTTGATATGGCTGGAAACGTTTCTGAATGGACATTATCTTCGTTTAACAATTCATCAGCTGGATTCACTTCTACATTAAATCCTTCTACTAAAGATAAAAAGGATACGAAGAAATCAGTAAGAGGTGGATCTTGGAAAGATATAGGATATGCACTAATGACAGGTGCTAGAGATTGGGAAAGAAAAGATTCCGCAAGAAGCTATATCGGATTTAGAACTGTACAGGATATTCCTGAAGCAGCTGTTAAGCCAAGAAGAGTTAACAGAAATTAATCAGACAATTTTTCAATAACAATTTTATTTAACATTAAAAAAACTAACTCAATATGTTTAAGACTAAAGATGCTTGGATGAATTTCTTTTATTCATTCGGTGCTGCAATTGTAATTCTTGGAGCTTGGCTTAAAATTACTCACATTACCTTGGGACCAATTAACGGTAACATCGCTCTTACCGTGGGACTTATTACTGAGGCGATTATCTTTATCATTTTTGCATTTGACCCTCCAAAATCTGAAGAGTCTTATGCTTGGGAAAATGTTTATCCTGAATTATTAGATAAGCATGCTAACCCAAATCCATTACACTCTAATGTATCTTCCAGAAATAACAATGCTGCAGCTCAATTTGCAGAATTAGAAAATTCTCTTTCTACCAAATTGGACAAAATGCTTGAGGATGCTAGGTTAGATGTTCAATTATTTGAAAGACTGAGAACAGGAATTGATAAATTTTCAAACTCTGTTGATCAGATCAATCAAACTGTTGATGTATCTGCTTCTACTCACAAATATAATGACCAATTAAATAAAGCTGCTCAGCATATGGAAAGCATGAATGCTCTTTATGCAATGCAACTTGAAAGCGGTAAAAAACAATCAGAATTTGCTAACAAATATGTAGCAGATATGCAGAAATCTGCAGAGCAATCTGAGAAATTCAATCAAGAGCTACAAGGTTTAACTTCTAATCTTAACAACTTAAATAGAGTTTATGGTGGTATGCTAACTGCTATGAAGTCTTAATTCCTAACCATTTCTAAATTTAACTACTTAATCAAAAAACAAAGAAAAGAGAATGGCACAAGGAAAACAGACCCCTCGTCAGAAGATGATCAACCTTATGTATTTGGTGTTCATCGCGATGATGGCCCTAAATATTGATGCAGAAATCATCAGATCATACTATGACTCTACCAGAGCATTGAATGAAACCAGAACTTTAACAGAAAAAAAGAACGAGAAGATCTTTGAAAGAACATTGGAAGCTAAGGCTCAGCAAGTTCCGGATACCTATGCACAGCCTTGGGCTCAGTACAAAGTATTGAAAACCAAAATTGATGCGTTGGTGAAATCTGCTCAGGATGTTAAAGATTTGTTGAAAAAACAATCTGAGTTTCACGATAAAGATAAGGACGGAAAAGATATTGACGTAAGTGAAAACTTTGCCGCACTTAACAACAACGAAGCAACTACTGAATATTTCTTCAAAGAAGGAGATGAAAATACTCCATCAAAGAATGCATTAGATCTGAAAGCTAAAATTGATGACGTAAGAAACTATATCAATTCTACTTTTGGAAGTAATGGCCAGTTACAGGATTTAGTAGCAAGAGCTAACAAGTCTCTTATTGCGGAGTATCCTAAAGGGACATCTCCAAATGAAAAGACTTGGTTCCAGAATAAATTTTACCATCAGCCGCTAATTGCTGCAATATCTAATTTGGAGATTATCCAAAATGATGCCAGAAACGTTCAGTCTGATGCATTGGCACTATTACTTCAGGAAAAAGTAGATGCGAATATTAAATTCTCAAGCTATGAACCTATTGTTTCAGGTCCGGTTGATATCCAGGCAGGAAAACAGGCTGAAGTAAAAGTAATGTTAGGAACTTATTCTAACAGTAATAAAATCAGTATCTCTGGTGTAAGCAGAGTTGAAAACGGTAAAGGTATTACACAAATTTCAGGATCTGGAATTGGTGAACATAAATTAGGAGGTACAATTACATTAACAGACGCTTCAGGTAAGCCACAATCTTTCCCTTGGACGCATACTTATAATGTAATCGCAGGACCTAGAGAAGTAAAACTTGAAAAAGGATTATTGCTTTCTGCTGATAAAATGAATGTAATGTATAGAGGACTTGAGAACCCTGTTTCAGGATCAATCTTAGGTGCTGACAATTCTAAACTTTCATTATCTGCTGCAGGAGCTACTGTGAAAGGTAAAGGTCCGGGTAAATGGGATGTAACTCCTACTACAGGAAATGTAGTGAAGTTAACATTATCAGGAACAGATCCATATGGTAAAACAGTTTCTCAGGTATTTGAATACAGAATTAAGAACATTCCTAGACCTCAGGGTCAGATCAGAGGTAAGGCTGTAAACTTTATGCCGGCAGGTTCTATACCAAACCAGATTGTAGCTGCTACTTTACCTGACTTTGACTTCCCTGTTTCGTTTACTGTAAATAGCTTCATTATCAAGCTTCCAGGAAAAGCAGGTACTCTGATTCAAGGTAGTTCACTATCAGGAGCAGAAGGAATGCTTAGAAACCTTAGACCTGGTGATGTAGTTCAGATTTATGATATTCAGGCTACGGCTACAGGATTGGGTAACCAGAGACTTAAGGAAATTTCACCTGTAATTATTAATGTACAATAAGGTTAATTTGTAAAATCATATTATGAAAAAATATATTAGCACCCTTTTAGTTTTAGTTTCGGGATTCGCATTTTCCCAAACTATTCTGAATGCTGCTTCTCCCGAAGAATTCAGACAAATGAGATCTGAATCAATGAGAAAAGCAGGGGATACTGTTATCAGCAATAAAGTAAAGCCTCTTGAATATGGTTTCGTTGATGACAAAGATATTTACAAGAGTATGTTTGTTTGGGAAATCATTGATATGAATGATAAGATCAACCAGCCATTCTATTATGACAATCCGGATGGTCTTCTTTCAAGCTCTACAAGATCTTTATATCAATTATTACTTGATGGAGCTCTTAAAGGTGACATTAAGGAAGTTTATGATGACGAAAACTTTGTGACAAGACTTTCACCTGAAGCAATTCAGAAAAGACTGGAAAGCATAAGACTTGACGAAGAAGCAATCGATATTCTTAACTCTGGAAGAACCCTTACAGAAGACGAGAAAAAAAGATTAACAGATATCATCAGAACAACAACTGATAAAGTAAAAGTTCTTAAAGTGATGGGTATGTGGTTTATCGATAAGAGAGACGGTCAAATGAAATACAGACCTCTAGGTATCGCAGCTATGGGACCAGATCCTACATCTGTTGGAAGAATTGGTCCTGACGGTCAGCCTTTAGCTGGTGCTGATGAATTGATCGACTTATTCTGGATCTATTATCCAAGTGCTCGTGATATTTTGGCAAATAATTATGTTTTCAATAGAAAAAATTCTTCTGCTGACTTATCTTTTGATGATATCATCAATGCGAGAAGATTCTCTTCTATTATCTACAAGTCTTCAAGCGGCTTAGGAGATGGTACTATTAAGGACTATATTCCTAAAAACGCTGATGAACAGCTTGAAGAAAGCGATAGAATCAAGTCACAGATTCTTGACATGGAAAATGATATGTGGAATTACTAGATTTCACTTGATATTTATAGAAAACCTGAGTATTTTTACTCAGGTTTTTTTATTATGAAATTGCCCTTTGCTTATTGCCGATCAATAATCAATGCATAGGCGATTACATATGACCTTTAAACAAATGAAATTTCTCATATGAAAAATGTAGATTATATTATTGTAGGAGACGGATATGCAGGGCTTTTCATGGCTCATCAGCTAATTAAAAACAATAAATCCTTTGTGATCTTTTCCGAAGGCAGAAAAAGTGCTTCACAGATTTCAGCCGGAATTATAAACCCTGTTGTTCTCAAAAAGTTTACCACGTTCTGGAAAGCACAGGAACAAATAGACTTTCTTAAAGACAGTCTCAAAGAAATAGAATCCTATACCGGAGAAAATTATCTCATCAATGCTCCCATTCATAGGATTTTTCATGATGAGAACGAACAGAATCTTTGGTTAAAAAAATCAGGGAATGAAGAATTATCAGCTTTTCTTGATCAAAATTTTGATTCTTTAAACGGGGTAAAAAACGATTTTCAGACCGGAAAGGTGAATCAGTCTGCCAGACTTAATGTTAATGGATTTTTTAGTGGTTTATTCAATTATTTAGAAAAAAATAACCATTTGGTAAAAGAAAGATTCAATTACACCCAATTGAACCCTTCTGAATCGGTTTATAAAGATTTTTTTTTCAAAAATATTATTTTCTGTGAAGGAATGGGAGTGAAAGATAATCCTTACTTTTCAGAAATTGCTGTGGTTCCCAATAAAGGGCATCATATAAAAGTGAAACTTTCCCAACCGATTCCGGAAAATATCACCATTAAAAAGAAACACTTCTTATTCCCCACCGGAAACGGACTTTATTTTTATGGTGGAACCTACGACAGGGATCAACTTCATCACCATATCGACGACTCGGCGGTTACTCAACTGGTTAATGGACTTTCTGAGTTCTATCCCTGTGATTTTGAGGTGGAAGAAGTACATTTTGGCTTTCGTCCCACTGTAAAAGACAGAAGACCAATCATTGGAAGACATGAAACATTAAATAATTTGTATGTTTTTAATGGAATGGGAGCCCGTGGTATCCTGAATGGTTGCTATTTCTCCCGCGATTTGTTCCATTTCATTGAAAACGATATTCCTTTACATGAAGAAGTTTCATCAAAGAGGTTTCAATAGCATATCTTAGTATAGAGATTCAAAACCAGAACTTATGGACGTAAATATATTAGGTATTATTGCCGGTTTTCTTACTTCGGTTTCGATGATTCCGCAGCTTGTAAAGGTGATCCGGGAAAAGAATGTAGAAGATATTTCTCTGCTCATGCTTCTCGTCCTTATTTCCGGGTTGTCACTATGGGTATGGTATGGTTTTGAAAAAGATGAACTACCAATTATTTTATCAAATTCATTTGCAGTTCTGGTTAATATAAGCCTTCTGATTTGCTATATAATGTTCAATAAAAAAGAGTAGTCCTATATAAATGAAAAAGACACCTTATCAAAAAGGTGTCTTTATATTTTTACTGTAAAAAATTCTTACTGAAGAACAAATTTAGCTAAAGGAGCCATCCTTGCCTTGTTTAATGTAAGCGTATTTCCATTTACAGAGTAGTTATCTGCAGCAAGGACTGCTTTTGTAAACTGGTTTTCAATATCCAGATCTTCACAAGCCATCATCGTAGACATTCCCTGATTGAATTTTATTCTCATGATTTCAGGTTTGATCTCGAAGGTTCCTCCAAATCCGTTACATCCGGCATGACCTTCATATCTCATTCCATCCATATTAAGTTTGAAATGAGGATTGTTTTTAGGGTTTTTAAGATCAATCGGTTTCCCGTTAAGCTCTGTAAGTTTCCAGGTTTTCCCGGTAATATCAGTAGTCGCTTTTTGTGCGTTTTGTGTCTTACATGAAACAACAAGGAATGTTGCAATTACAAGTGCCGATAAGTAATAATATAAACTTTTCATAATGCTTATTTTTTTTAGATGAATGCTAGTCCTTATGCTAATACGATGCCATTTTTGCCGGGCCAGACTGTTTTTTTGCCTGTTTAAGATGGAACAGTACCATGTCTACATTCTTTTTAAGGAAAGTTATATTTCCTTTAATATCAGAATATTGATACTCTTCATTGGAGGCCGTATACTCAGGTAAAGCATCACTTTTTTTAAGGTCAAAAGTTTTACCGTTTAAATGTATTGTTGCGGTATTTTTAGTGTTGTTGATCGTTACTTCTATCTTTTCTCCATAGCTGTCAACATACACATCTTTGAAAATCTCATCTGTGTTTTCGGGTGCAGCAGCGGTAATGGTTTCAGCTTCTTTTCCGGGATGTTTACACGCTGTTAGGGAAAGAATGGTCAATCCCAGAAGGATTGGTGTTAATAAATTTTTCATAGTGATAAGTGATTTTAAAGTGTTTCATGAATTGTGATATTAATACTATATAAATTTACAAATATTTTTAATAAATATATGTTAATTTTACATAAAGTAACAGTAATTTTAAATTTATACAATTTTAACTCACTGTTTTTTGAAAAATTGTTCATGAAACAGAAAGTAATTATTATTGTAGAAAATTGTGGATAATCGTTATTAATTCAGGGATTTTAACGGACTTGTTTTCAGTAATATAGTATACTTTTTTTTCATTTTTCATTTGTTGTGTAAATTTTCGGCAAAAATAATTCAAAAAGAAGAGAGTAACAATAAGTTAATGTTAATAATCAGAAATTATGATAAAGTTTAGGTTTGTTCACGAAAAATTTCAAAATAGAGTTCCAGGCCATTAAAATGTTCAAAAAAGAAACAACTTAAAAATTAAAATTTCCTTAATTCAAAAAAAATGGCTTGGTTTTTGAAAATTGAAACTTGCACAGATGAGATATCAGAATTGCTCGAATTATCTTTGAATAAAGGAAATATTTAATATTTATCATGTTTTTAGATTCAGGTAATTTAAAGGATAGTTAAATTTTGTTAATCCATGATGATAATATCATAATCTGGGTGTACATTTGCCACTTCAAAATGAGAAACTTTATAGTATACTTTTTAACCGGTCTTTTTCTGCTCTTTGTAGTAGAAAGCAGACTTGATGTTAAAACGCTTCGAAATGACTATTCCGGTCATGTTTCTCATCATATGCCAAAAAGAGCCAACCGTTTGAATCAGACTTTTGAAAAACTCTCTGTTCAGCAAATGGCCGATACTGTAGACAATCCTACATTAGAACTTGCCGAAAATGATTTCCAGCTTTCCGATGTATGGCAGGCTATTGTTGTTTTTGCAGGAGTTTTCAGCCTGGTCTATATTTTTGGATTAAAAAGCCATAAAAGGTTTAGACCTGATATTCATGGCTTTATTCTTGGTTTCGCCACCAAAAGATTTATTCTTATTCGTTCCATTAGAATTTAAAATTCAAACAATCTATTCTCTTTCTGCCCTGATTTTCGGGTGGAAATACTTTACGTTGTGTATATATTGGTAATCGGCACATCGTCCCCCTTTTATTACCGTTTTATTTCTATCAAAACATTAACGATTTATATAAACTCTAGAATTATGATAAAGAGAGTTGCTTCGGGAATTGCGCTGAGTTCCCTTCTGCTGGCGGTTGGCTGCAATAAGAAAAAAGAAGAAAAAGAAGAAGTTACCGTATATCCGGTGACATCCCCTGTAGTAATGGATACAGTAATCAACAAAGAATACGTAGCCCAGATTCAATCTGTAAAAAACATTGAAGTAAGAGCACAGGAAAAAGGTTTCCTGGAAAAAATCTTTGTAGATGAAGGACAGTACGTGCAGGCGGGACAGACCTTGTTCCGAATTATGCCTAAATTGTACCAGGCAGAATTATTAAAAGCAAAAGCAGAGGTAGAACAGGCTTCTATCGAACTGAAAAATGCAAGTACATTAGCAGGAAACAATATTGTCTCTAAAAATGAGAAAGCCATGGCAAAAGCCAAACTGGATGCTGCCAATGCCGAAATGAAGCTGGCTCAGATCCATCTTTCATTTACTGATATCAAGGCACCGTTCTCAGGTGTTATCAACAGAATTCCTTTGAAACTGGGAAGTCTTGTGGATGAAGGTGATTTGTTGACTTCATTGTCTGATAATACGAGTATCTACACGTACTTTAACGTTTCCGAACCGGAATATTTAAGTTATCAGACTCACGCTGCAGACAGAGGAAGCAAACAGGTATCCCTGATCACGGCAAACGGAGAAACCTACTCGCAGAAAGGAGAGATCCAGACTATTGAAGGAGAATTTGATAACGAAACAGGGAATATTGCCTTCCGTGCCAAGTTCCCAAATCCTGATAAGCTCTTGAGAAATGGAGAAACAGGAAAAATACAGATGTCAATGCCTGTTCATAATGCGCTCATTATTCCACAGAAAGCTACTTATGAGATTCAGGATCAGAAATATGTATTCGTCATTGATAAAAACGGAGTAGCTAAATCCCGAAATATCAAAATTGCTTATGAACTTCCGGATCTTTATGTAGTAGGTTCAGGAATCTCAAAAGGAGATCAGATCCTTTTGGAAGGGGTTCAGAAAGTGAAGGATGATCAAAAGGTGAAAACAAAATTCCAGAATCCTGAGAAAGTTCTTCAATCATTGAAATTAAAAGCAGAGTAGTGGTCTCTAAAATGAAGTAGTATGTTCAAGAAATTCATTCGCAGACCAGTTCTGTCTATAGTAATCTCATTGATTATTGTATTTATGGGGATATTATCATTGGTAAAACTTCCGGTGACACAATTCCCATCCATTTCTCCGCCTAAAGTAAATATTACCGCAGAATATCCCGGAGCTAACAACGAATTGTTGATTAAATCCGTAGTTATCCCTTTGGAAAGAGGATTAAATGGAGTTCCGGGTATGAAATATATGACCTCGGATGCCGGAAATGACGGGGAAGCTTCCATTCAGATTGTATTTGACCTGGGTACAGATCCCAACGTAGCAGCAGTAAACGTTCAGAACCGTGTATCTTCAGTGGTGAATAAACTTCCCCCTCTTGTAGTACGTGAAGGGGTAAAGATCACACGTGAGGAACCTAACATGTTGATGTATATTAACTTGTATAGTGATGATCCTAAAGCTGACCAGAAATTCCTTTTCAACTATGCAGATATTAACGTAATGTCTGAATTGAGAAGGGTAAGCGGTGTTGGTTTTGCCGATATCCTGGGAACGCGTGAATATGCAATGCGTATCTGGCTTAAACCAGATAGATTAACAGCTTATAATATTTCAGCTGATGAAGTAATGGAATCTCTGAATGAGCAGAGTTTGGAGGCTTCTCCGGGGAAAACGGGAGAAAGCTCAGGAAAACGTTCTCAGTCATTCGAATATGTATTAAAATATCCGGGTCGTTTCAACAATGAAAAAGATTATGGAAACATTATCCTAAAGGCAAAACCGGATGGTGAATCTGTAAGACTGAAGGATGTTGCAGACATAGAATTCGGAAGCTCCATGTATGATATTTATTCTACATTGAATGGAAAACCTTCCGCGGCAATTACGGTAAAACAATCCTATGGATCTAATGCAAGCGATGTTATCAAAAACGTAAAAGCATTGATGAAGGATCTTGAGAAAAATAACTTCCCGAAAGGAATGCATTACGACATCAGTTATGACGTTTCCAGATTCCTGGATGCATCCATGGAAAAAGTAATTCATACCTTGTTTGAAGCCTTTATTTTGGTTGCTATAGTAGTATTCCTATTCCTTGGAGACTGGCGTTCAACCTTGATTCCGGCATTAGCCGTTCCGGTTTCATTGGTAGGAACATTTGCTGTGATGTCCGCATTCGGAATTACCCTGAATATGATTTCACTCTTTGCTTTGGTAATGGCGATCGGGGTTGTAGTAGATGACGCAATTGTAGTCATTGAAGCCGTTCACGCCAAAATGGAAGAAAAACATCTTTCTCCATTGAAGGCAACAGAAGAAGCCATGCATGAGATCAGTGGAGCAATTATCGCAATTACTTTGGTAATGGCATCCGTATTTATTCCGATTGCATTTATGTCCGGACCGGTTGGGGTATTTTACCGTCAGTTCTCTATTACAATGGCTTCATCCATTATCTTATCCGGGGTTGTGGCACTTACTTTAACACCGGCTTTGTGTGCATTGATCTTAAGAAATAACCATGGTAAGCCTAAAAAGAAGACTCCGGTTACTATTTTCCTTGATAAATTCAATAACCTCTTTACAAAAGGTGCCGGGAAATATGAGAAGATGCTGAATAAAACAGTGACGAAGAAAACGATCACGTTGCCATTACTGTTAGCATTTTGTGCCTGTACATTCTTCCTGAGTAACTCTTTACCTTCAGGATTTATTCCGGCGGAAGATCAGGGGATGATTTATGCTATTATTCAGACTCCTCCGGGATCTACATTAGAAAGAACCAATCAGATTGCTAAAGAACTTTTAAGAGAATCTGAAGACATTGATGGTGTACAGTCTGTTTCATCCTTAGCAGGATACGAGATTTTGACAGAAGGTACCGGATCCAACTCTGGAACCTGTCTGATCAATTTGAAAAGCTGGGAAGAACGTAAAGAATCCGCCGCTGAAATCATAGAAAAACTTGAGGAAAAAGCGAAGAATATTCCGGGTGCCAATATAGAATTCTTCCAGCCGCCATCCGTTCCCGGATATGGTGCAGCAGGAGGTTTTGAACTTCGTTTACTCGATAAGGCAGGAAGTGGAGACTACCATAAAATGGAACAGGTGAGTAATGACTTTGTAAAGGAGCTAAAGAAGCGTCCGGAACTTGGGTCTGCATTTACATTCTATTCCGCGAGTTTCCCACAATATATGCTTAAGATTGATAATGATCTTGCAGAACAAAAAGGAGTGACTATTGAAAAAGCGATGGATAACTTATCCACATTGATCGGGTCCAACTATGAGACGAGTTTCATTCGTTTTGACAGGCCATATAAGGTAATTGTTCAGGCGGGTCCTCAATACCGTGCTCTACCAACAGATCTGTTGAAGCTGTATGTTAAAAATGATAAAGACCAGATGGTTCCTTATTCAGACTTTATGAGACTGGAAAAGGTATATGGATTATCTGAGATTACAAGACACAATATGTATAACTCTGCAGAGGTGAGTGGAACTCCGGCACCAGGATATAGTAGCGGACAGGCAATTAAGGCTATTCAGGAAGTTGCAGATAAAACTCTTCCTAGAGGTTTTGGTATCGACTGGGCAGGTATTTCCAAAGATGAAGTAAGCCGTGGAAATGAAGCCGTATTTATCTTCCTGATATGTTTAGGATTCGTTTATCTTATCCTTTCGGCACAATATGAAAGTTTTATTCTTCCGCTTCCGGTGATTTTATCCCTTCCGGTTGGTATTTTCGGAGCGTTTTTATGCTTAAAACTTTTAGGATTGGAGAATAACATTTATGCACAGGTAGCGATGGTCATGTTGATTGGACTCTTGGGTAAAAATGCGGTGTTGATTGTCGAGTTTGCTGTACAGAAAAAAGCCGAAGAGGGAATACCTGTGGCAAAAGCTGCTATTGAAGGAGCTGCCATTCGTTTCCGTCCGATTCTGATGACATCGTTTGCATTTATTGCCGGTTTGATTCCATTGGTTATTGCAACAGGACCGGGAGCAGTTGGTAACAGGACAATTGGTACTGCAGCAGCAGGAGGGATGTTGATCGGAACCATTTTCGGATTGATGATTATCCCTGGATTGTATTATATCTTCGGAACCATTGCAGACAAATCCAGACTGGCAAAATATGAAGAAGAGAATCCTTTAACAGAACAAACTGAACCTTATGAACATGATGGAAAATTTGAAGACTAAAAATATAATCACCGCCATTGCCTTATCACTTGTACTTGCAAGTTGTAAGGCGCCTATGGCGACTGTCATAAAAGACGAGGTAAAAGAAAATATTCCTCAGAACTTTAATCAGGAAGAACAGCAGGATGCGAATAATAATAGCGGAACAACTCCATGGAGACAGTTCTTTACAGATCCAAACCTGGTAACCCTGATCGAAACAGCTTTAAAAAATAATCAGGAACTATTAATCACCCTTCAGGAAATTGAAATTGCTAAAAGTGGTGTTTTAGCTAAAAAAGGAAGACTTACTCCAACTGTTTCAGCAGGAATAGGAGCCGGACTGAAAAAAGCTGGCCGCTATACCAGTGAAGGAGCGGGTGATGCCACTACAGAAATAGAACCCGGGAAAGAAATGCCGGATCCGCTGGGAAATTTTGAAGCAGGATTAAATGCAAGCTGGGAAATTGATATCTGGAAAAAACTCAGAACCGAAAAAGAATCTGCAGTAGCCCATTATCTTTCTACCGTAGAAGGTAAAAACTTTGTACTGTCTAATCTTATTGAAGAAGTTGCGGATAATTATTATGAATTGCTGGCACTTGATAACCAGTTGGATATCATACAACAGTATATCAAGCTTCAGCAGAGAGCGTTGGAAATTTCTAAAATTCAGAAAGAAGCTGCGGCTGCAACGGAACTGGCGGTGAAGAAATTTGAAGCAGAATTGGCGAAATCCAAAGCTGCCGAATATACAATCCGTCAGCAAATTACTGAGAAAGAAAACGAAATTAATGCACTGTTAGGAAGATATCCACAACCGATCGTGAGAACAAAGGAAAACTTCATGTCTACGATTCCTCCCACAGTCTATACCGGAATTCCATCACAGTTATTGGCAAACCGTCCGGATATCAAGCAGGCGGAACTGGAATTAAAAGCATCGAAGCTGGATGTGGAAGCAGCAAGAAAAGAGTTTTATCCTTCTCTGGAAATTTCTGCGACATTGGGACTGGAGGCTTTCAAACCATCTTATCTTGTTAAATTACCTGAATCCATTGCTTATAATCTGGCAGGTGAATTGGCAGGACCGCTTATTAACAAAAGCGCCATAAAAGCGAATTTCCAGACTGCAGATGCAAAACAGGTTCAGGCGTTGTACGAATATGATAAAACCATTTTGAATGCTTATCTGGATGTTGCCAATCTGATGTCAAAGGTTAAAAATATAGATCAGTATTATCAGCTGAAATCTCAGGAAACTAAAGCCCTGGATCAGTCTATTGATATTGCCAATCAGTTATTCCGTAATTCCAGAGCAGATTATCTTGAAGTTCTTTTGAACCAGAGAGATGCTTTGGATGCCAAAATGGAACTTATTGAGGCAAAGCAAAAACAGCTCAGTACAGTCGTTGACATCTATAAAAGTTTAGGTGGAGGCTGGAAATAAAACATCATAATTCTATCAATAAACAGTTAATGTTTTTTGGAAGGGTCAATTCTTTTGAGTTGGCCCTTTTTTATTTTTTATACGACAAGTTTTGTCGTTATCCGGAGATAATTTTACACCAAAATAAAATGAATTTCAATATAAATAAAAGGGGATTTAATAATAAATAGTATGATTTACAGCATACCACATTAAAATGATTTTCATGTCTTAAAAAGTGTTAAATTCGCGAAGTTTTAATAAACTAATTACTAACTCAAAAAAACAACAACACGGGAATGAAAAAAATCTATCTCGGAGCGCTAACTTTATGCGCTATTCTGGGCACATCTGCTCAGGAAGTGGTATGGCAGAAAGATATCAAATCCTCTACTCAGGATTTTCTTAGTCAGGTTACTACAACAATCGATCAGCAGTATCTTATAACGGGAAGCTCTATCCAAAGCAATAAGCAGCAAACATCAGGAAATAAGCAAAATAACGGTTACGATTTCCATCTGATAAAATTGAATCAGCAGGGAGATGAAGTCTGGGAAAAATATTTCTCGGGATCAAATCATGATTATTTGTCAGCTACAGTAACCACACAGGACGGTGGGTTTCTATTAGCCGGAACATCTCATTCAGGAAAAGGACTGGATAAAAAAGAGGATTCCAAAGGAGGATCAGATATCTGGTTGATCAGAATTAATGAATTTGGCGATGAATTGTGGCAGAAAACTTTAGGAAGCTCTTCCGATGAAGAAGCCAGAGCAGTTATCCAGACTACTGATTTAGGATTTTTTGTTGCCGGAAATATACAAAACTCATCAAAAGGTTACGGTTCCAAAGATGTCTTAATTACCAGAATCGATAAAAACGGAAAAGAGTTATCCCAATTAATTTTAGGCGGAAAAGGCTTAGATGAAGTTGAAAAAATGATTCCAACAAAAGATGGAGGAGCATTATTGGGAGTTTATTCCAGAAGTTCCGAGGTTCGTGTTTCGGGAGCTGAAAAAAGTTCCGAGATGCGAGATGCGGGTTCTGGATCAAATGTTCAAAACTCGAATCCCGTATCCCGAAACTCGAAACAAACTGAAAACTTTGGTGAAGGAGACTACTGGATTGTCAAATTAGACAAAAACGGAAAAGTAGAATGGGAAAAGAATTTTGGAGGGAAGGGTGATGATCATATCAGAACCCTGGCTTTAACTTCAAATGGTTTCATCATTGGAGGAGAATCCAGATCAGAAAGATCAGGAAATAAAACGGTTGGATTGGAAGAAGGAACAGATCTTTGGCTGATTTCTTTAAATGAAAGAGGTGATGAACAATGGCAGAAGTCTTACAACTTCAAAAACCGCGATATCCTGATGGGAATGAGCGTTCTTCATTCTGCGGATGACAAATCTTCCAAAGGAATTTTATTAGGAGGCTATACTCAGGCAGAAGGAAGAATACAAACGGATGATGAAACTTTCTGGATGCTGTATTTGGACCAGAATGGTAATGAACAGTGGAGAAAGCATGTAAAAGGAGAATCCAGACAAAAAGAAGAAAGACTTTCAGATTTAAAACTTAATAGAGATGGTTCTATTGTTCTGGCAGGAACAAGTGCAGAAGAATTGGGTAAAGAGAACTGGAAGATTGTAAAGCTGGGAGACAAGCAGGTTGATCAGTTGATGGAAAAATACGATATCAAGATCTATCCAAATCCTGTGTCTGATTATGCTTATGTAGAAATCGGTTTTGATTTTAAAGATGCAGATATTCTGCTGTATGATATGAGTGGAAGACAGCTTCAGAGTATAAAAACAAAGAATAAAGTGACTAAAATCAATACTCAGGTTTTGGTTCAGGGAGCTTATCTGGTGACTATAAAAACGGATAACAATAAAACAGCGAATGCTAAATTGATTAAGAAATAAACATAGGATAATGAAAAAAACAATCATTTCACTGGCAATTTCTATTGTCGGTATGGGGGAGCTTTATGCTCAGCAACAGGTTAATTTCGGAGATCTGTCCAGACCTGTACCTTCCGTTTCTTCTCTTGCCACCTATGGCAATACCCCTGTATCCAATGCAACAGGTCTTCCGGATATTTCATTTCCTTTGTTAGGGTTGCCAACCTCTAACAACGGTGTACACTTAGATGTTGGGTTATCTTACAATCCTATGAATGTCTCACAGAATGAACCCGCCAGCCAATCAGGAACTGGCTGGTCGGTTTTTGCAGGAGGAGTTATTTCAAGAAGTATAGAGTATGATATTGATGAGATGTATGATGATACATCTAATGGAAATTATGTTAAAAATAATTTTGATGATATTTATTACTATAATCTTCCCGGACTTTCTGGAAAATTCAAGTTTAAAAGAAATCTTGATACAAATACTTTCGAACTTGTTAACCTATCTTCCAATAAAATTAAGATTGAATACACCCGGTCAAGTAACAATGCGACGCTTATTCTTGAATCGTTTACATTAACTGATACTAAAGGAATTAAATACTTATTTAATGATTATAGTAGAAATAATCGGGAGCGAAATGTATATTTACCGGGAGGCAAAGTCTTTAAATCAGCCTTCTTTTTATCGCAGATTAAAGATGGTAATAATGTTGAGCTTGCTAGTTTTACTTATCAAAAAGATATAAAATATAAGAACAATTCAACAACGATTGTCTATCAAACAAGCAAATTAAAAAGTATTATATCACCGGGATTCGGAAAAATTGAATTTGAATATTTGTATGATTCAGCTTTGGATGGCAGTATGAATGATCCTTATCAGGTCCAGAAAGTTAGTTTAAAAGATAACTATGATCATATTATTTCCAGCTACAATTTTGAATATCTATTATTTGGGTATAATTATTCAACTTCAGGAGATCCATTTAATACTGATTATAAAAGAGCCTTAACAAAACTAAAAAAAATGGATAAGAATGGATCAGTTTCTGAAACAACAGAATTTGAATATGGAGATTCTGCTGCGGTTCCATCTCCAGGAATAAGTCCAAGCTCTTTATGTGATAATCTATATCCCTCTTTCACTCCAAAAATTACTCAAGGGATTTTAAAAAAAGTAATTACTCCGACCAAAGGAGTGATAGAATATAATTTTGAGTCTAATCAATATTATAGGGACCGAAGTGAAATTAATTATGTTAACTCTATACTAAGTGGAAACAGTTTTATAGATGCAGAAGTACAATATCTATCTTCATTTAAAGATCTGTATTACAATACTAATCAGGCAGTCAATTATACCTTTACGATTTCGGGGACATTACCGAAGAAAGTATATTTGGTATTTGGCGTAGATGAATTGTTTCCTGCCCCGCCATATTGGGATACGAATACTCCCACTTATGTAGACTATGTTATAAAAAATGGAGGAGAATATATCTACGGAAGTGCTTGTGGATCTTCCCAATATGCGGTAAGAGAATATGATCTTTTACCCGGAAATTACACTTTAATGGTAACAGGTTCAGGAGGTAAAGGTTTAGCTAATTTTTTTGGGATAGAGCATATTTCCCAGCCTTTTCCCAACAAAGTTACTGGAAGTGGTATTAGAATCGCTAGTATTAAATACTATAATAACAGAACGGAAACACTTCCTGTAAAAACCACAAGATTTGATTATAATAACTTTTCGGATAACCAGTCTTCATCGGGATTCCTATTTTCTCCGGAATCATCAATCAATGCTGATAGTTACCCATTGTATAAAAATGTTAAAATAACGGAAGTTGATAACAATAACGGGCATGCAAGATATTATTATAAAACCCCTGACGATTATTCTAAAAATGGAGATTACTGGCCTTATTATTCTTTAACGAGCGGAGGATTACTGGATAAAAAAGAAGTGTATAATGCACAAAACAAGCTTCTTGTTTCAGAGCAGAATAATTATACTTTTGAAGAAATCCCTGGAGCCCAGGATTATTACCTTTGGAGTAATAAAAATTTGACTTCCAAAACAGCATGGCTCAAAAAATCATCTGTTACCTCCACGAGTTATTTTGACAATAACAAAAGTATAGAAGAGCAGTCCGAAACCAATTTTAATGTGTTCAATTTTGACGTGGCTTCTACTAAAAAAGTAGTGGATGGAAACACCATAGAACAGTTCTATACCTACCCGGAAACAGGATATGCAAATCTTTCCAATGCCCACATTATGAATGTTCCGGTATTAGTTGAAGAAAAAAGTGATGGGAAAACAGTTTCCAAAGTAGAAACAAAGTATAGTAATACAAACAATACATTTCCTACTTCAGTATTGGCAACTAACATTAATGATGGAACTACAAAAACGACTGTGAAATTTGACCTCTATGATGAAAAAGGAAATCTTCTGCAGTTCACATCCTCCGTAGGAATTCCCACAGCTATTGTGTACGGATATGACAAAACACAGCCTATTGCTAAGATAGAAGGAGCAACCTACGCTCAGGTATCCCCTTACATTCAGGCTATTGTAGATGCTTCCAATACAGATGCTCAAAATCCCGACAGTGAAGGGACATTTCTTACCATACTGGATAATTTCAGAAAAACAGCCGCATTGAAGGACTTTCAGATCACCACCATCACCTATGATCCACTCATAGGAATGACAACAACCACCTCACCTAATGGGATTAGGGAAATCTATAGATATAATATCAGTAATCAATTGGAGAAAATTGTAGATATGAACGGAGTAACCCTGAAAGAATATCAATACAACTACAAAAACTAAACACAATGAAAAAAATATTAGTACTACTCAATTTGTTTGTGGTTGGTTCTACCTATGCGCAAACTAACCTTACTACGACAGAAAACTATATCTATGAAAAAAACTGTTTAACAGAAGACTGTTCCAAAAAAACAGAATCCGTACAATATTTTGACGGTCTTGGAAGAGCAAAGCAAAATATAGCGGTAAAAGCAACTCCCTCCGGAAAAGACATTGCCATTCCCGTAGAATATGATGCGTATGGAAGACAGGTAAAAAGCTACCTTCCCGTTCCGCAATCAGGGACACAAAACGGAGCTTTATATGCCAACCCGCTTTCCAATGCTTCTTCCTTCTACGGAAATGAAAAAATCTATGTCGAAAAAGTATTGGAATCTTCTCCTCTGGGAAGACCACAGCAGCAAATACAAGTGGGTAACGACTGGGCCGAGCATCCAATACAGTTTTCGTATTCTGCAAATAACACAGCAGATTCAGTGAAAATATATAAGGTGGTATCAAACTGGATAGAAGGACGAACCAATGGTGCACCAAGTCTTTCAGGAACCTATTCGGAAAATACGCTATACAAATCTGCTGTTACAGATGAAGATGGTAATGTAACTACCCAATTCAAAAATAAGAAAGGGCAGACCATTTTAACAAGAAAAAAATATGGGGCACGTAATGCAGACACCTATTATGTGTATAACGAATATGGTCATATAGTATATACAATACCTCCGTTAGCTTCTGCTTCTACATTAACACAGACTGTATTGGATAACCTTTGCTATCAGTACAGGTATGATGGCTGGAACAGACTGGTGGAGAAGAAACTTCCAGGAAAAGGCTGGGAATATATGGTGTATAATAAGGCTGATCAACTTATCTTGTCTCAGGATACAATCCTGAAAGGAAAAGGACAATGGCTTTTTACCAAATACGATCAGTTTGGAAGAGTCATTTACACTGGGATCACCAATAATCCTGCCAGCAGAACATCCATGCAAAACAGTGTCAACATCAATACCAATTTATATGAAACCAGAACTGCTACAACAGGATTTGTCTTAAATGACCTGCCTGTATATTATACTAAAGTATCTACTCCTAGCAATGTTACCCAGATCTTAAGTGTTAATTACTATGACACTTATCCTTCCTACAGCTTCAATCCGGCTTTTCCTTCTTCCATTATGGGAAAGTTACCGCTTTCTGATAATTCAGCAGCCAATGCAGTAAGCACGAAAAGTCTTCCTGTAATGAACTTGGTAAAGAATATTGAAGACGATAACTGGACAAAAAGCTATATATATTATGATTCTAAAGGAAGAGTGATTGGAACCAATTCTATTAATCATTTAGGTGGAAATACCAAAACTGAATCTGAGTTGGATTTTGCAGGGGTAGTTCAAAAAAACAATGTTTATCAAGTGAGAAAATCTGGTGAACCGGGAGTATTGATTAAAAAACGTTATGTTTATGATTTTCAGAACAGGCTTTTACAGCATTACCATCAGGTAGATGATAAACCTGAAGAATTATTGTCAGAAAACACCTATAATGAACTTTCTCAACTTATCAATAAAAAAGTAGGCAATAATCTTCAGAGTATAGATTATACCTACAATATCCGTGGTTGGCTGTCTGATGTCAATAAGAACCAGATGGGATTGGCAGATCTGGGAGGGAAACTTTTTTCCTATGCCATTAAGTATAACAAAAAAAATGGGATCGATAATCCGGACACGGCACAATTTGCAGGAAAAAATGTAACCCCGAAATATAATGGAAATATTACAGAAGTAGATTGGAGGTCGGTAGAAACAGTAGGGGTAAATCCTTCACTTACCCCAAAAAGATACGGCTATGCTTATGATTCAATGAACAGAATGACGGCTGGTTATTATCAAAACCCAGGCAACCCGTACAGCAAAGAAAATACGGAATCATTATCATATGACCTCAACGGAAACATCAGCAATCTGTACAGAACTTCCCTAGCAGAATATGGAAGCAATACGGCAACGGTAATTGATAATCTGAATTATACCTACACTGGAAATCAGGCAAAAAACATCAATGATATTTCCCAAAACCCGACAGGTTATGAAGGTGGAGGAAACACCATCACCTATGACCAGAATGGAAATATGCTGACCATGCCGGATAAGGGAATTAATTCTATTCAATACAATTATTTGAATCTGCCCAATAGTCTTCACTTAAACAAAAACGGAAATGAAGATATTGCCATCATTACAAAATACAGGGCAGATGGAACAAAGCTGTCAAAAGAAAACACAACAACAATTACCGGATTTAATGGCTTTACAACCACAAAAAGAATTACAGATTATTTAGATGGTTTTCAATATGTAAGAACAGAAAATTCTGGTTCAGGCGGCTCGGAAGCGTTGACACTTTCTTCCATGTCTGCCAGAGCAATGCAGCCACAGGCCTATAGCATCGTTACAGATCCTACTGTACAGCCTGTAGGAGGAAGCTTTACCGCCAGTCTGAAAACTCCGGACTTACAGTATTTACCCACTGCAGAAGGATTTTACGATTATCTGAAAGATCAGTATATTTACCAATACAAAGATCATTTGGGGAATGTAAGGATTTCTTACGGAAGAAACAGCGCAGGGGCTCTTGAGATTACAGATTCTAATGATTACTATCCTTTTGGGATGAATCACCTGAAAACAGGAAATGCATTCTTTGGACGGGGAAGTTATAAAGATAACAAATACAACGGCAAAGAACTTCAGGAAACGGGCATGTACAGCTACGGCTGGAGAGAGTATATGCCGGATATTGGAAGATGGAACGGGATAGATCAGCTGGCAGAAAGCTATCATTCTACAAATCCATACGCTTACGTAGCCAATAATCCTATATCAAACTTTGATGTAGATGGCAGATGGTTTAATGAGGATGGAACTATTGATACTTCAGGACAGGCAAATCCTTTTGCTATAATAGGAGGAAGGTCTTTAATGACCAATTTCCTAGGACGGACATCTGATGAAGGAGGAGGAGGAAGTGGTATAACAATAGGAAATTTGCTAGATGCATTACAAGGCATCCAAGATCCTCCATCAACAACTTTAAATTTTGAATTTCAGTTTGGAGAATGGGATTATCTTTATACAGAAAAGAAAGGAATGCTGAAAGGAACAAAAGGAGCTGAGTTTTCTTCGGAATCTATGCTGGATAATAATCCTTATAATAATAAGTATTTTAATACAGCTGATTTTAAAAAAGTAAATAATGTTGTGGCAGGTCTTAACCTTGCTATTACAATTATAAAATTGAAAAATGGGGAGTATAGTATTAGCACAAGTAAAAAGCCAGTAGCTTATGATAGTAGTGCTTATGATGCCAAGTCAGATGGAAGTGCAGATATACAATATACAGGAAATGGTAAAGGAGTTTTAAATATCCAATTTCAAATTACAAATAAAGAGCAAACTCTAGAAGGAAAGCTTGGAAAGATAGATGCAAAAGCAAATGTAAAAGATTCTCATACTGCATATATGACAATGTCTTACCCTTTTAATGTTAGAGAGAACAATGGAAAAATGTCTTTGCAGTTTGGTCGTCCAACTAATTATCAATCTTACAACCTTAATACGTTAATGATTGCTGAGGGAATCCGATATATACCACTTACCAAATTTGAATTTTTAGGCCCTCCTATTCAAACAAAAGATTATAATTATCAAATAAAAAAGAAATAACAATGAAGAAAACAATATTATATACACTGCTATTTTCAGGAATAGTATTTCTAGCTGGAGCATATATTTATCATCAATATCAGTACAAAAAATTTGAAGATTTTTTTATGAGTTCAACAGTTTATGGCAGTAAAAAAATGACAATTGATACCACATTTACAAAAAGCAATAAAAAACTTGGACTAAATGTAAATACCTATAAATATTCATTTTTCTTAAAAAATGGCAACGAATTTTCCAGAGATTTTTTTCTAACAAATTCTTTTGATAAAGATTTTAAAATTGTTGGAGGAGGGGGATCTGGAGGAGACTTTATTAATATTCCTATATTTCGTATAAAAAATAAAATTTATCTAGATCTTGTTTCTGAAAAATCGACTCCAAATAAAAAAATAGGTTATAATGTTGTAGTAGAATATGAAAAAGAACGTCAAATTCAATATTATGTTGAAATAACAGAAAAACTGGAAAATAAAAAATATACTATTTATTTTAAAAGCTATCCACCAAAGAAAATTTTAAATGCTAAAAACCAGTATATAAAAGATTAATTTATTGTGCAAGGGCAGAATTTTTCTGCTCTTGTATTTTATAACACAATTAACAATGAAAAAAACAATATTATACGCACTACTATTTTCGGGAATAGTATTCATGGCTGGAGCATATATTTATCACCAGTATCAATATAAAAAATTTGAAAATTTTTTTATGAATGCTCGACTTTATGGTAGTGGTAAAATCGTTCCAGATACTGCGCTTGCTGAAAATTATAAAAAAATGGGGCTAAATATAAAAAGTTATAAATATTCAATTATTTTAAAAATTAATGATGACGAGGCTTTAGGTGATGTCTCTTTTACAACATCATTTAATAGTGATTTTAAAATTACAGGAGGAGGCTCAAGTGGAAGTATAATTGGTAATCACCCGATATATGGTGTAAAAAATTCTATTTACCTGAAATTTATTCCTGAAAAATGGGTTCCTAATAAAAAATCTGCATTTTATCTTATAGTTGAGTATGAAAAAAATAAGAGGATACAATATTATTTTGAAATGACAGAGAAATTGGAAAATAAAAAATATACTATTTATTTTAAGAGCTATCCACCAAAGAAGATTCTAAATGTTGAAAATCAATATATAAAAGATTAATTTATTATACAAAAGCAGAAAAATTCTGCTTTTGTTTTATTGACACAAACTTATGAAGAAAACAGTTTTATATGCGCTATTATTTTCGGGAATAGTATTCATGGCTGGAGCATATATTTATAAACAGTATCAATATAAAAAATTTGAAAATTTTTTCATGGGTTCAAGAATCTATGGAAGCAAAAAAATGATTATTGATACTACATTTGCAAAAAGTAATAAAAAACTAGGTTTAAATGTAAAGGACTATAAATATTTATTTTTCTTAAAAAATAAAAAAGATTCTTCTATTGCCAGAGAATTTTTTTTAACGAGATCATTTGATCAGAATTTTAAAATTGTTGGCGGCGGCGGTTTAGTAGGAGACTTTTTTAATATTCCTATATTTCATATACAAAATAGAATCTATACGCATTTTATTTCTGAAAAATGGATTCCAAATAAAAAAGTTGTTTATTATATCATAGTAGAATATGAAAAAGAGCGTCAAATTCAATATTATGTTGAAATAATAGAAAAATTGGAAAATAAAAAGTATACTATTTACTTTAAGAGTTATCCTCCAAAGAAAATATTAAATGCTAAAAACCAATATATAAAAGACTAATTATTAAGCAAGAGTAGAAAAATTCTACTCTTGTATTTTATAACACAAGTAACAATGAAAAAAACAATATTGTATACGCTATTATTTTCAGGAATAGTATTTCTAGAAGTTGTTATTTATCAAACAATTTTTGCTCCTCATCAAAATTCTGAAAAGCTTCTACGGGGATTTTCGGTACTTCTGATATTTTTTCGAGCAACTGGTTTTCAATGGTTTCTTTTTGTTCAAGTAAAGAAATTTTCTTTTGGTTCCAGTCATCGCCCAGATCCAGAGCCAATGCTTCCTACTTTATTCCTAGCATTTCTCTAAAATGTTTTACATTTCTTTCCTGATGTATTTTGTAGTCCATTCTTAATCAATTTGTGAATATTCAAAGAGAATACATTCTGTAAAGTAAAGGGTAAAAATATCCGGTAAAATATTCCTGTGATACCTGTTAAAATGTCGGGAACTAGTTTATAAACTGTATTCAGCGACTTCGGAAGTGTTTTCGGCCACTATAGTAAGTCTCTGCAGTCGCTCATTAATTTGCTATAGCCATTTCGTAAACTGTCTCCAGCCATTTAAGAAATGCTTTCAAACACTATTGTAAATATCTCTGGGTACCTTATCAAATAGGTATAACTACTTTACAACCGTCTCAACCATTTTCATAAGTACCTTTACCTACTTATCAAAGTGGCTGGAGACCGTTAATGAACACCCTTTAGCCCCTTATATAACAGGATATACCCCCTTACCCAAGGGGGTAGAGGGGGGGTGAAGTGGGGAGAAGGATATTAAAGTACCTGATAATTTCATTTTTCAATACACGAGTTTTAGGAATTAAAACAAATCGTATCAGAATATTTTAATTTCCTAACTTTGTAGTTCTCAATAACAATCAAAATAAAACTATGTCAATCACTAACGAAGATCAGATGATCGGAATGCAAAAAGTAAGTGAAGCTGTTGCCTATACTTTGAAAAAGATGATGGAGTATGCTGAACCAGGTATGACCACAAAAGATCTTGATGAGTATGGAGCCAAAATACTGGAAGATTTCGGGGCAAAATCTGCTCCTTATCTGACCTACGGATTCCCAGGCTGGACATGCATCAGCGTGGATAATGAATTCTGTCACGGTATTCCTACCGATCAGAGGATTTTGAAAGAAGGTGATCTTATCAATATTGACGTTTCTGCCGAACTGGGCGGATATTGGGCCGATAACGGTGGCTCTTTTGTCATCGGAAAAGATATTCATGGACATCAGAAATTGGTGGAGGCATCTAAAGAGATTTTAAAGAAAGCTATTGACAATATAAAAGGTGGAGTGAAAATCGCTGACATAGGGCATTTAATGGAAACAGAAGCGAAGAAAAGAGGTCTTAAGGTTATTAAAAATCTTGCAGGACATGGAGTAGGAAGAAGCTTACACGAGCAGCCTGATGAATTACTGAACTACAAAAACCGTTTTGATTCCAGACGTTTTAAGAAAAACTCTGTGGTGGCTATTGAAACTTTTATTTCCACTGATTCCAATATTGCAGTAGAATTGAAAGACGGATGGACAATGGTAGGAAATAAAGGCGGCTATATGGCTCAGCACGAACATACCATTGTAATCACCGATGGAAAACCAATCATTCTCACCGAAATGAACGAAATCCTGAATTAAAAGAAACCGCAACGATAAGAGCAATCATAACTATTTTTAAGACGCAAGATTTTATCATAATTTCCTTGCTGAAAATCTTTGATTTTCTTGCGCCTTAAAATATACATCAGTAGTAAAAAACTTTGCGCCCTTGCGTTAAAAACAAAGTATAAAATACTATAAAAGCCCCCAAAGCTTCATCCAATCAACTTGTTGATTCCTTCTTAGCTCCCTTATATTCAGAATCAAGAATAGAAAACTTTGCGTTTACAATAAAATTTACTTTTAAAAAAGTTCATTGGCAGTACCAAAGTCTTTTAAAATACTTTCATAATCCGCTGTAAAACCATTCTCCATAGTCCCTTCAATACGATAGGTTTCCACATCAGTAATTCCCGTATAATTTCTGAAAACATCCTTCAGATAAGCAGAAATATAATCTGGAGCACCTTCAGCTCTCTTACCACCGGAAGCAACTGCTAGATATACTTTTTTACCTTTAAATTGTCCTACACGGTCCCAATGTTCATCAAAAACATAAGTTATTCCCATCCGGATCAGCTGATCCAGCCATGCTTTCAAAGGAGTGGAAATTCCCAGATTAAACATGGGAGTTCCGATGATGATAATATCTGCCTCACGCACTTCATTTACAATCATATTGGCATATGAAAGAAGCTGTTGACTTTGCTCATCATACAATGCTGGATGCTTATAAAACTCATGAATAGACACTTCATCAGCATGAGGTGGAGTGTTTTTAATCAGATCCCGGACTGTAATCTTATTGATATTGCCCTGTTGCAAAAGTCTTTCTAAGATGAAAGAACTCAATTTATTACTATAAGACTGTTCTCCTCTTGCGCTGGAAATAATGTGCAGAATATTCTTCATACTTTTTTATTCTAATGACGATTAGATTTTCATTATGGGGACATGAAGCTCCATTTTGATCAGGTTAAAATTTTAAACAGCAGCATTCAATAGTTTTGATTGAAAAAGCCCGGTTTTAAATTGTTAGGCACCAAATACTTTGCTATATTTATAGGATCAAACCACCTCACAAAACTTATCTGCTATGAAAAAAGTTCTTTTAATCCTTCTGGGAATCATTGTCATTCTGGCCGCTGTAGTATTGATTAAAACATTTACTTATCCTTTTAAAAAAAATAATATCGGAGCAGGCGAAGGATGGAAACCCATAAAAAATGATTCTGCAGTGATGAGGCTGTCGGGAGGAATAAAGGTCCCAACCGTTTCTACAGGAAGTTTAGGGGAATTTGACTATGCACCCTTTGATCAGTTCAAAACTTATTTAAAAGCTTCTTACCCCTTAGTATATCAGAATACAGAAAATGTTGAGGTGAATCAGTATGGATTGGTGTTCAGACTTAAAGGAAGCAATCCTGCCCTGGAACCCATTTTATTTCTTTCCCATATGGATGTTGTTCCTCCTGGAGATGCAGATATAAAAAATAATGAAGAAAATATATTCCGTCCGGATGATAAGCCGGCAGAACCTGTTGCAAAAGTAGCGGAAGACTGGGATTTTGCCCCTTTTTCCGGAGCTGTAGCTAATGGAAGGATCTATGGAAGAGGAGCGATAGACATGAAGGGAATGCTCTTTTCTTTAATGGAATCCATGAATTCTATGATTAAAAATAAACAGATTCCACAACGCGATATTTATCTGGCGTTTGGTTTTGATGAAGAAGTTGGCGGACAAAAAGGTGCTATTCAGATTGCAGATTATTTTAAGAAAAAAGGATTGAAGTTTGATGCAGTGTATGATGAAGGTGGATTAATTATGAGAAAGGGAAATGTGGCAGGGATAGATACAGATGTTGCTGTTGTAGGATGTGCTGAAAAAGGCTTTCTTTCCGCAAAAATTAAAGTGAAAGGGCTTGGCGGGCATTCTTCTATGCCTCCCATGGAAAGTGCTATCGGAAAAGCAGCTGTTATCATGCAGCGTTTGGAAGATGATCAGATGAAACCTGTGATTACCCCGTTAATCAAAGAGTTTTTTAATAATATCGGAGGTGAAATGCCTTTTACAACAAGAATGGCACTGGCCAATCAATGGCTTTTAAAACCTGTTTTAATTTCACAACTCACTAAAAATAATACAACCAACGCATTGGTAAGAACAACAACAGCGCTGACAATGATGAAAGGAAGTGACGGTACCAATGTGCTTTCTCCTGAAGTTGAATTTGTGGTTAATTTCAGATTACTTCCCGGAAACTCAGTGAAGGATGTAAGGGATCATATAGCTAAAGCAACTGAAGGTTTTGATGTGGAGGTAGAGGAAATTGACAATACAAGAGAAGCTTCTGCAATTTCTCCAACCAATACGAAAGCTTTTAAAATGATAGAAGCCGGAGTTAAAGAAATTCATCCTGGAGCTATTGTTACCCCATATCTTACCATGGCTGGAACTGATGCCGGTAAATATGAAATTGTAAGCAAAAACGTCTACAGGTTCATGCCGATTAAGATCAACAGTGCTGAACAACAAAGTATTCACAGTACCAATGAATATCTTAGCATTGAAAATTATCTGAAGATGATTCATTATTTTGAGTACATCATGAAGAATTACGACAAATAAACGTCAATGTTGAATAGTCAATTCGCTGCACTCGCAAATTTTGATACATATACATAGATTTTAACACAAAGTTAGCTAAGATATTTTAATGTTTTTAAAAACGATCGCAAAGGCTTTTCACTCAGCAATTGATAAACTTATACCCTAGCTGAACGAAGTGCCTTTGCGAACAAATAAATTCTGTATAGTATAATAAACCCTTGCGAACCTTAGCGTTATTAATCTTTCACAATTGACTTTGCGAAGCAAAAATTGACCATTGACTTAACAATCTTTCAAATCTTTTTTACAAAAAAATATATTGCGTCAAGTTTTGTCGCATTACGGATATAGCTTTGTCATATCAAAATTACAGAGCTATGGAATTGCCATTTTACTTAAACTTTAACGACTTTGAAAGTAATTATTACGACAACCTTGAAAAATGGTTTGAAGAATATCATAATACCAGCGAAACAGACTATTTGAATGCTCTTGCTGAACTTTACAGTCCGTATGTCTATTATAATTTTACAGATGACATGCTAAAGCCGGATGCTTCCATTGAAGTGAAAGACTGCTTTTTTCCTTATCATGAAAAAATCGGGATCTCATTCTGTATTGATTGTGAAAACGGAACTTCTCCATCCAATGGAATGAACCAGGTTTTTGAATTTAAAAATATTTCCATGATGGAGTATGCCCAGCATATTCTGGATAAGATTAATAAGTTTTGTTCAAAAAATCCAAATGCTTTGGACGGTACCAAAAATATTCAGGATTATCTTAATCACTATGCTATTATTACCTCTATGGAAGGAGTAGGATATTGTATCAGCTACAATCGCCATCAGAAAGCCATTCCTTTTTTGAAAGCTTATCTTCCATACTATGGTCAGACGGTGAGTATGGCGGTATACAGAGATTTTCTTTTCTCTGTTGTGCAGATTGCTGAATTCATAGATCAAAAACTGAAGACGGTACATGCGTTTAAGCAAACTATCTATGCCCGTTCCAAAGCTGAAGCCAAATTCAATGTGCAGTTGAGCCGCCAGTTTCTGACATTGTGCAACTAATATTTTACACCAACATTCATACTTAATTATATTGCAGAGAAACTTATGTTTCAAACAAAAATCCCGGTCAGCAATGACTGGGATTTTGTATATGGTGTAATAGAATTATTCTTTTTATTATCTCTTTTTGTACGGAATATTCCAGATAAGGTCCGCCGCCAGATAATGAACGCCTCCATGATGAATACTTCTGCTGTCTCTGATAAGATCATCCATATATCCTACATCTACTGTAAATGGAGAATTTGGGATTGTAAACATATAGTAAGCTGCAATTCGCATTTCACGATACCCGAAAGAACCCCACTGCGGATCAGGTTCATTAAGATGGCTGATGGAGAACAGTGCTTCCGCACTCAATGCCAGTTTTTGATTATTTTTAGGAGATAAATTATAGGTTAATTGCCCCTTGATACGCGTTCTGAATTGAAAACCTTCCTCTACTTGATGAAAATCTGCATCAAAAAACTTTCTGAATTCCTGTCGCACCGTATTTTTTAGTTTCCATTTCTTTCCAAGGTCAAAAGTATATGCATATCTTCCGTAAATTCTGAATTCCTGTTCCGTATTTTCTTTATCATATGGAGCGTTGCTTTCGTATTTTGGTTGCCGACGGTAGCTCAAAGCATAGCTGTACTGCTGATGTGGTGCAAAGGAATGGTAAATTTCATGATTCAAGACAATGATAGCCTGCTTTGAAAATAGATTATGATTATCCGGACTGCTTTTTCGCCCGATGGCAATATAGCTTAACGCCTGTTTCTTCCCTAAAGAATCCAGCTGTCGTTTTACTCCAAAGGCTCCCCAGAATGCGGTATTGGCATCTCCCAAACCGGGTGGACTGATCTGTGCTTGTAAGGTTGAATCGATAAAGCCCAATAAAAATAATCCGGCAAAAAGTTTCTTTATGCTCAACATCATGGGTAACTGCTTTATTGTTAGTTTTAAATGACTGCGAAACCATAAGTTGGGCAAAAGTACCATTGATACGCAGTGAGAATACTTTAAGGTGTCAAAATTAGAGGCTTTGTTCATAGAATGTTTATTCAAAAACTTTTAATACTGTTTAAAAACATGACAAAATAAAGAGATGATTTAGGATAGATTTAGGAATAGAGTTTTTTGAATCAAATAATGATTGTGGATAAAATGTTAATAACTTGTGGAAAAGTGGATAACTAATGATTAATCAGTTTTTACAGTTGACGTATGCAATTGTTTTACTATTTCTATTTTCAGAAAGAATATAATATTTGTTAAAATTTATTTAGAATAATTCAAATTAATATTGTGGGAGAATTTGCTATTCCGTTATTTTGCACCTTTATTTATAATTATTTTAAATAAGGCTGAAAAAATGATACAATCAAATGAATGTATGCTCTCATCAGGGCATATGGATCATTCTGGAGCTATTCCTCAGAATGATATACCTACCCATCACAAGATACAATGGTCTAAGCAGCTGCTCATCCTTTTCTTTTCGTTTCTGAGCTTTGCAACTCTATATGCACAGGATTTACATGGTGGAATAACCGGAAAAGTGAGTATGGTAGACGGACAGCCTCTGAGAGCAATATCAGTCTCATTACTTGAAACAGATCGACAAACCCTGACAGATGATGAAGGGAATTATCATTTTGAAAATCTTAATGCAGGTTCTTATACCCTAAAATTACAAATTCTGGGAAGTAAGGAAATCCGTCTTCCTGTTGAGGTTA
Source organism: Chryseobacterium sp. GVT01B (assembly GCF_019970045.1). GTDB lineage: Bacteria > Bacteroidota > Bacteroidia > Flavobacteriales > Weeksellaceae > Chryseobacterium. The sequence continues at coordinate 252,586 of NZ_JAHXYI010000007.1, forward strand.
AAACAGGAGAAGATACAAAACTGGACTATCAGCTTACCAAAGAAAATATTCAGGCGATACAAGAGGTGGTTATCATGAAAAACACCAACAGATTTTCCAAGAAAGAAAGCGGGTTTGTAGCAAGATTACCCTTAAAAAACTTAGAAAATCCACAAGTATACAATACGGTGACAAAAGAACTTTTTCAGGAACAGGTTGCTGTAGATCTGGGAAGTATTTCTAAAAATGTACCGGGAGCAGGAGTGCCCATGATTGCCAATCAGGGGAGAGTAACATTCCGTTCAAGAGGATTTGAAACAGAGCCTAATGCAAGAAATGGAGTGGCAGGAGCAGCATTCTCAGTGATTGATCCTGTAAACCTTGAACGTATAGAAGCTATTAAAGGACCGTCAGCTACATTATTCGGGAAAAGTGTTGCCAGCAGCTACGGTGGAGTCTACAACAGAGTGACGAAAAAGCCCTATAATAATTTTGGCGGTGAAGTAGGCTATGTGGGTGGAAGCTGGAGTTATAACAGGTTAACAGTAGATGTGAATACTCCTGTTAATAAAGATAGAACTGCTCTTTTCCGTCTTAATGCAGCGGGAACTTTTGAAAAGAGTTTTCAGGACCTCGGGTTTACCAATTCTTTAGCGATTGCACCTAGTTTCTCTTACCAGATCAACGATCGTATGTCGCTTCTTCTTGATGTGGAATTTAATCAGGCAAAAGGAACATCTGTTGTTCGTTTCAATCCTTATACAGGAAATAACAAAACACAGTCTATTGCAGATATGAAATTTCCGTATTATAAAAAATTCTTAGGAGATGATCTGGCGTATGATACGCAGATGATGAATATCTTTGCCCAGCTGAACTATAAAGTTTCAGAAAACTGGACTTCCCAGACTATATTATCACGTGCAAGATCAACAATCAAAGGATACATTTCTGCAATTAACGGAAAAACAGACTCTACAGCAAGTGCTCAGGTAATGGTGGGAACAACTTCATTTATTGCCACCAATATCCAGCAGAATTTTATTGGAGATTTCCATATCGGGCGTTTCAGAAACAGAATGGTGGTGGGATTGGATTATTATAACAATTCCAATCATTTCGACCGTTATCATACCAATACCAAAGTATTCAACTTTGTTCATCCTTCAGCGGATTTCAGAGTGAATCAGAATATCATCGATGCCCTTACGGCAACTTCTGCTTTCAGAAAAGAAAACAATAGCGACAATACCTATGCGGCGTATGTATCGGATGTATTCAATATTACAGACCAGCTTATGGTAATGGCTAGTTTGAGGGTAGACAGGTTTCAGTTTAAAGGAGTTTATGATATTACTACAGGGGAAATTAAAGGAGGTTTAAGCAATAGCGGAACCCAGTCAGGTCCCTATGGACAGACCGCTTTTTTACCTAAGATGGGAATCGTATATGAAATATTGAAAAATAAGGTTTCCTTGTTTGGAAATTATATGAATGGTTTCAATAACGTAAGCGGTGTTGATATCAATGGAAATACATTCAGACCGGAATATGCCAATCAGTTGGAATTTGGGGTGAAGGCAGATATTTTCAATCACAGACTGGTAGGAACGTTAAGCTATTATAACATTCGTGTAGATAATATTTTACGAAGCAACCCTGATGATGTCAATTATTCAATACAGGACGGAACACAGCTAAGCAAAGGAATAGAAGCTGAAATTACTGCCAATCCGTTTGATGGATTCAATATCGTGGCGGGATATGCTTATAATGACAGTAAATATACCAATGCCAATCCTTCTGTTGACGGTTTAAGACCTGCATTATCAGGCCCAGCCAATATGTACAATTTCTGGATCAGCTACCGGATCTCTGAAGGAAAATTAAAAGGCCTTGGAATAGGTGGAGGAGGAAATATGGGTTCCTCTTCTTATCAAACCAATACACAAACAGCGAAAGTTATAATCCCATCTTATAAAATGTTTGATCTTGGGATTTTTTACGATCAGCCGAAATATAGAGTAGGATTGAAATTCGATAATATAACCAATGAAAAAGCATGGTCTGTACGTCTTACGCCACAGGCTCCGGCACGTTTTCTTGGAACTGTTTCTTTAAAGTTTTAAATAATTATTATAATTGAAAAAATCCCGGACTGATGTTCGGGATTTTTATTTTTATGATTAAGATAAGATCAGTTGATCCAAAGGCAGTAATTATTCCGGTAACGTATTTTTCCATAGGAATTCCCATGAAAAGTTCCGGGAGTATTGTCATTCCAGTCTTGTCGGATTACATACAGCCCTGCAAGAGTTGGTTTAAATACAGCCTGATGGTTTTCATCAATAGAAATGTTTTTCTCCCAGTTTTCGGGGTTAAATATCCTGATGACAGTTCCTTTTTCAACAGGTTTCATGTTTCTGTACGGAGAAATAGTATAAATGCCATTCTTCTCCTCAAGAATAATATCCATGAACTGAGCTGGCGACATCATCTCTGAAGGTTTCCCGACATGATAAGCACTACACATAAAATCAATTGGTTTTACATTTTCAGCAGGATTTTTAGAACGAAGAAGAACGGGCTGCTGATCGTTCATTCCTAAAATCCGGTAAGTTCCCTCCTGATCTGGGATGAAAGTTCCTTCCCAATAGTCTCCCTTCATTTGTAATTCAAACTTTGATTTTTCCCCTTTGGCATTCAGGATAAAGAATTGGAAATTTTTGATTTCATGAAATTCTGGTCCGGTGGTCCGGTGGCGCTCGCTAAGATCATCAATAAAACCATAAAAAACCTGAACTTTTACAGGATCTTTTAATTTTCCCGATCCGTGAATTTCCATCCAATAGGCACTGGCTTTCGCCAATTGCGGAAATAGAAAAAATGTTGAAAATAATAACAATGAGAATACTGCCCTGAATGTATACATATTGAAAAGTCCTGTTTGAATAAGCGAATTTAGTGAAAAAAGAAATAAACAAATTTCTGGATTCAATAGTTTTCTCGTCATGCAGCATATGAAAAATGTTTTACGGAATAGTAAATTGCCACAGCATACAAAATACTGTGGCAATCTGATTTATGGACTGGTTTATTTATATTTTAGTTTTGCCCTGTCTTACACATGGCATCCCATGTTGTCCAAAAGTGGGCATTAATAGCGCCAATAGGAGGATTAGTGCTGTCTGCAACGATGCCCACCATAGAAGCACAGTTGGAGTTACAGCCTATTTCATTATGGCTTCCGTTCTGAGGCGGAATCTGACGCCATGTACCGGTAGATCCGCTTAGTAATTCTACTTTAATCTCAAAGATCCCTGAAAGATTGGGAGTCTGAATTTGTTTGGTCGGATTTTCACTGGAAATCGTATCCATCCAGTTTCCCTGTGAGAATGTTACGCGCCATGTAGATATCATTCTGGCGGTGTCGTTTTGAGGTGAAAGATATACCCAAAACTGTGCTCCGTTTCCAAGTACTAATTGACCTGAAGAATTTGCATTTACACTTGTTGATGTCATATTGATTTGGATTTTAGTTGATTAGATTGTAATTCAAAGTAACGAAGAACAGAAATGATATTGTATAGTATAAATAACCAATTATGTTTTTGAGTATAAATACTTATGAGGTTGAGAATTGAATATGAATCAAGAATTTTAACCAAAAAATAAGCCTGTGCTTCATTAGCACAGGCTTTAATTTTTTTTGCAGAGAGGAAGGGATTCGAACCCTCGATACAGTTACCCGTATACTACCTTTCCAGGGTAGCTCCTTCAACCACTCGGACACCTCTCTTTTTGAGATTGCAAAAATAGTGTAATTTCTTTAATATCCAAATTATTCTTGCAATTTAATCCGTAATTTCTCCACAAAGGCTTCTGGTGAAATTATCAGCAAAACTTCCGGAGTAGCTTGGATTATCAATAAGGTGCATCGCTTTGGTAATAGCTGTTTCTGCGGTCATATCTCTTCCGCTGATTGCTCCGATTCTGGAAAAAATATTACTGTTTTCATACTTTCCGAATGAAATACCTCCTGATATACACTGGCTTACCACTACGATTTCCGTTCCGTTATTTCGGATTTCCTGAAGTGTTTCCTGGGTTTTTGCACTGCTGAAAATGGTTCCCGAACCAAATACCTGAAGGATAAGCACCTTCATTTTAGGAATTTCTCTGAAATGACTTAAGTGCATTCCCGGAAAAATTCTCCAGAATAAAACATCTTCAGAAATATGTTCATCTACATGGAATTCTACTTCAGGATCACAACGGAACAGGTTATCTTTAAGAATATTCAAATGAACTCCGGACTGTCCCAGAATAGGGTAGTTCGGGCTTGCATACGCATCAAAATACTCGGCAGAATATTTCAACGTTCTGTTTCCTCTTAATAATTTATATTCAAAATAGATGGCAACTTCCTGAATGACTGCTTCATCATTTTCATAAAGACTGGCATAATAAAGGCTGGTCAGAAGATTTTCCTTGGCATCTGTTCTCAGATCACCAATCGGAAGCTGAGAACCGGTCATGATGACGGGCTTTCTTAATCCTTTTAACATGAAGCTTAATGCTGATGCTGTATAAGACATGGTGTCAGTTCCGTGAAGAATCAGAAATCCGTCGTAGTCATTATAGTTTTTAAGAATATAATTGGCGATAATCCTCCATTCTTCAGGTCCCATATCCGATGAATCCAGTGGTTTGGCGAAAGGATGAACAAAGACTTCACATTCCATAAGCCTCATTTCAGGCATCTTTTCAAATATATTACCAAAATCAAAGGCACGGAGACTTCCGGTTTCATAATCTTTTTCCATCCCGATGGTTCCACCGGTATAGATGAGCAGGACTTTTCGCTTCATGTACTATTTTTAATTAAGAATTGGAGCCCGATTAGGGTTCATAGGTCAAAATTACGTTAATTTGCAAAGATTTGAAAATGAATGAAACGCTTAGATCGAAATTTTATAAAAATAAGATAGTAATTATAGGCGTTATATTAGGCTATTGAAAAAATAACTAAATGCAGATGAGTGATTTAGCACAGACTTATGAATATTTAAAACAGTTTTTAACCGAAGAAAGATTGACAAAAATTGAACATTTTTCGCAGGAAAGTTCAGACTTTGTGCTTCCGGTTGTAGAAGATGTCTATCAGTTTAGAAACGCTGCAGCAATTGTACGCTCTGTGGAGGCTTGCGGCTTTCATAAAGTAGTCGCTTTACAGGAAGAATATAGTTTTGAACCTAATCTTAGGGTAACAAAAGGCGCAGATACCTGGGTTGAAGTAGAAAAACTTCCCCGGAATATGGAATCCTTTCAGAGTATTAAAGACAGAGGATATAAAATTGTGGTGGTTTCATTAGAAAATAATGCTAAAATGCTTCCTGAATATGAAATTACAGAGCCGATTGCATTGGTTTTCGGAACCGAAATGGAAGGGGTGTCTCAGGAAATTTTAGACTTTGCAGATGAGACACTGGCAATTCCGATGTATGGTTTTACGAGAAGTTTTAATGTTTCGGTAGCAGCTTCAATCTGTATGTATGAACTGAAACAGAAGCTGATCAAATCTGATATTGATTATAAATTGGATGAAGAAAAACTTTTAAGGATGAAAATTCTCTGGACCGTAAATTCAATCAGAAGCGGACAGCAGATCTTTGAGAAATATCTGAGAGAAAATAATATTGACTGGAAATAAGATTCAGAAATAAAAAAGAGAAGGTTTAGTGCCTTCTCTTTTTGTTATCTATATCATGTTATAATAATTCCATGCGGCTACAAAAACTCCTGCAGTTTCCGTTCTGAGCCTTTGATTTCCGAGAGAAACGGCTTTTACTTTATTTTCTGCCAGAAATGCAATTTCCTTTTCAGAAAAATCACCTTCAGGGCCTATTAAAAAGGTAAGCTGTTTCAGTTGAGGAATATTTTTAAGATCAATTCTTTCCAGATTCTCATGACAGTGTGCTACAAAAGTGTATTCTGAATCAGTATTTTTCAGGAAGTCCGTTAGTTTTACAGCATCATTGATGACCGGAAAATGAAATCTCAGACTTTGCTTCGATGCAGCAACAGCCTGTTTCCTGATTTTATCAATATTAATATTTTTACGTTCCGTTTTCTCGGTTACGATAATACTGATCTCCGAAATGCCCATTTCCACAGCTTTCTCCACAAAAAACTCAATCCTGTCAATATTCTTGGTAGGAGCAATCGCAATATGAAGTTGAGGAGTGAATTCCGGTAGATTTTCTTTGATCTCAGAAACATCAATACCTGCTTTTTTACCTTCTATAACCAGTTTTCCGGAAGCAAGTTTTCCTTTTCCATCCGTCACATGAATATCCTCACCATCTCTCATACGAAGCACTTTTACAATATGCTGTTGTTCTTCGTCATGGATGATGACCTTATGATCTGTTATTTCTCCGTAAAATAGTTTCATATATCCTGAGTTAAGAATGCAACTCCTGTTTTTATAGTTGTGTAGATGTCTGTATCACATTCACGGTAAGAACACATGTATATTTCTTCAATCCAGATATTGTTGATGAAAATCAGATTTAAGTATTCCTGTTTTCTCAAATTATTCTTGATTGATAAATAGTCTCCTTCTTTTGGAGTATAAGGAAAACTGAAAAGATGTTCAGAATTTATTTTTTTTATAATTTCCTCTTTTATATCCTGAATATATCCTGTCTCAGAACTTGATGGAAAGTAATCTAAGGTATTTTCTGCATCTTCATTTTTTCCTGTAACCGTTTCTAATACCCAGTAATATTTTGAGTTCTTTTTAGAATGCGTGCCCAGTACTTTTTCTTCTAAGAGTATTTTCATAAATCGTATTTTGCCGTTGCCGAAGTTCTCAAATCTGTAAATTCACCTCTCTCAAACTTCAGTTTTGCTACCATGGCAATCATCGCAGCATTGTCTGTTGTATATTCAAACTTAGGAATGAAGATACTCCAGCCCAGCTTTTCCTTGTTATCTTCCATTGCTTTTCTCAGAGCAGAATTGGCAGATACACCACCTGCAATAGCAACTTTATTGACGTTAAGATCCTGAGCCGCTTTTTCAAGTTTATTCATCAGGATTTCAATGATGGATTTCTGTACAGATGCACATAGATCATTTAGATTTTCCTTGATGAAATCCGGATTTTTTCTGACTTCCTTCTGAATGAAATATAATACCGAAGTTTTAATACCGCTGAAAGAATAATCATAGTTTTCCAGCTTTGGTTTGTTGAATTTAAACGCATCAGGATTCCCTTCTTTGGCAAGTCTGTCAATGATAGGTCCGGCAGGGTAGTCAAGGTCAAAAATCTTTCCGATTTTATCAAAAGCTTCTCCCGCGGCATCGTCAATGGTTTTACCGATAATTTCCATATCAAAATAGTCTTTTACCAGTACAATCATGGTATGTCCGCCACTTACCGTAAGACATAAGAATGGAAAAGTAGGCGGCACAGGATTTGCATCTTCGATGAAATGGGCCAGAATGTGGGCTTGAAGGTGATTTACTTCGATCAATGGTACATTCAGGCTCATAGCCAAAGACTTAGCAAATGATGTTCCTACAAGAAGAGATCCTAAAAGTCCCGGTCCGCGAGTAAATCCTATAGCAGAGATAGCATTTTGTTGTATATTTGCTTTAGAAAAAGATTTTTCAACAACGGGGATAATATTTTGCTGATGGGCCCGTGAAGCCAATTCAGGGACAACACCACCATATTCTTTATGGATGGCCTGGTTCGCGGCAATGTTTGAAAGAATAGAATTTCCCTTGATGATAGCTGCTGAGGTGTCGTCGCAGGACGATTCAATACCTAAAATTATAGAGTCGCTCATAATAATGGCAAAGTTAGAGAATAATAACGAGAATGAGAATAAAAAATCGGTAGCTGAAAACCTAGGGGATCAGGTACAGAAAACTGTTGAAAATGTAGAAGAAAAAGTTCGGGAGACAGTAAAAGAAGCATCTGAGCTGGCTTCAGATGCCATACATCATCCTGTGGAAACGGCTGAAGAGTTTGGAAAACAGGCGATGAAAGATGTTACCAGCTATACCTGGTGGGGAAAACTTCTCTTGATTCTCTTTTGGCTTGGCTTATTTCTGGTAGGAGGTATATTGGTTGTTATCAATCTTCCGGTGACAAAACAATGGGCAGCAGATCAGGCTCTTCAGATCGTAAATAAAGATTTCAAATCAGGGTTTTCCACGGAAAGTGTGGATGTTAACTACTTTGGAGATGTAACGATAAAAGGTTTAAAAGTAAAAGATTATAAAGGATTTGATTTTATAAAAGCCCGCGAATTCCGTGCAGATTCAGACTGGATATCTCTTGCTGTGAATGCTATTTCAGGAAAAAGCAATTCTTTAAGCTTTAATTCCCTGACTCTCGTTAATGCCGAAGTAAGAGTAATTACCTATAAAGGAGACAGCATATCTAATTTTGTAAGATTTACAGAACTCTTTGATGACGGAAAGAAAAGAAATCCGAACAAACCTCCTTTTCAGCTGAATTCCAGAGTACAGATTATTGATTCTAAAGTTTCTATCATCAACGAAAACTCCCCCGGAGAACAGGGAAAATGGCTAACGGCAACACAATTCAACTTAAAAGCACCGAATGTAAAAGTCAACGGACCGAATGTTTCGGCTTTGATTAATAATATGTCATTTGTGACCTCAAGATGGGGGAAATCTCATATTGTGGATACTTTTTCAACAGAACTGTCTTTAACGAAACAGTTTTTGTCATTGAAAGACCTTACACTGAATACCGATCATACCTTACTTCAGGGGGATATTAAATTTAATCTTCATGACGGATCATGGTCAGATTTTGCTGACAGAGTACGATGGGATATGAATATTCAACAGGGAAGCCAGGTGAGTGGTTATGACATCAGCTATTTTGTGACGAACTGGGATAATATAAAACCGTTCAATCTTTCAGGGACGATGACGGGACCTTTAAATAAGTTCCATCTGGAGAATTTCCTGATCAGAAATCCTGATGTGAATATTGCAACCAAAACGATGAAGGTTGATAACCTGCTGAAAGGACATTTTGCCATCGAAACAAAAGATCTTTCCGCAGATTTTACTTACAAAGATTTAAAAGCAATGATGCCATCCTTTATCTCTAAAAAGATGAAGAACTTTGCGGATGATTTCGGGAAATTAAAGTATAATGGAACAGCAAGAGTAAATCCGGATCAGATCTATGTGGACAGTGGGAATTTAATGACAGGAATAGGGCAGGCTAAAATTTCCAAGCTTACATTATCGGGTTACAGCACCGCAATGCCTAAATATTCCGGTTATCTTGATGTAAAAGATCTTAATACATCTGTTATTACAAAGAATAAAACGGTAGGCTTGATCTCCGGTAAATTTGATCTTAACGGGCAAAGCTTTGATGTAAATACCATGCGTCTGACCACTAAATCTCAGATTGCAAGCGTTGAAATTATGGATAAAACGATCAATAATCTGTATCTGGATGGATTATTGGATCATAAAAAATACAACGGACTTATTACCGTTAATGATGAGCAGGCAAAAGCTACAATAAAAGGATTAATAGATTTCAGTACTTCAAGAGTGGCTATGGATGTCAACGCAGATGTCACCTACCTGAATATGAACTATTTTACCAATAAGCCTGGCAGCCAGGTGGTAAGCGGTCAGGTTGAAGGAAAGATGGCTATGTCTTCCATTAATGATCTTACGCTGGACGTTAATGCCAACAATCTGAACTTTGCTACTGCAACTCAAAAATATAATATTCCGAATGCTAAATTAAAAACCTTTGTAGAAGCAGGAGGCCGTGTGATTGATGTGGATGCTCCGGGAGCTGCCACAGGGAAGATATCGGGAAGATACAGCCTGGCAGATCTTGCAGGAATGGTAGAAAACGGAGTCGGAAAAATATTGGTGGGACCACCGCCGAGAAAATTATACCGCGGACAGAATTTTGCCCTGAAGTTTGATGTTCAACAGGGATTGGTCAATTACTTTTTACCGGAGCTTAGACTTCCTCAGGGAGCTATTGTAGAAGGTGAATATGACGGAAATTCAAACAACCTGATTCTGAATCTGGATGCTGCTTCTTTAAAATATATGATGACGAAGGAAGAAGAAATTACAGATGCTGATAAAGCGCTGGCAGATTCCAATCCTGATTATAAAGTTAATGACCGAAAAAATATCAACAGAGACAGTGCAATGGTGGATAGTGTTAAAGTGAGAATTAACACGGCTGACCTTAATCAGCAATTGTATGCAAGGATTAATAGGGTAGTTTATAACAAAAATGTTATCAAAGATTTTGAACTCAAAGGGAATAATGAGAATGGAAATACCCTTCATTTAGCTACCGTATTCAAGCATGGAAGTCCTGATGATGAAATTAATGAAAAGCTTAAAGAATACGCTATTAATGTAGACCAGTCTACCGATGCGGCTGGTGATTATGTGTTCAGATTTGAGCCTACTGAAGTGAAATTTAATGAAGTGACCTGGGCCATAGATACAAGTCCGGAACTCAATCATTCCATTACCTATAGAAGGAAGACCGGAGATTTTGATATCAGAAACCTAAGGGTTTATTCCGATAAAAGTGCCTTGTTTATTAAAGAAGCACAGTTTAAATCGGCAAAAGATTTTTATCTGGATGCCGATATCAATGACTTTTCAATAGAAAAACTTCTGGAAATGCAGTCCGGAGGAAATACAATGGATATCAAGGGTCTTGCCAACGGAAGTGTCAAGATCAAGATGGATAAAAGTACACTTCAGCCACTGGTAGATCTTAATATTGATGATATCAAGATGAACGGCAATGATATGGGAGATATCTCTATTTCTGCCACCAATGGTTTCTCACTGAACGTTTATGATATTGATGTAAAAGTACATTCTGCGGGTGTTCTTGGGAATAATAGTCTTAATCTGACAGGAACTGTTAACAATAACACTTCTTCTCCGATCATTGATCTTACGGCAGAAATGCGTGATTTTGACCTGTCATTTACTCAGCAGTTTGTACAGACTGTTTTTGCAAACCTGAGAGGAAAAGCAACCGGAGACCTTAAAATCAACGGAAAACTAAGCAATCTTGACTATAGCGGTGATATTGCTTTAAAAGATTTCGGATTAAAGCTTTTGTTTACCGGAGTAGATTATTCATTTGATGACACTGTAATTCAACTGACCAAAGGATTAGCCATCCTCAACAATATTGAAGTACATGATGGAAGAACCAATTCTAAAGGGAATATTTCCGGGGCGATCCAGTTTGAGACGCTTTCTTCAATGGGGGTGTCTCTCGTAATGAGGGCAGACAATCTGTTGATGCTTAATACTACTCAAAAAGATTTCGATCTGTTCTGGGGAAGAGTTTACGGACAGGGAGATCTTTATGTGGATGGACCTGTTTCTGGATTAAGTATTACAACTCCTAATATGAAGGCACTTAACGGAAGTACCTTTACCTTTAATTCCAGTTCTACATCCAATGTTGAAGAATTCAAAATGCTGAGGTTCCTGAAAGAAGGAAAAGACGGTCTGATTACACTGGAAGAAAAGAAGAAAACAGGAGCCAATATGAATATTGATTTCAATCTGGCCGTAGATAAGGGAACTACTGTAAATGTACTGGTAGGAGATGATGTAGGAAATATTACCGTAAAAGGTTCTGCAGATCCGTTGAGGTTCCACATGAACAGACAGGGAAATATCGCCATGAGCGGTACCTATAAAGTAGACAATGGAACATTTGTATCTAAAGCGATTCTTAACAAGACCTTCCAGATCGAAAGAAACAGTAGTATTAGGTGGGATGGTGACGCTATGAAGCCGGCACTGGATATTAATGCCAATTATATAAGGATGGTAGCCAATGTTGGGGAATATCTGAGTATGGGAAAACTACAGCCTATCAGTGTTTTATTACAGGCTCATATTACCCAATCTTTAGTAGACCCTCAGATTGATCTGAATGTAACGGCTATGGATGTATCCAGTCAGGTAAGAGAAACACTGGCTGCTAAAATGAGCCAGGAAGGAGAGAAAGTACTTCAATTCGGTTCAGTTCTTTTGTTGAGCACCTTTAACGTATCCAATAGTGGTGGAGTAGAAGTAAATGTAGGTAACGTTGCAGAATCGCAAGGGTATAATATGCTTCTTAAGCAGCTGGGGTCTGTTCTTAATACAATGAGCAATGAATTTCAGATTGACCTTAATTATGTAAAAGGAGACCAGAACTCGACCGTCGGAGACAGAGCCAATGCAGGAGTAAGTGTAGCGGTTTCTCCTAGAGTTAATATTAAAACTGGATTAGGAATTCCTCTGTCGAAAACAGATAATACACAGAATAACTACCTTTCCGGAGAAGGGTCTGTAGAATATGATCTTTCAAAAAAGAATGATGGAAGTTTAATCATACGAGGATACTCTAAACCTACCAATATTGGTATGGGTATGGTGAGTACAAACGGCTCTGCGAATCAAGCCTATGGAGGAGGGGTTGTGTGGAGTAAAAGCTTCAATTCTTTGTTTAAAAAGAAGAAAAAAGACAAAAAAACTTCAGGTGCAAAAGGTGAAATAAAAACAGATTCTATAAAATCAAATGGTAAATAATCAGAATATTTTAATGATTTTTATCATCTGTGTTAATTATTGTTAATATTTGATATATATTTTTTAGTTAAATTATTTTTCGTAAATTTGCAAAAAATACATAGATTTTTTAAAGAAATTGTAATTTAACTAATATGAACTATCAACTGGACGAAATAGACAAGAAAATTCTTGATTTCTTAGTAGAAAACACAAGAATGCCTTTTACTGAAATTGCAAAGCAGATGGATGTTTCTGCTGGAACAATTCACGTAAGAGTGAAAAAGATGGAAGATGCAGGTATTATTTTGGGATCATCTCTTAATATCGATTATGGTAAGCTGGACTATCACTTTACAGCTTTCATAGGGATCCTTTTGACAAAATCAAACCGTACTCAGGAAGTATTGAAAGAATTGTCAACTTTACCTAACGTCATTGAAGCTAGCGTTATTTCCGGAAAATATAATATTTTCTGTAAAGTAAGAGCTAAGAACACGGATGATGCTAAAAGAATTATTTACCAGATAGACGACATTCAGGACGTAATGAGAACTGAAAGTATGATCTCTATGGAAGAATTCTTAAGTGACAAAAATAGATTGATCAACGCTATCTCTATATAAGTCAAATTTTAAACGAATAATTATAAAAGAACTTATGAAATTTCTCATAAGTTCTTTATTTTTGTAGGTATGGAAGAATACAGTTATTTTGACGAAGATCCGAAGAAAGGATGGGGATTTGTATTGGCATTTGCAGCCCTGATGTTGTTTACTATAATGGGGCTTGGAATAGATGTGGATGAATATCTGCAGCATGAATATCTGGAGATCCCGAGGTGGTATTTCTACGTTATTTTCTCAATTGATGTATTAATGATGATTGGACTGGTACTGATGTTCTTCTACAGAAAAATAGGAATCTTCATGTTCCCGGCTTTACTGGTGATGCACTTCTTTATGCACAATTATTACCTGTCTACATTCCTGTATACAGATGTTACCAACCTTTTCCTGTTTACAGGATTCGGAATGCTGGCCATTATCCCGAAATGGAAGTTTTTCAAATAAGAATATAATCCTTTATGATAAGACGAACGGCTTTTAAATTCAATTTAAAAGCCGTTCTTGGATATAAGAGGGGATGAGAAACACTATCTGAGTTCTAATGAATGAAAAATTTTTTGCTTCAAAGGATTTTTTGTCCAGTCTTCCCAGACTCCTGTATAGGGATTATAACCGCATTTTAGAGGTTTTGATATATTCAGGTCTTCTTTGCTTTTTTCTGCATTTTCGGTGTATGCCCTGCAGTCTGTGCAGACATAACGGAACTCGCAGTCCTTACAGATTTCTATATTGTCTTTGGTCAGATCCCAATATTTTTTGAAATCACTCTGGGTGATTGCTTTTTCAAGACTGTGATTATGAATATTTCCAAAGCTTTCAACCATCAGCGGGCAGTTTTTAATGGTGCCGTTTCGGTCAATACCCATCTTTTTATACAGGCAGGAATTGTGGTTCATTGCTTCCAGTACTTTTGGAAGGTTGGTATTGAAATATTTCAGTTCCACTTTTCCACAGGCAGATATTTTCAGGTCATCTTTTAGAAAATTAAGCGAGAATCTGTATTCATCTTTAGCTTTGAAAGGAGGTTTCGAACAATTGTAGAAAATGAGACTGTATATTCTGACTGTATTTTTGTGAAGAGCCTGTATAAAAGATAGATTGGTTTCCTGATGAAACGGGGAAAAAATTTCTATTCCTGACAGCACTGAGGTTTTAAAAATATTATCAATTTCTATGAATTCATTTATTGTTAACGGTTTCAAACTGTAAATAACCAAATGTTTAATGCCAAGGTTTTCTACAGAAGGTTTTATTTTTTTCAGCAGCTCAATATCTTCCATTTCGATAAAGAGATTTGTTATAGCACTGGGCTCATGATATTCATAAGAAAGAGGAGGGAAGTTCCTGTCCCAATCGTTTTCAGTAACAAATCCATATTCTTTTTCCAGCATGAGATTAATGTATTCCTGAACAATCGGCCTGGATTCTTCATCATAATCTTTTAGGATGTCTTCAAGAGAATGATTTTTCATTTCTTCTATCATCTCGTATAATTCCAAAGGATATAGTTCAGATACATTTCTCTGTAGGTCTGAAATAAGAATTCTGCTGGCTCCTTTTGTAATGAGAATTGTTGAGAAAAGATTAAAGTATTTCATAGCAATCTTGTCAGAAATTTATAAGGATTAAGTTTAGCATAAGAATCCGTATAATATTTTTCACAAGGAATGGTGATGCTAAAATGCTTTTTCTCACGGCTTTTACTTTTTACAATGTCAATATATTTAAAGGTGAGAGGCAGTTTATGCTTTTCTTTATTAGTAAAATCTCTTTTCATAAATAATCAGCTATTTCTTTTTCCAATAAATAATTACACATTACTGACATTCCCAGAAACTGGCCTACAGGGTTGACTTCTAAAAAATAATATTTACTATCATTTTTAACGAAATCAAGAGAACCGGAATTAAGATCTAATGACTGCATTAGCAGATGTATTTTTTGTTCAATATTTTTCGGAAGATTATAAGGGATTTTTCTATTTGGTTTTTCATCATTATATTTCCTAAAGTCAATTTTAGTTTGATTATCATTTTGCGAAAAGATGGCTGTAGACCAAACTTTACCATTTAGATAAAAGCTTCTGATCTCGAAGTCTTTTTCAATTTTTTCCTGAAAGAAGGTGATAAAAAAATTTTCGTCTTCATTTTCTTGAACAATTGTTGTATACATCATACCGCTTGAATCTTTGAGTATGTTTTCCATTCGCGGATTTCCACCAATGGTTTTGATGATTGTTTTATTTAAAGTAACATCATCTGTGGTGTCAGACAGAAAATAATCCGGAACATCTAATCCTGCCTTTTGCGCCTCTTCAAGTACGAGAAGTTTATTGATATCACTATTGCTTTGTTTATTGATATGTTTTTTTGACTCTAAAAACTTAATTATATAATCTTCCAGCCAGTGTTGATATTCATTCATATTGAGATTAATTGCTTCATTTTTATAATGTAGACGGTTAAACTTCAATCCACCTCTTCTATACCATATACTGGTAATTTCATCAATAAAAAAACAATTTCTCGGGCTTTCTAGATAAATCCGTCTTTCTTTGATTTTAATATCAAAAATTTCCTCTTCTTGCACCCGGATAAAGCTTTTCTCCAATTTTAGTAGCCATTTAATGACTTCTGTAGTGGTTATTTCGTTATTTTGAGAAATAATGAGTATCAATTTTTCTTTTTTATTTTTTTGAAGAAATCTTTTGTAATCAACTGAGCATGATTTAAGCTTGGCAACCCAATGCTTTTGCGATTACGATTGACGGTTGCAGAATCTTTTATATTTTCATAACCTTGATAAACGCCATAAGTATAAGGTACTTTATGATGTAAATTATTTCTATCTATCATAGCAGCGTAGTCTCGTGGTGGACATTCACCAGATTTTACATACTCTAATACTTTTATTTTCAAATATTGGTAATACTCTTCATAGTCAGCCATGTGAAGTAATATCGGTCCCGAGGGCATCAAAAAATCACCATTCCATAAACCTATTTTTTGCATGTCTGGAAATCCATAGTTCTCAAACATCCACTTCAGAAGCTCAGCATTCTTCTTGTCATTTTTATTGATATCTGCATAATTTGAATCAATACGGCTGTCTTGATCACGTTTAAACGCAACTGTAAAAGAATCTACAAGTTTTTGATTAAGTCTTTTTTTCCATTCCTCAACTTTCAATTCCATTTCCTGCCTGCCAATACCATATTTTTGATAGAGTTGTATGAAGCCGGAGTCTTGCTTTTTATATTTCCAATTAGGTGCAACTAACGGAATAAGCTTGTAAAGACTTTTCTTCCCTCCGAAATTTTTGTGATGTTGATCTGCAAGCTTTATGTAATTTTCATATTCTTCTCTCCGGTCCTGGTTTTTGGGAGGGTATTGTCTGAATATTTTTTTGTACTGCTTGATCGTAAATATTGTATCCTTTTGAAAACGAAATATACTGTCGATTTTATTGATTTTATTATAATAAGTTATATAGTTTAAATTTCTGCTCTTACAAGCTGTAAGAGTAAAAAATATAACTATTAAAGCATATGAAGTATAGTTCCAAATATCTTTTTTCATAAATCCTCTAACGAATATGATCTGATAAAAGAGATAGAGGGATAGCCCTCTATCTGTGATAATATTAATTAAGACTAGTATCGATTTTTAAAGTACTGATATGAACTCCATCTTTCCAAGTCTCTTTATCATAACATGTAGAACCACAATCTGTTTCTACATATTTATAACCATCTCCACCTAAAATAGATTTTAAATCTTTTCTTTGTAGTTTTTTGTTTTCTGTAGAAGAGAAGCCACTCTTCATTCCATTTAATTTTTTCATTTTGATAATTTTTGTTGTGTTGTGTAAAATCATTTGTGCCATATAAACCCTGACATTGGGAGTGAATACTTTACATATTTTTATGTACTGTACACATACATACAAAGATGTAGAATGCATTCCGTCAACGTTGATGTTTTCAAATCTATAAATATTCAGTTCACTTCATTGGGATAAAATGTGTAAGTGGTTTGTATATTTTGTGTACAAATATGCTTATGCAAGTTGTGTATATATGAGAAGGTTTGGTGAAATATTTTAAATATTGAAAAGTATAAAGTGAACTCTGAAAATGTTAAGAAAGCTTAGGAATGTAATAGCATATTATAGAGTAAGATATTCTATTGTACAATATGGTGAAATGAATGAATTTAACATTAGAAATAATATGGTAATTCATCATTTTGAAAGGAATTTGCATGTTTCTAAGGATGTTTTTAGTGAAAAAAGTACTGGTTTTGAATGAAAAATGATCTGAAAAAAGTATTGCTTTTATATTCTTTCACCATCTAAGCAGTTGTGTTCAGTCATAAAAATGATTTTTTTTAGTTTAGCTCGGTAGGTTTTTTGTGATTTAAAATATAGTGTTGAAATGTAGTTACAGTTTAGAAATTAAATACCCCGTAAAAAGTCTGAAATCATATCTTAATTTATACCGAACTTCTTTTTTAATCGGTATTTGGTCATTCTATATTTTCCCACTCTTACATCAAAAGAAACAGAAGGTATGTGCAGGAATAATCCAAATACTTAATGTAAAGCTCTAAAATACACTAGCTATAATCATGAATTTGGCTATACTTATAAAGAATATAATGTGCTGATTTGATAGGATAAAGGTATTTTTACCGCCCATTTTAAAAAAGAAAAGAAGTATGGATTTTGAAATTTTGAAACAGCAGATAGAAGATGCTGCTAAGAAAGCTTTTTTAGAAGTGTATGAAAAACATGGAACAGAAGGGATTTACAGCTTTGCATTGTACAGTGATGAGGGTGCAATGACAGTATGCCCAGCAGCAAATACCATAAAAGTACTGGAAGCAGCAGATGAAGATGATGCTCTTTATTATAAGTATGAACCGGCAGAATGGATCTATGAAATGGAAGGAGCCGATGGAGAGTTCAATGAAATCTGTACTCAACTGAGAGCAGAGCTGGATCAGCATGACGACGATGATCAATGGTTTGATGGTTTTCAGGCTAAGTTGTATTCTACCTGTATAGAAGTGCTGGAAAAACTTAAAAATGAGAACTTTTTTACAAAGATAACAGGCAAGGATATTTTCCTGATTTTCACGGTCTCAGATTATGAGTTTGAGAGGGAAGAACTGAAAAGTCTTATCGTAAGCCTTAATGATAACGAATACAGAAGTGAATATCTGAACTGGATGGCTACCTGGGGCAATTAAAAGAATGACAAATTAAAAAAACACTTTAAATATATACATATGAAGCCCGATAAAATAATTGTCTCAGAAGCCTCTTATCAATCACAGTCTCACTAAACCTTTATAATATCATTATCAGAAACCAGAAATTAAACAACAATTATATTAATTATGAACAATTACAAATTTTATAAGCAGGAAGGAAATCAATATATTTTTAAAAACCAGCCGGTATTTGTATCTGTGCTTTGTATTATCTTTCTGATTGTAGCAGGACTGCTCTTTAATAGTGTAAGAACTCTTAGCTATGTCATCATTGCTGTGGTGGCACTTATTCTGGTTAATTTTTTTACTAAGAAATTCATCATTGATATGGATCGCATGACGATTACAGGAAAACATACCATTTTCGTTCCGGCCAGAACCTATCCGATAGAGAACTTCAGAAACTTTCATGTGCTGGCAACAAAATACATGGGTTTTATCACCACAAATGTAATGCTGTCGATGTATTTTGAAGTGAATGGCAAAGAAAAACAGCTTACGATAGGCCAGGCTCTTACCCAAAAAGGAATACAGAAGATGGTGAATGAAACAGAGGACATTATGAACATTAATAATCCTGAGAATGGATATCAGAGACCGCTATAAGTTTGAAGAAAACGGAAGTGAAATAAGCTTTATGCCCAACTACAATTTCCTGCGTACTTTAGTATGGTGGCTGGCGTTGGGGGTGATTGCTCTTCCTGTAATTCTATATTATTTTAAAGGTAAAACTTCCGGAGATCAGTTTAAAATTGCAATGGGACTATGGGGAATTTATATGATCTACTTCCTGTTTGATTTGTTTTTCAGGGTTCCTGTGAAATATATTTTTGATAAATCAGAGAAGTCTATTTACAGAAAACTTTTACTGTCCAAAAAACTCATGAATTTTGATGAAATGACCTATTTTGTCAATGATGAAAGAGGAGGATACTACTATTCAATTGGGAAAAAGAGAAATCAGTTTGTGAAAAACTACAGAATCAGTAATTATTTCTCAGGTTCAAAAGCTTCAGACAGAAGAGAAGACGATTACGTCAGGGAAATATTATGCCCGGTTCTGATTGCTGTAGGAATTCCTTTGAATCAACAGGAACAATAATAGTCAGGATAAAAACTAATACAATGAAGAATAGATGTATAACCATTCCCCTCCGCCGGAGGGGTGGCAAAAATTCAAAGAATTTTTGACGGGGTGGTCTATAATGCAATTACAAAAACCCCGGCTGTTTCAAAGAAACAGCCGGGGTTTTATCTATATAAAAATAGCTTATTTAAGCTAAAATTCTCTTTACAGCTTCTTTCACTGCAGCAGCATCAATTTTATACTTTTTCATCAATTCTGCTGGTGTTGCAGACTCTCCGAAAGTATCATTTACCGCTACAAATTCCTGTTTTGTAGGTCTTCTTCTTGCAAGCATACCTGCAACAGATTCTCCTAAACCACCAAGGTAGTTGTGCTCTTCAGCTGTTACAATTTTACCTGTTTTTTCAACAGATTTCAGAATGATCTCTTCGTCAAGAGGCTTAATCGTGTGAATGTTGATTACCTCACAAGAAATACCTTCTTTCTCAAGCTCATCTGCAGCTACAAGAGATTCCCATACAAGGTGCCCCGTTGCAACAATCGTTACATCAGTACCTTCCTGAAGCATAATTCCTTTTCCGATTTCGAAAGGCATATCTTCCGGAATGAAAACAGGAACTACCGGTCTTCCGAATCTTAAATATACAGGACCTTCAAAATCAGCAATCGCTAAAGTAGCAGCTTTAGTCTGGTTATAATCACAAGTATTGATCACTGTCATTCCAGGAAGCATTTTCATCATACCGATATCTTCAAGAACCTGGTGAGTAGCTCCATCTTCTCCTAAAGTAAGACCTGCGTGAGAGGCACAGATTTTTACATTTTTATTAGAATACGCGATAGACTGACGAATCTGGTCATATACTCTTGAAGTAGAAAAGTTCGCAAAAGTTCCTGTAAAAGGAATTTTTCCTGTAATACTTAGACCTGCAGCAATCCCCATCATGTTAGCTTCTGCAATTCCTATCTGGAAAAATCTTTCCGGAGCCTTTTCAATGAATTTCTCCATTTTCAAAGAACCGATAAGATCTGCACAAAGTGCTACTACATTAGGATTTTTGTCCGCTAGTTCTGCTAATCCTGCTCCGAATCCTGAACGAGTGTCCTTTTTTTCTGTATATGTATATTTCATTTTTATTGTATTAATCGAGATATTAAGATATTAGTAATCAGCTGGAGCTTCTAGGTACAATTGCTTGAATGCTGTGTCTAGCTGCTCATCATTAGGAGCTTTACCATGCCATGCATGAGATCCCATCATATAATCAACTCCATAACCCATTTCTGTATGAAGAAGGATAGCTACCGGCTTCCCTTTTCCAGTTTCTGTTTTTGCTTTCTCAAGGATTGCAATTACAGCTTCAAGATCATTACCGTTCTTTTCTTCCAAAACAATCCATCCGAATGCTTCCAATTTAGCATGAAGATTTCCTAAGCTTAATACATCATCTGTATCTCCGTCAATCTGACGTCCGTTGTAATCAATAGTAGAAATGATATTATCTACTTTTTTAGCAGAAGCATACATCAATGCTTCCCAAACCTGACCTTCCTGAAGTTCACCATCTCCGTGAAGAGTGTAAACAAGAGATTGATCACCATCTAATTTTTTACCCTGAGCCACACCAAGAGCTACAGAAAGTCCCTGTCCAAGAGAACCTGAAGCAATTCTTACTCCCGGAAGTCCCTCATGAGTAGTCGGGTGCCCCTGTAATCTTGAATCTAATTTTCTGAAAGTGCTCAGTTCTTCAACAGGGAAGAATCCGAATCTTGCTAAAGTAGAATAGAATACCGGAGAAATATGTCCGTTTGATAGATAAAAATGATCTTCATTTTTGCCTTCCATTGTGAAAGGAAGTTTATAGTTCATTACCTTTCCATAAAGTGCTGTGAAGTATTCTGTACAACCTAAACTTCCGCCCGGGTGTCCTGAATTTACAGCATGAACCATTCTTAAAATGTCTCTTCTGATCTGCGTAGTAAGAGATTTTAGCTCTTCAATACTTTTACTCATTATGTCTGATTTATTTGAACGCGAATTTACAATTTTTTACCGGCTTATGGAAATGCAAAAATCCGGATCTCAAAACCCGGATTTTAATTAATTTGAATTTTTTTCCGCTTTTAACAGCCCTCATTGAGGTAAACGGATATTTCTGTAACAATATTATTAACAAATTTAAAGCTTAACAGCGTTCCTGCCTGACTGTCTTCAATATTAAAATAACCGGAATCTTTGATAGGTTTGCTATTGTCATCCCAATCCGGACGTACACTGAAATTGGGATAATTTCTGTATGCATTGATAAGGTCATCTCTGGTGCTTCCCACCCCGATTCCACTTTTGGTTTTAAATTTTTTACTCGTTGTTGTCATGTAAGTAACTGAAGGAACACTCGGGTTGGCTTCATTAATATAATTGTCGAAAAGGTCAATCTGAATGATCTCTCCATTATACTTTACCCTGTTTTTTTTCTCTCCACCGGAGTTCGAAAGTTTCATTCCTGCAATTTTTTCAGCCTCAACCTTAGGCATAAAGACTTTAAACGGCCCGATTCTTAAAGTTGATACTTCAAAATTTTCCTGTGCATTCATAAAACTGAATGTTAACAAGAAAGCGATAATTGAGATAATTTTTTTCATGGTTTTTTTATTTCTGTTTCTTTTTATTTTGTTAAATTTTTGAATGGCTTTATATCATTCGTAGCAAAGATAATTAAATTAGAAAAGTCTATAAAATTAGTTATTTTAATAAAGAAAATTTGTGTATTGAGCTGAATGCTTTGTGGTAGCTTGATTGTTGATTTTTTACTACTGAATATCATTTTTTTTTGAATTTTAGTATATAATATTTGATAAATTTAGTTAATTTTATAATTCAATATTATTTGAATTATAAACCTTTAACTGATTATTCTTTAGTTTTTAGTCTTGTTATTTGAATTAATAAAAATTACAAACCATTATATATGAAAATTAAACAATTATTTTATTTGGGGATATTTGTAATATCCATTTCCTCAGGGAAGGCCCAGGACTTTTTTACAGTGATCAGTGAAAGGTCTATCAAAGCAGATCCTAAAAACAGGACAGTACAGCCGGAAAAGTCATTGACTTATACATTAGATGTGGCTGGAATGAAAAGTTATTTTAATTCTGTTCCGGAGTTGAAAGACAGTGATCTTAAAGATAATGCTCCGATTATTGTTTTGCCAATGCCGGACGGTAAGAAAGCAAAATTCAGAATCTGGAAATCTTCGGTGATGGCTCCTGGGTTAGCCAGTCAGTTTCCTCAGATCGTTACTTTTACAGGGCAGGGAATTGATGATAAGTACGCTACTATAAAACTGGATTTTACGGAGCTGGGATTCCATGCACAGATAAAATCTATAGTAGCGGGAGATACTTATATTGATCCTTATGCAAAATTGGATATTAACAATTATATCATCTATAAGAAAAGTGACTTAATTGATAAAACCCAGAGATCCTGCGGAGTAAAAGATGAAGATTCTTCTTTTGAAAAAAAAAGCGCACAAAAAACCGTAAGTCCAAGCGTAGGGGGTCAAATTAGAGTTTTCAGATTTGCAGTGGCCTGCACAGGAGAATATGCTGTTGCAGCAACTGGTTCAGCTACTCCTACTGTTGCGCAGACTCTTTCCGCAATTGTAACATCTGTAAACAGAGTAAACGGAGTCTATGAGCAGGAAGTTGCTTCAAGACTGGTATTGGTGGATAATGAAGCAAATGTAGTTTTTACAAATGCTACTACAGATCCATTTAACGGAAATAACAATGCCAGCACATTGATTAATGAGAGCCAGACTCAGATTGATTTACTGATAGGAAATACTAATTATGACATCGGCCATACTTTCAGTACAGGCGGAGGTGGATTAGCTGGATTGGGAGTAATTTGTAATGCAACCAATAAAGGAAGAGGGATTACCGGTTCTCCTAACCCTGTTGGTGATCCTTATGATATTGATTATGTAGCTCATGAAGTGGGACATCAGTTTGGAGGTCCTCATACTTTTAACGCAATTACAGGCAGCTGCAATGGAAACCGTAGTGCTACCAATGCTGTAGAACCCGGAAGTGGAATTACGATTATGGCTTACGCAGGAATTTGTGGAAGCACAAATAATTTAGCTCCTAACAGTATTCCTACTTTTCATACCAAATCATTCCAGTCTATCACAGCAAAAGTTCAGTCAACTTCATGTCAGGTTACACTTCCGGTTAACAATTTCGCTCCTACCGTAAATGCAGGTGGTGATTTTACCATACCAAAGGGCACACCGTTTAGATTAGAAGGATCCGCTTCAGATATAGATAATAACCCACTTACTTACAGCTGGGAACAGAATGATGTAGGCCCGGCAGGTGACTGGAATGCTCCAACAGGTAATGCACCTCTATTCAGATCATACGTACCTGTAACAGTTCCTTACAGATATTTCCCGAAACTTACAGACGTAATCAATGGTACTGTATCCAAAGGAGAAGTGAGACCATCCTATGCAAGAACCATGGAGTTCAGACTGACTGTAAGAGACAATAACGCAGGATGTGCAGGAGTTTCAAATGATGATGCTATCATTACCGTTGATGGGAATTCAGGGCCGTTCAATGTAACTGCACCTACCACAGCTGTCAACTGGGCGGGTAATTCTACTCAGACCATAACATGGGATGTAGCGAACACAACTGCCTTCCCTGTAAATTGTGCTACGGTAAACATTTTCCTTTCCACAGATGGAGGTCTTACGTATCCTACGCTTATCTTAGGCTCTACTGCAAATGATGGCTCCGAGACCGTTACGATTCCTAATATAACGACTACGCAGGCCAGAATTATGGTGGCAGCAGAGACGAACGTGTTTTACAATATTAACCCTATTAACTTTACGATCACACAGACATTGGGAGTAAACGAAACAGCTTCAAATAAGGATGTATTCGTAGTATATCCTAATCCTAGTAAAGGACTTCTGAATATTAAATTTACCAATTCAAATGAAGTGTATGACATGAACGTATATGATGTAAGTGGAAAATTAGTATTCACTCAGGCTAATAATAAACTGAACCATGATAAAACAGGTACTTTTGATTTGTCACAGTTGGTTAAAGGTGATTATCTGATTAGAGTTAAATCTAAAAATATGGAGAAAACAATCAAGTGGATTAAAGAATAAAGAATCCATTCACCAAAATAAAAAAGGCTGTCTTCAATGGAGGACAGCCTTTTTATTTTTTTATAAAGATTAAATTAAACGACTCTTAAATAGTTTTTGTTTTTTACCAGCCATAGGCCAATAAAGGTCAGCAATCCGTTAAGAACAATCAGCTCTACACCGATTTTGTAATCGGTATAAGTTGTTACAGCAAGGTTGATCAGATAGGTAAGCACAGGTGCTAAAATAGTCACTACAAGAATGGAATACTTTCTTGAGATCTGAAACTTCGTGAAGATTCCAAAAGCAAAAAGCCCCAAAAGCGGTCCGTAAGTATATCCTGCAATTTCCATGATCAGATAAACAATAGATTTGTCATTCATTGCTTTGAAAACCATGATCAGGATAAAGAAAACTACCGTAAAGATCAAATGCACTTTCATACGAAGACGTTTCTTTTCTTTTTCAGTTTTGGTTTTATCTTCATTAAGGTTTAATAAATCTACACAATACGAACTTGTTACAGCCGTTAAAGCACCATCTGCAGAAGGGAATAATGCTGAGATCAATCCGATAATGAAAATAACGGAAATTGTCATTGGAAAATATCCTTGAAGCGATAAAGCCGGGAAAAGGTCGTCTCCCATTATATTCTTAATATTTCCTGCAGTGTCTTTAAATCCAAAAATATTCGTGACTGTTTCACCGTTTATAGTTCCATATTCTGCTCCATGTTGTAGAGCAAAAAGGTATAATAATCCTCCCAGGAATAAGAAGGCAAGATTCACGATAAGAAGTGTTCCTGCGAAGGTCAGCATGTTTTTCTTTGAATTCTTAAGATTATCTACAGAGATATTTTTCTGCATCATTTCCTGATCCAGTCCCGTCATCGCAATCGTAATAAAAATTCCTCCCAAAATTGTTTTCAGGAAAAAGGTTTTGGAATTAGGATCAAAATTGATGAAATGAGTGTAGTTTTTCTGTTCCAGAATAGTATATGCTTCTCCAAATGATAAATTCAGGTTGGATAAAATGTAAACGATACATGCTACAAGGCTGATAATCATAAATGAAGTTTGCAGTGTATCGGTAATAACAATTGTCTTTACACCGCCTTCAAAAGTGTAAAGAAGCACCATCAGCAAGAGAACAAGAGAAGTTACCCAAAACGGAACTCCCAAACCTTCAAGCAAGAAAATCTGTAAAACGTTTACCACCAGATATAATCTTGCCGTAGCACCAATTGCCCTTGAAATAATAAAAAAGATGGAACCTATTTTATGAGCTTCCACATTGAATCTTTTCCCGAGATATGTATAGATAGATGTGAGGTTCATCTTATAATAAAGCGGAAGCAATATCGCTGCAACGATAAAATACCCGATAAAAAACCCGATCACCATCATGTAGTACTCAAAACCTCCGTAAATATATTCGGAGCCGGTCATTTTTCCTACAGTACCCGGAACAGAAATAAAAGTAACCCCACTTAAGCTGGTTCCTATCATCCCGAATGCAACGAGCCACCATTTACTCTTTTTATTACCGATAAAAAATGACTGGTTATCAGAATTCCGGCTGGTGAAATAAGAAATCACCAAAAGGCCGATAAAATAGATGAAAACAAATAGCAAAAGGATAGTTCCTGAATTCATGCTTGATTTTTAAATTTTAGCAAATATATAAAAAAGATCAGTCGTGAATCGTGAATTTGAAATACTCTTAGTTTCAAAACAAATTGTGACGATTATTTTGTTTTTATAGCCTGTATTCTGCTAAAAATAAAAACCCTTCCAGATTTCTCTCTGAAAGGGTTGTATTATAAGGGTGGAAAACCGTGGCTAGTTCACTAAAACATCCTGAAGTTCCTCACTTTTCTGGAAACTTGCCTTAGCGAAAGGGCAGAGGGGAATAATCTTTTTTCCATTTTTTCTGGCAAAATCCACTGCAGCCAGAAGCATTTCCTTACCTACACCTTTTCCGTTGTAGGCTTCTTCCACCTCGGTGTGGTCTATAATAAATCTTTCTTCTCCCGCCCAGGTATACGTCATCATTCCTGCGCGACTTCCATCTATGAAAGCTTCAAAACTTCCGTGTTTATCGTCGTTGTTTTGTTTTACTTCGATCATATTATGAGAATTTAGTTAGTATTTCTATGTCGTTGGTTAATATTTTATGAACAGGGCATGCATCAGCAATAGTGTGTAGTCTTTTCAGCTGCTCATCATCCAAAATACCTTCAAAGCTGATATCCCTTTTGAAAACAGCTCTTTTTGTTAATGGGAAATTTTCAAGCTCTACTTCCACATTGATGTTTTCTACATCCCATTCCTTTCTTTCAATGTACATTCTCAGCGTAGCAGCTGTACAGCTTGCCAATGACGTTGCCAGAATTTCCATTGGGTTAAGACCTTTATTCTGTCCGCCTTTATCAATCGGTTCATCGGTGATGATCTGATTTTCGCCGGCTGTTACTTCTGTATAATATTTTGTTTTTCCTAAACTTGCTTTTACCGTTACCGCCATTATTTTTCTGTATTGAATTTATAACTTAATGCACCAGAAGGGCATTGGTCTATTTGTGTTCTAAGTTCTTCCGGGCTTGCATTTTCTGCTTTTATCCAAGGTCTCTCTTTAGGATTGTAGACTTTGGGAAGCAATTTTACACATACAGCCGAGTGGATACACTTTTGAGGCTGCCAGATGACAGTAATGTTACCGTTGGGATATTCGTGTGTTTCCATATCAATTTTCTTTTAATGATTTTTCGATTCTTCTGTCCGGAATCAGCCATATAAGAGCCACTAGATAATAAAAACCTATGGCAATATAAGGATAAAAAAATGAAGTAGCGATGCCAAGAACATAAAAAATAATAGAGATATACTCTTTATACTTCGAATGAATGGCCTCTTTCAGCTTGGAATCTTCTCCCTCGCACCGGATAATGACATGCTCCAGAATGGTATAGGCAATTGCCGCCATTATAAGACCGATACCATACACTGCAACAGGATTTTTAGCGAAACCGGTAGTTCCGATCCATTCCGTGGCAACAGGCATCAATGAAAGCCAGAACAAAACGTGAAGATTGGCCCAAAGAATGCTGCCATTTACTTTTTTTACCGTCTGAAACAAATGATGATGGTTGTTCCAGTAGATTCCTACATAAATAAAACTGAAAATATAAGCCAGGAACTTGGGAAGAAGAGGTTTGAGGCTGGCCCAGCTATCTCCCTCAGGTACTTTAAGTTCAAGTACCATAATGGTGATAATAATAGCCAGGACACCATCACTGAATGCCTCCAGTCTTCCTTTAGTCATTCGCTTTAACCTGGTTTTTAAAGTTTTGTATTTTATCCTTGAGATCCTTCAGCATATCCGGATTGATAACTCCGCTTTCCATGTCAAAATTTTCATAAAACTTTGGCAGTGAAAAAGTATCCTTGATATCTGCTGCGAACTGTGGGAAAAATGTCTTTGCCGTATTCATTACATTTCCTCCGCCGTAACCTCCGGGAGAAGTACTCATCAGAAGCATGGGTTTATTCTGAAATACTTTTACATTAATTCTGGAAGACCAGTCAAAAACATTTTTAAAAGCTGAACTGTAAGAACGGTTGTGTTCTGCCAGAGAGCAAATGATTACGTCACATTCTTCAATGGCTTTTAAAAACCCATGGGCTTCATCCGGAAATCCTTTCTTTTCAAGATCCACAGAAAAAACAGGCATAGTGAAATCGTTGAGGTCAATCAGATTGATTTCTTCATCCTGAAAATCTTTCAGAACAAACTTTACCAGTTCCCTGTTGATAGAAGTGGAAGATGTACTTCCCGCAAATGCTAATATTTTCATGGTTTGAACTGAAATTATTTTCTGTTTAAAATAGCCTTAGGAAGCGGAACGTATTCATTTTCATCGCCCGGAACCAAAGGAAATGCATCATGATTCTGATCATTCCAGTTTACTTTTGCCTGATCGATTAATTCTTTATCAGAGTTAACGAAATTCCAGAATATAAAGCGTTCTTCATCAAATGGCTCTCCGCCGAAAAGATATACCGTTCCGTTTTCGCTCATATCAAATTCACAAAGCCTGGTATCTTTAGCGATCATCAGCTGTTTTGAACCATAAGAGTTTCCTTCAGTAGTTACTGTTCCGTCCAGAACATACATTGCAGCTTCTCCGTAAAGATCTTTTCCGATGCTTATTTTCTTAGCTTCTTTTGTTTTTATTTCGATGAAAAATAACTTGCTGTGTACAGGAACCGGAGATGTTCTGCCAAATGCTTCGCCCGCAATTAGTTTATATTGAATACCATCTTCTTCCCAAACAGGAATCTCATCAGCTTCAATATGATTAAAAGTTGGTTCAGACTGTTCAAGATGCTTCGGAAGCCCTACCCAGATCTGGAATCCGTGAAGTTTTTTATCTGTGTGTCTTAAATATTCAGGAGTTCTTTCTGAATGTACAACTCCTTTTCCGGCAGTCATCCAGTTAACAGCACCCGGTTTTATTTCAAGAGCACTTCCAATACTGTCTCTGTGGAAAATAGAACCTTCCAGCAGATACGTTAATGTAGATAATCCGATATGCGGATGAGGGGGAACATCAAGATTCTGATAATCCTTTAATTCCGAAGGGCCCATATGATCTATAAATACGAAAGGTCCAACAGCTCTTTTTTCACGGAAAGGAAGAAGTCTTCCTACCAGAAAATTTCCGATATCTGCTGCTTTTTCTTCAATGATAAGTCCAATATTTGACATGATGATGTGATACTTTTTAAAATGTTAATTAAATAAATTGAGTGGCTTTACAGGAAATTTAAAGTTTGTCATATCCTTCAAATTTCTCATCCACGATACGTTTCCATTCTGGATGTTTCTTAATAAAAGCGAAAACGAAAGGACAGAAGGGAAGAAGCTTTTTTCCGCTTTCTTCAATATAATTCAGCGTTTTTTCTACTACGGCAGCCGCGGCACCTGTTCCTGCCAATTCAGGGTCTGCTTCAGTATGTACCAAAGCGATCTGGTGCGTTGTCTCACGATAATCAATGAATGCATAATGTTCGTTGAATTCTATTTCAAATCTTTTTTCCGCTTTTACAAGAGGTATATTTTCAAATTCTGGTTTCATAATTTTGTATTAAAAGAGTCTGTTTTCCAATAAAATAAACAGAACTCAGTTGTAAAATAGCTAAACCTTATAGGTTTCAAAACCTACAAGGTTTGCCATTATATAAAGTTAATAAAAAAGGAATTATCTAAGATTAAGATAAATTTAATTCTTTTAATCTTCAAGGTATCCGAACTTTCCGGTGTTGAAATCCTCAAAAGCCTGCATTATTTCCTCTCTGGAATTCATTACAAAAGGGCCGTGTGGATAGATCGGTTCGTTAATCGGTTCACCACTGATGATTAAAACAATAGCATCTTCTTTTGCTTCAATAGTGAAAGTTTCTCCTTCATTTTTAAATAATGCAAGATGATCCGTTTTCACTGTTTCTTCACCATTGACGATAATGCTACCTTCGATAACCAAAGCTGCGGTATTGAAATGAGCCGGAAAATTAAAATCGGCTTTTCCACCTGCTTTAAGTTTGGCATTCATCATATGAACCGGAGTGAAAGTGCTTGCAGGACCTTTATGACCGTCATATTCGCCGGCAATTACTTCCACAAAACCATTTTCACCCAGATCTACTCTTTCCATTGTAGAGTTTTCAATAGCCTGGTATTTCGGGCAGCTCATTTTATCCTTTGCTGGAAGATTTACCCAAAGCTGAACCATCTGAAAAATTCCTCCTTCTTTTGCCCATGCTGTTTCATGGTACTCTTTATGAAGAACTCCTTTTGCAGCGGTCATCCATTGAACGTCACCTTCTCCTATAACACCGCCGCCGCCAGCGCTGTCATGGTGCTCTACTTTTCCGCTATATGCTATCGTTACTGTTTCAAAACCTCTGTGCGGATGAACTCCTACACCTCTTGGTCTGTCGGAACCATTGAAATGAAATTTTGAATTGTAATCAAGCATAATAAACGGATCCATTCTTTTCATATCTAAACCGGATACTCCCGGAATAAAATTGTGAACCCTGAATCCATCGCCTACAAAGTGTGCAGGTCTTGGAGATACTACGATTTCTATTTGTTTAGTTGCCATTACATTGTTGATTATGTAAACAAAATTACCATAGTTATGTGCGAAAAGCATTGATCTGTGTTAAGTTCGTAGGAAGGGTAGAATGGCAAAATGAAAGATTAAATCGGCCCTTTAAAGTTTTATTCTTTACTCTTCCTTTGATTTCATGTTCTTTCCATCCGAAATGTGCAGTCTTCTGAAAACAAATCCTGATAAAATCGTTAATATTCCTACCGTAAGAAATGTAAGTCGAAAGGCATTGTGGATTTCACCATTAATCAGATCTGTATTTTCAAACAGTTTTAAAACAATCAATCCAAATGCAATTCCGAAACCGATAGCGAGCTGTTGATTCACCGAAATCAAAGAATTCCCGCTGCTGGTCTGAAAGTTACGAAGATCTGCAATAGAAATAGTATTCATGGAAGTGAACTGAATAGAGTTGAAAAATCCTAATACTGCAATAATGGGAACAAACCAATATAAAGAAGTGTGTATGTCAGGTATGGCAAGAAGACAGATGAGTGTTCCGATGATGAACGTATTCACCATTAAAGTCTGACGATAGCCGTATTTATCCAGAATTTTAATCACAGATGATTTTCCGAAGATAGCTGTTAAAGCCATAGGAGCAATGATCCAGCCCGAAGTTACAGCTGATTGTTTATACGCAATCTGAATCATCAGGGGAAGCAATAACGGAACAGAACTGATTCCTAATCTGGTGGCCAGGTTTCCTACAATACCTACCCGGAATGTTCTCACCTGAAATAGGTTTAACGGAAAGATTGGATTTCCTCCTCTTTTTGCATGTTTGTAATAATAATACAGAAACAAAAAGCCCATAATGAATACAAGCAAAACAGGGGTGATATTCTGCATGTCTCCAAAAAGTTCCAGTGAAACCGAAAGCAGTAGAGAGGCTGCTGCAAATATTAAGAACCCTTTTAAATCAAAATCAACATCATCCGACTTATAATTGGGCATGAATTTTAATCCTAAAAGAATCCCTAAAAGACCGATCGGAATGTTAATGAGAAATATCCAGTGCCATGAAAGGTAATCTACCATATAACCCCCGACTAACGGACCGAGTACAGGACCAATAAGGGCAGGGATAATGGCAAAGTTCATCGCTTTAAGCAGTTCACTTTTATCAAACGTTTTGATGAGTGCCAGTTTCCCGACAGGAGTCATTAAACTCCCTCCGACTCCCTGGATAACCCTTGAAATAACCAAATGAGTAAGATTCTGAGATAAAGAACAAAACAGGGAACCTAAGCTGAACAATACCAATGAAAAAATAAATACTTTTTTGGTTCCGAACCGGTCTGCCAAAAATCCGCTGGCAGGCATGAAAACAGCTAGTGTCAGAACATAACTGATAATGGCGTTCTGCATATTAAGTGGAGACTCGTTCAGATCTTTTGCGATAGAAGGCAGGGAAGTATTCAAAATGGTTGAATCCAGCATTTGCATAAAAATAGCCGTGGCCAGAATTAAGGGAAGTATTTTCTTTATGGACGTCTGTTGTGTGTTTGCTTCTGTCATTTTGTATAGGCTGGAACGTGAAAAATGTCCAGACTTGTTTTATGTGAAGAGCCGCCTTCTTTAAGCGGTTTGATTCTTAGATAAAGAAATCCATATAAAATTAAAAAAGTCCTGTGAAATTTCACAGGACTTTTTGATTTATTTTCTAGGTTTTTCTACTCCTTTCCATTCATCACCGGCTTTTCTGTACTGGCTTAAAGTGAACGTTTTGAAATCCTTTGTTTTGTATTCGATGTTATCGGTATTCTGCTCAAACGGCATGATGTAATAATATTCAATATCTGTCTTATCAGACTTGTTTCCTTTTTTTACAGTAGGAACATATTTTGAAAACTTATAGCTTGGAAGATATTGTTTCAGTCTTGCGTAGAAAGCTTTGTCTTCTTTTTCGCTAGGAATGATATCTACAATATTCAAATCGTCTTTTTTCTTATCAATCCAAAGATAATATGTCTTTTCTTCTCCTATATTTCTGTTGAATGAGTTGAAAGCAAATAATTCTTTCGGTACAAGTTCCTTGATTTTTTCAGGATCAACCTTTGTGTAGTATTGCCCTTTTGAAGGATCTACATAGGTTTCAAGGTTATACATTAAAACAGAATTGTTTTCAAATTTCTTATTTTTAAAATATTGATTTAAAGATAATTCTGCAGTTGCTCTGAGTTCTTTACCTCTGGCATCCAGTTTTTTTGTTGGATTCTGAGGATTTACATATTTTACAAATTCATATAAAACAACAGGTTTTATATCTTTAAGGTGAGGATACGTTTTTAGCTGCTCCGCTTTTACAAGCCAGTAGAATTGTTGGTAATAATCATCTTTATCCTGATCTTTTACACTCTTATAAGCCAAAGCAAGCT
Organism: Chryseobacterium sp. GVT01B; assembly: GCF_019970045.1. Taxonomy (GTDB): domain Bacteria; phylum Bacteroidota; class Bacteroidia; order Flavobacteriales; family Weeksellaceae; genus Chryseobacterium. Next base: position 285,938 of record NZ_JAHXYI010000007.1, read on the forward strand.
TCTTTGAATTCAGATATTTGCCATATTTTCCTTGTCCAAAAGCGAAACTTATGGCTAATAAGGCAAATAAAACAGTTAGGTTTCTTCTCATTTTTTTATAATTGATATTTTCGTTTTCCAAATATAATTATTTATTAGATATTATTTTGGATTGTCAGTTAAATTATGCCATATTGTTATTGTTAATTCAAAAGAAAATCCTGTATTGCTACAGGATTGATAAATTATAACTGAGGAAGTTAGGTGTTTAAGGTGATGACATTAAATATCAATAGTCAATTTTTGCTTCGCAAAGTGAATGATTAACTGTAGATTAGAAAACACTTTCGTATTGATGGTTTTTAATCTCGAATCTCGCAACCCGAACCACGCCACAAATTCACAAGCTCAGCGGATTGACCATTGACTATTCACTAATCAACCCCTCTAGTACGAAGTCTCGTGCACTTTTACCGCTCTTCCGCTCGGATCATTCATTTTTTTGAAGGCTTCATCCCATTCTAAGGCGATAGGAGTGGAGCATGCAACAGATGGAACAGAAGGGACAGTAGCTGCTGCCGTTTCACTTGGGAAATGTTCTTCAAAAATAGTTCTGTATCTGTATTCTTCTTTGTTCTGAGGAGTATTTAGCGGAAATCTGAATCTCGCGTTTGCCATCATTTCATCCGTTACTTCTTTTTCAGCAACCTCTTTCAAAGTATCGATCCATGAATAACCAACACCATCCGAGAACTGTTCTTTCTGTCTCCATACAATAGAATCAGGAAGAATGTCTTCAAAGGCTTTTCTCAATACCCATTTTTCGATTTTTCCTTCAGCGGTATTGATCATTTTATCTTTTGGGTTAAGAGTCATAGCAATATCCATAAATTCTTTGTCAAGGAAAGGAACTCTTCCTTCAATTCCCCAGCTCATTAGCGCCTTGTTGGCTCTTAAGCAGTCATACAGGTGAAGTTTACCCAGTTTTCTTACTGTTTCATCATGGAATTCCCTTGCGTTGGGAGCTTTATGGAAATATAAATATCCACCGAATAATTCATCCGAACCTTCTCCTGAAAGTACCATTTTTATCCCCATAGACTTGATTACTCTTGCCAGCAGATACATTGGGGTGGAGGCTCTGATTGTTGTTACATCATACGTTTCCAGATGGTAAATGACATCTCGTACAGCATCCAGCCCTTCCTGTACGGTAAAGTTAACTTCATGGTGAACAGATCCGATATGCTTTGCAGCAGTTTGTGCAGCAGCCAGATCAGGAGAACCTACAAGTCCTACGGCAAAACTGTGAAGTCTTGGATACCATGCTTCCTGTGTATCTCCGCTTTCAATTCTCTGGCGGGCAAATTTTGCAGTAATTGCTGAAATTACCGAGGAATCCAAACCTCCGGAAAGAAGTACTCCATAAGGAACATCACTCATCAGTTGTCTGTGAACAGCATCTTCAAGACCTTTTCTCAATTTTGCGATATTTGTTTCGTTTTCTTTTACATGATCAAAGCTGTCCCAGTCTCTTGTATACCATTGCTGAAGCTCTGTGCCGTCAGAACTGTAAACGAAATGTCCAGGTAAGAAAGTTTCAATTTTCTTGCATACTCCTTCAAGGGCTTTTAATTCGGAAGCTACATAATAGTTTCCGTTTTTGTCCCAGCCTTGATAAAGAGGGCAGATTCCCATATGGTCACGGGCAATAAGATAGACATCATTTTCAGTGTCGTATAATGCGAAGGCAAAAATTCCGTTCAGTTTTTCAACGAAATTCTTTCCATATTTTCTGTAAAGAGCAAGAATAACCTCGCAGTCAGACTGAGTTTGAAACTCATAATCAGGAAATTCTTCTTTTAATTCTCTATGGTTGTAGATTTCGCCGTTCACAGCTAATACTACTTTTCCGTCTTTTGTAAATAAAGGTTGTTTTCCAGAGGTAGGATCTACAATAGCAAGTCTTTCGTGAGAGAAAATTACTTTTTCATCCTGAAAAACTCCGCTCCAATCCGGTCCTCTGTGACGGATTTTTTTTGACATTTCCAAAACCTGAGGTCTTAATACTTCAGTTTTCTGTTTGGCATCAAATAAACATACAATTCCACACATAATTTCTATTATTTATGAAACAAAAGTAAAGGTGATGTTTATAAATAACAATAAAAAATACTTGAAACGGAATATTTTTAATCAATTAATATTTTAAAGTTAAAAATATTAACTATTTGTTCGATTTGACGTGTTTTTGATTGATTTTTTTCGTCAGGCTAAAATTTGTGATATTTCCATACAAAATAAAAATGACATATTTATTAATCTATGGTAATTAATTATATGAATTTTAACCCTTACTTTGTGGCTCGAAATAATTTTTTTTCATCATTTGTGTTTTTACCTTCTTGCAATTCTCATGCAAGAAGGTTTTGTTTTTATTGTACTCCCAGTAACGTTCCCGAAACATTCCATGAGCTGAAACTTGTGCCTTCAGAAGCTCCCTGCGGAATTTTTACCTGAATCGTATGTTTGCCTGCTTTCAAATCTCCAAGAGGAATGAAGTTAGGATTGGTAACCGTTCCCGGGCACCAGTTTGATCTGCTGAGGTCTGATGACGAAAGACCGTCCTGGAAATTTCCTGATGCAGGATTGTACAAACGGTACGAACCACAGTCGGTTCTCCATGGCACGAATGAAAATATTTGATTTCCATCAACGAAGATAGAATTGGCTTTAGGAACAAATTCATCGCCGTTTTCCCAACCTCCATGTCCGGTTGTTGTATATCTTAGCTGAGCATTTTTCAAATCTTTATTTAAAGTGAAATTAACAAGCAGTCCTTTGTCCTGATTGAACATCGTAGAATAATCCTGTCCGGCCATTTCCATAATATTTAAAGTATTGAATAATGGTATCGCTGTATTGTTTTTATTAATTGCCTGATCGCTTTTGTGAATGGTGATATCAAGACTCACCTGATGTCCTCCTTTGTCATAGTTGCCGATAAATGTACCCACCCAAAGTTCTTTTCCGGATAATGCAGGTTTCAGTTCTGTAATATCCTGTCGGTAAGGGCTGATGGTCTGCCAGTCTTTTCCTTTAAGCTGAATATGATTGAACTTCTGGATGCCAAAAGCGGTAAAAAATCTCATCATTTCCATTGCAGGGCTATAGTTGTCTGTAGTTGTTATCCCATAATACTGCTTTCCGTTTCCATTTTCGTAGACGGGAAGTGTTTTTGCTCCTTTTTCCAACCCATCAAAAAAGGATTTTTCTTTATCCTGAGGAATAAAAAATACGGTTCCGGTTCTGTCATAGGCATCACCGTTCGATTGCTGTTTCAGTTCTACAAAAATATTTTCACCTTCTGTAATAGCCGGGAATTTTATCTTTTTAAGAATGATTGTACCGTTGGCATATCTTTTTATCTTATCATCTGATTTAGAAGCATCCGAAAAGTTGATCGTTTCATTTTCAAAAACATTCAGAGTGGTAAATCTGCTTTTCCAGAGTAAATCTTTGTATCCTAGCTGATCTGTTGTCTGTATGTTTCCTTTTACAATATTTTCAATTCCGGTATTTTTTATTTTTTTGATCGAGCTGGCTGTAATTAAAGAATTTTTATTTCTCTCCACTTCCAGAACCAGACCTAAATTCTGTCCCAAAACTGAAGGTCCGCCTTTTAGCTTTAAATCATTTGTATACCAGATTTCAATAGTATTTGAATTGACTTTGGTAACCGCTTTTTTACAGTTGTATCCTAAAATCTTTTTAGTTTCATTGGTAAGTTCAAAATCCTGTTTTCCTACAGACTCAGCATCTGATGTTGAAATTATGGATTCAGGTTTTAAAAAAGCGTATGAAACAATAGTATTTGATGGCTTTTCTACCTTAGTGATTTCATAAGGGAAGCTGCTTTTTTGTTCTTTGATTGTACTGTTGAGGATGAAATTTTCTTTCTCATTAACCCAAACGATAGTGGAGGGCTGGTCAGCAGTAGTTTTTCCGTTATATGAGCTGATATACTGAATTTCATAGGTCTGTGCAGAAAACAGACAGTATAAGAAAATGGCCAGGAAATTGAAAACAGTTCTTGTATGCATAAAAATGAGTTTGCTGTAAAGTTATTCTAAAATTTCCAGCATCGAAACGGTTTAATCTATACAGTTAGTAGACAATATGCTTTAAATGTTACAAAAAATGTTACATTTTTTTAGAAAATTTTTTTAATAAAAAAAACTACTCCAGAAAATAGAGTAGTTTTATGTATTGTTTATTGGTTTAGATTAAGAAATTCTCTCAATCAAAGCCATGTAGAATCCGTCATAACCTTCGCTAGGCATTACTTTTTCATCCTTAACCATTTTGAATCCAGGGTTGTTTTTGATGAATTCATCTACCTGCAGATTGTTTTCAGAAGGAAGGATAGAACATGTAGCGTACACCATTTTCCCTCCTTTTTTAAGCATTTTAGAATAGTCCTGAAGAATTTGCTGCTGTTCTTTTTTTATTCTGTCAATAAAGTCCTGATCAATTTTCCACTTACTGTCCGGGTTTCTTTTTAAAACTCCAAGACCGGAACATGGTGCATCAATCAGAAGTCTGTCAGCTTTTTCATGAAGACGTTTAATTACTTTATTGTCGGCAATCATACGGGTTTCAATATTGTGAGCTCCGGCTCTTTTAGCACGACGCTTCAATTCGGCAAGTTTCCACTCGAAAATATCCAGGGCAACAATCTGACCTTTGTTTTTCATTAATGCTGCTAAGTGAAGTGTCTTTCCTCCCGCACCGGCACATGCATCTACCACTCTTTGTCCTTCCTGTACATCAAGGAAATAACCGATCTTCTGAGAAGAAGCATCCTGAACTTCAAATAATCCTTCTTTGAAAGCTGTGGTAAGAAAAACGTTTTTCTTTTCTTCCAACTGAACAGCATCAGGATAATTTTTAATAGGGAAAGAAACAACACCTTCATCAGAAAGGTCAGAAATAAGTTCTCTTGTTGTTGTTCTTAAAGAGTTTGCTCTTAAAACAGTAGGTGCCTGCTCATTCAACGCAGCCATTTCTCTTTCCCATTTGGGTCCAAGTTCTTTTTCAAGAGTTTCGGCAAGCCATTCAGGAATAGAATGTTCTATCGCTTTTGTAGGAACTGTATTCTTTTTAAGTTTTGTAAGAATGTCGGCAATTTTGATTCCGTCAAATTCTTCAAATTTTTTATAATTGGTCTTACTCCAAAGTAGGTAGGCGATGATAAGCTTGTAAATATTATTGGGCTTTACACCTTCCCCCATATAATATTCAAGACGTTTTTTCCAACGGATAATATTGTAGAAAATCTCAGAAACAACGGCCCTGTCCTGGCTTCCCCATTTTCTGTTTGCTTTCAGAAGTCTTTCAATAACCTTATCGGCATATTTGTTTTTTTCAAAAAATGTCTCCTGTAGGGCATCGTGAATTCCGATGGCCAAGTTTCTGTGAATAAGTTCCATAAATTTGCTTCGCTGTTTGAATCTGCAAAAATACGACTTTTAATTGAGAGTTGAAGATTTGGGTGGGAGAGTTTGAGAATAGGAGAAGTGAAGGGGATCGTGGATGATGAATAGTGAATCCACTTCGCCTGTGAATTTTGGGGTTTGGGTTTCCGGTTGAGAGGTTATGACTAATTATATATTGTACAGATCAGTTTTCTAATGGAAGGTGGTGCATTCACCATTCACTTTGCAAAGCAAAAATTGACTATTGACAATCTGAGATTCAGTAGTGAATGGTCAATCTTTTTATTGATTTTTTAAGTGGTAGAAATACATTTTAATGCTGAATTTGTAAAGATTTTCCGAATATTTATAATTTTTATTTGTTGACAATAGCCTTTCACTTTAAGACAAATATACCTGTGTTTTTGCCTAATGAGAAATATTTGTTAACAAAATATACACTGTTCATTATTATACTTTATTTTCTTTGCAGCAAGTTTATTTAATTCGTATTAATTCACAGGGTTGTGTAAAATTAATATATGCTTATCATCTACTATACTGATCTTTATCTCTTGACTTCAACCTCTAAAAAGCTCTACCTTTGCAAAAATTAAAAATATGAGTGATACAGTACTTTGTCCGAAATGCAGCTCCGAGTTTACCTATCCGAGCGATAATATGATGGTATGTTCTCAGTGTTTCTACGAATGGGACCCCGCAGAAGTGGCTTCTGAAGCTGCTAACGAAGGAAAAATATTGGATTCAAACGGAAACGAACTTCAGGATGGAGATTCTGTAGTCGTAGTAAAAGATCTTCCTGTAAAAGGAGCGCCAAAACCGGTAAAAGCAGGAACGAAAGTGAAAAATATCCGTTTAAGACCAGGAAGTGATCATAATATTGACTGTAAGATTGATGGTTTCGGAGCTATGGCTCTTAAATCTGAATTTGTAAAGAAAGCGTAAGAAAGTAATGTTTTCTTATGCCCTAAAAATAAGAAAAGGAAAAAATTGGACAGTGTAATCTTTCATAAGACTTAATTGCAAGATTGCTAATGTCCGTCTGGAAGGCAGAAAGAGAAATAACCAAAAATTTCCTTATGCTTTGGAGGTACAAATGTAAGAAAAAGTTTTATAACAGATTCTTATGTTTGTATTTTTTTTAATGGGTAAGTGTAAGTAAATGTAGATGTTATGTGATGGATAGCGAAAAAGTAAATTATTAAAAGAGAGTCAGGCTCATAAACAAATTGACAATCTTATCCTTTTACTTTACATAAAAGAAATACTGATCAATCCTTCTAGTTTTTCATCCGTATAAACCACTAGTTCTTTATTCCTTGCTTTAATTTTATTCCAATAATAGTTTCCTGCAAATCTGCTTTCAAGGACTTCGGCTTCGAGACCGCTTTCCGTGATTTTGATTTCTTTAGGATAGTAGGAGAATTTTGAAAGCTGGAAATCTTCAGCCTCGGTTTCGCTGAAAATATTTACTTCCCCGAATAGTTTCGCAACATAAGAGTTGTAAGGGTGTCTGTAAGTTTCTTCCGGACTGTCATTCTGAATCAGTCTTCCGTCCTGTAAAATGATGATCTGATCCAGCCATGGCATAATATCCTGAAGCTCATGAGTAGAGATGATTAAAGAAACTCCATGTTGTTTTACGTATTTGAAAAGCCTTTCTCTGAGTTCAATTTTTCTCGGGAAATCCAGATTACTGAAAGGTTCATCCAAAATCAGAAGTTTCGGAAGTACAGACAATGCGCGGGCAATGGCCACTCTTTGCTGCTGTCCACCACTTAAATATTTGGGAAGTACATTGGCAAATTCCTGCAACCCTACTACTTCAAGAATCTCTGTTACAGTTTCTTTTTTTTGTTTTAAATTGATATTTGAAATAAACTTTCCTACATTTTCTGCCACTGTAGCATAAGGCATAAGGTCAAAATTCTGTGCTACAAATTTCATTTCCGGTTCTCCGGGAACAAGATTTCCTTTCGGTCCTAAAAGTCGGGTTCCGTTAAAAATAATTTCTCCGCTTTCCCAATCGAGAAGTCCATAAATAAGGTTGAGAAGCGTAGATTTTCCGCATCCGCTTTCTCCGGCAAGAGCTATAATTCTGTTTTCATCAAACCTTAGGTTAAGGTTCTGAAACAGGGGATTTTCTTTGGTGTGAGAGAAAAATAAATTGTTTATTTCTAATAGCATATTACAAATGTAAGGTTTTTATGAAAACATAATTTTTTTTATTATATTAGCGGAACTAATAAAAATAAATCAAAAATGAGAAAAAAACTGTTTTCGATAGCTATTCCTGCTTTATTCGTTGCTGCTGTAATGGTTTCTTGTAAAAAAGATAAACCGCTTACCAGTGAGAGTAATGAGGTGACAACTACCAAAGAAGGTAGCCAGTTCACTTTGGATACGCTAAACAGTAAGGTTGAATGGAAAGGATATAAAGTTTTTAAATCTGAAAATACGAGTCATTTCGGAACAATCAGGTTTGAAAGCGGAGATGTAACAGTGAAAGACGGAAAACTGGAAAGCGGAAAATTCGTTGCTGATATGAGCTCATTAACTTCTGTGGATTTGAAAGACAGCCCGGAAGATTTAGGGAAATTAAATGGCCACCTGAAGAGCGGTGATTTCTTTGAAGTTGAAAAATTCCCAACAGCTTCTTATGAAATTACAAAAGTTACTCCGGCTACAGAAGGGGATTATAATACTCTTTTGGATGGTAATTTAACAATTAAAGGAATTACAAAACCTGTTCAGTTTAAAGCTAATGTTTCTGTGAAAGATGGAGAGGTGAGTGTAGCTACTGAACCGAAAGATATCAAGAGAGAAGAGTTTGGTGTAAAGTTCCAGGCTCCTGCTGAAAACGGCGTGATTAAGGATGAGGTGACTCTTCAGATCAGCGTTAAAGCTTTAGAAAAGAAATAATTTTTTTATTTAAGTGAAATAAGTGATTGAAGTCTGCCTCCCGAAAAAGAGGCAGATTTTTTTTTGACGGACTTAATATTCAACTAAAAGTCGTATTTTTGCAAAACATTTTGAAAGGGTAAAATAATGATAGAAAAGATAGAAGAACTACTGATCGAAGTAAACGGCTTCAATGCTACCTCTAGGGAAGATATCGAAAACTTCCGAATCAAGTACAACGGTAAAAAAGGGGTTCTTAATGATTTTTACGAAACATTAAAAGAAGTTCCTAACGACCAGAAGAAAGATTTCGGACAGAAGATCAATACTTTGAAGCAGGCAGTGGCTGTAAAATTGGAAGATTTGAAAAATTCTTCTGAATCTTCTATTGTGGTAGAAAAAGAAGATCTTACAAGACCTGCATTTCCATTGGAATTGGGTTCAAGACACCCGATTAATCTGGTAAAAAACAGAATTATTGAAATCTTCAAATCTATTGGTTTTGCTGTAGCAGACGGACCTGAGATTGAAGATGACTGGCATAACTTTACGGCGCTTAACCTTCCGGAATACCACCCGGCAAGAGATATGCAGGATACGTTCTTTATTGAACAGAATCCGGATATTCTTTTGAGAACACACACATCTTCTGTACAAACTCGTTTTATGGAAGAAAACCAGCCGCCAATCAGAATTTTATCTCCGGGAAGGGTTTTCAGAAATGAAGCGATCTCTTCACGTTCTCACTGTATTTTCCACCAGATTGAGGGATTGTATATTGATGAGAATGTAAGCTTTGCAGATTTAAAGCAGACAATCCAGTTCTTTACTACTGAGCTTTTCGGGAAATCCAAGATCAGAATGAGACCTTCTTTCTTCCCGTTCACAGAGCCAAGTGCTGAAATTGATGTGTATTGGGGATTAAATTCTGAAACAGACTACAGAATTACAAAAGGAACAGGATGGCTGGAAATCATGGGATGCGGAATGGTAGACCCTGCTGTACTGAAAAATGTGAATATTGATTCTGAGAAATATTCAGGATATGCATTCGGAATGGGAATTGAAAGAATTACAATGCTTCTTTACCAGATGAGTGACATCAGAATGTTCTTTGAAAATGATATCAGAACACTGGAACAGTTCAAAACACTATAAAAAATCAAACCTCCGGAGCTCCGGAGGTTTTTGTTTTTAATTACTGACCTAAGAAACAAAACGTAATTAAAAACTGATCGTATTGAAAAATTTACACGTGTCTGTTTCTTATGTCCATACTTCGGTTCGAATCCGCTAGGTATTTCAAAGAAGTATTGACATGCTGCAGCTGTAGGGCCGCCTCTATTAGTAAGACAACCTGTGTTAAGGATATATTACATCAAATAAAAAAGCCTGTAAAATTTACAGGCTGTATATTTAATAACAAAGATGGTTATTTACTGAATTTTAAAGGATATTTTACGTTTTTGTAATCGTCTATACTGGCTTTTAATGAACCTACTGCAAGTTCAGCTTTCAGCAGCATAGGGACATGGTTGGCATCGTTGGAAACCCACATGGTTACCCCTTCTTTTTCTTTAAATACTCTTCCGCTTTTTACAGATGGAATAATTTTCAGACAGTTAATAGTACCGAATTTTGTCTTTAAATTTTCTGTACCCGTTACTTTTAGCTGGAAAGGAAACATTTCATCATCAATCCATACATTCATATTAATGACTGTTCCCACTTTCAGTTCATCAGGACTTTTACTTCTTAAATAATAAAAACATGAAAGCATATCCTGAACTCCTTTTACTGATTTTAAAACCTTGGAACCATTGGCCGGAGTTTTTTTATCTGTTAAAATTAATGTGTTGTTATCGTGATTAAAAACCGTTTCAAAGTGCTGGCGGTAGCTTCCTTCACGTACATTTCTGACATAAAAACTTGGTAATCCTGTTTGGGTATTGATGAAACTTTCATATAAATCTTCCACTTTGAAGAATGCTTTTACGGCGCCGGTAGTCTGTCCTGTACCTTTTACATACAGATGGGGAACCCCTTTGTAATTGGTCTGTTTTGTAGTAAGGTTCGCTGTTCCTGCGTTAAGGAAGCCGTAGTGTATTCTGAGAGTGATAGATTCGCCGTCTGCGATGTTATCAATCTGGGCCGAGCCTAAAAAGAATATAAATACTGCAAAAAGGTTTAAAATTTTCTTCATAACAAGACATTTACAAAAACATTGCCAAATTTAAAATCTTAATTGATAGATATTTGACAAATCTCAGGTTTTTATTTAGAATCAATTAAATATGCTTCGCATTAAAATTAGTAAATTTGCAGTTACATGTATAATTAAATTATCTTAAATATTATGATAACCACTGATATATTGATCATAGGTGCGGGACCTACAGGACTTTTTGCAGTTTTTGAAGCTGGTTTATTAAAAATGAAGTGCCATATTATTGATGCGCTTCCACAGCCGGGAGGGCAGCTGGCGGAGCTTTATCCTAAAAAACCTATTTTCGATATCCCAGGTTATCCTTCAGTGAATGCTGGAGAATTGGTGGATAATTTGATGGAGCAGATCAAGCAGTTTCAGCCTGGATTTACTTTGGGAGAAACCGCTGTTTCTTATACTAAAGTAGATGATGAATGGTTTGAAGTGATTACTAACAAAGGAACTGTTCACAGATGTAAAGCAATTGCCATTGCCGGTGGTTTGGGTACTTTCGAGCCAAGAAAACCTACGATGGATAATATTGCAGACTATGAAGAAAAAGGTCTTGAGTACTTCGTGAAAGAACCTGAACATTTCAGAAACAAAAAAGTAGTGATTGCCGGAGGTGGTGACTCTGCTCTTGACTGGAGTGTTTTCTTGTCAAATGTAGCAAGTGAAGTTACATTGATTCACAGAAGAAATGAGTTTAGAGGAGCTCTGGATTCTGTAGAAAAAGTTCAGGATCTTAAAAATCAGGGAAAAATTAAATTAATCACTCCAGCTGAAGTTACAGCGATTAAAGGTGATGGAAAAGTAGAAGCGATTACCGTACAGGTTGACGGTGAGGAAGCTTATGATATTGAAACGGATTATTTCATTCCATTATTCGGATTGACACCAAAACTGGGAGAGATCGGAAACTGGGGATTAAATATCGAGAAAAATGCTATCGTTGTAAACAATGCTTTAGATTATCAGACCAATATTGACGGAATCTACGCAATCGGAGATATCAACACCTATCCCGGAAAACTGAAGTTGATCCTTTGTGGTTTCCACGAAGCTACTTTGATGTGTCAGAGTGTTTATAACAGACTGAATCCTGGTAAAAAATTCGTATTGAAATATACAACGGTAAGTGGAGTTGACGGATTTGACGGAAGCCGTAAAGAAGCAGAGAAGGCTGTTGTGAAAAAAATTGACTAATTTTGCAGAATTATGTCAGACGTTAATATTAAAATCACCGACAGAGAAGGGGTAACCCACGATGTCGTAGCTCCTACGGATATGTCCATGAACTTAATGGAAATTATCCGTTCCTATGAATTGGCAGAAGAAGGTACTATTGGTGTATGCGGAGGAATGGCGATGTGTGCTTCATGCCAGGTATATGTAATTAATGATCCTGGTCTGGAACCGATGGGAGATGAAGAAGATGCTATGCTGGGTGAAGCTTTCCATGTGAAAGACAACAGCAGGTTAGGATGCCAGTTACATATTGCCGATGCTATGGAAGGGCTCGAAGTGGAAATTGCTCCTTATCCTTAGAAAATATTTTTTAATCTTAATAAGAAACCCGTCCGGATTTTCCGGACGGGTTTTTGTTTTTATTTTGAAGATACTTTTTCAACAAGCTCAGACAGGTCTTTTTCTAAAATTTTTCTGTTGGCAAGACTGTTGGTCAATATAATAAATCCTGACTGAAGCCCCGGGAAAAACTCCACAGAACTTCTTGATCCGCCTGTTCCACCGGTATGTTCGTACATGATATTTCCGTTTTTAGTGGTGTGAAAGAACCAATTGAGTCCCAGAGAGCCTTCTTCTCCTTCAAATGTATACTTATGGGATAATGAAATATTCAATTGATTTCCGGCAATATTGGCTTTGATATACTTAATCATATCGCTGGTATTTGATCTTAATTCTCCCGTGCCCACTAGTTCTATAAAGTCCCAATACGGTGTTACCTCTCTGTTACTGTTATGTGCTTTGGTAATATTATTTTTATCAGCATCTGCAAGGCTTACTGTTGTGTTGTTCATTTGCAGCGGTTTCAGAATGTATTTTCTGACCAGTGAAAAATAGCTTTCATGATAGACATCCTCCAGAATATATCCTAATAAATTGACGGCCATATTAGAATACGTATATTTTACACCTGGCAGCGTATCCATTTTCATATTTTTCAATCCTTCGTAGAACATTTTTTTAGAATAATTGCTGAACGGATTAAGTTCTATATAATCTGGTCTTTCATAAAGATTAGGAAAAATTCTGGTAATTCTTGAAGTATGGTTGGTCAGGTTTACTATTTTAATGGGATGGTTGTTATATTGTAAATTAGAATAATTCTCTGGAAGGTACTTCCGGATATCATCTTCCATTCCTATCTTTTTATCTAAAATGGCCTGGGCAGTAAGAATTCCTGTAAATGTTTTGGTAATGGAACCTATTTCATAGATGGTTTTATTATCAGGAAGCACTTGTTTTCCATATTCTAACTGTCCGTAATTATAGTAATAATCTTTGCCTTTTACGGTGATTCCAATTGAAAGTCCTACCGCTTTGGAATCTTCATAGTATTTTTTTACGTATTTGTCTACTTCCAGATCAAGTTCTGATTGTAATGGATTGTCCGTTTTTACAGCTTTTCCATCTGAAGGTAAATTTTGATTTTGTGAGAAACTCCAAAAGAAACTGAGAAATAATGTCAGACAAAAAATATTTGTAATTGTTTTCATATATCAGATTTTTTGTGATGCTGTTGATATTTCAGAAAGTCATTTCTAGTGTTTAACGGTTATTTCATCCTTTGGAACACTTCTCTAAATTAGTATTTTATCTGGATTTTTTTCGATAATAAAAAAGAGATATTCATGAATACCTCTTTTTTATTAAATTTCCTCTTTTGAAATCCATTTCCCAACCGTAGGAGCCTGATAATTTCTCATCTTTTCCAGCAGATCATCAATCGTATCACTGATCAATAGCATATCTCTGTTTACCTGCTTTAAAAATCCTTTATCCACCATGGTCTGAACTAGTTTGATCAGATCATCATAAAATCCGCCAATATTCAGAATTCCGATGGGTTTTTTGTGAAGTCCGAGCTGTGCCCAGGTGATCATCTCGAAAAATTCTTCCAAAGTTCCGTAACCGCCCGGAAGAACGATAACACCATCACAAAGTTCATTCATTTTGGTTTTTCTTTCGTGCATGGTTTCCACGATGATAAGTTCGGTCAGATTTTTATGAGCAATTTCTTTAGATTGCAGAAAGTGGGGAAGGACTCCAACGACCTTGCCTTTTTCACTCAATGCTCCGTCAGCAATCGTTCCCATCAAGCCAACATCTGCACCGCCATAAATGAGCTGTATATCTTGTTTAGCCATGGTTTGTCCAAGCAGGAATGCCTGTTCTTTATAAATGTCGTGCGAACCAAAACTTGAGCCGCAGAATACAGTGATACTTTTCATTGTATAAGGTTTTTTATGGTTTGGATGCTTCGACAAGCTCAGCATGACATCTCTAATACTAACTGTTTTTTAGAGATGAATTTTTAGCTGTGTCATGCTGAGCCTGTCGAAGCATTTTTATTTCAATTAAAAATTAAAAATATCCAAAATCATAAGACTTTGGATATTCAATATAGTAATTTTAATGTCCTATTTCTGAGGAATATTCGCTAAAATATCTTTCAGGAAACTCCAGAATTTCTGAGTAGAAGGAATGTTCGCTTTTTCATCAGGAGAGTGTGCTCCTCTGATGGTTGGTCCAAAGCTTACCATTTCCATTTCAGGATAATTGGCTCCGATGATTCCACATTCAAGACCTGCGTGACAAGCTACTACATGAGGTTTTTCACTAAACTTCTCTGTGTAAAGTTTCTCCATCAGCTGTACGATCTCTGAACCTGGTTTTGGCTTCCATCCCGGGTATGAACCGCTGAATTCAACGTTCATTCCAGCTAATTCTGCCACAGATTTTAATTGTTCTGCTACTGAATATTTTGAAGAATCTACAGAAGATCTCGTAAGGTTTAAGATCTTCAGTTCTCCGCCTTTCAATTCAACTCTGGCTACGTTGTTGGAAGCTTCTACAAGATCAGCCACATCCGGGCTCATTCTGTATACTCCGTTGTGAAGAGCTTTTAGAGTAAGAATCACCTTTTTAGAATCACCTTCTGAAATTGCTTTGTCAGAAGATGTAGAGTTCTCAATATTGATCTGGATTCCCGGTTCTACAGTTGCAAACTCTTCTAAAATATCTTTTTTAAGAACAGTTACATTTTCAATAAACTCCTGAGCATTTCTTACTGAAATCAGAGCAACACCTTCTCTTGGGATCGCGTTTCTCAACCCTCCGCTGTCGATAGAAACCAATTCAATATTCTGATTTTCCAATCCGGTGTAAAGAAGTCTTCCCAGAATAATATTGGCGTTTCCAAAACCTTTATGAATATCCATTCCGGAATGTCCTCCCTGAAGACCTTTTACTTCAAGTCTTACAATTTGTCCTTTTGGAGCTTCTGCAGTATAGTTTTGAGTGATGGTTACATCAACACCTCCTGCACAGCCGATATCAATTTCATCATCCTCTTCAGTGTCAAGATTTAATAAAATTTCACCTGTCAGTTGTCCTGGTTTTAACCCTAAAGCACCTGTCATTCCTGTCTCTTCATCAATGGTGAAAAGGGCTTCCAATGCAGGGTGTGGAATATCTGAGCTTTCAAGGATAGACATGATTGTTGCTACTCCCAAACCATTGTCAGCTCCTAAAGTAGTTCCTTTTGCCTTTACCCAGTCACCATCAATTTCCATTTTGATTCCTTCCGTTTCAAAATCAAAAGTAACATCATTGTTTTTCTGGCAAACCATATCAAGGTGCGACTGAAGCACGATCGATTTACGGTTTTCCATTCCTGCAGTGGCAGGTTTTTTAATGATAACATTTCCTACTTCATCTACGGTAGTTTCCAGTCCCAGATCTTCACCAAATCCTTTGATGAAAGCGATTACTTTTTCCTCTTTTTTTGAAGGCCTTGGAACAGCATTTAATTTGGAGAAGTTCTTCCAGATTATCTGCGGTTCTATATTAGATAATTCCATTGAATTTTATTTTTCTCAAATTTACGAAATAAAAAATGCTTCTGTGAGACACAGAAGCATTTTTGTATGATTTTGCTTTACTAGCAGCCACATTCTCCGTAGATCGGAGTGGTGAAGATGGTGCCATCTGGTTTTTCAATAGTCAGAGTACCTTCAAACAGTAAAGCTTCTTCGCCTTTTATTTTTTTACCTTTCACAGAAATTTTATAATTATCATTTTCTATTTCCTTGGTCAGTAATTCATCTACTTCCATATCACTTGATGAGATAAGATTCAGAGCCAGTCTTTTACCATCCAGCATCATATAAGCTGTTTTTCCGGCGTCATCTGCGTAGATGTATCTTTCATTTTCAAAATCAGCTTTGCTTATGGCAAAATAGCATGAGCATTCTTTGATTTCTTTAGGAAACGGAATTGTCCCTACCAGAATATTGCCTGAAGAAGTACCTGAAGAAGCAGAATCTTTAGCAACATGTGAAGAATCGGCAGAAGCAGAAGCTGAAACCGTTTCTTTTTCCTTTTTGCAGGCTACCAGTAGAAATGCGGAAAATAAAATGATTAAATATTTCATGTGTTTGTGGTTTTATTATTTGTTTATCCTCTTGCTCTTTCAAGAAGTGTCATCATTAATAGAGAAAGGATTACTAAACTTTCCTCCTCATCATCAATATCGATCAGTCTGTCCAGCTGAAATCTTCTTCCGAAGAATGAAGGCATTTTTTTAAGCTTAAAATAAGCTTTACCGTCAATACCTGTTACCGTATAAGATGGATTAAGGAAATAGCCTGTGAACATTCCGATGATAGGAAGTTCTCCAACAAAGCTGTCCCAGAATCTTACCCATGCGCTGTCTTCCTGAACTTTAAACTTAGGCTGATCGTGTGCATCCAGAATATCATAGCTTGCTTTCCAGATAGAACGCATCCCTTTTCTGGCTAATCTACCGAAGTTTTTGTTGTCAATAAGATCATTCAAAGAATATGAAGCGTTGAAATCTATCCATTTATTAGCTCTGATTCTGAAAAGTTCTTTAGACTTGCTCTCATCATTAAAAACGACAACATCTTCTTTCAACTTGAACATTTTCTGACGCACATACGCTACATAATTTCCGTTTTTGTCAGTAATGTTGAAGTCACTTGCTAAAGTAGTGATTTTGAATTTGAAATCCAGAGGATAGTTAAGATTGTTAAGTACCATGTCAGTTTATTTTTTTCATATTTAATTTAAGCCGCAAATATAAAGGTTTTTTTAGAGTTCTCAGATATGGGAGAAAATTTAAAATATCATATTGAGACATTAATCTATTGGTCAATTGTCAATTTTTGCTTCGCAAAGTGAAAGGTGAATTCCCAACCTCAACCTCAATCTCAAACCAAAGTCCCCAAACCCCGAATCTCGTACCCCGAAAAAAATTCACAAGCGAAGCGAATTGACGATTCACCATTCACTATTAATTATCAACTTTAATCCTTATTTTTGTACCTATGGATTACCCAAGTAAAGTATTGGCAAAGGCGGTAGACGAGATTTCGGGATTGCCTGGGATTGGAAGAAAAACGGCTTTGAGATTAGCACTGCATTTATTGAAGCAGCCCAATTCCAGAGCTGTAAGTCTTGGAAATTCCCTTATTAATCTTGTCAACGAAATAAAATACTGTAAAGAATGTCATAATTTTTCAGATTTTGACATCTGCGAAATATGCAGCAATGAAAAAAGAAATGGCGAGCTCATCTGCATCGTTGAAGATGTACGCGATGTAATTGCCATTGAAAATACAGGAAAATACACGGGAAAGTATCTGATTCTTGGTGGGAAAATTTCTCCTATGGAAGGAGTAGGGCCTGGACAATTGAATATTCCAAGCATTGAAAAGAAACTGAATGATGGAAAGGTGAAGGAATTTATTTTTGCATTGAGTGCCACGATGGAAGGAGATACAACTGCTTATTATATTTATAAGAAATTTAAAAGTTTCAATGTGAATTTTTCCAGCATTGCAAGAGGAATTTCGGTAGGAGATGAACTGGAATATGCTGATGAAATTTCATTGGGAAGATCTATTATCAACAGGTTGCCATATAACGAAAAGGATTAATATGAAACTGTCTGTTATTATTGTTAATTATAATGTTACCCAATTGCTCAGAAGCTGTCTCCTGTCACTTCAGAAATATATACAAGAGATAGAATATGAAGTGATTGTTATTGATAATGCTTCTACAGACAGTTCCTGGAGAGATCTTATTCCCGAATTTCCGAACGTACACTTTATATCTTCTGAAATCAACGGTGGTTTTTCAAAAGCGAATAACCAGGCGATTCAAACGGCGAAAGGGGAATATATTTTACTTTTAAATCCTGATACTGAATTTGAAGGTTTTTACATGAAAGAACTTCTGGATTTTGCGGATTCTCAGCCTTCTTTCGGATGTCTGGGAGTAAGAATGCATGATGCAGAAGGAAATTTTCTTCCAGAAAGTAAACGTTCAGTACCGGATATGTTTAACTCTTTTGAAAAGCTGTTTACGAATTTTAAAAAGAATAATTCCAAGTCTTATTACAGGAATGACATTGAAGAAAATGCAGTTGCTGAAGTAGAAGTGATGACAGGCGCATTTTTGTTGGTTAAAAAAGACGTCTACGAAAAAATAGGAGGGCTGGATGAAGCTTATT
Organism: Chryseobacterium sp. GVT01B; assembly: GCF_019970045.1. Classification (GTDB taxonomy): domain Bacteria; phylum Bacteroidota; class Bacteroidia; order Flavobacteriales; family Weeksellaceae; genus Chryseobacterium. The sequence continues at coordinate 304,308 of NZ_JAHXYI010000007.1, forward strand.
TTATGTATGGAGAAGATATTGATCTTTGCTATACCTTTTTAAGAAACGGTTACAAAAACTTCTATTATGGTAAAGTTTCTATACTTCATCACAAAGGGGAAAGTACAATCCGGAATGAAGTATATCTCAAGAGGTTTTACGGAGCTATGCAGATCTTTATTGATAAATATTATAAAGAATTGAAGCCTGTACAATATTCATTTTTAAAAGCAGGATTAAAACTACGCTATCAGATTGAAAAGATCAGGTTAAAATAAAAAAGCAACTCAATTTGAGTTGCTTTTGTTTTATATAAGATGGTATTCTTCTTATTTTGCCGGTGCTACAGGAGTTTTCGCCGGAGTTGTTGTAGAAGAAGCAGGAGCTGACTGTTTTGCAGGAGCTTCTTTCTTCACGGGTTGTTTCTGTGTAGGAGCTACCTGAGATGGCTTACCTGTGATAACAACGCTTATAAGGATAAGAACAATGATAGTTCCGCCTAGAGTCCATGTTGCTTTTTCCATGAAATCATTGGTTCTCTGTACTCCAAACTGTGCAGATGATGCACCTCCGAATGTACTGGAAAGGCCTCCTCCTTTTGGATTTTGTGCCATAACGATGATTACCAATAAAACGCTGGCAACCATAACAAGAACCATCAATAGTGTAAATATAGTATCCATTAATTCTGATATCTTTTTGAATGGGCAAATTTAATCTTTTTTTACTGAATGACAAAAAAAGAAGTCGCCAAATGTTGATAAAAATAAAAACGGCAACAATTGTTGCCGTTTTTTGTATAAAAATTGGATGTTGTTATTTAAAATCAGCATCAGTAGCCTTATTTACTTCATAAGACTTTACATTCATCGTCATATCCATTCCCATCTGGCTTACAGAGATGGTGTATGGCATTTTTACCCCTTCTACATCTTTGTAATTAGAGAATGTTGTCGGAATTGTCATTTCCTGACCTTTGGCTTTTATTTTCTTGGTTTCTCCGGTTTTTAATCCCGTTGCAACGCTGTAGTAATAAGTGGTATCTCCACCTTTAATTGCATAAGAATCTTCACCACCGATTTTTTCAATTCCTCCTAATTTATAATCAGCAGATTTTGCAAAACCTAACTCTTCAAAAAGCTCCGGGTTCTTTTGTTTTTCAGCAATTTCTTCCGGTGTGATGTCAACTTTTTGTCCCATTTGCATAGAATAACCAGTCTTTCCGTCAAATACCTGCTTCTGAACAACCTGTCCCATTGCTGTTACAGTTGTAAGCTCCTTTCCGCCTTGTGCCTTAACGATTTTGAAATCGATGTTTTGTCCTTGCATAGACATTGAAGCATTCGTAGTATATGAAGTAATTTTAGCCAGATTAGCTTTTCCTCCGATAGCATTGATGTATTTATCTGCGATAGAAGCAACCGTTACGCTTGCATCTACTTTTTGTACAGTTGGTTTTGCAACAGGGTTGGCATCCTTATCAAAATATTTTACCGGGTAACCTAATTTTTCCAGTCCTTCAGAAATGTCAGATGCTTTACCTGCAATGAAAATTCTGCTTTGGTTAGGTAAAATGGTAGCTTTTACAGCATTAGTAACATCTGCAGCAGTTACTTTATCAATAGATTTCAGATAATTGGTGTAGAAGTCAGCTGGTAAATCCTGCACTTTCTGGTTTAATGCAAATCTGGCAATATTCGCTGGCTGTTCTAAAGACATAATGAAAGCTCCTTTCAGTTTTGCTTTTGCATTTGCCAATTCCTCAGGTTTTACAGTAGAAATCGCATTAAGTTCATTCATAAATTCCTTAACCGCTTTGTCAGTAACCTCGTTTCTTACGCTTGCGCTTGCAGAGAATTGTGGAGAATACTTGCTGGCTACCATACTTGAATAAGCACCGTAAGTAAATCCATTCTTCTCTCTAAGGTTCATGAAAAGTCTCGCTTCACCACCACCTCCAAGGATATAGTTCGCAATAGTTGCAGGGAAATAGTTAGCATCTTTCATTTTCAGCGTGTTCAGGTTGTTTAGGGAAACAACAGACTGTACAGCAGAAGGAACATCCACTACATTAATCTCTGTTTTCGCAACATTAGAAGCCGGTTCCGGCGGTGCAATAGGAGTGTTTGCTTTTTTCCAGCTGCTGAAAGACTTTTCGATCAATGGTTTTACCTGGTCAAATTTTACGTCTCCAACGATTACTAAGTAAGCATTATCCGGAGCGTAGTATTTTTTGTAAGTATTTTGTACGTCGGCTAACTGAATTTTATTGATAGATTCAACGGTTTCAAATTCACCTCTTGACGTATTTTTTCCATACATCAAAGCGTTGGAAACTCTTGATGCAATAGAAGAAGCATTTTTTTCCTCAGATTTTAATCCTTCGACAGCTCTTTCTTTAGAGTTCTGAATTTCTTCAGCAGAGAATTTAGGATTAATAATAGCATCAGCCATTAAGCCTAAAACTTCAGGAAAATATTTTGAAAGAGAGTTCGCAGAAGCACCTCCTGAAGAGAAGTTAAGGTTAGCTCCAAGATAGTCTACTTTTTTGTTGAAATCATCTTTGGAGATATTCGTAGTTCCGTTTTCGAACTGTTCAGCCATAATTTCGCTTACTCCGGTTACAGCTCCTTCATTGTATGGAGGTCTGTCCATAGAAAGGCTAGCGCTTACTCTTGGTAGTTTGTTGTTCTCAACCACCATTACTGTAAGACCGTTGCTTAGCTGGAAAGTTTTTGGCTTGGCAATGTTAATCGCAGGAGTAGGTCCCGGTTTCGGCATTGCATTAAGATCTATTTTTTGTGCTGAAACCATTCCTGTAAAGAAAAACGCTGCAGCTATATATGTTAATTGCTTTTTCATTTGTAAAAATTTAATTTTTAATAATCATATTGTAACCTAAAAAGTTGAAATGATTACTTTTTCTCAGGTACGTAATTAATGATTATTCTTTGGTTAGAATTAAGATACTTTTTAGCCGCATTTTGAAGATCTTGTTTGGTGATAGATCTGTAAATGTCGATTTCTTTGTTGATCAAATTCGTGTCACCCATCAATACGTGGTTGGTTGCCAATGAAGCAGCAATTCCCTGAATGTTTGAGTTAGCATTTACAAACTGGTTTTCGTATTGGTTCTGAAGTTTTTGATAATCTTCTTCAGAGATTAAAGTAGTCTGAAGTTTTTTGATTTCAGCATCAATGTCAGCCTGTAAAGCCTGCTTTGTAGTCTGTCCCATCGGGATCGCGAAGAATGCGAAAATACTGTAATCTTCAAGACCCTGGTTGAAAGCAGCTACCTGAAGTGCTTTTTTATCCTGATCTACTAATTTTTTATATAAAACAGAAGATTTTCCATTACTTAAGTAAGAAGAAAGCATATCTAAAACATAAGCATCTTTCTCTTTGTTAGCCGGAGTTCTGTACGCGAAAACATAAGCAGGAAGCTGGATGTTCGGGTCTGTTGCCGTTACTTCCTTTTCCTGAGTGATAGGAGCATCTTTAGGGAAATCTTTTGGATATAAAGTCCCTTTTGGAATTCCTCCATAGTAAGTTTCAATCCATTTTTTAGTCTGCTCAGGTTTGATGTCTCCTGCAACAACTAAAGTAGCATTATTCGGAACGTAATACTTTTTGTAGAACGCCTGGAATTCTTCTAATTTAGCAGAGTTCAGATCTTCCATAGAACCGATTGTAGGCCAGTTGTATGGGTGATTGGTAAATAAATTTTTCTGAATTGTAGTGAAAAGGTTTCCATAAGGCTGGTTATCCATTCTTAATCTTTTCTCTTCTTTTACAACCTCTCTTTGAGTATCCACCCCAATCTGGTTGATCACCGCATGACGCATTCTTTCAGCTTCCATCCAAAGTCCAAGCTGTTCATTGTTGGAAGGGAATGTTTCATAGTAGTACGTTCTGTCATTGGTGGTGTTGGCATTGTTCTGTCCTCCGTTTGAAGAAACAATCTTGAACCAGTCTCCTCTTTTGATATTAGGAGTTCCTTCAAATAAAAGGTGTTCAAAGAAGTGAGCAAAACCTGTTCTGCCTTTTACTTCATCCTTTGCACCTACGTGGTACATTACACCCGTTGTTACAACCGGCGCCGAGTTATCCTGATGAAGAATTACGTGAAGACCATTGGGAAGGTCATACTCTTCGAATTTGATTTGCTGTGCATTCAGCATTAGCCCGAAGAAAGCTACGGCAGCAGCAGAAAGAAGTCGCTTTTTCATAAAATTTAGAAATTGTTTACCAATTAGTATGAAAAGTGAATTAAATGTTACAGAATGTATAGAAATAGATATAAATGTGAGTAATGAATGGTGAATTCGCTTCGCTTGTGAATTTGCTACGTGATTCGGGTCGCGAGATTTGAGGCTATGAATAATCATTCACAATTCACTTGCGAAGAAAATTGGCCATTGATAAATATTATCAATACAATCTTAATACTTCAAATCCCTAACTTCTACATGAAAGTTTGAATTCTCCTCCGAATACCTTAATTTTGTGTTCCCAAAATTTTTTTGCTGTATGGACTATTTGAAAGGACTTAATGAATCACAATATGAAGCTGTTACCTCTTTACAGGGACCTTTAATGGTGCTTGCGGGAGCAGGTTCCGGGAAAACGCGTGTACTTACCATGCGTATTGCCCATTTAATACACAATGGAATAGATCCTTTCAATATCCTGGCGCTTACCTTTACCAATAAGGCTGCCCGTGAAATGAAAGACCGTATTGCAAAAGTAGTGGGGGACAGCAATGCAAGAAGCCTTTGGATGGGAACTTTCCACTCTGTTTTTGCAAGAATTTTAAGAATTGAGGCTCATTATCTTGGATACCCTTCCAATTTTACCATTTATGATCAGCAGGATGCCCTGAATGTGATCAAAAAAGTACTGAAGGATATGAATATCGATGCCGATCTTTATAAACCTAAAAAAGTTCAGGCAAGGATTTCAACTTATAAGAATAATCTGATTACGGTAAAAGCTTACTTCAACAATCCGGAACTGATGGAAGCGGATGAAAAGGCGAACATGAAATTTATTGGGCAGATTTATCAGAAGTATGTAGACCAGTGTTTCAGAAACGGGTCCATGGATTTCGATGACCTGTTGTTGAAAACCAATGAATTATTGACCCGTTTTCCGGAAGTATTGGCAAAATATCAGGACAGATTCAGGTATATCATGGTAGATGAGTACCAGGATACCAACCACTCTCAGTATCTTATCGTAAAAGCATTAGCTTCAAAATTTGAGAACATCTGTGTGGTAGGGGATGATGCACAATCTATTTACTCTTTCCGTGGAGCTAACATCTATAATATCTTAAACTTTAAAAAAGATTATACGGATGCTAAAACAGTCTCTCTGGAACAGAATTACCGTTCTACACAGAATATTGTAAATGCGGCTAATGTAGTTATTGCAAAAAACCTGCAGCAGTTTAAGAAAAATGTATTCAGTGATAATGAAGAAGGCGATAAGATTAAAATATACCGATCTCTTTCTGATGCTGATGAAGCGAACTTTGTTGCCGGAAACATCTGGGAACTTCGTAACCGCGATCAGAGAAAATACAGTGATTTTGCCATTTTATACAGAACCAACTCTCAGACACGTGCTTTTGAAGATGCGCTGAGACGTAAAAATATTCCATATAAAGTTTATGGAGGACTTTCTTTCTATCAAAGGAAAGAAGTAAAAGACCTTATCGGTTATCTGCGACTTCTGATCAATGAAAATGATTCTGAAGCACTGATGAGAATTATCAACTACCCTGTAAGAGGAATTGGTGAAACAACACAGAATAAACTGATCGTTTTTGCAGATGCTCACAATATTGCAGTATCAAAAGTGTTGGAAAATCTTCCGATGTATGCCCCTCAATTAGGTCTGAACAACGGGGTTTTAAACAAACTGAACGACTTTTGGTCTATGATAAAAGCTTTCCAGGTATTACTGAAAACAGAGACGGCTTACAGTGTTGCTATGGAAGTGGCGAAACGAAGCGGATTGATTAAGTTTTTAAAAGATGATCAGACTCCTGAAGGAATTTCCAGAGTAGAAAACGTTCAGGAATTGATGAACTCTATGCAAGGGTTTATCGAAGAACAGATGCAGCTGGAAGACGGAGATCCGAGCCTTTCTAATTTCCTTGAAAATATTGCGCTTTCAGCAGATACTCAGGATAAGAACCTGGAAGATGATATGGTTTCATTGATGACCATTCACCTTTCAAAAGGATTGGAATTCCCGGTTGTTCATTTGGTAGGGTTGGAAGAAAACCTGTTCCCAAGCTTTATGAGTTCTGCCACCAGAGAAGATCTTGAGGAAGAGAGAAGATTATTTTATGTAGCATTGACGAGAGCTGAGAAACAGGTGTTTTTCTCATACGCGGTTTCTCGTTTTCAATGGGGAAAAATTACTGATGCGGAACCTTCAAGATTTTTAAGTGAAATAGATGACGAATATATTGAATTCCTTAATCCGGCTCTTGAAAAAAGGTTTATCAATAATTCAGGGGTAAAATCCAATATTTTTGATGAACATCCTTCTGAAATGAAATCTTTCAAAAAGGTTGAAAAGAAGACTATCGATAGAGGTGATGCTTCAAAACCCGCTCAGGAAGTAAGAAAGCTGAAACCTGTAAGTACAGCTAAAATTATCAACCCAAGCGGAGCTTCTTCTCAGGATATTGAAGTAGGAGATAAGGTGAGACATGACCGTTTCGGAATTGGAGAAGTTAGTTTCCTGGATGGAACAGATCCTCAGAATATCAAAGCAAAGGTTATTTTCATCCATGAAGGGGAGAAAAACCTCATTCTGAAATATGCTAAACTGACTAAGATTTAATTTCAAAATAATAATAAGATAAAGAAAACGGATTCAAAATTTGGATCCGTTTTTTTTATTGTTTAAACGTTGAGGTCGCAATGTGGTTATTAAGAACTGTTTATTTTAGATCGCAATGGCGTTCCACTCAGCGAAGGAAATTTTCTCTGCTAAACGAAGTGCCTTTGCGACCATCAGACTAAAAAGTTACAAAATCATAGCGTTTTTATTTTAGATCTAATACTCTCTAAACAACGTTTTTTATTGAAATGTTCTTAAATTATCATAACTTTAAATAGGGATAGAAAGAAACGATAACCATTTTTTATAAAAACAAAGTCTATTGATTTTGTGGACTAATAAATATATTTTACATTTGCACCTTGTAAAAAACATAAATGTTCAATCAAATTAAACTATATGAGAAATAAAAAAACTATTCTTTCGGCCTCTGTTTTATTTTTTCTTGGCGTATTTACTTACGGACAGGAAAAAGACAGCATAAAAACAAATAAAGACAGTATAAAAACAAATAATGTAGAAGAAGTAGTGGTGCTGGGGTCAAGAGCCGGAGCCAGATCTAAAACAGACAGCCCGGTTCCTGTAGATGTTTTCAATGTAAAAGAATCTTCTATTATCCTTCCACAAACAAATATCGGACAAATCCTGAATGCGGTAGCCCCTTCATTTACTTCTACTATTCAGACCAACTCAGATGGAACAGACCATTTGGATCCTGCTCAGCTAAGGGGTTTGGGACCAGACCAGGTATTGGTTTTGGTTAATGGAAAAAGAAGACACACTTCAGCATTAGTGAATGTAAACGGAACACCGGGAAGAGGTACCGTAGGAACGGATTTAAATGCCATTCCGTCTTTTGCATTAAACAGAATAGAAGTATTAAGAGACGGAGCTGCGGCACAATATGGATCTGATGCCATAGCTGGAGTTATCAATCTTGATCTGAAAAGAGATACAGGAAAATTGGCAGGACAAATCAGTTACGGAGGGAATTTAACACCAACAGCTAATGATCATACCGGAGATTTTGACGGACAGAATATTCAGCTGGATCTGAACTATGGTAATAAAATCGGAACTAAAGGTGGTTTCTTTAATATTACCTGGTCTTCACAGTTCAGAAATCCAACCTATAGAGCCGGAACAGAAAATGGACCTATCTATAATGCTTATAACGCGATAGAACAGCGAGCATTAAATGATGGCGTGAATCTTTCTTCTCTTTTTACGAATATTGGAAATACACCCAATTCACAGCAGCTCGTAAATTATATTCATCAGTATGCTCAGAATGTAAATTACTTTTCTCAGGATCTGCAAAACTCAATTCAGGGAGCCAATACCATTTCCGCATTACAAAGTATTTTGAAACCTGGAAATTTTACCAGAGAGCAGCTTAATTACTTTACGGATCAGGAATTGGCTTACAGAGGGCAGGAAAGGAAGGATTTTAATATGCAGGTAGGGCAGTCGAAGCTTAATAATCATCAGCTTTTTGTGAATGCAGAGATTCCTGTAAGTGATAACTGGAAAGTGTATACTTTTGGTGGATATAGCTTAAGGCACGGAACTTCCGGAGGGTTTTACAGAAGACCAACTGAAAACAGAACTTTTACAGGATTATATCCTAACGGCTATCTTCCACAGATTGGAACAGATATTCAGGATATTTCGCTGGCTGCAGGAATCAAAGGGAAATGGGACGGCTGGAATATTGACTTCAGTAATACATATGGACAAAACTCATTCACCTATAACATTCAGAATACAGGAAATACTTCTTTACGTTTTGCTTCACCAAGGGAGTTTAATGCCGGAGGATTACGATTTTCTCAAAATACGATCAATTTAGATTTCTCTAAAAAATATGATGTATGGGAAGGAATCAACGTCGCGTTTGGAGCAGAGCACCGTTATGAGAATTTTAAAATTACTCAGGGGGAAGAAGCTTCGTATGCAACCTATGATGTTTCCGGAAATGTATGGAACGGAAATTCTGTGAGACCTACAGATTTCTTCGGAGCATTACTTCCGGGAGGTTCACAGGTATTCAATGGATTTAAGCCTGAGAATGCGGTGGATAAAAACAGACAGTCAGTGGCAGCTTATGCAGATGTAGAATTTAACTTTACCAACTGGTTATTGGTAGATGCGGCAGCGAGATATGAAAATTATTCTGATTTCGGATCTACATTCAATTATAAATTAGCTTCAAGAATAAAGGTTGCCCCTAATTTCAATGTGAGATTTGCAGGATCTACAGGATTCAGAGCACCATCTATCCACCAGATCTATTATAATGTAACGTCTACATTATTCACAAATAATCAGCTTTTGGAAGTAGGAACTTTCAGTAATGATTCTCAGCTGGCAGGGCTGCTGGATATGCCAAAACTGAAGCAGGAAACTTCCAAATCGGCAAGTGTAGGATTTACTTACAGAATTCCTTCGGTGGGACTTAGCTTTACAGCGGATGGATATTTCACGAGAATTGATAACCGTATTATTCTTACCGACCAGTTTTTGAGAGCAAGTGTTCCTCAGAAAGCACAGGAAGCTTATGATCAATTGGGAATCAATGCTGCACAGTTCTTTACCAATGCCATTGATACAGAAACAAAAGGATTGGATGTTGTGATTTCACATAATGTAAGATTTTCAGGAGTAAAACTTGATAATAACTTTGCTATTAACCTTAATAAAACCAGACAGGTAGGAGATATTCACTCAGCAGGACTCTTACAGTCACCACAGCTTGAAAAAGTATATTTTTCTGAAAAATCAAGAATATATCTTGAAGAAGCTGTTCCTAGAGTGAAAGCCAGTCTTTCGCACACTCTTTCATGGAAGGATGCCACTTTCTATCTGAGAAACACCTACTTCGGAAAAGTAACAGGTGCTGATGTTATTGATGTAAACGGAGACGGGATTATAGATTTCAATGAACACCAGCAGATAGGAGATAAGATCATTACCGATATTTCCGCTGCTTATCAGTTTACCAAAAATGTAGGACTGACTTTAGGAGTGAACAATTTGTTTGATATTTATCCAACAAAGAACCTTACTGCTTCTACGAATAACGATCAGTTTATCTATTCACGTTCCACTTCACAATTTGGACAAAATGGAAGGTATGTTTTTGCAAGACTTAATTTCAATTTTTAAATAAAAATTACCGATAATGCTTATAAAAAAACAGTTCAGAATTTCTGAACTGTTTTTTTATGAACTTTTATTTTTGAACCATCAAGGTTTAATAAGAGTTTAAGAGTATTAAGATAAGCTTCGCTTTAAACTTAAAAAATCCAGAATGATTCATCTTAACTATACTTTATTTCTTAAATCCTTCTTAATGGTTTTTAATTTATAGTATGTGAATCTTATCTTTCCACAAGTTCTTTTACCGGTTCTCCATAATGATCAATCACTGTTTTGTTGATCTGAAGAAGTTGATACCATTTTCTGAAAGCTCCTATAAATACAATAAGCATAAGAATCATTGCTGTTGCCGCTAATGCAGCCAGTAAGTACTGCCCTTTTGGAATATAGATAGCAGTCACCTGGATATACCCGGCCCAGAATGTAATTCCGGCCATGAAAACTCCCGGAACAGCAGAGCATAAAGCATATTTTCCTCTGTTCATCCTTATCAGCATCGTGGTACAGACGATAAGTCCGCAGGCAGCCAGCAGCTGATTACTGATTCCGAATAACGGCCAGATGCTGTTTACGTTTCCGGTATACACAAGATATCCCCAGGCAAAAGTGAAAAGAAGACTACTAATAATAATTCCGGGAATCCAGCTTTTATCATTAAATTTTGGAACTACAGAACCCAGCATTTCCTGTAAAAAGAAACGACCCACTCTTGTTCCAGCATCAATGGCAGTGAGAATAAATACCGCTTCAAACATAATTGCAAAATTATACCAGTAAGCCGTCAGCTGATCCATATAAGGAATTTTGTTGAAGATATGGGCCATTCCCACAGCAAGAGATACAGCACCTCCGGTTCTTCCATAAAGATCAATCCCAATTTTTTGAGAATAATAATCAATGTCTACTCCGTGTAAAGAAGGGTGGGTTGCCAAAAATGAATCATAGGCTTCTTTTGGAGTATTGATTGCAAAATAGTCACCAGGCATCAGTGTACACGCTGCAATAAGTGCCATCAATGCTACGAAGCCTTCCACAAGCATTGCCCCATATCCTACGAATAGAATTTCTCTTTCTTTATTAAGCATTTTAGGAGTTGTTCCCGTAGCAATCACCGCATGAAACCCGGAAATAGCTCCACAGGCAATCACGATAAAAATAAAAGGAAGTACAGGTCCGCCAATAATAGGGCCTCCACCATTGACAAAAGCTGTGATAGCCGGCATTTGTATAGTTGGGTGAATCACAATGACCCCGATAGCCAGCATGATAATAGTTCCTATCTTTAAATAAGTGGAAAGATAATCCCTTGGAACTAAAAGCAGCCATACCGGTAGTACAGAAGCAATAAAACCATACAGAGGAATGGCGATAGAAATTGTTTTAATATCCCAGGAAAATAAATTATTCATGGTAGGATTCTGCATTAGAGTATGCCCTCCGATAATTCCGGCAATCAAAAGGATACCGCCCAATATACTTGCAAACAAAACACTGTTCTTTTTATAACGCATGATCAGTCCCATGATGATGGCAATAGGCATCGTAATGACTACTGTAAAAAGAGACCATGATGCTTCATGCATAGCATTGATACAAGCCAGCGATAAACCGGCCAGCGTAAGAATCAGGATGAATAGAATTGCAAAACCCGCTACAGTTCCCGTTGCTTTTCCAATTTCTTTAGAAGCGATGGTCGCGAGACTTTGCCCTTTGTGTCTCACAGAAGCAAAGAGTACAACCATATCATGAACTCCGCCTCCCAATACACAGCCAATCAGAATCCATAATGCGCCCGGAAGATACCCGAACTGAGCAGCAAGAACAGGTCCTACTAATGGCCCGGCAGCCGCAATTGCAGCAAAATGATGCCCGAAAAGTACATTTTTATTGGTTGCGACATAATCTTTACCATCTGCAAATTCTACAGCAGGAGTCATATTCTGGTCATTAAGTCTGAGAACTTTATTGGCAATAAAAATACCATAAACACGGTAAGCTATCGCAAAAATAAGAACAGATGCAAATATGAGCGTAAGCGCATTGATATTATTCAAAGAATCCATATTGCGTATTTTTTTTAATGAATGATTAATTTATTAGCTGTTTTGCTAAAAATAATTTAAACAATAGCCAAGGTAATTAATTTCGATTAAAAAATAGAATATGTATATCAATCTAGCAAATTTGTTATTGATCTGTTATTTATTGTGTTGATTTGCAGTGTTTTGATTTGTTTTTAAATAAGTGAATATATATTATTTCTTTTGCGAAAGAACGAAATCTACCATCTCATCCGTCAGTTTATCCAGATAAGCCTTATCAGTTGTACCAAACCCATGGACTCCACCATCTACAATGATTAAAGAGTTCTGAATTTTGGCTCTGTTTAATTTTCTGTGAAGTTTTTTAGACTGGCTTAAAGGAACAATTTTATCATTATTCCCCTGAACAATTAAAGTAGGCACGCCTTCTGAAACAAAATTAACAGGAGATATGGTTTTCAGATAATCAATGGCTCTGTCCTGATCTTTTCTGATATCATAGCCTGAAATTCCTTTCACAAGATTTTCCTGTAAACCGACAATTTTTTTTGACATTAATCCGATCATCGCTACCGGTATGGTTCCCAATTTTGTATGGAAAAGCTTATTAAGATCAGCCGGGCCATAATGATCTATTACATAATTTACTTTAGCAGAATAAGACGAAAGTTCCGGATTACCCATATAAGTATTGTCTGGAGTATAAGCCGCCATCAGGGAAAGATGAGCCCCTGCTGAAGCCCCGAATAAGCCTATATTATTGGTGTCAAAATGATATTGCTCTGCATTTTTTCTTACCCATCTTACCACATCTTTAGTATCTTCCAAAGGTAATGGAAAATGAGTGCTGTCATTCAAAAGGGTATAATTAATACTGATTACAGCATATTGTTTTGCCATCAGCTTTGCAATGGTAGTTTCAACATAATTATCCGCGTGAATCACTTTATCACCTTCTATCCATCCACCACCGTGAACATAAATCAGTACAGGAAGCAGCTGGCCTGCAGCTATATTTTTAGGAGTAAAAACATCCAGCTTGACAGGATTTCCTTTTCTGTTGGTTTTATATACAATATCCTCAGACAGATTGGCTATTTCCGGAAGTAATGTACTTTTTACAGGCGGAGCTTTCACCTGTACTTGTGAAAAATTTTGTGAAAAACCTAAAGTGAAAACACTTAAAAATAAAACAAAAAACAGGTTTGTGAAAAACCTGTAGATTGATATGTTGTATATGGATGATTTCATAATAAATTTTTTAGAAGATGTGTTATTTTACTAACTCCTCAAAAAGTTTACCAAACGTACTATTCAGATCTTTGGATTTCCCAGGATGAGGTCTGGAGGTCTGTACTACTGCACTTCTTACGGCCGTAAGCCAGCGGAAACGTTCAGGAATATCAAGCAGGGCAATAGGGCCACCATCTTTATCACCGTTGGCAATTTTCTGAAAACTTTCAAGATTCTGGATGATATCTTCATAGTCCAGTTTACTGTGCATGAGTTTAAATTTATCAGGACACAAATAGAATTCTACCCTGATGAATTTTTCCTTTTTGGAAAACATCACCAGCCCGATATTGAAAAATTCTTCTCTTTCAACTTTAGGTACTAAGCGTATTACCGCATATTCATATATTTTATCCTCTTGCATTTTTAGCTTCGTTTATAAAGATTTGAGAATTTTCTAATCTGGTTTTCAGAAACTGAAAATAGATCTCACGGATTTCGTCAGGTGTTTCATCAGCATCATTCCAATGCAGCCAGTCTTCAGGAATTGTATTGACAATCTCCCTGAAAAGTGTGTCATTCAGTACTTCGTGGGCAAATTGATCTGCTTCATCAAGCATTTTTGCCTTAGGAAGAAGTACATGGTCTTTCACATATTTGAAAGGCGTTTTTGCCGCTGTATCAAAATTCTGCCATGAATGGTGGAAGTAGAACGAAGCACCATTATCGATGATCCATAGCTCTTTATTCCACATCAGCATATTGGTGTTTCTGAAAGTACGGTCAATGTTGGTAATGAAGGCATCCAGCCATACTATTTTTGAAGCCAGAAGAGGATCAACACTTACTCCCGGATCATAAGTGATGGAACCGGAAAGATAATGCAGACCAAGGTTCAGACCTTCGGAAAATTTCAGAAGATCCTGTATTTCCTCATCGGCTTCCGTTCTTCCGAAGTCGGCATCAACATTGATAAAAACAAGTTCAGGAATTTTTAGTCCCAATGCTTCGGTAATTTTTCCTCCCAAAAGTTCAGAGATCAGCATTTTTACCCCATGGCCTGCGCCACGGAATTTTAATACATATTTGAAATCATCATCAGCTTCTGCCAGAGCAGGAAGAGATCCTCCTTCTCTCAATGGCAGAATGTAACGCGTCACGGTTACAGTTCTTAAATTCTGCATGAAGCAAAAATAAGGTTATTTTTTTATAATCTTTTTAGTGAATTCCTTTTCACCAGCTTTATATTGTAAAAAATAAACTCCGCTGCTTAAATGCTGAAGTGATAGAATATATCCTGAATCTGTTTTATTCAAATGATAATGCACTATTCTTCCTGTGATATCTGTAAGTGAAAGTACCTCAATTCTCTTTTTAGAACTAATGTTAATAAGATGTTGAGCAGGATTAGGATAAATCTGAACCGGATCTTCAATAGCTGTTTCTGCTGTACTTAAGGTACTTACCACAACCAGTTTTGTTTTGGTGGTAGTGACTCCGCAGGCAGCTGTTGTAAGCTTTACATTATAATTTCCTGCTGCAGGGTAGGTATGTACCGGATTTTCGAGAGTTGAGGTTGTGCCGTCACCAAAATCCCATGAATATGCAGCAGCATTCTGTGTTGTGTTGGTAAACTGAACGGTACTGGCTCCGGTAAGCTGATAGGTGAATCTGCTGTGAACATCATTACTCGTTACTAACCATTGAGCAGGCTGATTGTATACTTCTGTTTTAACGATATCCTTGAGCAACTGAGCCTGTGCCGGACTAAGATTCCCATTAAAAGGAATCTGTGTAGGATCTTTCTTGAATATAATAGTGTAAAAGGTATACGCAGCAGCCATAGACCCAATATAGCTAGGATGTGATTCGTCCTGATCATACAATTCAATAGCAGGGTTTTGTTCTCTGATCGTTCTCCACACTTTACCTACGGGGGAAATAATTCCTTCATTGGTAGTGGCCATTTCCATATAGCGGTTATAAATCTGAGTGTCCATTCCCTGATAGGTACAGACAGTGGGAAGCCCCGGGCAATTACCCGCATCCCCATTTTTACGGCCCCAGGTCATATAGAAGATTACATTTCCACAGGGATTGGATGTTTTAATCAGATTGGAAAGCTGAAGTGCATAAGGATATACCTGATTTTGAACCTGAGAATCCGGAAATGACGGAAGCTGGCTCTGTTCCTGTAATACGACATAATCCCAGTTTCCCTGATTGATGGTTGAAATCACATCCGGATTGTTGGAATGATCCTGCAGTGTGGAACCGCCCGGTGTATGGCTGTGATGCTCCAGTACATCGCCATTAGAAGCAGCAATACTTTGGACAAGGTTAGGCAAATCATTAACGTAAGTATAACTGTTCCCGATAAAGAATACCCTTTTGGTCGTCTGACTCAGGATAAAAGAAAAAGTAATTAAAAATAAAAAAAGTAGAGTTTTTTTCATAAATTTCAATTTAAATTAATCCCATAAATATAAATAATATTAAATTAAACCCATTTATTTTATGAATTTGATTAGTCAAAAGAATATATATTTAGAAAATAAAGAAACAAAAGGTTTTCTTGCTGATGTTTTTTATAAAGACACTGAACAAAAACTTCCGCTGGTGGTGTTTGTTCATGGATATAAAGGTTATAAAGATTGGGGAGCATGGAATCTGATGGCAGAAAAGTTTGCTGAAGCAGGTTTTTTCTTCGTGAAGTTTAATTTTTCCCATAACGGAACAACGACCGAAGATCCATATAACTTTGGAGATCTTGAAGCATTTGGCCATAATAATTATTCTAAAGAGCTTTCTGACCTTGGGGTGGTCATTGATCATTTTAGTAAAGATCCACATGTAGATGAAGAAAAGATTGTTCTGATAGGTCACAGCAGGGGAGGAGGGATTTCTATTATTAAAACTTTTGAAGATGAAAGAATTAATGGGTTGATCACTTTGGCCAGTGTGGATACTTTAGACCGCTTTCCCACAGGAGAAGCTTTTGAAAACTGGAAAAAGAATGGAGTTTATTATGCTCTGAACGGACGTACCAAGCAGGAAATGCCACATTATTATCAGTTTTATGAGGATTATGAGCAGAATGTTCATCGTTTTGATGTAGAGCGGGCAACGGAAATGGCAAAAGCTCATATGTTGATTATTCATGGGACAGAAGATGAAGCGGTAGAGGTAAAACAGGCCGAACATCTTCATATTCTTCACCCAAATTCTGAACTTTTCCTGATTGAAAATGCCAACCATACTTTCGGTGCAAAAGAGCCCTGGACAGACACGGATTTACCCAAAGATCTGAATACTGTAACCGAAAAATGTATTGATTTTATCAAACAAAAATTGAAATAAAACGTTTAAAACTACGTTATTATAAATTAACCACCATATCAGTATCATTATGAAAAAAATTATTGCAGGCGCATTCGCGCTCTCATTATTCGTTGTTTCATGTAAAAAAGAAGCCAAAACAGAATCTTCAGCAAACACAGATACTTTGGCTACAGTAATGCCTAAAGATTCTGTAATTACAAAAAATGATTCTGTAGCATCATCATCTCCTTCTGCTCCGACTCCGGACAATATTATCACCAAAAATGTGGGTAAATACCCTCATGATATCAAATTCTTTGAGGATAAAAGCATCACAGATAGACTAAAAAAACTAGCAGGAACTCAATATGATGAAATGGTGAAGAATTTCAATGTAGAAAGTCCTGTCACATCAGAAAACGGAATTTATAAACTGTCCGGCTGCAAGCAGCATGACTGCCCGGGATATGCAACACATATCTACTACGATGCTAAGAATGATAATCTGAATGTTTCTATTGATAAAAACGGAAAGGTAACAGACTTTGCTGAAAAAGGGAAAATAACGGTTTCCGAAACTTTGAAAGCGAAATAAAATGTGAGATTGGAAGCGGGAAGATATAAGCTGAGAGTTATTAACGGCATTCGATATCTATTGAAATCAAAATAGAACTGTTTTCCAAAATATTAATTTGGACAAAAGTTATTTAGAAAACTTTCTGAACTTCCAACTTCCATCCTAAATAAAAAATCGGTCTGAAATTTCAGACCGATTTTTTATTGTATTGTGAGTAAAACCCACGCTTCTTCCACTTTACTTTCCAGAAGCAGTTTCTGGGCATTAAGGTGAATATCATCATCCGCATGGAAATCACCAGCAGGTAATATTTCTGTATTGGCAAGCATTCCAAGATCATTCCCTGTAAATACTTTACTGTACTTAATCGCATCAGGCAGCTGATCAAAGCCGATTCCTTTTGTGGCCAAAGGTTTTGGAACTTCAAAAAGGCTGTTCTCATTACTTCTGGAATACCAGTTACTACCTAAACGGGCCACCATGTCCAGTTTTTTCTGATCCAGATTTCCAGCTTCATTCAGGTATTCTTCTCTGATATGAATTTTCTGAACTTCACAGATCACAAGATTCCCGGCACCGCCCTGATCTCCCAGTGATTTTACCTCTAAAACTTTACATTCAAAGTTGACAGGGCATTCTTCAATCAGTTTAGGCTGTACAAGATCAGCATCTTTCATGGTAAGTCCGGATTTAATAAACTCATTGACTCCAGTTTCATATTCTGTAGAAGCTAATGAAATCTGCTGTACAATCGGAAAATTGACTGTTCCAATAACGACTTCCGGTACTTCAAGAACATTTTCCAGCGTGTGCTTCGTTGTATTGTCACGTACTCTCCTTGACGGTGAAAAAATCAAAATCGGTGGAACCGTACTGAACATATTAAAAAAACTGAACGGAGATAAGTTGATAGTACCATCTTTATCTACCGTAGATGCCAGAGCAATCGGGCGTGGTGAAACAGCCGTCTGCATGATGGTTTGAAGTTGTACGGAAGTTGTCTCGGAGGGGATTACTGTTTTCATATTTTATTTAACCACAAAAGGCACAAAAGTTTTAAGCTAAAACAACTTTAATTTTTAAAGTTCAAAAAAGCATATCATAATATTGGTTTACGAAGGTTTCCTGTCCTTCATGATATAAATTTTTCACATTAAAATTTACCAAAATGCCTTTTGGTTTCTTCATTAAGTTAATATAATTTAGAAGTTGAGCTCTATGAATCTCTGTTAATTTTGACACTGATTTTAATTCTACCACAATTAAGTCTTCAATTAAAAAGTCACAAAAGAAATCACAATTAATTTCTTTTCCTTTATAGTATACCGGAACTTTTAGCTCAGACTTAAAATTAATATTTCTCAATTTAAGTTCTTCTTCCAGACATTTATGATAGACACTTTCCAATAACCCAGGCCCCAGAACTTTGTGAACTTCTATACAAGCACCATTTATCTTATATGTTAGATCTGTTAAATAGGACTGTGTAATCATAAATCCTTTTATGACTTTTGTGGTAAAAGATTAAAGTGTCGGAATAATTTTACCGGAAACTTCACCGAAACCTACTCTCACACCATCTTTTTCAGCCCAGGCTTTCATGGTAACGGTATCATTATCTTCAATGAATTTTCTTTCTTCACCATTGCTTAATGATAGAGGATTTTGTCCTCTCCATGTAAGCTCAAGCATAGAACCGAAAGATTTTGGATCACTTCCTGAAATGGTACCGCTGGCATATAGATCTCCCACTTCCACGTTACATCCGTTTACGGTGTGGTGTGCCAGCTGCTGGGTCATATTCCAGTACATGTGTTTGTAGTTGCTTTCGGAGATTAGGTTTTGTTCTCCGTTTTCAGGTTGAATATAAACTTCAAGGTTGATGTCATAGTTTTGATCTCCTTCAAATTTTAAATAGTCTAAAACTTTAGGATCCTGTACTGGTGAAGCTGTTCTGAACGGCTCTAAAGCTTCAAGAGTAACTACCCATGGAGAAATAGAAGAACCAAAGTTTTTCGCAAGGAATGGCCCTAACGGAACATATTCCCAAGATTGAATATCTCTTGCAGACCAGTCATTGAAAACTACCATTCCGAAGATGGCATCTTCTGCTTCTTTGGTAGAGATACTTTCTCCCATCTCTGTATTTTTATTGATGATGAAAGCCATTTCCAATTCAAAATCCAGTTGCTTACATGGTCCGAATACAGGTTTATCAGCATCAGCAGGTTTCATCTGACCTTTCGGACGGTTGATTTCTGTTCCGGATACTACAATTGAAGAGGCTCTTCCGTGGTAACCTACCGGTAAATGTTTCCAGTTGGGTAATAAAGCATTTGCAGGATCACGGAACATTTTTCCTACGTTGGTAGCATGTTCAATGCTGCTGTAAAAGTCTGTATAATTGGGGATGTGAACAGGCATCATCATTTTTACTTTATCAAGATCATAGAAAGCTTCTTCTATTGTTTTCTGATCCTTTGATAAAGTTGATCCTTCCTGTAATAAAGTCTGAATTTTATTACGAACAGCATTGGTAACCGGTTTACCAAGCTCGATAAATTCGTTGATGGTATACGCTTCAAAAACATTGTCGTCTAATCCTTCAATATCTTCAAAATAGCCAAGATCATACAAGGTAGCAAGATCAACTACCTGATCTCCGATTCTTGTACAGCATCCGATATATTCTTTGTTAAAAACTGCGACTCCGAAAGGAATATTATGTATAGAAAAATCCGAGTTTGAGGAATAGTCTACAAATGATTTCATAAGTTTAGATTTTAGTTAGATTAAAATATTGCTGAGAGTATGTTCTCAGAACATTTATTTTGTCTTTTTTGAGTAAGATGCTTCATCTATCCATCTGTCTCTGGTATTGACATCGATGAGATATAAAATATTATCCTGCTGGGTCAACAATAATGTTTTCGTAACAGGCATTGGGATTTTTTTATTTTCAAGCATATCTGCTCTTAAAGAAATAATATTTTTTTTCCTGACGATATCCCCGGTGAAAACATTAGAACTGCTTTCTCCAGTAGCTTTATCATCGAAAACTTCTACATAAGTGGCATTGTTCCCTTTGATAATAATAAAGTCCCGTTCCGTATGATCAGCCTCATCTTTGATGAAAACAAATTTCTTGTTGTCAATATTTACATTTTCAAGATGCTGATTGATGCCTTTTCTTTGTTCAAGTCGGTTAAGGATTTCATTCAATGAACCATATTGAGCGTTAAGCCCTAAAGTTCCTAAAAGGGAAATCCCAATTAAAAGTTTTCTCATATACTGTGTTTTATAAAAAAGTTTTGCCAGAATACTGTATTCTGACAAAACCTATATTTTTTAATGTAAAATTAAAGATTACCTCTTCTTTCCTGCTCTCTTTCTAATGCTTCGAATAAAGCCTTGAAATTTCCGGCACCAAAACTCTGTGCACCGTGTCTTTCAATAATCTCGAAGAATAGAGTAGGACGGTCTTCTACAGGTTTGGTGAAAATCTGTAATAAGTATCCTTCTTCATCATGATCAATAAGTATACCTAAATCCTGAAGTTTTTTAAGATCTTCATCAATGTGACCAACTCTTTCAGGAACCATATCGTAATAAGCTTCTGGTGGAGCAGAAAGAAACTCTACACCACGTTTTTTTAATTCCGTTACGGTGTGGATAATATCTTTTGTAGCAACAGCAATATGCTGTACCCCTTCTCCTTCGTAGAAATCAAGATATTCTTCTACCTGAGATTTCTTTTTACCTTCGGCAGGTTCGTTGATAGGGAATTTTGCGAATCCGTTTCCGTTAGACATTACTTTAGACATCAAAGCAGAATATTCTGTATTGATCTGCTTGTCGTCAAAAGAAAGGATGTTTACAAATCCCATTACTTTTTCATACCATTCTACAGTCGGGATCATTCTGTTCCAGTCAACATTTCCTACACAGTGGTCTACATACAATAAACCAGCTTCTTCAGGCTTATAGTCACTTTCCCACTTTTCATAACCAGGCATGAAAGCTCCGTTGTAATTTTTTCTTTCTACAAACATGTGAACGGTTTCTCCATACGTGTAGATACCGGACATTCTTACCTCACCATGCTCATCAGTTAAAGTTACAGGCTCTAAATACGGTTTACCACCTCTTTTAGTTGTCTCTTCAAAAGCTGCATAAGCGTCATCTACCCAAAGTGCCAAAATTTTTACTCCGTCACCATGTTTTTTTACGTGCTCGCTGATAAGAGAGTCAGACTTAAGTCCGGTAGTTAATACCAATCTGATTTTTCCCTGTTGAAGCACATAAGATGCACGGTCTCTTACTCCTGTTTCAGGACCCGCATAAGCTACAGACTGAAAACCGAAAGCGGTTTTGTAATAATGGGCAGCCTGTTTTGCATTTCCTACATAAAACTCAATATAATCTGTACCGTTAATCGGTAAGAAATTTTCTGCTTGAGCTATTTTCTCGGCAAATGTAAGTGTTGACATATTTTCTCTTTTACTTTTATTTTATTGGTATGCAAATTACAAAAATCTTAGACATTGCGAAAATATTCCCTTGGATTCATTGAATATATTTAACATAAAGTTAAAGAAGAGTTTACTTAAGTATATTTAAGTTTCTTACGTTTAAAATCGGGTACTTACATTTGTAATACAAAAGACAAGTGAAAAAAATATTTCGAAACATGAAAGCCGTAGAAATTTTCTACGGCTTTCTTTTTATATTGTTTCAATTTTTCTGTTTAACATTCCTGCATCGGGATTATAATTATCCCATATCTTCCAGGTATTATTTATTTTACGGATGAAGTAGATCTGGGTACTCAGCTGGTTGACAAAATGCTCTTCTCCGGTTTCTCCCACTTTAAAGAGAAGGTTCCAGAATTCCTGAGTCTCCAGTATTTTTTTGTCCGGTTCATCTGTAACGATATGAATATCAAAAACTTCATAATTGGATCGGTTGTTTTTAGTAACCAGATGAAAATCCTTATCACACAGTTCTTTACTGAATTGTGACGCTCTCTCCAAAAACGGGGAATCATCAAATACAAGACCTTTTAAAAGTTCAGTATTGTGAGAGGGAAACAGCTTGTAAAATTCAAAAGCCGCCGCACAGTAATCATAAACCATCTGCGTAAGATATGACTGATTATCAGATCCCTCATCTTCCTGCTTCTTATGTCTTACAGATAAAATATAATCGTTCAGGTCTTTGTAGCCTAAGAAAATACAGATCTTATCTAATGTTTTAAGAAACCTGAGATCATTATGGGTTTTATCCTGATAATCATTTTCAAAAAAACGCTGCAAGGTAACATGTGAAATGGTATTTCCGATTTCAAATTTTTTTCCCCCTTTCAGTTCTTCAGCTTCTGAGAGTTCATCTTTAATAATTTCGGAAAGAATAATATAATGGCTTCTTTTCCATTCATTCACATTCCCCAAAACGGAATTCCTTACCTTGGAATGCTTTATAATCTCTTCCCTTATCGAATTATATATAGTTTTCAATTTGCTTGTTTTTGAATGAGTTTTATCAAAAATACTGCCAAAAGATTAATGCTTTTTTATGATTCTGCGGATGTAGATTCAAAATATGTTTTGAGATTTTCAGTAAAAAAACAATTTGGAAATCCTTATCGTTTGATTATCAGTGTTTAAATCTCTCGAAGGCTGCTCTCTCCAGCATTTCTCTGTCATCAGGATGGGCAATGCTGATGAGTTCCTGTGCTCTCTGGCGGAGGTTTTTTCCATACAGATAAGCCGTTCCGTATTCAGTAACAACGTAATGAATATGTCCTCTTGTGGTTACCACACCAGCTCCCTGTTTAAGAAAAGGAACGATTCTGGAAATTCCTTTTTTTGTTCTTGCGGTAATGGCTATGATAGGTTTTCCGTCGTCACTTAATGCGGCACCACGCATAAAGTCCATTTGCCCTCCAATTCCACTGTATTGCATTGTTCCGATAGAGTCTGCACATACCTGTCCTGTAAGATCTATTTCTATGGCAGAATTGATGGCAACCATTTTTTTGTTTCTCATGATGTTGATCGGGAAGTTTACTTCACTCACATCTCTGAATGCAAATACGGTGTTGTCATCTACATAATCATATAGTTTTCTGGTTCCGAAGCAGAAACTCGTAATGGTTTTATTATCGTTGTACCCTTTGTATTTGTTGTTGATGACATCATCCTGAATAAGATCTATAACCCCGTCACTAAGCATTTCGGTATGAATTCCAAGGTCTTTGTGATTGGTAAGACATTTCAAAACCGCATCAGGAATTGTCCCAATACCCATTTGAAGAGTAGATCTGTCTTCAATAAGTTCAGCTACATTTTTTCCGACAAGCATTTCTTCAGGACCTACTTTTGAGCCGTAATCTACTGTTGGAAGTTCCTCTTCATGCCAAACCAGTTTATGAATTCTGCTGATGTGGATCATACCATCTCCGTGGGTTCTTGGCATTCTGGGATTAACTATAGCAACAATGATTTTTGCAGTATCTACCGCTGCTCTTGCAATATCTACAGAAGTTCCCAGCGTACAGAAACCATGTCTGTCCGGAGGAGAGACCGTGACAATTGCGACATCCAGAGGCAGGATGTTTTTTCTGAATAATATAGGAATTTCACTTAGAAAGACAGGTACAAAGTCTCCTCTGTCAGAATTCACTGCATCACGCACAGGAGTGGAAACAAATAAAGAGTTGATGAAAAAACTGTCTTTGTATTCCGGTTTTGCAATTTCTACATTGCCTTGTTGGGTAATGGAAACCATTTCGACATTTTGCAATCGGTGGGACTGTCTTGCCAGCTCATCAATCAGGTAATTAGGAGTACATGCACTGCCGTGAAAAAATACTCTGTTTCCACTTTTTATCGTATATATTGCTTCTTCCGCACTGATGTAATTATTCATATTTTGTCTTTTTTAAAAGGGTGTTGAGAGCATTTTTTATTGCATAAAATACTTCTATTCTTTCAAAGATAATCTTTATAATTTTATATTCATATAAATATTTTAAGGATATTGTAGAGACTTTTGTCATGCAAATAAGCCAGATACCATTTAAAATAAAAAGAACCAAATGCATTGGCATTCAGTTCTTTTATTTCTGATGTTATAAAACTCTTAATTGGCAGTTTCAACAGCTGTTTTCTGCTTCATACTTCCTGTTTCTGCAAATCGTAAATGCCAGCTGAATGATTCTTCGAGTAAATGAGGGGTGTGTCCTCCTCTTTCGCATGCTCTGTCAAAATAAGATTGTAATTCTTCCTTATAATCCGGGTGAACACAGTTGTCTATGATTTTCTGTGCTCTTTCTCTCGGTGCCAATCCTCTTAGATCGGCTAATCCTACATCCGTTACCAGAATGTCTACATCATGTTCAGTATGATCCGTATGAGAAACCATGGGAAGAACATGGGAAATATTGTTGCCTTTTGAAGCTGCCTGAGTAACGAAAATACTTAAGTAAGCATTTCTTGCAAAATCTCCTGAACCTCCGATTCCGTTCATGATTTTTATTCCTCCAATATGGGTAGAGTTTACATTTCCATAGATATCAAATTCAATAGCTGTGTTGATGGCTATTACTCCCAATCTTCTGATCAATCCTGGAGTATTGGAAATATTCTGAGGTCTTAACACAAATTTGTCTTTATATTTTGAAAGATTTCCTAAGACTCTTTCATAGCATTCCTGAGAAACGGTAATGGATGATGCTGATGCGAAGCTTAGTTTACCCGAATCTATCAGGTCAAATGTACTGTCCTGAAGAACTTCGGAAAACATGGTCAGGTCATAAAAATTACTGTCTTTGAATCCGGTTAGAACTGCATTAGCTACTTTACCAATTCCTGCCTGAAGAGGGAGTAGTCTGTCTGTAAGACGTCCTAACAGAACCTCATTTTCAAAAAATGCAAGAAGATGTTTGGCGATGGCTGTTGTCTTTTCGTCCGGTTCTGCAATGTCTGCCGGGCTGTCTTTACGGTTGGTAAAAACTATGGCTTCAATTTTTTCAGGATCTACAGGAATGCTTTTTCTCCCGATTTTGTTCCACGGAGCTACAATTGGGATAACATTTCTGTAAGGATAATCCTCCGCCTGGTAGATATCATGGATTCCGTAAACTTCTTCTGGAACTTCGGTATTGATTTCAATAATCACTTTTTTAGCCAAAGCCGCAAATGTCACTGAATTTCCCACAGATGTAGTAGGAACAATACTTCCGTCTCTTTCAATATAAGCCGCTTCGATAATGGCTACATCAATGCTCTGAAGATTTTTAGTGTGGAGAAGTTCCGCACTCTCACTTAAATGCTGGTCGATAAAGAGGATTTCACCGTTGTTGATTTTGTTTCTTAAAATAGGATCTACCTGGAAGGGCATTCTTTTCTTTAAAACATTAGCTTCTGCCAGCTTCCCGTCGGTACCGTGCCCCAGTGAAGCTCCGGTCATTAAAGTGACTTTAAGGTCTTCTGTTTTTCCTCTTTCTGCAAGTGCCGGCAAGATAGCTTTGCTGTCACCTGCTTTTGTAAAGCCGCTGGACCCGATGGTCATACCGTCTTTAATGATTTTTACAGCATTTTCTGCCGTGGTTACTTTTTGGTGTAGACTTTCTAATCTGATTCTTTCTAACATGTAATATTGATTTTGTTTTAAACCACCATTACTTAGGATGCGTCATGAAAAATAATGATGGCTAATATGTTAACCATACCTCACAAATTTACGAAAAAAGACGCTTTAAATAAAGGATTTAAAGCGTCTTTTGTATGTATTCAGTAATACTTTTTTAATATTAAATAAATCTATTTGAATTTTTAACCACAAAAGTCACAAAAGCTAGGGTAAACATTTTGGTTTAATAGAAAAGCCAGTATTAGTGCTGCCTAAAATTCACATTAGAGGAAAATCTTCGATTTTCAAAACTTTTGTGTTCTTTATAATTAATAAAGATTCATCTATAAACCTTTAGTGTTTAGATCTTTTGTGGTTGATATTAAAGTTTAAAATTGTTTTAATTCTTAGTAGACTATTCCAACCATGAAGTTTTATAAGAAGGATCTTCTACTTTTAAAGCTTCTTCGGTAATTTTCAAAGGACGGAAAGGGTCAACCATAACAGCATATTCTTCCGTGAATTTTTTACCGATACTTCTTTCCATAGCACCTGGATGAGGTCCGTGTACAATTCCTCCCGGGTGCAGCGTGAAATCCATCAGGTCAATATGATTACGGCTCATGAAATCACCTTCTGTATAGAATAATACCTCATCAGAATCAATATTGGAGTGATTGTAAGGTGCCGGAATAGCCTGTGGATGGTAATCGTACATTCTTGCACAGAATGAGCATACTACGAAATTGTGACCTTCAAAATTCTGATGAACCGGTGGCGGTTGGTGAATTCTTCCGGTAATAGGCTCGAAGTTTTTAATATTGAATTTATAAGGATAGAAATATCCGTCCCAGCCTACTACATCAAACGGATGCGTTGCATAGATGAAGTCAGTGATCTGGTTTTCTTTTTTAACTTTAATCAGGAATTCTCCTTTTTCGTCAACAGGTTCTTTGAAAACAGGAGCAATCATATCTCTTTCGCAGAACGGAGAGTGTTCCAAAAGCTGCCCGAATTCATTTCTGTATCTTTTCGGAGTATAAATAGGAGAGTGACTTTCTAATACGAAAAACACAGTATCATCAGACTTCAGTTCTACCTGATAAATTGTTCCTCTCGGAATAATAAGATAATCTCCGGTTACAAATTCAAGATCTCCTACAAATGTTTTTAAAATTCCGGTTCCGTTATGAACATACAAAAGTTCATCACATTCCGCATTTTTGTAGAAGTAATCCATGGATTTTCTTGGCTTGGCCAATCCCATTTTCAGATCGTTGTTCATCAAAAGGATTTTTCGGCTGTCCATGAAATCGTCTTCAGGAGTTACATTCATTCCCTTAAACATTCTTGGAGCAACGTTTTTTTCCACAGCTATTTTTGGAGTGACATCTTTCGGCTCACCGATAGATTTGATCTGCGTAGGGCGGTGGATATGATATAACAGAGAAGAAATACCATGGAAGCCTTCTGTACCGAATAGCTGTTCATAGTAAAATTTATCTTCCGGAGACTTAAAGATCGTATGTCTTTTTGGTGGGATATTTCCCGCTAGATGATATCTCATTTTACTTTCGTATGTAGTTTCTCAAATTTAATCATTTTTCATGAATTGGCTTAATCTATATTTTTTCAGCAAAGTTTTGTATTTGAAAAATAATTGTTAGATTTGTCTAACAATTTTAATTTCATGAAGCGAATACTATTTTCTATCACTTTTTTATCAACCTATTGTTTTGGGCAGGAGACAGACAGTTTAAGTTTACAGCAGTCTAAAACTTTGGATTCTGCAAAAATTATGAAGAGGGAATTTAAGACAAGTAACATCGAAGATGTGGTGGTTACCGGAACCATAAAACCGATGAGCAGATCCAAAAGTCCTGTAGCAGTAGAGATCTACAGTCAGAAATTTTTTCAGAAAAATCCAACTCCGAGTATTTTTGAAGCTATTGCTATGGTGAACGGAGTAAAACCTCAGCTGAATTGTTCCGTGTGTAATACAGGAGATATCCACATCAATGGATTGGAAGGTCCTTACACCATGATTCTGATTGACGGAATGCCGATTGTAAGTTCACTTTCCACCGTATATGGATTAAGTGGAATCCCGAATAGTCTGGTGGATAGAATAGAGGTAGTAAAAGGTCCTGCATCATCCATTTACGGTTCTGAAGCGATGGGAGGGGTAATTAATATTATTACAAAGAATGCTTTGACTGCTCCTAAGCTAAGTGTAGATATGATGACGAGTACCTGGAGTGAGAATAATCTTGATCTCTCCACTAAGTTTAACATAGGAAAGAATGCCGCTTCATTATTAAGCTTGAATTATTTCAGCTTTCAGGAAAGAATAGATCAGAATAAAGATAATTTTACAGATGCCACTTTACAGAGCAGAATTTCTGTTTTTAACAAATGGAATTTTAAAAGAAAGGAAAACAGACAGGCGAGTTTTGCAATGAGATATCTGTATGAAGACCGTTTTGGAGGAGAAATGCAGTGGAACAAATCTTACCGTGGCAGTGATCAGGTATACGGAGAAAGTATTTATACCAACAGGGCAGAGGTTTTTGGATTGTATGAATGGCCAATGAAGGAGCATATTGTAACTCAATTTTCTTACAATTACCATGACCAGAATTCGTTTTATGGATCCAATCCTTTCAATGCTACTCAAAAAGTAGCTTTTGTACAGACGTATTGGGACAGAAGCTTCGGGAAACATGATATCACAGCCGGACTTACTTTCAAAAGAACTTTTTACGATGACAACACTCCAGGAACATTGGCTGCGGACGGCATCAACAATGCTCCGATGAAATCACCGATTTGGGGAGCTTTTGTCCAGGATCAGTGGGAGATTAATGATAAAAATACTTTATTGCTTGGATACAGATATGATTATGATAAAGTACATCACTCAGTACATTCACCGAGGTTAGCATGGAAATTTTCACCCAATCCGTATCATACGCTGCGTTTCAATTTTGGAACAGGTTTCAGAGTAGTTAATTTATTTACGGAAGATCACGCTGCATTAACAGGTTCAAGAGAAGTTGTGGTAAAATCAGATCTTAAGCCGGAAAGATCGGTGAATGGAAACCTGAATTATATCTGGAAAATTCCTGTTGGTAACCGAATGGTCAATCTTGATGCTTCTGCATTCTATACCTATTTCAGTAATAAAATTGTGGGAGATTTTGATTCCGATCCTGATAAAATTATTTATGATAATCTTCACGGATATGGAATTTCAAGAGGAGCTTCCCTGAATGTTGACTTTGCATTTCAGTTTCCGCTGAGTGTTAATCTAGGGGTAACTTATCTTGATGTATACCAGAAATTTGATAATGAAAATCAAAAAACACAGCAGCTGCATGCTCCGAAATGGAGTGGAACATACAATCTGACTTATAAATTTCCACACAATCTGACGGTAGATTTTACAGGACAGTTTTATGGACCGATGCGACTTCCTGTTTTAGTGAATGACTACCGCCCGGAATATTCACCATTCTATTCTTTGGCTAATATTCAGGTGTCCAAGAGTTTCAAATCAGGGTTTGAGGTGTACTGCGGAATTAAGAACTTATTCAACTTTACCCCTAAAGATCCTTTGATGAGACCGTTTGATCCATTTGATAAACATGTTGATGATCCTGTCAACAATCCTAATCATTATACTTTTGATACGGCATATGGCTACGCTCCAATGCAGCGCATCAGAGGTTTTCTGGGAGTAAAATATACTTTGAAATGAAAAAAATAACTTTATTTTTAATGTTAGTGCCCTGTTTTTATCTGTCTCAGATGAAGACAGGCACTTTTTCTGAATGGGAGGTTCTGCAAAAAAAAGAATCCAGACCTGTGGTGATCCATCTTTATACAGATTGGTGTGCGGTCTGTAAAATTGAATCTTACCGTTTAAGTAAAGATAAAGAACTGGTAGGAATGATGAATGAACAATTTTATTTCATCAATTTTGAAGCGGAAAAAACGAAGGAGACCATTCGTTTTCAGAATCAGGAATTTGAATATCTGCAGAATGGAAATTCGGGAATTCATGAATTGGCACTGGCTTTGTCAAAAAATAAAAATCAGCCTGTTTATCCTTTATGGGTATTCTTGGATAAGCATCAGAATCTGGTGTATTATCAGGAAGGACAGCTGACGCCTGAAAAAATGAAGGAGAAACTGAAGGAGATTTCTGCTTTGTAAAGTGTTTGTTTTTTGTTGGAAAAACGAAAGGGCGCAAGTTTTTTCTTTGTTGATATTTTTTAGTCGCAAGGATTTTATCTGCGATAAAATTGTATAATTCTAATACTATACATTAATCCTTGCTGAAAATCTTTGATTTTCTTGCGCCTTAAAACAGAATCATATTTATTTTTCTTTGCGCCTTTGCGTTTACCCAACTTTAAAGGTCTTCTTTTTATTTCCCGCAGATTGCACAGATTTCTGCTTTGTAAATTGGGGGGTGTTGGAAAACGCAAGGGCGCAAAGTATTTTCTTTTATTATGCTGTAAGGCGCAAGGATTTTATCTGCGATAAAATTGTATAATTCTAATACTATATACATTAATCTTTGCTTAAAATCTTTGATTTCTTGCGCCTTAAAACAGTATCATATTTATTTTCTTTGCGCCTTTGCGTTTTCCAACTTTAAAAGGACTTCTTTTTATTTTTCGCAAATTATACAGAATACACAGGTTTTTTTTGTTGAGCTTTTTAAAATCTGTGAGAACTATCCAATCCTTAAATTTTTTAAATAATTAAATCTTTTAATTTTCCCCTTCCGCATCAATCAAAACAGCAAGCTGAATACAAGGCTCGTCAGACCGATTGCTCCATGCATGATTTGTCCCTCTTTGAATAACGATATCTCCCGGTTTCAGAAGCGTTTCACCTACTTCCATGATGAGGTAGAGCTCACCAGAAAGGATAATGATATAATCCAGTGTTGAAGTCTGATGCATCATCGGATGAGGTTCATTCTTTTTCCATTCAACTCCTAAATCTTTATCAGGCGGAACCACTACATACCGGAAATAAGTACCATTTTTGGGAGTTTGCGGAAATCCGGTGTTAGGAATTCTGGTTTCAAATTCCAGGCTTGCTGGCATTGTCTGCGTATTCCATACATCAGAAATAATCAGTCCCGGAAAATGTTCCACTGCATTTTCTACCGATTGATCTTCTACAATGATCGATTTTCCGTTTTTAATTCCTGTTACAATTCGTCTTGGTATTTTGTTCATAGCTTAGTGTTTCATGATAAGTTTATGACCCTGGGTCTGATTATTTTTTAATAGAGAATGCGCCTGCAGAACAGTGTCCAGAGAAAGATTTCCTATGAGTTTATGCTGTGGTGGAAGAATAGTTTCATTCTCAATGAGTTCTTTTATTTTAAGTAAGCTGTTTTTGTAGTACTCATATTTTTTGATCATTCCGTAAGTATAATTGGAGATATTCATCATCAGACTTCCTTTATTGAAAAGAATTTCATGAGCATCTTTAGTAACTAAAGCTGTTACGTCTACGTAAGTTCCATTAATTTTTAAAACTTCGGCAGTCACTTCTGACATGTAATTTCCTACGAGATCAATTCCATATTCAAAAGGTTGGTTATTGTTGGCTTTTAAAATATTTTCAATAAGATTTTCATCTCTGTAATTAACGATCTGATGACTTTTTAATCCTAAATTGAGAAGCATTTGTCTATTTTCTTCACTACCAACGGTTGCTGTGATATTCCGGATATTGTGGGCCAGTAAAAGTTTGACCAAAAATGAGCCAACACCTCCGGCTGCGCCAGTAACAAGGATTGTGTTTTCCGGATTTAATTTCAGACGGTTAAAGATTTGCAGAGAGGTAAGTCCTGCGGAAGGAATAGAAGCCGCCTGCTCAAACGAGATATTTTTTGGTTTAAAAGACACAATAGCTTCAGGTACGGCAACATATTCTGCATAAGTACCGTTGCTTCCCATGGAGCCACTGCCGCAATAGACCTCATCACCAATGTTGAATTGCGTAACTTCGGACCCTTTACCGACAATGATTCCTGATAATTCTCTCCCTAATATGGGAGAACTGATTAGTTTTCTTTCCAGTTCGTTTTCCAGCATCTGATAATCGATGGGATTGAAACCACTGGCTTTAATCTGGATTAAAACTTCATTATCTTTAGGTTTTGGCTGTTCGGTAAAGCCGTCTTCCAGCTTTCCGTTTTTATTTAAAATAACTGCTTTCATTATTGTTAATTTGATACACAAATGTAAAGAGGGAATAGTTTATATTTGCTACTAGTTAACTAATGGTAACTAGTTACCTTTATGAAACTATTATGGCAAAAATTACTGAAAACGGCATCGAAAGAGAGGCAAGCTGTACGGAAGAACTGTTCGCAATGCGGGACAGTCTGGACGTTTTAGGAGGAAAATGGAAACTGATGATTTTACGATATCTGACGAACAGACCGGATCAAATGATTCATTTTAAAAAGCTGGAACGCAGCATTGAAGGAATATCTGCAAAAATGCTGAGCAAGGAATTAAAAGAACTGGAAACAAATCTTCTGATCACAAGAACCATTCAGGATACGAAACCTATCACGGTAACCTATGCTGTGACTGAGTACGGGAAATCTGTATTTCCTGTGACAGAAACATTAGTCAATTGGGGAATAATCCATCGGGAAAAAATTAAAGAATCAATGGGATAGTTATGAGATATTGGAAAACGCAAAGACGCAACAATTTTCTTTTAAATATGCCTTAAGGCGCAAGGATTTTATCTTTGAAAAAATTTAATTCTGTTGAATTTTAACTGAAACAAACTTGCTGAAAATCTCCCATTGAGCGAAGTCGAAATGTTCTTGCGCCTTAAAGCAGTATGTTATTAAATTTCTTTGCGCCTTTGCGATTACTAATAATATGGCTTCATAGAGAAAAAATCAATTAATCTATGTCGATAAAAAATCCCCAGACCCGTGTGGAGCTGAGGATTTTTGATAATACCAAATTGTTTATTAATTTTTATCTAGCCAGGACTGTATAAGTTCAGAATGATCTTTCACCCATTCTTTGGCTGTAGTTTCTTTATTTTTACTCTGTTCCATTTTCATTAAAAGGTCAGACATGTTTTCATCATCAAAATGAAGTTTAGAAAAGAATCTGGCCAGTTCCGGATGGTCATTCCCAAAGCTTTTTCTGGAATAGGTTTTAATCTGTTCTGCTTCTCCATATATTTTTTTTGGATCATCAAGAAACTTAAGCTTCATCTTTCCAAACATCCAGTGAGGCTGCCATCCGGTTACCACAATCCATTCTTTTCGCTGTATCGCATTCTGCAATTCGGTGATCATGGCAATGGTAGAGGAGTTAATCTGTTGATAATCCAGTTTATAATCAATAATTGCTTTGTCAGTTCCGGTGGTTAATCCCGCTCCTTTTTCAATTCCTATAATTCTGTGATTGAATTGATCCTTATATTGATTAAGTTCTTCAATAGAGTTAACAGGAACATATTCCGGTACTACCAATCCTATACGACCGTTGTCATAATTGGTTCCAAGATGAGTTAATCCCGGAAATTTAGCAAGCTTTTTGGCATGGGTGTAAGGAAGCCAGACTCCCATGAAAAGGTCTGTATCTTCATTATTCATCGAAGCCAAAATCATATCTGTAGAGGCTTTTTGAATAATAACGTGATATCCTTGTTCGTCAAGAATAGCTTTTGCAACATGCGTCATGGCGACATCTTCTGCCCAGCCGTCTACCATTCCGATAGTAATATATTTAGAGTTTTTTATGTTTTCACACGAACTTAATGCTGAAAATAGTAACATTAAAACGGGAAAAAACAGATATTTTAATTGTTTCATCTTATTGCTTTTTCTTTACAAATCCCTGGGTAATCCTGTCGAGGATAATCGCTAAAATCACAACGGATAATCCGCTTTCAAATCCTAATCCGATATCCAGATTATTAATTCCTTCCAGTACTTTTTCACCTAAACCACCTGCAGCAATCATTCCTGCGATCACCACCATGGATAAGGATAACAGTATGGTTTGATTGATCCCTGTTAAGATCGTTTTCATTGCTAAAGGAAGCTCTACTTTAAACAGAATCTGTCGGTTGGTTGCCCCAAAAGCTCGTGCTGCTTCCACAATGTCTTTCGGAACGGCTTCAATTCCCAATGCTGTTAATCGTACCGCGGGCGGCATGGCAAAAATGATGGTTGCAAAAGCACCAGGCACTTTACCAATACTGAAAAATAATACAGCAGGAATCAGGTAGACAAATGCGGGCATTGTCTGCATCAAATCCAGTAAAGGACGAATGATTTTGTCAGCAATTTTACTTTTAGCAGCCAAAATTCCCAAAGGGATAGAAAGGATAAGGGCAGTAATGGTGGACACAAAAATAAGTGCCAGCGTTTCCATCGTTTCTTTCCATAATCCCATTAAAAATATCAGGCTTAATCCGGCTGCAGTTACCACAGCAATGCCTTTTCCGGCTTTCCATAATGCCAGCAGGGTAAAAAAGAGAATGATTACATAAAAAGGAGTGTTTGTTAAGACCCATTCAATCCCCATGATAGAGGAGTTTCCTACATGTTTTATAACATCAAATACAGGTTTTCCATTTTCTGTGAGCCAATTGATTGCAGTTTCTACATATTGACCTATATCTATAGTTTTATTCATCTTATTGGTTGTTTGCGATTTCTTTTAATTCAATAATTTCTTCTTCGTTAAACTTGGTCGCTTCTATGACAAGAGATAACTGGGTAACAAGACCTAAAAATTTGTTGTCTTCATCGATTACAGCGATGGCTGATTTACTTCCGGAAATTAACGGCAGCATTTCTTCCACAGTGACCTCAGGGTAAACTGAAGGAACATTACTGTTGATAATTGACTCCACTGTAGGTTCTTTCTTTTTGGCAATGCGGACCACATCGTTAAGGGTCACAAAGCCCAGAAATTTATTTTGAGAATCTACCACCGGTAAGTTTTCTAATCCTGTTGCTCTCATTTTTCTTAAAGCTCCTTCCGGGCCGTCTTTTCTGAAGCGTACTACCGTAGCTTTGTCGAACATCAGAGACCTGGCAGTAATAATTGTTTTACGGTCTACTTTCTCTACGAAAGCTTTTACATAATCGCTGGCAGGATTGGTTAAAATATCTTCTGCTGTTCCTATCTGTTCTATGACACCATCTTTCATAATGACGATACGGTCTCCGATTTTAATGGCTTCGTCCAAATCGTGCGTAATAAAAACAATAGTTTTTTGTAAAGTATTCTGCAGTTCAAGCATCTGATCCTGCATTTCAGATTTTATCAAAGGGTCCAGTGCGGAAAAGGCTTCATCCATAAGCAGTACTTCAGGATCATTAGCTAAAGCTCTTGCTAATCCTACTCTCTGCTGCATTCCTCCTGATAGTTGGGAAGGATACTGATTTTCAAAACCATTTAAACCAACAATATCTAATGCTTTCTGTGCTTTTTCATCGCGGGAAACTTTGCTTTCTCCTCTGATTTCCAGCCCGAAACCTGCATTGTCTAAGATAGTATGGTGAGGCAGCAATCCGAATTTCTGGAAGACCATACTCATTTCTGTTCTTCTTACTTCAAGAAGTTCCTTGTTGCTTTTGCTGGTAATATCATCGTCATTGATGTATACTTTTCCTGAGGTGGGCTCATTCAGTCTGTTAAGGCAGCGCAGTAAGGTAGATTTTCCACTTCCTGACAATCCCATGATGACAAAAAATTCTCCTTCATAGATCTCGAAACTTGCTTTGTTGATTCCTATGGTGCAGCCTGTTTTTTCAAGAATTTCCTTTTTGGAAAAGCCTTTGTCTAAAAGTTCCTGTGCTTTTTCTTTGTTTTTGCCAAAAATAATAGTCAGATCTTCTACTTTAAGTTTTACTTTTCTACTGTTTTCATTTTTTTCCATATTCAGAATTTTTGAATTAATAAATGATATAAAAAATTGTACACCAATTCATTATATACGTTTAGCTTTAGTTGTTCTGCTGATGAGGATAGGATAAAATAATTTGCTAAGCTTTTAATGATAAAAGCTTTTAACAAAAAAATAATGCATAAGAACCATGAGGCCTTATGTTTATTTTAAATATTTCAATAGATTATACTCTAGAAAAAGAGTGCATTTATGTAAAAAGAAATTAATCTTTTACATAGATTCTACAATTAAATTACTGATGAGGTAATTACAGATATGTGTACTGAACAACTTGAACGCCTACTTTGCATCAAAATGCAGGCCAGCATAAAAAAACTGTGTATCAATTTTTTATGACAGTGCAAATTTACGAATTTTATATTAAATGGATTTTTATGGCTGTAATGTATTGATTTTCAATAGTGTTTTTGGATTGAGATTTCATGAGAATTTTTCTCTTAATACTAAAAGCTAAGAGAAGATTGACATTGCCGGTATGATCCCGTGAATTATTTCAGTAAAACTGCAATGATTGCCAGTATGGCAGGAAGTGCCTGTACAAAGAATATTTTTTTAGTGGCTGAAATGGCACCGTAAATTCCTGCAACGGCCACACATCCTAAAAAGAATAAAGCTACATTGGTCTGCCATTGAGGATCTTTAATCAAAAATGACCAGATGAGTCCGGCAGCCAGAAAACCATTGTAAAGTCCCTGATTGGCAGCCAGTCCTTTGGTAGGTTTAAACATTTCTGCAGGTAAAGCAGCTTTGAAAACTTCTTTTCCTTTCGTTTCCCAGGCAAACATTTCCATCCACAGAATGTAGATATGTTCTATTGTGACTAGGGCGATCAAAATTTTAGCAACGATTTCCATAATAAATATTTTCTCATTGTAAAACTAAAAAAATAAAGTTAAGTTTGATTACTAAATATTATAATGGAAACTTTCAAGGCACATTTAGATAAATTCATTACGATCACTGAGGAGGAATTTACTTCTATTATTTCTTTTTTTCAGATCTTAAAAGTTAAAAAGAAAGAAAATCTGATGCTTGAAGGTGATATCTGTAAATTTAAATATTTCGTATTGGAAGGATGTCTGAGGAAGTTTTTTGTAAACGAAAAAGGAGTAGAGCAAACCACAGAATTTGCTATAGAAAACTGGTGGATGTCTGATACTTTTGCTTTTGAAAAACAGGTGAAGTCAAGCTTTAATATTCAGTCTGTAGAGAATTCCAAAATTTTAGTTATTGATTTCCAGTCTCAGGAGCTTTTATTGGAAAAGCATCCGGTAATGGAACGTTATTTCAGAATGGTCTACCAAACGGCTTA
This sequence comes from Chryseobacterium sp. GVT01B, assembly GCF_019970045.1. GTDB lineage: Bacteria > Bacteroidota > Bacteroidia > Flavobacteriales > Weeksellaceae > Chryseobacterium. Next base: position 341,422 of record NZ_JAHXYI010000007.1, read on the forward strand.
TGCGGCTGCTGAAAAAAGAATCCGTTATATTTATGAGATGACAAAAGAAGAATATTATGTTCATTTCAGTACATTGTATCCTTGGTTTATACAGAGAATTCCTCAATATTTAATTGCTTCGTTTTTAGGATTTACTCCGGAATATTTAAGTGAAATCAGGGCGAAGTTACGATCTTAAACCAGTTTAAGATTTTTACGGATCAGAAACCGGAAATTTGTCATGTTATTAAAAGTCAATACAATGACAGATATCAAAAATCAATTTCCACAGCTATTTTTAAGACTTGCTCTTGCTGTAACCATGCTTTCTGCTGTGGCAGACCGATTTGGATTTTGGAGCAAAGAAAATTCAGCATGGGGAAACATGGAGAGTTTTAAAGAATATACAAGACAGCTGACATTTTTTCTGCCGGAAGCCTTGAGTACGGTTTCAGCGTATGCCGCTACCTTTTTGGAAATTCTTTTTCCTTTGATGCTGATTTTGGGATTTAAAACAAAGTTTGCAGCCTATGGAAGCGGTATCTTAATGTTAATTTTTGCCATATCTATGACCATTGCATCAGGACCAAAAGCCCCACTGAACTATTCTGTATGGGTGGGAAGTGCAGCCGCGCTTTTACTGGCAGTACAACAACATTATTCTTTAAGTATAGATCAATTAACCAAAAAAATATAATATTATGAGCGCAAGATTGAATATTGCAACAGTAGATTCCGCAGCCTATAAAGCAATGCTTGGATTGGAAGGATATTTACAGACTATTTCTTTAACACACATTCAGAAGGAGCTGATTAAGATCAGAGCTTCCCAGATCAATAAATGTGCTTTCTGCCTTGATATGCATACCAAAGATGCCATCAAATACGGAGAAAATCCCCAAAGAATTTTTATTTTGAACGGATGGACTGAAGCAAAAGAATTTTTCACTGAAGAAGAGCAAGTGCTATTGGCAATGACAGAAGAAATTACATTGATTAGCGATAAAGGTTTAACTGAAGAAACGTATCAAAAAGCGAAATCATTCTTTGATGATAACCAGATTGCTCAGATCATTATGGCGATCATTACCATCAATGCCTGGAACAGAATTGCAGTAAGTACTCATCTTCCGATTGCAAAATAGTGAAGATGGATGCAGGAAGTTGGATGCAATGAAGACTGCATCATCTACGGATGTTTACTTTATTTTAAGAAACGGCCTTTCAAATTTTTGAAAGGCCGTTTTGATGCAAGATGCAAAGTAACAGTGTAACACAGTTTGGGTATTAATTCTAAAAATAAATTCTAAGGTTAGCTTTATTTTTTTAACTGGAATTACATTGCCTCTTCGTTTCTCGGATATAAGAGTTGTTTGAATTTTACCAAACCACAAAAGTCACAAAAGGGTTCATTTTAAAACACTTGAGTTCACTTAAGTAAGTTTAAAATGATACTGCAGAAAATTTCACACAAGATGAAAATCAAAGATTTTCACAAAACTTAGGTGCACTTATTACGCATAAGACTTGGTTCTGAAAAAACTTAAGTGTTTAAAACTTTTGTGCCTTTTGTGGTTAAAATAATGAATATGAAAGTTTAAACAACCTCATACTGTAAGCATTTAATTTAATAAATCGCTACAGGATTTACATTTACCTGAGTAGATCCTACATATAAAGGCTGTCCCAGAACGAATAAGAATTCCCACACTTTTTGCTTAACCAAAGGGCGGCTGTCAATCAGTTCCAGGTTATAAATTCCTTTTTTAGCCAGCATAAACTGGTTGATGGGAAATTCTTCTTTGCTTTTTGGATTAGGATAGACTTCAGAAGCCCATGTATCACCGCCAAAAGCTACAATTCCCTGATCGGCAAGCCATTTTGCAGCATCCATTCCGATTCCCGGTTCTGTTTCCAGGAATTGTTTGTTGTCTTTACCTGCCAATTCCAGCCATCCGGTATTGAAAAGAATGATATCACCTTTTCTTAGGGTAAGTCCCTGTTTCTTTAAAACGGATCTGATATCTTCTACCGTAAACTCTGTTCCGCCGGGTACTATTGATTTTCCATAATGGGCGGTCATATCAAGAACTACACCACGGGTAACGAAAGGAGGAACTTTTTCCACACCCAGTTTTTTCACACCTTCTACCGTTACAAAATCAGTTGCTTTATTTCCGTTGTAGTAAGTATTATCAATACCAATGTGTCCGATACCGTTAAGCTGTGTTCCCACTCCGGTCCATCCGTTTACCAGTTCATCATTGAACGTAAATTTATTGGGACCAATACTTTTTCCACCCTGTTCTCCGGGCTGAATATTATATAAATTAAAACTTCTGTGTCTGAAGGCCGGAAGGTTTTTATCAATAGGAACGGCAAGAGCTAAGGTTTTGCCTTGTTTCACCAGTCCTAATGCCTGTTTTACAACTTCAGGAGTCAATAAATTAGCGGCCCCTATTTCATCCTTTGCTCCGTAAGCAGAAGGATACCATGATTTGTCTTCGGGATTGACAAGGGTTTGAGCATTTAATGAAACGTTGTTTATAGTCAATAATGTGGCTAACCCGAATATTTTAATCAGATTATTTTTCATTTTCTATGATGTTTGAGGTTAAAAGAAAGGAAGCTGGAAGCTGGGAAGAGGAAAGTTATATTAGTGTGTTATAATTAGCAGGTTTCTATTACGCTATTCTGCATGTAATAAGAGATTCCTCCTTCGTCGGAATGACAGTTGAAGTTAAATTATAAACCGATCTATTGATTATCCGACAACAATAACTTCCTTCTTCCAGCTTTATATTATATCTCGCTTAAAGCTGAGTTGATAAAGCTCAATTCTTCCTGAGAAAGGTCAATAGACATAGCTTTTGCATTTTCGATGGCTTGCTGGGCATTTCTTGCTCCTGCCAATACTACTGTGATTGCCGGCTGTAATGTAGTCCATCTTAATACCAGTTGAGAAAGGCTGGCTCCTTTTTCCTGCGCAATAGGTTCAATTTTTTCTAAGAAAGTTTTCACTTTATTCAAATCAAATTGCGAGAAATATCCGTTTCTGTGGTCGTTATCTTTTAATTGGGTTTCTTTGAAATATTTACCGGTTAAAAGACCTCTTTCCATAGGGCTGTATACGATAATTCCTGAGTTGTTTTCCAACGAATAAGGAACAAGGTCGCTTTCAATGGCACGGTTTAGCATACTGTAAGAAATCTGGTTGCTGGCAAGCTTTAACGTTCTGTTCGCTTCTTCCATTTGAGCCACGCTATAGTTACTTACTCCTGCAGCACGGATTTTCCCTTGCTGAATCAATAGTTCCATAGCTTCCATTGTCTCGCAGATAGGAGTGGTGCTGTCTGGCCAGTGAAGTTGTAAAAGGTCGATATAATCTGTCCCTAATCTTTGTAAGCTTTCTTCAACTTCTTTGATGATGTTTTCTTTAGAAGCCAATTTATAAACAGGAAGAGTTTTTCCTTCGTCTTCTGCATCAAAGAAAAATTCTCCTTTTCCGTTATTGCTTCCGTCCCATACCAATCCGAATTTTGTTAAAAGCTGGATTTTTGAACGGTCTTTTCCTTTGATAGCTTCACCAATCATTTCTTCACTCAATCCGAAGCCATAAAAAGGTGCCGTGTCGATAGAAGTCACTCCGTGATCTAATGATGCATGAATAGAGTTGATAGAATCCTGTTTTTCATTACCTCCCCACATATTTCCTCCGATAGCAAAGGCTCCGTGTGTAATTGTTGATAATTCTAAATCTGTATTTCCTAATTTTCTGTATTCCATTTTGTTTTAAAATTGTTATGTGTAAACCACCCCGTCAAAAATTCTTTGAATTTTCGCCACCCCTCCAGAGGAGGGGAATTCTCACCGTTTCAATAGTGACACTTTTAAGAACTTAAATGCTCTTTTACATTCAGCTTTTTTACTAGTGTCTAAAAAACTTTTGTGACTTTTGTGGTTAAAAAATGATTTGTTATTTATTTAATTCTTTTAAAATAGCTTCTCCAACGCTTTTTGCAGATTGTGGATTCTGTCCGGTGATAACCCTCTGATCCGTTACCACATGATTCTGCCAAAGCCCTGATTTTTCAAATTGTGCGCCTCTTTCTTTCAGCTTGTTTTCTAATAAGAAAGGAACAACATCTGTTAATTTTACTTCAGCTTCCTCTTCATTGGTGAAAGCATTGATTTTCTTTCCGTCTACAAGGTATTTTCCGTTATTCAGCTTGATATTCACCAATCCTGCCGGACCATGGCATACTCCTGCTACAATACCTCCGTTTTCGTAGATTTTTGAAGCAATATCAGACAGCTCTTTATTGTCTGCAAAATCCCACATTGCTCCGTGTCCTCCTGCATAAAAGATTGTTGAATATTCTTTCGGGTTTACCTGTGACGGTGTCATAGAATGATCAATCTTGTTCTTGTATTCTTTGTTTTCCCAGAATTCTTTGTTTACGGGATCTTTCAAATCGAAACCATCTACGGGAGGAGTTCCGCCTTTCGGGCTTACAAAGTCAATTTCATATCCTGCTTTGTGAAGAACTTCCCATGGATGGGAAACTTCGCCTAAATAATATCCTGTATCCTCGCCTGTACTGCCTTTTTTATCGTGGCTGGTAACAACGAATAATATTTTCTTTTTCATATTTTTAGATTTTTTAGTTTGTGCCTGCACGAACCCTATCGTGAAGATGGCCAGCATTAGAAACGCTAATTTTTTCATGATTAAATGATATTGGTGATATAAATCTGTGGTTTTTCCTGAAGCTTTTCATCCACCAATGCCCCGAAGGCTTGAATGTAAGGTTGTTGGTTGTGCTGATCCAGACCTTCTTTACTTTTCCATATTTCGTAGAAAACAAATTCGTTTTTGTCTTCAATTCCTTGGTGAAGGTTGTAAAGCTCACATGCTTCTTCTTTTCTTGTTTCTTTTACCATATTCTGAAGAACTTCCAATACTTCTGCCTGATGTTCTTCTTTGGCTTTTATAATGGCTGTAAGATGAATTTTCATATTAAATAAAATTTTCAATTGAGTTATAAATAGGTTTCCATTCCAGTTCTGCTCTGGCTTTGTCTGCGTTACATCTACTGTTGGATGCAAAACCGAAATAGCCTCCCGCAGGACCGAAGTTGTCAACAGCATCCTGTATACTTAAAGATTTGGCCGGTTCCAGATTATATTTTTTACTGATAACTTCTGCAATGTTTTTTAAAGATGAATCACCATTTTCTGCATAATAGATAGAACCTCCTTTTGCTTTTTCCAAGGCCAGTACATACAGTTCTGCCAAATCTTCAATGTGCAAGTTGGACCAGATGTTTTCACCTTCTCCAAAATAAACACCGTGTCCTTTTTTCTGAGAAAAATTAACCAATGCCGGAATCTGGATGCTGTCTTTTTTTATTCCAAGACCTTCTCCGTAAACCATGGTAGGAACAATAACAATACTTTTTATGCCTTTTTGAACAGACTGAAGAACATAATTGTTAATAAGAACCCTTGATGCCATTTCCAGTCTTGGAGTCAGAGGAAAATCTTCAGTATACACAAAATCACTTCTTTTACCATTTTCTTTACCCCCGAAAATAGCAGATCCTGAAGTAAATATGAATGTCTTATGACTTCCTTCCATTGCTTTGATAAAATTATCTACAGCATAAGCATCATCCGCAGAATCCGCATTATGAATGACTGCATCAACACCATCAACAGCTGCTTTGATTAAATCTTCATTGTGAATATTCCCAATAATGGTTTTGATTCCCAATGATTCCAGTTCCTTTACCTGAGTTTCGTTACGAACTAACCCGGTTACTTCATAATTTCTGTCAAGCAGTTTTTTAGCGATACTACCTCCTATATAGCCGGTAATACCTGTGATCAGTATTTTTTTCATGATACTAATTCTGGTTTTAATTCTTTTTCAAATACGTTTCTTACATGTTCTCTGTAAAGTTTCATATCACGCTCTACATTAGCATTTTTCTCTACATCGTGGAAGTGGAAACTTTCCATTTTCTCTAATGAGACAAAAGCATTCATTCTATGGAAACCAAATAATGGTCCATCATCTACACTTCTTTCACTGAAGAATTCTCCGGGAAGTGTGAAAGCTGTTGCAGGAGCATTCCAGCTTGTCGTCAGCATATATTTTCTTCCTCCAAGCATTCCTCCTGTACCATAATTGATTTCAGGATTCTCAGCCTTTCTTCCGTCACTCATATAAATTCCTTTTGCATGACCTGCTGTGAAAACTTCATCAATATATTTTTTCAATCCGTTCGGAAGCTGGAACCACCAGATCGGAGTATGGTAAATAATGTAATCTGCCCAGACAAACTTTTGCACTTCTTCATGTTTATCATAATTTTCACTTACATTAGTGATCTTTACTTCTACATTGTCAAATTCTTTAAGAGCCGCCAATGTATTTTCTGCAATAGTCTGATTATATTTTCCTCCGGAATGTCCGAAATTCTGTCCTCCGTTGATGATTAGTACTTTTTTCATTTTTTATGATTGTTTAAATTTTACTCTGCAAAGTTAGGATGGATGTTTGTATAATAAAAATAATATAAATTATAGGGAAGTATTATTTAAATTATAGTTTTTAAAATTCAAGGGTTTGGGTTTGAAGTTGAGAGTGAGCGGTGAATGGTCGCTTCGCTTGTGAATTTTTGCGTGATTTGGGTTGCGTGATTCGAGATTCGAGATCATGAACAATTGATGCTATGTGGAAGTTTTCTAATCAGCAGTTAATCATTCACGATTGACTTTGCGCAGCAAAAATTCACCATTGACTAATTCCATTTTCATGGTTAAATATCATATTATATCCGAACTGAAATTCCCTTCTGTCGTGTAAATTTGTTTAACAAATTGAAGGACAATGATACAGGTAGCTGTTTTTAGTGATGTGCATGGAAATCTCCCTGCATTAGAAGTAGTGTTGAAGGATATAGAACAGAGAGGGATCAGGCAGAAGTTCTGCTTGGGAGATCTTGTGGACTTTGCACCCTGGGGAAACGAGGTGATTGAGAAGATCAGAAGTTTAAGCATTCCTTGTCTGATGGGAAACCATGATGAAAGAATTGCTTTTGATATTCCTGTTGTTCCTTTGTCCAAACACTCAGAAGAAGAGACAAATGCCAGATTCATAGCGATTGATCATTCTAAAAAACATATTACAGAAGAGAACAAAAAGTTTTTATCAGAGCTGCCTTTTCATTTAAAATTAAACTATAAAGTAGGGGAGAAGCACTGGAATATTCAATTGGTTCATTCCAGTTTATCAAGCAATGACACCTATTTGTATGAATCAGAAAAGGATGAAATTTTTACTGATATGCTAAAAGATTCTCAATCTGACGTTATTGCGATGGGACATACCCATTTATCTTTTAAAAAGCAGTTTAAAAATAAAACATGGGCAATTAATTGTGGCTCCGTGGGCCGCTCTAAAGAAGAAAACAGGCTGGCTTCTTATGTCATATTCACTTTAGACGAAGAAAAAATTACTCCGGAAATTATTCAAATACCTTATCCGATTGATGAAACGGCCCGTCAGATAAAGGAAAGCGGGATTCCGGATTATTATGCATCATTTCTCAAGAATGAAAACGTATTAATATTATAATTATTTTGTAACTTTGCATCAGAATATTAATAATTAAATCATGGTCAATTTAGAATGGTATCGTACTTTTAAGGCGATATATAAAACCGGGACATTGACGGGTGCTGCTGATGCTTTATTCATATCACAGCCGGGCGTGAGTCTGCATTTAAGCTCTCTGGAAGCTTATGTAGGATACAAACTATTCGACAGAACCGGTAGAAAAATGATCCCGACAGAACGCGGGAAAGTATTATTTAATGCCGTTGCTGAGCCTATTACCAAACTTGAAGATGTAGAAAAAAACTTTCAGAAATCTACAGAGAAGCATACCCCTACCATCAGTGTCGGAATGTGTTTTGAAACTTTTCAGACGACGTTGGAGCAATATGTTTCTTCATTGCCTTTTAATCTGATCATCAGTTTTGGAGAATATCCGGAAATGCTGGATCAGCTGGATAAAGGAATTCTTGATCTTATCATCACTCCTAAAAAAGGGTCTTCACCCAATATAGAACATGAAGCTTTCTCTTCAGAACAGATCATTCTGGTGGGGGGAAAAGATGTGGACACAGCGGCTTTCAATAAAGTTTTGAAAACAAAAGATGCAGAACAGATCGAGGAATGGCTGAAGAATGAAAAGTGGTACGGAACCACAGGAGATATGGAGCACCTTTTCCAGTTCTGGACCTTGAATTTTGGTCATAAACCTAATTTCCGTCCGAATTATATCGTTCCTAACCTGAATTCAATCATCCGATGTCTGAAAGGAGGAACAGGACTAGCGGTTGTACCTGATTTTCTATGCAAAAAGGATATTGAAAGCGGTGAAGTGAAACTGATCTGGGAAGGAAAGAAGAAGCTGGAAAACACGCTGTATTTCGGATGTCGTAAGAAAACTAATTATCAGACTGAAATAGAGCATATTAAAGGCTTATTTCGTCAGGTGATGGGTTAATACAACCATATCGCGCATTTGTAAACCGTTTTCATATATCGGATCCGGATAATTTTCAATAAAAAAATCTTTCAGGACCCCACTTTTAATGAAACCGTTTTTCTCATAAAATCTGATCTGTTGGAATCCGGTATCCGAGGTTCCGACAGTCAGAATTTTATAATGATTTTCTTTGGCAATTTCTTTAGCTTTATTCATCAGAATACTTCCGATTCCTTTGCTTCTGTAACTTTCAATGACTGCAATATTTTTAATTTCCAATTCTGTATCACTAATTTTGCATAGTGCCATCACCGCAATATTTTCAGTGCCGTCATGTAAAAGATAGAGATCAGCATTGAAAATATACCGATCAATAGCTTCTTTGGTTTCATCTGCTAACAGCAACAAATGATAAGGAATTTCCGCATCCGGATTTAATAAACTGAACGAAAAATTTTCCATTTACAGACTCATATGAATAAGTGGATAATTCTTTCCTGAACCGTCTTTTTCTGATCTTCCAATCTTTCTGAACCCCATTTTTTCATAAAATCCAACCGCTTGTGGATTCTGTTCATTCACATCCACTTTGGTAAGTCCGGTCTTTTCTTTCATAAATTGGTAAAGGGTTTTTCCATATCCTTTCCCACGGGCATCATCATGAATGAAGAGCATTTCCAGATTGCCTTCTGCTACGGATGCAAAACCTTTAGCTTGATTGTCCTCACTAATTAAATAAACTTCCAGATTAGGAAGATAATCTCTTGGAATAGCTTCTTTAAAATAATTGAAATCCTCTTCAGCCAGGAAATCGTGGGTTGCCTTTACTGCTGACTCCCAGATTTCCATAATTCCCGGATAATCTTCTGCTGTAGCCAATCTGATATTTTGTGACATGATTTTAAATTTTAAACAAAAATAGAGAAAATAGCGATGGGATGCCAGCAGCGAAGTGAATTTCAAGGCTAGAAGCTGGAAGCTGGGTGCTGGAAGTTAGAAGTGGGCATGATGGGTTTTATCGACCTCTTATTCCCCTTCCTTGAAGGGGTGGATTTTTGCAATGCAAAAAGACGGGGTAGTTTAAAAGAGTAATACAACACACTATTTTTGGAAAATGCAAAGGCGAAGCGCTCTTTCTTAGTAGAAAACAGTAAAATTGGTAGGCAGAGTTTTCAATTTTTTGTCGCAAATTTGCTTATCACTTTATATTAATAACTAAAATAAAGACTTATGCAAAAGAAAACCTACACAGGTCAGCCTGTGGTAACTTTAAATAACGGAGTGGATATTCCAGCTTTAGGCTTTGGAGTATGGCAGATGGAAGACCTGAAAGAATGTGAGAATGCAGTAATCAAAGCTATTCAGAGCGGATATAGAATGATTGATACTGCTGCGATTTATCAGAATGAAACAGCTGTAGGTGCTGGGGTGAAAAATAGCGGAGTAAGCAGAGATGAACTGTTTATCACGTCAAAAGTATGGGTTCAGGATCATGGATATGAAAAAGCTAAAAGTGCTTTTCAGAGAACTTTGGACAGATTGCAGATGGATTACCTTGATATGTATCTTATCCACTGGCCTTATGGAGATTTCCTGGGAACGTGGAAGGCTTTGGAAGAATTATACAAAGAAGGAAAGATCAAAGCTATAGGCGTATGTAATTTTACGATCGAGAAACTGGAAGAATTAAAAGCTAATTCAACAGTGCTGCCGGTGATTAATCAGATTGAGCTGCATCCGGTATTCCAGCAAAAAGAATTACAGGTATATGACAGGGAAAATAATATCATAACACAGCCCTGGAGTCCGCTTGGAAATGGAAATGCTGAGCTTTTAAGCAATCCGGATCTGCAGGCAATTGCTGAAAAATATGGTAAAACTGTAGCTCAGGTAATTTTGAGATGGCACCTTCAGGAAGGATTTGTAGTGATTCCAAAATCTGTAACACCGTCAAGAATTGAAGAAAACTTTAATGTATTTGATTTTGAACTGACAGAAGATGAAATGAATGTTGTCCGTTCTTTAGATACAGGGAAAAGATTATTCTTTGATCCTAAAGATCCTGAATGGGAACAGAAAATGCTAAATTCCGTAGCGGATATTTAATTGTAAAATTAAAAATAAATGACTCCCGCAGCTTTCACGAATGTACAGATCAGGAATCTGAGTTATTGTGAAATCTGCGGGATTTTAAATTAATAATAATCCATGACATCACAGGAATTCATAGAAACACTTTCATTATTTAAAAACGAAAAAGAACTCAATAAAGCTGGGAAATTTTTCAAAGGAAATGATGGGGTTACAAAGAGCTTCGGAGTGAAATTCGGAGATGTCTTTACAACAGCTAAAGAATTTTCGATGATGCCTCTTGAGGAGATCAACAAACTTCTTGACAGTGATTTTTATGAAGTGAGAATGGGAGCTGTGAGTATCATGGATTTCCAGGCCAGAAGTAAAAAAACGACTGAAGATCAGAAGAAAGACCTCTTTGATCTGTATCTCAACCGCCATGACCGTTTGAATAACTGGGACTTTGTGGACAGAGCGGCCTGCCATATTATCGGAGAATATCTTATTGACAAACCAAGAGATATTTTGTATAAGCTTGCTCATTCTGAAAGTCCGTGGGAAAGGAGGACAGCTATTGTAAGCACCCATGCATTTATCAGAAAAAATGATGCAGAAGATACTTTTGCCATTGCAGAAATCCTTGTTCATGACCCGAATGAACTGGTGAATAAAGCCGTAGGGAGCTGGATAAGAGAAGCCGGAAAAAAAGACAAAAAGAAATTACATCATTTTCTCACCACTTACGTGAAAACAATGCCTGCTGTTACATTTTCTTATGCCACTGAAAAGCTTGATCCGGCATCAAAATTACATTATAAAGAACTCAGAAAATCAAAATAAATCTTGCTTTGTTCAATGGGCAATAAATGTTTATCAATAACCTTAAACTCTAAACCTTGAACTTTAAACTCTATTCTGAGCAATATCATATCATTGAATAAGAAGTATTGTCTCATTCTTCGTAAATTTTAATAAAAATAATTCTTATGTTTTGGCCCGATACAATCAGTAAAAAGTTAGGGATACAATATCCTGTGATTCAGGCTCCGATGTTTGGAGTAAGTACGGTACAGATGGTGGCTGCTGCTGCAAAAGCAGATTGTCTGGGATCACTGGCACTGGCTGATCTTTCTGCGGATCAGTCTGTTGAATTGATCAGGGAAACGAAAAAACTGACAGATAAACCTTTTGCAGCAAATATATTCGTCCATCACATTCCTGAAGTAACGGATGATTTAAAAGAAAAGTATATTAAAACCAAACAGTTTATTGAGAAGCTAGCCAGAAAAAATAATATTGAAGTAGAGCTTCCGGAACTTGAGACAATCAGTATAAAGACTTATCATGAGCAGGTGGATGCCATCATTGAAGAGAACTGTAAAATTTTAAGCTTTACATTCGGAAATCTGGATGATCAGAGTATTCGGAAATTAAAAGGAAACGGAGTTATCCTTATCGGAACCTGTACGTCTGTGAATGAAGCTTTGGAGCTTGAAAAATCAGGTATTGATATCATTTGTGTTCAGGGAATAGAGGCGGGGGGCCACAGAGGAAGTTTTGACGCGGAGAATATTCCGCAGATCGGAGGGTTGTCTTTGCTGTCACAGGTGTATGATCATGTGAATGTTCCTTTAATTTATGCAGGGGGGATTTATGGTGGCAAGACATTAAAAGCTGTTAAAGACTTAGGTGCTCAGGGCTTCCAGGTGGGAAATCTTTTATTGGCTTCTCGGGAAAGTGCTTTACAGCCTTTTGAAAAGCAAAGACTGAAAAAAGTAAGAGAAGAAGAAATTGTTTTAACGAAGAGCTTTTCAGGAAGGTATGCCAGAGGAATAAAAAATCAATTTGTAGAAACGGTTGAAAACTCAGAATATATTTTACCTTATCCTTATCAAAATAAACTGACCAATGTCTTACGTAAGGCAGCAAAATCCTTGCAAAATCCTGAGTTTGTATCCATCTGGCTGGGGCAGTCTATCCATCCGTACAGTGAACTTTCCACAGAAGAAATTTTGAAAAATCTGATCAAAGAATGTGAAAGATAGATCTGTATGTTTTAATTTGATGATAATTTTATATTTTCGTATCTCAATAGCATTGAGCTGACCCCAATTTAAAACTAAAACCAATAAAAACATCCATGAAATATTCAGAAGGAATTCAGAGATCACTTCCGTTCGGATATCTTTTTCTCGTTGTAATGGGAATATTAAAAGAGAGTGTCTTCTACTATCAGATAGGCATTAATATCCTGAAATATTCAACGATAATGGATATTTTGATAAGCCCGATTGCTACCTTAACCGCTCATCCTGTAATACTCATTGCCCTCATTGGGATTGTTGTATTTTCATTTGTTTTTCCCTCTTTTTTATCAAAACAGGCCAGTAAAAATAAACGTTGGGCATTCCAGATGGCATCTCTCAAAGGACATGAAAATATGAGCAAAGAGGCTATTGAGAATCATTTTACCAATATGTTTGTGAGATTTCTGGCCATGATGTTACTGTCTTTCTTTGTAGGAATAGGCTTGGGAGAAGGATTTGGGCTTACCAGAAAAATAAGGGAGAACAAACTTAAATATGACTATAGATTAAACTATGGTGATGATAAGTTTGAACAGGTTCATCTGATAGGATCCAACAGCATGTATTATATTTATCTGGCAAAAGGAAATAAAACAATAAAAATTGCACCGGTAGGATCCATCAAAACTATAGAACTGACCAACAACAGGAAACTGAATGATCAGTAACTCATAAAAGAGACTTTTGTTTAGTCATAAAATAAGCATCTAACAAAAAAGCTTCAGATTATTTCTGAAGCTATTCTATTTCTATAGGCTGATATTGTATATTTTGTTGTTTTAATACAATTGGAGTTCCATCTTCATTATAGGCTTTACCACTAAAAAAAGCACTTGGATTATCATAATATGTTTTTTGTACAGTTCTAAATTTCTCTCTGGTAGTCCTTAATATATTTTTCTCATTTCTTAAATAGATAGGTTTAAGGGTTTTTGTTATTCCCACTGCTTCAAAGGTATATTTCTTATCAGTATCTTCAACTGCTAAAATCAAACCAGGTAATCCTCCAAAAACATAAGGTCCATTATTAATGGGTATTTCACTAGTATACCATGCAATGTAATTTCTTCCTCTGTATGTAACTGTTGCTTTATTACATTTATGCCCTAGTAATATTTTCTCTCCTTTCTCTAACTTCCAATTAAACTTTGGCTGTTCTTCTTCATATTGATATACTGATTTGAATCTATCCTGAACTGTCATTAAACTATTCCTTTTAAACACAACATTATTCCACAAAACTCTTATTTTCATGTACTCTCCCATTTCTTTAGAGCCAATCATATCCTTTTTACTATATTTTTCAGACAGGGAATCTTTTCTCAATTGATTATAATCAAAAAATTTAGAAATGTTATTATCTCCTAGTTCAAGGATACACATTACTTCTCTTTTACTATTAGGAGAAAGAGCATTATCTAAAAAATTAACTTTGTAATATACATTATATGAACTATTTCCATAATCACTTACTTCATATGGAGAAGTCTTCATAGTGAAATCTGGAGAAATAATACTCTGTCCATTGGCAAAGACTATAATAAAGGAAAATATAAATAGATAGTATTTCATGTTCAATCTAAATAAAGAATCAGCAACTTAAAAAGTTACTGATTCAAAGTTAAAATATTTTTATTTTATGTATACTGACCAGTAAATGTGGATGCACCAGCACATTGTTGATTAGTAAACTGAGTAGCAGCTGCATCCAGTTCTTCATAATTAGAATAATCACTTGCATTCAGGTAGAATACTTTTCCACACCAAGTAGAAACTCCAACCCAAGTAATTGGAGGCATCTTTGCCTTTTTATCAATATTATTATTAATATTTTTTATCTCAATAGTTTCTGCTTTTTTGATTACTTTTTTATCAGCAGCACCTTTAGCACTCATAATACCAGCTACTCCAAGAGCAGCAATTAAAATTAATTTTTTCATCTGTTTAAAAATTTTAGCTTTTAGTTTATTTTAAGATTGCAATCTTGTAACAATTATATAACATATTTATGTATTAATCAATAAGTGTGGCTGTTTTTTTTGTTTTGTTAATTAAAACGGCAATTGTGTTAAGAATAAAATAATTTATCACATTCTGTTTTGTGAAATAATTTCATCCATAAGCATATACTCATCACAACTTAATAATTCATACTTCTTTTTGGGTTAATTTTATTTATTTTGTAAATCTTATAACTTGATATAAAATTTATAGTATAAAATCAATATAACTCTCAACTTAAAAGAAAGGTAATTAATATAAATAAAAATAGATGTATTTTAACAATTGAAATATCATAACCAAAATTAGAACAAGCATTAAAAGTTACCAGAGAAAATGCTGATGCTATGTAATTAACAATAATTTCTTTATAAATATCAATAAAAAAAGCTTCAGATGATATTCTGAAGCTTTTTGTTTATTTTGTTAAATCAAGACCGCCGAAATTTCCGGAACTCATCATGAGATAAACACCATCTGTTTTATCCAATGTATTCCAATAGGCATGAAGATCTTCAGCATTCGTGAAAACCTTTAAATTCTCATTCTTGAATTTTTCTTTGATAAATTCTGGTGATATAGGCTCCATTCTTTTGATCTTCAAAGCATCTTCAGAATAGAAAACGATAGCTTCATTCAATCCGTCCATTGCATGATCATATTGCTCAAGGAAAGCCGGATTTAAACTGGAATACGTATGAAGCTCCAGAAATCCGTATTTCTTATCATTTTTAAACTGTTCCGTGAATGCTTTTACAGCTGCCTTCACCTTGCTTGGTGCATGGGCAAAATCTTTATAAAGCGTTCCTTTATCTTCTCTTTCTACTTTTTCAAGACGTTTGGATGCCCCTTTGAAGCTCATAATAGCCTCATAGAAGTCTTCATCCATAATACCAAGCTGTCGGCAGATATGTCTTGCTCCTTCCATATTCAACAGGTTGTGAGCTCCAAAAACAGAAAGAGGAACATCTCCCATTTCAGTTTTTAAATACACTTTACCATTATTGATTTCATATTCAGGAGTGTTGTAAGGGATTTTTCTGAAATAATTTTCAGCATTTTCCACTACTTTCACTACTTCCGGATCTTCTTCGTTATAAACCAAAACTCCTCCCGCTGTAATGCTTGCTACAAACTTTCTGAACTGATCTATATAATCATCAAATGTTTTGAAAACATTGATATGATCCCAGGCAATACCACTCATCAAAGCAATATTAGGCTGATACAGTAAAAATTTAGAACGAAGATCAATAGGAGAAGAAAGGTATTCATCACCTTCCAGAACCATGAAGTCATTATCCTGAGTCAGTTTTACCATACAGTCGAAACCTTCAAGCTGAGCTCCAACCATGAAATCCACGTCTTTCTGGTGGAAATTCAGAACGTGAAGAATCATTGAAGTAATCGTTGTTTTACCATGTGATCCGGCAATGACAACTCTGGTTTTATTTTTAGACTGCTCGTACAGGAATTCAGGATAAGAATATATTTTCAGACCCAGTTCTTTTGCTCTTGCCAATTCAGGATTATCCTGATGGGCATGCATTCCAAGAATAACAGCATCAATATCCGGAGTAATCTTTTCCGGGAACCAGCCCATTTCCTGAGGCAGAATTCCTTTCTTTTCCAAACGGGATTTTGAAGGCTCAAAAATAGCGTCATCAGAACCTGTCACCTGATATCCTTTGTCTTTTAATGCAATCGCAAGATTATGCATGGCGCTTCCGCCAATGGCAATGAAGTGGGTTTTCAATTGTATTTACTGTTTTTTAACATTAGTATTAATGATCTGCTGGAAAGCTTCAAGAATGTTGTTCCAGTTGGTCTGGTAATTCGGAATGATCATACTGGCATCCGATTTATTCCCTTCATTTGGACCTTTCTTGACATTGATGGAAGTTGAAATATTGTCGTACAATTTTTTACGGTCTTCCTGTATTCTTCTGAAATTGTTCTGAGAAAGAACCTGATCCAGTTTCTTTAAATCTTCATCAGAGATTTTAAAATCCTGCTTGTATTTCTTGCCCTGCCCTTCAAAAGAGTAGTGTACATTATTTCCTTTTATAAGAAGATTTTCATATACCGGAGCATAGCCCCCACTTTTCGAATAGCTGATATCAAAATCCGAATATACCTTTTGGCTGTTGCATGAAACTAATACTATGATTGCGAATAAGATTCCAAGTATTTTGTTCATAATTTTTAATTTACTTTAATTATTTGAGTCCTTTTGTTCTAATTTTTTAGCTTTAAGTTCTTCATCATAACTGTGTAATAAGTTGAAATCTTCTGTCTGCTCAATGGCAGTCATTATTTTCAATAAAATTTCCGGTGCTTTTTCATTATCATAATCAATATCCAAAGGAGCTTTGAATTCCATCGTAGGTTTTACACCGGTTACCTTTACGCGGAGTCCTTTTTTATCAAAAGCTCTTCTGAATCCGTTTATTTTGATTGGAATTACAATAGGACGCTGATTCTTTACCAACTTGGCCGTTCCTCTTCGTCCCTGTGCAAAAGCAGAAGTAGTTCCTTGAGGGAAAGTCGCTACCCAGCCATTGTCCAATGCTTTCATAATATTGTCTACCTCGCTCATATCAACCATTCTGTTGACATTTTTCCCTTCGGCTCTCCATGTTCTTTTTACCGTTACAGCACCCGCAATTTTGAATATTTTGGGAAGAATACCTTTATTCATGGTTTCCTCTGCTGCTACATAGTAAAAATCGATCTTTGGGTTCAATAGGTAGATCGGGTTTTTTATCGTGTTCAGATATCCGTTATTTACAGCACAGAACGCATGATACATGGCTGCCACATCTGCAAAATAGGTCTGATGGTTGGATACAAAAAGTACGTTAGAATCCGGAAGATCCACAAGGTGTTCTGTTCCGGTTATTTTTAACTTATTAAAGCCGTTGAATCTTCTGTATGATACAACTCCTAAAATAAAAATAATAAACCTTTTCAAAAAATAAGGTGTTCCGAATGCATCGGTGAAAATATTTTTCTTCGCCATCTCTCAATTAAACACGGTAGTGCAAAGTTACATTTTTTTCAGCAACTGGCTGAATTCACTTAATATCATCGCTGTAGCACCCCAGATAATGTATCCGTTGAAATTGATAACAGGAACCTCATGTCCGCTTGCATTAGGCAGTGCCATAATTTCGGGGGTGTCTGACAGGTTCAGAAAGGAAGTGATGGGAAATTCTATGGTTTCCACCGCTTCCGTCTGCTGAAGAACGAAGGCGGGATTCTTTTTAGTATAAGAAATATAGGGATATACATAAAAATTGCTCGGTGGAATATAAATAGGAGACATTTCTCTGATAATTCTTACATAATGTTTGTCTATTCCGATTTCTTCGGATGTTTCCCGAACTGCGGTTTCCGCAAAATCTCTATCCATCTCCTCACGCTTTCCTCCAGGCAGTGAAATCTGCCCGCTATGTCTGTCGTGCTCATTAATGGTTCTTTGGATCAATGGAAAATACCACTCGTTGTCTTTCAGATATAAAACGATATTGACTGCCGCAAATTTGGGATTCTTTGCCAATACTTCATCATAAGTAAAAACGGGGCGGTAGGGAGGGGAGAAAACCCCATGTGCATGTTCACCGGGAAGTTCTACACTTTTTATTTTTCGTAATAAATCTTTTCCAAAATTTTTCATAGCTCAAATTTAACAATATATCTTGAAGAAATAAGGGCCTTAACATTAATTAACCATGTGAGATCAGGATGAAAAGATCAGTAGCTTTGGATTTTCCTTGACAAATGAAAGATGGATAATTGATGATCACAATATTTTAAAACCCAGCGTTGTGAAGTTTTACTGCCCATGATGAATTTAAAAAAATGAGTGAAAATAACGTCAGGAGATTATTCAATATTCACCACTGAATGAGCTACTTATGATTCTTTAAATGACTCCCGTATTTTTCCGTAACTGAAAACAATGACTTCCATACAACGGCAAATGGTGACCCTTACAACTATAAACAGTGACTTTTGAAATTTACACTTTGATGGTGGTTTTTCATTTTGACTCAGAGGCTACCTTTGCCTTACTATTAACCAATTAATTTTTACTAAGATGAAAAATTTACTTACAGGTGTATTTACACTATTCGCCATGAGTTTCGGATTTGCACAATTTAATATTGATGTAACTACCCAAACAGGAAACTTAAATGTTGCTACTGTGGATCAGACTGGTCTTTTGAACATCAACTCTTTGACACAGACAGGGAATCGTAATACTGCAGACATTGATCAGGTAGGTATTTTGAATGTTAATACTGCACAAAGTATCGGAAACAGAAACTCTATAGATGTAGATCAGGTGGGTATCGGAAACTCAAACGAAGTCATGCAGATGGGAAACAGAAACTCTGCTTCAACATGGCAGCTTGGAGTTCTTAACTCTACAGAACAAACTCAGATCGGAAGAAGAAATGATGCTTCTTCGGTACAGGTAGGATTAGGGAACTTTGTTCTTCAATATCAGGACGGAAGAAGAAATGATGCTTCAGCTATTCAGCTAGGTAGTGGTAATGACGCTTATCAAATTCAGCTGGGAAGAAGAAATGATGCCAGTGGACTTCAGGTAGGAGCTAACAATGTCCTTGTTCAGTATCAGGATGGTGATGATAACAGTGCTACTCATGTTCAGGCCGGATCAAATAATATTGCCGCTTCAGTTCAGGTAGGAGATGATAATACCTCTGCCGGATTACAGATAGGTAATGCCAACCAGCTTTATCAGTTCCAGATAGGAGATTCCAACACAGCTATTGACCTTCAGATGGGTAATGGTAACTTTACCTGGGTAGCTCAGAGCGGTACTGGCCATGTTCACTTAGGAGCTCAGGTAGGTAACGGAAACTCTATGATTGTGAATCAATCCAATTAAGCCCTATAACACATACTGTAAATCTTAGAAATTGTAAAGGAGAAACTACAGGGTTTCTCCTTTTTTACCTCCAATTTTCTCCGGTTTGCATCAGTACTTTAATACATAGAGGCCATGTTTACTTTAAGATGGAGTGTTTTTGCTCTTTTCATCGTATTGCCATTACAGGCACAGGAAATAGACTGGGATAAGATCAACAGCAATACAATCTTTAATCTTATAGCCAGGCAGCAGATTGATCAGACTTCATTCGGTTCCAATATCATTCAGATGGGCGATTATAACAACGCCGAGCTTTCTCTTAATGCCAGAACTAATATTGCTATAAAACAATTGGGAGACTTTAATACGCTTTATTTTATGAATTCATTTACAGATAAAGAAACTAAAGCTGCCATTACCGCACAAGGAAACAATAATATTATTGATGTTACGGGAAGCAACAGTATTTCGGATGGAATTCAGATCAATGTAAAGGGAGACAATAAAACAGTTTTCATGAGAAACTATTAAAATACAAATGATGAAAATTTTATATTCCCTTAGCCTGAGCACATTTTTTAGCTTCCTGTCTGTATGGACGTATGGGCAGGAAGATAAAAAAATAAACGCAAGAATAGAGAGCAGCCTTCTTGAAAATCAGATTATTCTGAAAGCAATTGTAATGAACAATACCACCGTTTATAAGGAACTGAATTATCTTTTGGTTTCTATAAAAAAAGGAAACGGCGGGAATCTTTCAAACAATCAGCAGAGTGGTAAATTTTCTGTTAATCCCAATGAAGTCAAAATACTATCAGAGATCAGTGTCAATCTTGAATCAAAAGATGCCTTGAAGGCCTTTCTTTATATAAGGGATGAAGAAACACAAAAACTGGTCGCCAAAGACAGTCTGGAGCTCAATAGCGATCTTTTTAAAAAGAAAACAGCAAAAGTAGAAGAGGATGCGGCTTATGAACTGAGAGGACTTACCATTGATGAAACCAAAACCAAGGTTGGAAAGGATTTTTATGATCTGTTTTATATGCAATACAGTCAGCTTCCGGATAAAAGCAGCAGTGCCGTTACCATTACAGAACTTCCACTTCGTGGAACAAGCGGCCAGATTAATATTCAGATTGAGGATAAAATTATTTACAGTTTTATGACCAATCCTGCAGAAGATTATTTAAAAGAACAGCTGGTTTACAGCTTAAAATATATCAAAGAATTTAATGCTAAGAAAAACCTTATTAAAAATGAATTTATCTACTAAAAATGTCCGCCATGAAAACCTTTATCATTATTTTGACCTTTATTGCGGGTATTTTCTACGGAAAATCTCAGCAGCTCGTCTACAAACCGGTCAATCCGGCTTTTGGGGGTGACACGTTTAATTACCAGTGGCTTTTAAGCTCTGCCAATGCACAAAACCAATTTGACGAAAAAAATGATTTCAGCGATCTGCTGGATCGTGTAAACTCTCTTGACAGCTTTACCCAGAGTCTCAACAGACAGATTCTCAGTGAGCTTTCAAGAAAACTGTTTGATGAACAGTTTGGTGATGGAAACATAAAGCCGGGAAATTATCTTTTCGGATCGCTTTACTTACAGATTACCAATACTAATCAGGGACTTTTAATCAATATTTTGGATACCAGCAATGGCGATCAGTCCGAGATCGTAATTCCGAAATAGGAAATAACTAAAAATAAACTTACCATGACAACCTACACTTACACCAGAATCTTTTTCTGTAGTTTCCTGCTATGCATTCTGCAGGCTTGTAGTTCAATATTTGGTTTACCTTCGGATCCCGAAAAACCAACAATGGGAGAGGTTACTTCCTCTACCGCAGAATTGAAAAACCTTCCCCTTCCCAAAGAAAAAATTGTAATAGGGGTCTACAAATTCCGGGACCAGACCGGCCAGTATAAACCTTCCGAAAACGGAAACAACTGGAGTACGGCAGTCCCTCAGGGAACCACCACCATTCTTATCAAAGCACTGGAAGACAGTCATTGGTTTATCCCTATCGAAAGGGAAAACATTGCCAATCTTCTCAATGAAAGACAAATCATCCGTTCCACAAGACAGGAATACATAAAGGATGCAGATAAAAACAGCCAGGCACTTCCTCCTCTTTTATATGCCGGAATTCTTCTTGAAGGCGGCGTAATCTCCTATGACAGCAATATCCTTACCGGAGGACTTGGAGCAAGATATTTCGGAATCGGTGCTTCTACACAATACCGCCAGGATAGAATTACTATTTACCTTCGCGCTGTCTCTACCCTTAATGGAGAAATTCTTAAAACAGTTTATACTTCCAAAACTATTCTTTCAACCAGCGTCAACGGAAGTTTCTTCAGATATATCGATACGGAAAGACTTCTGGAAGCTGAGGTAGGACTTACCCAAAATGAACCCGTTCAGCTTGCTGTAACCGAGGCTATTGAAAAAGCTGTAAAATCTCTTATCGTAGAAGGTATAAGAGACAAAATATGGGGGAAAGCAGTGGATCCCAATGGAGGATATCAGGCTTTAATCAATGAATATAACAGAGAGCAGGAGCAAAATGACGGAAGAGCTTTAGGCGGAAAATATCCGGAAAGCTACAGACAGAAAGTTTCCATATTCGCCAATATTGAAGGGCAGAAAGTGAAAGATGATTATGTGGGCCCTAAAATGAATGTTGGCGGTAAAATAGGATTTAAATATTTCCTTACTCCCTACCTGAATATGGAATTGAACGGCAGTTATTTTACTCTTGAAAATTCAAATATTGTGAAGAGAAACTATTTCGGTCCCGAAGTGAATCTGGAATATATACTTTTCCCTAAATATAGATTCAGCCCATACGTATACGGTGGGGCAGGAGCGATGTATTCAAAATATAAACCTCAATATAAAGCACAATTTGGGGGAGGGCTGGAATATATGATCAGCCGGAATGTTTCACTGAGGGCTTCAGCTCAATATGACCTGGGTTTCAAAGATGACTGGGAAGGCCTTGTAAATGGAAAAAGGAAAGATCAGGCTTTACGCTTTGGTATAGGAATCAACTTTTACTTCGGAAACAAATAAAAACACGAATTATGAAAACTTTAATTAAAATACTCAGCATATTCATCTTGGCTTTTTGTCTGTTTTCATGCAGTGAAGACCTTGTAGAACAGGCTCAAACAGGAACATTAAAAGGAAAAGTCGTAAAAAGAGGCAGTAATGTACCGCTTTCCAATGTGAAGATCTTTACCAATCCTACAACACAGACGGTTTTCAGTGGTACAGACGGTTCTTTTGAAATCGCAGGCATGCCGGTAGGCAATTATTCCGTAAAAGCAGAGCTTTCAGGATATATTACCAGCTTTCAGTCTGTCAATATACAGAATCAAAATCAAGTGGTAACAGCAGTTTTTGAGATGGATGATGACACCTCATTGAATTCTC
Organism: Chryseobacterium sp. GVT01B; assembly: GCF_019970045.1. Lineage (GTDB taxonomy): Bacteria > Bacteroidota > Bacteroidia > Flavobacteriales > Weeksellaceae > Chryseobacterium. The sequence continues at coordinate 364,476 of NZ_JAHXYI010000007.1, forward strand.
CTCCCGCTACACCACAGTTGCTAAGTCCGATAGATAACGCAATAAATCAACCTTTGAGCGTCGAATTAACCTGGAGCGCAACAGATCCGGATACAGCGGATGTTTTAAAATACAGTTTGGCAATTAAAAATAATCTTGACACTAATGTGATTCAGGTTAATGATTTGACAGCTAATCATTATACGCTTTCAAATCTGAAGTTTGGTGTAAGTTACTTCTGGCAGGTGTCTGTTTCGGACGGCATTCACCAGCCAGTTTTAAGTTCTATCAGTAAATTTACCACCAATACGGTGCCGGCCAACAGGTATCACTATACTCAAAAACAGAATGGAAACTTTGTTATCATCTCCAGTGATGATCAGGGGAATAATTTCCAGTTTACCAATTCTTCTTATAACAGCTGGCGACCACGTAAAAACAATAATGCAGGCCTTATTGCATTCCTTCGTACGGAAGGCGGAAGTACTCATATTTATACAGCCAATCCAGACGGTTCCAATCCTTTTAAAGTAACAACGGTTGCTGTAGCAGGGTTTAATAATTATGAAATGGATTTTGCCTGGAGTACAAATGGTAAGGAGCTTATTTATTCTAACTTCAATAAACTATACAGGATCAATAAAGATGGTAGCGGCCTGAGTCTGGTATATACTACTCCGGACGGAAGTATGATATCCGAATGCGACTGGAGTTATGATGGTAGTAAAATAGCGTTGAAAACCAATGATTATAACGGTTATAACACGAAGGTTTATGTTATAGACATGACGGGAAGTGTCCTTAAAACTGTATTATCCGGTTCTCCGGGAGCCAGCGGTGGGCTGAATTTCTCCGTAGACGGACAGCTTCTTCTCTTTACCCGTGATGTCTCAGGATATCTTGATGGCAGCGGAAATTACAGACAGCTGGATTCACATATTTTTATCTACAATCTGGTCACAGATGCTATAAGTGATATTTCCGCCGAAAGCGAAAAAGTGATGGGAACCAATGACCTTGACCCAAGGTTCTCACCGAATAATGCACAGATCATTTTTATGAATACTTCCAATGATAATATTTCGCAGAGAAATGTAATGGTCATTGATCTTAACAGTAGTTTGACAGATCTTACCCGAACAGCACTTTTTAGCAACGGGGAGATGCCGGATTATGAGTAAGGTTCAAGGTTTTAAAGTTTAAAGTTCCAAGTGGTGAGCCGGAGATTAGAAATCTGGGTTGTTTACAGATAAACAATAAGGTCAAAGTTATATAAGCTTTTTCATAGCTCAGTTTCTGATCTCTATGTCTCACTTCTCATCTTACAATGAAAAGGATTAATAATAAGTTGCGCCTGATTTTAGTAAGAGGAATGAATTCAGGCATAAAAAAATTCCAGACTGTAAAGTTTGGAATTTTTTGAGTTTTTCATGGGAGAATTTCAGTCGATAATATGGTTCTCAATAGCATATTTTACAATTCCGACTGAGTTTTTCGCATTGAGTTTCAAAAGAATTCTTTTTCGGTGTGTTTCTACCGTATTGATACTGATAAAAAGTTTTTCAGAGATATCTTTACTGCTGCAACCATCGCAGATCAGTTTAAGAATTTCCATTTCACGGCGGGTGAGTGGTTCTTTGATGTGTGGGCTTTGCTTTCCCTGTTCGCTGCTGATAAAATTCATCATTTTTTCCTTTGCATGATCACAGATATAGATTTCATTAAGGAGTAAAACATTAATGGATTTCAGGAACTCATCATAGGTGCAGTTTTTGTCCAGATAACCTTTGATACCTTTGTTGAATAGCTTCCGCATATCTATCACGTCATAAGAGCTTCCTATAACAATGATTTTGGTGTTTTTATGTTGAGAAATAATGCTTTCTACCAATTTACAGATTTCTGTAAGCATGAGCATATTGGAACTCATGACAAGCATTTCCGATGGTTCTTCTTTTAAATGTTTGGAGAGGGTTTCTAAAGAATTACAAATGTCTATTGTGCTGAAAATTTTGCTTTGTGTAAGCAGTCTTGATAATCCCTCTGTATACAGCATGGGTTCATCAAAAATGGTCAATCTTGGTTTCATCATGGTCTGTTTTAGTTATATAAAAATAGTAAAAAAACTTTATATTTTGAATAAAATTGACAAATATTTTAAAATTATTGTGTTTTTATTGATGGTAAAACATTATTTTTATTGATTTTTTATTAAATAATTCTCTTCCAGTGGAGTTTTTTAGAGTTATTACTGTTAAAATGTAATGTTCATCATTGTTTTCTGAATTTAATTCCAGGTGTGGTACTATTTAACTAACGTGGTAGGGATATGCTTCACCGGAAAATTGACTGAGTTGGCAATGAAGCAAAATTCGTTGGCTTTATGATGAAGCTGTTCTGCTTTTTCAATCATTGATTCTTCCGCAACTGTTACCTTGGGATGCAGGGTTGCTTCCGTAAAATGGCCGCTTCCGCTGGCTGTTTCTTCCATTATACCAGTGGCTTCATCAGTATATTCTGTTACAATAATACCGGCTTCAGAACAAAAATGCAGATACCAGAGCATATGACAGGAGGAAAGAGAAGATAAAAGCATTTCTTCAGGATTGTATTTTGTTCTGTCACCACGAAATGCCGGATCAGATGAACCCTCTATAACAACTTTATTTTCTGCTGAAATTGTGTGGCTTCTTTCGTAATCTCTATATCCGCTTGTTCCGGTTCCCAGGTTTCCTGTCCATTGGATGGTCATTTTGTAATGGTGTTTTTTCATGTTTTAAAGATAAATAATTAAGGATGAATGATGAATGATGAATGATGAATGATGAATGATGAATGATGAATGATATTGTTGTTAAAATTCAATAGGGGTGGGCTTTAGCCCGCCTTTAAAAAATGCAGAATTCACTGGCTTTAGCCAAAACTTAAATTGTACATCATATTCTATGCTTATCAATGCAAAATAAAAAAACCTTCAGTTGTACTGAAGGTTCTAAATTTTTTAATTAGAGAATTCTATTAATTCTTCTTTTTTGGCATTGTAGATTTTGTATTCTAAATATTTAAAAGAATCTCTTGGAACGATGGTTACCCATTTTTTGTATTTGATAAACCATTTCATCTGGATGCTTTTAATGCCTTTGGTAAGGTAGGCTTCCACAAATGGGTGTACATGCAGGTAGATTTTTCCTTTTTCTTTCTGCAGGATGTTTCTTAAGGTTTCACCCATTCTTTCCACGATAACAATAGGAGCTACAATTTCTCCGTCTTTGTTCGGGTTTTCTTCTTTGGTGTCGATCTGTTTTTCCGGACGGTTTCTTTGTCTGGTAATCTGGATCAGTCCAAATTTACTTGGAGGAAGTATTTTGTGGCGAGCTTTGTCGCGCTTCATTTCCTCTTTGAGATGCTCGTAAAGATCTCTTCTGTGATCAGAATTCGGCATGTCTATGAAATCGATTACGATGATACCTCCCATATCGCGGAGGCGAAGCTGTCTTGCGATCTCAGTAGCAGCCATTTTGTTCACTTTCAGTGCATGTTCTTTATTGACAGCAGTTCCGGTGGTAATATTGTTACCGGAGTTGACATCAACGACGTGAAGTGCTTCTGTGTGTTCAATAACAAGATAAGCGCCTTTGGAACTTGGAATGTTAACGTGTTTTCCGAAGCTCTGTTTAAGCTGTTTTTCAACATTGTAATATTCCAGAAGAGGAATATGGGAATCATAAAACTGGACAATATTTTTCTTTTCAGGAGCAATTACTTCCACGTAATTTGTCATTTCATTTACCATTTGCTCATCATCGCAGATGATATTGACGAAATCCTGATTAAAATTGTCTCTTAAAATAGCTGAAGCTTTATCTTCTTCGCTTAAAACTTTAGACGGAATTTTATTTCTCTGGATATTTTTAAAAGTGCTTTCCCATTTCTGAACCAGCTGGTTCATGTCATTATGAAGGTCTGCGACTTTTTTTCCTTCTGCTACTGTTCTGATGATAACTCCGAAACCTTCAGGCTTGATGCTGTCGATTAAGGTTCTCAGTCTTTCCTTTTCTTCGAAGCTTCGTATCTTTTTAGAAATAGAAACTTTATTGTCGAAAGGGATCAGAACCAGAAAACGTCCTGTCAGAGAGATTTGAGTAGAAATTCTTGGGCCTTTTGTAGAAATGGGCTCCTTGGTGATTTGCAGCAGAACTATATCGTCTTTGGCGATCACTTTATCTACCGTTCCATTTTTGTCTATTTCGGGTTGTATCTCGAAATTCTTTAAGCTTGAAGTGCTTTGTTTTTTAGAAATAGTATCTTTTAAAAACTTTCTATATGTAAGATACTGTGGTCCCAGATCCTGGTAATGCAGAAATGCATCCTTGTCATATCCGATATTAACGAATGCTGCATTCAGATTGGGTGCCAGTTTTTTTACTTTTCCTATAAACAGATCTCCAACTATAAAATCGCTTTTGTCCTCTTGCTCATGAAGTTCACATAGTCTTCCGTCTTCCAGTAATGCAATCTTTGTAAGATCATCTTCATGCGAAACTATTAGTTCTTTCTTCATTTTTTAATAAGATAAAATTGTTAAGATTATAGGAAGTGGATGTTTTTTCTGATTAATTCATCTATTAAATATAAGGATTTTGGATGAAAACCATTATATGTTTATTAAAATAATATTTGAAACCATCCGTTTTCCGCGGAATCTTATAGTTGCAAACAAAAATATAGTTAGTGAACTTTAAGAATTTAAATCCACCAACTATATTATTATATTGTAAATCTCGAGAAGAGGAGATTATTTTTTCTTATGTCTGTTTGCTCTTCTTCTTTTCTTTCTTTTGTGAGTCGCAACCTTGTGTCTTTTTCTTTTCTTTCCGCTTGGCATAATTTTAATTTTTTAGTAACTAGTTAATATTCAGTTAATGTTCTTATTTTACTGCAACTTTAGTTTTTACTTTCTCAACAAAAGATTTTGAAGGTTTGAAAGCAGGAATGTTATGAGCAGGAATCTCAATTGCAGTGTTTTTAGAAATATTTCTTCCTGTTTTAGCAGCTCTTGTTTTAATGATAAAAGATCCAAAACCTCTTAGATAAACGTTATCCCCATTATACATAGAAGTTCTGATCTCCTGCATAAAAGCTTCTACAACTTTCTGTGTTTCATTCTTTTCTGTTCCCAACTTATTTGAGATGGTGTTTACCAATTCTGCCTTTGTCATTTCCTTATTTTAATTTTAAATTTTAGGTGTGCAAATTTAGTTAAAAAAATTGAATACTAGCAAATTAGTGGCAAAATATTTTTATTCAAATCGTTGAGCTTTTTATGTATATACTATATTAAGGCAGGGTAGCAATAATTTAACAATAAAATAATGTAGCGGTATAAAGGTACAAAAAAAATAATGAACAAAATTTAATAAATGCCGGTAGCGATAGGTTCCACAAGGGTTTCTTACTTATAATAAGCATTAATAAGCCGTCCTTGGTCTCCACAAGTTAGCCGGAATTTTAAATTTTAAATCTGAACTCAGAATTTTTTATAAACTGGAATTGTAATATCCGTTTTCTACGCAGAAACGGATAAGGTGAAGCTTGGTTTTCAGTCCCAGCTTTTCTGTAAGCCGGTTGATATAAGTGTCAATAGTTCTTGTACTCAGATTAAGTTTTTCTGCAATTTCTTTATTGCTGAATCCCTCATAACAGAATCTCATCAGCTGTATTTCAGCTGGAGAAAGCTCTTCCTGGCCCTTTTTCTGTCTGTCCATATATTCCTGTACCGCAAGGGGCTGCTGCTCCCATTCCTTAGAATAGGTTTGATAATCAAAGTCTTCAGAAGCAATACTCCCTTTGATAATATCTTTGATAATAGTACTTTTTTTCTGACAGTAATAGATATTAGGAATTTTTGAAAGAATTTCAGCCATATCTTCCTGATAGGTGCCGGAATAGGTAATAATAGGGGTTTCTGTATTGTTTTTTCGGATGTATTTGATTGCTTCAATTCCGCTTAAAACAGGCATAAATAACTCAATGATGAATACATCTTCCTGCCTCCTGTAAATTCTGTTTACCAGCTCGTGCCCATTGTTACAGTCATTCAGAAGCATATAGAAAGGATTCTCCATGAGTGTTTTGATCATTATTTTTTTAAAATAAAAATCACTGTCAGCAATAGAAAAACGTACGGTATTAGATAATATTTTACTCATTCTTAATATCGATTTGGCGAATGATATTTAAAATTTAGAGGTCTAATTTATGAAAAACTTATCAAAGTGAAAATTAATATTAATTTAATCAGGGTTTTCACGAAACAGGTCTGGGGAAACTACGTATTGTGCATGAATTTTTTTTTTTATATTTTCACAAGCCAAACAAATCGCAAATTATGTCTTCTAACAGGGAAAAAAAATTAAACAAATCTGACGTCAGAATAGGCATTTGGAAGTTTATTCTGTCTTTTGTCGTTTTGTCGGTTGTAACTTTTGCGTGCTTATTTCTCTTCTTTAAGAGTTATGACATACAACGTGAAGGGATCAGCCGGGAAGCTGAAGCCTATAAAGAACTGATGCTCCGAAGCGACGTGCTGAAAGATCACATTGATGATATTTATGACAAAATGAACCAGCTTAGTATTAATAAGGTGGACAATGAGGTGTTTCTCAGAACCAGCATTATGGATAACGTGAGAGATGCCAAAAATATTATGGGCAAAGACAGTGCACAGAGCTTTAAGCACTATGCTATACTGATGAAGCAGATCGTGCCTATGATGACTTTAAAGGCTAAGATCACTGAGGTAGAATATAAGAAGAAAACCGTTTTAAGGGATCTGGATGAATGTATGGGTAAGATAAAAGTAACCAATAACGAGCTTAGAAAAGACCCTACAAGAAATTTCACAGGAAGTAAAAGAAGAAGATAAAAAGAAAAGATATGCAAGGACAAATCACATTATCGAAGAAAGAAAGGCATTATCAGTTTTTTTATTTAATACTGATGCTTGTGACTGCTATGTTATTTTTAGGTGTAATATTTTTAAAAGGATTTGAATCTCCGTTTTCTGATGAAGATGTAAGAGGAATCCAGAATCTTGAACAGAAAGCTGAATTTGAACATCATCAAAAAATTGTTATTCCCATCATGGACAGTACTTATACGATGATCACAAAGCTTACCAATGACGGTCCGCAGCCTTTTATAGAAAATAATATTCAGTTAGGGGTGAATGACCTTAACAGCTATTTCAGCAGTACCGATGTTATTGATATCAGAAAAGATGCCTATCCTCAGATTGCAAAATTCTATAAAATGTACTTTGATGATAAAAAAGTGATTTCAACCACTTCAGAAGATATTAAAATTTTCCAGAAGCAGGTGGATGAATGCAGAATCGGATTTAAGGATAAGCAAAACAAGCTTTATCAGCGTGAGCAGGATCTGAAAGCGAGAGTACAGTAAGTAATAAATACTAGGAATTTTATATAGAACACATCACAATTATTAACTATGAATTATTTTCAAAAGAACAAGAAAAACATTATTATCGGTGTTGTTGCAACTTTGCTCATCGCGGCATTGGTTGCTCTATGGCTGCAGAAAAAAGTTATCCATTCAGCCGATGATATTGTTGGGGTGGTTTATCCGTCTTCATTGGCGGTAGGAGACACACTTTTATTCGAAGATAAAACCCAGTTTGCGAAAACCAAAAGATGGAATTTCGGAGATGGTACAACTTCAGATAAAAACAGTGGGATTCACTTCTATAATAAACCGGGATACTATCAGGTGAGTTTGATCGTTGACAATAAGTATACGAAATCTTTTCCTGTAATGGTAAGCGCAAGAAGCGTTCAGAAAGCAAAAGATACTGCAAAAACTGCCACTACTATTGAAGCTGCAGCTCAGGCTATGCAAAATGAAAGCGTGTCTTTCCGTGCCATTTCTGATGCAAAAGTGTTTGCATGGAAATTCGGAGAAACAGGAAATACAGATTCTAAAGATAAATTTACGATCTATTCTTATAAAAAACCCGGGGACTATGTGGTAACGCTATACACTGAAGAAACTCAGGAGCCAATTTACCATCATATCAAGATCCTTCCGGCTTATGATGCACTTGCTGAAGAAGAAGTTTCAGTAGAAGATTCTTACGCAAGAGTAGATAATGATTTCAAATATCACCTGCAGCAGATAGCCAATGGAAACAGTTTCAATATGCATTACAATTACCTGCTGAAAACTTATCTGTGTAACAATGAAAATACAGTAGTAAAGGTAAATGACAGCAAAGTGAACAACTTCTATATGTATTGCGCCGGTCTTCAGTTTGACAAAAACACGGTGATTCAGACTGTAAAAGTGAACCTTGATGATAAACAGGAGTGTGTAACGAAAGTAGAAATCAACCAAAGCAAATAATATCATCCGGTTTACGGATGCGCCAATCATTAAAGATAAAATAGGATGAAAAATAAATTTCCTCTAGCAGCATATTATATAGGGTTATCAGTATTATTGACGAGTTGCCAGGTAAAACTGCCGTCAAAGAAAACCCCGGAACCGTCGCAGTACGGACAGGTTGATGCTTCTCCTGTCGTTAACGGTTATCCTAAAAAGTCGGCTCCATGGATCGTTATTTCAGACAGATCGAAAAATACGGCTTATCTGGATAAAGATGATGAGAAATCTTACAAAGAAGTAAAATTCCTTGAACCTTTAATGGTTTTAAAACATAGAGACGGAATGGTAAAAGTAGCGGAATATGTTCCGGATGCTTTAATGAAAAAAGTTTCATCAAAATCCATCAAAACATACGGATGGATTCCCGAATCTGATCTTCTTCTTTGGAATAATGCTTTAAAAAGCGAAAAAACGGGATATCCTGTAAGAGTAGCCGTAGTACCAAGTAACAGCGAAGTCATCAAAAACGCTGAAAGATACTATAAGAATGACTCTATTATGGTGTTTAATTCACCAAGTCTTATTGAAACAGCCAATGTAAAGATTCCAAACGGCCAAATTGTTTATGTCTACAAACAGGCTGAAAACAACAAACGATTTTTAGTAGGTAAAAAACCTTCAATTGATATAGATAGCATAGGAAAAGGACTTTATGGATGGGTAAGCTCTAATGTGATTTCCAGCTGGGGAGAGCGCTCTGCAATCAAACTGAAAAATACAACCGGAATAAACGATTCTGCTTTAGGGATCTATGAAGGATATCCTGGGGGATCTGGATCTGATGCTGAAAATAAAAAAGCGGTTCTTCTTACAGACGTTAACAAAAGAACGCAGCTTGAGAATATTTTTCCTGTAAATCTTCCATTGGAACAGGCTCCAACTCCGGATTCAAAAACAAAATATTTCACCAATATTTTAGATTACAGCAAGAACTTTGTATCGAATGTATTGGGTGAGCCTATTTATTTTGACCGTTACAGAGAGATCACGGACAGAGATAAAAATATTAATATCGTTTTTGCATTGGACGTAAGTGCAGGAAATGCACCTTATGCACCTATCGTAAAATCATTACTACAGGATCTTCAGCTTAGATTTGAAAAACCATCTTATTTTAGCAATGTTAAATATGGAGTGGTGCTTTACAAAAATAACCCTTGTGGGGAAAATATTTCTGTATCCAACTTAAGCGCAGACTACAGCAAAATGACTGCGTTTATTGATCAGAAAACAAATGAAATGAACTGTGCAAGCAATAACGGGTATCAGCCGGTAGGGGAAGCTCTTACTGCAGCGGGGAACCTTCTTTCAAACGTACCTGATGAAACCAATATTGTAGTCACTGTAGGAACTTCTGCCAACCAAAGCGGAAATATGTACAGTGTGATCAGCTCACTTACTCAGGCTCAGGCAAGACTGATCATGTTCCAGACCAGTGCAAGATCATCTGATACCTACAACGATTTCGTATTGATGGCTGAAAATGTTGTTACCAATACGGCCAAAAATATTGCTGAACTTAAAAAACAAAAGATCATCAACCAGTATGATGTTCTTACCAAGAATAACTTCAGCCTGGTAGAGGGTGATGCTGGATTCTTCTCATTGGCATACCCTAAACAGAGTATGTCTCAGGGATTCGTTATCTTCCCTAAAAAAGGGGATATTACAACTCCCGGGTTCCTGAAAAAATCTGTTGACAGCCTTATTTCGCAGGTTACTTTAGACAACCAGAATATTGATAAATCACTTAATGAATATTTCCATTCATCTGTGGGAGCAGGAAAAACAGACGTTGATGTAAAATATAAATATCTGTATCCGGGGCTTACTAACCCGGTATCTGCAGGAATTGCAGCACAGCTGATCAACTACGGAAGCCCATTCCTTGTAAAAGGATACATTCCGAAAGATCTGAAAGATTATACTCCGGGAATAGAAAAAGGTATCCTTATTTCTGAAGCGGAATATGACAACTTAAAAGCTTTCTATACCGAAGTTTACAGAAATACTCAGGCAGACCGTCCGGACTTTAATCAGTCAAGAGCAGTGAAAGAATATGTGAAGCTTCTGAAAAAGTATAACCCTACTATAAAATTCCTGGACAAAGGAGCTCTTTATGAGCAGCCAATGTCTTATGCTATTGGAATGAGTACAGGATTTGACCTTTCCGAAGAAGAACTGATGGCTAAGTATAAACTGAAAGGGTGGAAAAAATCAAAAGTTGTTCCTAGTGAGACTGTGAAAAACTATTTCTATCACTACAAAAATTTAGCAGACAGAATGCTTGCCAACAGAAATAACCCAGCGGTAAAGATTCAGCAAAACGGGCAGACTTTCTACTGGCTTAATGAATACTTTACGCCGTCAAGAATTCCGACAGAACAACCGGAATACACAAAGCACTAAAAAATTCATTTTTATCATATCAAAAGCAGAAGTATATCCTTCTGCTTTTTTTGTGTTCAAAAACCTGAAGTGAAAAGTTGAAACACTTAAACTTTAAACCTTGAGTCCAAAATTCACAGAAAAGCGAATTGGACATCTATATTTCACCTTTAATTTTCCAATTATCTCTCTTTATAGTGTAAAAATAATTTTTATCTTAAAAATGAGAATTAATTTAAAATGCTGTATTGGTGGGTGTTGTGTAGCTGTGTGTAAATCTATTGTCGTAGAATTACGACAAGAAATCGTAGAACTACTACAATTTCTCAGATTTATATTGAAAAGTTTTTTTTAGCGGAAAAGAGCCTCTATATTTGCTAAACAATCACTGAATCACAAAATATTACTAACGATTAAAATTTACTAATCATGGCCGAAAGAAATTCAAGAGGAATCTTAAAATTCAACAACGGTGAAGGACAGAAGCTGTTAAAAATGAACTACAGCGTATCCAGATCTACAGACGTTTCAGGACGTGTAGCATCAGATCCTTCTAACGCATTAATCAAGGTTACAGTAGAAGCTACTGAAAAATCTGATATTCTTGAAAGCTTACTGAATGGTAAATACAAACCAACAGTAGGAGAAATTACATTCAATAAATCTCACGAAGAAGGAACATTGATTACTTTGAACTGGCAGAACGGATATGTAATTCAGCATCAGGTTGATTTTGACGCAATAGACAGCAATAGTATGCTGATCAGCTTCGTAATCAGTGCAGAAACTATTGACTACGGTACATCTCAGTACGCTGGACTTTGGCCGTCAAGTTAAAATTTACACACATTATCAACATTCATAAGAAAAAAGACTGTCCCTAATTTAAGGCGGTCTTTTTTTGCCTGATGAAAACTTATACCAGGAAATTTTATTCTAACATGCTTATATAATCTCTGTTATATAAAATATTGTTATCTTTAATCAAACACAAACACAAAGCATATGAAAACCGAATCACAGACAAAAGGATCTTCCTTCCGCCCTTCACAGAATGCAGACGGAATATCCGAGAATCATCATGCAGGAATCAACCGGCTGGTTAAATTATCACTGGTTGTGGAAGGTAAAATTATTAAGTACTATAAACACTTCACTCTTAAACAAAAGGCTAGCCATCATCATGAATTCAGTCTTACCCTTGCTCATGATGCATTGGGAGACAGACAGAGCCACACTCTTGAAGAAGCTAATAAATTTTTAGGGAAGCGACTTACAGCCGTTATTTCTTACAAAGATATTGAGAAAAGCCCTGAAAGAAACTTTGTCGGAATTATTACTAAAGTGGGATTCAGCCAGGAAAAAATGAGTCTTGGAAATATTGTACTTTCCGGATACAGTCCTACCATTTTACTGGATGGAGCTCCGCATATCCAGAGTTTTGGCGGCGGACAACCCGTTAATATGGGAATTATAGCTGAAGAAGTAATCAAACAGGGAATTGATAAAGAACGGTTTGATATAAGAATTGATACAAATGATTATTCTCAGATCATTTACAGCAGCCAATACAATGAAACCCATTATAATTATCTGGCAAGAATGGCAGAAGCTTATGGGGAACAATTCTATTATGATGGTGAGGTATTGCACTTCGGAAAACTTCCTCCACAGAATAAACCTATCAAACTGCTCTATGGCAGCAATGCAGATAACATCAGGGTAGAGTTAAAAGCTGTACATACGAAACCTCAATACTATGGCTATAACAGTAGTAAAAACGAAAAACTGACTTCCGGAGAAACTCCTGTAAGTCATTTGAGCGATCTTGCCAATACCGCATACAGCCATAACGATAAAATCTATAAAACCCCGGCACTTCAGGTTGCTCCTATTAAAGCAACAACCCATCTGGATGTTGAACATTCTCAAAGAAGCACTTCAGGCAGCGAAGCGGTAAATGTATTTTCCGTTTCCGGATCTACAACAGTTCCTTTTTTACACCCCGGATGTGTGGTGGATATTTACATGAGAAAGCCGGACAGCAATGAAACGTCCTATTTTACCAAAGTGATGGTAACAGAAGTTGTTCATGAAATTGATACAATCGGACATTATTCAGGAACCTTTGAATCTATAGCAGCTGATACAGGATTTCTACCAAAACCTGAGTTCACTGTACCTGCCGCACAACCTCAGATTGCAACAGTAATCTCCAATACTGACCCGGAAGGGCAGGGAAGAGTTCAGGTGAGATTTGACTGGCAGATGAATGATATCACCCATTTTGTCCGCGTAATGAGCCCTGATGCGGGAGGAACTGATCAGATTACCCAAAACCGCGGGTATGTAGCCATTCCTGAAGTAGGAGACCAGGTGATGGTCAATTTTGTTCACAGTCATCCCGACAGACCTTTCGTGATGGGAGGAATGTTCCACGGAGGAATTGGCCTTGGAGGAGGTGCAGACAACCGTGTAAAGTCTATTCAGACGAGAAGCGGACACAGAATCGTTTTCACAGAAGATGAAAGTATCATTATTACAGATAAAAGCGGTAATGAGATTCATCTGGATACTACGGGAAGCAATATTAATATTACGGCACCGGAAACCATGACTCTCAACTGCAGGAATATGAACATCAATGTAGGGGAGAACATGACGACAACGGTGGGAATGAATAAAGCAGACAGTATCGGATTAAATAATACCGAGACTGTAGGTGCTATGAAGCTTACTTCGGTCATAGGAAATGTAAGTACATTCATTACGGGTAAACTTACTGAGATTATTGAAGGGGACGTGCACAGCGAAACAAAGAAGGAAAGAAATGAGATTTCAGAAAAGGAAATTAACATTACCTCCAATGCTTCTATCAATAAACACGCTCAGCAGGAAGTACAGAACAACAGCGGAGAGAGATCTAAAGCCTATTAATTATGAGCAGAACGAGAATTGTAAAAGGCACCTACGACAAAATCTCACATGAAAATCATAATATGTATTCTCAGGAGAGTATTATTTCACGTGCCATGAAATGGATTTCTGAAAAGGGTAATGCTAAAGGAGTAAGTCATAATACGCCAAGCGATCCTCCTCCTCCTGAAATAAAAGCAAAATGTGCTGTTCACTTTCGAAGTAAAAATGGCTGGCAGGGAGAAGATTATGGTTTTGACTGGATGAGATTGGGGGAGACCTCTAATTTTGGTGATATTAATTATGAAGATATAATAGCAAAGCAATATACGGATGCTACTTATACTACATTGGAAAGAAATATCAATGAATATGATGGGAGCTTTAAAAAGGAACCTGTCTTATATTCTAAACTTAAGCAAATATATGGGGTTTACAGTATTCCGTGGAAGAAAAAAGCAGATGGTACTCTCGAAAATTATTATTGTTCCTGGTTATCACTTTACCCTTCCCAGATCAAAGATAGTAAAACAAACCAGCTTACTGCATCTAATTTTAAAAATACCAAAGCTGTTTTAAGCCTTAATATTGAAGTAGATGAAGAACCGGACGCTTTAAAATTTAAAGAAAATAAGTTTTTCAAAATTTCTCCGATGGAAATTTCTCCTAAGACCAAAGGGAAGTACAATCTTAAAGATTTTGTAACCATAGAATGCTTGGAGGAATTTTCAAATGATCAGGTTATAGAAGTTATCGCAGTAAAAAAAGATAATGCAGGAATTGAAACCTCCGAAGTCGCCGGGCGATTAAATGTTTGGGCTAATCATTCTGCCAAAAGGAAAAAAACTAAATTTTTAATTATTGAATTAAAGACACCTGAGCTCACAGCTGGAGCTCCTTCAAAAACGGGAAATTCTGCTGGACAGAAAGAATTATTTGAAAATTATTTACGTCAGGCGTTGATAGAGGCAGATGTAGAAACTGAAACTATTGACGTATCTACAGATTCCCATTTTAAAGCAGGTGGTAAATATGTCATTGGAGGTAAAATTGCTGCTTATTATCAACCATCAAATAATGCTCCATCGGGGTTTGTTACTCTTCAAAATTATATATACGATAAATTGAAAACACAGTTGAAAAATAATAAAATTTCTGAAACAAAATATGATAATCATTACATTGCTATCTATCTCGGAGAAAGCGGGGGATTTGTAGATGCTTCTAATCATGTAATTGCGCTCAATGGATATAGTAATGGCAGGTTTGTGGTACTATTTCCAACAAAAAATAATCAAACAGCAGCTCACGAATTTCTTCATAGTTTTGCATTACCTCACAGTTTTACTAATTCAGAAGCCGATGCAAAAGCACAGTTTACTTATGAATATGCTAAAACAGAAAATATTATGGATTATTCTCATCACATTCCCGAAACACGTTATAATCTTTGGAAATGGCAATGGGTGATAGCTAATACAAATACCAAATAATTATGAAAAAAATATTTTTATTATTCAGCTTATTGATACTTTTTTCATGTAAATCTCAAAAAAGAAATATGATAATTCCTACAATAGATAACAAATTTGAAAAGTTTGATATAGACAAATTTAGTAAATCAACAAAAAAAGAAACTGATGTGGTAAGAGAGTTTCTGCCCAATGGAAATTATATTGAAATGAGTATGGCAAACTCTGGTAAATATTATACTGAATCATATAAAGGTTCTTATTTTATGCTGTCTAAATCATATTATCCAAATGGAAATATAAAACATAAGGGTATTATGTTTAATGTACCTTGGGGAGCTCCTTTCCAGAAAGCAATCTGGTATGAGTTTGATGAAAATGGAAATCTGATTAAAAATATTGATTATGATAAGCCTTACAAATATACATTTGAAGATATTTTAAAATTCTGTGAAAAAGAAGCTATTCCCGTTACAAAAGGTCCGGTATTACAAAGTACAGGTTTTCATACTATAATTTCAAGAAGAATAGAAAATGAAAAACCTATTTGGGAAATAGAATGGTTAAAGAAGTCGAATCGTGTTGAAAATATAATTTTGGATGGTATTTCCGGTAAGGTTATTTCTAGAAAAGAAGCAGAGTATATTAACAATTAAGTTTTATAGTAATCATGTTTTGCAAAATACTGTTATAAGTACCAAAAACTATTATATAGAAATTATCTGTAATATTCAAAACCACTATCTCCAACAATAATTTAAATAACCCTTAACTATTAAATTATCAACATAAAACGGCTTGTCATAAGCATCTCATAAAACTAAATAACCTTCAACATCAATGAACAAACTCACGGATCATCTGAAATATTTCTCTAAACTATCCGCAGCATTCATCTTCAGTATATTTAAAATTTATGCAATAGGACTTATTTCTACGATTGTTACCCTGGTATTGGGGATTTATATTTTATCTGATCGTTTAGGCCCGTCATTAGGACATGCAGGAGCAATTGCATTTATAATAACCACAATTAAAGCGAAACCTGTTTCGGCGGTTATATTTTATTTGTTGATGATTATTGCTCCGTTTTTAACAATTGTTTTTGCTTCAAAATATGCAATGTCAGTAGTGATCAGCAAGCTGCTTCAGGATCATTCCAAAACAATTGTAATCCCGTTTATCGATAAGGTGATTGGTATTTTTAAAGCGAAACAGCCAACTGTTATCCGTACAAGTGCTGATTTTGCAATCGCTAAAGTTAAACTCCTGAATGAATTTAGAAATAGTTCAGAAAACAAAATACTCAAACGTATTTTAGGCTATGCTTTAAATAAAATAAAGTTCGACGAATTGAATCTGGGAGATGATAATGCAGATTTTTCCGAAATTATAAAAACTACTCTGATTGAAAAACTGTATGAGCTGGCAGAACCTTCGGCCATGTTATTCTATATCTACATCGGACTTCAATGGTTCAGTTTGATTTTATTATACTTTTTGAATATATAAAAGAAAAAAGTAGGCTTAGGTTAGTAATTTGTCACAAAACTTCACCATCAGAACTATGTTGAAAAACAAAAAAACACCATTGTTACATCTCTAATTGAAGAATTAACTATCTTTATCTCGTTTAGAATAAAATAATTAATTTTAGCTACACAAAAAAGTGACTTTTGAATCTCTTAAAGACAGGGATGAAAAATGTAGATCAAATACCATCAAATCTGAAGTACAGACAACAGAACGCAAATATATTAATATAAGAAAATTATAAATGGGAGTACTAGTAACCAACGAAACCGTAAAGCAACTATTTCACATTGCTCAGTCGATAGCGAAGGAAAATTATAATGGAACCTATGGAGGCCCGCATATTCTGCAGGCTTTAATGCATAAAGATATCGGACTTAATGAATTTCTGAAAAGTATAGATAAAGATCCCGGATATTTCTATGAATGGGCAGATGTACGTATTGAAGAATACCCTAAGACAAATCATCTTCCCGATGAAGTAGGTCAGGATGATGCGATAGATAATCTTATTGAAGAAGCTGACGATATCCGTTTAAAATTAGGATTGGATGAGATTACTCCCATCTGTATTCTGACAGCAATTGTAAAACCACAGGTTGTATTCTCACTTCAGCAGCTGAAATCACTTCCGTTGAGAGAACATGAGATATTCAATCTATATAGAAAGGATACACCGTTTACCGTTTCAGAAGATGGTGATTTCTCATCATTATTTTCAAACGGTTCAGATTATTCAGACTCTTCCTTTCCTTCCATTAAAAGCTATTGTGTAGACAGAACCGCACAGGCAAGAAAAGGAGAAATTGAAAATATTATTGGTAGAGATAAAGAACTCAGAATGCTGGTAGAAATTCTTTGCCGCAGAAGCAAACCGAATGTGATCATCATCGGTGAACCTGGAGTAGGAAAAACAGCATTGGTAGAAGGATTTGCTACTGAAATCATCAAAGGGAATGTTCCTGAAATGCTTAAAAACGGTACCCTTTTAGAACTGGATACCGGAGCATTGCTAGCCGGAACTTCTTATAAAGGTGAAATTGAAGACCGTCTGAAAAAAGTTATCAATGAATGTAAGAAAATTGAAAAAGCCATTCTTTTCATTGATGAGATTCATACCCTTTTAGACCCGAAAGGAAGCATCGGAAATGTTGCCAACCTTTTGAAACCAGAGCTTGCCAGAGGTGAAATTACCGTAATTGGAGCTACAACCCAGGAAGAATATAGAAAGATTATAGAGCCGGAGCAGGCTTTCAACCGTCGTTTCGAGGTTTTAACCGTGCATGAGCCGGATGAAAAGACCTGCGTGAAAATGATTGATGTCCTTCTTGAAGGCTACAAAAAACACCATGGCATTGAAGTCGAAAAAACTGCGATTCCGGAATGTGTACGCCTGGCTAAAAGATATGCAAAAGGAAAAAAATTACCCGATGCTGCTATTGATTTATTAGACAGAACAATGGCAGCCATCAAAATGCTTGATGAATTGTCAGAAAAAGAATTGAGCAGCTGGAAAGAAAGCTATGATGCTATTTTAGAAGAAGAATATGCCGACAGCAAAGATAAAGCAGACGAACTGATCTGGACTTATAATCTCCTGAGGGATAAAATAAGCCCGATTCTTTGGGGGTCGCTGAGTGAGCAGCCTGCCATTGATAACTCGATGCCGGTAGATCAGATTCAGCAGATTATAGAAGATACTTATGCCGAGCTTCTGCAGCATGCTGCGAAGAAAAGAGAAAAAGTAGACAGACTTGAACTTGCCGCTGTAATGGCTGCAAAAACCAATATTCCAATCGGAAAGATCCAGGCTCAGGAAAAAGAAAAACTCCTGAATATGGAATCTCTTCTGCTAAACAGGGTAGTAGGGCAGGATCACGCATTAAAAATCCTTTCCGATGCTATTGTTGAAAACCGAAGCGGATTGAATAAACCCGGTCAGCCAATTGGGTCATTCTTCCTTCTGGGACCTACAGGAACAGGTAAAACAGAGCTGGCAAAATCAATGGCAGAATTACTTTTCAATGATGAAAAGGCAATGGTGCGTTTTGATATGTCAGAATTTAAAGAAGAACATTCTGCAGCCTTACTATACGGAGCGCCTCCGGGATATGTAGGATACGAAGAAGGAGGTATGCTTGTCAATAAAATCAGACAACAGCCCTATACCGTTGTCTTATTTGATGAAATTGAAAAAGCACACCACTCAGTTTTTGACGTATTCCTTCAGATAATGGACGAAGGAAAAGTTCATGATAAATTAGGTAAAGAAGGAGATTTCAGCAATGCATTGATCCTGTTTACCTCCAATATCGGAAGTGAAGAAATTGTAAAACAGTTTGAAGAAGGAAAAATTCCGGAATCATCTTCACTGATGCAGATTATGTCAAATTCAGGACGGTTCAGACCTGAGTTTTTAGCAAGAATTACAGAGATCATTCCTTTTGCACCGATCACAGAATCTATTGCAGAAAGAATCTTCAATATTCAGCTGAAATCATTGCATACCTCGTTGACAAGATTGGGAATCACTTTAAAGATCAGTGATGATGCCGTAAGAAATCTTGCATTAGGCGGATTCAGCAGCAAGTATGGAGCAAGACAGATCTCGGGAGTAATCCGTGCACAGCTTGCCAGACCGATCTCTAAAATGATTGTCAGAGAAGAAGTAAAGTCCGGCCAGACCATTCATGTAGATTGGAATAAAGAGGAAGAAAAACCAAGCTGGAAAGTAGATTAATTAGGAAGCAAAAAGGTAAAAAATACATTTGCCTTTTTGCTTATAAATACAAAAAAAATGAAAACCATTGTCAGAAATATTTTTACAGGCTTACTATTATTGGGAACTGTTATCAGTGTAAACGGGCAGTTTCTTGCTGCTTCCGATACCTCAGAAAGCAGTGTGAGAAAATATAAAGGCATCATTAATGCCAATAAAGATCTTGTAGAATTTATTGAACAGTTACTCCTTCAGAAAGGACTTCCCAAGCATTTGAGAAATCTGGCCCTGATAGAATCACATTTCGACAGGAATATTACTTCCGGAGCCGGAGCCGTAGGCATATGGCAGCTGATGACTGCCCATGCTAACCAATACGGACTTACAGAACAAAATCGTACCGATGTTTATAAAAGTACGAAAACAGCGGTTATCTCATTAGCAAACCTTTATAAAAAATATAACAATTGGGTGACCGTTGTAGCAGCCTACAACTGCGGTGAAGGAAACATTGCCAAAGCAATGGAAGCAGCAGGCTCCTCTCAATATCACGAATTTTCTAAATACCTTCCCGGAGAAACCATTAATCACGTGAAGAAATACCTCAATGCATGCTATGCTACAGGAGAACTTCAGAGTGTTTTAAGCAATTACAATTCTTCAAGAATCAACAAGATTTTCTTTGAGGACGGAAACAGAAGAGTGATGACTGCTTCGCTTTCAGAAACAGAAATCAATGCCGGATTCAATCTTAAAGTTGTTGCTGATGAACTTAATGTAGACATGGATAAAATCCTTACCTGGAATCCTGGTATCGTTGAAGAGCTTCAGAAAAAAGGAGAAAGCCCTTTCTATCTTCCGGTAGATCTGATGCCGGATTTTCTATTAAGAAAAAATAAAATACTGGTTCGTTCCATCAAAGAAGGAGCAAGTATCCAACAGTAAATAATCTCAAATACAAATAAAAAAGCAATCAATTTTCAGTTGGTTGCTTTTTTTATGCAATAACTTATCTGTTAAAAAAAGGCCAACTTTATATTAAAGGAATCTTAATATTTCTCACTCAGGTGGAAAATTTTTATTTTTATTATTGTTTTTCAATAAGTTGAAACCCTTTGCTGGTAGTCTTTTGAATAGGTTTGTTAAATCCATTGTCGTAGAATTACGACAAGAAATCGTAGAACTACTACAATTTCTCAGATTTATATTGAAAAGTTTTTTTTAGCAATAAAGAGCCTCTATCTTTGCTAAACAATCACCGAATCACAAAATATTAACGATCAAAATTTACAATCATGGCAGAAAGAAATTCAAGAGGAATCTTAAAATTCAACGGAGGAGAAGGACAGAAGCTGTTAAAAATGAATTACAGTGTATCCAGATCTACAGACGTATCAGGACGTGTAGCATCAGACCCTTCTAACGCATTGATCAAAGTAACAGTAGAAGCTACTGAAAAATCGGACATCCTTGAAAGCTTGTTAAACGGTAAATACAAGCCAACAAAAGGAGAAATTACGTTCAACAAATCTCACGAAGAAGGAACATTAATCACTTTGAACTGGGAAAACGGATATGTAATCCAGCACGAAGTAGACTTCGATGCAATCGACAGCAACAGTATGCTGATCAGCTTTGTAATCAGCGCTGAAACTATCGACTACGGTACTTCTCAATACGCTGGACTATGGCCTTCTACAGGTAGTAATTAAGCCTATTCATCATCTTAGTAAAAATAAAATTGGTACAGAACAGTATACTCACCCGAGTTTACTGTTCTGTTTTTTTTTGTATAAAATCAAGCCGTTTATGACAATGTAATAAAATAATGAGTGTTTTCAAGTCTCAACCTGTGCGTGTTTATAGTAAATGGTCAGAGTGGTTTTGATTCCTGTAAAGTTGTCTTTTTAACATATTATTTCTCTTTTATGTGTAATATTAAGTAGGATTTTCTTATTTTATGACAAGGTTTAATATATTTATTTATAATGTGTTATGATTTGTTTTAAGTCTTTTGTCGTAGAATTACGACATGAAATCGTAGAACTACTACACCAAATCGTATAATTACTACACTTTTTCATATTTCTGTTCAAATGCTTTTTTTTCAAAACCAAGGGGGTTATCTTTGTTATATAATTATTGAATAACAATTTATTACTAACGACTAAAATTTACAATCATGGCAGAAAGAAATTCAAGAGGAATCTTAAAATTCAACAACGGTGAAGGACAGAAACTGTTAAAAATGAACTACAGTGTATCAAGATCTACAGACGTATCAGGACGTGTAGCATCAGATCCTTCTAACGCATTAATCAAGGTTACAGTAGAAGCTACTGAAAAGTCAGACATCCTTGAAAGCTTGTTAAACGGTAAATACAAGCCAACAGTAGGAGAAATCACTTTCAACAAATCTCACGAAGAAGGAACATTGATTACTTTGAAATGGGAAAACGGATATGTAATCCAGCACGAAGTAGATTTCGACGCAGTAGACAGCAACAGTATGCTGATCAGCTTCGTAATCAGTGCTGAAACTATTGACTACGGTACTTCTCAGTATGCAGGACTATGGCCTTCTACAGGTAAATAATCCAATACAATGTAAAGAAAAAAAGAACAGTATACCAACAGTATACTGTTCTTGTGTTTTTATACACCTCCACCCTGAACCCCGAATCTCCATCCCCGAATCTCCATCCCCGAAACCCTTCCTCAAACTACCAACTTTTACTCCTATTTTCTTATATTTGTTCATTAATCAAAATATGGACGCAACACAAGATAAAAGGCTGTTTCTCATCGATGCCTATGCGATGATTTTCAGAGGATATTACGCATTAATCAGGAATCCGAGACTTACCAGCAAAGGGCTGGATACTTCTGCGATCTTTGGCTTTACCAATTCTTTGATCGAATTGATCAGAAGAGAAAAGCCTACCCATCTGGCAGTAGTTTTTGACGTAGGACAGGCGAGTGTAAGAACTGATGACTATTCAGATTACAAAGCCAACAGAAGCGAAACTCCTGAAGCGATTAAAATTGCTGTTCCATACATCCACAGAATTCTTGAAGCTATGCATATTCCACGCCTGGGAGTGGAAGGATATGAAGCGGATGATGTAATAGGTACTATTGCATGCAAAGCAGAAAAAGAAGGGTATACCACTTTCATGGTAACACCGGATAAGGATTTTGCTCAGTTAGTAACAGATAAAATTAAGATCTATAAACCAGGCTTAAAAGGTGGTGATATCGAAATTCTTGGAGTAGAAGAAGTAAAGGCAAAATATGAGATTGAAGATCCTAAACAGGTTATCGATTTTCTTGCTATGATGGGAGATGCAGTAGATAATATTCCCGGGCTGGAAGGTGTGGGAGAAAAAACTGCGATGAAGTTCCTGAAAGAATTTGGAAATATTGAAACTTTACTAGCCAATACCGATAAGCTGAAAGGAAAACTGAAGGAGAAAGTGGAAGCTTCCGCAGAGCGTGGTATTTTATCTAAAAAATTAGCAACCATTATCTGTGATGTCCCTGTAGAATTTCATCAGGAACAATATGACCTGGAAACTCCGGATTTCGAAAAAGTAAAAGAAGTCTTTGATGAAATAGAATTCAGGAGACTTTACGAAAATCTTTACAGGGCTTTTGCTCCTGCTCCAACAGAAACGGTAGTGGTGAGCGAGGTAGAAGTGAAGCAGACTCCGGCAGGTACAGAAATCAAAGGACAGGTGATGCAGCTTGATCTTTTTGCCAATTTTGAAGAGCTGGAACAGGCTACTTCTACAAAATCGACTATTGAGCAGAACGATCATCTCTATCAGTTTATTGATAATCCAAAAGCACAGAAAAAACTGGTCGACAACCTGTTACAGCAAAAGGTTGTTTGCTTTGATACGGAAACCACTTCATTAAACGAACTGGAAGCAGAATTGGTAGGAATGAGTTTCTCTTATAAAAAAGGACTTGCCTATTATATTCCGCTTTCTGAAGACAGAGTTGAAGTGCTGCAGACATTAGAGATTTTCAGACCGTTTTTTGAAAAAGAAGACCTGCTGAAAATTGCTCACAATCTGAAATATGATTATAAAGTTTTAAAACAATACGACATTACCGTTAAAGGAGCAATGTTTGATACCATGATTGCCCATTACCTGTTGAATCCGGATGGAAGACACGGTATGGATTACCTTTCAGAAGTATACCTGAACTATAAACCCGTATCCATAGAAACCATTATCGGGAAAAAAGGTAAGAAACAGGGAAGCTTCAGAGATGCAGATCTAAGAACACAGACAGATTATGCAGCAGAAGATGCAGACATTACTTTCCAGTTGTACGAGCTTTTTGCACCACAACTGAAAAAGGAAAACCTAGAAGAGCTTTTCTTCAATATTGAAATGCCTCTGATGGAAGTTCTTGCAAAAATGGAACTGGCAGGTATTTCTCTGGACGAAAAATGGCTGGCACAGGAAAGTGTAGATCTTGAAAATGACCTGAAGCAATTAGAAACCACAATTTTTGAACTTTCCGGAGAAGAATTCAATATGAATTCACCAA
This sequence comes from Chryseobacterium sp. GVT01B, assembly GCF_019970045.1. GTDB lineage: Bacteria > Bacteroidota > Bacteroidia > Flavobacteriales > Weeksellaceae > Chryseobacterium. The sequence goes on from NZ_JAHXYI010000007.1 coordinate 388,512, forward strand.
AACAGCTAGGAGAAATCCTGTTTGAAAAAATGCAGCTGGATCCGAAAGCCAAAAAAACAAAGACGGGACAATATGCAACCTCAGAAGATGTTCTTCAGAAATTAAGTTCAAAACACGAGATCATCAAGCATATTCTGGAGTACAGAACCTATCAGAAATTAAAATCAACTTATGTAGATGCTCTGCCTTCACAGATTGATAAAGAAGATAACAGAGTACACACCAATTTCTCACAGACTACAGCCGCTACAGGCCGTCTGGCAAGTGTAAATCCGAACTTGCAGAATATCCCCATCAGAACTTTGAGAGGACAGCAGATCCGTGGAGCCTTTGTTTCAGGAGAAGGAAAGAAAATTATTTCTGCCGATTACTCACAGATTGAACTTCGTTTAATTGCTGAAATCTCGGGAGAAGATAATATGATCAAAGCATTCCAGGATGGAGAAGATATTCACGCTTCCACAGCAGCAAAACTCTTTAAAATTCCTCTGGAAGAAGTCTCCAAAACCCAGAGAAGCCAGGCAAAGACTGTAAACTTTGGTATTATCTACGGACAGGGAGCTTTTGCATTGGCGGAACAGACCGGATTATCCCGTACAGAAGCCAAGCAGATGATCGAAGCGTATTTTGAAACCTATCCAAAGCTAAAGGAATACATGGCCGAGCAGGTGAATAAAGCACGTCAGCTAGGTTTCGTAGAAACTATATTAGGAAGGAAACGTCATTTGAAAGATATTAATTCCAACAATTTCGTGGTGAGAGGACATGCAGAAAGAAATGCTGTAAATGCACCGGTTCAGGGAAGTGCCGCAGATGTTGTAAAGCTTGCGATGATTAAAATAGACAGGGAACTTGAAGAACAACAGTTAAAAACAAAAATGCTGCTTCAGGTACATGACGAATTGATATTCGAATCTCCTGCTGACGAGATTGAAGCCGCTTCAAAACTAATCAAAACTGAAATGGAAAATGCTTTAAAAACACAGGTTCCATTGTTAGTAGAGATTGGAGTAGGAGACAACTGGCTGGAAGCTCATTAATCAATACTATAAATCATATCTTAAATAAAAAACTTCCGTCTTTTGGGGCGGAAGTTTTATCTTTATTAGAATTAGGATACCTTTATTTTTTTCTACAGAATCGTATGCATTACTGACAATATGATCCAGAGAAACATTTTCAAATAAATATCTCTCCTTTTTCACATGAACTTTTCAATAAGCTGTTTTTTAGTAATGATAACCACTTTTGAAAGCTTCAAGTTTTATTTGCAAATCCTGTTTTATGTTCTCATTAATCGTTACCCATTGATGAGGATTATCAAGTTTGAAATCTTTGTATATACCTAGTAATTCTTCAAAATTAGTTTTAAAAAAATTTAATTTCTCAAAGATTCCGTTTTCAAAAAGGTCAGTATATCCATCAAAACGGTAAAGAAGAAATTGCTCTTCATCGGTAAGCTGTTCTTCGTAAGAAATATGAGTGGCGGTTTCAAAGATATTTTTTAAAACTACTTTATTCTCATCTAGCAGATGATATAAAATTCCTAATACAGCTCTGGATGTGATTTCTGAATCCGAATCAAGAGTATTCTTGTTTAAGACCTGTATGATATCGTGTGTATTTGCACAAGTGGAAAGCTCAATGAATACATATTCAGATTCATTCTCAGATGCCAATATGGAATCAGCCCAGCTAATAACCTTCTCTTTTCTGATCACACCATAATCTAAAAGGATTACAAAAACCTTCAGCAGATTCCCGTAATCCTTTATTGAAGCTCTTTTCATTTGAAGGCTAAATATTATATTCTATTTCACCCACATAATGCAGTGAAAAATCATCATTTTCTACAGAAACAGGATTGGGAATTACAAATCTTGTTGCAAAAATGATAGCATTCACTGGAGTATCCAGACTTAGTTCATTCAGTTTGTTTTCCAGGATTGGAAGCCATTGGTCAGCATAAGAATATTCTGCAAACTTGTCATAAAGACTAAGCCTTTCATCTTCAAAACCATACTCTATAAAGTCATCATCAAACCATTTGATATTTTGTGATTCTGCGAATTTTGAAACATACTGATCATCAGTTTCCTCTTCTATATAATAATTTTCATCCTCTTCTATGAAGCTATAAAAATCTTCTTCATTTTTGAAATACCCTAACCAGAAGTGTGAAATTTCTTTATCCATAATAATCTTTTTATTCTAATCTTTTTGATTGTTTACTTATATCAATAGCTTTTTCAAGCCGTGAAAGTCTTGTCTTTTCCTGTTTGGCACTCATAATCCAATGTATGATAACCTTTTTATAGGAAGGAGCCTGGCTTTCAAAAAAATCCCATGCAGTCTGATCATCTGTAAACTGTTTCTGATAAACAGGATCAAGAGCAACTTCTGCTTTTTCATGGGAATAAATTCCGGATTTGTTCTCTTTTCTAAGGTCAAATGCTTTTTGCCCTGCTGGGGTCATCAGTCCTGCTTTGGTGAGCTCTTCAACTTTCTTTATATTAATGTTGCTCCAGATGCTGGATGGTTTTCTTGGTGTAAAACGTATAGAATAACTTTCGTGATCTATTGATTTTCTCACACCGTCTATCCAGCCAAAACACAAAGCCTGATCTACAGATTCAGACCAGCTCATTGAAGGTTTTCCACTTCCGGTTTTGTAGAATCCCGTTAAGAGCTCTTTCTCATCCTGATGGTGCTTCTCAAGCCATTTTCTGAATGCTTCTTTTGTCCGAAAAAATGTAGGTTCCATAACTCCTGTATTTGGCTTTTACATTTAATCTGTAATATTACGAAAGTTTTCAGTCAAATAAAATCTTCTTGCCCTAAACAAAGTTCATTGATAACCCCGAAGATAAATTTTTTATCGTAATTTTATTCTGTGTTTAAATTATAAAAAATGGATTTTCTTCAGGACCATTATGCTGTCAAAAATGAATTACTACTCATTCTTATTTCTGTTATTTTAGGGCTGTTTATTGGTGCTGAACGTGAATACCGTAATAAATCTGCGGGTCTCAGAACCTTTATACTGGTTTGTTTCGGTGCTTGTCTCTTTACTATTCTTTCCATAAAAATTGGCGTTGAAAATCCGGATCGTCTCGCAGCCAATATCATTACAGGAATCGGATTTCTGGGGGCGGGTGTTATTTTCAAAGGAGACAATAAAATTGAAGGAATTACCACAGCAACCACTATTTGGGCAACGGCTTCTATTGGAATGGCGGTAGGTTCCGGATATATATACATTGCCATGTTGGGAACTGCTTTGGTATTAATCATTTTGAGTGTATTGACTTACCTGCAGAATTTCATTGATAATTATAATAAAGTAAGGGAATATAAAATTGCTGTCACTAGTTCTGCGGATATTCAATATTGTGAAAATATCTTTAAAGAACACTACCTAAAATACCTGATGATCAAACAGCAGTATTCACCGGAAAGTTTAACTGTTATCTGGCGGCTAACCGGAAAAAATACCCGTCATGAAGAAGTAATAAGACGTTTGGTAGATGACCCTAAAATTAAAGCCTATCAGTTTTAGATGAGATATAAGCAAAAAAATAAAGGCCGAAGCCTTTATTTTTATTTTTTCTTGAATACATAGAGATTCTTGTTGGGACCATCAATTTCTTTTCCTTCCATATCAAGCTGGATCAGCATATTTTCACCCACTTTATATTTATAATTGGCAGATTTTCCTTTCAAAGTAATCATGCTTCCCGTAGAATCCCATGCAAAAGATCCTTTATCCTGATTCTTTGAATTTCTGTCAAGATATTCTTCAGAAATACTGAATGTTTTATCGTTATTCAATGTTAATGAAGTCTTGATTCCCGGACAGTCAGCACAAGGAACTGTAGCTTCATAAGTACCGGCCCAGTCCAGTGCATTTTCAGAAGTGTCACCAGCTGCTGTAGGAGTAGCTTTTGTGATACTGTCTGTAGCAGCAGGTTGAACAGCTGTTGCGGAGTCCGTGGTTGTACCTGTTGTTTCAGTCGTTTCTTTTTTAGAACATGAAGCAAGGAATAAAACCGCTCCCATTCCCAACATGAGCATTTTGCTTTTCATCATAATAATTGATTTAAGTATGTTTTTAATAATAAAGTTACTTCCAATCAACAAAAACTAAGCCAGAGGGGGGGAGGGTTTAAAGTTTAATGTTTAATGTTTAATGTTGCTGGTTGATAGTTGCTGGTTTTTGGTTATGGTTAAACTTATAGATCATTAAATGAATTTTCTGCTTTCTCTTCATTAATACATTTTATTCTTTACATTTTACAAAAACCTACTCTTAACAACTTTTCCGTTTGTTTTATAAGGTCTATTCTTATTTTTCTTTGTAAATTCGGGCAAAATTTTGATTATGACAAAAAAGATACTTTTATCTGTATTTCTTTTGCCAGCTGCAATGGCATTTGCACAACAATATGGAGGAATGTGGATTCCTACTGAGCTGAATGAAAAGGAAATGAAGGATTTGGGAATGAAGATTTCTGCAAAAGATATTTTCAACCCTCAGAAACCAAGCATAAAGGATGCAGTAGTACAGTTTAACGGCGGATGTACTGCAGAGATTATTTCGCCTAAAGGACTGCTTTTAACCAATCACCACTGTGGTTTCGGTCAGATTCAGGCGCATTCTACCGTTCAGAATGACCTTCTTTCAAACGGATTCTGGGCAAAAAATACACAGGGAGAACTTCCTAATCCAGGCGTAAAAGTAGACTTTATTGTAGATATAAAAGAAGTTACTGATCAGATTTTGGAAGGCACAGACAACCTGACGGAACCGGAACTTACCAAAAGGATCAACAATAATATTGAGGTTTATAAAAACTCTCAGAAAATTGAATCTTACCAATCGATCATGGTAAAGCCAATGTATTATGGAAACAAATACTATGCTTACACCATCGAAACTTATAAAGATATCCGTCTTGTAGGAGCTCCGCCTCAAAGCATCGGGAAATTCGGAAGTGATACAGACAACTGGGTTTGGCCTAGACATACCGGAGATTTCTCTATGTTCAGAATTTATGCAGACAAAAACAACAGACCTGCAGAATATTCAAAAGACAACGTACCTTACGTTCCAAAACACTACTTACCGGTTTCTATAAAAGATAAAAACGAAAACGATTTTACTTTTGTATTCGGATTCCCGGGAAAAACTACAGAATATCTTCCTGCAGTTGGCGTAGAGAAAATCATGAAGGATATTGATCCTGCAAGAATTGCTGTACGTGATGTTGCCTTAAAAACATTGGACGAAAAAATGCGTGTTGATAATGAAACACGTATCAAATACGCTTCAAAATACGCTTCTGTAGCGAACTACTGGAAAAAATGGATCGGTGAAGTAGAAGGATTGAAAAAATCCAATGCTGTGGAGAAGAAAGTAATGTACGAAGGTTCTTTGGTCGCTAAAAATCCGGAGATCAAAAATACATTGGATCAGTTGAATAAACTGTACAATGATCAGGCTCCTTATGCTTTAAACAATGCTTATTTCACGGAAGTCGTAAAAAATGCAGAAACATTAAAGCTTGCTGGTGATTATTATGATTTTGTAGCTTCTGTAGAAGCTGGAAGAATGGATGAAAAGGAACTTACAAAGTTAAAAACAAAATTAACCTCTTTCTACAAAGATTACAGTGCAGAGCTTGATGCTAAAGTAACGGCAAAACTATTGGCTTTATATGCTAATAAAACAGCACCCCAGTTTTTACCGGCTGGTTTCAGCAAATATAAAGATGAAAGCCCGAATATTCCTGTAATAGAAGATATGTCTAAAAATTCGATCATCACAGGAAGAGCTGCTGTGAATGGGGGAACATTGACTACAGATATTGATAAAGCGTTTTCTAACCAGGATAAACTGATCAAGACTTTAAAGAAAGATCCTATTTATCAGTTGTATGTTTCTATGAAAGAAACGTATATGAAAACTGCAGATCCACAGTATACTTCAATGCAGGCAAAAATTGATGCTTTACAGAAAAAGTTCATGGCACAGCAGATGCAGACGGATAAAGACAGAAAATTCTTCCCGGATGCTAACTCAACGCTTCGTGTGACGTATGGTAAAGTAAAAGGATCTACACCTAGAGATGCAGTTTCTTACGGATACCAGACTCACCTTGCAGGAGTAATGGAAAAATATGTTCCTGGAGATTACGAATTTGATGTTCCAAAGAAACTGATTGACCTTTACAACAAGAAAGATTTTGGTAACTATAAAGATAAAACAGGTGACGTTCCTGTAGGATTCACTGCAACGAACCACACAACCGGAGGAAACTCAGGAAGCCCTGCTCTTGATGCCAACGGAAATCTTGTAGGATTGAATTTCGACAGACAGTGGGAAGGAACAATGAGTGATATCAACTATGATCCACGTTTCAGCAGAAACATCATGGTAGATACAAAATATATCCTTTTCATCATTGAAAAGTTCGCTGACTCAAAGTGGCTTGTTGATGAAATGAAAATTATAAAATAATTTTTAAAAGTTATACCTTTAAGAATCTATTTGAACTGAGTTTTGAATAGATTCTTTTTTATTTTAGATAAGATGAAAGACAGAATCATCAATGTTTTAGCCGCTTTTGAATCTGATAATATCGGGAAATCTTTTCCGCTGGATTACTGTTTGCCGCTTTATCACAGTGTTTCAGACAGAGAGCTTCCCCATATAAAACATGTGATCCGTTATAAGAATACAAAACAGTTTGAAGAAGATCTCGATCATCTTGCAAAGAATTTTCAGTTTGTGGACTGGCAGGAGTTTAAAGAATTTACATCCGGAAATTTTAAACCTAAGAAAAAGATTGCTTTATTAACTTTTGATGATGGTTTCAGAGAATTTTATGATGTTGCGGCTCCTATTTTGGAACGAAAGGGAATCTATGCCTGCAATTTTGTAAATCCAGCTTTCATTGACAATAAAGATATGATGTTCAGATGTAAGGCCAGCCTTCTTGTAGATGCAGTCGAGAGAAATAAAACGATAGATCCGGAAATTTATTTTGTTTTATCGCTTAAAAATGTGGACAGACACTTCTTACAAAAGAAAATTTTAGCAATAAATTATCAGGAAAAAGATACTTTGGACTGGCTTGCTGAAAAGCTTGAAGTGGATTTTAATGCCTATTCAAAAGAATTCAAACCCTATTTAAGTACAGAAGAGTTAAAAGAACTTACCAGAAAAGGTTTCGGAATCTCTTCGCACAGCTGGGACCACCCGAAATACGGAGACTTATCTTTGAAAGAACAGATGGAAACTACAGATAAAACTTTTGCTTATTTGAAAGAAAATGGTTTCCTCTATGAAAGTTTTGCATTTCCGTTTACTGATTTTGAAGTTCAAAAAGATTTTTTTGATGAGCTTTTTAAAAATGAAGAAATCTACTGCAGTTTTGGCTGTGCAGGGATAAAGCTGGATAGTGTGAAGAAAAATTTTCAAAGAATTCCAATGGAAATGGGAGAGAGCGGAGAGCAGATACTGAAAAAAGAAATGGCATATTTCAAACTGAAAAGGCTGATTAATAAAAATACGATCCTGAGAAAATGATAACGCTGAAAACATTCAACAGAAAAGAACTGGAAGATTTTATATCATCCGGAGCATTTTTGCAGTATGATTTTCTTCCTGTTACGAAACATCGAGCATTATCACATATTCGGAATCCTAAAGCATCGGAGGAAGATACCCTTCTTATTCTGGCTTTCTCTGAAGAAAAACTGATTGGTTATGTAGGATGTTTCCCGGATTATTTCGTCATTGATGGAAAAGAAATCCGTTATGCGTGGCTGAGCACTTTGTATGCAAACCCTGAATACCGGAAAAAAAGACCTGCAAAGGCATTGCTCAAAAAAGTTTTTGAAGAATACGAAGGCAGAATTGCCATTACAGAATTTACCAAAGAAGCAGAAGCACTTTACAATATCATGGGTATTTTTGAATATGTCTTTCCTAAAAAGGGGAAGAGGTATTATTTTAGAACCGATGCCGCTAAAATGATTCCTGAAAAAAAAACGGGAACACAACCATTGAAGCCGCTTTTTCAGACTTTGGATGCTGCTGCCAATGTATTCATCTCAATAAAAAATTTACCAGTACAGAAACCGGATTTCAAATATGAAGTTCTTCCTCGTATTGACAAAGAAAGTGCTGATTTTATGACTGAATTTTCCGGGGTACGCAATGCAGGTGAAATCAATACTTTTATAGACTATCCATGGGTTTTGGAAGGTAAAAAAGACGAGAAATATCTCTTTTCAAGCTTTGCGGGTACATTTAAATATTTTTGGATTAAGATTTTCGATCAGAATAATCAGCTCAAAGCTTGCTTACTATTACAGCTCCGCGACGGATACCTTAAAATACCCTACCTTTTTTCAACCGCTGATTTAGCTGAGGTAGTTCAGTTTTTAAATTACTTCATCGTTATCAATAAAGTGAAAGGCTTTACCAGTTACCAGACCAGACTGAACAAGGCAATACAGGAATCAAAAGCATTTTCCCATATCTATAACCGTGATTTTAAAAGAGAATATTTGTTTCATCAACAGCTGCTGGAGTTGCTTCCCGATAATTTTAATCCCAACTATCAGGATGGGGACGGGGATTGTATGATGACGTAATAAAATTATAAATTATAAATGATGAATTATGAATTATCACTGATCAATTATCATTCATCATTTAAAAAAACAAACCGCCCGATAGTGCTATCAGGCGGTTTGTTTTTTAATGTCCGAAAATATCTTTCAGACTTACTTCTTTAAATGTTCCCATTTTATTGACGGCTTCCATATTCAGATTTTCTTTTTTACCGATAATAGCTGTATTAAAATCTATGGATTTCACTTCTGTCTGATAAAAATGTCTGATATCTTCAAATTTCAGATCCTGAATCTGCTTGTAAATATCTTTCCTGAAATCATGATGAATATTCAGTTTCTTCAATCTTAAGGTGTTGAAAAATATATTATTTCGGGTAACCCTTGTTGAGGCAATCTGTTTCAGTGCGGCATTTCTGGCGTTCTCAAACTGAATAGGCACTTCAGGAAGTTCATTCATCAGTTCATTCAGAGTATCTACAGCGATCATAAGTTTGTCAGGCTGAGTTCCGATATAAGTTGTTACATAATCAGGATGGTTAAGTTCAGAGTTGGCTGCATAAGAAACATAGGCAGAATAAGCAAGACTCTTACTTTCACGCATCTCCTGGAAAACAATTGAAGATAATCCCCGTCCAAAATATTCATTAAATACATTGATCTTTCCAAAATGAAGCGGATTCACAAGATTTCCCTTTCCAATCTTGCTCATTTCCATCTGAACCATATCATAATTGATGAAATTTACATTTCCTCCGGTGGCAGGCTCTGGATATTGCTTCGCTTCCGGAATCTGAAGACTTTCAGTTTCTATATACTGACCAATATATCCCTTGAAATTCTCAAAGTTTTTACCATAGAAGAATACCTGATATGGATATTTGAAAAGCTTTTTCATTCTGTCAATGAATACTTCAGAATTGCTGCCTTCAAGTTCCTCTTTGGAAATAACATCTGTAAAACGTGAGTGAACGCCCAATTTGGTATAATTGGTTAGCGCTGTCATAATACGGTTTTTATCCTTCTTGATAGCCTCTCTGTTTTCCAGTACAGTTCCCACAAACTGATTGTAGATTTCCTGGTTTGGCTTTACATCATGCATCCAGTGTTGCAGAAGAGCAATTCCCTTTTCTATATTTTCTTCCAGTCCACTTAGAGAGATAATCAATTGGTTATTCGTGGTTTTGAAATCATTGCTGATCCCAATTTTAAAAAACTCCTTTTTTAAATCCTCAGGTGAAAGAATATCCGTACCCAGATATTGCAGCAGTTGAGTGGAAATTCCTAAATCTCTGTCATTGTCACTTCCAAAAGGAAAAATGAAATGCAGCTGTGCAATATCATTATACTTATTCTTGACGAAACTTAATTTCTTTCCGTTAAGCTGATCAGTGGCAATCTCTTTCTGATAGTCGATAAATTCAGGCTTAATATCCTCTGTCTTATCCATTAAAATCTCTCTTAAAAAATCAGACTGAGTATCCCTGTTGATTTTAACAGGCGTAATACCTGGGTTTTCAACTCTGATCAACAGGTCATTGACCCCTTTTTCTTTATTGACAACAACATAATTTTCTTTGAAAAAATCCTTGGCAAAATTTACTACATCTTCCTTCGTAAAAGCAGCATACTCATCCATCTCATTCAGTTCCTGCTCCCATGTTCTCCCTTTTATATAAGAATCATACAGAGTCGTAGCAAGCCCTTCGGCTGTTTCAAGGCCTTTCATTCTCTGAATTTTGAAATCATTGATGATTGCCGGCAGCATCCAGTCAGGGAAATCACCTTTCTTTATCAGTTCAATTTCCTCCAGAACCATGTTCTTTGCTTCTTCCAGAGTTTGATTTTCTTTAGGTACAGCTACAATAGAAAAATATCCATATTGTCTTAACCCTACAGAAAATGACTGAGCCCAAAGCATTTTTTGAGTCTGATTGATATGTAAATCCAATAATCCTGCCTCGCCTCTGTTGCTGAGGATATTCGCAACAACATCTGCAAGCATGGCATTTCTTGTTCCATAGCTTTCCGTTCTCCATGCCAGCTGAGTGCGTGGAGTAGTAGGGCTTTTCACCGTTCTTGTGACAATCTCTGTAATAGGTTGTTCAATAATCGGTGTCTTTTTCGGAAGCTCTTTATAAGGCAAAGTGCCAAAATATTGATCAACTAATTGAATAGTCTCTTCAAAATCAAGATCACCAACCAGCACCATTGCATAGTTATTAGGAACATAATATTCATCAAAATATTTGTGAATAGCCTTCATAGAAGGGTTTTTCAAATGCTCTGGTCTTCCCAGCGTTGTCTGTTGGCCGTTAGGGTGAGTAGGGAAAAGAGCATCCATCAGTTCATAGCTTACCAGCCTTGTGTCATTATCCTGAGCTCTGTTGAACTCTTCATATACAGATTCCAGTTCCGTATGAAAAAGACGAAGTACAATCTCAGAAAATCTCTCCTTTTCTATTTTCAGCCACTTTTCAAGCTCGTTGTTCGGAATATTGTTTTTATATACTGTTTCATCAAACCAGGTATGCGCATTCGTTCCGGTAGCTCCCAAAGAAGAAATGGCTTTGTCATATTCATTGGCAATAGCGTATTGGCTGGCTTCCTGAGAAACTTCATCGATCTTTTTATAGATCTCCTTTTTCTTTTCAGGATCCTGTTCTGCTTTATGCTCTTCATACAAAGCTGAAATCTGGTCCAGAAGTTCTTTTTCCTTTTCCCAGTTTTGAGTCCCGATGTGAGAAGTCCCTTTAAACATCATATGCTCAAGATAATGAGCCAGTCCCGTATTATCAGCCGGATCATTATTGCTTCCGGTTCTTACAGGAATAAAAGTCTGTATCCTCGGAGCATCGAAATTTTGAGCAAGAAAAACTTTCAGCCCATTTTTCAAAGTATAGATTCTGACGTTATTTTCGTCGTGTGTTATTGTAATATATTCGTATTGGTTTTTATCAGTATGAACCGTTTCCTTATATTTTCTGTCTGTCATATAAAACTCATTTCACTCCTTAGAATCCGGAATGCACTACAAATGTATGAAATCAAAAAAAATGTTGACCGCTTTTTATCACTATTACATCTATGGTGATAGTTGAAAAGGTAAATCATAAGAATGAAAAGCCCATTATAGAAAGGAAACAAAGGATACTGCCAGTAATTTCTTTTTTTATTTAATATCTTTCATTACTATATATAGATATAACCTTTACTATTCATTATTATATATACAATCTTTTCAGAAGCTTCATCCTGCTATCCATTCATACTCCTCGCACGGATGCTTTCCAACGCTCACACCCATCTGCTCTCCTACATATGCTGCGGGGTAACCATTTCTATCAGGGCTAGGAAGACGAATGATGAATTATAAGTTATGAATTATGAATGATGAGTTTCGGGGTAGAAGGATACAGTTGTTCGGGTTATTATGTTTCGGGTTTCAGGTTTCTATGTAGAAAAGGA
>NZ_JAHXYI010000008.1 GCF_019970045.1 Chryseobacterium sp. GVT01B
TCTTAATCTGTACCCAATAACTCATAATTTATAATTTATAATTCATCATTCGTCTTCCCTAGCCACGATAGTAATGGTTACCCCGCAGGACGAGTGGTAAAGCTGTTGGGTTTGAGCGTAGGAAAGCCTTGGCGCGAGGAGTATGAATGGATAGCGGGAGAAAGCTCTTCTTTATTAATGTTGAAGCATTCTTTAATTTAATACCAGTATTACTTATTACTATCAGACATTATTTTTAAGCTCATAAATAATCTCTTTTTTAAAAAATACATCTATTGTGGAAATGCTATAAGAGGAGTTAAAATCTACCTCATTGTAAGCATACAGAAATAAAAAACCGCTTCAACAAAGAAACGGTTCCCATTTTATGACATTTTGATTTTCAATCTTACATATCACTATTTGTGTCTGGGCATTTGAAATCATCACTGCACGTAGCACAAATAATTACTCCGCTGCAATAATACATGCAGAAATCCGCTTCAGGAAGAGTAACACCTCCAGAAATGTTTTTTAATTGGCCTTTTTGTAGTTTTTTTAAATTTTTCATATTGTTTTAATTAAAAATTTGTAGTTAAAGTAAAAATAGTTAAAATATTTTTAATTAAACAAGATATGGTATATAAAAAAATAAAGTTTAGTAAAATTATAGTCTCTTGAATCTGTTTGAAACTTAATTTCATTTAAATATTTGATTATTAGTTAAATAAATATTATTTTTAAGCAAGCGTTATCCGAAAAGCTTTTAGAGTAGGAAATACCAAAAATCAAAAACTATGAAAAATCTAAAAAAACTTTCAAGAGAAGACAAGAAAAGTATTGTTGCTGGAATAGACTTTCCGGCATATTGTTTTGAGGGTGGAGGACCAGGAGAAGGAGGGTGCTCTGCGGGAGAGATCTGTTCAGGTGGAAAATGTGTACCTTATGGAGGAAATCCGGGAGAAGGAGGAAACCCAGGTGGTGGCGGTGATTCTTATACATGTATCTGTCCGTGGGGAACTTTTACTCAGCCTACACCATGCCCTGAATTTTATTGTATAACAGGATAGTGATACAAATAGGAATAAAAAAGGCTGTCTCAGGATCGAGACAGCCTCTTTATTTATTTTTTAATCAATCCCAGTTCGATCAATCTTTCATGCAGGAATTCTCCGGCAGTTGTATCTTCGTATAGTTTCGGATTGTTTTCGTCTACACAGTTTTCAAGTGCATTTAATGACATTGCACTTACAGGATGCATAAAGAAAGGAATTGAATATCTTGAAGTACTCCACAACTCTCTTGGTGGGTTTACCACTCTGTGGATAGTAGATTTCAATTTGTTGTTGGTATGTCTTGAAAGCATATCTCCAACATTGATCATCAATTCATCCGGTTCTGCAATGGCATCAATCCATTCTCCGTTGTGGTTCTGAACCTGAAGACCTTTTCCTTGTGCTCCCATTAAAAGAGTAATAAGGTTGATATCTCCATGAGCTGCTGCTCTTACTGCGTCATCCGGTTCTTCAGTAATTGGCGGATAGTGAATAGGTCTTAAAATAGAATTTCCTTCTGCGATTTTGTCATCAAAATAAAATTCATTTAAGCCAAGGTGCAATGCTAAAGCTCTTAGAACATACTGTCCGGTTTTCTCAAGCATCTGGAATGCCTCTTTACCAACTTCGTTGAATTTTGGAAGTTCATCAACGATTACATTGTCAGGATACTCAGTTTTGTATTTTGAATCATCAGACAGATATTGTCCAAAGTGCCAAAATTCTTTTAAGTCTCCTTTTTTGAAACCTTTTGCAGTTTCTTTACCGAATCCTACATAACCTCTCTGGCCACCAATTCCTGGAATCTCATACTTCTGTTTCGTTTCCACTGGCTGTTCAAAAAAGTTTTTTACCTCTCCATACAAATCATCCACTAGGTTGTCATCAAGAAAGTGGCCTTTTAAGGCTACAAAACCAATTTCTTCATAAGCTTTTCCGATTTCATTTACAAATTTCTGTTTGCGTTCCGGGTTGTCCGAAAGGAAATCACGCAGGTCTACACTAGGTATTTTATCCATTTTTAGAAATTTACGAACAGCAAAATTACATTTTTTTTAATTTAAATGATTTTAAAATCATTATTTATAAGTTAAATTTGCTGTATGAAAAAATATTCTTCTAAGAGAAGTATCCAAATACTTGCACATCTTCTTCAACAGTACGGAATTGCTGATATCGTGATTTCTCCGGGGTCAAGAAATGCTCCTTTGGCCATTCATTTTTCGGAGGTAGATAGTTTTAACTGTTACAGTATTGTAGACGAAAGAAGTGCTGCTTTTGTGGCAATGGGAATGGCGAAAAGCGAAAAGAAACCGGTAGCAATTACCTGTACCAGCGGATCTGCAGTGGTAAACTACTATCCTGCTGTTACTGAAGCTTTTTATCAGAATATTCCATTATTGGTGCTTACTGCTGACAGACCAACTGATTTTGTTGATTTGTTTGATGGGCAGACGATAAGACAGAAGGATGTTTTTCATCAGCATTCCTATGGTGACTTCCAGCTTTTGGAAGACAGCAAGGAACATGCAGAAGATATTAATTTTGATACCATAAAAAAAGCCATTGAACTTTGCTTTGAAAAGCAGGGGCCTGTGCATATTAATATTCCTTTGGAGGAGCCTTTGTATGAGCTTGTTTCGGAACTTCCTACTTTTCCTACTGTAGAAAAAACTATCAAGCATAAAGAATATGAAATCCCTTCAAATCTGATTGCGGATTGGCATACTTCACAAAGAATTATGCTGTTGGTAGGAACAAGGGATTACAGTCCAGAATTGGAAAATCAATTGACTCAATTGGTGAAAAACCATTCTGTTATTGTTTTGAGTGAGGCTAACTCTAACCTACATCACGAGAAGTTTTTCAAACATATAGACCGTTATATATTTAATTTTACAGAAGAAGACTATAAAACCTATGCTCCTGACCTGTTGATCACAGTCGGACAGAACGTAGTTTCTAAAAAAGTAAAACAGTTCCTGAGAAGTGCTCGCCCTAAACAGCATTGGCACCTGGATGAAGTATGGCAACCGGATACTTATTTCTCATTGACAGAAAAAATTGAAGTTAAGCCTGAAGTTTTCTTCTCAAAACTGTTAAAATTTATCAATCTGGAGCCCAGACCTTATTTTAATCTTTGGGATGTTTTAAGGGATAAAAAAGATGCCAAACACGAGCAGTTTTTGAATACGATTGACTTCTCAGATTTTTATTTCTTCAATAAGGCTTCGCAGACGATTCCTGAAAATTATAACATCCATTTCAGTAATTCTTCCGGCATCAGATATGCACAGCTGTTTGATTTTGGGAAGCGAAAAATGTACTGTAACAGAGGAACCAGCGGTATTGACGGATCTACTTCTACGGCAATGGGATTTGCTATTAAAAATGAAAATCCTACTTTGCTGATCACAGGAGATTTAAGTTTCTTTTATGACATCAATGGACTTTGGAATCAATATATTCCGCCGTTTGTAAGAATTATGATCTTCAATAACGGTGAAGGAAATATCTTTAAAATCATTCCGGGGCCTGGAAATGCCAACCCGAATACATTAGACGAGTTTATTGCCACAAAACACCGTAAGAATGCAGAATCTCTTGCCAAGCACTTTGGGTTCTCCTACGTAAAAGTAGAGGATGAAATTACGCTTGACAGAGTTCTGGAGAATTTCTTCAAACCTGATGCACAGCCAAAAATCCTGGAAGTAAATACTCACGGGAAAAATAGCGCAGATGTACTGAAGTCATACTTTGAATTTATGAAATAATCTTAAAGATCAAGATATTCTTCATTCCCCGGCAGGTTGATAATTCTGTCGATAGGGTAGATGAACATATCATCAAAATCATTCAATGCATTAATGATCTGGAAATGGGTGAACTGCTTTATATTTTGTAAAGTAATCTCCGTTTCTTTGATCTTTTTGTGCTTTAAAAGATGCTGTCTCTGTACCCCGTTCAGCAGATAGGTAGCGGGGGTAAACCAGTCTTTCCCTTTTAAAAATAAAAGATTGGAAAAAGAGGTATCGGTGATGTGGTTATTTTTAACAATGATAATTTCTTCTGTCTTGGATTTCATTTTCATTTTATCCAACTCTTTACGGTCTTCAAATTTGAATGAATAATCAAAACTGTTATTTTCTACGAGTTTGAAGTTCTGAATCTCCGGAATAGCATAAGGAATCATCTGTGTTCTGACTCTTTTGTCGAGATCATAAGAAATTCTTAATTTGAAAAGACCATCTTCATCATGCTGCAGATTTTTGTAGATCTTGGCCAGATCAATAGAGTCTTCTTTCCCGAAATGGGAAAATGTTTGATTGACACGTTTCTGGTGTAGATCCAATAGAAAAATCTCCTGATCTTCTACTTTAATGCTTTCAATGAATTGGGACATAGATTTTATTTTTCATTTCCTGATATTCGTCTTCTAACTTACTCATGTGCGTTATACCGCCTCCGCTTTTGAAATAAAGCTGCTCTCCTTCTTTTTCTATAAAACGGATCATCACACAGCTATCAACATTCTGGCCGTCAAACCAGCCGCAAACGCCGGTGTAATAACCTCTTTCATACCCTTCTGCATCCAGAATTATTTCCAGTGTTTTAGGCTTTGGAGCTCCTAAAATAGAACCTGCAGGAAGAAGTTTCTGCATGATACTTCCTACTTTTCCATCAAATTCAGGTTTTATCATTCCTGAAATCTCAGAACTCATTGCATACAGATCCTTTTGTTGGGTTTTGATGAAATCAATATGCTGGAACTGGTCCACCTTTACATCATCAGCCACCATGCTCAGATCATTCCGGAGCAGATCTACTACAGTGTAATGTTCTGCTTTTTCCTTTTTATCATTCTTCAGTACTTCCGCAGCATTTTCAATAGAGGCATCAATGGTGCCTTTCATGGGATAGGTTAAAATTTTACCGTTAATGATCTTTACAAAAGTTTCAGGAGAAAAAAATACAAAAAAATCTTTATAAAATACTTTATACTTCGCATTTGAATGATAAAAAATTTCTTCTAAGGTTAAATTTGTCTCTATCTTCGTTTTTCTAGTATAGTTTACTAAATAAGAGTTTCCTAAACGAATATTTTTCTGAACTTTGTCAAAACCAATTTTAAAGCTTTCCAACGTTTCAGGAAACGATTTCCAAACTACTTTTTTATCTAGTGCTTGTGTTTCTTTCGTGTTTGAAAACTCTTGAAAATCAATTATTAAACCTGATTTTTCAATTTCATGTTCCTGATATATTTCGACATTCTCCGAGAGAAAGTCGATTACGAAAAAATAGGGAACCTTCTGAAGAGAAAGCTCGTCCATTTTCATAAATTTTTGATGATTCACTGAAAACATTCTGCAAAAATAATTATTGATGTTTACTTTTGCATAAATTTTTTATGATGCAGAACAAATATCCTCAGAAACCGGGACTAGATTTTATATTGAAGCAGGCTTTTTTTTATTGGAATAAAACACTGGTTTTTCAGTTGATGTTTTCCATCATCTTTTTCGCAATATTGCTTACCGCCGTTATGCTTTTTGGAACGAAATATGATGTTTTCTCGTACAATAAAGAATTGGAGGAAGCCTTTTTACAGGGGACAAAAGTATATCTGAAAAAAATGGAAGCAATAACGGCTACCGAAAATTATCAGATGTTTACACTAGCCATTTGGGGAACAACAGCATTTTTGTACCCTTTGAATCTCGGGATGTTCCAGATTTTCAGAAAAATTGATCTTAAAGAAAATATTGTGATCGGGGATCTCTTTGCCGGGTACAACGGACTCAACTTTTTCAAATATGTTGGGTATTTTCTTTTCTGGTTCTTTATTTACAGATTTACGATTCCTACCGTAGTATTGGCGGTTGCTTGGGTTGCTGTGACCCTATTTGTTGCGCCACTTATGTTTTTTACGGATAAAAGGATATTTGAAGCAATTTCTCTGAATTTTAAAGCACTTAAAATGTATTTCGTGGAAATAATGGTTTGTGTAATCGTTGCTTTTCTGTTTAAATATTTAGGCTTTGCTCTGTTTTTGATAGGAGGGCTTTTCACATTTCCTTTTTGGAATGCGATGATTTATTCACTGTATAAAACCGTTTTTTCTGAGAAAAGTTAAAATTCATTCGTGTTTAATATGATTTTTTACTAAAAAAAACTAATTTTGGTAAAATCATTAAATATTTAAACTATGTCTGAATTTAACGAATTTGATCAGCAAGGCTCTGTGCCTAACAGAGATACGGGGTCGATTATTTCTCATGCCTTTGAAATGTATAAAGGTGTTTTCGGCTACGGAATCGTAGCAATGATTATTTATCTGGTTGGAGGGTCTGTTATTCAGATGCTTACCGGATTTGATTCTGCTTCTATCGTAGAAGATATGAAATCTTCAGGAGGTGACTTCAATTATTGGAGCGCTCCGGGACTTCCTTTGTATATGGGAGCTTCCAGTCTTTTCGGTCTTTTATTATCTCCTTTGTATGTAGGATTGATTTACATGGTGAATAAATATAATACCAAAAGCCCTATTGAGTTTTCTGATCTATTCATCGGATACCGTCAGAATTTTGTAAACATATTGATCTACAGTCTTCTATCTGGGATTATTTCTTCAGTTGCCCTTGCATTGTGTGTGCTGCCTATTATTTTTGTATATCCTTTCCTTTTATTAGGATATCCTATTCTGTTATTTGAAAATGCTTCAGCTACAGATGCTTTAGGAAAATCATTCAATATTGCTAAAGAAAACTATGGAATTTTCTTACTAACAGGATTCTTAGGATTTCTGATCTCTATTGCAGGGGTTATTCTTTGCGGAATTGGGGTTATCTTAACCGCTCCGTTTATTATGATTGTAATGTACTCTACGTATTGTGCTTTCTTAGGAAAACCAAGACAAATTATGTACAGTAAATAAAATTAAAATACATGATGAATAAGGACAAACAAATAAGCAGTGTTGCGATAAAGCAGATGTCTTTGCTGGCCATTATTATAGTGCTGGCAGGGTTGATCTGTTTTAATCTGGCATTGTTTATTCCCTCTGTTTTGGGGGCAATCACCATTTATGTAGTCTGCAGAAAGTATAACTTTTACCTGCAGGAAGAAAAAAAATGGAAACCTTCACTTGCTGCATTTGCATTAATGTTTGCGAGTCTTATTGTTCTTATTCTTCCTATCTACTTTATTGCCGATCTGATTATTGATAAACTGGGAAATGCACAGGCTTATATGGCCAAGTTCAATATTTTCCTGGATAAAATACATTCTTACATATTTTCAAAAACAGGATTTGATATTCTGAGCAAAGAAAACATGGCAAAGTTGAAAGATAATGTAGGGAAATTTTCTACTTCAGCAGTCAGCGGGACTTTCAATACGCTTACAGTAGTGATGTCCATGTATTTTATTCTGTATTTTATGCTGGAAAGGCCAAGACTCTTTGAAAAGATCCTTACTTCTTCCGCGCCGTTGAAGAGATCAAATATTTCTTTGATAGGCGATAAAATGAGAAAACTGATTATGGCCAATGCTATCGGGATTCCGGTTGTAGCAGTAGGACAGGGGATTGTAGCGCTTATCGGATACCTTATTTTTGGAGCGCCGGGAGCAATACTTCTTTTTGCTCTAACGGCTGCTGCTTCAGTAATTCCTGTGGTAGGAACTGCTATTATATATGTTCCGGTGTGTATCTTTATGATCGCTGAAGGAAATACAGGTCAAGGTATCGGCTTAGCAATCTACTGTGTTGTTGTGGTAGGTCTTACGGATAATCTCCTTCGTTTTACCCTTTTAAAGAAACTGGAAAACATTCACCCTTTGAATACCGTATTTGGAATTATCATGGGAATGAATATTTTTGGCTTCATGGGACTTATTTTCGGGCCTATTCTGATCTCACTGACCCTTCTTCTGGTTCAGGTATACAGAAATGAATTTTCGGATGAAGAAACTCCTCCGGATCTTGAACTGCCCGGGCAAAATGATCTTGAAGAAAAATTAATTTAATTATATAAAAAGTGGAAGGACTGAATCCCGAAATATTAAAAGAAATCTGTGTAATGAAAATGCCATTCGGCAAGTACGAAGGAACGGTTCTGATTGACCTTCCAATCAGCTATCTGGAATGGTTCAACAAAAACGGAATGCCGAAGGGAAAACTGGGAATGCAGCTTTCGACAGTTTATGAGATCAAATTAAATGGTCTGATGGATCTTTTGACTCCTATCCGAGCAGCAGTAAGAAACGGATTGTAAAAATTAAATAAACCAATCTCGGTATAAAGTTTCGGCGGCATCTTCGATGCCGCCGAACTATTTTATAAATCAGGCTTATTAAGCTTTCAATGCCGCAATTTCATCTCTAAGCTTGGCCGCTTTTATAAAGTCAAGGTTTTTCGCAGCCGCTTCCATTTCTTTCTGCTTCTGAGTAATCATTTTCTCTATATCTTCACTTGCATAGGTTGCTTTTGTTTCGGCAACTTTCTGAAGGATTTCTTTTTGGGTATATTTCTCATCCGGGAAGTCTTTGCTTCTTCCGACAAGGTTTTCAGAAATCTTTTTATTTAATGCTTTTGGCTTCAGGCCGTGATCGTCATTGTACTGCATTTGTTTAGCACGGCGGTATTCGGTTTCATCAAGAGTGGCCTGCATAGATTTAGTGATTTTATCAGCGTACATTATTGCTTTTCCGTTCACATTCCTTGCAGCACGTCCTACGGTTTGAATCATTGATCTTCTGCTTCTCAGCATTCCTTCTTTATCAGCATCCAGAATAGCTACTAACGAAACTTCAGGTAAATCCAATCCTTCACGTAATAAGTTAACTCCAATAAGTACATCAAAAAGCCCCAGACGAAGATCCTGCATAATCTGAATACGTTCCAGCGTTTCAACATCAGAATGAATATATCTTGTTCTGATTCCGAATTTGGTAAAATATTTCGTAAGTTCTTCAGCCATTTTCTTTGTTAAAGTCGTTACCAGTACTCTTTCATCAGCATCCGATCTTTTATGGATTTCCTCCATCAAATCATCAATCTGGTTGATGGTAGGTCTTACCTCAATAATAGGATCAAGAAGTCCTGTCGGACGAATAATCTGCTCTATATAAGCTCCTCCGGTTTTTTCAAGTTCATAATCTGCAGGAGTTGCTGATACATAGATTACCTGATTCTGAATGGCTTCAAATTCTTCAAACTTTAAAGGTCTGTTGTCCATTGCAGCCGGAAGTCTGAAACCATATTCCACTAATGCTTCTTTTCTGCTTCGGTCACCTCCGTACATAGCGTGAACCTGTGGAACGGTTACGTGGCTTTCATCAATAACCATTAAAAAGTCTTTAGGGAAATAGTCAATCAGGCAGAAAGGTCTTGTGCCCGGAAGACGGCCGTCCAGATATCTCGAATAGTTCTCAATTCCTGAACAATAGCCCAATTCTTTGATCATTTCAAGATCCAATTCAGTTCTTTCCTGAAGTCGCTTGGCTTCTAATGGCTTTCCAACAGAGCTGAAGAAATCAACCTGTTTTACCATATCATCCTGAATATCTTTAATGGCTCCGTTTAAGGTCTCCTTTGATGTTACAAAAAGATTGGCAGGATAAATTTGTATCTGATCAAAATTGTCTTCTACATTCCCTGTAACTGGGTCAAAGCTTTGAATTTTTTCAATTTCATCTCCAAAAAACTGAATTCTGATAGCATTATCAGTATAAGCGGGGAATACATCAATCACATCTCCTTTTACACGGAATGTTCCTCGTTGAAACTCGTTTAATGTCCTGGCATATAATGCATTAACTAATGAATGGAGGAGTGCTGTTCTTGTCACTTTCTCACCAATAGCGATGGAAATTAAAGATTTATGAAATTCCGTAGGGTTTCCGATACCATAAATACAGGAAACAGACGCGACAATCAAAACATCCCTTCTTCCTGAGAGAAGGCTGGCAGTTGCAGAAAGACGCAGCTTTTCAACTTCTTCATTGATGCTCAGGTCTTTTTCAATATAAGTCCCTGTTGTTGCAATATACGCCTCAGGCTGGTAGTAATCATAGTAGCTTACAAAGTATTCCACGGCATTTTCCGGAAAGAACTCTTTAAACTCCATGAAGAGCTGTGCTGCAAGAGTCTTATTGTGTGCCAGAACTAAAGTTGGGCGCTGAACATTTTTTACAACATTCGCAACAGTAAAGGTTTTTCCGGAGCCTGTAACTCCGAGCAGCGTTTGATATTTCTCACCGATCTCTATTCCTTCGGTAAGTTTTTCAATAGCTTGAGGCTGGTCTCCGGTAGGTTTATATTCTGATTGAAGCTTAAAATCCATAGAAAAGAATGTATACAACAAAAATACGAAAGAAATTATTAGACAAGATAATGTTTTGAAGGTGAATATTTTGATAATAAAATTTTAACAGTCTCAACAGGAATAATTGAAAAAATAAAAAAGCGCTAATTTTTAGCGCTTTCAATATTAAGGTCTTGTAAAAGTCATTGTTGCGGGGACTTTTAGCACAGAAGCAATGGGTTTACCATCTTTCGTAGCAGGTTTCCAGATTGTGTTATTACTTATTTCAGTGACAGTTTTAAGAAGTTCACGGTTTAGTATTTCATTATCTCCTGAAGTGGTTACCTGTGTTGTTTTTCCTGTCTCATCGATGTGAATATAGGCAGTTGATGTTATAGTACCATATTTAGGTTCAAAGTTACTGGTATCAATGCCCTTATTTATTTGCATTCTAAAACTTTTATCCCCATCAACGTATTGTGCCGGAAGCTCATTAGCATTCGGTGGAGTATTGATGGCTGTATTTGTGTTTTTACCCTGATTATTTTCGTTTAAGCCATTTATTCTTGGAACTATTGTATCTGAAACGGCTTTTAAATCTTGTCTTTTGAATCCCATTATGACAGAAGATTTTCCTTCTTGTCTCGTCTTTTCAAAATAAGCCCGAGTCATTAAAGTAACCTGATAAGGCTGAGGATTTTGTGCTGTTCTGGCATTTGGATAAATTTTACTGATATAAACATTTGAAAAGTCTGTTTTTTTATAGTTTTTCAAAATGCTGTTTTCTATTTTTTTTGAATCAATCCAGACTGCGTAGTCTTTTTTATTTAAAAATGATTTCAACTCACTCTCTGTTGGAATTCTTTTTTTCAATTCAGGCAACGCAAAGAATGTGATCTTCTGTTCATTTTTCTGAGTTTCATTCAGTAAAGGATAAAGTTCTTCCAGTCTTTTTTTATCACTTTCTGAGACCTTTTTTGAAAATTCAGCATATTTTCCATTATTCAGCAAATCAGCATACTTAGCCAATATGTCCTTGAATTCCTGATAAGAATCCTGTCCATGAGTGTGAGCAGAAGTTTCGACTATTTTTTCTGGTATCTGAATATTTGCGGAACTCCCTGCATATGTTCTTTCAGAAAATAAAACAGCGGCAGCAATTAGTGTTGTGACTCCTGCTGCTTTTCTTAACAGGCTGAATTTCGATTTTTTTGTTTTCATCATAATAAATCTTTTTTTGGTGTTATTAAAATTAAATGAATGAGTCAAAGCAGGATTTTGGTGGCTAAGAATTTCATCAAGAATAAGATTTTGGTACTCTTTAATATTATAATTCTTTTTCAATACTGCTTCATCTGCTAAAAACTCGTGATTCGTGATCACAGCTTTTTTGTATAAGAAAAGAACAGGATTGAACCAGGTAAAAATCTTTAAAAGATTCAGTATTAATAAGTCTATACTGTGTTTCTGATCAATATGAGCCTTTTCATGCAGGAGAATCCTTTGGTCAATTCTATTATTTGCCATGTAATTTTTCCCAATATATATTGTATTCCAGAAGCTGAACGGAGAAAGACTTTCGCCTGTTAATATGATATTGTAATGCTCGTAAATACATTTTTCCCCTTTAATTCTTCTGACAGCTAAAAGAGCTAAAAGACTTTTCATGAGTAGAAAAAGTGTGATTATAACATACACGCCCCACACAATATTCATCCAGTTGAAACTTTCCTGTTCCGGCTGAATAAAAATCATTTGCTGAGCAGTTTCTTCAATCATCATTTGAGCTTGAGGCTCTATTTTAGCTTCTGGTCTTTGTATCGTAATATTGATAAATGGAATGATATAAGAAAGGAGTATACCACTTAATAAATACCATCTGTTGAATCTGTACATTCTTTCTTTTTCAAGGAAGAGATAATAAACGCAAATGAAAACAGAAGAACACAGAATTATTTTCAAAATAATGGCTGCCATATCTATTCTTTTATCTGATCATCAATGATATCACGGAGTTCTTTCAGCTGCTTTTGACTGAGCTTTGCATTCGATGTAAAAAAGGAGGCAAACTGTGTTACCGAGCTGTTGAAAAAACGATCAATCATGGAAGTCATTTCTTCCTTGAAATATTCCCCTTTTTCTATTTTTGGATAGTATTCACGGGAATTTCCATACACTTTATAACCTACAAGATCTTTGTTCTGCATTCTTTTTAGCAGGGTTGCAATAGTAGTTGCAGCAGGCTTGGGGTCAGGATAGGTTTCCAGAATATCCTTCATGAAAATTTTTTTCTTCTCCCAAAGAATTTCCATGAGAATTTTTTCAGAATCTGTTAATTTAATCTCTTTCATTCTACAATGTTGTAATTTGTTCTACAAATGTAGAATAAAAAATGGAACCAGCAAATTTTATGGCATTATTTTTCCATTCATTGTACAATCACCAATCCTAATATTATGAGAATCAATCAATTTTAT
The DNA here is from genome assembly GCF_019970045.1 of Chryseobacterium sp. GVT01B. Taxonomy (GTDB): domain Bacteria; phylum Bacteroidota; class Bacteroidia; order Flavobacteriales; family Weeksellaceae; genus Chryseobacterium. The sequence goes on from NZ_JAHXYI010000008.1 coordinate 12,817, forward strand.
GTCCCGATAATGAGCCTTTTTCTTGTTTTGTTATCGTGCAAAGAAAATCATGCAAACGCTCAGAAGACAGGAAACGATGGAAGTGTAGAGACAGATAAGCCTAATTCTGATTACAAACCGGCATTTAAAGAGCAGACAAGAATCAAGGCCGTAAAGAGCAAAACAGCTTATAATGTAGAGATTCTGAATAAAGATTTAGGAAGACCCTGGGGAATTATTAATTTACCTGACGGAAGATTTCTGATTACGGATAAGAATGGTCACATGAATGTTGTTTCAACAGATGGAAAACAAGTGTCAAAAATAGAAGGCTTTCCAAAAGTGGATTCAAAAGGGCAGGGAGGCATGCTTGATGTAGCTCTTGATCCTGATTTTACTACCAACAATATTATTTACTTTAGTTTTTCAGAGCCGTTTGGAAAAGGAAATTTAACTTCCGTGGCGAAAGGTAAGCTGTCTGCAGATCTCAAAAATATCTCAGATGTACAAGTTATTTTCCGTGCTGAACCTTCTTACGACGGAGATAAACACTATGGAAGCCGTCTGGCTTTTGATAAAGATGGGCATTTATTTGTCAGTACAGGGGAAAGATCGGATAAAGTAACCCGTGTATATGCACAAAAAACAGATAATTATCTTGGAAAGATTCTAAAAATTACAAAAGATGGCAAGCCGGCTCCGGGAAATCCTTTTATCGGAAAGCAGGGTTATAAACCTGAAATTTATGCTTATGGTGTGCGTAACCCACAAGGAATGGCAATTGATCCTAATGGAAATTTATGGGATGTAGAAATGGGACCGAGAGGCGGTGATGAGATCAATCTGATTCAACCCGGAAAAAATTACGGATGGGGAGATGTAACGTATGGAATTGAATATTCAGGAGACAAAGTAGGGCAGGGAATCACCCAAAGAGAAGGCACTGAGCAACCCGTCTATTACTGGGATCCTGTGATTTCACCAAGCGGAATTACTTTTTATACAGGAAATATTGAAGAGTGGAAAGGAAATCTGATCATCGGGTGCTTAAGTGGCGAGCATATTGACAGAATTGTCATGAAAGATAATAAAGTGATCGGTGAAGAACGTCTTCTCGCAGATCAAAAAGAAAGGTTCCGTGATGTATTGAACGGAATGGACGGAAATCTTTATGCGGTAACCGATAGTGGTAAGCTTTATAAAATTTCAAAAAAATAGAAAAAAACTGTATCAAAATGTCATTCTGAACGAAATGAAATGTAGTGAAGAATCTTATGTTATTGGTTTATAAATGAGATTCTTTCTTCGTCAGGATGACAAAGGTGAAATTATTAACCTTTGATACAGTTTCTTTTTATTCTCTTAAAACTTAAAGTTAAGTCTGGCAAAAACCTGTCTTCCGGCAAATCCCATCTGAACGGGGTCAAAAATACCTCCGCCTTCTGTGTTTCCATCACTTACATGAGTGGTTTGCAGCGTAGGATATCTGTTAAACAGATTTTTACTACCCAGGGTTAGGTTCAGATTCTTACAAAATTCATAACCAAAAGAAAGATCAGTAGTTACTTTTGGATTATATAACTGTTCTGTACCGTCATACCCAATCAGTGTTGCTTTGTCAAACCTTACCAACTGCAGATTCGCATTGAATTTGTTTATCTTATAATTGAGGTTTAAATTGACTTTTGTTTTTGGAGCAGAAGCGAGGATAAAAGCCTTTTCTCTCTCGCTCAGGTAAATATCTTCTTTTCCTGCAAGCTTTTCTGAGGTGTTCACTTTGGTGATTTCCATGTCATTATAGTTTCCGGCTAAGGTAGCAGTCAGTTTCCCTGACCCAATGTTTTCACTATAGCTTAAGATAAGATCAACTCCTTTCGTGCGGGTATCGATCGCATTGGAAAAAAACTGTACCTGGTCAATAAATGGATTATCTGCCTGAACGTCTGCCGGCAGGTCTGCCTGTGCAAAATATCCGGTAAGAACAATTCTGTTTTTAACCTGAATGTAATATCCATCCACTGTCGCCGTGAATTTTCCTGTGTTGAAAGTAAATCCGGCACTTCCGTTCACAGAGGTTTCCTGCTTCAACTGAGGAATTCCCAGACTGCTTGCAATGCTACTATCGTTAGAAGCTAGCTGAATCGTGACCAATTGGCCACCCTGAAAGTTGGTAAACTGCTGGCTGTAGTATTTCTGAGCCAGAGAAGGTGCTCTGAACCCGGTGGAAACTGAACCACGGAAGGCAAACTGCGGAGTGATCGCGTATCTTGTCGCAAATTTTCCATTTAAAGTGCTTCCGAAATCATTATAATTTTCAAATCTTCCGGCAACACTTATCATCCAGTTTTTTGTAACATCAAGCTCAGTATCTACATAGGCCGCAAAGTTATTTCTGCTCTTACCAATATCTGTAGAATATCCAGGGAATCCCTGGGAACCACCTGGTCTTACATTACCGCTTAAAGGATTAGTGACAAGAAGGTTTTGGGGTGTACTGGCAGTCACAGGATTTCCATTTACATCATACATGCTATAAGAAGCTTCTTCTCCTTTGATAATATCAAATTTTTCATACCTGAATTCCGATCCGAAAGCGATATTCAACCCTTCCAGCACTTTAAACTGTTTTACAGCATTAAAACCTGTTGTATTCTGTAATAATGAATGACCTCCAGCATTAAAGCTTGTAGGCGATTTGACCCCTAAAGTGGCATTAATCGTATTGTCAATCTGATAGGTAAATCTATTGTTGCCAAAAGCATTATAAAAATCTACGTCCCATCCTGCAACCTTAAACTTCAGGCCGTTGTCAAAAGTAAAATCTGTAATGCTTGTGTTTTCAATCGGATTGAATCCTGTAGGATAAATTTCAGGAATATTTCCGTCTGCATCTGCTGATCTGGTCCATGCGTAGGCCTTGGTGTTTCTGTGAGAAAAACCTTGACGGGAATAGAATTTCAGACCATCAGATAAAGGAAGCTCAATATTTCCGAAAAAGTAAATATTTTGCGCTTTTGCATCCCCGAAACGCTGTCTCGGAGCAGTATATAAGTCAGGATTTGCATTTCGTATCGCATAATCTTTGTTCATAAACTCTACTGTAAAATTTCCAAAACCTCCCTTTGAGCCTATTTTAGTTCCTAAATTTCCACTGAAATCAAAGGTGGTTCCATCTACTTTATGATCTGAGACAACATCATTATTCCCCGGGCTTTTAAAAAGATTCATTCCATAAAAGGCATTTCCTTCAAAACCTTTGTCACGGTCATTCAAAATAACATTGATTACCCCTGCAATGGCATCAGATCCATATTGAGCTGAGGCTCCGTCACGAAGGACTTCCACTCTTTTTATTGCACCAATCGGAATGGTATTCATATCATATCCGGTATTTCCTCTTCCTTTGGTTCCGAAAAGGTTGATCAGTGAAGACTGGTGATATCTTTTTCCATTCAACAACAGCAAAGTCTGGTCCGGCCCAAGTCCTCTTAGGGTGGCAGGATCTACTGCATCAGCACCGTCAGATCCTGATTGTTTGTTGGAATTGAAAGAAGGAGCAGAAAACTGTAAGAGCTGGTTGATCTCTACTTGCCCTGTTGACTGGCTTACCTGTTTGATGTCGATAATGTCAATAGGAACAGGTGTATTTACTACTGTTCTTTTTTTATTCCGGCTACCGGTGATGGCTACTTCGTCTATCTTAGATTCTTTCAGGGTATCCTTTATTTGCTGGGCATAGGATAGAGTGGAAACTCCAAGAAAAAGAATGCAGATGTATTTTATTTTCATATAGATAATTTTGGATAGTGATTTAATCAAAATTATCAATATTTATTTTTAAATCAATAGTAAAATTAAATATTTAGTATGAATTTCTTAATTTAGTGTTGATTTGCGTTAATTTCGGTAAAATAATAACTTAATATTTGAATTTGATGAAAAATTTTAATGTTAAAAGCTGGTAATGATTCGGTTAATTCCTTCTTCTAAAATTTCCTGTGAGGTGGAAAAACAAATTCTGATATGTCCTTCCGCTCCTTTTCCGAACCATCTTTCTGATCCTGGAACAATGGCAACCTTTCCCTGCTTTAAAACATGTTGGGCAAACTGATCGCTGGACATTCTGTTTTCAATCTTCGGAAACAGCACAAAAGTAGCCTCAGGCAGATTGGGAGTTAGAATTTCTGAACGGCTTAATAATGTAAAAGCAAAATTTCTGTTACTCTGTAAATGAGCTAAAAATTCTTTATACCAAGGCTTTGCTTTCTCCAAAGCTACACTTCCGGCAATCTGGGACAACGTAGAAACGCCTTCTATTGTTGAATTAAAATTGGATTTTTCTGTAAAATCCTCAAGAATATCCTGGTCATTACACAATACAGCTCCAATTCTCAGTCCTGCAATTCCAAATGATTTTGAAAAGCCGTAAACGGTAAAACTTTTTCTCTTCGCCTTCTCAGAAACGGAAGAATAGGTATGGAAGTTTTTGTTATCATAAATAATATCGCTCCAGATTTCATCACTCATTACCCAAAGGTCATGAGCTGAAGCGATTTCTGCTATTTTTATTAAAACTTCTTTAGAATACACTTTCCCCAATGGATTGTGCGGATTGCAGATGCTGATAAGCTTGGTTTTAGAATTGATTAAAGAAACCAGTTTTTCAAAATCAATATCTCCCGTTGTTGTATTTACAGGGCAAAGCATCACTTTTCCACCAGCTGTTTCTACTGATTTTTTGAAAAGAAAATCTACAGGATCCAGAATAATGGCTTCATCTCCCGGGCTCAGAACATAAGACGCTATCAGAAACATTCCTTGAGCAGCACTGTTGACTGCCAGAATATTTTCCGGAAAAAAGCTTCCGTGTTTCTCATTGTTAAAATGATCTGCAACACTTTTTTTGAATTCCGGAAGACCGGAAAACGGCCCGTAGCTTAAATAGCCGTCTTTCAGGTATTCAATAATTCCCTGTTCTATTTCAGGGGCTGTCCTGAAGTCCGGATCTGCAGCGGTAAGAGGAATAATTCCTTCTTCTAAAGTTGCCCATCTTCCGTTGTAGGCCTTTCTTTTCAGTGCTTCAAAATTGATATCGTTATTGCTGAACATATTTATTTATAAGATATGGGTAAAATATTTTCTGATTGTTGATTGAGCGGGAGCAGGAACTGATTGAGCAATGTTCTTCCGTTATTGATATGAACCTCAATTTCAGGTTTCCTTTTTGCTTGATATTTTCTGAAGGCTTCCGTTTTATCCCCTTCTTCAACTAAATATTTCGTTAATATGAAAGAGTCCTTCAATGCAGAGGTTACACCCTGGCTTGTAAATGGGATCAGTGGATGCGCTGCATCTCCGATGAATACAATGTTATCTTTATAAAACGGATTCAGCTTTTCCAGCTCATAAACACACCATAAATGTACGTTTCTATAGTCTGATTTCTGTATAATTGATGGAACTACCGGATGCCAGTTTTCAAAAACTTCAAGCATATATTTCCTTAGATTTTCTGCTGAGCACTCGTTGATCATGTATTTTTCATTATCAAACTGTGAATACCAAAGAATGGTATCATGGGTGAGTTTAAGAATTCCAAAAGTTAACCCGCCGTCTTCATGATGGAATTTTATAAAGTCATTTTCAATAGAATCTGCAATTTCCTTATCCTGAATGATATTCACTACTTCACTTTCCCTTACCACTTTCATGGTTTGGTCTTTAAAAAGTTGGCTTCTGATACGGCTTCGGGAGCCATCAGAAATGATCGCTATTTCTGCATCAATATCAGTTCCATCAGAAAGTTTTAATTTTCCGTTCTGTTGATTATCGGGGATTATCGTTTGTTCATAGGTTATCTTTTCAGGAGAAATGTTTTGAACCAGCAGATCAATTAATGAATGTCTTGAAATGGCAAAAACATGTTTAAGCTCTTTTTCTGCCAGTATTTTCCCTGTATGGGAATATTGTATGTATTTCTTTAAAAAATTTCCATGCTGAAGGAGAAGGTCTGGATCTATGATCTGATAAAGATATTCCATCCCTTCTTGTGGAATAAGAAAGCCATGGCCTGTCAGATCTTTCTTTTTTCTTCTTTCGTAAATGTGATAATCAATCTTATGTTTTTCTAAGTAATTCGCCATGCTTAAGCCGGAGATACCGGCGCCCACGACAGCAATTTTCTTCATTTTGGGAATAACGGTTTTTCAGGTTGGTTCTCAAGTATTTTTATATCTGTTTTACCAGATCGATACAAAATTAAAATTAAAAACATTCACTATTTCAAAAAAGAAATTAATTTAATTGGGTTTTCTGAAAAAATAAAGTGGAAAGAATAATATGTTATGTGTGATAAAGAAATATGTTTGATTTATATTTATTTGTAAAATATAATATATGAATGGTTTTAAACTAGTTATGTTTGTTTTTTTGAAAATAAGAGGGACGAGATTGTTCTTGTATAGGAAACTTTTGAATTTTAATGCATAAAAAAACCGGAAAAAATTCCGGTTTTATGATTAAGCTTTTTCAAGCTGAACAGTAAAGTGTCTTAAGATTTCCGGTTCCCAGGTGATCTTATATCCTTTTGCTATTTCTTCACGTCTTTCATAAACGTTCTTGATAGCAGCAGCAATATAATCCATATGGTTATTGGTATAGGTTCTTCTAGGAATCGCCAGACGTACCAATTCTAACTTAGGATAACGGTTTTCTCTTGTTGCAGGATCTCTGTCTGCCAATAGTGTTCCTATTTCTACAGTTCTGATCCCTGCTTCTTTGTAAATTTCAAGTCCTAACGTCTGTGCCGGATATTCTTCACGGGAAACATTGGGAAGGAAGTTTAAAGAATCAATGAATACAGCATGTCCTCCGATTGGTTTCTGAACCGGGATTCCGTATTCGATCAGTTTATTACCTAAATATTCAACCTGAGAAATTCTGCTTTCAAGATAAGCGAACTCAGTAGCTTCGTCAAGACCTACAGCTAATGCTGCCATATCTCTTCCGGCCATTCCTCCGTAAGTAATAAATCCTTCGTAAATAATAGTAAAGTTGGAAGCTTTTCTGAAAACTTCTTCATTATTCAAAGCAATGAATCCACCAATATTTACTAAACCGTCTTTTTTAGAACTCATTGTCATCCCGTCTCCGTAAGAGAAAATTTCCTTACAGATTTCTTTGATGCTTCTGTTTTCCTGTCCTGCTTCTCTTTTTTTGATGAAGTAAGCATTCTCTGCAAATCTCGCTGAATCAAAGAATACAGGGATTCCATATTGGTCTGAAAGTGCCTTTACGGCCTTCATGTTTTCTAGTGATACAGGCTGTCCTCCTGAAGAGTTACATGTAATGGTAATTAAACAGAAAGGAATATTTTCTTTAGGATGGCTTTTATAAACTTCTTCCAGCTTTTCAAGGTTGATATTTCCTTTGAAAGGGTGAAGGTCATTAATATCAAAAGCTTCATCAATAGTACAGTCGATGGCATGTGCCTTTCTGATCTCGATATGCCCCTTAGTAGTGTCAAAATGAGAGTTCCCCGGAACTACATCACCTTCTTTTACCAATACGGAGAAAAGAACGTTTTCTGCAGCTCTTCCCTGGTGTGTAGGTAATAAATATTTGAATCCTGTAATATTCTCTACAGTTTTCTGTAATTGTTCAAAAGAACGGGAACCTGCGTAGCTTTCATCTCCTGTCATCAAAGCAGACCATTGTCTATCAGACATTGCTCCGGTTCCTGAATCGGTAAGCAAATCAATATAAACATGTGAAGATCTTAAATTGAAAAGGTTATAATTAGCTTCTTTAAGCCATTGCTCTCTTTCTTCTCTGGTAGATTGGTAGATTTCCTCCACCATTTTGATGCGGAAAGGTTCCGCGTACGGTAATTTCATGAGTTAAAATATGTTTTAAATTGTTTGTAAAGAAAATGTGTTTGAAAATAATTTTCAAAATTCATCAATGTATAAATAAGGCCTGGGAAGTATTATTCCGGAGCTTTAAATATATTTTCATCAGAATGGAATCCGGCTACACCGCCGCTCACTGCAAACTTCATTGCAGAAGCCGCTGTCATTCCCACTACAGGTTTGATGTTTTTTTCTTCAGTAACAATTACCCAGCCCGAAATGGCGTACGAGTGGGGAAGATATACCGCAACGTAATTATGCTTGTCAACGTCCGACATTTCTTTTTGAGTTAAAAAACCAATTCTCCAGATTTCCGGATTTTCATTGGTTTTTACCCATACAGGATCGTTGAATTTTTTCTTATCACCTACAAATGAAGACATCACGTCTTTTGTAGGGGTATAAATATGCTTTACTCCCGGAGTTTTCTCCAGTAAGCTGTCCATGGTATCAAAAAAGAATCTTCCGACCACGAATTTATTTCCCAGATATCCTAAAATAGCTGTAAACAGAATGATTGATACGAAAACAAGCCCTGGGATTTGCTTTGCAAGAGAAGGAACAAGATTGTCAATTGCACTTACAATATACCAGATTACAAAAATGGTAAGCCCGATAGGACCAATAATAACCAGTCCCTGAAAAAAGTTTTTCAGGAATAAATTGGCAATATTTTCAAAGCTTGGCTTCTTCAATGTGTATTCTTTACTGTTTTATATTTTAACCGTGAATGGTTTCTTTATTTCCGTAGGATTTAATGATGCTGGCTTCATATTCCAGCCATTCTTCCCAACGTTTGTTTACTTTCTCAGGATTTCCGAGCTGTCTTGCAAATCCAATGAAAGTTGTATAATGATTGGCTTCGGAAATCATAAGTTCTTTATAGAAAACTTTAAGTTCTTCGTCTTTGATGTTTTCGGTAAGAACCTTGAATCTTTCGCAGCTTCTTGCTTCAATCATAGCAGCGAAAAGCATTTTGTCTACGATGAGGTCTTCTCTTGTTCCCTGCACGATAAATTTCGCCAGTTCATTCACATAATCATCTTTTCTTGCTCTTCCGAAGGTATGTCCTCTTTTCTTAATGATCTCATGAACCTGATTGAAATGATCCAGTTCTTCCTGTGCAATGGCAAGAAGTTCTGTAACAATTTCAGGATATTCCGGAAGCATTGTAATCAGGCCTATGGCATTGGTAGCTGCTTTTTGCTCGCACCAGGCATGATCTGTTAAAATTTCTCCGATGTTTCCTTCTGCAATATTTGCCCACCTTGGATCGGTAGGGAGTTTCAACTTAAACATGTTGTAAAATTTCTGTAAATTTAAACAAATTGAGGTAAGAAATGTGACTTTATTTCAATTTGATCGTTAAAGTCTTAAGAGGCGGTCTTTCTTCTTAGGAATTCCAAAATACTCCAACCCCGGCTATCCACTTTTTTTAACCCGGCAGAAATTATGAAGGCTAAAATGATATTAATGCCATAAATAATGATCATTAAAATCCACCACGGCATATTTTCTTTTAATGGAACCACCAGAAAATACACCAATGAAGAACTGATTCCCTGTGCAAAGTAGAAGAAAATAGCATTCTTTCCGATATGGGTAATGAAATTTTCTTTTGTAATCTTTAATCGGTTATAAAGAACAAATAAGGTTACCAGGGAGAATAATGCCCAGATGATATAAGGGATTTTTGGCGGGAATTTGTTTTTATTGATTTTATAGAAGATTTCTCCTCCATAGTACCAGAACATCCATACGAGAGTGGCTCCAGCAAGTGCATATAGCATAGGAATTGCTTTGGCGGGAATTTTTTTTCCACGCATTTTGTTTCCAATTAAAAATACTGCAAGATAAAATGCTACATATCCCACCTGTCCAGTTGGATAATATTCCGGGAAAATGTTGAATAATAAGGTTAAACCAATGCAAAGCCCAATGAACCAGTTGATGTGTTTCGGGAAGAACCTTAAGATAAGGACACCAAAAACAGTGAGAACATAATAAACTTTAAGATACCAGAAACTTCCCATCACCACAGGAAAAGTGTCAGCATTGGTATATTGATGCAGATACCAGTTGCCCAAATTTTCCCATTGAGGAGTTGTTGAAATGCTGATAGCAGAATATTTAGATCCGAATGTGGAATAAAAGCTTTGGAGCCATTCCATAGAAAAGAAGCTCAGTCCAAAAACTTTAAAGAAATAATCTAAAAAGAACAGGAAAGTTACAAATATCATATAGGTAATCTGCAGTTTCAACAGACGGTACAGTGTTTTTTCAATATTGGCTCCGGAAGTAATCCCACTCAAGGCATAGAAAAGAGCTACGTCAAAAACCAGAGAGAAGACTCTTACTTCGGCGGGAATATAAAATTGTCCAGACCAGAAGGCGGTATGGATAAATATGATGGAAAGTGTTGCCAGTCCTTTGGCGAAATCAATATAGAGATCTCTGTTCATTATAGATTGCTTGGAAGTTTTTTTATTTTTTCAAAAATACAAACAAATTGATTTTATAGAACATAAAAAGATTTTTTTAAACAAAAAAAGGGGCGGAACATACTGCCCGCCTCCTTTCTTAAATATGCTAAAAATGAATGTTCTCGTTTATTGAAGATGTTTAAATTCTTCAGCAGAAATTTCTCCAGACTGAATTTTTTTCAGCTCATCTATATATTGACTCATGTAAGCATCAATTTCAGGATTCACGGTATTCTTAGCCATCTTGTAAGTTCCGTTTAATACTCCCTGATAATAATAGAAGAAGTTATAATCGAAATTGGACGCGTTAAGGTCATACTGTCCCAAAAGGAATCCTAAACGCACTGCAGATCTTCTCTGCGCAGGTGTTCCGTGATGGTTTACATTATTTGTCTGGTAATCTCCGATACTTTGAGCAAACTCATAAGCTGCTGCAATTTCCGGGAAGCTTGTTTTGTTGTACCCGTTAGGTCTTCTCAAATAGTATCCTGCAAAACCATCAGCTTCAAGCTCATTAGGTCTGTAAGTTGATTCTGACACAGACGGAAGATTGAAGATATACTGCAGTTGATGTCCATACTCGTGGGCAAGAATCATTGCATTAACGATATCACCGCCTTTTGATTTTGCATCATAATAGATGGCGTATCCGTAATAGATCTTTCCGGTAGAGTAGGAAATTGCATTGTACGTTGAATTGTAATTGGATGGATCATTCACAAATCTCAGTGTAGGATTGCTTCTTCCCCACATGCTTGCAATTTTAGTCATCTGACCGTTCATAAAATTGGTGTCTGTGGAATTTTGAAGTCCGGTTAATAAGACCGAATTAGCGCTCCAGTTATTATCTACATAAGAGCAGATTTTTTCCAGATCTCCAGGCTGATCAATTTTTGCACTAAGTTCTTCTTGCTGAGGTTGAACACTGTTGTCCATCTGGTCATCACTACATGCTGTCAACGAAGTGACAGCAATGGCGCCTGCTAGTAAGCAGAGATTAAAGTTTCTTTTCATATATAAATTCAATTTGGTAAAACGAAGGTATGAAATTATCTCTTAAGTGTGAGTACATTATTAAAAAAAATTATTCAAAACATAGTGAATAGGATTTTAATTAAAAAAACATTGCTTTGATTGTAAGCTAATTAGAAATTTATGTGTATATTTGCACCTCGAAATAACTAAAAATTTATAAACAATGTTTGCAATTGTAGAAATAGCAGGGCTTCAATACAAAGTTGAGCAAGACCAGAAGTTGTTTGTAAACCGTTTAAAAGGAGATAAAGGAGGAAAAGTTTCTTTCGATAAAGTTCTTCTTACTGTAAACGGTGCAATCACTGTAGGCGCCCCAGCTGTAAACGGAATCACTGTAGAAGCAGAGATCCTTGACCACGTTAAAGCTGATAAAGTAATCGTTTTCAAAAAGAAAAGAAGAAAAGGTTACAAAGTGAAAAACGGTCACAGACAATCTTTAACTCAAATCGTAATCACTGGTATTACAGGATTTGAAGGTGGAGCTAAAAAAGCTGCTGCTAAAAAAGAAACTGTGAAAGGTGAAGTTCTTTCTGACAACGCAACTGTTAACTTTGGTGAAGATCACGAGTTGAACTATCACTTAAAGAAAAACAACTTGTCTCAGTCTAAAGAGAACAGAGAAACTTTAATTACTTTAGGTAAAGCAGTTAAAGTGGAATTAGAAAAGAATATTCTTACTCATGAAGAAGTAGATGCTGCTATCATTAAGAATATCGATCAATTTAAAGCACTTAATAAATAATCCAGTAATAAAATGGCACACAAGAAAGGAGTCGGTAGTTCCAAGAACGGTAGAGAGTCTCACTCTAAAAGATTAGGTGTGAAGATTTTCGGAGGACAAGCAGCTATTGCCGGAAATATTATTGTTAGACAAAGAGGTACTCAGCACCACCCAGGTGATAACGTGGGAATCGGTAAAGATCACACTTTGTTTGCATTAGTAGATGGTAAAGTAGTTTTCAGAAAGAAAGCAAACAACAGATCTTTTGTATCTGTAGAACCAAACGCATAATTTTTAAGCGTTTTATAAAAATTAGAGCCTCAGCATTTGCTGAGGCTTTTTTGTTATTACAATTGTAATAAGTTTTTGGAATATTCAATTGTTTGTGAAATATTTTTATATTTGTTAACTGTCCAGTTATGAATTAGTTGCGGGAGCCGAAAAGCATGAAGAGTAGGCATATATTAAAACAAAATATCTATGAAAAATCTAAAAAAACTAACCAAAAAGAATTTAAAAGAAATGACCGGAGGAGTAGCTGCAGTCTGTCCTTCTATGTTTCAATCCTGTGATGAATGGTGCAGATGGTCACCATGGCAAAAATCACACTGTATACTTTCTCAGGCATGTACAGAATGTTTTGAATAATATTAAATATTCTTCTTTAAGATTTTGAAAAGCTGAACCCTAAATTGGGTTCGGCTTTTATATTAAGTTAAAAAAACTTAAATAATATCCTTTGGTGGTGAAATAATTATATATTTGCCCGTTATCAAATAAAAATCATTGCGGAAGCCGAAAAGCAAAGAGAGTAGGCGACAAATAAAACTAAATAATCATGAAAAATTTGAAAAAATTAACGAAGAGCAGTCTGAGAAGTATTAACGGAGGTGAAGTATGGTGTCCGGCAAAACCTATTACATCATGTAATGTATTTTGTGGATTGACAAAGGAGCAGAAAATGCGTTGTCTGCTTGATGTAGAAGGTTGTGAGTGCTTTTAATACCTTGTATAAAGCTGAAAAATAAAAGTTCGGCGGCTTCTTTGAAGCCGCCGAACCTGTTTTATATTATTTCTGTTTAGAATCCTACCTGGAATCCTGCTTTAACACCGAATTTTGAAATATCCGGCCTGTCAAGATAATTTCCTCTCCAGTTGAAATCTACCCTGAAAATTCTAAGGTTTCCGATTCCTATATTTTCAATTCCGAATCCGTATTCATAATAGATATGTTCACTTGGTGCGGAATATCTAAAGCCTTCTACGTTGATTGCCTTTGATGCATCGCTTAATGTTCCATAGGCTCCTCTGATAAACGCAACCTCCCGGAATTTCAGTTTTTTAATCAAAGGAATATAAGAAAGAATTTTACCGTTAAAATGATGCTCAAGCTGAAGAGTTGTATAAGCATCAGTCACGAATTCATAATAATTAAGTTGAGAGAATGTATTCGGTACCAAACCATAGGATAGGTTGGCCGGAATAATATTCTGTAATGCTAAAGGAACTGTACTGAAGTTTTTTCCTGCCTCAAAATTCACTACCAGTTTTCCCATGCTGCCAATCAAAAACGGCTTATAAAGCATGAACTGAAGCTTGTCATAATTGAAGTCAGCATTAAATAAACCTTCAATACCTCTGGTGTATCTTAAAACAATGGTTGGTGCCAGGTTTCGGGCCTGATAGCGGTCAATTCCTGTTTGAGAAAATTTAGCGCCGGGTTTAGCAATTAAGCTGATGGTAACATGTGAGTCATTCACTGTTTGTCTTAGCTGGCCATCTTTGTAATACATCAGGTTGAATTTTTCCGGAATAGCGGATTTGATGCTCTGCATTACTCCATCCACTCTTATCTGAAAGTTTTTCCAGGGTTCAATAGCCGCAAAAACACTTGTTTTGTTTACAGAGCTTAAAGAAATGTTTTCTCCTCTTGCAAAAAAGGTACTGGAAGATGAAGATTGCGGGGTAACACCATCACCTGAGGTAAGCTGCCCTCCAAGCTGAACAATATCTCTGCTGGTTCCTGCTCCAATCATAAAACGGTTAAGCTTATTGAACATATACCGTGCTTCAACACCATATTTAAACTGCTGATCTTTGAAACCATAAGCTGTATAAAACTGAGCTCTCCAGGTATCATTCAATCCGAAATAGGTTCTTGCTCCTAATCTTATTCTGTCTCCTTCTACTTCATTCCTTCCGTAAATAGAGAAGATAGGGCCGATATCTATTCCTTTAAAGGCGTTGTAATATCGTGAACCAAGGGTTTCAAACAGTTTTACCATTCGGTTGAACTTCGGGGTCTGCTGAAGCTGGTCAAGCATGTTATAAACACCCTGTTCAGCTTTAGATAAAGTGTCAGGTCTGGCTTTGGTCCAATATGCGTCGTCTTTATTGGTAAATTTATCCTCGTATTCCTCTTCAGTGCGTTTGAATACTTTTGGATCCAAAGGCTTATTAAACTCATATTCAGAATAATCTACCGATCTTTTGGCTATAATACTTTTGGCTCCTTTCTTTTTTGAAAAAGGGCTCATTTCAAATTCTGTAATCAGTTTTTTAGGAAGAAAAGTGGTTTCATCAGGATTGTCATATTCCACTTGTGTATAGACACTGTTGACGAAATTTACATTGATTTTCTGGGTTGACTTTAATGTTGCTCCTAAAACTGCATAGGTGTCCGTATCTATATAAAGATTTCCCTGAAAGGCAAGGATATCTTTTCTCTTCGGCTGATATCTGATCTGGAAAGCTTTCTCACCACGAATCGTGATGGTGTCCATAAGACTATAGTCATAGGTACTGAATCCATCTGTTCCCACTGGGCTTTGAAATCCAATATCGAAATAGTTCAGCGTATTGTCGTAGATGTTGATATCCCTATATAAGTTTTTAGCTGAAACAGTAATGACCTGATTGTCCTGGAAACCTGACGTTTTTTGAGCGACCAATGTTCTTTTGCTGTCCTTATCCGGTCTGTTTTTACCAAAATTCTCATATACGGCTTCATTTAAAAAGATAGGAAGTCCCAATCTTCCGCTGGCTGTAGAATCAGCATAATCGAAAATGAAATCCAGTTTATTGAAAATCTTTTTCTTCATGAAAGCGCTGTCCAGATTGTTCAGGTCAAATTGGGTCTTTTCGTATTCTTTATACGAATAGGTATCAAATTTTTCTAACCCGTTATTTCTTTTTTGGGCCCATACTTTTTGCATAATGGCGTAAGCAGGGTTTTCTTTTTTATTCTTGTATTTAGTCTTGCCGCTTTGAAGAACGATCTCCTGGATGTCACTTACTTTAGCCTGAGAAAGCTGTACGAAAATATTTTCAGCATTTTCGGGGGTAATATCAAGCGTTTCTGTAGTATAACTTTTTCTGGAAAATTTTAGCTGATGAATGATGCTGTCTGACTGAATAGCGAAGTTACCTGAAGTGGTCGTCAGGGAAGGTGTTTTCTCGTTGTTGATAAAAATATCAACTTTATTGAGTTCTTTATTGCTTTTTTCGTCAACAATCCTGCCGCTGACACGGTTTTGAGCACATACGGAACTGGAGAGTATCAGGAAAAAAAATAAAAGATAGTGTTTTTGGGAGTTATTGTTTAACATCATTCGTTTCTTCAAGCAATTAGCATAAACAAAAAGTATGCAGTTTATTTAAAAAACAGGTAAAAAAATAAAATATTTTTAGTCTACTATATAAAACGACAAATGTAGCGAAAATTATATATGGGTTCATTAAAATTAAATGAGAAATTTTAATGCTTACAGGATAAGAATCAGAGGATTAATAACAAATGAAAAGTTAAAGCGTTGATGCATTATTTCACCGTTCTTTCTTTATGGGTTATAAATGAAAAAGACTTACATTTCTGTAAGTCTTTTTGCTCCTCCTGCTGGGCTCGAACCAGCGACCCTCTGATTAACAGTCAGATGCTCTAACCAACTGAGCTAAGGAGGAATTTCCTTTGTTTAAGGTGCTGCAAATATAATAGGAATATCTGTTCAAAGCAAGTTTTATCCTGAGATCAGGGTGATTTTTAACTAAATGTATTGAATTTCAATAAGAAATATTTTGATTATTTTTTAATTAAGTTCCTAGCAGCCCCAATAAATGCCAGAATAATGCTGCCCCACTTACAAAAAAATGTTGGATTTTTATTTTATGGCTATGCTTTGCAATTTTAAATAAAATGAAAACGACCAACTAGATAAGAAAATTGGATATTATCAAATACTAATCAGATAATTTTTGATTTAATAGTTGATATGGCGTCATATTGTTATCATCAAAAAAATGTTCTTTATAATCAATCTCTAA
Organism: Chryseobacterium sp. GVT01B; assembly: GCF_019970045.1. GTDB lineage: Bacteria > Bacteroidota > Bacteroidia > Flavobacteriales > Weeksellaceae > Chryseobacterium. The sequence goes on from NZ_JAHXYI010000008.1 coordinate 29,265, forward strand.
TTTATCCAGTAATCGGAGCATATTGAAGCCTGTAGAATAAAAATAGCGAATAGAATTACTTTTATACATCCACGGCTTATCTTCCAGTTTAAAAGATTTCAATGCTGAAGGATTATAATATTTGTCGATCTTCATGAGTTCCTTATTGATTGGAATATTTTTAAATGCTAGGTATAACTGGTATTCTATATACCTTGCACTGCCTTCCATCTTTTCCATAAATTCTTCCTGAGATGCCAGATCAAATTTTTCAGTCTGATAAAACTTTAATAATCTCTGGCTTCTTTTTGCTTTATATTCTTTAAAGAGTGCTTTTGTTTTCTTGATACTCCGGCTGTCTATGCAGGCTAACAAAATTTCATTTTCTCTCTCTATGCTATCGCTGAACCATGAATAATGATCGTAATATGACTGTAATTTCGTGATACTGACAGTTATTGAATCATTTGCAAACCGGATGAATTCCGGATGACGAAACTGAAACCCATGAAAATACTCGTGTAAGATGGTGGTGGCCCAGGTTTGGGTATCAGGAATATCATCAATGTATTTAGAGGTCGTATCATAATCACTGCAGAGTATAACGGGATAGCGGTACCATAATTTGCTGCGGTCATCATTTTCATATGCGGTCAACATATGAAATGATGTGGTATCCAGGCGTTCTGTTTTTTCTATCGAAAGATTTCCTTTTTTATAAGTTGCTAATGGTTGTCTTTTTAATGTTTTTGAAATAGGGCGGCCTGTTATAAAAGTTTCGGTAGGAGTGAAGTAAGCAATGTCTGCGGTATATTTGGAGGAACCAAATGTGGGCCACGATGTATTTAGATGCTGTTTTAAAGTGTGAAGGTATTGTATACGCTTAATGTCAAGTTTATGATTCTGTGCGTGAAGATTCAACGGAAAAATAAAGAGGCAGCAAAAGATAAGTATTCCGGTTGATGTTCTTTTCATGCTGATTTTTAAGGACTAATATAACAAATATTTAATGAGGAGATTATATCTGAATGAACAAAATGTAAAAAAAAGACCTACATTTCTGTAAGTCTCTTTTTATTATTTTTTCAGATCTTTTAATATTTCCTGAACAGCTCTTTCCAGCTGCGGGTCATTATTCTGAAGTCGATCCATAAACGTGTTTTTAACATAAATGTCTGGTTTTACACCTGTTTTTTCAAGATTTTGTCCGTCTAAAGTATAAGTTCCCCACGAAGGCAGTCTGTAAGAAGATCCGTCTACCAAACCTTTAGCCGAAGTGAAAATAATCCATCGATAGGTATCCTGGCCTATGATTTTACCCAGTTTCAGTGCTTTAAATCCTGCTGCGGTCATTTCGGCATCACTTAATGAAGCTTCATTAATCAACAGTACGATAGGTTTACCGGAAGGAGCAAAGTTAGGCTGTGTCGTCATTTTTCCTTCACGATATTTCCATTGTAAATAAGGTTTCTGAGAAAGGAAATTTAATACCTTATCATGAACATTTCCACCTGTATTGTAACGCAGGTCAAGAATTACAGCGTCTTTTCTGTTTTCCTGTTCCACCATATCAAGAAGGAAGCGGTCCAGCTCATCTGTAGACATATTTTTCATGCAGGAATAAGCAATACGGTTGTTGCTGAGCTTATCAACACGCTGGTGATTGTTGTAAATCCAGTCATCGTAAAGCAATCCTTTTAGTTCACCGTTTGATATTGGGTGTACTTTGGTTGTTACATTTTTACCGTCGCGGTTGAAAGTAAGAACAAGCTCATCCTGTTTTTTGGGACTCGTAAAATAGGCCTCACGGTTTTCATTCGGGTTGATTTTTTTTCCGTTGACAGCAATCAATTGGTCCCCAGGTTTAATATCAACTCCGGAACGGAAAGCCGGTGATTTTCTTACAATACTTTCCACCGTGTAAGGTTGATCTTTTTTGAAGATAACTCCTGTTTCGTTGGTGAAATAGTTCAGGAACATTGCTTCTTCTTTTCCGGTTGAAGAAAACCCGGTGTGAGAAGAGTTAAGCTCTCCTAAAAGATCATTTAATAAAATCCGCAGATCATTTCTGTTGTGTACATACGGAAGATATTTGGCATATTGTTCCTTTTTCGCTTTCCAGTCAATACCATGAAACTTTTCATCATAAAAATTTTCTTCTACACCAGTCCATGCTTCGGCATACATCTGTGTAAATTCTGAAGCCAGATCTTTGTCAAAACTATACTGAATGTTTATTTTCTCAGGTTTTAAAGCCGCTACAGTTGTTTTATAAATGTTTCCTTCGATCAAAGCAAACAGGTTTTTCTCATTTTTAGTAAGATAATACGCTGCTTTATCAAAAACTTTTTCAGATTTGGCAGGCTCAAAATCTGTGAATACTTTTTTGTACAGCTGTCTTTTTCCATTATCCTGATTAGAGTTGAATAACAGAATTTCTTTTTTATCATCAGCGAAAACTGCAGGATCGTCCTGATATCCATATCGGTCGGTAACCAGTTCTATTCTGTCCAGAGTATCTTCAGGGTTTACCTTCAGTTCTTTGATTACCGGTTCTTTTTCTTCCTTCTTCTCCTTTTCTTTGTCTTCTTCTTTTTTTTCTTTCTTGTCTTTATCCTTCGCTTTATCAGAAGATTTTGTTTCCTTTTTTTCTTCAGTAAAGAGACTGTCGAATTTTTCAGATTTAAAAGGTTCGTCAAACCAATCTAAAGCCATGCGGTAAATATTAGACTTCTGCATGCCTAAAGGATAAGATGGGTTGGTTCTGTCGCTGGCAAAATAAATATACTTACCATTGGGTGACCACACTGGATCTTCCTCCGACACGCCAGTATTGGTCAGGTTTAAGGTTTGTCCTTTTTTAATATTATAAATGAAAATATCCAGTTCAAAGTTTCTTTTTGCAGAGAACAGGACGTATTCATTGTTTGGCGAAAAAGATGGTCTTGAGTTTTGGAAAGCCCAGATTTCGTCTTTTACGATCGTTGTAGATTTGAAGCTTTTTAAATCCAATACTCTTACTTCATCTCTTCCGCTTAAATAAACTGCTTTTGAAAGATCGCCGTTGAGCGTTATATTACGATTATTGCGTAAATCTTCCGTTAATTGCTTTGGCTGTCCTTTTCCGTCTGCCTGAATCGTAAACCAGTTTTGGTATCCATTATAGGTCTGACTGTAAAGCAGGGTGCGGTTGTCTTTCAGCCATTTTACTTCCATTGCACGTTCTTTTCCATCAGAGACCTGTTGTGCAAATTTTCCTTCAATATCTGATACAAATAAAACTCCACGGCTTATAAATGCCATTTTTTTACCATCCGGAGAGACATCATAATAAGAAATGTTATTTTCCACATTGAAGTTTTGCTCTTTATCTAATGTTTTATTGGTGTTTAAACTGATATTAAGTGGAGTAGTATTTTTTGAGGCTACATCATAAGTATAAAGCTGATAATCCTTTTCAAAAATAACTTTAGAGCCGTCTGCGGAAACAAAAGGCTTTTTTATAGAAGTATCAAATTGTGTTAAAGCTGTTTTTTTACCATTTTCAAGTTTGTAAAGATTGTATTCTCCGTTATTTTCATCAGAAATAAAGTAAATAATGCCGTTTTTATCTACGCTTGAATTAAAATCTTTCCCTTCATAGTTTGTATACTGTTTGAAGGAATTGCTTTTTGGGCTATATCCTAAAATGTCAGGATTATTTTCTCCTTTGTAACGCTTACGCTGCACCTGATGAGCACTTTCTGAAGAGCTGGTGAAAAGATATTCTCCCGCAGGAGTTTCTACAAGTCCATTGGTATTGTTAAAATAATTATTGAAAAGTTTTTGTGGAGTTTTTCCTTCAATTGTAGTTTTAAAACTGCCGAAATTATTATTTCTGCTTGAGGTAAAATAAATAGTTTTGCTGTCCCATGCCCAGCTTTCCATTTCGTCTCTTCCTGTGTGGAAGGTTAACTGCTTTATAGTTCCTCCTCCCGCAGGCATTACATACACATCATAATTTCCGTATTGGTTAGAACTGAATGCAAGCCATTTTCCATCCGGTGACAATCGGGGATTGATTTCTTCTCCGTCCAGTGCTGTAATTCTTGAAGCGTTTCCGCCATTGGAGTCTGCTTTCCAGATATCGCCGTCATAAGCGAAATACGCTGTTCTTCCATCAGGACTCAATGAGGGACTTGATAAAAAATAAGACTTTTCCTGTGCCGAAATCCCTATAATAGAAAATGCTGTTAATAACGAAATAATAGTTTTCTTCATGGTATAATGGGTATTGATACAATACTATAATGTTGATTTTATTACTCTTTGTTTAGGTAAAGAAATATCCATTTGCTGAGAATTTTAGCACTTTGAATAACTCTAAAAAAGAATAGTCGAATGATTATGGAAATCGTTACATGAAAAATAGCTGGAAAGGTGGATAATATTCAGTGAAGCAGACCAATACTTCATAAAAGTTAATATAAGTTACCGATATCTGTCTTTTCCAGGCTGGATATGTACAATTGTTCAGATTAAGGCATAAAAAAAGACTCACATTTCTGTAAGTCTTTTTGCTCCTCCTGCTGGGCTCGAACCAGCGACCCTCTGATTAACAGTCAGATGCTCTAACCAACTGAGCTAAGGAGGAATGTCCTTTGTTTTAAGTGGTGCAAATATAGGACGAATATTTATACCCTACAAATATTTTTAAGAAAAATTTTAAAAAAATTATAATTTCCCTGTAAATACCTTGAAGATGTCGCTTCCAAAGATCAGTAACATCAATCCTAACAGGAAGATAACCCCGATCATCTGTGCGTTTTCCAATACTTTTTGAGGAACTGGTTTTCCTACAATAATTTCATATAAAGTAAATAAAACGTGTCCGCCATCAAGTCCAGGAATAGGAATAAGGTTCAGGAATGCCAACCATACGGAGAACATTGCTGTAAAGCTCCAGAAAGCAACCCAGTTGATTTTAAAACTTCCATCAGCATCTTTATCTACAGGCATATTTTTTACAATCGCAATAGGACCTCCTACATTTTTATACCCCTGAACTTTAGAGTTGAACATGATTTTGAATTGCTTAACCTGAGTTGTCAATGCTTCAATAGTTCTTGTAAATCCTCTTGGAATAGCCTCTCCAAAAGAGTATTTTTTATTGGTTACGATCGTTTTTGCGATGCTTTTTGTATCAATTGCTACACCCAGTTTTCCGTTTTTATCAACAGAAACGGCTGGTAAAGTCTGTAGAGTTCCGTTTCTTTCAACATCTACAGTAATCGTTTTACCTTTATTTTCGCTTAAAAGAGTGCTTACTTCATCAAAGAATGCTGCTTTTTTACCGTTGATTCCTACAATTTTATCTCCTTTTGCAAGACCTGATGCCTGAGAAGAAGGAGTTGCCAGTGAATCAATCACCATAGAAACTCTTGGAGTGATATACAATTTTGCTTCTCTTTGTTTAAGAACATCTGCAACACCGTCAGCATTTACCGGGAAAGTAACTTCCTGCCCGTTTCTGTTTACAGTAACATGATCTCCTAAAAGAATATTGATTGAAGTGTTTTCAAGTCTTTCTGCAGGTTTTCCATCTACACTGATGATTTTGTCACCATTCTGGAATCCCATTTTCTTTCCGGCAGAAGTAGCTTCAATACCATTGTCGAATTTCGTGATATCCGTATAGGTTTCTCCATTGAAGAAAGAAAGGCAGCTGTAGATCAGCCATGCAAGGAAAAAGTTAACCGTAACTCCTCCCAACATAATAATAAGTCTCTGCCAGGCCGGTTTAGATCTGAATTCCCATGGTTCTGCCGGTTTTTTCATCTGGGCAGTGTCCATACTTTCATCCACCATTCCGGCAATTTTTACATATCCTCCAAAAGGAAGCCATCCGATACCGTATTTGGTTTGTTCAGGGTGTTTTCTCCAGTCGTTATCCGGAAGTTTTGATATATCGATAGGAACTTCTTCCTTCTTTCCGTTTACCTCTATTACTTCAGAATCCGGCAGGTTCTTTGATAAAAACTTATACTGCCATTTTCCGTTGATTTTCTTCATGGAGAATATGGAGAAGTAAGGATCAAAGAACAGGAAAAACTTTTCTGCTCTGGTCTTAAACCATATTGCGGGTAAAAAATGCCCAAGCTCATGAAGAAGCACAAGTATAGAGATGCTCAGAATGAACTGAAAAAGTTTGATTGCTATTTCCATTAATAAATTTTAGATTTTAATTTGCAAAGGTAACAATTATCAAAACTATGCCAAATAAAAAAGCTCCCCGAAACGAGAAGCTTTGTCATATTTAAAGACGATTTGATTATAAATTGAAAGAAACACCCAGACTGCCATTATTACCTACTTCTGCAAATACCCCTATTTTCTCTGTGAAGAAATAACGGGCTCCAATGTGAGCGCCAACTCCGAAGTCTCTTCCAAGAACTCCAAGATCTACACCAGGGTAGATGTCCCATTTTGAAGGCAGGTTCAGTGCTTCCTGTAAATGAAAGTTCAGTCTTCCGAAAACAAAAACACGATTATCCTTATCGTTGTTTTTATAATTGTCAAAATAGCCATTGATCCCGGCTCCTACTGAAATAAGTTTGTTGAGCCCATAGTCATAAGTTCCCGTTACTCCGGTTCCATATCCCCAGGCACTCAGCCCCAGTTGTATTTTCTGATCTCCCTTTCCTGTCCAGGCCTGAGCATTAGCCATAGCCCCAAAAAAGAAGATCGTCACCATAAAAAACAATTTCTTCATAAATTTTAAATTTTTAAGGATAGTAATAAAAAATATCTCTATCAAAAATGAAACCGAAAGAATGACGGTATTGTAAAAAGACGAGACTTTAATAAATTATTAAGAAATATAACTCAGTTTTTGTGGACAAAACTATTTTTTCAACGGTTTAATTCTCCTTTTGTAATCATAAAATCTGTATTTTTATACATCAGATTTGTAATAATTTAAAAAGAATAAAAGATGAAAGTTGTAGGGCTTAATTTAGATATCATCTGGAAAAATAAAGCTGAGAATTTTAAACTCATAGAAAAAGAACTTCAAAATGTGGAAGCGGATCTGTTTCTTCTTCCTGAAATGTTTTCAACAGGCTTCTGTATGGATGCTTCTGAAGTTTCGGACAGAAATAATGAGTCACTGGAGTTTTTGAAAAAGATCTCGAAGGAGAAAAATGCAGCATTCTGCGGAAGTGCTCCGGTAGAACAAAACGGAAACTTTTATAACAGAATGTTTTTTATAAAGCCGGATGGTGAAACATCTTTTTATGATAAAAGACACTTGTTCTCTTTTTCCGGAGAAGATAAAGTCTATACACCCGGAAAAGAAAGAGTAATTGTTGAATATAAAGGAATACGTTTCCTGCTTCAGGTATGTTATGATCTTCGTTTTCCTGTTTTTGCAAGGAATAATGATGATTATGATGCCATTTTATATGTTGCCAACTGGCCTGAGAAAAGGGTAGGAGCATGGGAACACTTATTAAAAGCCAGAGCAATTGAAAACTTATCTTTTGTATTTGGTTTAAACAGAATCGGGACAGATGGAAATGATTTATTTTATCAGGAAAGTTCTCACTGCTTCTTTGGTGACGGAAAAGAAATTTCTGAAAAACAAGGGAATTTGGTCTCTGCAGAATTGAATATGGATGAATTGAAAGATTTTAGAAAACATTTCCAGTTTTTAAATGACCGGGATAGTTTCTCCATTCAATTGTAAATAAAAAATAAAGGCTGAAATTCATTTGAACTTCAGCCTTTATTTTGGTCTTTATCTAAACATATTGTTGGAGAAGATGAGTTAATGTATTCACATCATGCACTCCACTTTCTTTCCATAGCATTTCTCCTTTTTTGAAAATAGCCAGAGTAGGAACTCCACGAACTCCATATTGAGCTGCCAGTGCAGGATATTGGTCTACATCTACCTTTATAATTCTAGCTCCTTCGCCGATATTTTCTTTTACAGTATTTAATACCGAAGACTGTACTTTACAGGGTTGGCACCATGTTGCGAAAAAATCGATCAGTACTGGTCTTTCGGAATCAATGATTTCCTGAAATTTTTGTGACATAGTTTTGGTTTTATTAGTTTGTTTTTTTGGTTGTTTCGTCCTGAATCGCTTTTACATTCTTCCAGCTTGTGCCATCATAGGCTTCCACTCCATTTTTCTTCAGAATTTCCATAGCCTGATCTGCCTGAACTCCTTTATTGCAGAACACAACAACTTTTTTGCCCTTCAGGGTTTCTATGTTGTTTTGAATATCTGCTAATGGAATGTTGATAGCATTTTTTGCCGTTCCTGCAGCATACTGTTCCGGAATTCTGACATCTACCAAGGTTACATCAGAGCTGTTAACTACTTCTTTGATGTTAGCTTTGGGTATGACAGCTGTATGATTTGTTTTACAGGAACTTAGCGTAATAATTACTATTAGAAAAAGTCCCCGAAACTTAATATTCATGATCTTATGATGTTTTGGATTGGCATACAAAATCTGTAGTCGGGAATTTTTCAGTCTTTTTTATACCGTTAAAACCTCCTTCTATTTCAGTAAAGTTTCTGATTCCGTGTGAGTTAAGAATGCTTGCTGCAATCATGCTTCTATATCCGCCTGCACAGTGAAGGAAAAAGTGTTCTGAATCATCAATTGTGCGAGCCCAATCACTGATTGCATCTAATGGCTTGTTGTACGCATTATCAATATGTTCTGCAGAATATTCAGTCAGTTTTCTTACATCAATTACTTTTGCATCTTCTGTAAATTGCTCAGCAAATTCAGATGGGGTAATTCTTTTGATCTCATCAGTTTCCTTACCTGCATTTTTCCAGGCTTCAAAACTTCCTTTCAGATAGCCTACTACATTATCAAAACCAACTCTGCTTAGTCTTGTAATTACCTCTTCTTCAGTTCCTTCATCTGTTACCAATAATAAAGGATGCTTTACATCTACGATAAGGTTTCCTACCCATGGGGCAAAATCACCTTTCAATCCTATGTTGATAGAGTTCGGAACAAATCCTTTATGGAAGTCCGCCGCTCCTCTTGTATCTAAAATTAATGCTCCGGTTTCTTCAGCCAATGCTTCAAAATCTTCTGGTGCTACAGGCTGTAATCCTTTGTTCATTACAACGTCCAGACTTTCATATCCGCCTTTGTTTAATGCGACATTCATTCCGAAATATTTCGGTGGTGCTGTTAAACCGTCAAGAACCTCTCTGATGAAAGATGCTTTGTCTGGTTGATTAAGCGCATAATTGGTCTTCTTTTGGTTTCCTAAAATATCCACCGTTTCTTTCTGCATATTCTTTCCGCACGCAGAACCCGCGCCATGAGCCGGATAAACTGTAATGCTGTCATCCAATGGCATGATTTTGTTCTGAAGACTGTCATACAGAATTCCTGCAAGGTCTTCCTGAGTAAGATTAGTTGCCTTCTGAGCAAGGTCCGGCCTTCCTACATCACCCAAAAACAGGGTGTCACCCGTGAAAATTGCCTTTTCAACACCATTTTCATCGATTAAAAGATAAGTACTGCTTTCCATCGTGTGTCCCGGCGTATGCATTACCTTTATTTTTACTTTTCCGATCTCAAAAATCTGGTTGTCTTCAGCAATAATAGCTTCAAATTCAGGAGCAGCAGTAGGTCCGTATACAATAGGAGCACCTGTTTTTTTGCTTAGATCCAAATGTCCGGATACAAAATCAGCGTGGAAGTGAGTTTCAAAAATATATTTTAAAGTGACATTGTCTTTTTCCAGACGATCCAGATAAGGTTTTACTTCTCTTAAAGGATCTATAATGACAGCTTCATTCTCTGATACAATATAATAGGCACCCTGAGCCAGACAGCCCGTATATATTTGTTCAATTTTCATTGGGTCTTTTTTTAATGAGTTAAAGATACAAAGTATTAGATAAATTCTAAATGAAATGTTAAATCCCATTGATAGTTTCTTTCAATACTTTGTTAAACGAATGTTTAATCCATTGTGTTTTTCAGCAAAAAGAATGCCTTACAACTTATGAATTTGCAAATGCTGTTTTTTATCATGTTCTCCTTAGAAATCATCTATTGTTCACAGATTAATACATATGGTTTGAAATTTGTTTATGCAGATACAAATTTATTTTTCGAAGAAATAAAGATAAGTTCATTGGAAAATATCTTTAAATATTCTCCAAAAATTTTATATTTATAAGTTAAAAAAGCGATCAGATGGCAGACAAAACACAATTTATTGAAGAACTAAATGCAAGATACACTCCAAAAGGAGAACATATTATATTAGGAAAAGGAATGCTGGACGGAGAAGTGGTAACAGAAGTAAACGTAACCATTCCCCTGAAAACAATTAACCGTCATGGTCTTATTGCCGGAGCCACAGGTACCGGTAAAACAAAGACACTGCAGGTGTTTGCAGAACAGCTTTCCCATGCGGGAATTCCATCTTTGGTTCTTGATATTAAAGGAGATTTCTCCGGGATTGCAGAAGCAGGCCAGATGAATCCTGTCATTGAAGAAAGATATGCTAAAACACAGCTTCCTTACAATCCACAGAGTTTTCCCGTAGAACTGATGAGTATTTCCGGTGGTGAGGGTGTAAAATTGAGGGCTACTGTTACAGAATTTGGTCCCGTTTTGCTAAGTAAAATTCTTGAGCTTAATGATACTCAACAAAGCATCATGTCTATCGTTTTCAAATACTGTGATGATAAAGGCCTTCCATTGATTGACCTTAATGATTTGAAGAAAGTCCTGCAGTATGTGACGGATAACGCACAAGGAAAAGCTGAGCTTGCAGCAAATTACGGATCTATTGCGCCAGCATCCTTAGGAACAATTTTAAGATCTATTGTTGCTTTAGAACAGCAGGGAGCAGCAGGATTCTTTGGTGAATTAAGCTTTGATGTTCAGGATTTACTGGAAACAAGAGACGGAAAAGGAGTAGTCAATATTTTAAGAGTATCAGATATTCAGAATAAACCACAGCTTTTCTCAACGTTTATGCTTTCTCTTTTTGCTGAAATTTATATGACGTTTCCGGAAGAAGGAGATAGTGGAAAACCAAAACTAGTATTATTTATTGATGAAGCACACCTGATTTTTGATGAAGCTTCCAAAGCACTTCTTTCGCAGATTGAAACGATGGTAAAACTGATTCGTTCCAAAGGGGTTGGGATCTATTTTATTACCCAGATCCCGGGAGATGTTCCGGAAAACGTGCTTTCTCAATTAGGATTAAAAATCCAGCATGCATTGAGAGGTTTTACAGCAAAAGATAAAAAAGAAATTTCCAAAGCCGTTGAAAACTATCCTACCACAGAATACTACAATGCTTCCAGCCTGATCCAGAATTTAGGAATTGGAGAAGCATTTGTTACCGCTCTGGATGAAAAAGGAATACCTACCCCATTAGTACATACCTATCTGATTTCTCCGGAATCAAGAATGGATGTTCTGAGTGAAGCTGAAATCTCTGATCTAACCGGTAAATCAGCACTTGTTGCAAAATACGAAGAGGCTGTTGACAGAGAATCTGCTTACGAAATGCTAACTAACAGAATGGAGCAGGCAGCACAAAATCCAACTCCTGCACAAAAAACAAGACCTGTGAAAGAAGAACCGGGAATGTTTGAACAGGTATTACAGAGTAAAGCCGGCCGTACTTTTACCAATACATTGATGAGAGAAGGAGCAAAAGCGATTCTCGGGATGTTTGGTCTGGGAGGCAGAAGAAGATAATTTTGAAAGATAACCTGCTATATTTTGATATATTTTTTGTTATTTTAGCAGGTTATCTTACATAACAGTAAAAATAGAACTGGATTTTATCGGGGAATAAAACACAGTTTTAATATCAATGACAAAACAGCAGTTAACACACATTCAATGTATTCAATTATAGATATAGAAAGTAATGGTGCAGGTTATAGAAATGAATGCATTATAGATATTGCCATCTACAGATATGATGGTCAGAAAATTACGGACCAGTTTATATCCCTTGTAAACCCAGAAGGAGATATCACTCCTTTTGTACAGAAATTGACCAGTATTACCCCAAAAATGGTCAAAACTGCTCCGAAATTTCACGAAATTGCCAAAAGAGTCATTGAAATTACTCAAAATACGACCTTGGTAGGCCATAATATCGATTTTGATTACAGAATGCTTCGCCAGTCTTTTAAAAGGCTTGGTTATGACTTTAAAATCAATACTTTAGATACTATTCCTTTAGCGAAGAAATTGATTCCTGATGAGGTAAGTTACTCGCTTGGGAAACTGGTGAAATCTCTGGGAATTCCTTTGACTAATCATCACAGGGCTGAAGGTGATGCAAGAGCTACACTGGAACTTTTTAAACTCCTGATTTCAAAAGATACTGAAAACGAAATCATTCAGAAGCAGCATGATGAGTCTAATGCAAAAACCTATATCAATAAGATCAAAGAGCTTACTCAGGATCTTCCTAATGATAAAGGTTTTGTTTACTTTCAGGATGAAGTAGGCCGTATTATTTTCTCGGATTACGTCCAGGATATCAACAAGTTTTCGAAAAAGGTTTTTAATTCCAAATCGAAGAAATGGGAGAATATTCAAAAAGGGGTTGAGCAGATTAATTTTGAACTTACAGGAACAGATATTATTGCAAAGCTGATTTTGAACTCCAAGAATATTAAAAAGAAAGAAGTATTGCCTTTCGGTCTTTATTTCAGGAATAATAAATATGTTGTTGAAAAAAACACACTCAATAAGACAGAAAAACCGGGCTTAAAATTCAGGTCATTTACCCAGGGAACGAAAGCGGTTCAGTTTATTGGTTTGCAGGAGGAGTTTAATGATTATACAGCGTTGAAGCAGAAAATTGAATTCAGAAAAAGAAATGAACTGTGGCTGGGGCCGGGAAGAAAATTGGGTGAAAAATTATTTTTAATCATCGAAAACGGAAAAGTAATTTCATTTGGTTTTTATGAGCTGTTCACGCAGATTCAGACTCTCAGTAAGCTGGCTAAATTAAAAATTGATCTTCCGTTATCTTCTGCAGATTTGAATAATGAATTACAGCTGGCACTGCTTCGAGGCGACTTTGAGACGCTGCCGTTGCCAAAATAACAGAGAAATTTAAGCTTTACCCATTTTATCGGAAAGAAGGTACGTTTCAAATCAATTTTCGTAAAATAAAAAATAAATAGTATTTTTGCAAAAAATAAATAGTAGCAATGCAAAATTTTAAACAAATAAAAACTGGAAAAAAGGGAGCTGTAAAGTTCTCTAAGGTTTGGAATATTTAAAAGAGTTGTCTTGCATAAAAAATAATCAATGTGGCAGACTCTTTTTTCGAAGGATCTGCCTTTTTTTATGTTAAAATGAAATTATGAATTCAAAAGAATTACTAAAGATTGCCAATGAGTTTGGCACACCGGTGTATGTTTATGATGCGGAGTCCATCAAAGTTCAATACGAAAAACTTACATCTTCTTTTTTAAAACATACAAAGTTTTTCTATGCTGCGAAGGCATTGACGAATATCAATATCCTTAAGTATGTCAAGAATCTGGGTGCTTCTTTGGATTGTGTATCTATTAATGAAGTTAAACTTGGATTAAAAGCAGGATTTTCAAAAGAAAAAATATTGTTTACTCCAAATTGTGTTGACTTGGCTGAAATAGAGGAAGCAATGACTTTTGGTGTTCATATAAACATTGATAACATTTCTATTCTTGAGCAATTCGGGAACAAATATGGAAATACCTATCCTATTTTAGTAAGAATAAACCCGCATATTTTTGCCGGAGGTAACTATAAAATTTCAACAGGGCATATCGATAGTAAATTCGGGATTTCCATTCACCAGGTTCGTCACATTGAAAGAGTGATGAAAAGTACAAACCTGAATGTGGAAGGACTTCATATGCATACAGGAAGTGAGATCAAAGATCCGGATGTATTTTTGCAGGCTTTGGAAATCATGTTAGAGCTTTCTGAACATTTCCCGAATCTGAAATATCTGGATATGGGAAGTGGTTTCAAAATCCCTTATCAGGATAGTGAGGAAGAAACTGATGTAAGAACATTAGGAAAAAAAGTAGAAAAAGTAATTTCTGAATTTTCAAAATCTACAGGAAAGAAATTCGAACTATGGTTTGAGCCAGGGAAATTCTTAGTTGGGAAAAGCGGATATTTATTAGTTAAAGCCAATGTAATAAAGCAGACAACGGCTACTGTTTTTGTGGGAGTGAATTCCGGATTCAACCACCTTATCCGTCCGATGTTCTACGACTCTTACCACATGATTGAAAACTTATCCAATCCAAAAGGGGCAGAAAGAATTTATACCGTAGTAGGGAACATCTGTGAAACAGATACTTTTGCCTGGGACAGAAAACTGAACGAAGTGAGAGAAGGAGATATTCTTGCTTTCCATAATGCAGGAGCTTATGGTTTTGAAATGAGTTCAAACTTCAACTCAAGATTAAAACCTGCAGAAGTATTATTCCTGGATGGGAAAGCCCACCTGATCCGTAAAAGAGATGAGTTTGAAGACCTACTGAGAAATCAGATCGAAGTCGTGATGTAAACTTAGATGATAATATATGAACAGCTGCCTTTTTGGGTGGCTGTTTTTGTTTTGAGATTAGTATGCTTGGTTATTATTGATGGATAAAGCCTTATGTATTTCTAAAACTTATGGGCTTAAATAGTAAAAAACTCAGAGTTAAATTACAAATTTTTAACATTGAAGCCGGGTGAAAGTTCCAATTTTATTAGCTAAATTTGATAGACATAGGGTTGTTGATATCCATCTCTGGCCCTGTTCTTCACCAAAAAATAATACCAAAACATAACAATTATGGCAAAAAATATTGCAGAGCAAATTGTTGAAATGCTCGAAAATGCCAATGTGAAAAGAATTTATGCAGTAACCGGCGACAGTCTCAACCATCTGAATATTGCCGTCAAAAAAAGCAGTATTCAATGGATTCATGTAAGACACGAAGAAGTAGGAGCTTATGCAGCTGCTGCAGAGGCGGAACTGGATGGCTTAGCAGTATGTGCGGGAAGTTGCGGTCCGGGACACGTTCACCTTATTAACGGAGTATATGAAGCGCACAGGTCTCATGTTCCTATGCTGGTGATTGCTTCCACAATTCCCAGTGATGAAATGGGAATGGATTACTTCCAGGAAACCAATACGATAAAACTGTTTGATGACTGCAGTTACTATAACCAAATGATTACCCGCCCTGAACAGGTGCAGAGAACCGTTCAAACAGCTATTCAGCATGCAATTTCCAAGAAAGGAGTTGCTGTGATAGGCCTTCCGGGAGATGTTTCCGAACTGGATGCAGAAGAAGGTTCTACTTCCACCCAGATCTTTAAAACCAATCCTGTTGTAAGACCTTCAGATGATGAGTTGAAGCAATTGGCAGCATTGGTAAATAACAGCAAAAAAGTAACATTATACTGTGGCGTCGGAGCAGGTGAAGCAAGTAAAGAAGTTATAGAATTATCTAAACTTTTAAAAGCACCTGTAGGATATTCTTTCCGGGGGAAAATGGCCATTCAGCCTAATAATCCTAATGAAGTGGGATTGACCGGGCTGCTGGGATTTCCTTCAGCGTATCATGCAATGCACGAAGCAGATCTGGTTCTTCTTTTAGGAACGGATTTCCCGTATCAGAAATTTATGCCGGTAAAAAATAAAATTGTACAGATAGATGAAAGTCCGGAAAGATTGGGAAGAAGAGCAAAACTGGAATTAGGTCTTGCAGGAGATATCAAAGAAACAATAAAAGCATTACTCCCTTTATTAGAAGAAAAGACAGATGTTCACTTCCTGAATGAGCAGTTGGCGTTTTATGATAAAGTAAAAGAAAATCAGTTGGAATATGTAAAAGATTCTGGAAAAGAGAATGCCATCCAGCCGGAATATGTAGCCCATACTTTAGATAAGCTTGCCCAAAAAGATGCCATTTTTACTGTTGATACCGGAATGTGTTGCGTATGGGGAGCCCGGTTTATCACAGGAACCGGGGAAAGAAAAATGCTTGGCTCTTTTAATCATGGATCAATGGCCAATGCTATGCCGATGGCAATCGGAGCTGCTTTAGCCCATCCTGAAAAAGAAGTTATCGCCATGTGTGGAGATGGAGGGTTATCTATGCTGTTGGGAGATATGGCGACTATTTTTCAGTATAAACTACCGGTTAAATTAATTGTTTTCAACAACAGAACGCTGGGAATGGTGAAGCTTGAAATGGAAGTCGGTGGAATGCCCGATAATGAAACAGATATGATCAATCCCGACTTTGCTATGGTAGCCCATGCCATGGGATATCCAGGTAAAAATGTACATCTTCCTGAAGAAGTGGAAAGCGCAATCAAAGAATGCTTAGATCACAACGGACCTTATCTTCTGAACATCTTTACTAATCCTAATGCACTTGCTCTTCCTCCTAAAATTGAGTTTGATCAAATCATGGGAATGACCAAATCTATGGCTCAACTGATGCTTGGCGGTAAAATGGATGAGGTTTTTGAAACAGTAAAGACGAATTATAAACACATCAAAGGCCTGCTCTAAGAAGAAATAAATAATTGGAAAGTTGCCTGAGATTCAGAACCTATAGATAAAACTTCATGCTTTGCTTGAAGTTTTTCTTTTTTATAAATGAGCTAAATATTTACCTTTGCTTATTATTAGGAAACAAAATTATGAGAACGGTACTTTTATTTTTGGCTTTGTGTGCAGGTACTTTTTTATTTGCACAAGATCAGGAAGAACGGGATGATTCCTTCATAAGAGATAATAATAAAACCCTTTTAAAAATAGATATTAAAGAACCTTTTATGCAGGTTGCCGTGAAATGTAATGATTTTAAACCGGCAGCTTATGAAGGTGGGGTTTCAGCTTACAAAGACATCCTGAACAAGTATATGTATGCTTATCTCAATTCGGATTTCTATGCGCTGACGGGAGATTTTGCATTTACTTTGGTGCTTGATGCCAAAGGAAAAGTTGTGGATGTGAAAGGAATGCCTAAGGTACAGAACAGCGAAGTTTTTTTTGATGACATGCAGTATGTCGTAAGAAGAATAAAGAAAAACTGGACGCCGGCGTCTTGTGGCGGGCAACCTGTAGCTTCACAGATTAAAGTTAAAATGAACTTCTCTTCAATGTCAGCTGATATTGATTAAATAATTTAAACACAATAATGAAAAAGACTTTTATTATGTTTTTTCTGGCTTTTGTCTCTCTGTATAAAGCGCAGATACTTGATGAATATCCGGAGAAACAAATCTTTTATGAAGGAGGAATGGTTAATTTTTACAAAGATGTTCATGAATTTCTTATCAATAGTAAATTGAAGGAATGTGATGGCAAAGAAATTTATCAACCTAGAATTATCATCACCGAAAAATCTGAAGTTAAATTTATTAAAGATCAGGATACGGCTAATATTGCCAGGAACAAATGTGCATATGACCTTTCCAGAGAAGTTCTTAAGAATCTTAAAAAATGGAAGCCGGCTGAAGCAAAAGGCTGGAAAATAGGAGCTATTACCGAGTTTATTTTATATCCAAAAGATGTAATGAGCAATTACCAGCCGGGTTATGATGCCAATAAATTTGTAGCGCACACCAAATACCCTGAAGGGTCGAAAGCTTTTCATACCTTATTTCATGATAATTTTATGACGATTTTTTCAGATTATCAGCTTAACGGGAAAGTAAATCTGGAGTTTTATATCAGTAAAGACGGGCATATTATTAATCCCAGAATTTATCCTGAAGTTGATAATAAAAATTTCAATATTGATTTTATGCGAACTCTTGCAAGGATGAAAAAGATCTGGATACCAGCTTTCTATAAAGATATTCCAATCGTTGAGAGGATTTCATTTCCGGTACAGTTTTCAATAACATTTACTGAAAGATAATCCTGACAATCTGTCACAATATTTTGTATCTTTGCAAACTTATTTGTTCGTAATTTAAAATTGCGGACCTTAAATTGATTGTCGTGCAGGAAAAATATATAGACGAAACGAAACAGGGCGAAGCTTTTGCCATTGCTGAAAGACCGGAAAATTCTAAAAAACTGTTTTTAGAAAGCTATGGCTGTCAGATGAATTTCTCTGACTCTGAAATTGTTGCATCCATCCTTAATGAACAGGGATACAATACAACAATGAAAGTAGAAGAAGCAGACCTGATTCTTCTAAATACATGTTCCATCCGGGAAAAAGCAGAACAGACCGTGAGAATGCGTCTTTCCCAGTTCAAAAACCTGAAAAAAGAAAAACCGAATATGACAGTGGGTGTTTTAGGTTGTATGGCGGAAAGATTAAAAACCAAATTCTTAGAAGAAGAACAACTGGTTGATCTGGTTGTAGGTCCGGATGCGTATAGAGATCTACCTAATCTTTTAAAAGAAACTGATGATGGAAGAGATGCAATTAATGTGATCCTTTCCAAAGAAGAAACCTATGCAGATATCAATCCCGTTCGTTTAGGCGGAAACGGTGTTACCGCTTTTGTTACCATTACCAGAGGGTGTGATAACATGTGTACATTCTGCGTAGTTCCTTTTACCAGAGGAAGAGAAAGAAGCCGAGATCCGCACTCTATTATAGATGAATGTAAAGATCTTGCCAACAACGGATATAAAGAAATTACCCTTTTAGGACAAAATGTAGACTCTTATCTTTGGTATGGAGGAGGTCCTAAAAAAGATTTTGCCAAAGCTTCTGAAATGCAGAAAGCAACAGCCGTTAATTTTGCCCAGCTTCTTGATTTGGTGGCTAAAGCCGTTCCGGAATTAAGAATCAGATTCTCCACTTCAAATCCGCAGGATATGAGTCTGGATGTATTTAAAATGATGGCAAAACACAATAACATCTGTAAATATGTACACCTTCCTGTACAAAGTGGAAGCAATAATATGCTGGAAGCAATGAACAGACAGCATACCCGTGAAGAATATCTTGATCTGATTAAAAAAGCGAAAGAAATTGTTCCGGAAGTTGCCTTTTCTCAGGATATGATTGTTGGATTCTGTAATGAATCAGAAGAAGACCACCAGGATACCTTAAGCCTGATGAGAGAAGTGGAATACGACTATGGTTATATGTTTGCTTACTCAGAAAGACCGGGAACTCCAGCTCACAAGAAAATGGAAGACAATATTCCTGCCGATGTGAAACAGAGACGTCTTGCTGAGGTTATTGCACTTCAGGGAGAGCTTTCAAAACAAAGAATGAAATCCTATGTAGGAAGAATGCATCAGATTCTGATTGAAGGAATTTCCAAAAAGAATAAAAACCAATGGAAAGGAAGAAACTCTCAAAATGCCGTATGTGTCTTTGATCAGCTTGAAGGACAGAAAATAGGTGACATTGTGAACGTTTTTGTCTATGACAATACACAAGGCACACTTTTAGGGAGAACAGCGGAATAACAGTAAGTTGTGATCAAAGCAGTCTATCTTTTTGCAATGCTTTCCTTTGCTCTGGTATCCTGTCAGACAGAAAAGACAGCAAAAAAGTATCCGAATACTGTAGGTGATATTGAATTTGATGAAAAGCTGGATGATGCTGGTTTTAAGAAATGTGGTTCGGAAAAATGGGGACATTTCAGCTTTCAATACTATCAGGGTTCAAAGGAATTTAGCTACAAAGGAGAGAAGATTGCGATCGTAGAAAAACTTAAAAAAGAAAATATATATTCTGAAAATAAGATCGACGGTTATATTACCGTAAGATTTTTAGTAAATTGTGAAGGAAAGACAGGACTGTTCAGATTACAGCATATGAGTCCGGATCTGAAAGAAACTGTACTTGATGAAGAATTGGAAAATAGATTGCTGCAGTTTACAAAATCACTCGATGGCTGGATGCCGAAAGAGATAAAAGGTTTAAAAGTAGATTATTATCAGTATTTAACCTATAAAATTGAAAATGGAAAAGTTTCAGAGGTATTACCTTAGCTTTTTGTTGCTTATCGTTTACACCAATACTATTGCACAGGTCAACTGTAATGCAGTAGAGGGTGAGAACTGCAAAAAAGCGTGTGAGTTATACAACTGGGCTTCAGATTTACAAGGTTTCGCAGAATCTCAGGAAGGCTTTGATAAAGCTATTGAGCTGTGTCCTGATTTCTCCCTTGCTTACATGGAAAAAGCAGTTCCATATCTTAAGAACGGAGATTTCGTAACCTGGAAAATTTTAATTGATAAAGCCGTTGCTTTAGATCCTCAAATGCACCTTGGATACAGAGGCTGGACAAAGTTTCAGTTTCTAAGAGATTATAAAGGTGCTATTCAGGATTTAGACCAGCTAAAAAAATATTATCCCGGAGACTTAGGAAGGTCTCAGAACGGAGACTATAATCTGGATGTAGTAAGAGCTATGTCCTACAGTGCGTTAGGACAGAAAGAAAAAGCGGCTGGGATTATAGAAAAGCTTCTGGCAGCCAGAGGTTATGTGAAGGGAATGTTTGACCATTACCAGTTGGGAGTGACTTACTTCGAGCTGGGAAGGTATGATAAAGCCCTGGAAAATTTTGAAAAACAAAGCAAAGAATACAACTTTGCCGAGAATATATACTTTAAAAGTAAAGTTTCTAAGATCAGAAACAAAGATTATTTAGATTTAAAAATGTTAGCCCTGCAAACGTATGATGAAGGAAAGACTTTGAAAGATGTCTACACTCATCATTTTAACAAAGTCTACAGAAAAGAGATTGAAGAGCTGTAGAAGATTAACATTAAATCAATAATCAAAAATTTACTTATGAGCAACGAGCTACAAAACATAAAAAACCGTTTCGGAATTATCGGAAACTTTCCCGCACTCAACCGGGCACTGGAAAAATCTATTCAGGTTGCCCCTACAGATATTTCTGTACTGGTAATAGGGGAAAGTGGGGTTGGAAAAGAGTTTATTCCAAAAATTATCCATTCAGAATCCAAAAGAAAACATCAGCCTTATATTGTAGTAAACTGTGGAGCAATTCCGGAAGGAACCATAGATTCTGAGCTGTTCGGTCACGAAAAAGGAGCTTTTACAGGAGCTACAGCTACAAGAAAAGGGTATTTTGAAGTAGCAGACGGAGGAACCATCTTTTTGGATGAGGTAGGAGAGCTTCCGCTGCAGACCCAGGTTCGTCTTTTAAGAGTACTGGAAAGTGGTGAATTTATGAAAGTGGGTTCTTCACAGGTGCAGAAAACCAACGTAAGAATTGTAGCGGCTACCAACGTTAATATGATGAAAGCGATCCATGACGGAAGATTTCGTGAGGATTTATATTACCGTCTGAATACCGTTCAGATCGATATGCCGCCTTTGAGAGAAAGAAAAGGAGACATTCATTTGCTGTTCAGAAAGTTTGCAATAGACTTTGCAGAAAAATACAGAATGCCGGAGCTGGAGCTGGAGCAGAGTGCTGTTCATTACATAGAAAGTTATTCTTTCCCCGGTAACGTCCGCCAATTAAGAAATCTGGTAGAGCAGATGACCGTTGTGGAAAGAAACAGAAATATAACTGCTGAGAAACTGGCCGAGTATATTCCGATGGAAACCCACCTTCCAATGGTAGTGAATACTCAGAATACTCCTAAGCAAAACGATTTTGGAAGTGAAAGAGAAATCATGTATAAAATTCTATTCGATATGAGGAATGATATTAATGATTTAAAATCCTTAACTTCGGAATTGATTAAGAACAGGGGAACAGCAGATCTGAGCAACCACGAGAAAAATCTGATCAACAGGATTTATACCCCTGAGACTCAACCTCAGGTAAATCCCGGGTCTTTAGTCTATTTTGACAATCATAATGATGCGCCTGTAGTTCAGAATCCTACGATTATCTCAACTCCGGATGACAGTTATGAAGATATTGAAGATATTGAAATTGAAGAAAACAGACCAGAGTCACTTTCTCTTCAAAATAACGAAAAGGATTTGATTATCAAAGCATTGGAGAAGCATAAGGGACGTAGAAACAGAGCCGCAGATGAATTGGGAATCTCACAAAGAACTTTATACAGAAAAATAAAACAATATAATCTGGAAGATTAGCACAACATAAATAATGAAAGTAAATTTAACACCTAAGCCGATCAATTTTAAACTCGGAGAATATATTAATAAAGGTTTCGAACTTTTAAAGAAAGATTTCGGAAATATTTTTGTAGCATTTTTAGTGTGCTTTATCATGTCGATTATTCCGTTTTGCGGGCTATTAGCGATGGGTAATTTATACAAATATCTTCAAAGGCTGAGCAAAAATCAGCCCGCAAGTCCCGGAGATATTTTTAATTTTAATGACTTCATGCCTTACTTTATGCTACAGTTAATTGTTTTTGGAGGTGTTTTATTACTTTACATTCCTTTATTTGCTGTGCTGGGGATATCAGGAGCAATGTCAGAGGGAAATGAACCCAATCCAATGGTCGCTCTTTTTGTGTTTCCTTATGTGTTTTTATTGATTGCAGCGATATACTACTTCGTATTGAAAGGCTTTTATATCATTCCATTAATCAGCCTTAAAGGAATTACAGAAATAAAAGAAGCCTGGAATATTTCAAAAGTAATGACCAAAGGAAATCTGTTGTCAATTTTTCTTTTCTCATTAATAGTGAGTATTTTAGCTCAGATTGGTATTGTTGCCTGCGGGATAGGAATTTTTCTTACCCTTCCGTTTTTATATACTGCAAACTATTTTGCTTATGAAGATGCTATTCAACAAATTGAGTATGATGAAATTATTGAAATTGGATCTAAAAATGAATTTTAAAATTAAAAATATCAGCCTGAAACAATCACTGCTTACCGTAATGCTTTTTGCATTGTTGGGAGTTTTAAATTCATGCTACAGCTTTACGGGATCATCTCTTACAGATGAAAAAACTGTTCAGATTAATGAATTTCCGAACAATGCACCTCTTGTAAACCCTGCATTATCCCAACAGTTTTCTACCGCAATACAAAATAGATTCCTTCAGAGAACAACACTGAAAGGAACAAAAGAAAATCCTGATATCCTGATAGAAGGAGAGATTACTGACTATTCTATTACTCCTACTACAATCAGTTCCAATACCCAGACCAACCCTTCTGGCGGAGTGATTCAGCAGGCACAGAATAAACTTACGATTACCGTAAAAGTACATTATGAAAACAAAATTCATCCGGATGCAAGTTTCGACAGAACGTATTCCGATGAAGCTGCTTTCAACAGTGATGTATCACTAAGTCAAATCGAAGACCAGCAGGTAAAGCTGGTAACAGATAGAATTATTAATAAGATATTTAACGACATTGTAGCGAATTGGTAAGATGAATCCGAGAGTTTTAGAATTAATAAAAAATCCGAAAAATATTCAGTTAGAAGACCTTGGTCTTTTGAAAGAAGAAATTCATACTTTTCCTTATATTCAAAATATCAGGGCGCTTCATCTGTATGGAATCCATCTGTACGAAAAAGAAAACTATCAGAAAGAGCTTTCTACAACGGCAGCTTATACAACTGATAAGAAGATTTTGTATCAGCTGATCAATGGAAAGATAAAACAGGAGTCCAAATCAGAGATTGTTGAAGAGAAGAAACCTTCTAAAACAATTGAAAAACCAGCTCAATTAATACAGAAAACCAAAGCTTTCCCTATCAAAAGAGAAGAGGGCGTTTCTGTAGAAAAACCAGCAGAAGAGCATGATGCTGCATGTGTTTTACCAACTGCACTGGAGGTTAAACATATTTATGTAAATGGTGAACGAAACAGAATTTTATTCGAAGGAGAAGAAAATTTCCTGGACGAGCAAAATTCTGAAACAATAGATATTGAGTCTACCCTGGAATCAGGGGTTCTGGTTACTCAAAAGACTGAACCTGTAGCGGAAGAGCCTGTTCAGCAAGAAGAACAAGCTAAAACAGAGGAAAAAGCAGGAGAAAACTTCACACCGGAAACCATCATTCACGAAGATCAGATTTCTTCAGAAAAAGAAGAAGAAAAGATTGACGAAGAAGAAAATATCAGTTTTCATGAGATAGCTCCTGTAGTACCGGAAGAAAATATTGAAGAAGTTGTAGAAGAATCTGTAAAAACAGAACCAACAGCTAATGAAGCTGGAATTGTTTCTGAAGAAGAACCTTCTCAACAAGAAATACAAGCTGAAATAGAAGAGAATGCTGGAGAAAATTTTACACCAGAAACCATTATCGACGAAGATCAGATTTCTGCCGGAAAAGAAGATACACAAGGTAATGAAGAAGTGTCTTCAGTGGAATTGTCCGATGCTGAAGTAAGCTTCCATGGCACGGAATCATTTATGCCGGATGTTAAAATCCAGGCCAACAACGAAGAAATTTCTGAAAAAGCTGAAGTTTCCCAGCCTCATGTAAATAAGCATGAAGAGGAAATGAGACGTCTCATCGAAGAAGTTGAGAAAAAGATGAAGGAGGCAAAACCTGTTGCTCAAGAAGAAACGGTAGAGTCTGAAGCAGCTGGAGATCATGAAATTAGCTTCGCTGAAACTCAGAATTTCCATTTCTGGTCAACAAGTGAGGATAAACCTTCAGAAATCAAAGAAGAGCCTGTAAAAGAAGAAACTGTTGTAAATCAATTACCTGCTGAAGAGGAGGTTAAGGTTGAAGTTGCAGAAGAAAAAGAAGAAGCTCCTGAAGTTCAGACTTCATGGAAGCCTATGAGTGTGGAATCTAATATGCCTGATTCATTAATCAGCAAGTCAACAGAAGCGGCGGCTCCTGAAATAAAAATTCCGGCAGCGGAAATAATTCCTGCAGAAGAACCAGAACAGATAATGGAAGCTGAAGCCCCATCTGAAACGGAGGCTATTACAGAAATTGTTCAGGAAGATACTGTTTCAGCAAAAGAAGAAACTTCAGAAGTTGCTGAAAATCAACCTGTCCCAATTGAAACAACCGAAGGAAATACTGATAAAGCTGTTGAAAAAGAAGAAGTTCCGGTGATGAATGTTTCTTTCTTTGGAACCGATATTTCTACCCTTAAGGTTGAAGATAAGCAGAAGGAAAGTAAAGAAGAACCTGTAGAGCAAATACAGGAAGTTACTATGAAGAATACAACACAGCCGCAATTAGACAGTAATGTTCCCGGTTTTATCAATACCTGGCAAAGCTGGCTTAAGATCGACAGAACTGAAGATGTAGAGAAAGAGAAATCAGAAACCAAAGAAAAGGCTATTGAAACCTTCATTGAAAACAATCCTAGAATCAGTCAGTTAAAAGAAGAAAGCTCCTATGTTGTTAAAGAAAAGAACGATGACATCTCGCATTTGATGACAGAGACGTTGGCAAATCTTTACTTTGAACAGAAACTATATACAAAAGCAATAAAAGCGTTTGAAATACTAATCAAAAAGAGTCCTGAGAAAAAAGAATACTTTGAATCTAAAATTCAGGATATTAAGGACTTTAGAAGTAAAAATTAAAATAAAAAAGGTACTGATTTTAAACAGTACCTTTTTTATTTATAAATTCTGAGGATCACTTTTACTTCCTCGTAATTTTTTCCATGCTCTCCGTCCAAAAACAATCACAAGAACTAAGGTAATTATTGCAAGAATTGCTGCAATAACCGGTGCAGCCATGGCGAGAACAGACATGAGACCAGCTCCGGCTGTTTCCGTGGTTCCTACCACAGAATTCCCCAACCCTCCTGTTGTGGCTGTAGAAGCGGCCCTTATTCCTGCAAATCCGGAACTGATGGTAGCCGCTGTACCTCCACCTGCAATTAATGCCAGCGCCCATTGTGGGAATGTTCCCAACTCTGCAAACTGACTGGCAAATAGTATAGAACCCGCTACCGTTGCCATCGGAATAGAGACCGTATCCAGCAAATGATCAATAAAAGGGATGTAATAGGCTAGTATCTCAGCCACTGTGGCAATTCCTGTTGTAATCAATGCAGGAAGACCTGCAAGCCATTCAAAATGCTCATTCATGGGAATCCAGTTGAAATAAGAAGAAAGACTTACGATAAACATCGGGAGAAATACCCGAAATCCCGTAGCTGCTGCTAATCCAATCCCGATAAATGTGCTGATGACATAAGAAAAATAGGGAATATTATCTAACATATTAATTTTCAGATTTATTGTTTTCCCTAAATTACAAAAAGTATATGATATGTGGAGTATTATTGATTTCTGAGTTTGGGGATTCGGGTTACGGGTTTCGAACTTCGCTATTCGTGATTTTAAGAATATTTTCTCTACGTAATTATCTGTGAAAATCTGTGCGATCTGTGGGAAACAAAAAAAATCTGCAAGCTAAAACCACCTACAGACCATTTTATTTTAATGAAAGACTATTTTTTCTGCGCTTCACAAAGCTTTATAAACTGAGCCTCCACATCCTGAAACTTCGGTGGCATCTCAGGAGAAACCCAAAATAACATAGCCATCGTTTTTTCACCAAAAGCTTCTTTAAATAACTCTTTATTCAAGCGGTAGCATTCTCTCAGTAATCTTTTGATACGGTTTCTGTGTACCGCTTTTTTAAAATATCTTTTTGAAACAGAAACCCCGAATCTGGGTGCTTCTATTGGAAGGGTGGCTTTGTCTTTCAGAATAATGATTCTCAGATTTCCACTGGTTCTCCATTTGCCTTTCTCAAAAAGCAAACTGATTTCCGTATTTTTTTTGAGCTTTTCCGCTCTGGGATACTTGGAATTTGTCATTTACGGAATGTGAATTTAATCCTGATTTAATAAATGATTAATCACTTCAGAAGCAGTGTACAACCCGAAAATGGCAGGCATATAACTTATGGTTCCGTAAAAAGATCTTTTATAATTGGTTCCGTCAGTCATTTTCAAACTTTCTTCATCCTGAATATCATTGGCAAAAACACAACGGACACCTTTGTCAATTTTCACTTTTTTCAGCCTTTTTCTGACTTGTCTTGCAAGATGGCAGTGTTCTGTTTTACTGATGTCTCTTACCAATACTTTACTTGGATCGGTTTTTCCGCCGGCTCCCATTGAGCTTACAATTTTGATCCTTCTTCTTTTGGCAGCGATAATCAAAGAAAGTTTTGGAGTAACACTGTCGATACAGTCCAAAACATAATCAAATTTTGCAGAATCCAACACTTCTTCCATTCTTTCCGGATTCAGAAATTCATTGATTTTCGTTAAATTAAGCTGTGGATTGATGTCAAGAAGCCTTTCAGCAACAACATCCACCTTATGTTTTCCGACAGTAGAGTGTAAAGCAGGCAACTGTCTGTTGATATTTGTAATATCTACCGTATCACCATCCACAATGGTCATATTTCCTACTCCGGCTCTCGCCAGAAACTCTGCGGCAAAAGAACCTACTCCGCCCAAACCTACAACAAGCACATTTGCCTTGATAAGTCTATCCAATCCTTCTTCCTTTATCAAAAGTTCAGTTCTTTCCAGCCAGTATTTATCCATTTTTTATCGAGTGTAAATTTTCTAAAATTTGTTCATTCAGTTGTTCCAGGGAAATAGCTTTTATTTCCGAAACTTTAATGTACAATTCTTCAATGTTAAAATATTCATTATCAGTTTCTAAAAAGATCCTGTCTAATGGAGTGTCTTTTATAATATCCTGCAAAGATAAATTATACAAAACAGCTTTTCCAAAACTCAGGTAAAAATTATTGCTCAGAAGATTTTCAGCAATTTGTCTTTTTTTATTGAAACCATGAATGATCATTGGTTGTTCCGCCTTCTTTTTAAAAGAAATAACCTCATAAAATTTTCTTACACAATGAATAATCAGAGGTTTTTTTACCTCATTTGCGATTTCTATCTGTCTTAAAAAAACTTCTTCCTGAATTTTCTGATCCACAGAAACTAAAGAATCCAAACCACATTCACCAATAGCAAAACAGTTTTCAGACATCGTATTTTTCATCCATGAAAACTGCTGTTCTATAGTATTAACATCAATATCGTTGGGGTGAATACCGATGGAATAAGGGAAATCTGGTGGAGTTCCTTTCGACAGATTGTAAATTCCGTTTCTGATATATCTTTTATGATGGTGAAAATCAAAAAAATCCATATTCAAAAATAAGTATTTTTCAGATTTAATTTAAAATTATTAAACGATCGTTTATAAATGTGTTAAAAATTTCTTAACTTTACTCAAAGTGCACTTCATGAAAAAAAAATTTACAGAAAAACAGATTCACATACTGGATATTGCGGAAGAGCTCATCGCCAAGAAAGGATATGAGGGAACTTCTGTAAGAGATATTTGTTCCAAAGCTAATATCAACGTCGCTATGATCTCTTATTACTTCGGTTCTAAGGAGAAAATGATGTCTTATTTATATCAGTACAGAGTACTGAAAACCAGAGAAAATTTTTCAGAATTTGCAGATACCATCAAAGATGGGAAGCCCGAAATGCAGATGAGAGAGATGATCAAATATATCGTTTCTCAACTCTTCAAATATAATTATTTTCATGGGTTCGTTACCCAGGAACTTCGCCATACAGAAAACCTGAAAGATGAATTGCTTGATTTCTACCAGCTATTTGTAAAAAAGCTGGATGAAGTAATTAAAAAAGGAGTAGCTTCCGGTGTTTTTACTTTTACCCCCAAACCTGAAGATATCCTTACCATGATTATTGGCTCCACTTTATTTGTTATCAGAAATAAAAATTTTTATGAACTGTATGTTCCGAGTAAAAACGAAGAAACATATACTAAGGAAGCGGAGAAAAAGGTAAGAATGAATCTTTTATTAAGTGTTTTTGCAATTTTGGGATACGCTGCAGACTAAAATTACGTTAAATATTCATAAAAAAAAATCTATTGGCAAAAAAGTTATATTTTTGCAAATTAGTAAATCGGCTGTATAATCCGAAAACTGTTGAACTTTTTATATGAAAAAATATATTTTAGGTCTTTTTGCTGTAGCGGTGATTTCATCTTGTGTAAGCCAGCAGGAAAGAGCAATGAGGAGTGCTGATAAAGAATTTATCTTGAAAGCAGCTAATGAAAACTTTGCTAAGAAAAAGTGGAAAAATGCATTGGCTCTTTATGACAGACTTGCAAATCTTGTGGCAGGAACAGATGATTTTCCTAATGTAGGTTTCAACACTGCTTATGCCAACTATTATGACAAGAGTTATAAATTGGCAGGTCACCAGTTTAAAAACTTTGCAGTGAGCTTTCCGAAAGATCCAAGAGCTGAAGAGGCGGCTTACATGTCTGCATTATGCTATTATGAAGGATCTATGGATTACAACTTGGATCAGTCCAGTACAGAATTGGCAATCAATGAACTTCAGGATTTCCTGAACAACTACCCAAACTCTGAGAGATCTAAAAATATCAGCCAACTGATTGATGAATTGTCTTATAAGCTTGAATTTAAAGCCTATGAAAATGGAAGACAATACTTCAAAATGGGAGATTATAAAGCAGCCAATGTAGCATTGGAAAACGTTCTGGAGGATTTCCCAAGTACAAAACTTCGTTCAAAAATTTATGATTATATCTTGAAGTCACGCTATGAACTGGCGATGAAATCTGTTTATAATCTTAAAGCTGAGCGTATTGAAAGTGCATTAACTTATACAAGATTTGTAGAAAAAGAACTTCCTAATACAGAATATTCTAAAACAGCTACAGATCTGAAAGAAAAACTGGAAAAGGAAAAAGAGCATTTTGCTGTTGTTAAAAAAGAAACAGATGCTAAAATTGCAGCTTTAACAGCAAGACAGAAAAAAGAAGCTGAAAAATTGGCTGACCAAGGTAAAACCGAGCAGCAAATTAAAGATCAGATCAGCAATGAAAAGAAAGCAATGCAGTTACAGAGGGACAGTGCAGCACTTAAGACCCCTCCTCCTGCAGCGACTTTCAAAATTCAAAGATAATTCGTAAATTTGCCATCTTAAAATAAAAATAATTTTCTCAAAATGAGTGTAAAAGATACAAAAGCAGAAGTAAATACAATTACTTACGATAAAGATAAGATTGAAGATAAAGTAGGTTCAATCTATGAAGCTATTGTTATCATGGGAAAGAGAGCAGAGCAGATCAATGCGGAGATCCGTACGGAACTTCACAACAAATTGGATGAATTTGCCGTTCACAATTCTACATTAGAAGAGGTTTTCGAAAACAGAGAACAAATTGAGATCTCTAAACATTACGAAAAGCTTCCAAAGCCAACTTCAATTGCTATTGAAGAGTGGTTAAACGAAGATGTTTATTTCAGAAAAACAGAAGATAGAAAATAATCATCTGTGTTTTTTATAAATGAGGGTCATAAAAGAAATCAGTTCTTTTATGACCTTTGTTGTTTTAAAGCCTGATTGTGTGGGAAAAAATAAGTATTTTAGTATTTCAAAAAATTAAAACTCAATGAGTGTTTCCGGTAAAAAGATACTTATCGCCGTCTCTGGGGGAATTGCGGCCTACAAAATTCATTTTTTGATAAGGGATTTTGTGAAAAAAGGTGCTGAAGTGCAGGTCATTATGACGCCCGATGCAGAGCATTTTGTAACGAAACTAAGCTTATCTACACTATCCAAAAAACCAGTGTATTCAGAATTTTACAGCGATAACGGAACATGGAACAGCCATGTGGAAATGGCACTGTGGGCAGATGTTATGATCGTAGCGCCCTGTACTGCTAATACACTGTCTAAGATGGTTCACGGGATGTGTGATAATCTGGTTATTGCAACTTATATGTCTGCAAAATGCCCTGTTTTCATAGCCCCGGCAATGGATCTTGATATGTACGTACATCCTTCCACAAAGAAGAACCTGGAGCTTGCAGAAAGTTTTGGACACATGATAATTCCTGCAGAAAACGGAGAGCTTGCTAGTGGACTGATCGGGCAGGGAAGAATGGCAGAGCCGTCAACGATTTTTAGTACTGTTGAAAACTATTTTACACAAAGCAATCATTCCGGAAGTCTTGAAGGAAAAACGGTTTTAATTACTGCCGGCCCTACCTATGAAGCGATAGATCCTGTAAGATTTATAGGAAATCATTCATCGGGAAAAATGGGATTTTCTCTGGCAGAAGAAGCTTCAAAAAGAGGTGCAAAAGTGATTCTGATTTCAGGACCAAGTTTCCAAAACATTAATGATCCCAATGTTGAACTTCATAAAGTAACTTCAGCAAAAGAAATGCTGACAAAAGTATTTGAATTTTATGACAAAATAGATATTGGTATCGCAAGTGCTGCGGTGGCAGATTATGCTCCAAAAGAAGTGGCGAAAGAAAAGATCAAGAAAAATGATGATAACCTGACGATTGAGCTGGTTAAAAACCCTGATATCCTTAAAACGATGGGGGAAAAGAAAACTCACCAGTTTCTGGTAGGTTTTGCTCTGGAAACCCAAAATGAAGAAGAAAATGCAAAAGGAAAGCTGGAGAAGAAAAACCTTGATATGATTGTTTTAAACTCTTTGCGTGACGAAGGTGCCGGGTTTAAGAATGATACCAATAAAATAAGGATCTTTACCAAAACAGAGAAAAAAGAATTCGATCTGAAATCAAAAGATGATGTAGCGAAAGATATTCTCAATTTTGTTGAGTCTCAACTTTTAAAATAATTTTAATAAATTTCCGTTCTCAATTTTTAATAGACAATGAAAAAAATTATAAGTTTATTTTTTCTGTTTTTTATATATACCCAAAGTTTTTCCCAAGAGCTGTTGGCAACCGTTCAGGTAAACGCTCAACAGTTGGGAGGAAGTAACCAGCAGGCATTTAAAGCATTGGAGAAAAGTCTCAGAGATTTTATCAATAATACGAGCTGGACAGGAAAAAAGCTTCAGAATTTTGAAAAAATAAAATGTGGTTTTTCCGTTGTTATTGGAGAAAGAGATGGAAACAGATTCAAAGGATCTATTGTTGTTCAGGCTATGCGTCCTGTTTACAATACTACTTACGAATCCCCTTTAATTAACCTTCAGGATCAGAGATTTGGCTTTGAATATATTGAAAATGAGAGTCTTATTTTTAATGAAAGACAATTTTCAGGGAAAAACCTTACGGATGTAGTCAGTTTCTACATTTATCTTATTTTGGGATTAGATGGAGATAGTTTCCAGTCTATGGGAGGGTCTCAATGGTACGCAAAAGCACAACAGATAGCCCAGAATTCTCAGAACAGAAATTATGAAGGATGGAATACCATCAATGAACCAAGAAGCCGCTCTATATTAATCAATGAAGTGATGAATCCTAACTGGAACCAGTTACGCTCTACTATTTATACTTATCACAGAGCCGGAATGGATAATCTTTTCAATCAGGATCAGACTGCCGGAAAAAAAGTGATCTTTGATGCCCTGATGCAATTGAAAATGTACGAGAATACATTTCAACAGGCATTTTTCTTTAACCTGTTCATGGATACAAAAAGTGATGAGATCTTCAATATATTCAATTCCGGGAATAACGGAGGTTTGATTCTTAATGATCTTAAACAGACAATGATTATTCTTTCGCCAAAAAACATTGACAATAAGTGGAATAAGTGGAAAGTATAAGATCAAAATTCATTAATAAACTTTAAAAATTTTTGAGAAATAGTTTTTTGAGAAGTTGGACCTGAAAAAATGTTAATGAGCAGAAAGCACTTAAACATATTCTCAATTCATTAAAAAAAAACTTACTTTTACAGTTCAAACTGAAATTGGATCATAACCCGGATTATCAATGCTTTCGAGAATATATATTAAAAACTTTGCCCTGATTGATACCCTTGACGTATCTCTTAAAAATGGTTTACAGGTTATTACCGGTGAAACAGGGGCGGGTAAATCTATTATTTTAGGGGCGCTCCGACTTATTTTAGGAGAAAGAGCAGATGTAAAATCCATTGCCAAAGCTGAAGAGAAAAGCGTCGTTGAAACTGAATTCTCCCTGAACAACCAGTTTAAGAAATTCTTTATTGAAAATGATCTGGATTACGAGCTACAGACGATTATAAGAAGAGAAATCCTTCCATCGGGGAAATCGCGTGCCTTCATCAATGATGTGCCGGTAACGCTGGATATTCTTAAAGAACTTTCTTCACAGCTGATCGATATTCATTCCCAGTTTGAGACATCCAATCTTTTCACTTCAGAATATCAGTTTAAAATTATCGACGGACTTTCTGAGAATAAAAAAATTATTGAAGAGTATCAGAAGGAGTTTTCCGACTTTCAAAGCCTGAAACTGCTGTTGAAAAAACTGAAGACTCAACTTTCAGAAAGCAATAAAGAAAGCGATTATAAAGAATTTTTACTTAACGAGTTAGAAGAGTTAAAGCTTGATGATGTTGATTATGAAGATGTTCAGAATCAGCTTTCCATTCAGGAAAATGCAGGAATGATATCAGAGAATGTTGGCCAAATTCTGTCCAGGTTTCATCAGGAAGAAATAGGAATTCTGTCATTCTTTAATGAAGCTACCCATAAGCTTTCAAAAATTTCTGAAGTTTCTACCAGTTTCGCAGAGCTTGATGAAAGGCTGGAAACGTCTTTTGTAGAGTTAAAAGATATTATTTCTGAATTGGAGCATGCTGCCGAAAGAGTTGAAATCAATCCTGAAAATCTGGTATATCTTACCGATCTTAATAATAAAATCAACGCTTTATTTCTTAAACATAATGTTTCAGATCTTAATGAACTCATTGAGATCAGAAATCAGCTGGCAGGAGATCAGAAAGGAGCTTCAGACCTGGAGCTTCAGATTGAAGAAACCGAGGAGAATATTGCTCAAAAAGAAAAAACACTTCAAAGTCTTGCTGCAAAGCTTTCAAAGAACAGACACAAAAATATTTCTGTCTTCATCAAGAAAGCTGAAGGTCTTCTGAAAAAATTAGGTCTTGAAAAAGCTAAAGTTGATATAGAACTGCAGGATGCTGAGGAATTCAATCCATTTGGAAAAGAAAATATTCAGCTGTTATTCCAGGCTAATTCCGGATTCCCTTTAAAACCAATTCAAACAGCTATTTCCGGAGGAGAAAGATCAAGGGTGATGCTGGCTGTAAAAAAGATTATTGCTGAAAGCGATGAGCTTCCAACCCTTATTCTGGACGAAATTGACACCGGAGTTTCAGGAAAAGTTGCCGAAGAGATCGGAAACCTTATGAGGGAGATGTCTGAAGACATGCAGCTGATCGTTATTTCACACCTGGCGCAGGTTGCTGCAAAAGGAAACGATAACTATAAAGTGGTAAAGCAGGATATTTCCGGCAGAACACAATCTACTATAATTCCTTTGAGCAACGAAGAAAAGCTGAACGAAATTGCCCAGTTACTTTCCGGAAGCAAAATTACGGAAGCTGCTCTGGCACAGGCCAAAGAGCTTATTGGATAACTACATAAATCTATTTTTCTTTAAAAACTTGTAACATATTTTACATTATATTTACTAATGTAAAAAAACTAACATATGTTTCTAAAGTTCCTTAAGCTTGAAATAAAAAGCTTTTTCCGTGGTACATCTTTAGGGATCAATCTGACCATGAAAATCCTCCGCTTTATTGGAATAGTTTATTTCGTGGGCTGTCTTGTAGGTGGGGCTTTTATTGCTTTTTTCTACGTGCAGGAGGAAATGCATCAGAATCCTGTAAGGGTGGTTTCAAAATTCATGATTGTTGCCTGGATTATTGATCTTGTTCTCAAATATCTCTGGCAGGAAATTCCTACACAGAATATCAAGCCATTCCTCACGATGAATATCCGGAAGAATACATTGGTCAATTATATGCTGGCCAAAACTTTTCTTTCAGCATTCAGCTGGCTGAGTTCTTTATTTTTTATCACATTTTCATTGATTGCTTTATTCAACGGATATAGTATCTTAGGAGTATTGGTGTGGCTGATAGGGGTGATTTCGTTACTCTACCTGAATAATTTTCTCAATATTTTCTTCAACGGTAAAGAAACGTTGGCGGTGATTATAGGAGTATTCCTTTTGGGTATAGGAATGTTGGGATACTATAAAATAATTCCGGTTCTGTATTATTCGGAATCTGTTTTCTTCAGTTTCTATGAGAAACCATACTTTGCACTGATTCCTGTTGCTTTGTTTGTAGTGCTGTGGTGGATTTGTTTCCGTTACCTGCGTAATGAATTTTACCTGGACCAAGGTCTTGAAGCGAAAAAAACAATCGGGAAAACAGAGAATATTGCTTTCCTGAATAAATATGGAGTTATTGGAACATTTATCAATAATGATATTAAAATGCTGAGACGTAATAAAGTACCCAGAGGAATTTTACTAGGAAGCTTTATGTTTCTGTTCTACGGATTGCTGATGTTTACTTCTTCAATGTACAAAACACCGGCAATGATGATGGTGATGGGGCTTTTTGTAACAGGAGGCTTTCAGTTTCTGTTTGGGCAGAGAGTTCCCGCTTTTGACAGCTCATATTATCCGTTGATGATGACCCTGAATGTTCCCTATAAAGAATATTTAAAAGCGAAATGGTGGCTGATG
Source organism: Chryseobacterium sp. GVT01B (assembly GCF_019970045.1). Lineage (GTDB taxonomy): Bacteria > Bacteroidota > Bacteroidia > Flavobacteriales > Weeksellaceae > Chryseobacterium. The sequence continues at coordinate 64,746 of NZ_JAHXYI010000008.1, forward strand.
AATATTGTAACAGGAATTTCTATCATTATAGCGCTTTGCTATGCCTATTTCGGATGGGAAGTCTACGTTACATTTTTTGCCGCAGGATTATATAATATTGGCGTGAATTCTCAATTTACCTTGTGGTCCGGAGCTTTCAATAAAACCCAGATTGATCTTAATACAAAAGAAAAAAGATTGGGACAGAAAGGGAGTTTCAATATGATCACTATGTTTTTGCTGATTCCTAAAATGCTTCTTCCCATGGGAGTATTTGCCTTAACAAAATATTTGTGGGGAATTACAGGAGGAGTATTAAGTATTGCAATTATTGGGATTGTAGGATTTTTCCTGAGAGAGAAAATCTTCGATATTATCGTAAAACTTTACAAAAAAGAAAAATACAGCACACTGGATGCATTTAAAAATATAAGTTAAGCCATGATCAACATACAAAATTTATCTAAAACATACGGAACAGCAACAGTTCTTAATATTGAACATCTTGAAATTTCAAACGGGGAAACATTCGGTCTCGTAGGAAATAACGGAGCCGGGAAAACAACCCTTTTCAGCCTTATGCTGGATCTGATTCAAGCTACCACAGGATCTGTAAGCATTGACGGAATTAAAGTAGCTGAATCTGAAGCATGGAAAAATAAAGTTTCAGCCTTTGTAGACGATACGTTTCTCATTGGCTATCTTACTCCTGAGGAATATTTTTACTTCATTGGAGAGTTGAGAGGGCAGAACAAAGCATCTGTAGATGAATTCCTGAAACCTTTCCATGATTTTTTTAATGGAGAAATCCTTAAATCAGGGAAATATGTCCGTGACCTTTCAAAGGGTAATCAGAAAAAAGTAGGAATCGTAGGGGCAATTATTGGAAATCCTGAGATTATTATCCTGGATGAGCCTTTTGCTAACCTCGATCCATCCACACAGATCAAACTGAAAAATCTGATCAAAGAATTATCAAAACAGGATGGTGTTACTTTTTTGATTTCCAGTCATGATCTTTCCCATACAACGGAAGTTTGCAACAGAATTGTGGTAGTGAACAAAGGTCTTCTGGTAAAAGATATTCAGACTAATCCGGAAACACTGAAAGATTTGGAACAATATTTTGCAGATCAGGTTTCTGTTTCGGATATTTAATACCACAAAAAAGAGGTATGAATACGATAGAATCGCAAAATGTTACAGACTATCCAAACAGCAACACTATTTTCATGGTGTGGAAACTTAACGACAGCCCACAGCTGAATGACATTTTTCAGGAATTGTGTGCTTTAGTTTTAAATCTTAATAACTCAGTTTTCAACCGTTTTCCGGACAGCAGGGCAAGCTGTGTAATGGGAATTGGTGCTGAAGCATGGAGAAAACTTGAACTTCCGACACCACTGCCAAAGGAGCTAATCAATTTTGAAGAAATAAAAGGAATAAAACACACGGCTGTTTCCACTCCCGGAGATCTTCATTTTCACCTGAGAGCGGATAACAAAAGCCTGATTTTCGATATGGCTGTTGAAATATCAAAACTATTGAGTTCAGTGGCCGAAAGTATTCTGGAAATTCATGGGTTTAAATATTGGGATGCACGTTCCATTCTTGGTTTTGTGGACGGAACTGAAAATCCACATGGAGACGACCGCGATTATTTTGCAAAAATTGGAGATGAAGACCTTCAGTACAAAGGAGGGAGCTATCTTTTTGTTCAGAAATATCTTCATAATATGGATGCCTGGAAAGGATTGTCAACAGAACATCAGGAAAAAGTAATCGGAAGATCAAAAGAAAATGATATTGAAATGTCTGATGATGTAAAACCTTCCAACTCACACATTGCCTTAGCCAATATCGAAGGGGAGAATGGGGAAGAATTGAAAATTGTAAGAGATAATATGCCATTCGGAAATCCTTCCACAAATGAGTTTGGAACTTATTTTATTGCCTATTCAAGTACATTTTCGACAACAAAAAAGATGTTGACCAATATGTTTATAGGTGATCCACCGGGAAATTATGACAGAATTTTAGATTTCAGCACAGCAGTTACAGGAACGCTTTTCTTTGTTCCTACCAGAAATATGCTTGATGAATTCTCAGGATAAAACTGAAAAGGCTGTCTCAATCTGAGGCGGCTTTTTTTATTTGTTGAGTAGTACAAATAAATTTTTTTCAAAAACATTGTAACCTTTTTTTGTTTTGATTGTCTTTAGTATAGAAACAGCATAAGCATGAAACTTTTGTTCGGAAATAAAAAGAATGATTTGTTGAGCCTCCTGAAAAAACAGGATCCGGCTGCACAGAAGATTTTCTATGAACAGAATGTAAAGAGATTTCTGAGTGTAAGCAAAAGCTATGTAAGCGATTTGTATCAGGCGGAAGATTGTCTCATAAAAGCATTCTGTAAAATTTTTAAGCACATAGAAAGCTTCAGAGGAGAGTCGAACCTGGATAGCTGGGCAAGAAGAATTGTCGTGAATGAATGCCTGAATTTTATCAAAAGCCATAAAACAGTATTCTATCTGGATGAGATCAACCAATCCTTTCATGAAGATATCCATGAACCGGAGATTGATTGTGACTTTAATGCGCAAGACCTTTTGGATCAGCTTCCCGATGCCTACAGAATGGTTTTTAACCTGTACGTGCTGGAAGGATATTCTCACCAGGAAATTGCTGATACTTTACAGATTTCAATCACTGTCAGCAAAACTCAGCTGTTCAGAGCAAAAGAAAAATTAAGAAAGATCTACTTTCAACAACAAAAAAAAGTGAAAAATGAAAACGTTTAAAGATAATATTGAATATCAGATCAAAAAGCAGATTGAGGAAAGAGAAATTGCTCCTTCACGTGATCTGTGGTCTGAAATTGAACTTCATAACAGTAATACTCGTCCTAAATCAAAAATAAACTGGTTTTTGGTGGCAGCATGTTTCATGTTATTATTCAGTTTGGGTAGTGTTCTGTTTTTCCTTAATCAACCTTCCGAAGCTCAACCGAAAATGGTAAAGCAAACAGAAAAAAATACTTCAGAAGAAATTATAAAAGATCCGGTTCAGAATAATGCTCCACTGGCTATTCAGAACAATGATAATAAGGAAGTAAAGATGACAACACCTTCCCAAAATAAAGAAGAAGTGATTTCTGCAGTGGCCATAGGTCAAAATAAGCTTATTACCAGAGAAACCACAGTAAAGAAGCCGGAAATTCCTCAGCTTTCGAATCCTAAACTGATGGCAAAAGCCGATTCTTTAAAAACTCCGGTTAAAAAGAAAAAATATGTAGATCCTTCCACACTGCTTTTCTCAGTAGAGCATAAAGATGTGATTGAAAAAACAAAAGATGGAAGTAATGTAGCTACTACTATTGACTTGAATTCCAGATAATTTACCTGTGAAAATTTAAAAATTAATAATATGATCAAGAAATTAATCGTAATGGGAATGCTGTGCTCTATTTCAGCATCATTACAGGCACAAAAGGCACTGAATATTAATTTGTCTTCTAAAAAAGACACGGAAGTAAGTCCGATTGTAAAAGAGAAAGTAGAAGAATATGCTACCAAGATCAATACTATCATCCAGGAAGAAAAAAAGCTGATGGAAGAAGAACTGGTAGTTTTGCAAGCAAGAAACCTCGATAAAGCAGATTTTGACAGAGAGAAAGCTCAGATTGCAGACCGCTATTCTGAGAAAATGGATAAAAGAATTGAAGAACTTGGATTTGATCTGGATGATGTTATTCAGAAGCAGGTAAGATATTCTCTTTTGAATACAGATGTTACTTCCAAAGAAGAGCTTAAAGAAAAATTATTGAAAAAATTCCGTCCCAGCAGAAGCTTTACAGGATATTTCTCATACGGAATTATGACGCTGACAAACAGTGCTCCCGATAATCTGCTGGATAAAAACATAGGATATGCCAATAACCTTGAATTTGGCCTTAAGCTGAACTACCAGCTTAGCAGAACAAGTCCATGGGCCATTACTTCAGGATTAGGATTCTCATGGAGAACAGTAAGAGCGGATAACAATATGATGTTTATAAGAAATGCTAATCAGGGAGTTGCTCTGGCCCAATACAGCGAAAATCTTGAGAAAAGCAAGTTGAGAACTGGATATATAATGGTTCCTCTTGGGGTGCAGTATAATTTTTCCAAGCTTAAAAATGCTGGAATGGATATCCAGTACAGAAGTTATTATACAGGATTTAAAATTGGAGCCAATGTATATGGAGGTGTAAAAATGTCCACCAACAATATTGTAAAAGGAATTGATGGCGAAACCAGAGACCGCGGAAATTATCAGGTGAATCCTTTTGTGTATGGAGCACAGGTTACTTTTTCATACAATAGTTTCAGTGTCTTTGTGAAGAAGGATTTCAGCAATTTCTTCAAAGACAGTTATTTCAAAGATGATAAAGCACTCATATTCGGATTAGCCATCGGATTAGATTAAATTAAATATATTTTGATTGCAAAACGAAAAACTCCGGGGAAGGCTCCCGGAGTTTTTGCATTGTATCAGTTATAGAATCATTATTTTAAACTTCCTACCATATCTTCTGGTTTTACCCATTCGTCAAACTGCTCAGCAGTTAACAGACCAAGATTGATGGCTTCTTCTTTTAGGGTTGTTCCATTTTTATGGGCAGTTTTAGCAATTTTAGCGGCATTTTCATATCCGATATGAGTATTTAAAGCCGTAACAAGCATTAAAGATTTGTCTACGAGCTCTTTAATTCTCTCATGATTCGGTTCTATGCCTACTGCACAGTGATCATTGAAAGAAATACATGCATCAGCGATCAATTGGGCAGACTGCAGGAAATTGTAAGCCATTACCGGTTTGAAAACATTCAGTTCATAATTTCCCTGAGTTCCTGCAAACGAAATCGTAGTGTCGTTTCCTAAAACCTGTGCACAAACCATAGTCATAGCTTCATTTTGAGTAGGGTTTACCTTTCCAGGCATGATAGAAGATCCAGGTTCATTTTCAGGAATATGAATTTCCCCGATGCCGGAACGTGGTCCTGATGCCAGTAATCTTACATCCTGAGCAATTTTATATAAAGAAACAGCCAGTTGCTTTAATGCTCCGTGAGATTCTACAATCGCATCGTGAGCTGCAAGCGCTTCAAACTTGTTTTCAGCAGTAATGAAGGGGTGTTTCGTAAACTGGGCAATATATTCAGCAACTTTTACATCATAGCCGTTAGGAGTGTTCAATCCTGTTCCTACAGCTGTTCCGCCTAAGGCAAGCTCGGAAAGGTGAGGTAATGTATTTTTTAAAGCTCTCAATCCGAATTCCAGTTGTGCCACATATCCGGAAAATTCCTGTCCCAGAGTAAGCGGTGTTGCATCCATTAAATGGGTTCTCCCGATTTTTACAACATCTTTGAAGGCCTTTGACTTTTCAGCCAGCGTATTTTTTAATTTTTCCACTGCCGGAATCGTTACTTCCACTACTTTTGTGTAAGCGGCAATATGCATGGCAGTAGGATAGGTATCATTGGATGACTGGGATTTGTTGACATCATCATTCGGGTGAATTTCAGATTTTTCACCTAAAGTTCCGCCGTTATTGACGTGAGCTCTGTTTGAAATTACTTCATTGACATTCATGTTCGACTGTGTTCCGGAGCCCGTCTGCCAGATCACCAAAGGAAACTGGTCGTTAAGTTTTCCATCAAGAATTTCATCACATACCTTGGCGATCATATCTCTTTTTTCAGCAGGAAGTACTCCCAGATCAGTATTGGTATATGCTGCAGCCTTTTTCAAATAAGCAAAAGCTTCAATAATCTCATGTGGCATTGAACCCTCAGGTCCTATTTTAAAATTGTTTCTGGAACGTTCCGTCTGTGCACCCCAAAGTTTATCTGCAGGTACCTGCACTTCTCCCATGGTGTCTTTTTCTATTCTGTAATTCATAGTGGTTGAAATTTGTATGATCTGTTGATTCTAAAGCCATAAAAATTTTAAACATTATTCAACTTTGATGAAAAAATAATGCTTTGGACTTATTTATTTAGCTTCTATAAAGGTACTTATAAACTCAGAAACCTCCAATTTATAATCATTATAAATATCAATTTAAATGACTGATTTTACTCATATTTTTTTAATGAGCCGTATTTTTGCACAAACAAAAATTGAATGGACTTTAGATATCAGGATCCGTATCCAATTCAGAAAGATGATACGGTGTATAAGAAGCTTACATCAGATTATGTAAAGGTTGAAAAACTGGGTGACAGAGAAATTTTAACAATTGATCCGAAAGGACTGGAATTATTAGCTGAAGAAGCTATGGCAGATGTTTCTTTCATGCTTCGTTCTTCACACCTGGAAAGCCTTAGAAGAATCATTGATGATCCTGAAGCTACAGATAATGACAGATTCGTTGCTTATAACCTTTTACAAAACGCTGCAGTAGCCGTTGAGGGAGCTCTTCCTTCATGCCAGGATACGGGAACAGCTATCGTAATGGGAAAGAAAGGAGAAAATGTATACACAGGAGTAGAGGATGGGGAATACCTGAGCAAAGGAATTTTCAATACCTATCAGAAAAGAAACTTAAGATATTCTCAGGTAGTTCCTTTGACCATGTTTGATGAGAAGAATTCAGGATCTAACCTTCCTGCACAGATTGATATCTATGCTAAAAAAGGAGATTATTATGAGTTTTTATTCTTAACAAAAGGAGGAGGTTCAGCCAATAAAACATTCTTATACCAAAAGACGAAATCTTTATTGAACGAAAAATCTCTTGAAGAGTTCGTTAAAGAAAGAATTTCAGACCTTGGAACAGCTGCATGCCCGCCTTATCACTTAGCATTAGTAATTGGAGGAACTTCAGCAGAAGCTAACCTTGCGGCAGTGAAAAAAGCTTCCGCAAAATATTATGACCATCTTCCAACAGAAGGAAATGAGGCCGGTCAGGCATTCAGAGATCTTGAATGGGAAGCAAAAGTTCAGAAAATCTGCCAGGAAAGTGCTATCGGAGCTCAGTTTGGAGGAAAATACCTTACTCATGATGTAAGAGTAATCAGACTTCCAAGACACGCTGCATCTTGTCCTGTAGGAATGGGGGTTTCCTGTTCTGCGGACAGAAATATCAAAGGAAAAATTACAAAAGAAGGGATCTTCCTTGAGCAATTGGAACAAGACCCAAAAAGATTCTTACCTGATACTCCTCCACACCTGGAAGAAGCAGTTGAGATTAACCTGAATAAACCAATGCCGGAAATTCTTGCAGAACTATCCAAATATCCAATCAAAACAAGATTGAAACTAAACGGAACATTGATCGTAGCAAGAGATATCGCCCATGCAAAAATCAAAGAAATTATTGACAGCGGGAAACCAATGCCGGAATATTTCAAAAACCACCCAATCTACTATGCAGGACCTGCAAAAACTCCGGAAGGAATGGCTTCAGGAAGTTTCGGGCCTACTACAGCAGGTAGAATGGACGTTTATGTGGATGAATTCCAAAGTCACGGTGGAAGTATGATCATGCTGGCAAAAGGAAACAGAAGTAAAGATGTTACCAATGCTTGCCATAAATACGGAGGTTTCTACCTTGGATCTATCGGAGGACCGGCTGCTATTCTTGCCAAAGACAATATTGTGTCTGTAGATGTAGTAGACTTCCCGGAATTGGGAATGGAAGCGGTAAGAAAAATCGAAGTAAAAGACTTCCCTGCATTCATTATTTCCGATGATAAAGGCAATGATTTCTTCGCAAATCTTGCTCACTAATTAGTTTAAAATGAAAATAAATAATAAAATAGAGCACTGATCTTTTGTGTAAAAAAGAAAAAAGCTTTATTTTTGCCTAAAATCTTTAAGAGAATGATAACGATATTATCAGCATTTTGGCCGTTTTACCAGTTCCTTTGGACTGTATTCTTCATTACTATGTTCCTAGTAGGATTCTGGTGTATTTTTATGTTCTTCGGATTAGTAATCCCAATGTGGCTAACTGAAGGTTTGAAAGAGTATTTCGGAAAAGTAAAGCCTTTCGATCCTGAAGATATCAGAAGAAAGCTTATTACTGAGCAGGAAGGTGTAGAGGTTATCTACAGCGAGCCTAAAGGAAACGGACCTTTCCTTCACGATCACGGACATCATCATTAATTGATTGTCATTGCTTTTTCACCTGAATTCTGAAAAAGTAATATCAAAGCAAAACAACATATACAAAACCGCTTAATTCGTTAGGCGGTTTTTCTATTTATTATTCCTGAGGCTTTCCGGAGACACTCCGAATTTCTTTTTAAAAGCCCGTGTAAAGTTCTGAAGATATTCATAACCGCATTCAATAGCGATCTCTTTGATCATAATCTCTTTGTCAGTAATCAGTTTCTTTGCTTTCAGCATTCTGAGTTCCGATATATAATGAGCAATCGTTGTATGATACTGAGCTTTGAATTCCTTTCTGATAACACTCTGATTCATACCCATATACTTTCCAATCTCTTCTGCTTTTATACTCCTGTGGTAATTTTCATCAATGAATTTTCTGATCATTTCAGGAGTTTTGGGAGTGGATTCCAGAATATTTTTCTCATTGAACTGCTCAAAAATCAATATAAGAAGTTTGATGATCTTGGCTTCTATAAATAACTTCTGCATAATTCCTTTTTTAGTATACCCCAGAATTTCTTTTACGATCATATGCATTTCGACGGTCATGTCAGGTGGTGTTTCTTTATGAAGGAATATGAAATTATTGTGGGTCATGTTTTCCAGAATTTCTGCATTCTCACCATTAAGTTCCGGATTGATGAGGTTGAAAACATATTGATAATTGATCTGAATCTGAAGATATTTCAGAATTTCCTGGTTTTCTGTCCATAGTTCGGCAACACTTTCTTGGGGTGAATAATGGAGGATGTACTGATTTTTCTTAAAAGAAAATTGGGTTCCGCAGTCATGAGCTTCCAAATTGATTTCATCACTCAACAGAAAAAGAAGATTAAAGCTTGCCTTCCCTTCCAGCATATGAGATCTGAAAGTTTGATCAGGGCACAGGTCTTCCTGCATGATAATTTTGATGTCTTCGGATCTGAACAAAAGTCCACTTTTAGATAATTTCCTCATACAACACATTTTTACAACCATGGTACAACTACTTAAGGTAAAAGACCTTTACAGGATAACCAAAAGTTCGGAAATGATAACTCGGGGTTAATTATGTGAGGTACTTTTGCGCAAAATTAAATTAAATTTAGAATAATTAAAAATAATATTTTATATGTTTAGAGATTTACATTTTGCAATACAGAAAATCAGAACGGGAGTAACGTTGCTGACTATTGCGGGAAGCTGCTTGTATGCTCAGCAATGGGAAAATGTTGGAGGCATTCAGGATGTATCTGCAGGAGGAAGTAGTTTTAACAATTTAGTTATTGACAACTCAGGAAATTATTATCTGTCATATTATGATGTTTCCGTAGCCAGAGGTTCTGTTCAGAAATTTAACGGAAATTCATGGTCATATTTAGGAGGAAGTGCGGGAGTTACAACAGGAACCGCAACTTACAATTCACTGTCTATAAGCCCTAATGGAAACAGTCTTTATTATACCAATCAGCTTGGTTATCCAGGCTCAGGAATGGAAGTTCGTCTGTTTACAGGATCCTTATGGTCTCAGCTTCCTAATGTAACCGATAATACAGTTAATTATCAGGCTTCTGCGGTATCCTCTGATAATATTCTCTTTACGTATGGATCTTATGGATCAGGAACTGTGAAAAGATATGCTGCAGGCTCATGGGAGCAGGTAGGAAATGTCGGGTTTTCAGGAGGTGCAGAATTTGCAGAAATGGTGATTGGCACCAATGATATGGTATATACATGTAATGTTTCCGGAGGTTTAAAAGTATATCAGAACAGTACTGGCGCAGGTCCTTTACAAAACTGGACTCTGGTAGGTGCTGCTGCTGCAGATGCTTCTTCTTCAGGAGAACAATACAATGCTGATATCGCTTTAGATGGATCTAATACGATTTATGTAGCCTATGTTTCAAATTCAGCAGGTGGTAAAAAAGTGAATGTAAAAAAGTTCGACGGAAACGCTTGGGTTCAGGTTGGAAATGCTAATTTTTCAGACGGAAAAGTTCAGCACATTGCTTTGGCAGTGACGGAATCCGGAAAACCGTATGTCGTTGCCAGCCGTTTTGAAAATGACAATTTCCTGAGAAATACGGTTTATAAATTAGATGATTCACAAAACTGGGTTGCTTTTGGAGGTGACTTTATTTCGGATGGTGAAGCTAAATACAACGATCTTGCTATAGATAAGGCAAACAATTATCTTGTTCTTGCTTATTCTGAAAATACTACAAAAGTGAAAAGAATTTCTTTGACGTTAAATCCTCAGACATGCAGCAATACAGACCCCGGAACCAATGTAGGAGATGTGGGGTGTGTAAGCTTTATGTATCGTGGTCAGCAGGTTGCTTATTCCACAGTAAGAGGTGCCGACGGAAAAATATGGCTTCAGCAGAATCTTGGAAGTACACAGGTTGCATCATCAATAGCAGATGCGAATTCATATGGAGATCTTTTCCAGTGGGGGAGATGGGATGACGGACACCAGCTTAGAAATTCACAGACAGCACAAGCGCCTTCACTTAATACACCAGAAGGAATTGCTGCCGCAGGAGGTGCATATATTGTAGGATCTCCGGCATGGTGGGCAGGCTTTGCAAGTTCAGATACATGGAATGGAATAACAGCTTCGCAGGCTAATGCATCTACTGGGGTAGATCCTTGTAAAGCTATTGGAGCAGACTGGAAAATGCCTTCCCAGGCAGATTGGACTATTTTAATAGGTGCTGAAAGTATTGGTAACCCGACAACAGCTTATAGCAGCAATCTTAAATTACCGGCAGGTGGATACAGAAGCTCCAGTGATGGTAACTTTACTTTCGTAGGTCAGAGAGGATATTTCTGGAGTTCAGATACATCAAGTTTAGGAGCGAAATATCTGTATATCGGATCAACTATTGCCAATCCATCGGCTGGAGCTATGAGAGGGCAGGGGTCTTCAGTAAGATGTATTAAACCTTCATCTCCTTTAGGTACATCAGATATCAGACTGAATAATGCAGTAACAGGAATGTATCCTAATCCGACAAAAGGAACTCTTTCTGTTAAATCAGACTCCGCGATTGACAAAGTAAACGTTGTCAATGCAGTAGGACAAAAAATGAATATACAGTTCTCAGATAATCAGATCAATATGACTGAACTTCCTTCAGGGCTATATATCGTGGAATTAAAATTAAAGAACGGACAATCCGTTTCTAAAAAGATTATAAAAGACTAACAGAATTGCAATAAGAAAGATTTTCGTCCAAAAAATAGTTCATTACAATTACTTTTATTGGGAGGCTCATGAAATTTTCATGAGCCTTTTTTTATTTTATTTTTTCCCGAAAAATTGAAATATTTGATGCTGTGTGGACAAGTATAATCGTTATGAAGAAAAATTTATACTATATTCGATAAAAAATAAGAAATGAAAAAGCTTTATTCCGTTGTTTTTCTGTTGATTGCAATGGCTGTTTTTGGACAGATCAATTACTCCATCAGCCCAAATCCATTTAATGAGACAGATGCTGTTATCCTTACTGTTCCAGGAGATCAGATTGATGAGTCTGCATGGGGCGTGTCTAACAATGCCATTTATATCTGGACGTGGTCTTTTGATACCAATTATCAGAACAGCCAGGATTGCCCTACCAATGGCAGCTGGAACAATTCCAATGATCTGAATAAGCTGAATTATAATGCTGCTACAGACAGTTATTCACTCACTTTTACACCCACTTCTTTTTATGGCAGAACAGGAATCGGAAGGTTTGGATTTTTATTGAAAGATAAAACAGGATCCCATCAGACTTCTCCGGACATTTTTGTGAATGTGGGTACTTTAAGTTTAAATCTTACCAATCCGCTGGCTAATAGCCTGACTTCTGTTCCAGTAGGGAACGCTATCAATATTACAGCTGCGACAAATACCAACGCAACATTTCAGCTAAAAGCAAACGGAACTGTTGTTAACTCAACGACAACTCCTTCACAGACCTATTCTTATAGTTATACCGTCACTCAGGATGCGAGTATGGAACTTGTGGCAACACAGGGATCCAATTCTAAAGCTGCAACATTCATTGTACAGGTTCCAAGAAATGTTGTTTCAGAAGCCGTTCCAAACTGGATTAAACAAGGAATTAATTATCATCCTACAGATCAGACCAAGGTAGGGCTGGCGATATATGCACCAGGTAAAAGTTTTGTACATGTCATCGGAAGTTTTAATAGCTGGACGGTGAATGATATGTATTTAATGAAGAAAGATACTGCAAACCCGGATCTTTACTGGATTGAACTCAACGGAATTACTCCTCAGCAGCTCTATACTTTCCAGTACAGAACAAATGATCTGAGAAAAGTAGCAGACCCTTATTCACCACAGATCTTATCGTCTTATGATGATCCGTGGATTTCAGCTTCAACTTATCCGAATTTACCAATGTTCCCTGCCGGACAAGGTTTTGAGGTTTCAACATTTAAAACAGGTCAGAACGCTTATAACTGGCAGACAACCAATTTTCAGAGACCAGCGAAAGAAGATCTGGTGGTCTATGAATTATTATTGAGAGATTTTACACAGGAAAAGAACTGGCAGTCGTTGATCAATAAAATTTCTTATTTAAAAAATCTAAAGATCAATGCTATAGAATTACTTCCCATCATGGAATTTGATGGAAACCTTTCATGGGGATACAACACCTCTTTCCATTATGCACTGGACAAAGCCTACGGAACTCCGGAAAAATTCAAAGAATTTGTAGATCTGTGCCACCAAAATGGAATTGCAGTGATTCTGGATGTAGCGTTTAACCATGCAACAGGACGTTCTCCTCTGGTAAGGCTTTGGAACGTAGATCCGGATGGAGACGGTTACGGAGACGTTGCCGCAAACAATCCCTATTTCAATCAGGTTCCGAAACATTCATACAATGTATTCAACGATTTTAATCATACAAGCCTTTCAACTCAATATTACGTTGAAAGATGTCTTCAGCAATGGCTTACAGAATATCATATTGACGGGTTCCGCTGGGATTTAACCAAAGGATTTACCCAAAGCTGCTCTGAAAATGATGAAGCCTGCACCAATGCTTATCAGCAGGACAGGGTTGATATTATGAAATATTATGCAGACAGGCAATGGGCCATTGATCCCAATTCATATATGATCTTTGAACATCTTGGAACGGATGCAGAAGAGCAGCAATGGGCCAACTACAGAGTAGCAGAAGGAAAAGGAGTAATGCTTTGGAATAAACAAACAGATCCTTATAACCAGAATACCATGGGATATAAAGACAACAGTAATTATGACAGAATGAATCATAGTCTTCATGGTTTTACCAATATGCGCGCTGTAGGGTATGGAGAAAGTCATGATGAAGAAAGGCTGATGTTTAAAAACCTTGCTTACGGAGCTGTTAATGGAAGTTACGATGTTAAAAACCTTAATACAGCTCTTGAAAGAATGAAGACCTTCGGAGCAACTTTCTTTACCATTCCAGGTCCGAAAATGATCTGGCAGTTTGGCGAATTGGGATATGAGTTCAGTATCAACAGATGTGCAGATGGTACCATTAACAACGGATGCAGAACCGATGAAAAACCTGTTGCATTTACTTTAAACTATGATACGAACGTAAACAGAAAAGCCGTGTATGATACATGGGCGAAGATAATCACGATCAGAAATAGCCATCAGATTTTTAAAACTAAAACGTACAGTATAGAATCCAATAACCTGACTAATGATCCAAATGGATTGATCACGAGAATTTATCTGTATGATCCGGCTATAACAACCGGAATAAAAAATGTAGTGGTATTGGCCAATTATGATACCTCTGCAAAAAATGTTGTTCCATACTTTCCTTACACAGGGCAATGGCAGAATCTGATGGATGACAGTACCCTGAATGTAGCTTCTACCACGACTCCGATAACTTTGCAACCGGGAGAATTCAGAATCTTTGGAAATTATGCAGGAGCACTTTCCACAACAGATCCAAACGCTGTATATAAATTATCGCTTCAGATTGCGGATAATCCGATACAAAACGGATCTGTAAAATTAGTTTATAATAAAGCGAAAAACGGAGAAATTTTGATTTTTGATATGACCGGTAAGAAACTGGATTCATTCAAACTGAATAAAGAAAACGGAACTTATGAAGTAAAAATCAATTATCCTGCAGGAACTTATCTGGTTCAGCTGAAATCAGAAACAGGAACTGCCATTCAAAAGATGATTGTTAAGTAAAAAAGAAAGCAGATTTGCAGTACAGCAGATCTGCTTTTTTGTATATTTAAAAAATTAGTCTACTTTTGCAGTAGATTTATCAAGAAAGGTGGAGGGATTTGGCCCAAAGAAACCTTAGCAACCTGCACGATTCCAGAAGTGTAAAGGTGCTAATTCCAACCCTGAGGGGGAGATAAGTGAAGTCAATATTCTTATATGAATTCCATTTCTTGAAGTCTTGTATATCTGCGGAAATATCCGTCAGACTGTTATTATTAATTGGCAAGAACAAAAATGAAAAAATTAAGTACAGCGGTATTATTGCTCGGGGCAATTTTGGTGGCTGCTCAGGAAAACGAGGAAAAAGGAAAACAAATCGAAGATATTATCATCGTTGGAAACCGTAATGTCAAAAGAACAAAACTGGAAACACCCGTTCCTGTAGATGTTATCAATATTGACAAAATCCAAAGGAGTTCTCCGCAAATGACGGCTCAGGATCTTCTGAATTATGTGATCCCATCCTTTAATGCAGTGAGGCAGTCTGCTTCTGATGGTACAGAACATATTGATCCTGTAACTTTAAGAGGAATGGGCCCTGATCAGGTTCTCGTATTGCTGAATGGGAAAAGAAGACATACAACCTCTTTGGTCAACTATCAGAATACCGTGGGAAATGGTTCTGTAGGAACAGATCTGAGCACAATTCCTGTCATTGCTATTGATAGGATAGAAGTGTTAAGAGACGGTGCGGCAGCACAATACGGATCTGACGCCATTGCAGGAGTCATCAATATTATTCTTAAAAAAAATGCAGGAGCTTCAGCAAGCCTTACTTACGGATTGACCGGGAGAAATGATGGGGATACTTATCAGGCGGGAGTCAATTATGGAACTTCATTAGGAAAAAAAGACGGGTATATCAACCTTTCCCTGCAATTAAGCCACAGAGGAAAAACTACAAGAACTCAAAATCACGATCTGGATATTTTCGGAGATAATTTCGCTTATGAATTTGCTGGTGATGCTGAAGCCGTAAAAGCTGCCAGAGCTGCGGATGATGCAGAAATTGCAAAAAGAGGATTAACCCGTGATGATTTTAATTTTCAAATCGGAGATGCCCAGATCAGACAAGGGCAGTTGTTTTTCAATTCAGAATACCCTTTTAACGATAATTTTAAAGTATATTCTTTCGGAGGCTTCAGTATTAAAGAAGGAAAAGGATTTGGTTTCAGAAGACTGCCGAGCGAAAAATCTAATGTAGTTTCATCCATTTATCCGAATGGTTTTCAGGCCGCTCTTGGATCTCAGGTATATGATGTTTCCTATGCTGTAGGTGCAAAATATAATGTCAATGACTGGCTGTTTGACCTAAGCAATACATTCGGCAGCAATACCTTCAATTATAACGTAAGCAACACCAATAATGCTTCTCTGGGAGCAAAATCACCAACCCGGTTTTATGCAGGAGCGCATAGCTTCCTTCAAAATACTGTGAATCTTGATGTTTCCAAAAATATAAACCGTTTTAATATCGCTTTCGGGGGTGAATTCAGATTTGAACAATACCAGATCAAAGCAGGGGATGAAGCTTCTTACACCCAATATGACATCAATGGAAACATTGCGACGGAAGGATCAACAGTGCTTGGTGCGGGAGGGTCTCAATCTTTTATCGGATTTTCTCCAAACAATGCTTTGAAAAAAGACAGGCATTCAACGGCTGTATATGCAGATGTGTCGTATGATTTAGATAAAAAATTAAATATTGATGCCGCTGCCAGATTTGAAAATTATTCAGATTTCGGAAATACCTTGAATGGAAAACTTGCTGTGCGATATGAATTTGTAAAAAATTATGCAGTAAGAGCTGCGGTTGGGACAGGATTCAGAGCGCCTTCGCTTCAGCAGCAGTATTTCAATAATTCGTACGCAGATATTTCTACTTCCGGCTCAAAGATTGTTACTAAAGGAATATTCAGTAATGATAGCGAAGCTGCCAGAATTCTTGGATTTGATAAACTCAAACAGGAAACTTCTATCAACGCGAGTGCTGGATTTACGCTGAAACCTTTAAACAACTTGACGATCGCCATTGATGGATACTGGATTAAAGTGAAAGACAGAATTGTGATTACCAGCAATATTACAGACTCAAGGCTGGATCAGTTTAAGGTAGAAAGCGGAAGATTTTTCGCCAATGCTATTGATACAGAAACAAAAGGAGTAGATGTAGTGGTTTCCTATGACTGGATTCTTGGGAATGGAAAATTAAATATGAATCTTGCCGGAAATTACACAGAAACAAAAATTACAGACTTTCATTTTCCGGAAAACTTAGAAACGCCTCAGGATCAGTTTTTTGGTCCCGATCAGATCAATATCATTGAAACACTGTCTCCAAAAACCAAAGCTTCATTAGGGTTAAATTATGGAATCGGGAAATTCAATTTTCTCGTAAGAAATACTTATTTTGGTAAAGTAATAAGAGATGGTTATCCATTTGGAGGAGTACAGGAATTCTCTCCAAAAATAGTTACAGACGTCAGTATTGAGTATGATATCACCAAAAGTATCAACTTTACGGTAGGAGCCAATAATCTGTTTGATGTCTTTCCGGATCGCCAGATTTATGAAAATTCATACTATGGAGTATTCAAATATGCACCGGTTCAGATGGGAACACTGGGGAATTATTTCTTCGGAAGGCTTAATTTTAACTTTTAATCATTAAATGAGTACTACCTCACATCAGATTGGCTGGAAAACGGCCGCCGCCATCGTAGTTTCCAATATGATTGGAACCGGGATTTTTACCACTCTCGGTTTTCAGTTATCTGATATTACCAATACCTACAGTATTTTCCTGTTATGGGCTATCGGAGGAATTCTCGCTTTGTTCGGGGCTTTTTGCTATGCCGAATTAGGTTCACATTTCAAAGGAAACGGAGGCGATTTTATTTACCTTAAAGAAACATATCATCCATTGTTCGGATATCTGATCAGCTGGGTTTCTCTGATTATTGGATTTTCCTCTCCGGTCGCACTGGCAGCACTGGCGATGTCAAAATACCTTTCCGTATTTGATTATACCTTTGGAAATGGTTTTGCGATTGCCGCTATTTTTCTCGTGGCGGTGTCATTATCATTCAGCTTAAAAACATCCAGCAGGTTTCATAACTTTTTTACCTTCATTAAAACAGCCTTTATTATTGTTCTGATTATCCTTGGTGTTGGACTTTCAGAATCTCCACAGTTTGGCAACAGTTTGAATTTCAATGACAGCTGGCAGAATGAGATCATGCTTCCTGCTTTTGCTACTTCTCTGGTATTTGTTACCTATTCTTACACAGGCTGGAACTCCGCTTCTTATATTGCAGGAGAAATAAAAGACGTTCAGAAGAACCTTCCCAAATCTTTGATCATTGGAACTGTTTTTGTGACGATAAGCTATATTCTGGTAAATTATATTATGCTGAAACATGCCCCTGTAAGTCAGTTGGCGGGAAAAGAAGATGTGATGGGAGAAGCGGCTGTCAATATGTTAGGCCCTGCTTTTGGAAAGATTGTCAATGTTTTTATTGCTCTGCAGCTGGTTGCAACAATTAGCGGATATTTATGGGTAGGTTCTAGATTGACACAGGCTTTTGCAAAGCATACCTACATTTGGAAGCCATTATCAGCGGGCAATACAAGAGGAATTCCTGTAAGAGCCATTTTTGCCCATGCAGTCATTGCGACGGTTATTATTCTAACGGGAAGCTTTAAAGAAATTTTTGTTTACACGGCTTTTATTTTACAGCTTTTTGCGAGTCTGGCAATTTCTACTGTTTTCTTCCTGAAGAAAAAAGACAGGAAAATTTTTAAGTCGAATACTTTTCATATTTTTCCGGCTGTTTTTCTATTGTTCAGCATCTATATTCTCTATTTTACATTTATTCATAATCCTAAAGAAAGCCTTATAGGAGTGGGAATTATTGCGGTAGGAATTATTTTATA
Source organism: Chryseobacterium sp. GVT01B (assembly GCF_019970045.1). Lineage (GTDB taxonomy): Bacteria > Bacteroidota > Bacteroidia > Flavobacteriales > Weeksellaceae > Chryseobacterium. The sequence goes on from NZ_JAHXYI010000008.1 coordinate 83,085, forward strand.
TTGGGTTGACAGGAGACTTTCCAGACAATATCAGAACAAGTCTTAACTGCCCAGAAAGACTGATAGGTAAATTTGGAAATCCACCTTTTTACAGTTTTGCTCCCTTTATCCCTAATGCTCAAAAATTTATGATCATCAGTAATTTTAATTTTGAATTAATAATCCTTATCTTTGCACCCACAAAATTTCTACAATGTCTAAATCATTAATTCCAAAATTAGAAGCTATAAAACAAAGATATAATGAGGTTGCAGACCTTATTATACAGCCTGATGTCATTTCAGACCAAAAAAGATATTCTTCTTTGAACAAAGAATATAGTGATTTGGGAAAAATTGTAAGAGTTTACGATCAGTACAAAGGAGCGCTGGACAGTATTGCAGAATCTGAAGAGATCATTGCAGATGGTTCAGACAGAGATCTGGTAGATCTGGCTAAAGAAGAAAAGCTGGAAGCTCAGGCTAAACTTCCGGGATTGGAAGAAGAGCTGAAAGTATTATTGATTCCTAAGGATCCTGCTGATGACAAAAACGTTATCGTAGAATTACGTGCCGGAACAGGTGGTGACGAAGCGGCTATTTTCGTAGAAGATATCTACAGAATGTATACCATGTATTTCAAAACAAAAGGATGGAGACATGAAGTAACAGATTCTAATGAAGCAGCTAAAGGGTACAAAGAACTGATCATGAAAGTGGAAGGAGAAGGTGTTTACGGAATCATGAAATTCGAGTCAGGGGTTCACCGTGTACAGCGTGTACCTGAAACAGAATCTCAGGGAAGAGTACACACTTCTGCCATTACCATTGCTGTTCTTCCGGAAGCTGAAGAAGTAGATTTTGAACTGAATCCTGCTGATATTGAAATGCAGACTTCCCGTTCAGGAGGTGCCGGAGGTCAGAACGTAAATAAGGTTGAAACGAAAGTTCAGCTTACCCACAAACCATCAGGACTTGTTGTAGTTTGTCAACAGGCTCGTTCTCAGTTAGCTAACCGTGAATTGGCTATGGAAATGCTAAGAACAAAATTATACGATATCGAATTGCAGAAAGTACAGGGAGATATTGCTGCACAACGTAAATCTATGGTTTCTACCGGTGACCGTTCTGCAAAAATTAAAACATACAACTACCCTCAGGGAAGAGTTACAGATCATAGAATCAACAAGTCTATGTACAATCTGGACGCTTATATGAACGGAGATATTTCTGAAATGATTGATGCCGTAATCATGGCGGAAAATGCAGAGAAAATGAAGGGAGAAGAAGAAAATTATTAAAATTAAAACAAATAAAAACAAAGCCTCTGATCCTTCAGGGGCTTTGTTTTTGCAAATGACTCAACATAAAAATATCAACTATGAAAAACTACAAAATTATTTTCCTGCTGCTTACCATGATGGGACAGCAACTTATCGCGCAAACTGAGGTGAAGAAGCCTAAAGAAGCCTTTGAATTATTTTTCGGAACTTTTGTGAATAATGACGAAGCCGCATTGAATAAGCTGAATGATTACTTAAAACCCACAGTGGAAGGGCAGAATGCTTACCAGGTAGATTTTAAAGAAACTTCAAAAGAAATGATGAACGGCAGCGTAGAGAATTTTCTGTCTGCTTTCCCTAAAGCAACAGCCGCTGCATGTAAAAAAGAGGCGGAGGAATATTTCACCGCAATGTTTGGAAATTTTAAAACTGGCAAACTGACTGTTAAAAATGTAAAAGTTGTTCCGAATGAATATGTTGAAGGTCAAAAAATTGCAGAAATAAGTTACTCTGTAAGTTTCCTGGTTCCCTCAAAACTAACCTCCGGACCAAAAGGTGATCTGAATAAAATAAAAGCTGAAGATCTTAAAAAGTACCTTATTCAGGCAGTTCAGGATTTTAAGAATGCTGATAAAACAGTAACAACCGACCAAAATTTTACGCTTTACGAACTTAAAGAAGGTGATAAAATATACTATTGGAACGGAAGCCCCGATGAGATTGTTACCAATCTTACTGATTTCTATTTTGAAAGCTTCGGAGCCAATGAATAGCTGAAAGCTCTTTTAAAGAAAAAAAGTCCCGATAGATCGGGACTTTTTTGTTATCTATTTAATAGAATTATAAAAGCTCGAGAATTGCAGGATCTGTTAATGGAGAGCCTCCTTGTACAGGACCTATTTTGGCTTCTATCTGCTTTGAAAAATTATTAAGTGCATCTCTATCTAGCATAAAATTGATAAATTCAGTTGGAGAAGTATTTGGATAGGTTTTGTAACTTTTGTACTCTGCTTTATCAGGCATATCATCTCTTACTGACCATTCTCCCCATAATCCCTGCATTTTTTTAGAAAGGATCCATGTCATGTACAGCTTAGCGGCAGCTTTGTGCTTCGTGGTTTTGAAGATGGCTCCCGTTTGTGCCCATGTTAAAAAATGATCTTTCACAGGAAGTACTACCTGTGCTCCTCCGTCTAAAGATTTATCAAAAATACCTGCAGTTCCCATAGTGGCGAGCTTGTTTCCTTTTCTTACTTGAGCAGTTGGTGCTGCGGTTCCTCTTATCCATTGAGGTTTTTGCTGAATAAGTTTATCAATATATTCCCAGCCATATTGATCTACAATTTTCTTATAAAGATATAAGACAGCATCATCGTCATGAGGATAAGTTAATATCAGATTGTTTTTATATTGAGGAGTTAATAAATCTGCATAGGACTGAGGTATATTCGATACAAGTGATCTGTTGGCGATCATGGCAAATGTTACCATATAGACTGGGGTAAATGCACCATGTGGATCTTTTATATTATTGGGAATCTGCTCTCCCCCGAATGGTTTGAAATTTTCAAGAACACCTTCACTTTTCCAACGATGGAAATCGTGAACAGTCTGTAATTGTACAACATCTGGGACTAATGTATTGCTAGCAAGCTGTTGGTCAACCTCTGCATCTAAAAATTTTGAAAGATCAACTCTTACATTTATTTTAATATCGGGAAAATCTTTCTCCCATTCATTTTTTATCCAATCTAACCGGCCAGGTGCATCTCCACCTCCCCATATTGTTATTTCTTTGTCCACGGTCTTTGCTTCATTATAAAGCCGTTGAATTTCATTCATTTCTGCCTGTTCAGGAGTATTAGTATTATCCTGTTCATTATTGCATGATAGAGCAATAATACTTGTAATAAGAATTACAAAAACTTTTTTTATCATTGTGTTTTTTTGGTTGGTTAATAAAAATTTGAATTCATAAAAAAAACAAATATAGAATTTTAAATGTAACAATATTTATTACATTTAAAAAAAGATGAAATTTAACATTATTTTAATATAGATTACAAGGAAATAAGGTCTGTTTTTTTGTTTAATATACTTTACGTATTTTTGAGAAAAACCGATCAGTATGAATTTTAAACCTATATTGTTAACAGCTGGAGTTTTATTTTCAGCATCTTTTTATTCTCAGAAAATGAATTATCCTAAAGCGTTAAAAGGAAGCCAGACAGATACCTATTTCGGAACTGCTGTTTCTGATCCTTTCAGAGATCTGGAAAACGATTCTGAACCTACAAAAAAATGGGTAGATGAAGAAGTAGCTTACAGTCAGAATTACCTTTCTAAAATTCCGTTCAGGGATAAAATTAAAAATCAGCTAAAGGAAATCTGGAATTATGAAAAAATTTCAGCTCCTTTCAAAGAAGGAGATTATACTTATTATTATAAAAACGATGGTTTGCAGGCGCAGTCTGTTTTGTACAGAACAAACAACAAGACCAATACCACAGAAGTATTTTTAGATCCTAATAAATTCTCAGAAAAGGGAACAACTTCACTTTCCAATCTTTCATTCAATAAAAAAGGAAACCTTGCAGCTTACTCTATTTCTGAAGGAGGAAGTGACTGGAACAAGATTATCATCATTGATGCTGTTACCAAAAAACAGATTGATGAGACTTTACTGGACGTGAAATTCAGCGGGATTTCATGGCAGGGAGACGAAGGATTCTATTATTCAAGCTACGATAAACCGAAAGAAGGAACAGTGCTTTCCGGTATGACCGACAAGCATAAAGTATACTTTCATAAATTAGGTACAAAACAGTCTGAAGATAAATTGATCTTCGGAGGAGATAAAACACCAAGAAGATATTTAGGAGCCGGAGTTTCTGAAGACCAGAGATACCTGATCATCTCCGCTGCTAACGCTACGAATGGTAATGAATTATATATCAAAGACCTTCAGAAAGGAGGAGATTTTGTACAGATTGTAAACGGATTTGATATCAATGCCAGTATTGTAGATACACAAGGTGATGACCTTTTCATTTTCACAGATAAGGATGCTCCGAATATGCGTCTTGTAAAAACTACGATAAGCAATCCGGCACCGGCAACATGGAAAGATGTAATCCCACAAACTGAAAATGTATTGGGAATTTCTTCCGGTGGAGGATATTTCTTTGCAACCTATATGATTGATGCCATAGATCAGGTAAAACAATTTGATAAAACAGGAAAACTGGTTAGAGAGATTACACTGCCTGGTAAAGGGAATATTTCAGGATTTGGAGGAAAAGAAAAAGAGAAAGATGTTTATTTTTCCTTCAGCAATTATATTACACCGGGAACCACTTATAAATTTAATGTAGACTCAGGGAAATCTGAAGTGTATCAAAAACCTAAAGTGAAGTTTAACCCGGATGATTATGTTTCAGAACAGGTATTCTATACTTCAAAAGATGGGACAAAAGTTCCTATGATGATCAATTATAAGAAAGGAACTAAACTTAACGGTAAAAACCCTACGATCCTATATTCTTACGGAGGTTTTAACATCAGCTTACAGCCTTCGTTCTCTGTAGTCAATGCGATCTGGATGGAAAATGGTGGTATTTATGCCGTTCCAAACATCCGTGGAGGAGGTGAATATGGTAAAAAATGGCATGACGCAGGAACAAAACAACAGAAGAAAAATGTTTTTGAAGACTTTATCGCTGCCGGGGAATATCTTCAAAGCAAAGGATATACTTCAAAAGAATACATGGCCCTTTCAGGAAGATCAAATGGAGGATTATTGGTCGGTGCAACAATGACGATGAGACCGGATCTTGCCAAAGTAGCATTCCCGGGAGTAGGAGTGTTGGATATGTTGAGATATAACAAATTTACAGCAGGAGCAGGCTGGTCTTATGATTATGGTACGGCAGAAGACAGTAAGGAAATGTTTGAATATCTTAAATCATATTCTCCAGTACACAATGTAAAAGCAGGAACTTGCTATCCATCAACAATGATCATCACCAGTGATCATGATGACAGGGTTGTTCCGGCGCACTCATTCAAATTTGGAGCAGAACTTCAGGAAAAGCAGGCATGTAAAAATCCTATTCTTTTGAGAATTGAAAAGAACGCAGGTCACGGAGCCGGAAGATCAACAGATCAGGTCATCAGTGAAAATGCAGATCTTATATCATTTGCTTTATTTGAGATGGGAATAAAGAAATAACTCTAAAAAAGAATAATATTTAAAAAAACAGTCAATTTTATTTAAAATTGACTGTTTTTTTTATGCGGTTGTGTTTATAATTCTTATTTTTATGCCGGATATTTAAAGTTTATTAATTCTAAATTAATTAAGTAATTATGAAAAAAAGAATTTTACTGGTTTGTGCATTGGCTGCTGGGCTGTCCAGCTTTAATGCACAGAGGTGGGAACCGGCCTCACAAAGGACGTCACAAATCAGAAAAGAAGTAGAAGTTCAGTATTCTTACAGATTTGATTTGCAGTCGCTTAGAAACATTCTAAAAGATGCTGTAGAAACAGGGAAAGGAGCTCAGGCTGTTATTGTATCTCTTCCTACTGCAGAAGGAAAGATTGAAAAGTTTGCGGTATATAGTGATCCTGTTATGGAAAAATCTATGGCTGACAGATACCAATTGGGATCTTATATAGGAGTAGGAGTTGATGATCCAGGCAAATATGTAAGATTCAGTACTGCACCTACTGAAATGCAGTCAATGATTATAAAAGACGGAAAATTCCAGTTTATAGAGCCTATTACTACAGATAAGCAGGTGTATGGAGTTTTTTACAAAACGAAAAGAACAGATGCTGACCACGGCTTTGAATGTTCTACAGAAGAAAAAAGCTTAAAAGATATCAAGTCTTTAGAAGCTTTCGGGAAAAAGAATCTTTCTAATGTAGGAATTACAAACAGACCGGCAAGTACAAAATACAGAACGTATAGATTAGCACTTTCAACAACAGGAGAGTATACAAAGAAATTTGATCCGTCTGGAGGAATAACCAATACGGTTACTCAGATGAATGCTACGATGACCCGTGTAAACGGTATTTTCCAGAAAGATTTTGCCATCAAGCTTATTATTCAGGATCTTCAGAATATTATCTATACTGACCCTGCAACCGATCCTTATACAGGAAATTTAAACCTACAGCTTCAGCAAACTTTAACAAGCGCGGTAGGAAATGCTAATTACGATATGGGGCATGTTTTCAATGCTTCCGGAGGTAACGGAAACGCTGGATCTATCGGATCTACATGTGTTGATCCTGCAACATCTACTTCATTGGCAAAAGGATCTGCATTTACACAGAATACAAACCCGGTAGGGGATTCTTTTGATATTGACTATGTTGCTCATGAAATGGGACATCAGCTGGGAGGTAACCATACATTCTCACATGTTTCAGAAGGTTCAGGAGTAAATATCGAGCCTGGAGGAGGAACTACTATTATGGGATATGCCGGAATTACAGGAGATAATGTTCAGGATTTTACTGATGCTTATTTCCATTATTCTTCCGTTAATCAGATTCTTAACAGCTTAGACAGCAAGCCTGGCTGTGGAACATCAGAAAATATTACAACAAATACTGCTCCGGTAATTTCAGCTCTTCCTGCTTACAGTATTCCAAAAGGAACAGCATATTATCTTGATGCTTCAGCTACAGATGCTGATCCTATTAAATATACATGGGAACAGTATGATAGTGTTGATTCTTACAACTCAATCTCAGGAGACAGCGGTTGGGGGTATAGTGCTCAAGGTGCTTTAACAAGATCTTATTTTGGTACAGCAAGTGGAAGAAGATACTTTCCAAGTCTTCCTGTAGTAATGGGAGGAGCTTTAACTGATAAAACGAAATGGGAAACTGTTTCTTATATTCCAAGAGTACTTAAATATGCAGTAACTGTTAGAGATGAGAATGCTGCCAAACCAATGTTGGTATCTGCTGAAACTACAGTAACTGTTACCAATGACGGGCCTTTCAAATTTAGTGGTCTTATTGATAATACTACGTTATATAACAATGCAGCCAATACAATTTCATGGGATGTAGCTAATACCAATGCTGCGCCTTATAATGCGGCTAATGTAAAAATTGAATATACAACAGATCTTGTTAACGGATCAACATGGACAGAACTTGTAGCTTCTACTCCTAACACAGGAAGTTATACAGCTCAAATGCCTTCAGGTTTAACAGGTCCTGTTAAATTGAGAATTTCTGCCATTGGAAATGTATTCTACGCTGTATCTCCTAAGATTATAGTTGGAGCTGCTCCTACTTCAACTACAGACGCTCCAACAGGAGTAGGTTCAATAGCTTCAGGGATTTTGAAAACATCTGCTACTATCGGATGGAATAGTGTACCAGGTGCTACATATGCTATTAAATATAGAAAACTGGGAGAGACTAACTGGACAAATACTACAAGCGCTACTAATTTTGTATCGTTAAGCTCCCTTGAAGATGAGACTAACTATGAAGTTCAGGTGGCTGCAGTAGTGAATACAGTTCCTGGAACATTCTCTTCTACTTATGCATTCAAAACAAAAGGCTTAAGAACTGGTTCAGACTATTGTTTAATGACAACAGGTGGAAATAGCTTTGCAAGCTTTAGCTTTAACAGTGGTTTAGCTCAATTAAACTTAGCGAACTTAGCATATTCTCAATTAACCTATAAAACTATTTTCAGTACTTATCAGGATTTTACTGAAGATGTAACTAAACAAGTTAATTTAACCAAAGGAACACAATATACATTGTCTTATTTCAATGTTGGTAACACAGCAGGTTATAACGACAAAATGGAAGTTTGGATTGACTTTAACAGAAACGGAGTTTTTGAAGCTTCAGAGAAAATAGGTACTAAAACAACTGTTCCTCCAGCCAATGGACAATATACAGGAACTATGGTATTCACTGTACCAGCTACTGCATATGCAGGGGATAAACTCCTAAGAATGAGAGTCGCAAATACTTTCTTTAATGCAGCTACAGGACCATGTGGCAGCCCATCAGTTCCGGTACAGGGAGGTGGTGTTATTTCACAAGGTTCGTTCAAAGATTTCTCTGTAAAAATTACAGAAACTCTTGCGGTAAATGAAACAAAAGACGTTAAATCAACTGAAATTTCAATTTATCCGAACCCTGCAGATACTTTCGTAGAAGTGAAAAATCTTAAAGGTAAGGCAGATTACAAAATCTATACTGCTGACGGAAGATTAGCTCAGGAAGGTCAGATTGATGGACAAAGAATTAATGTTGCTTCATTAATCAAAGGTATGTATGTGATCACGATAAAAGATGACAAAAATACTTACAATACGAAGCTTATCAAAAAATAAGCAGACGATATACCAATAAGAAAGGCCGGGCATTTGTCCGGCCTTTTTCTTTTGCTAAATTGAAGTAAAACAGAAGGTTAACAGAAGTTTCATGTTTCGTTCAAAAAAATTAACTTTACAGGGACAAAAATAATTGGAATGCGAAAGACAATTTCTGTGAAAACCCCGGATTTTAATGTATTACCTCAGGAAAGAGAGATTTATAATTTTGAAAAAGACGGCCTTGAACTCAAATCATCCTATGAGAAAAAAAATGTAAAAGATGAATCATTAACGCAGACTTCTCCAGGAATTGCTCCTTATCTGAGAGGACCGTATTCTACGATGTATGTACAGAAACCTTGGACGGTTCGTCAATATGCCGGATTTTCCACTGCAGAGGAATCTAACGCTTTTTACAGAAGAAATCTTGCCGCAGGTCAGAAAGGACTTTCAGTGGCATTTGACTTGGCAACGCACAGAGGATATGACTCTGATCACTCAAGAGTAGTAGGAGACGTAGGAAAAGCAGGAGTTGCCATCGACTCTGTGGAAGACATGAAAATCCTTTTCAATGAAATCCCATTAGATCAGATTTCAGTATCCATGACCATGAATGGCGCGGTGCTTCCTATTTTGTCTTTCTATATCGTAGCAGCAGAAGAGCAGGGAGTAAAACAGGAACTGCTTTCAGGAACTATTCAAAATGATATTCTCAAGGAGTTCATGGTAAGAAATACTTATATTTATCCGCCTGCACCTTCCATGAAGATTATCGCAGATATTTTTGAATATACTTCGCAAAACATTCCAAAATTTAACTCAATTTCTATTTCAGGATACCATATGCAGGAAGCAGGTGCCACACCGGTACTTGAAATGGCATATACCTTGGCCGATGGGCTTGAATACGTAAGAACAGGAATAAAAGCAGGAATGAATGTAGACGATTTTGCTCCAAGACTATCATTCTTCTGGGCAATCGGAATGAATCACTTCATGGAAATTGCTAAAATGCGTGCTGCAAGATACATCTGGGCAACCCTTTTAAAGCAGTTTAATCCTCAGAATCCAAAATCTCTTGCATTAAGAACCCACTCTCAGACGTCCGGATGGTCTCTGACAGAGCAGGAACCTTTCAATAATATTACAAGAACAGCCATTGAAGCTTTGTCTTCAGCTTTAGGAGGAACACAATCTCTTCACACCAATGCACTGGATGAAGCCATTGCTCTTCCTACAGACTATTCAGCAAAAATTGCAAGAAATACACAGATCATTCTTCAGCAGGAAAGCGGAATATGTGATGTGGTAGATCCGATGGGAGGAAGTAATCTGGTAGAAAGCCTTACTCAGCAAATGATCGAAGAAGCGATGAGATACATCGATGAGGTAGAGCAGGAAGGAGGAATGACGAAAGCCATCGAAGCCGGAATTCCAAAAATGAGAATTGAAGAAGCTGCTGCTAAAAAACAAGCTAAGATTGACAGTGGAGAAGAATTCATCATTGGTGTTAATTCATTTAAATCTTCATTAAAACAGGATCAGATAGAAATCTTAGATATTGATAATACAGAAGTTCGCAGAAAGCAGATTGAAAGATTAAACACAATCAAAACAGACAGAAATGCTGATGCTGTTGAACAAATTCTGAATGATATCCGTGAAAGTGCGAAAACAGGAAAAGGAAATCTACTTGCATTATGTATTGAAGCTGCAAGAAGAAGAGTTACCCTTGGCGAAATGAGTGATGCCATGGAAGAAACCTTTGGAAGATATAAAGCAAATATTAAAACAATCTCTGGTGTATACGCAATGAATGCCGGTAAAAACGAATACTTTGAAAAAGCCCTGAATCTGACTCAGAAATTTGAAGAAGAAGAAGGACGCCGCCCAAGACTAATGGTAGCCAAAATGGGACAGGATGGGCACGACAGAGGAGCAAAAGTAGTAGCCACAGCATTTGCTGATATGGGATTTGATGTCGATGTTGCTCCATTGTTCCAGACACCGGAAGAAGTGGCTAAGCAAGCTGTGGAGAATGATATTCACATTTTAGGAGTTTCTTCACTGGCTGCAGGGCACAAAACATTAGTTCCTCAGGTCGTGGAAGAACTATCCAAACTGGGGGCAGATGATATCACCATTGTGGTAGGAGGAGTAATTCCTCAACAGGATTATGAATTCCTTTATGCCAACGGTGCAGACTTTATTTTCGGACCTGGGACCAACCTTCCAAAATGTGCAGTAGAAATTTTAGAGAGATTTTTAGAAAAATAAACAGAAAAGCTTTAATTTCAATTTGAAATTAAAACGCAGCCTATGAATCTGAAAAATATAATAAAGCCTACGAGGAAAAAACTGTTTCTTCTCGTAGGCTTATTTATTATCGCTGGTGTTTTCCTGTTAGCTTCAGGGAAGAAAGATATATCCATGCAAAGCTCGAAGGTCGTTGCAGATACATCTTTGGTTAAAAAGCATTTAACAGTACTTACCCAAACCCCACAATTTAGAAATCATAAAAATATAGAGCAGCTGAATGCAGTTGCAGACTATATCCATCAGACTTTCAATACTTATGGTGACAGTACTGCTTATCAGGAATATAAAGTAGATGGAAAAATATATAAGAATGTAATTACTTCCTTTGGAACAGAAAACAAAAAGCGAATCATCATAGGGGCCCATTACGACGTTTGCGGAGATCAGCAGGGTGCAGACGACAATGCAACCGGAGTTACAGCCCTTTTGGAACTGGCAAGAATGCTTAAAGGACAAAAGTTGAAGTACAGAGTAGATCTTGTAGCTTACACCTTAGAAGAACCTCCTTATTTCAGGACTGAAAATATGGGAAGTTATGTCCATGCAAAATACTTAAAAGACAATAATATCGATGTATATGGAATGGCCAGCGTGGAAATGATTGGATATTTCAGAGATGAAAAGGGATCGCAGAGCTTTCCTTTAGGGATTCTTTCATGGTTTTACGGTGATAAAGGAGACTTTATTACTTTGGCTAAAAAGTTCAATGGGGCAGGTCCGTTTGTAAAAAACTTTATCAACAACTTTAAAGGCTCTGAGCAGATCAAAACAGAAACCTTTTCAGCACCTAAATTTATGGCTGGAATAGACTTTTCCGACCATCTCAACTATTGGAATTTTGATTTTCCGGCACTCATGATTACGGATTCATCTTTTTTCAGAAATAAAAATTATCACAAACCCACAGACACTCTGGAAACCCTCGATACCAAGAGAATGACAAAAGTTATTGATGCTGTTTTTCTCAGTATTATTCACCTTAAGTGAAAAAAATAATTTTGATTCTCAAAAAAATTTATATATTTGCACCTGAAAATCAAGTTTAACCAATAAAAAAACGACGAAGCAATGTTCAGAACTAAACAGAATTCTACAGTTGGATTGCCCCTTATGGTGGTAAGGCTTCGCGGTTTGGTACATTCTTAGAATAACAGTACAATAAAATATCAAAACCCGAAGTCGTAGAGATTTCGGGTTTTTTATTGCGCAATATTTCAAACTCCCAGGTTTACCCGAAATCTTTTTTAGTGTCATTCCAGACGAAACAGGTGAATTATATCCTCACACTGTAGGCGTCTATTATTAATCCATTCAACTAATATTTTAGTTGATTAAAAGTTGTGTGAGATAAAAAACTTTATAATCTCACATCATACTTCTGTGAACAATGGAAAATGATAACCTTCTGTTTTCCCGGCTGAGAAGCGTGAGAAGCAGAAAAAGAACAATTAGAAAAGATGTAGAAAAACAGATAAGAAAAAAATATCAACGTAGTGATGAGCTTTGGGATATCAGACGAAATATCCCATGGATTCCTTTGGATAAGCCTTATCAAAGAGGATTTGTAAGATTCTTTGTGGTAAGAGAAGATGTAATGAGATCCAAAGACGGAGATTTCTTTGAAGGAATATTGAAGAAAATTAATACTTACATGTATTCCGAAAGCCGCCAGTTTTTAAAAAAGAAAAGAAAATTCGGGCGGAGAATATATGTAGAAAGAGTACAGGAACTCAAACATATTTCTTCATATTCCTGGAATGATCCGAAGCTGGGGCTTACAACAAGAGAGAGACAGTATTTTTTGAAACAGGAAGAATATTGCCCGGCCCGGAAGTCTTATGTTCCTTACTACGAATTTATTGAACCCTGGAGATTTGCCCTACGTACAAGACCCAATATGATTACCCATTATAAACCTGTAGATTTTGAACTGGAAAAAGAGTGTGCAGAACTGGGAGATTATTTAGGACAGCATAAAATTGTAGGAATTATCCACAAAACAATTTATGGCAGATCATATTCATGGAGAAGAAAAAGAGAAGATATTCCACTTATCAAAAGCAGGAAATATGTTACCTGCACAATGTCTGCAACAGAGATTGCAGAAAGCTTACAGGACGTATAAGTCCAACTGTTATTTAAAACAAAAACAATGGGAAATTTAAAACTAAAAGGAAAAGATATATTAAAACTGGGCTATCCAAATAACCAAAGCGTAAACGTAGCATTGGAAGTCATGAAAAGAAATTTTGCAACGAAGAATATTCACCACGTAAAGGCTCTTTTAAAGGAAATTCTGCTGAATCCGGAAGAATTTGAAAAAGATCTCACTTTCGGACAAATTGCAGAAACCCTGCTTTCATCCAAAAAAACAGAAAAAAGAATGTTGAATTCACAACGTGCTACATTTCAGATTTTTGGTAACAATATCTCAGAAGAGGCAAAAAATCAATTGTACACAGCTTTGAAACTGCCTATTTCTACTCAGGGAGCATTAATGCCCGATGCCCACAGCGGCTACGGACTTCCAATTGGTGGAGTTCTTGCGGTGGAAAATGCAGTAATCCCTTACGGAGTAGGAATGGATATTGGCTGCCGAATGAGCCTCAGTATTTTGGATACTCCCATTTCATATCTTGAAGGAGCAAGAGATAAATATGAAAAAGCTCTTGCCGAACATACAAAATTTGGGATGTATGAAACGCACAAGTCTCACATAGACCATGAGATTTTTGAAAGAGATACATTCGATATGATCCCGATCTTAAGAAGATTAAAGGGAAAAGCCATTAAACAGATGGGTTCCTCAGGCGGAGGAAATCACTTTGTCGAATTCGGAGAAGTAGAAATCACCGAAGAAGATGAGCAGATTGGCCTGCCGAAAGGAAAATATCTGGGAATACTTTCTCACAGTGGCTCAAGAGGCCTTGGAGCAGAAATTGCCCAATATTACTCAAGAGTTGCGGCAGAACAGTGTCCGTTACCAAAAGAAGCCCAAAACTTTGCCTGGCTGGATCTTAGCACACACCTGGGATTGGAATACTGGACGGCAATGAATCTCGCCGGAGATTATGCTTCAGCCTGTCATGATGATATTCACAGAAGGCTCGTTAAAGCGGTCGGCGGAAGAGTAAAAGCCAGAATTGAGAACCACCACAATTTTGCATGGAAAGAAATCCATAACGGAAAAGAAGTGATTGTTCACCGAAAAGGAGCAACACCTGCCAATGAGAATGAACTGGGAATGATTCCCGGATCCATGACAGCGAAAGGATTTATCGTTCGTGGAAAAGGAAACCCGGATTCCCTGAATTCAGCATCTCATGGCGCAGGAAGAGCGCACTCCAGAGGAGAATGCAGAACCCTTTTCACTCAGCATGATATCAAAAAAGAATTAAAACTTAAAAATGTCACACTGATGGGCGGAAATGCAGAAGAAGCACCAATGGCCTATAAAGACATCAATGAAGTAATGAATGCACAGAGTGAACTGGTAGATATTCTGGGAACATTCCAACCGAGAATTGTGAGAATGGACAGGTAATTAATCTAATACTTTACAACCTTATAGGCTTCAAAAACCTATAAGGTTTAGTAAAATGCAAAAAAAAATGGAAAAATTAATACAGATTACTTCAGGAAGAGGACCTTTAGAATGTCAGTGGGTAGCCGCAAAGGTTCTGAAGACCTTTCTTGAAGAGGCCAAACAAAATACAATAGAGTACGAAATCATTCATCGTGAAAACGGTGATGAAAACCTGACATTAAAATCAGTAACCCTGCTTTTAAAAGGAAAAGACATAAACCTGTTCCTTAAAAACTGGTTGGGAACTATTTGCTGGATAGGAAAAAGCACATTCAGAAAACTCCATAAAAGAAGTAATTGGTTTATTGGAATTTTTGAATTAGAAAATGTAAAAATGGTTGATTTCAATGAAAAAGATATCAGATTTCAAACAGCGAGAAGTCAGGGAAGTGGGGGACAGAATGTAAACAAAGTGAATACAGCTGTTCGTGCTACTCATATTCTGACCAAAGAAACAGTGTTTGTACAGGACTCACGTTCCCAGCTGGAGAATAAAAAACTTTCTGTTATCAGATTAAAAGAAAAAGTAATGGCAGCTTATATCCAACAGCTGGAAAGAAAACTGAAAGAAACCTGGTCTCTTCAGATGCAGGTAGAACGCGGGAATCCTGTCCGGACATTTTCAGGAACAGATTTTAAAAAGAATTACGAAGACAAGACATTCAAAAAACAAAGGAATGCCTTGAAAAATGAACTTAAAAACTACAACAATGACCTTAACTAAAAGTAAATATTATTTTGAAGCACTAGACTACTTTCCATTCAACCTTTCTGAATGCATGGATGCACTGAACTATGCGTTATCCTACGAGCCAGAAGACGCAGACAGTCTTTGCCTGATGGGAAGAGTATATTCCGAAGAACTGAAAGATTATGAAACCGCAAAGAAATACTTTGATGAAGCCATGCAGAGTAACATAGGAAATATCAATACGCCCAAATATTACATTGAATGTCTTTTGAATAATGAAGATTATAAGGAAGCCGAAAAATTAATTGAATTCGCTCTGAAATTGAAAGGAATTGACAAATCAGAAATTCTGAACTGTCTCTCCCTTCTTCATGAAAGAAACTTTGAGTATAAACAGGCCTTAGGAACACTTAAAGAAGCCAAAAAATTTGCTTACAACCGTGCAGCTCTCGAAATACTTGAAGATAGAGAGAAACTTGTCAAAGGAAAAGTAACCAGAAACAGAACTATAAAAAAGACGGAATAATCTGTTTTTTAACTTATAATAAAAATAGTATGACTGTCTCAAGAGTCAAATCATTTGACTTCTGTCATTCTGACGAAGGAAGAATCTCATTGATAATCATAAGCGTGAGATTCTTCACTCCATTCCATTTCGTTCAGAATGACAATTTTGAGGCAGTCTTATTTTTTGTTAACAGAGATCAGATAATCATACACCATTTGATGTTGGTCATCACTCAGTTTAGCCTTTGGAGCCATTCTGCTTAACGTGTTGATCCATCCCTTGTCGTCATGTTTCGTTGGTTCTGGCAGCTTATGGCATTTTGCACAGGAATTTTCAAAAATGGTTTTTCCTTGTGCCAGCTGCTCAGATGAGGTATACTTTGGCCCTGTTACAGCCACACTTTTTGGTCCGCAGGATACCAGAAATGCTGATGCTGCGATACCAGTTAAGATGAATTTTTTCATATCCTATTTTTGTTTGATGATTACTTCTTTACAGAAACAATATAATCATAAACCCATTGGTGCTGTTCATCCGTTAATTTTGCCTTTGGAGCCATAGAATTCATGATTCCTACCCATTGCACAGGGTTATGTGAAGCAGGATCAGGTAATTTATGACATCTTCCACAAGAGTTTTCAAAAATAGTTTTCCCCTGAGCGATCTGTTCCGCAGTAGATGTTGAAGTACCTGCAGTAGCAGTGGATGTAGCAGCTTTCGGCGTACAGGAAACCAGCAAAATACCAGTAAACGAAGCCGCAGCGATGAGTTTTTTCATGTTTCTTCTTTTTGATATATAACAAATGTAATAAATTCCTTAAGCCGTTGATACAGGGCTTTCTAGTTTTAATTTAGAAGAAATAAAAATTAAATTCACGTGAAATCGGTAATCCCGAATGAAGATAATTTAAGCCTTTTGTCTCATCATTGTAAGCCGGCTATTGACCATTCCCATTTTAATTATTAATTTTGAATCAATGAAATTTTCTACAGAAGAGCTAATAGACGGAATACAGTCAGGAAACAAACGCCTGATTGCAAAAGCTATTACATTGGTTGAAAGTAAAAAAGCAGAACACAGGGTACAGGCAGAAGACCTTCTGAAGAAGATTATGCCTCTTACCGGAAATTCTGTGAGAGTAGGAGTGACAGGAGTTCCGGGAGCCGGAAAATCTACCTTTATAGAAAACTTTGGACGATTGGCGATTGCACAGGGTAAAAAAGTAGCTGTTCTGGCTATCGACCCAAGTTCAGCAATTAATAAAGGAAGCATTCTGGGAGATAAAACCAGAATGGAAGAACTAGCCAAAGAAGAAAATGCTTTCATTCGTCCTTCCCCAAGTTCAGGTTTTCTGGGCGGAGTAGCCAATACTACTTTTGAAACCATGATGATCTGTGAAGCAGCAGGGTACGATTATATTTTGATCGAAACAGTTGGAGTAGGGCAGTCAGAAGTGCTTGTTGCTGATATTACCGATGTTTTCTTATTCCTTAAAATCATTGGAGGCGGAGACGAACTTCAGGGAATAAAGCGCGGAATCATGGAAATGGTAGACCTTATTTTCATCAATAAAGTAGATCAGGACAATCTTCAGAAAGCAAAAAATACAAGACTGGAACTGAAAAGAGCTCTGGATTTTATTCCACCTAAAGAAAAAGGCTGGAAAATTCCTGTTTTATTAGGATCAGCTCTACATAACGAAGGGTTACAGGACGTTTATGATAAAATTTTCGAGTTTATTGATCTGAAAAAGAAGAGCGGTCGTTTTGAAGAAATCCGTGTTCAGCAGGCAGAGAAGCGATTTGAATATTGGGTTCAGGAATATATTTTATCCCTGATGAAAAAGAGCAATGCTGTAGAAGAAGCCTATCATATGCACAAAAAAAATGCTTCAGCGATGGTTTCCAATCCAAGTACTGAAGCAAAATTATTTGTTGAAAAATTTTTATCGAATGAAAACAGGGATTAAGGTTTCTCTTTTTCCTGTTTCACTTCAGTTTTTGAAACATATCCGTCATAACTGATTGGCTGTCTGTCATTACTTCTCATTGAGACGAAAGCTTTACCGTTTTTAAAGATCTCAATATTCATTTCTTCAACGGTTCTTACATCTTTTGGCTTAAACTTTAAAGTCCATTTTCCCTTTTTATTCTGAGTTTTAGTTACTGTAAAATCTTTTGAAGTAAATCTGTAGCTGTTATCACTTGTATTTCCATAAGTTGGATTGAATAATCTTCCGAAATATGGCAACACTACGTCCAGCGTGTTTTTACTCACATCAATAGTATAATCGCCATTCAAATTAAGCATTCTCGTTGCAGTAGCATTTGGCATTGAGTTCATGACATTGATAACATCATAATTTGTAGGATTGGCTCTTTCTGCGTGGAATGTAAATTCCTGGGAATCAATTAATGTGTCCACTGTTTTCGAGTCTAATGAGCCCTGTGATGCACAGCTCTGAAAAAAGAACAGGAATCCAAAAATCATTAGTAAAGAAATATACTTTTTCATAATGAGATAATTATTAAATTTAAACAGCAAAATGTATGCAAATATATTCTTTCTGAAATATTTTGGAATAAAAATTGTTAAGGTTGAATTATTAACACTCAAACTATGAAAGTTACACATCTATTAGGAATGGGAGCTATTGCTCTGTCGGCTGTTGCCTGTACTACAAACCCGATTACCGGAAGATCGTCTTTACAGCTGGCCAACAACTCGGAAATTTTAACAATGTCTTCGCAGGAATACAAGACGACATTGTCTAAAGGTAAAGTAATTACCGGTACGGCAGATGCAAAGAGAGTGGTAAATGTAGGAAACAGAATTAAAAGTGCAGCAGAAAGGTATTATCAGAGTATTGGAAGATCAGCAGATCTTGCGAGCTATAGCTGGGAATTTAATCTTCTGCAAAGCAATGAACTGAATGCCTGGTGTATGCCTGGTGGTAAAGTAGCCGTTTATACCGGAATATTACCGGTTACAAAAGACGATAACGGACTTGCAGTAGTACTGGGACATGAGGTTTCCCATGCGCTGGCAGGCCACGGTAACGAAAGAATTTCTCAGGCAATGGTAGCCCAGTACGGAGGTGCTATCCTGGGAGGAACAATCTCAAATTCACAATGGGCGAGTGTTTTCCAGAAGGTTTATCCTATTGGTTCACAGGTAGCTTTATTGAAATACGGAAGAGGTCAGGAATCTGAAGCAGATGAAATGGGGCTTTACCTGATGTCTATGGCAGGATATGATCCGAGAGCGGCAATCCCTTTCTGGAACAGAATGGAAGCGGCTTCTACAGGAGCAAGACAACCGGAATTCTTATCCACCCACCCGAATCCGGAAACAAGAATTTCAGATATTAACAAAGATCTTCCGAAAGCTTTAGAATATTATAAGGCTGCGGGAGGAAAATTATAATTAGAATTTTAATCTTGAATAAGGCCTTATTAAATTTTTAGTAAATTTGATAAGGCTTTTTTATGTAACCACCTAAACACAATATTATGAAGAGTTTATCAATTACCGGACTTATACTTTTGGCTGTTTCTGCATTACTTTTCTATTTAACTACTGATTTTGCCGTAGAACAAATAAAAATCTCTCATATTATGGGAGTAATGGCAGGAGTAGGAATAGGGCTTATCATTGGAGGAATGGTAGGGTATGTAAGTAAAGGAAGCGCTATAAAAGCAGAACAGAAGAAAAAGGAATTCAAACAGCTGCAGAAAGACAAAGAAGAGCTTGAAAAACAGGCTGCAGATATTGCAAAACGTCAGGCTGAACTTGAAGAACAAAATAAAAACCCTCAAATTTAATTTGAGGGTTTAAAGTTGTTATTTTCGATATTAAATTAGAATTTATATCCTAAACCTACCATAAAAAGGTTAGGTCTGTTATCATATCTGATTTCCGAACCGGAAACTCTGTTGATAAAGTTTCTTTCATCCTTACTGAAAGCTCCTTCATATCTTGCATTTACAATAAGCTTTTTGATTTCAAGCTGTGCTCCAAACTGATAGCCAACGGTAAAATCATTTTTAGCATTTTCTTTGAAATCGTTGTAAGTATTGTCTTTATTTAAATTAAAACTTCCAACAGGTCCTACAAAAACACCTAACATATTCCCCAATAGGTTGTATCCTAACAGAACCGGAACATCAATACGGTTGCTTTTAACATCAAAAGTAGTGTTCTCTGTAGTAAACTCATTTTTAAAGTGAGTATAATAGATTTCCGGCATCACAAACAATGAAGTAGGAAGGCCCACTTTTAATGAAAGTCCTACATTGAAACCTACATTGTTTTTACCCGTTCCGTCAATGGCATCATTCACTGTTCCTTTAATATTAGACCAGGAAGGAGAGCCGGTAGGAAAAATTAAGTTAGCCTTACCTGCCAGTGAAATCTGTGCAGAAGCCCACATTGAAAATCCTATTAACGCTATACTAAGTACCTTTTTCATTATCGTCTATTTTTGTATTTGTAGTTTCAATCGTTTTATTATTCTCAAGTAAATATTCTCTCAGCTCTTTAAACAGTTCTGAAGAATAAACGAAATCAATCAGATTTTTATTGCCTGCTGTAATCAGGATATCTTTATTCCCTTCCCATTCTTTGATTCCCAGTCTTAGGTATACAATTTTCTCGCCAATCGTCATTACAGAGTTCATGTCGTGAGTATTGATGATGGTTGTGGTATTATATTCTTTGGTGATCTCGTAAAGAAGATCATCAATGATCTTTGAAGTATACGGATCCAGTCCGGAATTGGGCTCATCACAGAACAGGTATTTGGGATTGTTGACAATCGCCCGGGCAATAGCAACTCTTTTCTGCATTCCTCCTGAGATCTCTGAAGGGTATTTTTTATCTGCCTTATCAAGATGCACTCTTCCTATAACTTCAAAAACCCTTTTCTTTTTTTCTCTGTAGGTAAGATTGGTAAACATATCAAGAGGAAACATAATATTCTCTTCAACAGTTAAGGAGTCAAATAATGCACTTCCCTGGAAAACGGTTCCGATTTCTGAACGGAGATGTTGTTTTTCTTCCCTGTTCATGGTATTGACATTTCTGCCATCGAATAAAATTTCTCCGGAAGATGGCATATAAACATTCAATAAACTTTTTAAAAAAACGGTTTTACCGGAACCACTCTGCCCAATGATTAAGTTTACTTTTCCTTTATCAAATGAAGTTGAAATTCCCTTCAATACTTCAACATCATCAAAACTTTTCTTAAGATCTTTTACCTCAATCATCAGCTTAATATTAATTGGGTTAAAATTAATTCAGAAATGATAATGAATACCATTGTCCATACCACCGCCTGCGTACTCGCTCTACCTACTTCCAGTGATCCTCCTTTTACATTGTATCCGAAATAAGAAGGAACCGTTGCAATGATAAAAGCGAAAACTATAGTTTTGGTAAATGCATAGTAAATAAATAAATTCGGCATATACATTTGAATACCAACGATATAATCATTTTCTGTCCAGTTTCCGGTTAAAATCCCGGCAATATATCCACCACCAATACCAAATACGATACTGATAGCAATAAGAAGGGGATTAAACAGCATACAGGCAATAATTTTAGGAAATATCAGAAAATTGGGTGAGTTTACTCCCATGATATCCAATGCATCAATCTGTTCGGAAACTCTCATTGTTCCGATACTTGACGCAATATAGGAACCTACCTTACCTGCCAGAATAAGACTGATAATGGTAGGCGCAAATTCCAAAACCAAAACCGCTTTCGTAGCATATCCTACAAATGAAGGCGGAATAGGAAAGGAAGAAGCATCAAAGTTGTTGAACATCTGAATAGCCACTACCGCTCCAACGAATATGGATGTGAAGATGACAAGTCCGAAAGAATTTACTCCCAAATCATTAATTTCTCTCATGAACAGCTTCCAGAAAACCCTCATTTTCTGAGGCTTCTGCAGGGATTTTCCCAAGAGGATCATGTATTCCCCTACTGCTGTGAAAAACTTTTTTAACATACTGCTAAATTAGACTTTTTTATTTAATTGGGCTACAGTCGGGAAGAAGACTAAAGCCTGGTTTTGTGTTAAAATTATTTCAATATTGGTCTGGTCCTGTTCTTTATTTTGCATTTTTATCTCCGCCTATCACCAGGAAAACGGTTTTTAAAATAATCACCAGATCAAGGATAAAACTCCAGTTTCTTACATAGAAAGCATCGGCCAGAACTCGTTTTTTCATCTCTACTTCCACATCTCCGAAGTCGCCGCGAAGTCCATTTACCTGTGCCAATCCTGTGATACCGGGATTTACCACACTTCTTAAGCTGTATCTCCCTATTTTTGGCTTATAATAATTATCTACGGCAAGCATATGAGGACGCGGACCTACTACAGACATTTCCCCTTTCAGTACATTGATAAACTGCGGAAGCTCATCAAGACTGGTTTTTCTTAAAAACTTACCTACTTTGGTAATCCTTGAATCATTTATTGATGTGGTTTTGGTTGTTGATTCATCATTTACAACCATTGTTCTGAATTTAAAACAATTGAAAACCTCTTCATGGAAACCATACCTTTTCTGAAGAAAAAATACGGGACCTTTGGAAGTTGCCTTGATTAAAACCGCAATAATCGGGAACACCCACGAACAGATGAAAACCAGTATAACAACAGAAAACAAAATATCAAACGTCCTTTTCATTATAAAATTAGAATAATAATCTAGAGGATATCTTGCCTGGTTAAGGACCGGCTGAGTTTGTATATATCCAAGATCATACAAGAAAAAATCGCTTTGTGTGATACTTGGAATAAGTGAAATATGAATCTTATTATCTTCTGCCAATTTAAAAATCTCATTCTGAATCCATTCACCATAGGAATTTTCCATAGATAAGAATAAGGTATGAATCCCATTCTTTTTCCAGAAAGTAACCAGCTCATTACTATTGATCTCAGAATTTTCGTATTCAAATATTCTGTATCCGTAGTCTTTACGGTCTGTAAAAATATTCTTTAGAATTTCTGTGGAATGATTATCTCCTAAAAACATCACATTCCTGTAATTAGCTCCAAGGGAACGTAAGTACTTGATCGCAAAATAGACCAATGATTTTACAAGAAAAATGAAAATGAAAAGGTAAAGCGAGAGCCAGTATATATCTGAATTGAAAAATACATTGTTACTTACCTTTCCTATAAGCAGTACGCCAAGTATAAAAAAGAGGAAGTGGATTAAAAGGCGTTCAAGAAACAAGGTATACGTAAGGTTTCTCGGAATGTTGTATATTTTTGTCCTACCGCTAAGAAGCACCCAGAACAAAAACAACAGAATCAGAGAAAAAATATTCTGATACCAGGTTTCTTTATGGTATTTTAAACTTTCGTTTCTGCTTATAAAAAAGAATATGAAGATAGATGCAATAACCATGAGGTCAAGCAACATAATGATCGATTTCAGGTATCTAGAGTATCGAATTCTCTGCATCTATCGGTATTATAGCGGATAAGCCCAGCTAATTTAAGCTTTTTTACGGGATATTCAGATATTTGTGAGTCTGAACTGAAGCCTGCCATTCCGGGTGTTCCAGGATGAAATCTGTGATCTTAGGATACATCTCATCTCTTTTACTCCATTCACTTTGAAGATAGAGCTTACAATTTTCAGAAACTTTTGAGGCCTGTTCCTGTGCAAACGTAAAGTCATGCTGATTGAAAATGATCACCTTAAGTTCATGAGCTTTTTGATAGATCTCTTCTTTAGGCAGTCCTGTTTTCTTTGGCGAAAGGGTGATCCAGTCCAGCTGTCCGCTCATAGGATAAGCTCCTGAAGTTTCAATATGCACTGTGCATCCCAGCTCTTTCAATCTGGAAGTCAGTATGTCTAAGTTCCACATCAGAGGTTCACCACCGGTCAGAACGATTGTTTTACAATGTTTTGCAGCTGTTTCTGCAATTTCTGCTGCATTCATCAGAGGATGGAGTTCCGGATCCCAGCTTTCTTTTACATCACACCAGTGACATCCTACATCACAACCTCCCAGCCTGATAAAGTAGGCGGCTTTTCCGGTGTGTGCTCCTTCTCCCTGTAAAGTGTAAAAATGCTCCATTACAGGGAGCATTTTACCTTCTTTTAATAAAATATCTTCTTCTTTATTCATTTTAAAATTAGTCGTTATAGACCGAAGTTTTGTAAGCAATGATGGTATTTTTCATCAACATCGCTCTTGTCATTGGGCCTACTCCTCCAGGTACCGGAGTAATCCAGCTTGCTTTAGCTGCACAGCTGTCAAAATCTACGTCACCTGCAAGGTAATATCCTTTTGGAGAGTCATTGTCTACTCTTGTAATACCCACGTCAACAATTACAGCTCCTTCTTTGATCATATCCCCTTTTAAGAAGTGAGGATCTCCCAAAGCGGTAATTACGATGTCTGCTTTTCTTGTATATTCTTCAATGTCTTTCGTATAAGAGTGTGTAAGGGTAACGGTAGAGTTTCCAGGGAAATCTTTTCTACCCATCAGGATACTCATAGGTCTTCCTACAATTTTACTTCTTCCAATAATTACACAGTCTTTCCCTTTAGTTTCAATATTGTATCTTTCCAGTAATGTTAAAATACCGAAAGGAGTTGCTGGCAAGAAAGTATCCATTTCAAGCGCCATTTTTCCGAAGTTTTCAGGGTGGAAACCATCCACGTCTTTTCTTGGATCAATTGCGTTGATGATCTTTTCCTGATCTATCTGGTCCGGTAAAGGCAACTGAACGATAAACCCGTCAACTGCTTTAGACTTATTAAGCTCGTCAATTTTTTCCAATAGTTCAGATTCCGAAACTGTGCTTGGGAATTTGATTAAGCTGGATTGAAATCCTACTTCTTCACAGTCTTTTACTTTTGAGTTTACATAGGCCTTGCTAGCTCCATTATTCCCTACAAGAATAGCTACCAAATGTGGAGCTCTTTTTTTGCTTGCGAGAATCTTTTCTACTTCAACCTTGATCTCTGCTTTAATTTCCTTGGATACTTTAAGTCCGTCAAGAATTTCTGCCATTTTTACTTTTTTACTTTATAGATTTACTTTTACTTTCTTTTTACTTACTATTTATTTTCTTTATAGTAATTGATCAACCCGTTGGTAGAGCTGTCATGAGAGCTTATTGCTTCATTATTTTCAAGCTCAGGAAGGATTTTGTTGGCTAATACTTTTCCTAATTCCACTCCAAACTGGTCAAAGCTGAAAAT
The DNA here is from genome assembly GCF_019970045.1 of Chryseobacterium sp. GVT01B. Lineage (GTDB taxonomy): Bacteria > Bacteroidota > Bacteroidia > Flavobacteriales > Weeksellaceae > Chryseobacterium. The sequence goes on from NZ_JAHXYI010000008.1 coordinate 108,068, forward strand.
ATTCCAGATAACTCCCTGAACGAAGATCTTATGTTCATATAAAGCAATCAGCTGACCCAATGAAAAAGGAGTTAATTCTTTGAATAATATAGAGTTAGTGGGTGTGTTTCCATGGAAGACCTTGAAATTGATCAGTCTGTCTATTTCTTCATCAGACTTTCCAGCATTTCTAAGTTCCTCTTCAACTTCTTCCTCCAGTTTTCCGAAGGCAAGTGCTTCAGTCTGAGCGAAAAAGTTCGCTAATAATTTATCCTGGTGATCCGAAACTTTGTTTGGACTTTTTGTATAAGCAATAAAGTCTGCCGGAATCAATTCTGTACCTTGGTGGATAAGTTGGTAAAAAGCATGCTGACCATTTGTACCTGGCTCTCCCCAGATAATTGGTCCCGTTTCATATTCTACAAATTCACCGTTTCTGTCTACACATTTTCCGTTACTTTCCATATCTCCCTGTTGAAGATACGCTGCGAATCTGTCCAGATATTGAGAATAAGGTAAGATAGCATAAGTAGTTGCTGCATAGAAATTACGGTACCAGATTCCAAGAAGTCCCATTAATACGGGGACGTTTTCAGAGAAATCGGCAGTCTGGAAGTGTTGGTCAGTATCAAAAGCACCTTTAAGAAGCTGCTCAAAGTTTTCATATCCTACAGAAAGTACGATACTTAATCCGATAGCACTCCAAAGAGAATATCTTCCGCCTACCCAATCCCAGAACTCAAAAATATTTTCTTCTGCGATTCCGAACTTCTTAACTTCTTCAATATTAGTAGATAAAGCTACAAAATGCTTTGCTACATCTTCTTGCTTTCCAGCCTTAAGGAACCAGTCCTTTGCTGAATTTGCATTCGTCATTGTTTCCTGAGTCGTAAAAGTCTTGGAAGCAATGATGAATAAAGTGGTTTCAGGATTTAAGTTTTTCACCACTTCTGCAATATGATTTCCGTCCACATTGGAAACAAAGTGAACATTTAATCTTGTTTTAAAATGTTTTAAAGCAGAACAAACCATTACAGGACCCAAATCTGATCCACCGATCCCGATGTTTACTACATCTGTAATCTCTTTTCCACTGAAACCTTTATGTTCTCCTGAAATGATTTTTTCAGAAAAAGATTTCATATGATCAAGAACTCTTTTGATCTGTGGCTTGATATTTTCGCCATCCACAAGAATTTCGCGGTCTGAGAAATCTCTCAGTGCTGTATGAAGAACTGCTCTTCCTTCTGTTTCATTTATTTTATCACCGGAGAACATTCTGGAAATGGCATCCTTTAGCTGGCTTTCTTCAGCCAGTTGTAATAAAAGATCCTTCGTTCTTGAATCGATTAAATTTTTAGAATAATCAAAAAGATAGTTGTCCTTTTGCAGGGAAAACTCATTAAAACGGTTCGGATTGTAATGAAAAAGGCTTCTAAGATCAAAGTCATTTCCACCGAAGTGTTCGTCAAGTGCTTTCCAGCTATTAGTTTGTGTTGGATTTATTTTTGATAGCATATTACAGAATTTTTATCGTTCAGAAAGTCATATATCGGATGAAAATAGTTCATAATCCATAATGATTTATTTCTGATTTGCAAATTTACGGAAAAATAAAACCTCAGATAAATTTGAAGACGATAAATAACATTTTTTTAAAAAACAAAACCTCAGAGTTCATCTGAGGTTGTATAAAAAGTGTTTGGTGATAAGAATTTAAGATCTTATTCGTCCATTTCGTTCAGAATATTTTCCAGTTTTTTGGCGCTTCCTCCATAAATATATTTTGTCCATAGAACGATACTTGTGATAACCCCTAAAGTCCCTAGCAGTACGGCGATGATTAATCCCTGCTGATGAGAAGCGGTAAGCTCTGTCAAAGATTTTCCGTGCTCTTCCATTGTGTTATAGATGATAAGTCCTATTGTTACCAGGAAATGAGGAAGCAATAAAAATCCGAAAGACTGGTATCGTTCCATATTCAGACGAAGCTCATGATATATTTTCCAAAGACTGTTTTTGGTGTTTCCTGTGTAAAGCTCCGTCTGTTTGTAAAACTTATAAAATCCAAAGAGATAATATGAAGATATTACAACCATCATGGTATAGGATACATAATAAATAATGTATTGTGAAGAAGGAAACTGAAACTGAAGGGGGAAAAAAGCCATGAGAATAATCGCTAGAATCTGCATAGGGAATTCTCTTTTCATATTTTTCTGGATTTTTTCTATAGGGTGTTTGCTTTCCTTTAATTGCTTTATAGTGTCAGGAATATGGACATCACTGTCTTCTTTATTCCATTGTTCTTTTAATTGATCAAAATTCATAGCCTGATTTTTTTATGATTTGCTGTATTTTTTCTTTTGTTCTGTTGAGTTTTACGCGGGCATTGCCTTCGCTGAGCCCTAGATTATTTCCGATTTCTTTGTGTGACATTCCTTCCATGAAATAAAATATGACGGCTTTTTCTAAGGAATTCAGCTCCTGAACTGCGCTGTAGAAAATTTCCAGCTGCCTGTCTTTTGTGGGATTATAATCTTCCTGCAGTACCTCAAAATGATGAGAAGCATCTGTATGATTATTGGATCTCTGTTTTTCCTTTTTTAAAAACGTAATCGCAGTATTGATGGCAACCCGATACATCCAGGTGGAGAACTCGCTGTTCCCTTTGAAATTCTGATAGGACTTCCAAAGCTGGATAAGGATTTCTTGCTGCAGATCTTCCCGGTCTTCTACAGAATCTGCATAGATCCGCGAGGCTTTGTATAAAATACCTTTGTGCTGGTTGACAAGCTTTAAAAAGGCAGTTTCAGTTGGATTACTCACTATAATTTCATAGTTAGGTTATTGTTATAAACTCGTCACAGGTTTTACTGTATAGCCCTTTGACTGAAGAAGTGGAATAATACCATTTTCACCCATCAGATGAGAACCGCCTACCGCAAAGAAGGAGCTTTCTTTTTTCATTATTTCCGGCATTATTTTTACCCAATTTTGATTTCTGTTGGTCAGCATTGCTTTTTCCTGTCTTGCATTCATGAATCTTTCATCTTTAAAAAGACTGTAAAGAGATTGTACATTTTCATTTTTGAAAGCTTCAATCATCTGTCTGAAGAGGATTTCATATTCTTTACCCATTTTTAGTTGAGCTATGGTGCTTTTCAGATCATAGGCTTCGTTGATGGATTTCATCTGATCATCTACTTTTTCAAGACCTTTAATACTTTTTTTATCTTTTATTGCTTTTTGAAGAAGTTCCATTTCGTAAAGCTTTACTTCGGTCTGGGGACAAGGAATAGCCTTGGTAGAAAGCAGTGCATAGAGTGTCTGAGGATTTGAAGAATCTACGCTTTTCAGATCCGTTCCGTAATTGGTGAGAATAGTATTCAGTTCTCTGGCTTCTTCCGGAGAAAGCTGGTCAGAAATTTTTTTATCCGTTTTTTGATACATTTTTTGTAGTGACATCATTTCAGCAGGATCTGTATAATTGATTTCCATAACAAAGTTGTCAGATTTCTCCAGAGCTTTTAATACCTTAGGTTTTATTTCAAAATCTTTACTGCATAAGATATGAAAAGTCCCGGTAATATAAGAAGGCTTGGAAAGACCATTTCCGGAAACCTCCCAAAGCAGGCTGTTATCTTTGCTGTTGGTGTTGCTTTGTGCATTGGCAGTCATAGAACTCAATGATAATAACGCTGCGAATCCAAGTTTTACTAAATTTTTCATAATATTAATTTTTTTGATTTTCTGTTCTTTTAAACAGTAGGTAAAGCAGGTATTACAATCGTTACAGTTTTTTTTCAAAAAAAATAAAAACCTCCCGAAAACAGGAGGTTGTAAAATCTAAAATTATGATGATAACCAATTGGTTAGTAGAGTTTTTTTATTGTTGGATTTTCGGTTGCTCAGGTTTTGAAATTTTTCTTTTTCTTAAGAAATAGATCAGAGCCGCTGCAATTAATAGAATTGGCCAGATATTGATAAGGGCAACTATAATTCTCTGTATCAGATAAAAACCATAGACAAAACCATCTTTTGCATCATAGATGAAATTGTATTTATATTTATTATCAATGCTTGTGGTATTGGCAACGGCAATTTCAGCGATACGCAATTGAGGTTCTTTGATGTAAATATCAATAGTGCTGTATTTCAGGTCGTCTGTCATATTCATACTTGCCAGCTTTTGAAGGTTTCCTTCAGACATATTCTCATCATCCAGCGTTACTTTATCTTTATTTGTCTTTAATTTGTTGATGTTCTCAGAAGTCTTTTGATTTCTTTTTCCTTCCAGTTCAGAATACTTGATGTTGGCCGTCACATCTTCCGCATTGATGGATCTTGAATTAAGAAATAATTTGTTTGAATTGATTGCTGTTAAAAGTTCGCCAAGCTTTTCAGTAGGAATACGTACCTGCATTCTATTTTCCGACTGGTACTTTTTAACTAACATAGCTTCTTCGTTGGAAGTGTTGTAAGTGTCTTCAGAAATTACATTGCTTTGAAGATTACTGTTGGTAACAAAACCTCCAAGTTCCTGAACCGATTTTTCAATGGCGATGGTTGCGTTATATACATCTTTCACTTCCATGCTGACATCTGCTGTCTTGATGAACTGTTTGTCTTTTACCTTCATATCGGCAACAGATGAAATGCTGTCTGAAACAATAGCAGAAGCTGAATCTGTTGTAGCATAAGCATTAAGATCTGTTTCAGCAACTTCACCTTTTTTACATGAATAAATTCCTAATAAAAGCACAGCAGATAGAGATAATTTAATGTAAGTCGTTTTCATAGCGTTGATTTTTGTTGTTTTCCTTGAGTCAAAGTTCAGTCAGAATGTTTTGTAACGCTTGAAAATCAAAAGTAAAAAACTTGTAAACGGAATATTCTATTTTAATTGGTTGAAATTAAGTGTTTTGTAAAATAATAAAGGGCTTCGTGCTTTGCTTTCGGAGCAATTTTTGCTTATCTTTTACAAACCAAAATTATAATCTATCACTATGTCAAATACCTTTTCCAAAATCAGAAACGCAATAGGACTATTCACCTCCATAGATTTTGATCAGCTGAGTGCCATTTCTCAAAAAGTGGATCTTCCGAAACTGATGCATAATTTCTCAAAACTGGATGATAAACAGCTTTCCGGGCTTATGAAAATGCTTGATCCGGGAAAGAAAAAGAAAGAATTACCACCTATTGATGGTGACTTTTATGATATATACCATACCCTTACTCTCGAACAACGTGAAATTCAGCTTAAAGTAAGAGCTTTCATGGAAAAAGAAGTAAAACCTCTGGTAAACCATTACTGGCTAAGGGACGAATTTCCGTTTGAATTGATTCCAAAATTCCAGAAACTGGATATCTGCGGTGTTACTTACGAAGGTTATGGCTGTCCGGGAATGCCTTTTCTGATGGAAGGAGTCATTGCGATGGAAATGGCAAGAGTGGATGCCTCCATTGCGACATTTTTTGGAGTACAATCCGGGCTGGCAATGGGTTCTATTTATATCTGCGGGTCTGAAGAACAGAAGCAAAAGTGGCTTCCGCAAATGCAGAAATTTGAAAAAATAGGTGCTTTCGGGCTTACAGAACCGGAAGTAGGTTCCGGAGCAGCAGGCGGCCTCACTGTAACCTGTAAAAAAACACCTGAAGGCTGGGTTCTGAACGGTCAGAAAAAATGGATAGGAAATGCGACTTTTGCTGATATCATTATTATCTGGGCAAGAGATCTGGATAGCGGAGAGGTGAAAGGATTTATTGTGGAAAAAGATAATCCGGGATTTTCTGTAGAAAAGATTAAAGGAAAAATGGCTCTAAGGATTGTCCAGAACGGATTAATTACTTTAAAAGACTGTATTGTAACAGAAGAAAATCGTCTTCAGAATGCCAACTCATTTAAAGATACCGGAAAAGTACTGAGAATGACCAGAGCAGGAGTAGCATGGATGGCCACAGGCTGTGCACGAGGAGCTTATGAAAGTGCTTTGGATTATACCAGAAAAAGAGAACAGTTTGGAAGACCTATTGCTTCATTTCAAATGATTCAGGGGCATTTGGTAGAAATGCTGTCCAATCTTACTGCGATGCAAACGATGGTGTTCCGGTTGTCCGAAATGCAAGATGAAGGAATTTTGAAAGATGAACACGCCTCTTTGGCTAAAGTTTTCTGTACGCTCAGAACCAGAGATATTGTTTCCAGAGCAAGAGAAGTAATGGGAGGAAACGGAATTTTGCTGGAGTACGATGTAGCCAGATTTGTTGCAGATGCAGAAGCTATTTATTCCTATGAAGGAACGAAAGAGATCAATTCATTGATTGTAGGGCGTTCTATTACAGGTTTCAGTGCTTTTGTATAGCAGGTAGCAGATAATAGGTTATAGGTAGTAAAGACTACTGGTGCTGCAACCTGCAACCTATTATCTGCCATCTTAAGAAACTAAATGTTTATACTTCTCTTTGTTGTCAATAATCATCCAAAGGTTGATCAGGAACATCACCCCGGCAATACCCATTCCCATTGGAGATTTGTCCATAGTGAAAACATGGGTAACAATTCCTACCATCACTGGTAAAATAACAATAGCTCCCAATGCTCTTGTTTTTGGGAAAATAAACAGTAATCCGCCAATGACTTCTACGATACCCACTAATGGCATCAGCCAGCTGATTTCTCCGAAAGCAGAGAAGAGTTTCATTTGCTCCGGAGTAGGTTTCTCCATAGGCATATAGTTAAAAAACTTGTTTAATCCGGCATTAATAAACATAAGACCGAACAGTAAGCATAAAATGAATTTTATTATTTTCATGATTGATGATTTGATATCAAATGTAAAATAAAAATAGAATATTTTGTTATTTATTTAACATAAAATATTAAATCAATTGTTAATGTGCGTTAATTAGTGCTTTTGTATAATTTTATTGCATATCTTCGAAAAGCAAATCAAAACTATAAATCATGCTAAAAAATCTTAAAAAATTAAATCGTACGGATTTAAGAGAAATCCAAGGGGGAGGAGGTGTTGGAAAATGTGATATAGGACCGATTGGATGTCCATGTAAAATTCCACCTGGTGATCCTTGTTTAGGTGGCCCGGGAGGAAATCCTGAAGGCCCGACTTACGGATATTGTCCAGACAATCCATCTTATATCCTATGTACAGAAACTTGTCCAAATGGAACGAGTCCCTTGTGCCCTCTTCCATAACAATAAAAAAGACTGTCTTTAAAAAGGCAGTCTTTTTTATTTAAATTTAAAAGCTCAAGTCTTTAAAATAATATTATTTATTACTCATTACATATTGCTCTTAGTAATGATCAGTCCATTTCCTTCAGCGTAATATTCTTAGAAATCTTATAACTTTTCTTCTTTTTATCAGGTCTCTGTTCTTCCCCGAGTAATCTTCCCCAAGGTTTGAGATCGTCAACTCTTTCACAGATAATTTTTATAATAGCAATCGCCGGAATACACAGGAACATTCCTGCAATTCCCCAAAGATGCTCTCCTAAAAGAATTCCAATAAATGAAAATAAAGCATTGATTTTTACTTTGGAGCCCACTACAAATGGCAGGACAATATTTCCATCTACAGCATGAATCGCAATATATCCCAAAGCAACATAGATACATGTTGAAGGAGTAGACGTTGCAAAAGCTATAAAACAGGAAATTAGAAGTGAAATAAAAATTCCAAGATAAGGAATCACATTTAATAACCCGGTAAGAACTCCTAAGAGAATGGCATATTTTACTCCTAAAACTGTAAGGAGAATAGATGTTAAAACAGAAACGATAATTACCTGAAGAAAAAGCCCGAAGATATACTTCTTGGTCATGATACGGATCTCATTTACAGCTTCCTGTACACTTGTTTTATGTCTTTCGTTGAAAACGGTGACGATAAAATTATTTAAAAGCCTTCTGTAATTTAAAATAAAGATAAAAAACAGGGTGAAAAATATAATAAAGCCGAATCCCGTTGAGAAAATCCCAAAAGTAAATCCTAAAATGACTCCCGAAGAAGATAACAGTTTCGTTAATCCCTGGTTAATATAATCCACCTGTTCATCCACTTTTACATTAAATGTTTTGGAAACCCAGTGCTGCAGGCTGTTGAAAACAGTGGTAAACTGCTCCTTGAGGTGTGGAAGATCTTTGCTGAAGTCAGACAGCTGATTGGTGAAAAAATAAATAATACCACTTAGAATTATCAGCATAATAAATACTGAAGTCATTGTAGACATGGATCTCGGAAATCTTAACTTTCTTTCCATAAAAGTGGCTGCCGGCAAAAATAGCATAGCCATAAGGAATGCCAGGAAAAACGGAGCTAAAATACTCTGTCCTAATGCCAGAAGATAGCCAAGACCGATGATGGAAATGACCACAAGTGTAAGCTTGGCAAGGAAAGGAAGTCTAAGAAAATTCATAATCTAAAAATCTGCAGTGTGGAATAAAAATAAGAAAACCCCTTTGAATTGAAAAATTTTTTATTCAATCCTTCAGGATTTTCTTCTATTGTATCAAATTTTATTCCATGCAACGAAGAAAAGAATGTATTTGTTGATAAAACAGAAACACGCTCTGATACTCAGAACGTGTTTCCTTATTGAGAAGTTAATATGTTACAAATTGTTTTATTCTTCAATGGCGATGTCAATGACTTCCTCCATTCTGCTGACGTAATGTACTTTCAGATCTTTTAAATAATCTTTTTTGATCTCTTCAACATCTTTTCTGTTGGCTTCACAAAGGATAACATCTTTAATTCCGGCTCTTGTAGCAGCAAGAAGTTTTTCTTTGATTCCTCCTACAGGAAGCACTTTTCCTCTTAAAGTAATTTCTCCCGTCATCGCAAGGTGAGGTTTTATCTTTTTGTTTTTAAAAGAAGAAACCATTGATGTAAGCATTGCAATACCTGCAGACGGTCCATCTTTAGGAGTTGCCCCTTCAGGAACGTGTACGTGGATGTTTTTCTTGTCCAGTTCCTCCTGTGGAATTCCCAGTTCGTCATGCTTGGCTTTAATATATTCCAAGGCAATAGTTGCAGATTCTTTCATTACCGTACCAAGGTTTCCGGTCATCGTTAATGCTCCTTTACCATTGCTTAAAATACTTTCAATATAAAGAATATCTCCGCCTACGCTTGTCCAGGCAAGACCTGTTACAACTCCTGGAACTCCGGTAATTTCTGACAAACTTTTTGGTCTTGGAACTCCAAGGATTTCATCTACTTTTTCTACTGAAATTTTTGGATCATATTCTTTTACCAAAGCAGTCTGAAGGGCTACCCATCTTCCAACGGCAGCAATTCTTTTCTCCAGAGTTCTTACACCGCTTTCCGAAGTGTGTGCTTCTATAATATGCTTAAGCTCTGCATTTCCAAGTTTGAATGACTTTGCATCCAGGCCATTTTCCTCCTGTTGTTTCTTGATTAAGTGTCTTTTCGCAATCTCAATCTTTTCCTCTAAAGTATACCCGGCAATCTGAATAATTTCCGTTCTGTCCAAAAGAGGAGTCTGTATCGTTGAAAGAGAATTGGCTGTAGCAATAAACATTACTTTTGACAGGTCATAACCCATCTCAAGAAAATTATCATAAAAAGATTTATTTTGTTCAGGATCAAGAACCTCTAATAGTGCTGAGCTTGGATCCCCATGAAGTCCCTGTCCGATTTTATCAATCTCATCAAGTACGATTACCGGGTTTGACGTACCGGATTTCTTGATCGATTGTAATATTCTTCCCGCCATAGCACCGATATAGGTTTTTCTATGTCCTCGGATTTCACTTTCGTCATGAAGACCACCTAAAGATAATCTTACGTACTTTCTTCCTAAAGCATCTGCAATAGATTTTCCTAAAGAGGTTTTACCAACTCCTGGAGGCCCTACCAGCAATAAAATAGGAGACTTCATATTATTTTTTAATTTTAAAACAGCCATGTGTTCCAAAATTCTTTTCTTGATATCTTCCAGCCCAAAGTGAGCTTTGTCAAGCACTTTTTCTGCTTTTGCAATATCAAAAATATCTTTTGTATACGTTTCCCAGGGAAGGTCTGTAAAGAAATCCAGATAGTTTCTCTGTACATTATAGTCGGGAGAATTAGGATTCTGGCGTTGTAATCTGCCGATTTCCTTTTGAAAATGCTCCTCTACTTCTTTACTCCATTTTTTGGTTTTAGCCTTGGCAATCAGATCTTCCACATCGCTTTCAGGTCCTCCGCCCAATTCTTCCTGGATGGTTCTGATCTGTTGATTCAGGAAATATTCTCTCTGCTGTTTGTCAAGATCCTTTGAAGTTTTCTGATGAATCTGGCTTCTCAATTCCAGTTTTCTGAAATCTTCATGCATCATTTCGTAGCATTGATTAGCTCTTATCATCAGGTTTTTTTCTTCAAGAAGCTTTTGTTTTGCTATTGAAGAAAAATTGGCATTGGTGCAGATGAAATTAAGAAGATCATCATTATTATTGATGTTTTTGATCGCAAAATTGGCTGCATTAGGAATATTCGGGTCCAGTTCAATGATCTTTAAAGCAAGATCCTTGATGTTTTCAAGCAATGCTTCATATTCCTCCTGATTTTTAGGACGTGTATCTTTTAATTTTGATATTTCTGCCCTGAAATAAGGTTGATTTTCAACAATCTTTTTAATCTTGAATCTATGGAAACCTTTCGTGATCGCCGTAATATTTCCTTCCGGAAGCTTAATAATCTTAATGATCTTTGCTAAGGTACCGGTTGTATAAATATCTTTTTCGGCAGGCTGTTCCATATCCGAATTTTTCTGGCTTACAATTCCAATGAAATCTCCGTTCTTCTGGGCTTCCTCAAGAAGCTGTATAGAGGTTTTTCTCCCGGCAGTAATAGGAATTACCACATTGGGGAACATTACCATATTTCTTACGGGAAGTATAGGGAATATTTTCTGTTCGGAATTTTTATCAGTCTCAGCGAAGTCGGAAAGATTGATTTCTTCAGTTACGATATCAAATCCGTCACTGATCATTTCTTCTAAACTAATATCTTCAAATTCTATCATAGTCAATCGAATGACAAATTGTCATTTTCGTTTTTTATCGTTAAAGGGATTTTTTATAATATGCTCTGAAAACGTGTGGCATATTATAATATTCTAAAAATGCACAATACTTATGCCATTTGTTTTTTACTTAAAAATACGGTCAAAATTTCCTTTTTTAGATAATCTTTGCATTAAAAATCAAAATAAAGCAGTTCTGTTTCTGTAATTTCTTAAAAATGTGTATTTTCGCAAACTGATAAAAAACTATAATTTATAAAATGGCAATTTTAGGACAGATTAGGAGTAAGCCTTGGCTTTTAATGGGAGTAATAGCCTTAGCGCTTTTGGCGTTCTTGGTGAACCCGGATAGTATCGACAAGGTTTTTGGTAAAAATCCTGACGTTTTAGGAAAAGTAAATGGTGAGAAAATCACCCGCGAAGAGTTCAATGATCAGCTTTTCGTGTTGCAGCAGCAGGCTGAACAACAAGGTCGTCCGAAAGCCGGTCTTGAAGAGCAGGCGTGGCAGTTACTTGTACAATCTAAACTTATCAAACAACAGTTTGAGAAACTAGGCTTTGAAATGACTGATGATTATTTCTGGAACCAAATCCAGTACGATCAGATGTTTGCTCAGAATCAGCAGTTCTTTGATGAGAAAGGTAACTTTAAAACTCAAGATCTTAAAAAAGAAATTGAAACATTAAAAAACACCAATCCTGAAGGATATAATCAATGGTTGAAAACTAGAAAGACGATTGAATACAGACTAATGGCAAGACAGGTGTTTACCAATATTTCAGCAGGTATCACTACCGGTAAGAAAGAAGCAGAAGAATTGATGAAGCAGAGAGATCAGCTTGCAGATATCGACTTTGTGAAAGTGGATTATGTGGCATATCTTCAGAAAACCAAGATCAATGTTACAACACAGGATCTGGCAGACTACATCCAGAAACACCCTGTAATGTTCAAAGCTGAACCAAGCAGAAATATCGGTGTTGTATACTTCCCATCAAAACCTAGTGCAGCAGATGATGCGGCAACTCTGAAAGAAATTACAAAATTATATTCAGGAGGTACAGATGCAAGCGGAGGTACGGAAAACTTCCAGAACACGAAAAACGATTCTATGTTTGTAATGGCAAATTCTGATGCGCCATTCAATCCTCAGTATATGAATCCTGCTCAATTGCCTCCAACGATCAAAGATCAGATTACTACAGCAGCAGTAGGTCAGACTTTTGGGCCTTATAAAGAGCAAGACGTTTATGTAGTTTCTAAACTTGTTGGTAAAAGAGCTTCAGATTCTACTTTATCAAGACATATCCTTATTGCATTCAAAGGAAGTCCTGCAGGCGAAGGAGTAACAAGATCGAAAGAACAGGCTAAGAAATTAGCAGACTCTATTGGTGCTATTGTAAAAGCAACTCCAGCTAAATTTACAGAATTCCTTAAGCTTTCCAGCGATCCGAATTCTGCAGCTCAAGGAGGTAGCTTAGGATGGACAACTCCGGAAACGCCTTTCGTACCAGAATTCCTTGCTTACCTTGCAAGCAATCCTAAAGGAGCTACAGGAGTAGTAGAAACACAGTTCGGTTACCATATCATCAATATTGAAGATAAAAAATCAGGATCAATGGGGTATAAAGTTGCCAACCTTGTGAAAGCAATTAAACCTTCAGATGCTACTGAGGCTGAATCAGACAAAAAATCAAGAAAATTCATTCAGCAGGTTCAAGGAAAATCTTTCAACGATTTCGTGAATATTGCTAAAAAAGGAAATTACCAGTTCTCTAATCCAAAAGCAGCAAAAAGATTTGAAGGTCAGATTCAGGGCTTAGGTACTGAAAAAGATGCAGAGATTCTTACCTGGGCTTTCGATAAGAAAAGAACTAAAGGAGATACTGAACTATTTACTGTAGATGGAACAGGTGATAAAATTGTAGTTTATCTGAATGGAAAACAGGATGCAGGTCTTGCTGATCCGGAATCTGTAAGAGATCAGATTGAGACTATCGTTAAAAATAAACTGGCTGCAAAACAAATTTCTGATAAAATTACTGCAGCAAAAGCTTCAAGCTTAGATCAGGTAGCTAAATTATTTGCAGCTCCAAAACAATCTGCTCAGGTAAATCTATTGAACCCTTCAGTAGCTGGTTCTATGGAACCTAAAGTTGCCGGTGCAGCATTCGGTGTTGCAAAAGGTAAGCTTTCTAACCCGGTTGAAGGTGGAACAGGAGTTTATGTTTTGATTAAAAAATCAGAAACAATCAACAAACAACCTGGAGATCTTAAGCAGTTTACAGAGTCTCTTACTCAGAGAAGTTCTGGAATGTTCGGACAGGCTTGGATGAAGAGTCTTCAGGACAATGCAGATATTGAAGATTTTAGAATTGAAATCTGGGGTAAACTTGGAAATCAACAACAATAAAAAAATCATTTCAATGATATAAAAAGCGACAATTTTTTTTGTCGCTTTTTTTTGTATTTAACGCAGAACAATATTGGAAAAGATTTATTTAAAATGTGTTATATTTGCTTATTAGAAAAAAATTAGCAAGTGAAGTTCAGTAAAGAATTAAAAGCTGGTGTGATCACACTTCTGGCTATTGTAGGCTTTGTGGTATTGTTTCAGTTTATGAAAGGGAAAAGCCTTTTTACTACCGACAATATATTTTACGCAAAATATGATAATGTAGAAGGTCTGGCACAGTCTTCTGCGGTTTCTATCAACGGATTGAAAGTAGGGCAGGTGGATAAAATTATTCCTCTAACCTCAAAAGACGGTAAAATTAATTTTGTTGTAAAAATTACAGTAGATAACAAATTTGAATTTTCAAAAAATTCATCATTAGAAATCTTTGAACCAGGATTAATGTCCGGCAAAGAAATGAGAGTAAACCTTGCATACGGAGGTCAGACCGCTAAAGACGGTGATACCCTGCAGGGAGCTTTCAAACTGGGAACGTTGGGAAGTCTTTCTTCTCAGGTAGGTCCGGTAAAAGATCAACTGCAGGTGGTTCTACACAGAGTAGACTCTCTGATGGCTAATGCCAATCTGCTTGTTGATGCTCAAAACAGAGCTGAAATAAAAGCTTTATTATCCAATCTTAATAAAACCGTAGGTGCATTACAGACTACAGCAGGAAGTGTAAACAGCCTGGTAGGACACAATGATCCTAAACTTCAGAAAGTACTGGATGATGCAAGCCTTACGATGCAGAGTGGAAAAGTGACGCTGGATAAATACGGAAATCTGGCACAGAGCATTGATACTAAACAATTGAATGCAACTATTGCTAACTTGGATGCTACTGTAGGAAAACTGAATCAGGTGATTGGTGGAATAGACAAAGGAGAAGGAAGTTTAGGTAAACTGATGAAAGATGATCAGCTTTACAATAATCTGAACTCAGCTTCTTCCAACCTGAATACATTAATTGAAGATATGAAAGCGAACCCGAAAAGATATATCAACTTCTCGGTTTTCGGTAAAAATAATAAAGACTAATACACCGTATGCAGTACATCGATAACATTATTTTCCTGATTTTATTAGTGGCCGGATTTGGTTTGTTTGCCAAAAGCCTTTTAAAGATCTATAGAAATATCAGGTTAGGTCACGAAATCAACAGAAACGACAGAAAAGGAGAACGTTGGGGAACGATGGCTCGTGTAGCAATGGGTCAGAGTAAAATGACGGCACGTCCTGTTGCGGGAGTTTTGCACCTTTTTGTATATGTCGGTTTTGTGATTATTAATATCGAATTAATAGAAATCGTTGTTGATGGAATATTTGGGACACATCGTTTCTTATCAAGCATTTTAGGACATACATTTTATAATTTCTTCACTGCAACACTAGAAGTTTTAGCACTTTTGGTGGTGATTGGTGTTGTTATTTTCTTTATTCGTAGAAATTTTTACGGAGTGAAAAGATTGACAATGAAAGAACTTTTCGGATGGCCTAAAAATGATGCAAACTGGATTTTGATCATTGAATTCGCTCTGATGATGGCTTTCTTTATGATGAATGCTTCAGATTTTATTTTACAGGCGAGAGGTGTTTTTCCTGAACATGGAAGCTTCCCGATTAGTGAAATGACATTCGTTCCGTTTTTGGAAATTTTCAATTTTGACAGCGGATTTTTGATGTTCACAGAAAAAGGAGCCTGGTGGTTCCATTTTGTGGGAATTCTTTTCTTCATGAACTATCTTTATTACTCAAAACACCTGCATATTATCCTTGCATTTCCAAGTACTTGGTATGCAAATCTTGATAAAAAAGGAAAATTCAATAATCTAGACTCTGTAACTAAAGAGATCAAATTAATGATGGATCCTAACGCAGATCCTTATGCTGCACCAGCTGAAGGAGCTGAAGCTGATGTGCCGTCTAAATTTGGTGCTGAAGATATCTTTGACCTTAACCAGGTACAGCTGCTTAATGCGTATTCATGTACAGAATGCGGACGCTGTACTTCCGTTTGTCCGGCTAATATTACCGGTAAAAAACTTTCTCCGAGACTTATCCTGATGAAAACCAGAGACAGATTGGAAGAAGTAGGACGAAATATTGATGCAAACGGAAAATTCGTTGATGACGGTAAAAAACTGTTGAACGATTATATCACAAAAGAAGAACTTTGGGCTTGTACAACATGTAATGCATGTACAGAAGCCTGTCCGGTATTGCTTGATCCGCTTTCCATAATTTTTGAAATGAGAAGATTCCTGGTGATGGAACAGTCTGCTGCTCCACAGGAACTGAATCTGATGATGACCAATGTGGAAAATAATGCAGCTCCTTGGCAGTACAATCAGGCTGACCGTCTTAATTGGGCATCGGAAAACTAGATAATTAATCGATTTGAAAATTTGAAATTGATACAATTCTAATCATTTCAAATTTCCAGATTCTCACATTTTCAAATTGAAAAAGAAATGGATTTCAATATAAAAACAATGGCAGAATATGCTGCCGAAGGAAAAGCCCCGGAAGTTTTATTTTGGGTTGGATGTGCGGGAAGCTTTGATGACCGTGCTAAAAAAATTACAAAAGCATTTTGCAAGATATTAAATAAGATAGGGGTGGAATTTGCTGTTTTGGGACAGGAAGAAAGCTGTACCGGAGATCCTGCAAAAAGAGCAGGAAACGAATTCGTTTTCCAAATGATGGCCCTTACGAATATTGAAGTGCTGAACGCTTACGAAGTAAAGAAAATCGTAACGGCTTGCCCACATTGTTTCAACACTCTAAAAAATGAATATCCAAGCTTAGGCGGCCATTTTGATGTAGTGCACCATACTCAGTTCCTTAAAACCTTAATGGAAGAAGGAAGACTGAAAATAGAAGGAGGCGCATTCAAAGGGAAAAAAATTACTTTCCACGATCCTTGTTACCTGGGACGTGCCAATGATGAATATGAAGCTCCAAGAATGCTGCTTGAGAAACTGGATGCAGAGCTTGTAGAAATGAAGCGTTGCAAGACCAATGGACTTTGCTGTGGAGCAGGAGGAGCACAGATGTTTAAAGAACCTGAAAAAGGAAAAAAAGACATCAACATTGAAAGAACAGAAGAAGCATTATCTTTTGAGCCAAAGGTAATTGCTACTGGATGCCCATTCTGTAATACCATGATGACCGATGGTGTAAAACACTTTAACAAAAATACAGAAGTAGCCGTAAAAGATATTGTTGAACTTCTTGCTGAAGCAGAAGATTTATAATTGTAATCTTATACAGGTTTATGAAGGTAGAATGGAGACTCTCCTTTTTGTTTATAATTTCGATACTTGCTGCTCTTACATTCTGGAATTACCAAAACAGAGTATATGACTGGGATATGCCGGGGTATTTAGGAAGTATGTACACTTTTGAGTTCCCGAATTCACCGGATAGAGTTCGTATCATCACTTATGATGAAATAAAAAAAGAAGCTCCTGCAGACCATTATACAGACATCATCGGAATAAAGCAGTGGGATATTCCCAGGCAGTATTTCGTAAAAAATACACAATCTTTTACAGAACAATTACCCTATTTTCAAATCAAAGTAGGGTATATTCTTGTAATAACCCTTTTTTATAAGCTGGGACTTAGCTCTCCAATGGCCGTCCTGTTTACCAGTCTTATTTCTTATTTTTTTTCCGGATTATTATTGTTTTATATTCTAAAACTTCTGTTTCCGAAGAAATACTGGTTGGCAGCAGGATTAACAGTTGTCTGTATGCTTTTGCCGCCAATGACATATATGTCCAGGGTTTCCACACCGGATATGTTCATTTTTCAGTTTATCCTGATCTTTATCATCGGTTTAATAAAAAATTGGGATAAATGGGCGATGTTTGTGCTTCTGTTCGCTATTACTTTTATACGACCGGATTATATTACATTTACCCTTACTTATATTATGGCAGTTTTCTTCTTTTACTATTTCAGAGAAAAGAAGATTGATGTTTCCCTTATTGCACAGGGCGCAGTACTTTTAGCGATGTATCTGGCGATCATTAAATTTTACCATTATCCAGGCTGGAAAGACGTTTTTTACGACACTTTTATCGACAGAAGACCTATTATTTCGACACATCCCATCGATGTAAGTTTAAAAGACTATCTGAGTATTATTTATATCAAGATTATCTACTTCAAAAAGGTAACTTTATCTGTAAGCATCATGATCGCAATAGTATTTTGGCGTTCCAAAGATGCATGGGTAAGGATGATTTCAGTCCTTTTCCTTGTAAACGTGTACATCAAATTCTTTTTCTTTCCACAGTCGGCAGCATTGAGGTTCTTCTTTCCGTTTATTTTTCCGCTTTTTATTATGATGCTTTATGTGCTGAGTAAAAAATACAATGATCTCAAACTCGAGAAAATTGCGTAATTTTGCCTTTAAGATAATAAGGGTTTGATATCATCATTTCAGAAATATCTGTTCAAGAATCAGAACTGAAAGTAATTACACAGATCCTTGAAAAATAAATACTTACATTATGAAAATCGAAGAATCTAATATTGTAGAAACCAACGACTACAGAGTCATTATATATCCGGCTTCAAGACCTTTTGAAACTAAAGAAGCAAAGACAATTACCGAAAAGCTATTTGATTTCCTTGCTACATGGGCCGCACATGGAAAACCGCTTTCTTCTTCATTTAAAATTGAAAAGAATCAGTTTATTGTGGTGTGTGTAGATGAAGAAAAAGAAATGGCTTCAGGATGCAGCATTGATGCTTTAGGGAAGGTAATGAGAGAAATTGATGAAGAATATCAATTGGGGCTTTTCGACAGAATGAAAGCTAGTTTTGTAGAAAATGGTGAAGTGAAAACTTTAAAGCTGATTGATTTTAAAGCAAAATTGAGAAATGGAGAACTTTCAGACGATATCCAGGTTTTTGACTTCTCAAAAAACACTTACCTTGACTTTTTGAGCCACTTCCTTCTTCCTTTAGAGAAAAGCTGGGCGGCTTCTATAAAATAAACGCTATTAAGCTTATACAGCTGAATAATCATAAAGTGAGAACGTGTTTCTCACTTTTTTGTTTTAATGTATCTTTGCATAGATTCGAGTAAGACTAATGCCTAAAGTACTTTTTTTAACGACATCCCACAGCTATAATGATGACCGTATTTTTTATCATCAGGCAAAGGCTCTTAGAGATAATGGGTATGAAGTAAAAATATGCAGTTTGTATGCAGCGTACAATGGAGTTATTGACGGAATTGAAATAGAATCCTACGCCATTCTGGAAGAAAATATAGAAAAGAAAATGGAAACATTCCGTAAGGTTTGTGACAATTTTCAACCCCAGGCGATTATTTGTTCCGAACCTCTTGCTGTGGTGGCTTCAAAGAAATTCGTAAAAGAACATCATGCAAGCTGTATCTTTGATGTTACAGAATGGTATCCTTCCATGTCAATGCTGGACAGATATCGGTTTCCCGCTAAAATCTTTCAGGCCGTTAAGTTTTCTCTTATTCAGTGGTATGCAGGTTTTTTAAGTACTCATCTCATTTTTGGAGAAAGGACAAAAACGTTTCCTTTGGCGTATTTTTTTTGCTTTAAAAAACAAATGATTCTTCCTTATTATCCGGATCCTGTGTATATCAGTGAAAATATCAAGAATCCTGAGCCTAATGCCCTTACTTTATGCTATACAGGTCAGATTTCTAAAGATAAAGGGATTGAAAATTTCTTTAAGGCCGTAGATCTTCTCTGTCAAAAAGTTCCAGCCCTTCATATTAAGATTCTGATTATCGGATCAACAGTACAGGAAAGTGATGAACTCTATTTTTCAGCATTACTGAAGAAATATTCTTTTAATAATATCGAGATCAGAAAACCTGCTGCTTTTGAGCGGTTTACAGAAGCGTTTGCAGATGCAGACCTATGTTTTGACCTTCGGGAAATCAATTTTGAAAATAATCACTCACTGCCAATAAAATTGTTTTACTTTATGGGAGCGGGAAAACCAGTGATCTATTCAAACTTGAAGGGAATCCGAAAACATATGGGCACGCTTTCATTTGGCAGTTTGGTAGATCCGCAGAATGCTGAAGCCATTTCAGAAGTTATCCTCAAATATGTAAGAAACCCGGAATTGTATCATTTGCATGCTCTCAATGCACGGAATGAATTTGAAAGAAAATATAATTGGGGAACGATAAAAGATTCGTTTGTTGATTTTGTGAAAAAATCTAATGATAAATAATTGCTATGCAGCTTACTATTATTAAAACCTTTGTCTCACGTTTTCTTATTCTGATCCTGAGTTTCGGGCTGGTGATCTATTCTACGAATATGTGGGGAAGCGAAGGAAAGGGAACCATTTCTATTGTGGTTGCCAATGCTGCAGCGGTGAGTTTTTTCAGCAGTATCTTTTCGGGAAGCAGTGCTTCCTATTTTGCCTCAAGGTTTAAAATAGAGAAAGTTTTATTATTTGCCTACTTGTGGTCTCTTCTGACGGGGCTTTTGATTCCTTTTCTATTCAGCCTGGCTTCTATTCAGAGTGAATATCTTTTGTATCTTATCGGAATTTCTGTTTTTTCTTCACTGTTATCCACAAATATTAGTTTATTTATTGGAACACAGGATATTAGGAAGTTTAATATTTATACTGTTTTACAACAGCTTATACACATCATATTTATCGGGATATTGGTATATCTCTTCGGAAAGAAAGATGTTTCAGTATACTTTCTTGCACAGATCGGATGTCTGGCGCTTCTTTTTCTGACCAGCTTTTTTCAGATCATTAAGAAATGTGATATTTCCGAAATATCATTCTGTAAAGATGTTGTCAGAAATATGTTTGAATACGGCTGGAAAACCCAGCTGAGTGCATTTGTCCAGTTTCTGAATTATAGACTTTCATTTTATTTTCTTGAATATTTTGAAGGCATTGCCAGCGTAGGGATCTTTTCTATCGGAGTGACTTTTTCCGAAGCGGTCTGGACGATTACCCGCAGTATTGCCGTGGTTTTATATTCAGATGTAGTGAATAGTAAAAGCAGGGAAGAATCTGTAGAAAAGACCAAGGATTCTTTAAAACTGACCTTTATTCTGATGATAGGTTTTGTACTGGGAATCATTATTATTCCGGCGCAGGTCTATGAAATGATTTTCGGAAAAGAATTCAGAAATACCAAAGAAATTATGCTTCTCTTATCCCCGGGAATTTTTGCGATCGCTGTGAGTGATATGGTAGGACATTACTTCTCTGGAATGAGGGAGCTGAAAATTCTCAATATAAAATCAATTGTAGGACTGATTGTTACGGTAGTGTTTTCTTTCATTGCAATACCAAGATGGGGAATTTTGGGTGCTTGTCTTGCAACCACATCATCATATTTGGTTTCTGCCTTTCTGCTGTTCAGAAAATTTTATAGTTCTACCACCTTCAGTTTGAAAGATTACATGGTATCAAAAGAAGAAATTCAGCTTTTAAAAGAAAAATTTTTGAAGAAATAATTTACTCAGTTCAGGGACGGAAAACAAAGTCATTTTCCTATTTTTACAAATCTATTAATTCATTGTATGTGCGGAATCAGCGGTTATTATTCATTTCATAAAAGTATTTCCTCTACAAATATTCTGGAAATGAATCAGGCGATCCAACATCGCGGGCCGGATGATGAAGGATTCTGGCTGTATGATTATGAGCAGGGGATTTCTTTCTCAGGAAATGATTCTACTCCGAAAATTAAAGAACAGTTTCCGGTTTTACAGGAAAGAAGTTCTGATATTGCCTTGGGTTTCCGCAGATTATCCATTATTGATCTTTCTGAAAAAGGCCATCAGCCGATGCTTTCAGAGAATGAACAGATCATTATCACTTTTAATGGAGAGATTTATAATTTTAAAAAATTAAGAAAAGAACTCGAGTCCTTAGGCCATTCATTCCGAAGCAATTCTGATACTGAAGTTATCCTAAAGAGCTACCAGGAGTGGGGGAACTCAACCTTTTCAAAGCTGGATGGGATGTTTGCAATCTGTATTGTTGACCTTACCAATAAAAAACTTATACTGGCAAGAGATAGAGTAGGAATGAAACCACTTTTTTACCATCAAAGTGAAAAGGGAGTGGTTTGGGGTTCAGAGATAAAAGCGTTGCTGAAAAATGAATTTGTAAAGCCTGAAATCAACTGGAATGGCGTTTACACCAATTTCCTTTTTCAAACGACATTAGCTCCGCAAACATGCTTTCAGGATATTTTATCCCTGGAACCAGCTTCTATTATAACTATTGATTTAACAGATCATAAAATTACCAAAGAAAAATTCTGGACACTGCCCTCGCCGTCTGAAAAAAAAGTTTCGGAAGAAGAAGCTGTAAGCAAAATAGATGAACTGCTTTCCGAAAGTATATCAGAGCAATTATATGCAGATGTTCCTGTAGCAGTGATGATGAGCGGTGGGATAGATTCTACTTTAATTGCTTCAAAATCAAAACCTTTCAATCCCAATATCAACACGTACACCATCTCTTACCCGTTTTCTGAAGAAGAAGTGAAAAACGCATCTCTGGCTGCCCAACATTTTGGTGTTTCACATGACATCAAAGAAGTGAGTGACGATGAAGCGCTGGAACAGCTTAAGGAAAATATTCAGCACTTTGAAGAACCTTACAGCAGTTTTGAAGTTTTGATCAATGCCGCAAAATATGCACATGACAAAGATTTTAAAGTGGTATTAAGCGGAAATGGTGCCGATGAACTTTTTGCCGGCTATTCCCATACCTTAAAGCTGAATAGATGGCTGTTGATGAGGAATTTTAACTTTGTAAAGCCTTTTATTTTTACCAAAGATAAATTTTCGCAACGGATAAAAAACTACTTTTCTCAGGATGATATGTTTGATTTTTTCAGACAGAGCCAGATCAGTATGATGCCTTCGGAAGTAAAAAGTCTTTTACAGAAATCTATTTTTAAAAACATTAACACTGATTTATCCGGTTACCATGCTTCTGAATCAAAAAGCTATTCCGGATATTTTGAATACGATATGAAATATTCACTGTCTTCCCATCATGTATTCAGGGATGACCTGAGCGCTATGAAATATAGCGTGGAATTTCGTTACCCTTATCTGAGTAATAATCTGATCAATTATGTAGCGTCTTTACCTGAGAATATCAGATTTAATGGAAGTAAGAACAAACCATTGCTGCGTAAAACAGCTGAAAAATATCTTCCTGAATCCGTTTTGAATATGCCTAAGAAAGGATTTTCTTTTCCGGTTCATTATTTCATTAAGAATGAAAAAAGAGTAAGAGATTTTATTGTTGAAAATCTTGAAAGTTTAAAAAAGAGAAACTTCTTCAATAGTGCAGTAATTGATGAGTGGTGGAATCATCAGGAACATGAGTATGACTGGGTGAAAATCTGGCAGCTGGTAACTTTTGAACTGTGGTATCAGAAATATTTTGAAAAATAAAGAAGCAGCCTAAAGATTAATATTTTACCTTTGTATTTATGATGAAATATTTTTGGAGCATACTTGTTGCAGTTTTTGCACTTGTAAGTTGTAAAAGTGATGATGATTCTTTGCAGAGAATAGATCAGTTACTTAATATCTATGTGAAAAACAGCACTGGACAGGATCTTCTGAACAGTAAAAAAACCGGATCTTATACTGGATTCTCGGTAAATGATATGTTTGGAACCAAAGATATTGCTCCGGTAAGTGTTTCGTTAAGAATGACAACGGATTCCTTATTCTATATGGAGTATCTGGCAGGAGCCAAAAGAAGAAGGCTGGATTCTATAAGTCCTGATAATCCGGGGACAGGAAATTCTTACTACTCCAGAATGCAGATTACGTATACAAAAAGTACTAATGCAAGTGATAATGTGATTGATACTTTGGAAGTTCAGTATCGTAATACGCCAACGGTATTCCAGGTTTCAAAAGTTCTATATAACAAAGTTCCGGTATTTTCTAAGGATGAAAATGCTCCCACTTCGATAAATACTGTAACTATCACAAAATAATTTTTAAATTTGTACAATTGTTAGCTTATTATAAGCTAAACATCTAATATTTAACATCTAAATAAAATGTTACAAGTCAATTTTTTGCGCGACAATAAAGAACGCGTTTTAGAAGGTCTTAAGAAAAGACAATTCAAAAATCTTGAGTTGGTAGACGAGGCTATCGCTGCCGACGACGAAAGAAAAAGAATCCAGTTTGAACTAGATTCCCAGCTATCCGAAATCAACAAAATTTCGAAAGAAATCGGGCTTTTGATGAAAGAAGGGAAAAAAGAAGAAGCGGAATCTGCAAAATCTAAAACAGCACAATACAAAGAGTCGAGCTCAGAATTGAAATCCCAGTTAGAAGTTAAAGAAAATGACTTACTGAATATTCTGTACCAGCTTCCGAACATTCCAAATGAATTAGTAAAAAGCGGGGCTTCTGCTGATGACAACGAAATGATTTTCCAGTCTCATCCGGTAGAAGGTCTTGGTGAAGGAGCTATTCCTCACTGGGAACTGGCCAAAAAATACAACCTTATTGATTTTGAATTAGGGGTTAAAATTGCAGGAGCAGGTTTCCCGGTTTATTTAGGGAAAGGCGCAAGATTGCAGAGAGCTTTGGTTCAGTATTTCTTAGATAAAAACGTAGAAAAAGGATATACAGAAGTAAATCCTCCTCACGTTGTGAATGAAGCATCTGGATTTGGAACCGGGCAGCTGCCTGATAAAGAAGGACAGATGTATTATATTAACGAAGATAAACTATACCTTATTCCTACAGCAGAAGTTCCTGTAACAAACCTTTACCGTGATGTATTGCTTGAGGAGAAAGATCTTCCAATCAAGAATACGGCATTCTCTCAGTGCTACAGAAGAGAAGCGGGAAGCTACGGAGCTCACGTAAGAGGTTTGAACCGTCTTCACCAGTTTGAAAAAGTAGAGATTGTAAGAATTGAAAAACCTGAGAACTCTTACGCTGTTTTGGAAGAAATGGTAGAGCACATCAAGGAAATCCTTACAGATCTTGAGCTTCCATTCAGAGTATTAAGACTTTGTGGTGGTGATACTGGTTTTGCATCTGCAATGACTTATGATTTTGAAGTATGGAGTGCCGCGCAGGAAATGTGGTTGGAAGTAAGCTCTGTTTCTAACTTTGAAACTTTCCAGGCAAACAGATTGAAATGCCGTTACAAAGGTGATGGTAAATCTCAATTGGTTCACACTCTGAACGGATCTGCAATGGCACTGCCAAGAATTATGGCGGCATTGCTTGAAAACAATCAAACAGCGGAAGGAATCAAGCTTCCTAAGAAGATTGCAGAATATGCAAGATTTGAAGTAATCAACTAAATTAATCAGTTAATTTAGTATACAATAAAAACCCACCGGATCTCGGTGGGTTTTGCTTTATTCTGTAACGATAATTATTTTTTTATCAGCGTTTTTGAATTTTGAATCTTTGTCATATAGGGCTTTCAGGTCATATTCTATTCGTACAGAATAGTCGTCAACCTTTTTTAACCAGTCATGTTTACCTGTGATTGACTTTATTTTATTTTCAAATTTTAATGTTGTTCCTATATTTTTGAAAAACATCATCATCATTCCTTCCATTTGTTGAGTTTCCTCTTTTGAACCTTTAGATTGAAGAACTTCTTCAATATTTTTAACGTTGAAAAAATCTGTATTAATGGTTAATGTTTTTCCATCCCAGATATTGAGTAAATTTTGATCAAAGGGTAACTTTTCGTTTTTATTAAAATTTTTAATTAATTCATAATCATTTGGCGTGATATGATCCATTTTAAAGGAATAGCCAACAGGAACAGGTTTGTTGTCTTCTTTTACAGATTTCAAAAAAAACTTTTTCAGGATTTTAATAGTATCCTGATTTTCAGTTTTCAGTTTTCCTTCTTTCTTTAACATATCATACATACTTGTCCAGATGGTTGGAAATCTATCCATATCCTTGAACTTCTCGTCTTGTAATGAATCTGGTGTCATGGCCTGCATCTCAGCCATAAATTCCCTGGTATCAATATCAGTAATCATAGATGAAGCTGCATCTTTATGGTAGATTACTTCAGTATTAATGTTGCAGGATTGCAGCATAAAAAGGCTTATCAGAAATAAGACAATGGTTTTCTTCATGGTGTATTTAAATACGAATTAATGGCAGTTAACAGCTCCGTTTGGATCTTTAGAGATTGTCATGGCTTCTGCTTTTGGAGAAACATAAGGAATTCCCAGTTCAAGACCTCTTAGAATAAATAATCCTCCTAAAATAATCATGATTACAGGAACCGCCTTCAAAACTTTCACTCTGAAAGCCTGATTCATGAGATTTCCAGCCAGAACAATGGCAAACATGAACGGAAGGGTTCCCATACCAAATAAAGCCATATATAAAGCTCCCTGCCATATTCCTCCGCCTGCAAGACTTGCTGTAAGTGCCATATAAACCATTCCACAAGGTAAAAAGCCATTAAGAACGCCAGTAGAGAATCTTGAACGGTAATCTGCCTTTTGAAGAAGTTTTCCTAAGTTTAATTTGACAGAGTATAAAAATTTGGAAAGGAAAGGAATTTTTGATGCAAAATCTTTTCCGCCAAACGAAAATACAGCCATAATGATCAGAAGAACTCCTGCAGTAATAGTCAGATATTTCTGGAAACCTGCCATTTCAAATCCCTGCCCGATAATTCCAAGAAGCGCACCCAATAATGAATAGGTGAATATTCTTCCGAATTGATAAGTAAGGTTCTGAAGATAGAAATTGGCAGCCTGTTTTTTGGTTAATCCCATCGATAAAGCAATAGGTCCGCACATTCCGATACAGTGAAATCCGGAAGCAAAGCCTAAAGCAATAGCCGATACAATAAGTCCTATTTCCATATCACATCATAATCCATTCGGTAGTCTGTTTTATCTTTTGTCCAACTTAATCTTAAGGTGTAGTTTCCTACTTTCAATACCTGTGAAGGAATTGTGAAAGATTGGCTGGCATCAAGCTGCACAGATTTTTTGATATCTAAATTCTGGTCGTCGGTTCTGTTTAAAACAAATTTTACCGTAGTATTTGAGTTGTTATATTCTTTTGGAAAAGTAATTTTAATCCCTTTAGGATCCTGGCTGTATACAGGTTTTTCCGGTAATTCATCTGCCTTTTTCTTAGCATCAATGACATCCTGATATTTCAACTCCTCTTCATAATAATTATCCGTTACCATTTCAGAGTTCTTCTGCCCGTTCGGGAAAAGGAACATCATGGATAATATAAAAACTATAAATGCTAATAATGCAATTACAACACCGTGTCCCCAACTAAAGTTCTTCATTTTTATCTAATTAAAATTGCAGTTTGAATGGCCCTTCAAAATAAGTCTGATATGAATCGATCAATTTACCTTTCATATCGTAAACGCCAATGGTAATATTCTGTTTAGAAAGCTTCATTTCATCTTCCGGGAAGCTGATATTAATTGTCCCTTTAGAAATTTTATCCCGGTCTACCTGAATCTTACTGGACGCACTGTAAGTGATTTCACCATGTGCAGGATCAATTACTTTGATGGTAACGATCTTTTTCTCGTTTGTCTTATTCAGGAAAGTATAATTATAAGTATTGGTAATTTTACCTTCTTTTACAAAGAATGTACTTCCTGCCGGTTTAATGAATTTAGCCTCCATTTCACCACGGCTGTAAAGAAGGTATCCTAAGAATCCTACCAGAAGGAATAAGAATACGGTAAATCCTTTCATTCTTCCTGTAAACTTAAATTGAGTTTGTTTTTCAATTTCGTTTTCAGAAGCATATCGGATCAATCCTTTTGGAAGTCCTACTTTTTCCATTACTTCATCACAGGCATCAATACAGGCTGTACAGTTGATACATTCCAATTGTTGTCCGTCTCTAATGTCAATCCCCGTAGGACATACCACTACACACTGGTGGCAGTCGATACAATCTCCTTTGCCTGCAGCCTTACGGTCTTCTCCTTTTCTCCATTTTGATCTGTTTTCTCCTCTTTTGAAGTCATAGAAAACGTTGATTGTATCTTTATCAATTAATACTCCCTGAAGTCTTCCGTACGGGCATACCAATGTACAAACCTGCTCTCTGAACCATGCAAATACAAAGTAAAATGCAGCAGTAAGAAGAATCATTACGATAAAATTGGTAGGGTGTGCAAATGGCCCTTCACCAATGATCTTGAATACTTCTTCATATCCTACGATATACATGAACATGAAGTGGGTGATTATTAATGAAATGATGATGTAAACAGTCCATTTTAAACTTCTTTTCCAGATCTTTTCGCTGTTCCACTCCTGTCTGTCCAGCTTCATTTGCTTGTTTCTGTCACCTTCAATCAGATATTCTATTTTACGGAAGATCGATTCCATAAAAATTGTCTGAGGGCAAATCCACCCGCAGAAAATTCTTCCGAACGCAATCGTAAAAACAATAATAAAGATTAAAGAGGCAATAGCACCTAAAGTTAGGATAAAAAAGTCCTGTGGATAGAAAGGCTGTCCAAAGATGAAAAATTCTCTGTCTATGACATTGAACAATAATAATGGATTACCGTTGATTTTGATGAACGGCAATGTAAAATAAATAATTAATAATAAATAGCTTACAATGTTTCTATAGTTGGTATATTTCCCTTTAGGCTTTCTCGGGAATACCCATCTTCTTTTTCCGGATTGCTCCATTGTCCCTATAGAATCTCTGTAAGTTTCAGGGTCCAGAACCTGTCCCTGTCCGCCGCGTACTTCTATTTCTTCTATGTCTGACATATGTAATAGGTTTTAAAAAAGAAAAAACATAATTCGTTACTATTTTAATCTAATAACAAATTATGTTTTTTTCATATGTTTCTAATTTTTTAAATTATTCTTTTTCCCAATGTGCTTCAGTTCCTTGAGGAGCTGCTCCTCCTTGAGCCTGAGTCACTGGTGGTTGCTCTTGATTGATATGATATACATACGCTGCAATCTTTTCAATTTCTGCACCTGAAACTTCTCCGTTTTTACCGAATGCTCTCATCGCAGGGTTAGTAGGAGAACCATTCCAGTCCATATGGAATACGTTTTTGAATAACGTTTTCTCAGGCTGGTTGATCCAGTAGTTATCAGTAAGGTTTGGTCCAATACCTCCACTACCGTCTTCTTTGTGACAAGATGCACAGTTTGTTTTGAATAATTCTTTACCTTCTGCAATGTTATCAGCTGAATACTTAGCCGTTTCTATTGTTACAGGAGGTTGAGTTTTTTGGTATTCTTCAATACTGGCTAACTGCTCTTTATATTCTTTTTCATATTCGCTTAACGGGTGAGCGAAGTCTGTGAAAGAGTATGCAGCAATATATACAATACAAAAAGCGGTCCCAAAATAGAATAAACCTACCCACCATTTTGGTAATTGGTTATCCAGCTCCATGATTCCATCGAAACCGTGGTCGATAAGGATATCTTTTTCTTCAGAAGCCGTTTGCTTTTTGAAAGCACTTTGGTACATTCTTTTTAAGAAAGGAACTTTCTTTTCAGCTAAATAAGCTGCTTTCTCCTCCGGAGATAATTTTTTGAATTTGTTGTTTTCAATCAGATCTCCAATGGCGCTATGGATATAGGCAAGGATACCAGCGATCACAACAGTTCCCCAGAAGTAAGGCGAAGCTAGGAACGCGTAGCTCTGTACAAATAAATAATAAAAAACTATTAAAAGCCCGATTATTATTAAGATGTTTACTACAACAGGTGTTCTTTGTTTCATAAAAAATAGTTTAATTTTTTAAATTAAAATCGTCATCCTCATCATCCCCAAGTGGTGCTTCTTCTTCTTCTTTGTAATATTTCTTAGGCCTGCTAAAAACATAGATTACTAAAGCTATGAAGAACAGCATAAAGAAAATCAGAGCCAGCGTCTGGTAGAAACCAGCGTTTTCTGTATTGGATAATATATCTTTAAAGTTCTGAGGAATCATAATATGAACCTTTTAATGTTTTTTAGTTATTACTTGCTGTTTTGATTTCAGTTGTTTTGATATCTGTACCTAGTCTCTGAAGATAAGAAATAAGAGCTACAATTTCTTTTTTCTCTAGTTCTCCCTGAGGTCTCTTAGCATAAGCCTGCTTAAGGTCATTTGCTTCAGAGAAGATATCTTTTACAATTTTTGCTGATTGGTTGTTTGCCCATTTGTCTGCAGAATCGATTTCAGCCTTAGAATAAGGAACATCGAATACATTTTTCATCAGCTTCATTTTGTCTACCATCTTAGTTCTGTCTAAGTCTGTAGCAATTAACCAAGGGTAACGAGGCATGATAGAACCTGCAGAAGTTGATCTTGGGTTATACATGTGTTTGTAGTGCCAAGAACTTGGGTTTTTACCACCTTCTCTATGTAAATCCGGTCCTGTTCTCTTAGAACCCCATAGGAATGGTCTGTCGTATACAAATTCTCCTGCTTTAGAGTATTGTCCGTTTTTACCGTTGAATCTTGTGATCTCATCTCTGAACGGTCTGATCATCTGAGAGTGACAAGCGTTACATCCTTCACGGATATAAATATCTCTACCTTCAAGTTCAAGTGGTGAATAAGGTTTTACCGCTGAAATCGTAGGTACACTTTTCTTAAGAGATAGTGTAGGAATGATTTCAATTGAACTACCAATAGATATTGTAATGAAAGATAAAATACCTAATAATACCGGAGTTCTTTCCAGCCAAAGGTGAGTACCTTCTCCTTCTTTTCTGTTTTTACTGATGTTTGCTAATGCAGGAGCTTCAGCAGGAACTTCTTTCTGGAACGATCCTTTTCTTACCGTAGCAATTACGTTTACAATCATTAGGATAGATCCTGAGATATAGAATAAACCTCCTACGAATCTCATTTTGAAGTAAGGGATAATAGCCGTTACTGTATCCAACCAGTTTTTCCATAATAAGGTTCCGTCCGGGTTGAATTGCTTCCACATTAATCCTTGTGTGAATCCTGAAATATACATTGGAACTGCATAGAAAATGATTCCTAAAGTACCTAACCAGAAATGCCAGTTAGCTAATTTTACAGACCAAAGTTTTGTTCTCCACATAATTGGTACCAAATAATAGATAACCCCGAATGCCATGAAACCATTCCATCCAAGAGCTCCTAAGTGTACGTGACCGATAACCCAGTCTGTAAAGTGACCAATTTTGTTGATGTTTTTAGTTGCCAAAAGCGGTCCTTCAAACGTTGCCATACCATAACAGGTAACAGCTACTACGAAGAACTTAAGGATAGGATTTTCTCTTACTTTATCCCAAGCTCCTCTTAATGTAAGAAGACCATTTAACATACCTCCCCAAGATGGTGCAATAAGCATGATAGAGAAACCTGTTCCTACCGCCTGAGCCCAAGCTGGAAGAGCTGTATACTGAAGGTGGTGAGGACCAGCCCAGATATATACGAAAATTAATGACCAGAAGTGAATAATAGACAGTTTATAAGAGAATACCGGTCTGTCTGCAGCCTTCGGAAGGAAGTAATACATTAAACCCAGAACCGGAGTCGTCAATACGAATGCAACCGCATTGTGTCCATACCACCACTGTACAATAGCATCTTTTACTCCTGCATATGCTGAATAAGATTTCCAG
The DNA here is from genome assembly GCF_019970045.1 of Chryseobacterium sp. GVT01B. Lineage (GTDB taxonomy): Bacteria > Bacteroidota > Bacteroidia > Flavobacteriales > Weeksellaceae > Chryseobacterium. The sequence continues at coordinate 139,212 of NZ_JAHXYI010000008.1, forward strand.
CCTGTGAAAGATAAAGGTACTTCAAGGTTGTTGAAGATGTGAAGCATTGCTACTGCAATCCATGTACCGATGTAGAACCAAATGGCTACATAAAGGTGTCTCACTCTTCTCTTTGAAATAGTCAGGAACATATTGATACCAAAAATGATCCATGAGAATGCGATCAATATGTCGATCGGCCACTCGTGTTCAGCATATTCCTTAGAGGTATTGATCCCCATAAAGAACGTAACGAACGTAGCAACGATCATAAACTGCCAAGTCCAGAAATGTAACCAAGACAAAGTGTCACTGTACATTCTTGTTTTTAATAATCTCTGTAATGAGTAATAAATACCCGTGTAAACAATGTTACAAACGAATGCAAAGATTACGGTGTTGGTGTGCAGCATTCTGATTCTACCAAAACCAAATGCACCATGAGTGTTTATTAAACCTTGAATATTTCCTGATGCCAAACTTTTGATGGTTGTGTCATCTGTCCCGAAAAAGAATTCAGGTAATTCAGGGTAGAAAAGCATTAATGCCGCCGTAAGCCCGAACGTAAACCCTATAAGACCGAAAACTAAGGTCGCATAAAGGAACGCACGGACAATACTATTGTCATAACTAAACTTCTGTGTTTCCATATCAACTATTCACTATTTTTCTCAATTTTTATTATTTTCTCCTATTTCTTTCTCGTCTTTATCTTTGTTGCCAGATTCATCATTTTCTTTGACTTTTTCATCATCAAAAAGGATTCTGACAGCCGGAGATTCATCATCTTCAAACTGTCCTTTTCGGGCATACACTATAAATACGACCAAGAAAATCGCAGCCAAAGAAACACTGCAGAGGATCATTAAATATAGAATATCCATTGGACAACAAAATTAACCTATTTTCGGGGTTCAAATTTAGTGAAAAATAATGACTTTCATCACGAAAAGACGATTTCAGCTAATTTAAAATCAGTCTAAATAAGGGCTTTTAAGCCTGTTTTTTGAAATACTTCCGACCTAAAATCCAGGTTGAAAGTGTAGTAAAGGTAACCACGGTGATCGAACTGATTGGCATGATGATTGCAGCGAAGAGCGGATGCATATGCCCTGTGACAGCGTAACTTAAACCAACAATATTGTATAGAAAACTGATTATAAATGTCATTTTCACAATGGTGATAGAGCCCTTACAAACGTTCAGGTAATTGTCCAAGGTGACCACTTTATCACCGTTCATAATCACATCAGAGGATGGTGTAAAACTATTTGTATCGTCAGCAATTGCAATCCCTACATTACTTTGTTTTAAAGCTCCGGCATCATTAAGACCATCTCCTAGCATTGCAACTTTCATGTGTTGATCCTGAAGGTTTTTAATGTAATTCAGCTTGTCTTCCGGGTTTTGGTTAAAGGCCATTCCTTTGTAATTTGGAATAAGCTCTTTAAGCTGGTTTTCTTCTGAGGAATTATCTCCACTCAGGATAAATATTTTGTAGCTGGTTAATTTTGTGAAAAGCTCTTTCAGTTTCGGACGGTATTCATTCTTAAAGATGAATTTACCCAAATACACTCCGTTTTTGCTGATATAAACCGCTGTTTCCAGATTTTTAGGTTCCTGATCATTATAACGGGCAGACCCGATTTTATAAAGGTTTCCTCTTACATTGGCTTCATATCCTTTTCCTGAAATTTCAACAAAATTTTCTACTGGGAAGTAATCATCATTCACTTCGATGAATTCATACAATGATTTTGAAAGCGGGTGGTTGGAGTTCTTTAATAATGTTTTAATATTCAGTAAATCAAATTCGTTGATTTCTGGTCCTTCGTATTTTATATTTGATTTTTTTCTGTGGGTAATCGTTCCGGTTTTGTCAAAAACAATCGTGTCAAGCTTCGCAATCTTTTCAATCGTTAAAGTGTCTTTTACATAAAACTTATTTCGGCCTAAGATTCTCATAATGTGACCGAAAGTGAACGGTGCAGACAGTGCAAGAGCGCAAGGACACGCAATGATCAGAATAGCTGAAATCACCTGGAACATTTTCTCCAGATCAATAAATGCCCAGTAGGTTCCTGCAACAAGAGCAATGCCTAATATAATGAATGTGAAATATTTACTGATATTGTTTGTCAGTGTGTCAAGCCCTGTTTCGTGTTTCTTAAAGGCTTCTTTGTTCCATAGCTGGGTAAGGTAACTTTGGTCAACATCCTTAATCACTTCCAGTTCCAGAGAAGATCCTATCTGCTTACCTCCGGCAAAAATCTTATCACCAGGTTGCTTACTGATACTTTCACTTTCTCCAGTGATGAAGCTGTTATCGATATTTCCTTCTCCGTTGATCAGAATAGCATCTACCGGAATGATTTCCTGGTTTCTAACGAGAATTCTGTCACCCACTTTTATTTCGGACAGTAAAATATTATCCTGTTTTCCTTCAAAATCAACTTTTGTTACGGCAATCGGGTAGAAGGATTTGTAATCTCTGTCATAGGAAAGTGCATTGTATGTTCTTTTTTGGAAAATTTTTCCGAGAAGCATGAAGAATAAAAGTCCACAAAGAGTATCGAAATATCCTGGGCCATAATCTGTCACGACTTCATAAATACTTCTCCCGTATAGAACGAAAATTCCTAAGACAATCGGAACATCAATGTTGACGATTTTATTTTTTAAACCATACCATGCGGATTTATAATAATCTGAAGCTGAGTAAAATACAACAGGCGTTGCCAGAAGGAATATCAGGGTTCTGAATAAGCCTTTATAATGGTCCATCCAATAATCTTCACCTCCGATATATTCAGGAAAGGCAAGGAACATTCCGTTACCGAAAGCAAAAGCAGCAATGGCAAATTTTACTAATAAAGATTTGTCAAGATGATCTTCATTTTTGTCAGCGGTTTCAAGGCTGATAACCGGTTTGTATCCTAGGTTAGTTAAAAATTTAGCGAGTTCGCTTAATTTCAGATCGTTATGATTGAATGAAATCTGTAAGGTCTTTCTTGTGAAATTAACCTGCGAATATTTAATATGCTTATTTAATGTATGAAGGCTTTCTAATAGCCAGATACATGAAGAACAATGGATTACAGGGATTTTGAATGTAACGAGACTGGTATTTCCTTCAGAAAAATCAGTCACTTTTTCAAAAATTTCCGGTGTATCTAAGTAGTCAAATTGAGTAGAATTTTCATCATTCGGACGAATTCCCGCTCCTTTATTAAGCTCATAGAAATTGCTTAAATTATTTAAATTTAGAATTTCGTAAACAGACTTACATCCATTACAACAGAAAGTCTTTTCATCAAATAAAATTCTCTCTTTTTCTATCCCTTGACCACAATGAAAACAGTTCTCGCTCACCCCATAAAATATTGAACTACAAAATTATAACAAATTTTTTTGTTTATCGCGTTAAAAAGTTCTATTTTTGTGATAAATATCATATAAAATGCCGCAGGAACAACAGATAGCAATTGAAGAGAGGTTCGCCAGAGTTTTTAATGATAAATCATTTAAAGAAAGACTTTCTAGCGCAGATTTTGAAAAATACATTAATGGCAAAAAGAAACTGAGTTTTCAGAAACATGATACCATTTTCGAGGATGGTGAAACTCCAAAAGGAGTTTTTGTTCTGGAAAAGGGGGCTGCCAAACTTTCGAAATCAGGTGCGTTCGGAAAAGATCAAATTTTAAGATTTATCAAAGAAGGGGATATCATCGGCTATCGTTCTTTGCTTTGCGGGGAAAATTTCCAGGCCAAAGCAGAAGCTATGACAGATATTGAATGTGTTTTCTTACCCGCAGATATTTTCATGTATCTTCTGGAAGTAGATCCGCAACTGTCTTTCGTAATGCTTCAGAAAATCTCATACGAATTAGGAGAATCTTCAAATACCATTACTTTCCTTGCCCAGAAAACGGTAAGAGAAAGACTGGCTGAAATACTGCTGCTTTTGGAACAGAAGCTGGGAGTAGATCCTGAAGGCTTCATCAAGATCTCATTAACGAGAGAAGAAATTGCCAATATCATCGGTACCGCTACAGAAAGTGCCATCCGTCTGATCTCAGAATTCAAACAGGATAGTCTCATTGAAGTAGACGGAAGAAATATCAAGATCTTAAATCACGACAAACTCATGAAACTCGGTCACGTAGTTTTATAAATCATACAAAAACTTAAGTCGGCTGAAGGCCGACTTTTTAACTTTTAAAAATAGATAAATTATGTCTGTTCACTCTGAAATTAAAAAAGTTACGACTGAAACCTTGCGTAAAATGAAATTCGACAAGGAAAAAATAACAATGCTTACAGCTTATGATTTTACCACAGCAAAGATGGTAGATGCAGGTGGAGTAGATGCTATTTTGATTGGAGACTCTGCAGCAAATGTAATGGCCGGTTTTGAAACCACATTGCCTATTACGCTGGATCAAATGATCTATCATGCTCAAAGTGTGGTAAGAGGAACCGACAGGGCTTTGGTTGTAGCAGATTTACCTTTCGGAACTTATCAGAGTAATCCTGAAAAAGCTTTGGAGTCTGCGGTAAGAATGATGAAGGAAGGTGGAGCACATGCTGTGAAAATTGAAGGCGGAAAGGAAATTTCCAAATCAATTAAAAAAATTATCAATGCAGGAATTCCGGTAATGGGACACCTGGGATTAACACCACAGTCTATTTATAAATTCGGTACATACAAAGTAAGAGCTAAAGAAGAGGCAGAAGCTGAAAAACTGATTGCTGATGCACAGCTTTTGGAAGAATTAGGCTGTTTTTCTGTTGTATTGGAGAAAATACCTGCAGAATTGGCGAAAAAAGTGACTGAAAGCATTTCCATTCCTACTATCGGAATCGGTGCCGGAGCAGATTGTGACGGACAGGTTTTAGTATATCATGATATGGTAGGGATGAACAAAGGTTTCAGTCCGAAATTCTTAAGAAGATATCTTGACCTTTACACAGAAATTACAGGAGCCGTTTCTCAATATGTAAAAGATGTGAAGAATGTAGAGTTTCCAAACGAAAACGAAAGCTATTAATCTATGCAGAATCAACAATCTATCCAGGGAATATTATCTATTGCAGCACTGATTTGTCTTGCTGTAGGATGGTTTAATTTATTTTCCCCGGAAATCAATCATTTACTTTCAAGAAAAGTTTTTTATGTTCTGATAGGTGCGAGCTTCTTTATTCAGGCTCCACTGCTTACCAATAAGAATTTTGTCTATGCTATGTATGCTGCCGCTGTCATTTGTGTATTGGGAGCATTCATTCCGGAAGGTTCAAAACTTTCTGCAGTAAAAACAGTAGGGCTTCTGGCGGGAATCATCCTTTCATTATCCAATAGAAGAAGATAGACGGAAGAAGTATGAAGGAGCAGATTATATATGAAGACAACCATCTTCTGGTGATTAATAAAAAGGTTGGCCAGCTCGTTCAGGGTGATAAAACCGGTGATGAATCACTATTAGAATCCATCAAGAATTTTATAAAAATAAGAGATGCTAAGCCGGGAAATGTTTTTCTCGGCTTGGTTCATCGTATAGACCGTCCAACTTCCGGGCTGGTGATCTATGCCAAGACTTCCAAAGCACTTTCCCGTCTTACGCAGATGGTAAAAAACCGGGAGGTAAAAAAAACATATTGGGCGGTTGTGGGTAAAGAAATGATTCCCCAAAGTCAGCGGCTGGTACATTATTTAAAGAAAAACGAAAAGAATAATAAAACTATTGTTTTTCCTAAAGCTACCGAAGGCGCAAAAGAAGCAATTCTTACCTATAATGTTATCAAGACATTAGACAATTATTTGTTGCTGGAAATTGACCTTGAAACGGGAAGACATCACCAGATCAGAGCACAATTATCCAAAACAGGAATTCCGATTAAGGGTGATCTGAAATATGGAGCACCACGTTCCAATCCGGATGGAGGAATCAATCTTCATGCAAGGAAACTTGAGTTTATTCATCCCGTAACCAAAGAAAATATTGAAATCATAGCTCCTGTTCCGCAGAATGATGCGATCTGGAGAGCTTGTGAAGAATAAGCATATTATAAAACTATACCATGAAATTCAAATCACTTTTATTAGCCACATTGCTGGTTATGGCATCTTGTTCAGACAATGATGAATTGCCGGTTGATAATTCACAACAGGCGATTACTGAAAATACTAGTAAAATATCGTGGAATTATCCTGTTTTGTCACCTGTCTTTAATGGATGGGAACAAAATTATATATTCGAATATGATGCTCAGGGAAGAATTAGTAAAAAAGTAGGAGGAAAGTTGGAACTTTCTAGTAGTACAGGGTTTCCTTATGCTTATTCAAAATCTGTTTATACAGCGGTAACCTATACAGGAAATACAGCAATTATGAAAGATTACAGCTCTGACCCTGGTTTCAATGTTCAGTTGAAGGAAAGAAGATTTGAATTTGATAACCAAGGTAGAGTTAGTAAAGTAGTTATTCCACAGGTTAATAATTCATATATGGATAAGTATTTGTCCTATACTTATGACGCTTCAGGAAAGTTAACTGAGATTTTAACTCAATATCCTAATGTTCCATACGATCCAACTGATCCACAAGATTATATTTTGACCTACGTAGAAAAGTTTATTTATAACACCTCAGGAAATTTAGAAAAGGCAATTAAAACTGAAAAGCATAATAATATTGATGCTTATGTTACGAATGAAATTACATTTGATAACTTTGATTCTGCACAAAATCCATTTAAGAATTTGGGTATTTTTGAAGATTATTTTTACTTTTCATTATCAAAAAATAATCCTCAAAGAAGATTTTCAAAAGAGTTTAAACCTTATAGCTCCGAATTTTTTCTGAGCCAATCAAACTGGACTAATCAATATAATTCTGATGGAAGCTTGAAGCTTTTTTACTAAAAGAACTATTTAAAATAAAAGTGAAGACTGTCTCAAAATTGAGATGGTCTTTTTTCTTTAAAATCATTTCAGATTTTGCCCATTCTAAAAAAATGTCTAACTTCGTCTCAAACTTTAGGGGTGTCTGTTACCAACAGACTGAGACTTTACCCTTTGAACCTGATCTGGATCATACCAGCGTAGGGAAAAGTAGATGACTTTTGCTGTACATTCTATTGTACAATAATAGCCATTCCTAAAGTATATTTAAAATATTAGGAATGGAACTTATAATCAACCACACCCGAAAAACATTTGATGTACTTCCTGAAAATCTGGAAGCATTACTGGCTATTGAGCTGCCTGGAAAAAAGAAAGGTATTGCTGTAGCCCTCAACAATCGCATTATTCCCCTGACATTCTGGGCGGAAACCATCCTTAACAACAACGATTCAGTTTTAATCATCACTGCCACTCAGGGCGGTTAATTCTCATATTTAATACCAATACTTATGGCTCACTCCATTACATGTTCGCCATTTCCGAACTCAAAGAAAATCTATGTTGAAGGTACATTACACCCTATCAATGTAGCAATGCGTGAAATACAGCTTAGCCCCACCAAACTTAGCAATGGCGGCTTTGAACATAATGCTCCGGTTACTATTTACGACACTTCAGGTCCTTATACCGATGAAAATGCAGTTATTGATATTCAGAAAGGACTTCCAAGAATCAGGGAACAATGGATTCTGGACAGAAATGATGTGAATATCCTGAACGGAATTACTTCTGAATACGGAAAAGCCCGTTTAGCAGATCCACGTCTTGATGAATTAAGATTTTCCTATGATCATAAGCCCAAAGTAGCACAGGAAGGAAAAGAACTGACCCAGCTTTACTATGCAAAACAGGGAATCATTACTCCGGAAATGGAATATGTGGCAATCAGGGAAAATCAAAGAATAGAACAGCTTGATTCTGTGTCTAAAGAAATGGCTTTTCAGCATCCGGGACACAGCTTTGGAGCGAATACTCCGAAAAGTAAGATTACTCCGGAATTTGTAAGAGACGAAATTGCTGCCGGAAGAGCTATTATTCCCAATAATATCAACCATCCGGAAAGTGAACCGATGATCATTGGAAGAAATTTCCTTGTGAAAATCAATGCCAATATCGGGAATAGCGCTGTTTCATCCAGTATTGAAGAGGAAGTGGAAAAAGCAGTATGGGCCTGCAGATGGGGAGCTGATACCATTATGGACCTTTCAACCGGAAAAAATATCCATGAAACAAGAGAATGGATCATCAGAAACAGTCCGGTTCCTATTGGTACAGTTCCAATCTATCAGGCATTGGAAAAAGTAAAAGGAGTTCCGGAAGATCTGACATGGGAAATTTTCAGAGATACCCTTATTGAACAGGCAGAACAGGGAGTTTCCTACTTCACCATCCATGCGGGAGTTTTGTTGAGATACATTCATTTGACAGCGAAAAGAGTCACCGGAATTGTTTCCAGAGGTGGATCTATTATGGCAAAATGGTGTTTGTTCCATCATAAAGAAAGTTTCCTGTATACTCATTTTGAAGAAATCTGCGAGATTATGAAGAAATACGACGTTGCTTTCTCTTTGGGAGACGGTCTTCGTCCGGGATCTATTGCAGACGCCAATGATGCCGCTCAGTTTGCCGAACTGGAAACTTTAGGTGAACTGACAAAGATAGCATGGAAACATAATGTACAGGTAATGATTGAAGGCCCGGGACACGTTCCGATGCACATGATTAAAGAAAATATGGAAAAGCAACTGGAAGAATGCCATGAAGCTCCGTTTTATACCTTAGGACCATTAACAACAGACATCGCACCTGGTTATGATCACATCACTTCCGGAATCGGGGCAGCAATGATCGGATGGTTCGGGTGTGCAATGCTTTGTTATGTAACACCAAAGGAACATTTAGGACTTCCGAATAAAGATGATGTAAAAGTTGGAGTAATTACTTATAAATTGGCAGCCCACGCGGCAGATTTGGCAAAAGGTCATCCGGGAGCACAATACAGAGACAATGCATTAAGTAAAGCAAGATTTGAATTCAGATGGGAAGATCAGTTCAATCTTTCATTAGATCCTGAAACTGCAAGAGCTTACCATGATGAAACCTTACCGGCAGAAGGAGCAAAAATTGCGCATTTCTGTTCTATGTGCGGACCAAAATTCTGTTCTATGAAAATTACCCAGGAAATTCGTGAATCCGCAGAACAGGGAATGCTGGATAAATCACAGGAGTTCATTGAGAAAGGTAAAGAAATTTATATATGATCTTTGTTATCACTCCTGATCTGATGGTTCCAAAGGAAACAGATAGTATCAATCAGATGTTTCAGGAAGGTCTTGATCTGCTTCATATCCGAAAACCATGGATCAGCAGAAATGAAATGACTGAATTTATTACTCAGATTGATGAAGCTTTCTATCCACAACTGGTACTGCATACGCATTACGATCTTGGAAAGGAATTTACTATTTCAAGGTTTCATTTCAGAGAGATTGATAGAAAGGAAGATATATACAAGCCTTTTGTGAAAGAGGAGACCATTTCAACATCGGTACACGATATTAAAACATACAATACTTTGGATAAAGAATGGGAATATGCTTTTATAAGCCCATTCTTTCCAAGTATATCCAAAAAAGGATATGGATTGAATTCAACCATTCAGGAAGAAATACAACATCGGAATAATCCGGACGTGAAATTGATTGCCCTTGGAGGAATTAATCAGGATAATATTCATCAAGTTTTCGAGGCAGATGCCAATGGAGCAGCTTTATTAGGCGCTATCTGGGAAAGTGAAGAACCTTTAAAAGTATTCAAAAAATGCAGGAACGCCCTTATGTCATAAGTATAGCAGGCTTTGATCCCAGTGGTGGAGCAGGCTTATTATCAGATTGTAAAACCTTTGAACAGTCGAAAGTGATTGGGCTGGGAGTATGTACAGCATTGACATTGCAAACAGCTTCCCAATGTCTTAGTCTTGAATGGCGGCTATTGGAGGAAGTGACAAAAGCAATTCAGGTATTGTTGGAAAGCTATCCCGTTTCAGCAGTGAAAATCGGAATTGTGAAAGATGCAGAATTTCTGGATGAAATTATAAAAAAGGTAAAGAGCAACGATCCCGAAGTAAAAATAGTTTGGGACCCTGTTCTTAAAAGCACTTCCGAATTCAATTTTTTTGATCTTGAAACACTTCCTCAATTAAAAAATACAGTTAATAAACTCAGTTTAATAACTCCCAATTATAATGAATACAAAATTTTAAAGGAAAATAATCTTTTACCGGATTCCAATAAATGCTCATTGCTGATCAAAGGAGGACATAGAGATGATCATTTAGGAACGGATATTTTAGTTGAAAACGAAAAAGAAATTGTTTTAACTCCAACTGAAAGTAGTGCAGCCTATTTTCCTAAACATGGCTCCGGCTGTGTTTTATCATCAGCCATTACAGCAGAACTTGCGAAAGGTGAAAACATCGAAACTGCCTGTATAAATGGGAAATTATACATCGAAAAATTTTTAAAAAGCAATCCCTCTTTACTGGGAACGCATTCATAGAAAAATGGAAAAATTACAATACATATCACAGGGAAATACCCTTCAGGAACAGGAACTTTGTATCCGAAAAGCCCTTGACAACGGTGTCAAATGGGTACAGGTTCGATGGAAAATTGCTCCTGAAAATGAATTGATTCATCTTTGTGAAATATCAAAACAACTTTGTTCAGAATATCAATCGGTTTGTATCATCAATGATCATATACAAATAGCGAAAGAAATTGATGCGGATGGTGTGCATTTAGGATTAAATGACAGCGCTGTAGAAGAAGCCAGACAGATTCTGGGAGAAAATAAAATTATTGGTGGAACAGCAAATACTCTTTCAGATGTCATACAGAGAATCAATGAATCTTGTGATTATATCGGTTTGGGGCCATTGAGATTTACCACAACCAAAGAAAAATTAAGCCCTGTTCTTGGGTTTGAAGGATATCAGAAAATCATAGATGGTTTAAGAGAGCAATCAATTGACATTCCTAAAATATTTGCAATCGGAAGTGTTGGCCTTGAAGATATTTTGCCGTTACAGGAGATCGGAATTTATGGTGTTGCCGTATCCGGAATAATTACAAAGCAGCCGACCATTATTAATGAATTAAAAAAAGTAATGATATGAACCATCAGAAATTAGAAATAGCAGGAAGAACTTTTGAATCAAGACTGTTTTTAGGAACAGGAAAATTCGGAAGTCTGAGAGATATGGTACAGTCTGTCATCGCATCAGAAACCGATATGGTGACTATGGCATTAAAAAGAATTGATGCCCAATCCAATGAAGAAAATCTGCTTGATTCTTTAAGAGAAACCAATGTTCATCTTCTCCCTAACACTTCCGGAGCCAGAACCGCAAAAGAAGCTGTATTAGCGGCACAATTAGCCAGAGAAGCACTGGAAACAAACTGGGTAAAACTGGAAATTCATCCCGATCCGAAATATTTGTTACCAGACCCTATTGAAACTTTATATGCAACCGAAGAACTTGCCAAACTGGGATTTGTGGTGATGCCCTACATTCATGCCGATCCTGTTTTATGCAAACGTCTTGAAGATGCAGGAACAGCTGTAGTAATGCCTTTGGGAGCACCTATCGGAACCAATAAAGGATTAAGAACACAGGATTTTCTGGAAATAATCATCAGCCAGAGTAATGTTCCTGTAGTAGTAGATGCAGGAATTGGTGCACCGTCAGATGCGGCAAAAGCCATGGAAATGGGAGCAGATGCTGTTTTGGTGAATACTGCCATTGCTGTTGCAAGAAATCCATTGAATATGGCTGTGGCTTTTAAAGAAGGAGTTATTGCCGGAAGAAGAGCTTTTGAATCAGGATTGGGGGCAATTGCTAGCCATGCCGAAGCTTCAAGTCCGCTTACTTCATTTTTGTTTGAATAAATCAAAATTATGAAAACCTTTAAAGACGTTTTTGAACGCTACCAATGGGAGGAGGTAAAGAATAAGCTTGAAAAAGTAACTCTGTTTGATGTAAGATCCAGTCTTCAGAAAAAGAATAAAACCCTTGATGATTTCCTGAATCTTCTGTCACCAGCAGCTTCCCGGGAATTGGAACTGATGGCAGGAATGACACAGACACTTACCCAAAAACGATTTGGAAAAACCATTCAGCTCTATGCTCCGCTGTATCTCAGTAATGAGTGTCAGAATATCTGTACCTATTGCGGATTCAGTCTTGATAATCAACTGAAAAGGAAGACACTTTCCGATATGGAACTGATGATTGAAGCATCAGTATTGAAATCTATGGGAGTGAATCATGTACTGCTGGTAAGTGGCGAAGCTAATAAAATAGTTGGAGTTCCTTACTTTCAGAATGCTGTCCGTAAGTTAAAACCTCATTTTTCCAATATATCCATTGAAGTTCAGCCATTAATGGAAGAAGAATACAAGCTACTTCATGAAGAAGGAGTGCATTCCGTTTTGGTCTATCAGGAAACCTATCATCAGGATGTTTACAGAGAATATCATCCGAAAGGTAAAAAATCAAACTTTCATTTTCGCCTGGAAACTCCGGACAGGATAGGAAGAGCAGGAATTCATAAAATCGGGCTTGGAGTTCTCCTTGGACTTGAAGATTGGAGAGTAGACAGTTTTTTCAACGCATTACACATTGATTATCTTCAGAAACACTACTGGAAAAGTAAGTTTTCTGTTTCCTTTCCAAGGCTCAGGCCAGCAGAAGGAATCATTGAACCTAATTTTATTATGGAAGATAAAGACCTTCTTCAACTCATTTGTGCTTATAGGATCTGGAATGAAGACCTTGAAATTTCCATTTCTACCAGAGAAAATGAAGTATTCAGAAATAATATAGTATCTCTGGGAGCTACAGCGATGAGTGCTGGCTCAAAAACCAATCCTGGCGGCTATGCCGTAGATAAAGAATCTTTGGAACAGTTTGAAACCAGTGACGAACGAAGCATGGATGACATCAGACTCATGATCAAAAAAGCAGGCTACGATCCTGTCATGAAAGACTGGGATTCTGTGTATAGCGGATTTTAAAATTTTTAAACCATTAAGAAATTTGAAGAGATGAAGCTTAATTAAGATAAGCGAAGCTCGACTTAACTTTTCTTATCAACTTAAAGAATCTTAATGGTTCAATTATCATAAAGTATGAAAAAAGGAGATCAATTTTCACGGTACAGCCGGCAGATATTTATTGAAGAAATAGGATTGGAAGGACAAAAGAAAATATTAGCCTCAAAAGTCCTTGTCATTGGTGCAGGAGGCTTGGGGAGTCCTGTAATTCAATATCTGGCCGCTGCCGGAGTAGGAACTCTGGGAATTGCAGACTTTGATGAGGTAGAACTTCACAATCTGAATCGGCAGATCATTCATACTGAAGAAAAGGTAGGACTCTCAAAAGTAAAGAGTGCTAAGATATTTGTGGAGAACCTTAATCATCAGGTTACATTGAATGGGATTGAGGAAAAACTCAATGAAAGAAACGCTGAAGAAATTCTTTCTCAGTACGATGTTATCGTTGACGGATCAGATAACTTTTCCACAAGATATCTGGTGAATGATACCTGCGTAAAATTAAAAAAGACTCTGATTTACGGAAGCATCTTGGGATTTTCAGGACAAGCTGCGGTGTTTAATCATAACGGAAGTAAAAATTTGAGGGATATTTTTCCTGAACCGCATTTCGATGAAGATGTGCCGGATTGTGACAGCCTTGGTGTATTGGGAGCCCTTCCCGGAATCATAGGCAGTATGATGGCTCTTCAGACGTTAAAAATTATAACAGATATTCCGGTGAGCGTTAATCAGCTGACACTGGTGGATACGCTGGACTGGAGATTTCAGACGATAGATTTTTGATGTAAATGTAAACACCAATGTCACTAATATTTTCACGAATAACACCATTTTACTATCAATAGGAACGGGCTTTAGCCCGTTTTACTTTTATAAAACCATCCTTCGGCTTTAGCCAAAACTTGCCCAACAAATAAAAAATAGGCGCAAATCATTTTACGCCTATTTTTATTCTATTACACAAAAAAAGAATTATTGTGCCTGCTGCATTACGCCTCCATTATCCTCTTTTTTAGTCTGGTTCAGGATATTTGGATCCTCTTTCGCCAGTTTATTTCTTGTCGGAATTTTATAGTTGATAGAAAATCCGAAATTTCTTGTGTCATACTTGCTGCTGATCATTACCGGAGTTCCCGATGGCGGATTAGAACGTACCTGCATCATCTGTCCGTTGAAAATATCATTCGCGAAAACAGATAGTGTCAGACGGTTATTCATAAACTTCTTCGTCAATGTGATATCAAGAGAGTTGTTGAATGGTTTCTCTGCCGTGAAGTAGAAATATCCTGCTTTTGGTGTCAGATAGCTGTAATTGGCTGTCATTTTGATATCCTTAGGCAAAAGAATCTGCGTCATGATATTGAAAATCCAGAACCCTTTATTATTCAGATTGTCGATTTCATGTTTCTGATAACCAGCGTATAAGTACATGAAGTTGATTTTGTCAGGATTGAAATCAAATTTCATAATCTCACTCAAAGGCTTGCTGAAAATCATAAAAGGGACAGGTAGCCCAACATTGAAATTGTGAATTTTCATATTTGAAATATTCACCTGCTCATTAAAGAGTTTTCGTCCGTCTTTTCTGATGATCTGTGCCACCTGATTACTTGCCGAGCTTACGCTATATCCAATAAATGCATAATCAAAAGCTGATACTTTTATTTCATAATTATCAAAAATAGTGGGCTGTAGATTCGGGTTACCGTTTACCTCCGTACTTGGCCCGGAGAATGTTACGTTATTCGGGTTCAGGGCAGAAATACTTGGTAAACTGATTTTTCTGTTGTAGTTCGCAGCAATATAAACCTGATTCATCATGTTATACTGCACACTTGCGTTCGGGAAAAATTTAAACTTATTGAAAGGAATCAAATTAGCCTCTACCAATTTTGCATCCTTATCAAAATATCTTGTTACTCCGGAAATATCATAGTTTTCAGCACGGGAACCCAATGTGAAATCAAATTTTTTCAATTTAGCCTGGAATTCTAAATAAGTTGAAGCAGTCTGTCTCTGATATTCAAGATTGGTTAAGCCAAAACTTTCTGTATCGTAATCCTGTTTTTCATACAATCCTCCAAAGCTTACCTTTCCTCCATCAAGGAGTTTGATCGGTTGGGCATAATCTACTTTAAAGTTGGCAATATTCATCACAGATTCATTGTTCAGAATATCCTTTAAACCACTCATTGCACTATTGATAGGAGTGTTTGCAGGTATTACAAATGTACCGTTCTGGAAATAATTGTCCTGAGCAAACTTACTGTTAGATCTTGTATAACCAAATTGGAAATCCAGCTTTTGAGATTTGTCAGCAAAGCGTTTCTGATACGTTACCACAGCTTCCTGTCTCAAACTATTGGTATGGGCAACATCCGAAGAAGTATA
Organism: Chryseobacterium sp. GVT01B; assembly: GCF_019970045.1. GTDB lineage: Bacteria > Bacteroidota > Bacteroidia > Flavobacteriales > Weeksellaceae > Chryseobacterium. The sequence continues at coordinate 154,665 of NZ_JAHXYI010000008.1, forward strand.
AAAAGCCTCTCTTAAATCCTTTGGATTATTTTCAAAAGGTAAATCTCCATGGCCGTTACTTAAAGTGTAGTTGTCATTATTGTTGTGATAAATGTCGTAATTTAATAACAATCTGTCCTGCCCTAAATCAAAAGTCAGTCCGGATTTTGCAAAATACCCACGTCCGTATCTGTCTGTATGACTCGTTAAAAGCTCATCCTGCTGACCATTCAGCATACTTTCACGATAGTTTTGTCCTACATTCAGCTGCCATCCGAAATATTTATTTCTGGCATTTAAATTAACGGAGTTGGTCGTTCTGCTTCTATACTTGTCGTAATTTGTAAAAGAATAATTCCCTGAATAAGTAGCAGTTAAATATTTATTGGCATTTTTGTTCGTGATGATATTCATGATCGCACCTCCGGAAGTGGCTGGAAATTCAGCGCCGGGCTGAGTGATCACTTCAATTCTTTCCACAGAATTAGCAGGCATTCCTTCCAGAAAGGAGTTCAATTCATTGGAAGTGATATTCAGTGGTCTTCCGTTAAGATACACTTCAAGCATTTTTCCCTGATACATCATTCCTGCGATGTCGGTAGATACAAGTCCAGGAAGTTTTTTTATTCCTTCCAGAACGTTTCCGTTATTGAGCTGAGGTTGCTCAGAAAAGTCAAAAATAGTACGGTCTGCCTTTTGTTCAACTGCTTTTTTAGTTTTGGTGATAACTACACCTTCAATTTGCTTTTCCTGAGGTTTATTATTTTTTTCCTGTGAAAAAACAAAAACAGAGCTTAATAAGGATAAAGCGAAAATCGTTTTTTTCATAATGTTTTACTGATATCCGGTTAGACGCTGAAAAATATAATTTGTTACGCTAAAATGTTGAAAATCGAAAATTTAGGCTAAATATTTTTTTATTTCCGAAATAATTATATCTTTGCCAGGTAATTATCAAGAATCTCTAGATGGGATAGCAACCTGCAAAAACAAGCAAGGTGCTGCAATCGATAAGCCGGATCTTCCGGAAAAAATGTTTATCATTCTATCACACTCCCATCTTGAATTTTTGTTTTAAAGTTAAAACCAAATGTTTAAAGACAAGGGAAATCACATTCCATCAGTAATTTTTTATTCTTCGGATCATGAAGTGAACCTTCATTATTCCAATATGTTTTCATGCCATTTCTACATGCGCATGTGTTGTTGCTTCTAGCTATTTCTATTTCTATTTTTAAAAAATAATATAAACATTTCGAAAATCGATGGTAACCTTAAAATTAAGGCTACAGGATTTGTATTGCTCAAAAACAATTTTTAACAACAAAAGAACACAACAATACTATGCACAATTTCAAAAAAAGAATCTTTATTCCTTCTATCGCGCTTATTTCTACATTTTATTACGCACAGACGGACACTTTACAATCCAAGAAAATAGAAGATGTAGTCATCCTTGGATCAAGAGGCTCCGGAAGATCATTGACAGATACACCGATTCCGGTGGACATCATCAATATATCAAAAATTTTAAAACAGAGCCCGACTAATAATATCAGCCAGGCTTTAAATTATATCGTACCCTCGTTTTCATCCACCTCGCACACCGTTAATGACGGTACTGATTTTGTGGATCCAGCTCTTTTAAGAGGGTTAGGTCCAGATCAGGTTTTAGTTTTGTTAAACGGGAAAAGAAGATACCAGTCTTCATTGATTAATGTTACCCTTACGCCGGGAAGAGGTTCTGTGGGAACTGATCTTAATGCCATTCCAGCTTTTGCTTTAGAAAAGATCGAAGTTTTAAGAGATGGAGCTTCTGCCCAATATGGTTCCGATGCTATTGCCGGAGTCGTTAACCTGGGATTGAAAAAAAGACTGGGCCTTTCCGGACAGGTATTTTTGGGTGGATATGCTTCACCTGTTGCCAATAATTTCTCCGGAGGAGTGGATGGACAAACCATTTCTGTGGATCTTAATTATGGAGCTAAAATAGGAAAGTCCGGATTTTTTAACGTTACCGGTTCTGCCCAATATCGTGATCCATATTCCAGAGCAGGAGTGAGGGAAGGAGATATCTTTAATGCTTATAATGCAATTAATTACAGAGCATTACAGGATGGAGTGAATATTGACGGTTTGTATAAAAATATTACCAATACTCCCAATACTCAGCAGATTATCAACACGATTAAACAGTATGCAGCCCAAGTAAATTATTTTGGGAATGATTTTCAGTCTCAGATCTCAGGGGCAAACAGTATTTCTGAACTTCAAAAAATATTGGGTAGAGATTTTACCTCCCAGGAGCTTAATTACAGAGGGTTGGAGAGAAAAGATTTCAGTTTGAGAGCCGGACAGTCTAAACTACAGTCAGGGCAGCTCTTTTTCAACTCTGAAATTCCTGTTAATGATGAATGGAAGATTTATTCATTTGGAGGCTACAGCTACCGTCTTGGAAATGCAGGAGGATTTTACCGACTTCCGAATAATGAAAGGAACATCAATGCCGTTACTCCCAATGGATATCTTCCTCAGATTGAAGCAGCGGTAAATGATTATTCTCTTGCTGCCGGAATTAAAGGAAAATGGAAGGGCTGGAATGTAGATTTCAGTAATACGTTCGGGAAAAATGTTTTTGGTTTTGGCGTTGTCAATACTTTTAATGCTTCGCTTACAGACGGTTCACCAAGAACATTTGATGCCGGAGGATCTGAATTTTCACAAAATACCGTCAATCTGGATTTCTCCAAAAAATATGATGTGCTGAAAGGTTTGAATATAGCATTCGGAGGAGAATACCGACACGAGAATTATAAAGTAAATGCAGGAAAAGAAAATTCTTATGCTTCTTACGACATTTATGGACGTGTGGTAACCGCTAACACTCCTGAAAATGAAAAAGTAACTGATTTCTTTGAAAAAGTAAGACCAGCTGGGGCTCAGGTTTTTCCAGGCTTCAGTCCGGAAAATGCCGTTTCAGGAAACAGAAACAGTGTTGCTGCTTATGCTGATGCAGAGTTGGAGGTTACTGACGGATGGCTGTTGGAAGGAGCCTTACGATATGAGAACTATTCAGACTTCGGGTCTACATTTAATTATAAGGTGGCAACAAATGTAAAACTGGCTCCCAATCTGAACTGGAGAGGAGCCGTTTCTACAGGATTCAGAGCGCCTTCATTGGCTCAGATCTATTACAGTTCCACTTCTACGTTGATTCAGCAGGGGAAAACAACACAGGTAGGTACTTTCAGAAATAATTCTGAGGCTGCACAGGCATTGGGGATTCCAAAATTAAAACAGGAGACTTCACAATCTTACAGCACAGGAATTACCTGGAAGATTCCGGCATTAAGCCTTACTTTCACAGCAGATGCTTATTTAATAAAGATTAAAGATAGAGTAGTGCTTACAGATCTTTTCTACCGTCCTGATGGTAGTTTTACTCCAGGTTCTGATCAGGCTGTTCTGCAGAGTGCTTTTGATTTGGCGAGAGCAAGTGCTGCTAACTTTTTTGCCAATGCTGTAGATTCTCAGACGAAAGGGTTGGATATTACCATTTCTCAGAACTCAAAAATCTCATCGGCAGTTTCTTTGGAGAATAATTTAGGAGTCAATTTTAATCAAACTAAAAGAATCGGGGATATCCATGCATCTCCTAAATTGGTAAGCCAGATCGATAATTATTTCTCAGAGCCCAACAGAGTGTATTTTGAAGAAGCTGTTCCACGTGTAAAAGCTACCTTGTCCAATACTTTAAGATTTTCCGCCTTTACTTTTGTACTCCGTAACTCTTTCTTTGGTAAAGTGACAGATGCGGATGTTGTGGATGCTAATTTTGATGGGGTAACAGGAAGCACAGAGCATTTCATTCTGAACAGTCGTCTGGTGACAGATTTATCTGTAGGATATGATTTTAATAAAAATATTTCTGCAACCATCGGAAGTAATAATATCTTAAATATACTGCCTTCCAAAAGCCCAAATATAAGCTCTTTAACAGCTGACAATCAGTTTGTCTATTCCAGACAGGTTTCCCAATATGGTATAGGAGGAAGGTTCTTATTTGCAAGAGTTGAATTCAGATTCTAATCAATAAAGCTTAGAAATTTAATAAAAAAACAGAGATTTATTCTCTGTTTTTTTATATCCTGTTACTCAATAAAAAATGAATTTTTTGTTATCGTCATTGTCGTAATTTATTTATTTTAATGAAGAAAATTCGATAAATTCATATTCTGCTGAAGATGTGAAAAGCTGTCTTAATACTGCCGCATGGCCATTTCCTGCAATCACAAGAATTCTGTCTTCACTGTTGTGTGGTATGTTTTGAATATTGCGGAACATTCTCAGATTTCTGCTGTACCAGTAAAGGGCAAGCATATCGGCACCATCATGTTCTCTTAGTTTAAAATCTCCGCTTAAATAAGCACCATATCCGTATTGATGACTTTCTTTTGAATTCATATAAATAAAAGTGTCTAAGAGCGATTTGAAATTCTTAGGTTCAGAACTCTTGAAGAAACGGTTAAACTGTTGGGAAACCGCATCATCACTACTGAAATCATAATCTTTGCTGAGGTTGTTAAAAAATGTAGAATCAGTTTTTCCAAAATGCTTCTGAAGATCATCCCAAACAGATTCTGCATCAATGCTGAAAAGTTCATTGATTTTAAGTTCATTGGCGATTCTCATAGCAAGCTGATACCGTTCGTCTCTTTTGTCCCGGTGCTTGCCCTCACTGTATTCTTTAAGCTTTTGATTGGCATTCCAGTTTGGCCAGGCTTCAATGGCAATTTTTGTAGGCTTAAATTTTTTGATATAATCCACCAGCTCCGTGACTTCTTTTGAAGTTTTAGGATCCAGTACATCCACCTGGTCTTCTTTATTGGTTTTATTGGCATCCAGATTAGGGTAATCAAAATGAAATGATCCAACAACCAAGACTTTAGTCTTTGGATTTTTAAAATAATCTGAAGGCTTTGTTTGGGCAAAAACAGATGTAGACAGGCATAATAGGAAAATATAAATAATGGTTTTCATAGTATTATTATTTTTTGTTTGTTTTAAATTATTGAGCACGGTTTTTCTCTTCAAAATTTACCGTTCTGTTGTTTGATTTTACTTTCTGATTTCCAAAATTGTATGTGATGCTGAGTGTCATTCTTCTGGCATCCCAATAGTTGTTGAATGACTGTGTATTATCAGTAAAATACATATCAGCCTTAAATCCGGACTGCTTGAAAATATCACTCACCGAAAGGTTGACCTGAAGCGCTTTTTCCGCAAAGCTCATCTTCACCCCGGCATCCAGACTAGCTCTGTTCTTCACAGAAAGATATCCGTCACGGGAAGGCAGATTATTCCAGTAGTTGACAAATAGCATGAATGTTTTAGCCTTATTCAGCTGGAATGTATTGTTGAAAGAATAATAAAATGACTGCCCGTTTTTAGGAACCAGATTAAACCTTGTAATCTGAGTCTGATTATAGCTGAACGAAGTTGAAATATTACTTTCCCAGATTTTGAAGAATGTATCTGTATAATTCAAATTGATTCCGTAAATATCCTGATTGTAATAGTTTTCAAAAGTGCTGGTAAGATCAATTCCGTTCAGGAAGGAGATCTGATCAAAATTATTCGTTGTTCTCTGGCAATAAAGATTGGCAGAAAATTTATTTTTAAAAATATAATTGAATTCAATATTGTGATTGAAAGAGGGCTGCAGGCTTGGATTTCCTGAATAGTAGGTATTCGGATTAGAATACCATCGGAACGGATCTAATGCCCGGAAATAAGGACGGTTGATTCTTCGGGAATAATTAATGCTGAACTGATTATCCTGATTGGCTTTATAAGACACATAAGCTGTCGGGAAAAATTTTCCGTAATTATTCTCAGATTTTATCTGTGTAGTGGGAGAGAAACCGCTAGTTTGTGAATATTCATAACGGAGACCTGCCTTCACAGACCATTTTTCGTTCAAATCTTTACTGGCGCTGATATACGCAGCATAGTTCTTTTCATTATAATCAAAAAGATTGCTTTTTGCAGGATCAATGATATGATTCCCATTGATAACATTAAAGTATCCAATCTCTGAATTATTAGAAAACTGGCTGAATTTCGCACCTGTTTCTAACTGAATTTTTTTGAAGTTTAAAGTTAAATCTGCCTGTCCGGAATAGATTTTATAATCTACAGACGAAAGATTTTTGACAACCTGTGTTGAATTGCTGGCAATGTTTTTTGTGGTAAAGTTAACTTCAGTATCGGGAAGATTTCCATAGTAATTGGTTCCCAAACTTAGTTTATGTTCCCCGAATTTCTGATCAAAATATAAATTCAGCATTTGTGAAGTAAAAGAAGAACGATGTTTTGAATCCGTATTTGTCTGCAATGTGGGATTGCTTCCGGTGAGGTAATTCTGTTTTGAATTGATGTCCATATTGGAATGCCCCTTCGAAATATCATATATCAATCCGATATTGGAATTTTTCGTGAGAGAATAATCAAAATTGGCATTCAGACCTAATCCATCATTCATATCTCTTCTTTCATCTCTGCTTATAGAGGAGTTTTCACCTATTATCTTATAGTTTTCTACCGATCTTTTGTCTCCATCGTATCCCTGAATTTTTACCGAAGCTTTCATCTTTTCATTCTGGTAGTTTACTCCTGCTGCAGTGCTGAATGCAGCGTATGTTTTTTGAGTATAATTCTTAGTCAGATAACCGTTCCACCCGAGATTCTGATTTTTTTTAAGAACAATATTAATAATCCCGCTGTTTCCCTGAGCTTCATATTTGGCAGGCGGTGTGGTGATCACTTCAATTTTAAGGATGTTTTCAGAACGAAGGTTTCTCAGATAATTGATCAGTTCAGATCCGGAAAGATTAAGCATCCGATCATTCACCATCACAGAAACTCCATTTTTTCCTGCAATGGAAAGAAGACCTTTGTTCTCATCTACCTGTAATAAAGGAGTTCCTGCCAAAACCTCAGTTCCTGAGCTTCCCTGCGAAAGCATAGAATTCTGAACATTATAAACAAGACGATCTACTTTTCGCTCTACCAGAACTTTTTTACCGTTCACCGTTACTGCCTCAATTTTGTTAACGTTTGCAGTATCTTTAGTTTGTGCGGTTACCAAAGAACAAACAAGTGTAGTTATAAATAAAAACTGTTTTTTCATAAGATGTAAATAACAGATTAAATGCTGTTTAGTTTAAATTTCTGTGACAAAAGTATAAGAAGGTCATTTGAAAAGAAATAGTATTTAGATGAAGGCGATGATTTTGGATGTCAAAATAGTTTCGTCGGAAAAAAATAGGTTTTTGTCGAAAAGGGTTGATGAATTGTCCCTGCAGAGATTTATATTTGATTATGAATAAAAAGCAAATTATCTGGCTTCAAATTATTTACTGGGGATTCAATTTTTTTGGAACCGTCATTACGCCTAATTTTTTTGTTCCGGAGACCAATCGTCCTGAATTACATATTCTGAGAATTACCTATTTTATTGTAAAAATTACCACATTCTATATTTCCTATCTGTTTATATTTCCAAAGGTTTTTAAGCTTGAGAAACTGTATTCAGCGGTTTTCGTTTTTATCCTGACATTGTTATGTTTTGCCAGCATGAGATATGCTTTGGAAGAAATGATTCTGCCCTCTACTCTGGGTTTCCGGAATTATGATGAAAAAACAGGCCTTCTTTACTATTTTTTTGATAATATTTATAACAGTTCCCTGACTACTTTTATAGCGGGTATTCTTTGGATACTGGAAAAGTATGGAGTTGCGGAAAATGATAAAAAACAACTTCTGATCGAAAAAAAACAGGCGGAACTGCAGGCACTGAAGACTCAGATCAATCCTCATTTTATTTTTAATTCATTAAATAATATTTATTCCCTGGTCTATCAGAAATCAGATAAAGCACTTCCTGCCATTGAAGAACTTGGGCAATTGCTGAGGTACAGCACAAAAGACCTTGAAAAAGACTCTATTCCTCTGGATAAGGAAGTTGGATATATTGACAGTCTTATTGCTTTGGAGAAACTTAGAATCAGGAATCCAGAGTTATTGATTATAGAAAAAAATATTCAACATCCTCATCTGAAGATTTCACCGATGTTGTTGGTCCCATTTGTTGAGAATGCTTTTAAACATGGTGATTTCCGGAATAAAGGGTTTGAGATGAAAATTTCAGATCATGACAAGGTGCTGCATTTTTATCTTTTAAACTTTAAGACACAGAAAATGAAAGATACTGTTTCTGGAATAGGAATTCAGAATGTGAAAAAAAGATTGGAAATTTTGTATCCTAAACACCAGCTGGAAATCAAAGATTCAGAAACGGAATTTATTGTAGATTTAAAAATTGATTTGAAGGATGAATAAGATAAAATGCATTATTGTTGATGACGAACCATTGGCAATCTCTCTTCTGGAGCATTATGTGGAGAAAACTCCTTTTCTTGAACTGGTTTTCTCTACAGAAAATCCGATTCTGGCTTTAGAATATCTGCAGAAAAATGATTCAGACCTCATCTTTCTGGATATTCAGATGCCGGAACTTACGGGAATCAATTTTATGAAGATTGTGGGAGCCAATCAAAAATATATTTTAACAACCGCTTATTCGGAATATGCATTGGAAGGCTATGAACATAATGTGGTAGATTATCTTCTAAAACCTATTTCTTTTGAAAGGTTTCAAAAGAGCGTATTAAAAGCTCAGGAACGTTTTTCTTTTCCACAGGAAGAAAATACCCATTTCTTTGTGAAATCTTCGGGGCAAAGGCATCGGATCGGTTTTCAAGAAATTCTTTACGTTGAAAGCATCAAAGACTATGTCAATATCCGAACAGAAAGTAATGAATATATTGTTTTGGATACTCTTAAATCTATGGAAAATCAGCTTTCTGAAAAATTTGTAAGAATTCACAAATCTTTCATTGTCAATTTGGATAAAATCAAAAGTATCGGGGCAAAAAAAGTTATTCTTTTTGAATATGAAATTCCGATTGGTGAAAGCTATAGAGCGGGGCTTTTGGATAGGTTAAAATAAGTATATTGTAAGTTTTGGCTAAAGCCAATTAGAATGGATGCCTAAAAATCTGGTGAACTAAAGTCCACCTCTATTGAATTTCCATAACATCGATATTTCTATGTGGTAAAACAAAAAGACGACTTCAATTGAAGCCGCCTTTATATTAATTAATCTAACAATTAATCTTATTTTTCCTGTTGTTTGATCAGGTTCAGAGCAGAACCAGCCTTAAACCAATCAATCTGCTGATCGTTGTAAGTGTGGTTAGCCATGATGATATTTTTAGTTCCGTCAGCGTGAACGAATTCCAAAGTCAGTTGTTTTCCTGGTGCAAACTGATCAAGATCTAAGAAGTTAACCGTATCATCTTCCTGGATTTTGTCATAATCAGCCTCATTGGCGAAAGTGATTCCAAGCATTCCTTGTTTCTTAAGGTTGGTTTCATGGATTCTCGCGAATGATTTTACCAATACAGCTTTCACCCCAAGGTGTCTTGGCTCCATAGCAGCGTGCTCTCTTGAAGAACCTTCACCGTAGTTCTGGTCTCCTACAACAATTGTTGGAACGCCTGCAGCTTTATAAGCTCTTTGTACAGCCGGAACTTCACCGTATTCACCGGTTAATTCGTTTTTAACTTTATTGGTTTCCATGTTGTAAGCATTTACAGCTCCAATCAACATGTTGTTTGAAATATTATCTAAATGACCTCTGTATTTCAACCATGGTCCAGCCATAGAAATGTGGTCAGTAGTACATTTTCCGAAAGCTTTGATCAATACTTTAGCTCCTTCAATGTTTTTACCATCCCAAGCCGGGAATTCTTCCAGTAACTGAAGCCTGTCCGAAGTAGGGCTTACATTCACAACAACGCTTGAACCGTCTTCTGATGGAGCCTGATATCCGTTATCATCTACAGCAAAACCTTTTTCAGGAAGTTCAAAACCTTTAGGCTCATCAAGTTTTACCTGCTCACCTGATTCGTTAGTTAATGTATCTGTAATTGGGTTAAAGTCTAATCTACCTGAGATTGCAACAGCTGCTACCATTTCAGGAGAAGCTACAAATGCATGGGTATTTGGGTTACCATCCGCTCTTTTTGCAAAGTTTCTGTTGAAAGAGTGAATAATTGAGTTTTTCTCTCCTTTTTCAGCACCTTCTCTGTCCCATTGTCCGATACATGGTCCACAAGCGTTGGTAAAGATTCTTGCGTTTTCAAATTTTCTGAAAGAATCTAAGAATCCGTCTCTTTCTGCTGTGAATTTCACCTGCTCAGAACCTGGATTGATCCCCAGGATAGCTTTAGGTTTTACTCCTTTTGAAACAGCATCCTCTACAATAGAAGCAGCTCTTGATAAATCTTCATAAGAAGAGTTGGTACAAGATCCGATAAGTGCCCATTCTACTTCTAGAGGCCATCCGTTAGCTTCTGCTTTAGCTCTGAATTCAGAAACAGGAGTCGCCAAATCCGGAGTGAAAGGTCCGTTTAAGTGTGGAGCCAGTTCAGAAAGGTTGATTTCAATTAATTGGTCGAAATATTGTTCCGGGTTTGCATATACTTCTGCATCACCTGTTAAATGCTCAGCAATTTTATCGGCAGCATCTACCACATCCTGTCTTCCGGTAGCAGCAAGATATCTTCTCATAGAATCGTCATATCCGAAAGTAGAAGTTGTTGCTCCGATTTCTGCACCCATGTTACAGATAGTTCCTTTACCTGTAGCTGAAAGAGATTCTGCTCCTTCACCGAAATATTCTACGATGCATCCTGTTCCTCCTTTTACGGTAAGGATTCCGGCTACTTTTAAGATAACGTCTTTTGCAGAAGTCCATCCGCTCATTTTACCGGTTAATTTTACCCCGATAAGTTTTGGCATTTTAAGCTCCCAGGCCATTCCTGCCATTACATCTACCGCATCAGCACCACCTACACCTATGGCTACCATTCCTAGTCCGCCTGCATTTACGGTGTGTGAATCTGTACCAATCATCATTCCTCCAGGGAAAGCATAATTTTCCAGTACAACCTGGTGAATGATACCAGCTCCCGGCTTCCAGAATCCGATTCCGTATTTATCACATACAGAACTCAGAAAGTTGAATACCTCGGAGTTTTTGTTGATACCTTCCTGTAAATCTTTATCAGCACCTACTTTTGCCTGGATCAGGTGATCTGCGTGAGCAGTGGAAGGAACAGCAACTTTAGTTTTTCCTGCCTGCATGAACTGTAAAAGTGCCATCTGTGCAGTGGCATCCTGCATTGCTACTCTGTCTGGTGCGAAGTCTACATAAGAGTTTCCTCTTTCATAAGCCTGTGTAGCATTTCCTTCCCAAAGGTGGGTGTAAAGGATTTTTTCTGAAAGGGTAAGAGGTTTTCCCACGATTTGTCTTGCCGCAGCAATTCTTTCAGGGTAACGCTCGTACACTTTTTTGATCATATCAATATCAAAAGTCATATCGTATTTTAATTTTGTTCTTTTTCCGTTTAATGCTTCTTTCTCTTATGTTTGAAAAAGAAAAATCAATTCTTTATACATCAAAAAACGTTCCTATAATCCACTAACAGGATGATTTTGACGATATATTCAAGAGATTTTATAACTTTCAATTTAAGAAAAAATAGATTCTATTTTCGAGATTTTATCAGAAAAAAAATGTATTTAACTTAAAATAGAAACATTCTAAACAAAAAATTGGAAGATTTTAAATCCTAAAGGACTAAAATCTTCCAATTATATAATTTTCAATAGTCTTACGACTTATTTATGAATTCTATTAGTGAGCGCTTGTACTTGTTAATTCTTTAATAGAAGGTACAAAAGTTGTAAGATCAATGCCTTCAACTGCTGCCTTATACTCATCAATGTTAGGAATTCTTCCGATGATAGCAGATAAAACTACAACCGGAGTTGAAGCAAGTAGAGATTCTCCCTTTTTACGTTCAGAATCTTCAACTACTCTTCCCTGGAAAAGACGTGTAGAAGTTGCCAATACTGTATCTCCTTTAGCCGCTTTTTCCTGGTTACCCATACAAAGGTTACATCCGGGACGCTCAAGATACATTACATTTTTGTATTCAACACGAGCTTCTCCTTTTGGAGCATTATCATCAAATTCAAAAGCTGAGTATTTTTCTAATAATTCCCAGTCTCCTTCTGCCTTCAGCTCATCAATGATATTATAAGTAGGTGCTGCTACTACAAGAGGAGCGCTAAATTCTACTTTCCCTTGTTGCTTTTCAATGTTTCTAAGCATCTGAGAAACAATCTTAAGGTCTCCTTTGTGAACCATACAAGATCCTACGAAACCAAGGTCTACTTTTTTCTCTCCTCCGTAATAAGAAAGATCTCTGATGGTATCGTGAGTATATCTCTTAGAAACATCATCGTTGTTTACATCCGGGTCGGCAATCATTGGTTCAACGATTACGTCAAGATCTACCACTACTTCAGCGTAATATTTAGCATTTGCATCCGGAGTCAAAGCAGGTTTCTCTCCTGATCTGATTTCTGCAATTCTCTTATCAGCTTTGTCAATTAAGCCTTGAAGAACTTTATTATGGTTATCCATACCTTTATCAATCATGATCTGGATTCTGCCTTTTGCAATTTCCAGTGACTCAATCAAAGTATTGTCTTCAGAAATGTTGATAGAAGCTTTTGCTTTCATCTCAGCAGTCCAGTCTGTAAAGGTAAATGCCTGGTCAGCAGGAAGTGTTCCGATGTGAACCTCAATGATTCTGCCCTGGAATACGTTTTCTCCTCCAAACTGCTTCAGCATCTGAGCCTGTGTAGCATGAACCACATCACGGAAATCCATGTGTTCTTTCATGTTTCCTTTGAAGGTTACTTTCACAGATTCAGGAATCGGCATAGATGCTTCACCCGTAGCTAATGCAAGCGCAACAGTTCCTGAGTCAGCTCCGAAAGCCACTCCTTTAGACATTCTTGTGTGAGAGTCACCACCAATAATGATAGCCCACTCATCTACAGTGATGTCGTTAAGAACTTTGTGGATAACGTCAGTCATTGCGTGGTATTCACCTTTCGGGTCACGGGCTGTAATAAGACCGAACTCGTTCATGAATTTCATAAGTTTAGGAATATTAGCCTGAGCTTTTTTATCCCATACTGAAGCGGTGTGACATCCTGACTGGTAAGCACCGTCTACGATTGGAGAAATTACTGTCGCAGCCATAGATTCCAATTCCTGAGAAGTCATAAGACCTGTCGTATCCTGAGATCCAACGATATTAACTTCTACACGAACATCTGAACCTGCGTGCAATACTTTTCCTGGAGTAGTTCCAACAGCGTTTCTGTTGAATATTTTTTCTACAGCAGTAAGTCCTTGTCCTTCGTGAGAAATTTCTTTTGATGGAGCAAAAACCGCAGGCGCTTCAATTCCTAAAAGCTGGGCTGCAAATGTCTGTAGTTTTTTACCAAATACGATCGCGTAAGATCCACCCGCTTTGATGAATTCCATCTTTTGCGGAGTGAAAGATTTGGTAAGGTCGATCAATTCTTTATCGCCGTTATATAATTTCTTTTCTTTTGTATTGATCGTTAAAACAGTTCCTGTTGCTACTGAATAAGCTTCTTCAAGAACAATGTCTCCATTTTCGTTACGAATTGGGTTTCCGTTTTCGTCAACTTTCTTTACCCAGTTTTTAAGGTCAACACCAATACCTCCGGTAACATCTACAGTTGTAAGGAAAATTGGAGAAATACCGTTTGTTCCTCCTACAATTGGAGCAATGTTTACGAATGGCACATATGGACTTGCCTGTTTTCCTGTCCAAAGAGCAACGTTATTTACTCCGGACATTCTTGATGAACCAACACCCATTGTTCCTTTTTCAGCGATAAGCATAACGCTTGCATCAGGATGTTGTGCCTGTAAAGCTTTGATTTCTTCCTGAGCTTCAGGCGTGATCATACATTTACCATGAAGTTCACGGTCTGATCTTGAGTGGGCCTGGTTACCCGGAGAAAGTAAATCTGTAGAGATATCTCCTTCACCAGCAATGAATGTTACTATTTTGATTTCTTCAGCAACTTCAGGAAGTTTCGTGAAGAATTCAGCTTTTGCATAGCTTTCAAGGATTTCTTTTGCAATTTCGTTACCGCTGTTGAATGCTTCTTTCAGACGGTTTGTATCTGCTTCATAAAGGAAAACCTGTGTTTTAAGAACGGCTGCTGCTTCTTTAGCAATAGCTGCGTCATTACCTAAAGCAAGGTCTAGCAGCACTTCAATAGAAGGCCCGCCTTTCATATGAGATAATAATTCAAAGGCAAATGCCGGGGAAATTTCTTCTACTACGGATTCACCCAGAATAATTTCTTTTAAAAATTTTGCTTTCACTCCCGCTGCACTTGTCGTTCCGGGTAGCGTGTTGTAAATGAAAAATTTAAGAGAATCCGATCGGTCAGCATTACCTGAATCTTTAATCTGTGTAATGATTTCGCTTAGTAATTCAGCACCATCAATTGGCTTTGGATGAAGCCCCTGGGTTTTTCTTTCTTCAATCTCTTTGATGTAATCCTTATAAATATTCATAATAGAAGGTCTTTCAACATTAAAGGTAGGCCTGCTTCTTCTTTACCGGTCTGTACAAATACAGTTAATGACATTTTGAGTTCTCGCATTTTGATGCAACATTAACCGAATAAAGTCAGCATAATCTACACTTTTTTTTAAAGTTTTTAAAATTATCAAACAATTCAAAATGTTCCCAAAATTACGAATTTTTAATATTTTATAGAAACGAAATTATTTAGATTCTTTATAAATATGAATTTTATAATATCTATTTTTGGTCATATTTTTGTAGACATATGGCGAATATGAAAAATATCCTTAAAGTTTTATGCATTTTTATTTCGTTTTTCGTTTTTTCACAGACTAAATCTGTGAAGAAAATAACGGTGAAGAAAGGTGTGAAAACTGCGGTTAAGAAAGGGCCTGCAGCCAATAAGCCTAACCCTGATTTAGTAATAATCAATAAAGATCTTCCGGTTTTGATTCCTAAGAAAAAAGGAGATCATTTTGGGTATGTTAACCAGAACGGAAAATTTATTATTCAACCGGAATATCATATTGCCGTATTTTTTTATGAAGATTGCAACCTTCTGAATTCTCCTAATGAAAAAGTCAGAAAATTTGGCACAAAAGAATATGCTACAGTAGAAAAAGATATGATCTCTTACAGGATAGACCAGTCTGGAAAGAGAGTATACCAGTTCAAAGAAGCAGATTTTGGAAAATGTATCTTCGAAGAATATAAGCAGCAGCTATTTCAGGCATATACTATGAATGGCTTTTACGGAATTATTGAAAAATCAAAATTTGTGAATGCAGCAGATTACAGACAGTTCCAGATTTATCCTCAATATCAGTATCTGTACATTATGGAAGGAGATGATGTGGCCAATCCGATGATTGTTGCGTCCAATAATGATAAATTTGGAGTGATTGATGTTAACAATAAGATCATTATTCCTTTTGAATACGCCAATATTAAAAGAAACTTCAGCTGGAAGCTGGGTAAGATGTTTGAAGTGACCAAAGATGGGTCGAATTACTATTATGTTGACTCAAACAATAAAACCTACTAAAGAATTATAAATGATGAATGATGAATGATTCATCCAATAACTCTTATTTTTCATTCTGCTTTTTTCTATCCCGTAACTCAAAACCCTGCACCTCGCACCGCGAATCTCAATTCATATATTTTTTGTAATTTTGCAGCTGAAATAAAGGGGTGCTGTAACAGGCTGAGATTATACCCAATGAACCTGGAACAGGTAATGCTGTTTAGGGAACCATTTAAATAATTGATAGATGATTAGCGATAAATGATCGATAAACATCAATGGTCATTTGCTATTTGTCAATTATTTCATAATCACCCCTTTTATTCATTAAATGTCAAGATTTATAGAATGAAAGGATTATTTTTTTTAGGGCTTAGCGTAGGCTCAGTAGCCTTTATGCAGGCTCAGAATAAGGATTCTCTGAAAGTCAGAGAAATTGAGGCGGTCAACTTTACCAAAAGACTGCCGGTTGCAAAGGAAATCATCAATGTACAGAAAGATTTAGACGGTAAAAATTTAGGACAGGATCTTCCTATTCTTTTAAAAAATCAAACCTCCATTATTTCTACTTCAGATGCAGGAAATGGGGTAGGATATACCGGTTTTAGAATTCGTGGAGTTTCAGGAAGCGCGATTAATGTAATGATGAATGGCGTTCCGTATAATGATTCTGAAAGCCAGGGAACTTTTTTTGTGAATGTTCCTGACCTTACAAGTTCTGCTTCACAGATCGTTATTCAAAGAGGGGTGGGAACCTCTAATAATGGCGTTTCTGCTTTCGGTGCAAGTATCAATGTGATTTCTAAAGATCCTGAAGAAAAGTTTTATTTTAAAACAGATGACAGCTACGGCTCATTCAATACCTATAAATATTCAGCTGAGATAGGCTCCGGTAAGTTCTGGAAAAACCGTCTTTCTGTAATGGGAAGATATACCCATATTCACTCTGATGGGTATATAGACAGGGCTTCCTCAAATTTACATTCTTATAATTTTACGGCCTTATTTGAAGAAGGGAATACCAAATTACGTTTAATGGCTTTCGGTGGAAAAGAGAAAACCTACCAGGCATGGAACGGTATTGATAGAAAAACATGGGAAACCGATCCTAAATTTAATGTTTCAGGTGCCATTTATGATGCCAGTTGGGAGAATATTGTAAGCTTCTATGATAACGAAACAGACAATTACAGACAGAACCATTATCAGTTGCTTTGGGAACAGAAATTCAGTGACCGATGGAATCTTGAAACTACTTTTCACTATACTAAAGGAAAAGGATATTACGAAAATTACAAGCAGGGAGATCCTTTTTCCAGATATAATTTACCTGATCTGACTGAAGGAGGGCAGACCATAAAATATTCAGACTTTATCAGAAAAAAATGGCTGAATAATGATTTTTATGGAGTTGTTTCAACACTTTACGGAAAGTTTGAAAACTTAGATCTGAACATGGGAGTTGTAGCCAATCAATATTACGGTAGACACTACGGAAATGTTACGGGGGTATTTTTTCCGCAGATTGATGAAAGCGAGTATTACAGAAGCCGCTCGATAAAGAATGAAGTATCCGGTTTTGCAAAAGCTTTGTTCAGAGTAGATAATTTTGAATTTTTTGGTGATTTGCAGCTAAGAAAAATCAATTACAATACTAAGATCCTCATGGCAGGTGATGGTGAAGGTGCTGATTTAAGCAAAAACTGGCTGTTTTTTAATCCAAAAGCGGGGGTAAATTACAGAATAGAAGGAGGTAAAGTATTCCTTTCATATGCTCATGCCCACCGTGAACCGAACAGGGATGATCTGATGGCAAATAATGATGTGAAAGCTGAAAAACTTCATGATATTGAAGCGGGTTTTGAAAAACAGTTTGGGATCGTATCATTTACTGCGAATGTGTATTATATGTATTATGTCAACCAATTGGTTTTAAATGGTGAACTTAACAATGTAGGAGCTTTCATCAGAACCAATTCCGGGAAGAGTTACAGAAGAGGAGTGGAGCTTGGTGCATTGGCAAAATTATCTAAACAATGGGAGGTTTCAGGAAATGTAACTTTAAGCCAGAGCAGAAACCAGGATTTTAATATTCAAAATGGAGATGTTCCTAAAAGCCTTGGAAATACACAGATTTCATTCTCTCCGAATGTGATTGCCAATTTAGGTCTGAAATTTAATCCTACAAAGAACTTTCAGTTTGCTTTAATGAATCAGTATGTCGGGAAACAATATCTGGATAATACGGAAGATGCCAATCTGCAGCTTAAAGATTATTTCCTGACAGATTTCAACGCTCAGTACCAGTTTAAAATTGCCAATAATGAAATTGCATTAAAACTATTGGTGAATAACCTGTTCAACAAGAAATATGTCAACAATGGATCTGTGTATGAAGGACAGCCCTATTATTTTTCACAGGCAGGAACCAATTTTATGTTTGGAGTGAGCTGGAAGATTCAGTAATGAGAAGTTGGAAGCAAATAAGTGAATTTGAAAATTTGCCCTTTTACCCGTTTCATTACAATTGTTAAGCTTAAAAAAAGAAGTTTAAATAGCTGTATTCCAGTTTTGATACAGAATAATCAAAAGACTGTTTCGGCAGTCTTTTTTTATATAGGTTAAATATCTTAAAAAGTCATGAAAAAGTTATAAATTTGCTGCCAAATGAATATTTCAGCATACATTTTAGAATACTTAAAACAATTTGGAACTGCCACGGTTCCAGGCTTTGGGGTGTTTTCACTGAAAAATTCTAAGGCAATTATCAATTCCGAAAACGGGAGCATCTTACCTCCAGCCAGTCAGATTGAATTTACAATAGACTACGAAGTACAGGCTGAAGATCTTACTGCTTTTATTGCAGGACAGAAACAAATGTCTTTAGAAGCTTCAAGAAGTGATCTTAAGATCCAGACAGATTTTTGGAAGAAGAAACTTCAGGCCGAGCAGGTTCTTGAAATTCAAAACCTTGGAACAGTTTTCATTGAAGAAGGACATACTCATTTCAAAGGAAAAAGAATAGAATCAGGGCGTCCGGACTTTTATGGGCTGGAAGAGATCAGATTTTCAGATATCAATAACGGAGAAAAGGTAAATCCTTCAGTTAATCGTGAAAAAGATTTTAAATTCAGAAAAACTATTCTCTGGATTTTCCTTTTGGTTATTCCGGTTTTGGGGATTTTATATCTGGCTATTACCCAGCAGGAACTTCTTTTTGGTAAGAAATCTTTCAATAAGGTTTCTGTACAGACCTCTACTCACAGAATTGTAAAAGATACCATTAAAGTGATGGTACATAGCCCGAAAACAACCGTTTCAGATTCTTTGAAAAAAGATTCATTAGCAAAACCTGTCGGAAAAGCTGTAAAACCAGCTCCGGCCGTTCCAAACAACACTAAGACTAGATGGCAAAAATAAAAAAAGCGTCAGAATCTCTGACTATTATGACCAATATCGTTCTTCCGAACGAAACCAATTCTTTAAGAAATCTTTTTGGGGGTGAATTGTTAGCAAAAATGGACCGTTGTGCGTCTATTTCTGCAGCAAGACACTGCGAAAGAAGAGTAGTAACAGCTTCTGTAAACCATGTATCTTTCAATCATCCGATTCCGGAAGGCGGAGTAGTGGTATTGGAATCTAAAGTTTCCAGAGCATTCTCTACTTCTATGGAAGTATATGTAGATGTATGGTTGGATGATCCAATCAATCAGAAGAAAATTCACACCAATGCAGGTATTTATACTTTCGTTGCAGTGGATGAATTCAACCGCCCGATTCCTATCCCGGAAATGATTCCTGAAACAGATGAAGAAAAAGAAAGATTTGCAGCTGCATTCCGTAGAAAAGAACTTTCATTAATTCTTTCCGGAAGAATGAAGCCTTTGGAATCTGTAGAACTTAAAAAACTCTTCCAGGAACCGCAGGAATCCAAGAAAGACAAAAAATAATATTTATTATTCTATCAATAAGAATGCTTTTAAACTTTGCTGAGCTTTAACGCTTTTGCGAGCTTAAAAGCATTTGTTTTTTTAAGATTAGACTTTATACTAAATTTCATCATTCAGAAATAATCATTGCTAATTTCCTCAATCTCTGAATTTTTTAATTTCTAAATTTTAAATAAAAATGAAAATACTTCTTTTAGATAAAAACCATCCTCTCATCACTGAACAGCTTTTGGCTCAGAATTTTATATTGGAAGAGGATTTTACGTCGTCTTATGATGAGGTTTGTGATAAAATTGAAAACTATGACGGGATTATCATCAGAAGCCGTATCCCTTTAGATCAAAATTTTCTCGAGAAAGGGAAGAACCTGAAGTTTATCGCAAGAGTAGGAGCCGGAATGGAAAATATAGATATTCCTGTTGCTGAAAAGCTGGGAATCCAACTGATCAATTCTCCTGAAGGAAACAGAGATTCTGTAGCAGAGCATGTGGTAGGAATGCTGCTTGTGATGATGAACAGACTTTTTATTGCTTCTCAGGAAGTGAAAAACGGAATCTGGAAACGTGAAGAGAACAGAGGAGATGAATTGTTGGGAAAAACAGTTGGGCTTATCGGATATGGAAATATGGGAAAAGCTACTGCTAAAAGACTTTCCGGATTTGGCTGTAAAGTGATTTTCCATGATATTCTTCCTGGTCTTTCAGATGAATATGCAGCACAGGTTTCACTGGAAGAGCTGAAGCAGTCTGCTGAAGTTTTGAGTCTTCATATTCCTTTGACTTCAGAAACTCATTATCTTATTGATGAAGCGTTCATTGCAGAAATGAAAAACGATTTCTATTTTGTCAATACGGCAAGAGGAAAGAATGTAAAAACTAAAAGTTTAGTAGAAGCATTGAAGTCAGGAAAGGTAAAAGGCACTTGTCTGGATGTATTGGAATACGAAAAGTCTTCTTTCGAGCATATTGAAACAGAAAATGAAGATTTAAAATATCTTCTTGAATCTGAAAAAGCAATTGTTACACCACATATTGCAGGCTGGACCCATCAAAGCAAAGAAAAGCTGGCTCAGTTTATTGTAGATAAAATTATAGCATCACATTGTTAGACAAAGAAAAATAAAAAGATAAAAAGCGGATTTACAAATGTGAATTCGTTTTTTTATGATTTTGTCCCTTCAAATTTTCCTTTTCCTTTCATTTATGTTAAATAATTCATAATGTCCCTCTCTTGGTTATTATTTATTTTTGAGTTTTATTAAATTGCCGCTCATTTTGAATCTCATGACGAAGCGTAATTTTGTACTTATCCTAACTGTTCTTTTATCAATATTTTCCTGTAAAAAAAAGTCTGAAGCCAAAGAAGTTTCAGCTGAAAACACGACTAATCTACCCAACTATGGAAATGTAGACTTCGGAAGTATTTTCGTCAAAGGTGATGGACAGCTTTTGAACAAACAGACAACGGTAAGCTATATAGATCAGTATTACAAAAAAATATGGGAAGAAGGTAACCTTAGCGGTGGAATTCTGGTGGCTAAGGGAGATGAAATTCTTTACGAAAACTACAGAGGCTTCGGAAGAGAAGGCAATCAGATGCCGATTGATAAAAATACACCATTGCACGTAGCTTCGGTTTCAAAAACATTAACAGCGATGGCGATGATGAAACTGATTGAGGCAGGGAAAATAAAATTTACAGATCATCTTACCCAGTTTTTTCCGGGATTCCCATATCCGAATGTTACCGTTCAGACTTTGTTGGATCAAAGAAGCGGTCTTCCGAAATACGAATATTTTATTACCAAAATACAGCCTGCACCGGCAGAACTTTCCAAACAATTTATTACGAATCAGGATGTGTTGAATATGATTATCAAATACAAACCTGATCTGGCAAGAGATACCGATACAGGATTTATGTACTGTAATACCAACTTTGCTTTATTGGCATTATTGATTGAGAAAGTAACAAAAACTCCTTTCCCGCAGGCGATGAAAGAAATGGTTTTCACTCCGCTGAAAATGAACAACACTTATATCTTTCAGGAAAAAGATATTCCTACAGCTTCACAGTCTTTCTATTATGGAGGAAATAAATTGTATCCTTTAGACAGATTGGATCTTATTTATGGTGATAAAAATGTGTACACTACTCCAAGAGATTTGTATAACTTCTCAAAAGCAATGTATTCGAAAAATTTCCTTAAACCAGAACTGATGGAGATGGTTTTTGCTCCTTACAGCAATGAAAAGGCAGGAATGAATAATTATGGATTAGGATTCAGAATGAAAATTTTTGATAATGGTGAAAAGCTGACGTATCACAACGGATGGTGGCATGGTACAAACTCTGTATTTGCCCATCTTTTAAAATCTAAAGTTACCATCGTTGCTATCGGAAACAAGTATTCAAACAAAGTATATACAGCCCTTGCATTATCAGGATTATTTGAGGATTTTCCTTTACAGAAAGAGAAGCTGCACACTGTTATGCATGACAATAAAGATACTTTAAATTCCGGACAGGAAGTTTTTGGAGAATAATGTTTATTTTTGCTTAAACATTTTCATGAAAAGGTTTCTTTTATTATTTGTTATCTGTTTTCTTGTACATTCATGTGCAAGAGTAGGATCTCCTGTTGGAGGGCCTAAAGATACTCTGGCACCAAGGTTTTTAAGTTCAAACATTGATACTACAAGAATTAATGTTAAAAAAGATATTCACGAGCTCCGTCTGGATTTTGATGAATATGTGACATTGAAAGACATCAATAAAAACCTGATTATTTCGCCCCCAATTAAAGGGATAACGAGGATTCTTCCTTCCAATATAGCCAACAAATTTGTGCTGATCCAGTGGACTGACACTCTTCAGGCCAATACAACTTATAACTTCAATTTCGGAAACTCCATTGTAGATAATAACGAGTCGAATATACTGAGGTATTTCAATTTTGCTTTTTCTACAGGAGATAAATTGGACGATCTTTATATCAGTGGTGAAGTAAAAGATGCGCTGGATACCAAAAAGAAGACGGCTGCAACAACGGAAAATAAACTTGTGGTTGGATTGTATCAGGTAAAAGATACCATGGATTATAAGAAAAAACCTTACTATATCACCAAGGTAGATGAAGATGGATACTATGAATTGAATTATCTGACTCCTGGAAAATATAAAATTATTGCTTTTGACGACGAGAACGGAAACTCTATGTATGACCCGGGAAAAGAAAAAGTTGGGTTTCAGAAAGATCCGATAGAGGTAGAGAAATCTGTTTCAGGATTGAATTTAAAAGTATATCCTTCAAGAAAAGCAGTGAAATATTCGGATATGAAAGAAATTGCGGGTGGGATTATAATGTCATTTGAAGGAAATCCTGATGACGTGAAAGTTCAGTCTCTGAATGAAAAAATAAAGGATATTAAAATAACACACAACCCAAAATCCGACTCTGTCAGAATCTGGTTTGATGCTGTAAAAGATGATGTGGGGCAGACAGCCAATGAAAAACTCACATTTACTCACAATAAAGGTCCGAAAAAAGATAGTGCTTACAGTGTTTCTTTGTTTTACAGATACAATAAGAAGAATGTAATGGATGTTGTTAGCGATAACGACGGAACTTCAATCGCTCCAAAAGCAGATTTAAAGCTTGCATCAAACTATATCATTGATAAAATAGACCCATCCAAATGGACATTAAAAATGAAAGGTGACAGTTTAACAGCTTTACCATTCACCGCTAAAATTTCGGATACAAATCCTTACCAGATCCATGTTCAATCAGATTTTGTGATGGGGAAAAGCTATGAGCTTACTGTTCCTAAGGAAACGGTATCTTCATTCTATGCAAAAAACAGCCAGTCAAAACGTTTTGATTTTGATGTTGCTAAAGCAGATCAGTTTGGAAGCGTTGAGTTTTCCATTGCAAATGCTCCGGAAGCGAATTATTGGATTCAACTGATAGATTCTTCAGACAAAATCAGCTATCAGAAATATTTAAAAGGTGATAAAGTAAAGTTTGATATACTGAAACCAGGAGAATATATTGTAAGAATATTGGTAGATAATAACGGAAATAAATATTGGGATGAAGCCGATTTCGCCAATGATATTTTTGCCGAAGATGCCTATATCTTCCATAAGAAAGTGATCGTAAGAGGATTGTGGGAAACAAGAGAAGACTGGGATCTGAAGGATACCAGAACACTTGACAGCCCTAAATCAACATCTCAAACTCCAGTCCCAGTCCCAGCGTCTGCTTCGTCATCAGAAACTTCTCTGCCTGCCGAACCTGCTGCTACGAAACAAGTGCTGAAAAAAGAAATTAAGTCTGGTAACGCCATTTTAACTCCGTCAAAGTAAACAGATAAAAATGGCTAAGAAAATAGTATTCTGGACATTGGTAGCATTTGCCCTGATTCAGTTTTTTCCTATTGACAGAACCAATAAACCTGTTGATTCTGCTGCAAACTTCGTTGATGCAAGGAAAACACCCGAAAAGATCAGAACACTGCTCAAAAATGCATGTTATGACTGCCATTCCAATGAAACGGTTTATCCGAAATATGCTTTTATCGCACCTGTTTCATGGTCTGTAAAAAGCCATATAAATGAAGGAAGAGAGCATCTCAACTTTTCTATCTGGGAAACTTATAATAAGGATCTGAAGGAGAATATGATCACTAAATCTATTCAGACAATCCAAAGCAAAGCAATGCCAATGCCTGGTTACATAGTCTATCATAAAGAAGCTAACCTTTCAGAAGCAGAAAGAGCATTGCTGGTTCAGTATTTTGAAGAAATGCTGAAGACGAAGACCTATTAGGTTCTACAATAAAAAACTCCCGCAGATTTTACACACTAAGCATATTGTTTAAACAATTATCTGCCTGATCTGTAAAATCTACGGGAGAATATTTACAAAAATTATTTCTTTAAATAGCCCTCAAAAAATTTCTTCTGAGAATCAAAAGCAATATCTTCAAGGTCTAGCTCCTGTAAAGGAATCCATACTACTTCTGAGATCTCTGAGAGTTCAAGATTTACCTCAAACTTTTCTGAAACATGATACTCATAAAAGAGATCGATGGTGTTGTAATCAATTTCTTTATATTGATAGATGTTTGGAAGGCTGGTAAGGTATTTCAGGTTGGAAATATCGATATCAAGCTGAAGTTCTTCAAAAAGTTCTCTTTTACAGGTTTCCTCTGCACTTTCTTTAGGGTCAACGAATCCTCCGGCAAGATCAAGTTTTCCTTTTTTAGGATCTCTGTTTCTTCGGGTAAGGTAAATTTCGTTTCCACATCTGATGACAACTGCTACAGCACCTGCCACATTATTATACAAAGTAAAACCACATTCCGGACAGCTCCATTTTTTTTCGCCATCCCAGTGTAAGGACTCTTTGCCGCAGCTTGGGCAATATTTCAATAGTTTCATTGAGCAATATTAATATTTCTCGGGTGATAACTCAAAATAACATCCCTTAATTCTTCCGTCTTCAGATGTGTATAGATTTCCGTTGTTGTAATACTGGAATGTCCCAGCATTTCCTGAATATAACGAAGATCTGCTCCGTTCTGCAGTAAATGCGTAGCAAATGAATGTCTGAAGGTGTGTGGAGATATTTTTTTGTTAACCCCTGCTTTATCTGTAAGTTCTTTAATAATAAGAAATACGATCACTCTGGACATGGATGTCCCACGGCTGTTCAAAAACAGAGTGTCTTCATATTTTTTATTGATTTTACCTTTAGAACGTACCTCTTTGATATAACTTTCCAGCAAATCAGCGGTATAATCAGCCAAAGGAACAAAACGGGTTTTGTTTCCTTTTCCGTGTACCTTGATGTATTGCTCTTTAAAGTTGATATTGGAGATTTTCAGATCAATCAGTTCAGAAACACGAAGCCCGCATCCATATAGTACTTCTATGATGCAGTGGTTTCTTTTGCCAAGATCTGTATTGACTTCAATAGCAGCGATAATTTTGTTGATATCAGGCAGGCTTAGGGTATCA
Organism: Chryseobacterium sp. GVT01B; assembly: GCF_019970045.1. Taxonomy (GTDB): domain Bacteria; phylum Bacteroidota; class Bacteroidia; order Flavobacteriales; family Weeksellaceae; genus Chryseobacterium. Next base: position 180,272 of record NZ_JAHXYI010000008.1, read on the forward strand.
GGTAGGTATAATCCCAGTTTAGGGCCTTCAAGTAACGCAGCAGGGTTGTCTTCACGATATTCATCCTCAAGCAGAAATTTGAAAAAAGCTTTGATGGAAGATATCCATCTTGCCTGTGATCTCTCACTGAATTTCTGTTTAGAAAGATTGAAAATGTATTCCTGCAGGTTTTCGTAACCGATAGAATCTGGACCGACGTTTGCCAGATCTTCTTTTGCATAATCTTTTAATTTCTTAATGTCCCGAACGTAGGCGTCGAGAGTGTTTTCTGAAAAATTCCTTTCGAAACGAAGAAATATTTCAAAATCTTTGATCTTTTCATCCCAAGTCATTTGTGCTTATTTTTTTAGTTCACAGTCCGATATTTGTTCTATTTCAATGTTATGGTTCCTCAGGAACGATATCCCATCGTCATCTGAATACTCATTAATATACACCAGTCTCGTAATTCCTGCCTGTAAAATCAGCTTGCTGCATTCTTTACAGGGAGACAGCGTCAGATATAACGTTGCCCCTTTCGCAGATTGAGTAGAAGCGGCCAGCTTTAATATAGCGTTGGCTTCAGCATGCAATACGTACCAGTGTGTTTTCCCTTCTCCATCTTCACAGCAGTTTTCGAATCCCGAAGGAGTCCCGTTGTAACCATCTGAAATAATCATCCTATCTTTTACGATAAGAGCTCCCACCTGTTTTCTCTTACAGTAGGAGAGTTTTGCCCATTCCTGAGCCATTTTTAGATAAGCTTTATCAAACTTATTCATACAGCAGCATTGTTTTTTTTCGAAATAATTTGGATTAAAGTCTTTAGAAAGACTAGAAGTTAGGCTTTCTCTTCTCTAGAAACGCATTAACTCCTTCTTTCTTATCTTCCATTTCAAAAAGTTCTCCGAAATATTTGATTTCAGTTTCAAAACCTTTCTCCGTGTCAGATAAATTTACGGCATTTATAGCCTTGGATATTGCCATTGGTGAATTGTAGGCAATAGTATTTGCTAATTCTTTCGTTTTGGTTAATAATTCTTCAATAGGATATACTTCATTGACAAGTCCGATCTCTTTTGCTTTTTGAGCAGGGATCATTTTGGCAGAGAAGATCATTTCGTTGGCAATACCTTTTCCTACAAGCTTTGGAAGCCTTTGAGTTCCGCCGTATCCCGGAATTAATCCAAGAGTTACTTCAGGAAGCCCCAATCTGGCGTTTTCCGATGCATATCTGATGTGGCATGCCATAGCAAGCTCTAAACCTCCGCCCAATGCAAAACCATTTACGGCTGCAATGACAGGTTTAGACATATTTTCAATTTTATTGAACAATGTATTTTGTCCGTTTCTTGCAAGTTCTTCTGCTTTTTCCTGTCCGAATTCGCTGAATTCTTTGATGTCAGCACCTGCTACAAAGGATTTTTCTCCACTTCCGGTAAGGATAATTACCCTGCAGGAATTGTCGGCGTTAAGCTCGTCCAGTGCGGTACTGATTTCCTGAATCGTTTTTGCATTTAAAGCATTTAAACTTTCAGGTCTGTTTATGGTAATGATAGATAATTTATCTTCTTTTTTTAATAATATGTTCTCGTAACTCATTTTTCCACTTTAAAATATCATCCTTTGCAAATTATGAATTTTTTACAAAAAAAAGGAAAAAATATTATTTTTTTTTTCCTTTTTTTTAATTTATCATTCAATATGATTATTTGGAATGATTCATCATATTTGCATCAATATTGACGTTTAGCTGAGAAGCTACTTTCATGCCAAGCTCAATGTTGGCTCTGAAAAAGTGACATAATTGTCGGTTAATAATCTCGTCTTTCTTAGGCCCGCTGATGCCTTTCATACTTCCTATAATATTTTGGATCAGCCGATCTCTGTCTTCTGCATTCATTGCTTTTGAATAAAGCAGACCTGGTTGAGTATAATGATCGCTGTCATTATCATTTCTGTTATAGCTGGCAACATGAGCACTGTCTAATTCATACTCAAAACCTTTGTAATCAGAATCTGCTTTGATATCATCGAAACTGTTCGGATGGTAATTCGGTTTGTCCTGATAGTAGCTTGAATCTGCCATATAGCCATCTCTTTGATAGTTGTTGACCGCAAAAGGACATCTGTTTACTTCTAATTGATGAGCGTTGACACCTACTCTGTAACGATGGGCATCAGGATAAGAGAATAATCTTCCCTGCAGCATTTTGTCGGGGGAGAAACTAATTCCATTAATCAGGCTGCTTGGTGAAAATGTAGATTGTTCAACATGGGCAAAGTAATTAACAGGAACTTCATTGAGCTCCATTTCTCCTACCTCGATCAAAGGAAAATCATCATGGAACCATACTTTTGTTACATCAAAAGGATTCCATCTGAAATCTTTTGCCTGTTCCTCGGTCATCACCTGAATGTACATAGTCCATTTCGGGAAATCGCCGTTTTCAATAGCATTACATAGATCTTCCTGAGCAAAGTCAGGATTTTCACCAGCCATTTTTACAGCTTCTTCATCAGTGAAATTTTTCACTCCCTGTTTTGTTTTGAAGTGGAATTTCACCCATACTCTTTCATTATTATCATTGATCATGGAGAAAGTATGAGACCCGAAACCATGCATATGTCTGTAACCGTAAGGTGTTCCTCTATCTGACATTAATATAAGAACCTGATGAAGCGATTCCGGATTTAAGCTCCAGAAATCCCACATCATTGTAGCACTTTTTAAATTGGTTTTTGGAACTCTTTTTTGGGTATGAATAAAATCCGGGAATTTTTTAGCATCCTTAATAAAGAATACCGGAGTATTATTTCCCACAAGATCCCAGTTTCCGTCTTCAGTGTAAAATTTTAAAGCAAAACCTCTTGGGTCTCTTGCGGTATCTGCACTTCCTTTTTCTCCACCCACAGTAGAGAATCTGGCAAACATCCTGCACGAATTTCCTATTTTTGAAAACAGCTTTGCCTTTGTGTACTGGCTGATATCATGGGTTACGGTAAAGGTTCCGTAGGCTCCGCTTCCTTTGGCGTGCACTATTCTTTCAGGAATTCTTTCCCTAACGAAATGCGCAAGATTTTCCTGAAGAATAAAATCTTGCAGCAATACAGGGCCTCTTGGTCCTACCGTCTGTGAATCCTGATGCTCAAAGTAAGGTGCTCCGTTGCTTAACGTTAATTTTTTAGAATCCATATAATTGAAGATTTGAGTAATTCTTTTTCCTTTTTCTAAATCGAAGTGTAAAGGTAGTGAATATCAAATTTACTTGAATTTTTAATTGCTAATAACAAAAACGTTATATCTTTGTAATAGATAATATTAATCAAATGAACATTCAGCAACTGGAGTATCTTATCGCTGTTGATAAGTATAAACATTTTGGTAAAGCAGCTCAGGCATGTTTTATTACACAACCTACGTTAAGTGCCATGATACAGAAATTTGAGGATGAACTGGATGTGAAGGTTTTCGACAGAACTACTCACCCGATTCGTACCACAGATGTAGGTCTTCAGATTATTGATCAGGCAAAAGTTATTATAGAGTCTGTCAATGAGCTGAAAAACAAAGCGAACCTTTTGAATAATATTTTAGGAGGAACTCTTAATCTGGGGATTATTCCTACTGTTTCATCTTTCATTCTGCCTACGGAAATCTTCAAATTTCTTGAAGATAATCCAAAGATTCAGATGAATGTAAAAGAAATGACAACGGATAATATTATTAAAGCTTTAAAAGCCGGAGAACTGGATGCAGGAATTATCTCAACTCCTTATGATACGGCTGACGAGTTTTATCAGGATTTCCTATTCAATGAAGAGCTGATGATTTACAGTTCCAATACAGAAGCCAACAAAAAGAATTCTTACATCATTCCGGAAGACCTGAATGTAGAAAAAGTTTGGCTGCTTGAAGAAGGAAACTGTCTTAGAAATCAGTTTGAAAACATCTGTCATCTGAAAGAAAATACATTGAAGCCTAAAAACTTAGATTTCCTAGCTTCCAATATCCAGACTCTGGTACACATGGTAGATAAAGTAGGAGGAATCAGTATTCTGCCGGAACTTGCATTGAGCCAGCTTTCGGAAGAGCAGAAGAAAAATGTTTTCAGATTCAAAAAACCTTTCCCTTATCGAGAGATCAGTATTATTTATTATAAGCCAACTTTTAAACAAAAAATTATTGATGAATTGTCACATTCTATCAAAACTTCTTTAGAACTTAAGTTGAATTATCACGAAAGTCCAAAAGAATTTGTAAGCATTAAGCCTCAGTAATGGAAATGCTTTAAAGTGATAGAAATCATCAATTTAAATAAAATTATAATTAATAAACAAAATCTTTGAGTATTACGAAAATAGTGCTTAAATTTGCTGACGTTTATTACGAGGAAAAATTTGACCTGATTGCAACCTCTATAAAAATATGCTAAAACAGTATTCTTTTTTTCTGGGCAATTTCATTCATATTTTTCGTAAATACTATTTTTAAATCTTTAAAAACAAAAGAATTATATGTCTTATTTATTTACATCTGAATCAGTTTCAGAAGGACATCCGGATAAAATTGCCGATCAAATCTCCGATGCATTAATCGACCATTTTTTAGCATATGATAAAGACTCAAAAGTAGCATGTGAAACTCTTGTAACTACCGGACAGGTGGTATTGGCAGGAGAAGTAAAATCTGATGCTTACCTTGATGTACAGACCATTGCCAGAGAAGTAATCAACGGAATTGGGTATACAAAAGGTGAATATATGTTCAATGGAGATTCTTGTGGAGTAATCTCTGCCATCCATGAGCAGTCACCTGATATCAACCAGGGAGTTGACAGAGCTGTAAATGATGAGTCTTTTGAAGCAAAAGCAAATGCACAGGGAGCAGGAGACCAGGGAATGATGTTCGGGTATGCTACCAATGAAACGGCTAACTATATGCCTCTTGCATTGGACCTTGCTCACACTATTCTTAAAGAACTTTCTGCCATCAGAAGAGAAAATAAGGAAATCACTTATCTTCGTCCGGATGCAAAAAGCCAGGTAACTATTGAATATTCTGATGACCACAAGCCAATCAGAATTGATTCTATCGTAGTTTCTACTCAGCATGATGACTTCGCAGCTGAAGAGGAAATGCTGAATAAAATCCGTGAGGATATTAAGAACATTCTGGTTCCAAGAGTTGTAGCACAGCAGACAGAGGAAATCAAAGCTTTATTCAACGATCAGATCAAATATCACATCAATCCTACAGGAAAATTCGTAATCGGGGGACCTCACGGAGATACTGGTCTTACAGGTAGAAAAATCATTGTTGATACTTACGGTGGTAAAGGAGCTCACGGTGGTGGTGCTTTCTCTGGAAAAGATCCTTCTAAAGTAGACAGAAGTGCAGCTTATGCAACAAGACATATTGCTAAAAACTTAGTAGCTGCAGGAATTGCTGATGAAGTTTTGGTACAGGTTTCTTATGCAATCGGAGTAGCTGAGCCTTGTGGACTGTATATCAATACTTACGGAACTGCTAAAGTTGATCTTCACGATGGTGATATCGCTAAAAAAGTTTCTACGATTTTCGATTTGAGACCTTATGCTATCGAGCAGAACTTAAAATTAAGAAACCCTGTTTATCAGGAAACAGCTTCTTACGGACATATGGGTAAAGAGCATTATGTGGCTGATAAAACGTTCAATAAAGGACATAAAAATGAGCTTACATTAAAAAATCTTGAGTTCTTTACTTGGGAGAAACTAGACAAAGTAGAGGAGATTAAAACCGCTTTTGGAATTTAATTTCTCTTTAAAGAATAATAAATGAGCTGCTTTATCTTTGGATAAGGCAGTTTTTTTTAATTTTACACCTTAATAATATAGAAAGATGATGAATTTTCGAACTGTAGTTGCCGTCCTGTCCTTGTTTTTGCTAAGTACATTAGCAAAGGCACAATATACCATGCATAAAATGATTACGGTGGGGTATACTTACCAGAATCAAAGTTTTGGTGAAGTAGGGGGTAAATTACTTTTTCTTAAAAATGATGATGTGATTTACAGGTTGGGTGGATCTGCTTTAATGGGAGCCGTAGATTCTAAGTTTGCTATTATGCCGAAACTGCAGGCGGATGTTCTTCTTAATTTTGAAAAAAATGTAGACTTCTATCACTCGTATTACTTTTTAGCAGGAGTAGAAGGAACCAATAAATATATTGCCCCTAAAATAGGAGTTACCTTATTTGGGATGCTGGATCTTACAGGAGGCTATGCTTTCCCCATCGGAGATACCCGTTTGAACAGAAAAGAGATGAAAGGACTGAATGTTAATTTTACATTAAATATCCCTACCGTGTTCATTCATGACATGTTTAAATGATTTTTTTTAGATTTTTCTCTATAAAATTTAATAATAGGTTAACAGTTATTAAAAAATTATTATATTTACATCATAATAATTGTACTACCGCCTATAGAATAGACTCTACTCTAGAACTGTTTTGTTTATACAGCAAAAGCCAGATGAAATATCTGGTAGAATGCCTGTCTACAAATATTTATATTGAGAAGAGTTATGAAATCAAAATCGGATAGTTTACTAATTTCCCTTTACCAGAAAGGAGACGAGGGTGCATTGTCAACCCTTATTCACCGACATCAGAGAGAACTGTTTACATTCATTTTTTACAAAATTAATGATGAAGATTTAGCTAATGATATCTTTCAGGATACATTCATGAAAATTATTGTTATGCTTAAAGAAGGGCGTTATAACGAAGAAGGTAAATTTATTCTTTGGGCAAAAAGAATTTCCCACAATTTAATCATCGATCATTTCAGATCAAAAGCAAAGAATATAAAAGTTTCAGAAACTACTTTTGAAACTGATGAATATTCTATTTTTGATTTGATCAGAGAGCCTTCTGAGAATATTGAAGATCAGCTTGTAACGAATCAGATACAGGAAGATCTTTTAAGGATGCTGCAGTTTTTACCGCAAAATCAGCAAGAAGTAATCAAACTGAGATTTTTTGACGGCCTGAGTTTCAAGGAAATTGCAGATCATACGGATATGAGCATTAATACGACCCTTGGAAGAGTACGTTATGCACTGATCAACCTGAGAAAAATCATGGATGAAAATAATATAATATTAACCAGATAAATAATATTTCAGGAAATTTCACGTTTTAAGGAAAACATACTTCGCTTATGAAAAAAAATGACTCCTTAAAAGTGAAAACTTTGAAACCTAAGAAACAAACAATTGATTTTTTGCTGAATTTTTCTAAAAGCCTTGAGATTGTGAAAAGCAAGAGCAAAAATTATCCTATTACAAAAAATTAAAATGATTAACTTTGTGCTGTATGAAAATGCAGCATGTTTTTTTTGACCTGGATAATACACTCTGGGATCACCGTAGAAATGCCTATCTTACCATCAGGGAACTTTTTGAAAAACAGGAAATAACTTCAAAGTACAATATTGACTTTGAAGAATTTCACTCTGTTTACCATGATATCAACGAAGATTTGTGGGAAAAGATCAGAGATGGGATTATTGGCAAAGAGTACTTGAGAGAACACCGTTTTTATGATTCTTTTAAACATTTTGGAGTAGATAATAAAGAATTGGCTCTTTATTTTGAAGAAAACTTCCTTGATAATATTGTGAGTCATAATGAATTGGTAGAAGGCGCTGAAGATGTCTTGGAATATCTGAAAGCTAAGAATTATACATTACACATTATTTCCAATGGATTTCAGGAAGTAACGGAAAGGAAATGTAGCCTGTCTGGAATCGCGCCTTATTTTAAGACCATTACCAGTGCAGATGCTGTGGGGGTAAGAAAGCCCAATCCCAGGATTTTTGAATACTCCTTAGGACTTTCCGAAGCCAGAAAAGAAGAAAGTATCCTGATAGGAGATGACTGGATTGCTGATGCCATGGGAGCAACAGACTTTGGAATGGATGCCATTTTCTTTGATGTTTATAAGGAAGATAAACAGAGAGAAGGATTAAAAGCCATTACTCATCTTCAGCAGATTAAAGAATACTTATAAAATGTAAGACCGTAAAGTTTACAGTATAAATATAAGCCACTAAGATCATCTTAGTGGCTTTTCTGTTTTTATAGACTTGGGGAAATCAACCTAAATTTTGATTTAATTTTTTTACCGGATGAGTATTCCCAATTCTTTCCCAAATTGATTTGGAACTTTGCTCCATAATAATGACAGAAAAATTAAATATTATGAAAAATGTAAAGAAAATCGCAGGAGTATTGATGATCATGTTTTTATTCATGGGAAGCTTTGTTTCCGCACAGGACAGGGCAATCAATGCTAATCAGTTACCTAAAACAGCCAAAAACTTTCTAGCAGCCCATTTTAAAGGAATACCTGTAAACTCGGCTATAGAAGACAGAGAAATCTATGGAGTAGATGAATACAAAGTATATCTGACTAACGGAATGAAAATGGAGTTTGACAGCAATGGAAACTGGAAAGAAGTGGATGGGAAACATCAGAAACTACCCTATGGTTTTATCCCGGTATCAATCAGAAACTATAGTACAAAGAATTTTCCCAACACTTACATCATCAAAATCGAAAAGAAAAGATGGTCTTATAAAGCAGAACTTTCCAACGGATTGGAGCTTGAATTCGACAGAAACGGAAATTTTAAAAGAATTGATGATTAACACTTAACTACAGACACTAAATTTTATTATTATGGTCAACTGGAATTTAATAAACAGCAATGGAAGAAAGATTTCTTCTGCTCAGATTAGAAAGAATATAGTTTCATTTATGACAAGAAACCACCCTTGCAGTGTAATTGAATCTATTGAAAAAAAATACAATGCTTACAAAATTCATTTGATGAACGGTCTATGTCTTGTTTTTGATGCAGACGGTCGTAATGTGAAATCAAATTAGATTATTCATGAAAAAGTGCCTGAGGGGAGAAGGTAGGGAGTATTTCCATTTTGTAGACATCTTATCGGTAATTTATCATATAACCCTTATACTGATCATATTCTCGTAGACTTTCGGATGTGTATCCCTATCTCCGGCTTCCCTCCTTATAATTTCCTATATTTGATATAAGTTAATCGCGCAGCAGAGCATATAGATCCAGAGGTATGAAGATTTTAATAGTAGAAGATGAGCCCGAACTGAAAGATACGGTACAGAAATTTCTGGAGGCAGAACATTTCATTGTGGAGTATGCAGAAAATTACAGTAACGGACTGGAGAAAATTATTTCTTATGAATATGACTGTATTTTGCTGGATATTATGCTGCCTGACGGAAATGGAATAGATCTGCTGAAAGAGATAAAAAAAATGCACAAGAAAGATCCCGTAATCATCCTTTCTGCCAAAGATTCAGTGGATGATAAGGTAACCGGGCTGGAAATTGGAGCTGATGATTATCTTGCAAAACCTTTCCATCTTGCAGAACTAATGGCGAGAATCAAGTCTGTGATCAGAAGAAAGAATCAGGATGGTGAAAATATCATCCGATATAAAAATATAAGTATTGATCCGGAGAACAGAACGGTGAAAGTAGGAAATGAGGAATTGGTTCTTAACCGCAAAGAGTATGATCTATTGTATTATTTTGTGATCCATCCCGAAAAAACTTTGCAGAAAACGACATTGGCGGAAGCTATCTGGGGAGATTATATCGATCAGGCAGACAGTCTGGACTTTATTTATTCACAGATTAAAAATCTACGTAAAAAATTAAAAACACTCAATGCCGAAGCTGATTTTCAGGCGGTGTACGGGATAGGATATAAATTCATCTGATGAAAGTTTCTTTAAAATATTATACCATAAAATACCTGATTATCATCCTGCTGTTCATTATTGCAGTTTGGGCAGGGCTGTTTTATGCTTATATCCTGGATGAAGTGCATGATAATGTGGATGACGGATTAAAAGATCGGAAAATACAGATTATCAAAGCCGTTTACCTGAATCCTCAGCTGTTGAAGAATAATGATTTTGGATTTAATGAATTTAAAATCAATCCCATTAAAGCTGAAGAATATCAGAATAAAAGCAGACTGTACAATAAGATGTATTATATGGAATATGATGATAAGGACCAGCCTTACAGAGTTCTGGAGGCGGACTTTATCGATCAGTTTAAAAATCAGCAGAGACTTGTTATAAGAACTTCTACCGTTGAAGAGGACGAATTGATCTACGACCTTACGACTGCTTTAATTGTGCTTTATATTCTTTTGGTAATAAGTATTGTTGTAATCAACGGATATCTGTTGAATAAAGCAATGAGGCCATTCTATCTGATTTTGGATAAACTTAAAAAATATCAGTTTGGAATTCCTTTTTCACAGGAAAAGCAGACTTATAAAATCACTGAGTTTGAAGAATTGAATGTGGAAATCAATGAAATGATTGAACGTAACGAGCTTGTTTTTTATCAGCAGAAACAGTTTATTGAAAATGCGTCCCACGAACTTCAGACTCCTTTGGCTATTGTTATTAACAAAATTGATCTTTTGATTCAGAATGATGACCTTGATAAAAAGAGTCTGACCTTTCTTACCGACGTGAAAAATGATCTGCGAAGAATGGTAGGCTTAAACAAATCATTATTAATGCTTTCCAAAATTGAAAACAGCCAGTTTAATAAAACGTCAGACGTTGATTTTAACGGAATGATTGCCCAGTTGGTTCAGAATTATGAAGATTTCATCGCATTTAAAAAAGTTGAGGTTAATATTATAGAAAAAGGAAAGTTTGTTGCAGATTTTAATCAGGATCTTGCAGATATTCTTCTGTCCAATCTTCTGAAAAATGCCATTAAATATAATAACGAAGAGGGAACGTTAAATATTATTGTTGAAAATAACCGGATTACATTCCAGAACAGTGGTGCATCCGTTCCTTTGGATAAATCCAGAATCTTTAATCGTTTCTATAAACAAGGATCAGATCATACCTCTACCGGATTAGGATTATCTATCATTAAAACCATAATAAAACAATACCCTGGATGGGATATTGTCTATGAATTCGGAGATCAGATGCATTACTTTATCCTGACAAAGAATAATGCATATTAAAGAAGTATACTTTATATCAATAGAAAAAGCCTTTCAAACGAAAGGCTTTCTTATGTTTACAATTTAGAATTAAAATCCTAAGCTTGTTCTTACTCTTTTAAGAGTTTCCAGTGCAATAGGTCTGGTTTTTTCGGCTCCTTGCTGTAGTTTTGCTTCCAGCTCGTCAAGATTATTCATATAATAAGTGAACGTTTCTCTTTCTTTCTCAAAACGTACCAGAATAAGATCCAATAACTCTTTCTTAGCATGGCCATATCCAAAGTTTCCGGCAAGATACTTGGCTCTTAACTCTTCAGTCTGCTCAGGAGTGGCAATAAGCTCATAGATCTGGAATGTTTTATCCGTTTCAGGATCTTTTGGTTCCTCCAGAGATTTAGAATCAGATTCAATGCTCATTACCTGTTTTTTCAGTTCCTTTTCAGGTAAGAAAATATTGATAATATTTCCCATTGATTTAGACATTTTACGTCCATCAGTTCCGGGAACATATTTCGTGTCCTGCTGAAGTTCTGCCTGGGGTAATACAAGGACTTCTCCCATTTGATTGTTAAATCTGGAAGCTACATCTCTTGCAATTTCCAGGTGCTGAAGCTGATCTTTTCCTACAGGTACAATCTCTGCGTCATACAATAAAATATCTGCAGCCATCAGAATAGGGTAAGTAAACAGACCTGCATTCACATCCTGAAGTCTGTCAGCTTTATCCTTAAATGAATGGGCTAATGTTAATCTTTGATAAGGAAAAAAACATGATAAATGCCAAGAAAGTTCACAGGTTTCAGCGATATCACTTTGTCTGTAGAAAAATGTTTTTTCAGTATCTAGTCCACAAGCAAGCCAAGCCGCAGCAATCTCGTAGGTATTTTGTCTTAAAGTCTGCGCATCTTTAATCTGTGTAAGCGTGTGAAGATTCGCAATAAATAAAAATGATTCATTTCCTTCCTGCTTGGATAGTTCGATAGCAGGAATAATGGCCCCTAATAAATTTCCAAGATGGGGTGTTCCGGTGGCTTGAATGCCGGTAAGAATTCTTGACATTTGTTTAAAATTTATATTTAAAAATTAATGAATAGCAAATTTACGAGGTTTGCCGCGAATAACGAAAGATAAAAGATAAAAGATAAAAGATAAAAGATAAAAGATAAAAGATAAAAGATAAAAGATAAAAGATAAAAGATAAAAGATAAAAGATGTTGCTATTAAAATTCAATAGGGGTGGGCTTTAGCCCAGCCAGATTAAAAAAGCATCTCCATTGGCTTTAGCCAAAACCTATTAATCAGCAAAATCTCAATATCTTTCTAAACAATCATCTGTGACAATCCGTGCTTAAAAAAACTAAGGAATCACAATCTTCTCCCCTCCAAATTTCGGTTCTACCCCAAAAAGAAGATCCCAGTATGCCTTAGCCTTGGCCGCATACTCTCTCGTATTAGTCTTTAACCCTGCATATTTATTCACATCAGCTGCATTATACCCAAAGGCTTCCATTCCATTTTTTCTGGCAAGGAAAACGGCTCTTTCATTATGGAATTTCTGAGAGATGATAATCACTTTTGTCTGGCTGAAAATATCTTTTGCTCTTACCACAGAATCCAGTGTTCGGAATCCGGCGTGATCCATAATAATTTTATCCTGTGGAACTCCGCTCTGCATCAATGCCAGCTGCATGTCTTCAGGTTCATTATAGTCTTTGGTGCTGTTATCTCCGCTAACGATGATGTATTGTATTTTTCCGCTTTTGAATAAATCAGCAGCGGCTTTAATTCTGTTATAGAAATAAGCATTCGGAGTTCCGTTACTTAATGTTTTTCCGGTACCTAATAACAGACCTGTTTTTGCTTCCGGTACATTAGCAATATTGTAGGAAACAAAAGGTTCACTATCTTTTTTGATGCTGTAATTTGCCCAGGCAATAAAAATAATTCCTGCAACCAGAAGAAGCAGGAAAATTTTAAAAATATTTTTGATTATTTTTTTCATCCGAAATAGATCATTTAAAACTCCAGTCCGTTAGGGAAAGCTTTTTTTCTGAATATTAATAAGAATGCAGCACCAACAGTAATGGCAGAGTCGGCAACATTGAAAATATACTTGAAGAACTCAAGGTGTTTTCCTCCTATTAAAGGCCAGCTTTCAGGAACATTCCAGTCTACCAATGGGAAGTGAAGCATATCTACTACACATCCTTTCATAAAAGTAGAATATCCGTGTCCGAAAGGAGCGATTTTTGAGATTCCGCCGTAGCCGATCCATCGGTCAATGCTAGGATCATATACCGTCCCGCTGTCGAAAATCATTCCATAGAACATTCCGTCAATAAGGTTTCCGATAGCACCGGCAAAGATGATCGCCATTGGAATCAAAAGATAATTGGAAGCTCCTTCTTTTAACCATTTTTTGAACATGTATACCATTCCTCCGATCAGGAAGATTCTTAGGATCACCAGAAAATATTTTCCAATAATTCCTCCGAAGTGGAATCCATAAGCCATTCCCGGGTTTTCCACAAAGGTTAGTTTAAATCCAGGCAGAACAGTTACGCTGTCATCCAGATTAAAATGAGTTTTGATATAAATTTTTGAAGCCTGGTCAATTAATAACACCAAAAATGTTATCGCTAAGATCTTTTTCATTATTGCCCTTTAGGTTTTGAAGGCTTTGCAGCCGGCTTATTATCGCTTGCTTTCTTGACTACTTTCTGTCCGTTATACGAACTTTTAACATGAGCTTTTTCAAATTTAATGCCCATTTCCTTCAAAACACTTTTCAGTGCACTCAACTCCATAGAATTTTTAGGATGTACTATGATAGATTCCATTTCTTATATTTAAATATTTACATTTTGGACAGCTCATCAAGTCTCTTTCTCTCTTTTTCAGACAGATCATTGACTCCATTTTTGCCCATCTTACTCAAAAGTCTGTCGATCTCTTTCTCCCGGTCACGTTTATCAGAATTGAACTTGTCATCAATAGTATAGTTTTTCTGCTGATCAGGAAAGAATCTGTTTTTAATCCATTCTCTGTTGAAAAACAGTAATACTATTGCGATAATAAATCCTAAAATTAATAATTCGCTCATGGGTATACATTAAAAATTAGGTTTATAAAGTATTCGTGAATACGTTATAAACCCAATATTATTTTTTACAAACCTTGCGGTTATTTTTGCATATTTTTCGCTTCGATGCTCAGCGTAGCGTGAGGAACGGCTAGAAGTCTTTCCTTAGGAATCAGTTTTCCTGTTACTCTGCAAACACCATACGTTTTATTTTCGATTCTGATCAAAGCATTTTTAAGGTCACGCACGAATTTCTCCTGTCTACCTGCCAAAATAGAGTTCTGCTCTTTGCTCAGAGTTTCTGCTCCTTCCTCAAAAGCTTTAAAGGTAGGTGAAGTATCATCGGTTCCATTATTCTGGTCGTTGATAAAACTTTCTCTGATAAGCTGAAGATCTTTTTCTGCTTTTTCTATTTTTTCTTTAATGATCGCTTTAAATTCCTGTAAATCAGCATCGCTGTATCTAACTCTTTCGTCTGACATATTCTTTCTCTTTTTTAATAAAATTATGAAATGGAATTTGAAATATAATAACTACATGTTAATTTTTTTCAACATTTATCTTAAAATTAACCTCATCTATTTCGATTTCGTTAAAATTTGAAAGTGAAGATACAATTTCTATTTTATTTGACAAGACTTCAGAAGAAATATATTCTTCATTTTTCTTAATCTCATTCAAGAAAGGAGAACTTTCTTCTAATGTGATTGAAATTCTGTCTGTCAGTTCAAAGTCTTTATCTTTTCGCAGGTTTTGAATTCTGTTGATGAATTCTCTTGCGATACCTTCAGATTTTAGCTCATCGGTTAACGTCAAATCTAATGCCACAGTTGTTTTTCCATCAGAAGTTACAGTCCATCCTGGGATATCTTTTGTAGAAATTTCCACATCATCAAGGGTGATTTCATATCCTTGAACGTCTATTTTTCCTTCTTTTTCAAGGCTGGAAATCTGTTCTGTAGTAAGATTGCTAATCTCGGCGCCTACCACTTTCATGTCTTTTCCTAATTTAGGACCAAGAGCTTTGAAGTTAGGCTTTATCTGTTTTACAATTAAGTGAGATGCTTCTTCAGCATTGATTAACTGTAATTCTTTCACGTTTACTTCCTGTTTGATCAGCTCAGCAACAGCAAAAATCTGCTCTTCTGTTTTAGAATCCAGTACAGGAACCAATACTTTTTGTAGTGGCTGGCGAACTTTTACATTTTCTTTCTTTCTTAGAGAGAACACCATACTTGTAATGTTCTGAGCCAGATGTGTTTTTTCAACCAGATCCTGATCAATTAAACTTTCATCAGCTACAGGGAAGTTTGTAAGGTGTACAGATTCACAACTTTCTTTACCTGTTACTTTATTTAAATCCTGATATAACTGATCCATAAAGAACGGAGCAATTGGAGCAGATAGCTTTGCAACTACTTCAAGACATGTGTATAAAGTCTGGTAAGCAGAGATCTTGTCATCAGAATAATCTCCTTTCCAGAAACGTCTTCTGCATAATCTTACATACCAGTTACTCAGGTTATCATTCACAAAATTACTGATGGCTCTTGCTACTCTTGTTGGCTCATAATCTTCATAGAAAGCTTTTACTTCTTTGATCAGAAGATTCAGTTCAGAAAGAACCCATCTGTCAATCTCAGGACGGTTTTCAACTTCTTTTTCTGAATAGTTGAAGCCATCCACATTCGCGTATAAAGCAAAGAATGAATAGGTGTTATACAATGTTCCAAAGAACTTTCTTCTTACCTCGTCAATTCCTTCAATGTCAAACTTCAGGTTTTCCCAAGGGTTTGCATTAGAGATCATATACCAACGGGTAGCATCCGGTCCGTACACAGAAAGGGTTTCGAACGGATCTACTGCATTTCCTAAACGTTTTGACATCTTCTGTCCGTTTTTATCCAGAACAAGACCGTTACTCATTACATTTTTATAAGCAACAGAATCAAAAACAGCAGTTCCGATCGCATGAAGCGTATAGAACCATCCACGGGTCTGGTCAACACCTTCTGCGATAAAATCAGCAGGAAATGCTTTATTGTTGTCGATTAATTCTTTATTTTCAAAAGGATAATGCAGTTGTGCATAAGGCATAGAACCTGAATCGAACCAAACGTCGATCAAGTCGCTTTCACGTCTCATTGCTTTTCCTGAATCAGAAACCAATACTACTTTGTCTACTACATTTTTGTGAAGATCCACAAGCTCATAGTTAGACTCAGACATATTTCCGATGATGAAACCTTTGAACGGATTTTCAGTCATCAGGCCGGCTGCAATTGATTTCTCGATTTCGTTGTATAATTCTTCTACAGAACCAATGATTTTTTCTTCTTTCAGATCCTCTGTTCTCCAGATAGGCAACGGAATCCCCCAATATCTTGAGCGGGAAAGGTTCCAGTCGTTTACATTTTCCAACCAGTTGGAAAAACGTCCCTCTCCAGTAGCTTTCGGTTTCCAGTTGATTTCTTTGTTCAGATTAACCAGTCTGTCTTTTACAGCAGTCATTTTCACAAACCATGAATCCAGCGGGTAGTACAATACTGGCTTATCTGTTCTCCAGCAGTGTGGATAAGAGTGGACATATTTTTCTACTTTGAAGGCTTTGTTTTCCGTTTTCAACAGGATCGCAAGTTCTACATCCCATGATTTCTCAGGAGCAGTTCCTTCATCATAATATTCATTTTTGATATAAGTTCCGGAGAATACCTCAGGCACATTGTCTCCTTTGATGAATCTACCTTGTAAGTCAACCAATGGTACAAGATTGTCATTTTCATCTTTTACCAACATTGGCGGGATTTCAGGTTGAGCCATTTTAGCAACTCTCGCATCATCAGCACCGAAAGTAGGGGCAGTATGAACAACACCTGTACCGTCCTCTGTTGTTACAAAATCTCCAAGGATTACTCTGAATGCATTTTCAGCATTGTCGTTTGGTGTAAACCAAGGAACTAATTGCTCATATCTCGTGTCAACAAGTTTTTCCCCTGTGAATTCTTTTAAAACCTTGAAAGGAATTACTTTAGTTTCCGGAGTGTAATTGGCAAAATCTTCATCAGTACCTTCTGTATATTTTTTACCGAAAACTTTAGGTAAAAGAACTCTTGATAAAACAACAGTTACTGGTTCAAATGTATATTGATTGAAAGTTTTAACTACAACATATTCAATATCTCTACCTACAGTAAGAGCGGTATTGGATGGAAGCGTCCATGGAGTCGTCGTCCAGGCAAGGATATGAACATCCCCGTCAACATCATTGAATAATGCTGAAGAGTCTTTTTTCACTTTAAACTGAGCCACAACCGTTGTGTCTGAAACGTCACGGTATGTCCCGGGCTGATTCAGCTCGTGAGAAGAAAGTCCTGTTCCTGCTTTCGGTGAGTAAGGTTGAATGGTGTATCCTTTGTACAACAAGTCTTTGCTATACAATTGCTTCAATAACCACCAAACGGTTTCCATATATTTTGACTTGTACGTGATGTAAGGATCATCAAGGTCTACCCAATATCCGATTTTCTCTGTAAGGTTATTCCATACATCGGTATAACGCATTACCGCTTCACGACAAGCTTTGTTATAGTCTTCAATAGAGATTTTTTTGCCAATATCTTCTTTCGTGATTCCTAACTCTTTTTCTACACCCAGTTCCACAGGAAGACCATGCGTATCCCAGCCTGCTTTACGGAAAACCTGTTTCCCGTTCTGCGTCTGGTAACGGCAGAAAATATCTTTCAATGCTCTTGCCATTACGTGGTGAATTCCAGGCATACCGTTTGCTGAAGGCGGACCTTCATAAAAAACAAACTCAGGATTTCCCTGACGAATCTCAACACTCTTATTGAAAGTTTTATTTTGTTTCCAAAATTCCGCTACATTCTCTGCTACGTCAATAAGGTTGAGGTTTTTGTATTCTTTAAATTGGCTCATTGTAAATATCTCAATATCGTTGATTAATTAAGTCTGCAAATTTACTAAAATTTGTCGGTTTATAATATATGTTTTATTTTGATATCATCTATTAAAAAGTTCAATTTCAGAAATATAATAAAGAAAGTGGGAGAAAGTGAATGGTGAATGGTGAATAAGTGAATCTTCCTGACTGTATTTCATATAAAATTTAATGCGATTTATTCAATAGGAGTGGGCTTTAGCCCGCTTAAATAATAAAAACATATCCAATGGCTTTAGCCAAAACCTAATGATTACGCAAAGTTCGCAAAGATCTTATGAATGGGTTAAAATTGTTTGCAAAGGCGTTTCACTCAGCAAAAGAAATCTGTGGTTAAGAAAACAAAGGTGATTCTTAAAAATGAATATCCCAACAACTGCTTATTGGCCAGAATTTTGTACATTTAAATAGATCTATAAACCCAAATGCTGTATGAAAACCTTTTATCAACTGATGCTTTTTGTCTACTTTATCAACACAAGCATTATTGTACAGGCTCAAAATAATTACCCTCAGAATTATTTCCGAAATCCATTAAACATTCCTATGCAACTTGCAGCCAATTTTGGTGCGATCCGTACGAATCATTTTCACATGGGACTGGATCTAAGAACCAATAGTCAGGAGAATTTGCCGGTTTTAGCAGCTGCAGAAGGGTATGTCAGCAGGATAAAAGTAGAGCGTTACGGATTTGGAAATGCCATATATGTTACTCATCCCAATGGTTATACTACCGTGTATGCCCATCTGAACAAATACTTCAATAAGCTTGATGAATATGTAAAGGCTAGACAATATAAAGATGAAAAGTGGGAGCAGGATATAAGTTTTCAACCAGGACAGTTTCCGGTAGAGAAAGGACAGCAAATTGCATCGAGTGGAAATACGGGAGGCTCCGCTGGTCCACATTTACATTTTGAAATAAGAGATACCAAAACAGAAGAATGTCTTAATCCATTGCTTTTCGGTTTTGCTATTCCTGATAATATAGCTCCAATTATCAGTGGATTGTATTGGTATGACAGACGTTTCAGTACCTACGAACCTGGTGCTAACGGAATTGCAGTGAAAAAAGCAGGAAATGTTTATACTTCTAACCTTGTTAAGGTGAACTCTCCTGAAATAAGTTTCGCCATTAAGGCAGTAGATAAGGCCAATCAAGGGTTTAATCTTGGAATTTATAATGCAGAACTATTGATGGATGGCAAGCTGATTTACAGTTTTAAAATTGATAAAATCCATTATGATGACACCCGCTATATTAATGGCTGTATAGATTATACCAAATTCATCAGGGATAAAATGGGAATTCAGCACCTGGCTGATTTACCAGGAATGAGACTTCAGAATTACAGGACCCCGGATTTGACTGGGATTATCAATCTTCAGGATGAGGAGGTTCATAACATTGAAATAGTCCTGAAAGATACAAAGGGAAATACAAGTCGGTTAACAACAAAACTTCAGTTAAATAAAGTTTCAGACAAAGTATCTTCTACAGGGAAGATTGTAATGCCTAATGAAGGAAAAACAATCTCCACCGAAAATGCAGAGATTAACTTCAGCAAAAATGCACTCTACGATGCTGTAAATTTCAATGCCTATGAAAAACCGGATACAGATCCAAATGCTGTTTCAAATAGCATTATTCTACAAAGTCCGTACATTCCGGTTCAGGGCGAGTATACCTTGAAAATAAAACCCAATAGAAAGTTATCTGATGCTGAAAGGGATAAAGTCGTTATCCTCCTTGATTATGGAAGTGATAAGAATGTGGTAAAAGCAAAATGGAATGGTGGCAGGGCAGAAGGGCAGTTCAACAGATTGGGCACAGCAAAATTATTAATAGACAATACGCTGCCGTCTGTTTCCTCAGGATGGGCTGAAGGGGCATTGGTAAACAGCATCTCTTTATTGTTAAAAGGAACAACGAAGGTTGGAGATATTATTTCATTCCGGGCTGAGCTGGATGGAAAATGGCTTCGCTTTGCCCGAGTAAAAGATAATTTTGTCTACACCTTTGATGAAAAATGCCCGAAAGGATCAGGATCTCATACTTTAAAAGTAACCACCATCAATACTGCCGGAAATACCAATACACAAACTTTTGCCTTCCAGAGATAAAAATTGTGGTAGAAATCATGAATACATTTTACATGAATACATCTTACAATCATGTAATTTTAAATAAATTTGCTCTTTAAAAATTAAAATCATTGGAATTTCATCCGTCAATCGAGAAAGCAGGCATTCAGGAAATCAAAATATTTCAGGAAGAAAAACTTCATGGACTTTTGACTTATCTTGAAGCTCATTCACCTTTTTATCAGAAACTGTTTAAAGAAAATAATATTCATATTGCTGACATCCGTACTTTGGAAGATCTTCAGAAGATTCCTACCACAACGAAGAATGATCTTCAGCAGTATAATCATGATTTTTTTTGCATAACACCGGATAAAATTGTCGATTACAGTACCACTTCCGGAACGTTGGGAGATCCGGTTACTTTTGGACTTTCGGATAATGATCTTGAAAGGCTGGCTTATAATGAAGCAATATCATTTGCCTGTGCAGGAATTCAGAAAGGAGATGTTGTTCAGATGATTACTACCATAGACAAAAGGTTTATGGCGGGACTCGCTTACTTTCTTGGCTTAAGAAAAATGGGCGCAAGTGTAGTGAGAATGGGACCTGGAATTCCCGAACTGCAATGGGATTCTATTTTCAGATACAAACCAAAATACCTGATTACTGTTCCTTCTTTTCTGTTGAAAATGATTGATTATGCCGAGAAACATGGATTGGATTATAAAAATTCAAGTGTTTATGGAGCTGTATGTATAGGAGAAAGTATCAAAAGTCAGGATTTTACAGATAATATTCTTTCGCAGAAGATCAAAGAAAAATGGGATATAAAACTTTTTTCCACTTACGCTTCTACCGAAATGAGTACTGCTTTCACAGAATGCGAATTCCAGATCGGAGGACATCACCACCCGGAATTAATTATTACCGAAATTCTGGACGATAACGGAAATCCAGTTAAAGAAGGAGAAAGTGGAGAACTTACGATCACAACTTTAGGTGTTGAAGCCATCCCTTTGCTAAGATTTAAAACCGGAGATATTGTAAAAGCACACCATGAGCCATGCCAGTGTGGAAGAAATACGATGAGGTTAGGCCCTGTAGTAGGAAGGAAACAGCAGATGATAAAATATAAAGGAACAACGCTGTATCCGCCGGCAATGAATGATATTTTAAATGATTTCAACAATATTTTATGCTATCAGATTGTTATTCAGGCCAACGAAATAGGTCTTGACGAAATTATCATTAAACTAAGTACAGAAGAAGAACATGACAGCTTTGTGAATGAAGTGAGGGACCACTTCCGTGCAAAATTGAGAGTAAGCCCGAAGATTGAAATCATTGATTTTGATATCCTGTCCAAAACGGTTTTCAATCCAAACAGCAGAAAACCAATCACTTTTATTGATTTGAGATAAAATTAAAAATAAAGAGTGGAAGATTTCTTTTTTATAATATCTTTGAACCCTTAAATATATAAAGCTAATAAAAAAACATGAAAAAATTATTATTCTTACTCTTTGCAGTAATTGGTGTAGTGACATTTGGACAAAATCAAATTAATGTTGAATCCGGGGATTTTGACTTTCTGAAAGACCAGACAGAAGTAAATGTTCAGGTGAAATTTGAAAATGTTGCTTTTCAGGTAGAGAATTATACTGAAGCTCAATATCTGGAAAAAAGAAAAACAGAAACTGTAGCTAAAAAAGGTGAAGAAGCTTGGGGAAAATGGATAGGAGCATGGGAAACGTTTAAAAACACGGAATATTTGGATTATTTCCTGAAAGGAATCAACAGAAAGTCTAAAAAAATTGCCTTCAAAAAAGATACTCATGCTAAGTATACGCTAATTGTTGATGCAAAATGGATTTATGCGGGATGGCATGGTGGATTGATAGGACAGGAAGCTAAATTAACCTCGGATCTGATTTTCGTAGAAACAGATAATCCGTCAAATGTAGTGATGAAACTAAAAGGAGACAAAATTCTTGGAAAACCACAAAATAAAGAATTTGTAATGGAATATGGAAGAATTGCAGGGGCATATGAACAAACAGGAAAAGATTTAGGAAAAAAAATCAAAGAAGTTATAAAATAATAAAAAACGGTCTGAAAATTCAGACCGTTTTTTTATGCTTGGTTTTGCTGTTCCTGTTTTTCTAGTTTGATCAGGTTTGCAAGATTTTTAATCACTGTATCGTGCTTTTTCACAAAAGGATTGTCTTTATTCCAGACATACCCTGCTAAAACAGCACAGATCTTTTTCTTTACGTCCGGATTTTCCGGCTGGTGGAAAAATAGCTCCTGAAGATTTCCGGTATACCATTCTTTTACATATGTGGTGAAAACATCCACGCCATATAAAATATAATCAGTGTATTCTGTCTGCCAGTTGATCTTTTCTCCATTTAATTGTCTTAACGCCAGTTTTGCTGCCAACATTCCGGATTCTGTGGCAAAAGCCATTCCTGAAGAGAATACCGGATCAAGAAATTCTGATGCATTTCCTGTTAATGCAAATCCATCTCCGAATAAACTTTTTACCGAGCAAGAATAGTCTTTCAGATGTCTTGGTTCAAAAAGGAATTCCACATCCCCAAAACGTTTTACATAATAATCAGAAAGAGAAATAGCTTTTCTTAAAGCTTCGGCTGTATCTCCGTTTTCAGATAATTTATCAATATATTCAGTAGGGCCTACAATTCCTAAACTTGTATTTCCATTAGAAAAAGGAATTACCCAAAGCCATACTTCTGTTTCAATAATGTCAAAAGAAATTAAAGTCCCTTCTTCTCCTGGCGCTCTGTTAATATCATTTACATGAGAGAAAATCGCAGAGTGAGGAGACAGTCTTGATGGTTTTTCAAGATCTAGCAGACGAGGCAACACTCTTCCGTAACCACTGGAATCAATCACAAACTTAGCATGGATCTCTTTCGTTTCTCCATCCTTGTTTTTTACTGTAGTTACAGAATCTGTTCCGTTAAACTTGATGTCAATAACTTCAGTCTCAAATTCAAGATCAACACCTTTATTAATGACTTCCTGAGCAAGAGTATTATCAAAATCAGCTCTTGGAACCTGCCAGGTCCAGTCCCAGCCTTCCCCGAATTTGTTGCTGAAATCAAAAATGCAGACCTCGTCACCACGAAGGAAACGTGCCCCAAGCTTTTTTTCAAAGCCCATTTTATCTAATGCAGGGAAAAGCCCAGCCTCTTCAAAGTGATCCATTACCCTCGGAATTAAGCTTTCACCTACTACCAGTCTGGGGAATTTTGTCTTTTCGACTATTTTCACGCTGACGTTATTGTTCTTCAGGTATGAAGAAGACACGCATCCGGAAGGTCCGGCTCCGATTACAAGAACGTCAACAAATTCTTTGCTCATCTTTGATTTTTTATTTTAATAATAACTTTTATCTTTGCCGCAAAATTAGTGACAAATAATTAATATTTTACAAAATTATCAACTATTACTTTTAATTGATGAAAATAAATAACTTTTTAGAACTGAAAGACTTTCAAAAAATTATCATTGAGAATGAAAAAATAGAACTGGATGAATCACTTTTATCAAGAGTGGATAAGAGTTTTCAGTTTTTAAAGGAGTTTTCAAAAAATAAAGTAATATATGGTGTGAACACCGGTTTTGGGCCGATGGCTCAGTTCAAAATCAGTGATGAAGATACACACCAGCTTCAGTATAACCTGATCAGAAGCCATTCTTCAGGAATCGGAAATCCTTTACCTGCAGAAGAAGTTAAGGCATGCATGCTGGCAAGACTGAATACCTTATCATTAGGAAATTCAGGAGTGCATCAGTCTGTTATTTATCTTCTTCAGGAACTGATCAACAGAGATATTACTCCATTGATCTTTGAGCATGGAGGAGTAGGAGCAAGCGGAGACCTTGTTCAGCTGGCTCATCTGGCTTTGGTACTGATTGGAGAAGGAGAAGTATTTTATAAAGGAGAAAGAAAATCTACCAAAGACGTTTTTGAAACAGAAGGATTAGAGCCGATAAAAGTAGAGATCCGTGAAGGGCTTGCTTTGATGAACGGAACTTCTGTGATGTCAGGAATCGGTATTGTGAATGCTTATAAAGCCAATCAGCTTACAGATATTTCCCTTAGACTTTCTTGTGCCATTAATGAGATTGTACAGGCTTACGATGACCATTTATCAGCAGCACTGAACGGAACGAAAAAACATTACGGTCAGCAGAAAGTGGCAGAAAGAATGCGTGCTCATCTGGCAGACAGTAAACTGATCAGAAAAAGAGAAGATCATCTTTATACCCATTTTGAAGAGCAGGAGAAAGTATTCAAGGAAAAAGTTCAGGAATATTATTCTTTAAGATGTGTTCCGCAGATTTTGGGTCCGGTATTAGATACGCTGGAATATACAGAGAAAGTTCTTGAAAACGAGATCAATTCCGCGAATGATAACCCGATTATCAATGTTGAAGACCAGCATGTTTACCACGGAGGAAACTTCCACGGTGATTACATCTCTCTGGAAATGGACAAGCTGAAAATTGTGGTTACCAAACTTACGATGCTTGCAGAAAGACAGCTAAACTATCTTCTGAATGCTAAAATCAATGAAATTTTGCCTCCTTTTGTAAATTTAGGTAAATTAGGTTTCAATTTCGGGATGCAGGGAGTACAGTTTACGGCAACTTCTACCACGGCAGAAAGCCAGATGCTGTCGAATTCTATGTATGTTCACAGTATTCCAAACAATAATGATAATCAGGATATCGTTAGTATGGGAACCAATGCTGCGGTGATCTGCAGAAAAGTGATTGAAAATGCTTTTGAAGTATTGGCGATAGAGGCGATTACCATTATTCAGGCTGTTGAATATCTTGGGTTCCAGGATAAGGTTTCATCTTCTACAAAGGAATTGTATGATGAAATCAGAAAAATTATTCCTGCTTTCTCAGATGATATGGTGATGTATCCTTACCTGGAGGAAGTGAAGAAATATCTGAAAGGAATGTAACTATTAGCTGTCATAGATTGTCTATTCAATGAAAGACACTCTCTCAACTTAAAAAAACTAAAAACGATATAAACACTAACGCATGAAATGTGCAATTGTAACAGGAGGCTCCAGAGGAATCGGGAGGGCAATCTGTATAAAACTGGCTGAAGAGAAAAACTATCACATCCTTATCAACTACGCTTCAAACGAAACCGCAGCAAACGAAACGTTGGCTAAAGTGGAAGAATTGGGTGCTACCGGAGAAATTCTTAAATTTGATGTAGGAAATACCGAAGAGACAAAGACTGTTTTAACGGACTGGCAGGAGAAAAATCCTGATGCAGTAGTAGAAGTGATCGTCAATAATGCCGGAATCACAAGAGATGGTCTTTTTATGTGGATGCAGAAAGAAGACTGGAACAGCGTGATCAATACAAGTCTGGATGGATTTTTCAATGTAACCAATTTCTTTATCCAAAAGCTGCTTCGTAACAAATACGGAAGAATCATCAATATGGTTTCGGTATCCGGAGTAAAAGGAACAGCCGGCCAGACAAATTACTCAGCTGCAAAAGGTGCTGTAGTAGGGGCTACAAAAGCTTTGGCTCAGGAAGTTGCCAAAAGAAACGTTACGGTAAATGCAGTAGCTCCGGGTTTTATCAAAACAGATATGACTCAGGAGTTCAATGAAGAAGAATTGAAAGCCATGATTCCTGCCAACAGATTCGGAGAAGCAGAAGAAGTGGCAGATCTTGTCGCATTCTTAGCATCTAAAAAATCTTCTTACATTACAGGAGAAGTGATTAATATTAACGGAGGAATTTATTCATAACATGGAAAATAGGGTTGTAATTACCGGAATGGGAATTTATTCCTGCATCGGGACATCTTTAGAAGAGGTCAGGGAATCCCTATATCAAGGTAAATCCGGTATTGTTTTAGATCCGGACAGAAAAGAATTTGGTTTCAGGTCCGGCCTTACAGGAGTTGTTCCAAAACCCGATCTGAAAAACCTCTTAAACAGACGCCAGCGTATCAGTATGGGAGAAGAAAGCGAATATGCTTATCTGGCGACCATGGATGCATTGAAGCAGGCGAATCTGGACGAAGAATTCTTAGATACTCATGAAGTGGGGATCTTATACGGAAATGACAGTGTTTCCCAGGCAGTCGTAGAATCTATCGATATTGCAAGGGAAAAGAAAGATACGACATTGATGGGATCGGGAGCGATCTTCAAATCAATGAACTCAACGGTGACAATGAACCTTTCTACCATCTTTAAACTGAAAGGAATCAATCTTACCATAAGTGCAGCATGCGCAAGCGGCTCACACTCATTGGGGCTGGCTTATATGATGATTAAAAATGGTTTCCAGGATATGATCATTTGCGGGGGAGCTCAGGAAACCAATAAATATTCTATGGCAAGCTTTGATGGACTGGGAGTTTTCTCAGCCAGAGAAGATGAGCCTACGAAAGCATCCAGACCTTTCGATGCAGAAAGAGACGGATTGATTCCAAGCGGAGGTGCTGCCAGTCTGATTGTTGAAAGTTTAGAATCAGCCCAAAGAAGAGGAGCCCCAATTATTGCAGAAATTATCGGATACGGTTTTTCTTCAAACGGAGGACATATTTCAACACCCAATGTGGATGGGCCTGCTTTGGCAATGGACAGAGCGCTTAAACAATCAGGATTAAAAGCTTCAGACATTGATTATATTAATGCTCATGCGACTTCTACCCCGATTGGTGATGCCAATGAGGCAAAAGCAATCTATGAGATTTTCGGAAGTGAAGTTCCGGTAAGTTCTACCAAATCTATGACAGGACATGAGTGCTGGATGGCAGGTGCAAGTGAAGTGATCTACTCAATTCTGATGATGCAGAATGATTTCGTTGCCCCGAATATTAACCTGGAAAATCCTGATAATGAAGCACAAAAGATAAATTTGGTCGCAAAAACAAAAAATCAAAAAATTGATGTATTTTTGTCGAATTCTTTTGGGTTTGGGGGAACCAATTCTGCACTAATAGTTAAAAAATTTGATTAAAAACATGGAAAGGGAAAAAATTGTTGCTATTGTTAATGATTTTCTTGTCAACGAATTTGAAGTTGATGGAGACGAAATCAGTAATGATGCCAACCTTAAAAATACACTGGGCTTAGACAGTCTGGACTATATCGACATGGTAGTCGTGATCGAATCTAATTTCGGGGTGAAATTAGGAGAAGCAGATTTCAAGAAAATGGTAACATTTGATGATTTCTATACAACGATTGAAAACAAGATTGCTGAAAAAAACGCGTAGTTATTGAGTAAATCTTTATTCTATAAAAATGAGCCAATGTAATAATATCAAGGTGATTCAGTAATGGACACTTAAAAAAGGTATTATTACATTGGTTCTCTGTTATATTAAATTCTATATATGAACAAGTGGAAAGGTAAATCTAAAGGAACAGTACTCGGATACAGAATATTCGTCTGGTGTATTAGAAATATCGGGATCAGAAGTTCATATGGGGTGCTTTACTTTGTCGCGGCTTATTACTCATTATTTCAGAAAAAGAGTAATCAATATATACGCTATTACTTTCAAAAAAGGCTGAACTATGGATATTGGAAATCCAAAACTTCTATATTTAAAAGCTACTTTACTTTCGGAACAGTCCTGATCGACAAAACTGCTATTTCTGCAGGGCTCAGAGAAAAATATACCTATGAATTCGATGGTATTGAAAATCTCAGAGATCTTTTAGCTGCTAAAAAAGGAGGTGTCCTCATCAGTGCTCATATCGGTAATTTTGAAATTGCTGAACATTTTTTTGCAGATATCGACTTCGACTGTCAGATCAATCTGGTGACTACAGATCAGGAAGTTACCGTGATTAAGGAGTATCTGGAGAGCGTTGCTGTAAAAGAAAGTAATATCAAGTTCATCTATGTAAAAGAAGATATGTCACATATCTTTGAAATTAACAAAGCTTTGTCAGAAAACGAGTTGATCTGCTTCACCGGAGACCGTTATTTTGAAGGATCCAAATATCTGGAAGCAGAACTGCTGGGAAAAAGTGCAAAGTTTCCGGCCGGTCCGTTTTTGATTGCCTCAAGATTAGGCGTTCCTGTAGTATATGTGTATGTGATGAAGGAAAATAATCTTCATTACCACTTATACGCGAGAGTGGCTCAGAATATCAAAAATCGTGATTCACAGGGGCTTTTACAGTCATATGTTCAGAATCTTGAAACTATGGTGAAAAAATATCCTCTTCAGTGGTTTAATTATTTTGATTTTTGGGATGATGTTGATTAATTTTTCTATTTTTATCCCATAAAAACAAACGAAAAACTAAAAACCATTAAGATTTACTAAGAATTAAGATCATTAAATAGTATTTTCCAAATAAAATTTCTTTGTTTACTGTACCAAAGTAATCTTTAAATATCTTAAATTCCCTGTTTCTTAATTATTAAAAGCACATTCTCTTTTGAAGAAAGCATATGACATACTTGTAATCGGCAGCGGATTGGGAGGTCTTGTTTCGGCTCTTATTTTGGCGAAAGAAGGTATGAAAGTGTGCGTTCTTGAGAAAAATAATCAATACGGAGGAAATCTGCAGACTTTTTCACGTGACAAACTGATTTTCGATACAGGAGTTCATTATCTTGGAGGCTTATCCAAAGGCCAGAATCTGAACCAGTTCTTTTCCTATCTGGAAATTATGGATGATCTCGAGCTTCAGCAGATGGATGAAGATGGATATGACAAAATCAGTTTCGGAGAAGAAGAAATAGAATATCCGCATGCACAGGGTTATCAGAATTTTGTTGAACAGCTTTCCAAATATTTCCCCGAAGAGAAAGGAAACCTTGAAAACTACTGTGAAGAGATTCAGTATGTCTGCAGCCAGTTTCCAAGATACCATGTAGTAGGAAAAGATAATTACAACGAGGAAATACTGCATCTGAATACCAAACGATTTATAGAATCCGTTACCCAGAACAAAAGGCTTCAGGCTGTTTTACTGGGTTCTAATTTTTTATACGCCGGAGACTCTGAAGATGTACCTTTCTACGTACATGCTTTAACAGTAAACTCTTATATCCAAAGTGCCTATAAATGTGTAAAAGGAGGCAGTCAGATCTCTAAACTTCTGATCAGAAAACTTCGGGAGTATGGAGCGGAAGTTCACAAGCATTCGGAAGTTTCTGAATTTGTTTTTAATGAAAATAATGTATTGGTATCCGTAAAAACGAAAGCAGGGAAAGAATATTCCGCGAAACAGTTTATTTCAAATATAGAGATTCGTTCCACTATTCAACTAATCGGGGAGGATAGACTAAAAAAATCCTTTCTGAACAGGGTTTTGAGCTGGAAGCCGGTTTCATCATGCTTTAGTATTTATTTGGTTTTAAGACCTCAGAGCCTTCCGAATTTCAATTACAACAGATACCACTATTCATCAGAAGAACAGGTCTGGAATGCATTCCGTTACCGGAAAGAAGTCTGGCCGGAAACCTATATGCTGTCATCTACCCCTTCAAAACATCATCCTGAATTTGCAGAAAGTCTTACCGCAATTTCTTATATGGATTTTGATGAGGTGAGAGAATGGGAAAATACATTCAATACTGTAGCTGATGAGCATCAAAGAGGAGAAGCGTATGAAAGATTTAAGTTTGAAAAGACTGAGAAAATGCTGGATGCCCTGGAAAAGAAAATTCCTAATCTAAGGCATGCCATCAAAACCATATATACTTCTTCTCCCTTGTCTTACCGGGACTATATCGGGAATTTTGAAGGAAATATGTACGGATACATGAAAAGTTCGGAGAATCCGCTTAAAACAATGGTTTCTCCCCGCACGAAAATTGACAATCTTTTTCTGACAGGACAATCTGTGAATATGCATGGGATTTTAGGAGTAACCATCGGTGCTTTTAATACCTGCGCAGAGATTCTGGGAAAAGAAACGATTGACATGCGGTTGACACAAATGATTAATAAAAACTAAAGTGAAAAAAACGAAAACCATTTATTCATCCTATAAAAGAACTCTTCTTTACCTTACTTTTTGTTTTTTCCTCACTGCCTGCGGAATATCAAAATCTATCCATCATATTCCTGATGTAAAACACTATTCACTCGAGGTTCCGGAAGTAACCCGTATCAATGACAGCACTTTCAGTTATAAACAGAATTATCTTACGAAAAATAAACAGCAGCTCTGGGAACTTTATATCAAAGGAAATCCATTGCAGTTGGGATATAATAATGGAGCACTCACCCAAAGTTTAATGCAGAAGCAGGAAAGTATTTTCTTTTCAAAAGTAGAGGGATTTGTACCGTCAAAATTTAAACAGAGGCTGCTGAGGGGCTTTTTAAAATGGTACAACAGAAAAATGTATCTCAATGTAAGAGAAGACTATCAGGCAGAATTATACGGTTTATCACAATATTCATCTGATCAGTATGATTTTATTGCTCCCAAATATTTAAGAAACCTTTATCTGCACGGAGCTCATGATATCGGGCATGCCATGCAGGATCTGGCGATGGTAGGCTGCACTTCACTGGCTGTTTGGAACGAAAATACGGAAGATGGAGATCTGTTGATAGGAAGAAATTTCGATTTTTATGTAGGTGACGATTTTGCAAAAAATAAACTGGTAGAGTTTGTTCAGCCGGAAGAAGGAATTCCCTATATGTCGGTAAGCTGGCCGGGAATGATTGGTGTTGTATCCGGAATGAATAAAGAAGGAATTACAGTGACCATTAACGCAGGAAAATCAAAAATTCCTTTGACTGCAAAAACACCTATTTCCCTTGTTACAAGAGAAATTTTGCAATACGCTAAAAATATTGATGAAGCCATTGCCATTGCTAAAAAAAGGAAAGTTTTTGTATCTGAATCTATCCTCGTAGGAAGTGCCAATGATAAAAATGCCGTAATTATTGAAGTTTCACCTAAAAACTTCGGTGTGTACAGCGTGCAGAATACCAGCCGGGTTCTTTGTACTAACCATTTCCAGTCAGAGGTCTATAAAGATGACAAAAGAAATCAGAAGCATATTGAAGAAAGTCATTCGGAATACCGATATGAAAAACTTCAGGAGCTTTTGCAGGAAGAAAAAAAGATCACTCCGGAAAAGATGGCATCCATTTTAAGGAACAGATCCGGTTTAAAAGATGAATCTATTGGTTATGGCAATGAAAAAGCACTCAATCAGCTTCTGGCGCACCATGCCGTTATATTTTCGCCTCAGAAAAAACTGGTTTGGGTGTCTTCCAATCCTTATCAGCTGGGAGAATTTGTTTGCTATGATCTGAATAAAATCTTTTCAGACAATGGGCTACAGCCTGATGACTTTTCAAAATCAAGTTTGAATATTCCACGTGATCCCTTTGCAGACTCTGAGGAATTTAAAAACTACGAATTGTCCAAAATGTACGGAAAAGAGATCAATGAGGCAGCCGATGATAAAAATACACTGTTGACAGACGGAGTTATTCCTTCCTATCAATCTATGAATCCGGATTTTTGGCTGGTTTACTATCAGTCAGGAAAATATTATTTTAACAAAAAAGAATATTCAAAGGCAAAAACTGAATTTGAAAAAGCTTTGACGAAAGAAGTTACAACGGTTCCGGACAGAAAAAATGTAGAAAAATACCTGAAGAAAACTTTAAACAAACTGAAATGATTCCTAAATATATAAAACTGCTGTTTTGCATTCCCTTTATTATCATTATTTGCTATTCGGTTTATTTGTGTACCGTTTACAGCTCAATACCTGAAACCATAACCATTCATGGGTACGGAAATATGAAGGACAATTACGGAAGCAAACTATTTCTTGTGATGCCGGTACTTATGAATCTGGTGATTCTCCTGTTTATCTGGTTGATTATCAGAAGGCCGGATAAAATAAAATTTACTTTTGATATTGACGAAAACGAAAGAGAAAAAATTTATCATATAACGCAGTTAGCTCTGGTAATTATTGCGATATTTGTCACCATCATGATGACTCCGTTAGCATTTTCTGATGTGGTTTATAAATAATTGATCTATGAAAAAACTTTTAACCCTATGCTTTACCGTATGTTTTCTATTATCCTTTTCTCAGGACAGAAAAGAGATCGGAAATACTTTCATCAAAACGTTATTGGTAGATAAAAATATTGAAAAAGCACATTCCTATTTTGATCCTTCCATAGCAGGGCAGATTCCGGTAGATCAGCTTAAGGCGGTTACAGAACAGCTTCAGGGACAGATTGGAAGTTTGAAAACGGTTCTTGAAGTGAATAATGAGGGAAATATCTACTATTACTATTCAGAATTTGAAAAGGCCAAACTGGATATTCAGATCAGCTTTGGAGAAAATAATAAAATGGTTGGCTTCTTTTTGGTTCCTCATAAGCCATTTGAAAAGCAGGATGAAAAGACCACATTAAAAATAAAAAGTGATGCCATAGAATTGAATGGGACATTATTGATTCCTCCTTCCAACGATAAAAAGAGGTTAGTCATTTTTGTCCATGGCTCAGGAGCGCATGACAGAGACGAAACTGTTGGAGAAAATAAACCATTTAAAGATATTGCAGAATACCTTTTAAACAATGGAATTGCTTCCTACCGATATGATAAAAGAACATATACTTATCCTGAAACATTCAACGAAAAATCTACTGTAGAGGAGGAAACAATTAATGATGCGGTAAATGTGACCCAATATTTTAAAAACAATGAAGATTATAAAGGATATCAGATCATTATCCTGGGACATAGCCAGGGAGCTTATATGATGCCTGAAATTGCAGAGAAAGCTCAGGCTTCAAAATATGTTTTCATGGCGGGTAATGCCAGACCGCTGCAGAATTTGTTGGTAGAACAGTATGATTATCTTCATTCCATAGATCCGGCTAAAGTTCCTGCTGAAGCTGTTCAGGAAGTAAAAAAACAGGTTGCCTATTTAAATTCACCCCAATTCAGTTTAAGTTCACCAACATCAAAACTTCCATTGGGACAATCTGCTGCGTATTGGAAATATTTAAAAGACTACAACCAGCTTAATGAGGTTAAAAAAGTAAAAGCTCCCATGTTTTTTGCACAAGGCGGAAGAGATTACCAGGTCACCGAGAAAGACTTCAACCTCTGGAAAGAAACCTTGAAAAACGATAAAACAGCAGTATTTAAATTGTACCCAACCTTAAGCCACTTATTCATAGCAGGTTCCGGAAAACCATCTCCAAAAGATTATGAAACAAAAGGAAAAGTTGATGAACAGTTTTTGAAAGATCTTGTACAGTTTATCCTGAAATAATGTATTCAGCGAAAAAAAAATAATAACTACTTTGTGATGGCCTGGAATTTTATTCCGGGCTTTTTCAATTGGTTTCCGGGCTTACTTTATTCAAAAATAGAAAAGATACCACCCCGGTAAGAACAGAAAGAGAAGTGCTTAAGATAAAACTGCCAATGATATATTGAACCAAATTATTCTTTATCAGTTCAAAATTTAAATCCTGACTTAAAATATCGCTGTCACCACTTACAAATGGTGCTCCCAGAAACAGAGATGCGGCAATAATAAAAGGAATAAAAGGAGGAAGACTCACATTGGAGGCTACAAATGCAAGTACTTTATTGAGTTTAAAAAGTACAGATAAACTGATGACCAAAAGCGTCTGAAATCCCCAGAAAGGCGAAAGACCTATAAAGACTCCCAGCGCAATAGAAAATGCCTTTGTACGGTTGCTTCCGTCACTTTCTAAGACATCTTCCTGTATGAATTTTTTAAAGCTTTTTTTTTTGAAATTATTCAGAAAATTTCTCGGAATAATATAAAATAGGGTGATGGTTACCAGAATCGTATTCAAAATACTTATTCTCGTAAAATCTTTAAAAGGTCTGAAATGTGAAACCCGTTCTGCCGGATCATATAAAACTTTAATCGGAACATTCTTTACCTGAACATGTCTCCATGCAGTTCTTACAATGATTTCAATTTCAAATTCAAACTTAGGTGTAAAATATTTCTTTGGAATTTTATGTAAAGGATAAAGTCTGTAACCGGACTGTGTATCTTCCAGCTTTATTCCGGTTTCAAACCAAAACCAGAAATTGGAAAAACGGTTTCCGAAACTGCTCTTCTTGGGAATACCATCCTGAGACATATTTCTGTTTCCGATCAGAAGAACCTCTTCTTTTTCCTGAAGAAGCGCTTCTACAAATACAGGAATATCATCCGGATAATGCTGCCCGTCCGAATCAATGGTGATAGCATAATCATACCCTGCTTTCTTTGCCGCTCTGAAACCTGTTTTAAGGGCATTTCCTTTTCCTTTGTTCTCCGGTAATGAGATAATAGTAATCTGAGGATATTGAGTAAGAATTTCAGGCGTAGAATCTGTAGAGCCATCATTGACCACAATAATACTTCCGGTGTAGTTGAGAACACCGTCAATAACCCTGTTCAGGGTCTTTTCATTATTGTAGGTAGGTATTAAAACGCATATCTTCTTTTCAGAAATTGCATTTTGTACTTCAGCAAGGGACATTTTTTTATTTTAAAGTGGCTCTTTCCGCCTCTGTAATAGTTTTTGACTGCATTGCAAACCTTTTGATATAGCCTTTTAGCGCTGTATTCTGTTTGCTGTAATTATTCAGAAGGAATGCTTTATCATCCTTCAGACTTCCGCGGTATCCCACAATTTTCGGGATATTTTCCTGAACACTCATTCTGATCAGACGAAGCTCTGCATTGTTGGGGTTACTTTTGATAACAGTTTCAAGACTTGTAGCTCCTGTTTTTACCAGGGACTTTCTGTTACTTTTGACAATTTTTGCTTCCATAATTTTTGCTGCAGCTTTATATCCAACAGTTACGGCATCAGAACCGGATTGTTTTTCCGCAGTTTCGATGAAGCTGGCGGTATTGGTATTGGATTCATTGGCTTTAGCATAGCTGTTTCTCAGCGTTTCAAGGTCAGACTGAAAGAAAAAAACAAATGCTGCTATGAATGATAAGATAAGTTTCATGATGGTATTTTTTTATAGCTTACAGACAGTTTTAATGCAATAGTCTCGCCAAAAGAAGTAGTGTTTTTTACTTTAACATCATCTTCATTTTCGTTAATATCCAGTTGAAGCTGTAAGTCAGGAGTCTCAAAAGGATTGATGATCGCCATGAACTTTACATTGGATGCGGTTTTTAAAAACAATTTTGAACCTGTAAATTCCTCAGTCAGTTCTTTGATGATCTGCATCATGCAAACACCGGGAGTTACCGGGTTTCCAGGAAAATGACCTTTGAAAATATCGTGGTCTTTATTAAGATGGATGTGAGCAGTAAACTTTCCGTCTTCTGCTTTCTCATAAGAGGTTAAAGTATAAAAGTCTGTAAGAATGGTTTGCATGATCTTATTTTTAAGATTAAACGTACAATACAGTCCGGTCTGAAAAACGACGTTCATTTATTGTACAGTTTTCCTGTTGGAAATTATTCTGTTTCGGTTATTTGAAATAGTTTTATATTGATCTTAAAATCTTTGTGCTGTAAGTTTAAGCTATCCGCGAAGATAGGTTTTTTTGCATCAAAAGTAAAATCGATTTTTTCCTTATTATTTTTCGTATAAATGATCTGTTTCAGTAAACTATTTTCCTTATTGAAGAATAAATAATAGCTTTTATTCTCAATTTTTGAAAGAAAGATTTTAGCATTGTCATTCTCAAAACTTTCGCTTACCGGGTACTGTTTTTTCAAAAGCTGCTGGAAGTCATTTTTGAGGAAATTGATGACTATCTTCTTATCCAGGTCAGGAAGTACATAATTCAGCTTGAAATTATTGTCAGAAACCTCAAAATCAATCAGTTTATTCCCAAAATCTGATGTTAATGCTACACGATGCGTTGTTTCGTTCAGTTTTTTGATGATCAGAATACCGCTTACATGGTTTTTATAAATGTCCATCTGGCATTTGTACACATAATCTTCACCGGAAGAGAAATATAAATTTTCAACCGTCTTTTCAGAGGTAGGAACTGGTTTAGCATCAGTTAGCTGATACGTTTTACAGGAAACAGCCAGACTCAGGATCAGGCTATAAAGAAAACTCTGACGCAGGAATGGAAGCATTGATCTTGGTATTTTTGAAAACAATATTCGTAGTATCTCCGGAAGCCTCAGTCATATTCACCTGTGAAACCGTTGATTGATTCTTTGGGAAAAACAGCTCAATCTGTTTGATGTATTTCAGCAGCTGTGATGTTTTAGGAATAAACTTCGCCACATTATAATTGCCATTCTTAAAATACGTTACCGTAAATTCAGGATCATTGAACATCGTTCCGTTTGAACTCCCTACAATCAGTTTGTTGATCTTCTCAAATGTTTTGCTTTTGGCATCTACAGATGATTTCTTCCCCTGATCGTTGATGAAGATCTTATTGCTTTTAAAAATAATACTGTACTGATAAGGCTTGGTATATTTCCAGCTCAGCATATTGGGTGTTTGCAGTGACATTCTCCCATAAGTAACAATGCTTTTATCCAGAAAGTCCATTTTTTTGGTTTGGGTAAAATCACTTTGTAAAGTTTTAATTTCTTTAGTCTCCGAAGATACTTTCGACACAAATGCTTTGGCTTCAGCTCCTGACATGGCCGTGTTTTGTGCAAAAAAGAAACCGGAAACCAGTAAGAATGCTCCGAAAGCAATATTTTTAATCATTTCTATTTGAATTTATAATTGTATCAACAGTAAACGTTGAATATTTTTTGTCCTTCAAAAATACTAATAAATTGGCCAGCACGCGACAGGTCTTTTCCGAAGTATCATGAAGCAGGATAATACTGCCTTTTTTCAAGCCTTTAGTCACTCTGCGGTAGATTTTCTTTTCATCATCAATGATGGTATCTAAAGAGCGGACATTCCATCCGATGCTTATTTTATGCGTTCTTTTGATAGCTTTTGCAATATTGGGATTCGTTACTCCGAAAGGTGGACGGTAGAGTTTAGTGCTTATATTTCCCGTATTTTTAATCACTTCGTCACACTTTTTAATTTCCTCAATCATTTTTAAGGTTGATAAAAATCCTGTAGAATTGGAATGTGATAACGTATGATTTCCGATTGTATGACCTTCTGCAATAATTCTCTGAAAAGTTTCAGGGTATTTTTCAATCTGTTTTCCGATACAGAAAAAGGTTGCCTTTATCTGATGTTCTTTAAGTAAGTCTAAAAACTTTGGGGTAAACTCAGTAGGGCCATCGTCAAAAGTAAGAGCTACTTCTTTAGTTTTTGTCCGCTTATGAGTGATACTGTTAACGAAATATCCCAGCTCAATATCAAAAGAACCCCAGACTACAACTGCAGAAAAAGCAAAAAAACAAAACAGATACACCCAAAAGCTTCCATGAAACGCATAAATAAAAACGTTACAAAAAAGATAGAAGAGGATGAATGGATAATGTTTCATTGCTGGGTGGTTTATATGGTTTAACTTTCTTGATTTATACACATTTTGTCATTCTGAGTGTAGCGGAGCGAAATGAAGAATCTATAATATGAAAAGAAGAGATTCTTCCTTCGTCAGAATGACAACTGTACTGCTTTAATTGTAAACACTATTGTTTTTTCTTCAACTAAACCTTTTCCAATAATACCAAGCTGTGATCATCACCTGCCAGATGATTATAAAGAAGTACATTCTTTATACTTTCCTTTTTTTCTGCATTGATCATCATTACTTCCGGAATCTGCTGTTCCTTAAGGATATGACAGGCGATAAATGTTGAAAAACCACTGGCTGTATTAAATTCTCCACTCAAATGCTTGTAATAAAGCAAAGATGAGTCAGGAAACAGATCCATTGCTTTGGTATAGTAAGCGTCAGAATCTGCATCTCCGCTGAATCCTAAAATAACAGCATCAATATCTCCGTTTGAAAGATTATTCTGAGCTACGAAGTTCTGGATAAAGTCTTGTACTTCATCTAACTCAATTTTATTACTGATACAAATATTCTTAAGTTTTGCGTAAGAACTTTCAGTCTTATCTTTTCCTACAACAAAGAAGCTGGCACCTTCACCCCAAACCACTCCATTGGTATTGGAATGCAAATAATCAGCAGGAAGATCTGCTTCTTTTTTTATCGTATTATTTAAACAGTAGAGCTCCATTGTTCTGGCAGTCTGTTCATCTGTAGAACCTACCAAAACATTTTCTGCTTCTCCGTCATTGATCTGAAGCTGAGCATCCAGTAATGAAAACTCCAGTGAAGAAGAGGTGTTTACATAGGTGAAATTATAAGCATGACATTGTAGTCCCAGAGCGATCTGTCCTGCTACCGTATTGTGGGTAGATTGGATGAAAAAGGTTGGGGTAAGGAACTCTTCATGATTATCAATCACATTTTTCAGGAACTTTTCAGAATCTTGTGAGCATCCCATTCCGGTTCCTATGATGATAGCATCCGGCTGTTCAATACCTGCTTCTTTTAAAGCATAATGTGAGGCTACAGAACTCATTTTTACCGTTTTGGACATTCTTCTGATCATGGCTGGCGGAATGAACTCTTTATAATTGGGCTCTATTGCTTTGATGATATTGGAAGAATTCTCAGGAGTAAGGTTCTGAAGAATATTTTCGTTTAAAGTGTCCTGAACTGAGATACAGGATGCACTGTTGATGTATACTGCACTCATGATTTTGAAAGAATTAAGGTTGAACAGTTTCCTCCAAACCCAAACGAATTGGAAAGTACATGATTAATGTTTTTTTCTTTCAGTTCGGTAACGGGAGTGAGATCAAATTCTTCCATTTTTGTTTTGAAATTCAGGTTCGGGAAGATAAGACTGTTTTGCATGGCTAATATTGAAAATACAGCTTCAATTCCTGCTGCAGCGGCCAAAGTGTGTCCTGTAAATGCTTTTGTAGAGCTGAATTCAGGAACCTGGTTTTCACCAAAGATTCTGATCATGGCAATTCCTTCTGATAAATCGTTATTAGGAGTAGCCGTTCCGTGAACGTTAATATAATCTATATTTTCTTTTTCTAATCCTGAAATTTTTAATGCTTGCTGCATCGCTAAAAATGCACCCTGTCCGTTTTCAGAAGAGGCTGTCTGATGGTGTGCATCATTGGCATTTCCGTATCCAGAAAGATAAGCAAGAACCTTTTTATTTTCTTTTTTGACTACTTCTTCAGATTCAAGAACTAAGAAAGCAGCAGCTTCCCCAAGATTCAATCCTTTTCTGTTGTTGTCAAAGGGTGTATTGTAAGAATCCGTAAGGATCATCAGGGTATTGAATCCATTCAGTGTAAACTTTGAAAGAGAATCTGTTCCTCCTACAATGACACGGTCCAATACTCCGTTTTTGATCAGTTTAGCACCCATCATAATGGCATTAGCTGCTGATGAACAGGCTGTACTGATGGTAGAAACCATACCTTTTAATCCCAGATAATCGGCAATCACCAATGATGAATTTCCGGCATCGTGGGCGTCAATATATTTTTGCTCTTCAGGAAAGTCTTCGTAAGAGTAGAAGTATTTTTCAGTAATATCCATTCCTCCTACACTGGTGGAAGAGATCAATCCGGTTTTGTATCCGTTGATATCTGAAATTCCTGCACTTTCTACAGCTTCTTTAGCAGCAACCATCCCCAATAAAGAAGTTCTTGTCACATTGTTGTCTTCATCAAGTTGAAGCTTTTGTACAAGTTCTTCGTTGGATAATTTTATTTCACCTGTTTTAATAATTCCGGCATGTCGGGTTTCAAACATTTCAATGTCTGAAATTCCATGTTTTCCGGATTGTAATGAAATAAAATTTTCCTCCACATTGTTTCCGATGGAGGAAATGATGCCCATTCCCGTTATGGCAATTTTTTGACTCATGGTATTACATAATGTAACAGTGCAGCGATCTAACAATTGATTAATAATTGCTACATAGCTACACTGTTAGATTGTTATATTAATTTATTTCGTTCTGTTGTCTTCGATGAATTTTGCCATCGTGTCAATAGATTGAAAGATTTCCTTTCCTTTTTTAGGATCAGCTAATTTTATTCCGTAGTCTTTATCAAGAAGAACGATCAGTTCCAAAGCGTCAATAGAATCAAGTCCTAATCCTCCTCCGAATAATGGATCAGTATCTTTGATTTCCTCTACCGATACGTCTTCAAGATTAAGAACTTCAATAATTTTGTGTTTCAATTCTGTTTTTAAGTTTTCCATAATTAAGTTGGTTTATCAGTGCTTCAGTATGTCATTAAGATCATTATATCATCACACTGTTATATTGTTACATTTTTATAAGGTTAGCAAATATACAAAAGCTTTGTAATTTTCCTGATACAATTCCACCCAGCCGCACAATACTTTGTCAGCCTTCCCGGACAGCAGGATTTGTTCTGAATAATCGTTTAAAAAATTTTCATCAAATTCATCCAAAACAAAAAAAGCATTTTCTGTCTGCATTTTGTGTTTAATGCTGATTTCACCTACACAGATATTAGGAAGAGTGTAGACAAAAACGGCCGGACTCGGGTAAAAGTTATCCTGATCATTGATACTTTCCTGATATTTGAAATCTGTATCCAGGCTGGAAGATCTGTTGGCAAAAACGATGGCTGTTCTGCTGTGATCTTCATCTTTTAAAATGGTTTCAGCAGAAAGAAAGGCAAGTTTACTCAACTGATCCATTTTATGAAACTTGGGATAGCTTAGGTCTAAACTTTTATAGGCTTCTTTGGCAAATTCCTGAAATGTTTCACCAGGGCTTTCAAAAATAAGATTTCCGTCAACGGTTATTTTTGAATGTTCTATGGTACAGATGTTTGTTTTCTTCATGACGCTTATTTTAACATTTTTCCAGCACAACAGCTGCATTGCAGCCACCAAAACCTGAAGCCGTTTTCAGAATGTATCTTACAGCTGCAGATTGGTTTTCTCTGATGATATTCAAAGGCTGGGTTACCCCTGTTTCTTCAAAATTCTTTGATGGGAGCAAAGTGTTGTGAAGAGCACTTTCCATAGAAATAATACTTTCAAGAAGTCCTGATGCTCCCAGGCAATGTCCGTAATAGCCTTTCATACTGTTGAGGGGAACGTTTTGGAGTTCCAGTCTGTTGAAGGCAATGGCTTCCATTTCGTCGTTATATAAAGTTGCCGTTCCGTGGGCAGAAATAAAATCAATCTGTTTTGAAGAAACATTCGCTTCTGTCATCGCATTTTTGATACTGGCATACAAACCGTCGCCCGTTCTTGAAGGTCCGGAGATGTGGTTGGCATCATTCACTGCAGAATCTCCCAGGATTTTAAATCTAAGTTTTTCGTTTTGTGAGATTCTTCCTTCGTCAGAATGACAGCTGGTCACATAAACTGCTGCTGCTGCTTCACCGATATTAATCCCGTCTCTGTTTTTATCATAAGGCTTGCATGGCCCTGATCCTATAGCCTGAAATGAATTGAATCCTGAAATAACAAATTCAGAAAGCTCATCCCCCGCAATAACAAAAGCATCTTTATATTTTCCCGCCTGAATCATATTCTTCGCCACTGAAATCGCCATTACTCCTGAAACACAGGCATTGGAAACAACAATAGGCATTGTTGTGAATCCAAAGAAATCTGCTATTTTCTGTGCTAATTTCGATAAATAAACGCCTTCCGGTAATTCAGGTTGGTTTTTTAACAGGCTGATGTTTCCTTTTGTTGTTGAAAGGATAAAAGCGGTGTTATCTGATGGGGCATGTTTTTCAATAAGAGGCCTTAAACTTAAAAGAAGCATTTTTTCAAGCCTTGTGAAATTGAGCATATCATTCTGAGCATTGTCGAAGAATCTATTAAATTCTTCATTAAGTTTATCAGAATCAATCATGGAAGCATAAAAAGCATCCTGATTGTCTATGATTTTATGTAAAGCAACTCCGGATTTTCCTTCCAAAAGTGCCTTCCAGTTAGTATCTGCTGTGAATCCCAGCGGAGTTACACAATTGTAATCTGTGATATAGACTTCTTTCCTCATGATAACCCCATTTTATCTTTCCAGTTTTGAAAAAA
Source organism: Chryseobacterium sp. GVT01B (assembly GCF_019970045.1). Taxonomy (GTDB): domain Bacteria; phylum Bacteroidota; class Bacteroidia; order Flavobacteriales; family Weeksellaceae; genus Chryseobacterium. Next base: position 222,532 of record NZ_JAHXYI010000008.1, read on the forward strand.
TTCCGGATTGTACAGACATAAGCTTCCATTACTGTCCAGAAATACCTGGATGGTTTCTCCGCTGCATACCAATTGATCTTCCTTGTTGAAGATTTCATATCTGTATATCAGCTTGGCAGATATCGAATTTACATATGTTGTTACAATCCTGAAAGTTTCACCATATTTTAAAGGAAGAAAATGTTCGCAGGTACTTTTTACAATGGGTGTCACATACCCTGCATTCTGGATATCAAGATAGGTTAAGCCGTGCTGACGGCCAAAAGCTTCTCTTCCGTCTTCAAAATAAACGATATAATGTCCATGCCAGACAATTCCCAGTGGATCTGTCTCATTGAATCGTACTCTTACTTCTTCAGTACAGGTTAATATATTTTCTTTAGACTGCATTTTGTTTTCTTTCATAAAATATAGAAATAGCTACAGTGGCAATATAGAATAAGAAAAGGAAAACCAGTTCTTTGGTAATTCCACCAATTCCGCTGTTTCTTAAAATAATATCATAATAGGCATTCAGTCCCCAGTTCATAGGAGAGAATTTCGCTACGGTCTGCATGAATTCCGGCATTAAAAATACAGGAACCCAGATTCCACCGATAGCTGCCAAAACCACTACAGAAGTTGCACCAAATGGAGCAGACTGTTCCTGAGTATCGGCAATAGTTCCCAATAAAACTCCAAATCCAATGGCTGCCAATCCTGCAAATAATGTTACAGTAACAAGCTGGAACATTTTTCCGGATACATCAAATGCCGGAAGATCCATATATGGAAAAAGATAAATTCCGACCGCAACCATCAATAGAAACTGAATAATACAGATGATAAGATAAGTAAATGTTTTTCCTAAAATATGAACAAAATACGGAGTAGGGCTTATTCTTGCTCTTACACTTGTTCCCTGGCTTTTTTCCTTCACCAGGTTAATGGATAAAGGGACTACAATAAAGAAGATTGCAAAAAGAGTCCAGGCGGGAACGTTGTGCTGAACAGAATTCGGCATGACGTCCATTGCACCTTTCTTTGGTGTGATTTCTTTAAAGCTGATCAGGTTTTTATTTTCATCAAGATTTTCCGTTGTTCCCAGTTGTTCCTGGAACGCTTTGTAAATCTTTTTATTTTCAATCTCAAAAACCATTTTGTTGACGGAATTCATCACTGAGTTTTTGAATCCGGCATTGGTCGCAGGGTCAAAGTACAAATGAATTTCTTTGGCCTTTGGAGCGGCTGTTTTTACTTTTGCCGAATCTCCTTCCAGTCCGAATGAACTTACAATGGTCTGAACTTTAGAATCAATATTGGAATTTAAATCTTTCGTTAAATTGTCGGGAATAACAATGGCCATCTGATAATCTCCGGAAAAAACAGCATCCTGAGCAGATTTTTCATTGAAATTAGTGAGCAGTTGGAATGTTTTGCTGTTTTCCAGTTCTGCTTTTATATTCTTTGAAACTTCAGACTTGTCATTGTCAATGAATATAATCGGAATCTTTGATCCTTCAAGATTTTTAAAGGTAGAATCCTGAATAAGGGTAATAGTAACAATCAAAAGGAGCGGCATCACAAAGATGATTACAATACCCCCGATATCTCTTTTCAGCAGAAGAATTTCTTTAATAAAGCTTCTCCACAGTTTATACAACAACATCTCTTAGTTCTTTTCCGGTTAATGAAATGAAAACATCCTCAAGGTTTTCAGCGCTTGCTACTCTGTTTACCAATTCCTCAGGTGTTCCTACTGCATGGATCTTTCCATGGTCTATAATGGCAATTTTAGTACAGAATTCTTCTGCTTCCGAAAGGTGATGGGAAGTATAAATAATGCAGGTACCTTGTTTATTTAAATCTAAAAGATAGTCAATAATTGCTTTTTTGGACTGAACATCAACTCCTACGGTTGGTTCATCTAAGAATAGAACTTTAGGATTATGAAGCGTTCCGGCGATGAGGTTACAACGGCGTTTCATTCCTCCTGAAAATTGTCCTACCTGTTTGTTGGCAAATTTTGAAAGTCCCATGATTTCCAGGGACTCATCAATTACCTTTTTAAGCTGGTTATGCTTTAAGCCATACAGACTTCCGAAAAACATCAGGTTTTCTTTGGCTGTAAGCGTTGGGTATAATGCATATTCCTGCGGAACAATACCGATAATCTGTCTTATTTTAAAACCATCCTTCTGTGGAGATAATCCATTGATGGTAAATTGTCCTGAAGTAGGTTTTATCAGCCCCGAAAGCATAGAAATCAAAGTTGTTTTTCCTGCTCCGTTGGGTCCGAGAATTCCGTAAATTTCATTTTTGCTGATATTCAGAGAGATATCATTTACAGAAAACTCATCAGAATTTTTGTACTTCTTATATAGGCTTTTAATCTCGATCATATTTTCTGCCATATCAGATCGCTTTTCTCAGTTTTTTATAGAAAGCTTCTTCCAGATCTGCAATATGCAGCATCGTTTTTGAAAGTTCATTGTAGATATTACTTTTTGAGTTTCTGTTTTTGTACACTCTGGCAATATCCACGGCAAAGTCTCTCCAAAGATCACCAATAGAAGTAATTTCTTTTGATAATTCTTTTAGTTCATCATTTTTAAGAATAACTGATGCTTCCTGAAGAAATGCTCCGTAGATAAATCTGAATCCGCCACCTCCGGTTCCAATTTCTTCCTGCATTCTGATAAGCTGTCCCAAATAATGGTTGGTTACTTTGGTTCCTTTCTTTTCTGCCCATTTCGGGATGCTTTTTGCTACCCATCTCATGGCTTTTACTCCAATAAGAGGTACCGGAGCCAGCATGTTTTTGCAGGTGTCTTTAATTCCTTTTTTTATGGCTTCTTCAAGGTTTACATTTTCCGGAACATAAATAGGGTAATACATATGCCCTTTTGGAGGCAGTGCTCCTTTGGCGTATCTTACTTTTTCCAGTTCGGCTTCGGAAAGAGAAGTGGTATAATCCATCACAGGATCACTGATAAGGAATTTTCCATCTTCTTTTCCATACACCACAAGGTTGTGAGCATTGAAGTGGAACTTATATTCTTCAGGGAAGTAAGTAAGGTTAAAAACACCTACCTGAAGTCCTGTAGGGATATTTTGTTCCAGATTTCTTTCAAGGGCCTTTTGGGCATCTTTAGGATTTGAGAATTTTTCTCTTTTGATTTTAATTCCTAATCTTTTCGCTGCTTTGCTGAAAATAGCACCCGGCATCGGACGATAGCTGAAGCCCGGAGCAAAATTCACCTTTAAAAAAGGAAGATAGACAAAAAACAACCCGGAACCGATCCCGAAGATCATGGGCTCACTTAGTTTCAGGCCTTTATTAAGCAGTAGATTAGAAGCAACACCGTTTTCGCAATGCGCAGTCTGATGGTGTTCAAAGTTTAATTTCATTTGCTGATTGTATCTTTTCATGGGTCAAATGGATCAGGCACTATATATCGCCTTATTTCATTTATTTCCCGTTGAATTTTTTTAATTCATCCACTGAAATCCCGAATGCTTCGGCATATTTTTTCAGTGCAGTTTCGCTTAGTGTGTTAAATACTTTGGGCTTAAAATGTCTCTTTACCCTCCATTGCCACATACCTACATAAGAAGCAAGGACACCCAGATCCATTTTATTCAGTTCCATAAAATAAACAATGGGGCTTACTTTATGATGGGCAACATTTTGTTTTGCTTCCTCAATTCTTTCATAAATAAGTTCCATCGATTCATCCAGAGCAGCTTTCTTGGCATCCCAGCCGGTACTGTTCGCTGTCGTGTAGTTGTCATTCTCATCCGTCACATACAGAACTTCAGTCATGTTGGCGGATTTCAGGTTACTTTCGTCTTGAGGCAGATCTTGTTTTTTCATCTAAATAATGTCAATTTTTTTAGATTCCAGATGAAAAATCTTCACCTGTTTTCTGATTCTTATAATCAGGTGGCTAAAATAGTGAAAATACATTATATGTAAATCATATTAAATCTAAGGGAGCTGTTGCTTGATACATAGGCTGTACCAAAAGTATTCCATAGGTACTGATGACCCAATCTAATTATGTTAAATAGCAGATTTATAAAGTTTTGTTAATTATTAAGGATGTATTTTTTATTTGATTGTTTTATCTATATTTGTTTGTGTTAAACAACAAAAACTAATAATCAACAACAAATTAAATTTCATGAAAAATTTAAAGTTACTTACAAAGAATGAGTTAAAAGAAGTGAAAGGAGGACTAACTGCTTACATTTCATGTGCTAATGGAACCAATGGTCAAATCCGTAATGTGAATGTCAACACTGATATTGCTTCTTCTGCAGAGCAGATTTGCGGTGGAAATGATTATGAGGTGATTATCTAAGGAGATATTCAATACCTCAGATAAAATCTGATCGTAATTTATTGTTTTATAAAAAATAAAACCTTTAAGTAAAAATCATAGGCGGGGCAGAAATGTTCCGCTTTTTTCTTGTTTTAAACTGTTTCTCCCTGATGATCAGAGTTTCACGGATTTTTATAATGTTTCACGTGAAATAATTCCTCTTACGATGAAGTTTTTTATTTGTATTGCATTGGTTATCAGTTGAGTTGTAGTTGGGTTGATTAGCTTTAAATATATGAAAATGAATGCTTTTTTATTGTAAGACAGTTGTAATCAATTCAATATGAGTGGGCTTTAGCCCAATTGCAAAAAATGGAAAAAATCAACTGGCTTTAGCCGAAACCTAACCTCTAAACACAGATGTCACCGAAGTATACACAAATCTACTTAAGATTAATATATAGAATAAAAAAAGCTGCACATTTTGTACAGCTTTTTAATATGTTGAATTGATCTTTAAGATTTTACTTCCTGAATAAACAGGTTGATTTCTGCTCTGATCAATAATTCATCATTATGAAATGTCTCACAGAAGATGTGGCAGATGTTCTCAAACTGAGAAATAAGTGAAGCTCTGGAAATGATTTTATCATTCACTTTTGGAAGGGCAAAAACCTCAATTTTTTTAATATTAGTAATAAACCCGATCACTTTTGTATCTGCCTCAGGATTTTCAAAGAAGCTTTGTCCAAGGATAGATGAGCAGGTCTGCGCCAGATTTTCAATTAATCCTGCTTCAGTAAACTCATTGTTGTGAACAAATATATTATCTTCTTTTATTTCAAAGGAAGTCACTACTTTTTCTTTGGTCAGCTCCAGGATATAGTCTGCCATTAGCATCGGTTCGCGATGCGGTAAAAAGTTGTGTATATTGATGATATTCTCTTCCTTTATTTCCATTTACAGTTTATTTTACAGCGGTTTTCATTTGAGATTTTGCAATCACTTCACCGTTCAGTTTCGTAACGATATCTACGAGAGTTACTCCCATTACTTCATTAAGGATTGTTACTTCAGATGTCAGATGATCTCCTGTTTTAGGCAAAATTTCAGCTTCAAAAGATTTAATGGCTCCAATATATCCGGTAGGAGCATCTTTTCCCAGCAGATAATATTTATATCCGGTATGCAGCGCAACACTCTGTGCCTGATGCTCAATCAGTCCTGAAGCCTGAAAAAAACCGTCCTGAATAAAAAGATTATCTTCTTTTATTTCAAAACCGGATAAAAGGTGGTTTTCAGAATATTCTGACAATTCATGCACCATCACAAAAGGAAACCGTTGCGGAATAAGGCTTTCTACAAAATCTTTATCGGAGGTCGGCAGTCTGTTTTCCATTAGCAAACGGTTAATAGAGCACAAGAATAAGCGAATCTTCCACTTTCAGGAACACAAAGAAGTACTTTTTCTCCTTTTTTCAATGTTCCGGAGTTCATCAATTCTTCAAGGGCAATAAATATAGATCCTGCTCCGATGTTTCCAACTTCAGAAAGATTATAGAACCATTTTTCTGCAGGGAAATCCATTCCTTTTTTAGCAAATTCTTCTTTCAGCCCATCTTTGAAATAGCCTGAAGAAATGTGAGCCAATACATGGTCGATTTTCTCCGGATCCAGATTATGTTTGTCGAAAGAAGATCTTAAACTTTCCGCTCCTTTTACAAGGATATATTTATCAAGGATTTTAGTATCCTGTTTGATGGCAAAAATAGATTGCTTCAACCAGTCATCAGAAGGGTAATCTGCCCATGATTTCAGGCTTCCGTCTTCCAGTTTATCACATCCGGCATACATACATGCTTCAATTTCGTGCGCATAAGAATAGAAATCAATGAATTCTACTTTTAAGGAAGTACTGTTTTCCCTCGGTTTATTTTCTAATAAGAAAGCACCTGCTCCGTCAGAAAGCATCCATCTAAGGAATTCTCTTTTGAAAGCAATAATAGGCCTTTCTTCCAGTAATTTTAAATTTTCAGCCTCGTGGTTGAATTTATCAGCAGTCATCCATGCAGACATTCTTTCGGAACCAGCACATACAGCATTTTCCTGTACACCGGCTTTTACAGAAAGGAATCCATAGTTCAGAGCATTCATCCCTGAGTTACAAAGACCTGTTGAAGTATTAATCTCAATAGATTTTCCGATGTTCAGTTCACCATGTACCATAGAAGCATGAGAAGGCTGGATCTGGTCTGGTGAAGTAGTTCCTACGGATAATAGTTTCATGTCTTCCTTTTTGAAATTTTCATCAAAAAGTCCCTCAATCGCTTTTGCAGTAAGCTGCGCATTAGAGTGTGTAGGATTTCCCTCTTTATCTAAAGCGTAGTATCTTGTTGTGATTTTATTATTTCTTAGGATAAGTGATTTTGCTTTAGATGGCGCATCATTGATAAGCCCAAGATAAGTCTCCATTTCATCATTCGCTACCGGCTCATTGGGTAAGTATTTTGATGCTTTTGTTATAAATACGTCGTACATTCTATTTTAAATTAATTCCTTGTAAATATCTTTTTTGTTTTTGTCTTTTAAACCAAAATATAGGGGTTGTAAGCAGGTGTAAAACCAAAACGACAGGTGAGATAATCCATATCGCTGCCATCAAATATACCTTAAAGAATTTTATCAGCAATGGGCGTTTCTCTTTTTTCTTAATAATCAGATTAGACCATACTGTGAAAATTTTGTTTCCTACCTTTTCTACCCGTACTAAAAACGCACGAATTTCAATGGCTCCGTTTTTTACGAGATCCGGCTGTAAATTATTAAGGTCATTATTATTAAAATGTCTTTCAATAATCTCGCCATACTTTACCGAGCCTGTGATTTCTTCATCGGAAACCCCTGCAGCGGGAAGCATTCCGGATTTTTCTTTCTGCCCTGTTGTAAGCCATCGAAGGATAGTTAATACACTTGTATAATTGTCATGTCTGTCTACCAGTGCAATATTCCCGACAAGTTTAGCTTGTAAATCTCTTAAGTATACCTTTAATTTCTCCTGGGAAAGCATCCACATATTTCTGGTTCCGGAGATAGTGACTACAGGTGTATCTTTAAGAATACGTTCTGCATAACCACTCTTTAAAAATGAAATGATAGGAATGGATGGTGTGAGATACCATACCTGATACCCGAAAAGAATAAGGTCGTACTTTTTGTTCAGAATTTCTTCCGATGGAGGCAGAATTTCTTTTGGAATCTGTAAATAAGACTCTGGAAAGGTATTGAAAAAAACATCACCAGGCCAGGGAAAAGGAAAATCATCCTTTAGCTGAATATTATAATAGGTTACATCGTATTTTTCCTTCTGGGCTTCAAAAGGTTTTGCAATGTTCCTCACAATATCTTCGAGTTGTCCGGTTTGTGAATAATATATGACAAGTATATTTTTCTTCATTAGTTTTCTTTAGCGTTTACAAAAGTATGTTTTTCATATTTATTTTTTAGTTTTAAATACTTTTAATGATTCAGAACTAAATTCTAGTATATAATTATCATTTTCAAACGAAGCATTCTTTGTGTTGACAAAAATGATGGTCTCAGGAAGAACCTGAATCTCATTAAAGCTGAAATCATCATGTGAGATCAAAAGAACATCAATCTTTTTACTCACTTCCGAAAGGTCTTTTATATACTGTATCTTTCTTCTTTTTACCAGATAGCTGTGCGTGGCTATTGCTCTTTTTTCATCACTTTTTATCAGAGAAAAAATTCTTCGGCTGGCCTGATATAAAGTTAATAATGCATCTTTTTGTCCGAAGTCATCAGCCATGTGGAGGATGTTGGCTTCATTGGAAATATGCTTATTAAGTTCGAAATATACTGATTTTTTAGTGTTGAAGTCTTCTTTTACTTCATTTACCACTTCACTGTCTTTATAAAGATAGCTCAGAAACAGTTTCTTTTTAAAATAATTCTCATCCTCGATCTCTTCTCTCAGTTTTGCAAATTCTTCCCTGAAATAAGCATTGATCTTCTTTGTTCTTTCGGAATAGGTCTTGCCGAAGCTCATATCGTCTTTGCTTATTCTGTTGCCTACCTTTACGGTAATACTTCCGTCATAGATGATGAAGTCTCCTTTTGGTAATACTTCAGAGTTTCCATGAATGTAAAGCGGAAGAACGTCCAGTTCAAATTGCTCAGCAAGATAGAAGGCTCCTTTATGGAATCTTTTAACATCATTGGTATACGAACGCTCTGCCTCAGGGAAAACAACAAGAGAATATCCTTGTGCAATTTTTTCCTTCAGTTTATCCATTCCGTTCTCAATTCCCTGGGAAACCGGATAGAAGCCCAGTGCTTTTACCAGTTTTCCGAAAACAGGAGAATCATATACCCAGTCATTCACCAGATAGATGATTTTATGAGTAGCCATGGCAATCGCCAGGGTATCTAGGAAAGATGTATGGTTGGCAATAATAACGGCCGGTTTACTGAAATCTTCAGCTGTATTTTTAATAACCCTTTTCTTTACAAAAGGAGTTAAGTAAAGTACCGATGTTAAAAATTTAGCCAGAATCAGTTTGATGATGTCTAATGTTTTTCCTTTCGCATTTTTAATAAATAAACTTCCGAAAGCTGAAAATATCAATCCACCTAATCCGTAATATAAAAACGAAAATACAGCCCTTAAAAATAACCTGAGGGTAATGGGTGATAAACCTTTTTTCGCCCGGTTGATAATGAATAATCGGAACCAGAAAGGATATAGGGTAGAAGTAATAATAATCACGGAAAACATTCCGATCAGGGCTACTAATGCCAAAGAATGCAGTGCAGGATGCTTGGCAAAGATCAGTGATCCAATGGAAAGAATAGTGGTGAAAACCGCAAGAATAATGGATGTTCTGTAAGTTGGCAATTCATTTTTTCCTGTTGTGTGCTCTTTTTGCATAGCCTGTGTCAGGAAGATACTGAAATCATCTCCCACTCCAAAGACCAGGGTACATACTACAGTACTGAAAATATTGAGTTCCAATCCTAAGAAATAAAGGATTCCTGCTGTTACAATTCCCGTTAAAACAATCGGGAACATGGTAAGAATGGTGAGTTCAAGATTTCTAAAAAATACAATAATGGTAAGAACAATTGCTAAAAGAGAATAATTGATCAGCGTATTGAAATCTCTTTTCAGCAAGCCGAGGAAATTCTCATTCATCTGCTGGCGGTCAATGGCAAGAGCATCATGTTTCTTTTCAATATCTTTAATGAAAGCATCTCTTTTGTTTTCATCCACTTTTACTACATTGGAAACGGTGTAAAAACCGTTTTCGCTGCTCATGAATTCTGAGATCTGAAGGGCTTTTACCTTTTCATAGTCTTTAAGGCTTAATGAAGTATAGTTTTTATGCAGAGTTTCATTGAAGGTGTCAAAAGCTGAACCGTTGAATCCAAATTTATTTCCATTACTGATCAGCTCAGAAATAGTCTGATTCTTTTTAGAGTCATTCCAGAAGCTGTTCCATTTCTCAATCTTTTTTTGCTGGTCCTTTTCCGAAAGAACAATACTTCCGATAGAATTGTAACTTAATATCTTACCTTCTTTTTTCTCTTTCTTAAGGAAACTGTTTAATTCGGAATTACGGGTTAGTGCCTGTTCTTCAGAATTTCCATAAGAGATTGTATAAATCGATTTTGAGGTAATATCAGAAAGCTTCTGCAGTTTGGCTTCACTGATTTTGAGATCTTTTGGAATATAATTAAGATCGCCAATGTCTTCATTAAAGCCTACATGCCTGAATCCGAACAGGCAGGCAAGAATGATAATAGAGCATCCTATAATCAAAGGTTTGTTTTTCTCATAAGGATAAGATCCTATTTTGTCGATGAAATTCGTGTTGAGGTGTTCTCCTTTTTCTTTTGGTTTATACAGCTGGGGAACAATAATCAATGCTGAAACTGAAGAAAGAATAACGGTGATAGCAGCAAAAAGCCCAAGATCTTTCAATGCTTCAGAACGTACAAAAACCAGACACAGGAATGAAACAGCTGTCGTTGCACTACTCAGGATAATAGGCTGGGTGATTTCTTTGTAAAGCTCTTCAATATTGTTGTTGTGCTTGTAATGGGTAAGGATATGGAGGGCATAATCTATCGTAATTCCAATCAGGATAGCTCCTACACTTAATGAGATTGCTGAAATTTTATCTTTAATAAAATAAAGAATCAATAAAGCAAGAAGTACAGAGAATACTGTTGGTAAAAAGACAATGATGGGAGTAAAGAAATTCCTGAAATAATAGATAAGAAGGATCAAAAGAACCGTCATAGAAATTACTACCGTATTCTGAATGTCTTTTTTGATCTGTTTGGCATTGGCCACGGCAATCACCGGAGAACCGAAATAACTGATTTCTGTTTTTCCCTTGAACTGTTTATTAATGCCATCTTTTATTGAGTTGAGCTGGTCTACAAAAACTTCATTGGCTTTCGTATCATTACTTTTATTTTTAGGATCAATAAATAGTAACAGGTTTTTTCCGTCTTTGGTTACAATATAGCTGTCTTCAAGTTTGAAATCCTTACTGATGTTTAAGGCATTTAATTTTTTGATCCCTAAAAAAGTAAGTCCCAAAGGGTCTTTTTTAATAAATTCTTTGGTTACAAGGCTTGTTGGAGAAACCAAAGAGATGTAATTATTCTCTACTTGTTTGGCAATGCTGTCTTTCTGAAGTTTGCGGTCTATTTCCCTGTAATCATTTTCATTAAGGAATAATGGTAAGTTTTGGCTTACAAAATCAAATGTTTCCGAGATTTCATTATCATTTACTTTGCCCTGAACAGAACCTATATACTTTTGCAAAGGCTCTATTTTCTGCAAAAAAGTATCTGCCGTTTCGGAAAGCTGGAAGCTGTCTTCGCCGGATTTATTCTCTATAATAACGATGATCTTATCCGAAAAATTAAGCTGCTTAAGAACCTTCGCCGTAAGATCAGATTTTTCATTTTTAGGAATGATTTGATTGATATCTTCCTCAAAATTGATCTTTGATGCAAAAAACAAGCATAAAACAGCAATTCCTAAGGCTGTAAGTACAGATAGGATTTTATTTCTGGAAATCAGATAATATAAAAATATAAAAAAACGATGCATTGCATGTAAATCAAGTCTGCAAATTTAATTTTTTAAGCATTAGTTCAAAATAGTTGGAGAGAAGTTTTGACTGAAAATCAATAAAATATTCTAGGAAGAATGAAAAAATATTCTACTTTTGCAAAAGTTCCCCTTTAGAAAAATGTATTTTAAATCACAATTATTATTAAAAAATAAGAATCTGTTTTAGATATGTTGAAAAGAAATGATGAAAAAATAAACGGATTTCTATTTGTAATAGTACTTCCGCTTCTGCTGTTTGCTATGTCTTATTATGGATTTGAATCTTCCTATACGAGACTGAAAACATCAGAAACAACTCCCGACTTCTTATTTTCCTCGGTATATGCTTACAGGGTGATTCCCAATTACCTGAGTGTGCAGATGACAGATCTGATGTATAACCTGATCAATGGTCCTCTTTCTTTCTTCAAAGATTTTTTGACAAAAAACGGAACGCCTTTTTACCATGGACTTTTCCTGATGAATAGCGTGTTTTTTATTGGATGCTCCCTGATCTTAGATGCTGTATTTAAACTGAAGTCTACTGGTCTTCTGCTCAATCTTAGTGCAAGAAGAATTATCCATCTTTTATCTGTTTTTTTTATCGTAATTACTCAGTATGCACCGACAAATTGTGATACGATTGCACTTTTCTGTTATCTGGCCGGTGTATTTTTAACACTGAAATACTTAGATACCAGAAGAAATATCTTCTTTTTTATTCTCATAGGTCTTATCGCAATCTCTACATTGGTAAGAGAGACCGCCTGTCTGAATATTGCTTTTTTTGCTGCCGTGTTTTTCAATATTGATGAATTGAAAAAAGGAAATTATCAGGTGATCTGGAAAATACTACCTCTGGTTGTTGCTTTTCTTGTTCCTTATCTGGGATTGAGAGCTTTTCTTGTTCAGGATGAAACTACATTCGTAGAAGGTTTTTATATCAACAGAAACTTTTCAAGTCCTTTCAATCTTGCGGGATTGATCTTTGCCATCATTGTGATTTACTTTATATACAGACTTTGTACTGATGGAGAAAACAGGACTGTTTTTGGGAAATATTTTTTCTTTTCAATTCCTTACCTTATCATGATCACTTTAGTAGGGTTATTTTGGGAGGTGAGACTTTTTCTGCCTTTAATTTTGACAGGAATTATCATTGTCTATCATCAGTTTAAAAAAACATCAGAGATTTAACATGAGTTTATTACACCCATATTATATTATTGCAATCCTCTATATGCTGTTCTTCAGTATTCAGGAGGTGTATGGAAAGAAGGTTGATAAAAAATGGTTCTGGTTCCTTGCTGTTTATTTCATTATTATTGTCGGGTTAAGAAATGAAGTAGGTCCTGACTACGGAAGTTACAAAGGGATTTATATTTACTCTGACACCAAAAGCTACTACAGTATCTTTATGAAGATGCTTCATATGGAAGGGTCTGAAAACCTTGATGTAGAGTGGCTGTATACACTGATTAACAAAATACTCCTCAATTTTTTTAATGCACCTTTTTATATGCTGACCTTAGTCATTGCTATTTTTGCGATGATCTTTAAAGTAGAATATACAGAAGACAATACATTTTATCCGTTTACTTTTACCCTTTTTATGTTTATTCCCAACTTTTTTATCGGAGAAAGCGGGCAGATCAGACAAAACCTGGGGACTTTTATCGTTTACTTTGCGATACGGTATATCAAAGAACGGAAATTCTGGCATTACTTATTTTTCATATTCATAGGATCAGGTATACACAGTGTTTGTTATTTATTCCTGCCTATGTATTGGCTGGCTCGTGTTCCACTAAATAAAACGATGATGCTGATTATGATCATAGGTTCCGTGTTTTTGTCTCCGTTTGAAATATACAGGAGTTTTGGAGGTTTTCTGGATGGGATGGCGTCGAACAGCGCTCTTGTAGAAGGTTTTAACGGGTATATGGATGTAACAGCACAACGATTGAATGGTGGGATAGGAATTCCGGAGGTGATGATGGCGATCCTGACCTTCTTCCTTTTTGTTTTCGATACCAAGATGAAGGAGCTTTACCCTTATTATGAATACCATAGAAACTATGCTGTGGTTGGGATTTGCCTGTATTTTATCTTTAGAAATAACCCGATTTTCTCATCGAGGCTTGCAGGAACATTTATCGGATTCTCGTATATTATCATTCCGAATGCGATGTATGTTGTTTCGGCGAGGACCAAGAACATGATTTATACATTTATTATTTCACTCGTTGTCTTCAATTTTGTAGTCTTCTCACTCTTTAATAATATCAAGGCGGGACGATTTTCGATAGACCGTTACAAAAACCACATTCTTCCATAATATTTATAAGATAAAATATAAAGACAGCTTCCTAGCTGTCTTTTTTTTTGTGAAAAGGTTGTTCATGTTTGTACTGTTTATTAGTTTTGTTTTGAATTATTAATATCATAATTCAAATATGTTATTAATATTTATAAAATAAATCTATTTTTATTGAAATAGGCTTAAAAATTGTATTTGGATAATGACACTAAATTATAAGGTATGAAAAGGTTAGCTGGAAAATTAGCGGCAGTCTTCTGTCTGATATCATTCAGTATCTGTTTGAAAGGTAATATCAGAGGAGGTCTTTCTTCAGTTGAGTATATAAAAGCAATTTCGGTTGCTAAAAATGTGGATTCACTGGTCAGGCCGGCACATGAATTGAAAAAAATATTTCTTCCGGATTGGAAAAAAGCACCTAACAGCTACATCTTTGATCCCGGTCAGAATAGTGAAGGCTTGCTGGTTCCTGTAAAGAAAGCATATGCAATGTGGGAAGGAGGCGGATATCTCAACGGAAATGGGATTCCGGCAGGAACAGTGACTGCAGATGTACTCTGGGAAGATGTTCATGGTCTCATAAAATCCGGAGTAAATTATGCTCTCGAAATAATAGGGACAGGACAGGATGCTAAGATCAAAGTTCCCATTAATAAAACAAAAGAAGGAAATGCTGTGGTTGCCTTTAAAGTAAATGGAGAAATCTATTGGAGCTGGCATATCTGGGTTACTGATGATCCTACAAATGGAGTAACCTACCGAAGTTTCAATGCTGTTAAAAGAATGAAATCAGACGGTACAACGGAAGTAATTCCGGATGCTGATTGGAAATGGATGGATAGGAATCTGGGTGCACTTACAAGCTCTATAACCGTATCAGACTGGAACAAAAGTATAGGACTTCTTTATCAATGGGGACGAAAAGATCCAATTCCACCATTGGTTACCAGAGGAAACGATTTCTATGAAGCTTCAGGATCTATAGGAAGAGTCAGACATAGAGGAGCGAAAAATATGAGTAATGCTGTAAGTATTGATGATCTTAGAAAATTTGTTTTGCTTTCCGGGGCAGAGGTTACCAATAACTTAAGACTTTCTGTAAAAAATCCGTTGAGCCTTATCTATGTCAATAAAGAAGATAATTCCGGTCAGGCTTATTACAATAATAATTTAAATCTTCCTGTCAATTGGTTTGGGAAGTCTACAACTTTGCCTACCAACCGGCTTTCTGAGCTTAACTTTTGGTCTGATAATGCACAGGGAAAAATAGAAGCTGTTTACAATACCGATGAAAAAGCAAAACCTTACCGGGATAAATCTTCTTATGACCCATGTCCCAACGGATGGCGTATACCCTCTATGCTGGTTGCGAATCTTGCCTCCGGATCCTATATTGATGATATCAGAATAGACTTTTCACCTTTCGGAGTAAAAACCAATATGGCGAAAAATGTTTTTGAGACCAATAAATATCATATTATAAAACCAACTAATGCAGGAATTCCTGCATTCATGACAGGGTTTAAGGTGTATCCTAATCTTGGTTTTGATCTTTCTGCAGTTGGAGGATATAATATGGGAATCTTTCCAGGAAATGGACAGCTTATCAGAGGGGCTCATTCGGGGCAGTATACAGATCAGCATCATATTGCCTTATGGACGGCTACCATGGCAAGGCAGTTCGATGCTTCTCCCGCTGTTACCGTTAGAGGGCTTTCTATGATTCCGGATAAAACGCAGCCTGATATTCCGGATGCCAATTATCCTAATATCAAAGGACGTTATTATTACTTTCCTATGTCGGTAATGTATACCTCAGATGCGAACGGGTGCAGATGTATAAAAGATCCTTTATACCTTGTTAATGATTATGATTTTCCTACAGAATATCTACCCGCAGCAACAGAATTTAAAGAAGGAATCAATAATCCCAACACCTACCAGATTGTTAAAAGCGGAACCACTGCCGTTATTGAAATTCCTGTGAGTAAGGCATTTTCAGTACAAAGTCAATTGTTGAATAATTCAGAGATATTAAACCCTTCCAATTTTAATAATTTAAAAGGAAATGTTCTCTGGACCACAAACAGCGGTCTTATCAGTAGCATTTCGGTAGTCAATCCGTCACCTTCTTCGCTGCAGAGTCTTACTAATTCAAAAATAGCGGTAGAAATAGCTCCTGATCAGAGTGGAAATGCTGTGGTAACCCTACATAACGGAAGTATATCAGCTCCGGTATATTGGAGTTGGCATATCTGGGTTACAGATTCCCCAATACAATCTTACACTTATACAACAGAGTCTCCGGAAGTCGTTACAAATTATGTAAATTATGTGAACAAAGCAGATGTTATATTGCAGACCACTTTCATGGATCGTAATCTTGGGGCAACAGATGCTTTTCCTAATGTTGCAAATCCCCTTGCACCCACCGCCGAAGAGCTGATGAAGATCCGTGCTTCTACAGGATTGCATTATCAATGGGGACGAAAAGACCCTATTCCTGCTTTTCAAAATGCGGATAACAGAAGTTTCTACAATATTTCTTTAGGAACTGCCGCTGCCAACGGAACGATTTCCTATGCTGCACTTACTCCGGCTGATTATAACAATCTTTCAGGTAGCTATATAGTTCCTTACAATACTTACGCTTCTGCATCAAATGTGCAGGCTACAGACAAGCCGGAAGATAAGATTTCCAAGATACTGTCTTATTCCGTTAAAAACCCTTTGGTATATATGATCCCAAGTACGTTTGCTCCTTATAACAGCGCGACACCCAATTATACTAACGGAACAGATTGGCTGGCAACAGAACCCAACCTGGCACCTGACAGATGGGGAAGAGGAGGGGAGAAATCTCCTTTTGACCCTTGTCCGGAAGGCTGGCGAATTCCCGACCTGATGAATGTTGCTTTGGTTTCAGGAAGTGATTTCGGGCAGACTCCCTGGTATAAAAAAGATAAAAATATAGCCACATCATATAGTATAGCCACTGATTACTTAGGAACCAGAGTGAGAAATTCAACCAATGCTACGGTAGGATATCTCTTTAATAATTCTGCATATCCTTTAGGAAACTACCCTGATTCCGGATCAAGAGGCTTCAGAAGTGTAATAGCCAATCAGACGGCTCAGGGAACTTTTAATGTTCTTAATTTTCAGTATCCGGCTGTGTGGACATCAGCTTTAAATTCAAATTATTTGGGAAGACCGGTTAATGTACTTTTTGATGCTGCTTCTACTACCAACAGGATAATGGTCTTTCATGATAATAATGATCCGTATTTTGGTGCGGGATGCCGATGTGTAAAAATAGAATATGATGCAAATGGCAATGAAGAAGGGCCTGCTTCCAGAATCACAGTAATTCCTAGTGGCTCAACATTAAGTACTGCTAATGTAGAATTTAGAATCACGGAAAATAAAATTTCTTTATATCCAAGCCCGGTTTCTAATGTTCTATACATCAAGGCTGCTGAAAATAAAGAATATCATTATCAGATTTTTAATGCTTTGGGGCAGCTTGTGAAATCCGGTCAGTTTATAAATAATCAGACGGATGTGTCATCCTTGAATGCAGGCGTATATTTGATAAGGATAAATAATTCAGAAACAGTTGTCAAAATTATAAAACGATAAATTCTGAAAATAGGATTTTAAAAAGCAGAATGAGGTCTCTTGTTCTGCTTTTTTATATCTAAGCATATCTCTTACATCTATGATGGCTGATGAAAAATTCTATATCATAAAATGTTGATAACTATATAACGCTCTAAAACCTATACTACAAAGGACTTGATTCTTTAAAAAATGGTTGCTGAAAAGGGGTATAAACCAGCTGGATTGTTAAATTAAACCCGTTTTACAAAAAGTATATAATAAAAAAGCTTTACTTTTGCAAAAATTTTTAGTTAGAATGTCGAAAAATTTAGTAATCGTAGAGTCCCCGGCAAAAGCAAAAACTATTCAGAAATATTTAGGAAAGGATTTTGAAGTGAAATCCAGTTTCGGGCATATCCGGGACCTTCCTAAAAAAGGAATGGGGATAGACCTTACTACATTCAGTCCTGATTACGAAGTTTCCGCAGACAAGAAGAAATTGGTAACCGAATTAAAGGCTGCAGTAAAGAAAGCCGATATGGTATGGCTCGCTTCCGATGAGGACCGCGAAGGAGAGGCTATTGCATGGCACCTGGCGGATGAATTGAAGTTGAAGCCTGAAAACAGAAAAAGAATTGTTTTCCATGAGATTACCAAAAACGCCATTCTAAAAGCAATCGACAATCCTAGAGATATTGATCAGAACTTAGTAAATGCCCAGCAGGCAAGAAGAGTGCTGGACAGAATTGTAGGTTTTGAAATGTCACCCGTTTTATGGAAGAAAGTAAAACCGGGATTATCTGCCGGAAGAGTACAATCTGTAGCAGTACGATTAATTGTTGAAAGAGAAAAGGAGATTCGTGAGTTTAAACCAAAAGCAAGTTTTAAACTTGATGGAATCTTTTTAAATAAAACAGAGCAGGAAATAGCTGCCAAACTTAAAAAAGACTTCGAAAAAGAAGAAGAAGCAGAAAAATTCCTTGAGCAGGCAAAAACTACAGAATTTAAAGTTCTGAATGTTGAAACCAAACCGGGTACACGTTCCGCTTCAGCTCCGTTTACAACTTCTACATTACAGCAAGAGGCTTCTTCAAGACTTGGATATAATGTAACCAATACCATGCGTCTGGCACAAAGGCTGTATGAAGAAGGATACATTACCTATATGAGAACAGACTCCGTAAACCTTTCTCAGGAAGCTATCGAAGGAGCTAAAAAGCAAATTACATCAGAATACGGAGCAGAATATTCTTCTCCAAGAAATTATACTACAAAATCTGCTTCTGCACAAGAAGCTCACGAAGCAATCCGTCCAACGGATTTTGGAGTGAAAAGCATAGGAGATGCACAACTGAATAAATTATACCAACTAATATACAGAAGAACGCTTGCTTCTCAGATGGCTAATGCCAAAATTGAAAAGACGGTGATTGAAATCGGAAATGCATCATTACCCCATCATTTTGAAGCACAGGGAGAAGTAATCATATTTGATGGTTTCCTGAAAGCTTACGGTATTGTGAAGACAGAAGATGAAGATGAGGAAAACAATGATAAATTACTTCCAAAAGTAACTGTAGGAGAAGTATTGAACTATAAAACCATTACTGCTACTGAAAAATTCACAAGACCAAGTGCAAGATATACAGAAGCCGGATTGGTGAGAAAGCTTGAAGAATTAGGGATTGGTAGACCATCTACTTATGCTCCAACGATTCAGACGATTCAGAACAGAGAATATGTGGATAAGAGAGAAATTGAACCACATACCCGTGAAGTGATCAAAATGTCTTTAGCAAAAGATAAGATCAAAAAAGTACTTCTTGAAGAAAAATTCGGAGGCGATAAAAATAAGTTCATTCCTACAGATATAGGTGAAGTGGTAAATGATTTCCTGACGGATAACTTCAGAGAAATCCTTGACTACGGTTTCACAGCAAGAGTAGAAGAAAGTTTTGACGAAATTGCAAGTGGCGATCAGAAATGGAAGGAGATGATGACGAATTTCTACTCAAAATTCCACCCAAGAATTGAAGATGTAGAAGAAAATGCTGACCGTGCAACTGGAGACAGACTATTAGGGGTAGATCCAAAAACAGGTAAAAATGTTCATGCAAGAATCGGAAGATTTGGAGCGATGATCCAGATTGGAGAAACTGACGATGAGGAAAAACCAATTTTTGCTTCCTTAATGACGGGTCAGAATATTGCAACCATTACTTTTGAAGAGGCATTGGAACTATTCAAACTGCCTTTCGATTTAAATGAAGTGGATGGACAGTCCGTTTCTGTAGGTGTTGGTAGATTTGGACCTTATGTGAAATGGGGAGAAACTTATATCAGCATTCCGAAAGGAGAAGACCCTCTTTCTGTAGATCAGAAACGTGCGGAGGAAATTATCAACGAAAAGAAAATTGCTGATGCTCCTATCGCAACTTATAAAGGAGAGCCGGTTACGAAAGGAACAGGAAGATTCGGACCATTTATCAAATACAAAGCTATTTTCGTAAATGTTCCAAAGAAATATGACTTTGAAAATCTTTCTCAGAGCGATATCAATGAATTAATTGATGCGAAGCTTGAAAAAGAAGCCAACCGATACATTCAGCAGTGGGAAAAAGAAAAAATTTCCATTGAAAACGGAAGATGGGGGCCTTTCATCAAATTTGGAAAAGCAATGTTCAAAATTCCGAAGAAAGCAGACGATACAAAATACGAAGCTGATGAATTGAAAGAACTTTCTTTAGATGAGGTTAAAAAATGGATTACAGATCAGGATCCCAAAGCTTTTGCAGAAAAGAAAAAACCTGCCGCTAAAAAAGCAGCCACAACTAAAAAAGCTACTACAACAGCGAAAAAGCCTGCGGCTAAGAAACCGGCAGCTAAAAAATAAATAATTTTTAATAAAAATAGGGAAGCACAGATTTAGGTCTGTGCTTTTTTTGTTTTGTAAAGTAAGTTACAACATCATGACACAGGTTTTATGGACTTTGATTTTCATTGAAATCATTAAAAAAAATAAAACTGCATAGGATAATATGTTAAATAAATTTCCCAATATCGGGAAATAACTTTGCGAATGACCATGATTACTTAGCTCTAAGTATAAATACGCAAATGGAAAATTCAGTACTAAGACTATGATATTCAGTGTTTTGATTCTTTAGTTTTACATCGTAATATTACAAACGGTGGAGCTCAGAAACCACTTTAAAAAACGAGGCGGATTCTGAAAAGCCAAACGAGTAAGAAAACAAAACTATAAAATCATGCCAGAATTTAAATTTAGCGAAGAAGCTATTTCGCACGCATTAGAAGCAGCAAAAAGATCACACGAAGACAGTCAGGCAAGTCGCCGCTCATCTGGAGCAGACTCAGACTTAAGCCTTGCCAACGCAAGCGCAGGGTATCTTCTTGTAACAGCAGAGTGTATATCAATTACTGTTGAGAACAACAAAGTTTGTATCAACCTACCATTAGGTTTCGGGAAATATTGTTTTAGTATACCATTAAGTATTCCTAATGGGACAGCTGGCCAGGCTTGCTTATCTATATGTACTACCTGGGGAATTCCAACAGGAATCAGAGTTACTATTATTATAGGTGGAATAACAATTATCAGTCAGTCATTCGGGAAATGCTAATCAGTTAACAACCGAATTAGAATAAAAGTCCGTCTCATGCAATGTATGAGGCGGATTTGTTTTTGCAAAACCTTGTCAAAGTTTAAAACTTTGACAAGGTTGATAAAAAATAAGGTCGTAAAAATACAAAGCTGTTAAAAAAATATTGATGCCTTTTTTGTGAACAAAAAGAATACACCCTATTCAGTTCCTATGTTTTTTGTATGTTTGTTATATCAAGCAATTAATAAATTATTATATTCAAATATGGATTTCGAAGACTTTATCATTTCACCAAGAAATTTTAAAACAGAAAGCTGGCAGATAGGAAATCGGATTACAAAAGATATTAAAGAAGACAGTATTGTTCTTTTATTTGTATCTGATTACAGAGGGGTAGGCGGAGATGCAGAAGTACAGGATTTTACAGCGGTGAGGAACGAGTTTTATAAACTTTCGCAGATGGATTTTGAAATTCCTATTGTAGATCTTGGAGATCTGGTGTCCGGGAAATCTGTTCAGGATACCCACTATATTTTGCAGGAAGTCTTGTCGGCATGTCATTACAAAAGAGCGATTCCTGTTATTGTAGGTGGATCCAATGATTTTGCCTTCTCATTATTTTCTGCTTTGAATTTTCATCAGAAAAATATCAATTACACCCAGATCAGTAATATTATTTCTCTTCAACAGGGTGAAACGATCAATGAACATACTTTCTTGGGTAAAATTTTCGGAGCCAAGAATTTCTCTATTAAAAATTATCATCATTTAGGGTACCAGAAGCATTTGAATGAAATGGATTCCGTAAGATTGATCAAAGAAGTGGAGTTTGACATCATCCGTCTTGCTGAAATGATGAATTCTACAGAAAAAACAGAACCTTTCTTCAGAAAAGCTGATCTGGTAACCGTAAATTGTGATGCTGTGGAAAGTTTCAGCGAACCTTTTTCCATGAATCCACAGGTAAATGGATTAAACAGAAGAGAGATTTGTGCCTACATGAAAGAAATCGGATTGAGTGAAAACCTGAAATCTGTAGGGATTTTTAATTATAATATTTATTCAGAAAACCAGTTGAATCACCAGCTTTTAGCGCAAATGTTATGGTATCTGATCGAAGGAATCAATATACAGCATTCCCATCCAAAAGAAAGACATTATGAGCTGTTTTATGTTTTGATAGATGACAGACAATATGCTTTCAAGCGTGATACTTTCAGTAATTTGTGGTATTTTGGTGATGATGAAAATATAGAGAACTGCATTCCATGTTCCAGAAAGGATTTTGATGAAGCTAAAAAAGGCTGGCTGAACGCAAGGCTGACGAAAATTTAATGTATGACAAATGTTCCCCCAAAAGTATCCATTATTGTTCCTGTTTATAATGTCGAAAACTATCTGACAAAATGCCTTGACTCTTTGGTAAACCAGAGTCTTACCGGTATTGAGATTCTTATAGTAAACGATGGGAGTAAAGATAATTCAGGAAAAATAATTGAAGAATATGCACAAAGATATCCGGAAAAAATAAAAGCTTTTACCAAAGAAAACGGAGGTTTAAGCGATGCCCGAAATTTTGGACTTGACAGAGCTGCCGGAGATTATATAGGTTTTGTAGACAGTGATGACTATGTTTCCGAAAAAATGTTTGAAGAAATGTTTCTGTTAGGAGAGAAGCATCAGGCAAAAATGGTGATCTGCAATATTCAGAAAGTTGACGAAGCCGGGAAAATTACCCAAAAACTCACTCAGGTTCCTGATATGTCCGAGAAAATAGTTCTTGAAAATAATTTTTCAGTGTTCTCGGATATCAGCTATTTTGCATGCAATAAACTGTTCAAAAAAGAACTTTTTAATCAAAGAAGATTTAAAAAAGGAGTTCATTTTGAAGATATTCAGTTGATTCCACAACTTTTACTGGAGTGTGATACCATTGCTCAGACCCAAAATTTCTATTATCAATATCTTGAACGTACCGATTCTATTACGAAAACTCATACGGAAAAAGGACTTGATATGCTGAAAGCAGTTGCAGATGTGGAAAATGTATTCAATGAATCTAAGTATTCTCACAAAAAAGAAGAATTAAAAAATTTCCAGATTTTTGAAGGAGTTTATTCATTCCTGGCTTACCTGGCCTTTGTGAAAAAAGAGGAAATGTTTTATAATATGTCTGATCAGTTGGCCCTTTTTATGAAGGAAAGACAAATAAAAATTCAAGATATATTGAACTATAGTCGTTTTGGTAAGAATTATCTTTTATCTTTGCCTTTGAAGAAAAAAATTTTTTATCTGTTGTTTTTTGGAGGACAGAAAAGATTGATAAGAAAGTTGATTTAATAAACACAAATGTACGTACTATTGTTTCGAGCAATAGAAAATGATGATGAAGTTCTTTAGAAGTCCTGCATTATGAGTTTTTATTGAGAAATACAAGTGCTGAATAAGAAAGAATGAAAAATTTTGAATTGTTCTTAAGCGGATCGGGAATACCTATTTTCTATATAAAAATAGGACTTGGTTTCGTATTCGCCTTTTTAATTACCTTTTTCTCTATTCCTACCATCGTCAAGATCTCGAGAAGGAAGAATCTGATGGATGAGCCTGGGATAAGAAGTTCGCATCTTAGAGAAATTCCTAACCTTGGTGGGATTGCCATTTTCTATTCAATAGGAATCTGTGCTTCTATTTTTGCCTATGAGCTGTTTGACCTTTACAAATTTTTATTTGCCTCATTGATTATCCTGCTGTATGTAGGGGTAATGGATGATATTGTTGTGATGAGGGCTTATAAGAAACTTGTTGCACAAATTGTCGTGTCTTCGCTGGTGGTTATTGGTTCAGATATTAGAATAAGAAGTTTATTTGGAATATTTGGTGTGTATGAGCTGGAGTATTTCATAAGTGTCCTGTTCAGTATCATCACCTTTATCATTCTGATCAATGCTTTCAACCTGATCGATGGGATAGACGGATTGGCAGGTGGTTATTCTGTAATCTGCAGTGCCTTATTTGGAATAAGCTATTACCGATTAGGAGAATATAACTATCCGCTGGTCGTATTATCTGTTATTATTATTGGGACTGTATTGGCTTTCCTGTACTATAATTTGTCCAACTATCGTACCCGTAAAATATTTATGGGAGATACAGGATCCATGCTGCTAGGCTTTTTGCTGGCCTTTACTTCCATTTGCTTCATAGATATTTTTATTGATAAAAACCTTGCAGATGTACCAAGATATCACCTTCAGTCTGCTCCTGTAGTAGCTGTAGCGATCCTGATTCTTCCGATCGTAGATACCTTAAATGTAATATTCATAAGGCTTTATAATAAGAAATCACCATTCGATGCAGATAAAAATCACATTCACCACAAGCTGTTGAAGCTAAATCTTACCCACAGGAGATCTACTTTTTATATCATTCTTTACTATTTAATGATTGTGGGAGTTGCTTATTATTTAAGACATATTGATGTCAATCTGTTATTATTGGTGATTATTTCATTAGGCTTTTTCGGAGCTTATCTGCCAGATTTGCTATATCGATTAAGAAATAACAAAAATTAACAATTAAATATTACTTTTGTAAACAATATTCAAATATGATGAAGAATTTTAAGTATTTATTTTTAATATTCCCTTTTTTAGTTACCTCATGTATCACAACAAAAGATGTGAGGTACTTGCAACCAAGCGAAAGCCTTGTCATTAACGAAGAAGGTCTTATCCCGTACAATATTCCCGTGTACAGGATTACCAAAAATGACATCCTTAATCTTAATATCGTAACAACTCCCAAAGGTGATGCCGCACAGTTTTATTCCTCTTACAATGTTTCAGGCGGAGTTTCAGGCGGAGGTGCAACAAGTTCCGCAATGTCAGGCGGAGGAGCTGTAGGAGCCACAATTGGTGGAAACAGAGGCGGAAATATGAACTTTTATTTTAACGGACTCAAGGTTGACTCTAATGGTGATATCAATGTATTCGGAATCGGATATATAAAAGCGGAAGGAAGAACTCTTGATGATATTACAAAAGAAATACAGGATAAAGTAAATGAAAATTTCCAGGAAGGTAAATCTGAAGTAAGACTGAATACAGATGGTATTACCTATTACATTCTTGGTGACGTGGAAACTACAGGACTTTCAGGCGAAAAAGTAGCCCACAAAAATACCCTTACCATTACTGAGGCATTGGCCATTAATGGTGGATTGAACAGAACTATTGATAAAAAAGAAGTTGTTATCCACAGAAAACTTCCGGAAGGAATCAAAATTGCCAAAATAGATCTTACCCGTGAAGACCTTATGAACTCTCCTTATTATTATGTGCAGAACGGAGATGAAATCTATCTGAATACAAGAGCGAAAAGCTTGAATGGATTCGGAAAAGATCCTATCCAGACTTTGACTACAGGAGTTTCTGTAATTACTACTGCATTATCTATCTATTTACTCCTTAAAAATCTTTAGCCATGATTCCAGAAAGAGTAAACACTGCAGAGAAGAATAATTCTCAGAAAGATAAATCCGGGACATTTGCATTATTTGATTTAGAACACTTTTTAAGAAGGATTCTTAAAAACTGGTACTGGTTTGTATTGATGTTTATCATTGGATATGCCATGGCATGGGTGTACAGTAAATATTATGCACAAAATATTTTTGCATCAGACTTATCATTAAGTACCTCAAGTAAAGCTTCCGAATTTCTGCCAACTCAATCTAACCAGTCTATTAACTTTATCTGGGGAGATACAGGAAATCAGGACGGGCTTTATTTGAAAAAAATGCTTTTATCCAGATCTCACAACGAATTTTTGGTGAAAGAATTAGATCTTTTTGTGAACTATTCTACCAAAGGTCTTATAAAATCTACTTATCTGGACAAAGATGACTCACCCGTTTTTCTTCAGATCGATAAAAAGCACCTTCAGCAGATTAATTATCCTATTACGCTGATACCAAAAGGAAATGGTTCTTATGAAGTCGTTTTACCTGAAGAAGGAGAGTCTACGAACTTATATAACTATGAAGTAGAAGGATTCCAGGATATTAACTCTTATGGAAGACCGGCGGATAAAACCATTAAAATTAATGAATGGTATACTTCTCCTAACCTGAGATTCAGACTGCTTCAAAACCCTGTTCCTACCAAAATTAAGCTGGATAATATTATCATTAACCTGAACTCTGTCAACCAGAGTGTAAATGAAATTGTTTCTACCACAGGAGTAGACTTTGATAAAGAAATCAGGTCTATTATGATTATTACTAAAACAGGATATAACCTTAATAGTACAGTTAATTTCCTGAATAAATCCGTTGCAGAGCTACAGAAAAAGAGACTTGCTGATAAAAACATTGTTAATAAGAATACAGATATTTTCTTAAAAGACAACCTTGCGAACATCCGTAAAAAACTTGATTCAAGCGCAAATGTGCTCAATTATTTAAAGACTTCTGAAAAACTTTATAATATTAAAGACAGAGACGAAAAATCTCTTGAAAAAATAAAAGAACTGGAAGCTAAAAAAGCTGATATTATCAGTAAAATAAGTTCTTTGAACAATATCAAGAACACACTTCAGTCTCAGAATTTCGATAAAATGATCGGAACTAATGCGGCAGGTTTTGAAGATGGTGTTTTCTCAGCAACGGTTTCCGAACTTAAAGCTTTATACACCAAAAAAGCAGAAATGGCTACTATTTATAAGCCGTCATCAGAACCAATGAGAGAAATCAACAGGCTTATTGATGAAGCAAGAATGGGGTCGTCCAATAGCTTGAGAAACTATTATAACAGATATTATGAAGAAATCAATAAAATAGATCGTGAAATGGCTGGAGCCAATTCTGATTTAGCGACTTATCCTGAAAAAGAAAGGAGATATCTGGATGCAGAGAGGGGTTATAATATGATTGAAGCTACTTATAACAGTCTTTTGGGCAGACAAAGTGATACTCAAATGAGAATGGCTACCAATCAGTCTGATATAACGGTTATTGACCCGGCTAAAAATTTAGGTCAAAGACCAATTGGACCTAATGTGAAATTGGCAAAAACAGCTATTATTTCAGGAATGTTATTGCTTCCACTGTTATTTATCCTTGTCGGTCAGGTGTTTGACAACAAGATCAGAAATATCAAAGAACTTTTAAGTGCTACAAAAATTCCACTTCTTGGGGTTATCGGAAATAACAACAATGAAAATATGCTTACCGTTCTGGAACAGCCAAAATCATCTGTATCAGAAGCTTTCAGGGGAATAAGAGCTAATATGAGATTTTTGATGGATAATGAGGACCAAAAAGGTAAGGTCATACTAATCACATCATCCATCGGAGGAGAAGGGAAGACTTATATTTCCATTAATCTGGCATCAGTAATAGGATTAAGTGATAAAAAAACCATCTTATTGGGAATGGATCTTAGGAAACCAAAAATCTTCGGTGACTTCAAGATTGATAATAAATATGGTATTTCCAATTATCTGACCGGAGAGGTAGGAATTGATCAGATTGTCAACAAAACAAAAATTCCAAATCTTGATGTTGCCACTTCAGGGCCAATCCCACCAAACCCTTCTGAGCTTTTAATGAGCCAGAGAAATATCAAATTTATAGAAGAGCTTAAAGAAAAATATGATTTCATTATTATAGATTCACCACCGGTAGGATTAGTAGCGGATTCGTACGAGCTGATGAAACATTCTGATGCCAATATTTATGTTGTGCGTCATGAATACACAGAAAAGTACATGCTGAAAATGATTACGGAAAAGTATCAGAATGATGAAATTGATAATTTGGGACTTGTTTATAATGATTATAATACGAAACAGGGTTACGGTTATGGCTACGGATATGGCTATGGTTACGGATATTTTGATGAAGATAAAAATTATAAAGAGCCATTATTGATTAGGATCAGAAATAAAGTACAGGTATTATTTAATAAAAAATAAAGCATTAAACCCTCATTTAATGGGGGTTTTTTCATATTTAATGTATTTTCATTCTATGAAAAAAAGAATATTTTTGCCACTTTGCCGTTTACTTTATAACAAATTATGTTTTTTTGTTTATTTTTAACTAAACATTAAGATTATCATTAATATAAAAATGTTTTATATTTGCAAAAATTAAATTTTAAAATAACCATAAATCCATATTCTTTTATGAATAAAAAATTATTGTTTAGCTTCCTTGCCTTCCTTGGAGTGGTAAGTGTTAAAGCACAAAGAAACGAATTGGGAGTTCGTCTAGGTATGAGTAACCTAGTGGGAGATGTAGGAAGGACAAATTATATTTTACAGAAGCCGTTGGATTTAAACAGAGTGTCAGATTGGGGCATCCCATTTTATGGAGGTTTGTTATATAGATTTAATTTTAACCCGCATCAGACCGTTAGATTGGATTTAGGATACAACCAGGTTCAGTTTAGTGATAAAGCTGCGAAAGAAGATTATAGAAGAAATAGAAACTCATACGGAAAAAACAATGTGTATGAGGCGAGTTTAATGTTTGAATATAACTTTTTCCCGGTAAATAATGAGCAGATCAGCATGCTAAGCCCTTATATCTTCGGAGGTGTTGGTGCTTTGATGTTTGATGCTCCTAAAGCTACTCTTATGAATGATTTCAGAAGAGATGCGGATGGTGTGGCGCAGGCTCCAATCAATGAATTGGATTTCACTACGAAAACAGACTATTCATTAGGGAAAAAAGTAACAATGCATATTCCTTTTGGAGTAGGTTTGAAGTATAAATTCAACCATTCCTGGGCAATTTTTGCAGAAGCTACGTTCAGATATACATTGACAGATCAGTTGGATCATAGTAAGATCCTTGACAAAGATGTAAAAACTTCTTTTAATACAGATATTTTGGACCCGGCAACAGGAGGTTCATTATTGCAGTCAGGAAATTATTATGCAGTTTCTAAGGAAAGAGAAGCAGAGTTTATTAAAAAGAGAAATATTGGAGATAGTAGATCGAAGGACTGGATGAATACTTTCAGTTTAGGACTTACGTATTCGTTCGGAAGACCTCCATGTTATTGTGAATAATATGTCGTTGATTAAAGATAAAATAAATTCTGAGAATTTACCAAAACACGTAGCCATCATTATGGATGGTAATGGAAGATGGGCAAAATCTCGTGGCGAAGAAAGAACTTTCGGTCACAAAAATGCCATTAATGCAGTAAGAAATGCTATTAATGCCTGTAATGAGATTAATATCCCTTACCTAACACTTTATACATTCTCTTCAGAAAATTGGAGTCGTCCTACTGAAGAAGTGAATACTCTTATGAACCTGTTGGTAGAGACCTTACTGCTTGAGGCAGAAGAAATCTTCAGCAAAGGATTGAGAATGCACGTGATAGGGAACCTGGAAAAACTGCCTGTTTTAGTAAAAGAGCAGTTGGAGCGTGTGGTAGAACTCACAAAAGAAAACACAAAAGGAAACCTTGTATTGGCTATAAGCTATGGCTCTCAAAATGAAATATTGGAGGCCGTTAAAAATATAAGTTCTGATGTAAAAGAAGGAAAAGTAGAGATAGAAAATATTAACGAAAATTTATTTGAAAGCTATCTTTATACAAAAGATTTTCCTCCTGTAGATTTACTGATCAGAACCAGCGGTGAAATAAGAATAAGTAATTTCCTGCTTTGGCAGATCGCTTATGCAGAACTGCAGTTTTTAAATGTTCTGTGGCCGGATTTTACCAAAGATATTTTCTTTCAATGTATTGTTGATTATCAAAACAAAGAAAGAAGATACGGTTTAACCGGTGAGCAAGTAAAAGGCCAATAAAATTTTAAGAAAAGAAAGACTCGATAAAATGAAGTTTAGACTATTACCCATCATTATGTTTGCTGCTTCTGCACATTTTTATGGACAAGTAACTCCACAAGACAGCACAAAAGTAAATAATGCTGTTCACGCAGAAAATGAGGCAGGCACTTATACACTTAAAGACATCGTTGTAGATGGGGTAAAAAAATATACACCAGCTCAGATCTTAAGATTTACAGGTCTTACCAAGGGAGAAAGCGTAGACATTCCAGGACAGAAAATCAGTAATGCTGTTAAAAAACTTTGGGATACCCAATCTTTTTCTGAAGTGGAAGTTTATGTTCAAAGCATTGAAGGACAGACAATCGTTCTGAAATTTCACTTACAGGATCTGAAAGAACTTGGAGAAGTGAAATTTGCAGGAAAAGGAATTGGTAAATCTAAAAGTGAAAAACTGGCAAAGGATAACAACCTTAAGCCAGGAACTAAGATTACTCAAAACTTAGTTTCTAGTCTTAAAACAAATGTCCCTAAAGATTATATTAAAAAAGGTTTTGCAGATGCCAAAATCAGCATCCAGGATAAAGTAAACGCAGGAGACCCTGCTTTAGTAGACTGGACCATCAATGTAGAAAAGGGAAAAAGAATTAAGATTGATCATATTGAATTTGAAGGAAACGAAAATGTAACCGATAGTAAGCTTAGAAACAAAGCTTTCAAAGAAACAAAACAAAAACGTTTCGGTATCGGTGGTATTTTGAAATCCTCAAAATTCATTGAAGATAAATATCAGGAAGATAAACAAAGTCTTATCAGTTATTATAACTCTCTGGGATATAGAGACGCAAAAATCGTTTCCGATTCAGTTTGGAGAAACAAAAGAAATAACTACGAAATCAATGTAAAACTTAACGAGGGTAAAAAATATTACATCGGGGACGTTACGTTCACAGGTAATACGGTTTACGCTACAGAATACTTACAAAGATTATTAGGATACAAGAAAGGAGATATCTACGATGCTGTAGGATTCAACAAAAAAGTAGGAGAAGACGGTGGTAAAGAAGATGACTCAGATATCAAATCTGTTTACATGAACAATGGTTACCTTTTCTCCAATGTTACACCTGTTGAAAAATCAGTATCAGGAGATGCTGTAAATCTTGAAGTTAGAATTAATGAAGGAGAACAGGCTACCTGGAATAAAGTAACATGGCAGGGGAATACTACAACCCATGACCACGTAATTCTTAGAGCACTGAGAACAAAACCGGGAGAGCTATTCAAGAAAACAGAAATTAAAAGAACATATTTCGATCTTGCAGGGATGTCATTCTTTGACCCTCAGCAGATCGGACAGGATATTCAGCCAAATCAGGTAGATAATACCGTGGATATTAACTGGAAACTCGTAGAGAAAGGTTCTTCTCAGGTACAGTTGCAGGCGGGTTACGGTGGTAACAGCTTCATCGGTACTTTAGGATTAACTTTTAATAACTTCTCATTAAAGAACTTCCTTAAGTTTAAAGATTTCAAACCGGTACCTCAGGGAGACGGGCAAACCTTCTCAATTCAGGTTCAGGCAGGACAGTACTTCCAGAACTATGGAGTATCATTCACAGAACCTTGGTTATTTGGTACAAGAGCAACAGCCCTTTCTGTAAGTTTGAACAACTCCAGAGTGAGATATACAGACCAATACGGAGCTGCTCAGAAATTGAATATTTTCTCCGCTTCAGCAGGTTTGAACAGACTATTGAACTGGCCGGATGATTATTTCTCACTTTATACAGGATTACAGTTCCAGAAGTATGACTTCAATAACTATCCTTTCCAGTTTGGAAATACAACAGAAAATAATGGTACAGCCAATAACTTCAGTATCAACTTAGGGTTGAGCAGAAACTCGGCAGGTATCGACCCAATCTTCCCGACAATGGGATCCAATATTGAGCTTTCAGCAAAACTGACACCTCCATACTCATTGTTTAAAAAGAAAGACTACTCCACAATGTCAGCTATTGACAAATATAAGTGGATGGAATTCTATAAGATTAAATTCAAGGCAGATGTATACAATGAAATCATTGGAAAGCTAGTCTTAAGATCTTCTGCAGAAATGGGATTCATGGACGGATATAACAGTAAATTGGGAGCTCCGCCATTTGAAAGATTCTATATGGGAGGTACAGGACTTTTCGGAGGTAGATATGACGGTAGAGAATTGATTCCTTTAAGAGGATATGAAAATGCCAGTACAGAAGGAGGTCAGGCAGATGATATTACCCAGACAGGTGGTGGTACAATCTATAACAGATTTACTTTAGAATTAAGATACCCGATTTCAATGAGCCAGACTGCAAAAATCTATGCATTGACATTTGCTGAAGGAGGGAACGTATGGAACTCATGGAGTTCTTACAGTCCATTCCAATTGAAAAGGTCAGTCGGAATTGGTGTAAGAGTATATATGGGAGCATTTGGATTAATCGGATTTGACTTTGCACTTGGTCTTGATAAGACATTGTCAGGTGATAAATCAGGATGGCGTAACCACTTCTTGATGAACCAAACATTATAATTACAAATATGAAGCACTTTAAAATAACTTTTACATTCGCATTACTTTTGCTTTTTGGATTCAGCAATGCCCAGAAAATCGGAGTGGTGGATACTAATGAAATTTTAAATAAATTACCTCAGTATAAAGAAGCTGAAGCAAGACTGAATTCTCAGATCGATACCTGGGAGTCAGAACTTCAAAATCTTCAATCTGAATATGAAAGAAAAAAAGCTGCTTTCGAAAGTGAAAAAGTATTATTGATAGGAGACCAGCTTAAACTGAGAGAAAAAGAAGTTGTAGACCTTGATAAAAATATTAAAACAACTACTAGCTTACGTTTTGGAGCTAACGGTGAGATTACAAAACTGAGAACAAACCTTGTTTTGCCTTTTCAGGATCAGATCTGGGGAGCTATCAAAACAATGTCCGAAAAAAATGGCTTGGGCATAGTTCTTGATAAAAGCAATAACATTAGTGTTATCTTCCTTCAGTCTAAATATGATTACACCGAGAAAGTATTGTCTGTTTTGCTGAAAGGAACAGATAAGAAAGAAAAAACAAATAGCAAAGGCAAAAAATAAGTTTAAAAAATTAACTTTTGCTATATTTTAAAATCTAAAAACAAATTAAATTATTTATTTACCAATTATGAAAAAATTAAGTGTATTATTTGCAGCAGTAATGATGGTTGTATCTGTAGGTATGGCAAAAGCTCAAAAAATTGCTACTTTAGATGTAATGGGAGTTCTTAACGCTATGCCGGAGAAAAAGAAAGCAGATGCTGATCTTAAAACATTCTTAGATACAAAACAGGCTGAGATTAAGAAAAAAGCAGACGCAGCTCAAACTAAATATCAGCAATATCAGACAGAAGCTCCGAAAAAAACAGCTGATGAAAACGCAGCAAGAGAAGCTGAAATGAAAAAATTAGCTGAAGAAATCCAGCAAATGCAGGACAAAGCTCAAAAAGATCTACAAGCTAAGCAAGACGTAGCTTTCGGACCGGTTGAGAAAAAACTGAATGATGCAGTAGAGAAAGTAGCTAAAGCTAGTGGATATGACTACATTATGGATGCAAACTCACCAGCATTCCTTTATAAGGCAGGAGCAGATGCTACTGCAGCTGTAAAGAAAGAATTAGGAATTCAATAATTTCAGCAAATTAACAAAGATTTATAAAACTAACCACCTCTTTTAGAGGTGGTTTTTTTATTTTTGCGGAATGGAAAAAGAAGTATCAACTACGGTAAAAGTCAGGTTTAGTGACTGCGATCCGATCGGACATTTGAATAATGTAAAATATCTTGATTATATGTTCAATGCCAGAGAAGATCATGTAGAAACATTTTATGGATTTACATACGAAGAATATACCAAGAAAACCGGCTGTACCTGGATTGCCATTCAAAATGAAATAGCATATTTAAAAGAAGTAAGATATAACACCCAGGTCGTAATCAGCAGCAAAACCATCGATGTACAGGATAGAACTGCAAAAGTGGAAATCCTGATGAAAAGTTTAGATGAAAAAACAATTCATGCCGTACTCTGGGTAACTGTTATTTATTTCAATGTCAAAACAAGAAAATCTGAAGTTCATCCTGAAGATGTCAAAGAAATTTTCGATAAGTTTTATGTAGATTTGATCCAGAAAGACTTCCAGTCAAGAGTGAAGTTTTTAAGAAGTCAAAATGCTAAAAATTCTTAATCAGCAACTCTTATTGAAAATTCCAACTTAAAAATTAATAATATATAAATGAAAAAAATAGCAGTAATAGGAAGCAACGGACAATTAGGAAACTGCATTAGAAAAATAGCTCCGGACTTTGAACATCAATATGAATTCTTATTTACAGACTCATCCACTCTTGATGTTACCAATGAAGACCAGGTAAATGACTTCTTTTATGATAACAAACCTGATTACTGCATCAATGCTTCAGCATACACAGCGGTAGACCTGGCTGAAACAGAAAAAGAAAAAGCTTTTGCAGTAAATGCCGACGGTGTAGCTCATCTTGCCCAGGCGTGTGCAGATTATAAAACTATCCTGATTCATGTTTCTACAGACTACGTTTTTGATGGAACCACAAACCTTCCATACTCCGAAGACGATTTTACCAATCCAATAGGAGTATATGGAGAATCAAAAAGAAAAGGAGAAGAGCTTGCTCTGGAAATTAATCCTAAAACAATTATTCTGAGAACCTCATGGCTATACTCAGAGTTCAATAAGAATTTTGTGAAAACAATGCTGAACCTGTTCTCTCAGAAAAAAGAATTGGGAATAGTTGCTGATCAGTTTGGGCAGCCAACCAATGCAAATGATCTGGCAGAAGCTATCATGGACATTATCGAAGCTCACCATAAAACCTACGGAGTTTTCCACTTCTCAAACTATCCGGAGACTACATGGTTTGAATTTGCCAAAAAAATTGCTGAATTTTCAAAATCTTCAATAAAATTGAATCCATTAACAACCGAACAGTATCCAACACCTGCCAAAAGACCTGTAAGAAGTACAATGTCTTTAGATAAAATAGAAGAAACTTACAAAATAGAGCCCAAACATTGGGAAAACAGTCTTGAAGAATGTGTTGATACACTTTCACAACAATAATATATATATGAAGAATATTGTAATCATCTTTTCAGTATTGTGTATCCAGCTGTGGAATGCACAAAATGTTTATCTGACTAAGGTTGAAAAAACAAATGATAATCAGGATAAATTCTTTTATAAAAAAGAAGCTGCCGCTGCAGATGCCGTTTATTTAGGAGAAGTAGAAGTTCAGGGTTTTTCAAAAGATGATGCACTTATATTTTCCTTAGTCTATAAAAAAGCAAAAGAAATCGGTGCTAATACTTTTGAATTAAAACCTTTCGAAAATGTAGATGGGACAGCTCAGTCATTCAATGCTGCCAATTATAAGATTGCTTTATATTATACACCTAAAGAAAAGTTAGCAACACAGCATGGCGAGATGTACATATTTGCTTCCTCTGAAAAAGATCAGAAAATTAGCATCAATCGTAAAGACTATACCATCTCTCCAAGATCATTTTTAAAATTAAAAGTTGTTCCAGGAGAAATCTATACAATTTCTACCAAGAAACTTTTAGGTTCTACTATCAAAGTTCAGCCAAAAGCGAATGATGATAACCTATATTTTCAGGTTTCCTCTTTAAAAGTAAAGCCGGATAACTCAGGAGTAGGTGGTTTGAATCTTAAATCCGGCGATATTATTGGTCTGGAAAAGTCTTATGCCGAATTTTTGAGCGCAATTTACAAAGAAAACAATCCTTAAGGAGTAGGCTGTAACGGCATTATTAGTGATTTTACTTTATATAGATTAATACTGAGGAAAATTGTTTAAAATTTTTCTTCCTTTGTTTCAGTTGTTTAGGGATTAATATTACGAAACGGTAAAATTTATGTTAAATAAAGTTGCAGGGTGTAGTATAAGTTTCTATCTTTGCCCCACTGAAAAACGAGAGTAAGACAGTAGCGCAGAAGAGCTTTTAGATAAGCTAGAAACATTAAGATACTTCAAAAAGAGACGGACGAAAAAACTTGAAAATTTTTAATAAAAAAAGTTGCGGGTTAAAAAAGAGTTTGTATCTTTGCAGTCCCAAATAAAGGGAGCGCAGGAGTAGGGTGATTGAGGTTAAGAAAGAGATTAAGGTTACTTAAAAAACTTTAAAATTTTCTTTCAAAACATTTGGTCATTAAGAAATAAAGTTTTACTTTTGCACTCGCAAATACGGAGCGACACTGACAGAGAAGATTGCTACGTTGAAAAGCG
>NZ_JAHXYI010000009.1 GCF_019970045.1 Chryseobacterium sp. GVT01B
CAATATATTGACTATTATAATAATGATAGGATAAGAATTAATTTAAAAGGAAAGAGTCCGATAGAATATCGAACTCTTTATTATCAAAAGATTATTTAATTTTGTCTAAACTTTTGGGTGCACTCTAAAATGAGGGCTTTTTGTTATTCCTTTATAAATTTCTTTTGTATGGTATTTCCACCATCTTCAATAGAGATAACATAAACACTGTTGATTAATTTACTCATATCAATCTTATTATTTAATATTATTCCACCAGATATAAATTGACCGGAAGCGTTGTACAACTTATAATTAGCTTTTTTACTAATGTTCTTTACATATAACAGAGTTCTTACTGGATTGGGATAAATAAAAACCTCATTCTGGTCAAGTAAATTAAGCACTTGCTTTTTCTGAATGACTACTTTATAGTCTTCCACTTCTCCATTTTTAAAATCTGTACAGTTTACCGGGATACCATCTCTTGACATGGCGACTCTCATTACAACATATTTATAGTCTGCCATACTTACAAAAGCATCTGCAGGTACATTGAATTTCCCTGAAACAGAGCTGTCTGAATTGGGCGAAGAGGCTAATATTCTTTCGTTGATATCAAATTCTCCATTTCTGTTGAAGTCAATCCAAACGGCTATTCCTTCGTTATAAGTGTTTCCTGTCCATTTCTTCTCAATAATGATCTCATTGTCTGTTGAACCCTGAATCAATTCGATGAAAGTTTTCTGGACTCCTGTATAATCTGTATACGTTGATGCCCCCGATTCATTTTCCATTGTTTTCGTACCGCTAGGTTTCACTGTGACTTTGGAAATATGCTCACCTGTAGAATTTTCTCCTTTCATCTTGCAGTAGATTACTGTAGGTGTTGTGAAATAGTACAGAGGAGTATAATTTCCCGGGATCCCATTACAGATATTCACTACCTGCATTTCATATTTTGTTAATTCTGTAAGACCTGTCAATACCAGATTATTAACCAATGATGGTACTTCTGTCCAGCTCGGAATACCTACTTTTCTATATCTAAGAACATAATTTGCCCCAGGGAATGGATCCCACTGGATTGCCGCTGATGTCGGTAACAATTGAGTAATTGTCAAACCCGAAGGTGGAGTTTCGCATATTCTTTCTGTTGTGAATACTTTAGGATTCGAATATGGATTTGTGACTGTATTTCCAATACATTGACTGGCAATTTGTACTTCATATGTTTTATTAGCGCCTAAACCTGTCAAGGTAAAAGTATTGGTTGGCGGTACAGGTAAAGTTACCGGATTCCATGCTGTTGTTCCTACTTCTCTCCATCTCATTATATAGGTAGAACTTGTTGAAACAGGTGACCATTCAATCAGTGCAGACGTTGACGTAATATTACTGACTATTACATTTGGAGGAGAAGGATCACATCTTGTCAAAAACTCAGTATGTGAATAAGTTCCCGTTGTTCCATTACATACTACTGCAATCTCAACTTCATATAATGTGGCAGATAATAAATTGGTTAAATTGAAAATATTCATTGTAGCCGGAGGTAACGCCATAGGTACGTTTGCTACAGTCCAACCAGTAGAACCTACAGGTCTGTATCTTATCTGAAAAGCATCTGCATCATTACTTTGCGGCCAGCTGACGGAAGCAGAATTATAAGTAATGTTACTCAATGTGACTACAGGAGATGTCATATTGCAAGATGGAGTGGTAAAACTTTCCCCGGAAACCCATGGACTTTTATCTGCTGGACTACATACTGAGCGAACCCACCAATAATAAGTGGTATTTTGTGATAATTGGGATAAATTCACAGAAACAAGACTGCTTGTACCTGTGGGATTAGTTCCTGAATTAGGCTGAACATTAGTTGTGTTATAGTAATACTCGTATCCATTCGCTGGAGCTAAAGAAGGAGCAGTCCAGTTTAATACAGCAGTACTTGGAGTAACAGATGACACTGGTATCGGAGTAGGAATAAAACAATTTCCCAATGATATATTGTCTACAGCAGCCGGAGGCTGGTTACCCCCGTTATTATTATTTACCCACTCAAATACCAACCGCATATTTGTACCTGCAAAACTGCTTAAATTCAGATTTGAATTGATGTATGTCTTCCACGTTGCCTGTATGTTGAAATCACTTCCTACTTTAATTCTTCCGGCACCAGGTGCAATATTTGTTCCCGCTGCAGGAGTGAAGGATGTAGGAACAAGCCATACTCTGAGATAATCCTGAGAACCTTCTCCTGATGCTCTCCAATCAAATGATAAAATAGTTGTATTGGTTCCCGCAGGAATAGCAATATCTACATAAGCATGAACGATACTGGCCCCAGCAACATTATAAGTGTTTGCACCTCCGTTTGTATTTGAAATATAAATAGCATTTGGAGGATTTCCTGCTGCACTACCATAAAACCATTTATTTGCCTGGGTAGCATTGACAAAGGTAAAACCGCCATTACCCGCACTAAAGTCCTGTTTGTATGGAAAAGTTGCTGTGGTACAAGAGCCCAATATAAGAACAGCAATCATAATACATAGAAAATTCAGTAAAAAAGAATGTTTTTTTCTCATTTTTTCAGTTTTAATATTCTTTAATAACTTCTAGTGTATGATTCTCCTTATCTATCCGGCCGGGTTCAAAAGAAATCTTATTGTAGACAGGTTTATTTAATTTATTGTCACAGTAATCTAATTCCCTAACTGTACATATTAATTGTTTTTTATCGAGTGCTTTTGCACTTCTCAACTGGGATTTTACTAATGAATTATCAAATGAATCATCTATTATTATTTTTCCGTCATATACTGAAAAGGTCCATTGTATATAAACAATTACGAACAAGAAAATAAAAAATAATGAAATAAAAATTTTCTTCATAGTTGGTTGTTTTTTTTATATTAATATCACAAATTTAATTAATTTATTATCAATAAAAAACACAAATAATCAATTGAATAAAAATATCGCAATAAAAGATTAAAATAATTAAAAATATAAACAGTTTAACAATGTTTAAATGAAAAAAATCAAAATACAGTGATTAATCAATAAATATTAAGAGTAATAAAAAAAAATAAGCCTCCATTTCTGGAGGCTTATTCTATTTGAAATTTAATTTATTTATTCTTTGATAAATTTCTTCTGAACAGTTTTACCGTTATCATCAATATCAATTACATAAACTCCATTAATCAATCTGCTTACGTTGATTTGGTTGTTAAGTAAGATACCATCTCCGATTACCTGTCCGGCAGCATTGTAGATTTTATATTTGGCTCTCTTGCTGATATTTTTCACAAACAGTATTGAACTTACAGGGTTAGGATAAATCATGATACCTGTCTGATCAATTGGATTAGCAACGATTGGCTTAGAGATTCTTACTGTGTAATCCTCTACTTCTCCATTCTTGAAGCTTGTACAGTTTACAGGAATACCATCTCTTTCCATTGCTACTCTCATCACAACATATTTGTAATCTGTCATACTTACAAACGCATCTGCCGGTACATTGAATTTACCAGAGATAGGGCTGTCCGTATTTGGTGGAGAGCTTAATACTCTTTCATTGATATCAAATTCACCATTTCTGTTGAAGTCGATCCAAACTGCGATTCCTTCGTTATAAGTATTTCCAGTCCACTTCTTCTCAATGATGATCTCATTGTCAGTTGATCCCTGGATCATTTCGATGAACGTTTTAGGAACTCC
Source organism: Chryseobacterium sp. GVT01B (assembly GCF_019970045.1). Lineage (GTDB taxonomy): Bacteria > Bacteroidota > Bacteroidia > Flavobacteriales > Weeksellaceae > Chryseobacterium. Next base: position 3,715 of record NZ_JAHXYI010000009.1, read on the forward strand.
TGTATAATCTGTATACGTTGATGCCCCTGATTCATTCTCCATTGTTTTCTTACCGGTAGGCTTCACAGTAACTTTAGAAATATGCTCACCAGTAGAACTTCCTGAATGCATCTGACAGTAAATTACTGTAGGAGTTGTGAAGTAATATGGAGGAGTATAATTTCCTGGTGTACCATTACAGATATTTACAACCTGCATTTCATATTTAGTTAATTCTGTAAGACCTGTTAATACAAGGTTGTTAACTAATGATGGTACTTCTGTCCAGCTTGGAATACCTACTTTTCTATATCTAAGAACATATGTTGCTCCTGGGAAAGGATCCCACTGGATTGCAGCCGATGTAGGAAGCAATTGAGTGATTGTTAATCCCGGAGGTGGAATTTCACAGATTCTTTCTGTTGTAAATACTTTAGGGTTAGAATATGGATTCAGAGTTGTTTCTCCGTTACACATATTAGCAATCTGCACTTCATAAGTAGTGAACGGCTCTAATGGAGTTACACTACCTAACACATAAGTATTTGCAGGAGCTGCTGGTAAACTGATAAGAGTCCATGCAGTAGTACCTACTTTTCTCCATCTCATTGTATAGGTAGAACTTGCTGCAAGCGGAGCCCATGTAATCAATGCTGTTGTTGGAGTAATGTTCCCTACCGTCACATTCGGAGGAGTAGGATCACATCTTGTCGTGAATGTCTTGATTGGAGTAGCTGTACCCACAATATCTCCACAAATTGCTGCAACTTCAACCTCGTAAGTAGTAGCAGGAGTTAATCCACTAATTACTAATGGAAGGTTTCCTAATTGTGTAGAAGCATATACTGATGTCCATGCTGTTGTTCCCTGAACTCTGTATCTTACTACATAACTTACTCCTCCCCCTGTAATTGTAACAGTAGCTGTTGTATGAGTAGTTGTAAATGTAGGTGAGTTTGGAGTTGCATTGCTACAAGGTCTGATTCTTACTCTGTAGTCTTCCACTTCTCCATCTACAGCATTCTGACACATTACAGGAGCACTTGTACGTTTTAGCACAACTCTCATAGTAGTTGTCAACGGACCTGTATAAGATGTTGAAGGAACGGCAAACGTAGCAGTAACAGGAGTAGTTGTGTTAGCCGGAGAAATTAAAATTCTCTCAGCATCTGTAAACTGTCCGTTTCTGTCAAAGTCGATCCATGCTGTTACAGCATCATTTCCTGTTGCTCCGGTCCAACCTTTAGCTACAGAGATTTTATTATTTTGAGAATTAACATCTAAAGTAATAAGAGTCTCAGGTGTTGTATAGCTGATATAATTAGTTTGTACTGAAGTATTGTTCATTGGAGGAACTCCAAGGTTCGAAGAGGTAATCGTTACATTCGAAATATGGTCATTCGTTCCGGTACCTGTCATCTGGCAGTAAGACAACGGTGGAGTTGTAAACGTTACTGATGATGAATAAGCACCTGTAGAACCTCCACATGTTGTAGAAACCTGAACTTCATAATTTGTCTGTTCGGTAAGACCAGTAATTCCATAGAAGTTTTGACCCGCCGGCACAGTAGCCGTTTGCCATACACCTCCAGGAGTAGTTCTCCATCTAATATTATAAGTAGCTCCTACAGTTGCAACCCAAGATACTGTTGCAGTAGTTGCACCAATATTATTTACTGTAATATTCGTTGGAGCAGCCGTTGAACATGGTTGAGAATCTACAAATTTCACTGCGTAATCTTCTACTTCTCCCTGAGTAAATGTTCCACAAGGGTTAGCGTTGTCAAAATATCTCATTACGACACGCATACGAGTAGGAAGAGTTCCTGTATATACATTTCCACTCGCCACTGTAGGTACAGCAAAAGTTGCCGTTACCGGAGTAGTTGTGTTATATGTTGTATTAAGAATTCTCTCACTTGTTTCAAATGTTCCGTTTCTGTTAAAGTCAACCCAAGCTGAAACTCCATAAGATGTAGGAGAACCCGGCCAGTATTTGTTAACAGAAATTTTATTATTTGCAGAACCTCTTTCAAATATAACAACTCTTGTAGGGTCTGGTGTATAATCTTTATAGTTATCCGATCCTGAATTACTCAACATAATAGGAGTATTCGTAGGAGTAACGGTAACATTATTAATATATCCACTAGTAGCAGTATTACTTGTAGGACCTGCCGTACAATAAGTAAGAGCTGGAGTTGTAAAGGTTACAGTCGGAGAGAATGCTCCTGTAGTACCTCCACAAACAGTAGCTACCTGAACGTCATATGCTGTCTGTTCTAATAACCCTGTAAGCAATTGGTTACTTACCAAAGGTGTATTTACAGCAATCTGCTGCCATGCACCAGAAGGAGAAACTCTGTATCTTACGATATAAGTAGCCCCTGTAGTGGATGTCCAAGTAACATTAGCTGAAGAAGGGGTTACATTGTTTACCTGAATATCAGCAGGTGGAGCTGTAGTACACGCTGATAAATCAATAAGTTTAACAGCATAATCCTCAGTCTCACCATAAGAATATGTTCCACAAGCATTAATAGGACTATATTCATTCATTACAACACGCATTCTGGTAGTAAGGTTTCCTGTATAGGCACCACCTCCAGCATTTGGTATATTGAATGTAGCCGTAACCGGCGTTGTTGTATTACTTGGAGAAGTCAATACTCTTTCAGTCGCTTCAAAAACACCATTACGGTTAAAGTCAATCCAAACTCCTGTTAAGAAGCTGTATTGATAACCCGGCCATGTTTTTGATACAGAAACACTAGCAGTACCACCTCTTACCAAAGTAACTAATCTTGTAGGGTCTGTACTGTAATCTGTATAACCACTTTGATTAGAGTTACTTGTCATTGAAGGAGCTCCTTGTGCATTAACAGAAACCTGGCTTATATACCCATCAATAAAAGTACTTGTAGCAGCTGAATTACAATAGCTGAGTGCCGGAGTTGTAAAGTTTACGCTGGAAGAAAATGCTCCCTGAGTACCCCCACATATAGTAGCTACCTGAACTTCATACTGGGTTTGTTCTGTTAATCCGGTAATGAGCTGATTTCCTACCATAGGTGTTGTTACGTTAATTGTCACCCAAGGTCCTCCTGCTAAAGGTCTGTATCGTACAACGTACGTAGCTCCTGCGGAAAGGTACCAGCCTACATTAGCTGTAGCTGTTGTAAGGTTTGAAACTGTAATATTGGTAGGCGGAGCTGTTGAACAAGCTGGCAACGGATGGCTTTCCAACTGTATTCTAGGAATATCTGCAAGCCTGTCTTTTGCAGCAGGAGGTGCTGCAGGATCTGGGTTTGCAGAGTCTTCATAATAGATCATCCCTCTGTTTGCTCCTGCATTATAAGATCCCCAAGCTGTACCTGGCGAAGACGAATAACCTGGAGTTTTTTCATTTACAGCAATCACAAGATTGTCTGTTCCGTTCCACAAAAACGGAGTAGCCAATTGAAGAGTTACCCAGTTCCCATTTGTTAGGTTAGGTAAAGTTCCGGCGAAAACCTGGGTCAAAGAATTTAATGGAACCCAACTTGTAGTGGTGGCAAAGTTATTCTGGGTTGTGTTTCCCATATATACCACCCAGTCCTTATATACATCCTGAGATGTTGAAACTGTGGTGGAATAAAACTTTACAGCCGTGATATAGTTCGACGTACCTATGGCAGTCGTAAGTTCCGCAGCTGTATAAATCTGCTGGGAATAACTATACCCATAATAGGAACGTATGGGGAGATACACTGAGGTACCCGTTCCTGTCCCGATCTGTCCTGCCTGAGCTGAGACTTTGGATACAAAGCCTGTACATATCAAACAGAGAAACAGAATTAAAGAGGTAAAGAATTTCTTCATAATGTTTTCATTATAATATTAATCATACAAATCTAATCATTTTTTGTTATTAATTTACAGGTACATTTAGGTTTTTTTTGTAAAAACACAACAATATCTCCACTTATGCTTTAAATAAAGAAATCCCCGGGAAAGCCCGGGGATTTACTAATATATAAAGGTTATCTTTATTTTTTGATGAATTTAGATTTGAATTGCTCAATTCCTTTATCATCTATTGTAATTACATAACCACCTTTAACTAAAGTTGAAACATTTACTTTTCCATTATTGATATTTCCTCTATCTACTAACTGTCCAGCAGCACTATAAATTTTATAAGTAGCTTTATCTGAAACTTTAGTAACATTTAGAATATCACTTACCGGGTTTGGATAAATCTGAATACCATTGTTTTTAACAGAAGTTTCAGAAGTAGCAAGGTTACCAGTAATGACTACGTTATAGTCTTCAACTTCACCGTAATCAAAATTATTTCCACATAGATAATCTGCCGGTAATGATAAACCTGCATTTGTACTACCTACAAAAAATAATACAACTCTCATTCTTAATGGCTGCCCTTCCACTGCATTACTTGGAATTGTAACATTCCCTGTTATTACAGTTGGCGACGGAGTAACCGCTACAGGATAATTCAATACTCTTTCTGTTTCGCTGAAAACACCATCCTTATTGAAATCAATAAATGCTGCTACTGTATCATAGTCAGCAACATCCGGGTTACTAGCAGTGACAGAAATAGGGTAAACATTCCCTTTTGTTAAATTAATCTGAAGCGCAGTGTTTGTTGTGTAGTTTGTATATGTACTGCTTGCTGAAGTATTATTAATATTTGCAATTGTTACATTGGAAATATACTCATAGTTAGCATCACTTGTAGAAGCTGTACAATAAGCAAGTTGTGGCGTAGTGAAGTTTACAGAAGCTGAATATGTCCCTACAGTAGTACCACAAACTAATGCAACCTGAATTTCATATGTCGTACCATCAATTAAATTAGCTAAGTTGATTGAAGGAACTGTTGTATCAGCTTCAGTCCAAACTGTTGTACCTACCTTTCTATAACGTACCTTATAAGTTGCCCCAGTATAAGACATCCAAGATGCACTAGCTGAAGATACTGTAATATTGCTCACTGCTACATTCGTTGGAGCAGCACTGCTACATGCAGAAAGAGGTGCAATACTAACAGGTCCTACCGCATAGAAAATATTACCTATTGAAGAAATTCTTACTTTAATAGTCTGTCCGTTCAATGAAGAAGGGAAAGTGAAGTTTTCAGTTCCGTCATTAGGTGTTGATGCTGATAGCACAGTCCAGGTTGCTCCGTTATCTGTAGTATAGTCAATTTTTACAGTAGTAACATTATAAGGAGCAGCATTAGTATTTGCAACAATCCATTGAACTGGAGTTGGAGTATTCACATCAGCATATTGATTAGCTACTCTGAAAGGTCCGTTATCTCCTACAACAACTGTCTGAACTTTAAAAGCAGACTGCTGTTCAGCTACGTTAGAGTTATTATCTCTAACAGTTAATGCAAAGTTTGTTGTTCTTGCTACAGTTGATACCGCTTCCCAAGTATTGTTTGCATTATTTAATACTCCATTCATTACAGATGCAAATTTCGGGAAGTATCTTACTGGATTCGTACTTGGAACAGCAGATCTGAACGAAGCTCCCGACATTGTATTTCCTAAGTTAAACTTGTTAATAGAAACTGATGCATCATCAACTTCTTCCCAAGAATAAGTCATTGGATCATTTTCAGGATCTGTAGCACCACCTGTTAAAACAAATGCAGTCCCTTTAGGTATAGTATATGTTGGCAGATCCGTAATTACCGGAGGATTGTTGGTAATTGTAGTTTCTACATCACAAGTTTTTGCAATTAAATTAGCCTGAACCTGACCTATACTTGCTTTATGGAAATAAGGATCTGAATTAGCCTGAACATCCGTATTAGGACCAGTAATACCTGCATATCCCATAATGGTAGTTCCTGAACCTGGTTCCATATTTACACCACTTCCTTCAAGATTATGAGAGAAAGTATGGTTAGCCCCTAACTGGTGCCCCATCTCATGGGCAACATAGTCGATATCAAAGCTATCACCAGATGGAATTCCATTTGCAGGAGAAGTAAATCCTGAACCTTTTCCTTTAGGAACGGTAGTTGTAGGATTGATACATACACATCCGATACATCCGGCATTTCCTCCACCTCCTGATTTACCGAACAAGTGTCCGATATCATAGTTGAGATTTCCTACATTAGCTGTTAAAGCGGTTTGCAGCTGTGTGTTCCAAGCTCCTCCCGCTCCTGTAGCAGCAGCAGAATATGGATCTGTAGCCGGGTCAATATAAATTACAGCCGGAAAGTTTTGCAAATTCAAATGCAATGCAAAATCTTTCTCAAAAACTCCGTTTACTCTGGTTAAAGTATTATTGATTGCAACAAGTGCCGGAGCTCTTTTCTGATCATCTGTAGCTGTAGCAGGTACACCAGCAAGCCCCATAAAGTATTGAGTATACTCACCTGTAACAGACATTGCCAATCTCATTGTTCTGTATTTCTTATCAGAACTCTTGTTGAAAGTTGTTGCCTGATTTGAAAATGACTGCCCATTTTTCAATAAGGCATCTATTTCTTTTTTAGCAACAGGAGATTCTTCTGTAGAACATAAGAATCCGTTTTTATCCTTTTTAGTTTTAGGATGAACAGCATAAACTGTTTTATCTGTAGAAGCCGGGTCAATAAATTCATAATTATCTCCATGGATGATCATCGACTGAAAATCATTAGGAGCAATACTGAATCTTAAATACTTGGTCGGGTCTTCTACACTTGTTCCAACATAAGATCCTAATTCATACTTGTCTGCCAGTTCTTTTACGACTACTGGAAAACTGTATACATTAAATCTTTCAATCTTCCCGCTCATAGTGGGAAGAGAAATCACTACAGGAGTGGCATTTGTACCCATTTCCTGTGCATTCTTCAGCTGAGATCTCAGTAAGTTCAGGTCTAATTTATAGTACCCGTTACCTCTTACATTAGATTGATCTACTCTAAATCCTGTACTTCTTTTGTTATCGTCTCCTTTTTTAAAGGAAGTTGGTGTCCATTGACCGAACACAGCTCCTCCTATAAAAGTAAACATTAAAGCAGTAAATACTCTTTTCATAAATTAAAACACAATTATAATTTCCGCCAAATATAACTATTTTATAAATCTTATGGATAAAATAAGTTAATATTTTTCAACATAACACATCTATCACCCATATCTATTAAAAAAAATACAAACTTTAGACTCATCTAAAGTTTGTATTTTATATATTTTAAATACTAAGAAATTACACTTCTAAAACTTATAAGCAATATTCCATGCAAATCCCATATTGAATTTTGAAGAACTTCTTCCGAAGCCCGGAACAATCATCGGAGAAATATCATCCTGCTTGGAAGTATATACCATATATCTTGGCTGAAGATTCACATCAATATAGAAATTGGAATCAAATAATTGCACCCTGCCTCCTAGCGTTCCTTCCAGCCAAAAAGATGACTGCGATGATGAAGGAAAGGCTTCAGAAGAATTACTTCCCCCAAATCCACGAACAGGAATTGCCATATATTCCTGATTATAAAATGATCCGGCAGCTTTTCCTCCTGCATAAAATCCGTTGAATTCATTCTCTGCATCTTTTGCAAGCATATAGAATGCTCCCAACTTCACAAAAGGACCGCTTGCCTTTGCATCATACCCATTCTTTTGGTACACATTCTTTTCAAAACCTGCTTCCGCAATAGCATGGAGATTTCCTTTTATCTTTGACGAAATAAATCCCTGATACAGTTTTCTGTCTGAAAAGAATCCGGCTCCGGTATTCAGTACATCAAGGCCAACCATAAAATTGGGTTCATATTTTTCGTGAACCTTCTTTTCTGCTTCCTTTTTTTTGTCTTGTGCCCAGTTTATTATTCCCAATAAACTAAAAAGAAAGGTAAAGATTAGTCTTGTCTTCATTCTCTATTTGATTTTGTCCGGCTTCCAGTTTCAGAACAGGATTCGGAGTTACTAATTCTGAACTTAAATTCTCGTAAGATTTTTTGATTCCGCATCCGGGAGAAACATACGTTGACTTCGTCGTATAATTAATCCTTACTTTAGATTCCACTCCCTTCTTGGTAAGTTTAAAATAAACGTCTGTATACGGTGAGTTGTCTACCCGTAGAGGAATTAACCTGGAATCAATTTTTGCAAGTCCTCCCAGATCTACCTTTCCTGCACCATAATCTACTGCAACATAGAGTGAATCCAGAGTAGTTTCTTTTCCAGAATCCAGTGATCTGAAAGCCACCTTCATTCTTGGAGTTCCTTCTCCACTTTCACAAATATCATCATCTCCCCCACAGGAAAAAAGAATTCCTAAAAAACAGATCGCTATCAGAAACTTAAAGTATTTCATATTAAGATTTGAAATTCAAATTTAAATAAATTATTTTTTAATCAACAACGCGATGTTCTCAACATGGTGTGTTTGCGGGAACATATCTACCGGTAAGATCTTCACCAAAGTATAATGTTCTTTCATCAAAGCAAGGTCTCTTGCCTGTGTTGCTGAGTTACAGCTTACATAAACTACTTTTTCCGGTGAAAGTTTTAAGATTTGTTCTACAACCTTCTGATGCATTCCGTCTCTTGGTGGGTCTGTAATTAATACGTCTGCTTTTGGATGATTTTCTAAAAACTCATCATTAAAGACGTTTTTCATATCTCCACAATAGAAAGTTGTGTTGGTCAAACCATTCAATTCAGCATGTTCGATTGCTGCATCGATTGCTTCCTGAACAGATTCGATTCCGATAACCTGTTTTGCATTTCTTGCCACGTATTGTGCAATCGTTCCAGTTCCTGTATAAAGGTCATACACTACTTCATCCCCTTTCAGATCTGCAAATTCTAATGTTTTTCTGTATAACTCTAACGCTTGTTTGTAGTTGGTCTGGAAGAATGATTTCGGACCTATCTTAAACTTTAGTCCATCCATTTCTTCCATCAGGTAACCTTCTCCGAAATATACGTTGATATTTAAATCATAGATAGAATCATTCTGCTTAGGATTAATAGCATATACCAATGTTTTAATCTGCGGGAATTTTTCTAATAAGAATTCAAAAAGTTTCTCTCTGTTTTCTTTTTCTTCTCTGTAAAGCTGAAAAAGAACCATCCATTCTCCTCTGGAATTTTGTCTCATCATTAAGGTTCTTAAAAAACCTTCCTGGTTTCTTACATCAAAGAAATCCAACCCGTTATTTACTCCATACTCTTTTACAGCCAGTCTTATTGCATTGGAAGGATCTTCCTGAAGGAAACACTCTTTCAAATCAAGAATTTTGCTCCACATTCCAGGAATATGAAATCCTAGAGCATCTTTACTTCCAAAGTTCTCTTCTGAACTGATTTCATATTGAGTAAGCCATCTCGCATTTGAGAAAGAAAACTCCATTTTATTTCTATAAAAATACTGTTCTTCAGCTCCCAGAATTGGCATCGTTTCAAAGTCATCAATTCCGCCGATTCTTTTAATATTATTATATACTTCTTCCTGTTTAAAATCAAGCTGTTTTTCGTAGCTCATGTTCTGCCATTTGCATCCTCCACAAGTCCCGAAATGAATACATTTAGGATCAACTCTGTAAGGTGATTTTTCAAGTACTTCAACCGCTTCCCCTTCATAATATTTTGACTTCGCCTTTTTCACTCTTACATTGACAATATCACCGGGAATTGCGCCTGTTACCATCACAGCTTTTCCTTCTTCTGTCTTTCCTATTGCAACGCCTTTTGCTCCGGCAGTCAATAGCTTTATATTTTCAAGAATCAGATCTCTTTTTTTCTTCCTACTCATTCTAAAATTTTCTATTTTCCTAATTGAAACTTTACGTTTCAGTTTGCAAAAATACAATAAAAAAAACCTTATCCGAAGATAAGGTTTCTATACTGTGTTAAAGTTTATTATTTTGTTGGAGCCGGCTGTGGATTTGCTGGCTGTTGAGCTGCAGAAGGATCAAGCTGTAATTGTGGCTGCATCTGCATATTTGGTTCTGCCTTTGGAGCTGAAAGACCAGTCTGCTTATCCAGAATAGTTACCAATTCCTGCTCACCAAGGTTTACAAATGATCTGCTGGCAATTTTACCATCTTTATCAATGATCACAAAGCAAGGTAATTTGAATCCGTATACTCCATATTTCTTGGCAATATCAGAGTTCAGACCTCCTTCTCCATACACATTTACTCCCTGTACTCCTTTTAAAAGAGAATTACTGGTTTTAATAAACTGATCTTTTGTATCGTCTACGTTTACGAATACAAAATTCATTTTAGATTTATAGAAGTTTACTACTTCTTTTAATACAGGTACTGTAGCTTCGCTGATATAAGGATTCCATGAAGCATAGAAGAATAATATATAAGGTTTTCCTTTGTTTTCAGAAAGTTTATAAGCTTTTCCGTCTTGTTTTGCTAAAGCGGCATCCGGAGCAGCATCTCCTATTTTAAGTCCTGTAATAGCTACCTGCATTTTTAACAGGTCACTTTTAATGGTAGCATCTTTAATATCTGAATCAATGATCTTTTTGATTTTGTCAATATTTGCTGCAGGAGTTGTAGGATGAATATCAGCCTGAGCCATTACAAATGCCAAAAGATAGTCTTTTGCAGTCTGAGATAACTCTTTCTTTGTTTTTAAATATTGAGCAAACATCTCAGAAGTTGTAATTCCTGTTTTTCCTTTGCTGTTTGCTTCTGCATACTTCTGGAAATCTGGAGTCATTTTTACAAGAAGATATTGTCTGTAAAGAGGGATTGTTTTCACCATCGCGTCTTTATCTGTTTCCAACTGAGTCTCGTAATCTTTTAATGCTTTAGAAGCTTTGTAAGATGGATTTCCAGACATTGGCCCGTGAGACATTTCATAGTTGGCAAGCAAATTAAGAATAGTAACTTTCACATCATTTTTCTTCCACTCCAAAAGTGCTTTGCTAGGACTGTTTTTCTTAGCAAGATCATCTACATTTTTATTGATATCTGCTTCAATTTTATGCATCCCTTTCAAGAATGCAGCTTCATCTCCGCCCATCAAAGCACCTATATTAACTTTAGTACCGTACTCAGCTAAGAATTTTTGACTTGCTGTAAGAAAATCATTATTCTTCTTGGCATCTCCTGTAACCACAAATTCATTTGGGAAAGTAGCTCCGTTTCCTGAAATATTCACTTTTTGTCCTCCTTCAAGATAGATCAGGCTTTGTCTGCCCGCATAGTTGATCACGTACATACCGTCTTTAGGAGCATCAAAACTTCCTGAAAAGTTTCCGTCTTTATCTAAACCAATATTAATCAAAGGCAGGGTTCCTACTCCTGAAGCTTCTACAAATTCAATTCTTTCTAATGGAGAACTTCCAGTAATTTTTCCTTTTACTTCTACTTTTTTTGAACAAGACATCACAAAAGCTGTGATGATAAACAATAAAAGATATTTTTTCATTTCAATTTTTAATATTACACAAAAATACGCTTTTTAGGGCTTGTTAATTCACACTAATTATTTTTTTTGAAAATTTTATTCCTGCTGTTCAAAAGGGACATTTCTAGTTATTTTATCCATCTCTTTTGGAATAGCAAACTGTATTTGAAAGTTAAAAAAAAACGATTCAAATACCCTCCAAATATATACTTATTAAATAAAGAATAACTAAAATCCATCAATAAGTTAACAAACTTTAACAGGATAATGGCATTAATAAAAAAATCGCCTTCAAAAATGAAGGCGATTTTTTATGTATTTGAATCAATTCTATCCTTGATCTACAAGAGCAGCCATGTATTCTCTGTTCATTCTTGCGATGTTTTCAAGAGAAATACCTTTAGGACATTCTACTTCACATGCTCCGGTGTTTGAACAGTTCCCGAATCCTTCTTCGTCCATAGCTTTCACCATGTTCAGAACTCTTCTCTTAGCTTCTACTCTACCTTGAGGAAGTAATGCATACTGAGAAACCTTAGCTCCTACAAATAGCATAGCAGATCCGTTCTTACAAGTAGCTACACAAGCTCCACATCCGATACAGGCAGCTGCATCCATTGCTTTGTCTGCATCTTCTTTAGGAACCGGAATTGCGTTAGCATCTAATGTATTTCCAGAAGTATTCACAGAAATGAAACCTCCTGCTGCCATTACTCTGTCAAATGCGCTTCTGTCTACCATCAAGTCTTTGATAACAGGGAAAGCGGCACTTCTCCAAGGTTCAATAACGATAGTCTCTCCATCTTTGAACATTCTCATGTGAAGCTGGCAGGTAGTGATACCTGTATCCGGCCCGTGAGCTCTACCATTGATGTAAAGTGAACACATACCGCAGATTCCTTCACGACAGTCGTGGTCAAAAGCAATAGGTTCTTTTCCTTCGTTAATTAAATTTTCGTTCAGGATATCCAGCATCTCCAAAAATGAAGAGTCTGTAGATACATCTGATATTTTGTAGGTCTCAAACTGACCTTTAGTTTTACTATTTTTTTGTCTCCAAATTTTCAGCGTAAGATGTAAGCCTTTTTTTGCACTCATAATGTTATATTTTAGGTTGGAGATTATTTATAACTTCTAGTTTTAACCTCGATGTTGTCATATATCAGTTCTTCTTTATGCAACACTTCAGCGTTGATATCGTTACCCTGATATTCCCAAGCTCCGACGTATTTGTAGTTTACGTCATCTCTTTCCGCTTCTCCGTCCGGAGTTGAATGGTCTTCACGGAAATGTCCACCACAAGATTCATTTCTGTGTAGTGCATCGATAGCCATTAATTGTCCAAGTTCAAGGAAGTCTGCTACTCTGAATGCTTTTTCAAGCTCAGTGTTCATCCCTTCACCATCCCCAGGTACTTTTACATTTTTCCAGAAATCGTTTCTTACTTCTTCAATTTCTTTAATTGCTTCTCTCAATCCTTCAGGAGTTCTTCCCATTCCTACTTTATTCCACATAATGTTTCCTAATTGCTTATGGAAGTGGTCTACAGAATGAGTTCCTTTATTGTTTAAGAAGAAATCAATTTTTTCTTTAATTCCTTTTTCAGCCTCGTCAAACGCTCCTGAAGTGGTAGGAATAGCGCCTGTTCTGATATCTGCAGAAAGGTAATCTGCAATTGTGTAAGGAAGTACGAAATATCCGTCTGCAAGACCTTGCATCAATGCAGAAGCTCCAAGTCTGTTTGCACCGTGATCTGAGAAGTTAGCTTCACCAATTACGAAACATCCGGGGATTGTAGACTGAAGGTTATAATCAACCCATACACCACCCATTGTGTAGTGAACTGCAGGATAGATCTTCATTGGAGTTTTATAAGGATCATCAGCTGTAATCTTTTCGTACATTACGAATAAGTTACCGTATTTCTCTTCTACCCAGCTTTTACCTAAATCATAGATCTGCTGATCTGTTGGATTATGAATATGTTTTTCGATAGCGGATTCTTTACCTTTTTTCATGATCTCTGTAGAGAAATCAAGGTAAACTCCTTCCTGAGTATCGTTATTTTCGATTCCGAATCCAGCGTCGCATCTTTCCTTAGCAGCTCTTGAAGCAACGTCTCTAGGCACAAGGTTACCAAACGCAGGGTATCTTCTTTCTAAATAATAATCTCTATCTTCTTCTTTAATATTTTCAGGTCTTAATTTACCTTCTCTGATTGCTACTGAATCTTCATGTTTTTTAGGAACCCAGATTCTTCCGGAGTTTCTTAATGATTCAGACATCAAAGTCAGTTTAGACTGCTGTGTTCCGTGAACAGGAATACAAGTCGGGTGAATCTGTACGTAGCAAGGGTTTGCGAAGTAAGCTCCTTTCTTGTGAATTTTCCATGCTGCAGAAACGTTGGATCCCATTGCATTGGTAGAAAGGAAATATACGTTTCCGTATCCTCCTGAAGCAATTACTACAGCGTGAGCAGAATGTCTTTCGATTTCACCTGTTACAAGGTTTCTTGCGATGATCCCTCTTGCTTTTCCGTCAACAATTACAAGGTCAAGCATTTCATGACGGTTGTACATCTTGATTCTACCTTTACCGATCTGACGGCTCATTGAAGAATATGCTCCTAATAATAACTGCTGTCCTGTTTGTCCTTTTGCGTAGAACGTTCTTTTTACCTGAACCCCACCAAATGAACGGTTATCTAGCTGGCCACCGTAATCTCTACCGAAAGGTACACCTTGGGAAACACACTGGTCAATAATATTTGCAGAAACTTCAGCTAATCTGTAAACGTTGGCCTCTCTTGCTCTATAGTCACCACCTTTAATGGTATCATAGAATAATCTGTAAGTAGAGTCACCGTCTCCCTGGTAATTCTTAGCTGCGTTGATCCCCCCTTGAGCAGCAATAGAGTGCGCTCTTCTTGGAGAATCCTGGTAGCAGAACGCTTTCACGTTGTATCCTTGCTCAGCCAATGTAGCTGCAGCAGAACCTCCTGCCAAACCTGTACCTACAACAATAATATCAATCTTATCTCTGTTGTTTGGTGCAACAAGGTTCATATGGTCTTTATGATTTTTCCATTTGTCCTTTAGAGGACCTCCCGGAATTCTTGAATCTAATTTACTCATACTAGTATATTGATATTATTGAGTTATAAAATGAAAAACTGCAACGATGATAAATCCTGCAGGAATAAGGATTGAATACCATTTCCCGAAAGCTTTGATCACCGGCGTATATTTTGGATGTCTTGCTCCGATAGACTGGAATGAAGACTGGAATCCGTGAGCCAGGTGTAATCCTAATAAAACAAAAGAGATCACATATAAAGCCACTCTCCAAAGATCAGCAAACTTCTCATGAAGTTCCGGCCAGAAACGTTCTGCATCCGGAGTTAATCCTTCTACATACTTGTAATTGATTTCATGCAACCAGAAATCATATAAGTGAAGCGCTAAGAAAGCTAAAATAACAGCCCCTGAAATAATCATATTTCTGGACATCCATGAAGAATTCACGGCTGCATTGTTTGCTGCATACTTTACCGGACGCGCTTTATTATTCTTGATCTCAAGTACAAATCCCATAATGAAATGGAAAATTACTGCAAAACCAAGAATAGGCTGCATTAAGAACTGCACAAAAGGATTATAGCCCATAAAATCAGATGCTGTATTGAATGCATCCTTATTCAGAACTGATAACAAATTGGTCGTCAAATGCAGTATAAGAAAAATCAGCAAAAATAGAGCTGATAATGCCATAGCATATTTTCTACCTATCGTAGAACTCGTTAAACCTGCCATATAAGTTTAAATTTGAATTTCTACAAAATTAAGAAAGTTTAACAATATCGAAAAGTGAGAAATCTCACAAATAGACAGTTTGTAATCTTTCTAAATAAGAATTCCATGCATTATAAATGCAGGAAAACATATAAATTATAACCATTATTTCAAATCATAAATCTTATTCCTGAAAACTACTTTTTGAACTGAATTTGAAAAGGTTTTAATCTCAAAATGATGTATTCTTCGTGAAGAACAGTAAGGTTTCACAACAAACTGTAAAACCTTGTCCTTATTTTCCATATCTGATATCCAGAAGCAGGCCCTGTCTCCCCTTTTTATTGAAATGAGGTTGTTTTTACCGAATGTATGAATCAGCACCTCTTCTTTTTGATTTTCAAAGACATTACTTCCTGTTCTTATGATGAGAAATACAATGACTGCCATTATCAATCCTGAAGAGTTTTTAAGATTAAATTTTACGATGACTGATCTTAATAAATAGAGCACCACAAACACTATGAATACCTCTAATCCGTTCATTGGAATATTTTCAAAGAATAATACGTCAACCTCAGCAAACCAATGGATCATTTTCAACAAAATCTGAATAACAAAATCATATACCACATTCATCAATTCGAAGTCAATTCCACAAGAAACAAGAGCCGTCATCAGGAATGAAAAAACGATGATTATTTCTGAAAAAGGAACAATCACAATATTTGCAATGATTGAAATGAATGAAAACTGATGAAAATAATACAGCACCAAAGGAAGTGTTGCCAATTGCGCAGATAAAGATATTGTAATGGTATTAAACAGGAGTTTTTTAAGATAATTATCCTGTTTTGGAAAATATTTCAGGAGAGGCTGATTCAGCCAATAAATTCCTAAAACAGCCAGAAAACTGAGCTGAAATCCCACATCAAAAAACTGCTGTGTATCTCCAATCAAAATAAAAAAAGCAGATAAAGCCAATGAATGAAGCAGATCAGGTTTCCGCTGAAGCAATACAAAAATAAAATAGACACTCAGCATGATACAAGACCGCAGCACTGAATTTCCAAACCCGATAAAAGCAGCAAACAGCCAAATAAAAGCTAAGCTTAAAATAACTGCATATTTTCTGAATTTTAAGGGAATAAAACGAATCAGCAAAAAGTAAAACATCCCGAAAATAACAACAATATGAGTTCCGGAAATAGCGAGAAAGTGAACCATTCCGGATTTGTTGAAATCCTGCACAGTACCTTCATCAATTTCTGTACGATCTGCCAGAATGATTCCTTTTAAAAATTCTTTGGTCTTATCTGACATTCCGGTTTTATCGATATCTTTGAGAACCTTAAATCTATATTGGTGTAACTTATCTGTTGGAGTTAAGTCATCGCGTTCTGTAGATTGAATTTCTTTTGAAACATAAGCCTGATATTCAATATGTTTTCGCTTCAGATACTTTTTATATTCAAACTGAAAATCATACTGAGGCTCTTTAGGTTGTGTTATATAAGCATCAGCCTTGTAGTAGTGAACAAAATCCAGCTCTTTACTATCCTTGGGAACATAAAAAACTGAATTGAAGTTTATATTTTCAATCTGTCCTGCTCCTTCATATTTCTTATATTTTTCAGTAGTATTTAATTTCTGAGAGATTTTAAAAGTAACCGTTTCTTTTTTATTTACAAATGAAGAAACATCTGATGAAAAAGTATTATGATAATGAAGAATAATCCCTGCTCCAAAGAACAGAAGTCCCAGCAAAAAAGCTTTGGTTTTATGTAAAAAATAAGAATGAAAACATATTGCAGCTAGTATGATCAGACAGATTACAATAACCAGGTAAAATGTAATGCCCGCCAATACCATTTTCTCCTGAAAAAGAATTCCAAGAATAAAACAGATCACCAGAAGAAGTAGAGGCTGCTTGTGCAATTTCAATTAATTATCCTTGTAAAATAGATAATTAACCAATGAAGCATTATCTCTTGAGTAGCTAAATAAGTACTCTTCTGCTTATCAAAAGCATCAACAGAACACTTGATTTTTTGCTATGGAATTAAAGTTTGAAAGTATACTATCTCTTTTTCAAAAATTTATCCGTTAAACGCTTCGTTTCTTTGATATAAAATAACGGATCTTTCCCATAATCTTCATATTTGAAATCTCCCGCTTTTTTAGGAATAGCTGGTTCTATTTGTGTTCCTTCATGCCATTCGTTGAAAGACGTGATACCAATGAAATCCGGATTGACTTTAATGGCAGCATCAAACATTTTTTCGTAATACTTTCCATTGTTTCTGCTTTTAAAGTTAGCGTCATTCCATGGGCGGATTCTGGTATCTGAATAACCGGGGCCTACACAAGGAATAAAAATCATATTGTGATCTTTAGCATAGCTGGCCATAAAATTCCAGTTAGCAACTGTGCTTCCATATACAAATCCTTCGCTGGCAAAATAGGTATAGAAACCATCAAAGCCGGATGAATCAAAAAATTTCGCATCATCTTTCTCTACCCATAATCCAATGTAAAGCGCATCCAGTTGTGTATTTCTAACCGTTTTTTCTCCGTCTTTTGCTAACATTTTAGTCCACTCCTCTTTAGGAATTTTATAACTGTCGTAGACATAAAACAATGGCTTTCCTTCTTTTTTATAGAAAGCATGATGACCAGAATATGTTTTTACGAGATAAGAAAGCTGTTCTTTTAATTCTGAAGTATTTTTATAAAATGGCTCAATGTGAAATGCGATTTTTAAATCAAAACGATCAGCAATATCAAGGTATTTGATAAGACTTTTATCCGTGAATGAATCTTTTCCCAACCAACTCACCACTACCACTCCTACTCCGGATTCTTTGATCATTTTCATATGTTTTTCAATGATCTTTGTGTCATTGGAACTGTAGTTTCCAAGCGAAGGATAAAAATTAGCCCCGATATCATTTCCTCCTTTGTAATGCCCAAGATTGTTCCATTTCGGGTTGCTCCAGTGAGGAAGAATTTCGTGGTTCCAATGCTGATAACTTCCGTCCGTTTCAGGATTTCCATACCATCCATAATAGAATATCTGAACTTTGTCTCTTGAGCTACCCTCTTGAGCAGCACTTTTAGAGAAAAACAATGTGAATACCAATAATAACAGAAGACGGTTATAACAATTCATAGTTAAAAAGTAGATTAAATTCTCAAAAACATCGGAAAGACTATACTTTCAATATTACCTCAGCAGCATGATCACTGGCGCCTTTTCCACCAAGCTTTTCTCTCAAAAGTTCGTAATCATTCAGAACCTGTGTTCTTTTTTCACCTGATATAATTTTATTGAGTTCTTCTACCAGGTTTTTAGTATTCAGATCATTCTGAATAAGTTCTTTCACCACTTCTCTGTCCATGATCAGATTAACCAGAGAAATATAATTGATGTTTTTCACTAATCTTTTCGCAATGGCATAGGAAATTTTGCTTCCACGATAACAAACTACTTCAGGAATATTCAACAGTGCTGTTTCCAGGGTAGCTGTTCCGGAAGTTACAAGAGCTGCTTTGGAACACCTCAGCAGATCATAGGTTTTATTGGATACGAAATGAACATTCTCATCCACATATTTCTGATAAAATTCTTTAGGAAGACTCGGTGCTCCGGCAATTACAAACTGATAGTTTTTAAAATGCGGTCTTACGGAAAGCATTATTTCAAGCATCTTTTCTACTTCCTGTTCTCTGGAACCCGGCAAAAGCGCAATGATTTCTTTTTCGTTAAGACCATTATCTGATTTGAATTTTTCAATACTGATTTCCTGCAGATCCGAAATAGCATCCAGCAAAGGATGTCCTACAAAATGGGAATGAACTCCATGTTTTCTGTAAAAATCTTCTTCAAAAGGAAGAATCACCATCATTTCATCCACATATTTTTTGATAATTTCTACACGTCCTTCTTTCCATGCCCAAAGCTGCGGCGAAATATAATAAACAACTTTGATCCCAAGTTCTTTGGCAAATCTCGCAATTCTCAGATTGAAACCGGGATAGTCTACTAAAATCAAAACATCAGGTCTGTTTTTTTGAATATCCTCTTTACAGAATTTAATATTATTCAGAATGGTTCTGAGGTTCATCACCACTTCCAGAAATCCCATAAAAGCAAGGTCACGGTAATGTTTTACCAGTGTTCCGCCCTGAGCTTTCATCAGATCGCCGCCCCAAAACCTAAACTCCGCATTCGGATCCTTTTGTTTTAAGGCTTTCATCAAATTGCTTCCGTGCAAATCACCAGAAGCTTCTCCTGCAATAATATAATACTTCATTTCTATAGTAAGGATAGAGAACAAATTAAAATAGATATGATCTTAATTCGTAAATTTGTTCAAAGATAATGATAAAAAATGTCAGAAGAATTTGAAATCCGGAATAAAGTTGCTGAAAGCGGCCTTATCAATTTTGACCTTGCCACGTTACTTCCAAAAGGAGAAAGAAAAGGAATTGATCTTAAAGATTTTCTTTTTCAGGAAATGATCCTGAAAGAAAAAGATTTTCGTGAAAAGGTAGAGGCAATAGATACTGAACTATACAAAGACTCTTATATATACATTTATAACTCGGTAGATACAATCATCCCGCTTTGGGCTTATTTTGTATTGACAGCAAAACTTACTGATGTTGCAAAAAAAATAGTCTTCGGAAGCCGTGAAGATCTTGATGTTATTTTAATGCACAATGCTATCCAGACTCATGATTTTGAGGAAATGAGAGGTAAAAGAGTTCTGGTAAAAGGCTGTTCAGATAAAGATATTCCTGAAAATGCTTATATAGAACTGGTAGAACAGTTAAAACCAATTGTAAAATCTTTAATGTTCGGGGAAGCCTGTTCTAATGTTCCTATTATTAAAAACTAAGGTCTTCTGAAAGGTTATCAGAAACTTTAACAATAATTATGAAAGTCAGTCAATTCGCGAGGCATATTTTTTGATAACTTTGGTTCACTTAATACTAAATAAACACAAAAAATGAGTTTAATTGACCTACTTACAGGGAACACAGGCAATCAGGTTGCTGAACAGGCTGAAAACAAATTCGGAATCGGCAAAAACCAGGTAATCGCCCTATTAGCAGTAGCTACCCCTCTTATTATTTCTTATCTTAGAAATAAATCTCAGGACGCTAAAGAAGCAGAAGCTTTAAATAATGCTTTAGATAAAGACCATAATGGAAGTATCTTAAATGACGCTTCTCAGATTGAAGCAAGACAGGCTGAAGGCGGGTCTATTCTGGATCATATATTTGGCGGACAAAAAAGTACTGTTGAAAACCAGTTGTCACAAAACACAGGAATTTCAATAGACAAAATAGGTCCTATTCTTGCGATGTTAGCACCTGTAGTAATGGGATATATTGGTCAGCAGAAACAGCAGAGCAATGTAGGTGCAGGTGGCCTTGGAGATCTTTTGGGAGGAATTCTCGGAAATGCTTCCAATCAGGCCCAGGCTCAGCAGTCTAATCCTTTGAATGACATTCTTGGAAGTGTTTTAGGAGGAGGAACACAGTCTCAATCATCAGGAAATCCATTGAACGATATACTTGGTAGTGTATTGGGTGGTGGAAACCAACAACAAGGCGGCGGCGGCTTAGGCAGCATCCTTGGTAATATTCTTGGAAGTAAATAATTAATTTAATTTTCATAAAAAAAGACCGGAGATAAATCTTCGGTCTTTTTTATTTTAATTATTTTTTAGATTTTTCTTCTGAAGCTGTAAAAGATTTTGAGGCTTTCTTAGGTCTTCTTTTACCATAACTTCCGGAATTGATTTTTCCTCTTCTTGATTTTTTGTCTCCTTTTCCCATAGTAATTATGTATTTGTTAATCACGAATTTATAAAATACAGCTCTAAAATCCAATTAATGAAGCTGTTAAAGTTTTATAAAATAAGAAGGGAAGCTGGGAGAAGGAGGCTGGATGTTATTAATAGGTTACTATTTTTCAATTCTCAGCCAGCACATCAGTTCTCTCAATACTGCTGACAAAAGCTATTTTTAGATATTTCACACTTCATTACTTCTCTCTTCCAGCTTCCATCATCCAGCATTTAAACTTTTATCGTCTTCCATTTTCCTTTTTTGAATAAGATAAAAGCAACTATGGTAATCAGCGTTTCTGCGGCAGGAATTGAAATAAACACTCCTCTTGGACCCATTTCAAAATATTTTGACAGAAAATACGCCAGAGGAATCTGAAACAGCCAGAATCCAAAAAGATTAACCCAGGTAGGTGTCCAGGTATCTCCGGCTCCGTTGAATGCATTAATCATTACCATCCCGATTCCATAGAAAATAAATCCTGTGCTCATAATCTGAAGAGCATTTTTAGCAAAGTCTTTAATAGCCGTTTCCTGAGTGAAAAAACCAACTAAAAAATTTCCCATAAAAATAAAGATCAGGCTTACAATCAGCATAAAGATGACATTATATTTCACAGTCTTCATTACCGATTGTTCCGCTCTCAGCATTTCATTGGCACCCATATTCTGCCCTACAAGTGTAGATGCCGCATTACTCAGTCCCCAGGCAGGAAGCATAAAAAACATCATCAGTCTTAAAGCTGTCTGATAGCCAGCGGACGCATTTTCTCCCCCAGTAGTTGCTACCAATTCTGCAAGGAAAATCCAGCTGCATGAAGCAATGACAAACTGAAAGATTCCGGGAGTTGCAATCTTTATAATGGATTTTATTAATTCATAATTCGGTTTAAAATAAGGAATCTTTATACGGATTTGGGTATCTGCTACTAAAAGATGATACAACTGGTAGATCACCCCGATACTTCGGCCTATAGTTGTTGCCAAAGCTGCTCCGGTCAACCCCAAAGCAGGAACAGGTCCTAATCCTTTTATCAATATTGGACATAGAATAATATTGGCAATATTCGCTATCCATAAGCTTTTCATAGCAATCATTGCATTTCCAGCACCTCTGAAAATACCATTAATTAAAAATAACAGCATAATAATTGTGCTGCTGCTCATCATAATTCTGGTAAAATTCTTTCCATAGGCTGCTGCTTCCGGCTTCGAGCCCATCAATATCAGGATTTCTTCAGCATAGATAACTCCCAGTAAACTTAAAACAAAAGTAATAACAAATGAAACCAGCAATACCTGCGCAGCACTTCTGGAAGCCTGCTCGGGATTTTTCTCACCGATTCTTCTCGCCACCAAAGCTGTTGCCGCCATACTCATACCAATCGCAATAGAATACATCACAGAAAGTACAGATTCTGTAAGCCCAACAGTCTGAATAGCAAAACCACTTTCTTTCAAATGTCCGACAAAATACAGATCAACAAGGGCAAATACAGATTCCATAGCCATTTCCAGCATCATGGGAATCGCTAAAAGCAATACAGCACTTCTGATATTCACCTTCGTGAAGTCAGTTTCTTCGCCACTGAATGCTTTTTTCAAAAACTCAACATATTTTGTCATGATTTCTTTTAGTTTACTTAGCAAAAGTATTCATTCAAAAGCAATTAAAAGTTGGCATATGGAAAGTTTTTAATAAGATTGCTCTTGTAAGAAAATCAAAATTGTAATAAAAACCTAACGTGATATGATAAGCTTTGAAAGAGTATCAGTCATCTATCAGTAATACAATTGAGGATTATACCTGGAAATATGTGAAACCTGCAATCATTAAGCTCCTGGAATAATTTTAAATTTATGACATTCAAAACAGCAGTTTTACAATTCTATAATTAATACGAGAATAATCTGATTAATAGAACGATAATTATTATCAAAACTTAGCAATTGGTAATAAAATTTAATTTAGATTTGTATATTCTTAAAAAAGTATCCTTATGAAAAAAATAATCTCTACTACCTTTCTATTTGGAATGTTACTGTCTGGCGGTATGTTTTCTGCTCAGAAGATGACTCAGGAAAAGATGAAAGCCATCTATTCTGATGATGTGGCAACATTTAAAAAACAGTTTGCCCCGGGAGATTACAACAAATGCTTCCTCGTTGGAAACATAGCTTATTCACCTCTTGGTTTTAGTGTAATGTCTGATAGAAAAAATATTATAAATTTCCTTCTGGACAACAAAGCTAATGTTAATAAAAAATGCCAGAACAAAACACCTCTTGAAGTAGCTGATGATACAAAAGGTACTGAAGAAATAAAGAAAATTCTGACAGAAAAAGGGGGTAATAGAAATTAAAAAACCTGAAAACAACATATGAAACTTCCGAAAGGAAGTTTTTTTTATTTATAAAACCTGCAAAAATCTTATCTTTGCCAACGAAAAATTCAAGGTTCGGAATTGAACCTTAAACATTGAACTTTAAACAAATAATTATGTTTCGATCACACACCAACGGAGAGCTATCTCTGAAAAATCTGAATGAAGAAGTTACACTATCAGGATGGGTACAAACTATCCGTGATAAAGGATTTATGATTTGGGTAGATCTTCGAGATCGTTACGGAATTACCCAGCTGGTTTTTGACCAGGACCGCTCTTCTGCACAACTGATGGAAGA
The DNA here is from genome assembly GCF_019970045.1 of Chryseobacterium sp. GVT01B. GTDB lineage: Bacteria > Bacteroidota > Bacteroidia > Flavobacteriales > Weeksellaceae > Chryseobacterium. Next base: position 27,433 of record NZ_JAHXYI010000009.1, read on the forward strand.
AGCTAAAAAACTGGGCCGTGAATTTGTTATTCAGGCTACCGGAAGAGTTATTGAAAGAGTAAGTAAAAACCCTAATATTCCAACAGGGGAAATTGAAATTCTGGTAGAAAAACTGACTATTCTAAATGATTCTCAGCTTCCTCCTTTCACTATTGAAGATGAAACAGACGGCGGTGAGGAATTAAGAATGAAATACCGTTACTTGGATATCAGAAGAAATCCGGTAAAAGATAAACTGATCTTCCGCCACAAAATGGCACAGAAAGTAAGAAATTATTTATCTGAGGAAGGTTTCATTGAGGTGGAAACCCCTGTTCTGATCAAGTCTACTCCGGAAGGAGCAAGAGATTTCGTTGTACCAAGCAGAATGAATCCGGGGCAGTTTTATGCATTGCCACAGTCTCCTCAAACTTTCAAACAGCTATTGATGGTAGGCGGAATGGATAAGTATTTCCAGATCGTAAAATGTTTCCGTGATGAGGATTTAAGAGCAGACAGACAGCCGGAATTTACACAAATCGACTGTGAGATGGCGTTTGTAGAGCAGGAAGATGTCATGAACGTATTTGAGGGAATGACTAAAACTCTGATAAAAGATATTACAGGTCAGGAATTCGGAGATTTTCCAAGAATGACTTTCGCAGATGCGATGAGAAAATACGGAAATGACAAACCGGATATCCGTTTCGGAATGGAGTTCGTAGAACTGAATGAGCTGGTAAAAGGAAGAGACTTTAAGATATTTGACGATGCAGAATTAGTAGTAGGAATCAATGTAGAAGGATGCGCAGAATATACAAGAAAACAGATCGACGAGCTTGTTGATTGGGTAAAGCGTCCTCAGGTTGGAGCTTCAGGGATGGTTTGGGCTAAATTCCAGAATGATGGAGTAAAAACCTCATCAGTAAACAAATTCTACAACGAGGAAGATTTAACAAAAATCATCGAAAAATTCGGCGCTAAAGAAGGAGACTTAATGTTGATTCTTTCCGGAAATGAAAACAAAGTAAGAGCCCAGCTTTCTGCTTTAAGAATGGAACTTGGGAACCGTTTGGGATTAAGAAAAGGAAACGAATTTGCACCACTTTGGGTAGTTGATTTCCCTCTATTGGAATTTGATGAAGAAAGTGGACGTTACCATGCGATGCACCACCCTTTCACTTCTCCAAAGCCGGAAGATATCCACTTGTTGGAAACAGATCCAGGAAAAGCAAGAGCTAATGCTTATGATATGGTTCTGAACGGAAACGAAATTGGAGGTGGTTCTATCAGAATTTTTGACAGAGATCTTCAATCTAAAATGTTTGATTTATTAGGATTCACCAGAGAAGAAGCAGAAGCTCAGTTTGGATTCCTGATGAATGCCTTCAAATATGGTGCTCCGCCACATGGAGGTCTGGCATTCGGGTTTGACCGTTTGGTAGCAATCCTTGACGGAAACGAAGTGATCAGAGATTATATCGCATTCCCTAAGAACAATTCAGGGCGAGATGTAATGATTGATGCACCGGCTTCGATTGCTGATGCACAGCTCGATGAACTGGAATTACAATTGAACTTAAAAGCATAAATGTAAAGCGGGGTATTTGCCCCGCTTTTTTTATACACTAAATTTCAGCACACTTTATTAATTTGTTAATAGAATAAACTTTACGCTAGTATAAAGTAAGGTTTTAGCTACCATATCAATCATTAGTGAAATAACTTAATTTGAAATCTGATAGTAAAAATTAATATAAAAACAGGAAATTATCGAAATTAATACACATTTAAAACAAAAACACAACAAAACAATCATTATATTATGTTATATACAAACATAATCTTTTATTAATATATTTACACTATACAGCTGAATTATAATGAAGGCTTAATCAAACTCAGGATTTGATTAATTTTATAATCTTTTGCGTAGGGTAATAATATAGCTGTTCATATTCAATCTGATCACCAAACCAAAATTAAATAATATGAAAAGTAAACTATTACTCTTATCAGCATGCCTTGTTTTGGCACTGAATTCATGTAGGTCGGATATTGAAAATACACAGGCAGATTCAATAGACCAAACAACGACAAAACTGGACAATGCAAAGATTCACAAATTATTAATTAACGGGAAATACACGTATGTTAATGAAGTAAATGGTGAATATTTTTATGCAGATGATATTACTATTAGCTCCGAGCAGTTTGATAAATTAAAGATGCAGGCCAATTCTGAAATGTCAACAGCTGAGAAAAGCACTATTGTAAGCTCCTTTATTAAGACATGGCCGAATGCAACGGTTTATTATACATTACCCAGCCAGGGAAGTCTGAGCACTCAGAATTACAATACATTCCTTACCAATATCAACAAAGCATTTGATATGATCTCTTCTCAAACCAGTATGCAGTTTGTTGAACGCACGAATCAAACAGAATACATCACCTTTACTTATACAACAAGCAACAGCTCACCACTTGGATGGCAAAAAAACAGAGTGAACGGGATTAAAATTTATAATATTACTTATCCCGCAATTATCGCTCACGAAATCATGCACTCAATGGGAATCATGCATGAACAGTGTCGTCCGGACAGAGATCAGTATATTATTGTAGATGTTAACAAAGCCGTGGAAGGCAGCCGTCATAACTTCAACCTTTACAATGATTACGCAGGACATGGTGCATTTGATTTTGGTTCAGTCATGATGTATCAGTCTACAGACTTCGCGATAGACTCAAGCCAGCCCGTAATGACTAAGCTGGACGGATCTACTTTTACAAAGCAAAGAACAGGTTTGTCTGCCGGTGATTATGCAGGAATAAATCATTTGTACGAACCTGTTAATGCTACTTCTGCAATCAACGGAACCTATACAATGAGAACAGCTTTAGCGAATGATAAAAATGTGGATATTACCGGAAGTTCCACTACAGATGGCACCAGTATCATTCTGTATTCAGCTTCTACAGGGAATAACCAGAGATTTACTTTCAGCAAATCAGATCATGGATATTATATCATCAAATCTATATTAGATCCTACAAAGGTGTTAACCGTAAAAGGTAACGGAACAACGAATGGAACAGCTGTTGAATTAAGAACCAATTCCAATACAGATTCTCAGAAATGGTTATTATTCAACCTGGGAAACAATGGTTTTGGATTTGCTCCCAAAAATGCGCCAGCACTGAGACTAGAAGTAAAAGATGGCTTAACAACCAATCTTACTCCTATTGTAATCGGCACTACAGATCAAACGGTTCAGCCTTCCACAAAACAACGCTTTATCCTTACAAAAGTTAACTAAACTTTTTTACATAAATAAAGAGGTTAGGAAATGTATTTCCTAACCTCTTTTGTTTTTATATAATTCCTGTTAAATCATTTTCAACATCTGCTCCCTTCCCGGCCCTGTCGAAAGATAAGCCACCGGAATACCTAATTCTGTTTCCAGAAATGATAGAAACTCATTTAATTCTTTTGGTAGCTCCGAAGGACTTTTCATTGTGGAAAAATCAGCATCCCATCCATTCACCCATTTCAGTATAGGCTTTCCGTTTTCAGGAAGCAATCCCGAAACCTCAACTGTATTTCCATCCTCCAGTTCATAATGAGTACAAACCGCTACAGATGGCAGACCGCTTAAAACATCAGCTTTAGTCAGAACTAACTGAGTAACTCCGTTGATCATTACAGCATACTTTAAAGCAGGTAAATCTAACCAACCTGTTCTTCTCGGACGTCCGGTATTGGAACCAAACTCATTTCCTTTTGTTCTGATTTCTTCACCCAACTCATCAAATAATTCTGTTGGAAATACTCCGTTTCCTACTCTTGTACAATATGCTTTAGCGATTCCAAATATTTCACCGATCTTTTTCGGTGAAATACCTAACCCACTGCTCGCACCTGAAGCGGTAGTTGAAGAAGAGGTGACATAAGGATAAGTTCCGTGGTCAATATCCAGCATTGCAGCCTGGGATCCTTCTGCTAATATTTTCTTTCCTTCTGCCAGCGCATTGTTTAAATATATTTCTGTTTCAGTACATCTGAATCTCTTCAGAAAATCTACAGCCTCAAAAAACTCATTACTTATTTCCTCCAGAGAAGGAAGTTCTATGCCTCCTGCTGACAGCATTTTATAATCTCTTGCTAAAATATGCTGAACTCTGCTTTTAAAATCAGGAGCAAACATATCTCCTATTCTTACATTCTGTCGTAAAATTTTATTTGAATACGCCTGTGCAATTCCGTTTTTCGTAGTTCCGATGGTTGTATAATCCGGGCTTTCTTCCATAAAAATATCCAAAAGTTTATGAGTAGGCAGCACAAAGTGAGCTTTCAATGAAATAATCACATTCATTTCCGGCTGAACTGTCTCATCAAAAGTCCGAAGATTGATAATTTCTTTTTTAAAACTCACAGGATCCAAAACGGTTCCTGTGCCAATTACATTCTCTACCCCGTTCATAAAGATTCCCGAAGGAATCATTTTAAGCGTTATTCTGCGTCCGTTTCTTTCAATGCTGTGCCCAGCATTAGATCCGCCATTAAAACGAGCTGTAATGTCATAATTTTCACTGATAAGATCAATGAACTTTCCTTTACCTTCATCTCCCCATTGTAATCCTAATACAATATCCATATTCGTACTTTAAATTTTATGGAACAAAGCTATGACAATCAATGAGAAAGACCATTGTCATTTGGCAAAAAGGAACTCAATTGTACAAAGTATAATGTAAAATGTATTAATGACTAAAAACCATCATTAATCAATTATCACCTATCATTAATAATTCTAGATGATATTCCTCCTGATCCTGCTCAGGGATGAAGGTGTCACACCAAGATAAGATGCCAGCATAGATTGCGGAACCCTGTTGGCAAGACCTGGATAATGATTTAAAAAGTGAATATAACGTGATTTTGCATCCTGATTCAGCATGATACTCGCTACCTTCAGTTTATTCTCCACTACAAAAGCATGGATTCTTGCAAATAAAACCGGCCAGACAATTATTTTCTCTTCCAGTATTTTAAAATGCTTAAGATCTATCACAAGCAACACAGCATCAGTAATAGCTTCAATATCTTCGTGAGCAGGCAGTTGATCAGTAAAACCCTGAAAATCTCCGATAAACCTTCCTTCGTAAATAAAATAACGGGTAAAATCATCACCCTGTTTATTATAATACAAAGACCGGAAGACCCCTTCTTTCACAAAAGCAATTCTTTGGCTCACCTTTCCTGCTTCTATAAAAGGTTCTCCTTTCTTCACAGTAATTTCCTGAATTCCTTCAGCAATTAAAAGTTCATCCTGAGGATTAAGTGTCCCGAATTTTTTGATATAATTAAAAAGTTCTTCCATATTTTTTGTAACCACAGATTACGGAAATATAAAGGTATAAAAGTCCGGGCTAAAAACAATTGTCATTTGACAAAAAGCCTATTAAAGGTACCACACGAGCCTCCAACGGCATGTTAATTGCTTGATTTTTAAAAACGTAAGACAATGAAAGCAATTTGGAACGGCGCCATTGGCTTCGGTTTAGTTAACATTCCTGTTAAAATTTATTCGGCAACGGAAACCACAAAACTGGATCTCGATATGCTCGACAAATCTGATTTTTCCAATATCCGGTTCAAAAGAGTAAATGAAAATACGGGAAAAGAAGTAAAATGGGAAAATATCGTCAAAGGTTATCTCATGGACGACAAATATATCGTTATTGATGAAGAAGATTACGAAGCGGCAAGCCCCGAAAAGACAAAAATACTCTCTATTGACCAGTTTGTAAAAGAGGTGGAAGTAGACAGTATGTATTTTGAAAACCCTTATTATCTGGAACCTCAGAAAAATGGGGAAAATGCATATAGACTTTTACTGAAAGCTCTTGAAAAAACAGGTATGGTAGGAATCGGAACGTTTGTGCTCCGTGAAACGGAAGCTATTGGAATGATCCGTCCTTACAAAGATGACATCCTCGTTCTCAACCGTTTGAGGTTTGATCAGGAAATAAGAGATTATAAAGATTTAAAAATCCCCACTCAAAAAGCTCCGAAACCGGCAGAACTTAAAATGGCGGTTAATCTTATTGAACAGCTTTCCCAGGAATTTGATCCTGCGATGTATAAAGACACCTATTCTGATGAACTAATGAAAATCATTAAGCAGAAAGCAAAAGGTAAAAATATAAAAGCTAAAAAAGCACAGCCTGCAAAAGAAGGTAAAGTGATTGACCTCATGGCACAGTTAAAAGCCAGTCTGAATACTTCTAAATCCAAATCTGCATCATAATGGCTCTCAAAGATTATAATAATAAAAGGAAGTTCGATGAAACCAGCGAACCGAAAGGAAAAACGAAGAAAAGCAAAGACAAACTTATTTTTGTAATTCAAAGGCATGCTGCGAGCAGACTTCATTATGATTTCCGGCTTGAAATGGAAGGTGTACTGAAAAGCTGGGCTGTTCCGAAAGGTCCTTCTTTAGATCCAAAAGATAAACGCCTGGCCATGATGGTGGAAGATCATCCTTACGATTATAAAGATTTTGAAGGGAATATTCCTGAGGGAAATTATGGTGCCGGACAGGTGGAAGTATGGGACAGCGGAACCTATGAGCCTTTGGAAGAAAACACTAAGCTTTCTGATGAAAAAGAGCTGCTGAAAGAATTACATGCAGGATCTTTAAAATTCATTTTACACGGTAAGAAACTGAAAGGTGAGTTTGATTTGGTTAAAATGAAAAATACGGATGACAACTCATGGCTGCTGATCAAACATAAAGATGATTTTGCAGAAAGTCCATATGATGCTGAAGAAAACACCTCGTCAAAATCATTGGTCACAAAATTTTTAGAGGAAAAAAAAAGCCTAAAAATAAAGGAAAAAAAGAAGTCATAACTTCCGAAAAAACTTTCAGAAATTTCAATTCTTTAACGAACGAAAAAAAATTAAAGTCTTACATCAAACCCATGCTGGCTAAGCTTTCCGAAGAAGCCTTCAATGATAAAGACTGGATTTTTGAAATAAAATGGGACGGCTACAGAGCTATTGCCGACTTAAGTAATGACGTTCCGCTCTTCTATTCCCGAAACGGGATTTCATTTTTATCCAAATTTGAAAAAATAGCACTGGAATTTGAAAAACAGAAACATCATATGCTTCTGGATGGTGAAGTGGTAGCGTATGACGAACAGGGAAAGCCTAATTTCCAGTTTTTGCAGCAAATTGGGGATAATCCTGATGCAGCCCTTGTCTATCATATTTTTGACCTTCTATGGCTGAACGGCCATTCTACCGAAGAGCTTCCCCTTATTCAACGAAAGGAACTTTTAAAAGAGGCTCTGACAGAAACCGACCATATTAAATATTGTGATCATATTCCGGAAAAAGGTATTGAGTTTTTTGCGCAGATGAGAAAAATGCAATTGGAAGGGATGATTGCAAAACGAACAGAAAGCCCATATATTGAAAACCACAGAACCAATGACTGGCTTAAAATCAAATTTTCCAACACCGAAGAGGTTATTATTTGTGGATTCACAGAACCCAGAGGTTCAAGAAAGAGTTTCGGGGCTTTAATTTTAGGAAAATATCTGAATGGAAAACTTACTTACTGTGGACATACGGGAACTGGCTTTAATAATGCTTCTTTAAAAGAGCTTTACCAGAAACTTCAGAAGCTGGTTGTGAAAGCATCTCCATTCGAGACTATTCCCAAAACCAATATGCCGGTAACATGGACAAAACCTGAACTGGTATGTGAAATCAAATATTCTGAAATTACACGAGACGGAATTTTCAGACATCCTGTTTTTATCGGGATACGAGAAGACAAAGATCTTAAAGAGATCAAAGATTCATCCTTCACCGAAAAATCTAAAGAAATGAAAACGAAAGCATCATCAAAAAAAACTGAAGTTTCTGGAAAAGAAAAAGAGATTACTTTGGACAAACATTCGGTAAAACTTACAAATCAGGATAAAATCTATTTCCAAAAAGATGGCATTACTAAAGGAGACGTTATTGATTACTATCAATCAGTAGCCGCTTATATTCTGCCTCATTTAAAAAACCGACCGCTTTCTCTGAACCGTTTTCCGAATGGGATTGAAGAACAAAGCTTTTATCAGAAAGACGCCGGAGATCATATTCCGGACTGGATAAAAACCACACAGGTATATTCTGAATCCAATGATAAATACATCGACTATATTTATTGTAATGACAAAGCAACTTTAGCCTACCTGAATAATTTAGGATGTATAGACCTAAACCCATGGAACAGTTCTTTACCGGATCTTGAGCATCCTGATTACTTGGTATTAGACCTGGATCCTTCTTCCAAAAACACATTTGATGAGGTGATTGAAACAGCGCTTCAGGTGAATGAGGTTTTAAAAACAATTAAAGTAAAAGGGTATTGCAAAACCTCCGGCAGTACAGGAATTCATATTTATATTCCCATGGGATCTCATTATGATTTTGACCAGGTAAAAGATTTTGCCCATATTCTTATGAAACAAGTGAATGAAAGGCTTCCTAAGATTACTACTTTAGAACGAAGTCTTCAGAAAAGAGATAACAAAAAAATCTATCTTGATTATCTTCAAAACAGAACAGGACAAACATTAGCAAGTGCCTACAGTCTGAGACCTAAACAGGGCGCATCAGTTTCAATGCCATTGGATTGGGATGAACTAAAGCCCAGACTGAGACCTACGGATTTTAATATTAATAATGCTTTGGACAGAATCAAAGAGAAAGGAGATTTGTTTAAGCCGGTTCTGGGTAAGGGAATTGATATGATAAAGGCTTTGGAATTGCTACAAAATAATAATGAATAAAAAAGACGAGAAAAATCCCGTCTTATATTTATTCTTTTATAAACTTATTTGTTATACTTCCAAGTTTCAGGTAATATACACCCTGTTCAAGGTTACTAACATCTATTGTATTATCTTTAATGATTGTTTTCAATACATTTCGTCCATTCACATCTATTATTTCAGCACTATAATCCTTCAATTGTCTGATATTAATATTCAGAGTATTCTTTACAGGATTAGGGTATATGATTAAATTCTCACTCTTAATTTTCTCATCTTTTACAGTCAAAATATTTCCGTTGTTTAAAACTTTCGTAATAATACCTTTATTCGGTGTCTGATGATTTCCAAAAATCAGGATTTTCTGATCAGAAGTCAGGATTGCAGATCTCATAAACTCTTTACTATTTAAGTCAACATCAACTATTCCATTATTTCCAAAACCAGAATCTACAGAACCATCAGGATTAAACTTTTTTACAAATTGATTAAGGTCTGCAGCATTTCCTGTTGGACTGGCCATGCACACTAAAAATAAATGGTTGCTATTATCTAATAATAAAGTAGGGTAAAGAATATTATTATCAACATAATAATTATTAGTATTATAATAGGATTCATTAACAACACCATTAATTCCAAAGCTATTGTCTAAATCTCCATTTTGATTCAATTTCATTAAAGTAATAGTAGATACTGGTGAGCTTGCAGAAGACGAAACTCCATACAGATAAGTATTATTATCTTTACCTGTAGCGGTACAGAAATAGGTTGAATAATTTTGAATCGGAGTATAAGATATTGAGTTATTATTATACGTATTATCCAAAATACCATTTTCCGAATATCTTGATTTTACAAAAGTCCCATCTGCTTTTTGTCCAATTAATATTAATTTAGAATCATTTTGAACTACCAGGCGCCCCAAATTTGCCTCTTGTAGCACAATCCCATTATTTCCAAACGCAGTATCAATAGAACCATTTTCGTTAAGACGAAGAACCGCCAATTTTGATGACTGACTATCTACGACAGTTGTACACAGCAAAATTTTGTTATTACTTGCTAAAATAACATTATGAAAATTAAAGGGCCCGGACAATCCAAGATTATCAAAAAATGAATTGAAAGTAGAACTAACAACCACTCCATTACTACCAAAACCTGGATCATAAGTCCCATTTTCATTTAACCGAATTAACTTAGTACCCAAAATATCCCCAAGAACAATTTTCTGATCAGGTTGAATATACATTTTGATTAAACGTGAAATTGGGCTGGAAGAAAGTGGAGGAATAAACACTGTATTAAAACTGTTATCTATGCTGCCATCAGCATTCAGTCTCTGAATAACATTAGTGGTAGATTGATTATTATTAGGTATATTAAGATAAGTTCCACTTACCATAATTTTCTGCTGTACAGTTAAAGCTCCGGTTTCATAAATAAATCCGTAAGCATTGTTAGGTGTATATGTATATACTCCATTAGTCCCAAAAGATGTGTCTAAAAATTGACTTTGGGCTGTTACCGATGATGTTACAAAGCAAATACCTATAAAAAGAAGTAATTTATTGATCATAGTTATTATTTTTCCGGCAAATATAATGTAATATTTTAGCAGAAGAGCTTAATTCTAAATATTCTATAGTAGAATCAATTGTACATTAACTAAACAATAAAAAACTCCTGCATTAAAATAATACAGGAGTTTTTATTATATCGTTTGATTATAAACATGAATATCTCGTTGTGGAAAAGGAATTCCAATTCCGGCTTTATCGAGAGCTTCTTTACAGCCTATAATCAGTTCTTCATTCATTGCCCAAAAATTCTCTGTAGATGTACTTACTCTTATTGATAAATTGACAGCACTTTCTCCAAGCTCAGTAACCACTACCTGTGGAGCAGGTACTGTAAGGGCATATTGATTATTTTTAATAACATTCATTAAAAGTTCTTTGGTCTGCTTAAGATCAGCATCATATGCAACTCCTATATCCAATGATGTTCTTCTTGTTCCCAGATGTGTAAAGTTGGTAATACTGTTGTTTGAAACCACCCCGTTAGGAATAACGATCAATTGGTTTTGCGGGGTAACCAGTTTCGTATGGAAAATATCTATTGCCTGCACGGTCCCTGAAACCCCGGAATTGGTAGAAATAAAGTCACCAATTTTAAAAGGCTTTAATAATAAAATTAAAATTCCACCTGCAAAATTCGTCAGAGAGCCTTGTAAAGCTAAACCTACCGCCAAACCTGCAGCACCAATCATCGCAACAAATGCAGAGGTCTGCACTCCCAGCTGAGTTACAACAACGATAAACAACAGAATATTCAGTCCCCAGTTAATAATATTCAGGAGAAAATGCTGCAGAGAAGCTTCCATATTTCTTTTTTTGAAACCTTTCTCCACCAGCTTTTTGATCATTCTTATCATCCATGATCCAATCAGATAAATCAATAATGCAGAAATAACTGCAGTAAAAACTCTTGGTGCCCATGAAATTGCTGAAGAAATTAACGTGTCCCAGTGTTGTTGAATCTTGTTCAATTCTAAATCGTCCATTTTTATACTATGTGTTTACTAATTATATCAATGAGATATTAAGCTCTGCAGGATTTAAAAATGAAATCGAGATATCTGTCTAAAAAGAAAATTGCCTTCCACTTCAAAAGTGAAAGTAAATGATATTATAGATTAAAATAGATTGACAGCAGAACAGATTGTTTCAGCTTTACTCAATAATCATTCAGAAATTGAATCTTGCAGGAAGAAATAATTTTCGGGTCATAGAATTACAAAAACGATACCGAAGTACTATAATTATCAAAATTAACGCTCTTTAAAACTAAAATTATTAATAAAACAGTGCCTGCTGGTGAATATTTTTATGGTAGTTTTGCTGCCAGATTTTCAGGCAACAGTCTAAGAATATGATAAATAATTTTCCATTTAAAATTCGGAACGATGGTAAAGGAATTTCCTGCATTGACAATATATTTTGCCACATAATCCGGCTCCATAATCAAGGATTCATTCAATTCTAATCCTTCATTGATTTTTGTTCTGATGTAGCCAATGACTAAAGCATTCACAATAATTTTCCGGGAAACTAATTCCTGCCTCAATCCGGCCAGAAACTGAGTAAATGCAGCTTTTGTACTTCCGTAAACAAAATTACTTTTCCTTCCTCTTACTCCGGACAGTGAAGAAAGACCGATTATTCTTTCCAGGTTTTTGTTGTCTTTATCCATTGCAATGATACTCAGGATAGATACTCCACCCATATAATTCACTTCCATCATTTGCTTAGCGCCTTTAAAATCAATTAATGCTTTTTGATTATCAACTAAGAAACCCGCAGCATATACTACAATATGAGGTTTCAAAGGAAGTTCAGAATAAAACTTCTGATGTGAATCAAAATCTGCTGCATCAAAATATAAAACAGAAACTTTTGAAGAGTCCAGATCATTTGACTTAATAAAATCTTCCAGAGATTTTGTATTTCTGGAGGCTGCAATCACGGCAAAGCCTTTTTCAACATATTGCTTTATACATTGTTTTGCTACATCTGAATTTGCTCCAAGAATAAGAACCGTTTTGTTTGTGTTTTGATTCATAGGACAAAGATAATTTTATTAAATACTAATCCCAAATGTTAGTAAACTGTATAAAAAGACTGCGGTGGGTGAACTTCGTTCACCCACCGCAGCTACATATTTTCAGACTGAATTATTTCTTTTCTTCAGTTGCTGTTTCTTTTTTGTCATCTGCTTTATCTGCAGATTTTGTTTTATCTCCAAAACGAGATTCTGTCATTTCTCTGGAAACGGCTGCTTTTTCAAATTTCAGTTTTCCTGATAATGTTTCAATAACAAAACCATCATCCTGAACCTGAGCAATTCTTCCGTGAAGACCGGAGGTAAGAACTACTCTTGTACCTACTTTAAGGTTTTCCTGAAAGTTTTTCTCTTGCTTTTGCTTTCTCATTTGAGGTCTTATCATCAGGAAATAAAATCCTACAAACATCACCCCCATCATGATCAGCATCATAGGTGAAGACCCGCCTGCTGCCTGTAAAAATAGTGTCAACATATTGTTATTATTATGGTTGGATATTCGCTGTGAATGTTAATCTGATTGGAGCTTTTTCTACGTTTACAAAAACATCCGCATACTTCTGAACGTTTCCGTCAAAGCTTGAAGAATCAAAATGCAATGTAACTTTTCCTTTTTTACCTGGCATAATAGGCTCTTTTGTGAAATCAGGAGCTGTACATCCACATCCTGGCTTAACTTCAGAAATAATTAAAGGGTTTTTACCTGTATTGGTAATTTCATATACGTGCTGTACTTTGTCTCCTTTTTTGATTTTCCCAAAATCGAAGCTGTTTTCAGATAAAGCAACAGAAGTAGATGGTTCGTTAGAAACCGGAGCAGCTACGTCACCCGCTACAGGTGTTGCCACAGAATCAGTGGTTACCGGAGCCGCAACAGCAGCAGAATCAGTAGTTGCAGTTTCAGTACTTTGAGTTTCTTTGTTTTCTTTTTTACATGAAACTAACCCAAAGCCTATAATAGACAAGGCGATAATTGATAACGTCTTTTTCATTTTATATTCTATTTTGATCTTTACAATATTTATCTAAAATACCATTGATGAAAATATTGGAACGGTCTGTAGCAAATACTTTTGCAATTTCAATATATTCATTAATAATAACTCTTGAAGGCGTGAAAGCAAAATTATCAAGTTCTGCAATCGCTGTAGACAAGATTACTTTATCCATTAAAGAAACTCTTTCAAGATCCCAGTTTTCAAGTCTCTCTCCCAGTTTCTTTTCATTGTTTTCCCAGTTGTTCAGAGTATCTTTCAACAGTTTTGCAGCGAAAGTCTTATCTTCTTCATCTTTAATCATTTTAATTAAAGTTCTGCTTTCTTCATCTTCTCTCAGGAAACCGATTGTTTTTTGTACCATGGAGTTAGCAATATGAATATCATCATACCATGAAAGTTCTTTATCTCCCAGATAATCATGAAAATCTTCATTTTCAGCAATATATCTTAAAAATAATTTTCCGATAAATTTCTGATCTTCTTCAAAAGAGTATCCATCTTCTTTCATGAAATCCTGATAACGCTTTCCAGCAGTAATTCTTTGGAAAGTTTTTACCAATAGATCATCATGCATATCCCATTTCAACTGCTTATGCTGGCCTGTAAAAAATAATCTTTCAGGATTTTCTTCCAGTTTAAGCAATACCTGGTTGTTGATGAATTTTTGGTTAGGATTAATGTCAGAATCAGTTTTAAGATATTTGTTCTTCCCAATTTCGATCTGGTGTTCTGCCAATTCTTTAAGAGCCACCAAAAAATTGAGCTGATAAATGTATAGATAATAGATTTTCTCTATACCAGCAAACATGTTTTTCTCTAAAACATCAAACTTTACAGGATTTTGGTAGTATGAATACACTGTCTGTACTACTTTTTCACGGATTTGTCGTCTTCCTAACATTCAAAGAGCTTTTTTATGGGTGCAAAGATACAAAATTTAAAATTGATGAAATTCGTAGTGTGATGACATTTTTGTAATTTTGTACAACTATATGAAAGCGCTTAAAACCTTAAACCCCTATTTTTGGAAACACAAAATACTGCTGTTTTGGGGAGTACTATTTATTATTGCCAGTAATTTCTTCAATATATATAAGGTTCAGTTTGTAGGAAAATCTGTGGATGAACTTACAAAAAACGGTAACCTTGGCTTTAACAATCAGGTTTTGATCTATGTTGGAATCATTGTTGGATGTTCTCTGCTAACTGGATTCTTCACTTTTATGATGAGACAGACTATTATTGTGGCTTCCAGAAGAATAGAATATGAACTTAAAAATAAAATTTACAGACATTATCAGGATTTATCTTTAACGGATTATAAACAGACAACCATTGGGGACTTAATGAACAGATTGAGTGAAGATGTGGTTGCCGTAAGAATGTATCTTGGTCCCGGCGTGATGTATGTTGCCAACCTGATCGTTCTGGTAGTGATCACGGCAATTTATATGGTGAAAACGGATGCATCCATGACGATGTGGACCTTGCTTCCGCTTCCGATTTTGTCTTTTGCTATTTATAAGGTAAGCTCAATTATTAATAAAAAGTCGAAGATCATGCAGAAAAGTCAGTCTGCAATTTCAACTTTTGTTCAGGACAGTTTTTCAGGAATCCGTGTAGTAAAATTTTTCGCAAGAGAGAAATACATTGAAAAAAACTACGGAATTAAGGTAACTGATTATCAGAATAAGGCATTGGATCTGGCAAAAACAGAAGCCTATTTCTTCACCATTATTCTCTTTGTAATCGGGCTTCTAAATGTAGCTATCATCTGGATTGGAGGTACAAAATATATTGCCGGAGAATTAAGTATCGGTAAGATTGCAGATTTCTTCATGTATATCAATACCCTGATCTTCCCTTTCTCTATGGTTGGCTGGGTAACTTCTGTGAACCAAAGAGCTGAAGCATCCATGCAAAGAATCAATGAATTCATGGATAAGAAATCTGAAATCATTAATACTAATTTTGAAACCTATCCTATCAAAGGAGATATCGAGTTCAGGAATGTTTCTTATGTATATCCTAATACGGGAATTAAAGCACTGGATAACTTAAGCTTTAAAGTGAAGGCCGGAGAATCTTTGGCCATTATGGGTAAAACCGGAAGCGGAAAATCAACGATTGCTCTTCTTCTATGCCGATTGATAGATCCGAGTGAAGGAGAGATTCTGATTGATGGTAAAAACCTGAAAGATCATAATCTGAGCAACTACAGAAACTTCATTGGATATATTCCTCAGGAGAGCTATTTATTCTCTGATTCTATAGAAAATAATATCGGTTTTGCTATTGATCATCCTTCTCATGAGAAAGTGGTAGAATATTCAAATATTGCAGATGTTCACAAAAATATTATAGAGTTTAAAGAGCAATATAAAACACTTGTAGGTGAACGCGGAGTAATGCTTTCGGGAGGACAAAAACAAAGAATTTGCATTGCAAGAGCCTTAATTAAAGACCCGAATATCATCATTTTTGATGATTCATTGTCTGCTTTAGACACCGAAACGGAGCAGAATATTCTGGAAAATATCGATAAAAAAATAAGTAACGCTACTTCCATAATCATCACACACAGAGAGTCTAGCGCTCAAAAAGCCGATCAAATAATCAACCTCACGGAAATTGCCAATTCTGTAACCGCTTAGCCATTTCGTTCTCAATTGTTAAATAAATCATAAAAAAAATTTTGTGATTAAAAGAATTCTTTTATATTTGTTCTTAACAAGATTAAAAAATATCTAACAATGAGTGAATACAAGGAACGCCATGAAAATGAGATTTTCACGAAGGTGTTAAAAGCAGGGAGAAGAACTTATTTCTTTGATGTGCGTGAGACGAAAGCAGGAGATTATTATCTTACAATCACTGAGAGTAAGAAAAATTTCGGAGAGAATGGGGAAGCTACATTCGAGAAGCATAAAATTTACCTTTATAAGGAAGATTTTAAGAGTTTTCAGGAGATGTTTAATGAGTCCACAGATTTCATCATTAATGAAAAGGGTGAGGATGTAATTTCAGAAAAACATGATAAAGACTTCAAAAGCAAATCATTCACAATTGATTCTGACGACGAAGTTTAAAAAAGAATATCTAAAAACACAAGCATCTGAAAAAGATGCTTTTTTTATGCCATACAATCAAAATTCAACAAACACTTATTACTACATAAAAAAACGGACTAAAGCCCGTTTAATATTATATTGAATATTTATATTTAATTTACCGTGAGTGATTTCCTATCTTATAGTTACCATTTCTTTTGATTCCTCCTTATTATAAGATGCTGATTTCAGAAAACTGAATAACACGTCTGGCACTTCATTCTGACATGGATCTGATTGTTTACTAGACTGAAGAGGGTTTCTAACAACTTGTGCTGCTGAAAACATAACTATGCCTCCATCTTTTCTAAGAGTAACCAATTCATCATTTTGAGAGCTTAAATCAAAATTCCCAAAACACATAACATTGTCTTTAGTTTGTAAGACAGGAAAACTTTCTGCGCCGAAAGCGCCTAAAATATTCCCATTTAATTTAAAAACTTTATAATCTCCATCAAAATTTCTGTGAGCAAAAATCTCGTCTACTCCATTTGCATCAATATCTCCTACAGCTAATCCTCTCCATTCTGAACCCGAACCCCAACCTGTAGATTGTGCTATTTTTGTCATAACCCCATTATCATCTATATTATAAACATATATACCATTTTGCATATTATCTTCAGCATCTACAAGCAGAACAATCTCATCTTTACCAACATTATCAAGGTTACCTGAAGCAACTGCCGTAATTTTCGAATTCACTGGTAGATTAAGAGCGTTAGTATGAACTAACTGAGGAGTCGTTCCATTAAAATTAAAAACAAGAACTTCTTTATTTAAATTTTTGACAGCAATAAAATCATCCTTTCCTCCGGTGATAAAGTTTCCTGCTGCAGCTCCTACCCAATCAGATTGTGCATCCCAACCTATAGATTTTGTATGTTCAACAATATTATTGTTTTCAATTTTTAAAATATAAGCCCCATTATTACTGGCATCGGAATGATTACTTAAAGCAATAATCTCACTTTTGCTATCTCCAAAAAAATCACCGGCAGCTATACCTCTCCAATCGTACTGTCCACTATAATATTTGTCGTTTGTAACGGAATGAAATTTTTTACCATAAGGTTGCATAGTTCCTATCATCCCATCATAATTTCTGATGACAACAAATTCATTAGCACTATCTCCATCAAAATTACCGCTCGCAATTCCTCTCCAATCGGAACCAGATCCCCATCCATGTTCCGTATTGACAGGTACAATTAAGTTTTCATAATAAGCCAAATAAGCAACTACTAAAGGAAAATTTTCAGGTGTCAAAGGTGTATAATAATTTTCTGCCGTTTGCATTTCAGCAAGTAACTGATATATTTTTTCATCATATTCAGATAAGCTCGCCCATTGAAAGCAGGTATAGGTACTTACGTCTTCGTCAACAGGGTGTGGATTCTTAAGATTCCAGGGTGAATTAAGATAATTCACTCCATTATTTATATACAAAGGAGCCTTATAGATATCTTTCGTTAAGGTGTTAGCATAGGCCTTCATATCCAAATCTGTATAAATAAGTGTTCCGCCCTTAGAGATATCATATTTACGGCACTCATAAGGAAAAGAGATTGTTAATCCGCCGTGAGAAATATCTTCCCGTAAAGTATTTTTTTTCCAATATGTCCATTTATTAGATTGTAAACCAGAATCAAAAGAGGTATTTGCTTTTAAAAAATTGGCAATTTTATCAAGCTGCCTAAGATAACTTTGATCATCCGTCGCCCTGTACATCTGTACCAAAACCCTTCCCATGGAGCTTTGCATATTAAAAGGAGAAATCACTCCCTTATTGTATATTGGAGGGGTATTAGCATTAATAGAATCTCTTTCTTTATAATAACCTATACTATCATTAGAATTAGGATTAGGATATGGCTCCTCATGCCATTGATCTTTATGATAAAGAAGAGTTTCTCTTACCTTTTGTTTAAGATCATCAGAAATAGCTTTAAAACTCATATCATTATAACGCCCTCCCCCAATATATTTTAAATGATGAAGAGTAGAGTCTTTCTTAACTATTGCGGCAAACTTAGCCATAGGGTAAGTTATGTTAGCGCTATGTACCATATGCGCATAAGTTTTTCCTGAGTCCGCCTTTGGATAATTGTAGTGATTATGAGACCAGGCAGCACCTGAAACATTACGATAATCAAAAATTTGACTTAGACCCGGCATCTGGCCCCTAAGATCATCTCTTCTGTCAATCACATTTCCAATAGTCCCTATTAAAACATTAGCATATTTCACGTCATGTGTTTTTTCATACATCATTACCAATGCTTCCATATGGGCAGATACTATCCATGAAAATTCTAGTTGGTTTGAGCTGGTTGAGTTAATAGGTACTACAGCATATCCCTTACTATCAAAAAGGTCTTTATAATAAGATTGAGCATAAGACTTTATTACGAATAAGAAAGCGAGAACTGTGAGGAGTTTTTTCATATTTTATTTTTGTGATTATTTCAAATGTATTTTAGAATAACTTCAGTTATTATGAGCCGGGCTCAGGAAACTAAACAACACTTCCGGCAGCTCATTCTTACATGGATCTAATTGTTTATTAGTAGGAGGAGAAGGACTTTTAACAACTTTTACTGCAGAAAACATCACTATTCCACCATCTTTTCTAAGGGTAATTAGTTCATCATTTTTTGAAGCAGGATCAAAGTTTCCGAAACACATTACATTGTCTTTGGTTTGCAAAAGAGGAAAACTCTCTGACCCAACACCATTCAAAGTATTTCCATTTAATTTATATACATTATATTCTCCATCAAAATTTCTATGAGCAAGAATCTCATCCGTTCCATTTCCATCCAGATCTCCGACGGCTAATCCTCTCCATTCTGAATCAGATCCCCAATTTGTACGCTCAGCAATCTTTGTCATTATTCCACTATCATCTATATCGTAAACATGTATTCCGTTATATGCTGTATTAGGGGAATTAACAAGTAATACAATCTCATCTTTATCATCATTATCCAAATTCCCAGACGCTACTGCTACAATTTTTGAATTTGCAGGAAGATTAAGTGCATTACTATAGACTGGCTGGACAATAGTTCCATTAAATTTATATACAATTACTTCTGTATTATAGTTTCTGGCTACAATAAAATCATCTTTTCCTCCATTGATAAAGTTTCCGGCAGTTACTCCAGCCCAATCAGAACCCATTCCCCAACCTGTGATTTTATCACTTTCAACAATGTTATTATTTTCAATTTTTAAAACATAAATACCATTATCAGCACTATTAGCATGGTTACTTAATGCTATCATTTCACTTTTAGTATCCCCAAAAAAATCACCGGCAGCTATCCCTCTCCAATCATATGAGTTTCCATAAACTTTGTTATTTGGAAACTTATAAAATATTCTGCCCTGAGGCTCCATAATACTTATCACACCATCAAAATTCCTGATTACAGCAAATTCATCTTTACTATCACCGTAAAAGTTCCCTTTTGTAACTCCTCTCCAATCAGAACCTGTACCCCATTCATGATCTGTATTGGTAGGTACAATTAACTTTTCATGAGTTGCCAAAAGTGCAATTGTCAGAGAAGAATAATAAGACAGATTATCTATAGGTATATTAGTATAGTAGTTTTTAGCCGCATATAGATCATCAACTAACTGATATATTTGTCTATCATAATCTGAAAGACATAACCATCTATAAGAAATATAATTATCCACTGATGCTTGAGGAGATATAACAGTTTTAACATCCCAAGGTTTACTATGATCACCAACTCCAAAATTGATGAACAAAGGAGAGGGAGAAATATCCTTAGTTAAAGTATTAGAATAGGCTTTCATATCCGAATCTTTATAAATAAGGTTTCCATTATTCAGAATCCCATACTTCCAACATTCGTATGGAAAAGCTATGGTTAGCCCTGAGTGAGAAATATCATCAGAAAGCGAACCATTCTTTTTCCAATATTTCCAAGTATTCGCTCCCAGATTGGCATCAAGAAGTGTATTTAATTTTAAAAAATTAGCAATTTGATTAAGCTGATTAAGGTACTTCACATCTTTTGTCGCCCTATACATTTGTACCAAGACCCTTCCCATAGAACTTTGCATATTAAAGGGAGAAATAATACCCTTATGCTTTATTGGAGGGGTATTAGCATTAATTGAATCTCTTTCTTTATAATAACCTATACTATCATCTGGATTTAGATTAAGAGGGGGCTCTGTATGCCATTGGTCCTTATGATAAAGAAGGGTTTCTTCCACCCTCTGTATGAGATCATTAGCAATAGTAAGATATTTTTTGTTAGCATAGCGACCAGGAGGATATGAGTCCGAGTTCAAATTGTGAAGTGTGGAATCTTTCTTTACTATTGCTGCAAACTTAGCCATAGGATAGGTTATGTTAGCACTATGCACCATATGAGCATAAGTTTTTCCTGAGTCCTGAATGATGTTATAATGATTGGTTGACCATGCAGCACCAGAAATTCCACGGTAATCAAATATATTACTTACACCTGCTTGCGGAGGTTGCAGCTGATTTCTAAGATCATCTCTTCTATCAATTACATTACCCATACATTGTATTAAAGTATTAGCATATTTATCATCATGCGTTTTTTCGTACATTAATACCAATGCTTCCATATGAGCAGATGTTGCCCATGAAAAATCGGTTTGGCTTCCACTTTTAGAATAACCAAGGTGTACATCATATCCCATGCTGTCAAACAAATTTTTATAATAGGACTGAGCATGGAATTTTATTACAAATAGCAGGGTAAGGATTGTAAAGAACTTTTTCATGTTAATAGTTTTGATTTAAGATCATTTTAAAAGAATTATTTCTCATGATTTTGGCAAAACAAATATAAAAGTTTCAATCACCAAACCCTGAATTTATTTTCAAGAACTTAAAGAGACCCATTTTTGTGTATTGACTTACAAATTATAAGCGCAGAGTGGAAAAAATTTTTAGAAAGGATATGAAAAAAGAAGTATCTGTTATTATTGAAACAGGCATAAAATAAAAAAGTACACTTGTAAAAAGTGTACTTTCTTTGGGTGAATGAGGGGTCTCGAACCCCCGACCTTCGGAACCACAATCCGACGCTCTAACCAACTGAGCTACAATCACCGTTTTGTGAGTGCAAATATAGAACATTTTCCTCAACTACCAAACAATTCCATCAAAATTTTTCAAAGAAATTAACTTCTCAGACGTAAATCCCTCAGCATAAGCAACTCCCGATAACCGCCCTAAATCCTGAGCGCGGTAAGTTAAGCTTTCATAAAAGTCTTTTGTTGTAATCGGAGTTTCTGGTTCTTTAGAAGCCGGATCATAAAACTGAGTTTTATAGGCCATGCAGGATGCAATTTTTGTCTCCAGAAATTCTGAAATGTCAATAACAAATTCCGGTTTGATATCTTTCCATTGAATATAATGAAAAACATGCTTCGGTCTCCACACCTCCTGGTTTTCGCCTTCTTCTACTGTTTCTATTTTTCTCAGTCCGGACAAAAAGCACGCATCCGATACTAATTTCGCTCCTTTTGCATGGTCTGGATGTCTATCATCAATTGCATTAGCTAACACGATTTCCGGGCGGTATTTGCGAATCATTTTTACGATCCTCATTTGGTATTCTTCAGAATTTACCAGAAAGCCATCTTTCATTCCAAGATTCTCTCTTGCTGAAAGTCCCAGAATTTTAGCAGCATCTGCCGCTTCTGCCTTTCTTGTTTCATCTGTACCTCTTGTTCCGAGTTCACCTCTTGTAAGGTCCACCACTACACATTTTTTACCCTCAGAAACCATTTTAGCAATAGTTCCGCCACATCCCAGCTCTACATCATCAGGATGTGCTCCAAAAGCAAGTATATCAGTTTTCATATAATCAAAGATAAGTTTAAAATAAAAACTTCCCAAACATTACGAATGGGAAGTTTTAATATCTGTAATTTACATTTTAAATTACTTATTGATCTCTGCATTTAATTTTACAGCATCCTGATAAGTAGGATCTAACTGTAGAGATTTAGCTACATAATCTTTAGCTTTTGCAAGATCAGTATCTTTATTCATATAAGCCACAGCAAAGTATGCATAAGCAAGAGTCTGCTTGTTGGCTTCCTGATCAGCAGGTTTTACTGTACTGATGAATTTTTCGTAAGCCATTTTTGCCGCATCATTGTTTCCTGCCTGTTGGTAAGAATACCCCTGGCTGTAATAAGCTGGAGCCCAATCAGGAAGTAGAGCTGACATTTTCTGCCATGTAAGGATTGCTCCGTTCCAGTTTTTAATATCCTGGTAAGCTGTAGCTAACTTAAATAATGAATCAGAATCCTGGCTGTTAGCAGCAACTTTCTGTTTCAATGCTTCAATAGCAGGGTTAGTAGGTCCTTTGTCAACTTCTGACTGAGAAACACCTCCACCGCCAGCGATGTTAGCTAATTCAAGATCCCACTTCATTGTTTCATCTTTTGCAGCTTTTGCAATAGCAACTTTCTGCTGAGCCTCCGTCATTAAAGCCGTTTTTTTAGCAGCATCTTTTTCATCTTTTGCCAGACCTGCAGCAATAAGTCCTTGTAAACCTTGGTCAGCAGGCTGTACTCTTGTTTTCTCAGCTTGAGAAACGAAAGTATCCATGTTTTGCTTAGCATCCGCATAGTTTTTATCTGCGTATGCATTGTAAGCTCTTAATTTGAACTTGATAGGATCCTCAATTTTATCAAAAATCTTATCTAATACCATTTTAGAGTTTGCATAATCTTCGTTTGTGAAGTATAGTTTTGCAATTTCTAATTGAGTATATGGATCTTCATCAGCATATTTTGTATAGTTGATAAGGTCTTGTGTAGCTTTTGCATTCTGTTGGTATCTGATATCATAACCAGCCAATGCTTTATATGCAGGAGCATAAGTAGCATCTACACCGATCGCTTTATCGATATTCTGCTTAGCTTGCTGCCATTGCTGTGCTGCCATCCATAAAGTTGCCATTCTTGTATAAACGGAAGCCTTATTTTTAGCAGTAGGTAATGCCTTATCATAAGCAGACATAGCCTCTCCCGGCATTCTTTTTAATCTGTAAGCATCTCCTAATGTATAATAATAATGTGCAGGAACACCTTTTTTCTCTGCTTTCTCAATAGCTTTAGTCAAAAACTGGATAGCAAGATCAGGTGAACTGTTCTTTTCAAATAAAGTTAAAGCTTCCGCAGCTCTGAAAAGAACTTCAGCATCTTTTTCTCTTGAATCAGTTACTACTTTCTGAATTTCAGCAACAGCATTTTTATCACCTTTGCCTAATTTAACAGCAGCTAAACCGATTTTGTTAAGATAGCTTTTTGAATCAGCAGCTAATCCTTTATTGAAGCTTTCAATTGCTTTAGCATAATCTGGCTCTCCCTGTCTTAAGAAAGTATTTCCCAAATAGAAGTAGTTTTCAGCTGTAGGCTCTTTAGCGATCATTTCAGTGAAGTTCGTTTTTGCCTGAGCAAATTTATCACTGTCTATACTGTTAATACCATCCTGCAGTGTCTGTGCAGAGGCAAAACCGGTAAAAAATACCACGGCTGCTCCAAAAGCAATCTTCTTTACATTCATATTCATTATATCTTTCATTTTATATTTTCTAATAATTGAGTTATATTCTACACAATTTTCAGACCAAATCAATATTTTTAATAAGGCTAAATTGTGAATTTAATATTTTTTAACGCATCTGAACTTCTCTCTTATAAATATTATAAGGCTGAAGACCTTCTTTCTGTACAATTTTCTGACCTAAATGGGTACATGAAAATCTAATAAATCCATTGGCAATATTGAAATTACCTTCGTTAATCAAGAAATAAAGAACTCTTGTAAATGGATATTCCATGGTGCGGAGCCCTTCAAAATCTGCATTGTAAAGTTTTCCTTTTTCTACAACAGGAAGAACTTTCACCATTTCTCTCAGTTTCTCAGAAGCTTTATCATAAGGACGGCTAAAAGTATTAAGCCCCACAACCCCTATTTTATTGGGATATTTTCCTAATTCCTCTATGATCTTCTGATTTCCAGGAATAATGGAAAATTGGAGATCTTTTGGCTGTTTTTTAAATTTTTCAGCAACAAAATTCAGATTACTTGAATTGGTTCCATCGAAAATGAATTCTTTTTTATCAGACATCAGTCCGCTGTTGATTTCCTCCATTGAAATACTTTCTTTCGGGGAATCTTTAGGAACAACAAAAACTACTGCATCAGCAGCAAATTTAGCAGGAAGAAACTTTAAATCGGTTCTTTCTTCGTATGTTTTTATTTCTTCAGGAGTAAGATTTCTGGACATTACCACCACTTTAGCACTTCCTTTCAGAAGATCCAGAAGTCCTAAATCTTCTTTTTTGGTTTCTACTTTGATGTGGGTTTCAGGGTAGTTGATCATATAGCCGTCAGCTAATGCTTCTGTGACACTTTGAAAGGACTCGTCAGTAAAAATTGTAAGATCACCTTTGTGATAGGAAGGAGCATTTTTCTCCTTTTTGCAGCCTGCAAGCATGATGCTTAAAACAAAAATTACTGCAAGCTTAAAACTATTCTTCATTTCTCGATTTTTTAATTCTTGAGATGGCCCTGTAAATTCTGAAAATACCATATATAACCAGTACTACACCTAGTGCATAGGCAACAGCAGGTTCTAAAATAGTAAAGAAGAATTTGTAGACAATCACTACAATTCCTAAAACGATATAAAACAATCCCGTAACCAGGGATAACCAATTGAACATCATGTAACAAAAATACCAAAAAAAATAAAAAGAGAAGCATATGCTTCTCTTTTTATTTATATTTTGAATAAATAAGTCTTATTCAAAGTTCATAGTAAATGGTACACTATAGTAAGATCTAACGCTCTCCCCGTTTCTTTTCGCAGGAGTCCATTTTTTAAGTTTCTTAACTACACGTACAGCTTCACTATTGAAGTCGCCATTTGGAGATTTCTCTTCAATAGTAACTGCAGAAACAGTTCCGTCTTTTTCTACAACGAACTTAAGCTTAGCTTTAAGCGTTCCTTCACCTCCTTCCATTAAAGAAGTATCGAAATTATCTCCCAAGAACTTTCTTAATGCTCCCATACCTCCAGGATATTCTGCAGATTGGTCAACATCTTTATAGATCTCGTTAGGATTATTTGCTTTTACCTCTACAGTACTAGCTTTAGTACCTGTAGATGGTGGCGGTGGCGGTGGCGTATAAGCCGGAGCCTTTACCCCCTCCTGATTCTGCAAACCAGTTGTTGTTTCCAACTGCTTAGAGATTGGCGGCGGTGGAGTTTCAATTTTCGGAGCTTTTACAGGCTCAGGAACTACGTTCTGAATCACCTCAATTTTCTCTTCTTCTTTTGGAGGAGGAGGAGGTGGTGGTTCTTCATCCTTAGGCTGCTCGATAATCGGTTCTTCTTCGATAATATCTACTAGATCTGCCTTTACTTCTTGCTTAGGCGGAGCTGTAAGATTTTTAATCGTAAGATAGATGAACGGAGACAAAGCTGCCAAAAGGAATAATGCTGTTCCGATGATAAAAGACTTTGTTAAAAGTCTCGGATACTGATGTCTAATATCGTAGGCACCATATTCCTTGTTTCTATTTTCAAATACAATCTCGTCTAAAGTAAGATTCTGACCGTATACATTTTCATCTGCCATAGATTAGATATACAATTTTATGGTTAAATTACTTTGTAGCAGCCGGTGCAGCAGCACCTCCTACTTTCTTGTCATAAATAGCTTTTTCCCAAGGCTTCACATCAGTAACACCGTACTGCTCACTTTTGGTAATTGCCATTTCGTCAAGAATATCAACAAAGTTCTTATATATAGCATCGTCAGTTGGCTTAATGATCACGGTAAATTTCGTTTGATCTGCAGCTCTAGATTTTGCCTGCTGAATTACTTTTCTAATTCCTTCTCTATCAAGAGTAGTTTCCATAAGCGTTTGGTCATTCAAGGATGTAGCATCCTGCTGGTGCCAAAACACTCTGTTATTTTTTCCTAATAAAATAGAAATTGAATTAGAAAGTTTAATTTCTGTTGGAGGTGGTTTTTGTTTTTCATCTTTCGGTTTAGCCGGAAGACCCAAATCCATAACATTCGGTTTACTGAATGTAGTTGTGAACATAAAGAAGGTAATCAATAGAAAACCCAAGTCCACCATCGGAGTCATATCGACTCTGGTACTTTGCTTCTTGGAACGGACCTTGCCGCCCTTGCCGCCTTTTTCCTGTACTTGTACTTCTGCCATTTCTAATGATATATTATGGTTTACCTTCTTGTGATGTAATCAACCAAAATTTAAGAAAATCAATATCTCTTAAACCCTCAAATAGGCTTTTAACTTTAGGGTACTGAGTAGTAACGTCACCTTTAATAGCTAACTTGTAGTCAGGGTTAACGCTCAAACTTTCTTTTACCCAATCAATTAATTGCTTATTTGTACTGTCCATAGGAATACCTGTAGGACTCTTATAATTTTTCTGCTCATCTCCAGACATATCCAAGTAACCTTTAAGTTGGTTCATTGGAACTCCAATTGCCTGAACTTTCTGGAAAGCTACTTTTTGGTTGTTGTCAAAAGTAATACCATACTTTTGTCCCATTTTTTCCAAAAGAGCAACTCTTTCTGATGCATTATCTACTGGTTGGAAATAGAATTTTCCGTCCGGTGTAGCGTTGATAGTCATTAAACTAGCATCAGGAAGTAATTTTTCCGAAATTGAAGATGGCGGTTTGATCTGCTCCACGTCAGGTTTTTTAAACTGAGTGGTCAATATAAAGAACGTAAGAAGTAGGAACGCAACGTCACACATTGCCGTCATGTCCGTAACTACTCCATGTCTTTTTGGTTTGACTCTCGCCATTATTATAAAATATTTTTAATTAAACTTCTTTTAATTGCTAATGCAAATACCTTGCTAATTCTTAGTTGAATTCAGCGAAAGATTGTTGGATACTCATAGAGATCTCATCGATCTTGTAAGTTAATCCGTCAATTTTAGAAGTAAAGAAGTTATAAAGGATAATAGCGATTGCTGAAGTACCAATACCTAATGCCGTGTTGATCAAGGCTTCAGAGATACCTGTAGATAGAGCAGCAGCATCTGGAGTACCACCTCCTGAACCTAATGCGAAGAACGCCTTGATCATCCCGATTACCGTTCCAAGTAGTGCTACTAACGTTGCAACAGTACCTAAAGTAGAAAGGATCATCATGTTTTTCTCAAGCATTGGCATCTCAAGAGTAGTAGCTTCTTCGATAGCTTTGTTAAGCGCTACCATTTTCTGCTCCTTATTTAATGTAGTATCGTGAGATAGTGCTTTGTAAGTAGTAAGACCTTCTTTTACTACGTTACCTACAGAACCTTGTTGTCTGTCACACTCTTCGATAGCTTCGTCAATTTTGTTTTGGTTTAGTAAGCTTCTTACTTGTACAACGAAGTTGTCTAAGTTTCCTTTTCCAGCAGCTTTACCAAGAACGAAATATCTTTCAAAAGAGAAAACGATTACAGTAATCATGAAAGTAATCAAGATTGGTACGATAACCCCTCCTTTGTAGATAATACCTAAAAACGATTCTGGGTGAATGTCTTTTCCTTCAACACTTGAAAAAGCTACAGATCCACTTCCTAGTTTATCTGCATCTTTAAAGTTTCCTGGGCTACCAAGAACGAATAAATAAATACATACTCCTATAATAAATAGAATAGGAATAATAACAGCTGGATTTAAACCTCCTGCCTTTCTAGCAACTACTTGCTCATCATTTTTTGAAACATTCATTTCCATATTTAACTAAATTATATTGTTTTAAAATTTTACAGGGTGTAAATTAAAGGCAAAATTAATTAAAATGCAAGAGTCTTAATTAAACATTTTGCTTTTTTTTGATAAAGAAATTTTAATACGATTTCGATATAATAATTATTTTTAATTATTTTATTTATTTTCCCCAAATTTAACATTTGAGTTAAAAAATCAAAAAAATAAGACACCCATTTTTTTTAATTTCCCAATGTTAAATTTTATTTAAATTACGATATTCACAATACGGTGAGGGACTACAATGATTTTTTTAGGGGTTTTGCCCTCCAAAATCTGTTGCATTTTATCACTTGAAATCACCAAATCTTCCACTTCCTTGGCAGATAATTGAGCTGAAAGTGAAATTTTGAACTTCATTTTACCATTTACGCTTACCGGATATTCAATTTCATCTTCTACCAGATAATCTTCATTTAATACCGGGAACTTTTCAAACTCAATAGATGCATTGTGTCCCAATAAACTCCACAGTTCTTCACAGATGTGAGGAGCATAAGGAGAAATGATAACGGCCAGCGGTTCTAAAATATTGCGCTTGTTGCATTTTATTTTCTGAAGCTCGTTTACAGCAATCATAAATGATGACACAGATGTATTGAAAGAGAAGTTTTCAATATCATATACTACCTTCTTTATTAAGGTATGTAAAACTTTGTATTCTGCTTTTGTTGGTTCTTCTTCTGAAACTTCAAATGAGTCTTCGTTGAAATACAGATTCCAGAATTTTTTAAGGAAGCCATATACTCCACTTAATCCTTGAGTATTCCAAGGCTTGGATTGCTCTAATGGTCCCAGGAACATTTCATACAATCTTAAACCGTCAGCTCCGTACTCTTCACAGATGTCATCAGGGTTTACCACATTGTATTTTGACTTGGACATTTTCTCTACTTCACGGTCTGTGATGTATTTTCCGTCTTCCAAAATAAATTCTGCATTAGCATAATCTGGTCTCCAGGCTTTGAATGCTTCAGTATCCAATTCGTCAGAAGTTCCTTTTAATAAGGATACGTCAACATGAATTTGCTGAGTCTGGTAATCTTTAGCTAAATTTTTAGATACATACTGGTTGGTTCCGTCAATTCTATATACATATGCACTCATTCCTAAGATCATCCCCTGGTTGATCAATTTCTGGAACGGCTCATCGTGATTGATATATCCTCTGTCTTTTAAGAACATATTCCAGAAACGGGAATATAATAGGTGCCCCGTTGCGTGTTCGCTACCACCAATATATAAGTCTACCTGTCCCCAATAATCTGAAAGATCTTTAGCACAGAACTCTCCGTCATTCTGAGGATCCATATATCTAAGGAAATACCATGAGCTTCCTGCCCATCCCGGCATTGTAGATAATTCTAAAGGGAAAATAGTTTTATCATCAACAAGATCTGTAGCAACTACTTTCTGGTTAGCTTCATCCCATGCAAATTCTTTCGCATTTCCTAATGGTGGATCTCCGTCTTCTGTTGGTAAATATTTTTCAACTTCAGGAAGTTCCAATGGTAAAGCAGAAGTCGGCAACGTGTAAGGCATCCCATCCTTATAATATATAGGAACAGGTTCTCCCCAATAACGTTGTCTTGAGAAAATTGCATCACGCTGTCTGTAGTTTGTTGTTCCATGACCGATACCTTTAGTTTCGATCTCAGCAATGATTTTTGATTTCGCTTCATTATAACTCAATCCGTTTAAGAAATCAGAGTTTACGCAAACTGAGTCTTTAGAATCAAAAGATTTCTCCTGAACGTCTTCTTCAGTTTCTACAACTTTTTTAATTTCAAGGTTGAATTTCTTTGCAAATCTGTGATCACGTTCGTCATGTGCCGGAACAGCCATAACCGCTCCTGTTCCATATCCCATCAATACATAGTCTGAAATATAGATCGGCATTTTCTCATTACTGAACGGATTGATTGCATAACTTCCTGTGAAAGCTCCACTCACGTTTTTCACGTCAGACATTCTGTCTCTTTCCGTTTTTTTGGAAGTTTCTTCAATATAAGTATCTACTTCTACTTTCTGAGCATCGGTAGTAATAGTTTCTACTAAAGGATTTTCCGGAGCCAATACCATAAAAGTTGCTCCAAAAATAGTATCAGGTCTTGTTGTAAATACCTCAACGATTTCATCGTGGTTTTCTACCTTAAACTGAACCTGTGCTCCCTGAGATTTTCCAATCCAGTATTCCTGGGAATCTTTCAAAGGTTGTGGCCAGTCCAAAGTATTTAATCCTTGTAATAATCTTTCAGAGTAAGCAGAAATTCTCATACTCCACTGCATCATTTTCTTTTGGAAAACAGGGAATCCTCCTCTTTCAGATTTACCGTCTTTCACTTCATCATTTGCCAATACAGTTCCTAATGCAGGACACCAGTTCACCGTAGTTTCAGCTCTGTAAGCAAGACGATAGTTTAACAGGATATCTTCTTTATCAAGATCGGAAGCTATTTTCCATTCTTCTGCTGTGAAATTTAATTCGTCGTTTTGATTGGCATTTAATCCTTCGGTTCCTTTTTCTTCAAAATGTTGGATTAATGAATCAATAGATTCTGCCTTGTCGGTATTTTTATTATACCAAGAGTGATACAGCTGGATAAAGATCCACTGTGTCCATTTATAGTAAGAGGCATCTGAAGTTCTTACTTCTCTGCTCCAGTCGAATGAAAATCCGATTTTTCTTAACTGCTCTTCATATCTGTTGATATTTTGTTCTGTAGTAATAGCCGGATGCTGTCCTGTCTGGATCGCATATTGTTCAGCAGGAAGTCCAAAGCTGTCATATCCTACCGGGTGAAGAACATTAAACCCCTGATGTCTTTTGTATCTTGCATAGATATCCGATGCTATATATCCCAGCGGATGACCTACGTGAAGACCTGCTCCGGATGGGTACGGAAACATATCGAGTACATAAAATTTGGGTTTATCTGTATTATTAGAGGTTTTATAGGTTTGATTTTCCTCCCAGTATTTCTGCCACTTTTTTTCTATCTGCTGATGATCGTAAAACACTTTATATATATGTTATATGTTAGACTTTAAAATATCGAATTATTTTCTCTTTTAACAAGATTCACAAAAATAATGATTTTAAAGTAAATGGAAATTTAATTTATGATGAATTGCAATTCTGTCCTCAACAAAAAAATCCCATCCGGAGATGAGATCTGTTTTATATCCTGAAGTATATACTATTATTGAATAACTCTTTTGAAGGTATATGTTCTTGTCTGGAATATAGTAGGATCCTGAGTCTCCTCTCTCACAGCAAGATTGAGCGTTGTATCATCCAAAGTAATGATCTTTGCATTTTGCGGCTCTACGATCCCCTGAATTTTCATTTGAACGTCTTTTCCTTCCTTATTATAAGTATAATTGAATTTTATATCAGAAAGAATAGCACACTGACCAGGTGTAGCGGTATCTCCCCAGTTTGTTTTCCCTCCTTTGGAGTCAGCGCTGAACCACCATCTTGTTTGTTTCTGACAGTCAGTATAAGTAATCGTGTTAGAAACCGGGTCTTCACCCACCTCAACAGTAGTAACTACTTCTTTTAACGGTTGCCAAGTCCCAACTAGAGGAGCTTCCAGAACAGGATCATTATCACTGCTACATCCTGTAGCGGCAAACAGAGACAAACCTGCAAATAGTAATGCTAATTTCTTCATAGATCAATTTTTTCAAGCGCTAAAATTATAATTTTTTTGATTTATATTACTATTTTTTATGAAAAATTATTTCATCGACCTTTATTTATATATATTTTAAAACCCTCAGACCTCATTTTCCCTTTATTTAACAAATAATGAATACAGGCACCCATTCATTTTATTAAAAAAGTTATTTTTGCAAGAAAGAAAATACAAATGCAGGATATTACGAAAAACAATTTTGATTTCATACGTGTTCTCCTTGCCTTTATTGTCTTTCTTGGACATCTTGGCACCCTCAGCGCTTCTCCCGATCTTAAAATTTTTGAGCACAGCCCTATAGAAATTGCTGTTTTCGGTTTCTTTGCAGTGAGCGGATTTCTTATTGCGAGGAGCTATGACAGGTCTTCAAGCCTGAAAAGTTATTTAAAAAAGAGAATCAGAAGAATTGTTCCCGCTTATTTATTGGTTATTTTCTTATGTGCAATTTTATTAAGTTTGGTTAGCACGTATTCTCTCACCGAGTATTTCAGCAATACACAAGTTTATAAATATCTTTTCTGGAATTCATTATTTTTAAATTTTAAAGCACCGTGGCTTCCCGGAGTTTTTGGAAATCAAGCAGTGAATGGTGCCTTATGGACACTGAAAATAGAAATGTGCTATTATTTCTCAGTACCATTGTTGTTTTTGCTTTTTGGAAAGAATAATAAATACAGGAATATAAGCTTGGTTATTTTATACTTCTTATCACTTATTTATCTTAATTATTTTGAATCTTTACATAAAATTTCAGTTGCCAAGCAGCTTCCAGGAACATTATCCTATTTTATCCCCGGAATGCTGATTTACTTTAATTTTGATAAATTCATCAAATATAAAAATATGCTCTTCATCATTGCGCTCGCTACGGTGTGGATTGATTTATATTTAAATATTCAACTTTTTTCCCCAATGATGATTGGTGTTATCGTAATGTATATTGCCTATTCATTCAAATTCTTAAACAATTTCGGAAAATATGGTGATTTCACCTACGGAATCTATATTTTCCACTTCCCTATTATCAGAACTTTCCAGACTTTAGGGCTGTTTGAAGATTACAATCCATTTGTAATGGCTTTGGTATGTATGTTGGTGGTTATTGCGGTAGGGGTAAGCTCCTGGCATTTTTATGAAAAAAGATTTTTATAATTTTACAGTCTCAAAAAGCATAAATGAAAGATCTTGTCTCCATTATCACTCCCTGTTATAATTCTGCTGAATTTATCGAGGAAACCATACAGTCTGTTCTTAACCAAACCTATGAAAACTGGGAATGGCTGATCACTGATGACCTTTCCAAAGATAATACTGTTGAGATCATCAGAAAATATAATGATCCCAGAATAAAACTGCAGGTACTTGAAAAAAACGGTGGGGCAGGAAATGCCAGAAATAACAGTCTGGAAAGAGCACAGGGAAGATATATCGCTTTTCTGGATTCTGATGATTATTGGTATCCCGAATATCTGGAAACAATGACAGATTACATGCAGGAACATAATGCAGAACTGGTTTACTGCAATTATTCAAGATGTGATGAACAGCTTCAGCCTATTCTGAAAGATTTTCTGGCTGACAAAGTCGTTACTTTCTCCAATCTGCTGAAGACATGCCGCCTGGCACCGGTTTCCACAATGTATGACACCAAAAGGGTTGGAAAGTTTTTGTTTCCTGTAAAAAGCAAGCGTGAAGATCATGTGATGTGGCTTAATCTTTTAAAAGTAATTCCTGAAGGGATTCCTGTAAAAAAAACACTGGCAAAATACAGAATGCGCGAAAACAGTGTTTCCAGAAAGAAAAAAAACATCATCAAAGATCAATATCTTGTTTATAAAGATTTCATGGGCTTTTCAACATTAAAATCATTGTACTATACGGCAAACTGGGCACTGAACGGATTCATGAAGTATTCGAAAATTTTCAATTAATGGAGTATTCAAAAGAGTTCAAAGCCGCTCTGAGCGCTTTTTCCAGTACCGAGAAAGACAAACTTATTTTCAGACTTCTGAGAAAGGATAAATTATTGTCTAAAAAGCTGTATTTTGAGCTTATTGATCCGGAAACTACAGATGACAAGAGAAATGCAATGGAGGAAATTGTAACTGAAAAGATTCTTCTAGCCTCAAAATATACCGGAAATGCTCCTTATTTTCTGACTATTATCCGAAAGATAAGTGCAGAAATCACTGAACACATCAAAATTACCACCGATAAATTCGGGGAAGTTTCACTGAATCTTCTTCTTATCAATAAAATTCTGGAAAACAACAGTGACCTCAGCAGACAGAGGTTTGACAATGTTTATAAACTTTATATTTATATCATCAACAAAGTATTCAAGTCTTTGACTCTTATTAAAAAACTGGATGAGGATTACTGGATGGAAATTGATGAATATTTGCGTGACACTCAAGAGAAAATATTAGAGAACCATTATCTTCAAAAACTCTGTATTAACAATGGTCTTGACTTCAATTGGTTTGAATGTGAAAAAATACCAGAAAATATTGATCAAATCATGAAGGAAATAAAAAGTCAGGGATTTTTAAGATAAAATTTTCTGCAGAATCATTTGGGTAGAATTAGGTTTTCCGTCTACGAATTTTCCTGCATTCTGAGACATTTCTGTTAGCTCTTCCTGATTATCTTCATTCATAAGAAATAAAACAAATTCTGCTGCTGTATATTCGTCTGGAAATGATTTTCCGCCATTCGCAGCGATCAGATCATCGGCTTCCGGATTCTTTTTATAATGATTTCCAAAAACCACAGGAACACCAAAAGTTGCCGCTTCCAGAATATTATGAAGTCCGGCATCATGAAATCCTCCTCCTACAACAGCTGCATCTGCATAAGAATATAGTTTTGATAATAAACCGATACTGTCTATAATCAGAATTTGAGCATTGTTGGTTAATGGCTGAGCATTTTGTATCTCACTGTATAATAATACATTCGGAAATATACTTTTCAAATGCTCTACTCTTTTCAGATCATGTGGGGCGATAATAAGTTTCACCTTATTATTTTTACGGGAAACTATTTCTGCTATTTTTTCTTCGGCCTGCCATGAACTCCCAAAAACCACAGCTTTATTTTCTCCTATAAAATCCGCTATAAAATCAACGTGATTGTTTCGATCACGAAGTTGCTTTACTCTGTCAAACCTTGTATCTCCCGTTACGGAAGACTTCATCAACCCCACGCTTTTAGCCAGGGCTAAGGAAAACTGAGTCTGATGAAAAAACCAATCTACATCTTTCTGAAGCTGCTTTACAAACCATTTACCATAGGAAGTAAAGAAGGATTGTCTTTCATAGAACAGAGCTGAAATAACGTAGATTTTTGTCCCTTTACTTTTCAGTTCAGCTAGCAGATTATACCAGTAATCATATTTAACCGTAAAAAATAGTTCAGTATTAAACTGTGATATAAATTCTTTCACAGTGCTTTTTTTATCGAATGGCAAATAACAAATGACGTCTGCGATATGTTTCTTTTTAACGACATTCTCATACCCTGATGGAGAAAAAAATGTCACCAGAACTTTATAATGGGGAAAATTCTCCTTAAGCTTTTCCAAAACAGGCAGTCCCTGCTCATATTCTCCCAAACTGGCAGCATGCATCCAGATTACTTTATCTGTTTTTGTAAATGCAGATTTTACTTTATCTAGCGACTGCTTTCTTCCTTCAACGCCTTTTTTAGTTTTGCTGTCAATTAATGCAAAAACCTTCATTCCGAAAGTAAGGAGACTGATAAATATATTGTATAGAAAAGCCATGTTTATTATTCTTTTATTTCAATTCTATCATGATCCGCAGGTGGATTGGATATGACTAAAAATTCGATTTCTTCGGTGGATTCATTGGAGATAAAATGTTTTGATTCCGGTGCAACAGAAATAGATTCTCCTTGTTTAACCGGGTATTTCTCTTCATTAATATAGAATACAGCCTCTCCTTTCAGAATATAAAAAAACTGTTCTGACACTTTATGATAGTGTGGTTTTTCTGACGTTCCTGCAGGCATCTTTTCCTGCTTCACAGATAAGCTTTGCGTATTTTTCAGGATCCAGCTGTCACAATGGTTTCCCCAGGTATAGTGTTCTGAATTATCTTTAGAATATATCATTTGAATAGATGGGCAATAAAAAGCAGTGTTGGAGTAAATAACACGACTGATATAAAAATAGTGGCAAATGAAATTCTGGGTTTAGCTTTATCATCAACAGCATATCTGAACATATAGTCCTGAATATTTGTAAAAATGACTGCCAGAACCACAAAAAGAATTCTCAATCCAATTTTCATAATTAAAAACTGAGCATTCATATTCTGATCTGTAATTTCTACAGGGAAATTAGTATCTTCAGGATGTTTTAATCCATACACGAACACAGCATATAGTCCAAGAGCTAATACAGGCATCAGAAATGCATATATTTTCCCACCAAATCCATCAGCTTTTCCTTCCATATCAAAATGTACCGGAATTCTCTCCGGCAATGCGATATAGTTTTTCAGGGTAAACCACCACAAGAAAGCGACCCATCCAAAATTAAAAATATCAAAAATTGTAAAAAGAATATTTTCCATTTCAGATGAGATTGAATGAGAATTAAATTACACTTTTCAACACTCTCAGTTTGTGAGTATGTTTGTTCATTTCTTTGTTGAAAATCCCTGTAGAATCCAACGTGTCAATTCTTACTTTTCCGGAAGCGTGAATGATCTTTTGATTATCCAGCATAATCCCTACGTGAATAATTTTTCCTTCTGCATTTTCAAAGAAAGCAAGATCTCCTGGCTGTGCTTCTTCTACAAAGGTAAGTGGTTCTCCTACCTCAGCCTGTTGTGAAGCATCTCTTGGAATTTTAATATTGTGAATTTTATAGACCAATTGAGTAAATCCTGAGCAGTCTACTGCAAAAAAACTTTTGCCACCCCATAAATAAGGTACATTAAGGAATTCTTTTGCCGCCATAGCAATACTTTCACGCACATCATGACTTCTCCTTGAAGCAACCACCGGAAACTCCACTTCTGACCCCATAGACAATAGTGTCTTCCCGTCATTCATCAATACAGAGGAAAAATCTTCAGTAACCACAGTCACTTTTCTTGCTGCCAGTTCTTCATCTGTTACCGGTTTCAACTGTTTGGTATCCATCCATCCTTCATAGCCGTCATAGTGCATTTTTATTTTGGTCCAGTTTTTATCTACTTCCAAAATATCTGCACTTTCTCCAAACAATATTTCCGTAACAATTTCAGCTCTGTCAGAATTCTCTGCACGAACCGGCGCTACTGTAACAATACAAATTCCTTTATTCATTAACTCTCAGTTTAAAGATTGAATAATTTAAAGATTAAAAATACGATATGTACCTCTTTAAATGTTTAATCCTTGAATGTTTTAATTACTTTCTGCGAAGAAAGTTGACTCCATCACGCAAAGGTAAAATAAGATTTTCAAAATCTTCGTCTTTTGCCGCCAAATCATTCAATTCCTGGATAGACTGGGTAGATTTCAGCTTTGGATTTTCTTCAAGTACTTTTCCATACCACAAAACATTATCAAACAGGACTACCGTTCCGGACTTAGTGTGAGGTTTTATCAGTCTAAAATATTCCGCATAATTTTCCTTATCAGCATCCACAAAAATCAGATCAAAAAACTCGTCTGTTTCTTTTAAAAATTCTTTAGCATCCTGAAGTTTAAAATCAATCTGACTGGCATATTCACTGGACTCAAAATATTTTTTCGGCAGATAAGCAAGATCTTCGTTCACATCCAGCGTAGTAATTTTCCCGCCTTTCGCTAGTCCTGATGCAAGACATAGTGTAGCATATCCTGTGAAGGTTCCTATTTCCAAAATACTTTTTGGCTGCAGCATCTGGGAAATAATAGTCAATAACCTTCCCTGCTGATATCCGGAAATCATATGAGGCTGTGTCGTCTTCTGGTAAGTCTCTCTTCTCAGTTTTTTCAGCATTTCGGATTCTGAAGAAGCGTGTGCTTCCAAATATCTGTCCATTTCAGGATTCTTTTCTTCAAAAAAACTCATACCATTTTAATTTAAAACAAATTTAAGGATTTTAAAGCTAGTTTTTAAATTCAACAATAAGATACAAAAAAAGAGAGAAATTAATCCCTCTCTTTTTCTTAGCCAGATCTAAATTTTATATAAAAATCATTATACGGCTATACAATATTGTCTTATACCAGCACAAACCCATCCCGGGCAGCACTCTGTTTGTGGGCTAGTACAAAATATCTGTGGGTTACACCCTCTGATAGCACCTTGTACAGTTTTCATTTCCACTCTTGAAAGTTTTTTTGAATTTTTCATAATTATTTTGTTTAGTATTAATTTCCTACTCTTTAGATTTTCGGATACCTCTTTAATTATTTCCTTTAATAGAGATTTAAATATACATATTCTTTTATTAATCAACTAATTAAATGCATAAAAATCTACATATCAGTGAAAACCCCATATAAAATACCGTGAAAACACGGATGGTATTTTTGTGGTATTAGTTATAAGTTTGCAATGAGAATAAGGGGTAAAAACACTAAGAGAAACAAGATGATTGCAGGAGAGACACAAACTAACCATGAGAATCACAAAAAAGTTATGCTGAAAGGCACAACTGATTCTTCTGCAGCAAAAACTAAGAAAGAAATATCCACTTCATTTTTGCTACGAATTATTTCGCTCCTGAAAAAGGAAGAATTAATTTGATTAAAAATAAATCCCGGCCACCTTCGGGATTTGTTTTTTTTAAAGTCATCCTATTTCTATTTAAGCCACTTCAGTTATTCTATCTGATCTTCTGATCAAAACCTAATTCCATTCCGAAATTACGTTTTCCCAAACTTCAACTCAAAAAAACTTTTCTGAGTTCATCCAAAAAAATATTTCTTCCAAGCATCAACAAAAACAGTCTGAATTAGCCTTGGACAGCCCGTTCTTTCGGGATTCTCATTCTTTACATTCTTTACATTTCAATCTTAACAGGGTAAAGTCCTTGTAAAAAAACAGGATAAACACTTATTCTTAAGCACTCACATAATTCTACATTTGATCTAAGTTTCTCGACCATGAAACACTCATACCAAGGAGGTATCCGAAAATCCTAAAAACAGAGTAGGGATATTTTAAAACAACCACATGAAAACAAAGACTTTATTTTTAATTGGAGCAATAGTGGGAATTGTGATGATATTTTCCCAGCTAAAGCCTCAGGAAATGTCTTTTTATAAAGAAAAAGGCAATTACATTGTAGACAACAATTACATCCTTAAAGATGTCAAAAAAATTTCTGATGAAGACATAAAGAGTTTACTAAGACTACAAAAACTCCATCAGAACAGTTTGGGTACCAATTTTATTATTTACAAAATCAACAGACAGTATATCATCCGCGGATGTTTAATGAAAGCGAATATTGACTGGAAAAAATATGGAGATCTGAGAGCTAAGGTAGATGGCATCCTGAAAAAATACGGAGCCAAAGAACTTGGAACAGATTATTATGCCATTCAAAATAATCAGGTGGCCACTAATGTGGCATTGTTGACTCAGAAAGATATTGCATCTTTAGGTAAACTTACCATAAGAGGAGCTGAAGAATACACGATCTGTCCGCCAACTATGGGAAGAAAGAATCTTACCAATGTGATTATAAAATCTTACAAAGTCAATACAGCTATTGATCCAAGAATCAATGTTAAGCTTAATAATGTATTGGTTAACTACAAATAACCGTTAAAGGCTGTTTTTGTTCTGAAGGCAGCCTTTTTTTTAAATCTTTTGTCATGAAAAAAAAGCTTCAGTTATCGGGAATTTTTATTGTTCTTTTGATCGTATTTACAATAGGCATGAAGGGAACATTTGATGGCTACTACGGTTTTTATTATGAAAACAAGAATTATGATAAACCTCTGGCGTATGTGATATCAGAGAATATTGCCCAATCAAAACCTATCAATATGCTTACTTCTTATACCGGTTTTGATACAGGATATGGTTTTTATGCACCGAATGTTGCCAGTGACTTTGTGATGAGCTTTGAAATGAAAGATAAAAATGGAAATATCTTAGAACAAAAGAATATGCCTTATTTCAAAAGTAAGGAAAGCAGAGTGAGATATACTACCGTCTTCAATATGTTTCTGGATAAAATTTCCGACAAGAACACTTATGACCGCAAATATTATCAGTATCTGGACATTATTATCAAACAGATTGCAACACATGTGATGAAAGAAAATCCAAAAGCATCAAGTGTTACGACAAAACTTTATCTGTACGACTACCCCACCATTGCAGATTTCAAACAGGGAAGAACGAATGAAAATCTTATTCTTATTGATGAATTCAAACATTAAAGTGATGAAAAAGCTAGATGTACTTTATACCAAAATTGAAAACTTCTTTTTCAAACAGGATAATCAAACGGAATTCTTAAGCTTCTTCCGCGTTGCTATAGGAAGTGTTATCCTTCTACAATTTATCGCAGTGATACCGGATTTTGACAAATTATTTTCAAGCAGCAGTATCATTCCACAGGATATTATGAGTGTTTTCACGCCCGACTGGCTGATTACTTTCTCAAAAATCGTCACCTTTTTACAGGGTTTCGGTATTGAAGAAAGCACAACAATTATAATGACCAAAATATCATTTATTACGTTGTGTATTTTGATTATTACCGGATTTTATTCCAGAGTTTCTGCACTTCTTTTACTTATACTGCAGATTGCATTACTCAAGGGTAGTTCTTTCTTTGCGTATGGTGCAGACTTTTTCACAAGCATGTCTTTATTTTATCTGATCCTATTCCCTTCAGATCAATATTTTTCACTCAGGAATTTTATTTTCAACAGAAAACCACGGGAAATAAATATCACACCTGCCAAAAGGTTATTTCAGATTCACATTTCTATTGCTTATTTCTTTTCCGGACTGGATAAAGCTTTAGGTTTCAACTGGTGGAACGGCGAATCCATCTGGAAAGCCATTCATCTACCCTATTCCAACAGAGATCTGAATTTTGATTTCAGTTGGCTTATAGAACATTCTTATGTCTTAAGCTTTATTGGGTGGAGTACGATTATCATTGAGATGTGCTATCCGTTTTTCATCTGGTACAAACCGACTCAGAAGACATGGCTGTTTCTAACTGTTTCTATGCATCTGGGAATTGCACTCGTTCTCAATTTATATTACTTTTCAGCCATTATGATCGTATGGAATATCACCAATTTTTATTTTGAGCAAACCGCTAAAAAAGCAGTTCCTTCATCAAAGAAGAAAATATCAACTCAATATATTCCAAAACAGATTAACTCATAAAAAAATAAATCCCGAATTGCTTCGGGATTTACTATTATGTATGGTTGAGTGATTATTTCTTAGGAGCGATATCCATCAGTTTCATAAACTCATCCAGCTTAGGCATAATGATGATTTCCGTTCTTCTGTTTTCACCTCTGCCTGAAACACTCATGTTTGTCGCTTTAGGGTTATACTCAGAACGACCTCCAGCTGTAATTCTTGCAGGATCTACTCCAAACTGAGTCTGAAGAACTTTAGCTACAGAAGTACCTCTTAATGCAGAAAGATCCCAGTTGTCTCTTGGAAGATTTGGAGAATTCAACGGAGCGTTATCCGTATTACCTTCAATCAATACTGAATATTTATCATAATCATTGATTACTTTAGCCACTTTTCCCAACACTTCCTGAGCAGCAGGCAAAATATTGTAATCTCCTGTTTTATACAACATATTGTCTGAAAGAGAGATCATTACAACTCCTTTCAATACCTTCACCTGTACATCCTGATCTGATACATTATCCAATGATCTTTTCAGCTTGTTAGATAATGCCAGATTCAAGCTGTCATTCTTAGCATTATTAGAGATCAATTGTTTGATATAAGAATTGGAAGCATTGATTTCTCCTACCAATTTATCAATGTTAGCAGAGCTTTTCCCAGTGTTGGAAAGACATGCATCAAGTGATGATTTTAAAGCATCATGCTGGCTTTTCAGCAAGTTGTTTTCACCGGACAATGCAGAGTTCTGAGACTTCAAATCCTGGATTTCTCTCTGTCTTTCTCCGATATTTTCAATACACTGCTTATAGTTTGTGCTCAAAGCATCATATTGCTTCTTGCTGACACAAGATGTCATTCCCAGCGCCATTGCAGAAACTGCTACAATTTTTAAAATCTTCATAAATAATCATTTTTAGACTACTCAAAGTTAGGAAAATTCAATTGAATTATATCGGTTATCTTTGCATAAAAGAAATTCTCAACATCTATGTTGGAAAAATCAAGCTTTATCAGTCAATTAAAAAATCTTGTTCACGAACCGGAAAATCATACGTATCTTCTGGCAGTAAGCGGAGGTGCAGACTCTATGGTTCTTGCCTCTTTGTTCAAGGATTTAGGGAACAAAATCAAAGGCTCAGAATTCAAATTTCAGGTTGCCCATATCAATTATAAACTCCGTGGTAATGATTCGGATCTGGATCAGAAAACGGTGCAGGATTTTTGTGAGAAAAATCATATAAAATTTCATTTGTATGAAGTTTCGGAAAAAGATCGAAAGCCTGACAATTCTATTCAGCTTTGGGCGAGGGAACTCCGATATGCTTTTTTTAAAGAAATTCAGGAAAAGGAAAACCTGGAATTTATGGTTACTGCTCATCATCTGAATGACCAGCTGGAAACTTTTATCATCAATCTTTCCAAAGCTGCGGGCATCAACGGACTAAGTGGAATTCCATCCAATGATAATTATATTCTCAGACCGCTTTTAAATTTTTCGAAAAAAGAAATTTATCAGTTTGCGAAGGAGAACACGATTGAGTTCAGGGAGGATCTGTCGAATAAAAAAAATGATTATCTGA
The DNA here is from genome assembly GCF_019970045.1 of Chryseobacterium sp. GVT01B. Taxonomy (GTDB): domain Bacteria; phylum Bacteroidota; class Bacteroidia; order Flavobacteriales; family Weeksellaceae; genus Chryseobacterium. The sequence continues at coordinate 70,492 of NZ_JAHXYI010000009.1, forward strand.
GGAATAAGATTAGAAATGAGATTGTTCCGATGCTGATGGAAACCAACGATCATTTTCTGGAAAACTTCAAAAAAAGTTCTTTGTATCTGAATCAAACCAAAGATTTTGTTCAGAAACAGATTCAGGAGATAGAAAATCGTATTACAATATTTAACCAAAACAATAAAATCTTATCAAAGGAAAAGCTGGATCAGGAAAGCGATTTCGTAAAATTTGAAATTTTAAAAAAATACGGATTCAACCAGGAGGAAGAAATCCCCAAAATTTTTAAAGCCGAAAACAACAGTTCATTTTTTTCAAAAGAATATCAGTTGATTGTCAACCGTGATGAGCTGATTTTTATTGACAAAAGCAACGAAAAAGAAATTGAAGAAGAAATTGTACTGATCAATCATTTTGATTTTTCCGAAAACCAAATCAACATCAACCTCGTAGATTATATTGAAAGCATTGATGGAATCAATAAGGGGTTTGAATGGGATTTTGATGCTGACAAACTTCATTTCCCACTACGTTTGAGAAAACAAAAAGAGGGTGACGAGTTGTATCCATCCGGTTTTTCCGGGAAAAAGAAAGTTTCTAAGTTTTTTAGGGACGAAAAATTATCTATTTTAGCGAGGCAAAAAATCTGGATACTGACGGACAGTAATGATTCTGTACTTGGGATTATCCCTTTCAGACAGGATAGAAGATATGCAAAGAATGAGAAGACAAAATGGAGTCTCAAAATTTTTAATGAAATGAACAATGAAATTTAGAAATTGGTTTTTATTAATTCTACTATTTTTAGCGACAGGGATTAATGCGCAGATAAAAAATCCCGTAAAGTTTAAATTCACCATCAATGACCTGGGAAACAATCAGTACGAAGCGGTATTGAATGCTACTATGGAAAGCGGATGGCATATTTACTCAAAAGATTTACCGGAAGACACCGGAATTCCTACTGAATATAAGGTTACAGGAAAGAATATTGAACTTATCGGGAAATTTACCGAAGTTGGTAAAAAGCATGAAGAGTTTTCTGAAGCTTTTGGTGGAACAATTGTTTTTTACTCCAATTCAGCAGGATTTAAGCAGAAATTTAAATTAAAAGATCCTGCAAAACCTGCGGATGTCACTTCTGAAATTACGTATCAGACCTGTGATGACAGGGTTTGTCTGGCTCCCAATACATTAGAATTCAACCAAAAAGTTACCCCAAAAGGAGCAACGGAAGAAGTTGCAACTGAGGAAACCACAGGCCCTGTAAAAGATTCAGTGAAAATAACGGAGACTGTTACCGAAAACCCTGCAAAAATAGAAGCTACAGTCACAGAAACGTCAAAACTGGATCCTAAGCAGCTGAAAATTGCAACGATAGATTTCAAAAAACCATTGACAGATTGCGGTACAGCATCTACTAAAGTGGATGAAAATTACTGGACCTATTTATTCCTAGGGTTTATTGGCGGTCTGATCGCTTTGCTTACACCTTGTGTTTTCCCAATGATTCCACTGACTGTTTCATTCTTTACAAAAGGAAGTAAAAACAAGGCGAAAGGAAAAAGAGATGCTCTTATTTATGGGTTTTTCATCCTTCTTATTTTCGTGTTATTAAGTATTCCTTTTCATGTTATTGACGGAATTGCAGGGAATATCTTTAACGAGATTTCTACAAGTGTATGGCTGAACATCGCTTTCTTCATCATATTTATCTTCTTTGCCGGAAGTTTCTTTGGGTATTATGATATCACGTTACCAAGTTCAATCGCTAATAAATCTTCTAAAGCGGAAGAAGCTGGAGGACTTATCGGTATTTTCTTCATGGCATTGACATTGGTTATTGTTTCTTTCTCTTGTACAGGACCTATTTTAGGAAGTTTACTGGGAAGTGCAGTAACCGGTTCTACCAATGTTCCGATGTTATTGACATTCGCATTGGCAGGTTTTGGTCTTGCATGGGCAATCGTTTTCGGATTATTGGCTCTATTCCCGCAAGCATTACAAAGTCTTCCGAAATCCGGAGGATGGATGAATACGGTAAAAGTAGTTTTAGGTTTCGTAGAATTGGCTTTAGCCTTGAAATTCTTATCTAAAGCAGATCTTGTTTCTAAGACATTCTTCTTAAAAAGAGAACTTTTCATCGCCATCTGGATCATCGTTGCATTAGGATTAGCATTATACTTATTAGGATTCATCAGATTCCCGCATGATGATAAAAAACCTAAAATATCCATTACAAGAAAGATATTAGGCGTATTAGGAATTGGTTTTGTAATCTACCTAATTCAAGGTTTAATACCATCTGACCGTCCTAAGCTTCAGTTATTAAGTGGAATTTTACCTCCGCTGAACGTAAGCTACTTCCATGATGAGAAAGACGGAATTTTGGGAATGCATCCGGAACACGACTTCTTTAAAGCAATAGAACTTGCTAAAAAAGAGGATAAACCAATCCTTATTGACTTCACCGGATACGGTTGTGAAAACTGTAGAAAAATGGAGGAGTTTGTATGGAGCGAACCGGATATTTTACCTATCCTTCAGAATGATGTAGTATTAGCATCTTTGTATGTGGACGACAAAGAAGAGCTTCCAGAGGATCAAAAAACTAAAATTGACCTTGGTGAAGGACAGATCAAAAAGGTAAAAACAATTGGTGACAGATGGAGCTTATTCCAGCAGGTTAACTTTAACAATAACTCACAGCCTCACTACGTTTTGATAACTCCGGATGGAAAAGTAATCAACACGCCCGTTTCAGGATATATGCCCAAAGAGGATTTCAAGAAATTCTTAGAATGCGGGGTTAATTACTATAAAAAGAGTAAATAAACCATTTACATATTATTTTAAAAACTCACACTTTATCGTGTGAGTTTTTTTATTTTGAATTAAATAAACCATAAAACACCAAACGTAGTGTAAAATTAATTATATTTGAATAACTATCACCAATTCAAATACATATGAGATATTATACATTTACTTTTTTATTTCTTACCTGTTCATTACTCACAGCTCAGACTGCTCCATCCATAGAGTGGCAAAAGGCATTGGGAGGAACCCAAAGCGACACTGCCTATTCTACCCAGCAAACTTCTGATGGGGGTTACATCATGGCTGGAGCTTCATCATCCAACGACGGAGATGTAAACGGAAATCATGGCGAAGGAGATGGATGGGTGGTAAAAATGAATGGCAATGGAAATATAGAATGGCAAAAAGCACTGGGAGGAAGTAATAATGATATAATCCAGTCTATCCGTCAGACTACAGATGGAGGATACATTGCCGCCGGATCTTCCAAGTCCAGTGACGGAGATACTACAGTAAACCATGGAAATTTTGATTTCTGGGTGATAAAACTTGATAGCTCCGGAAATATACAATGGCAGAAATCTTTAGGAGGAAGCGGTTCTGATGAAGCGCAATCTGTTCAGCAGACTAGTGAAGGAGGATATATTGTAGCCGGAATCTCCAGTTCTAACGATGGGGATGTGAGTGGAAATCAGGGAGCACAGGATTATTGGATCGTAAAACTGGATAACACCGGGAATATACAATGGCAGAAGTCATTGGGAGGAAGTGACAGCGATCAGGCGCTTTCTGTTCAGCAAACTTTTGACGGCGGATATATTATTGCAGGAAATACAGTTTCTACAGACGGACATATTACCATAAGCTATGGAAACTACGATTATTGGGTTGTAAAACTTGATTACTCCGGAAATATGCAATGGCAAAAAACACTGGGTAATTTTGGTGACAATATGGGATATTCTGCACAACAGACTTTCGATGGCGGTTATATTGTGGTGGGTACTTCTTATGATCCTTCTAATATTGAAAATGGTCTTCCTGATTATTGGGTTGTTAAATTAAATAATAGCGGAGTCATCCAGTGGGATAAATATCTGGGCGGAAGTGCTCACGATAACGCCATCACAATACGGCAAACTCCTGAATGGGATTATATCGTTGGTGGCTGGACCTTTTCCAACAACGGACAGGTAACCGGAAATCATGGTTATCTGGATTACTGGATTGTAAAACTGAACAGTAATGGAAACCTGAAATGGGAAAAGACCTTGGGAGGACCAAATGTTGAATACTTTAGCTCTATTGAACCAACCAGTGATAATGGTTATATTGTTTCAGGAAATACGCTTTCTACAAGTGGAGATGTAACGGGAAATCATGGTAGTATTGATGCCTGGATTGTAAAACTAAGCCCAGAACAATTAGGAATCTCAGAAAACCAACCTATAAATAAACCTAATCTCTACCCTAATCCGGCAAAAGATTTCTTTTATGCAGATCATCTTCCAAAAGAAACTATTATCAGCATCACCGATATGTCAGGAAGAAAACTCTTCTCTCAAAAATATAACGAAGAAAAAATTAAGATCAGTACATCAGCATTCACTGAAGGAATTTATATTGTACAGATAAAAAACAAAGAAGAAATTATTGTTTCAAAGAAAATAACAATCAACCGATAAAACTTCTTGAAAATATTACAAAATCAATTCACAAACAATCAATAGATTCATGAATTTATAAAGTTTTTAATAATCGAGGCATATGTTTTGTATGAATTTTACAAAAAAAATACCGTTTAACATTTAAAAACTTTAATCATGGCAGAAGTAATTGCACAAGAAAAACAGGGCAGCAAGCAAAAGAAAAAAATGATCAGAGTAGATATGACTCCTATGGTAGATCTGGGATTTTTACTCATCACATTCTTTATGTTCACCACCAATTTTACAAAACCTAATGTAATGGATTTAGGGCTACCCGCAAAAGATCCAAACCCTCATCCTATAGATAATCCTGTAATTGGAGATAAAAACCAGATTACATTTATCCTCGGAAAGGACAACCGCGTATTTTATCATCAAAGCAATGCTACAGATCTGAATTCCGCTAATCTTAAAGAAACCGATTTCAGTGGAATAAAAATTTCAAAAATCATTGCAGAAGCTTATAAAAATGCTCCGGCACCTAACAAATTCACAGTGATTGTAAAACCAACGGATGACGCAAATTATAAGAATTTTGTGGATATGCTGGACAACCTTGCGATTTCCAAAAAGGAACGATATGGCGTAACAGATATCAAGCCTTGGGAAACAAAGATTTACAAGGAATTAACTCAATAAAACACAAAGGGCATTTTTAAAATGCTCTTTTTTGTTTATTTTTGAAAGAAGAAATGGATCTGCAGCAGATAACCTGCTGTATTATTTTTAACCTTCTATAATTTTGGAATTATGCTGAACTTTGAAAGAACAGGAAACGGAAAAGAAACGTTGGTACTTCTTCACGGATTTATGGAGAATTTATCCATCTGGAGCGATATGGAACACCATCTTTCCAAAGATTTTTCACTGCTTAAAATTGACCTTCCCGGTCATGGACAGTCAGAAATTCTAGCTGAAGTTCATACCATGGAACTGATGGCAGAGGAAGTAAAAAAAGTTTTAGATCAGCAAAATTTAGAAAAAGTACACCTTCTGGGACATTCTATGGGAGGATATACTTCACTTGCCTTTGCTGAAAAATATCCCAATTCTTTAAAAAGTCTCACTTTATTTTTCTCTACTTACTTTCCTGACGACGAAGAGAAAAAACAGCAGCGTATTAAAAGCTATAGAATCATAAAAGATGCATTTGCTCATTATGCGAGAGCCGGAGTTCCTAATTTATTCAATCCGAACGAAAGAGATATTCTGGAAGGAAAAATAGAAACCGCTCTTGAAACTGCACTATCTACCAACAATCTGGGAGCACTTGCCTGTGTGAAAGGCATGGTAGAAAGAACCGACAAAAAACATATCCTGGAAAATCTGGAGGCTAAAATTTTAGTATTGGCAGGGAAGCACGATAATGCTGTAAAAACAGATGTGATGATCAAACACCTTCCGGACAGAACCAATATTAAATCTTATATTCTGGACTGCGGGCACAACGGACATTGGGAAAAACCAGGCATCTGTGCAGAAATTATCAATACGGAACTTCTTCACAACCTTCCTAAAAAACTGGTTTTATAAAATAGATTACCTCACAAATTAAAACCACCCTTAATGAAAAATCCTGTATATTAGTAGAGGATAATTTTGGTAATGGCTTTATTTTCATTCAAAAAAAAGAAACCACCGGCACCACCGGTTATCGGGCTTACACTTTCAGGCGGAGGAATGCGTGGAATTGCGCATATTGCTGTATTGAAAGCGCTGGAAGAATATAATCTGAAACCGCACATTATCTCCGGAACCAGTGCAGGTTCTATCATTGGTGCTTTTTATTCTTTTGGAAAAACACCGGATGAAATGATGGAAATTGTAAGACAGACCTCTTTCTTTTCCCGATCAGCTTTAAAATTATCAAAAAACGGAATTTTCAGCTCCAATTTCATTTTAAAACTGCTTAAAGACTATTTACCGGAGGACAATTTTAATATTTTGGAAATCCCTGTATATGTTGCTGCAACAGAGATGACTCATGGTATTGTCGACTTCTTTTCTGAAGGAGAACTTTTCGGACCGTTGCTGGCCTCTTCCAGCGTTCCTTTTATTCTTCCTCCGGTAAGGATAGGGGAAAAAATCTATGTGGATGGTGGCGTTCTCGACAATCTTCCCATTGAACCTATCATGGATAAATGCAATTTTCTGATTGCCTCCCATGTGAACTCCATCAGCTACGATCAATTAAACAAAATGAGTCTGATGAAAGAATTCGACAGGATCCTTCACTTAGCCATCGCAAAATCGGTGTATTCTAAAGCAAAATACTGCAATATTTTTTTAGATCCGCCTAAGATGACGAAATACAGTCTTTTCAACAAACGGTATATGGATGAAATGTTTCAGCAGGTGTATGAATATACCTGTCAGGAACTCGAAGAGAAAGGGTTTCGTAAAAGTGTCTAGAATTTGAGATACGGAGAATTTACAGATCTTCCCTCCTACAAACCTTCCTCTTTTACTTTCTCTTTAAAGTTGGCTATAGTTCCGGATAAAGAGTCTAAAGATTTTCCTCCGGCTGCGTTGATGTGTCCTCCACCGCTAAAGTACTTCCTGGAGAATTGGTTTACATCAACATCATCTTTACTCCTGAACGAAATTTTAACAAAATCCTCATACAAATCTTCCATAAAGAATGCAGACATTTTTACACCGCCAATACTTAAACCATAGTTTACAAAACCTTCCGTATCTCCTTTCTGGAAACCAAATTCTTTCAATTCGTTTCTTGTAAGGCTTAATACTGCTACTGTTCCATCGTTCACCACTTCTATTCTTCCCAGAACCAAAGCAAGCAAATGCAGACGGGAAACTGTGTTGGTATCCCAGGTATTGGATGTAATCATCGCCGGATCTGCACCATTTTCGATCAAATTGGCAATAATTCTATGTGTAGTCGCGCTGGTAGAACGAAAACGGAAACCACCTGTATCGGTCATAATTCCCGTATAAAGACATTCCGCCATATCCTGATTCACCAGCTTTTCATCATTCATTGCTTCAATGAAATGATAGATCATCTGTGAAGTTGCCGGAATTACGGTATCGGAATAAACAAAATCAAATTTTTCCGGTTGTTGGTGGTGGTCAATAAGAATTTTTTTTCCCTGAGCTTTCACCAGCCAGTCTCCTAATAATCCAATTCGTGATGGAGAATTAAAATCCAGACAGAAAATAACATCCGCTCCTGCAATCATGTCAGAGGCCAGCTTTCTTTTATATTCTGCAATAATAACTTTTTTAGACTCCGGCATCCATTTCAGAAATTTAGGAAAATCATTAGGCACGATAACTTCTGCATGAATTCCTTTTGCTTTCAGATAATGTTTCAATCCCAGACTTGAACCAATAGCATCTCCATCCGGATTGTAGTGGGTAAGGATAACTATTTTGCTTTCTTGAGTAAGTAATGTATTGATATCTAAAAGTTCTGCTGGTGTAAACATCTGGTGTTTATTTTCGTTAAAATTAAAGTTTTCAAAGATAGAGCTTTTATATAAATCATTTAAATATTATTTTTGCACAGAGAAATGGTATTCTTATCAGGGGTTTGCCATTGTCCGGTAAAAAAACATTGCATTTAATTTCAAAAAAAAATAATTAAAGTTTGTAACTTATAAAAATTTATATATCTTTGCAACCTGAAAATTAATAGATTAATTACGATTTAAACATATAGTAATGAGTAAAAGAACATTCCAGCCATCAGAAAGAAAAAGAAGAAACAAACACGGTTTCAGAGAAAGAATGTCTACGCCAAATGGAAGAAGAGTTTTGGCTGCGAGAAGAGCTAAAGGCAGAAAGAGTTTAACTGTAAGTGCTGCACGCGCTAAGAGATAATCTTTTTATTATCATATACAAAACATGCTTGAGAAGTTTCTTTTCAGGCATTTTTTGTTGTTAAAATTTACTAAAATTTAGGCTAAATCAACATCTTTTTCTATTTTTAAAAGTTGAAATATTTTTGCTAGAAACAGCCTTTAAAATTAAATTATGCCACATACAAATATCTCCGGAGACAATATTATAAGTTTACAAAACGCAAAGATTGCGCAAAAAAACTTTACTGTACTTTCTGATGTAAATCTTAACATTAAAAAAGGTAGATTCTGCTATCTTATCGGAAAAACAGGTTCCGGAAAAAGTTCTCTTCTGAAAACGCTTTACGGACACATTCCATTGGCATCAGGACACGGAGCTGTTGTAGGATTTGACCTGGCAAAGCTAAAACCTTCTGATATTCCTAACTTAAGAAGAAAATTAGGAATCGTATTCCAGGATTTCCAGTTACTTTCTGACAGAACAGTTGAAAAAAACTTAAAATTTGTTCTTGAAGCAACAGGCTGGAATGATAAAGTAAAAATAGAAGACCGTATCAATGAGGTTTTGGGAAGCGTGAACATGAAAAGCAAAAAGCACAAAATGCCACACGAGCTTTCCGGAGGTGAGCAGCAGCGTATTGCCATCGCAAGAGCCCTTCTTAACCACCCGGATCTTATCTTAGCGGATGAGCCTACGGGAAACCTGGACCCTGAAACTTCTAACGAAATTATGACGCTATTGAAGCAGGTTGCCCTTGAAAATGGTGCTGCAGTAGTAATGGCGACACACGATTACCACATGATTCAAAACTTCCCTGGTGAAGCTATCAGATGCGAAGATGGAAAAGTATCTGTACTGGATACGGCAGAATTGTTTGAGTAAGAATTAAAAAATTGAGAGATTAAGAAATTCAGGCTTACAGAATTTTTAACCCTTTCTAATTCTATTTAAAAACATGAAACTCTTTAGTGAGTTCAAGATATTGGTCCGAGTATTGCCTCGGACTTTTTTCTATAATAAAGTAAGATTCATCGATTTCTTTTTCTTGTGATGAAAATTCCAGAATCAGCCTTTTAGCTTTTGAATTTTCAATTCCTTTGATATTAATCCTCCTGTTTAAAAACAGATGATTCTCTTTACCTATTGAAATAAAAACTTCTCCCGCTTCAACAGGAATAATCACGGAAAAAATCCCATTTTCAGATAATAATCGAGCCGCATTAGCAATTAACTGTCCAAAGTTTAATTCTACAGTCTGGCGTGCAATCTTGTCTTTTTCGGATCCTGATTCTTCAAAATAGGGAGGATTGGAAACAATAAGATCAAACCGCTCTTCTGTCTCGAAAGTTTTAAAATCCTGATGTCTATTTTTCAACCTTGCATGAAAAGGCGCGTTTTTAAAATTAAGCTTAGTAAGCGCTGCTGCATCTTCATTAATATCCAGTCCTAAAAAATAAGCCTGCGGATTTCTTTGCGCCAGCATTAAGGAGATCAATCCAGTTCCCGTTCCTACTTCCAAAACATTGAACGCATTGCCAACACTTGCTAAAGCACCAATCAAAACTCCGTCTGTTCCTACCCGGAAGACGTCTTTGGACTGTTCTATTTTAAATTGTTTAAATGTAAAAGGTTTCACTATAAATTGGTAGGCAGTGTAATGATGAATGTAGATCCTTTTCCTATTTCAGATTTTACAGAGATTTCTCCTTTATAATCTTCAATCATCTTTCTTACCATAGATAAGCCCAGCCCCATTCCGCTGCTTTTAGACGTAAAATTCGGCTCAAAGATTCTTTCGTACATACTTTCAGGAATTCCTATTCCGTTATCCTGAACAGAAATAATCACTCTCCTCTGATGCTGCTCCACATCTACGTTAATGATGAGTTTTCTCTCATCGCTTTCGGCCTGTTTTGCATTGGTAACAAGATTCGTTATAATTCTGGAAAGATAAATTCTATCCATATTGATCATAATATTACTCTTATTGGCATGCATAAAGATACTGTCATCATTGAAAACACGGAGAATATCTTCAACCTCTGTATTCAGATTGATAACCTCATTATTTTTTTCAGGAAGTTTCGCAAATTCTGAAAAGGCTGAAGCTACCGTTGCAATCAAATCTATCTGATCTACAATTGTTTTACTCATCTGTTTTACCCTTTCTCTGATATTCGGATCTTCAGGATCAAATTTTCTTTCAAAATTCTGAATGGTCAGTTTCATCGGAGTCAATGGGTTTTTCACCTCATGAGCTACCTGCTTGGCCATCTCTCTCCAGGCTTCTTCAGACGCTTTGAACCTAAGTCTTTCTTTCTGGTCCTGGATCTGCAGAATCATTCTGTTATAAGCTCTTGCCAAGGCATTAAGCTCATCGTTTTTATAATATCTGATAGGCCGCATTTCATTTTCGAATAATGTAATACGGGTAATCATATCAGAGAACTTTGTAATTGTTTTCGCAAGACTGTTGGAAGTCACCCAACTGATCCAGATACTGAACAGAATAAGAAATATATCGACTAAAAGAATGTATTTTACATATTGATGAAGAACTCCCAGGTAAGCAGACTCATCATGATATAAAGGAATATAAACAACCCCTATTGGTTTCAGTTCATTGTTTTTCAAAAGAAGGTAAGAAGAGGTAAGCCTGGCATCTTTAGCAGCGTCATACCTTGTCAAATCAACCCTGGCATCTGTTGCCAATATCCTGTTAATGATTTCCATGGGAATTGTTTTCTGCTCAACCAAAGCTTCGTCTTTATTGGAAAGCAGATAATCTCCCTTTAGATCATAAATAATAATATCATGTTGGTTAATATCCCCTATTTCGAAAATTTTATTTCCTAAAACCGTTGGTAAATCTTTAGTTTCTACAAGGGTACGGCTTACGGCATAATCCAGATACCTCATTACGGCAGTAGTCTTCTCCTGCATGTCAATATTACTTTGCTTTAAAGAATTATTCCTTAAAACAAAGTAGGGAACAAGTGAAGTCGCTACAACACTTAAAAAACATACCAGCAGGAAACCGAAAAACACACGATTCCTTAAGCTATATCCTTTATACTTATTAATTGACATTCTACTTTTTAATTAACCTAGCAATATACTTACCAATGATGTCAAATTCCAGGTTTACTTTATCACCAATTTTTAAATGTTTCATATTGGTAAATTCCCATGTATAAGGAATAATGGCTACAGAAAACTGAGCATCTTCACTTTTTGCAACAGTAAGGCTGATTCCATTTACCGTGATTGATCCCTGCGGTACCGTTACAAAACTTCCGTCATGAGCATATTTCATGGTAATAAAATAGCTTCCGTCTTTGTTTTCAATTCCCACAACTTCACCGGTTTTATCAACATGCCCCTGAACGATATGCCCATCCAGTCTTCCATCCATCTTCATGCATCGCTCCAGATTCACTACGGTTCCCAATTCCCATTTTCCAAGGTTGGTTTTTTCCAGAGTTTCGTTGATGGCTGTTACCACATATTGATTATCTTTTATTTCAACAACTGTAAGGCAGCAGCCGTTGTGTGCAAGACTTTGGTCTATTTTTAATTCGTTTGTAAAGGGGCATGTCAAGGTAAAATCTATATTGCTTCCTTTTTCTTCAATCTTCTCAATAACACCAACTGCTTCAATAATTCCTGTGAACATATTATTTTTTGCTAAATTTGTAAATTATAATCTTCAAAGATAATCAAAATGAGCCCAAAAAACCATAAAGTACGAGTAGGAATTTCAATCGGTGATTTCAACGGCATCGGCCCGGAGATCATTATGAAGTCTCTGAAAGACAAAACTATTACGGATTTTTTCACTCCTGTAATTTTTGGTTCGGGAAAATTATTCACTTATCAGAAAAACATTTTTAAGCTGAATCTTAATTTCAACTATATTAATGAGGCTTCACAGGCTCAGGCAGGGAAACTTAATATGCTTAACCTGACGAAGGAAAACGTTAATGTAGAATTGGGAGTTCCTACAGAAGAATCTACCAAAATGGCTATTGATTCTCTGGAAGCAGCAACTGAAGCTTTGATGAAAGGAGAAATTGATGTTTTAGTAACCGCTCCTATCAACAAAGATGAAATGGTGAAAATGGGCTTTAAACATGCCGGACATACAGGATACTTCGAGGAGAAATTCAGTAAAAAAGGATTGATGTTCCTGGTAACAGAGGATCTTAAAGTAGCTGTATCTACACATCATATTCCAATTTCGCAGGTAGCTGAAAATATTTCCAAAGAAAAAATAAAGAAACAGATCAGAGTACTAAACCAAACCCTTATAGAAGATTTCTGTATCCAGAAGCCTAAAATTGCAGTATTAGGATTAAATCCTCATGCCGGAGATGGCGGTGTTATTGGAAATGAAGAAATTGAAATCATCAGCCCGGCAATCAAGGAACTTTCTGACAACGGAACATTGGCATTTGGTCCTTTCCCGGCAGACAGCTTTTTCCAGCCAAGCAAATACAAAAATTTCGATGCGGTTTTAGCAATGTATCATGATCAGGGATTAGCTCCTTTCAAAACATTAGCCTATGAAGAAGGTGTAAACTATACAGCAGGACTTCCTTTTATCAGAACCTCTCCGGATCACGGTGTAGCTTATGATATTGCAGGAAAAAATATTGCTGATGAGCAGAGTTTTACAGAAGCAATATTCACAGCTATTAAGATTTTCAAGAACAGAAGTGAATACAGCGAACTCATGAATGACCGTATGCAGCCTAGAAAAATGGTTGTAGACAACGGAATAGATGAGGATCTACCGGAGGAAACTGAAGGATAAATCTTTAAAACAAATTTTAAATTAATTTGTTTCAGATTTTATTTGTTATTATAAAAAAAATGCATATTTTTGCACACTCATTTTATGGACAAGTTAAGAAACTATGACGTAAGCTTTTCCGGACTAAAAAACGGAAAACACGAGTTCAAGTTTGAGATAGATAAAACGTTCTTTCAATTATTTGACACTGAGCAGGAATTTACAAATCCTAGAATAGAAGTGAATGTATCGCTTGATAAACACACTACTTTTCTAGAATTTGAGATTAAAATTAATGGATTGGTTGAGTTGGTTTGTGATATTACAAACGAAGATTTTGACTATCCTATTGAGAATGAAATCAAGATTTTGGTGAATTTCGGGGAAGAATATGATGACAGCAATGAAGATGTCATTACCATTCCTACTGCAGAGCATGCTTTCAATGTAGCACATTTGATTTATGAAAATGTAATGCTTTCTATCCCTATGAAAAAGATTTCACCCAATGTAAATGATGAAGATCTTGAAATTCTTGACCAGTTCAGTCCGAAAGATATTGAGGAAGCAGAAGAGGAAGAACATGAAAGTGATCCCAGATGGGATGCTTTAAGAAAGTTAAGAGACAATAATTAAATAGAATAATTTAAATATGATGAGATGATGAATCTCATCGCTCATCAATTAAAAAAGTTATTAGAAAATGGCACATCCAAAGAGAAGACAGTCGTCGACAAGAAGAGATAAGAGAAGAACTCACTACAAAGCTGTAGTTCCTCAATTAGCTAAAGATGCAACAACAGGAGAGCTTCACCTATACCACAGAGCTCACTGGCATGAAGGAAAACTTTACTACAGAGGTAAAGTAGTATTGGAAAAAGAAGTAGCTGCTACTGAAGAAAACTAAGAGTCGCTTTTCATTGAAAAAGCCTCGTTTTAATACAAAAACCGCCCAATTTTGATAAAATTTGGCGGTTTTTTGTTGTTTTTTACGTTTTTTTGGTATCTTTGACCCAAAATCAAATATCAAATTTATGGACATTAAAGACATACAAAATCTTATTAAGTTTGTATCTAAAGCTGAAGTTTCAGAAGTAAAATATAAGACTAAAGATTTCGAAATCACTATTAAAACTCCATTAGCTGGAAGCGATGCTGTATATGCACAGCCAGCAGTATACCACACTGCACCACAAGCTGTAGCTGCTCCAGCACCTGTTGCAACTCCTGCTGCTCCTGCTGCTGAGAAAGCTGAAGCTGCATCTGATGACAGCAAGTATGTAACAATCAAGTCTCCTATGATTGGTACTTTCTATAGAAAACCATCTCCTGATAAAGATGTATTTGTAAATGTAGGTGACGAAGTTTCTGTTGGTAAAGTAGTTTGCGTTATTGAAGCAATGAAGCTATTCAACCAGATTGAATCTGAAATCAGCGGAAAAATCGTTAAAATCTTAGTTGACGATGCTACTCCTGTAGAATATGACCAACCTTTATTCTTAGTAGATCCATCTTAAGGAATTTTAGATTAAAGATTATAAATTTTAGATGAATCTTTTTCATTTAAAATAATTTAAAATTCAAAATTTATAATTTAAAATTTCGGAGAGATGTTCAAAAAAATATTAATAGCCAATCGTGGCGAAATTGCAATGCGTATTTTACGTACTTGTAAAGAAATGGGGATCAAAACCGTTGCAGTATACTCTACTGCTGATAAAGACAGTCTTCACGTAAGATTTGCTGATGAAGCGGTATGTATTGGCCCTGCAATGAGTAAAGACTCCTATCTTAAAATCCCTAACATTATTGCGGCTGCGGAAATTACCAATGCCGACGCCATTCACCCGGGTTACGGATTCTTATCTGAAAATGCTAACTTCTCAAGAATCTGTCAAAAGAACGGTATCAAATTCATTGGTGCTTCTCCAGAACAGATTGAAAAGATGGGAGATAAAGCGAACGCTAAGGCTACCATGAAAGCTGCAGGTGTACCATGTGTACCAGGTTCTGACGGATTGATCGAATCTTACGAGCACGCTGTAAAAGTGGCTGAAGAAACAGGATATCCGGTAATGATCAAAGCAACTGCCGGTGGTGGTGGAAAAGGAATGAGAGCTGTATGGAAAGCTGAAGACCTTAAAGATCACTGGGAATCTGCAATTCAGGAAGCTGTAGCTGCCTTCGGAAATGGAGGTATGTATATGGAAAAACTGATTGAAGAGCCCAGACACATCGAAATTCAGGTTGCCGGTGACCAGTTCGGTAAAGCCTGCCACCTTTCTGAAAGAGACTGTTCTGTACAGAGAAGAAATCAGAAATTAACTGAAGAAACACCTTCTCCTTTCATGACAGATGAACTTCGTGAAAAAATGGGTGACGCTGCTGTAAAAGCTGCTGAATTCATTGGATACGAAGGGGTAGGAACTATCGAATTCCTTGTAGACAAGCACAGAAATTTCTATTTCATGGAAATGAATACAAGAATCCAGGTAGAACACCCTATTACTGAGCAGGTAATTGATTATGACCTGATCAGAGAACAAATTCTTCTTGCAGCAGGAACTCCTATTTCAGGAATCAACTATTACCCTAAATTACATTCAATCGAATGTAGAATCAATGCAGAAGATCCTTACGCAGACTTCAGACCGTCTCCAGGAAAAATCACAGGATTAAACATCCCTGGCGGACACGGAATCAGAGTAGACACTCACGTATATTCAGGATACAGTATTCCTTCTAACTATGACTCGATGATTGCTAAGCTTATCACCACGGCTCAAACCCGTGAAGAAGCTATCGCGAAAATGAGACGTGCTCTTGAGGAATTCTATATTGAAGGAGTAAAAACTACCATTCCTTTCCACAGACAACTGATGGATAATGAAGATTATCTTGCAGGAAACTATACTACAAAATTCATGGAAGATTTTGTAATGGATAGAAAATATGATAATCACTAAGATTATTTTAAATATAAAACGAAACTGCCTCTTTTTGAGGCAGTTTTTTTTCGTCCATTACTATCAAATATTTCAGACTACATATCATAAAAATTATTGGCAGCATTCCATCGTTAATGATTAACAAAAAGTTAATAAAGAAGCAGAAAATAAAATTCTGTTATTAGAAAGATATAAAACCTAAAACAAACCGTCAACAAAGAAAATATTTTCTGATACGGCATTATTACGCCTTAAAATCTACTTCAATTACACCTCCATACGACACTAGTTATTTGTTCAGGCATATCATTAATATTATGTAAATTTGTTGAAAACCAAAATATATGTCAACAGCAGAACAAACAAAAAACTCACAGTATTTTATTGACCTTGAAGACAAACATGGAGCACATAATTATCACCCGCTTCCAGTAGTTCTGGACCGCGGAGAAGGTGTTTTCGTTTGGGATGTAGAAGGCAAAAGGTATTATGATTTTCTTTCAGCATATTCTGCTGTAAACCAGGGACACTCTCACCCTAAAATTGTAGAAGCATTGGTAGAACAGGCAAAAAAACTGGCTTTAACATCAAGAGCGTTCTACAACTCTAAATTGGGAGAATATGAACAAAAAATCACGACTCTTTTCGGGTTTGATAAAGTTTTACCTATGAACTCCGGAGCTGAAGCTGTGGAAACTGCAGTAAAACTGGCGAGAAAATGGAGTTATGAAGTAAAAGGAATTTCTGAAAACGCAGCCAAAATAATTGTTTGCGAAAATAATTTCCACGGAAGAACAACAACTATTGTTTCTTTCTCTAACGATCCGGATGCTAATCAAAACTACGGACCTTTTACCCCAGGATTTATCAAAATTCCTTACAACGATATTGCAGCCCTAGAAGAAGTTCTGAGCAGAGAAGCAGATACTATTGCGGCGTTCCTTGTAGAACCTATTCAGGGAGAAGCCGGAGTATATGTTCCGGATGAAAACTTCCTTAAAAAGGCTTCTGAACTATGTAAAAAACATAATGTTCTTTTTATTGCTGATGAAGTTCAAACTGGTATTGCAAGAACAGGAAGACTGATTGCATGTCATCATGAAGATGTACAACCGGATATCTTAATTTTAGGAAAAGCTCTTTCCGGAGGAATGTACCCCGTATCAGCAGTTTTAGCTAACGACAGCATTATGAATGTTATCAAGCCGGGACAGCATGGTTCTACATTCGGAGGAAACCCTATTGCCTGTGCAGTAGCAGTAGCAGCATTGGACGTTGTAGCTGAAGAAAAATTATCTGAAAGAGCTGAAGTGCTTGGACAGTTATTCAGAGCTGAAATCAATAAGCTGATCGGAAAGACAGATCTTATTACCAAAGTAAGAGGAAAGGGACTTTTAAATGCGATCCTGATCAATGACACTCCTGAAAGTTCCACTGCATGGAACCTTTGCTTACAGTTGAAAGAAAACGGATTACTGGCAAAACCTACCCATGGTAATATCATCAGACTGGCGCCGCCATTGGTAATTACTGAAGAGCAATTACTGGATTGTGTGAAGATTATTGAAAAGACTATTCTTGAGTATAAATAAATGGCTCTTTCCCTTGCAATCATTACTTATAATGAAGAAGAGAACATCGTAAGACTTTTAGATTCGTTAACAGATACTGTTGATGAGATTATTATTGTTGACAGCTTTTCGACTGACAGAACCAAAGAGATTTGCACTCAAAAATATCCTCAGGTAAAATTCTCTGAGAAAAAATTTAACGGGTATGGTGAACAAAAAAACCATGCCCTTACTTTATGCTGTCATGAATGGGTTCTGTTTCTGGATGCTGACGAAGTTCCTGACGAAGACATGAAAAGATCCATAACGGAAATTGTGTCTTCAGAAAGAACAGAGTTCAATGTGTATAAAGCAAGATTTAACAATCATCTTGGAGTTCACCTGATCAGATTTGGAGGATGGGGAAATGTATGCCGTGAAAGATTGTTCAGAAAAAAATACGCCAGGTATTCTGATGATAAAGTTCATGAATTTCTGATTACCGATCAGAAAGCCGGTCTTCTGGAAGGAAAACTGAATCATTATACCTACAAAAGCATTCATCATCATGTCTCGAAAATCAATAAATATTCTGATATGATGGCTGAGAAAATGTATGAGAGAGGAAAAAAAATCAATAGATTTAAAATTATTGTAAGTCCTATCTTTGAATTTATCAAAGTATTTATTTTCAAAAGAGGCTTTTTGGATGGATTTCCCGGTTTTTACATTGCCAAAACGATGTCTTATTACACTTTTTTAAAATATATTAAATTGCGTGAAAAAATAAGACTAGTGGAAATAGAAAAGGAAAAAAACAGAATAAAATAGTATGATTCTTTATCTTATTCCTGTTATATTGGCGGTATTTATCGTTTTATATTTCCGTCTCTATCTATTTGCTTTCCCGCACAACAGACTGGTCATTCTTATGTACCATCAGATTGAAAAGGAAAGCCATGAAGATCTTACGGTAAGTTTAAAAAATCTTGAACAGCAGTTTTCTTACCTGAGCCGTAAAAGATTTATTTCGCATTTTTTTTCAGAACTTACTGCTTCCACGAAAAAAAACATCATCATCACCTTTGATGACGGCTACAGAAATAACCTTGAATATCTGCCGTCTTTACTGGAAAAATATAATCTGAAAGCTACTATTTTTATTCCAACCGGATTTATTGAAAAGGGATATAACAATTATCCTATGATGACCTTTGATGAAATCAGAAATCTGGATAAAAAATATTTTGAGATTGCCCTTCATAGCCATGCTCATGAAAATCTAAAAAATGCTTCTCTTGATTTTATAGAAAAAGATCTAAAAAAAAATATGGAAATTCTTGATGCCCAAAACATCAGGTATTCAAGAGTTTTAGCATATCCGTATGGAAAATATCCACAAAAAAAAGATGATAAATTAGCATTTTTTTCTATTTTAAAAAAAATAGGAATCGATTTTGCAGTAAGAATTGGAAATAAGGTGAATTATTACCCTACCCGGCATCCATACGAGCTATGTAGAATTGATATAAAAGGCAAAGATTCGATCATAAAATTCAAATTAAAACTTATCTTTGGCAGATTAAAACTATTTTAAAAACAATATTAAAGGAGTATTCACGTACTTCTCTATCAAACAAATCGTTGTGATGAATATAAGTGGTTTGATCATAACATATAATGAGGAAAAAAATATACAGGATGTCCTTGAGTCTTTTGATTTCTGTGATGAAATAGTAGTGATAGACTCATTTAGCACGGACAAAACTGTAGAAATTGCAAAGAAATTCCCTAATGTAAAGGTGGTTCAAAATAAATTTGAAGACTTTACAAAGCAAAGAAATTTGGCTCTGGATTCTGCAAAAAATGACTGGGTGCTGTTTTTAGATGGTGACGAAAGACTTACACCGGCCCTGAAGCAGGAAATTATAGATGAGCTGAATAAACCCGGGCAAAAAGATGCCTACTATTTTTACAGGAAATTCTTTTTTGCTCAGAAACCGATTCATTTTTCAGGAACACAGTCTGATAAAAATTTCAGGCTTTTCAGAAAATCGAAGGCCAGATACATGGCAGGAAAAAAAGTACACGAAACTCTGGAAGTCAACGGAACCATTGGGATTTTAAAAAATAAATTACTACATTACTCCGTTTCAGATTATGAATCTTATAGAAAAAAAATGATTCATTACGGAGTTTTAAAGGGGAAAGAACTGGCTGCAAAAGGGAAAAAGTACAATGTTTTAATGCAATATCTTAAAACAGCTTTTAAATTCTTTAAGGCCTATATAATGAGACTGGGTATTTTAGACGGAAAAGAAGGGTATCAGTTATCTTACCTGCAATCTTTAAGCGTTTATGAAACCTATGAATCATTAAAAAAAGAGCAAAATTAGTTGAATGAAGATTTGTATCATTAGTTATGATTTTTGGGATTATGATAAGTATATTGTTGAAGCATTATGCAAACGGGGTATTGATGCCCATCATATAAAGATCAGCTCAGTTACTCATTCCAATTTCAATGAAAGAGCTGTAAATGCTTTAAGCAAAACCTTTTTAAACAAAAATCTTAAGACTGAGAAAAGACAGAAATATGTTCTGGATGCCCTGGAAAAATTAGGACATCAAGATCAGATACTGGTGATGAACCCTGATACATTTGATCTTTCAACGCTTAAAAAAATCCGAAAATATACAGACCGTCTGGTTACTTATCTTTATGACAACCTTGAAAGAGTACCTGTAGAAGATAAGCTGTACCTTTTTGACAAAGTATTTTCCTTTGATTATATAGATGTTAAAAAGCATGGTTTTGAAAAGCTGACGAATTATATCTATCTGCCGCACTGCGCAAAAGAAATTCAGCAGCCTGAAATGGATCTTTTCTATATCACTTCTTATGATAACAGAAGGGTTTCACTGATAAAATTACTGGCTAAAAAGCTGATTGAACAAGGTCTGAAGTTTCAGATTATGATCATCGGAAAAAAATCATGGAAACATCAGCTGACGAATATTTTCATGACAGTACCTAAAAACCTATTTCTGATTTTCAGCATCAAAAAGATCCCTCATAATGATCTTCCTAAATATTATAAAAATTCAAAAGTATTGCTTGACCTGATGCGTGAAGGTCAATATGGGCTTAGTTTCAGAGTTTTTGAAGCGATGTCTCTGGAGAAGAAAATCATTACTGATAATGAAGCCATTAAAACCTATGATTTTTACAACCCCAATAATATTTTGATTTTAAACAAAAATATTAGTAATCTTGACAAATCTTTTTTTGAAACACCTTACGAAAAAATTCCTGAGGAAATCTACTACAGATATACTTTGGATAGTTGGGTAAATAAAGTTTTTGAACTTGATACTAAAAGCTAGCAAATGGGAATCTTAAAAAAAATAAAAAAACACTTCGAAAGAAAAGAAAAGCTTAAATATCTTCAGTCTAAGGATATAGTCAATATCAATCTGTATGACGATTCCCAAAAAACAATCCTGTTTGCTTCAAGAGATTTCCCTGCCCATGATAAAGAATCCGGGGCTAACAGACTGAAAGAACTTATATTAATCTACAAAGAATTAGGTTACAACTGCATTTTATTTGCTCCTCATATTTTTGAAGACGATTCTTATGTGAAATTTTATCAGCATCACCAAGTTATGGT
Source organism: Chryseobacterium sp. GVT01B (assembly GCF_019970045.1). Taxonomy (GTDB): domain Bacteria; phylum Bacteroidota; class Bacteroidia; order Flavobacteriales; family Weeksellaceae; genus Chryseobacterium. The sequence goes on from NZ_JAHXYI010000009.1 coordinate 91,798, forward strand.
GTATGTAGAGAACAATAAATATAAGAATATCTATGATTTCCTGTCTGCTTTCAAAAAGATAGATTACGTTTGGTTTAATGGACCTCTTGCCCTGAATCTGTTTTACAAAAAGATGAAAGCTATCCTGCCTTCTACCCGATTCATTTATGATATGGTAGATATTCATTTTTTAAGGTTTAAAAGAGCAATTGAACTGGAACCTACCCGCATTTCTTTAAAGAAAAATTATAAACACTTCTTCCGTTTGGAAACAGTTGTTGCCCCACAGCTGGACTACATTATTGCCATCTCCGATAAAGAGAAAGAAATCATGAGCCAGTACGCAGATAAAAACAAGATCATTACCATATCGAATATTCACTATCCTAAGATTGATATTTCGGAAAGGAAGAACTTTAGTGAAAGTAAAGGAATTACCTTTATTGGATCTATCCATGAACCGAATATTGATGCGGTAAAATTCCTTTATGAAAAAATAATGCCCATTGTCTGGAAAACCAATCCTGAGCTGGAAGTAAGCATCATTGGGAATGTTTCTGAAAAACTGGATCTTAAACTATATCCTAAGTTTAAATTTTTAGGATTTGTAGAAAGTATTGAAGAGCATTTCATGAATTCTAAAATCATGGTGGCTCCTTTACGGTTCGGAGCTGGGGTAAAAGGAAAAATCGGGCAGGCCTTTGAATATTTTTTCCCGGTGGTCACTACAGAGATCGGCGCTGAAGGAATGAAGCTTACAGATAAAAAGAATGTGTTGATTGCCAATGATGAAAATAGTTTTGCAGAAGCCATCATTCAGCTAAATACTAATGAAGAGCTTTGGAACACATTAAGCCAAAATTCTGTGGACAGCCTGAGAGCATTTTCACCAGAAGAAGTAAAAGAAAAACTTAAAACACTATAATATATGTCATTAAGCGTAAACTATCACGGTTTTTTTGAGGGAAATTTTGGGATAGCAGAGGCAACAAGGCTTAATGCTGCTGCTATGGAAAGCCAGGGCATTACAGTAAACCGCATCAGCTACTCAAGTGACACTCTTGAAAAGTCTAAAAGTGACGCACAGCCCAATGCATTAATTAATATTTTTCACATTAACAGTAATGTGACCCACGAATTTTTTTCAAAAAACCAAAATATCAATCTTGCAGGTCATTACAACATTGTTTATTGGGCCTGGGAATTTCCCGAAGTTTCAGATAAAACAGTTGAGTTTCTGAATATTTTTGATGAATTATGGGTTCCTAGTGATTTCTGTGTCAATATTTTTACAAAATATACTGGGATTCCCGTGATGAGATTCTCCCACCCGATTCAGAAGCTGCCTCCTTCTGATGAATTTAATTTTGAAGAATATAATATTAAGCCCGGAACCAATGTATATATTACAATTTTTGATTCGTTAAGTACTACCATCAGAAAAAATCCTGAAGCTACAATTGAGGCCTTTATGAATGTTTTCAAAAATGATCCGGAAAGTGTTCTCATTGTAAAAACGCATAATCTTGACAGGAGTAAAGATGCACAGACAGTATTGGAAAAATACGCCGGCATTTCAAATATTATCATTATTAATGAGCATTTCTCAAAAGAAAAACTTCATTCATTGATTCAGAAATCTGATGTTCTTATTTCTTTACATGGTTCTGAAGGCTTCGGACTCACTATGGCAGAGGCTATGTCGTACGGAAAAATTGTTGTAGGAACCGGATATTCCGGAAATCTGGACTTTATGAATGTGAACAACAGTTTTCTTGTTCAATATGATTTTATTAAAACTTCAAACACAAAAGGATTGATTGCTGAAGGACTTACTTTAGCAAGGCCAAATTTGGAGGATGCTACCCAAAAGCTTCAGTATATAAAAAATAATTTCAAGTCCTTAACTTCTATTAAGCAGAGTGCAGAGGCTCAGATCAGAGATCACTTTTCTCTTGAAGCTATAGGAAAACTGCTTAAGCTAAGACTTTCTTTTATTGACCAGATGGATAAAAAAGAAAATACTTCAGAAAATAGTGTCGGGAACGTTTTTTATCTTGCTGAAATAGACAGATTGAGTGGCAGAGTAAATTACCTGGAAAAAACATTGTACAATAAAATCAGGAAAAAAGTAAATATCTTTTTGAAGAAAATAAAAGGCAAAAAATAAAGAGAGCGGTGGTTTCATTTGAATCTACCGCTCTTCAATTTTACTGGAAACTATTTTTTCCCTTTCCTATTTCTGAAATACATTTTGATATCATATATCCACTGAATAGGTTTACTCTTTTTATAAATTCTCAGATCTTTTTTCAAAAATATACTGTCTGCATATAATTTTATTAATGCCGATCTGCTTTGTTGAATCTTACCTTCAGAAATCAGTTCTTCGGATCTTTTTCTAATCAATTTCCCTACTCCTTCGAGTGAAAAGTCATTGGTAATTGTTTTACGTGCATTATCTGATGCGGCTTTTACATCATCTCCACCCTGATATATTTTTTTTAGATATTTTGAAGCTTCTTCCAGGGAAGGCTCAGACCAGATGGTATTGGAATCATAATTAAGATCATCTGAACCGTAAGATACTTTCTCAGCATTCACTAAAAAGCTGTTTTCAGCGTTCATAAATTGTAAATTTCCGGAATATCCTGTAGCAATAACAGGTTTTCCAAAATACATAGCCTCTGCCATAGTGAGTCCGAAACCTTCAGATCTGTGAAGAGAAATATAGCTATCACAGGTACTGATCACATAGTTCAGAGCATTTTTATCAAAAATCTTTTCTACCACTTTGATCTTCACAGAGTCTCCGATGGCATCTTTTATCTGTTGTTTTTCCAAAGAAAACTTATCAGATTTAGAGGTTTTAATGGTTAAAAAAGCATTGTTTTCTTTTCCATCAAAAGTCTCTCTGAACACCTTAATAAGATTGAGTACATTTTTCCTTTGGATAGAGCTATTATAATCGAATATGAATAAAAAATTAAAGAAGTCGGTGTTATAAAAATTCAATGCATCAACATCTTCCGTCGGTTTCAGATTAATATCAATGGGATGAGGAATCACTTTTACCGGAGAAGCGATATATTTTTCAATACATTTTTTGCAATATTCTGAAGGAGTCCATACCTCATCGAAAAGATTAATATTCAAAAGATAATCTTCCGGAATAGTTTCTGATTCCCAGGCCATATACAGAATATTGTATTTTCTTTCAAAAAGAGAATAATCAAAATATTCAAAGAAGTTCGACATTTCCGAAACAGATGCTGAAACCTGAACCAAATTGATAGGATGATCTGCTTTATCAGAAAACTTGGTAAAGGTCTGATCATTAGCTTCATGATTGGTTCTCACATCATAATTCATCAAATTAATGGGAATATCTGCACTCTGCATTGCTTTACAATTAAGCCTTGTTGCTTCCGCAATACCAAATTCGCCATTAATAAATCCAAAAACGTTAATTCCTAAATCTGCCATTTTAGTTGTGTAATAAATTCAATCTGATTAATCTTCCAAAGTTTCATAAAAATTATTCTGCTTTTGCTGTTTTTCAAAATTCTTCTTATGAATCAATGATAGCTCATATTTTTTGGGAATTTCTGTAAAATTTTTATTTCCATAGAGTACTTCATGTACTTTGTTTTTCCAGAAGATTTTTTTATTATTCTTAATAATCCTTGCCTGGTAATCAGGAAAATTAATGTAACCTTCATTATTCATATTCCAGCCCATTTGCTGCACATATTCTTCTGTAATTCCTTCTACGATATTAATTCTGGGAACGTAAAATATTTCGACACTTTTTTCTTTTTTAAGGTAAGGTTTCAATGTTTTGATGAAATGTTCAGTAGGATATTCATCTGCATCAATCTGAAATAGGTATTGACAGGTTGCCTTTTCTATTAATCTGTTTTTAAAAGTAGCAAAGTCTCCTTCCAGTTTTGCTTCAAGTTTTATAATATTATCATAGTTACCCAGCAATTCTGTCACCTCTTTATTTTTATTGGTAATATCCTGAAGAACAATGACCTCATCATTCTTGTCAATCAAAGGAAGAAGGACATCCAATAAATTTTTCAGTTCGTTTGCTTCATCATTGACCGTAATACCATAAGAAACTGTTATAAATTTGCTGGAAATTCGTGAAAGTAGGCTCATAATTTAATTGTAGATTATAGGATAATTGCCGGAAAAATGAGTAAAATAATTTTCAGCAATGACTTGTTGTACGTAATTCTTATACTTCTTTGTGGGATAAAAACAGTATCCTGATTTTTTGTAATAATATTTCCTGAAAAACTGCGGAAGTTTTTTCTCACCATGTTCTACCTCTTTTCCTTTTTCCGTTCCTTTTATTTTGTATAAAATCTGAACATTGAAAGCGGGTGGTAAGGCTTCAAACCAATTATTAATCTGGGAAAAATAAGCGAATGGTGTTTCTTCAAAACTATTCAGTTCACCTTGATTATGTGCTGAAAAATAATATTCTTTAAAGATATCAGCTACTTTTTCCGGTCTGAAAATAAATACACCACCATTGATACTTCCCTGCAGTAAAGGATTCGCTTCAAAATGACGGTCAGTAAAATACATCTCGCTGGTCTCTTCCAGTATTCTCGGAATATGCCCCCAGGTTTTGTTAAATTCTTCAGTACCTCTCGGATCAAGGATAGCCCCGAAATATTTATCTTCCGGAAGATAATCAAAAACAGAAGGTGCTTTATCCGAAATAATGATATCAAGGTCTAAAAAAAGAACCATATCATACTCCTTTGTTTCTGAAGGAATCAAAAGCTTCTGAGAAAGAAGCGGACGATGAAAACTATCATCCATAGGTTTATCAATGATCTTTAAATCTGCACCACACTTTTTAGCATAGCTTTCAAATCCAGCTCTGTTTTTATTATACATTTTCCAGTACTTCTCTCCTACGATAAAAAGGCAGATTGCTTTTTTCATTGATCATCTAAATTTATAAGCTACAAAAATACATTTTTAATGATAAGACTACCGGAAATATTCATACAGACAACAAAAATCACTTCCATTTATCATCTTAATCCATAGTTTATACAGGAAAAACTGCCCCAGATGAGACGTTTCTTTTATCAGTATGAAATACTTCTTTACTTAATAAGTATAAACTCAATATTTTCATATACATATCTTGGACATTTTGCTTTACTTTTTGTGTAATAGAGATCTTTTCCATTCTAATATCTGTAAATAAGAATAGTATTAGGTTGCTTACTAGGGAATTGCAATAATAAGTGCAAAATAATGATAAAAGTCATACATGTAAAAATCCCCAACCTGTGATCTTTATATAATTTAGCCTGAAAATAATTAATAACCATGCGAAAAATAATTTTAAGCTCTTTATTGGGCCTATCAGTTTTAGGTCTATTCTCTTGTTCTAGTGAAAATGATATCACCAATGATTTAAATCAGAGCGATTTAAAAAATTCACAAAAGGAACAGCTTGTATCTAGGGCTTCTTTGGGGCCAAATGATGATCCCAGACAAGATGGGGCATTTATAAAAAATTATGATAACGGAAAAGTTTACATAAAATTTGAAGGTAAGCTTAGACATGTTATGTCCTTACAAACTTTAGAAGGTTTGTTTAAAAGGAGCGAGATTGAAATATTTCCGGCTAACTCCCAATCTCTTCTTACAAACGCTAATGCAACTATGGGAGAGCCGATCGGTCCGGATAATGAATTAATCAACCATGTCCCTACAGGTAAGGTATATTTTAGAGAAGGCAATATTATTCGACACATTCCTACGATGCCAATACTTAATAGATATAGATTCGATTTAGGAAATGTAAGACACGTATCCGATATCAGTAATTACACTGAACATCAGCCAATTTTTATTACATATTAATCTGAAATTATATAGAGTCTTCAGAAAAATTTAACAAAATACAAAAGGTGATCTCCACATGAGATCACCTTTTTCTATCCTTAAACCGTATAAAAACATATTGGTTAAGATATTGAGAATACAACTCAGAATTAATCATTCTTAAAAACGCATAATTTTAAGTAAATTTGCAAAAATTAAAATTGAAATGGAGAAAGTAAGAGTACGTTTTGCTCCAAGTCCTACAGGGCCATTACATTTGGGAGGCGTAAGAACCGCATTATATGATTATCTTTTTGCTAAAAATCAAGGGGGAGAATTTGTATTGAGAATAGAAGATACAGATACTGCCAGATATGTAGAAGGTGCTGAAGAATATATTGAAGAAGCTTTGGAATGGTGCGGAATCATCCCGGATGAAAGTCCTAAGAAAGGAGGAAAGTTTGCTCCTTACAGACAATCTGAAAGAAGAGACATCTATGACCGATATACAGAGCAGATCCTAAAAACAGATTATGCTTACATCGCTTTTGATACAGCTGAAGAATTGGATGCCATTCGTGCACAGTACGAAGCTAAAGGTGATGTTTTCTCATACGATAACAAAACCAGAAACGGTCTTAGAAACAGCCTGACTCTTTCTGAGGATGAAGTTGAAGCTTTGTTGCTTAACAAAACACCTTATGTAGTAAGATTCAAAATGCCTGTTGACAGAGTATTGAATCTGGAAGATATCATCCGTGGAAAATTCTCTGTAAATACCAATACTTTAGATGATAAAGTTCTGGTAAAGAATGACGGAATGCCAACTTATCATTTCGCCAACATCATTGATGACCACGAAATGGAAATTTCTCACGTAATCCGTGGAGAAGAATGGCTGCCATCTTTAGGACTTCACACTCTATTATATGAAGCAATGCAGTGGGAAGCACCACAATTTGCACACCTTTCTTTAATTTTAAAACCTGAAGGAAAAGGAAAACTAAGTAAAAGAGATGGGGATAAATTCGGATTTCCGGTATTCCCGCTTGATTTCAAAGATCCGGCAACGGGTATAGTTTCCAAAGGATACAGAGAAAACGGTTATCTTCCTGATGCTTTCATCAACATGGTTGCATTATTAGGCTGGTCTCCGGCAGACGATAAAGAAATCCTTCCTTTAGAAGAAATGATCAAGGAATTTGACCTTCATAAAGTACATAAAGCGGGGGCAAGATTCAGTAAAGAAAAATCAGAGTGGTTCAACCATCAGTATATTCAGATGAAGTCTGACGAAGAACTTCTTCAGATATTGAAAAACACAGCTATTGATTTTGCAGGTGCTTCTGATGAAAAACTGTTGAAGGTAATTCACCTGATGAAAGAAAGAGCAACTTTCCCGAAAGATATTTATGAAAACGGAAAATTCTTCTTTGAAGCTCCAACTTCTTATGATGAAAAAGCTTCGAAAAAAGCATGGAACGATGAAACATCTGCAATTTTAGCAGAATTGGCCACTGCTTTTGGTTCTACAGACTTTACTGCAGAGACATTAAAGAAGACCATGCATGATTTTGCGGAAAGCAAAGGGCTGGGTATGGGTAAAGTAATGATGCCGTTACGTTTATCTTTAGTAGGAGAATTGAAAGGACCAGACGTTCCGGACATTCTGGAAACCCTTGGTAAAGAGGAAAGTACCTCCAGAATAAACAATGCAATAAATAATTTTAAATAGAATAACCATAATTTTTCATACATTTGAAAGATTTAATTTACTTCAAGAAATGGAATATTTAAGTTTCGAACTTCCTATCAAAGAATTGATGGATCAATACCAGACGTGTTCTTTAGTAGGAGAAGAAAGTGGTGTTGATGTAAAATTAGCATGCAGCCAGATTGAGGATAAGATTTTAGAAAAGAAAAAAGAAATCTATGGAAATCTTACACCTTGGCAAAGAGTACAACTGTCCCGTCACCCGGATCGTCCTTATACATTGGATTATATCAATGGGATGGCAGACAAAGGCAGTTTCTTAGAACTTCATGGAGACAGAAATTTCGCTGATGATCCGGCAATGATTGGAGGATTGATTACCCTTGATGGTCAAAAAGTAATGATCATAGGTACTCAAAAAGGAAGAACAACTAAAGAAAGACAATACAGAAGATTTGGAATGCCAAATCCTGAGGGATACAGAAAAGCTTTAAGACTAATGAAGCTTGCTGAAAAATTCAATATTCCTGTGGTAACTTTAGTAGATACACCGGGAGCTTATCCAGGATTGGAAGCTGAAGAAAGAGGACAGGGAGAAGCTATTGCAAGAAATATTTTTGAAATGGTGCAGCTGAAAACGCCTATCTTCACTTACATCATCGGAGAAGGTGCCAGTGGTGGCGCATTAGGAATAGGTGTTGGAAATAAAGTATATATGTTGGAAAATACATGGTATACTGTAATTGCACCGGAAAGCTGTTCTTCTATCTTATGGAGAAACTGGGATCACAAGGAAGATGCAGCCAATGCATTGAACCTTACTCCAGCAGATGCTTTAAGAGAAAAGTTCATCGACGGAATCATTGAAGAACCACTTGGTGGGGCTCAGTATGATCAGGAGACAACTTATTTAAACCTGAAAAATTCAATCTTACAGAATATCAAAGCTTTCTCCAAATTTACAGGACAGGAGCTTGAAACCCAGAGACAGGATAAATTCATTGCGATGGGTCAGTTTAAAGGATAAAAAAATAAAAAGGTTAAGAATTTCTTCTTAACCTTTTTTCTTTAGCTTTCTTCTATCTGTTTTATTCGGCAACATTCAGTGCAATTTCAATATCCTGTGTAATCTTCTTCGGGGCAGAATATTTTGCATCACATACCATCGTTGTCATTATATACTCTCCTTTATCTACCAGAATAAAGTTTTCTCCTTTTGCAGGGACACTCAGATTATAATATTTTTTACCACTTATCTTAACAATAAGATTACAGGAAGATCTGTTTTTAATATTGATATATGCTTCATTTTTGTTAATATCATTATTAAAAAGGTGTGTAAGCATTGCTGCTGTTCTTTTATTTTCTTCACTTGGCCCTGCTTTAGAAGTACCGGCACTTTTTGCTGAACCTGCAGAACCTACCGATGCAAAAGTGGTTGTTCTCCTTTCTTCTTTTAAGGCTTCAATAGCAGCTGCTGTGTTATTGGAAACAGGCTTTCCGTTCGCCGTATACGTTTTATTTGCAGCAATTGTTTTACCGCTGTTTAACTCATTATTCTTAACGATATTTTCAATTTTATCTTTACTGATCGGCCTGATCGTAGGTTTTGCTTCAGGAGAATTACCTGCCATGATAATATCAATCAGTTTTCTTTTAAAATAATCTGTTTTAGCATGTCCCGGATTCTGTTTCAAAAAGCCTGCAATGACTCTGGCTTCTTTTGAAATCTCAGCTTCCTGCTCTGTATAGATAATTACAGTTTCTTTTTCAACAACAGCTTTAGATTTTGTTTTCTTCTTTTTTTGGGAAAAACCAAGTGAGAAAATGCATATAAATAGAAGGAATAAGATTTTTTTCATTAATCAAATCTTTAAAATAGTATTAAATATATTAATAACGTGAAAAGTCATTTTTTAGTTTATCATTAAAATCATTATCTTTGCACTGCTCTAAATTTAAGCTAAAAATTAATACTAATCTTAAATAAAAAAAATAATAGATATTATGTCTTATACACCAGCTGCTGCAGACGTAGCAAAATTGAGAAACCAAACAGGTGCAGGTATGATGGACTGCAAAAAAGCTCTAGTTGAAGCTGAAGGAGACTTCGAAAAAGCGGTAGATATCCTTAGAAAAAAAGGACAAAAAGTTGCTGCTAACAGAGCTGACAGAGAATCTGCTGAAGGTGCAGTAATCGCAAGAGTAAACGAAGACAACACTTTAGGTGTAGTAATCTCTCTAAACTGTGAAACTGACTTCGTTGCTAAAAATGAAGCTTTCATCGAGCTAGCTTACGAATTAGCTGAAATGGCTATCTTCGCTGCTACTAAAGAAGAACTTTTAGCTACTGATTTCCACGGAATGACTGTTGCTGAGAAATTAGTAGAGCAAACAGGAGTTATCGGTGAGAAAATCGAAATCGGATCTTTCGAAAGAATCCAGGGAGATTTCTTAGGAGCTTACATCCACGCTGGAAACAAGATCGCTGCAATCTCTTCTCTTTCTGCTAAAGTAGACGGAGCTGACGAAGCTGCTAAAGCTGTTTCTATGCAGGTTGCTGCTATGAACCCAATCGCTTTGGACGAAACAAGAGTTTCTCAAGAGACTATTGATAAAGAATTAGAGATCGAAAGACACAAACTTACTGAAGAAGGTAAGCCTGCAAACATTATTGATAATATCCTTAAAGGTAAAATGCAGAGATTCTACAAAGACAACACTTTGGTACACCAGGACTTCATTAAAGACGGAAGTATCTCAGTTGCTGACTATGTAAAATCTGTAAATGCAGATCTAAAAGTAACAGGATTTGTAAGAGTAAGCCTATAAGCTCATCTTCAAAAAAAATATTGAATCCCGGTGAATTTCACCGGGATTTTTTTATACTTCTGTACTCTCAATCATACAGAATATTACTATTAAAATTAATGGCAGGCAAAAGCATTCTCTCATAGATTTTTTATGACTTGGAAAATCAACCAAAATAAGTCTTACAAATAAGTCTTACAAAAGGGATATATCAACATATTATCTGATAGTGTGATCAGAAGCCCAATTACCAGTTTGACACTCAGGATAGCTTTTATTTAGAAATCGATAATATTTTTTTAACATTTATTTACATTTTATTAAAAGTATTTCATTTTTTATTTTAATTTTGTAGAAATCCTAATTCCATACACATGAAAAGATTTCTACTCAGTCTGGTATTAATTTTTTTTACAATTAATACACTCTTTGCACAAAGGGATAGTGAGCACTGGATTGCTCCTTACTTTGACAGTGTCGGAGGATATAACAATATGATATACCTTTCCACTGATTCAACCACTCCTTTTGATGTAACCATTTACAATAACAATGCTGTAGTTACTACAGTTACCATCAGTAAAGGTAGCCCACAAACCTACAAGGTTGCCAACAACCTTATTTCTACAGGCACCACTACTGAAGCATTCAATGTGGGTAATAAAGGACTTTATTTAAAAGCAGCAAAACCTTTTTACTGCAGTTTAAGACTTGCCCAAAGTGTTCACGGGGAAGTAATCACCAGTAAAGGAAGAGCAGGAATTGGAAAAACATTTTTCGTTGCTGCCGCTCCCAATACCAATACCAGCAGTATTCAGAACTTTACAGCAGGGGTGCTTGCCACTGAAGATAATACCAATGTAACAGTATCATGGAACCCTACTGCCGGAGTAGTTTTCATCAATGGAAGCCCTACCGGAAATACTCAAACTTTTACATTACAGAAAGGACAGTCTTTCATTCTTGCAGGATCGGGATCCCAGTCTGGAAACAAGACGGGTTTTATTGGTGCAAAAATAGTTTCTGATAAGCCAGTAACTCTTACCAATGGAAGCTGTAATGCTAACTTTTCCGCCAGTACAACGGGAAGTGACCCGGTTTTGGATCAATCTGTACCGGTTGACAGACTTGGAAATACCTTTGCAATGGTAAAAACAAGATCTACTGCTCCAAATTTAAATATGGAGGGCGGGCTTATTGTTGCTACTGAAGATAATACTGAAGTGTTTTTAAATGGAGGAGGAACTTCCGTTGCTACACTTGCAGCAGGAGAATGGTATAGAATTAATGAAACCAGCTATGTGGCTCAAGGCACTTCAGGACATTCAAACATGTTCATTTCAACTACTAAAAATGTATACTTATATCAATTTATTGGAATATTATCAAGTGATGCAACCAATGGATTCAACTATATCCCACCATTAAACTGTTTCCTTCCAAGGAAAATTGATGAAATCGGGAAGATTAACGAAATGCCTCTTGGATCAGGAGGAGCCAGTACAACACCTGGCGACCTTGTGGTTAAATTAAATATTTTAACAGAAACAGGAGCGACTGTAATGGTAAATGATACCCCAGTTGCAGCGACAGACGGACCATATCCAGTAACGGGAAATACGAACTGGGTAACATATGGAATCACCGGAGTAAGCGGAAATATTAAAATTACTTCTACAAAGGCTGTAACAGCTGGTATCAACGGAGGATTCAGTTCTGCAGGATACGGAGGTTACTTTGCAGGGTTCTCGTCAATCCCTGTAATTGCGAAAAAAACAGGAGAATGTGTACCGGGAATCATTCTTGAACTGGATGACGGATATGAAACATACCAATGGTACCGCGACGGAGTTGTAATACCGGGTGCTACTTCTTATACATATACTCCTACACAATCAGGAAACTATACTGTAAAAGTAACGATGGGAACATGTCCTCCTGTGACAACTCCTATCTATAAAGTACAAACTTGTTTAAAAGAAACAACTCAAGCCCTTAATGCTTGTTCTACTAAAATTATTACCCCTACGTTTACTTCGTCTACACAGACAGTGGTACCAACTACAGTAGTAATTTTAACTCCCCCTACAAAAGGAACAGCAGTGGTTAATCCAAACGGAACAATCACTTATACTCCAAATCCTGGATATTTAGGACCCGATAAAATAGTTTATAAATTCTGTGGAAACTCAGTTGAGTTTACAGATTGTGAGCAGGTAACCCTAAACCTTACTGTAGTACCATTCATTGTAACGGATACTTCTATTAAGGCATGTTGGTATGATGTAGATCCTTATGCTTACTTTGATCTTACAAAAGCTAAGGTAACAGATTATAATGCCGTTACTAAAAAATACTACCGTACACTGAATGACCTTACTGCAGGTATCAACGAAATCACTACGCCAGATAACTTCCCTTCAACAGGAGGATTTGTATACGTGAAAGTAACTACTGCTGAAGGATGTACGGCAAATGCAAAAATTGAATTGATTGTACTTCCAATCAAAAAATCTCCGATATTGGTAGATCAGTATATCTGTATGGATGCTAAAACCAATCTTGACGCAGGTTCAGGATATGACTCTTACCAATGGAGCACAGGTGCTACCACTTCAGGTATCAGAGATATAGGTGTTGGAGAATATACTGTAATACTTGGAAAGAACGGATGTTTCCTTACTCAGACAGTAAAAGTTAAAAAAGTTGAAGATCCGGTAATCCAAACAATTGAGATCAACAACAATACAGCAACAGTAATTGTAAGCGGGGGTAAAGCACCTTTCAAATATGCGGTTGACGGAACTGCCAACTGGCAGGATTCGAATGTCTTCACAGGTTTAAGCAGAGGACAACATACATTCTATGTAAAAGATTTCTACAACTGTACTCCTACTTCCGTAGAAATTACAATCCCTAATCTATTGAATGCCATTACACCTAATGGAGATAACGTAAATGATTACATAGATTACAGCGAACTTGCTTACAAAGAAAACCTAAGTTTTGTAGTATATGACAGATATGGAAATATGGTATTTACCGGAAATAAATTCAACAACTACAGATGGGATGGAAAACACTTTGATAAGAAACTTGGAACAGGAACATACTGGTATCATATCAACTGGAATGAATCCAACAAAGAAAAGACTCCAATAAAATACACAGGTTGGATTCTTGTTAAAAACAGAGAGTAATAATTAGTTAAAACCATATTGGTAAGCCACGATTTCATAATCGTGGCTTTTTTATTAATAATGCCCATTGCATCTACAGTAATGATCTTCTACTGAATGTTATAAAGATTTCGCTATCAGACTATAACAAATCATCTCTTCAGCATTTTCAATGAAGAGATAAAGAAATTGATGAAAAATATACAACCAATTGAGTTTTTATAATTAATTTTTCAATCAAAATCACATATAACAAACCTGTATGCAATAAAATAAACAATTAATTAAACAATTACTATAAATCAAGTATTTATTATAATATATTTGCAATAAACCAATCACTAAAAAACACACATATTGACTTAATTAAGCTCCCTCCGTTACTTACTGCAATTTTATCTGCCCACGAAAGAAAATTATTTATAAAAAAAACACTGAAAATATGTTAAAAACATTATTATTTAAAAAACTGCAGACAATGGCTGCACTCCACCAAAAAACGTTTATTTTCCTACTCACCATACTCACCCTGAATACAGCCTATGCTCAAAGAGATACAGATCACTGGTTTGCCCCAATGATGAAAAGAAATACAAATGCAACAGAACAGCAGGGATTATATTTTTCAACAGATTCTGTGACTCCTTTTCCCATAGAGATCTATAGCAACAATACCTTAATAGGAACAGTCACAGTCAGCAAGGGTAATCCACAGGTATTTAATGTTCCTTTTCAAAACATGATGACGACTTCTGAGGCAGATTTATTTAAACCTGTCAAAATGGGATTGTATACAAAAGGAACCAAACCTTATTTCGTAACGTTTAGATTTTCGTCGGTAAATCATGCAGAAATATTAACATCTAAGGGTAAGGCAGGAATAGGAAAAATCTTCTATGTTGCAACGGCTCCTATAACAGATGCGAACCCTAATGGTATAAATTTCACTACAGGAATACTAGCTACAGAAGACAATACCACTATTACAGTCTCCGGATATTCGCCCAATGTAATATTTGCTAATAATATGACAGGTACCACAAATCCTACCATGACTTTTACTCTTAATAAGGGACAATCATACATCATAGAAGGTGATGGGACTTTAGCTCAGAACCGTAAAGGTTTTATCGGTGCAAAAATTACCGCAGACAAACCGGTTTCTGTTACCAATGGTAATTTCAACGGACAATTTACTCTTACTCCCAATTCTTTTTTGGGTTTCGGAACGGATATTATTATGGATCAATCTGTTCCGGTGGATAGACTAGGCAATGAATTCGTGCTAGTAAAAGGAAATGCCAATATTAGTGAACGAATGGAGGATGCGCTGATCATCGCAACAGAAGATAACACACAGGTATTTATCAACAATGCCACCACTCCTGCAGTAACCCTTGATGAGGGACAAAGTTACAGAGTTAATGAGGTATCAAATACAAACTACATTAACC
The DNA here is from genome assembly GCF_019970045.1 of Chryseobacterium sp. GVT01B. Lineage (GTDB taxonomy): Bacteria > Bacteroidota > Bacteroidia > Flavobacteriales > Weeksellaceae > Chryseobacterium. The sequence continues at coordinate 106,800 of NZ_JAHXYI010000009.1, forward strand.
AGGGTAACAACCATTATAATATGTACATCAGAACGACTAAAAATGTTTATGTATATCAGCTGCTGGCAGGTGTTGCCAATGATATTCAGGCTGCCACAGGCGGATTCAATTATATTCCTCCCCTCAATTGTTTCTTACCCAGAAAAATTGATGAAATCGGAATGATTAATATCCTTCCTCCTTCTACCAATACTGTGAAACTAAATATTCTAACAGAAACCGGGGCTACTATTATGGTTAACGGGAATCCCCCAGCTGCTGCCCAGGGTCCCTATCCGGTAAGCGGAACCAGTAACTGGGTTTCTTATTCGATTCCTAATATTACAGGAAATGTAACAGTGACTTCCAATAAAGCAGTAACCGCAGGAATTGCCGGCGGAAGCGGTGCTGTAGGATATGGCGGATATTTTGCCGGCTTTTCTTCCATTCCCGTTATTGCCAAGCAGACAGGTGATTGTATTCCCGGAATCATACTAGAAGTAGATGACAGTTTTGATACTTATCAATGGTATAAAGAAAACGTTCCTGTTCCCGGAGCCAATACCAATACCTACACTCCCACCCAATCAGGAAATTATTCAGTAAGAATTACTATAGGATCATGCCCTCCTGTTGAAACTCCGGTATACAAAGTATACACCTGTCTTACTAACACAACAGTAAATGAAACTATGTGTGATGGAGTGAAACAGATTATTCCTACGTTTACCAATTCTACACAAACCGTAGTTCCGGCAACAGTAAAAATCATTACCCCTCCTACGAATGGTACAGCAACAATTGACCCAACTACCGGATTTATAAGCTATTCCCCCAACTCTAATTATCAGGGACCAGAAACTATTGTTTATCAATTTTGCGGAAATAATCCTGATTTTACAGATTGTGAAAAAGTAACTTTGAATATAACAGTATCTGAAAAGCCTAAAGTAAATGATACCTCCATAAGAACCTGCTTCCTTGAATCCAATATTGCAACAGGATTATTTAATCTTACCAATGCGAATGTAACAACAGCTACAAACATCACTAAAAAGTATTATCCTTCCCTTGCAGATGCTCATGCAGGAACCAATGAAATTTTAACGCCGGTCAATTACATTGCTCCCAATGGAGTCGTTTATGTAAAGGTTATTAACGGAAATAGCTGTTATAATATTGCAATAATAACTCTGATTGTAATGCCTCCCGTAAAGTCTGATATTCTCTCAGATAAAACCATCTGTATGGAAAGTAAAACCACTCTTGATGCAGGTCCGGGTTTTAAAAGCTATGAATGGAGCACTGGAGCTACAACTCAGACCATTAAAGATGTTGGAGTGGGAACTTATTGGGTTAAACTTAAAACCGGAGAGTGTACTGTCACACAAACAGTGAAAGTTTATTCTTCAGAAAATCCGGTTATTTCAAATATTGATATCTCAAATAATACCATTACATTAAATGTGACCGGAGGTACACCTCCCTATAAATATTCTATTGACAATATTAACTGGCAGGATTCTAATGTATTCACCAATGTTGCAAGAGGAAATGCAAGTGTATATGTAAAGGATGATAATAATTGTGACCCTGTAAAAGTAGATATTACCATTCCTAATCTGATCAATGTGATTACTCCTAACGAAGACGGGATTAATGATGTTATAGATTACTCTTCACTGGCAGTGAAAAATAATCTGGTAATTAATATTTTTGACCGCTATGGAAATAAGATCTTTCAAGCAGATAAGACGAACGGATACAAATGGAACGGAACATTTGATGGAGGAAAGAGAGCTCCTACCGCAACATATTGGTATCAGATTTCATGGAATGAGCCTAATAATAAGCAGACCATAGTGAAATTCACAGGCTGGATCCTGGTAAAAAACAGAGAATAATAATGGATAAGTAAAATTTTCAAAACCACGATAACGAAATCGTGGTTTTTTATTACATTTTCAAGCATTTAATACTTTTTATTGTTAAATTTGTGATAAATACTACTACTGAATGAAGAAAATTCTATCTTTTTTATTTATATTTTATATTTTCACCTCTGCTTTTGCCCAATTGGACCGAGAGCATTGGTTTGCTCCGATGGTAGACAGGACTGGTGCACCCAATCCTTATCAGAAACTGTATTTATCCACCAGCAGAACAACTCCTTTTCCTGTAAATATTTACAACAATAATGTTCTGATCGGAACAGTGAATATCAGTAAAAATAATCCACAAAAATTTGATGTATTAAGGAATTATATAATTACCACACAACAGACGGATTTATTTACCCCTACAACCAAAGGATTATATCTTAAAGCAGAATTCCCTTTTTATGCCAATTTAAGGTTTTCGGTATTCAATCATGCGGAAATCATTACTTCCAAAGGAATTCCTTCCACGGGAAAATCGTTTTATGCAGCCTCCGCTCCTATCACTGTGAGCAACAATATTCTGAACTTCATGACCAGTGTACTGGCAACTGAAGATAACACAACCGTAACCATCTCCGGATACACCCCTACGGTTCAATTTTCTAACGGAACTACCGGAGCAACCAATCCGACAATGACTTTCACTTTAAATAAAGGACAGTCTTATATCATTGACGGAATCGGGGATATAGCAGGAAACTCTGATGGTTTCATCGGCTCCAAAATTATTTCAGACAAGCCCATCAATGTCACTAATGGAAATTTTAACGGACAGTACGCAGGAAATTTCCCTTCCAGTTCTGATATTTTAATGGACCAGGCAGTTCCTGTCAATAGACTTGGAAATGAATTTGCCCTAGTAAAAGGTAACGGACCGATAGGTGCCAATATGGAAGGTGCTGTTGTTATTGCCACTGAAGACAACACTCAGATCTTTGTTAATAATGAAATACCTCCTGTAGCGACCATTAATGCCGGGAAATATTTCGTTATTCCTGATTCAAAATATATCCTTCAGGGAAACGGACATTATAATTTATATTTAAAAACATCAAAAAATGCTTATGTCTACCAGATTTTAGCCGGAGATTCAAATTCGGGGAATGAAACGGCTACTGGAGGATTCAATTTCATTCCAGCTTTGAACTGTTACTTACCCAAACAGATTAATGAATTGGGACTTATCAATGAAAACTTTGTTCATTCCAATGGTAATCCCGGAGGTATTCTGAACATCCCGACAAAACTAAATCTTATAACTGAAAGAGGAGCTATTATTACAGTAAACGGAGCTAATCCACCTGCAATAACAGGTCCTTACAATATGACAGGAACCACTAACTGGGTTACATATGGAATTCCCAATGTGACGGGTACTATTACAGTGGTTTCAAATAAGGCTATTATGGCTGGCATCACTGCCGGAAGTGATGCCGTAGGATACGGAGGTTTTTTCGCTGGTTTTCCTACGCAGCCTGTTATTTTACAATCAGGTGTCGGCTGTATTCCTGGTATTGTTCTTACTGTGGATCCACTGATATATGACTCTTATCAATGGTACAGAAACGGAACGCTTGTTCCGGGAGCTACGGCCTCTTCGATAACCCCTACACTACCCGGATATTATACATGTTCTGTAACAATGGGAAGCTGCGCACCTTTAGTTACTGAAAAGTTTAAAGTTCTGAATTGTACAAAACTTACCAATGCTTCTTACAATGTTTGTACTTCACAGACCATAACACCTGCTTTCAGCAGCTCATCACAAACTCCTGTTCCCGGTACAGTAGCAATTACAACAGCACCTTCTTTGGGTACTGCAGTGATAAATCCTGTTACAGGAATCATTACTTATACTGTAAATACTCCCGGTACCTCAGGAACAGATACATTCACTTATACATTCTGCGGAAATGATCCGGATTTCCCGGATTGTGAAACGATAACAGTTACCATCAACATTCAGGCTCTTACGGTAATGAATACCACGTTATCTGCCTGTGATATAAACGGACAGGGAACATTCAATTTGACAACCGCCAATATCACCAACAACTCCCCTGTTACCATCACTTATTACCCTACTCTTACAGATGCTCAGAATGAAAATGCCGCAGCACTGATCACCAATACAACATCATATACAGCACCCAATGCAACTATCATATACGCTGTTGTCAAAAACAATATCGGATGTAAAAGTATTGCACAGATTACTTTATCTCTTTTCAATAAAGCGATCGTTCTGGATAACTACAATGGTATTTTCTGTGATGATAATCTGGATGGAACAGTTACTCTCATCCTTTCCAATATCACTCCTATTGTCCTTAATAATCCTAATTATTTTACCAATGTAAGATATTATGCAAATCTGGCAGATGCTAATGCAGGAAACAACAATACTCTTCCTAACAGCTGGAGCTATACAGCAACAACTACAATTTACATCAGAGTAGATTCTCCTGACGGCTGTGCCTCTGTGATCAAGCCTTTACAGTTCAGTATCGGGGCTAAAATAACATTGATTACCAAAACCGTTACGGAAAGTGTTTGTGATGATGATCTGGACGGAATAAAAAGCGTGAACTTAGCTCAGTTTATTCCTCAGTTTACATTAGATCCCAATGTTACTTTCACTTTTCATGCAACCTTAGCGGATGCTCAGAATAATGTAAATATTGTTTCATCACCGGTTAATATTACAACATCCCAAACATATTATATCCGTTTCGAAAAAAATGGAGTATGCCCGGAAGTAGGCACTCTTAAAATCAACATTAAAATTCCTAAAAAATCGGATGTATTACAAGATAAAGCTATTTGCCCTAAAACAACTACCACACTGGATGCAGGACCCGGTTTTGAAAGGTATTTGTGGAGCACCGGAGCTACCACTCCTTCCATCACCAATGTAGCTCCTGGAAGTTATTGGGTAGAACTCACTTTCAATGGCTGTGTTTACAAACAGTATGTAAATGTTACCGAACTGCCACTTCCTATGATTACATCTATTGAAATTGATGGAACAACGGTAAAAGTCGGAGTAAGTGGTGGTACACCTCCTTATGAATATTCTTTGGATGGTGTGGTGTGGCAGAGTTCCAATATTTTCTACAACGTACCAAGAGGTGCACACAATGTATTTGTAAGGGACTCTAAAATGTGTGAAGAAGTCAAAAAACCATTTGCCATTATTAACCTGATCAACACGATTACTCCGAATGGAGATGGCTATAACGAAGGAATAGATTATTCTGCTTTAATGGCCAATGATAATCTTGTATTCAGGGTCTTTGACCGATATGGCGCAGAAGTATTCAGAGGAACTCCGGAAAACAGATATACCTGGGACGGAAGAATAGGTGGAAGATACGTACCTACAGCAACCTACTGGTATTTCATCACCTGGACAGAATACGGTTCATCCCTCACTGTAAAATACTCGAGCTGGCTGCTTGTAAAACATAGATAAAAAAGAAGCCGCAAGAAGGCACCGCTGAAAATTCAGTATTCTTTCTTCCGGCTTCTTTACTTATATACACTCTTTTTTAAGGGAATTGCAGATTTCTAACAGTCCTTAACAGTTTAATGTTAAAGTTTAATATAACTTTAACCACTATTCTTTATCTAACTAGGGAAAATTGCTTTATTTCTATGTAATTTTGCGCATTATATGAAGAAACTGTTTACTCTACTGCTATTGGTTTTTCTGGCAAAAATTAATGCTCAAATATATTCCGGGGAGGTATTTCTGAGAGACAACTCTATTTTATATCTCAATCAGGTATATGTCACAAACCTGAACACCCAGAAAACCGTTCTTACGGACTATAATGGTAATTTTAATATCCCTGCCAATACCGGAGATGTAATCCGGTTTACCTCTATTGTTACTGAAAGAAAAGATATTAAGCTAACTCCTCAATCCATGGTACAAAAAAATCTGGTTGAGCTTAAAATTGCTTACTATGAGATTCAGGAAATTGTACTCAGCAGGTTCAAACCTACCGGAAACCTTCGGTATGATGTCAATTCTTTAAGAAAAGAAGATAAGGCATATGCTCTTAAGAAAGTAATCGGGCTTCCTGAACCAAAAGGTGACGGAACTCCTCCTGAACTTCCTGTTGCCGGATTACGAGATGGCGGTCTTACCTTCAGTCTTGAAAGTATCTATGATATCCTTTCCGGGGAGAGAAAGAAAAAACAACGTTATCAGGCCTACGAAAGAATGAACAGTTCTGTTGCACAGATCAAAAACTATCTGGGGAAAGATTATTTTACAAGGTTTAAAATTCCTGAGAATTTAATTGATAACTTCCTTCAATTCGTTTATACTTCTGAAAATATTCAGGCTTATGTATTAGCCGGAAACTTTGAAGCCGTAAAAGTTCCTATTGAAAAATATCTGCCAATCTATCAGAAGAGACTTAGAAGCTCACATCTTCAGGAAGTTGTAAGCAATAATTAGAGAAATGACTCCCAATATAGATAAAATAATCCATGTCCTTCACATGGATTATTTTTTTTGAAATAAACATAAATCCCGTGGAATCTCCCTTCCACACTGTATCCAATGCAGATTATTCAACTTTTATTGCATATCATTCTTCAATATTCAAAAATATGTTTAATTTTATCTCACAAACAAGTGTTTAAAATAAAAACACTGGTATTTCGTTATCCAAATAAAAACTAACCGACCCAAAACGCAAATTAAAAGAGAAGCACCTATTTTTTAAACTTAATATTAATTAATGAAACAAGTACTTTTACTTCTTTGCTGTATGTTTTTCTTTACTATGTCTGCTCAAAAAAAAGGGAAAGACTATAGTAATATTCTGAAAAGTAATAATATCTACGAGATCAATGCTTTCTTAAGAGATGCCCATCCTGATGATCCCCGGAGGTCTGTTCTGAAACCAAGGGTAATGGAAATGATGAAAGAATACATTAAAAATGCTCATCCTGCCGATCAGAAAGTAAAAGACATGCAGGAAATGCTTGCCATGCTGAGGAGAAGACCTTCCACAAAGATCACTTTTGATGAAATGAATGCTATCATCAAACAGAAACAGATAGCAAAATATAAGGCGGAACTGGCAGCAAAACAGCCTACTACCGTTTATACACCAAGTACTGCCCAAAATACATTTGTTGTAAATGCTGCAGCCAATACGGCAATTCCCAATGCAGAAGCTGAAGAATTTAATATGCTTATGGCAGTTTCTCCCATAGAACACAAAAATAAAACTGTAAAAATCCTCAACTCTTTATTTGATAATGACCCAAATGCTAAAGAATGCATAGTTCTGATTCAAAATAAATCTGACTGTAATATCATTGTAAGAATGGAGGGTGTAGGAACTACCAAATACAGACTTGCTGTTCCGGCCCAGGGAGAAGGCTCCATTGTTATAGAAAAGGGCCAGTATCTTTTCACCAGTTTGGTTTGCGGAGCACAATATGCCTCACAAAAGACAATACAAAGACCTATTATGGTGGCTTTAGGAAGTCAATAACCTCAATCATAAACGGATTATCTCTCTGTCTTTTACCTCCAAAAGGCAGAGATTCTCCATAAATTTTCACTATTTTTGCACTCATTTTATAACTCAATGGGCAAGAATAAATTAGCAAGATTTGCAGAAAACAAAATATTACCAAATGTAATCCAACCTACAAGGGAGGATGCCTTACAAGGTTTCGAACTGAAAGGAAAATGGAGAGAAAGTTTCTTTAAAAATGACAATCCGATTGTATTGGAATTAGGTTGTGGAAAAGGAGAATATTCTGTAGGACTGGCAAAAACATTTCCTGAAAAAAACTTTATCGGAATTGATATTAAGGGGGCAAGATTTTGGTTTGGTGCTAAAGAAGCGGTAGATAACAACATGACTAATGTCGCTTTTCTGAGATCACAGATCGAACTTGTTGATCACTTTTTTGCTGAAAATGAAGTAGATGAAATCTGGATTACGTTCCCGGATCCACAAATCAAATACAGAAGAACAAAACACAGATTGACCCATCCTGATTTCTTAAACCGATATAAAAAGTTTCTGAAACCTGGCGGTATTATTCATTTAAAAACCGATTCAGAGTTTTTACATGGGTATACACTGGGGTATTTGCAGGGAGCCGGCTATGAAATTATTAGCGCTCATCATGATATCTACGGAGCGCCGGAATATAATCCTGATACCGAACACCTTAGAGATATCAAAACCTATTATGAAGAACTTTTCTCAGCAAAAGGAAAAACAATTACTTACATTAAATTCCGGATAAGCTGATGAAATAAAAATAACAATTGATGAAAAAAAAACTTTTAACTGTTTTCTTTTTATTCTTCACATTTCTGTTCCCCAACTTGATATCCGCTCAGAAGAAAGGTAGTAATGACATCCTGAAAAGCGTTGATATTAAAGAAATTGAAGAGTATATTAAGAATACCCATCCGGATGATCCGAAAAAAAGCGTGCTGAAACCTAAGCTTATCGCTTTAAAAAACGCAGAATGGACTAAAGGAGCCCGTACCGCCAAGCCTATGGAAGCAAGGCCTATTATCTCCGATATTCCTAAAAGCATCATGAGAAACCCTCATTCAGATGATGCTGAGGAGTTTAAAAAACTCATTGCTGAAACTTCTGCTGAGCATAAAGAAAAAACAGTGAAACTTCTGAATGCAATGTTCAATGAAGATATTACGCGAAAGGAAGCGATACTCTTATTCAAAAATAATTCAGATTGCAATATTGTACTGAGGGTTGAAGGAAAAGATTATTACAACCTTGCTGTTCCTGCTCACGGAGAAAACTTTATTGTGATCAATAAGGGCTCATATACGCTCAGCAGTAATATCTGCGATATGAAATACATCTCCCGGAAAGACATTAAAAAAAGTATATTTGTAACGATTGATAATTCGAGACTCCCTGAAATTGAAGCAAAACCTGCCAAAAAGGAACCTTCTAAAGTAAAGAAGTCTTCGAAAAAAAGAAAAACCAAAAAGTAAACTAGTATGAAAAAACTATTAGTTTTTGCCGGGATCTCAGTTGTCCTTGCCAGCTGTAATGTAAATTATGGCAGCTATCCGGGAAGAACCTCCTACCCATCCTCTACCAGCAATTCAGGTAACAGAGCCAATACGGAAAGAGAATATAGTGAACTTATAAAGACCTATAAACCGGAAACAGCGGAAGTTCTTAACGATCTTTTGAATAATGATGACCCTGCTAATCCCAGAACATCTATTTCCGTAGAAAACAAATCTCCGTGCAATATGGTTCTTACCGTAAGCGGGAACGGGTTCTTTAAAAAGATTCCTATAGGGGCAGGAAAGATAGGCTACACAATGGTTCCTAAAAATCAGAATTACAGATTATCCGGTATGCTTTGTAATTCATCTTACCAGTCTACAAAGTTTATAACCACTTCCTATTCTATAAAACTTTCACAATAATATAAAAGCTCCATCAATTTAGATGGAGCTTCTTTTTGCATTATATTCTATCTCTTATTCTATCATTTAATTTTTTATAAACTTATAAGTTCCTTTTCCATCAATAGAAAAAACATAAGTACCTTTTGGCAGCACAGATACATTTACTTTATTATTTGATACATTCCCTTCCTGTATCAGCTGACCGGCCATATTATTAATTTTATATTGCAGTTTATTCACTTCCAGTTTTGAAGACGAAATTATATTCAGCTCATGGCTTACCGGGTTAGGATATATACTGAAAATCGGTATACTTTTAGCTTCATTTACAGACAAAGTGTTATTAACACATTCTCCTCCGGTTGTAACACCTACGGCGCACCATGCTGCCTTTACTGCTAAAACCTCTGGAGAGTTTGCCCCATACAATATACCTGCTTCCTGGATTGTAAAATCCCGTACATCCGCATAAACAGACTGTGATTGCACATAGCTTGCCTGTGTAGAATACACAAGATCTGCTGCTTTCTTTATACCTATTCCGGAAACATTATAAGAATAGCCATTATCATTAGTCCCTGATCCCCCTTCTGTCAATAAATAATACCAGTGATTTAACACTCCGGAATTAGTATGAACACCACATTTATCATTCGTGCTATCAGGTGTTGCACACCCCGTAGTGGTGGCATCTTTCCAATATTGTCCCAAATAAGTATCAGGTTGGTTAAATAATTTAGGATTAACAAAAGATCTTACTCCATCCGGTTGAGACAGTACAAAATCTTCACCCATGACCCATCTTTGCTTTTCCGGTGCCATTTTAGCTTCCACTGTTGCTCCCCAAATATCTGCAAATCCCTCATCTAAGGCTCCGGACTCTCTTTCATATACAAGATTTCCAAATGCCGTATCCACACCATGACCAAATTCATGAGCATCAACATCAAGTCCTGTTACAATATCAAAATTCAATGATGTGTTAGGCTGACCACCATTACCAATGAACATATAACCTCCGGAAAAGCTAGGATTTAAAGTAGCTAAACTTACCCACGCAGCATTATAAGGTGTACCGCTAATAGTCGGATGAATGAAAGATCTTACCTGTGAATTCTGATTATCAAATCCGTTTCTGTTATATTCGGTCTTAAAAAAATCATAGACTTTGGAAAATGCCCAATGTGTTTCCAGAGCTCCATCATCTTTCGTTGCCGCATACTCAGCACTTGTCCAATTGTTATCTGTGTCTATGTATTTTGTAGCTGATGATTCTGCCAGGTCAGGCCCCAAAAACAAGGTCGCAAAAAGAAGATTAGTAGCTTCTCCTCCTGTATAATTTAAAGTTTTAACAAATCTGGAGCTATCATTTAATTCATAGCCATTTGCAGCTTGTAATGTTTCTATTTGTCGGGAACCACTATATCTTGTCTGGGCTGTACCTTGGGTAAAAAAAGGTATAACAGTTCTGGATGAAGAAATTTCCTGCTTTTTATTTAATTCTGCCAGATTACTAATATAGTCTGTTTGTTCTTTATTTAATACTGTGGTTTTTGCTTGATGTGTCTTAAGAATCCCTTCTTTTTTCAGAACATCTCCTGTAACTGCATCTATATAAATCTTTTCAACATCACCAGGTTTTATTGAGACAAGACTAAATACATAAGCAAACCGATCTGCTGTACCTGAAATATCTTTAGCCAGAACAACCAAGGTATTATAAGGAGTTTTATCTTTAAACTCATCAGGTAATTGGTAGCTGTTTCCTAATTGAGCCAATCCAATTTTGTAAATTTCATCAGGACTTTTAATTGATGACTTTCCGGATGGAATGTCTATTGGGCTAAAATCCCCGTTCATAGAAGTAATAAATCCATTTTTTGAATGAATTGTATAAGATTTATGAGCTACTTCTACTTCGTTGAAATATTGTTTATAGAAATCATGCTGCCCTCCCCAAAGATCAGTTTCAGATTTTATTTTCTTCAGAGTGTTGATTGTTCCATCCAGTTTTGTAATTTCCTTAAGCAAACTTTCAGTATTTTCTAAAGGAATTTTAGATTCTGGTTTAAATGAAATAAACCTAATCATTCCTGAACCATTAACTCTCTTTGTATCAACATACTCGGATTTAAGATAATGCTGAGCAATACATAATGAACTTAGTGTCAATGCAACACTTAAAAATAATTGTTTTTTCATATTTTCATTTTTTAGTCTTCAAAAATGAAAAACCCATCACAAAAAAACAATCTTAACGGCACAAAAATCAAATAAATGCCACAAATACCATTAAATAAATAAAAAATGATAAAAAAATTAAATATAAATACAGAAAACAATTGAATAATATTTAGTGTTCTTCAATTATATAGAACATAACTTTTTATTTTTTAACCACTTATACATTCAAATAATTCCATATATTTAGAAATACATAATTGCGGTATCCGAAAAGCATATAGAGTAGGAAAAAACTAAAACTAAAACCATGAAAAATTTAAAAAAAGTCTCAAGAAATGAGCTAAGAACCATCAAAGGAGGATACAGAAGCTGTATAGACGGCTGTAGCATGGAGCTCGGAGAAATGTGTTGCAGCGGTGTATGCAGAATTGGAGTAATTATTCCTAGTACCGACCCTAATCTGCCTGACCTTATGGTATGCCCTAAAAAACCTTAGTATGAACAATAAAAAAACGCTGGACCAAAATCCAGCGTTTTTCCTATATTAAAGAAAATCTTTAATTATTCTGCATCGAAGTCAGCATCTTTATCAGCAGATACTACTTCTCCTTCTTCTTTAGATTTTTCTTTATCAGCTTTTCTTTGAGACTGACCTTCTTTGATAGATTCTGAAACAATGCTCAAGATCATATCGATAGATTTAGAAGCATCATCGTTTCCTGGGATAACGAAGTCAACTTTTCTAGGGTCAGAGTTTGTATCAACAATACCGAAAACTGGAATACCTAATTTCTTAGCTTCAGTTACAGCGATGTGTTCTCTCAAGATATCTACAACAAAGATTGCAGAAGGAAGACGAACCATGTCAGAGATAGAACCTAAGTTCTTTTCTAAGTTAGCTCTTTGTCTGTCAACTTGTAATCTTTCTTTTTTAGATAAAGTTTCGAACGTACCGTCTTTTTTCATTTTGTCGATAGCATTCATCTTCTTTACAGCCTTTCTGATAGTAACGAAATTCGTTAACATACCTCCTGGCCATCTTTCTGTAATATAAGGCATATTAAGTTCAGAAGCGTGTTTTGCAACAACTTCTTTCGCTTGCTTCTTAGTAGCTACGAAAAGAACTTTTTTACCTGCAGAAGTTAATTTTTCTAAAGCGCTGCAAGCTTCATCTAATTTAACTGCTGTTTTATGTAAGTCTACAATGTGAATACCGTTTTTCTCCATAAAAATGTATGGAGCCATATTTGGGTTCCACTTTCTAGTCATGTGACCGAAGTGTACGCCAGCCTCTAAAAGGTCTTTTACATTTGCTTTTGCCATGTTTTCTGTTTTTGTTAGTTTACTTTCCGTCTTTTAAACAATCAACAACTTCTTTAGATGGGAGAAGCGTTTGGATGCTAAACGTAACGGGCAATTTTTTTGTTTAGATAAATAGATTTTAGATAAAAGACAACAGACCGAAAAAATTCTGAAATCTGAGATCTTGAATCTGAAGTCTGAAAATTAACGTTTTGAGAATTGGAATCTCTTTCTTGCTTTTTTCTGACCTGGCTTCTTTCTTTCCACCATTCTTGCGTCTCTTGTAAGTAAACCAGCTGGTTTCAATGCTAATCTGAATTCAGCGTTGATTTCGCATAAAGCTCTTGAAATACCTAATCTGATAGCTTCTGCCTGACCTGTATTACCACCACCGAATACGTTTACGGTAACGTCATACTGACCAACAGTCTCAGAAAGGATAAACGGTTGGTTTAATTTGTAAACCATCACGTCTGTAGAGAAATATTCTTTAGCATCTTTACCGTTTACTGTAATAACACCAGAACCTGGTCTTACATAAACTCTTGCTACAGAAGTTTTTCTTCTTCCGATTTTGTGAACTATAGACATAATTAATTATTTAAATTCGTTAACATTAATTGTTTTAGGCTGTTGAGCTTCATGTTTGTGCTCAGTTCCTTCATATAAATAAAGGTTCTTAAGGATAGCAGCTCCTAATCTGTTTTTAGGTAACATACCTTTTACAGACTTCTCTAATACCTTTAAAGAATCTTTCTTTTGAAGTTCAGCCGCAGTCATAGACTTCTGTCCACCAGGGTATCCTGTATGCCAGATATAAGTCTTATCAGCCCACTTGTTTCCGGAAAGTGTAATTTTCCCAGCATTCAAAACGATCACGTTATCACCACAATCTACGTGAGGTGTAAAGTTCGTTTTGTGCTTACCTCTCAAAATCTTTGCAACCGTAGAAGCTAATCTACCTAACGGCTGTCCTTCAGCGTCTACCACAACCCATTCTTTATTCGCAGTAGCTTTGTTCGCTGAAACAGTTTTGTAACTTAATGTATTCACACGTTTTAGTTAAAGATTAAACATAATTTACCCCTAAAAGGGTGTGCAAAGGTACAAATTATTTTTGTAACCCAAAAACATATTTTATTTTATCTATATAATCGGGTCTACACACCCCTATATCAATAGATTTTAACACTATTATAATTTTGGCATGTATCTTGTAAATTGTTGTCGCGATGAAAAAAAACGCCTGGAAGATTCTAGAAACACAAATGAAACAGCAAAGAGTTTATTCCCTCAACTCTTTCTTTTATTAAGTTTACTTTAAAGATTTCCGCAAAACACATTAATATAATTACAGTTTCATTGAAATAATTATATTTGCGTTAATCATATTCCATAATTCATGAGCCACGGAAAACTAAGAGATGATAAAACCTGCCTGAACTGCGGACATCAGGTTGATGAAAGGTTTTGCCCCCACTGCGGACAAGAAAACATTGAAAGCAGACAACCCTTTCATTTTCTCTTTACTCATTTTATTGAGGATTTCACCCATTATGACGGACAGTTCTGGAAAACCATGCAATATCTGTTTACCCGTCCGGGGACCCTTACCAAAGAATATCTGGCAGGTAAAAGACAACTGTATGTTGCTCCTGTAAAGCTGTATATATTCATAAGCTTCATTACATTCTTTCTACCTAACATCTTACCTCACGCGAAAGAGGAAGCAGAAAGACCCAGCCATAATAAAGTAGAAACAAAGTCAAAAAAACAGAAAGAACTCCCCAAAGACATTGTAAAAGATTTGCAAAAAGAAGGAGTTTTATCTCATGAAGCTGCAGCGGCTACTCAGAAAGCGCTGGATACTCTAAAAGCTGCAGATACTTTAAAGATAAAAGATGTTGAAGCAAAAAAGGAACTCTTTGACCGTACATTTGATACTAAAGAAGCATCTCTTATGAATGCTAATACTCTGAAACAGTACGATTCTATTCTTGCAAAAGACAAAACAGGGATTTATACATTAATGAGACCAATTGCCAAGAAAGGATTTGCTTTAAAAGACGAAGGATACAGTAAACATCAGATTTGGGAAAAATATAAGGAAAACTTTATTCATACAATTCCCAAAGCATTATTTGTATATCTTCCCATATTCGCATTCTTTTTATGGCTGTTTCACAACAAAAAGAAATGGTGGTACTTTGATCACGGTATATTTACCCTTCACTACTTCTCTTTCCTTTTATTAGGAATATTGATATTTATAGTGGGAGAAAAGATAGTAAGCTATCTGCCGGACAGTAATTGGCTTACCCTATTATATGTCTTAGCCTGTTTAGGACTATCTGCCTATATGACGATCTATTTCTTTGTTGCCCACCACAGAGTATATGAAACAAAAAAAAGAACGAGTATACTAAAAGGATTGCTACTATTTATTATCAACTATATCGGATTACTCCTGATGTTTATGGTATTGATGTACCTAAGTTTTATTATGCTTCACTAATTTCTAAGGGATTTATTTCCTCTGAAGCTTGCAAATAAATAATAGGCAACGAAAACGGTAGAAAATTTCAGGATAGACGGAATTGCCAATTCAAGATTAAAAATTAAAGTTCCTGCCAGAACAAGAATTCCCATTCCTACAAATGACAGTCCTAATTTCTTAGGCAGTGAAAAATTGGGTGTATCCAGGTAATAAGCAAGCCCCCAGGCAGAACCAAAGGCAACAGCATAATAAATATCAAGTCCGATATTCTCTGAACTTAAAAAGAAATAATTGATCAGGAAGCTAATTACGGTTCCTAATCCGAAGTACATCAAAGCTTTTTGCATGTCTGTAAAAAATATTCTGCAAAAGTAGAGAATTTAATTTGAGAATGTAAAGATGAGTGTCCTGGAAAACGAAGTCACTGCAACTTGTTTTAACTCTGTGGGTTCACAACTTTCCGGGTATCCAATCCAAAAAGGGGATATATAATTAAATAAATCCAATTAATCAATTGACAATCAAAAGAATAAAATCAAACACCCGGTTCTTTTTTTATTGTTATATTTGAAAACTTAGAAACTTTCTAGAATTTTTATGGAAACCCAAAAATATACTCCAACCAACAAGGTAAGAATCGTAACTGCTGCCTCATTATTTGATGGGCATGATGCTGCGATCAATATTATGCGTCGTGTTATTCAGGGAACAGGATGCGAAGTGATCCATTTAGGACACGATAAATCAGCAGAGGAAGTTGTAAATACAGCAATCCAGGAAGATGCCAATGCTATTGCATTAACTTCATATCAGGGAGGTCACACAGAATATTTCAAATATATCTATGACCTTTTGAGAGAAAAAAATTCACCACAGATCAAAATTTTTGGCGGCGGTGGCGGTGTAATTCTTCCGGAAGAGATCAAGGACCTGATGTCTTATGGAATCGATAGAATTTATTCTCCGGATGACGGCCGTGAACTTGGACTTCAGGGAATGATTGACGATCTTGTACACAGATCAGATTTTGCGACAGGTAAAGAAGTAACTGCAAAAGACCTGGATACCATCAGCTTTGAAAACTCAACAAGTATCGCCAGCATTATCTCTGCTGTTGAAAACTTCTCAGAAGAAAAACCTGAGCTTGTAAAAGCGATTGACGAAAAGTCTAAAGATTTAACCATTCCAATTATTGGTATTACAGGTACCGGAGGAGCTGGTAAATCTTCTTTAACAGATGAATTGGTAAGACGTTTCTTACGTTCAAATACTGATAAAAAAATCGCCATTATTTCTATTGACCCTTCCAAAAAGAAAACCGGAGGAGCTTTATTAGGAGACAGAATCCGTATGAACGCAATCAACGATCCTAGAGTTTATATGCGTTCTATGGCCACCAGAGAAAATAACGTTTCCGTTTCACCATTCATTCATTCTGCATTGAACGTGTTGAAGCTGGCTCATCCTGATGTCATCATCCTTGAAACTTCAGGGATCGGACAGTCTGGTTCGGAAGTATCAGATTTTGCCGATGTTTCTATGTATGTAATGACTCCTGAATACGGAGCGTCTACACAGCTGGAAAAAATCGACATGTTAGACTACGCGGATCTCGTAGCATTAAACAAATCTGACAAAAGAGGTGCTCTGGATGCTCTTCAGGCAGTGAGAAAACAGTTCCAGAGAAACCACCTTCTATGGGAAAGTCCATTGGAAGACATGCCTGTATATGCTACAAAAGCATCTCAGTTTAATGACCACGGAACAACAGAACTATACAACAGATTAGTTTCTAAAGTAAACGAAAAATTTGCTGAATTAAAACTAAACGCTTTCGTAGAACAGGAAATTACAGACGAAGTAACAATTATCCCTCCGAAAAGAGTTCGTTACCTTTCTGAAATCGTTGAAAACAATAAACAATACGACATCAATATTGAAAAACAGGCTGAACTGGCCAGAACAATGTATCATATTGAAGGCGTAAAAAAAATAATTTCCAATGAGATTTTGGATGCTGAATATCAAAAGGCAGAAAAACATCTTCAACAGGAAAATATAGACTTCCTGAACACCTGGGATGATACGAAAAAAGCTTTCCAGGCAGAATTCTACTCTTATTTTGTAAGAGGAAAAGAGATCAAGGTGGAAACTTCCACAGAATCTTTATCCCATTTGAGAATTCCAAAAATTGCATTACCAAAATACACTGACTGGGGTGATCTGATCAAATGGAAAGGACAGGAAAACCTTCCGGGAAGCTTCCCTTACACTGCAGGAATTTATCCGTTCAAGAGAACCGGTGAAGATCCGACAAGGATGTTTGCAGGAGAGGGAGGTCCTGAAAGAACAAACAGAAGATTCCATTATGTTTCTGCAGAAATGCCTGCAAAACGTTTATCTACAGCTTTTGACTCTGTAACGCTATACGGACAGGATCCTGCTTTACCACCGGATATTTATGGTAAAATCGGAAATGCAGGGGTTTCTATCGCAACCTTGGATGATGCTAAAAAACTGTATTCCGGATTTGATCTGGTGAATGCACTGACTTCAGTTTCTATGACCATCAATGGTCCTGCACCAATGCTACTGGCTTTCTTTATGAATGCAGCCATCGATCAGAATGTTGAAAAATATATCAAAGAAAATGGTTTAGAAGCTAAAGTAGAGGCCAAACTTAAAGAGAAATTTGATGACAAAGGTTTAGAAAGGCCTAAATACAAAGGTGAACTTCCTCCATCCAATAATGGGTTAGGATTACAGCTTTTAGGATTAACGGGTGATGAAGTAATTCCTGCAGATGTATACGCAGAAATTAAAGCTAAAACAATTGCTACCGTTCGTGGTACCGTTCAGGCTGACATCTTAAAAGAAGACCAGGCTCAGAATACCTGTATTTTCTCTACTGAATTTGCCCTTAGACTAATGGGTGACGTTCAGGAATATTTCATCAGAGAGAAGGTAAGAAACTTCTATTCTGTGTCCATTTCGGGATATCATATTGCTGAAGCAGGAGCAAACCCTGTTTCTCAATTAGCATTTACACTGGCCAACGGCTTCACTTATGTGGAATATTACTTAAGCCGTGGAATGGACATCAATGATTTTGCACCAAACTTATCTTTCTTCTTTTCCAACGGTATCGACCCTGAGTATTCAGTAATCGGACGTGTAGCAAGAAGAATCTGGGCAAAAGCTATGAAATTAAAATACGGAGCTGACGAAAGAAGCCAGATGCTGAAATACCACATCCAGACTTCCGGACGTTCTCTTCACGCTCAGGAAATTGATTTCAATGACATCAGAACAACTCTTCAGGCGCTTTATGCGATCTATGATAACTGTAACTCACTTCATACCAATGCCTATGACGAGGCAATCACGACTCCTACTGAGCAATCGGTAAGAAGAGCGATGGCAATCCAGTTAATTATCAATAAAGAATTAGGATTAGCTAAAAATGAGAATCCGCTTCAGGGATCATTTATCATTGAAGAATTAACAGATCTTGTGGAAGAAGCTGTATACACGGAATTTGACAGAATCACTGAAAGAGGTGGTGTTCTTGGCGCCATGGAAACAATGTACCAGCGTTCAAAAATCCAGGAAGAATCTATGCATTACGAATGGCTAAAACATACAGGTGAATATCCGATCATCGGAGTGAATACTTTCTTAGGAAAAGACGGTTCACCAACTGTTTTACCAGGAGAAGTTATCCGTTCTACAGAAGAGGAAAAACAAGCACAGATTGAATCTCTGCACAATTTCCAAAAAGCGAATGACAGCAGATCTGAAGAAGCTCTGAAACAACTTCAACATGCAGCTATCAACCAGCAAAACTTATTTGAAGTGATGATGGATGCAGTGAAATACTGTTCTTTAGGACAAATTACCAATGCTTTATTTGAAGTGGGTGGTAAGTACAGAAGAAACATGTAATCCTTAATTGGACCTACATTTTTTTATAAATCAAACCTCAAAGGATTTCTTTGAGGTTTTTTTGTATTTTTAATTTTAAAACTAATTAACAATGAAAAAGATAATCGTGAAAACTAATTTTGAGAAAATCCTATTCTTAGTCATCATTTGTCTTACTTCTACTTTATGGAGCCAGAAACGTACCGAACCATTTACCATAAGTCTTCCCACCCATAAGCTGGAGAAAAGCTATTATAAAACGATAAAACTTATTGATAAAAGAGAAGATACCACTTCTTTAGGAATTGTACAGCAGGGAATGCTGAATGCCAAGGCTAAGGTAATTCCCACGTCCAGCATATCAAGCCAATTCCAAAATATACTGAACAGCATCAATGGAGATGATACCGAAGAAGGAACAATGGTTCTGTACCTGAAACAATTATACTTTGCGGAGGTTACTGCCAAACTCAGTGAGCATGGATACTGCTATTTTCAGGGATTTCTATTTTCAAAAAATAATGATGGGACCTACTCTTTGATAGATCAAACTGATACAGTAATTGATATCAAAGCAACAGATGTTACCACAAAAACGCTAGAAAAAGGAAGTGAAATGCTCGTAGATTTCATCAGTAAAAATGCATCTAAAAAGCCTGAAACAAACAATCATTATACGATGGAACAAGTAATGACCTTTGATGATACAGCCAAGCAGTCAATCAGTTTTTACAATTCACCTCAGCTGAAGGACGGAGTATATAGAAATTACAACGCTTTAAAAAATCAGCAGCCTGACCAAGAAATTACAAATGTCAAATTCTACGGAAATGCTCACAAAATTGTAAGAATCTATGAAATGGCAGATGGCAAAGAAAAGGAAATCAAAAAAGGCGATATTTATGCTATTGTCTATAAAGGAGAGCCATATATCTACCTTTCCATAGAAAACCTTTTTACGAAGGCAATAAAAAGAGATAATGATTACTATTTTATCGGAAAAATAAGGTCAAATCCCAATGCAGGAAGCATGATGGTAACCGGAGCTGCATTTTTTGGAGCAATTGGTGTTTTAATCATGAGCAATCCGGCCTATCCTTTTGAAATGAAGATTGATTACTTCAATGGTGGATTTATTCCAATCAAAGAAATTCAAAACAAAAATTATTAAGCCATAAAATCTCCTTATTTTTGGGAGATTTTTATTTTCAAAATGAAACCAAAAGCTTTATTCAACTGGAGCAGCGGAAAGGATTCTGCGCTTGCCCTTTATAAAATACTACAGGAAGATCAATATGAGATTTCTACACTGCTTACAAGTATTAATGAAGAATTCCAAAGGATTTCCATGCATGGAGTTCATGTTTCTCTGTTGGAAAAACAGGCCGAAAGTCTTGGAATTCCATTGATTAAAATGGAGCTTCCTAAAGAGCCATCAATGGAAGAGTATCAACAAATCATGAGTACAACAATGACTGGAATTCAAGCTCAGGGTATTACCCATTCTGTTTTCGGTGATATTTTCCTGGAAGATCTGCGAAAATACAG
Source organism: Chryseobacterium sp. GVT01B (assembly GCF_019970045.1). Classification (GTDB taxonomy): domain Bacteria; phylum Bacteroidota; class Bacteroidia; order Flavobacteriales; family Weeksellaceae; genus Chryseobacterium. The sequence continues at coordinate 127,621 of NZ_JAHXYI010000009.1, forward strand.
GGAAGACCAATTAAATGCGATTGGTATGAAAGCCATATTTCCCCTGTGGAAACAAAATACATCCAACCTCATCCATGAATTTTTAGATCTTGGTTTTAAAACCATTGTAACCTGTGTGAACGGAACTTATCTTGATAAAAGTTTTGCAGGACGGATTATTGATCAGAAATTTATTGATGATCTTCCTGAGAATGTAGATCCATGTGGAGAAAACGGAGAATTTCACACCTTTACTTTTGATGGGCCTATTTTCAAAAATCCGGTTCAATTTGGAATCGGGGAAACCGTCAAAAAGACGTATCCTAAACCTAAAACAACTCCTGAAGAAGAAGACAGCGAATATGTTTTCTGGTTTTGTGATCTGCTGATAAAATAAGCCTGTGAATATTAATCCACAGGCTTTTCAATATATTATTTTATTTCAGCAATGATTTCATTCATGAGATCAAATACCTGTCTGATATCTTTTTCACTGGTCATCCAGTTTACAAAGGCAGCTCTCATTCCTTTATACTGATTATACAAAGTAGGTGTCATAAAGACTTTTCCAGTATTATTAAGCTTTTCAAGAAATTGTCCTACCTCATCCTGTTTTGTATCATCTTTTAATGTAAAGCAGACCGTATTCAATCTTACCGGAGCCAGCAGTTTAAAATCATGACTACTCTCAATCAGCTGACCAAACTGTTGTGCCCATGCTATATTATTATCTACAATCTCCTGGTAACCTTTCTTCCCATATGCCATGAGAGAAAACCAAGCCGGAAGAGCCTTTAATCTCCTTGAGTTTTCAGGAAGGAAATTTAAATAGCTGAAATTTTCCAACGGATCGCCCAGATAAGGAGCATTGGAGTTCTGAAAAGTTTCTACTTGTAAAATTTTATATTGCTCTTTAATCAAAAACACTGCACTTTCATAAGGAACATTCAGCCATTTGTGGCAATCTACTGTAATACTGTCGGCATATTCCCAGCCCTCCACAAGGTGTTGATGCGTTTCCGAACAAGCCGCAAAACCACCGAAAGCGGCATCAATGTGCCACCAGAAATTATATTTTTCTTTTAATCTGCCGATCGCTTTAAAATCATCAAAATCAACCGTATTTACCGTTCCTCCACTTGAAATCAATATAAATGGCTCACCATTAAGCTTCAGAATATTTTCTTCCAGATCTTTGATATGGATTGCTTCACGGTTGCCTTCTTCCGTTTTAATCTTAACAATATTACCACTGCCAAGTCCTAATAGTGACAATGATTTTATAGAAGATGAGTGAGGTGTAGCCGTAAGTACCTTTACTGTTCCGGAAACGCCTTCTTTCGCAATATCTCTTCCCTGCTCTTTTCCCAGCCATTGACGACCAACGGCCAAACAGGTAAAATTAGACATCGTAGCTCCCGATACAAAACCTCCCAGAAAGTTTTCCGGAAGCTGAAGAAGTTTCAGTAAAAGCTGTATGGTTTCCATCTCTATTTTTGCGGAAGCATCTCCCTGCTCTGTTACAGACTGGGGATTCTGATCATAAACCGTCGTCAGCCAATCCCCAGCTATTGATGCCGGTGTAGCGCCCCCCGTTACAAATCCCCAATATCTCGGCCCTCCGGATCCAACCATGATGGGCTCAAATTTTTCATTAAAAATCCTTAAAGTTTCTTCTGTTCCGAATCCTGATTCCGGAAGCTCCTGCTTTTCTGGTATATTATTATTGATTACTGATGTTGATCTTTCTTCAATAGAGTTCAGGTAATCTGTTCCCTGTTCTTTGATGATATTCAGCAGATTTCTGATGTTTGCTGAATCATTTTTCAAGTGTTCATTCATACTTTGTAATACATTTTCTATATCAAATGTATTAAATGTGTACTAAAGAATCCATTAAATCCAGATAAAATTGATTCAAAACCCTTCCTAGCACGTAATTTGCATCCCTTAATGCTCTTGGATATTTTAGTATCTTTAAGAGTAACAACCATCATTTAAAAATACAACACCTGTGATCAAAAATTTAGTATTCCTGGCCCTATTCTGCTTTTTATTTTCCTGTACAACTACTGAAGCTCCAAAAGCCTCTCCCGTTGATAAAAAAGCAATTGTTGATTCTACTATTGCAGCTTTTCAGAAAACAATTTTAGAACAACAGATTGATTCTACTTTTAAAAAGTACCATTTCAATGGAAGCATTGCCGTTTTTAAGGACACCATTCCTCTTTACAGAAGAGAAAACGGATATTCTGATTTTAAAAAGAAAACTAAAATTGACAGCAATACTATTTTCGCCATAGGTTCGGTAAGCAAGCAGTTTACAGCTGTTTTGGTTTTACTCCAAATGGAACAGGGAAAACTGAATGTGACAGATAAAGTTTCAAAATACCTGAAGGAATTCCAGGGTAAAGAATATGAAAACATTACGATTCATCAGTTATTAAATCATACTTCAGGATTGAATATGGTGGGAGGAAAGCTGATGTTCAAGAGCGGTTCCGACTTCTTCTACTCCAATGATGGATTCAATACTCTTGGAAAGATTGTGGAAAAAGTTTCCGGAAAGTCCTATGCTGAAAATGTTCAGGAACTCTTTAAAAAAGCAGGAATGCTACATTCTTCAACGGGAGAAACTTTTAAAGGAAATAATTTTGCCAGTGCTTATTTGGGTACTCCTGCTAAATTTCAGGAAGTTCCCAACATGCCGAAAAGATTAGGCGGTGGAGAAATAGGAACTCCGGCTGGCGGAATATTATCTACCATTCAGGACCTTCACTCGTGGAACAACACTTTGTATGGCGGAAAAATTTTAAAGCTGGAAACCCTGAAGCTATTCATGGCAAAAAGTGCAGAAAGACGTCATGCAATCTTTGGAAAAATGGGCTACGCTTATGGTATCATGCTTAATATCGGGAAACCCAACTCTTATTTCCACAGCGGTTACATAAAAGGCTCTCCTTCACTAAACATCTATTATCCGGACACGAAAACATCCGTGATTATCCTGTCTAATATTGCCGATGAAGAAAAAGGGAAAGGAGTAATCTTCAGACCTCATATTGAAGTAAAAAAGATCACCGATCATCTGGAGAATACTCTTATACAGCTTAGATCACAACACTAGTTGAATGGTGTATTATTTATGCGGGTTTAAGGAATTCCTGCATTTTCAGCAAATTCTTTTTGTGTTCCATAAAATTGAATACAGCAAAAACAAGTGCCGTCTGCAATATAAACGGAAAAATCACGGTCACTAAAGTCGAAAAAATTTCAGTATGATTATTTTCTCTTAAAAACTGATAAGCATAATTCCCGTTTTTCATAACAACCTGGGCCATTGAAAAAGTACAAACTATCATCAATCCGATATTCTGCTGATACATTGTATAAAGGCTTTTCCCTTTATATTTAAAATCCGCTTTCAGGTATTTCCAGATCTTATAATTAAAAGCTAATATCAATATTGAGCCCAATAAAAAAGATCCGTTAAGCAGTTTGAAAAACAGATTATAATCGTCTTGATTTCTTGCGACAAATATCAACAATAAGTTAATACCAAAAGCCAGCATTCCTATCATTAAAGATTTTCTGAAAAGTCCGGCATATTTTTCCTGTATAATTCTTTTAGCAATCAAAGGGATTGCTGTTGGATAAAACAGCAGATAATTAACTAACTTAAATTCTCCCTTCCAGGATTCTTTTGTCTTTAAAAAAGCATCCTCGAAACTTATATTCTCCTTATTCTGAAGATCTGAAATCTGACTGATCATATGATCCCTGATTTCTACCAGAATATCCAATGAAATCTGCTGAGCGATCAGATAATCTGTAATTTTATTTTCCTGTTCTCCGGTTATCATAAATTGAATATGGTTTGTAGGTTTAATAAGTAACTTTTCATCTCAGTTTCTTTTTCTGCCTGTTGTGTTTTTCCTTTTTCAGTCAGCAGATAATACTTACGGTCTCTTCCATTGATCTTCTGAATTTCAGAAATAATCATTCCGTCACTCTCCAGTTTGTGCAGCAATGGATAGAGTGCTCCTTCCGTCATTTCAAGCTCACCTTCCGTAAGCTCTTTCGCCCTTTGGGTAATCTGATATCCATACATTTTAACTTCTTTGGAAAGAAGCTTCAAAATAATATTCTGCAGGGTACCTTTATAAAGACTATTCTTTTTCATAGAATGATTTATACCTTGCAAACATATGCATAATTTTCTTATGTATATAAATTTAATATAAAAAATTTTAATTTGCTTTATGAAAAAAATGTACTTCATAGCGATTTATCCTTCTCAGGAGATTATTGAAGAAATAAAAATATTTAAAGAAGACCTGGCAACGAATTATGCCAATTCAAAAGCTCTGAAAAATGAAGCCCATATTACATTATTTCCTCCCTTTTCCAGAGAAATTGAACTGGAGAATGATATTCATGTTGCTTTTCAGAAGATCAATACGGAAATCATGCCTTTTGAAGTAGAACTGGATGGTTTTGGAAGCTTTGCTAATCCTAAAAATCCTGTACTCTATATCCATCCAAAAGAAAATATTCATTTAACTGAGCTCTATCATAGGGTAAAAGAGTACTTTAATTTTGTCCCGTATTCTTTTAGTCCTCATGTGACTGTAGGATTCAGAGATCTGAGTTGGGAAAATTATCTTAAAGCCTGGGAAAAATATGAAACAAAGGAATACAAAACTAAATTCTTAGTTGATAAAATAATCCTTCTCCGTCACGATGGACAATGGGTACCTATAGCAGAGAGAAAACTGGAAAAATAAAACCGGCTGCTGGAGCCGGTTTTCAATTTATTCTTTTATGATCTTCTGAGAGAGAATCAGATTTTTGTTTTCTTTCACATTCAACAGATACGTGCCTGTCGGAAAGTTTTTAATATCGATCTTAATTCCGGCATCTTTTAATTCAAATCTGGATGGGATCAGTTTTCCGGAAGTATCATAGATTTCTACTTTTACATCTTTTGAAAAATCCTGTTTCCCTTTAATGAAAAATTCTCCGTCTGTAGGGTTCGGATAAACACTGAAACGTCTTTCTTCAGCTTTAACTTCTGAAAGTTTAAGAGTAGATTTACTCAGAGTCCAGGAAACAGTAGTAACATGCAGAGTACTATGGTTATCAACTTTCAAAAGCGGATTATTATCTACTACGGACAATGTTAAGGTATTATTTCCATTGTTCAGCTGCGCAGGAGTAATGGTAACACTGCTGCCTGTTGAGCCAAGTGTTGTTCCATTCAATATCCAGGTGTTGACTAAAGTATTAGGATTGGGAAGAATTTCAGTAGCTGTAAAAGTGACATTAGATGTAGCATCTACTGTAGTATTATTGGCAGGTGTATAGGAATCTATAGGGGATACTAAACTATGAATTTTTTCGATAATTGCCTCTTTACATACGGAGCAGAACTGCTGGTTAAGATACCTCATCTCACAACTCTGATGCGGACGGAACCAGCTAGGGCTTTCAGCATGAGCATATACCCCTACCCCATTTAATCCTACCCAGTTTTTCCATTTGATCGTCGCAGGATTAGAATTCTGTGTTTTATTGGGAGATTCCAATGAACCTGAGAACCAATATTCATCTGCCAGTTTACCAAAAGAGTGCCCTAGCTCATGTACCACAATTTCATTTGAAGATCCATTTAATGAAGCAAAGGCATACGTTCCTCCACAGCCTCCATATTCTGTGGAATTCCCCAATATATAAGTAATATCGTAATCAGGAATATTAGCAGCCAGCACTTGTCCTACTTTATTGGTAGTATTACTATATATACATCTGTGAACTCCAACATCGAAAGTAGAACCGAGATAGTTGTTCGGATTGGTAACCGGGATTACAGGCTCAGTAACATCTGTTGCTGTTCCTGGATGCTTCACTCCTGATTCTGTGGAAATTACTTTTACAGCATAAGCATTAAAGTAATTTTTATATTCTGTATAGGGGCTTTTTGTAAAAAGATAATTGACCGTATTTTGAGCTGATGTTGTAAAAGCGGCTTGCTGTGCAGCGGTAAATCCGTCTCCTAAAACAGCAATAATAATCCTTTTGCTGTTGTCTCCGTTCTGTAAAAGCGGAACTGTATCGAATGTCTGGGCAAAGCAGCTGCTTCCAACTAAAAGGGATAATAAAACTTTTTTCATAATTATAGTTTTTTGGTGAATAATAGCTGTACTCCATCATCAGTTGCCTTTTCAACCTTTACCGTCTGAACATTTTCAGAATAGGAAAAGCGGGCACTGAATTCTGTGCTTTGAAGAGAGGCTTTATGTCTGGAAATCCCTTCTTTTTCGTATACTTCCAATTCAGGGTTAAAAGGATCTCTTACAAGCTGTCTGGCAATTTCTTTCCCACTAGACTCTGTGAGCGTAATAATAAAGTCTCCTTTATGAGCTTCATTTCTTTCAAAAGAAGAGATTTGCTTCAATCTTCCATCTGTAATTTTACTGCTCTGAAGGGCAACTTTTGCATTTCCGGATTGATCTTTATCTGCCTTGAAAAACAAATAAATAATACGATCGCTTTTTTTTGTCAAAGTTTCAGAAAGCGATTGCCTTTTTTGTGTTAATCCATTCTCTTTCTGAAAGCTACAGAACAGAAAAACAGGAACAATGAGTACATTAAATACATTTTTCATAATCATTTTTGTTTAAAGGTACTAAAGTTTTAAATATAAATGAAAGTCATTTCCAATACTTTTCACCCTTAAAAAAACTTAGAAAGTCCTATCTTTGAGGCAATGATTTCAGAGAAAATAATTTTAGGTATTGACCCGGGAACAACTGTGATGGGGTTTGGCATTATCTCCGTAAAAAAAGGAAAAATGGAGATGGTTTCTATCCATGAACTGATCTTAAAAAAATACCCCAATCACGAAACTAAGCTCAAATATATTTTTGAAAGAACACTGTCTCTTATCGATGAGTTTCATCCTGATGAAGTTGCTCTTGAAGCTCCTTTCTTTGGAAAAAATGTACAGAGTATGCTTAAACTGGGCCGTGCACAGGGAGTAGCCATGGCTGCCAGCCTTTACAGAAATATTCCTATCACCGAATATTCTCCGAAAAAAATCAAAATGGCCATCACCGGAAACGGAAATGCCAGTAAAGAACAGGTAGCAGGGATGCTTCAGAATCTTCTTAATTTAAAAGAATTCCCTACCAAATATCTGGATGCCTCCGATGGACTTGCCGTTGCGGTATGTCATCATTTTAATTCCGGAACTATAACGGATACAAAATCGTATTCCGGATGGGAAAGCTTTTTGAAGCAGAATCCGGATCGATTGAAATAATTTTGATCTTTTCTTGCATTCTTTCAAAGTACTGTTTTAAACCTCTAAAAAACAATATTTTACAAAAACGCACACAATTACTTGGTAAAACATAATACTATCTTTTACATTGGTATGATTTTTAGTACTACCTTTGTATAAATTTTCAGTTATGAAAACAAACCAACAAACTATAAATCAAGGGACTCATAAAATAAACTGGTTCCAAAAATTTCTGATGGTGTGTTCCGGCGGGAACATCCATATCTTAAGAAAGACCCCAAGCGAATGGAATAAATTTTCCGGGATTGGAGGGATTGTACTTTTTACTGCAGTATTCGCTACTTTATCTGCAGGCTATGCCATGTATACGGTATTCGACAATATCTGGGCTTCCATAGGATTTGGAATTCTTTGGGGGCTGATGATCTTTAATCTTGACCGTTATATTGTTTCTTCTATTAAAAAAACAGGAACCTGGTGGAATCAGATTCTGATGGCTATTCCCCGTCTTATCCTTGCTACATTTTTAGGGATTATTATTTCAAAACCATTAGAGCTTAAAATTTTCGAGAAAGAGGTAAATAAGCAGTTGAATACAATTATTCAAAGGAATAAAAAACAACTTCAGGGTGAAATGAGTGGAAGGATTCTTCAACAGAGCGGCCCCTTTGAAACTGAAAAACAACAGATTTCAGGAAAAGTAGCACAGTATCAGAAAGCCTATGATTCCGCATCAGTAGAACTTGAAAAGGAAATTCTGGGAAAACAATCGGGTTTAACCAGCGGAAAAGAAGGTTACGGACCGAATGCTAAACGTAAACAGGAATTAAAAGAGCAGCGCAGACAAGATCTTGAGAATTATCAAAAACAAGCCGCTCCCAGACTGGAATATCTGGATAAAGAAATATCCAAGGTATATACCAATCTTGAAACCGAAAGAAAATCTACAGAAACTTTTGAGGATAAATTCAATGGATTTGCAGCAAGGCTTCAGGCATTGGATGAACTGGGCAAAAATTCGGCAATTATAGGATTGGCAGCAGCTTTTATCATGGGATTATTTATATGTCTTGAGATATCTCCGGTTCTTGTAAAATTAATTTCTCATATAGGGCCGTATGATTATCTTTTAGAAAAAACAGAAAATGATTTCAGATTGTATTCCAAGGAGAAAATAGAAAAGGGAAATGCTCTGACAGATTTCAGGATTGAAGATTTTAAGGATAATTTGAAAAATTAATGATCCTCTGCATTGACTATTAAGCGATTTAAAAATTAGAGAAAAAATCTATAAAAAACTAATATTTAATTAATAAAATCTACCTTTCGTTAAATTAACGAAAGGTTTTTGTTTTTATCATTGATTATATATTAAATATTTTCTAATTTTATATTACTTAAAACCTTGTCATCATGAAAAATTTATTTCTTGCATGTACACTGCTGATCTGCAGTGCATTTGCCCCTGCCTTAAAAGCACAGGCATCAGAACCATTTTTAGGGCAAATAGCCTTTGTACCTTATAATTTTGCACCAAAATACTGGGCAGAATGTAATGGGCAGATCCTGCCTATCGCTCAAAATCAAGCACTTTTTTCATTGCTAGGAACCACTTACGGAGGGAATGGAACAACCACATTTGCTTTACCTGATATGAGAGGAAGAGTACTTGTTCATAACGGACAGGCTCCGGGAGGCCCTACTACGTATAGCATGGGAGAAACCGGAGGAGCTGAAAGTGTAACACTATTGATAACACAAATGCCAGCCCATAACCACACGGTAAATGCCGTAACAGCGGAAGGAAATCAGAATTCTCCAACAAATAATCTTCCGGCAGACACCAAAGTTCTTGATAAGGAATATTCCGATGCAGCCGCTAACACCATAATGAAAAGCACAATGGTAGGAAACACAGGAGGAAATCAGCCTCATGAAAACAGACCTCCCTTCATCACGTTGAAATGTATCATTGCATTGGCAGGAGTATTTCCGTCACAAAATTAATAGTTATGAAAATTCTTTACGTACTATGTCTTGCTATGGGAAGCTCAGCTTTTACGCAGACAATAACTTTCAGCGGATGTCCTAATCTGTTTGATAGCCCGCCTAATACTTATGTGTTTAACAAAACGGGAGTGGACGCTTTTAGTAAGAACATTTATATGACTACTCCTATTGATGGAGGGCAAGATTGTAGTGGATTAGGCACCTGTGAATTTAAAATCCAATGGAACAACACCCTTACCAGATGGGAATTTCTTGGTGATGAAGGAAATGGAACTTTTACGACTCCTTATCTGATTTATTATAATTCAATGGGAAACAATTCTGTTCCGATACCTCCAGGCAACAGCGTTGGAACATGGGTTGAGAATACTGTAATGACTAACGGGCAATGCGGTGGAAATCTTACCGCAGTAAATTCTACCATGACGGGTGACGTACAGACTACAACATTGGGAACTTCAGATCTTTCTAAAAATAAAATCCAGATTTTTCCAAATCCTGTAACAGATTTCATTCGTATTTCCGGTATTGATGACGGGCTGTCTGTTCAAATTTACAACATGGATGGACGCCTTATAAAATCTGAAATGTTTGATTCAAAAATTGATGTCTCACAACTTATTTCAGGCGGTTATATATTAAAGATAAATACCCGGAATTTTCAAACTCATCAATTTAAATTCGTGAAAAAATAACAGATCATTTTAACAAGAAAAAACTTTGAAGCTTTCGGAATTTCCGGAAGCTTCTATTCTTTTCTGACAAGGAACATTTTTTGTATGAACTGTAGTATGCCTTCAAGTGTTGTACATCATTTCATTTATTTCCCGGATACTGAAATATTACGAATTATATATCAGTCAGGAGCTGTTTATGATTATCTTAAAGTTCCGTCCGACATTATTGAAAAGTTTAAGGAGGCAAGATCCAAAGGGCAATTTTTAAATAAAGTAATCAAGCCCAGATTTAAATACCGTAAAATTGAATAAAAAAATGTCTCCATCGAAATGGAGACATTTATATATATTAAACTTTGATCAATTTATTTGATGATCAATTTTGAAGTTTTAGAATCTTTTCCGTTAGAAACCTGAATCATATATACTCCTTTTTCTAATTGCTGCTCTACTTTGAAAATACCATTTCCTTCTTCAGTTGCAGATGGACTTGCGATCAATCTTCCTGCCATATCAGAAATAGAAACTTTCAGGTTTTTACCATTTTTAGCTTTAATGAAGATCTTATCTCCTGTTGCAACCGGGTTAGGATAAACAGTTAAATCATTATTATCCGCTTTCACCTCGTTTGTTCCTAAGTTCGTAACAAATTTTACAGTATAGTCTTCAACCTGTCCGTACATTAATTGTCCACAAGGAGTCATGTTAGGATTCTCATCATCTACAAGAACTCTCATTCTTAGCGGAGTGTTAAGTACCACTGAAGCAGGTGCCGTAATAGTAGTATTGTAAGTACCTATTTCTGTAACCGGATCTGCTGCAATATTATCAGCAGTACCCACAAGTTCAGAGGCTTCAAATGTTCCATTATTATTATAGTCAATCCAAACTCTCACATCGTTATTTGAACCTGATAAATTTACCTGAAGGTTATGTGTTCCTGTGGAAGAAAGCTCAGTAGCTGTAGCTTTCAGACAGTTTGCTCCTGTATAATCTTCATAAAAACTAGTATTATTATGCCAATATCCTGTAGTTGCATTATTAATACTTCCTAATTTCACAAGAGTTGGGCCAACAAAATAATCATCTGGTGTAGAGATCCCTGATGGATTACATGTTGCAGCAATAGGTGTTCCAATCGCAGCAGCATTAGAAGGGGCTGTTCCACCTAATGAAGTACTCAAAGATCCTCTCATTAAAAAGAAATAAAGAGCTGCTCTGTCATGCTGTCCATTGGTAAATTTGAATGCAATTGGGTTGGTATAGTTCATCATGTTATACTGTACTCCCTGATAGTTTGCTCCTGTACAATAATTCATATCATTGTTAGTAGGTGCAGGATCATTCAGCAAGCTTCTTGATCTTTCTGTATCGCACACCTGGTCATCATCCTTATTACAATCATTATTAGTCATCGCTGGACAGTAAGTAGTAGAAGTAGTCCCTTGCGGCGGTTGAGCGTTAGCATTTCCAAAAGTATGAAGTAATCCCATACTATGTCCAAACTCATGAGCCAAAGTAATATCATCCTGTAGTGTAACCACAAAAGATTTCATAAAGGATTCGTAGTTAGCATCAGCATTTTGAGGCAATCCAGCCCAGCCCATAATACCATAGGTTCCACCTCCATCTACTTTGTTCATAATATAAATGTTAAAGTAAGAAGCTTCTGGCCAGTGCGGAGCAATTGTCTTAACCTGATCTGTACTAACACCAGATGTCCCACTACGGTTTATCCCATTGGCATCATATCCTGGAAGAGTACCACCATTATATCGAACAATCCCAGTAGTTGCATTACAGTTAGGGTCTCTTTTGGCCAATACCAACTTAATCGGCATTGTAGCAGCTGTACCAAAATCTGCAGGAATTCCCTGAGCCCACTGATAAGTACCTGCATACATTTGATTACAATGATCCAGCCAAGCCTGAATTTGAGCATCACTCTTATTGTAAGCAGTACCAATAGCAGCTCCTGTAGGTGCTATTATGTGTACTACTACAGGAATTTCATAAACTCCATTTACAATTTTGTATGCACTTCCTCCTTTAGCAGTAGTATTTTGATTACCGCTAATAATTTTGTTACGCATATTGCGAACCATTTCATCAATTTCCGCATTTTGTTTTTGGTGTACTCTCTGTTCATTATCAAAGTCACACCAATCTTTTTTTTGCTGTGCTGATACTGAAAGGGATAGTAGCAATGCCCCACAAAGGATAGTTTTCTTCATTACAATATTTCAAAAAATTAATAGATTAAAAATTTACAATTTCAAGCATCTATCAATAGTATTTATTATCAATAATCAGCACAAAATTTAAAATTTTATTACAGTTAGTAGAAAAACATTTATAATTGTTACATTTTAAACCAAAAATAAAATTAACGTAATTACAAACAGTATTCGATTAATTTACATTATTCCTAATAAAAAGCAATAAAAATAACAAAACAATAAATTAATAAAAACAAAATACAAAACTAACCCACTACTAATCAATACATTAATCTAAAATTACAAAATAAAAAACCGCACTAATTGTGCGGTTTTTAAAATATAAATTCAATAATGATTTTATAAAGAATAATTCGGAGCTTCTTGTGTGATAATTACATCATGCGGGTGAGATTCTTTCAATCCGCTTCCTGTAATCATTACCAGTTTAGAATCTTTTTGAAGAGTTTCAATATCCTTAGATCCACAATATCCCATACCAGCTCTTAAACCTCCTGTCAATTGGAAAATTACATCTTCCAATTTTCCTTTATGTGGAACTCTTCCTTCAATTCCTTCCGGAACGAATTTTTTAGCTTCACTCTGGAAATATCTTTCTTTACCACCTCTCTTCATAGCAGAAAGACTTCCCATACCTTGGTAAGACTTAAATTTTCTTCCCTGGAAAATGATTTCTTCTCCCGGAGCTTCATCTGTACCCGCTAAAAGAGAACCAAGCATTACGGCTCCTGCTCCACTTGCAATAGCTTTAACGATATCTCCTGAAAGTTTGATTCCACCATCAGCAATTACTGTTACATTTTGTGACTTAGCATATTCGTAAACGTTATAGATTGCAGATAACTGAGGAACTCCCACACCTGCAACGACTCTTGTTGTACAGATAGAACCTGGACCCACTCCAACTTTAAGTACGTTGGCTCCGGCTTCAATAAGGTCTTTTGCAGCTTCTGCGGTTACGATATTTCCACCTACAACATCAAGGTTCGGATATGCTTTTCTGATTTCTGAGATTTTGTCTAAAACTCCTTTAGAATGACCGTGTGCTGAATCGATTGCTACGATATCAACTCCTGCCTGTACCAAAGCCTCAATTCTAGCCAATGTATCTTCTCCTACTCCAACTCCAGCTCCTACGATAAGACGACCGTTCTCATCTTTATTAGCGTTTGGATATTCCAATTGATTATCAATATCCTTGATAGTAATTAATCCTACAAGTTTATTATCTTTATCTACAATCGGAAGTTTTTCAACTCTGTTTTTAAGAAGGATTTCTTTTGCCTTTTCAAGATTGGTATCTTTGTCTGAAGTGATCAGATTTTCTTTGGTCATGATCTCTTCTACTTTCATATCAAGGTTTTCCTGATATTTTACATCTCTGTTGGTAATAATTCCAATCAGAACATTATCAGCATCTACTACCGGAAGACCTGAAATCTTATATCTTGACATAAGGCTTTTCGCCTCTCCCAAAGTATGATCTTTAGATAAAGTTACCGGATCAGAGATCATTCCGTTTTCGGAACGCTTTACGCGGTTCACCTGAGCAGCCTGCTCAGCGATTGTCATGTTTTTGTGAATAAAACCTAATCCTCCAACTCTTGCTAAGGCAATAGCCAGATCAGCTTCAGTAACTGTGTCCATCGCAGCGGAAACTATCGGAACATTCAGCGTGATTTTGTCGGTAAGTCTTGATTTTAATGAAACCTGGTTAGGTAAAACTTCTGAATAAGAAGGGACTAGAAGAACGTCATCGAAAGTGATGGCTGTCTCTACAATTTTGTTATGAATAGACATCTTTACTTTCTTTGCAAAATTAGGTTATTTTAGTGAGATATGAAAATCCTTTTTAATAGTTTAAATAAAATTTAATAATCAATAACTTAAATCGAAAAAACCGCTCTTTTATCAGAACGGTTACGGTACAAAATAATTGAATATGTAGAAACTACTTGTTAAGTTTAATCAATATTGCCGCTAGTAGGTTATTTTACCGGGTTTCCATTTTCATCCAATTTCTCAATATGGGTCTGATTATTTTTATCGACGTATACTTTTAATCTTACTTTCCCTTTTGTATCACGGATAAAAATCCCTACATCTCCATTCGCTGTCTTGCCGGCAAAAAACCGTTCATTTCCCAGCTTACCCTTTTCCCGTAGCTGTGCAAATGCTTTTTTTGAATCTTCCGGATTATTAATTTTTTTGATTGAATCTCCAGCCTTAATAATATCTTCCAGCAGAAAATCATCCGGTCTGTCCCAAAGTTTTAAACCATATACTCTTTTTTTATCATTCCCTATTGATTCAGAATATTGCAGCTGCATAATCTGATCTGTATTTCTTTGATCTACAGAATATACCATTCCGGACCCTTTTTCATCAGCATCATATACAAGCCCTCCACATTCGTCACCCATAGAATTGAAGAAAATAAGTCCTGCTTCTCTTTCACGGGGTTTCATTTCTTTGTGATTCACCAATCCGGGGTGTTGGCGCTCCTTATTACTGATAACCATTTTTAAAGTTCCGTCCTTCTCAATGATATTGATGCGTTCTACATCTATTTCTTTAAAACGTTCGTTAGAAGATTGGTTTTTAAATGCGAGAAAGAAAAACATCGCACAGAGTATGGTGAGTACAACGGCATAGATTTTAAGGATACGGACTTCTCTTATCAGTTTTTCCATGCTGTGAATTTTTTGGGATTAATGGTTATTTAACGGAAACAGAATTAATCATTTTTGAGATATCATCAGGAGTAAAATTTCCTTTCACATCTACAAACACCATATCCTTACTATTGGAACCTACAGTGATCAGCATATTTTTAATAGCGTCACCGTCTTGTTTCACCCTTATATTGACATTATCGCCGTCATGCTTTATGGTAGCCCATTCTTCATAATGATTATCGTTCAGATATTGAGTATAATCATTCAGCATTTCTTTACTTCCGTTTGTTACGGTAAGAACTTTTATTTTTGAAGCTTTCTTTACCAGATTAATTGTTTCCTCACTTTCTCCGTCTTCTCTTAAAGCCTTCTTAATATAAGATTTAGCAAGAACCATGGGTACATTAATACTTGCAAACTGAGCTCCTTTGAAATCATATTTTGAATTCTGGAAAAAGTCAATATTCGGTTTTTCTGAAACGATGCATGATTGAAGCATGCCCAGCACCAGAATAGCGAGAAAAAAATGTTTAAGAGTCTTCATAGGTTAGTTTTCTTATTTGATTTGTCTGAAGCTTCCGCCCGAAATTTTATCTACTTTGGCATCCAATTCAGGATTTCCTCTCAATTTTACGGCTGCTCCGGATGAAACACTTACTTTCAATTTATCTGTTACCAGTAAAGAAAGACTTGCTCCAGAGGTAGATTCTACTACTGCTGTTGAGATCTTAAGATCATCAGCTTTACAAGACGCTCCACTGCTGATATCAATTACAGCAGAGGCTGCCTCTCCTGATAAGCTAATACTTGCTCCGCTGGAAGTATCTAATGCCAGCTTTGGTGTTTTAATATCAATATCTATTACTGAACCTGAGCTTACTTCTACTGCTGCAGACTCTTTTACATTGAATGTTCCTTTAATAATAGAACCAGATTCTGCTTCTATTGCAAGGCTGCTTTCTGTAACAGGGTTCACTGCTGTAAAGACACTTCCTGAAGATGTTTTTATAGCACTAATGCTGGGAGCTGAAACATTGACGTTAAGATTTTTAAATCTCAGATTTCGAACTCCTTTGTTGTCAACATAGATCTTTAAAACTCCGTTTTCCACTTTTGTAATCACATACTGAAGCTTATCTGCATCTGCAATAACTTTTACACTTCTTGTATTTTCCTGTTTGTAGGTAACATTTACTCCTACGCTGGCATCTATCTTTGAGAATTCACCCACGTTTCTGTTATCTCCGTTCAGGTAAGATGATGTATTCCCTGAAGTGAGGTCATTTCTCACGGAAGTTGTCACAGAAGAAGTAGTTGTTTCACCGGAATTAATGATCTTGTTTACATCGGATAGCTTCATTTTTCCATTAAGAATAAAAATAATATTCTCTTCTTTGGAATCAACGTTGAAAACAAGGTTTTCAAGATAGTTATCTTTCTCGTCTTCTGCCAGGAATTTCATAGAAGTTCCATCGCTGCTCATAGACATTAATTCATTGAAGTTTAATGAGTTCAATGCATCATTTATTCTCGCCGTTTTATCTTCATTCATTTTTATATTGGCAAGATTCTCATCTTTTAAACGATCTGGAAAGGTAATTTTAGGAATAATTAAAATTTTAAGTCCATCCACATCGTTCAGGATCGGTTTTATTTTTCCGACATAAGCATCATCAACATCAATGGTATTCAATAGCTTGAACATCGGCTTTTTAATATTGATAGATGTCACTCTTCCCTTTTTTTCAAAATCCTGAAAAAGCTTGTCTAATTTCTCAGTCTGTGCAGAATAAGTTGCAAAGCTGCTTAGCATTACGGCTATTATAAAAAATATTTTTTTCATGGGATTGTTCTGATTTTTAATATTCGCTGTCAAGATTTTCATTTTTTTGAGAGGATGCTACTGTTTTTTTAAACTCGTTTCCTAATTTCATAAAGGAGTATTTGGCAACATCTATGGCTTCTTTTTCACTACTGATTCTTTTGCCGTTTACAATTACATAAGAGTCATTGTACGCAGATGCAGAATCACTTAAATTTTTATTGTTTGAGGAATTACTTACATATCTGGGTCTTGTTTCCTTTTTAAGTCTTCCTCTTTTTGGCAGGATTTCATCCATTACATCTTTTTCCGCCACCTGATTGTCCTGAAAAACAGAATCTTTTTTCACACCGGAAATAGAGTCTGTATGATTTACGGCAACCTGTTCCTGGTGATCACTGTTTTCTTCAATGAATCCGGATTTCTGCTTTAAGATTTCATCTTTTACCAGCTTTTCTTTATCCTGCGCATTCTTATTATTGTTATTCAGGAAAAATCCGATACTGAAAACCAGCATTATACTGGCGGCCATCCAGAACCATTTAGGAAAGGAGGGTTTCTTCTTTTCTTCCAGTGGAATAACAGGCGCAATATGCTGTTCAGGCTCCGCACCTTCTGCAGTCTGAAGAAAGTCTTCAAAACTCCAGTCCATTTTTTCTTCCTTAAGATCCTGGAAGACTTCGTTGTATTTATCTTGTAATTGATCTTTTTTCATAGCTCATCAGTTGTGAGATTTGTTCTTTTACTTTTTGTCTCGCACGCATCAGGTTTACCCTTACTGCATTTTCCTCCATTTCCAGCATTTCAGAAATTTCGGAAACATCATACTCTTCTACATCTTTCAAGTGGATGACCATCTTCTGTTTTTCGGGGAGCTGATTGATAAATCCTATAATATGTTCCTTAAGGTTATCAACTTCCATACTGTAAAGCTCCGACCGGTGAAGCTGCATATCTGCAAAGCCGATCTTTACATCGTGATGCTTCAATCTGTTCAGGCATTCGTTCCGGACAGACTTCAGCGCATAGGATTTAAAATTCCCGAACTGCTCAAGCTCATCCCTCTTCTGCCAAAACTTCATCATGAGATCCTGTACTACATCTTCTGCTTCATCACTGCTCATGACAAACCGTTTCGCAAAACGATACATCTCGTCTTTGAGAATAAACACCGTATTCTTGAAAGTTTCTTGGGTCATGAGTTTTGTTTCTTATAGGTAAGACAATTGCCGTTACAGATCTATTACATCAAAAATAAAAAAACTTCAAAAAAAATTGAAGTTTTTTATTATCATCGAATTAATACATATCAAAAATATGTTTCAAAATTGCTTTATCCTCTTCTGTTAAAGGGACTTTTCTCCTCGCCATTGCTCTTTCTGCCACTTCATATACTTTATCCAGTCTGAATCTTTCATCATCTTTCAGTCCACCCCATGAAAAGTTCTCCACAAGATTGGGTGGAAAACCAGGTTTGAATATATTGGAAGCCACTCCAATTACTGTTCCGGTATTCAACTGGGTATTGATTGCTGTTTTGGAATGATCTCCCATAATTAATCCTGCAAACTGCAATCCTGTATCTTCAAAGGCTTTTGTTCTGTAGTTCCACAGTTTTACATGACTGTAATTATTCTTAAGGTTGGAAGAATTGGTATCAGCACCGAAGTTACACCATTCCCCGATTACAGAGTTTCCGACAAAACCTTCATGCCCCTTGCTCGTGTAACCGAAAATAATAATATTATTCACTTCCCCTCCTACTTTACAATGTGGACCAATAGTAGTAGCTCCGTATATTTTAGCGCCAAGGTTAAACTTAGAATCTTCTCCAAGCGTAATAGGTCCGCGAAGATGACAGCCTTCCATTACTTCAGCATTTTTACCAATATAAATTTTACCTGTCTTAGTATTCAAAGTAGAGAATTCAATTTCAGCACCTTCTTCGATAAAGAGGTCTTTTTTATCTCCCAAAAATCCGTTGGTTGAAGATAATTCCTGCGAAACTCTTCCCTTTGTAAGCAGATCAAAGTCAAAATCAATAGCATGATGATTATAGGTAAACAGATCCTTTGGTCTTTTAAAGAAAACAAGATCTTCCTTGATGTCCGTCATTTTTTCAATCTGATGGAGAGAAAAATCTTTCATATTGATTTTAGCGGCGATCAATTCGTCTTCATAAACCAATGCTTCTCCCTGCTTAAGATCTTTAATCTGTTGAATTACGGTTTCTGTAGGGAGGAAATTCGGAACTAAAAAAAGGCTTTCTTTTTCCTCCGGACTTTTAAATTTATCCTGAAGATATGTTTCCGTAAAGTAAGAAATCTCTGTGTTTTCCAGGATTTTCTGCCATCTTTCTGAGAATGTAAGAATTCCGCATCGCATTGCAGCAACAGGGCGGGTAAAAGTAAGCGGAAGAAAGTCTTCCCAATATTGTGCGTCTGAAAATACTATCTGCATCATTCAGTTTTTAAGTTTAAAGTTTAAAATTCAAGGTTAACAAATTTACAATAAAAAAAGTCTCCCAAAAATTGGAAGACTTTAATATTTTAAGTGTACAAAAATTACTTAGCGAATTTTTTGTATTTGTTCATGAACTTATCAACTCTACCTGCAGTGTCAACTAGTTTTACTTTACCAGTGTAGAAAGGGTGAGAAGTTGAAGAGATTTCCATTTTGATTAATGGGTATTCTTGTCCTTCAAACTCGATAGTGTCTTTTGTTTCTGCAGTAGACTTGCAAAGAAACACCTCGTCGTTACTCATATCTTTGAAAACAACAAGTCTATAATTTTCTGGGTGGATTCCGTTTTTCATAATACTATTTTTAAAAAAATTAAGTTTGCTTTCGAAATAGTAATGGATATTTCTCTGCTAAATTTTAGGTTGCAAAAATACAACATTTTTTCTAATTTCCAAATACTCGATTCAATATTTTTTTATTGATAAGAAATTCAAAGTATTTTCGTTAAATTTGGAACTTACTTAAACTTTAATTTCAATGAAATTCAAATTATTACTGGCTTTTTCCTTCTGGATGTTACTTGTAGCAGTATCATGTAATAAGGATGATATTACGTTTGACAGTCCTACCCAGCAGCTAAGTTTCTCAAGAGACACTGTATTCTGTGACACGGTATATCACCAGGTACGTTCAGAAACTTATGTAGTAAAAGTATATAATAATGAAGATAAGGATATCATGATTCCAAGAGTGAATCTTGAAAAAGGAGCTGCTTCATTATATAGAATCAATGTAGATGGAAAACCGGGATATGATTTTAAAAATGTTCCTTTAAGAAAGAAAGACAGTCTTTATATTTTTGTTGAAATTGCCCCGGAAGCTACCGGACCGGAAGCGATTGCTGAGGACAAAGTTATTTTTACCAGCCCAACCGGACAACAGCATGTCACTTTATTTTCTGTAGTTCAGGATGCTGAGTTTTTTATTCAGACTCCAGGCAACCCGAATATAATTACCAATTCTACTACATGGAATAACAATAAAGCAAAGATCATCTACGGAAATCTTACCATCAATCCAAGTGTAACGTTGGATATTAATCCCGGAACTAAGGTATACTTCCACAAAAACAGCGGAATGAAAGTTTCTTCCGGAGCTGTTTTAAATATTAACGGAACGCAGACCGACCAGGTTATTCTTCGTGGAGACAGAAATGATCCTTATTATGATACGATTCCTAAAAACTGGAATTCTATCAAAATGGAAGCAAATTCTACACTTAAGATGAACCATGCAAGGCTTTTCGGAGGAACAAGAGGTCTTGATATGAAACAAACCAATGCGACTATCACCAATTCATTCATCCATACTTTCTTTGAATATGGAATTTACGCTGTAGGTTCTACTGTGAATGCCAATAATCTTGTGATGAACAATTGCGGTTTATCATGTGTCGGTATTTTCAGAGGAGGAAAACACAGCTATACCCACGCAACGATTGCCAACTATTCAAGAACGATGAGCTCTTTTGACAGAAGCGGAATTTTTGCAGCCAATGAATGGAAGAATGATGCAGGACAATCAGAACAGGGCGCTTTACAGCTGCTTGATATCAAAAACAGTATTGTATATTCTGACAGGGATGATGCTGTTCATTTTGAACAAACTCCAGGGCAGCAGTTTGAATTTTTACTTCAAAATTCATTAATCAAATATACGAGTACAACAGGGTCCGGCTTCACTTTTGACAATAATCCGAATGTGATACAAACAACCAAGAATACTGATCCACAGTTTGTCAATTATTTTATGGCTAAAATGAATTTAAGAGTTAAACCTGGTTCACCAGCTCTTGGAAAAGGAAATGCAGCTGTTGCAGCAACCGTACCTTTTGACATTGTGAATGTATCCAGAACTACCAACCCAACTTTAGGAGCTTATCAATAATGGAAATTACTGAGTTACAGAAGCAGGTAGATGAATGGATCAAAACCATTGGTGTAAGATACTTTAATGAACTTACCAACATGGCGATGCTGACAGAAGAAGTAGGTGAAGTGGCAAGAATCATTGCCAGAAGATACGGTGAACAAAGCGAAAAGGAAAGTGATAAAACGAAAGACCTTGGTGAAGAGCTGGCAGATGTACTTTTTGTTACGCTATGCCTTGCCAATCAGACCGGAGTGAACCTGCAGGATGCTTTTAACCGAAAAATGAAAATCAAGACGGACCGGGATAAAGACCGGCATCAAAACAACGAAAAATTGAAATAATTATAAATGATGAGTTATAAATAATACCTAAATTTGTAACTCATTATTTTTTAAGATAATGCAGATCATAATGAAGCTAGAAAAATCAAAATTATCAGGAGGAAAAACAGTACAGATCAGCGGTTCGAAAAGTATTTCGAATCGTTTATTGATTCTGGAAAGTCTGTTCAGTAATATAAAAATCGGAAATCTATCCAATTCTCAGGATACTCAATTGCTGAAAAAAGCATTATCTGAGGATACCGAAGTGGTAGACATTCATCATGCAGGAACGGCTATGCGTTTTCTTACTTCTTATTATTCTATTCAGGAAGGTAAAACGACAATTCTTACCGGTTCCGGGAGAATGAAAGAAAGGCCTATCAAAAATCTGGTAAGTGCTTTGAGGGATCTTGGAGTAGAAATTGAATATATGGAGAACGAAGGTTTCCCCCCTTTAAAAATTACAGGGAAAAAGATCACTCAGACTTCTGTGAATGTTCCGGCTAATATTTCAAGCCAGTTTATCACCTCTCTGCTTCTTGTTGCAGGAAAACTTGAAAACGGATTAGAGATCAATCTTGTGGGAGAAGTGACTTCAAGATCTTATATTGAAATGACCCTTGATATTCTGACAAAATTTGGGATTCAAAGCAGCTTTGTGGGAAATACAATTAAAGTAAAGCCTTTCACTCCAGACAATAATGAAGTAGTACATTATGAAGTGGAAAGCGACTGGAGTTCGGCTTCTTACTTCTACTCCATCTGTGCGTTGGGAAGAGAAACCATTCATCTGAAAAGTTTTTACAAGGAATCAACACAGGGAGATTCTGCAATTGCCAATATCTATGAGAAGTTCTTCGGAATTAAAACAACATTCTCTGAAGATGAGCATCAATTAACGCTGGAACCTCAGCCAGATTTTTCTTTTCCGGAAAAAATTGTTCTGGATATGAATGACTGTCCTGATATTGCGCAAACCCTTTGCGTAACGGCAGCTGCCTTAAAAATACCTTTCGATATTTCAGGATTGGGAACTTTAAGAGTAAAGGAAACCGACAGACTTCTTGCTTTATATAATGAACTGCAAAAACTAGGTACTGAAACAGAAATTACAGATCTGACGATTAAATCCATCAGCTTTGGAGAGCCACAAAGCAATATTTCTATTAAGACCTATCAGGATCACAGAATGGCCATGAGTTTTGCACCATTTTGTCTGATCAGAGAACTCAATATTGAAGATGAAGATGTAGTAGAAAAGTCTTATCCAATGTTCTGGAAAGATCTTGAAAGCATACTGACTCATTAATAAAAACTATAAAATGTGGTAATTTGAAGATGATTATTTTTTGGGATTACCACATTTTTAATTATACTGATCATCATGAAATCTGTCTTTCACTTTTTGATATTCTTATCTGTGACGAACTTATCTGCTCAGAAGCTGAAAAATTTTTCGGTTCCGAAAGGTTATACTCAGATTGCAGAAGCCAAAGGCGATCTTGACAAAGATGGAAAAGATGAAACTGTTCTGGTATTTAATACGAATATAAAAGCATCATACGAGCAAAACCCGGAAGGTACAAGTGACTATAAAAGGGTTTTCTATATTCTGAAAAAGGAAAACAGTGGTCTGAAAGTATGGAAAGAAAATTCTGACATCATTTTTTCAAGCGGATTCGGATTTTATCCTTCAAATAATACTCTTACAATCGATATAAAAAATAACTGTCTTATTATTGAACAGTTGTTTTTTACCAATTCAAGGCATACCCAGCAATATAAACATACCTTCAGATTTCAGAAAGGAGATTTTTATCTGATAGGTTTGTACGACCATTTTGAAGACACCTGTGATTTCAGTTTTACGAATGAAATCAATTTTTCTACAGGCCAAGTGATTATTGACAGAGAATATTCATCCTGTGATGATGACACCAAAGTACCCGAAAACTCGCATAAAGAATTTACTCATAAATTCCCGGCTCTTATTAAAATGAATGATTTCTTTATCGGAGACCACAAGTTCAGGCTTCCCGGTTTGAAAGAGGATTTTGTATTTTAAGATGGAATCTTCCGCTTAATTTAAACGCAAAGTAAAAACAATACTACTGCAATATTAAAGAGAGCAAAGAGGCCGAGATATGTCGTTGATGAAGCTTAATCTTTAACATTAGCTTAGAAAAATCAATTTCATTGATTTCATCTTTGCTCCCTCTCTATTTCCGGAACTAAAAATAAACTTTGCGTTAATAAAAATCTGTCTTCGCTCATCCAACTTCCTGACTTTATAGCAACTTAATTATCTCTTAAAGTTAAATTAACTCCTCATGTTTTGATATATTCTTATTTTTAAGCTGCATTAAAAAATAAAAAAACTATGTTCAAACAAAACATGAAACGCTTTACAGCCATTACTCTTGGAGTTGTTACTGCGTCGATCTTTTTTTCCTGTTCAAACGACAGCATTCTGGAAAGGGATTCCAACGAAAACAGTGTAGCCTCTTTAGCAAAAACAACTGGTAAAGCTTCATTATTACCTATTGCCATGAATAGCTGGATGTCTGGTCTTCAGGATAATATTTCCCTTTCAAAAATCTCCATTCCCGGAACTCATGATTCAGGAGCACGTGTAGATACCCCTGTGGTATCAGGTACGGCTAAAACTCAAGACCTCAGCATTGCAGAACAACTTAATGCAGGAGTCCGTTTTCTGGATATACGTTGCAGACATATTGACAATGCTTTCGCTATTCATCACGGAGCGATTTACCAAAATCTGAATTTTGATGATGTGCTTAATGCTTGCTATGCATTCCTTAACAGCCATCCATCAGAAACAATTATCATGTCTGTAAAGGAAGAATATGATGCTTCCAACACGACCAGAAGTTTTGAGCAGACCTTCGACTCTTATGTACAGAAAAATCCTTCTAAATGGGATCTTGGAGCAAATATTCCTACGTTAGGTTCTGTAAGAGGAAAGATCAAATTGCTGAGAAGATTTTCTTCTGGAACAACTAAGGGAATCAATGCCTCTCCATGGGCAGATAATACGACGTTTGATATCAATAATTCCGGTGTACAGTTGAAAGTTCAGGATTATTATAAGGTTACAAACAATGATGACAAGTGGAATGGAATTTCCAGCCTGCTTAATGAAGCTAAAAATGATACGAATGGTAAACTTTTCGTGAATTTCACGAGCGGTTATAAGCCGGGAATTTTTGGGATTCCAAGTATTCCTACAGTATCCAACAATATTAACCCAAGGCTTAAAACATTCTTCCAAACTAATACTCAGGGCTCATATGGAGTAATGCCGATTGATTTTGTGAATGCAGAACTGTCTGAATTAATCGTAAAAACCAATTTCTAAATTATTATTTGTTAGATATATTCAAAGGCTGCCTCTCCTTTGGGGTAGCCTTTTTTATTTTTACCGTGGATTCTACAGATTATTTTAAAAGAAAAAGGCTGTTTCAATAACGAAACAGCCTCTCTTTGTAAAAGTAAAAAAAGTATTAATCAAAAGTTATTTCTGAATTCCGTATGCTTCCATTATTTTGTTGAAAATCTCTGTATTTTCAAACAATCCTGTGAATTCTTTAGAATTCGGGCCGTAAGCAAAAACACTTGAAGGAATAGAGGTATGATCATTGGTGCTGAAATTTCCAAATATCCAGCCATCTTTCAGACTTCCGTCCAATAGAGTTAATCCCCCTGTTTCATGATCTCCCAACACGATTACCAGAGTTTCTTTATTTTCATCAGCAAATTTCATTGCCTTACCCACCACATGATCAAAATCCAGTAATTCTGTTACCAGCTGTTCTATATTGTTGCTATGACCTCCTCCATCAGTCTGGGAAGCTTCTATCATCATAAAGAATCCGTTTTTATTATTCTTTAAATCATTTAAGGTGAGATCAAATGCATCAGAAAGCCAGTTTCCTCTTCCGTTGGTTATTCTTTGTGAAGCCAGAGGATCAATCACCAAAGTACGGTTCTTTATTGTATTGACTGACTTCAAATCCTGATAGAGATCAATTTTTGCTTCTTTAAATTTCTGTATATTTTCCTGGGACAATCCACTTGTAGGACCCCCGATCAGAATTTTCGTTTTTGAAGCAGCAAAATCTTTCAGAATAGGTTCCGAACTGTTTCTATTGTCTGAGTGTGCATAGAAATCAGCAGGTGTTGCATCTGTAACATCTCCGGTAGAAATCAATCCTGAAACCATTCCTTTTTCAGCAATAATATCCGGAATCTGCGCGAGTGCTTTCCCCATATTATCAACCCCTACAAAAGTATTTTTAGTTTTCACTCCTGTTGCAAATGCTGTAGAACCCGGTGCGGAATCTGTAATATAGGCATTGGATGAATTGGTTTTGGAGAGTCCTGTGGATTTCATGTTGAAAACATTCAACTTTCCTTTGTTGGCTGTAAAAGCAGCATAGTACTGCGGCAGAGAAGTTCCATCCGGAATAAGAAGGATAACATTCTTTACTTTTTTACTTACTCCATCTGATGCATAAGTCGGCGTATATGTGCTGTATTCTTTTGTATTTTTATAAAAGTTTTTCGGAATAGCGTTCATGAATTTTTTAAGATCAGGAATATGATCGGTATTGATATAATCCACTCCTATATCCATAAGATTTACCCATGCATTTGGAAAATCCGGAGCTCCGTAAAAACGCATTGGCTTTTGCCGGGAATGTGCTTTTTCAACAGCAGTTTTAATCTTTGCCGTTTCCTCGTCTCTTGGAATTCCTTTTCCATTCCATTTTACCAATCCGGGAAGGTCTGCGCTGAACATCCCTACTCTTTTTAACTGATCTGCAGAATAGTTTGTATCAAGGTCACCATCAAAGTAAAGATAGTTTGGATAGTTTTTAAAATCTGCCGGCTGAGGTCTTCCTCCGGTAATTACAATTTTAATTCCTGTATTTCCTGTAATCTCAGGATATTTCTTTAATGTACTGACCAAAGTGGACAATGATGTTTTATAATCCTGTTTAATATCAATCAGCAGCTGAAGTTTCTTACTGGCATCCGGATAGATATTTCCCTTATTCAGTTTAATCTGTTTTGAAATATTATCGAGATAAAGATTTTCCAGTGTCCTGTCTGCAGAAAGTTCTTTTTCGGTATGAGCTACCCAAAGATTACCCTTCACTAAAAAGACATCAGCTTCTATGGAGCCAAAGTTAGCATAATACGCTTGCCAAAAAGGGATCTCCTGCATATAATCATTATGTGAATGTGCATTGCCAACATTGTAGTTTAAATAATTCTGAGCATGATTTTCAGAAAAAACAGCCAGGGCCAATACAGCCAAAATTTTTGATAGTTTCCGTTTCATAATTTCTGTAAAAACTATATCATCACAGAAGTTTCTGCAATGATATAGTGAACTTATATATAAAAGATTAAAAATTACCAGCCTTCATTTTGTTTAATGATCCCATGACTGTTTACGATTTCAGCCTGCGGAACTGCCCAAACATTATGTACAGCCGGATTAAAGTTTCTTGCTGCCCAGACTACCTGTCCGTTGATACCGTGCAGAGGCTTCGCATAAGCTGCCTGTGCATCTCCCCAACGTACAAGATCTCTGTGTCTGTCTGCCCATTCACCTGCCAGTTCGCAACGTCTTTCATGTTTCAGATCGGCCATTGTACATCCGTTTTTCGGAGATAAACCTGCACGTACTCTGATCATATTGATTTCCTGGTCTGCAGATTTTCCCTGCATCAATGAAGCTTCTGCTTTAATAAGGATTACCTCAGCATAGCGCATGATCGGAACGGCAAGATCCGTGCATGGATAATCTCCGTTGGCACTCACATGGCCACTGTTCAGCTGATATTTGAAAGCATCCATATATTTATTGAACTGATATCCGGTAAGGGAGTTGGTAGAAGCATATATTCTTTCTTTCCCGTTAAAGGTAAATTTGTCACCTATTTTCAGGATGGAAGCACTTCTTCTAAGATCTCCTGTTTCATATTCGTCATAAAGTTCTTTTGTCGGTTGGAAATATCCCCATCCGTTGTACTCTCCCCATCCTTTATTTTCAAGCATTACGCCCGGAAGAATACTTCCCCAAGCTGTAAACTTAGGCGTTCCCGGGATAGACCAGATATATTCTGAGCTGTAGTTATTTTCAGCTTTAAAGACATCAGCAAAATTTCCCAGCAAGGCTCTGTTTCCTTTTGTCATGACTTCGTTGGCCCAGAATTCTGCATTCTTCCAATCTTTCATAAACAGGTATACTTTTGCTAAAAGTGCCCATGCTGCAGCTTTATGTGGTCTTCCGTAATCTTTTGCAGGAAGTTCTGCCTGAGTAGGTAATAATTCTGCCGCTCTTTTCAGATCATTCACGATGTAGGTGTAATTCTCCATTACGTTGGCAGCTCTTGGAATCGGGTTGGGATCCGGATCTTTTGAACGGTCGATAATAGGAACTCCTGCTTTTTCATTTCCGTAAGAATAAGAAAGTTCAAAATACATTCTGCTGCTCATGAACAAAGCTTCGCCCAGATATTTATTTTTAATGGCCTGTGAAGTCTGAATATTATCAACATTGCGGATCACACGGTTAGCCACTCCAATTACATTATATCTTTTGTTCCATTGAGTTTCAAGATCTCCTGCCGCGATGTAATTGCTGCTGAAGTTTTTTGCGTTATCCGCTTCACTTTTTGCCCTTCCGGTAACCATATCATCACTGGCATTGATAAACCAAAACAGACCTCTTCCGTAAAATTCACCATCAAACAATGGCTTATACATCGCATTAGCTCCGGTAACCAAATCGTTTTCCGTTTTCCAGAAACTGGCTTCAGTAGGTGTTCCTTCCGGCTGAACATCCAACTCTCCTGTACACGATAAAAGCATTACGGATATTCCTGATACTAAAAATATTTTATTGAAAAATTTCATTTTTTACTTTTTTGTTAGTTAAAAATTATAAACCGATCTCCACCCCAAAGATGAATGAGCGTGCCTGAGGGTACCTTCCGGTATCTACACCATAAGAATTCATCCCTACTTCAGGATCAAATCCTGTATATTTCGTTATCGTAAACAGGTTGTTGGTGGTAACGTAAATTCTTACTTTATTCACATCCAGCTTACTGTACAGTTCTTTTGGCAATGAATACCCGATGGTAAGGTTCTTCAATCTTAAATAAGACCCGTCTTCCACATAGAAATCCGATACTTTGGAATAATTACCGCTTGGATCACCGTGTACCAGTCTTGGAATATCCGTGTTTGTATTCTGAGGCGTCCATGCATTCAGGATATCTTTATCCATATTGTAGTTTTGTCCTGTTCCGCCTGGATTTAAAGAAATAAACTTCATTCCGTTGAATATTTTATTTCCGTAAACTCCCTGAAAGAATAAGTTCAGGTCAAAGTTTTTCCAGGTCATGTTGTAAGAGAATCCGTAAGAAAACTTAGGATATGGACTTCCAAGATTCACAAAGTCATTATTATTAAGCACTCCTGTGTTTCCTTCTTTTTTCAGGAATTTGATATCTCCAGGCTTAGCGTTCGGCTGTATAAGATTTCCGTTGGCATCTTTATAATTGTTGATCTCTTCCTGAGTCTGGAAAATTCCTCCTGTCTTGTAACCATAGAAAGAATATAGAGGGTCTCCTACTTTTACTCTGGTTGGCTTCAATACTCCTCTTACTCCATTATCGTTGATAAAGATCTCATCTACATTGGCAAGCTGCTTCACCGTATTTTTTAGTTGACTCATGGTAGCTCCCACTGAAAAAGTGAAATCACCTGAAATTACTTTGTTGTAACTGATTCCCAATTCGTATCCTTTATCCTGGAATAATCCTGCATTTACATACTGATTATTATACGTTGCCGTACTAGGTAAGCTTACGTTGAAAATCTGGTCTTTGGAATTCTTTACAAAATAATCAAACTGTAAGGAAAGGGTGTTGTGAAGGAATGAAGCATCTACCCCAAAGTTAGTCTGTTCAGATTTCCCCCATTTCAGATCCGGGTTTGGACGTGTGGTAGCATAATAAGCTATATTCTGAGAAGGATCCTGTCCGAAAATCACATTATTATCTCTGGTCATTAATGGGTTAACAGCTTGTGGAGAAATTCCTCCAAGATTACCCAGAATACCATAGCTTCCTCTTAATTTCAGACTTGAAAGCCATGAAATATCCTGCATAAAGTTTTCTTTAGAAACTACCCACGCACCGGAAACTGCATAATAATTTGCAAATCTGTTCTGTTTTGCTACAAGTGAAGAACCATCACGTCTTCCCAATACACTTACAATATACTTTCCGGCATAGTCATAGTTTACTCTCGCAAGGTAAGAAACCAAAGACTGCTTGTATCGGTAGCTGGAAACATCTTTATTGGTATCTGCAGCGTTCTGAAGGTGCTGGAAAACCTCAGCTTCACTTCTGAAATCATAGGCTTTTGCTACAAAACCATCATCAACGGTCTTTTGGAAAGTGAACCCTCCCAGAAAATCAAAATTATGTTTTCCGGCAGCAATTTTATAGGTAAGCAACTGCTCTGCAAGTGCTGTAGAGGAATTATTGGATTGGTATTCCAAATTATTGGTATCAAAAATTTTCCCTACTTCCAATACCCTGTAGGTAAAGTTTTTTATATCTCCCAGTTTAAAGGTCTGTGAAAAGTTGGAACGGAATTTTAAATCTTTGGCCAAGGTAATTTCCGCATAGGGATTGATCAGGATCTCATGAGTAGGGTTTCTAATGCTGATCCTTTTCAGGTAAGCCACCGGGTTGATCATATCTCCATAACCTCCAGCCACATCAATTGGTAATCCGGAAAAAGCTCCGCTTGGTGTGTATACCGGAACATTCGGCGGATAGTACATCGCAGCTACTAAAGCTCCTGTATAACCACTTTTTGTATCTGCTGTATTTCCGTCAGAGTAATTATAGTACATATTTTCTCCGATCGTTAACCAGTCTTTTACTTTATGTTCTGAATTAACTCTGAAATTGTATCGTTTTGCCTGTGTATTCAGTAAAATTCCTTCCAGATTTCTATGGTTCATTCCCACAAAATATCTGGATTTATCACTTCCTCCGCTTAAGTTAACATTGTATTCCTGGATCGTTCCTGTTCTGAAAATTTCTTTCATCCAGTCTGTTCTGGTAATTCTTCCGTCCGGATATTGATTAGGGTTAAAAGCTATTGGTAAGCTTCCAAGTTTTCCGGCGTTTTCATAGGCTTTGTACATCACATCCTGAAACTCCGCTGCATTCAGAGATTCTTTTAATCTCCATGCCTGATTCACCCCGTATTTCACATCAAAGTCTACCGTAAGATTTCCTTTTTTCCCTTTTTTAGTGGTAATAAGAATAACCCCTCCGGAAGATCTTGCTCCATAAATAGCTGCAGAAGCATCTTTAAGCACAGAAATATCCTGGATATCATTTGGATTAATAGAGGGTGTTCCATTGAAAACGACTCCATCCACAACATAAAGAGGAGTTTCTCCATTGATCCCTCCCAAACCACGAATATTTACTTTAGGTGAGCCGTTAGGATCTCCACCTTCGTTCACTACAGTTACTCCGGGAGCCTTACCCTGAAGAACTTCTCCTACACCAGACAGTGATCTGGAAGTAAGCTTATCCAGCGAAGCCTCCGAAACAGCGCCGGAAACTTTACTTTTTTTCTGTGTTCCGTATCCGACAACAACAATCTCGTCGATGGATTTTTCTTTTAAGCTGTCTTTTTTCTGAGCGAGGAACATCGGTGAAGCTGATATTGCACCAATAAGTAATACCCTTCCCGTTAAATAAGTTACGGATACAGGGATTTTAAATACATTCATGATCTCCTTTTTGATTAGGTGCAAAATTAGACCAGTCCGCTCCCATGCCTCATTAAGGTTTTCTTATGTTTTTATTAAGAATTTTTAGCTTTTTTTAAGCACCACCTACCATACAAATAAATTAAATAGCTGTATTTCAAATATATACATCATTAAAAGTAATCATTCCAAAAATATCTCATGCATGATTGAGATTAACTTTATTTTAAGTTTGTCATCAACAGCTATCAATAGATCAAGAAATCATTAAAATTATTTCAGGAATAATAAATAACTGAGTTCATTTTTCTTTTTTTTACATTTGCTGAAAATAGATTTTACTTTTGAACACAGACCTGTAAAAACGTCTCCCTGGCATCAGAAGAAAAATAAAAACAATAAAATCAGACAAATTCAATGACCATCATTATTACAGGAACCTCATCAGGAATCGGGTTTGCATTGGCCGAATATTTTGGTAAAAAAGGACATAAAGTATACGGATTAAGCCGAAAGCATACAGAAAGCCAGTACTTCAAATCTATCCCCACTGATGTTACTGATAACACCGCAGTTCAGAATGCAATCGCTGAGGTTTTAAAAACAGAATCCAGAATTGACGTTCTGATCAATAATGCCGGAATGGGAATGGTAGGTGCCGTAGAAGATTCCACAAAAGAAGATATTCTTAAACTTTTCAGTCTGAATCTTGCCGGACCTGTACAAATGATGAGCGCTGTTCTTCCGAAAATGCGTGAGCACAAATTTGGAAAAATCATTAATGTTTCCAGTATCGGAAGTGAAATGGGACTGCCTTTCCGTGGATTTTATTCAGCTTCAAAATCTGCTCTGGATAAGGTAACGGAAGCGATGAGATATGAAGTATATCCATGGAATATTGACGTTTGTTCTCTGCATCTGGGAGACATCAAAACCAATATTGCGGATAACAGGGTTATTGCCCAGGTTTCCCAGCCTTATAAAAATGTTTTTGATAAAGTATATGCTTTGATGAATTCTCATGTGAATGACGGAACAGAGCCGTTAGAAGTAGCAGAATACATTGAAAAACTTTTAGCAAAAAATAAATGGAAAGCTCATTATTATTTTGGTAAATTCGGACAGAAAATCGGCGTTCCTTTGAAATGGATTCTTCCACAGGGAACTTATGAGAATTTGATGAAGAAATATAATAAACTGGATTAGTTTCAGTTGTATAGAAAGCTATTTGATAATAAAATTTTAAACCATTAAGAAGAATTAAGTTGTAAAGAATCATTAAGATAAGCTTCGCTTTAAGTTTTATCTTAACTACGCTTAATTTCATCACTACCTATGGTGTAGATATATTTGGGATTGAAACTGTTTCTGAAAATATTTTTTGTACTGTTCTGCGTTTTTACACAAGCGCAGAAGAAACAATATTGGCTGATTGATACAGAAACCAAAGTCAGGAAAAAAGTAAAAGATTCCACTGCTGCGGTAAAGTTTCTGGACTCATTGGCTCAGAACAATTATTTCTTTACCAAGCTGAAAGAGGTAAAAGTGAAAGGTGACAGCACCGAAATTTTCTTTGATAAAGGCAAGAATTTCAATGAAACGTATGTAAACCTTACTGATTCTCTTGTTCAGAAACTAAAGATTCAGAAAGATTTTTTTACTAAAAATTTAGATTCCACCAAGAAAAGCATCAACAAAACTTATATTGATGACGGGTATTCTTTCAGCAGAATCAAATCCAAATACAAGGGACAGAAAAACGGCTACCCCATCGTAGAGCTTGATATTAACAAGAACGATAAAAGAACGATCAATAATTTCGTAGTGAAAGGGTATGAAAAAGTTCCTAAAAGATTCATCAAAAATCTTGAAAAGGAATTTAAAGGCAAAAACTACGATGATAAAAACCTTCTGGCCATCAATAAAACCTTCCAGAGTCATCCTTTCCTGACGCTCGAACGGCAGCCACAAACTTTATTTACAAAAGACTCTACAAGCATTTATCTGTTTCTGGAAAAGAAAAAGACCAATACTTTTGACGGAGTTGTCGGTTTTGGAAATGACAAAACCTCCAAATTTACGCTAAACGGGACAATGAACGTCAATTTCAGGAATATGTTCAATGGTTTTGAAACGGTCAATTTATACTGGCAGAGAAACCCGGACAGAGGACAGACTTTCGATCTTCAGGTGGATATTCCGTACCTGTTCAAATCCAATGTCGGAATGAATGCAAAAGTGAATATCTACCGACAGGATTCTACGTTTGCCAATGTAAAGTTCCTGCCTGCTTTCTATTATCATATCAATAACCGAAACAAAATAGGTTTAAGAGCCACTTTAGAATCTTCTTCGATCATCGACACACTGTATGTTCAGGGAAAAGATTATAACAAAAAGGGAATCGGGGTATGGTTTGAAATGACTGAGCCTACTGATATTGATCTGTTCCTTTATAAGACAAAGGTCACTGCAGGCTATGATTTTTTAACAACAACTTATTCCAAAGATAATATCAAGGCGAACCAAAACCAGTTTTATTTCTTTGGTGAACACAATTATCATATCTCAGGGAATCACTTCCTGAATATTAAGGCAGAAGGTGCTATGATGGATTCTAAAGTAGAGTTTACCACCAACGAATTATACCGTTTCGGAGGATGGAACTCCATGCGGGGATTCAATGAGAAGTCACTCGCCGCCGATTTCTTCTATTATGGAAGTCTGGAATACCGATATCTGATCGGCAGCCAGGCCTTCTTCGACGTGTTTGGGCAATATGGACAGCTCAATAATAAATCTTTAAATGTAAGGCCCAAGCTTTATAGTGTAGGACTTGGTTTCAACTTCTTTATCCCAATCGGTCTGATGAGTTTTCAGCTGTCTAATGGTAATGAATTTGGAAATCCGTTCAAATTTAATGATACGAAAATTCACTGGGGAATCCTGAGCAGGTTTTAAAAAAGAAAAGAAGAGGGAAGCTGGAAGATCGAAGTTATTAAGGTCCCGGCTTTACTATCCTACTATTTTTATAGAAATATTTTCTGCAAAATCCTATAATGCAACGGTAACTTTCTGCCTCCTGTTTTGCGCTTCCTACCTTATATTAATATCTATATATAATAAAACAAAACTCAATATATAAAGGATATTTTTCACTTTACCTTTCTATTAATTCTTTATGTTAAAAAATATTAAATCGTATTTTTATTTTAATACATCATTAAAATACTGGTAACAGTGCTCTGCTAAATTTGCCTTCAAAAAAAATGAAGAAAACTTTAGCTACTTTTGCCGTTTTTTTACTTCCATTATATTTTTCTGCACAGGAAATCAATATTTCAGGAAATGTAAAATCAGAAAACGGCTCTAGTGTTTCCGGTGTAAACATCACCGACAAAAACACAGGAAAGACTGCTACTACAGATGAAAATGGTAATTTCACCATTTCTGCAAACCCTAAAGACATTCTTGAGTTTTTTGCTCCTGATTTTTCTGTTTATACCGTTGAGGTTTCTTCAAAAAAGCAGTATTCCGTTGTCTTAAAAAAACAAAACGAAAAGCAGATTGAAGGGGTTGTCATTACCGCATTAGGTATTGCCAAAAAGAAAGAAAAAATTGGTTATTCTACTCAGGAAGTGGGAACCAAACAGTTTGAAACCATTACCACTCCAAGTATTGGTAATTTATTCTCAGGACAGGTTGCCGGTCTGAATGTTTCCAACCCAACAGGAATGCAGCAGGCACCACAGTTTACCTTGAGAGGAAATTCAAATGTGGTTTTTGTGATTGACGGAGTGATTGTGGAAAAGGAAGTTTTCCAGAATTTAGATCCCAATAATATTGAAAATATCAACGTATTAAAAGGAGCTACCGCTTCTGCATTGTATGGTTCACGAGGCCGTTACGGAGCCGTTTTGATTACAACAAAGTCAGCTAAGAAGAAAGGATTCTCCGTAGAGTTTTCACAAAACACCATGATTACAGGAGGATTTACCAATCTCCCGAAAACCCAGACTGAATACGGAAACGGTTCTCACGGAAAATACGAATTCTGGGATGGAGCCGATGGTGGTGTGAATGACGGGGATATGATCTGGGGACCAAAATTTGTCCCGGGTTTACAGATTGCCCAGTGGAACAGTCCTATCAGAGATAAAGTAACCGGACAGGTGGTTCCATGGTATGGAGCTGTGACGGGAACTCAATATGATGATAAATCAAGGTATGAAAGAGTTCCGATTGACTGGAAATACCACGATAACTTAAGCACGTTCTTAAAACCTGCGGTTATCAACAATAATAATTTCGCCATCAGCTATAGAGATAATAAAGATATATACAGGTTTTCAGGAAACTTCATGAACTATGATGACAGAGTTCCCAATTCTTATCTTCAAAAATATGGACTGAACTTTTCGTCTGAAAATCATTTGGGGGATAAATTAATCTTTAATACGAAATTCAATTTTAACCAGGCTTTTACTCCTAATATTCCAAACTACGATTACAACCCAAGCGGACATATGTACACCATCCTGATTTGGATGGGAGGTGATGTTGACGGAAATGCCCTGAAAAACCACATGTGGATTCCTGGAAAGGAAGGGAGAGCACAGGCCAACTGGAACTATGCGTGGTACAATAACCCGTGGTTCGGAGCAGAATATTATAAAAATCAGAACAGAACGAATATCATCAATGCACAGACTGGTTTAGAATATAAAGCTACCCAGGATCTTTCGGTAAAAGGGAAAATATCTCTTGTGGAAAACCACAGCAAAACGGAAATATTAAGCCCTTATTCTTATTTCAATTACAGCGCGCCAAGAAGTGGTGGCTATATTCTGAAAGATAATAAAACATGGAATCTTAACTACGATGTTTTGGCGACTTACAAGAAAAAGATATCTGAAAATTTTGATTTTACCATCAATGCCGGAGGTTCAGCTTTTTATTTTAAAAATAATAACAATGAAAGATCTACGGACGGATTGAGAACTCCTGAAGTATATACGTTTGAAAATTCAATCGGAGCACTTAAAAATTACACCTATCTGAAGGAAAAGTTGATCTATAGTGCTTATTCCACCATTGATATCGGGTTGTATAATGCTTTCTTTATCAATATTTCAGGACGTAATGACTGGTCTTCTACGCTTCCTAAAGCTAACAGATCTTACTTCTATCCTTCTGCATCCATCAGTGCTGTTATTTCAAACCTGGTAAAATTACCGGAGTCTATCAATATGCTGAAGCTTTCTGCTTCATGGGCTAAAGTAGCGTATGATTTCCAGCCTTATTCCATCAGAAATTATTATCTGAATAACCAGGGAATCACTTTCAATGGAAATCCTACGTATTATTATCCTACCACTCTGAATGTAGAAAACTCTCTGAAACCTGAGCAGACAAAATCTTACGAATTAGGATTAAGTGCAGGCTTCCTGAATAACAGAATTACATTAGATGCCACTTATTTCAGAACACTTGATTATAATAATATTCTTCAGTTTCCAGCGGCAGAATCATCAGGATTCACATCACAATATGTAAACGGAAATGAATACACTACCAAAGGATTTGAAGTTTCTCTTGGTTTGATTCCGGTAAAAACGGCCGATTTCAGTTGGAAAACTTTAATCAACTGGAGTACTTATGAACAAAAACTGACTTCCATTTATGATAATATGCCCAACTATCAAAACATTAAACTGGGTGAAAGAATGGATAGCTATTATGACTACACATGGCAAAAATCTCCAGACGGAAAAGTAATTCTTGATGCCAATTCTGGAATGCCAACGAGAGCCAATACTCCAAGTAATTTAGGACATTTCAATCCGGATTGGACTTTCGGTTTCAATAACACCTTTAAATATAAAAAATTTACTTTAAACATCGGGATAGACGGCAGTATCGGAGGTGTGATGAGATCGCAGGTTGTTGAAAAGATGTGGTGGGGAGGAAAACATCCTAATTCTGTAGCCTACAGAGATCTTGAATATGCAAATCCGGGAACGTATTATTTTGTACCGGATGGTGTTAATTACAATTCTGCAACCGGACTTTATACTCCACACACCAAAGCAATCAGCTTCCAGGACTGGGCACAGAATTATCCATATCAGGCAAGAGTAACACAGGATGAAAGTGAAGAGTTTGCAAACGTTTTTGACAGAACTTTCATCAAGCTGAGATCTGTCGTATTGGAATATGATTTCTCATATCTGCTTAATCCAAAAGGAATGGTAAAAGGTTTCACCGCCAATATTTCTGCCTACAATTTAGCCATGTGGAAAAAATCAAAGAACCTTTACTCCGATCCTGATTTCCAGATCAGATCAGGGAGAAGTGGAGATATCGCTAATGATATCCAGGATCCGTCCAGCAGATGGTTCGGAATCGGATTTAATCTTAAGTTTTAACTAAAAAGTACGTCAACAATGAAAAATAATATCAATAACGTGAAGGGACAAAAAGGTAAGGCAGCAAAATCGCTGATGAAGTCTATACTTGCGGCAGGGCTTCTGACATTGGCTTCATGCGAAACCAGTCTTGACACCATCAATGAGAACCCTAATGACCAGGCCAGCATTGATCCTAAAAACCTTCTGACTTACGTTGAAAAATATACATTCCAGGTAAATGGTGATAATATGTATGCTTCAAGAATGATGATTGGTACCGATGGTGAGAATGCCTATCAGTATATGAAATGGAATGATGCCTCTTTTGAAGTGTATACAAAAGGACTTCTGAATACAGGAAAAATGATGCAGGAAGCGGAAAAAAGAGGAAATAAAAATTATCTGGCCATTGGTAAGTTTTTAAGAGCTTATCATTTCTTCAATATCAGCTTAAAGGTAGGAAGT
Organism: Chryseobacterium sp. GVT01B; assembly: GCF_019970045.1. Classification (GTDB taxonomy): domain Bacteria; phylum Bacteroidota; class Bacteroidia; order Flavobacteriales; family Weeksellaceae; genus Chryseobacterium. The sequence goes on from NZ_JAHXYI010000009.1 coordinate 165,770, forward strand.
GCTCCATATTCTGAAGCTGCAAAAGGGGAATCCGGGATTACACAACCTAAATATGATAGTCAGGATGTAGTTATGGCCGGGATTTTATCAGAATTAAAGGAAGCAAATGATCTGATTAATACCAATGATAAAATTGAAGGTGACATTGTATACAACGGAGATGCTTTGAAGTGGAAAAAGTTAATCAATTCTTTCCGTCTGAAAATTCTGATCACTTTATCTAAGAAAACCTCGGTAGGAAGTTATAATATTGCCACAGAATTTGCTTCTATTGCAGGAAGTCAGTCTCTGATGACTTCTATTGCTGACAATGGTGAACTTAAATTTGTAGATGCTGCAGACAGCAGATACACCATGTTTAACAACAGCGGATATGGCTCCAGCTTATATATGGCAGATTATTTCATCAACATGTTCAAAGACAGACATGACCCGCGTCTTTTTACTTTTGCTGCACAGACTACCGGAGCTAAAGAAGCCGGAAAAGCCATCACAGATTTTACAGCCTATAACGGAGGAAATCCTACTTCTCCTTATTCTGACAATGCAGCTCTGATCACGGCTAAGAATATCTCTAAAGTAAACGACCGTTTTTATAAAGATCCTACCAATGAACCTGCTTCTGTATTAAGCTATTCAGAGCTTGAGTTTATCCTTGCTGAAGCTGCTGCAAGAGGCTGGATTTCAGGATCGGCAAAAACCCATTATGATAATGCCATCAAGGCAAGTTTCAGTTTTTATCAGACTTATGTAAAAAATCAGGGACAATATTTCTCAGGATTTGATGTGAATCAGTACCTGGCAACACCTTTGGTTGTTTATAACAGTGCTGATCCTTTACAGACACAGCTGGAAAAAATCATGACTCAAAAATACATGACCATGTTCCATCAGGCACAATGGACTTCTTATTATGATTATTTAAGAACCGGATATCCAAATTATCCTCTGAAAACCGGAGTTCCAGCTCCTTTCAGATTCAGATATCCACAGTCAGAATACAGTTATAACAGCAACAATTTAAAAGCGGCGCTGGCTGCCCAGTACAGTGGAAATGATAACATCAATTCTAAACCTTGGTGGTTGCAGTAAAAATCTGATTATTTTTATATAAAACAAAGAAATCGCAGGAAAATCCTATTAACTTGCGGTTTCTTTCTTATTACGATTGAACATGAACAGAAGAGAATTTTTAGAGAAATCAAGTCTTTTATTAGCAGGATTAGGAACATCAGGTGTTCTACACCCTTCCATTTTAAAAGCTCTGGCCATTGATCCGGCTGCCCAGTCTACATTTTATGATGCAGAGCATGTGGTAATCCTGATGCAGGAAAACCGTTCATTTGATCATGCATTCGGTGCACTCAAAGGAGTGAGAGGCTTTTTGGATAAAAGAGCATTTGTAAAACAGGATGGACATTCTGTTTTCTTTCAAAAGAATGATGACGGAAAATATGCATCTCCTGCCCGACTGGATTTGAGAAATACAAAATCAACATGGATGAGCTCACTGCCTCATTCATGGGCAGATCAGCAAAAAGCACTCAACAAGGGAAAATATGACCAATGGCTTCAGGCCAAAACTTCAGGAAATAAAGATTACAAAAATATCCCGCTGACATTAGGGTATTATAACCGTGAGGACCTTCCGTTTTATTATCAGCTGGCAGATGCATTTACCATCTTCGATCAATATTTCTGTTCTTCACTTACCGGAACTACTCCCAACAGATTATTCCTTTGGTCCGGAACGCTGAGAGAGCAGCAGAATGGAAAAGTAAAGGCCAATGTTGTGAATGAAAATATTGATTATGATAAAGCAAGACAGGCCAAATGGAAAAGTTTCCCGGAAATTTTAGAACAGCAGAATGTTTCGTGGAGAATTTATCAGAATGAAATCAGTCTTCCAAAAGGAATGTCCGGAGAACAGGAAGCGTGGTTAAGTAATTTTACGGATAACCCTATTGAGTGGTTTTCAAAATTCAACGTTAAATTTTCAAAAGGGTATTATCAGAATATTCCTAATATCATAGCGTATCTGAAACAGGAAATTGAAAAAAATCCTCAACAGAAAGAAAGGCTGGAAAGCATGCTCGCAGAAGTTCAGGAAGATCAGGTAAAATATCATCCGGATAATTATTCAAAACTATCAAAAGAAGAAAAAAACCTTCACGAGAAAGCTTTTACTACCAATGTAAATGACCCGGATTACTGGAAACTGGAAATCGGAAAGGATGAAAACGGGGAAAGACTGGTTGTTCCTGAAGGTGACGTATTGTTCCAGTTCCGAAAAGATGTGGAAGAGAAAAAACTTCCGCTGGTTTCCTGGCTGGTAGCTCCTGAACATTTCTCAGACCACCCGGGATCACCATGGTACGGTGCATGGTATATTTCTGAAGTTTTGAATATTCTTACAAAAGATCCTGAAACCTGGAAAAAAACAATTTTCATTATCAATTACGATGAAAACGACGGATATTTTGATCATGTACTCCCCTTCGCCCCGCCTATGAATCCAAGCCAGCCCGTTGATATGAACGGAAAAGAAGGCGTAGAATATGTAGATCAATCTCAGGAATATATGTCGAATCCTTCTTTAAAAAATTATGAAAAAATAGAAGGAACGGTTGGATTAGGCTACAGAGTTCCCATGATTATTGCTTCACCATGGACAAAAGGAGGTTTTGTAAATTCTGAAGTATCAGATCACACTTCCGTCCTGCAGTTCCTTGAAAATTTCATCATGAAAAAATATAAGAAAAATGTTCATGTTGACAATATCAGTGACTGGAGAAGAGCAATATGTGGCGATCTTACGTCGGCCTTCAATTCTTCCGGTGTAAAAGCTCCACAGATGAATTATCTTGATCAGAAAGAGTATGCTAAAACCATCAATGCAGCTAAAAACAAACCTGTTCCGGATCTGAAATGGTATTCTGAAAATGATCTTAACGGTAATTTACTTGAGATTCAGGAAAGAGGTTTGAAGCCATCAAATCCGCTTCCGTATCATTTCCATGTCAATTTAGAAGGTGAACAGATTAAAATGACCAATTTTAAAGGAAATGGAGTTCCATTGTTAATCTATGACAGAACTCAATTCAACAATAATAATTATCATTTCTCATACGCCTTATATTCAAAACAAGAACTATCCCATCCTGTACATTCAGGAGCTTATGATTACGAAATTTTCGGTCCCAATGGCTTTTTCAGGAAATTCAAAGGGAATAATACTCCTGAATTAGAGGTAAATTTGGTAAATGTAGATTCAAAAAATCAGATTGAACTTATCATCCGAACTCATAAGAAGAAAAATATTTCCATTCATCTGGAAGATTTGTATTTCAAGACTCAAAAGACAATCAAAGTACAAAAGCCAGAAGAAAAAATTATTATCGATCTTGAGAAATATAAAGGCTGGTATGATTTGAAATTAACGGCAGATGAATGTCTGTGGCATTTTGCCGGAAGAGTAGAAACGGAAAAGGTTTCTGTTTCTGATCCACACTGGGCATAGAAAAACGCTTACAATATTGATAAAAACCTGTACCAAAAACGTACAGGTTTTTTTGAGTTATTCTTCAAATATAACGCATTACATAGTGCAAATAAGCAATAATATAAAAATTATAATATATTTTTTTCACAATGTACTGAATTTTGTTATATTCACTTAACTAATTATTTACATCATGAAAAAATTAAATTTAACGATTGCCATGTCTTTATTTGCGTTTGCTCTACCCGGAAATCTGAGCGCGCAAGACCTCGCTACAGATAACCATACGGTTACCATTTCTATTCCCGAAGTTGCATTGGTAGATATTGAACCATCTGCCACAAAAAACATTACTCTTGGATTTACAGCACCTACTGAAGCAGGAAATCCTATCGTTCCAGCAACAGCCAACACTACTTTATGGCTTAATTATTCGTCCATTAAATCTGTTGCAGATCCTACCCGTAATATAAGTGTAACAATGAATGCTGTCATTCCCGGAGTTGATCTTCAGGTAACAGCAGCAGCACCTACCGGAGCAGGAGCAGGAACATTGGGAACATCTGCAGGTCTGTTGACTTTAAGTGCTGCCAACCAGACTATCATTTCAGGAATCGGAAGTGCTTATACAGGAAATGGTGCCAATAACGGTCACAATCTTACCTATGCACTTGCTGCAGGAAGTGGTCCTGGAGGTGTAGCAGCGTACGCAGATTTACAGGCAACAGCCACTGTTACAGCTACCGTTACTTATACAATATCAGATAATTAGAATTTAAATAAAATTCTTTCTACCTGTCAAAAACAAGAAGAAGTTGTCATTCAGTTTCTTCCTGTTTTTGTATTACTCATCATTTAACTCCAAACTTTACAAAATGATAAAGCGTATTCTTCTTTTGATCGCCTTGATTTTGCAGTTTAGCTTTTTACATGCGGGCATCGTGATTCTCAACGGGCTTACGCATTCTTACAACATTGAAAACGGAAAGGTTTATAAAGGAAAAGTTGCCATTGAAAACACAGGCAGTAATCCTCAAAGTATAAAAATATTTTTACAGGATTATACCTACCATGCGGACGGAACGATCAATTATACAGCATTACGTACCAATACACGCAGTAACGGCGAGTGGCTAAAGCTCAATACCAATCTTGTTACGCTTAAAGGTAAAGAAAAGACTGAAATATTCTATGAAATAACAGTTCCCAATCAGGCAATGGATCCCGGAAGCTATTGGAGCGTGATTATTGTAGAACCGATAGAAGAGATAAAGCCCAGCGACAGTAAACCAGGAGTGAGTATCACTTCTATTATACGATATGCCATTCAGGTTATTACAGATTTTGAAACAGAAAAGGCCAAACCGGAGCTTAAGTTTGAAAGTGTAAAGGTGGAAAAAATGGAGGGAAAACAAACCGTAAAGGTAGCAATTGCCAATAACGGTAATCTTTACTGTAAACCTACAGCTTCCATTGAAATTTACAATCGTAAAACGGGTGAAAAGGTCGGTACCTATTCAAGTTTAACAATGGGGCTGCTCCCAGGCACCTCCAAAACATTTTACATTGATATCAGCAAATTACCCCCTGCTCAATACAAAGCAGCGATCATAGCGACCGATGAAGAAGAGAATGCTTTTGCACTCAATGTGGAATTAGAAGTAAAAAATGATTAGAACTTGGACTTTATTTATTATCCTATTACTATTCCCGATATTTATTTTTTCTCAACAGCAATCCAACAGATTGTCCAGTAAAAAAGATAGTATATTACCGGGAATGTCTACTTCTATCCCTTTTACATTAGAAAATAATTCGGATGAAAACAAGACGTATGAGATATCAGTCACTACTTCAAGTCCGGCTATTACACCCATTTTAGCAAAAGGAGAATTTCAGATTGCGGCCCATGAAACATCAGCTTATCTGGTACCTTTGCGTATTGCAACGGAAACAAGCCAGGGCAGTTATTCTGTAATACTGAACATTATTGACCGCAATACCGGGATATCCTTCACCAAAACATCAAAAATAACAGTTTCAGGAAACAGAAATATTTCCGTTACTCCTTTGGATTCACCCAAGTTTGTAAGGGCCGGAGAAACTATCAGAGCTTCTTTTCTTTTAAAAAATAATGGTAATATAATAGAGGATATTCATCTTGAAAGTAAAAATGCCATTCTTGATAATGAGCCCTCTTTAGTACTGGAACCCAATGAGTCAAAAATCATTACGATACACAAAGTAACCAACCCCGAACTCAGTCAAAATGAATTCCAGAACCTTAATCTTTCGGTATACTCAAAAGGTAATCTTAAGGAAGATCAAAGCGTTTATGTAAGTATTCAGGTTATATCCGTAAAACCATCTGAGAACGACATTTATCACAGACTTCCTGTTGCCCTTTCATTATCTTTCATCGGAATGCAGAATATGGGAGTTTATAATGATGGTTTCCAAGGAGAAATTTACGGAAAAGGAACACTGGATAAAGACAACAAAAACCAGATTGAATTTCGGGCGGTTACCCACAATCCTGTAGATCTCAATACATTTACTCAATATGAAGAGTATTTTGTGAATTATAAACGGGATAACTTCTTTATTCATCTGGGTGATAAAACGTATTCTTCATCTTATTTAACCGAGTTTGCAAGATATGGCCGCGGCGCAGAAATCCGTTATGATTTTAATAAAGTAAGTTTGGGCGGTTTCTATAATCACCCAAGGTTTTTCAGAGATATTAAGGATGAATTTAATATTTATTCTGCTTTCAAAATCAGGAAAGAATCAGAAATTTCGGTCGGATACCTTTACAAAACTCCGAGAAAGGAGGAAATCCGATACGGAGATATAAGACTGGATTCTGATGCGCATCTTCCTTATGCCAAAGGAAAATTCAAGATCTCAAGAAACATTAATATTTCCGGAGAATTAGCCTACAGTACTACAAAAAAAACGGATGGAACAGCTTATATGCTTCAGGCTGAGGCTATTTTTGAAAAGTTCAACGGAAGTTTAATGTACGTAAAAGCAAGCCCTGAATTTGCAGGATATTTTACAAATACAAATACTTTTAACGGGAACGTTAATTACAAAATTTCCAGAAAGCTCAGTGCGTTTGTCAACTACACACAGGATGCTAAAAATTTCCAGAGAGATACGCTGTTTTTAGCAGCTCCTTACAGACAGTATCTGCAATATGGAGTACAATATAAATACCGGTCAAATGGATCTATTATTCTTAATAGCGGGTATCAAAAGTATCAGGATCGTCTGGAACCCAGACAATTTGATTACTATGAGCGTTTTTTCAAAGTGAGTATTGATCAGCAGGTCGGAATGTTTCAGGTGAATCTTGAAGGACAGTTTGGTAAAACAGACAATTATCTGACGGGGTTTAGCGGTAATTCAAGTTTTTATTCTGCCAATCTTTCATTTCAAAAATTCAGAACCTATTTTAATGTATTCGGAAGCTATGCGATCAGCTCAAGATATCAGCTGCAGAATCAGAAGCAGCTCTATTACGGAGCAAGAATTTACAGCCGCTTTTCTGATAAGACTACTTTAAGTATTTTTTATCAGAACAATTATATGCCGGAAGAATATTTTAAAGACAGAAATTTGTTTGAACTTCTCTTCCATCAACAGCTATTTCCCGGAAATGAAATTGATCTTTCCGGCAGATATTCACTACAGAGAGGAGAAATCGGGGATAAAGACTTTATATTCTCTATGCGTTATACATGGCGTCCCAATGTGCCGGTACAGAAAACTGCTGAATATATTTCGTTATCCGGAAATATCAGTAATCTTGGGATAAAAAAGACGGAAGGGGTAAGATTAATGCTGGGAAGTTATCTGTCAGTTACCGATCAGGAAGGAAATTATGTATTCAAAAATGTGATTCCAGGAAATTATTTCCTGGAAATCGACCGGTCAACAACAGAGATCAATGATATTCCCACCTTAGCTCTTCCCGCAGCCCTTTCTCTGAGTAATAAAGAAAATATTTTTAATTTCGGGTTAACTACAGCCGCTAAGGTTGAAGGTCACATTCAGTTTGAAGAAACAGAAGATAAAGATCAGACTGGATTTACTGAACTGCTTGCCAAAAAAGAGAAAAAGAAAAAAGAAAGTATTATTATAGAAGCTACGGGTAAGGACCAAACTTATCGCAAAATTTGTTTTATAGGTGAAGATTTTGATTTTACTTATCTAAGGCCTGGAGACTGGACTGTTAAAGTTTACCGCAATGGTCTTGATAAGCGTTATAAAGTCTCAAACGATAAATTTCAGTTTACTCTTAACCCTTCAGAAACAAAAAAATTAAAGATTCATGTTGTCAAGCAGCAAATAGAAATAAAATACCAGCAGGAATCCTTAAAGGTAGGATATAATGAAATAAAAAAGAAGAAATGATTTTGATCCGTTCCCTATTATTATTAGTGTCTTTTATTTTGTCAGGAGTTGTATACTCCCAGACTACTGTCTCCATGACTTTACCTACCGTAACTTTAATGGATATAGAGCCTACAGGAAATTTTACACTCAATTTTACTGCTCCTACCGAAGCAGGAAATCCCCTTGGTAATCCCACTCCCAATACTTCAAAATGGGTCAACTATACTTCTGCAATTGCACCCGGAGGTCTTACCAGGAAAATCACAGCATCTGTGAATAAAATTATTGATGGAGTTAATATAAGATTACAGGCAGCTGCCGCTTCCGGATCAGGAGGAGGAGCATTGGGAACTTCTTCAGGACAGGTTACTCTTACCACGACTCCTGTCACAATTATTAGCGGAATTGGAGGTGCCTTTACAGGAAATGGGGCTAATAACGGCCATAATCTCACTATTTCTCTAACGACCAATACGTATGCTAATTTATTAGCACAGGCTAATACAGCTATTGTAATTGTCTACACCATCACAGAATAAAATTGAAAAATGAAAATCAACAGTTATTTTTTCAGAGAAATCCGTTTAAAAAAATATGTAAGCAGTATCCTTCTAACAATAAGCTGCTGTCTCGGAGCGCAAACTATAAATGTTGGTGGCAGTAACTGGACTGTAAGTGTACCCACTATAACAGAAGCAGGCACAAACTATGCAGGAACTTATCAGAGTGCTACTAATCTGATAACATTATCCGGTACACTGCCAGGATCTTTTCTAAATCTACTCACAAGCGGAGCGGCAAGAGTAAGTGTACATCATACCCCTACTACCTGGAATAGCAACCTCCACCTTTATGCCAAAAGAAGTGGTGGAACAACCAGCATCAGTGGACTTTGTCTTGGCTGTACTGCAACAATCAATGGTGGGACAACCTATGTAGAAATACCACAAGCCGTAGCTACAGCATTCTTTACAATAAATTTTACCGGAGTTCTGGGACTGGGTAACAGTGTCACCTATTCGTCTATTAATGGACAATTGCAGATAAGCGGAGTTTCTGTAGCCATTCCTGCAACTACATATGCTACACAGGTAGTTTTCACAATTGGAGCAAATTAAAAATACACCAAAGCTAGTCCAGGTTTGCTTTATAATTTAATTCAACAATTCACCTAAAGAGATATTCAGTGACTTTGTATCTATAACAACAATCCTTTTCAAAATCAGAAAAGGATTGTTGTTTTATTATTTAAATTTAATTAATGTTTGGCCCACCAAAGAGGAGTCAATACTGCATCTGCACCTCCAAGTAATTGTATAGCTTTATCATATCCAGGTTGATCAGTATTTCTGAAAGTACTTGGATATCTTAATCTCTGAGGAAAATTCTGAATAGAATTCGTCATATAATTCCCTGAGCTCAGATTAGGAAGATTTGGCAATGGAGCTTCTATAGCAGGGTTTTCAAAAAACGGCAGCCCGAGTCTTCTCTGATCATTCCAGGATTCTAATGGTAACCAAGGCATATTGGCAATATATTTCTGGGTAATAATCTTTGTCAGTTTATCATTCTTTACCGATCCATTCTTATAAATGGTATTTACAGGATATTTAATTTCTACAGAAACTAAGTTCCCGTTTACAGGATCTTTATATTTCATTGTATGGCTTACTCCCGGCTCTGTAATATGACTGTAAGAAACCGAAGTTCCATCACGGTTATAATCTGTTGAAGCAATATATTGACCATAGAATTGTGAAACTCCGTTATAAGCAAAACTTTCCTGAATTCCTTTGTTATATGCAGCTTCATCGCTCATTGGAACTGCCCAGCCTTTCAGTGCCGCTTCCGCCAAAAGGAAATAAGTTTCCCAGCTTGCAAAAAATATTCTTGAATTTTTACTTTCCCGATACTGCTTACCCAAAGCCGGCACACATCCTACTACATTTCTCAAGCCGTTTCTCTGTCCTTTTACCCCCCAGTTTCCAATAGTATAGGCATTCCAGGTATTTACGGTACTTATTGTTATTTTAGAATTATCTTCAAAGGTAAGATCTCCATGATTGGTAGTTGCCTGATTGGTATACGTGGGATACAATGAGTAAACCGGGCTTGTAAGATCCCCCGGAATATAGAATGTTTTATATGCTCTCGGATCGATTTTGTTGGGTAATCCGTCTAACCAATATCCTGCACTTGGGTCATTAGTCATTGTAGTGAACTGTTGATCATATTTTATCCCAATATAATCAGATGCCTTTACCTGTGTATGTTGAGCTGTTGGTAATTGGTCTGTAGAATTTACTCCTCCTAAGCCAATGTATAAATTATTAAGGGTTGCTGATAAGATCTGAGAGTTCCATTCTCTGGACATTACGCCTGTTAGCGCATCCCATCCCGGTTTTTCAGCCACTTTAAAATTATCTGTACTTGTAGCAATAAACATATTTGAATTAGCCGCTGCTTCAAATTCTGTTTTTGCTTTTGAAGGATCTACTTCGGCAATTCTCATGGCAATTCTCATCCTCATAGAGTTAGCATACTTTACCCACTGAGTCCAGTTAAAGCCATACACCATATCATAGGCATTAGCATTGGATGGTACTCCTTGGGTTGTATCCATTTTTGCGACTGCATCTTTTAATTCTTCCAAAATAAAATAATACACTTCTTTTTCAGAATTGAAAGTAGGATTCGTTCCCTGAAAAGCCTGAATAGGTTGAGGTCCGAAATTATCCGAAAATTCACTCATTAAATAAGCTCTCCAAATTCTGGAAATCTGAATGATATTATTATAATAAGGTTTTCCCTGCCCGGCCGCCTTTTTTTCATTAGCCAATTGAATGGCCGCATTCGCATTATTCAGCCAATCTGAAACGTATTTCCAGTATTCGGAAGTCCAGGAATCGTCGTAAGTTCCACCTGCAATTCCTGTCGATAAATGCTGTCTTGCTGCTGTTTTCCAGTATAAAACAAAAACACGTTCTGCGATATTAGGATCCTGCTGAGCACCGAGAATTGAGTTATTTAAGAAATATTCAGGTTCTGCCTTACTAGCGTCTACGGCAAACGGGTTATTATTGATGTCTTCAAAATCATTACATGAAGTACATAGTAAACTAATTGTAAAAAATGATAAGATATATTTTTTCATTGTTTCAGTTATTAATTAAAAGCCTAAAGTGATTGTAAATAAATAAGATCTTGAAGTAGGAAAAGCAAGGTTTTCAAATCCTGTAGCATTAGAATTAATTGCGAATACAGATTCCGGATCAATTCCTTTTGCTTTGCTATAAATCATCCATACGTTATTTGCCGTAAAAGCAACTTTAGCACTCTGTAAGGCTAGTTTCTGGAAAATACTTTTAGGGAAACTGTAGGTCAGCTGAATATTTCTTAACCGAATATTGGTAGCATCATAAATATTTTGTTCTGTAATTCCTAAATTTCCAGATGTTACAGCTCCCCAATAATCCTGTTGAGTAATTTCTTTGGTATTTGCTGTATAACCGCCATTTCCCTCCACTACTGCATCTAAAATCATATTATCACGTTTTCCTCCGGGTGCAGTGTCTGCAGCAAGTCCATTCGCTTGTAATGCAGCTTGCGTTGCAGAGAAAAATTTACCTCCGATTCTTCCGTCAATTAAAAATGAAAGTCCAATATTTTTATAAACAAAGCTGTTTGTAAAACCAAACAAAGCTCTCGGCGTTTGATCTCCAAGATAATATTGATCAGAAGTAGCCTGCGGTAATCCGTTTTGATCCACAATAAGCTTTCCGTAATGAGGGCTGCTTGTATCTTCTACTCTTAGGAATTTCGTTCCATAAATCGCTCCGTAAGGTTTTCCTACTTCTGCAAAGAAAGCAACGTTATCAAAACCTGATAAAGGGTATTTTGAAACAATACCATCAATTTTATCGATGTTGCTTTTTAGGGTTGAAAAATTGGCATTGACATTCCATACAAAACTTTCCTTCTTAAAGATATCCGTATTCAATACGAATTCAAACCCTTTGTTATGCAGCCCTCCTGAATTAATTTTCTTTTTCTCATATCCTGAAAGAGGATTTATTGGTAAATCTATCAGTTGCTCTGTTGCATTATTACTAAAATAACTTACATCCAGAGATACTCTGTCAAAAAACTTCATATCTGCACCGACTTCAAAACTTTTAAGCTTCTCGGCATGAAGATTTGAATTAAAAAGAATTTTATTTCTTGTAAGCACTATATGTCCGCTTGGATCTGTGGAAGCGGTATAGGTATTATATAACTGTTGGGGCGGTAAAGAATTTCCTGTAACTGCGTAAGCCGCGCGAAGTTTAGCAAACGTTAAGGCATTTAAAGTTGTACCATTTAATTTTTTCAGCATATCTGTTAAAACTAATGAAGTGCTCACAGAAGAATAAAAATAAGACCTGTTATCAATATTCAAAGTAGAAGACCAATCATTTCTTGCCGTAGCATTCAGAAACCAATATCCGTCATAATTAATTTCAGCAGCAGCAAATACTGAATTAATTTTTTTCCACATATCAACTTCAGTCGTCGTAACAGAAGCAAGATCACTCGTATTAGATGTGCTGAAAACATTGGCAAGAATAAGATTTTGTGTGGAAAAATATAGTGCCTTATCCCTGCTTTCCATCATCTGTCCATAAACAGAAAGCGATCCTCCCCATTTACCAACAATATTATCTTTTTTAGCATTAAGACTTATAATATAATTATTCTCATAAAACTTTTCCTGAGCGGTAGAGTAAGAATTATTACGGCCAGATCCCGTCCAAACTCTTGCATCGTTATTTAAAGAATAGAAATCTGTCCCTAGCCTTACATCTGCGCTCAGCCAGTTATTAAATTGATATTTAAGATAACCGTTTAATAAAAACCTGTCTTTTTTATCTGCATTCAAAGCATTATAGGCTGTCCAATAAGGATTAACTCCATTGGAAGTTATCCAGCGCGACGTTACTCCATTTTGCATCTGTCCCTCACGATAATCTCTTACATCAATATTTTGAGGCATCAGAAGGATTCTTGGGTAGTAATTTCCATCACCTTGTCCTGCAGAAGGTCTGTTTGTGCCTTTAACGCTCATATATTGGGCTTTCACCTCAGTAGTCCATCTTTTATTAGCCCCAAAATTAGAATTCATTTTTGCCATAAAATTGAACCTCTCATATTTTGAATTTGGAATCTGGCTATTACTGTTTAAATAATTAGCAGAAGTGTACAAGCTTGATCCTTCACCTATGTTCTCCTGAAAACTCAATGTATGCTGAGAATTAGTTCCTGTCTTAAAAAAGTTTTTTAAGTTATCATGAACCGTCATATTTGATCCTTCAAAAGTGGGTCCCCAGGAAGTTGTATTATCAACCCCTTGTGGATTGGGCAGACCATTACTACCTTGAGCGAAACTATGCTGCAAATCAGGTTTCATAAAAATATTTTCAAAACCCAGGCTTGTAGAATATGTAATTCCTAGTCCTCCTTTTCTTTTACCTGTTTTTGTAGTAATCAGAATAACTCCGTTTCCACCTCTGGAGCCATACAAAGCAGAAGCAGCACCGCCTTTTAAAACGGAAAGACTTTCAATGTCATCAGGGTTGATATCACTTAAACCATTTCCCATATCAAGATCCGGGTTCCAGAAATCGTTATTAGAGTCTTTTCCATTCTGCTTAACCTTTGAGCCTAAGCTATTACTTAACGGAACTCCATCCACCACAATAAGAGGTTGATTATCTCCGGTAAAAGAATTAAACCCCCTCAGGTTAATCTTGGAAGAAGAACCGGGTCCAAAACCTCCTTTAATGACTTGTAATCCGGCCACCTTTCCTACTAATGCATTGGTCATGTTATTTTCTTTAGCATCGACAAGGGTTTGACCTTTCACATCCTGGAAAGAATATCCAAGCGCTTTTTTTTCTTTTTTTACACCATAGGCTGTAACAACTACTTCATCAATCTTTGACGCTTTAGTTGAATCACTTTGTGCATACAATCCACCGAAAAAGAATAAGGATTGGAGCAGTCCAACCTTAAAAATGGTTTTTTTCATAAAAATTAGATTTGGTATATATTTAATAATATCACAAGATATTTCAACAAATAAACGTAATTCTCATTAAATTAATATACAATCATTAATTATTTATGCTAAATACATTAATAAAAGCAACCAAATCTTTCTAATTTAAACATATTAAATCATTAATATGAGTTTGAAACTTTTGATACTTAAATGATTAAGTAAAATTTAAGTTAGATGAGCTATAGTCTAAATCTAGTACTTTGTGGGGATTGAATTGAAGAAAATAATGGCTTGTTTAAACTCCTTCAGAGTGACAATGGAGTATGTACTCTGAATAATAAATGATCAATTTTACATAGTGATCTAATACTTCCGACTATGTCATTCCGAAGGAATCCAGCCGCATTTATTGGAGTCTAAAGGATTCAAGGGAGTAGCACAGAGTTTTTAACATTTAAGTGATCTGATAATCTTAGACATACTTGATGATAGAATTTAAAATGGCTTGTTTAGACTCCTTCGGAGCGACAAGGGAATATGTACTCTGAATAATAAATGATCAATTTTACATAGTAATCTAATACTTCTGACTATGTCATTCCGTAGGAATCCAGCCGCACTATTAGAGCCTAAAGGATTCAAAGGAGTAGTATAAAGTTTTTAATATTTAAGTGATCTGATAATCTTAGATATACTTGATGATAGAATTTAAAATGGATTGTTTAGACTCCTTCGGAGCGACAAGGGAGTTCTATCAATAATAAGTGATAAGTAATCAATGATGAGTGATCTCTGGTATTGATTGAAACAGGAACCATTATTGATTACCGATTACTCATTGCTTATGTTTGGATTGGGGTTGTGTATAAAGCAAAAAAAATCCTTTATCATAAGATAAAGGATTTTTAAAAATAAAATAAAAACTGGCGGCGGCCTACTCTCCCGCTTTCGCAGTACCATCGGCGCTGGTGGGCTTAACTTCTGT